>NZ_KB890738.1 GCF_000373245.1 Echinicola pacifica DSM 19836
AGTCTTTGGCGCCTACGCCGATACCTTTTACCAATCCCTGTTTCTTCAGGTCTTCCAAGGCCCGGTAGGCCTCCAAAATATCTTCAAAAAGCGCTTTCTCTTCTTCCTCTGTCTTCGCTTGCGCCAGGTACTCATCGGGATCATGCACCGAGGCCAGCTGAGTAGAATAGCCTTGCAGAAGCTCATTCCCCTCCTCAAAGCACTCCAAGATACCATTATAGCTGATCTTCTGCACGGCATCATGCTTCAGGTCTCTCCATACGCCTTTCTCAAACTGCGGCTCATCACCCAGCAGGGGACTTCTCACCCAGCCCAGCTTATTGCTGACCACCACCTGGTCTTTTGGCACGCCCAGTGCATTCAGCGCTGCGCCCAATGACTCCAAGGCCAGGCCAGCACCGTACTTCCCTGCCGAATCAAAAAAAGTCTGCGGCTGCGTATAACGAATGCTCTCCGCCACGATCTCCTGCTTTACCGAAGGATCCAGCGCCGTAAACAAATTGCCCAGGGCACTCGTGCCAAATACTATCGATGGAACTTCAATTCCGGTACTTCCTAATGTCTTTAATTTCATAATCAACTTCCTATTATTTTGGGAAAAGCATACCAAGATATCATTTTATTATCCCATACAAAACCCCTGAAGCTGACAGACTTGACTTTTCTCACCTGCAAAGGTTTCCGCAAAGCTTTGCAGGTAAAAAAAAAATGACTTTTTTTATAGAATGAAGAAAAAAAGAATCACCCTTAAGGATTTGGCCACCGAAGTGGGAGTTTCTATTTCCACTGTATCTCGAGCACTCAAGGATCATCCTGACATTGATAAGACGCTCACCAAGAAGATCCAAGCACTCGCTCAGCAGAAGAACTATATCCCCAACCCCTTGGCGATGGGGCTCCTTCGGCAGCAGACGCGGGTAATTGGTGTAATCGTGCCTGATCTCACCACTCATTTTTATTCTTCCATCATCACCGGTATCGAGGATGAGCTGCGGCTAGCCGGCTACTATATTGTGATTTCTTCCTCCAAAGAGCGGGTAGAAAAGGAGATAGAGTCCGTTCAGAATCTATTAAACCTCCGCATCGATGGGCTTATTGTCTGTATCGCTCAGGATAGTGAAAGTACCGAGCATTTTGAGAAGGTGCTGGACCATGAGGTACCACTGGTATTTTTTGACCGGGTCTGCCTGGAGAGGAAGGTATCCTCAGTGGTGGTGGACAATGTGGCGATGGCTAGGGACCTGACGGCTCACCTTATCGACAATGGCGCCCGACGTCTGGTGCACATTACGGGGCCCTCTCATCTGAATATCGTCCATGAAAGGGCCGAAGGATACCAAAAAGCCCTACAGCAAACCACCGTGGGGCCAATTTCCAGCCAAATCATCCATACCGATCTCAGTACTGAAAGCGCCGCCAAAGCCCTGCGGCAGCTGCTGACCGCTGAGCCCAGACCAGATGCTATCCTGGGAGTCAATGATACCGTGATCTTTGCCATCATGGACGAAATCAAAAGCCATGGGCTGAGCATCCCTAAGGACATTCTGCTGGCTGGCTTCTCGGATGAATTTCATGCCCGCGTCATTGAGCCCAAACTAACCTCTGTGGCCCACCCGACGCATGAAATTGGCCGGTCTGCTGCCCAGCTGATCTTAGAGCAGATCGAAGAAGGCCAGGCGATACACAAAAAAATTGTACTTAATACTGCCCTTCATATCCGAGCCTCCTCCACGCGGCAAAATTCTTAACCCGACCACAGAAAAACAAACTGGTCAGGAAGCGGTTAGTCTTTGGGAGTAGAACATACTAAAAAAAGAAGAGTCCCCTCAAAATTTTATTAATCGAATAAAAAATAGTTAAATTCATAGATGAACCCATTTCAATTATGAAAGAACATCCAATTTCCACCATTGCCCAGTCCTTGGAAGCTTCATGGAAGAGTTTCTTAGAGAATATTCCAGGCATTATTTTGGGCCTGGTAATTATTATTATCGGCTATCTGCTCGCCAGGAAGATTGGTGATCTTGCCCAGAATAAAATTGGCCGAAGGTCCAGTGATCCTTTGATGAGTCGGTTTCTAGCGAATAGCGTGAAGATCGGTATTTTTGTTCTGACGCTCATATGGGCTATGGATATTGCGGGACTGGGTCATATCACCACCTTTTTGCTGACCTCTCTGGGCGCTTCAGCCATCATTATCGGCTTTGCCTTTAAGGATATAGGAGAGAACTTTATTAGCGGCATAATCCTGGCCTTCAACCGCCCCTTCAATATGGAGGACACCGTGGAAGTGGGAGATCATTTTGGCAAGGTAAAATCCCTGGAATTTAGATATACCAAGCTGAAGACCTTCGATGGCAAGGACGTATATATTCCCAATAGCGATGTTCTACGAAAACCGGTCATCAACTATACCGAAGATGGTTTTTTCCGCTGGAGTTTCGTGGTAGGCATCGCTTATGAGGACGATGTGGACACGGCCAAATCACTCATATTATCTACTGTAAACGCCCATCCTTCGGTCATTCAGGACCAAATTCACCAAAGCTATGTCGCGGAGGACGAGCTGGCCGTGAGTACCGTAAACCTCAAAGTTTTCTTCTGGGTCAATACCTTTGAATTCAGAAAGGAAGCGGTAATGGTGAGAGGGCAGGTCATCAGAGATGTCAAGCAGGCCCTAGCAAGTCAGGGCTTCTCTATGCCTAGTGATATCATCGAAGTCAAGCTGTACGGCAGTCAGAAGGAATTACCTATACGCATCACAAAATAAAAAGCCCCAGAAAATTAATCCTGAGGCTCTTCGGCTGTTAGTGCTAATTATTTAGTTTTTGATCGTGTTATTTTCTACATATTCACCAAAGGCGGAATAGGACTCATAGAGCTTTTTATAGACCTCCACATTTGCTGGAATAGGCTCATAGACTTGGTCAAAGCCATTACTCATGGCCGCAATCGCTGCCTCGGTACTTGGGTGAATGCCAGCGGCCACGGAGGCATACATGGCTGCACCCAAAGCTGGCGCTTGGTCAGAGGTGGCGATTTTGATAGGCATATCGAGCACGTCGGCCATGGTCTGCATCACCAGCCTGGACTTCTTGGCCACGCCGCCCATTCCGATCACAGCATCGATGGTCACCCCTTCTTCCCTGAAGCGGTCCACGATTTTCTTTGAGCCGAAGCAGATGGATTCGACCAAGGCCTTAAATACCCGCGCCGCATCGGTGCCCATGCTTAGACCCATCAGGGCTCCCTTCAAGCCTTGGTTGGCATCTGGAGTCCGGCGTCCATTGACCCAGTCGAGGGCCACAGTCACTGATTCCGAAGGCGGTATCTGCAAGGCTTCCTCTGATAATTTGATCAATAGCTTGTTTTCTATTTCTTCGATCAGCGACTCTTTCTGAGATTGATCCAGGACCTTGCTGGCGCTTATCAGATCTGCTGCGGGATTTACCAGCAGGTTTTTGAACCAAGCGAGGACATCGCCGAAGCCCGACTGGCCAGCTTCCAGACCGATGGACCCTGGGATGACTGATCCGTCCACCTGGCCACATATTCCCTTCACCAGGTTTTTTCCTATTGCCTCGTAAGAGGCCACCATAATATCACAGGTAGAAGTCCCCATCACCTTCACGAGGGTATTCTCTGTCACCTCGCCACCCACAGCCCCCGCATGGGCATCAAAAGTCCCCACGGCCACCAGGGTATCGGTGTTCAGGCCCAGCTTTTCCGCCCATAGCGCACTCAGCTGGCCTGCGGGAAGGTCTGAAGTATAGGTTTCGGTATAAAGGCGATCTTTTAAGTCCGCCAATCTCGGGTCCAGCTTAGCGAGAAATTCCCTGGAGGGTAATCCCTCCCAGCTCTCATGCCACAGGGCCTTATGGCCAGCAGCACATCGGCTGCGCCTAAAAGTCAGCGGATCCTGCGCACCTATAAGCTCGGCAGTGATCACATCACAATGCTCCATCCAGCTATATGCGGCATCTGACACCTCCTCATCCTCACGGATGATATGGAGGATCTTAGCCCAGAACCACTCGGAAGAGTAGATTCCTCCCTCGTATTTGGTATAATCCTCCCCACCCCAGCTTCGAGCCAATTCATTGATCTCATCAGCTTCACGAATAGCGGTATGGTCCTTCCATAAGACCATCATAGCATTGGGGTTTTCGGCAAAGTCCGGCGAAAAAGCCAGCGGCCTAGCCTGAGCATCCACGGCCATCGGTGAGGATCCGGTGGTATCAACCCCTATGCCTTTGATCTGCTCAGCGGGGATTCCCGCTTGACGGATCACCTCACAGATGGTTTCCTCCAGGCCTTCCAAATGGTCTTTTGGATGTTGTCTGAACTGATTTTTGACTGGATCGCAGTATTTGCCAGCCTTCCAGCGTGGGTACCAAAATACATGGCTGGCTTTCACCTCCCCATTGGCGGCATTTACCATCACAGCCCTTACCGAATCTGACCCGTAATCAAGGCCAATGACAAAATTATCATTCATATTATTGATGCTTAATATTGATGCGACTTACTGCTTAATCTGCTCGCCGAGCTTGCCTCCTTGTCTAAGGCTACACTTACATCGGCTAAGATGCTATAAAAATCGCTTATTTTACTCGAAGGACTATCACGGACTTTGCTGGTACCTTTACTTTTAGCACCTCTTTATTCCACTTATAATCTTCAAAATCCTTAATGGAAACAAGGTCATTTTCCTCAAATGTATTATGGCTATTGATTTCCGGAGCCGTTAGGTAGCGGCCAGAGACATTTTTGGCCTCCGTACCGTTCAGCGTGACGTCCAGATCAATGGCATGGTCAGGGTCGATATTCGCAATACTGATGTTTACCGTGCCATCCTCAGATAGAGAAGTGGAGACATTTAAGGCATCCATTTCCACCCTTCCTGCTTTCACCTTGTCGGAGGACAATAAAGCTGGCAGCAACATGGCGTCCATATGTGGCTTATATAGGTCAAAAACATGATAAGTAGGAGTCAAAAGCATCTTATCTTCCTCAGTAAGGATCAGGGCCTGCAGTACATTTACCGTCTGGGCCAGGTTGGCCATATGTACGCGGTCGGCATGTTGGTTGAAGATATTCAGGGTGATAGCGGCCACAAAAGCATCCCTAAGGGTGTTTTGCTGATACAAAAAGCCAGGATTAGTATTTGGCTCCACATCGTACCAGGTACCCCACTCATCCACGATCAGCTTCACCTTTTTTGATGGATCATATTTGTCCATACGGGTGCCGTGATTGGTCAGAAGCTCATCCATAAAGGCGGCCTTCTGCAAGGTGCTCAGGTATTCTTCTCTAGAAAAATCCGTGGACGAACCCTTATCTCCCCAGCTTCCCGGGATGGTATAATAATGCAGCGACATCGCATCCATCATATTCAATGGAATATCTCGCATCAGGACCTCCGTCCAATTATAATCCGTCGAATTCGCTCCACCGGCGATTTTGTAAAGCTTAGATCCTGGGTAATCCCTCGCAAAAGTGGCGTATCGGCGGTACTCATTAGCATAGTATTCTGGAGTCATATTGCCTCCACAGCCCCAGCTTTCATTGCCTACACCCCAGTATTTGATATTCCAAGGCTTGTCTCGACCGTTTCTTTTTCGCAAATCCGCCATAGGACTTACTCCGTCAAAATTGATATACTCCACCCATTTTGACATCTCTTCCACAGATCCACTGCCCACATTTCCGGTAATATAAGGTTCGGTACCTAATAACTCCACAAAGCCAAAAAACTCATGCGTTCCGAAGGAATTGTCCTCCACCACGCCACCCCAATGGGTATTGATCATCTTTGGTCGCTCACTGGTGGGGCCTATGCCGTCTGTCCAGTGGTACTCATCTGCAAAACATCCCCCTGGCCATCTTAGATTAGGAATATCCAAGGCCTTCAATGCCTCAAAAACATCCTTGCGGTAGCCATTGATATTGGCAATATCGGAATCTGGTCCTACCCATATTCCCCCATAGATGCAGCGGCCTAAGTGCTCACTGAAATGACCGTAAATATGCCTGCTAATCTGCGTCTTGCCATGATCAGCATTGATTACCAGCTTACTTTGAGCGCTAGCTCCAAAGCTGAAAATCGCTAATACAGAAGCTATTAAGCCCTTTAATAAATACTTTTTCATGATCTTAATTTAGGTTTATTAATTATTAAGTGTCTAATTTACATTTTTTAATTGGTTTGAAAAAGCACAAAGCCAGAATTGCTTGGAAAATCAATAGCAGCAAGCTGAGTATTGCTTAGATTTTTCTGCACCAGTGCTTGGCCATCTGCAGAATCCATGATCAAAATCCAGGAACTCCCTGTTCCCGCAAAGGACAGATCCAATGAAAGTTTTTTGGCTTCTCCGGCATTGATCCCTGCCAGATACCAGTGATCGTCCCCCTTGCGGGCCATCACGGCATAGTCTCCCGGGTAGCCTTGGATAAAATTAGTTTCCTCCCAGGTACCCGGCAGGCTTCTCAGATAATGGAGCACAAAGCCCTCCTGCTTGAAGCTGCCTTCAGGGGATTCGGCCAGATGCTGTATTCCCGATTCAAAGATGACCGTAAGCGCCAGTTCGAAGCCTTTGCTGGTCTTCCGGTCTATATTAGGAATCTCATCCAATGACATGGGAGTAAAATCCATAGGGTCAAAAACATTCCTTGTGAAGGGAAGCACGAGGCAATGTCTGGCCGCCCGATCTGCAAATGCCTGTTCAAAAGTGATCATCTCAAATCCTTTGACCGCTTCCATCGTCATCAGATGCGGATAAGTACGCGCCCATCCTCGTGGAAGCGTGGTTCCATGGAAATTGACCATCAATTTGGCGTCAGCAGCATCCTCCAAAATATCAATATAATAACCGATCATGGACTGGCCATCCCCCCCAAAAAAGTCGATTTTTACTCCTGCCACGCCCATATCTGCAATCTTTTGAAATTCGGCTTGCCGGCCTTCTGCCTCTAGCAGCATTCCTCTAGGGTGATAGGGAGTCGTATTCCAGCTGCCAGCGGAATTATACCACAGGTGCACCTTTACGCCCTGCTCTGAGGCATAGGTCACCAGCTCCTGGATTTTTTCATAGCCTATAGTCGTATCCCAGTTGACATCGATCAGACAGTGTTCGTAGCCCATTGCTGCCGCAAAGTCAATATGTTCCTTTTGGATATCATAAGTAATCGAATTGTCCTTGCCGAGTGCCCAGCTCCAGGCGGCCTGCCCAGGGAGCACGAAGCTCATATCCTCTTTTAGTTGCTCCTCTGCCAGGTCGGTGCCCAAGGTGGACTCCACCACGGTTTTTAGGTCACCGGCAGCGATAATGCGCCACGGTGATGACCAGGGAAAAGTCCCCGTAGGCTTGGCAGGCCCTCCCGGAAAGGCCTCCTCATCGGAAGGGAAGATAAGAGAATACTCCCCCTCTGGTGAGTCTGCCGCCAGACGTGAGCCGCAATAATCTCTGCCCAATCCCGCCTCACTAATCAACAACCAGGCGCCATCAGTCTCAAATAAGGCTGGATATACCCATCCAGCACTAATCGGGGACGGCGTCCCCACTGGTACGCCCATTTGGTACTCCTCCTCATAAGAGGGATTGCTACCTTCCCAGCCGGTATTGACCTCGGCAATTGGCTGCATCCAGGCCTTGGCGCTGGCGGGAAGATTGAAGCTGGTCAATTCTTCATTTATTGTATAAATCTCCTCGCCCTCTCCTTCCAAATGATACTGAAAGGCCAGACCATCATTGGATAGCCGGAAGATGAGCGTCATCTGTTGGCCTGAGGGATTAGCAAAGGTGAAGGTTTTCTGATTGGCCTGATATTGTATTGATCTTGCCTTTCCATGCAGCAGCGTATAATCATCCTTTACAACTTCCAGCGCAGATACCTGCTCGAGATTGAGTTCTTTTGACAGGTCCATTTGATCCAATATCAAGCCCAAAGCGGACCACTCCAGCAGCTCCTGGTCTTCACGGATCAGTCTATATTGAATCTCCCCATTTTCGGAAAGAAGTTCCAGCCGCAGCTGCTCATTGGGGGAGGTCAGGCTCAGGTCCCGGGGGCTGCTGCATCCCGGCGAAAGGCTCAGCAGAATGATCACCGAAAGGAGTCGAAGCAATAGTGTAATGGTGCGGGGTCTATTCATAGTATTATTTCATTAAACGGATATAGTAAATCTTTTCAATCTGGCTTCCAGGCTTAGCCTTAAAGGTAATTTTCAATTTATCTGTGTCCTGATAAGCATCAGGGAGGACGAGGTCCAGCTCCTGACTTTCTCCCTCCACGGTATCCAGCAGGATAGTATGGAATAGGGTCTCATTCAGATACAGCTCAAAAGGCTGTTTCTGTGCCTTTGCAGGGAAAGTAAGTCTCAATTTTCGCCCTTCAAGCCTGGGATTCTTTAGTTCATAGCTAAACCATGCCGAGCCACTTCGCCAGAAATAGCCATTTTCATTACCTGAGAGGGTTTTCTCTCCTTGGAAGAAATGGTCCGACTCCGGCTGCTGCTCGCCAGTAGCGACCTGATCCACAGTTTCATGATCGAGGGCTAGCATCCACTCGTCTTTCTGGTTAAAGGAATTTCTTATTTCCGCCTCCATTCCTTTTGCCGCTAGCGGCCAATAGACCTGATATCGGGCATCATGAATGGTATAAAATGGCTTAAGGGTAAATTTCTCATCATGATCCTCTCCTTGCGAAAGTTCAAAAAACAAGGGCTCGGCGCCGGCAGAAATAAGTTGCAAGGCCTGCTCCTTCTCTGCGGTCAAGAGCGGTACTGCTGCGAGCGGTCTCATCTTCCCAGCAGCTATATGGCCCATTCGACTGCCATCCGCCAGTAAGCCCGGCATATCGTATGTTCCCGCTTCCGCGGCAAGAACAATCGGTCCATAGACAAATGCCCCCCAGTCCGAGCCATCGGGCAGAGTCTCCCATTTCATGGTCATGGGCATCTGCACTTCCAGCTTATCTTTATGATCCCAGATACGATCTATGCTCACATAGCTTCCCGGCTTCTGGTCCAGTGGAAGGACTTCGCCATTCAGCAGGATAGTTAACTGGCCTTCGGGCACCCAGGAAGGGTACCTCATCAGCAGATTGATTCTCTTGGACTCTTCTAGCTCAAAGTGAAAGGTGCTTTTTTCTTTCTCAGGGAAATCAGTTTCTTGTTTTAGCACTAATCCCATGTCTGCCCAGTCTAGCTCAGAGGGGATAAATAGATTGACATACAGGTCCTCCCTGGTATGCGCATAGATGAATTCACCATATTTAGCGTGATTTTCCAGACCCGAGCCGACACAGCACCAAAATCCCTCATGGGCTTGGGAATACACCCGATAATGCTCCGGACGCATGGGAGTAAAATAGACGAAGCCACCACGCACAGGGTGTTGGCTTGACAGGATATGATTGTACAGACCCCGCTCGTAGAAATCCACATATTCGACTGAGGGCTGAGCCATGAAGAGCTGCTCCGTAAGTCGGAGCATATTATAGGTATTGCAGGTTTCTGGGCCTTGGTTTGAGGACATCATAGAGGAGAAGTCATCGATGGGGTGAAAGTGCTCCCGCACGCTATTACCACCGATGGCCACCGTCCGGTTCTCTGTAACGGTATGCCAAAAAAAGTCGGAGGCCTCATGCCAGGAGTCTATGCCCGTGGCCAGGGCTATGCGCTGAAAGCCAATCACCTTAGGAATCTGGGTATTAGCGTGCATGCTGGTCAGTAGGTCCTGATGATCCACCAGAGGCTCCAGGAGCAGCAGGTGAGACATTTTCCTGGCCAAGTCCAGGTACTTCTCCTCCCCCGTCATGATGGCGACATCTGCAAATGTCTCATTGAGGCCTCCATGCTCACTGATCAGCAGCTCCTGTAGCTGCTCGTCTGAGAGGCTGCGGGTGAGGGCATAAAACCATTCGGTCAAGTCCACTAAAACTTCTCTGGCCTGTTCATTTCCCCCGATCAGATAGGCATCCCGCAGACCTGCAAAGATCTTATGAATATTATAAAGGGGTACCCATTTTTGGTTGAGTGAAAATCCTCCGGCATCGATTTCTCCGCGGCCTATCTGCTCCCACATGGCCATGCCACCAGGAATTCCTCCCACATAGCCATTTCCATTTTTCTGCTGCGCAAGGGCCAGGCTCTCCACCATATAATCCATCCTCCGCTTCATCTCCAGGTCACCCGTGCTAGCATACATCATGGCTAAGGCAGACAGATAATGTCCACCTATATGCCCATCCAAACCCGTATCCTCCCAGTTGCCATACCGTTCAGCAGCCCAGTCAAGGCCTGCTTCCTGCATATAAGGCGCCAGCAATCGGTCCACATCCATCTCCAGGATATACTTCCTATCCACCTCCTGGGCATTCTGAAATGGGCTAGGGTAAAGTCGTACTTGCTCCAATGAAAACAATTCCACCTGCTCATACTGTGGATAAGCCTTCTCGAGTCCTATCCCTATCAAGGAAATCGTGAGCATCAAGGATCTATATAGAAGTGGGGAAAATGTCATTTGTTTAGGTTTATGGATACTTATGATAAATCGGTATTGAACCTTAATACACTATAGATGGCCAGCCGGCATCATCCCATTGGATCTGCCGTGACAGGAGTTTCGGCTTCCCTCCTTCGTGAGCATCATAGCCGTGGAAGATCAGGTAATCTTTGCCTTCGAAGTGGTAGGCGGAATTATGACCGAGCCCAAACCAATCCTCATTGCCTTCCAGCAGGAGGCTGCCTCCGCCATTGTATAAGTTATTGCCTTCTTTGTCCAGATAGGGGCCTTGAATCTTCTCCGATCTGCCCACCATTATCTTATAGGTGCTCTCGGCTCCTCGGCAGCACAGGTCGAAAGAAATGAAAAGGTAGTAAAAGTTATTTTTCTTAAAAATAAATGGGGCTTCCACGGCGGCATCGCCGGGTGCTCTTTCGTTGAGTTCAAAAGTTCTAGGTCTTCTGGCTATGGTAAACCAATCTTCAGGGCCATTTCTCACGGATAGCAGGTCCTCCGAAAGTCGCACCAGCTTTATCCCTCCCCAAAATGAACCAAAAGACATCCATGCGGCACCCTCCTCATCCAGGATTATATTAGGGTCGATGGCATTCCACATATCCCTTCCGGGCACGCTTTGGAGGATAATGCCATGATCGGTCCAGCCATATTCCGGGGAAGCCTGGTTCAGGGTTTTGCTGGTTGCCAGGCCTATAGCCGAGGTGTTTTTGGCGAAGGAGGATATGGAATAATATAAATAATATTGATCCTTAAAATAAAAAATATCAGGGGCCCAAATATGATTCCCGAAGTCCGGCACCACTTCCGCTGCCCAGCGGGGAGCCTGAGCAAATACAGGTGCCTGCCTGGTCCATGATTTCATATCGGTGGACGTCCATATTGCGATGCCTTTGCCGGTGGAGAACAGATAATACTGCTCCCCTTCCCTGGCCATTACGGGATCATGGACGGATATTTCCTGGGCCGCGGAGGAGCCTATCATTAGCAGTAAGGAGGCGAAGAACAGTAGGGGATATTTCATGGTCATCAGGGCTATGCAAAAAGAGAAATTCAGTCACCCTTTCGGGTGACTGAATAGTTGGTTTATAGGAATTGATAGTTAGTATTAATTGATTGCTACATTCTCCACCTGAGAATACACCAGTTCTTCCACACCGGAGGTCTTCACACCCAGCCTTACGAAAAGGTCGGTACGTCCTCTTAGGTGATTGGGGACGGTGACTTCCACTGTGGAAGGCGCACCAATGGTAATCTGCTCAGCGAAGAATCGGCCCAGGTATTCATTCCTTACGATATCTGTAAGGGAGGTCCTCCCCAGATAGAGGTCGGCAAATTCCATATTGGCCATTTGGTTGACCTGGTCCACGGTAAAGCTCGCCCGGACGATAGTATCATTTATGATGCTGTAAGTGGGCTCGTCGATGATAAAATGAGGCATTACTTCAAGGTCCATGGTGAGGTTACCATTAATATTGACGTCTATGGAATCGGTCTGATCGAGCCAGGGGCCATTGCCACGGATAAGGGTGAGCTTATAATCACCGTCAAATAAGGTCGCCGTAAAGCTACCATCATGAGAGACATACACCGGGATTTTCTGAAAGAGATCATAGCCGTGCTGCCATAGCTCCAGCTGGACCCCCTGACTGCGCAGCCCCAGGGCCTCGCCATCATATACTATTCTGCCGCTTAGGGTAGATTTTGGTGCTTCGAAATTGTCATATGCACAGCTGGCAACCGTCACCCCCAGCACCATCATTAGGCATATTTGAATTATATTACGTTTCATAATAGGCTTATTTTTAGTGGAACGGATTTCTTACAATTTTTGGATTGGCATCGATGATATTCTGGCCAATCAAGGAATAATAATTCCCCATACGGAAGAATCTAGGTGCTCTAAATCGGGGAGCCACTTCCTTGGTAAATACATACTTCCCATCACGAGGGTCTCCCGGACGAATGACTCTGTAGGGATATAGTGCATAGGCCATGCTCTCAGGATTGTCCACACTTCCGGACCATTTGAGGTGGGCCACTCTCCAGCGTTTATAGTCCCAGACGATATGATCTTCGAAGGCCAACTCCACCCTTCTTTCATGGCGGATGGTTTCTGTGGTGAGAGTAGAGAGGCTATTCTCCCCAAATCCGGCTCTTTCTCGCAGGGTATTGATATAGCCTAATGCCTCGGCAGACTGGCCCAATTCGTGGGCAGCTTCGGCGGCATTCAGATAGATCTCCGCCAAGCGGAACCTCACCCACCATACCTCACTGAGATTTCCCCGGGTACTGGCTCCAGGCGTATCATCCACATATTTCCTCAGATAAAATCCGGTATTACTTACCTCCTGCAGGTTTCGATGCGGGCCGGCCTCGGCTTTAAGTATCCCTCCATCAGTATAGACAGAGCCCAAATCAGGCTGCTGATCGGCAAATTCTATCCTATCATATCCTGAGCCATTCCACTGCATCACCCCGGCCTGCATGAATACCTCCTGACCTCTAAAAGGCGCACCGGGGTATATGATGGTTCCGTAAAGCCTTGCGTCTTTATTGGCGAAGATATCTTCCACATTGTCATAATAGATATAATCGGATCCATCGGCGGTGCGGGTCTTCAGCGCTCCATCGCTTCCATCCAGGTACTCATAGTCTTCCACCAAATTCAGTATCGGTGTCAAAGCGGATGAGGCGAGGTTGTCCTCACGTACGGAGCGGGCGACATTGTCATAGGTAAACCAATGACGCTTATCGGCGGAGGCCAGAAAATCCTGCGCCCATAGCACTTCTTTATTCCCCGACTTGGATACGATGGCCTCGTAAAAATTCTCCCCTAGGTTGGGGTTATTTTGATACAAGCTATAGCCTCCTTCTTGCAGGATAATTCTGGAAGCTTCTAGGCATTTGGTAAAATAGGCGTTGGCAAGCGAGGGGTCTATGCCCACTTCCTCACCAGGCAAGCTAATAGGCGAGGGCATAAGGCTATTGTACTTGGCCAAAGAGCCTGCATATAGTGCCGCACGGCTTACCACAGCAAGGGCAATAAAGCGGTTGGCACGGGTGAGGCTGCCACCATTTCCCAAAGTGGGCATAATGGCCTCCATCTCACTGATCACAAAATCATATACTTCCTGCTCGGTATTCCGCGGGTATTGGAGGTAAGAGGGATCACCGCTGAAATCATAGATCAGCTCCTCGGTGATGATCGGTACGCCGCCCATTCTTTTGACATGGTCAAAATAAAGATAAGCGCGGATAAACCTCAGCTCACTAATAAACTGCGTGCGCTGCTCCTCTTTGAGGCTGGAGTAATTGTTTAATTTGTCAATGGAAAGGTTGATATCTCTAATCAGCCCATAATCCCACAGTCCCCATCGGCCATAGTCATAATCCAGCAGATTATTGAGCCAGTCATTGCCGGTATATCCTGACCAGATCGCCTCATCATAGGCAGCAAAATCCAGCCATCCGGCAGTTAGGCTGGTATGAGCGGGCAGCCGATCGTAGAAATTCGACAGAACGCCTGTGATGGAATTAGGATCATTCCACACCTGATCATCCAGCAGGATATTTGGTGGCTGGCGGTCCAGCCAATCGGATTCGCAGGAGCCTAGAAATAGGCCTGCAATGACCGCCATCGCTATTATTATTTTAGATAGTTTCATTATTTCGGGGTTTTAAAAGGTAAGGCTAAATCCAAGATTGAACAGTCGCTGTTGTGGATACACCAGGCCATTGGCGGAGCCGATCTCTGGGTCGATCCCAAATTCCTTAGTATTGTCAATAGAGAATAAATTGGTGCCATTGGCATAAACTCTCACATTGCCCAGGCCGTATTTTTCCAGGAATGCTTTAGGCACCTGATACCCTATTTCCAAATTGCGCAAGCGTAAGTAGCGGACATTTGTCAACCAGAAATCACTATGTCTGTAAAGGTGATCTGCACCAGCCCTGCGGATGGCGGGGTAGGTTCCTTCCACCCATTCGCTATCAGGATTGAATAGGTCCTCGCGGTGCCATCTGTCTTCCAGCATGAAATCCGGGGAATTCCCATTGTTTTGGAAAGGATATCTCAGCTCCCAGTTTCGGGTAAAGGACTGCATGGAAGCGCCTGCAAAACTGAAGTATAACTCAAAGCCCTTATAGCTGGCAGAGCCATTCAGGCCAAAGCTCATATAGGGATTTGCTCCTTCAGCATAGCCAATAGGGCGCTCATCCATATAATTGATCAGACCGTCTTCGTTGACATCCTTATAAATGAAATCGCCCGGAAGGACGTTTCTATTGCCATTGCCATCGATATCCACAGGATAATTTTCGATTTGGGCTTCATTTTCGAACCTTCCGATCACATTATACCCCCAGTTGATATTGGACCAGCGGTCATCCTGCATCGCTCGGTACTCATTCCAGGAGTTACCAAATCGCGGCTTATATTTCTCCAATACTCTCAATCTGGAGATGGTGGCATTTCCAGAGATGGAATAGTTTACATTACCGGCCTTGCCATTATAGGTGATGATTCCCTCTAGTCCCCGGTGCACGTCAGACTCTAAGTTTTCCGAAGGAAGGCCATAGCCTACCTCCACGGGCAGCAGCACATCATAGCGTCCTGCAGGAATGCCGGATCTTTTTCTTTCAAATACATCCGCCTGAACAAATAGCTTACTATTAAAGAAATAAGCGTCCACGCCGATATCAATATTGGTATTAGTGATCCACGATAAATTGGTGACAGGAAGACCACGAGGATCCACTCCCGGCACAAAGGAGCCGTTCAGTACGGCACTTCCGCCAGCCGTTGGGATGAAGTCATAGCCAGCATAATAACTGAAAGGGGCCACGATAAAATCATTACTTCCTATAAATCGGTCATTGCCTGACTGACCCCAGGAGGCTCGGAGCTTAAGGTCTGAGAGCACTTTTCCTTTTATCTGCTGCATAAAAGGCTCATCACTTACCTTCCAGCCTGCGGAGATTCCCGGGAAGAAGCCATATCGATCTTCCTCCGGAAAAAGGAAGGATCCATCATATCGGGCAATAAGCTCGACGAGGTATTTTTCCTTATAGTCATAATTAATCTTCGCCAGATAACCATCTCTGGCTTCCTGATAGATCTCATCGATCAGCACATCCTGATCAGCAAAGGACATCAGAGGTATATAGTTGTTTGGTGGAACGGTATGGACCACCATATAATTGGAGCGTTGATCCCATCTTTCGTAGCCTACAATGGCGGAGATATTATGGTTCTCAAAGTTCCTGGCATAGTTGATCTGAAACTGACCTACACGATCGACGGTATTCCTTTTTCTTCTCTCCCGCCAAGGGTTTTGGTTGCCCATGGATTCGTTGGTATAGTAGCTATCGGAGGCTTCATCGTAACCATAAGCATCATACCTGTATTCGAAGCCATCAAAGTCAAAATTGGTGAAATTATACGAATAGGTTCCTTTCATGGACAAGCCAAAGTCGAAGTCATATTCGGCGAAGAAATTACCCTTGATGGAGCGGGTGATTTCATTTACATAGCCAGTGATCTCCTTGGTATAGGTCGCTGGGTTTACGTTGATATTATGGACTTCCCCATTGACATATTCGGGATTGTCATTGGCGTAAGGGCGCTCTGTAGGCCACATGGTGAAGATACTCAGGAAGGGATTGAAGTAATCATCCAAGCCTGGCACACCCACCTGTTCGCGGTTTTCGATCCTGCCGCTCAGCTGAGCGCCTACCTTGAAGCCCTCCGCTAGGGTCATATCAATATTTGACTGGAAATTGGTCCGCTCAAAGAGGTAATCATCAATGGTCGCATCCTGGCTCAGGTGGCCGAGTGAGAAATAATACTTGGTATTTTCGGATCCACCGATTGCGCTGGCATTGATGGAATACTGTGGGACATTTGGCTTGATGATAAAGTCATAATAATCAGTACTCACATAGCCTTTCTCTGTTCCCTGCTCCCACTTGGATAGCTCCTCCGGGGAGATGCCCGGGGCTCTTCCTGCATTCACATTGGCCTCCGCGCTGGCACGCACATATTGGTAGGCATTGGCTGGCTGAGGATAGCGAGTGAAGTTCTGAAAACCATAATATCCCGACAGGTTGATCTCAGCCTGCTGGTTGGTTTTCCCTTTTTTGGTCGTCACCAATACCACCCCATTGGCGGCTCTCATACCATAGATGGCAGCAGAGGCGTCTTTTAGGATGGTGACACTTTCGATGTCATTTTGGCCCAGGTTGTTAAATTGCGCTGCATCGGAGGGAATGCCGTCAATCACAAATAGTGGCGTGCCCATATTCCGTATCTGGATGGAGGTGCTTGACCCTGGACGGGCATCTGTCTGGCGGGCGGTGATCCCTTGGATCTTGCCTACCAATGCCTCAGAAGTGGTCACCGAGGGAGTCCTGATCAGGTCTTTGGCATCCACTTCCCCTACAGCGCCGGTGATCGTCCCTTTCTTCTGGACACCGTAACCTACCACCACGACCTCTCCCAAATCACTGAGATTTTCGGCGAGGTTTATGGTGATATTGGTTTGATTGCCTACGGCAATTTCCTGGGATTTATATCCCAGAAATGAAATCACTAATACTGACTGGGAAGAAGGGACATCCATGGTAAACTTACCTTCCAGGTCGGTGGCGGCACCGATGGTGGTCCCTTTGACCAGGATGGACACTCCCGGAATGGGCGTGCCTTCTTCATCGAGTACTAGGCCTGACACGGTGATATCAGCAAGGCTGATCGTGGAGCTCAAGGAAGAAAGTAAGTGAGGATTGGGGGCTGCCCCCAAGGGCGGAGAGTGCTGAAACAATACTGCTCCAAGCAAAGCAAGTGCGCTAAAGCGCCTTAGTAAATTATCATAATTCATATAAATGGGGTTTATTGTAAATTTTATTGGTAAATAATACTTACACTTACCTGCCAGATGGCAAGACCAATCGCTACCAAAACCTGCCTTAAGATTCCAGCTTAGTTCTATTCATTGTTGGGTAAATCCGCAAACTGTGAGGCATCTTATTTAATAAGTGTAATAAAGCCACTTATTAATATTTTCGAATATTAGGGAATAAAATTCTTTTATACAAAAATTAAATGTTTTTTCTACACTAATAATTTACAGAAAAGCATTTTGAACAAAAGTATAAAAGAAAAAGCCCTTCTACGCTTATTATAAGCCCGCCACCATACTGCTCCGTTACTATGATTGTGCGATTATTTATCATCTGAGGTTCTGCCCTTTCAGGGCCAAAATCATCCTTACCATGGGCCTGGGATAAGGACTATCTATAGTGAAATAAAATTGATTGTAATTAAGGAATACAATCAATTTTGGCCTGCCATAATTCCCTTCCTATGAGCTGGGATCCTAAAGGAAACCTGGCTATGCAATTAAGCTTCACCGGAAATGGGCTTGCAATAATAGGTAGGGTCTTGAGCATTCTTTGCGTAAAAAAAGCTTATTGGCTGTCAGTAAGGAAAATTGTAATAAAATAATACAATAACTTTTGGCCTGCCATAAATCCCTTCCTATGAGCTGAGATCCTAAAGGAAACCTGGCTATGCAAATAAGCTTCACCAGAAATGGGCTTGCAATAATAGGTAGGGTCTATGGTATTCAAATCGTAGAAAAGGATTATTAGATATCCATAAGGCAGGTTGTAATTAAGGAATACAATCAATTTTGGCCTGCCATAATTCCCTTCCTATGAGCTGCGATCCTAAAGGAAACCTGGCTATGCAATTAAGCTTCACTGGAAATGGGCTTACAATAAATAGGTAGGGTCTATGGTATTCAAATTGTAGAAAAAGCTTATTAACTATCGGTAAGGAAGATTGTAATTAAGGAATACAATCAATTTTGGCCTGCCATAATTCCCTTCCTATGGGCTGGGATCCTGAAAGAAATCTGGCTATGCAATTAAGCTTCACTGGAAATGGGCTTGCAATAAATAGGTAGGGTCTATAGTATTAATAAACTTGAAATCACTAGCTATAAAAAGGGAAATGAGCAGATGATGAATGAGGGGATTGAAGAAAAAAGAGGCGAGTCAACATGGGACAAAAAAAGAAGGCAGAACCTATGCCCTGCCTTCTTTTGCAACTAATTATATAATAGAATGCCTTAATCTTTATCGTAGATTGCAGCAGGCCATTTGTCATTTCCGATATTTACATCCGGAAGAATCTTATCAGGGTCAATCTCTATGCTTTTTACGACTTTATCAGATTGGAAAAGGTGATTCCATTGATTTCCTCTTTGCCAGATCTCCACTGGAAGCTTCACTCTTTCGGAAGATCCATCCTCGAAGATCACTTCAAGCAATACCGGCATCGGCACCCCACCTCTATTGGAAAGTGCCAGTACATAATTGCCACCATAAGGATATACAGCGTCTATGGAAAGGTCAATATTTTCGGTACCATAGAACCAATTTTGCCAGAACCAGTTAAGGTTTTCTCCAGCCACATTTTCCATATGGTTGAAGAAATCCGTTGGTTGAGGGTGCTTATAAGCCCAGGTTTTGATATATGATTTGAAGGCATTGTCAAAGCGGGCATGGTCTAGGATGTACTCTCTAAGCATAATCAAACCTATACCTGGCTTCATATAAGCGGTCATGCCTAGGTTACTGGTATTGACCACGTCTGGATAAGTTTCTATGCCTTCGCGGGTTTCTCTATTGAACCAAGAAAGGTATTTACGGGTATGGTCGAGGTCGGCGGTATATTCGCCATCATTGAAGGCCTGAGTGCTATAGTGGTTGATGAAAGTATTGAATCCCTCATCCATCCATGGATAAAGACGCTCATTACTTCCGACGATCATAGGAAACCAGTTGTGACCAAACTCGTGATCGGTCACTCCCCAAAGGTCCTCGCCTTTGCTTTCGAAAGAGCAGAAGTTAAGACCAGGGTATTCCATTCCACCGATGTCTGCGGCCACGTTGGTGGCGGAAGCATAGGGGAATTCGAACCACATTTCAGAATAATGCTCGATGGAGGCTTTGCTATACTCAGTGGATCTGGCCCAAGCTTCCTGTCCATCACTTTCTTTTGGATAAACTGACTGAGCGATGATCGTTTTGCCACTTGGGAGGTCCACTTTTGCGGCATCCCAGATGAAGGCTTTAGAACTAGCGAAGGCTACGTCTCTGGAGTTTTCGATTTTAAATTTCCAGGTAAGGGTGCCATCCGATTTGGCGCGGGTAGCGGGGTCAGCCACTTCCTCAGCTTTCAGGATCTGCACCGCAGTATCACTTTTCATCGCCTGGTTTAGGCGGTTTTGCATTTCTTTGGAAAGCACTTCTCCTGGGTTAAGAAACTCTCCAGAGCCCACCACGATATGCTGAGCGGGGGCGGTAACGCTGTATTCAAAGTCGCCGTATTCCAGATAGAACTCACCAGCACCGAGATAAGGCTCCACATTCCATCCTTTCACATCATCGAATACTGCCAGACGTGGATACCACTGCGCCAGGGCATAAATGGTACCTTCTTCCACTTCCAATCGGCCCATTCTGTCCATTCCTTTGACAGGGATGATATAAGAAAAGTCCATAGAAATGGTCGCCTGCCCACCTTTGGCAGGGATAGGCTCTGCAAAGAACACCTGCATACGGGTGTCATTGATGACAAATCGGTTAGAATTATCACCTTTTTTGCCAACTTTTCCATTGATATTGGACAGCTTATAGCCACCATCCACATCTCCATTATAGCGATTACCCTGGATAGGAGTGGTTAAAGTACCTCTAGACTCCTTGGTAAAGCGGTTTTGCTCTAAGCTAAGCCACACAAAATCCAATTCTTCCGGGCTATTATTCGTATAAGTGATGCTGATCGATCCAGTGATAGAATGATCCTCGTCATTGAGAGTAACGTCTATCTTATAATCGGCCTCATTCTGCCAGTAATTTGGGCCTGGCTTGCCAGAAGCAGAGCGGAACATATTGCCTTTGCGGTAAATAAAATCTCCAAATTCTCCTTGGTTATTCTCTTCTACTTGCTGGGCCACCGCAAAATGCGCCATAAACAAGCTCAAAAACAGAACTGATAATTTCCCTAAAGTGTATTTCATATCTTGAGTATATTAAATAATGCTGCAAATTTACATAAACTATCACGAACAGAAAATGGATTTATTTCAGCGGTCGTAAATTAGGCTCAGATAAATTAATTAATAGAGATGAAATACTAAGGATATTTCCTCCACAGAGAGATAACTGCCCTGAAAATAAGGTTAAAAAACCGTCCAGCTCTTATGGTTTAGCGGAATAGTGTAAGCGGTAGGATTTCACAGCCAAGGTATCCTGACTTGTCATATGCTCAATAAAATCCTCATTAAAAACATTATGAACCGTACCGAAGTCCACGGATATCAGTGTGCCTTCCTCAGAATATCGGACAAGCTTATAATACAATAAGGCCACTTCCAGCGCAGACTGCTCCTCGCCATACATGATATGCTGGATAGTGTACTGCCCATAGCTGCTGATATCATAGGGGAATTTAAAGAAGTCCGTGTCCACCAGCGGCGTATCCTCCACCTCATTCATCAAATTAGATTTCATGATAATGGCATCCTCCACCCTCTCCACGGCTGAGATCTCCGAGGCGAAACTAATCCTACCGTTGGCAAAATAGGTAAATCGGGCACCATCCCCATAATTGATCCCTGGCTCCACAAATTTAGAATTGTATGAAGTGAAGCCTATGGTATAATACCGCCCCAAATAGTCGGCAATGCTGATGTTTTCTGATAGAGGATCTAATAGCTCTCCTCCCGCAAATACACGCATCTCAGACTTGACAGCAATGGAATCAAAAGTCAAGGTAATCGGATAAGCAGGAAGCTGCTCCTGCTCCTCACAGGAATAAAAAACTGCTATCACGCATAATAATGCCCAGAGGCCAGAGGAAGGTATTGATTTCTTCATTTTTATTAAATCGTATTAAGTATAAAACTTTAATTTTATTCTTTCTCCCAAACATAAATATAAAAATCTCCCCAAGTGGTGACATAAATAGAATTTTGTCACCACTTGGAGATATAATGAATTTTTAAATCAATAAATTAGCCCGGAAGCAAAACCGTATGATTCATGGCACGAAAAATACCAGAGGGAGAATTCCGAAATAAGGAGCGCACAAAGCTAAAACTGATCCAAGCGGTAGGGGTGATCATCCGCACCGAGGGCTATACCAAGCTTGGTGTAAACCGCATAGCCGACACTGCCGGGGTTAGCAAAAAACTAATCTACCGCTACTTCGGAAATGCAGATAAGCTCATTGAGACTTATGTAAAAGGCGAGGATTACTGGATGATGTTTTCTACTTCTGATCAGGAGCCAATCGAGGAGTCTGTGGAAGACCAGGGACAAGCAGCCATAGCAAGGATGCTTAAAAGTCTCTATGAGCATCTGGAGAGTTCTCCAGAAGCACGAAAGATCATCGTCTGGGAGATAAGCGAAAAAAGTCAACTCATGAAAGAGGTCAGCCAAAATCGCGAAAAATTCGGCGCCCCGATTTTAGCTCAGCTGGATGCTTTCTTCGATTCCAGCGACATCGATATCAGGGGGATCCTATCCCTTCTGCTAGGGGGGATATATTATATCAACTTACATTCAAATAGCACTGGGGGGAACTTTTGCGAGATAGAAAACCAATCCGAAGAACGCAAGAAACGCATTTTCAAAAGCTTGGAGGCCATTTTGGAATGGACCTACGAGGAGGCTGGGAAGCAAAAAACCAGAGAGAAAACTCCAAGCAAATAAAATCAAGAATCCTAAATAACCTGAGCTGAGGCCCTTACAGAAAAGGTCTAAAGCTGGACAGCAATAGAATCCTAAACTGTTTTACTCGAAAGAAGTAAAACAGTTATCTTTAATTTCTTATAAATATTGAATAACTTCTAGGGCTTTTCCCAATACTAATTTTAGCATAAACCATAGACTTACCATGACTAGCGCAATAAATATTAAAGAGATCTTCGAGGCATTAGAACTTAATGAAGTAAACAAAGGCACCTGGACCGGTGTGGATGCGATAGACCTCAAAGGGGAGTGGCTGATCAGTCATTCCCCTGTGGACGGTCAGGAGATCGGCAAGGTTCAGATGACCAGCCGCGAGTCTTACGAAAAGGTAATTACGAAAGCCGAGAAGGCCTTCAAAACCTGGCGGAAGGTCCCGGCACCACAGCGGGGGGAAGTCATCCGTCAGATTGGCAATGAACTAAGGAAGAAAAAAGAAGCTCTGGGGAGATTGGTTTCTTACGAAATGGGGAAATCCTACCAGGAAGGACTGGGAGAAGTGCAGGAGATGATAGACATCTGTGATTTTGCGGTGGGGCTATCGCGGCAGCTATATGGCCTGACCATGCATTCAGAGCGTCCCGCACACCGCATGTACGAGCAGTGGCACCCCCTGGGCTTAGTCGGTATTATCTCAGCCTTTAACTTTCCTGTGGCTGTATGGGCATGGAATACCATGATCGCCTGGACCTGCGGCAATGTATGCGTATGGAAGCCCTCCGAAAAGACCCCACTGACCTCATTGGCCTGCCAGCAATTGGCGGCGAACATCTTCAAGACCAATGGTTATCCCGAAGGCATCTGCTCACTCCTTACGGGCGATGCCATCGTGGGCTCTTATCTTACCCAGGATCCACGCATCGCATTGGTCTCCGCCACTGGCTCCATCGGGATGGGCAAGGCCGTGGGCGAAGCCGTCGGAGGTCGATTAGGAAAGGTATTGCTGGAGCTGGGAGGAAATAATGCTATGATCATCTCCGATCAAGCTGACCTGGAGATAGCCATTCGGGGAGCGCTATTTGGCGCTGTCGGTACCGCCGGGCAGCGATGTACCAGCACCAGAAGGCTGATCATCCGTGAGAATATCTATGAGGAAGTGAAAGAACGACTCGCCACGGCCTATCAAAAATTGACTATCGGCAATCCATTGGACGAAAAAAACCATATCGGTCCCTTGATCGATCAGTCTGCCGTAAATCAGTACCTAAGAGCGATCGAAAGAGTAAAGGCAGAAGGCGGACATGAGGTGGTCCCAGGGGAGGTCCTGCAAGGTGCTGGCTACGAGTCCGGCTGCTATGTCAAGCCATGTATTTACGAGGTGGAAAACCACTTCCAGATCGTCCAGCATGAGACCTTTGCTCCCATACTTTATTTGATCAAATACACCGAACTGGATGAGGCGATCAGCCTGCAAAATGCCGTTCCACAAGGTCTTTCTTCCGCTATAATGACCCTCAATATGAGGGAAATGGAAACATTCCTCTCCGTCCAAGGCTCTGACTGCGGTATCGCTAATGTAAATATAGGTACCTCAGGAGCGGAAATTGGAGGGGCTTTCGGGGGTGAAAAAGAGACCGGCGGTGGAAGGGAGTCCGGTTCTGACGCCTGGAAAGCCTATATGCGCCGACAAACCAATACCATAAATTATAGCTCAGAGCTACCACTAGCTCAGGGCATCAAATTCGATATTTAAGTCCTAACTGTTTTGCTTTCCCTCAATACCAAAAGCAAATATCAATGGAGTTTCCTTCTTCCTCAAGGAGGAAACTCCTAAATTTCCATCACTCTATTTGCCATTGGTCGATAGAGAAATAGCTTTAAAAAAACCCAAATGAAAAGAATAAACAAAATCGTACTGGCCTGGATGATTACACTTCTAAGCCCTGGAATAGTGGCGCATTCACAGACTGATTATACTTCAGAAATCAAGGTTTTTCAGGAAGAGCTCAACACAGAATTTGCGAATCCGGAGGAATCTCCCCTGAAAGAGGAAGATCTGGCGGAGTTTAAAGCGTTGGATTTCTTCCCCATCGACTCCTCCTACCGCGTGGAAGCGGAATTTGTGAGAAGCAAAGATGCGGCGCCTTTTAAGATGGAAACCACGACCGCCAGAAGGCCCATTTATGAGAAATATGGAGAGGTATATTTTACCCTAGCGGGAAATAAATACCGACTCAATATCTACCAAAGTCATGACCTAAGAGAAAAGGAAGAATACAGAACCTACCTTTTCCTCCTTTTCACCGACCAAACCAATGGCAGTGAGAGCTATGGTGGAGGGCGCTTCATCGACCTGCAAATCCCCGATGGAGAACAGCTCATCCTGGACTTCAATAAGGCCTACAATCCTTACTGTGCTTATAATGCTAAATACTCCTGCCCCATCCCGCCTAAGGAAAATGATATGCCTATGGAAATTAGAGCGGGCGTAAAGAAATTTCATGATTAGGCCAGACACAGACCCAGGGAGTCGGGAGTGAATACTATTCACTTTAGCACAGCTAGATATTGGTATAAAAACACTTGAAAGAACAGTGAAACTAAAATCCCATTGCTTTCTCAGAGGGCAGCGCCTATTTAAGTGGCCGAACCTATGGATATTTTCAGCTTCATTATCAGGCAGTTAAATTTTATGTTATTTTTTTTCTTTTGAATATTTGCCAGAATGAAAAATACACCTACCTTTGCAATCCAATTCAACAACAAATTGTTGGAAACGACCAGGGAATTTAGCTCAGTTGGTTCAGAGCATCTGCCTTACAAGCAGAGGGTCGGGGGTTCGAATCCCTCAATTCCCACATTAGATTAAAAGGTAAACAACGGTTTACCAAAATAGAGAAAACATTCTTGGGAATTTAGCTCAGTTGGTTCAGAGCATCTGCCTTACAAGCAGAGGGTCGGGGGTTCGAATCCCTCAATTCCCACCATATTGCCTTTGCATAAGCAGAGGCTTTTTTTTTGCCCAATTTTTCCCCGTTCCGGCGCAATTTTCTTTTTGATCTAGAGACAAAGTCAAGAAAGGTGAGGCTTCATTTGAAAATACACTCAGTAATAAGACAAGCTAAAAAACCCTGGCTAATATTACTATCCAATATTGTCATTCTACTGGATTTGAGGACCTTAAGGCCTACGTAAAATTGACGAAGAATATAATTTTGTATACGCAAAACATTTCCTTCTATGGGAAATAATTATATATTGCACTGGGAAACAGATATAACCAACTGTATGTCAACCGGAAAGAAGCAAAGTTCTTAAATAAACGTCTTCGTTGATTTTTTCTATTTATCACTGTGCTTTTTATGAAAAATAAGCCTCCCATTATCAACTGTCACACGCACGTATTTACAGCGGACTCGGTCCCTCCCTACCTTGCAAAAACCATCGTGCCTTTAAAGCTTTGGTTTTTTCTCCACTTAGGCTTTTTTGTGAAAATTACTAGGTGGTGGTTCAGGTCTAGTTTTAGCCCTTACAAATGGCCCTACCAGAGTTGGTATCGCAAATTGCGCCATATTTTATACCAGCTACGCACCGCAATGATCCGGTATTTTATTTGGCAACTGGTAAAAACCATTTTTGGAGTGATTATCGTTGCTTCGATATTTCATATAACCTATAAAGGAACCATTCAGCCTTGGTTAATTAAAGAATGTATTTCCACGGCATGGGCTGATGGGATCCATACTTTTCTTACCAATCACGGAATACTGATCGTAGTAGATAATTGGTGGATTAAAGGCTTATTACTTATAATTCTGCTCTTATTTTTCCCAAGTGGGAGAAACCTGCTCCTATTTTTATTGAAGAAGTTCTCAGGATTATTGCAAATGCTTCCAGGCAAAAGCACAATGGGGATTATCAGTCGCTATGTGAATATCCTGCGTTTTGCTCAATACAAGCATCAGAAAGACATCTTCTCAAAGTTGATCAACCAATACCCTCCAGGAACTCAAATGATTGTTTTGCCCATGGATATGAAGTTTATGGATGCCGGAGAGCCCAAGAAACCTTTTGAGCAACAGATGTCGGAGCTCTACGAGCTCAAAAAAAGACGTTCACAGCAGATCCATCCTTTTTTGTTCGTAGATCCCAGAAGGGAATCCGCCGGAAACAAAGCATTTTTCAATTACACGATCGAAGGCAGTAAGGTGGTATTGGATAATGATTGTTTTATCAAAGAATACATGGAGGACAAGGCGTTCGCAGGATTCAAAATCTACCCTGCACTGGGGTATTACCCATTTGACGAAGCTTTATTACCCTTGTGGAAGTATGCCGCGGACAATGGCATCCCCATTATGACACATTGTATCCGTGGTGTGATTTACTATAGGGGGCCAAAGAAAAAGGAATGGGACGAACATCCGGTCTTTGAACAAAACATGAATTCTCAGGATGACAAGTCAAAAAAATATAAGCCCTTGCATTTAGAGCAGATTGAAGCCAATGATGTCCAAGAGATCTTTACTCACCCTCTTAATTACGCTTGCCTGCTTAAACCCAGCCTTTTGGTTAAGCTGGTAGCTAAAGCAAAAGACGATCGTATCCGTCAGCTATTTGGCTACGATCCGGAAACCAATACGCTAAAAACAGGCCTTGAGCATTTGAAGATTTGCTTTGGACATTTTGGAGGAGAAGAGGAGTGGGAAAAGTATTTCGAAAAGGACAGAGACAATTATACTTCTCAAATAATCAGGAAACCCTTCCAGGGAATAGAATTTCAGTCCTACCAAGGAAAAGCTCGAAAGGGCAAACTTGAACAAATCTGGCATTCAGTGGATTGGTACTCTATTATTTGCAGTTTGATGCTACAACACGAAAATGTTTACGCTGATATCAGCTATATTCTACACGGTGATGCGAAGATTCTCCCACTGCTACATTTTTCTCTTGAGAATGAGGTGCTAAAAAAACGTATTCTGTATGGTAGCGATTTCTACGTCGTCAGGAATCATAAATCGGATAAGAATATGATGGCAGATATGAGAGCACGACTCACCGAGCTGGAGTTTGATCAAATAGCACGCATAAATCCAGTGAGCTATCTTCAACGATCCATACCTGGCCATGCCGATATCAACGATTCTACTTTAAATATCTAGGGAAGCCTCTCTTATCAGATATCATACATTGCTGGTCCGCCCCCGACATGACCAGCCCTCCACGTACCTGCTTTATGTAGCCCCTAATTTCCATTTCATCATTTTGAATAGCGCCGATTTTGAGGATTCTCATGCCGATTATCCCGGGTCATTCCTCTAGTTTTAGGAGCTCCACGATGATGTCCAGCTATTTCTATTGAGCCAGTTTTTTTATGCAGAGCAGCAGATGGAGAAAGAGATCAGCAGAAGGCCTTATTGGAGAAATTTCTACTTCATAAATCACCAAAAGGTTAAAAAAAGGCTGAAACTAATTAAAACAACAAAATTTACTTTTACTCCATTTTGCATTTTTAACTATTTTCACCCCTGTTCATTGACCAATTATTAATAATGAAGAAATGCCAACGATTTAAATTATAAAAACCATATTTTTTCAAAATTTTTGGACTAATCATTTGCTTAATAAAATGTGATGTCTATACCTTTGTGAATTATGTCACGAACATTTATCAGGTTATTACTCGCATTTAGTGTGCTTCTTTCGAGCAGCTATGCGTCGGTATTTGCCCATACTGATCTGGACATAGAGGCGGTGGCGCGACAGGAATTTTCGTCAACTAGTCATCAGCAGCTTCACCCGAATTTTTTTAAGACTAAAATCTCCAACTCTCAATCTCTAACCCGGACTCCCTATTCGCTGGAGTCTGATGGAGCGGAGGAAGAGGCCGAAGAACCCAATCCTCATAATTTCCCCAACAGTCATTGGGGTTTATTTTACGAATGGGCCCTCGCTGGCAAAGTTCAGTGCAGCAAGGACGTATCCGTACAGGCAATAGCATTACCCTATTTATTATTTCCCGAGAGACGCCACCTTCTTATGGAGGTTTTTTTAATTTGATATTATTTCGGGGGCATTAAGAGCCACTTTCTCCTTCCTATTTTTGACCCATGCTATGGTATTTTCACTCATTTTGTGGGGAAGCGCAGGGTTTTCATCATGAAAAACCTACGATTATTCCCCAAAGGAGTTAGCGATAGCTGAACCCAGTTGGTCGGATCAATTCGTATGATCCTGTGAAAGGAAGCATTCCAGAGAGTCCAGTTTTTATTCCCCCATCACTGCGCGAGTCCAGTATCAGGCAGACAATCAAGGAAAATCTTGTTTCGTCTACACCCATTCACCTGATGAAGGCTCAGCTTTTTACGCCCAAAATAAAACTTCCGAATATTACTCTAAAAACAAATTAGTTGAATCTATGAAAAGATTAATCATGTCACTGGTGAGCCTATGCGCCATCAGCTATCTGGCATCCTGCACCAGCCATGGAGAAGAGCACAAAGAGGAGCATGCCTCCCTTCCTGTCACCACACCAATGATCAAAGACACTACGCTCGTGGATGAATATGTATGTCAAATCCATTCCATCAGCCATATAGAGCTGCGTGCGCAAGAGAGAGGCTACTTAGAAGACATTTATGTGGACGAGGGTCAATTTGTAAAGAAAGGGCAGCTTTTATTCAGGATCATGCCCAAGCTATATGAAGCAGAGCTTCAAAAAGCAAAGGCGGAAGCCAGTTTTGCAGAGATCGAGTACCAAAACACCAAAACTTTGGCCGACCAAAATGTGGTGGCTCCCAATGAGCTCGCGATGGCCAAGGCAAAGCTAGAAAAAGCCAATGCAGAAGTGGCCCTTGCTGATGCCCACCTGCAATTCACCCAAATCCGAGCGCCTTTTGATGGGATCATCGATAGATTTCACGTGAGACTGGGGAGCTTGCTAGATGAGGGAGAGCTGCTGACGAGTCTTTCGGACAATAGCAAAATGTGGGTGTACTATAACGTCCCTGAGGCAGAATACCTCGATTACCAAACGAATATAAATACTAACGAAGGCACCTCAGTAAAGCTTCTGATGGCAAATAACAAGGTATTTGATCAGGAAGGCGTGGTGGAAACCATCGAGGCAGATTTCAATAATGAAACTGGAAACATCCCTTTCAGAGCCACATTCCCTAATCCAAACGGGCTACTCAGACATGGGGGCACGGGCAATATCCGCATGGGAATCCCCGTAAAAAACGCTATGATCATCCCTCAGAAGGCCACTTTTGAGGTGCTAGACAAGAACTATGTGTATGTGGTGGGAGATGATCATATTATTCATTCCCGACCGATCACCATTGAAGCGGAGCTTCCACATATCTATATCGTAAGCGCAGGGCTGGAAAAAGACGACAAAATTCTGTTGGATGGCCTAAGGCTGGTAAGAGAAAATGACAAGATCACCTATGATATGGTATCTCCGGAAAAAGCACTTTCGGAGTTGACCTTATATGCCGAATAATCCACTATTAAAAAAACAGAAGCAATGTTTCAAAAATTCATTAAGCGGCCTGTATTTGCGATAGTCATTTCGGTCATTATAGTATTTGTGGGAGCGCTATCGATCATGCAGCTCCCCATATCCCAATTCCCACAGATAGCGCCGACCACGGTCAATATATTCATTGCCTATCCCGGCGCGAGTGCGGATGTATTGGTAAAGTCCACGCTGGTGACCCTCGAAAACTCCATCAATGGGGTGCAGGGCATGAGGTATATGGCCACTGACGCCACCAGTGCTGGTGAGGCCACCTTACGGGTGATCTTTGACCCCGGCACAGATCCAAACGAAGCTGTGATCAGGGTAAAAACCCGGGTGGATCAGGTCATGCCCCTACTCCCCGAGCTGGTGCAAAGGGAAGGTGTCGTGATCACCCCCATCCAGCCCAGTATGTTGATGTATGTCAACCTCTACTCTACCGACAAGAATATGGATGAGAAATTCCTGTACAACTATGCCGATGTGAAGATGATCCCAGAGATCAACCGGATCAAGGGTGTCGCCAGAGCACAGATTCTCGGAAGCAGAAAATACGCCATGCGGGTATGGCTAAATCCCGACAGAATGCGTGCTTATAATATCTCCATCGACGAGGTAATGGAAGCCATGCAAGAGCAAAGTATCGTGGGCCGCCCCGGACGTCTGGGAAGAAGCTCAGGAATGGAAGCCCAGTCACTGGAGTATGTATTGACCTATAAGGGGCGATTTAACGAACCTGCCGAATACGAAAATATCATCATCAGAGCCAATGCTGAGGGGGAAAGCATCCACCTCAGAGACATCGGTAAGGTGGAGCTGGGAAGTGAATTCTTTGATATCTACTCCAACCTAGACGGCAAGCCCTCTGCCGCCATCGTGCTGAAGCAGAACTATGGAAGTAATGCCAGTGATGTAATCGCAGAGGTGAAAGCCAAAGTGGAAGAGATGAAGGCAGACTTCCCTCCAGGCATAGAATACAATATCAGCTATGACGTATCAAAATTCCTGGATGCCTCCATCGAGCAGGTAATCCACACCCTCCGGGATGCCTTCATATTGGTAGCATTGGTGGTATTTATCTTCTTAGGTGATTGGAGATCCACCTTGATTCCGATTTTGGCGGTTCCTGTATCGCTGATCGGCGCCTTCTTTGTGATCCAGTTTTTTGGGCTGTCCATTAACCTGGTCACGCTGTTTGCCCTGGTGCTGGCGATCGGGATTGTGGTGGATGATGCCATAGTGGTGGTCGAGGCCGTCCATGCCAAAATGGAGGAATTCCCCCATCTGAGCCCTTACCAAGCGGTGAAGCGAGTGTTGGGCGAAATTAGTGGAGCCATCATCGCCATCACCATGGTCATGGTTTCGGTATTCCTGCCAATTTCCTTTATGTCCGGCCCGGTGGGGACCTTTTACCGTCAGTTTTCCATCACCATGGCCAGTGCCATCGTGATATCGGCGGTGATAGCCCTTACGCTGACCCCGGTGCTCTGTGCCATGTTACTAAAAAATAACCATGGAAAAGCAAAAAAATCCAACCTCCTCACCAAGAGTCTGGACACATTCAATGGGGCCTTTGACCGGCTTACAGGCAAATATGTAGGATTGCTGAAAAATATCGTAAGCAGAAGATGGCTGACCTTCGGAATATTATTGGCCTTTGGGGTCGGGATTTTCTTTGAAAGCCAGATCCTTCCATCCGGATTTATCCCAAGTGAAGATCAAGGCACCATCTATGCCATCATCCAGACCCCTCCGGGTGCGACCCTGGAGAGAACCAATCAGGTATCCCATAAGCTGCAAAAAATCTGTGAGGAAATAGAAGGAGTCGAGTCCGTATCCTCCCTGGCGGGCTATGAGATCATGACGGAAGGTCGAGGTTCCAACGCCGGTACCTGTCTGATCAACCTGAAACCCTGGTCTGAAAGAGAGCATTCCGTCAAAGAAATTATGGAAGAACTCGAAGAAGAGTCCAAAGGTCTCGGCGCCATCGTAGAGTTCTTTGAGCCGCCAGCCATCCCAGGCTTTGGTTCCTCCGGAGGTTTCTCCCTCCGTCTGCTGGACAAGACCACGACGACAGACTATCAGGACTTCGATAAGATCAACCAGCAATTCATGGATGACCTCAGCAAAAGAGAAGAGCTGACAGGTCTCTTCACCTTCTTTGCGGCAAACTACCCGCAGTACGAACTGGAGATAGACAACGAGCTAGCCATGCAAAAAGGGGTATCGATCGGCAAAGCCATGGAAAACCTCAACATCCTGATCGGTAGTACCTATGAGCAGGGTTTCATCAAATTCGGCAGGTTCTTCAAGGTATATGTGCAGTCGGACCCCAAATTTAGAAGGCTTCCATCGGATGTGATGAACCTATACGTGAAAAATGATCATGGGGAGATGGTTCCCTATTCAGCCTTCATGAAACTGATAAAAACCCAGGGGCCGAATGAGGTGACCCGTTTCAATATGTATAATTCCTCGGCCATTCGAGGGCTTCCTGCGAAGGGATACACCACTGCCGATGCCATCCAGGCCGTCCGGGAGGTGGCAGCGCAGACGCTGTCCAAGGATTATGATATTGCCTGGGAAGGCCTGTCCTATGACGAGTCCAACCGCGGCAATGAATCCTTATATGTATTCCTGGTGGTATTGGTGTTTGTTTATTTTGTTTTAGCTGCGCAATATGAAAGCTTCATTATCCCACTGGCAGTGGTTACCTCCTTGCCTGTAGGGGTATTTGGTTCCTTCCTATTACTGAAACTTATGGGGCTGGATAATGATATCTATGCTCAGATAGGCCTGATCATGCTAATAGGATTGCTGGGCAAAAACGCCGTGTTGATCGTAGAGTTTGCGGTGCAAAAAAGGCAGCAAGGCTCCACTATTCTCCAAGCTGCGATCGAGGGTGCCAAAGTGAGGTTCCGGCCTATTCTGATGACCTCGTTTGCCTTCATAGCTGGGCTAATTCCATTGATTCTTGCCACAGGAGCGGGTGCCATTGGAAACCGCACCATTGGGGCTTCGGCCTTAGGAGGAATGCTCTTTGGGACCATCTTTGGGGTCATCATTGTGCCTGGTCTCTATTATATTTTTGGCAAGATGGCCGATGGCAGGCACCTAATCCAGAATGAAGACGAAGTTCCACTAACTGAAGATTATGATCATCATGCTTAAAAAAATAATAAATATAAGTTTAGTCCTGCTGATCTTCACCCTGATGATGAGCTCCTGCATGACGCCATCGGTAGTAGAAAAGACTGCCAATACCGCTGTTCCGGACAGTTTTGACAGCTCGCTGGACAGCATCAATTCCGCTTCTATAAAATGGAAGGAGTTCTTTGAAGATCCCTACTTAAGGGCCTTGATCGACACTGCCTTGCAGAACAATCAGGAGCTGAATATCACCTTACAGGAAATTCGCGTAGCGCAAAATGAGATCCAAGCAAAAAAGGGAGAATACCTCCCCTATGTGGATTTCAAGGCAGGTGCCGGAATGGATAAGGTAGGAAGATATACCAGCCGTGGGGCCAGCGAAGCCACCACCGACATCAAGCCCGGCAAGGAGATGCCCGACCCAGTGCCGGACTATATGTTTGGGGCTTTTGCCAACTGGGAGGTGGACGTGTGGAATAAGCTCCATAATGCCAAAAAAGCTGCCGTCGCCCGCTACCTTTCCTCGGTGGAGGGAAAGAACTTCATGGTCACCAATTTGATTGCGGAAATAGCCAACTCCTATTACGAGCTGTTGGCGCTAGACAACCAGCTGGCTATCGTGAAGCGCAATATCAATATCCAAAGTGATGCATTGAGGATCGTACGTCTCCAGAAGGATGCGGCAAGGGTTACCGAGCTGGCCGTTCGGAAATTCGAGGCGGAAGTCTATCATACCCGTAGCTTGCAGTTCGATATTCAGCAGGAAATCACTCAAGTCGAGAATAAGATCAATTACCTCGTGGGAAGGTATCCTCAGCCGATTGCAAGGAATGCAGATGGCTTCATGGATAGGATGCCTCAGCAAGTAAAACAGGGCATCCCCTCGCAGCTACTCGCCAACAGACCCGATATTCGGCAGGCAGAAATGGAGCTTGACGCGGCAAAACTCGACGTGAAGGTGGCTAAGGCAAGGTTTTACCCTTCTATAGGCATCAGTGCTGGAATAGGTTTTCAGGCGTTTAACCCCTCCTACCTTATCCAAACTCCCGAGTCACTGCTGTATTCGCTAGCCGGTGACCTCACCGCGCCGCTGATCAACAGGAAGGAAATCAAGGCCACCTATAAAAGTGCCAATTCCAAGCAAATCCAAGCCGTCTATAAATACGAGCAGACTATCCTCAATGCCTATGTGGAAGTCGCCAATCAGCTGGCAATCATCAATAATCTGGAGCAAAGCTACGGGCTAAAAGCCCAGGAAGTCCAGGCCTTGACCGAGTCCATCTCCATTTCCGGAGATTTGTTCAAATCGGCAAGAGCAGATTATATGGAAGTCCTGCTGACCCAAAGGGATGCGCTGGAAGCTAAATTTGATCTTGTAGAAACCAAAATGCAGCAGATGAGTGCATTTATCAATATGTACCAGGCCCTCGGAGGAGGCTGGGAATAAGATTTTATAATAGACCTACTTAAAGGGTAAAGATCTACTTTGCCAAAAACAAAAAAGCCTTCAACAATTTGTTGGAGGCCTTTTTTTTCTCTTTAAAAATCCTGTAAGGCCTATTCTATACGGGTCCTTCTGAGCACGATTTTATCGCTATTATTAAGAAGAAATCGTTTAATGGGTATTTTTTATTTGTCAGTCAAAAACAAAACTCCACAATCACCAAAATGCTATACTGAGCAGTAGTACCGCTGGTGAAGCCAATAAAGTAATTTCAATTCCTATCGGCAGGATACTGTTAAATTAGTTCGGTAAATCACCATTTATCACTATCTGTTTAGAGGATAATTCCCTGCTGATTATATTTGATTTTCATCTTATTTACGAAAGTCAGGAAACGCAATCCCTACCAGTCATGAAGCAATTTCTATCATTAATACTTGTCGCAGCACTATTCATACACAATACCGTTTTGGCTTGCACCCGGGTAGTATATATAGGCCCGAAGGGCAATGTCATCACTGCAAGAAGCATGGACTGGAAGGATGATATCGCCCCAAATCTATGGGTATTCCCGAGGGGGATAGAGAGAAATGGAGAGGTGGGTCCGCTTTCATTGGAGTGGAAATCGAAGTATGGGTCTGTGGTTTCCAGTGCTTGGGATATCGCCACGGTGGATGGACTAAATGAAAAAGGGCTGGTAGCCAATGTGCTTTGGCTGGTAGAGTCCAGCTACCCTAAATTTGATCCGGCGGGGGACAGGAAGGGCATCACCATCTCCGCATGGGCCCAATACGTGTTGGATAATTTTGCCACGGTGGAAGAAGCAGTCTCGGCTTTAGAAGACGAGCCATTTGTGGTGGTAAGTGACTTTATCCCCGGAACCAAAAAATTCACCACACTTCATCTATCCATCTCTGATGCCTCTGGGGACAATGCCATCTTCGAATATATCGATGGCCAACTGCTCATCCATCATGATCGCTCCTATACGGTAATGACCAATTCGCCCATATTCTCAGAGCAGCTGGCGCTCAATAAATACTGGCAGGGCATCCCGGGGACCATCATGCTTCCTGGCACCAACCGTGCGGCAGACCGCTTCGTGCGAGCCTCTTATTATATCAATGCCATTCCCCAGACGGAGGACACGAGAATAGCGATAGCCAGTGTATTCAGTGTCATCCGCAACTGCTCGGTGCCCTTTGGGATCAGTTCCGAATCAGAGCCTAATATCTCCTCCACCAGATGGAGATCAGTAGCCGACCAAAAAAACAAGATTTATTACTTCGAAACCGTCCTGACGCCAGGCACATTCTGGGTAGATCTGAATCAGTTTGATCTCCACTCCGGAGCAAAATCCAGAAAGCTAGTGCTCAGCAATCGGTCCTCCTTCAACGGCCTCGTCAACCAAAACTTCGTCGAAGCTGAGCCCTTCAAATTCCTAGGCCTATAATTCAGGAAAGAAAATAGTCAATTTTCTTTCCTCTAAATCTATTTAAAGTAAGGTGACAATTATACGGCGATAGCGGGTAAGAGGGGGAAGGCCTTGATCGGTCACCTCGCAGATAATATGGAAGGTCTGGCCTGATTTGGCATCTTTTGGCAGAGTGATCCTGATGGTTTCCTGGCTGGAATCCTGCAAGTTGAAATCCCCGGTATAGGTACTAGGCTCAGGATAATACCACCATTGATAACTGATCTCATCTCCATCAGGGTCATGCGAACCCTGTGCACTTAGGAGGATACTTTCGCCTGGATGGGCTTTCAGGTCCTCGGGATGGCTTAGGTTTACGATAGGGGCGTGATTTGCCTCTTCATAGGCTTTGATGGACCAATCTGCCCTAGCAGCAAAGTCATTTTGGAAAGCCTCCACCCAGCGCCAAGTGGGCTTTAGGTACTCCGTCAGTGGTTGATCATTGGGCTTAGCCTCTTTGAGCCTTTCTCTTCCCCAGGCGCTATTGCCATACCAGCGCCCCTCGGGGTAGCGGTATCCTTCCTCCTGGACTGGATCCAGCCATATATTTTCGCGGACCCTCACATATCTGCCGCCCCATCCTCCAAAATCAGGGGATTCCAAGCTGCGTAAGCCTGTGGGAATGGTATGAAGAAAAGCCGGCGAATCGCCTTCAGACCTAAAATCACCCTCATCAAATCCCTTATCCCCTTCTTTGTGCGCCGGGTACATGGATAATAATGGGCCATGATTATGTAGAATATTTTCATTCATCCATTTGGCGGAGAGGTATTTCTGCTCATGGGCAGGAAGGTACTTTTTCCAGTGATAGAATATGGCTATAAACTGATCTGAAATTATCGTAGGAATATTGTATTTGCCCCATACGGGGCGAATGTATTTCTGATAGGTATCGTCTTGTTCCCATATAAAATAAAAGCGGATCTTTTTCGCTACACGCTCCATTTTCTCGGGGTGGTTTTCTTCGATTGTTTTCAGTGCTCTGGCAATGGTATTCGTGCCACCCCAGGCCTGTATCCAGATGGGACGCTCGTCCGACTCATCCAAAAGCACTTTCACCATAAATTGTGAACCTTCGGTAATTTCCAGCATTTCTCCTTCAGACGCCACATTTCCGAGCAAAGTCCTCTCTTTCAGGTAAGCTGCGGAAGGGTAATTTTCATCGTGAAGGCGAAGGTTCGGAAGTACCTTGGCATACGCTTCCAGATAAGGAAGTGCCCAATCATCTCCAGCCCATTTATGGCCCTGCCAATGGTACTGGGAGCTAGAGGTGATAATACCTTCGATATCCCATTCGTTAGCATATAGGAGGAATCGAACCAAGGAACATTCATCATCTATCTCACCATCACTAGTCACGATCACCCTGGTCCTTTCGGGCACAGATTGGGCATTGGAAAAGTGAAGGCTGAGCATCGTCACTCCTAGAATGGCGGCGGATTTTGTAAGGTTTAGGAAAGGGATCATGGCTAAATAGGCTTTGACCAAAGGTCTTCATGGGATTTATTGAGGCAATTCACTTCACTTATCTTCTGGCCATTCGCTTTTAAGCTTATAATGGAAGGTGCTGTTGATGGATTCAGACTTAGCTTTATCCACCTGAAGTTTATCATTCTCCAGCAGTTTGATCATTTCGATTCCTGCGTATAAAACGGGGCCATAGCCATGGGTGGCCTGTGCACTGCTGCCTCGATTAAAGTAATAAGTATTATCGTGGGCAAAGGTAGTGGCTTCCACCGTCCCTTCCACGGCTCCGTCCGGTCGTACTCTGGTGGCCACCGCATTCCATCCCGTCATGGCCACCGGACCATATACATGATTTATCCAGCCTTCATTTATTCCTTTAGCTATCGCAAAGGTGAACATCGCAGTGGCAGAAGTTTCCAGAAAGGTGTCGTTTTTATCAAGCATATTGTGCCAAAAGCCCGTACCATCCTGTAAGCTAGTGAGGTTTTGGATCATAGAGCGATAGAGGTGCATTACCTGATCGCGCCCTTGGTAGGATTCTGGCAATATAGAAAGCAGTTCGGCCATCGCCATGAGAGTCCAGCCATTGGCACGAGCCCAGTAGAATCGAGGGTCATAGTCACCAGAAGTCACAGACCATCCATGGTCAAACAAGCCTTTGCTTGGTACATACAGCCTCTCAGCCATTTGGATGATTTGCTTTACGGCATCATCATAATACTTAGAGTTTCCGGTGAGCTTTCCCATATTCGCTAGGAATGGCACGGCCATATAGATATCGTCTGCCCAAATAGAAAGGTATTGGGGTCTGTGGCGAGCAAGTGTACCATCTGGCAGACGCACTTCTTTATTGGAAATATAATCTGCTATATAGTTGATCAAAGGAAGATAATCCTCATTTTTAACTTTTAAGTAAGTCTTGATCATCGCCGCCCCGATGGAGCCACAGTGATCCAAGGCATGGGTATTTGTCAGTTCTCGTAAAGCTCCTGACTGGGGGCCATACTGCTCAGCATGCTGCTGAAAATAAGGCAGTACCTCCACTATCCAGTCGTAATATTTCCTATTATTAGCCATAAATACAGGATCTCCTAGCTCCGTATCTATATAATCGAAGGCAGAAAGTACCACACCATGAGTATAGGACCATTCGGTAGAAAGTCCCTCAGTCAATCGCGCATTTTCCTGAGGTGAGGATAAATTGGTAATCTCCTTGCCCGTCTTAAAGTCTATAATTTTTTGCTCGCTAGACGTTTCATAATAGCCACGGACACGGTGTAATAGCGCAATAATCTGATCTCTTTGTGGGTATTCATAAGGAATCTGATAGTTCGGGACTCTCCCTGGCAGATCCTGAGCCTGCCCATGCGTACTTATGAGCATGGAAATAAGCGCAAAGCTTATCCATAATTTAGCCTTTGGCAAGCGTCGCAAAAGGTGGTGATGGCCATAAAAATGGCCCAGCCATTTATTTGAAGAATAGGAATGATTCATAATAGTATTACTTAGGGGTTTACAGTTACTATAATACGCGTATATCGGGTCAATGCAGGAGTGCCACTATCGGTCACCGCACAGATCAGGTGGATAGTTCCAGTTCCTTCGGGCACAGCAAAGGATGTCTTTGCTGCCTGCTTATCTTTGATTACCACCTTATCCGCAGCATTCAGGAAGCTGCTAGGCTCTGCATGCACATACCAGAGATAAGAAAGTCGGTCACCGTCCGGGTCCTTGCTTCCTGAGACATTGAGTTTTATGGTTTGGCCCGGACGAGCACTTTGATCCAGCTTGGACTTAGTTTTTACGATCGGCGCATGGTTCGCTTCCTTGAAGGACTTCACCGTCCAGTCTGCCCGTGCTGCGAAATCATTCTGAAAGGCATCCGACCATCTCCACATAGGTTTAAAATAAATTTCACGTTGCTCTTCTGTGGCGGTACTTCCTTCACGGACACTCGCACGTCCCCAGCCATTACTGCCATACCAGCGGCCTGAAGGATACTGATAGTTTGCATCTGGTACGGAGTCGAGCCAGGTATTTTCCCTTACCTTCACATATCGGCCACCCCACCCGCCATAATCGGGAGATTCCATGCTTCTAAGCCCTGTATCAATGGTATGCATAAAGGCAGGAGAATCTCCTTCAGATCGAAAATCCCCATTTTCCATTGCCGGATATATAGCCGCCAGGTGGCCATGGTTCTCCAGAATATTTGCCTTCATCCAGGGTCCCTCGAAGTACGGTTGCATTTCTTTTGGCTGCACTTTTGCCCAGCGATAGGCGATAGCTTCAAATTGATCTGAGATGATGGTCGGGATATTGTACTTACCCCAGTGCGGCCTAATGTATTCCTGATAAGTTACATCCTGCTCCCATATCAAATAAAGGCGCATCTTGCTCGCCACATACTCCATCTTGTCCGGATGTTCCTCTTCGATGGTCTTCAGGGCTCTGGCAATGGTATTGGTACCTCCCCAGGCTTGGATCCAGATGGGTCGGTCGTCGGTTTCATCAAGTAGCACCTTTACTATATGAGTGGACCCTGGCGTAATTTCAGTCATCTCCCCTTCCGTCTTTACATTCCCCAATAAGGTACGCTCACGCAAAAAATCAGGACTAGGATATTCCGGATCATGTTTTATAAGATTTGGGTAGTCTTTGGCATAAGCATCCAAATAGGGGTCTATCCAATCATCCCCAGGCCACTTATGTCCATGCCAATGGTATTGCGAACTGGAGGTGATGATTCCCTCCACATCCCATTCATTCACATAATAAAGAAATCTTACAATGGAGCATTGATCGTCTATCTCCCCATCACTGGTAACCAATATGCGTGTTTTTTCTGCATTCTTCTTCTGGGCCACTGCGCTTGTTAGGCTGCCCATGAGTACCAGAATTAATAGTAGGCTTGCGTTGAATTGTGTTTTCATTAGGATTAGGTTGAGTTTATTACTTAATGGAATGAGACCTCCAGGTACATGCTAAGGAATGGTATTACTGCTGATAAATTATTTTTTTCCAGCCTTCGTAATAGCCTAGAGTTTTTGTCTGTTGATCGCCAGGCAGGGTGGTATTTGAGGAAGTGGCGAAGGCTTTAAGTTGCTCAAGGCTCTTATACACTTTGGCATGTAATCCCGCGAGGTAAGCGGCCCCAAGAGCCGAGACATCTGTGATTTCTATATTGGTCACTTTTCGCTGAAGCAGGTCCGCCAGGAATTGAATCACAAACTTATTAGAGGTGATACCTCCGTCTATTTTCAATTCCGACAAAGGAGTCCCCGAATCTGCCTCCATGGCGGTGATCACATCTTTGATCTGATAGGGAACTGACTCCACTGCTGCCCGAATGATATGATCCTTAGAGCTTTCGAAGGTCAAGCCCTCAATTGAGGCTTTTCGATTCATATTCCAGTGGGGAGCACCTAGGCCCGCGAAAGCAGGGATGAGGTACACCCCTCCATTATCGGGAATGGAAAGGCAAATATTTTCCAAATCCATGGTTTCCTCAAAAAGACCAAGCTGATTTTTGACCCACTCTATGGTTGCTCCGGCAGAAACGATAATGCCCTCAAGTGCATAGTCCACACGCTCCTCGGTACTCCAGCAGATCGTGGTCACCATCCCATTCTGCGAGGGCATTGGTGTACTTCCAATATTCATCAGGATGGAGCTTCCTGTTCCTAGAGTTGCTTTTGCACTGCCGGGCTCAAAACACCCCTCCCCAAAAGCCGCCGCATGGGAATCTCCTATCATGGATGAAATGCTGATTGGATGATCCAAAAGCCCTTCCAGGTTACTCTCTCCAAAATAGCAGGAGGAAGGCTTTAGCTCGGGCAAATTGAGCCTTTCCAGCCCATATCGGCGAAGTAGGTCCCTATCCCAGCAGCGTTGATGGAGGTTAAAAAACATCGTTCTGGATGCATTAGTATAATCTGTACAATACGAGCTCCCATTGGTAAGCTTAAATAATAACCAGGTGTCTATCGTACCAAAATAAGCCTCGCCCTGATCGATGATCTTTTTTACCGAGGGATCATTTTCATAAAGCCATATGACTTTAGATCCTGAGAAATAAGGGTCGATGATGAGTCCCGTCTTCTGGGAAATCTCAGGACCTAAGCCCTCGCTACTTAGTCGTTCGCATATACTAATAGAGCGCTTGCACTGCCATACTACCGCATTATAAAGTGGCTTCCCAGCCTTGTCCCATAGCACAAAAGTCTCCCGCTGATTAGATATTCCACAGGCTTTAATTTGGCTTAGATCACCTTTTTTTGAGACAAATCCCCCTAGGCATTTACCGATAGCCGTAAGCACATTTTGATAAATACCCTCCGGATCTTGCTCCACATGATTACCCGATAGGTAATTGGTGGCCAGGACTTCTGTTTCTTTATGAATGGCCTTACCCTTTTCATCAAAGATGATAGTTTTGGTACTGCTTGTTCCCTGATCAATTGCTAAGATGAAAGCCATGAATTTATCCGTTTCTGATTATTAATTTTCTATTAAAAGAAAGGAGCGAGCGGCTGAGCCCATGGACAGCAGCCTCCAGCCCTAAACCATTATTCCCCTTTTTTATTGGACTTGTCGATGATCACGGCTAGCAGAATCACAAGGCCCTTGATGACCTGCTGCCAAAAAGGTGATACGTTAAGGAGAATAAGTCCATTGTTTAGCACCCCGATAATGACCGCGCCGAGCACTGTACCGATGATAGTTCCTCTGCCACCAGACAAGGAAGCCCCGCCTATCACCACGGCAGCAATGGCATCCAACTCATAACTTACTCCGGCATTTGGCTGAGCGGAGTCTAGCCTAGCGGTCACGAGGATGCCGCCCACTGCAGCGAGGAGTCCCGCTAAGGAATACACCCATATTTTCACTTTGGAGGTGGGGATTCCTGATAGCCTGGAGGCATTTTCATTGCCTCCTATCGCATAGACGTAGCGTCCAAAACGCGTCTTACCTGTAAGGACCGTCGCTATTAACACCACTAATCCAGATATCCATACTGGCATCGGGATGCCTAAAAACCAGCCTGTGCCCAGAAATTTCAGTTCTTCGCCGAGTCCTGTGATCGGATGACCTTTAGTCCATAGCATGGTAAAGCCTCTGGCCATGGTCAGCATGGCCAGGGTAGCGACGAAGGGTGGCACCTTAAACCTGGTGATGGTAAAGCCATTTACAAATCCCAAAGCGGCCCCCAGCAGCAGCCCCATAATCACCGCTCCTAAGGGCGTAAAACCAATGAATAAATTGGCCGCAGGAATGCCAATTCCATGCTTCAATAAACCCGCAATCACTGCACCGCTAAATGCCAGTATGGAGCCTACCGAGAGGTCGATGCCTGCGGTAAGCACCACCAAGGTCATCCCTACGGAAATACAGACATTGACCGAGATCTGCCGCATGACATTCCAGAAGTTGTCTGGAGTCAGGAAGTTATCCGTCATCAAGGTTAGGCCCAGGCATAATACAAAGAGGGCGATCAGGGATTGAAACTTGGCAATATTTATAGATTGTTTGATGGAATTCATTGATTGATATGTTCAGGAATACAAGCATTCATTATATTATTCTCTGTGGCCTCCTCACTGGAAAACTCGGCACTTATCTGTCCCTCGGACATCACCAATATCCTATCTGATATAGCGAGTATTTCGGGGATCTCCGAGGAAATTACCAGTACCGAAATACCCTCCTTATTTAGGGTTGAAATAAGTTCATAGATTTCATTTTTGGCATTTATATCTATGCCTCGGGTGGGCTCGTCGAGCATCAGTACCAAAGGCTTCCGCTCTATCCATTTCCCCAAAATAACTTTCTGCTGATTTCCACCACTCAGATTTCTGATGAGTTGGTCTTCGTGGCTTACTTTAATTTTTAGGGAGGCGACATGCTTATCATATAGCTTGGACTGCAGTGTATCATTGAGTAATCCAAATTTGCTTATCTTATCGATCACCGTCAGGCTGAGATTTTTTCCTACGGACATGCCAGGCACTATTCCATCTTTCTTTCGATCCTCCGGCACGAGCGCCATTCCGGCCTCGATAGCCTGTATAGGACTTTTGAATTCTCTAATACGCCCATCCAGAGCTATGGTCCCAGACAAAGCGTCAGGATGAAGACCAAACAAGCATTCACATAGTTCGGTCCGTCCAGCGCCCATCAGCCCATATATCCCAAGCACCTCGCCTTTGCCAAGGCTAAAATTTATATGGGAAAGCAGGGGGCGTTGAGGATTCCCTGGATTCTGAAGCGTCATATTTCTGACCTCAAGAACCTTTTCAACTGGCTTATTTTTAATGCTTTTTTTACTAATCATCACTTCCCTCCCAGCCATCATGGTGATCAGTTGACCCCGGGTGATTTCCCTCACAGGCCCCTGTCCTACCACTCTTCCATCCCTGAGCACTACAAAATCATCGGCAAGTGCAAATAGCTCATCCAGCTTATGGGAGATATATACAATAGCCTTCCCCTCGGCCTTCAGCTCTTTGATAATCTCGAATAATACCTCCACTTCACTTTCTCCTATGGCAGAGGTAGGCTCATCCATAAAGACTACTTCTGATTCCACCAGCAAGGATTTTGCGATTTCTATGATCTGTTGTTGCCCCACTTTTAGCGAACTGATCAGCGCTGTAGGTGATACCTCTAGTTTTAGTTTTTCCAGCAGCACCTTGGTTTTTTGAATCATGCGCTCTCGGTCCAGGAAACCAAATGAATTGATCAGCTCCCTGCCCAAAAAGATATTCTGCGCCACAGAGAGGTAGGGGATCAAGTTTAGCTCCTGATGGATAATTGAGATGCCTCTATCCTGGGCATCTCTAGGCCTGGAGAATTTGACCTCTTCATCCTTATACCGTATTATTCCCTCATAATCGGTGTATATTCCCGACATTATTTTCAGCAAGGTGGATTTTCCCGCACCATTTTCACCAATCAAAGCGGTAACTTTCCCCCCTTCCAGTCGCAGGTCCACTGCGCTTAGGGCAGTCACTCCCGCAAACCTCTTGGTGATTTGCTGTACTTCTAATAGTGGCTGCATATTAAGGGATAATTTTAAGGGTAAATGGAATCACTTCTAACTGACTCAGAGTAAGATGCTCCCTATTGAGCTCCACAGCACCTTCAAAGCGTACTGTTTGATGAATTTTCAGTTCTGAGCTAAATGAAGGAATGAGCTCCTTGCGGATTCTGTCATTGATCATTTCAGATATGCTATTGAAGTCTGAAGTATCGTCAAAATCGTTTATTTTAATTAAGCCTGAAGCATCACGAATTGCATTGCCGAAGATGAATTCAGTTTCTATCTCCACCGTATTATTGGCAGTTTGGAGAAGTACATTATTCTCATTAATCTGAAGTACCTCCCCTTGACCTTTCACCCTAAAGTATCCTATATTTCCAATGCCGAGGGAATTTCCATTTTTGGCAAAAGTGCTTTTCGGATGCTGCTTTAAGCTATCAATCAGCAGGTCAATATCAGGGGCATTATTATATACCTTCATCAATTCTGTATTCCAGATGCCTTCCACAAAAGTCTCTGCATCAAAATCTATGATTTGGTTTTCCGCGAGTTTTTGATCCAGGGGCATAAGATAGATTGATTTAAATCCGAGAAATACCGCCAGAATACCGACTAAGATGTATTTAAGAGCTTTCATAATCAATTGCTTCCGTAAGCTTCATAATCATTTACATTTTCCTGGTTTACCATCTCCACCGTGACGGGCACTTTTTGAGCAAAATCTCTTTTTCCTTCGAAGTATTCGTGAGCATAGTTAGCGGCAGTTTTGGCGATTAGTTTGGGGAATTGCATTCCAGTGGCGAGGATTTTCTTCTGTTGGATGGAGGTGATCACATCACTGGCTCCGTCAAATCCAAAAACCATCACCTGTTGATCTTTGCCGGCAGCCACCAAGGCCTGGTATGCGCCCATGGCCATCCCATCATTTCCACAGAAGACCCCTTTAATATCAGGATGGACCTGAAGAATGGATTCCATTACTTCCATGGCTTTATTTCTATCAAAGTCTGCATTCTGCTGAGCGACCATTTTCAGTTCGGGATAATGATCCACCACAGCATGGAAGCCTTTCGATCGGCTCCAGGTATTATTATCTCCCACCAAACCAAGAATCTCCACATATTTTCCTTTTTTATTGAGCTTTTCGACGAAGTACTTGCCGATGGCTATACATCCTGCATAGCTATCTGAGAGTATCTGGCTTACGGCCACATCGTTGGCATTGATTTCCCTATCCATACAGAAGACGGGCACTGAAGCATCTCTGGCAATTTTGACATTGGCGATGGATCCATCTGCGTCGGTGGGGTTAAAAAGCACTGCATCATAACCAGAAGAGATGGCATTTTCGAAATGATCAGTTTCTAAGGCAGTATTGTTTTGCGAGTCAAAGATGGTCGCCTGATAGCCGAGCTTTCTGGCTTGGTTTGCCGCCGTCTCCGCCAGCACGACAAACCATGGGTTATTCAGCGTGGAAACTATTACAGCCACTTTCTTCCCCTGGTCGGAGGATCGATTCTCCTTCTCATTACAGCCATATATGGCCATTAGCATTATTAAGAGGACAAGTATGGGTTTTAAATTGGTCATTTTGGGTTGGGGCTTTTTATTTCAGCATTGATTTGGCTTTGGCCATGATGCCTTCTTTGGAGAGCCCATAATGGGCAAAAATCTCCAACTGGGATCCGGTGATGGTATATTCATCAGGAATTCCCATAATGCAAAAGGGGTTTTTTGCTCCTTTTTGAAACAAATAAGAAGCACAGGCTTCTCCCATACCGCCATTTACCATATGTTCTTCTACCGTAATAATAGGCTTGCCCGCAAGGGCTAGCTCATCCAGAATCCGGGTATCCAGCGGTTTTATGCTATGCATACTGATGACTTTGACCTGCCTATCATGATCCTCTCTTAAGGCTCGGGCTGCCTGCCATGCAGGGTAAACCGTTTCGCCAGTCGCAATGATGGTCATATCATCTCCCTGGTGTACGGTACGTCCCTTTCCGATTTCGAAGTTTTGATTATTTTCCTCCTGGAGGAATGGCATATTTTTTTTGCCAAAGCGCATATATACCGGCTGGTCAAGGCTGGCAGCCAGCCTTACGGCCATTTCAGTCTCATAATTATCGGCTGGCGCCAATATGATGATATTGTTGATGGCGCGCAATACCGCAAAGTCATGCAGGCTATGATGAGTAGTACCCAAAGCCCCATAGCTCACGCCGGCGCTAATCCCCACCAGCTTGACAGGGTTATCGGAGTAGGCTACATCATTTTTGATCTGCTCCAATGCCCTGGCAGTCAGAAAGCAAGCGGGTGAAATAGCAAATGTTTTCTTGCCGGCTGAGGCCAGGCCGGCGGCCACGCCCACCAAGTTCTGCTCGGCGATCCCTACCTCCACCATTTGCGAAGGAAATTTTTGGCCAAAAGGGACCAGTTTTCCCGAGCCTCTTGAGTCACTGGTTACAGCAATGATGGAGCTATCCTCGGCTGCTAAGGCCTCTAAGGTTTCGGCGAACACCTGTTGATTTGCCAGACCCATTTGCAAGTCCTTTTCTTCTATTTTATCTAATTCCATAGTTATCTATATTAAGACCTCAGCGGCAGACAGTTCGGACAATGCGAGTTCATATTGCTCAGAACTCGGTACCCCGTGGTGCCATTTTATATTTCCTTCCATATAGCTGACACCCTTTCCTTTGGTGGTATGAGCAATAATAAAATTAGGTTTTCCAGGCTCCAAAGGGCCATTATTAAGTGCCTGCTCTAGTTCGGATAGCTTATGTCCATCCACCTCCACCACAGCCCAGCCAAAAGCTTCCATCTTTACTCGGACAGAATCGATATTCATCACCTCATGATTATCTCCTGTGATCTGTTGTTTATTATAATCCAGGATGGCATAAAGATTATCCAGCTTATAATGCGCTGCCGCAAGGAATGCTTCCCAGTTGGATCCTTCGGGCAGTTCCCCATCCCCAATTAGGGTAAATACACGGTGATTTTTTTGATCCAATTTGGCGGCGATAGCCTCTCCAACACCTATGGGAAGCCCATGGCCTAAGGCCCCGGTATTTTGCTCCACCCCATTCACCTTTTTGGTAGGATGACCGATATAGTGTGATTGGTACTGGCAGAGCGTGGCCAGGTCAGTTTCCGGGAAAAACCCTCGATCTGCCAAGGTCACAAATAATGCCTCAACGCAGTGGCCCTTGCTTTGGATATACCGATCTCTGTCTGGATTTTTGGAATCTTTAGGGTCAATATGAAGTACCCTATTATAGAGGACATTTAGGATATCCACACAAGAGAGACTTCCGCCAGTATGCCCTGCTTTGGCCTGATAGATGTATTTGAGGAGATTTTTCCTCAGTAATACAGACTTCAATTTCAATTCTTTATCTGTCATTTTGATATGCATTTATGGAGCTTGCTTCCTCGTATATTTTTAGCCTTCATGGTGGTACACCTCCCAGCCCATATAATTTTCGAAGGCCTCTTTGAGGGCTCCGGAGGTATGGGAGGCATTCATGACCACGTGATGTTCGAAGCCATTTTTACAGATATGCTTCATCAGGCCTTGAAGGTTTGGGATTTGAGCGACCGCCCTGTTGCCAAAGGTGTTGAGTTCATCATTGGTCAGCTGACCATCCCCCACATAGGCTTTGATAATACCTTTGGTATCATCGGTGCTGATTCGGCCATAGGTCAATGGAGAGGCGGGAGTCCTGCCGTCCAAGGCTCCATAGGTGTTTTCTACCCCCACTGTAGTCCCCAAAATTGGGGCATTGCTGATCTCTATATCTGGTAGGAAGGATTTGGCCCAGTTGCCACAGTGGAAAAGCACACATTTCTCATCGTCATCTGCATAATTATTATTCCAATCCACAAGGGCACTAGGAGATCCTGAGGCCAGCTGCATAGCATACATGCTTAGCGTGCCGGTCACATCCACCTCGCAAGCACTAGGGATCATTCCTTCCGAAAACATACTGGAACTGGTGCAGACATTGCAGCCAAAATTTTGTTGTAAGGAGGTCCAGCACTGTATGGCGTTGGCATCGAGTTGATTTTCCTCCATAAAATCATTTAATACCACATCCAATTTGGCCATTTGGATTAATGATTCACTAGGAGTCTTTCCAGTGGAGGCATAGTTATGTATTTTTTCCAAATGGGCTTTTACCCTAGGGTGATCAGGGCCGAGCTTATTGGCATGACCAAGGATCTCGGAGAGGTCACAGGTAACCACGGATATGCCATTTTTCTGCAAAATCTTTTCACTATACCGCACCGTATTGAAGGCCGTGGGACGTGCACCTATTGCACCAATCCGAACGTTTTTCATGCCTTTCACCACTCTGCATACTCCTATAAATTGCCTCAAATCCTCCAAAAACGATGGGTCTGTTGGGTGGACCACATGCTTAGTGGTAATTGAATATTTTATCCCATATTGGTAGAGGTTATTACATACTGAGATTTTGCCACACCAAGAATCCCGACGATTGGCGACATTGAGCTTATGAAGCTCATCAGGATAGCCTTGTATTAGGACTGGCACCTGGAGATCGGCCAGCTGCAAGGTGTCAGCTATACCTCTTTCGTCACCAAAATTTGGCAGCACCACCAAGACCCCTGCAATATCATTTTTATGCATTTTGAATAAATCAGCACATTTCCTCGCATCAGCATAGGTCTCTACTCCTCCCAACTTGGTATCTTTCTCCTCTAAGATGATGGGTTTTATCCCCTGCTCATTTAGCATTTTTAATACCTCCGCTCTTGCCTCTGACACAAGTTTGTCTGGAAAAAAATCCCGATTTCCTATGATGATCCCTAGTGTAATGTTTTGATTTCTCATTGTTATGCTGACTGATATTTCGTTATTTTATATTTTTATTTTCCGCAATGATCAACTGTATATCATTGTCTTTGAGCACTTCTTTATGCTTATCTTCTACTCCTTCATCGGTGATGATATAATCGATCAAGGACAATGCGCCTAGGCTGGCAAAGGCACTTTTACCTATCTTGGAGGAGTCTGCCACCAGATAAGTGGTGTCGGCCGCATCTATCATCGCCTTCTTTACCACTAGGTCACTGATGCTGGGATAGGTAAGCCCTGACTTCAATGAGATCCCGGCAGTTGCCAAAAACAGCTTCTGCACATTCAAGCCTTTAAAGAAATCGGCCGCTTTCTGCCCCGTCAGCGATAAGGTGGGCGCCTTGAACTCTCCGCCCGTCATAATCACCTCTATATTGGGGGTGGCCCCTAGCATAAGCGTAATATTCAGGGCATTGGTAATGACAGTAAGGCCTTTAATATCCATTATCTTTTTGGCGATCTCTGTGGTGGTGGATCCTGAATCTAGAATGATCGTATCCCCGGGATGAATAAACTCCAGGCATTTTTCAGCGATTATTTCCTTTTCCCGGAGGTTGTCCTGATGGATAAGGGAGAAACTACGCACTTGATCTTCGACATTTTTCAGATGCACCCCACCATGTTCCCGGATGACCAAACCATTCTTCTCCAGCTTTTCCAGATCCTGACGTATCGTCACTTCAGTGACCTTAAACAACCTTGCTAGATCGATCACCTTGGCGGATCCATCTTCTTTCAAAAGATCAAGTATCTTTTCTTTTCTTTGTTTTGGTAACATATTCATTAGTATTTTATGTAAAACAAAGATAATTAATCCCCAATCCTATTACTATTATTTTGTTTTGATATCAATTTCGATTCATTATAGATAGATATTCTTCTCCTTTTCCTTCCTTCTAATCTGCCTAGAGGGTAGAATATAGTTGAAAGGCCCCGTACCACACTCCATTCTAAAAGCTGGTTATGACTACTTTATTCTTTTACAAAATCGCTTATTTTCTAAAAAAAAGAGGAGAGAGCACGGCAAGACTACCTGTGCCTCTCTTCTAAGAATTAATAAACCCGTAGTTATTATTGGTATCCAGGATTCTGGACAAATTCGTCGCGATTGGTGACTGCATCCAGTTGGGCCTGAGGAATAGGTCTTATGGTATGATAATCTTTCACATTGATCACATCAGGGTTGAGAGCCAGAACTCTCTCTACTAACTTACCAGTTCTTTTGAGGTCAAACCATCGTAATTGTTCTCCGGCAAACTCCCTGGCCCGCTCATCCAGAATAAAATCGAGGGTTAGCATTTCCGGGGAGATCATCATTTCATCCACCTGGCCAGGCTTTGCTGCGCGCGCTCTGACCCTATTAATATGATCTGCTGCGGTCTGAAGATCTCCGAGGAACATCCGGGCTTCTGCTGCGATAAGGTATAATTCTGCAAATCTGATCACATAAGCATCCCTGGAACTCTGAGCCTCATTGGCGCTGGAGCGAGTATCATCCATGTGTTTTGTGAGCGTGGGGTAGCGAAGATTATCTCTTACCTTACCATTTTCATAGTAAATATCATTCCTATTATATACCTGATAAATATGGCCGGGATTGCCAGCAAACTCCGTCCTTGTGGCCACCACAGCGGTATCACCCCTAGACATTCCTGCAGGTGTATTGCTGGAGTTTGCGTACCACACTTCCATAAAAGAACCCTCATATCTCGCATCTGCCTCAGAAAATAAGTCCAGCAGCGTACGCGTTGGCATATACCTATTGAAGGGTCTTCCATATTCGATTGCGCGGGTCAAGCCTGGCAGGTTGTCATATTTCATAAGAAAATGCAGATGGCCATTATTACTGCCCCTGCCATGACCTAGTGGATTTGTAGCGTCATTCTTAAGATCATTAAGAGTAAGATTAGCTGAATAGTTTACGGCATAGACGATCTCACTGCTTTGGTTATTATCCATCGCCCAGAGATCAGCATAATTTGGCACTAGGGAGTACCCGAAGCCTCCATCAATAACAGACTCAGCCATTTGTGCGGCTTGTTGGTACATTTTCCGGGTAAGGTAGATTCTAGCCAAAAATGACATAGCTGCTGGTCTGGTCACTCTTCCATAATCAGGGCTTGTATCTGCAAGATTGGCCACGGCAAAATCCAGGTCCTTCAGAATCTGATCGTAAAAGGTATCCACTGGAGTTTTGTTTGCAGTGGTAACGATTCCCTGGGATTCTTCTAGGGTGAAATGCACTCCTCCCCAAGTCTCCACGATATGATAATAGTAAAAGGCTCTCAAAAACCGCAATTCCGCTTCTCTTTGTATGCGTAGTGCTGGGCTGAGCCCCGCATTTTCGATTCTATTTATCCCTGCATTAGTTAGATTTATCCCTGCGTATAATTCCCTCCACTCGGTAGTGATCGGAGCATTCGTTCCTTGAAGATTCGTATAGGTGGTGAGATCTGGCCACACATCTCCAGCAGCGCTCATCCAAATATCGGTTCCCATTTCTGTCATATTATAGCCTTCTTCCTTTCCATACCACCATCGCTGGTAGGAATAGGCGGCATTGACCAAGGATTCAAAACCCTCAGGCGTACTATAAACCGCCTCTGCTGTCAATCCACTTGGATTATACTCTTCCAGCAAATTATCGCAGGAGCTTGTCAGCAGGCATAGTGGCAACAGGATTGTCGTTAATATTGATCTATTTTTCATTATTCTGCGCTTTTTAGGGGGTTAAAAACCAAGATTTAATCCGAACATATAGCTTTTCAGCATTGGGAAACTTTCGCCCCCACCTCTTTCCGGATCATATTCGTCTAGCTTGGAGCTCTTGGTCCACGTGAGCAAGTTGGTGCCGGAAAGGTAAATTCTGACATTACTAAACAGTGGATTATCCTTCACCGGAAGGGTATATCCTAAGGATAAATTCCGGAGTCTTATATAAGATCCATCTACGTATCCAATGGTGCTCCAATAAAGAGTGGATGAACCTGATAGTCCTGCATTGGGACGGGGATATTCATTGGTAGGATTTTCGGGAGTCCAATAATCAATGGCCGTGGAGCTATTGTTGAGATTGGACTGCCGGTCATATCTACTCAGGAAGTTAGGATTGATAGTCTGTCCCCAGCGGGCAAATAGATACACGCTTAAATCAAAGCCCTTATAGTTGATTTTATTGTTAAGCCCCCCAAACCAGTTGGGTCTATTATCACCACCGAGTACTTTTCTGTCATTGACAGCATCGATTTGGCCGTCCCCATTGAGGTCTCTTACCTTGATGTCTCCCGGGGCCTGCCCGAAACTCTGAGCCTCATCGGCCTCGGAGCTTTGCCAAATGCCCAACTTTTCGTAATCATAGAAGACTGAAATTGGCTCCCCTACAAACCATCCGTTTCCTATATCATCCACACCCTCAGTCACCAGCGACACGATTTCTTCTTGATTTCTAGTGAAAGTGATCATGCTTTCCCACTGAAAGTCTTTTGACTCTATATTTACCGTGTTCAGCCCTATTTCCACTCCGTGATTTCTGGTTTTTCCTATATTCTGATAGACCTGTTGCACGCCAGTGGTCGGCGGGAGACCGCGGGGAAGAAGTAGATCAGAGGTACGTGTGTCATAAATATCCACAGTGGCGCTGAGTCTATTTTTCCATAAACCAAAATCCACCCCAAGGTTGGTAGTTGCAGAGAGCTCCCATCCCGCATCGGGATTACCCAGGAGCGGAGAGAAAGTGAATCCCTGGAAACTAGACTCTCCAAAAGCCATCGGCATCCGAGTCAGTGAGCTCTGCGTTCCGTAAGGCTGGATACCTGAATTTCCCGCCACCCCATAGCTCAGTCGAAGTTTCAACTCACTAATAGAGGCGATATTCTCCATAAAATTCTCATCCACTATTCTCCAGGCAAAAGCCGCAGAGGGGAAAAATGCCCACTTATTTCCTTTAGACAAGCGTGAAGCGCCATCCGCCCTATCCGTCAGGGTAATGAGGTATTTACCTTTATAGTTATAATTTAGCCTGGCGGCAAAGGACAGGACATTCCATTTGGCATAGCCACTATTGATGGTGATATTATCTGGAGCGTTGCCAAGACCAAAGTACAGCTGACCTGGCAGCAATTGGCTTTCACCCTGTGCCAGGACATTATCTCCTTCGTTTTGTACATAACTGCTCAGGGCTGTAATAGCAAAGGAATGGTCCTTGATTTCTTTGGAGTAATTGATGACATTATCCCAGTTGAAAAAGCGACTATTGGAGGCTGTATATTGGGCTCTGCTATTTCCTCCGTTTCTGCTTATAGAGTTAGATCCTTCAAATAAGCCTATTCGGGAATTGCTGATGCTAGATCCAAAATTACTTCTGAAGCTAAATCCTGCAAAAGGCTTGAGTTCCAAATACACATTGGCGATTACATCGGTAATTTTGCCTGTATTGGAGAATACATCGACTTGCTCATCAGCAAGCGGACTGATGGAAGATCCACCTAAGGGATAAACAATAAAATCTCCATTTTCGTCATATACCGTCCCAAGCGGGATGATTTTATTAGCCATATTAAGAGGGTCTCTGCGGTAGCTTTCGTCCCTATTGGCCACCTGAGATTGCAAACCTGCTTTTACCCAATTATTGAAAGTATGATCCACATTGGCCCGAAGGGTATATCGCTTAATATCATCAAATTTCAATATCCCTTTTTCGCTATAATAGTCCAAGGAAGTATAAACCTTGGTCTTGTCACTTCCTGCATTTACGCCAATATTGTAATTTTGCTGGGTGCCATTCTTAAATAGTAAATCCTGATAATCTATCCAATCCCCATTTTGAACTGCGGCTAGCTCTTGTGTATTAAAGATCAATGGGTCATCAGCCTCTGAGCTCCATTTTCCAGTGGTTCGATTGGCCTCTCTTTTGATGGCGGCATATTCGTCACCATTCATGACCGAAGGGTACCTGGACACCTGAGACAGCCCAAAGTACGAGTTGAAAGTCACTTTGGGGGTTCCTGTAGCCCCTTTTTTGGTGGTGACAATCACAATTCCATTGGCCCCTTGCCATCCATATATGGCCGTGGAAGAGGCATCTTTGAGGAATTCCATCGATTCTATATCATTCGGGTTGATATTATCAATATTTCCCGTCTGCACCCCATCCACAATAAATAAAGGATTATTTCCAGCTCCAATAGACCTGTTTCCTCTAATCCTGATATTGATTCCGGAGGAAGAGGAACCGGATCCACGGGTGATATCGACCCCTGCCACTTTCCCCTGAATAGATTCAAGGGGGTTTTGGGCGGGTACTTGTCGGATATCTTCACTTTTCACTGAGGTCACTGCCCCTGTGAGATCCCTCTTTTTTACGGTGCCATAGCCTATCACTACGACCTCTTCTAGGTTAGTAATATCTGGCTCCAGGCTCACCTTGAGGCTACTGCTATTTGCCACTTTCTTCTCTTGTGAGATATAGCCCACAGAACTAAAAACCAATGTAGCTCCCTCCGATACGGAAATGGAAAACTTACCATTTACATCCGTTACCGTTCCATTATTGGTGCCTTTTTCCAAAATAGTAGCACCCGGAAGGCCGCCTTCAAACTCCGTAGCAGATACTACTCCAGTTATCTTCACTTCCTGCGCCTGAACGCCAAAGCAAATACACATTAAAAAGGCCAAACAGAGTAACCCTTGATTGATCCCTTGGGACCTATACCAGGCTGGCTCGCTTGAAGTGAGTGAAATTTTCATCATTTATTATGGGTTATTGTTAATAATAGTTTCGAAAATCTTCGGTAATACTTTATTTCATCCTTAAACAAAAAGTGAAACTAAGTAAAAACTCCATTTCCATGGGGTAAAACTAGATAAGTACTTTTGAATATCCAATAAATATCTTTGTTTATTTTGTTTTATTTGTTTTTATTTTCTTTTGTGTTTCTTTTTTATACATTTACAAAGCAGTAAAATAAGAACACTAACCTAACTCACTATATATTAAACACATACAGTAATCCATCAGAACAACCCATTTGATTATGAAAACAAAATCAAGCTTTTTCCTATTCGGCATATCCATGCTTATCCCATTGATATTTGGGTGTCAAAAAGCTGATAAGGGGACTGATAAGCCTAGAATCTTGATCAGTTCCGATATTGGAGGGACTGATCCGGATGATTTCCAATCGCTGATTCATTTATTAATGTATGCAGATCATTTTCGAATAGAAGGTTTGGTCTCCTCACCATTTGGAGGTGGGCGAAAGGAAGATTTCCTAAACATCATTAATCAATACAGTAAGGATTACGAGAAACTCCTGAAGCATGCCCCCAGTCTTCCCAGCCCCGCCACATTGGAATCCATCACTAAACAAGGGGCGGTGGATGCTGCACCATTTAGGGGTTATGATGAGTCCACAGCCGGCTCGGACTGGATCGTAAGCTGTGCCAAAAAAGATTCAGATCAAGCCTTATGGGTACTGGTATGGGGTGGATTGGAAGATCTCGCGCAGGCACTTCATGACGCTCCGGAAATAAAACAAAATATTAAGGTGTACTGGATCGGCGGGCCGAACAAAAAATGGAGCATCAATGCCTATTCATATATCGCAGAGCATCATCCTGACCTGTGGATGATAGAAGCAAACGCTACCTACCGAGGATGGATAATAGACCAGGATTCCCCGGAAAAACTTAAGAAAGACCAATTCTATACCAATTATATAGAGGGAAGAGGCGCATTAGGAAGGGATTTTTACCATTATTTAAATGGGGAAATAAAAATGGGTGACACCCCTTCCTTAGCCTATCTCATGAATGGCAACCCCGATGACCCCACCGGAGAAAGCTGGGGAGGGAGTTTTCGCAAGATAAATAGAAGTTCGCGATCTATTTTTGAAGGCGGAAGTACAACTTCTGATACCGTCGCAACTTACGCTACTATCGAATGGCATTTTATAGGTCCACAATTAGAGGTTCCCGAAGATTCCGTGGTCTTTCAAATAGAAATCCAAAACCAGCTATGGCCCGGATACTATCTAGGTGATAATAAATATGGTGTCAAGTACTCTCCCAAAAAAACTGAGTCAGGAACTTACAAAACATCCAGCAACATCCCTCAGCTGAATGGATTAGAAGGAGCCTACACCAGCATTGCTCCTTGGCCTGGCCAAGCCAAGCCGAGCGACTATCCTTTGGGAGATCATTGGTACAGCGACCGCCTGGAAGCAGACCTCTTCCTACAGGGCCAGCAAGGAGCAAAAACCATATCAAAACATCGAGAAGCTTTTATGCTTGACTGGGCAGAGAAATGGGATTGGCTAGAAGAGAATCCTAATTAAATGCAAATCCTTATCCCTATTTATGCCCCTCCTGTTTATTTAAAACTAAGGCATCTATTCTTTACCTTATATTCTTCCATTATATTGAAAACTTACAATCCCAATAACCATGAAATTGATCCTTATAAATTTTCTAGTATTATTAATTAGCATTCCCAGCATGGGGCAGCAACTGGCCTTTCCGACGGCGGAGGGATATGGCAAATACTCTAAAGGAGGCCGCGGGGGGCAGGTATATGAGGTCACCAACCTAAATGATAGCGGCACTGGCAGCCTCCGGGCCGCTGTGGAGGCTGCCGGACCGAGGACCGTGGTATTCAGAGTGTCAGGAACTATCACTGCCGAAAGCCCGCTGCGCATAAAAAACCCCTATATCACCATCGCCGGACAATCCGCTCCTGGAGATGGAATATGCATCAGGAAACATCCAATCGTCATCGAGGCAGACCATGTCATCCTTAGGTACCTGAGGGTCAGGCTTGGCAATGAATCCGGAGATGATACGGATGCCGTGTCCAGCAGATACACCAGCCACATCATCCTGGACCATATTTCTGCTAGCTGGAGCGTGGACGAAACCATGTCTATCTATCACTGCGACAGCATCACAGTGCAATGGAGCATCATATCCGAAAGCATGTTTAACTCCAATCATGCCAAGGGATCCCATGGCTTTGGAGGAATCTGGGGCTCCAACTACAGCAGCTACCATCATAACCTGCTAGCCCATCACGGAAGCAGAAACCCCCGAATGGCCTCGGGATCAGGCTATACCGATTATAGAAATAATGTCATTTATAACTGGGGATACAATAGCCTATATGGAGGAGAAAACCAGCAGGTGGGCAACCCAAAGTTTGCCTTCTCCGAATTTAATATTGTGGCCAACTATTATAAACCCGGCCCAGCTACCATCCCCGGCGGGGTAGCCGAAAGGATCGCCAGCCCATCTATGCGCAATGATAAAGGCGATTTTGGGAAGTGGTATATTGCAGAAAATAGAATTGAAGGGAACGAAAAGGTATCCACTGACAACTGGAGTAGGGGCGTCCAGCCTCAAGGTGGGGAAGAAAACCTGGCGCTTATAAAAATGGATGAAGCCTGGCCAGCGATGGCCATTCACCAGCAAAGCGCAGAAGAGGCCTATAAGCTCGTCTTAGAAAATGCTGGAGCCACCCTTCCAAAGCGTGACGAAATCGACCACCGGATCATCCAAGAGACTGCCGGCGGCTACGCAACTTATGAAGGAAGCTCCTATAAAGAAAACAAATCGGTGAAAGACCCCAGCAAGAATACGGGAATCATAGACTCCCAAGAGGACGTGGGAGGATGGCCTGAACTTAAAAGCAGTAAAGCCCCCAAAGATACCGACCATGATGGCATGCCTGACCATTGGGAAAAAAAACAGGGTTTAAATCCTAAAAATGCTAATGACAGAAATCAGATTAGCCAGGAAGGCTACACCATGTTAGAGGAATATTTGAATAGTATCAACTAGCAGAGAGAGAAAGACAGTACAATAGAAATACGTAATTATAGCGATAGCACCGAACCTAAATTCGGTGCTATTTTTATTGCATCGCTTTTTGGTTTATCAACAATTTCGAGAACTGCTTACAGTAAATGGAATCGTTCAAAAAATTGGTTTTCCACTTTTCCATTCATTTTTTTTTGGGCAACCAATTTAATTTTTTCAGTTTTTTTCTTCGTCTTAAATAGAGAAAAGTTCTTCCTTATTGATTTCTCCATAATCGTGAAAAATAGTACTTAAGTGCTGTTTTGCCCCATTTTCTGGGCTGACTCATTACACAAAATGGTCAAAATAAGGCTTTTGTCTCGATAAATTTGATTAGGGCTACTGGAGAATATTTTATAGGCTGCTAAATGGTTTTAAAGGCCATTTAGGGAGTAAAAAAATAGAAATATGTTGTTTTAGAGGAACAAAACAGAATTTTAATTCCACAAAACTCAATAAACAATATATATACATCCTTTCCGGATTTTTATACAAAATCCTTGGTGGTTAATATATAATTCCCTAATATTGAACACCTAGTAAATTGGTTGACCAATTGCTGGGTGATCAATTAAGAGTAAAACCAATTAACCAATTATTTCATGAAAAGACAAGTACTGTTGAAAAGTAAGTATATGGTCATGATGGCTATGTACTTCCTATCGTATCTAGCGTCGGCACAGACCACTGTGAAGGGCGTAGTGGTATCTACGGAGAGTGGCGAAAGCATCCCGGGAGCAACTGTAATTGAAAAAGGCACCTCTAATGGCACCGTAACTGACATCGACGGTCAGTTCTCCATGTCAATTGCAGATCCTGCCTCAGCAATTTTAAAAGTAAGTTTTGTAGGCTATGACAGCCAAGAGATAGCAGTATCCAACCAATCCATCGTCAATATTTCCCTTGCCCCCAACTTACAGGACCTCGACGAGGTCATCGTGGTGGGCTACGGCTCGGTAAAGAAAAGCGATAACACGGGGGCATTATCTTCTGTGAAATCAGAAGAACTGAATGCTTATCCTGCTCTAAATGCAGTACAAAGTCTCCAGGGACGTGCGGCCGGGGTGCAGATCCAATCCACCAATGGTGGCCAGCCTGGCGCCGCAATGAGCATGAAGATACGAGGCGGAAGCTCGATTAACGCAAGCAGCCAGCCGCTCATCGTGGTGGATGGCTTTGTGGGTGGAGAGATGCCCCCTCCACAGGATATCCAATCCATGGAAGTCTTAAAAGATGCTTCAGCCACCGCCATATACGGCTCTCGTGCCGCTAACGGCGTACTTTTAATCACCACCAAATCTGGTGGAATCGGCAAAACCAAAGTGGATGTAAACAGTTCTTACTCCTTCCAAAATGCCAGCAACCGACTGGACCTACTATCAGGATCTGACTTCAGAGATTATATCACAGAGGTGGTACCTGCTTATAGCTATAACCCCGACATCAACACAGACTGGCAAGAAGAAATCCTTCGTCCTGGACATATCTGGAACAATCAGGTTTCTGTAAGCGGTGGTAGTGAAGCCGTAAAATACTATGTATCAGGCACCCATTTTGAGCAGCAGGGCGTCGTGGACAACTCCATGTATCAGCGGTATTCCATCACCAGTAATTTGACTTTTGATGTATCTGACTGGGTTACCTTAGGGGTAAATCTCTATGGAAGAAGAAGTCTGGACGAAGGCGTATTAACGCAGGAGCAATCTGGCGGATCCAGCGATACCGGCGTATTGGGAGCTGCGGCAAGAATGGAGCCCGACACCCCTGTACGTGACCAGGATGGCAATTTCACCCAGTCTAGATTAGGAGATAATATTGATAATCCTGTGGCCATTGCCAATGGGATAGATAGAGAAAGAGTATCAGATCGCTTCCAAACCAACGCCTTTGCAGAGTTCAAAATCCTTGATTGGCTGACTTTCAAATCCACTCTGGGTGCTGGTGTTACTTCTTATAGAGAAGGCGAATTTAGATCTTCTCAACTCGTAAGAGGCGGTGACGCGGGTATTGCAGCTTTGGAATTTGACAAAGCTACCAACGTACTTACCGAGAACTATTTCACCATCAATAAAGAATTTGGAATTCACAGAATCAACTGGGTAAATGGTTATTCTTACCAAAAGATGGTAGGCGAAAATATGACGGCAGGCTCTAGTTTCTTCCCTTCAGAAGCTGTGAGTTTCTGGAACCTGGGAAGTGGCGCAGAATTTACGCCATCCACTTCGGAGACCTCCACGAGAATCCTGAAATCGTACTATTCCAGAGTGAACTATGCTTTACTAGACAAGTATGTATTCACTGCGACCATGCGATATGATGGAGCATCCAACTTTGCTCAAAATAACAAATGGGCTTATTTCCCATCTGGAGCCATCGCATGGAATATCGGAGATGAAGACTTCATGCAAGCCATTGAGCCTATCTCTGAGATGAAAATCCGGGCAAGTTATGGTTTGACCGGTAATCAGGGTATCGGAGCTTACGAATCCCTTGCCACCTTGGTGGCCCAATATTCTAATCGTCCCGGAGAAGGATCCTTGATCCTCGGAAGCCTTGCCAACCCGAACCTTACCTGGGAGACCACTTCCCAACTCAACCTGGGGATGGACATTGGGCTGATCGAAAACCGTGTCAACCTTTCCGTGGATTACTATAATAAAATCACTTCTGACTTATTGTTTGACAGACCTATCCCTTCTTTCCTTGGAGTAGATGAGGATCCTGCTACGCAACTTCAGAATGCCGGTGAAATCAGGAATTCTGGAATAGAAGCGATGTTGAGCACCAAAAATCTGGTGGGCGACCTGACCTGGTCCTCTGACCTGGTATTCGCCATGAACAAAAATGAGGTGCTTTCCCTACCTGATTCTACTATCCAATATGAGAATGCTCCTGGCCACTTCAATATCTCTACTGGCTTCATGCTGCTACAGGAAGGACAGCCTATCGGCATCTACTATGGCTATGTATATGAAGGAGTGACACAGCCAGAAGATGTATTGCTGGAAGGCTCTGACGGAAAAGTCGGTGGCGAGCAATTTAAAGACCTTAATGGTGATGGCAAACTTGATGATGCAGACCGAACGATCATCGGTAATCCTCACCCTAAATTCACCTGGTCTTTCAATAACAACTTCACCTATAAAAACTTCGACTTGAATCTATTCATTCAAGGAGTACAGGGGAATGAGATGATGAATTTGACAAGAATGGAACTGGAATCTTTCCGAGGCACCACCAATGTATCCACTGCGGCACTTGACAGATACGATGCGGTAAGCAATCCAAATGGAAGCATCCCTTCTGCAGATACTGACAGAACGATGAAGGTATCTTCTCGCTGGGTGGAAGATGGCAGCTATGTAAGGCTAAAAAACCTCGCCCTAGGATATACTGTACCTAAATCGGTATTGGACAAAATCAAGGTGCGTTCGCTGAGAGTATATGTAAGTGCACAGAACCTGCTGACCTTCACTAATTACTCAGGACTGGATCCGGAAGCCGCCTATCAGAATGAAGGTGATGGCACTAATAACGGAGATTCCAACCGTAACTTAGGCTTGGACTATGGTAGCTACCCGAACGTGAAGACCTATACTGTGGGCCTAAATCTAGGATTCTAAACCAGACCTAAGCTATTATTTGTCAATAATTAACATTAAAAAAACTATGAAAAATTCATATATAACCTCAGCAATATTCGCCCTAATCATGGTATTCGCCATGTCTTGCGAAGACTTGGAAGAGAGGCCAGTTGGCGTCCTAGCCCCTGAAGGATTGTTTAAGACCGTTTCAGAATTGAAGTCTGGAGTAAATGGTGGTTACTATTTACTAGCACGGGAGGAGTTTTATGGTCGTAAGTTATCCTTGGCCTTGATCGTAAGATCAGACATGTGTGGCATCGGTGATCCGGGTACTGCCACCCGGAGACATGCTTGTGATCTCATGCAGATGGAGCAGGACAATGGTTTGGTAAATTCATTTTGGCCCATGGGCTATAAAATACTAGCCGCAGCAAATACAGTGATCAATGCCAGAGACGTGGTCGCCGGCACAGATGAGGAAATAAATCCAGTGGTGGCCGAGGCTTATTTCTTAAGAGCCTATGTTCATTATGTGTTTGTAAGGCTGTTTGGTGAGATCATCTATATGGATGGGACGCCTATGGAAGATCCTTATGCGGCTACTCAGTCTTCAGTAGCGGACATCTATAAAGGAATCATTTCTGATTTGGAATTTGCAAACCAGTGGTTGCCTGATGTCCCTGCGGACCGGTCTCACCCAGGCAAGGCGGCCTCCTATGGCATGCTCGCTTCAGTATATATGACCAGAGCGACCTCTGAGGCTGCTGAAGGTTCTGATTGGCAAAATGCCTATACCAATGCCAAGGAAGTCATAGATAATGAAGGCCAATATGGCGTGGCATTGGACCAGAGATATTACGATATTTTTGCCCCTGATTATACTTCTTCCGAAGTACTCTTCAAGCTCAATATGATAGCCAATGACAATCACAATATCACTCCTGGGGAGCTCGGAGGAGGAAATGCAGGTACTGATCAGCTTACCTCAATCACAGGCCCCAGAGGTGACGAAAGATTCGAAGCATTAAATGCTGCCGCTTTTGGATGGAGCGCAATTGTCCCTGAGCTAAAAGTATATGACTCCTGGGATGGCAAAGACTATAGAAAAGCAGTGAGTCTGGATACAGCCATCACCTATCAGGGAGTCATGGATTATCCCTTCACTGAGTGGAGCAATGTACCTCAGAATGTAGCTAGACCTGCTATCGCCAAATATTTCAGAGCCACTGGAGAGGCTGGATTAAGAACGGGTACTGCCCAAGGAGCCAGCTTAAGAGATTCCAACGTGAAGCATATCATCATGAGGTATGCAGAAGTACTACTGATCGCCGCTGAGGCAGCGGTAGAACTAGGAAATGACAGCGAAGCGGTATCCTATGTCAACCGAGTAAGGGCCCGTGCCAGAAATGCCGGTGGAACTGCAGACAATAAATACCAGCCTAGCGCGGCTCCTGCAGATCATATGGGTGGGCTGACCATTGAGGATATCATGGAAGAGCGCAGATTAGAATTAGCTTTTGAAGGCGTAAGATGGTATGACATCGTACGAAGAAAAATGGGCAATGTATTCTCTGGAGCAGCTCCTGCATTAGAGGATAGGAACTTTGACCCAGCCGTGGATTATTTATGGCCTAAATACTATGTGGATGTGGACCTATTACCTGGCCTGACTCAGAACCCTGGGTACGAAGGACTGTAATAATCGCGGATACACAAAAAAATTGGAACCAGGATGCTGTGGGTTTCTCCTTAATAGGGAGATGCCCGCAGATCCTCCTTCCATAAAGGTCGCTAAAAAGCCAGATCTAAGATCCCCCTACCCTAGGGCCCTTAGCTTACGCTGCATGAAGCCTGACAACCCCCATCGCTGAGCCTAAGATCAGTAATATACAGGGCAGGAAATCATCCTTCATATACCATCTAAATTTCCATTTACCAGAAACTTAGACGACCAAAAGTTGGTGTACCAATAGTGAGAATAGTATATTAATAAGAGTACTCAGACCACGAAGACCTATCATAAATCCCGATCAAAATCTGGAAACCAACTGGGGGAAGCTTTTACAAACTCCCGTCCAGGGCCAGCCAATTGGGATTTGGTCAGTTATTTGAATATTTTTATAAAATATCATTAATAAACCTTTGGAACTGAAATTGGATAACCTTAAATTGGTTGACCAATTATTGATCAATTCAATAAGTCATATGGAAATACTTAGCAATTTTAGTCAGATCGAAATTGAAACCCCTGTTGATAAAATTATCAATCAGATTAAGAATTTAATTTCGACCGGACAATTAAAATCAGGAGATCGTTTGCCTCCAGAGCGCAAGCTTTGCGAGAAGCTTGGTGTAGGTCGGACCCAATTGAGGGATGCGATCAAGAAGCTGGAGTTTTATGGGATACTGAAGACCCTACCGCAAAGTGGGACCGTGGTAGCGGGTATGGGCATTACGGCCCTGGAGGGATTGATCTCCGACGTCTTAAGACTCGAAGTGACAGACTTCAAATCACTGGTGGAGACTCGAGTGATCCTAGAGACAAAAAGTGCCTCTCTGGCAGCGGAGCGAAGATCTGAAGCCGACCTAAGGGAGATCGAGAAGGCAATGAAAACCCATAAGCAGAAAGTAAAAGATGGGAATCATGCAGTGGAGGAAGACTTAATGTTTCACTTGAAGATCGCTGATGCGAGCAAGAATTCGGTGCTCACCTCACTGATGCTAATCATCACACCAGATATCCTGTCTTATTTTAAGCAGCATGATGTCTGCGGAGAAGGGCGTTATCTGGCAGCAGCCGAGGAGCATGAGAGGATGTTTGAGCTTATAAAAGACCAGAATGTACAGGAGGTAGCACTACTTATGGAAGCACATCTTTATGACATCCAGAAATTTGCTGAAACGAGAATTGAGAGATATAATATTAGACAAACACCAAAAATAAAATCATGAGAGAGAGCTAATAAAAGGAAATAAAAAATGGATCAGCTATTAAGCCAACCCATTTGCAGATAGAATCAAGTTCAGTTTTAGGAACATTTGGCCGTGCATCCTGAAAAAAAAGAACCGACTCATTGTCCATTACAAAGATAAGGTTTTTTATTATTCTTTCTATTTTCTGCAAGTGCCTGACCGGCAAGAAGAATCCACGTTTTCACCTTTATATATCGCATAAATACGCATATAGCTCTTAAATTTTAGAACAAAAATACCATTCCTTCTTCAAGGGCCCTGGCAAGAATTTGGGGAATTTGGGAAGGTACTAGGCAGCCTTATGTTTCTGCCAAAGAGAATTTATCGATTTCATACAAAAACCACCCTTAAAAAAGGTAATAATACTTAACCCAAAATAATAAAGAGAATGAATTCTAAAAGTAAAACCATCAGCAGCATCTCCTCGGATAGTCCCTTGCAAGCAAAGCCTATCCAATCAAGGAGAATAAGCCAATGAATATCGATAAACCACTACTACAAAAACGAAGCGACAAAGCCGTATTAATAACCTACTTAAGAGCATAAAAGTGAGTAAAACGCTAAGCAATATTCTACTAATCACCTGTTTTGGATTGCTATTGGGAGCCTGCGACAGCAGCCCAAAGAAGCAAACATTAGGACATACCAGCATCCTATTTGACGAGGCCACCATAGCCCAGGTGGATGAAGCGATGAGCTGGCCGCTATTTGAGCAGTCTGTAGCGGAGGCCAAGTCATTTGTGGAAGAGCAAATGGCACTAGGCATACAGGTTCCTGTACCCAAGGATCTCGCTGGTGGCTATACCCACGAGCGGCATAAGCTAAATTACCTAAGCATGCAGCAGGCTGGAAAGCTATTTATCATCACGGGAGAAGAAAAATATGCTCAGTATGTAAAGGACCTGCTGATGGCCTATGCCGAGCTATATCCAAGTCTGGATAGACATCCTAGTCGTAAGTCATACTCACCAGGCAAGTTTTTTTGGCAATGCCTGAATGATGCTAACTGGCTAGTCTATACCAGTCAGGCCTATGACTGCATATATGATTGGATGAGTGAGGAAGAGCGGAATATAGTAGAAAGCAAACTTCTGAGACCTCAGGCAGACTTCCTGTCTATCGAGACTCCTCAGTTTTTTAACCGTATCCATAATCACAGCACCTGGGCCAATGCCGGAGTGGGAATGCTAGGCTTGGTAATTGGCGATACGCTATTGGTACATCGCTCACTTTATGGACTGGAGGATGATGGGCTGGACACTGAAACCACCGACAATGACGGGGCCCGAATCAAGAATCAGGAACGTGCCGGATTTTTGGCTCAGCTGGATTTATTATTCTCCCCGGACGGATTCTATGCAGAGGGACCTTATTACCAGCGATATGCTATCTATCCTTTTGTGGTATTTGCTGCGAGCTTACAGAATGCTAAGCCAGACCAGAAGATATTCGAATACAGAGATGGGATTCTAGGCAAAGCTGTCTATGCTTTGGTAAATCTGACAGATGAGGAGGGTGAATTTTTCCCCATCAATGATGCCCAGAAGGGAATGTCCTATTACTCCAGAGAGTTGATATCGGCGGTGAATATCGCCTATCACTTTGCTGGGCAGAATCCGGAATTACTCTCCATAGCGCAGAAACAAAATACGGTATTGCTGGATGCAGCGGGCATGCATGTGGCCAAAGACATTGAAGCAGGCATGAGCCAGCCCTTTGCCCATAAGTCCATGGAGCTCACAGATGGCACCGATGGAAACAGCGGAGGCCTAGGCATCCTACGGATGAAAGGCGAGACTGGCAGCCTGTCAGCGGTATTAAAATACACCGCCCAAGGGATGGGACACGGGCACTTCGACAAGCTCTCCCTCTCGGTCTATCAGGAAGGTGCGGAAGTATTGCAAGATTATGGCGTGGCGCGTTTTGTAAATATTGAACAGAAAGACGGTGGCGGGTATCTCAGTGAAAATCAAACTTTTGCGAAGCAAACTATCGCTCACAATGCCCTCGTGGTGAATCGCCAAAGTCACTATACCGGATCCACAGAACTAGGCAGCCAATACCACAGTGATCGCTTCTTCTTCGATGCCGGAAATGAGGACATCAAGATCGTAAGTGCTAAGGATGCTCATGCCTATGAAGGCATAGGACAGCAGCGTACCATCGCTTTGATACAGGATGAGCTTTTCGAAAAGCCGATTTTGATCGATGTGCTAAGCGTCGCCAGCGAGTCCAAAAACCACTATGACTTACCTTATTATTATTTTGGTCAACTGCTTTCTACCACTTGGGAAAACAAGATAGCAGAAACACTAAGGCCTCTTGGTGAGTCTGACGGATACCAGCATCTATGGATGGAAGCTCAGGGAACAGCTTCTGCCGGCAACTCCAAGATCACTTGGATGGATAGAAATCAGTTCTATACGCTCAGTACTTTGAGCCTGGAAGGCGACCAAATGACCCTGGCCCGTACGGGCGCAAATGACCCCAAATTCAATCTTCGCAGAGACCCTATGGTCATGATCAGTAGAGAGGACGCGAGTACCAGTTTTGTAAGCATTCTGGAGCCACACGGGAGCTATTCCACAGTGAGCGAACTCTCTCAAGGTGCTTCATCGCAGGTACAAGGCTTGAAGATACTCTTTGAATCCGAGGAATATATAGCCATAGAATGGCAGCATATATCGGGTCAAACCTACCGTCTTGCGATAGCAAAATCCAATAATGGACAGGAGGAATCACATCAGATAAAAATAGAAAATAAATTATGGGACTGGAAAGGCTCATACAGTTACATTAAAATATAAGACAATATGAAGCGATTTAGTGAAAAGTTTATCCTTACAAAGAAGGTCGAATGGGAAGAACTTGGTGGAGGTGTATCTCGCAAGTTTTTGGGCTATGACAACCAGATCATGATGGTCCAGGTAAAGTTTGAGGCAGGCGCAGAAGGCACTCCTCATGCCCACTTCCACACGCAGGCGACCTATGTAGCTCAAGGGAAATTTGAGTTTATCATCGATGGCGTAAAGCAGATCGTGGAAGGTGGTGATGGTGTATATATCGAGCCCAACCTTCTGCATGGTGCCAAATGCATAGAAGCGGGAATATTAATCGACGTATTCAGCCCGGTAAGGGAAGACTTCCTCGATGGTGGCGCAGTGTCATACTTTGGAGATAAGGCTTAACTATGAAAATCAAAGGCTTAAGGTGGTGGATTATCGGACTGATTTTCCTCGCCACCGTCATCAACTATATCGACCGCACCGCACTCAGTGTGATGTGGCCAGGTATTTCGGAGGAGCTAGGCTTCACGAAGAATGATTACGCGATCATGCTCAATGTCTTTATGGTGGCATATGCTCTAGGGCAATCACTTTCCGGAAGGATGTTTGACAAGGTGGGCACGCGGATGGGCTATGTGATCAGCATCATGGTCTGGGGAGCATCAACAGCCCTCCACGCGGTAGCCCGCGGAATGCTGTCCTTTTCTGTCTTCCGTGTCATGCTCGGCTTATCAGAAGCTGGCAACTGGCCTGGCGCAGTAAAGAGCAATGCGGAGTGGTTTCCTGTCAAAGAGCGCGCCATTGCCCAAGGCATTTTCAATGCTGGCGCCTCCATGGGTTCTGTCATTGCCCCTCCCCTGATCGCCATGTTGTATGTGGGTTTTGGATGGAGAATGACCTTCATGATCGTGGGTAGTCTGGTGGTGCTCTGGGTGATCCCCTGGCTGATCATCAATAAGGCTACGCCTAATAAGCACCCTTGGATCACCGATGAGGAGAGAGACTTCATCATGTCTGACCGACAGGAAGATAAGAATATACCTGAGGAGGAAGAGCAAGTTCTTTCATTAAAGGAAATCATGTCCCATAAAGAATCCTGGGCAGTATTGGTCTCCAGGTTTTTTCTGGAACCTATCTGGTGGTTATTCGTAGGCTGGATGCCGATCTACCTAGCCGACAAGTATGGCTTTGATGTCAAAGAAATAGGGTTTTTCGCTTGGGTACCTTATGTAGGCGCCGCGATAGGCAGCTTATCGGGAGGCTGGTTTTCTGGCCGAATGATCAGCAGCACAGGAAGTGTGGACAAGGCTCGAAAGACCACCATTACTATAGGTGCTGTCCTGATGTTCCTGGGGCTGATAGCCACCATCCTTATGGCCAATACACCGGAGAAGTTTGTAGGTATTGTGGCTGTGGTGCTTTTTGGATTTCAGTTTTCCATTAGCAATGTGCAGACCTTGCCGAGTGACCTCTTCAGCGGAAAATCCGTGGGTACACTTGCTGGATTTGGTGGTACAATCGGCGTGATCTCCGTGATCCTCATGAACTTCCTGATCCCTATCATCACTACAGAATCATACACTCCAGCATTTATAGCCATCGCCCTATTCGTACCCTTAGGCGTGATATCCATCTATGTATTGTGTAAAAAAATAGAACCAGTAAAAATTAAAAAATAACTAACCAAATAATTGAACAAAACATGAAACTAAAAGGTAAAGTAGCAGTAGTAACAGGAGGTGCCCGTGATATAGGGCGCGCAGTATGTGTAAAATTAGCCACTGAGGGAGCAAAAGTTGTAGTAAACTATTACGAAAGCGAAGGAGACAGCAAAGCCACTTTGGAGGCAATCAAGGCTGTTGGCGGTGAAGCTATCGCAGTATATGGTGATATGACCAAGCTCGAAGACATCGATAATATGGTTGCAAAAACCAAAGAAGCTTTTGGCGAAAAAGTGGACATCCTGGTAAACGTTGCCGGTGGCCTATTTGCACGTAAGACTATTGAAGAAGTGGACGAGTCATTCTATAACTTGATCATGAATGTCAACTTCAAATCTACTGTGTTTGTAACCAAGGCTTTCAAACCTCTAATGGGTAAAGGTGGAGCTATCGTCAACTTCGCGTCTCAGGCAGGTCGTGACGGCGGAGGACCTGGTGCCTTCTTATATGCGGCTTCAAAAGGTGCTATCTCTACGCTTACCCGTGGTCTTGCCAAGGAATTGGGTCCACAGGGAATCAGAGTAAACGCCCTGAATCCAGGTATGATCGCTACCAAATTCCATGATGATTTCACTAAGGATGAAGTGAGAACAAAAGTGGCTGGCGGCACTCCTTTGAGAAGAGAAGGTAAAGCAGAAGAAGTAGCTGACTTGGTAGCTTACCTAGCCAGCGATGAGGCTTCTTTCCTTACAGGAAACAATATTGATATCAACGGTGGACTAGCGTTCTCTTAATCAATATCTGATTACCAATCTATCCCCTAACATTAGCTCAGACTAGGCCACAACCCTACTGAAAGTGAAGAAGAGGCCGGAAATCCTGACTTATGGGCACATATTGGGCACATCAGCGTCTAAGTAAAGCCCTATTAAAGGAAGCTGATTTACGAAGTTTTCCATGCTTTCAGGAGTTTTGCGCCACGGCGCAAAGAGGTGGTTTCACAGCATGAGTACATCTAATAAACCAGTACAGATTAATTTCTGTACTGGTTTTTGCTTTTCTATAGGTACTAATCCTGCAAGCGAATATATAAGTTGCTTAGCACTATCGACCTAAGACCTTATGACAAGCCAATAGGAAAAGTGTGCCAATACCGGGCACAGAGGAGTCTATAAAAGGCCATGTTTTAGGAAGATGATTTACGAAGTTTTCCATGCTTTCAGGAGTTTTGCGCCACGGCGCAAAGAGGTGGTTTCACAGCATGAGTACCTCTAATAAACCAGTGCAGAATAGTTTCTGTACCTGCTTTTGCTTTTCTATAGGTACTAATCCTGCAAGCGAATATATAAATTGCTTAGCACTATCGACCTAAGACCTTAAGACAAGCCAATAGGAAAAGTGTGCCAGTCGGTACATAAAAGTCTTAGCTAAGCCTAAGGATAACAATCAGTGTTTTAGCGGGATGACCATATTCCAGGTTTTCTCAAATTCCCAATCCTTAGGTCCTAGGCCGGTAGCGGCAAAAAGATGAGTCGGTTTACCATCTTCAATTAGCAGGGAAGGTCTTTCGAAATGATTGTGATGGACTGTTTCCCCATTTGACCAAAGTATATTTTTGCTATAAGCGAGAGGTTTTTCGGCCAGCTCCCAGTGAATCCCATCATAAGAGGAAGCATGAATGCCCCCGCCGGGCTCACCGCAGATCTTACCAAAACGATCTTTCATGATAAGCTCGTAATGGTCCTTCACCCACCATACAAAAGGATCCTCCACGTCATTGTCGGGAGAATCAGCAGTCGCAAAATTAAAGATTGGCTCCTCCTTGAGGCGCTCATAGGGTCCCTCCATATGCTTAGCTTTGGTCACTCCTAGCAATAAGGGAGGATTCAGGTCCACCGATGATTTATAGATCATCAGTATTTCGTTGGTCTTTTCATTGACGACAGGAGATGGGTTAGAAGTAATGGTCGCATCCCATTTGCCCGGTCGTGGGGAAAGAATTGGCTGATCCATTCTAGTCCAGGGGCCTTTCACCGATTTGGAATAAGCCATACCAATACGTTTATTGAGCCAGGCCTTGCTAGCACGACCATCAGCCCAGATATTTTCGCTAGTGTTGGGAATGTCAAAATCGTAAGTGGTCCCCATATAGTACAGGAGGAAATATTCCCCAAACTTGATCATCCGCGGGTTATGCGTCACCAATCCATCAAAATGCTCCCTTCCTCGAGGCGGGAGCACGACCTCCTGAAATTCATACGGGCCAATAGGCGTATCAGAAACCGCCCTCACTATCTCGGAGTTGGACACCCATTTACCAAAGCCAATTTCCTTAGGCCATCGAGAAGCAAACATATGGTACTTTCCATCCTCGCCCTTCACCACGGAGGATCCCCAGACCCAATAGTCCTCCATCGCAAATCCACCCCCCACAGGTGCAGGAAGTAATCTATCGATGAAGGCCTCTTCCTCCTGTCCTCTGCCTGCCACCGCACAGCCCGCCAAACTCAATACAGCAGCTCCTTTGGTGATATCGAATATAAATTTCCGACGATTGTACATAGTAAATTTTACCTAAAGAATGATCAACGATTTCAAAATGCTAAACCGATTTTTCACGGCTCAACAGAAGCCCAAAGCCCTCACAAGAATAGCAAAATCCCAACTCAAAAGCTAAAAAACCCCAAGAATTCAGGCCAGAGCTCTTCCCAGCTCTTCCGAGCAATGGATGGTAAAAAAGCATAAAAATCATGAAAGTAAAAGCTTGCTAAAGTAGGCCAATAATAGGCAGATGGGGTTGTGATCGTAAGTTTATAAAATTCAGAAAGATGAATACTGTTTGACCTTTGGAATGTTTGGAGATGGATATTATAATGGCAGGGATCCCAAGAATTGCGTGGGTGGGTATTTAGCTTTGATTGATGTAGAGCAGAAACATGCATTGACCTATACCTATGCGACCAATAATAATTCGACGACCTTCGGGGACATCTATTCTAACAAGCTGCTGGGAGTTGTACACAGCCAAAGCTCCAATACTTTTACCTCCAAAGACCTCATACCCAATATCGGGGCAGCAGGGGATTGCAGCAATGATGACAACGGTAACCCGACGATAAACAGGGACAAGAGGATTTCGGGGACCAAATTCAACCACCTGAACCTGCCTGAGGAGATCAGCTTCTCTACAGGAGGGAAGTTGAGATTTGCCTACGACGCGGAGGAGAACAAACTGACCCAAAAGGTATACAACAGTAGCGGAGCTCTAACCAAGACTCAGGATCACATTGGGTGCTTCTGGACGCGGCACTGGATTACCTGATGCATGTGGAGGGAAGGATAGTGGCCGAAAACAGTGAACTGTGGAACGATTACTATGTGAAGGAACATCTGGGGAATGTACGTCTGGTACTTCGCAGTCCTGTCAGCCAGGTCTATTTAGCTACGAGGGAGAATGGCCGTGCAGCAGCAGAGGAGGAGGCGTTTTCCATGGTATCCGAATCCAGACAGACTGAGCCTGCAAATAATATGACCGAAGGGGGAAACCAGGTGGCCTAGCTGAATGCCAACAGATGACGCATGGTAGGTCCGGGACGTACCCAGGAAATCTGGAGAGACAATTGGGAAGAGCTGACTGCATTCCTAGCTTTCCCCATGGAAATCAGAAAGATCATCTATACACCAATATCATCGAAAACCTGAATGGGAAAATCAGAAACTATACCAAGAATAAGCTTTCCTACCCCACAGATGATTCAGTAATGAAATCCGTATTCCTTGCGGTCAACGAATCCACAAAAAAGTGGACGATGCCAATTCGGGATTGGGGAACCATACTGACCCAATGATTATGTTTGAAAACCGTCTAAAATTCTCACCATCCCTAAAATTCATTTACACACTTTTCGGGATAGTGTCTCTTTATTTCTTGTATGAATTTCAATAAAATAATTTGTTCGTTGATCTTCATGATCAAAAAGGAATTCATAATCTCCAAATGCTTTAGTACAGTTTAACAATATTTTTTTTATTGCCTCCTTGATTTGTAACCCACCATTTATTTCATCTAAATCATAACTTTTAATTGACAAAGGATCATGATTGATTGAATCACTATGCCCAAATTTTTGATCTCTATCCTTCCTAATCATTTTAAAAAAGTCTGTTGACCTGATTTCATCTATAAGCTCCATATTTTGTGCATGCTTAAGGTCAAAACTTGATCCCAAATGATCATTCACTTTTCTAGATAACTTTTCAAGGCTTGCTATATTAGTTTTCTCACGACCTTCCCACCCATTCTTTTCAATTAAAAAATTGTTCTTTTGGCCTTTTTTGAATTTGGTATCTCGCTCCATTAGCTTTGAAAGTTCCATTACTATCATGTACATAAGTGAAACCCTATAAAATTTAAATGGAGGCTTTGAAACTAATTCCCTTTCTTCATGAGGTCTCTCTTTATTAATTAATTTAAGCTCATTTAAAGACGTACAAAAAAGCTTACAGCTCATTTGAACATATTCGAAATTCTCAATTTTTTCTCCCATCTTTAAGTCATTTCTCTTTTAAAGATAGTATATCTTTCTAAGAATTACTCCAGATTCTTCCTGATCCACACTCCCCGTTATAGAATTTTATTTCAAATTAAGTATTATAAGGAATTCAAATTACCTTTATGATAAAGGTAATTTTCCCCTTTGAATAATCCGAAAAAGGCTTACCACTCATGTTTTTAAAAGTCAAAATATTAACTGCCTCACGGTAATAGGAAAGAACTTCTTTTGTAAAATTATACTCCAAGGGGATGGACTGGGCTATTTTCTTTTTTTATCAATAACAATTTTAAAAACTTTTCGCCCATTTCGATTGGTGGATATTCCAGAGCAGTATTGACCAGAATATCCAGTAGGAAAATGTCAGTAACTTAACGTTTCTTCTCGTTTCTTCATTGAGCCATTTCCTTCTCTTTATTTTAAGGAAACACGCTTTTCCACGAACAGGAAAATCTTGGATACGCACCCCATCATAGAAGCCTATGGCGGTAAGCTTAGCTCCTAGAACATGTTCAGGATGAATGTCCTGCTCCTCCAAATAAATATAGAAGCTATCATTTTTAAACTCTTAAAAAGTGATATTAAAATAATCTAGCAGCCTGCTGGTAAAACTAATCTTGAAATTTCCTTCCCGTCCATTTTCTTTTTTAACAAAGAAAATCATTTCATCCCAATCCCCCAACTTTTAGGACTGATCCAAAATCAGCGATTTCGGGATAGAGGATTCAAGAAAATTTAAAAATATTTTATTGCCCCATTTTATGTGAAGATCGTGTGCAAATAAAAAAGCCACTTACAATTTTACATCGTAAGTGGCTTTTGAAGCTCCTCCTCTTGGGCTCGAACCAAGGACCCTCTGATTAACAGTCAGATGCTCTAACCAACTGAGCTAAGGAGGAATATGTTTGTTTTTTTGAAGGATTAAACGTAGTGTTTTACCTTCTTTTCGCTAAGCCGTTTGTTTAACGTGATGCAAACATAGCAGGATGTTTATTTTTTTCCAAATCCTGAGTAAAAAAAAGTGCATTCTTATTCATTTCGGCCTTAAAATCAGGCTATTATTTTTTATTCTTTTTTTTCATCTCCCTCATCTGCTGGCAAATCCTCCTCAGGTTTATCCGTTTTTTCCTTTTCAGGGATAACCACCGGAGTCCCTGTCACCGTGGATCTGATATGCAAATCCCGTTGTGGAAAAGGGATTTCAATATTATGCTCATTAAATTTCTTATATATATCCTTCATCACCTCATTTCTCATCCCCACCCAATCATCAAAATCATTCACCCAGAATAGCACCCGGTATTCCACCGCACTATCTGCAAAATTTTGGAGGAACACACTGGGGGCAGGATTTCTCATTACCCCTTCCCGGCTGATAATCTCAAATAGCAGCCCTTCTACCTCCTCCGTATCCGAGCCATAGGCCACGCCTATAAACAACTCCACCCGTCTTCGCTTATTCGACAAGGTCCAGTTGACCAGCTGCTGCGACAAGAGGTCGCCATTAGGCATCACCACCTCTGAGCCATCATAAGCCTGGATCTTACTCGCCCTTATGCCCACTTCCTTCACCACGCCACTTTGACCCGCCACCTCGATGGCATCGCCAATCTGTATCGGCCGCTCAAAAGCCAGGATAATTCCCGAAACCAGGTTATTAATTATCGTCTGAAGACCAAAGCCAATACCTACCGACAAGGCACCTAATACGATCGCTACATTGTCCAAAGGAATCCCTGCCGCCGTCACCGCCAGCAAAAATCCAATGCTGAATACCGCCAGCTTTATCAATAATATGGAAGAACCCAAGCGCTGCTTCCTATTTGCCGCCATCTTCTGATCCTTGGCCTCCACGAAATAGGAAATATACTTGGACAGGATACTGGATATCCATAAGATAATAATAAAGGTAAATACACTCCCAAAATTAAACTCCGTCTGGCCTATACCTCGGCTCTTGGACAGAAATGCCATTACATGGAAATGTAAAAAATCATACACGGTAAGGTTTACGACCAGATAATACAACCAAATCATCGTTGCCAAAAACACAAACACCCTCTTCACCTTGTCCTGTATATCCTGGAAATCAAAATAGGCCGTATAATCCTTCGAGCTCTTTTTCCCCACCTCGATCTGAAGATAAATCGCCTCCATGATGACGAGGACAAAAACAAATAAACCCACTGCCTGCATCAAACTAGTCATGGCCGCCACCCCAAGAATCTTGGCCAAACTATACCTACCCAGAATATTTGCGATCAGAGAGCCACCCTGAATTACCAGAAACATCCTCAGCAGGAAAATAACATACTTAGGGCGCTTGACGCTGGAAACTTTGGCCACCTGAATGATCCTTACTCCCAACCCTAAACTCAGTAAACTCAATACTAATAAAGGCCATCGCTCCAGCAGCGCCCGCTCTATATATAGGTTACTCACACTATATAAGGCAAACATCAATAGAAAGGCATACCAATACCACATATTCCCCTTCTTTAGGCTGGAGGTAATCAGCACAGTAGTGACGACCATCAGCAAGGCCAAAACCAACACCACCAGCACCACCGGAGGATTGTCATAAAGGAAACTCACGAAGGGCAGCACTATGATCAGAGCCGATAATAGAGGGAACTTCGGGATAAACTGTGTCCGCTGTAAAATAATATCGGCAAACTCCTTTTCTATTTTTATGCGCCTTAGCAAATATTTAAACCAGATATAAAATGCCAGCATTAGAATCCCAACTACCCAATGCACCGACAGATGTGCCTCTGAATACACCCTAAGTAGAATAGAATTCATTACCAAAGAGTAATTAAACACGTCTTTGATCTCCTTGAATTTTTCGTCAGGACCCTTTTCCCATATATAATTTACCTCCTTATTAAATAACGCCCGCTCCAGTTTCCTTTCTCGCTCATCAATCTCCTCCATGAAATCCTTGACATCAATCAGAGAATTGGACAGCTTACTCTGAAAATCTGCAATCTCTAATTGCCGGTCCATAAATAGGCTATCACCAATCGCCACCCGAGCTTTCAGCTCCTTCAGCTGCTCCTGGAAAGCACCTAATACCAGGCTATCCTTAATATTGATTTCAAAAACCCTATCTTCTTTTATCGCTCGAAGGGAATCATAAGCCGTCACCACCTCCGTACTGCGCTCATCGATTATATCCTTATAATACTCCAATCGCTCCGACTGGTACTTGGTAAAATCCCTTAAGCCATCCAAATAGCGTAGATTGATATCCGAATCATCCACTCCCAATCGCGTTTTTACCGCCTGAATCCTCCGCTCTACCTCTGGAAACTCCGCACTTACCTCAGTGGTATCAACCTCTCTGGACAATACCTTATTAATATGGTTGGTCGCCAAAATATAAGCTTCCACACTATGGATCATTGAATTGATGCTGCGGCGCTTTGGCTCCTCCTCCACCTTGGTGGTATCGGGGCCCTCCGAAAATAAGGAGTCCTTTATCCCTTCCAGCGCTCCTTGGATTTGGTAAGAATAACCAGAGGTGGAAATCCCCATAAAGCAAAAACATACAAACACGGTGAAAGCCTTTGTATAATTATCTAGTAATCGCATATTATTTAGGAAAAATGGTGTTATTCACTTAAAAATAAGAATTATTTATTCTGCCCTTACCCATCATCAGGCCTTTTTACTAATTATTTTTTTCTCCACTATCCTCCATCGAGGCCAGCTTATGCTAATATTTGTCCGAATTCACTACTATATGCCCGTCTTACCACCCGCAATCCCATTTATATCACTTAAATTCTGGGATTTCCTTATCTTAAATGTAAATAAACGATGGCAGCAATTAATAGCATATTTTTTACGAAAACTTATTTTAGTAAGTAAATTTTTTATTAAAACTTACGAGGTATTCAATTATAATTTAATTTTTACGTAAATTCACCTTCTTAATACACCATGAATAAAAACAGGATATGAAAACCTCACTGCGTATATTATTTGGACTAGCTATACTGATCTCCACCATTCATCCTAGTGCCAAGGCGCAGGACAGCAAGGAGCAAGAGAAAATGGAATGGTTTCAGGAAGCCAAGCTAGGGGTATTTATCCATTGGGGAATCTATGCCGTCAATGGAATTGACGAATCCTGGTCCTTTTTCAATGATTATATTTCGCATGAGGACTATATGAAGCAGTTGGATGGATTCAACGCCAGCAAGTATGATCCTGAGAAATGGGCGAGCCTCATCCAAGAATCAGGTGCCAAATATGCGGTCCTCACCGCTAAGCACCATGACGGAGTAGCACTTTGGGACACCAAAGCCAGCGACCTCAATGTGGTGGATAAGACCCCTGCCAAAAGGGACCTGGTTGGCCCATTCATGAAAGCCCTCGAAAATAAAGGCCTCAAAAAAGGCATCTACTTTTCCGTGCTGGACTGGTCACATCCTGATTACGATCGCAAGACCCGTACCCAGTACCGATACAAGGACAATCCTGAAAAGTTTCAAAAATTCGTAGATTTCAACTTTAAGCAATTAGAGGAACTATCTCTAAACTACCATCCAGACCTCTACTGGTTTGATGGGGACTGGGAGCACAAGGCGGAGGAGTGGAAGAGCCAAAAACTAAAAAGCCAACTTCAGGAATGGAACCCTAATATCATCATCAACTCAAGAATCGGCGGTAACCTAGGCGACTATGCCACACCTGAGCAAGGGGTCCCCGTGACTAGTCCCGACAGCAAATATTGGGAATTATGCCTCACCATGAACAACAGCTGGGGATATCAACGCAATGACCTCGCCTATAAATCGCCAAGCGAGCTCCTACGGATCTTTGTGGATTGCCTCCACATGGGCGGAAATCTTCTGCTGGACATTGGCCCAAAAGCTGATGGCACTTTCCCTGAGCAATCCGTGGACATACTCAAATCCTTTGGGAGATGGACCAGCAAGCATGCTTCAGCCATCTACGAAACCCAGGCAGGAATCCCTGAAGGACACGTATATGCCCCCACCACCCTTTCAGAAGATAAGACCATCCTATACATCTACCTGGACTATAAGGTAAATGAATCTTTGGTCATCAAAGGTCTTAAGAATAAAATTAATAGAATCTGGGTGGTCGGCGACGGTACCAAATTATCCCATAGGGAAGTGGGCAAACAATATTGGTCTCACATTCCTGGACTCAAATACATCGACATCCCTGATCATGTGTATGATAAAGACATCACCGTGCTTGCGGTATTACTGGACGGCCCTGTGGAGCTTTACAGAGAAAAAGGACAAGTAATCGAGAGCAACTAAACCTCAATAACTCCATCCACTAAGACTCCTTCTGCTTATAGAAGGAGTCTTTTTTTGTCACAAAGGAATAAGCTCCATCCTCAAAAAGAGCCATAATGACATACAATACAGAGTAGAAGAGGCTAAAGCAGTCATAATGACAGCTAAAATAAGCTAGAACAGCTTTGGTATGAATTTCACTATAGTATGTTTGAAATCGAAAATTAATAGAAAACATAAAAACATACCATTATGAAACTTGTAAGATATAATCACTTGGAACCTAATTACCCATCTTCATTTTCTGGTCTTTTGGACAAATTCTTTAATGAATCAGTACAGCAAGCTGGCCCGAAATTCATTCCATCAGTGGACATTTCTGAGGATGAGAAGGCGTACGAACTGGAGCTTGCCGTGCCAGGGATAAAGAAGGAGGATTTTAAAATCGATTTGGTGGACGGTAAACTAACCATATCCGGAGAGCGCAAGCAGAAGGAAGCTAAAGAAGGTAAAAACTACCATGCTGTGCAAACCCAATACGGGGCCTTCAGCAAATCATTCTTCTTACCCGAAGATGTATCGCCCGACACTATAGAGGCTGTTTATGAGGAAGGAATATTAAAAGTAAGCCTACCTAAAACGGAAAAGAAAGTTCAAAAATCCTCCATTAGTGTGAAGTAATTGTAGAAGGTAAGCAGAGGTTCTGCTTACCTTTTTTCATCCTTAGCAAACAACTAATACATAAGAGTGAGCGGAAATATCCAAATATTATTGAAGACTTATCATTGTTAAAAGGTGTTAAATAGCCTATTTTTAATAAATCTTTAATAGGTATTCGGGAACTAAGCAGCCCTATATTCGTGTATTATTAGCAGTAAAACTATCATTAAAATTTTAGGAGAAACCATATGAATAGAAAGCAATTCTTCCTCAGCATTATCCTTGCCTCAGTGATTGGTGGCCTGGTGGCCATTGCAGGAGTAAGTTTCTTATCTCCCAGCAATAAGACTTCCAGCTTTGAAGAAAAGCAGAACACCAGTTTTGTAAACTGGCTTAAGGATGACAAATTTAATGTTCCCGATGGGATCAATTTTGTAGCCTCTGCAGACCAGGTACTTCCAGCAGTGGTCCATATCAAGAGCGCGGTCACTATGCAAAGCAATAGGGGCGGCGGCAATCCATTTGAGGAGTTTTTTGAGTTTAGGAATCCTAATGGAGGCCAATCTCAACCTCGCGAAGGGATGAGTTCAGGCTCTGGCGTTATCATTTCCAAAGACGGATATGTGGTCACCAATAATCACGTGATCGAAGACGCCAAAGACATCAACATCACCCTGTATGACAATACCAATTATGAAGCAAAACTCATCGGGACGGATCCGACCACGGATCTTGCTTTGCTTAAAATAGAAGCTTCCGATCTTCCTTTTGTGCCTTTTGGCGATTCTGACAAAGCCCAGGTGGGCGAATGGGTACTTGCTGTCGGCAATCCCTTCAATCTTACCTCAACGGTAACAGCAGGAATCATCAGCGCAAAAGCCAGAAACATTGGAATCCTTCGTAATGAAAATAACAACCTCCAGATAGAATCTTTCATCCAGACGGATGCCGTAGTCAATAGAGGTAATTCCGGTGGCGCCCTAGTCAATCTGGCAGGTGAGCTGATCGGTATCAACACTGCTATCGCCAGCCAAACGGGAGCTTTCAGTGGCTATGCCTTTGCTGTACCAAGCTCCATCGTCAAAAAAGTAATGGACGATCTATTGGAATACGGTACCGTGCAGCGTGGCTTGCTTGGAATCTCCATTCAGGATGTCAATATCGCTAAAGAATTCCTGGACAAGGATATTGCCGTAAATCAAGGAGTCTATGTAGCGGATGTAAATGAAGACTCCGGCGCGGATGAAGCAGGTCTGGAGCCTGGTGATATCATCATAGCCGTAGATGGAAAAACCACCAATAATGTGTCGCAATTACAGGAACTCGTAGCTAGAAAAAGGCCGGGCGATGAAGTGAAGGTAAAATACCTCAGAGACGGAAAAGAGAAGGAAGTAGAGGCCACCTTAAAGAACCTATCAGGCACCACCAAAGTGGTCAAGAAGGCTGAGGTAAGCACCAATGAATTCGAATCTGTAACCTTCAAAGACCTTGAAATCGGCCTGCAGGAGCGCCTCAATATTGATGGTGGTGTGATCATCGAAGATATCGACAACGAAAAGTGGGAAAAGGCGGGAGCCCGCGAAGGCTTTGTCATCACGCATATCGGACGTGATAAAGTAGGCGATTCCAAAAATCTTAAGAGAACTCTACAAGCCAATAAAGGCGAAGAAATAATGATCCTTGGGATTTACCCTAATGGACAGAAATCATATTTCGAGATTACACTCGATAAATAATATTAGTGTTTAGTTGGTTTATGTATGTATCAAAAGGCTTCCCATATTGGGAGGCCTTTTTTTTTGATCGCAAATGATTTAAGGTGGCCCTCCTAGTTTACTCCCTTTCTCCTGCACCGCCAAAGAACCCTTAAGTCCTAAAGCAAGAGCTCATTCAGAATAGGTAACTGCTGCACTTCCGTTTATATTCAAAATCCAGAGTGAATCCATGGAATTCACAAGGCATAATAATGACCATCGAACCCTTACAGGTAAGAAAAAATAAGGCTAAATTTAAGCTATCCTTAAAACATCAAATACTAAATTTTTTGATAGGTTTATTGGTTTTTGCATTATAAAAACTTCAATTAAATATGAATAATCCAATTTATTTTAAACAGTATTACTGAATTTCAAACACAAAAACCGATCTTTAAAATACGTTTTATTGTATTTGTCTTGCTTTTAAGTATTTTTTAAAAGATATTAACAATCATATTATCAGCAGAATAGAAGAAATTACTACTCGATTTAACCATGGAAGTACTATATCCAAAAGTGGATAAGGTGAAACTTATCATTTGGGATCTTGACGAAACATTTTGGCAAGGCACCCTGAGTGAAGAAGGAGTCACCCCAATCCCTACAAATATTGAACTAGTCAAAGCCCTAAGCGAGCGCGGAATCATCAATAGCATAGTTTCTAAAAATGATTTCGCTATGGCCAAAGCCAAATTAGAGGAACTTGGGATTTGGGAATATTTCGTATTTCCAGCTATTGAATGGAAACCTAAGGGCGTCCTTATCCAGGAAATCATCAAGAATTGCCAATTGCGCGCACCCAACGTAGTATTCTTAGATGACAATCATTCTAATCTTGAAGAGGCGAGATTTTATAATCCTGAAATCCACGCTTTCTTCCCAGACTTCATCCCTCATATCACCGAGCACCAAGCTTTCAAGGGAAAGGAGGATGCAGCATTGACCAGACTAAAGCAATACAAGATTCTGGAAGAGAAGCACGATGTCGAGAAAACCTACTCTTCTAATGAGGATTTCTTACGTGCCTCCAATATCCAGGTACAGGTCATCGAGGATTGTAGCGAATATATTGACCGCATATCCGAGCTCATCGAAAGAACCAATCAGCTAAACTTCACCAAAAAAAGAATAGATAGAGATGCGGTAAAATTGCTTTTGGAAGACCGCTCCAAGCAGTCTGCAGTAATCCATGTCAAGGATAACTTTGGGGATTATGGCGTAGTTGGCTTTTACACCTATAATAGTGATCATACCCTGGAGCATTTTGTATTTTCCTGTCGGGTATTGAATCTCGGCATCCCCTGCTATATCTATCATAAACTTAATAGCCCTCAGCTTACTATCATTCCGGAAGTGGCAGAAACACTGGAGGGTCAAGCACCCACCTGGATCACCGAAAGCCAGCAGCTTGATATAGCACCTAAGAAAAAAGCTAAGGCCTCCGCCTTAAAATTACTATTCAGAGGACCCTGTGATTTTAAGCAATCCTTATTTTATCTGGAACAAAACGGCATAAGCATCGATGAGGAGGTAAACTATGTGACCGATCACCTTCCCTTGATCCCTTTGAGTACTTACACCTTAGTGCAAGCGCTGCAGCTCTCCACTGATCAGAAAGCTCAAATATTAGCTCATACTCCTTTCATTGACCATCATTATCATGAAACCAGCATTTTGGATGATTTGCCAGACGCCTTGGTCCTGGCGGTGGAGACCGACCTATATCAGCCACAGTATGAAAACAAGAAATATGGCTTCCGCATCTGCCTAGGTAATTCCCTAAAGGACCTTACCGACCCAGCAAATCACCCGTATTTCCTGGATTACTTCCTCACCAGAGGGGCATCAAAATACTCGGAGGAGGATTTAATTAAGTTCAGTAAAGATTTCAAGCATTTAGGCCCTATTAGCCCCGAGGATTTCTCCGAAAACCTCCGGGAAATTAGAAAATCCATTCCCGGACATATCCCTATCCTATTTGTCAATATACCGACACAAGGACAGGAAGCCCTTCATACAAAGAATCTAGCATTCAATAGCCAGCTGGACCAGTTTATCAGCGAGCAAGCGAATTGCTTCCTGGCGGATGTACGCAAACTGGAGGGCGCTAGCTATGATCATCATTCCATAACCAAAAGCTACTCTAGAAAGAACTATTTGGACCTTTCTTCACTGCTATTTGACTTACTGAAAACCAGCACGAAAAAGGAGATAAACTCCAAAATCAGTCCGATTACTATTGCTAAAAATAAAGTACGAGTAGCTTATCTAAAAAGCAAAAACTTTGTCCGCAAAAGTATCTGGATGAAACTGAAGAACATTAAATTCATCTTATTAACGGAATTATTTTCTGAGGAACTGCTTGCTGAATTCCTCTTGATGGTATAAAAGAATGGCGGCATACCAAAAAGCCATAGCGTGAATTGAGATCGAGGTATATAAGATTATGCTTATACGCCGAGTAAAGTAAATGCCTTCTCTTGAGTATTCAGAGCAATTAGTTGGTAAAAAACAATAAGATTAACAGGTAATTATATTGGGCCTTATGGAGCAAGTCTAAGGCTTATCAACTAAAAAAATCCCCCTATTATCAATCTTCGGATCAATGAATAGGGGGATTTTTATTCTCCTGGGACGGGTAATCTTATAATTCAGGTTTTAATCGCTCCAAAATCGTCTGAGCTTGAGATTTCTCCAAGCGCGGGCCGAATTGACTTACGACCTGAGAGGCTGCCAGGCTGGCCAATTTCCCGCTGGAAGCATAGGAATGACCATTGGTAATTCCATAAAGGAAAGCTCCAGCAAACATATCGCCGGCACCATTACTATCCACCGCTTCGGTGGCATAAGGCTCAATATCGATGAAAGTATCTCCATCATAGATCATAGCCCCATTTTTTCCTTGAGTGATTACAAAGTGCTTTGCTATTTTCTTAAGCTCTTCGCGAGCATCGAGCAAGCTATCCTTACCTGTAAAGATCATCGCCTCTTCCTCATTGGCAAAAAGCATATCAACGCCTTCGCCTATCACTTCCACAAATCCATCTTTGAAATACTTCACCATTGCCGGATCAGAAAAGGTCACCGCCACCTTGGTACCGCTTTCTTCTGCGACTTTCTTAGCTTGGATCATTGCTTTTCGCGCCTCTGGAGAGGTCACCAAATAGCCCTCAATGTATAAATAATCTGCTTCGGGGATGACACTAGCCTCCACATCAGAGCTGGAAAAATTTTGTGTAATTCCCAAAAACGTATTCATGGTCCTTTCGGCATCCTGGGTCACCATCACGAGGCATTTGCCTGTAATTCCTTCTTCCAATTGGCCTACGGAAAGATTATGCTGCACACCGGCTGCCTTAAGGTCCTGCACAAAAAACTCTCCAAGAGCATCATTGGCCACTTTGCAATTATAATATGATCTTCCTCCAAACTGGCTGACAGCAATCACGGAATTTGCGGCAGAGCCTCCACACTGTTTTTTGGCCTCAGCGGTATTGATTACCTTCATTAGCTCGTTTTGCCTCTCCTCATCCACCAAAGTCATCAGCCCCTTTTCTACCTTATTTTCAGTCAAAAACTGATCAGAAACCTTAAATTCTATATCCACAAGGGCATTTCCCATACCCACTACATCATACTTCTTCTGTGTCATTTTTATATTTAGTTAATATAGTATTCTACTTATTCAAAAATCCGGTGACGCTCAAATGGTTTTTCCCTATCGAATAGATAACGGTAGGTATGGTGAGTTTTGTAGATTTTGGCATTTAGCTGCTCACATACCCGCATCATTTTAGGGCTAAAATCACCTATCCAATTCATCTCAATGGTCTCATAAGGGAAGGACTTATTATAAGTCATATCACTAAAATTCTTCACCATAGCACTTTCCACGCCCTTGCCTTGATGGGCAGGAACCACGCCAAATACCAATCCGAGCATTTTGATGGGAGGCTTAAACATCTTATAATAAAGGAATTTCGCCTTACCCAGCAAATCCAATTTCCCATTCACATGCTGGAAAATCTGATTTAATTCTGGGATGGAGATGAAGAAACTTATGGGCTCACCTTTATAAAAGCCAAAGTAAATCAAACGTTCATCAACCACAGGTTTCAGCTTTTTGAGCATGATTTCCGCCTCCTTGATCGTCATGGATTTCCCCATATGACGTGCCCAAGCTTGGTTATATACCGCTGTGAAGTACTCAGGAAACTTCTTATACATCTCTTTTCCTTTCAGATAGCGATAGGAATAATCGGGATCTTCCAGGGTGATGGCCGCTCTTTTATAGAATTTAGGGTCAAAGTCAACTCCCAAAACCTGACGCATATAGGTAAACTGCTTAAAATATACCTGAAAACCATATTCTTCAAAAAAGTCCTTATAGTAAGGGTAGTTCCAAGGCATATTATAATTAGGGGGAGTAAATCCCTCTACAAGGAGTCCCCACCACTTGTCACGCTCACCAAAATTCACGGGGCCATCCATGGCCTCCATGCCTTGCTGCTGCAGCCAAGCCCTCGCGGTATCAAATAATTTGAAAGCGGCAGTTTTATTTTCTATGCATTCGAAGAAACCCATTCCACCGGTCGGCTGCTTTTCTTTCCACTTGGGATTGGTAAAAGCCGCTACTCGGCCTATCGTTTCTCCCTCATCATTCAGCAATAACCAACGCTTACACTTGGCGCCTCTTTTTAGCAATTTATTCTTGACTGGATCAAAAAGCCCCTCAATATCCTCATCAAGAGGCCTAATCCAATTTGGTTCTTCTTTATATAACCTGACAGCCATCTCCAGAAACTCCCGCGCATCGGAAGAACTGGTTACCTCCAGTACATTCATTGTATCTATATTAATTTTGGAATGTTAAAAATAGCGAGATTTCGCTGGAATATGAAGGATGATCCTTACTATCATGGGGGAATATCTATTTCTTAAACATCAACTCCTGAACATAACGAAACCTGACAAATCCTGCCGACTTCAAAAATGCCTTTCTATCTACTAAACCTTTTGCCTTCAGCCTTCGGTAATCTACAATCGGACGGTAAACAAAAAAGTAAACCAGAAACAATATAAGAAAATACTCAAACGGTATATATTCGAATATATAGAGCTGCATCACCAACATCATGGGCATCATAGCTATAATATGATAAGCAATAAGCTTTTTCATATCAAGTAGGTTTTTAGTAAAAGAACTCCTTCGGCCTATTTCCTAAGGAAACCATTTTGGGTTACTTATTATGTCTCAATGCCTGGATCATCACAGCATTTACCTTCGCAATCTTCTATAAGTTAAAAACTATTCTCCTAACATACAAAAATCCACGTAATTTTGGCATTTATCACCAATATTACGTGGATTCTACAATTATTATAATTGAAACTGTTTTTCTTATTCTACTACATCACCATAAAGATCAAATTCGGTGGCATCGGAAATTTTTACCTCCACAAAATCACCTATTCGGCAATAATGTGCAGCAGCGTCGATCAACACCTCATTATCCACCTCCACAGAGTCAAACTCTGTCCGGCCCACAAAGTATCCATTCTCCTTCTTATCGATAAGCACCTTAAAGGTTTTGCCCACTTTTTCTTGATTTAGATCAAAGGAGATTTGCTCCTGCACTTCCATCAGGTGATTGGCACGGGCTTGCTTTTCTTCCGCAGGCACATCATCGGCCATGCCGAATGCATGCGTATCCTCTTCATGAGAATAAGTAAATACACCCAATCGCTCAAAACGCATTCTCTCCACAAAGTCCACCATTTCCTGAAACTCCTTCTCCCCCTCTCCCGGATGTCCGGCGATCAAGGTGGTCCGTATGGCTATCCCAGGGATTTTTTCCCGGATGCTATGGATAAGCTCCTCTTGTTTCTCCCTGCTTGTACCTCTTCTCATGACTTTCAGCACATCAGAAGATCCATGCTGAAGAGGAATATCGAGGTAATTACAGATATTCGGATGGTCCTTCATCACATCAATTACGTCCATCGGAAACCCCGTTGGGTAAGCATAATGTAAACGAATCCAGTCGATGCCATTCACGTCTGCCAAAGCCCCCATGAGGTCAGCGAGTCGCCTTTTCTTATATAAATCCAACCCATAATAGGTGGAATCCTGCGCAATCAGCAATAGCTCTTTGGTGCCATTAGCAGCCTTATGCTCCGCTTCCCGTACCAGCTCCTCTATCGGGGTGGACACATGGCCTCCTCTCATCAGCGGAATAGCACAGAAAGAACAAGGCCGATCACAACCCTCAGAAATTTTCATATAGGCATAATGTGAGGCATGCGTCAACAGACGCTCACCCACCAACTCATGCTTATAGTCTGCTTTAAATTTCTTAAGTAATGCAGGCAGGTCTCTGGTACCAAAGAAAGCATCTACTTGAGGAATCTCTTTTTCCAAATCATCCTTATACCGCTGAGAAAGACAGCCGGTAACATACACCTTCTCTACCAGTCCTTTTTCCTTTGCATCCACATACTGCAATATGGTATCCACGGATTCCTGCTTAGCATTATCAATAAACCCACAAGTATTGATAATCACAATATTATTATCAGATTCCCCAGATTCATGATTTGCATTTATCCCATTGCCCTTAAGCTGGGTAAGGATCACTTCTGAATCCACCAGATTCTTGGAGCATCCCATCGTGATGATGTTTACCTTATCTTTTTTTAGTGTTCTCGCCTTCAAATCTTTTTCCTTTGTTGCAAAAGTACAAAAAGTTATAGAATACACCTGCTTATCAGCGCATTTGTAACTCCAATCTTCCATATCCATTCCCCAAAATGAAAATAGTTTCTCGCTAGCGCCCCCTCTAATCAGACAAAACAACACTATCTACTTATCTACCAAGGCTTTTAGTGAGGGTGTGGATGAAACAACGGCCATAAAAAAATCCGCATTCCCCCATAAAAACGAATGGTGAAATGCGGATTATAGAATATAATAAGGTCTTCTCAAAAAGAATTTCGGCTAATCAAAAAAGCCAAATTCCAAGGAACCCTTACCTATTAAAAGCGATGATTATACCTCCCAACCTTCGCGGTAGGTACGGCCCACAAATTGGTTGGCATCTTCAAGGTTAGTGATCTGCATTTTTTCACCATCCCAAAGTAACTTCTTACGGCCATAATATTCCGTCTTGCCCTTGGCATTTTCTTTTCTTAGCATATAACTTCTGATTGCCAGGTTACCCATAAGTACCGTCTCAGTCATAGGTCCGGCATAGTCAAATGAGGAGGTCAATTCCTTATGCTCCTTGCTTGCAAAACCAGCTTTACAGGCATCCACCCACTTGCGTTGGTGGCCATATTCTGGCTCTGGGAAGTCCTCCGTTTCAGGGCCAAACTCGGTGGTACCATCATTGAGGTACAACTTAGGCATCAATGGAGAGCTATCATTAATATTGGTAGAGATTATGCCTTTTTCGCCAATGATCAATACGCCGTTGGCACTTTCAGCTCCTCCGATATCGTGATCAGCAGGGATAATATCAGGGTGTGAAGGACGAATACCACCATCACTCCAAGTCATTTCTATTGGAGCCTTACTTTTATCTGTCGCATCAAAGTGCAAAGTAATAAAAGATGAGGCAGGGCATCCTTCCGGATGATAATCAGGCGTCCACATCTGAGAGTACACTGCCCCTACGCTGCATTCAGCATCTTTGGGGTAGTGAAGGCCCAGGGTCCTGAAAGGGATATCCACTAGGTGGCATCCTACATCGCCCAAAGCACCTGTTCCATATTCCCACCATCCACGCCAGTTGAACGGATGAAGATTTGGAGTATAAGGAATTTTCTTGGATGGGCCTAACCAAAGGTCCCAGGCGAGATCATCCGGCTTCTGGCTTGGATCAGGCTGAGGGAAGGTATTCCCCTGAGGCCATACTGGACGATTGGTCCAGATCTGCACCTTAGAGATGGCCCCTAACTTGTCTGAATCCACCCATTTCTGGATCATCCCTAATAATGGATTGGAGCCACCCTGGTTTCCCATTTGGGTTACCACTTTTTGGTCTCTCGCCATCTGGGTAAGCATCCGCGCCTCACGAATATTATGAGTCATAGGTTTCTGCACGTACACGTGTATGCCTCGTTGCATCGCAAATGCCGCAGCCGGACCATGCACGTGATCTGGCGTAGAAATGGTCACTGCATCAATGTCCTTTTCCTTGTCAAGCATCACCCTGTAATCTTGGTACCTCTTGGCATCAGGAAAATTCTTAACGGACTGTGCTGCAGAACCTGAAAAATCAACGTCACACAAGGCAACAACGCGCTCTCTGCCATTGACAGAAGCGTTCTTAATATCACTTATTCCTTTACCTCCGGCGCCTATGGCCGCAATATTTAGTTGATCACTGGGAGCAGTAAATCCTACTCCACCCAAGACATGCCTTGGCACAATGAATACTGAAGAGGCTAATGCTGTGTTTTTAATAAAATTTCTCCGAGAATTATCGGCTTTTTTTTCCGGGTTTTCCATTGGGTATTTAGTTAACAGGGTTTTGCTTAATCGAATTACCTTCCTAAAAATAGGCATTTTTCTGTATCAATTCCTACTTTTACTTATTTAATAACATTGGCCAAAGCCTCATAAACACCTCTTCAAATAGAGGTAATATTTCCTCCTTGATATAATCCTTCGCTTTCCATTCTTTGCCCAATTCCAAGGATCGACATCTATGTAAAAATATAATTATTTATATTCAAAACTTTATTTTTCTAAAATAATCCATCAACTGTTGGAATTATCGGCGTTTCAGATCAAAATCATCATCCATTTCATACCCGAAATAAATCCTTTTATAAAAAATTTTATTTTTTGATTAATATTATATAATTTACTACCAATTGATACAATATTAACCCTAAACCTAGTTCATATGAAAAATTTTAACCCGAATATAGTAGCCTTATTTTTTACTTTTAGACATGGCCGGAATAGAACCCATTAGGCCTTCGGGAATTTTTACCCTATCCCATTATCCAAAATAGCATTCTCAGTTTACAACCTTCCTTATTTGGTTATAGCTCAGAAAATGCAAACGTTCTCATTTTGAATTTCTCATAATACCTAAATAAAAACCTATGCTAAATCTAATCAAACTACCTACTTTCTACGGTTCGGGATAATGATCCCTCAACCCTAAAGAAAGCTCCGAAATTTATGGTGCCGTAAAATTTTTGATTTTCTGATGGACCAGCCTAGTTTATTTCTTCTGAAGAGATAAGTTCTGTTTTGGAATACCAGTGCTCAGGACCTTTGCTTTACCTTTTTTTTGGAATTAAAAACCATAATAATCTAACCCTCATGAAAAAAACTATAACCCACCTAAAAGTGGGCCTGGCAGCGCTATGCTTATTTCTAGCGGCCAGTTTCCCCAATCATGCGGCCTATGGCCAGAGCATACAGATCACAGGTACAGTCACAGATGCAGATAATGGAGAGTCCATCCCCGGCGTCAATATCTCTCAAAAAGGCACCACCAGCGGAACCATCACCGACTTAGACGGCAAATTCAGCCTCCAAGCCCCCGGAGATGGTATTTTGGTATTTTCATTTATTGGATACACCACGCAGGAAGTACCTATTAATGGTCAAAAATCAATAAATGTCACCCTTTCCTCCGATGTAACAGGTCTGGAAGAAGTGGTGGTAGTAGGCTACGGTACTCAGAAGAAAGCCGACTTAACCGGTGCTGTGTCCGTAGTAAAAATGGACGAAATGAGCCAGCAACCTACCGCCAACCTTACCAGCCAGCTGCAAGGCCGAGTGTCCGGGGTAACCATCACCGGATCAGGACAGCCTGGACAGGCCCCTCAGGTAAAAATCCGAGGCGTCAACACCTTCGGGAATAACACTCCTCTATATGTGGTAGATGGTGTCCCTACGGACGGCATCAATGACCTTAACCCAAATGATGTGGAAACCATGCAGGTCCTTAAGGATGCTGGTGCAGCCTCCATCTACGGGTCAAGAGCGGCCAATGGCGTGATCATCGTCACCACAAAGAGAGGTCGTGGAGATGTGAAAGTGAATTATAATATGTACATCGGTACGCAGACGGTGAGAAGCGGCAACCCATGGAATATCCTGAACCCTCAGGAAATGGCGAACCTGAAATTTCAAGCCATCAGAAATGGCAATCCGGATGCCGTCATCAATGACGAGCAATATGGATCAGGCCCTAATCCGGTATTGCCAAATTATATCTCCCCAGCAGGGTCTCAGACGGTCGATGAATCCACCTATAATGTGAATCCTTTCTATACCGATGCTCAGGACCTAGACAACTTCAACCGAATAGTGGAGGCCAATAAGTCTGGCACCAACTGGTTTCAGGAGATCTTTGCGCCAGCAAGAATCCAAAGTCATAACCTATCTGTAAGTGGCGGTGGTGACCAAGGAAACTATTTCTTCAGCACCAATTATTTTGAGCAGCAAGGTACGCTCATGAATACTTATCTAAAGAGATATACTATTCGAGCAAACAGCGTCTATAATGTAACTAAAAACATTAGAATCGGTGAAAACTTAGGGTATTCAATCTCTCAAAACCCAACCATTTCCAATTTGGACGAGGGAAGTGCTATTGGCATGTCCTTCAGACAGCAGCCTATCATCCCCGTATATGATATCATGGGCAATTTTGCCGGATCCTTTGGGCCGGGCTTGGGAAATGCCAAAAACTCGGTAGCTATCCAAGAAAGAACCGCTAATAACCGCGGAGTGGCCAGCAGGCTCTTTGGTAATGTCTTTGCTGAAGTGGATTTCTTAAAGCACTTTAAGGCAAGAACAAGTTTTGGGGGACAATATTATGCCAACTCATATAATAGATTCCAATTCCCGGAATATGAAAACTCCGAAAACTTAAGTGTTAACCAATATACTGAAGGAGCAGATTTTAATTTCAACTATACCTGGACCAATACGGTCACTTATACGCGAGAAATAAATGATAAGCATAACCTGTCCATTCTTGCAGGCACAGAGGCCTATAAAAATAACGGCAGAAATATGGAAGGATACACTCAAGGATACTTCTCTTTTGACCCGAACTATGTAACGCTAACGAATGGATCTGGCACACAGCAGCATACCAGCTCCCTGTATAAGGATGCACTATTCTCCATCTTTGGCAGAGTAGATTACTCTTATGATGACCGATATATCGTCAGTGCGACGGTACGTCGTGATGGATCCTCCCGATTCCTGAATGAGCAATTTGGGGTGTTCCCAGCAATAAGTGCAGGCTGGAGAGTCTCCGAAGAGGACTTCATGCCAGAATCCAACTGGCTGGACGACCTGAAAATCAGAGGTGGATATGGAGTGATGGGAAATCAGCTGAACGTAGCACCTGACAACTCCTTCTCCACTTATGAAGGGGTGAAGAATTCCTCTTATTACCCAATCGATGGAAGCAATTCCGTAATTACCGAAGGATTTCAGCAAAAGCGAATTGGCAATCCTGATGCAAAATGGGAGAGAAATATCAACTCAAATATAGGTGTAGATGCAAGTTTATGGCAAGGTAAATTACAGTTGACCATCGATTATTACACCAAAACGGTGGATGATCTACTATATAACCCAGAGGTAATCGCCACTGAGGGTACTGCCGAGCCTCCCTATATCAATATTGCCAAGATGACAAATAAAGGGCTGGACTTTGATGCGAGCACGTATTTCACCATAAGCAAGGACCTGACTTTCAATACCTCCTTATCCTTCACGACTTATAGCAATGAAATTGTGAAAATTGCTGACGGGGTACCTTATTTTGATCAGGAAGGTCGTCGATTTAATGGTAGTAATATTATCAGAAACCAGGTAGGCCGACCAGTAAGTGAGTTCTTCGGCTATCAGGTCGTAGGATTCTGGGACTCTCAATCTGAGGTAGATCAAGCCAACACCTCTGCTTCGGAGATATTGAATGATCCTAATGCCACCTACCAGGATGGAATCGGAGTAGGTAGATTTAAGTATCAGGATGTCAATGGTGACGGTATCATCACGGCTGATGATCGTACAGGTCTTGGCAATCCAAATCCAAAATTCAGCTACGGTATCAACCTTGGCCTGGAATATAAAAACTGGGATTTCAGCATGTTCCTTTATGGAGTTAGCGGAAATGACATTTGGAATAATGTAAAATGGTGGACCGATTTCTATAGCTCATTCCAGGGAGCAAAGAGTTATACTGCCCTATATGACTCCTGGACTCCAGAGAATATGAATGCCTCTGCTCCCATCCAAGAGAGCCAAGGCTCATTCAGTACTGCTGGTGTACCGAACTCTTATTTTGTGGAGAAAGGATCTTATTTAAGAGCAAAACAAACTCAAATAGGCTATAACTTCACCAAGACTCAGATCGATCGACTGCACTTGGGCGCCTTGAGAGTATATGTGCAAGCGGCCAATTTATTTACCATTACCAAGTATTCAGGTCTGGATCCAGAAATTTCAGGTGGCACCACCAATTTTGGAATTGATGAAGGACAATATCCGAATCAACGTCAGTTTATCTTTGGTTTAAATGTTTCTTTCTAAGCCTAAAAAATTAAAATCATGAAAAAATTATCAATATCATATATACTTCTGGCACTCTTGGCACTGGGGATCACCTCATCCTGCTCAGAGGAGTTTCTAGACCAACCTGCCCTTGGCGCACTAGGCGATGATGTACTCGCCAATCGGGACGGTGTAAACAACCTACTCATAGGAGCCTATGCGGCACTAGATGGCCAAGGCTCTGGCGGAACAGACGCCCTTGGCGGAGGCAGTGGCTGGGAAGCTGCTCCCGAAAACTGGATCTATGGCACTGTAGCCGGCGGCGAAGCTTCCAAAGGCAGCTTTGCAGGTGATCAGCCCGCTATTGATCCTATCGTAAATTTCTATAGTAGTGCTTCCAATGGATTCTTCAACACCAAATGGAAAGCGACTTATGAGGGAATAAAACGTACCAATAACGTACTCACCATCCTCGCCGCTACAGAGGATCTCACTCAGGAGGAAAGAGATAATATCTCTGCTCAAGCTAGATTCTTAAGAGGCCACTTTTATTTTGAACTGAAAAAAATGTTCAATATGGTACCTTGGGTAGATGAAAATACTGAAGATCCTAATCAACCAAATAACGTAGATATTTGGCCAAACATAGAGGCAGATTTTGAGTATGCTTACGACAAGCTTCCTGAAACGCAGGATGACTTTGGCAGAGCAAACAAATGGGCTGCCGCCGCATATATGGGGAAAACCTATCTATATCAGAAAAAATACCAGGAGGCAAACACCATCTTCAAGCAGGTAATTGCGAATGGGGTCAATTCTGCAGGTGTTAAATATGAGCTATTGGGCAAGTTTGCAGACAACTTTGATGCAGCTAAGGAAAATAATTCTGAAACCATCTTTGATATCCAAATGGTGGCCAATGCAGGTACAGGGACGATAAGTAACTCCAATTCTGGAAATATGCTGAACTTCCCATACAATAGCCCCTTCCGTTGCTGCGGATTTTATCAGCCTACACAGGACCTGGTAAACTCCTTCAAAACAGACCCTACAACAGGTCTTCCTATCCTGGACAACTATAACCAAGATCCGGTAAAATCCGATATGGGACTTACTTCTACTGATGCATTTGTTCCTTATACAGGATCCCTGGACCCACGCTTGGACTGGACTGTAGGCCGAAGAGGCATTCCTTATCATGACTGGGGACATCACCCAGGTCAGACCTGGGTAAGAGACCAAAGCTATGGCGGGCCCTACGCTCCTAAGAAAACCATCTACTGGCAAGCCACTCAAGGCCTCTATTCTGACCAAAGCACCTGGGCACCAGGTACAGCGATCAACGTCCACGTCATCCGCTATGCTGATGTCCTGCTGATGACTGCGGAGACGGAAGCCCAGCTAGGTAATCTAACAGGAGCTATGGCTCTGGTCAATGAGATACGAGCAAGAGCGATGAACGTAGATGGCTACTTGAAGCAATACATCAATGTCAACGCACCGATGAACGGATTTAGCACCACGCCTGCGGCTAATTACAATATCAATCTATACACCAGTGCGCAATTTGGCGATATGGACAGTGCGCTGAAAGTCATCTATAGAGAGCGTAAGCTCGAACTTGCGATGGAAGGTCACCGATTCTTTGACTTAGTGCGATGGGGAATCGCTGAGAGTGAACTCAACGCTTACTTCGCTTATCAAGGTTCTATCACCAAGGATGTGGAGGGCGGAAAATTCACCGCACCAAAAAACAATTATTACCCAATTCCACAGCGTCAAATTGACCTTAGTGTGAAGGATGGCACTCCGATGCTCACTCAAAACCCTTCTTATAATTAATACCAACTGCTTTATATACTTGAAAAGGGAGCCTATTTTGGCTCCCTTTTTTTTGATATTAATTAAATATTAAGTGTGTCGATTTGATTTAAACTATTCATAATCCCACTTTCGAAATGGCCGGAAAATAAATACCTACTTTTGAAACTCGTACAGCAAACGATATTTTTTTAACTCCTTGCTTTACTTTTTAAAAAAGACGTTGATGCGAATCAGCGTCTTTTTCTTTGCTGTATCGAAGCCTTCCTTCTCCTCCACCAGAGCGCCGCCGGAAATCACATGAGGGAGCACTTCGCCAAAAAACACAAAACAATAGACAAAAAAAATCCCTCCAACAAACAGTCAGAGGGAGCAAGTATTTTTATTGGTAAGAAGAAAACCTGTAATTAAGTTATCATTTCAGAGCTATCGAAAGAGTATCGATTTTATGATTTTTGCTTAAATAGGGAATCAACAAATTCAATTCTATTAAAAACCTGAAGATCTGTGACCTTCTCACCAACGCCTATATATTTTACAGGGATTTTAAACTGATCAGATATACCGATTACCACACCACCCTTGGCGGTACCATCAAGCTTGGTGATTGCCAAGGCGTTGATTTCGGTAGCTTTGGTAAATTCTTTGGCTTGGATGAAGGCATTTTGGCCCGTGGAACCATCCAGCACCAGAAGGATTTCATGTGGTGCATCATCGATAAATTTCTGCATGACCCTTTTGATTTTGGTCAGTTCGTTCATCAGGTTCACTTTGGTATGGAGTCTTCCGGCGGTATCTACGATCACGACATCCGCGCCCATTTCCACGCCCTGCTTGACGGTGTCAAAAGCAACAGAAGCAGGATCAGCATTCATGCCATGAGAAACTACGGGGACATCCACGCGCTCCCCCCAGAGGATAAGCTGATCCACAGCGGCAGCACGGAAGGTATCGGCGGCCCCAAGGACCACTGATTTTCCAGCGCTTTTAAACTGGTGAGCGAGCTTACCGATGGTGGTAGTTTTCCCAACACCATTCACTCCGACGACCATGATTATATAAGGCTTCTTATCAGCAGGAAGGTCAAAATTAGACAGGTCCTGAGCGTTATTTTCTTCCAATAAGCCCACGATTTCTTCCCGAAGGATTTTATCCAGCTCGGTGGTGTTGACATATTTGTCTCTGGCGACCCTTTCTTCGATTCGCTGAATCACCTTGATGGTAGTATCGACACCGACATCAGAGGTTATCAGAATTTCTTCCAGCTCATCCAACACTTCATCATCCACTTTGGACTTGCCGATTACGGCCTTTCCAAGCTTAGAGAATAGATTATCACTGGTTTTTTGAAGGCCTTTATCCAGGCTTTCCTTTTTATCTTTAGAAAAAAATCCAAAAATTCCCATAGTCATTCACATCTTAGACCCGAATATAATCATAAAATCCCTCTCGAAACGAATCGAGAGGGATTATCCCTTTTGCATTACGATTTAAGCAAGGCAATTACTTTGCAAGGGTATCCTTCACCTCAGTGGTGGGTACCATCTCTTCTCTGAAAGTGTATGCGCCAGTTTTCTCAGACTTTACAGCCTTAATTACCTTAGCGTAAGTCACACCACCTTCTTTTTTCAGGGTTGCTACTACTTTCTTAGCCATATCTTTTTAGGTTTAATGGACAGCTTGCATCAAGCAAACCTGTCGGCTCCTTAAAATTATTTAATTTCTTTATGAACCGTCACCTTCTTCAAGATTGGATTGAACTTCTTAAGTTCCAATCTCTCGGTTGTGTTTTTACGGTTTTTGGTCGTGATATATCTTGAAGTGCCTGGAACACCACTATTCTTGTGCTCTGTACATTCCAAAATCACTTGAACTCTGTTACCTTTCTTAGCCATCGCTCTCTGTATTTATTGGATTCGGAATTGATTACTTAATAATGCTAATGTGCCCCTTTGCCTGAGCTTCTTTCAACACTGCGCTTATGCCCTTCTTATTGATTGTTCTCAATGCTTTTGAAGAAACTTTTAACGTGATCCAAGCATCTTCCTCTGGCACATAGAAACTCTTCTTGTGCAGGTTAGGATAAAACTTACGCTTGGTCTTGTTGTTCGCATGCGATACATTATTACCTACTCGAGGTCTTTTACCGGTGATGTCACAAACTTTTGCCATGATATATGATCGTAATTTTTAAGACGTTTTTCTAATTGAGTCTGCAAATATCGGAAGATTTCCTGAATAACCAAAAGACCAGCCAAAAAATATTAGCTAAATGATTGGATTTCATCTCCATTGACTTCTTTTACTCATGTTTTTCCTGCCAAAACCCCTATAGGCAACATATTTGCTCCCACTTAGGCCATGACAGTCGCTTTCACTATATTTATGTTTCTATAGCGAAAGCCCAAATATACGAAAAAATTAAAAACTAAGTCTATGATGGATCAAACAACTGCAACCCAAAAAGCAATATCTACCGAAAATAAGTATGGAGCCCATAATTATCACCCCCTCCCAGTCGTCCTAGCCAAAGGTGAAGGAGTATATATGTGGGATGTGGAAGGAAAGAAATATTATGACTTCTTATCCGCATACTCCGCCGTAAACCAAGGCCACTGCCACCCAAGAATCCTCCAAACGCTCACCGAGCAAGCCAGCACCCTTACTCTTACCTCCAGAGCTTTTCATAATGATATATTGGGGAGTTTTGAAAAATTCCTCTGTGAATACTTCAACTTCGACAAGGTCCTCCCAATGAACACCGGCGCCGAAGGGGTGGAGACAGCCATTAAAATCGCTAGAAAATGGGGCTATGAAAAAAAAGGAATTCCCGAAAATGAAGGAATCATCCTCGTCGCTCAAAACAATTTCCATGGACGGACCACCACCGTCATCTCTTTCTCAAACGACGATAACGCTAAGAAAAACTTCGGCCCTTATACCCCCGGATTCATCACCATCCCCTATGATGACAGCCAAGCGCTAAAAGACGCCCTCGCCTCCAACCCCAACATCATCGGATATCTCGTGGAGCCAATCCAGGGAGAAGCAGGAGTATATGTCCCCTCCCCCGGATACCTCAAGGAAGTCGCTTCCCTATGTAAAGAACATAATGCCCTATTCATAGCTGATGAAATCCAAACGGGGATCGCCAGAACTGGCAAACTACTAGCCTGCGATCATGAGCAGGTAAAACCCGATATGCTGATCCTAGGAAAGGCCATCTCTGGTGGCTTCTATCCTGTATCGGCAGTTCTTGCTGATGATGAAGTCATGGAAGTCATCCAACCCGGCCAGCATGGATCTACCTTTGGAGGTAACCCACTAGGTGCGAGGGTGGCAATGACCGCCTTGCAAGTAATTCAGGATGAAAAATTGGCTGAAAATGCTGACAAAATGGGAGAACTATTCCGCAATAGAATGCAAGATCTGGTTGGGAAATACGACTTGCTAAAACTGGTGCGTGGCAAAGGTCTGCTGAATGCCGTAGTTATCAATGATAGCGAAGATAGCGATACCGCCTGGAACATCTGCCTGGCCCTCAAGGAAAACGGCCTTCTCGCCAAACCAACCCACGGAAATATCATCCGATTTGCTCCACCACTAGTTATTACCGAGGAGCAAATTCACGAATGCTGTGATATCATTCAAAAGACGATTGCTGAATTTTAATTTATCAAAACCTCAGATTCAGATCTTAGCAGAAAGCCTACCAATCAGGCTTTCTGCTTTTTTTTAGCATAAATCCTATAGGATTTTTCACCTTTTTTTCCCTCAACAATAACCTCTTCCCTTCTTCTTAAGCACCCGAAATAAGCCGGTATTACCATTTCAATGGACAGCGCCTCCATACTACTATATCCCAAAGCCAGCGGAGAAACACGCTTAAACTAAAATAGTATTTTCCGCTTATTGAGAATTTTAATAGGAGAATCTTGAGAGAATCCTTCAGCAATCGAAGTTAAACCAGCCATCCCGCAGGATCGAGTGACAGAATTTAAGCTGCGCACCCATTCTATATTTCCCCTTAAGAAAGCTAGATTCATAGGCCCTGCTTTTCCCGAATAGGATTATCCTCCACATTACAATTCCATAACCTTAATTATTATTACCTTTGCAAGGACCAAATAGAAACCAATAACGATGTATCAAAGACCGCGCAGAAACCGTAAATCTGCAGTTATCCGCAGCATGGTGGAAGAAACCCGCCTTTCAGTAAAAGACTTCATCTTCCCGTTATTTGTCATCGAAGGCATCAATCAAAAAGAAGAAGTAGCCTCCATGCCCGGGATGTACAGACGCTCAACAGACTTATTACTTAAGGAAATAGAGGAATGCTTAAATTTAGGAATTAAGGCTTTTGACATTTTCCCAGCTTACCCTGAAAGCAAAAAAGATCGATTTGCTACCGAGAGTATTAACCCGGAAACCTTTTACCTCAAAGCGATCAATAAGATAAAAACCACTTTTCCCGAAGCCTGCATCATGACAGATGTGGCGATGGATCCCTATAGCTCAGACGGCCATGATGGACTGGTGGAGAATGGCCAAATCCTAAATGACGAGACACTACCCATCCTAAGCAAGATGGCAATCGCCCAGGCTCAGGCAGGCGCAGACATCATCGGACCATCAGACATGATGGACGGCAGAGTGGGACATATCCGGACCGCCCTAGACCAGGAAGGCTATACAGACGTCTCTATCATGTCTTATACCGCCAAATACGCAAGTGCATTCTATAACCCCTTCCGCGATGCGCTGGACTCAGCCCCTAAGTCAGGTGACAAAAAAACCTATCAGATGGACCCCGCAAATCTCCATGAAGCGCTGATCGAGGCTGAACTGGATGAAATAGAGGGCGCTGACTTCCTCATGGTCAAGCCCGCACTGGCGTATCTGGATGTCATCAAATTGCTGAAAGACAATACCCAGCTACCTATAGCAGCCTATAATGTAAGCGGGGAATACTCGATGATCAAGGCCGCCCATGAAAAAGGATGGCTTGATGGGGAAAAAGTCATGCTGGAATCACTTCTTAGCATTAAAAGAGCCGGCGCGAAAGTCATCTTAAGTTATTTCGCCAAGGAATTCGCTCTACTAAACAAGGATAAATAATTCCAAACCTACTTTTCAATCTGGACCTGCTGCTAAGTGGGTTCACTTTACCCCTTATTAAAACAGGCCCTCCATCTATTTGTTAGATGGAGGGCCTGTTTTTTATGCCTTTTACGGAATCAAAAGTTATCCTCCTCCATTTCCACGCCTTTCCCCAGTCCCTTTGGGACAAAAAGAACAATCAATCCAATCATCACCTATTCATATAGAGCTTACTTTTTAGGAATATGCCCTTTTGCCGAAAAAAGGGGTTTAAAATGAGCCTCATTTCTTACATTTTCGCAGAAAAAGAAGAATGTGGGTATTTCATAAAGCAGTCATCAATCAGACCATCAGCACCAAAACATCTATGGCTTTTGATCGAAACCGCAATATTCAATGCATAAACAAATAAAAATATACCTATTTGATCAAAAAATAGAATTTTATAAAAGTGGTTATTAATAGTCACCCAATTTGAAAACGAAAAATCAAAAATTTTAAAAAAAAAGATTGAAAACATATATGGATGCAAAAACACCCCTCATTTTATAGTTTTTGCAGTTTTTCATCATTTTTATGGTATTTCAAAACCTTATTAACCAACATTTTTTACATTATCATTAATTTTAGGTTTGTTTTTTTACGTAAAAAATATTTACCTTTAGAATACTAATGAATCGCCAACCCATAAAATATTTCGAAAAATAAGTCTATCTAAACATTCAACTAATTATGAAATGGAGTTTTAACGATCTCGCCCAAGTAAGCACAGAAGCGATCACCCAGAGCGCAGATTTCAGCGCTGACATTACCCAGAACTTACTAACAACAAACAATGTGTGGATGATGCTATCCACTGCCTTAGTATTTATTATGCACCTTGGATTTGCCGGGGTAGAAGCTGGATTTGGCCAAGCCAAAAACACAGTTAACATTTTATTCAAGAACACTGTCACTCCCATCATTGGGATATTGACTTATGCTCTATGCGGGTTCTTTTTAATGTACCCTGGATTTGCCGTTCCGGGATGGATTGGATTTGATGGCGCCGGATGGAGCTCCTTCTGGTTTGCACCTGAGAGCGTAGATGTATCAGCTGCTTATGCTGACGCAGGCTACACTTACTGGACTGACTTCCTATTCCAAGCCATGTTTGCAGCCACCGCAGCGACTATCGTATCAGGAGCCATCGCCGAAAGAGTAAAACTCTGGGCCTACCTTCTCTTTACAGTAGTGTATGTCGGGATCGTGTATCCTATCATCGGAAGCTGGAAATGGGGTGGTGGATTCCTTGATGATTGGGGATTCTATGACTTTGCAGGCTCCACACTAGTACACTCTGTAGGTGGCTGGGGTGCGCTGGCTGGGGTTATATTAGTAGGCCCACGTATCGGGAAATATGTGAATGGCAAGACTGTAGATAAGCCAGGAGCAAGTGTACCATTGGCAGTGATAGGTGTATTCCTATTATGGCTCGGATGGTTTGGCTTCAACGGCGGTTCAGTACTGTCAGCTGATCCGGGATTAGTATCCTTTGTATTAGTGACCACCTCTTTGGCTGCTTGCGCCGGAGGAATGGGAGGCTTCCTTGCAGGATATTTCGTGTTCAAGAGACTCGACCTAGGTATGGTGCTAAATGGCATCCTTGCTGGACTAGTAGGCATCACCGCCGGAGCAGATGTCATCAATCCAGGCGCTGCACTGATAGTAGGTTTTGTGGCTGGCATCCTCGTAGTATTGTCCGCTGTTCTTCTTGACAGCCTCAAGCTTGATGATGTGGTAGGAGCAGTATCCGTCCACCTTACTTGCGGCATCTGGGGAACACTCGCGGTAGGCATCTTCTCTACCAACCCTGATCACAGCTTCCTTACTCAACTTACCGGAGTCCTTATCTGTGGCGCCACTGCCTTCACAGCAGCCTTCATCATCTTCTATATACTAAAAGTAACTGTAGGCATCAGAGTTTCTGAAGAACATGAAAAAACCGGACTTGATTCTCACGAGCATGGTATCAGAGGATACACCATCGTGTATGACGAATAGAATAAACTAACCACCAACCACTTACCACTGGTAATTATAATGCCCTGCCCCCTGAACAAACGCCAATCTCTTCAAGCGGGCAGGGCCAATTATCGGCCAATCCTACAATTAACAGATAATTATTAATCAAAATTAAAATGAAAAAACTTCAACTACTAATTGCAGTATTATTTCTGGGCACTATAAGCAGCTTGACTGCCCAGGACCTGTCCAAAGTGAGCATCTCTGGCTCTGTGGACGCTTATTATAGAGCCAATTTCAATGCGCCTAATAAGAGCATGATTCTAAGCGACGGCTCCGAACTTGGACCACAAGCACCCGCTACCTCCTTCGCAAACCTCCCGGGTTTCGCCCTTGGTATGGCCAATATCATCACCGCTTATGAAGGTGAAAAAGTAGGATTTGTAGCCGACTTAGTTTTCGGGCCTAGAGGAGCCGATGCAGTTTTCAATTCTACAGGTAGTTCCAATATTGTAAACCAACTTTATGTTTACTGGAGTGTAACCGACGCTGTAACCCTGACCTTCGGTAACTTCAATACCTTCCTGGGTTATGAAGTAATTTCCCCAACAGGCAACTTCAATTATTCCACCTCTTATATGTTCTCCTATGGTCCATTCAGCCATACAGGACTAAAAGCAGACATCGCACTTACTGACAACTGGTCATTAATGGCATCTGTGATGAACCCTACCGATCTGACAGACTTCAACCCTGTGGGCACCTATTATGGTGGACTTCAATTAGGTTATGAAAATGACAATGGCGGTACCTGGCTAAACCTACTTTACGGAGATCAAGATGGAAAACTAGACGACACAGGCCTACTCAGCCCTGTCTCGATGTCCGCAGGAAGTACTTTCCAAATCGACCTAACCACTGGCTACAATGTATCTGAGGCGGTGTACCTAGGCATCAACGCCACGTATAACACCACTGCTGCCGGCGAAATGTATAATGGAACCAGCATCGTGGACACAGATGGTGATGGCGCTGGATTCTATGGCTTTGCAGGATATCTTCAAGCGGCTGCTTCAGAAAACTTCTCCGTAGGTCTTCGTGGTGAATACTTCAATGTATTCAACAATGGTCTTGATGGCGTGGTAGGTGTGGATGATGCTGGTGACGGAAATGTATTTGCCCTTACCTTATCCGGAAATGCAAAAATCTCCGAAAATTTCATGCTTATCCCAGAAGTTAGACTAGACAGCATGTCTGAGGATAACTACTTCTTAAACAACGATCTTGCAGGATCTAAGAGTTTGTCTTCTTTCTTACTAGCAGCCGTATTCTCTTTCTAATATTTTTTTGCTGACAAACTGAAATTTTTCAGTGAAAACCACGTGCTTTGAAAAAAGACGTGGTTTTCTGGTTTTCACAGAAAATTATATTTTCTACGATATAATCCACCCCTACCTCTTCGGTATTCTTAACAGAAACATTATTTTTTAGATTCTCAAAAAACCTCTATTCGAGTGAATATTGAATTATTTCCATATATAATTTCACGTATAGCAGTGTTTAACTACGAAAAATTGGTTTTTACTGTAACCTTTGCACGCATTTTTACGATATGTCTAGGGAAGGTTAAACAATAATTCAAAAAAAAATAGATAAGAGCATGGTAAAACTAGCAGTAATGGTTGCAGCAGGTTTTTTCGGATTTGAATCCATAGAAGCAATAGGTCAGGAAAAAGAGCGAAAAGAGCTCAAGGGACCCAAAGCAAAAAACTATAAGCCGTGGAAAGACCAAGCCCGGACAGGCACATTGGTGGTCGATATAAATGGTGATTTGACCACTGGCCCAGCTTTCAAAAATCAAAAAGCATGGGAAAAAGAAAGTGAATTAGTAACAATAAATGCTGACTTACAGCCGATCAGCAAACCAAAAGGCCCCAAAGGCAAAAATCAAAAACCTTGGGAAGACAATTAATTCCTTTTGATATAACAAAAAAAAAGCTGCCCAAAGGCAGCTTTTTTTTTGTTATCCACTATACGTATTCTCTAAATGCTGATCCTGAGCCTTAACTTTTTCAAACTCCAGGTATTGCTCCCAAAAAGGCTCTTCAGGTAAAGCAGCTCTTAAGTACAATTTCTCCTTTTTGACAGGGTGCAAAAACACAAGATGGAAAGCATGTAAATTAATACTAGCATCCGGATTGGGCTTTGCAAATCCATATCTCAGATCACCACGTATCGGGCAGCCCATAGCCGCTAGCTGCACCCTAATCTGGTGCGGTCTACCCGTCTTTGGCCTTACTTCTACCAACCAGTGGTCATTCAGCTTTCCAAGACGCTTATAATCTAGGTCGGCACGCTTAGATCCTGGCTCTTCTCTTTCGAAAACCTCGGTTACATTCCTCTCTTCATCCTTCACCAGGTAATGAGTCAGCTTGCCGATCACATCCTTTGGTCTTTTCTTCACAATGGCCCAATATACCTTGAAGATCTCTCTTTTCTTAAACATGAGCATCATCCGCTCCAAGGCCTTGGAGGTACGGGCAAATACCACCAGACCACTTACAGGCCGATCCAGTCGATGCACTGGGTGCAAAAATACCGCGCCGGGCTTTTCATACTTCTTGGCAATATAGTCCTTACAATAATCAGTAAGTGTCTTATCCCCTGTACGGTCCCCTTGCACGAGCACCCCAGCTGCTTTATTGACCACCAATAGATGGTTATCTTCATAGACTACGGTAAACGGTTGCTTTGCCATATTTTATATATTATTTAAATCCCTTTTAGTACTACTTTCATTAGGCTACTATTCAGCTACAATCCTTAGAATGCTTAAAATTCCGAAGTAAAGTGGAAGTCAATATCCGGATAATTGTCCTGAACCATCTGTAACCAAGCTCTGGATTCCGCCATAAAGACCAGTTTGCCATCCTTATCCCGAGCGATATGACGGTTCTTGGATCGGACAAACTCATCCAGCTGCTTCTTATCGGTGCTGCTGATCCAGCAGGCCTTGTAGAGGTTCATAGGCGCAAACTCCACTGTGGCGTTGTATTCATTTTTCAGCCTAAACTGAATCACCTCAAACTGCAGCTGCCCCACAGTCCCGATCACTTTCCTAGACCCTATGTCAAAGGTGAACAACTGTGCCACACCTTCTTCCATCAGCTGTTTAAGCCCCTTCTCCAACTGCTTAGTTTTCATGGCGTCCTTATTGATCACCTCCTTGAATATCTCAGGGGAGAAGGACGGAATTCCTTTGAAAGTAAGACTTTCACCTTCCGAAAGCGAATCACCTATCTTGAGATTCCCAGTATCATAGAGTCCTACAATATCCCCTGGAAAAGCCTCATCTATAATTTCTTTGTCCTGAGCCATAAAAGAGGTCACATTCGAGAACCTTACAGGCTTGGGAGTCCGCATGCTTTTATACGGCTTATTTCTCTGGAAAGTCCCTGAGCAGATCCGTAAGAAGGCTATTCGGTTTCTGTGATTAGGGTCCATATTGGCATGAATCTTAAAGATAAAGCCACTAAATTTACTTTCATCAGGTAAGACCTCACGCTCTTCAGCATTTCGGCTTTTTGGTGCTGGCGCAATATCAATAAAGGTATCCAGCATTTCCTGCACTCCGAAATTATTAACCGCAGAGCCAAAAAACACAGGGGCTACTTTGCCATTAAGGTAATCTTCCTTATTAAATTCCGGATATACCCCTTCGATCAGCTCCACATCCTCTCTCAATTGGTAGGCGTTATTCTCTCCCACCAGTCCTTCCAATTTAGGGTCATCAAGATTCTCGATCTCGACGATTTCACCTGACAGTTTACGCTGAGAGGGTCTGAATAGGTTTAGGGAGTTATTATATAGATTGTACACTCCTTTGAAGGTCTTCCCCATGGAGATGGGCCAAGATAGAGGACGCACCTTGATATTGAGTTTTTCTTCTACTTCATCCAGCAGATCATAGGGATCACGGCCTTCACGGTCTAGCTTATTGATAAAACAGATCACAGGGGTATTCCTCATCCGACATACTTCCATCAGTTTCTCGGTTTGGATCTCCACCCCCTTGACGCAGTCGATGACCATGATGACACTATCCACAGCGGTCAGGGTCCTATAAGTATCTTCAGCAAAATCCTGGTGACCCGGAGTATCCAAAAGGTTTATTTTTACATCCCTGTATTCAAACCCCATCACGGAAGTCGCCACAGAGATACCTCTCTGCTTCTCTATCTCCATCCAATCGGATTTAGCATGGGTATCTATCTTATTGGATTTCACAGCCCCAGCGGTCTTAATAGCCCCACCAAAAAGCAATAGCTTCTCAGTAAGGGTGGTTTTTCCCGCATCCGGGTGGGATATAATCCCAAACGTACGTCTCTTTTGAATCTCCTTCGTTAAACTCATCTTTTTCAGGCTCCTTAATTAGCAAGGTGCAAAGGTAGCTGATATAATTGAAAGATGGAAAACTTTGATCCTGCAAGCTGAAGGACTATGCTTACTAAGCCAAAAACGGATCATGATCCACCTTGAACTCCGAGGAATTCTCATCTGCGGCCATCAGGACAATTCTAAAAGTAGTCCCCTTTCCAGGTTCTGAATCATACACGAATATTCTTCCCTGATGATAGCCTTCGATGATCCGTTTCGCTAAAGTAAGCCCCAATCCCCAGCCTCTTTTTCGAGTGGTAAAGCCAGGATTAAAGACTTTCTTAAACATGCTCTTATCTATGCCTTTGCCGGTATCTGTAATATCGATATGTACAAATTTCTCACTCTCTTTGATGATCTGTATGGAGATACTTCCTTGCCCCCGCATGGCATCCACCGCATTTTTGCAGATATTCTCAATTACCCACTCAAATAATGACTTATTCATCATTGCCTCCACATCCTCTGCATGGCTGTTGAGCGCGATGGAGACCTTACTACTGATACGTGGCCGCAGATAATTGACTGCCTCCTCTATCACGGAATACACATTCTCCTGCTTGATCACTGGAGAACTGCCAATATTACTAAACCGCTCCGTCACCATCCGCAACTTCGCTACATCCTTATCCAGCTCCACGATCACCTCTTTATTCTCTTCCCAAACGGGGGAATTTTTCAGGTAATCAATCCATGCCATTAAGGAAGCAATGGGGGTACCGAGCTGATGCGCCGTTTCTTTGGTAAGACCGGCCCACACTCTGTTTTGCTCAGCGATTTTGCTCTGGTTAAATACGGCAAAAGCCAGCACGCCAAACACCAAAATCACCGAGAGCTGTACGTAAGGGTAGTATTTTAGTCGGGTAAGCAGTTCTGAGTTGGTATAATACATGTATTGATTATCCACAATCTGAATGGGCTCATAATCAAGCTTCATCCGCTGCACCTCAGCACGGAGCTTATTTTCGATATCTTCCTCAGTCGCATTTTTCTTGAAGGTAATATTTCGGTACTGACCGCTAGGTTTGCCGAAGGCATCCGCTACAATTACAGGGATATTATGATTCTCCTGGATAATCCCCTGATGAATAAAAGTAAGGTTATCAGAATTATTAGCCACGTATTCCATGGCATTGGCATATAGGGTGATCTGCTTTTTCTCACGCTCTTTTAGCTCGCTGACCAGCGTATTGGTGTAGTATATCGAACCAATACTTATAATAAGAGAAGCCAGAAAAATGATCCACTTCACCTTGCCTCTATTATGATATAAATCCAGCGTTGCCAGATCCTGAATTTTATTTCTCATTCAATAAATTTCTCTTTGACTTTAGGGCATTGGCAAGCCCAAACAGCTACCCACCACTTCCAATATGGCTTCAACGTTAATTTTTGCAAAATATTTCATTATTCCATCCCGGTTATAGATATTATCAATCGACTATTGAAAATATCAGTTTGAAACAGAACCAAGATTCTCGTAAATTCGGATAATATTTTAAATAAACAAAACAAATATAATATGGCGACCAACGAAATAGGACTAAAAGTAAAAGATAGCAAAGTATTGGCTGAAAAGCTGAACAACCTTTTGGCTAATTATGAAATTTATTACCAGAATCTGAGAAATTTCCACTGGAACGTTTCCGGTCCTAATTTCTTTGAGCTACATGCCAAGTTTGAGGAATTATACAATGAGGCAAATGAAGCCATTGACGAAACTGCTGAGAGGATCCTCACTCTGGGTGAGCGTCCATTGAGCAGCTTCTCAGAATATATCGAGCAAGCAGTCATCAAGGAGGCAAAGAAGATCTCTGAACCTACCAAAATGGTAGAACAGGTACGTGACAATCTGGGCACACTATTGACCTTGGAGAGAGAAACCTTGGAGATCGCCAGCGCTCAAGGTGATGAAGGAACTGTAGCGCTGATGAGTGACTATATCACTTCCAAAGAAAAAGTGGTGTGGATGCTTTCTGCCTATCTAAGATAATAGTTATTAAACCCCTAATGGGCCCAATGAATAGCGCTTGAAGTCTATTCATTGGGCTATTTTTTTGTCCTTAAAAATTTAATTACTCTGCTTTATCCATTTCCACAGGGTTCTATAGTTCACCTTGGTCCCATGGACCAAAATCCCTATCCTATAGATCTTACCCGCCACCCAAGCCGTAAAGAGGAATCCCACAATAAGAAGGGTCATCGACAAGATCAGGTCAAAGGCAGGTATTCCAAAACTAGCTCTTCCGACCATCGCTATGGGGGAGGTCAAGGGGATCACTGACAGCCAGAAACTCGCTTGACTATTTGGGTCATCCAGAATAAAAATAAACAAGCCAAAGTAACTCGCCATCAATGGAATGGTCACTGGCAGCATAAACTGCTGTGCATCCGCAGGGGAGTCCACTGCGGCACCTATCGCTGCAAAAACAGCTCCATACAGCAAGTATCCGCCAAGGAAATAAAAGAGGAATGTGAAGATCAAAGCCACGAAATCGATGCCTTGCATGGCCACTAGGAATTGACCTACCTGACCAGAGGCCATCATCTGCTCAGCGGCCTCGCCACCTGCCATTTCCATCGCCTGCTGCTGCGGCATCTGCATACCAAAATAACCCATGACCACCGTGGAGATGGTCGTCATCAGCAGGATCCAGATCAGGAATTGTGTAAGGCTTACCGCTCCTATTCCCAGCACCTTCCCTACCATAAGCTCAAAGGGACGAATGGAGCTTACCAAAATCTCTATAATACGGCTGGATTTTTCCTCGATTACCCCCTGCATGACTTGATTTCCATAGATAAAAATAAAGGTGTAAATGAGTATCCCAAGAAAAAACCCTAATCCATAATTGATCGCTGAATTGGAAGCTTTCTCCACTCCACCTTTCTCCAAAGTGATGGAATTGATGTTTACATTAGTTTTTAGCTGCTTTATGAGCAGGGGATCGATTCCCGAATCATAAAGCCTTATCTCTTCAATTTTACGTTTCAGCTCACCTTCCAGCTCGGATATAAGCCCCATGGGAGCAGATTTTTCAGAATAAAATAATATTCCTTCCGGGCGCTCCAATTCCAGAGGGGGAATATGCAAAAAACCATACCGCTCACCAGCTACCACCATTTCCTTGGCTTTGTCGGCGGGAAGATCAGAATAGGAAAACGCAAATTCTCCATTAGATTCTAAAAAGAAGGCCTCAGTCTCGTCCACCACTTCTATGATCCGAAGGGCATCTCCCCCACTTTCGCTGGTGGATATCCAAAGAAACAATCCTAAAATAGCAGGAAATACTAAGGGAGTAAGGATGGTAGTCAGGAGAAAAGATTTCTTTCTTACGCGAGCAAGGTATTCTCTTTGGATCACCAAAAAAATTTTTCTCATGGGGTCGTTTCTTTAACTTTTTGAATAAATATTTCCTCAATGGTAGGGATCATCTCTGTAAATCCTATGACTTGCCCAAAGGGCAAAATCTCATTTAAAAGCTCATTGGGCTCTCGGCCTTCAAGTAAAGCCTTAAATTTCCACTTGCCTTCCTGCTGTCTCACCATTTCCCAATGTGCGGGGAAAGGAAGTCCATCTGGAAGGAGCTCCACCATAAATGTACCCGTCTTGGCCTGATCTCTGATCTCCCCGACTGATCCATCCAGGACCTTTTGGGACTTATTGATCATCGCAATATGATCACATAAGAGCTCCACTGATTCCATCCGGTGTGTGCTGAGGACGACGGTGGTACCTTGGGATTTTAATTCAAGGATCTCATTTTTTATAATTTCTGCATTTACTGGGTCAAAACCAGAGAAGGGTTCGTCCAAAATGAGCAGCTCTGGATCATGGATCACCGTGGAGATAAACTGCACTTTCTGCGCCATGCCTTTGGACAGGTCTTCGATTTTCTTCTCTGCCCAGTTGGCTATATCAAGTTTCTTAAGCCACTTATCCACTTTCTCATGCGCTTGGGAGGAGCTTAGATTTTTCAGTTGAGCGAAATAAAGCAGTTGCTCACGGACTTTCATCTTCTTATATAAACCTCTCTCCTCAGGGAGATAGCCGATATTGCGAATGTGCTTTGAGGATAATTGCTCCCCATTGAGCAAAACACTTCCGCTATCTGCCTCTATAATTTGATTGACAATTCGGATCAAGGTTGTTTTGCCAGCGCCATTTGGTCCTAGCAAACCATATACGCCTCCTCGAGGAATAGTTAAATCCACATCCGTAAGTGCCTTATGGTCTCCATAGCTCTTATTCAGAGCAGTTATTGTAAGTATATTCACCTATAGCTTATTAAGATATTTACTTTAAAAGTATCAAAATCTTCTAATATGATCCTATTGATATGCTTAAAAAACGCAGTCTGGCAAAAATAAGGGGAATAGATTAGGCACAATGATTATTTCTCTGATTCATTACCTTTGAATCCAAAACCTGAAAGCAGCAAATAAGATAAAGAAATAAGGAGAGTTAGAATAATCCATATGGGGACGCCCACCCCTCATAAGCATCGAGTTTGGGGTATTATTGCAGCACCAGAGAGCCCACAGATACATCAATCTCAAACTCCATCAAATTGGCTGCATTTTTTTTGTACCCTTTGCTCACATAGACCTTTTCCTCTAGCTCTGAGAGATAGGAAGGCAATTTAGTCCTGCACATAGCGGTGGAGTTGATACGAATAATATAAGGGTACTGAGGAGATGGTAAGGCGATATAAACTGCGCCTGCCCCTACGGTGGTGGTCACCAGGCAGGGACCAATATCATGGGGCATCTTACGGAAGTTTAGATTTACCTTGCCATAATTGACATCAAAAATCAGGTTTCTAGCATTGGCGTGGGCCACGTTTATGCCATCGACAGTCCCCATATTCACCTTTACCAGTAAGGTATCCATGGCTACAGAGTTGATGGCTTCATCCTGGAAAGTCAAATAAACATCAGCCGTAGCGGTATTGATTTTACATTTTTTGACTTTGATATGTGACAGATCCACATTGGCACGGCCAATACCAAACTGCAAATTCAAATCATAATTAAAATCTTCGCTTAGGCCTACTTCCCATGTATGATCAAAGTCGCCTTCTGCACTTGCAAAAAGTTTTGAGGAGAGGCTTTTGCCAAAGCTTTCTCTATCTACATCGCTATGATTCAGAGTAGCTTTGAGGGTATTATCATCTATTGAGTATTGGAATTCAGGTAATATATTCACCTTTGACAGGTGAGCATGGATCATTAATGGCTTATTAGAATATAATCGATCGATAGAGGACACTCCTTTATAGGAGGAGAAGTTTAATTGAACCTGATCAAATCCACTTCTTTCCTTCACCGCAAACTCCTTGACGATCTGAGCTTCTGCCCAGTGAGCCATTCCACAGGCCAGAAAAACGATTAAGCACAATCTATTCAACATACGAATAACCTACGAAAGCTTAGGTAAAAGGTTGGCAGAGGCATAAAAAAAACCGGAAAAAATCCGGCTTTTTTTATAGTCCTATTGAGGTTCTAGAAAAACTCCTTCATTTTATCGAAAAAGCTCTTCTCAGAATTACTTGGATCAGGAATAAAATTCTCAGAAGTTCTGAGAGATTCCAGCATATCTTTTTCCTCTTTGGAAAGCTGTCTTGGCGTCCATACATTGACATGTATGAGTTCGTCTCCACGGCCGTATCCATTCAGATCTTTGATTCCTTTCCCCTTGAGTCGAAGAATTTTTCCACTTTGGGTTCCTGGCTCAAGTTTGATTTTCACTTTACTTTCTATGGTTGGCACTTCTATATGTGCTCCTAGAGCAGCATCAATGAAACTAACATAGAGGTCATATACGACATTATTTCCATCACGCTGAAGCAGGTCATGCTCGATTTCTTCAATGACAATGAGCAAGTCTCCGGCCACACCGCCTGGGGTTTCATTCCCTTTTCCAGAAAGGCTCAGTTGCATTCCATCAGCCACGCCAGCAGGGATATTGATAGGGATCACTTCCTCTTTCAACATCAAGCCTTTGGCATCAGCATGGTCTGGCTTCTTATCGATGATCTGTCCTGTACCGCCGCAAGCAGGGCAAGTACTTGCAGACACCATCTGACCAAGCATCGTATTCACGACTTTCTTAATTTGCCCCTGACCTTGACAGGTATTACAGGTTTTGAAGGAAACACCGTCCGCGACCACGTGACGTTTCACTTTTATTTTTTTCTCTACGCCGTTGGCCACCTCTTTTAGGTTGACCTTTAATTTGACACGAAGATTGGTTCCTTTGCGCATTCTACGACCGCCGCCACCGCCGCCGCCGAAGAAAGACTCAAAGCCTCCACCACCGCCGCCAAACACGTCGCCGAATTGGGAGAAGATGTCATCCATATTCATCCCGCCACCGCCATAGCCGGCATTGCCGCCTACGCCTTGATGGCCAAATCTATCATAGCGTTCTTTCTTCTCTGGATTGCTGAGCACCTCATAGGCTTCAGCGGCTTCTTTGAACTTATCTTCTGCTTCCTTATTGTCTGGGTTTTTGTCAGGGTGATATTTGATCGCCATCTTTCGATAAGCTTTTTTTATCTCCTCCGCAGTCGCCCCTTTGGACAGCCCTAGTACCTCGTAAAAGTCTCTCTTTGCCATAATTTCTTAAGATCCAATGACTACCTTGGCGTATCTCACGACCTTATCGCCAAGGGTATAGCCTTTTTCTACCACATCAATTACTTTCCCCTTCATCTCTTCAGAAGGCGCGGGAATCTGGGTGATGGCTTCCTGCGTATCCGCATCAAAATCCTTCCCTATCAGATCCTCCATTGCCTTCAGCCCTTTGGCCTCAAGCATTTTGTATAGTTTATTATATATCAACAAGCTTCCTTCAAGGGCCTTCTCCTGCCCACTCGCTTGCTCTTCTGCTCTAATCGCTCGCTCAAAATCATCCACCACAGGAATCAGATCCCTCAATACATCCTCAGAGGCTGTTTTGATCAGATCAAGTCTTTCTTTGGAAGTCCTTCTTCTGTAATTCTCAAATTCAGAATATAACCTCAAATACTTGTCCTTCATCTCCTGAGCTTCCGCCTTATATTTCTCCTCTGCTGACGGCTCTTCTGAGCTTGCTTCGGCATTTACTTGCTCTTCGTTGGTGGAAGAGCTCTGTTCTGCATTCTCATCAAAAGCAGTTTCCGCTTGCTTATTTTCAGTCTGCTCTTCTGGAGCTACATTTTCCTTATTCATATCTTCTTTTGACAAATTTTCCTGATTTGACATACGAATTATCTTTTTCGCTTCCTTCCTACTTTATCAATTTGTTTGCCATACTGCATCAACTGACAAAGTGACATTATTCTATAATGGCTTGGTAAAGGGAATCTTTAAGTTTATCGAGGTTATACTGGCTTACGGAGGAGATAAAGATACATTCTATCCCTTCAGGGAGGTCTGCACGCATCTCATTCATCAACTCTTCATCCAGCATATCTGACTTAGATACCGCCAAAATGCGCCTTTTATCCAGGAGCTCAGGATTGTACTCTTCTAATTCCTTCAGTAGAATACCATATTGTTCCTTGATACTCTCTGCATCTGCAGGCACGAGGAATAAGAGGATGGAGTTTCTTTCAATATGCCTCAGGAAACGCAGGCCTAGGCCTTTGCCTTCAGAAGCGCCTTCAATAATCCCTGGGATATCAGCCATTACGAAGGATTTATCATCTCTATAGCCCACCACACCCAGGTTAGGCACTAAGGTGGTGAAAGGATAATCACCTATTTCTGGCTTAGCAGCCGATATGGAGGATAATAAGGTCGATTTACCAGCATTAGGAAAGCCTACTAAGCCCACATCTGCCAGTAATTTTAGTTCTAATACAATCCATTCTTCTATCCCATCTTCCCCAGGCTGCGCATAATGTGGCGCCTGATTGGTGGATGTTTTGAAATGATCGTTTCCTAAACCACCACGTCCTCCAGAAGTCAGGATGATCTCTTCTCCGTCTGCATTCACCTCAAAGCGCACCTCTCCGGTCTCCGCATCTTTGGCGACGGTACCCAAGGGTACCTCTAAGACGATATCTTTTCCATCACGGCCTTTTCTTCTTCCTCCTTCTCCTCCTTTACCCCCTTCGGCGATGACATGTTTTCGAAATTTCAAATGTAGCAAGGTCCACAACTGGGAATTGCCACGTAAGATAATATGGCCTCCACGACCACCATCACCTCCATCAGGCCCACCTTTGGGCACATGTTTTTCTCTGCGAAAATGCGCCGAGCCTGCTCCTCCAGAGCCTGATCGGGAGCAAAATTTCACGTAATCTATAAAGTTGGAATCTGCCACAGTGCTATATTTTTTACAAATAAAAGAGGCTAAGATTTACTCTTAGCCATCCATTAACTGCCACAAAGTTACAATTATTTTTCGGGTATTAATAGTTATCTATAACCTCACAGATATTTCCGAAAATCTCCTCAATACTTCCCACTCCATGTATGGTAGATAATTTACCTTGAGCATCATAATAACTCGCCACAGGTAGGGTCTCATCATTATATACACGGATTCTGGTATTGATTTTCTCCTCATCCTGATCGTCCACTCTTCCCGAGGTCTTACCACGCTGTCTGATTCGTTCTTTCAGTTCCTCTTCAGGGACATCCAGGGCTATCATCCCGGAGATGCCCATATCTTTATCCTCAAGCAGGCCATCTAAGGCTTCCGCCTGAGCCACGGTACGAGGAAATCCATCCAAAATAAAGCCTTTGGCAGAGGTACTGGACTTAATCTTGTCATCCACCATACCAATGACCACCTCATCTGGCACCAAGTGCCCCTCATCCATATATTTTTTGGCCAATTTTCCCAAATCCGTGCCTTCACCAAGGTGTTTTCTAAATAGATCTCCAGTGGAAATATGCTCCAGTTGGTATTTCGCAATTAGCTTTTCACTTTGCGTCCCTTTGCCGGCACCCGGAGGGCCAAATAATACTATGTTTAGCATGATTCTTATGGTTTTTATAGTGTTTAGGTGTTCCCTTTCACTTTAGTTGATATATTTCTTTAAGGTTGCGGCCATACCCGTCATAATCCAGGCCATAGCCAACCACAAATTTATTTGGAATCTCGAAACCTACGTATTTTACGGATACCGCAGCGGTCAAGGCTTCAGGTTTCAGCAATAAGCTGACCACCTCCACGCTAGAAGGGGCCTGAGCTTTCAGCTCATTAATTAAATAAGCCATACTCAAACCCGTATCCACAATATCCTCCACTACCAATACATGTCGCCCCGCTAAGGAACCTGTTAGCCCCAGAACCTCCTTCACCTTACCAGTGGATGACATTGATTCATAAGAGGATATTTTTATAAAAGACATTTCCAAAGGGGTATCGACTGCCTTCATAAGGTCTGACAAAAACATAAATGCCCCATTAAGCACCCCCAAAACCACTGGTTCTTTCCCAGCATAATCTTGGCTTAATTGTGCCCCTATTTGGTTCACTCTGTCCTTCAGCTCCTCAGCAGACAGGTACAACTTGAATTCTTTATCTCTTACTTTCAACATATACAATAAAAAAGCCCTAAAATTTAGGGCGTTACAAATATAGAAAAATTTCATTTTAGCCGCCTATTTTGCTCTATAAAGATGTCAATTACAGCCCTTCCGACCTCCATAGCCCTCCAAAATGAGATTTTCCATCTATTACAGATGTTGCATAAGATACTTATATAGGTTAATCATTGCTTCCAGATCAAGCAAAGACACCTTTTCGTCGGGGGTATGCACATTATCTTCCGGGGCTCCCACAAAGCACCAATCTATAGGATAGGGGCTCATCTGAATCTCTCTACCGTCACTCCCTCCGGCTCCTTCCACTTCGAGCTGATAAGGCACACCACTTTCGGCAGCTAAAGCCACTATTTTATTAATATAGGTTTTGCGGGGGATAAATTGATCCCTAAGGGAAATCGCAACTCCCTCATGATGCTTCACCCCTTCGGTCACCCAGGTGATATCAGAGATAAGCGCCTGCCGTACCCCCCACTTTTCGTAAATAAACTTGGCCAGAAACGGCACACTGCCTCCGCCATGTTCTTCATAAGTAGAAAACACCACCAGGCCATCTTCCAGATCTTCACAAATTTCCAAGGCATTAAATACCCCAAGGCGGTTATCCAGATAAGCGGCTTGAATATATTCATCATCTACTCTTATATTTTGCTTATAGGAAAGGTTGGTACCTGGCTGGATACCCCGAGGGAAACCATGAATAAGTTGATCCTCCACTATATGCGCAGTACATTCGATAGGACCTAAGGCATCCTCTCCTACCAGGATATTTCCATCCTGAACATCCGGTCCTCCAACAGGCACCAATTGGTTGTGATAACGGCAAGTAAAGCCTATCGTATCCAGGTGAGCGAAGACCGCGGTGCGTGGATTTCCGAATTTTAAGACAATATTATCTTGAAATTCTTCACCAAAATAGACTTCTGGCAGAACCTTCCATGACTTTTTACGTTGTTGGACATAATCCATAATGAAAGACGAGAAATTGTGTTCATCGCCTGAAACGCCTGTTTTTTGTAACATTTGATACAGAAAATCCATGTTTGGCATAGTTTATGAGTTGTTTGTTTCTGCAAATTTGGAACTAATTATCTTAAAACAAACTGTAAAAAATTTATAGTTATTGAATAAAAAATTTACATTTGCATTACACTTAATCGTTACTAAGTTTGGATTTAAATCAATTAAACACTTAATTTTGAAAAAAAATTTTTTTTGAATCATGAAAAAATTATTACTATCAACATTAATGGCTGGCGCATTGGCAGTTGGAGCTAATGCCCAGAACGACTTCAACAAGTGGTCAATTGACGTTAATGGTGGATTTAATAAACCGATGAGCCCTATGTCTCCAGGTTTTTATTCTCCATCATTGAATCTAGGACATGCTGATGTTGGGGTAAGGTACATGTTTAACGAGAAGTTCGGGATGAAACTGGACTACGGCTTTGGTAAATACCAAGAAGCTGATGGTACTCCTTCATTCGAAACAAACTACTCCCGTATCAACCTGCAAGGTGTTGCTAACGTGGGTAGAATGATGAACTTTGAAACTTGGACGAAGACAATCGGTCTATTGTATCACTTAGGAGCTGGTTACGGAACTGTAACTCCTAAAGAGAACGAATGGGTTGACTTCAAAGATGAGACTTATAATTTCATCACAGGTTTAACGGCTCAGGTAAGACTGGGTAACAGAGTATCCCTTAACGGTGACATCTCTACAATCATCAGCGGACGTCAGAATGTAGCCATCGATGGTCACACTTCTATTCTTCCTACTGACCAAGGTTATTATGGCGCTAACGCTGTATCTTGGACTGGTACATTGGGTCTGTCTTTCTACCTAGGTGGAAATACAACACATGCTGATTGGTATGTAAGAGAAGGTATGTATGCAACTAAGAGCGAACTTGAGAACCAAATCGGTGAAATCAAGGATATGCTTAAAGACTCCGATGGAGACGGTGTACCTGATTACCTTGACAAAGAGCCTAACACTCCTTCTGGAGCACGTGTAGACTCTCATGGTAGAACTCAGGACTCTGATGGTGACGGTATCCCTGATCACTCTGACGAATGTGCTTTTGTACCTGGCCCAGCCTCTAATAACGGTTGCCCAGTAGAAGAAGTTGAAGAAACTGACTTCTTCCAGAAAGCCATCAACGACGGTTATGTAAACGTATACTATGCATTTGATAGCGCTAAGCCACTTGGCTACTCTGCTTCTTCTGTAAATTATGTTTCTAACTTCCTTAAGAGAAATCCAGGTGTGAACGTTGAAGTTAAAGGTTATGCTGACGAAATTGGCCCTGATAACTACAACCAGAAGCTATCTGAAAAAAGAGCTAAAGCTGTTTACGATCAATTGATCGCTGCAGGTATTGACTCTAGCAGAATCTCTTACAAAGGTTATGGTGAAGACACTAGCGTAGATAAGCAGTCTGCTGATGCAAGACAACTTGCTAGAAGAGCTTCTTTCCAAGTTCAATAATCTAACGCTAAGCGTATAAATTTAAAACCGGCCTTTTCAGGTCGGTTTTTTTTTGTGTATTTTTGGCTTATATGTTTATACTCACCGAACAAAATTCAATAGCGTGTCACTTTCTGCAAGGCCTACGGGACATCCAGCAACAAGGTGATCGGCTGAAGTTCCGCAGAAATATGGAGCGCCTTGGAGAGGTCATGGCTTATGAACTATCAAAATCCATGGCTTATCAGCCTCTTGAAATCACCACCCCCCTAGCCAAGACGGTCAGCCCACGAATAGAAAACTCACCTGTAATCATCTCTGTCATGAGAGCTGCCGTTCCCTTCTACCAAGGATTTATCAATTACTTTGATGAAGCTGATAGCGGTTTTATTGGGGCCTATAGAAATGACAATTCGGATGGTAAGGAAGTAGATATCACCTTTAGTTATCTCGCCGCTCCCTCCATAGAAGGCAGAGAAGTCATACTCGTGGATCCTATGCTCGCAACAGGCAAATCACTGGTGACAAGTGTAGAACAGCTCCTTAAAAACGGCACACCAAAAAAGGTCCATATAGCCGCCATAATTGCAGCACCTGAGGGAGTAGAATACATCCAAGACAGCCTGAACCTCCCTTACGAAATCTGGTTGGGTGCCATGGATGAAAAATTGAATGACAAAGCCTATATCGTCCCAGGATTGGGTGATGCAGGTGATCTGGCCTTCGGCCCAAAACTATAAGCCAACTTGATCTATTTATTTTTAATTATAGGTTTTATCATCCTCCTGATCGGAGGAAAAACCCTCGTGGATGGAGCGTCTGCCATTGCTGTGAAACTCGGCATGAGCCCCGGGCTTATAGGCTTAACCATTGTGGCATTTGGCACTTCAGCCCCAGAACTATTAGTTAGCATTACCGCGGCACTAAAAGGCACCAGTGACATCGCAATCGGAAATGTGGTGGGCTCCAACATCTCCAATATTACACTGGTATTAGGAAGTGCGGCCATACTATATCCCATCAGTATTAACCGCAATATCCTCAAATGGGACTATAGCTTCACCCTTGCCTCTAGCATATTGTTTTTCCTACTGGCCCTAGACGGGCTAATTAGCCTTTGGGATGGAATATTCCTTTTGGTATTGCTCGTCATTGCCAACTGGATTCTCATCCGTAAATCCCAAAACAACAGTGAGGAATCTGGTGAGGAAGAAATAAAAAAAGCCGGCAACCAGCCTCTATGGAAGGCCATAGGCTTGATTTTGCTAGGGATTGTAGGCCTTTACTATGGCTCAGAGCTATTGGTAAACAACGCCATCACCATAGCCCAACAATATGGAATCAGCGAAAGGATCATCGGAGTGACTATCATCGCTATCGGCACCAGTCTGCCGGAGCTTACGACGTCCATCCTAGCCGCTTTGAAGAAAGAAACAGATATTGCTTTAGGTAATATATTAGGGAGTAACTTGCAGAACATTCTCTCCATCATTGGCGTTACTGCTATTATACATCCCATGAATGTAAGTCAACTCTTCCTATCCTCGGATTTCTTATGGATGATGGGGTTCACCGCCCTTTTATTCCCGATTATGCGAACTGGTTTTAAAATCGGACGCTGGGAAGGAGGCTTATTGATCGCCTTGTATGGACTTTATCTCATCGCTCTGCTATAGATTATGATTGAGTATATATTACAGTTCCTGGCCATTTATACCGTTTGCTTATTCAAGTTCCTGGGAGGACCACTCCTTGGAAATGCCGCAAACTATTCCATCCTGGAGATTGTCATTGTCACCGTATCTGGCATGATGACCAGCGTGATAGTCTTTGCCTATCTCGGAGAATGGATCAAATCAGTCTGGACCATCAAGGTGCGGAAAAACCCAAAGCGCTTTAGCAAAAAAACAAGAATCATCGTGAAGGTTTGGCAAAAATTTGGGGCGATAGGCGTCGCAGCCATTACCCCGCTATTCCTTACCCCCATAGGTGGGACCATCCTTTTAGCTTCTTTTGGGGTAAAGAGAAATAAGATTTTCCTTTATATGTTTATTAGTGCCGTATGTTGGGCTTTTATCCAGGGCATGTTTATCCATCAAATATTGGAAATCCCCTTCCTTAAAAATCTCATTGTCTAAACCCCGAAGATCAAGTCCCTATTTAGCTACTGCACCTTAACCCCATATGATCAGAGACAAAAGTCAGTTTCAAGAATTGATCAGTCTTCATCCGGCATAATATCAATATCCCGGATCAACACTTTCTTAGCAATCTTCTGACCAGTAATCGTCGCAGCTAAGCCTCCAAGGGCCGTTTCTTTATATTTGTTTTCCATGCTGGCGCCAATTTCGCCCATAGCGTCTATACATTCATCCACTGGAATGACGGCATCGACATCCGCTAAAGCGATTTGCGCTGAACTATTAGCAATAGCGGCAGCGCTGGCATTCCTCACCACGCAAGGTACCTCTACCAGACCAGCCACTGGATCGCAGACCAAGCCGAGCATACACTGAATGGTGATCGCCACCGCATTGAACACCTGGTCTGTGGAGCCTCCAAGGCAATACACCATAGCGCCTGAAGCCATCGCAGCAGCTGAGCCCGTCTCAGCCTGACAGCCTCCCACAGCACCCGCTAAGCTTGCCTTCTGCTCTATAATCAAAGCTATACCAGCACCTAATAACAAACCCTCTAGGATAAGCTCATCCTCTAACTGGTGAATCTCCTGAAGCGTGTACAATGTCCCCGGTAATATCCCTGAAGCTCCAGCTGTAGGTGCTGCCACCACTCTCCCCATGCAGCTGTTCACTTCCTTGGCCGCTAAGGCCCGAGCTATCAAGCGCTGGAAATCAACCGATAAAACGGCTAAGGGATGACGATACACCTTCTTAGCGCCATTATTTATCATTCCCGAGCGGGAATTCATGTCTTCATTCAAGCCTATATCTACCGCCTCTTTCATGACGGAATAGGCATTCTGCAGGTGAGCCCATATCTCTTTCTCGCTATGTCCTCGTTGATCAACCTCGTACTCTAGCACCACCTCGTGGAGCCGCATGCCATTTTCCTCACTATAGGTCTTCCAACCTGAGAAACTTTCAAATAAATAACTCATATCGTATCCGGGTTTACACTTCATGTAAATGTAAAAAGTAAATCTGACTATCAAGAAAAATCCAGCGCTGATTTTCAGCGATAGTTATTCCCGAAATCTTTCAAAAATCAATCGAATCGCAGAGTGAAAAATCCAGCGATAGATAAGAATCACTTACAAAAATAAGAGGTGGTAGTGAAAGAAAAATAACCTTCAAGACTGAAAGGCTGGCATAAACTAATCAATTGAGCCAAGGCATAAAAAAACCCCTCCCAAGAATTGGAAGAGGTTTTTTGATATTAAATCTAACACCTAACACTATTATTTAATTCCTGTAATTTCAGCATCAAAGAATATTGGTTGGAACGGATTCAGCTGAACATTCAAATATCCTTTTTGGAAATAATCATTTCTAATTGACTGCGGTAATACTCGAGCCAAATTGGTATAGGCTGCAGAGGAGGGAGAGATCACTTGAATTTTTGCTTTATTATGAAGGTTATTTAGTCCTACATCCACAAAGCCTAAGTTATCTTTAACTCCTAATGTAGTGGGAACACTAGCGGAAGACTTCGCAAATGGATCCGTTGCACCTAGCTCGTACATTCCATAAGTAAAGCTAACGGTATTTCCGTTTTTAGACTTTTCGGTATCTGTATCTCCTTGATCAATGACCTTTACATATACATCCTTCTCCATTTTGGTGAATCCCTCAAGATCATTCTCTATCAGGTATTCCTGAATCATATTGTCCTCCATTGCCGCTACTTCATCTTTAGAATATATCTTGGCAAAAGTCACTTTAATTTTCAAATGGCTATAAGGAGGAATCAGAGTACCATATCCATAATCCGAAAAACCTACATAAGAAGGAACATAAAGAGTCAAGGTCTCCCCGACCTCTGCTAAACCTACTGACAAATTCATGGCTATAGGGGCTAGGGTCTGTGCTCCCACATCATACCTAAATAGCACCGGATCCCCATCTTCCATGGTATGCTCACCGATGAATGCTCCCTCGAGGGTTTCCATTTCATAATAGATCCCTACGATGTCCTCATCTTTGATTTTCACACCATCTTCTACATCCACATCCCGGGTATAATAATAGCCTGAGATGGTTTTTTCGGCTTCAATTCCCTTTTCAGAGATATAAACCTCTAAGGCCTTATCATCTCGTGTTACTTGCTTTTCATATTCCGTGGGCTCATCATTTAGACAAGAAGTCATCATCACACCCAAAGTCACCGCAGAGACTGCTACTAAAATTCTGTTCATGTTGGTAAAGTTTATTTTTGCTATTTTTTAAATTGAAAATTCATCCTCAAGTTGACTCCTCCCACCGAGAATTGCTGGTTGGTGAAAGTCATATTTCCTAGAGGTAATTTATAATACGGCTCTATGGATAGGAAGGTGCCATTGGTTAGGCTATATTCATAGCCAAAGGACAGGTTTAGCATCTTTCCTAGGTCCACATTAGATTGTCCATCTTCTGGTTTATATTCTTCACTATAGGTCTGCACCGATTGGGCACTAATCAAACTACCGGTAGCACTGGTAGAAAATCTAGAGTCCACAGAGAAAGTTTCCGTTCCTGTCTGATTGAGGTAGATCATACTCGACAGGCCTGTGATCAGAAAGAAATCCGCACGTGATTTATCGACCAACTTATATTTCAAATTGATGGGGATATCCAAGCTAGAATACCGGAAAGTATAATCAGATCCTAAATAGTTATTCGTAAACCCTACACCAAGGCTATTGAAATCTGAACGTACAGTCATCGATTCGGGAAGCTCCGCGGGACTGTCACTGTGGATATTCTGCTGCTGTGCATAAGTCACTCCAACATCAAGCTTCAATCGCTTACTAAAGGAAAATTCTGATACGAGTCCTCCATTAAACTGCATGCCCGATTCTGAGTTAGCGACGGTCTGGGGACCGCCTATGATCCCTAACCTGAATGGCATATCTTCAGATTTATCGGATTGATTCATTATACTTGCGGTATTTTTCTCAGCGCCAGTGCCTGTGTCGCCTTTCCATTGATCAAGGTATTCTTTAGCCTGCTGCTCATCCATTACAGCTTGCTCGGATGCCATCATGCTGGATTTCAAACTTTGATTAGTGGCTAGGGATTGACGATTTACTTGGCCAGGAGCAGCTTTTGAGCTTGGAGACTCCCCTAGAATAGCAACCTCACCTAAATAGTCGGCAATCATAGCCTCATCGTAGGAATCCATCCTTGGCAGGGATTCCAATGCATCACTATCTGTTCTTGGCTGAATTGATAGCGTCTCAGGAACAGCCATAATTTCAATACTATTGGAAGATTGAATAACTGGTTTGGCCTCTGCCAGTTGCGGCCCTGTATCCTCCTTGGAGGAATCTATTGGGGCCTTCAGGAGTTCCTCGATATCCTTGCTTTTATTAGCTATGGTCCCCTTAAAGGTCGAGACACCTTGTTCGATTTCTTTTTCGTATGGAAAGAAAACCAAAGCTAAAATCACGGCCGCGGCAATTCCAGAAGCCAGATATGGCCATACAGCCCAACGTTTCTTAGTTGGTTTATTAAAATATACCTGGGAAAACTTATCCCACTCTTGCGGGTCAAAGGGCTCCTCATATTCTGCGAAGGAGTCCCTGATCTTCTCCACCAGCCGTTTATCGAATTGCTCCTTCATCTTTTATTTTATTTAACTCTATTATTTTTTCTCTTAGTCTCTGCTTGGCTCTAGCCAAATAAGTACGACAGGTACTTGCCGGAATATCGAGTGTTTCTCCAATTTCTTTATGACTAAATCCCTCGATCTCATACATATTAAAGATGATTCGCATCACCTCTGGAAGTTCTCTCATGGCTCCCATGATATCATCTCTGGATAGCTCATCGATAATATTGGGATCCAAGGTCTCTGCATGAGCCTTTTCTATTTCCATAACCGCATAATGCTTGACATTTTTACGGTAATAATCAATGGAAGTATTGATCAGAATCCTACGAAACCAAGCTTTGAAAGAACTGCCCTCATTATATTGATTCATACGGTCAAAAGCTTTCATAAAACTGTCATTAACAATTTCACAGGCTTCCTCGCGGGAATTGGAGTATCTTAGCGAAATGCTCATAGCATAGCCATAGTAATGCTTATACAGCATTTCAAAGGCTTTGGGGCTACCACTTTTTGCTTCTTTGATAAGATACTGGTCCAAATGAATGGGCTTTATTATGTATTGCTTTTCGTCTAGACGGTAAGAGTAAAAAAAACGCTACAAACGATAAAAAAAAATAAAACTAATTGCTGGACTATTTCCTTTCAGTCAGGTCCAAAAGGAAATAGTCCAGGGAAAATAGCTGTCAATGCAGTAGCTTAAGAAAAATTAAAAATTAAATTTCAGCACTTGATTAATAGCCGGATCAAGACTCAGTGCTACAGGGCAGGTTTTGGCTGCATTTTTTAATTTTTGTCGAAATTTCTCGTCCTCTAAAGGATTTTCCCAAAAGAATTCAACAATAATTTCTTTAATTTTTCTTGGCTGACTTTCCATTACTTTAGTGACTTCCCAGCTTAGGCCTTCCAATTCTATTCCATCACGATCGGCTACGATGCCCATAATCGTCACCATACAGCTTCCTAAGGCTGCTGCGACCAGGTCAGTAGGTGAAAATGCCTCACCCTTGCCATTATTATCGACAGGTGCATCCGTTATTATTTTAGAGTTTGACTGAAGGTGAACCGCCTCAGTTCGAAGATTTCTCAGGTAGGTACTTTTAATAGTAGGCATAAACCTTTATTTTTATTTGTAATTTACTAACATTAACGACAAAATTAGCGTTAAATTCCTTACCATATATGAAAAAAGGAGCAAAATATCTAACATCCGTCTTACTCATTTTTATCTTTCCACTCATCGTAATGGGGCAAGGCAGAGAGGCGGGGAATTACGATTATGATAAAGAAGTATTTTTTGGGATCAATAAAAACTCTATTGGAGGCCTTATAGGAGGCTTATACCTAAAGTTAGGGTCGAGAATCACCGAAAACACTTTTCAATTTTTCTCCTTGGAGCTCGCAAACGTAAAGAATCCAAAAGAAGCTCGGTACAGCACCTACCTTGGAAATAGCTTCATTTATGGTAAATCCAATTATCTCTATAGCATCCGACCACAGTATGGTCGGGAATTGATATTATACAGTAAGGCGCCTCAGAAAGGGGTTCAGGTATCTGTACTCACGGCCATTGGTCCTTCATTAGGGATAATAGCCCCTTACTATATAGAATATGCCGCATCCAGCTCCGAAAGCAGTAGAGCACAATATGATCCTGACATTCACCAGTCAATGAATTATATTATGGGCCCAGGAAGGTTGTTTGAAGGATTAGGAGAATCTGATTTTGCCCTTGGCGCAAATGCCAAAGCGGCCTTAACCTTTGAGTTTGGATTATTCAAATCAAATGTAAGCGGATTGGAACTAGGCTATGAATTAGAGGGTTTTACTAAAGAAATCGTCCTGATGCCCACCACCGAAAACAAGCAAATATTTCAATCGGTTTACTTTACCCTATTCTATGGCTTCAGGAAATGACCAGTAAATTGGTTTTGCTCGTGCAAAACCTTAATTTTGCGATACGATAAGCAATTGAGATGATAGAACTACCCGTAATATCCGAAGAATCCAAAAAGCGAAAAAAACCAGACTGGCTTCGTGTAAAACTTCCCGTTGGGAAAGAGTACGCCAAAGTCCGGAAGCTTGTGGATCAACATAAATTACATACCATCTGTGAAAGTGGTAACTGTCCAAATATGGGGGAATGCTGGGGTGCCGGTACCGCCACCTTTATGATCTTAGGCAATGTATGCACTAGATCTTGCTCCTTCTGTGCGGTGGCTACAGGCCGTCCGCCAGAATATGATCTGGACGAACCTAGGAGAGTGGCAGAGGCGATCCAACTGATGGGAGTAAAACACGCCGTACTCACCTCTGTAAACCGTGATGAACTAAAAGATCGTGGGGCAGAGATTTGGTACCAAACCGTGATTGAGACCAAGAAACTCTCCCCGGAGACCACCATTGAAACCTTAATCCCAGATGTGAAATCTTCCTGGGATGCGCTATATAGGATGATCGATGGAGGTCAGGAAGTGGTTTCTCATAATATGGAAACAGTGGAAAGCCTCTATAGAAGAGTCAGACCTCAAGCCAAATACCAACGATCGCTGGAGCAAATTAAGCTGACTAAGGAGTATGGTAAAAGGACTAAGACCGGTATCATGCTCGGTCTTGGAGAGAAAAAAGAGGAAGTTTATAAAGCAATGGATGACCTGGCAGCCCATGGTTGTGACATTCTTACGCTAGGACAATACCTCCAGCCTACCAAAATGCATATTGAGGTAGCAGAATTTATCCATCCTGATCTGTTTGATCATTATAGAGAAGAGGGACTAAAAAGAGGGTTAAAATACGTGGAATCAGGCCCACTGGTAAGATCTTCATACCATGCGGAAAGGCATGTGAATGTATAATAAATAACTTATTAAAAAAAAGACTTGGTTATCACTAACCAAGCCTTTTTTTATGGGGATTCATTCATTTTTTCCCGAATAAGAAGGGTCTAAAACTGGAAAAATATAGGCACAAAAAAAACTCATCTTTTGAAGGATGAGTTTTAATATAGGACTCTTAGAGTCAGTAAGTCTTAATTGCCACCAAGTGCTTCTGCACCAGCCACAATCTCGAGAATTTCATTCGTAATGGCTGCCTGACGAGATCTGTTATATAGCAGTCTAAGCTCTTTCAGGAGTTCGCCGGCATTTTCTGTAGCTTTCTCCATGGCAGTCATTCTGGCGCCATGCTCAGAAGCATTACTTTCAAGTACCGCTTTATAGAATTGAATTTTCAGGGAAGTAGGCACCAATTCCTGGATAATATATTCTCTGGAAGGTTCCATGATATAATCCACATTGGTAGCAGAAGGCTCCACTGATTCAGTTTCCTTTTCCATAGGGAGGAACTGCTCATTCCGAACCACCTGAGTGGCCACGTTTTTAAATTCATTATAAACGAGGACTACTTTATCGTAGGTACCGTTTACAAATCCATCCATGGCATATTCGGCTGCATCTTTGACATGGTCAAAGTTTAGGTCCAGGAATACCTTATAATAATCCCCTATTACGGGAAAATCTCTTTTTTGGAAGGTCTCAAAAGCTTTTTTACCTAATGGTAGAATAGAGACATTTTTCCCTGCATATTCAGTATTGATAGCAGCCATGGTAGCCTTAATGACGTTTGTATTAAAGGCACCACATAAGCCTTTATCAGAAGTAACAGGGACAATCAACACATTATTGATTTCTCTTTTTTCTGAATAAACCAGATCACTGCTTCCTTCACTCCCAGCAGAAACGTTATTAAGAATGGCAGTTAATTTCTGAGAATAAGGGCGCATCTGGACGATTTTGTCCTGAGCTCTTCTTAGTTTGGCTGCAGCCACCATTTTCATTGCTTTGGTGATTTGCTGCGTAGAAACTACAGAGTTGATCCTTTCTTTTACTTCCTTTAGGTTAGCCATGTTATAAATAGAGAATAAGAGCCTCACCCTCCTTAATGGAAGGTGAGGAAATTAATTATTTTGCGTACTTAGGTGTCAATTCTTTAGCTGCTTTCTCTAGCAATTTACCAGCAGTATCCAAATCACCTTTAGCTATAGCTGTAAGAGCATCTTGGTACTGAGTAGTAAGCAGGGTATAGAAATCTTTTTCAAAAGCTCTAGCTTGTGAAACAGGCACCTCATCCATAAGACCCTTAGTGGAAGCATAGATGATAGCGGTCTGCAGCTCTACCTTTACAGGAGAGTACTGAGCTTGCTTAAGGATTTCTTGGTTTCTACGACCTCTTTCGATGGTTCTCTTGGTAGTTGCATCCAGATCAGATCCAAACTTGGCAAAAGCTTCCAATTCACGGAATTGAGCTTGATCAAGCTTCAAGGTACCAGATACCTTTTTCATGGATTTAATCTGCGCATTACCACCTACTCGGGATACAGAGATACCTACGTTAATCGCAGGACGAATACCTGAGTTGAAGAGGTTAGTTTCCAGGAATATCTGACCGTCAGTGATGGAGATCACATTGGTAGGGATATAGGCAGAAACGTCACCTGCCTGAGTTTCGATGATAGGCAGTGCGGTAAGAGATCCACCACCTTTAACCAAAGGCTTAAGAGACTCAGGAAGGTCATTCATTTCTTTTGCGATCGCATCAGAAGAATTCACCTTAGCGGCTCTTTCCAATAGTCTGGAGTGAAGGTAGAATACATCACCAGGATATGCTTCACGTCCTGGAGGTCTTCTTAGAAGAAGGGAAACTTCTCTATAGGCAACGGCTTGCTTGGAAAGGTCATCATAAACCACCAAGGCAGGACGACCAGTATCACGGAAGAATTCCCCGATAGCAGCACCAGTAAATGGAGCAAAGAACTGCATAGGAGCAGGCTCAGATGCTGGAGCAGCTACAATAACAGTATAAGGAAGGGCACCGCCTTTTTCGAGAGCAGCGACTACACCTGCCACAGTAGAGGCCTTCTGGCCAATGGCTACATAGATACAGAATACAGGCTCACCTTTTTCGTAAAACTCCTTTTGGTTAAGGATGGTATCGATGGCTACAGCGGTCTTACCCGTCTGACGGTCACCAATGATCAGCTCACGCTGTCCTCTACCGATCGGAATCATGGCATCAATAGACTTGATACCTGTCTGAAGTGGTTCATTTACTGGCTGACGATAGATTACACCTGGAGCTTTACGTTCCAAAGGCATATCATATAAGTCACCTTCGATAGGGCCTTTGCCATCAATAGCATGACCCAGGGTATTTACCACTCGGCCTAGCATTCCCTCACCGGCTTTGATAGAGGCAATTTGTTTGGTTCTTTTTACGGTATCACCTTCTTTGACTCCTTGAGAGTCTCCGAACAATACTGCACCAACATTGTCTTCTTCAAGGTTAAGCACCATTGCCTTAAGTCCGTTTTCGAACTCAAGCAACTCACCAGATTGGGCTTTGGATAGGCCGTAGATACGGGCTACACCGTCACCCACTTGTAGGACAGTTCCTACTTCTTCCAATTCAGCTTCAGTTTTGGCACCAGAGAGTTGCTCTCTCAAGATAGCCGAAACTTCATCAGGTCTTACTTCTGCCATTCTTTTATAGTTATATTGTTATTCCTGTATTGAATTATATCTGCTTCTCGAATTGGTTATTCAAGAAGTGCAATTTAAGTGATTTCAGTTTGCTGCTCAATGAATCGTCAATCTGACGGTCATCCACTTTCAACACGAAACCACCAATAATATCCTTATCGATTTTCTCAACCAATTCTACCTTAGGCTTACCAGAGATTTCTTTTACAGCCTCAGCAAAGACTTTTCTGAGCTCATCACCAATCGGGAAAGTGGTCGTCACGACCGCCTTTTGGATACCTTCATGATCATTATAGATGGCCAAAAATTGCTTTGCAATATCTGCCAACAGGTTTTCTCTCTTTTTACGGGAGATGATACTGTAAAACTTAAGTGTCAAATCCTGAGCAGAACCAGTAAAGATCTGATTGATGATTTTGGCTTTGACATCGGCGGTTACAATAGGGCTTTTCAGCAAAAGTGCAAAGTCACGGTTTTCCTTCACCACCTTCAGCAGTTGCTGCATATCTTGATGTACTTCATTGAGCACACCTTGTTCTACTGCTAATCCTAGCAGAGCTTTGGCATACCGTGAAGCGACTCTAGTTACTGACATGTGATCGTCTTAGTTTAGCTTTAGATCTTTTACAAACTCTTGAACCAACTCTTTCTGAGCCTTATCATCTTCAAGATTTTTACGCAACAATTTCTCAGTCACCTGCAGGGTCAAAGTAGCGACTTGGTTTTTCACTTCCGCCAATGCTGCTTTTTTCTCTGTTTCAATTACCGCTTTCGCATCTTCGATCAACTTAGCACCAGCCTTAGAGGCTTCTGTCCTCGCTTCTTCGATGAGCTTAGCAGAAGTTTCAGTGGCTGATTTCAGGATTTGATCTCTCTCGAGACGAGCTTCCTGAAGCAGTTTTTCATTTTCAGCTTTTAGGTTGGCCATTTCGTTTCTGGCATTTTCAGCAGCTTTGAGAGCGCCTTCGATAGCGGTCTCCCGCTCATCCAATGCAGATAAAATAGGCTTCCATGCAAATTTTCCTAGGATAAAAAGAAGTATCCCAAAACCAATAATTTGCCAAATAATAAGTCCAGAACCAGGAATTATAAGATCCATCTGTATATAATTTTAATGCTTTTTTTGTTCAAATAGAGTAAAGTAGGGATGAGCCTAGCGCCCATCCCTGTTCTTTGTACTTCCTAGAAAGTGATGTTCTCGTTAAGAGCAATAAGTAGACATACTACTACTGCAAACAGAGATACCACTTCAATAAGGGCAGCAATAATCAACATGGCAGTTTGGATTTTACCAGCTGCTTCAGGTTGTCTTGCAATACCTTCCATAGCCTGACCACCGATTCTACCGATACCAAGTCCTGCGCCTATCGCTACAATACCAGCACCAATACCTGCACCTAATAGTGCTAGGCCAGCAGACAACAATAATGAAGTTAACATACGTGTTATTATTTATAAAATTGAACAAAGAAATTTAATGATGATCATGCTCTGCTACTGCCTGTCCGATGTACATGGCAGAGAACAAGGTAAATACATAAGCCTGAATGGCTGCTACCAATATTTCAATCAAGTTGATAAATACAACCATGACCGTACTGGCTACCCCAACAGCATACGATTCGAATACGAATATCAAACCTATGAAACTTAAGATTACAATGTGTCCTGCTGTGATGGCAACGAAAAGTCGAACCATCAAAGCAAATGGCTTGGTAAATAAACCGATGATCTCCACCGGCACAATTACTAAAAGCAGGGGTAATGGAACGCCTGGCGTCGCAACAACGTGCTTCCAGTATTCCTTATTCCCATTAAGATTAGTCATAAAGAAGGTAAATACCGCTAGAGTAGCTGTCACCGCAATATTCCCCGTTAAATTGGCCGCTCCCGGTACCAGACCTAGTAGGTTACCCATCAAAATAAAGAAAAATATGGTGAGTAAATACGGAGTGAACTTCCTATACTTAGGCCCGATATTAGGCTTGGCGATCTCATCCCGCACGAATAATACCATCGGCTCCACGATCGAAGCAATGCCTTTCGGCGCCCCATGAGGATTCCTTTTGTAGTTTCTCACCGCGGAAAAAATCATCCAAAGCAATAACACAAATACTATAATCAACATGGCAACGTTCTTGGTGATAGACAGGTCTATATAAGATCTAGACTCATCAACAGCATGAAGCTTATCATGTTCATTGATATAGTAGCCATTATGCTCTACACCAAACGCGTGCGTTTCATGATCCTGGAAATCAGTGGAAGAATACACTTCCACCCCACGATCAGCAGAGTAAATAATTACCGGCAGTGGAAGGGTGACATGGGTATGTCCAAAAGTGGCGAAATGCCATTCATGCGAATCCTTAATGTGGTGCATGATGAAACCCGTTTTGTTCTCTTCTCCTCCTTCTACTTCCGAGGAAGCAAAAGTCGCAGTTGAAAGGGCCAGCATGAATACTGACAGCAAGGTGCTTATGCACAGAATCTTACGAAACATCAACTCAATTATTATAGACCTACTTAGAATGAGGGCGCAAGTTAGCTATTAAGCTGTATATATCAAACAACAAGTACAACAAATAGATCACAAAAAAATCTGCAAAAAACAGAATCTTATTGTCTATTTCAGTAAAAAGGCAAATAGCAATAAAAATAAGGCTCGCTAAAAACCTTATGATTGTTGCGCCCATCACAATCGCTACAGAATTTTCTTCTGACTGCTTTAATAAAAATTGAATAAGTTGTCCACTTAATAACATTAAACCAAAGTAAAAAATGATAACTTGCCAAATGCGAGAATGTATCCAGCCAGGCTGAAAATACTGTACCAGCAATGTAAGCAATACAATAGCACCAGTCACAATGATCAATGACCCAATATGAGACTTTAGAATTTTCATGAATTTATTTTTTTTACAGAAGCATTTCCCACATTCCATTCTCCTTCCCCTCTTCCCAACTACCAAAAAAACCCCGAATTATCCGGGAATCCTTTCAGCAAACACGCTGGAATAAGAATTTGATCTGCAAAAATACAAGAAAATTTGGTAAGAACTCCAGTTTCAAAAATACCTAAGTCTTCACCAAAGCTTTTCGACTCAATAATCCTTACTTCAATAAGACTATTAAATCTTCTCGAGGGAATGCATCCTTCGTCAGCAGCTACCAACCGCTACATTATCATCATCCCTAGCACCCTAAAGACCCTATAACTATCAGCTGTGGCAGCAATCGAGGATATCGACTCAAAAATTATTTCTTCTTAAGGGAAACAAAAATACTATAAAATGCAATCACTATACTTACCAGGCAGAATAACAAAAGCCAAACTGGAAATTTCATTTCACTTCTCTCCTGAATGATATACCCCAAATAGGTTCCGCCACCAATAATGGCGAACATCTGGAAGGCAAGGCCGATATATTTTATATATTCAGGATACTCAGTCGGTGAGGACTTCTTTTCCGGATTGTTTTCTTGCTTCTTCATCCTTTAACTTCAGTTCTTTTTTAGGTGTCACACTTTCGGTGGTCACTTCAGTCATTTTGCAGGTCCCATTAAAGACCGCTCCATTTTCGATCACTATTTTTTTAGTAAGAATATTGCCATGGATCACCGCAGTTTTCTTTAAAAATAAAATCTCATGGCAGCGGATTTCTCCTTCTACCTGTCCTGCTATCTCAGCTTCTTTGGTGTCAATATTCCCTTTGAGAAAGGCTGATTCTCCGATGACGATCTTGGTCTGAGAGCTTAGGGTACCGTCAACTTTACCCTCTATACGGATATTCCCAACGGTGATAATGTCCCCTTTTATGGATGTTTCTTTGGCAATTACATTGCTCGAATTCACCATCTGGGCTACTGATTTTTTTTCTTCTCCTTTATTAAACATATTTAATCGAAGGTTATAAATTCTTGGGGATTAAGGGGATTCCCTTTGTACCAGAGTTCAAAATGAAGGTGCTGTCCGGTAGTCTGCTCTCCTGTGTTACCCACTACCGATATTACTTCACCCCCACTTACCGATTCACCAATTGTCTTCAATAATACTGAATTATGCTTATATATTGAAATCAATTCGTTGGAATGCTGAATGGCTATGACGTAGCCTGTCTCCAGGGTCCAACTCGAAAAAAACACCGTTCCTTCCGCTACTGCTTTTACAGGCTCATTTTCCTCTGCCACCAGGTCCACACCCAAGTGATCCTTGGCCAGATCAAAACTTCCAGTTACCACGCCTTTGATAGGACTAAAGAAATAAGTTTCGGTAAAAGAAGTGGAGCTGAGTCGCTGATAACTGGCCTCATCCGGAGGGCTTGCTTGAAATTCATCAATGATACTTTGTGTTGCCTCCCCTTTTTGGTAGAGTTCCTCACTGCTTGGAGAATGCCTTGCTTGGCCAGCGTCCACGGCTGCACCCATCGTGGATGAGCTATCCGAACCATAATCTCCTGAAATAATGCGTTGAATATTACTTACATATAAGTCCTTTGCTTCCACCTCCAGCATCAGTGAATCTACCGCCTGAGACAAGGTGTAAATCTGCTTCATATTCTCAGTCTCCTGATAGGCCGGATCAAACCAGCTGGCAAGCAGGGTCTTCGAAAGCACTAAAGAAAGTATAAAAAAGCATACGAGGGTAAAAAAAAGAATCAATCCCACCCTAAATTTATTGATACTTAAAGAGGTAATCACTGAAAAGTCCTCCTCCCGCCTGATGACGAAAAGATATTTATTATCGATCCAGTTTCTTATTTTTTGGTTTAAGCTCAAAATGACATTTTTTTCTTCCTAATATCTATTATTAATTAGCCAAATGGCGATATTGCTCAGGTCCATTATTTTTCATTTCCAGAACATGGGCCTCCAATATGCATAAAATGGTTAAACACAAAATTACAAGATTAAACGTAAGCGTTTACATTATTGGTTCAAAAACACTAATTTGTGGACTTAAATGATCCATATTATTCCCATAGTGAAAAAAAATATTTACCTGTGGATGGCTCTGGCCGGTCTAATCCTATCCTGCTCATCAGAAAAGGACACTTTTACTAACCGTCTTTACCATAATGTCACGGCAAAATACAATGCTTATTATCTGGCAAAAGAAAAAATAAGCGAGGCTGAGCTGGATTTTATTCAGTCATATCAGGAAGATTACTCCCAAGTGCTCCCCGTGTTCCCGCCCATCGACAGCACGGTCATGAAGAGTAATATGGATAAACTTGAGGAGGCCAGGGAACTAGCCGCCATGGCCATTGACTATCATCGTATTTCGCAGTGGGTGGATGATAGCTATTTTCTTATTGGCCAGATTGATTATTACGAAGCCAATACCGAGGAAGCCATCAATACCTTCAAATACCTCAATGTCAATAGCAAGGATGATAACGTTCGCCATCAGGCCCTCATCCAATTATTGCGGATATTTGTAGATCTTAAATCATTTGATGATGCCTCTTACGTCATCGATTTTCTCTCGAAGGAAGCCGAAATCAGTAAGGTTAATAAGCAATTACTCTTTAAAACCCTAGGCTATTATTATGAAGCTAGAAGGGAGACCGACGGAATTTTGGCCTCTTTAGAGAAATGCATCGAACTAACTTCTGACAAAAAGGAGAAGTCGCGATTGTATTTTATTTTGGCTCAGCGGTACCAGAGAGCGGGTTTTGATGCGCAGGCGTATGATTATTACCAAAATGCTCTCAGCGGAAACCCTCCCTATGAACTGGCTTTCTTTTCGCAGCTTTATGCCCAGCAAGTGGCCGAGCTAGAAAAGTCCAAGGATCTCAAAAAAGTGCGGGAATACTATGATAACCTGTATGCTGACCGTAAAAACACAGATTTCAAAGATGTCATTCTCTATGAAAAGGCATTATTTGAATTGAAACAAAATGAAACCGAGGAAGCCATACGACTCCTGCATCAAGCGGCGAGTGAGACGGGGAAACTAGATCAGCAAAAGGGCTATATCTATCAAAAGCTTGCTGAGTTATTTTTCGACCAAAAAGAAGACTTCCTGGCATCTAAATATTATGTGGACAGCGCTTTACAATATTTTAATGAAACGAATATAAATTATAACCTACTTCTGGGCAAAAAGGAGGTATTGGACCGCTATGCCTTCCAATATGAACGAATCACTCAGAATGACAGCCTTTTACGATTGAGCCAAATGAGCCCTGAAGAGCAGAATAAAATTGCGGAGGACTATCTGGCGAAGGAAGAAAAGCGACTCATGGCCGAGGCTGCAAAGGATAGCCCGAAAAAACCGGCAAGTATCTTCGACAATCTTCTCGCTTTTGGAGGCAGTGGCCAAGCCTCTTCTTTCTACTTTGACAACCCTGTGGCCATTCAACAAGGGCAAATTGACTTTTCTAAAAATTGGGGCAGCAGAGCACTCACTGATAATTGGAGAAGGAAAACCAATAGCTACCAGGTCACTAATACGCTCAGCAAAACCACCCCGGTGGACAGTGCTAATGTCAAAACTGAACCGCAGGAGGTATCCCTTGGGCTTCCCACAAAGGAGGAATTACTCAGTCAAATCCCCACCGACGCCACACAAGTTCAGCAGCTCCGGGATGATATAGAGGTCTCGAATTTCGAATTAGGTAAGATCCTTTATTTTGATCTAAACCGGCCAGATCTAGCGAGGGAATACCTTCATGCCCTTATCCAGGATTTCCCCAATACCGATAAGAAGCCTGAGGCCTATTATACTCTGTTTCTGATAGAACAAAGCACTGGTGGCAACACCCAATATTACGTCAGTAAGCTCAATCAGGAATTCCCCGACTCTCCCTTCACCAAGTCGGTCAATAACCCAATCGATGCAGCAGGCAGCTTAGCGGCAAATAAGCGGGCGGCAGAAAATTACGATAAGGCTTATACTCAGTACCAGGCTGGCGATTATGAAGCGGCGATTTCCTTAGTGAATGGAACCTTAAATCAATACCCTCTAAGTACGGTAAGCGAAAAACTCCGTCTATTGCAAGCCATGTTGATAGGGAAGACCGACTCGAAGGCTAAATACCAGGAAAGCCTGGAAGACTATATCAAAACCACCCAAGATCCGGGGCTATCAAAAATGGCAAGAAATATGCTAGTAGCTTTGACTGGCGAGAAGGAGGAAGTCATCAGCCAGGCAGATAGTGTGAGCACAGCCTCAGACTCGACCAGTATGGCCCCCACAGTGCCGGCGGTGGCGAGTGCTGATTCAGTCGCTCAGGAAAAAGAGCAGATCTATAAATTAAATATGGATCAAACGCACATATTTATCTTAGTGATCAACCCTGAGCAAATCCCTCAAGCCAAAAACCTAAGCGCTGAAATGGAGAATTTCCATAGTAAGAACTTTAAAGAATCAAGATTACGGACAGGAAACCTCTCATTTAGCAGAAGCCAAACGATACTATTGGTCAGCCCATTCCCAAATGCCGAGAAGGCCATGGCGTATCGTCAAAAGTTCCTTGAAGAATTTACCTATCAAGATTTACCAGAGGACGCAAAAAAGAGTAGTTTTGTGATTTCAATTCAGAATTTTCAGCAATTGAATAAGAGAAAAGATATAGACGAATACAAGGCCTTCTTCAAGTCCTTCTATTAATTGAACCATGAGTAATAAGAAAAACAATACTAATTCCGGAACCTTATCCGGAAAAATCATCAAGGCCATCTGGCTGATCTTTTTCGCAGGGCTATTAGGCTTTGTGCTATTTGTATGGTCGGTGAGTGTAAATTTCCTTGGCCTATACGGGGACCTTCCTGACTTCCAAACCTTGGAAAATCCTGAAAGCGAGCTAGCCTCTGAGCTATATTCAGCGGATGGAGTTCTTCTCGGCAAGTATTTCCGGGAAAATCGATCGCCAGTCAAATATGATGAGCTTTCAAAAAACCTAATTAATGCGCTTATAGCCACAGAAGATATCAGATTTGAGGACCACTCAGGAATAGACCCTCAAGGACTTGCAAGGGTATTATTCAAAACCATCCTGATGGGCCAAAGCAGTGCAGGTGGGGGAAGTACCTTAAGTCAACAAACGGCTAAAAACCTATTTAAGACCAGAGGAGAAAATTCCCAAGGTACACTAAGCCGGGTGCCCGGGCTTAGGATGCTCATCATCAAAACCAAGGAATGGATCGTGGCCAGCCAGCTGGAAAAGGCTTATACCAAGGATGAAATCCTTACCATGTACCTCAACACCTCCGAGTTTGGAAGTAACGCATATGGGATAAAAACTGCCTCAAAAACATTTTTCAATAAGGATCCCAAAGATTTGACTGTTCAGGAGTCAGCTGTTTTGGTAGGTTTATTTAAAGCTCCTACTTTCTATAGTCCTGTCTATAACCCTGACAATGCCCTCAGAAGGCGAAACACGGTACTTGGCCAGATGACTAAGTATGATTTCATATCAGAAACCCAATATGATTCACTTTCTTCACTCCCAATAGAGCTGGACTATAATGTGGACAGTCATAATAAAGGGCTCGCCACGTATTTTAGGGAAATAGTGAAGGCTGATTTGCAGAAGTGGGCCAATGAAAACCTTAAGGCGGATGGCCAGACTTATGACCTTTATGGAGATGGGCTGAGAATCTATACCACTGTGGACAGCAGGATGCAGCGCTATGCCGAAGAGTCCGTAGAGGAACATATGAAGGAATTGCAGGAAAAGTTTGTGCAGGAACTTCGAGGGAGAGAACCTTGGATAGACAGTAATGGACGTGTCATTCCAAACTTCCTGGAAACGATGATCAAGCGTACGGAAGCTTATAGAGTCGCCGTAAAAAAATATGGAGCCAACTCAGATTCGGTAAATATTAAATTAAATGAAAAGAGGCAAATGAAGGTTTTCTCCTGGGAAAAAGGGGAAATCGATACTTTGATGAGCAGCATGGACTCTTTAAGGTATTATAAGACCTTCCTTCAGGCGGGTTTTGTATCCATGGATCCACAGAGTGGTCAAATCAAAGCATGGGTGGGTGGCCTCAACCATAAATTCTTTAAATACGACCACGTACGTGAAGGGAAACGCCAGCCAGGATCCACCTTCAAGCCATTTGTATATGCTGCAGCTATAGAAAACGGCTATGGCCCTTGCTATACAGTGGTGGATCAGCCAGTGGAAGTCAATATCCCTGGCCAGCCTGCCTGGAGCCCAAGCAATGCTGATGGCAAATTCACCTATGAAAAAATGACCATTCGTCAAGCCATGGCACAATCCATAAACTCTGTTACCGCCTATATGATGAAGCAAATCAGTCCGGAGGTAGTCGTAGAAACGGCCCATCGACTGGGTATTACGAGTGATTTGGATGCGGTCCCAGCCTTGGCCTTGGGTACCAGTGATGTATCCGTTTTAGAGATGGTGGGAGCAATGAGTACCTTCGTGAACTTAGGTGAGCATATACAGCCCTATTATATCGATAGGATCGAAGATAAAAACGGCAACGTGCTTCATCAATTCCCAGCTAGAAAGCGCCCTGCCATGAAGGAGCAAGATGCTTACTTGATGCTACATATGCTTCAAGGAGGTTTTGAGGAACGTGGTGGGACTAGTCAGGGAGTTCCGATGAACCTGAGACAAGGAAATGAGCTAGGCGGCAAAACCGGAACGACTCAGAATGCATCAGATGGCTGGTATATGGGACTTAGTAAGGACTTAGTATCTGGCGTATGGGTAGGTGGAGATGACCGGGCGGTTCACTTTAGGAGTTGGATCAGCGGTCAGGGAGCGAGAACGGCGAGACCGATATGGGTAAAATATATGACCAAAATATACGATGATCCTAGCTTGGGCATCACCAGGGGACCTTTCAGGAAACCAGAGCGCCCCATCAGCATAGAATTAGATTGTGAAGAATACGCTATCCAAGCGGATGACTATACTGATTTTGATTATGATCATCAAACCAATGATTTTTAATTCGCCAAAAACTTATTGATCAATACATAAAACAGTCCATCTCGGTGGACTGTTTTTTTTATATTTGTTTTATGGAAAGTCCTTCATACAGCCCCAGCGAATATTCGAAACTACCCGATAGTCCCGGAGTATATAAATACTATAATGAAGAGGGCACTCTTATCTATGTTGGTAAAGCAAAAAGCCTTCGTAAAAGAGCAGCGAGCTATTTCATCAAAAGTGCAAATTTAAATCTAAAGACCAAAAGAATGGTCAGGGAGATCAGAAAAATCGAGTTTACGATGGTAAACACGGAATTTGATGCACTACTATTGGAGAATAACCTCATCAAAAAAAACCAACCCAAATACAATATCCTCCTTAAGGATGATAAGACTTATCCCTATTTATTAGTCACTAAGGAGAATTTTCCACAGATCTATCCTACCCGGCGGGTGATCCCTTCGCGCGGCACCTATTATGGGCCATTTGCAAGCGTCAAGGCCATGAATAATGTCCTTGAGCTTATCCGTAGTCTATTTACAATACGCACCTGCAAGCTGGACCTATCTCCTTATAAAATCGCTGAGCAGAAATATAAAGTATGCTTGGAATACCATATTGGAAATTGCCTTGGCCCATGTGAAGCTCTACAATCAGAGCAGGATTATCTGAGTGATATTGATCAGGCCAAAAATATCCTTAAAGGAAACCTGGGGATACCTAAGGCTTATTTTAAAGCAAAAATGCAGGAATGTGCTGAGCAATTAGCATTTGAAAGAGCAGAAAGATATAAGGGGAAACTAGAGTTATTGGAAAAATATCAAGCTAAAAGTCTGGTGGCAAATCCGGCTATTGAAGCTCTGGATATATTCACCATAGTTTCGGATGAAAAATATGCATTTGTTAATTACCTAAATATCAAAAACGGAGCGGTAAACACCACCAAGACGGTGGAACTGCGTAAGAAGCTCGATGAAACTGAGGCAGAATTGCTGCTTACCGCCATCGTCAGGCTGCAGGACCAATTTCAAAGTGAAGCTAAGGAAATCATCAGTAATATAGATTTAGATGGATTGGAGGAGCCCATAGAAGGGATCAACTTATCGGTGCCCAAAATTGGTGACAAGCGAAAACTGGTGGAATTATCGCTTAAAAATGCCCTTTATTATAAAAAGGAAAAAGCTTTGATCAGTGGCAAGGCGGTAGAAAAGAAAAACCGCATATTGGTACAGCTTCAGAAAGATTTGTCATTGAAAGACATTCCCGACCATATTGAGTGTTTTGATAATTCCAATATACAAGGTGCATATCCAGTGGCAAGTATGGTATGCTTCCTAGATGGTAAGCCAGCCAAAAAAGAATATCGCCATTTCCATGTCAAAACCGTGGTAGGCCCGGATGATTTTGCAAGTATGACTGAGATCGTAGGAAGACGCTATAGACGTATGCTAAGCGAAGGTAAGCCCTTGCCTAAGCTCATAGTCATTGACGGCGGCAAGGGGCAGCTATCCGCCTCCGTAGAGGCCCTAAAGGAATTAGACATCTATGGCCAAGTTCCTATCATAGGGATAGCTAAACGTCTGGAGGAAATTTATTTCCCTGGTGATTCATTTCCCCTTCATATAGACAAAAAATCCGAATCCTTAAGGCTCATTCAGCGCATCCGAGATGAGGCTCACCGCTTTGCGATCACCTTCCACAGAGATGTCCGCAGCAAAAATTCATTTAAGACCGCCCTGGACTCCATTGAGGGAATTGGTCCAACAACGACTGATAAGCTATTGAAGCACTTCAAGTCAGTAAAGAATATCAAGGAAGCCTCTGCTGAGGACTTGGAAGCAATAATAGGAAAAGACAAGACTGCCCGAATCCTAGGGTTTATAAAACAAGAGAGCAGGTAATGATACCTGCTCTCTTGATTATTCCTAAAGCCAAAGAATGTTTACCATTCCCAAAGGCTATTTTCAAATTCCAATAAATCATATTCAAACTTAAGCCCATCCAGATAGGCTTGCAGATCCGGATGGTTATCAGGATCCACCATATCTGCGATCAGCGCATCTTCAGAATTTGAATACTTTCTAACTACTGATTTGAATAGTCTCAAATCGAAAGCCTGACTATAAGACAAGTCTTTTGAGGTATTTGTGAAATTGATCCATTTGGCTTCAGGGTGGTTTTCGAAATACTCATAGAAATCCTTGAACCTAATGTATCCAATGCTTTTCTGACCTGCATTTGCATTGGTCTGAGAAGGCATCACCATATGGATGTATTTCACATCAAATTTCACTTGAGAATGATGCTTATCAAATAAGAAATCCTCTTTAAAATCCAGGTAATACAAATTTTTAACGAAGATACTATCCCCATTTGCTGACATCCAAAAGTTATCTTGGAAATCGGCTATAGAAAGTGGAGTCGTAAAGGTCTCATCAGCAAACACCTCCAGAGCATTTTCTTCAACGACCGCCTTATAGATACTGTTGATGATACCATTTCTCTTGGTATCTCCAGTGCCATATAGCGGATGATTAAACTTCTCTCTAAGGTCAATTCTACGCCACACTCCGATTTGATACATTTTGTCATCCTCTCGAATATTATGGGCAGAAAACACTGTATCCACCTCAAACTGCCGATCGCCTACAGCAGTAGGGTCAACACTGGTAGCGCCCTGAGCCAATAGCTCTGCGGGGCTAAGAAGCACCGCTAATACCGCTAAGATTCCCAGGCATGATTTCTTAAGTACCTTCATTTCTATCATCTTTATCATCTCCAACTTAAAGCCCCCGCAATAGCGAATTATTTGATCGCTATACGGATAATTTCATTTTGTGGGCTTTTTATTTTATTGCCTCTAAAATTAGTCCTGGTCACCTCGGTGACTTGGATAATAAGGGCATCTCCACTTTTAGCAGCCGCCAATAGCTGACGGATACCGATATTTTCACCAGTGATATTCACCTGATCCCTTGGAACTTCATTTCTCAACAGCTTCACCACACCTGCGGAAACCTCAAATTTGGCATCCTTAGCCATTGTACGGCCAAATGTTGGCTCCGGAATGGCCTTGATCATCAGCTGAGAAGGCCCAGGAGTAGGATATGGCTGGCTTAGGTCGATTTCACCTCTACCATCAAATGGCTTAATAGTCGGCGCCGGAACAGGCCGTATATCGTAGGTTTTGGTACCGATTTTGGTTCCTCCACTGCTTACTCCAATATTCACTTTTCCAGAATTCCCTGGTATGATAGTCACATCTCCCGGGTTACTACCTTTGATAGACTGACCGTTACTTACGGTAAATTCAGGTGCATAACTATTGCCTAGGGCTGGAACTTTAATTTTCAATTCATTGGCACACTCAGCATATAGCTGTTGAATCGACTCTGCAGTCACCTCAATGGTAGGGTTGGCTACATAATAGTCATAGTCAACAGACAGCACGCTATCTTCACCGGCAATATTTACAATTACATCCCCTTTAAATGTTCTCTTTGCTAATCCACGGTCATCATAACTTCCTGCTGGCTGCACTGGAAAGCTAATCTGGCCAAAGCCTTGTTCTACCGGGATTTCCTTACCGTCCACAGACATTTTAGGCTGAGTAGATGAGGAAGAGGAAGCGATGAACAGATTTCCTTCAAATTTGGTACCTGCGGCCACAATATTAGAGTTGGCAGAAACCATTGCTTTGAAGATATCAGACTTGAAGTAAAATGAGCCTAAGGAGTTTGCGATTTCAGAGAGTGATTCACTTTCTATATTAAGAACCTCATTTTGATATTGGGAAATAATCGCCAAAACAGCTCCTACAGGAGACTTCACAAAATTCAGGTTTACAAAATCCTTATAGTTTACATCTGCATCGTCTTTAAACAGGTCTATTTCACTTGCGTCTTTGGCGATTTTTTCAAATTTCAATGAAATCCCCAGCTCGCTAAGAATGCCTTCTATTGCAACAGGATAGGCATTCAGCTTCTCCTGCATTTCATATCCCTTTTTATTATTATTGAAAATATTTCCAGGGACATCTGTATTCTTCAAGGCACTATTTTTGAATTGTCCAGATTCATTTTTCGCATTTGATTGCGTAATCAGTTCTTGTTTAAGTCCTTCCAAATAGGTAAAAACCTCTACAGTAGTTTCTCTGATTTTCTTTGCAGCCTCCACTTTCGGAAGGTCCTTTATATTTCCACCCTGCTGCTCCACCTTACCTTGAATAGAGCTTACTGTAAATTGATTTTTTTGAATGTAATTCTTAGAAGTTCTTTCCAAGCCATCATTCAGCAAAATGAATTTTTGCAGGATTTGATTACTTACTTGTAGTGCCAAGAGCGCGGTGAGAACGAGATACATCATCCCGATCATCTTCTGCCTTGGCGTTTCTTTTCCACCGGCCATATATCCAGTTATATTTTTGTTCTACAAAATTTTAATTAACCCTTCATGGCGGTAAGCATACCACCATAAATACTGTTAAGGGAGCTCACATTTTTGTTCAGCTTAGCCAGTTCTGTCTTGAATGTTTCGGTTTCTTTACCTGCTTCATTCAAGCTTTCCATGGTAGCAGTAACATTTGAGTAGAACTTATTAAGTACTTTCACATGACTGTTGGCATCCTGCAGTTCCAGCTCATACACTGAGTTCAGAGCAGAAAGGTTTTTGGTAACCGATACCACCTGATTTCTATAGTCTTTGGCTTCCTGAGAGGCGTTAGACATATCAGAAAGTGCTGCTGCGGTTTTGCTATAGGACTGGTTGATATCTACCAGCGTTTTGGAAGCTACTTTCACATTATCAGCATATTCGGAAGTGGCAAGGGCAGCGTCAGCCACAGTTCCCATTTTCTGGGTAGAATCTGCTAGATTTTTCAATCCTCTACCAAGGTTTTCGATAAGATCAGAACCGATATTGGCATCTTCCAGCATTTTATCAAGTTTCTGAGAGGTATTATCAGTAGGCGCAGCCGCTACAGCAGCGGTACGTCTAGGTGTCACCGGGGTGGCTCCTTCGTTTAGTTCAGGATATACTCGGCTCCAATCCACTTCTTTGGATTTTGGCTCAAAAGCAGAAAGAAAGAAGATGGCTGCTTCGGTAGATAGTCCGACACCGATCATTAGAGAGGCGCCTTCCCAATCCAGGATTTTGAACATGGCTCCGAGAATAACTACAGCCGCACCGATCCCATAAATCATTGGCATGATATCGCCATAGAACTTATGGATAAATGAATTTTCGTTGTTTGTTGACATAGGTTGTAAAAGTTGGTTTTTTTTAAGTGTGTGTTATGCTTGGTTAACGTCTTCTACGGGTGGAGCTCACATCCATGGAACCTGATCGACCGATGAAGGTCATTACAGTTCTAAAACCGATATGTGCTGTTTTCACATCCTGGTATTCGTAGGTACGGGTACTTGTTTCGAGATAATGGGCAATGTCTTTCCAAGAGCCTCCACGAACGACTTTTCTCGATTCATTATCATCCTCATATTTAGGATCGAGATCCCATATAAGTGCGCTGGCAGCGGGATTATAGGCATCAGCTACCCATTCTGCTACATTTCCGGACATATTATAGATCCCAAAGGTATTGGGAGCATAAGCATCTACGGGAGCAGTATAGGCAAAGCCATCATCGATATAGTTTCCACGTCCAGGTTTAAAGTTAGCCATCAGGCAACCGCGACGATTTTTCAGGTACGGACCTCCCCAAGGATACTTGGCGATTTCTTTACCTCCTTTAGCGGCATATTCCCACTCTGCTTCTGAAGGCAGTCTAAATCGAGGCATATCATACTCCGACTTATCATTTGCATTCATATGGTAGGATTTCCACTCACAGTATTTCTTAGCCTGCTCCCAGCTTATGCCCACCACAGGGTAGTCATCAAATGCGGGGTGCTCAAAATAATATTCCATTAAGGGGTCTCCATAATGGTGTGTAAAGCTCTGAGACCAAACGGTGGTATCAGGAAGCAATTCATCTATATTAAATTGTGGGGGATCCTTAAGGGTCGTAGGAGTAGAAAGTGCAAGATCTCCCATTCTAACCGCCTCCAAAAACTGACGATATTTATTATTGGACACTTCATATTTGTCCATATAAAATTCAGAAATAGTCACTTGCTTATTCATAGAGGAATTACTTGCAGCAATATCCTCATCAGCTTGTCCCATCCAGAAAGTACCAGCTTTTACGGGCACCATTTCATGAGGCAGAGTCTGTTGCCAGCCGGATCGGTTGGGCACTCCGGTTACTTCACCGGAACGGTTGGCTTTTTCGCTTGCAGAACCCTTGCTACCAAACAGCCCACAACCTTGCACCAGCCCCATTACCAGTAGCATCACGACCCCTGTCAAAAATCGTGAGTTCATTTTCGTGTACATAAAAGACAATTTTGTTGACAATTCCTTATTTCCTCGATTAACGTGTATTTTCCAGGTTCGAAATTTAAGAGAAAATGTTATAACAACGTAAAAAAACCAACAAAATTAATGGTTAGTTAAAATCGAAATCTTGGTGTTCGTTGTATTATACTCTCTATTTTTTTCGAAACGGAAGGCAAATTATACGTTAACATAAACTCGTGAGAGGTCGGAGACTTCGCCTCATTCCCATTCACAACTATATCAAATGCATACCCAATTCTAAGGGATCTATCTCTTAATAATTTATATCCAAATAAGACCGAAACAGATTCTTCGCCCCTATAAGACAATCCTCCGCTAATTCGATCGTTGTGTGTGGCTATAACGCTTAGGTCATAAGAAAAATTATCAAACCCTTCACTTTTTAATAGAAAACTCGGATCAAAAGTGACTTGAGCAAATGTTTTAATCTTATACCCTACCATTAAATAACTGTGATTGACCAGCTGATTTTCAAAGCTGTCCTCCCCAAACTCAAACGTAGGCTCATTGACATGACGGCTACTTAGGGAGATATAATATTTTGGTGCTTCATACATTAAGCCTGCACCAAAATTTGCGGTCATCTGGGTTTCATCTCCATTGCTGGGGATGGTCGGATCAGGGTTGACCACATCAATTTCGTCAAAGTTTATGGTATTTGAAAAAAATCCACCAGAAACTCCTAAACTTAAATGTCCTCTACGCATCTTAAGATGATAGGCTGCCGATAGATTAAGCTCCTGGCTAGTCACAGGGCCAATATCATCATTGACAAATGAAAAACCCCAACCAATGGACTTGCCGGGGATCCTTCCAGTGGCAGTAACCAGCTGGGTGGTGGGCGCTCCGCCCTGTCCGCTAGTGGTCGAATAACCTAGCCATTGGGAGCGGTGGAGTGCACTGAATTGGTATCCGTCCTCCCGACCAGCATAGGCGGGATTATAATACAATCCATTATACATATATTGAGTAAACTGGGCATCCTGCTGAGCATACAGCTTGGAGTCTGTAGCAGCCAGCATTAAAATCCCTGTCAAAAAAGTAAATATAAGGTAAATTCTTTTTTTCATGCGCCTCAAAAGTATATCAATTTTAATATAACTATTGTACACAATAATAACAGAATTTACCTTATAAATGTTGATATTTTTTAAAGGTTATTCACTTTTTTGATGTACAACTCTAACGCTCCCGTCATACTAGGGGCATTAGGCATAGGTGCCTCGATATCCAGAATCAAGTCTTGATCCAACACACTCTTGGAAGTCGTCGGTCCAAAAGCGGCGATACGAGTAGGCCCCTGCTCAAAATCCGGGAAGTTTTGTATCAGCGAAGTGATCCCTGAAGGGCTAAAGAAGGCCAATATATCATATTTGATATCCTTCAGATCAGATAGGTCCGCTGCCACCGTATGATAAATGATCGCCTCAGTATAATCAATACCGTTCTTAGCCAAATAATCAGGAATATCATTTTTCCGAATATCTGAACATGGGAACAGGTATTTTTCACCTTTATGTTTTTTGAAATAATCAAATAAATCCGCTGCAGTACGTACACCAACAAAAAGCTTACGCTTTCTGATAACGATATATTTCTGTAAATAATGGGCTGTCTGCTCAGAAATACAGAAATACTTCATGTCTGCAGGCATCTCAATCTTTAGCTCCTGGCAGATTTTAAAGAAATGATCAATGGCATTTCTACTGGTAAAAACCACCGCAGTATGCTTAAGAATGTCAATTTTCTGCTTCCTAAATTCACGAATAGAAACGGGCTCGACCTGTATGAATGGTCTGAAGTCAACTTGAAGATTATACTTTTCCGCCAACTGAAAATAGGGGGATTTCGCGTCGGAAGGGCGAGGCTGAGAAACCAAAATACTCTTTACCGGCCGAAATCTGTCCTTGGTAGATTTTGTCATATGCTCTATTATCTTCTATTATTTTCCCTGATGTTTCCAGAACTAGCCCATTACCAACTTAACGATAATTAAAAAAGGCACTAATTCGGAACTGCAAAGGTACGAAAATAAATGGTAACTTTTAAATGGTACTTTTTTTATCATTAAGTAAAACAGCCTCAAAAGCCCTAATAGATACAAAGACAAAAATATACTCAATAATATCTCAATCAATCGGTCCATCTGAGCATAACCCTGAAGATAAAACCCTAATAGGACCACAAATAAAATTAGTAAAGCCATCATCAAACCTCTCACCATATAGAAAAACTGGCTGAAGTCAGTTTTGTCCAAATGATATATTGCAGAGAAAATCTTTATCCATATATACTTAAGATAACTAAACCCCATAAACAGCACCGCCATGGAGAGCCAAACCAGCAGGAATCCATTTAGGTCCTCAGGTTGAATCGCCTCGGGAATGGGCAATTTCATAAAATGAATACCTGCCATTGCAAATAAAGCCAATAACATACTGAACACGAGCAAGGTGAATAATACATCGGAAGAAAATACCCTAACACCACTAGGCCCATCCGAATCCTCCACAAATACCGTAACAGGACGCAGGGACTCCTGAAAAACTATTGGGTAAGTCACCTTAAATAAGGCCACCAAACTAAGAATCACCACAAAGGCCAAAATAAGGAAATCCTTAAAATCATCCTTCGCCCTTAATGCCTCCTTGCTGGGCTCAGCTCCTCTAGGCAGATCTGAAGCACGAGTCCACACCCCTTTTTTGATATCCAAATCCTCTCTCGAGATGCCTTTCTTATAAATCGTAAGTGCTAAGGATGCCGTACCAGTGGCGTTAGCATAAGTGGCTAGCTCCGCCATACTCACCCTGATATTGGTATCTGATTGGGCATAAAACCACAAACGGTCTGCTAAAAACACGGCAGACTTATCCGGGAAGGACATCCTGAAGGAAGAATTGGGAAAAGACCCTATATTCAAATCAACACTAGCCTCCACAGCTGAGGGTACCAGCTCATACTTTTCCTTGATCTGGATCTTGGGATTATAATTCTCCAACACCTGACCATAGGAATAAGTCAAGCCCGCCAAAAGGACCAATAAGGTGCTGACGATATACCTATGCACTTTCCTAAAATCTTCCAATATATCCAAAATGTATCTTCCCGTAATTAAACCCTATTTTCTGATCTGCCGATCGCCCCACACCATACAAAAACCGGAACATCCCACCCTGAGTGCTTAAATTTAAGCCTGCGCCAAAGGAGATTACCTGATCATTTTCGCTCTTAGTGGTAATGGACTTGGACCCTAAAAGCCCCATATCAGTGAAGAGCAAGAAATAAGATTCGTTTTCAAAATAAAACCTAGGTTCAAAATTAGCATAAACATATCGGTTTGTAAAAAAGAAATTCTCATTAAAGCCTCTAATTGTCTGTAAACCTCCTAGACGGAACATATCATTTCTCAGCAAATTGTTTCCTTCAATATATCCACCATGAAGTCCAATATAAGCGCTAAGCTGAGGTCTGAGTTGACTATAGAAATTAAAATGTACCTGTGAATAGGCCTGAATAGCCTCCTGATCTACCCCCTCGTAATATTCCTCTGGGATCTGCGTGTTTTGAAGGATTTCCTTATTTCCTATTCCCGCCTCCCCCTCCAGGCTTATTCCTGAGCGAGGCAAGATCCTATTGTCCAGTCGCACGTAACTAAGCTTCAATCCATAATTATGATACCGATAATCTAAAATATCGGGCAGGTCCATGCTATCCGTAATCTCTGGTACTGACAATAAATCCCCTGACTGCCACCGGCTAAAAAACTCAATCGTCGCATTAGCATATAAGGGATATCCAAATGAAAGTATAAAATCTCTATTGATAAAGGTGGTATCCTGCTTCAGCAAACCAAAATGAATGGATAAATCAATGGGGGTCTTGAAAATCATGGGCTCTAGCGCGTTTATTTCCAAGGTCTGACTGTATTGGCTGAGACGCTGCCAGTGCAGCGCATACTCCCTACCCCTACCCGTCGGGTTATAAATCTCCAAGTCAAACTGACCTGTGATGAGCATTTTATTTTCCTCGGTCTCATTTGGCAAGAAACCAATAATACCATCAATGGTGTTGATCCTTCGGTTATTTATTGGCAAATAAAGTGTGGCTTGAGAATTCTGAAAACTGCGCTGTATAGGGCCTTGAAGGACAAAATAAGGTTTATTATTCAGCTGAGAAGCGGCTTGATTGACTTTCTGCTCACTATAAGGATCCCCATACTGCAGGCCTAGTCTTCTCGACCAGGCGCTTGTCTTGATTCGGGCATTACCATTCACCCGCAGGGAATCAAAAGTAATCTGAGGTCCAGGGCTCAGGTCAAAGCTAGCCTCCAAAGAATAATCCTCCTGCCGGATACTATCTAATGCGATGCTCGCAAAGGGAAAGCCATGATTATCATGCCAAGCGAGGAGCTTCTCATATAGACTCATAAATTGCTCATAATCCAGCGGCTGCCCGCGAAAATCATACGCTTTATAGCCTATTGCCTCTAAAATCCCTTCAGGCACATTGCCGGGTTCCAGCGCCAGCCACTTCAATGGAGACCCTGTCGAGATATCAATACTCTCCCCATTCACCGAAATCGAATAGGCAAAATATCCCTCCCTCCATAACCTTAAGCGTATAACCTCCATCATGGCCAGAGAATCCACTTGGTCAAAACGCCCCTGCTCCTCATACCCTCCTTTGATCGAATAACTATAGCTTATACTGTCCTGGCAAAAGCCCTCAGCAGTAAGGCAAAAAATAATCAGTATGAGCAGTACTTTTTTCAATAGTTTAAATCCTTATTTCTACGAAATAAAATGAAACAGATAGACCGGTCAAAATTAATCAGCCCCAGCCCGCCATATTTATGGCATAAATATAAGAGTAAAGAAGTTCCTTTTGATGAGCACTGTCCCGTATCAGGATAGAGGCTATTCTTATTTTCTTATCTTTGCAGGAGTAAAACTAACCCATTTTGGCAGGAATTTATATTCATATCCCCTTTTGCAAACAAGCATGTCATTATTGTGACTTCCACTTCAGTACCAACCTGAATAATAAGGACACATTAGTGCAGATGATCAGTAAAGAGCTGGTACTTCAAAAAGATTATCTAAAAGATGCTCCTATCAGCACCATCTATTTTGGCGGAGGCACGCCTAGCTTGCTTGAGGCCAGAGAGCTCGAACTAATATTAGACACCATCCACCGCCACTATGCTGTCAGCCTGAAGGAGGTAACCATCGAAACTAACCCGGACGATCTTCATGAGCAAAAAATCCAGGAGTTAAAGCTATTGGGCTTTGATCGCTTGAGCATTGGCGTCCAAAGTTTCAACGATGAGGTGCTGAAATTCTATAACCGTGCTCACAACTCCAAGGAATCCATCAGCTCCATAGAGAAGGCCCGGGCCTATGGGTTTACGAAGATGTCCATTGACTTGATGTATGGTTTTCCTTCCGAGGACCATATGATATGGAAATCGGATTTGGCACAGGCCATTCTGCTGGATCCAGGTCATATCAGCAGTTACTGTCTCAGCATAGAGGAAGATACGGCACTGGGACGCTGGACCAAAAAAGGGACTTTTGCACCTGCCACGGAGGACTTTGCTGCTGAGCAGTTTGAGCTATTACAGTCGGAGTTAGGACAAGCAGGATATATCCAGTATGAAATATCAAACTTCGGTAAGGAGGATGATTTTGCTGTGCACAACACCAATTACTGGAGAGGCACCCCCTATCTGGGAGTGGGGCCAAGTGCTCATTCCTTTGATGGGAAAAGCAGGCAATCCAATATCTCGAATAATGGAAAATACATCCGCTCCCTGCGGGAGTCTCAAGTCCCCTATACCTTAGAAACGCTAAGTGCCCAGGATTTGACCAATGAATACATTCTCACCTCACTTCGCACCGTATGGGGGGTGGACTTACAAGTCCTCCAAAACCGCCATAACATCGATTTGGAAGGGGAAAAGAGGCTGGAAATAGACCAATTTATAAATCAAAAAATGATGGTGAAGCAAGGGGATTTCCTTATCCTTAGTCCTCAAGGAAAACTTTTGGCGGACTATATTGCCGAAAAATTATTTGTGTAGGAAATACTACTTACCTTTATACTATGAAAAAGTATCCTGACTATACGCCACGCAAAAAAGAAATGACACCGCTGAAGGAAGCGTTTGAAGAACTCTTGCAAGCTTATCGACTCAAGGATAAATTTAACGAGAGGAAAATCATCAGTTGCTGGCCTGAGTTAATGGGAAATTCCATTGCAACCCGTACCACCTCTCTCTATGCACGAGAGAAAAAACTCTATGTAAAACTTAGCTCATCCTCCATCAAAAAAGAGCTGATGATGAATAAATCAAAAGTATTAAGTATTATTGAAGAGCGATTTGGCAAAGGAATTATAGAAGATATTATTTTCCAATAGTTGTTTTTTTGGATTCGCTAAATATAAGCGTTGACCACTATTTTCTTTCTCCATGTCTCTTCCATTTAGACCCTATCCGATTCATACACTATGCACCAATGAAAATTGTAAATCACCAGAAACTGGTAATTTAAACGATATAGTGTAATATTGTATAGTTATTATTCATGCTAAAGTTTCCCAATATAAATATCGGAAAGATCATCCTGCTGGTGACCATCCTCACTTGGTTGGGATTGCTTTTTGTAGATTTATTGAGGCTATTTGGCACGGTAAACAGGATGCAGCTAGGGATAGCCAATGAAATCACCTGGACCTTAGAGATCATATTTTTTATACTGGTGTATCTTTTCTGCAATCGGTCCATAGAGCGCAGTGAAAACAGCGATTTCATCCATTTCATATGGCGAGCAGCCTCCACGGGGCTTATTGTGATCGCAGCCGCCATTGTCATCCGGTTATTTTATTTGGTATTAGATGATACCCGGCTCAGCACGGACCCCTTATTAGCCAATTTCTTTTATCATATTAATTTTGGTCTCACCACGATATTCCTGATATCCTGTGGACTGATCTGGAAGAAGCTGATATTATATCAAAAGAGTAAAACCTCTGTCCAGCAATGGCAGATATTCGAGGTGATGCTTTTGGTGAGTATGTTTTTTGTTTATTTCAATCAAAACACTTTCACCTTCACCTTTTTATTTGGCTTAGTGTTTTTACTATTATTTGGGGTCATCATATCAGTCAACCTCAAGTGGATTCCATATTTGACCTTCAAGGACAAGTGGAAGTCGATCCTATTCTTTACTATAATATTGATCACCACTTCCTTCCTATTTATGCAGGCGCTGAGTTACCAGTCGGCCTATGATGAGATTAATCTTATGGATAATCTCTTCTTGATGGGGCTGTTTGGTTTTGTATTTGTGTATAGCTTATTTAGTTTTCTGGTAACTTTATTTAACCTCCCCACTTCCTCAGTATTTGAGCAGAAGCTGACCGAGGCGATCAATTTCCAAAAGCTCAGCCAATCCATACAACCCGGGCAAAGTGAGACTCAGGTATTGGACATATTATTGGATAGCTGTATGAGCGCCTCTTATGCAGATGCAGCATGGCTGGAGCTCAGCAATGGCAGCAGCGAAGAGGTGCAGATTCTTCATCAGCGCTTCATCACCAATAAGGATCGCAAAGACATCAGAGAGCTGATGGTGAAGACCAAGCCATTTAGTGATTTCATGCATACCAATGGGCTCATCAAATCAGAGTATATAAGTGGTCCCACGGAGCATGACTTATATAAGTCGGTGCTGATCGTCCCGATCAAGGTCAATAGAGACTTGATCGGTTATACTATATTATTGAAGGAGGTAAAAAACGGCTTCAATAAGGAGATGCTGAATATCATCAACACTTTCGTGGGCCAGGCCAGCATCTCTGTTGAGAATCACCGATTATTAAATGAGGCCATCAAAAACGAACGGTATAAGGAGGAGCTCAAGATCGCCCAGAGGGTACAAAGCAGCTTATTGCCTTCAGTACTTCATCATAATGAGGACTTCGACATCGTCGGGTTTTCGGAAGCCGCAGATGAGGTGGGAGGGGATTATTATGAGACCTACCAGTTCAATGAGCATCGATTTGGATTGATTATTGGAGATGTATCCGGGAAAGGCACCTCTGCAGCCTTCAATATGGCGCAGATGAAGGGTATCTTCAATAGCTTAGTTCAGCTGGACTTGAGCCCCAAGGAATTTCTTTCGCAAGCGAACAGCGCCTTGAGCCGATGTTTGGCCAAAAACCATTTTATCACCACTACGTATTACCTGATTGATACAGAGGCCAGGACGATTCAGTTTAGCCGGGCGGGCCATTGTCCCACATTGTATTTTGACAGCCATAGTGGCCAGGCAGATTTCGTGAAGCTTGAGGGATTAGGCTTGGCAATTCTGCGAAACAAAAAGTTTCCCCAATATCTTCATGAGAAAACCATTCATTATCATCCTGCAGATGTATTATTAATGTACACCGATGGCATAGTAGAAGCCAAAAATCTGGAGAATGAGGAATATGGTTATGATCGATTGAAGGAGGTATTGAACAAACATCATTTACTGACGGCACCACAGATCAAAGAAAAAGTCATAGAATCCATGCATGAATTCCTGGGTGGGGCATCCCTTCCAGATGATGATTTCTCCTTGATGGTGCTGAAATTCACACCAGAACATTAGACCACACTTAGCGTATAATCTGTTATGTTAACCATAGGCAAAGACAAAGTCGAAAACTATATATTAGTATCACTCGAGGGGCAGGTGGATGCCAGCAACTCCGTGGAGTTGGACGAGTCCATAAAAGAAGTCATTGATGAGGGCAATAAGTATATCCTTGTTGATGCGAGTGCCTTGGATTATATTTCCTCTGCGGGTTTAGGTGTATTTATGTCCTATTTAGATGATTTTGAAGAGCAGTCCATTCAATTTATAATTTTTGGTTTATCTGAAAAAGTATCCAATGTATTTCACATTTTGGGTTTAGACCAACTTATCACCATCAAAACTACTAAAGAAGAGGCTTTGCAGGTCATCCATGAATCATGAGCTAAGACTATATTGCGAAAAGAATAAGCTAGCAGACCTGCGATCATTTTTAGAGCGGGAGCTTGCCCATGCCAATCTCTCAGACATCCAGGTGCATGAGTTGACGCTGGCTGTGGAAGAGGTCTGTGCCAACCGCATCATCCATACCCATGGCTGTGATCCCAAGAGTCATCTCTATGTAAAAGTCCTTACGCTTACCGATCGTATCACCTTTGAAATCACCGATTCTGGGGAGTCCTTTGACATCCTCAAATACGATGAGCCTGACCTCAGGGAGGTCATTAAGAGTAAAAGAAAAGGAGGACTTGGAATCAAGCTGGTGAAGAGGATCATGGACAAAATAGAAACTGGTCAGGACCAAAGTCTGTATACCTGCAAGCTGACGAAACTTTTGAAATCCAAATAATTGTTAATTCTTTTTACTTATCAAGAGTAAACCCGCACATTCTACAGTAAAATTTGTAACATTGCACTATTGTTTTTGGCATGCTATACACAATGAAGACTACATACCGGTGCCTTTTGGCAATGGCGCTTTTGGCGGCCTGTTCTCCTAAGACGAAGGTCACCCAATCATCCACAACACCCGAACTCCCTCAGTATCTACTCACTGTGGGCAATGAAGATATTCCTGCAAGTGAGTTTCTCCACATGCTGTCCAAGAATCGGCAGTTTGATGAAAAAGGCGAAAAGCTCACCGAGAAGGAATTTGAAGAAAACTTCCAATTATTCATTGACTATAAGCTTAAGGTTCAGGAAGCCGAGGCGCTGGAGATGGACCAATCGGAGGAGTTTGACAGAGAATTCTCTGCCTTCAAAGAAGATCTAAAGCGTCCTTACACCTTAGAGACCTCCCTACAGCAAGGAGAGGTCCGAAAAGCATATGGCCGAATGCATGAAATGCTTCATGCCCAGCATATTCTATTGCGCTTTCCACCAAATTCCAGCAAAGAAGACTCTTTGGCAGTATTACGAATGGCACTAAGCCTCAAAGAGAAAATTGAAAACGGTGAGGCCTTTGGTCCTTTGGCATTAGAATATTCCCAAGACCCCTCTGTCACTGCAAATGAAGGTGATCTAGGGTATTTTACTGCCTTGCAAATGGTCCCCGCTTTTGAGGAAGCAGCCTATCAACTAAAAATTGGGGAGGTATCCTCTCCAGTACTTTCGGAATATGGCTACCATATCATCCAACTTCTCGATAAGAAAACCAATCCAGGTCAGGTAAAAGCCAGTCATATCCTGGTGCGCCTAGACCCTTCCGATCCTGCATCTATAGATCGGGCAAGAAGAAAAATATCTGATATCTATGCCGCTTTACAAAAAGATAAAGGCAGCTGGAACGAGGTCTGCAAGACCTACTCTGAAGACACCAGTACTAAAGATCAAGGAGGCCAGCTCCCTTGGTTTGGCGTGGGAGACTTCGTCGATGAATTCGAAAATGCCGCTTTTGCCTTGGAGGTAGAAGGACAGATTTCTGCCCCAGTACAAACCAGCTATGGCTTTCATATCCTGAAACTCGATGGCAAGAAGCCTTTGCCGAGTTTTGAGGAGATGGAAAAAAGCTTACAATCCAAGGTACTCCGAGCCAATCGCTCCCATATCATTCAGTCTCAGGTGACCGCGATCCAAAAGTCACGGTATAGCTATAGCGAAAACACCCCAATTATGAATGAGGTGAAAAAGATTTCAAGAACTGAAGCCCTAAAATCAGCCGCCTTTTATCAAAAGCTTAAGGACAGACACTTGCTGGACAGTAGCCTGTTTAGCATCATGGACTCCGCTTATAAGGTACGGCAGTTTGTGGATTTCGTGAAGGAGGATATGGTGGTCGTGAGAGAATCCAAGTCAAATGACGCATGGGTGGATAAGTATATAGAGATAAGCTTAGAGAATACGGAGGAGGCTGATCTTCTTGCCAATAACGAGGACTATCGTCTTACCATTCAGGAATATCGGGATGGGATATTACTCTTTAACTTAATGAATGAAAATGTGTGGCAAAAGGCCCTGCTGGATACCGCAGGTACGATGGATTACTATCGTAGCAATGCTGCAAAATACCAATGGGGAGATCGGGTGGAAGCATTGATCGTGACGGTCATCGACCCTTCCTTATCAAATCCGATCATGAAGTTTCTTCAAAATAAAAGTTATTCTCCCTCATTAAAGGATAAATTGGAGGATTATTTGTTGGACGAGAGCCCAATGAGCTATAAAATCGAAACAGGGGTCTTCGAAAAGGACTCTATTCCGGCCTTAAGGAATATATCTATAAGTCCAAAGCTTCAGAAAACTCAGGCGGGACAAAAGGCATATATTTTAGTTCTGGGAAAAGAAATTCCTGCTGGACCAAAAGTATTTGAAGAAACCCGCGGCAAGGTGATCCAAGATTATCAGGAATACCTGAACCGTTCGTTATTAGAAAAACTAAAGGAAAGTTACCTCATCCGTGTAAACGAGGATGAAAAAGAGAGAATCAAACATATCGTGGTGGCCGAGAAATAAGGCAGTAGTCTTATTGGCTTGCATCGCACTGTGCCTGACGGGCTGTGATTTCTTCAAGATAAAAACGGAGGATCAAGGCAGCTCTGAAGACCCGGTGGTCGCTGCTGTAGATGATATTCTTCTGAAGAAATCTGACCTTGACTTTGTCACTAGGGAAACTACCAGTCTGACAGACAGCAGTAACCTGGCCAAAAGGTATATTCAATCCTGGGTAAAGAAGCAGGTAATGATCCGGGAGGCCAGCAAAAGCGTAAATGTCAGCCAAGCGGAGTTGGACAAGAAACTATTGGATTACAAATATGCTCTCATCGTATATGAATACGAGAAGGAGTATATAGAGAAAAACCTCAACAGGGAGGTAAGTGCGGGAGAAATCGAGCAGTATTACGAGCAGAACAAAGATAATTTCACCTTAAAGGAGATTATCGTCAGGGCCAATTATATTAAAATAGAAAAGGAGCTAAACCAAAATAAGGAAGTGCAAAAACTAATGGCTAGTAATTCGGAGGGCTCATCTAGCCAACTGAGAGAGCTGGCGATTACGGCGGCATCTAATTATTTCCTTGAGGATAGCACTTGGATCAAATTTGATGAAATCACCTTAAATACTCCCCTGGCGGATCACCAGAATAAAGTGCAGCTACTCACTAGCAGGAAGAAGCCTATTATAGTGGAGAATGAAGGGTATAATTATTATTTCAATATTTTGGAATATAAATTACAAGATCAAGTACCTCCGGTAGATTTCGTGAAAGACGAGATTTCAGAGATTATCATCAACAAAAGAAAAGTAAATTTGGCAGAAAGCCTGCAAAATCAGGTTTATAAACGCGCGCAGGACAATAATGAATTCAGAATATATGAATAAGCTTACGAAGACTTTAACGATTATTTTGTGCTGCCTGGTCACTGTGATGGCCAAGGCCCAAGACACTGAATCCGGTGATAGCACCAAGCAGAAACCCACCGGTCAGGTTTTGGATAAAATTATCGCAAAGGTGGATAATTATATCATCTTGGAATCCGACGTACAACAGGCTTACCTGGAAGCTGTGGCTCAGGCCCAACAAGGCTTCGAAGCCCCTTCACGTTGTGATGTATTCGAATCCTTGATCATCAATAAACTGATGTTGGCAAAAGCGGAAATTGATTCGGTAATTGTCACTGATGCTGAGGTGATCCTAGATGTAGAAAACAGGTTTAATATGGTGATGCAGCAGTTTGGCGGAGATGAGGAAACCCTTATCGAAGCGTATGGCAAAAATGCCGAACAGCTAAAATCAGAAATCCATACCTTAGTAAAAGAGCAAAAGATCGTTGGGAAAATGAGGAACAATATCGTAATGGATATGTCCGTATCCCCTGCGGATGTGCGGAAGTTCTTCAATAATATCCCCACAGACTCCCTTCCTTTCTTCTCGGCCGAGGTGGTCGTAGGGCAGATCGTAAAGAAACCCAAAGCCAGCAGACAGGAGAAAGACCGAGTAATCCAGCAGTTGAATGACATCAAAGCTGATATACTAAGCGGAGATGTTGACTTTGCCAGCATGGCCCGTAAGTACTCTGAAGATCCGGGCTCCAAAGCCCAAGGCGGTGACCTAGGATTCTTCCGCAAGGGAGAGCTGGCTCCAGAATATGAGGCAATGGCGCTTAGTCTTCGTCAAGGGGAGATTGGCGATCCTGTGGAGTCTCAATTTGGGATTCACCTCATCCAATTGCTGGAAAGAAGGACTGATTCTTATAATACCCGTCATATTCTGATCAAACCTATGCCTACCGCTCAGGATCTGCTGAAGGTGGAAAAGGAGCTTGACAGCCTTAGAAACCTTATCCAGCTGGATTCAATATCCTTTGCCAAAGCTGCCAAAAACTATTCTGATGATAGGAATACCTCTGATAATGGAGGCTTCTTCTCTGATCCCACGACAGGAGCAAATCGATTGGCAAGTAGAACACTTGAAGATCCTATTTTATACTTCACTTTGGACACCATGAAAGTAGGCACATTGAGTCTGCCTTTGCAATATGAAGAGCAAAACCAACGTACTGGAGAGCCTGAGAAGGCCGTAAGATTGCTTTACTATCAAGACAGGTATCCTGCTCACCGGGCAAACCTCAGCGATGATTATGAAAAGCTGAAGGCTGCTTCCAAAAAACAAAAGGAATCAGAGGCCTTAGAGAAGTGGTTTAAAATCGCCAAGGAAGAAGTGTTTATTGACATAGACCCTGCATATGATCGCTGCAACGCACTGAAAGATGAAGACTAGTGAGGCTTTGCCTCTTAGGTTTATATATAAAAAAGGGAGCCAGTTATGAAACTGGCTCCCTTTTTTGATGCTTAATAATTGAAGTGTCTGGCGGGGAAGGAAAATAGTCTCTATTAATAAATCAACTTATTCGAGGTCCTGCTCCGCCATCTAAGGAAGGAACAGAACTCTTTAAAGCCAGCCTACTATAGATTTTCACTTCTAATTACGGCTATAATAAAGGCTTAAATTGCCTCAAAAAGCGAATATCATTTTCGGTAAATAACCTAAGATCTTTAATTTGATATTTGAGCATAGCGATTCTTTCTATCCCCATTCCAAAAGCGAAGCCAGTGAATTTTTCGGGGTCAATGCCACAATTCTGGAGGACATTTGGATCCACCATTCCCGATCCACCGATTTCTACCCAGCCCGTACCTTTACATACGTTACAGCCTTTGCCTCCACATAGCAAGCAGGAAATGTCGATTTCGGCACTTGGCTCAGTAAATGGGAAATACGAAGGACGGAACCTTACTTTGGTTTCTTTGCCAAACATCTCCTTTGCAAAGTGATATAAGGTTTGCTTCAAGTCGGCAAAGCCTACATTGGTGTCCACATATAACCCCTCCACTTGGTGGAAAATGCAGTGAGCACGAGCAGAGATGGCCTCATTTCTAAATACTCTTCCTGGGGAAAGGGTACGGATTGGAGGTTTTTGATTTTCCATTACCCGCACCTGTACGGAAGAGGTGTGGGTACGCAAGGCGATATCAGGATTCTTTTCGATAAAGAAAGTATCCTGCATTTCCCTAGCGGGGTGATTGATAGGGAAGTTCAAGGCGGTAAAATTATGCCAATCATCTTCTATCTCTGGACCTTCAGAAAGGTTGAAGCCTATACGCTCAAAAATCTCGATGATCCGTTGTTTTACGCTAGTAAGAGGATGCAGCCCACCCACAGTCTGGTTAGTAGGCGGCAAGGTAAGGTCAATATCGGCGGATTTAGCACTTCTGTCTCCTGAATTTACCTTCTCTATCAATTCCTTAAATTTCGCGTCAGCAGCTTGCTTTACTGCATTCACTAATTGACCATAGGCTTTCTTTTGGTCATTAGGAATATCTTTCATAGCGACAAAAAGATCTGCCACCACACTTTTTTTACTAATATACTGCATTCTATAGGCCTCCAGCTCATCTGCGCTATTCGCGTCAGCTGCGGCTATTTGACCTTTGATTGCTTCTATTTTATCTTGATGCATACGGAAATTCTTTTTACGAAACGCAAATCTAAAATATTATCCATAAATCTGCACGTATATCGTCCAATGGTTTTGATATAAGGCTGCATTTCTATTTCTCATCTTCCTCTTCTTTGCGTGCAGGCCCTGCATGTCCCAGGCCCAGGGAGCCCTTAAACCCGGACAATGAGGCTTTCCACCAATAGTTAAAAATAAATTTGCGATCATCACGCTCAAAATACACTGGAGCTTCCACCAGTCTATTAAAGAGTTTACGAGGATTATTACCTCTGGCAGCAAAAGCATTCAGCACAAAATTAAGCATCGCCATTCTGCCTCTAGCCCGCTTTAGGGTTCTTTCGTCAAGTAGCTGCACTTTAAGGCCATTATAATACAAGCGCATACTTCCTACCGCCTTTTCGTTGTCAGCTGTAAATGTCCAATGGGAAGGCTTCACTCTCCCCTCCCGCACCTTTAGGAAGGCATTGGGAGCCATTATGGTGTTCACCACATCCAAGTCAAAGGTCCCAGTCTTTACATCCACAAACATGGGATAAGGACTATCATAACTCATCGCCACATCCAATACCAAAGGCGCCACCCCATGAATTCTAGCTGTGGCCTTCAAAAAAGTCGTATCGGGAAGGTAATCGGAGTCCAGCGTTTTAGCTAAGTGGAAGGGATAGATCCATGCATGCAGCGAATCAAACATGATCTTGCCAGGCACCATGCCCTTTTCGGGAAATTCCTCATAGACCACTTCTCCTCCATACATCTTAAGCGTATCCAGAGCCATGCTGATTCCTGATGACCTCATTAGTTGCTGAGGCATGGGACGGAAGATGCTATCATTAAATACTACTCTCTTATCCCTAAAGACACTGATATCTGGATCGTGGACCCACATACTTCTAGCGATCACTTCACGATCTTCGATCAGGTGGATTAAATCTATATCATTAAAGCAGATTTCAGGAATACTGGCTTGAACGTAATCCGTCTGGGACCCCATCCTGCGCATATATTCATACCTGCCATACCGAGGTAAGAACTCAAGGTCTTTTAGCTGCATTTTATCGTGAGAGAGCACTATCAAGCCTATCTTCAGCACATTCATACTATCGGGAAGCATGATCTCATATTCGGGTAGCTCAATAGAAAAGTCCTTATTCAGGAAAACACTCTTGTCAAAATCTGCTGCTTTGGAGAGATCGAAACTAAGATCACTTAGGGCCACATTAAGTCCATTAAAAGACCTCACCATATGCTCAGAGTCCTTCTCATGGACGGCCACCATCCCGCGATTTAGGTGAAATTCCTCAATGTGTAGCTGCTTCACCACCTGCTGAACAGTAGAATCCAAATTCGTAATCCCAGCTCCCTTATTTTCCTTTTGATCCAAGTAGATTTTCAGCTCTGGATCATTTAGTATCATCTCATCGATGTCCAGACTTCCTGTTTCCTGGAAATCGGCAATGGACTGAGTCTTCAAGGTAACGAGAGGAATGAAGCCCTCAATAATGGGCTTTCCAGGGGATCCACTATAGCGATTGGGCTCCACGCGAAGATCTTGGATATGTATTAAATCACTTTTGGTGTCCAGCTCCACCTTGCTAAAGCCAAGGGTATGTATGCTATCTTGGAGGGCAAGGCTAAAATCATCAATTTCCATTGACATATTATCAAAGAAGCCAATGATATCTCCCTTATGAAGCCTTGCGGAATCCAATAGGAACCCATAAAAACTCAGATTAATGCCGGTTTCGATAAGGTTGTGCTCGGAAGATTTGTTGCTAAAAAACACATTGAATCGAGCATTTTCAGCCTCTATAGTGTCAATCTGAATGACATCTAAGCGCTTGGGAAGGCTTCTGGCGCGAGGTTTTTTGGCGGAACCCGTTGGGCTTTGGGATTTTTGCTCTCCCCTATCCAGAAACAAATTCACCTCTGCATCCACCATCTTGACCTTACTCATTGCAAGGGTATTGTCAAAGAAAAAACGATCCATATCCACTCCGATAAAACTCAGATTGGAGATATCAGCACCCAAGGTGACCTTCACTCCCAAGTCTCGGCGCGGTCTTAATCGTACATTGGACGTGATGAGCTCATCACGGCTAGAGTTATAACTGATCTTGTCGGCATGAAGGGAGTACTTCCCGTCTGCGACGTTAAACACATAGTTGTTTAGGCTAATGTCTAGCTCCTCAGCGAAAAAAGTCTCCGCATTCCTCGGGGAGATCTCCTCATCGAGCATGAAGTTCTTTATGCGAATAGAAACATTATCCTCTGCGAAAGTCTTAATACTATCCCGCACAAAATTATCATAGGCTATGGACCCTTCCTCCAAACTCAAAGAATCAATTTTTACGGAGGAAAAATAACTGGTGGCTAAGGTATATAAATCATTGATCTCGACCTTTTCCTCATCTGCCGAACGCGCCATATATCGGCTAAGCCTAATATCGGGAGAGGGTACTTCGACCAATTTTATTTTTAGTTCCCCATCGAAATATGCCTTTCGAATATCAATTCCCTTTAGGTAAAATTCTGGCACCTGAATATCCAAAACCGTCCTTTTCCCTAAGCGTTGCAGGTTTTCCATCACCTGATCAGGCATGAGGGGTTCGAAGCTAAATCCATCAATTTTCAATAACTGGGCTTTGGTATCAATGAAAATTCGCTCCGCCTTCAGCAGATGAAGGTCATCAGTTAGCTTCATCGCATAGTTGTCCAGCACCAGCTGCAGGTCTTCTGCCAAAAACATTCTAGATGAATTATTCTTTTCTGTGCGCTCATCCACTGCAAAGTTTTCCAGAATCATCGTCACCTTCTCAAAAGACACACTGTCTTTATTGGCCTGTAAGGTATTATTGAGCGTCATATCACCTTCTAGGAGTTTTAATGAGCCGATATATATACCCCGCAGAAAGTTCTTAGACAGCTCCTTGATCGTCTGTCCCTCCATCTGCTGCTCCCTTGCCTGGACATTGGTAAACTGTACGGAGGGCTTTCGGATGATGAAGTCCTTCACATCGAGAATATTCTCATTATATACTTTCTTTAGGTGAGCTTGCTCCAGATTAAACTCAGGAATACTCACTTCTATCAAGGTCTTTGAGCCGTCAGTTTCCCTAAAGGGCTCCATGCGAGCTCCCTTTACCTTCACCACATCCTCAGAAGAGCTGAGATACACTTCCTCACCTGTCAGCCAGTGGATCCCATCAGCTAGCACCACTTTCACTCCTTGCATATTTAGGGTGGCTTGGTCCGCATAGAAAAACTGATTTTCATTTCGAGATTCATCCGGACCGATATACACTTGCTGCATCGCAAAATCTATCTTGGCCACCTCAATTCTATTTTTGAATTCGTCTTTTACACCTCGTTGGAGGAAATGACCTTCATCAATATTCAAATCAATGATGCTGATCGAGGCCAAAATATCCTTCATCAAAGGGTATAAGCTATAATCAGACAGGTCCTCATCCTTGGTATCAGGGCTCAATTCGGAATACACAATAAATTCTGGTCGCTTCAAATTCAAGCTACCGATATCCACATTGGTGGTATAAAAGACTCTATTGATATCTGCCTGGCTGAGCTGTAGGTTTTCTAGATGAACCTCATAATATTGCTCCCCAGGCTTGGTCAAATCAGGAGTCAAACTCAACCTGGAGGCTGAGATAATGCTGTCTAAGGAAGAAATTCTGATCTGCTCTGCATTTAGTAAATGGATACTATCGGCGAGGAGCATTTCAAAATTCTCCAGCTCCAAAGTAAAGCCCTCTGCGTTGAAGGGGGTTTTTAATGGTCTGTCTTTTAAAAAATGTATTTCTTTAAGTTGGAAATTGGTATTAAACGCCCGAATGGACTTTTGGCTGACAAAGTTTTCTATCAGCAAATCCGCATCGTCCAGATACAGATTGCCGATCACTAGATCTTCCAACGGGACCTGCTCCAGGGATTTTCGAAGCTCAGCTTGAAACTCATCCAACCGGCTTACCGAAGAGACGGAGTCTGTCTCCTGAAGATCCTGACGGGTCTGAATATTAGGACCTTCAAAGCGAACCTCCCCCAATCTTAAAATCTTTTCTCCAAAATCAAAACTAAGCCGCTTGACGGAGATCTTGGGCACCTGAACACGATATATCGGTTTATCATCTTCCCAATAATCATTTCCCTTATTTGGTGAAAGGCTGAAGCCTTCAAAATAAAACCCACGCTGAAATAAGGATAGACGAAATCTATCAAAACTCACCTCGTATTTACCGTCTGAGGCCTCATCTACTTTATTCTGAATATAGCTTCTGAGCAAAAGGTCAGAGCCAAAATAAAGCAATACCTGCAGGAATAATAACGTAAGAATCAATACAGCAGAAAAGTGAATCAATCTCCTCTGTGATCTTTTCAACTTTATCTTATTTGTAGCCTTTTCCTCCATCTATTAAACAATATATATTAAAGCAGCCTCTATTTTACAATAGTAAAAAAATAGGCCCTCGTATTCTTCGTCAAACTTGTATTTATCCTTCCCTGCACTAAGCGCATTACTATAGTCTCACGACCAATAATATTACCTCTGCTCAGTCTCCATACTAAATATACACATATTAGTTCTAGTTGAATGCCTCTTAACAAAAGTCATACCCGAAAAATCATGAAACTGGTCGAATTTCACTCTCTAATACGCCCTCACCGCTGATTCCCCTATCTCACTGCTCATCTGAAGATCTTGTCCATCAATAAAAAGACTGATTATTACAGGTCCAGTATTGATGTCATTGCTAGAAATTATAGAACCCCTTGATTTCAAAAAAACAACCCGGAGAAATTAAGTAGATGGAGGTATTTAAAATAGCTTGGCAAGCAGGATCGCAAAAGTCAGGGGTTATAAAAACAAAAAAGAACAATCTTAGGCTTAATATAAGCGACTAAAATTGTTCTTGATTATAGCTGTAGGAGAAGGACTCGAACCTCCACGGAGAAGTTAGGCAACACAAGAGCTCTATGTGTGCTTTATCCAATAATCTCCACCCCCGAGACAGGAGGGCTTGTCTGCCAATTTCAACATCCTACAATATTTGCAATCCTTTTGATTGATTGATGCTTCAAAGGTAATAAAGTGAATTTTATTTTAAAATTTTTTCAACCAAATACGGGTATTTTTTCATTATTTTTATTTTTACCCATTCTGAAAAATTATTCGATAATTAAGCATAGATTCTGAGTATCATTTTTAACAAATCCTTAACAGCACCTTATTTATATCTGACCTAAGGCCTAATTGACAAATAAAATTTTAAACAAAATCCATAAAACCAAATTATATTACAATTGCGTATTATTTTGGAAACGTTTGCAGAATATTCAATAAGTCGCGCCAAATAAATCTTTGTAGAGATTAGAAAAATTAGTCATTCCTCCTCATTTTGGGGGAATTCACTGCTGAAAATTAGGTGAAAACCTAGTAAAATCTATAAAAATATGGCTAGAAAAACGGCGGCGCAGAAGGCAGTATTTAAAGTATAATAAATGCATTAGAAAAAAATAAGGGCATAAAAAAAGCTATGAAATAGAATCTCATAGCTTTAGTCAATTAACAATAAACCCAAAATAACCTGTTGTAAGAAAAGGACTTGAACCTTTCAGAGCGTTGTGCTCGCCATTTGCGTCTAGCGCCTTACAATTCCTGAATCGTAAAGGAAATCTTCTACTTCCTCTTGATTACCCTACAAAGATACGGCAGTAAATCTAAAGTCAAAAATTTTCAAAAAGTTTTAACGAATTTTTACATTTTTTTTAATGCAATCGATAACTAAATGAAAATACTTATAGAACAATAGCCCATTATCTCCCGTAATTTGAAAACTCTGTAATCCATTTTGGGTTTCCTTTTGAAATCCCATCAAATAATAGACAGTTTAAATAACGTTAGCGCAAAAAGAAAGTTTAAATTTTAACATTTTTTAAAATTTAAAGCAATCAGGTGCTAACAACATAGTTCTGCCATCTATCCAGTACTTCTTTCATATCTGCGGGAAGCTCGGTATCGAATTGCATAGGCTCTCCAGTAGCAGGATGCACAAAGCCTAAGGACTTAGCATGAAGAGCCTGTCGGGGAAGGGTTTTGAAGCAATTGCCTACAAATGCCTTATATTTTGAAAACTGTGTTCCTTTGCGAATCTTATCTCCGCCATACATTTGATCGTTGAAGAGGGGCATATTGAGGTATTTCATATGCGCCCTGATCTGGTGCGTTCTGCCCGTCTCCAAATTACACTGGAGCAGGGAAACATACCTTAAACGCTGAATCACCTTCCAGTGGGTAATGGCATTCTTTCCATATTCTCCTTCAGGAAATACATCCATCATCTTTCGATCCTTGGCATTACGACCTACATGCGCATCCACGGTACCTTGATCCTCTGTGGGCTCACCCCATACCAGAGCCAAATAGGTACGTTCAATGGTATGATTAAAAAATTGCTTTGCCAGATGCGTCATGGCCATCTCAGACTTAGCTATCACAAGCAAACCGCTAGTATCCTTATCTATCCTATGCACCAATCCCGGGCGACCGGAATTACCAGGAAGCTCCGGCAACTGATTAAAATGGTACACTAGGCCATTTACCAAAGTACCCGTCCAGTTACCATACGCAGGGTGTACGACCATTCCTGCGGGCTTATTGACCACTAGAAGATGGTCATCCTCATATAATATGTCCAAGGCGATATCTTCCGCAATCACCTCCGTAGGCTGATGGTCTGCCTCCAGATGCATGGTGATCACGTCGCCAGGTTTGATTTTATAGTTTGTTTTGATATTCTGGCCATTCACCTGAATACTTCCATTTTCAATGGCCTGTTGCACTTTATTCCGAGTAGCATTACCTACTTTATCAGTCAAAAACTTATCCACCCGCACTGCGGTTTGGCCTTTATCTACAGTGATTCTTAAATGTTCGAACAGGCCTTCACCTTCTTGCTCAAAATTTTCCTCGTCAAATTCCTCATTCATCCTGCAAAAATACGGCACTAACCTGAAAGTTTTGATAATTTTATGATAATTCAACCAATAATAAATTGTTACAAGGCACTTTTCATCCCAATCAAGAAATAAAATCACCCTTTTTGACTTCCAAAAAGGTGAATCTATATATAAAGCGGCTTGACCTTATCCATCCCACGGCAGGAGGAAACAAGTACTTTAAGCTTTTATATAATCTCAAGGAGGCAGAAATCAGGTCTCATAAAACAATACTTACCTTTGGCGGAGCCTACTCCAATCATATCTACTCCACTGCAGCAGCCTGTCAGGCACTGGGGCTTCGGAGCATAGGTATCATCAGAGGGGAAGCGGGAAAGCAATTAAGTCCTACTTTGGAATATGCCAAAGAATGCGGCATGAGCCTCCACTATATGGATCGGGAGACTTACCGGAATAAACAGCAAGCGGAGGTAGTAGAGAACCTTCGTCGCCAATTTGGTTCTTTCTACCTGATACCTGAAGGAGGCACAAATAAGCTCGCCATAAAGGGCTGTATGGAAATATTGAGGGAAGAGGATCATCGCATGGATTATATCGGTGCGGCTATTGGTACAGGAGGCACTCTCACAGGATTGATCGCCTCTGCAAGAGCCTCCCAGACGGTGTTAGGCATATCTTCCCTCAAGGGGGAATTTATACATAAGGAAATTGCATGCTTATTGGAAAGCCATGCGATTGAGCCTAAGGCGAAATATGAATTATTTACGGATTACCATTTTGGCGGCTACGCCAAATACAAGCAAGAGCTGATCGAGTTTATGAGGGAGTTCACGGATCAAAACGGCATTCCGCTGGACCCCATTTATACTGGCAAATTATTTTATGGAATATATGATTTGATTAAAAAGGATTATTTCCATGAGCATGCCTCCATTCTACTGATTCATTCGGGAGGCCTGCAAGGGATAGAGGGCTTCAATATGCGCCATCAGGAAAACTTAAGAAGCTCCTAAGCCTAGGAGAATCATTGACGATTTTTACTTAATTCCTTCAGGATCTTCCCTCCCCTGCTTTTAAATGCTGCTGAAGCAAAAGGCATGGACTCTTCGATGATCCACTTTATTTCCGGCTGAATTTCAGGAAATTTCCTGGATAGGTTATAGACCACCTGCATCGCAAAAACCCGCACAGCAATAGCTTCATTTTTGGATTCGAAAAGGGTAAAAGCCTTATCCAGCACCTCCCCTTCATAGTCCTCAGGAATCAGCTGAAACTGCAATACCCGCAGCAGGTTTCTTTTGACGGCCACGTGTACATCCTGCTGGGATAGCATCGCTATCACCCTGGGGTAATAAGGCAGTAGCAGCTCAGGAAACTGCTCCACTACCATCCCGAAGGGCCAAGAAGCCCTTTGGGTCTGCCGGTAGTCATCGCCAAAAAACACATCCATCAGGACTGCAAACCTGGAGGCATCATCTGCGATATAATCGGCAATCCTGCATGCCATTACTTTGGAGTGCTCCGTCCTGACTGCCTCTGCGATATCCATCGTTATTTCCTTACTCTGTCAAAAATACGTGTGGTAAATCGTGGTCTATCCTCCATGATATTAAGGTCATCTTCCGAAATACGCTTCACGCTTTCTATAGTGTAGAATGCTTTATCATTGAGCGATTTGATCTTATTCACATATTCCTTAAGGTTCTCACGCTTCATGACGGTAAATAAAAGATTGACTTTACCGAATCGACCCTCAGCACCAAGGCTGGTGAAGCGGTAATCTCTTTCTTTCATAAACTCTATCAATTCAGGCATAGGCTCCTTGGTAATCACTCGTACCAGCACCCTACCGAGAGCCAGTTTTTCTTCGAATACCATCCCAATATAGGTTCCTGCGCCAAAGCCGCCGGCATAAGCCAGATAAGACATAGGATTATCGATATTCTGGAAGATCTGTCCAATGGCCAAAAGCCAAATCAAGGCCTCAAAAAACCCCAAAATGGGAGCCACATTCTTCTTCCCATTCAATACGAACATAATGCGGAGCGTGTTGATAGAGACATCCCCTACACGGGCAAAGAAAATCAACAAAGGCATGATTACATAGGTAAACAAATCATCGTCCACTCCTAAACCACTAAAGAATTCTTGCATAACTATTACGTTTGATTGTACTATACTTTAACATTTCTTCCCACTCTGGACCCTAAATAAGCGAAGCTCAGAGCACAAATTATCATCATGATGATCAATATATTCCAGTTTTTATTCCAGTCAAATAATATCCCCACCATGACCGGTCCCAAAGCGGCTAAATAATAGCCTGCGGACTGCGCCATTCCAGACAGCCTTGCGGTGGTTCCTCCTTCGGTGCGAAGGCCGATCAAAGTGTAGGCCAAACTAATACTGGCTCCTAAACAAAAGCCAATGAGAGTCAGTCCAGTATATAAGATCAGTTCATTGGAGGAGAATAAGGTCGTATATCCTACAAAATAAATCAGTCCCATTCCCACGGCAATCCTGACTTGGGAGGCGTATTTTACGGCAACCAATGGAGCTAAGAAGGAGCCTACCAAGCCTACCACTTGCATCAGGCTCATCACCAGGCCAGCGCTACCTGCGGTAAAGCCCCGATAGATCAACAGATCGGGCAGCCAAGCGATCAAGGTATAAAACATGGTGGATTGGATTCCCATAAATAGGCTAACTTCCCAGGCTAGCCGGGACTTCCACACATTCTTCCCACCACTCAATCCCTCATCAGCACCTTTGACCTTCTTGGTTTTGACCTGAGGAATCCAAAGGAGTATGGCGATCACTATCAAGCCTATCCAGGACAAAAGAGAACCTCGCCAGCCCAACTCCATCGCTATTGGGACACTCAAGCCTGTTCCGACCGCCGCGAAGCCCGACATTCCTGTCGTATAAACGCTGGTCATTATACCTATTTTGTTTGGAAGTTTTAATTTGATTAGAGGAATGATCAGCACATTACATATCACGATGCCCACTCCCGTCAATGCGGTGCCGGCAAACAATAAAAATGAACCTCCCTGTACTCTGATGACAGTACCAATGCCCAGGAGTATTAGACCCAGCAAAATCGCCCTGACATTGCCCAGGCGTGCCCCAATCCCTGAGGCAAAAAGTGAAAAAGTCGCAAATGCTATAAGTGGCAAGGTGGTCAAAAATCCAGCAAGACCATTACTTAAGCTTAGGTCCTCCCGGATCATAGGAATCAAGGGCCCCACTGATGTCAACGTAGGACGAAGACAAAAGCTAATGAGTATAATACCGGGTACCAGTAAGCGAGTAGATATATCTCTCTTGGAAAGGGCCTGATTCATATTTTAATCAATTCATTCAGGCCCAAAGGTACAGGTTCAAACTCAGGGAAATAGGCAAAAACTCAATTTTTTATCCACCAAAAGAAATAATAAAGGTCATTAATACCAAAAAGGAAGGGCATTGCATAAAGCGGCAATAAAGAGGAGTCCTGAGCAGGACATTCTATCCTGCTCTACCTGGCGATTCTCTTAGGAATTTTCCTCCACCAGAGCTTTTACGCAATCCACCCATACCTCGTGTGAATTTAAGCAAGGAACCAGATCCCACTGCTTACCACCGGCCTCCTCGAAGACTTCTTTATATTCTTCGCCCACCTCCACGGTGGTCTCCAGGCAGTCCGCCACAAAGGCTGGGGAGAAAGCCAACACTTTCTTCGCTCCACTAGCCGCCAGGGTTTTGATGGTTTCTTCGGTATAAGGCTGTATCCACGGATCCTTGCCTAAGCGGGACTGGAAGGAAGTATGCACCTTCTCTGCTGGCAAGCCAAGCTTCTCGGTAAGTAAGCGACTGGTATGAAAACACTGCGCACGATAGCAATATTGATTGGATGGAGTCTGACGAGAGCAGCATTTATTATTTAGCTGGCAGTAGCCGTTGCAGGAGGCTTTGGTAATCTGGCGCTCAGGAATGCCATGATAGGAAAAAAGATAGGCATCATAATCACGGTCGAGGGTGTATTCCTCCGTCACTCGCTTCCAAGCCTCCAAAAACAATGGATGATCCATAAATTTTGCGATATAACTCACCGAAGGTAGCACTTGCCACTTTCTGACGATCTCCATCACCTTCTGAATTACTGAACCATTGGTAGCAGAAGCGTATTGTGGGAATAGGGGAAGTACAATTATTTTTTTCACCTTGGCTTGGCGTAAGGCTTCCAGTCCTGTCTCTATACTCGGTGACTGATAGCGCATGGCGATCTCCACCTGATAGTCTGCGGGGCTTAGCTTTAGGCGCAGCTTATCCCGCAGGTCCTCCGTATGGTAAAGGAGTGGTGACCCTCGATCGGTCCACACCTTGCGGTATTCCGCCGCTGACTTAGGAGATCTAAAGGGAGCAATGATGCCGTTCACCAAAAACCATCGAGAAAGAAAAGGAATATCTATTACCCTCTCATCCATCAAAAATTCCCGTAAGTATTTTCGAACATCCGGCACTGCCGTGCTATCTGGCGTTCCCAAATTCACTAGCAATACCCCTATCTTAGCCACTTTATCCATTTATCTATCTCTTTATTAAATTACAAACCAAAAGTACAACCTATTGTTTCAAATTGCCAATTGATAAAATATTAGACTGATAGACAAACGCTATTTAATTAACCTGGATAAAATTTAAGAATAAAAAAAGTAATTATAATGGCAAAGAAAGGTGTACGGGCCTGATTGGCTGCTGTGATTCTATAGTTTCTAAAAAGTCATCCTCAAAAATAATGAAAAAGCTGCAAGCTCCTTCCTAGGAACTTGCAGCTAATAATTCATAGAATCAATTCCTAATTTAATAACCTGGATTTTGATCTAATAATGGATTTTGATCGATCTCTGTTTGAGGAATAGGCCATAAATACTGCTTCTGGTTAAAAACTCTGTGAACCCCATTAGGAGTCAGTTCCGTAATAGAGCCAGGGATTATTTCCTGTGGAATTAGGATATGAGCGACATTCCATCTTTTGATATCGAAGAATCTCAATCCTTCACCTGCCAGCTCTACTCTTCTTTCATGAGCGATCACCTTTCTCATTTCCTCCTGACTACTTACTCCGGCCACAGCAGGCATATTGATTCCTGGCCGAGCTCTTACCTCATTTACTGCTGCGAGCCCTTCAGCACTTGGACCACTAGCTTCATTTAGAGCCTCAGCGTACATCAAGAGAATATCTGCATACCTTATCAGCACCATATCCTGATCATTATTTGAGGCGGAAGATGGAGGAGTCTGATCGAGGAATAAACCTTTTTGCCAAAGGAAATTAGTAGGTTTCTCTCCAGCCTCCAAAGGCACATTATAATAGGGTCTATTTTCACCCACATGAATCACCGTAAGCTCCATGCGAGGATCCCGATTAATAAAGGGTTTTGCGGGATCATATAATGGTGAACTCTCAATGTCTTGACCATCCACACACTCAAATTCATTCACCAGGTCCCAAAGTGGAGCGCAGGAGCCCCAGTCGCCATACATACGATCGTATTCATGTCTCATATTTGGCGCTTCAAAGGCTATAGAAAACATTATTTCTGAGTTACCTTCCTGGGATGTACCATCGAAGATTCCTGCCCAATCCGAGGCGATTGAGAATGTCCCCTCGCTTATTATTTGTTGTCCAATTGCAGCCGCAGCCTCCCATTGTTGTTCGTATAGTAAAACGCGCATTTTCAAGCCTTGCGCACTTCCTCTTACAGCGCGCCCCGCATACGACTCATTCGGAAGATTCTCAATTGCCTTATCCAGATCACTAATGATATAGTTCATGGTTTCTTCACGGCTGCTCCTAGGCAGATAGGCATCACTCAAGGTCACTTCCTCAGGCACCAAAACCACTCCGCCAAACATCTGCAAGAGAGTCGCATAATGCCAAGCACGGATAAACCTAACTTCTGCGACATATTTCTCCTTTAGGGTTACATCAATTTCTGGTACTCTATCAATATTGTTTAGATAATAATTACAAATGGCAATGCCCTTATACGGGATCGAATAATAATCACGTACCACGCCGCCAGTGGTAGGGGTAATATCTCCAGACTGAGGAATATTAAAGGAACCAGGCCAACTGGCATTCCCGTACCCATCGTCACTTAAGCCATCTATTTGGGTCCGTAAACCTCCAAAGCCAATGGTATAATTACCCGTCACGAGGGTTTGGTACACCCCGGCCAAAGCATTTTTGGCATCCTCATCATTCCGCCAAAAAGTCTCTGAGGAAACCGCTGACAGGGGGTTTTTCTCCAAGAAATCCTCACAACTTTGAAAGCCAAATCCTAGCAATGCTATCAGCATCACAGCTTGTATTTTTATATATCTGTTCATGGTTTTCTACTTTAGAAGTTTATGGTAAGGCCTAGAGAGTGGATTTTGTTCTGTGGGTAATTAGCCATTGTCCCTGTGTTACTTATTCGCTCTGGGTCAAATCCATCCAAATCACTAAATGTCAACAAATTGTCCCCTGCATAATATACCCTTAGGTGATCTAAGCCTATTTTAGCTACAATAGATTGTGGCAAGGTGTATCCAATCTGAAGATTTTGTAACCTCATGAAGGAGGCATTTTTGAGATAATAGGTAGAAGGCGAATTAAATATCTGAGAGTTATCTTCACCTGCATATATAAGCGGCATCTCATTGGTCGGATTATCCGGCGTCCATCTATTTCTCCATTCTACAGAAGGTGGAGTTCCTTTATAGAAAGGAGCTGCGCCTTGGTTATTCAGGAATTTCTTTCCACCCTGTGAGCCATAAAACCTCGCCGAAAAATCAAAGGCTTTATATTGTAGCCCAAAATTGAAGTTATAAGTAAATGCTGGAAATGAGCCCGAGATGTGTACCCGATCATTTTGATCGATGACTCCGTCTTCATTTTGATCTTTATACTTAAGCTCCCCCGGTCTAGGCATAGGTGATTGGGTAGCAGAGGAGGCTATTTCATCCTCGCTTTGGAATATACCGATCCACTCCCACATATACCAGTCGTTATAAGGGTGACCCTCCTCATTGATCGTCACAGAACTTATCTCTCTTTCACCAAAGGAAATCAACTCATTTTTGAAAGACTGTACATTTCCTCCTACGGAGTAATTCAATTGACCCACCTGATTTCTATAATTAACCGCTACCTCAAAGCCCGTATTTCTCATCTTACCATCATTGATAATTGGCGGATTAAGGCCAATATAAGCCGGTATTTGGGCACGCCTTAGAATATTCGAGGTCTCCTTATTGAACCAATCAAAGTTTAAGGCCAATCTATCTCCGAAAAGACTTAAGTCGAAGCCTAAGTTAGTGACTGCAGTAGTTTCCCATTGAATATTTGGATTTACAAGAGCCCCAGTGGAGACTGCCGTCATTACTTCCCCATCTATGGGATAAACGCCAAATGGAAAGCTTCCATTAGCTCCGATCATCAGCACATTCTGATAGGGATAGTACCCGATATCCTGGTTGCCAAGAACCCCATGCGAACCCCTCAGTTTCAAATCAGAAAGCGCGGTAAGGTCTTGCAGAAAACCTTCCTCTGACAGTCTCCAGCCAAGAGAGACCGAAGGAAAATAGCCCCACTTATTGCCCTCCGCAAATCGCGATGAGCCATCCGCTCTGAAGTTTGCCTCCAGGAGGTATTTGTCATTGTAGGAATAATTCAACCTACTAAAGAAGGACATCATTGACCATTCTTCGGAATTGCCAGAGGTATATTGATTGGCCGCTGGGCCTGCATCGATCTCCTGTGCTGTATTGATGAAATAGGATTTTCTCCCTAAGCCTAGATTTTCATATTTATACGACTCCATCTGGTAGCCCCCTAATATCCTGAAATCATGGTTCCCTACATTCTTTTCATACGTCAAATGAGAGTATAAAACAGGGTATAGATCATTAAAAGTTTTAATATCTAAGGTGTTGGTATTCTCAATTTTGGACAGGTTGCCAGATTGGTAATTATAAGTGGAAAATTCCCCATCGAACGATTTCGTTTTATAATTATTTATGTTCAGGCCACCCTTCACTTTCCATGTCAGACCTTCTGTAAGCTTAAAGTCAATAAACGCACTGGTCTGTAACTGCAGTCCTTTTTTTGCACTTAAGACTTCATTAGCCATACCATAAGGGTTGGCTTGAAACCTATTGGCATTCACTTCTTTTTCATAGGCATTCCGTGAATATCTTCCATCAGGAAGACGAGGTGCATAGTCAGGCCCGGAAGAAAGTATGGAAGAAAAGAGGTCAAAGCCTGTATCATCGGTAATATCGTAATTAATACTAGTATTCACGCCCAACTTAATATGGTCCTTCGGCTGTGCAGTCAAGTTAATCCGTAGGTTATATTTCTCATATTGATAAGGCTTGATGGTGCCTGGCTGATTCACATATCCCAGACCTATATTAAAGGTTGTCGTTTCGCTACCTCCACTTAATCCCAGGTAGTGATTCTGGACATAGGCTGGGTTTACCATAAAATCGACCCAATTGAAGTTGGGGTAGGCAATTTCATCTGTACTGTTTTTATAGTCACTGATTTCGCTGGAGGTATATATCGGGGAGGCTCCTGCAGAATTCAAAGCTGCCTCATTGTATAGCTCCATATATTCCGCTGAGTCATAAATCAAATCAGGGAGAGTTGTTGGGCTATGCTGACCTATATTAAAGTCATAAGTAAATTTCATTTGACCCGACTTCCCTTGCTTCGTCGTCACCAGAATCACTCCATTGGCAGCACGAGAGCCATATATAGCGGCAGATGCTGCATCTTTCAATAAGGTGACCGACTCAATGTCATTTGGATTGATACCAGAAAGATTCCCTGGAATCCCATCTATAACCACTAGAGGATTTACCCCTGCCCCACTGAAAGTGCCGAAGCCTCTTACTAACATGGATACATTCTCCCCACTGGGTGCTCCAGAATTCTGGACTACCTGTAGTCCTGGCAGTAATCCCTGCAACATCGAAGAAGAGTTGGCAATTTTTCTTTTGTTCAATTGCTCATCACCAACTGTCGCTACCGCCCCAGTAAGGTTTGCTTTTTTCTGAGTACCATAGCCCACGACCACTACTTCATTCAGACCATGAAGCTCAGGCTCTAATGTCACGTTTATGATCGTTTGGGAACTTACCACAATGGTCTGCTTTTCATAGCCTAAAAAGCTAAAAACTAAGCTTGCTCCTTCAGCGACATCCAGTACAAAGCCCCCGTCGATATCAGTCACCGTTCCATTGCTGGATCCGATTTCCTTCACGGCTACTCCCGGCACAGGGTCGCCCAGCTCATCTAGTACCTTTCCAGTAATCCTTTTCATATAGTCCTCTTCCTGGCTAGGAAGTCGTACCATAGCCCTTTTCACCTCAATACTATTATTAACCTGCCGAAATTTCAATCCTAGCTGGCGACTAAGAGTAAGAAGATAGTCCTCCACAGAACCATTTTTATTACCTAGGAGGATTTTGGCATTTTTATCGATGTCCTTTAGATCGTACACAAATACAAATGCGGACTGCTTTTCCACCTCCTTAAAAAAGGAAGCTAGTTTAAGCTCCTTTTCAGTAAAAGAAACTTGCACCTCTTCAATAGATTTATACTGCCCCTTCACAGAGTTGGCAAATACAAAATTGAAAACAAGTGTCTGGATTATAAACCCATATAAGAAATACCGGGACAACATATATATTGTCTTTTGTAATTTTAATTTCATAATTTTGAAAGGTTTAGTGATTATTCATTAAGCAGCTTCTCAGGAGCATCTTCATTCCCCAATGACTTCCTCCTAGAAGCGGAAATTAAAACCAACCAGCCTATGCTGGTTGGTTTTTACTAGGGGCTATTTATCTGTATCATCATAATTATTTTGGGCGATATTTTTAAAATTTGATAGAGACCTCTTTATTCTTAATAGTATAAGTGAAATCCTCAATACTTGACATAGTCGTCAATACCGTTGACAACATCTGATTTTCAAAGGAGCCAGTAAAATTCCATGATGAAGAAGGAAGTCCTTTTTCATTTATAGAGACCCCATACCAGCGCTCCAGCTTATCTTTCACCTCTTTATAAGAGGCATTTTCGAATATCAATTTCCCCTTTCTCCATGCTAACACTTTTTCATCGTCAAATGAGGCGACCTCCATCTTCCCCGAACCAGTCACCAAGCGGTACTCCTGTCCAGGAGCCAAGGTCTCATTTTGCGTAGTCGCACGATTAGTAATCCCCACCTTACCAGTGAATAAGGATATTCTTAAGGGACTATCTTCCCAATTGGCAATATTAAATGAGGTACCCAAGGCCATGGTATTTACCTCACCAGTGTTTACTATGAATGGCTTTTCCTTATTTTCAGCCACTTCAAAAAATCCTTCTCCATGAAGTTTTACAAAACGAATAGTCGAATCAAAAGAAGTAGGGTAAGTCAAAGAACTGCCTGAATTCAGCCAAACGATGGTGCCATCTGGCAACCTGAAATTAAGCTTCTCTCCATTATTAGTGCTCTTGGAAGTCCAGGTTTGATATACTGGAGCGGGAACATTATCGACAGTATAGAATTGAAAAATGTAGGTGAAACACAAAATCCCAAGCAGGATAGCAGCCATAGTAAACCATCTGGATCTGAAATTTGGGTTTTTATCCTTGCTTTCATTAGGCGTGGAGATCTGCTCCTGCCCATCCCCTTCCTCAAGGAGCCGATTTAGCAAATCCATCTTTGTGGACTTATCAGCTTTATAAGGAATAAAATCTACCCTTTTAAGTATCTCACGGGCCATAAGCATATCCTCTCTTCTATCAGGATTTAGCTTCATCCATAATGTCCAATACCTATCCAAAATAGGAGAAGGATCATGGACCCATTTTATAAAATCCGGGTTACTTAAAAGGTCTTCAAACTTAGACATTAGCTAGCTTTATAGTTCTTGTAGAAGACAAAGAACAAGACCCCTCAAACAACGTCTAAATTTTTAATATTTTTTTTCAAATAGCCTATTGACAGATGATTTGGGATATTATTAAAAAATTCAGCCCTATTTATTGCCCTTTTAATCTCTCATAATAATACCAAGCACTGAATAAATCTTACCGCTCCAATGTGTGAGCAACTAAGCGTTGTAAAGGAATACCCTTAGTCAATAAACCGGACAAAAATGAAATCCTCGGAGGAGATAAAAGCAAATGAAAAAAATATAGTTGAGGCTGCATGGATCCTAAACAGCCCTAAAAAATGAAAATTATCCAACTAGGCTAGCACAATTCGCTGGGCTATTCAAAGCAATGCTATACTTTGATGGAGATAGCAGACCTGAGCCTCATTAACCTTAGTGGAAGGCCGAAGCAATTCCTATGATAGTAATACAGGTCATTATTTCTCTTAGGCTTTTTAAGGCTTTGTAAGCAAGGTCTCTTGCGGATTTTGGGCAAGATAAGCCCATTAACTCCTGAATTTCCACATAGCTCATTCCTTCATAAAACAGGTAAAAAATAACCTCCTTTTGCCGAGGGCTCAGTGAGTTCAATCCAAGGAGTAGCTTTTGAGCTTGTTCATTATTAAGTTGTTGATTGATCATCAATTCCTCCTGAGAAATCCCAATCTCAATAAATTGGTTAGAATCAAGGCCAGATTTTCGATTTCCCCAATTTTTCTGCTCGCGAATCAACCTCCTCTTCAAGCATCTAAATAGGTAAAACTTAATAGAATCTGTGGGACCTACTTTCGAAGCATTTTTTCTCAAATCAAAAAACACATCATGGATGGCATCTTTGGTTAAGTCATCTTTACCACATACACACATCCCAAAATTATATAAAGAATCAAAATGATCTTCATATATCCTGACAAAGGCGGCCTTGGAACCAGACTTAAATAAATCCCATAAATCCTTTTCAGAAGAATTATGAGAATTTGAAATTTTGGGCTCAATCAAAGTTTCAGTCGTAAATAAAGACTCTTCACTAACTTTCATTGTATTTCAATTAATTGACGATACAAAAACGAAATTTTTCAATCAATATCAAAATACTTATGCATCATTACGAAAAAATTTACAATTTCTTTAAACTGGACCATTTGTTATAAAAGAATTTTAAAAGGATCGCCTGTTTTAATAATGTATTCATAATACACTTTAATGGAGGAAACCGAAAATTAGCGGAGCTAAATCAAACCGGTGAGTCAAAGTGATAAAAACATCTTTCTGAATTTCAGAAAATAGCAGTTTAGGTACTTCTTTTTTTAATAGTTATGCCCTCCTCCGCCTCCAAGATCAGAGATTGGGGCATAAAAAAAGCAGGCCGAAACCTGCTTTTTTTATTCAACTATGATTTCCTGGAAAGAAACCTTAGTCGATTGCATTGCTCACTAAACACATTATTGTTGTTCTACTTTTTTGCTGATGAGTGTGTCCACTTTCGCTTTTACCTCCTGATCCTGACTATAGGCCATGGACATCTGTTGAAATTTCTCCATAGGAAGCTCTTTTTCCTTAATTACTTCCTGCGCCTGGGTTTGCATTCCCCGTTGAATATTCATGACTTTTTGCCCCGCCTTATTAAACTTGGCGATCTCTTCTGTGTCCTCAGTCGCATCAGTGATGGTCCCTCCACGCTGGGCTTGGGCTAATTCCTGAAAACGCTCCACTTCAAGTCCCTCCTCTTTTATCGCATTCATCATTTGGCCTTGAACCTCCTCCTGCATGGGAATCAAAGCCGCATTGATCTCTACAAATTTTTCGTATTCAAGGTCCGTAAAATCCGTTGTGCCGACTTCCTGGGCCTGTACATTAGTACTGAATATCAAGCCAAAACAGGCCATAACAACAGACAATGATAGAAATTTGATCTCTTTTTTAAAATTCATAATAGGTTGGTTTAGTTTTTTATCCTAATTAATACTTCATTACCTCTATAACGAACTGTGACAAGAAATATTATGCTAAAAAAGTAGGAATAATTATATTTTATAGACATCCCTGAAACTCAGGCCAAAACAGAATCTGATTATTGCTATTTATTCTCAAAAAAATAAATGTAAGCGTTAATATCAATAGGTGGATAGCGAGGCAAAATAGGATCGTACCCTTTAGGGAAGGCCATTAGAAAAATTCATTGGCTGCGGACTGAAAGATACTGTCACAAATGAAAGGTTCATTTAGAAAGGCCGCATCCGTATTCTTTAAGCTACAGGAAGCCTTTCAGGTATTTCTCCAAATCTCTTTTGGTCATCAGGCCACCTTTTCTCCATAATATCTTTCCTCGCTTGAATAGGATAAAATGCGGGATGGATCGAACGCCAAAATGTAGGGAAGCCTGCTGGTTCTTATCAATATTAATCTTAATGACTTTGATCTTACCCTCCAGCTCATCTGCTATCTGCTGGACTAAAGGGGACATGGTCTGACATGGGCCACACCAATCAGCATAAAAATCCACCAACACAGGGACATCAGAAGTCCTAATTACATCTTTAAATTTCTTCTTCGCCATTTATCTATCCTCATTTAATTCCTCAAAAATAAGCCAATACACCCTAAGTGTACTCCCCAAAACAGCGCAACTATTGGTCCAGTTCCCAATCTATTCCCTATCCAATCATTAGAGTAAGCTGATCATGTGGTATGCTAAATAGGTCCTGCACACTTAGAAAAACCTATAAGTCTCCTAGCAGCTATTCTCCTGCAACTCCCTTAGGCAGCTCTGCACTTGCACAGAGAATCGAAAATAGAAGAGGCTAAAACCAAAAAAGCCCGGCGAGCCGGGCTTTTAGATTAAGATAGTAAGTTTCTTAGTTTCCTTCTTCCGGAAGCGCCTCAGGAATTTCGATTCCTAGTTTGGCAGCCACTAGTTCGGTAAACTTATCTGCTTCTTTAGTGTAGAGCAAGATCGGAGCTTGACCAGCACTTTCAGAGAAGATGTGAGTATAGTTATTTTCCGCCGCTACAGCATTGATGGCATTAAATACCTTATTCTGTACAGGCTCCAATAACTCACCTAATTTTCTTTGGTAAGAAGACTGAGCATCTTGCTGATATTTTTGAACTTCTTGTTGTAGTTTTTGTAGCTCTTGCTCTTTAGTAGCTCGAGCTTCCTCAGTCATGGTCTGAGATGCTTGTTGATAAGCGGCTACTTCTCTTTGGAAGCTTTGGCTTTTAGTTTGAATATTGGTATCTAATTGCTTTCCATAATCCTGCATGTCAGCATCGATTTGCTGCATTTCAGGCATCAAGCTTATCAGTGCCTCCACATTAGTATAACCAATCTTTACATCCTGCTGTGCATTAGCAACAAAACCAAGGCAAAATACAGCCATAGCTGTAAGGATAATTTTCACTTTCTTCATTTGTTGTTTAATTAAGTTATTTGTTTTCTTCTATTCCTAATTCGTCAATTACGAAATCCGAATAATCATGAATCGGATTTGTATAAATCATCGATAAGTCTGCTGCTTTATCGAACATAATGCCAATACCATTCCGTTTGGCCACCTTATCAATAGCGTCAAAGATTTTTGACTGTAAAGGTGTCATCAACTCATCTTGTTTTTGGAAATACTGCCCATTTACACCGAAAGTTCTGGTATTAAATGCTCGGGCGGCTTTTTCCTGATCTCGGATCGCTTGGATACGATCCTTATACATGTCCTCAGTCAGCAGTACTTCTTCTGCTTTCAGGGCCTTGTACATCTCTGAGATTTCCTGTTCCAAATTTTGTGCCTCTTTTTTCCAGACATCCGCCTGTTTCTGAAGTTCTTCCTGGACCACTTTATAATCCGGATGCTTGTTTAAAATGTATTCAGAGTCCACAAAGCCTATTTTCTGAGCTTGCGCAGCAGAAATAAAGACCATAAACAGTAATACTATTTTAAGACTTTTTAACATCCTCTATCTAAACTGTTGACCAATTGTAAAGTGGAACATCCCTCCACTAGGTTGAAACTCACCTGGCGCTGGATCAAATCCATAACCCCAGTCAATTCCGAGCAAGCCAAAAGCAGGCATAAATATCCTTGCTCCAAACCCAGCTGACTTCTTAAGGTCATAGGGGTTAAATTCGCTATAGCTGCCCCAGTTATTTCCTGCTTCAGCAAATCCTAACAGAAATATGGTTGCTGATGGATTTGGAGAAACCAAATACCTCAGCTCCATCACGTATTTATTATAAACAATCCCACCATAAGTGGTTTCAAGTCCTGCATCTCGTTTGATCCGTCCAGGTGTGATCACTTGGTTTTCGTACCCTCTAAGCCCGATGATCTCTTGACCCAAAGAGAAGTTATTAAAGGTCATCCCATCACCACCCATTACGAATCTCTCCAATGGAATCACTCCAATCTTTTTACCATAGGATCCGAGGAAGCCCATATGGGTTCTGGCACTCACGACCATCTTGCTAGATCCAAATATAGGAGTATAGAATTTGGCATCAAACATCCACTTATGATATTCTAACCATGCATATTTCTCCTGGTCAGGAGAATCTGAATCTAAAGACTTGTTCAGTGAGGCATACGGTGGAGTGAAGTTTACACCCAGCGATATCTCTGAACCCATCCTTGGATAGATTGGACTATCCACATTGGACCTGGACACCGTGGTATTGAAGGTAAAACTCTTGGACTTCCCTGTTGGGTAGCTAAGACCAAAGTAATTACCATAATTATTAAATTCATAAAGCTGAAGCTGAAGGGAATTACTTATGCTGAAGTAATCATCCGGCCAGGTGACTCTTTTGGCAAGACCAACGGTCACCCCGGTAATCTTAAAGAATCCCGTCTCATCCCCGAAATTAGTCTGACTATAGGTATTAATCTGTCGCTGTACGGAGTGGTTAAAGCTCACGCTTAGGGCATTTGGTTTCTTGCCACCAAACCAAGGCTCGGTGAAGGAAAGGCTATAATTCTGGAAGGATCGTCCATTGGCCTGTACTCTAAGGCTTACTTTCTGACCATCCCCAACAGGTAATGGCCTCCATTTGGAGAAATCACCGATATTCTTGATGGAGAAGTTATTGAACACCAATCCGACGGTACCCACAAAACCATAGAAGCCACCCCAACCCCCAGACAATTCTATCTGATCATTTGGTCGCTCTTCCAATTGGAATACAATGTCCACCGTAGCATCCTCAAAATTAGGTCTAAGGTCTGGGTTGATAGTTTCCGGATCGAAGTACCCCACTTGTGATAGTTCTCGGATCGTTCGTACCAGAAGAGATCGATTAAATTTCTGCCCAGGCAAGATTCGGATTTCCCGCATGACCACGTGATCTGAGGTACGCTCATTTCCTTCGATGGATACGCTATTTACGGTCACTTGTGGTCCTTCGAAGATCCTCATCTCGATATCGATCGAATCCTCCGCTACGTTAACCTCATAGGCTGTAACCTGAAAAAACAGGTAGCCATCATCCTGATATAGCGAGCTGATATCATCTCCTTTGGTAGGATCATAGTTCAGTCGCTTATCTTGAAGTTCCTTATTATATATATCTCCTTTTTGGAGCCCCAATCGAGTCAGGAGCTCCTGATCATCATGGATATAGTTTCCGGTGAACGTGATATTTCTATAGTAATATTGTCTTCCTTCTTCCATTTGAAGGTCGATATTCACATTTCTTTCATCAAAAGTATATACCGAATCACTCAGGATGGTCGCATCACGATAGCCTTTGGTTTGGTAGTAGTTGATGATATTATCTTTATCGTTTCGATATTCTGTTTCATTAAACTTCGAGGAATTAAAAAAGTTAAGCTTGAAGTTTTTATTCATATACATTTTGACCTCTTCATCAGATACGGGATGAGTTTCGGTCAATGAGCTGGCGATATTTTCGGCGTCAGCATTTTTCACTCTTTCGAAGACATCTTTAAACACCCAAACACGAGCGTGTTCGTTGGTTTTCTTCATCTTCTTTTTGATTTTGCCATCGGCAATATTTTCGTTTCCTACGATGTCAATTTCATTAATCTTGACTTTGGATTTTTTATCGACTTCAAAGAGTAGCTTGACGCTATTGGGGAAGGTTTCGTCTCTTTGCTGGATGATTTTCACCTCGGTATTGAGATAGCCTTTTTCGACGAAGTATCGGACGATGCTTCTTTGAGAGCTATTGAGGACATCCTCGCGGACCACTCTACCACGGATTTGGATTTTGTCACGCAGCTCGCCTTCCTGGGTGGAGGTCACGCCGGTAAATTCGACGATGCTGAACCTAGGTCTTTCGGTAAGATCGAGGAGCAAGAAGATCTCTTCACCTTCGATTTTGGTCACTAGTATTTTGACATCACCGATGATGCCCTGAGCCCAGAGTTTCTTCAGGGCATTGGATATGGCATCACCAGGGACGGTGATATCATCTCCTACTTTCAGACCAGAAAGGGAGATGATCGCAGTTTCATCAAGAGTAGATAGCCCTACAGCTTTAATTTCAGCGATTTTATATTTTTTTGGTTTGGAATAATCCAGCTCTAAAATATCCACTGGTTTTTGCGTTGCATATTGGCTTTGCCCTAAACGAATCTGAGCATTTGCCATGCCGGCAAAAAGGATCAAGCATATAATAAGTATACTACTTCTCATTAATTTCTAAGATTTAATCTGGGCCCCAGTCTTTCCAAATCGTCTTTCCCGTTGCTGGTAATCGACGACTGCTTCGATCAGGTGCTCTTTTCTAAAATCTGGCCACAACACGTCTGTAAAATACAGCTCGGTATATGCCAGTTGCCAAAGTAGAAAATTACTTATTCTCAACTCGCCGCTGGTTCTGATCAGTAATTCCGGATCAGGAAAATCAGCGGTTAATAGTTGAGAAGATACGTAATTCTCGGTAATATCCTCTACACCAATTTGCTTGTCAGCTACTTGTTTGGCAATGTCTTTAATGGTATTGGTGATTTCCCAGCGCCCGCTATAACTAAGCGCGAGGATTAAGGTAAGACCAGTATTGGAGGAGGTTTGATGAATAGCATCTTCCAACTTGGCTTTGCCCCTGCGGGGCAACATCGATATATCTCCCACCAAGGTAAGCCGTACATTATCTTTCATAAGATTTGGTACTTGGTCGGTCAGGGTTTTTACCAATAATTCCATAATGGCATTCACCTCTAGCTTAGGCCTATTCCAGTTTTCGGTAGAAAATGTATATAAGGTCAGGTACTTTACGCCTAGTTCATTGGCGCCTTCTATGGTTTCCCGCACAGCGGCAATAGCATTACGGTGGCCAAATATCCGCTTTGCTCCTTGTTCCTGAGCCCAACGTCCATTACCATCCATAATTACTGCTACGTGTTCTGGGATTCTATCCTTATCAATCGATACCTTCATTCCAATTTTTATCCTTGGCTGTTTTTTTGGAGGTACAAAAATGCCATTTCTTTTTTAATATTCTATCCCTGAGCCCAATTAATTAATAATTAAAGCATTCTATCTGGTAGAAAGAGTAGCTAAGCGTCAATCCTAAAAAATAATACCAGTCCTTATCGGCCTTATTTCCGTAATTTACCCCGTACACTATAGCATCAGGATCGTTGGGATCTACAGGAAATCTAGGAATATAGGTTTCATTTCCCTCTATTTTGTCCAGGAAATCACTAAGTGTGGGTCTAAATCCAAATTCCAGGGAAAGGAATAGCCTATCCTGAAGCTTGTACTTGACCCCTAATCCGAAAGGTATCACGGGAGTAGAAAGGGAATAGTCACCATCATCCTCAGGAGCTAGCTCCCCGGCAAAGGTCCTGCCCTCTCCAAGGAAGAAGGTATAGCCGATACCAAAGAAGCCATAGGGTGAATACCTCACCGAGGACTGTGGCGCAAGAAAATCCAGAAAATGATATTCCATCATTAAGTGACCTTCTATCAAAGTGCCTTTGAAATAAGCATCCCGAGCCGCAGCCATGGCATCCAATGGACGAACACTGTCCGCCGCATTGATCCCCGCCAGGGCTACTCCATATCTCATACTCCAGACATTGTCAAATTTTCGTCTGCCAAACAACGTGCCTTGAAGTCCAATCTGTCCCGGGTCCAACCGCCTGATGATATCACCAGAGTAAGTCGCCACCCCCAGACCTAAGCCATATTCATTATGCTTCTGCGCATATGCCTCCTGCATGCCTGTCCCAATAAAGGAAGCAAACAAACAGAAAATCATGAGTAAATGAAACTTGACTTTTTTCAAGACGCTGCAATTTATAAAGTAGTCAACGAATAAAAAACCCGCTGAAGTATCCTGGGGGTTAATTTTTGTTAAAACTAGTTCCGCATATCGAAGCCCCAATTGAGTTTTTTCCTTAAGGTATCGAAGAAACTGTAATCGTGAAACTTCACCAAACGGGCCACGAATTTCTCTCGCCGAACGGTAAGCTTCACCGAGGCATCCACAGCCGTGGATCGCGAATCTAAAGATATAAGAAACTTCTTACTCCGCCCCTCTATCGCAAAGGTAATTTCACTTTCATCCGAAACAATCATTGGCCGGACATTTAGATTATGGGGACTTACTGGAGTGATCACAAAATTCTTGGCAGCGGGAGAGATCAAAGGCCCTCCACAGCTGAGAGAGTACCCGGTAGACCCCGTCGGTGTGGCCACAATCAGCCCATCCGCCCAATAGCTATTTAGGTATTCGCCATCTATATAGGTATGCACCGTAATCATAGAGGAGGTATCCCGCTTATGAATGGTAAACTCATTCAGGCCATAAGGCACCCCATTAAATAAGGGCTGGTCTGCATCCAGATGAATCAATATTCTATCCTGAATCGTGAAGTGTCCATCAAACAACACCTGAATGGCCTTCTCGACATCCTCCTTTGCGATGGTCGCCAGGAAGCCCAGGCGGCCCGTATTGATCCCCAATATGGGCACTTCGTACTCTCCCACCATGGATACGGTGTCCAGCAAGGTACCATCTCCCCCTACAGAGATCACAAAATCCATATCTGCTAAAACCTTCCGGTCCTTAAATACAGTGAATCCGGTAGCTTCTGCCCCGGATTTCTGCATGGTCTTTGAAAAAGACTCGGTTAAGTATAATTCAGCATTATGATCATGTAAGGCATTAATCAACTGCTCTATAAATGGTACAAATTCTTTATGAAAACTGATACCATGTATGGTTATCTTCATTCAGTTATTTTTTTTTATAAATTCAAAAATCTCATCAGGTTGTCCAGTCGATCCTGCTCCTTACTCTCCTCCATCTCCTCTTGATAATGGTCAATCACCTTAAAGCCAAACCGCTCTAGGGTGGCTTTGATATGACGGAGCTCAGTCTTATCCACCTTCAGCACCACCTTGATCTTGCTATCATCCAAGGGGTCGCTGATGAGAAAGCTACTCAGCACCTTGGCATTCTCTGACTCGATTACCCGGGCTATCTCAAACAAGCTATAATCCGTCATAAACATCGAAAGCACCAACACACCTCCCTGCGCCTGAATCGCCAGCGTATCCGCAAAGGCCGCAATGGCATCTTCCAAGGTGATGACTCCATGGTATATATGGGCCTCATCCACCACCGCCACCATATTGGTATGGTACTCACTCGCCACCCGCAATACATCGTATATATGCTTCTCTTTGGATACAAAACAGGCCTCAGACTCTAAGTCCAAATCAGAAATCAAGATATCATCCTGGTTGAGGTTATAGATCATCTCCCCGGTCACTAGCCCCTTAAAAGCACCTTCCTGGACCACAGGAAGCACATCTGTACGAATTTCTTCCATCCACGACAGCGCCATCTTTACCTTATCGGTAAGTTTCAAAGGGGGAATCATATTATTGATAAATTCGTAAGCTTGCATGATTTAAAGATATTAAATAGAATTCATTATTTAAAACTATTTTCTCACTTGCTTATTGCTTGTCCAGCGAGCAAATTATAAAAGGATTTGGACAGAAATAAGGCCTTTACCATAAGCCCTTCCAGATTATTTAACCCGAATAGCCCCTGATTGGTTTAAAAATAGCAGGGTTAATAAAGCTTTACTCCAGCCGCAAAGGCCCAAGCCCGATTCCCCTGGCTTCGCCACCCTCACAAAATAGTGACATCATCTTAGCTTTATCTAGGGATGGAGATAGAAACGATACATGCCTGGGAAATTGAATTTTTATTGGGTAAGAGAATCAATTTTGCACGAAGTGCGAATAAAACTATAACTGCTCAAGGCCATAAAAGCTCGAACTAGCTATGCTGCGAAGGAATCATCCGCGCCCAATTAGCGATCAGCTCCAGCCCATACTCCGTAAGATAGGCCTCCGGATGATACTGAATGCCCACGATCGGCAGCTGGCGATGCACCATCCCCATTAGCTCCCCATCATTGGTAGCGAGAATAGGAATCAGCACCTCAGGCAAGTCCCTAAGCACCAAAGAGTGGTAGCGGGTCACGCTAAACTTCTCCGGAAGACCTTCCAACACTGGATGTGAGTAGATTCTATTGACAGAAAACACCTTGCCATGCACTGGCAGCTTTCCTCTCTGCAGCCTAGCACCAAAATGCTCTCCTATGCACTGATGTCCGAGGCATACTCCTAGTACTGGGATTTTGTCATGATAATAAGCAAATATCTCCTTCAAATGCCCTGCCTTACTCGGCGTCTCAGGTCCGGGAGAGAGGATCAATCCTGCGAAAGTCTCCGTCTTGAGCTGCTCAAGGGGGTAATCATTGCGGACAATCTTCAAGGGGAAGCCAAGCTGCTTTATATAATCGGCGAGGATATAGGAGAAAGAGTCGAAATTATCAATCAGCAGCAGCATCAGCAGAAGGGATTACCAGTTCGTTGATCCGCTCCACGGCGTCCTGGATGACGGGAGTGATGACGCTGAGTCCATCGACCAAGAATGGCGCAAAAGGCTCAATCACTGGAAAAAGGTCGGATTTACTCAGTTGTTTTTTGGGGATATCCACCCCAAAAGACCTTGCCGCCCAGATCAGAAGGCTGATCATAAAAGCCCACTTCAACAGCCCCAATAAGGCCCCGGCAAAATTGTCAAAACCACCCAGGAGGGTCAGATCAAGGGCCTTCTTCACCATATAAGCACAAATGCGAATGGTAATGGTGACCAATAAAAAAATGATCACAAAAGAAATGAAAGGCAGCATAAAAGCAAGGCTCTCCATCTGCTGGGCTAGCATCTCTGCTCCCCAGTGCATAAACTTAAAGGCAAGAATAATCCCTATAAAAAAAGCAACGATAGATAATATCCCAATAAACAGGCCACGCTTATAACCACTATAGGCGCCAATGGCCAAGAGAATCAGTATGATAATATCTATCGCGCTCACTATATATTAAGCTAGAAGCTCTTTTACTTTTTGAGAAATCATTTTACCATCTGCTTTGCCCGCTAGTCTTTTGGTGGCCTGGCCCATGACCTTCCCCATGTCCTTAGGCCCTTCGGCACCCACCTCTGCGATGATGCTTTTCAACTCGGCTTCCACTTCCTCTTCGGTAAACTGCTTAGGAAGGAATTCGCTAATCACCTCAAGCTCAGACTGCTCAGTAGCGGCAAGGTCTTCACGGTTTTGCTGCTGAAAGATCTCCAAGGAGTCCTTTCTTTGCTTCGCCGCTTTCGTCAGTAGCTTTAGCTCCTCCTCCTCGGTCATTCCCTTCTCGCTACCTTTGGTTTCCTCCAGCATAATCATGGACTTGATGGATCTGAGTGCTCTCAGCCTATCTTTATCCCTTGCGATCATAGCCTTTTTGATCTCACTTTCTACACTTTGCTTTAAACTCATTATCTTTATGTTTATGATTTTTAAGGTGTAATTTTGAACAAAATTAGAGCATAATTTAAAAAAATGACCAAACTCAGCGTAAATATTAATAAGATTGCCACATTAAGAAATGCCCGTGGCGGAAATAATCCCGATGTGACGCAAGTAGCTCTGGACGCCGAACGATTCGGTGCGGAGGGGATTACAGTACATCCAAGGCCTGACGAAAGGCATATCCGCTATGATGATGTCATGAAGCTTAAGGAGGTGGTGACCACCGAATTTAATATTGAAGGATACCCCGATGAGCGTTTTATGGAGATCATCCGTATCGTCAAACCTGCCCAAGCCACCTTGGTGCCAGATCCCCCAAATGTGCTCACCTCCAATAGTGGCTGGGACACCATAGCCCACCAGGACCGACTGAAGGATATCATTGCCGAGCTTCACGAATATGGCACACGGACCTCGATTTTTATTAATCCTGAGGTGAAATACTTCGAACCAGCAAAACTCACCGGCACCGATCGGGTGGAGCTCTACACCGAGCCCTATGCCGTGCTCTTCCCCAATGACAAGGAGCAGGCCGTGGCCCCATATATAGAAGTGGCAAAACTTGCGCAGGACCTCGGGCTTGGCCTCAATGCTGGTCATGACCTGGACCTGGATAACCTTAAATTCCTTATCCAACGCATCCCTCATATCGATGAGGTATCCATCGGTCATGCCCTAATCTGTGATGCTTTGTACTATGGCTTGGAAAATACCATTCAGATGTATCGTCGACAATTGGAGATGGACTAATCGAAATTACTCTTATGAAATTAAATTATAAAAAAGTAGGTCAGGGAGAACCACTGATCATTTTGCATGGATTATTTGGTTCTGCAGACAACTGGCTGAGCATCGCCAAGGAGCTCGAAAATGACTTTACGATGATCCTCGTGGACCAGAGAAACCATGGAGACAGCCCACATAGTGAGGATTGGACCTATGCAGCCATGGTGCAGGATCTGGCAGACCTGATGGACGAACTAGACCTGGACAAGGCGCATCTCATGGGTCACTCAATGGGTGGCAAAACCGCCATGAATTTTGCACTTGCACATCCAGAAAAGGTAAACCATCTAATCATTGCCGATATCGCTCCACGCTATTACCCTCCTCACCACCAAAGTATACTAAAAGGCCTGAATGCAGTGGATATGGAGCAGCTCTCCTCCCGCAAGCAAGCCGATGACAGCATGGCCGAATATATACCTGAAGTGGGCGTGCGGCAATTCCTATTGAAAAGCCTCGGGAGAAATGAAGAAAGGAAATTTGTGTGGAAGATCAATCTGCCAATCCTCAGCGAGAAGATCGAAAACGTGGGTGAAGAACTCCAGGCTTTGGGAAGCTTTGAAGGTAAGACGCTATTTATGCGCGGTGCCAATTCTGACTATATCCAGGATAAGGACAAGGCGGATCTCGACCAGTACTTCCCCAACCATAAACTGATCACCATCAAAGAGGCAGGTCACTGGCTTCATGCCGAACAACCTGCGGCAGTCAGCGCCACCATCAAAGCATTTCTAAATCAATAGGCTCTCAAAAAATGAAAAAAGGTAAACTGTTTCTCATCCCGACCAGCCTGGCAGAAGGCACCTCCCAAAGCATCATCAGCCCTCAGGTAAAAGAAGTAATTACGAATACGGAATACTTCCTAGCCGAAAACCTCCGAACAGGCCGAAGATTCGTCTCAGGACTTAGGCTGGGCTTAACGATCGAAAACCTATCCTTTGAGATTTTGGACAAAAAAACCAAACCCGCTCAGCTGGATATCCTGATGAAACCCCTGCACCAAGGGCACGATATGGGCGTGATGTCAGAAGCAGGATGCCCCGGTATCGCTGACCCTGGCGCAGCAGCGGTGGCTTATGCCCATCAGAAAGGCATCCAGGTCATCCCTCTGTCAGGACCTTCTTCCATGTTCCTGGCCCTCATGGGCTCCGGATTCAACGGTCAGTCTTTCGCTTTTCATGGCTATCTGCCCATAGATAAAAAATCTCGCGGCGAAGCCATCAAAAAAATAGAAGCCGAGTCCACCGCTTATCGACGCAGCCAGATTTTTATGGAAACTCCATTTCGAAATAATCACCTCTTCGAATCCTTAATGATGCATCTCCATCCAAATACGAAACTCTGTGTGGCCAGTAACCTTACCGCTGCAGATGAATTTATCCTTACCAAACCCGTTTCGGAATGGAAAAAAATGAAAATAGATCTGCATAAGATCCCGACGGTGTTTGTACTTGATACCAATTATTAATTATACAAATTATTGGCTTATAGCAATTTACATCATAAGTCAACTAATTTAATTAAATCAGTTCCTGAATCCATCTCTTTCCGCTTAATGGATAAATGAATAAAATAAGCGCAGGTATCCTATCAGAGGTACCTGCGCTTATTTATATAATCCAACAGGTAAATTCCAAGGTGAAGAGCCAAAGATTTATTTTTTTTTGCAGCGGCGAAATGGTCTATCCGTCACTAAATAAGCCAAATTGAGGTGCATTATTAAATAAATAGCCATTCATAGGATCTAACTATTTTATTAATTATAAATAGATAAGCTATTCTTGGAAGAATAGAAAATAAATAAAACCAACCTCTGCTCAGCAGTGAAAGAATAAAACCAGAATAAATTTGCCTAGTATATCCCACCCGCTATTTGGTATAAATTAGAGTTGATCCCCACTATACCACTTTTCCTCCCTCTAGCTGCTCAAATGATCAAGGCTACGCCTAGACTCAAGTCCTTATCATGCACCTTGTCTCTGAGAGCAGAGCTATGCAATATGACAGCCTTGCTCCTTTTTAGCTTCACCACTTATAAGGTGGACCCTGCGGACTGATCGTCAGATAGAAACGTGAGCCAAAACTTAACTTTTGAAAGAACTACTCTGATTCATGTATTATATGCTTCTCTTCCCTCAAAAATCGATTAGAATACTATATTAAATCGAAGCTCCTATCATAAATCCCTCAAATCCAGAAAGTGGAGCGATTCACACTAAATTATAAAGCAGCGATAGAGGCCAAGCATAGTATTTCTATGGCAAATCGCCTTTGTTAGCAATATATCCCTTCCTGTTTTCTAAACTTTGCGCAACAAACCCTCCATGGAAGTATATAAAGAACCAAAATCAAGGTAAGAAATAGTGAATATTACAGTAGTAAGTTTTTAGAATTTATCACCGAAAAAGGCCATCTCGGAGGGAGATCGAAGGAATCATACACATACATAATTAATCAATACCCGCACTTGGAACACTCATTTTGCGTATTAACTTACCCGAGGTTTTGGAGGAATGATGCGCTTAATTCCTGATTAAGTCTTCGCTGAAAAAGGTAAATTAGTACAATAGAAATTTATAAAAATTAATCAGTGGCCATACAAAAACAACCTATTTCCACGTTATAAAGCCTAAAAATCCCTGTGTTTTTTACTTGTTGCAGGTAAAAGTCATATATAAATTAGAAAATTAAAGTTTATTTTAATAACTTTCTAGGAGAAAATCAGTTAAACAACTAGTGAAATACACCCTATCACTTCTTCAGGCACCTTGGAGAGGTATCACTTTTAAATAAAAACAAAATGTCAGAAAGTAACATCACAGACAAGCAGATCCTTGATCACCTTAATTCAAAAAAAGAGGATTTAAATCAGGAATTAAAAAAGATTGAAGTCGCTATTGCAGCATTGAATGGGCTGTCTAGCCCTAAAGCGGGAAGAGCTGGCACGACAAAGAGCATCGGAAGCAAATCAAAAGGAGCCGCAAAAAAACTTCCTGCAAAGGAGGCATTTGATAAAAATGATAAGGTAGATTATAAAATCGCCTATGCATTAACTCAATTAAAAGAAGCCAATAAGGTAGAAATCATTGAGGAGATTTTAAAACAAGAACCAGAGATGGACCAGAAAAGAGCTGAAGGAAATGTAGCGGTAAGGCTTTCTTTCTTGGTTAAGAATGACATGATCCAGGCTTCTCGCTCTGGAAGAAGCTATATTTATAGTTTATATTAATAAAAAAAATAGAGTACCTCCCATGATCAGAGGTACTCTATTATTTTCCTAATGCTTTTTTTAATCGTCCCAGGAGTAATTTTAAGATTGGGCTATTCGCTATTTCCATCTGCTCCTTTATCTCTTGCTAAGTTTATTTTTCCTCAGACAATGAGGAGACTTTCCTATAATTCTAATAATACTCTCTAATCTGCTTTAGCCTTATTCCATTCCTGGCAATACAGGATCTTCATTAGTTTGATAGAAGATTCTACCCGCGAGCCTCATGAGCTCTACTTCGGCCACTTTGGTGGAATACACCGCATCGATCAATCTACTCTCAGCATTGAGGCGATTGACCTGAGCGTCTCTGAATTCCAGGTAGCTGGTAAGTCCCGACTTAAAGCGATCAAAAGCGATCGCTGTATTTTCCTCCACCACCTTATAATTAGATTGTTCGATATCGAGTCTTCTTATGCTATTTTCATAGACATTATAAGCCCGATGAAGATCCGACCGAAGCTGCACCTCATATTGATCTAAGGTATAGGCTTGGGTCTGCTGCTGCACGCGAGCCCGCTGGATCTGCCGGTTTAAGGTAAAGCCACTGAAGATATTAATCCCCACGGTGGCGCCAAAGCTATACCCCTGACGCTTATTTTGGATCAGGAATCCTGCATCGGAATTGGACACCGATTGTCGGTAATTCCCATCCAATGCGAGGTAAGGCAGCCGCTGAGCTTGCAATTCCTTATACTGCAGATAGGCCACATTTTCTTCTCTTCTATTGATAAGAAGCATCTTATTCTGACCAAAGGCATCCTCTAATAATGGGGGCAAAGTAATATCAGGATTGATCAATACTGTATCCTGAATGGCATAATTGATCTCTGCATCCACCGCCAGGAGTTCGTTCAGGTTAATCCTTGCAGTTTGGATCACCTGTTCCTGAGAGACCAACTGGGATCTATCGGCATTGAAATCCACCTCTGCGGCGAGGTATTGAGATTTAGAACTGCCACCCAGCTCATACTGGGCCTGCTCGATATCCAGTCGCTGCTGGGACAGCGCCACGGTCTCCTTCAGCACCTCATATCTATCCAGCTCGACCGAGAGTCGGTAATAAGCATTGGCGATAGAAGCCACGGTATTTTCTATGGCCACCTTGGCCTGAAGCTCTCCGATTTCAGACTGCTCGCCTAGGCGTCTTAGCGCCACCACGGCATCATATCGAAATCCATAGATACCATTAATATTAAAGTTCTCTCCAGTGGATTTCGCCCCATTGATATTTCGCGGTTCGTTTTCACTCACAAATTGCTGCTCAACGTCCTCGGTACTGGTGGTCCGCCCATAGGTGGCATCCAGAGAAGGTAGCAAAGGTCCCAATCCAAGTTTCTTATCAATCTCAGTAATCTCCTTATCCTGTAAGGCGATTTTGATATCATAATTATTTTCCAGACCCATGGTCACTGCCTGCTCGAAGGTCAAGGTCTCCTGCGCTGAGGCGGAGGCCGCACCGATCATACATCCCAAAATGGCCAAATATTGCTTTATCATACTCTCGCTACTCTTGCTGATTTTGATGTCAAATAGGAATAAACTCCCGGAATAATGAATAAGGTCAGGAAGGTGGAAAGCACCAAGCCGCCAATTACCGAAACTCCCATAGGGGTCCGGCTTTCTGCTCCTGCCCCTAAGGCCAAGGCGATCGGTAATATCCCCAGGATCGTGGATAAACTGGTCATCAAAATAGGTCTAAACCTAGCGACCGCTGCCCCAATAATGGCATCATCCACTCCCAATCCATGTGCCTTACGTTGGTTGGCAAATTCTACGATCAAGATCCCGTTTTTGGTCACCAGCCCGATCAGCATAATGATACCAATCTGACTAAAGATATTCAGGGTAAAATCTCCCAGCCATAAGGACAATAGGGCGCCAAATAAGGCCATAGGCACGGTGATCATAATGGTCAGAGGATCCATAAAACTCTCAAACTGTGCCGAAAGCACTAGATAAATGAGGATCAGGGCAAATAAGAAGGCAAAGATCAAACTATTGGAGCTTTCACGAAATTCCTTAGACACTCCCGCCACGTCTGTCGTGAAACTGTCATCCAGCACCTCTGCGGCTATTCGATCCATCTCATCCAGCCCATCGCCTATGGTATAGCCCGGCGCCAGGCCTGCCGAAACGGTAGCACTCACGAATCGATTGAAACGATACAACTGCGGCGGGGTGCTTTTTTCACGAATCTGCACCAGGTTATCCAGCTGCACCAGCTGACCATTCTCCGCTCTTACATAAAGCATGCGCAGGTTGATAGGCTCATTCCGATCTTCCTTCTGCATCTCTCCCACCACCTGATACTGCTTTCCATTCATGATGAAATAATCAAATCGCTGACCTGAATAAGACAGCTGGAGCGTCCTTGCTATCTCCTGTACAGACACTCCTATATTCCGAGCCTTATCCCGATCTATTTCAATCTCAATTTCTGGTTTAGTAAATTTCAAGTTGATATCCGAGAACTGAAATACGCTGCTCTGGCTTACCTTATCCATATAAGTAGGGATCACCTCCTTGAGCTTATCCAGGCTCTGTGCCTGTAGCACATATTGCACAGGCAAGCCTCCTCGACGATCACCGATGGACTGAGGCTGGGAAGCGAAAGCCCTTACATCGGTCTTATTCCTAAGAATCCCCGACACCCCATCAAATACATCCTGCTGACTCAGCGTCCGCTCTGCAGCATCCACTAATCGAACAATGATGAATCCGGAATTGGTGCTCGAAGTACCAAATCCCGGGGAAGTCACAGAAATCAAGCTACTCAAGACCTCCGGAGGAATGGCTTCTTTCATCTCCACTACCAGCTCATCGATCACCCGATCCATATAGTCAAAGGTCGCACCCTCCGGTCCACTCATACTGATCCGCATCTCTCCACGGTCCTCCACAGGAGCCAGCTCGGAGGGAATAGAAGTGAATAAGGCATAAATGCCAAATCCCATCAGGGCGATAATCACAAAGGACACCCATCGGATTTTCATAAACCATAATAGGGAGGCTTCATATTTTTCATTTAACCATACAAAGAAGGGCTCGGTCACATTATAAAACCAATTGTGCTTCTCACGCTTCTTTAGTAACCTGGAGCTCAGCATTGGCGTCATGGTAAGAGCCACAAAGGAGGAAATGATTACCGCTCCAGCCACCACCACTCCAAACTCCCTAAATAATCTACCCGTGGTACCACTTAAGAATATCACTGGCAAAAACACCGCTGCCAGCGCAATCGTGGTGGCCAGTACGGCGAAGAAAATCTCTTCTGCACCTTGCTCAGCCGCCTTCATAGGCTGCTCACCCTTCTCGATCTTGGCATATATATTCTCCAATACCACGATGGCATCATCCACCACCAGTCCTATCGAAAGCACGATTCCTAGCAGCGTCAGCACATTGATCGAGAAGTCCATCACATACATAATGAAGAACACCCCGACCAGGGATATAGGTATAGTAATCACCGGAATGAAAGTGGTCCTCCAATCCCGAAGGAATAAGAAGATGATCGCCACCACCAATATAAAGGCCAAGAAAATGGTTTCCTTCACCTCATCAATGGAGCCTCGGATATATTTGGTGGAATCAAAGCCAATCCCAAGCTCGATATCGTTGGGCAGGTCTTTTTTGATAAACTCTAATCTTCTGTAAAATTCATCTACAATCTCAATACTATTGGAGCCAGGCAAAGGCACGAGCACCACGCCCACCATGGGCACGCCGTCTCTTTTGAGGACGGTACGTTCGTTTAGCGGGGCCAGCTCTGCGATGCCCACATCTCTAAATCGGACTATATTATCATTGTCCTCTTTGATGATTAGGTCATTAAATTCATCAGGAGTGGATAGGCGGCTCTTGGTCCGCACAGAGAGCTCGATGGTATGCCCTTCTATTCTTCCAGAGGGAAGCTCCACATTCTCACTTTGCACCTTATTCAGCACATCCAGCGGGGTGGCACCATAGGAAGCCATCCGGATGGGGTCCATGCGCAGACGCATAGCATACTCTTTTTCTCCCCAGATCTGCACTGCGCTGACGCCGGGGATAGTTTGAAGTCTTTCTTTGAAGATATTATCGGCGATATCGGATAGCTCAAGAAGGGATTTTTTATCGCTTTTGACATTCAGAAAAACGATAGGCTGTGAATCGGCATCAGCCTTAGATACCACTGGTGGCTCGGCATCAGGAGGAAGATTCCGCTGAGCACGGGAAACTTTGTCCCGCACATCATTGGCGGCAGCTTCCATATCTGCCCCTACATCAAACTCCACCGTGATATTACTGGTGCCATCATTAGAAGTCGAAGTCAGGGATTTGATACCTGAGATGCCATTAATTGACTCTTCGAGTGGCTCGGTAATCTGTGCCTCGATCACATCGGCATTGGCACCGACATAGGAGGTCCGCACATTGATGATAGGAGGATCAACACTGGGGTACTCCCGCACCCCCAAAAAGGTCATCCCGATAATCCCAAACAAGATGATCGTCAGGGAAAACACTATGGCCAATACTGGCCGTCTGGTACTTATGGTAGATAAACTCGCCATATCAGTTCGCTTCTTTTAGCGTGACTTGCATCCCTTCTTTTGCTTGCAATACTCCTGTCGTAAGTACCAATTCTCCCGGCTTCAGGCCCTTGGTGATTTCCACCTGACTCTCTGTCCGTACTCCGATCTCCACGGTACGCTCCTCCACCAGTCCATCGGCAGAGGCCACAAAAACCTTATATCCGCTAAGCTCCGGAATCAAGGCCTCGGCGGGGATAAGCATGGCCGTCTCATTTACGGCCAAATTAAAGCTAATATTCACAAACATACCTGGAAGGAACTTTCTATCCTTGTTTTGGCTGATAGCTCTTAAGGTCATCGTCCGAGTATTGGCATCGATCACGGGCTCATAGGCATATACCTCTCCCGACTGCTTTCCTTCCGCAGTATTATTCGAAAAACTGATGGTAGAGCCTATGGTCACCAAGTTGGAATACCGCTCCGGAATAGAAAACTGAATTTTTATAGGATCAATATTGACAAGATTAGCGATCACATCGGAGGTCCCGATTACTGAGCCCACCGATACTTGCCTCAATCCAAGTACACCATCAAATGGCGCCTTGATCACTAGTTTGTCCAGCTGGGCGCTTACGAGCTTGATATCCGCAAGAGTGGTATTGTATTGGTTTAAGATAACATCATATTCCTCCTGACTGATGGCCTCCCTGGCCAGGAGCTGCTTCTGTCGGTTTTCCTGTCCTTCGTATAGCTTCTTGGTAAACTCCAAGCGGTCCAGCTGCGCGTCAAGTTCATCCTTATTCAAGGTTATCAATGGGGTTCCCTTTTTTACAAATTGTCCCTCCTCAAAGTGAATGATCTCCACCAGGCCATTCACCTCCGCTCTTAACTCCACGAATTCATTGGGCATGATATTTCCGGTGATATTGAGGTTGTTCTCTAATCGCTCAGTTTTGATCTCTATTACTTCTACAGGAAGGGCCTTGGCTGCTGATCCGGATTCTGCCATGGCTATGGGAGCAGCCTCTTCTTTGCCAATATTAAGGCGCGGATACACAAAAATCATCGCGATGACCAATACAATGGCCACCATCACTATTATCTTGGTTGTCTTATTCATTTCCTAAATCACTAGGCTTATTATAAATGGGAATATAAATTTATCAGTTATTCCAGGCTCGCCTATATCGGCATACTCAGGGCGGTAAGGCCAGTGGCAGGGTGAATCAAAAGTAATCAGAATCCATATTCACCAAACCGACACTCCTTAAACCTTACCATTCAGCGCTATATCCTTTGTCAGGACCATTCCACTACTTAAAGTAAAGCAATTCACATTGAATAATAATAAAATAAAACACAGATGGCAAATGAATGCGATCAGTGGTATCCTATAGCAAGCTTATTGTCTATAATTAAGACTGATAATTGACAATAAACCGAAAAAATGGCAATTCCCACTCAAAAGCGAAGGCTCTTTTTAAAAAAACATCAAAAAAATGAAGTCTTACTTAAGGTAATTATAGGGGTTGATGGCATTTAGTACTTTATCTAATTTCGGCCCCGGTGCAAATCTATAAATGAAATTCAAACGGTAATTTCCAGTAACCAGGTCATTATTGAAGTCATCAGTTTTGGCTAACCTCACATTATTATACACATAGTTGGCATTGATCGCCCACTTTTTAGAATTATAGCCCGCACTGGCCTTCAGGAAGTAATTTGAGTTGACAGACCAGTTTTTTGCTTTCATCTCTCCTTCGAGTTGGGTATAATTTAGGCCCAAATTAGCGGTCGCAGATCCCATAATAAAATAATGCTGGTCAATCACCAGAGTATAGGCATAACCGATATTGGGACCAAACTCCCAAAAGGTGATCTTATCAAAATTGCGGACAGAGCCTTCCGAAAGCTGGGAGGGAATCAGGCTGCTGTCTCCTAACACCTGACCACCATACATCTCCAATCCTGCAAGTAAGGAGCCAGCAGATTTCTTCTGCCATTCCGTCTGGAGGAAAGCCGCTTTATAGGAAAATTTCTCTGCATTAAATACATACTTGACCGAGCCCCCAATCTCTCTAACCTTCATATCCGGTCGGTAATAGAAATTCTGATTCTCTAAGGCCTGAGCCCCTTCGGGTACCAAGTGATAACCCTTATAGAACTGGGCAAAACCATCTATGGCCCATTTGGAAGGATAGGCATGCACCTGCGCATCGAGGTATTTGGTTTCACCCTGCCCCTTGTCAGGATTTAGAAAACCAAAGCCATAGGCCAGGTTTAAAGTGAAGGAATTATAAGAAGCACCCACCCCCATATTAAGAGTGGAGTTGGGGCGGTATTTTAAATCTGCAAATTCTCCCGTCCGATCTTTAATGTCTAAGCCAGTATATTTCCTGGAGAAATAATACCTGCCAGTCACCAGTTCAGGAAAGCTCTCAATATAGCTGCTGTCACTAACCACCTGAGCTTTTAGGTCTTGGCCTGGAGATAATATCATTCCCATCACCACTAAAATCAATGCTCCCAATCCTATCGTATTTCCTTTCATATATCGCTTTCTTCTCAGACCCGAAAAGTATTAATTAATTAGGTCATAATACAATTTCATTCAAGAAATATTATGTAACAAAAAAGAAGCCTAAGCTTTAGGCTATGTGAATTATTATCCGATAAATCTCCACAAAGAATTTAAAGACCCTATCTCTATCAAGGGTATCTTGGATTTTATCCTTAAAGAAGTAGAATAATTGGCAAGGAATAGCCGCTCAAAAAGAAGCGTCTAATTTAAGGAATAAAGATCAGAAGGGGGAATAGAGGTGAGCGAGAAAGGTTTATATGCCTAAGCTGCTATAAAAAGCCTCATAAAGAAAAAAGTAAGTGCTCCCGATATGGTACTGGAAACCAAATACGCTTTTACAAAATATGAATTCATCCTATTCTTATAATTAAACAGAGAAAGTGTTCCCAGCAAATAGGCGGCAAACAGCAGTACGGCAGTGGTGATAGTTTGAATCATGGTCTCCTTGCATTTTAGAACTGCAAATTGGCAGAATCCTCATAGATAACAGCCTGTTTATCATTAAGTTTATGTTAACATATCACAGTGTCCCACTTAGCTCAGAAAGTAGACCTCTAATGATCGGAATCAAGTCGCTGGCATACATTTCGACTTTCTACCCCCAAGGGTAACGCTCTCTGCATAAAATAAAAATGGAAAGGCATTTTAAAACCCCTACTCCTTGTGCCTTATAATCTGGGAACATCCTGACGAAGTAATGCAGCGTGGGGTGGATAATGACATGTCGACTAAAAACGCCAAATGCCACCCTTTCGATAAGGATGGCACTTAGGTTAATTTAAAGGAGGTTTATGAAAAGTTATCCAGAAAATAACCTCCAACTTTATTACACACACTAAAAGTCCATAGTAGAAAAAGTTGCTTAATCACCCGAGACAAATGTACTAAATTAAACCTATACAAAGCAAGTAGTTCTTCCTGAAATTTTCAGATATTTTACTTGAATAATGCCAAACAATACTAAAAATGAGTAATTTTTTATCAAAAAAAAGATATATCAACCAATTATAAGGATATTTAGCCTAAAATACGGTTAAAACAATGAAACAAGACTAATATTACGCATAACGCAAGTAACATGTATTCAAAATACATTTTTAAAAACAGATCATCCATTTTATTATGGATCAAACAAATATAAAGGCTGTAAAAATATTCTCATAAATCTTCAAATATTTTATTTTTTATTCTAGACCAACCGCTCTAAAGGCCCAAAAGGCAGGGATTCTATTCTAATCCGGATCTTAATCCAACTAAAAATTCAGTTACTATTTATTCATAAAAACCATCGACCCCTGATTATATCCCAAAAGTAAGCCTACTATCAGCCCATACTACTTATCCCCTGATGATAATGAATCCCAAGCAAAGGGTATAAGCATGAAGATGGAGAAGGATAATATACTTTCTAATGAATGGAAAAGTATAGGAAAACCCTTTATATTTGGCCTAATAATTAAACTCACAAAACCATCATGAAATCACCTTCCCCACTTGTCAGCGTAGTCATTCCATGTTATAATCAGGGAAAATATCTCAAGGAAACGGTTATTTCGGTCCTAAACTCAAAGTACCGACCGCTGGAGGTGATTGTGGTCGATGACGGTTCCTCAGATGATTCTTTAGAAATTGCAAAGCAGATACAAGGTGAATTTCCAGAAATTAAGCTCATCAATCAGGAAAATGGAGGGGTATCAAACGCCCGAAATAATGGAATCGAAGCGGCTCGGGGAAGCATTATTCTGCCTCTGGATGGAGACGATCTGATTAGTGAGGAATATATCGGTGAGGCGGTGAGGGTATTAGAAGAAAAGCCGCAGGTCAAGGTTGTTTATTGTGACGGAATAAAATTTGACGAGTCCGGTCAGAAAACATGGAACCTGAAGCCTTTTGACAGGCACCAACTGGCCCTAGACAATATGATCTTTCACGCTGCGCTGTACCGCAAGGAGGACTGGAAAGCTGCCGGCAAATACTCTGAAGAGATGCGGTATATGGGCCGGGAAGACTGGGAATTTTGGATAAAGATGCTGAAAAACGAAGGAGAAGTGGAGCAACTGCCATTTACAGGCTATTATTATCGACTCACGCCTACCAGCAAACGCAAGAAAACAGCCACTTCAGAGAAGAAAAGGGAGCGGATAGCATTTCTTAATCAGCGTCATAAGGACTTTTATGATCGGGAACTCAATGGCCCCCTCCGCTTCAACCGTTCCTGGTCCAAAACCTATAATACATTCCTCAAGCTCATCGGGAAACTCTAGATTTTATCCATGCCCTTCCAGAATTTCAGGAAGTAATATTTCAGGGGATTCTTATACTTCAATTGTTTCCAGGGTCTGCTTCCATGAGGCTTATGAAGTACCGGTGTATCCATCAAGACATAGTTTTTGAAGCCCAGTTCCACGGATTTTTTGGACATAAAGGTATCATACCAGTCCTTGGCATCATCCAGGCTCATGAAGTCATAGCGTTGCAAAAACTTAGGACTAAACAGGGTACAGCAGAAGCTTAAACTCCGATTGGTATCAATCACAGGGGCCTTCACCTCCTTAAATTTCAAATAAGGAAAGTTAACTTTCTTATCATAGCCCACGGTAATGGCGCCGATAAGTCCTGCATCTGTATGCTTTTCTAGAAAATCGAGCATTTTCTCAATGGTATGATGCTCCACCGTCACATCGGACTCCACGACGAGCAGCGGAAGGCCTTGCTCTATGGCTTCCTTCTGAGCAATCTGCAGCACCAATTTATAATTTGGCGAAGGGCTGTCGGTAATATCCTCCAGGTGGACCACTTTATAGCCATGCACGCTACTATTCTCATCCAGCTGGACCTTGGTTTCTTCGGTGCTGAAGTCATTATAGATTTTATGCTCCACCGGCACGGAAGAGGCTTTGATGGCCTCAGCGGTCTCTAAGGTAGTTTCTATTGAGTTTTTTACGGGTGTAATGACAAGCGCCTTTACCATAGTCTAAAAGGATAAGGTGGTTAAGCCTAGTTTAAAGCTTAAGGATAATAAAGATACAAAGTTGATAAATTAATCCAATAACGAAACTAAAGCCAGGAGGGATTCACTGGCAGAGCACAAAAAAGTTAGAGACTTCGCAGAAACCTCTGAACTAAAGGCAGGATGAATACTGAGGGGGGAAAGCAAAAAAAAGCCCGGGCTGAAGATCATCAGCCCGGGCTCTTAGGAAGTATATGCTTAGCTAAGTTTAGCTACTGCGTCTTTGATTCTCTTCAAGGCTTCTTTCAGTTCCTCCTCAGAGGCTGCATAAGAAAGGCGCACGCAGTTTGGCGCACCAAAAGCAGCTCCTGTCACCAGGGAAACGTGAGCTTCATTGAGGATATAAAGGCAGAAATCATCTGCATCCTTAACGGATATCTCTCCTGTGGATTTACCAAAGAATGCCGTAACGTCAGGGAAGAAGTAGAATGCTCCTTCAGGGACGTGAGTTTTGATTCCTGGGATATCTCTAAGCAGTCCGAGCACCAATTCTCTTCTACTCTTATAGGCTTTCTCCATTTCTAAAGAAGGCGTCTGGTCACCAGTGATAGCTGCAAGAGCTGCACGCTGAGCGATACCAGTGCCACCAGAGGTAAATTGGCCTTGGATTTTTTCACAAGCTTTGGCCATGAATAGTGGTGCGCAGATATAACCTACTCTCCATCCTGTCATTGCATATCCTTTAGAGAAGCCATTGACGGTGATGGTACGGTCAAACATCCCCGGGATAGCCGCCATGCTGGCGTGCTGACCAGTGAAGTTGATCAATTCATAAATCTCATCAGCGATGACATAGATATTGTCATGCTTCTTCACCACATCTGCAATCGCCTCCAGTTCTTCTTTACTGAATACGGAACCGGTAGGATTACAAGGAGAAGAGTATATTACCGCCTTGGTTTTGTCGGTAATGGCCTCATCCAACTGCGCGGCAGTAGCCTTGAAATTGTTTTCTAATGTTCCTTCGATCAGGACAGGAACCCCACCAGCCAGCTTGATGATCTCAGCATAGCTAACCCAGTATGGGGAGAAGATCACGACTTCATCACCTTCGTTGATCATGCACATGAAGATATTGGCAATGGAATGCTTTGCTCCTGTAGAGAGCACAATATTTTCAGCTTTCGCATCAACGATTTTATTTTGCGACTGAAGCTTTTGAGCAATTGCTTCTCTCACATCCTGATAGCCTGGCACAGGAGAATAAGAGAAATACTTCCCTTCGTCAATCGCTGCTTTTGCAGCGTCCTGGATATGCTGAGGAGTCTTAAAGTCAGGCTCTCCCAAGCTAAGGCTGATAATGTCTATTCCTTGGCCTTTAAGCTCTCGTGCTTTTTTTGCCATAGCCAGCGTAGCTGACTCTTCCATATTAATAATACGGTCTGATAAAATACTGCTCATTTGCTTTATAATTGTTTTACTATGGTCAGTTTATTATTATTTTGCACCCTTAGTGGCCAGTCTATCCGAGAGAGCACTGCTCCTCAGACTGATGACCATTCTAATAACTGGGCAAAATTAAGGATTCTGCTTGTTAATTCTAAACCTTTCTTTTATTTAGAATATAGATTCTATAATTTCAACTATTTCCAATAAATAAGTAAGTTAATTAGGCCATTTATTGATAAATATTCCAAAAACTAAAACCTACGGAATTGCCAATCAATACTCTAAACCATATGGAACTCTCAAAAATCAACTATATAGCACTGATAGTAGTGGCATTTACCTTTATCAAAAGCAGCTGCTTGGGACAGGGTTTTGGAGAAATTTCCTCCTCTGGCTCCCGTCTGTCAGACTCTTCCGGTGTGGTCAATAGGTCATTAGTTCCTGTGACTGCACCCCTCTTATTATTTGATGATGAGAAAAGAAAGAACGAAAAGAAGGACAAGAAAAAGAAGGAGCGTAAGAACATCTATTATGGTGAGCAGACCAAAACCGCCTATGTAAGAGTGGAAGTGCAGGGAAGAAGCGAATACCAGTTGTTTCACTATACCACTCGAAACCGTATCGTCAATCCCTATATCCGCGACCTGTATTGGTATGATATCAAAGAGAGGACCGTCCGTACCTCCGGTTATACTCCAGAAGCGGGCTACCTCCTACATGGTCCCTACAAAAAGGAGCTTAACGAGGTGGTCGTGCAGGAAGGAATGTTTTATTTCGGCACCAAGCACGATCGCTGGATGACCTATGATCAGAACAATATCCTAATCAATAAGGCCAAATTTGAGGAAGGCTGGCCCAAAGATTCCAAAGTCACCTATTATAATCAAGGCGAGCAGGAAGTGGAGAAGGTCATCCCTATAGAATATGATTTAAAAGAAGGCAATTTCTTTCATTTTTATGACAATGGTAAGTTGGGAGTGATGGGAGAATACCATTATGGCGAAAAAGTGGGAACCTGGACCTGGTATTGGAATACCGAAAATGGACCGCTGGTGCGAAAGAGGGAAATTCAGTACCAGGAAGAGCCCTTCACCAAGCATTTCACCCCTTATATAAGAGCTGAATGGGACGAAGAAGGAAAGCTCATCTATCGTGATGACCGATAATCGCCTCCTCGCCAATAGTTTATCCCTCAAACCTTCACTTTTACTGGAAAATTACAGATATTAAGCAATCATTTAATTTCCCGATATGCCTTTTTTACTGTTTATGGCGTTTTTTCTTGGTTCGGCTATGGAAGTATTTCCTCAGTCCGCCCATTCTTTTTATCTCAAAACAAGCTCCTCTTCACCGTCCTATTCTCAGGATTCTCTGGCAATAGAAACCGCCATAGACCAGTCCAAGAAGCTTCATAGAAACGAGCACGATGAAGAAGAAGAATACAAACTCGCTGAGCAGGCGATCAGCCGGTCCATAGAACTGGGGGATACCCTGCTTTATGCCAAATCGCTGGATAACCTTGGGCTGCTCTACCGCTACCATCAGCGCTATGACGAGGCGGTGCCGCTACACGCAAAGGCCTATAAGCTGCTGGAAAAGCAGAAGAGCGCTAAGCTACCAAAAATGATCTATGCCAATAATGCAGGTGTCGCCAGCCGATATGGGGAGGACTTTGACATGGCGGTGTATTACTACCTGGAAGCGCTGAAAATCGCCGAGGAGGAAAATGACCTCCGCAATATCGCCATCTCCTGTAATGGCCTAGGCAATACACTCATCTACCTGCCGGGCAGGGAGGAGGATGCTTTGGCCTATTTTGAGCGATCTCTGGAGGCCGAAAACAAGCGTAATAATAGCCTGGGAGTAGCCATGAACTACCTCTCCATCGGAGATTATTTCACTGAGCAGGGCAAATATGAAAAGGCCAGAGAATACCTCGACAAATTACTAGAGATTAATATCAGCCGAAAGGATACCTTTGGTCTGGGCATCACTTATGAATATTTTGGGCAGAACTTCTTCCTGGAAGGCAAGGACCTCGATAAGGCTCAAAAGTATTTTGAACTGTCCAAAGAGCTATTTGTCAAACTAGGAGACTTACATAAGCAGGCCGACCTCACCAAACGGGAGGCAGACATCTTTCGCCAAAAGGGCCAAATCAACCTAGCCGAGGAGAACTACCTAAAAGCCTGGGAAATGGCTGAAAAAATTAAGAGTAAGGGATTGATCCAAGACGCCTCGTACTGGTTATACATCATCCATGAGCAAAGGGGCGAGCATCAAAAAGCCCTGGCCTACTTCAAAATATCAGAAAATTACCGTGATAGCCTGGCGCTGATGGATCAGGAGACGCAGATTGCGGCAATAGAAAAAAGATTTGCGATAGAGAAAAAAGAATCCCAGATCGAATTATTAGAGAAGGACAAAGACCTACAGCAAGCGCAGCTGGACAATCAGTTTAATGCACTGAAGAGCCATCGACTGGTGCTCATCCTAATGGTCATCCTGCTGTTCACGATTATTACCATCACCGTATTGCAGTTCAGAAATATAAAGGCTAAGAAAAAAGCCAATGATCTACTTATCGCACAAAATCATCGAATCAGTGAGCAAAAAGATCAAATAGAACAGGTAAATCAGCAACTGGAAGAGACCTTTGAGGAGCTGATCCAGGAGCAGCGACATAGTGAAGAAAAGCGCATTAAGCTGCTGGAAAGCAAATTTGAAAACCGCATTCAGTCCTTAGCGCTTCAATCTCTGGAGTCCCAAATGAACCCCCACTTTCTCTTCAATGGTATGAATGCGGTAAGATGGCTGGTGATGAAAAATAAAAATGAAGAAGCCAAGGAGTACATTGATACCTTTGCCCGCCTGCTAAGGATGAGCCTTACCAATAACCGAAAGAAAGCCATCAGCCTTGCCGAGGAACTGGAATCGACCAATCTCTATCTGAAAATTGAGCGACTGAGGTTTGACGGGGAGTTCACTTACCAGACCATCATCAGTCCGGAAGTCAGGACGAGACAGGTATTGGTACCACCAAAGATCCTCCAACCTGTCGTCGAAAATGCTATAAAACATGGGCTATTGCCCAGCAGAAATCCTCATAGGAAACTTATCATCGAGGTCCAATACGCAGAAGGACAGGTAACGGTCTCTGTCATAGACAATGGGCTGGGGTTCGGCAGCACGCGCTATGCCCATCATGAACCAAAACCCGATGGGACGCATTTAGGATTAAAATTGATAGAAGAGCGCTTATTGATTTTCAACCAGCAGCACGCAGATCAAGTCAGCTTCCATATAAAAGCCAACCTGGACTCAGAAGGTCAGGTTCTCGGTACCATTGCAGAAATCAAAATCTCATTCTCTGAGGCTTTTGACACCGTCTAGCTGCCCCAAAGGCGAGAAACATTCAACTGCCTACCCGTAAGAAAAGCAGGAATATCTCTAAATCTGGAGACCTTCGCCTCTTTCACTTTTAGCGGAACTGCCTTACCATCACAATCTAATAAATAGACCTGAAGTTTATCAAAGCCAGGAAAAGCATTGCCATAAAAGTATCCATGCTGAAAATCGTGCACCCTCTCGCTAGTCTCACCTTCCAAGTACAATATATAGCCTGAAAAATCTTTTTCCTGCGAAGGGCTTACCCTATACTTAAATATCTTCTGGCCAGGAATGGGCTCCACCAATACTTCGGCAATCATAGGCCCCATATTTTCCTCCAAATCTCCCTGGTTCCCTTCTACAAAATGGGCACTCCCTCTAACCATAATTCTTTCGGCCTGATTTGACTTGGGTTCGCACGAATACAGCCCCACTAAAAAAAGGAATAAGAATAAACGATTCATGATTGGTTGTGATGGAAATTATAGTTCTACAAGTAACTTTTACTTAACAAATAGAGTTCAATGAATTTCATAAACTTGATCGACGATTATTTCTGGGTTGTATTGCAAAATTTCAATGATTCCTTTTAACAAAATCCGCTCCACTTTGTTTACAAGCTTTTTAAAATTTACCTCTTTTTTTAGGCAGTACCCTCTGCCTTTTAGCAATTCACTGAGTATAAGGCATTTTATACACGGGAATGAAAAAATCTACTGCTCTGCATTGATTTTGCGCTCCTAAACCTAACCATGGCTGGAAACTAAAATATGAACAGGGTAATAGAGCTAGACACGAATGGTTGGACTTGGCGAAAGTAGTTTAAGGCAGTGGCGTAAGTCCTACTCAGAAACCATAAAGCCGAACTATACTCTTGAGAACCACAGTACAGAACACATCTTAGAGGGGATGGTCATCCATATACATAGAGCATAGTTCGGAAAAAGTGCTTTATAATCTAATGTAAACTACCTCAGGAAAGTACTATAGATCAATGATATTTCAAATAACCAAATATTACAGTGGTCTTCTAAATGAGTATTGACTGGTTTCCAGTTATTATTTGTGCCTCATATCCCTGATTTCACTTCTTCATTCTATTCGATTTTCCTTTTACTTTCAGCTAAGAAAGCCGACCCCCGTGGGCGCAGTAGCCTACAAAATCGATTGTAATGGACCATAGGCCAATTTAAAAATTGGAATTTAATGGTGAAGCACCTTAAAAACCCTAAAGTCATGCTCGAATGCCATTTAACTTAAGTATATTGTTAATTAAGTACCATTGGCAACCTGTTTAACAAATCACAGGTTGGAATTTTCCTATTTGAGCGAAAGCGATAAAACCCACAATATCAAACCCAATGACAAATGAAAGTTGGCATAATTGACGATGAGAAACACTGTATTGAGAGTTTACAATTGGAACTTGCAGGTTTAGAGGAACCTGTTGAGGTTATTTTTTGCAGCTCAAAGGTGGATGAAGGGCTTCAAAAAATCAGCGAGGAGCCTATCGACCTTTTATTTTTGGATGTTGAAATGCCGCGGGTCAATGGCTTTGAATTTCTTGATTTATTAGACAAAATCGACTTTGAGGTGGTCTTCACCACCGCCTATAGTCAATATGCGGTAAAGGCATTTAAATACCATGCCTTCGACTATCTCCTGAAGCCGGTGGCCAAGGCTGAGCTCAAAGATCTGGTCACCAAATATCAAGGAAGCCATATTGCGAAGTCCTCCGCCGAACAGCCGGAACTATTACGCTTTATCTCTTCCCTGAAAAAGGACAATATTATAAAATCAAAAATCGCGGTTCCTGTCAGTGAAGGACTGGAATTTATCAAAGTGGATGATATCCTCTATGCACAGAGTCAGAATAATTACACCATGCTTCACCTTTCGGATGGAAGCACCTTATTATTTAGCAAGACCCTAAAAGAGGCTGAAAAAACCCTGAAAAAGTATTTCTTCATGAGAATACATCAGTCCTACCTCATCAATCCCAATTATATGCGTAAGTATTTTCGGCATGATGGAGGAAGTGTAATGATGGAAAATGGTCAAACTTTACCCATCAGCCAGCGTAAGAAAGAAGAATTACTGACCTTATTTGAAGCGATCGTAAAAAATAAATCAATTTAAGCCTGCGTCCTAGTCACTCCTTCATTCCTGAAAAATAGCCGGGAAGGAAGATATTAGTTATAACCAGGAACCGATCCTTTCCCATTTGAATAATTTAGGGGCCATCGCCTATTGCCTTAGCCAAAAATATACTGTGGCAAAAGACAGTTTTGAACGATTTATATTAGGTAGATCACAGCTGTTATACAGTTAGAGACAATGTTTTGTAGAAGTGGCATAATTATAGTATAATTGGTTAATGCGCTTTTATTTATCACCGACCTAGACCTACACCATGAGATACAGACTTATACTTTTATCTGCGCTCAGCCTCCTGCTGCTGGCATGGTCCTGTAATTCGGTAGAAGAGCGCAAGAAGCCCAAGCCCCCTTTTTGGGAAAGCCCCGTCACCCTAGACCTTGAAGCCATCCAGAAAAGAGGATTTATAAGAGCTGTGGTGGACAATTCCTCCACTAGTTATTATATCTATCGGGGCCGGAGGATGGGCTATGAGTATGAACTTCTGAGAAATCTGGCTAAGCAGCTGGATGTACAGCTTAGGATAATCGTAAATAATGACATCGACAGAGCTTTTTACCTGCTCAATACTGGTCGGGCAGATATCATAGCGCTGAATCTGGTCCGGCTAGAGGAACGAGAGAAGTATGGAAATTTCACCCATAAAATAAACGCACTCTCCTCTGTGGTGGTGCAGCGCGACAATCAGAAGCCCATCACTGACATCAAAGACCTCCACAATAAGACGGTAACGGTAAGAAAATCGGCTATTTATAAAGACCTCCTTCAGGCCTGGGAAGACAGCCTGAATATCAGCATCAATATTATCGAAGAGAACAAAGGCTCGGATGAACTCGTGGATGATGTCATCCGTGAGGAGATAGAATATACCGTGGTGGATGAGGACGTGGCGCTAGTCAATAGCACCTACTATCATGAAATGAGAATGGGGCCGGAGCTGACTGATGCCACTCCCGTGGCTTGGATGGTTCGCAAAAACTCCCCTAATCTTCTCAAGTCAGTTAATAAATGGATCGATAAAGGCAAGCAATCGACTTATTTTGCCATTCTTTATGGCAAATATTTCTTAAATAAAAAGAACAGTTATCACCGCAATATCAGTCCCTTCTCCTCTATCTCTGGCGACCGTATCTCCGTCTATGATGATCTGATCAAAAAAGGCTCCGACTATCTCGGCTGGGACTGGAGGCTTCTGGCCTCTCTGGTGTATAAGGAATCAAGATTTGATACGGTGGCGACCAGCTATGCCGGAGCAAAGGGTCTGCTGCAGCTCATGCCTGTTACTCTGGAGCGATTTGGAGTCACCAACCCCAACGACCCCTATCAAAGCCTCATGGGTGGGGTGCGCTATCTAAAATACCTTGATAAATTCTGGATGGAACGAGTACCCGAAACCAACGAGCGCATCAAATTTATCCTAGCCTCCTATAATGTGGGCCATGGCCATGTCAATGACGCTTGGAGATTGTCCCTGAAATTTGGCAAAGACACCCAAAGATGGAATGACGTAGCCTATTATCTGGAGCGAAAATCCAAGCCTAAATATTATCAGGATCCGGTGGTAAGAAGTGGCTATGCCAAGGGTCACCTAGCGGTGGCTTATGTGCAGGATATCCTGAGTATCTATGAATCCTATCGAGTGCTGGTAAATCCTTAGCAAAGTCCTGCGAAGTCCGCTATTGCTTAGGATAATTTTTTACCGCATTAGAGAACCGCTCCCACTATTTTTCTTCACCAACTATGCCTCCCATTTCAAAAACGGCGATTGGTTTATGGCCAAAAAAATAGTCTCCAGCACCTCATCCTCTGCTTTCACGGGCCAGGCTCTTGGAGCCATGGACAGAGGGATTAAGTTACTGGAGACTAATAAGTCGTTTTCTGCTCGGTATTACATGCTCACTTTATCGAAGATGCCTCTGAAGCTAGTGGCTTCGGCAATCCTTCCATGAAGCTCGCTGATAGGCACACGCTCCTGCTCAGTGGTGTCACGGTGACGGATGGTCACGGTATCATCTTCGAGGGTCTGGTGATCCACAGCAATACAGAAAGGAGTTCCGATCAGGTCTTGACGCGTATATCGCTTGCCGATGGATCCCGCCTCTTCATAGATAATATTAAAGTCATATTTCAGTTTGCTGACAATTTCCTTACCTTTTTCCGGAAGTCCATCCTTTTTGGTAAGTGGAAGAATGGCTGCTTTTACTGGCGCCAGTGCCGGATGAAGTTTGAGGTAAGTTCTAGACTTTCCTTCCTCATTACTTTCCTCAGTGAAGGCATTGCAAAGGGTCATCAAGAACAGACGGTCTGCCCCAATGGAAGTTTCCACCACATAAGGGATATAGTTTTGGTTCACTTCAGGATCGAAATACTGTTGCTTCTTTTTGGAGAACTCCTGATGGCTTTTCAAGTCAAAGTCAGTGCGGGAGTGAATGCCCTCCACTTCCTTAAAGCCAAAAGGAAATTCAAATTCTATATCCATGGCAGCATTGGCATAGTGAGCCAATTTCTCATGGTCATGTGTTCTAAGCTTGTCGGCGGGAATCCCTAAGGCTTTATGCCAGCTAAGTCGAGTGGCAGCCCATGATTTATACCAATCAAGTTCTGTCCCAGGGCGAACGAAAAATTGCATTTCCATTTGTTCGAATTCCCTCATCCGGAAGATAAACTGTCGTGCTACGATTTCATTTCTGAAAGCCTTACCGATCTGAGCGATCCCAAAAGGCACCTTCATTCTAGCGGTTTTCTGCACATTGAGGAAATTCACAAAAATCCCCTGAGCGGTTTCTGGTCGCAGGTAGATGGTAGAGGAGTCTTCCGCCACAGAGCCCACCTGAGTACTAAACATCAGGTTAAACTGACGCACATCGGTCCAGTTGGTCGTGCCACTAATCGGGCAGGTGATATTTTCGTTGACGATAAGGTCTCTTACACCGTCTAAGTCTTCAGCTTCGAGGAGTTTGCCCATAGCAGAAAGAAGCTGCTGAGCTTCTTCTACTTTGCCCTCTTTCTCCATCGCAAGCGCTCGGTCTTCTATAAGAACATCGGCGCGGTACCGCTTCTTGCTGTCCTTATTATCGATCATGGGATCATTGAAACTATCCACGTGACCGGAAGCTTTCCAAGTGGTGGGATGCATAAAAATCGACGCATCGATGCCCACAATATTGTCATTTAGGCGGGTCATGGACTCCCACCAGAGTCTCTTGAGGTTATTTTTTAGCTCAACTCCATAAGCACCGTAATCATATACGGCCTGAAGTCCATCATATATTTCTGAGGAAGGATACACAAAGCCATACTCCTTAGCATGGGAGATGATATCCTTAAGTTGTGCATTTTCGGTTGGTTGATCTTTCTTTGCCATAGCCGCAAAAATAGGGAAATAGCTGGTAAGAAGGAAAATTAGACCTATGGAAAATCAAAAAATGAAGCTTTCTTCTTCCTAAGCTCCTTATAACTATTGTCAGAGCGAGAAATTACCATAGAAATGGGGTAGTTTTTGAAGGATTGAGGCATCAAAGCAGATTATTTCCCTTAGGCTGATTGACGACTTCGGTACACCATATAGCCAAGACCCAGAGTACTCAGAAAAAATATCAGTGTGGACCACTCATAGGTTCTTTTGCTGGCGGCGATGGCATCAATAGCGATATCTTTGTCAGCTAAGGCTCTCTTAAGCTTCCCGATATCCTGTTCCTGCTTCTGCGCTATAAATTTATAATCGTCTTTCTCATATTTGATTTCGGTGGTTTCAATATTCTTCAGCATTTCCAACTCATCCATAATCTGATTATCCTTCAGGACGATTCGCTCCATCCACTCATTCGTTTCCACCATATCCTTCTTGGTACGATTGCCGAATATCCCGGACTTTTGGGCTTCGGAGGACTTCCATTGCTGATGAAGCTCCTGACGTTCCTTTACTAGCTTCTGCAATTTCTCTTGGGCGGAGCTTATAAGAGGGAATAATAAGCAGCATAACAACAGTAATTTTTTCATAGGATTAGTTTTTTTTGGTCAGCCAGGGATCAAATAACGTGCCGATCACCAAGGCTCACAGTTTATACTTATCCTGTTTTTTGCGTTTGAACATCCCCTTTCTGCGCTTTTGATTGGTATAGAAATTATAAAGGTAATTTACCGCAAAAGCAGTCACGGTCAGTGGCACAAAGAAATCGGGCATCATGCGCTTGATTCCTAGCAAGATCATAAAGATGGCGATTATGGCCATTTTATAGGTAGTATGGCTTTCTGGATACGATTTGTACACTAGGATTAGGCTAAGGATTTCCACCAAAATCAAAAATAAAATCAGGTGACTAAGCATTTCCTTGCTGCTCATATCTCCTGAAAATACCGACCAGGCCGCCAAACCGGCTACCGCTACCAAACTAATCGATTGTAATGAGGTATTCAGTTTTTCTTTCATAAAGGTTGCTTTTGGGAGGTTACTGGATGAATATACTTGCTTTTGGCCATAATATCAAAAGCTAAGAGTCTCCGTCCTACTCACGGGCAGGCCTTCCAAATATATTCTACAAAAAAAGGGCGATGTAATCCATTTTACATCGCCCTTTATATATCCTTAACCTAATTTATAATTTTCTCTTGATGAAGTCAGTCATCATATTATACAGGTGCCAGGTGGTATTCCCACCATAGATCCCATGATTCCTATTCGGATAATAGAAGGTCTCAAATTGCTTATCGGCAGCGATCAGGGCATCCACCAGTGCCACCGAATTTTGGAAGTGCACATTGTCATCTCCCGTTCCATGAATCAGCAGGAAGTTGCCTTCCAGCTTATCCACATGGCTCAGTGGGCTATTGTCATCGTATCCAGAGGCATTAAGCTGAGGCGTCTGCAGGTATCTTTCGGTATAGATGGTATCATAATACCTCCAAGTGGTCACCGGTGCCACAGCTATTGCCGTCTTAAAAACATCAGCGCCCAGCATCAATGAAAGTGAAGACATATACCCACCATATGACCATCCCCAGATACCGATGCGGCTGCCGTCTATATAAGGAAGTGCGGCCAGGTAATTGGCACCAGCGATTTGATCTTGAGTTTCGAGATTCCCTAGTTGGCCGTATGTGACGTGCTTGAAGTCTCTTCCTCGTCCACCCGTACCACGATTATCCACGCATACCACGATATAGCCTTCGGAGGCAAGGTGATGATGCCAGAAATCGCGCATTCCACCCCAGGAGTTTTTCACATTCTCAGAGCCTGGACCGCCATACACATACATCAGCACCGGATACTCCTTGCCCTCATCAAAATCTGCTGGCTTGATCATATAGCCATTTAGGCGAGTGCCATCCACGGTTTCAAAGTCAAAAAACTCCTTTTTGCTCAGCGCATAGCCTTTCAGCTTTTTATTGAGCAGGGCATTATCTTCGAGCACCTTGATCAGATCACCCTTAGCCTCTTTTAGGCTCACGGTAAGGGGCGCATTGGCCGTGGAATAATAATCCACAAAATACTGATGATCCGGGCTCATATTGATCCCGTGATTTCCTTCGGCAGGGGTGAGTAAGGTCTTGCCTTTGCCGTTGAATTTCACAGCATAGAGGTTCCTATTTAGCTCAGACTGCTCAGTGGATACATAATATATTTTCTTAGCCTTTTGGTCCACTCCGATTACCTCAGTCACTTCCCAGTCACCAGAAGTCACCTGATTGATCAATTTACCGTCCTGATCATGATGATAGATATGCTTATAGCCATCCTGCTCACTCGTCCTTAGAAAGCCTTTGCCCTCTTCCAGAAACAGCAGGTTATCATTATAGTTAAGGTCCACATAGGTATCTGCCTTCTCCGTAAGGATCACTTTGCTCTTGCCAGTAGCAGCATTGGCATAAAGAAGGTCCAGCTGATTTTGAAGTCTGTTTAGACGGATAAAGGCGAGCGTATTGCTGCTTCCCGCCCAGTACATCCTGGGAAGGTATATATCCTGCTCGGCTCCGGCATCGACCAGGCGAGATTCATTCGCATTAATATCATGAATGTGAATGCTTACCTCGGCATTTTTCTCCCCTGCTTTTGGATATTTGAACTTATAATCCTGGGGATAAAGAGGCCCCCACAGTTGCATATTGTATTCAGGCACCTGGCTTTCATCGAACCGGATGAAGGCGATTTTGCTTCCATCGGGAGACCAACTAAAAGCCTGAGCCATGGAAAACTCCTCCTCATATACCCAGTCTGCGGCGCCATTGATGATATGGTTCCACTCCCCATCTTTGGTGATTTGATGGACCTCATTGTCATCTAAAGTGATATAATACAGGTCGTTGTCCATGACGAATGCCACGCGGGTATTGTCTGGAGATAAGGTGGCATAAGAGATCTTCTTGCCATCCATCAATTCCTGCGAAACCCCAGAGCTCATGTCCACCACATAAAAGATGCCTTTGGAAGACCGTCGGTAGATTGATTCCACTTCCGTGGCGATAAGGGCCTTGGACTCATCTGCATTGAAAGAATAGCTCGAGAAGTCTATTCCGAGTTTATTCCCATCAATCAGTACTGCCTCCTGCTCTCCAGTGGCCACATTCATTTTTACGACCTGGGCCTTGCCATTGTCACGCACGAGAGAAGAGTAGTACTTGCCATCCTTCATCCAGTTGATGCCATGGACGGATTTTTGACTAAAAACATTTTCTTTGAAGATGGCCTCTAAGCTCACCTTTTTTTCCTGCGCAAAAGTATCTACATACATACAGATCAATAATGCCGTCAAGGCATATATTTTAATACGTTTAACCATGTTATATATTGGATTTTATTCTGATCTTAAAGATACGTAAAATGATAGAGCCCGTATGAATTCTAAGCGCATTTTCGAAATTTTTACCCTATGCAGTCCTGTAAAGCCCGCTTTACTCAGTCTATACCCGCAAATAGGGAAGTCTCAGGGTCGGAAATAAGCCTCATACCTAAAATCTCATTAGCGCATCAAAATAAGTAAGTCGCTTCTTTTTAGTTTCTGGAAACTAGCATTTACCTTTACGCATATGAAGAAAAGAATTGCATTGGTTACAGGAGGATTCACGGGAGAATCGGTGGTTTCTCTTAAAAGTGCGGCGGTAGTCGAGCGGCATTTGGATCAGGACAAGTATGAGGTTTTCAAAATTATCATTGAGAAGACCAAATGGTTTCATCTTGCCCCTGACGGTCAGGAGCATCCTGTGGACCTCAATGATTTTTCTGTCAGCCCTCAGGGGCAAAAGATAACTTTCGACGGGGTTTTTAATATTCTCCATGGTTCGCCGGGAGAAGATGGGAAGCTCGCAGGCTACTTCGATATGCTCGGCATTCCCTACACCACCTGTGATGCCATGACCTCGGCCATCACGATGAATAAGGGCTATACTAAGGCGATCATCCAGGACATAGACCATCTTCATGTCGCCAAATCTATCCAGCTTTTCAAGAATAGTCCGGAAAACCACGATCGGGTTTTGGAGGAATTATCACTCCCCTATTTTGTCAAGCCTAATAATGGCGGAAGTAGCATCGGGATGAGCAAGGTGAAGTCAGCGGAAGAATTAGCCGAAGCCCTGGATAAAGCATTCGCCGAGGACAGCCAGGTTTTGGTGGAGGAATTTGTCTCCGGAAGGGAGTTTTCTATTGGAATATATTCCTGCCAGGGCAATATCATTGTCCTTCCGGCCACAGAAATTGTCAGTTCCAAGGAGTTTTTTGATTTTGAAGCTAAATATACGGCTGGGGTCACGGAGGAAATCACTCCAGGCAGAATGAATGAGGAGGAAATCGCAAGAGTTAACCAAATAGCTGCAAAGGTGTACCAAAAGCTTAATTGTAAGGGCGCTGTGCGAATGGATTATTTCTTGGAGCACGAATCTTCCAAGGTGTTTTTTATTGAGATCAATACCGTACCAGGTCAAACTGAAACCAGCCTCATCTCTCAACAAGTAAGGGCTATAGGAAAAGAAATAAAGGAATTTTATACGGAGATCATCGAAGAAATGTGGACATAAAAAAAGCGGCAGAAGCCGCTTTTTTTAGTTATAGCCTAGTCAAGTAAGGCCAAAGTACATTTATCTACAAACGATTGGTAAAAGATTCTCAGCCTTAGAGGCCAAACTCCTTCTTCAATCGATCCACATAGTCTAGTTTTTCCCAAGTAAACAGCTCCACATCCAAAGTAAGGGAAGTGCCGTCTGGAGAAACAAAAGTCTTCGTAACGACCTCATTTTCTCGGCCCATATGTCCGTAGGCTGCCGTTTCTTCATATATAGGGTTTCTCAATTTGAGCCTTTGCTCAATGGCATAAGGTCTCATATCGAATATTTTCTCAATTTTCTCAGCAATTTCCCCATCTTTCATAGATAGTTTTGAAGTGCCATAGGTATTGATGTATAGGCCCATAGGCTGTGCTACTCCGATGGCATAAGATACCTGCACCAGAACCTCGTCAGCAAGTCCGGCTGCCACCATATTTTTGGCTATATGCCTTGTAGCATAGGCGGCAGAGCGATCGACTTTGGAAGGATCCTTACCTGAGAAAGCGCCTCCACCATGGGCGCCTTTACCGCCATAAGTATCCACGATGATTTTCCTACCCGTGAGGCCTGCATCTCCATGAGGACCGCCGATCACGAATTTTCCCGTAGGGTTGATATGGTAGGTAATATTATCTGTAAAGAGAGCCGCAATACCTTTGCTGAGCTTAGCCTGCACCCGTGGAATTAATATTGAAATGATATCGGATTTGATCTTGGCCAGCATGGCCTCTTCCTCATCAAAATCGTCATGCTGAGTAGAGATAACGATGGCCTTGATTTTTTGAGGCACATTCTCATCACTGTATTCGATAGTCACCTGCGCTTTAGCATCTGGACGAAGGTAAGGGATATCCTTGCCTTCCCGACGAAGTGCCGATAGCTCCCTCAATAACATATGAGAGAGGTCCAAGGCCAAAGGCATATAGTTGGTCGTTTCATTAGTCGCATACCCAAACATCATACCTTGGTCACCAGCACCCTGATCTTCAGGACTGGTACGATCCACCCCCTGATTGATATCGGGAGACTGCTCATGAATAGCCGACAATACCCCGCAGGAATTACCGTCAAACATATACTCTCCTTTGGTATAACCTATCCGATTGATCACATCCCTGGCTATTTTCTGAACGTCCAAATAGGTGTCCGACTTCACTTCTCCCGCCAATACTACTTGGCCAGTTGTCACCAAGGTCTCACATGCTACCTTAGACTTTGGATCAAAAGCCAGAAAATTATCAATCAAGGCATCAGAAATCTGATCAGATATTTTGTCAGGATGTCCCTCAGAAACAGACTCTGAGGTAAATAAATAAGGCATATATCGAATTTTAATTTACATATTGAAATGGTCTGTAAAATTAAAGCATAAGCAGGAAATAAAAAACTATTACTTTGGGATTAATAATATCAGGCCTATACGCTTATTTAAGAGGTATTTATTAGGGAAAATCGGCTAAAATCGGCCTATTACACCCCAACTTTGCCCAGATTCCTTCAGGTCATAGCTACTTTCCCCTGGACTAACGCTTAAGGATAAGGGAGCAAAATAAATCAATTTTACCTCCGATAATCAATAAAAAGCATCCTGAAAATGCTTAAAACGTGTGATGTTCTTTTGATCTACATACACGCCAACGATGTCAAAACGAATGTCCTTATGCCAATCCACCTCAAATATATAATGATCAGCCGCCCGTATCACCAACTGCTGCTTACGATAATCCACAAACTCCTCTGCATAGCCAAAGCCCGTGCCACTTCTAAACTTCACCTCCACAAAAATCAATAAACCTTTGTGCTCCATGATCAAGTCAATCTCGGCATGCTTAAACCGATAATTCTGCTCCTTAAGACCATATCCCTTCGTAATCAAATATTCGGCAGCCAACTGCTCCGCCCTACTTCCGTTCTCATTATGCAGCGCCATGATTATTTTTGTTATTTTTGAAATAAATTTGTTCTTATTATAGGTAATGAATTGGCTTTGCAAGCCCTAAAGAACCTTCTTAAACGAATAAATGTTGACAATCTCAGGACAGAAAAGGCCACATCGTGAATCAAAATATCAATAAAAAAGTGAAGTTTATAGATCTCGGACAAAAAGATTATAAGGCGACCTGGGACTACCAGGAGGAATTATTTCAGGAAATTGTCGATACCAAGATCGAAAACCGAAAAAAGGGTGATGACGACCAGCAAGCCACCAAAAACTACCTATTATTCGTGGAACATCCCCATGTCTATACCATAGGAAAAAGTGGTGAATTGTCTCATTTATTATTAGATGAGAAGGCTTTGGCAGCCAAAGGGGCAACTTTCTATAAGATCAATAGGGGTGGAGACATTACCTACCATGGCCCGGGGCAACTGGTGGGTTACCCCCTGTTGGATTTGGACAATTTCTTTACTGATATCCACAAATACCTGCGGTACCTGGAGGAGGCCATCATCCTCACCCTAGCGGATTATGGCATCGCTGCGGGAAGAATCGAAGGCCTCACTGGAGTCTGGCTAGATCATATCGAGCGCAGAAGCCCGCGAAAGATCTGTGCATTGGGAGTAAAGTCAAGCCGATGGGTCACCATGCATGGCTTTGCCTTCAATATGAATGCTGATCTGGCCTACTTCAATAATATAGTGCCATGCGGCATTACTGACAAGGCCGTCACCTCATTACATATAGAACTCGGAAGGCCCGTCGATGAAGAAGAAGTAAAAGATAAAGTAAAGGCTCATTTGAAAGCCCTGTTTGAAATGGAATGGGAAGACTAATCTCATAGTCTATTCTCTGTATCGACCTTGGTTTAGTGTATATAAAGACCTTTGGGCTTAGCTGAGAAAGAGCATTTTGCAGGATTTGAATTTATTAATATGAAAAAAGACATCAACTTTCACCCGGTGACGGGTGTAAAACTTGCTATAGCAAAGACGGAGGAAAATGGATCCACTGAGTGGGGCGTATATATCATCAATCTCAACCTTATCGAGCTCTCCAATGTCATGATCACCTCCAAGGGATATGGCCTTATCGATGGGGAGGAGAAGAAGACCAGCACCCTGCGTCATATGATCACGGAGCTAGGACCTGAAAGCATGGCGAAAGTAGAGCCCATCGACCCCAATTTATTTGTGCTAAACAATGAATTTTGGGTGAGTTATTATATATTAGATCAGATATTTGACAAGAAGTTTGTCTTTGTAGAAGGCAGCATGGATGAGACCAATGTCCATCACATCCCTGAGCTGGATCTGCAAGGCGTGCTACATTCCTAACGAAAAGCTATGGCAGATTTTTTCAGTGAGCTAAAGAATATTTTATTTCTAGACCTAGAAACTGCCGCCTCCACACACCATCTGGAGGAGCTGCCGGAGCGAATGCAGGAAGAGTGGCATCTAAAAGCCTCTCGAATTTCCACTGATGAAAACATGGATGCAGCCCAGCTATATTTTGAGAAGGCAGGCATTTATGCCGAATTTGGACGGGTCATCTGCATTGGCATGGGTTATTTCTCCTATAATCCCGACCTGGACCAACTCCAATTCAGAACCAAAAGCCTGGCCTCAGCAGATGAGCATGAGATCCTCTGGGCGTTTCGGGATATTTTGGAGAAAAAAAACTGGACCTTATGTGCTCATAACGGCAAGGAATTTGATTTCCCTTATTTGTGCAGAAGAATGCTTGCGAACCGCATCCCGCTGCCTAATGTGCTGCAACTTGCAGGGAAGAAACCATGGGAATTGAAGCACCTTGACACCTTGGAGCTCTGGAAATTCGGGGATTATAAGCATTATACCCGACTGGAGTTATTGGCCTCCTTATTTGATATCCCCAGTTCGAAGGACGATATTAATGGGAGTGAAGTCAATAGGGTCTTTTATGAAGACAATAATCTCCAATCGATCCGGACTTATTGTGTAAAGGATGTGGTGGTCACGGCAAAAATATACTTGGCATTTCAAGGTCTCCCTGGCGATATGGATCTTCAGATAATCGATCTGGACACACCAGAGCAGGGCTAAGTGGCTGCTGTCGCGCACAAATAGTAAGGGTGAAATTGCACTAAAGTACAGCATTCATTGTTGTAGGACTTAGCTGGAAAGGTCAGCTGGGGTAAATTTCTCTTAGATGCTACGTTCCTCAAACCTACTCCGTATATTTGCAGCATCACCACCGCTGACCAATAGGCAAGCAGGAACCTACTCACCCAGCCTGCAAAAAATTAAAATTTTAAATAATATTCGGCTTTAAAAAGGCCTGAATCAGAAAAACATTCATTTTTATGAGCAAACAACCAAGAAAAAATAATAAAGGAAAGAAGGAAAAACCTATTTCCAATTCTGCTCAATTAGCAGATCGCATATTGAACTTTTTGGACAATAATTTTGGCGAGGAATTCGCCATCAAGCAACTTATCAGAAAACTAAATATCCGCGACAAGATCACCAAGGGTGGTGTGGAGCCAGTGCTCAATAAGCTGGTGGAAGCGGGATCGGTATCCAGGAATCCCCGAAACCATTTCTCCTCCACCAAGGCACCTGATTTTATAGAAGGCACCGTAGATTTCGTAAATCCTCGTTTTGCCTTTGTAGTGCCTGATCATAAGGCTGAAGGAGAAGAGGATATATTAGTAAAATCCCGGGATCTCAAAAACGCCCTGGATGACGACCGTGTCCGCATTCAGGTCTTCCCACAGAAGCAACATGGCCAAAAACGGGAAGGAAAAGTCTTGGAAGTGGTCAAAAGAGCCCGTGAGGAGTTTGTAGGTAGAGTAGAGATCTCTCCACGTTTTGCCTTTGTAGTCTCCGACTTCAAAAAAATGCACCATGATATATTCGTTCGTAAAGCGGACCTCAATGGCGCTCAGCATAATCAAAAAGTAATCGTCAAGATCACCGAATGGAGAGAAGACGATAAGAACCCATCAGGGAAAGTCACTCAAGTCCTGGGTGAAGCAGGAAACCACGAGGTGGAGATTCACTCCATCATGGCAGAGTTTGGTCTTCCATTTGAGTACCCCGAAGAGGTGGTGCAAGAAGCAGAGGCGATATCCGAAAAAATCCCTGAGTCAGAGATCAAAAACCGAAGGGATTTCAGAGATGTGACCACCGTCACCATTGACCCTGCAGATGCTAAGGACTTTGATGATGCCATCTCTTACCAGCGACTGGCAAACGGCAATATACAACTCGGCGTGCACATCGCAGATGTCACTCACTATGTAAAGCCAAAGACCATCCTGGAAAAAGAAGCCTATAATCGTGCTACTTCCGTCTATCTGGTGGACAGGACCATCCCTATGCTCCCTGAGAGACTCAGCAATGGCCTATGCTCATTGAGACCCAATGAGGACAAGCTCACCTTTTCATGTGTCTTTGAGATCGATGAAAATGGCGATGTACTCGATCAGTGGATTGGCAGGACGGTTATTCACTCCGACAGGCGCTTTGCTTATGAGGAAGCGCAGGAGAATATCGATAAGCAGGAAGGGGATTTTTATTCTGAACTGACCTTATTGAATAATCTTGCGAAGAAAATCCGTAAGAGAAGGTTTAAAAACGGGGCCATTAATTTTGAAACCGTAGAGGTAAAATTCAAGCTGGATGAAGATGGCACCCCTCTTGGCCTGATGATCAAGGAGCGGAAAGACATCCACAAGATGATTGAGGAATATATGCTACTAGCCAATAAGGTGGTGGCAGAATTTATCTATAATAAAAACAAAGGCAAGGACACCTTTGTTTATAGGACTCACGACCATCCTGACTTGGAACGACTGGAGACCTTCTCTAATTTTGCTAAGAAGTTTGGTCATGAGATCAATATAAATGAGGAAACCCGAATCTCCGCAACGCTAAATAAGCTAATGGAGGAGATTGTGGGTAAGCCTGAGCAGAACGTCTTGGAGCAATTGGCGATCAGAAGTATGGCCAAAGCGCGCTATACGACGGAGCCAAAAGGCCATTTTGGTTTGGCATTCAGGCATTATACACACTTCACCTCGCCGATCAGAAGGTATCCGGATATGATGGTTCACCGTCTGCTACAGCATTACCTGGATGGAGGTAAGTCCCCGGAGGAGAAAGAGTGGGAAGATAAATGTATCCATTCTTCTGAGAGGGAAAAGCGGGCGGCAGATGCCGAGCGAGCTTCCATTAAGTATAAGCAGGTAGAATTTATGGCCTTGGCAGAGGACAAAGCTTACGCTGGAATAATTTCAGGTATCACCGAATGGGGTATATTTGTAGAAATTACAGAAACCAAATGCGAAGGAATGATCCGACTGCAAGATATGCAGGATGATTATTATGAATTTGATGAGAAGCATATGCGCCTGATCGGTGCCAAAAATAAGAAAATGATAACCCTGGGTGACCAGGTAAGGGTCCGCGTAGTGAACACGGATATTGATAGAAGAACCATAGATTTGGAATTTGCAAATGACAATGACTAAAACCCATTTCAGCCATGAGCTGATGCAGCAGTTAGAACAGCACTTGGAAGGACTGTCTTACGGAGAGAATCCCAAGGAATTATATGAGCCGATTACATATATAATGAGTTTGGGGGGCAAGAGAATTCGCCCTTTACTCACGCTATTGGCTTATTCGCTATACGATAAGGACTACCAAAAAGCCCTTACGCCTGCTGCTGCAGTGGAGATCTTTCATAACTTCACCCTGGTTCATGATGATATCATGGATGCTGCTCCCCTCCGACGGGGACAGCAAACGGTGCACAAAAAGTGGAATACTAATACCGCTATTCTCTCAGGAGATGTCATGCTAGTGCGAGCCTATGAAATGCTCTCCTTTGTGCCGGAAGATAAGCTGGCCATTTGCCTGAAACTCTTTAATCAAACCGCCGCAGAGGTCTGTGAAGGACAGCAGTGGGATATGAATTTCGAGCAAAGGGAAGAAGTCTCTGAGCAGGAGTATATACAAATGATCCGCCAAAAAACCGCCGTTTTGCTAGGTTTTGCCTTGCAATATGGAGCCATACTTGGTGGCGCCTCCGTCAAAGATTCCCAGCATCTCTATGACTTTGGCGTCAATATCGGAATTGGCTTTCAGCTAAAGGATGATCTGCTGGATGTATATGCCGACAAGGCTAAATTTGGGAAACAAGTCGGTGGAGACATCCTCGCCAATAAAAAAACCTTCCTGCTGATCAAAGCCCTCGAGACTGCTCAAGGCGAGGAGCTGGACCAATTACACCATTGGCTGAATCAGCAGACTTTCCAGGCAGAAGATAAGGTGAAAGCTATCACCCAGATCTATGACAGGCTAAAGATCAAAGATATCTCCCAGGCGAAAATGGAATCCTATTTTGAACTAGGCTTCCAGCACCTTGACCAGGTGCAGGTAAATGACCATGAAGCACTCAAGGCACTCAAAGGCCTGACGCTAAATCTCATTGACCGAGAAAAATAAATTCTTCTACTTCTATTTTATTCATGGAAATCTCCGCGACCGTACTTATCATCATAATTACAGCCATCAGCACCATTATTGGATGGAAACAGCCCAATTACCTGCATGATAGCATGTTTATCCCTTACCGCATCCAAACCAATAAGGAATGGAGCCGTTTTATTCGTTCGGGTTTTATCCATAAGGATGGGATGCACCTGCTATTCAATATGATTACCTTCTACTTTTTTGGAAGGTTGGTGGAGTCCTTTTTGACCATGAAATTTGGCGCCAGCACGGGCATAATCGTCTTCGTGCTGTTTTATATCGCAGCTATCGTCATAGCGGATATTCCGACTTATCTGAAAGAGAAGGCCCACCCGGGCTACCAAGCCTTGGGTGCTTCGGGAGGCACCTCAGCGGCGGTTTTTGCCAGTATTATCCTGATGCCCATGGCTGATATCTGCCTCTTTGGCATTCTCTGCCTTCCTGGATTTATACTCGGGATTTTATTCCTTGGCTATTCAGCCTTCAAAAGTAAGCAGCAAAACGATTCCATAAATCATGACGCCCACTTGTATGGAGCCATTTTTGGAATTGCCTTTATTGTACTATTATATCCCGAGAGTCTATCCCATTTCATCGATCAAGTGGTGAAATATAGACCCTTCTGATCATGGTCAGCAGTACTCTGCCCCGGACAGTAATTATTTTCTAAGCTTTTGGGCTAAGAAATTCAGAAATGTAAAAAAAAGGGAGTCTATCAGACTCCCTTTTTTTTGTAATGTACTTTATCCTGACTCTTCAATATTTTCACGGCAGATTCAGCGGTGATATCTCTTTGTGGATTAGCTAACATTTCGTAGCCTACCATAAACTTTTTGACTGTGGCAGACCTCAACAGCGGCGGATAGAAAACCATATGCAAATCCCATTCAGGGTGCTTCTGCCCATCGGTAGGCGCCTGATGAAGCCCAGCGGAATAAGGGAAAGATACTTTAAACACATTATCATACATCACCGTCAGCTGACGGTAGGCATCGGCAAGGGCTTCCATTTGTTTCTGATCCAGCTCTGAGAGCGAACCGATAGCCACCTTAGGAGCGATCATCGCTTCAAATGGCCATACGGCCCAGAAAGGCACCAAACCTACAAAATAGTCGTTCTCAAATAATATCCTCTCGCCTTTCGCCAGCTCTTCCAGTACATAGTCCACCACCATACTACGCTTATATTTCTGGTAATAAGCAGAAAACTTCTCCTGTTTTTTGGCAGGTTCTACAGGCACGGATTCCTGAGCCCATATCTGTCCATGAGGGTGCGGATTTGAGCAGCCCATCACAGCGCCTTTATTTTCGAAAATCTGAACATAGTTGATAAAATCACGCTGTCCTAGCTCCTCATATTCCTTCTTCCATAGCGCCACCACCTTAGTGATCGCCTCCTGATCCAACTCAGGAATGGTAAGATCATGGCGTGGTGAAAAGCAGATCACCTTGCATAGCCCACGTTCGCTTTTAGCTTTAAAAAACTCCCCATCCGAAAGCTCCCCTTCGGGAATATCAGCCGTAAGCGCCCCAAAATCATTTTGGAATACAAAGCTTCCGGTATAATCAGGGTTTATCTCCCCATTGATACGGGTATTCGTGGGACATAAATAGCACTTTTCATCATATGCAGGCTTAGCAGCATCACTGGCGTCCTCCTCTTGTCCCTGCCAAGGGCGCTTCCCACGGTGGGGGGATACTTGAAGCCATTCTCCCGTAAAAGGATTATATCTGCGATGGCTATGATCTTCAAAATTAAAATCAGACATTATATTAGTATAGGTAAAATTAGGTTTGACAATTAAAAGTAAGGCTAGGCTGCTATTATCAGCTCACCCGTCTGGTGCCGTCAGTCACCGCCACCTCATAGATCTTAAGGTCTGTACCAAAGGCCTGCTTATAGGCTTCAGCGATTTGTTTTTCATATTCTTCCTTTCCAGCTTTGGTCACGAGATTGATGGTGCAGCCACCAAAACCGCCTCCCATCATCCTAGCGCCAGCCGCCAAAGCGGAGGTTTTTGCAAAGTCGGCTAAGAAATCTAGTTCCTTACAGCTCACCTCATACATCTGGGATAGCCCATCATGTGAGCCATACATCTGCTGACCAAAGCCTTTGATATCTCCTTTTTCTAATAATTCACAACCTTTAAGAAGCCGTTCGTTTTCTTCAATCACATATTTGCATCGAGTATATACCACTTGAGACACCTCTTCCTTCACCTCTTCCAACATCCCGAGGCTCACATCTCTTAGGCTATTGACGGAAGAATGCTTTTGCTGCACCGCAGCTACTCCCTCCTGACATTCCCTTCTCCGCTCATTATAGGCGGAATCTGCCAGGGAATGTTTCACCTGCGTATCGCAGAGGATGATCTGATAGTCCCCCAGATCAATCGGAAAATAACTGTACTCCAAAGAGCGACAATCCAGGCGGATGGCATGATTTTCCTTGCCCATCATGGAGGCAAATTGGTCCATGATACCGCACTGAACCCCTGCAAACTCATGCTCAGCCTTTTGGGCAAACTTAAGCATGTCTAATCGAGCCAATTCGAGGTCAAAAAGCTCACTTAAGGCCAGGCAAACGCCATTTTCTACCGCCGCCGAAGAGGAAAGTCCTGCTCCTACCGGGACATCTCCACCAAATACCAAATCAAATCCCTCCAAGGAATGTCCTGCCTGCTGTAGCTGTGCGACCACTCCCATCACATAATTACCCCAGCCTCCTTCCATACGCTCAAAATCCTCCAGATCAAAAGATAAGGATTCCTCAAAATCATAGGAAAACAAATGACATTCCTGAGTTCCATTTTTCTGCACCGCGATCACGATTTCCTTGTCAATGGCCGCAGGCAGTACAAACCCTTCATTATAGTCGGTATGCTCACCGATAAGATTGATCCTCCCCGGGGACTTCACCACGATCGGCTCTTGCTCAAATAGGGACTTAAATTTTGCTTGAATTATAGTGGGATTCATGTTATTATAATTAATGATATGCGCTTTATTTTTCTTTTACCACCGACTTGCCGGCACCAGCATCCGAAGCTCGCTCGGCGAATAACTATAGGGTATTATTCCGCAGAAAACTGGTAGCTTGTGAAGCTCTCAAATTTCTCCTGAGGCCTCAAAACTACAGATGGGAAATGCGGCTGGTTAGGGGAATCTGGAAAATGCTGTGTTTCCATGGCGATTCCTGCATGCTGAGGAAAGTTCTTGCCTTTGCCAGTCAGGCTACCATCGAAATAATTGGCAGTATATACCTGCATCCCTGGCTCAGAACTATGGACCGTCATGGTGATTCCCGTTTCTTCCGCCTTCAATTTGGCTTTTTCTTCCTCCTTACCAAAGACCAGAGTCTGATCAAGGCCATTCCCGATCTTGATCTGGGCATGGCTAGAGAAGACGGCTTCCCTTACTTTCCTAGGGGCTAGGAAATCAAATGGCGTGTCCTTTACCGATAAAATTTCACCGGTGGGAATGCTCCCCTCTATTACAGGAATATACCATGGAGCATTTACCTGCAGTTGATGATCTAGTGCGGATTGTGACAGGTCTCCGGATAAGTTGAAGTACGAGTGATTGGTGAAGTTCACCACGGTCGCCTTAGTGGTGCTAGCTTCATATTCTATTCTAAGGGCATTCCCATCCACCAAGCGATAGCGCACGGTGACCTTAAGCTCGCCAGGATAATTTTCCTCCCCGTCAGGGCTGGTGTAGTGAAATGCCACCCCATCTTCCAGTACCTCAGAGGACCATATTTTTTTGTCAAAACCTATTTCTCCTCCATGCAGGTGATGATCTCCATTAGTTTGGGCTAGCTGATAGTCTATGCCATCCAATGAAAATTTACCCTTATGAATACGATTACAGACTCTACCGACGGCACAGCCCATGAAGGCATTAGCCTTATGGTAAGCCTCAGATTTATACTCTTCAAAAGTGTCGAAGCCCAAAACCACATCGGTGAGCTTGCCAGATCGGTCTGGCACCATCAAATGGGTAACAGTGGCTCCATAATCCATAACTTTCAGGCTCATGCCAAAGTCATTGGAAATGGTAAAAAGTAAGACGTCTTCCCCCTTAGTAGTTTTACCAAAGGAGGTTTGTTGTACCTTAAGGCTAATGGGTGTTTGGGTATTCATTTATTAGGCAGTTGCTTGGTTAGTATGATAATTTCGTTGGTTTGCAATTATCAAATTAACCAATAAAAAAAGTGTAAAACAGGAAATAAATGGCCAAACTTTTAAAAAAACGTTCCCGAAAACGTTATCATTCGGCAAATTTGATAAAATATAGAAAAACCTTGGCACATGGATTACTTACCAAGCTTCTAGCAACTGCCTACTGTTCAATAGGATTTGGCGCGGCCATAATGATGCAGACCAGAGCGATATAGCTCAGTTTCACCAAGTAAGGGGAAGAATAATGTATTATTGATGAGTGGAGAAAAATGCAGGTTTTGCATCGATCATCTTCGACTAATTCCTAAAAAAAATCCGGCTTTAGCCCTTAGGCATGGCATTGTTTTTACTGGAGGAATGACGAATCACTAACTCGGTGTCTAGCACCAGGTTTTTGGGCTGAAAATCAGCTGGATTCATCAGTTGGTCGAGTAGGTTATTTGCCGCTAGACGTCCCATCTCATAGGCCGGCTGATCAACGGTACTGAGGGAAGGCTCCAGTGCATCGGAGAAAGGCATATTGGTAAACCCAACCAGTGCAATATCTTCTGGAACGGAGAGTCCCTTTGCTTTGAGGACTTTGAGCACTTCCACGGCCACAGGATCATTAAGGGCAAAAATAGCATCCGGTCTTTCTTCTTGGTCTAATAGCTCATGGGTAATCCGACGAATATCCTCATTGGTCAGGTCACTGAACTGGACATTATTATAAGGATGCTGGAGCTCGGCCTCTTCCAGTGCTTTCTGATAGCCGTCTATTCTTTTCTTGCAGATATACATTTCCTTAGGGCCGCTGATAAAGGCGATCTTTTGGCAGCCTTGCTGCAAAAGGTGCTGCACCACATTATAGGCACCTAGGCTATCATCGACGGTAACTGTGGAGACAGGGAGGTTTTCCACTATGCGGTCAAAAAGGACAAAGGGAATTTCTCGGTCAATAAGATGCTGCAGATGCTCAAAGGAGCTCGTCTCACGGGACAAAGAGATCAGGAGGCCATCCACCCTACTGGAGATCAGTGTGCGAATATCGGATTTCTCTTGCTCAAAATTCTCATTAGACTGGCAGATCATCACATTATATCCGCGTTTATAGGCGGTATCCTGAATACCACTAATATTGGAGGCAAAAAAATGAGAAGCCAGCTCTGGGACAACGATTCCGAGGGTTTTTGTTTTATTTACCCGCAGACTCTGGGCCACCACATTAGGGGTATAATTAAGCTTTTCCGCCAAGGCAAGCACTTTTTTGCGGGTCTCCAGCTTGATTTCTGGAGAATCCCGGAGTGCCCGGGAGACGGTAGAAATACTGATATTCAGCTTCAGCGCAATATCCCTAATGGTAACTTGTCCTTTTTTCATCCTATTTTCATTATTGGCTTAATGCGGCAATATCCCAGTATTTAGGAGATCCCGGCCCCCCTGGAGAGGAGGGTGAGGCAGATTATTCTTGATAAATGGTATAAAGCACCGTTTCTCCTACGGCCTTGAGGGTTCTTTTGTCAATAATATCCATATTATCCGCATGCTTATGATGATACCGTCCAAAACCAAAATCCGGTGAATAGTCGATAATATCAATCATGGGTATTTTAGCAATCTCATTTACGGCAATATGATCATCTGTAATAGCATGAGATTCGCGCATCTGAAAGAAATCACTATGGCCAATCGCATGGGCATTGTTCCATACTTTGGTGACGATATTTTTGGCATATTGCAAGGACACTCCTTCTTTATAGAATCGAGCGCCTTTGGCTCCTACCATATCGAGCAATATCCCATAATAGGCGGCATAGCCACGTTCATGAGGGTTTTTGGCCCAATATTGAGAGCCTAAACACCACCACTTGGCATCATTTCCTCCTGCTTTTGCGGACTCAGGCTTGCCGTCATCCTCCCCATCGAAGAGGATGAAATCCACTCCTACGGCAAGCTTATCTGTGCTGACGCTTATATTTCGGGCGATTTCTATTAGAACCCCCACCCCAGAGCCACCATCATTGGCCCCATCGATGGGTTCGTTGATCCTCTCAGTATCCTTATCGGCCACCCTGCGGGAATCCCAATGGGCTGCCAGGATTATACGTTTCTTTGCCGAAGGATTATAAGAAGCGATGATATTGGTAAGGTCTAGCTGCTTGCCATCATAGGCCTCAGCGGTAAACTGCTGAGCGGAGACCTCCATGCCATAGGATTTGAATTTGGCCTGCAGCCAGTCTGCGGCTTCCTTATGCTCGGGAGTATTAGGCACCCGAGGTCCAAAATCTACTTGTTTCTGAATAAATAAGTAAGCCGAATCTGCGCTGAATTCAGGCACAGGCTGAGAAGGAACTTCCACCGCCTGCTGCTGTATGCTGCTATCCTTATTACTTTCGCCACATGCTACCAGCAGCAAAAACATTGCTGCAAGGATAAGTTTATTCTTCATAAGCCCAATCTACTTTGTCTTTCATGTCTTTGACCACGATACCCATTGATTTTAGTGAGGCACGGATTTCATCGACTTTGTCGTAATCCTTGCCCAATTTAGCCTCTTGGTATAGCTTCAGAAGAAGCTCCAACAGCTGCTGCTGCTTATCTGATTTCTCTTCAAATAAACCAAGAATCTCTTCTACAAAAACGATGAAGGTCTGTATTAGTTTTTCAAAGGTTTCCTTACCAAGGGCTGCTGAACTGAGTTGTCCAGTATAAATACTATTAATTTTCTTGAGCAGGTTAAATAAGTGACCGATGGCTTGAGCGGTGTTGAAGTCATCATTCATTGCTCGGTAAGCACTATCGATACTTTTCTGCACCTGGTCCACCAGCTTTTCATCCACAGCCGTATTTTCCAGAGGCTGATATTGAAGGCTTTTGGCAATGCGCAGGCCATTTATAATTTTGATATATCCCTTCTGAGCCGCTTGGAGCGCCTCATTAGAAAAGTCCAGGGTGGACCTATAATGGGCTGTAAGAATAAAATATCGGATGGTCATCGGGGAATACGACTGGTTTAGCAGCTCATGCTTACCGGTAAATAGCTCCTGCAAGGTGATGAAATTCCCTAGGGATTTCCCCATCTTTTGACCATTGATGGTGATCATATTATTATGCATCCAGTAGTTTGCGGGATCCTGACCATGCCCCGCATTTCCTTGTGCGATTTCACATTCATGGTGCGGAAACATCAGGTCCATTCCACCACCGTGGATATCAAACTGGTTTCCGAGGTATTTGGAGCTCATGGCTGTACACTCCAGGTGCCAGCCAGGGAAGCCCATTCCCCATGGGGAGGTCCATTTCATCAGGTGCTCTGGAGCGGCATTCTTCCACAGCGCAAAATCGATAGGGTTACGCTTTTCGTCTTGCCCGTCCAAGGTCCTGCTTCCGCTCAATAGCTCTTCCACCACGCGACCAGAAAGCTTGCCATAAGGCTTCTCCTCATTGTACTTAAGCACATCAAAATACACCGAGCCATTGACCACATAGGCAAAACCCGCCTCAAGGATATCCTCGACCAGCTTAATTTGCTCAGGAATATGTCCGGTAGCGCGAGGCTCAATATTCGGTTTATTAGTATTAAGCAGATCCATATCCCGATGATAGGAATCGGTATAGTGCTGGGCTACTTCCATAGGCTCAAGCTGCTCCAACTTCGCTTTTTTGGCGATTTTATCTTCCCCTTCATCTGCATCACCTTGCAAGTGTCCTACATCCGTAATATTACGCACATAGCGCACCTTATATCCCAAATGATGCAGGTAACGGTAAACCGTGTCAAAAGTAATCGCCGGCCGGGCATGACCCAAATGCGCATCACCATATACCGTAGGTCCACACACATACATTCCCACCAAAGGTGGCTTAATCGGTTCAAAAAGTTCTTTGTCACGCTTAAGCGTGTTATAAATCTTCAGTTCTTTCGAAATCATAAAAACAAATTTAATGAAAACAGTAGGATAATAGCAGTTGATTGAAATACAAAACTATCTTTTATAATTCAAAATACATTTGATCCATGTAAAAAACTCCCCTTCCTCAAAAATAAATCCAATATGCATTCAAATATAAAGTTTCTTCACTAAACATCTAGTGAGGGCAAGAGAACAGAATCCCAAAAACTAAGGTCGTCTCCCCGAGACCATCCCCTATTTCAATCCTATTATTTGTTATGCCTAAGCAGTAATCATTATGGCTATTATGGACAATTTATTCTTAACAAAAAAGATAGAAATCAGGATCTATCACTGCATCTACTCAAAGGACAGGTCATTTGTAGGTAATTGTTTTAAGCTCAATAGGAAATTATTATCCAGGACGAAGACTTGAGGAAGGAGACTTGAGAACTTAGCAACTCATTTACAGCTTTTGAAGTGTTGATTAATAGTAATGGTGGGTTGTCGTAAGGCTTCTAAGGTATAGGATATTTTTTCCGATCCATGGTCATTTCTCAATCCATGATAATCAAAAAGGCAAAGAAGAGACAGATTATAGGATATATTGGTTAAATAAAGGCATCTGAATAATTTATTCTCAGCATCCCTACTTTTTTTACGAAAAAAAATTTATTACATTTGTATCGTATTTAGTCGTTTACAAGAGGGGACACATCGTCCCCTCTTTCATTATAGGTAAATGTAATATGAGTTTAAAGCAGACCATCGAGGAGATTGTCATCAAGCATTTGCCCGACGAGTCGCACTTTGTGGTGGAGATCATCATCAGTGAAAAGGGCCCTAAGCAGAAGATCAGTGTACTTATTGATTCGGATGAGGGCTTAAACATTGACACCTGTGCGACGGTAAGCCGGGCGGTAGGCGAGGAGTTAGAAGCCAAGGAATTGGTAGAAACGGCCTATGTGTTAGAAATATCCTCTCCTGGTCTTGACTATCCACTTACCAGCAAAAGGCAATACCAGAAGAATATAGGCAGAAACCTTGAGCTTCTTTTGGAGAATGGCGACAAACTGGAAGGGAAATTGCAGGCAGTGGGCCAAGCGGAAATCACCTTGCTAGTCAAGCAGAAGGAAAAGGGTAAAAAGGCAGTTGAGAAAGAACTCAATGTGGCTTTAGATCAAGTAAAAAAATCAATTGTACTAGTCTCTTTTAAATAAAAACAATGGATGCTAAAGTTCTGATAGATTCGTTTGCAGAATTTGCAAGATCGAAAAATGTGGATCGTCCTACGATGATACGCATCTTGGAAGATGTATTTAGAGCGATGATTCGTAAAAAATACGAAACTGACGAAAACTTTGATGTGATCATCAACGCCGATAAAGGAGACCTTGAAATATGGCGCATCAGGGAGATTGTTGACGACGATTCCGAAGATATATGGGATCACGATAAAATCAGTCACTCAGAAGCTCGCAAAATCGAGCCAGATTTTGAGATTGGAGAGGAGACTTACGAGAGGATTGAATTAGAAGATTTTGGCCGCAGAGCGGTGATGATGGCTCGACAGACCTTGATCCAGAAGATCAAGGATTTGGAGAAGGACCTATTATTCCAACAATACGAGGAGTTGGTAGGAGAGATCATCACGGCAGAGGTTTATCAGATATTGGGCAGGGAGATTCTACTTATGGATGGAGACGGCAATGAGCTTATCCTCCCTAAGGCGGAGCAGATCCAGAAGGATCGTTTCAGAAAAGGAGACACCGCCCGTGCCATCGTACATAAGGTAGAGATGGTGAATGGAAATCCAAGAATTATACTTTCAAGGACTTCACCTATATTCTTAGAAAGACTCTTTGAAAATGAAGTTCCCGAGGTATATGATGGTTTGATTACGATCAAAAAGATCGTACGAGAGCCAGGAGAGAGAGCAAAAGTGGCAGTGGAATCCTATGATGACCGCATTGATCCAGTAGGAGCTTGTGTTGGAATGAAGGGAAGCCGTATCCATGCAGTCGTTCGTGAGTTGCAGAACGAAAACATCGATGTGATCAACTATACTGACAATCTGGAGCTATATGTATCCAGAGCGTTGAGCCCTGCCAAGGTAAGTTCTATCCAAGCAAACGAAGAAGAAAAGCGACTTTCTGTATTTTTAAAGCCTGATCAAGTATCTTTGGCAATTGGTAAAGGCGGATATAACATCCGACTGGCCAGCCGTCTAGTAGGATATGAGATAGATGTATTCCGTGAGTTGTCGGGATATGAAGATGAAGAAGACGTGGATCTGTCCGAATTTTCGGATGAAATCGAAGCATGGATAATTGCAGAATTGAAAAAAACCGGTTTGGATACTGCCAAGAGTGTATTGGCACTTACAGTGGCAGACCTGACCCGAAGAACGGAACTCGAGGAAGAAACCGTCGAGGAGGTCTTCAAAATTTTGAAACAAGAGTTTGAACAGTAAATATTACCTCAAGGAATCGCAATAATTCCCTGGGGGATATATATTTACATCAAAAAAATTAGCAATAGGTTTTAGCGTATGTCAGAAGAAAAAATGATGCGATTGGGCCAGGTAGCCAGAAAACTCAACGTGGGCATTTCCACGATTGTGGATTCTATGGCGAAAAAAGGCTTTGATGTAGAGAGCAACCCCAACTCCAAAATCAGCCAGGAGCAGTTTAGCATGCTGGCCAAGGAGTTTAAGTCCTCTGCGCAGGACAAAGAGGAAGCCTCTCACCTATCGATAGGAAAACGTCATAATGAGACGTTTACTATCAAGGCAGAGTCAGAGACCATCCCCGAAGAAGCAAAAAAAGAAGAACCGGCTAAAAAGCCAGCACCTGCCCCTGAAGAAAAAAAGAAGGAGCAGCCGGATACTCCTGTGAAGGAGAATAAGATTACCTCCGAAGCTGAAAAGCTTCCTGGAATCAAGGTGCTGGGAAAAATCGATCTTGGTCAAAAAGGCCAAGCAAAGAAAGAGGAGCCTAAAGCCGAAAAGCCAGAAGCTCCCAAGGCCGAGCCTAAGCCTAAGGAAACTCCTCAGGCCGAAAAGCCCGTAGAGAAAAAGCCGGAACCTGTTGCGGAAAAACCTAAAGAAACACCTCAGGCTGTGAAGCCTCAGCAAAAAGAAGACGCTAAACCTAATACATCTCCTGAAGCTGGGAAGCCACAGGAAAATACCGCATCAAAAGATTCCTCCAAACCTAAGGAGAAACCTGCTCAAGCTGCTCCGGCAAAACCTCAAGCTAAAGAACAAAAGCCTGCTGAACCCGCTAAACCAGAAGCTAAACCTGCACCAGAAGCTAAAGAAGTAAAAATCGAAAAGCCTGATGACAGTAATAAAGTCATCTCCGCTAAGGCTGATGCACTGAAAGGCCTCACGGTATTGGGCAAAATAGAGCTTCCCAAGGACAGACCTAAGAAAAAGGCAAAACCCGTAGCCTCCTCTGATGAGCGCAATAAGGATAAGAAAAAACGTCCTCGTAAGCGTATCGATAAGCCAGGAACTGGCGGACCTGGTAGCCCTCAAGGTAATAGACCTGGAGGACCACAAGGTAACAGACCGGGAGGTGACAATAGAAATAGTGGCCCAGGAGCCCGCAAACGCCCAGTAGGTGGTGGCGCTAAAGGAAAAGGCAATAGCCGATTCCAAAAAGCTGAACCTACTCAAAAAGAAATCCAAGATCAGATCAAACAAACTCTTGCCAGACTGCAAGGCGGCGGAAGATCTGGTGGCGGCAAGAAAAACCGTCGTGATAAACAACGCGACCGTGTCAAAGATCAACAGCACGAAGGACAAGAGGAAAGCAAAATCCTTAAGGTAACTGAGTTTATCTCAGCCAATGACCTCGCTTCATTACTGGATGTAACGGTAAACGAAATCATCTCAGTATGTATGTCCCTAGGCATGTTCGTATCCATCAACCAACGTCTGGACGCAGAAGCCATCACCATTATCGCAGATGAATTCGGCTACGAAGTCGAATTCACCAAAGCAGATGAAGATGAAGAAACGACCGAAGTGGAAGATGCACCGGAAGATCTGGGACCACGTGCCCCAATCGTGACCATCATGGGTCACGTCGATCACGGTAAAACATCCTTGCTGGATTATATCAGAAGTTCTAAAGTAACCAGCGGCGAAGCAGGGGGAATCACCCAGCACATCGGCGCTTACGATGTAAGAACAGACAATGGCGACAAAATCGCCTTCCTTGATACTCCAGGTCACGAAGCCTTTACAGCAATGAGAGCCCGTGGTGCCAAAATCACCGATGTGGCCATCATCGTAATCGCAGCGGACGATAGCATCATGCCTCAGACCAAAGAAGCCATCAACCACGCTCAGGTAGCGGGCGTTCCGATGATCTTTGCGATCAATAAAGTAGATAAACCAAACGCCAACCCTAACAAGATCAAAGAGGAACTCGCTAATATGAACCTCCTGATCGAAGAATGGGGCGGTAAATATCAGTCTCAGGAAATCTCTGCAAAAACTGGCCAAGGAGTCGATGATCTCCTCGAAAAAGTATTGCTCGAAGCAGAAATCCTGGAACTAAAAGCTAATCCTGATAGAAAAGCTGTTGGTACCGTGGTGGAAGCATCACTGGACAAAGGCCGTGGATATGTATCCACCGTCATGATCCAAAACGGAACTTTGAAAATCGGCGATATCATGCTCGCAGGTCAACATTACGGTCGTGTGAAAGCGATGTTTGATCACCTTGGACAGAAAGTACAGGAAGCTGAACCTTCTACCCCCGTACAGGTGCTCGGACTAAGTGGTGCCCCTCAAGCTGGTGATATCCTCAAAGTGTACGAAACAGAAAGAGAAGCCAGAGAAATCGCCAACTCCAGAGAACAAATCAACAGGGAACAAAGTATGCGTACCAAAAAGCATATCACCCTGGATGAAATCGGAAGACGTCTGGCTATCGGTAGCTTCAAGGAACTCAATATCATCATCAAAGGTGATGTGGATGGATCCGTGGAAGCACTTTCCGATTCCCTATTGAAACTATCCAAAGATGAGGTGAGCGTAAGCATCATCCATAAAGGGGTAGGTCAGATCTCTGAATCAGATGTATTGCTTGCTTCTGCCTCTGATGCTATCATCCTAGGCTTCCAGGTAAGACCTTCTACTTCCGCTAAGAGATTGGCAGAACAAGAGGAAATCGAAATCAGACATTACTCTATCATCTACGATGCCATCAACCAGATCAAAGATGCTATTGAAGGTATGCTCGAGCCAGAATTTGAAGAATTTATCACTGGTAATATCCAGGTGCGTGAAGTATTCAAAATCTCTAAAGTGGGTACTGTAGCGGGATCCTATGTGACCGATGGATATGTAACTCGTAAAAATAAAATACGAATTATCCGAGACGGTATCGTAATCTATGACGGAGAAATCGATCAGTTGAAACGTTTCAAAGACGATGTGGCCGAAGTGAAAGCTGGTTATGAATGTGGTATCTCCATCAAAGGATTTAACGACATCAAACTGGAAGACACTATCGAAGGGTACGAAATGCGAGAAATCAAACGCAAAAAATAAAGTACTTTATATACATTCATTGGAAAGGGCAGTTTATTATATTCTGCCCTTTTTTTATTTCCAGATCCTCCGCCGCTCCACCATAGCCAGTCCCCAGCGATCATCTTTTCATCTCAGCCTCTAGGACAAGGCACCTCAATCTCCTATAACTATTACGCCCTCAATCCACAGCATAAGCTATTGCTTCTGATCACTGAGTACCTTATTTTCGTAAGCTTACTGCATAATATATTATTGCACCCTAAAAAAATATACCCAAGCCCCCTATGGCCATTGCATTGCTCCTATTATTGAAAACCCTGGCTTATACTTCTCTCATCTGTATGGTGCTGGGATATATCAAGCCTATATGGATGCTCTGGTTTCTGGATCAAAGTAATCGATGGATGGTAATCAAAATTTATGGAACATTTACCACCCTATTTTTCGTTTTATATTACTTATTAGAACACTTTCTGTTTTGAGACCTGAATAATTGGTGCTTCCACTTCAGGAGGTGGATTTGTAGAATTAAACCAATAAATAATGAAAAGTACACCAATATCCTTTAGTCATTACGATCAGCTAAAAGCCTGGGCAACGCTCGGTAAAGTCTGTGAAATCAAGTATGTAAGGAACAATCAAATGCTAAAAGCGAGCTCCAAAATCGTTGACATCAGAAATGTAAATGGTCATGAATATCTTTTTGGGGAAGACAGCCTGGTGGTGAGACTAGATCAGCTAATCGCCATCAATGGTCTCTCACTAGAACAACATTAGGAATTTTCTACCGCCCACTCCTTCCAGTGGGCTTTTATTTTGCCTGGACTTATTCATCAACTTTCCTGCAATGATAGGCTGCGGCTCTTCCATCCATAAGCGTACAAGCAATTAGGAAATCTTCCCCACCGTCTTTCAATTTATACTTCTGCTTGATCGCCTCCGCCTTCATTGGATGGTTTCGGCTAAGGACATTGACAGTGCCAGTATTAAATTTCTTTTTTAGGGATTTCTTATCCAACTTCACCTCTTCCATCACCTCAAAGACCCTTCCGGGAATACCATCGGATAGAACATCGCCTGAATAGAGATGGGTGTGAGTATGGAGTTTGGCAAGCTTATATTGCTGCGCAAAACTCTTAAAAGCTCCCGACTTGAGTATGGCAACATTAGGAATGACCAAATAGCGGCCCGGCATACCGAGGGCCACCTGAACCTCCGCTTCACTTTCGAAATCAAAGGTAAAGGGCTTAGGGTTTTGGGAGCTGAGTTCCCAGGCATAAATGGGGCAGCTTAAATCTTGTGAGGCCTCAGCCCTCCAGATCAATAGCACTTCTTTCACCTCATTTTTATGAGCGACCACATGCAGCTCGGTGATTTCCGGAAGTTCTCTAAGGGCTTCTTTCAGGTCCAGCATCGGTGAAGCCTTAATCATTACCACCTTGGCCTTTGAGCTGAGCAGGGGCCAGTGGCTGCACACGTCCGGCTCGCAATCTCCCAATCGATATAATTTCTGATTATGACCTCCACGTCTAGCTGGGTCAATATTGATAACATCAAACTGCTCCGAGCAGCCGCTTAGGAAGTCGATAGCATCGGCATTAATAGTTTGATATTTATCCGAATCCTGGGACAGTTTCGAAAAGTTATAGGTTACAATGCTCGCAAGGTCCTCCTCCCGCTCAATATAGGTAATATGTGAAAAGTCCTGGCCAAGCAGGAAAGTGTCCACCCCAAAACCGCCAGTGAGGTCAATGAGAGAATGGCCATTTACCAAGGATCTTTTAAAGTTTGCGGTCTCCTCGGAGGAGCATTGCTCCAGGGAGATTGATTTTGGAAAAATGACAGAGGGATTTGCGGCCCATAAGGGCAGCTTGGATTTGGCTCTTTGCCTGGCGGCAATTTGGCCTACGGCAAGCTTAATGTCGAAGGTATTCTTCTTCGAATGACGTAAAAGCAATTGTGCAGGATCTTCCTGAAGATGATCCTGCACAAATTGAAATAATTCTGAGGTATAGTGCTCGGTAATTGCCAAGACTTATACCATGCTATGTTCTACCAAGTATTCGGCAATCTGAACCGCATTGGTTGCAGCGCCTTTACGAAGGTTATCAGCCACCACCCACATATTTAGAGTATTGGGCTGAGACTCATCTCTTCTTAATCTACCCACGAATACCTCATCTCTTTTATGGGCATTCATCGGCATAGGATATACATTATTAGCCACATCATCCTCCACGATCACTCCTGGAGTAGCTGCCAAAATGTCCTTCACCTCCTGAAGATCAAAATCCTCCTTGAACTCAACATTCAAGGATTCAGAATGACCTCCCATCACGGGAATTCTCACTGTGGTGGCGGTCACCTGAATAGTAGGATCATTAAAAATTTTCTTGGTTTCATTGATCATCTTCATTTCCTCTTTGGTGTAGCCATTTTCCTGGAACACATCAATATGAGGCAATACATTGAGGTCAATTTTATGCGGATAGCACTTTTCACCCTCAGTGCCAGCACGCTCATCCATAAGCTGGTTTACAGCTTTGATGCCACTCCCAGTAACGGACTGATACGTGGATACCACCACTCGTTTGATACCATATCTATCTCTCAACTTACTAAGAGCAAGCACCATCTGAATGGTGGAACAGTTAGGGTTGGCGATGATGCGATCGTCTATTTTCAGATCTTTTGCGTTAATTTCAGGAACTACCAGTTTTTTTGTAGGATCCATTCTCCAGGCAGAAGAATTATCCACAACGATGGTACCTGCCTCTGCAAATTTCGGGGCCCACTCCTTAGAAGTGTCGCCACCAGCAGAGAATATAGCAATGTCTGGTTTTTCTGCTACAGCTTGAGAAAGTCCAATAACTGTAAATTCCTTACCCTTATATTCAATCTTCTTACCTGCAGACCGCTCACTGGCCACGAGTAATAATTCGTCAAAAGGGAAATCGTGCTCCGCTAGCACTTCTAGAATCTCCGAGCCCACTAGTCCAGTGGCTCCTACAACAGCTAATTTCATGATTGAAAACTTTCTATTTATTAATTTTATTGTTATTTTATTCTTTACTCCAAATCAAAAAATTTTGAAATGGATTTGAATGGGCTTGCCTCATATCTTTTACCAATCAAAAGTAAAATCTATTCGACAATCCAGTTTTTGTACCTGTTACCCTCGCCGGATAGGACGAGCACTTTTTATTCTAAGAAATTAAATTTCGAACCAATGAAAAATAAACTTCTTACTCTTCTAGTGTATTTGGCTTCGGTGATTTCCTCAGAATCCCAAGGATACGCCTCCTTAGCCTATGGCAAAATGCAAAGTACTGTTGCCTCTTTGCCAGCTATTATTTTTAGTGCCGCAAGTTACGGAAAATCATTCACTAACGAAGGAGAATACCACAAAATAAATCACGAAATCGATCCCCACAAAGGCGCTTTATCACTACTACAGGAGCAAAATCCTTTCAGCAATTCCCAAAGCCCACCTTTGGATTCCCTCCAACTGACCAAAGTGACCCTGTTGGCGGCGCAGAAAATCCTCTTATCCTTTAATCAATCCCTCGATTCTACCTTTGTGGTGATTCCAGACTCCTATACCGTCAATGGCCAGACGCCAAGTGAAGTAAACTGGGGCCAATTTAACCACCAGGTAATCCTAAGCTTGGACCAAGCCCTGCGGCCTAATGAGAATATTCAGGTCTATATAAAGGATCTCTATTCCTCTGAGGGCTTTCTTTTGACGCCAGTCCATACCTCCACTCTCCTGCGCCAAAGCAGCAGCCTAGGCTTCAAGGATCTCGTCATCAATGAGATCATGCCTGGGCCAAAATCCATCAATCCGCTGCCCTATGCTGAATATGTCGAAATCTTTAACCCCAGCAGTAAATCGATATCGCTTGGAGGATTTGTCCTCAAAAACGCCAAAAGAAATGGCCTTTTGCCTGAGGCTAGTATTGCTCCTGGCGAATACCTCATCCTCTGCCCTGTGGGATATGAAGAGGCTTTTGGGGCCTACGGCAAGGTAATTCCCATTCAGAAATGGCCCAGATATGTCAATGGTGGCGACAAGGTCTTCCTCTATGATGAATCTGGAATAGTAATCGACAGCCTGAGCTATTCCAAAAGCAGCTATCAAAGCTCAAGGCAGTACAGTGGCGGACTGAGCTTGGAAGTGGTCAATCCTTATTTCAAATGTGATCAAAGCCTGCTATTACGTGCATCCGAAGATGCAAAAAAAGGCAGTCCGGGCAAGCAAAATTCTGTATATGACAATACCCCAGATCAACGTGGCCCCATGCTCCTACAGGTCAAGGTGATCGATAGCCTTAGTCTCGAATTGGTCTTTGATGAAAATATTGCCTCCAACCTCACTTACGGAGACTATCCCATCACTCCATTCCTCGCTATCAAGTCAATTTTCTTTAAGCCGGGGAGTCAAAACCAATTATTTATTAGCCTGGAGGAACCTATAAAAGAAAAAACACTCTATAAGATCGAATTAAAAAACCTGTTTGATTGCTCAGGAAACTCCCTGCAAAAGGAATATAGCAGCCTCCCTTTCCAACGCCCCTCCATCGCCATACAAGGTGATATTATCATCAATGAGCTCCTCTTCAACCCCAGATCTGGCAGCCCAAAATTCGTGGAGATTTATAATAATTCACCAAAATTCATCAATCTCCAGGATTGGAAACTGGCCAATCTAAAAGAAGCCGAACTGGATAGTAAAAAGGTCATAAGCACGGAGACACTTATCCTTGCCCCCTTTGACTATATGGTTTTTTGCACAGACTTGGGCCTTCTATATCAGGAATATCCCAAAGGAAAGCCTGACAAATGGCTCGAGCTATCCAGCCTACCAAGCTATCCGATAGCAGGAGGTACGGTGGTAATTCTCAGCCCTGAGGAGGAGGTGGACGAGCGATTCACCTATAGTGAGGACCTTCACCATCCGCTTTTACAAGACTCAAAGGGCGTATCGCTGGAGCGAATTTCACCAATAGAACCTGCACTAAACCCAGACAACTGGCATTCGGCCTCTTCCTCTGTAGGATTTGCGAGTCCTGGTTATAAGAACAGTCACTTTATGGAAGGGGAAACCGCCGGTATGGGAATCATCATTGAGCCGAAGGTATTCCTCCCTGAGGCCGTGGGAGAGCAGCCATTCACCACTCTCAATTATATTCTGGACAAGCCAGGCTATACCGGCACCATCCGGATCTATAGCACTCAGGGCATGCTTGTACGCACCATCTGCTCCAATGCTCTATGGGGAGCTCAGGGGTTCTATACCTGGAATGGCCTGAGCGATCAGGGAGCACGGCTCCGCCCGGGATACTATGTGGTGCTTACGGAGATGGTGCATCCTTCCGGGCAAATCATCACGCTCAAAGACACAGTGGTCATAGGCAGTAAAATAAAATAAGTAGGTGACACAATTATATTTATCGTATCCGGAAAGATGATCCCACAGCCTATTCAGAGCTATAATATAGAGAATAAGGCTATGATCGCTATAAGCCTTCCTCCTCATCTCCATAGATGAAAGTTTTTGCCTCGCCCTTCTGTCGGATATATCCCCTATACATTCCTGCGGAATTAAAAGGCATAGCAATATTTCCAAAACGGTCAATGCTAATCACCCCGCCACTACCGTCCATTTCCACGAGCTGCTCCATGACCACCTCATCTGCGGCCTCAGAGAGCGATTTATTCCCATACCTCATAATGGAAGCGATCTCATGAGCGACCACATTTCTGATAAAAAATTCCCCGTGGCCCGTGGCGGAAACAGCGCAGGTGGCATTGTCAGCATAAGTACCAGCGCCAATTACCGGCACATCCCCCACGCGCCCATACCGCTTATTGGTCATCCCTCCAGTGGAGGTGGCTGCCGCTATATTGCCATGCTGGTCCAGAGCCACCGCACCCACGGTGCCGTATTTACGGTCATTAAAATAGGGGTCCTCCAGTTCTAGCTGCCGGATAGAGGAATGATCCAATTGTTGTTTTTCCGTTTCACGGATTTTCATTAGTTGCTGATATCTTTTTTCATCTCTAAAATACCCAGGATCTACAATTTCCAGATTTTGCTCGCGGGCAAACTGCTCTGCGCCGCGCCCCACCATAAATACATGAGGGCTATTGATCATCACTTGGTAAGCCCCCTGAATGGGACTTTTGACAATGGTAAGCTCGGCTACAGCGCCAGCATTTCTATCCCGCCCATCCATGATAGCGGCATCCATTTCATTACGGCCATCATGAGTAAATACAGCTCCCCTTCCGGCATTGAAAAGCGGTGAATCCTCCATGACCTGGACGGCTGCTATCACCGCTAAGGTGGCCTCACCACCATTCTCGAGCACTTCAAAGCCAGCGTTTAGGGCTTCTTCTAGTTTTTGGCGATATTCTTTTTCCTGCTCAGGCTTAAGATTTTCTCTTTTGATAGTGCCTGCCCCACCATGTATGGCCAGCGCAAAGCCCTTTAGAGAATCTTGCTGCGATAGGGGCTCCTTTTCTAATATTTCTTTTTCATTGCTTTTTGGCGAACAGCCTTGTCCAAAAACTAAAAACAACCCAATGATCCAAAACAGATATCTACCTTCCATAAAATTAAAATAAATCATTTTCAAACCTTTTCCGTAATTATACAATATAGTAAATCAGATAACTTAATAATAAAATGAACTAGCATGAATTATGCAGTTCATATTTTTTCTTTCCAAAACTCCACCTTATTTTAGGGAACTTTTTGAAAGAAGAAAATCATTTAGACATCATCATGTAACGCCGTAGAATTATGAGTCAAGAAGAGAAAACATCCTATTCCAGAGATGAATTAAAAGAGTTTGAAGAATTAATCATGAGTAAGCTGACCGTGGCGAAAGGGGAATTACTTTCTCTTAAAGAGACGTTAAGCAAAAAAAATGATAGTGGAACAGATTTCACTGCCTCCACCTCCAAATTACTGGAAGATGGTGCCGACACGCTAGAGCGTGAGAGCTTAAGTCAGCTGGCAGCGCGTCAGCAGAAATTTATCATCAATCTTGAGAATGCTTTGATCAGAATCAAGAATGGTACCTATGGTGTATGCGTGGATACTGGTAAGCTTATCGCCAAAGAAAGGCTAAAAGCAGTGCCCCATACCATGCACTCTATTGAAGCAAAACTATCAAAGAAATAAAGGTGGAATTTCTTCACAGACATATTGAAGCATTGATATTCTGTTCACCGTCTCCGTTGGGCCTGGATGAGATCCAGAAATGCCTGACGGAGATGTTTGAGTCAGAGGTACCCAAAGAGCATGTGGAAGAGGCCATCACCGATCTACAGCGGAAATATCATGAGGATGAATTCAGTTTTGCGCTAGAGCACCTAGGCAACGGCTACCAATTCCTCACTAAACCTGCCTACCAAACCAGCATCTCTATATTGCTCAAGCAGCAATCCACCAAAAGGCTGTCTGTGGCTCAGATGGAAACACTCTCCATCATCGCCTATAAGCAGCCGGTCACCAAAACAGAAATGGAGCATATCCGCGGGGTAAACTGTGACTATTCGGTGCAGAAATTACTCGAAAAGGAACTGATCACCATAAAAGGAAAGTCTGACAGCATTGGCAGACCCTTGCTATATGGCACCAGCGATAAGTTCATGGAGTATTTTGGCATCAATAGCCTAAAAGACCTTCCCCAACCCAAGGATTTCAACCCCGAAGAAAATCAGATTGGCATTGAAAAAGACTAATAAATATTTTCATTGACTTCGTATTTTAATTGAATAAGTCTGTATCTTTGCAGCCTCATTTACACGGGCATCAATTCACTAAGAATGAAGCCTTTATATAATCAAAATACAGCAGAGATGCTGCAACATTATGAAAAATCAGCGCAGAAACAGCCGGAACGATCAAAAGGACTTCTCAGGCAAGCCAAAAGAAGAAAGAAGAGATCCGAAAAGCGCCCATTCTAAAAGCCGCAGACCCGACAGCAACTTCCGCAAAGGGAAACCTGAGGACGATTCCAAAACCAGAAGAGACAGCAGCCCATCCACGGGATTCTCTCCATTAAAGAAATTCAGCAAGTCTGCAGACCATGACACTCGAAGAGATGACAGTCGCCAGGGACCAGACAACCGACGCCCGGTATATAAGGGCAGAGGAAAAGACCAGAAGCCGGTTTTTGCCTTCGAAGAGCAGGACGAACGCAGCAAAAGCAAAAAACCAACGAAATTTAAGCCTGGCAAATTCACCAAAGGTGCCTATGCTCCTCGTGAACAAAAACCAAAATACAACCTCAAAAATGTAAAGGCTGGACCTGGCCGTACAGAGGAAATCCGACTCAATAAATACATCGCCAACTCGGGAATCTGCTCCAGAAGGGATGCCGATAAACTCATAGAAAACGGCGAAATCCAGGTCAATGGCCAGGTAGTCACTGAGCTGGGCCATCGCGTAATGATTTCTGACTCGGTGATCTACCGTGGCAAGACCATCAATCCAGAGAAGCCTGTCTATGTCTTACTAAACAAGCCAAAAGACTTCATCACCACGACGGATGACCCTATGAACCGTAAGACGGTCATGCATTTGGTGGAAGGCGCTTGTGAAGAGCGAATATTCCCGGTAGGAAGATTGGATAGAAACACCACTGGACTGCTCCTGTTTACCAACGATGGTGATCTGGCGTCTAAGCTTTCGCATCCTTCTCAGAAAATCAAGAAAATCTATCAGGTTACTCTTGACCAACCGATCACCAATGTCCATGTAGAGGCGATTCAGGAAGGCCTGACACTCGAAGATGGCCTGGTACAGGTAGATGATATCCAGATTCTTTCCAAGGACAGAACTATCCTGGGTATGGAAATCCACGTTGGCAAAAACAGAATTGTAAGAAGAATATTTGCTCACCTAGGCTATGACGTGGTTCAGCTGGACCGTGTAACCTATGCAGGCCTTACCAAAAAAGACCTCTCTCGAAGCAATTGGAGATACCTTACAGAAAAAGAAGTGATCAATTTGAAGTTCTTCAAATAATCACCCATCAATAGTTACAAATCTTATAAAAGCGCTATCCATTTATTTGGGTAGCGCTTTTTTTTGCCTTCTACTCAAGATCTCCACACCTCCTTCGCCAAACAGCCCCATCCTCAGCCGAGCTTCCGGGAGATAAAACCGTGAAACTCAATAGACAATGAAGTCCTAAGGACAAAAAACATAGAATAAACAACTTAGACTACCGTATAAATCGTTAAATTAAACCATAACCTAAATCAAATAAACCATGAAAGCCACTTGGAATGGTCAGACTCTTGCGGAGTCAGACGAAACAATCATAATTGAAAACAATCATTATTTTCCGCCTACCTCTATTCAAAAAGAATTTTTCTCTTCTTCCGAGACCACCTCTTCCTGTCCTTGGAAGGGTGAGGCTAGCTATTATTCCATTACAGTGGGTGATAAGACCAACAAAGATGCCGCCTGGTATTACTTCCAGCCAAAAGAAGCGGCCAAGGAAATAAAAGGATATGTAGCTTTCTGGAAAGGCGTTGAAATAACCAAGTAAAGACACTATATGAAAAATTACGATGCTATAATCATCGGAGCAGGACAAGCAGGAATGCCACTGGCAAAGAAAATCAGCAGCAAAGGCCAGACGGTCGCCTTGATAGAGCGCCGAGCCATCGGAGGCACCTGCATAAATGACGGCTGCTCCCCCACCAAAACCATGGGAAGCTCTGCAAAAGTAGCTCATATGGTTTCCAGAGCGGGAGATTTTGGAGTAAACATAAGCGGCTACACCATCGATCAGCAAAAGATCAAAGCACGCAAGAATGAGATCATCGAACTGTTTCGTGGTGGGGCTGAGAAAAGCCTCGAAAAGCAGGATGAAATTGACATACTTTTAGGTGAAGCTTCTTTTGTGGACAATCATCATATCGACGTCGCTTTCCCAGATGAAAGTACTCAGCGCATCTATGGCAAAAGGATTTTCATTAACTCTGGTACCTCACCACGAGTTCCAGAGATCAAAGGGCTGAAAGAATCTCCTTTTTTGACCAGCACCAGTATAATGGAGCTTAACGAAACTCCCGAGCATCTGATCATCATGGGTGGCGGGTATATCGGGCTGGAATTTGCCCAGATGTTTCGCAGATTTGGCAGCAAGGTCACCATTATTGATCGGGGAGATCGACTCGTAAAGCAGGAGGATGAAGACGTCAGCGAGGAGGTTTCTAAGATCTTTCAGGAAGATGGCATCGACCTATGGTCCGATTCAGAAGTCTCTGAGGTGAGCTATAAGGACGGATACACTCTGAAAATCAAAACCTCCAAAGGCGATAAATCCATCAAAGGATCGCACCTTTTGGTGGCCGTCGGCAGAACGCCCAACATCCCCAAGGGAATAGAAAATACCAAAATTACACTTTCCAAATCAGGACATATAGAGACGGATGACTACCTCCGTACTGGCGAGAAAAAAGTCTATGCGCTAGGAGATGTAGCAGGAAGTCCCCCATTTACCCATATCGCTTACCATGACGCTCATCTGGTCTTCCAAACCCTCTATCAGGAAAAGCCTGTCTCTAAGCAGGACCGTTTGGTACCTTATTGTATGTTCATTGATCCTCAACTGGCGCGAATTGGGCTAAATGAACAGGAGGCCAAGAAAAAGCAGATCAAGTATAAGTCAGCAAAATTCCTCATGGAGCATTCCGGGCGGGCCTTAGAAACAGATCAGACCAGAGGTTTTTTCAAGGTCTTGGTGGATCCAAAATCCAAAACCATCCTTGGCGCCACCATCCTGAGTATGGACGGAGGAGAGATCATGGCAGTCTTACAGATGGCTATGCTGGGCGGCATCACCTACGACACCATTGCGAGCATGCCTATCGCCCACCCTACTCTGGCCGAAAGCCTAAACAACCTGATGATGCAGCTCGAATAAGCACATTTATCGACACAAAAAAGCCGGAATGCTATCTATAGCGTTCCGGCTTTTTATATCCCTAAAGTCCCAGTGATCAAGGCAAGGAATTAGCAATCGCCTCGCTCTCAAATTCGCCCTGAAGCTCCACGACCATATAGTCTTCCTCAGTATTCCCGATCAAAAGCACCAAGTCAGAAATAATATCATCCCCCTTGGAATAGATCAGAATCTCACTGTCCTTCTCAGACATTTCCATCATAAGCTCATAGTTTTCCCTTTTGAGCCCTTTTTGCAGCTGTTTGAAATCTGACTGAGCAGTGCTCAAGGATACCGGCAACTTAAAAAAACGCATAGCATCTACTGATTTAGTCATCGCCTTGATGCCCTGGCTATCGAAATCAAAGTCTAATCCATCCGCAAAATCAAAGAAATTCCCCGATAGATTGAGGTTAAAGAAATCCTCCTCATCCTGATATTTTTCATAGAGAGACTGTACACTCTTGCTCTGGGCATGGACTGCGCCAAAAACAAATAAACTCAAGATTAATGCAAATAAAGTCTTCATAATATATAGTATAATGTAAAGGTGTAAATTCATCTTTTCTTCCAATGGCCCAAAGGCACCTTACTCTTTCTTACCGGAGCGATAAGCATCCATCCCGGGGATATCCGTCTTTTCGGCGAGGATATTTAAATCCTGATAGGTAAAGCTCCCCAGCATACTCAATAGGGTAAACTCATTCTTACTTCCAGATAACATCAGGAGTTCTGCCACCTTCCCATTTTCCTCCCTTACCATAAATTTGAGGCTGCTTTCCTTGTCTTGCACATCCATAAGGTCCTCATACTTGTTTTTATTCAGGGTCCCCATAGCTTCGTTATACAATTTGAATCCATCGACTTTTTCACCGCTTAGGATCCGGATCCCTTTCACCTTACTGATCAGTTCCCCCAGGTCTTTGGCATCCTTATCACTATCCGTATCTGCGGAGGACTTCAAGAAGCCGCCAGCCATCTGCATCATTTTAGGGCTGATATATACCCTGGAGAATGCGTCATTCTCCATATGTTTGGAGAAGAATTTTACGATGGCATCATCCTGCGCAAACACGGCAGTGCTCATCATAACTAATACAATTATGCTTATCCATTTTTTCATTTCTCCTCCTCGTTTTTATATTTTTGATCCATATTAAACCACTCATGGGTGGTATTTAGGTATTTAATATCTTCCATTGACCTCAGTGATGAGGTTCCTTTATTCATATTCCTATGAATGAGCGCAAAGGCTTCCATGACATTGGCGTAAGCCTCCTCCTCTGCCATCCTCTTCTGCTGCTCAAAGATCAGCCAGCCAAAGGTCAAAAACACTGTCGCTACAGCTGCCACTCGAAACCACCAAATATTCTTTGACTTGAAAAAAGGCTTTTCATCCCGCACAGGCTCCACAGAGCCTATCGTTTCTAAACCTAAAAAGAACATCTTCTCCTCCTCATAGCCTTCTTGCTGAGCAAGCAGACGTCTCAGCTCCTTTTCCTCCTCCAGGGTGGTTTCACCTTCGTAATAGCGGTATAATAACTTCTCTACTCTGTCTTTCATGCTTTCCTTCTATTGACCATAAACGACTGCAATTTTTTCCTTGCTCTAAACAAATTTACCTTCACCTGCTCCACAGACAGCTCCATATACTCAGAGATCTCCTCATAGGTCAAGCCCTCCACTTCGCGCAGCTGAAACATCTCCTGCTGCTTTTGCGGCAGTTCCTTCAGAAATTGGAAGACCATCTTCACTGCTGGTGATAGATCCTGCTCCATGGCCGGGTCTAATTCTCCGACTTCCTCTTGATTTTCGAGAACCACCCATTTTTGGCGATCGCGATGCTTCTGTAAACATTGATTCTTCACCACCCGAACCATCCAGCCATGTGGATTCTCCATTTTCTGAAGAACATCTCTTTGGCCCCATGCTTTCTCAAAAGCCTCATGCACAGCATCCTCTGCTTCCTCCTTATTACGGAGCCAGAGGTATGCCATGCGGAATAGCTTCCCTCGCATGGACCAGATATATGCTTCAAAAAAAGTCTTCATTTATAGGGGTAATGATCCCAGGTATCGTTTGTTACAATTTAACTCAAAAAAATCTTTAGACTCTTAAAATCCCTAGGTCTAACCTATCTATTAAGCCTGCTCCTGACTATTCTCACAGCGTAGACCTCTTTAGGGAAAAAATGAATTCAGGTGATCTGTCTTTTTTAGCTGGCGCAAAATTGAGATTCCCCAAGGGACATTCCTCCTTCTGGTACCTAATAATATAGAACCGCATGGTAAAAAAACGGCAGCGGTCTCAGCACTATCCTGAATGGTTTCTGAGCGCTTTGTATTTTACCAGAAAAAACATCGAAGTGACCCCCCTTCGGGCAATGGCCAACTATAAAACTTCCATTTATATATCCGGGATTCAAACAAAATAGGTTAATTTTAAATTATAGTTCTAGATAGTATGCATGCGTACCATCTTCTGCAAATAAAAAATTCAACCTCAGCAAGGATAAGATGAAAGATATAAGAATATTCGGCCAAAAGGCACACAAAATAAAGGGCATAAAAAAAGCCTTGAATTTCTTCAAGGCTTGTGGTGATGAGTGGGCTCGAACCACCGACTCACGGATTTTCAGTCCGATGCTCTACCAACTGAGCTACATCACCGTTGTAAAGTGATGCAAAGGTAACCAATACTTTTTTGGATGCAAACCTTGAGATAAAAAAAATTGAAGCAAAATTAAGAGACATACATTAAATTATTCACTATGAGCATTTTACCACAGGTAATTTTTTTCCTGATTTTCTCAGTTGCTGCTTACTTCCTTTTTCAGAGAGTTAGTTACTTGAAGAGGAATATTATGCTAGGCAAAAAGGAAAAGAGGAACGATCAGGCAGAAAAGAGATGGAAGACCATGCTATTGGTGGCCTTTGGGCAGCAGAAGATGTTTAAAAGATGGGTTCCGGCATTTCTCCATTTATTGGTATATATAGGCTTTATCGTCATCAATCTGGAGGTAGCCGAGTTTATCATTGATGGATTTACGGGACAGCACAGGATTTTTGCGCCATTGCTGGGAGGGGCCTACACCGTAGCGATGAATGCTTTTGAGTTTTTGGCCGTAGGGGTGCTGGTTTCTTGTCTGATATTTTTGGTCCGTCGGAATATCACCAAGGTACCTCGCTTAAGTATGTCTGAGCTGAAAGGCTGGCCAGCGATGGACGCCAATTTGATTTTGATCATCGAAATCACTTTGATGATGGCGATCCTTAAGATGAACGCCGCAGATCAGATTCTTGCTGAGCGGGGTGTAGACCATTATTTGCCGATAGGCAACTTATTCTTCAGTGGCCTTCTCCAGCCCATCATGCGGGGATTTAGCACGGAGTTTCTGATTTTTGTGGAGCGTGCCGCATGGTGGTTCCATATCGTAGGCATATTAGCATTTGCGATTTATGTCACTTATTCCAAGCATCTTCATATTTTCCTGGCATTCCCCAATACTTGGTATAGTAATCTTAAGCCTAAAGGCGAAATGAAAAATATGCCAGAGGTCACCAATGAGGTGAATATGATGCTGGGCATCCCTTCGGAAGCAGGCGCGGAAGCTCCGGCGGAGATCGGCCGATTTGGAGCCAAGGACATCAATGACCTGAGCTGGATCAATATCATGAACGCCTACTCATGCACCGAGTGCGGTCGATGCACCGCCGAGTGCCCAGCCAATATCACAGGCAAGAAACTCTCTCCACGGAAGATCATGATGGACGTGAGAGATCGGACGGAGGAAGTCGGCAAAAGCCTGGACGCCAAAGGTGCTGGATTAGTAGATGGGAAGTCCCTGCTCGGCGACTATATCAGCCAGGAAGAGATCAATGCCTGCACCAGCTGTAATGCTTGTGTGGAAGCCTGCCCGATAAATATCGACCCCTTATCGATCATCCTCGAGATGCGCAGGTACACGGCCATGGAGGAGAGCGGCTCCCCGGCTCAGTGGAACGCCATGTTTCAAAACATGGAAACCAGCTTTTCTCCGTGGAAATTTGCCCCAACAGACCGCTTCAACTGGGCTGATAAGGTAAAGGATGAGGAAATAAAATAGTATTGAGATCAAACGTGAATTAGAAAAAACATATATATGTCAACTTATAAGGTACCTACCATGGCCGAGATGGCCGCTGCTGGCGACTCCCCTGAAGTTCTCTTTTGGGTGGGATGCGCAGGATCATTTGATGAGAGATATAAAGCCGTGACTCAGGCTTTTGTAAAAATCCTCAATAAGGTAGGCGTGAGCTTTGCAGTGCTCGGCCCAGAGGAAGCCTGCACCGGAGACCCAGCAAGAAGAGCAGGAAACGAATTCCTATTCCAGATGCAAGCCGTAGCCAATATTCAGGTAATGAATGGCTATAATATCAAGAAAGTGGTCACCGCTTGCCCTCACTGCTTCAACACCATCAAAAATGAATATCCAGCCCTTGGCGGCGACTATCAAGTCATCCACCATAGCCAATTTCTCCAGTCACTCATCAACGAGGGCAAAATCAGCTTGAAAGGCGGAGGGGAATTTAAGGGTAAAAAAATAACCTTCCACGACTCCTGCTATCTTGGCAGGGCAAACGACGTCTATGAAGCGCCAAGAGAAATCATCAAAGCCCTGGATGTGGAACTGGTGGAGATGAAAAGATGCAAAACCAAAGGCCTATGCTGTGGTGCCGGTGGAGCTCAAATGTTCAAAGAACCAGAACCGGGCAAAAAGGATATTAATGTGGAGCGGACAGAAGAGGCATTAAATACAGGTGCCACTACAATAGCCGTGGGCTGCCCATTCTGCTTGACCATGATGACTGATGGGGTGAAGAATAAGGAAAAAGAAAATGAGGTAAATGTGGTGGATTTGGCAGAACTAATCGCAAAAGACCAAGGTCTCTAGTCATGCTTACCTGCTCCAGCCTTCTTCAAATAATTACTCTCTAAGGAAAACTCATTCCTATAAATCAGGTGAAATTTCAACTCATCATATAATGAGGGTATGGGGAGTTTCTTCATTAGCTAGTCTTTAATTCGTTTGGTAAGCGGTAGGGAATACCTTCCCCCTGAGAAAACGCTGAAAAATTACTGGCTCTCTAAGCGAAGTATTAATTGGAGATAAGGGGAAAAATTAAAGAGAATAAGAATCATTTATTTATCTTTTGACGTTTTAGAATAGAAGTCTAGAAATAGCATAAATATTCCAGAAAAATATCAACTATGTATATACCATTCGAACAGTTACCGGAACGGTCTCGCATTTGGGTTTATCAATCGAATAGGAAGTTTAATGAGGAGGAACAAAGCCTCATAGAGGACCGGCTGACCGCCTTTTGCAATCAGTGGAATACCCATGGCCAGCAGATGCCTAGCTCCTTCACCATCGAATATGGTCAATTTATAATCATGGCGGTGGACGAATCAGGCTTAGGCGCTAGCGGCTGCTCCATAGACAGCTCGGTACGGACGCTGCGGGAATTGGACGAGGTCTTGCAGGCTGACTTACTGGATCAAGGTAAAATCTCTTACCTAAATGATGCAGATGTGGCCGTCATCAAATTACCTCAAATAAAGCAGGTCGTGCAAGAAGGGGAATTAAATGCAAGCACTAAAGTCTTCAATTCCCTATTGAAAACAAAGAAGGATTTGACGGACAATTGGCTCATACCAGCAAGTGAAAGTTGGTTAAACCGATATTTTAATAACTAATACTATTAAAAGTGATATATTAGAGGAAAGACTACTAGAATATTGCCTGATTGTATGATGAAAAATTATTTTCTAAGTTTCTTTTTATTCTCCCTCATCCTAGGAGGCTGCAAAAGCCTCGAACAGCAGGGAGAAAGCCAGTTTGCAGCAGGGGAATACCAATTGGCGATTGGCACTTTTTCCAAAATACTTGCTGAAAAACCTGAAAATACTCAGGCAAACTTCTATGTAGCCGAAAGCTATCGACTCTCCAACAGGATTGAGAAAGCCCTGCCTTTTTATGAAAAGCTAATTGAGGAGGAAGGAAGCTTCGAAAATCACTTCTATGCCGCTCAAAGCCTCAGGGATCAGGGCGAATATGAAAAAGCGGCCGAGGCTTACCTCGCCGCAAAGGATGTTACAAGCAGTGACTCCCTCATGAAGCTAGCCTCCACAGCTGCTAAAAACATGCAATTAGTCAGTGAAATCACCGACTATTGGCCGTACCATGAATTGGTTAATTATGAGCTTCTAAACAGTCCCGGAATTGATTATGCACCTATAGTAAGCGAAAAATTCCTTTATTTCACCAGTAGCAGAGGCGCCAGTGGGGCTTATCCTGCCACTGGTCAAGGCTATACCAAGCTGTTCAGATCTCGGGCAGACGGCATCAAGGTAGATGTGCAAAACATCCAGCCACTTCCTGAGTTCCAAAATGAGCAAAATCTAAACCAAGGGGCTATAGCCATCAGCCCTGACGGTAACACCATCATATATGCAAGAGGCAATAGTCTCAGCAAAAAAGACCTTCCAGAAGTCAACTTATTTGCCTCTTATTTCCGCGGAGGTGGATTTACAGAGCCCATTTGGCTGCCTGTCAATGAAGAAGAATATTTCTGGAACTCCACTCCGGCGTTCAGCTTGGACGGCAAAAGCCTGTATTTCGCTTCCAACCGACCGGGAGGTTATGGAGGGACAGACCTTTATAAAGCCGAAAAGCTGGCAAATGGCAGCTATGGAAACCCCGTAAACCTCGGCTCTTCTATCAATACCTCCGGCAATGAGATGTTTCCACGTCCGATGGGAGAGCAATTGTTTTTTGCCTCCGATGGACATCCGGGATTGGGTAAGCTAGACTTATTTGTAGCCGAAACGAAAGAGGGAAAGCTAAGTGTTATCAATCTTGGTAAGAATATCAATTCGAAAGGCGATGATTTTGGACTATTCTTCACCAATTACCCCAAGGAGGGTTTTATTACTTCCAATAGGGAAGGAGGCGTAGGAGATGATGATATCTATTATTTCCAGGACAATACTCCAAAACCGAAAATCGTCAATATTCTCCTGAATGTACAAACACTACAAAATACTCCTGAAGGGCAAATAGTGCTCCCAAGAACTAGGGTGGCCTTATATGACAGTACCAAAAAGGCAGTAGGCGGAGATTTCTCCAGCGAGGCCGGTAAGCTTCGCTTTACTTTATCGCCGGAATCTGACTATAGCATAGTCGCTTCAAAAAACGGATATTTTGCTAAAAGCATAAGCTATAGCACGATCGGGAAATCGCCAGCTCCAGAAGACCTGATCCAAGATGTCACTAATATCACCCTGGACACCACCATTGTGCTGGACCAGCTGGAACTTGAAAAAGCCATCGTCTTAGAAAACATATATTACGATTTGGATAAGGCTACGATCCGGCCAGATGCCGCAGTAGAACTTAACAAATTGGTGAAAATCCTGATGGATAACCCAGAGATTAAAATTGAGCTGAGCAGTCACACGGATAGTCGAGCTACAGACGCCTATAATAAGGACCTCTCTCAACGAAGAGCGGAGTCTGCCGTGAACTATCTGGTATCGCAAGGCATCGCTGCGGAGCGATTGGTAGCCAAAGGTTATGGCGAGGAGCAGCCTATCGTGGCTGAGGCCAGCACCGAAGAGGACCATCAGCGAAACCGACGAACAGAATTTAAGGTAATCGAAATCGAACAATAGTATTATTCTACCTTAATTACCTCATTGCCAAAGAGCGTGCGCCTACCTAATAGGCCACGCTCTTTGGCTATTATGCCTTCCAAGGACAACATTCATCAATATATTTTCCCAATCCTTTCCAAAATCCTTAACTTTGCCTAATTATTAACCTAGTCGATATACTGATGGACGAAAGATATATGCAGCGGGGAGTTTCTGCCTCCAAGGAAGATGTACATAATGCGATTTCCAAACTGGACAAAGGCTTGTACCCCAAGGCATTTTGCAAGATCGTGGAAGACACACTGGGCAATGACCCAGCCTATTGCAATGTCATGCATGCAGATGGCGCTGGCACCAAATCCTCCCTGGCCTACCTTTATTGGAAAGAAACCGGGGATCTATCGGTGTGGCGAGGGATCGCACAGGATGCCATCATTATGAATATCGACGACTTGCTCTGTGTGGGTGCCATCAATAATATACTGGTTTCCTCCACGATCGGAAGGAACAAAAACCTCATCCCTGGCGAAGTCATCAGCGCTATTATCAATGGCACTGAAGAAGTACTGCAAACCCTCCGTGACAATGGCGTCAATGTCGTGCTTACTGGAGGGGAGACAGCCGATGTCGGAGACCTGGTTCGTACAGTAATCGTGGACAGTACCGTCACCTGCAGAATGCGTAGAGATGAAGTCATTTCCAATGACCGTATTCAGGCTGGCGATGTCATCGTCGGGCTGTCCTCTTATGGCCAGGCCAATTATGAGACCAGCTATAATGGAGGTATGGGCAGCAATGGCCTTACTTCTGCTCGTCATGATGTCTTCAATAAAGTTCTAAAAACAAAATACCCGGAGAGTTTCGATGCTGCTGTACCTGAGGAGCTGATCTATACGGGTAAATATAATCTTACTGACCCTGCTCCAGGCACCTCAGTGGATGTGGGGAAACTAGTACTCTCTCCTACGCGTACCTATGCCCCCATTATGGTGGAAGCGCTAAAATATCTCCGTCCTCAAATACACGGTTTGGTCCATTGCAGCGGTGGTGCTCAGACCAAAGTGCTGCACTTCGTAGACGATGTACATGTCGTGAAAGACAATTTGTTTGAGACTCCCCCATTATTCAAAATCATCCAGGAGGAAAGTGGAACGAGCTGGCAGGAAATGTACAAGGTCTTCAATATGGGTCACCGTATGGAGGTTTATCTGGAAGAAAAATATGCCGAAGAAATCATGGACATTGCCGAGACCTATGGCGTAGATGCCCAGATTATCGGTAGAGTAGAGCCCCATGCTGGCAAGAAGGTCACTATCAAAAGTGAACATGGAACTTTTGAATACTAAGCATTAGGCTTCAGCCGGCTTATTTCTGCACCTAAGTGTTCTGAAATGGTAAAAAAACTCTTAACAATACTGGCCTGGATTTCAGGCCTTTTACTGTTATTGGCTCTTCTGCTAATGACTAGTGTGGATTGGGCACCAGCAGAGGACAAGGCTTATTTTAAGCACTCTCTCGCTCAGCTTCACAGCTTGGATTATGCCAGCAGCGAAGGCCAGGAATGGCTAGCAGGATGGGCAGCGGCCAATTCCACCCCACAGGAAGCCGTGGACTTGGTAGGCTATAAGCCTAGAGGTAAATATGAGTTCGTCCAAGACAGTAGCTTTGTGAAAGCCTTAGTCATTGGGAATGGAAAACAAAATTCATTGATCCTCAATTACGAATTGCTGATCGTCCATCCGGCACTATCCAAGGCCGTAAATGAAGCTATCGAAGCGGCTAAGCTTCCTCTTCAGCAGGTGTACTTTACTGGCACCCATACCCATAGTGGAATGGGGGGATATATGCCAGGCATCATGGGCAAAATTGCCTTTGGCGGCTATGATGAGAATGTCGTAAACCTGCTGGCCGAACGCTCTGTCCATGCGGCCAAAAAAGCCATTGCCGAAATGGAAGCGGTAAGCATCACCTATCAGAAACAAGAAGCCTCCCAATTTGTCGCCAATCGGTTTATTCCTGATGGCCCCATTGACCCGTATATTCGTCAGCTAATCTTCACCAAGAAAGACGGACGGAAAGGAACATTCTTTACCTATACCGCTCATGCCACCTGTCTTAACAGCCAGTTTATGGGTTTGTCTGGAGATTACCCTTATTATCTCACTCAGGAGATGAAGAATGATTTTGACTTTGCCCTATTTGCCGCAGGCACGGTAGGAAGTCATAGACCTCTCCATCAAGGTAGAGAAATCGATGATATTAAAGCCTACGCCCACCAATTAGACAGCCTGATGGAAACCTCTGCCGCTATCGGCCTGGACACGATCGAAAGTAAAACCATGTCCCTGGCGACTTTCACCCCCATACTTCCTGAAGCCAACTACCGCCTATCCGATAATATCCGCCTCCGCCCATGGGTCTTCAACAATCTATTTGGGGACACCAATGCTCATTTTGATGTGCTCCAGATCGGGAATACACTGATGATTTCCTCCAGCGGGGAGATCTCCGGCATGTTTTATCAGCACTGGGAAAAAGCCGCCAAGGCAAAAGGACTTAATCTAATCATTACCTCCTTCAATGGTGGCTATATGGGCTATATCGTGCCTGATCAATATTATAATCGCAGCTATTTTGAGGCTAGAGACATGAATTGGTTTGGCCCCTATAGTGGTTCATTTTATGATCAGATCATAAGCTCATTGATCAAAAAAACCACTGTCACTGATTAAGCAATGTAGGGCTTCATAGGTCTGATATTTTGCATCTTCACCAGGACATTAAAGAGACCTTAAGCCCCTACCACACTCCACTTAATAATTATTAAACCGCATCTTATAGTTTTTGAGCTCAAAGGAGCCCACTTCTATTTTGAGACATGACAGGAATAGACACTGCCTCGCTCTATATGCCTAGCCACCATTCATTATTAGGGACAGGTTACCTCTGGATAGAGCGTTAAGCATTTGTCTTTTGGTACAATAAGGCTTTAATCCATCCCTTCTTAAAGGACTGCTGACGCAATAAGGTATAGCCTTCGGCAAAAAAATAGTCCTCCACCTGAGGTAAATTATTCCTCGGATTTTGAGTAAATAAACGGAAGAATAGAATCATCGATTGGGTCATCCATTTTCTGCTGGCCTTATTGGTAAATTCAGCCACGAGCCATTTGACATTCTCTGAGGCCCTTTGTTCGATTGCCTGAAACAGCTTTTCTATATCCTTATCCACCAATACATCCAAAAGGTATTGAGTAATCACCAGGTCCACTCTCTCCTCGGGAAGCGCATCAAAATCTCCCTGGTGCAAAAAAATCACATTATTATGGGCATTTTCACCGGACTTGCTGATTTTCTCCTGGGCCATCTGGATCATCCTTGCGGAAGCTTCCACAAAATACACCCTTCCAGCCGAACCCGCTCTGTCGGAGATTTCCTTCAAAACACCTCCGGAACCGCCTCCTATAAATAGCACGGTATCCCCTTCATTTACCTCCTCCAAAAATGCCCTATGACTCGCAAAAAACTCTCTTCCCAGCGCCATATAGGCCAGAGAATCGTATATCCCAGCCAGCTTATCGTATAGGTTTAATTTCATTCAATTTGATTCTTTTGGGGTAAAATCCAGTTTTGATCTCAAAATAACATCTAATCTGCGAAATTTATCTTATAAAATAAGCCATGCGCAGAAAATAGGTATAAAAGAACCTCTTTGCCGAAGTTTTTAAGTTTCTCCATATACTCCTCACTTTTGCAGAATATGATATGGAATATTTTTGTATCTTAAAATCAATATTACAGGGCAAAATATACCAGTTTTGCCCCTTCATTAATATCCTAGTGACCCTGGTTCGACTGAAGATCCTGGTCAAAACAAGAGGAAACAAGGCCTTTAAAGCAATAATATTTCTTAGTGATATAAGCAATAAGAAAGCTGGAGTTTTGATGAGTATTCGTATTGACCAAATAATAAATGACTATACTTAGTGAAAATCACCTATATAAAGCCTCAACAATTCCTTTTGGCCTAATTTCTGAATGGCATAAATAATCAGGGCGAAAAATAGTATTGCTCAGTGTATAGTAATATAAACTAGGCACTGAGAATTAGAAGAAATTTATAACAACCCAAGATATATGAAAAACTTAATGCAATCATTCAGCAATATAAAATCGCTGATCAAGAGTATAGATTTTGCAAAGCTCAATGAGCTATCCCAGAAGGTAGATCTCAATGAGATGGTAGGTGTGGTATCCCAAATGAGTGAGGGCGACCTTGCCAAGATGATGAAAATGATGAAAGGCGGCAGCGGCAAGAAGCGCGAGTTGCCTGCGGTAAATGGGGATTTTTACAGTTTAGAGAGCACTTTGCAGCCCCACGAAAAGGAGATAGTGCTGAAGGTGCGGGAATTTATGGAGAAGGAAATCAGGCCCATTGCCAATGAGTACTGGAATAAGGGGCATTTCCCTATGCATATTATTCCTAAGATGGCGGAGCTAAATATTGCAGGGCTTACCTATAAGGGCTATGGCTGCCCGGGGCATTCAGCTTTGCTAGAAGGGTTTTTGGCTATGGAGATGGCGAGGGTCGATACTTCGATGTCCACCTTCTTTGGGGTGCAATCGGGTCTGGCCATGGGCTCCATCTATGTATGTGGTTCGGAAGAGCAAAAGCTGGAATGGCTCCCCAAAATGCAGAAGATGACTGTAATCGGTGCCTTTGGGCTAACTGAGCCTAAAGTGGGCTCTGGGGTAGCGGGAGGCCTTACCACCACCTGCAAGAGGGAGGGTGATGAATGGGTCATCAATGGCCAAAAGAAATGGATTGGCAATGCCACATTCTCAGACATTACCATCATCTGGGCGCGGGATTTGGACGATCAACAGGTGAAAGGTTTTATTGTGCGAAAGGACAACCCTGGATTTCATGCAGAGAAAATTGAAAATAAAATGGCCTTGAGGACTGTTCAAAATGCCTTGATCACGATGAAGGACTGCCGAGTGCCTGAAAGTGATCGCCTGCAAAATGCCAATTCCTTTAAAGACACCTCTGAGATCCTCCGCATGACCCGAGCAGGCGTGGCCTGGCAGGCAGTAGGCTGTGGACGCGGAGCATATGAGGCCGCTCTGAAATACACCAATGAGAGGGAGCAGTTTGGAAGGCCTATCGCGGGATTCCAGTTGGTGCAGGACCTACTCGTGACAATGCTGGGAGACCTTACTGCCATGCAAACCATGGTATATCGTCTATCGAAAATGCAGGATACGGGAGAGCTAAAAGATGAACACGCCTCTCTGGCCAAGGTTTTCTGTACCTTAAGAATGCGGACCATTGTGGATCATTCCCGAGAATTATTTGGAGGCAATGGCATTCTGCTTGAATATGATATTGCAAGATTTGTAGCTGATGCCGAAGCTATCTATTCCTATGAAGGCACCAAGGAGATCAACTCACTAATTGTAGGAAGAGCGATCACAGGACATAGCGCCTTTGTATAGTACTTACTAATGCACCAAAAATAAGAGAAATGGCAGGAGGTATGCAGCGTCTATCTGCCTCCTGACTTTTTCTCGACTCTCGGCCGGTTGAAAGAAAGCCCACACATGCACCAGAAACATGACCAGTAAGATCATCAAGTGGATATAATAAAAGGAATTTAATACGAAAAACAATCCAGAAAGATAGGCCAATTCCACCCACATCAAGCCCTTCAATAAGCTATGGATAACCGGCGCACCCAGTACGCTGACAATGGATCCCAAGCGATCCCTTTGATCACATTCATGATCTACATAGGACAATAGCAATAAATTAAACCATGCCATCAAAAAATACCCAAAGGCAAAATACCAAAACACTCTAGGCACACCTTCATTGACAAATCTGACCATGGGCACTAGTGTGATCCCAGCAGTATAGAATGCTGCGGTAGTGATTTCCTTCAAAATGGTTACTTTCTTGCCAAAGAACTTCAGGAAAACAATATTTCCCACGATCACCGTGCCCAAGAGCACACCAAAAGACATTAACCGTGAAAATTTAATATAGTCATAAGCCAAAAACAGTGCAGTGATAATCACTAATACCAGCCAGACTAAAAGCTTATTAAAATTCACTTGATGGAAAAGATGCCTTGCAGAGCTTGCTGGGCCGGTAATATTCCGGGCATCCATGAGATGATCAAAGGTATAAATCCCCCATACCGCCAAAGCCATCAGCATATATACCACAGGGGTAAATGACAGGTCTAGCAAATGCTGAAAGAAAAACAATCCCGCACAAGCTCCCAATACCACATCAAGTGACAACCATTGAAAATAGTTGTAGTATCTATTTAGTTTTTCGCTTTTCACAAAAGTAAATATACAATACCTAAGAGAGTTTTCGAATGATTGCATATATTTAAGCGGAATAATTTACCAGCCTTAACAAATAACCGTGATATTTATGAAAAAATTACTTTTTGGTTCCACAGCCCTCCTATTATGTTTATTTAGCTTCGTGAGTTTAGCGCAGACCAAGGTGGCCTGTGTTGGCAATAGCATCACCCAAGGCCCGGGAAGAGATAATCCAAACAGCTGGCCATTATTAATGCAGGAGGTTTTAGGAGACGCTTACGAGGTCAAAAATTTTGGTGTTAGTGGCAGAACATTATTACGAAAAGGAGATCACCCTTATTGGGAAGAACCTCAGTTCCTGGAGGTGCAGGATTTCCAGCCGGATATAGTAGTCATCAAATTAGGCACAAATGACTCCAAACCACAAAACTGGAAGCATAAAGAGGACTTTGTGCAGGACTATATCGATATGATCAATGCCTTCAAAGGACATATGCCAGAAGAAGGAGAAGTATATGTATGTATTCCGGTGCCGGTCTTCAAGGATAATTTTGGCATCACCGAAAGCGTCATGGTAGATGAGATGATGCCAATGCTCAAAGAAATCGCTAAAGCCACCAATTCAAAAATGATAAACCTCTACAAACCTTTTAAGAAACATTCGGACTGGTTTGCAGATGGCGTTCATCCCAATACGGATGGAAACCGACTGATCGCTAAGGTGGTCGCTAAGAAGATAAAATAAGAATATATCTTGTACATCAGCCCTCCTAAAGTGCATTGGCTCTAAGAGGCGATACTATTCAAGAACGAAAGACCTCGCAATGGATTCAATTATAGACGGTCTATTAATTAGTATTTTAGGCTTTTGCCACGAGTATAGATTTCCTAGCTTATAAATCACCAACATTATTTGGGCTCCTCCATTAGAGGAGCCTATTTTTATTTATAGTGATAAAATCCCTTTAACCTAAAAAAGCTGTGAACACCAGGCTCACAGCTTTTTATTATTTTCAGTATTTACACTTCTTAAGACGCTACTTCATCTTCGTATTCCTCGGTAGGGATACAGCTACACACTAGGTTTCGGTCACCATAAGCGGAGTCTATTCTCCTTACAGTAGGCCAGAATTTGCTATTGCGGACGTAGTCAAGCGGATAAATTGCCTTTTCTCTAGAATAAGGGAAGTCCCACTCATCCTGCATCACCATATTAGCGGTATGCGGAGCGTTTTTGAGAACGTTATTTTCCGGATCAGCTTTGCCATCTTCGATTTCTTTGATCTCAGCTCTGATGGAAATGAGGGCATCGCAGAATCGATCCAGCTCGGCCTTGGTTTCTGACTCCGTAGGCTCGATCATCAGGGTACCAGCCACTGGGAAAGAAACGGTAGGAGAATGGAAACCATAGTCAATAAGACGCTTAGCGATATCTTCCACTTCAATTTCCACGGCTTTGAAAGCGCGGAAATCAACGATCATCTCATGCGCTGCACGACCTTGGGTGCCGGTATATAATATTGGGAAGTACTCTTCCAAACGGGCTTTGATATAGTTGGCATTTAGAATGGCCATTTGAGTGGCATTCTTCAGGCCATCTCTGCCCATCATGGCGATATAGGCATAGGAAATTGGCAGGATGCTGGCGCTACCGAATGGAGCAGCAGAAATTGCCGAAATAGGGGTTTGTCCGCCTGTTTTGACGATAGGGTTGCCTGGCAAGAAGGGTGCTAAGTGCTTAGCTACACAGATCGGCCCCATACCTGGTCCACCGCCACCATGTGGGATGCAGAAGGTCTTATGCAAGTTTAGGTGACAGACATCAGCACCAATTACTCCTGGGCTGGTCAATCCTACCTGGGCGTTCATATTGGCACCGTCCATATATACCTGACCACCATTTTCGTGGATTATCTGGCACATTTCACGGATAGCCTCCTCAAAAACCCCATGCGTAGAAGGGTAAGTCACTAGGAAGGAAGACAGCTCTTCCTTATGTTTTTCGGCTTTAAGCTTCAGGTCCTCCATGTCGATATTGCCTCTTTCATCACATTTCACGATCACCACTTTCATCCCTGCCATGACAGCAGAGGCAGGATTGGTACCGTGAGCAGAAGAAGGGATCAAGGCGATATTTCTATGGTTTTCGCCACGACTTTCGTGATAGGCTTTGATGACCATCAGTCCAGCATATTCACCTTGTGCACCGGAGTTGGGCTGCAAGGAAGTTTCTGCAAAACCAGTAATCTCAGAAAGCCAGTTTCTAAGGTCCTGGAAGAGCTCGTAATATCCCGCCGCTTGATCCTGAGGCACGAAAGGGTGCAATTGACCAAATTCTGGCCAGGTAACAGGGATCATCTCGGCGGTAGCATTCAGTTTCATGGTACAAGAACCAAGAGAGATCATGGAATGCACTAGGGAAAGATCCCTATTCTCTAGTCTTTTGATATATCGAAGCATCTCATGCTCTGAGTGGAAGGCATTGAAAATCATATGCTCCATATAAGCGCTGCTTCTCTCCAAGCCTTCAGAAACCACGAAATCCAGCTGCTCCATAAGGGGCTTCAGGTCCACGAGGTCTGCGGCATGATGAGTAGTTTTGGCAAATACTTCAATGATTTCTTGAACATCCTCCACCGTTTTGGCTTCATCAAAGGCCAGATAAACATAGCCTTCCTCATAGCGGAAGTTCATTTCTCTGGATACGGCAAAAGCCTGAATTTTGGATTGCTGGACATCGTCCGCTTTGATCTTAATGGTATCAAAGTAATCTTTATTTTCTTGGGCAAATCCTAATTTCTCTAATCCTTGAGCGGTAAGCTTGGCCAAGCCATGGATTTTTGCAGCGATATCCTTTAGGCCTTTAGGGCCATGATATACGGCATACATCCCGGCCATCACTGCCAGCAGCACCTGAGCGGTACAGATATTAGAGGTAGCACGTTCTCTTTTGATATGTTGCTCTCGGGTCTGCAGGGCCATTCGGTAGGCTTTATTGCCATCCCGGTCCACTGAGATCCCTATTATTCTTCCTGGCACCTGGCGTTTGAAAGCCTCCTGGGTAGCAAAATAAGCGGCATGAGGACCGCCAAAGCCCATTGGGACGCCAAATCTCTGTGTGGTACCTACGACCACATCCGCCCCCATCTCACCAGGAGGGGTGAGCAGTGTCAGAGAAAGTAAATCGGCAGCAAAGGCAGTATAAACCTCATTTTCCTTCGCGGCACTTACCAGCTCCTTATAGTTTATCGCTTCTCCGTCTGCATTAGGATATTGAAGCATCACCCCATACAGTGCCGGATCGGTAAGATCCAAATCAGCGAGAGCACCTTCTACTAGCTCAATGCCAACCGGCAAAGCACGGGTTTTTAGTATTTCTTTAGTTTGGAGGAATACTTTCTCATCCACAAAAAACTTAGCGGCCTTCTTTTTGTTTTTTGGCCGAGTAGCGAAGAGCATATTCATTGCCTCAGCAGCCGCAGTACCTTCATCCAAGAGAGAGGCGTTTGCCATCTCCATACCGGTAAGATCCATGATCATGGTCTGGTAATTCACCAGAGCCTCTAGTCGCCCTTGGGCGATTTCTGCCTGATAGGGAGTATAAGCAGTGTACCAGCCAGGGTTTTCCATGACATTTCTCAGGATCACCCCTGGAGTGATGGTATCATAGTACCCCAGACCGATAAAAGATTTATAAATTTTGTTTTTTGCTGCTAGCTGACGGAAATCCCGCAGGAAGACCATTTCAGATTTAGCCGAAGGCAGATTTAAAGGCGCTTCCAGCTGAATAGCCTTGGGGATGGTTTGATCGATTAACTCATCTAAAGAAGAGGCACCAATTTTGGCGAGCATCTCTTTGACATTTTGACCTGAAGGGCCATTGTGTCGATCTTCAAACCTTACGGAGGGGGTCAAATCAATTTTCATATTCCAGATAATACGTAGTATACTTGGGTGGTAATCCTTGTTTTGTACAGTGCTGCAAAGGTATAAATTATTGACCGATAATGATTTTCTTTTTCAATATTTATACGGAATAACTAGCCTATTTGACCATTGGTTTTACTCTTTTACAAAATAATGTCTAGCTTTAAGGCCAAAATTGATTTATAACTCAAATATAGGCATGAAGAGAAACCCTATTTTGGCAACTGCCATCGGACTGATTTTATCCTGGCAAGCCACAGCACAGCAAATGCCAGTTGCTGAAAAATATGCTGGCACCATCACCGACACTGACCTAAAAGAATACCTCACTTACCTAGCTTCTGACGAGCTCGAAGGACGGGAAACAGGAGAAAAAGGCCAGAAAATGGCAGCAGAATACCTTGTAAATTTCTATAAGGAAATAGGTCTAGAAGGACCTGTGGACGGCCAATACACACAACCTTTCTCTTTGGTAAGTGTGTCCTATGGCGATATAGAACTGCGCGTGGGCAAGGACAAACTTGTTAATAATGAAGATTTTGTTTTCGTCGGAGACGGAAATATCAAGCGATCAAAATCTGAATTAATCTTCCTAGGCCTGGCCAACGAGGAAAATCTTGAGAAAATAGATGTCAAAGGTAAATTTGTGGGCCTTTGGGCAATCGGTCAGCAGGCTGGAAGCTTAATGGATAAAATCTGGGAAGCGGGTGCCGAAGGGATCATCGTGGTGACCATGGAAGGTCAAGCGAACTTTGACCGTCTAGCAAACCGATACAAATCCCTAAGTGGTAAAGGCCGTCTGGGATTCGAAAAACCAACCGAGCAAAAGCCGGTATTCCTAGTGAGCTCTGATAAGATGGCCAGCTTATTTGGCAAATCCGTAGAGGAGCTGAAAGAAGCCGCCAAAACCTCTCCTGAGTCTGTCGCTACCCAAAAAGTACGCTATAAAATCGAGAAGGAATTAGAGGAAGTCCCTACTGAAAACGTCATGGGATTCCTGCCTGGTACGGACAAGAAAGACGAAATCCTCGTGGTTTCCTCTCACTATGACCATATCGGCATCAATAGTAAAGGAGAGATAAATAATGGCGCAGATGATGATGGATCAGGTACGGTATCTGTAATGGAAATCGCACAGGCATTTGCCACCGCCGCCAAAGAAGGTAATAGCCCAAGAAGATCTGTACTTTTCCTGAATGTAACAGGCGAAGAAAAAGGCCTGTTGGGCTCTGAATACTATACGGACCACCCTATTTTCCCTCTGGAGAATACCGTCAACAATATCAATATTGATATGGTGGGAAGAATAGATTACGAATACCAAGAAGCTGAAAACCAAGACTATGTTTATGTGATCGGCTCAGATATGTTGGCTACCCAGCTTAAGACAATCATTGAATACAACAATATCACGCATACCGACCTTATCCTGGATTATAGATATGATGCTGAGGATGATCCGAACAGGTTCTACTATCGTTCTGACCATTACAACTTCGCTAAACACAATATCCCTGTGGCCTTCTTCTTCAATGGAGTACATGATGATTACCATCAGCCAACGGACACTGTGGACAAAATCGAGTTTGAATTAATGGCCAAAAGAGCCAAATTGATATTCTACACCGCATGGGACCTCGCTAATAGAGAAAAAAGAACCCCTGTGGACGGCAGCAACGACCGTGGCGAAAGATAAAGTATCCTGAGGAGGTAGGCCGAAAATTAAAAGCCTGACCCCGAAAGTAAAAAAACCGCAGATCTGTCGATTCTGCGGTTTTTTTATTTACCACCAGGCCTGCTTTAATCGCAATCGACTGAAGAGAGCCCCACATTTTTATTGCCCACAAAGATTTCTTATAACACATGATCAGCTTATAAAATGATGTTACCATCACTGTTTATTATAAAGTGAGAAATTAAGAAGATAGGGTTGCCGGTTTTCTTCTTTTAGATTTCTTAATAAGAATCCCGAAATCTGGCACTCGGAGGAGCTAAAAGCTAGAAAATTATTTTAATCATAAAAATCGGCCATTCCCCATAGTATTAGGGCATTTTGGGAATTTTAGCGTGGAGCCATTTTGCAGCCATTTTTTTTTGCGTATATGTGAGTATATGATAAATTTTTTAGCCCATGGTAATTGCTTAATTTTCATACCTAACTACCTAACAATCGTTTAATTACGCCAATAAAACCCTCATTTGGAGCTTGGTTTTTCAGGATTAAAAATTGAAATCTCATTCCAATTAGGGCCGCATAAAAAAGGCCTGGGGATCCTATATCAAGAAATCATTCACATCTCCTTTCCCATTGGCCAAAATGCATCCTACAAGCAAAAAGGACCATGCATTTAATTAAAAACCTAACTGTACAACTAACAAAGCCTATGTCAGCATCAATAAGTGCTACTGAATTTCGAATCGTGAATTGGATTGGTCCTGATGGAAATAAGCACGAGGAATACCGACTTGCGGATTATGAATCCCATTTCAAAATAATTTTCTGCTTCCAGCATTGGTGTCCTGGCTGCCACAGTGCGGGATTCCCAAACCTCCAGAAGCTATATGATACCTTTAAGAATGATCAGAAATTTATGTTCTTCGCCATCCAAACGGTTTTTGAGGGTCATAAGGTGAATAGCTTCGATAAGCTTCGCGAAAATCAGCTGAAATATAAATTACCCATTCCCTTCGGGCAAGATGAGGGTACCGCTTCCGGTCATGAATTATCCACCCTCATGCAGGATTATAAAACCAGAGGAACCCCTTGGTTCCTATTTATCGATGAAAATAACAAAGTGCTATTCTCCGATTTCCATATCAATATCGATGCAGCTTTGATCTTCCTTAAATCTAGAAAGTCATGAAAAACATAGAACTCATCCATGAACCTAATCATTCCCTATTTATTCTAGAAATCAATACGGTGTTCTCTGGTAAAATCGAGTATAATAAAAAGGGAAAAACGCTTCTTCTCAATCATTCCGAAATCCCTCCATCTCTCAGGCATCAGGGGATCGGCAAAATCCTAGTGGATGAGACCATAGCGGCGATTCAGCAGCTAGGGTACAGCTACGAGGCCCAGTGTTCCTATATAAAGTACCGATTAAGCCAACAAAACAAGCAATCCTAAACCCCTGAAAAGATGAAAATCATCGTACTATTTCTCATCCTATTATCTGCCCAATTCATGAATCAAACTCAAACTAGCTCCAAACTAACTTGGGAGGCCAGAACTTATAAGGTATTTGGCACCTGTAGCTTTGAAATGACTGATAATGGTCTTCAGCTTAATTTTCATGAGGATTTCACCACTTCTAATGGCCCGGATCTAAAGCTCGTGCTTAGCAAAGTCCCCTTGCATAAAATCGCCAATAGAGATGATGTCACCCAAGACGGTCTGGTGATCGCTCGACTTCGATCCAATAAAGGAGCTCAAAGCTATGCATTACCCGATTCCATCAATATGGGGCAATATAAAAGCTTGCTCATCCACTGCGAAGCCTATAGCGTGGTTTGGGGAGGGGTAAGCCTGCCAGACCATCTCATGGAGGAATAAATACCTCCTATATCCAAACGCCTTTTTCACTATAATGTGGACAGAAAGGCGCTGTATTAATCAAAAGAAAAACAACTATCCCTATGGACAAAATAGAAATTAAAAAAGCACTGATCGAGCTCGAAAAGAATAATTTGGATCATGCCTCCATGACTCATGAGGACTTTCTAAGTCAAAACCAATTGAAGCGTGATGATGTAATCGATTTTGATGATCGCTCTCATTATAAAGAAAGCGAAGGCCTCGCTAACAGCCTAGATCATCAGATTCACGAACATGAAGCGCATCTAAAAACATTGGAAAATATCCCCTTCACAGCGAGTACCGTGGTGGAGCCTGGGGCAGTGATTTGCCTGAATGATCGCCGGATGGTGGTGGCGGTAGCTAAGCCAAGTTTCATTTTGGGAGGGCATCATTATCTTCCCATCTCCACGGATGCACCGATTTATAAACTATTAGAGGGAAAGAAAAAAGGAGATCGTTTTAGTTTTAACGGACGGGACTTTACTATTTCGGACATCTACTAGCCCTGCAAAATATATAAAAGTAAACCAGCTATAGCCCCAGGGTAATAAGGGGCTATAGCTGGCTTTTAATGAGTATTAAGGATAGCAAAAAGGAATTTATCGTTTTCCTCCTTTTTTCTTGAGCTGATTCCTGTTCTTTTTGGCTTTGCTATTTTTATTTCCACGCACTTTTTTCTTCTCAGGATTAAAGTGAGGGTTTTTATTTTTCCGCTCTTTTTTATCGTGAAAAGCCCCCTTATAATCGGGGTCATTTTTACGTTTTTGACCATCTATCTCTCGCTCATAGCCTTGCTTCTCAGCAAATGGGGTTTCGGTAATATCCACTTCCTTAGGGATAAAAGCCTCAGGAACCTCCATCCGAATGATTTCCTGAATCTTCTCGAAGTGATATACCTCCGCCGGGTTTATGAAAGTAATGGCTTTACCTTCATGTTCCGCCCTTCCGGTACGTCCCACACGGTGCACATAATCTTCATAAATAAGAGGCACATCAAAATTCACCACATGACTGACCATACTGATGTCCAGTCCTCGAGAGGCCACATCGGTGGCCACAAGGATCCGAACCTCCCCACTCTTAAAGTCATCCACGGAATTAATCCTGGTATTCTGCCCTTTATTAGCATGAATCACCCGTATTTCCCCATGCTTCCTCCGCTCTAAGTAGAGGAAGACTTTCTCAGCTGTTTTCCGAGATTTGGTAAATACGATGACCCTATTGATGGATTCATTCTGTAACAAATAATCCAGCAGGTTAATCTTAGTTTTTATATTCGGAACGTAATACTTGGTTTGGCTTACGGTATCGGCGGTGGTGGCCTGCAATGCAATCTCTATACGCTCAGGGAATTCCAAAAACTCCTGAGAGATTTTCTCCACTCGATCCGAGAAGGTGGCTGAGAAAAGCATATTCTGACGCTTGACAGGAATCACCTCTAAGATCGAGCGGATCTGAGGCATGAAGCCCATATCCATCATCTTATCTGCCTCATCCAAGATCATGGTCTTAATATTACGAACGAAGATCTCGCCTTTACTATAAATCTCCAAAAATCTACCAGGAGTGGAGACGATTATATCAACGCCTTCTTGGATGATCTCAATTTGCGTCTTTGGGCCTAACCCTCCATAAAGAGCTACATAGCGGAGATCAGTATGTTTACCTAACTCTATTATGGCTTGTTCAATTTGAATCACAAGCTCTCTGGTGGGGGCCAGGATAAGCGCACGAGGATGATCTCCTTGTGCATATTTGACCTTCATCAATAAGGGAAGCACAAAGGCCGCGGTTTTACCTGTACCGGTCTGCGCGATGCCAAGGATATCATGCCCTGCCAAAGCCATGGGAATTGTTTTCTCCTGAATCGGAGTAGGCTTGGTATATCCCGCCTCTTTTACTGCTTCCAACAGTTGTTTGTTCAATTTAAAATTCTCGAAAGTCTGCGGGCTATCGGACATGATTTATTATTTTTAGCTTCTAATACAATTTTAAGGAACTCAAGACTCCTTCAAACTCCAATAAATGAAAGTTATGACGAAGCGTATTTTGATCACAGATGCAAATATAGTAAATGAAGGCAAGATTACCCGAGGCGATGTCTATATACAGGACGGGATGATTTTTTCCGCTGGGGCTGATCTCAAAAACTTCGAGGCTGATTTGACCATTGAGGCAAAGGGAAAATACCTATTCCCGGGCTTGATCGATGACCAGGTACACTTTCGGGAGCCGGGTCTTACGCATAAAGCCGAAATCTATACAGAGGCAAAAGCGGCTGTTGCAGGTGGGGTGACCACATTTATGGAAATGCCTAATACTGTACCACAGGCGACGACCTTAGAATTGCTAGAAGACAAGTACAAGATCGCTTCCGAAAAATCCCTAGCCAACTACTCCTTTTACCTGGGAGCGACCAATGACAACTTGGAAGAATTGCTCAAGGCTGACCCCTCAACAATTTGTGGGATCAAGGTTTTTCAGGGCTCCTCCACAGGCAATATGTTAGTGGATAACCCAGCTACGCTGGAAGGGATATTCGAGAAGTGCCATATGCTGATCGCCACTCATAGTGAGAATGACAGCATCATCAAGACCAATTTTGACAAATACTATAAGGAATACGGCGATGATATTCCGGTAAAATTCCATCCAAAAATCCGTTCGGCAGAGGCATGCTATGATGCCTCCAAGCGGGTGGTGGACCTCGCGAGGAAGCATGGTACTAAGCTTCACATCCTTCATATCAGCACTGCGAAGGAAGTATCGCTGTTTGACAACACCTTGCCACTTGAAGAAAAAAGAATCACAGCTGAGGCCTGTGTCCATCATCTATGGTTTTCTGAGGAGGATTATGAGGATAAGGGAACTTTGATCAAATGGAATCCTGCGGTAAAAACGGCTGATGACCGTGATGCCATCCTTCAGGGAGTCCTAGACGGGAATATAGATGTGATCGCCACCGACCATGCTCCGCACACCTTGGAAGAAAAGAGCAAGCCTTATACCCAAGCTCCCTCTGGCGGACCTTTGGTTCAGCATAGTTTGGTGGCCTTATTGGAGATGTACCATCAAGGCAAAATCACCTTGGAGCAGATCGTTGAAAAAGCCTGTCATAACGTGGCTATCTTATTTGAAATCGACAAGAGGGGCTTTATTCGCCCGGGATATCATGCAGATTTGGTACTGGTAGATTTGGATGATCCATGGGAAGTAAGCCGGGAGAATGTACTTTCTAAATGCGGCTGGTCGCCATTTGAAGGGCAGACCTTCCAGTCAAAAGTGAGCCATACAATTGTTTCCGGACACTTGGTGTACGAAAATGGTAAGTTTGACGAATCCCAAAAGGGGCAGAGACTTAAATTTTCCAGAAAATAATTAGATCAAAGTATTGTATATAAAAAATCAGTGTATTACATTTGCAATCCAATCAGGGATAAGACCTGATTAAATATAGATAAATGGTGGTTGTAGCTCAGTTGGTTAGAGCGCTGGTTTGTGGATCCAGAGGTCGTCGGTTCGAACCCGATCTTCCACCCCCTAAGCCCCTCAATTTTTGAGGGGCTTTTATTTTTTCATCAATACCAAGTTTATAAAACGGCACATTATTTGTCAGAAAGATTCTATCATCAAAAATATTGTAGCAATGTTTACATTATTCAAACAACGGGCAAGCATCCCCAAGACAAAGACAGTAAATTTGAAAGACATTCAGCTGTACATGGCGAAATTCGAGGAGTCACTTAGGAATTTTGAGGAGGTTCAAAAGGAAAATATTAAAACTCTTACTCGATAATAGTCCAAAATTCATATTAATGGTAAAAAGGTCATAATTTAGTGACCTTTATTTTTTTACAAACAGTTTTTCTTTTCGGAGTATTGGGGTATTTTTATAAGTCTCGTAAAAATACTTTTAAACCACAATATTCCATGAGCTACATCCACTTTGATAAGACGGAGTTAATCAACCTAAATTATTCACTGGAAAAAGAAACTATTCGCTCCAACCGGTCCGGATGCTACACCAGCACTACCATCATAGGATGTAATACCCGAAAATACCATGGATTGTTAGTGGCTCCTCAGCCACAAATCGATTCTCAGCTGCATGTACTCTTGTCCACCATCCATGAGACGGTGATCCAGAGAGGTGCAAGCTTTAACCTTGGCATTTGTAAATATCCTGGCAATTATTCCCCCAGAGGGCATAAATATTTGGAAGATTATAGCTCCGAACCCATTCCTAACCTCATGTACCGCGTCGGCGGTGTAGTGCTTCAAAAAGAAATAATCTTGGATACTACCGCTGATAGGATGATGATAAAGTACACGTTGGTCGATGCTCACTCTCCTACCAAGCTACGACTGAGTCCATTTTTGGCCTTTCGAGGCTATCATGATCTCTCAAAAGCCAATACCTACGTCAATAAAAGATACCTCCCCGTAGAACAAGGCGTGCAATTCAAACTTTATGACGCTTATTCCCCACTCTCCCTTCAACTATCCAAGAAGAATGAGTTTGTCCCTGCTCCCGACTGGTACTATAATATAGAGTATATCCGGGAAAAGGAGCGAGGCTATGAATACCTGGAAGACTTATACGTACCAGGCTACTTCGAGGTGGAGATCGAAAAAGGAGAATCCATTATCTTTTCGGCAGGACTTGAGGAAGCCACGGCTTCTTCACTTGAGAAGGCTTTTGACCGGGAGCTCAAGCGCCGAACGCCTAGAGATAATTTTGAAAACTGCCTTAAAAACTCTGCGGGGCAATTTATCAGCAAGCGAGGAGATGAAACCCGAGTCATTGCGGGATTCCCATGGTTTGGATGGTGGGGAAGGGATACTTTTATCGCCTTACCTGGCCTGACCTTGACCCAAGGCAATAATGACACCTTCCTAGAAGTCATGAATACTATGTCTAAGGACATACGGGGAGCACTATTTCCTAATGTAGGAAGCGGTGTTGCCACCAATATGAATACCCTGGATGCTCCACTCTGGTATTTCTGGGCCTGGCAGCAATATGACAAATACACTGGTGACCGTAAAACTATCACTGAGCAATACCTTCCAAAACTACGAGGCATAATAGAAGGCTTGCTTGCTGGAACTGAATTTAATATTAAGGTATTGGACAATGGGCTCCTATATGGCGGGCAGGACGGCATCGCATTGACCTGGATGGATGCAGTGACCACAGACGGTCCTGTCACTCCACGTATCGGGTGTCCAGTAGAAATCAACGCACTTTGGTATAATGCGCTATGTTATTTTTATGAGCTCACAGAAGAGTCTTTTGCCAAAGAGCTGGCCGAAAAGGTCAAACATGCTTTTGTAGAAAACTTTTGGTCAAATGATAAAAAATACCTCGCAGACGTAGTAAACGACAGGCACAAGGACTGGTCGATTCGTCCGAATATGGTATTTGCCACCTCACTCCCCTACAGCCCCCTCAACGAAAATCAAAAAGCGGCAGTCTTAGAAGTTGTAAAGACAAACCTGCTTACCACCCGAGGATTACGCACACTTGCCCCGAGCAACGCTGCATACAAGGGCTATTATCAAGGAAATCAATACCAACGCGACAATGCCTATCATCAAGGAACGGTCTGGCCATGGCTGCTGGGTCACTTTGTAGAAGGATATCTTAAGATCCATGGGAAAAGCGGCAAGAACATGATCGAAAAGTTGATCAAGGGATTTGACGATACCATGGCTCAATATGGCGTTGGAACCATCGCAGAAATCTACGATGGGGATCCGCCACACCGTCCCAAAGGGGCCATTTCACAAGCTTGGAGTATTGCGGAATTGCTTCGCATTAAGGAATTAGTCAATCACTATTAAATTTACTTTTTATGAAGGTATTAATGTTTGGATGGGAATTTCCACCTCATATCTCTGGTGGATTAGGCACGGCTTGTTATGGCCTGTTGAAAGGGATGTCGCATTATGATCATGAAGTTATTTTTGTGGTTCCAAAACTCTGGGGCGATGAAGACCCATTGGCGGATTTTGTTAATGCCAGTGATATAGAAATAGATTACCGCGAAAAGCGGTTTAAAGAAATATGGAAAAACCTGACTTATCTGGAAATAAGCTCCTTCCTCGTTCCCTACCTGGGGCCAGAGGAATTTTCGAAGTTCACAGATAAATCACTGCACGACGGTACGGATGTAGATGAAAGCATCTTCGCCAATAAGTTTTCCTTCAGTGGAAAGTATGGTAAAGACCTTATCATGGAAGTTTCCCGCTATGCTTTAGTTGCGGGACAAATCGCTAAAAACAAGGAGCACGACATCATACATGCCCATGACTGGTTGTCCTTCCCAGCGGGAATTGCAGCGAAGCGCCTCAGTGGAAAACCACTGGTGGTACATGTGCATGCCACGGAATTTGATCGCTCTGGAGAAAGTGTCAATCAAAGAGTATATGATATCGAACGATCAGGAATGGAAGAGGCGGACCATATCATCGCCGTGAGCCACCTGACCAAAAAGACCATTGTCGCGCGATACGGTATTCCTGAGGAGAAGGTGACGGTGATTCATAATGCCGTGCTGGATACTAGCATCATCTCCAGCATTGCCACGAAGAAGGTACCTGAGAAGATCGTTACTTTCTTAGGAAGAATCACCTTCCAAAAAGGACCGGAGTATTTTATAGAAGCCGCTAATAAAGTGCTGAAAATAGATGATAACGTCCGCTTCGTCATGGCGGGCTCTGGAGATTTGCTCAATAGGATGATTGACCGAGTGGCAGAACTCCGCATTGCCACCAAATTCCACTTCACCGGCTTCCTAAAAGGAGACGATGTGGACCAGATGTTTGCGATCAGTGACGTCTATGTCATGCCTTCTGTCTCTGAGCCCTTTGGGATCTCACCGCTGGAAGCCGTGAGACATAATACCCCGGTGATCATCTCCAAACAATCCGGTGTATCTGAAGTATTAACCAATGCCATCAAAATAGATTTTTGGGATATTGACGCTATGGCAGACGCAATTTTTGCACTGTTGCATTATCAGGGCATTTCCACCATGTTTCGCCAATGCGGAAGTGAGGAGCTCAAGAAAATGAAATGGGAACACGTAGCTGAAAAAATCTTTGCCCTTTACGAAAAAACCTTAACTGTAACACAACCATGAGAACCATCTGTTTTTACTTCCAAGTACATCAACCTTATAGACTAAAACCATATAGATTCTTTGACATAGGCGAGGACCACCATTATTGGGATGACTTTGCCAATAGGAGCATTATGAGAAAGGTAGCCGAAAAATGCTATCTCCCGATGAATGCCCTTTTACTGGAGCTTATCGAAAAATATCAGGGTAACTTTAAGGTTAGTTTTTCTCTCTCCGGGGTTTTTATGGACCAAATGGAGGAGTATGCTCCCGATGTCCTCGAGAGCTTCCAGAAGCTCGTGGCCACTGGCCATGCAGAACTTCTAAATGAAACTTACGCACACGCCCTGTCAGCCCTGAAAAGCAAGGAGGAGTTTCATGATATGGTCCGTGCACAGCAGGAAAAAATCAAGAAACTATTTAATGGCTATACGCCAAAAGTATTCCGTAATACCGAGCTTATTTATTCTGATCAAATAGGAGAAATGGTCTCCGAATTAGGCTATGAAGCGATTTTGACGGAAGGTGCCAAGCATATCCTAGGCTGGAAAAGCCCTAACTATGTGTACTGCAACGCCATCGAACCTAAACTTAAGGTATTGCTGAAAAACTTCCGTCTTAGTGATGATATCGCCTTTAGGTTCGGAGAAAAAGGCTGGGCTGACTGGCCTCTGACCACAGATAAATTTGTGGATTGGATCAATCAAATCCCTCAAGAAGAAGAGGTAATAAACCTATTTATGGATTATGAAACCTTCGGTGAGCACCAGTGGGCCGAAAGCGGAATATTTGAATTTATGCGTCACCTTCCTGAGGCCGTATTCCATCATTCCAATTTCACCTTCTCCACCCCATCTCAGGTAGTGGCAGAAGTACCTCCTGTAGGGAAAATCCACGTTCCAGTACCCATCTCATGGGCAGATGAAGAAAGGGATCTTACTGCCTGGCTAGGCAATGACCTCCAAGATGAAGCCTTTGACCGCCTCTATGAGCTAGAGCCTTTGGTAAGACAATCCCAGGATCCTCAGATCCAAAAAGATTGGAAATACTTGCAGACTAGTGATCACTTCTATTATATGTGTACTAAGTTCTTCTCAGATGGAGATATCCACGCTTATTTTAGCCCGTACGAAAGCCCCTATGAAGCCTTCATAAACTATATGAATGTGCTTAGTGACTTTATGCTACGTCTGAAAAAAGAGCAAAAAAATATCGTATCTGAATAAGATGCGGTAGCCAAATCAATACACCTTAACCGAAGAAGATCCCTTCTCTGGTTAAGGTTTTTTTTTAGCCCTCCGGAAATGCCCAAAAACCTTATCGGAAGGATATTAATTTTTATTCCAAATGGCTTATCGATCCATAGCCGCCATTATTTTTGTCCGCAGCCTGTACGGTGATAGCTAATGCTATTGACACTAACTCAAATACTACAATATGACCTGTGGAAACCTAGCTTACAGGCAGGGTAATCGGAGCAAGCCCTAACCTTTAGCGAAACAGTATCGGGAGGAGTCGATCAAAATCCATCAATGATGAGTGTGAAATTCAGAGGAGAAAAAAACAGTCGATGGGTGGATAAAATCATCATTCAAGCTTAATCCGCAGGTCTAATTTCCGTGCTCGGAATCCTATACAGCTACCGCTATAGTATAATAAAAGAGCCGACTTTCGCCGGCTCCTGTGATTTATTCTACCTCGACATTTTCCAAATTCTTGAAGTAAATCTGCTTATCAGCATCCAAATCCACCAATACGGCAGAATCGTTTTTGATATAGCCACTGAGTATTTGCTTAGAGAGCTCATTCAGCACAAGGCGCTGCATGGTCCGCTTCAATGGTCTTGCTCCAAACTGAGGATCAAATCCCACTTCTCCCAGATAATCCAAAACCTCCCTAGTTGCGTCGATCTCTATCCCTGCATCGGATAATCGTTGCTGTATTTCTCTCCACTGGATATCCACAATCTTTCTGGTCACCTCTCGGTTCAAAGGCTCAAACATCACGGTCTCGTCTATTCGATTGAGGAACTCGGGTCTCACCGACTGCTTCAATAGTTCATAAACCTCCGCTTTGGTATCCTCCAATATCTGCTCTTTATTCCAATCTTCAATATGCGAGAATCGCTCTTGAATCAATTGAGAACCGATATTAGTGGTCAGAATGATAATGGTGTTTTTGAAGTTTGCCACACGGCCTTTATTATCCGTCAGTCGCCCATCATCCAATACTTGCAGCAGGATATTAAACACATCCGGGTGGGCCTTTTCGATCTCATCCAGCAAGATGACTGAATAGGGTTTTCTTCTAACCGCCTCGGTCAGCTGTCCACCTTCATCGTATCCTACATAGCCTGGAGGCGCTCCTACGAGTCTGCTGACGGCATGCCGCTCCTGATATTCAGACATATCAATGCGCACCATGGCGTTATCATCATTAAATAGATAGTCAGCAAGGGCCTTGGCGAGCTCAGTCTTACCCACGCCCGTGGTTCCCATAAAGATAAACGAACCAATGGGTCGCTTAGGATCCTGGAGACCTGCACGGCTTCTCCGCACGGCGTCCGATAGGGCGGTGATAGCTTCCTCCTGGCCGGCAACTCTTTTCCCGAGCTCCTGCTCGAGATTAAGTAGCTTCTCTCGCTCACTTTCTATCATTCGAGAAAGTGGAATTCCCGTCCATTTGGCCACAACTGCCGCCACATCCTCAGCATCTACCTCTTCCTTCAATAAGGGAGATCCTTCCTGCATCTCTTTAAGCTGCTCCTTGAAAGAATCAAGCTTTTTCTCTGCCTCGGTGATTTTGCCGTAGCGTATCTCTGCCACCTTACCCAGGTCACCAGACCGCTCGGCCTGATCAGCTTCCAACTTCAGCTTATCGATACTCTCCTTCTCCCGGCGTATGCCCATGATTACCGCTTTCTCACTCTCCCATTTGGCCTTTACTGTCTGCCGCCTTTCGGAGAGCTCGGCAATCTCCTTGCTTAATACTGACTCCTTGTCTTTATTTTTTTCTCTTCGGATTGCCTCTCTTTCGATCTCTAGCTGCATGATGCGCCTATTGAGCTCATCCAGCTCCTGAGGCAATGAGTCTATCTCCATCCTTAACTTGGCCGCCGCCTCGTCCATCAGATCAATGGCTTTGTCGGGTAGGAAACGATCCGAAATATAGCGCTGGGAAAGCTCTACCGCCGAGATCACTGCATCATCTTTGATTCTCACACCATGGTGAAGCTCATATTTATCCTTGATACCTCTCAGGATCGAGATGGCATCCGCAGCATCAGGCTCATCCACGATGACCGACTGGAACCTTCTCTCAAGAGCCTTATCCTTCTCCACATACTTCTGGTATTCCTTGAGGGTCGTGGCACCTATCGCATGCAGCTCACCCCTAGCCAACGCTGGCTTCAGTAGGTTCGCGGCATCCATGGCCCCTTCACCTCCGCCACCCGCACCGATCAAGGTGTGAATCTCGTCTATAAAGAGTATAATCTGCCCATCCGAATCAGTCACCTCTTTGATCACCGCCTTTAGCCGCTCCTCAAACTCGCCTTTGTACTTTGCACCAGCCACCAATAGGCCCAAATCCAGAGATATCAAAGTCTTTGACTTAAGGTTTTCGGGCACATCACCACTCACTATCCGCTGAGCTAACCCCTCAACAATAGCCGTCTTACCCACACCTGGCTCACCCAGTAGAATGGGATTATTTTTGGTTCTTCTTGCCAAAATCTGTAAAACTCGTCTGATTTCTTCATCACGACCAATTACAGGGTCTATCTTCCCCTTCTTGGCGAGCTCATTCAGGTTTTTGGAGTACTTTTCCAAGGATCTATATTTCGCCTCAGCATTAGGATCGGTGACCTTACTGCCTTGACGTAACTCCTTGATCGCTTCTATCAGCTGTTTCTCAGAAACACCTTGGTCCTTCAGCAGCTGTGCGGTCTTATCGGACCCCGACAATATCCCCAGTAGCAGGTGCTCTATGGCGACATACTCATCCCCAAATGTGTTGAGGTAGCTCTTTGCTTTTGTCAATACCTGATTTCCTGAATTGGATAGATACGGCTGCTGACCACTTACCTTTGGAAAACTCCCTATGATCTCCTCAAGCCTCTGCTCTACTTGCTTCTTGTTTACTCCTAATTTCTTGAAGACAAAATCTACCACACTTTCATCTTCCAGGAGAATTCCCTTCAGTAAGTGCGCTGGCTCTATCGCTTGCTGCTGCTCAGCCAAACAGAGTTCGGCTGCCTTCTGAACCGCCTCCTGCGTTTTAATAGTAAATTGCTTGAAATCCATTATATCTAGTCTTTTGTTATCTAATGTGTATTAGGCTCAATTGCCATTCCTCCACATTGAATCAAAAGCTACACCAAAGGCAGTTTTTCGAGGATATAGGAAATGATGTCATAAATCCCACCTCAACAATGCTTATTTAGGACTTTTTGACAGGAATTTTGTATTTTATACCGACATTTTGCCTTGAATCCTAGCTTTCTTACCTTCCATATATATAATCTCAATTCGTAGGGGATTAATTAGTTTTAATTGAAAGGAACTGAAGTATCGGATGGCAGGGGTCTATTCATGATCCACAGAATATTAAGTGGGATAATCCCATCTATTAAAGAGGACTATATACTTAAAAGATTAGAATAGATGAAGGGCATAATATAATTTTGCTGTAAACTCAATAGTATTTTTTACCTTTGCAGGATGGAAAACGGGGAAAAGAAAGACATACGACAATTAAGCCTCAGCGATTTGGAGGATTTTTTTGTAAGTCAAGGCGACAAGAAGTTCCGAGCCAAGCAGGTTTATGAATGGCTGTGGAATAAGTCGTTGAAGAATTTTGACGATATGACCAATATTTCTTTGTCCACGAGGGAGATGCTAAAGGAAAACTTCATCATCAACCATATCCATGTGGACCTCATGCAGCATTCCACTGATGGCACGATCAAGAATGCGGTAAAACTATACGATGGTAGAATAGTGGAATCTGTCCTTATTCCCACCACTAAGAGAATCACCGCCTGTGTGTCCTCCCAGGTAGGATGCAGTTTGGATTGCAACTTCTGTGCTACTGCCAGGCTAAAAAGGATGCGGAATCTCAATCCTGATGAAATCTATGATCAGGTGGTCGCCATTAAGGAAGAGGCTGATAAATTCTTTGATCGCCCCCTCACCAATATTGTTTTCATGGGGATGGGCGAGCCACTACTTAATTATGGGAATGTGCTCGATGCCATTGACAAAATCACCTCTCCCGAGGGACTGGGCATGTCTCCGCGGAGAATCACCCTCTCCACCGTGGGCATCCCAAAGATGATCAAACGCTTGGCGGATGATGGGGTAAAATTTAACCTGGCCCTCTCCTTACACTCCGCCATCAATAGCACACGGAGCAAACTGATGCCGATCAATGATCGTAGTCCATTGGAAGAGCTCGTTGATGCGCTTAAATATTGGTATTATCATACCAAGCGTACCGTTACTTATGAATATGTGATCTGGGAAGGAATCAATGATGATGAAACTCATGCGCGCGCATTGGCGACCTTCTGTAAGCATATCCCCTCTAAGGTCAATATCATTCAGTACAATCCGATTGACGAAGGGGAGTTCCGTCAAGCCAGCCCGGAAGCTGTAGAGATGTATGTGCGTATTTTGGAAAATCAAGGAATTGTCGCTAAGGTCCGAAAATCAAGAGGTCAGGATATCGATGCCGCCTGCGGTCAATTAGCGAATAAAAATGAAGTCGCAGAAATATAACTATTTACGTATTATTTTATCTATTTTCACAACTTCTTAGTAGGGGAAACGTTTCTCAAAGGAGATTTCTTTTAGGACTTATTTTGTGCCATTCAGGTGTAAGTCCATCATTTTATGCAACAAACTAAACTTTTACCCATATGAAAAAGCTATTATTACTAGGATTATTTGCGTTCACCGTTTCATTTGCTCAAGCTCAGTCTCCAGGGGACATCCGCTTATCTGCGGGGGCTGATTATGCATTTGACTTAGAGACTTTTGGATTGAACTTTGGTGGTGAATACCTCTTCACAGACAAAATCTCCACTGCCCCGAACTTCACCATTTATTTCCCTGACGGGTATAACAGCAGTACCCTAAATGTCGATTTTCGCTATTATTTTACTGAGGATATTCTTCAGTGGTATGGCCTTTTAGGATTTACTAATAACTGGGTTACATTTGATGCTCTTGGGGTCAAATCAACCGGTAGCGCTGCTGGTGCCAATATAGGAGCTGGTGGCGTACTGAAGTTTACTGACAACCTTGCTTTCAATCCAGAATTGAAATATCAGGCGATGGACAATGGCCAATTTGTACTAAAATTTGGGGTCGTTTATTTCCTCAGATAAATACACAATCTACCATTATAACGAGAGTGAAAGACCCAAGCTCACAATGAGCTAATGCGCTCCTCTCTCGAAGGTACTCAAAAAAAAAGCAATCTACCACTCCATAGTCAGGGACTATTGAGCCATAGATTGCTTTTTTTAATGGTTGGAATTCTATTTACCCTAGCTCTGAAGGGTATTACGAGTAAAAAAATTAATATCCTACACTAAAACACAAAGTGCTTATTTTTCCAAGTCTTTTAAGGCTTCACTTACTGATCCAAATTGCAGTAATTTCTCACGGGCTACCTTTTCTTCAAGACCAGTGGCATCCATAATCATTCCTACCCCTCTCTCCACCAATTTGTGGTTTGAGAGCTGCATATTCACCATTTTATTACCTTTTACTTTGCCAAGTTTGATCATCACAGCGGTGGAGATCATATTGAGCACAAGTTTCTGTGCGGTCCCTGCTTTCATGCGAGTACTTCCAGTCACAAATTCCGGACCTACGACCACTTCTATAGGGTACTGCACTGCCTCAGCAAGTGGCGAGCCGGCATTACAAGTGATGCATCCAGTAAGCAATCCTTCTTCCCTAGCCTTCTCCACACCTCCTATGACATAAGGAGTACTTCCAGAAGCGGCAATACCGATCACTGTATCGCCTTCTTTTATTCCATTAGCTTTTAGGTCTTGCCAGGCTTGCTCGGCATCATCTTCGGCATTCTCCACGGCTTTGCGGATCGCAAGATCACCACCAGCAATAAGTCCGATCACCATATCATGAGAAACCCCATAGGTGGGAGGACATTCAGAAGCATCTAAGATTCCCAATCGACCGCTGGTGCCCGCACCAATATAAAACAGCCTACCTCCATTTTTCATTCGCACCACTATCTCCTTGATCAGGCCTTCTATCGCAGGTAAGACCTGCTGTACCGCCATGGGAACGGTCATATCTTCCTTATTGATATTGGCGATCAATTCCGCCACCTCCATGGACTCTAGGTTGTCGTAATTAGAACTGCTTTCTGTCGTTCTCATAAGTTGTTTTTGTGATATAAAGTAAGGCCCGCAATGGGGCTTTCTAAAATCAAGTGTACATGTATATTCAAATCTGCGGCCGCTTTTCGCAGAATATCACTATTATAAAAGGCTACTGAACCTACAAAACTCACTGGCTTATCCTCAAAATTGGCATAGCGCATCACGTGCATCTTAAAGAAATCCTGAAAGCTATTATAGTATAGCAAATAACAGTAAGGGTCATGAGTATGCTCTGTAATAAATCGGCAAAAACTCGCCATATACCGACCGGGAAAAGGTTTTCGATAAACGTTGTCCTGAATGATCTCAGCGGTAAGCTGGAAACGCTCAATCACTGCCTCTTTCAAGGAAGCAGGCATATCATCGTTTATAAAATCTCTGAGGAATTTTTTGCCTATATAGCCTCCTCCACCCTGATCTCCAAGAATATAACCCGGCGAAGGCCGCGAATCAATAATGTCCTTCCCGTCATAATCGCAGGAATTAGACCCCGTACCCAGGATACAGGAGATCCCCGCATCATGCCCGCAGGTGGCGCGGGCTGCGGCCAGCAAATCATGATCCACGTGAATTTCTGCTTGGCTAAAGAGGTTTTGGAGGGTTTTCACTACCCCCGCCTTATTTATAGGCGTCGAGCAGCCTGCACCGTAATAATGCACAGACTTTACATCTTCCTTTAGATTTAGCAGAAACTCATCATTAAGCTCAGTAGCCATCTCCTCAGGAGTCTGATAATAGGGATTAAACCCCACCCCTCTAAATTGGCTGACCTGTCCTTGTTCATCTATTCCTCTCCAGTCAGTCTTGCTGGATCCACTATCTGCTATTAACCTCATGTGTCTATCCTAATATTCCTACAGTTTCAAATTTCTCAAACACCTGCTCAGTATGGGGTGCATCGGCTAGCTCATCTGTCAGATCCTGTCCTGCCCAATGTTCATAATGCTTGCCATTTTTCCATAGGCGGCTATCACTCACATCGTAGATTTTGCCTAAATAGGCCACCCAAATTTCAGGTTTGTCCTGCCCATTCCTAAGAGCAAGCTGTTGTTTGCTATACGTCTTCATGGATCAGAATAATTTCAGTTGTGCATTGATCCATCGTTCAGGAATTTCACCTCTTTGGGCAGTCTGGTAGTCCTGATAACTACAAGGGATAATAGTGTCCCGCTCAAATTTCTCCTTCACATTTTGAGGGATCTCCATCCACCACTTACCACTAAGGTTACTCTTATAAAATATAATGGTGGAAGGTTTCGAGTCCAAACTCACCGTATATTTTGTATAGTCATTACTCCTGAAGGACAAGCTATCCTTGCGATGATAAAAGCCCTCCACAAAATACCATACCATGGTCGCTACGACAGAGGCGGTCTTATACCTTCTATCATCATAAGACGGCTGATAACCGTATATGCCTACGGAGCTAAGCTTCTCGTTCATCCCCGCAAACCAACATATCTGGCAGGCTTCTTCCGCAGTAAGCCCAAATGGCTGGGCATCATATGCACCGGGAGCATCTGCTGACTGGATGGCTGAAATATCAATACTCAATAAGTCGGCATTCCTAATCAATGGCTCCACTTCCTTAAACCCATCCCTTAACTGACCTAAACGTACATGATCAAAATACAATTTTTCCATGACATTTACCAGATCTCTATCAGTCAAAAAGCTTTGGTAGGCCAGCTGGGTGTAGTTAAATAGGAAGTTGGGCTGATGGAGGATGATGTTCTGAGAATGTACTTCGAAAGGTGCTCCTTCATCTTCCATATCGATTTTGGCATCGACGGTAAGCATGCTCACCAATTTCTTCATCCCCTCATAGCTAAGGTACTGACCATAATCTAGGTCATGCCCCCCACCAATATAAATGGGAAGAATCTGTTTTCTCATCAGGTCCTCGCCTATATTTTGAATGCGATTATAGGTCTCTTTAAGATCAACGCCTGGCCTTAGGTTTCCTAAATCGGCGATTTTGTAATGTGATTGCCCCTTCTTCAGGTGATATAGCTTCTTTCGTATTTCAAATGCCGCCAGCTCCATCGAATCGCCCTCCACCAAGCCACGGGTTTCCTCCAGGCCGATTAATGCGATCTGAATACCAGAGAGATCTGGAAATAGCTCCCCGTGATAGTGTATATGTTTAAAAAAGGAATTATGAGCATATTTCTGCTGCGTGATTGACTCAGGGACTGGGTCAAAAAACAATTTGAAATCCATAGGGCTAAATAATTTTTAGTATGGTCATTTCTCTCGATCAAAAGCCAGCCTCACCAGCATTGACCTACTGCGAAAAGGGACTATCTAACGATCAAAGTGACAGTAAAATTAGGTAAGCGCATCAGGGCGTAGAATTGATTGGTATAGGAGCTTCCGCTATAATGGTAAGGCCATTTGCCAAGCTTCAATACTCATATCACAGACAAATAACCCAGTCTTCACTTCTGCACTAAAACTAGCAGCCTTCTAAGCCTCAAAAGAGCTTTCCAAGGGAAAGGACGGTATCTATTCCAGATCGGCCATCCTTCTACTAATTTCAGGATGAAGAGCAAACCCACCTAATGCGCGATTCTAGGTCAAAAATAGTCAAAAAAGGAGATGGAATAAAAAAAGGCCTTGCAAATGCAAGGCCTTTTTTTGGAAAGATTTAACCACCGAAGTCATCAAATCTGATATTTTCTTTTGGTACACCCATATCATCGAGCAGCTTAAGTACCGCTGAGTTCATCAATGGAGGTCCACATAAGTAGTATTCTACCTCATCTGGCTCAGGGTGACTCTTCAGGTAGTTATCATATAATACCTGGTGAATAAATCCTACATAGCCATCGGCTTCTCTGTCTTCAAGGGACTTTTTGATTTTCCAATTGTCTTCAGGAAGAGGCTCAGATAAGCCGATATTGAAGTTGAAGTTAGGGAAATCTTTTTCTATATCTCTGAAGTGAGGAACGTAGAATAATTCTTTTTTGGATCTACCACCATACCAGTAAGAGACTTTTCGGTCGGTCTTTTCGGTGTGGAACAGGTGGAAGATATGCGATCTCAATGGAGCCATACCAGCACCACCGCCGATATAGATCATTTCTCTTTGCGTAGGGTTGATATGGAATTCACCGTAAGGTCCGGAGATGGTTACTTTATCGCCAGGTTTACGAGAGAACACATAAGAAGAACACACGCCAGGATTGACATCCATCCATTTGTTATTCGCTCTATCCCAAGGCGGGGTGGCGATACGAATGGTCAGCATCACGATATTTCCTTCTGCAGGGTGGTTAGCCATGGAGTAAGCACGGAAGAGTTCTTCGTCATTTTTCATCACGAGATCCCATAGACCAAACTTATCCCAATCGGACTGATACACATCCCCAGGGTGGTTCAGCTCAGGATGTGGATCGATTTCCATATCCTTAAAGTTTACGGTAATTACCGGAACGTCAATCTGAATATATCCACCTGATTCGAAATCCAAGGTTTCTCCTTCTGGGAGTTTAACTTTAAATTCCTTGATAAAGGTAGATACGTTATAATTGGACATTACTTCGCATTCCCATTTCTTGATACCGAAGATTTCTTCAGGGATACGAATTTTCATATCCTGCTTTACCTTCACCTGGCAAGAAAGTCTCACATTGCTCTGCTGCTCTGCGCGGCTTAGGTGACCTACTTCGGTAGGTAGCACTTCGCCACCACCTTCTTCCACGGTGCATTTGCACATGGCGCAGGTACCTCCACCACCGCAAGCGGAAGGAAGGAAGATCTTACGATTACCCAAGGTGGACAGCAGGGATGAACCTGCAGAGGTCACTAAGGGATTAGACTCATCACCGTTGATGATGATTTTCACGTCTCCTGAAGGTACCAGTTTTGACTGGGCAAACAGAAGAATGAAAACAAGTAGCAATATAATTAAAGTAAATGCTACAATTGACGTAATAATTACTGAACTCATTTAATAATGCTTTTTCTAGTTCTCTTTCAGTATTAAAATTGCCCTATAAGGGGCACACAAATATATTTAATATTCCCTAAACTCGGCCACCTATTGGCTAAATTTTACACGGAAATACCTGACAATACATTAATTGCTCAATAAATTCACCAAAGTGGTCAACTTACTCTTCAGCTGACGACGGTCCACGATGAAATCCAAAAAGCCATGCTCAAGAACAAACTCAGCGCTCTGGAAGCCTTTTGGGAGGTCTTTTCCGATGGTCTCACGAATTACGCGAGGCCCTGCAAAGCCTATTAGAGCTCCTGGCTCAGCGATATTAAAATCTCCAAGCATCGCATAGGAGGCGGTCACACCACCCGTCGTCGGATCAGTGAGCAAGGAAATATAAGGCACCCCTGCCTCACTGAGCTGAGCAAGCTTTGCGGAAGTCTTCGCCATCTGCATTAAGCTAAATCCTGCTTCCATCATCCTCGCTCCACCAGATTTGGAGATCATTAGGAATGGCACCTTGTTCTTCAAAGCGTAATCAATAGCACGGGCAATCTTCTCCCCTACCACTGAGCCCATAGATCCACCGATAAATCCAAAATCCATACAAGCCACCACCAAAGGACTTCCATTCATCTTACCATGCGCAGAACGCACAGCATCTTTGAGATTGGTCTTTGCTATAGTAGCTTCTATTCTTGAAGTATAAGGTTTGCTGTCCACAAAGTGAAGCGGATCAGCTGAGGTCATATTTTCATCCAACTCCTCAAATTCATTATCATCAAAAAGAATCTCAAAATATTCCTTCGAGCCTATTTTTACATGATAATCATCGTCCGGACAAACGTAAGAATTGCTCTTAAGCTCGCGAGTGTGAATGATATTTCCTTTTGGAGTTTTGAACCACAGCCCATCAGGCGTGTCCTTTTTCTCTTGTGTCGAGGTCTTTATACCTGCGTCTTTTCTCTTAAACCAAGCCATATGTTGAAGTTTTAAGGCTGAAAATTTCTCTTCAGGACTACAAATTTATAGGTATTATCCGGTAAATAAAACGAAATGTAGCATTCTAGTAGGAATGCCTTTATTTAAGTAGTTTCTACGCCCTCTTTCTGATTCATTACTACCCGTGTTTTTGGGAGTGATTCCGGATAATTTTGCTGAATATACGTGATCATTTCTTCCCGAACCAGACATCGCAAATCAAATGCCGTCCCACTGTCCTTTGCACTCATCAAGCAGCGCAGCTCCACCGTACTTTCTTTCACATCCGTCACCTGGAGCACCTGCACTTTCTTGTCCCATAGACTTGACTGACTTAGGGTATTCTTCAGATGCTGCCGCAGCTCCTCCACGGGGATGGTATGATCCACATATAAAAATACAGTCCCCAGAATATCGGCGGTGGTCCGCGTCCAATTCTGGAAAGGCTTCTCCAAGAAATAATAAATCGGCAACACCAACCTGCGCTGATCCCAGATACATACCACCACATAAGTGAGATTTATCTCCTCTATCTTGCCCCACTCGCCTTCCACCACCACTACATCATCTATCCTAATCGGCTGAGTAAAAGCAATCTGAAAACCCGCGAGCAAATTGGCGATCGACTTCTGCGCAGCAAGACCGATGATAATCCCCGCCACACCTGCCGAGGCAAGGATCCCCTGACCTGCCTCCCGAGCAGCCTCAAAACTCATCAATATGGCCGCTACCGCCACCACCACAATCACCACCACGACCATTTTCTGAATAAAACTCACCTGGGTATATACCCTCCTTTCCCTTAGATTATCCTCCTTAGAAAAAGAATGTGTCTCCAGAAAATAATACTTAAGCACATTTATAAAAGTCACCAGGATCCAAGCGAGGTTTATTATAAATAGCACATTGAAAATGGTGTACTTGCTGAGTACCGCCCACTCTTTTGGTGAAATAATAGGCTCCAAAATAGGAAATAGAATGAAGAATAATCCCCAGCGTAGCGCCTGACTCATGGCATTGATGGCCTTCCCGCCCGAGTGAGACTTGGGTTGATAAATCAGCTTTACCAAGGGGCGAAATAATATTCCTACAAATAAATGGCTCCCTACCAATAGCCCCAGCCCAATTAGAACAAACATTATTTTGTCATTCATCACAATTTATGGTTTAGTGGATAAAGTATTAGGCTTACTTTTGGGTTTAGTGAAAATAGTAGAAGAAAAGCGATGTCATTTGTTAAAATCATTGCTTATGATATAACAGATTAATTACATTTGTTGTTTATAAAAATCGCTGACGCAAAATAAATACCAGCCTATTCTCCTTTTATAAATTAAAGGAATTCAATTTAATATCCAAAATCACCATGAGCTTAGCCCCAATAGTTATTATTTCTGCGATTATATTGATCCTAGCCTATATTTTTTACGGAAAATATGTGTTCAAAAAATTCGATCTTAATAATAATAGGCTCACACCCTCCCATAAGCATGAAGATGGCGTAGATTACGTTCCTAGCAAGCCTATTGTGGTTCTCGGCCATCACTTTGCCTCTATTGCAGGCGCTGGCCCTATTGTGGGCCCCATCATCGCAGTGACCTTTGGGTGGATTCCAGCAGTGATATGGATCTTGGTGGGCGGCATTTTCTTCGGCGCCGTACATGATCTGGGCAGCATGGTCGCCTCCTTACGTACAGATGGCAAGTCGATTGGGACTATTATCAAAAATAATATTGGTCAGCAGGGAAAGCAGCTTTTTATGCTCTTTAGCTTCTCCACTTTGATCTTAGTCATTGCTGTGTTTGCGGATATTATTGCCAAAACCTTTATAAATACACCTGGGGTCGCTTCCGCTTCCATACTATTCATCTTCTTAGCCGTAGGCTTCGGGCTGGTCACCAAGCGCGCAGGTAATAATAAATCACTCTTTATCATCCTGACCATCGTTGGCGTCATCCTCATGTATTATTTCGTGTACCTGGGGACACTAATCCCTTTTGACCTGGACTATCAGATCTGGCTATATGTCCTTTTGGGCTATGCATTTATTGCTTCGGTGACTCCCGTTTCCTTATTGCTTCAGCCTCGTGATTACCTTAATAGCTTTTTACTTTATGGTCTGATCATCCTTGCCGTCCTAGGCGTATTGATCGCCAATCCCGAAATCAAAATGGATAATCAGGTGCATTTCAAAAGTGAAAACCTGGGTTTTCTCTTCCCCGTACTCTTTGTGACGATTGCCTGTGGAGCCATCAGTGGTTTTCATTCTTTGGTAGCATCTGGAACCACCTCTAAGCAGATCGACAAAGAAAATGACGCCAAAGTGGTGGGTTTTGGAGGAATGCTAATCGAATCCTTCCTAGCCATCGTTTCGGTGGGAGCGGTAATTGTTCTTTCGCGGGATGAGTACCAGACCGTCCTTACCAGTAAGGGCCCCGTGAGTATGTTTGCTGATGGACTCGGCAATATGATGAGCACTCTTGGCATTCCCGAGCAACTCGCGGTAAGCTTTGTGGCGCTCACCGTTTCGGCCTTTGCGCTGACCACCCTGGATACCTGCACACGCCTTGCTCGATTTACCTTCCAGGAATACTTCGAAGGAATGGAAGGCCCCGCAGCCAAAACCCTTTCTAGCAACCGCTATATCAGCACCAGCATTGTCGTCATCTTATCCATACTGCTGATCAGCTCAGGAGGATTTGCCACGCTCTGGCCATTATTTGGCTCTGCAAACCAGCTCCTTGCTGCCCTTGCCTTACTTGCCGTCGCGGTCTGGCTGATGAAGAAAAACGTCAAAGCCAATTTTGTGCTTATTCCGATGTTTTTCATGTTTGCCGTCACCCTAAGCTCCTTAGGCTTATTTGCTTGGAAAAATTTCCAGGACAATGCCTATCTTCTTGCGCTTATTGCCTCGGGGCTGTTTATACTCTCTATCGTGCTGATCATACTTGCCAGGAAAAGCCTCACCCTAAACAGCTCAGTACCAATAGGTACAAACAAAAACTAAGTTGTTCTGGATTTTGGCCTAAGCTTTGTTTAATTCTAATAATGTCCCTATTTTGGGAAATTAAACAAGGTTCCAAATGCATTTATCTACACTTAAACCACACTTTAGTAAGTTTTTTCCTAGTCTATTAATTCTATTAGTAGCTTCCATCCTCTCCGGCTGTATGAATGGCTCCGAGGTGGATGAAAGGCTGGAAAGCATCAGAGACGCCAAAAGAGCCCCTGGCACTAGTGCTAAAGAGATCCTAAGTGAAGAAAAATTCAAAAGCATCTGGCTGGAAGTCCATTATATGGAAGGTTTTCCACCAAGTGCTTCTGCCCTGTCCAATCTCGAAGACTGGATCCTAAAACATACTAACAAATCTCAAGGGCTGGAATTGACCTTGAAAGAAATTCCCGCAGCGGGTCAGGATAATTATTCTGTGACAGAGGTGAGAGAAATCGAAGACCAGAATAGAACAGCTTATAATTTTGGAAATAAGTTGGGAATGTATATCCTCATCCTTGATGGATATTACGAAAAAGATACCGATACCCAAGCAAGTCTGGGCTTTGCCTACAGGAATACCTCCATCGCCTTGATGGGCAAACGAGTAGATGAAAGGTCCGGGGGATTTGCCAAACCCGACTTAGAAACACTGGAAACTACCGTCCTGGAGCACGAATTTGGTCATCTGATGGGCTTAGTTAATCTTGGCGCCTCCATGGTGAACGAGCATGAAGATGATGACAATTCTGGCCACTGTGACAATGGCGAATGCCTGATGTATTGGGCGGTGGAGTCTAGCTATATCTATAACCACTTCGGAGGAGAAGTCCCTAAGCTTGGAGCCAACTGCCTTGCAGATCTCAAAGCGGCAGGAGGCAAATAATCTTCAGTACCTAAATTATATTTAGCCAGTCTGTGCTTTTCTGTGGTCGTGGGTCCATCAAATCCCTAATTCACCTGACCTTGTGCCTGATTACAATGAGCTTCATTTCCAATAAGCTATAATAACTCTATTCCACTTACCCCATTATTCGCTGAACTTAGCGATCAGCATACTCAAAGCAGGAAATACGTGAGACGATCCTTTTGTCCTGGGTTTCTCCAATAAAAATAATCACGGCAGTTAGAACTTTGCTCTTTTCCATCTCAGCAGCAGCATGCTCCATTGTATCCTTAGTGCTTTTCGTTCTTTCATTTTGATTTGGCCTTCGGCCAAAAGAATACTTTCCATTCATTAAGATTTTCTTATACCATCCCATCTGGATGCAAGAAACAGATTAAAATAATCGCACCAGCTTTATTATAGGCGTCCTTATGAAAATTGAGCTTTTATAAATCCTCTATTGATCATGTGGAAACAATTACAATCTATGAAAATGGCCAATAAGTTCTACAAACGCAGCACGCTTATGGTAAATAAGAAATTCAAGTAGATGCAGAAACGGCTGGATGACTGCTTATAGGAAAAAAAATTAGAGGCCTTAAAAAGTAAGTTTAAAATGGCCTCTAGATAAATCGTTAAAACACCTAAAACAAAGTGGAAAAAGTTGCTTAATCACCCTGACCCAAAGGTAGGGCTAAATATCTTTCCAAAAAATACCCCAAATTGGGTATTTTTCGAGCAAAGTTTGGCACGGCCTATCCTAAACCATCCCACTTTCCTCCATTTTTTGTTTTGTAAAAACACTTTAATCAAAATATTAACTTAAGAACCAGCACTTACTTTAAAATTATTATTCGCAAGGTAATGGAGCCTTATCTAGGCCGCAAAAAAGACTTCATCGACTTAAGGTTTCTTATCCAGCTTCAATAATAAGGTCAAAATTCCTTAGCCAAAGCCACCTTTATTTCAAAATAGCTATAGCGCTCCCCAAAATGTTCTTTTATAGGTTTCAGAAATTTTGCCTCCTGTCGTCTGGCGAACAAACGAATATTCAGCAGATCATCTTTTCCCACAAATTCCTCTTCTGCTATTTTCCCATCGACCACCAGCTTTACCAAGTGCTCTTCAATAGTCATCAGCCCCATTCCTCTTTCTTTGGCAATTTCAAATGGGTTTAAGCCATTTTTGTGAAGCATCATGGTTGCCTTAACCGTGCTACTACTTCTAGAACCGCCCTTCGAGCTAGTTTTTTTCGCCGAGCTGGCGCTTAGTTTTTTCTTTGATTTGAGCTGGTGTTTTTCAGCATAGGCTCTTATTTCTTCGATGAAGCTTGGGCCATAGCTGGCCGCCTTGGTCTTGCCCACCCCGGAGATATCCAAAAACGACTCAATATCCAAAGGTACATATGTGGCCATATCGGTAAGACTGGCATCTGAAAAAATCACATATGGAGGGACATTCTCCTCCTTTGCCAATTCATAGCGAATATTTCTTAAATGATCAAAAAGCCCTTCATCATAGGTCGATTGTTTCTTCCTATTACTTAGGGACATCTTCATGCTAAGCATAAACTTCCCCTTATTCTTCAGTGTGGACCATCCCAAAGTGGTCAGCTTAAGAGTGGGAAATTGAGTACCGGCTTCTGCCAGATAGCCCTCTCTGGCCAGTTGCTGCCCCAGAGTTTTCCAAAACTCATCTGACTTATCCTTCCCTATACCATAGACCGATAGCTGACTATGCTCCTCCTGTATCTTGGCTGACTGAGAACCTCTGAGTATAAGGACGGCATAGCCAAGACCAAAACCCTCCTTCAGCCTGACGATGGTGGATAATAGCATCTGAGCAGGAACCGTCATATCCTGTTGATTATTTTTCCCGAAGCATATATCACAATTTCCACAGTCTTCGGATTGCTGCTCTCCAAAGTATCCTAACAAATACCTCCTACGACAGACACTACTTTGGCAGAAATCTTTCATTCTGCTCAGCTTGGTAAGCATGACATCGGCATATTCCGGATTCTCAGCATTGTCCACCATACGCTGGAGGATCATATAATCCGAAAAGCTATAAAACATCAAGGCCTCACTGGGCAGCCCATCTCTTCCTGCCCGCCCCGTCTCCTGATAATAACCCTCAATATTCTGAGGCATATTCATATGCGCCACAAAGCGGACATTGGACTTATCTATCCCCATCCCAAAAGCAATGGTGGCCACCATGATCTTCACTTCATCTTTGATGAATAGCTCTTGATGTCGGGCACGCACCTCCCGATTGAGACCAGCATGGTATGGCAAAGCGGAGAGACCAGCAGCTTGCAACTTTTCGGCCATCTCATCCACATTCTTCCGTGATAGGCAGTAGATAATCCCTGAGTTACTTTGCTGGAGTTCCAGAAACTCCAGAAGCTTGTCAAATGAATTGCTCTTAGGAATAATACGATAGGTTATATTGGCCCGGTCAAAACTACTGATAAACCATTTTGGCTGGGCGAGCCCGAGCTTTTCGGCGATGTCAGTTCTGGTCTGGCGGTCTGCGGTGGCAGTCAATGCGACAAAGGGAACCTCAGGAAAGGCCTTTCGTAAATCCCCAATCATCAGGTAATCTGGTCTGAAATCATGTCCCCACTGCGACACACAGTGAGCCTCATCTATGGCCACCAAAGCCAGGTTACTATCCTTTAATTGATCTTTTAGTGGATAATTACCTCCAAACAACCGCTCAGGCGCGACATAAAGCAATTTTAATTTCCCCGAATTGATTTCCTGATTTACATATCGCTGCTCACTGGAACTCTGAGACGAATTAAGAAAAGCCGAGGGAATCCCCACCGCATTTAAAGCATCCACCTGGTCTTTCATTAGAGCGATCAAGGGGGAGATCACGAGCGTAAGCCCCTCTTTCACCATGGCGGGTATTTGGTAGCAAAGCGACTTCCCACCGCCCGTAGGCATCAGCACAATGGTGTCCTGATGAGACAATATACTATCTATGATAGATTCCTGCTGTCCGCGAAATTGATCATAACCGTAATAACTCTTAAGTATTTCCTTTGGGGTAATCATCTGCCTACTTTCATTGCTGTCCAATCGGTAAAGTTAAGGATCTTTTAGCGCTGGAGTAAATCGAAAATTGATAAAATATGACGATTATAACCTTTTAAAATTTAAGCCTGACCACCCACCTCAGACTATCAACTCAATACCAACAACTTACACCAACAATCGCCTACTACAGACCTGTGGGAAAGAGAAGGATGAAGGTGTCTTTCAGGCAATTTCATTTCAATAGCTTCCTTAGCTGAATACCTGCGGCTTCCATCCTTTAGTCTCCCTTCTTGATTCCCTGATGGGGCAAACATGCCCTTTTGCAAAGCACTTTATTTATGATTTGACTTAATCTGAAAATACTTCAGAGAAAAATCCATTTTATCTTTTGATCAATTTGAAGACCCGGTTATCATTTTCACCTCTTATATGAATGATATATATACCCGGCAATAGTCTAGCATTCCAGTCCGATAGGTCAATTGTTTGTTCATATATCACCGTTTGCTTATCATATAGAAGTGTAGAACTATTTCCTCCATACAAATAAACATGTACTGGCTTACCCAAGAAAGCTTCTAAGTGGCATTCAATGTATAGTTTATTTCCATGAGAAGGATTGGGAAATAAAACGCAGGTATTCTTCATTCGTAGAGTATTAAACTTCACAGAAACCACCTTGGTCAATTCTTCCTCCCCATCCAAGTCCACTTGGCGCACCTGATAATAACGCCTGCTTCCTATCCATGGGCTAGCATCCTCAAAAAAATATTCACTACCTATATCCGTCCAGCCTACTGCCTCCACTTTCCCTATCACCTTAAAATCATCCGCAAAATGGAGGCTTCTTAAAATCTCAAAATGGCTGGACTCCCACTCTTTAGTGGTGCTCCATCGAATATGCACCTTTTGGTCGTCCTTCAAAACGGCGGAAAAATCCTTCCAAACCACAGGCAAAATACATTGATCTTCAAAGAAACGCCCACTATGATCAACGGAGGTGCTGATCCCATCAGGAAAAGAATAACAAGTATATACAGTAACATCGTCCGCCATAATAGATGCCCCAGAACCATTGGTATCCATTTGTCCACCGACCTCCACCACACTTGCTCCGTCAGCATCACCACCTTCATCATAATCCCCAATAAAAGTAAGGCTAGAGTTACCATTCATCTCTAACGTACCATCCGTATCCGAAGCTATCACCATAGCCTCTTCTGACACCCTAAATTCCAAATCGGAATTCCCACGCACAATGATACTTGTCGTAATGAAGGAGCCGTCCACATCGATCACTGCTTTATCCAAACTATTATTGCCTGGTGTCTGGATGTCGGTGGTACCTGAGATGAGCACCCCCGAATTAGAGTCTATGGTAAGGGAGCCCCTGCTACCCATGAATAAATTGCCTGCACTTATGATAGAAGTAATATCTTCCGAGGGTAACCTACCGGGGTCCCCCACCACTGCGAAAGTGGAGCTCCCCGTAATTCGCATGGCCCCTCCTATATCCATCGTACTATTTGAACTATTCATTTGGATGGTCAAGGCAATGCCGTTGGACAGGCTTACATCTCCCGTGAATACCAGTTTACTATCATTGTCTATAAAGACACTAGTGTTGCCGGGAAAATCCATCGAGCCCGGATAGGATAAATCTTCAGGAATGGTAATTATAACCTCACAATTGGCATTTCCAGGGGGAAAGGCATTAGTCACAGGGCAGCCCCCGGGAATCTGACTGCTCGTCCAGCAGTTTCCGTCAGTCCATACTCCAGTGCATCCTGGATTGGACGAATTGTACAAATAATTTTGCGCAAAAACATGCTCCTGAATCAGGCTTGTAAATACAAGAAATAGGAGGGTTACACGAATCATTTGAACATCAAGCAGGATACAGCAAAAATTACCACCAATTGGTTATTTTGAATAAAAATAATTAAAACTCACCAATAAAATAGTTATTTCTAAGCCACTGATCATTTTATCTTGGCTGTAATGTGCCAATTCCTAAGGAATTCGACTAAAGCCATCGAAAAACCAGTCGTCATTCAAAAATCACTCAGTTCATCAATGGGACAAAAAGATATATTAGCCGAATAAATCACGGAACGTAAATCCAGCTCTGAATAAGGTTGATAATTGTATTATTATGAAGCTTTAAAAATGACTAATCACAAAATAGCCCAACGCTTATAAATTGAAATGGGCTTAGGCTATAAGTGAATCAATAAATCAACCCCTTCCAAATGCAACTGAATATATTCCGAGGCAATCCTATGCTACCTCCGACTATATGCTATCGTGGCCTTTAGCTAATTGAAAAAAAAAGAAAAACCGCTCCAGACCTGCTACACGAGCTAAGATCCAGAGCGGTATAAGGTTGATCCTTATAAAGCAGAACTTTTACTTATTCGAATATTCGAATAGTTTTCGTTTTTCTTCTTTGGACAGGCTATCATAGCCTTTATCTGCTATCTTATCGAGAATACGATCAATTTCTTCCTGGGTAGTGGCCGAATTACTGCTTGATTTTACTTCAGAGTCCTTGAGAGGCTCACTTTTATAAGGAGGATTCTTTTTTCTATAGGAGACTTTCACATTAGGTCTTCCGGCTATAATACTTTCAAAAAACCTCCCCACAGCCTGCACAGGCACTCCAAGGTCGGTTCCTTTGCGAAGCAAAATAATATAAAAATAGCCCAGCGCAGCACCACCTAAGTGAGCCAGCTCACCACCGGCATTACTTCCTGTGCTATTGGCAAAGGCAATAATGACGTAGAATATAGCAATGTATTTAATCTTCACATCCCCTAAAAGCAATAGGCGGAAGGAGGTATCTGGGCTCAGCGTGGCAGCGCCTACCACTATCGCATATACCCCTGCACTTGCGCCAAGCATCAAGGCGGCATCCCGTTGTTCGATAAAGTAGGGTGCAAAATTATACATGATTAAGTACAATAGCCCACCTGCCAGGCCCCCAAGAATATATAGATTGGCTAATTTTCTACTTCCCAAAAACTCCTGCACCATCAGCCCAAACCAATACAAAAAGAGCATATTGAAGAGGATATGAAAGAGCCCCTCATGTAAAAACATATAGGTGAAAATGGACCAAGGCTGTAGAATAAGGCGGTCCAGGGCGGCCGGCATCATGAGCTTGGACATTATCTCCTGATAAATCCCCTCTGCTCCGCCAATGGTGAGAAATACTTTCAACACTAAAAACACCAGAAACACCAGGATATTAATAGCCATAATTTTATATAGACTATTATCCTTTTGGGTAAAAGCATTCTTAAGGTAATACCAAAATCCTCCGTACATAATTAATAAAAGCTAGCTCGGTTCTTTTTCCAAAATAATACCAATACGGCACCAATAAGTAAGCCACTAAGGTGAGCAAAATGTGCCACATTATCTGCGGGATTGCTCACCACTATATTATAAACAGTATATAGACCATAAAAGGTTACCATATATTTTGCCTTGATGGGGATGGGAGGGAAGAGCAGAAACAGCTGGGTATTCGGAAACAACATCCCAAAAGCCACCAAGATCCCAAACAATGCGCCGGAGGCTCCCACCATCGGCGTATTCCCCTTATCCTGACGCACCTTGTTCATGCTATTTTTGGCCTCCTGAATATACGTTTCATTATCAGGATTACGGCTAAATTCGTCAATAAAATCATATACTGCCGAATTGTATAAATAGCTGTTTTCTGAAACAAATTTATTGAATACCTCAGGATCGGGGTCATTATAGAAGGCCTCCACTTGGGTATTGAGCTGGTTCATCTGATAAGAGGTATATCCCGCATATAGTACTCCAGAACCGATCCCGCAGACCATCCAGAGGATCAGTAATTTTTTGGGACCTAAAAACTGCTCTAGTAAAGGCCCAAAAACAAACAGTCCAAACATATTGCTAATCAGATGCCAGAGGTTGGCATGCATAAACATATACGATAAGAACTGAAAAGGCTTAAAATAACTGCTCTGAATATAATAAAGCGGAAACCACATTTGAAGCACTGGCAGCAGGTAAGATGCCACGACAAATAGGCCAACGTTGATGAGCAATAAGTTTTTGACAACGGGTGTTAAGGATCTGAACATAGATATTATTTATCGAAAAAACTCTGAATTCTATTTAAATCAAGTTTAACAAAGGTTTTGTTCCCTGAAAGTCCATAATTTGGATTTTGGCAGGCAAATAATTGTCCCACCAGGGTTTCCATTTCCTGACTATTCAGTTTTAGGCCACGTTTGATAGAGGACTTTTTGGCCAATGATCGCGCCAGATTTTCCTTGGTATCCAAGGAAAGCTCAGATTTGAAATGCTTAAATTGCTCCAACAGCCCCTCAAAAAGGGCTTTTTCATTATTAATAGAGACATCCGCGGGCACCCCCTTGATAAGAAGGGTATTCTTTCCAAATTCCTCAATCACAAAACCCAGACGGCTAAGCTCCTCATGCAGACCTACGGCCAAGGTATAATCGGCCATGCTCAAATCTATGCTTTGTGGGAATAGGCACTGCTGTGATGCTCCTCCGGAATTTTGAAGTTGACGAATATACCTTTCGTATAATATCCGCTCATGACTCGCCTGCTGATCAATAAGTAATAAGCCTGTCCCTAGCTGGGTGACGATATAGCTCAGCTCTACCTGAAAGGTACTTCCTTTAGAAGCCTTCTCTGCGGGGCTAGGTTCCACCCAATTGTGCAAAGTAGGCTCTCTTTCCACCTCATTGGCCTTGCTGCTGAAGGTCAGGGTCTCGGTGTCTGGATCTGAATTGGCATCTGAATCAGTCGCTGCTCTCATAGCCGAAGCACGTAAATCATCTACTGAGGAATCTACCCCTTCAAACATCCTCTCCCACTCAGAAGTATCCTTCTTTTTGTAAAGTGGAGAAGTGAAGGTTTTATAGCTATTCTCTCTACCGACCTCCTCCTGCTTGGCAAGATCATTTTTCCAATTTTCTGAAAAGTTCACATCCATGCTAAAATCCAGGGTGGGCACCACATTATGGGCGCCTAGAGCTTGCTTGACGCCAGCCCTTACCACCGAATAGATCGTTCGCTCATCGTCAAATTTGATTTCTGTTTTGGTCGGATGGACATTTATATCGATATGCGAAGGGTCAATTTCAAGGAAAAGCACATAAAACGGGTGCTGGTCAGCACTCATAAGCCCTTCATATGCATTGGCCACTGCATGGTGCAGGTAGTTACTTTTTATATAGCGGTTATTTACGAAGAAATACTGCTCGCCACGTGATTTCTTAGCATTCTCGGGTTTGCCGACATAGCCTTTTATCTTGACATGGGGAGAGTCCTCCTCGCAATACACCAGCTGAGATTGGTAGTTTTTGCCAAACATCCCCACAACCCTCTGGCTTAGTTTGCCAGCGCCCAATTTATAAAGCTCCATTTCATTATGCATCAGGCTAAAGCACACTTCTGGATATGACAGCGCCACGCGCTGAAACTCCTCCACGATATGCTTCATCTCCACGGGATTGGACTTGAGAAAATTCCTTCGTGCAGGCACATTAAAAAAAAGGTTTTTTACGGCGATGGAAGTTCCCACCTGGCAGACCACGGGCTCCTGCTTCTTCACTTCTGATCCTTCTATGCAGATCATGCTGCCCAGCTCCTCATCAGCAGTTCTGGTCTTCAACTCCACTTGGGCCACGGCCGCGATGGAAGCCATCGCTTCCCCTCTAAATCCAAAGGTGCGGATGGCAAATAAATCTTCTGAGCTTCGGATTTTGGAGGTGGCGTGCCGCTCAAAGCACATTCTGGCATCTGTAAGGCTCATTCCTTTGCCATTATCGATCACCTGAATAAGCATTTTCCCTGCTTCCTTCACCACCACTTGAATATCGGTCGCTCCCGCATCGACGGAGTTCTCCATGAGCTCCTTCAATGCCGAAGCCGGCCGTTGTACCACTTCACCTGCAGCAATCTGATTGGCAATCGCGTCAGGCAAAAGTTGGATAATGTCACTCATTCTTTTTTCCTTTCATTCGTATAAAAAATAAGACCGCAGCGATGCCTAATCCTATATACAATAGTATATAAAGTGCATCCGGTCCCCAATATAAATAGCCAGTAATCGTCCCTACCAACACGAGAAGGATCATTAGCCGGATCATTCCTGCACTGCTCAGCAGATCTGCAGGCTTATTGCGAATGGGGCCACCCTGTGTAAACGCCCCTCGTATAGAGGAATTACCCTTGGAACCATAAGCAGCCTCAATCTCACTCCTCCTCTCGGGAGTCAACAAACCCTCAACCTCCAGCTCCTTTTTGATTCTGGAGGTACGCTGTTCGATTTCTTCTTTGACTGGATCATAGTGCCTGGCATGTATTTCAAAGCGCATGGGCCTGGCTGTCCTAAATATTGATGGAAATTTCATGATGAAAATTAATTCAGTTATACTTTACTTACGTACATTGACATAATCAATGTTGTGGTTATGCCTAAATTAATGGACAGATGCCTGAATATTACGTATGTTTGAAGATCAATAGTAGCTATAAGCTAACTGTAATCTATACAAAGTTATTTTAAATTTTAAGCAATAAAAATTAATCAATCGCATGAATCGAAAAGTTTGGAGTATTGCCCTGATCATTGGGGCAATTTTGTGTGGGGGCATATCTTTTTCATTTACTTCTGATCGTGAGGCCATTACTAAGGACCCACTTCGCACGCAGGATGCAGAGGCGCAGCTAGCCTGGGTAGATAGTGTTTTTAATACCATGACTTTTGAGGAGCGTCTTGGGCAGCTATTTATGGTCGCTGCTTATTCTAATAAGACCGCAAGCCATAAGCAACAAATCGCTAATCTCATCAAAAATGAAAATCTTGGCGGTCTGATCTTTTTTCAAGGTGGCCCCAAAAGACAGGGAAATCTCACCAATTATTACCAATCTATCAGCAAAGTACCTCTATTCCTCGCCATGGATGCAGAGTGGGGCGTAAGCATGCGGCTAGACTCCGTCATGAAATTCCCAAAGCAAATGACCCTTGGCGCCATCCAAGAGGAAGACCTGATCTACGAAATGGGAACTGAAATTGCCCGACAATTCAAAAGCCTCGGAATGCATATCAACTTTGCACCAGTGGTGGATGTCAATTCTAATCCTGACAACCCTGTCATTGGCTATCGGTCTTTTGGAGAACAAAAGGAAAATGTCACCCGCAAGTCCGTGGCCTATATGAAGGGGCTGCAGGATCATGGGATTATGGCCAATGCTAAGCACTTCCCCGGCCATGGTGATACCGATGCCGACTCCCATTATACCACCCCCGTCATCAATAACTCCGCAGATCAGATCAAAAACATTGACTTATACCCCTATCGGAAATTGATCCAGGAGGACCTCATGAGTGTCATGGTTGCACACCTGCATATCCCCTCCCTGGGGACTAGCTCAGGCATGCCCACCACACTGAGCCCTGATGTGGTCAATCAGCTTCTAAAGAAAGACCTCGGCTTCCAAGGCCTAGTCTTCACAGATGCTCTGAATATGAAGGGAGTCAGCAGCCTGCATCCTCCCGGAGAGGTGGACTTGCTTGCCCTGATGGCGGGCAATGATGTATTGCTCTATGCAGAAGATGTACCTCGCTCCAAAAAATTGATCTTACAGGCTGTGGCCGAAGGCAAGATCAGCCAGGAGGAAATCGACCTGCGCATCAGGAAAATCCTTAAAGCGAAATATTGGGCAGGGCTGAACCACAGCCAAAAAGTGGAAACCAAGAAACTGACCCAACGACTAACGACCTACGACACTCAGGCGCTTATCGAACGGCTCTATGCAGCCTCCATGACCCTGGTCTCCAATAAGGGCGATTTCCTACCCATCAAAAATCAAGATTTGCTTAAAATGGCCTCCATCACCATTGGGGATGATGGGGAGACCTTCCGGGAATATCTGGACAAATATGGGGAGTTTAAGCATTTTAAATTAAACCAAAATAGCAATAGCCAGAACTATAAAGCCCTTGAGGAGAACCTCAGAGATTATAATACCATCGTGGTGGGTGTGATGGATGTCAGCAATAGTCCACGAAGGAAATTTGGCATCAAAGAATCAGACATGTATTTCCTCCAGGAGCTAAGCGAAAAGTATAATGTCATCACTGTTTTATTTGGCAATGCCTATGCGGCCAAATACATGGACAAGCTGCCCAACCTGCTCATTGCTTATGAAGAAAATGACTATACCGAGAAGCTGGCACCACAGGTGATCTTTGGGGCACGCCCTGTAAATGGCGCCCTTCCGGCGACGGTCAGCGATAAGCTTCCCGCAGGCCAATCCATCTCTTTGGAAGCCATTGGCAGATTAGGATATGCTGAGCCAGAGAATGAAGGCCTGAATAGCCTAAGCCTAAACGGCATTGATGAGATCGTAAACGCAGCAATCCGCCGAAAATCCACTCCTGGAGCAACGGTCCTAGTGGCCAAAAACGGTAACGTGATCTTTGAAAAGGCATATGGGTACCTAGACTATAATAATACAGAGCCTGTGACCACGCAGACCATTTATGACCTGGCCTCCATCACCAAGGTCATGGCCACCACCCAAGCCATGATGTTTCTCTCCAGCCGGGGACTGGTAGATATGAATGAGCCGATCGGGAAATACCTGCCCGAGCTGAAAGGCACCAATAAGGAAGGGCTTCTCATCAAAGATATCATGGCTCACGAATCAGGCCTGGCACCGTGGATTCCTCATTATACCAATACCATCAAGTCCGGCAACTGGGATTCCTATTATTATCATAAAGAGAAATCTGAAGGCTATGACCTGCAGATCTCCAGCCATATGTATGGCGCCAACTACCTCCCGGATAGCGTCTGGAAGTGGACGGTGGCCTCTGATTTGAGGCGCTTGCCTGCTGGAAAAAAAAAATACGATTATAAGTATTCAGATGTGGGGATGTATCTTCTTCACCGCTTGATCGAGAAGTCCGTGAATCAGCCCCTCAATGAATTCCTTGAGCAAAATTTTTATCGCCCATTGGGGATTTATTCTCTCATCTACCACCCTTTGGAGAAGTTTGAGCCTGGCCGTATCGCCCCTACCGAAAATGACCTGATCTTCCGCAAGGATCTCATCCGAGGCTATGTCCATGATCCCGGGGCAGCGATGTACGGCGGAGTGGCCGGCCACGCAGGCCTCTTTGGTACCGCCCATGATATGGCCGTGATGATGCAGCTGATGCTTCAGGGAGGAAGCTATGGCGGGGTAAACCTCATCGACAAAAACACCGTTAGTGAATTTACAAAGCGCCAATCCAAAGAAAGTCGTCGTGGCTGGGGCTGGGATAAGCCCGACCCAGAAAAGGGAAAAGGCGCCTCCGCGGGCAAATTGGCGAGCAAAAAGAGTTTTGGCCATACGGGATTTACAGGTACTGCCGTATGGGCTGATCCAGAGGAGGATCTCATTTATGTTTTTCTTTCCAATAGAGTTTATCCTAATGCCAGCAACAACTCACTGCTGAGAGATAATGTAAGGACGGATATCCACGACCTCATCTACCAGTCGATGGTAAAATGATTAAAAGTTGGGGCGATATGAACAAAAATTCCTTATGTTAGGTTATAGCTTCAACATTTGAGAAAATAAGATTTTTAATTCGAAAATCATGAAAATTGGAATTATATGTTATCCTACCTTTGGTGGGAGTGGTGTAGTGGCCACCGAATTGGGCAAAGCCCTAGCCAAAGAAGGACATCAGGTTCATTTCATCACGTATAAGCAGCCTTCCCGACTTGATTTTTTGAGTGAAAATCTATTTTATCATGAAGTAGCCATCAAGAGTTATCCTTTATTTGAGCATGCACCTTACGAGCTGGCGCTGGCCAGCAAGATGGTGAATGTGGTGAAATTTGAGAAACTCGATGTATTGCATGTTCACTATGCTATACCCCATGCTTCTGCGGCTTATATGGCTAAGCAGATCCTCAAAACACAGGGGATCACCATTCCCGTGGTCACCACACTGCACGGTACAGACATCACCTTGGTAGGCAAAGACCCCAGCTACGAGCCTGTGGTCACCTTCAGCATCAACCAGTCCGATGGCGTAACCGCTGTATCCGAAGACCTGAAACACGCTACTTACGAACTATTCGATATTCAGAAAGAAATACAAGTGATCCCTAACTTCATCGATCTGGATCGCTTCAAAAAACAAAGAAAAGAGCATTTCAAAAAAGCTATATGCCCCAATGACGAAAAACTGCTCGTCCATACTTCCAACTTCCGGAAGGTAAAAAGAGTAGAAGATGTCATCAAGGTATTTTATGAGGTGCGAAAGAAAATCCCTGCTAAACTATTGCTAGTAGGCGATGGCCCTGAGCGGGACAAAATGGAAAGACTCTGCCGCGAGCTGGGTACCTGTGAGGACACACGCTTTCTTGGCAAACTAGACGCTGTCGAGGAAGTGCTGTCTGTAGCGGATTTATTTATGATCCCCTCCGAAAAAGAAAGCTTTGGACTTGCCGCCCTGGAGGCCATGGCCTGTGAGGTCCCGGTACTGTCCTCAAATGCCGGCGGTATCCCTGAGCTAAATGTCGATGGAGAAACAGGCTATGCCTGTAATGTGGGTGATATCCCGGATATGACCACCAAGGCCCTTCACATCCTTGCAGACGAAAACCTTCCCGCCTTCAAAAAAAGAGCTTTGGAGCGAGCAAAAATGTTTGACGTTTCAAAAATCCTCCCTCTCTACGAGGACTTTTATAGAAAAACCATTCTCCAGACACGGGAACTTGCGAATTAAATGATTTATATCATTATTTACTATAAAGTATAGGCCCTTTTGAAATCAAACCGTTAAATTTGTGAGAAATTCCAAAGCAGCCCCCTGCACCGCTTTACCTAATAACATGGTAAACAGGGAATTAACAAACAATTCAATAAAATAAACGAATAGGATGAAAAAAATTGGAAGACTGGATAAACCCGATAATAACGGCTCGGCACATATGTTCCAGAATCCCATCCTGGAAAAAATGTCCAGAACTCATATAAGCATTCCAATTGTGATGTTTATGGTGATAGGTATAGTCTCTTTTTATTATGGAGTGACCACCACTACTATTCCATTAGCGACGGGCTTACTGCTCGTAGCGGTAGGATGGTTGGTATTTACATTTGTGGAATATTTTATGCACAAGCATTTCTTCCACATGATCCCAAATACTCCTTTTAAAGACAAACTGCAATACTCTGTACACGGGGTGCACCACGATTATCCAAAAGACAAAGACCGCTTAGCCATGCCACCATTTATCAGTGGCCTATATGCATGCATCTTTTATTTTGTATTTACATTAATCATGGGGCCTTATGCATTGTTTTTCCTCCCGGGATTTCTCATTGGATATGCCATGTATTTAGGGGTTCACTTTATTGTGCATGCTTTTCAGCCACCCAAAAACTTCCTGAAAGTCCTTTGGGTAAACCATGCCATACACCATTATAAAGACCCCGATGTAGCCTTTGGTGTTAGCTCACCTTTATGGGATGTGATTTTGGGTACTATGCCTAAAAAAGACAAATAATCTTTAAACCTTCTTTCTTCAGAGAGAAGGTTTTTTTTATCCATTTTTAGTGGTGTAATGGAGCCTGATTTTTAATATTTTGAAGCTTGGTATCCCATCCGATAAACAAGCTATTTTATCAATGATAAATAGCCAGTTCTATAAATACAAAACCATTAAAGAGGATGGATACAATGAAATCTAAAAATTAAATGGCTCAGCGATGCTTCAGGAAAGACCTCCATGAGGTTATATGTTGATAACAAAGAATATAATTAGGACTTCTTCCACCCCAAGGGGTTCTCATACTTCTCCGTCTAACTTTTTCTATTATACATTCGATCCAAATGGGACCAATTAATAGCTAGTTTTATAGAAACAAAGTCATTAAAGTGGAAGGATACCTTCACCTATCCACCAAGCAAATACTTATGAAAGGTTAATGGGATTTATCGTATGATGCCTTGGCCCTACTTAATGGCAATTTGCAAAGTTTTTTCTATATAGGGCAAATTCGTCATTTCTGAAGATTATGTCTAAATTCATTTTAGGAAAGAATTTAATGAATGATTAGGCCTATACATGGTTTTTTCAGCATCTTGTAATTTCACATCTTAAGTTATGAAAATAAGTATTATAGGCCTTGGTTGGCTGGGATTGCCCTTGGCAAGATCTCTGGTAGAGCAGGGTCACCACATCTTAGGAAGCACCACCTCTAATGAGAAGCATCAGCGATTGCTGGAGGTGGGCCTTGATAATGTCGTATTTCGGCTTGAGCCCCATCCGGTGGGCAGGGACTTCAACAGACTTTTTGAAGCGGAGCTTGTCATTATCAATATCCCTCCAAAAAGACGAAGTAATCCAGCCACTTTTCATCCCGAGCAAATCAAATACCTCAAATCTCTGCTGGAGCAGGCAGGAGTTAATAAGGTGATTTATACCAGCAGCACCTCCATCTACCCCGATGCTAATCAAAGCATCAATGAGGACTTTGCCTTGAACGCAGAGAATACGGGGAATATCACCATGTATCAGGCTGAAAAGCTTCTCTTGGATATTCCCGTCTTCCAGACCAGCATTATCCGATTTGGAGGCTTACTTGGGGTCGATAGAGTTCCTGGACGTTATTTTTCAGGAAAAGACAATGTGGATGGTCAGTTACCTGCCAACTATATTCACCAAGCTGACGCAGTCCGTATGATCGCACATCTTATAGAGAAAGGTCTTTGGGAAAAAGTATATAATGGAGTCTGTCCATCACATCCCGCAAAGCGAGAAATATATGAGCAGAATGCATTAGACCTAGGTTTTGCTCCGCCACGAACTTATAAGGAGAATCAGCAGTCTCCATGGAAAATAGTCGATTCGGAGGCAATATTATCCACGGGTTTTGAGTTTCTGTATCAAAGCCCTTTGGACTTTACTTATGTTGAGCCAAAATAAATATTTCTTTATTATAAAAAGTTTTTTGACTTAAAAGGGTTTTATTAGGGGATGAAATCCAAACCTCCTTTCAAATTCGACCAAAAACCAAATTTATATTAAGTATTAATCAACATAAACCATAGATAATTTCAGGGTACAATTACCAATTTATTGAAAATCAGACTAATTTGTTTATGCGAATATACGGTTTTATAAAAAATGCATAATGATATATATTTGCAAAGCGAAATAAAAAACTCATGGACAAATATTCATACATTTCCAATGCCCATGTAGCTTATATAGATGAGCTATATGACGACTACAAAAAAGACCCAGAATCTATAGACCCAAGCTGGAAAACCTTTTTCGACGGTTTTGACTTTGCGATCACCAAGTATGGTGAAGACGCAGAAGGAGGAGCTACGGCAACTTCCAGTCCTGCCCAGAATGGCGCCTTGGCAACCAAGGGAACCATCATGGACATGGAGCAGCTTCCTAAAGAAATCAAGGTACGCGCGCTGATTCACGCCTACCGCTCTCGTGCTCACCTCCGGTCAAAAACCAACCCTGTAAGAGAACGAAGAGACAGAAAAGCACTTATCGACCTAGAAGACTTTGGTCTTAGCAAGGCTGATCTGGACACCACTTTTCAGGCTGGACACGAAATAGCCATTGGCGATGCCAAGCTGAGCAAGATCCTTGACTCACTGAAGAAAATATATGAAGGCTCCATGGGATTCGAATTCTTGTATATCCGTGATCCGGAGATGCTGAATTGGCTCAAGGAGAAAATTGAAAAAGAAGCCCTTACCTTCAATCCACCGGATGAAGAAAAGAAGAGGATTTTATATAAACTGAATGAAGCGGTAGTTTTCGAAAACTTCCTTCACACCAAATATTTAGGGCAGAAGAGATTTTCACTCGAAGGTGGTGAGAGTACCATTCCATTTTTGGATGCGGTAATCAACTATTCTGCGGACTTAGGAGCGGAGGAAGTGATGATCGGCATGGCCCACCGCGGCAGGCTGAATGTCCTAGCCAATGTAATGGGCAAAACCTATGAGCAGATTTTCTCAGAATTTGAAGGTACTGCCAAGCCTGACCTTACCATGGGTGATGGTGATGTGAAATACCATATGGGTTTCAGTAGTGAGATCAGCACGCCATCCAATAAGAAAATCAATTTGAAGCTTGCTCCAAACCCATCACACCTGGAAGCTGTAAATCCAGTGGTTGAGGGATTTGTGCGTGCCAAGATCGATCATCAGTACGAAGGCAATAAAGATAAGGTGGTACCGATCCTCATCCACGGGGATGCGGCTGTTGCTGGCCAGGGTATCGTCTATGAGGTGACCCAGATGGCGAACCTGAAAGGTTATAATACCGGGGGCACGATCCACTTTGTAATCAACAACCAGGTGGGCTTCACTACTGATTTTGATGATGCAAGATCCTCCATCTACTGTACTGACGTCGCCAAAATTATCGATGCACCGGTAATTCACGTCAATGGAGATGATCCAGAAGCCGTGGTATTCGCAGCAAAAATTGCCGCCGAATTTAGACAGCGATACAATCAGGATATCTTCGTGGACATGGTCTGCTACAGACGACATGGTCATAATGAGTCCGATGAACCAAAATTCACCCAACCAAATCTTTATAACCTCATCAGCAAGCATCCTAATCCTAGAGAAATCTATAATAAGGAGCTTCAGGAAAGAGGGGATGTGGACGCAAAGCTTGCCAAGCAAATGGACAAGGAGTTCAGACAGCTCTTGCAGGACCGTCTGAATATGGTAAAAGAAAAACCTTTACCTTATAATTTTTCCCCTTTTGAGCAGGCCTGGAAAGAATTAAGAAAGTCAAAACCAGAGGATTTTGACCAATCTCCAGAGACCTTCATTTCGGAAGATTCCATCACCACAGTGGCCAATGCGCTGACCACGCTTCCTAAAGGCTTCAAGCCTATCAAGCAGATCGAAGCGCAGATGAAGCAACGTAAGGACATGTTCTTCAGCTCAAAATCCCTAAACTGGGCTGCAGCTGAGCTATTGGCTTACGGATCATTGCTATTGGATGGAAAAACAGTTCGTCTGACAGGGCAGGATTGCCGCCGAGGCACCTTCTCTCACCGTCATGCTGTATTACACGATGCCAATACTAATAAGTCCTATAACTCCCTGAAGGAGATGAAGGAAAGCAAAGGCCAGTTCCATATCTATAACTCCCTGCTATCCGAATACGCGGTATTGGGTTTTGAATATGGCTATGCTATGGCCAATCCGGATTCCCTAACCATATGGGAAGCCCAGTTTGGTGACTTCGCCAACGGTGCCCAGACTATGATTGACCAATTCATAAGCTCTGGAGAATCCAAATGGCAAAAAATGAACGGCTTGGTAATGCTCCTGCCCCATGGCTATGAGGGCCAAGGCCCTGAGCACTCCAACGCCCGACCAGAAAGATTCCTTCAGCTATCTGCTGAATACAATATGGTGGTATCAAATATCACCGAACCTTCCAACTTCTTCCACTTATTGAGAAGACAGTTGACCTGGGAATTCAGAAAACCATGTATCGTGATGTCTCCTAAATCATTGCTTAGACATCCGAAGGTAGTTTCTCCTTTGGAGGAATTTACCCAAGGGCGATTCAGGGAGATCATTACCGATACGGAGGTGAATGCAAAAGACGTGACTCGCGTATTGCTATGCTCTGGCAAGATCTATTATGATCTGGCTGAGGCACGTGAGAAAAACAAGATTAAGGATGTGGCCATCATACGAGTGGAGCAGCTTCACCCACTTCCTGAAAAGCAAATCGTGGAAGCGGTAAAATCCTTTAAGAAGAATAATGAAGTGGTATGGGTACAGGAAGAGCCAGAAAACATGGGCTATTGGACCTTTATGATGCGGGCATTGCTGCGTGACTTCCCTATGGATGTGATCGCCAGAAAAGCCAGCGCTTCTCCAGCAACGGGCTATTTCAAAGTCCACCAGGAAGAGCAGCAAAACATCATTAATCAAGCATTAAGAATCAAGTAATCCCCCGGCACCGAATGTACTATTCGGTGCCAGTTTTGGGTTAAATTTTATTATTATAAATCAATAATCAGAAATTAACCTTAAGCCATTAGGTTTGGGGGAAAAACAAAACGCCATGAGTTTAGAAATCAAAGTTCCCGCGGTAGGGGAATCCATAACTGAAGTAACCATAGGCCAATGGTTTAAAAACACCGGTGATTACGTTGAAATGGACGAAGTTATCTGTGAATTAGAATCTGACAAAGCGACTTTTGAGCTTACTGCTGAGGCAGCAGGCGTCCTTACCGTAAAGGGAGAAGCCGGAGACACCCTGGAGATAGGGGAAGTAATCTGCGAGATAGACACCAAAGCATCCGCTGGTGACAGCAAGCCAGAGGCAAGTGAAAAAAACAATACTGAAGATAAGAAAACAGAAAGCAAACCCGCTTCTGAGAGCAAGTCCGGCAAAACCGGTGAGGTAAAAGAAATGGTGGTACCCACTGTAGGTGAATCCATCACGGAAGTAAACCTGGCTACCTGGCTAAAGGGAGACGGGGATTTTGTGGAGCTGGATGAAATCATCGCTGAGGTGGACTCTGATAAAGCCACCTTCGAATTGCCCGCAGAAGCCCGAGGCATCCTAAGGCATGTAGCAGAAGAAGGAGACACGCTGGAAATAGGCGGTTTAATCTGCAAAATAGAAATTGTGGATGGAGATGCACCAGCAGAATCTTCCGAGGAGGCTTCCAGTGCTGAGGCTAGCGGTAGCGATACCCAGGGATCGGGGTCCTATGCTGAAGGCCATGCCTCTCCTGCGGCTGCAAAAATCCTTGCCGAAAAAGGAATCAAAGCTCAGGATGTGAAAGGCACTGGCAAAGACGGCAGAATCACCAAAGAAGACGCCGAGAAAGCTCAAAAACCAGCTGCAAAACCTGCCGCAGAGAAAACAGCCCCTAAGGCAGCTGCAGCAGAAGCACCTGCTGTGACTGGAGATAGAAATACCAAGAGAGAAAAAATGTCCTCTCTAAGGAAAACAATCTCCAAGCGTCTGGTAGCGGCGAAGAATGAAACCGCTATGCTTACGACCTTCAATGAGGTCAATATGAAGCCAATCATGGACCTTCGGAAGCAGTATAAGGAGATGTTTAAGGAAAAACATAATGTCAACCTTGGCTTTATGTCCTTCTTCACCAAGGCCGTTTGCGTGGCGCTTCAAGAGTGGCCTTCTGTAAATGCCCAAATTGATGGCACCGAGATCATCTATCACGACTTCTGTGATATCTCTATCGCCGTATCCGCTCCTAAAGGTTTGGTGGTGCCGGTAATCCGTAATGCGGAGAAACTTTCTTTTGATCAGGTAGAAAAAGAAGTGGTAAGACTTGCTACCAAAGCCAGAGATGGTAAGCTGACCATTGAGGAAATGACGGGAGGAACCTTCACCCTCACCAATGGTGGGATATTTGGATCTATGATGTCCACTCCTATCATCAACCAGCCCCAATCGGCCATCCTTGGGATGCACAATATAGTAGAGCGACCTATGGCGGTAAATGGTGAAGTGAAAATCTTACCAATGATGTATATCGCACTATCATATGATCACAGAATCATCGATGGACGTGAGTCTGTAAGCTTCCTGGTAAGAGTGAAGCAATTACTGGAAGACCCTGCAAGATTACTTCTAGGAGTATAATCTTTGCTATCCTAAATATGCCATTTTCTATACTATTGCAGTATTGGGGAAGAGGAAGAAGAGAGCGAGCAGCGGCATATTGGGAAGCGTCCTACTCAACACCGTAATTTAATTAGCAAGGAGCCGGTCAGATGGCTCCTTGTACAAAAATTAAAACCACAAAAAATGAAATACGACTTAATCGTAATTGGATCCGGGCCAGGAGGATATGTAGCGGCAATCAGAGGCGCTCAGTTAGGCATGAAAACGGCCATAATCGAAAAATACCCAAGGCTAGGTGGCACCTGCCTTAATGTAGGCTGTATCCCTTCCAAAGCGCTATTGGATTCTACGGAGCATTATTATAATGCTGCTCACACTTTCGAAACCCACGGGATAAACCTGAAGGAGCTCAAAGTGGATCTCAAGCAGATGATCTCTAGAAAAGAAGATGTGGTCAAGCAAAATGTCGATGGCATCTCCTATCTGATGAAGAAGAATAAAATCGACGTTCATCAGGGAGTAGGCTCATTTGTGGATAAGAACACCGTAAAGGTCACCAAAGATGATGGGAAGTCTGAGGAGATTACGGGTAAGAATATTATCATCGCTACGGGGTCAAAACCGAGTAGCCTACCATTCATTGAAATTGACAAAGACAGAATAATAACATCCACGGAAGCTCTGAAACTAACTGAAATACCAAAACACTTCATCGTCATAGGCGGTGGGGTCATCGGTATGGAGCTGGGATCGGTATATGCTCGTATGGGGGCTAAGGTGTCTGTGGTGGAATATATGGACTCCTTGATCCCTTCTATGGACAAGACCATGGGCAAGGAACTTCAGAAGTCACTGAAGAAACTTGGCTTTGAGTTTTTCTTAAAACATAAAGTCACTGGGGTGAAGAATGCCGGTAAGGAAGTGACAGTGACGGCAGAAAACAGCAAAGGTGAGTCTGTAGAGATCAAAGGCGACTATGTCTTGGTATCGATAGGCAGAAAGCCTTATACAGAAGGACTCAATGCTGAAGCAGCTGGCGTGAAGATCAACGATCGCGGGCAAGTGGAAGTGGATGAGCACCTCAAAACCTCTACAGATAATATCTTTGCGATCGGCGATGTGATCAAGGGAGCAATGCTCGCGCACAAAGCGGAGGAAGAGGGGATATTGGTAGTGGAGCAGCTTGCTGGACAGAAACCACATATTAATTATAATCTTATCCCTGGCGTGGTTTATACCTGGCCAGAAGTGGCTGCTGTCGGCTATACAGAAGAGCAGCTCAAAGAAAAGGGCATAAAATACAAGGCAGGCAAATTCCCATTCATGGCTTCGGGCAGAGCTCGGGCATCTATGGATACGGATGGTTTGGTAAAAGTCCTAGCAGATGCAGAGACGGACGAGATTCTAGGCGTGCATATGATCGGACCACGTACAGCAGATATGATTGCCGAAGCAGTGGTGGCGATGGAATACAGAGCCTCCGCAGAGGATATCTCTAGAATGTCCCATGCGCACCCTACCTATACAGAAGCTTTCAAAGAAGCATGTATGGCCGCCACCGATAACCGGGCGATCCATATATAAATTCATAAATAGTAGAAATTACCTATTCAAAAAGCAGAGCTCGCAAGGCTCTGCTTTTTTTATTTCATTTTTTTAATCATTCAAACACATAAAAAAGCATCTTGTGTTTTTAGCCTATTAAGGAATCATATGGTTTATAGGAAATGTACAATTTTTAACTTGGAATAATATCTAGCTAAATTAAAACAATTGTTTAATGTAGTATTTACTTAGAATTGTACCATAAAAAAATCGAAACATAATTCTGATTCTTTCGTTCAAATAGTATATAAACATATTGAATGCCAGTATTCTTGATAAAAAAAGAATATAATTTTATAGGAAGGAATATATAAAAATATATACCTTTGCATTTATAAACACTATAACACCATTAATACACACGTAACTCCCACTAGTATGAAAGCTAAATGGTTATTATTTGCAGGCTTATCTGCCACAATGTTATTTTCTTGCGAAAGAGATAATGCTCCCGGAACTGGGGACGAAAATATAGTATTAAATACCGATTCTCAAAGCTTAAGCACCAGGCTATCTAAAGAGACATCAGGCGTAGTGGGCATTTCCTCTGCCAGCCAGGCTGACGCTCGTAGTAAAGTAGGTACTGAACTCGAGGAAGCAGTAAATCTTCCATTGGAGCTAATCGCTCAGGCGGCCGCACCGGTATTTGAAGGAAATACGCTTCAGGCCACTCACGTAGACATCGATGGAAACTATGCCTATGTTACCTATAACACTCGCGGAGAGAAATACCTAGGTGCGATAGACATCTTTGACATCAGTAATGTATTATCCCCAGTGATCACTAGTCAAGCCATCTTCACAGGCGCTGACCTTAATGCAGTAAAGTATGCAGACGGCAAACTTTATATCGCCTCTGCAGTGGATATCTACGATGACTACGGAGTAGAATCACCTGCCAATTTGATTACTGTATCTACAAGCGGTGGAAAATTCACCTCTGACTTTACTTTCACTTCCATCTTAGGAAATGCCGGCATGGACGTGACATACGCTAATGGTTATGCCATCACTGCCTCTGGTGCAGACGGTGCCGTAACGGTAATCGAAGGAAGCTCCAATACACAAGTGAAGCTACAGGAATTTCCTGAAGCAATAGGAATCACTGTGGATGGCAACGGAATTTACGTTTTGGATGCTCAGCAAGGTGTAGTTAAATTCACTGGATCTGACTTGACAGAAGCGTATTCTATCACGATCGGCGACGATTATGAGCAGTCTAAGAGAACCATGGATATCCACGGAACCACCCTTATCGTATCTGAAGGTCCTCGCGGAGCTGGCTTATACAATACGACTGATGGAAGCATGGTAGGCACTATCGAAATCCCTGTTCTAACAGAAGGAATCGATCCAATAGAGATCGTAACTAATGCTGTAAGTTCAAACAGCACTCACTTATTCATGGCCAATGGCTCTGCAGGTGTAAGTGTAGCCGAATTTGGCGATGCTGCCCTGGCTTCTACCATGGGTGTATTAGATCTACTAGGATCTTCTAACTTTGTAAAAGCAAACAACGAATACTTATTCGTAGCCTCAGGACTAGAAGGATTACAGATCCTTAAGTTGAACCTGGCTGATGAGAGCAGTATCGCTTGTGAAGACCTTCCTCAGTACAAAGGTAGCGCTTGGTTAAACGTGAATTCTGGTGAGCCACAAGGATACTCTGGTTCCCTATCTGTAAACGGACTTAATATTAATGATGACTTCACTTATTGTGGTTCATTGGCCGTGAAAGAATGGGCAAACGTAAACTCAGGTGGTACTTTCAATATGAAGGGATCCATCGTAGTAGGGCAATACAAAAAAGAATCAGGTCTTAATATCAACGACACTATGATCATCGAAGGAAGCATGGTAATCTACGGTAACCTGGTACTAAACAGTGGCGCCACCCTACAATTCTCTGGAGCAGGAAACTCTCTAACGGTATATGGTAACGTTTACCAAAACGCTGGATCTTCCATCACAGGAGATTATACTGACACTGAAGGAAACGTCAAAAAATAAGGAATCAACTTGATTCAAAGCCAAAGGCTGCCTTTCTTAGAAGGGCAGCCTTTTTTATTTTTAAGCGAATATCATTTGGGTATTTATATGTTATTCACATGGCCCTCAAAGTTCCATAGCTCAGCGGGGAATATCCATCCGGCAGCATGAGGCAGTTTCCTCCTTCTAATCCGCAATAATCGATGACAATTGGTAGAATATTCCTTAAATTAGGGGCTAAAGTTCAAAAAGGCTTATTCTTTTTTGCGTTAAAAAACAGTGTCATTAAAGGAGTCAAGCCGGGGGAAGCAACAACTATATGGAGGGACAATAGTACCTTATAAGGTAAATAGACCCATAAAATGCTGGAAACAATTTAATTGATCAGAAGCTGAATGCCTCCCTCCTTTACATTTAAGAAGTAGGCGAAGAACAATGTTTTTTGCAATTATACCCGCTACTTTCAATATTTTACTTAATTTTGCACCAATTTAGCCATAAGTAAAAAACTTATCCAAACCTCTCATAGCATGCCTAAAGACAAAAGCATTAAACATGTACTGATAATCGGAAGTGGTCCGATCGTAATTGGTCAAGCCTGCGAGTTTGATTATGCCGGCTCCCAAGCCGCCAGGTCCTTAAGAGAAGAGGGGATCATCGTCACCCTGATCAACTCTAATCCTGCCACGATCATGACTGATCCTGTTACAGCGGACAATGTTTACCTGCTTCCATTGGAGAAAAAATCGATTATAAAAATTCTTGAGGAGCACCCTGACATTGACTGTGTCCTTCCTACTATGGGAGGACAGACCGCCTTGAACTTAGCGATCGAAGCAGATCAAGCCGGAATCTGGGCCAAGTACAATGTACGGATGATCGGAGTGGACATTGATGCCATCGAAACTGCTGAAAACAGGGAAAAATTTAAAGCCCTGATGGAAGAGCTGAACGTAGGAGTATGTATCGGTAAGACCGCTACCAGCTTCCTGCAAGGCAAGGAAATCGCTCAGGACATCGGCTTCCCCTTAGTCATTCGCCCTTCTTATACCCTAGGTGGTACTGGTGGAGGCTTTGTAGAAAAAGAGGAAGAATTCGAAAAGGCCCTTATGAATGGTCTGAAAGCCTCTCCTACTCACGAAGTATTGATCGAACAGAGTATTTTAGGTTGGAAGGAATACGAACTAGAAGTTCTGAGAGATTCCATAGGAAATATGATCGTCATTTGTTCTATTGAGAACTTTGACCCTATGGGAGTACATACAGGTGACTCCATCACGGTGGCTCCTGCAATGACTCTTCCAGATACTGTCTATCAGGAAATGAGAAATCAGGCCATCAAAATGATGAATGGCATTGGTAACTTCGCTGGTGGATGTAATGTACAGTTCTCGGTATCTCCAGATAACCAAACGATAATAGGTATTGAGATCAACCCGCGGGTATCCAGATCCTCTGCCCTGGCCTCCAAAGCTACAGGTTATCCTATTGCTAAAGTGGCTGCGAAACTAGCCATCGGCTATAACCTTGATGAGCTTCAAAACTCCATCACAGGAACTACTTCCGCCTTCTTTGAGCCAGCTATCGATTATGTAATTGTAAAAATCCCTAGATGGAACTTTGACAAATTCAAAGGCTCTGACCGCCGATTAGGATTGTCTATGAAGGCCGTGGGAGAAGTAATGGGAATCGGAAGAAACTTCCAGGAAGCATTACAGAAAGCGTGTCAGTCACTGGAAATCAAACGAAATGGACTCGGCGCTGACGGAAAAGAGCTTAAAAATCAAGAAGAGATCCTATACAGCCTGAAAAACCCAAGCTGGAATAGACTTTTCCATATCTATGACGCCTTCAAGCTAGGTATATCCTTCCGAACGATTCATGACCTCACCAAGATCGATAAGTGGTTCTTGAAGCAGATTGACGAGTTAGTTCAGCTCGATGTTAAGCTTGACAAATATACATTAGACAACATCCCTAAGGAGCTGATGATGACGGCTAAGCATAAAGGATATGCTGACCGCCAGATCGCCCATCTTTTGGGATGCCTAGAAAGCGAAGTCTTCCATAAGCGTCGTGAAGAAATGGGGATCAAGCGTATCTACAAACTTGTGGATACCTGTGCTGCAGAATTTGATGCACAAACCCCTTATTTCTACTCTACCTTTGGTGATGAGAATGAGTCGATTGCTTCTGATCGTAAGAAGGTGATCGTGCTTGGTTCCGGGCCTAACCGAATTGGCCAAGGCATCGAATTTGATTATTCTTGCGTGCATGGTGTACTTGCTGCCAAAGAATGTGGCTACGAGACCATCATGATCAACTGTAACCCTGAGACGGTGTCCACTGATTTTGACATTGCGGATAAGCTCTACTTTGAGCCTGTATTCTGGGAGCATATCTACGAGATCATTCTTCACGAGAAACCTTATGGGGTGATCGTTCAGCTTGGTGGCCAAACGGCCTTGAAGCTAGCTGAAAAACTAGAAAAGTATGGAATCAAAATTCTAGGCACTAGTTATGAAGCCCTAGACCTTGCCGAGGACAGAGGTGAATTCTCCAATTTGCTAAAGGAAAATGATGTTCCTTATCCTGAATTCGGAACGGTACACTCCACTGATGAAGCTTTGGAACTGTGCAAAAAACTTGGATTCCCTTTATTGGTACGTCCTTCCTATGTATTGGGTGGCCAGGGAATGAAGATTGTCATCAACGAAAAAGAACTGGAGCAGCATGTGGTGGAAGTGTTGAAAGACATTCCTGACAATGAGATCCTCTTGGATCACTTCCTTGAAGGGGCCATAGAAGCTGAGGCTGACGCGATCTGCGATGGCGAGAACGTATATATCATCGGTATCATGCAGCATATTGAGCCTGCCGGAATTCACTCAGGCGACTCTTATGCGGTCCTTCCTCCTTATAATTTGGGAGACCTGGTGATCAGACAGATTGAAACTTATACAGAGAAGATTGCTCTAGCCTTGAAAACCGTTGGCCTGATCAATATTCAGTTTGCCATCAAAGACGATAAGGTGTACATCATCGAGGCCAATCCAAGGGCTTCTCGTACGGTACCATTTATTTGTAAAGCCTATCAGGAACCTTACGTAAACTACGCCGTTAAAGTGATGTTGGGTGAAAACAAAGTCACTGACTTTGACTTCAAGCCTGTCAAAAAAGGGTATGCGATTAAGGAGCCAATATTCTCATTCCACAAGTTCCCAAATGTAAACAAAGAGCTTGGGCCTGAGATGAAATCCACCGGTGAGGCGATATACTTCATTGATGATTTATTGGATGATTATTTTCTGAAGATATATTCAGAGCGTAACCTTTACTTAAGTAGATAAAGTAAAACTAAAATAGAAGTGTTTTGTTAAAATTTCTGATCGTAATTCTCGGAGTAGGCTGGCTATTGGGCCAGCTTATCCGATACTTCCTTAGATCTAAAGTTGCCAAATTTGCCCAACAGGTCAAAAAAGCAGCGGAAGAAGAACAACGTGCCTCCAGAAAACCTCAGGAGGAGGGTGAAGTTCATGTGGACTTCATTCCTAAGACCTATCAAGAAAGAAGGACTAAGGACATCAAAGGCGGGGACTATGTTGACTATGAAGAAGTGAAAGAATAGCCCTCAAAACACCAAATAAGCTAAGGTCCACACCTTAGTAATAGCATAAAAAAAAGGAACATTTTTCAATGTTCCTTTTTTTTATTTATATGAATAAGCAATGCCTGATTTATTTGAGCCAGGCAAGGCTAATTTCGTCAGGAGTTTTCATACGATCCGCTAATCTCATATACCTGGAAGATAATCCTGCAAGGTATTCTTGAGCTTTGGCAGCTGCACCATCTAATCCTGTAATATTTTCAATATCCCACAGTTTTACCAAATGGTCTATAATTCGGGCATAATCCCAGCCGGTGTAAACGCCGATTTTTTGGGTGATGGCAGAGAATTGATCAAAAAGCGTTGGGTTCTTGCCACCCTCAGCCATAAGCACTGCTGGCATTACGATCTGCTTCCTCATCATTTTCTCAAAAGCGAGCACGCCACCATTAGGGTCAATTTCAAGGATTCTTGACATGAAAGACTTATATGCCTTTTCGTGACGAGCTTCGTCACCGGCGATAGTCTTACAAATTCTTGCCAATACTATATCTCCAGCTTTGTCGGCTAGTTTACCTGTATTCACATGACTCACTTTGGTCGCTCTCTCCTGGAAGGAGGTATAAATGATCGCTTGATAAGGATCTTTATCTGATTTGGGATCAAAGCCATTATAGATCAATCTATGGATGGTCTGCTCCACTTTTTTCATATCTGCTCTGCCCGAAAGGTAGAGGTATTTATTGAGTAAGTCTCCGTGACGATTTTCCTCGGCAGTCCAAGCTTTGGACCAGCGTACCCAACCTCTCTCACTGGTAAGGCTACCGTCAGGGTTTACCCCCTCCAGCAGGTTGAAGTAAGTCTGATAACTGGGAAGTGCTTCCTCAGTGATCATATTACCGATCAATGAAGTGATGATGGTATCAGGAATACCTGCGGCTCTTTCTTGAAGCAATTTCACCTCGTCAAAAGCTCCTGGATCTCCCATAATAGGTAGAAAGTCCGTTGGCTGCCAGCATTCATCAGGATCTACCAACACATTATCTACTGTCTCACCTACCAAGTCATCTATCTGATTGATGACCTCTAGGTTTTTTTCCAATTCATAATTAATGGATGTATCTTTCATAATTTTCAATAAGTCTTAAGTGCAAAATTAAAGCCTACACCTGCAACACAAATTTCTTCCTCGGCATCGGCTTTCAGGAAGCGTGGTATTATAAGGAAACGAATTAAACTATTGGAAGTTGCTCAGCAACCAGCCAATCCCTAACTGATATTTTCCTTTCCAACCGATGAAAAATCCATCTTCACCGGAATCCCTCTCCCCTCCTTAACAAAAGAAAAGAGAAAAACGTTGGGGACTTGTACGCTTATATTACAACAGAATATTCCACATTGACTATAATAACTTCTTTAAGGGCAAGCATTATTTGGCTCACCTTAATTTCTCATCACAATTTAGCCAATAATAAGCAAGTCGCATAATTAAGACAAAAAAATCTAATTTTTACACTTATATAAAAAAATAATCCGCCAACCCGACACTTTTGTGGCAAAACAGTGCTAAAACCGCTATGCAACCCATTTCCAACCATAAATGATCATTTTCTACTCATAAAAAGTAATCCTCATTATATAGCATTCTTTTACTATTCCAGTATCATTGAATGGCCAAAGCAGCCATTGATTTATAAACCATATACTCCTGATTTATTCCCTTAAAATTACCTTGCCTACCTACATCTACTATAGCCAATAAAAGAAGAGCCTCAGCGCCTGACTCCACTACGAATTAGCCTACTTCAATAATGCCCCATTCCATATGCAGCATTACCTGCATAAGAATATCTCTAAAATGTTGGCACTTCTATATAGTAGAAAGAATCATTTTATGATATTGGGCTCCATTCTTAAACAAGGTGAAAAGGCAAGGTATCGCCATCATTTTAAGGCTTCAACCTCTTATTTGATTCCCAGATTTATTCTTTCAATAAAAAAAAGCTGCCAATCAAAACCAAAGGTCTCAATTGGCAGCTTTGCCTTATCTATAATAAACTATAAATGGATTAATTAAGGTCCCAGAATAGCTTGATATCAGGCTCATCACCACCCATAGCGGCCACAGCTTGATCATAATTTGATTCATTCACGTTTTGCTCTGGAGTAGGGTAAGGATATCGTACGGGGATATCTCCGTATTGCATTTGGTTAGGGATATTCAGGATTGGATAATCCAACCTTCTCCATTCGGTCCAGGCATCATAGCCCCTATTATAGAGAGCGATATATTTCTGCATGCCGATCTTCTGCTTATAATCTCCGGCCGCTGTAGCATAGGCCACAGAAGGCTGAGCCATATAAGCATTGATCTGGTCCTGGGTGATACCAGTACCTCCGGCGTTTACATTCACACTAGACCAATACCTGATGGAGGCATCGATGGCATTATTATAATGCGTCGCTGCAGTACCCGTGATAAAACCTCTTTCTACTGCCTCAGCTCTCAGAAATTCCACCTCGGCATAATCCATAATAATTGATGGAAAATCAGCATCTGTTTGGTTAGGGTTGACATGAGAGAAGTTGGCATAAACATTAAAGTTACCGTATTCACCACCCACATAAGCACCGTTGATAGGAGTAAAGTAAAACGCCAATCTTGGATCGCTCAGATCATTCATAAAGTCCACAATGGTATTAGCGGCTACATAATCATTCCTTCCACTCTGCACTAAGGCTTCCCAAACCGGGTTGTTATTTGGCGGAGCAACTATAAACTCAAAGGTAGTGTTTAAGGCCGAAGACATTAGGGCATTAGGAGACGCCTCACTTACCAACTGAGAAGCAGTGGTGGGGTCAGAATCTGCCAATAACATTCCCATCTTCATTTTCAGGGAATTAGCAAATGCATACCAACCTGCCATATCACCTTTATAAATCAAATCGCCAGTAGCTTGACTTCCAAATCCATCCTCTATGCTCATATCAGAAATGGCAGCATCCAGCCTCGCCAGTAAGTCCGTATAGATCACCTCTTGGTCATCATAAGCAGGAAAAGAGTTTTCGAAGTCCAATGCCTCAGAATAAGGGATATTGCCAAATGTGGTCACCAGAGTGTACCATACATAGACGTTCATCACCTCACCCACTGCAATATGATTGGTTCGTACATTTTCATTTAAGTAGGTCTGATCCTCTAAGACCAGTCTGCCAAATTCCTGTAGATCGATCAATACGTCTCTATAGAAAGATCTCCACCAAATATCGGGAGTTCCTCCATTTTGGAAATCGTATCTACTTTGATCAATATACTGCACCTCTGCCCACTGCTGAGCGAGGAGGCGATTGATTCGAGGATCGGTATAAAACTCTGCCATTTCCTTTTGGGAATTGGAGAGCAGCGTAATTGCGGGGACTTCAGAAGCCTCTTTTGTTATGGCATTTTTGTCCGTCAGGCCATCACAAGCGGTGAGGGCAAACGCTCCTATTAGGATATATATTAATTTCTTCATAATGTTCTTTCTTAGAATTTAAGGCGTAGATTAAATCCATAGGTTTTTGTCGTAGGGTATGCCCCACTTTGGTACCCTTGGTTATTACCAGCTCCTAAGCTTTCTTCAGGATCAGAATATGGCATGTTTTTATGGATGATCCATAAGTTTCTACCAATAAAGGAAACGTCAATTCCCTGAACCCCTTGAATTTTATCCACAAAAGACCGTGGGAAAATATAAGAGATGGATAAACTTCTCAATTTCACATAGCTAGCATCGTAGATGTATTTGCTATTAGGATTGCTACCAGCATATCCCGACTCACCAAAGTTTGAAAGATCCAGACGAATATCATTTGCCTCTCCGTTTTCGAAGACCCCTGGAAGGATCACCCCACCAGAGTTACCACCTGCCTGCTCATAACCAGTGATTACTCCATCATTGTTATAAATAGGATATCTTCCAAAATCTCCTGATCCACCATCCGTAGAAAGCGGGTCTCTCATATTATTTCCTAATTCATTTGGCAAGGCGGTCTCTGGGTATAAACCAGTGGCATCACCGTACCATCTATCAAGAGAGAATACATCTCCACCTTTTTGGATATCGATCAGGAAGGACAGGGTAAAGTTTTTATACTTTAAAGCGTTATTGATCCCTCCGTACCAGTCGGGATTGATATCCCCTATAATTTTATTGGCTTCAGTGGAGACCATATATCTACCACTCTCGTCAATGGTAGGCATTCCAGTGGCTTCATCACGGATATAATCACGTCCACGGATGGTCCCATAAGGCTGGCCTACAGCGGCATTTAGAGATACACCACCTTGAAGACTGGCTAATTCCAAGTTTGTGTTTTCACCATTCAAGGAAAGTACTTTACTATTATTCTTGGTCCAGTTTACATCCATTTTCCAAGAGAAATCTTGGCTTTCAAGGATGGTAGCAAAAGCGCTGATCTCCCAACCTGCATTTTGAAGTTCACCAGCATTCACATATCTAGAGCTAAAGCCAGTGGCGGTAGAGGTAGTTACTGGGATAATTTGATTGACCGTTCTTGTATCATAATAGGTCACATCAAATCCATACCTAGCATCCATGAACGTCATTTCTGTACCGATCTCGAAACTTTTGGTTAATTCAGGCAATAGGTCAGGATTGTTTTTGCTGTCTGGCATTGAGAATAAGGGTACATCTCCAAAGCCTGTAGGCTTATAATATACGTCTTGTAGCACCTGAGGCGCAGCCGTATTACTTACTTCTGCATAGTTAGCTCTAAGCTTACCGAAGGTAAACAGCTCCTTATTCTGTAAAAACTCAGAGAAGATCAAGCCACCTGAAACAGATGGATAATAGTAACTATTATTCTCTGGAGCAAGTGAGGAGGCCTGGTCTCTACGGATGGTACCATCAAGGATGATATAATCACGATAAGTAAAAGTAGCTCCTGCAAATACACCATTCACCTGAAGGGTAGATTCCACTTCATCAGGTGCCTCAATAGGATTCAGTGAGTTAGATAATGAATACAGATTTGGAACCACCAGGCCACCATTAGTGCTAGCGTTGATGGAGTTGATCTGGGTATTTCTAATATTCCCTCCCAAAAGACCTGTAAACTCAAGGTCCTCATTGATGTCTTTATTGAAGTTCATCAATAAGTCATAATTATACTCTTTAAACGTTCGGTTAAATCTACCATAGCTTGCTGGATCTAAACTCCCAACAGCGATACGCTCTTCTTGTTCTTCACTATAAGTATCCAGGGACACACGACCCATGATATTTACCCAATCGGCAAGATCATACTTCAGGGACATATAACCCAGGGTACGAATTCGCTCGTCATTTTGGTAATTTCTATATCGAGTCCAATAAGGATTATCCGTATAAGCAGGCTTTTGGGCGCTTTCATTAGACCAGTTCCAAGTCGCATTGCTATTGGTCGCAAAATATTCGGATTCTAATTCTTTCACATCCACGTTTACCGGCCACCACTGACGGAAGGACTGGTTTACGTTTAGTCCACTATATCCGGTTCCATAACGGCCTAAGCCCTCATTGATGGAAAAGTTTACCGATGCGGTCGCTGTAAGTTTATCCATAATATCATAGCTTCCAGAGAAGTTTACGATATTCTTTTTCATCTTACTATTAGGCAAAATACCCTCTTGGACGTTTCTGGTATAGCCTAATTTATAATAGCCTTTATCCGTTCCTCCATTCAGCAAAACACTGGTACTGGTAGATACCGGGCTTTCATAAAATTCAGCGGGGGTATTTTTAGCAGCTTGCCAGGTGGTCGGCTGCTGATAAAACGCTGAAGCAGGATTGACAGATTTCCAATCATACACCTGCTGGCTAGGGTCAAAAGCCTCTCCATAAGAAGCGTCATCACCATAATAATAGAATGGAATAGAGGAGTCAAATCCTTCAACATCCTTATAATAAAAGGAGGAACCATAACCCGCACCATATTGATTTTGATATTCTGCGAAGGTGCTTTTGTCAATCTTTCCGAAAGTAACGCCGGCATTGACGGTTACGCCAAGTCCTTTACCTCCTTTTTTGGTGGTAATTACGACCACTCCATTACTGGCGCGGGAACCATATAAGGCCGTTGCAGCAGCACCTTTCAGTACGTTGACTGAGGCAATATCATCTGGATTTATATCCGAGGCTGCATTACCGTAATCGTAGCCTGTTCGACCTCTCGCCTGATCCTTAGTATTGGTGATTGAGTTATCCACTGGTACTCCATCGATCACAAATAGCGCTTGGTTACTTCCTGTAAGTGAAGAAGACCCCCTGATCACTACATTGGAGGATCCACCCAGATTATTGCTGCTTTTGATGTTTAGACCCGCCACACGACCAGACAACTGGTTAATAAAGTTGGGGTCACGGGTTTCATTAATCTTGTCACCATTGACAGACTGCGCAGCATAAGGAAGTTCATTTTTACTTCTCTCAATACCCAAAGCGGTAACGACCACCTCATTCAGCTCCTCAGCATTGGAGTCCATTACCACATCGATAACGCTTCTGCCGCCAATAGGGATTTCTTGTTTTGACATGCCTATAAAGGAGTAGATCAAGACCTCTCCTCCAGCTGGCACATTGATATCATACTCTCCGTCAAGGTCTGTGATAGCACCTGTTGACGTTCCTTTGACCAGGATACTTACGCCTGGTATGGGCTCTCCATTCTCTGATGAAGTAACCGTCCCCGTCACTGTCCTTGTCTGTGCAAAAGAATATTGCATAAACAAAGTCAGGAAGAGACCTAATAGTACACTTTTTTTCATATGCGGTTGATTTGATTTTGCTCCAAAGTATACATCCATTTTCGAAAAAAAAACTTTACGATTTTTTAACATTGGATTTCAACAATTGAAACTCATAACAAACTATTGATTTTAAGTAATTTAACATTCAATAAATTATTATCAAAAAAAATTGTCACTATCTAATAAAAATTATAACCAGAGCCACCATCATTCCTCCAAGCAAATCACCCCTATTGCCATATTAAAGATCATCCACCACCATGGATACAAAATAATATATCTTGTTTTTACATAAACTTAATTTATAATTCTAAGTTTCCGATATATAATATTATATAAAATTGACCAATACGTTATCTCCCTTATATTTGCGACCAGAAATATGGGTAACCAAACAAAATTCTGATTTATAATTAAACCCACAATTGAATTCTTTACATAAAACGGGAATAAATCGGCTAAAATTTCACCCAATATTACCTCCAATGACTGAAATAATTCCTACTAAAAAACCTGTTTAACTCAAAATTGAGCCAGATTCTACCTGTATCAGGTACTATACACCAGTGGTGATCGTAAATTTTTTATTTGAATAATACCAAAACAGGCCAAATTCGTCCTCAGCCCATATAGTATCCAAATCAGGGCCTTTTGGCCTTAAAAAAACAAAAAATCCCCAAAGCGAAAGCATCACCTTGGGGACTTGAAAGAAATTAATTTCTTAATACTAGCGCTCTAAAAATCAGTATTCCAATTTATAAGCAGCCACTTTATTTTTAAGAAAGGTAGGAACTAGTACGATCTGCTCTTCCTCTAAATATCCTATGTCAGCCGTATTGGATCCCATATCCTTGGTATCTAATAGTTTTGTTTCTTTATCACCCTGAACAATCCATATTTCTCCAGACCATTTACTCGCCAGATAATCATCATCCCCCAAGATTATCAAGCCATCACCACCGGTCACGACTGAATTTAGAACCTCATGATTTCCTTCAGTATCATAGCGTTTGAGCCCGGCTTTGTCAAGCCCATATAAGACACCACCATCCCCTACTCGAAGGCCATTTATCCCCACTTGCCCTTCAGCAACCAAGGTAATCTCGCCATTTTCTAATACGTGAATTTTACCATTTTCCATATCAGAAAAATAGACCTTCCCCTCAGCAACATCAATATCATTCAGGAATTTTGCTCCTTCCAGAGGATAAGTATTAGAAATCTCAGCTTTTTCGATATCTATCTCTACGATCTCGTCGATATTGGTAACATACAGCTTACCATCCAAAATCCCCATCCCCTTAGGAGAATCAATTCCAGTCACCCAATCTCTTTCTAAGATTTCACCGTCTTTGGAAATGATAGAAATAGAACCTTTACCGTCTTTTTCTCTAGAATCTCCCTCGATATTTGACACGTAAATCGTGCCCGTGTCAGGATCCACCAGCACCGACTCACAAGTAGTCAGTTCTTCCGGAGTCTCCCATAATAGGGTTAAGGAAGGCTCCACTTCTTCCTCAGTCACTTCAATAACTTCTTCATTGGACTCTTGCTTATTGGACTCTCCACATTGCCAAAATAGCAAAGGAGCAGCAGCCATCAGCAATAGGGGCTTACAGTTTGTCATTTTCATAATTATTGATTTTTAAAATTATTGATACTAAAAATTTGAAAAACTTATTTTAATTAACCTTCTATAAGAGCAGAACAGGAAGTAGTATCTACCTAATCTCTCTATTATTACCGAATTTCGATAAAGTTTTTGAGAGTTTCAACTCTAATCCTTCATGATCTGCCCAGCTATCTTACTATCTTTCCTATGATTCCGACACCCTTAACTAAGAAAATAAGGTACAATCGCTAAAAATCAGCTCATAAATAAACCTCTTAATTGCCATTTATCACTAAATAATAGTGTGATCAGTATAAAACCTTTAATTTGGGGGTACATCATAAACCATACCGCATGAACAAATCTCTATTATCTCAGGGCCTAGGCCTGTTACTAGCTGGCACCATCGCCTGTTCCCCAGAGGAAGTGATGGTCGATTATCAAAGCATGAGCGATGCAGAACGCCTGGAGGCGGCCACAGAAATGGCGCATCATACCATCATCGTGGACGGCCACGTGGACTTACCTTACCGGATGAAGGTGGGGGGATTTACCCTCCAAAGGGAGGTATTAGATGTCTCCACACGCACCGATGGAGGAAACTTCGACTTCCCCCGCTCCAGAGAAGGGGGACTGGACGCTCCATTTATGTCCATCTATCTTCCGGCAAGGTATCAGGAAATGGGAGGAGCAAAAAAATTGGCTGACTCCCTAATCATGATGACCAAGAGGCTGGCTGAAACCTGGCCTGATAAATTCGCCATGGCTTATAGCCCTGATGATATCGAAGCCCACTTCAAGGAGGGCAAAATCTCCCTTCCAATGGGAATGGAAAATGGAGCTGGCATCGAAGACGATATCGCCAATGTCGGCTACTTTTATAAGCAAGGCATCAGGTATATCACCCTTACCCATGGCAAAGACAACCTGATCGGGGACTCTTCCTATGACACCAGCAGAACGCATGGTGGACTGACCGCCTTCGGTGAGCAAGTAGTGAAGGAAATGAACCGCGTAGGTATCATGGTGGATATCTCCCATGTATCAGATGACACCTTTTACGATGTGATGGAGCTTACGGATGTCCCTGTGATCGCCTCTCATAGTTCCTCCCGAAAATTCACGCCAGGCTTCGAGAGAAATATGGATGATAAAATGGTCGAGCTTTTAGGCAAAAAACAAGGAGTGATCATGATCAATTTTGGTGGAAGCTTCATCGATGGTGATTATAATGAACGTACTGCAGTCGTAAGAGAGCATATCGTAAATTGGCTGGCTCAAAACAACCTGAGTCGCAGTGACTCCGCAGCACAGGCCTATATCGAGCAATATACTCGCGAAAACAATGTGTTTCCGGATGTCAGCCTCGTGGCTGACCATATAGACCATGTTGTGGCTATCGCTGGCATCGATTATGTAGGTTTTGGCTCCGACTTTGACGGAGTGGGAGACTCTCTGCCAAACGGCCTGAAAGATGTATCTATGTATCCTAATCTTATCGCCGAACTTCTTAAGCGCGGTTACTCCAAAGAGGATATTGAAAAAATCTGCTATAAAAACGTATTCAGAGTATGGCGAGCCGTGGAAGCCGCCTCTTCTGCTTCCTAATTACTATCAATAAATCAACTAATAAGGGTTTCCTGAATCGGTATTCAGGAAACCCTTATTTTTCAAACATATACCAGTGATTAGGATCAATCTCTAACTCGGTATTACTTTTTATCCTCAAATTATTTTTGGAAATCTCCAGTACTTCTATTCCTTCGGAGGTCTTTACCTCCACAGGAAGCGAAAGGTCCACATTTGAGAATTTTATATCATAGCGGTTTTTACGTTTCTTGCTGATCTTGATTTCTGGAAGCTCTGTGGTGTATAAGTACAGGTCAAAGAAAGGCTGCAGGTCACGCTCCGTATGCTCTTGGAAATAACCTGTAAAGTCCTCCGTATCCACCTGATTGCCGTAGGTGAATCGTGGATCTGAAAGGAAACCCTGAAGGAGCTCAAAGAACACCTGGTCTCCTACTAAAAACCGAAGGGAATGCATCACCAAGGCACCTTTAGTGTATATATCTGAGAAATAAGCCTCAGAACTGCCAGTAGGCTTGGTGCTCACGAGTGGCCGCTTGTTCTCCATACTTTCCATGGCTGTGGCGATCTCTTTTTGGTAAGCTTCCTCGCCGCCATGATTGAGATAAAATAACATATCGCCATAAGAGCATATACCTTCATGAATCCAAAAATCCTTCCAGTCCGCCACCGACACTTTATTTCCCCACCACTCATGCCCCAGCTCATGGTGAAGCAAGCCGTCAAATTCTACCGGTCCTACCTTTGTAAACTGAAAGTTATTTCCATAGCCGTTGATAGTCTGATGCTCCATACCAAGGTAAGGAGTCTCCACCACAGCGGCCTTATCTTGAGCAAATGGGTAAGGACCGAAATATTTTTCCTGGCTAGCCATACTCGTCTTAAACACTTCCATCAGTTGAGAGGCTTTGGCACGGTTCTCCTGCAGCACATAGACCTCCATGGGGATGCGCCCACCATCTACTGAAGTTAGGGTATCCTTTAGCTGCGCAAATCTCCCCATGGTAAAATTCACATTATAATTGCTAATAGGATAGTGCGTGGCCCAGTGGAAATAATTATACCCTCTAGCTTCGGCCTGATTCAGCAGTCGTCCATTGGCGGCCACAGTATAAGGGAAAGGAACTTTTATATATAAATCAAGGCCATTTTCAGGTTTACTGGAAGGATGATCCAGGCAGGGCATAAAAATCCGCCCTCCTTCTAGTTGAGAGGACAACCCCACCCAGTGTGCGCCTCTCCCATCTCTGGCCCAGGTAAATCCCCCCGACCATGGGGGATTTACCGCCACAGGAGGTTTGCCACGATACTTCACCTTCACCTTATTCGCTAAGCCTGTACCATAGATATCTAATAGCTCCCCTTCATGCCTAAAGTCCAGAGATACAGAGTCCACCTCCACACTCAGCACCTTATAATCGGACACCAGATTCAACCTTAAAGTATCCAGCGGCTGCAAAGGCCGAAAGGTAATCTCCATACTGCCATCGATCGCTTTAATCTCAGGCAAAATCTGTAAATCGAGGGAATAATGAATGATGGAAAACTGCTGCTGCAGAGGATCCATCTCTCCACCCCAGCCTTTGGAGACTCGCTGGGCATGGGCTTGTGGCCATAAACTCCCCAGCAGGATGATCATATATAATGCGGCAAACTTAAATCTGTACATAAAAAAACGTATTCATACTTTGTCAAACTGCTTTCTATTATTCCGAGGAACTTAGTCCTTCTGAAAAAGAAATGCTATACCTATAAATATATTATTAATACATGGATAAATAACAAATCAATCGAGCAAGTCCACGAAATAGATCAGTTATTAATTGGGAAAAACAATAAAAAAAACTACTTTTAATCAGTACCCTTTTTGATTTCCCTTGATTATCAATTGACTATTTACTCTTTCCGGAATTCCTTATAGCACCCTAGCGAAAAGAAAACAAAGCCTCCTAGTTTAGGTTAATAGTTGAGTTGACAAGTTTGAAGTTCCATTTTAATTGAAGGAGAGTCCTTCATCGATTTTATCTATGCTCTGGATTTGGCAGTCTGCATAAAAAGGAAAATCACTATCAATATGGCATCTAATTCCATCACTTTTAGGCTTATATTTTTCTTTCTATTCCTGACCCTTGCTTACCACACTGCGTCTGCAATGGTTTTATCCAGGATAAGTCATCCTATAGATAGTAATTTTGTAAAACCGCAGGTGGGATTTGGCTTTACCCATGATTATGGAACGCAAAAATCTACACTTGAAAACACTATAAAATCATCCCTGGAGACCAATAAGGACACTTCCTGGGTGAGAATGGGGGGAGCCCTGCGGCTAAACACCATTTATGCGATCTATGAGGGTCAGACCTTTCCTTTAGGGACTTCCGGGCGAAATGAATGGACCTGGGACACCTGGCGGATAAATGTAGATTCCTATTCCAAAGGAATCCAATTTGCCTTTGAATACCGGTTTTACCCCACTTTCAACACTCACTTTGTCAAATATGGCTGGCTAGGATATAAATTTACAGACAATACGAACCTGCAGATCGGCATCACCCAAGTACCCTTCGGATTACTTACCTATGCCTCCCACAGTTGGTGGTTTCAGGCACCTTATTATCTGGGCTTAGAAGACAACCATCAGATTGGTTTCAACTATACCCATAATCTGGGAGACTGGGATTTCAACTTTGCTTATTTTCCACTCTCCGAGCCACGCGGCACGAGCGACCCTGCATTCGGCCCCTATTCCAGCGCGAGGTATTCCTATGATGTGATCCCTGTGGATGGCAATAGTAATATCGAGCGGCATCAAATCAATATTAGAGCGCAGCGAAAAATAGAAAACTGGAAACTAGGGCTCTCCCTCCAGCATCAGGAAATTTACAATCAGGTCACCACAAATAATGGCAATCAATTGGCGCTAGCCCTTCATGGCGAATGGGACTGGTCGAGATGGAATTTCAAGTCCGAGCTGATCTATTATCGATATCATGATGTCCGAGATGATGACCAGCAGCTGCTGAGCAGCGTGCAGATGGGCGCCTATGGCTTTGGCAGCTATGATGTAGCCTCCGAGGCGGTAGTTTATCTCGCAGGTATTGCCTATAGCATTCCAGTTTCTTGGGGGCCAATTTCAAATATTCAAGTCTATAACGATTATAGCCTGGTTCAAAAAACAGGTTCCTTCCCGATTCGAGGCGTCAACAGTCCCTTCGTGGCGACTCAACAGAATGTGCTGGGAGCCCTGCTTACCGCCGGAAAAATCTACACTTACCTAGATATGGCCTCGGGGTATAATCACCCATGGATCAGCGATTCCTTTGGTGGAAACGCCCTGGGTCCGGGCCGAGGCGAGCAATATAATGAACCTATTTCTGACCAAAACCCTATAGACCCGACACCTGGCTGGAATACCAGGATCAACTTAAATATTGGATATTACTTCTAAACCCACCGAATAATGAACAAAAAATACTTCGACGTGCATGCCCCTGTGTTTTGGCCTGCCAGTATTCTTATCGTAATTTTCATTGCGATTACGCTGGTGGTAGGCGAGCCCATGGAGCAGATTTTCACCAAGATTCAATTTTTCATCACCGACAAGACCGGCTGGTTATTCATCCTGTCCATCAATGCCTTTATCATTTTCTGCATTTACCTCGCTTTTAGCAAATACGGAAAAATCAGGTTGGGAGGGAAAAATGCTGAAACGGAATTTTCCACTTCCTCCTGGTTTGCCATGTTATTTAGTGCAGGCATGGGCATTGGTTTATTGTTTTGGGGAGTAGCAGAGCCTGTGACGCATTATGCCAAGCCTCCTGTGGGGGAAGCCTTCTCGATTGACGCTGCTGAGCGGGCCATGAGCCTGACATTTATGCACTGGGGTTTCCATGCCTGGGCCATCTATGCGGTAGTGGCACTGGCCTTAGCCTTCTTCACCTTCAACAGGAAATTGCCCTTAACGATACGCTCCATCTTTTACCCGATTTTGGGAGACCGTATTTATGGTTGGATCGGAGATGCGATTGATGTGATGGCGGTATTGGCCACCTTATTTGGCTTAGCGACTTCCCTGGGGTTTGGGGTTCGCCAGATAAATGGGGGCTTATTTTACCTCTTTGAGATCCCTATAAGCGTCCCGGTGCAGGTGATGCTTATATCTGGAATCACCGTATTGGCGACCATCTCTGTATTTACGGGTCTGGACAAGGGTGTGAAGATTTTGAGTGAATGGAATGTCAGGATAGCCGGATTACTATTGATATTTGTAGTGGTCGCAGGCCCCTCGCTATATATATTTCGGGGATTTATCCAGAATTTGGGCATTTATCTAAATAATTTCATCACTGTATCCACCTGGACGGAGGCCTATGCCGCTAGTGAATGGCAAGGCAGCTGGACGGTTTTTTATTGGGCATGGTGGGTTTCCTGGTCGCCATTTGTAGGGATGTTTATTGCCAGGATATCCCGAGGCCGTACGGTGAGAGAGTTTATCGCCGGGGTGCTTATCGTCCCTGCTTTACTCACTTTCTTCTGGCTCACGGCCATGGGTGGGAGTGCCATCTATATGGATATGCAAATGGAGGGTCATGCTTTTGCCAAGAGCGTCATTGCTGACGAGGCCACGGCCTTATTCGTATTCCTCCACGAATTTCCCATGGCCAAGCTTGGCTCTGGAATAGGAGTTATCTTGGTGATGAGTTTCTTTGTCACCTCCTCAGATTCTGGGTCCCTGGTGATTGATAGTATTACTGCCGGAGGCAAGCTAGACGCACCTGTGGGACAGAGAATATTCTGGGCACTTACAGAAGGGGCGGTGGCCGCAGCCTTACTTATAGGCGGGGGGCTGAGTGCCTTGCAGACCGCCACCATCACCACGGGATTGCCATTCCTGATCATATTGCTGATCATGTGCTATAGCCTCTATCGGGGATTGCAAAAAGAGCATGCCAGGAATGAAGCCTTAAATCAGGAACGAGATAAGAAATCCTATGAGGAAAATCTCGCTAGAATTATTAAGAAAAACATTGAAAAGGGCAAATAGAGATGAAAAACCTAAAGAAAATAGCCGTTTGTGTGGACCTGACTGATATGGACAGCATCCTGCTGAACTATATTAAAATAATGCATGATGTCTTTCAGTTTGAGAGCTTGACCTTACTCCACCTTATCGAGCTAGAGGAGCTCTCCGATGAGAGCAGTGCACTGATATCTGGACTAGGCAAGAGCATCAGCCAGATGCTGGAGGCGGAGATCGATGAGATCGTCAAGGATCACCTACACGACACTCGGGAACACATCTCCATCCATGTACACTCAGGAGGTGATGTGGAAGATTTTGCAGACTTTATTGACCGCCAAAAGTTTGACCTGATGGTTTTAGGCAAAAAGAACAGTTATCCTGGATCGGGTATATTGAGCGGCAAGCTCGCCAGACTCACCGACTGCGATATCCTATTCATGCCTGAAATCGCCCACCCTTCCTTTCAGCATATTCTGTTGGCCTTGGATTTTAGCTCTTATTCAGACAAGGTCATTCGTCTGGGACAGGGTCTTCAGGCCCATACGCAGGGATTACTCCAGCCTCTGCATGTGATCAAGGTAGGCATGCAATACTTCCCCTATATCAAGGATCATCACATACTCAGCAAGCATCGTGAGGATGAAGCCCTGAATGAATATAAACGGTTTCAGAAGAAATACGGCATAGATTCTAAAATCACTTTCCTGCAGGATAACGAGCAGCATATCAGCCGGCAAATCTACAATCAGGCGATCTTTACAGCTGCAAATCTGATTATTGTCGGAAATAAAGGTAAAAAGGATGAGGGCGATCTGCTCATAGGAAGTGTGGCAGAGCAGCTTATCGCCTCGGACAAAAGTCTTCCCATCTGGATCGTGAAATGATAAGGCACAGCAAATCCTGTCACAATAAAGTGGCTTTATAGATACTTATTAGGTTAGGGATTTCGTGCAAATAGAAAAGGGGAAGACTTGAGTAGTCTTCCCCTTTTTATTACTCTTCCATTGTATTATAGCTATCGATCTGTTCCAGCACCCAGTCTTTGTATTTCTGGAGGCGGAATTCTTGCCATTTCGTATGGTATTTGCCAGATTCCTCTATCAGGAAAGTAAATCGCTCCATGGCTTTACTTTTGGTGAGGGCATCGTATAAGTCTTCCTGAAAACTCTTGTTCTCCACAAAATTCTCCGCAAACTGATCCATGATATAGGATTCCTGAGCAGGCTCCATCTTCACAAATTCAGCATAATTATCAGGATCAGAATCTATTTCATCCAACAGATCTTCCTCTTCAAGCGTTAGATTTTCATTGAAATTCTCCTCTTCATCGGGGAGATGATGGATAACCTTTTTATCCTCTTGGTAATAACAAATCTTGCCCTTCAGTAATAAGTGGGCAATGGAATCAATTTCTTTATCAGTTAGCGTAAGCATTGCTTGTTTTATATAAAAACTAAATTTGTTAGAAAAATAAGTAAAGCACCTTAAAATCAAAAATGAATACGTTCTAATTATTGCATAAAGATCAATATTTTTTTATTAAAACCCTCATTCCATCTTCAAATGCTTCTGAAGCCCTACTCTATTATATCATAAATGGCGCACTTTATCTACCTTTTCGACGATTTTGTGGATTACATCATCAAGTTCCTTACATGAAACCATTATTTCATCCATCAGATTTACATCCACCTCCTGCTCCACGCCAAATTCTTTAATGTAACTGGAGATCGCCATCAATCGGGTAAGTGGTGCACGTACCTCATGGGATTGCATCCAGGTGATCTCACTGAGTTCCCGATTCTGATTTTCAATTTTCTCGATATACGATTTCACATTAGTCACATCCTGCATGGTTCCCACCATCCTGACCGCCTCTTTATTTTCATCAAAAACCAGATAACCCTTATCAAATACATGAGCAAAGGATCCATCTGCTTTCCGATAGCGGTAAGTATCTTCCCATCTTTCATCGCTAGCCTTCTGGGTATGCGCAAAGATTTTCTTCACCACTCTATCGCGATCATCAGGGTGAATATTATCCACCCAATGCTCCAAGCTGGATCGGCCGTTATGAAGATTATGTCCAAACAGCTCATTATAGTTTTCGCTCCAGCTGAACTCATTCTGCGTCAGGTACCATTCCCAGACCGCCTCATCGGAAGCTTTACGCACAAAGTTATAACGCTTGTCGTAAAGCGAAATCACACTCGCTGCCATGCGTAATTCCGTCACATTATTTAGCAGCAAAATAATTCCGTTCTGATTTTTCTCAAAATCAAACGGACTGGCAGTAAACAGCACATGAATATGATCTCCTATCAAGCTGCGTAAGGTCACATTTTGATAGGTAGATTTTTCTTTATTCGCCACCTGCTCTCTTATATCCTTTACAAATTCAGCATATCGGTCCTCACTGTCAAAAAACTCACTCATGGACCGTGGTAAGGTCCCCGGCTGATCACAGCCTAAAAGTTCCTTAGCGCTAGGATTGATATAGATCATCCTCAAATCTGGCGATAGAATAATCACCCCATTTTCTATCTGGTTGACAATGGTCTCTGATTGGATTGCACTTGAGAAGTCAAATAATTGGTATTTACCTAGGGCAACCACCGCTGCGACGGACAGCAAGGTGATCGAAGTGGAGGTAACAGGGACATCGGTAGCGCCAAATAGCGGAAATATCAACTGGGTAGTAATCCCCTGAACCACAGGAAAGATCCCTCCCAAAAACAAGGCCATCAATGAGGTCCTTTTTGAATGGGTCAGGCCGGGGCTGAAATAGGCATACAATAATGCTCCTAAACAGATCAAAGCCAGAAAGGATATCCATGCCCTGCCAGCCACATCCTGCCAGTTGTCTCGCATGACTGGAATAAATCCCCAGCGAGAGTCATACATCATAGGTATATTGCTCACGTCGGTCATATAGCATACATATAATATGACGGTGATGCCATATAAGCTAGCCAAAAACAGTCTTTTCCTAATGTATTTATTACCGATATGGAGGGCAATAAAGTGAAACATAAAAATACAAATAAACTTCCAGCCAAAGTCCATGGACCGGGAGAAGAATACAGCCTGTTCTGAGCTGATATTTAAGCGCATTGCCGTGTCCTGCAGCTGCCATACAATCAGGGTCACCAGAAAAAGCAAAAACACATTCACCTCCCTCTTACTTGGATATAACCATAAGATATAGCCAAGAATTCCCATATTAAAAATTGCGGGGATTAATGAAATCGATACATAAAACCAACTTATATCTTCGAGCATATATACTGATTGCCTACTAAATTTTGAGGCTTAAGACTTATTAATATTCATTATTAATTAATTGAAATCATATACAAAATTGCGCCATAAGTAATCTCTTATAAGTATTTCATATACACTATCATAAGTAAACATACAGAAAAAAACCAACTATTCCAGCATTTTAGGTCTCAAAACCTAAAAAAGCAAGCGCTACATTTTTGCTTACAAACCACTCATTATAAGCAACTTAATTGCCCTCACTTAAATATTGCTCATAATACCAGTTTTAAGTAATCTTAATATAGCAATACGCGCAATATCATTCAAATTTTACCACATTTATGTAGCTGTGCTGCTAATCAAGGAAAATCGTCCGAAAGTGATTTGTAACAATAATAAGGCGTGGAAAAAAACCGTCTATAGGTAAAATCTAGTACCTTAGAACTAATTCAGAAAAAGAAGAGGGCGATGTAATTGGTAAATTTAGTATATTTTCACGACTCCATTTACCTATAATTAGTCTCCATCATTTATCCCCGTTTAATTTTTTATTGTAGAAAAGTATTTCTATTGCTCTCAGCAAAATTCATTTTTTTTGGAAGGTGATTGAATTTACGGATCAATATTTTAACTCCCAGGAATGAGGCTCCTACAGCAATGGGTACACAGGTACTATAGGCCTAATTGCATAGAGACTCCATTGCACTTCACTTTCGCTACACGAAGCTCCACCATTTAGTTTCTACCCATGCACAAAACCCGATCAATCAATGTGCCTAAGCTTCTATATTAGACCACTTGTACTAATAATATTGATATCATAAGTAGTCAACCTTTCTAAAAACTTCTCGTAAGTAGATACTAATCTGTCACTTAAATAATAAAATTTACCAAGTGATAAATACCTAAAATATACGAAAAGTGATTATTTGTAGTCAAAACGACATTATCATGCTACGAAATAATACCTAATTTCGTTTATTCAAAAAATACTACCTATATTTGTATCCCAACGACAATTACTTGTCACCCAAGACCTAATCGCCGTTAAATCAGACTCACAAATAGTCTGGCAGCCCTAATAAAATACCAGTTTGAATATTTCGCCTATTTATCTTAGGTTATTATGATCGATACTCTACTCATACGCATAAAAGCACTATGGCTTTCCATTCTTGCGAGAATTTACGGAAGATTAGTCCAGGTTGATGCCCTAAACACGCTAGGCAACTTAGGCACTGATGGCCAAAGAAATGGTTTACTCTTAGTGATAGGCCTTAGCATCTTATTTAGCATCGCTACCCCGGGCACTTCTCATGCACAATGTGAAACTATAACACTAAATGGGACTAATTATACTGTAACAGTAAACCTAAGCTTAACAGAAATCATCGTTAATGGAGATAACTGCCCTTATGGATATAACTATGATGTGGGGGTCGAATACTCCGTGGTATTTGGAGGTAGCTCTCCACCACCAAATTTGGACAACTTACAAGGCAATATTCACTGCGGAGGCCAAAACCTCTTTTTTAGCATCCCTACGAACGGATCTGGCAGCTATGTGGTATCCAATGGAAACCAATATCAGGGTGACTGTGACGTGCCTCCTACGCTCGAAGCACTGAGCTGCAATCGCCTTACCCTCAATTCCAGTGGCCCCGGCATGTCCTACTCATCCACCTCAACGACCTGTGAGCACGAAAATACCCTTCCTGTTATCTGGAATGAATTCCAAATCTCCTACTCTGGAAATACCAAGGCCGTGGACCTGAGCTGGTCCACCTTTAAGGAAACTTTCAATGATGTATATATTATTGAGAGATCCTATAACGGTATTTCGGATTGGGAGCAAGCGGGAGAAATAGAAGGCGCTGGATGGTCGGATGAATTGAAATATTACACCTTCCAGGACATCAAGCTCCCTGCTCAGGGCGGAGGAAGAATGTACTATCGTATTAAGCAAGTCGATCTTAATAATGCATTTACCTATAGCAAAATAGTCGCTGTCGATATCCCCAAACTATTCTCTGCCAAAACCTGGACAGTCTATCCTAATCCTGCCAAAGGACAAGCGGTAAACCTGGCCTACCAAGGCCAAACCTTCAGCAACTCCCACGAAAAAATCACCCTTAAGGCATTTAATGCCACTCAGCAGTTTGGCAATATCACTGTATCAAATCCACAGGAAGCTGATATAGCGCTGAAAACTCTTCTACAGAACTTTCAGTCTGGATTGGTTATCGTCGAAATTAGCTGGGGCGACCAACTGGAAAGACATAAGCTCATGCTTTAATTTATATAGGCCAGCATTTAGCAGCGGCCTATATAAATTCACACTCTATTTTTTATAGGTAAATATTACTTAATTCGAGTGATCGTTTTTCACCTGCGGTGCAATAGTATTCATCCATATTATCCTAATTACCTCACCCTACTCCATATATCCTAGGTCGGGAATTCGAAAGCCAACCTAGTACAAACTACCTAAAACCATTAATAAACTACATGAAAATTTGCTAAATATGGGTTGATGCTTATTTTTGCACTCAAGCTTAACCCACACATTTATTAATGCATTTTACCAGGATTATAAAGAGTTCTCTATTAAGCTATTACCAGTTTATTATTACTCTTTCCTTACTATTCTTCCTACTCGCCGGGCCAGTCCGAGCACAATGCTCCAAAACCGTATCGGTGACTACCAATAGTGGTAGCGTCCAAATAGAGCTGACCATGACCGATATAGTGATCACTAATAACTATTGTCCCTGGGGCTATAATTATGGAGTAAGGATTGATTATAAGGTCATCATCTCCGATCCCTCTTATTCCTTCTGGACGCTTCAGGGCAATGTACTCTGCGAGGATGGAACAGACGAGACATTCTTCAATCTGCCAAATGGTGGCGGCTCGGGCTATGTCATTTCTGCTAATAACGACTATTCCTCTTGTGACACCAATCCCCCAAAACCCACTCCTAGCGATCTAGGCTGTGAAACCTACAGACTACAGATAGAAGGTCCAGGAGTCCCCGCCGATCAGAATCAAATCGTCATAAGCACCTGCGAAAACAGCAATAACTGCGTGGAAGTGGTCCAAATATCAGAAACAGAGACCGTATATATTTACCGATGTGACGGGCCATTCACGGTTCCCTCCACCTTCGATGACGCAGAAGTACTGGTGGTGGCCGGTGGCGGTGGCGGCGGTAATGGTCGAAGTGCAGGCGGAGGTGGAGCAGGCGGCATGCAATACAGCCCCGTATCACCACTAAATGCCGGCCAGACCTATCCTGTCTACGTGGGTCTCGGAGGAATGGGTGCAAGCACTAGCAGCAGCACAGGCGAAAACGGCCAAAATTCCTCCTTCAATGGCATCTCTGCCATCGGCGGCGGCGGAGGCGGATCAAATCACTCCAACTCAACCTATCAGCTCGGAAGAGCCGGTGGATCTGGCGGCGGCCACTCCAGCGATGCTAGTACTAGCACCCGAAGCTCCTCAAGCCAGGGAAACCAGGGTGGCATCGGAAGAACTGGCAATGGCCAGGCCCGCTCCGGCGGTGGCGGCGGTGGAGCGGGAGGAATAGGCACCTCCGGAAATGGATCGAGCGGCGGCAATGGAGGCGCTGGAGCTTCCTCCGCCATCCTCAATGGGATCAGCACCCAGGTAGGAATCACCAATGTATTTGCCGGTGGTGGTGGCGGAACGGGTCACCCGGGACAAGGTAATAATCAAGGAACAGGAGGAAGCGGAATAGGCGGAGCAGCCGAGGTAGGCATCGGCGGTATGGCAGTACCTTTTACTGGATCCGGCGGCGGTGCGGGCGGAACCAAAGGCGGAAATGGAGCCGATGGTATCGTAATCATCCGCGTGCGTATGTCAGCCCTCCCCATCAGCCTCCAATCTTTCCAACTCAGCCAAATTATCCAATCCACAGCCATTCAACTGGACTGGTCCACATTCTACAGCACAGACATCCGCTACTTTGAGATCCTACGATCTTCCTCGGGAATAAATAATTTCGAACTAATAGACATCCTATCGCCCTCTTCCATAGATAATCAGACCAATCGGTTCTCATTCACAGACTTCTCCCCTCCCAAAACCGGTGACAGGATCTATTATCAAATCTCATGGATAGATGCCCTTGGCACAAGGCACTATTCTTCGGTCCTCAGCACACAATTGCCAGTAAGCTCCTCAAAGGACTATTGGAAAGTCTATCCAAACCCAATAGTTTCGGAGGACTTTCATGTCAGCTGGAATTCATCGAAAAACAAACCTGAAACGCCCATCCATTTCCGCTGGTATTCTCCTTTGGGTGAGGTATCAGAGTTCACCGTTAATAATTGGAGCGAGCTAATGCCAAAAACGCAGCAATCCATCCGCGAACTTAATGAAGGTATCTGGATATTGGAGATTAGTTGGGAGGGGGAAATAGAACGTAAAAAATTGATCCTTAAATAAAGGAGACTATCTGGCCATCTAAAAGCAGAATGCCGAGGAACCGATTAGGGTTTGGCTAAAACGGGGAGAATTTCCGCATGCCCAGAAATCAAATACTCCCGGCCCGTATGGACCTCCTGGCATAGGACCCGGGTCCTCCGCGAGGAAATTTTCTTAAACCTCCGACCCTGGAAATCAAAATCATTACCAAGTCCAAGATCATTAAGATAAACGCTGGGCTCCTGCTGGCTCTTGTCCTTATCATACTTTCTAAGCTCCTTGATCAACCAGAAATCTGCCCCCGAGCTGGCTTTGGGGTTTTTCATATGGTGTCGGAGTGGCACCAATATATCCTGAGGAAAGACGCTGCTGTTGAGCATGGGAAACATCAGCTTCTGAAAAATCATTTTCCACTCCTTCCCATGAGGCTTAATGCTAAGGCCATAGTGTAAATAAGCCTTATGATGCGCGACTTCATGGATATAGGTAATCAGAAATTGAAAAGGATTCAGGTTATTATTAATGGTGATGGTCTGAAAGGCCGCATCCCTTCTATACCTAAAATCACCCAGTTTACTTTGGCGATTTCGGCTAAGCTGAAAATTAAAAGGGCTAGCAATCCATAGTTCCATGGCATAGTCCACCGCTGCAGAAGGGAGTTTTCTGTCGAATATCTTTTTGATGGTTTCTTTTGCTGAATTACTTTGCCCCATATAAAGCATAAAAATAAGTTGATAAAGCATCGATTCCCACCATTCTCCACCAAAAATCTTTGCAATTAGAAAAGTGAATGCGCTAAGCCAGCCCTTGGGATAGGGTGCTTAGGATCCAGGAAGATCCATTGCTTATGCCCCATGATTAAGCTGTATCCAGGCCTAGTCCATCCCTGCCTTCACGATATTAAACTACTGATATTAAGAGTTTTTCAACTTAATACAAATGGATAAAGGGCTAATAGGCCTCAGGTTCGGTGAGTAAATCCCAGTTAAAAAAGCTTCAATAATAGTATATTCAATTATTCTTTTTACCTTTGCAGCCGAAAGGAGGTGTAAAAATATGATCATAGTAAACGTAAAAGAGAACGAATCAATTGAAAAGGCGCTAAAACGCTTTAAAAAGAAGTTCGACAGAACCGGAGCAATCCGTGAACTGAGATCTCGTCAACATTTTGAGAAGCCTTCTATTAAAAGAAGAACTGAAGTCATCAAGGCTGCCTACAAGCAGAGAATGAGAGACGCTGAAGGGAATTAATATTTTCTTTCCTTCTTGAAAATAAATGAGCATATTGGCGTATAAATTCGCCGATATGCTTTTTTCATTTATAAACTACCTAGAACACGAAAAGCGAGCCAGTGCGCACACCGTACTTGCTTATCGCAAGGACCTGGAGCAATTTCAGGACTTCATTCGTACCTCTTTTGGTCAGGAGACGCTAGAATCTGCGGATCATGGAGAAATCAGAGCTTGGGTAGTGGACTTAGTGGAGCAGGGCTTATCCTCCACGACGGTCAACCGAAAAATAGCCACATTACGATCCTATTATAAATTTTTACTCCGAGCGGGAGATATAAAAAAGGACCCCACTTATAAAATAAAAGCCCTAAAAACCCCAAAAAAATTACCGGAATTTGTTCAGGAATCTGCGATGAAGAAGGTCCTCAACGAGCTCGAATACAGCAAAGACTTTGACGGTCAGCGAGATAGAATGGTGATGGAATTTTTATACCTCACGGGGGTTCGACTTTCCGAATTAATAAATTTACGCTGGTCGGACATCAATTTAGGAGACGCATCAGTAAAAGTTCTTGGCAAAAGAAAAAAGCAACGAATAATCCCCTTAACTCATCACTTATCCAGAAATATAATTTCGTACAAGAAAGTATTTAAAGAAACATTTTTAAATGTAAACGAGAGTGATTATTTTATCGTTATAAATGGAAGAAAGCAAGTTTACCCTATGAAGATTTACAGAATTGTGAGGCATTATTTGGACCTTTTTGCGCAGACTTCCAAGCGCAGCCCTCACTTGCTGAGGCATACGTTTGCTACACATCTGCTCAATAAGGGTGCAGACCTGAATGCTGTAAAGGATTTACTAGGACATGCGAACCTCGCTGCTACGCAGGTTTACACTCATAATTCAATGGAAAAATTAAAGGCCGTGTTTGATCAAGCACATCCAAAAGCCTAAATACCTAAATGAAAGTTTAACTTTTAAACTGTTAACACTATGAAATTACAAATGCATTCCATCCATTTCGACGCTGATCAAAAGTTGATAGACTTTATTCAGAAAAAAGCCGATAAGCTGGATACGTTTTATGATAACATCATCGACGGAGAGGTGTTTTTAAGGCTAGACAAAAATGAAAAAAACGAAAATAAAATCGTAGAAATAAAACTCAATCTCCCCGGCAAGCAGCTGTTTGCCAAAAACCAAGCTGACTCCTTTGAAGCTGCTACAGATGATGCAGTAGAAGGTCTTCGCCGTCAAATCAAGAAGTTTAAAGAAAAGCTAGTATTAGCTAGACAATGACAATATAACCCAATTCCAAATAATGCAATCAAAACCCGCTCAAGTGAGCGGGTTTTGTTTTTTTAACCTAGCCATGATCTTAGCTTAACCACCATTTGCTCTGCACTTTATACCTTTGGATAAACAATGATGAATGAAAAAGAAATCTATACCTGAAGTATTCTTATTTATCTATTTTTTCACTTTGATAATTGGCGGGATTGTTTTACTGAATGCGCCCAAAGGGGATTATGAGCTTTTTTTGAATCGGCATCACTTTTTTACAGCCGATTTATTTTTTTCCTGGATCACCCACTTAGGTGATGGCCTGGTTTTTCTGGTGGTATTTCCCATCTTATTGATCTATCGATTTTCTCATGCCCTGCTATGCGTCTTCACGGCCGCCATTCATATGCTGGCCTGTGTGATCCTTAAGCGCTTTGTATTTGCAGGTTCACCAAGACCAGCCGAATTCTTCAAGGACATTGACCTCGTGCAAGTAGCTGGGGTTCCCTTATACCATTGGCACTCCTTTCCTTCCGGCCACACTGCCACTGCTTTTGCTCTTATGACGATGCTTGCCATGCTCTACCGCAAAAACTTTCCATTACAATTTATTTTCGCCGGACTTGCAATTCTAGCAGGGTTTAGCAGGGTATATCTAATGCAGCATTTTATCGGTGACGTCCTCGTGGGCTCCATGATTGGAGTGGGCTCTGCCATGGCCGCCCGCTGGGTGGTGCGGACTCAGCTGAAAGGAAAAGCTTTCAAAAAAGGCCTAATTCGCAAAAAGAAAGTTCCACTCTCCGACTTACACCCCGGATACCAAACCATAAAAGTGGATATTCGCCAATGGAAATGGCCATTCTAAACCCTACTCTTCCCTAACCAAAGCAAGGTTCTCCCCTTGTACTTCCCCGCCAGATCTGAATCAGAAACTGATCCCTGAGGTACTTTTCCTAATAAAGCTGAAGGGTATATATAAAAGCTTTTTGGCTTTAATTAGTGGTTTTGTTAGCGCTTTTTGGCAGTTTTGTGCTAGGAATCAGGTTTACCACCCTTTTCTAGTGAAAATAACTAAAAATGAAAGACACCAAGAGCTATAGAATTTACCTGCTAATCATTTTGGCGGTGATTTCCTTTTTCAAAATTCTATTTACAGCCACCAGCCCCCTCAGTTTATTTTCTGAGGAGACCCAATATTGGTTATGGTCTCAAAATATGGATTGGAATTATTATTCCAAGCCACTGATGGTGGCTGTTTACAACTATATCTTCACGGGTATTTTTGGGAATACGGGGGTAGCGGTGAGGCTAAGCGCCGTCTTGTTCTCCGCCGGCACGGCATGGATAGTTTTTGAGCTCGGACAGAAGATGTTCAGCGAGGCAAAAATAGGCTTTTGGGCGGCTTTAATGCTGGTGGTGATGCCTTATTTTCATCTGGCCTCTTTCTTTCATACCACGGATTCTTCCCTCTTATTCTTTTGGGCCCTGAGCTTCTACTGGCTGTGGATGGCTACAGAGACACAGAAAACCAGCCACTGGATTTACGCTGGATTAGCCAGCGCCATGGGCATGCTCTCAAAAAACACCATGGTTTTGGCCATTCCTCTGATTTTCTTATACCTCCTTCTTACTGATGCCAAGCAGCTAAAGCAAAAAGGCTTTTACCTGTTTTGCCTGGTTTTTGGGCTATCATTCATCCCGATTCTGGTCTGGAACTTTCAGAATGACTTCGTGACCTTCCGTCACGTTGGCACCCTTGGTGGCGTAGAAGGCGAGAGCAAACCCTTTGATCCGGGAGAATCCATAAAATACATCTCTGAATATGCCGGTGGGCAGCTGGCGATTATATCCGCCTTTTTTATTCCTTTCTTATTCATGTCCATTCGCCGAATGGTTAAGCTGAAGGAAAGGCAACTGTTATTTATCCTGCTTCCCGCAGTTCTCGTATGGGCATTGTTCTTTATGATCTCCATCTTTAAGCGGGTTGAGGTAAATTGGCCTGCCTTTGCTTATGTAAATCTCAGCCTTGCCATGGCTTATGTCCTTCATCTTGCTTCGGCCAGCTGGCGCAAATATGCGATATATGCCACGGCGATTTCAGGGATTCTGCTGGTCTTGATCATGAAACCTGCAGTCCTTGACACCGTAGGTTTCAAGAAAGTCCTGAGACCAGACAAGGATCCTTTGGCCCGACTGGCGGGATATCATGAACTCGGGGAACGCGTGGATACCCTGATCGATTCCCTGCAAATAGGACCTCATTTTATTTTCAGTGATAGCTATCATATTGCCTCAGAATTGGCCTTTTATGTAGAAGGAAACCCACAGACCTATACTATAAACCTAGGCCGTAGAAAAAATCAATTTGACCTCTGGCCCGGAATAGGGCAGTTCGAAAACCAAGCTTATACCGGGATATTCGTCCAGTGGAATACCACCGAACGCCCTGAAGTGGGGAAGGGTTTTGATAGATTACTTCATAAGGAAACCCAATATGCCAGTTACCGAGGGGATACAGTACGGGTTTTTAGCATAGAAGTCTATGAGAATCTCCACCATATCGAGGAAGTAAAAACTACTTCCTATTAAACCCTAGAACTTGCTGGCGGGGATTTAGGGATGGCAAAAAATTTAGCGATCATTTCTATACCCTCAGCGGCTCAGTGGATTAAAATCATTATTCCCCGGGGCTTCTTTGAAGGTCACTGTGGAGAAAACTTAGTAGGAAATAACCACCTAAGGGTCTGCTGGGATTGGGAGCTTCCTGACTTCAGATCTTCGATAAATAGCTGGAAGTGAAGCTATATTTTTGCCGCCAGGCAAAAAATCAACTCCCAAATCAGGTAAAGGGAAGCCTAAAGATCTGGATCACTATCTAAGGAGGCAGGCATGAGCTTCAGCACCACGGTAATGGGCGGCTCAAAGAGGTCCTTCCCCTCATGGATGATCTCATAATGAAGCCCAAGATGATCCAGCTCAGACAAAAACCGCTTACGGGTAATTAAGAAGCCATCAGCCCTGGGTGGATCCGGCACTTTCATCAGGTCCTCGATGGGACGTTGAAGGTAAAAAGAGAAGCCCGGATTAAATATTTTATAATAAAACACTTCTCCCGACTTCACCTCAGCAAGCTTCGCCGCCAATACAGGGTTCTGCTGGTCCAGCATAGGAAATCCATACCAAAAAAACACCAGTGTCACCACGATAAATCCTCCCCCCATACTAGCGGCTAGTCTTCCCAGTTGCCGCTGCTTATAAGAATAATAAATTAATGGCAGCACCATCCATGGGCTTGCAAAAGCTATAAACAAAGCCGGTTTTATTGTCAGGGAAGGATCTGATTTTAGCCCATAATAAATGGTAAATGGAAGAATAATTAGCAAAATCACATATATCAGACTGGGCCAGAACATCGCTTTTCGAAGCTGATGCTTCTTTAGTCTCCCCAAATAGCAGCCCACCAAAATTGCCAAAAATGGATAGGCGGGCACGGTATAATTGGGAAGCTTGGTCCCTGCGAACATGAAGAAAAGGACAATGGTCGCCGCTACCACCAGGGCAAAAGTCGTCACCCGCTGTGCTCGAAACTTAATGCTATACCAAACACTCTGCGGCAGAAACACCGCAAAGGGGAGCATCCCTGCAATCACATAGCCCCAGGTGAGCCAAAAACCGCCCCCATGCCCTTCCATAGGCGCCGAAAAGCGGCCTAGATTATGCTTAAAAAAAAACTCCTGCAACCATACTCCATCCGTCTTGATGGCCACCAGCACATACCAGGGAAGGGCTATCGCAAAAAATACCGCCAGTCCTAGCGGGTTAAAAATCCTCAACAAGCGCTTCCCATTAAGCATCTGACTGATCAGCCCATAACTGAGCAAGGCGATAAAGGGAATCAGCACCCCCACAGGCCCCTTGCTGAGCACCGCCAATGCTAATGAGGTATAAGTAATCAACATCAAAGGTGTATTCCTAAATCCAGATAAGGTCCAGCGATAAAAAGACAACATCCCGGCGCACATAAAGAAAATCAGGAAAGGGTCTGGCACGGCCATATGAAACTGTATATACCAGTGCAGGGAAGAGCTCAAGGCCAGCAGCGTAAATAGCCCCGCCTTCACTCCCGCCTGTTTGCGCACAAATCGATACACCATATAAGTGGTCAGGAAGCCAAATAATGCAGGAAAAAACCTTGCGGCAAACTCATTGATGCCAAAGATCTTATAGGCCAAAATGAAGAAATAATAATGAAGGGGAGGTTTATCAAAGCGGTACTCCCCATTGAAGGTCGGAATTACCCATTCATGGTGATGCATCATCTCTATGGCGGCAGTAGCATTTTTTGCCTCATCCAGGGCATAAATACTCAAGCCTTGGAGATTCGAAAAATGCAGGATTAGGGCCACGACTAGAAGCAGTCGCTCGGCGACAATCCATTTATTAGCAGGCTTTTCCATAGAGCTAAATTACCGATGCCTGGGCAGCCAAATGTCACTAAAGCGTTAACAAACCGTTAGGTTTTGATTATACGGCTTGGTGAGGGGTCAAAAAAGCCGTAATTTTGAGCAAATTTTAACGTATGATCCCCTTACAGCTCTCCTTAGTAGTCACTGTTTATAATGAAGAGGACAATATCAAGCCTCTGCTAGACGCAATTTACACTTCCCTATCAGGTATAGAATACGAACTAATCCTGGTGGATGATGGCTCTACGGATAGGACTGTTGCGGAAGCAAAACAATGGTCTAATGACCGTACTCGGGTTCTGATTTTTAATATGAACTACGGGCAGACCACTGCTCTTGCCGCAGGCATCGATTATGCCAAAGGCGAGTACATCGTCACCATGGATGGCGACCTCCAAAACGACCCCTCCGATATCCCTATGATGCTTCAGAAAGCAATAGACGAGGATTGGGACGTGGTCGCTGGTGTACGTGCCAATCGTCAGGATGGGTTTGTTCTTCGTAAGATCCCTAGCAAATTTGCCAACTGGATGATTCGTAATACTACCAAGGTTTATCTCAAAGATTATGGCTGCAGTCTGCGTGTATATAAGGCACATATCGCACAGAATATGGGGCTATATGGTGAGCTTCACCGCTTCATCCCCGTGCTGGCAAAGCAGCAAGGCGCCCGAATGACCGAAGTGGATGTAAAACATCATGCTCGTATCCACGGCACCTCAAAGTATGGCCTGAACAGGACCTTCAAGGTCCTGGCCGATCTTATTTTGATGCTGTTTTTCCAAAAATACCTCCAGCGTCCTATACATCTCTTTGGCGGACTGGGATTGCTGGCCATGATCACGGGAATTTTGATCAATATGTACCTGCTGGTGCTCAAGCTCCTCGGGGAAGACATATGGGGCAGGCCTATCCTGCTGGTAGGATTGATTCTGGTCCTCGGTGGCCTACAGCTGATCACCACCGGTCTGGTCGCAGAGATCATTGTAAGAACATATTTCGAGTCGCAAGACAAGAAAACTTATACCGTAAAAGAAGTCTATCAAGGTGAATAAAAAAGCCTTAAAGCTGGCCCTCAAACTGCTCCTTACGGGAGCGGCCATCTACCTGGTATTTCGGAAGATCGACTTAGAAGAAACCTGGAGCTTGGTAAAGAAGCTCCAGGTTCCTTACCTGCTTGCCGCTATTGCTTTTTTTGCGCTATCCAAGGTCATTTCTTCCCTTCGACTCAACTGTTATTTCCGCGATCTAGGATTGCAGCTTGTCGAGCGCCAAAACCTCAAACTTTATTGGATTGGAATGTTTTATAATCTATTTCTCCCCGGGGGAATAGGTGGTGATGGCTATAAGGTATATTGGCTGAAGAAGCGCTATGCCGTGAAAGGCAAGAAGCTCGTGGCGGCAGCATTACTGGACCGGCTGAGTGGCCTGGCCGCCTTGGTATGGCTGATGCTGGTGCTTTGGTTTTTTGTGGACCTCGACTGGCAGCCCCCCAGCTGGCTAGATCCCGATTGGATCGCCTATTTGGGCTTGGTAGCTGTGCCTGTGGCATTTTGGCTGATGGTAAGAGGGTGGTTTCCATCATTCAAAACTTCCTTTCTCAAGACCGCTGGTTTGTCTTTGATGGTGCAGGGCTCTCAGCTCGTATGTGCTTATTTTATTTTGCTGGCACTTAGCATTCATACCCAGCTGATCGCCTATCAATTTGTGTTTTTGGTCTCCTCCATTGTGGCTGTATTGCCCTTGACCATCGGTGGGGTCGGGGCTAGGGAACTCGTATTTATTCTTAGCCATGATTATATGGGCATAGACAAAAACGCTGCGGTGGCCTTTAGTTTATTATTTTTCCTGATATCCGCAGCCGTCTCCCTCGTCGGGGCAGGCCTCAAAATGGACGATCCTTCTCAGAAATAATCCTCCATCCATAGCCTACGAATGCAGGATTCAGGTCATTTATTGCTGCTTCAGACAAGGCTGAAATAATCAGACGCATAGGTCAATGCAATAGATTACCGCCCTGATTTTTTATAATTGGCCTGGGCCAAAAAAAGGTGATCATCCGATCAGGTTATTCACGACCAGTTGATATCCCAGTCCCACCACTATGCCCCCGATGATGATAAATGGGGAGGGGATTTTGGTAAATTGAAGCAGGAGATAAGTGCCGATGATGGCGAGAATATTGAAGGTATTGGCAGGCATGGGCTCAAAGAGCAGGTAAGCGGCAGCGATAAGCATCCCACAGCTGACGGCATTGATTCCCTCCAGCGCAGCGCGTACAGGACGGTATTTCTTCAGTTCGTCCCAAAACCGAATGACGAAGAAGATCAGGAAGGTACCTGGCAGGAAGATCCCCGCAGCGGCAATCAGGCCACCGGTAATGGCGCCTCCCAGTCCCATTTCCCTCATGGACAGGGCACCGATATAAGAGCTAATGCTGAATGTGGGGCCAGGGACTCCCTGAGAAATCGCATATCCGGTCAGGAATTCCTCCGAGCTAAGGTAGCCTTTGAATTCCACAAATTCGGTATATAGATAGGGCACCAGCACCTGTCCACCGCCGAATATCAAGCTGCCGTTACGATAGAAGTTTTCGAATAATCGGATAGGCAGCAATTGCGTAAAATGCCCCAGGGTAGCGGCAGAAATCAGCACTCCGCCCCATAGGAGGAAGTTTGCCCATTGGATTTTGATCCCGGATTTCTCTTCTATTTTGGGGTGTTTATTGAATTTGAGGGAGGTGGATATCCCTCCGGCCACCAGCATAATAGGAAAGATAAAGGGGGAATTATAGAAGAAAGCCACGAAAGCTGATAGCAGCATGAGAATCATGGCCTCGGTGGTTTTGACCATCTTTCCGATGGTCTTCTGGGCGGCATAGATGATAAAACCGATGGCCATAGGCTGGATAAACTTCGCAAAATCCAAGGCCCCTTTCGTCTGGGTCTGCAAGAAATCCACCAATACGGCAGCACTAGTCATGATAATGGTGGCAGGCAGTATCCATACCAGCAGCGAGAGGTAAGCCAGATTTGGTCCACCCACCCGATATCCAATAGCGGAGATCGTCTGGGTGGAAGTGGGCCCTGGTAGTACCTGGCAGAGGGCGTTGAGTTCCCACAGCTCTTCCTCAGTAATATAGCGTCTCTTACGAACCATGATGTCCAGCACCATGGCCAAGAAGGCCTGAGGACCACCAAAAGCCGTTACCGACAAGGTGAGCACATCTTTTAGATAAAGATAATATTTTACTTTCCGGATGGTCACCTTAGCTTATTTGCGGAGCCCAAGTTCTCTCAGACGCTCTTCCAAGAATTCCCCGGCGGTGGCATCGTCGAAAGCCTTTGGATGCTGCTCATCTACACAGTCTGCAAGGCAGGTAAGGTCCATTTCCGCCCGCGGATGCATAAAAAATGGAATAGAATATCGGCTGCTATTCATTTTTTCACGTGGTGGATTGACCACACGGTGGATGGTAGATTTTAGTTTTTTGTTGGTATGACGCTCGAGCATATCGCCCACATTTACGACCAATTGATCAGGAAGGGCGGTGATAGGAATCCACTTTCCGTCCTTCCTCAACACCTGCAGACCGTCTGCACTTGCCCCCATGAGCAGGGTGATCAGATTGATGTCGCCGTGCTCGGCAGCTCGTACTGCATCTTCAGGCACTTCCTCGGGATTTTGGATGGGGAAATAATGGATGGGACGAAGGATGGAATTCCCATAAGCGACCTTATCTTCAAAATATTCCTCGTCTAGCTCCAGATGCAAGGCAATCGCCCGGAGCATGGCCTTACCGGCATTTTCTATGGTATTATAAACCTCCAGAGCGACCTCCTGAAACTCAGGAACCTCTGATGGCCATACATTTGCCGGATATTCTTTTTTTATTGGATCAGTATCGGGAATAAGACTAAGATCCTGACCCACATGATAAAATTCCTTTAAATCCCCAGTGTTACGTCCTTTTGCATGTTCTTTACCTTTGCCGGTATAGCCACGCTGATAGCCGATTTCCGGCTTTTCGTACTTGGTCTTCACCTCATCCTCCAAGGCAAAAAACTGCTGAATGGCAGCATACAGTTTGTCTTGCAATTCTTGGCTTAGCCCATGGTTCTTAATGGCCACAAAGCCTATATTTTGGTAAGCATCACCTAGTTTATTGACGAAGGCAGCTTTTTTTGCCGCATCACCACTGGTAAAATCCGCCAGATCTAAGGATGGAATTTCATTATATAAGATTTCGCTCATGTCAGGTTCATTTTATCTTGCAAGGTAAAAATTTTATAGGAAAATTAAATATCTTTAAGCTACGCCAATTATCCTATTCTTATGAACTTTAAAATAAACCTTTGTTTAGTAACCTTAGTATCATTGATATGGGCCTGCGATTCTAAACCCAATTCGCAACAACAAAATCTTAGCGCAGAGAAGTCCAGCCCTAATCCCAGCCCTGAAGAAAGCGTAAATTTTCACCTTCCCAGCCCAAGTGCCCCACATCCTGATGCTATGCTGGAATTACATCGCCCCTTAGAGGACGAGCAGTTTGCCGAAGGCAGTATTCCCTTTGAATTTAATATAAAAAACTACCCCTTTGAGCATGGCAGAAAAGGCTTTCAGCTCATGGTCATCGTCAATGGAAATGATCCTACGGGCTATAATATGCCCATTTTTGAGCATGAGCTAGAGGCTGGGCATTATAAAATGGTGGCCTTCCTCGTGGATGAAGAAGGCTATGCCCTAAAGGAATATGGAAACTACCTAGACAGGGAATTTGTCGTGGGGGAGGTGACGGCTCCCTCAGAAGAGGAAACAGCATTTTTGGCGATCAATTTCCCTAGACAAGACCAGCAATACACTCAGGAAGAGCCGGTGGTGGTGGACTTCCTCGTCACTGACGCAGAGCTAGACCCAAAAGGCAGCAAGGTTCGTCTCTCCGTGAATGGCCATACCTATAATGCTCACAATCACCAACGAGTGCACATTGATGGGCTTCCAGCTGGAGAGCACCAGCTAGTCGCCCAGCTAGTGGATCAGGAGGGAGAAGCCTTACCCGGTAAATATTCCCAGTGCCAGAAATCCATCATGATCCAACCTTAATTGGTGCTATGGCAATTAGGCCTGCTCGGCGCAAAGTCGATCTACTTTTTAGTGTAAGTAGTAGTTCAAATGCGCGTATTGAAGGGAATAGCGTTGGGAGCAAAAGTTGAGTTTCTTAATTAAACAGTATTTGGCAGCAATTATATAGTGCATTAGCGGATAGTGGGCTTGGACTATTGCAGTCAATCGGAGCTAACTGATTGGCACAAATGGCAAATATAAATTCACCTAGCAATCTTTTTAAGGTAAATAATAAGGGTAAGTTGGTGCTTATCAGCAAAAAGAGTTTTACCTTGCTCCTATTCCAGTGATTGCAATAAGCTATTGCATCATAGGAATGGCGCTAAAGAAAATCCACATTTTGTAATTTGCGCAGAGGAATAGCCTTACAAATCCAAGGCCTATTTAAATATCACCTTAAGAGTACAGCTAATCTTATTATTTTCCTTCGATTATATAAAGTGATTGAAGAAAAAAGATTAATCAGATCGATTAAACATTAATCCCTCTCATACCCCTGAGTATCACTATAAACAAAGCGTTTATTTACAGTTAGCCCCTAAAAAATAGCCGTAAAAATTAATAGTTTACTGGCAAAAAGTATATGATCATGAGTATTTTAACCGTTATAATGACATCCTACAGCAAAAAGTTTGCGTATTAAAAATGCTTACTGTAATATTGTGAAGTCAAAAAGTTCAAAACCCACGCCCTGTGGGTCCATCTTATTTCATAAGACACCTTTTTATACCAATCAATTAATAAAGTCACAGTACTCATTTCTATTTAATCACATCAAGTACCTCTTATACGTTTTTTATGTATAATATTGAAGAACTAAAAATTAGATTGCTCTCCGAATTGAAGGAGATCGCAGAAGACCTTGGGGTCAAGAATTATAAATCGCTCAAAAAAGATGACTTAGTCTACGCGATTTTGGACCAGCAAGCAATCACCCCTGAAAAAGCCCTTCCTAAGAAAAAGCCCGCCAAAGCAGAAATTGAGAAATCCGAAGTCGAATCCGTCGCCGAAACCAAAGAAGAAGCTATAGCTTCCTCCCCAGAATCACCGAAAGAGGCCCCTGCCGAGAGCAAGCCCAAATTCAAGCGACAAAACGTGACTGAGATCAAAAAAGAAGAGGTAAAGGAAGATAGCAAACCTGTCAAAAAAGACGCTAAGCTAGCTCCACCCAAGCCTAATCCTCGCAAGAGAGCGAATGACAAAGCGCAGGAACCTCAAGCAGAGACGAAGCCAGCAAATAAAGTGGAAGCTAAGCCTGCCCCTAAAGCAGAACCAAGACCTGCCGCAAAATCTGAGCCTACTCCTGGCGATCAGCCCAATGCAGATGACGGCAAATCACGCAGCTTCCGACCGAGACGCAAAGCCGTCGTGGACGAAGAAGCTCAAAGAATCGCTACCGAAAGAGGCCAGGAAACTGAAGTCGAACTTCCTAAGCGTAAGAACTTTAAAGACACCCAGCCAGATGATAGCCAGCCTTCTACTGGTGGTGGGATGAAGAAAAAATATTCCGTGGCCGTAAAGGAATTTGACGGAATTATAGAAAATGAAGGAGTACTTGAGATCATGTCCGACGGATATGGCTTCCTTCGTTCTCTGGATTATAACTACCTCGCTTCTCCAGATGATATTTATGTTTCTCCATCGCAGATCAAGCTTTTTGGCCTGAAAACGGGAGATAATATCAAAGGTCAAATCAGACCTCCAAAAGAAGGAGAAAAATATTTTGCCTTATTAAAGGTATCTTCTGTGAATGGTAAGACCACTGAGGAGATCCGTGATCGGATTCCTTTTGAATACCTTACCCCTTTATTCCCAGAAGAAAGATTAAACCTCACCACTCGAGCAGATAATCTCTCCACTAGAATCGTGGATTTATTTGCCCCAATCGGAAAAGGACAACGTGGCATGATCGTAGCCCAGCCAAAAACGGGTAAAACGGTATTGCTACAAAAGATCGCCAACGCCATCGCAGAAAACCACCCTGAATGTCACCTTATGATCTTGCTGATCGATGAGCGACCAGAAGAAGTAACGGATATGGCGCGTTCTGTAAAAGCAGAAGTGATCTCCTCTACTTTTGATGAGCAGGCTGAGAGACATGTAAAAGTATCCTCAATGGTACTGGAAAAAGCCAAGAGAATGGTAGAATGTGGACACGATGTCGTGATCCTACTGGACTCCATCACTCGTCTGGCAAGAGCCTATAATACGGTGGTCCCTTCCTCAGGAAAGATCCTTTCCGGTGGTGTAGATGCCAACGCTCTTCATAAACCTAAGCGCTTCTTTGGCGCAGCCAGAAACGTAGAAAACGGAGGCTCACTTACCATCATTGCTACAGCCCTAGTGGAAACTGGCTCTAAGATGGACGAGGTGATCTTCGAAGAATTCAAAGGTACTGGAAATATGGAACTTAGCCTGGACAGAAAACTCTCCAACAGACGTATCTATCCAGCTATCGATGTGCCAGGATCTGGAACTCGAAGAGAAGACCTATTGATGGAAAAAGAAGAGATGCAAAGAATCTGGATTCTGCGTAAGCTGATGTCCGATATGACCTCACAGGAAGCCATGGAATTCCTTCTTCAACGTATGAAAGGAACCCGCGATAATGCTGAATTTTTGATCAGCATGAATGGCTAATGTTAAAGTATGCTAAAATTACCAGCCCCAAGCTTAAAAGCTTGGGGCTTTTTTGTGGATTATGAATTTTGTTTTCTGTCGTTTTTTACCAAAAATATGCTTTTTAAAATATTATTTGGTAAAATTTTTATTTTATTACTTTTTGTTTTATCTATGTGATATAAAACGTTGATCACCAAAGATCGTATTATTCAGAGGGTTAGGCACAAACCCATGACAGCGATCGGGCAATTCTCTAATTGTCGCCGCAAGGCAAAAGAACTAATCAAGGTTTTACAATTACCCAAAATTAACCCTTAATAATCGCAAGGCAACTGGTCAAAATCACTAGACCCAAACCAGTAACTTCCGATTAAAGGTTCCTTGATTTTTGCACTTCAGAACAAAGACAGATTCGAGTGAAGAATGATCCTGATGGAAGAGTTGAAGAAGCAAATTGAAACCAAAAACAATAATGACATCTTAGCCAATAACCATGGTGATGGCATGAACGATACAACAACCAACTATTTACCACAATTACTAAAGATACTCCTAGCACTATTCTGCTTAGGAGTATTCTTTGTTTCCACTACTCTGCCTGCCATGGCCGAGGGATCCGGCACCTGGGGTACCGCCACAGATCGCCAAAGCTGGTTATGGATTCCCGAATACAGCGAAGCCAATAGCGCCACCAATAACCACGGCTACGGATCCAGAGGATATATGATGCTGCCCTCCACCGTCCCCAACTATAATCCAGATCACCGCATGTACGTATATGTGAAAGATGGCGAAACAGTCTATTGGGGATTCCGGAAATTTGACGGAGCCAATACTATCAGGGTACGTTGGTATTATGATAGCTCAGACACTGGCTTCTTCCCTCAGGCCACCAGCGGACCATCGTACCGATTGAAAGATGACGAAAGCTATAATGCCAAATCTGCCGGAGGCACCACCGGCCGCCCAGCCAACGGAATGGCCGCAGCGATCGGACCTACCGCCCTTCCAGGTAATTCCGGAGGATACAGCGCTTACTCCTTCACCAATGACACTGGCGCAGATCGCGCATTCTGGGTAGAAATCTCCGGTGACGACTCCTTCAAAATGAGCTATTGGGATGTCACCGTGGCCGAAGGATCCATAGAAAAACCAGGAAGACTCTACTGTAAATACTGGAGTGTCTTCAATGAATTGGCCGTAGAACTGGGCCAAACCAACCAATACTCTTTTCATGATAATTTTGGATTTTACGTTCCTGTAGATGATAATTTCGGAGGAACAGGCGATCAGTATTTTGTGAAAAATGCCAACTTTGGTCGCTCAAACGGAGGATATGTAAATTTCTTTGCCAATCAGGATGGCCCGAGAAATGACACCGGAAGCCACGTGGAAAACAGAAAATCTATCATTGGAGTATCCAGCAACTATCAGTACCCATTATTCCTTAATGATCCGGACCTTGAATTTTGGCCAACCACCGATGTACCAAACGCCTCTTTGAATATCACCTATGAGGAAAAAGAGCCTATCGGAAATGGTGGACATGCCTGGGTGGATATCAGCATCAGCCTTCCTGGTATCGTGGATGTGCTGATCGATCTGGACGGCAATAATACCTATGACGAGGGAATCGACATTGTCATCAGTGAAAGGTATGATGCCAGTGGAAATTACCAGATCTATTGGGATGGCAAGGATGCCAATGGCGATGTGGTCACCAGTGGCTCAAAAATTGGCGTGTTTGCAGCCGTGATATTTGCCCCTGTCCACTTTCCAGTATATGATATGGAGCAGAGTCTTGGCATCACCATCACCAATGTACGCCCCGGCAACCCTGAGGACAATGCCATCTATTGGGACGACTCTCCACTTCCTCGAGACGGGGAGCCTGGCTTCTCGGCCATCACCTCCACATCAGGCACCAGTGCAGTATCTGCAGAGGTGAATGTCACTGGCGAGGCTGGAACGTCTCATATCTGGCATTCCGATAGTAATAAGGGTTTTGGCGAAAAAAACACCATCAACACCTGGGCAGCCTCCTACTATGCCGAGGTTCAGGAAGAAGATGAATACCTATACCTTACTTATCAGGGCAATGTATATGAGGATGATAATGGCCTGGAGGATGGCTTAGTATCAGGCATCGGCACCAATCTGGAAGGACAACTCTATGTCCTCATCGTGGACGCCGATGATAAAGTCATCAACTCCGCAGCTGTAGCTTCTGATGGATGCTATTCTATAGACCACATTCCAGATGGCAACTATAAGGCGGTGCTCTCCACCAGCAATGCAGCTCATGGCGAGCCTAGCCCGCTACCCTCCCTTCCTCAGCACTGGGAAAACAGCGGGGAGCAACTAGGTACAGAGCCCGGCGTAAATCTCTATGGAAATGACGGAGTCCTGGGTGCATTTTCCTTAGAAAACACCTCTGTGGTGGAAGCCAATTTTGGATTAAGAACTATGGGAACCCTACCTGTAATCTGGGAGGATTTTGAGGCAGAATATAACGAGCAGAAAAACGTCATCGCCCTGGAATGGACCGTGGCAAAGGAATGGGAAAATAGTCATTATGAAATCGAGCGATCCACATTAGGCCTATCAGACTTCATAAAAATCGGCGAGGTAACGGCCATAGGCTGGTCAGACGAGGCCATTGATTATAATTTTGAGGATGCCACCGCCAGTCAAAACTCTGGGAAATGGTACTACCGCATCCGTCAGGTAGATCTCGATGGCAGCGACAGTTATAGCTCCGTATTGGCAGCGCAGATGCCTGTGCAAACTTCCGAAGGCCCCACTTGGAGCATCTACCCCAATCCCGGCCATGCCAGTGAAATCAATATTGCTCTAAACAAATTCAGCAGTTATAATGGAGAGCCCCTGCACTACCGCCTGGTAAGCTCCCTCATGAGCACTGACCTCTATTCTGTCAGTAGCCCTAACCTACTCAGCCAGAGCATTCAGGAGACCTTGACGGCCTTTCCTTCGGGATTAGTGATCGTGGAGGTTCTCTGGGCTGATCATACCGAGCGCCTAAAGCTGATGCTACGCTAGTACCCATTGCAATTTGAATTGCCCAGGGTTCTGGCCTGGTATTTGCGCTAAATTAAACAGGGAATAAAAGGGTAAATCACGCTTTAGTAAAAAAATCAAAATTATTCTTAGCGATGATTTGGTTTTGTAAATCAGAACCCCTACTTTTGTATCACAATAAAGGAAAACAGGTATCGAGCAAGTCGATATTTCCTTACCAACAAAGATAAAAAAGCGAAAGCTAAAGATATATCGCGGGATGGAGCAGTTGGTAGCTCGTCGGGCTCATAACCCGAAGGTCACTGGTTCGAGTCCAGTTCCCGCTACTACAAACCCCTTATACGTCAAGTATTTGGGGTTTTTTCTTTTTATATACTTTTTAAAAAATGGTCATAGAGTGGAAATTGTGGTTGATGGTTTTTTAAGACTTAAATGCATTTTTCATTAATTCCATCTCATTTCTTAGAAAACTTACATCAATCGCAATTTGTTGCTACTGGCCTACATTCTGCCGAATTGTATTGATAATGGCATTGGCTTCTTTTTCTTTTAACCGAAAATAAGGAGCGACTTCCCGTACCAGACCTAAATCCAAAGCAATGTCATTTTCTGAAATATTAAGCTTTAGACCTATGGAGTGCCCAAAGTTAAGGCTATTTTAAAACGGGATTATGGCATAACAATGCACCTCAGGCTATAGAAAGCTACAGAAAAAGAATACTTCCTGTCGGCTACCGAGCTTGTCCGGAGGCATACTTTCGGAAGCTTGAGTTGCGAAAATATGCATTAACATCCGCCAAAACGTATATTGCCATATTTAAAAAGTTTATCAACCATTATAATNCATGGAACTGATTGCATTGTACGAAAATGAAATCAGGAAATACTTACAGTACCTGGTGCATCAGAATAAATCTGATTCCTATCTGAATCAGGCCATTAATAGCATTAAGTTTTATTACGAGGTTGTACTTGAGATGCCCTCACGATTTTATTCAATAGAGTCCTATAAAAAGGCAGAAGTTGCCTGATGTGATCAGCGTGGAAGAAGCAAAAGCAATGATAGTAGCTACTGAAAATTTAAAGCATAAGTGTATTATTTCTATACTTTATTCGGGAGGATTAAGAAGAAATGAGCTCCTCAACCTGAAAATTAAAGATATTGACAGTAAAAGGATGTTGATTCATGTAAAAAACGGGAAAGGAGAGAAAGATAAGTTTACCTTATTGAATAACGCTGTGCTAACAAATTTGATCAAATACTATACCAAAGAAAAGCCCGTGAAGCTTTTATTTGAAGGTTCAAAAGGTGTTCCCTATTCAGTTTCCAGCGTAAAAAAAATAGTGGATAAGGCAGCTTCACTTGTAGAAATAAAGAAAAAAGTAACGCCGCATACCCTCCGCCACAGTTTTGCCACGCATTTACTTGAAGCGGGAACAGATTTGCGCCATATCCAAGTTTTGCTGGGCCACAATTCCAGCAAAACTTCAGAAATTTATACGGATGTTCCTAAAAAATCATTCAAAAACATAAGAAAATTGTTAGATTAAGGTATTATTGTAAGGCAAATAAAGTGCACTGTGCACTTTATTCGTACGTTACCTGCAAGCTAAAAAGCCAACCGCACGATCAAGCACATTTTATTTTGCTCGTGCCTCACAAAATAAAAATAGCTTTCACTTCCCCACCGCAACCCGAAAAGAAACATAATTAAAGTCAATTTTATTCCGAATAAGTTAATATATTTGCGTTAAACACAAAGAAATTGACTAAAGTGGAAATCAATAGGATAAAAGTTGCTCTTGCTGAAACAAGAAGAAAAAACAAATGGCTGGCTGAACAAATCGGAAAAGATGAATCAACTATATCTCAATGGTGTACTAATGCTAGACAACCATCTTTGGAAAATTTATTAAATATCGCTAATGTCCTAGAAATTGACATTAGAGATTTGTTATGCTCAACTAAAGAAAGTGCTTAAATGAACGATTCTAAAACATACATCGATTTGTTTTCAGGTTGTGGAGGGCTTTCACTCGGACTTCATAATGCTGGATGGAAAGGTGCATTTGCAATTGAAAAAAGCGAAGATGCTTTTAAGACCCTTGAACACAATCTAATCAAAAAGAAAAAACACTTTGATTGGCCAAATTGGTTAGAGCAAAAACACCACGATATAAATGAAATTTTAGATAATAATTCTACTGACCTGATAAAATTGAGAGGTAAAATCGATTTGATAGCAGGTGGACCACCTTGCCAGGGGTTTTCAATGGCAGGAAGAAGAATTGAAAATGATTCTAGAAACGATTTAATTAATTCCTATATAAAATTTATTGACTATGTAAAACCAAAATTAATTTTCTTTGAAAATGTTAGGGGTTTTACTCTCGGTTTTAAAAACAACGACAAAAAAGGGAAAGCTTATTCAACTCACGTAGTTGAACAACTTCAAAATTTAGGTTATTCTGTGAGAGGTCAATTAATTGATTTTTCTAAATATGGTATTCCTCAAAAAAGAACAAGATTCATTTTGGTCGGAATTCAAAACGATTTTATTAACGAAAATCCATCTATAAATAAGGATAGTTTTTTTGAAGGAATTGTAAATAATAAAGAAGCTTTTTTAGTCAATAAAAATCTTACTCTTAATCCTACATTAGAAAATGCGATTTCGGACTTACTTCAATCTAATGGGTTTGTAGATTCTGAAACGCCAAACTTCAAAGAAGGAGTTTATGGAGAAGCTATATCAAACTATCAAAAATTTATTAGAAAATATAAGAGAAAAAATAGTAGAGTTGATAGTCATAGGTTTGCAAAACATACAGAAACAATACGAGCTAGGTTTAAAATTGCTTTGGATGAAAATTTAACAAGTTCTGCTTATAGAGAAAGGTTTCAACTTAAAAAGAGTAGCACAAAAATTCTCGAAGCTAGTAAACCAACACCAACTATAACAACATTACCTGACGATTATATTCACTACTGTGAGCCAAGAATTATGACTGTACGTGAATATGCAAGGATACAATCATTTCCAGATACATATGAGTTCAAAGGAAAATACACGACAGGAGGAAAAAGAAGAACTCAAGAAGTTCCAAGATATTCACAAATTGGTAATGCAATTCCACCTTTATTCGGAGAGCAAGCAGGATTGATTTTAAAACAGCTTATTTCCTAATGCAGAAAACACCTTTACAATTTAAAATTAGTTCTGCATTAAAGAACATCATTGGAAGTGATTTAATTAGTGATGATTTCATTGCTGTCTTTGAATTAGTAAAAAATTCATATGATGCTCACGCCACAAAAGTTGAAATAACATTCGAAAATATTTATTCCGATAATGCCAAAATCATAATAAAGGATAATGGTAAAGGAATGAACTATGACGATTTAATTAACAAGTGGCTTTTTGTTGCTTATTCTGCTAAAAAAGAGGGAACAGAAGAAGATAGTTATGATTACCGCGATAAAATTAAGGTAAAAAGAGCTTATGCTGGTGCAAAAGGAATCGGTAGATTCTCTTGCGACAGACTTGGTGGCGAATTATATCTTGAAACTATTAAAGATGAACCAAATTCAAAAGTTGAAACATTGCTCACACAATGGGACAAATTTGAAGGTAATCTTAAAGAAGAATTCGTAAATATTAGTGTACTTCACGAAACTATTAAAAATAGTAACTACGACATTAAACACGGAACTGTTCTTGAAATTTCAAACCTTAAAAGCGAATGGAACAATAAGAAATTTTTAGACCTTAAAAATGCTCTTGCAAAACTTATAAATCCAAACACTCAAATTCAAGAAGATGAGTTTACAATAGAATTAATCGTACCTGATGAACTTATTAATGACCAAAAGGAATCTGAATACCACAATATTGTAAACGGAGAAATACAGAACTTAATTTTCGAGACTTTAGAAATTAAAACCACAAAAATCGTAAGTAAAGTTCTCGGAAAAGACAAAAAGAAAATAGAAACTTCATTAATTGAAGGAGGAAAGTTAGTTTATAAAATTATCGAAGAAAACAAGTATGAAAACTTGTTTAATGTGGATTGTGAACTTTACTTTCTAAATCATTCAGCTAAAATTACTTTCAAAAAAAGAATGGGAGTTGATTCTGTTAGCTATGGTCATATTTTCGTTTATAAAAATGGATTAAGAATTTACCCTTATGGAGATAGGTACGAAGACCCATTAAAAATGGATAATCGTAAAGCTCAAGGATATAATAGATATTTAGGAACCAGAGAGACGCTAGGTTATATTTCAATCAATGAACCCAATGAAGAATTACGAGAAACTTCAAGTCGTGGAGATGGACTAATAAAGTCAAAACCATATTTTGAATTAGTTGATTGGTTTTACGACAATTTAAGAAGACTTGAAAGATATATTATAGATATAACAAATTGGGGAAATGATTTATCAAACGAAGACTATATTAAATTAGGCGATAAAGGTCAGCGCGAGGCTATTGAAAACCTAATTGAAAACCTTACCAAATCTAAAGGAATTATTTCTTTTGAAGTTGCACCAGAGATTTTTGAAATAATTGACAAAAAACAAAAAAACTCAACAAAGAATACTCTAACAAAAATAAAAAAGCAGTTAGAGAGTGATGATTACGATAAAAATTCTATCGTAGAAAGTATTTCCAAAATAGAAAAAAATCTTGATGACCTAAAGAAATCTAGTGAAGAAGCTGGAGAAGAAGCATTAGATACGTTAATCAAAAATGATGAGTTAGAAACTAATTTAGAAACTGAAAAGAAAAAAGGTGCTTTTCAAGGAGCCTTAATTGGTACAGACAAGGAGAGAATCGTTGGTTTACAGCATCAAATTTATCATTCTTCAAGTAGAATTACTAGAAATCTTAAATTACTTATCCAGCATTTAAGTCCTAAAAATCTAGATGTTAAAACCCAAAAATATATTAAAACAATTTCTTTAGAAGCTTCTAAAATTAGTTCAATTGCAAACTTTGTAACCAAAGCCAATTTCAACTTAAAGGCTTCAGAAATAAAGACTGATTTGGTTGACTTTATTAAGGATTATATAAATGAATTATATCTTTTAGAAGATAAAGTTATTGATACATCAATGGACATTATCATTGAAGATGATTTTAAAGGAGAGTTTATAAAGGAGTTTAGACCTTTGGAAATTACAACAATCATTGACAATTTAATTTCGAATTCAGAGAAAGCTAAAGCAACTATAATAACTTTAAATTTCAGCAAGAAAAAATCTTTGCTTTTAATCAATTTTCAAGATAATGGAAAAGGCATTCCTCAAAAGCATATGGATAATGTTTACGATTTAGGTTATACAACCACCAATGGTTCTGGAATTGGTTTATTTCAAGTAAAAGATTTGGTTAAAAACAGTTTAAAAGGAGATATTGATATTGAATCAGAAGAGAAAAAAGGCACCTCTATAAAAATAATGATAGGATGAAACTAGAATATAAAATACTTTGGCTTGACGACCAAATTCAGGACTTTATTGATGATGAAATGATTCAAGATGTGGAAGAATATTTAATTGAGCAAGGTTTTCAACCAAAAATTATAACTGTTTCAAAATCAGAAGATTTTTTCAAATCTTTAGATGATTCTTTTGATTTACTTTTAACTGATTATCACTTAAACGATATCAACGGAGATGAAGTGATTAAAAAAATTCGTAGCCAAGAGTTTTCTGTGTTATCGGAAGTACTTTTCTATACTGCCAAAGCAGACTTAAAAGATACCGACAAAATNAATCGAGTTAGTTTTTTAGAGACAAATACGCTTCTAGGAGACCACAGAGAATTAGTTTTACAGGCAACAATAAGTCTAATTGGACTTACATTAAAGAAATTCCAGAACATAATAGCAATGCGAGGAATGATAATGCACGAAACAAGTTCCCTTGATGTCGAAATGATTGAAATAATCAAAAAGGCATTAAAAAATGAGAGCTTAAATTTTGAAGAGGTATCCATATCAATTTATGACCAACTAATCGATTTATTCACCAAAAAAACTGAATTTGTTCAAGAGTGTAAACGAAAAATGAATTTCAATCAGTTGACAAAGGACAACTTCGTTTATAGTGCAAAGTATAAAATACTAACACTATCAAAAATTCTTGAAGACTTGAAAATGACAGATTTCTCTACTGAATATGATTCTGAAATTAACTCAATTAGGAATAAGTTTGCTCACGCAGTTTTGAAAAAAGACGAAAACGGAAGAGAGTTTTTTAAACACCAAGAAGACGGAATTGATTTCAATGAAAAACTCTGTAAAGTAATTAGGGAAAATATAGTAAAGCACAAATCAAATTTAGATGAATTGAAAGAGCGAGTTTTAATTAAGCCCTAGCTCTGTTCAAGTACATTTAAAGTTTGCTCGTGCCTCACAAATTTAAAAGAGCTTTCACGCCAACGCTCAGATCTGAACTAACCGAAAACCTCGGAAGACCAAGCAGAACATGGAAAGCCAGCTGCCAATCGAGTAGACGGCCGTGAGCAATAAGCCCACGGCGCGCCTCTCACACCACCGTACGTACGGGTCTCGTATACGGCGGTTCATTGAATCTGAGGTTGCGTATTTAAGTAGTAGTCGAGCATCGAATTGTACCTTTTCGCCTTAGTCTTGATAAGGTGTGAGTATTCCACTTCATAGTATACCACTATTCCAGAGCAAAGTATACCAGTGATTCCAGGGGGAAAGTATACCAGTAAACAGGTTTTCGATTTGGTATTATTTCCTGTTTGTATGAACAGGTACCTCTCTGGTTTTATCTGACATTCCGGCATAAAGTATACCATTGAAAAGTTTTAATCAGTGGCTATTTAATTTGGTGATAGTAATCAACTTTTACCAAAGAGTATGGTGGATATTCTGGACAATACTGACCCCTGTTCCGGTCATATTGCCCCCTCTAAAAATGGGTTTGGTTGACAGTGAAGTGCTTCGAAATCGCCACCTTCGGGTAGCTGCAAACCGTTAGCGGTAATAAGACAAACCAACTGTAATCTTGAATTTTAATACGTTTATCCTTGATTTGAAAACTTTCTAAATAGGTATGCTCCGTAAATTTGTAAAAAAACAAATATTATGAGTACACAGAAAGTTTGGTTTATTACTGGAGCCTCTAAAGGTATGGGGCTTGAAATTACAAAAGCAGTTTTAGATAATGGCGATAAAGTCATTGCAACTTCGCGAAATACGGAAGCGCTCTTAGAAAAAATTGAAGAATACGAAGGAAATTTGCTCCCCATAAAGCTGGACATCACCAAAGAAAAAGAGGTTAAAAATGCTATTTCAAAAGGCATAGATGAATTTGGACAAATAGATGTTGTGGTTAATAATGCAGGGTATAACCTGTTGGGTAATATCGAAGAAATAAGTGATGCCGAGTTTAGAAAAACAATGGATGTTAATGTTTTTGCAATGACCCATATCATCCGAAATGTTTTGCCACACCTACGCAAGCAAAAATCGGGGCATATTATTAATATCGCATCTATGATGGGTTATATGAGTTATCCTGCTAACGGTAGCTATAGCGCTTCAAAATATGCGGTTATTGGACTATCAGAAGCACTTGCTCAAGAAGTCGCTCCTTTTGGCATAAAAGTAACTATCCTTGCTCCAGGAACATTTCGTACAAATTTTATGAATGTGGACAGTCTGAATGTTGCGAAAAATAAAATAGACGCCTATAATTTGGATAAACAGGTTGAACAGTTTACGGGGTTTGATGGTAAGCAATTAGGAAATCCTAAAAAATTAGCAGCCGTAGTACGTAAACTTGCAGAAATGCCGAATCCTCCCTTGCATCTTCCTTTAGGTTCTGATAGTTATAATGCCATTTTGCAAGTTCGCAAAAACGAAAAGGAAGAAATGGAACAATGGAAATCCTTATCTTTATCTACTGATTTTCAAGAAAAATAATATGAAAAAAGCTGCTCCATATAAAATTGAATCCATATCTGAACTTCATAGATTATTCAATTTGCCAAAACCAATTCATCCTTTAATAAGCGTGATTGATTTTGAGCATTTGAAATTCGATTCTAATGAAATTTGGAGCAGTTTTTATTATGATTTCTATTGTGTAGCGATTAAAAAAGAGGCTTCAGGCAAGTTTCGGTACGGACAAGGTCATTATGATTTTGATGAAGGAGTAATGAGTTTTACCAAGCCAGGTCAAATCTTTTCTGTTACAAATCTTGCAGATGACCCTAAGTCAGGATATATGATGGTTTTTAAACCTGACCTAATACGGTATTATGAATTGGGCAAACATATTGGTAATTATGGATTTTTCTCCTATTCCACCGCAGAAGCGCTTCACCTTTCTGAAAAAGAAGACCATATCATTACGTCCCTGATGCATCAAATGCAAGATGAACTAAAAAATAACATTGACCATTACAGTCAAGATTTAATAGTGTCGCATATTGACTTGCTTCTGAATTACGCAAAGCGTTTTCATAATAGGCAGTTTTTGACACGAAGTTCTGTGAATAATGATATTGTCATAAAAATGGAAGAATTAATGGATGTGTACCTAAAAAGTGATGCTACACTATCGGGTGTTCCAACGGTCAACTATTTTGCAGAAAAACTCAATATCTCTCCTAATTATTTAAGTGATTTACTGAAAAATGCTACCGGCAGAAATGCACAAACCCATATTCAAGAATCCATAGTTAGAAGAGCGAAAGAACTACTTTCCACAACTAATCTTAGCATAAAGGAAATTGCTTATGATTTAGGGTTTGAATACCCACAATCATTCAGTACTATGTTTAAAAAAAACACACAACAAACACCCTTGCAATTCAGGGCATCATTTAATTGAAAAATTTCTACTGCTTGCAAAGGATTTAAAAATCAGCGGGTTTAGTTATTAAGTGAAAGAAAAAGAATAGACCTTACATTAGCCTACAAGAATCATATATTTGGCTACAAACACCCTTCTGTTTCTGCGGAATTTTGTTGAGCGATTTTGCAATACACATAAAAACAGAAAAGATGAAAATTACACTTGCAGGTTCATTAGGCCACATCGGTAGACCGCTAACGCAGGAGTTGGTACAAAAAGGACATTCAGTAACGGTGATAAGCAGTAACGCCGAGAGGCAAAAAGACATTGAAACTATGGGAGCTACAGCAGCAATTGGCTCTTTAGATGATGTTGATTTTATTACTTCAGCATTTACAGGTGCTGATGCTGTATTTTGTATGGTGCCACCGGCAAACTATTTTGACCATAATCTTGATTTGCTAGCCTATTATAAAAACTTAGGACATAACTACGCACAAGCCATAGCACAAAGTGGAGTGAAAAAGGTCGTTAATCTAAGTAGTATCGGAGCTCATATGAAGGAGGGTAACGGCATACTTCAGGGTACTTTTTATGTGGAAAGCATACTCAATGCATTACCTTCAGATGTGGCAATTACTCAAGTTCGTCCTACCGAATTTTATTATAATTTGCTGCCGCAAGTTCATTCCGCGAAGGAAAATGGTTTTATAGCTTCTAATATTAAAGGTGAAGTTATAAATGCTTGGGTATCACCCACGGATATTGCTAGCGTGATTGCCGAGGAGATTACTTCAAAACTTGCTGGACAAAAAGTACGGTATGTGGCAAGTGATGAACTTACATACAATGAATTGGCAAAGATCTTAGGTCATTCGATAGGAAATCCACACTTAAAATGGGTTGCCTTAGCGGATGAACAGCTGAGTGAAGGCTTGAAAGCTGCCGGCATGCAACCAGCCATTGCAGAGGGTATGACAGAAATGTATGCAGCTATAAACAGTGGTTTACTGTACGAACATTACAACCAACATAAACCCAAAAAGATGGGCAAGGTCAAGATGACAGATTTTGCTCAAGATTTTGCTGAAGCGTATAATCAACTGTAGCTATAGAATATGAAAAACTCACCGCCTCAGCATTTCAAAACAATTAGCGAATACCATCGATTCCGAGGTTTACCTAAACCAGAACACCCATTGATGAGTGTTATAAATTTAGATGAAATAAGAATTCTTCCAACTGATGAGCAAACCAGTTGGATATTTGACTTTTACTCTATTGCTTTAAAAAGAAACATTGATTCTACGGTAAAATACAAATATGGTCAACAAACCTTCGATTTTGATGAAGGCATAATGTTTTTCATTGCTCCCAAACAGGTTTTTTCGGTCGAAACAGAGGGAAACTATAAGCTTTCGGGATGGATGCTGCTCATTCATCCCGATTTTTTATGGCAAAGTCCATTGAGAAAAGGCATAAAACAATACGAATTCTTTAGTTATTCGGCCAATGAAGCCCTACATCTTTCAGATAAAGAGGAGACCACAATAATCAATATTTTCCAAAGCATACAACAGGAATATGTTTCCAATATTGATAAGTTTAGTCAGCCCCTCATTATTGCCCAGCTAGAAGTGTTACTAAATTATTCAGACAGATTTTATCATCGGCAATTTATAACCAGAAAAATATACAACCATACCCTATTAAATCGTCTGGAAGAAATACTTAATGAATATTTCAATCAGGACAGTTTGATAGAAAGTGGATTACCTACAGTTCAAAGTATTGCTAAAGAACTAAATGTATCGCCTAACTATCTTAGTGGTTTGCTAAAGACCTTGACGGGGCAAAGCACACAACAGCATATTCACGAAAAATTGATTGAGAAAGCAAAAGAAAAGTTATCAAGCACCAACTTCTCAGTAAGTGAAATTGCGTATTCATTGGGCTTTGAACATTCACAATCGTTCAGTAAGCTATTCAAAACAAAAACAAGCTTTTCGCCTTTGGAATATAGACAGTCATTTAACTGAACAAAAGGGCAAAGAAGCGAAACACACAACCCCATATTTCAACCCCGATTCGGTTACAATTAACCTTGATTTGGAAACCTCTACTTTTTAAAGAAGGTCGAGTTTTGCATTGTAGAACTTAAAAAGATAAAACAATGCAAAAAGTGTGGTGGTGAGCCAAGATATTTAGAAGACCCCCTGCCCAGAACTGGCCCTGCGTGTTTGCCCCTTACGGCTGTCCCTTGCGTGCTCCCAGTCCAGTTCCTGCCATCCACAGTTCAGGAAGTAATAAGCTTCCTTGGATGTCTTTTTCATCCTGCAACATTAGGTATTCAGAAGGCCTGTATCAATATGTTGGTTGTCGGACGGATATGTATTTTTAACTTTAGCACGAGAGTGATCTCTTGCAAGATTATTTGCTTTGAAACTGATAAGTAAGATCTGAATAGAATGAAACAGCATCAAAGGTATCAATATCATTCCGGCACCTGGTAAGCCCACAAATATCAGATTAAAGAACACCGTGCCATGTACCAACGATTTTTTTGTGCCGCAGAATTGTGCCGTGATCTGGTCTTCTTGGTTAAATTTTAACCACTTGGAGCTAAGACCAGTTATCTGATACACCACCGTAAATAGTGCAAGAACAGCAATAAAAATAACTGCGATATCAGGCCAAGCCATATCTACAAAGAGATTTGTAGCAAAAGAGTGAGAAAAGGAATTGTAGATAATCAGCAAAATGATGCTCTTATCGAAGGTGGCTAACTGCTTACTGAACCGTTGCCCATATTTGCCCAACCAGCGTTGAAGTAAAATTCCTAGAATGACAGGTAGGACAATTTCCAGTGCCAGCTGTAGATACAATTCTGAAAAGTCGAATCCCTCCAATTTGCTTTTAATTATCAAACCCAGCCAAAGCGGAGTAATGAAAATACCGATTAATCCGGAGATGCTGGCATTAAAAATAGATGCAGGAATGTTTCCTTTTGCCATCGAAACCATCACTACCGAAGATGACACGGTGGAGGGCAAAACAGCAAGGAAGAATATTCCCATCCAGATTAGCTCTTGTTGCTCATTATGGATAAAGGGATAGAATATCAGGACTAGCAGTGGAAATAAAAGGAAAGTACTTAGCTGGATTAGAATATGCAGCTTCCAATTTTTGAGGCCCGCTGTCAGTTTCTCCGGGCTCAGTTTTAATCCATAAAAGAAAAAGATCAGGGAGATTCCCAAAGACAAAACTCCATTTATTGGAAGCTCCTTCAAGGCTGATTTTTCGAAAGGAAAGAAATAGGCAATTACAATCACCAGTACTAATCCAATGAGAAATGGATCCAGTCTGAATTTTCCTAAGCTAAATGTTTTTTTCATGAGTGCTTACCTTTATAATTGTTTCGATAGGCGTAATACACGATTTGAGGAAGAATAGTAATGGATAGAATCATACATACAATTAAGCCACCCACGATCATGATGGCCAGTGGTTTTTGTATTTCCGAACCCATACCTGTAGAGAGAGCAGCGGGCAATAATCCCATAGATCCCATCAGTGCGATCATCAAAACGGGTCGGATTCTGTTGTAAACTCCATTGGAAATAGCCTTGTGAAGTGGAATGCGTTCGGCCATGTTTTGCTTGATATTCCCGATCAGTACTATACCATCAATCGTCGCCACACCGAAGAGAATGATAAATCCTATCCCGGCCGAAATACCAAAAGTCGTTCCTGTGATCCAGAGCGAAAAGAAGCCTCCGATAAATGCAAATGGTATTACAATCAGAGAGACAAGTGTATCCTTGAGATTTCCTTCGAAATTCAACCAAAGCAAGAACGTTATTAACAAGAGTGAGATAGGAATGATGTACATCAGCTGCTTAGTAGCTCGCTCCTTACTTTCAAATTCACCAGCCCAAGTCACCTTCGTGGTTTCTGGAAACTCCACATGCTCATCCACTTTGGCTTTGGCCTCGGCGATGGTGCTTCCCAAGTCACGACCTTCTATACTGAATCCAACGGCAATGTATCTGCTGCTTCCTTCTCGGTAAATGAAAGTTGGGCTAGTATGGAAGTCGATGGTGGCGATTTCCCGAAGTGGCACTTTCTTCCCATCTTTGGTTGGAATAAGAATTTCCCCGATTTTCTCCTCGTCATCCCGATACTCTTTCATAAATCGGATTCTCACATCAAACATGCGCTCATTTTCGAAGAATGTCGTGGCAGCTCTTCCGCCAATTGCCATTTCTATTACCGCCTGAGCATCACTCATATCTACGGCGTATCTGGCCATCTTGTGATCGTGAAGCTGAATGCGAAGTTCAGGAAGACCGATGTTTCGGTATACGTTTAGATCTTGAATCCCTTCCACATCTTTGATACTTGCTGCCACCTTGTCTGCGTAATCTTCAAGTTCGAACAGATCTTCTCCGAAGATTTTAATAACCAATGAGCTTTTTACACCCGCCACATATTCTTCCACATTATCCTGAATTGGCTGACTAAACCCAAACACAATACCTGGGTAAGTCTGGAGTGAGGAACGCATTTGATCGATCAGCACCTCCTTTTTGATGTCCCGAGTCCATTCTTCTTCCGGATGGAGCTCAATGTGGAATTCTATATTAAAGAAGCCTGTAGGATCCGTTCCGTCATTTGGCCTACCCACTTGCGCCAGCACAAATTTCACTTCATTAAATTCACGAAGTGAAGATTTCATTTCCTTACTTAGCCGATTGGACTCTTCTAGGTTTACACTATTGGGTAAAGTGGCACGTACATAGACCGCACCTTCATTGAGTTTCGGAAGAAATTCTGTACCAATATTCATGAATCCTACCCCACTTATCACAATTAAACCAACGAAAATAGCTATCGTCACTTTTCTGTGTTTGGTGCTCCACAGGTATAGTTTAAACAGGCCATTTCTAAAGGATCGGGTAATTAAATTGTCTTTTTCCTGAATGTTTTTTGTCAGCAAAACTTTACACATCGCCGGCACATAGGTCAAGCTAAGTATCAATGATCCCAACAAGGCGAAACCTAGGGTGAATGCTAGTGGAGAAAACATCTTACCTTCTACCTTTTGGAAAAAGAAAATCGGAAGTAATGCCACGATTAGTATAAGCAAGGCAAACATTATGTAGGAAGCCACACTTCCAGCGCTGCGTTTGATAATCCCTGACTTGGAGATCTTATTGAAGCGCTCAAAGCCCAGCTCATGTGCCCGCTTCTCCAGTCCTACAAATGTCCGCTCAGCGATTACCAGAGCTCCTTCCAGTAGTAATCCAAAATCCAAAGACCCCATGGAGATTAAATTAGCTGGCATATCCAACATCCTCAATGCAGTGATGGCAAAGAGAAAAGATAGTGGAATAACTGAGGCCACGATCAGCGTTAGACGCCAGTTGTACAAGAAAATAAAGACGATAATGGAGACTAAAACAATCCCCTCGATTAGGTTTTTGGTAACGGTGCTTACGGTCAGATCGACTAATTTTGTACGGTCAATGAAGGGCTCTATTTTTACATCTGCCGGCAAAATCCGATTGTTCAGGTCGTCGATTTTATCTTTGAGTCTCTCGATTACTTCACCGGGATTTTCTCCGCGAAGCATGATGACGATCCCTTCTACCAGGTCTTCTTCATTTTGCAAACTTGCGATTCCCAATCTTGGCTTCGCCGATACTTGCACTTCTGCCACGTGCTTCACCAGGATAGGATTGGTTCCTTTTACCTCGATGAGAATATTTTCTATATCCTCAATACTTTCCAGCAAACCAACTCCACGTACCACATACGCCTGACTTCCACTTTCGATGATGTCTCCGCCAACGTTAATATTACTTTTGGCAACAGCCTCATAGACTTCCAGTGGTGAAAGATCGTAATTGGCGAGTTCTGTTGGATTAATTTTAATCTCATAGGTTTTTTCTTCTCCCCCAAAACTTACTACATCCGCCACACCTGGAACAGCTACCAGTTCCCGTTCGATTACCCAGTCATGGATAGCTGACAACTCACCGATTGGCTTTTTACTCTTTAGTACATAGCGGAATATTTCACCTGTTGCACCATAAGGAGGCTCTATTTCAGCGTCGGCTCCTTCAGGGAGATCTGCACTTTGAAGTCTGTTTGATGTGTATTGCTGGGCATAAAAGTCATCGATTTCATCTTCGAAGATGACCGTGACTACTGATAATCCAAAGAGGGAAATAGAACGAACATCAGACTTTTTGGGGATGGTGTTCATTTCCTTCATCAGCGGAAGCGTGATGAATTTTTCTACTTCTTCTGCGCTTCTTCCAGGCCATTGGGTAATGATTCGAGCCCGCGTATTGGTAACATCCGGGAATGCTTCTATCGGAGTATTCATATAACTGATCACACCTGCTATAAATAGTAGGCCTGTCAGGAAGAATACGATAGTAGAGTTTTTGAGGGCAAATCCGACGATTCCCTGTACTAATTTTTGCATGCTCTTAGTTTTGGAAATTTTTCAACTGCTCGTAAACCAACAATGCATTCGTGGACAGGATTTTTTCACCTTCATTCAACCCACTGCTGAGGTACGCAATACGCTCGTTTTTACTTTGTATGTCAATTTTTCTTATCTCAATACTGCATTCATTTCGGTACACCAATGCAAAATATTGATTGGCATCGAAAATAAGATTTCCAATAGGAACTCCAATAGCAGAGCCAGTAGCATCCTTTGCTACATAGACATCTACAAGCATTCCAGGCTTAAGTTTGAGGTCTGTATTTTCAAGTACTATCCTGGCTTTCAGCACCCTAGACTCCGGGTCAAGTACTTGAGATATTACAGATACTGTACTTTTTAGCCTCATATCTTTGTAGGAAAGATTCCTGACTTCCGCCTCCATTCCTTTGCTGATGTGATTTACATTGGATGCATACACATTGGCCATCACCCAAATTTCCTCAAGATTAGCTATGGTAAAAAGTGGATCACCTTGTGAAGAAATTTGAGTGCCACCCACGATCCGCTTGTCTGTGATGATGCCTGAAACAGGTGATTTGATATGAAAAACCCCATCAACTTCACTTGGAGAAAAGAGGTTTAGATTGTTAGTTACCCGATTCAATTCGTTTTTCAATATGTCCAGTTCACTTTGTGCCTCCAGTAAATCTTTTTGCGAAGATATCCCGCTTTCATACATGGATTGCGTTGATTCGAGCCTCTTGGTTACTACTCTCAATTGCGAGTGCAGGGACTTTTGCTCCGACTGCATAGAAGTAAGCTCAGTACTTTTTAGCTCAGCCAATATCTGGCCTTTTTTCACTTCCTCCCCGATGGAGAAATTGGTTTTGGTGATGATACCGCTTACTAATGAAATGAAACTGAGAACATTATCTGGATTGGTTTCCACGGAGCCAGTGAGGTGTAATTTCTCGATGACGGGTTGTTCAGTAACATCATAAAAACCCACTTTACTTTTAAAATTTTCCGTAAGACAGTAGCTAGTAGGTTTTACTATTACTTCCTCAGGTGCCTGAGTACAGCTGACAGTAAACAGGCAGATAGATATTACGACCAATAGCGTTCTATAAGAGTTCTCTTGCATTTTTTAGTTGAATAAGTCTGTTCCCAATGAATAGTTGAATTCCTCTGTTTTCTTCTGGATATCTAGTTTATTTCCGAGAATGATTGTTTTATTTTCCAAATAGGCCTCCATGAAATCCAGGAAGGCTAGCATTCCGATATCTCTATTTTTGAAGTTATAGACATAGCTTTCCAGTAAATCGTCGAGTGTCTGTTCATAGTCTGGCTCAATTTCATTATATAATTCGATGCTTTTTTGAAGATTTTGCCAAGAAAGGATCAGTTCATTACTAACCTCCTGAGCCTTATATTGGGAGAGTAGTTCTGTGGTTTTTAAAGCATATTCAGCATGTCTGATAGCCCCTTGGTTACGATTAAATACCGGTAAATCAATTGTAAGTCCTAGTCCAAAAAAGTTGTAAAGAAAGTTACCTCCTCTATCATATCCAGCCTTTAAAGTGATATCAGGGACGCGCTGTGCCCGCTCGTAGAGGTAGTTTTTCCGCGCATATTCCTGCCCCAAAACTTTTAGTTTATAATCCGGACGAGATTCCAGGGCTTTCGCAGAAAGATCACTCAAATTGAGGTTTTCAAATTGATTGATTTCCAGATCAAAATCATGATCAGTCAATACCAGAACTATATCAGAGGGTAGATTGAGGAGTAATTTGAGGTCTTTTTGTTCGCTGTGAATCTCAACGTTTAGATCGTTGATAGTTTTTACTATTTCCAATTCGGCAGCTTTTAGCCGTATATATTCTCCCTGAGGCACATTTCCCAGCGATACTTGATTGTTGTAGGCAATAGAGAGTAGCCGGATAGATTCCAGCTGTGTTTGGTATAGGTTTTTGGAAAACTGAAGGTATTGCAAATCGCTAAGACTGTTTCTAAATTCCAATTTCAATCCACGAAGCAATTCTTGAAAGTATTCAGCAGCCATCGACTCATGTACCTGCTCCCGATCCACGAGTTTTTTGCGCTTTCCAGCAGTTTGAATTAACTGTTCTATTGAGGCTGAGATTTGTTGATTTTTGCCAAAATTTCCTGATATAGGAGGAAGACCCTCGCCAAAATAACCAGTACCATTTAGGCCGTTGACAGAGGTGCCGATATTGATTTCATCGATTTCAAAGCTGGGATTGGGCCATAACTTTGCCTGCATCGTCAATGCTTCCGCCTGGGGTATTTTCAGCTGTTCAGCCATAAGTAAGAGGTTCTCCGCCAAAAACCTTATTTCACTTTCTTGCCTGCTTAAACGGATGGTATCCTGGGCAAGACAGTAAGAGTGGGCAAAAAATAGAAGAAATAGGCTTGTAAGAATGTACTTTTTGATGTCCATATTGTGATAAATTGATGAACAAAAGTAGATTCAATGACCTTAAAAAGACCTTAATTAGGATAAAGATTACCTTAAGGGAAGTTTAATAGAAAAAATGTTTTTGTTACTTATGCTACTTTCATAATGGATGGTTCCACCTGCGAGTTGGATGATTTTTTTGGTCAGTACAAGCCCCAGACCAAACCCTAATTTGCCTTGACTGTTTTTTCCTCTAAAAAAATGCTCAAATAAGAGTGGCTTCTCATTTTCCAACAGCTGTGGACCAGAGTTGGAAATTGATACCAGAATCTCCGTTTCTGATTTACAATTGACCGAGATCGTCGCACATTTATTATCACTATAGGCGATGCAGTTGGAAAGCAAATTCTGGAAGGCTTGCTTGAGCAATACCGCATTACTCATGATTTCCAGTTGCTTCTCCTGCATTTCGTCCCCTTCATAATCTAGTTGGAAATCAAAGAAGAAGTCAGGTCGGATAGTCTGCAGGTCCGCCATCAAATCAAACAATATCTCGTCCACACGTATTGAACTCATCTCCAGCTCCTGGCCAGCTTCTATTTTTGAAATCTGCAATAGGCTATGTATGATTTCTCCCAGAAACTTGGCTTTATAGGCCAATTGGGACAGCTGATCAGCCAACTGATCGTCACCCAATTGATCTTTTAATCGCTCCAATTCGGACACCAGCACAGAAATAGGTGTTTTGAGTTCGTGGGAAATATGCTGCACAGCATGCTTTTGAAATACCATCGATTCATTCGTTCTTCTAAGTAGCTGATTGAATCGTTCGTAAAGCTGGTCGATTTCCAGTGAGCCGGAGGCAGGGAGTGTTAGCAGTTGATTTTCGCTGGGATTAAAATTGAAATGGTTGATATCCTCCGAAAGCTGATCGATAGGCTTTGCCAATTTTTTGGATAGAAAAAAAGAGATCAGTACTATGGTTAGTAGGATACCGATGAAGATCAGCGACAGGGTGTTTTTAAGAAAATCCAACTTAGTAAGACCATATTCGTCGTAGGCTTTAGAGATAGCATAAAAGCTCTTACCGTCTTTATCATAATAGGTTCCGATGACGTCATAATCACCTTCTTTCGTCTCTAGCCAGATGGATTCCGGAGAAAGAGCATTGAGAATTGATTCAGATTCTTGAATAGACAAATCATCGAGGCTGGAGAAAATCAATGACTTTTCGTCGTCAAAAATCATCAGTTTCTCATCAAAAAAATCATTAATTGTGAGTTCATCCATCGACTTGGAGAGATTCTCACTTTTTTCCTTATACTGTGAAATCAGGTTTATCGTCAAGATGATCTTGGCCTTTTGTCTTTGCTGAAATTCCTCCTCTCTATAGGCTGAAAATAAGATGAATACCGCTGTTAAAGAAACCGCTGCCAGTATGGTAACCGCCGTTACAAAGTAGATCAAAATACGATTTCTAATTCTCATAAGACCTCTAGATAATACCCATAGCCTACTTTGGTTTTAATAGATTGGGTCTGGAAAGGCTTGTCGATTTTTTTGCGAAGAAAGTTGATATAAACCTCAATTGTGTTAGTGTTGGCATCCATGGACGTCCCCCAAATTTCGTGAATCAATTCTCTTTTTGGCACAATTTCCCCAGGGGTCTGGGCAAGCTTTTTCAAAATTTGAAATTCTCTAGGAGTAAGGCTAATCTCAGTTCCGCACTTGGTTACTCGACTTTTTCCCTGATCAATGGTCAGTTCATCGATGACAATTTTTTGGTTTACTTCAGCTTTTGCCCCAGCTCTTTTTAATAGAGAATTCACTCTTAAAATTAATTCCCGCATGAAAAATGGTTTGCTCAAATAATCATCCGCACCGGAATTATAGCCTTTTATTTTATCTTCTAACTCACTAAAGGCGGTTAGGATGATGACTGGAGTCAATAAATTATAACTTCTGAATTCATTTAGCACATCAAATCCATTTTTACCGGGAAGGCTAACATCCAAAATTATACAATCATATGAATGCTGTCTCAAGGTTTTTTCAGCAAGCAAACCATCATAAAATATGGAAACTAGAAAACCTTCTGCCTTCAGCGCTTCAGAAATATTGGCGCTCAAAATAGGGTCGTCTTCGATTAGTAGGATTTCCATGGATATGAAGGTAATCCATGTTTTAATTTTGGAAAAGTATTACAACAATTAAATTATATTAAACAGTAAGCATTTTTTAGATGGATCTTTTCCACCCAAATACACCCCTTAAATTTTCATTGTATTTTATTAGGAGAATATTAACTGGTCGGGCTTGGCATCACCTTCATCCCCAATTGAGATAAACTATAAACTTCCATTTTTCAGATGGTCCAACTGGATTTTTTTAATTCTGATAAATTGATTTTGTAATCGACTGACATTTAAATAGATACTATCAAACTTCTAACAAAAAAAGCAATTGTTTAAATATGCTTTTATATAAAGGTGTAAAGGTGCGACTATTTATATGAATCCATCCAGCAAATTCGGATCAGTGGGTTTGACCGAATTTGAAGTGAAGTATTGCTTGAGGATCTTTTCCATTTCCTCTCTCGGTTTGGTAAGGTTGGTGTATTTGGCTGCGCCATCCAAACTGAAGACACTGTCATTTAGGTAAGCGTTGATTTGAGCAAGGCTTGGATATAAAACACTTCCATAATGACATTCAATTGCATACAAACTTTGGTTCATATAACCCAATGCGCTCCGATCCGCATCCGTAGGGTGAAAGCTGATTTCGTCCAAAAGCCAATTGATTTGTTCTTGGGTTGAGTTAATCCCGTCCACTGCTAGCTGCAGTTGGAACTCCTGGCTGATTTTCTCTTGAATGTTGGGCAAATCTTTGGCAGTGATATTTTCCAGAATTACGGTATAGTGGGTTTTGGGATTATATAGCAGCCAGTTTTTTCTTCGATCAATATAAAAAATCGTAGCATTCCACTTCCCAAAAACTCCTGTAATTTCGGTAGAACTGGTAGGAATAATTTGCTTTTTGATCAGTTTTTCCAGCTTTTTACTGACGTGGATAGGTGTGGGCATGGCAGTTCGATTTGAACTGTAAAGATAGGGATTTTGAGATTTCTCTGGGTTGATTGGGGCTATCCTTCTGCTTGACTTTTCACTTCCATCCTGAGCATGCTAGTGAGTTTAAAATTAGGTTTTTGATTTTTTTTCTAATAATATGGCAAGGCTTAATGAGAGAGAGCTCTTCCTACCACTTCCTAATGATTATTTAAGTGGGTTTCCTGCAGTAATCATCGACCAGCTTTTCTTATATTAAGCCTACGAGAGTAACCTGAACCTTGAACCTACCGAAATGAACTCCTTGACTTTGCTTATTACCTGTGGTGTTTTGGCCTTCTTTGCATGCACAAGCACTCCCGACCAGGAGCCGCTAAGCCTGGCAGAGGATGAGCGTGCCAAGTGGATAGAGGATGGTATAGCTCTTCCCGAAAGTGATTCTTTGTATTATCTGGAACATCCCTCCCCTTTATTTAGAAAGGAGTTCAAAGCCACTAAACTGGTGAAATCAGCCAAGCTGAGCATCACGGCAGCGGGCTATTTCAAAGCTTCTGTCAATGGGGCCGCCATCAAGGAAAATGTCCTTGATCCTGCCTGGACGGACTTTAGTAAGCGCATTTATTATTCAGAATATGATATCAGCTCCCTGATCGAGCAGGGGGCAAATTGCCTTGGCGTATCCCTAGGCAATGGCTTTTACAATCCTCTTCCATTACGAAAGTGGGGAAGGCGTAACCTAAGAAAGGACCTGACTGTGGGCAAGCCGGTCTTCATCGCAAAACTCCTTATCCAGTACGAGAATGGCGATACCGAAGAAATCGTAACAGACAGTTCGTGGAAATATACCCTCGGCCCAATCATCAAAAACAGCGTTTATATCGGCACTGCTTACGATGCCAATCGGGAGGTGGAAGGATGGAATATAGCTGGGTTTGATGATGAGGAGTGGAAAGTGGCGACGATTGGCCGTTCTCCCGGCGGCAAACTTGAAAAGGCGTTTTTCCCAGCTGTTGCAATAAAACAGGAGATCATTCCAGTTGATATTCGATCTCCGGAAAAGGGCCTCTGGGTGGTTGATATGGGGGTAAATTTCACTGGAACGTACCGAATCAAATTGGCAGGAAATGCAGGGGACACCATTTCCTTCAAGTTTGGCGAGCGCATATACGAAGATGGAAAGGTCAATCCGATGACCACCGTGACGGGCCAGATAAAACGGCCAGGCATAGGTGGTCCTGGAGCCCCGGCTATTGCCTGGCAGACGGACAGTTATATACTTGGGGATAAGAAGGAGCAGTGGTTTAACCCTGATTTCACCTACCATACCTATCGGTATATGGAGGTAAAGGGTCTGAAAGAAAAGCCCAAAACGGAGGACATTCGTGGCCTATTTATGCACAGCGATGTGATCAATCAAAACAGTTTCTCAAGCTCCTCCCCTTTGCTTAATGACATTCAGGAGGCCTCAAAGAGGACGTTTTTGGCCAATCTCGTGAGTGTTCAGTCGGACTGTGCCGCCAGGGAGAAATTTGGCTACGGGGGGGATTTGAATGCAACGAGTGAGACCTTTATTTATAATTTTGATATGCAGTCTTTTTATCGCAAAACGATTTACGATTGGGTCGATGCGATGAAGGATTCCACCTTTGTCGATACCGCCCCCTTCACTGGTGTGGAGTATTGTGGCATTAGCTGGGAGTCGGCATATTTGACTACCCAGTATTATTTATACCTTTATTATAATGACACTGACCTCATTCATGAGCTTTATGATCTCAATAATAAATGGATGGATAAAGTAGCTAGGATTCACCCTGAAGGTCTGGTCTCAGAGGGACTGAGTGACCATGAATCCATGGAACCGGTCCCCGTGCAGCTTACAGGTACCAGTCATTATCTCCAATGTGCGCGTATCATGGCCACATTTGCTAAGGAAATGGGAAATGCGGAGGATGCGGATAAATATGAGAAACTAGCCAATCAACTTAAAAATCAGATCAGAGCTGAATATTGGGACAAGTCATTCTCAGGAGAGATCAATAAGCAAACCCTATTTTCCACCCTGCTTTATCATAAGATAGTGCCGGAGGCGGAGGTTCCTGCGGCCTTCGATTCACTGCTAGTAGCGATAAGGAATGGCCCTAGCCAGCATCTGAATACCGGAATATTCGGGACCAAGTATGCCTTAGAAGTCCTTGCTGAATATGGCTCTCCAAACGCCGTATTTGATATAGTAAACAGCAGGGACTATCCTGGTTGGGGATATATGATCGATCGGGGAGCCACCACGATATGGGAAACGTGGAAAGAAAGTGACAATACTTACTCCAATGCCCACCCCATGTTCGGAACGGTTTCGGAGTGGTATTACCGGTGGCTAGCAGGTATTCGTCCGGACCCGGAAAAGCCCGGATTTAAGGAGTTTTATATCAGCCCCACCAACCCTGAAGGGCTGGAATCAGCAAGGGCGGTTTATAATTCTCCCTATGGAGAAATAGTATCAAAGTGGCACAAACAAGCATCGGAGGGCTATTTATACGAAATAAGCGTGCCTAATGGCTCCCTAGCCAAGGTAAACCTGCCCTTTCGCCCATCCCAATCCATAACAATCACCACTGATAATGGACAAAAACCCGAAACCGAAATAGAAGGTCTGCAAACTGGCCAGTTTTCTTTAACAGAGGGAAAATATATAATAAAAGTGGGGGCTTAGAAAAGATCGACCCTGACTACACCCCTGCATCGATCAGGGACTGAAGATCTATCTGCAATTAAGAGGTGGAATCATAATTTCAAACTTCCTACTGGGCCTCCAGCCAAACTGAGGCCTAGTAAAAATAACCAGCGAGTAAAATCCAATTCTTTTTTTAGAAATAATAGCCTCGGGGAAACAAATAATTTTATCCTAGAATGACAGAATAAGTTCTAAAAACTGATAAAAACTCATTTCACAGCAAATTTTCTATCAATTATCGTAAGAATGGGGTCCTTGAGGCAGCACTATCACCTGGGAATCAAATTACTCAAAGCATTGCAGAACATTCTTCCTCCCTTCCCTAACCTCTTCTTGCTAAAAAGACCCTAAGGCATTTATCGGAAACTTATCCAAATCTCGGAAATAGCTGTATTTTTGGGCTGGTAATGGTGTTTTAATGGGGAATCGGGTTTGGTAGTGGACTTGATTTTTTATTAAATGCCGGCTGATTCTTTTTCTGAAAATCTAAATCATAATCTATGAGGTTATTTTTATTCCTGATTATTCTCTGTTTGTTTACAATTCCAGTTTTTTCGCAAGACTTGCTGCTGACTGATAATAAGTTTTTGGCCAAAACCATGTCGCAGCGATGGGAGCTTGATGAGCCGGATAAATTGGGGACTTTCCGATTGACTTCGTATAACCCCTTTTATATTACCGCCGGCCGGCGGACAAATAGTCCGAATACCCTTCCCCAAAGCGAAAACCCATTGTACTCGGCCTCGGAGTCTAAGCCTTATAATAACTATGAGGCGCGGTTTCAGTTGAGTTTTAAGACTAAGGTACTGCAATCTTTCTTATTTGGTCATGGAGATTTGTGGTTGGGATATACGCAGGTGGCTCACTGGCAGATCTATAATACGGATCTCTCGCGGGCCTTCAGGGAAATGAATTTTGAGCCGGAACTGATTTTAAATTTTCCTATAAACTTTAATTTTATTGGTTTCAAAGTAAAAATGGCGGGTGTAGGTTTCAATCACCAGTCAAACGGTCGCGATCTGCCCTATTCCAGAAGTTGGAACCGGGTGATGTTTCATATCGGCATGGAAAGAAATAATCTACAGATATTCCTAAAGCCTTGGATACGTCTCGTGGATGAGGAGGATGAAAATCCCCTGATCACTGACTATATCGGTCGAGCGCAAGCCAATGTGATCTATAAGATTAAGAAGCATAATTTTTATGTGGTGGGGACCAATTCCCTGTCTTTTCCTGACAATCACGGCAGCATCCAGTTCAATTATATTTACCCAATAAAAGCCCACCTAAGGGCCCAATTGCAGATTTTCAATGGCTATGGTGAGACCTTGATTGATTATAATCACAAACAGACCACTGTCGGTCTGGGCATATCCTTTGTCGATTGGTAATGAGCCCTAACACAAGCCATGCACTCCTAGCGCCTCAAAATGGCACTGCCTGACATTCTCGGACGGGGAGGACTACTAATGGCTTTCTTCTTTCTGCATTTGGGATTTTATAAAGGGCACTTTAGGTGCCAGAAAGTATCCGGTGAGGCTGGCGAAGAATATGGGGATAAAATACTGAAACCCGGTAAGGGTGGCCAGCAGGATCGTGGTGCTCATCGGAGTCCTCGTGACGCAGGCATTTATCGCCGCCATACAGCTGATCATAGCCAGAGAAAGGCTTACCTCTGGTAAGAAATGGTGGATGATTATCCCCAGGGTTCCTCCCACAAAAAACAATGGAATGATAAATCCACCTCGCCAGCCAGAGGTCACAGTGATGGAGATGGCGATTAGCTTAAACACAAGTATTGCGATCAGGAAGCCAATGGAAACCTCCATTGACAGGAGCTCATTGAGCTCATGGTGGCCAAAATACCGGGTCAGGGGAAAGTAAAAAGCGATAATCCCCAGCAGAAGTCCACCAATAAATGTCTTAATATATATAGGGGCGCTCAAGGCTGCAAATATCGATTTCCACAGCTTGGTACAATAGATAAAAGACCATCCGATCATCGCTCCCAGTAAACCAAAAATAAGGGCATAGAGGAAGTCAAACTTGTCAGACATCTCGTAGGTCGGGAAATCCCAGATTGGCCCCAGGCCAAGATGGACGACCAAGGCAAATATGATATAACTAAAACTACTGGCGACGAATGCGGGGATGATGGCTTTATAATATTCCACGGCATGCTTATAATGCAGAATCTCCAGGGAGAACAAACTCCCTCCCAGCGGAGCGCCAAACAGCGCCGTAAATCCCGAGGCCATCCCAGCAATACTCAGCGAACGAAGCGCTTCCCCTTTGAGCCTAAAGAGCTTTCCGAGCAGGGTACCGGTAGATCCCGTAACCTGGACAAGCGGAGCCTCAGGACCGAGGCTTCCTCCAGAGGCCACACAGAGCAGGGAAGACAGGATCATCGAGGGGTTGTTTTTGGGGTCCAATTTCCCTTTATTAAACCTTATATTATTGACGATCAAATGGATCTCTCCGGGATCGCCGATCCAGTGAATGATCAGTCCCGCAGCCAGACCGGCGAAAGCCATAAGCGGTATCACCGTCCATCCTGTGAAAAATGCCAACCCATGGGTCATCCATTCGAGAACTATCCAGTAGGCCCCAGCGATTAATCCACCCAAAATCCCCAATAAAGCCCATAATAAAAATGACCTGCTGAATACAAAAGGATTAAATTCTATGGACTGATCCAATATGCTCCCGTAGGAAATGAGTTTTTTCTTATTTTTCAGTTTCACTATACTCTCTTTTTTTACCTAATCATCCGACCTATACCTCCTTGATTTGTACTCTAAAACAAAGGCAGCGATCAACTCATAAGTAATTCAAATGGCCTGAATAATTCTTATACCCTATCCTTCACCTCAAATACGACGGAAGAGATAAGTAATTTTGACATAATTAACCCTAATTAATAAGAGCAATTTTACAAAAATAAGGTATAAACTACTATTAGCCTATCATCTGCATTGAAAATACACACCTTCCCTTAGGCTTCTATTCTTTTTTCGCTGAACATTGAAATAATAATTCACTCTAATACAGCTATTTAAGTGCAAAATCCAAAAATAAGGGAATGTAATACAATCTCCTATGCACACCGCAATACGCCATGAAAATAGGCTGCAAAATTTATTTACTTTAAATTTTTTATTGAGCAAATAAATTTATATTTAATAATTATACTCCATTCAAAACCTTTAATTTTTACTAAAGTAAGGTATTAATTAAAGTTGTTTCTATATCCCATCTCTACTTATAGCTATGAAAAAATGCTTATTCCTCTGCCTATTTCTATTCTGCTCCTCCCTTGCTTTCTGCCAAATAGTTTTTGAAAAGGCCTATTATATCAATAACCAAGGCGAAAAAACCGAAGGTTTTATTAAAAATGTGGATTGGAAAAATAATCCCAGCCATTTTGAATTTAAAGCCAGCCTAAATGATGATTCCGAAACACTAGGGCTCGATCAGGCAAGGGAATTTGGATTTGGCCAGTCGCTAAGATACCAAAGAGCCAAGGTATTAATTGACAAGACTGTCTTTTCTGTGCAAGAGGAGAGCTCGACAAAGGAGCCTGTTTTAGTGGAAGAAACCTTGTTTTTAAACATTCTAATAGAAGGTCAAGCAAGCTTGGGACTGTATGTAAATGGGAATTTACGTAAATACTTTTACAGTCATGACAATGGGGATTTTGAGCAGCTCATCTACAAAAAGTATAAAAATGAGAAGGGTGCTATTGCTACAAATAATAAATTCAGAGAACAAATTTGGCTAAACCTAAGGTGTGAAGCCTTAGAAATGGATGAGGTAGATGTTTTGAGCTATACCCACAGGCAATTAATTCATGTATTTGAAAAGTACAATGAATGCCAGCAAGTCGCTTATACCAAATATACCAATATTCAAAAACGGGAACTCATCCACCTCAGCCTGAGGCCAAGGTTTACTTTCAACTCCCTAATCAACGTTGTACAACCCTCGTTTTCTACATCTAATGAATTTGACCCCACTGTTTCCATTGGTCTGGGGATAGAATTCGAATATATATTACCCTTTAATAATAACAAATGGAGTCTGGTGGTCGAACCCACCTTCCGAAATTACAATCAGTCAATAACTTTTGAGACCTCTCAAGTATCTGGTGGATCGGTTTCGGGGAGGTTAGCCTATACCTCCATCGAGCTGCCTTTTGCACTGCGGCACTATTTCTTTATTAATCCTGAATCAAAGATTTTTGTGAATGGGGGGCCTGTATTTGACTTTGGCCTAAACTCATATCTGCAATACCTCCGCCCAGATGGCAGCGAGTACAATTATAACGATCTAATTGGGAATGTGAATTTGGCCATTGGGTCGGGGTATAAGTACAAAGATAGATACAGCTTAGAACTACGGTATTTCACCAGCCGCATTTTATTAGGTAAGGTGGTCTCTTATGAATCAAAATACCATGCATTCTCAGTGATTTTTGGCTATACCCTTTTCTGATAGGGGCCGGTCACAAACAAATTGTCACGCACCAAAATCAAGAAAAATCACCCCGATTCCAGCATCCGAAAGGAGCCTGAAGTCAGGGTGATTTTGGGGTAATAGGCCAGCAAATATGCCTGATTAATACTACCAGTGATTAAAGGTTCGATGGAGAAGAATTATTATTGAATTGCTATACCAACCGAATCCATACACCGCTGCTATCTGATAAATTGTAGCCGCTTCCGCTAATATTAATCACTTCCCCTCCGGCATTTCTAGGGTCAGAAGACTTAAGATTTACTAGCTGCAATCACTTATTAATTGCCTGTGACAGCATAAAGAGTAGCCCCGCTGGGCGCTCCACCACTGTAAGGAGTGAAGTTATCGAGAATTGCGGTATGACCGATGGGCTTCACCATATGAGGACCATAGTAAACGGTGGCTGCATCGCTCCAGGGAGACAGTGGCGCCTCCTCCATATTATGATGATAGCATTGATTGCCATATACATAATTAGGTTTCTCAGAAAGGGTATGCTGGCTGGACCAAGGACCCATGATCGCATAGTAGTTTTCCCACATATCAGCAGGCAGCGCAATGAGGTTTTTTTCCACCAAATTATCCCCACCATCACCAGTATGGAAGCTTAATTCCTGCTCAAATTCATTATCATATACTACATTAAATTTGGCATTGGCTCCTTGGATAGAAAAATGGCGTAAATGCGTAAAATAACAGCCTGTGATGAGGTTATCGGCATTTAGGATCATAAGGTAACCTTGGGCACCTCCACCTTTATTATGTACACCATCCACGTGGAGATCCCTTAGGGTGGTATGCGTGGCATTTACCCAAACGGGATGCATCGCACTATTCAAGATTGTAACATTATCGAGAAAGCAGTCAATGGAATTTTTAAACTTGACGGACACATTGCTATTATTTGGGAGCTCGCTATTGGCACTTCCCAGCCCAAAATTCCAGGCGTACTGTGGGGTACCCCAACCACCCTGGATGGTGATATCATAAATACCGGATTGACTTATGCCAGTATTAAAGAAAAAGGCATTGCCGCCGGTCATCGTGATGGTGCATACCACTCCGCTGAGGCTCTCACCCACCAGGAAAACGTCACTTTTCATATTGATAGAGCTGTCAATGGTATAATTACCATTTGGCAAATAAACATACTGGCCAGAAGGGCAGTTATTGATGGCCTGGTTGATGGCTGCGCTGTTCATTCCCGTCACGGTTGCTCCTAGCTGCAGGCTATCCTTGATAGGGATTCCACCTCGGACACCCGCATTTGCCCAGCGCTCCATCTGGGGATAGTCCGCATCGAATTTTCCTGGATCGACGCTCGCTCCGGCACCTCCAATGCGAGGTAGAGAACTCATGGTGACATGGTGGTTTTGCATATCCAGGGTGCACGCACCCAATAGCAATAAGAATACGAATAAATAGTTTGTGGTCATTTGGGTATTGGTTAGAATGAATAATAATTAAAATCAAGAATGGACGAGTAGAGGAGTCCACTTCAATAGCGAGACGCTATTTTCTAATCAACAATTGATGCGATTGCTGAAGCAATATCCTGCTGATAGTTGCAGGCAAGACACACCAAAGCCATTATAAAGCTGGAAAGGCCTTATTAGCAGGAAGAAGGCTTTGGCCTATTTTCCGCAGAATGACATGCGTAAAATCTTTTTTATCTTAAAGTCTCCGAAAGAAACTTGTGGATCCTTATAGGTTTATTGACTTAGGTAAGCGGGAATCTTTTTGCCACGCTGTGTTTTCTGGAAGATAAAAAGAGATGCTGGCTGCACGGGAATACCCCAGGAGTGCATTTCCCCGACGCTTTCCTGCACAAAACTGGTTCCTTCTCCTCTGTATCCCACGATTACGGGGTTTATGGCTGTAAGTGGCCCATAGAGTTTCTCGGGATGACCTTCATATAATTCCCAGAAGTCAAAGTCAGGCCTTGGCCTTGCAGTCTGGGTGAAGTTCCAAAACACCAATCCTCCCATATGGTTGGGAAGATTTTTATAGTTGGCTCCATGGCTGGCCCTTCCGACCGAATCCCCATCAAATCCCGCCATGACACACTGGTCAAACAGGGTATTTCTAGGGAAATCACCGTGGAGATCGATGCCGCGATTGATTCCTTCAAATCTAAAGATCACACTTCCCACGGATCTGTGGGAGGCATTTGGACCGTGCCAGGCATTTGCCTGATCCTCACAATAAGCCATCAACGATCGGGTGCTGGTATGAAAGCCAAAGCTGGAATGTCCGCCATTTCCTTTCACGGCGCAGCGCACTATCGTGCCGCAGAGAGAGCCACTAAAATTAGCGGCAGCGCTCACATCGCTGAAGCTTACTTCCTTGACCCAGGAGTTGAAAGTCCGCGACATGCTAATGCCCGAAAAGCCAGAATCATGGATGGCATCCAGGTGATGCACAAAGTCCTCCTGAAAATTGCCTCTAAAGTGTATCTTTTCGAAGCCACAGTTTTGCAATAAGCTCAGCTTACTTATCTCCCAGGGATCGTCTGCCGACAGGTCCATAGTAATAGGCGCTATGAGCGTCAGAGTATGGCCATCGGCGGACTTTACCTGATGAAGCTCTTCTGCGGCGGCTCCTCTTTCATTGATCCGGCTCCATATTTCTCTGGTTTTTTTGCCTTCGAGCAAGGGCTCATTTAAGAAAGTACCCACGGCAGCAATCCTGATAAAATCTCCAGGCCGAAGATTTACCGGGGCAGAAAAGGTAAGCACCTCAGTGCCTTCTTTTGCATCTTTGGCTAAGCGGGGAAGGGGCTCTGAATCATGGGGAGCCCTAAACTGAATCATGGCAGGAGTGCTATAAATTTTGGCTGGATCGGCGGGCTCCAGGTGCCATTTCATGAAAAGCTCTGTGCCTCCAGGACCATCTCCTGTCCCTCTCAGCACCACATTATCCGCCTCCACCATTAAGCCTGTGGCATTGCCCGCTTCTTCATTCAACAAATAACGTCCCGAGCCAAATAATACAATCCCTCCTTTGACCGAGGCCGCATTTATTGCCGCTTGGATCGCCTCGGTATCGGAAAGATTGTCATTGGCAACAGCGCCATAATCCTCCACTTTAAAAACGGGAAACGCCTCCATGGAGGGCAGATCACCCTCGCCAAAGTTATATCCCGCATAGGAAAAATCAGGCAAGTTCATCTCAAGCACCTCCACAGTCGCTTGCTGTGCCGCCAACTTCTGGATGGGGTTCGATAATAGAACCATTAGGGTTAGGTATTTTATATAGCTCATTATTTTGGGTAGTGTTTATAGGTGGTAATCAATCAATTATAAGTCAGGAAATCAGAGCAAACCCCTTCTTGGTACCATCTATCATCGGTCTTAATAAGGAGTTGTGTCAATTGACTTTTAAGGTCCTCCCTTAAGGAATTATCCATATCCTTTAGGGCAATTCTATTCAGCTGATAGGGATCTTTGATATTATCATAGCAATAGACCTCATTCACATACCCTTTCTTTTCACTGACCACAAAGGTGTGCTTCTTGGTATATAATCCCCTAGAATCATAATTCATTATCAAGGCCGAAGAGGGCTTAGCCAGGGGGCTATTTTCTTTGCCTCTAATGAGCTCAGCATGACTCGCCCCTTGGACGCCAGAGGGAATTTCCCCTTCAAAGCCTGCAAGGCTCACCAGCGTGGGGAGCACATCTGGTACGCTGACGATATAATCTTCCACCTTATGCTTGAGTTTTTTACCCCACTTGACCATAAAGGGTATGTTTAATGATTCTGATTCCAGGACCAGTTTCCCTTGCTTTCCATGGCTACCGAGCATCTCCCCGTGATCCGAAGAAAACACGATTATGGTATTATCAGACAGCTCCAGTTCTTCCAGCTTATCCAATACCAGACCGATATAATGGTCCACAGCACTGACATTGGCGAAGTAATAAGGGGCATAATTCCCCACGGAATCATCGCTATTCCCTCGAGCCAGCAGATGATCCAAGTTGACGGATCCCTCTTCTGTGTACTGGTCATAATACTCCATTTTGGTGGATTCGGGTGTCCACGGGTTATGTGGCGGATTTAAGGACCAAATCATAAAAAATGGCTTTTCCGTATCCCTTTGTTGGTGGGTATTTTCGAGATAGTCTATGATTTTTTCGGCTTCAAATTCGGCAGAAAACCGCTTTGGCATATAGAGTTCACCATCTTCTTTTCCTTCCACCACCTTAGGGTCACTGGAGTAAACCATCGGATTAAAGTGGTCATCCTTGATCATCTGCACAAAATAGTCTATGCCATGGCGGTCAGGCCCTGCGGGAATATAAGTATCATAACTATTGATATAATGCCCTCCCGGGGCTTCTGTCGATCCTGTATAAGTACCCTCCTGGGTAAATAGCGGGTCATTTCTTAACCAATGGACTTTACCAAAATAAGACACATCGTAGCCAACCTCTGCGAATACATCGGTCATACAGACCATATCGGTTTTTAAGGAAACTTCCCGGTCTTTATGGCAGTTTGCGGTGACCCCATTATGATCAGGATACCTTCCGGACATCATCATTGCCCGATAAGGGCTGCATAATGGAAAATTGCTGACGGCATTGCTAAATACCACCGATTCGGAAGCCAGGCGATCCAAGGCTGGGGTGACCACTGGATCTGGCTTTCCCTGAATGTATTCGTCGTAGCCTGGCGCGGACCAGATCCCAAGGCTAAAATTCCTAAATTGGTCAGGGAAAATAAATATAATATTGGGCGCTTCTTCTTTCTGATCTGCCTGGCTGCTGCAGCCTGAAAGCTGGCAGGCCATGAGCACAAGCAGGAATATGAAAGGCCATCTGTTTTTTGATCGAGTCAATTTTATAAATTCCATATTTTACTTTTCCGTTATTCAACTAAGTGGCAAATAAAGTAATCCTCCTCTGATTACCAGAGGAGGTGATCACAATAATCCCAATAATTATTCTGGATACCCCGGATTCTGAGTCAGGTTTTTTCCTCTCTCCAATTCAGAAGTTGGAATAGGCCATAGATAATGCATGGCAGGATCAAATATCCTCACCTGATTAATAATATTTGGGTTGAAGTCCACCGTATTGCCCGCATCCACGGTCAAACCATATACGCCAAAGCCCTCATTGATCTCAATCATGCTATTTCTCCTCATATCAAAGAAGCTCCAACCTTCCATCGACAGCTCCACCATACGCTCTCTATAGATATCTGCCATGGTGATGGCGCCAGCAGTATAAAGCGGCAGGTCCTCTGAGGCTCTTGAGCGAATGCTATTAATCGTCTGGTCCAAAATGGCTTGGGAAACGGTCTCTGCTCCACCATCTCTCATGGCCACTGCTTCCAGGTAATTGAGCAGTACATCTGCGTACCTAAAAATAATATAATCCAATGGGGAATCTCTACTTTGGGAGGTCTCGGCACCCGGAATGACATACTTACGCATATGCATTCCCACCTGGGAATGATTGACCGCCTGGAAGTCATGTGGATAGAGGATATCATCGTCCAGCTTATCCTTAAAATGTGACCCGGGTCTTAGGATGGTATGATCTAACCGAGGATCGCGTCCTTCAAAATAAGCATATACATCATCAGGAATCCTGTCGGGATCCTCGTTTATATAATCCACACCTTCCACGGGATTTTGGATAATTCTCTCAAATTGGTCCACATACCAGCTGGTGGGCTGCATCCAGGACCAGCCATCGGCGGAGGCGCTTCTGAAGGCATACATTTTCTCGAAATTCCCACCTGATTCGGATTCATTCCTAAAGATATGCTCCACATCGAAGATGACTTCCTCATTATTTTCATTGGTGGTACTTATCACATCCTCATAATTGGGCACTAGGCTGTATCCCATGCTCATGATCTGCTCAGCAGCCGTGGCCGCCGCGGCCCAGTCTTTTTCGAATAGGCCTATCTTCATCCGCAAGGCCAAAGCCGCTCCCTTGGTCGCTCTTCCAGTCTGCTCCTGGCCAGGCACCGGCAGGTGATCCACGGCAAATAGCAGGTCCTCCTTCATCAGCTCCACGACCTCAGATACTGGGGCTCGGTAGGCATCGGCATCCTGAGCGGTGGGTACTGTGATGAATAATGGCACATCGCCATAGACCTCTACTAGCAGATAATAATACATGGCTCTTAAGAAGCGGGCTTCGCCAATCATAATATTCTTACGCTCTTCGCCATTTTCTCCTTCGAAGGGAATCTCATCAATATGCACCAAAAAATCATTGGACCTTACGACCCCTTTGTACATATTTTCCCAAAGCTCATTTACGATGCGGTTGTCCGGATTATGAACACCCTCTGCGATCTGTCTATATACCCCATTGCGGGAGTTTCCCAGTGGAGTAAATAAATCAAAAAGACCCAGGGTGGCCCAGCCTAAGCTCTCATTTCCGGTCTCCAAAGCATCATATATCGCGGTAAGTCCGGCGATAGCGTCATATTCATTGGACCAAAAAGAGTCCGCTGATAATGCGTCATTTGGATTCTTATCTAGGAATTCCTGGTTACATGCCAAGCAAAGCAGGCATATCACCATTATATAAGTATGTTTTAACTTTTTCATAAGGATAGTTTTTTGGTAATGGATCATTATAACCTAATGCTCAAGCCGAGGCTAGTGGAGCGGACGTTTGGAACTTCCGTCGCAGAGCCAGTTTCTGGATCAAATCCCCATTCTTCATTGGTTATCGTGAACACATTTTCCATGCTGAAGTAAACCCTAACATTTTGGAGCTTAAACTTGCCAATGATTGATTCGGGAAGAGTATAGCCTAGTTGCAGGTTTTTGACTCTAAAAAACGAGACGTCCTTGACCCAGAAGGAAGATACATTTCCATTCAAGCCTTGCATAGCATCCTGATTCAGGCGAGGCAAGCTGCCATCCGGGTTTTGCTCTGACCAGGCGTCATCCACCCATCTTTGGTGCAGCACCCCTCTGTCACTCCACTCTATCGGTCTCACTCCTGTGCCAAAGGTATTCATATCCTGATCTGCCACTCCCTGTAATACCAGTCCAAAATCGACTCCTTTTAGTTCCAGTGAAATCTTGCCTCCATAGCTATAACCTGGAATTCTATTGCCAATAATGACCCTATCATCACTGTCTATCACGCCATTGCCCGCATCGGGAATGCCATCATTATTGGTATCAACGGTAAGCTGATCCTTAAATTGGATATCTCCTGGGGAGGTATTGTTTTGATGTCTAGGAGCGGCTTCTATTTCATCTATAGTCTGGAATAAGCCTACCGCCTCCAGTCCATACCAGGACTGGTAGGGATATCCTACCTGCGTGCCCCCTGTCTGAATATCCTCGAAATAATCCGTCACCTCATTATCCAATATAGTCAGGTGGCCAGAGACATTATAGTTGAGCTGACCAATATTGTTTCTATAGCCAAGGCTTAATTCTACCCCTTTGTTTACCATTGAGGCGAGGTTTACAGTAGGGTTTGCTTTATTCCCTAGAAATTGTGGAACGGGCAATCCAGTAAGTATGCCATCGGTTTTTCGGTTAAAATAATCAACGGTAAAATTTAGTTTTCCATCAAAGAATGCCGCATCCAATCCAATATCGGTGGTGGTGGTTTCTTCCCATCGGATGTCTTCATTGACCAGTGAAGTCTGGGCGATGCCCGTATATACTTCCCCGCCGAAGGAGTAATTCTGATTTAGATTATAGGTGGACTGATAAGGGTAGTTTCCGATTCTATTATTCCCCAGTCTTCCCCAGGACGCTCGGAGCTTCAAATTATCTATAAAGGAGATATTGCTCATAAAAGCCTCCTCAGAGATATTCCATCCTGCCGAAAAAGCGGGGAAGTAACCCCATCTATTCTCTGCCTGGAACCGGGAAGATCCATCGGCTCTGAAATTTATTTCAGCAAAGTACTTTCCTTTATAGTTATAATTAAACCTTCCAAAGTAAGACTGCAAAGCCCACTCCACGGTGTTTCCGCTGGCTCCAGCCACCAATAATCCCGCATTGATTGCGGTCACTTGATTATTTTGGTATTGGTTTTTGGTCACAGATACATAGTCATCGCGATAATTTAAGCGTTCAAAACCGCCCAGTAGCTTAAAGGAATGGTCATCAAAGGATTTTTGGTATTCCAGCAGGAGATTGGAGGTGATCAGGTAGTCCTGGTCCTGACGAGAGGTGGAAGATCGGCCAGAGGCCAAACCAAATTCTCGAGTGACTACATCCCTTTGGAAATCCCAAAGGTCCCATCTTTTTGCGAAGGTATTTCTAAGTTGGTTATTATAGTTTAGAGATACTTTGGCGGTGGCAGTAAGGCCTTCTATCATTTCCCAGCTAGCAAAGACACTACCCAGGATCCTTTTCTGATTGATATCATCATCACGATTCATCACCGCCCCATGTGGATTAGTGATTGTGCCCACTGCCGGGTGCTGTGCGCCGCCCCATCTTCCATCTGGGTGCTGCATACTAGGGATGCCTGGCACGGTGCCTAGGTCAATCGTATTATCCCCAAGTGCATTGGGAACGACATCCGACCATCTAAAAAACATATCGCCACCGACCTTGACTCCTTTTACTATTTCCGATTGAAGGTTGGTCCTTACCCCATAGCGCTTTATATTATTATTGAGCACCAGTCCATCCTGATCCAGATAACTCATGGATAGCCTGTACTGAGTGGCAGCTGTACCGCCAGTGACTGATAGACTATGAGATTGGATCCTTGCCGTGCTTCCCACTTGCTCATCGTACCAATCGACATTGGGATAGAGCAGAGGATCATTAGGATTGTCCCGCCAGGCCTGTATCGCGGCAGCATTGAAGATCTCGGTACCTCGGTTGATATTGGCTTGCTCCATATATAAGCCAAAATCACTGACGAATTCCGGCATTCGGGTACTTTTTTGCCATCCTGTATATCCATTATAGGATAGTGAAACTTTCCCTTCCTTGCCTCTTTTGGTGGTAATTAGTATCACCCCATTGGCACCTCTGGAACCGTATATGGAGGCGGATGCTGCATCTTTAAGGATAGAGATATTTTCGACATCATTAGGATCAATATCATTCATAATCCCTGTTCCTTCGGAAGGAATACCGTCCACCACGATGAGCGGGTTAGTATTATTGAAGGTGCCTATTCCACGGATTCTAATGTTTGCGCCGTCGCCACCTGCCACGCCGCCGTTGGCCTGACTCACCACCACGCCCGGGGCCAGCCCTGACAAACCTGCACTAATATTAGTGATAGGCCTGGATTCTATGTCTTGATTATTGATGGTACTGACAGAGCCAGTCAGGTTTACCTTCTTCTCGGTGCCATAGCCTACGACCACCACCTCTTCCAGCGCCTTGATATCGACCTGCATTTGGATATCGATCTTGCTTTGATTTAGGGCTTTTACCTCCTGAGGGACATAGCCCACAATCTTAAAAATCAGGACGGAGCCAGTCTCAGGGACATTGAGGCTGTAATGGCCATCCATATCAGTGACCGTTCCTGTGGAGCTTCCTTTGATCAAAACATAGACTCCTGGCAGCCCGAGGCCATTTTCATCCACCACCGTGCCCGTCACTTGCTCATATCTGAGGGCATTGCCCTCCACTTTTGGTTGTCCGTCATTTTCCAAGGCGAGGACTCCCGTCATTCTCTCTAAGCCACTGCTCTCTCTTGCATAGGTATCGAATATCAATAGAAGCAACAGAAACACCAGGGTGCAGATTTTCTGCAATGCGCTTAGTCTGTTAATTGTAAAATTAAAACACATAAGTAATCATTTAGGTTATTAAGTTTTGGGTTTCAATAAATATAAAGGATAGTGCATCCATCTAGCTGGAATTCATTTGATCTATTATTTTCATAATTTCACCTCTTTATCTTCAGTTTTTGGGGACAATATTAAGAATCCATCTCAAACCAATTTCTCAATCGCAGTAAGGATTCCAGGTAATAGTAATCGGCATAATTCAAGGGCTTATCGATTTCAGAATTATGAGGGATGCTTCCCACAGAATGCTTGAGCAGAAAATTGTGGTTTTCTCCTGGCTTAGCGAAATACTCCGGACCAGATAGGGTTTTCAACATATCCTTCGCTCTCTGGAGGTAATCTCCTTCGCTATAAGTGCTCAGCTCCAGCAAGGCAGAGGTGGTGATAGCCGCAGCGGAAGCGTCTTTTGGCTCCTGAGGAATATTCTGAGCATCGTAATCCCAGAAGGGCACATCATTTTTCCGGATTTCTGGATTACTAAGTATAAAAGCCGCAATATTCCTGGCTTGCTCAAGGTATTCCTCCTTCTCCGTAAACCTATAACACATGATATATCCATACAGCCCCCAAGCCTGGCCCCTCGACCAGGAGGACTCATGAGAAAATCCCTGAGCTCGTTCTTTATTTCTAACTTCTCCGCTGATCGGATCGTAATCCACCACATGGTATGAGCTATAGTCTTCTCTAAAATGGTGCTTCATGGTGGTATTGGCATGGTTGATGGCGACCTCGGCATATTTGGCATCGCCAGTCATCTCGGAAACCACAAAGAGTAGCTCCAGATTCATCATATTATCTATGATCACAGGAAATTCCCACCCACGCTTAGATTGCCATCCTCCATCCACATTCCAAGACAGGATACAGCCCACCTCTGGGTTATATCTATCCATAAGCGTATTGGCAGCATCTATCAGTACCTGCGCATAGGCTTTATCTCCACTTATCCGAAGGCCATTACCATATGAATTATTAAACACAAAGCCCAAATCATGGTTGGAGAAGAACCTATCCTCCTTATTCAATTCCTGAAAATATTGGGCCTCTTCCATCCATTCCTTGTCCCCGGTAAGCTCATATAAATACCATAGTGAACCGGCAAAAAACCCTTCTGTCCAGTCAAAGCCATTTCTTACCCACATTATTTCCCCATCTTCTTCTATACTTCGGGGAGCCTTTTTAGCCTCCCTCGCCACCTTTGCTAAGCCAGCATATAAGGTTTCGGCCTTCTGCGTCTGAGTTTGTATGGAGAGACTTTCCAGAGGTTGGGAAGTGACCTGAACTTCTGAAGTATTTTCTGCATTGGACTTGGCGGTGCTTGAGCAGCTCCCATGAAGAACTATTACAGAAAGCAGCAGCAGATTTGCAAACCATCCAGCCTGCTGGCCATTTTTGAAATTGATCATAAAGAAAAATTTTGATTCGTGTTTAGAATTTCCAAGCCGGTTTTCAGCGACTTGATTTATTCAAATCTAAATAATAGCTCACCATGGAATCAATAGCATAGGGGCATATTATGAATATTCCCCCCCTTAAATCAGAGAATACACCCCCAGTATAAGAGAATGCAAAGCCCTTCTATCCACAACACCTAATTTCACGCCTCCCTCATCGGACAAAACATACGACTGCCTACTCTGGCTTTCTCAAAATAAAATGACGGGACAATAAAACTGACTTTTGAAGTGGGGAAAACGCCTCTCCTCCCTCAGTATCAGTGAAAGCCTCTGGTGAAGCATCACGCTTCAGGAAATACGGTTAGCACTCCCATATTCATATTTTATAGGGGGTATTTTGATATTTGGCCTTGCAGAGTCCGTCCCAATTATAATTTTTAAACTATTTTTAGTTTGCAAGTCAGACATCATCATCGCCCAAAAACCAAAGTCATCCATTAGATTATGAAAAGAGTAATAAACAAGGTAAGTATTCAGGCATGGGCTATCCTATTTTCGTTTGCCTTCATAATACCTTGTTTTGGCCAGGAACTTCCTAATCTAAAGTTTAAGAAAATCGGTGTTTCTGATGGGCTTAGCAGCACCACGGTCAGCAGCATCATCCAGGATAATAAGGGCTTTTTGTGGTTTGGCACTCGAGATGGCCTAAACAAATTCGACGGATACACGATCAAAACCTACCATAACGAGCTATATGATGACTCCACTCTTCATGACAATTGGGTATCTTCGCTCTATGAGGATCCCAGCAATAAGCTATGGATAAGCACCATCAAGGGCCTGTCATTGTATGATGATGATTTAGACAAAATCATAAGAATAAAAGATGAAAATAATATCCTCGAAGGGCTTACCATCAGTCAGATTTCGGCAGGCCATGGCAACCAGATCCTATTAAGTAGCCGAAAGGGGCTTTTTTCGTTTGACTCTAAGGACGTGCAGCAGCAGATCACGTTGAAACAGATCGTAAATACCTCCGTCATCTCTGCGTATGCAGATCAGGACACCTTATGGATTGGCTCCACTGATGGGGTATATTGCTATGACTATCGGGCAAAGTCGATCTCCAAAGTATATAATTACGACAATAATGTGGTTTCCTATAATTTCAAGATTAAGTTCTTCAGGCTAAACCAAGACACCTTGCTCATGGCTTCTCCCCTGGGATTATTTCAGTGGGATGGCCAAAAGGAAACATTTGTCCCTTTTATATTCAAGGACTCCGACGGGCATATTCACAGCTTCCCAAAGGCGATAAGGGCGATTGTAAAAGACTCCAATGACGTCTTGTGGATAGGTGCTATTGATGGGCTATATTTATTGAATATTGCAAAGAAGAAATTTTCCAAATACAGCCATATCCCCCAGGATTTATACAGCTTGAGTCATAACTCCATCTACGATATTCTCGAAGATGAGGATCATAATATGTGGATAGGAACCTGGGCTGGCGGGGTAAATCTATTTGACAGAAGTCTCGGCACTTTTAATCATTACTATAGCTCAGAAACGGAGGATGCCTTGAGCAATAATATTATTAGCTCCTTTGTGGAAGATGAGCCCAATAGATTCTGGATCGGCACTGAAGGGGGAGGGTTAAACTATTTTGATAGACTGAGCGGCAAGTTTGAAAGAATCCATTACAGTCCTACCGACGAACCAGACGCGAATATCAAAAAGATCATAAAGGACCAGAATGGCAATTTGTGGATAGGCCTGCATTATCATGGACTGGAGGTATATAATCCCAAACAAAAAAACTATACCAAATACAAGCATCATCATGCTGATCGGCACAGTCTGAGCAATAGCACCATCATGACACTCTATGAAGATTCCCAAAGCAATATATGGATAGGGACCAATGGTGGAGGCCTCAACAGGTATATGGGCAATGGACAGTTTGAGCGATATGACAATCAATCCTGGACCTCAAATATGACGGTGTTTTCCATTCACGAAAAGTGGAATGGCAGCCTAATGCTAGGAACCAATAGGGGCTTAGTGGAATTTACTCCCGACAATAAGCAGTTTACTCCCTCCAATATATTTTCGGAGGCGCTCGATGAGGACATCACCGTTCACACTATCTATTCCGAAAAGGACAGTGTGTATTGGCTAGGCACCTCCAGCCACGGCTTGATCAAATTCAATAGTGTAAACGATGATGTGAAGGTGTACCATACGGCAAATGGCTTGCCCAATAACCTGGTCTATGGGATACTTCCTGGGGGCCATCATACCTTATGGATTAGCACCAATAATGGGCTTTCCACCTTCAATATAGATACGGAAACTTTCACAAATTACAGCATCAAAAATGGCCTGCAAAGCAGCGTCTTTAATTATAATAGTTTCCTGAAAACCTCCCAAGGAGATATGCTTTTTGGGGGAATTAATGGGTTCAACCTGTTTGACCCCTCTAAGATTTCCACTAAGGAACGTAATGCGCCTCTCTATATCACCTCCATTAAGGTTTTTGACAAGGAGGTACAGGGTGATAATGAAATGGTCAAGAACATCACCAATTCCGAAAAGGTAATCCTGGAACCCGACCAGTTCAATTTTACCATAAGCTATACCTCCATCAACTTTGTGTCTCCCCAAAGCACAAAATACCTGTATAAGCTCGAAGGAGTGGACAATGATTGGGTAGTTGCCGGAAACCAGCGCTTTGCCAATTATAATGATATTGGGCCCGGCACTTATACCTTCAAAGTAAAAACCTATTCCAATACAGATAATCCTCAGGTGTCACAGGCTTCTTTGGAGATCATAGTGCTGGCACCCTGGTGGCAGACCCGATGGGCCTATCTGGGCTATTTCCTGTTATTTGCCATCCTCCTGTTTTCCTTGTGGAAATTCAGGTCATGGCAGTTCCGCTTACGCCAGAAGCTGCTGCAAAGCCAGATGGACACAGAAAATGAAAAAATTCTTTATGATCTCAAGCTTAATTTTTTCACTAATATTTCCCATGAGCTAAAGACCCCGCTTACCCTGATACTTGGTCCTGCGGAGGAGCTGATCTCGCATGAGTGGAAGAGCAATACACTTAAGGAAAAGGCTCATTTACTTTATTCTCAATCAAAGAAAATGTACCAGTTGGTAAACCAGCTCCTAGAATTCCGTAAGACTGAAACCGACAATATAAGCTTAAGAGCGCTTAAGGGCGATGTGTCTAATTTCGTAAATGAGATATATCTGGTTTTTAAGCTTAAGGCGCAGGAAAAGGGCATCCAATACACCTTTAAGAGCATTAATCATGATATCTCGATCTATTTTGATAGGGAGAAGCTTGAGATGGTATTTACCAATCTACTTTCTAATGCATTCAAGCACACTCATGAGGGTGGTAGCATAAAAGTGGATGTGGACTTTGTGGGCTCTCCTGCCAAAGACGCTGAGTTTTTGCAGGGAGCACTGGTGAATAACTATGCAAAGATATCCATTGAGGACGATGGAAATGGCATGTCCAGAGAGGAGATGGATAAGATTTTCGATCGTTTTCATCAGACTTTTAGAAGTGAAACCCTATCGATCAGCGGTACAGGTATAGGCCTTTCCTTAGTGAAGGATTTTGTCAGTATTCACCATGGGGAGGTGCTGGTAAAGAGTGCTCTTAAGGAAGGTACCATATTTACAGTAAAGCTTCCTTTTGGGAGTAAGCATCTCGCTCCGGAGCAGATATTACCGGATATAAATGCAGGGGCAGAATTTACTATTTATAAGGATATTGACCTTGAAAAAGACCATGATACTCGCCCCATCAGGAATGCGGAGGCCTTTCCCTTTACGATATTAATAGTGGATGATAATGAAGATTTATTATCCTATTTGCAGGGTTTGCTATCGCCCAGCTATTCGATACTAATGGCAGAAAACGGCTTGGAAGCTTTGGAAACATTAAAAAGCCATACGCCAGACTTGATTATAAGCGATGTGATGATGCCTGAGATGGACGGCATCACCCTCTGTCAAAAAGTCAATGAGGACAAGTCGCTGGGATATATTCCATTTATACTTCTGACCGCCAGGACCGCCACGGTTTATGAAATCGAAGGACTTACCATTGGCGCCACAGACTATATTAGTAAGCCTTTTAACCCCAAGGTCCTACAAGCAAAAATCCACAATATATTTTCCAATAAGCTCCGCCTTCATGAATTTTATGAGAAATCAATATTAAAAGAACATTTTGAGCTTGAGATTCCTGACGAAGACCGGGAGTTTATTGAGCATGCTATACGTTTGGTGGAGCAGAATGTGGAGGACTTGGAGTTTAATGTCCAGGTTTTGGCCCGTGACATGGCCATGAGTCAGTCGTCCTTTTACAAAAAACTTAAAAGTATTACGGGCAAAACAGCAGTGGAATTTATCCGTGATGTCAGAATGCGCGTAGCCGCACAGCTACTGATCAACTCTAAGTACAGGATTTCGGATATCTCCCTAAAAGTCGGCATTTCAGATACCAAGTATTTCCGAGAATCCTTTAAGAAAATCTATGGCATGAGCCCTTCTCAATACAAAACTCAGAAAAAACAATCCAATGATTCTTAGCGAACTACTAATAAAAGGAGAATCAATTTTATTTCTCTAGGTGAGGCAAATTAATATTTCCGATACGCCGGTTTTAATTTTTAATAGCTCCATGCCTATAAGTAAGGCCTTAGGTTCTTTTTACTATGGTGGCTTTTTTATGCACAAGGGAGGCTTATTTTTCCCTTTTTTATGATAATTCGGATGGCGGTAGAAGTCGAGCTCTTATTATTTATTGGTGAATGGGAAGCTTAGGATGGGGATATATGTTTAGCTGATAATGGATGGAGGCGCTATAGTTGGGAGGGGGCATAATAATAAACTTCAGGCAGGAAGGGGGCGTTTAGGTGAGAGGAATGCGGGATTGCTGGCCTTGCGAAGCGGCTCTGGCCACACTCATTTTAGCACTGTTTCACCAATCAATCCCAAATTTTATACTGCCATAGCATTAAATATGTGGTGGCTTGCAAAAAAACAAGTACCTTTGTAAAAAATACGCATTTCCGTTTTTAGGTACCTTCTCACGAACAGGGGGAGAATACCAATGATGGGTGACTTGCAGGGGATTAGCTAAAATAATATTTGGACTAATGGTCTCATGCAGAATCACCTGGGAGAGCTATTTACGGAGCCGTTAAAATAGCGGCGGATCATATATAAATTACCATGTCCATGAGTGAAAATGCACATAAGGCCGGATTTGTGAATATTATCGGCAAACCTAATGTAGGGAAATCTACGCTGATGAATATTCTCGTTGGTGAACGGCTTTCTATCATCTCTTCCAAAGCCCAAACCACCCGCCACCGCATCCTTGGACTGATCAACACGGAGGATTATCAGGTGGTATTTTCGGACACCCCGGGAATGCTAAAACCTAAATATGAGCTGCACAAAAGCATGATGAGCTTTGTCAACCTCTCCTTGGAGGATGCTGATGTGGTGGTATTTGTTACCGATCTTTACGAAACTGATGATGAAATCGAACAGGTAATCGAGAAGATCAATGCTGCAGGATCCCCAGTCCTGCTAGTCATCAACAAAATCGACCTTGCCAAAGAAAACAAGCTGGAGGAAGTAACCGCTTACTGGACCGAAAGGCTCAAGACGGATGCTGTAATCCCTGTATCGGCTTTGGAGAATTTTAATACTGAAAGAATCATGCAGGAAATCCTCGATCGCCTGCCTGTCCATCCGCCGTATTATGACAAACAGGAACTTACCGACCGTCCGGAACGTTTCTTTGCTTCGGAAATAATCCGAGAAAAAATCTTCACCAATTATAAAAAGGAAATTCCTTATAGCACCGAGGTGAATATCGAGCAGTTTACCGAAGATGACAAAATCATCCGTATCCGTGCGATCATCTATGTGGAACGCTCCAGTCAGAAGGGAATCATCATTGGCGAGAAAGGAAAAGCACTAAAAAGAGTGGGCATCCAATCCCGTGAAACCCTGGAGGCCTTCTTTGGCAAACAGGTATTCCTCGAAACCCACGTGAAAGTGGAAGACGACTGGAGAAAAAACAAAAACAAACTTAGAAAATTTGGTTACGACCAATAACAAATAGCAAAATGGCAAATATAGTAGCGATAGTAGGCAGGCCCAACGTGGGCAAATCCACCTTCTTCAACCGACTGGTGGAAGAGCGTAAAGCTATTGAAGATAACGAAAGTGGCGTAACCCGTGACCGACATTACGGGCATGCGCAGTGGGGCGGAAAGTACTTTTCCGTGATCGATACCGGTGGATATGTCACCGGATCAGATGATGTATTCGAATCAGAAATCCGTAAGCAGGTCAAGCTGGCCGTGGAGGAAGCTTCTGTGATCCTATTTGTGGTGGACTGTATCGATGGCCTTACGGACCTCGATATGGAATTCGCCAATGAAATGCGGAATACCAAAAAGCCTATCTATATCGTCGCCAATAAGGCCGATACGCAGGAACGGGCATTTATGGCCAACGAATTTTATTCCCTAGGCATTAGCGACGAGCAGGTCTATCCTATCGCCGCAGCGAGTGGTAGTGGTACTGGCGAACTATTGGACGCCTTGATTACCAATTTTGATGAAGAAGGCATTGAGGATCCTGATGCAGGAATTCCAAAAATCGCTATCCTCGGAAGACCCAATGTGGGCAAGTCCTCTTTCCTAAACGCCCTCTTGGGTACAGAAAGAACCATCGTAACCGATGAAGCTGGCACCACCCGAGATACGATCAATTCGCATTATACCTTATATGGCAAAAACTTCATCATCTCCGATACTGCCGGGATTCGTAAAAAATCCCGCGTGAAGGAAGATATTGAGTTTTACTCAGTTATGCGTTCCCTTAGAACGCTGGAGGACTCCGATGTGGTAATCATCATGGTCGATGCCACCCGTGGCCTGGAAGCTCAGGATGTGAACCTGATCTCCCTGGCGATCAAGAATAATAAAGGGGTAATGATCATCGTGAATAAGTGGGATCTGATCGAGAAAGATCATAAAACCATGAATACCTTCAAAGATGATATGGTGGAGAAACTCGGTGAGCATAAGTGGATTCCTATCATCTTCACTTCTATGATCACCAAGCAGCGGATCTTCCAAGCCATCGAGCTGGCAGTGAAAGTATATGACAATAAAACCAGACGCGTACCAACCTCCCAGTTGAACGATAAACTGCTGGCAGAGATTGAGCGCTATCCGCCACCAGCATGGAAAGGCAAGTACATCAAAATCAAATATGTCACACAGCTGCCGACCAAAAATCCGGTATTCGCATTCTTCTGTAACCTTCCCCAATATCTGAAGTCTCCTTATACCAGATACCTGGAAAACAGAGTGAGAGAACACTTTGATTTTGAGGGAGTTCCGGTAAAAATTACCTACAAAAGAAAATAAAAAATATATTTTCTAAAATCGCTTGTAAATGATAAAACTGGTGGTACATTTGCATGCTTATTTTAAGATCATATATGAAGAAAGTATTTGTATTGTTCGCCGTAGCAGGTCTGATAATGACTACATCTTGCGGCAAGAAGGAAGTTGAACAAACTGAAGAGTCAATGGAAACTCAGATTGAAGAGTCTGAGCAAGTAATTGAAGAATCAATGGATCAACTCGAGGAATCAGTGGAAGATACGCTTGACTCAGTTGAAGAAACTGTAGAAGAGCTTACTGAAGAAGTAAACGGTTAATCTTCCCCACCAAAAGTGAAAAAATGACAAAAGGGCCCTTGGGCCCTTTTTTTCGTTTATAGCAAATCCAAAATATATAAGCTTATACGGCTCTGTTTGCAGGAATTACCATCATAGAATTCTTTCTAGTTAGCTTTGTCCAAAGTTTAGCCTATGAATAAGTGTCCCAAAAATATCCCGCCCGAACCAAGCTTAGCTCCTGCCCAAACCACGGATATCTTGTCCTGTGTCCTTTTATAGCTGAGGTATATTTCTCTTCTCCGAATGGTGTCCTCCCTATAGTCAGAACCAATAAGCTTATTTTAAGTCAAGAAACAGAGTTCGTAAAAAGTACCTGTTAGCTTCGCCAGATATAAGGGAATAAGATATAAGCCGTGGCACCGATGATGGCGTTGATCGCCAATAAGGTCACGAGCTTATCGACACTCACCCCGCGATCCAGCCCGTCTATGGCATTCTTGGAGATCCTGATTGCCATTAATAGCATGGGGATAATGATGGGGAAACTTAAGATGGCCATCAATGTGGCGTTATTACTGGCTTTGGAGGCGATGGCGGAGACCATGGTCAGGCAGGCCGAAAAGCCGATGGACCCTAATAGTAAGTTTAGAATAAATAAGCCTAAATCCTGTACCGGGTTACCCAGGATCACTGCAAACACCATAAATCCCAATATTGCCAGTACGGCAGTGAGTAAGATATTATAGATGATTTTTGACAGGATGATGCTCTCCGGCGAGGCTAGCATATAATAGTATAATTGACGGCCCTGATGCTCTTGAATGAAGCTCTTGGCCACCGCATTGACAGCCGAAAAAAGTATAATTATCCAGTACAGGGCATTCCAGGTACCCACGGAGATATTGCCTTGCTTCGCTCCCACACTCAAATAGGTGATAAAAACCGCACTTACCACATACAGCAGTATCCCATTTAGGGCGTATTTCTGACGCCATTCCAGGGTTACTTCCTTTTTGATCAGCACTTTAATTTCTTTCCACATAGCTCAGCTAGTAATTCTCTTCAGCGGGGAAGCGGCATTTGAAGGTATAAAAAAGGAAAAGCTCTACCCCTACCGCTGCACTGAGCAGCAGGAATTAGCAGCTTTTCCTTAATTCTATTAGTCTATATACTCAAACCCAAGGTAAGGCACCAGGACTTCCGGCATCTTAATTCCCTTCTCGGATTGGTTATTCTCTAAGATAGCGGCCACAATTCTCGGCAAGGCGAGGGCACTGCCGTTGAGCGTATGCGCTAATCTAATTTTCTTATTCTCATCTTTGAATCGAAGCTTGAGACGATTGGCCTGGAAGGTCTCGAAATTACTCACAGAGCTCACTTCAAGCCACATTTCCTGCGCAGCAGAGTACACTTCCATATCGAAGGTCAGAGCAGAAGTAAACCCTGTATCCCCACCACAAAGCCTCAATACACGGTATTGTAGGCCTAACTTCTGAAGTAAAGACTGTACATAGCTGCTCATCTCATCGAGCGTCTCGTAGGACTTATCCGGATGCGTGATCTGGACGAGCTCCACCTTATCGAATTGGTGTAGCCTGTTCAAGCCGCGCACATGAGCACCCCAGCTTCCTGCCTCACGTCTAAAGCAAGGTGTAAAGGCCGTGTTCTTGATCGGAAAGTCACTTTCCTTAAGGATCACATCACGGTACATATTGGTGATGGGAACTTCCGCTGTAGGGATAAGAAATAAGTCATCATGGGTCACATGATACATCTGGCCTTCCTTATCCGGCAGCTGACCGGTACCATACCCACTGGCCTCGTTGATCAGGATTGGTGGCTGCACTTCTGCATATCCCTGCTTAGTGGCTTCATCCAAAAAGAAGTTTACAAGGCCTCGCTGCAAGCGGGCACCCTTGCCCTTATACACAGGAAAACCCGCACCGCTGATTTTATTTCCCAGCTCAAAATCTACAATATCATACTTCTTGATCAGGTCCCAGTGAGCAAGTTTACCTTCGGGAAGCTGAACGGCCTCACCGTGCTCATAGATCATCTCATTGTCCTCTGCAGACCTTCCTGCCTTCACCGACTCATGCGGCAAATTAGGGATGGTATAGAGCAGCTGACGAAGTTCCTCCTCCGTCTGGGCATAGCTATCTTCTAGGGATTTTATCTGACTTTTTATTTCTGCGGTCCGCTCCTTGATCGATGCTGCTTCCTCCTTCTTTCCTTCCCGCATCAGCAGGCCGATTTGCTTCGAGATGGCATTCGACTCAGCCTGAAGCTGATCTCTATCCAATTGGATTTCCTTTCTCTTCTTATCTAAGTCCAATACATTTTGGAGTTTGCTTGCTGCATCTGCAAAAAAGCGCTTCTGCAATCCCTCCACTGCTTGGTCATAATGGTCACGGATAAAATTTACCTGTAGCATAATTTCGCTTCACTAATTTATTATGAAAAACAAAGATAATGATTTAGGCAACAGCTCCCCCTTTTGGATTTAAAAATTGAGTTATCTTCTACCATTCCCATCAAAATAATGGGGCGTAGCCAGCCAGGGCACCTGTGATTTGCTGGGGCCGGTTATTAAAGCGATTGTGCTTCGCCGAAAAAAGAAAAACCATCTGCTTAGAAAGCAGATGGTTTTTGATTAATAAACCCCTAATTAAAATTATAATTATGGGTAAATCTACTATTTTTTTACTTAAAAACCTTCCTGTACTGTATTGGTATGGGTTACTTTTCAGTATAATATTATTTATTCAAGGATTCTTGCCAGTTCCAGGCATCTTTAAGCCCTTCTTCAAGGCCAAACTCAGGCGTCCAGCCCAATACAGAGGTCACTTTATCGGTATTGGCCCATACTTTTTCGATGTCTCCATCTCTACGAGCGCCCACCTCATAGTTGAGTTTCTTACCACTTACCTTTTCAAAAGTCTGAATCACTTCGAGTACCGAATTGCCATTTCCCGTCCCTACATTAAACAAATCGAAGAAATTATCTTTTTGCTTGGCCAGGTATTCGATGGATTTTACGTGGGCATCTGCCAGGTCCATCACATGGATATAATCTCTGATGCAGGTCCCATCAGGGGTATCAAAATCAGCTCCGAAGACGGTCAGTTTTTCTCTGATCCCCGCACCAGCCTGGGTCACAAAAGGCACCAAATTGGCGGGCACACCCAGCGGCAGCTCCCCGATAAGGGAGGAAGGATGGGCCCCGATAGGATTAAAATACCTCAAAGCCACCACTCTCGCCTGCGCGCCACTTTTGATATAATCCATAAGGATATCCTCGCAGATCCTCTTGGTATTCCCATAAGGGCTTTCCGCATCTTTGCGAGGCGTAGTTTCTTTCACTGGAAGCTCATCCGGCTGACCATACACCGTGCAGGAAGATGAAAAGACGATGTCCTTCACCCCGTTTTCTTCCATGGTTTGAAGTAAGATCAGCAGCGAGTTGATATTATTATTATAGTAAGTTAATGGGATTTTGGTGCTTTCACCCACCGCCTTGGAGGCGGCAAAATGGATAACCCCTTGAATGGAATTTTCCTTAAAAATCGTCTGCATCAAGGCCCGATCATTACAGTCCCCTTCGTAGCATTTTACTGATTTGCCTAGAATTTTTTGCAATCCCTCCAGCGCCTGCTTGCTGGAATTGGAAAAGTTGTCGATGATGATAGGCTCAAAACCTGCATTCACCAAGGCGACAGCAGTATGGGAGCCAATGTATCCAGCTCCTCCAGTTATTAAAATTTGTTGCATGAATGTGTTTTTTATGAGGGTTAAGGGTCGGCTTATGATGTCAGGACAAATATAAATCAAACCCTTTAGGCATGAAATTTTTACAGCTTTTTAATATGTTAAATCTATTTTTTTGTCTGAAAGTTAATAACTTACACAGGTGATCAATCGTTCTGATCCTAGCGGTAATAATTGATTTTTTACGCTAAAAACAAGAATATAACCCAAAAACAGTAAACGTATGATGGATTTTGTCCAAAATGAAAACCAAAAATTGATCGCTCAAATGATCAGGAGTTTTGGTGCCAAAGAGATCAGTCCTTTTCGCAAGGAATGGGATGATAAGCAGATTTTTCCTATAGAGGTATTCAAAAAATTAGGGGAGCTGGGCCTGATGGGAGTGACCATCCCGGAGGAATATGGCGGAGCCGGATTTGGGTATTTTGAGTATGTCACCGCCATCATGGAGCTGGCCAAGCTGGACCCGGGAGTCGGGCTGTCTATGGCCGCTCACAACTCACTATGTTCGGGACATATCAATCTCTTTGGCTCGCAAGAGCAAAAGAAAAAGTACCTTCCTAAACTCGCCAGCTGCGAATTTTTGGGTGCATGGGGACTTACTGAGCCCAATACCGGCTCGGATGCTGGCAATATGAAAACCACAGCCACCAAAGACGGCGAGTACTATATCATCAATGGGGCAAAAAATTTCATCACTCACGGTCATTCGGGAGATGTGGCCGTGGTCATAGTCCGCACCGGTGAGGTGGGTGATAAGCACGCCATGACGGCATTCATCATAGAGAAGGGCACCGAAGGATTTAAGGCTGGCCGCAAGGAGGACAAGATGGGCATGAGGAGCTCGGAGACCTCTGAGCTTATCTTTACCGACTGCCGCGTGCACCAAAGTCAGATTTTAGGCAAGGAAGGTGAAGGATTTATCCAGGCCATGAAGGTCCTCGATGGAGGAAGAATATCCATCGCCGCCCTGTCTCTGGGCATCGCCGCTGGAGCCCTGGAAGCTTCTATAGAATACTCAAAGGAAAGAGAGCAGTTTAATAAGCCCATCAGCTCCTTTCAAGGCATTAGCTTTAAGCTGGCAGATATGGCTACCAAACTGGAGGCTGCCACCCTGCTGACCTTCAAAGCTGCGGATCTAAAAAACCGCCATCAGCCCGTCACCTTGGCCAGTGCCCAAGCCAAATACTATGCCTCTGAAATAGCCGTGGACTTGGCAAATGAAGCCGTGCAGATCTTTGGTGGATATGGATTTACCAAGGATTATCCCGTGGAGAAATATTATCGCGACGTCAAACTCTGCACCATCGGAGAGGGCACCAGCGAGATCCAGAAACTTGTGATCGCAAGGGAGATCCTTAGGTAATCCTTCCTCCCATTATCATCATTTCCAAAAACAAGACATCAGTTCTTCATTGACAAGTGGAAGCGGTCTTAAATAAGTCAGGCCATCATTTCAGTCTTGCGGGGAGTTCTTTGTTTTGTTTTTGGACCAATAAATCGGATACCTGTACCTTCAGCCGAGGTGCTATGAATAATAACTTTTTTCCTTTTGAATAAACATTTGACCTCCTCGAGAGCTGAGATTAGCTAAACTTCTGGGATCTCCTTCAGGTATATCCTTTAGCATCGAGGGATACCCTTCCATCTTTAGGTCCATTTATAAGGTATTTTTAAAGACTCTAGGGGGTTCATATGGCTATCAATAGGGATTAGCCAAGAAGTTGGCCAGAGCGCCCGAGGGTGTCGGATGGATAAGGAGATTGTGTTTTATTTATATCGAGTAGGCTTGCTTACCGGGAGGGTGGAGGAGTACAGAACAGGACGACCGCTTAGGGATTTATAAATAGACGGAAATGGGTCTTTTTTGGCTTTGCCAGCTTTTAGTCCTTTGCTAGCTATTGCGAGAGAGATTTCTCAGTACCTCTAGGGATTTTACTTCTGAGAAAGTATCCAAATGAAGGTGATAAAAGCGCAGCATATCATCCAGTAATCCACGGCGTATCGCGTTGGGAATTCTCAGATCTAACGCAAAAGGCGAGCTGATCAGCAGATTCAGGTGTATTTTGGACTCCCTTGCATAGTCGGGGGCATCGATGGTGGGATGCACTTGCTCAAAAAATTCTCGGGCATCCTCAGGAGAGAAACCCAAATAGCGGGAGGCCTCCAGCAAAAATGCGATGGGAAAAGTACTAAGATTTACCTGTTCGCCATCCAGCAACTTCACGGCTTGAAAGGCGAAATCATAGAGATATTCATTTTGATAATTCTCATAAATGGCCTTGCTGAGGACCTCGCCCACAAACATGGCCACCCCAGACCTATAAAAATCAAAAGGGATCCGCTGGAAAGGCATGGACAGCTTTGCCTCTGAGATACGATTTAGCGAGGCATTTTCCTTATCATAAACTACCATATCCAGAAGGCTCAGTGGCTGATAAAGGGCTGACTTACCTCTGGCCTTGCTGCTGCGCACCCCATTGACGATATAGCTCTTCAGTCCCAGGTCACGGGTAAAAATCTTCACAATAATGGAAGTCTCCTTATACTTGATATAATGGATGACGATGCCTTGGGTCTTTTTGAGCATAGTTCGGCAGGCTAGGAGGCCTTATTTTTTGTCTTCATAGAAGCATTTGCGACATCTGGCTTCATAGGTATTCTTCTCACCAAGCATAACTTTTTCCCTATCTTCCGAAAGCCTAAAGCTATAAGAAGCCAGCTCGCCGCATTTCATACAGATCGCATGGACTTTGGTCACATATTCGGCGATGGACAGGAGCTGCGGCATGGGCCCAAAGGGCTTTCCCTCAAAGTCCATATCCAATCCAGCCATAATCACCCTCTTCCCCGCTATGGCAAGGGCATTGGCTACATGGACCACCTGATGATCAAAAAACTGAACCTCATCTATCCCCACCACATCGCAGTCCCCCGCCAGCAGCAGGATATCACTTGCAAACTGCACGGGAGTGGACCTGATGGCCGTATCATTATGAGAGACCACATTCTGTTCATGATAGCGAGTATCTATGGCGGGCTTGAAAATCTCCACTTTCTGCTTGGCGATAAAGGCACGATTAAGCCTGCGGATCAGCTCCTCGGTCTTGCCGGAAAACATCGATCCACAGATCACCTCTATATGGCCTTTTTTATCTTTGGGGTTTTTACCGCCCAGGGATGGTTCAATAAACATACTCCTTTTGTCCTGCTTTTTGGCTTAATCACTGTATTTCATATGCGGAAGTTTATATTGCTCATGTACTCGCACACGTAGGGTACCCTTCAATAATTTGGCTTGGCAAGTTAAGCGTTGATTTTCTTTTAGCCTTCCAGATTGTCGGAAAAATTCTTCCCGATCCGTAAGTGGGCTCAAATTCTCCATCCCACTCTCCACAATCATCATGCAGGTGGTGCACCTTCCTTTTTTTCCGCAAGCATGCATCCAATCTACCTTATTTTCATGAATAATTTCGATAACTTTGTTCACCTCAGGATTTGTGTTCAAGTCCTTGTTGTAAAGATTTTCTATTACTATTTTAGGCATTTGACTTTATGATCACCATTTAAGATTTAACCGAATGAACGATAAAATTAATCTCAATTATTTAGAATCCTACGCTCATTCCTTCACCGAAAAGGTATGTTCCGAATATTTTGGCACAAAGAAGTATATGTCCGGTCAGGAAATCATTCAACTTTCCCCCAGCACTCAAGTAAATCTAATGGTGATCAAAACCTTATTCGAGAAATGGAATGAGGAACTGGAAATGCTAAAAGCCAATCCTTACTTTGATTATAAAGATATGGCGGTGACTGAGGCCTTGAAGGAGTTTATGAATGTACTTTCCCGAGCTATCAAAATCGAGAAGCAGCACTTTATACCCTTGCTTGAGGTCGCCCTCATCGACACCGTCCTGCTCGCCATCGATCCACTGGTTTATTTTTGGGGAGAAATAGAGAAAAACCCATCCCCATTCCATCACCTCAAAGCCTCAAAAAAATACATCAAATGGCATGAGAAACTCTTCAGTGAGCTGATCAGCAAAGGGGATCATGCTGATGAGGAAGCCTATAAGAAAACATTGAGCGAAATCTATCATCAGCACGAAAACCAACTTTCTTCCCCACATATTCTCCTGCAGGACCTAAATAAGGTGCTGCCTTTGGACTGGGATCAGCTGATCCCAAAAGAGGAGATTCTAACGGAAACCGCTCCGATCATGCAGGAACCTGCTCAGGAAAACCCGGTTTTTTTCGAAGAGGAAGAAACTCCCGAGCTTCCACAGGAGACCGCCGCTCCTGCTGAGCCGGTTGACTACAGGACTTCAGATCAGGGGGAAATTGATGCTCCTAAGCCATCTCTAGGCAACGGCAAGTCCATCGATCCGGCACTGGCTTGGGCGCGCTTTGAAGCCGAGCAGGGAGGTCTATTAAAAGGCCCAATTGAGAGCCTGGAAGAAGGTATAGCCATCAATCAGCGGTTTATGTTTACCAAGAAACTTTTTGATGGAAATCCCGACCTGATGAACCATGCCTTTAAGTCCATTGATGAATGTGACAGCTTCGTGGAAGCCGTCGAGCTGATCAATGAGCGATATACCTCCAGGCTGGAATGGGAATTGGATTCTGAGGAAGTCAATGAATTCCTGCATTTGGTTTATCGCAAATTTGATGAGAAATAATATTTAAAAGGGGTGAATGATCTTCACCCCTTTTGGTATCTTACCGCCCATAGCATCCCCCGGCAAAGCTAAGCCGACCTTACAAGCCCTATTACGATCAGCAAATCTCTATTATTTGATACCGCATATAATGTGGTATTAAATGAAACCCACGAACATTCCCTTTGCTCCACGGCTAAAATATTCACTTTGATGAATTGCGGAGAGGCTAAGCTGGGGCGATATCTATGATGATAAAATAAAGAAAAATGAGAATAAAAAACGGACTATTTTTAGTGTTATTCCTATTGCTGCCTAACCTTATAATGGCCAGGCAGCAGGAGGCTGATAAGCCCAATATTATATTGATCGTGGCGGATGACCTGGGATATGGTGATCTGGGGATTACGGGGAGCAAGCAGATTTTCACTCCGAATATTGATGCACTGGCTAAGGGTGGCATATTCTTTTCGCAAGGCTATGTTTCCTCAGCGGTATGCAGCCCATCCCGGGCGGGTCTCTTGACAGGCAGAAATCAGGTGACCTTTGGTTATGATAATAATCTTGCCGAGAATCAGCCCGGCTTTGACCCGGCATTTCTAGGTTTGCCGGTGGAGGTAAAGACCGTTGGCGATCACCTGCATGAGCTCGGCTATATCAGCGGGATTGTGGGCAAGTGGCATTTGGGATTCGAAGAGCAATTTTACCCACTCAATAGAGGTTTTGATGAATTTTGGGGCTATAGAGGCGGAGGCCACGATTATTTTGAGGCTACAGATCGGGATAGAGGCTATAAAGCTCGGATAGAGTCCAACTATAAAACGCCTCAGCCTATCAGCTATCTTACGGATGATAAAGGCGACGAATGTGTGGATTTTATCCGCCGCCACCAAGAGGAGCCCTTTTTCCTTTATGCTTCCTTTAATGCGCCACACACACCTATGCAGGCCACTGAGGCAGACCTCAATATCTATAAAGACATAAAAGACCCCAAGCGCCGCACCTATGCCGCCATGGTCCACCGTCTGGATATCAATATTGGAAAGATCATGAATGCCCTGGAAGAAAACGGCTTATCGGAGAATACGATGGTGGTATTCATCAGTGATAATGGAGGCCCCGTGGTCACCAATGGCTCCATCAATGCGCCATTTACAGGCAAAAAAGGCACCCTGCTGGAGGGCGGCATCCGGGTTCCTTTTATCCTAAACTGGCCCGGCCACCTATCGGCTGGCAGTACCTACGATCATCCGGTAAGTTCCCTGGATTTGGTCCCCACCTTTATCACCATGGCGGGGGGTATCCTGCGTCCAGAGGATCAGTTTGATGGCAAAAACCTATTGCCCTATCTGGGCCAGGAGCAAATGGAAATTCCTCACGAGGAGATGAAATGGCGCTTTACGATCAGCGCAGTCATCCGCGAAGGCAAGTGGAAATTGGTGCGGCTTCCAGACCGTCTTCCCATGCTATTTGACCTGGACACGGACCTGTCAGAGCAGCATGATGTGGCCATGGAGCATATGGACATCACCAAGAGACTTTTGCGAAAGCTAGGCCAGTGGGATGTGCAGCTGCCTCATCCGCTATTCCTCGAAGGGCCTTCCTGGAGGATCAATCAGCTTGACCAATATGACAAAACCTATAGGCTTACCCAGCCAGAATAATAGATCGGAGGAAGGAGAAACGAGCTTTTCCTAACCAAAAGAAAAGCCAAGGCTGAGGAGGGAATCTCCATCATAGCCTTGGCTTTTTTTTATGGCCTGCGGCAAAAGTAGTGCTTCAAATCAAGAAGAAGAATGATATTGACCCCAAAGCTTCTATACTAATTAATTCATCCTTCCAAGCAGCTGAATTCGGTGTGAATCAAGCTTGATAAATATAAATAGCAATATGGTAAATGACCATAATGAAGAGCCTCCATAGCTAAAGAAGGGCAGCGGAATACCCACCACGGGGAACAGCCCGATGGTCATGGAGATATTGATCATAAAGTGAAACAGGAGGATGGAAATCACACAATAGCCATATACCCGTGAGAATCTGGTTTTTTGCCGCTCCGCTAAGAATACGAGGCGGATAAGTAAAGCCACAAATAAGGCCACCACTACCAGGCTTCCTATCCATCCAAACTCCTCACCAAGGGTGCAGAAGATAAAATCGGTATGCTGCTCAGGCACAAAGTCAAATTTGGTCTGGGTCCCTTCGAGGTATCCTTTGCCCCAGAAGCCACCCGAGCCGATCGCTATCTTGGATTGGGTTACGTTCCAGCCGACACCCAGCGGATCTATATCAGGGTTGAATAATACCATGATCCTATTCTGCTGGTGAGAGGGCAGCTTAGACACCACGAAGTCTAGGCTATACGAATAGGCGATAATGGCAATTCCTATCAGGACGAAGGACACGATTCGCTGCCAGGTTTTCTTTCCCATCAGGATCAGGATGACCGTCAGGGCCACGACCCCAAAGGCGATATACAAGTTATTCTCCACGGCCAGAGACAGCAGGGACACTGCTATGAATAGCAGAGCAATCACATAGTATTTCTGTGGCATACCTTCCCGATAGAGCATGATGAAGAAGGCTGTATATACCATCGCCGTACCCGTATCTGGCTGAAGCATGATCAGGGATATGGGAATCAGGATGATCAGCAAGGCTTGGAATTGATATTTTGGTTGGCTAAGGTCAAAGGAAGGTTTTTCTATGAACTTGGCCAAGGCAAGCGCGGTGGCAAATTTTGCAAATTCCCCTGGCTGCAGCCGAAAAGAGCCGATTTCAAACCATGCTCTTTGCCCATTTATTTCTTTTCCTATAAATGGAGTCAGCAATAATATCAACAAAAACACCCCGTATAAGATCAGGCTGAGGTTATCAAATAGCCTATAATCTGCCACCATGATCACGGTGATGAGAAGTACGGCAGTCCCGATCCAAACCAGTTGTTTTCCGCTATTGATACTAAAGTCAAAAATGCTTTTGGCCGCCTGCTCGTCATACACTGCGGCATAGATATTTATCCAGCCGATCATGACCAAAGCGACGTAAATCAAAATGGTAATCCAGTCAATTTTGTTAATATATAAATCGTCTTGTCTCACGTCAATCTCCGAAATTCCCTATCAAAACATATTTCTCTAACTCAGGTCTTTCGACATGGCCTCTAAGGTATTTTTCTATCATCAAGCTGGCGGTACTTGCAGCGGCCCTACCGCCCCATCCTTCATTCTCCACATACACGGCAATGGCAATTTTAGGATCCTCCTTAGGAGCAAAGGCCACAAATACCGAGTGATCTTCCCCGTGGGGATTCTGCGCAGTACCGGTCTTACCAGCGATGGCAATATCCTTGATGATCGCTCTGGTGGCGGTACCATACAGAGCCTGAGCCATCGCATCCTGTACCATATCAAAGTGATGGGCATCGACTCCTACTTCATGCTTCACGGTAAATTCTTCAGGAATACTCCCATTTTCCCCATCAATAGCCTTGACCAGGTGTGGGGTATAATAGTATCCTTTATTGGCAAAGATGGCGGCTAGGTTTGCCATTTGCAGGGGCGTCACCAGCATTTCCCCTTGCCCGATGGACAGGGAATAAATGGTGGAATATTTCCATCGACCCTCCCCATAGATTTTATTGTATAGCTTGCTGGAAGGCACACTTCCGCCGCTTTCGTAAGGCAGATCCACGCCCATCTCATGGCCGAGGCCAAATTTCTCCACAGCGGTATGCCATTCATCCAGGCCTATTTGCGTATCGATATAGGTATTGGTACTTTTCTCCTGGTTGATCATCATCCGGAAAGCCTGATAGTAATAAGGGTTGCAGGAGTTCCGAATTGCCCCAAATAGGTTGACGGGGTTGGGATGATTGTGACAAGCCACGAGGGACTTATTACAGGCCAAAGTCGTATTGGGATTGATCACTCCCCATTGGAGTCCGATGAGAGACTGGACGACCTTGAAGATCGATCCTGGAGGGTATTTGGCCTGGATGGGACGCAGGAATAGAGGACGGGTGGAGTCGGTCACCAGCACCTTATAGTTTTTGCCATAGGCCGCCCCAGCGAGAAGGTTTGGATCATAGATCGGGGCAGAGATCATGGATAGGATTTCTCCTGTTTTTGGTTCTATGGCCACCACAGAGCCTTTCTTACCCTTCATGAGTTTCTCACCGTATTTTTGTAGGGCAATGTCAATGGTCGATTGGATGTTTTTGCCGGCAATAGAGGCAGTATCCAAAGCGCCGTTTTTGAAGGAGCCTTTGTCCACTCCTCGGACATTTACCATTTTGTATTTAGCGCCTTTTTTGCCGCGAAGGATTTTTTCATATTGAGACTCCATTCCGGAGTGCCCGATATAATCTCCCTGGCTGTAATAGTTTAGCGTATCACGCTCCAGCTGTCGAGCCTGGATCTCTGCGATATAGCCCAAAGCATTGGCCGCGATGGAATCTGGATAAGCCCTCACCGATCGGGTCATGACGAATAAGCCGGGATAATCGATCAGGTAATCCTGGATCCTGGCAAAGTCAGTGGTGGAGATCTGCTTGATCAGAGGGGAGGGTTTCACCCATGAATACTTCTTGGCAGCGGTATATTTCTCAATTAATTTTTCCTTTTCAATCTGAAATAGCTCACAGAATCTAATAGTGTCTTTCACCTTAAATTCCTTAGGAATCACCATCAGGTCAAACACTGGGTTATTGTACACCAGCAGCTCTTCATTCCGATCATATACAAGACCACGATAGGGATAGTCCACTATGCGCTGAACGGCATTTCGCTCCGCTCGACGTAAGAAACTATCATCTATCACCTGGATCATGAAGAGCTTAGCTAATAGCACCACTCCAATGATCATAATGGTCACAATGATTACAATCTGACGATTTTCGTTCATTTAAATCCCTCTTCTCTTCTTATAGAACAACACCTGAACAATGACTCCAATCACAAAGGTAAATAACGTACTGGCCAATATCTTATAAATCATGGGAAGATATAAGAAGGTGCCCATATTATCAATAAAGAAAAAAGTAAGATGATGTAATAATATCAATGGCAGGCTATATACCAGAAACCAGCCCATGCCCATATTAAGTAAGGTGGGTGGGGTATTGGGATCATATCCGCCGGTGGGTGTGATGACTTTCAGCCAAGGGCTTCTAAAGAAAGCCAGCATCACGGCACTGGCCGTATGAAGGCCCATGCTATCATAAAATATATCCAAGCCAAAGCCCATCAAAAAGGCGATGATCATGGTGGGTATAGCAGACAGTTCTATCGGCAATAGAAGGATGAAGACCACATATAGCAGACAAAATCCCATCCCAAAAACGACCAGGTTTTTTAAGATCAACACCTGGATCAGAAAGTATAAAATAAAAGCACCGGTAAGGGTGAAGATGTTTTTACTGTTCATTATGGTATAGGAATAAACTGGGATAGGGAATCCAATTCTTCTTTACGGTTATTTTCTACTAAGTACACATAGGTCAAGCTGCTAAAATCCGCCGCCAACTCCAGGGTAATGTCCAGGTAATTGGTCTCGGTACCGACGCCAACGGAGTCCACGGTCCCCACAAGGATTCCTTCTGGAAACACAGCATTATAGCCGGAGGTCACCACGGTGTCACCTTTGGCTACTTCCACGTGACGGGGCACATACCTAAGCTTCGCAAATTTTGCGTTTTTACCGTCCCACTGTGTGGAGCCAAATACCTCGGTGGACTTGATCTTGGAGGAAATAAGCAGATCGGTATGCAGCAGGGAGATGACCGAAGCGTAATGCTTGGTGACTCCTTTGACTCTTCCCACGATCCCTTCGCCATTAAACACCCCCATGCCCACTTTGATTCCATCTTCACTGCCTTTGTTCAGCGTGATATGATTGGTCCTTAGGTGAAGGGAGTTATTGATGACCTTGGCGCCTTTGAACTGATAGTTGGCCTGCATGATGCTATCCACCTGGATATAGATGCTGTCTTTGGGAAAAGACTGGGCAGCCAAGATATCCATCAGCTCAGCATTTTTACGGGCCAGCTCATCATTGGCTTCTCCTAAGGTAAAATAAGAGGTAAAGCCATCCTTGGTGGACAGTAAGGAACCAGTAAGTGCATTGGAACTATTGAAGAATACGGCTCCTTGCGGAGAATTATAAGTTACGACTAGCCATAAGGCTACAGCTTCCAGTGCCACAAAGAGCAGGAAGGCTCGGATACTATATAAGAATAATAATATGCGTTGCATTCACTCATCAGGTCATCAGCACGGTTCGGAAACTATTTATATTCTTGAGGGCAGTACCGGTGCCACGCACCACCGCTCTCAAGGGATCCTCAGCGATGTGAATTGGAAGTTTTGTTTTCTGATGTAATCTTTTGTCCAGCCCTTTGAGCAATGCCCCTCCACCAGTGAGGTGAATGCCATTGTCATAGATATCTGCGGATAATTCCGGTGGAGCGATCTCCAGGGCTTTGAGTACCGCCTCTTCGATTTTAGAAACAGACTTATCCAAGGCAAAGGCGATTTCCGAATAGGAAACTTTGATCACCTTAGGAATGCCGGTCATAAGGTCACGACCGCGGATTTCATAATCTTCTGGCGCATCATCCAGCTCAGTAAGTGCTGAGCCAATGGCTATTTTTACTTTCTCTGCCGAACGCTCACCAATAAGCAGGTTATGCTGACGGCGCATATAATCCAGAATATCCTTAGTGAAGGTGTCACCAGCTACCCGGATGGACTGATCTGCCACGATGCCGGAGAGGGCGATTAGGGCAATCTCCGTGGTACCACCTCCGATATCCACGATCATGGATCCCATTGGTTTTTCGATATCAATACCTATCCCTATTGCAGCGGCTATAGGCTCATAGACCATATAGACCTCCTTAGCTCCCGCATGCTCTGCGGAATCTCGTACGGCACGTTTTTCTACTTCCGTGATGCCCGAAGGGATACAGATCACCATGCGATGAGACTGAGGAAACATCCCCTTCTTATGCCCTGGTATCATCTTTATCAGCCCTCTGATCATCTGCTCGGCGGCATAGAAATCGGCAATTACCCCATCCTTAAGCGGACGAATAGTTTTGATGTTCTCATGCGTTTTTTCATGCATGTTCATCGCCTCTCTTCCCACTGCCAAAATCCGATTAGTAGTCTTATCAATAGCGATAATTGATGGTTCGTCTACTACAATTTTTTCTTTATGTATAATAAGGGTATTAGCTGTACCTAAATCTATTGCTATATCACTTGAGAAAAAGTCAAATAATCCCATCCTGGTCCTTTACTTAGAAATTTTTATGTTTGAGTTGATCGTTTAAAGTTAGCACTATCAGTGCTTAAATAAAACGAGGGATGGCAAAATTATTACCTTAATTTGGAATTATATCAGCCTTGCGCTACTTTTTTTCCAGAACCTTCTCTATCCTTCGCAAAGGCATAATTTACAGTGATATAGATTATTGCCGATACTTAACACAATATCGCTATTCAAATGCAAAAAAAATCCCCGGTAAGCAGCTCACCGGGGAAAGATAATTATTACGGGATGTTTATAATTAATGTTTGAAATGACGCGTTCCTGTCATCACCATGCTCATGCCCACCTTGTCACAGAAGGCTACGCTGTCTTTATCCTTGATAGAACCACCTGGCTGCACCACCGCAGCAACTCCTTCTTTGGAGGCGATTTCCACGCAATCAGGGAAGGGGAAGAAGGCATCCGAAGCCATCACCGAGCCTTCCAGCTTGAAGCCGAAAGCCTTGGCCTTATCGATCGCCTGACGCAGTGCATCCACTCGGCTGGTCTGACCCACGCCACTAGCAAATAGCTGATCGCCATTGCTAAGAACGATGGTATTGGACTTGGTATGCTTACAAACTTTGGCGGCAAATACCAGTGCATCTTTTTGCTCCTCAGTCGGCGCCACTTTTGTTACCACTTCAAAATCCGCCTTGGTCTCCGTCGCCAGATCCTTATCCTGCTCGATGTATCCATTCAGCAAGGTCTTGATCTGCTTGGTACCTCCTACGGTGGTTTTCTGAACTAGCAAAATTCTATTTTTCTTGCCTTTCAACACATCCAGAGCATCCTCATCGAATGCAGGGGCAATCAACACCTCGAAGAATAAACCGTGCATTTCCTCCGCCGCAGCCTTGTCCACCGTTTGGTTGGTGATCAATACACCGCCAAAAGCAGATAAGGTATCGGCCTCAAAGGCTTTAAGATAAGCTTCTTTGACAGTCGATCCTTTGGCGACTCCGCAGGCATTATTATGCTTGAGGATCGCAAAAGCAGTCTCTCCTTCAAACTCAGCAATCAAAGCCACTGCAGCATCGACATCCACCAGGTTATTATATGACAATTCCTTGCCATTCAACTGGTCGAATAGATCTTCCATATTGCCGTAGAAATGTGCTTTTTGATGTGGATTCTCGCCGTATCTAAGGGCCTTGGCATTGTTTTCACTTACTTTCAAGGCAGGAATTTCTTCGTTTTGGTTGAAGTAATTGAAGATATGGGTGTCATAGTGTGAGGAAACCTGGAAGGCTTTGGCCGCAAAATATTTCCGGTCTGCCAAGGTGGTTCCTCCACCATTATTTTTTAGTCTTTCCTCCAATTCACCGTACTGGTCTCTGGAAGCAATGATGGTCACGTCCTTGAAGTTTTTGGCTGCCGCACGGATTAGGGAGATCCCTCCAATATCGATCTTCTCGATGATATCCTGCTCCGCAGCACCAGAAGCTACCGTTTCTTCAAATGGATAAAGATCCACGATCACCAAATCAATGGCTGGAATCTCAAACTCTTCCGCTTGGGATAGATCGCCTTGGTCTTCTCTTCTGTACAAAATACCACCAAATACCTTTGGGTGAAGGGTTTTTACTCTGCCACCAAAGATAGAAGGGTAACCAGTAAGATCTTCTACTGCAGTCACTTCTGCTCCCTGCTCCTCTATGAATTTTTGAGTTCCACCGGTAGAATATATCTTGACTCCTTGCTCTTTTAGCAGGGCAATAATAGGCTCCAGGTTGTCTTTATAAAAAACAGAAATCAGGGCAGATTGAATTTTCTTAACAGCCATTTTTATAATGTGTTGAATGAAATAGAGTTGCGTAAAATGATTTTAAACTGCAAAGTTAGGAAAATCAGCTGATTAAAGCAGGCTTTCGATCACTTTTGGGAAATATTTATACTCCAGGGCGTGTACCTTATTAGCGATCTGCACGGCATCGTCTCCTTCTTCCACGGCCACACTTTCCTGAAAAATTATCCGTCCATCATCGTATTTTTCATTGACATAATGGATGGTGATGCCGGTCTCTTTATCCCCTCTGTCTTTTACAGCTTGATGCACCTTCATGCCATACATCCCCTTACCGCCATGCTTTGGAAGCAATGCGGGATGCACGTTGATGATTTTTTCGGGATAGGCTTTGATCAGTCCTTCGGGAATTTTCAGTAAGAATCCCGCCAATACCACGAGGTCAATCTTACGCTGAACAAAAGTATCTTCCAATACGCCTGCATCCATCTCCTGTCTGGTAAAAGCAAAATGGGTGATATTATGGTTTTTTGCTCGCTCTAAGACATAAGCCTCTTTTTTGTTGGAAGCGATGATATTGACTTCGGCTTTTTGGGAGGAGGAAAAATGTTTGATTATTTCTTCAGCATTACTGCCATTCCCGGAAGCTAATATGGCTATCTTTTTCAATGGTGTATAATATTTTCGTAAGTGTATTATTCTTATTCAGAGGAACAAAAATAGGGATATTATTTTTGCCATCGCTATACTATAGGCAAGCTGCGGGCCAAAAAGTGCTTTTTATAGAAAGGCCATGCTCAGCACTCCGGTCAGCATTATTAATTTTGACAGCTGACTGAGCCGCGTAAAATGCGCCTTGCGGTCGGCCTGATAGATATTGATCATAAAGTAGATAAATAGCAGCCCTATTCCAGCGAAATACGCATATAGCAGAAACTCATTGATCAGATAAGCCACTATTCCTATGGAGCTCACAAAGAAGCCTGCAATAATAAAAATGACATTCTTCGTCTTCCTAAACCCCAATACCACGGGAAGCGTGCGGCAGCCATGCTTCCGGTCCCCTTCCCGGTCTTCGATATCCTTGATGATCTCCCTGATCAGATTTATAAAAAATGCAAAAATAGCATATACCATCACCAACAATTCCGCCTTATGGTAATAAAAACCGATGATCCAGATGGCCAGGCCAGTCAGCAAGGCCACGGCCATATTCCCCACCAATGGCAGGCGCTTTAGGGTATTGGAATAAAACCATAAGATAAAGGCCGCCACAAAATTGATAATCCCCACTTCTATACTGACCAGGGTGGCCAGCATGATGCCGAGCATATTCAGAAAAGTGTGGAGAAACATCACCATTCTGCGGCGCAGGCCTTTGCCGATAATCACTTCATCGGGCTTATTGATATAGTCTATCTTGACATCGTAATAGTCATTGATGAGGTATCCTGAGGCGGCGATCATCACCGTGGACAGGATCAGCAGGTAGAGGTTGGAATCCTCAAGGATGGGCTGCCCGTCGGTGCCCGTTTCCACCAGGAAGTAGGCCGTCATGAGCTGCGCAAAGGCCATCATCAGCAAATTGTCCGCACGGATGATTTTGATGAAGGCGATAAAAGAAAATGCCTTTTCGGTAGGTAGTGTATCCCTGGACATAGTTTTTTACTTTATTGCAGTGGCCAATGAGCCCCTCGTCAGACCTCTAGAGGAGCGAGAAAACCTAGGTCAATCCTCAGGCAAAGGTAAGGCAAAATTACAGCATTGATAAGCCTTTTGTCAAAAGCCTGAATCAGGACTTAGGGCTGGGATTAGTTCGCATCAATGATATCCTGAGAGATCAGCTTATAAAGCTCGGCTATCTGATCATTATAGTTCAGAAACTGATAATGCATATCTAATACATTGAGGTCACCGCGTACGGCAGGCCCCGTCTGGGAGGCCTTGGCGCCCTGCTCCAGCGCCTTGCTGATTTGCTCGATGATCAAGGGCTGTAGCATCTCAAAATCCAAACCCTGCCGTCTCATGATTTCCTCTGATAACCGGATCATATGATTGGTGAAGTTGCTGGCAAATACCGCAGCAATATGAAGGGCCTGTCGATCTTTTGACTTGACCTGATAGTACCTTGGGGAGAGGCTCTTGGCGAGCTTCTTCAGCTTCTGCAGGGTGGTCTGATCATCTGACTCTATAAGGAAAGGCACCTCGTCAATGTCCATTTTTCGGGATTTGCTAAAACTCTGAAGCGGATAGAAGATCCCAGTATAGGTCGCCGAGCTATAGCTCAGTACCTCCAGCGGCATACTTCCCGAGGTATGTACCAATACGCTGCCTTCGGGCAGGATGATGGCATCGGCGATGTTTGTGATAGCATGATCACTTACCGCAATAATAAAGATATTGGCCGTGCTGTCCGAAAAGTCCAGGTCAGTCTTTACCTCTGCGGTGTAAAGCTGATTGGTGATCTTGTCCGCTCTATGGGCTTCCCGACTATATACCTCTGTGATGGTATGCCCGGCATTCTCTAAGGCAGGTGCCAGGTGCCAAGCCACATTTCCGGTTCCGATGATTGCTATATCCATATCAATAATATTTCTGGTGCCTCCCTCAGTGGGAGACGGTTAGTTTAGCAAATGCAGGTGGTTCTATCGTCCCAAATTAAAGAATATATCATCTATTTAAGAGTCAAAATCCATGGTCATTGCCACCGCCTCGCCAATTCCGATAACTATTTTTGCCTTTTGGCTTTAACTATTCTGAATCATTTGATCCACTAATCTAAATACCCTTGTAGATAATTCCTCCTTAGCTAAATTTATATGATCAAAAAAAGCAAAATTTCTTTTCGCTAATCCGAGTGCCAAATCTCCACTTAGCCTACTGGACCCCGGAATTTCCCCCTATAATATACCAAAGATTTCTTGGGTAATTACCTTGAAAGACCTTCCAGCATAGCTTAGTCCGATATTCAGTATTAACTCATTAATAATATCTCAATACCCCCCTATCTATTCCGCCGCCATGATGCTCATTGAAATATAATAATATCCTCAACTCAATATCTTGATTTTTAATTAGCCTGGTCAAAATTATTGGCTTCCACATACTGAAGTGACTCCAAAATCAGCCTTAGCTGGAAAGCCACGATTCTGCCTAAGGGCAAAAAAAAAGCCTGTGACATGGTCACAGGCTTAGAGTAGAGTACTTTTATTCGAGGCCCTTGTCCCGCATTTTTACGAATTCATCGTACCTGCGATATATTGCTACAGCAAATCCCATGAGCATCACGATTGTGCCCATCCAGAGCACATTGATATAGGGTTTTACTAATGCTTTCATGACTACATAGTCCTTTTGGGAGCTGTTCATCGTAAATACAAACTGATTGGTCTCGGGACTAATATTTTCCACCTGGATCTTTACGCCCAGATCATGATTGATCGCTGGAATTTTGCCTATTTGGTTTCCCCTGATGAGGAATACCGGGTCCAGCTTGATCTCCCGATCATTGTCATATACGAGTAAGTGGGCCTTCACCGCGATATCGCCTTCCTGGAGGTTCACACCTTCCAGCTCTTCCAATACCTCACCGCCCTCAAAAGTGGTCACATAATCACCGAGATGGAACTGCTCGCCAGGCACGACTTCATAGCCTTGGTCATCGCCCCACTCAGGATCACCATAGCTGTTGATCGCAGAGATATGCGTATAGAGATCCTTATCAATAAAGTGCCTGGAATCTGGAGATGAGATCAAGCCCATGGTCGGATTGGGCTGTGACATTGGGTAAAGCGTAAACTTCAGCTCCTGATCCTGGTAATATTCTATTTGGAAATAGCTGTTTTCATTAAGGATAATATCTACTTCGTCTCCTTTGGAGAAGTATTTTTCACCATCCACCACTATATCCTCGGTGGCCAGCGCCTTATTTACCTGGTCTAGCTCCTCCAGTTTATTTACACTTACATAGCCTGGTACACCCTTCAATTTCTTATTTCTACCTCTGTACACCACATCATAATCCTTCATCTTTAGAGGCTTATTGATCCAGAGCAGGACATTTTCTTTATTTAACTCATCCTCCCAATCCCGCTTATAGGTCAAGCCAGAATTATTGATCGATATCACATCCGAATAGCCGGAGGAGAACATCACGCCGATGAGGATCATCCCCAAACCGATATGGGCGAGAGATCCACCAGCGAGTTTGAGGGAGGATTTTTTAAGTATCTTGACAAGGATGGTGGAATTCGCCACAATGGTGAATGTACCTGCCATCAGGATGATCATATAGGTAAAGTCATATACCTTGGTCAGGCTGATGATCAGTGCAGTCACCAGCAGCGACACTATATAAGGGGTAACCAAAGCATTCTTAAGGGCGGTTTTGTCCATTTTCTTCCACCAGAAGAACTGGCCCACGGCGGTAAGCAGGGCAAGAGCCACGCCAAACCAAAGCTGAAACTTGGTATAGAATTCCACCTGATCTGCCGGTGGAGCCACATTGGACACTCCTCCAAAAGCCTCCACAATCGCGTTAAACACAGGAATGGAGGTAGGCAATATCACTTGGAAAGCCATCAATCCTAAGGTCGTGGCTCCGATAAACACCCAAAACTCGCGGGAATATACCGAAGCTTCCTTATCTGAGGTAGGGATATCCTTCCATGCCCGGGCAGATAAGAATATGGCCACAAACATAAAGAAGAAAAGATAAATCAATAGCTGACCGGAAAGCCCTAAGTCGGTAAATGAATGGACAGAGGTATCACCAAGTACGCCACTTCTCACGAGGAAAGTCGCATAAAGCACCAGGATAAATTGCAGGATAACTAGCACAATCGAGGTCTTCAGGGCCGTGCTGCTTTTCTTGAAAGTGATCATGGTATGTATAGAAGCCACGATGATCAGCCAAGGCACATAGGAGGCATTCTCCACAGGATCCCAGTTCCAATATCCACCAAAATTCAGCGTCACATAAGCCCAATAAGCTCCCATGATGATACCCATTCCGAGAATGGAAGCGGAGAAAATCGTCCATGGCAATGCAGGGCGGATCCACTCCTTATAGCGCTTGGTCCATAGGCCTGCCATCAGGTAGGCAAAAGGCACTAAGGTGGAAGCATAGCCCAGAAATAAAGTAGGAGGGTGAATTACCATCCAGATATTTTGTAATAGCGGATTAAGTCCGGTGCCATCTGCAGGGACAAAATCGGGGTTGATATCAAATATTGGCGCTAGCGCCACATCTCTCAATAGGATAAACGGAGAACTCCCGATCTTAAGATCGCCGATGACCACTCCTAGGATCATGGATACTAAGAAGGCCTGTACCAGAGAGAAAACCACCATTACGGGGCCTTCCCAAGACTTATTGGTATGGATGAGAAACAGTCCTAAGAGCACATCCCAGAAAATCCAGAGTATAAAACTCCCTTCTTGTCCTTCCCAGAAGCTGGAAATCATATAATGGACGGGGAGCGCGCGCGAGGCATGCGAATAAGCGTAAAAATATTCGAATCGGAAATTATAGATGATATTAAAAAGTACTACGGCAATGGAAATAGCCGACACGGCATGGATATAGAAGAATATCCGGCTAAACTTACGCCAAGATTGCTTTTCTATTTCGGCGACTGTTGTATATTTATAATAAGACCATGCGGTAACAATGGCACTAACAAAGGCAATAATTACCATCAGATGGCCTAAATTACCTATAAAGGTATTAATCATAATAAGTGGGAAATCAGAATGAGCAATTTGAAGGGTGAGTTTTTAGTTAGTAGCTGCTACTTCACGAAACTCGTTGTCCTGGTATTTTGATGGACATTTCATCAGGATTTTATCGGCCACAAACATTTCTTGCGATTTATAGGCGCCAATCACCACGACCTGTTCGGAGCGAACAAAATCAGCGGGTACCGGTTCATTATAGTACACTTGTTGTTCGGTGCCATCATTATCCACCATGGTGAAGGTAAAGGAGGTCTTGTCTTCACTAACCTCTAAGCCTGTCACCGTGCCAACTGCGTCTTTCTTAAGGCTTCCTACCACATGGATGGGATCTTCATCCCCATTATCTGCCATTTCCTTAGCGGTAGAAAAGCTCTCATATGAGCTGGCATCACCAATAGAGGTAATAATAATCACAATAGCGATGGCGATAATTCCTAAGCCAATAATATGTCCTTTTTTCATGAGTTGCTGAGATGTTAACAAACCTTACGCAAAACCTGGGCACAGGTTTGCTTAGCTTTTAAATTCTTTTTCTAATCGTGACAGTTTCTTATCAGTTCCTATGAGGTAAACCAATATTCCTCCCATAACGATCCCTATGACACCAACTAAAACGTAAATTTTTCCGTTGGACCGCATTTCGTCGGCCATCTCCACGCTATAGTTTTGGTAATCTTCCGTCTTGATTTCTTTCTTTTCCTGGGCCACCACCTGAAGGCTGATGAATAACAGGAAAACCACGAGCCATTTTCTCATTTATTGTTGATTGATGAGTTTATCTTCTAATTTTCTTTCCAATCTTTTGGTGCGGATACGCAGGGTGGCCAGCCATACACCGACCAAAGTCCATGCAATAATCGCTGGGTAAAACACTGCGCGCAAGCCGCTGTCAAGGTCATAAGCGTTGAAGCCGGGATTCCCCCCATTCCCGGGGTGAAGGCTATCGGTCAGGCGTGGCAAGACAAAAATCAAGGGCATAAATGCCGCAAACGCAAAAATATTATATACCGCTCCTATCCGCGCACGCTGATGTACATCCATCAGCGAATTTCTCAATACCAGATAGGCAAAATATATCAGTAAACCGATCGCCGCCGCATTCTGCTTAGGATCTCCACTCCAATAATCTCCCCAGGTAAACTTGGCCCACAACATCCCCGTCACAATCCCCAATACCCCAAAGAGTATGGCGGCATTGGTAAACTCAATCGCGATATCATCATGTTTTAGCTGGCCAGATCGCAGGTACTTAATGCTGTACACCACAGCCACCACCAGCATGATGATCATCCCAAACCACATGGTGACATGGAAATGTAATGCCCGGATGGTTTCATTGAGAATGGGTAAACGCGGTACTTCAAAGAGAAGACCGGCGACAATCGTGTAGGCTAAAAGGATGATCGCCAATACTTTCCACCAATATGCTCGCATGCTTATAATTTGCTTTTACGCTGCAAAAGTAAGGTATAAACTCCTCATTTTCGACCTTTTCAGCAAAAACTTAGTATTTCCCTCCTCCTAATTCCAAAAAGTGATGCTTTTAGAGAAAATTACCTCCATTTTATGTCATTTATCGGCTTTATTAATATACGTCTCCAAGGCCTCCACATATTCCAAAAATGCCTGCTTGCCCGTATCAGTAATCCTACAGGTCGTCAGCGGAAAATTATCCCGAAAAGTCTTCTCCACAGCGATATAGCCGATGTCTTTTAGCTTGCTGATCTGTACCGACAGATTGCCGGAACTAGCGGCCGTCTTTTCCTTCAGATACTTGAATTCCGCCTCCTCCACGCTTATCAGCAGAGAGACGATCGCCAGCCGCAATTGATTATGTAATATTGGATTTAAGATTTTAAACATTCTTCCCCTTATCTCTAGTCATAAATCCGCTGAATAGTATACTGATTATGCTGGAGCCCTACACCGGAATCAGGCTCCATGCTTTTTCTAATCTTGCCAGCAAATATAGCTAATGCCAGTCCTCAGCCAAAAATATCAGGAATGCAATGCCGGTGTCTTCCCTCCCTTATTGGCCGCAGGAGCCATGCTATGCGCTGGAATAATATAACTAAATAGAACCGCAAGCATCAGTAATAACAACTGGTGCTGGAAGGGTTGGTAAAAAGCAATTACCCCGCAAAGAATGCTGCCCAGCCCTCCAAATAGCAATACCCTGAAGCCCAAAGCAGTACCACTGGCATAGCAGGCTACACCATATAAAATCATCATAAAAGGATACATAGCGGTCCATGCCAGCTGCGGGCTGCCCAGCAGCACTGCAAAAATCGATAGACTCAGGCCTCCCCATATCCCCGCCATCACCCGATCCATATACGTCCTTACCCGAGCCTCATTCTTACGCTTCCGCAAATATAATACATGCACCAAACCTGCAATTCCCATCGCCCCCCACACCATATAGGGATGCTCCACCCTCAAGATATAGCCCAAAATATAATGCAATCCCGCACAAGCCAGCGTCATATATCCCCACATAAAATATAAAAACCGGTCCTTGTACAGATTGTACTTCGTCGCTTCCACCATAGAACGGATCATCTGGATCTGTTCACTTGGGTTCTCTGGTCTCTGATCTTTCATACTATTATTGATTCAATGGTTAAACAAAATTTTCCCTCTATTCACTATCCCCAATCAAAAGATTCCTCGCCACCATGCAGTCCATTTTACCCCGCATCCCATCCCTCTCAGCAAATGATCTTCAGATATAAATCGTAATTGAATAGATTCAAATATAAAGTAGTTTATAATATAAACCAAATAATAATCAGAGTTTTATAAGTAGATAATCTACTTAGCTCAGTGTAATGAATTTTGTTTTAACCTATTTTCTTCCCCTGCAAAAAATGCCATTGTTAGAGACCTATCGAACCAAAGCTAGCAGCAGGTGGGGCTGAATCACCAGGTAAAATGATATTGCCCGGAGGGCAAAACGATCCTCCCCCCTTCCAAATCAGGGTACTGGGACAGGTCTGGGCTGGCTGCTTCGGGAAGCTGGATTATAGCCCTGGTATTTGGGGGAATCTGGATGCTCCAGTGCATTTGCTGGTTCTTTCTTTCCCAATGGCTGAGGATCTGCCCATATGGACATTCGTAGCTCACCCGTGCCCAGTCCAGCCCCTCCGGCATGACGGGAGCCAATACAAATTCCTTAAAACCTGGATTTTCTCCTGCTTTTATTCCTCCCAGGTATTCATAGTACCAGAGCATCAAATCCNCAAGCAACATGGTGTGATTTTGAGAGTTCATGCTAGCCTTGGCCACATTGCCGTGCCAAAGTTCCCAAATGGTACTAGCGCCATTTTCCACCATATACCCCCAGCTGGGGTAGCTGGTATTGGTGGCCAGCTGCAGGGCCAGATCTGCCCGGCCAAAATCCGACAGGGTCCTCATCAGCCACTGTGTGCCAATAAGACCCGTGCTAAGGTGCCCTTGATTTTTGACCATAATGGTATTGACCAACTGCTCGAATACCCGATCTTTGTCCTGCTCATCCACCATTCCAAAGGCCAATGGCAAAAGATTATCCGTCATCTTATTGTCTCCGTAATAGCCTTCCTCAGGCTGGTAAAAGGCCTCCTGAAAACCCGAAAGCACCTGGTCTCTAAGTTGCTGAAAACAGGGGATATCTCCTTCCTGTCCACTAAGAGTGGCAAAATCAATCATCAGATTCATGAAATAATAATAGTAAGCAGTACTGATCAAGGGACTGGGGCGCTTGACGTCGGCATTTTGTCCCCGGCCAGCTTCTATGGATGGCGGGGGCACCACCCAGTCACCATAGCTATCCTTGGTCAGCACAAAGTCAGGGCTCATATATAACTCCTTCATATAGGCCAGCCACTTCTTCATAGCGGGATAGTGCTCGCGAATGACACTGGTATCGGCCGTCTGCTTATAGAGCATATCCGCAATCATCAGATAGGTGCCCGGCCAGGTCATATTGTCACTGTAATATCGCCAATAAGCTGGCGCCACATCAGGAATGCTGCCATCTCCTCGCTGAGCATAGAAGATATCCTCCAGCCACTTGCGGTACAGCCTGCTATTGTCAAACATATAATTTTCACCATAGGCACCTACAGCACGATCCCCCAACCAAGGCTGGCGTTCATTTCGCTGAGGACAATCCACCGGCATTCCTTTATAATTGCCCGCAATTCCCCACCAGGCATTTTGATATATCTGGTTTAGCATGGGGTCTGAGGTCTCAAACTGCCCCACCGTACGGATATCATCATACACCACCTGGCCTACAAAATCCTCCAGTATTGGCGGATCGAGGAGACCGGAAACCTCCACAAACCGAAAACCATGGTAGGTGAATTTGGGCTCCCAAATTTCGGTTTCCTGCCCTTTTAGGATATAGGTATCGGTGACTTTGGCATCGCGAAGATTGGTCAGGAATAGCTCGCCATCCTCTTGAAGCGACTCCGCAAAGGTCAGCCTGACCGTGTCACCTTGATTGCCTCTCACACGGATGCGCAGCCAGCCCACCATATTCTGGCCCATATCCAGCATATACCGCTGCCCCGCCCTTGCGCTTATCGCTACAGGCCTTAGCTCCTTCATCACCTTCATATTCTCATTGAGCTGAGCTTGGTAATCTCCTCCAGGCTCCTGCACATACTCTGCGGGCAGCCAGGAAGAATCATCAAAACCGACCTCATCCCAAGCCCCTAATTCCTTATTGGCATCGTAATACTCCCCATCGTATTCATTATTATTCCTGATGGGGCCATCTGCGGTGCCCATCCATTGGTCGCTGGTGCTGATGGTCTCAGTGGTACCATCTTCATAGTTTATGATAATATTTAACAGCAGTTTTGGGAAGCCAAAATTCTTAATTTTATAAGCTTTATAATGCTGCCTCATCGTGAAATACCGTCCATTCCCGAGGACCACGCCCACCGCATTGCGCTCTCCTGCACGTAACCTATCGCTAAGGTCAAAGGCATTGTATTTTACATTCTCCTCATAGTCGGTCGGCGTAGGAGCCAATACCGCATCGCCTACCTTCTGACCATTTAGACTCAGCTCGTATAATCCCAGACCAATGATATAAGCAGTGGCAGATTTTATATTGTCCTTTGGGACAAATTCATTTCGAAAATACCGGGCGCCCATAGTTGGGAAAGTACTTATTTCTTCCCAAGGAAAAGCCCTGTCAAAACCTATCCATCGCCCTTTCCAGTCCTTTTGATACCGAAGTCCCAACCGCCAGTGGTATACTGCTGACCAGTCACTTTCTCCCCTATTGGTCCAGACCTTTACCTTCCAATACACTTTGGTATTGGTCTGGAGGGGCTTCCCCGCATAAGGTATTCCCTGGCTATCGCCAGAAAGCAATTTTCCAGAATCCCATAGGTCCCCCTGGCCTTTGGCCAGTAGATCTTCTGAGGAGGCGACTATCACCTGATAGGCCTCCTGCCAAAGCCCTTTATGGCTACTTTCCAGTTGCCAGCTCAGCAGCGGTGCAACTCGGTCAATGGCCTCGGGATTATGAAGCCCTTCTACCTTAAGCCGAATGACCTGTACTCCTCCTGCCCAGGCAGGAGAAATGCTGCCAAATAGCATAATTAGGATTATAGTAAGCTGCTTATATTGCATATCTCCAGAGTTATTGATTTTGGGCGAAGCCTGAGTCTATTGATGGTCCGAGCTTGGCGCTGCTATTAGTGGGCTTAAGCTAGGCGAATTGGCGATCTTTTCACCATTCACCAGCAGGGTAAGCCCTTGGCCTTTATGGTATTTCTGTCCAGTCTTATCCCAGATGATCGTGATGACCTCTTCATTGTACACAATATTGTCCAGGCAAAACCAATCCCATTTTTCCTGAGGAATCAGGGGATGTACCTCCACTTTGCCATCCGCACGCGGGCGGAATCCTAGCAGTCCGGTGATGATCAGATCATTGAAGGTGGAATGGTTATAATATCTGCTACGCTCCTGGTCCCCCTTCAGCCAGTAGCCGGTCTTTTCATCCAGGTATTCCCCGATATAAGGCCGACCGCGATAATATTGACTTTCCACATACTTCTCCATCTGGTCAAAATAATCTTGCTTCCCCACCCTATCTTGCTTATAATCCTGGAGCAGATGGGCCATGGCCGTGAGCGTCTGCGCGCTGGCAAAGGGCCAGATAGCTCCATCCCACTCACAGTTGCAGCAGCCATGAGACCTGAATTCCGGGTGGCGGCACTCTGCGGTGGTCAAGCCAAAAGGAGCGAGGAATCCCCCCTCATCGGTCAACTGATCCCAGGCCGCATCATAGCTCCTGCGATCTTCGGGCAGGTCAAAGTACCATGGGATAAAACCTATGGCTTCCCGCACTCCTGCAAAGCCCCCGTCCTCCTTCAGCGTCTCAAAAAACATACTTTCGGGATTCCATAGCTTTTCCTGTACCAGCTCCTTTAGTGCGCTGGCTTTTTGATCATATACTAAGGAGAGTTCCTCATCACCTTTCAATTTAGCCATGGCCGAGAGGGCCTTTGCATTGCCATACATATAGCTATTGATGGTGGGCCGCACATTCTTCTCGTGCCTTCCTCCACTGATGGATTCCTCCATACCGTCCTTCACATCGATCTGCCAAAACAAACCATCCTCACGCTGACGATTGGATTCCCACCATTCATAATCCTCCACAAGGTCTGGCAATAGATCCAGAAGGTAATCCTGGTCTCCATTCAGCAGGAATCGCTGGTATAAGGCATCCGCCGTCCAGCTGCTGAAGTTATGCAGCTTGTCCATAGGCTTGCCTTCATTGCCACGATACCAGGTGTGCACGATCTGATCCAGAAATTCCTGATTATGCAGCCAGCGGGACTCATAGATATGATGCCCCAGGGCGCAGCTGATCAGGTTATACTGATCAGCATAGGATCTCTCCACCAAAAACTCCGTCATGGCATAGCCGACGGGGCTTTCTTTGATATGCTTCCGCAATGTCCACCATCGGTAATAAAAGATCTCCTCAAAGTTCTTTTGGGGTACCTCCAATAAGGGAATATTCTCCTTCATCCAATGCCAGGAATCCTTATTTGGAATAGCCTGAATAATATTCTCCTCCTCCATTTGATTGAAGTAATCCACATAATGCCTGAAGTCTTCCTTCTTCAATACCGCGGGCTCCTGTGCTTCCGCCTGCGGCATAAAGGAGAATAGCCATATTGGCAAAAGAAGGAAATAGCTTAATTTCGGGTAGTGCATTGCTAATAATAGGTTTAATTCTTCAGAAATCTTTCATGCTCTATGCTGGCCATGATGGCTGGGGCATTGGCTTTGACATCATTTTCCTTGATCGGCTCAGAGATATAATAGTCGAAGCTTCCATCTCTATTGCCATCTCCTCCGAGTCCAGCAACGGAGCAGGCGTCGGTCACCGATACAGTCCCGTCCTCTTCCACCTTAAAAAATTGCTCTACCAGTCCTTGGTATCCAGCCTGGGCTACGCTAAGGTATTCCTCTGGCAAATAGCCGTTGCGTAGGCCTTTGTAGAGGAAATACACAAACATCGCCGTACCAGATGACTCGAGGTAATTACCTTCACGATCGCCTTGGTCGATGACCTGATACCAAGCACCAGTCGTTTTATCCTGATTTTCTTTTATTCCTACCGCCACCTTATTGGCAATTGCGATAAGCTGCTCCCGCCTTGGATGGTCTGCAGGCATATAGTCCAGCACATCCACTAGCGCCATCAGGTACCAGCCTATGCCTCTGCTCCAGAAATTAGCGCTCAGGCCAGTTTGCTTATCCGCCCAAGGCTGTGCCTTACGCTCATCCCAGCCATGATAAAGTAGATGCTTCTCTGGGCTATATAGCACCTCAAAAGCCGCCTCCAACTGGCCAATCGCATCTTCCAAAGCCTCCGGCTGATCAAAGGCCTCCGCGTATGCAGCCAAAAAAGGCCCCGCCATATACAAGCCGTCCAACCATACTTGATGCGGATATTTCTTCTTATGCCAAAATCCTCCATCCGACACCCGTGGATGATGAGCCAATTGCCGCATCAAGGTATCTAAGGCAATGCGGTATTTTTGATCTTTTGTTTCCTGAAATAAGGTGATCAGCACTTTCCCCGAATTGATATTATCAATATTATACGATGCCAGATCATAGGTCTTGATGGTCCCCTCCTCACTGATAATATTATTTCCAAATCCAGCTACAAAATCCAGGTATTTCTGCTCTCCAGTGTATCGCCACATATCTAGCATCGCCTTAGACTCCAGGCCCTCATGATAGCCCCAGTAGGGATCTTTTACTATCCAATCATCGAAACGAATCAGGTCTGAATCGGCTAGGCGGCTGGACCATTTCACCGTCTCAGTGGCCTTATTGATCTCGGTGGACTGTACTTTTTTATTTCCGCAGGAAAACAGAACGATTCCTAATGCCAATGCAAGTGAAAGATGAGCTGCGTACTTTTTCATAACTTAATATTTTAATGATCCTTAGTCTTCAAAACCCTTTTTGGCTGGCGGGGATCAGCTGATGAGGTGCCTCAGCCTTATTTAATCTAGTTCCCGATGATTTGGTAAACTTCGCCAGCCACAGTGGCCAGATCATACTCGGTATACTCAGGTATTGCCAGCTGGCTAAGCGGCGCCTGCTCCGCAATGATAGGAGACTTTACCTCAGGAAGTTCGAAAAAAGGGTTGGGGTTAATGCCATTGGCTTTTTTCAGGCCTTTAGCCTTCAGATTTCCGGAAAGCCTCAGCCTTAAGTTGCCGCCGAGGTGCGACTTGATGACTAACTTATCCACCTTATGATCCTTCCAGCTAAGCTCCACTATTTCGAAGCCAGCCCTAGCCCGGAGGCCGGCAATAGTACCAGAGTCCCATACGCTCGGTAAGGCAGGGAGCAGGTGAATGGCCCCGTCATGACTTTGCATCAGCATCTCGGCGATGCCTGCTGCACAGCCGAAGTTTCCATCGATCTGGAAGGGAGGATGCGCATCAAACATATTGGCATAGGTACCGCCACCACGGGTGGAAGGCGTCACCAGACTGAGCTGGTTTTGGAGTAATTTATAGGCATGGTCACCATCGAGAAACCTCGCGCAGAGGTTGACTTTCCAGCCCATGGACCAGCCTGTCGAAGGATCCCCTCGATACATCAGGGAAGTCTTGGCGGCCTCAAAGAGCTGGGGCGTTCGGAAGGGGGACAGCTGATTGCTGGGAAATACCCCATACAGATGAGAGATATGCCTGTGCTTATCCTCGGGGTCATCCCAGTCCTGCATCCATTCCTGCAGCTGGCCATGCTGGCCTATCTGCATCGGTGCCAGCCGCGCTCTGGTGTTCCTAAGCGTATCTGCAAAGGACTCATCATGGCCCAGGATTTCTGTAGATCGTATCAAATTAGAGAATAAGTCAAAAAGCAACTGGTTATCCATCGTCACCCCAGCGGCAATCGCCGCTCCATGAGGATGGCTATTTTCCGGCGAACTTGAGGGTGACACCACCAGCCAGCCGTGCTCAGGCTCTTCTTTGAGCACATCGAGAAAAAACTGCGCTGCTCCTTTCATGATAGGATAGGCTTCCCGCAGAAACTCCTGGTCTCCACCATATAAATACCGCTCCCACAGATGCTGGGACACCCATGCCCCTCCACTGGGCCACATTCCTGAAGCAGCATAATCTATCGGCCCGGTGATCCGCCAGAGGTCTGTATTATGATGCAGCACCCAGCCACGAGCCCCATACATCATCTCAGCTGTCTCCCGCCCTGTCTCGCTGAGCTCCTTTATCATCTGCAAAAATGGCTCATGCATCTCACTGAGATTGGTCAGCTCCGCTGGCCAATAGTTCATCTCCGCATTGATATTCACGGTGTACTTGCTCTCCCAAGGTGGAAAAAGCATATCGTTCCATATCCCCTGAAGGTTGGCGGGCTGGCCTCCCGGCTGGCTGCATGAAATTAATAAATAGCGAGCAAACTGAAAATACAAAGCCGCCAGCTGCGGGTCTTCCACCTGCGAGAACTGCTCGATACGCTGATCGGTGGGATTAGCCATGGCTTCGCTGCTGCCAAGATCTATGGACATGCGATCATAAAACTGGCGATAATAGCTCGTATGGGCACTTTTGATGGTAGAATAATCCTGCTGAAGTGCAGCCTCTAATATGGCCTCCGACTTCTTTTCATATTCGACCGACAGGTCTTTATAATTCTTGAAATTGGTGGCTATAGATATATAAAGCAGCAGCTCATCTGCTTCTTGCACACTGATAAGTCCATCCTTGACCACCAGCTCTCCGCCTTTATTGATGGGCTTGATTCTTCCTTGAAACTTCACACTTCCACGCTGATGATCATGCGTCTGTGATTCGCCGGATAATGTAAGTTGATCTCCTCTCACCCGTGCCATGGCATTATCATGCGGGCTGGTCATCTGTACATTACAGGTGATGCTTCCAGGCTGATCGGCTGTCAATCTCACCATAATCACATCATCTGCAAAAGCACTAAAAACCTCCCGATGATACCTCACCCCATTGGCGATATAGGATACCGAAGATAGGGCCTGCTGCAGGTCCAGGTCTCGGTAGTATTCGGAATAATTCTGATGTCCCGGAAAGGAGATATACACATCGCCAAAGGTCTCATAGGGCATACCATCATTGGTTTGGGACCGTATTTTCTCATTGGCGAGCTCCTGCGCCGCCTGGTATTCCCCCTCAAAAATCAATTTTTGAACATACGGAATGGCTTCCTTGGCGCGGGGATGAGCATTGCTATTGGGCGATCCGCCCCAGATAGTTTCTTCATTTAGCTGTAGGCGCTCCACCGCTGGCACCCCAAAAACCATCACTCCCAGGCGTCCATTCCCCAGAGGAAGGGCCTCATTCCAGTTGGCGGCAGGCTTATCATACCATAGCTTCCATGTCGTATCCTGTGCCAGGGACCTCCCATAGGAGAGCATAAAAGCAAAAAGTACTATTAATGTCAAATGCCTATTCATTGTATTCGGTTATTTTGGTGAATTGTATATTATTGGGTCATATTACTTATTTGAGCTGCATCAGGCGGTGACTATTTTTAGCTTTGCGCCGTGGCGCAAAAACACTATAAATCCACGACTCATACGCTCTACTCCTAAACGAGGGAAGCCTAGGGTCATCCGCCATTTCCTGGGCAAATCCATCTCCGGAAGCGGGTCAATTTCCCTCCAGCAACTCAAACAAGGCCTCTCGTCCCTGCACTGCATGAGCAGGCAATAGGCTACCATCGGCGCCAAATACCTGCAAGTCCTGCTCGGATAAAATCGTGATATTATCTTCTGCTACCTGTCCCAGCTGATTGAGGAGAGATTGCGGGTTTAGCCCCAGGTGTTTGGCCATAAAGGGGTACATGGCTTGTCGCTTGGAGAAGCCGTAATCATGTCCTTCTTGGGAAAAATGACTATTGATCAGCAGGTCTTCTTGATCATAGAAACCATATATTCTGCGGATATAGGGAAGCTCCAGCTCGGGAACCGAATGGGTCCAGTCGCCTCCGTCAGAGATGATGAGCAGTGGTCGAGGAGCGGTCATAGCGGCGATTTCCGCATTATTAGTTCCTCCACCGCAGAGGTGTATTGGCTTCCCGCTCTCACAAGGGCAGCCACCCGAAAAGTGGGAGGAGAGCATAACGGTGGGCACAGACACGGTGATGCGATCGTCTATGGCGGACAGCAGCATGGTCTGCGAGCCCCCGCCGGATCCTCCAGTGATGCCCACGCGCTGAGGGTCTGTTTCTGGCAGGGCAGTCAAATAGTCGATCCACTGGATGCCATTCCAAGTCTGCAAGCTATGCGCCGCAGCCAAATGATGGTCCTCACTGTCGAACTGTAATAATGACTCGCCCCAGGCAAAGAGATCATAGCCCACCACGACCGCTCCCATCCGGGCCAAGGTCGCACTTCTGATCTGCTGGCTTTCCCGATAGCGGCCCTGGCCAAAATGACCATTTGGCATGATGACAATCGGGAGGTTTTCTCCTAAGGGAAAAGGTCGGTAGATGGAGCCCGTGGTGAATATTCCCGGCAACACTTCCAAGGCAATATTCTCTACGGAATAGCCCTCAAAGATTTTTCTTTCATTCACAATCGGGGCATTATTCGGAGCGGCAGGCAAAGCTTCCAATGCCAAAGCCTCCATTATACAGGCTTTCAGAAGGGCTTTTCGGTTTTCCCATTCCTCAAGGTTATGATAAGTGGAAGCCAAAAAGTCCAGCTGCTCCTCGGCAGCAGAGCGTGATTTCTTATGATATTGAAAGGGCTTTATGGTATAATGACTGGCATCTTCTTTGAAAAAAGTCAGGTCAAAAGGCGCCAGTACCGCCGTGAGTGATACCTCCAAATTTCCCTGTCTGATTCGCCAATACGCATAGTCAAGGGATTTTCCCTCCACGAGCTTAGGCTCATATTTCAGCTGCACCCCAAAGATCTCCTCTATTTTTGTCAGGCTGGCAGCAAGGTTTTCACGGTAATTATGATCCGAATCCTGGGCCAAGCACCGCCCCAGTCCAGCCATAATAAAAAGGAGGAAGGCTAAGAAGAACTTGTTTTTGGGGGAAGACATAGGCTAGACCACAGGTTTTTGGAGTTCGAAATAGCGATATACAGCCTCCGGCCAAGCGTAACTGCCGGGCTTAATCGTCAGGACCATATCTTTGCCTTCCACCTTCAGCCTCACCACCCCAGGGCTGAGCTCCTGCATAGGGATCAATGCGCCCAAAGCCAGCTCCTCGATGACAGCACAGGTGGTCGCCCCACCTTCCAATAATAACTCCCTAACGGGAATTTCTTGGATGACTTTAGCCACTGCCATGGCGGTACGTTTCTTGAGCACTGCGGGGTAATTATCGAATTTCACCTGCTTACTTCCATAGGCCATGATCACGCGATCTCCATCGAGCAAGCCATCGGCAACATCATCCACCCAGGCCTCAAGGGCTTGGTCGCTGAAGGCCTCTTGCATAAGACCAAGGGGCATTTCGCTTAGATGAACGCCTTTTTCCACTGCTTTATGTACAAAGTCTTTGCTATTTTGGTGGCTGCTACCTGCGATCATCAGGCTATTGCCTACGAAAGATAGAGGGTCTGGCTCCTGGCCTCGCATCCAATCGGGAAAGTTTCGCTTTAGGCACATCTCAAAAAAGGCCGCACTGCCTGCCGGCAATACCGAATCATCCATAAGGCTGGCCCAATCATAGAGGTCTTGCATATTCTGAGAATCCGGGATGTTAAACCCTATATTCAGGTCTTCCTCTCCCGAAAACATCCCATAGGCCACTGGCATTTCGCTTTCCCTCAGCAAATCCTTAACATTGGAAGAGAAGGCGGGGAAGGTGGGATCATCCTTAAAGCTGGTTTCGCTCAGCGGATTACCTTTGACATAATATTCCCCATGGCTGATACTCCGACCCGTATAGGGATTTGCCGGGACCAACAGAATCTTGCTCTTGTGCATTTTTTGGGCCAGCACTTTAAGTTCGGCAGCCACATGCCCACGCATGGCCGAGTCAGATTTCTTAAATATCCAGGTAATGCCCATGGCGAGGAGCTCGGCGGCGATCCTATCGGTCTCGTGGATGGCCTGAACTTCTGACATGGATCGGGTGTCGGTGGCTATCACCATTACCTCCGCCCCATGGATGGGGCTGGCATCCAGCGCAAAAGACACAGGAATACCCCATCTCAGGCATACCCCTGCTATTTCGGCAGCGCCGGTAATATCATCAGCTATAACTGCTATCATATTTTTTTCTGTTTATGGCCATCGGAATGGCATAGTCAATCGCTAAGTTTAAGGCATCTTCGGAGGCTATTCCCTGCCCGGCAATCTCAAAGGCAGTACCATGATCCACCGAGGTGCGGATGATGGGCAGGCCAAGAGTGATATTTACCCCCTTGACACTTTCCATCGTTTGGGAAGTATTGTCCCATTTGAAGCCAATCATCTTGAAAGGAATATGACCCTGATCGTGATACATAGCCACGCAGCCATCATAATATCCCTGCACGGCCTTGGCAAATAATGTATCAGGAGGCACAGGGCCGAAAGCATCTATCCCCTCCTCCCGGGCAGCAAGCACCGCCGGAAGGATCTCCAGATCATCCTCCGTCCCGAATAAACCTCCGTCACCGGCATGTGGGTTTAGCCCGGCCACCCCGATACGGGGCTTGGCTATCCCAAACTGTTGGCAAGCTTCCTGTAAAAGATGGATTACCTCCAGTACTCTTTCCTTCTTCACTAAGTCACAAGCCTGCCGAAGCGGCACATGGGTGGTGACATGGATGACGCGAAGGTTTTGCTCCACCAGGAGCATGGCATATTTCTTTGTATTGGTATATTCAGCGTAGATCTCAGTGTGCCCAGCATAATGATGCCCGGCCAGGTTGATCGCCTCTTTATTGATCGGGGCGGTGACGGTGGCATCCACCACCCCGGCAAGGGCAAGCTGGATTACCTTTTGGACGGCCTCGAAGGCTGCATTTCCTGCCATAGCGCTCACCTTGCCATATTCCAGCTCCTCCACCTTTACATTGGCCAGGTCTATCACCTCGAGAGTCCCACTCTCATATCGAGCTTCGGAAACCTCCTGCAAGGCAGATACCTTCAAGGAACTCCCGAGCCGCTCCACCGCCAGCGAAAGCGTCTTTGCATCTCCCACCACCACAGGCCGGCATTTGCTATGCAAGCCGCCAGCCTGAAAGCTCTTCACAATGATCTCCGGTCCTATTCCAGCCGGATCACCCATGCTGATCGCTATTATTGGTTTTTCCATTATCTTCATTTTTTATGGACATCGATGGAGGATCGCTGGCCTTAAAGCCTCACCTCCCTCCACGGTCTCAGTCCTCTGATCCCTGAAAATAGGCCGGGCAGCAATCGCTCTAGGCCCAGCTTACTTCCTCTAGCCTGCTTACGAAATCGTATTAAGGCTACTTTATACACTATTTATCTAATATTCTTATGTATTCATTAGTTTATGCAAGCCGGGAAAAGCCGCCATTTCCTCGCCTGATTTGGATCAAAAGAGGCTATAGTAAATCTGCTCGGCATCCTCCAAGGTCATTTCCTTAGGGTTATTTTTCAATAAACGGCTTACCCTCATGGCCATAGTCGCCAGCTCGGTGACATCTTCTTTCTCCACACCTAAGTGGCTAAGATCCTGAGGTATATTACATAACCTCACCATTTCCTTAATTTTCTCCAGCCCATTTTTGGCTGTTTCTTCAGGGCTATTACCTTTTTTTGCCCCTATGGCTAGAGCGATTTGCTCATGCTTTGATACGTCGGAGGACAGGTTATAGGCCATGACCTCGGGCAGCAAAACGGCATTTGCCAATCCATGAGGCACATGATACTTCCCACCTAAGGGGTACGAAAGCGCATGTACCGCAGCGGTATTTACTGGACCCAAACAGAGTCCTCCATACATGCTTCCCAAAGCGACCGCCGTCCTGGCCTCAATATCGGAGCCATCGGTATAAGCTCGGAGGAGGTTTTGTCCGATGAGCGAAATTCCCCTTAGCGCATAGTCATCGATCAGCGGATGGCTAAACTTATTTGTATAGGCCTCTATGCAGTGAGACAGGGCATCGATCCCTGTTTCTGCGGTGATCTTTGCTGGCAAGCCCAGCGTGAGATCAGGATCTATATAAGTAGCATCCGGCACCAAATACGGACTGATCACCCCTTTCTTCTCCATCGTCTCCTCATCTAGGAGAATGGCATTGGGCGATACCTCGCTGCCTGTACCTGCTGTGGTAGGAATACATATCAAGGCTGTTTTCCGACTTTCTAACAAATTTATACCAATAAATTCACTTAACTCACTTGTACTGTCCTGCATCGCCGCCAGGATCTTCGCCAGGTCCAGGACACTGCCGCCACCTATGCCCACAATCACCTGAGGCTGAAAGGATTTTACCTCCCGGAGGTATTGCTGGTATAAGCCAAAAGTAGGCTCGCCTGCCTCATATACCGAAAGGCGCAGCCTGATACCTGATGCCTTCAGCCGGTCTATCCCTGGTTTTAGCGCCTTAGTCAAGGGCTCAGCGATCAATAAATATACTTTTTTGGGCGCAGCCTGCAGGGTATCCTCCACAAATAGCTCCCACGATCCGCTGCCAAAAACCAGCTTTGAAGGTTGTAATAACTGTATTGCCCTCATGAAAATTCCTTTATTTTTTCCGTCTTATTTTTTCCTTTCAGATAACCGTATATCGTGAGGTTCTCGGGCGCTTTGGGGCTAGGGAAAAACAAGCTTGCTCCATAGCCAACCACCAAAACGATCACATGACTGTACACCCCAAGCATATACTTATGCTGTGTGAAATTATATTTCCCTAAATCCAAAAGAAGTTTTTCGTCTCCCCCAAACCCCATGGGGCTGGAGGTAAGCAGGGCGTAGGCCGTAAAGAGTACACATGCCGCTATCCCCACATATAAGCCTTGCTTATTGGCGCGTCTGCTGAGTATGCCTAGCAGGAATATCCCTACTATCCCGGCAGAGAATATCGCATATAAGCCAAATACGGCCCCGAGTACCCCCTGACCATCCCATAGAACATACAGTACCGCCACCACCGCCGCAGCAAGACCAGAAATAAACACTAGAATCCTCCCTACTTTCAGCTTCTGCTGGCTGGTACAGTGGGGCCTGAATCGCTTATAATAATCCTCCACGCCCACCGCCGCAAGGCAGTTCATATCAGAATCCAAACTAGAAATCGCTGCCGCCGCCAAGGCCGATAGTACCAATCCGGTAACACCGGGTGGCAGCTGGCTCATAATGAAATAAGGGAATACCTCATCCACGCTCGTCCCCTCGGGCAGTGCAGCCCCAGAGCTATTATAAAACACATACAGCAGCGAGCCTATGAGCATAAATAAAGCCCAAACCGGAACGCTCAGAAAAACGCCCATATAGGCCGCCTTCTTGGCCTCCTGATCATTGCGTGCCGTCAGGTACCGCTGGACTATCGTCTGGTCAGTGCCATATTTCTGAATCGCATAGAAGAACCCATTGAAGACCATCACGATGAATGTCAACTGTGTAAAATCAATATCGTAAGGGCCAAAACCTATTTTATTCATCTCAATGGCCTTGCCCATCACCTCCGAAGGCCCTCCCTCGGGAACAAACAATAATAAACCCAGGCAGAATAAGCCCCCGCCAATCAGCAGAAAACCCTGAATGACATCCATCCATATCACCGCTTCGATTCCGCCCAGTAAGGTCAGGACTATGATTACAAAGGTGAGTACCCCGATAATCAGAAATATATCGATCCCAATCATACTACTCAGAGCAAGGCTGACCAGGTACAATACCGTTCCCATCTTAGAGAAATGGGTCAATACAAAAGCTAGGGAACTGTATAATCGAGCAAAGAAGCCAAAGCGCTTTTCGAAGTACTCATAGGTGCTCAGGCCGATAACCTTGCGAAAAAGCGGGACAATCACCCATATCATGCCCAGCAAAACGATGGGTACCATAAGCCCCTGGACCAGCAAAATCCAATTGGATTTATAGGCCGCACTAGGATAAGCCAGGAAGGTCACACTGCTGATCAGCGTGGCAAAAATAGACATGCCTATGGCCCAGGCAGGGATTCCTCCTCCACCCGCAAAATAATCTTCGCTGCTTTTTTGTCGCTTGGAGAAATAAATCCCCATCGCTATCGTCCCCAGAATCGAGAGGATGATCAGTAAATAGTCTATCCAGTGTAATCCGCCGTTCATTCGGTATTTTGGGTTATTATTATAGAATAATTTTGCGCCGAGCAAAGCCCTCAGGGAATGCCCGGTATCCTAATACAGCAGCCTACAAGGCTCGCTAAGCCATATCCTGCTGCTCATTGCTGGAGTAAAGGGTTTACCTGGCTCCACTGAGCCAGTATTTCTTCCACCTCCCCCTGCTCCAGCTCGCTCAAAGGGGGCTTCATATACTGCTCACATAATCCCTGATGCTTCATTAGCACCTTTAATGCCGACAGAGAGGCCCCAAGACTGCGTCCGGACTGGTAGATTTTGGCCACCTCATCACTTAAGTTTTGGTAATGTCTGGCCCTGGCATCCTCGCCATTTGCTGCCGCAGCATATAGTTTTTGGTATATTTCTGGGACAATATTACCCGTGCTGGGCACAATACCATCTGCCCCTGTCCTGATGCTGTCTGCGGACTGAGCACCCCAGCCACAAAAAAAGGAAAAATCAGGCCTTTGGCGATAGCGACCGATCGTCTCTGCCATTCGCTCACCATCCCTTTCGGAGTCTTTTAGTCCCCAGATATGAGGGTGATGACTCATCTCCTCCACCACCGATAGGGGGATGGACATCTGGGTAGTGGCCTTGATATTATACATCAATAAGGGCCCCTGAAGCTGCTCTGCCAATCGCTCAAAATAACGCTTCATCTGATCCGCCGACAGGATATAGTAGGCAGGCAATGTGGCCACGACAGCATCCACCCCCAGGTCCAAATACTGCTGACCTCTGCCGGCTTGCTCTGCCACATTATTACTCACCAAGCCTGCATAGACTTGCTGATGGGCGGATTTGGAGGCGATTGCTGCCTTCACCATCTTATGACTTTCTTCCTGCGAAAATGAAGCCGACTCCCCCGTGGTCCCCAGCAGAAGCGGCGAAATATCATACCGGGCAAATGCCTCCATGATCCTAGCCACCGCCTCTATATCTATCTCCCTTTTTTCATTCAGTGGAGTCACCATCGGCACCACCACCCCCTTATATTTCTTTTCCATAGGTATCATTTTGTCTTTTTCATTAGCCCCTGTCGGGGCAAATAGGAATTTTCACCCCCTTCTGTTTTTCCCTTTTCGAGCACATTTATCATCCCTCCCTGAGCACTTTAGCTATAAGCGTACCTCGATAGAATACTCTCCCGAGCCCAAGGCATAACTGTGCGGCAGAGGCTTAGCATTATTATCTTTGGCATCCCTGTCACCAGCCTCCCTGCCATTGATCAAAACCTCCGCCGGATGGCTCACAGGCATGACAAAGGTCGCAGTGCTATTCACCGGGATGGTAAAATGAAAAGTAAGCTTATCTTTCTCTCTTTGCCAGGCGGAGTGAATGGTGCCATAGATGCTTTCATAGCTGGCCTTGACATAGTCCATATCTCCCAACAGCTGCGGTCGAAGGAAAAAATGCTTAAAGCCTGGATTCATTCTATCCACCTGTATTCCTGCTAGATCAGTAAAAAACCACTCTTCTATCTGGCCCATCATGAAATGATTCCAGCTATTGCCTTTGCGGGGATCCCACTGCTCAGTCAAGGTGGTCAACCCAAACTGAATTTGAAATCCATAACCTGGCGTATCATAATGATTATGCATTTTGAACATCAACTCATTGAGCCCATTCCGCGCCAACGTCTGGTATAAATACCGATTTCCCACATCTCCAGTGGTAAGGCGGTTGCCATTTTCATGAATATTTGCCACCAGATTGTTTAGCACTTTTTCCCTTCTGGAACTGTCCACCATATCCAAAAACAAAGGAATGGCATTCGAAAACTGGCTGCCTGTTCCATATTGGTTGCTGCGGGTATCAAAGAACTCTCCGTTGAAAGCCTCCTTCACTTCTGTTTGCAGCTGACGGTACCTGTCATAGTCTGCCTCTTCCTGAAGCATGGAAGCGGCATCTTTTAGGAGTTTTATCCCAAAATAATAATGAGAAGTTGCCGACAGCGAAATAGGACTGTTTTTGGAGTATCCTGCCGCATGAGGGCCATAGTCATACCAGTCGCCAAGCCCATGAGAGAGGATGTGATTGGTGGCTTTAGTTCCTAGGTACTCTATATACCTTTTCATCATGGGGTAATGTCTTTCTATAAGGCTGCTGTCGCCATAATAATCGTAATACATCCAAGGCAAAATGATGGCCGCCATACCCCATTCAGGAGAATCGGTGAAATCTCCACCGAAAATCACATATTCAGGCGCGATATTGGGCACTAGGCCATTTTCCCATTGGGCATCGGCCATGTCCTGCATTACTTTAGGGACCAGAAGTCCCAGGTCATAGTTAAAAAATAAGCCAGGTCCATTGAGGTGGGTTTCCTCCAGCCAGCCGAGTTTTTCCCGATGGGGGCAGTCAGTAAATACACTCTGCATATTACTCTTGATGGCATTATTGATCAGGACATGGCTTTTATTAAATATCTCATTGGAGCTCTCAAAAGTCCCAATCTCTGCGACATCATTATAGATAAAATTGGATTTTAGCTCCAGAACGCCGGGCCGGCCTGGCTTCTCCGGTTGACCCGGCAAGTTTACATTTTCGATTTGGATATATTGGTAGCCATAGTAACTAAAGCGCGGAGTCCAGCTTTCCTCCCCTTCTCCTTTCAGGGTATATTCGTAATAATGTGGCCCGCCAGTGCGCCCCTGACCCACAAGGCCATCTTCTTTGAGATGCTCCCCGACGATAAGCCTTATCTTCTGCCCTCTTGATCCTTTTACTTTAAGGCTGGGAAAACCAGCAAGATTTTGACCCATATCCATTATATAGACATTCTCTTGTGGCTCTGTGATGGTCTGGATGCCATATTCCTCTTGCACCCGCACCGAGGAAGCTTGCTGAGGGCCTAGTCTGCCTTTTGGAGCCTGCTGGACCTGCGCCGCTTTCCAGTCTGAAGCATCAAATCCCGCCTCGTCCCAGCCGGCCTGCTCCAGTCGAGCATCATAGTCTTCTCCGCCAAAAATGCTATTATAACGTATCGGGCTCTTATCCCACTTCCAACTCGCATCAGAGGAGATGGACTCCTTCCGGCCGTCCTGATATTCCAGGTCCATACGGAAAAACAAGGTGGGAGGACCAAAGCTCACCAGAAATTTGAAATACCTGCCACCCGTAATATTATACATGCCATTGCCAAGAAGGACCCCGATGGCATTGTCCCCCTTATTCAGCTGCTCGGAAACCTCAAAAGTATTATAATAAACAGTCTTGTCATAGTCTGTCCATAGCGGGGCAAATACGCTATTTCCCACCTTATGACCATTGATACTAAGCTCATAGTGGCCCAAGCCACTGATATGTATTTTTGCTTTTTTGAGCTTGTCTGTGACCGCAAACTCCTTCCTCAGCAGGATGCTTCTGCTAGCCAGTGAGTCCACTTTGCCCCATTTATCTTTATTTTCTTGCTTTCCCATGAGTGGAGCATGGTAGTCACGCCCTTCGGGCAAATGGCTATCGGCCCTAGTGATAGCACCTATCCATTGGGACTGAAGGGACAGCTCCGCAGGGGCCATTCCAAAGAAAGATAGCTCAGACCATTGCGAAGCCTGCTCCTTGTCATTCCATACTTTCAGCCTCCAGCAATAGTCATTTCCCGGAGATAAGGGAGGCCCAAGATAAGGTAGGAGCTGGCTTTGGCCCTCGGGAATTTTTCCGCTATCCCAAATCATTTTTTCCGCCTCAGCAGTCTTACCCTGATAGACTTCTAGCTGATAGGCCGACTGATAAGCGCCTTGCTCAGGGGAATGCAGTTTCCAACTAAATCGTGGCCTGCGCGTCTCCAGGGCTAAGGGATCTATCTGCCGCTCCACCCGCAGCTCATAGCTGGTCCAAGTCGCCAGCCCCCTTTCCGAGTCGCAAGCTATTCCACCCATAGCCATCAACAACAGTATGGTAAGGATGCTCAGGGGTGTTTTGCAGGTGGCTAGTAGGCGGCAAGTGTTCATAATGATCAGTAGCTAATTAGAGATTCCAAATAAAATTCGGCCTCTGGATCCATCTGCCCAGCGCCATTCACATCATAATCTTGATCAGTGGGAGTCTCCGCATGAGGAAAATAGCGCTGGGTGCCGGTACGAAATACGATCCGCTCCATCGCCTCCAGAGGGGCAAAGAATAATTTGGGGCCCTTCTCAATGCCATTCACCTTCAGGGAATAAAACCGTGTTTCCACATCCAAATCCATTTCCACCTTATAGGTCTTTCCCTTCTGGTATTCGCTGAGGGTGTTCATCCTATAGCCAGCGCGGGTTTTGATCAGCCCATCTTCATCAAATAGCAGCTGGACTCCAGGCCGCCCTTGAGCATCCTGGATTTCTATTTGTAGCTTGCCATGATCATCCTGGTTTGGGATCAGGGTAAATTCCACATGAAGCTGCTTGCTGGAGGGAATAATCCGCTGCGCCTTTGCATAATCAAATGGGTCCTTATCGGCCATGCGAAGGTAGCGCTTGCCTTCCTTCCTGCTGATCTGAGTCTTTGCCCACTGGGGGCTGTAAGTATTCCATAGTCGAAGTTCCTGTCCTTCGGGCAACTTATCGAATACCTCCATGGCATGGCCAGCGGCCTCTGCGCTAATGGGCGTCGGCACGGAGGCCACCCAGATATCCTCCTTATTTACACTATAGGTCAACCACATTTTGCCATCGGGAGGGGTTCCATTGCCCTCCAGGATTCCCCTGATATATTGCGGCCCATAGGATTTATAGTTTCCTCCATATCTCATAGTGGTGATTTCTCCATGAACCAATAATAAGTTGGTATAATCGATCCCATCCACGCTGGTGGACACCGCCAAAGGCCAGCGGTATTCCGAGGGATTATAGACCAAGGCAAATGCTCCATCGGCGGTCCTTTGTCCCCAGATTTTGGCATTGGAGTTGACTATTCTAGGGGCTCGAAGCGGCATATATTGCCAGGAAAGGCCTCCATCGGCGCTGATGCTGGTCAGGGCATGCTTCCATAGACCCAGGACCCTTGAGTCGGGCAGAGTATAGTAGCTAAAGGCCTTATACTGCTTTTGGAGCGGGATCAGTGGGTCATCACGATCTGCTTCCTCCACCCACTGCTGCATCATCAGGGGCTTGCTCAGCAGCTCCTCACAGGCCGCCACCATAGCCCTATCCGTACTGCTTTTGTAAAATGGATAATCGGTATTCCCTTCGGTCCAGCCCTTATTATATCGTATAAAATAAATAGGGCCGAAGCTTCCATCTTCCTTGATCTCTCTAATCACTCTCCCTATACCCTTACCATCATTGGGGCCATCATGGGCATCCATCGCTATCCCATAATAGGCCAGCGCTAGTAGCTTCCCGTTGCTGGCCACATAGAAGCCCATCCTCTGGTGCATCACCGCATCGAGATCTTTGGCTATTCCTTCATGGCCTTCCTTCCTGGTCCCATCGGGAATCCGGTAAGGAGGGAATATTACCTCAGGCATGGTCCACGAATATCCATCTTCTGAGGTTTGCAATAAAGTCTGACTGGGCGCAATATGCTCTCCTACGGGATCGCTCAGGTATTCCAGATAGTACTTTCCCTGCCAGTATGCGATCATGGGAGCATGATTATAAGTCCAGCCATAGCCATCACTTTCCTCTGGCATTTGCCGGTTGGCGCGCATGGTCTGCACGGCATGTACCCCCACGGCAGGCTGCAATTGCCCATGGTGATAATCCACCCTTGAGAGAGTGCTTCCACTATAATGAAGGGTATCCTGAGCCCGGACATCCGGAATGTACAGACCCAGAGACCATACTAACAGCCCTATAAGCCCTAAATTCATGCGCCTTGCTTGATATAGATTATTCATTATTCTTCGCATTTTTCGATTGGGATTTTAGGCTCCTGAGCAGCGCAGGGCTCACCTTAGCGATGGTGCCATGTTTATGCCCTTCGGGCAAACTGATCTGCTCGTTGATTTGATGAAAATCCTGAAAGTCCGGAGTGCTTACCGCCTCATAGGTTTTGGCACCATAGCTATCATAAAATATTAGCCACTGATCATCGATGGAAATTACGGTGGGTCCTTCCGTAAGAAAATCCGAAAATGCAGGGCTGATATTCTCCCAAGGTCCGAGGGGGGATTTACCAAAAGCGACTTTTAGGTTCCGATTAGGCCGGGTATTATCTTTAAGCACCAATACATAATCTTCTACCCCGCGTTTTACAATCACCGCGTCAATCACACTAAAGCCAGGCTCCAGGAACAACTGGCTAGGAGAAAACTCCTTAAAATCTCTGGTGCTGGTAGAATACATTCGGTGATTATTCTGTTCTTCTTCCTCGCCCTTTTCGAAGCGATGAGGAATGGTGGAGGCCCAGATGATAATAAACTGATCGGTGGTATCGTCATAGAAGATCTCTGGAGCCCAGACATTCACCACCTCTGGCTCATGCTCCATCACAGGGATAAACTCCTGCTCCGACCAATGGATAAAGTCCCTGGTGGAGGCATAGCCAAAACCATTGCCCCCCTTCCAGTCAGTGGTCCACACCATATGATAAGTCCCATCGGGGCCTTCCGCTATGGATGGATCCCGCATGATCTTGCTCTTGCCAGCGACAGGCGGCAGAAACGGCCCTCCGAGGCTCTCCCACCGATAGCCATCCTCACTATAAGCCAAATAAAGCCCCTCATCTGCAGGCTCTCTGAAGGAGGTGAAAATATAATAATCCTCCTGAGCTTTACAGCTTCCCAAGCCTAGAATGACCATCAGCGCAACTATAATCCCTTTGCTCTTAATCCTCATATCCAACTATTTTCACTGCTGATTCCTTCACTTCATGTCCCTGCTTAAGCGGTACTTTGACATTGGCCCACTGGTTATTTTGAAGGTGGATTCCCCGTGATGCCGAGCCTGTGATTTCCAGAAATAGCGGAGTCTCCGCCATGGGAAAATTATTATAAATCATCGCATTGCTGACCTCCTCCAACCTGATCACCGGATGCCCATCCTGTGGACGCTGGCTTTTCAGGTTATCCATCACCAATCCCTCAGTATTGGTTACGGTAAAGGAGGGGCCCATTTGGGTGTTGATCTGTACATCATGCAGCTCCACCTGGCTGGCGGTATGGATGGACAGGCCTTCTTTGGCGTCTATATTGATATTAGAAAAGCTTATATTCTCTATCGGCATCTCAGGGATTCCGAGAATTTTCCCTGCCACATTGACTTCTGAGCCAGTGACATTAGAAATATGGATATTTCTAAACTGCGGGGTTTTCTCTGTCACCGGGCCTTGGGAGGTGTTTTTGTCATAAAAAAGGTTCATCACAATGGCTTCCAGCTGGATATTCTTCATGACCACATTATCTATGCGGATCTCCTCCACGATGCCCCCGCGTCCACGGGCAGCCTTGAGACGGATGCCACGGTCTGTTCCATCGAAGACACAATTGGAGATGGTGATTTTTCGGATACTTCCCGAAACTTCGCTGCCGATCACCACGCCACCATGACCACTGAGCATGGTGCAGTTGGTGATGGTTACATTTTCTGTAGGCGTATCCCATTTCCGTCCATCGATATCCCTGCCTGATTTGATGGTGATGCAGTCATCTCCCACACTGATATGGCAATCAGAAATATGGACATTCTTGCAGGAGGTAGGGTTGATCCCGTCGGTATTCGGGGAGGGAGGATTTTCGATGGTGATCCCTGTGATGGTCACATTTTCGCAAAAGGCTGGGTTGACGGTCCAAAAGGGTGAATTGACGATCGTCACACCCTCGATGCGCACGTTCTTGCAGCGGAATGGCTGGATAAGTGGAGGCCTAAAAAACTTAAGGCTCATGGTTTTTTGGTAATACGGCTCCGTTTCCAAATCAGGATTTGCGGCAGTCCACATTTTTTGATACTTGGTCTCTTCTAGGGTGTTGGGGTCTGCCTCATGGATACGGTACATCTCCATCCACCAGTCATACCCCTGTCCGTCGATTTTGCCGCGACCCGTGATGGTGATGTTCTCTGCTTCAAACGCATAAATTAATGGAGAGAAATTCTGCATCACTGAGCCCTCCCAGCGCGTCTGCACAAAGGGTAAATAATGATCAAAGTTGGTCGAAAACCGCAATACTGCACCCGCTTCCAAATGGATCGTAGTATTACTCTTCATCCGTATGGCGCCAGTAAGGTAATCCCCAGCGGGGAAATATACCGTCCCTCCGCCGCGTTGATTAGCCTCATCGATGGCCGACTGGATAGCCCCAGTGCACAGCTCCCCCTTATTATTTCCCCCGGCTTCCAGGATATTGATCCAGCCCGGAGTCCTGGCAAATACACCATTCAGGCAGGCCACTGCCGTCAGCACTAATAAAAAACTTACTATTCTTTTCATGGTTATTTTAGGCTTTCGGATGAATAAAGAGGAACATCTCCAGGTCATCCTATTATCATTAGGCAGCTGCCACCGACTATTATCCTTCGGCCCAGCTCCCTTTTTATTCCTTCTTAGGACAGATTGATTATTTCTACCCTCTAATTACTCTATTCGTAATTTAAGACCAAGACCCAGTCATTGCCATCCTGCACCTCCCCGTCTGGCTTAAATCCCTCTGTTCCTTCTGCCCGAAACTCCCCTATCGGATGCTTCTTGCCTGTCCGTGGATCAAACCAGCTGGCTTTGACTTTTTCTCCTTTGATCAGCCCCATATTCACCTGGATAGCTCTACCAGTATAAGTATAGATCAAGGCATAGTCATCCCCTCTGGTCGCTGCTAGATGGTCATGCTTCTCCCCTTGATTCGCAATAAGCGACTGATCAGGCACTCGCTCTAGGTAGGGAAATTCCATCATCAGGTTTTTCAGATAGGTCATCTGTATTGCCCCCGGATCATTGATCGCTTCGGTCCATAGCTTCGTATTGCCATAGGCACCGACCTTATCATCCTCGGGCCCCTGCATCTGCATCACCGCACTATGTCCATAAGTATGGCCTGCCGCCCCGGAAAACACCGCCCAATAGGCGTATCTTCTGGCATCTTCGGCTTGCCAAAAACCCTCTTTTGGATCATGCAATCCCTTAGGGATACCCTCATATGAAGGCTCCCCATCCAGGGTAGGCATGATCCGGGCTTCCGCATAGTCATCCTCCACATACCGCCAATTGTCCTCCCCATAAGCCCGCTCGGTATCATCCTGATCATAGCGTCGATGGCCCGATTGGAACATATGAAAATCCATCCATGAGGCCTCCGTAAACCAATCCGAGGATTGCATCCTGCCAAATGGGTGAAAGGTAATCAGGTGATTGGGGTCATTTTGATCAAGCGTCTCCCCAATGGCATTCCAGACCTCGGTGTATTCATCGCCTTGGGTATCACCGCCATTGAGCCAGATGACATTGGGCTGATCTCTATACCGATCCGCCAAAAACTTCGCATAAATGGTGGCCTGATCTACCGACACTTTCCCGTCTTTTACATTGGTCCCCCAGACAGGCACCATGGCGATATATATCCCCCTTTCTTGCGCAGACTGGATCACAAAATCCACATGATCCCAGAAATCATACGCTTCAGAATCCGAAAAATCATGCCCCTCTGTCAGCAGGGGCGCACCGACATTTTGATTTACCAAAGCACTATCTCCATACGCATTGCTCATATCAAGGCTGTGCAGGGTCATGACTTGGATTATATTATACCCCTTGTCCTGGCGGTCATCTAGATAAGCCAACGTCTCCTCCCTGTCCAGCTTCCTTAGCAGCAGCCAGCCCGTGTCTCCAAGCCAAAAAAATGGTTCCTTATCCTCGGTTACGAAATAGCGTTTATTATCGGAAACTTCCAGCAGAGGAAGACCTGTCGATTTGACGGCCACCTGTTCGATGGAGGACTTCTCCCTAGAGGACTGGCATCCCAATAGAGAAGCTATACTCAGGACGGCCATGCCCAGCTTGATTGTATTTTTCATGCTTGTTGTAGAATTATTATTTTTATCCATTTTGGGTTTCTATTTTTTCTTTCCTTTTGGAAAGGTGACTCTTATGTTCAGTTTTCAAATCATCTTATTCTACCATCCGAATCCAGCAAATCAGTGGAATGTCTTCCGGAAAGCCATTTACCGGCTGGCCATTTATGAGTTGGTCTTCGGCGATTATTTTTCCATCTTGAGGAGAGATATAGATTATTTTGGCCTCCGGCAATACTGATAAATCCATGGGTAGATCATTATTCCTCTTATAGATCATATAGTCTCCGGCATCATTTTTCATTTTCCAATGACCTTTGTTATCCTCCAGCGGGCTCATGGTGCTGAGGCTTTTCTTCCATTCAGGGTGCTTTACTGCGGGGATATTGGGTAATGAACCTCCCCCAAAAAGCACGGCCCAGCCATATCCAGCCCCCGCTGGGCTGGAATAGATAAGGGCTTTATCCGGATAGGTCTTTCGGTACCGCCGGATGCCTTCATATACTGCGGCGGGGTTTTCCTTTCCTGCTTTCATCTGCCTGGCATGTTGGCGAGGAGCGAGATGCTTGCCTCCGGGAGGGGCATAATCCCCTTGCTCCGTAGGATGCCAATACCTAATATCGATCACCTCCACCAGTTTACTTCTAAGGGGATCTTCCAATATCGCATCTTGGACATCTTTGGTGGCACTCAAGGTCACCATGGCGTCCTTGCCGGTTTCGGCTTCCCACTCGGCGATTATATCCAGCCAAAACTCCATAAAATGCAAGGGCCCGGTGTATTCTGCACTCGTGAGCTGCAGCACATTACTGTATTGAGCAAAATTGTCAAGACACTGCCGGATGTATTTCCGGTGCAGTTCTCGCCTTTGGGGATGGGAGATATCATAAAAATACTCCCCCATAAATATCCTTTTGTCGCCAGCATACGGGGGTGGCTCGGGGAAGCCCGTGGCATTGATATTATTGGCTGGCCGCCATGGGGAATCAGCCCAATGAGCTCCTGCCTCCAGGATATTATGCTGAAAATAATTTTGGTGTAATAATAATATCCCCTCCTGCTCGGCATATTGGGCAAAGGTGGCGAGCCTGCTCCAATAGAAATAATTATAGCGGCTAAGGTCGTATTTACTAAGCCGGTCCCAGGCCTCCCCCTGACCACTACGCGCAAAGGGCTGCTCATAAAAAGGAGGCCACACTTCTGGGTCCAGCCTTCTTACCCGCTCATGATCATCCCTTCGCCTATCGTACCAAAGTCCATAATTATGATCCATCGCTACACTTCCTTCCTGCGCCATATTGGTCACTAGGTCCGGGAGAATATCGGTATAAGCCGGACCATATCTTCCCGGCACAAATCGCGTAATATGTGGCCTTGCTGTCGCAATATCCCGAGGACGCAGGCTGCCTCGCCACCATTGGACAGACTCGGTGGCACCTGTCAGCAGCTGCCCATCCCATAGGATCCTGCCCTGCTGGATATGGACTTTTGCTGCGCTGGAAGCTTGCTTCTCTTTCGGGGCCAATCCCAAAGCTTCGAAAGTCTCCGCTTGGGTGGCTTCAGAGGAAATAGGATTCCGGTCCCGGGATCGGCGGATCCACTCCTTGAGCACCAATACCGGCTCGGTGGCCATTGCTGTCAGTGCCGCTGCCTGCTCCACCGTGGGGCTGCTGGAGGGCTCAGAGCCCATGGGCAATAGCTGTGGATCCATTGGTAATTCCCCTAGGCGATCCTCCAGCTGAGCGTAAAATAAGCTGAGAGGACGGACATGGTTATTGGTCTCTGCCCAGTATCCATCTCCCTCAAACTGACCCCAGCTTCCTATGGCCCAATTCTGTGCTGTAGGAGGGCTATAGTTTATTATTTTGGCAGCATCACACTGCCACAGGACACTATTGGCAGCGGTCCATCCCGCTCCCCGGCCATCTTGCATTCTATTGGCGAAAGCTAAGGCCTGGCCATCGATGCTGATCCTATCAAACAGCATCCCCGTGGCCCATCCCTGCTGGGTTCCGCTAAAGCCAAATGATCTATATGCCTGGCATTCCACAAAGGCATTGGGCCCCGCAACTGACAGTCCTGAGCTGAAGTCATGGATGCCAAACTCCGAATAACAGCGCTGAAAAAGGGTCTGCTGTCCTTCTGTGAAAAAAGTGTTGCGACGCTCTCCTCCTATCTCAGATATAGGATCAAAAGACCGACAATCCTCCACCGTCACCCTTCTGCCCGACTTATATACGGCAACAGCCGACCCTGCAAAATGCTGGAAATCTATTTGCCTTACCCATGCATCCTGTACATTTTCCATAGAAATGCCCGACCATCGGTGGTCTTCATCTTTTTTATTTTTATGATCATAACTGGAGCGAAGAATTAGGTTTTCCACTCCTATATGGCTGATCCTTCCTGGCCAGCTATATTGCACCAAAAAAGCCCTCCCAAACTGTCGGTCAAGGCTATTGGTAAGTGGCAGGTCCAGCATCACTTTCCTATTATTTACCTGAATAATCTCCCGATCCCACATCAGAGTATGACCGCCTGGCTTCCATCCTATCCAGCCGGTCTCCCCACCAAACTCCACCATCCTCAAGGTATCGATCCAGGCCTGAGTGGAAGGACGAACCACCATCACCGCCTGCCCTGCATCTGTGGGGCCATCTACCGAAAAACTAGAGGCATTTACAGGAATATAGTCATCTGTCACCTGTACGGTATCCCCAAATACCTTATCGTCAATTCCTCTGATCTGGATCAGCGTCTCTCTGCTTTTTCCCTTCCCAAGGATCAGAGTTTCTCTTTCTCCCTCCCGGGTTCCTCGGAGGACCACGCCAGAATGCCGCATCAAAAGCTGCCCCTCCACTTCATAAATTCCTGCCTCAAGCACTACCGCCCCCCTGAATCCATGCGCATTCATCGGCAACTGGCCCACATATTCTAATGCCGCCTGAATTCTCGCTGTATTGTCACCCTCTTCGGGGCTAAGCAGCACTTTGGCGGGGAGATTCGGGATAGGCACTTCGCTGGAACCATAGCCACAAAAGGAGAAATCAGGCATGCGATCGCCATTCTGTAGGGCTGAATAATGAAGTTTTCCGTCTTTATAATACACCGCCTGATCTTCCTGTCTTGCCTTTGCCGGCAGGCACAGAAATCCCAGAAGGCTAAGCACAAGAAAATTCGAGAAAAACATTTTTCCCGAATTTTGATTAAATAAACCCCATATTCTATGCAAAAGCATATTTCTATATTTCATTACTCCTGATCAATGAGTGGATGCTTTTTGTCTTTCCATCATGTCCTTTTCAGCTTGCTTGAGATCCACACCCAGGTCAGAAAGGTAATTATTGATCTTACCCTTATATTTCCCAAACCAAGCATGCTTATCATGAGAGGAGCCAGCATCCATCGCATGCTCCCGGGCTTCCACCAGCCATGACCAGATTTGCTCCTGCTGATCCTGGCTAAGGTCAGGAACCATCTCCTGATACACCTTATAGGTCCTCGGCGCCACACTATAAGTCATCCCATCTTTCACCTGGTCCACCTGGTCGGCGGTGAGGACTTCATTGAGCTGGCTCAGGTATTTCTTATGTAATTTGGCCAGGGCCCTATCTGATTTCTTTTCTACTTTGTCCATCATCTTCAGCTTTTTATCCCCTTCATACTGCTCCTTTACCTGGGCGAGTGCCTCATCCCTTTGTTCATGGATCAGGCTCAGGTTTTGGTATTGCTCCGCTATATATCCCTTCACCTTCCCCGCTGTCTCCGCATCTGCGATATCCATTTGGCTTATGATTTTTTGGGCTCTTTCATTGGTCACCTTTATATAGGCCGCTTCCACGGTTTGGGCTTTTGCAGGATAAGCCCAGCTCAAAAGCAGCAGTCCAGCCATTCCTATAGTTTTTATGATTAAATCCATGATGTATCTTTTTACGTTTTTACTGACTTTATTATGCTTTCTCTGCTTCTCCAGCGCTCCTCTTTTGATGGAAAATGGCGGAGGCCAGCAGGGAACTATTTCAGGAGCTGCCGCTTACTGAAGCAGTCCTCCATTTTTGGCTATCTCCAGCAGGGTATCCTTATTATTCTCCCACTTAGTCCAGTCGGTTTTGGAGCGAGGGTCTATGCCATTGAGGTATTTCTCTAGATTGGTATAGCCATCCCCATTGAGGTCTTTATTGGCATCTGAAGGGTCTTTTGGGTCAAGGCCATATTTCTTTTCCCAGGCATCCGGGATACCATCTCCATCGCTCTCCACATAGGGGCTTCCCGAGTATTCGGGGTATCCACCCACTTGGTCAGGGTGGACGATGATCCCTTTTTTATAAGAATCCTTATCCAATCGTCGATTGATAAATTCTGCTCCGATCTCCATTTGGCGACCTTCGGGGGCATTGATTTCTCCAGAGCTTACATTTTTGATGATCCTAAGGTCCACAGCATCTCTTCGGGGCAGGGTAGCGCCAGCATTCTCCAGGACGAAATCATAGGCTTCCTTAGCGGATAGGATATTCAGTGGAGCCATCTCAAAAGGCTTTTGCTGCTTCATATAGGCGAAGTGCTTTTGAGCCTCTTCCCTGCTGAGGTCACCAGGCTGCACGCCCCCCGCCCAGTTGTCAGCGGACACCTTGTCATTTCCTTCCACCACATTGCCCTCCACATAGGCCCGTCCAAAGGTCTTTGGATCCATATAGCCAGACTCAGGCTTGAGGATACGGTAGCTTATTGGCTCGCCTTCAGGAGTCATCGGGCCTGGTTTATAGTAGTTATTGATGATATTATAGAGCGAGCGATAATCCCCCCCATCCACGGAGCGATTCCACCAGTTGAAAAGTACATTATTCACAAAAGTGAAGTCCCCATACATCCCAATGGACGGGTTGCGAGAGATATTATTGGCCCATAAATTACGGATAAAGGTGCTGTTAAGTCCGCCGATAGTGCTTCCAAATGCATGATTATACGTGTCCAGTCCTTCGGAGGAAATGGTATTTTGGATGGTAATATTGGCAGTGGGTAACTTCTGTGTTTTGGACTTATCATCCGCTTGGAACATATTTCTGTACATGGAAATATTCTCATCCAGCCCCCAGCTTACCGAACAGTGGTCGATAATCACATTCCCCATGGGATCACCGCTCAAGGCATCATCCCTGCGGGTGACGTCTGTGGCTCCACGTCGAAAACGCATATGCCTAATGATGACATCATGGGTATCTACTGCAAAGGTCTCTCCGGCCACGCATACTCCATCTCCAGGGGCAGTCTGTCCGGCGATAGTCACATAGGGGGCACGAATGCTAATGGGTTTCTCAAGTTGGATAATCCCAGCGACATTGAACACGATGGTTCTGGCCCCGCCAGCTTCACAGGCTTCCCGGAGGCTGCCTGGCCCACTATCTGCAAGGCTGCTCACCACATACACCTTTCCTCCACGGCCTCCGGGGGTATAGGCTCCACCTCCTTCAGCACCGGGAAATGCCGGAATGTCTGCCTTCACAAAGTCCTTTGGATATGAAGCCCAGCGCAAATAGGGTTTTCCTTCTGCCGCTTCCTTCTCAATAATTGGATAGATAGTTTGCCATACCTGATCCAATCTCGCCTCCTCTATTGCCATGATAGAATCCGTCTTGGCCTGTAAGGCAGGTGGAATTTTAGGGTATTGAGCTAGTGCAGGAAAACTCAAAAGTGCCGTGACAGCCATTAGCGCTATCGATTTTGGGACTTGGGTCATGCAAGGTATATTCATCAGCTAGATTAGGTTTTGGGGAAGGGTTATTTTGATAATCCTTCGCTTGTTAATTGATGGTCGCAGAAGCCTCATTGGTGAGTAAAGGGCGATCCCCTTCGCACAATGAACTTTAACTTCCTTATGTAAAGTTACTTATAAACCAGGCTAAACTTACCTGAACTATCCTGCCCGAGGTGCCTGCATCTCCTTCGAAATGGATATTCGTGCTATGAAATGGGATATAATGCCTCCCAATCAAAATAATAATTTAGCCTTCCAATGAATATTTTTAAAAAATCTCTGGCAAATTAATAGACGCTAGCCCTATGCATCAGCGGTATTCTATAAAGCAAAAAAAATCCCCGAAACCAGTGAGTTTCGGGGATTAACAGCAATCATTAAACCATTTTATTATTCTGCTAAGGGATCAAAAGTCCCGTCTCCATTCATGCTATTCCAGCCTACCGTCTGCTCCAGGTAGGGCGAGGAGCTCAGTATTTCCTCATCCAGCCCAAAGAAATAGTATTCGGGATACCAGGTGAAGGTCCAATCATTGTTGGTAGGGTCAAGATCATCCTTTATGCCCACCTCAAAATAATTGTCGTATAAATAATCCAAATACTCGTCTTCATTGGTAATTCCCTCAGGGTATTCCTCGGGGCTACGATCGATTACAATGGCATTTCCATCACTGTCAGCGATCATAGGGTCGTCATTTCCAATATATAATTCTCCAGCATCATCCTTTACCATCACATAGATTCCTTTTCTTCTCATGCCATTGATAGGCTCCACACCCAGTCGCTGCGTGGTGCCGTAGGTATCATCCATGAGTAGCCATCTTCTCAGGTCCCAGAATCTTCTTCCTTCAAAGGCAAATTCCACCTTGCGCTCGTTAAGCACCGTGGCAAAAGCCTGATCTCTTCCGGCCACTCCGGACAGGCCAAAGGAGCCATCGAGGTTTTCTACACCTGCGCGTTCTCGGATTTCCATGATGGCGGTAATCCCTTCCTGAATATTGCCGATGCCAATCGCAGCCTCCGCAAGATCAAGGACCACTTCCGCAAATCGTATTTCCATGATATCTGTGCCGCTTACAGCGAAGTTATCACTGCTGGAAGCGCTAGGATTATTAGCTTTCTTCATATACACCCCACTGGCATTGGCCCCCTGGGTTTCGGTGGTTTTGCTAGGCTTTTCCTCTGAGGCAGTTTTGAACCATCGATAGGTCCAGTGTCTGTAGGCTGCATCTTCTTTATAGGCCCAGGGAGCACCGTTGAAGACGAAAGTCTGGTAAAACCTAGGATCTCTATTTTTATAGAAATGGTTCAGGTCATACTGATAGGTGGGAGACTGCCCTATGGGGCGGCCATCCTTCATCGGGAAGGCATCCAGCAGCTGGATGGTGGGTTCCATACGTCCTCCACCGCCGAGGTTTCTCGGGCGACAGGCATTTTCCCATCCATTATTTTTTTGTGTTTGATCCGAAGTTTTATTGTTAAAACCATAAATCATGACCGCTTCGGGATTGCCTACTTCCTTGACAAACATATTACCCCAGGCTTCACCATTTTCCAGGTTTCCTTCTTTATATAAACCAAAGCCATTGCTTTCGAGGATGGATCGAGCCTCAGTGGCAGCCGCATAAGCCATTTGCCATCTGGAAGGATCATCATTTCTATTAAATAGCGGACTTGCCCAAGCGATGAGCACCCGGCTCTTGAAGGCTGCTGCAGCGCCGCTCGTAATCCTTCCCCAGTCAGAATCTGGCCATCTTCCTGGCAATAAACTCATTGCCAAGTCTAGATCTGCCACGATCTGATCGATACATTCTTTGGTGCTGCTGCGAGGTACCTCCGTCTGCTCAGCATCAGCAATAATGGGATTTTGGGGGTCCAATACGATGGGTACTCCTCCATATAATTTCACAAGATCATAATACTGCCAAGCTCTCCAAAAGTACATCTGACCTTTGAGGTTATTCCTGGTTTCTTCCGGAAGGCCTCCATCATCGATCTGATCGAGAAACAAATTGATTTCTTTCATCCTAGTCCAGGTATTATTCCTGATACTGGTGGACATCCGCTCACCGAAATAAGGGAGAGCATGATCCTCCTGGTAGGAAATCTGAGCGTACTCGCGATTGATAGCACTATTGCCCGGCATTTCATCGCTATTTTTGGAAAATTCAAATCCTCCGTATAAATCCCAGATTAGATTTCTCCCGTTATTTCCGGGGGAAAACAAATAATACACATAATCTACATAGGCTTGAGCCATGGAAGCATCCTCAAAAACCTCCTCATTGGCACCTGTAAGATCTTTCTTCTCTTGTAAGAAGTCATCATTGCAGCTGGACAGCACGAGCAAGCCAAGTGCAAGGGTCCATATATTTTTAAATTTCATCATTGCTAATAATATTTTGGGTTTGCAAATAGCTTATAGTGACAGATTGATACCCAGCGAATAGGTCCTCAACACTGGATAAGCATCCCATGAACCGCTAATGGGGCTCTTATAGCCATAAGGGTTGTAGAAGTTTACAGGATTCAGAGCCGTAAAGAAGAACCTTGCATTGCTTACTTTAAGCTTATCATTGATATGACCTGGAAGGCTGTAGCTTACCGTGATATTACGGATATAAGCTCTGAAGCTATTGATTTTCCAAAATTCCGAACGTGGAGACAGGCTTACACTTTCATAAGCTGGATTTGGGAATTCACCGCCAGGATTAAGTTCCGGGTCGTAGATATTATTCCAGTATTTAGGGACACTTTGGTAAGTTCTGCTGATGCTTTGGTTCATGGCTTTTCGTGCATCATATTCATACCATCCTCCCCATGAGGAGGACAGCACGGCATTCAAGCTGATGCCCTTATATGCCAATTTGATGGTGGAGCTCATCCCATGCTGGGCATTTCCTTTGGCCAGCTGGATCTGGTCATTATCATCGATGATGCCATCTGGAGCTGCAAAGGAGCCGTCCGCCTGCAAAGGTCCACGGATATCACGGTAGTAGAGCATTCCCGGCTTGAGGTTATCCGATACGGTACCGAAAACCTGGGTGATATCATATTGCTCGATATAGTTATCAATGTCTGCCTGATTTCTGAACATCCCTAGGTAATCAAATCCCCAGGTGCCATTGTCAGAGGGCTCTCCGGGGCGGTTTTTCCATGGGTAAAGTGCATCAGTATCGTTAAAGTTACCCACCATCACCTTATTATATCCTCGGCCATACCGCACATCCAAGCCGTATCTAAACTCCCCAATATCATCGCTCCAGCCTAAGCCCAGCTCAAATCCGTAGGAGTTTAGCTCCATATAGTTCTCCGCAGCTACCGTCCCGCCTACAGTGACTGGTACATTGCCTGTTCTCTCGCCCAGTTTATTGGTTTCTTTATTATAAAACATCTCCAAGGTGGCTCGGAGTTTTTCGTTCATGAATCGCGCATCCACACCTAGGTTATTTTTGAACTCATCGCCCCAGGTGGCATCGCGGTTTGGAGAGGCTTCCATCTTCATGCCTGTGCTAGACTCTGAATTGCCTCCAAATACTGCTCCCTTGCCATTTTGGAAGGTATATCGCTGTCTCCACTGCCAGGCACGCAGCTCATCCCTCCCTAGGAGACCTGCTGAATAGCGCACTTTCAGGAAGTCTATCCATGAGGAATTAAAGAAATCTTCGTTGGAGATAATCCAGCCTACCGACCCAGAATAAAACTTGCCCCAGTAATTTTCGGGAGCAAACTTCGTGGAGGCATCCGAGCGAAACAGAAACTCCGCCAGATAACGTCCCCCATAGCTATAATTTACCCGGCCTACATAGCCTAAGGAGCCAGACTCAGACCCTGAGGTACGCCCATCGATCTGTCCAAAAGCAGTACTAAACTGGCCATTGGTATAGGCAGTAGGCTGCTCTTTCCACACATCCTCCTGAGAACTCTCTCCCTCTGCCTTTTCTATGCTGAACACCGCACTTATATTATGCTGGCCAAATTCATTATCATAGCTCAAGGTTAGGTTGGATTGGGTACTTAGGAAATTCTGATTGGAATAATATAAGCGGTCTCCATTTTTATATTCTTTACTGCTGGCGACTTCTGCACCATCATAGATATGTCTATTTTCACCTAGATTATCGAACTGATACAGACGATAGCGTGTGCCGACCTGGGTACCTCTTCCGCTGCCCATATTACGGCCATAGGAGACCCTGGCACGCAAGCCATCTATGAATGGTACCTCGTATTCTGCAAATAAGTTTACACTCATATTCATATCCCTATTGGTCGCTAGATTTCCTAATCGCTGGATTTCAAAGTAATGATAGTCCCCTACATTATTGCTAGGTGGATCCACTGGCAGGCCATTTACATAGGCGGGGATATAGCGAGGAATCATCAGCAGGTTTTTATAATCATTTTCATCATTTTCACCACCGATTTTATTGAATGTCTTAGTACGATCTGCGTAATATCCGGCTACTTGCAGGCCCGCTTTCAGATTGTCCATCACTTCTATATCTGCGCCGGCACGAAAGTTCCAACGGTCATAATCAAGGGTGCCCAGATTACCATCCTGAGTAAAATAAGAGGCATTGGCAAAGTAATTTGACTTGGCAGTTCCGCCACTTACATTTAGGTTTTGCTTCATCGTAAATGCTGAAGACCAGGCATCCTCTAACCAGTCGTTATTGATGGTTTTGAAATAAGCCATCTCATCCTGAGAGAACACATAATCGCTATTATTATCGCTGGCGACGCGATTGGAGCCATTAGGACCATTCATGATATTATAATACATCCCAAACTCATAGGCATCAAGCATCTGTGTCCGGTAGGTCTCGTCGGCTATACCGTAAGAACTGCTGTAACTGAACCTAGGCTTCCCATCTCTGCCACGCTTGGTGGTCACGATGATGGCGCCATTGGCACCTCTGGAGCCATAGATTGCTGCTGAGGCATCCTTCAGGAAGGTGATGGTTTCTACTTCATTTGGGTCAAGATTGTTGAAGCGTGTCTCGTCATTACTGCCGTCAGCGGAGATTTGGATGATCCCATCGATGACATATAAAGGGGTGGTACCACTGCCATCCTTAGCGAATGTTTCAGGGTTTCGAATGCGGATAGATGCAGGATCTCCGGGACGTGTCCCTCCACCACTTACGCCCACGCCAAGTACTCTCCCCGCAATCATGGTGGACAGATCCCCCGCTGGGAGGTTGGCGATTTCCTCGGCTTCGAGGGTTTCCACCGCCCCAGTAAGGTGGGATTTCTTCACTTCTCCATATCCTGTAAAGACAAATTCCTCTAGTGAATTGATATCCAGTTCCAGGGTCACGTTGATCTCTGAGCGATTACCGACCTGCACTTGTTTTTTGATAAAGCCTATAAAGCTAAACTGGAGGGTGGCACCTTCTTCCACATCTAAGGAATATCGGCCTTCGCTATCGGTAACGGTGCCTTTGGCAGTACCCACCACCGTCACTGCAGCTCCCGGGAGGACCTGTCCATCATCATCAGTCACCGTACCGGTCACCTTGACTCTTAGGTCAGCGCTCTCCTCCAAAAGGAATCCTCCAGTGGGAGCCTCCGCATATAGGAGCGTGGGAGAAAATGCCTGCATGGCAAGCCCCAATAGGCATATACAGCCCATGGTTTTAAGGGGGTATAGTTTTTTTCTCATAATCATTGGTATTTTGGTTAATTGTTAATTGTACCTGATAGGTGATTTAGTCACTTATATCAGGTTGGTTTTGGGTTTGAAATTTTCTTTAGCCACTCTACTCCTAGCAGCTGTGGCCACAGTCTGTTTGCTTTAATCATCCCCTTCGGGAATATTATTTAAAGGCCCCCAAAGGGATTTATAGTACTGATCCAGAACTAGCTCCAGCATAGGCCCGCTAATCTCAGGTATGGACCTTATAGGCTACTTCATGCTAAAAGGCATCCTCCGGATCCAATATCGATGTGTGGTAAAATGGCCAGAAATACCATTCGTCTATCCTGTGGCAGGATACCAGAAGGAAATTTCCTTCATCTATTCAGTGCGCTGAGCTAGGTTTTATAACAGGTCTTGCATAATCAAGTCCATGGAAATCGCCCTTGCTAGGTCTGCTAAATCGCCCTAGCAAAAAAGAATTTTCAATAGCTGCCTTCTTGCTTTACAAATAGCATTTTTGGGTTTTTCTAGCTTATACAAAATTATAGTTCTTGATTTCTAAACCTCCCTGTACTTACCTGCAATAGGCTTTTTTGATCCTTTTAAATGGAAAATTCCCCAATGATCAGATTTGCGCAACTTGCCAAATCAGCCAGCATGCAGATCAAAACAGCCCAAAAACTGACAAATGATGCGGAGATAAAAAGAGGTGAATTTTAAGGAAGTAGGGCTGAATATATGTGCCAATAAGATTTCTATCTGGCTGGAATTAGAATAAAAAAATAAGAATTAAGGTAATAATCCCATCAAAATAAAAGACGTAGCGATTCCCTCCAAATGAAAATGGCATAAATCAACCAGCAGCAAGGACCTGCCGGCATGGACAGGTTTAATACACCTTGGCCTTCCAGGCAGGATATTCCACCTCCAAAAGCTTCTCTGCATAGTTTCCTATATAGCTATAGCCCACTCTGCGTTCGTACTCGATTTCAGAAAGCTGCTTTTTGGGAATGCCATCTCTGCCTACAAACATAGGTTCCTGCTCTTTGAGATCGTAAAATCTCGCCCATAGTGGGCCGGCATTAGCATCATCCTCTATCACGAGGTCGTAGCCTTTGGCGAGTGATTCATCTTTAATCTTCACCACTTTCTTACCTCTGATTGCATGGCTCCCAAACCAGGCTACGGCGCTCTCTATGGCCTCTATCACCTGCTGATCGGGCTGATCCAGACCCATCAGAAATTTCACTATCCCCACACTTTCGGCACTAGAAAGACTAGGTAGTTCATAGGCTCTGGCCTTGGCAGGAGCTAGGCTTTGTTCATCATGCTGGGCACACCAGATGGTTTTCTTCCCTGCTATCTCCACCTGTGTTTGTACTATGATTTGCAGGCCTTTTTGCAGGGCAAGGCTGGCTTGATCCCGTCGATCCTGATCCACAAAGTCATAAGGAGCACTTCCTTCGGCGATACTCTTTAGGCTGAGCATCACGGCTATCATCGCATTATCATTATAGGTGATATGGGTGTAATAGCCCTTTCGCAACGGATAATATTGCGGCCAGCCGCCATTATCATATTGGGCGGCGAGGAGGTAGTCGATTCCTTTCACCAATGCCTGCTGATATTTCTTTTCTTTGCTGGCCTGATATACTTTGGCCAGATAATTCATCTGGCTGGTCGTGGCGCCATTATCAATGGTGGTACCGATTTCTTTAGATTTATCAGCAGATAGCTTTTTCTTATCCGCCTGATCGAGCACTTTTGCCATATCGATATTCTTATTCCAGCCCCCATTATTATTCTGGAATAGCAGGACATTATCAGCGATTCTCAGCGCCTCCGCACTGCCAAACCATTCCCCTTTTTGCCTTTGCGCTTCATTCCAGGAGAGATTTTTACCAGATTGGGCCTGCGAAGTAGTGGCGATGCTGATCAGCACTAGCAGGCAGGAAACTAATATCCTAAGCAAATAAGCAGGGAATCGGTTAGCTTGTCGGGTATTTTTCATGGTTTATAGTAGTTGGATGAAGCCCAGCCTTTCGGTTTGGAGGGCTGCGTATTTATAAATCGTATGCTATCGGAGGCTTCCCCTTTTATAGTGCTAATAATATTGCCGCCAGGCACATGAAAAATAGCCTTATCGAAAACCACCTCTCGGGTATCCAGGAACTGGAGAAGGGAGTCGTCACTGACCACTTCAATATTCCTGAAGCTCAGCTGCCTGGCATCATCGGCCCGGAATAGTTTTCGACTGTCTTTGACCACTACATTCTCCATTTGGAGATTTTGGAGGGGTGACTCGGGGATTCCATTGATATTCACAAAGGTGGAGGCGGTCTCCACCAGAATATCCTTGATATAAATATCCTTAAACTGCGGGGTGAGCTCATTGACTTCCCGCGGTGGATTTCTTTTGGCCAGCTCTCCCACATATAATTCCTGACCGAGCATATCCCATCGGAAGGCTGTCTGCCGGAGATTCATCCTCAATCTTTCATAGTATAGATTTTCGCCACCACCACCTCTGGGTCTGCGGGTTTTGAAGCGTATGCCCACGCCTGTATTGTCAAAAACACAGTCATGGACATAGATATTCCTGATCTTTCCTGCGGTCTCGCTGCCCACGGTGATCCCTCCATGACCTTCCTTGGCCAGGCAGTAGCGCACCACCACATTTTCGGTGGGCTTATTGACGCGAATGCCGTCTATGCCCCGCCCAGCTTTCATGGTAAAGCAATCATCACCATTGTTCAAGGTGGAGTATTCGATGAGCACATTTCTGGAAGATTCTATATCGATACCATCTCCCCGAGGGATACCCACCGAGTTTACCGTGACGCCACGGATGATCACGCCGTCGCAGTACACCGGCACAATATTCCAAAACGCAGTCTGCTCAAGGGTGAGCCCTTCGATATACACATTGGTGCAGGCGGTGGGCGAGATGAACATGGGCAGGAAAATCGATTCACCATCATGGCCCTCATATATTCGTTGATGCACGGGCAGGTCCACATTGACAAAATTCTCTGTGACATCCTCGGTCATCATCTGGTCCTTGACGGGTCCATCTTCAGGGCCGAATAATGTACCTTGGCCCGTCAGGGCAATATTATCCTGCTGGTACGCGTATATGCAGGCGCCGAGGGACATGACTTCCACCCCCTCGTGCCGTGTAAATACCGCTGGGCGATAATCTTCCAGCTGTCCACTAAAATGCAGCTCGGCGTCCTTTGCCAGGTGAAGGTTTACATTGCTCTTCAGGCTGATTCTGCCGGACTTCCACCGTCCTGCCGGAATCAGGACCTTACCACCACCCTGCTGGCTCACCTCGTCGATGGCTTTTTGGATGATGGCTGTCGCCAAAACACCTTCCTCCGCACCCCGGTCTTTGATGCTGATAGTGAGCGCCGGGAAGGTAGGAATCTGAAAGCTCGGCATTGGAAATGGGGCCTCCACAGGCTCAATGATTGCGGGCATAGCTGCGGCCCCCACCTGATCTTTGGTCAGGAGGCTGTCTAGTGGAAAGGGGGCCTCCTGGCTTTGGCTGCTATGATTGGGATCAGAGCAGGCAATAAGCAAGGCAGATATGCTGAGCAAAAAGACCCTTGGAAGGAGATGGTTTATCATTGGGAACATTGTTTACCTACTGGATCAAGGTACTAGGAGTATTCTCAAAAGCTATCCTGTCCTATCCTGAAAGTCAGGAAAAAAAGTGAATGGGAAGTGGGATGGGGAAGACTATATGATTTGGGGGGGGCAGTGGAGGGATTAGGGGTTTGGCAAGGGAGGCTGAAGAAAATTTGGGCAAAAAAAAACGGAGCTTATTCGGCTCCGTCTTTTACTTCCAGTTCTATTTCTTCTCCTGATTGATCCAGGAATTTATACTCCGTCACTGGTAATGAAGAATCTTTGATCAAGGTTACCCATTTGAAATACTTAAAAAACCACTTGACCCTTTTGGATATCATGCCATGGGTAAAGTAGGCATGAAGGTAAGGGTGTAGACCAATTTTAATGGTTGATAAGTTTTGGTGCACTGCAGTATGTTCAAGGTCTCTTTCCAGTTTGTCAGCTACCAGGATCGAAGCCTGGATTTTGCCTGTACCATTACAAGAAGGACAGGTTTCTTTAGTGACAATATTTACTTCCGGTCTGACGCGCTGCCTGGTTATTTGCATTAAACCAAACTTAGTGAGTGGCAGGACGGTATTTTTGGACCGGTCATCCTTCATTTCATTTTTCATGGCATCATAGATGGCGCGTTTATTTTCGGCCTTTTTCATATCTATGAAGTCAATGACAATGATACCTCCCATATCCCGGAGGCGAAGTTGTCTGGCAATTTCTTTTACGGCAACCAGGTTAGTTTTCAGTGCTGTAGTTTCCTGGTCACTTTCTTGATTGGACTTATTACCGCTGTTCACGTCGATGACGTGCAGGGCCTCGGTATGTTCGATGATCAGATAGCCACCGTGTTGGAGGCTAACTGACTGTCCAAAGAGACTTTTGATTTGTTTTTCAATACCAAAACTTTCAAAGAGCTTAGCTTTTCCGTTGTAAAGCTTAACAATTTTTTCCTTTTCTGGGGCGATAGATCTTATATAAGTTCGTATCTGATCATAAATTACCTCATCCTCTACCGTGATTGCATCGAATGATTCGTTGAGCAGGTCTCTCACAATGGAGCTGGCCATGCTCATTTCTCCTATAACCTTGTCTTTGCTTTTGGCTTTCATCAGCTTGACCATACCTTCATCCCAGCTTACTACCAGGTTTCTGAGGTCTTTGTCTAATTCTGTGACAGATTGACCTTCAGCAACAGTTCTGATAATAACGCCGAAATTATCGGGTTTAATGGAAGTGATGAGTCTGGCGAGTCTTTTTCTTTCCTCTGCTTTGCGTATCTTTTTGGATACGTTGACAGTATTGGAGAAAGGTACCAGCACCAAGTAACGACCGGCTAGGGAGAGCTCACAGGATAGTCGTGGGCCTTTTGTAGAAATAGGCTCCTTTACAACCTGAACTAAGATTTGGTTATTTTTAGAAAGGACTTGGGAAATTTTTCCCAGCTTTTCTATCTCAGGTTCTAGATTAAAGCCCTTAAGGGTGGGTTCCTGTTGGTGGTTATTCCTGATCTGTTTGGTATATTTGATCAGGCTTTTCACCTTAGGACCTAGGTCTTGGTAGTGCAAGAATGCATCTTTTTCGTATCCTACATCAATAAAAGCCGCATTAAGGCCATTGACGATTTTACGAACAGTACCTAGGTACATGTCCCCCACTTTAAACTGATTGCTGTCCTCATCAGAGTGCAGCTCCACCAGTCCCTTATCTTTTACGAGGGCAATTCGACTTCCGTTTTGAGCAGAATCTATTACTAATTCCGTACTCAAATCGTGTCTCCTTTTTTATGTTAATGAACGTGTTTGTTTAAAAACTCAAAAAGAAGAAGTGTATTACTTCTTCTTATGTCTGTTTTTTCTTAGTCTTTTCTTACGCTTGTGCGTAGAGATCTTATGTCTTTTTCTTTTTTTACCGCAAGGCATAATCTTATGGATTTAAGTTTAACAATACTTTATAGTTGTCCCATATAATTCTCCACACTTGAGAGGATCATAGGATCTTCTGTCATGTCTTGAACCAGCTGAAACTGTTTTTTCGCTTTATTTTTTTGATTTGATTCCAGATAGCTTACGCCCAGATAAAACTGGCCCTGAACGTTCTCAGGATAATAACCTATCAATTCTTCAAATCGTTCCACCGCCCTTTTGTACTGACCGGACTGCATGGAAAGTACTCCCATATTGAAGAGTGCTTCTTGGTTGGTCGGGTCTTCCTCCAATACTTCACGCAGCATCATGATGCCTTGCATGGGATTGGTGGAGGACACATGAGTCATCGCGACTTTGGTCTTCAGGTCCAGACGCTCCGGCTGATCTTCCAAAACCTTGTTAAGATAACTGCGGGTTTCTTCTGCCAAAACGGCCATTTTCTCCTGACTCATTGCGAAGCCAAAGGCCTCGTAATAGGCATTTCCTGCTTTTTCCATGTTATCTACAGTGGGATACTGCGCTGCAGCTTCCCCCAAATAGTAAGCCGCACTGTCGTATATCCCTGATTTACGGTAGATACCTGCCAATGAATCTGCAAATATAGTAAATTTTTCTTTACTATCTGCAATTTTCAGTTTGGCTATCAGGCTACTAACCGCATCTTTCTCACCATCGGACACTCGAGCATCATGGGCCTGGAGAACAGAATCAGTTGCCACAGCATCATTCTGACCGATATTTTCACTCTCCTCAGCATTATCCACCACCACGCGGGGCAAAGAATAAATTATTCCTACTAAGACAATAACAACAACGATCAGAATGATTTGTGACTTCTTCATATGCCTTTTTGCTCCGGATTAATCCTGTAGAGCGACTTGTTTAACTTTTTTACTGTTCTTGATTTTGTCAATGAACACCTTGGACGGCTTGAAGGCCGGCACATAATGCTCGTCAATCACAATAGCAGTGTTTTTAGAAATGTTTCTAGCGATCTTTTTAGCTCGCTTCTTGTTGATGAAGCTGCCAAAGCCTCTCACGTAAATATTCTCTCCCTCAGACATAGAATCTTTCACTACTTTGAAGAATGCTTCAATAGTCTGGGTCACGTCATCCTTCTGGATTCCTGTCTTGTCCGAAATCTTGGTAATTACCTCTGCTTTAGTCACTGTATTTGAATTTTAATTTGATTAAATTGCTTAACAATCTATTAACCAACTAATTTTGGGACTGCAAATTTAAATGATGCTTTTCAATATAAAAACAAAATGACGAAAATTAGCGTCTTTTGTTCAACGAAAAGTTTTCTCATAAAATTCCAAACATTTTGACTTTCAGCCCTTTTACCCCCCAGCTCTTGCATTGGTACCCCCTTCACAAAAGGGATTTGCCTTGGAGAAACACCCAAAATCCATACATCATTTGGCTGTCAGAAATCATTCTGCAACAAACTAGGGTCTCCCAAGGCCTTCCCTATTTTGAAAAATTTGTTAATAATTACCCAACAATCCGCCATCTCGCCGAAGCTCCCCTCGAAGATGTGCTAAGACTTTGGCAAGGTTTGGGCTATTATAGCCGCGCTAGAAATCTCCACGCCTGTGCCCGGCAAATTACCTATGAGCTCAACGGACAATTCCCTAATTCCTACCAGAATCTGCTCAAGCTAAAAGGCGTGGGTGAATATACTGCCGCCGCGATTGCCTCCTTCGCCTTCCTCCAGCCTGTCGCCGTAGTGGACGGAAATGTCTTCAGGGTCCTCAGTCGATATTTTGGAATTTATACTGACATTGCCTCCGGCAAAGGAAAAAAAGAATTCCAACTGCTGGCCAATAGCCTCATCCCCGCGGACTCCCCGGACACCTTCAATCAGGCCATCATGGAATTTGGTGCCCTCCAATGCGTGCCCAAATCCCCCGACTGCGACCAATGTCCGCTCCAGGATAGCTGCTTTGCCTACCAAAAAAAGGAAATCAACCTCCTCCCTGTCAAATTAAAGAAAGTAAAAGTCAGCACCAGGGCCTTCCTCTACCACGATATCGCCTGTGGAGACGCTGTCGTGGTCAATACCCGTCACGAAAAAGACATCTGGCAGGGCCTTACAGATTTCCCTTTGGTGGAATACAATTCCCCTGAAAACATCGACCCCGAAGACAGTAATTTATTCCAAGAGCTTCAAGCCTTTGAGCCGGAAGTAAACTATGAAAGCGAAAAGACTTACAAACATATTCTTTCTCATCAAAAAATTTTTTCAAACTTTGTAAGCTTCAAAGTCCCCGGGGAACATTATACCTCTCTGGAAAGTTGGGCCCATAAAAGAGGCTTTGCAGTGATGCCAAAATCAGACTTGGAAAAGTTGGGGAAACCACAACTTATAGTACGGTATTTGAACGATAAAAAATAATCCTTAAATTTAACAAAGCTCCATTGCGGGAATAAGGAATGTGGGATGGATAATAGGGAGCAGGCCTAGAGGCTGCCGTGGTTTTGTCTAAGGAGAATAGGCAATCATCCCATCCTTTGTGAGGATCATTGCATCGAAGGAAGGATTCTTCTTTTCGTGGATCATGGAGTATTTTATTAACCTAAATTTTAATAACAAAGCGTAAAATTATGGCCGGTGTAAACAAAGTAATATTAGTTGGCAATCTGGGTAAAGACCCGGAGGTGAGGCATTTGGAATCTGGTAGTGTGGTAGCCAACGTGACACTAGCGACGACAGAAGCATACAAGGACCGGAATGGAAACCGGGTAGAGAATACTGAATGGCATGATCTGGAAATGTGGGATGGCCAAGCCAAAGTGGCTGAGCAATACCTGCGAAAAGGAAGTCAAATATTCGTGGAAGGGAAGATCAAGTCCGACACATGGCAAGACGAGCAGGGGAATAATCGCAAGAAAATGCGGATCCGCGTACTGAGCTTTACCATGCTGGGCAGCAGAACAGGAGCTGAAAATGGCGGTGCGCCACAAGGCAATCCCAACACCATGAACCAAGGATCTCCCGCCCCACAAACTTCCGCCTCCATGCCTTCTTCTGGTGTTGATATGGACAATGTGGAAGACGATCTTCCGTTCTAATATCATCTATTTGAAATTTGTAATGGATAAATCATTATTTTTGCCAATCAACCTTTGAATCATTTAATGGACGATCCATACCCGAGTATTATGATGCTGGCTGAAATCAATCAGGTTTCAGTCAGCTATATCTTGATCAATAGTTTTATTTTTATCTTTCTGCTATTAAGTTCAGCTTTGATATCAGGCTCTGAAGTAGCCTATTTTTCGCTGACTCATGATGATTTAAGTTTACTAAATAATGAGGCGGACGAAAAGTCTCATATGGTAATCCAACTGATAGAAGCCCCTCAAAAACTCCTCAGCACCATATTGATCCTTAATAATATGATCAATATCGGCATCGTAACCCTGACGACCTTCTTTACCCTGGCGCTTTTTGGTGCCAATGCCACAGGTCTTATGGTGGTGCTCATCCAGACGGTCGGTGTTACCTTTGCGATTGTGTTCTTCGGGGAAATAGTCCCTAAGGTATATGCAAATAATGCCCGGGTATCTTTTTCGAAAATGATGGCCAAGACCTTAAATTTCTTTTCCATTGTCTTTGCCCCACTTTCCTCCTTCCTGATGACCATCAGTAATATTATAGAGCGGCGCATAGAGCGCAAAGGCTATACACTCTCCGTAAACGAACTTCACCAAGCCCTGGAAATCACCTCCGAGCACACCACAGATGGCGAGAAGGACATCTTTAAAGGAATCGTGAACTTCGGCACCTTATCCGTGAAGCAGGTGATGTGCTCCCGTATGGATATCACCGCGGTGGATATGGAGATGGACTTCCATGAGCTCATGGACAGAATCAACAAAAGTGGCTACTCAAGGATTCCTGTGTATAATGAAACCATAGACAATATTGAAGGCATATTATATATCAAGGATCTCCTAGCGCATATAGATAAGGAGGAAGATTTCGAATGGCAGACGTTGACCCGTAAGGGGCTCTTCGTTCCAGAAAACAAAAAAGTGGATGCCCTCCTGAAGGACTTCCAAAATAAACGAGTACATATGGCCATCGTCGTAGACGAATATGGCGGCACCTCGGGATTGGTCACCCTGGAGGACCTCATCGAGGAGATCATTGGTGAGATCAATGATGAGTTTGATGATGCTGATGACCTATTTTTCAAGCAGATCGATAGCAATACCTTTGTTTTTGAAGGAAAGGTTTCCTTGAATGATTTTTGCAAAAAGCTAGAACTTGATCCACAGATTTTTGATGAGGTGAAAGGAGATAGCGAATCTCTAGGAGGATTGCTCCTGGAGCTAAACGCCAAATTCCCAAAAACTGGCACCAAAATCCACTTCGATTACTTCACCTTCACTATCATGGCCGTGGATGCACGACGAATAAAGAAGATAAAAGTCCACCTGGAGCAGCAAGAAGCCAAAGGTGCGGCCCATAATGAGGACTGAAGAAAGACAATGGGATAGATCCCGCAAATAAATAAGGTGCTCCTCCTTCAAATACCAAGATTTCTGATTTTTAAGGACACTAAAATTATTCTACCTCTCAGGCTGCGTTTTTTCCATTAAGATAATCACCTTTCCCTCCTAAAAAGTGGCCAGCTTGGCCGATAACCCAACATCTGATTTTCTAGTAATGAAGGTAGCCACTCAGCGAAATAGCGCTGCGGAGAAAGTGGAAGTTTTCATTAACCGGCTATTATGATCAAAAATTCTGTAAAAACTCCTTTTAGGCGTTACATTATAGGCTATTGGGCTTTCAAATTAGTCTTTCTCAAAATTTTCATAATGATAGCATCGAAGCTTTTCTAACAAAGGGTCTATCGAGTGAATTAGTCGGTGTAATCTAATTAATCCCATACAATACAGGTTGTTTTTCATTATTGTCAAAAATATCTAGCAGTTATTAAGAGATTTATGAATCTGCCCAAAAATTAAGACTATAGAAAAATATAGGTCATTTTTTGTTTTTCGAAACCTACTTTCCCTAAAACCGCAAAATTTTCAATAAATCGAGGTATTTTTTTAACCTATTTTATACTTATTTACACAATTTTAAAAAATTACCACCAAAGGCTCACCCACATTTCCATTTTGGTAATTGTAAAAATCATGCCGGAATTTGGTTATTAATGCATTTTTTTCGTTCTTTTGTTGCCGAGATTTTAAAAAATGAAAAATTCTTTGTAATTTATTCAATCGAATTTACAAACCTTATTAAATAACACTAACTATGAATGAAGGATTATACCATTCACAGTTTGAACACGACGCCTGTGGGATTGGCGCTGTGGTCAATGTGAAGGGCATGAAAAGCCATGAGACGATAAGCGATGCGCTTTTTATGCTGAGCAATATGGAGCACAGAGGCGGGAGAGGCAGTGATCCTAAGACCGGTGATGGAGCGGGGATACTGATTCAAGTACCTCATGATTTTTTACAGATGGTAAGCAAACGTGCTGGCTTCGAGCTTCCTGAAGAGGGGAGCTATGGAGTAGGCATGACCTTTTTTCCGAAAAACAAGCAATTACATAAGAAGTCCAAGGAGCTATTAAACAAGATCATCAAGGAGATGAATTTTGAGCTTATTGGCTACCGGGCAGTACCGGTAGATGAGACGGTCCCTGGATCTGGGGCTCTTGAAGTGATGCCAAATATTGAGCAGCTCTTCGTGAAGCATAAGGATGGCCTGGTGGGTCAGGACTTAGAGCGTAAGCTATACGTACTAAGAAATTATGCGACCAAAATCATCAACTCCACTGTACCAGGAGTAAACATGTCCTTTTATTTTGCCAGCTTCAGCTCGCAGACACTTATATATAAAGGACAACTAAGAACGGATCAGGTTTTGGCCTTTTATAAGGATCTTCAAAACAACCAGATCACTTCTGCATTAGCATTGGTTCACTCAAGATTCTCCACTAATACATTCCCTAACTGGAGACTGGCTCAGCCATTCAGGTTCCTATCCCACAATGGTGAGATCAACACCATCCGAGGTAACCTCAACAAGATGAGATCTAAGGAATATCTGATGAAGTCTGGTCTGTTTACAGATGAGGAGTTGGATAAACTAATGCCAGTGACCAATGGCACTTATTCTGATTCGGCAAACCTCGATGCGATGGTGGAGCTACTGACCCTAAGTGGTCGTTCCCTTCCTCACGTATTGATGATGCTGGTACCGGAATCATGGCAGGACAATAAATCGATGAATAAAGCCAAAAAGGCCTTCTATAAATTCCATGCTGCTCTTATGGAGCCTTGGGATGGTCCTGCTGCGCTATTATTTACAGATGGCAAGTCCCTTGGTGCCACGCTTGACCGTAATGGTCTTCGTCCATTGAGGTATTTTATCACCAATGATGACCGACTTATCCTATCTTCAGAAGCTGGTGCCCTACCTATCCGTGAGGCTACCGTGACTGAAAAAGGAAGAATCAGCCCAGGAAAAATGATCCTTGCTGACCTGGAAAAAGGTCGTGTGCTATTTGATGAAGAAGTGAAAGGTGAAGTTTGTGAAAACAAACCTTACGACACCTGGGTGCGTAAAGAGCGTCTGAAATTACGCTTAATGCCTACCCCAAAAGTGTTGTCTCAGCCTTATAACACTCAGAATATCAAGCAAAGACAGACTGTATTTGGATATACTACTGAGGATGTCAATACGATATTGGCTCCGATGGGAGATACTGCCTACGAACCACTAGGTTCTATGGGTGCAGATACTCCTCCAGCGGTATTGTCTAAGCAAAGTCAGCATATAGGCAATTACTTCAAGCAGCTATTTGCTCAGGTAAGTAATCCGCCGATTGACCCTATCAGAGAGCGATTAGTAATGTCCCTATTCACCAGATTGGGAGAAAGCTATAATATCCTGGAGGAAAGCCCATTACATACTCGTCAGATTCATATTTCTCAGCCAGTACTTCTCAATGAGGACTTGGAGAAAATCAGGAATCTAGAGGCTAAAGGATACCGTGCCAAGACCTTATATGCGCACTTTGTGGCGGATCATAAGCCTGGCCGTATGCTGGAAGCATTGGACAAATTGTGCCAGGATGCTACCGACGCGATCAATGATGACTATAATATCCTTATCATTTCGGATAGAAATACCTATGAAGGCATAGCCCCGATTCCATCGTTATTGGCGATTGGCGCGGTGCACCATCACTTGGTAAACACCAAAATGAGAACCAAAGCTGGGCTGATCGTAGAAGCGGGTGATATCCGTGAGACCCATCATTTTGCTACAGTGATAGGCTATGGAGCGAGTGCTATAAACCCTTATCTGGCGCTGGAAACCCTCGTTCATCTGAACGAAACGGAGCAGCTTTCTAAGGTATTTGAAGAGAAAAACTTATTTGAAAACTACCAGGCAGCAATTGGCAAAGGCCTGTTGAAGGTACTTTCCAAAATGGGTATCAGTACACTTCAGTCTTACCAAAGTGCACAGATCTTTGAAGCGGTAGGCTTGGGTCCGGAGGTTATCGAAAGATGCTTTAAGGGCACGATCAGTAGAATCAGTGGCGTGTCATTCGACGAGCTGGCTGAGGAAGTACTGACTCGTCACAATGCGGCCTATGGCAATGAAGGTCCACGCCTGGAGACTGGCGGGGTGTATCAGTGGAAGCGAAGAGGCGAGAAGCACCTTTTCAACCCTGAGACCATCCATTTATTACAAAAATCCACAGCAAACAACGACTACAATCTGTACAAGAAATTTGCTGAGAAAGTAAATAACCAAACCCGTGATGCATTAACCATCCGTGGTTTGTTCGAATTTAAGAAGAGGATTTCTATTCCTATCGAGGAAGTGGAACCAGCGGAGACCATCATGAAGCGTTTTGCTACAGGAGCGATGTCTTTTGGATCCATTTCACATGAAGCCCATAGCACTTTGGCCATTGCGATGAACCGCATCGGCGCCAAGTCTAACAGTGGTGAAGGTGGAGAGGATGAAATCCGATTTGCGAAAAAAGAAAACGGTGACTGGGAAAGATCTGCGATCAAGCAGGTGGCCTCAGGTAGATTTGGTGTGACCAGTAACTACCTGACCAACGCCGAAGAAATTCAAATCAAAATGGCTCAGGGAGCTAAGCCTGGTGAAGGTGGACAGCTGCCTGGTCATAAGGTCGATGACTGGATCGGTAGAGTAAGACATTCCACTCCTGGAGTAGGATTGATTTCTCCACCACCCCATCACGATATTTATTCTATTGAGGATTTGGCTCAGCTGATTTACGATCTAAAAAATGCCAACCGTGCTGCAAGAATCAATGTAAAATTGGTATCTCAGGCAGGTGTGGGCACCGTAGCTGCCGGAGTGGCCAAAGCCCAGTCGGATGTGATCTTGATATCTGGTGCCGATGGAGGTACTGGAGCCTCTCCTTTGAGCTCTATCCGCCATGCTGGTCTTCCTTGGGAACTTGGATTGGCCGAAGCACACCAGACCTTGGTGAAGAACAACCTTCGAAGCAGAGTCACCTTACAGACCGATGGTCAGGTAAGAACAGGCAGAGATTTGGCCATTGCGGCACTTCTAGGCGCCGAAGAATGGGGTATTTCCACTGCCGCCCTGGTGGTAGAGGGATGTATCATGATGAGAAAATGCCACCTGAACACTTGTCCAGTGGGTATAGCCACTCAGAACCCAGAGCTTAGAAAACTCTTCACTGGAAATCCTGATCACGTGGTAAACTTCTTCAGATTCCTTGCTGAGGACCTTAGAAGCATCATGGCTTCTCTAGGCTTCCGTACAGTGAATGAGATGGTGGGCCAATCCAACGTGTTGAAATCCACAGGTCACCTGAATCACTGGAAGTGGGATAAGCTAGACCTTAGCCCGATCTTCCATATGGTGGAGGTTCCTGAGCATGTGGGGATTTATAAGCAGATCGATCAGGACTTCAAACTGAAGAAGGTACTGGATCGTAAGCTGATCAAGTCTGCCTTGCCAGCACTGGAGCAAGCCAACGCTGTAAGAGAAGAATTCCAGATCAAAAATATTGACCGTTCTGTAGGAGCGATGCTTTCCAATGAGATCTCTAAGATCTATGGAAGTCCAGGCTTGCCGGACAATACCATTCACTTTAAGTTCACCGGTTCTGCCGGCCAGAGTTTCGGACTATTCACCACTCAAGGGGTAACTTTTGAGCTTGAAGGTGAGGCGAATGATTACTTTGGAAAGGGACTTTCTGGTGGACATCTAGTGGTATATCCAAGCCGCAACGCGCAGTTTAAGGCAGAAGACAATATCATCATCGGAAACGTGGCCTTCTATGGTGCCACTTCTGGTAAAGCCTATATCAATGGTAAAGGCGGTGAAAGATTCTGTGTAAGAAACTCCGGAGTACATACAGTAGTAGAAGGTATTGGCGACCACGGTTGCGAATATATGACCGGTGGACAGGTAATCATCCTGGGTGAAATCGGTAGAAACTTTGCTGCGGGTATGAGTGGCGGTGTAGCATATATGTTTAAGGACAATGTGAAGCTGATCAATCAGGAAATGGTGGATCTTGATCCGCTCAATGATGAAGATTTTGATATCATCAATCATGAGCTTCAGATGCATCAGAAGTACACGAATAGTGCCTTGGCCGCTAGATTATTGGCCAGCTGGGATACTGAGAAGGAGAGATTCATCAAGGTAATGCCTAGGGACTATAAAGCTGTACTCCTACAGAAAGCCGAAAAAGAAGAAGAACAATCTAAAACACTAGTGTAAGATGGGTGCGAAAGACGGATTCCTAAAATATAATAGAGAACTAGAATCAGACCGTGACGCGAAAGAAAGGGTCGGTGACTATAATGATATCCATATTCCGATCAAACCGGAAACTTTAAACAAACAGGCAGCCCGTTGTATGGACTGCGGCGTTCCTTTCTGTCATCAAGGTTGCCCGCTGGGCAATGTGATTCCAGAATTTAACGATGCAGTTTATCGTAAAGAATGGGGTGAGGCGTATGATATCCTTCGTGGTACCAACAACTTCCCTGAGTTTACGGGCCGTATCTGCCCTGCTCCTTGTGAAGCCAGCTGCGTGCTGGGCATCAATAAGGATCCAGTGGCGATTGAGCTGATCGAAAAAAATATTGCCGAAAAAGCTTATGATCTTGGCCTTGCCAAACCTAAGACTCCTGAGACACGGACAGGCAAGAAAGTAGCTGTAGTAGGAGCAGGACCAGCAGGTCTTGCTGCTGCTGACCAGCTCAACCAAGCTGGACATGATGTGACCCTATTTGAAAAAGATCAAAAAGTCGGTGGATTGCTCCGTTATGGTATCCCTGATTTCAAGATGGAAAAATGGGTGATCGATCGTCGTGTGGCTTTGATGGAAGAAGAAGGAGTGGTCCTGGCTACCGGTAAAGAAATCGGTAAAGATATCCAGGCAGATGAGATTCTTTCTCAATTCGAGGCAGTGGTTCTTTCTACTGGTGCTCAGGAACCTAGAGATCTTAGGATCCCTGGTAGAGAGTTCAAAGGCGTTCATTTCGCGATGGAGCTCCTTGGGGAGCAAAACCGCGTGGTGAGTGGAGAAAGAGACAGCGAAAACCCCATCAGCGCAAAAGGAAAGCATGTCATCGTAATCGGTGGTGGTGATACAGGAAGTGACTGTATTGGTACCTCCAATCGCCATGGTGCTGCTTCTGTAACGCAACTGGAGTTACTCCCTAAGCCTCCTAACCAACGTACTCAGCTGAACCCTTGGCCAGAATGGCCTATGACCTTGAGAACGTCTAGTTCTCATGAGGAAGGTGCTGACCGAGTATTCTCCGTATTGACCAAGGAATTTACCCAGGATGGTGAAGGCAATGTAAAAGGCCTCGTTTTGGTAAATATCGAATGGAAAGAAAAAGATGGCAGAATGCAATTCGTGGAAGTGGAAGGCTCCGAACGTACCGTTCCTTGTGATCTCGCGCTATTGGCGATTGGATATACAGGACCAAAACAAAATGGTATGTTGGATGCTTTTGGCGTGGAAGCGATGGATAATACCCTGCCTAGATCTAAAGACTATCAAAGTACAAACCCTAAAGTATTCCTTGCGGGTGATATGAGAAGAGGCCAATCACTAGTGGTTTGGGCTATCTCCGAAGGCAGAGAAAGTGCCGTGAAGGTCGATGAGTACCTTATGGGCAAATCACATCTCCCTCGTAAAGATCGTTCGTTCTTCGAGAACGTGGAAGACGCTGAATTCTGTGAATAACAGTAGTTTAGTAAATTTAACAATGTTTGTTAATTCGATGAAAGCTCTTCGCCTAGGTGAAGAGCTTTTTTTTGCCTTAAAAATCCCAATATGGGGACTCATAGGGCAAAAATCTTAGGCATTGAGAAAATAACTTTAAGAATAAAACAAAAAAAGTCCAGTCAGCATAGCCAACTGGACCCTATAGATGATGGTTTATTTCTATTTAATATTTAAGATCCCTCTAAGACTCTTCAGGTCTTCGTAGCTTTCTACATCGAAGAGCATAGGCAAATTATGACAATTCACCTTCTTCACCTTGGCATCCAACACGATGTTTTCGCAGGTGGTACCATCTTCCCAATCAATATGATCCAATAGGTCGGCATGAAACATCTTCATTCCCAGCAGGTAGGCATTGCCATCCTGGGCTGGCCCGATCACTAGATCCTGGTAGTTCAGCACCTCAAATGCCTCATCCAAAATGTCTAGCGTCAACTCCTTGGTATCAGGTCTTAGGAATAAAACCTTCTCAAAGCCCTTAGAAAACACCTCTTCATAAGCATTTTTCATTTTCTCAGTATTCGTCCCAGCGCCCTGTAAGGCCAAATGGTAATGATCATTGAGCATAAAATCATGATCCACCTCTTCGCTAAAATACACAAATACGTCGGCTGGATAGTTCCTCACCAAGTCATGGATATTTCGCAATAGATACTTATAAACTTCAGCAGCCTTAACACCACCAATCACCTCACCTAGCTTAGTTTTTACCTTTCCTGGGGTAGGATTTTCTTGAAAAATAATTATAGCATTTTCATTCATGGTCTTGAAAGTTATATTCGGGTAATCAATTATAAACAGAATTTTCCAAAAATCATTCTCAAAAGCACTGCCAATTTAAAAAAAAAGAGGACCTTTTTTGGTCCTCCTTTCATTATATACCAGATTTAAGACTGGTTTTCAATATATTAGGTGATTTAAACTTTTTCTTATTGCGGTCTTCCTCCGCCACCTCTGCGGTCTTTCATCTTTTCACGCTGCTCTTTTTGGATTTCCTCCCATTTTACAAACTGGTCATTAGTAAGGATTTCCTTAAGTTTTGCCTCATGAGCTTCCTGGTCTGCTTTCATATTCTCACGAGCAGCCTTCTTATCCGTTTGCTCTTTAGCCATCATCTCGGTGCGCTTATTAGCAGATTCCAGATTTAGGTCATATACCTCTTGCTTCTGGGCTTCATCTAGCTTTAGGTCTTCCGTCATTTTCTCGGTCATCCTTTCGGCCATTTTCTCCGGAGTCATATTCTCACGGTTTCCACGCTGTTGTGCATTTACACTAAGTACAGTCACTGCCATTAGGCACATTACGAACAATATTTTTTTCATGATATGGTATGTTTTGTTATGTTTTATACTCCTTTGACCCCACCATATAGTTTTGGTTTAATCTGCTCAGGAATTTTTTTAACATGAGTATATCTTCAAAGTCGTACTTCTGTGCGCCTGGCAATACTATAATCCATTGTCTATGAATACCTTATAATCAGATAAAACGTATTGGAAAGCCAAAATATAAAATCTGACACTCCTATTTTTTCTGTCGATGGAGGTCAATAATGGAGCAAGGTCAACTACTAGTGTGACACTATGAAAAAGAAAACTACTCGGTAAAACCACCTGGATGAGCTCCAAAACTATGTCCAATTAGATAGTCTAGCCAAAAATGATTTGAAAGGCCTATCATTGCTGCTATTTATCCAAGAATGGCTTCATTCCAGATAATGATAATGTGCGATAAGTCAAATACCAATAGGAGTAGATCATCATTTCTCACGTTGATACCCTTTAAAAATCTTCCTCATCCCTGAACCTCAATGGAATTTTTACAGACAGAAAGTATCGACCTTCTTAATAGAATATCTCCAAAGGCATCTTATTTGGCAAATAATCGCAAATGATCAGCCCAAGATTCTCTATTTCCTTTCCGTCTGCTTTGTTTGTTATATAGTATTCAATACCCTGTGGTGGATATCCCTTCCCAAATCCTATAGTAGCACCAAGCTCCTGCGCCATCAGCAAGCTGAAAAGGTGAAATTTTCCATTCATCTCTGCTGATTTAAAGTAATCCATCTTACTAGTGTAGTCTTTCCTCATGACTTCATTAGATATACCCTTGCCTGCCGTATCGATCGAAATGAATGTGGTCAAACTGAACTCCCCCAGTAATTCAGACCGCTAATGTCCCGTTCTTAGTTTGATTTTTTTTAGCTATCAAAATAATTCACCCTCCATAGACATCTCCATTTTTTTCATTAGTTTCATTGAAAACAACGCTCCGATATGTCCACTCGTCTTTACTTTGGTTATGCCAGCAATTTGGATCAGGATACACTAGTAGGAAGATTACAGCATCCACCAAAATTGATTGGAGTGGGTGTGCTTCCCCATTACGGTTTCCGCTTTAGCCACCCTAATCCCGATGGTTCCGCTCGCGCCAATATCCTTCCAAGCCCAAATGAAAATGTGTATGGTGCGGTCTATGAAATTACTGAAGCTGATGTCTCGCACTTCTTGACTTCCGAGAAAGACTATGAGTTTACTGAAGTCTCCATCGCTATGAAAGAGGGAAACAGCTCTGCTTATACTTTTATTTCTAATCAAAATGTAAGCAATATTTTCCCAAATCAGGACTATTACGAAACCATACTACGGGGAGGAAGAGCCCTGCAACTTCCCAACTCTTACCTCAGCAGCATAATCAACCGATCACCCAATAAACTGTATTAAAAAATAGTTAAACTGTCTATTTTAATAAATAAACTAAATGATTAGGATGTGTGTTAAACCAAGATAATCTCCTAAAACCATGAGATTTCCGAAAGGCTTGGTTCTTACAAACTCCTAATCATTTTGCTGATTTGGGAATAGGAGGCTAGCTCTCGAATTTCATTCGAGAAAAAGGAATTTCTTTTTTTTCTTGAAATAATATTGCCACTCCAAGACTATTCTATTTAACCCATATATGGATCCCAGGTCGCCGCCCAACACGTGATTCTCAAGCATCATGCGAGCAGATAAATTGTATGAAAATATATAATGGGGAATAGAAGAATATATAGCTTTGCCCATGGCTAATACCTCTCTATCCTAAAGGTCTAAAGTGGCCCATCATCCATACCTTAAAGGTAGCTCCTGCCTCATGCGCTTTTGCGCAGCGGTAGGGGGTAATGGTGCGAAACGAACCGCCAACAGGATAGCAATCCTCATGTACTGAATGGAAGGGATGTTGCTAAACAGCCTAATATTAATCGTGTTTTTCTTCTACCAATTCATCCTGATCTTTGGGCTTCACATACCTAGGTCGGATGAGTAATCTCAGTGCAGGATCGAAGGAAAGGTAATTCCAAGCCCAGTCCATAAAGATCATGATGCGATTTTTCACGCCGACGATAGCCATCAGGTGAACAAACAGCCAGGTGATCCAGGCAAAAAACCCCTGGAATTTCAGGTAGGGAAGATCGACTACAGCAAGTTTGCGACCGACGGTAGCCATAGAGCCTAGGTCTTTATATTTGAATTTCTTCAAAGGCCTATTGTCCGTCATCGCCTTAAAATTATCAGCCATTCGGTCGGCTTGTTGGATCGCTACCTGAGCCACTTGTGGATGGCCACGAGGATAGTCCTCATCGGTAAGGACACAGAGATCGCCGAGAACGAAGATATTTTCGGAGTCTTTCAGCTGGTTGTATTGATTGACGATCAGCCGTCCATTTGGGATCATCTGATCCTCTTTGAGGCCTTTTATCAGGTTAGGTTTCACCCCTGCAGCCCAGAGTAGGGTTTTCGTTTGGAGGCTTTCATGTTCTTTGATCTTGATGGTCATGCCATCATAGTCCTCCACGGCAGCATTCACCATGACTTCCACACCTAGTTTATCGAGATATACCACGGCTTTATCACTCGCCTCGGTGGACATTCCTGCGAGCAGTTTTGGGCCAGCCTCAGCGAGCACCACGCGCATATTCTTAAAGTTCAGCTCTGGATAATCTTTAGGGAAAACGGTATTTCTGAGTTCCGCGATAGCTCCAGCGAGCTCCACGCCAGTAGGCCCACCACCTACGATCACCACATTCATCAGGGCCTTGCGCTCTTCCACATCGGCGATATTGATAGCCATCTCATAATTGGAGATGATGCGATTACGAATATATAGGGCCTCAGAGACGGTCTTCATGGGCGTGGCATGCTCCATGATATTTTTCATTCCAAAATAATTGGTATCTGCCCCCATGGCAAGCACCAAGTGATCATAATCGATATAGCCGACATTGGTAAACAGCCTATTGTTTTCCTGATCCAGCTTTTGGGCTTCTGCCATTCTGAAGCTGACATTTGGCGTATGGTGAAATACCCTACGAAGAGGGAAAGATATCGCACTTGGCTCCAGTGCAGCGGTGGCTACCTGATAAAACAAGGGTTGAAACTGGTGGTAATTGTTCTTATCCAGCAAAATGACCTGATACTCAGATTTGATCATCTCTCTGGCGAGCTTCAGTCCCGCAAATCCACCCCCTAATATTACCAGCTTGGGCCGGTTTGACACAGGGAGATTAGGAATCGGTTGGTTAGCTTCAAATACCATGTAAATTGGATTTTTGTGAAAAGTAAGTTATGCTGGTTATCTGGCGGTGGTAGTACAAATATAAAAATCCCTCGATGGAAATGCACTTGTTTAGTCATGAATGATGGGCACATTCAAAAGATTTATTATTTTTACGAAGCAGAAAAGTATATATATATATGGGAAGAGCATTCGAATTTAGAAAAGAGAGAAAATTCAAGCGATGGAGTAAGATGTCCAAAGTTTTTACCCGATTGGGAAAAGACATCGTAATGGCCGTAAAACTGGGTGGCCCGGACCCTGAAAACAACCCCAAGCTGCGGACGGTTATTCAGAATGCCAAAGGGGCTGCTATGCCCAAGGATCGTATCGAAGCGGCCATCAAAAGAGCCAGCAATAAGGACCAGAGCAACTATGAAGAGGTGGTATATGAGGGCTATGCGCCACACGGTGTGGCCATTCTCGTGGAAGCCTCCACAGATAATATCAATCGGACCGTCGCCAATGTGAGGCATTATTTCTCCAAAGGAGGAGGTTCTCTGGGCACCTCCGGATCAGTGAGTTTTATGTTTGATCATAAGGCGGTGTTTAGATTCCCGCAGGGAGAGCACGATTTGGAAGAATTGGAACTGGAGTTGATTGATTTTGGCTTAGATGATATTGACGAAAATGAAGGTGAAATCTTCATTTATACCGCTTTTGAAGACTTCGGATCCATGCAAAAGGCATTGGAGGACAAAGGTATTGAGGTCACTAGTGCTGAATTTCAGCGCTTCCCTACCACCACCACCGAGCTTACTGAGGAGCAAGAGGAAGAGGTCAATAAAATGATCGAAAAAATGGAAGAGGATGATGACGTCAACAGCGTTTATCACAATATAGCTTAAGCATTAATAAGCCTTTGGGACTGTCCAAAGGCTTATTTTATTTCCCATTTATACAAAAAAAACAGTAAATTGGGTTTACTTTAGATAGTCATTATAGGGAACGGTTCCTTATAATAAGTCCTTTTTTCCTACCAGCTTTGGACCAGAAAAGCCAAATGGTAAAAACTCCGCATTCTTTAAGCGGCCCGCCCAAAATCCTAATGACTAGACTTAGGAAAAAAGATACGATCCTAGTGCCTTTCGTTATAGGCCGACAAAAAACAAAAACCTATTTTTATTAAATCATCGAAAATGATATTTCCAAAGAGAAAAAACATTCAAACCGCCACCAGAGAGCAGCTCATCGTGGTGGGAAGCAAAAACCCCGTCAAGGTAAATAGCACTTCCAAGGGCTTCCATAAGATCTTCGACGAGCAGCACTTTATCGTGGAAGGGCTCAATATCAACTCCCAGGTCAGCGATCAGCCCATGGGAGATCAGGAAACTTATCAAGGAGCATTCAACAGAGCTTCCAATGCCCAAAAAACTTTCCCGGAGGCCGACTTTTGGGTAGGAATAGAAGGAGGTGTGGAAGATACAGGAGAGGAGATGTCCGCCTTCGCTTGGGTGGTGATCCTCAACAAAGCGGGTAAAATAGGCAAGTCCAAAACCGCTACTTTTATATTGCCGGAGGCCATAAGTAAGCTGGTCAGAGGAGGCATGGAGCTGGGAGAAGCAGATGATAAGGTGTTTGATAGAGAAAACTCTAAGCAGGAAAGTGGAGCAGTGGGTATCCTCACCAAGGGAGCTGTGGATCGCGCCAAATACTATGAGCAGGCCGTAAGTCTCGCCCTCATACCCCTATCCAATGAAGGATTATATTAAGACCATCTATCGTTAATAGATTTTATCAATTGGTTTAGAGAATTTATAGATATTATCTTTGTTGTACCAAAAAGAAGGAATTAACAGCTAAATTGAATTAAGATATGTTACAAGAACTTGAACAAGACAACCTACAGGAAATCATTGCAGAGAATGACAAAGTGATCGTTCAATATGGAGCGACATGGTGTGGCAATTGCCGCATTATGAAGCCTAAGATGAAGCGATTGGCAGGCAGCTACGAAGGCATCACCTTCTTATATGTAGACGCCGAAAAGCTTCCAGAATCTAGAAAACTCGCTCAAGTAACGAATCTACCAACTTTTGCAGCCTTCAAAGGCGGTGAATTGGTAAATCAGACACAAACAAATAAGGAAGAAAAACTAAAAGAACTAATCGATGAGATTGCCGATAATTAAGCACGTTCTTCAATTTATAGAAGAAAATGATGAAGATTGGGTAAATGAAACCATTGAACTTCTGGAAAATATGACCGAAATCTCTTCTTTGAAGGATGAGGAGCTAGAGGTAATGGGCGAATTGCTCTCCAATCTATACGGAACCCTGGAAGTAAACAATATGATCAAAGAGGGCATGGACAAAAAAGAAGCCATGAACACCTTTATGAAAAGAGTGATGGGTTCCATAGACAAATAAAATTGTCCTCAATGGATGAATCAAAAAAAGCCTTTGAATTAATTTTCAAAGGCTTTTTTTGATAGTTTACTCTCTTTATTAATGAATTATCTTACCCACTTCACCTTATCAGCGATAGGCTTACGACGGCCGGTAGGCCATACATCCAGGTTAGGCTTGGCCACATAGAAGAAGCCCATCAGCTGGTCATTCTCCTCCAGCTCGAAATATGCCTTTGCCTCGGGATAAAAAGTCACTCCACCCGTACCCCAATAAGCGGCAAGCCCATGTGCACAGGCGGTAAGGTACATATTCTGGACGGCCATCGCCACAGCAGATACCTCCTCCATTTCCGGCAAACCAGAAGCTTCATTTCTTTTCATTATTATCGCAATAATATGAGAGCACTTCAGCGGGCTTTCTTTGAATTTATCATATACGGCAGGCTTGAAAGTCCCCATTTTCTCCGATCTTTCCTTGTACAGCTCCGACTGATAGTCGGCCAGCTGCTGAAGACCATTTCCGCTAAAAACAGTAAATCTCCATGGCTCGGTAAGCTTATGTGTCGGCGCCCAATTGGCATTTTCCAGCATCTCCTCAATGATGGAATCCTCAACAGGATCATTCTCTTTGAACTGCGATACGAACATTGATCGGCGATTACGAATGATCTTATTGACTTCCTCAAGGTTAAAAGTCGGTTTTTCCATAATATAGTGGTGTTATGTTTTTATATTTTCCCGTGTATCCCCTCACAATTGAAAGGAATGTGATTTCCCAACCTCAATTTAACAATTGTAGTTCAAGTACTGGTAAAATTTACATAAACTACCTTATAAATTTTGATTTAATTCCCATTCTTCCCAAACCATAAGTCATTTTCTTTGTGTAACTTAAGCTTCATCAAAGTCAAAAACAAAAAAACCAGAAGACTATGCCCAGCATTCATCCCTATCTCAATTATCTAGGCAATTGCGAAGACGCATTCAAGCTTTATAAGTCCCTCTTTGGTGGGGAATATTCTTATTTTTCGAGGTTTGGCGAGATGCCCCCTCAGGACGGTATGGAGGTGCCAGAAGAAAAGAAGAATCAAATTATGCATGTTTCCTTACCTATAAATGAGCACATCACGCTGATGGGAAGTGACGTAGGATTTGGCTGGGAGTCCAAGACCATTGTTGGAAATAACATCTCCGTATCGATCACAGCAGACACTAAGGAGCAGGCAGAGCAATTTTTTTCGGGTCTTTCGGAAGGGGGTCAGGTGATCATGCCTATGGCCGATACCTTCTGGGGGGATTATTTCGGGATGCTAGTGGATCCCTTTGGTATCAATTGGATGGTAAGTTATAATGCTGACGCTTGATAATAAGGATCTAAATTCCATTCACTTATAGCCCCCTGAGCGCCCAAAAGGGCTCTTCAAGGTTTATATTTTACAGAAATTGCCCCTTGCCTCATTGATAGGTAAGGGGCAATTCATTTTATAGGCTAGAGGAGAAATTGATTTCCAGCGAAAAGGCAAGGTGATTTTTACGCTAAATGTTTAATTTTGGCCATATGCCAGCTAACCCACCCCGACCTATTCTTCCGCTAATAGTACTCGCCCAATTTTGTTGCACCTCGATATGGTTTGCGCCTAATGCCGTGGCGGAGAAGATGCTTGCCAGCTATGACATCGCCGGCAATACGCTTCAAGACATTACCTCAGCGGTACAGTTTGGCTTTATCATTGGCACTTTATTATTTGCCATCCTCTGTTTAGCAGATCGATTTTCTCCTTCCCGGCTATTTTTCTTCAGTGCTCTCGCCGGCGCAGGGCTGAATGCCATGCTGCTGTGGGAAGGGAATACACTCAGCAGCTTACTTATACTTCGCTTTTTGACGGGGATTACTTTGGCAGGAGTTTATCCTGTGGGCATGAAAATCGCTGCTGATTATTATGAGCGCGGTTTGGGAAGGACCTTGGGCTATTTGGTTGGCGCTTTGGTCCTAGGCACGGCTTTCCCTCATTTCCTAAGCGCCTTTGGCTCCTCCATGACCTGGCAAAGTGTCGTTTATACCACCACCTTTTTATCCACCCTGGGCGGTATAGGCATTGTTACGTTGGTCCCAGATGGTCCTTATCGCAGGCCCGCCGCTAGGGTGAACTTAAAAGCAGCCTTTAATGCGTTTAAAAACAGCACTTTTCGAAAAGTGGCTTTTGGATATTTTGGTCATATGTGGGAGCTCTATACCTTCTGGGCCTTTGTGCCATGGATGATACTATTCTATAATAGCAGCCAAGGGGCTCACATTAATGTCCCATTATGGTCATTTCTGATAATTGGAATTGGCAGTGTGAGTTGTGCTTCAGCGGGGCTAATCTCCCTTAGAGTCGGAACTTTGCGAGTGGCAAAGCTATCTTTAGGGATTTCCATGCTTTGCTGCTTAGCCTCTCCAGCGGCATTTTTACTTCCTTCGGCCCCTCTATTTTTGTTGTTTATGATGGTCTGGGGAGCGGTTGTTGTTTCGGACTCCCCCTTATTTTCCACCTCTTTGGCCAAAAACAGTCCTCCCGAAATCATCGGCAGTGCCCTCACGGTGGTCAATGGACTTGGCTATGCGCTCACCATCATTAGCCTTCAGGGAAGCGCCTGGCTGATGACTATTATACCCGAGCAATATGCTTTATTTGGCTTAGGATTAGGCCCATTATTAGGCCTATGGTCATTGGCCAAAATAGGTAGATAGACCTAGCGATAAGTAATAACAATTTGGTAATACCGCAGTCTGCCCTACAATTTTTTACTTGTATTTTTCATTTTCTGTTATACCAACCTTTTTTACATAATTTGCAATAATCGAACGTAAAACTTGCATTATAATTACCAAAATTTGGTTTCATATAACATTATTAGCTGAAACTTTACCAAAATTAATTGTTTAAAGCACAATAAATCTTAAACATTGTTAAAAAATTTATTGATGTTCTTTAGATTACTTTAAAAATTTTTTTACATTACTGGAGAATTAAGTTAAAGATTAGGTAAACATTGAGTAAAAAGAGTCAAATATCCTTAACAGATTAAACCCAGAGAAGTAAGTAAAAATCACCCAAAAAATCCAAGAATTTTAGCATCGGTTCATCATCCATACGGGCATGATGAAATAAAGTAGTTTAATGTTTAAAATATTACCATAACCCTATTTTATGAACTCGAAAATTTTACAATTCGTCAAGCCAGCCGCCTTAGCGGTTGTTTTTGGGAGCTGCCTACAGACATTCACTGTAGTAAATGCTCTCGGAGCAGAGGCGCCAAGGGCCCTGAGTCCCGCTTTGGTAGTTCAAGCGCCAGTGACCATCACCGGAGTGGTCTCCAATAATGAAGATGGCATTCCTTTGCCAGGAGTGAGTGTGACCATCGTTGGCTCTGCCAAAGGCACCATCACCGATCTAGACGGTAACTACTCGATCAATGTAGAACCCGGACAATCCCTTAAATTCTCTTACCTAGGCTTCACCGAGCATATCGTCAAAGTAGAAAGCCAAACAGTCATTGACGTAAGCTTGTCTGAAGATGTGGAGCAGCTCAATGAAGTTGTGGTAACGGCATTTGGTTTGGAAAAGGAGAAAAAATCCCTAGGATATGCCGTTCAGAATGTGGATGGTGAGGACATCGCCGCTGTAAAGGCCTCCTCTAGTGCCATCTCCAACCTTAAAGGTCGAGTGGCCGGGGTAAATATTACAGAATCCGGATCAGGTCCAGGAGCCGGCGTGCGGGTAATCATTAGAGGTAATAACTCCCTTACCCAAAGCAACCAACCACTGTATGTAGTGGATGGAATTCCAATGGATAATACCAGCCTTAACGAAGGTGGTGGAGTCTATAGCAGTGGCAACTCAGGATCTGGTATCTCTGATTTGAACCCTGATGATATAGAATCCATGACCGTGCTAAAAGGTCCAAATGCTGCCGCACTGTACGGTTCCCGTGCCGCCAATGGTGTTATCATGATTACCACCAAAAAAGGTAACAACCGCAAAGGACTCGGAGTAACTTACTCCAGCAGTACCATGGTCTCTAACCCAATGCTGCTTCCAGAATTCCAAAATGAATATGGTCAAGGAAGCGGAGGTAGAACCCCTGCCACTACTGAGGAACTACGAAGCAGTGGCTCCAGCTGGGGTGGCAAATTGGATGGAAGCGACCAATTATATTGGGATGGCTCCACTAAGCCTTACTCTCCACAGCCTGACAATGTGAAAGACTTCTTCGTATCCGGAGGAAACTATGTAAATACATTGGCACTAACCGGAGGAAACGAAAAGGTGACGGCCAGATTCTCTTATACCAATACCTATAATAAGGCCATGGTGGAGAATTCCTTCCTGAAGAGAAACAACTTTAACTTAAGAGCCACCGCCAAGCTATCCAGCAGACTTTCTATGGATGCTAAGGCCACTTATACTAACCAGTTTACCAGAAACCGTGTAACACAGGGTACTGAAGGACTATTGGCAGGTGTATATAATATGCCTCGTAATGCCATCCTGGATGACTTCAGAGACTATCAGGATGAGGAAACTGGAAACGTACGCAGTGTAACTGACAATTCTAGCAACCCTTACTGGACCCTATACCATGATAAGGCAGAAGATACGCGTAACCGTTTTATGGGATTTGCAAAAATCCAATACCAATTGACGGATTGGCTATCTGCACATGCCAGAGTAGGTACAGACTGGACAGACATCCGCTCTGAGAGCGTTACCCAACCGGGTCACTGGTTCGTTCAGGATGGAGCCGTAGGATTTGCGAATAATAAAATCCAGGAAACTAACGCTGATTTCCTCTTGATGATCAACAAAAACATCACAGAGAAATTCCAGATTACTGGTAATATCGGTGGTAACCACCTGCACCAATTATCTCAAGCCATGAGTGTAACTGGCCAAAACCTAAGAATCCCTACTAAACCAACCATCGGAAGTGCGGATATCGTGAATTCGAGCGCAGGTGTACCCGTAACGCGAGTGACTAACTCCCTTTACGCTTCTGCTAGCTTAAATTACGGTGGCCTGGTGTACCTGGATATCACAGGCAGAAATGACTGGACCTCCACTTTGCCAAGCACCAACTGGTCTTATTTCTACCCATCTGTCAGCTTAGCGGTGATGCTAGGAGAATTTATTGATCCAGGACAAAAAGTAATGGACCTACTTAAAATCAGAGGTAGCTGGGCCAGCGTAGGTAAGGATGCTTCCGCATGGAGACTTCAAAACAGCTATAACCTGAAAGACAAAATCAGCTCTTACTTAGGGATCACTACCCTGACTATTCCAAACACCTGGTATGATCAAAACCTAAGCCCTGAATTCACCAATACGGTGGAAGTGGGTGCTGAAGCAAGCTTCTTCAAAAACAGACTTTATGTGGATATGGCCTATTACCAAATCCGCACCACTGATCTGATCGATATCGTAAGCACAGATAACCAAGCGGTGAATCCATTTGGCTATCCAAATGTACACACCAATGTGGGTGAGATCGAGAACAAAGGGTTTGAAGTAATGCTAGGTGGTAGCCCAATAAGAAAGGACGACTTCGGATGGGATGCTAATATCAACTTCTCTCATAATAAAAACGAGCTAACTGAATTCCTTCCGGATGTGGTATCACGTCAGTGGAATGTGAATAATAGCGGGTCTGTGGATACCAGAGCAGTAGTAGGTGGCGGATACGGAGAAATCTGGGCTACAGAAGTGATGACTAACCCAGAGACTGGTGACTGGATACTGACTGCTGATGGCAGACCACAGAGTTCTGGTCAGCGAGTAAAAGCCGGAAGCTTCCAGCCTGACTTCTTATTAGGCTTCAACAACTCCTTCCGATATAAGGATTTCAGCTTAAAGTTTTTAATTGACGGCCGATTTGGTGGTCAGATGTACACTGGTACCCAATCTGCCATGGATGGTGCCGGGATCAGCCCAAAAACACTTGAGTACAGAGAAGGTGGAATCGTGGTGGATGGCGTAATCGCCAATGCTGACGGTACTTATACCGCCAATACCAACACGATCACTGCCCAACAATACTGGGGAGCGCTTAGCGGTATCGGGTCAAACTATATCGTGGATCAGACCAATGTAAGATTGAGAGAATTGTCATTGACTTACAATCTCCCAAGCAGCCTATTGGGTAATTCAGTACTTAGATCTGCTTCTGTAAGCTTTATCGGAAGAAACTTATTCTTCTTCTACAAAGCATTTGATGGAGGATTTGATCCTGAGGCGAATTTGGGAACAAGCAATGCTGGACAAGGTTACTTGTACTACTCCATGCCTACAGCCCGTTCTCTTGGTTTTAGCCTGAATGTGAAGTTTTAAACCGCCTTAATTAGACAAACCATGAAAATATTTCATAAAACTATACTTGGACTCAGCACCTTGGCAGTATTAGGATCCTGCACGGGTGATTTTGAGGAGATCAATACCAATCCAAACCTTATCGGTGAGGAAGATGCCAGCGCCAAATACTTCTTGACGCAGATGATGATTAGTCCGTATATCCCGGCTCGATATGCCTACTGGAGAGCGAATATCATCCATGCTGATCGCTATGCAGGTCATATCACCTTTGGACATAATGTCTCCTGGTGGAGTGATGACCTCTCTTATAAGTATGATGCAGCCTATACTGATGCCACTTGGGATCACTATAATGGACAGCTGTCCACTATCAAGCAACTTCTGGACTTCACCCAGCCAGGTGGAGCATTTGAGAATGAGCTGACCTATTCGGTAGTACAGATCATCAAAAGCCATTATTACCAGTTATTCACCGATACTTTTGGGATGATTCCTTATAGCGACCTATACAAGGAAGATATCAACTTACCAAAATTCGATACTCAGAAGGAGATCTATCAGGGGATCATTGCTGATCTAGATGCCGCAATGGCGACCATCGGTGACAATACTTCCACTGGAGATGCTTTGGAGGATTTGGGAGATAATGATGTAATCTATGGTGGCGACTTACAGAAATGGAAGCGTTTTGCCAATACCTTGAAGCTCAAGATCGGGCTCCGTGCCCAAGGTGCTGAGGGAGACGACTTCAGCCAGCAAGTCATCAATGAAGCCATGGCGGCTCCACTTCTTGCCGAAGGCGAAAGCGCCCTTATCCCTAAAGACCTGGAAATCAACCAGTGGGATTATTCCACCTACGGTGACGTATGGTATAATTTCGGTGGCGGATCTGACTGGACTGTTAGTAGAGAACTGGTAAATTATCTTAGAGATAATAATGATCCACGTTTGGAGAAATACACTAAGCCATCGCAGGGAGGTACCTTTACCTTATTCAGACCCGCTCAGGCTGAAGATCCAGAAGGATACCAACTGTTCCCTAAGAGAACGGCCTTCCTAAAAAGCATCTTTGACGAGGCTGGAGCGGAATATACCTGGCTAGACAATGGAAGTGAAGTAATAGTGACCATGCCAGAGGAAACCAATAATATTGGCCAGCCGGTAAGGTTAAGTTCTGAAATGAAGCCTTTGGTACAATTTGGATTCTTTAGCAGACCAAGTGAATTGGTGATTGCGCAGAAAAATTCCGGAGATGCCGCCACACCGGAAACGGTGATTTTATCTTCAGAATCTTTGTTTATGCAAGCAGAAGCAATCCTGAAGGGGTACGGCACTGGAAATGCACAAGCACTTTATCAGGCGGGGATCAGCGAAGCAATGAAGCTTTGGGGAGTGGATGATGCCAGCATCAGCACTTACCTTTCCTCTGAGGATATGGCCTTGCTCAATGGGACTTCCGAAGAGAATCTAGAAAAAATAGCGATTCAGCGATGGATTGCTCATTATACTGATGGCTATGAGGCTTGGTCTATCGTGCGAGACACGGGATATCCAGCATCATTGGCAGCAGGTGTAACTGACTATGACCTATATGGTCCTGGTACCATCGCCGCGGGTGCTTACCCTCAGCGAATGAGATACGGTAGTGGAGTACAAACTTCTAATCCTGACAATTATAACCAGGCAACCAGCACCCAAGGTGCCGATTTGCAAGAAACCAAATTATGGTGGTCAAAATAAATAGGGTTTAGTTGATAGATAAAAAGCTGCTTCTTCAGGAAGCAGCTTTTTTTATGCCTATATATCAGCGAAATCTAACCAAAAACCCCTTATATATATTGCTAATCCTTATCGGCTAGGCTTATACCCTGAGTTCATAAAGATCTTCTTTGCATCCCTCTCCCGCATCAAATCTACCAAATCGACCCCCTGCTTTTCTGCATAAGCATCCACAATATTCCATCCTATCCATCTGCCCACTCGTCCTGGAGCATCCGGGCTGATGGCATCGGTGAAAGGAGCCTCCCCGGTATATTTCCGGATCTCAAACGGATTGGTCTCATAGATAATCTCCGCTTCAATAAAGTGCTCCCAAATAAACTCCTCATTGGCGTAGCAGGCGGCAAGTTCCTCAGGTGTATATCCAATCACTAACTCCTCCGAAGTACAAGGCATCATGGCCTTGGTAAAGTGATATGCCTTTCCGTAAAACACCATCTCAGCCAGCAATGAATTGTCTGACAGGTCACTTTCTATATAAGCCGAGCTGATAGCCATCAGAATCATAGGCACCAGATGCTCACGATTATAGCGATCTGTCATATACTGTGGTACTTCGGGAGGCTGAAATTTATGATCCGAGGGAAGGAAATAATCCAAACCTATCACAATCATCTCCTTGTCAATATATAAATCAGAGGTAAAACCACTTACAAAAGTATATATCTTGGGAACTTCAAATTCAGGGTAATAGTATTTGATATGCTTAAAAGCCAATTCTAAATCCGTCAAAATATCATCGATCTGGCCATATTCCTTAGTCACCTCATTATATAATTCCTGCATTAAACTGTCCTGAGGAATGGCCGTGAGGTTGCTGATGAGCGCTTCCCTGCTGGGATATAAGTCCTCTTGAAGGTATTTTTTAGTAAAATAGGGGTACTCCTCCAGCCAAAAAGCAATATCCCCTTCACCTTTGGCTTCAAACAGTCGGTTTTCCATTCGCTGCACCTGGAGCTCGATAGGTATATACGCTACCTCCTCCGCAGGATGGCATTTTTCTTCTTTTTTTTGGCAAGCCAAAAAGATTAAAGGTAATAAGAGATGAAATATCGCCGTTTTTTTTAGCATAGCATGTAACTTTGTAAGGTCAGCACTGCTGACAATAGCCTGATGGGAAGTTTGCTGTAAACTTAAGCACGGCAATTGCGCTTATGCAAACTATCATGGCTCAAATCATAAAAATATAATGAAAACTATACGACCTGCACTATACCACAGCCTAATGGCCCTCCTGATAGGATTCAGTTCTATAATGTTTTTTTCCTGTGGAACAGAAAGTCCAGCGCCGGAATACAAGCAATTAAGCATCAGCGGATTTATCAATCAAGACCCAAATTTCAAGGTATTCGCCGAGGGTATGAGACGTGCAGGATTAGAAGATAGCCTAGAGAACCAAGGACCCTTTACCCTTTTACTGTCATCTGACCAGGCTTTTGAGCAGCGGGGGATCCTAGCCGGGGAAGATCTCAGCCCTGAGGAATGGAGAAGAATTATCCTTTACCACCTCAGCCCTGGAGACCAGAGCAGAGATAGCCTATCGGGCGCCGTGCAGCCTAGCTTGCTGTCGGGATATTATTGGCTGATCAATGAGGAGAATGGACGTCTGACGGTCAATGGGAAAGTAAATCTCATGTCAGCAGATTTGATATTGGCCAACGGCCGAATCCATATCCTGGATGGCCTGCTGGATCCACAAAGGCTAAATTTGGTATCAATGATGAAAAATGCTGGCTATACCACCCTGGCGGAAGGGATAGAAACCGCCGGCCTCTCTGGGCAATTAGCCGATTTTGAGAAAAACTTCACCATCCTCGCCCCCACCAATGAGGCTTTTCAGGCGTATTTTGACGCGCAGAAGATTAGCAAAACTGACTGGCTAGCGATCAGTGACCTGAGCAATCTCCTCAATTATATGATCCGGGACGGAGAATATTCCCAGGCGGATTTTAGCACAGGTTCCTTGCTGATGAATTCTAAGGACTCCTTATATATAAGTTCCTTTCAGGAAAATACCTGGATGAATGGAACCACCCAGATCAGCCGGGGAGATATCACAGGAGGCAATGGTCTCATTCATGAAATAGACCATGTATTAGCGGCTCCCCAACAGTCCCTCGCCACCTTGGTGTCGGAAGGAGGAGATGGCTCCGGCTATTCTGAGTTTAAGGCAGCACTCATTTACGCTGACCTGCTCAGCCTCCTGGAAGCGGAGGAAGTCTATACCGTATTTGCCCCAGATAATGCCGCTTTTTTGGCTTGGTATCAGGAATTAGAAGTCTCAGGATATTATGAAGTGGAAAAGGACCTGCTTCGTGAAACCTTGATGCATCATATTGCCTTAGGCAGAAAATTCACCACTGATTTTGATACCTTGACCGAATGGCGCAGCCTATTGCCGGGATACCCATTAGTACCCGCAGCAGATGGCGGCACGATCAATGGAATTATTCTGGATCCTAATTATCAAAATAAACTGGCCACCAATGGCCTTATCCACGGGATCAAAGGCGTCCTGCCACTACAAATCCAAGAATAAGACGATGATAGGTATCTCCTAACCCATCCTAATACACCATAAGCTCATCAGCAAATAGAAATCCATTATGTGAATTGGTAGCCTTGACCTTGATATACCGGGCCTTCTTATCGATCGCAGTGGTAAAGGGATGAATGATCAGGTCACTATCGGTATCAGGAATGCTATGACTGATGATAATCGGCTCAGAGAAATTGCTGCCATCGGTGGAGGTACTGATCTCCAACTGCCCGGGCAGGAAAACTCCCGGCCCTATCAGCTGCATAAAGGTGATTTTTATTTCATCAATTGATATTTCCTTCTTCAAATCCACGAGAATATCCAAGTCCTTTCCTTCGAAACCCTGCCATTGTCCATCGGAATAGGTAAAGCCTCCATGGCTGCCATTGACTAGGGTATAGTCCCCTTGGGCGGAGTATTTACTGCTATATTCCGAGAGGTATTGCACCTCGGCACCCACGGCTTTATGGTATCCCAATTCTGTTTCTGCCACCGGCCCCATTTCCTTTTCTGAGATTTGAATAGCAGCTTTTATGGTCTGGGTTCCTGCTTCGTAAAATGGCGCTTGGTACTGTCTGCTATTGATATCAGGCGTACTTCCGTCTGTGGTAAACCGAATAATAGGTTGGTACAGCTCTGAGCTGATGGTTACTAAAGAGGCCTGCCGGGCAGTATCTGCAAGAGCCGAAACCGTCAAATCTACTGAGGGATGGTAATAGTTGATTCCCTTTCGCTGCAACAAACGGTAATGGCCCTGCAGTCTTTCAAAGAAGTCTTCCCAATCTTTGGAGGACGATTTTGTCCAGGCAACTTCGGATAAAGCCAGCAAGCGCGGAAAGAGCATATATTCGGCATGTTCCCTGGAGGGTATATACTCAGTCCATAGATTGGCTTGCACTCCTTTGACCAGCTTCTTTTGGTGAGCCTCGAGGTCCGCAGGAATGGGCTCATAACTATATACTTTCTCAATAGGCAAAAATCCACCGATGGCTTCTGGCTGCGTGCTCGGATCAGATTGATAGCTGTCAAAATAGCAGTGGCTACCCGGAGTCATGATCACCTCATGGCCATTCTGCGCAGCCTTCACTCCACCAGAAATGCCCCGCCAGGACATTACCGTGGCTCTGGGTGGAAGCCCTCCTTCCAAGATCTCATCCCAGCCTATAAGATTTCTTCCATTGGAATTCAGAAATTCCTCTATACGGTGAACACCATAACTTTGAAGCTCTTCTTCATCTTCCAGGTGCTCCTCCTTCATTCTTTTTTGGCAGTGAGGACATTTTTTCCAAGCACTCTTATTTGCCTCATCTCCTCCGATATGGATGTACTGTGAGGGAAAGATATCCATAACTTCCAATAAGACCTGCTCAAAAAAATCGAAGGTTGCTTCTTTCCCCATGCAGAATTCACTTTGAGAATACGGCTCTCCGGAGCAAGCGAGCTCAGGGTAAACGGCCAGCACTTCTTCTGAATGACCGGGAAATTCAATTTCAGGAATAATAGTAATCCCACGCTCCCGGGCATAATCGACCAGCTGCCTTGCGTCTTTTTGAGAATAATACCCACCATAGGCTTGAGGATCACCTTCTTCCAGGTATTTCCGACCAGAAGCCCACCAATCTTTCCAGGTATAGTGAGTTCTAAATGCCGCTTGCCCGGTAAGTTTTGGGAAACTCTTAATTTCCAAACGCCATCCTGGCCCATCCGTCAGGTGCCAATGAAAAGTATTGAGCTGGTAAATAGCCATCATATCAATCATCTTCTCCAGAAAAGGCATTGGAAAAAAGTGCCTGCTTACATCCAAGTGCATCCCTCTATACTCAAATCGGGGATAATCCTTAATTTTTACCGCTGGCAATATGGAGCGTTGATCCTGTAATAAGCTTAATTGGACCAGCCTATAAATCGCTCCAGGGAGCACGGAGGCTTTTGATCCCCGAATAGCTATGGTATTCTCCAGCACCTCAATTTCATAATAGCCCTCCTCCTTCTCAAGGAGTGACTCTTCAATTTTGATGGATATATAAGGCACTTCAGCGGTTAATTGATCCGCTAGGATTATATTATTTTCAGCCAATCCCAGACCCTCAGCTAGCAGAATGCCGTGATCTATAAAGTCCTCTGAGGAAACCACAATTTTGGTGTCTGGTAATAGCGTAAAGGAACTTTCTCCTCTTTCCATCTCCACCGGCTTAGGGATAAGCGCTAAAGACTGGGAATAGGCTAGGGGCGATATAAATAATAGGCCTAGCAGTAATAACAGACCAATAAGAATGGGAGAGGACATTCTATTTTTGATAGCGCTTAATAGAGGCTCATTTCTAAAATGAAGATCAATCATTGAATTTTGGTAGAGTTGATAGTAATGTATTATTTACAATAATAGCATATTATTAGGAGGATTAGGGTGGAAAATAATCCGTTTTTGGGGATAGTTATTTTTGCGCCGCAAAAAAAAGAGAGACCAGCCTGTAACAGCTAATCTCTCTCTTCTATAGGCAAATGTCAGTTCAAGTAGAAACCAATATTAGGAATCCAAGATCTTCCAATCCTAGTGAAGGCGGCTAATACCAATCTTTTATATCTATTATTATCGCCTATAAAGGCAAATTTCCGTGAACCAATCTCCTATTGCTTTTGGATTGGCGGCACGTAGTAATCACCACTTAGCACCTCGGGTTTTGGAACGTAAAACCTATTGGTAAGCGAAAAGTTCTGCCCTTTAGGGGAAGGCAGCCAATTGCTTTTTGGGGCTCCAGCGGGCAATTCGGAGGCCAAATACAACTTTAAGGAGCCATCTTTTTCATAGTTAAAATCCATCAAGCTATTGAGGTTATATCGCTGCAGTTCGTTGGGGATCACACGGAATTCTGGAGTGCTCAGCATTGTAAGGGACCAGAAGGCATTCACATGTTTACTTGGCAGGTCTTCAGGAGCATAATGGATGATATATACGTTATCGCCATCGAGAACTTTCTCATCACTGTCCACCGAGGCGGTATAATACACCACTTCCGAAGAGGAATTCCACCAAATCCCACCAAAGTTTACCAGTGCATGAAACCAGATGTCTTCTCCGATGGAAAGGTATTCGCGGGTGCTGGACCATCCTCCACGCTTGTCGCCGTATGTATTTAGAAAATTTCCAAAGGCGGGGAAGGCTTTTTCAGCAATAATTTTTGAAACCATTTCTTTATTTTCTGCACTTTGAGACACAAATTTAGCTACTTCCAAGGCCTCTTCTTGATATTTTTGACCATGTGGATTAGAATCTGGGGCACTGTCAAATACCTCCCTCAGTAGTTTCTCCTCAAATATCTCCGCACGGATTAGCTCTGTATTGGTAAACTCAGGAATCGCTATAGCAGGCGCTATGATGGGATTACCAAGAGGGCTGACCTTAAAAGCCTTTTGTAGGGCGATGGCGGCGGTTTTATCCTTTTTCAGCTCCACTCTAGCCAGCATTTTCGCTTTTTTGGAAGGGATATCCAAGCGCAAGGCTCCTTCGGGTATCTCCACATTTGAGCCCTTCAATGCAATGACATATTTGCCATAGGGATGGTCCGGAAAATTGCGCTCATTAACATTATAGATGATCTCAGCCCATTCATCCATAATCTGAGCCGTATAGTATCGTCCTTCAATTTTTGGGATCTCGAGCAGGACCGCATTATTTTCATCCACGGCAAACCAGGTTTCTAAATAAGCAACGTCCAAATTTGGATTCACAAACTCTGCCCGCCCAGGCTCATTGAATTTTATACGATTATAATCAACATTCTCTTCAGCGATATCAATATTCTCCTGGCGGATCACCAAAAACCTCGACAAGGAATAGATATAGCTTTCGATAATCTGCTCCTCTGAGGGAGTTTCCAGGTGCTCGGAGCTGGTACTTTCTGTAGTGGAATTCTCAGATTTACAGGAAAAAAATCCCATAAAAAATAATGCTAGTATTACCTTATAGCTGGTTTTCATCTTTAATAATTATATAGTGTTAGGTGTATTCTAAAATAACAGGCTCAAATGCTAAATATAAGGGCCATGTATATGTTTTTCACCAAAAATAGGTAAACCTTGACTCTGTTACAAATGAGAACTAGAAGGGATTTGTTTTGTCTTTAGTCCTAAAAACAAATATAATAAGGAATTATTATATATAAATTCTATGAAATGGGATCAATGGAAGGCACTTACCTAGAGAATTACGGGGGCTAATTTCCCTACGCACATCAACCTAACGATGGAACCCAGCAGGTATAAAAACCCTATCGACAACTGAAAAAAACTCCTAAGGTTTTGGCTGATTAAATCAATTGCAGACAAAATTCCTTCTATTTTTGCAGGAGGAATACCCTTATTTTATGAAAAAACTCTTCCGCTTCATTGGCAGGTTGCTGCTTTGGTTTTTTGGTATCACCATTGGCATGACGCTGGTATTACGATTCGTGCCCGTGTACTTCACACCGCTGATGGCTATCCGCCTGGTGGAAGGGCCAGCGAATGAAAAAAGCGACCGGCAGTTTAAGAAGGATTGGGTGCCACTGGAGGAGATCTCTCAGCATCTGGTACAGGCAGTGGTGGCCTCAGAAGACCAAAAATTCCTTGATCATAATGGCTTCGACATGGATGCCATAAAGGAGGCAATAGAGGGAAACCAGTCTGGAAAAAGGCTGCGTGGTGGAAGTACTATAACGAATCAAACTGCCAAAAATGTTTTTTTATGGCCTGGCAGAAATTACTTAAGAAAGGGTCTGGAAGCCTATTTTACCGTTCTTATAGAATTCATATGGTCCAAAGAAAGGATTATGGAAGTCTATCTAAACGTCATCGAAATGGGAGATGGGATCTATGGAGCGGAGGCTGCGGCACAGGCGTTTTATAAGAAGCCTGCGGCAAAGCTAAGCCGTCAGGAGGCGGCGATGATAGCGGCAGTATTACCCAATCCACTGCGCTGGTCCCCAGCCAAACCTACTGCCTATAACCAAAAAAGACAAGCCTGGATCCTCAGGAATATGAATAACCTGGCACCGGTAAAATTTGACACCGCCAAATAACGAGCTAAGCACAATAGCCAGTTCCTGATCAGGTGCCTGGCAAAGCGATTCCTTTCACCTTTCGGTAAAGAGACAAGGCATATTTGTCAGTCATTCCACTGACAAAATCAGTCAGCTTACGCAGCAATAAATAAGGCATGGGCAGTTCATGTTTAGGAAGAAAATTCTCTGGCAGCAATCGTAGGATGCTTTTATCCTTACCCGAAAACTGGTCCTGCTCAAAATACTTATGGTAAAGAGCGAGGGAGAAAACCTCCAGCAAGCCTTCCAAAACCTGAAATCCTGCCGCTTCTTTTTCTAATACCGGCTGGGATCTGTAAATTTTCTTCACCGACATGGAGGTAATCCTTTCAAGTATTTCTGCCGAAGGGATCACATCAGTCAAGGCCTGGTCAAATTCCCCCAGGAGCATTTTCTCTTCATGCTCACAAAATGCCTCCACTGCCTCACCGATAAGCTGACCAATGGCCATAGCCCGCAAAATAGCCAATTTCTGGCTCGAGGTCTCCAGCGCATCTAGCTTTTCGGCGTCAAATCTATCTCCTATAATACCTGCTAATAGCTGAATCACATCCTTCAAAGAGACGAGTCCAAGGGTACAGCCGTCCTCCAGGTCGATGATGCTATAGCAGATATCATCGGCTGCTTCCACCAAGAAAGCCAAAGGATGCCTCAACCAGCAGTTTTCGGCAATTTCGGGAATCCCCAGTAGGGTAGCCAAATTGCGATAGTCCTGTTTTTGATCGCAGAAAAAGCCAAACTTCTTATGGCTTCTTCTTTTAGGTAATTTTTCCTTGACAAAAGAAGGGCGAGGATATTTGGTAAATGCCGCAAGGGTGGCATAGGAAAGCTGCAGTCCATTGGTCTTCTCCAATAGCATCCTGAATCCCTGTGCATTTCCTTCAAAGGCCACCATATCGGCCCATTCACCCACCTGAAGGTGACTTTCCCAAAGCCTTCCCGCTGGATGATATTTAAAAAAATCAGAAATGGCATCCTCCCCAGCATGGCCAAAAGGAGGGTTTCCAATATCATGCGTCAATGCCGCTGCCGCCACAATAGCACCGATATCGTAGCTACTGACCCCCTTTTGCTCCAAATCAGGATATTTCTTCAATAAATATTCTCCGGCTGACTTGCCTAGTGACCTGCCCACACTTGATACCTCCAGACTATGCGTAAGGCGAGTATGTACAAAATCAAGCTCAGGCAATGGGAATACCTGCGTCTTATCCTGGAGATTACGAAAAGGAGCTGAAAATATTACCCGATCATAGTCCCGCTCAAACTCGCTTCGATACGGGTTGGAATTGGCAATAACACCCTTTTTGAGGTCTCCACGACCCGATTGTAGCAATTTTTCCCATTTCATCATCCCCAAAATTAAGAATAGCTCCCTAATTATGGCCTATTATCCGCACATTTTGTCCCCTTTTCATTCTCATTATCCATTCCCAATACCCCAAAAAGGTGGGCGAGGAGCGCTAATACTGCCTTTTTCCTTAAAAAAAGACTTATTTATACAATATTTTTGATTAAGTTTACATAGTTCTGAAAATAATTATAAAATGAAATACAGCCTACTTCTCGCTTTCTGCTTTATCATTTCCGCCTCTTACGGTCAAGCCCTAGAAGATCGACAACATTATGTGGCATTTAGGACCGATGTGGATTTGGAAATGGATGGATTCCTAGACGAAGCCGACTGGGAGAAAGCCGAATGGTCCAATCTATTCGTCGATATCGAAGGCGATAAAAAGCCAGCACCGCTTCAGGATACCCGCTTGAAGATGCTGTGGGATGATGAAAACCTATATATAGGAGTGTGGATGGAGGAATCAGACCTCTGGGCGACCTATACCGAAAGAGAATCGGTGATCTTTCATGAAAATGATATTGAGGTGTTTATCGATCCTGATGGAGATACCCACAATTATTACGAATTGGAGATTAATGCACTGGGCACCGAATGGGATCTGATGCTAACCAAGCCCTACAGGAATCTCGGCTCGCCGATCAATGGCTGGAATATCAATGGATTTGAGAAAGGCATCCAGTTATTTGGAACACTAAACGACCCTAGCGATAGAGACAGTTGCTGGACTGTGGAGATGGCCATTCCCTGGAAGGCACTTTCGCAAAGTGGCCCCAGCTTCGCCATCCCCAAAGATGGTCAGCAATGGCGCATCAACTTCAGCCGGGTCCAATGGCAGCTGGCCGTAGAAGATGGAAAATATATAAAGAAGATCAACCCTGCCACCGGAAAGTCCTTTCCAGAATACAACTGGGTATGGTCAGCTCAAGGCCATATCAATATGCATTTGCCTGAGTATTGGGGCTATTTGCAGTTTGCGGATCAGCCAGTAGGGGGAAATCAAGAATATACCCCCGATCCAGATAGCCCAATCCAGGAAGCCTTGCGAGAATTATACGGACTACAAGCTGAATACCTCGCCGCCAAGGGTCATTATGCCACAAGCCTCAAGGAACTTCCTGGTGGAAGCAAATACAAGAAATGGAATCCCTCCTTCGAGGTGAGCCAAACACGCTTCAAAATGGCGATCGACTCCAGTCAGCCAGATAAAAAATGGTATATCACAGAAGACTCTAGAATTTGGAGAAAGTAGGGGCCTCGGGCTTAGGCTTTGGAAACCGACTGAGGCCATTGCCAGGTGACCCTAATGGGCTAAGGTTGTGAAAAAATTCTAAATCCTAAGCATATTCCTGAATGGACTTATTTATATAACTAAAATACAATTTATTGCTTGTGCTAAAATCTATTTTGGCCCGACAGGGCCGTATCAGCCAAGGAATCAAAAGGTACATTGTACTAAATAAGTGAATCGATTTTAATGTTGACTTGAAATTAGAATATATTGAATTGTAAGGTGAACTGTGGATTTTTGGTTGTAAAAAGATGATTTTTGGCATGCTTATTGGAAAAATCACTGTGAAACTAAACCAATTATTTTTCTTACAGTCCTTTGAAAGAAAGCAAAGCCATTAGCAAAACTGCTAATGGCTTTTTTTTTGGCTTATGGATATATGGGAGGGGATAAGCGCAGAAGCAATAGGGCAGAAGGATAGGGTAAGCAGGATCAACTATCCTGTAAATGGCACTTTTTTATAATTCATGAACATTGTACAGCCATATTTAAATGAAATCCTTCTTGAAATCATTACTTTTGCTATAATATAAATGTGAGTAGATGCTGAAAGTAAAAAACCTTATCTTATTTCTCCTCCTCTCAGTGACTCTGGGCGCCTGTCTGGATGGCGATGCCAACCAAAAATCGTCCTTGGTCAATGTGTATATTACCGATGCGCCGGGAGACTTCGACGAGGTGTACCTGGAGCTCAAGCGTGTGGAAGTATTCGTGCAAAATTCAAATCGAGGTGGTGATGATGCCTGGGTATCCTTATACTATATCCCCCTCAGTAATGTGGTCAATATAAGTGCATTGGTAAACGGCTCACAGCTGATATTAGGAAGATCTGAATTGCCCCTGGGCAAAATCACTCAAATAAAGCTGGTCTTCGGAGATGAGCAATACCTGGTGCTCGATGAGGAGCCACTCAGCCTAGTATGGGAAGACCCGAGCGAGATGGAATACATCATCGATGTGGACTATACACTGGAAGGCGGCCGCTCTTATGATATAGTATTGGACATTGACTTGGCGAGATCCATCACTGACTCCGACCAAGAGGAGGTATATTTATTCTCTCCTAAAATCCGAAGTTTCGAGACGGGCTCGATCGCCGCCATCTCTGGTACGGTGAGCCCTCTGGCCGCCCAGCCTTATATCTACGCTATCCTCGGCGAAGACTCCATCTCCACCCTGACCGATGACAGTGGCAATTTTCTGTTCAACGGCCTGGAGGCGGGAGACTATGCGATATATATTAATCCCCGAGCCCCCTATCAGGACAGTTTATTTACAGTCACCGCCAAGATCGACTCGGTAACGGTGATAGAAACCATCCTACTGCCAGAAATCCAAGAAGAGATATTACCCTAAAACCGCCAATAATGACCCAAGACGAAAGATATATGCTGCGAGCACTGGAGCTGGCAGAACTTGGGCGAGGACGGGTAAGTCCAAATCCCATGGTGGGATGTGTCATCGTCTGGCAGGATACCATCATCGGTGAGGGCTATCACCGCCAGTACGGCGGCCCCCATGCGGAGCCTAACGCGATCGAAGCAGTAAAAGACCCTGGAAAACTTCCCGAATCCACGGTATATGTCACACTGGAACCCTGCGCTCATTTCGGTAAAACCCCGCCATGTGCAGCGCTCTTGGTGGCCAAAAAAGTAAAGAAAGTCATCATCGCCCTCGTGGACACCAATCCTCTGGTGGGCGGAAAGGGCATCAAAATGCTGCAAGATGCCGGTATAGAAGTGGTCACGGGAATCCTCGAGCAGCCTGCCCGAAAACTCAATAAACGGTTCTTCACCAGCATTGAAAAAAAACGTCCCTATATTATTCTGAAATGGGCACAAACTGTGGATGGCTTTGTGGCTCGGAAAAACTATGATAGCAAATGGATCTCCAACCCTTCCAGCCGGCAGATGGTGCATCAGTGGAGGGCAGAGGAGGACGCCATCATGGTGGGCACCAACACCGCCCAATACGATAATCCACGCCTGAATGTCCGCGACTGGCAGGGAAAAGATCCGCTCAGGATCGTGCTGGACCGAAGCTTGCGATTAGCACCTTCCTTATCTTTATTTGATCATCAGATCCCCACGATTTGCTATAACAGCCTTAAAAATAGCGAAGAAGAAAATCTAAGTTTTGTAAAACTAGCGCAGGACCTTCCCCTGGTCGAAATGCTGAAAGACCTCCAGCAGCGGAAAATCCAAAGCTTAATAGTGGAAGGCGGGAGTTTTTTGCTGCATAAATTCATAGAAAATGAACTTTGGGACGAGGCAAGGGTGTTTACTGGCCAAAGGAAATTTTCCGAAGGCATCCCGGCACCCAGGCTGAGGCCTAGCGCCAGCACCAGCTATGATATTTTGGGTGACCGACTGGAAATTTTCGAAAATCAATAAGAAGCGTAAATCACTAATTGGCCCAAGGGGCACTCATCAATGGCAGAATCACTATACCTTCCGACGGCAGCGAGCAAGGCTGAAAAATACGAGGCACTTTTACCGCAAATAGAAGCACTCATCAGTGGTGAGCCCGATCTGACGGCCAATCTCGCCAATATAAGTGCAGCACTGAAAGGTGCCTTTGGCTTCTTCTGGGTGGGATTCTATATCGTGAAAGAAGACGTATTGGTATTAGGTCCCTTCCAAGGCCCCATCGCCTGCACCCGCATCCATCGTGGCAAAGGCGTATGTGGAACGGCCTGGGAGCAAGGTAAAACCCAGTTGGTGCCCGATGTGGATGCCTTTCCAGGCCATATCGCCTGCAGCTCTGCCTCCAAGTCCGAGATTGTTGTCCCTGGATTTTATAAGGATGAAGTACTGCTGATCTTAGATATAGACAGTGATCAGCTGGATGATTTTGATCCTACGGATCAAGAATACCTTGAGAAAATGATGAAAATTCTCGAACAAACCATCGCTTAATGCTATGAACCTAGCATGGTTAAAATGACCTTCTTAAGCTTCTATAAGTAATATTCCTTGGTTAATTCCATTCGTCAACTGAGATACAAAAAGGTCCTCGCCCCAGCCGAAGGACACTTACTCACCTCAGGCTGAAGGTGTAATAAATCGAGCCATGGCATCCACTAGCTCTCTGGGATCATCGCTAATGATCAATGGAGCCATCTGCTGGTCCTTGATAAACCCTTCCTGGCGAGAAAAATCCAGGAAGCTTATCAGCTGATCATAATATCCATTTACATTGTACAAAGCCAGAGGCTTCCTCATATAGGCCAGTTGGTTTAGCGTCATCACCTCAAAGAGCTCCTCCAAGGTCCCAATACCGCCAGGCATGGCCACAAATCCATCACCCCGCTCGGCCATCAGCCACTTCCGATCTCTCATGGTCTCCACCACGGTCAGCTCGGTACATCCCTGGTGGGCCACTTCTATATCCACGAGCTTTTGGGGGATAATACCATATACATTCCTACCCGCCGTCAGCATATAATCTGCCATAATCCCCATCAAACCGACCTTTCCAGCCCCATATACAAGGTCAAGCTCCCGATCAACAAGCTCCTTCGCCAGTGCTAAGGATCCCTCCTTATAGATGGGATTATTGCCAGTATTGGCTCCACAGTAAATTGTAATTTTTTTCATGTCTAAAAAGGTTTTTTGGGCGAATGCAATTATTATGCTATCGAAAATTTATACTTATTGAGTAATTATTCCAGGTAAAGTAAGTGGAATTTATAAAGGTTTCCTCTTGTAGGAATAGCTTTTTGGGGCTTCCGGCTCTGGGTACAATTAGTAAGAATACTTATTCCCACTCCCACAAAACCAAGGTGGTAAAGAACTCGCTACCATTATAGCGTTTTTCCAACTAAGAACTTAGACTTAGTCCGGCAATTTTCTTTGCTGAGCAAAAATTGATTTCTTACCAAAAAGCATACTTCCAAAATGTCAATTATAGGAAGTTGAAATCACATGCGTGGATGTAAGTCAGTATGAACAAATTAAAGAAAATTTCGATGGATGTAAAACCCAAATCTCCCTTAATTATAGATCAATTTTTTCTTCCTCATTTTCTACACTGAATCTCATTTTTGCCCTGATATTCTTTGGCAAAAACGAAATATTCATTTCCCCTCCCCCAGCTCAAAGGACTGGGAAAGAGCGGAAGATTTACACTTAATATTTTGGAGTCTTAGTTAGAGATAGGCAGTCAATATTTCCAGAGGTACGCGGAAAAGAGCGAAGCAGGCTATCGCTTGATAATCCATTTAGCGCTATGCGTCCAGCCATGCTTTAAAAAATATATTTTATATTCCTGTGACATTTTTCTATCCGCTGCGAATAATAATAGTAAAAGAAGCCAAACTGGAAACCAAAAACTTATGAACCAGCCATTGGAAAGGGATTTTGAGCAATACCTGGAGCATTATGAGCGCATGATCAGCAAGGTGGCGCGCATCTATAGCCATGATCAGGAGGGGCAAAAAGACCTTATTCAGGAAATTGTCCTGCAGCTGTGGAGGGCATTTCCTAAGTATGAGGCTAGCAAATCCACTAGTACCTGGACCTATAGAATCGCCCTAAACGTCTCCATATCCTTCCTTCGAAAAGAGAAATCCAGAAGGGAAGGAGAAGAAAGCTACCGCCAGGAATGGCCGGTTTACAGCAGCCCCCCAACAGATAATGACGAGCGCATCGAGCAGCTCTACCGATTTATGGATCAGGTAAAATCCACCGATAAGGCCCTGTTGCTGCTGCTCCTGGAGGGCTTCAAAAATAAAGAAATCGCCTCGATAATGGGGATCTCCACCAGCCTGGTTTCCACGAAAATCTTCCGTATCAAGGAACAATTAAAAGTCTATTTCGAATCATTAAATCAATAGAATTATGGAATATCGAGAATTAAGTCAGCTATGGCAAGAGGATTCCACAGCGCCAAAATCCAGTAATTTGCTATCCCGAAAACTCATAAATGAGGCCATCACCTCCAAGGTAGGCGCCAGCTTCAAAGAGCAAAAATTCTCCACCTATTTTGAGCTAATCAGCAATATCTTATGGATGTGTTTCCTGGTGAGTTTTATGAAGCAAGAGCTCCATGCCCTGCAGTTTTTTATTCCTGCGCTGATCCTGGGATTGGCCAGTCTGCTTAGTCTGGGCATGGCAGGCTATCAATTATGGCTATATCATGGGAGTCATTCGGATGATGCAGTGCTCGATGCCCAGCGGAAAGTCATGAAGCTGCAATATTTGGAGGCCTTGGATAGACGCTTGCTTTGGCTATTGATACCGGTATTGTCCACGCCCTTTTTGATCGTGTTGGCGAAGAGTCTGGCGGGAATAGACATGTACTTATTCCCAAATTTCCTTTGGCAAATAGGGCTGGGAAGCATCCCGATATCCGCCATTATTGTGTGGATACTGAAGCGATTTCCCTCCAAAAAGCTGCAAGAAGCCCGGGACTTTCTAGACGAACTGGACCAAATGAAGGAATAAGGCTGCTGGGCGAATGAATAGGGTATTTAATTTACTATCTTCTTAGCCTTAACCAACGCCTGATAGGATAAGCGTACCAGTGGTCGATCTGCACCTTCCTAAAGATCTTAGGAGCAAAAGGAGGATACGATCCCTCACCGTATCCCGAAGGTGCAGGACAGTGCTCTGGCAATATGTCTTTAGTTTGGGAATAGATTAGAACTAAGAGAATAGCGGATAAGCAGGTTTAGGCATGGCCCAAAACCACGCTGTCACTGTATTATTATATACCATGAGCACAACTATGAATAAGCCAAAATTCCAGGGTATCATCCCGCCGATGATTACGCCTTTGCTAGAGGAAGACCAGATAGATATTCTAGGACTAGAGCGGCTGCTGGACCATATGATTTCAGGCGGGATACATGGGATTTTTATCCTTGGCACCACTGGAGAGTCCACCAGTCTTTCTTATAGACTCCGTCACGAACTGGTGAGGCTCACTTGCAAAATGGTAAATGGAAGGCTGCCCGTCCTGGTGGGCATTACAGATACCGCTGCGACGGAGAGCATCCGCCTGGCCAATACAGCCAAGGAGGAAGGTGCCGCAGCGGTGGTGGCCGCTCCCCCCTATTATTTTAATCTAGGCCAGCCTGAGCTGATCGAATATTATGAATACTTGATACGGAAGCTTCCACTGCCCTTATTCCTTTATAATATGCCTTCTCATACCAAGATCATCATTGAGCCCAATACGGTAAAAACGCTCTCCAACTATAAGGAGATCATCGGGCTCAAGGACAGTTCTGCCAATAATGCCTATTTCAATAATCTGGTTCATAAGATGAAAGATCAACCTGACTTTTCGCTCTTTGTGGGTCCGGAGGAAATCATGGCAGAGACGGTCTTACTTGGAGCAGATGGAGGCGTGAATGGCGGGGCCAATATGTTCCCAAAACTCTATACCAAACTCTACGAAGCGGCAAAAACGGGGGATATCACCAGGGTGAAAGAGCTACACTCAGTGGTCATGCAAATATCTTCTCAGCTCTACTCCTTAGGCCACTATGGCTCCAGCTATCTGAAAGGGATCAAAGGGGCGCTGAGCCTTATGGGTATTTGCTCTGACTATATGGCCTCCCCCTTGCACCGATTCAGGGCAGAGGACCGAGAGAAGCTCGCCTGCAACCTACAGCGCATCCAAGAGCGAGTGGATCAGCTGCAGCTGCGCTAAAGAGAATCCTTCAAGCCTTGCAAATAAGTCTCTCAAAAAATTAGAGGCCATAATCAGTTTAATTTAACCCGAATAGCCCATGCAATTATCCCTGATCGACCTTGCCATATTTTTGGTTTATATGCTCGGCATCCTGTTTTTTGGTGTGTCTTTTTATTTTAAGAAAGGCCGGACAACAGATGACTATATGGTGGGTGGAAGGAAACTGCCTGCCTGGGCGATAGGGATGTCGATTTTTGCGACCTTTGTGAGCAGCATTAGTTTCTTAGCCCTTCCGGGCAATGCTTATTTGGGGAATTGGAATAGTTTTGTCTTCAGCTTGTCAATTCCTATAGCAGCGTGGATAGCAGTGAAGTTCTTTGTTCCCATGTACCGGGAGCTAAAGAGCGAATCAGCCTATTACTATTTGGAGGAGCGATTTGGCGCTTGGGCGCGGACCTATGCCTCCATCTGCTATCTGCTCACCCAGCTGGCACGGATGGGCACGATACTGTACTTACTGGCTTTACCGATGAATGCGCTGCTGGGTTGGGACATTGCTACGATCATTATTGTGACCGGCATAGCGGTGATCATCTATGCTTCCATGGGAGGAATAGAGGCGGTCATCTGGACCGATGCTATTCAGGGAATAGTCTTGATCCTTGGGGCCATCACCTGTCTTCTGATCCTATTATTTTCTATGCCTGAAGGTCCCGGGCAGGTGATCAGCATAGGGCAGGAGCATGGTAAGTTCAGCTTGGGAAGCATGGGGATCAGCTTTACAGCCTCCACATTTTGGGTGATCCTGATTTATGGCCTATTCATAAATCTTCAGAATTTCGGCATTGACCAAAATTACGTGCAGCGCTATATGAGTGCCAAGACCGAAAAGGAGGCGATTAAGTCCACTTGGTTTGGGAGCAGCCTTTATGTGCCGGTATCCTTATTGTTCTTTTTTATCGGAACGGCGCTATTTGCTTATTATCAGGCTATGCCGGAATTATTACCTGCTTCGCTGCAGACCGCGGATGCTGCGGACAAGATTTTCCCTTATTTCATCGTAAATGGCCTGCCTAAAGGGCTTACAGGCTTATTGATCGCTTCTATATTTGCCGCAGGCATGAGCACCATCTCCACCAGCCTCAATAGCTCTGCCACTGTGATCCTTACAGACCATTATAAGAAATATATCAATCGCACCTCCAGCCAAAAAACCAACTTCCGCGTCCTGACCATTTCCGCTGTGGCGATGGGCATCTTAAGCATCCTGGTATCACTTGCCATGACCGAGGTCAAAAGCGCCCTGGATGCTTGGTGGGCACTGAGCTCAGTATTTAGCGGTGGGGTGCTGGGATTATTTCTCTTGGGCTATTTCTCCAGGAGGGTAAAACAAATGGAAGCGGCCATTGGGGTGGTACTAGGCCTCCTCGTCATCGGATGGATGAGCCTGACCCCCATATTCATCAGCGAAGGTCCATGGATATCCTTTCGAAATCCCCTACATGCCAATATGACCATTGTGGTGGGCACCTTAGTAATCTTCCTCACGGGGTTTTTATTGTCCAAAGTGCTTAATGGTAAAACCAGATAAACCTAAAATAGGAAAGCCAAATTATTAACAAGAAGCACATCCAAGCAAAGATACAACCGTCATCGAGGGTCATGCATCATGCGATCGCGGCTCTACCCATTGCTGTAGAGACTGCTCCAAAATGGTTTTTCATACGTACTGCTGAGGCCCTGACGGGCAAAATTATACCACCTAACTTGGGTATAAATACTAGAGGGAAACCGTCCAAAATCTGTAAAAAAGTAAGTTTAGGATATTAATTCAGTAGGGCAAAAAAAAAACAACCTGACCAATTTGGCCAGGTTGTAAAGTATATGCTATTAAGATGGATTTTGTTCCATTTCAGGGTTTGCATTGATTTCATCCTGAGGAATTCTCCACTGCCAGTTATTGGTACCTGCTGGCTCTGTGAATTTACCACTCAAGACGCTGCTTACGTGATTTCCACCATTTCTATTAAGCGGAAGATTAAGACGCTTCAGGTCATAGAATCGGAAGCCCTCACCCCATAGTTCCAAACGACGCTGAATCATGATCTCCTCGATCAAGGCATCACCGGTATTGGTGCTTAGGGTATATTCTGGATCCCGGGCACTCGCAAGTTCAAACAGGGCCTGAGCAGCGCCTGCATTATTACCTGATCTAGCCAAGGCTTCCGCCTGAAGCAAGATCATTTCAGCAGCTCTCATATAAGGCACATCACCCACAGAGCTACCAGAAGACTGGGCCAGGAATTTTGTGTTCATATAAGGCACCTTAGTGAAAGCAGAAGAAGGCATTTCGAAGGCCTGTCCAGTCGGATCCCAAAGACCTCTTCTTATATCCGTTGCAGACATCTCGTCATATAGAGGCTGGAAGATCGCCTTAGGATTGCCACGAATATTGGTAGAGCTGAAGTTCAGCGACATATAAGCAAAGAAGGAGGCAAAGTACGTGGTCTGAATATCGATCTGAGCAGAACCCCAGATCCACTCCGGATTATTCACATTATTGAATCCTTCAAACAATTGTGTCTCATTCATCAGGTCAAAGCCATCACGAGCTTGTGCAGCAAGAGGAGCAGCTTCGGCATATTTACCTTGGGTAAGATAAACACGGGCTTTTATTCCTCTAGCGACATTGATATTCAAGTGAGACTTGGCATTACGATCTTCTGTCAATAAAGAAATCGCCTGATCCAGATCCGCATGTATTTGGGTATATACCTCTTCTACAGTATTACGGGGACCACCTTCAGTGATGGGATCAAGAACGATAGGTACACCTAGCTGAGTATTGGTAGTATTGGGCGCATAGCGCTCCGCAAACATCTGTACCAAGTTAAAGTGAGCCCAGGCACGATAGGCCAGGGCCTGTCCTTTGATCTCGTCTTTTTCTTCCTGAGGGCCTTCAGCACCATCGATATTTGCGATGATCATATTGGCATTGCCCATTACTTTATAGTAAAATCTCCATACAAAGCGTACATCAGAAGCAGTTTCAATGATGTGTCTCTGCCAGCTAGCGATGGAAATAAACCAGCCATTTCCCACAGCTGTGTTTACCAAATCTTCTCCCATCATATCTCGCATGATCATCACACCACTTTCTGCTGGCTGACCTTGAGAGTCATATCGCTCAAACATGGTACGGTGAATCCCGTTTAGGGCCGTCATGGCATTCTTGGTGGTGGTAAAGACCGAAGTCTCAGACACCGCATCCGTAGGCTTGGTGTCAAGGTAATCTGAGGCACAGCTCATATTTACCAGGACAACCAGACTTAGTATTTTATAAAATATCTTTTTCATGTTAATTCTGGTTTAGAAGCTTACATTTAAACCTAAGGTGAAGGTTTTAGCTGGTGTATAAGTATTGGAGGTCGTTCCGTTGAAACTTTCAGAAACGAACATTCCTTTTCTTTTAGACAGCCATCCCAAGTTCTCCCCAGCCACATAGATCGATGCTTGAGAAGCATCCACCTTTTTCAGCAGATTGGCAGGAAGGATATAGCTAAGGTTTATTGATCGCAGGTTCAAATAAGATCTATCGATCAACCAACGGTCTGAACCGCCGTTTGATTGCTGTCCTTGAATATTATCCATACGTGGTACATTGGTGATATCACCAGCCGTCTCCCATCTATTTAGGATATCTTTATGCAATGAAGAGCCATCAGGTGATGAGGTCATCATACTTGCATATACACCATCATATATATCGCCGCCCACAGAGAAGCTGGTCAATATACTTAGGGAGATATTCTTATAGGTAAAGGTATTGCTCAAACCGCCAGTAAAGTCCGGGATAGCAGTACCTGCCGAATGGTAGGCGGCATTTGACAGGGTAGTGGTCAAAGTATCCTGACCCTGAATGATTACATCATCACGTAATGAACCTTCAGTGGTAAGCTTTTCCACGGCTGTGTACATGCCATAGCCCGTCTCAGGATCCACGCCTCTCCAGTCTCTCAACCAATAGTCATAAATGGATCCACCAACTACCAACTTCTTAGTTCCAACTACCTGCTCCTCAAATGGCAATTTCTTAAACTCATTTTTGAAGGTGGAGACGTTCAGGTTGGCATTCCAAGTGAAGTCCTGATTACGGATGATGTCACCTTGAAGTTGAAGTTCGATACCGGTATTAGACATGGTACCCACATTGACTGGGGTACTTTCGATACCGGTAGTCAAAGAAAGCGGTACGTCAAACAGTAGGTTTTCAGAAACTCTATAATAATATTCCAAGGTACCAGTGAATCTTTTTGCAAAAGCAAAGTCAATTCCGATATCGAAGGTATTATTTGACTCCCATAATAATTCAGTAGCTGACAAGCTTCCCTGAAGGATACCAGGCTCATTGGCATTATTATAATCCAGATCATATAAGGCCTGCCAAGGATAGTAATCAGGGCTACCAGCATCATCCAAAAGGCCGTCATTACCTACCTCACCATAACTGGCTCGTAATTTCAACATATCAAAGAAGTCTGCATTGAAGAAGGCCTCTTTTTCGATATTCCACGCACCGGCCACAGACCAGAAAGTACCCCATCTTACGTCCTCAAAGAACCTGGATGAACCATCTCTTCTGATGGACGCTGACAAGGAATACTTATCATCATATACATAGTTGAAGCGAGAGAAGTAAGACTCGATACGATAAGAATCCACTCTACCATCCGCAGAGTTTACTGTCACGAAGTTACCAGGCTCGATATTTCCATCAAGGATCTGCCCTTGCTTAGCGATTTCCTGACGGTTGATCTTCAGGTCATAGTTTTCGTGCGCCACCAATCCTTCAAAGTAATGCTTGATATTGATGGTATTAGCATAGCTCAAAATCTGGTTGAAGGTCATGGAATTTCTTCGCGTATTCAGACGGTCTGTTCTTCCAGATGGAGCGCCGTCACCCACGATAGGGTTATCATAGCCCACACCTAGATAAGAGATCATATCTGTAGAGATATTGGATCTGAACTTAAAGTTTTTGAGAAAATCTATCTCAGCATAAGCCCTAGCACTGATGACATCTCTGTCATAGAAGTTTTCGTTTAGCTTAGTTTCCTGCACCACGTGACGTCCAGGAGATCCACCAGAACCACGGAATACAGAACCTAGATTGGTCATATCTCCGGTATCATATATTTTTTGTCCGTTGGCATCCAGGATATATCCACCAGTTTGCTGGTTTTGAAGATATACTGGATAGATAGGGCCCATATTTCTAGCAAAGAAAAACGGGTTTACATAACTAGAATTTCCTGAAGTAGCGGCGTTATTGCCTTCAGTCATGGTAGCGGAAAGGTTGATACCTGTCTTGAACCAGTCTGTAGCTTGCGTATTCACATTGATACGACCAGTAAATCGCTCCATATCAGACTTGATTACAAAGCCTTTTTCATTTAGATAACCAATACTAGTATAGTAGTCAGTTCTATCTGTACCGCCTGAATAAGACATATTGTACTCGCCTCTACCACCGCTACGGGTCACTGCGTCGAACCAATCAAGGTCGGTAAAGTTATTTACTGCACCAGAGTTTAGCATACCATCCACACCCACTACTTCGTTGTTAGGGACGTCATACACATTATATTTCAGCACAGGAATAAGGTTTTCCGAAGCATATTGGCTAGCGGCATTTTCTGCCATATTAGAGTTAGTCATCTGACCAAATTTCAGAGACTCCCAAGTCAGCGGATAATATTCGTCTGCATTGACACGGTCATATTCAGGAAGTGCTCTGGAAGACACCCCTTGACGAATACTTATATTAAAGGTTGGCTTATTTTTACCGCCTTTTTTGGTAGTGATCATGATCACACCGTTGGCGGCTCTGGCTCCATAAAGAGCTGAAGAGGAAGCATCCTTCAATACCGTCACATCTGCAATGTCCTTAGGATTAAGGTTAGAGATATCACCATCATAAGGCACACCATCCACCACATATAGTGGATTTTGGGAAGCATTTACAGAGCCGATTCCTCGGATACGGATGGTGGGACTCTCTCCTGGCTGGCCACTAGCAGAGGTGGTTATTACACCAGCCGCCTGACCTTCCAGTACATTTGTTACACTGTTGATGGGACGATTGGCAATACTGGCTTCTTTGATGGCAATTGCAGAACCTGCAAAATTGCCTTTCTCGGCAGAACCATAAGCCACTACGATGACCTCATCCAGATTTTGGGTATCTGGCGACAAGGTCACATTTACTGTAGATTGGTTTCCGATCTTTGATTCGAAACTGGAATAACCAATAAAACTAAAAACTAATGTATTCTGGCCCTCTGGGACCGTAATAGAATACATACCGTCTAGGTCGGTGATGGCACCGACTGTAGTACCCTTTACCAAGACATTCACGCCTGGCAATCCATTAGGCTCTTCTTGCGAAACTACCTTCCCTGTTACCTTGCGACCTTGGGCCCAAGTAGCAGAAATGGTCAAGAGCACTAAGATTAAACTTAGTAAACTTTTCCTCATAAAGTTATTTATTTGAGTAATAAAATTGGAAAAAGAACATTCATCACGAATAACTTATATTCTAGTTTTATGGTAAATAAAACCGATAAACATTCATTTGCTTGCAATGTTAAGAATTTTTAACATTAAAATACGTTGGTTTACCTATATTTTCTGAAAAATTACCTATTCACCCTTTATTTTTACCAAATGAAATGAATCGAAGGTGATAAATTTTCAGAACTTATATGATTCCTAAGCCCTCATCTATGGACAAAAATTAGGCATCATTTGATTTTTAGAGGATTTTATGCTTTTAATCTCTAAGACATTTGGACAATTATGACTTGGTTAAAAAAAATACCATGAAAACAATTTTACACAAACAAAAATCAAATACTCTACTCCATACAGTTCTTACAAATATCAATTTCTGATCTATCTAGGAAAATCTGGTTTCTAAAAGACCCATACTTTACATTTTTCCATATTTCCGCCAATCGCGTTATTCCAATATTACCCATGGTGTATTTTCCATCCTTATCATAGCAGCAGGGAAGCACATCCCCATCCCAGGTGATTACCGCTCCTTGCCACATCCTCCAACATTTATCTCTAAGCTCTTTTTTGAGCTTCCACTTTCCCATGCCATCAGGCAGATAGCGGGAATATCGGAGGTCGCTGGGGATCAGCGGGGAGCCATTTTCATAATTATAGATTTGAGCGGTCTTCAGCTGCAGCTCATCCACCCCGAGAGATTTGGCCAGAGACTTGATTTTAGATAGCTCATGCTCATTCTGGCCAGTCACCAAAAACTGAAATATAACTTGAGGAAAATGTTGATGACGCGCCCGCCGGCTTTTGATCAGTAGATCAATACCCGCAAGCACCCGATCCAGCTTTCCTCCAATCCGATAATTTTCATACACCTCCTGCGTAGCCCCATCCACCGATACGATCAGCTGCTTAAGGCCTGAATCTAATACCTGGGGCACAGTCTTTTCATTGAGGAAATGCGCATTGGTAGAGGTGGCAGTAAAGATCTTATGCTGATCAGCGTATTTTACCAGTTCCAAAAACTGAGGATGCAAGAAGGGTTCGCCTTGAAAATACAGGTGCAAATAGGCCAAATGGGGGGATACTTCCTGAATGATCTTTTGGTAAAGTGCTGTATCCAGCATCCCTGTGGGACGGGAAAAACTCCTCAGGCCAGAAGGACATTCGGGACACCGTAGATTGCAGCCCGTGGTAGGCTCTATTGACAAAGCCGCAGGTAAACCCTGAATAAGAGGCTTTCGGAACCATTGAGCTTTCCAAAAAGAGAGATATAAGCTGACAGCATTCCTAACCTTGGCCCAGGACAAATACTTAAAAAACTGAATACCTAAAACCACTTTGCTTTTCATGAACTATCTCTCTATCTCGCTCGCTCAGGAATAGTCTTATTCCAGCTCATCAAAATTAGTTATAATCCACTCATCAGCAAATTTCAAAAAAACTATATGGAAGCAAGGAAATCTCAAAATGAAATCAGCACTTATTGAGCGTTTTTAGGATCCCAGGAAAAATGTGCTCAATTATGAATTCAAAAAAAAACGACCTAAGCTGTTTGCCTAGGTCGTTGATACATTATAATCAGGAGGGGTTTTGTATTATTTTATCGTTGGCATTGATTTCATCCAAAGGAATCTTCCACTGCCATTCATTACTACCTGCATCCCGCTTATAGTTGTTTTCTAATACGGTGCTCACATGATTGCCGCCAGTCCTATCCAGAGGAAGGTTAAGCCGCTTCAGGTCAAAGAACCGGAATCCCTCTCCCCAGAGTTCGACACGACGCTGGACCATTATTTCTTCTATAAGCAGCTGGCCCGTATTAGTGCTCAGGAGGTATTTAGGGTCTCTGGCATGAGCCAATTCGTAGAGTACTTCTGCTGCCTTGCTGTTATTTCCTGATCTGGCCATGGCTTCAGCTTCTATCAAGACCATTTCGGAAGCTCTCATATAGGGTACATCACCCACAGAACTCGATTCACCTTGCGCAAGAAACTTCCTATTCATATAGGGTTTTTTCACAAATCTATTTGAAGGAGGCTCGAAAGTAGTTCCTGTAGGATCCCACAATCCTCTTCTCAGGTCTGTATCAGTCATTTTATCATAAAGGAGACTAAAAATGGCCTTGGGATTAGAACGGATATTGGTAGAACTAAAATTTAAGGACATATAAGCGAAATAGGAGGTAAAGTAAGTGGTCTGAAGGTCTATTTGATCAAAACCCCAGATCCACTCCGGATTATCGACATTATTAAACCCCTCAAAGAGCTCTGTTTCATTCATAATGGTATAGCCATTACGAGCTAGATTGGCAAAGGAAGCCGCTTCTGCAAATTTCCCTTGGCTTAGGTACGCTCTCGCTTTGATCCCATTGACCACATTGATATTTAAATGGGATTTGGCATATCGATCCTCATTCAGTAGTTTGCTCGCCTTCTCAAGGTCCTCATGCACCCGGGCATAGACTTCCTCCACGGTATTCCGTGGGCCACCCACGAGTATAGGCTCCAGTACTATTGGGACTCCCAGCTGGCTATTACTCCCAGCAGCATCATAGCGTTTGCCATAGAATTGCACGAGGTTCAGGTGAGCCCAGGCACGATAGGCCAGAGCCTGGCCCTTGATCACATCTATATCTGCCTTTGGACCCGAGGCATTGTCTATATTTGCGATGATCATATTAGCATTACTAATTATGGAATAGTAATATTCCCAAATGAATTGAACATCTGAGGATGTTTCACTGACATTAGTATTCCATCGATAGACGGAAATATAAAAGCCATTCCCCAGGGAGGTATTTACCAGATCTTCGCCAAGCATATCACGGATAATCATAGCCGCTCCTTCGCCCCCTTGCCCTTGGTGGCCAAATTGGAGGTTCAAAGCGCGGTGGATTCCATTCAAGGACGTCAGTGCATTTTCAGTAGTTAGGAAAATCTGATCTGCTGACACCGCATCGGTAGGCTGTGTATCCAAAAAATTAGGTTCACAGCCCATCATCAAGGTCAGCACAAGTAATATATATAGTGATTTTTTCATGAGAAGATTCTTTTAGAAGCTAACGTTTAAACCAAGTGTAAATGTCCTTGCAGGAGTATAGGTATTAGAAGTGACCCCGTTGAATCCTTGCGAAACAAACATCCCTTTCCTCTTTGATGCCCAACCCAAATTTTCTCCCGCCACATAAATGCTGGCCTGTGATACCTGCACCCTCTCCAGCAGACTCGCTGGAAGAGTATAGCTTAGATTTACAGACCTTAGGTTCAGGTAAGACCTATTTATCAACCATCGATCAGAAGCGGCATCGGAGTCGGAGGCATTATTGCTATCCATTTTCGGTACTTCGGTGATATCACCAGGTTTTTGCCAACGGTTTAAGATATCCTCATGTAAGGCGGAGCCCTCAGGAGAAGCGCCCATCAGTGAGCTATAAACATTGTCATAGATCAAGCCACCCACAGAGAAACTAGTCAATACACTCAAAGAGAATTTCTTATACGTAAAGGTATTGCTTATTCCGCCTGAGAAATCTGGTATTGCGGTTCCAGCACTATGGTATCGGGCATTATTCTGGCTTGTAGTCAGGGTATCCTGTCCTATAATTTTCAGATTATCATTAATTTTCCCGTTTTCATCATAGTAATTGTCAGCGGTGTATAGCCCTTGGCCAGTTTCGGGATCCACCCCCCTCCAGTCTCGCAGCCAGTAGTCATAAATAGATCCACCCACCACTAGTTTTTTACTTCCATTGATAAGTTCATCAAATGGCAGCTCCTTAAATTCATTCTTAAAGGTGGAAATATTGAGGTTTACATTCCACGAAAAATCTTTTTTGCGGAGGACATCCCCTTGTAATTGGAACTCTATACCAGAGTTTGACATGGCGCCGAGATTAGCAGGAATACTGCTAAAACCCGTAGTTAAGGACAATGGCACCTCGAAGAGTAGATTATCAGATATACGATAATAATACTCCAGGGTACCAGAAAACTTATTGCCAAAGGCAAAATCCACCCCTACATCAAATGTTTTATTGGCCTCCCATAATAGGCCTTTAGAAGCCAGGCTTTCCTGAAAAGTACCTGCCTCGTTAGCATTATTATAGTTTAGACCATATAAAGCCTGCCAAGGGTAGTAGTTTTGACTCCCATTGGAATATTGCACCCCATTATTTCCGACCTCTCCATAACTCATTCTTAATTTGATCATTTGGAAATAATCAAGGTTGAAAAAATTCTCCTTATCGATACTCCAAGCCCCGGCAACAGACCAAAACAGTCCCCAGCGTACATCTTTATAAAATCTGGAAGATCCATCTGTTCGTATGGAGGCAGACAGGGAGTATTTTTCATCATAGACATAATTAAATCGAGAGAAATAAGATTCTATTCTATCGGTATCCACACGACCAGAGGCAGAGTTTACAGTGACGAAATTATCAGGCTCCACATTACCATCTAATATCTGCCCTGATTTAATCACATGCTGCCGGTTATACTTATAGCTATAGCTTTCATGCGCCATCAATCCTTCCAGATAATGCTTGCCTTCAAAGGTATTTGCATAGCTCAGGATCTGATTGAAGGTGGTAGAGTTTTTTCGGATATTCAACCGCTCCATCAATCCTCCTGGTGCGCCATCTCCCACCACACGATTTTGATAGATCATCCCTAAATAAGAAGTGATGTCTGTAGAGATATTGGTTTTAAACTTAAAATCCTTCAAAAAACTCACCTCAGCATAGGCACGTGCACTTATGATATCCTCATCTGTAATATCCTCGTTGAGTATTGCCTCCTGGATGGTGTGTCGGCCCGAGTTAGCGCCAGATGGACGGAAGACAGATCCCAAATCTGTGCGATCTCCCGTATCAAAAATCTTTTGGCCATTCTCATCCAGAATAAATCCTCCGGTTTGTTGATTTTGAAGATAAACAGGAAAAATCGGCCCCATATTTCTGGCAAAGTAGAAGGGATTTACGATACCATTGCTTGAAGTGGTAGAGGCATAATTACCATCTATCATGGTGGCGGAGAGATTTACCCCTGTTTTTAGCCAGTCTGTGGCTTGAGTATTGACATTAATACGGCCAGTAATACGCTCCAGGTCGGATTTTAAAACGAAACCCTCTTCTTTCAGGTAACTAACACTGGTATAGAAATCCGTCGCCTCTGAGCCACCGGAATAGCTCATTATATATTCTCCTCTTCCACCAGACCGCGTCACATCATCAAACCAGTCAAGGCCTTGAAAATTATTAACTGCCAGAGGGTTTAGTTTTCCATCTATCCCCACTACTTCATTATCGGGGATATTATAGACATTATAATTTAGCACTTGGATTAGATTCTCCGTAGCATATTGACTGGCATCGACCTCGTTTTCGTTGCTGGAAGACATGATACCATTTTTGAGAGATTCCCACTGTAATGGATAATATTGATCAGCATTGACACGACCATATTCCGGAAGAGCCCTTGAAGACACCCCCTGTCTCACGTTGAGATTGAAAGTGGAATTATCCTTTTTCCCTTTCTTGGTGGTGATCATGATGACACCATTGGCAGCCCTTGCCCCATACAGTGCAGAGGAGGAAGCATCCTTAAGTACCGTCAAGTCGGCAATATCATTAGGTGCGATATTGGATATATCACCATCATATGGAACCCCATCGACCACATATAGCGGACTTTGGGAAGCATTTACTGAGCCCACACCACGAATCCGTACTTCAGGACTAAACCCTGGCTGCCCACTGGCAGAAGTGGTAAACACACCCGCCGCCTGTCCTTCCAGGACATTAGTGACGCTACTTACGGCTCGATTGGTTATTTCGGTATCCTTTATGGCCAGTGCTGAGCCACCAAAAGTATCCTTATGGGTAGTGCCATAGGCGATCACGATGACCTCGTCCAGATTTTGGGTATCAGGAACCATCGTCACATTGATCGTGGATTGGTTGCCTATAGCGATAGTCTCCGAGCTATAGCCTATAAAACTAAAAACAATCGTCGTCTGGCCCTCTGGCACTGCTATAGAATAATTACCATCCAAGTCTGTCACAACCCCGACTGTGGTTCCCTTTACCAGAACATTTACTCCCGGTAATCCCTGCGGCTCTTCCTTGGATATCACTCTTCCTGTTACCTTCTGGCTCTGGGCCCAAGCAGCAGAAAAAGCAAAGAGCAACAACACAATACTTAGTAAACTTCCCTTCATATTATTAATTTTAGGATTAAATAATTTTTTAATTCAGCAAGACATTCCTCTGAAATGGTGTCTTTTACCTATATTATCATAAACATTACTTGGTGAGGCTATTTTATGATAAATTAACATAAATTATTATAGGCATTATTTTCAACATTCAAAAAAACAGCCTTCCTAATCCAAGCCACAACCTGCAGGAAAACCTTAAATATTCAGGATAAAATAGAACCAAAAATCCACCCATTTCCCCGCAGAATATTAAGGTGAATTGAAGACTTTCTCTGGTTACAGCATATAAATACAGCTTTATAATGGAATGGGTGAATGAAAATTAAATTCTGAAAATTAGTCTACCTATTTATTATAAGTAAAATTTTCCTTAAAAATGTCATTAATATTCTTAATAAGCCTTTCCTCAAAAAAATGAGCTCCTATATAAATCTGCTTCAAATATAATGGTAAGCAGGCTCAAAGCAATAATCCTTGAAGGCTAATTGACAGCTAAAAAATTTCCATAAAAAAAAGATAAAAAATTACTAAAATTAAAATTGAATAGGTTCCAAAATTATAGATTCACACACAAAATGATGAAACACAATTTATACCCTTAAGCAAGTCAGATACGCAACTCCTAGTTTCTTAGGTTATTTTTACCGCTCACTAAATCTTTATTATTAATGTAAAAATCATTATTATATATATAAAATTTATTTTACTTTAAAAAACATCACGTTTTCTCTATAGAATAAAAGAGATTTTCAGAAATCACCCTTAGCATTGGAACTATAAAAGTGATTACCGCCTCCACTTCTGTAAATTTTTTGAAGGTCAGCAGATTTCCCGAGCCCCCCATATATTATAAACCCTGATGATCCACTCTGTATTTCGTCAAGTGGAAGTATAAGTGATTCTCCTATTCCCAGTTTTTGCAAGGCAGATTCGAAAGTCATCCAAAGACTACGCTCAAGCTCTCCATCATTTCAACTTTTGTCGAAAATCCATCTTTAGGTTTGCGTAAAAATGGGTATTTATATGTCCTCAGAACAAAAAAAACCGATGCCGAAAATCGACACCGGTTTATACGGTTGATTTACCTCTATCTACTTTAGCATAGGCTGAGGAATCTATACAATATCATAAAACATGCCATAAGCACAGGGTCCACAAAATAGGTTTGTGTATGCTACGTCGATAGATCAAAACCCCTATTTTCTCAATCTTTGGAGTATGCGATCTGTTTATTTACCTTTATTCATAAAATATTTAACATTTTCAAGATAAAAAGTCAAATACCATTTTTCCCTTTTAGTGACTTTTACTATTTTTAGTATAAAATAAACCAACCCTTAGCCCTTTACCAAGTAAAATACCTACCATAGCGGACTCATTAGACCAAAGAGCCTAGGACGATATAGGTATGACTGGCAATTATATTTCACTTTTCGAATTAGGATTTCTTTTTTAACAGTACTAATAGGAAATAACAACAATTTTTGAAGACAAGAGGCTCCACCATATAAAAAACATAATCTCATGAAAAATATAATTTTTGTCCTTACCGCGGTAATACTGATCAGTGGTTGTGGAAAAAAAGGGCAAAAAAAGCAAGCGCCAGTCCGTCAGGTCCCAGTGGTCATGGTGGTCAATAAGGATCTGCAAGGAAGCTACACCTTTCCGACGGAGTTTATGGGCAAGGTGCATAACGAAGTTCGCCCCAAGATATCGGGATATATTCAGGAAGTATATATAGAGGAAGGGCAGAAAGTCAGCAAGGGGCAGATGCTATTCAGGCTGGAGACCAATATCCAAACTGAAAATGCTGCTGCTGCCAGGGCAGAAATCAATGCCTCTCAAGCCGCCGTGCAAGCTGCTGAGGCCAGTGTGCAGGCAGCCCAGGTCAATGTGGATAAACTCATCCCTCTGGTCGAGCAAAATATCATCAGTAACGTATTGCTGGAGACGGCCCGGGCGGACCTCCTAAAAGCCAAGGGGCAGCTCAGCCAGGCCAAAGCAGGCTATGGCACCTCCCAAGCCAACTTTAAGGGAATAGAGGAGGACATCAAGTTCTCCGAAATCACCAGCACCATGGATGGTGTCCTTGGCCGGATCAACTACCGAACAGGAAGTCTGGTGAGCCCAAATGACCCTAAGCCTCTAACCACCATTTCGGATATCAGCGAGGTGTCAGGCTATTTTGCTCTCAACGAAAAACAGTATATCTATTTCTTCCAGCATTTTGAGGGGAAGAACCTGGAGGAGAAAATCCAAAATCTACCGCCAGTGCAGCTTATCCTGCCCAATGGCAGCATCTATGAGGAAACTGGTAAGGTGCAGGCCGCTACGGGGGAGATAAACCCCAATACTGGCAGTATCCAATTCAGGGTGGTATTCGAGAACCAATCGGAAATGCTCAAAAATGGCAGCACAGGCACCATCAAAATTCCTCGTGATTATAAGCAAGCATTGGTCATCCCTGAGTCGGCCACCTTTGAGCGACAGGGAATCACCTATGTATATAAGGTGCTTGGAGACAGCCTGAGCATGCAGACCATCACCCTCAAAGATCGGGTAAGCAACTATGGCGTGGTGGAAGAAGGGCTAAGTGCTCAGGACCAGATCGTCGCGACAGGCGTGGCGACACTGCGAGCAGGAATGCACATCAAGCCAAAAACCATCAGCCTAGACAGCATGGTCCAATCTATCAAGGCCGTGCGCTAGCAAAAGCTACCATCCGCCTATAATGCTAAAAATGAGTGATTTTATCTTAAGATATTTTTCATGATCAAGACTTTTATTGACCGGCCGGTACTCTCCACCGTGATCACCATCTTCATGGTGCTCCTGGGGGTATTGGGGATCTATTCTCTGCCGGTGACCCAGTACCCGGACATCGCTCCCCCCACCGTGCAGATTCAGGCCAATTATACCGGAGCTAGTGCAGAGACTGTTCTAGAGAGCGTCATCATCCCCATCGAGGAGGAGGTCAATGGCGTGGAGAATATGACGTATATCAATTCTAGCGCAGACAATACAGGCGCAGCGACCATCACGGTGTACTTCGAGCAGGGGGTGGATCCGGATATTGCCACTGTAAATGTGCAAAACCGCGTCGCCCGGGCCACTCCATTACTGCCTGAAGAAGTCAATAAAAGGGGCGTGGTGACACAAAAGCAGCAAACAAGTGCTTTGATGTTTATCACCTTCTATTCCACAGTGGAGGACTTTGACGATGTCTATATTCAGAATTATATGAATATCAATATTATCCCTCCCATCAAGAGAATATCGGGAGTGGGTGATGCGAAGGCATTTGGCATAAAAGATTACGCCATGCGGATATGGCTGGATCCGGCCAAACTCACCAACTATGGCCTGGTCCCTTCGGATGTCATCGCAGCCATCAATGAGCAAAGTCAGCAGGCCACCCCTGGCCAGATAGGGCAAAATTCCGGTAAAGCCTTCCAGTACGTCATTAATTACAGCGGAAAATATAGCGAGGCGGAGCAATACAAAAATATAGTGGTCAAAGTAGGAGAGGATGGAGAAATCCTACGCGTGGCCGATGTGGCAGAAGTAGAACTCTCTGCCTTCTCCTTCACCACCACTGGCAAGCTGGACGGGCATCCCGCCGTGTCCATGGCCATCTACCAGACCCCGGGCTCCAACGCCCAGAAAATCATCGAGGAGGTAAAAGCCCAACTAATCGCTAGCCGGGGCCAAATGCCCGCAGGTATTGATTATGATATCAACTATGATACTAATGAATTTCTGACCGCCTCCATGGAGGAAGTTATAAAGACGCTTTTTGAAGCTTTTATACTTGTCTTTATCGTGGTGTTCATTTTCTTGCAGGACTTCAGGTCCACACTGATCCCGGCCATAGCGGTCCCAGTGTCCATCATAGGCACCTTCTTCTTCCTCAATGTTTTTGGGTTTTCGATAAATCTGCTTACCCTCTTTGCCTTGATCCTGGCGATCGGCATCGTGGTGGATGATGCCATCGTGGTGGTGGAAGCCGTCCACGCCAATATGGAGAAGAAACCCGGGAAAGATATCAAGGACGTCACCAATGAGGCGATGGAAAGTATATTCTCCGCCCTGATCTCGATCACCTTGGTGATGATCGCGGTATTCATCCCTGTCACGTTCATTTCTGGTCCCACGGGAGTATTTTACAAGCAATTTGGAGTAACCCTCGCCATCGCCATAGTCTTATCGGCGATCAATGCCCTTACGCTCAGTCCCATGCTCTGTGCCTTGCTGCTAAAGCCCCATGTGGAAGATGGCAAAACCACTGTCATCAAGCGATTTTACGCTCATTTTAATGTGGCATTTGCTAAGCTTACCGAGCGATATGGCCGAGCCGTGGCGATGATTATCAACCAAAAATGGATCGCCCTATTGCTTATCGCCGGCGCAGTGGCGGCCATACTCTGGGCCAATGCCACCACTCCAACAGGCTTCGTCCCAAACGAGGACAGAAAAATCATTTTCTCCAATGTGGAGCTCCCCCCGGGCTCCTCCATGGACAGGACATACCAGGTCATGGAGCAGCTCAACGCGATCGTCTCTCCGATTCCCGGGGTGGACAAGGTGACCTATATGGCTGGCTTCAGCCTCATCAACGGCGCCGGAAGTAATTATGGATTGGCATTTATCCAGCTCACCGATTGGGAAGAGCGGAAAGGGGATGATGAGCTGGGGGTGGTTGCGCTGACGCGCAAAATGTTTGCCGTAAGCCAGGAGATCTCCGATGCCAAGGTCCTGTTCTTCAACCCGCCGAGTATTCCTGGATATGGAATAAGCTCGGGTTTTGAGATGCAGGTACTGGATCAGTCGGGCGGTACTGCTGAGCAGCTGGCAAGTGCCACTCAGGAATATATGGCGGCACTCACTGCCCGCCCAGAAGTACAGTATTCCCAAAGCAGCTTCAACACCAACTATCCGCAATATGATCTGCGGATCAATGTGGACCTGGCCAAGCAAAAAGGCGTAAGCATCAATGATATATTTGCCTCATTGAGTGGCTATGTGGGAGGGATTTATGCGGCAGACTTCACCAAATTTGGCAAGCAATATAAGGTCATGGTGCAAGCCGCTGCCGACGCCCGTGATGATATGGCCAAGCTAAATAGCATCTATGTCCGCACCAAAGACGGTGAAATGTCTCCTATTAATGAGTTTATTCATTTAGAAAAAATCTCCGGCCCCCAGTCCGTACAGCGCTTCAACCTGTTCAGCTCTGCCATGGTGAGCGGAGCTCCCGCCTCAGGATATAGCACCGGTGATGCCATTAATGCCGTACGGGAAGTGGCCGCGGATCACCTTCCTGCAGGTATGGACATTGATTTCTCCGGGCTAACCAGGGAGGAAATCAGCGCTGGCTCTCAGACAGTCATCATCTTTATCATCAGTCTGATCTTCGTTTACCTCCTGCTCTCCGCCCAATATGAAAGCTACGTATTGCCCTTGGCCATTATGTTTACCTTGCCGCTGGGAGTATCGGGAGCCTATATTTCTCAGAAAATTGCAGGCTTGGAAAACAATATATTCTTCCAAATCGCCCTGATCATGTTGATAGGATTATTGGCGAAAAACGCCATATTGATTGTGGAGTTTGCCCTGCAAGAGCGCCAAAAGGGCAATAGCATCGTGCAAGCAGCCGTATTAGGTGCCAAGGAACGACTGCGCCCCATCCTCATGACCTCTTTTGCCTTTGTGCTTGGGGTGATGCCCCTGGTCATGGCTTCCGGCGTCGGCGCCAATGGCAACCGATCTCTGGCCACCGGAGCAGCTTTTGGGCTGCTCGTGGGCACCATCTTCGGCCTTTTAGTCATTCCCGTATTATTTGTCATTTTCCAGTCCTTGCAGGAAAAAATCAAGCCCATCAAACTACTTCCAAAAGATGAATAGCATTCTAAAAAATATACTGCCTCTTGGGCTTTCTATCTGCTTACTCTGCTCCTGCCTGGCCACCAAGGATTATTCCAGACCTGAAACCTATGCAGTGGAACAATATAGAACCCAAAGAATCAGCCATGACACTAGCTCATGGGCAGAGTACCATTGGGAAGATATCTTTAGGGATAGCTACCTGAAGCAGTATATTACGGAGGCCCTTCAGGCCAATCTTGATCTACTCAAAGCACAACAAAACCTGCTCATCTCTGCCTCACTAGCGAAACAGTCAAAATCACTAATGGCCCCCACCGTCACAGGGGGCTTTACTCCTGCTTATATTTGGCCCTCTACGGAGACCTTTTTGGGCGATTCCTACCCCAACGACAGCCACTATTCGGATATCTCTCTGGGACTCAGCCTGGCTTGGGAAGCCGATGTATGGGGACGACTAACTAGTTTGAAAAAAGCCGCCGCTGCACAGTACCTGGCCTCCGAAAATATGCAGCGACTCATCAAGTCCCGGGTCGTCGGAACCATCACTAGCAATTATTACCTGCTTCTTTCCCTGGATGCAAAGGAAGCTTTTCTTAAAGACGCTATAAAAAACAGGGAGGAAGGACTCACCACCGTCCGTAGCCTCAAGGAATCTGGTTCACTGTCAGAAGTGGCGGTTATCCAAAATGAATCCCTGCTCAACATTGCTCAAACTATGCTGATCGATGTGCAACGTGAAATCAAACTTCGGGAAAATATCCTAAGTGTGCTCATTGGCCGTACTCCCGAGAAGCTGCCGCGGAACAGCTGGGAGGCCCAAAAAATCATCCCTCCACTTGGCTTAGGGATTCCGATGGATCTGCTAAACAACAGACCTGATATAATGTCTGCCGAATATGAACTGGTTCGCGCCTTTCAGCTTACCAATGTGGCCAATGCTAGCTTCTATCCTAAGATCTCCATCCAAGCCTCTGGCGGACTCAATAGTCAAAACTTCGACAATCTATTTAGCGTGAATGCCCTCTTTGGAAATCTTATCGGCAATCTTACCCAGCCAATCTTCAACCAAAGGCGACTGAGAACTCAGAAAGAGGTGTCAGTCGCCCGCCAACAAACGGCCTATTTGAACTATAAGCAAACGGTGCTCGAAGCCTATCGGGAGGTGTCCGATGCTCTCTATACCTATGATGCAGGCGCAGCAAAAATGACGATCCAGTCACATCAAAACCAACAATTGCGCCTAGCCGTGAAGTACTCAGAAACCCTTCAGGACCAGGGAATGGCCTCCTATCTGGAAGTCCTAGCGGCAAAAAATAATTCGTTGGATATCCAGCTGGACATCATCGACACCAAGCTATCTATGATGCTGTCCGCCGTGGATCTCTACCTGGCCCTTGGCGGCGGCTGGAAATAATCAGACCTGGCTCCTGCCATTATGGGTTCCGTCCTCTGCCAGGCAAACCACTGACATTCGCCGTCTGATTGGTACATTCCTGAAGGATTAGGTATTAAATAAGGCTCGCTCCTAGCTCGTCGATGGTATTTTTAATGATTGGTCATGGGCTTAGAGGTCTTTTAGCATCCAGATGGAGCAAGAGAAATGGCCAGAATCACCCAGAGGCTTGGAAAGCCGCCTGAACCCCACCTTTTCATACAAACTTACTGCCTGACCAAATAAGGGTATACTTTCGAGATAAAGCCCTTCATAGGCCATATCCTGAGCACTAGCGATACACTTTTCCATTAGGGTCTTGCCAATTCCCTTTCCCCGGGCCCCAGCATCCAAATATAATTTGACCAGCTCGGCCAGGCCTGATGGCAATCCACTGGTGGGATATACGCCACAGCAGCCGAGGATATTTCCATCCTCCTCTGCCAGCCAAAAAACAGCCTTCTCTGCCCGCTCAAAAAGGCCATGCAAATCCTCCATTTCGGGATCTGCAAATACCGTCCCCTCCCGCGGAGCATCATACTCCTCAAATACTGCTTGAATCAATTTTTTGACCGCAAGGTTATCCTCTTTTTCTATAAGGCGATAGGTATTCATAAGGCAAATTTACATTTTATCCATTATAATACCCCTCTAAATGGACTGAGAAACTCATTAGCTGGGAAATATTATTTCTACCCCCAGACCAGGATCCCAATCAATAATTATAACTCCTGGAGGAGCTAAGTGAGCCGATGAGACTTGATAAGGCTTGGCTTGCTATCATTGGTAATCCTATAAATAGGGGAGCTCGGGGAGGATAAAAAGGAAGTGATTTGAGGAAAGAAAAATGGCCCGATTGCTCCGCAATGTGATTTTTGCCTAATCACTATTAGGTAGAAGGGCTAGCACTGGGAGATTTTTACGGGAGCGCCAGAAAACAAAAATGGGTACTGCCAGATGAAGGCAGTACCCATTGGTGCAGCTATAGTCAGTCCCTTGGGGAAGGCTACGCCAAATAATGACTAAGGGGCTGTCTCAATAAAAAACAGCCCCTTCAAAAATCTTAGAATATATATCTCAAACCAACCTGCATGCCCCAAGTAGTAGAATAGCTACTTTGGTTTCTGAAAGGAGTGGTTACCAATTCATCAGAAGTTGTCTGAACGGTAAGGGCAGGAATCCCTGAAGCAGGAGTATCAGAGGCCAGGTTAAGCAGGTTTTCTGCTCCGTTTAGCTGCTGTTGTACTCCCCAGTTTTTGCTAAGAAGGTTACCCACATTTACGATATCCACACTTAGCTGAAGCGTATGCTTATGCGATCCAATTTCCGTAAATAGATCCTGGAGGATTCTTACATCCCATCTGTTTAGCCAAGGCATCAGGAAACCATTTCTCGGAAGGTACTCTCCTCTGTATTTCTCCAAGCCATTTTCGCTTACGAAAGCATCAAAAGCTGCTTTCTGCTCAGCTACTGTAAAATCACCATCTACCAAAGGAAGGTCATCGGTGTTATTAGGAAGGAAGATCAGGTCGGCGTTTATCCCATCATTATTGATATCATCTCCATAGTAATAGGAGAATCTACCTTGATGCGATCCGCTATAATACACGCCTACGGTGGTCGCAGCAAAATTAGAATATTCGAATCTATAGTTGATGTTTGCGACTACACGGTGAGGGATCGCATAATCAGAGATATGAAGCATCTGATCATTTGGACTGTTGATGATCGGGCTGGCACCCCAAGCGGAGTTGGCGCTAGAGCCAGAGTTGGCAGAAACCTCCTGCGATGCAGAATAGGTATAGAATACTGAACCAGATATGCCATTATAATCCGGCATTGTCAAACCAACTGTTGCACTGAAGGCATGACCTTTCACATCTGTATTAGTAAGTACGGTAGCGCTATTTCCACCCATTACTGAGTTATATGCTGTGCTTTGGCCAGGAAGGAAAAACTCCCTATCATCTCCATAATCGCCTACTTCTCCACTAGAACCATAATTCATAGTGTTGGTAGAGCGAGTTCTGTTTGCACCATACTGGAATACACCATTGATATCTTTGGTATAAAGGAGGTCAGCAGTAGCAATCAAAGGCGTATTAGGAATAACATAATCTGCTCCTAAGCTAGATCTCCATACCATCGGCATCTTAAATTCTCTATCCACCAAAGCAAATGAGCCTGGAGCTCCTTCAGAAGGAGAAGAGATAAACACGTCTTCTGCACCAGCAGGAACGTTATTTACATGGTAATATCTATCAGGCTGGAAGGTAATATTTCCTATCCATCCGGCTACGTCCTCATAACTTCCAGGCTCCACATTATTTTGGATCACACCTGCGTTGGTTGGCATATTGGTAAGCCATACGAAAGGTACTCGACCGGAGAAGGCACCTGTACCACCTCTAAGTGTGAAGGTTCTGTCGCCATTCACATCCCAGTTGAATCCTAATCTTGGAGAAACCATGATTTTAGACTTAGGCCAGTCGCCAGAGCTATAGTGCGTAGGCATACCGTATTTGTCCAGAAGGGTGATATTATCGATAGACTGGTTTGCAGTCAGGTCATTGAGGTAAATAGGAAGCTCTGCACGAACACCAAAGGTCAGGTCCAAATCTTCGTTTACCGAGAACTTATCCTGAGCATAGATAGAGGCAAGGCCAAAATTCACTCTAGAGTAAGTATCTTGTCCTTCATACGGATAGGTCAATCCAAACATGGTAGGCGCCACCTCATTGGCAGTGCCAGTGGTAAGGAAGTCCTCCACAGAGGCATATCGGTAATAAGAAGTACCCATTCTCACATAACTGTTTCCAAACTTCTGAATTTCAAAAGCTGCCCCAGCGGTGATGGTATGACTACCTTCTACATAAGTAAGGTTGTTTATGAAGGAGTAGTTGTCATTAACCACGTCATTATTATAAGAGAAAAGCTCAGTACCAAAACTCATATAGTTGATAGAACCTGGAGATTTCACACCATTTACGATCTCACCGCCATCCCAGATATCCACAAATGGGAAGAGCTGGTCACTTGGAGTGGTTCTGGTATCTCTGATTCTGGAATAAGTTGCCAGGAACTGGTTACTTAATTTGGCAGAGAAGTAGCTATTAAGTTCAGCAGTGATAGATCTCACAGAGTTTTCAAAGCCATAATTGGCATTTTCGAAAGCGATGGAATTCTGACCCACACGTGATCCATTGGAGAAAGGTGAGCGTGGTCTAGGACCAGAATTGGCGTTAGCCACCTGAGGGGAAATCCCCACCACCTGATTATAACGAACGGCTAGTTTGTGCTTTTCGTTGATATTCCAATCCACACGAGCAAGGAATTTGGTGCTCTCTTGTTTTGCTTCATTGGCATATCCCTGATATCTGCCTGGATCATATCCCCACTGGTTGATCAGGTGATCTCTTACTGCTTCTAGGTCAGCGACTGTTGTTCTGGAGATATTATTCTCTGGATCAGAAACACCATTAGTTGAGGGCTTCCATAGGTTGGCGCCAGAGGCATTTGCTCCTGTTTGGAGTTCTCTTTCAGCATTGACAAACAAGAATAGTTTGTTTTTGATGATAGGACCACCTAGTCTAAAACCAAAGTTCTGGCTAGCGGCATCAATTTTTTCCAGCTCATTATCTTCAATTTTACGACCTTGAAGATCCTGGTTTTGAAGGAAATAATAAGCGGAACCTTCAAAGGTGTTCGTACCACTTTTGGTAACGGCGTTGATACCGGCACCAGTAAACCCACTTTGGGTAACATCAAAAGGAGCGATGTTTACAGAGATTTCCTCAATCGCATCCAAAGAAATCGGCTGGGAATTACCTCCTGGTAGGGGGCTACCACTCAGACCGAAGCCATTATTGAAGTTGGCACCATCAATCTGCAGGTTATTGTACCTAGCATCTCTACCGGCGAAGGAGTTACCGTCTGCCTGAGGCGTAAGACGAGTAAAGTCCATGATACTACGATTGATTTGCGGCAAGTCGGTGATTGCTTTTTGTCCGACATTGGTCGCAGCGCCTGTTCTGGAGGCATTGAAGTCATCCAGACTGCTGGAGGTCACCACGATCATCTCTAGCTCAGACTCATCATCCAGTAGAATCACATCTACAGAATAGGGCTGGCCCAGACTTAGGTTGATATTGGTGATTTGAAGGGCCTGAAAACCTATATAACTTATCTCTAAGGTATAGGGTCCACCCACTCTTAGGTTGGCTAGATTAAACCGGCCATCGATGCTCGTCACAGCACCATACACGGAACCAGACGGCCCATGCGTGGCCTTTACTGTGGCACCGATTAACAATTCTCCTCGAGCATCAACCACATTTCCTCGAATGCTACTGGTTGTTACCTGCCCATACAGCATGGTGGTTCCCATAAGAACCATTACTACTGTTAGTAATTTTTTGAGTAAATTTTGCCTCATAAATTTTAGATATTGATTGATACTACTGATTTATTAAAAGGGAATACTAATTTTCAGCACAAAGGTATAGGACTTTACGGGGTTTTTATTTTAGTAATTGTTAAGTTTCTCCTTGCTACACGATACATTACTTAACATTAACTTTACCCACTTATAGAATATTCTTCTAAAGTTAAGAAGTATTTTAACTTTTCCCGAAAATATCAGACCTATACAGTCAAAATTTCTACAAAAAATTCTCTCACCTCCCTATCCTTCTTGCAGGGCACGTTTCTTTATAAAAAATATTTGTATTATCCTAAAAATATTGTATCATAAGCTCCATTATAATTCAAATTTGATTTCCTGTTTCGGCATTTATACCAAATAATTACAGCCTAAAACAAATAATAAAAACCTAAAATATGGAATCTTAATACGCTATAAGTAATAGTCGATTTATATCAGTAAAAATCATTGGAGCCTTTTCTATGAAATTTTACTAATCTCCGTTTCTTAAAATTCTCAGTACAAGCTGATAACAGTTCTCCAAACGTAAGAAGTCAAACCCCTATTGGCTCAGCCAAAATCTTAGCCTCCCAAAACATCATAATCCAATAGGATCTTAGTCAAGCACAGTTTTGTAAACAAAATAGTAGAATAAACTAATTTCGGGGGTTTCGAAGCCAGTTCCTCCCTGCCACCTATCACGCAAGCTACTGTATCTGGGCTATGAAAGCCTAAAAGTTAAGAACAGATAAGAGCCGATGGCAGAAGGCCAAGTACGATTTCGCAATAAAGAATATGGAAAATGGAAAAACAGTCATACAGAGAGCCTTGTATTTATTAAGAAGCGCCTCGTTAAATAATTGTAAAAAGCTAAAGTAGAGTCGAATTTTTAAGGATAATGTCCGATCTTGTGCACATGAGTAAAAAAGCGATTGGATGGCTTTATTTATATCTATTTGCAGGAATTGCCGACTTGGTTGCCATCGCCAAGGGTTTACAGGAGTATAGATTTTTCACCAAACCCCTAATTATAGTATCGTTAGGCCTGTTTTTTTATTTCACCACCCAGTCCATTCAGAAAAGCTTACTTCGCAAAGCAGTCCTTGCAGGCTTATTATTTTCTATGATTGGGGACTTTCTGCTGTTATTTCCTGATTTATTCTCCTATGGACTTGGGGCCTTTTTAGTAACCTTGATCTGCTATATTATCGTCTTTAAGCTCACCCAAAACCATCAGGTAAACCTAAGGTCGGTGAATTTCCTGAAGATTTTCTTCTATAACTTACCCATATATCTGATCACCGCCATCGTCTATTTCCTGATCAATGATCACCTATATAGTCTGAAAATCCCCGTTATCATTTATATGCTCACCATGGCCCTGATGGTGATCATCGCCCGCGAGAGGTTCCAGCGCACCAATATCCAGAGTTTTATTCAGATCCTTGCTGGGGCTTTTCTCTTCATGATTTCGGATAGCTTATTGGCCCTGGATATTTTCTTTCAGCCCATAGAAAATGGAGGAGTCCTGATCATGGGCACCTATATCATGGCTCAGTTGCTGATCATCATGGGCATAAGAAGCCACCTAATTCATAGCCCGGGAAAATAAACTATCCATGAATATTCGTAGGTATATTTCATAACAATTTAATCTAAACTTCTGGCTTAAACACTTAATTAGCCTTAGTTTAGTGACATTATGAAAAAAATAACCTTTCTTATCCTTGCTTTTATTATTGCTTTCCCCTCATTTGGCCAAGGCCAGAAGGAGCTAAAAGTAATTAGTTATAATATATGGAATGGCTTCGACTGGGGCAAGGATCCAGAAAGAAGGCTAGCCTTGGGCCAATGGATGAAGAACCAAGCGCCCGATGTAGTGGCCCTTCAGGAGCTCTGTGCTTATACCCCTGAGAAACTTCAGGAAGATGCCACATCCTGGGGTCATGACTATTCGGTATTACTCAAGACCACTGGCTATTCGGTTGGTATTACCTCCGCAGAGCCGATCGAGGTTCGCTCAAGATTATTTGCACCGCTGCACCATGGAGCCTTGCATGTGGTGATTGTAGGGATCGATTATCTAGTGATCCACCTGCACCCAGGCAGTATTCAGCGTCGCCGCGAGGAGCTCCAGTTGCTACGTGCATATATAGATGAGGTAATCCAGACTACGGAGAACCTGATGGTGCTGGGAGATTTCAATGCCCACAGCCCGCTAGATGCCTCGGTATATCTCGAAAACCAGGCTTGGCTGGAAGATAAATGGGAAAGCTATCAGGAGAAAGGATTGGATGGAAATATGGCCATAAAGCTTCAGCCAGATTATTCGGTGATGGCAGGCTTCCTGAGCCTTCCTTTATATGATGTGGTATGGCAAAGCAAGGGTGCTTCCAAAGACAATGTGAGCTATCCAGCCATGGCGCTTAGCGATAAGGAAAATCAAGGCACAGAAATCCCCGGCAATGAGCGAATAGACTATATAATGGTTTCTGAAGACCTGCAACCTAGCATCATAGAGGCCCATATTGGGAATAAGGAAGACAATTGGTATTTATCAGACCACTATCCCGTAATCGCCACATTTAATTTGCCAGCCAACTAGGCAAAAAGGAAAATTCCCCGCTCCCGCCATTTTAGCATAATTATTTAGCAATTATAGTCTAGCCACGGGTATTGCACAGGAAGATTTAATCCTTGGACTATTGTTTTTTTGCATCAAAAAAACCAGATGGCGATGGCCAGGCCCAAGGTCAATATGGTAAGCCAATTACGCTTTTGCCACAGGCTTATTCCTGCAAAAAAGAGTAAACTGAGATGGGAAAAACCTAAGTGATCCAAATGGTCGGTAAATCCTTCAAGGCCATTTTCATAGGCAAAAGGATAAAAAGTATGGATAGAAATTCCCGAAATGACTTTCATATACTGATCAATAGAGAAGGCCATTACTACCAAGGATATTGAGGCAATTGCTAATAAAAGCATCACTCCATATTGCTCATGCAAGCGATTATATTTGGGTTTGGCTCCTTTAATCATGTTTAGAAATGGATATAAACCTCAAATAAACTGCCCTTGCTAGGTAAAAAATTATAAACCCATAAAATATAAATCCTACCAAAAGAGAGGGAAGGCCAATTCCATACCGAATGCTCAGCACTGCTATAAGTGAAATGGACAATAACATTCCTCCCGTCCATCTGATTAATAAAGGCTTTAGCGCAATAAAATCAGGTTTTTCCTGTCTTTTTTTCTTCGTTCTTTCGAGATAAATAATAAATCCACTAATAGAAAGAAAGCCGGAAGTAAAGGCAAGAATGGCATAAATAATCTTTAAGCTCATCCCCCCAAAATCACCAAAATGGAGTGCTTCCTGAATATAGTAAAGCTTAGTAAGCTTTCCCTCTTCATTAATTTTGAAGCGGGACACTATCTCCAATTGCTCTTTTGTCAGCACCAGCTTATTTGACCTTCTCTCATACGCCTGCCCAGCGACATCCCCCAAAACATGGATGAGACCGTCTCCATTGGTGCTCGGACGAATATCCCAAGGCACCATTTCAGGAAAAGCCTGTTGGGTAATATCCATTATCCGATCATAATTAAGAACAAACCGCTTATCCAGTTCTGCACTGAGGGGTTTGTGATCGGGAGAATACGCATTGGGGAGCTCCTTTCCTGCAGCAGTCATGATATAGGATTGCCATCCAAGCCAAGCGCCAGAAATGGAGATCATAAGGTTAAAAATCAAGGCTGCTGCACCAATATATTTATGTAGATCGGCTTGGGTAATACGCATATTCTTGCGCCGAACTTTACCGAAGCTTTGTTTCTTCATAAACTTCCCATAAATCAAAAATCCGGTAATCGTGGACACCAGCAAGGCCAGCCCAATTAACCCGACGATTTGCCGGCCATAGTTTGCCTCATAGAAGCGGACGTGGATATTTCGAAGGAAATAACTGAAGGTCTTGAAATAATTTCTTTCGCCCAGGATTTCTCCCGTATAGGGATTTACAAACACCTCCCAAAACATGGGGTTAAACTCCTCGGCCTCATTTGGCCGAAGGCGGATATTCCATGAATCAAGGTGTTCTCTGGGCAGTTCCACCTCAAAAAGGTATTTATCAGGATGCATTTCCAATACTTCCTTCACCGCCTTGCTGAGTGAGGCTCGTTGTGGAGAAGGCTGCACCTTGGTCAATTGGGGATTGAGCAGCTGATCTACTTCTGGCCTAAAAAGTGCTGCAGCACCCGTTAGGCTTAGAAAAGCGATCATCAGTCCAGCGTAGAGGCCGACCCAATTGTGAATTTTCCAAAGTAGCTTTTTGTCCATATGCCAAATCCCCCAAACCATCCAAAAGGCTGGTAGGGGGATATTAGTTTAAGTATTTCCCGATGGGGGATGCAAAAATAATAATTCTATTTCAAATGCCGGATCAGAAGGTATAAGAAACAGTGGTCATGACATTTCGAGGTGCTCCAGGAAAAGCCCGTAGGTAATCATATCCACCCACCCAGTGCGTTTTATTAAGCACATTATTCACATTCATCTGAATCTGGAATTTGTTCATCTTATAGTAAATGGCTGCGTCCACCAGTTGGTAAGCTGGAAATATTGGGGGTGCTTCGGTGCTGCCCAAGGAACCGAAGCGCTCGCTAACAAAATTAGTTCCCAGACCAAATCCCAAGCCTTTGAACTGGCCAGAGGCAATGATGTATTTCGTCCAAAGATTACCCACATGCTTAGGGGCGTTTGGTTTTTGTCGACCAATCAAGTTTTCATCATCACTTTCCTCCACTGTAGCTTCATTATAAGAGTAATTGGCCACTAAACTCCAGTTATCAGTAATTCGGCCTACCAGGTCAAACTCCACTCCCTTACTAAGGTCCTTGCCAGTCTGTACAAGGAGATCAGGATTACCGGAATCATTGGCAGAATACAAAGCACCTCTTTCGGTAAGGTAATATAAAGCCATGGTAGCACTCAGTCTTCCTTCGAATAGATCTCCTTTTGCACCTATTTCCATAAGCTCACTCGTCAGCGGGTCAAAAGGCCCTCCAGCCTCAGGATTATTAATAATGGAGGCCGTCTGTGGTTCATACCCCTGAAGATAGGTACCATATACATTCACCCTTGGTGACAATTCATAAACCAAGCCAAGCCTGGGAATCAGGGCACTTTGAGTAACTGACTCCTCTTCCGGAGTCTTATAATCTAGTTCATCCGTATAATAATCCTGACGTAGGCCAAGAAGCACTTTAAGTTTACCTATTTCCAATTGCTCCTGAATATATATGCCATGCGCATGTAACTGCGTCTGGGGAAAACTGGTGGTACTATAAAAATACTTGGTCATATCCATCATTTGATTGGGATGAAGCTCATTGAGGTCAAAATGCGCTACGACAGGAATAGGGTTTCCCTGTGCATCCAAGGCATACAGGTCTTTATTATTCACATTATAAGAGTTGATAGAGCCGGTCATGTCGGCCGTGAAATAGCCTCTTGCTTGCAATTGAGATCCACCGGGCTGCAAGGTCTGCTGAAAATAATCATAGCCAAGCAGCAACTTATGCTTAATAAGCCCAGTGCTAAAGTCGTAATTGAAATAATTGCTAAAGTTATTATTCGTCCAGGTACGCTGACGAATGCCAGCTCTCATTTCTACCTGACTAGGATCTTCGGAACCATCTCCAAGATTGGCAAATTTGTTATTGGAGCGATGCTCCAAAAGGTCCTCACTATAATCTGACCGCATAAAAATAGAGTTAAAACTCAATCCATCCGTGAACTGATGTCTCAGTGATATGGTAGCATTTATATTTTCCTCCTTCAGGTAGTCATTGGTCATGCTTAAGGAGCGAGTGATCGGGGTAGAATAAAGGTCACCATCACCAAATACCGCCTGACCACGATCAAGTCTTCCGTCTGACTTCTGATAAACTACATCAAAATTCAAAACTGTTTTGTCTGAAGGGAGGAATGAAAATGAAGGAGCCACTACCAAATTCTTGGAGTATTGGAGATCCCGGAAGCTGCCAGAGTTTTCATAGCCGAGATTAAGCCTGTACAGAAGAGTATTGTCCTCGGTCATAGGGCCAGTAAAATCACTTAATATTCTGAAGGTGTTAAAGCTTCCTACGGTAGAAGTGATGGATTGTCTTTTCTCCTGAAGAGGCTTTTTGGTCACTCTATTGATCGTACCTCCAGGGGAAGAATTTCCAAATAATGCAGAAGCTGGGCCCTTGATGATTTCGACCCTTTCGATATGAGGGATGAGTTGTTGCTTCCAGAAACTGGTCATTGCACGCATTCCATTGACCAAATTACCATTGACATCCTGACCTTTCACGCGATTTCCACGAATGGTAATATCATTATAGAAGGTAAATTGATTGACGCCGCTGATATTCTTTACTACATCATTCACCTTATAGGCTCCCTGATCCAGCGCCAATTCCTTGGTTACATAGCCTATCGATTGTGGCACATCCCGCAAAGGCGTGGATGACTTAGTACCGATAAATGAGCGGGTATTCTTATAGGTTGTTTCTGCTCGCCCTAAGATCTCGACCGTCTGAAGTTGCATTTCGCCCTCAGTAAGTATGACATCCATGGAAGTATTTTCACCCGATTTTATGATGACCTGCTGCTTTTGGGAAGAATAAGCAAAAGAACTGAACTTCACCCAATAAGTCCCCTCAGGAATTTTGTCAATTTGATACTCTCCCCTAGCATTGCTAAGCGTACCAAGGCCAGTGCCTTCCACCATAATATTGATGAATTCTGCGGCCTCATCCTGATCAGTGCTAATAATGCCAGACAAACTGCCAGTTTGAGCGTAAATCATCGTGCTTATAAATATTAGACAATTTAAAAGTAAAGCTTTTTTCATGAGGGTAATTTTATTTAGACCAATTATTGATTGATTCAAAATTAGGCCCTCATTTTGGTCAAACCAAAAATAATCGCACTTATTTAGATTAAATCTTATTAGAAGCGTATACTTAATATTTGATAGTATTACTTATAGAACTGGCAAATGCAGTCCATTAAATAATCATAGTTGCAATTTATCAGACCTAAAATAGGTTCATTATTCCTTCCTCAACTGGAATGAGCATTTATCTTGGATAGTTCTCTTCCCCCAACATAGAGACCTGGAAGCTCGTTTTTGGCCTATAAGAGTGAAAAAACATGGCGCTGCTTCTCTGTCACTTTAAAAGTAATGGCAGCAGCAAGCCGCAAAGTGATAAATTCATTGAAGATCCAACATTCGCTTATACAATAACAGGAATGCGGAGGGTAAAAAAATCATCAACTCCGTTTCAATTACACTAGGCATATAGGAGGAAAGAAACCATTAGTAGGATTCCTGTGGCACTAAGCAGGGAAATTTATGAGATGCAAAAACTTCCTTAGACAGACCATAAAATCTTATTTACCAGCTTTTACCTTCCCAGCAAGTAGCTCTTATTCGTCAGATGACATCTGATTAGTCCTGATGAGGGTATGGCCGGGACTGTCTTTGGGGTTGTTTTGATGAAATTCGTTAAGCTCTTTATTGATGATCTCCGTGAATAAGGCTGCTCCATCAGGATTGAGGTGGGTATTGTCTAGAAAATAGCGTGGGTTATCCTCCAATGTATGCTCGTAATTCCAGAAGAATACGTCTTTATTATCCACAAATTTCGATACAAATTTCTCTCTACGATCAATGACTTCATCAGAAGCCATATCATTGTTCAGGTAGTATTTGGGAGGGGAAAGGAATATTACCTGAATCCCGCGATCTTTGCAATAGCCGATAAGCTGTTGCAGAATTTCTTGATTTTTGGTATTTCTTTCGTCACTTACCGTATTCTGATAGATAAGGCGCTCGTAGAGTTTACCAGACTTTTCTAATTTCTCAATATCATAATCTGCATTACCAAAGAGGTCATACAATGCTGATAGTTTAAATATAAAACCTGCATCGTTATAGCGTTCTATATTCTTCTCATCCATCATATAGGAAAAGAACAGTTTGGTATAGAATTTAAAATTGGCGGTGAGAAGCCAGTTGTTTTTCAGGTCTGACTCATAATTCTGGATATCATAATAGATATTAAACAGGTGATTACTTTCCCATTTTTGATTATTATCGTTCTCCAAATAGCCCAGCGACAGGTCAAAAAAGACATATTTAAGTTCTGGAAGCTGCGGAGCAAACTTAGAAAACAGCATCATATTAGTATTTACAGCACTGGCTTCATGAGCCAAGGAGGCGGTGGTGATGTCCATTCCCAGAGGGTCTATCGCGCGCCAGGTATAGGAAGGCCCCAGGATCAAGGCCTCCACCTGATCCTTATTACTTTCCAGGTACTGCTTTTTCGCTTTATAGTAATTTTCTCTAAGGTAAAGCTCCATAGAGAAGAATATCACTGCGATAGGCAATACAAAGAGGGCAAGATTTACGAGGTATTTTTTCATAAATTATAGCCCTTAGAATTGAAAGTAAAGAAAATCCTGAGGTCTGCCGCCATAGTAAAATACGGCAAACAGTAAGGCATAATACACGCCCCATCGCAGCAATTTTGGAGAATAAATACCTGTCAGGTCAAGTCCATGCTCTTTTTCACGCTGAAACCACTCGATCAAGATCATCAAGCCTAATCCGGCAATGGCCTTATTCTGGGGCACTAGCGGAATAGAAAACAATGAGGGATCGAATAATTGTACCATATAGTTAAAGCTTTCGGAAATAGGCTGCATCAAAAATAACACCCCAAGAAAGATAAAACTCATCTGAGTAGAAAATATTTGCCAGGTTTCTTTCCAGGAAGGAAGTATTTTTCCATGAGCAACGGGCTTTCTGAATTTTTTCCGTCGGAAAACCACTGGCATAAATAGCAAGGCATGGAGCAAACCCCACATCACATAGGTCCATGCTGCGCCATGCCAAAAACCGGTAATTAGGAAGATGATCAGGATATTACGCACTACCTGCCATCTGCGGAAGCCTTTCAGTCTCTTGATCACATAATCGCTAAACCATGAAAACAAGGAAATATGCCACTTCTGCCAGAACTCCGGAACGGAGCGCGCAAAAATAGGAAAGTCGAAATTCTTCATCAGTCGGAATCCAAACAGCCTTCCTGTGCCTATGGCAATATCTGAATAACCTGAAAAGTCACAATAAAACTGAAAAGCAAATGCCACCAGACAGACCAATAAGGTGCTGGCACTATGCTCCTCATAATTCATGGCAATGCCGCTGGTAAAAATTGCAAGGTTATCCGCCACTACCACCTTCTTGAATAAGCCCCATAGCATCTGACGCATACCATCGGCCGCCTCACTATACTGAAAAGTACGCTTATTCTGGAACTGTGGAAGGAGGTTGGTCGCCCGCTCAATAGGGCCCGCCACCAGCTGAGGGAAGAAACTTACATAGGCAAAAAAGGCGAAGAAATCCTTCGTCCCCTTTAGTTTCCGATCATATACATCGATGGTATAACTAAGGGTCTGCAGGGTATAAAAACTGATGCCCACCGGAAGGATAATATCCAGACGGTCTGCCGTAAATCCGAAACCCATAAAGGAGAAAGTACTGACAAAGCTATCTAAGAAGAAATTATAGTATTTGAAAAAGCCCAAAAGACCCAAATTCACCGTAATGCTCAGGCCTAATAAGGCATTACGCGTCCGCTTCTCCTCCGCTTGATTAAGTAATATACCCACTAGGAAATCCACCCCACTACTTAGGGCGATCAGAAATAAAAACCGCCAATCCCACCAGCCATAGAATAAATAACTGGCTGCCAGGATTAAGGCATTCTGAAGCCTAAGGTTTTTCGAAAAGACAAACCAGTACAGAAAAAATACGCAGGGCAAAAATAGAGCAAACTCCAGAGTTGTGGTTAGCATATTGTCTTGCTTTTCTTGTTTGTGAATTAATTTTTACCAGTTATACCTTTCTTTCCGACTCTTCTACCTGTTTTGCATTTGAGGTACCAAATAAGCTATTACCAGCAACACCTTAAGCATATTGTATATAAACGGAAATCTTTGATGTTGTAAATATACAAATCAATAAATCTAAAAACCAAATATCTGTATATAAAAAACATTTTTAAAATTATAAAAGGCAATATAAGCGAAGATCAGCTTTCAAACAACCCTTTAAGGGCTTCAGGCCTCATGCGATGGCCATGTAAGATCCCTTAAAAAGGAAAAATTACCCATTATAATAGGGACTAACATGGTAAAATCCCCCTAAGTAAAGCAGATTTTACCAGCAAAAACACAGCATCTTCAAAAAACCAATCAAACGATCACTAAGGTGACTTTTAGTAAAATTTCATATTGCAAAAGTAAGTAATCAAAATAAATTTGATAAATAATAAAACAAAAGGAAAAATTATTGTTATTTTAACGTTACGATTTCTTCATAAGAGCTTAATTTATTTTCCCTGACTCCAAAAATTCCATTTGGAAATTACCTAAGACTTAGTAGTATGTCTATCATTGACTATATATCTTCATCGACAACAGCCGCGACTCCCAGCCATTGGTGGGAGCAGATACGCGCCGGAAATCAGGAGGGATTGAAGTCATTATATTCTCATTATATGCAGGACATGTTTCGCTATGGCATGGCGATTTATGATCATAATAGCCTGGTAAAAGACTGCATTCAGGAGGTCTTTGTGAGTCTGTGGAAGTACAGAAAGAGCCTAAAGTCTGACATAAATATCAAAGGATACCTTCTAAAATCCCTGAGCAACAAACTGCATAAGGAAATAGCAAAAGAAACCCAGCGCTACCACAGCAATTCCTGCGATCAATATGAAAACCTACTATTTACCGATTCTGAAGAGAAGAAGTTGATCGATAGACAAACACTTAGCAGCCAGCAGAAACACCTCGCAGAAGCTTTGTGTAAATTGCCTGAAAGGCAAAAGGAAGTTATCCAGCTTATATTCTTCGAAAACCACTCCTATGAGGCGACCTCAGAAATCATGGGAATCAACCTACGATCGGCCTATACACTCGCGTGGAAGGCGATTTCCTCACTCAAAAAATCGGTTTTGCTGATTTCCTCACTCATTATGCAGCAACTATTATCTTAGCTCCCAATAATCAAAAATACCTGTAGTACTTTTCTGACAGGCACTGCAAGCCATGCCAGCCTGTATCGCCTCGCCCAATAGCACAGACTAAGAGCCCAATTACTCGATCAGGTACACAAAGCTAAAGTGCGCCACCACGTTTTTACGATCAAATCCAGGGATAAAATACTCTTCGGGATCATTTACCAAATACCAGTTATAGTTCAAGGTACTAATATATTGTAATTTGCCAGAAAGGAGGAATTTATCAATCTTCCAATCGGCCACTACAGAGGGTACCAGATCCACGTATTTACGCCGGTAATCCTTTATGATTTCGAAGCTTTTATAGTAGAAGTCATTATTATGCACCAATCGCTCCATCTGCACGCCCACCCGATTGAATTTTTTCATATAGCTCGCTTCCAGAAAGATCACATTACTTCCCGGCCCAATCCCCGCACCCAAAACCTGGCCTTTATTGGTGTAGCCATGCCGCACATGGGGATGGGTGTACCATGAATCATAATCAAAAATCGTCTCCCTGACCACCTGGCCCATCTGCGTCATCTCTGAGCTCAGCTGAAAATAGGCGTCCTCTCCCTTCAGCGGGATCAGGCTGGTAAATCCAAAAGTAAAAGCTCTGGTAAGGTCCGGGTTGACCAGAAAATCCCTGAGCATACGGCTATTGCCATTACTTCCATATTCTCCATAAAACTCAAATAGCCCTCCATGGCTCATCCATCTAAAGAATCCACTGCTGAGTTGATTTCTCTTATCTCGATCTACGTCTATGACATCAGCAGGACCTTTTGCTCCATTGAAAATGGGGAGGTAATCGGCAAATTTGCTCATATCATTATGATACATCTGGGAGACACTGCTATACCCAACGCTCAGGCCCGGCACCCACTTGGGCTGATAGCTAAAGGTGATCCCTGCCAGGTACCTCCAGTCATCCCTTTTGGGAATATAAGGGCTAGAGTTTTTATAGACATAAGTAGAGTTTGGCGGCAAGAAACCTGAATTCTCAAGCTGCCCCATGACCAGCTGCCCTTCAAAGGCACCAATAGAAGTGGTGAAAGGGCGCGCTGTCTCAATAGTGGCATGCAGAAACCCGGGAGCATTATTACTCATCAAGAGCGAATTTCTCCGAGCAGGCCCCCACCAGAGGTTTTCGGTGGATATCCCCGCCGAAAATCCCCCATAAGTATATTTGATACTGGACTGGCCCGGGAGGAATCGCGTATAACTCCCCGTCCCAAAGCGCTCAGGAATATCACTGGTATTGAGCCATTCATAATAGTCCATCCAATGGTAACCGTCCGTAAAAGTCGGAAATCCGATATAATCGAGATTTTGAGCAGCAATAATTTCGGGCATCAGCTGGATGCTTAGCCCCTTATATTGTAAGTACATGCCGCCGCTCAGTAAAACCTGGGCGCCACTGTTGGGAATTAAAGCTCCGTCATTGACCCCAAAGGCATATTCAGCATTGTACTGACTGCGAAAAGTAAAAGGCATCGCCTTAATATATCCGCCACCACGAAGGGTGTCTTTTTTAGGATCCAGCAAAAATGCATTAAAAGTCTCTGCTTCTTCCTCAGAAACATTGCTCAGATCCTCAGGGCGGGGGGAGAGTGGACGCAGATTAAAGGAGTAATCTGCGCTAAAATTCCCAATTAACTGTTGCCTGCGCAGGTATTCTCCCATGAGAGGATTATTGAGGTTTATCGTTTGGCCAGAGGCCATGCCGCTCACCAGAACTATTCCCATCAAAAGAAACTTATATATCGTCGTATTAGAAATCATAAATCACTTTACCGTTAGGGTGGTTACTTCAATGCCAGTGACCGACCAGCTTTCGTCACATATCTCCGAGAAGGCATTGTCCTGTGTGAGTTCGTCACCCCATACCACTGTGATATGGTCGGACTTATGCTTAATCAGCTTGCTAATAAGGTATTTGGAAGTCCAGCCCGGCACTCCCTCGTATTGGCAAAGCCCGGGAAGATGCTTCTGTAAAGCCCCTGTCTTAGGGTCATTATGGCGGCCATATTCCTGCGGGAAAGCTTGATATAAGCAATAGGATGAGTTGCAGACGCTATTGGAAAAGGTAGTTTCAAAAACACGATCGCCATCCACCTGGACATACCAAAGGTCAGGACCACTAAGTCCGATAGTATTGCCATCCCAACTGTCATGCGCCAGAATCTCAATTTCTACTCTTACGGTATTATGATCAGGCAAATTATCCAGGGAAAGGCTGATTTCTTCCTTATTATAATTCCCCATCACAGTATCCCCATTAAATACAAAAAGTCGAGCATTGTCTATTTGCGCCGTCCTTGCCTCATCACGGAAGTCGCTGACATAGACCACCACATCCCCCACCAGGGCTTCCTGGGAGCATGATAGGAGGGACAAGATAAGTATGGCTCCAGAAAGAAGGGATGCCAAACGAGGGATTTTAAGTATCATGAGGAATATTAACCTTGAATAATCAGTTCATTTTCTGCTCCTTATATTGCCGCAGGCCAAAGCTTACTGCAAAAAAAACAAGGACACAAATATAAACTAAATAAAGGGGAATGTCTCAGCCTAACAGACTGAAATATCCGCTGGCCAAAAGATGATTAAAATCATACCGCGGATCAATGAACCTTTTTAGTCCATATAATACACCCTCTTCACTCTGCTGCTGATATTGGTAAGGAGCTCATAAGAGATGGTGCCAATGGCCGCCGCTTGGTCCTTCAGCGGAAGCTCCTTGCCATAAACGATGACCTCATCACCCTCCTGTACCTCCTCCAGATGGCTGATATCCACCATGGTCATATCCATACACACATTTCCAATGACCGAAGCGATCTTACCATGAATCATCACCTGCCCCTTGCCATTGCTAAAGCGCCGATCATAGCCATCGGCATAGCCAAGAGCAATCGTCGCTATCTTGCCATCAGCAGACATCATCCCTTTACGGCCATAGCCCACCGTATCTCCTTTTTTGAGAAGCTTGATCTGGGAAATGGTGGTCTTCAGCCTACTTACAGGCTGCAAAGCTTCATCATGAAGGCCATTTACCTCTATCCCGTATAGGCCGATGCCCAGACGGACCATGTCCATCTGATATTCAGGATAGCGGATGATTCCCGCAGAATTCAGAATATGGCGCAAAGGAGTATCAGGAAGAATATCACTTATTCTGCTGGCCATTTGCATAAACAATTCCGCCTGACCTCTGGAAAAATTCTCATGAAGTGCCTCATCAGCACCCGCCAAATGGGTGTAAAAACTAGCAATCTCAAGCTCGGGGAATTTACCAATCAAATGCAGCAGCTCCTCTAGATCTTCCTCCGCAAAGCCCAGTCGTCGCATGCCCGTATCCAGGTCCAAATGTACCGCCAATCGAGCGCCCGAAGACTTACAATATGCTCCCAGCTGCGCAAAAAACCGGCAGCTATACACCACCGGCTCCAGCTTATTCCTGATCAGATTGCCAAATGACTCAGGCGCTGGGTTAAGCACCATGATGGGCAGCTGGATCTGATCATTCCGCAGCGCCACTCCCTCATCTGTATAGGCGACTGCCAGGTAATCTGCTTTTAGCTGCGCTAAATGATGCGCAATTTCTGTCGCCCCGCCCCCATAGGCGAAGGCCTTTACCATCACCATAATTTTGGTGCTGGGTGCAAGCCGTTTTTTATAGAACGAAAAATTGTTTCTGAGGGCATTGAGGTTGATCTCTAATACGGTGCCATGCAGCTTCTCCTGCAGGCTGTCAACAATCTGCTCAAAGGCAAAATCCCGCGCACCCTTGATCAAAATCAGGTCATCTTCCAAACTAAGGGTGGCCAAACTCTCCAAGGCCTCCTTCGTGTTACCATAAAACAAGGACTCTCCCACATAGTAGCTCTTCAACAGCGGAATCCTATTTCCGACGCCCACCACCAGATCCAGCTGATAATGAGTGAGCATATCGGCCAATTGCTGGTACACCGAATGCTGATCGCCCGCCTGAAGCAGGTCGGATATGATCAGGATCTTTCGCCGCTTGGCGCGTTGATTCTGCATGAACTCTAGGGCCACATCCAGGCCGGCAAGGTCATTATTATAGGTGTCATCGATCAGCAGACATCCCTTCTGGCCGGACTTCAGGCTGAGCCGCATTTCTACCGCAGCTAAAAAGGGCAACTGCTCAGAAATCTCCCTTTCCTCCATCCCCAAAGTCAACGCCGTCACGATCACATGACGTAGGTTTTCTAAAGAAGCCTCATCCGTAAAAGCCGTCTGAAAGGTATAAACCCCCAAGTCTGGCTTCATCAGGGTGATCTTGCTGCCTTCAGCCTGCTTCTTTACTGTAAGTGTATAATCACTGCCCGGCTGGTCCGACCATGCCACGAGCCTCTCAGCGGGAAAGTGCTGCTGGAGAACGGCCTTCACTTTGGCTTGATCCTTTCGATAAATGATGAATTTCGATCGTTTGAATAGCTTTATTTTCTCAAGCAACTTCTCTGTCTCATCCGCAAAGCCTTCCGCGTGTGCAGTGCCAATGGTGGTAAATATCCCCAGATCAGGCTGGATGATATCCTCCAAAAGCTCCATTTCATGAGGCCTGGAGATCCCTGCTTCCAGAATGGCGAGCTGATGGGAAGGCTCAATGCCAAATACCGAAAGTGGCACCCCTGTCTGGCTATTATAGCTTTTAGGACTTTTGGCTACCTGGTATTTGCTGCTAAGCAACTGACCCAGCCATTCCTTCACGATCGTCTTTCCATTACTTCCAGTGATAGCGATGACCGGCTTTTCAAACTGCTCCCTTTGGTATTTGGCCAACTGCTGGAGGGCAAGTACTGAGGAGGACACCCGCAAGAAAGTAGCCTCGGGATACCGATCCAAGTGCTCTGGTAAAGTCTCCACCACAAAAACACGCAGCTCCTGCTCGTAAGCCTGCATCAAATAAGCATGTCCATCCACCTTGAATCCCGATAGAGCAACGAATAAGGTCTCTGGCCCATAGATTATCTTACGGGTATCCGTGGAAATATAGGACACGGGATTCTCAGATTTTGATCCAAAAACCTCCGCCTGCAAGAGTCCTTGCATTACCGACACAGGAATAGGTTTGAGCATAGTTTAGTGTTTTATGGGACTATTAGGAGCTGGAAGCCCATACGAAAAGCATTAATAAAGTTTTGAGCCATTGGGAACGGGCAGGTCCACCGTGGCTAAGGCCACGTTTCCGCTCGAATCGTAAAAGCCAGTTACCAATACTTCTGACATAATATTGGCAATTTGCTTAGGGGGAAAATTACATATGCAAAGCACCTGCTTGCCCACAAGGCTCGCTAAATCATAATTCTCGGTGATCTGAGCAGAGGACTTTTTTATTCCTATTTCTCCCAAATCTACCTCCAGCTTATAAGCAGGTTTCTTCGCTTCCTGAAAGATTTCAGCTTTGATAATGGTGCCAATTCTTATTTCAACCTTTTGAAAATCAGAAAACTGAATCATTTGCATATTATCTATAAATTTGTATATTTGAAAACCTCTTTGTGTTTAAACAAAAAAGAGGCTAGAAAACACCTTTTATAATGGTCAAAGCTAACCAAATTCCATCGAAATTCTATAAACTATTCCTTCTCGGAATGGCAATAGGTCTATGCTGGACATTGGATGCTGAGGCTCAGGAAATACGAGATTGCGATAGGAAAAATCACAACCAAAGTAGCCTGGGAGAGGATGTAATTTATGGGGAGATGGAGGATGATTATATCCCACAAAAAACAGAACCCACCAAATCGAGAACTATCGTAAAGGAACTCAAAGATAGCCCCGCACGAAAAATCTCTGCCACCGAAAAAAAGCAGGAATCCACAGAGGAAATGTCAACACTTTCCTTTAACCTATTTCTATATATCGTGGATCGATTCAAAGAAGACTAAAGATAATTTCAGTAAAATATACTTTCAATTAGTAATAGCCCATAATAAAGGAGACTTTTAAAGTTTCCTTTTTTTTTATGCCTAATTCGTCTTATCAAGTAAAATCGGATCAGTCCTAAAAGTTAGGGGGGGATTGGGCTAGGATCTCATCAAACGAGTAAAATAAAAGAACTAGCCTTTACCAAGCTAGCACAATGGTATAATGAGGTAGAAAACGCAGGTTTTAAATCATTCAACACCGTATCTAGAACCTTACAAAATCATTATACATCTATCCTTAACTTTTTGACGACCGTAGTACCAATGCCTCGACTGAGTCATTCATTGCAAAAATTAAAGGTTTTAGAGCTCAATTTAGAGGCGTCACAAATATCGAATTCTTCCTATTTAGATTGTCAAAAAATTATACTTGAAATAATTGCCCCCCAAAAATTCAGACTGATCCGTAAAATCAGGTAGGGAAACCAGTCATCAGGCTGCCAGAAGGCAAGGCTATCGCCCTATTTATAAGCAGCTGTGCTTCCCTCAAGCGTTTGGCTTAATGTAAAGGCTTATAAAAAGTGTTTATATGGAAATAAAAATATACACTGACTCGTCATTGCTTTAAAACTAATCAGCTGCTATCTAACGCATCCTTCCTACTAAAGTCGGCAAGGATGATGCTCGATATTTTTTTCAATAATTAGCCCAAATCACAATTACGAGTCAGCATGAAGGATATTTAGCTCATCGATTTGCAGGAGGCGACAAAGTCCTTGATTTCTTCGGCATTGATTCTGCCATCATAAAAGGCCTTTCCGAAAACCACTCCAAAGAGTCCAAGATCCCTTAGCTTCCTGAAGTCATCGATATCCCGAACGCCACCACTTGCGACTAAGGAGAGGTTAGGGAATCGCTCGATAATTTCTTTATATAGCTTAAAATTAGGGCCTTCCATTACACCCTCGCGGGTGGTATCGGAGCATTTGAGGTATCTCAGGCCTCTTTCGTAAAAGTGCTCTATATGCTCAAACAGATCCACATCGGCCTCCTTTTGCCAACCGCGGATTTTGACCAGATTGTCAGCAGGATCCGTATCGGCAGCCATATTTATTTTTTCCCGGCCATAAGAAATCAGCCATTGGGCAAATTTTTCTGGAGATCGCACTGCAATGGTGGAAGCCGTAAGCGTATGAGCACCATGCTCAAACACCTTGATCACATCCCCATCAGTCGCCACACCTCCTGTAAAATCTACCTTCAGAGAGGTATAGGCTGCAATGGTGTGCAGCACATGGTAGTTCTTTGGGCTGCCGCGCCGTGCCCCATCCAAATCCACTAGATGGAGACGCTCGATCCCACAATCTTCAAATTCCTGGGCAACCCCTAATGGATTGTCAGATATCAACTCTTCAGTAGCAAAATCTCCCTGCCTCACTCGTACACACTTGCCATTGATAACCCATATAGATGGAATAATTTCAAACATGCTTCTTTCTTTTTGGTATTTTGGGTAAAATATTTTGGTATGAATAGCCGCGCCATCACTCATTGTGCAGGCACATTATTCAAGATCTTTTCTATTAATAATCCTAAGTCCACTTTAGGAGCTTAATTACAGCTTATCAAAATTCAGGCCTGGTCGATGAATCTAAAATCAGAAATGGTCTCTAAAACCCACACCCAAACCTATTCTATAAAAGCCAAGCTAATGCTAAGAGTAAAGCCCTTTACGGCGCCCATTCCTTATGTATTAGCATTTATGAGTGGACAAAGCATTCTTAATCCACTCACTTTGGACAGAAATGAACCTTTCTAATATACCATTTCCCTGACTTTTATAACAGGGAATAGAAATAATAATTTTCAGATTATTTTCATTGCTAAGAATAAGAATGAATCTCATGACAGCATGGGCATGGCCCCTACAATCAGCATACATTCCTGTAAAAATACCGCTGATAAATCATGGAGGAGCCTTACTTAATTCTTTGCCATAATTCCCCTAATTAAAAGATGTTGAGCTACTGGTGTCCAACCGGATTCCGGGGTAGGCTAGCGCCAGGCCAATCAAATGAAAGGCTAGAAAAGGGGAGTCACTTAGTGTATAATTTCTATTTCAGGATCAGTCGCTTTGGTCGGAGGAGGTGAGCAGTTTGGCTATTTTGCCGTTCGGTCCCGAGGCCCAGATGGTTTCTCCATTATTTGATTTTTGGATCACATGGAAGGCTGCATCACTAAACTTGGTCCAGTTATGCCCGGCATTGCCAGAGTAGTCACTGCCATTTGGCCCCACGGCGATGAGCCAATGGTATTTGGCATAGTATGCCACGCCGGAGCGATAGCCTGAGGGCCCATTACCTTTAGGTTTGACCCATGATTTCCCCTCATCAAAAGACATGGCGATATTATCTTGATCCAGGTCCGGGTTTTTATAGTCCCCACCCACGGCGATAAGGTTCTTGCCATTGATAAAGGCCAAGGAAAAGATGCCTTTGGAAGGAGCGCCTTGAGTAATAGGCACAGGAATACTATCCCAATCGACCCCTCCATCTTCGGAGAAGAAGATCCTACTTTGGCTGCCGCCACTGGCCATCCAGATACGATGATCCTTAGCCAATATTCCCGTTCCACTAGCTGCAAAGCCCGCTTCACCAGGTGAGGCCTTTGGGGCGCTGCTGATATCATCCCAGCTTTCGCCACCATTCAGAGTGAGCACCAACTTCCATTTTCCTTCTTCCGGATCTCCATATACATAGCCACGGCGATCATTGACGAAGGTCATTCCATCAAAGAAAGCGGAGTCAGAGGCTTGATACACTTTCTTCCAATCCTCGCCTCCATTGGTAGTTTTGTAGATTACGGCAGGTTGGCCAGAGGAGATGGCAACGGCCGTATTGGCATCAAAGGCCTCGATATCCCTAAAGTCCACCGTGTCCATACCGGCAATGACACCATGATCCCAGCTCTTGCCGCCATCTAAGGTCCTTAGCCATACTCCTTCAGAGCCTGAAGCCCATGCGATATCATCTGTTAGCGCCGAGAGTCCACGAAGGGAGCTTTTCACCGGGGTGGTTAGTACTTCCCATTCTATAGGACTTACCTCGGGTGATTCATTTGTTTTCTGGCAGGACCAGACGATTGCCGCCAATCCCAAAAGGCTCAGGCGAAGCACCATATTTCTTTTCATGACTTGTCTAATATTGCTTATAATAAATACAAACTCAGTTATTATTACCCTAAAAATGATTCTCGAAGGTACTTAGCAGTGTAATTATCTTCCACCTCTTTCAGCTCCTCTGGAGTGCCTTCAAATACAAGATGGCCGCCTTTATCCCCGCCTTCCGGGCCCAAATCAATGACCCAGTCTGCGGATTTAATCACCTCGGTATTATGCTCAATGATCACCACAGAATGCCCCTCTTCGATCAGCGCATTGATAGAATAGAGCAATTTCTTAATATCATGAAAATGCAGACCTGTGGTCGGCTCATCAAAGATAAACAGGATATGCCCTTTGTTTTTGGAAGCGCCTTTACCCAGGAAGGAGGCTAGCTTTACCCGCTGTGCTTCCCCCCCACTGAGGGTATTGGATGATTGGCCCAGACCTATATATCCGAGACCTACCTCCTGAAGCGGCAGCAGCCTGCTCACTATGGTATTCTTCCCATCAAAGAAACTGATGGCCTCATCGATGGTCATCTCCAATACATCCGCTATATTCTTATCCTTATAAGTAATGTCTAGAATTTCATTCTTGAAGCGTTTGCCTTTGCAGGACTCGCAGGTAAGGAAAATATCCGCCATAAACTGCATTTCGATTTTCTGCGTACCCTCGCCCTGGCAGGCTTCGCAGCGTCCTCCATCCACATTGAAGGAGAAGAAAGCCGGTTTATAACCTCGCTGTTTGGAGCTGGGTTGCTCGGAATACAGATTACGGATCGCATCATAAGCCTTGACATAGGTCACTGGATTTGACCTCGAGGACTTGCCGATAGGATTTTGATCTACAAATTCGATTTGACTGATGGATTTATAGTCGCCGCCTAATTTATCGAACTTGCCTGTCTCATCGATCACCGTGCCCAGCGTCTTACCCAAGGCAGGATAGAGTACTTTTTTGATCAAAGTTGATTTTCCAGATCCACTGACGCCTGTGACCACTGTCAGGGTATGCAGAGGAATATTCACTGAGATATTCTTCAGATTATTCTCCCTGGCTCCAGTGATAATCAGCTTATCTTTTCCTTTACGGTTGCCGTTCTTACTATTGATTTTCTCCTCACCACTGAGGTATTTGGCCGTATACGTCTCGCCGTGAGCGATAAGCTCTGGAAGTTTCCCCTGAAACACCAGCTCACCACCATTATTCCCTGCATCCGGCCCTATATCGATTATCTCATCTGCAGCCTTCATGATCTTCTCCTCATGCTCCACCACGATCACCGTATTCCCCATATCTCTCAGGGTTTTGAGGACCATAATAAGCCTATCGGTATCTCTAGGGTGCAGGCCAATGCTAGGTTCATCCAATATATACATGGAACCCACCAAGGCAGATCCCAAAGAAGTAGCCAGCTTGATCCGCTGAAACTCACCGCCCGATAGGGACGAGGTAAGGCGGTTTAACGTAAGGTAACCAAGACCTACTTTATCAATATATTCCAGCCTGTTGAGAATTTCTTTCAGCAGCCTATTGGCTGTTTTTTCCTCCGCAGGATTCAGTTTTATAGTCTCAAAGAAATCCAAGGCCTTGTCTATAGGCATCAGCACGATATCGGTGATGGATTTTTCATTGATCTTCACATAAGAAGCATCTTTTCTCAGACGTGTCCCCTTGCAATCCGGGCAAGTGGTCCTACCACGAAAGCGGGAAAGCATCACACGGTATTGGATTTTATGCATCTTACCTTGCAGGAAAGTAAAGAATGCATTGATTCCTTTAAAGTGTTTATTTCCTGTCCATAATAGTTCTTTCTGCGCCTCATCCAGGTCCTCATAGGCCCGGTGAATAGGAAAGTCAAAGTGAATTCCATTTTTGATCAGCGGCTCAGCCCATTTCTTGGTGGTCTCTCCGCGCCAAGGTGCTATCGCACCTTCATAGATGGACATGGACTTATCAGGGATTACCAAATCCGGATCTATCCCCAGCACTGAGCCGAAGCCTTCGCAGGTTTTACATGCCCCATAAGGATTGTTGAAACTAAAGAAATTGACAGAGGGCAGTTCGAAGGAAATCCCATCCAGTTCGAATTTATCGCTAAACTTCCGCACTCCTTTTCCAGGAACTAGCACGAAACACTCCCCGTGGCCCTCATAAAAAGCAGTCTGCACACTATCTGCTATCCTAAACTGATTGTCCTCATCTTCCTTATGGACCACGGCACGATCTATCAGGATCTCTGCCTCACCTTCAGGAATTTTCTTTTCCGCCAGCAGGTCTTCCACGTAATAAACCTCCTCATTGATGATTACCCGGGTGAAGCCCTTTTGGAGGAGCACTTCCAGTTCTTTTAGAAATGTCCTGTCCTCGGAGATTTGCAATGGGCAGCTGATCATGACCTTCTCACCCTCCTCAAATCCGTGGATATGATCCACCACATCGGTGACTGTATGATGCTTCACTTCCTCTCCACTTACCGGAGAGATCGTTCTGCCAATTCGGCTAAAAAGCAGCTTTAGGTAATCATAAATCTCCGTGGTGGTGCCCACGGTAGACCGAGGATTTTTTGTGCTTACCTTCTGCTGAATGGCTATGGCAGGGGATACGCCCTTGATATATTCCACATCAGGCTTCTCCATACGGCCCAGAAACTGCCGGGCATAGGAGCTTAGGCTTTCCACGTACATCCTTTGGCCTTCGGCAAATAATGTATCAAAAGCCAACGATGATTTTCCAGATCCAGACAAGCCAGTCACCACCACCAGTTTATTTCTAGGAATGGCTACACTTAAGCTTTTCAGGTTATTGACCCGGGCATTTTTTATAATTATATACTCTTTTGGATCGAGATTTTCTATAGATCTACTTTTCAAGGCTGTTTTTTCATTCATAGCGTACAAAGATACCAAGTACTAAGCGGAATCGGTAATAAGGATAAAACCCAAATTCCTCGAATAGTTCCCCAAAACCTATAAGCCATCCCTGGCCTTCAAGGATTTTCGTGGTACTATCGATTTATAGGATGTCTAATAGGATCCTTCGGATCAATATAATAGTGCTTTTACTCGTACTTTTTTAATTAATTCAGTCCCATAAAAAAGTCCATTTTGCGGGAACAATTGATAATCGTCGATTTCTTCCACCTCTATCACCTCACTTATAAGGTTCAGGGAGTCAGCATAAGCTTTGATCCGGCCTTCCGCTTGCACCAAAGCCATCTGGAAAGCCTTCGCTTGAATCTCATTATTTTTTTCGGATGAGATATAATAGCCATTGCTATTTATAGATGCCGGAATATCAGATTCCGCGAGGACATCGGCAATTCGGTCTTTATCCTTGGGATCAGAAATGGATAGATTATAGGTTATACTATAAGTAAAGGCCTTAGGACTGGAGGGCTGGTCATACATACCCTCGCGGTAATAATTCTCATTGGCTTTTTGGGGNGAAAACGCAGTCATCTCCGTAGAGTTCATCAACTTCTCAAATTCCTCTTTTTGTTTTTTGTCTCCATTAAAGCCTATGCTGACCGCCGAAGGGAGCTCGGTCAGGCTAATAGTGTGCGCACCAATCAACTCTATGGAGCTATCATGACTGCGGTTTGATTCGAAATTGCAGGAAGAAAGTGTCAAGCTGAGCATCAAAATGAAGCCTAAATGAACAAAAAAACAATTTTTCATAAAGTTGTAGATTATTGTTGAAAATTTCCACACTGTATAGTAGGCTTACACAAGAAGTGAGCCATATTGCCAACAAAATATCAGAGTATTATTACAAAAAGGAAAATAAAAGGACCGATTAATTGTAAATATATAAATCTGATGATTTTGGTATAATAATTGGGTAAAATAAAGGTTGGGAAGCAAATATTTTTCCCCGAACTATTGTATTAAATTTTTCTATAAAAACAAAACATTATATTGTTTTACAAGAAATTTTAAATTTATTCAATATAAAAAAATCTGATGAATGGTTGCATCATGTTAGACAATTGAATACATTTGGTTCACACACATAAGTAACAACCCTAAAATTGGCAATATGCAATAGACTTCTACGTTATTTAAACGTCAGAATTTATGAGTAAAAGGTTAAGACCGAATGACAGCGAATTGATCGCTCAGTACAGAAATGGTAGTGATGCTGCTTTCGAAGTGTTGGTAGATAGATATAAGTCTCGAGTATTCACGACGATTTATATGATTGTAAAAGACCAGGGAATCGCCGAGGATTTGCTTCAGGATGTATTTGTAAAAGTCATTCACACCCTCAATTCCGATAGGTATAATGAGGAAGGCAAATTTCAGCCATGGCTGATGCGTATAGCCCATAATCTTGCAGTGGATCATTTTCGAAAGATGAAACGTTACCCCTTCATCATGATGGAGGATGGATCCAATGTATTCAATACCCTGCAGTTTGCAGAGTCCACCGTGGAGGACCAGAAGGTTCAGGATGAAACTCACGCCTTAGTGCGCGAGTTAATCGACGAACTTCCAGCAGCCCAAAAGCAGGTATTGATCATGCGGCATTATATGGATCTTAGTTTTCAGGAAATAGCTGACCAAACAGGGGTAAGCATTAATACCGCTTTAGGTAGAATGCGATACGCTCTGATCAACATGCGCAAAAAACTGAAAAAAATAAATATTGCCTATGACAAAATATTTTACCCCAAGTGAACAGCTGATAAAGTACATTTATCAGGAACTTACTGAGCAAGAAAGCGAAGCGTTTGAACAGCATATGCGTTCTAATGATCATTTGATGCAAGAATATTTAGACCATCTCAACATCCTTGGAAGCCTGAATGAGCTTAGCCTGGAACCATCCGAGACGGTAATCCATGCCATCAAAACTAAGGCCCGTTCTTCTGGCCTTCAAAAAGCATAATCCCCGCAAGGGAATAACTATCAAGTTTTATAATTAATAAAGGCACTCATCCTTACAGTTCTTACTGTTTTGGATAAGTGCCTTTAGTGTTTTTAAGGACTTAGTTTTATAAAATACTGTGCTGTCAAATCTTGACTCTATGCACAATAGCGCTGTCACCTGCGCCTGAATAATTAATGTAAGTATTGTAAATACCAAGCCCTCTTTTCATCTCTATGGGCTCTTTCAAAATCATCCATAAGCCGAAGAGATTATCCTGAGCTTTGGTTAAAGTTAAAGCCCACTCCGCAGCAAAACCATTAAGATTGACAATAATAGAATTCCTCTTAGGGATTCATTTTAAATTCAGAACTACTGACCGATACACCCTCTTATTGGCCAAGCATTTCTTTAATATCCTCTGATTGAAGATGGCAATTATACCAGCCCCCTTCGATCTCCGCATCGTATTTCTTATAGAAATTGATGGCGGGATCATTCCAATCCAGCACCTGCCACATCATTCCAGTGCAGTTTTCCTCAAGGGATTTTTTCATTACCCTTTCAAAAAGTAACTTGCCGGCGCCCTTTCCTCTTTCGGATTCCGTCACTATATAATCTTCTAAATATAACCTCCTACCTTTCCAGGTGCTATAGCGATAATAATAAATCGCGGTGCCGATGATTTCCGCCGTACTCTCTTTGATCAATACAAAAAACCCAAAGATGGGCTGCTCACCAAAACCATCTTCCTCCATCATCTTCACGGTATTGGTGACCTGCTCTGGTGCTTTTTCATATAATGCCAGCTCTTCTATTAATTCGAAAACTCTTGGCAAATCGTCTTTTTTTCCTTCTCTTATCGTGTACATATCTCGAAAATATTAAAAAAAGGAATGAAAAATAAGGGTAAAGGCTAAATTTCTTATTGATTTCAGGTAAAGCCCCTACAAACATAATACTGATCCACAACTCAATGAATACTACAGCCGAGGCCATTTATCATCTTCGCGGGGTGGCAATATTCTACTCCAACCATAGGACAAGGCTTAGACCCTACAAAAAGGAGTTTTCCGCTCTAATGATTTTTGCTGCATTCTTATCCGGGAATTCATACAGGCTAAGACTGGAAATAAGTGTAAATAATTTATCTTAGTAGTCTTACTAGAAAACAGCGCTAACTATGTTTTTATCCATCGACGCAGGCAACTCCAATATTGTTATTGGCATCAAAAAAGAAGATTCTTCAGTCTGGGAGCCCATTTACCGGATACCGACCCAACAGAATCTGTCCGCTGCAGCATTGGAGAAGAGCCTCCGATTATTTTTACTGGAAAATGGCATCAAAACTCTTAACATTAATAATATCGGACTTAGCTCGGTGGTCCCGGAACTCAATGCCTCTCTGATCAATATGTGTAGGATGCTTTTTCAGCTGGAGCCTTATTTAATTGATGAATATAGCTATGGAAATCTGAGTGTAAAGACCTCCCGCCCAGCGGAAATGGGCACGGACTTGATGGCCAATGCATGTGCTGCATATCAGCACTACCAGCAAGCCTGCATAATTGTAGATTTTGGGACGGCACTGACCTTTACCATCGTGGATGAACAGGGAAATATTGCCGGAGTGAATATCGTGCCAGGCCTCAAGACGGCACTAAACTCACTGTTTGCCACCACCTCAAAACTCCCCCAGGTAAAGCTCGAACTTCCTTCTTCTGTCATCGGAAAAGACACGGTTCATTCCATTCAAGCTGGGATTTTGTACGGATATACGGGATTGGTGAAAGGCATGCTGAGCAGTATAAGGTCGGAATTACCGCTGGACTTTAAAGTAATCGCAACAGGCGGATTATCCAAGATCCTCACCACATTAAAGTCAGACTTTGACATGGTGGACCAGAACCTCACGCTGGAAGGGGTACGCCTTATTACGCTTCACCAGAGGTAATTGGTTCCTTCCTCACATCCGCTCTGCGCATACCTCCCGCAGAGGCTGGAGAGACCAGGAACCTTTGGGTTCATAATCTACTCCGGGCTCTATCACAGATGCAATGCATTCGGAAGGATAATTAACTGGAATTTTTACACCAGCCTAAAGTTGTTCCAGCAAAGAGCGAAAAATCACATAACGATCTCTAAATTTCAACTGATGCTTATCCTGTAGTTGACGAGCGTGTTTTTCCTGGTATTCTTTTATTTTGTCCATGTCCTCCGCAAAGTACTGAACGGAATAGTTGACCCCACCGTCCTCAGCTTCATGCATTAATCTGAAAAATTTATTTTCCTTAAACAGCCCAGTCGCCATAACTTCAGGAATATGGGTTTCTCTCATGAACTTGATCCACTCATCCTCCACGGATTGATCAATATTTACAGTTACGTTATAGAGAATCATAGTTTTTATTTTGTTTATCAATAGATATGGTTTTCTTAAACAAAAATTTAGTAAATTTGCTTAATCAATAATCTTCAAAATTAGTTATTTCCCGCGATATAGCCTTAATCAAGACTACTAAATCCATAAAAGGGTTAAAAATCTGGTTTTCAAAGTTAAAACAATCTCCAACATTTCAGAGTTAATACCTCATGTTATACGCAATAGGATTCGTGCTGATTGGTTTTATAAGCATGGAGCTTGCAGGATGGTTTATCCATAAATTCATTATGCACGGCCCGCTTTGGCCTATCCACCAATCGCATCATAAACCAAGCAAGGGCCCATTCGAACTCAATGATATCTTTTCCATATTTTTTGGAACCACGGCTGTAGTGCTGATGATCCTTGGTTATGAGCAATTAGATTATCGGTTTTGGATAGGCACAGGTATCACGGTCTATGGTTTTAGCTATTTTGTATTCCATGATATCATCATTCATAGACGACTAAAACTAATAGCGCGTCCAGAGCATGGCGTTTTGCGTGGCATCATCAGGGCTCACCAAGCGCATCACTCTGACAATAAGAAAAAAGGAGTGGCTGCCTATGGCCTGTTTTTCGTTCCTTTCAAGTTTTTTAAAGGAGGTCTAAAATGAGCAATTATTCCATCAAAGACCTCGAGCACCTGTCAGGTATCAAGGCCCACACCATCCGAATATGGGAGCAACGCTATAATCTGGTCGAGCCAAAACGAACCTCTACTAATATTCGCTATTATGATGATGCAGATCTAAAACTCATCCTAAATGTCGCTCTTCTAAACAATAATGGAACGAAAATTTCCAAAATCGTAAAGATGAGCGAAGAGGAAATCCGTGATCAGGTCATTGCACTGACGGAGGGCACCATGGCTTTCGAGGACCAGATTCACGCACTTACTGTGGCCATGATAGAGATCGATGAAGAGAATTTTGATAGAATTTTGACCATCAATCAGCGGAGCATAGGCTTCGACGAAACTATGCTGCAGGTAATTTATCCATTTCTTGCAAAGATCGGCTTGCTATGGCAAATCGGCAGCATTAACCCTGCCCAAGAGCACTTCATCAGTAACCTCATCCGTCAGAAACTCATCGTGGCTATCGATAAGTATGTCTATCAAGGCGGTGGTAAGAAGTTTATCTTATTCCTCCCAGAGGGCGAGCTGCATGAAATCTCCCTGCTCTTCGCCTCTTATATTCTTAAGCGTGAAGGCCATAAGGTAATCTACCTTGGCCAAAGCACCCCAAAGAAAGACTTATTGGAAGTCTATAATTATCATCGCCCTCAGTACCTGATCACCGTTTCCACGACCGCTCCGGACCTGGAATCACTGCAGGAATATATGGATGATCTGGGGCGGATTTTTAAGGAAAGTAAGATCATCATCTCTGGCTATCAGGTCATGAGAGCCTCCCTAGAGTTCCCCAAGAATATCAGCAAACTCGACCATATCTCAGATATAAAGGGCTTTGTGGATAGCTTAGACAACGATTTTACTTCGGTCAAATCCTAAACCTATCCTCTTGGCTTAACGGTAACCTCTAGAGCTATAAACTCTTATTCCTGCGAAGCACGGACAGCAGTCCCTAAATCCAAAGCCTGATCTTCTTCATAAGTCGGGGAAGCCGGCAGTGAATACATTCCTGGTTTAATCGAAACTTATTATCTTTGGCTATAACCTAAAAGAATTATGCTAAAAAAGGAACGGTACCAAGCTTTTATAGACCATTTTTCTACCCATATGCCAGTGGCGGAGACGGAGTTGCACTATGAAAATCCCTTTCAGCTATTGGTGGCCGTGATTCTAAGTGCCCAGTGTACCGATAAGCGAATTAATATAATTACCCCTGCGCTATTTAGAGATTTTCCCACTGCGGAGCATCTGGCGGCGACCAATTTTGATGAGTTATTTCCCTATATCAAATCCGTTTCTTATCCCAATAATAAGACCAAGCATCTGCTAGGAATGGGTAAAATGCTGGTGGAAGACTTCGGCAGCGAAATCCCCTCCACGGTACCAGAACTGGTAAAACTCCCTGGAGTAGGTCGCAAAACCGCCAATGTCATTACTTCTGTGGTGTGGAATCAGCCTAATATGGCCGTGGATACCCACGTATTCAGAGTTTCGAGAAGACTGGGCCTCGTCCCAATGACCGCCAATACCCCGCTGGAAGTGGAAAAGCAGCTCATTCGTCATATCCCAAAAGAACATATCCATATCGCCCACCATTGGCTGATCCTTCATGGACGATACATCTGCCTGGCCCGAACGCCCAAGTGTAGTCAGTGTGAATTGACTCATTTCTGTAGGTATTATGAAAAAAACCAAGCTAAAATCCAGAATGAATTGGATTTGTTGCCCAAGAAAAAGAAATAAGCAATGTGCGGCATAAATATGGTCCTTCATCAGGGGGAGGGTGCCTCCAAGGCCATCTTCAAAATGAACCGCTCCACTGCCCACCGTGGTCCAGACCATAGCGCTTGGCTTCAGCTAAGTGATCGCCTGTATGTCGGTGGCAATCGTCTGATCACCGTGGACCCTGGGGACTATTCAAATCCTCCAATCTGCACTGAGGATCAAGCCTTCTGCCTGGTCTGGAATGGGGCTATCTATAACACACAAGAGCTTCGCAACCAACTAATTGATGCGGGGGTGATGTTTTCTAGTCGGTCAGACACAGAAGTATTGTTTCAGTGGCTTATCTTATTTCCTCTGCGCATAGGGGAAATCAATGGCATGTATAGCTTCATATTCATTGACAAGAAAAATAATACGGCACTTATAGCCAGAGATCCCTCGGGCCAGAAGCCATTATATTATTATCAGGAGGGAAATACATGGGTGATTTCCTCTGAGCTCCGTGCGATTATGGGCAGTGGACTTGCCAAAGTACAGCTAAATCAAGGGCAGTTGCAGCCCTATTATTACCTGAGACATGCCTGGTCCTCCCAGACCATGGTCGCTGGTATCCGGCAACTGAATCCCGGCGATATGCTGAGCCTTGACCTGGATACAGGAGAGGCTAGCTTTGCCAGGATAGCCCCTGTGGCATCGTCCGCCGATTCCGTGGCAGTGGAGGATATGGATTTTCCTGCTCTCCTATCCGAAGCAATGCTTCGCCATATGGAGGCGGATGTTCCTGTGGGACTTATGCTGAGCGGCGGTGTGGACAGCAGCTTATTATTGGCCAGCTGGATGGCAGAGACGCAAATTCCCTTGCATACCTACACCGCCTCCTTTGGGATGGAAAAGGCGGGATATGTAGATCATAAATTTGCCAAAAAACTGGCAAAAAAATACCGCTGCGAGGCTCATGAGGTAAAAATCTCTGCGGAAATCCTCGTGCGTGAATGGCCTGAATACATTAGCACACTCGACCAGCCAGTAGGAGACAGTGCGGGATTTGTCAGCTGGCAGATAGCCAAAGCGGCAAAGGCACATTCTAAAATCCTTATCAGCGGGGCAGGAGCAGATGAGCTATTTGCCGGATATCGAAGACACCAAGCGTATAAGACCTACCTGAAAAACCCGAAACTCTGGAGCATAATCGCCTCATTCGGAAAGAATTTTCCTTTTTTGCCCGCTGCGCTTAAAAAATTCTTCACAAGCATAGAGACTTCTTCCTTCCATAGTTTTGTGAATATGACTGCCTTGCAGCCAGTCCCGCAGGTATTATTCAATGGATTCCAGAAAGAATTCGCCAATCAACAAGAAGGCTTCCTAAAGGCCCTGGCATGGGATCGCGAGGTGTATTTGGTACAGGATATCCTGAAAGTCCATGACAATGCACTAATGGCCGAAGGTATAGAAGGAAGAGCTCCGTACCTGGATGTCCAAATCCGACAGATGGCCATGAAGATCCCGGAGCATCATTTACTTAGTATGCCTGCCAAAGATCCGCTGGTCAAAGCTTTGGAAGCTGCCGGGCATCCCGAAATAGGGAAGCGCAAAAAATGGGGTTTTGGCTTGCCCTTTGGAGCATGGATGGAGCAGGAGGCATCGCTGCGGCGACTGGTGAATAAGGAGATACATGCCTTCATGGATCGGCATCCGAAGGAACTTCCAGCTGAATATATAGCCTTCAATCAGGGAAGGGCAGGAGGAGTCGGCTCCAACGCCCTGCTGTTATGGAATATCTTTGTCCTGGCCTCCTGGTGTAATTATCATAAACTATGAGAATTATCTATGTCCATCAGTATTTTGTGCGGCCTGAGGAGGGAGGGGCGATACGTTCGTACCATCTGGCCAAAGGAATGGTGGAGGCCGGGCATGAGGTGGTTATGGTCAGCAGTCATAATAAGAAATGCTATGAACAGGTAATCGTCGATGGGATAGAGGTTCATTATTTACCGGTAGAATATAGCCACCATTTTACTTTTTGGGCCAGGATCCGCGCCTTTATGCTTTTTGTATGGCAAGCCAAAAAACTTCTTAAGAAACTAGCCCTTCCAGACCTATTCTATATCACTTCCACGCCCCTGACCACGGGAATCCTGGGATTGTGGATATCAAAAAAATGGGATATTCCTTATGTCTTTGAAGTTCGAGACCTATGGCCGGAGGCGCCCATTCAGGTGGGAGTGATCCGAAATAAGTTGCTTCAGAAATGGCTTTATTCTTTAGAACGTAAAATTTACCAGGGCTCGGCTCATTTGATCGCCCTGTCACCGGGAATAGAGACCTATCTCCATCGGCAGCTTCCCCAAAAGCAGCTGACCTTAATCAGCAATTTCTCAGACTGTGATTATTTTGTACAGGAGACTCCGGCACTTCCCGCCTTAGCCGAAGTAATGGAAATATGGAAATCCTATGAGGTAAAAATCGCCTATACTGGAGCCATAGGAGAGGTGAATGCCGTGGAGGAATTGCTGGTTCTAGCCGAAGCAGCCGCAAATCAAGGCCTCCATTGGGGTTTCCTGATCATGGGGGATGGAAAAAGGCTTGCGATGCTTCAGACCGCGGCCAAGGGGCTTGCGCAGGTACACTTCCTTCCTCATGGCCCAAAGCAGGAGGTAAGGGAGGTTTTGCGAGAGGCTGATTTCGCCTTTGTCTCCTTTTCTCAAGAGCCAATCTTGCAGACCAATAGTCCCAATAAATTTTTTGATGCCTTGGCATCATCCACTGCTATTTTGATTAATCATAAGGGCTGGATACGTGATCTGGTCATCGAGGAAGCTGCCGGAATGGAAGTGCTACTGGGAGAGGATCCCGAGAAGTTGAAAGAGCAAGTTTCATTGATAAAAAATTCGCTAAACAAGCTTCCAGAAATGAAGGCAAATGCACGAAAGTTAGCCCTTGGCAGATTCTCAAAAGCAGCAGCCTTGTCCCGGGTTTTGGGGGTGTTGAAACTGGCGGTGAAGGAGCGTCAGGCTTAATATCATTTTTTAAGAAATAGTTATTAATTAAAAAAAAAGGTGTAGTTTTTATAAATAATTGAACTTCAATGCTATATAGTACCTGATTTATTGAAAGATTACCTTTTTACATTCAAAAATAGTTGAATTCTACTATTATCCTAATCCTATACAACTAGACGAAAAGAATAAATGTGCTCGGCAAATTGCCGCGGCAAGAAGAGTTGTTCCTTATAATTTTACTATAAAAAAGCAATTTACTATGGAGTGGTATTTACCCATTACAATACTTCCTGGGGTTGGGATGTTGATCTTGTCCACCACCAATCAGATGTTGAATTTAAGCCAGGAAATAGCGAGTTTATTAACAGATGAGTGCAATGAATTTAGGCTATTTATAGCGGAGAAGAAAATCAAGCAGTTGAGTAGGTTAACGCGTAGCTCCACCTTATTATATTTATCAGCGGGCTGTTTCGTTTTCAGTGGGATCTTGCAGGTAATCACGCAGGCATCCACCTACTCTTTTCTTCCGAGCAACCTTCTGTATTTAGGAGCCGTTTTGGTATTAGTCGGCTTAGGTATATTAATATCCTATAGCTATCATACCATCACAATACGTAAACTCCAACATACCCGAAGGGGAGAGATGTTAGGAAAGGGAAAAAATTCCTTATGAGTGGATCTTATACATTACCATTGCAGGTGCAGCTCCCTATGTGGGACTTATCGCCAATATTTCCAAACCAACTTCCAGGTTCAATTTCAGATTATCAAGGCAAGCCATTGGTGATTTTGATTTTCAGCATCAAGTGTCCAGGTTGCCTGGGCCGCGCCATACCCTTTGCCAATAGACTGGTATATGAGATGGGCGAGGAGCTGCAAGTGCTGGGCATACATACGACTTTCGAAGGAAAAGCCCCTGAGCTCGAGGAGCTGCAGGCCGCAAAGGAGGAGTATCATATACGGTTTCCTATCTTTCAGGACAGGCACCTCAATAGCACCTTTACGCTCTATAAGGCGGGTGGCACTCCGCACTGGCTGGTACTGGATCGCTCAGGGAAATTACAATATTCCATATTCGGCTCTGATCCCAATAATGCGCTATTGCGGATAGAGTATAAGCTTCAGGAGCTGCTACATAATCCAGAAGCGGAAAGTGAGGAGCTGCGTAAGGTGACGGTGGAGGAATATTCACTGGATCCGGACAGGTATGAGCTTCGGGAAGGCTCTGCTGATGGGGCACCATCCTGTCCCTATGGAAATCAATTAGAATGGATAGGTTACGATCTTCGGGAACTCGAATTTGTTAGGTTCACAAAGGGCGTATTCAAAAAAATTATAAAACAAAAAAAAGTAAATACTATGGAAACGATGTTAAAGTGGAATGATGTCATTCGATTTGCAAATAATGGCACTCCTAGTCCAAGTCGAAGAGTGGAAAAAACAGAAGCGGAATGGAAAGAAATCCTAAGCCCTGAGCAATTTCAGATCACCAGGCTTCGCGGAACGGAGAGAGCGCATAGCTCCGATTTATGCAATTTATTTGAGCCGGGGAAATATGGCTGTGTATGCTGTGACACCTTATTATTTGACTCGGGAGAGAAGTTTGATAGCGGCTCAGGCTGGCCCTCTTTTACTCAGCCGATAGAGGAAAATGCCGTTGCCTATCATAAGGACAATGCTTTTGGGATGGTGCGTGTGGAGGTGACTTGCAATACCTGCGATAGCCATTTGGGTCATGTATTTCCTGATGGACCTGCACCAAGTGGCCTTCGCTATTGTATCAACGCATTATCATTGAAAAAGATAGCGAAGTAAGCTGGATTTATCACTATGGGTATTCTTGCCAAGCCATAGGGAAAAAAAGACGAGTCCCTTAGTAGAAAAAAATTCCATTTTCGTAATTCTTCAGAAATCACGAAGGATACGTTGGAATGGAAGAGTTTTGGTTTCCCTTTACCGGTCTATATAGCAAGTAAGGCCGCCACATTGAATCAATAAACTGCTTCAATGAAAATGGCCTGAGATAGGTAAATAGAATAATACGATGCCTATCGATTTAGGGAGAAATTATGACTAGCTGAAAAACAATAAATCAAGCTAGCTATATGATCCTGGTGGACTAGTTCTACACTCCCCGATAGTTGAAGCGCATCAGCAGTTTAGAATCTACAGATGTCAGGCGAGGTGCTGGGTAATCCGGCGCCTCCGGCATCTACTTTTAAGGATTATATCAATTTAAAAACAACGGAAAATGGAAGAAGTGAATTTCAAAAACACACGATTTGATCCAGATTTGACCCCATTTCATGGTATTGCGAAAGAGATGGCTGGGGCATTCGGATATACCGCAGATCTCATGGTGGATAAGCAGCTCGCTCAGCTCCTCAGGCTGAGAGTGGCTCAGAAAAACGAATGTTCTTATTGCATTATTCTCCATGCCAAAACCTCCAGAGAAATAGGAATCTCAAATGCTAAGACCGATAATATTTCTTCATGGTGGAACAGCGACTTATTTACTGACAAGGAAAAATCTGCCCTTCGGTACACGGATGTCCTTAGTGAAGGCAGTCATCCCGCCTTTCAGGAAGTGCATGATGAGCTCGCCAGATTCTTTAGCACGCAGGAAATTGCTGAGATCGCTGCGATCGTCATCAATATGAACTTATGGACTCGCCTGAAACTAGCGCAAGGAGCTACTCCTGCTATCCAGTAATAATGACAGAAATGAAGTACATCGGTTTTGGAGGCGGCTGTCACTGGTGCACAGAGGCGGTATTTCAGTCTATAAAAGGGGTGGATACTGTCTATCAAGGATGGATCGGCTCCATAGGTGACGAAAGAGAATGGTCAGAAGCGGTTCTTGTACGGTATAATCCTGACAGAGTCAGCCTTGCCACACTTATTGAAGCGCATTTGCTGACACATAGCAGTGAGAGCAATCATTCTTTTAGACATAAATACCGATCTGCAGTCTATACAATGAGCACTGATGAAAACGAACAGAGCAGTGGTATAATAAAAAGCCTGGCAGCTAAAACCAATACTGATTATATCTGCCAGGCTTTGCCTTTTCGGAAATTCAAATCGAATGTTAATGTATTTCTGAATTACTATCAGACGCGAAAGGATGCTCCTTTTTGTACGCGATATATAGAGCCAAAATTAAGAATCACCCAACAATTATAAGGCAATGTCAATTAGGAAAGGATGGAGTCTTCATCAATATAGTACCCGTATTCGCTAATGAGACGTTTGTATTCCGAATCACCAAGATCGGTCATATACGGAATCAAAAGTTCCCAGATATGGATAACCATTTCTCCAGGCTCCTGAAAGTTAAATCCAGATAGCAGCTCTCTTTGGGAAAGCCAGAAGGTGATGACGATACGTATGGTATGTCTCAAACGGTGAAAACCAGTACCAATTTTAGGTTCAATAAATCCTTCGGCAATGAATCTTTCGAAAAGATTTGTCATTTCATCTCTACGTTGAAGAATTGTTTTCTTCAAGAGCGAGCCTACCTCTGGATTTCCTCGGGAGATCTCCAGAACATCAAGATTGAAGAACCTATATTTCATTTGGAACTTGTCGAGATGAACCAAAAAGCAATGAAAGGCCTCAAAGGAGGATTTTATATTGGTATATTCTTTTATGGAGGTGGTCATTTCCTCCCTCATCTGTTTATAAATGGCTAGAAGAATAGCTTCACGGTTATTATAATGATAGTCTAAGTTACCGTGACTAATCCCAAGCTCGGCGGCAATATGCCTGCTGGTAATATTATGGGCTCCGAACTCATTATAAAGCCTGATGGCTTCATTTAGTATTTTTTGTTTTGTAGATATTTTCTTTTTCTTCTCCATAGCATGAGCGGATTTTTCTTGGAACAGCAGGTATTTGTCCGATTAGGGAATAAATACTTGTAGTTTTATTACCCTATTCTCTGATAGAACCATAATTAATTGTTTTCCTTACAATTTTACAACCATAAAACGCTCCAAACTGTTTAAAATGAACCTATAAAATGGCAAAATCTTCAAATAGGTGATTAAGACCATTTATGGACATTAAATAATGAGCCGGGCTTCACTAAGAATATTAGGTTAATTCATAATAACCTTAAGCACCTTTCCACAAAATGGAAAACTGTCCTAATACTATTCAAGGGCACATTAAAATGGACTAATGCTAGTCCTTTAACACTTTGGTACGGAAATTAGCTTATTATGGTGATTTGACAAGCCTAAATCATTATAGTTTATTAATATTAGGTGTAATATCTCGGTAATGTACAAAAAAATTCCAATTCATTACTTATCCCCACTAAACAACCGTTTAATATTTTTACAGATTATATTTAGTCTAAAAAAAGATCTCTCCCTTTCACGACTTTATAAATCTAAGCCAAAAACCTGAAAATCTGTCAAATACAGGTTATATTTTCATTTTATTTGGTAATTAAAAATCTATTTAAGTAAAATATACCAAAACCATCAGCCTTTACATAAATTGCTTCAAACGGCAAGTTCGCTTAAGATAAAAAATCTACAACAGTCAATTCACTTATCCAAGCCTAATCATACCTTTTTTACCTTGATAGCCCCCTATTATACACATTTTTGCACGGCTTATATAATCCAATTATTTACCTATATTATGCAATATGTCCTTAAAACTATTAATTCTTCTAAGGCCAAAATCCGAAATTTCCGCAAGTGAAAGTTCTTTCCTTTCGAAAGGATCATTTTGAATATTGAAAATTCTGCCATCATCATATAGTTTCCATTCTTTATTTTGAATATGTCGAGATGGCTGATGTTTACCCCAGCGAGGATCATAATCACAGTAGATCCACTCTCTGCTCAGCGACTCCTTTCCCAAGAGCTGGGAATAAAAACTTATCCCATCCGTAAATCCCCTATCCACCTCCTCTATACCTGCCAAATCCCAAAGTGTGGGCATAAAATCCGCAAAATCAATTAAATGATCGTTTGTACTTCCAGAAGCGATGCGTCCCTTCCAGTACGCTAGCATCGGCACATGGGTTCCAGCTGCGGTTGGATGGCCCTTATCCCCTTGGATTTCCATCCCATTTTGCATAGACAGCACCTTCCGGTCCGTGCCATTGTCCCCAATAAAAACGATCAGGGTATTCTCAGCCATTCCTAATTCCTCCACCTTAGTCCAGATCTTCCCTACCAATAGATCCATATACTCCACCATCTCTGCGAAATATATGGGATCATTGACCTTACTGGAGGCGTCAAAGTCCGAAAAGGAGGCATTGGAAGGGCTAGGAACAAAGGGATCGTGCGTCAGGACCATCGGATAATACACAAAAAACGGATCGGATTGGTTATCCTCTATAAACTCAAGGATACTTTCTGTAATGATATCAGGGCCATATTCCCCCTCATAGACTTGATTACCGTTTGGATTTGATAAAAGAGGATCTTTATATCGGCTACCGAGTTCATCCACCTGCCATAGGCAATAGTCCTCAAAACCCGCCTCAAGGGGATGGCTACCCACGCGTCCACCTGCAAGATTGCGCTGATGCTCATTTCCAAGGAGCTGCCATTTGCCAGCCACAAAGGTCTTATATTCTGCTTCTGTCAAATAATCTCCAAATGTTTTTTCCTCTGGATCCAGCAGCCCAAAACCAATATAATTACGGAAATTATATTTGCCAGTCATCAACTGCACCCTACTCGGGGTGCATAGAGGCATTGAATAGCACTGGCTGAAATTCATTCCTCCGGCAGCCAAACTATCCAAATAAGGGGTTTGATAGCTATCACTGCCATTGACACCTAGGGTCTCGAAACCCAAATCGTCTGCCATAATTAGAATTATATTTGGCCGTAAGGCCTGAGAATCCTGAAACCCATAAGAGGAGGAGGATGCTATCACTAATAGGAGAGCGCAAAAATAATTTTTCATAAGAAGAAAGAAAAAGCTGCCCTGACAGGTCTTGAGACACCCTCAGGGCAGCTTATAAACATTGAAATTACCAATTAGGATTCTGATCCAAATTAGGGTTCAGCACCAGTTCATCACTAGGAATGGAACTTAGATAATCCTGATCTGGACGGAAGCTATAGCCATTTGGCATTTGTGTTTGGAAGTAATCCACCAACCCATCATCATTTACCATAGCCGTAAAGGAGGCCGATCCATTAGGATTTAGGAAGTCATCCTGATCAAATGGATATCCCAAAGGACGCATACCATCAAATAATGAAGCAGCAGCCCATCGGCGATAATCATCCACTCGCTGTCCTTCCAGTGCTAGCTCCACTCGTCTTTCGTTACGAATAGCATAAAGTGCATCTGACACAGCATATCCATAATCCAGCTGCTGAGCACCATATTGCTGCTGTGGAATCACGGTGAAGTCCGGCATGCCAGCGCGGGAGCGGATCATATTCAAGGCTTCATAGGCCACGGTACCGTCCAATTCGAATTTGGCCTCCGCGTAATTTAGCAATACTTCGGCAAATCGGAAATAGATACGACCTGTCTGGCTATAGCCACCAAAGTCGGCCCCAGCGCCAGAGGAATAAGGATTGGAGAATTTCTTGACTTGGAAGCCTGTGGGGCAGAGTTCTTCAGAGCCTTTTTCCAGAAAGGGTCTGTCGAAGATCTGGCCAGAGCTAGCCACTCGCAGGTCACCCGGAATCCACACCGTCGCATGAAGCCTAGGGTCACAATCAACGGCGATTTGATTGAGGAAATCATTGCCTTTGGTACCTTGGGCCACAGCCATATAATCATAAGGCTGTCCATCCTTACCCAAATACGAGCTCACCAATGACCAGGTGATGCCCATATCCCGGGTCCTTCTGGTGGTATAAAACTGCAATTCATGCCCCATCTGCTCAGAAGTACTGGCAATCTTATAGAATAAAACCTCATTGACCCCCGACATATTATCTAAGCCAAAGAGCGTATAATAATCCGTGTCCGGATTGCCAGTGGAGTATATCCCCACCTGATAGCTTCCATTCATCAATTCCTCTGCGGCGTCTATGGATTTCTGAAGGTATTTATTAGGATCAGCCCCATCTGTACCGAAATCGGTTCCGGCATGATACTTCTGCCAAGTACCCTCAAACAATGCCACCTGAGACTGAAATGCCAAGGCCGCTTCCTTATTCAATCTGGCATTACCTGTACTGGCCTTTAAGCCGAGGTATTTGTGTGCGCTGTCAAGGTCAGATAGGATGAAATCAGCCACGGCCGTACGTGGATCACTTGGCTTAAATAAGTCCTCATCTCCTGGAAAAAGCTGGTGATCATAAATAGGTACATTCCCATATTTCTGCAGCTTGGCATAATAAAACCAAGCTCTAAAGAAATAGGCTTCCCCCAGAAACTGAGCATAAGCGCTAATGTCATCCTGCACCTGGTCGAGGTTGTCAAAGAAGATATTCACACTGCGAATACTTTCCCATTCGCTGGTCCACTGGCCCACCTGAGGGGCTCTGGCACCATGCAGGACAGAATTTGGTGTCGCCACTATTAGGTTATCAGAGTTATTTTCTGAAAGTGGAAGTAAGGCACTGCCATGGCCTGGCAGGGTCACATAAAATTTCTTGACATAATTATCAAGGTCATTGGCCGTTTTAAAATAATCATTGATAGAGATTTTGTCCTCTGGAGGATTATCTATAAAACTTTCACATGAGGCCAGTCCGAGGACTAGCAAGATCATGGCGGATATATATTGAAATTTCTTCATGTCTTCGCGATTTTTGAATTAATAACTAACCTGCAATCCAAATGAAAGAATGCGATCGGCTCCATACGTTTTGCCAGCACCCCAGCTGCCACCGACAGCCACAGGATCAATTCCTTCGGGTAGGCTGGAGAAGGTAAAGAGGTTTTCACCCGACATATACAGTCGGAAATTGCTCAGCTTAAATCGGTCCAGCACTTCATTAGGCAGGGTATAACCGATCTGCACATTCTGCACCCTCAGATAAGCACCATTCTGCAAGTACCTTGTATTGGTGTTTCGGTTCTTAACATTCTCCGCGCTATTTATATAAGGCCGTGGGAAGTAAGCGTCCAGGTTATAGTTAGCTTCGCCTTCGGCAATGCCAGTATATGCATCTCCCACCTGATCTCTGAAATAATCCAGATGAGAAGCAAAGAGGGAAGACTGATTACCGGTACGGAATCCCCAGAATATATTTTCAGAATCACCAAACCAAAGATCTCTTTTGCCAACGCCCCTTAGGATGGCGGAGAAATCAAAGCCTTTATAGGCAGCATAGAGGTTTAGCCCAAACTGCAGGTGAGGCGTGCTATTTCCGATGATACTTAGATCACCATGATCCTCAAGGGTATTCGTGCCATTATCCACAAATCCATCCCCATTGATATCCACATATTTCACATCGCCGGTATTCCATTCCAAGCCAGTAATATCAGATAGATTCACCTGAGAGGTATAAGCATCGATTTGCTCCTGTGTTTGGTAGAGCCCATCTGTGGTGTAGCCCCAGATTTCTCCCTGCTCCTTCCCTACATACCAGGAAGATAGTACGCCATTCGGGTTGAGGTATTCGGTGATTATCGCTTTGCTATCGAAGATATTGAAGCCCACATTATAGGTGAAGCCCGATGAGGTGGTTTGATTCCAGGTAATAGTGCTTTCCCAGCCTCTAGACCTCAAAGTAGCATTGTTGGAATTTGGCGGTGCATCTCCCAAAACCCCAGGCTGTGGATCCACAGGGCCGATCATATCGAAGGTAGTACGCTCAAACCAATCAAAAACCACCTTAAGCCTCTTGTCCATAAAGCTCATATCCGCACCGATATCGATAGTCCTTGCAGTCTCCCAGGTCAGATTTGGAGAGATCAGAGAAGGAGTGTCGGCATAGCCAATAGGCCTGGAATCAGAAGGCCCATACAGCCAGTTTACGGCCTCCCCTGACAATGGGATCAAAGGTAAATCCTGGTAAGGATCCACATTTTGGTTTCCTAGCTCTCCCCAAGACCCTCGGATTTTGAAGGCATTGACCGTCTTGGAAATAGGAGCCCAGAAGGCTTCCTTATCCATATTCCATCCCAAGGAAAAGGAAGGGTAAAATCCCCAACGCTTGCCCTCCCGGAATCGGGAAGATCCATCATAGCGAGCATTTAGCTCCAGAAGGTATTTCTCCCTGAAATTATAATTGAATCTTGAGAAGTATCCCTGGGTGCTTATGGTGAGCAGCTCCTCGGTCATCTGAATCTCCCCATCGGCAGTCATCAGCGATGGTACAGAGGGAACGAGGATATTGGTTCTGAAGCCATTGAGACTGCGGTCCTTGAATCGCTCAAACTGGGTACCCGCGAGAAACTTAAAATTATGATCCTCCTGCAGGTCAAACTCATAGGAAGAATAGATATTGGTGGTCCAATATACATTACTATAATGAGTGGTCGAAACGCTACTCGGCACAGTATTTCCACTAGGAGTCAGGGACTGATCCACCAGGTGATCATATACGGTAAACTCATTTCCTCTATAAAGTTTATCCACATTCTTCATCGCAAAATCAGCATGGATATTCCACCCCTCCATAGGATTGATATCGGAGGCAAAGGTATGCCAGTTCTCGATTTCTTCGGTGACATCAGTCCCTGCATCGTTCACCCAAGGGATTTTGGACTGGATCATGGTATTCCCATAGCCATCATATAAAGCATTACTCGGCATGGTCCTGGCGATCTGGTGAAAGATCAGATCATAAGATCCCTGACGGTCCATATTAGGAATTTCACGGACGGTCTTGGAAAATCTAGGTTGGTATGAAAACTCCCAATTGTCGGTGATATAAGTGGTGATTTTACCCATGATATTGTACCTATTGAAGGTATCTGTACCATAATTAAGCACGCCAGACTGGTCATATAATCCAGCGGAGAAATAATAAGAGGTCTTATCCGTCCCGCCCGAAATGGACAAGTCATGTTTCTGGATAAAGCCTTTTCCGAAGTATTCGTCAAACCAATCACGATTGGCGTTTCCATTTTGGTTAAATCCCCAGGTATTGAGGTTACTTGGATTAGGGGTGGTCTCGAAGTGCGTCGCATCAGCGGGGAAATTAGCATTGGCCCGTATCGCGTCAAAATCTCCTGCTTGGTAAGCCACGATATTATCCACCACTCTATTGGTGAAGAATCGTCCCCCAGCACCATATACACCGGCCTCGTTGATCGCACGAGCATGGGTGTAAGAGTTGAGCATGGAAGGGAGGTTCTGTGGGCTGGCCATAGAGACGGATCCTGAATAGGTGGCTTTTAGCTTTCCTTTTCCGGATTTGGTGGTGATGACGATCACCCCATATGGGGCTCTGGAGCCATAGATAGCCGAGGCTGCCGCATCCTTGAGCACAGAGATCGACTCGATATCATTAGGATTAAGTCGGTTCATATCACCCGGAATCCCATCAATGATCACATAAGGTTCGCCACCATTGATGGAGCCCATACCTCGGATTTGGATATTCATATTAGCCCCCGGCTGGAAACCATTATTTCCCACGCCGAAGGTAAGCCCCGGGGAAGTTCCTTGTAGCAACTGGGAGACGGAAGGGGAAGGACGATCCTTGATCATATCTCCATCCACCACGTCTATAGCTCCGGTGAGATTGGTCACTTTCTGCGTGCCATAACCTACGACCACCACTTCCTGAAGGGACTTAGCATCCTCTTCCATGCGGATATTGATCGAGTCATTATTCCCTACGGGCACTACCTGACTGGTAAATCCAATGAATGAAAATCGCAGGGAGCTGCCTTCAGGTACCGAGAGGGAGTAATTGCCATCCAGATCAGTAACAGTGCCTGTGGTGGTTCCCTCCACAGTAATGGTCACTCCCGGCAAAGGCTCACCGATATGATCCACTACTTTTCCAGAAACGGTAATTTCGGCTAATTGCAGCCCAAGCACCGGCTGGGTAGATCGGCTTGTGTTCCGTTTTACATGGATATTATGATTTACCTGCTTAAAACTCAGATTGCTCTGAACAGCGATATCGCTTAGCAGATTATACAAATTGCGCGTTTGTTCCGTGATTGTAATTCGCTCGTCCTTGTTTACCTCCTTATTGGTGTACACGAAGTTGAAGCCAGTAGTCTCTTCTATCTGATGAAAGACCTCCGAAAGCTTAGATTTCTCAAAACCTAGGTTAACCGTTACCTCCTCTAAGTCCTTAACCTGAGATTTGGTCTCATTGGCCAAGAGGAAGCTCATGGTTACCGCTTGAATCACAAAAGCGTAAATAAATAGCTTTGTCATATAGCTTAAGTGTATAAGTATCCTTTTGTTCATATATTTACATGGATTATTAAATTGATTGACAGTCGATTTGATTCTTTCATCCGGAGCAAATTTGACGATTGGCTACGGATACCTTTTACTATCCGAAGCTGTTGACGCAGTTTCGGATTTTCATTTTCTATAGGCTACTTCTATTATCTATTTTACTTTTTGTTCATTGGCCATTTCAATTAAAATTGATCTTTACTTCCTTTTCTTTGATCTCAAAAGTGAATCGGGCCGTATAGCTCAGTCCTTCTAAGACATTCTTTAGATTTTCATCTTCGAATTTTCCGGAAACCAATAAGTCAGTGCCAGGCTTCCGTTCAATTATAATATGGACCCCATACCAATTTTCGAGGGTCCTCACCATCTCATGAAGTGGTGTTTCATTAAATATGATCTTTTTTTCCCTCCAGGCAGTCACCATTTCCAAGTCATAGCGGTACAGGGAAAGGTTTCGGTTTTGCTTATCCAGCTTGACCCCATCCCCGGGTTGGAGGACGAGCTCTTTCCCTAGATCAGTATCATTTACCTGCACCTTGCCCTCCAAAAGTGCGATTTCGCGCAGCTCATTTTTATAGGATTTAATATTGAAGGCAGTGCCCAGCGCTAAGGTGGAGGTGTTTCCCGTATGCACTATGAAGGGCTTGGAAGCATCCTTTGCCACATCAAAATAGGCTTCGCCCTCCAGATGTACCTCACGCTTCTCCCCTTCAAAATCCTTAGGGTAGCTTATGCGGCTATTGGAGTTGAGCATTATGCTGCTGCCATCGCTGAGAGAGATGAGTGACTTCTGTCCCTCAGTGGTTATATTCTCCATATATACCAGCATCGTAGGCTCTGGTGGCAGGGGTGTGGCAAGAAATAAATTGGCAATGATGCTTAGCGTAAGGCAAAACAATAAAATTCCCGCCACCCGTTTCCATTGATTGATAGGATGCAGCGAGACTATCTCTGTGGCATTGCTCTCCTCTTCATCCAATAACAGATTAGGATGCAGCGGGATAATTTTGCCTTTTTGCAAATCTCGCCCTTCCTCATACTGGATTTCCCTTGCTATAGCATCCCATACTTGATCCACTTCCTTCGCAGGTATCTGCGCAGCAGGCTGAACATAATTCAGCAGTAGCTGCCTCGCCTGATGGACCTCACTTTTCTTGGAGGGATAGCGCTTTAGGCTGGCCTGCCACTGCGAATGCATGGCAGGGCTGGGATTCAGCACCCAAGCCCTGAATGAAGCATCCAAAACAAAATCTTCTACCGAAAAATTCGAAATATCCATAATTATGATTTACAAACTAATAAGTCCGCGAGATGAAATAGTTATCCTTCATAAATCAATTATTTTTAATAATTTTTAACATTTCTTCTCAGGCTGAAGAAAAGGAATAATTAGAAGGATCATCGAAAATAGCCCCTAATGAGTGCAAACAGCGTTTTCTACTTATAATTTAGAGGGTTTGCGGCGCAATACAGCACAAGTAAAAAATAAGTAAAATGGCGGTAAAAATTCTAATAAAAAAAATCTAAGCCCGGGAAAAGCAGGCCATTTGGCCAGCAAAAAGTGGAGATAATTTCCAAAATCAGCAGCACGCTAAGAGGAAACGCACAAGCAATATCGTCTCAAGAGGTAAATTCATAGTTTATATTTTTTACAATTTTGCGCCAGCAAGATCTAAAAAATCAATACACCTCATTCAGCCCAAAATAAAAGGCNGACTGATTCCCAAAACCAAAGTCTATCCTGATATTCACTCCTTCATCGAGCAATTTGTACCTAAAGCCAAAGCCAAAAGCAGCATGAAATCCATCCCATGAAAATTGGTTTAGGCCAGATTCCACCTGGCCAGTATTTCCAAAAAGCACCATTCCCAAATCTCTATAAACGGGGAATCGATACTCGCCCTGATAGATCATGGAGGTCTGCTCCCGATACCTGCCCTCATAGTATCCCCGCATCCGTTTGCTTCCACCCAGCAGGCTGAGCTGCTGGAAGGGCGCCAGTCCATCCACCACACTTCCAAAGGCCTGAAATGCCAATACAGAAGCCGTGCCCACCGGTACATATTGTCTCAGATCCAGCTCATATTTATTATAAGTATAGTCACTGCCCCAAAACGACTGGTAGCTCATCCATGAAAACTGGCGTAATGCACCCCTGCGAGGTTGGAAAATATCGGATCGGGTATCATGGCTGACTTTCAGCCCCAAGCCAGCGACCAGGGGCTTATCACTCCCGGGAATATCTCCTGAGTCTAGCAATCCACCTTCCTCTTTTTGATATACATTATCCGTGCGGAAGTCCAGCTGAGGACCAAAATACAAATGGGGAAGTACTAGTCTGAGGTAATTAAATTTGAATAGCAAGTACCGACTTGCATAATCCTCCTCATTCGATGAGGGAAGGTCATTTCCTATGCCATAAAACTTCAGAGGATACTTGGCCATTTCCAGCCTGGCGTAGAAATAATCTTTATTATAATTCCGCCATAAGTCCACGTCAGCCTCCAGAATTGCCTGTTTTTCTAGGGTATAGAGAAAGGTAATAGGCATGGAGCTGGGGCGGAGGTTTTGGCTGATACTTTTGGAATTCCTAAACACCTTGATGGCCCCCATGCCCAGCCCAAGGCTAGTTTCTGGGGAATAGCTCACCGCCGGAATAAAGGACCAGCTGTCAGTGCTCATCCAGTTTAAGACATCATCTAAGGTATTGAAGAGCTGGTCATGGATCCTGGGTTTTGACTCCGCAATACTGTCAGCAGAAACCTGGGCATGGCCCCCCTGGCCTAGCCCAAAGAGCAAGAAGATGATGCCGATGGCTGATCTATAAAAATTCCTCATATGCGCTATATCATTAATCGATAGCCAAAAGTAGAGGATTTTAATCCTTGGAGCAAGATTTGATTTTAAGGTCTTTTTTCGCGGATTATCTATCAGGGCTTTCCTCCTGGACCTAGCCTATTGAATTCAATGATATGACCCATCATGGCTGGCAGCAAGATTTTAAGGGATTTTCAAGTCCTGCTATAGGCAAATGCAGGCCTTCATTTCATTCTCCAAAGCCGCCACCAGGGAGTGCCAGGGGAATCATGATGCTCATAATGATAGCCAAAAAAATAGCAAGACAAAAATGCCCACAGATGGTTTTTGGACAGGGTTCCTGACTTATGCTTGTTGGGATGCATACCCCGATGGGGAGTATAAGTGCCGAAATAAAATAATTGAAAGGTGGAAAGAATGGAGGGCAGCATCCAAAATAAAATCACGTTGGTCATGGGAAAGAATACTACCAATACCCAAAATGTAATGCCCATCAGCAGCATCTGCGGCCATCGGATATAGCTGGTGATGAAGCTCAGGTACCAAGGCCAGAAAGCATGAGGCTCATGATAGTCAGGATCCTTATCAGTAGCCACGAATCGGTGATGCTCATGATGCTTGGGCAGGAGATCCTGATAAGAATTATAAGCAAACAATCCTGCCGCCAGGGTGCCAATTAGCTGATTAATGGACTGATGAGAGGATACACTGCCGTGCATGGCATCATGTGCGGTGATAAATAATCCCGTGTATAAGTGCATTTGCAGGATTACGCCTACATAGACGAGCGGATTGGACCAGGAAAATTCATGGTTCAACCAGAAATATGTCGTTAGCATCCATAGCAAAATGATGCTAAGACCAATGATAGAGCCCCATGGATCCAGGGTGCTAGGCGTTATTTGCTTAGTTTTTTTGATAGTCGAAGTGGATAATTATTATTAAACAGGGAAAATTTCTTTCGGCAGAGCCGCCTTCTTACTTATCGGCTATCGCCAATCAAAAGGCTGAGATAGTTTCTTTCACTGCCTCCATTAGCCACATAGGCGTGGAGGTAGCGCCGCAAATTCCCACCCGGCTTTGCTTGCCAAACCAGTCTTTATTTACCTGCTCCACGTTGGAGACAAAGTGGGTGTGGGGATTCTCCCTTTTGCAGACTTCATACAGCGCCTTGCCATTGGACGATTTGCTTCCACTCACAAAGATCACTATATCATAGTTTTTAGCAAAATTACGTAATTCTTTATCTCTATTGGATACCTGGCGGCAGATGGTATCATGAGTATTTACCTCAATTCCATTTTCCTTAAGCAGCCGATTGATTTCATAAAAATGATCTGTACTCTTTGTAGTTTGGCTGAACAAGGTGATCTGCGGGGGCATTGTGGATAAGTCCAACTCATCAATATGCTGAAAAACCACGGCCTCTTGATTGGTCTGTCCCAGTAATCCTGCCACTTCTGCGTGCCCATGTTTACCATAGATGTATATTTTCTCCTTCCTGTCAAAGGCATTTTTGATCCTATGCTGCAGCTTCAGTACCACGGGGCAGCTGGCATCCACGAGGGTCAGGTTATTTTCGATTGCGAGCTTATAGGTGGAAGGAGGCTCGCCATGCGCTCGAATCAGCACTTTGGCATCCTTCAGCTGCGCCAACTCCTCATGATTGATGATTTTCAGGCCCTTGGCCACGAGCCTCTTTACCTCCTCATCATTGTGGACGATGTCCCCAAGACAGTATAGCATCTCCTCCTCATCCAAGATGTCCTCCGCCATCTCGATGGCATATACCACGCCAAAGCAGAAGCCAGAATGTCGGTCTATATCTATCTGAAGATCATTCATATACTATCAACTAAGTGAAGGCCTTAATGTTTTCCTACCAAGGAAATATTCATATAAGGATATATTCATCAGCATCATGGCTAATGAATAAAACACATCCTCCACCGGTATGGTAAATATCCTAAAGCCGAGGTTTTCGGCATCGTCATACCAGACCACCGGCTCAGGAGTAAATGCTCCCGTTAAAGCACCGTTAACCAATAAAAATGGTATTAGATGGATTAAATAAAACAGGTAAAATCGCTGAAGAAATCTCGTTTTGAAAAACCAAAGATGCGTCAGGATTACCAAAGCAGTCACTGCAAAATTGACCGAGGTGTACCATAAGTCATAATGGATTACCGCCATCGCCAGCAGCAGTAGGGTTAACAGTTGGCTGATGTATTTGGCGATTGTTTCTGAGATAGGAGCTTTCAGCTCATAATATTTGAGCACCTCATAGATGAAAATACAGGAATAGGGTACAGTTATAAAAAACAAGCATTCCTCTAAAGGCAAGGGACCAAGGTAAATACCGCTAAGGTACTGCGCATTGAATCCCCAGACGCCCATCTGAGTAAACTCATAATCCCAAATCAAGAAGAAGACGGCGGTCAGAAGAATAGCAGGCCAAAGAGCAAACCATTTCTTAAAGTAAGAAACCTTCTTGTCAAATGACCATAAAAAAGGGAGAATAATGGTGCCTATATTTAAAGCTAAATAAAGATATTTTTCCATGATTTCACCTATTCGATACCCAATTTGGAGCCAAAGTAAATGCTCATAAGTAGGGATAGTTTTTTGATATTAGGGATGCGTACCCGCTGATCAGAGATGGTTTCTGGTTGTAGTTTTCTGATTTTGGCAAACAGATTCTGGTAATAAATATAGGCAATCTTCACCCCGATTCTGGCGCCTTTCGGCAGTTGCTTTATTCCCAGATAGGCGGCATCGAAGTCCCTTTGGATATCTTCTTCTATGCACCGCTTAGCTTCCACGCTGAACGCACTATACTCCAGTCCCGGGAAGTACACCCTTCCCCGATCTTCATAATCGCTCTTGATATCCCGCAGAAAATTTACTTTTTGAAATGCCGAACCCAATTTGCATGCAGGAGCTTTCAACTGCTCGTACTGCGCCTCATTTCCTTCACAGAATACTCTTAAGCACATCAAGCCCACTACCTCTGCGGAGCCATAGATATATTCTGTGTATTTGGTGTCATTATACGTGCTGAAATCCAGGTCCATGGCCATGCTATCCATGAACGAATCGATCAGGTTTCGCTCGATTCCATATTGATGTACCACCATTTGGAAGGCATGAAGGATAGGGTTTAGGCTGATTTTTTGGTCTATGGCCTCATAGGTATCCGCTCTGAATTTGCTTAGCAAATGGCTTTTGTCATGGCTATGAAAAGTGTCCACGATCTCATCAGCGAAGCGCACAAAGCCATATATTCCATAGATGGGGGAATGAAATTTCTTCTCCATCACCTTGATTCCCAGACTAAAGGAGGTGCTATAGCGCTGTGTTACCAGCCTGCTGCACTCCAAGGCCGTGCTATGGTATAATTTTAATGGATTCATAGGGTTGATTTTTCGGTAGATGCCGGCTGAAACTGACGGAGGATTTCCTGCGCTACCACCTGTCCAGAAATCAAAGAAGGCGGAACTCCAGGCCCCGGAATAGTCAATTGGCCGGTATAATAAAAGTTGTCAAGATTCTTATTTCGAATTTTGGGCTTCAGCATAGCCGTCTGTCCCAGGGTGTTGGCCAGGCCGTAAGCATTGCCTTTATAAGAGTTATAATCCTGAATAAAATCTCTATGTGCATAACTGCGCTTATAGGATACCTTATCAGCGATGGATTGGCCTGTGAGCTTCTCCAGCCGAGACATTACTTTTTGGTAATATTCCTCCCGCCGAGCCTCGCTATCTTCAAGTCCTGGTGCAAGGGGAATGAGTATAAATAGATTTTCTTTGCCCTCTGGAGCCACCGAAGGGTCCGTTTTTGAGGGACAGCATACGTAAAACAGGGGTTTTTCGGGCCATCCTGCTTCCTCATAGATGACATGCGCATGAGGCTCTAAGGCTTCGTCAAAGAAGAGATTATGATGCTCCAAGCCTTCGATTTTGGCATCCACGCCCAGATAAAATAGCAAGCTGGAAGGAGCAAGGGTCCTCTTATCCCAGTAGGATTCAGAGTAGTTTTCATAGCCTGGGGGCAATAATGCCGCATCTACATGATGGTAATCTGCCCCAGCTACCACGATATCTGCGGGGATTACGCGGCCATCTTTCAGGTAAGCGGCGTTGACTTTGCGGTCTGTAATCTTAAAATGCGATACATCCGCCTTATATAGAAATTTCACCCCTTTTTCCTCCGCCAAACTCACCATTCCCTTGATGATTTCGTGCATTCCCCCCATAGGATACCAGGTACCAAGTTCCATATCGGCATAATTCATAAGGCTATACATAGCTGGAATTTTATCCGCTGTCTGGCCTAGGAATAAGACTGGAAATTCCATGATTCTGACCAGCTTATCTTCAGTGAAAGACTGGCGAACATGCTTTTTCATAGATTGGAAAAGATCGAGCTTGATCAGGTCATTAAAAATATTAGGCTGGGCAAATTCCCAAATGGTATGGCAGGGTTTATACACCCACTCTTTGATTCCCACCTCGTATTTTCTTTTGGCTTGCGCCAAAAACGTATCGAGCTTCACCGCACTGCCAGGCTGAAGCCGTTCAAATAAGGCTCGTAGTGCTAGTGGATCCGCAGGCAAAGAAAGCTCATCCTCCTTACCAAAATATACTTTATATGATGGATCAAGACGTTTCAGCTGATAGTAATCCTCTGGCTTTTTGTCGAATTTGGCAAAATAATCTTCAAAAATATCAGGCATCCAATACCAGCTCGGCCCCATATCAAACGTAAAACCATTCGCCTCAAACTTCCTTGCTCTTCCTCCGGGGCTGTCATTTTTCTCTAATACCTTCACCTCAAAACCCTGACTCGCCAGGGAAGTGGCTGCGGCTATTCCAGCAAACCCTGCTCCGATTACTATGACTTCCCCTTTATGCATATCAATCTGCTTTATAAACGCTCAACTGCTCCTTAAGGCTTTTTCTGGCAAGGTGAATTCGGTTTTTCACTGTACCGATAGGCAGGTTTAGCTCCTCCGCTATCTCGTAATATTTATAGCCCTCATGGTGCATCAGAAAAGGTACTTTATAGCAGTCCTCCAGCAGACTGATGCGCTGCCATATATCGCTCATGGCGAAAGAGCCAAAGACGCCATTTTCTATTAATACTTCCCCGGAATTTAAAAAATGCATATTCTCCGTGGTATCCACAAAAGTCGCCCTTCTCTTAATCTGCTGATAACGAGTGATAAACGTATTTTTCATTATGGTATATAACCAAGCTTTAAGATTGGTACCATCCGAAAACTTGTCCCGGTTCGTAAATGCCTTCAACATCGTGTCTTGCATTAGGTCATTGGCATCATCAGAGTCCTTCGTCAAACGCATAGCAAATGGACGTAGGGACTCAGAGTGTTCATTAAGCGAGTAACTGAATTCTTTAGTAGTCATGATTTCGGCTATTTGTTTAATCAAAAGTAGTTATGATTAAACAAAGTACAAACTTTTGTTTACTCTTTTTTTCTTTTAATTAAACAAACGGTAATAAATGACCTTAAACAGGTAATTAAAGACTGTTTTTTGGAAAAAGTAATTTTCCTCAACTATGCAGCTGAGCTATGAAAATGGTCTAAATGAGTGATTTAGGAGAAAATAAAAGGATATTCAGAGAAGAAATGGCTTGAAACAGCCTATTTCCGCTTTGGTAAAAAATATAAGGTAAACAGAAAAATAATGAATCTATTCACTGTATCCTGCAGGAAGGAGCTTAAGGGATCATGATAGGCTTGGTTCCCTTTTTTATTGCTGCATTAGCAGCAAAGGATTGTTTTTTTAAAGCCAAAAGATCAAAGCAAGGATGGAAATACCTACTCTAGGTTTAGGCGGGAATCTACAATCATGATAAACTTCTTACCAGGGAAATGATAGTTATATAATTATAGACCTAAACCACATGCCCGAAGAAAGACCTCAGCAGTCACGATGCCCCGATCTGGGTTTAAAAATTAATATGCATAATAGCTTTCACAGCCAATCAATTTCTAATGGCCTCGGAGAAAAAGTTTCTCTTCCACAATTCCTTACTTGAAAAGTTTACTGCATCCAAAATCTCATAGATATTCTTAGGAACAAAGGGGCTAATTACAAGGCAGAAATGCCCTGATCGATCCTGCATGACTTCCAGTTCGTAGTGAGTCTTGAGCTGCAAGATGGCACGGGGAAAAAATATCTGTACGTGTGTAGAGGTCAAATCCTGCTGAAAGCCGAATTTTTTCTTCTTATGATGAAAATGCTTTAAGATGGCCCGTTCCTGGAAATCCTTGTCGGCAAGGGTAAGAGTGGATTGCTGCCATATTTTGGGATTGAATTGATGGCTAAGCTGCATATTGCCCAGCCTGAAAGTGTATTTGATGAGCTGATCCACCTGAATCGTAACTGGCAGGTTATTCTTGATGGATAGAAATTTCCACAGGTTATCCATTTTTCTAACATCCATAATCTTGTATTTTGGGTTGTTTTGCTATTCTTGGCGGCTATTTTACTAATTCTCTATAATCTACCGCCGTCTTGATCAAGGCTTGCTTGGCATCATCGCTGGTCCATATCGGAAACCAACTTTCTACCACCTGCACCTCGATGACTTCGCGATCCTGCAGGCTCATTAGCTTATTTACAAGCAGCTCATGACTTCGCCGATCACCATTCAATATAGAAAAATGTTCATTAGTACCCGCATCAGACTGCCGTCTTAGGCGCACCGTGTCCAGCAATTCCAAGGCCGGAGAAAGCTCCGCATAGATATACGCTTTATCCTTTATACGATTTACGATCAAGCTTAGGTTTATAAAAATGCTGTCTGCTGAGCCTGAGCGGTCTTTGTGCCGATAAAGTAGCAGCTTGGCTTCGGCTTGCCTTTCGATATCATAGTGGATCTGTCGCACATTCTGAAAATAGATTAGACTGGAAGCCTTAAAGGAATTTTCGTCCAACATTCCTGAATTATTGGATTTCCGCTCATCGAAAAACGATAAAATCAGCACCAGGCTTACCGAAATAAGGCCAAAAAGCTTTATGATTTTTATCAATTCGGGGGTAAAAACTTCCTTTTTTGCAGACATGGGCCTTTTAGGCTTTAGGGGAAACGCTTAGTTCAGGAACAATCCCCAGCCATCATCATATTTATGAGAAGGGTCAAATCCCTTTACCCATTCCACAAAGAGCAATTTAAATTCCTCCAAGGCATCGCGCAATAGCTCAAGATGCTCCTCAGCATGGGTATCTACCATAGGCACAGAGTAAGTCATGCTGTTCAAATGACGCGCATGCACTTTCATAAAGACGGCGTTTTCCATTTTCAGGATATAATCATCCACTCCCTCGGCCCCGCTAAATTTCCCACAGATCAGCGTCGCATCTTCGATCATGAATGTGCCATACATATCTTTTGACATCTCATCCAAGGCTCCCACCATGGCTTCAGTAAGGTGCAGAATATCCTTTGCCTTCTGCATGACAGGATGATTTTCTATCCTCTCTTGTTCACGTCGGTACCCCTCTCCATCGTCCTCTTCATCCCAACTATCATCGTCCTCGAAATCATTCCACATATACTCCTCAATTTTTATGAATAAAAAAAAGCGATCATTAAATGATCGCTTAAATATAAACTTTTTGATAAATCTACCTCAATTAGAAAGGCAAAATATCTTCTCCTCCGTCATCATTGAAGGTGCTTACTTCCGAATTTGAATTGTTGCTTTGAGCAGGGGCTGAACCTCCACCTGGACGATCCACTCTCCAAGCCTTCACATCGGTGTACCATCTGCTATTGTACTCACGGCTTTCGATCTCGATACCTACCTTCACAGCTTCACCCTCTTTGAGCGCAAATTGGTCAATCTTATCACCCCAAATCGTCATGCATACCTTTTTTGGGTATTGCCCTTCCGTTTCTAGGATATAATCCTGCTTTCTCCAAGTCCCATTACGGCCATTGCCAGACTGCTCTGGCATAATCTGAATGATTTTACCTTCTAATTCCATATCGTTATTTAATTTTTGTTTCGGCTTGAATCTACGAAGGTAATCAATCACCCTTTTTATTAAAAAGTAAAAGACCATTTAATAGCAGAATTTTAAATTCCACCATCCCTTTTACTTGATTTTCAAGGAAATTAAAATGACCTCTTAGAACTGATTTTTGAGGAAAACTTGCTAATCAAAATGCCCACCAACACCACATTATAAAACTGACCCAACACTCCAAGGAAGGAGGCGGCCAATTTCGTGGTATGTACCAGCGGGGTGATATCCCCAAAACCAATGGTGGTCTGGATAATCGAGGCAAAATAGATCAAATCCACATAGGTATCAGCCAACTTAGCCGAATGCAGAGGCCCAATGGAGCCGGGATGATTATAATACATAAACTGCAAAAGGAATACGCTAATCTCTATTAGCAAGAAATACCCGCAGCCCGCAGCAAAGATGATATCGGCATTGACATAACTTGGTTTTATGAGGAATTTAATCACTTCCCACATAATCAATGCAAAGAATGCCACATATAGCAAACTCAGTATCTGCATAAATACCTGGTGTTCCTTTAGGAACGAATGGGAAATAGGAAGAAGGGTGACGATCACCAGAAGGGAATTTTTAATCGCTATTTTCCAAGGGCCCTTTTCAATAAATACGCCCACACTTGCCAGGCCCAATAATAAGGTGGTTAGTGGCCAGATGTAAATGATGTAAACGGTAAGATCCTCAAAAAATACAGCAGAATACAAGTGTACTATTAGCGATGCTAGCAGCACTTCGTATTTATTGTTCTCCAGAATTGACCTAATTTTTGCCATGAATTATCAAAATAGATCATAATGATAGATAATTACTCCTCCATTACACAATTTCTCAGGAGGAATTATAATCAAAAAAATGGTGAGTCATCAAATCAGCCCTTCCATCACACACTGGGAGGCTAAGCTGGCCATGGTGGAATGGCCGGTTTTCTTAAGCACATTTTTACGGTGGGTACGCACAGTGTTCTCAGAGATATTCAGTAAATCAGCGATTTCCTTTGGCTGCATTCCTAAAGCATAGGAATGAATGACCTCCAATTCCCGCTTGCTGAGTACATTGCCAATCTTATCCACAGGACCAACTAGTAAATTAGCATCAAACTCACCCGTGCTGGTTTCCACATTATAGAAAGATTTATCGCCATTCAAACTGATAAAAGAAATGTGGTCAGACTTAGCTAGCCCCATATAAGAAATATCGGTATGCACACTCAGCACATGCTCGATGGTTCCCTTTTGGGATACAGAAAGGACATTTACCTGAAGAAGCATGGTACGGAACTTTCCATATCGGTCCTTCAGGCGATACATATAGAGTATTTTGTAAAACGGCAATTCCTGAGGTTCAGAGAATTTTTCCAGAAAATCCCTTAGCACCATCTCCTTCCGCTGTACAGAATCCAAATCCTCCGATACTACGCATTTAAGCAATTCTTCCATCGAAGTATTTTCCGGATCCACATCGATAAATTTGGTGACACTAGGGTGTAAGTACTCCAGCCCTAAATCTTTCATATTTAAAACAAAATAAAAAAACTCACCTGGGCTGAATAGTGAAGCAATGTGTTTCAACTGCTCCAAAGCCTTATAAGGATGAAATTTATCTAAATGGCTCGAATAGCCATCTTTCCACATATCTATTAAACTAGGTATTCCTCTCTTCATGATCCTCGTATCCAAATCCAATTTGCAAAGATATTATTTTTATGAAAATAAGGCTTTTATCATGCCAAAATTAAATTTTACCTACAAAAACGATCAAAAATGCCGCTAAAAATGAGCATATACCCTGAAAATTGCTGCAAATACCTAAGTATTCCTTCCAAGTACTAAATATTATGGGTCAGGCGAAAAGAAAAAATAAAAAGCAGATGCTGAGAGCCCTAAATGAAAAGTAGAATGTGGATAGCTATCTATTAAATGGAGAAAAATGTAGAACTATCAACAAATTACAGGTTCTTTAACCTTTCTTTCCAGAAGGTATCGAAGTAATTTATCCACAAAGAAAGCTCTTCAAATCCTGCACCGTTGAGTTTGCAGATTCTTTCACGACCCTTTTTCTGGATGTGGATAAGCCCCGATTCACTCAGAATTTTGATATGCTTCGATACCGCCGGACGGCTCATCTCAAAATTATCCGCTAAAGCGCTTATGGTATGATCTTGATGGGACAATATCATTAATATAGCTCTTCTATTACTATCAGAGACTGCTTTGAAAGCATCTTTCTTAAGTTTCATATCCTGTATTAATAAATAATATTAGTGCTATATTGTGGATAACTTTAATTATAGCATCAGTTTAAATAAAAGTCATACCCTATCCAATGCCCTACTCGGCAATGCTAATTAACAGCATAAATTTACTAAAGTTTTTCTAAAAATGAAACCAAAGGGTTACGTCTAATGTAGGAAACTATTTAGTTACCTAATAAAACGCTACTTTTTTGATGGGTATAAGGCTGAAAAATAATTTATCAAGCTCGAAATAAAGTTTATACTTTCAACCAGTCCGCAGAAAAAACCTTACACCCTTTGCTAAGGCTAGGTATAATAAGAGTTATCAGAGCGGATTAGAGGGATTTCATTATCAAGGAGAAAATCTCACCTCATCATTTGGTCTCAAAAATAGCCATATCGACCTTTTATTCTATCCGATTTAGTACAACTGAACCATAGATAGAAAGCAGAAAAACTTTATGAATTTCATTCATTTTTACAATCTCAAAAGGCCAATTCAATATGAAGTATTTATGATCTCATGAATATGCCATTATAAAAAAATTAGCTGGCCAGAAAAGGGTAATGCCATTGCCGTCATGCATCATAAAAAAGGACCGCCCAAAAGGCGGTCCAAATATTTAACGACTAAAATCTAGCGACTTAGGAATTACCGAAAGCGTGATCCACAGCTCTTGCTGCCAAAACCATATAGGTTAGGGAAGGGTTTTGGGTACTGGTGGAAGTCATGCAGGCCCCGTCGGTCACATAGACATTAGGGCAGGCGTGAAGCTGATTATGCTTATTGAGTAGGGAAGTTTTAGGGTCATGACCCATTCTCACCCCGCCCATTTCGTGGATATCCAAACCAGGACGACGTTCATCATCCCATGTTTTGATATTTTTGAATCCAGCCGCATCAAACATCTCAGACACCTGCTCTCTATAATCTTTGATCATATCTTCATCATTCTGATCATATTCGACGTTTACGCGAAGCTGAGGCATGCCCCATTCATCTTTCTGACTTTCATCGAGGGCGATATAGTTGGTTTCCTTAGGAATGGTCTCGCCCATCATATGCGAACCAATATGCCATGATCCGTATTCAGCAGAAGAGATATTATTGACCAAATCCTCCCCAAGTCCATCATAACTTACATGCTTGGCCCGAGTACCATGGATGCCTGCGGCATAACCTCGAAGGAAGTTTGTTTCCTGCTTTTGGACATTTCTAAATCGGGGCATATAGCCGCTGGTGGGCCGCTTACCCTCAGTGGTAAAATCACCAAGCCCCTCATATTCGCCAGAGACACCCCCACGATAATTATGGAAACCTATGTATTTGCCCATTATATCATTATCATTTCCAAGCCCATTCGGGAAACGGGAGGAAGTAGAATTCATAAGAATCAAATTGGTATTTAGAGCACTGGCATTCAGGAAGATCACAGGAGCATAATATTCTGTCATTTCTTTGGTATGCGCATCTATCACGCGTACTCCGGTGGCTTTTCCTTTCCCTTCATCATAGATGATCGAGTGCACCACGGCGTCATTTTGCAAGGTTAGATTTCCAGTCCTGGCGGCCCAAGGTAAGGTAGCCGAATTGGAGCTGAAATATCCTCCGAAAGGACAACCACGCTGACATAGCACGCGGTGCTGGCAGATGCCTCGTCCTTGTTTTGCATAATATTCGGCATTGCCAGTGATGTGTGCACATCGGCCAGAGATCACATTTCTGCCGGGATACTGCTGCTCCACGACTCCTTTGAAGTAATCCTCCACGGCTGTAAGCTCTATTCCAGGCAGGAAGTCACCGTCAGGAAGCTGGGGAATGCCATCCGCATAGCCCGCTACGCCTACGAATTTTTCTACATAGCTGTACCAAGGCGCCAGATCCTTATATCGTATCGGCCAGTCCACCGCAAAGCCATCCCTGGCAGGGCCTTCAAAATCAAAGTCCGACCAACGCTGCACCTGCCGCGCCCACAGGAGTGATTTTCCCCCCGTCTGATATCCTCTTATCCAGTCAAAAGGTTTCTCCTGAATATAAGGATGCTCCTTATCTTTCACAAAAAAGTGCGCTGCATCCTCTCTGAAAGCATAGCAACGACTCACCACTGGGTTTTCTCTCTGTATATCCTCCGGAATCTGGCCCTTATGGTCAAATTCCCAGGGAAGCATATTCGTAGTAGGGTAATCCTTATTATGGACCACACTTCTGCCACGCTCCAGCACCAGCGTCTTGACGCCTTTATCGCAAAGTTCCTTGGCGGCAAAGCCTCCACTCATTCCTGAGCCGATGACGATGGCCCCATAGGTGTTTGCCTCTTCACTCTTTATATTTAGATTAGCCATTGATATTCACTTTTTCGCTTGCGTCAATTTTCTTTTTACCAATAAATACAGGGCCCGGCACCTGCTGATAAGGCATGATCTCGGTCATATAATACTCCGATTTCATGTATCCCTGAAGACCAAACTTCTTGGTGATCGCCAGGAATTCCTGAGTGGCCAACTGCTGTTCACCTTTTTTCTCAGTACCAGCCATCATGCTCTGAAGATGGGTTTTTCTCTCTGCCTCATCCATTTTGGTAAAGGAGGTGCCAAAGTTTTCTTTGGTAAAACTACCGAATCCTTTTAGGCCTTTGACAAATTGCTGCTGCTCATTCTCTGCCAGGCAGTCGTTGGCCATTACTAATACAAACTGATCTACGCCTAGCTCAACACCGCCCTTAAGGGTGGTTTTGGGAAAAATCGTATCGATTACTGCTTGTAGCTGCTCCGCATCACTTGCGGTGATCTCTAGCTCATCATAGGCGGTAAGCACTTCCTCCTCGCTGAAAGTACAGGAAGGGATCAGCGCAATGCCACCTGCAGCTAAGGCAAGTTGTTTTAATGCTAATCTTCTGTTCATAGTCTCTTTTTAGGGGCTTTTTGGGTTAAATGATATTTTTTCTGAAAAGATAAAACGGTTTAGCCAAATAACCAATTGAATAGTAAATTCAATCCTCTTCTTCGAGGCGGTTCTGTTTTGACCTGCCTAAGTTCCATTATTTTTTTGATTTTGTGAAATCCAAGGTGGAGAATACTGCTGATAAGGAAATCAATTTAGGATAATCCCTGCGATCGCCAGAGAGAAGATGGTGTCCTCAGAGCAAAAAAAAGCCGGCCCACATTCCTGTAGGCCGGCAACAAACTAAATCAGCAAAACTTATCTGATATGGTAAGTGCGCTTACCATAATGCTTTTTACCAAACATATCCGTGGCCTCCACTTCTATGGTATGAGGGCCTACTTCGAGCTTAGTATTGATATTAGCTCTCCACAGGTGAGTGCTTTTCACCGGATTTGATGGTCGGCGTCCCTCCCAAATCTCCTCAGTGGTATCCCACTGATAGACATCCAGCATATAAGTAGGATCATATTCCTCCATAAAACTCATATCCTTCCATTCGCCATTATCGATTCTATAGCGAAGCTTATCCGAGTCGGAGCCCATAAAGAAATTCACGAATATCCCAGCAGAAGTTCGGCTATCCTTGGCCAGCACTTTAGGCGCAAAAATGGCCATTTGATAGCCTTCCTGCTCATCCACTACCTTATACCTGACCTCATATTGGTTGCCGTCAAACTCGATAAAGGCATAACCTTTTGGCGTACCATCACGCATCGTGGATACAGGGATTCCCTTATCATTCAGCTTTCCAGAATACCAGTCACCGGAAGTGGTGCCCACATTATAATGGTGGTGAGGATTCTTATTTCCCCAGCCATCCTTCTCAAAGAAAAAGTCTTGACGCTGCAGGTGCGTATGCGCAGATAGAGAAAGGGTATTAGGGTAGTCTTTCAGCAGGTCAAACAATTGCTGGCGATCCTCGTCCTTGAAGGGATCTCCACTAGGCTCGCTCAGTGGAATATGCACAGCAATGACGATCAAATGATCTTTAGGGACAAATTGAAGGTCATTTTTCACAAACTCCAGCTGATCCGGACGGAAGCCACCCCAGTAGCCACTTTGGTCTCTTGGATCTGGATACATCACATCATCCAATACGATAAAGTGTACTTTGCCATGATTGAAGGCATAATTTGCTGGACCAAAATGAGCTTCGAACGTTTCATCTGCAAGGTGATCTTCGGTCACATCAAAATTAATATCATGATTACCCAATACATTATACCATGGCACCCCTACTTTGGCGGTGGCATCTATATAGGGCTTAAATAAGTCAAGATCATTGCCCACCAAATCTCCTAGGGAAAGTCCAAAATCGATCCCATCGATTCCTTCCACCTCGGATACCACGCCATTGGCAAAGTGATTTACCTCCTCAATCGTATAAGGCTGAGGATCACCAAAGATCAAAGCGGTAAACTGCTCCTTATCTTCCTGCATAGGAACCAGGGCAAAATCAAGCTTCTTCGGTAGTTTGCCAGTAGGTTTCACCCCTTCAAAATCCAATTCTGGAGAGCCTTCAGGCTTATGAATATAGAAATACTGAGGAAGGTTTTTTTCATTTACAGGAGCCTGATAGCCAGCTGGCTTGATGACGAAGACAATCTGATCATCGCTCACAGGAAGCTCATACCGACCTTTATCATCGGTCTGGACCACTTGGATGCCATTGGAGACGGATACTCCAGCGAGGAGCTCCTCGCGGCCGTCTTTTTTGCCATTTCCATTAAGATCGGCAAAAACCCTCCCTTTGGCGGTTTCCTGGGCAGATACCGCTAAGCTGGCGGAAATGATTAAGCCTGTTAAAAGTAATTTTTTCATTGTACTGTGACAGATTTAAGTGAATTAATTTATAGATTTCATTAGACTATTTTTACACCAAAATCCATCCAGCACTGGCCTGAAGCCCGCTGGATGGAATGAAGTATTGATTTGCCGCAAGGCAATTATTTTTCCCACCAAACTTTGGTGTTTATATCATCGCCACCCATTCGAGTGACCGCTGCCTCATAATTGGCGGCATTTTGTAATCTCACATCGATCGGGTACATAAATCGCACAGGGACTTTTTGGTCATTTTCCATTCCCTCATGCACGGGCAATACCGGCAAGCCAGTCCTCCTGTATTCGAACCACTGCTGATAGTCATTGAAATACAGACCTAAGTATTTCTGAAGCATGATCCTCTCAAGAGTACCGTCATAGGCTGCGGCGGGATTTAGGAAATAATCCCCAGAAATCTCCACTTCCCACTGCTCCATGGCTGCTCGTACGCCATTTTCATAATGCATCTGGGCGTCCGCCTGAATGTATCCTCTTTGCGCCAGCTCTGCCTTGATAAACTCCACCTCTGCATAGCTGAGGATAAGGGAAATCATCGGTGCCTCCACCAGGGCCACATTATGATTTGAGGGAATATACTGAAATTGGTTTTCATCTCCTTGATATCCAGAAGGAATCCCCTGATACCCTATCGGCGTGGTGCCGTCCAGATCCCTGGCCTGAGTAGCAAATCTTGCCCTACGAGGATCCTCTAGGCTGTTGAGCTGATCGATAAAAAAGGAGCTCATCGATCTGAAGGTGGTAAAATCTATCGCTCTGCCCCAGGGAGAGAGATTAGGAGTTACGCCAGTTACTTTCAGGATGGCCGACTCTGCCGTATTTTCAAATACTGGATAGCTTCCCGGATCATTGATCATCCTTGCCATTTCTGCAAAAGCGTTCGTTTCTGCTCGATTGGACACGCGAAGCAGCAGTCTTAGTCTTAAGGAATTACAGAATTTCTGCCACTGGGATACCTCATTGTGAAAGAGCACATCATCGCCATATTGCATCTCCCTTGTCAGGTCAAACAGGCTATTGGCCTGCTCCAAATCAGCTAAGATCTGAGTATAAATCTCCTCCTGAGTATCAAAAACAGGACGAAAAATCCCCTCCTCGGCACTGCTGGCCTCTCTCATGGGCACATCTCCGAAGCAATCCGTCAGCTGGCTATACACCCAGGCATTAAGCGTCATGGCGATGGCTGCATAGTTGGGATCCTCGGCATCCTCAGCAGATTGACGCATTTCCTTGATATTCACCAGCCAGCGGTAATAGGTATCCCAGGTGCCATTCCCAGCAGATTCACTGATATCATAGCGATGGTATCCTCCCGCACTGGATGGATAAGGAAGTGCAACCTGCATGATCTGAAAAGTCCAGGAATCTGCCCTACGGGTATTATAGCTAGCCACCTCATAGATGATGGGATTCAGCAGCGTACCTGGGCTGATCCTATCGATACGATTTGGGTCAGTATTGATTTCTTCGAAGTCAGCCGTGCAGCCTTGAAAGAATAGCACGAAAGCCAAGAGGGCAATTTGATAGAGTGATCGTTTCATATTTTTTGCTTTTCAGTAAAGAAAAATTACAGTTTTAAGGTGAGGTTCAGCCCAAAGGTCCGTGGCGTCGGCAGCTGGCCGATTTCTACCCCTGGCATCAAGCTTCCTCCATTCAAGGCGGCCGTCTCAGGATCAAAGATGGGGAAGTCAGAAATCAGCGCTAGATTACGGCCATATACGGCGATAGAAGCCTGTCTGATCATCATTTTCTTTAGCCATACCGATGGGATATTCATCTCAAATCTCACTTCCCGAAGTTTGATATAGGAAGCATCAAATGAGTTGGACTCGACATTTGCCCTGCGATAATATTCCCGATAATAAGCCGGCACGGTCGTTTGAGTGGTATTCGGAGAGTAAGTACCATCATCATTCAGCACCACTCCGTCCCCGATGATAAATCCGTCTTCACGACCCATAAGGGTATGCTTCAGCTTGCCTTGTTCAGACATTTTATGATGGGTTTGGGAATAGATGATCCCCCCATATTGGCCATCCAACAGCACGCTCAATCGGTAGTTTTTGTAAGTAAACTCATTTCTAAATCCACCTTTCCACTTGGCATAAGCATTGCCACGATAGGAGATATCATCCGGGCGCTCAGGAAGTCCGGATTTATTATATACAATTTCGCCCTCTGGGCTTCTCACAAATCCATAACCGTAAATATCACCCGTGGTGCCACCGACCTTTGCGATGATCTGGGCATTGCCGCCTGTGGCGATGACCTGGCTGTCATCATATCCGTTGGTAAGCTCCAGCACCTCATTGTCATTTTTGGCCCAGGTGATATAAGTCTGCCATTTGAAGTTTTGAGAAACCACAGGTGAGCCATTAAGGACCAGCTCTATGCCTTGGTTCTGGACTTTTCCAGCATTCAGCACCGCACGGTTATAGCCGGTGGTGGGATCCACAGGCACCTCCAGAATTTGGTTTTCGGTGATGCTGCGGTAGAAATTTATATCTGCGCCCAAGCGTCTATCGAAGAAGATCAATTCGATCCCCGTTTCATAACTGGTGGTTATCTCTGGCTTAAAGTCCACATTATAAAGGGTGGTAGGTACTGATCCGGAGCCTGGAAATTCGCTTTGCCCATAATACTTACTGGTTTTATAAGGGCTGGTATCATTGCCCACCTGCGCGGCAGATAGTCTAAACTTCGCAAAAGAGATCTCCTGCGGAAGAGAAAATAGGTCCGTTAAGATAAAACTGGAGCTTGCAGAGGGATAGAAAAAAGAATTATTCTGGATCGGCAAGGTACTGGACCAGTCATTTCTACCTGTCAAATCCAGGAACATCTTATCCTCGAAGGAGAAAGAAGCCAGGGCATAGAGACTGTTGATTTCTCTATTATTGTCATAAGTGCTCAGCACGGGGTTATTGATTCCATTGGCCAGCTTATAGACTCCAGGGATCACCAGCCCATCCACATAGGCACTCACATTCCGGTATTTACGGGTCATGGTATTTCCCCCGGCGCTGACGCGCAAATCAAATCGATCTCCGAAATGCTGCTTATAGGTAAGAAGGAAATCCGAGTTGATCTCATAATTACTGACATCCTGCTCCTTATAATAGCCGCGCTGAAAATTCGCGGAGCTATAGGGTCTTTGCATCGCGCGCTCCTCTTGGCTCAGTGATAATCCCGAGCGCAGCATCAGCTCCCAATGATCATCAAAGCTATATATTGCTGACAGATTGCCCACCATGGCATTATTATTCACCGAGTTGGTCATATCATACGCGATAAGGAAGGGGTTATCTATATAGCTAGAGAAAGGATGCAGCTGCTCGATATTTTCCATTCCTTCTTTCCAGATCGGTCGGTACCACTCCAAGTCAATACTTGGATTTTGAAAAATCATGAAATAGGAGATTGACTGGTTGTTATAGCCAGTAGCTGGTAGGTTATCACTGGCCTTATTGGTATAGTTTACCTTGGCATTTACTTTCAGTTTATCGGTAATGTTTTGATGCACGCTAAGTGCGGCCACGAATCGCTCAAAACCCGTATTCGGCATGATCCATTCATTTTTGGTATGGGTGAGAGAGGCTCTCATTCCTCCTTTTTCGGTACCGCCTTCCAGCGCAATATTATTGGAGAAGGTAAATCCTGTTTCCCAGAAATCCTTCACATTGTTTTCATAAGGTCTCCATAGCTGGCGTTCGGCAGATTGATCTTCGAGGCTTGGATCATATTGGTAGTAATATTGACCTTCAAACTTCGGCCCAAAGCCACTGGAGGTGCCGCCCGTGCTCTTTCCATCTTCGGAAGCCCCATAGGAATAATACAGCTCACCTTCGGTATTGAAGGCAGTCCCTGTTCCCTGACCATATTCATATTGGCTATCAGGCCATCTGAGCACATCGTTCATGCTAAAATTAGAGTTGATCGATACACCGATTCCCTTGTCCTTTTTGCTTCCTGATTTGGTGGTTATTACCAGTGCGCCATTGGCAGCACGGCTACCATATAGGGCGGTGGCACTGGCTCCTTTGAGCACTGTAATATTCTCGATATCGTCGGGGTTGATATCAGCGATACCATTGCCAAAATCCACTGGCACATCATTACCAGATCCAGCACCATAGGCAGAGCTCACCCCTGAGCTGGTCAGGCCACTATTCATAGGCACTCCATCCAATACGATCAAGGCACTATTCCCATTAGGGTTTAGGGAATTATCACCTCGCAAGCTGATCTGGCTGGAATTCATCGGTCCGGAGCCAGAAGATAGCACATTAAGACCGGCCACTTTGCCCACTAGCGCATCTGCCCAGTTATTGGATTTGGCATCCAGCAACTGCTCGCTATCCACTTTCTGTGTCGCATATCCCAGGGCCTTCTCATCTCGCTTTATCCCTAAAGCAGTCACCACCACCTCATCCAGCGCCTTACTATCCAGCTGCAGGCTTATCGTGATGGCTGCAGAATTTCTAATGGTATATTCCTGATTCAGGTAGCCCACATAGGAGAATACCAATACATCCCCTTCAAGGGCATTAATAGCAAAATTCCCCTCCAGATCGGAAACAGTACCCCGACCTTTTCCTTTAAGGAGAATATTTACCCCAGGCAGGCTTTCACCAGATTCCGAATCGATCACCTTGCCCGTCAGGGCAATTGCTGATGGCTGCTCAGCAAGACTGGTTTTCTTGGTGGATATGGCCAAAGTGGTATTCACCTGCATAAATTTCAGATTCGACTGACGAGAAATCTCCTGCAGGAGCAGCTCTAGGTTCTGCTTCTTCCTAGTGATTTTCACCTCTCCGCTGATTTCGAGATCACTCTCATACGAAAACTCAAAATTGCTTTGCTTCTCCACCTCTGCAAATACCTCCTCCAAGGCATAGCTACTTTCGGCAAGCCGAATATAGGTGTCCGTTAACTTCTGGGCGTTTGCCCGCTCTGCCATGGACCATTGCATGGTGCTAAGACAGAAAAAAACCATCGCGAATAGCCTCATCGTAAGGTACTTTAAGGTTTCATGTAAATTTTTTTTCATAATTTTGATTGGATTGGTAGAATTAGCTTTTGCATTTAAATCTGCCTATATCTTCGGCGGGGCTGTTGGAGCAGCTCCGCCTTCCTAGCAGCCTTGGATTCTTAGAATTATATTTTTTTGATTTATAGTATAGGATATGGGAATCGAATAATTGACGGCCAGCAGAAGGTCCTCCAAGTTTAGGTTATGGTAAGTAGCCGTGAGCCTGCAGTTGGGGTATTTATCAACATTGGATTTTATAGTCACCCCGTACCAATCTTCAAGGGCTTTTAGCACCTGCGGCAAGGTAGAATTTCGAAAGACCAGTTTTCCCTCTGTCCAGCCAAACACGCTCTCAGCATCAATAAGCTCTGTTCTATTCAGTTCACCCGCTTCTAGCCGTACCTGCTGAAGTGGCTCCAAGGTTTCCCCTATCTCGTTAGACAGCTGGACCTTGACCAGACCGGTTTTTACGGCCACAGATTCTGGGCTGCCGGGCCGGGCATTTACCAGGAAGGAAGTCCCTAGGACGCGCGTCTCCAGAGACTCGGTCAGCACGCGAAATGGGAGCTCCTTATTGGGGCTCACCTCAAAGAAAGCCTCACCGCTGAGCTTCACCAGTCGATTGCTGGAATAATCCGCCGCCACCTGCACCTCACTATTATGGTTAAGGTGAATACTACTTCCATCAGGCAGTTTGATTTTGCGCTTGGTGCCTGCGGGATTAGAAAACACTTCATATTGGCCAGTCCTATCGGTGCTCTCTGCGCTATGTCCCAGCTGAAATCGAAAAAGCCAGCTCATAGAAATAATTACCAACAGACCAGCAGCCACTGCCCATTGGAAAGGGATGGACTGATTTCTGGTTCTTGGAAATAGCTGCGCATGTGGGGTGATCTTTTTCTCCACCTCCCAAAAAATTGCATTTTTTACCTCTTCTTTTTTGCGAAGCTTATAATCAGAAATCTCCTCCACCTCCTGCGCCGATTCACGATACCAGTCATTCAGCTGATTTTGCTCCTCAGTGCTGATTTTGCCGCGTAGGGACTTTGCAATTAACTTTTCTATAGTTTTATCTACTTGCATTATGTGCTGTGTTCATCTATAAAGTGTCCTGCACAGTGCATTACTACCGTCAAAAACGGTTACTAAAATGTTAATAAAATCGAGTCTTTGGTGATGTTTGGATAACTAAGGAGAGGCTTAGCCCTGCCGGGCAAATAAAAAGTATTTCAAAAGGCATTCATGGTCCCAGCCTGAGGTATTCAGAGGAGATTTTTATTGAAGCATTAATCTGTTGGGCAATGGGGCCAGCTTATAGTAAAAAAATATACCAGCCTGAGCTATAACTTTAGGTAGCTATAAAAATAATCGATAAATAGGTATTTAGGCAAGGATGCTTATATATCCACATTCCTGCAAGCTGCTAATAGGAACTTGCTTTAGGCAGGTCTGCCACTTTCTGATAGTATAGGCATACCTGATCACCTATTTGGTATCGATTATGTTGTGCGGCTTTGGCCTTTAAGCTCTTGAGCTCTTCTTTAGAAAAATAATCTTCCAATTCATGATCCACCATTTTCCTCCCTTGTTTATATAAGGAAGTATAAGCAAACTGCGCTTCAGTACTGTCAAATTCAGTGTAAAAAAGATGGAAACCAAATTTCTTCCCCAGGTCATTCATGGCCTTGATACTGGGGATAAATAAATGCCTCGGAGGATCTAGCTGAAACCAATCTGCCCTTTCCTTTCTCCAAACCTCACTGTCTGTTACTGGCAGGCGGATTAGCAGCTTCCCGTCTTCCTTAACGATCTTACTCAGTTGTCCCCATATCTCCTGCGGGTATTCCATATACTCAAAGGAATGATTCATCATCACGATATCAAATTTCCCCCTGACCTCCTGGAGTTCTAAGCCCTGCAGGGTCAATCCAGGTTCTTTCACCTCTTTGGGAAGGAAGGGATCATAGCCATATTGATTGTCAAAACCACAGCACCGCAGGTCATAGCTCAATTGGCCATTTCCACAACCAATATCCGCTATCGCCTGATGCTTGGTAGCACGAAGGATTCTAAGCCAATTGAGGTAAGCGGGCTGGACCGTTCGGATGATTCCCCACTTATAAAAAAGCCATGCCGACCTTTTGAATATGGACCCTATAAATCCACAATTCTTTAGTTTCCTGAAAGAAAAATATTCAGAACTATAATATTGCATCATATTCTCAGGAGGACTCACCAGCTGTAATGATAAGCATAAGCCACATTCCATATAATCAAACTTATGCCCAAGGCCAAGACGCTTTTCTGAGGCATAAAAAACAATATTGTCCCTCTCATTTCCACAGGCCACACAGACGGTATTTTTCTTCTCAGCATCCATATTATAAAAATTTTACTTCTTTCACCCTTTATAAATACTTTCTAAAAGTAAACGGCTAAGCCCGAATTCTGGTAAATAATACTAGTACTATTCAAACAGCATTTATCACAAAACCAATTCCTAATTTTACAAAGTGGTCTATACTGAAAATAATCAATAATTCTGTAAAAACATAGCTTTAAAGTCAACAGAGAAGATTTTAAACGAATTGAAAACTCAGCATTCTCTAAGTGAAAACTAAAAATGTGGATAACAAATGCGTCTATACCTTAAAAAAAGGTCGATATAGGACTTATAATTGTCCTAATCTATTGATGTATAGGAATTGGCTATTATACACAAACCTCTTAAAAAGATTAGGATTAATTTTCAAAGAAATGAATAATCCAGAGCTCGGGTACTCATTATAATTTGGCTTTCTATAATAGGAAAAAATCCATGCTAAAACCTATCCAGTAAGTAATACTAAAAACAGGTATATACTATAGATGAACTATCCCTGAATTTACCAATATAGTGGAGTATAATTCATATATAAAGGTAATGAAACTCTCAGGCTGAGATTCCAAGACTTTTGCTTATTGAACTAGTAATAAGGCAATTACTGGTGCATATTCTTTGAGCTCGGACCTTAAAAACCTCAGGGACTGGCTCATTTTGTTATGCACAGTCTGGGGGGAGAGGCGCAGCTTATCGGCGATCTCCTCGGTGGACAGACCATCAAAGCGGCTCATAGTAAAAACCAATTGGGATTTTTGGGGTAATTTATCAATGGCCACATGCAGCTGTTCGTAAAGATCATCCAGCTCGAGCACATCATATTGGTCATAAGGAAGCTCCACCTCCTCCAGCCCCATGGACCGATGCAGGCGCCGAGAATCAATTTTCTTCATCACCTGATACTTTACCGCAGTAAATAAATAGGCTTTTATAGAGGTATTGATGGCTAATCGATCATGCCTCGTCCATAGATCCACGAAGAGCTCCTGAAGGAGTTCTTCGACCAGTTCTTGATCCTGCAATCTGCTATAGGCCGCTTGATAGAGGATTTCCCAATGCTGATCATAAATCAGTCGAAAGGCTTCTTTACAGCCAGTTGACAATTGGGCGAGCAGCTTTTGATCAGTAGGGCACACTGGATTATTATGGTTAAGATCCGGCGGCAGCAGCATAATTTCCACTATTCTACACTTCAACAGAAGCTATCAAATAGGGGCTGATGACACCAAAATTTATCAATCGAATGCTTAAAGGTAAGCGGATTGATGGGTGATGTCATCCCATTTTGTATTATGTTATCTTTAAGGATAAAGCGATGAAGGGAAACAAGCTAATCCCAAAGGGGGCAAGAAGATCAGCCTCGGCCCGATTCGAAGCGATCCCATAACCTGTCAAACTCCTTCTCGAAGGTCCGGACGGTGTGCACATCATCCAATAGCACGATATTTTCATAGTTTTGGCTGGCCGCAGAGCGGGTCCAATTATAACTACCAGTAAGTACTTTTTTCCGATCAAATATCGCAAATTTATGATGCATATGCGCAGGGCTATGATCAGTCTGTACGGCCAGGCCTTCCTCACGAAGAAGGTCAATATCTGAGCCTAAATCAAAGACTTTTTCATCATCGGAAATTATTTTTATAGGTATATTTCGGCGTTGGGCCTCGATGATTTCATTGGTAATTTGGTTATCACTAATGGTAAATACACAAATGTGGATAATTGACTGGGCCATCCGCAATTCCTGTATTATGGCATCTCTGCAGGCATTTCCTGGGCTGAAAAAGGCCGAACCATAGGCTGTGGCCGTTTCTTTTTGCTGCAAAAGCTTCACTGCTTCATAAAACCATTGCAGCAGATTCTGCGTATCGACATCCTGCGTCCGAGCCTGTGCCAGCTGGCAAATATCCGACATCAGCACTTGCCGCTCATGCATCGTCAAGTCGGCTACCTCCGACTTGATTTCTCGCTTTTCGGATCGTGATAAGGCGTGATCTTCTAAGCTTATTTTAAACTCATCCAAAAGGTGATCCAAGGTGTTCATATCCTAAATCTTTAATTGTATAGAAAAATATAGGTTAAAAATACTGGAATAAAGTAAGCAAACCTAGAGACTGAGAAAAGGCTTCTGGAATGAAGGACAATTGCCAGGCAGCACAAATACCAAGCTCCGACAGCATTCCATTTGCCAATCCATGCGACTCCCTATAGGCGATTTACAGTTCTGAAGATTGATAAATGTCATTGCTGGGCTTCTATAAATCCAGCAACTTCCAGTGTGGATAAGTAGAAAATCCCCTATCAAATAGCCCTAAAAAGTGCTTTCCACGCTGGAGCAAGCAAAAAAAACACCCGCCAAAAATTGCTTTTGGGCGGGTGTAAAATGGTATTGGCTGTTAAGCCCTATTCTTAGTATATACCGATATAGAAAGCATCAGCACCCGTTTGAAGAGAAGCACCCTTAGTAAATCCGTCGGCAGTCTCATTTGCTGGATCGAAGATATACACATTTCCTCCTTCACCAAGTGGAGCAAGGGCCATGTGGAATTTACCATCAATCATCTTACCACTCTGGTATTGTCTTAGCCATAAGCCATCAGGAACATTCATCTCCACCGCTTTATTATTATATACATCCACTCTGGCTACAGAATAGTTATTATCACCTTCGATGTCCAGATTAGCATAAGGCACATATCCGATGCCGTTGCCCACATAGAACCAACCGTAAGATCTTACCCGCTGACCGAGAAGCTCAGAAAGGTTAAAGCTATAGTTATCATCATAATCGCCATTGGAGATTTTCAGGATGAATGTATCATCATTTTCGTCCAAAGTGGTTACTATCTGATAGATATCATCATTCTCATCTACATGAGCCACAGGAGTTCTGTAGCCATTGGTAGCACCCTTAGCTCCACCTGCGGTGGTACCGATGATTCGTGGATTGGTAAGACTTGGGAAGTCCAGCACCATCGTCTCCACATTAGTGTTATTAGGAACTATAGTTCTGGAGTCTGGATCATTAGGATCAAAACCACTACGGCTAAGACCATAATATAACTTATCACCCACAACTACCGGAGCATCGATACGACCTACATAGTCCAGGCCATTATCACCGCTGGTAGGAATCTCAAATTTTTCGATAGTTTGCATATCAAGGTTCTCCAATGAAAGTAAAACTATACTTGCATTGGCCTGCTTCATGGTGACTGCACCGGAAGTTTCATCCACATAATTTTCGGTTTGCACATAATGTAACATGGCATACTCATCATTCAATGGAGTAATACGTGGATTAGCTGTACCAATGGCGTATTCCACATTCACCTCAGAAAGCTGGGTATAAGACTCACCACCATTTACCTGAAACTTATACACACGGCCTCCACCGTAATCCAGGTCATAAAGGTTGCTTCCATCAGTGGATTGGAAGATCCGTGCCGTACGAGTAGAAGGCACTTCAAAGCCATAGGCATTAAAAGAAATAGACCGATCTGCACCGAAGTCCTCAAGACTCTGGACAAAAGTAACAGACTCACCAGTGGATCCGGCACCCAAAGCAATCGTATGATGAGCCTCAGTGGTCCCCGGCTGCGGAGTAGGCTCAGAATCATCAGTACAGGCTCCCAGGCTCAAAGTCAAGCCTGCAACTAAAGCGGCAATTTTGGTAGAATAGTTGTTCATTTTCGTATATTTTTAAAATATTAATTACAATAGATTATAAGTAAGCTTGGCATAGAAAGCCCTTCCTGGCTTCTGCAAGGCCCAATTGTCAAATACCTGCTCATCCGTAATGTTTTTTACATCAAAACTAAAGGTGAATCGCTGGCTCGGAACGGTATAGGAGCCACCAATGGAATGTACCATTTGGCTGGGAATGACATTCTTACCCGCGCTTCCCAGGCTCTCCCAGTTGCGGAAATAATCATGCACATATCCGATATTATAATAGAAAGTGCTTCGTGAACGCTCCTGAAACCAGTTGTCTGCCGTATATCTGATATTACTGTTGGCAGTGAAGTAGGGGGCATTTCTTAGTCGATCGCCATAGTAGATATATTCGGATCCATATTGGTCATATTGCTGATTAAATCGCGCATTGAAGACCGAGACGCCTAGCATCCAGGTAAGCTTATTGTCATAAGAATAGCTCAGCTCCGTATCAAAACCCTTGCTCAGGATTCTATCATTATTTTCAAATCCATAGGTCTCCGCCTGCTCTGAGGCCACCACCTGGCGGATCATATCCAGTGTATTTCTGTAGAATACATTGAAATTCATTTGGAAAGAGTGCTTATTCCAGTGCAAGGCCTCTAAGTTGAATCCCAAATTGGCATTATAACTTTGCTCTGGATCCAGCTCATAGGAAGGGTCGATAGCCTCTGCATCGTTCCCGAATACCTCATTGCCGGTGGGCATACGAATGGCTTTTTCGGCGGAAGCCGTAAGCTGAAACTTCGGAAAAATATAGTATCCCAGCGCTAGACCATACCCACCAAAACTGCTGGTTTTGCTGTATTCATATGGAACAGGCGTGCTGCTAAATCGCTCATATTCCACATCCTTTAGGCTCACCGTTTGGTTATAGTATTTGTAAAACAAGGAGGTCTTAAGCTTATTATCGATACCATTGGCGTTCAGAAAGACCCCTGTGATATTCTTGTTCAGGTAGCGGGTGTCGGTCAGGTCTCTGACTTCCTGTACTTGCATGGGATCATCTGGCTTCCGACTGAAATAATTGCTAAGTTGATTCACCCCAACGGTGAAGTTTTCATTGAGCTCATATTGGGCATTCAGACGAACGACGGCTTGTTTTTCCCTTGATTCATTCAAGGTAGGGCTTCCCGCCTCTGCACCGGAGGACCATTCCTCAGGCTTGCCATCCTCATTGAAATCCACCAATTCTCCATACCAGTTATAGATATAAGGAATCGTATCCACCACATTCCTCTTCAGACTGGAGTAGGAGGAAAAGAAATTCACATCCAGGCCTTCCTTAAAGAGATCTTCTTTTCTATAGCTGATGCTCGCCAGATTGGTGCTTTGGGAGGTGGAGCGATTACCATATACATTTTCCATGGTGGCGCCATGCTGGATGTCCTTTTCCATTCCGGAGCTCAACACATCCACCAAAAACTCATCCGCCCATTTCACATTGGTAAAACCCGCCGCGGCTTTGATGCCCATTGAGCGGTAGTCATCGTGAAATCGTGGTGCTTTGATATAGGTGATTTTTCCAAATTTGTCAGTGACATAAATTTGATTTCCCCATACCTTATAATTATTGTTGGAGAAATTATAGAAAGCGGAGCCTCTGAAGGTAAATCCGTTTTTGGCGTTTCGGTAATTCCCATTGATGCTGGCCTGCTGGGTATTGAAAGAGCCATAGGAGATCGAGGCGTTCAGCGTATTGGGGGATTTGGTTTTTAGGATTACGTTGACCGCTCCTCCGAGGGCATCATTGCCAAACTCGGCTGGCACCACCCCCTTATACACTTCTATGCGCTCAATCATCGAGGTAGGAATGCTATTCAATGAAAAAGAACTTCCGTAATTTTCCATAGGTATTCCATTGATAAATATTCGAATCGCATTGCCGCTAAGGCCATTGATATTGTATCGAACCCTAGAGCCTAAGCCTCCATCTTGCCTGATCCTTACGCCGGCAGTTTGATCCAGAATGTCATTGGTCTGCAGGGATTGGTTTACGAAGTTTTTGGTATCAATAGCTTTCACCGCAAATCCGCTGGTATTGATCTCCGTAGAGGTGGATTTCCCCAGCACCTCGACCTGTGATAAATTGGTCATAGATTCTTGGAGCCTTAGATTTAGCTCATGATGATTGCCGGCCTGGAGAGAGACCTGCTGCTCCAGCGGTTGGTAGCCCATAAGCTTTACGCTTAAAATCTGATCCCCGGGCAAAACCTCCGGAAGATGATAGCTTCCCGATTCATCACACATAGTATAATGATCCAATGAAGGAATCCCCACCACTGCAAATGCCAATGGCTGGCCACTTGGGTCAGTCACTGTACCACCAAGGCTGGATTTGCCCTGCTGCGCCATCACAGTTTGCAAGTGGCTAAGTAGTACTATACTTAGCAGCAAAATGGATGGGAGATTGTTATATTTATTTCTTTTTTGATTCATTACTAAAAAATCCTCAGTAAATAATTCCTATCAATTTAATATCGGCTTTATTTAGATTTAATCTATTTTGACACAAACATACGGCTAAGTCCTCTTTTCAGCAAGGCTTATTTAGATTAAATCTAAGCGATAGAAAAAATTTATTGGATTTTTGAATTGATAGATACCATCTAGGCTAATTATTATAAATAGCAAAGTCTTAGGAGGATGAAAAAAAAGCAGGGTAAAACTAAGGAGCAATGAGGTATATAGAGGACTCAAAAAAACAGGCTGATAAATAAGGTATCTATCAGCCTGTCATCGTATAAAAAGGGGTTTTTAATGTCGTTATTTTTGGCTGGCCCATACTTTTGCCAATCTTGGGGCGGCTTCGGTCAGGGCCTCAATATCTTCATCAGGAAGGGATCCATCTGGTTTTGGGCCGATATTGAGCAATAAATTAGCGCCAATATCCTTTGCATTTTGGACCATCTCGACGACTTGATCGGCAGATTTATGCTTTCCATCATCAGCTTTCATATAGCTCCAGCCATGAGGTTGCATGGTATTGCATATTTCTGTGGGCTTGCCCTGATTACGCTCAAAGGCGATCTTGGCCACTGGATATTGATTCCCCACCTTGGCATTTCCTGCTCGTTCGGGAGCACTATAATCCTCCTGCCCATTGGCTCCCTGCTTGAAGGAAATTAGCGCATGGGGAGACAATGTCCTGATAAGTGCATAGGTTTCATCCACTGGAAAGAGCTCAGGATTGGCATAATATCCCATAATGGGGTCAAACCAAATTCCGGCAATCCCAGGATATTGCGTCAGCATCTCAGTAAGCTGCTCATGCACAAAGTCCACATAATGTCTAAAATCCTCAGGTTTCTGGTATTTATAGCTAGGCTCAGGCTGTTGATAATGAGGCCTGGCCACTTCCCAACCGTCTTCAGGATTATAAAAATAAGGATGATGCCAATCTGCACCATAACTATAGTATAGAAATAAAGCCATGCCTTTGGCCTCGCAGGCATCATATAATTCTTTTACCAAATCTCTTCCGGCAGCAGCATTCATCGAATTATAATCGGTCGCCTTGGTATCGAAAAGACAAAAGCCATCATGATGCTTAGAGGTCAGCGTGATATATTTCATCCCTGCTTGCTCCGCTACCTCCACAATCCTCGCCGCGTCAAAATTCTTAGCGTCAAATTTTTCCGTCAGCTGCATATAGTCACTCAAGGGAATGGTATCCCGAAACTGCACCCAAGCGCCTTTTTCAAGGATAGAATATAGGCCATAGTGTAAAAACAAGCCGTAATCCGCTGATTCAAACCATTCAAGGTTGGCTTTACGGGGATCTTGTGCATATTCCTCGGCGTACTCAGACAAATAGGCAGGAATATCACTCGAGGGAGATTGGCAGGATATCAGACCCATACCAAGCATCATAAAGGTTAAGAGTACAATCAGGGAGTTTTTCAGATACATTATAGTGAGGCCTTAAATGAAATTTCATCTTTCACTCACCAATTTGTAAAATTCCCAAGACAATTAGGCCTAAACCCCAAAATTTTTAAAGAATATATTCCCGTTCAAAATCCCCTTTATATTCCAGCGCTTGTCGAATATGGGCAAGATGATGCTTTCCATGCCAGCTATAATGGTCTATCACGCCACCCAGACTCACCTCTCTTCTTTGTCCGGGATGGTAAAAAGTACGCTTTAGCTGAGCTTCATTCAGATTGTCCAAAAGCATCGTCCATCGCTGATGGATACCATGAAGGATTTCCAGTGAACTACTAATATCAGCGGCCATGCTATCATTAAGTTTGGCCCATTTCACCTCATCATAAGTGGTGACAACAGGCTTATGCTCGGTAAGAGCCAGTTTGCTCCTCATCAAGGCATTCATATGGCTATCAGCACAGTGATGTACCAGTTGTCTTACCGTCCAGCCATCAGGCCTATGCAGGTATTCGAGCTGCTCCTCAGTCAGTGAAGCGGTGATTTGCTCCAATTGCTCAGGAAAAGAGCTGATGTCTCTGATCCAATGTTGAATGTCTTCCTCCGAAAAATAGGTCTGCTCATGATGCTGACCAATAGGGTATTTGAGTTTCTCCAGTTCTACCGAATCCATAATAGTATGTGCTTTTGTGGTTTATGATGAATATAATATAACCTTTAAAATCATTAAGCTTCTATAAAAGTAAGGCTTAAGCAAAGGCTATGTTTACCTGCTCAAAGGCCACTCCTAAAAGCGCGCTTGAGATGGTAAAGCCTTCTAAACAAAATGAAGGCCAAATATGCCCTTTATTTTTAAATCAGGTAAAAAATACTTGTTGAAGCAAGTAAATTGCATAGGTAAGAATGTGGATAAGTAAGCGTCATAGACTGGGTATTGCCTCTATTGCATCCTTTGCTTTAGTGATTGTTAGTATTTCTTATTAGCCCTCCGGGCAAAATCATTTTCCCTTACAGTGAGGAGAATATTCTACACTATGCCTACTCCAGTGAAATTCACCCTTTAGGAATATAGCCTTTAATCTAGGCAAAAGAAAGTCAGGTTTATGTCAGGATAGAAAACAGCTAGCCCTTATATAATGCTAAGGAACTCTCGAAAAAACATACCTTGATAACTTCCATTGGATGAAATATCCTTACTGTAGGCATCTTCTATCCAATCCTTACAATTATATAAGTGAAGGAATGATCAAGATAACATCCTCATAATAGAATGCATTTTACGGTGTCTAAAAAAACCGCTACTTTTGCTTTATGGAAAATAAAGCAGTGATATTTGATATGGATGGCGTCATTTGCCATACGAACCCTTTTCATTCGCAGGCATTTGATGCATTTTTTGCCAAGCGTGGCATGCAAGCTAGCCAGGAGGAATATGCTAATCATATGTATGGAAAACCTAATAGCTATATATTTAGCCATTTCCTTCAAAAAGAGATTAGTGCTGAGGAGCTTTCCGAGCTTGAAAACGAAAAAGAAGGGCTTTTCAGGGAGATTTATGCTGATCAGGTGATGGCCGTTCCCGGTTATATGGAATTTCTTGCGGCTTTGAAAAGTGAAGGCTTCAAAACTGGTGTAGGAACTTCCGCACCGCGTGCAAATATGGACTTGATCCTCGACAGCCTGGGGATCCGCTCCAATATGGAATCCTTGATGGCCAGTGAGGACGTAAGCAGTCATAAACCAGCGCCAGAGGTTTACCTCAAATCAGCCAGTAAGCTAAGTACTGAACCCAAAAACTGTGTGGTATTTGAGGATTCTTTCTCGGGTGTTTCGGCAGCCATCAATGCAGGTATGAAGGTGGTGGGAGTGCTTACCTCTCATACCCAAGAGGAGTTGCCACCTTGCGACCTATACATCAAAGATTATACAGAAATAAACATCAAAAATATTCAGGAATTATTGGGATAAAACCAAAAGGCTTTTTTACGGCTATAAAAACGTGCAAACGTGTGGAAAAGTATCGCCATCGATATTTTCTACACGTTTTTTTATTGGCCATAGGCGGTGAGCACCAATTTCCTAGAGCCACCATAATCCCTAAATTCTCCCAAATATATGCCCTGCCATGTCCCTAGGGCCAATTTACCTGCAGAAATAGGGATCTGAACCGAACAGCCAAACATGCTGCTCTTGATATGTGCTGGCATATCATCTGGGCCTTCATAGGTGTGGATAAACCGTGGATAACTTTCTGGAACCATGTCATTAATGAACGTTTCGAAGTCCTTGCGTACAGTAGGATCGGCATTTTCATTAATGGTAAGCCCAGCAGAGGTATGCTGGATAAATACCTGAAGCATACCCACTTTAATCTCTCGAATCTCTGGAATGGCCGACTCCACCTCATCCGTAATCAGGTGAAACCCTCGAGAAAATGGTCGTAGCTTAAGATGTTTTTGATAGCATTTCATATCCTACAAAACTACACAGCAGCCAGCACAAATTAAAAGAAAAATTCAAAGCAGTGACTCTGGCGTTAATTAATAAAAGCTAATTAACAAACTGACTTCTTATATCTCATTGTTACGGATTGAATCACTGAAAAAGCCTCCTCACTGTGCATAGTAATCTAAAACATTAGCATAATCTATAGTACCGCACCAATTATGAATGAACTATAAGCCAGCTCCTAAAAAGAAAAAAAATCTATATGGGATTCTTAAATATAAAATCACTTGATATAAAAAAGTATGTGCAATGAAATAAGAATACTTAGTATATGCAAACTAACAAGCTCGTAACAGTGAGCCGAGATTAGGAAAATAAGCGCATATAGACCTCATCCAATTTGGAAACAGGAATAACCTCAATGCCAAATGTGGATAAGTCAACACCCTTAACCGCATACCGGGAAACAATTATTTTTTTAAAACCTAGCTTATCCGCTTCAGCAATGCGGTTTTCTATACGATTGACCGCACGGATTTCACCACCAAGGCCCACTTCCCCTGCAAAACACATTCCCGAAGAGATAGGAGAGTCCTCATACGAAGACAGCAGGGCTGCACAAACCGCCAGATCCAAACCTGGATCATCCACACGCATACCTCCAGCCACATTCAGAAACACATCTTGCTGTCCCAGCCGCATTCCTCCACGTTTCTCCAGCACCGCCAGCAGCATATTCAGCCTTTTAGCATCATGACCCGTGCTGCTCCGTTGCGGTGTGCCATAAGTCGCCGGGCTGATCAAAGATTGGATTTCAATAAGCAGTGGACGATTGCCCTCCAGCATCGCACCGATTGCCACGCCGTTAAGCACTTCATCGCCCTGACTCAGTAGAATTTCGGAGGGATTAGCCACTTCCCGAAGACCATCAGAGCGCATCTCGTAAATACCCAACTCATTGGTCGATCCAAAACGGTTTTTGGAAGTCCGCAAAATCCGATAGGAAAGATGTCGATCCCCTTCAAACTGCAAAACGGTATCCACCATATGTTCCAACATCTTGGGACCAGCGATGGAGCCATCCTTAGTAATGTGCCCAATCAGAAAAACCGGGGTTCCCGTTTCTTTGGCAAACTTCATTAATTCTGCGGTGCATTCTCTCACTTGAGAGACCGAGCCAGCGGCAGATTCCACATGCTTACTATGCAAAGTCTGGATGGAGTCGATCACCAAAATATCGGGTTGCACCGCCTCCACCTGCTGAAAGATATTTTGGGTATTAGTTTCTGATAACACATAGCAATGATCAGAATGATGCTTCATCCTGTCGGCGCGCATTTTTATCTGGCTTTCACTTTCCTCCCCGGACACATAGAGCACCTTGGTTTGGTTAAGAATCAGCGCAATTTGCAGCATCAGAGTGGACTTACCTATGCCGGGCTCTCCACCAATAAGGGTAAGTGATCCCGGCACAATTCCTCCTCCTAAGACCCGATCCAATTCGGCATCTTTGGTGACTAATCTAGGGTGCTCTTCAAAGTTTATCTCCTGTAATTTCCTGGGCGAATTCGTCCTCTTCGTAGCGCCCGAATTGCTTTTCCAGCTTCCACGGCCAGTTTCCTCCTTGTGTATAACCTCTTCTACATAGGTATTCCACTCATTGCAAGCAGGACATTTACCCACCCATTTTGGGCTTTGGTTTCCACAATTCTGACAGAAAAAAGCAGTCTTAATTTTCGGCATACAGGATTATAATTAATTAGGAACAAGGCCAGTTATCCACCTTACAACAGATACTCTTCCTATTCCGGAGGGATATAGATTTTAATAATCGTTCCTCACTTATCCACCAATTTATTCCGCAGCCAAAAACTTACGAAAATGGTCACTTCGTGTAGGAAAAGGATCCTCTAAGGAAGATCATTATCGCTCCCTAAGGCGCTCTTAAATAAATGTGGATAATTGATTTTTAGTGGGCTTCCAGCCAGTCATTTCCGACTCCCACTTCTACCTTCATTGGTACATCGATTTCCAGGGCTTCAGTCATCAGGATGGGTATATGCTTTTGCAGCAATTCCACCTCATCCTTATGCGCATCAAAGACCAATTCATCATGTACTTGAAGAATCATCTTAGATTTCAGCTTTTGATCCTGCATCCACTTATGGACGTGGATCATGGCAACCTTTATCATATCGGCGGCACTTCCCTGGATAGGCGCATTAATGGCATTTCGCTCCGAAAACCCACGCATAGTGGCATTTCGGCTATTGATATCACGCAAATAACGTCTTCGGCCCAAGATGGTTTCTACATATTCATCTTTACGCGCCTTTTCAATACAGTTATTCATATACTCACTTACCGCTGGAAACTCCTTAAAGTAAGCATCTATAATTTCTTTGGCCTCGCCACGGGGAATATTTAGCCGCTGTGAAAGCCCAAAAGCTGAAATACCATAGATAATCCCAAAATTTGCCGTTTTGGCTTTTCTTCGCATATCAGAGCTTACCTCCTCCAATGGCACACCAAATATCTTAGCAGCTGTGGTGCTGTGGATATCTCTGCCTTCGCTAAATGCTTCAATCATCGATTCATCCTTCGAAAAAGCCGCCATAATCCTTAACTCGATCTGGCTATAATCAGCCGCCAGGATCACATGATCTTTGTCCCTAGGCACAAATGCCTTTCGGATCTCCCGACCTCGCTCTGTACGCACAGGGATATTCTGTAAGTTGGGATTTACAGAGGACAATCGACCAGTAGCTGCAACCGTCTGATTATAAGAGGTATGTATCCTTCCAGTTTTAGAATTGATTAAAGTCGGAAGGGTATCCACATAGGTATTCTTCAGCTTAACCAACTCTCTAAATTCCAATATCCTCTGGGCTATCTCATGCTTTGGTGCCAATCGCGATAGTACTTCCTCACCTGTGGCAAATTGACCCGTTTTTGTTTTCTTAGCTTTAGGATCAAGTTCCATCTTTATAAACAGCACTTCCCCCAACTGCTTTGGCGATGCTAAATTAAAAGTGGTGCCCGCCAGTTCGAAAACTTCCGCTTCTATTCTTTTGATATCCGTCTCCAAGGTCAGCGATAAGGCGGCCAGGCTTTCGGTATCTATGCTTATACCTTCAAATTCCATAGCAGCCAAAACAGGGATAAGAGGTGTTTCTACTTCATAGAAAAGCTTTTCGAGCTTATTTTCCTTGAGGCCAGGATTAAGTTTTTGGGCAAGCTGAAGGGTAATATCAGCATCCTCAGAGGCATACTCCACGACCTTATCCACATCAACATCGCGCATATTACCCTGTGATTTTCCTTTTTTACCTATGAGACTCTCGATAGATACCGGCTTATAATTCAGGTAATGCTCCGCCAGCCAATCCATATTATGCTTGCCTTCGGGCTCGATCAGATAGTGCGCCAACATGGTATCATATAAGGTGCCCTCCACTTCAAGCCCATAATTCTTCAATACCAGCACATCATATTTTATATTTTGGCCTATCTTGACGATTTCCTTATTTTCAAAAACCTCCTTCAGAGGCTCCAATAGTTCCTTGCACTTATCCACATCTGCTGGTAATGGAAGGTAAAAAGCCTCTCCAGCCACATAAGCGAAGGAAATCCCTACCAGCTCAGCCTCATTTGGATTCAAACTGGTAGTTTCTGTATCGAAACAAAATTCCTCTTGAACCTTAAGATAGGATATCAACTCTTTGAGCTCCTCTAATCCATTAATCTTATGGTAGGAATGCACTTTGGAACTAATCGTATCAGCGATCTGAAGGGTTGGTATGGGATCCAATGCTTCTTCTTCTTCACTTACTTCGTCTTGATCCGTAGTTCCAGTAAAAAGACCTAACTGCTCATTCACATCTACTTTTGGCTTCTTCAGCGCTTCGCCAAACACACGCTTGGTGAGGGTTCTAAATTCCAATTCTGCAAATAAGGACTTCAATTTTTCCTCATTTGGTCCAGTATATTCAAGTGCTTTAGGTACAAATTCTATAGGTACATTTTGCATGATGGTAGCGAGCTCCTTGGAGAGCAGACCTTGCTCACCGAAGTTTTCCACATTTTCCTTTTGCTTACCTTTTAACTCGTGGGTATTTTGGAGCAATCCTTCGATAGTGCCATAGGCCTTCAGGAGTTTCTTGGCTGTTTTCTCACCGATTCCTGGGATCCCCGGAATATTATCCACTGCATCTCCCATAAGCCCAAGGATATCCCTTACCTGATCGGGAGATTCAATTTCCCATTTTTCACAAATCTCCTTTACCCCCATGATATCCACCGCATTTCCCATGAAAGCAGGTTTATACAGAAATATATGTTCCTCCACCAGCTGTCCATAATCCTTATCAGGCGTCATCATAAACACCTCAAAATCCTTATATTCAGCTTTCTTGGCGATGGTGCCTATGATATCATCAGCCTCATAGCCATCCAGCTCCAAAATGGGGATGTCAAACCCTTCCACAATCTGCTTTACCCAGGGAATACCAATGGATATATCCTCGGGTGTCTCCTGCCTATTGGCCTTATACGCCTCAAACTGCTCATGACGAAAAGTAGGAGCGGAAGTATCAAAAGCCACCGCGATATGCGTGGGGCGCTGTTTCTCCAGCACTTCCAATAAGGTATTGGTAAAACCTAACATCACTCCTGTATTGAGCCCTTTTGAGTTGATGCGGGGATTTTTGCTAAACGCAAAATGTGCCCGATAGATAAGGGCCATGGCATCTAAAAGGAATAATTTTTTCTTGTCTGTGCTGGACATGGATATAATCTGCTTGTTATGTTTGACTTAGCCCAAAAGTGAAAATTCAGCCTTGGGCATGGAAAGCTAAATTACAAATTAATCGCCCAATCCCGCAACAGGATCTGTAAATAGCTGGGGAATCCTTCAATCATTCGCCCCCCTTCAGAAATTGACCTCTCATGATAACTTTTGCATGATAAGAGACGAAATTAAGCGCTATAAGAACCAGCCAACTCCACCAATAAGACATTAAACCTGAGACTTTTGCAAGATTATATTTGTTGACCTACAATTTTTGGTTTGATATTTGATAATTATGGCCTAATTATTAAAACCTAGTTTCTGTTGACCATAATCATTATTATTACACTAAATATAAAATTCATAATCCATAATTATTAACCATTGATAGATATGAAAAAAATAAGCTACTTTTTAGCAATTATGTTCTGCTTCCTAGCCTTTTCACCCGCTGTGAATGCAGCAGGCTTGAGTAAAGACAAAGAGGAAACTGAATTGAGTCCGGAAGACGAAGCAAGACTTGAGGAAATGAAAGCTCGCGTCGATGAAATCAAAAGCATGGACCTAAGCGAGCTCAGCAAGGACGAGAGAAAAGAAGTCCGTGAAGAATTAAGAGGAATGAAAAAGGAGGCTAAAGCAATGGGAGATGGAATTTACCTATCGGTTGGTGCCATTATCGTCATCTTGCTAATTCTAATCCTAGTAACCTAATTAGCTATTATTCAGCTTTTTATAATTACACAAAAATATCCCAAATCCTCGAAAAGCGACTTTAAAAGCTTCGAAGATTTATGGGATATTTTTTTTATGGCATGACGGATTGAAGCTTTTCCCAAGTTTCCTCCTGGATGATTGACTGATCCACCTTATCCCAATCCTCATATTCTTCCAAAATGTTGTTTGCTCTTTCCTGGCTATCTGGATGTGTACTAATCCAATATAGTGCGTCGGGCATATCACTGTTTAGAGTACTCAGCATATACATAAAATCTGCCAAATGAATGGGATTTATCCCTGCTGCATCGAGGTATTGTGCCGATTGACTATCCGCCTCACGCTCCTCATCACGGTCAAAGGAAGTTGAAGAGAGATGACGAAGGATATCATGGATCATTCCCCCGGAATTGCCAGTGCTTGCAGAAACCAGAATCGCAAGTCCCATTTCTCTAACCAAACGATGCATGACATGCTTCTGGGTAATATGCCCCATCTCATGGCCAATGACGCCAGCAAGCTGCCGATGATCCGTAACTTGATTGATTAGACCCGAATTAATTATTAGATGTCCATCGGGAAGAGCAAAAGCATTGACCTCTGACTTATCCACAATATGGATTTTAAAGTTTTCACGAGGAAGGTCATTCGCCTCACATAGTGCATTCACCAAGGAATCAACCGTGTCCACGATAAATTCATCCTTTAGTTCCTGACCATTATAAGAGTACAATCTCCACAATTGCTCACCTAATTTTTCTTCTAAGGCATTTTTTGAATCAGATTGACCGAGCCACTGGTCCCAGGGAAATTTGGATAAGCCCCACCAGCAAGCAAGAAAGAGTAAGATGGTGAGTAAGCCTTGAATTATGGTTTTAGCGATCATTTGGCAGGGCAGATAAGGTGAGTAAGATTCCCATAAAACCACCATTCTACATGAATCCCCTTACGGGTCTGAATAGCGGTATAGATAGTAGCAGCGAACTCGGCCAAATTAAACAATACCAAGGTCACCATATATCCCATATACTGATTCGTGAAATCAACATCCCCCATAAAAACCGAAACTGTCCACCAGAAACCTACGCTGTTGGTGCCGAGCAGAAACACCTGCGAAACCAAGGCCTGAGTACAATGCCAACGGACAAAATAGGTTCCTTTGCGATTGCTCAGATAAAAGAACAAGGTCGCAAGAAGATTTACTATGGGCAAAGGCAGGCCGGCTATTGCCGCAATAAGGGACATCAAATAGCTATTTGAAGCCTTTTCGGTTTCATAATCATGAGGTCGATAAGGAAATTGGCGTATTTGTATCATAATTCTTTTATAATATTCCAAGCCCAATTCATCAATACCAACAGCACCAAAGGAATCGCCAAGCCGGGTCGTTTTAATTGCTTCTCCAGCTTATTAAAAGTTATCCACAGCGATTCTGATCCGGAAATTAAGTCCGTGATTAACCAAATAGGACCAATACTGAGGATAAGAAAAATAATAAAACCCAAGGGATTAATCATAGCAGCAGAAAGGAAGTCACCATGAAAAATTTCCATTAATGAACGGGTGGACCCGCAGGAGGGGCAGGGGATTCCAGCTACAATCTTCAGCGGGCATACCACCAAACCAGCATGCCTGGATACCGCTAGTAACTGGTATCCGATCCATGCGTAAGACAGGATAAACCCTAGCCCCAAAAATGTGTATAAGTTATTCCTGTTCGCTTTCATTAGGCATATGAGCTAGCGTCTGTCTAAGCTTTTCGCCATTTTTTTCCTTTGCTACACCTTGAATTAGAAACCAATCCACAATGGTCCATACTCCAAATCCTCCACAGGTTAGCAGTTTGGCCACGCCTAAACCTACATCCCCAAGCATAAAACGATCAATACCCAAGGAACCCGCCAATACGGATATCACCTGAATGGAAGTAGGGTCATGAAAATCCTGCATATATACCGCCTGCCAGTCGCTTTCTCTTAGCCCGGTTAGACGATTGTAAATATTTGAGATCTGATAGTTTTCAAAGTGTTTCCCTTTGACCATCAAAAATAGGTCAACTTTACTTATACTCATATTTCAGTTAGGTTTAGATTATAAATGAATCTTATACACAAAAATCAAGAGATGAATTATGCGAAAAAACCATTCATTGATAAATTTAGGAGCTAAATATATCAATTTATTGTTTCGGCATAGATAATAAGTTTAATAAATCTTACCTATACATTGAAAAATAGTAGATTCACTGGTATAGCCTTGCATTGTTTACCCAAAACTGGCTGACTATATGATTGATAAAATAGGAAGATATTATTCTGGAAGAGATTGTAGGTATTTCTTTACTTCCAAGGCTTTCCAGAGAATAAGGCTTAATGGAATAAGCCAAAATAACTCGTTGAAGCCCAGATGGAAAAGGGTTCGCTTATTCCAACCCAGGACTTCTATATAGCCAATCATAAACCAAACCGCAGAAATAAGTTTTCCACCTATGCCTGCCATTAGTAGGTAAATCCATGAAATGGGATAAAAAGCGCTCAAAAAGAGTAGGAATCCCACGATAAGGACGAAGCTGCCATAGATCACCGTATCCACCTCGAGGCCTGGACCCGAATTCATCGCTAGCCAATTTACTAAATAAGGACCAAACCATTTGAAAAAAGCCCCCCAGGCCACCGTCATCATCCCCGAAATAAGAATCAGACCACGCATGGGCATGGTAAAATGTGGGATCTTGGTGGAAGCTGGCTCAGGATTATTCATTTTTCTAATTTCTAATTTCTACAAAACTACAGCATCTCTTCTAATAACCCGCTATCTGAAAAAGTTTTTGAGGATTAATACCAAAGCATTCCAACCCGATGTTTGTCTACATAGTGAAATACCAATAAAGCCCCTCATAAATTATGGGACAACAATCCCAGGCATTGATACGGAAATAAATTTTCCTTAAAAGTGAAAGCTTAGTATAGGTTAAAGAAAAATTGACGTAAACCTAGTATGAAACAGGATGAGCAATGGAGCAATCCATATTATTTTTGCGTACCATAATTTTATATAAAAAATTATTTGCCTAATATTATTATTTCGATTACTTCCTGTATAGAATTAAATACTGAGAGAACTACGACCCCCCTAATTTGCCCCAATCGCTTTACCATAATACTTAGCAACCGCCCTATTATGAACTAATTATAAGAAGGCACAAGGAAGAAGAGGTGAGAATATCGCTAAGAATTATCCCTGCTGTAACCTGTGGATAAGTATTTAAAAAGGTCTCTAATCGATTAATGAGGACTTTATTAAGTATAGGCTCATGGCATTTCCCTTGATCTTATTTCAGCCTATTTGAGGGCATCAATAGAAAATTTTTAACCCTAAAATAATCAATACCCTTATGTCAAAATTTACCCTTCCTATCTTTTTGCTGGCCTGTATCTTAATGGTCATCCCAAATTTGATGGCTCAAAATCGGCCCATTTCGGTTCCGGATAAGGTCAAATCGAAAGATTGGCGACCAATGATCGATGAAGAGCTGTCCCTGTGGGAAGTGTGGACCGGCATACCCGATCCTTCTGTGGAAAACTTACCAGCTGACTATACGAAAGAGCCTAATGGAGAAAACAAAGTTGCCATAGGTTTAGGTGATCCTATGGGCATCTATGAGGTAAGTATGGAAAACGGGGAGCCAGTTCTTAATATCTCAGGACAGGTTTATGCGGGTCTCACATCCAAAGAAATCTTTTCCAATTATCATTTAACCTTATTATTCAAGTGGGGCGAAAAGAAATATGAGCCTAGACTGAACAGAAAGCGTGATAATGGGGTCCTTTATCATTGCTATGGGGAGCATGGCGCCTTCTGGAAAGTGTGGAAATCGAGCTTAGAGTACCAGGTTCAGGAGGGTGACTTTGGTGATTTATACAATCTAGCCGGTACCAGCAATCAGGTGACAGTAGATGAGGAGGGAAAATGGAGTCCACATTCTGAAAAGCTAAATACAGTTAGCAGAACGATCCGCTCTCAGGATTTAGAGTCTCCCCATGGTCAATGGACGAGGATTGATATTTATGTATTGGAGGACCAAAGTATTCACATGACCAATGGGACAGTAGTTCTGGCACTAAAAAATGCCAAGGATAAGCAAGGCAAGCCTCTAATGCAGGGACAGCTGCAACTACAATCTGAAGGAGCGGAATGCTATATGAAAGATATCCACATCAGGCCTATCAGCAAATTCCCTAAAGCTATTCAGAAAGCAGCAGGCTTATGACCCTGTATATGAAGCCTTTATCCTATGCTCCCAGGGGCTGCTTGAGCCTTTTTTTCCAGTAGCCCATTTTAAAATAAATAAATGCGATAATCGCCGAAATCCAGTTGGAGATCGGAAAAGCCCAATAGATGCCGAGATGAGCAAGGTCCGTGTGATAAGCCAGCATATACCCGACAGGAAAGCGAATTATCCACAAGTTCAAAAATGAGATAAACATGGAAGCTTTAGTAAAGCCTGCTCCATTAAAAGTACCATTGATGACCTGCTGCACTCCCAGAAAGCCAAAGCTAGGACCCATAATTTTAATAAATCTTGCTCCATCAGCTATTACCTGCGGCTCATTAGGCACGAAAAAGGTCACTAATTCTTCGGCAAACAGATAAAGTAAAATACCCATGACCGTAAGGCCAACGAAGGCAATTTTGATACTTAGCAGGCTCGTTTTTTCAGCTCGTTTTATCTTCTTAGCTCCGATATTTTGCCCTACCAGGGTGGTGGTGGCTATCGCCAATCCTAATGCAGGGATGATCACAAAGCTCAGGATCCTGGCGCCTACACCGTAAGCAGCGACAGTTTCACTTCCAAAACTCGTCACCAACATCACCATCATGGTCATGCCTAGCGCCCGGGCGGACTGCTCCATGCTGGAGGGCAGGCCGAGGCTAAATAACTTTTTGGTCCAGGGCCAATTCCACTTCATCTCCGAAAAATGAATCTGCAAGCCATGCTTTCCTTTCAGCATAATGTATAAACCCGCCGCCGCAGACAGACCCTGGGTGATCACACTGGCCACAGCAGCTCCAGCCACTCCAAATCCAGGAATGGGACCCCAGCCATAAATAAATAAGGGATCCAAAATTAAGTTCAACAATACCGTCACCAAGATGACATAGACAGGCAAAAGTACATTTCCGATGCCTCGCATCAGCGATTGAAAAACAAAGAAAATGAATAGGAACACAAAGCCAAGAGAAGACACTCTGAAATAATCTACGGAGTCTTTATACACTTCCTCACCTGCACCAATCATCCTCATCAATGGTCCAGAGCCAATATATCCTATAATTGCCAGGCCTACCGAAATCAGAAATACGATAAAAACAGTTTGAGAACTCGCCTTATTGATCATCACTTGATCATTGGCGCCCTTGTGCTGGGATACGAGGACGGTGCCTGCAAGGGTAAGACCGGCTCCAAGGGAAAGAATCAAAAATAATATGGGAAAGCTTAAGCTGACTGCCGCCACCGCATTGGCTCCTAGACGGCCCAGCCAAAAAGTGTCTATCAGCTGATAGGCAGTTTGTAGGATATTGGCCAATATGATCGGAAAAGCTAACCTTACCAATGAATTGAGTAACTTTCCTTCAGTAAAAACTTTTTCCTTTCCTGCGCTCATAATTGATGCCAGCCCCTTCACCATTCCTTTTCCGCTAGTAGTGCAGATCAAATAGGAAGGCTCGGCCGTTTTGTGGAGATCCTAATATCCTCCTGTTACAACTCTTTTCCTGAAGATCAAAGATAACTATTGCTAGAGAATTAACGCATTTCCCATTTCATTCTTTCGATCAATGCCCTCCTAATTTTCTAAGCAAACCAGCCATTATATAACCTCCTACCAAAAGGAAATTTGGTAAATAATCTTAGAAAACTGGTAGAAACTATAGTAAATAAGGTAGAATCTAAATATTTAGTGTATTTTTATATAGGAAATCATGCGTAATTGCATGGCTCACTTCTTAATATAAAGGAATTGACAGGTCTGTCTAGCAAAGAAATGGGGCATCTGCATCAATTTACAGCCAGCCTAAATTGGTAAAAGCAGGCAGGCGCAACCAAACAAAAATGGCCTCAACCCTGGTCTTCGGCGTAGCGCTAAAAAAACTAAGGTGGGGCGTATATAACTAGCAAACATGAGAAAGTGGATATCTATATTTTGTGGACTATGCTTAATGTCAATCAGCTCCGGCTGGGCGCAGCAAGACAGCACCGACCGTGCACAAGATTCCGTCAATTCTATCGAGCTCAGCTCATTTGAAGAAAGCCTAAGAACTATCATTGCCCAGCGCAAGGAGGATTCCTTAATGCGCCTTGACCTTCAGGAGCAGCTTCAGACGCTAAAGACCACGGATACTTATAAAAAGGATATCCTTATCAGCCAACTTCGGGACTTAAGTGCTAAGGATTCTTTGGCCCGAAGGGCAAAAATCGAACATGTCGATTCTCTGCGGAAGATTACCAAATCTTATGCGGTGGTTGGTCCACTGCAGGATACGCTTTTCCGGCTCTACTCGCGGATCGGCGCTTCTATGCCTCAGGAAAGAGCCGCCAAAATCAGTGATAAAATAAAGTCGCTCTATAAGGATGACCATATAGACCTAGAAAAGATCAAGGTAATGGGATCTGCCAATATGATCGATATTGTCTATGAAGATATGATCATCATGTCGGTATCAGAGATGGACGCCATTTGGAATGAAACGAGCTCCGAAGATCTGGCAAATAACTATTCTAAAAGGATCAAAACTAGCATTGCCTTTGCCATTGAAGATGGCAGTTTGCTCAATAGTATTTCGCGGATTGGCTTGGTTTTATTGGCTTTGGGGGGCACCTGGCTGCTATTATGGGCGATTGGAAAGGGACATCGGAAGCTATTACGCTTTATTGCCACAAATAAGGATCGCTGGCTGAAGGATCTTTCCTATCATGAATACACCTTTTTGTCTGCTTATCAGGAATTAAAAATTATCATTTTTGCCAGCAGATTGGTCAAATGGGCCATATATGTCATTGTCTTATACATTGCCATGCCGCTCGTATTCAGCATATTTCCCTTTACGCGAGGCTGGTCCAGACAACTTTTTGACTGGATATGGTCACCGTTTAAAAGCATTTTTGTATCTATATACGAGTTTCTGCCTAGTCTATTTACCATCATTGCCATCTATTTAGTGATGCGCTATGTCATTCGATTTGTGCGCTATATTTTCGAAGAAATTGAAAATGAAAAGTTGGTGATCACCGGATTTCATTCAGATTGGTCAAAACCGACTTATAATATTGTTAGGTTTTTGCTATATGCTTTTACCTTTGTGATGATTTTTCCACATCTGCCAGGCTCACAATCTGATGCCTTTAAAGGAGTGTCGGTTTTCATAGGCATATTGTTTTCTCTCGGTTCTTCCACGGCTATCGCCAATATGATTGCCGGATTAGTGATCACTTATATGCGGCCATTTAAATTGGGGGATCGTATCAAAATCGGGGAAACCACAGGGGATGTAGTCGAAAAAACCTTATTGGTCACACGGCTAAAAACCATCAAAAATGAGGAAATCACCATTCCTAACTCGGCACTATTGACGGGAAATACCATCAATTATTCCTCTTATTCGCAGACAGAGGGGCTCATTGTCCATACCACGGTGACCATTGGATACGATGTGCCTTGGCAGCAGATGTATGAAACTTTATTAGAGGCAGCCTTGAGAACACCAATGATCCAAAAGGACCCAAAACCCTTTGTTCTTCAGACGAGTCTGGATGACTTTTATGTCGCTTATCAGGTAAATGCCTATACCAAAGAAGCCAGCAAGCAAGCCTTGGTTTACAGTTTGCTTCACCAAAATATCCAGGATGTCTGCAATGAAAACGGAATAGAAATTATGTCTCCGCATTATAGAGCACAGCGTGATGGTGGTGAGAGCACTATTCCTGCTTCTTATTCCGCTCATGACGAGCGAAAAAAGAACTATCAGCTTGATCCTGAGAAAGAAAAGATATAAGTATATTTAGCAAATGCCCTAATCCACATGGATTATTTTGTATATTAGAAGGGCAGGCTTATAATATTCTAATTATACTTAAGGATAGTAATAAGCACTTGTTCTGTTTAGGTAACTTCTATTTTTTTTGGTTATTCTAGGCTTAAAGGTATTATAGTGAATAAAATAAACCCTGGTCTCCTACAGCAATTTTTTGAGAGTATCTAACAACCTTATTTATCGGGAATAAAATGAGAATGGTCCATATTCAGAAACTCAAGCAAATTAATTTATATGTAATTCTGGTAATGACCCTCTCTCTACTGGCGGATATATATGTCGAATGGAAGGCAGGAGATTCTCCCTTATTGTACCAAAAAAGCTATGTAAATATATTCATCATATTGGTAGCTGCTCTACTTTGCCGACTGCGATTCTTGCGGATGACTGAGGTCTTGAGCATTGCCGTTTATTCCATTATTTTGAGCATACTGCTATCACTTCCCATTCGCTTGGAAACCTCTTCCTTGATTATGGACAGCTATTTTATCAAGATGCAATTAATTATAATAATTTTTATGCTGATCAGCGGCATTCTTGTTCATCCCAATCATATCATTTATATTCTTATCATCAATTCACTTTTTATTCTTAGCTGCGTAGTATTTATACCCATCCAGTATCCTTTACCCAAATACCTATTTTATTTTATTGTCACCACCGGCACAGGCATCGTGAGCAGAATTATATATATGGATATGAGGGAGGTGAAGAAAAACCTTGATGCCGCAAATGAATTGGTATCTAAGCATTATATGGATTTAGTGGAGATTAATAAGCAAAAAGACCAGCTTTTCCGTATTATCAGTCATGATATCAAGACGCCTTTCAATCAAATAAGCATGGTATTAAGCATGCTGAATAAAAACTTGAGTGATGAGGAATTTGATGAATTTACCGGCATTATGCAGAAAGCCACACAAAATGGCAATAATCTTCTGCAGGATTTAATGATTTGGGCCAGGGCCCAGGCATCTGACTCAAAGCCCGTGATAGAGAAAATATCCGCTTTTTCTTTAGTAGAAAAGGAAATCGAATTCTTTTCCGATCAGGCACGATCAAAATCAATCACTATCAATAATCTGGTCACAGAAGAAGACACTCTCCAAGCCGATCCTCATATGACTGCCACCATCATCAGGAATTTTATATCGAATGCCATAAAATTTTCTCATAGAAATTCACCAGTGGATATAAGGATGAAAAAAATTGGGAAGGACCAAATCATTTCTGTCCAGGATTATGGCATGGGTATGGAGGAAAAGTACCTGAGTGAATTGCTAAATGATGACAAAAAAATCATTTCCACCAATGGCACCGAAAAAGAGGAGGGAACAGGCTTTGGAGTAAGAATATGCCAAAAATTGGCTGAAAATCAGGGGGGAATTATCACTATAGACAGTAATAGAGGTCACGGAAGTGTATTTAGCTTAGTCATGCCCATTCATTAAAATATGTCAAATTAGATCATTTTTTGCTAAACTTAGCGCTTATATATTCGTTAAGCCATTATATTCCAAAACCGATTCAGCGCGCATTTGAGCTGGATTCACGTTTTTTAGGAATATAAAAAGCTAGAACCCAAAGAATCCATTTTATTCAGGCTCAAACTTTTAAGCCAGGCAATAAATAAAGCAGCTATATTACTTATCCACCTATTTTATTGAGAATTCTGACACCTATTTTGATGTGGATAAATACCTAAAAACACCTTTAACTAAATATAAACATGAGATTAAAAATCAAACTATTAACAGCACTTGTCATGGCTTTTGGAATTACCGCTTCTTATGCACAGGACCTTCCTGCAAACCCAACGGATATTTCTCCATTATTAATTGGCGAAAAAGTACCCTCCATCTCCATTTTGGATGCAGACTCTAAAAAACATAACCTAAAAGATGTGGTAAGTGAGAAACCTACATTATTGATATTCTACCGTGGTGGATGGTGTCCTTATTGCAATAAGCACTTAGCCGATCTACAGACCATAGAGCAGGACATCCTGGATATGGGTTACCAGATAGTGGCGATAAGTCCAGATTCTCCAGAAGGCCTACATGCCACAGTGGACAAGAATGAATTAAAATACGATCTGTACTCGGATAGTGATCTAGCGGTAACGAAGGCTTTTGGCCTGGCTTATAAAGCACCTGAAAAATACAAAAAGATGCTTTTTAATGCCTCAGCAGAGAAAAACCCTGGTGAATTGCCAGTTCCAGCATTATTCGTGGTGGATCAAGAAGGTACGATCCAGTTCGAATATATTAATCCAAATTACGATCAGCGAATTAATGCACCCATGCTAAAAGCAGTTTTGGAGAACCTATAATTCAACGCTCGGAAAATATAAACGCAGGCTCAAAACATGAGCCTGCGTTTTTTTTTGCCCTAATATTATAAGGCATTCTTAAGGTTCAGTTAGCCGAATAGTATAATGGAATGCAGCGATTATTTCACTTTGTTGATTAATGCAATCGCCCAATAGGCCAGTTATCCACATAAGAGAAATTTAAATCACCGTCCAGATTGCGTCAGGGGCAATTCATCCCATAGTGGAGAGCAGCGAAGATCTCATCAAAACTTAATTCAGTATATATAATAGTGTGAATAAGTATAGCTTGGTGAGCCATTTCAATTTTCAAGGGCTCTTTCTTTGCCTCCGGCAAATCATTAATAGAGGCCTAATTATTTATCCTACGGATTGATTATGCTTTATTCGCCGAGATGCTCATAGGGTCAGGCTTCATTGGCTCAGGTTTCATGACTGCTTGTCTATGTTGCAGCCCCCAGGAAACCATGACATCCAGCACAGCACGGATAGATTCACCAGATGGAGTAAGCTCATACTCCACGGTCACCGGCGTGGTATCATATACGCTACGCTTAATGATGCTATTGAGCTCGAGCTCCTTAAGTTCCTTAGACAGCATTCGAGGAGTTATTTTACCCAAATCTCGCTCCAGCTCCTTGAAGCGTTTTTTTCCATAAAGCAAGGAACCAATTATGGGTAATTTCCATTTACCACTTATCACATTCAAAGTGTCACGCACCGCAATTACATAATCACTCGAACAATGCTTCACATCATGTAGTTGTATCATAATTAAACCCTTTAAAATGAACCTACTATACTAGAGTATATCAGTATACTTTAGTATAGTAGTATATAATATATAGCAAATATACTTAAATTTGTATCAAATAAAACCATATCAGACATATGAACCTTAATGAAATATTAGAGTGGAGATACGCCACTAAGAAAATGAGCGGTAAAGCTGTTCCACAGGAGAAAGTAGATTATATACTAGAAGCTGCCCGGCTTGCTCCGTCTTCCTCGGGCTTACAGCCTTATAGGATCATCGTGGTAACAGATCCAGAAATAAAAGAAAAAATCAAGCCCATCGCCTGGGACCAAAGCCAAATAACAGACGCATCACATGTATTGGTATTTGCAGCGTGGGACAACTATACAGAAGAAAAAATCAAGGCGGTATTTGAGAAAACCCTCACCGCAAGGGGCCTTCCACTAGACAGAATGGATGCATATCGTGAGCGACTTTGGGGAATGTACAGCCAACTTACCGAAGAGCGCCATAATCATCACGCTGCCAAGCAGGCCTATATTGCTTTTGGGCTGGCTATAGCCGCTGCCGCAGAGCAGAAGGTGGATGCGACTCCAATGGAAGGCTTTGATCCTAATGCTTTAGATGAGATTCTTGGCCTTAGGGAAATGGGATTGAAAAGTGCTTTAGTTCTTCCTTTAGGATACCGTGACGAGGATAATGATTGGCTCGCAGGATTGGAGAAATACAGAACTCCTGAAGAAGAATTCATCATAAACAAATAATCCTTTTTGGATATAAACCTAAAAAAGCCTCCGCGATACAAATGTACAGCGGAGGCTTTTGACTTTTCTTTATCTTTTGAAGATCTATTTATTAATCGGCAATTCCTCGTTTTTGGAAACATCCGACCTGCTGCCTACATTAATAACTTCATAGACTACGAATTCACTTTGGCCTCTCCAAGGCAGTTTCCCAAGATATTCTCGGTAACGCACCTCAACAAACTTGCCACTGGCACGTTCTAGTTTTTCGGAAACATCTCCATCTACACCGCTAAATCGGAACTCATTACTTTGTAATGCCCCGGCGGTAGGGCTTTGAAATCCCTCTTGAACTAATCTGCCTTCCCAAGTCTTGAATAGGAAACCTTTCTTTTCATAATAATTTAAGGTTCCACCCTTCACGCCTTCCGAAAAGACGAAGAAAAACTTCCAATAAATCACCGCAGCAAAAATGATGACTAAAGAAAAAATCGCAATCTTGACGTATCTGTTCATACAAAAGCTACCTATTGTTTTATGATTAATGGACATTAATTTCTGACTATTCCATGAATAAAACAATACTTTTTTGATTATTGGCGAAAACTACCTTTTCCCAGCCCAATCTAAAATCTGAATACACCGTTATAAAAGCTTCTATTCACACTTTAAAGCCAACAATAAAATGTCCAAATCAAGGATTAACCCAACAATTAAGTGGATATATATATAAGAAAATAGTGAGCTCAATGGAATACAGGCTGGCCTTCATCAGCTTAATAAGCAGGTAAAATATACTGTTTTTGTCTAAATCAGCGTACCAGTCTTTTTACCTCATGATGGCGAAAGCACTGGGACAAATGGTCATTTATCAATCCGGTAGCCTGCATATGAGCATAAATGGTGGTGCTTCCAAGAAATTTGAAGCCTCTTTTCTTGAGGTCTTTAGCCAAAAGATCCGACTCTGGACTAGTGGCCATAGCCTGTGACATATTCACCAGCTGATTATCCTTAGGCTTTCCGTTTACGAAATCCCATATATAACCTGTAAAGCTGCCCACCTGAGCCTGAACCTCCATAAATTGTCGGGCATTATTAATCGCAGAGGCGATTTTAAGCCTATTTCGCACAATTCCAGCGTCTAGCATCAATTCCTCAATCATCTGATCCGGAAAATCAGCCACCATTTTATAATCGAAATTAGCGAAAGCCCTGCGATAGCCATCTCTTTTCTTTAGAATGGTAGCCCAGCTCAAGCCTGCCTGAGCACTCTCTAGCACCAAAAATTCGAAATGTACCTTATCACTATACACCGGAACTCCCCATTCCTCATCATGATACTGGATATACTCCTTAAATCCCAAGCACCAAGGGCAACGAAATTTCTCAGATTGATTAATTTTCATATAGAATAATAAGATTTAAAGAAGTTTGATTTCCGACCATAGGGATCTTCACCATAATTATTGATACCATGGGACCCACCCCGAGCAAAGAAAATCAATAAAATAATCGTACCAAATGTTGGAATGAAATTAAGCAATAAATACCAACCACTCTTATTTACATCATGTAATCTCCGCACAGAAATAGATAAGCCAGGCAAAAAAGTGATGAACATATAGGCCAGATAAAAGGGGCCTAAATCATAATCATACCCAGTCAATCCCAAGGCCTCATCAATTACATTCGAGAGGACTATAACGAGGAGATGTATAAGTACAAAAATCCAAAATTCCTTACGCGTCGTCCTTCCAGTAAGTTTATAAAAATTTTGGAAGGCTGATAAATAGTATTTCATAAACATTATATAATATGATAAACCTAACCTTTTAGGCAATATATACGCTTAGAGCAGGAAATAACGACAAGCCACATTGCGGTTTTAAAGATATAAATTCCGTCAACAAAATCACGAATAATTATTTTATAAAGTTTTGATTTTCAATTGGTTTGGTAATAAAAACTATAAATAATCAGTATTCACATATTCATGGGAATAATTGAATTTTATAGGTGTAAAATTCCAAGTAAAATCCATAACCAGAAAACCTCCTGTCCGACAGTCTCCCTCTTAGGATTAGAATGAATGGAATGATTTCCCACCGATGGTGAAGTATAAATACAAAAGGCCCTCTACTAATTAATTGGGTGCTCAAATAACTTATCCACAATAAGACTGCTTCCCGCGGAAAAGCCTTATAGAATTACTTATTTTAATTATATTTCACTCACATTCATTGGAAAAGCATTTTTCACTGTTTGATACAGACCAAAAACCAATTACCATTTTATAATCTACCCAAAAAATGATTTCTCACTTTCATCCTGGAGCCTACTGTTTGATTGCACTACTTTCCCTGAGCCTACTATCCTGCCAGGAAAAAGTCAGTCCAAAACCGAATATTCTATTCATAGCAATAGACGATTTACGACCAGAATTGGGAGCTTATGGAAAAGAATATGTCCACTCTCCAACTATGGATGCGATTGCAGCGGAGGGAAGTTTATTTACAAATCACTATGTAACTGTGCCCACCTGTGGCGCATCCAGGTATAATCTGCTCACTGGAATCTTGCCTAAAACCAAAACGGAGATTGGAAACGATGCGGCGGTAAAACTCATATCGAATAAATCAAGTAAGGAAAGACCCAAAACCTTCCTGAATGAATTAAGGGAAAATGGTTATTATACGGTAGGCATTGGTAAAATATCTCATCATCCCGATGGCTATGTTTATGGCTACCAAGAACCAAAAAGCGATATTATAGAGCTTCCGGAAAGTTGGGATGAGATGCTTTTTGACTCAGGGAAATGGGGAACAGGTCATAATGCTTTTTTTGGCTATGCAGATGGAAGCAATAGAAACGATAAGAACAAGCAGGTAAAGCCTTACGAGTCTACGGATGTAGAGGACGAGGGATATCCTGATGGACTTACGGCAAATTTGGCGGTGCAGAAACTTAAGGAATTAAAGCAAAAAGGGCAGCCATTCTTTCTGGGACTGGGATTTTTTAAGCCTCATTTGCCTTTTACAGCACCCAAGAAGTACTGGGACCTATATAATGAAGGGGATATTCCCCTAGCTCCATTTCCGGCGATTCCAGAAAACAGCTCAAAATCCAGCCTTCAGGAAAGCGGCGAATTTAACCAATATAGTTTAGGGGAAGAAAAAGCAGGACTAGATTCGGCCATGTCTGATGCTTATTCCCGCAAAATTAGGCATGGCTATTTGGCCGCAATCAGTTATATAGATGCCCAAATAGGAAAAGTTATTCACAGTTTGGAAGAGCAGGGATTGGCAGAAAATACCATCATCGTACTCTGGGGAGATCACGGCTGGCATCTGGGAGATCAACTCACCTGGGGAAAGCATACCGTTTTTGAAAGTGCCCTCAAGAGCGTCCTCATCATCAAACGGCCTGGGCATAAAGGGGAAAAAATTGATCAGATCGTAAGTACCACAGATATCTACCCCACCATCATGGAAATGCTGCAGCTAGAATCCAGTGAGCAGCTCGATGGCCAGAGCATGGTATCCCTGATGGATGACCCCAGCACCTCCCAATGGAGAAATACCGCATATAGTTATTTCAGAAATGGCATCTCGCTCCGTGTTCCGGACTATAGAATGACCCGTTATTTCCGTAAAATCAGCCCTGAAGTGGAGCTATATGATTTAAAAAACGATCCAAATGAAACGATTAATATAGCGGATAAAGCTCCCGAACAGGTAAAGCGCCTCGATCCGATCTGGCAAAAAGGCAATACAGGCATTTTTCAAGACTAAAGGTAAATTAATGCGCTAGTAAATTAAATACCAGCCTACTGATAGAGCCTTGGCGTATTACAGACTTTAATAATTGGATTTGTCAAATAGCAATGTCCGCTTAGCAATCCATTTTGCTTTCAGCAAAACCTCCTATATTTGACTTATGAAAATTGACCTTCGTACTGATTCACCTAAGGAAGATTTGGTGATTTGTAAACGCAAAATGGCTAGCTTATCAATAGCGAGGCTATTTGTCTTTTTAGCACTTGGAGCCACTTTTATCATTGGGGTGACAGAAATCCGCCCGATATTATTACTTTTTGTACCCTTATCGGCTTTGTTTATCTACCTGATTATCCTATATAATGCCCAGAAAGATCGGGCTGCATTCCTAAATTCATTATTGGAAATGGAAAAAGAAAGCTCTTTTCGTCAGGAGAGAATGCTAGATAGTTTGGATCAGGGAAATGAATTTATGGACAAAAACCATCCATATTGTAATGATTTAGACTTATTTGGTTCCCATTCTTTATTTCAACTGATCAATCATACCGTAAATAAAGGAGGCCGGAACCTGCTTGCGCAATGGATGAAAGCAGCTACAGAACCTGTTTTAGCAGAAAAACGATTTTCAGCCATCAAAGAACTGGCAGGAAAAAACCTATTTGTGCGCAATTTTGAAGCTATAGGAAGGTCATTTCTGAAAGAGGAAAAAACAAAATCCCAATTCTATTCCTGGCTGGAGGAGCCCATCGCATGGAAATCCTGGTACTGGCTTCCCATGATCCTAGGACCTGTGGGAGGAATCTCTCTTCTTTCAGCCTGGTTATTCACAGGGATTAATGGGAATTTGATTTCTCTATGGATTCTAATTGGCATTCCTTTATTAGGCTTAATATTCAAACCCTTATTACAGGCCGCCAAATCAATGCCCAATGAGGGAGATCTCAAAACCTATGCGCTTTGGACCAGCGAGATCGAAAAGCTAAATTTCCACCACCCTTATAATAAATCCCTGCAAGCGCCCTTTGTCCAGGAAGACTATAAGGCTTCGGAGGCTTTAAAGTTCCTGGAACAGCGCAGTTTTATGATCCAAAATAGGATCAATTTGATGTATTTGATTTTCAATCTACTCTTTTGGGTGGATTTTTGGGTTCTGTTTGGTATAGAGAAGTGGAAGAAAAAATATGCCCATCAGGTGCATAATTGGGAAAGTAACTTTGCTGAATGGCAGGTGATGAGCTCTTTAGCGAGCTTCACTAATGAGGAGGGGATTAGCTGTGCAATAAGCTGGAATAGCAAAGGAACCATTCATGTGGAAAACCTAAAGCATCCACTCATAAATCCATCAAAATGCATAGGAAACGACTTTTCCCTGTCTGAAACTCAGCAATTGTCGCTGCTTACCGGCTCGAATATGAGTGGCAAGACCACCTTCATGCGAACCCTAGGTATCAATATGGTCTTGGCCAATCTCGGCCTGAGCCCTTTTGCAGAGAAATTTGAATGCAGCAGTTTCCAATTGTTTACTAGCATGAGGAATTCCGATAATTTAGGGGAAAGTGTAAGTTCCTTCTATGCGGAATTAGCTAGGATCAAAAACCTGCTGGACCGCGTGGAGAATCAAGAACCCATCTTATTCCTCCTGGATGAAATCCTGAAAGGCACCAATACAGTAGATCGCATCATGGGAAGTGAGGCGCTAATCCGTCAGCTAGTAAAAACACCCAGTAAAGGAATCATCTCTACACACGATATAGAATTGGCCGAATTAAGTGATAAAATCAATGGATTAGTCAACTTTAGCTTCCATAGTGAGATAAAAGACAAAGAAATATTGTTTGATTACAAAATAAAAAAAGGGCCTTGTCCGAGCTTTAATGCCCACAAACTCATGGAGTTAATGGGTATCCGCTTTGAAACATTTACCTAATACTGGTATTTTTGGCATAGCGATTGATTATTAAAGAATTATAAACCAATTGTTTCACTAAACAACCAATGTTATGAATTCTTTATTGTATTTGATCGCAGTGATATTATTAATCGGATGGGTATTAGGAGCCTTTGTATATAGTGTAGGCGGACTCATTCACATTCTTTTGGTATTGGCAATTATCGCTATTTTGTTCAGACTTATAGGCGGTCGTTCTGTCTAGTACAAATGTTAAATATCGAAAAAAACGCTATCCTCACTAAAGGATAGCGTTTTTTGTTTTAATTTTGGGCTATCTCATTCTAAAAAGCAAGAAAGTGCAAGATAATTATCAGCAAAAGACCTTGGGAATACTTGGTGGTGGCCAGTTAGGCCGAATGGTTATTCAGTCCGCCATCAACTATAATATTGATATCCACATTTTGGATCCCGATGCCAATGCGCCCTGCAAGACGATTTGCCAGCAATTCACTCATGGAAAGCTCACGGATTTTGATACCGTATATGCTTTTGGCCAGCAATGCGATGTGATCACAATAGAAATAGAAAGTGTCAATACGGAAGCCTTGGAGAAGTTGGAGCAGGAAGGCAAGAAGGTATTTCCTCAGGCCAGCATTATTCGATTAATTCAGGATAAGCGCGCACAGAAGCAATTTTATAAAGAAAATAATATCCCTACTGCTGATTTTATCCTAACGGATAATAAAGATGCAGTGAAGGCCAATGCCGATTTTCTTCCTGCAGTAAATAAACTAGGCAGAGATGGCTATGATGGAAGAGGAGTACAGATTCTTCGTAATGTAGCAGACTTGGAATTGGCATTTGAAGCTCCCAGCTTATTGGAAAAGCTGATTGATTTTGAAACGGAGATATCAGTAATCGTTTCAAGGAATGAAAAAGGGGAAATGTCCTGCTTTCCACCAGTGGAATGTTCTTTTCATCCAACTGCCAACTTGGTAGAATTTTTATTTGCGCCAGCGCAAATTTCCTCTGATATCGCAAATAAGGCCTTGGAAGTGGCCGAAGACATCATAGTAAAATTAGGCATGGTGGGTATATTGGCCGTGGAGATGTTTGTGACGAAGGAGGGAGAAATATTAGTCAATGAAATAGCTCCAAGACCACATAATAGCGGTCATCATACGATAGAAGCGAATTATACCAGCCAATTTGAACAGCATTTGCGTAGTGTAATGGGCATGCCTTTAGGGAAAACAGGCCTTAGAGGACCTGCAGCCATGGTAAATCTCCTTGGAGAAGATGGATATATTGGTGACGCCTTGGTCGAGGGAATGGATGAAGCGATGAAAGAAAAGGGGATATATATACACCTTTATGGTAAAAAAACCACCAAACCTTTCCGAAAAATGGGTCATGTGACTATTTTGGAGGAAAGTGTCGAAGCCTTAAAAGCTAAGGCGATGAAAATCAAGGAAATCATTAAGATAAAAGCATAAATTATGAGCAAACAGGTAGGAATCATTATGGGTAGTAAATCTGATCTTCCCATTATGTCTGAAGCCGCCAAAGCCCTGGAAGAATTGGGTGTAGGTTACGAGCTGACCATCGTATCAGCGCATAGGACTCCGCATAAGATGATCGATTATGCAGAAAGTGCCCGCCAAAGAGGCGTGAAAGTGATAATTGCTGGCGCCGGTGGGGCAGCTCATCTCCCTGGAATGGTCGCATCTCTCACTTCATTGCCGGTAATCGGTGTACCTATAAAATCCTCCAATAGCATAGATGGCTGGGACAGCATACTGTCTATCCTGCAGATGCCCGCTGGAATTCCCGTGGCAACTGTGGCATTAAACGGCTCCAAAAATGCTGGAATTCTTGCCGCATCTATTATCGGGGCCTTTGATCCTAAAGTAGCCGAAAATATGGAAACTTTCAAAAAGGAATTGAAAGCCAAGGTGGAAGAAAATGCCAGAGATGTTGAAATCAAAGGATGGAAAGATACCTTGGATGATTAAGTCCAAACAAATTTATAAATAGCAAAAAAGGCATAAAATCATCAGTTGATTTTATGCCTTTTTTGATTCAATTCTATAAGCTGATATACCAGGTCTTAGTTATTGGATAAATCGATTACTATTTTTTTAAGGATAAATCAGCCGAAGAAATATTCAAAAAACCAGCTCCCTAAGTTTTCTAAGCCTAGGATTACCTCGCTGAACTGTCGCGGTCCTTCAACTCATTGAGTTTGTCCATCAACAATTGCCAAGCTTCTTGAAGGTGTCTTTCTTCCACATCCGTCTGTGCAATCACCCAGCGAATAACATAAGTTTCATTGAGCTTGGTATGCGTAAAGAAAGCCTCACCCGTATCATTTACTGCTTTCATCCATGCTGCATTAAGTATATTAAGCTGCTCAAGCTTCATATACTTATCCACATACCGGAAACATATGACATTCAACTCATTAGGTGCAATAATTTCAATATTTTCATGCCTCTCCATCCAATTTTTAACCTTTTTGGCTAATTGCAAATGGTTTCGGAGCTTAGCTCTAATTCCAGAAACGCCATAAGTCCTGATCACAAACCAAAGTTTAAGCGCCCGAAATCTTCTACCCAACTGAATTCCCCAGTCTCTATAATTTCGAACTTCTTCATCATGAGAGGTTTTCAGATATTCAGGGTTAATGGCGAAGGTATTTATTAATGCTGAAGGGTCCTTGATAAACATTATCGAACAATCGAAATTAGTAAACATCCATTTGTGTGGATTAAATACAAAACTGTCGGCCATTTCCTGCCCTCTGATCAAGTCACTGCATTCTGGTAATAATAAGGCCGTACCTGCATAGGCGGCATCGATATGGTGCCAAACAGAAAATTCAGCACAAATTTTCCCTATATCCTCGATGGAATCCAAGGCGCAAGAGCCTGTCGTTCCTAAGGCAGAAACTACGGCCATTGGGATATAGCCTTGCTCTATATCTTCCTGTATAGCCTGCTTTAAAGCTTGAGTATTCATGGAAAAATCGGCATTTACGGGTATTTTAACCAAATTACTTATCCCCAAACCTGAAATTTTTACAGCTTTATCCACAGAAGAGTGCGCTTCGGTAGAGCAATACACTCGTAGTGGTGAGGAAGGAAAGATCCCTCGGTCATTGACGGAAAATTGGGTATATTTTTCCCGGGCAGTGAGTAGGGCACATAAGGTGGCTGTAGAGGCAGTATCCTGAATCACTCCAGTCCATTCTGGTAATAAACCCATGGATTTCCGTAACCATTCAGTTACTTTAGTTTCTAGTTCGGTGGCTGCTGGCGAAGTAAGCCAGGACATACACTGAGCACCTAAGGTGGCCATCAGCATTTCTGCCAAAATAGATGGGGCAGAATTATTCGCTGGAAAATAGCCAAAGAATTTAGGGTGCTGCCAATGGGTCATTCCAGGCAAAATCACTTTTTCAAAATCCTTGAATATATCTTCAAAATTTTCAGGATGTTCAGGCGCATGATCAGGCAATTTTTGGGCGATCTCGCCAGGAGAGACTTTTGGACTAACGGAATGGATTTCTTTTTTTTCTAAATAATCCGCCATCCAATCCACAAGGGAATGAGCATTTTTTCTAAATTCAGAATAATTCATGTTTAAAAACTATTTTTTTACACCGCTGAGATTTTCATTTCAAAAGTTAAGTTAAGAGTATTTTAATTCAGCCGTTTCAAAAAACATTGCATATCAATCTTTTTTGGGGCAGGGTTTTAAAACCATTATCAAGTGAGGGAAAGGAATATCACAGGGATATTAAGGGTTTGAAAAGGAACTTGATCTTTATCAACCAGGCAAAAATTATCTAAACAGATGTCGCTTACCAAGCTTAGCAAAAATCACGCATAATATGTCTCAAAAACAAGGTCAGGATGACTAGTGGAAAGGACCCTATTTATGGCGCAGCCTAAATGGTTTGGGAATTTGAAGGCTCCTGGTCTAAGCTTATCCAGCGCATACACCTCACTTCCAAACAATATGATAGAATATACTGATAACTAGCAGTCTATAAGAGGAAAATTACCACTCACAAATCAAGGTATAGAATCCTTAGGAGAAGCATCAGCACAATTAACTGCAATGACTATGGGAGAGAATTATAATTTTGGCGCAGCCGAAAACGAATATAGAATAGAAAAGCGCATGGAAAGCAGCTTACGACCTGGGCTAAGCCAGCATAATTCATTGGTAAATTATATGAAATAATAAACTGATTACTACCAATTTATAATAGGAAAACCCCCGACCGAAAATCAGGTTATACAGAATCCTTTAGGAGAAGCATCAGCACAATTAACTGCAATGACTATGGGATAGAATTATAATTTTGGCGCAGCCGAAAACGAATATAGAATAGAAGAGGGTCGAAGGGAGTCTAAAATACTTATATTATAAGGCCACTTAATGAACGTATGAACCTGCATTGACATCTATGGTGCTGCCAGTAGCGTGGTCCGAAAGACCGGAACAGAGCAAACAAACCAAGGGAGCGAGGTCTTTGGGCTCGGTGAGGCGATCGAGGGCAATATCATTAAGTGCAAAATCCTCACCATACTGCTCCATAAACTCTTTGGCCATCGCGGTACGCACAAAACCAGGGGCGATGATAAAAGCCTTAATGCCCTCCTTCCCATAATACCGCGCAATGGATCGAGTAAGGCCCACCAAGGCGGATTTGGAAGCTGCATAGGCCAAATAATCTGGGGTGTCCCCCCGAAAAGCGGCACGAGAACTTATATTTATCAGCCGTCCATTTTGATTCGCCTTAGCATGCTCAATAAATTCCTTACATATAATGGCCAAAGCATGGACATTTACATCCATCGTCTTCAGCCAAACCTGAGTCCAGACCTCTGTATCGGCATTATCAGGCACTGAAAGTGCAATTCCAGCATTATTTATCACCGCATCTATTTTGCCATATTTATCCACCAAGGCTGGAATCCACCCTTTTACCTGCTCCAAATCACTAAGGTCACAGGAAACAATATGAGATTTTTGGGGAAGTTTACCCTGAAGTTCCTGGGCCGCATCCTTATTCTTATTATAATGGATCAAAACCTCGGCTCCAGAAGCGGACAATTGGCTGGAAATAGCTTCTCCAATTCCCCCAGAAGCACCTGTAACGAGAATTCGCTGATTATTAAGTGAAATATTCATGGTTTATCTATCACCTTATGGATTTTCGGATACAATTGGCTAATTCTTCTTCATCAAACATGTCTCTAATTCCCCTTTTACTATATAAATAATCCATAATGGACTCATCAGATAGATTATGACATTCTTTTAAACCTCCAATAATCGTCATAAGGTAAGCTATATCAGGCTTAATATTAGGCTCATAAAGTGTAGAACTGGTAAAAGTAAAGATGGGCTCTCCTTCATAGTCACCTAAATATACTATAGTATTATACCAACCACGATCTATAAAACACAGATATTTATCTGCCTTCACCTGGTCTAGATCGAGGATTATGGTATCCGGAATATTATTTTCCTGCTGTACCAATTCCATAAATTGCGATCTGGTGATCCTATACTTTCTGGCCAGGGTTTTATCTTCAGTTTCAGTAGCCACATCGATAAAAGCAACACCACCATCATTCCATACACTTGCCTTTTTGGCAAAATATAATTCGTAAGGAAGCTCATGAGGCCTATTTCCGGTGGGCAAGGTTACGTCTTTACATCCGCTATAAGTCCTGGAGGATCCAGCAGGCTTACCGCCTTGAATATAGCATAAAAAGCGTGATTCCAGAAGATTAGAGCCGTAGGAGGCATACCATACATAATCAGTCATTCTTAATACTAAGAAAAATATAGGCACTAGAAAAGAAATATGGGCAAAGAAATGTGGAATATGGGTATCAAAAGATGGTAATCAAGCTCAAAAAAACAAAACAAGGCCATTAAACAGGGTAAAAATATAACACGAAATTTTTGCCTTATTTCCCTGCTGCAATCACTGCGAGATCCACCTGCTGGGTTTTGCTGGACAGGAGCACATTTGCACAGGCGGAAAGCGTAGCACCAGTGGTCATGACATCGTCCACCAGAAGCAGGTGTTTGCCTAAAACTTCAAAGCTTTGATTAATACCAAATACCCCTTCCACATTGGAAATTCTCTCCATGCGAGACTTTTTGGTTTGTGTACTGGTAAACTCTATCCTATCAAGGGCCTTCCATACGGGTACATTTAAGACCAGAGACAAGCCTTCAGCGAACATTTGGCTTTGGTTATACCCGCGTCTTTTTTCTTTAAGGGGATGCAAGGGAACGGGCACGATCCCATCCCAACGGATTTCGAAGCCATCCTCCAGGAGTTTTTGGCCGTATAGACGGCCCAGCAAGCGACCAATTTCAGGTTTTTTTCTGTATTTGAGGGCATGTAATAATTTCTGGCTCATTCCTTTTTTGGAAAAGCGAAGAAAGGCCATGACATTGGTCGCCTGAGTCAAACCCATTATTTTTATGCTAAGGTCATTATTCTGTGGCCTCAGGTGATAATTGGTGGTTGGAAGTTGGTGTTCACAGATTCTACAAAGGCCTTTTTCGAAGTCAAAAAGGCTTCTTTTGCAGACCACGCAAGTTTGCGGAAAGAGCAGGGCCAAAAAATCATTGAAAAAAGTGAAACGCATAAGGAAAAAGGGTTGTTAGTTCTAATTGACAGGAAAATACCTGTTATATTTGCTATTTAGATAAAAACTATCCTATAAGATAATGAATTTAGTCAACGAATTCAATGAGTACCGTGCATCCATGAATGAGAAGATCCTCGGCGAGGATAATAAGGTGCTAAAGCGGATATTCAACCTAGACACCAATGCATTTCAGGAAGGTGCCGTGGATGTCAGAAGTAAGGAGATGATAGGCCTCGCCTGCTCCATGGTTTTGCGATGTGACGATTGCATTCGCTACCATTTAGGGAAGTGTTTTGATGTGGGAATAACTAAAAAAGAGGTGTTTGAGGTATTCTCTATTGCCAATTTGGTAGGTGGTACCATAGTGATCCCACATTTACGGAGAGCTGTAGAGTATTGGGAAGCTTTAGAAAATCAGGAGAAAGACAATGCTTAAGAAAGAATATGATCTGGAAAAAAGGTGGGGAAAACTCCTAATAGGTATAAAAGACCTGCTAGGAAAGAAACCTGCTGACCTTAATGGCGTTTTATTCATCATAGGTGTTCAGGAACTGGGCCAAGGCATGAAGAATTTCAGCAAGGAGCAGAAACAGGACCTTATACATATTGCAGTATGTAAGGTTTTGAGTTTAGCGGGCTTCTACGAGTTAGACTTTATAGACCAGGATGGCTGGCCTCATTGGAAATTGATGAAGGAATTACCGCATTTTGGGCTGTTGGATCAAGAGAAATTGCTTAAAATCCAGGTATTAGAATACTTCGAAAAAGAATTTGAAATAGACATTAAATAAGGAATAATCTTCAAATAAGATTATAAAATATTTCTTTCCTATTAAAATTGTAAATAGGGAAAGCATAAAAAAAGTAAGTAATGACTAAAATAGTATCCTATAATGTAAATGGAGTTCGTGCGGCGATGAAGAAAGGTTTTGCGGAATGGCTGGCTATTGAGAACCCTGATATCATTGGATTGCAGGAGATCAAGGCCCAGGAATCCCAAATAGACCTGGCTCCATTACAAGATTTGGGATATCATTGTTACTGGTATCCTGCGGTAAAGAAGGGATATAGTGGGGTGGCGATCTTATCTAAAGTAAAGCCAAATCATATCACTTATGGAATGGAGTACCAAAAATACGACGATGAAGGCCGTATGATACGAGCAGATTATGACAATTTCTCATTTATAAGCTCTTATTTCCCTTCAGGTACTACAGGGGGTATTCGTCAAGATTTCAAATATGCTTTCTTAGATGATGTCTTCGGATACAGTCAGGATTTAGTAAAATCGACTCCCAACCTTATTTTGAGTGGGGATTATAATATATGTCATAAGGCAATAGACATTCACAATCCTATATCCAATAAAAACACCTCTGGATTTCTTCCTGAGGAAAGGGCATGGATGGACAAATTCACCAATGCGGGTTTTGATGACAGTTTCAGGATATATAACCCTAATCCGGACCAATATACCTGGTGGAGTTATAGGGCAAATTCGCGTGCCAATAATAAGGGTTGGCGAATAGACTATCATATGACCAGTAATTCAATGAAGGAAAGGGTAAAAGCGGCGGGAATATTACCCACGGCAGTACATTCGGATCATTGTCCAATAGTATTAGAAATAGAATAGTATAACTAACAACCACTAAACATATCACTTAATGAAGTCCATCAAAATCTCGATTCCATCCTTGATTGAAAACATTAAGATCATTGAAAGTTTCATTGATAATGCAAAGGAAAAATTTCAGATCAATGATGATATTTATGGAAACATCATGATATCGGTCACCGAATGTGTGAGTAATGCCATTATTCATGGTAACCGCAACGATGCAAACAAGTCGGTACAGCTGGAGGTAAATTTCCTGGAGGATCAATTACAGTTCACAATTGAGGACGAGGGTAAGGGTTTTGACTATGAAAACCTTAACGATCCCACATCCCCAGAGAATATCGAAAATCCAGGTGGGCGAGGAGTATTCATCATGAAGCACCTAAGTGATGAGGTCAATTATGAGAATGAGGGTAGAAAAACCATTTTAACCTTCTATATGAATTAATATGGCGGTTAATTTCTTCACAGAGGACACCAAATTCGATTTAAAGCAAAAGCGATTGATAAAAAAATGGTTAAAAGACCTTGCTACAAAAGAAGGATTTACCATTTCGGAATTAAACTATATCTTCTGCTCAGACGAATACCTTCATACCATCAATTTAGAATACTTAAACCACGACACTTATACGGACATTATTACTTTTGACAATTCGGAAGCATTAGAGGAGATAGAAGGGGATATATTTATCAGTATAGATAGAGTAAAAGAGAATGCGACAACCGAAAAACAATCATTTCAATTGGAAACAATTAGGGTTTTGAGTCATGGACTGCTTCATTTATGCGGATATAAGGACAAAACCAAAGAAGAAGCTAAGGTAATGAGAAATAAAGAAGATGAATCAATCCAATTGTTTCAAGACTTAGAGAGCAGTAAATAAATGTTCCACGTGAAACAGTATAAGTTCGGAACACAGCTGTTCCACGTGAAACATAAAGGAGACTTGAAATAACACACAATACTGCTAGAGATTTAACAACATGTTCCACGTGGAACACTGATTAATAATTAATCAAAAAAGTTTCACGTGAAACACTTAATAATATAAATACCGAATAAAAGATTAAATCAAACTGTTTCACGTGGAACAGTAATAAGAAAAGGAGAAGACATGTTTCAGGAATATGATGTAATAGTAGTAGGGGCGGGCCATGCAGGCTGTGAAGCAGCCCACGCTGCTGCAAAAATGGGGAGTTCGGTGCTTTTATGCACAATGAATATGAATACTATTGCTCAAATGTCATGCAATCCAGCTATAGGAGGGGTAGCAAAAGGCCAAATAGTACGAGAAATAGATGCGCTAGGCGGAATGACAGGCATTATTTCAGATAAATCCATGATCCAGTTCCGGATGCTTAATAGATCCAAAGGTCCTGCAATGTGGTCTCCACGCTCCCAAAATGACCGCATGAGATTCGCTGAAGAGTGGAGATTAGCACTTGAAGGAACTCCAAAAGTAGATTTTTGGCAGGAAATGGTCACAGGACTACTCGTAAAAGACAAAAGAGTTATAGGTGTAAAAACAGGAATAGGGATAGAAATAAAAGCTAAATCGGTAGTCCTCACCAATGGCACTTTCCTAAATGGACTCATCCATATAGGTGAAAAGCAATTTGGAGGTGGCAGAACCGGTGAAGCAGCTGCCAAAGGAATTACGGAACAACTCGTAGAATTAGGCTTCGAAGCAGGGCGGATGAAAACCGGTACTCCTCCAAGAGTGGATGGAAGATCGCTGGACTATTCTAAAATGGAAGAACAATTTGGTGATGAAAACCCAGAAAAATTCTCCTATTCTGATGAAACCAGCACTCTAAAAAAACAACGATCCTGCTGGATTACCTATACAAATAAAGAGGTACACGAAACACTGGAAACTGGATTTGATAGATCTCCCATGTTTAATGGAAGAATCCAAGGATTAGGACCAAGGTATTGTCCTTCAATAGAAGATAAAATCAATCGGTTTGCAGAAAGAGACCGACACCAAATATTCGTGGAGCCAGAAGGATGGAACACCGTAGAAATCTATGTTAATGGGTTTTCCACTTCATTACCCGAAGACGTTCAACAAAAGGCCATACAGAAAATAGCAGGATTTGAAAACTGTAAAATGTTCCGTCCAGGCTATGCCATAGAATATGATTTCTTCCCACCAACACAATTAAAGCTTACTCTGGAAACACAGTTGGTCGATAACCTCTATTTTGCAGGGCAGATCAACGGTACCACAGGATACGAAGAAGCTGCATGCCAGGGCTTGGTGGCAGGTATAAACGCAGCTAGAAAAGTCCAGGAAAAAGAACCGTTCTTACTCAAAAGATCCGATGCCTATATAGGTGTATTAATCGATGATCTCATTAATAAAGGCACAGAGGAACCTTATAGGATGTTCACCTCTAGGGCTGAGTTTAGGCTATTGCTTAGACAAGATAACGCCGATATCAGATTGACACAGTTAGGACATGATATAGGACTGGCCTCTGATCAACGTCTGGAAAAGATGCTGGAGAAAAAGAATGAAACAGCTAAGCTAATCAATGATCTGAAGCAAAAGAAATTGGACCCGGAAACCATCAATACAGGATTGGAGGAACAAGGAACAGCAGCAATCAAAGAAAAGATTACCATCGAAAAGCTGCTAAAAAGGCCACAATTAGGTTTGGAAAATATAAAGACTTTGGATGCTGATATCAATACGTACTTATCAAAATATCCCAAAGAAGTACTTGAGCAGGCCGAAATACAAGTAAAGTATAATAGCTATATTGAGAAAGAACAACAGATGGTCGAAAAGCTCATTAATATGGAAAACTATAAAATTCCAGATGCTTTTGACTATATAAAGATCCCAGCACTATCAGCTGAGGGGAAACAGAAATTACATAAAATCCGACCAGAAACCTTAGGTCAAGCATCCCGAATAAGTGGCGTGAGCCCAGCGGATCTTTCTATCCTAACCGTATATTTAGGCAGATAAATATGTATGAGAAACTAACCAAATGTCCACTTTGCCAAAGTGGACATTTTCGTAACCACCTAGTCGTAAAAGACCATAGTGTATCGCAGGAATCATTTATTATTTGCAAATGCGATGAGTGTAACTTTTTGTTTACTAACCCTCGACCTTCTGTGGATGAAATAGGGAAATATTATAAATCCCAGAACTATATCTCCCATACTAATAAAGCCAATAATATGGTGAATAGGGTTTATAAGCAAGTAAGGAAGATTACATTAAAACAAAAGCTAAATTGGGTCATAGGTTATACCAAGACTAAAGGGAAGCGTCTATTAGATTATGGCTGTGGTACTGGCCACTTCCCAGCTTACGCACAGTCCAAGGGCTGGGATACCGTGGGAATCGAGCCCAATGCAGACGCCGCCAAACTGGCTTCGCAGGATTTTGGTATTAAGGTCTATAATAATCTTGCAGCCATAGATAAAGAGAAGAAATTCGATGCCATCACCTTATTTCATGTATTGGAGCATATACATGAGCTAGATCATACGATACATCTCCTGCTAAGCAAACTCAAGAGCAGAGGTATATTATTATTGGCTGTGCCAAACCATGATTCACATGACGCTGCGGTATATAAAGAAAACTGGGCGGCCTATGATGTACCAAGGCATTTATACCACTTCAATCAGGAAAGTATGGCAAGACTGGCAGAGAAGTATAATATGAAGATAGTGGATACCAAACCCATGATATTTGACAGCTATTATGTGTCCTTATTATCAAGTGAGATAATTTATAATAAGAAAAATATAATTGAATCCATAAAAACAGGATATACCTCAAATAATTTAGCCAAAAAGGATAATAACTACTCCAGCCTATTATTTATTTTGAAGAAAAAATAATGAAAAATAGCAATTATATATTTAGATCTATTATTGCATTAACCGCAATAATGCTTTGCTATGCATGTGCAAAGCAAAGCTCACCAATGGGAGGACCAAAGGACGAAGAAGCCCCAACATTATTATCCTCAAACCCCAAAGACCAAAGTCTAAATATAAAGCCCAAGGAAATCATACTGACTTTTGACGAATACATCAAAACCGATAATCCTACCAGAAACATCCTTATTACCCCAAGTCTTCAAAAGGATAAAATGGAAATATTGGCGGTAAAAAATGAACTGAGAATAAAGCTCAACCAAGAGCTGGAAGACAGCACCACCTATGTATTTAATTTCCAAAAGAGCATTCAGGATATATCTGAAAGTAATCCAGCGGAGAATCTTAAACTGGTATTTTCGACAGGAAATATGATTGATAGCTTGTCCTTCTCCGGTAAAGTGGAATATATAATGCCTCAGAAGAAGCCTGATATAGAGGATGTGATCGTGGGCTTATATAGGATAGAAGATGACACGATGGATGTGTTTACCGATCCACCGTATTACCTCACACAGACGGACACGGCGGGTCGATTTGAGATCACGAATATCAAGGCTGGAACCTATCGTGGATATGCCTGGCACGATACCAATAATACTTCTAAAGCAGAGGATAAGAGCGAGGATTACGGGTTCATCGCCGACACCATCAGAATACATGAGAACGTAAGGGACGCCCATTTCAATATCTATAGAGGAAATCTGTCCGTCTTTAAGATTAACAGAAGCTCAGCATCAGGAGGAAATTATGATATAGTCTTAAGTAAGATACCATCAAAATTCACCATCAATCAGGAAGGCATAGGCAGTGATTTAACGTATAGAATAAAGGATAAAAATATTCGTCTTTATCATGAAGTACTGCCAAATGACAGTATTCCTATAAGATTAAATGCCGTGGACTCGGTAGGGTTTAAGGTTGATACCACCTTATATGCAAAGTTTGAAGAAAGCGAAAGGAAGCTGGAAAAGCTAGAGATTACCTTGGCGAAGGAAAAGGAATTCTTAGGGACTATCAAAACCCATATCACCTTCAATAAGCCACTTGCAAGCCTATCCTACGATTCCTTATTCATCCAGTATGATTCAGCTGCATATATTAATATAGGATCAGAAAACGTATATTTAGAAGACAGTATAGTTCGTAGCAAATTGTGGATAGAGGTCCCAGTCCAGGATAGTCTCAGCAACGCTACTTATCAGCTCTTCGCAGCAGATTCCACCTTCATGGATGTGGAAGGTCTATATAATGAAAAGGAGATAAAGACCAATTTTAAGAAGCTAAATGAGGAGAACTTAGCAGATGAGGTTAAAGGGAAAGTCCTTACTGAGCTCTCTCCATTGATCGTGCAGTTACGCTCAAAAGACGGCACAATAGTCAAGGAACAGTACCTAAATGAGGGCAATGAATATACCTTCAAGAAGATACCTGCTGGAGAATATCAAATCCAAGTGATAGCAGATCTTAATAATAATAAGAAATGGGATCCGGGAAACTACCTGGAAAGGCGACAGCCAGAACCAATATTCTATTATTTCGATGCTGAAAAGAGGAGCAATTTGATCCTATTGAGAGGTAAATGGACCCTTCAAAACATCAATATTAACGAAAGACGAGCATCAGGCTTAGCAGTACCTAAAATGGAGAATCAGCCTGAAATGCCAGCGGAGGCCGATACTGAAATACCAGAAATGTAGATAAGTGTTGGTATAGATGTGAATAAGTGTTTATATGGTATGGACAAAGTAGGACTTATCCCGATGTACTAAGGCACATCGGGATAATTTTTTTACCTCTGGGGATAAGCCCTCTTTTATACACGAGTATCCACATTCCTACACACAGAGAGTAGTGCACATCAAGAAAGTGATAAGCTTATGCACATAATCAGTCCAAATGAAAATAATCACTTACAGCCAGTAAGTTACAAGTGGATAATATGTGGATTAAGGGTGAATAAAGCGTGGGAAAGCAAGACAAATAATGTGGGTAAAAATAAATAAAATACTTACCCACAAATCCACACCTTAATAACTATAATAGTTTTTTATTTAAATAAGTAAATATATATATATATAGGGTGTGGAAAAGAAATTGAGAAAAGGGAGATGATTTCTCGGAATGGAGACCTTGGTTTATGGCCATGAAGGAAAAAGAAGTTTGGCTAAAAAAAGCTGGATTTGGATCAAAAGGAATATTTCTCAAAATCGATAAAAAAGTATTTTATAAACTTAAAAATGGATAACTTTAAAATCGTGGTCCCTTAGAATATTCCTGGGCAAGCGGAATGGTATCAGAAAAAAAATGCGAAATATGAAGCGCGTATTATTCATAATTTTAGGTTTAGTCTTTTGCACCTTCGATATGGCCATGGGCCAGGACAAACTGTATTTTACAGATTTCTATTTGTCTGCCGGTTATAGAAACCAACCTTATACCGATTTAGCTAATTATCTGGATAATGCCGGTTATGAAACTTTTAATGCTCAATCGGGTACTTTGGGGGCGGGATTTTCTTATGTGGCCTTATCAGGATTAGGTTTTTTTGCAGAAAGTGAATTTACCCTTAACAAGAAACGCTTCGAAAATGAATTTGTAAATTATCGATACAGACCATTCCATATCACTGCCGGCCTCCAGTACCACTGGAAGAATACCATCACAGATGAATGGAGAATCTATCCAAAACTAGGTTTATACTACGGAACGACCTCTCTCGACCTAATCACTAAGGATCTGGTGACTGACTTCAATGAAAACCTAATGGGAGGCATGAATACCAGTTTTCTCTATCAGCGAAATCTTGGACTCAATATCAGCTTAAATGCCGATAGGCTTTTGGGTGCTTTCTTGAAGCCTACCACGCAGGTCGGGGTATATTCCAGAATGGGACTGCAAGTGGGATATATGCTGAATTTATACTCCAGCGTCACCCAGCTACGCAGAAATTTCAGCCCTGATATTCGCAAAGACCTAATCATCTCCAATGCCCCGGAATTTGATCCAAGTGCTTTTTATGTCAAATTGAATTTCGCCATTGGTAAATTTGAAAAAGAAAAAAATTAAGTAACGGCACTTCAAGCGCCATTATGCCATTGAATATCCTTTCTAATCAATACCCATTGTATGCCAGCCACAGTAAGTAAGTTTTCCAGACCTTTGGCCTTTATCGGCCTTATTTTTTTTAGTTCTCTCAGCCTATATGCCAAAACCGATACGGTAAAAGTGTATAGTGAAAAGATGCAAAAATCCATTCCAAATCTTATCATCAGCCCATCCGAATATGATGAAGAAGAAACTTATGCTACGGTATATTTACTGCATGGAGCAGGGGCGGATTATACTGCTTGGTCTGGCATAGCCGATTTGCAGCTATTTGCAGACACCTACAAGCTTCTAATCGTTTGTCCGGATGCAGGTGTTACAAGTTGGTATTTCGACAGCCCAGAGGACCCTCAAATGCAATATGAGACTTTTGTGACAGAAGAATTGATCACTTACGTTGAAAAACACTATTCTACCAAGCAGGATCGACGTTTCCGGGCCATTACAGGATTGAGTATGGGTGGGCATGGAGCCTTGTATTTGGCACTAAGACATCAGGATCTATGGTCCGTGGCAGGAAGTACCAGTGGCGGGGTGGACATTCGGCCTTTTCCGAGGAACTGGGATATAGCAAAGCGGCTGGGAGCCTATGCGGATCACCCTGAGCGCTGGGAGGAAAATACGGTGATCAATATGCTATATCTCCTCGATGGCAAATCGATGAACCTGATTATTGATTGTGGAGTGGATGATTTTTTTTATGATGCCAATAAGAGGCTTCATCAGAAATTAGAAGAGCGTAATATTCCACATGATTTCATTGCCAGACCGGGAGCTCATAATCATAAGTATTGGCACAATTCGATTCAATATCAGATGATGTATATCGCCAATTGCTTTGCCAATAATGCCAATTAAGACCGGGAATATATTTTATAAATGAAAGCTTCAACAAGTTATTTTTTACCCATTTAACCTCCATTTTCACCATGCTGGAGAAAGCAGATTTATGTGCAGGAGATTAAGTGTTTTTAATAGTATTGTGGATAGAAACCTTGATAAATGGCATTCATGCTATTTAAGGCTGGATTAGGACAAAGGTTATAATTTCCTACAGTAATAAGAAATTTAGTCTGGCTGCATCATTTCTTTTTTTTCCTTCATATAATAGCTATAAATCAGTGTTTTATACCAATATTATTTTTAAATTACTAAGGCTTTTTTTATAAAAAATAGTATGCATGCATACAAAATATTCTTATATTTCGTTAAGGATATAAACAGCCCAAAGTAATGAAGCCTGAAGAGACCGTAGATTTTCATATCAAAAGTGCCTGGCATGCGATATCCAGGATGTATAACCAGAAGGCGGTTGAGCAGGGTTTCACTACATCCATAGGCTTTGTACTTATCAATATCAACAGTAAGGAAGGGACTCCGGCCACGAAGATCGCCCCGCTGATGGGGATGGAAGCGAGGAGTCTCACTCGAATATTAAAGTCAATGGAAGAAAAGGGGCTGATTTTTAGGCAGCCTGATCTAGTTGACAAGCGATCTGTCCGCATATTTTTGACCCTCGAGGGAAAGCGGAAAAAGGACCTATCAGTCGCCACCATCAAGGGATTTAATGAAGCTGTCCGGGAGCTGGTGAGCGAGGAGGAGCTTGAGCAGTTTGTCAAGGTCTTCCAAAGAATCAATCAAGTAATCGAAAATCAAATAATAGCAGACAATTAGCCGTAATAGGCCAACAAAAAAACCTAAATCTATGAAACGAACCATTGAGAAGATTGCCGTATTAGGTTCCGGAATCATGGGGTCCAGAATAGCCTGTCATTTTGCCAATATTGGGGTGAAAGTGCTACTGTTGGACATTGTTCCGAGAGAGCTTAATGAGGAGGAGATCAAAAAAGGACTGACCAAAGAAAGTATTGAGGTGCGCAACCGTCCGGTGAATGAAGCCTTGCAAAAGACCCTAAAATCAAAGCCATCTCCAATTTATGATTTGGACTTTGTCAATAGAATTGATACTGGAAATTTTGATGATGACTTAGAGAAAATCGCCAGCTGCGACTGGGTCATAGAAGTGGTCGTGGAAAGGCTCGACATCAAGCAGTCCCTCTATGAGAAGGTAGAAAAATACCGTAAACCAGGAACGCTCATCACTTCCAATACTTCCGGGATTCCGATGCATATGCTGAGCGAAGGAAGATCAGAGGACTTTCAACGTAATTTCTGCGGATCTCACTTTTTTAACCCTCCGCGATACCTGCGCCTACTGGAGATTATCCCCGGTCCAAAGACCGATCCAGAAATTATCGATTTTCTCATGGATTACGGTGACCGGCACTTGGGTAAGGAGACGGTGCTCTGTAAAGATACCCCTGCTTTCATCGCCAATAGAATCGGCGTATATGCCATGATGTCGGGCATGCACATTATAGAAGAGCAGGGACTGTCAGTTTCCGAAGTGGACAAGCTTACCGGCACGGTGATAGGCCGGGCAAAATCCGCCACCTTCCGAACTATGGATGTGGTGGGCCTGGATACCATGGTAAATGTGGCCAGCAACCTGAGCAAGGTCCTCAAACACGATGAATCCAGGGCTCAATTTGAGTTGCCGGCAATCGTACAATACTTATCCGAAAACAAATGGCTCGGTGATAAGTCGGGTCAGGGATTCTTCCATATGATCCGCCACAAAGATGGATCTAAGGAACTGAAGGAAATCGATCTGCAGACAAAAGAATATAAGCCAGTCGAAAAGCCAAAATTCAAAGCCTTGGAAGCTTCCAAGGATATTAATGACCTGAAAGAGCGCATTAAGTTTCTGGTGAACTTTGAGGATAAGGCCGGGGAATTTTATAGAGCCAGTTTCTATGATTTGTTCAGGTATTGCTCCTTTAGGATTCCTGAGATTGCGGATGAGCTTTATCGAATTGACCAGGCGGTATGCGCAGGTTTTGGATGGGAATATGGCCCATTCGAAAATTGGGATATACTGGGGGTGAAGGAGACCACCAGGAAAATGGAAGAGGCTGGTCATAAGCCAGCGGACTGGGTTTATGAAATGCTTGAGGCTGGTCATGATCAGTTTTACAAGGTTGAAAATGGCCGTCGACATTATTACGACATACCTTCCAAAGCGTATAAGGTCATCCCTGGACAGGAGGAATTTATTCTTATAGACACCCTAAAAGCGGCCAATAAGAAAGTATGGGGAAATGCCGGAGCCACCATTTACGATCTTGGGGATGAGGTGATAGGGCTGGAATTCCATACTAAGATGAACTCCCTGGGTCAGGAGGTGATAGAAGGCATAAATACGGCGATTACGATGGCGGAAAAAGACTATAAGGGTCTGGTGATAGCCAATGAAGGAGCTAACTTCTCAGCGGGGGCCAATCTGGCCATGCTGTTTATGTTTGCAGGAGACCAGGAGTTTGATGAGATCAATCTGATGATCGCTCAATTTCAGAAAACCATGATGCGGGTGAGATACAGTTCGGTCCCTGTCGTGGTGGCTCCACATAATATGGCCCTTGGTGGCGGATGTGAGATGTCACTGCATGCCGATGCGGTCCAGGCTCATGCTGAGTTGTATATGGGTTTGGTGGAATTTGGTGTGGGCTTGATCCCTGCTGGAGGAGGTACCAAAGAGATGACCCTTCGCTTCTCGAATGCCACCCATCAGGGGGATGTAGAACTTAATAGGCTTCAGGAGTATTTCATGAATATTGCGACAGCTAAAGTCTCTACTTCCGCAGAAGAGGCGCGCGGCCTAGGATACCTGCAGGCTAAGGACAGCATCACCCTCAACCGTAAGCGACAGCTGGCGGAGGCGAAGTCCAAGGTCATTGCCTTATATGATGAAGGATATACGCAACCCATTCAGCAGACCGATATCCGAGTGCTTGGCAAGACTTCCCTGGCCTTATTTGAAGCCGGAATTACTGGAATGCAGTTTGGCAAATATATATCTGACCATGACGCCAAGATCGCGAGAAAACTCGCCTGGGTGATGAGCGGAGGAGATCTTTCGCAGCCTACTCTCGTGAGCGAGCAGTACCTCTTGGATCTCGAAAGAGAAGCATTCTTGAGCTTGACGGGCGAGCAGAAGACCATTGAGCGTATCCACAGCATCCTGTTTAAGGGTAAGCCTCTGAGAAATTAGCGAGATTTTCATTCCTGCTGATTTGGGCTGATACCTGATTTGGCTGGAAGGTGAATAGGCTAAATTATTTCTTGAGCAGCGCTATTTGGCCTATGATTTAGGGGCAATAGAAATTCTCTTGATAATAGATTAAATAATAATTGAACCAAAAGTTAGTCCTGTGGCTAGCTACTAAAATCTAGATACTCATATGGAATCTTATATAATCAATGGATATAGAACAGCGGTAGGGAAATCCAAAAAGGGTGGATTCCGCTTTTACCGGCCAGATGATCTGGCGGTGGATGTGATCAAGCATCTAATAGCAGACACACCAGGATTGGAAGCCAATATGGTGGATGATCTCATCGTGGGAAATGCCGTGCCGGAAGCAGAACAAGGCATGCAAATGGGCAGGATGATATCGCTGATGGCTCTTGGCAAAGAAGTTCCGGGATTTGTACTCAACCGGTATTGCGGGTCTGGCTTAGAAGCCATTGCCATTGCCTCAGCAAAGATAAAAGCCGGAATGGCCGACTGCATCATTGCAGGGGGCACGGAGTCCATGTCCTTGGTGCCAATGATGGGGTATAAGACGGCGCTGAACTGGAAGATCGCTTCTGAGCATCCGGAGTATTACCTGAGCATGGGACTTACGGCGGAGGAGCTTGCCAAGGACTATAATGTCTCCCGGGAGGACTCGGATCAGTTTGCAGTAACCTCTCACGAGCGGGCCATAGCAGCGATCAAGGCGGGTAAGTTTAAGGAAGAGATCCTTCCCATCAATGTGGAAGAAACTTATCTGGATGAAGATGGCAGGAAAAAGACGAGGACTTATGTGGTGGACACTGATGAGGGTCCCAGACCGGGAACCAGCATGGAGGTATTGAGTAAATTGAAGCCGGCATTTAAGCAGGGCGGTCAGGTGACAGCGGGTAATTCCTCCCAGACTTCCGATGGCGCCTCATTTACAGTGCTCATGTCTGAGCGACTGATGAAGCAGCTCAACTTGGAGCCTATGGCTCGACTCATGAGTTATTCCGTGGCTGGGGTCGATCCGAGGATCATGGGTATAGGACCCAAAGAGGCGGTCCCCAAAGCCCTAAAGCAAGCGGGTCTTAGCCTTCAAGATATTGATTTGATAGAGCTGAATGAAGCCTTTGCAGCCCAGGCGCTGGCGGTGATCCGATCCCTGGATATGGATCATGAGATCGTCAATGTCAACGGTGGCGCCGTCGCACTAGGACACCCACTCGGATGTACCGGGGCAAAACTCACCGTGCAAATGATGCATGAGCTAGGACGTAGAAATCAGAAATACGGACTCATCACCGCCTGTGTAGGTGGCGGACAAGGCGTCGCTGGCGTTATCGAATTGTTGAAATAGGATGTAGGCTTTGCTGGATGGAGCTTATCTATTGTATAGGCAGTCCATCAGTGCAGAATTCGGTTTGGAAGTAGTCTTTTTTATTCGCCTTTCAGGCAAAAGAAATTTTCTAAACCGTCCCAATTCCTTTTCACGAAAAGTAAAAATGATAGCCTACTGATTTTAGATCTCAGCCAATGTGCAGGTCCTAAGTCTAGCCTCAGTGCTCTAATATCACAAAAATATATACTATGGAAGCAATAAATAAAAATACGATCAACGGTGGGGAGTTTTTGGTGCGGGACACCGAAGCTCAGGATATATTTATCCCAGCGGAGTTTTCGGAGGAGCAGCGCATGATGGCGCAGGCTTGTCAGGATTTTATCGATACAGAAATAGCGCCGAAGGCGGACGAAATAGACAGCATGAAGGATCCAGAGCTGGTGCCCGGCATTCTTAAGAAAGCAGGAGAGCTAGGCTTGCTTGGGATTTCGGTTCCTGAGGCTTACCAAGGCCTAGGGATGAGTTTCAATACCTCCATGTTGATAGCGGATATCATCGGTGCGGCAGGATCATTTTCTACCACCTATGGAGCACATACAGGCATAGGTACCTTGCCGATATTATTTTATGGCACGGAGGATCAGAAGCAGAAGTACCTCCCAAAACTAGCTACAGGAGAATGGGCGGCATGTTACTGCCTGACAGAGCCCGATGCGGGATCGGATGCCAACAGCGGAAAGACCAAGGCTAGTCTCACTGAGGATGGTAAACATTACCTGCTCAATGGCCAGAAAATGTGGATTTCCAATGGGGGTTTTGCCGATATATTTATTGTTTTCGCCAAGATAGAAGATGACAAAAACCTCACTGCTTTTATTGTGGAGAAGTCTTTTGGCGGCATTACGATGAATGAAGAGGAGAAAAAGATGGGTATCAAAGGCTCATCTACGCGGCAGGTATTCTTCAATGACTGCCAGGTGCCGGTGGAAAATATGCTCTCTGATCGTCAAAATGGATTTAAGATTGCCGTAAATATTCTGAATATAGGAAGGGTAAAACTAGGTGCCGGCGTATTGGGAGGCTGCCGAAAGGTGCTCAAAGATGCCCTGGGTTATGCCTCTGAGCGTAAGCAATTTGGCGTTTCAATCGACACTTTCGGTGCGATCCAATCCAAGTTGGCGGAGATGGCGATCAAAACATATGTGAGTGAGTCGCTTTGCTATCGATTGGGTCAAAATATCGAAGACCGTATCGATGCCCTGGCCAGCGAGGGTATGGAGATCAACAAGGCGAAGCTGAAAGGCGTGGAGCAGTTTGCAATTGAATGCGCCATAGCCAAAGTCCATGGTTCTGAAATATTGGATTATGTGGTAGACCAAGGCGTCCAAATCTATGGTGGCATGGGCTATTCGGCGGATGCGCCCATGGAGAGAGCTTATCGGGATGCACGGATTTCCAGAATCTATGAAGGCACCAATGAGATCAACCGTATGCTCATGGTGGGCATGCTCCTTAAAAGGGCCATGAAGGGCGAGATCAACCTCTTTGCTCCTGCACAGGCCGTGGCTGCTGAGCTCGTGGCAGTTCCCTCTTTTGCTTCCATGGATACCTCAGCACTATTTGCCGTGGAAAAAGACATCCTATCAAAGCTTAAGAAGGTATTTTTGATGGTTGGTGGAAAAGCTGCCATGACCCTTCAGGCAAAACTGGATGAGGAACAGGAAATCATGATGAATCTTGCTGATATTATGATCGAAATATATGCAGCAGAATCTGCCTTGCTACGTACCGAAAAAAGAGCAGCGATGAAAGGAGAAGGAAATTGCAAAATGCAGATTGCTATGACTCGGGTGTACCTGTCCGAAGCAGTGGACAAGATCCAAGTGGCGGGAAAAGAGGCGATCGCCTCCTTTGTCACCGGAGACGAGCAGAAAGTGATGCTGATGGGGCTGAAGCGTTTTACCAAAATGGACCCGATCAATGTCAAAGAGCTCAGAAGACAGGTGGCCGCAGACCTGATTAGCAAGGGTAAATATTCTTATTTTGATTAAATAGGAATGAATGACTTGTGAATAATTTCCTTACTTGTAATGACAAGTAAAATATAAGATCACCTACTTAATAAAATGGCGCTGAATGGTGGATTCTGAAGATGGATCCACGGTTCAGCGCCTTTTTTATCGTGATTTTTGGGGTTTAAAATGCTGTCATCTTATCTCAGCCATTTCTTCTTTTTGAAATAGATAAAGGGTAATAAGGCGGATAAAACCATCAGAATCATCACTATCGGGTACCCATATCTGGACTCCAACTCAGGCATGACCTCGAAGTTCATCCCATAAACGCCCGCAATGAAAGTGGGAAGAGAAATACAAACAGTCACCACAGTGAGCATCTTAAAAATATGGTTTTGCTCCAGATCAATTTTATTGGACACATTTTCCTTTAAATCATCCAGACGGTCAAAATTAAACTGTATATAATCTGATACTGCTGACAGGTCATTTAGCTCTATCTGGATACTGTTTTTTACGCCTGCCTTTTTCTCCCAATCACTTTTCATGTACAAGGTAAATACCCTTGTGGCTTCCAGCAATGCCTCTTTGATCAATAAATTACTAAAATTATGCTTGGTGATAATGTCCAATTCCTCATTAGAAAACTCCTTATCAATTAAAATCTGATTGGCGAGCACCTTGATTTTTTTGGTCAGGCTCTCTGTAATATCTGCGAAATAGTCAGAGATAAACTCAAATTGAAACATAAAGATATTGGCGTGATAGGCTGTTCTTTGGATGGCTTTTACCTTTTTGGAGTAGATTTCATTGAAAAAATCATCCAACTCGGTGCTTGAAAATAAAAATAATCCCACCTTAGAAACAATAATAAATACAGGTTCTTCCACCATTTTTTTATCCTTATTGAGATAGGGAATGGAAAAGTGAAAGGAAGCCTGGTTTTCATTTTCTAAAAAGTGGGAGCTGATCTCAATGTCCTCATAATGCTTCATGATGGTGAAATCCAGATCATAATGGGCACTGAGCCATTTCAATTCCTTTTCCGTATAATTCACAAATTGCATCAAAAGAAAATCCATTGGCGCATCTGGGATTTCACTTGTGCTGGTGAGTTTTAGGAGTTTCTTATCTTTAAATAAAATTTCTATCATCGTATCGCTAATTTATGCGGACCTAAACCTTCACTTGCTGGATAGGACACTTGATTTTGGCCTGGGCCAAGTAGGTAATATTCAGATACAGCTTCAGGTCTAGTAAAGACAATCTTCTAAGGAATTTATTCCTTTTACCCAGCTGCCTAACGATGCGCGCCTCTCCAAGCTAGCTAAAGGATACATGCAGGATAATAAATTACCTTAGAAGAATACCTGGATTCCTATCGATCATTTCCAATTATCTGCGACAATATAATGTTTTAATGATTAGTCATTTGCTTTAAATTTAAAAGTAAATCGAAAATGGATAATCACTGCTTTTGATAGTTGCCCAAATGCTTTTTCTATTATCAGCTCTTTTTATGGTAGAGGGTCAATTGCGGATACTACTCCAATAAGTCCAGAATATAAATAAACCTTGTAAGGGGATTCTAAAAAGTAAATAGCTGGGTCCATTGCCGGAATAGTTCCCTTTTTCGAAGTTCACCTCGTATAATGATGCATAAATATTGGCGGGAAGCATCATCACTAAGAAGACGATAAGGGCCCAGGCAGATAGAAATTGAAGCTTTGGAATCAACAGGCCGATGGCCAATAGAATTTCTAAAATTCCCGTAAGGAAAACCAGGCTTTCTTTAAATGGGACCACTGGAGGAATCATCATCGCCATACCTTTGCTAAAGACAAAATGACCTATGGAGGTGAAGATCAGCATGCTGGCCATGGCAATTCTGGCGGCGAGGAAAATATCAAATTGCCTGGTGAGCCATTTTATTATCAAAAGGGCTAGGAAAAAACTTATAAACAATACGATCAAAGGTTTCATATTTATCTGCTTTTAGGACTCGACAAAGTTCCTAAAAGGCCGACGATCCTACAATGAACCTAGGTTAAGTAATGCGCTTCCTAATTCGGCTGAGGGCTTGTGGTGTTACTCCGATATAGGAGGAAATATACTTGAGGGGAATTTCCCGAATTAGCTTTGGCCTATCTGAAAATAGGTCCAGATAACGTTCTTCGGCCGTTTTGCTTAATAAAGCTAATTCTCGTTTCGATTTGACCAAATACATGTTTTCAGCCATCCTGCGGCCAATACTATTTCCGATCGAGGTATTTTCATAAACCGATTGCAGGTCTGGATAAGAAATTCTCCACATATGGGTTTTGGCGAGGGTTTCTATCTGGTAAGCGGAAGGCAGGCGAGTCAGGAAGGAATCATAAGCGGTCACAAATTCATTTTCGAAGACAAAACCAAAAGTCATATCGTATTCCTCCTTTGGAATAAAAAGCCTAACCATGCCTTCAGTGATAAACGATAGGTGATTTTCTACCTCTCCGATTTTTAGTAAGCTTGCATTTTTTTCCAGTTTTACCTCCTCTAATCTGGAAGAGAAATACTGCCAGTCCCTATCGCTGATCGGAGATAGAGAATCAATAAATTTTCTAAGCGCTTTCATTTTCTAGTGGGCTAGATTTCGTAAAAGTCTATGTTTATAATGGGGCAGAAACTATAAAACCCGCCATGGCGGGTTTTATAATCAGTGGCTAAGCGCTCTTTATTTCTATTAGATATCCAGTTTATAGCCATTTTGATAATTATAATGCATCAGTTTTTCTGCTTTGGCATTATTTTCAAATTGCTGTTCGTAAGGATTCCAGGAGAGTTTTTCCTGAAGCTTATTAGCGATATTTCCGAGGGTACATACGGTACAGGTACTATGACCGATCTCCACGGGGGCGATAGGGTCTTTTCTTCGGATCACACTTTCTATAAAGTCGATATAATGTGGTGGTGCCTGAATGGAACTTTGAATGCCTTTAGGCACGACCAATTCAGGAATGGAGGATTTGAATTCGCCTCTACTTACCTGTATCCAACCATCAGTGCCGGTAAATTCCACACCGCGGGTATCGCCATTATAGGGCTCTGCGGTCATTTTTATCCCGCTTTCATACTCAAAAGTCAAGGGACTGCTGCTGGATTCCGGGCTGACAGAAATCGGTCCATGCCTATCCATTCCTAATCCCCACTGGGCGATATCGAACATATGTGCACCCCAGTCGGTCATGAGTCCACCGCCAGTTTCCTGATACCAACGCCAAGCGCCCCAGCTATTTTCATTTACTGGTGGATCGATGCTGATGGATGGATTCAGTTCCTGATTGAAGTGTACCGAGGGAATTGGCCCTAGCCACAGGTCCCAATTGAGGTCTGCAGGAATAGCTTGTTTTGGTAGATCGTAAGGTTTCGGAGAAGTGGGTGAGCCGACATTGGCTTTGACATGTTTGATTTTGCCTAGAGCACCCTTATGGACCATATGCACGGCATATTGGAAGTTGTCTTCAGATCGCTGCTGGCTTCCTGTGGCCAAGACAATATTATTATCTCTCACGGCTTTGACTAAAGCCTTTCCTTCATTGATAGTGAAGGTGAGTGGTTTTTCCAGATAGACATCTTTTTTTGCTTTGCAAGCATCGATGGCCATTTGCGCATGCCAGAAATCCGGACTTGCAATTACCACTGCATCTATATCATTTCTTGATAGTAAGTCTTGATATCTCTCAAAAGTAGGCACATCTTCAGGCTTTTTGCCATAGTGAGCCGCCACTTTCTGCTGGAATCGCGTGCGTTTAGCGCCATATACGTCACAGCCGGCGATTACTTCCACTTGTGGGATTTTCATCATTCCATTCAGAATGCCGTTGGCTTGCCTGCCCATTCCGATGAACCCAAGTCGGATTTTTGACTCGGCGGAGCGTAGGGATTGGCTGGAGGTGGAAGATGCGAAATTGAGATGAGGAACGATCGATAATCCTAGCGCACCAAGGGCCGATGCGCCCATGAATTTTCTTCTAGAAAAATCAGATTGATTTTTATTCTTTGACATGATGATTAATGGTAATAGGGTTTAAGGTTAAAATTTGTTTTCCCTAAATTACCATGTAATGTATTTATTCCTAAATATTTTCCCTTAAAAAGCCTCTTCCAGCTCATATTTCTCGATGGTGAAAAACATTCTTTCGCCAAGGGGGAAATTTCTTCCGGGGTGAGCCTTGATACTCACTTGATGGCCTTCATCATCCATCAATTTCACGATTTGGTGATCCCCATAGAAGAGGGTCCGATGGATCGTCCCACTCAGGGGCTGGTTAGCATCTTTTTTAATTTTAGCATCCTCAGCACGGAAGAGGATTTTTACCTTTTCGTTGAATTTCACAGATTCCGGATCCGGCATAAACCCAAATCCCGAGTAAAAGCCATCTGGCGTAGAGGTGGCCACTATCTCATTTCTCTTTCCAAAGAAATTGGCGACATAGGCGTTAGCAGGGTTGCGATAGATTTCCTCCGGAGGACCTTGCTGCTGAAGGGTTCCCTTATGTAGTATAGCCAAATTGTCAGCTAATGATAGCGCATCTTTGGCATGATGACTGGCGATGATGGCTGTGATGCCTGTGGATTTTACAATGTCTTGAAGGTCCTGTATCATCTCATTCTTAAATCGGGTATCGAGGCTTTTGAATGGATCGTCAAGGAGCAATATCTTTGGCCGTGAGGCCAAAGCTCTGGCTAATGCCGCACGCTGCCGCTGTCCTGAGGAAAGCTGGTGTGGGAAAAGCTTATAGCTGTCCTCTAAACCCACCAAAGCGAGGCTATCGCGTGCTATTTGCGTGCTGTGCTTTTCCTTTGGCTGGAGGGCAACCTTCACGTTTTCCAGTAAGTTTAACTGTGGGAATAGCGCATAATCATCGAATATCACGCCTATTTCCCTTTGCTCAGCGGATATAGCGACCTTACCATTGACGATGGTCTGGCCCGAAAAAATGATGCTGCCCTTATCCGGATGCTCCAGGCCCGCAATGACCTTCAACAAGCTCGTCTTGCCAGATCCATTCTCCCCAACGATCGCCTGAATACTGCCTTCCGCAATTTCCAGGTTTATATCTTGGAGAGCATAGGTCTTTGATTGAGGAAATTTTTTGGACAAATTGGTTATACTGAGCAAACTCATTTCTCGGTCAATAATATAAATGGGTAATACCTTATAAGAAACAAAGGTAAGAGTAATTCTGTTGAAATTAAGGTCTAGGCAGAGGATATAAAGGTGAAGAGGAAAAAGGCCCGATTTATTGGCCAAAAGTGCAGGGGCTGGCCTCAGTATAGGAGACTTTTCCTAGCATAAAAAAGTGTCTTCCATTTTCTTTATTATTATTTAAATCAAATCTAAATAAAAATGTTTTTGTATATTCGCCCATATTTTTATGGATAAAAGAGAAACAAATAAATGACGATTCAGCAACTTGAATATGTGTTAGCGGTGGATAGGCATCGGCACTTTGGACATGCCGCTGAGGCCTGTTTTGTGACCCAACCCACACTTAGCGCCCAGATTCATAAATTGGAGCGGGAGCTGGATGTGGTGATTTTTGACCGGTCAAAGATGCCGGTGATTCCCACGGAGATCGGCTCACAGCTGATCGAACAAGCCAAGCGGGTGGTGTCCGAGAGCAAGGGCATCTATGAGATGATAGCAAATCTAAAGGGAAATATCAGTGGGATAATTAAGCTAGGCATTATTCCTACTTTGGCTCCGTACCTGCTGCATCTGTTTATCAGGAAATTTTTAGAGAAATTTCCGAATGTACAATTGCAAGTAGAAGAACTGATCACTGAGGAGATCATCAAAAGGCTTCGTAATGATGAGCTGGACCTGGGTATCGTGGTGACGCCGATGCAGGAGCAGGGTATAATAGAGAAACCAATGTTTTATGAGAAGTTTTATGCTTATTTGTCCGAAGGACATGAGCTGCTTCAGAAGAAGGAAATAGATGTAAAAGACCTGATGGGCGATGATTTTTGGGTACTGCAGCAAGGGCATTGTTTCAGAGATCAGGTGCTGAGCATCTGTGATCAGAATAAATTTCAGCGGATGAACTTCCATTATGAAAGCGGCTCGTTGGAAGGGCTAAAAAACATGGTAAACCGCTATAAAGGGATCACTTTATTACCTGAATTGGCCACATTTGACCTAACAGAAAGCGAGAAATTGAGGTTGAGACCTTTTGGGGGCGAAGAGCCCACACGTGAAGTGAGTATTGTACTCACCCGTAGTTTTCTGAAAAAACGCCTGGTAGAATTGCTTTACGAGGAGATAACCGAGGCTATCCCCAAGGAGATGACCTCAAAAGCCCATGGCAAGATCGTTAAATTCAAATAAGAAGCCCTTTCCTGCCAGATCCTAATAGGTGTATTATAGATTTTTTAGGCAAAGTCAAGGTGCCTAAATGACAAATAATGATTCTTTGAGTACATAAAATCTGTCTTTGACACTTTTTTTAAACGCTTTATTGTAATTTGCCGTATGATTTTTTATGCCTGAAGGATATTCCTATTACTATCTAATTCTCACTAAGAGTATTTGATTTGAGATAGCACTGATGAGGCTGACCATTTTTTGATTTTGGCTAGATGAAAATTGGTTGAATTTATAGTTTTGATTAGTGGATAAGGTGTGTTATCCAATGTTTATTAAATTAATCTCTTAAAAAATTTAATTTTTAGTCGAAATATTCCGTATTTGAAGGATTAAACAACCTGGACAAGAGTGGACGATCATATTCTTTTTCATGCGACGGATGCTATCATAGGCCTTGACCTCAGGGGAAGTATTACCTATTCCAATACCTCAGCTGAACACCTTTTAGGGCTTAGTTCTAGGGAATTATTGGATCGGGATCATAGGACTTTATTGGCAGACGACCCTAATCATACCTATGAGATGATCCGTGAATCGCTGATGTTTGGCGAGCATATTGATCCCATCCGAAGGGAAGTATTGACCAAGGGAGGCAAGGCACCGCAGTCGGTATTGGTACAGTATTCTCCCATGAAAAGTGATAAGGGGAAGTTTATGGGGATATCGGCTATTATGCGTAAGCTTACTCAGAGCGAGAAAGTAGCGAATAAGGCGCAAGCCTTGCTAGAAACCGCCCCTGATGCCATGGTGATCGTCAACCAGCAAGGGCAGATCGTGCTGGTTAATGCCCAGACCGAGGCCCAATTTGGCTATACCAAAGAAGAATTGCTGGGAAAGGAATTGGAGATTTTGGTACCTGATGATATCGTATATCAGCATCGTCACCAGCGGGAGCGCTATGTAAGTGAGCCCGTCCCCAGGAATATGAGCGAGGATATGGAGCTCAAAGGGCAGAGGAAGGACGGCAGCACTTTTCCTGTGGAGGTTTCCCTGTCTCCCCTCAAGACGGAGAATGGATTATTTATATCCGCGGCTATCAGGAATATTTCTGACCGAAAGAAGGAAGAGCATAAGTTCCGAAGATTGCTCGATAGCGCTCCAGATGCGATCGTGATCGTGGGTAAGGAAGGTCTTATCCAGATCGTAAATGCCCAGGTGGAGAAAATTTTTGGCTATAATAAAGAGGACCTAATAGGAAAGAAAGTTGAAGAGCTCATCCCTGAGCGCTATAAAAATAAGCATCCGGGTCACCGCAATTCATTTGCACATAATCCGAAGGTTCGTCCGATGGGTGCTGGGCTGGAGCTGTCGGGATTGCGCAAGAATGGGGAAGAGTTTCCCGTGGAAATATCGCTGAGCCCGATGGAGACCAAAGACGGAATCCTCATCATTGCGGCGATACGGGATATTACCGATAGGAAATCAGCGCAAAAAGAGCTGGAAAGAAAATACAAAGAGCTAGAAGAGAAGAATAAGGAGTTGGAGCAATTTGCCTATGTAGCTTCACATGATTTGCAGGAGCCCTTGCAGACGGTAATTAGCTTGACGGAGTTTTTGGCGGAGAGTTATGGCGGGATGTTGGATACGAATGGAGCCAAAAGCATGGAATATGTGCTGGCTTCTACCAAGCGCATGCGTCAGCTTATCAAGGGATTATTAGACTATAGCCAGATTGGAAGGCAGGCAGTGCTGGCAGCGGTAGATTGCAATACCCTTTTGATGGAAATAAAGGAAGACTTGAGCACTGTGATCACCAATACCAAAGCGAGCATCAAGGTCGAGAAACTCCCCATCGTACAAGGCTACGAAACGGCGCTACGGCAACTATTCCAGAACTTGCTGACCAACGCCATAAAATTTACCAAAGCCAATTGCCAGCCAGTAGTCTCCGTATTCTGTAAGGAAGAGGGTGAAAATTGGCTCTTTGGGGTGAAGGATAATGGAATCGGTATTGATAAAAAATATGTAGATCGTATATTTATAATCTTTCAACGACTACATTTGAGAGAGCAATATGAGGGAACGGGCATAGGCTTGGCACATTGCCGAAAAATAGTAGCCCTGCACCATGGAAAAATCTGGGTGGAGTCTGAAATTAATAAAGGAAGTACGTTTTACTTCACCATTCCTAAATGAAACTGATCAACGAATGGAAAAACTTAAATGCATTTTATTGGTAGATGATGATGAGCCTACCAACTTTATAAATACAATTATTCTTAAAAAAACGGGAAAGGTAGAGAAGATCGTAGCGGTACAGTCCGGCGAGGAAGCACTCGAATACTTAGAGTCCGTAGATCGCAATGAAAATCCTAAGCCCGATCTGATTTTTCTCGATATCAATATGCCCGGCATCAATGGATGGGATTTTTTGGAGGAATATAAGTCGCTGCCAAAGCACCAACGGGCTAGCAATGTCATCGTGATGCTCACCACCAGCGTGAATCCTGAGGATGACGAAAAATCACAGACCTTCCAGGAGATCAGCGAATATTATAGTAAACCCCTTACCCCCGAAAAGATCGATAAAATCATTGAATTACACTTCGAGGGAAATCATAAAGAATTCTAATTTCCCACATACATGGCCAAGCGGCTGTACTTGCATGAGGCCTTTATAGTGATAAGATCCAATTTAAAGTCAGGCAGCAGGTAATTTTTCTATTTTAGAAACACCAATTATTTTCTTCACGAGAGATCAGCCCAATTTATTCCTTTCAACAGCATAGGAGAAAGGGAGACTTTTCTATTGACTGAGGTAAACTGCCAGGATATTCCGCTGGAAATTTTTAGTATATTGGCTAGGGACATCCCCACTGGCCTCGTGAAAAATAATGATACGTTCTACATAGGACTTTTGCCAGGCTATATTTCCCTTCAACTATCTCTTGTTTTAGGGTTGATGTTTTTCATTTGTAATAAATCAATTTTATGAAAACCCGACTTCTATTTTTCCTTTTGCTACTTAGCTCCCTGGCGGGCATTGCCCAAGAGAAGCGCCCCAATGTGCTGCTGATTATTACGGATGACCAAGGCTATGGGGATTTTGGATTTACGGGCAATCCGCATGTCCAAACTCCCACGATCGATCAGCTGGCAGCAGAAAGCAGCTGGTTCACTTCATATTATGTATCACCGGTGTGTGCGCCCACCCGAGCCAGTTTGCTGACTGGCCGGTATTCGCTGCGTACAGGAATTCGCGATACCTATAATGGGGGCTCCATAATTGCCGCTGATGAATTCACCCTAGCTGAGATGCTTAAGTCGGCCAGTTATAAGACAGGAATTTTTGGCAAGTGGCATTTAGGAGACAATTATCCTTCTCGCCCGATGGACCAGGGTTTTGATGAGTCGCTCATACATTTGGCAGGAGGCATGGGCCAGGTGGGTGATTTCACCACCTACTTTCAGGGGGACAGTAGTTATTTTGATCCTATATTATGGCATAATGGCAAGCAGCAATCTTACGAGGGCTATTGCTCAGATATATTTGCTGAGGAGGCGATCCGCTTCATGCAGGTCAGCCATTCGTCCGGATCGGAGCCATTCTTCTGTTATCTATCTTTCAATGCTCCCCATACGCCCCTGCAGGTTCCTGATGAGTATTACCAAAAGTATAAGGATATTGATCCCACTCTTGGCTTTAGTACAGAGATGGACCCTTCAGATCTGATGTCTGAGCAGGATAAGGAAGATGCGCGGAAGGTCTATGCCATGGTGGACAATATCGATTATAATATGCAGAGGGTGCTAGCGGCTCTTGATGAGATGGAAATAGCAGAAAATACCCTGATCATTTTCATGACAGACAATGGTCCTGAGCAATACCGTTATCTATCAGGCTTACGTGGGAGGAAGTCCTCCGTTTACCAGGGAGGAGTGAAGGTGCCGCTGCTGCTAAAGTATCCCGGGAAATACCCTCAGCCAAATGAGATTTCTACCACTGCGGTACATATGGACATCTTCCCCACTTTAGCGGAACTATGCCAGGCCGAATTACCAAAGGATCGTGTGATTGATGGTCATAGCCTAGTCCCGTTATTGGAGGGTAAGCCTGTGGAGTGGGCAGATAGAAGTTTGTTTTTTTATTGGACAAGAAAGTACCCCGAGCTCTATGAAAATATGGCGCTGCAAAGGGGAAATTATAGACTGGTCGCCTCGGGAAATTATGATGCAGACTGGCCGGATTTTGACTTGTATGATATTGCCAATGATAGGGGCGAATCGGACAATATCAATTCCTCAAATCCTAGGCTTGCTCAAAGCATGAAGGTAAGTATGGATAGCCTGTATCAGGAGCTAATCCAGTCACCAAATTTGCAAAACCAAATTCCCATTATAGTCGGCAGCCCGAATGAAAACCCTAGTTTCCTTAGCCGCAATGACGCCAATGGACAGCGGGGGATATGGAACCAGGAAGAGGTGTTTGGTAAGTGGCGATTGATGGTCCTTGATGGAACCTATAATCTCAAATTTAAATTTCTGAAACCCGTCCCTGAAGGTGGACGAATGCTCGTCGAACTAGGTCCACTCGTCTTTCAGCAACAGCAAGAGGAGGAATCTGATTGGATAGAAATGAAGGGGGTCAAATTAAACGATATGACCGCAGATCTCATCCCGACTTATATGGGGGGTGGAAGAAATATTCTTCCTTTTTGGGTTGAAATCGAACGGGTGCAGCCCTGACCTGCCCGCCAATGCTCCTCTGCCCTAAATAAATTTAAATGAGCATATACGATGGTAAACTGTATATTTTTGGGGTTTAAGTGTAATGTTTATAGGGTGGAATTGCTCATTATTTCCTTCGAAAAGTTAGGCTTTGTTTAAGGATTTCAATTTAACTGGGAGCTTTTCTTTGCCTTCTTAAGCATGTATATTTTTGCCATAGGCAAATGCATAGTGAGAATATAAGTGCATTTTACTAATAAGACTGGATTCTCTGAAATGCGGCAATGCCAATAAACTATAGTGTGTGCAAAGTCCAATTCCAAGCATATTCCATAACTTCAGATTGGGAATAAATAGCAATGAACTGTGTGATAATAAAAATGAATCTAATAAATAGAGTGTTGAAGCAGATGGCTTAATATCTCTATCAAAAAGCCTCAGGACTCTTAAATAGGAAGGCTGGAAGCAGAAAGACTCATTTATTTCAGTTTTGGAGAATAGCTAAGAATGGGTAGCCTTTAGGGGGGAAAACTAATCTTTGAGAGAGCCTAGTTTATTGACAAAATCCCATATAGCAATGCCCATACTCACGGAGATATTCAGAGAATGCTTGGTGCCCATTTGAGGAATTTCGAGCACATGATCACTGGCAGCGATTACCTCATCTTCCACCCCAAATACTTCATTTCCGAATACAAGTGCATACTTACTTTCAGGCTGGGGGCTAAACTTATTCAGCATGGTACTATGATCGACTTGCTCAAGGGAGCAGATCTGAAAGCCTTCAGTTTTGAGAGCCGCGATGGCTTCGAGGGTATGGTCAAAATATTCCCAATCGACGGATTCGGTGGCTCCTAAAGCGGTCTTCTGAATGTCCCTATGTGGAGGGGTGCCGGTGATGCCGCAGAGGTAAATTTTCTTGATGCGGAAGGCATCGGAAGTGCGGAAAGCCGAACCGATATTATTGAGGCTGCGGATATTGTCCAGGACGATGACGACAGGGACTTTATCTGCTTCTTTAAATTCTTCCACAGAGAGCCGGTTGAGCTCCTCCATACTTAATTTTTTCATTACGCTTTTGTTTACCCTGTTGAATCGATTAATTTCAGGCTAGAAATGGTAAATTTGCCATTTACTAAAGGCATTTTTTCTTAGAATAAGATGAACCTTGCAGCGGAACGCTGCGCCTCATCCCAAAGAATACCTAGAATCCAGGACCAGAATATAGTCAGGTCTGGAACGAGGGAAATCTGCCAGATGCCAAAATTAACAGATAAGATTTAAAAATAGCGTATAAAATGGCCAAAGCAAAGGCAAAAGAAGCCAAGGAGACTCCCTTGATGAAGCAGTATAACAGTATAAAAGCCAAACATCCTGGTGCATTATTGCTGTTTAGAGTGGGTGATTTTTATGAGACTTTTGGGGAAGATGCTATTAAGGCCAGCAAGATTCTGGATATCGTTTTGACCAAAAGGGCCAATGGCTCAGCAAGCCATATAGAGCTGGCAGGGTTTCCACACCATTCTCTGGACAACTACCTTCCCAAGCTGGTGCGTGCAGGTAATCGAGTGGCGATCTGTGATCAGCTGGAAGACCCCAAAGATGTAAAAGGAATCGTCAAAAGAGGGGTGACTGAGCTTGTGACCCCGGGCTTATCCTTTAATGATAATGTGCTTGATAAGCGCAGCAATAATTACTTGGCTTCTATTTATTTTGGCAAGCAGACCTTGGGTATTTCCTTTTTGGATCTCTCCACGGGTGAATTTATGTGCGCCGAAGGAGGGGCACCTTATATTGAGAAATTACTACAGGGATTCAATCCGGCGGAGGTAATCTATTCCAAAGCGCATAAGGGCAGTGCTCAGGACTTGCTACGGGATGATTATACCACCTTCCATTGCGAGGATTGGGTGTATCAATATGACTATACCTATGAGAAACTAACGGGGCATTTCCAGACGGCCAACCTGAAGGGATTTGGGATTGAGAATCTTGAGCATGGCACCATTGCCGCAGGCGCTATCTTATATTACCTGGAAGAAACTGAGCATAAAGAGGTGAAGCATATCGCCTCCATTTCGAGGATCGCAGAGGAGAAATTTGTGTGGCTGGATAAGTTTACCATTCGTAATCTCGAGCTGGTATATCCTCAGCAAGATGGCGGAGTTCCCCTGATTCAGATACTAGATCATACGGTCACTCCGATGGGTTCCCGGATGATGAAGAAGTGGATGGTCTTACCGCTGAAGGACAAGGAGGCAATAGAGGAGCGCCTGAAAGTCGTGGAATATTTCCATGGTGAAAAGGAAATGAGTGAGGAGATTCTCTCTCACTTAAAGCATATCGGGGATCTGGAGCGCCTGATCTCCAAAGTGGCTGTCGCAAGGATCAACCCACGCGAGATGAATCAGCTCAAAAAAGCCCTTAAAAGTACCCTGCCTATCAAGGCACTGTTGAAAGGACAGAAAAATAATTCGCTCAAGAAACTTGGAGACCAGATCAACGCCTGCGAATTTCTGCTGGAGAAGATCGAGCAGGAACTGCGAGAAGAGGCTCCCATGCTAGTGCATCAGGGAAATATCATCTGCAATGGGGTGGATGAGGAGCTTGATGAATACCGACGCTTGGCGACTTCCGGCAAGGATTACCTTGTGGAGATTCAGCAGCGTGAGGTCAAAAGGACGGGCATTAGCTCGCTAAAAATTGCCTATAATAAGGTTTTTGGCTATTACCTCGAAGTGTCAAATGCGCATAAGGACAAGGTGCCTGCCGAGTGGATTCGTAAGCAGACCCTAGTGAATGCCGAGCGATATATCACTGAGGAGCTGAAGGAATATGAGGATAAGATTCTCCATGCGGAAGAAAAGCTTATTGTTCTGGAGCAAAAGTATTTTAATCTTCTGGTCCAGAGTGCCGGGGAATATGTCATTCAGATCCAGGAGAATGCCAGGATCTTGGGGACGGTGGACTGCCTGCTGTCCTTTGCCCGGGTGGCGATCTCTAATAACTATTGCCGGCCAAAGGTCGCAGATACCGATAGCTTAGAAATCAAGGATGGCCGACACCCTGTGATAGAGAAGCAGCTTCCAATTGGGGAGGATTATGTGCCAAATGACATTTACCTGGACCACAGTAGTCAGCAGATTATCGTGATCACAGGCCCCAATATGGCCGGTAAGTCGGCCCTGCTGCGGCAGACAGCTTTGATTGTATTGATGGCGCAGATGGGGAGTTTTGTGCCGGCCTCTTATGCGAGGGTGGGGATTATCGATAAGGTATTTACCCGTGTGGGAGCCTCCGATAACCTGGCCAAGGGAGAATCGACCTTTATGGTTGAAATGACCGAGACGGCGAGTATTCTCAATAATCTTTCGGATCGGAGTTTGGTGCTGATGGATGAGATTGGGCGGGGTACCTCGACCTATGATGGGATAAGCATTGCCTGGTCCATCGTGGAGTTTTTGCATAACCATCCAAAATTCCGCGCCAAGACCTTATTTGCCACTCACTATCATGAACTCAACCAGCTGGCGGAGGATTTTCCGAAGATCAAAAATTTCAACGTATCGGTAAAGGAGGTAGGAGATAAGGTGATCTTTATGCGGAAGCTAAAAGAAGGGGGCAGTGAGCATAGTTTTGGGATCCACGTGGCCCAAATGGCTGGCATGCCCAACCCTGTGGTGCTGCGAGCTTCAGAAATAATGGGGCACTTGGAGAAAGACAAGGACCTGCATCAGCAGCAGGAAAAGGTGAAGGATATGCCGAAAAATAATTTTCAGCTGAGCTTATTTGAGATTGATCCGAAGTTTAAGGAAGCTCAGGAAATGCTCAATTCCATAGATATCAATACGATCTCCCCAGTGGAGGCATTATTGAAATTAAATGAAATTAAGAAAAAATTAGAGTAAAATAAATTCTCTGAAAATCAGTAATATACTGGCTAATGGGGTGGAATTGGGTAAAAAAAATTAGGGCAAGTATTGCAGATTAAAAAAAGCTGCGTACATTTGCACTCACAATAACGGAGATAATAACGGTCACCGTATCAATTTCATACAAGCGAAAGTAGCTCAGCTGGTAGAGCACAACCTTGCCAAGGTTGGGGTCGCGAGTTCGAATCTCGTCTTTCGCTCTTAGCGAGCCCTTGAAATAAAGGGCTTTCTTGTTTCCAAGGAGTATTTTTTCAGAAGGAATTAATATCTTTGGGACGAAAATAAACTTCTATGCAGATAGAAGAAGCCGGGATGGTGGAATAGGTAGACACGCAAGACTTAAAATCTTGTGGCTTCACGGCCGTGCGGGTTCGATTCCCGCTCCTGGTACAGCTGATCATCAGCAAATAGAGCTTCCCTTTTGAGGAAGCTCTTTCTGTTTAACTACTATAAAGCCTTAATTTTTTAGCGTAGTGGCTTCAACCAATTCAGTCCCTGATAGAAGTAGAATAGCCCACGAAGAGGTTCCATGGTTATATAGAATGGATAATACCAATTCGACCCCGTCGGGGTCGTGTATTTTTTTTGTGATGTTATTTCTATAAACATATGATCCCTTTGGGATCAAAAAAGTGGCTAAAGCTCTATGAGTACACCTCAATATAAGAGGAGGATACCATTATTCTAATAATTATATGGCTCAGCGATGGTTCTGGCAGACCTCGAAGAGGTCTTATGTTTATAGCAAATAAATATAATTTAAGACCAATCCGACCCCAAGGGGGTCGCATAGTTATTTGCTTTCCAATTTCTATAAACATATGATCCCTTTGGGATCAAAAAAGTGGCTAAAGCTCTATTAGTACACCTCAATATAAGAGGAGGGTACCATATATCTAATAATTTAATGGCTTAGCGATGCCTCAGGACAGACCTCGAAGAGGTCTTATGTTTATAGCAAATGAATAAAAGTAAAGCCCAATCCGACCCCAAGGGGGTCGCATAGTGCTTTGGCTAACTATTTCTAAAAACATATGATCCCTTTGGTATCAAAAAGTGGCTAAAGCTCTATGAGTACATCTCAATAAAAGAGGAGGATACCATTATTCTAATAATTATATGGCTCAGCGATGCCTCAGGGCAGCCCTCGAAGAGGTCTTATGTTTATAGCATATAAAAAGTTAAGACCAATGCGATCCCAATTTTACTTCAAGATTCTACAAGAAGTATCTCTTCACGCCGGAGAATAGTTCCAACTTCTGATCTAGGGCCCATTTCTTATTTCATTTATCAAGGGTATAAAGGTGAAATCTAAAGTATGACTTTAATATTATTTTTGGGATAAGGTATTAATTAATATATGTTGCAAACATATTGAAATACAATCAATTAAGATCATTATATTTTTGCTTTTTGCATGAATTTTCAATGATAAATCTTGCATATACTCATATAATTTGATACAATTGTATCGGAGATAAAATAATGAGCACCTTAAACAACCTAAGAAAACGTCTAAGACGTGGACGCGTCTATCGCCGCGCCGATTTAGAGCGGTGGTCTAATTCTGTGGACAGGCATTTAGGCCAATTGGTGGATGACGGCACCTTGCAAAAGCTTTCTCATGGTCTTTATCATTATCCCAAGGAATCAGTTTATGGCCTAACTCCTCCCGATGAAGCAAGCTTAGTGCGTTGCTTTTTGAAGGATGATGATTTTTTGATTACCTCTCCTAATGCCTATAACAGCCTAGGGCTGGGTACTACTCAGCTTTATAACAAACGAGTAGTCTATAATCATAAACGTCATGGTGAGTATGAATTGGGTGGCAGAAAGTTCTTTTTCCACATGAAGCCCAAGTTTCCTAAGAAACTCAGTCCAGAGTTTTTGTTAGTGGATTTGGTCAATAACTTAGAGACCTTAGCTGAGGATAAAGAGATGGTTTTATCCAAAGCAAAAGAAAAAGCGGGCAAGCTTGATCTTGCTAAATTAAGACGTATTGTCTCAGCCTATGGGGGAGCAAAAGCCAAGAACGTGTTTTCATCGGTTTTAGAGGGACAGCATGCCTGATCAATACTTACATGAACGAGAGGATTTTATTGATCTTCTGAGAATCCTGGAACAGGAAACGGGCATACAAATCCAGTTGATTGAAAAGGACTACTGGATAATGCATGTATTGTATGGGCTGAAAAAGCAAAACTTCGAGTTTGAACTCAAAGGAGGAACTTCTCTTTCAAAAGGATACCAAATCATTCAACGGTTTTCTGAGGACATTGATATTCATATCAAAGCCCCAGCTCATTTGGAAGTAAATGAAAATCCCAAAAGTGACAAACCCAAAGCCATTCAATCTCGGAAAGACTTTTATGATTGGCTCGCAGATAACATTCAGATTGATGGGATCATTGCCATCAAAAGAGATGAGGCTTTTGACGATACCGACAAATACCGAAGCGGAGGCATTCGCTTATATTATGAAGCTCAGACAGGTTACTTAGAGGGTATGAAAGAATGCATTCTGCTGGAAGCTGGCTTTGATACTGTTACCCCAAATACTCAGCTTCTGATTAGCTGCTGGGCGTATGACAAAGCTGCCGAAAACCCAAAAGTTAAAATTATCGATAACAGGGCTTTCGATGTGGCTTGCTATCATCCAGGCTATACGTTTGTTGAAAAACTTCAGACGGTGGCCACAAAGTACAGGCAGGAACAGGAAACGGGTGAGAAGAAAGCAAATTTGATGCGTCAGTACTATGACCTCTATTGCCTTTTGGATGTTCCTGAGGTTTTGGAGTTTATCGGCACGGAAGCCTATTTTGAGCACAAGAAAGCCCGCTTTCCTAAGAAAGACTTTGAAATTCCCATAGCAGAGAATGAAGCTTTTCTACTTAGCAATCCTGAACAAAGAGCTGAGTTTGAAGCTCGATATAAGGCCACTGCCGCTTTGTACTATAAGGGGCAAGTCGAGTTTAATTCTTTAATTGAGCGAATTACAGGCGTTCTATTGGATAAAGGATGAGGTAAATTAAACCTCGAAGAGGTTCCATGGTTATATAGAATGGATAATACCAATTCGACCCCGTCGGGGTCGTGTATTTTTTTTTGTGATGCTATTTCTATAAACATATGATCCCTTTGGTATCAAAAAGTGGCTAGTTTTATGGGTACATCTCAATAAAAGAGGAGTCTACCATTATTCTAATAATTATATGGCTCAGCGATGGTTCTGGACAGCCCTCGAAGAAGTCTTATGTTTATAGAAAAAGAATAAAAGTAAAGCCTAATTCGACCCCGTCGGGGTCGTGTATTTTTTTGCTTTCCAATTTCTATAAACATATGATCCCTTTGGGATCAAAAAAGTGGCGAAAGCTCTATGAGTACACCTCAATATAAGAGGAGGATACCATTATTCTAATAATTATATGGCTCAGCGATGGTTCTGGACAGCCCTCGAAGAAGTCTTATGTTTATAGAAAAAGAATAAAAGTAAAGCCTAATTCGACCCCGTCGGGGTCGTGTATTTTTTTTTGTGATGCTATTTCTATAAACATATGATCCCGTTGGGATCAAAAAGTGGCTAAAGCTCTATGAGTACACCTCAATAAAAGAGGAGTCTACCATTATTCTAATAATTATATGGCTCAGCGATGGTTCTGGGCAGACCTCGAAGAGGTCTTATGTTTATAGCAAATAATTATAAGTTAAGACCAATCCGACCCCAAGGGGGTCGCATAGTGCTTTGGCTAACTGTTTCTAAAAACATATGATCCCTTTGGGATCAAAAAAGTGGCTAAAGCTCTATGAGTACACCTCAATAAAAGAGGAGTCTACCATTATTCTAATAATTATATGGCTCAGCGATGCCTCAGGACAGCCCTCGAAGAGGTCTTATGTTTATAGCAAATAAATAAAAGTAAAGGCTAATCCGACCGCAAAGGGGTCGCATAGTTATTTGCTTTCCTATTCCTATAAATATGCGTTCTCGTTGGGATCAACAAATGGCTAGAGTTCTATGGATATATCTCAATAAAAGAGGAGGATACCATTATTCTAATAATTATATGGCTCAGCGATGGTTCTAGGCAGACCTCGAAGAGGTCTTATGTTTATAGAAAAAGAATAAAAGTAAAGGCTAATCCGACCGCAAAGGGGGTCGCATAGTGCTTTGGCTCTGCAATTAAATTCATACGGTTCTATCCCATTAATGCATTGCCGCGATTAATTTGTCTAGGTCTGCCTTATGATGATAGGCGGAGATGATAATCCGGTCTGTGACAGGATCCTGGGGATGTGGGTAGGCAAATGAGGAGATCAAAATCCCTTTTTGAGCTAGTTTTTCTGCCCATCCTGATTTTTTGAAGGTGATCACGGGGAAAGTTGGATCATAGCGAATATGATCTTTTTTGGGGAGCTTTTGCAGGAAATAGGTCAGGTTATCCTTGAGTTTTCCAAGCTGCCGTTGGTACAGATGTTCTGCGCTCATAAACGCCTCACAATAGCCAGGAAGCGGCGGAGAGGCTCCTCTGAAGAGGGAGCTTTTCTTTATTTTGTCTATAAAATGATGCTTGGAGAGGATTATTCCTGCAGGAATAGCCAAGGCCTTTCCCAGAGACCCCGCCACCACCACTTCAGCAGGCAGGTTTTTCCACTGTGAATAGGTTCCATAGATTCCCCTACCCAAGAGCCCAAAAGCGTGGCTGTCATCGATCAGTAAATAATAATCATTATGGGGGGAAAGCTGATTTATCCAGTCAAAGGTATGTATGGAAGGCAGGATAGTATCCACCGCATTGGAGATAATCCCTATTGTTTGCCCTTCCACCTGCTGACTCCGACGGATACAAAACTCGATATAATTCTCAAATGTATCATAAGGAACGGTTTCCTTCTTCAGAGGCAAGATGGCGGGATGGGCATCTGGCGCCACCCAAAGCTCATCTGCGAGCCGGCGGACCATCCTCATGGCCAGACTAGCGGCAAGGTAACCACTGCTGAGTAATGCCGCTTCTGAGGCCCCCGCCTCCGCTGCAAAATGCCGCTCTAGCTCCTCATATACCTGTAGTTGCACATTGGAGAAGCGGCTGGCACCATGATTTGGGCCATATTTTTGGATCCCTTGAATGATGAGCTTTTCGAATTCTGGCAAGCTTCCCATTCCCAGATAGGCCGTGCCACTGAAATAGAGGTAATCGCCATGGTCCAGCGACAATCTGCGGTCTATTTTTCCGTGAATAGGATAGTTTTCCATGCCCTTTTTAGATTATATAAGCTGTGCACCGATTCCCGGGCCTGCTGGAAATTCCACCAATTGCGGACTTATCCTTACCCCTGTGGCGATGTCCTGAGACAATAACATGGCGCCATCCATATCCACATAGTCCAGCAGTGGGGCGATATGCGCAATAGCGGTGATACCCACAGAGCTTTCGGTCATGCAGCCGACCATCGTTTTCATGCCGAGACTTTTGGCCTCATGAAGCATCCTTAAGCCCGGGCTGATGCCTCCGGCTTTGACGAGCTTTACGTTGATCCCATGGAATAGCCCGTGGCATTTCTTCACGTCACTTTCGATGATGCAGCTTTCGTCCGCTATCACTGGTAGCTGGCTGTGTGCATAGACTTCCTTCATGCCCTCCAGATCATCCTTGCCTAGAGGCTGCTCCATAAATTCTACCTTGAGAAGCTTCAGCTCTTCAGAATATCGAATGGCCTGCTCCGCCGTCCAGGCACAGTTGGCATCGATACGAAAGACCGCCTCAGTATGCTTGCGCAGCTCGCGGATGATCTCCATATCATGCTCGGTTCCCAGCTTGATCTTATAGATAGGCCAGTCCAGCTCCTTCATCTTTGCCACCATCTTCTCTATGCTGGCGATGCCAATGGTGAAATTGGTGGTGGGAATGGTGGAGGGATTTAGTCCTAAGTAATGATAGAGTTTTTGCCCTTTCTTTTTGGTAAAGAGATCCCAGGCGGCGATATCTAGCGCACATTGCGCAAAGGGATTGCTCGCAAAAATATCCCTGCACTTTTCCCAAAGTTCTTCGGGAGACTCCCATGATCCATCCTCCACGATAGGCCGGGCTTCTTCCAAGGCTGCCGTCATATTCGCCACCGTCATGCCATAAAATGGATTGGTGGTGGACTCACCAAGACCGATAAGGGAGCCCTCGCTAAGCTTTACGATCAGCGTTTCTTGCACATCGCGACTTTGATGGGCGATGGTAAAAGTATGTTTTAACGGAAGTTGCTTAATTATTATTTCTAATTTCATCGGCATATGTAATGGGGTTTATAGCTGATATCGTCCTTAATGTACGTAATTATTTTTGCCCCGGGGCAATATTTATTTACTGCTAATATAGGTGATTTATACTCCCTATTTCTGATGCATTATCAGTCAGCGGGATAGCTGTATACCCTGTCCCTAGAGTGCGCATCGATTAAGAGAATTTCGATCCTTCTATCTTATTGATTCTCACAAAAAATGCTCCATAGATAATTTATGGCCCACGGGTTTTGCTTGCATGAAGATTATATTTTTGAAGGAATAAAAAAAAGGATTTTCCCTTTTCCCGTGCCCATCCCTAGCCAATAGGCCCAAAATCACTGATTTCAGGGAGGGAGATTTCACTCTCGCATCCATGCCTGAAGTATCAGCTGCCATTATTGGCGGAAGAGCTTGATGGTTTTGTCCGGAAGATGCAGGTAATACAACCCTTGCGGAAGTCCGGAAAGATCAAATTTTAATTGCCTTGGATCGATCTGATGCAGCTGTATCTGATGCGTCATTTCATGACCCAAGGTATTATAGACTTTGATAGATGCTATTTGCTCTTCCATCAGATCAAAATTAGTTTCTATCATCACCAGCCCATTGCTGGGATTAGGAAAAACTTTCCAGAGGCTGCCTTGATCCTCCTCATGAAGCTGCACCCGGAGGACAGTGGAGAAGGACGTATCCCCATTGATGTCCACCTGCTGTAAGCGATAATAATTCAGACCCACAGGAGCGGAGGAATCTATATACTGGTAAGAGCGGACCTCATCGCTGTCTCCCTGACCTTCTATTTCAGCTATTTTCCCCCAATCTTTACCATCGACAGACCGAAGAAGGTTGAAATGACTATTGTCTTTTTCTGTGGCCGTTTTCCATTTGATCAAGACTGAATTTTGACCAGTAGGCTTAGCGGTGAAGTCCAGCCATTCGATCGGTAGGGGAGTTTCCACCCTGTTGATGGTGCCTAGGGTAAAGTAGGTTCCATCCTGAAGCTTGTCCACCTGATCAAAGCCAAACATACCTCCTCCGAGATCTGCGGCCCCCGTGACCACCGTGGCGCCAGCGAAGCTGCTCCCGGTGTTATTTACCAATAAAACCAAATCAGAAGCGGTGACAGGCATAAGGTCATTCAAATCAAAAGCTATATCTACGAAGCCGACATTCACGGGAGTCAGGGATCGGTTTACTTCACTAATGGCCCAGATTCGGTGAAATCTCGCCTCTACACCAGCAGGCACATCGATGGTCTCCGTGGCAATCATCTCCTGATTATCATGGCCCCAAAGCATAAACTCCCCATTGGTGAGGTTGCTGGGGTTAAAAATCTGAACATGCCCCGTGCCGATCGAATTGTCATGTAAGTTTGAGGCATCTATGCGACCGATGCCAGCCACATCATAATCGTAATTTCCATTGGCATCATCATCCTCATCATAAAGGTTATCCTGAGTTAAACTGATTTTATACTTAGCATTAAGATAATTCCAGATGATGATGGTTTCCGCTTGATTGAGGCGCTCCTTGAAGATGATCAACTCTGTGATCTGTCCTCTGAGTTCTACCCCCACCCTAAAGGATTGGGTACTATGCCCAGTATAATTATTTATGCCTGCGCGATTTTGCAGTTGGGTTCCATTTCTATACAGTTGTTTTCCCTCCGCAGCTCTCGCATCATATGACCAAATAGAATATAGGTTTAAATTGGCTTGTCCGCCTACTTGGATACGGGTGGTGGCAGTGCAGCAGCCTCCGAAGTCATAATAAATGGTGCCATCGGTCCATGGTAAGTGAGCCGAAAATCGCTCTGTCTCCAGCGGCGAGGTGCCGTATATTTTGGTTGCCGAATTGGAGTTCCTTGAGGTGACGAGGAATGTGGAGGCTTGGTCAGTGACAAAATTGGCGGTGGTAAGCGCTCCTGTGATTTGAAGGAAATCATTGCCATCAAAACGTACTTCTCCAAAAGTGTTGACGACATTGTCCACCAGCAATGGGCGATTGACCCCCGAGGCTAGCAGGTTATGGGCGACAATCCCTGCACTATTCTGCCATGAATTTACCAATCCCGCAGTGGTGGAAATGCCATTATCCACTCGGTACCACATGATCAATGAGCTCAGCCCATCATTATTACCCACTCCTCCAGGCCCACGCTGGGCTAAGGCCTCGCCGCTATACCAGCCTATTAAACTCAGAAAAACTATGACCCATAGCCCCTTCAAAAATAATGGTGGATAATTATTTTTAAGTATAGAATTCATTTTACTATTAAAACAATAGTTCATTTGTGGTCAATTAAAATATGAGGCTAGATAGAACTGAGTTTTTCTCATTGAGTATCAAGCAAATCAACTAATATGCTGAAGCTAAAAGTTGCCACTCTTTTATTATGGCCAATTAAAGCGATGTCTAACTTAGGGTGTAATTTAAGCTGATGGTAACCAATGATGATATTAACCTAAAATAATGGTATGAACGTGTATTACTGGTAAAATAATACTCATTAAAAATAGTAAATTGTCCATAAAATGCAAACAATCAGCAGATAATAAATAGTAGAGATGACTAATTTTAAACTTTATAGAAATAATTAATAAAGTATTAATTTAAACCATTTAAGAGTTTCAATAGATGGGTTTTGAAATTGCAATGGTTCTGAATGTGTTCCTATAATTTTAGGTTGGGTTTTATATTATCCCCTATAGAGCTTCATCTTCAGATAGATAGAAAGTTAGCCTAATACTAGTCTGCGATAAATATTTTCTTCAGAACCGATCAAATTGGCGGTAAACAGCCAAAATACGTATTAATTCACCTCCCAAGCCCCTGATAGGGAGGTGAATTGGATCTGAATAAAAGCGAATAGCCCATTGACCATCGATTGGCATTCAAAACTGTCTGACTGGTAATAGGCATCAAAAATATATTTTAAGCCCTTTTCCATTCAACCTAAAGCCAGTAATGAGGAAGGTAATTCTGTCTATTATCCCTGATTAAAAGTCCATTGATGAGGATGGATATAATTGGCTGTGCTTTAGTTTCCTTTATTTTTTAGTCTAAAAAGGACATCTTTCACCAAGATGCTTATGGTTTGGACATTGTACCATACGGCATTGACATCCATCAAAATTCCATTGGCGAGGTGCCCTACAGCATAGATATTATCGCCTCCTTCCGGAGCAATGAGCTGCATGGTGCGTTCGCTGATCACGGCTCCACCCACCAAATAGGGTTGGATATATTGTTTTCTGAGCAAGTTGTCAATGAGTTGCCCATCCATCTGGTCCAAATCGGATGAGCTTCCAGTGGCATTGATGAGCTTATCCACAGGTATAATTTCCTCCTCGCTCGTTTCTAAGGTAAAGACCTTGTCCATAGCCTGAATACTATCGGAACTTTTCATGGCGTGGACTTTTAGTTGGCCCGTGGTGAGTAGGTGGAGGAGTTTTTTTGCATTATGCAGCGGCATAGGATGGCGATTGATCGCCCAATATCTTCCTACCCACTTTTTGAAGAGAATTTTTTGGTCGGTATCCATCCAGCTCCAGATGGTGGAAGCATCATATCGTAAGGAGTCAGCGACATTGAGCAGGCCATCTCCTCCCATCTGTGCGCAGTCGATGTCCCAGCGGAGAAGGGCTAGGCAGCTTTCCGTTCTCTGTCCCGTTTCTTTCCAGTCGAGGGGCTTACCAGTGAAGCGTTCCACCTCTTTTCTGAAGAGGCGGATTAATGATTTTACGCGAGGATTTTCGAGGTTTTTACGCTTCTGCCGATGGAGGTTTTCTAGGGTGAGCAGTTTGCGTTCATGACCTTTATTATGAATGGGCTGGACTCTTGGCAATAAGCCATCGGGTGAAAACAGGTGAATTTCACCTACATGGCCTTCATCCAACAGAGTCATGATGCTATCAATAGCACTCAGGCTACTGCCCAAAATACCCACCTTATCGGTGCTTTTAATTTTTTCTTTTATCCTGGTGGCAGGCCATGGAAAATCTAAATAGTGGTCATATGCGAGGTATTCCTTGTAGTTATTAGGTTTTGGGGTGCCTAGGGCCAGGATCACATAGTCACTGTGATAAGAGCTGCCGTCCTCAGCAAGGAGCGTATAGCCGGAGGGATCATGCTGTAGATCCACTATATTTTGGTGCACGAGATCGACGTGCAGCTGCTTATCCTTTGCCAGTTTTAGATATTTCTTCGCCTGGCAGGCGATGTATTCTCCATAATACCTCCTGGTGGTATAGGCTTTATCCGTCTTTTCGTCCCCTTTTATTTCTCTGGCGTCTGGATGTTTTTTCAGCCATTTTGAAAAATGGGCCGGTTCATGGGCATATATGCCCATTAATTCCGCTTGAGTATTGAGGATATGACCCGGCTGTGGCGTACCAAAGGCAAGGCCATAGCCCAGCCGTTCATCTTTTTCGATGATCCTGATTGAGACCTCTTTTTCCAGTCCTGCGGTGCTTAGCTGGATAAAAAACTCAATGAATGCAGATACTCCATTGGCTCCTCCGCCTATGATGCTTATATTTTTCATATTTATTTGCTATAAATATCAGGCTATTGCTGGAATAATTACCTAAAAACTAACTATGATCTTGTACTGCTTATGGAAAGGTCTTAATTTGTACCATCTACTTAGGTTCACCCAAATATTGTTTTAAAGTTTATGAAAAACATCCTTTTAGCGGTCTGTGCGAATTTGCTGGTTACGTTTAGTATGGCTCAAACCAAAAGCCCTGAGGCTTTTTTGGGCTATGAATTAGGATCTCGGTTTACGCCTCATCACCGCATCGTTGCGTATTTTGAGCATGTTGCCGCCCAAAATAGCAACGTTCACCTCCAATATTATGGCCAAACCTATGAGTATAGGCCTCTCTTGGTGGTGATGGTCTCTGCCCAGCAGAATATGGATCAGATGGAGGAAATCCGTAAAGATAATCTTCGCCGAACTGGCCTACTGGCAGATGGCCAGCGTCCAGCTACTAATATACCGATTACCTGGCTTAGTTATAATGTACATGGCAATGAGGCAGTATCTTCGGAGGCCACCATGAAGACCTTATGGTCACTGGTGGATTCTGCGCAGACGAAGTCCAAGGAATGGCTAAAGCAAACGCTTGTGGTCCTCGACCCCTGTGTCAATCCCGACGGTAGGGATCGCTATGCACAGTGGTATAATCAGAAGATGAACCTGATATTGCAGCCGGATCTACAGTCCATAGAGCATCAGGAACCTTGGCCTGGTGGAAGGGCCAATCATTATTTGTTTGATCTGAACCGGGATTGGGCCTGGCAGGCACAGCAGGAATCAGAGCAGCGCATGTCACTCTATCAGGAATGGATGCCTAATATTCATTTGGATTTTCATGAGCAAGGCATCAATAGCCCCTATTATTTTGCTCCTGCTGCTGCGCCTCTCCATGAGCAGCTGAGTGAGTATCAGCTGGAGTTTCAGGAGACTTTTGGCAGGAATACCGCAGGATATTTTGATGATAATAATTGGTTTTATTTCACTAAGGAAGTTTTTGACTTGCTGTACCCGAGCTATGGAGATACCTATCCGATGTTTAATGGGGCGATAGGCATGACCATCGAGCAGGGTGGAAGTGGTGCTGCGGGCATTGGCGTCTATACCGATACCGGGGACACCTTGAGCCTGGAGGATCGCATAGACCACCATCATACGACGGCCCTCTCGGCCATAGAGATGTCTGCGGTACATAAGGATAAGCTTTTGGAGGAATTTGAACGATATTTCACCGAAAATGCTCGCGATCCCAAGTCGCAGTATAAGAGTTTTGTGATCAAGGGAGATCAATCTCCGGCAAAAATTCAGGCCTTATTAGAGCTATTGGATAAAAATAAAATTCGCTATCAGAAGAGTGGCAAGACCGCCAAGCTACAGGGCTTTGAGTATATGTCAGGTCAGCAAGAGGCTTTTCAGCTGGACAAAGAGGACCTCATCATCAATGCCTGGCAGCCCAAATCGGTATTGACGCAGGTGCTATTTGAGCCCGAGCCTGCATTACAAGATAGCCTGACCTATGACATTACCAGCTGGTCACTGCCCTATGCCTATGGACTGGAGGCCTATGCTCTGGAGAGCAAGGTCGAAGGAACCCAAGACTATGCATCAGTGGATTTTATAGATAATAAAGCCAATGAAAAGACCCTTGCTTATATCGCTCCCTGGGAGCATATCAGCCATGCGACTTTCCTCGGAGACCTACTTCAGAAGGGCGTCCGTGCCAAGAAGTCGGTATATCCGTTTGAGGTGAATGGGCAGCATTACCCCGCGGGGAGCCTCATCCTCAGTCGTGGAGGAAATGAGTCGGTAGCCGATTTTCATGGGACGGTCACCAGCCTTGCCAACCAACATCAAATAGCCCTGGGCCATGTGAGTACAGGAATGATGGATATAGGTAAGGATTTTGGCTCTTCCTCAGTAAGTGTCATTACCAAGCCAACTATTGGAGTCTTCAGCGGTGAGGGGGTTTCTTCCTTAGGCTTTGGAGAGGTGTGGTATTTTATGGAGCAGGATCTGGAATATCCGCTTTCCGTGCTGGAAGCGTCAAAAATGTCTGCGCTTGACCTTAGCAACTATCAGGTACTTATCCTGCCTAATGGAGGCTATAAGTGGACGGACATGGAGCTGTCGCATTTGACAGATTGGGTGAAGCAGGGGGGAAAGCTAATCGCAATGGAGGGTGCTCTGAATTTATTTGTGGATAAAGAAGGTTTTGACTTATCCACCTCCCTCGTGGAAGATATGAGCAATGGCATGATCAGTTCACCAAAGGCTCCGGATACTAGTCGACTGATCGCCCCCTACCAGATGCGTGAAAGAATCTCTATTTCTGATCAGATCACCGGAGCGGTGTTTGAGGTGGATATGGACAGTACCTTCTCGCTTGGGTTTGGCCTTGGAGGAAAATACTATTCGCTAAAAAATCGACCCGATCATTATGCTTATCTCAAAAATGGCATCAATGCAGGGATAATCCAGGCAGAAGATCAGCTTCGCTCGGGCTTTGTAGGATATAATGCCTTGCCCAATACTTCCGAGTCTATGGTCTTTGGGGTGGAAGGACATGGCCGCGGTAGGATCATATATATGGTGGACAATCCGATCTTCCGAGCATTTTGGGAAAATGGCAAGCTGATCATGGCAAATGCTATTTTTATGGCGGATGAATGAGGGCTAGCCTAAAGAAGCCCTTTTTACGCCGTTAAAAAAGTGGAAAATTAATGTCCAATAATAATAAGTGGGCGTTCTATCAATGACTGAGCGGTGGTGCTCTGAGGTATATTATTCTTAAGGATATAAATTGGAAATTATATGGCTTCAAGAATAAATGGCATTCGCCTTGCGATAAACCCCTTTACAGGCGTACAGATAGGGCTTTACTTAAGCATTGATCAATGGGTGCTGTGGGAGTGTATGACTTAAACCTAAAAGACTATGGCGAAAAAGAAAAAGGAAAAGAAATCAGAAAAGAAACCCGAAGTGGCAGAGGAATGGGATTTGGAAGAGGGTTTTGGGGGAATTCCCGATGATGTGGACCTCACCAAGAATATAGGTTGTGCGAGTAATAACAAAAAAAAAGGATGACTGAAAAGCCATCCTTTTTTTTGTTATTCTCCTTAGCTAAGCCTTAGGCTTCACCACCATTTTCTCCTTTAGGAGCTCCTTCAGGGTAGAAGTGATTCACGTCTCTCTGCGGGAAAGGGATTTCAATATCATTGGCTTCAAAAGCCTCTTTCATTCGCTCCATATTATCGAAATATACTGGCCATAAGTTAGCCGCATCGGTCCACACACGGATCACAAGGTCCAAAGAGCTATCTCCAAAGCTATTGAAGAATACTACTGGAGCTGGATCCTGATGAACGCGCTCGTCATTTGCGAATATATCAAGGATGATTTGTCTGGTTTTTTTCAAATCTGTACCATAAGCTACACCTACATTAAAGTCGGCTCTTCTGGTAGGCTTATGCGACATATTTATGATATCCGAATTGGCCAGTGCACCATTAGGAATGATGATGTCCTTATTATCGAAAGAGTGCATTTTGGTATAAAGGATGTCAATAGACTCCACCACACCCGTATGGCCTTGGCCAGTGATCACATCACCTACACGGAATGGCTTGAATAATAAAATCAATACCCCACCAGCGAAGTTGGAAAGGGATCCTTGCAAGGCCAAACCTACTGCCAAACCTGCAGCACCTAAGATGGCTACAAAGGAGGTGACATCTATACCGATAACATAGGCTATGGTAAGGAATAATAATATATAGAGTAAAGCACTTACTAAAGAGACTAAAAAGTTGATCAACGATGGATCAGAATTTCTTCTGGCAATGACCTTTTTTAAGGTCGATACCAATTTGCTAATAATGATTTTACCTACTATGTAGATAAGAATTGCATAAATAAGACTTGGAACAATATCCCATAAAAGCTCCACGCCTTGGTCATACATGGATTGTAAAGTTTCACCATTAATCTTTTCCATAAATCAATCAATTATTGTGTTAAAAACTTAAAATATTTACTTTTTACCTAAGTCGCAAATGGTTTGCCATGCAACTGGCATAAAATGATTCCTTTTTCATTTTAGTGCAATTACGGTAAAATATGTTTTTATCGTAAGTAGATAAATGTATTTTTTCTCCTTTTGACTATGTTTTTTTTAGTTCCCCCTATGAAATGAAGGATTTTATTGAGGGATGATCTAGCTTTTATTGGGACTGATAAATTAATATTAGGTGGTAAAACGCATTTTTTCGGAATTCTAAAACAAGGCTACTCCTCATCCAGAAATTCGGAAATCCTCCTCAGGGATAAGTGAAGAGCTTTTGAAAGGAATGATTTGGGTTATTATAGTGTTTTGTATATTTGATGACTGTTCATACAAAATTAAACTCAAAACCCATGTCTGCGACAACAGCCCAAATACTAAAAAACCACCAATTACGTGTTACCAGCTGCCGTCGTGATGTGCTGGAGACTTTCTTAGACAAGAATATAGCCTTGTCCCATTCTGATTTGGAGGAGGAATTGAAGGAAAACTTTGATCGGGTGACCATTTACAGGACCTTGAAGACCTTCCTGGACAGTGACCTTATCCATAAGGTATTGGATGATACCGGAGTTACCAAATATGCCCTCTGTCACCATGATGTGCTTGAAGACCATCATGACCATGAGCATGTACATTTCAAATGTGACGTTTGTGGGGAAACCCAATGCATTGCAGAAATTGCCCTGCCTGCATTATCGCTGCCAGCTGGCTATGTGGTGAAGGAAAAAAGCCTCCTCGTGCAAGGGATATGTAGCAAGTGTAGCTAAACTTTTAGGGGTGTTTTGGTTTTTTTGGGCTGATGATCAGAATGCCATACCACCCCCGGCGGGAGATCGATCTGCGGTGGCTTCGCATCTTCCACGCCTCCATCACCTTCTCCGTTATTGCGGCGCGGCCTTTTTGGACTTTTGATCATGATCATCACCAGATACACCAGCATGACATACGCCAATCCAAAAAACACCATATCAATTAGCTGGAAACTTATCATAATCTTTAGGTTTATGGGCCACAAATAAGGGCCCAAATGAATTCCTTTCAAGATGGCGGCGATCGGGCCTTTTACGCACCTTATTAATTTACATGAATTCTTCCAACTTGTCAAGTGAACAATCTTGCACATCAAAAAATGTAAGCAATTTGCGCTTTAACTTGTTAAATACCGCAGATCGTTAGATATTTGCCGTTCGAAATACCAACAATCATGATTGTAAAAACCAAAAAATATAAACTGGAAACCAAAACATATGTGAAACTGGGACTTACCAATGTGCTGAAACAGCAGTGGTGGGTGATCCTAATTGCCCTGGCCATTGCCTGTGGGTACTTCTGGATTCCCTCTTGGTGGTGGATCAGCATGGCAGTTTTGGCCTATGTATTATATCTCCTGTTTTGGGTAATCCAATTTGCCGGCGTCAGCCAGATGGAACAGAATAAAGTGATGTTTGATAAAATGTCCTATGAAATAGACAGCCGACAGATCCTAATGAAGCTAAATGCCAAGCAAGGTATGCCGATCAACTGGCCGATGATCAAGAAAGTGGAAGTCCATAAGGATGCCTTCTTGCTCATTATGTCTAAAGCGCAATTTATCTACCTCCCTTACAAAATATTCAATACGGAGAACGAAAAGAAATTTGTCGAGACTATCCTAAAACGAAAAGGCCTGATCGGATAATTTTCCTCCAGTCAGCCCTTTCGATCAAAAATATAAAAGCCGGATATTTCCGGCTTTTTTTATTTTTTCATGATAAGCTTTATATACTGTGCCATTGGGGAAAGAATAGGATTCTTGATGGTGGTCTCATAATTCCGTTTGAAAAACTTCCGGTGATAAAAGTGATGTTTTTGCTCCACCGCCTTTTTGATGTCTCCTTCGGCCGGTGGAGGTGTACACGCATCTATCGTCAAATTAGGCCATTCCATAGAGGTGATTACATAGCCGCGGGAAGTGAAAAATTCACTTAAAGAGATCTCTCCGTTAAGGATGATTTGTAATCTTACCGTTTCAGTTTCTCCGGGAAATTCCTCTTCAAACAATCTTAAATGTTTGACCTGACTGAGGAATGCGTAAGTCTGCACATGGGGTCGCAGGTCGCGGCTGCGATGATGATGGTCCTGACAATTGATTGTGCTGCCACAAATGGCTACTTTCGGGAACTTCCTGTACTGTTCTAGAAAATCAGCATACCAATGATCTAAATAAGGGCCACGAGCACTTCTGTTTAAGAAAAAAGTATAATCCTCCGCATCCGCCGTTTGGTTGACCTTGCGGAAAAGTTGGGCATACGAGCTAAAATCTCTACCTGTATTTTCTTTAAATAATATCTCTACCAACTCAATATGTGGATGTCCATCAAATAAATGGGTGATGGCTTTGCGAAAAAGCCGATCAGCAGCTCCTTCCTTCTTCACTGTGCTCACAGCAATGTATAAATAGGCTTTATCCACCCCTGGATGTCGCTCACTCATCCGAATGAGATTTTGTACATCCCTTGTATAAAGCCGATTCTCATTTGCCGTGGCATAGCAGATATTGAACTTTGGTGAATCCTCGGTAAGGCTGGGCATGTGTGGGTGATTTATGTTAGGTGAACCCTTATTCTGTAATATTTTAGATAAGTAAATATTAAAACTAGGCAATTAAATTTGAAAAATAGGATTTTTAAAGTTAAATATTAATGAAAAGGAATCCCTCATCAGAGTCTGTTTAAAAATGTAATAGCAACAATTGCTCCTCGAATATGGACTTTTGAAGGTTGAAAATCACCTTCATAATTGTAAAAATGAGTTTTTTTTGAGGAAAATAGTCGCATTTATATCGGCGCATTTATCTCAGTTGTCTGAAATATAAAACCAAGCAGAAAGGCCTCGCATTGAAGCCATTTCTGCTTGGGACTTATTGATTTTGACCTATTTTGCATCAAAAATGAGCTCTTATCCTAGTGGGTAAGTAAACTTGTTTTCAGCCGAAGGCTAAGTAATTTCCTGCAACAATTGGGCAAGGGGCCCTGCAAACAGGAAACCCATAGGGCAACAGCGGATTGGATTTTTATTTTGTAACCCATGTTCTGAAATAGCCACATTCGCGAATCACCTCTTGGTAGAAATCGGTGTCAGCATAGTCATTTTTCAGCATTTGGAAACCTTCCCAAGCCAGAAAATCCACTTCATCCTGAATTTGATTCCATTCGGAATCTGATTTTTCGTAGTATTTAGTATAGTAATACTCATTCCGTTCGCATTTGGCCAGCATATAAGCTGCCCGCGCTTTTTGTTCCTCATTGGTAGCCTGTTCGTAGGCTTGTTTATAATACGAGGCGGCAAGGGAACAGTCCGTCAGTAATCTTCGCCAGTGTGGATTATAACCATAGGGAGAGGAATAATAGCCAATTATGGCCGACTCATAAAGCCGGGCATTTCCAAAGTGGCTAATATTATAAAAAGCATTTCCCAGCAATAAGCTATTAGTATAGACTTCTTTATGTTGGGCAATACTCTCCTTCATAAGCTTCATATTTATTAGCATTTTGTGAAGGTCATAAGGCTGATTTTTGGCATGCTCCGCATCGTGATTATCCTGGATATATCCGTTAAAAGGATTGGCGGGCAGGCTATATTCCTCGCCATTCCTATCATAATCGGCTAGGGCTTTATCGATATTATTTCTGAATATAGCCAAAATCATTTCATGGTACCTGATATCGGATAAGCCAATAGGATACAACTGGAGGGCGATTTTCTCGATTTCTGAATGCTCTTTTTCCACCAAAAATTCCTTCAGGTTCTGAGTCCTTTGATCTACATTATAATAGCCATTATCATTTTGGTTATAGCCGGTATAGCTTCATAGCCTTTAAAAAGCTCCTCCATTATGGGATTATTCTTTGACTTATAATAAGTGGAAAGGAAGTCTTGGCTCCAATCAAATGCCAGCTCGTAGCGGAAATCCTGCATGCCCTCAGCGGTTTCATTGGGCAAGTCAAAGTACAGCCACCGCAAGTCCTCCGATAAGCGCTCGATTTCCTCATCCGACTCCCCCGTGAGCATATGTAGGCTGGTGAGCAGCTTTAGAAGTCGCAGCTGGCTCTTGGCCAATGGACTGCTGAGCAGGTCTGGGGAAACGGCCTGATATATATCTTGGGATTTTTGATATTGCCCATCCATCATATACATATAGCCCAATGCCAGATACCACATTTCTGGTTTCTCGGTGTCTTCGGCATCAGCGATCTTCTGGATTATGGGAAGCATGCTTTTGTCCACCTGGGTATAAGGGCTGGTTTTATTTTCAGCAAAACTCTCCTCCTTATTGACGGCCTGAATATTCCATTCCTGCTTATTGATCAGACGGCTGAGCAGGTAACTGAGATGTGGGCTATCGGCTTGGATGGCATGGATGGCCTCGATGGCAGGGAGCTCTTCGGTATAATATCCCTGTAGAGCCCAAAGCGCACAAAGCAGCTCATTGTCCTTGGCCTGCGGTAAAGTTTCCTGAAGAAAAACTTCCAGCTCCTGAGGATGGTAACTGTACAGGGCCACTTTGCGTAATGGGGTACATTGGTCAAATACCTCAGCATATAATACATTGGACTGGACAAAATCCCTCTGCTTATAGTAAGCTCCCGCGAGGTAGGACATGGCTTGATAATATAAATCATCCTTAGGCATCTGATCCTTGGTAGCGGCAAAGAAGGGCTCGATCTCACCTTGCTTATCAGCGCTATAGAAATAGGCCTTGATCAGCTGAAACCAATAGCGCTGTTTCATAAAGGAATGGTCTGCCGTTCGAAATCTTTTTTCTATCTGCTCAAATAGCACCTCTTCTTCGAGACGTATTACGTCCCTTTCCTGCCAATAATAAATTTGGTGATTAACCGAGGCCGTTTCTACCTGCTTGGCGATTAGCATAAAGTCCAGCATGTTGGCAGCTTTAGCTTTCGGACTTTGGATGGGGAAGGCCTCGAAGTTGGATTTCCAGGAGACCATAAGTGAGGAATCCGCTCGGAACAGCACCGAATCAATCAGTTGCTTATCCACATTATGGCCTAAGTAGTCAGACCATTGGGAGACGATGGACTCATTGAAGCGTTCGTTATGAATATCATCATAGCCAGTATAGAAAAAATCACTGGATAAAAGCAAGGGTCTATAATCCTCCTCGACAAAAGCCTCAGGAGTGAAATTCGAATTGGGATAAAAATATATATCCGAGCAGGCCTTTACGATAGCATAGCCAGCGAGGAGCAAGGCGCTAGAAAGTACGAGCCACTTCTTCAAAGATAGTTTCTTCATATTGGTTCAAATTAAAATCATCAAGGTCATAAAATATAATCTCATCAATAGGGCTAGGGCTATGAGCGGAGACATCGGCTGCCATTTCGTACAGGTCTTCCCGACCAATATTTTCCCATTTCACCTCGTCGCCAAGCTTAAAGTACCGATCGCCATAAAGGAAGCTCTTGCTTACCTGAAACCGATTTTCGCGGATCTTTACCAGCTTTCCTTGCGCCAGAAGTGGACTGAGGTCCATGCGCGCAAAGAGCTCCAGCACCTTATTATTACGGATATGAACTCCCCATCCAAAAATTGGGAATGCCACTTTTAGCGGTAAGGGATAGTTGGTAAGGGTGGAAGAATATAAGTCCGCTATCTGTTTATCATATATTGAATTGGCCTCAGAGGCATTTATTTCCCCCATATTATAATACATCAGTACGCCATAATCCACGGGAGGAATGCCTGTTTTTTCAAAATATTTTACTTGATGAAGTCTTATGGTGCAGGAGATTGTCCCTTGCCACTGTTCACGAACTGCGGCCATATAAGCCATAAAAGTGGCTTTGCTCTTCATAGACCAGTCGCAGTCGATCTGTATTTCTGTGGGCGGGGAGGCCAGGCGGGAGGACATCTGCTTGATGAGCCGGAGGGTTTGTTCGGCAAGTGCCTTTGGTTCGGTTTGCTCTGCCAACATCACTTCGTTTTTGATGAAAACCACCGGAATGATGTCCAGCGAACTGGCTATGCTCATCGAATCGGACAGGCCTACCGGGTTTCCGGGTATTGCCTTTCCTTCCGGAGATAGCCGGATGTCAAAATACCGGCAGTATAGCTTTGCCTGATTTCTTTCCAATGTTTGAACCTCCAGGTGAGATAAATTCAACTCCGTGCGCCAAAAATAAAAGGAGGTCCGGGGAGGGATATCTCTGGAACAACCAGCCCCTAAGCCTAGAAGTATAAGGCTCAAAATGCTTATGTGTCGCCAGTACCTCTGTGCGCTCATACCGATCCATTTTTTTGTTAAAGATTCAAAATTACACAATCTCTCCCAATATCTGTCAAGGTATATTCCTTAGGATTTTTTGGTTGGACTTCTGTGTGGGCTATGCGCTGCTGCGGTTTTATTGGTAAAGATTGATTTTTAATGAAAGTTGTAAAATCCTTTTTATTTCTGGGCCAATAAAAAAAAATCCCCGCTGGAATGTTCGTCCAACGGGGAAATATAGGGGGTATTATTGAATACTTTATTTGGTAATAATTCCTATTTCTGCAAAAGTCGCAGAATTTCCATCAAGGGTTTTCGTAGCCTTCAGACGTATATATCTGGCTGGGCTGCTTGCAAAGCTAATTTTCTGCTCGATAGGGCTGTTGGCAATATTTCCAAACTCACCTTTGCTTACTGTTTTCCAGTTTTTGCCATCCTGACTCACTGCAAACTCATAGTTTTGGATTACTCCATTCAGGTATCGGTTTTGCATGGGCATATAGGTGAAGCCTTTTACTGCTGCCTGCTTGCCGAGGTCGATGATGGCCATATTATCCTTGGAAGAATAGAAAGTGCCATAATTTTCATCGATAAGCTGCTCAGGCTTTTCGCCTTCACTGAGGACCTTCCAGTCTCCCTTGGCCATATCCAGGTCCAGGCGGCTGATTTCGCTGGTCTTACCAGATTTCTGATCGATGGCTAGTGCATTTATGGTATGAGGTTCTGTCACAGCAAAGGGCCCGGAATAGCTGGTGGAGCTCTTGCTAGGCTCAGTGCCATCGGTGGTATAATAGATGTCCACGCCTTGGTCAGGCACTTCCAGGCTTACCATTCCCTGAGGATTTCTCTTTACGATCGGAGCCACGACCACATTGGGCGCATTATAAATCCCCATTTCGCTGATAAGCGGAACTGACTTGGCATCGGTGACCGTAAATCGCAAGGCGCTGGTGGTAATTTCTGGAAGCCTTAAGATTCGCTTATAGCCGATAGTGGTTTCATTGGCTATTTCTTCCCAGCCCTGATCGGTTTTCACCTCCAGTGTGAAGGCTTTTACGCGCTGGCCAAGAGGGATATATTCCTGAACCAGGAAACGATTAAATGCCGTGGGCTCGTCGAAAGTCATAGTGATACTTCCTGAAATCTCCTCATCGCCCATGGTCCAGTAGGTCTCTGGTTTCTCATCAGCAATCAAGTCTGCGGTGTATCCATGTCCTCGGTCCGAGGAAGATTCGATGCTGGCCAGGTTGTTTATAAGGTTTTCTGCAAAGTCTTCCTTGATTTTGGCGGCTAATTTAAGGACCTGCTCTGCATCTTTTTCATGGATCAGACCACGCTGGTCCACAGGGAAGTTGAGCAATAAGGAGCCATTTCGGCCGATACTCTCATAATAAATATCTAAGAGCTGTGGTAAAGTTTTTACTTTATGGTCTTCGTAAGGGTGATAATACCAGCCCGGTCTGATGGATACATCCACCTCAGCAGGTACCCAGTGAGTTCCATTTTCTTGTCCGGAGGAATATTCCGGAGCGTATTCCGGCATACCGCCATATACTTCGTCACGCATCAGGTTAGACCAGGTGGTGGGATAAGCATGGCCTTCTTCATTGCCCACCCAGCGAATATCTGGGCCAGCATCAGAGAATATAACCGCATTAGGCTGAAGTTCACGGATGATTTTATAGGTGTTCTCCCAGTCATAATACGTTTTTTTATCCACTCGTCGGTCCTCATTGGCACCGCCATAATAGCCCGATCCGCCATTGGCACCGTCAAACCATACTTCGAAAATATCCCCGTAATTGGTGAGCAGCTCCCTAAGCTGGCTGCGGAAAATATCGATATATTCAGGGGTACCATAGTGAGCATTATTACGATCCCATGGAGAAAGATAGACGCCAAACTTTAGCCCATATTCCTTACAGGCATCAGCAAGCTCTCTAAGCACATCGCCCTCCCCATTTTTCCAAGGGGAATTTTTTACAGAATGCTCGGTAGTGGCCGTTGGCCAAAGGCAAAATCCGTCATGATGCTTGGCAGTGATGATGATTCCTTTCATGCCTGACTCTTTCGCCACCTTCGCCCACTGACGGGCGTCGAGTTCCGAGGGATTGAAAATTTCTGGCTTTTCATCCCCTAAGCCCCATTCCATATTGGAAAAAGTGTTGATGTTGAAATGGATAAAAGCATAAAATTCCAAATCTTGCCAAGCCAGCTGGCGCTCCGATGGTGTGGGCTCCACGGGACTCGGTGGGGCCGAGGTTTTGGGTTGGCAAGATATTGCCAGCAATAGAAGTGCTATATACTTATTCATAATAAAGGGTTTTTAGAATATAGGTTTAACCTTCAATATACTAAGATTATAGCATTGGCAATTTGTATTTTACCCATTTCAGCGAAGAAATAAAGTAGAAATGCAAAAATAGTACAAGTATGAAGTCTTTTTCTTTTTTTAGCTCAAGCGATGATCCATAGCAGGGAATTTCCAGTTATATAATTATAGTGTAATCCTATATAATTACCTTTAAGCGTACACCAACGAATAATTACTTTTACCAGATGAAACTATCCTATTTATTAAGTACCCTATTGATCCTATTTATTACCCCAAGCTTTTCTTATGCTCAAAGTATCATTTTTATAAAAGATGCTGATTCTGGCGAGCCCATCTCTGGGGTACGGGCGAGCATCAGCAATGGTACGGCGGCCTTTAGCGATGAGCAGGGAAAAGTGACTTTTGATTTAGAAGAAAAATCCAAAATCACGCTCAGCCATCTGGCATATGAATCCAGTTCTCTGGATCTTAGCCAAGGCCAATCTTTGACTTTTAGGATGAAGAAAAGAACGACCCAACTGTCAGAGGTCGTCGTTTCTTCTTTTGGTACCGAGCGTTCCTTATTGAATCAAGCCGCCTCCGTCAGCAAGATTGAGGAAGCAGACCTATATCGCTTCAACGAGACCTCTATGGTGAATGCCTTCAATACCAAGCCCGGGATTCGTTTTGAGGAGCGGGCACCGGGGAGTTACCGTATTTCCATAAGAGGGAGTTCTTTACGGGCGCCTTTTGGAGTGAGGAATGTGAAGATTTACTGGGATGGGATTCCTTTTACAGCGCCGGATGGGACCACTGCTTTGAATATATTGGACCTTACGAATACGGATGGGGCTGAGGTGATCAAAGGCCCGGCAGGAAGTATCTATGGTGCCGGCAATGGCGGGGTGATCAGCTTTACCCAAAAAGAGGTCCAAGAAAACTCAGCCGAGGTGGAGGCCATGGGCGGAAGCTATGGCTTGCAGAAATACCGGGTTGCGGTCCGGCAGAAAACCGAAAATGGGAGTCTTTCTGCGAGTTTTGTGAAGCAGAAATCAGATGGTTATCGGGAGCATAGCGCACTCGACCGCTCTGTATTACAGGTGTCAGGCCAATTTAATCCTTCCGACCGCCAGGAGCTCAGAACACAAATACTCTATTCCGATCTATTCTATGAGATCCCCGGGGGACTAAACGCCGACCAATATGCTGAAAATCCTCAGCAGGCCCGCCCGGGTTCTGCCAATCAAAATGCATCAATAAAGCAAAAAACGCTTTATGGTACCCTCGTTCATGCCTATGATATCAGTAGTAAATGGGCCAATCAGACCTCCTTATATATTCAAACTACCGATTTCGAAAATCCCTTTAACCTAGATTATAAAAAAGAAACGCAGTACGGATATGGTGGACGAACTAAATTTACCCTGGACGATAAGTGGGGCCAGTTTCCCGTGCGGATGATTGTGGGTGGGGAATATCAATTTGCCAATACCAGTGCGCAGAATTTCGGCAATCGAAATGGTCAGGCCGATACCATTCGGTTTTCAGATGATTTGCTGGCCAGTCAAGGCTTTCTCTTTCAGCAGCTCGAAGTGAGTTGGACATCGACAATATTAATGACGGCAGGGCTAAGTGAAAATTTCTCTCGATTTGACATTAATAGAACGGTGGATGCCAGCACAGGGCTGCCTTATGAGGTAGGCAGAACTTTTGACCCAGTGCTTGTTCCTAGAATTGCCATTTCGGCTCAGCTAAATGAGAAGTCTTCCGTATTTGGGAGTATCAGCTCGGGATTTTCTCCTCCTACTATTGATGAGGTAAGGACGAATGAAGGTAGTATCAATTTGGATCTGGACCCCGAGAGAGGTACCAATTATGAAACGGGCTATCGTGGGGCATTTTTCGAGAATAACCTTCGGGTGGAGGGAAGTTTGTTTTATTTCAAGTTAAACGAAACCATCACCACTTATACCAATGATCAAGGCGTGGTACTCTTCAGAAATGCTGGGGCCACGGATCAGAAGGGCTTTGAGGCCAAGGTGGATTACGACCTGATCCATAGTCCGGGTTCCTGGCTGCAAGGATTACGAATAGGCCATGCTTATTCTTATCACCACTTCAGGTTCAAGGATTATTACGATGGTGGCGAAGACCTATCTGGCAATAAGCTGACCGGTGTGCCCCCCAATAACCTGGTGAATACGCTAGACCTGCAGACAATATCCGGTCTTTACCTTAATTTCACCTACCAATGGGTGGATAGCATTCCGCTGACTGATGACAATTCGGTGTTCCAGGATCCCTATCATCTGGCAAACCTTCGTATAGGCTGGAGAACACGTATAGGCGAGGCCTGGACGATGGAGGCTTTTGCAGGAGTGGACAATTTGCTCGATGAAAAGTACAGTTTGGGGAATGATCTCAATGCTTTTGGTGGTCGCTATTACCAGCCAGCTGCAGCTAGAAACTATTATGGCGGGCTGAAATTCAGACTGGCTTATTAAGAGGCTGGTGTTTTTGGTCCTTAGGACTTAATCACGAGAAGGAAAATCCAAAATTTGCTATAAGGTATTATAAGGGAGCGAGGAAACTTAGCAGAATATACTCCTTCCTATTTTTTTCTATAGTGGTGGGCAGCCGGAAGACATGGCTTTATTCAATAGTGATAGGCTATGCTGCGGCCGGGTTTGTCTATAATTGCAGCAATCTCTTCCAGCCTCAGCTTCACCAGCTTCAATGGCTGATGAAGAGGCATAGCCAGACAATTATTTGCATGGCTGAGCCCAGGCCGTCCATCCCTTAGCTGATTTTTTATTATTGGGAATAGGGATAAGTGAGTTTTCCTTTAGGAGATCTTGACCATTTGCTCGATCAGCTCCCGTTTTTCTTGCAGAGCCATGAGCAATAAGGCTTGATTTTTGGCTCTATCAAAGTTCTGCATTGGGTATTTGATAGGGTAATAGATATTTCCATTGAGGTAGTCGGTGAGGAAGCGTAAGCCCATGATGCAGGCCATCATCTCACCCCCAAAGGTTAATGAGTCAATCTCCTCCGGGCTGAGGACTTCCTGCAGAGCTTCTTGAAATCCCTGCAAAAGTGCCTCATATTTGTCGAGGTCAATATTTACCTTTTCCCAATCGGTGGAGGACTCCTCCTCGGTACAGGCGACAGTTCTCACCAAATCCCCAAAATCATAAAATACATATCCACCCATCACGGTATCAAGGTCGATGACCGCATTGATTTTGGTGAAGTCAGCATCATAGATGACATTATTGATTTTGGTGTCGTTGTGGGTGACTCTCCAGGGTAGGATCTCGGTATATCTTCTATATTTTCGAACAAGTAGCACTTGTTTCTGGTAAAACTTCACCCAGTGCATCAGTTCGTCTGTTTTTGGTACCTGGGAGGCTTTTAGTGCATTTTCAAACTGGCGGTATCGCAGAGCGAGATCATGGAAACCATCTATTACTGGAATCATCTGATCACCACTTAGAGAGGCACAGGCTTTTATAAATTCCCCAAAAGACTTAGAAGCAAGATAAGCTTGATGGGGTGTTTCGGCCGAATTGATACTTAGCCCATTTACAAAGGGGAATAGCCGGAATAGCTCTCCATTGAGAGTGGCAAAGGATTCTCCAGTGATGGTGGGGATAGGCAAGGGCAGCTCAAAAGGCAAATGTTGACCTTCTAAAGTTTTTTGAACGGCCTGAAGATTCGCCCCGATGCGGTCGGGATGAGTAAATACCGCTTTATTAAATCCCTGCAAAATAAATTTTTTGCTGGGGGTGTATAGGAAAAATGTTTTGTGAATATGTCCTGAACCATAAGGCTTGAGCTCTATCACTTCTTCGTCTATGCCGTACATTCCTAGGAGCTGATTGGTAATTAATGCCATTTCCTGCGGAGAATAAGGAGAATCTTTCATGATTTTGGTAGTTACTGCCAAATTAGAATTTGGATTCCATTTTGAAATCTAAATAAGTCATTATTATATTAGCGGTTGTAAATACAAAAGAGTTTGAAAGTTTTTGTATCTAAAAACGAACCCAAAAATAAAAAAGGTTTACTAAAATTGTATCGTTTCGTTAATAATTATTTTCTTTGGGGAAATAAAATTAAAGAGTAGCAACATACTTTTTTTTGTAATTATTGAATTTATGAATACATTAGTAAAATTTCTTTGATAAGTACGCTTATAAAAGTGTAAAATTTTATAAAACTAAAAATTATAGTTAATTCGAATAAGATTGAGTATTATCACATTGATTTCGCAAACACTTATAGTAATATAATATGAACATTTCACCATTAGACTGGGGCATAATAGCCGCCTTCTTTATTATTTCCTTGCTCATAGGGTTGTTTACATCAAAATCTGCGGGGAAGAGTTCCAAGGACTTCTTTCTTTCTGGGCGTAATATGCCCTGGTGGCTTTTAGGTGTATCGATGGTTGCGACGACCTTTTCGGCAGATACACCAAACTTAGTTACGGACATTGTCCGGGTAAACGGGGTTTCCGGCAACTGGGGCTGGTGGTGTTTCCTACTGACAGGTATGCTAACGGTATTTGTATATGCCAAGTTGTGGAGGAGATCAGAGATCACCACGGATTTGGAATTTTATGAACTCCGGTACGGCGGCAAGCCGGCGGCTTTTCTGCGAGGCTTCAGAGCGATATATCTTGGTGTATTCTTCAATATCATGATTATGGCCACGGTTTCCCTTGCAGCGATTAAGATTGGCGGGGTGATGCTAGGTTTAACCCCAGTACAGACCTTATTGATCGCTTCTATAGTAACTGTGATTTACAGTTCCCTTGGAGGTTTGAAAGGTGTTTTGCTGACCGATTTCTTCCAGTTTTTTATTGCAATGGCCGGTGCTATTGGCGCGGCAGTATATATCCTGGACCTTCCTGAAGTAGGATCTTTAGAGAATCTGCTAGCTCACCCGAATGTATCGGATAAGCTATCTTTCTTTCCGGATTTTAATAATATGAATGAGGTCATTCCTTTATTGCTTGTGCCTATCGCCATCCAGTGGTGGGCCACCTGGTACCCAGGTGCAGAGCCAGGAGGAGGAGGGTATATCGCCCAGCGTATGCTTTCTGCCAAGGATGAGAAAAATGCTATTGGTGCCACTTTGTTCTTTAATATTGCCCATTATGCATTGAGACCTTGGCCGTGGATTATCATCGCTTTGGCTTCCTTAGTAGTATTCCCGGAGATCAGTGACCTTCAAGCGGCCTTTCCGCATATGCCAGCAGATAAGGTTGGAAATGACCTTGCCTACTCAGCTATGCTGACCTACTTGCCTCCAGGCTTGATCGGTATCGTCCTTGCTTCATTGATCGCAGCGGTAATGTCCACACTTTCGACTCACCTCAACTGGGGATCGTCCTATGTGGTAAATGACTTCTACTTACGCTTTGTAAAGCCTGAGGCTACCGATAAGGAGCTCGTAAACGTGGGACGTATCTCCACTGTATTATTGATGGCCTTTGCAGCACTTCTGGCCCTTGCGCTGAGCAATGCCCTGGAAGCATTCAATATCCTTCTGCAAATCGGTGCTGGTACCGGTCTCATCTTTATCTTAAGATGGTTCTGGTGGAGAATCAATGCTTATACTGAAATATCAGCAATGATCATCTCCTTCCTCGTAGCCTTATTCTTCGAAGTGATCAACCCTAAGATTGGTTTGATCTCTATCCCGGAAGGAATGGAATACCTTAAGCTTCTTTATGGAGTGATGGTAACCACCGCTACCTGGCTGACCGTTACCCTGGTGACTAAGCCCGAAGATGATAAGGTGCTGAAGACGTTCTACGAAAAAGTGAAACCAGCAGCTTATGGATGGAGAAAACTATTGAATAGACATCCGGAGATCGAAGCAGAACAAGGTCAGTTGCCATTCGAAATTGGTCTTATGGTGGCTGGGTCTATCGCGATTTATTCCGCGCTATTCGCTATCGGATTCTGGTTGTATGATGATACCATCCCTGCCATACTGGCCTTTACGGTCAGTACCATAGGATTTGTGATTTTATTTAGAGGCTGGGGCAAGATCAAATTGTTCTAGAATCTTATATCAATAAATATCAAAGCCCTTCTATACCTCGGTATGGAAGGGCTTTTTGATTTAATAAGAAATATTTTTTTACCTGATCTAATACCTTTATCACTTTCCAGTCCTTAGCATAGCAATAGTGGAACCTTAGAAGCTTCTGCTCAATAGGTGTGTATAGGTACAGCCCTTTTTTTACTAGGACCCTGAGCTTAGCGTAATTTGTACTCTATTCCTATTTAGAATTTACCCCTTGGGGAATGAAAATTATAGTATTATCAAGCCTATGAAAGGTCAACGACTGATAGGTGCTTCCCTTAGCCGAGTAGGTAAACTGCTACAAAATTGGGGAGGCTCGGCTTTAACAAGTATGAGTTATGGGGAGGATTTTTTTTGGTAATAAATAAATGGTTTTAGTAGAAAAGTAGATTATTCTGAATTTCTAAAATCCAAGCCTTATTTCTCTATCATTTTGATGAAGGGTCGCCCTGAAAAATAGGCCAAATTTAAGCGCAAAAGCATCCAAAAAATTTACCCTAATTTTATCCACAAATATCAACAGTTATCCACAGTCTTGATTTAGGTAGGCTTAAGTTGCAGTGGATCAGTTAGTTATATGGTTTAGCAAAATAGCCATTTTGTGGATAAAACCCTGAAAATGAATTTTTTATCAGAATAGCCCCTGTGGGCGAAAGTGGATAAAGGTCAAAACAAAATTTTATTCTTTTACTCTCGTTGTTGTCGGATGAGGCGCGTCCTATAAGCGTTGAAAATCCTGGATTTACTAATGAAGCCCAGATACCTACCATTATCTACCACCGGTAGATTCCAGGCACCCGACTTTTCAAATTTATCCATGACCTCACGCATACTTTCGGAAGGCTGGATGGTGTCTGGAGGACTGTGCATCAGCTGCCTGATCTGCACGATTTCTTGTTTTTCCTTGTCAAACATAATATCACGGATATCATCTAAAGTGATGATCCCATTGAGGGTGCCTTTTTCATCCACTACCGGAAAGACATTCCGATTGGAGAGTTTTACCAGCCCACACAGGTCCTTGAGCAGGGCATCTGGATGGATCGGCAGCAGGTCTTTCTCCATTATCCTACGAATATCGATAAGCCCGAGCACTTCCTCATCCTTAGTTTCAGGGATATGCTTGCCTTGCTCAATAAGCTGATTTTTATAAAGGCTATTTTTATCAAAATAATTTGTGGTGGCCAGAGAAATCGCAGACACCAGCATCAGGGGCACAAAAAGTTCATAACCTCCCGTCACCTCTGCGATCAGGAATATCGCGGACAGTGGCGCATGCTGTACCCCACTCATCACCCCACACATGGCCACCAGGGTAAAATGGGCCACGGGAATGGGGATATATATTCCTAGGAAGTTATTGGCGTAGGCATAGAGAAAACCGGTAATGCCTCCCACAAATAAGGAAGGTGCAAATATACCGCCGCTACCCCCACTGCCAATCGTCAATGCTGCTGCTATGGGCTTGGCAAAGATGATGAATAGAAGGTATAATAATATGAAATAGGAATTATTGATCTCAGAGAAGAAAGGACTTCGGTTTAGCAAGACATTAGGATCGCCCTGAATCAGTGAATTTAGCGTGCTATACCCTTCCCCATAGATGGATGGGAAGAAGAATATAATCAAACCAAGGAGAGCACCACCGTATAGGATCTTCAGCCACGGGTTGGTCAGGCGATCGAGCATTTTCTCGGTCTTGAGCACGGCCTTGATAAAATACACCGAAATAAGCCCTGTGATCACTCCTAAGAAGATATAGAATGGGGTGTGCGCAGCAATAAATTCCCCCGAAAGGTTAAAATGGAAGAGTGGATCGTTTCCGATTAGGATCATACTGGTGAGTGATCCAAGTACGGAGGCGATCAGCAGCGGAATAAAGGAGCCCACATTGACTTCCATCAGGATTACCTCAATCGCAAAGATCACCCCTCCAATGGGGGAACCAAAGATCGCCGATATGCCGCCAGCTGCCCCACATCCGATCAGGATATTTCTTTTCTTGGAGTTTAGGTGCATCAGGGAGCCGGAATTGGAGCCTATGGCGGAGCCTGTGACCACGATGGGAGCCTCTAGTCCTACGGATCCTCCTAGTCCTACCGTCAGGCAGGAGGTGATCACGCGGCTGTACATCTTTACCTTTGGGATGACACTTTTTTTCTTGGAGATATTATATAGGATCTCGGGTATGCCGTGTCCACCATAATCATTGACGATGTACTTGCCCACTACATAGGTGAGGAATATACCGACCAGGGGATAAAGAATAAAAAAGAAGTTGGCGTATTCGATTTGAAACCCTTCGATGAGCCAATGCTGTATTCCGTGGACGGAGACTTTTAGGATCACCGCTGCCAGCCCGGTAAGGATACCGATGACCCCACTGAGAATTAAAACAAAATTCTTAGTGCTAAGATGCTTAAGTCTCCAGATTAAAAATCGGGTAATAATGTCTTTTGCCAAAACGGTAAGTTATTCTATCTCTATAAATTGCGGTGATGTTTAGGTCGATGGGCTTGAGTCTGATAATTAACTCCAAAATTAACTATTATTTATGATCCTATCCTAATGAAATCAGGAAGTTAAGTGTTGCTTAGTGACTTTTGGCTTCATTCCAAAAAATATCCATTTCGGCCAAGCTCATATTTGCCAAATCTTTACCGGCTTTACGTGCAGCTTCCTCCAAATATTGAAATCGATGGATAAATTTTCTATTGGTTTTCTCTAATGCCTCCTCGGGATTAATATCGACAAATCTCGCATAGTTGATCAAGGAAAAAAGTAAATCTCCAAACTCGCCGCTGGCTTTTTCCTTTTGCTGTTCTCCGGACTGGTCCATTTCGGCTTTGAACTCTCCCATTTCTTCTTCCACCTTTTCCCATACCTGCGCTTGGTCATCCCAGTCGAAGCCTACTCCTCGGGCTTTTTCCTGGATTCTCATGGCTTTGATCAAGGCGGGAAGTGATCGGGGTACTCCGCCAAGGACACTGGTATTGCCCTTTTCGGTGAGCTTTATTTTCTCCCAGTTCTGCTTCACGGCTTCCTCATCATCGGCCTGGGTGTCGCTATAGATATGGGGATGTCTTCTGATGAGTTTTTCGCATAATCCGTCGATGACGGTGCTCATATCAAAGGCTCCTTTCTCTGAGCCTATTTTGGCATAAAAAACAATATGGAGGAGGATATCTCCCAATTCTTTTTTGATCTCTTCCAGATCATTATCTAATATTGCGTCCGAAAGCTCAAAAGTTTCCTCAATAGTCAAATGTCGGAGGCTATCGATCGTTTGTTTCCTGTCCCAGGGACATTGCTCGCGGAGCTCATCCATTATGGTAAGCAGACGGTCAAATGCTTCAAGTTGTTGTTTTCTGGAGGAAATTTCAGACATAAGAAACAGGGAAACTATTTGGATCGTGAGGACGTTTTCAAAGTATTACGTAAATTTGGGCAAATTAATTGGATATGGCAACACTATATTTGACTTTAGGATTTCTAGCTTTGTTTTTCATAATGATGTCTGTAAGGCTCATTTTCCTGAAAAACGGACAGTTTAAGGGCACATGCGCATCACAAAATCCCTTCCTTAATAAGGAAGGTGAGTCATGCAGCTATTGCGGCAAAAAGATGGACGATGGAGAAAAATGCGGAAATCCAGACTCGGAAGTAAACAAAGTAATGGCAAAATTTAAATAATAATCGGGTCTGGAATTAATTTTTCAGACCCTGGATTTTTTATTATTACATCAACTAAACACATTTTATAGTGGCATTAATCAAGTCAATTTCCGGTATTCGCGGAACGATCGGTGGCAAGTCTGGAGAAGGTCTTTCTCCAATAGACGTAGTCAAATTTACTTCTGCATATGGGGCATGGATACTCGAAAAAACCGGGAATCCACGCGTTGTGGTCGGGAGAGACGCCAGGATTTCTGGAGAAATGGTGTCCAAATTGGTCACCGCCACGCTACAAGGCTTGGGCATCCACGTGATCGACCTAGGGCTGAGTACCACCCCAACGGTGGAATTTGCCGTGCCTCTCGAAAAAGCCGGTGGAGGCATCATCCTTACCGCTAGCCATAACCCCATTCAGTGGAATGCATTAAAACTCCTAAACGACAAAGGGGAATTTATCTCTGACCTCGATGGTCAGGAAGTTCTCGAAAAAGCCGAAAAGGAGGACTTTGAATTTGCAACAGTAAAAAACCTCGGTAGCTATACCACCAAGGACAATTATATTGACCTGCATATAGAGCACGTACTGGGCCTAGACCTGGTGGACAAGGAGGCTATCGCCGCCGCTGACTTCAGCGTAGTGATTGACTGCGTCAATTCTACCGGAGGACTGGCGCTGCCAAAACTCCTGGAAGCACTGGGCGTGACAAAGGTCGAAAAGATGTATTGTGAGCCAGATGGCCACTTTCCTCATAATCCTGAGCCTCTGCCAGAGAACCTGCGTGATATCTCCAGTAAACTAAAAAATGGTAAATTTGACCTCGGAATAGTGGTCGATCCCGACGTGGATCGTCTGGCTTTCCTTACAGAGGATGGATCTCCCTTTGGCGAGGAATATACCTTGGTAGCCGTGGCCGACTATGTCCTGGCGCATAGCCCGGGCAATACCGTGTCCAATCTCAGCTCCACTCGCGCGCTCAGAGATGTGACCGAAAAGCATAAAGGCCAATACAATGCCGCTGCTGTGGGTGAGGTCAACGTGGTGAATAAAATGAAGGAAACCAATGCTGTGATCGGCGGCGAGGGAAATGGTGGAGTTATCTATCCGGCCTCCCATTATGGTAGAGATGCTTTGGTTGGGATCGGATTGTTCCTTAGCCATTTGGCTAAATTTGGCAAAACAACCAGCAGGTTGAGAGCTTCTTATCCAAATTATTATATCTCCAAAAATAAAATTGAACTGACAGCTGATATAGATGTAGATGCTATCCTGGATCAGATCAGTAGAAAATATAGCAAGCAGCCCATCAATACCATCGATGGGGTGAAAATTGAGTTTGAGAAAGAATGGGTTCATTTGAGAAAATCAAATACCGAACCGATTATCAGAATTTATTCTGAATCAGAGTCCAAAGCGACTGCAGACCACCTCTCCAACAAGTTGATTCTTGATATTAAAGAGGTGATTTCCGCAGGGAAATAAGTAATTACAACCCATATATAGTTAAGAGAATGAAAGTGTATTTAGACAATGCTGCCACCACGGCGATGGATCCAAAGGTGCTGGAAGCTATGCTGCCTTATTTAAGTCAGTATTATGGCAATCCGTCCTCTGTTCATTCACATGGGCGGGAAGTACGAAGCGCCATTGAGCGATCCAGGAAAAAAGTAGCGGAAATCCTCAATGCTAGTCCTGGGGAAATCTTTTTTACTTCCGGAGGCACAGAAGCTGACAATACAGCCTTGGTTTGTACCCTGGATTCTTATGATATCAAACATGTGCTGACCTCCCCACTGGAGCATCATGCGGTGCTGCATACACTGGAAGAATGCCATAAACGTGGACATATCACTCTGGACTTGGCTCAGGTCAACGAAAAGGGGGAGATCGATATGGATCATCTTACCGACTGGGTGCGCAAACACCCTAAAAGTCTCGTGTCTATCATGCATGCCAATAATGAAATAGGTAATATAAACGATATCGAAACCATAGGAGCAGTATGTCGTGAATATGGCGTATTCTTCCATTCCGATACGGTGCAGACCATGGGGCATTATACTCATGATCTCAAAACACTTCCTATCGATGCCCTAGTGGCGGGAGGGCATAAATTCCACGGACCCAAAGGTTCTGGGTTTTTATACCTCAATAAGAAAAATAAAATCAGACCCTTTATATATGGCGGGGCTCAGGAAAGAAGCATGCGAGGGGGAACCGAGAATGTATATGGTATCGTGGGCATCGCTAAGGCGCTGGAGCTGGCCTATGCTGAGATGCATGAGCATCAGGTCCATATGGAAGCGCTAAAAGATCGATTTATCCATCAGCTAAGAGATGCCATCCCAGAGGTGTCCTTCAACGGACTATCTGCTGATCTCTCCAAAAGTCTATATACCGTCCTGAATGTGAGCCTGCCACCTTCGGAAGAAAATAGCGGTATGGTGCTCTTCAATTTGGACCTCCATGGAATCTCCGCTTCGGGAGGTTCGGCATGCAGCAGCGGCGCCACCGTAGGCTCCCATGTTTTGCAGGCTCTAGGTGCGTCCGCGGAGAGAGATTCTGTACGCTTTTCATTCAGCAGGTTTAATACCGCTGAGGAAATCGACTATACCGTAAGCAAACTCAAAGAAATGTACAGCGTCACCGTCTAATAAAATAGGGAATGGTGAAGGCTTTAGAGGCTGACCTAGGTGAATTAGACCTTGGTCAGCCTTTTGTTTTTTTTATAAGAATACCCTCGCTTCATTGAGGGAAATAGTAATAATATCCCTCCAGCATCTATGCTTCGATACAGCCCCTTCTTTTGGAGGCTTGTGAATGAGAGATCTTCCTCACAGAGGTTTAAGTCCACAAGTGGCGAGGAATGCCCATGGATCTGCTTTTGCCGTTCCCCAAGACTTAATCTGAGGGATTTCTTCCCGAGATGACTTTAGCAAACAAAAATTTATTGTTTAATTCCAAGGTTTGAGGTGTGTTGATAAAATCAGTTGATGCCATTTCTACTACTGGAAATAGTCCTTTCATCTGCCCCTTGCAGGAATTCAAAGTAGCCCAGGTTCCGATTATCGGATAGTTTAGTTTAAGGCTCAAGGGATTTCTGACCTTACGCCTAGAATGATAATATATATGTACACACTATAATTAAGGCTATTGGCTTGATTTCACAAGCCATATACTTTTCACTTCTTTTGATCGCGAGATCCATTTTGATAATTGGAAGGTATTTGACCAATGGCCCAGAAGGAATCTTCCATTTAGTGGTAAGGGCTTATCCCTTCATTATGTTTAGGGCTAGATTTTTTCCATTTTTCAAGTAATTATAAGGCAAAAGGAAACACATTCATTTTAGAAAAGTATTTCTTCCGCTATGATAATAAGGATATTATTTTACCCTCTCGGTTTCTTCCTGGTGTGGAATTTTAAAATTTCATAATGAGCATAGATTTAAGCGTTAGAGATAGTAGTGGAAAGCCCGCAGCGAAGTATGAGCGAGGACTTGTAACGGATAGCTCGACCCTTGTGGTAACGCCCAAAAAAAATCCCGAACTTTGGAGTTGTGCATAAAGTTGGGGGAATTTCTAAGTCAGCAAGTTTAGAAATGACGATACTGGGCTACGGACTTAGTGCTGCGCAAATTAGAAATTCAAGTGGAAGTATGGTATCGATGGGATCAATGGGAATGAAACTGCCTCTTGTAGCTTTGCTTAGGCATTTTTTACTTATTATTAAAGGTTGGGCTCAAGGAGTCAGCCAAGTATCCATCCTTTAGTCAATGCTCTTTAAAAAGGCAATTTGCTTAGATCTACATTGCCGCCAGAGAGTATGATGCCTATGTTTTTGCCTGCAAAGACTTCTTTGTTGGCTAAAAGTGCTGCTAGGGGAACTGCGCTGCTTGGTTCTATTACTAGCTTTAGGCGCTCATAGATCAGGCGCATGGCGGATACGATCTCTTCTTCGGAGACGGTAAACACGTCCTTTACGTGGGTTTTGATCAGCTGAAAGGTGATATCTCCCAGTGAGGTCATAAGCCCGTCTGCGATCGTCTTTGGTTGATATACGGGGATGAGGCTTCCGGCGCGGAAACTCTGCCAGGCATCATTGGCTCCTTCAGGTTCTCCGGCATAGACCTTGGCTTTCTTGTTTAGATAATGGGTGACCAAGGCGGTGCCTGCTAATAATCCTCCGCCTCCCACGGGAGTCAGGATGCTATCAAAAGCTATATTTTCTTCCCACATTTCCAAGGCGCAAGTCGCTTGGCCCTCGATGATGTCCATATGATTATAGGGGGGAATGAAAGTCGCTCCCGTTTCATTCACGACCTTAATCAGCATTTCTTCCCTTGCTGCTAAGGTGGGCTCACATTCGATAATTTCGCCGCCATAGGTCCGTACCGCTGCTTTTTTGATTTCTGGCGCGGAGGAAGGCATGACGATATAGGATTTTACCCCCACCTTGGTGGCGGCCCGGGCGAGTGCTGCGGCATGATTGCCACTGCTATGCGTCGCAACGCCATTTGCCCTTAGGTTTCCACTTAACTTCAACACCGCATTGGTCGCTCCACGTGCTTTAAAAGCACCAACTTTTTGGAGGTTCTCACATTTGAAGTAAATTTGGCAGCCAGCGATCGCGTCGATTGCCGCACAGGTCTGCAAGGGCGTGCGGTGGATATAGGCCCGGATCCTCTGATGTGCTTGTTGGATATCCAATAACTGCGGAATATTATGTTTTTCCATAAAGGCTTAATATAATAAATAGAACCTATAATATGCGATTTTAAGTAATTAACCTTGATGATTCCTTCCGATAAAAATACCATAAATCTGCCAAAGGCCTTTCCCCTATTAGGAGGCCACTTTTCCGCTGCTCAAGGCATGCCCTTGGACCTTACTGCGGCAAATAAAGAACTCCAAAAAGTTAATCTAGACGATACGGCGCTATTTTCTAGTTTTATCTTCGACAGCCTTGCTTCTCATGGCAAGCAGTTTGGCTATGGCGGCTATTTGGAGCCAAGGGCAATTTACCATCGAAGTGCCGTTTTTGGTACTGAGCCGCAGCATATGCGCTCCATCCATCTGGGTCTCGATGTATGGGCGCCCGCCGATACAGCCGTTTATGCACCTTGGGATGGGGAGATTCATAGTTTTCAGGATAATGATGAATTTGGTAATTATGGGCCTACCATCATTCTCAAACATCCTATTGGATCAGAAACGATCTATAGCCTATTTGGGCACCTGTCGAGAAAGGACCTGGCAGGGATATATGTGGGGATGAAGGTCCAGCAAGGAGATGCGCTGTGCACCATCGGTCCCTTTCCCGAAAATGGAAACTGGCCGGCCCACCTGCATTTCCAATTGATCAAGGACCTGCAAAATAATAGCGGTGACTATCCGGGAGTATGTACCCCTGCCGAAAAAGACTTTTATCAGGAGAACTGCCCAGACCCCTTTTCGATCCTGTTTCCCGATGGACTTGAGGAATAATGGACGACTAGACTGGTCCAAGTACCTTAAGGCTTTTTGGCCCACCCTTCAGTGATAATGGATCTGATATAGCTTTGCGGTCTGCTCTGATACTCTCCCATAGAATCAGGTATTTTTAATAGTGAGCAAGTACTGTGGTGGACACTGAGGATTATAGTAGGTGATTTCTACCTTTAAGAAGCGTATTATGCTTGGGTTTTTTCCGTAAAGACAAATTCATTGCCGATATTACAAGTCAATCTTCCAAGCATTTCTCTTATGTCCAGGATCAGGATATTATTTATAAGTCTATTTTTAATTTCGGCTATTCCCTCCATTGCGCAGCATACCAAAGCGGATAGCAGCAAAAGCATCGAGAAAGCGGTGGATATTAGTGTCATGCCTTTTCTGAGTTATAATCGAAATATGAAGGTGATGTTTGGCGCCATCCCCATGGCCATGTATCGTCTCAATCCTTTAGATACCATTTCTCCGAAATCTCTTACTGGCTCTTCGTTGGTATATACTACCAATGGCAGTTATTTCTTTACCCTCTTCAATCGCTGGTATATTAAGGAAGATCAATGGCGATTTAAGTTATTTGCCCTTGCTGGAGATCACAATTCACAGTTCTTCACCGAGGATGTGGAGGTGCCTGGCTTCTATGATTACGGCACCAAAACGTATGTGATCAGCGCGGGTGCGCAGCGGAAAATTTGGTCGGGAATATATGGGGGGCTTAGCTATACCTATGCCCATCATGACACCGAATATGAGGACGATGTAAACCCTCCCAGCACCATACGCAATAATGGTCTGGAGCTCAATTTGATGATGGACACCCGGGACGCAGTTTATTATCCCACCCAAGGCATCAAAAGCAAACTTCGCTGGATAAACTATGGTGAATGGTTTGGAAATGAAGTAGGGGCCAATAAAATATTGACGGAGTACAATACCTATTACTCTATGCGGGATAAACAAGATGTACTTGCTGCCAGGTTTTCGGGCAAATTTGGCTTAGGAGATATCGCCTTTGAGCAGCAGCAGGTGATCGGAGGAAAGGACATTCGTGGGTATTCTCAAGGACAATTTCGTGGAGATGGTTTGCTGGCTTTGCAGGGTGAGTATCGATATAATTTCAATCCCAAAATGGGCATGGTGGGTTTTGCCGGAATGGCCACCATCTATGGCTCAGACACCGAGAGTTTCAACTGGAAGCTCTATCCTGGCGCGGGTATCGGCTATCGATACCGTGCCTTCAAAACAGTGAAATTCAATATCGGCATTGATGCGGCAGTGGGCAAGGACGATTGGGGAGTGTATTTTAGGATCGGGGAGGCTTTTTGATCACAGTGCCAGCGCCCGGCCATCTTATCATGGATTGACAATGGCATGAGCTTAGAGGAAATTTAGTCTAATATGCCCCTTTGGGGTAATAAAGAGCATTGTTTTTGAGGGACAATTCATCTGTATAGCAAAATTCACCTGATCATGAGCGACCTATTTCAAATCATCCTTTATGCAGGATTTTCGGGTATCACGGTTTTTATTGGGGGATTGCTGGGCAAGGGTTTCAGCCATCATATCAAAGAACCGCAGGTAAAGGAGAAAATCACCCATACTGCCATCGCCTTTGGGGGTGGGATTATCCTTTCGGCCGTCGCCTTGGTACTTATTCCCAAGGGCTTGGAAGAGCTAGAGCTGTTGCCACTGTTATTGAGTTTTAGTGCAGGGGCGATTCTGTTTTTTCTCGCCGAATCTTATCTTTCCAAAAAGGGGGGAAAGGTGGCGCAGCTGCTGGCCATGCTTATGGATTTTATCCCGGAATCTATCGCCTTAGGAGCCCTCTTTGCCAATGACCGGACCACGGGAACGCTACTGGCGATCTTTATAGGCCTCCAAAATCTCCCGGAATCATTTAACTCTTATAGGGACTTGGTCAGAAGTGGCTTTACCATCCGCAAAACCCTTTGGATCTTGTTTTTCCTGAGCTTCGCTGGAATTGCGGGAGCCTTGGTGGGACATTTCTTTATGAGGGATCAGCCAGCAATCACCGCGCACCTTATGGTCTTTGCCAGTGGTGGAATATTATACCTTCTCTTTCAGGACATTGCGCCGGCAAGTAAAATGAAAAAGCAGAATTGGGCCGCCTTAGGGGCTTGTTTGGGATTTTTGGTGGGAATGATAGGGGAAAAAGTGATGTAGAATTTATAACTTGCGGCCATGAATTCTACCTATTTTGAGGACCAATCCTTTGATCAAAATCTCTGCGCTATTCCTTTTCCCATTGGTGATTATGATGGATGTACCTTTACAAAGTGTAATCTGAGCAATGAGGATTTGAGAAACTGTAAGTTTATCGATTGTTCATTTACCGACTGTGACCTGAGCAACGCCCAGATTCAGTATGCTTCCTTCCAAGGGGTCACTTTTAAGAATTGTAAGCTCTTTGGAATGCATTTCCATAAATGCGATCCCTTACTTATCACTCTTTCCTTTGAAGATTGCCAGCTGGATTATAGCTCCTTTTTCAAATTGAAAATGCAGAAGACACCTTTCCTTAACTGCCGATTACGTCAGGTAGATTTTTCTAATGCAAACCTCATGGGCAGTGATTTCTCAAAGTCGGACTGTACGGATACAGTTTTTGACCAGACCAATCTTATACAATGTAACTTCCAGTCGGCAGAGAATTTCTCTATTTCACCCGACAAAAACCAAATCAAAAAGGCGAAGTTTTCGCAGCATAATCTGGTCGGCCTTCTGCACGGATTTGGGATAGTGATACGCTAGGGCCTATTTGGCTTGGCTAAAGGTACCCGTGAAGACATTCACGCCAGTGGGCATAGGATTTCCATTGGCTCTTCTCAGCGTGGCGATCTGACCTGAGTGCCATAAAGCATCCGCCAAAGGGCCATTGATGAAATTCCAAAAAGGAAATTTGCCGCGTACCATAATGGCCGAAAGCTCTTCATCAGAGAGGCTCAGCATCTTTTGGTAGGTATCATCAAGCATAAATAAAGTCTGATCTCGAAGCTGTTGGATCTCCCCGGCTTCCACAGTGGCTGGCTCATTTCCCGTTATCGTCTGATACATCAGGCTGCTGAGGCCATGGATATGCTGGATGGTTTCACCAATGCTCCGTCCGTCACCTTCTATCGCAAAAGGAAAATCCTCTGAACGCAAATCTTCCGTGGCATACCTGAATCGGAAGCCTAGAGTTTCGACCATCCTTGCAGAAACTGCTGATGCTGTATATTCCTGAGGAACCTCACTGATATCCGAAAAGGGAATTTTTCTTGTCATTTCTCCAGTTTGAGCGGTGGCCGTTAGCACGGCAATACTATTTATCAGTACTAAAATAAGTCCAAATGTCTTCATTGTAATAGAGGTAGCTGCTTAAGGAAATATATTTTGTTAAATGGTATAATTACTACTCAAGCTTGTCCTAATCCCAAAAATGCATGACCTACACTAATAGTCAAAGCCATAATCTGGCGATCACTTTATAGGAATGGATATCAGCGTTTAGAATTTCTTAGGGCTTCTTCGGGATTTTAGATTCTTGACCAGAATGAAATCAAGGCGCAAGTTAAGGCTTTCAGGTGCAAAGCCGATCAAATACATTAAATAATCTAAAGACCTATGGAGCTCAGCAGTACACTTTTAACTTCTGATAAGCGTCTCGGACTTCAGTGTATAGGAGATTAGGGAAATAAGGTAGTTGCTGGGGTTCTACCCTAAATCGCCCTTCTCTGGGCTAGAAAGGACGATTTAGGGTAAAATAAGAATTCCTTTAGCTTATTATTTGGATGAAAATAGGGTAGGCTTGAAAGTAATCATGGTCCAGGCCCAGTTTTGAATATGGCTTCTATCTCCTCCGCGAAGGGCCTCCATAGTAGGGCTGGCAAACATCTGCGAATAGCCAAGGTTCCAGCTCACGGCATCCGCCAGCTGCAGGCTATAGACGAGGTCGATTTCCGTTCCCATGCTTTTGCTTAGCAATTGTCCATTGGTGTCAAACTGCTCCGAGCCGGTCATGAACTGATGAAGATGTCCTTGCAAGCTTCCTTTGCCTATTTTCCATTTGGTTTTTAGGTATATATCATTGACTCCTACCGCTCCGTTGGCATTGCCCACAAAGAAATAATCCATAAAGCCGTTGAAGGCATGGTTGGTGCCGAAATCCGGGCTGAAGTTCGTGTTTTTGCCATCACTGAGATCTCCATCTCCGGAGATATATTCGATGCCAAGGGTCAATGGCGTCAGGCGTGTAGAAACAGTAGCATTGATACCTGCCAGGAAAGCACTTACATCATTGGCACCCTGAGCGCCAGACTGGAAGTAAAAGTCCCCCGCTAGCTGCACAGCTCCCGCTTTGGTGCCCCCGATAATACCAAAAGTCTGCTTATTAGATACCGTGCTGTCCATATTTTGAAAGCCTGCATTGAGCGCGAGTAGGGAAAGCTTGCTATTGTTCCAATCCTTATGGAACCAGCCATATTGCATGGTTTTATAATTTCCATTTACACTGTAAAAATTAGCTCCATCAGCCTGCAAAAAAGCTGGTTCGGCCACATCATCATCCTGATTATACGCCAGGCCAAGGTGAAATTTGGTTTTGCTGGCCTCATCTTCATACATGATCAGCATGGCATCATGACGACGCCCCTGCTGAGCCCACTCAAGTCCACCAAGAAATCGCTCATTATCATAGGCAAGAATTTGCCTGCCGACCTTGACAGACCATTGATCCGAGAACTGGTATCTTCCCCAGCCCTCACTCAGGAAGGTATTGCCGGGCTCACGTTTATAGATTTGGGGCGTCTCGCCCCAAATACGAATGTCCTGAAAAGCCAATTTGAAGGAGAAATTAGATTGGGAATAGTCTATATATAACCGAGACCGCTGTTCGGTGAAGAAGGCTGGGTCCTTGCTATCATCCGTCAAAGTCTTGAAACCATTTCGAAATTCAGTCCTGGGACGGACTTCGGCAGAGACTTTAACTTGAGCATGACTTTGAATAATGGCCAAGCCCAGGCCTATGAGAGTCAGAAGGTAAAACTTTTTCAATTGCATAGCTGAAAGTTTATAGATTAAGAAAATAAGTAAATATACGTAATATCGAGAAGGGCTAAGACTTGGGTTAAGGCTGTTAATTGTATTTAAGGCTATAATGTCTTATAAAAGTAATTTTTAAATACGTAAAAATACGTATTATACGTAATTTATTTTAAAAAAAATATTCACTTTCCTAGTATAGTACTTCGGGTGGTGACAAATGGCGGTATAATTCTAATAAAATCCCTCAGGAAAATTTGACTGGGGCTGATTTCATTATTTTTTCACTAAGGGCTTGGATTGCACAGAGGATCAAAATCTGCTCTATTTCGGAGATAGGCGCCTAGCAACTGTATGGCCTATATTTTGTTTCAAAAAATTGTATATAATACCCTGAAAAATGAGTAATATTATTCTAGCATCTAAAACCTCTCCGCATATGAACGCCTACGAAATCATTATCCGCCAGGCCACGATGAATGATATGGCCATGATTCAGCAGTTATTTGTAGAAACTATCCAGAGTTCCTGCAAGAATGATTATTCAGAAGAGCAGTTGGTCGCTTGGATCTCCACAGTGGTAAACCTCGACCGATGGAGCATGGCTCTTAGTGAGGAGTACTTCCTAGTGGCAGTAGATGAGGGCAAGGTCGTGGGTTTTGGAGCCTTAAAGGACGGCAATTACCTTGATTTTATATATGTCGATCAGACATACCAGCGTCATGGCTTGGCCGAAAGGCTGCTCCACGCACTGGAAAATGAAGCCCTAAAGCAAAATTCCACTAGTATCACCACCGATGCCAGCAAAACGGCGGTTCCTTTTTTCACTAAAATGGATTACCAGCATGTCCATGAGAATAAACGAACCATCAGTGGCATGGAAATAATTAATTACCGCATGGAGAAGTCATTTTGATAAAAGAAGTAGCCAAGGTTATTCACCCTAGCCCAAGCACCATTTATCAGCATTAAATCTATGTATTGCTATAATATCAGCAGCCCTTCCTCATTCGGGTGTCCCCGCTTCTAGTTCCATAGTGCCGATATAGAAATTGCGATCTACCTGAAGTTGGTCCGCGCCAAATAGGTCCGTAATGGTCTTCCAGGTAGTACTAGGGTAAAGCCAGGTGACTTCCTCACCCAATTCCACCTTGACAGGCATATTGAATCCGGGAATTGCATTTTCCCATCGGTACATCAATTGCCCTTGCCGGAAAGCATAGCTAAGAATAGGGATACGAACATCCCTCAGATACTGATCAAAAACCAAGCTGAGGTCCCTGCCAGCGTTTTGGCTGATATACTCTTCCACCTGTCTGCTGCTTACGGTCTGGTGATAAAACTCCTCATTCAGCCCTCGCAAAATGCTGCGCCACTGTGCATCATCATCGACGATCTGACGGAGCGTATGCAGCAGATTGGCTCCTTTATAATACATATCCCCCGAGCCTTCATAGTTGACGCCATAGGTGCCGATCACTGGTCGATCATTATTGATGGCCATGCGGGTGCCGATCACATAATCCTCCGCAGCCTGCTTTCCGTAGTGAAAGTCTAGGAATAAATTCTCGGAATAGGCCGTGAAGCCTTCGTGGATCCACATGTCCGCCACATCCTTATTGGTAATATTATTGGCGAACCACTCGTGGCCAGATTCATGAATAATAATAAAGTCAAACATCAGTCCCCAGCCTGTGCCGCTGAGATCACGACCCAGATAGCCCTTCATAAATTGATTGCCATAGGTGACGGAGCTTTGGTGCTCCATGCCCAGGTAGGGTGCCTGTACCAGCTTGAAGCCATCTTCATAAAAGGGGTAGGGGCCAAACCAGTATTCGAAGGCCTCCATCATTCTTTTGGCATCCTTAAATTGTTCCTTTGCCTGCTCCAGATTATCCTTAAGTACATAATAGTCCATTTTTAGAGGGCCTTTTTCACCTTGATAGACCTCGCCAAAATGCACATAATCCCCAATATTGATATTGATTCCGTAATTATTGATCGGATTTTTCACTTCCCATACATAGGTTTTGGTCTGCTTCTCCGGATGAGGGATGGTTTCTATCAGTTGACCATTGGATACATCCATTAGGTTTTCGGGTACTTCCACTTTCAGTAGGGCGCCTTGATCAGGTTCGTCGGAAGGATGGTCCTTATTAGGCCACCAGACGCTCGCACCTATGCCCTGATTTGCATTGGCAATAAATGGCTTACCATTTGTATCCTGGACCCAGGTGAGGCCTCCATCCCATGGAGGACGCTCCGCCACGATGGGCGCGCCCTCGAAGGAAAAGGTAATCTCATAGGTCTTACCCTCTTTTTGAGTTTGCTTAAGCAAAATAAAGTGCGCATTCCCATCCTGCCGAATGACCAATTCCTCCCCTTCCTGAACGGCCCTGGTTAATTTCATAGGTGCTTGCAGGTCGATCTGTAGCTCTTTGGTCTGCTTATTTATCACCTTATACTTCATAGTATTATGGCCTGCCAGTGTCTTGGAGGCAGGAAAAACCTCAATATCCAAGGTATAATGGAGCAGGTCCCACCAGGCACGCTCAGGAGTAATGCTCCCTCTTAAGGTGTCCTGCCGGGTGAAGGTACCCGAATGGGGAAATAGCTGTGCATTACTGATTTGAGTGCTCAATAATACGATTATTCCTACAAGAAAATTTTTCATTGTCTCTGCTTAACTTAATAAATACAAAATGCCTATTTAATACAGGCTATTTAATCAATATATCTAAGAAATAGAAGCTAAATAGGAAACTAAGGCCATCCAGGAGAGGGCGATCATGCTGGCAGAAGGGTCTCTGATTGATGCTCATGAAGGATGATACCAATTCACATCTAAAAAATATTCGCAGGAAGCATAGTAGGAATGGCGGCTTAAAAATAGGGGGTTATAAGAAAAGGAGCTGTTTCTATCACTTATTTCCCGGTAGAGGCTTTTGGCAGGGACTTGCCCTGATCAGCTCTTTGAGGATCGAAAGCCAGTGTTTGAATCCATTATATGGTTCGGACTTTCAATTTAAGTAAATGAAACAGCTCCAATTATATTGGCTAAAATAGCTAGTAGAAGAAATTTTGGAGGACCTGGCTAGCCAGGAGCTTCCAAGGAGGAAGATTCAGGAGTTCTAAGACCGGTCCAAGCCAGCAATGTAGAATTCCCGAATCTCTTCTTCTAACTTTATTATTTTAGATCATATCGATCCAGCATCATGACCTTGTCCCATGCTTTCACAAAATCCCTAACGAGTTTGCCTTCAGAATCCTTACAGGCATATACCTCGGCTTGGGCACGCAATTCTGCATTGGAGCCAAAGATCAGGTCGGCACGGGTGGCGGACCATTTTTTATGCTTGGACTTGCGATCATAGCCTTCAAATACCTCGTTGTCTTCAGAAACTGACTTCCACTCTGTGCCCATATCCAGTAGGTTGAGGAAAAAGTCGTTGGTGAGGCGACCGGGCTTATCGGTAAATAGGCCGTGGGTGGACTCATCATAATTGACGCCCAATACCTTCAAGCCTCCCATCAGGGCGGTAAGCTCTGGCGGAGTAAGCGTAAGAAGGTTGGCCTTGTCCACCAGCAAATCCTCGGTGGAGACATTATATTTGGTACGTCGATAGCTGCGGAAGCCATCGGCAAAAGGCTCCAAAAAGCCGAAGGTATCGACTTCCACCTGATCTTGCCTGGCGTCCATCCTTCCAGGAGTGAAGGGCACGGTGATTTCATGTCCGGCTTCTTTGGCCGCTTTTTCCACTGCTGCACAGCCTGCCAGCACGATAAGATCGGCCATGGATATTTTTTTGTTTCCAGGCTGATTCGCATTGAATTCCTGTTGGATCCCCTCGAGGGTTTTCAGCACTTTTGCCAGTTGTTCGGGTTTATTGACCTCCCAGTTTTTCATGGGTTCCAGTCTGATATGTGCTCCATTGGCTCCGCCACGTTTATCTGAACCACGGAAGGTGGAGGCCGAAGCCCAGGCGGTGGATACCAGTTCGCTTATGCTAAGGCCGGATTGCAGCACTTTGGCTTTGAGGGCTGTGACCTCAGCGGCGCTGACCAGTTCATGGTCCAAAGCTGGAATGGGATCTTGCCAGATCATATCCTCCTGAGGCACCTCTGGACCTAGGTATCGGTCTTTTGGACCCATATCTCTGTGGGTAAGCTTAAACCAAGCTTTGGCAAAGGCATCTGCAAACTGGTCGGGGTTCTCCAGAAATCTTCTGGATATCTTTTCGTATTCCGGATCAAATCGCAAGGATAAATCCGTGGTCAGCATGGTAGGCTTATGCTTTTTATTTTGATCAAAGGCATCAGGAATGGTCGCTTCCGCATCCTTAGCCACCCATTGCTTGGCACCGGCAGGGCTTTTCACCATTTCCCACTCAAATTTGAATAGGTTTTCGAAGAAATTATTACTCCATCTGGTGGGAGTTTCTGTCCAAGTGACTTCGGGGCCACCTGTGATGGCATGCGCTCCTACGCCGGATTCGAAGCTGTTTTTCCAACCAAATCCCTGCTGCTCGATCGGCGAAGCTTCTGGCTCTGGCCCGATGAATTCTCCCGGATCGGCTGCCCCATGGGTTTTTCCAAAGGTATGTCCACCCGCTATCAGAGCCACGGTCTCCTCATCATTCATCGCCATTCTTCCAAAAGTCTCCCGAATATCTGCTGCCGCAGAAAGTGGATCACCATTGGCATTTGGCCCTTCCGGATCCACATAGATCAAGCCCATGACCACTGAGGCCAGGGGATCTTCCAAATCCCTCTTACCAGAATATCGCTTATCAGAAAGCCATTCTGTTTCCGTACCCCAATACACATCCTCCTCCGGCTCCCAAGTATCCTCACGGCCTCCAGCATAACCAAAAGTTTCAAATCCCATGCTCTCCAGGGCCACATTGCCCGCTAATATATATAAGTCTGCCCATGAAATCTTATTTCCATATTTCTGCTTAATGGGCCATAAAAGTCTCCTCGCTTTATCCAAACTCGCATTGTCCGGCCAGCTATTTAAGGGTGCATAGCGCTGCTGCCCCCGGCCTGCTCCACCTCGCCCATCCCCAATCCTATATGTACCGGCGCTATGCCAGGCCATTCGGATAAATAGTCCACCGTAATGCCCGAAATCTGCCGGCCACCAATCCTGGGAATCTGTCATAAGCTCATTCAAATCCTTCTTGATCCCCGCATAATCTAGGCTATTGAAGGCCTCAGGGTAATTGAAGTCTTCTCCCATGGGGTTAGACAAAGAGGAATTTTGCCTAAGTACATTTACTTTTAGTTGGTTGGGCCACCAGTCCCGATTTCGGGTTCCTCCCCCTGCACTCTTTTTTGGTGCAGCTCCCGCAAAGGGACATTTACCTGCATTGTCTTCGTTTACATCAAAACTTCTTGAGCCTCCGTTGTTTTCCATTTTTGTTAGGTTTAAGCGATTATTTTAGAATTTTAGCAGTAAAAAACATTATTTATAACAGCATTTGTAGTGATAAAAAGAACTCATTTAATTTAAAAAATAATCCCTATTTCTCCAAGAAACTCCCTTTAGTACTCGGCTTTTGGCTAGTGATTTTAAGAGTTTTGTCGCTATCCCTCTCCGCTGTGAAGTCTATATCTGACTCATTACTTGATCGGAAAGCCGCAGCCACTCTTCTATAGCCTAAAAATGAGCCCAAAGTATTGGAATGTAAAGGGAGGAATCTTCGCTTTCTGAGGTTCTATGAATGGTTTTGCGCTATAAAACAGAGAATAGCTATGCCTGATCGGTTGGGAAGTTTAATCTATTAAAATAAAAAATGGGCTGCATCCATTTGGAAACAGCCCGATTAATTAGGGGTTATTATTTAATGCTTGGTTAGACTATAGATCATTGCCGGATAGAGGGTTTTAGCTTGATCTCTATCGAATAGGCCGAATCCATAATTTCCAGTATGGCCATTGTCCCAATATATGGGCACGAGGTCATGATTTAACATCTGCTGCACGATGGTCTCTATATAATAAGTTCTGAACTCATGATGAGCGGAATTATCCAATTTGGCGATAGCACCAAATTCACCAATAATCACCGGAACGCCCTTATCCACATAAGTCTGCTTAAGTTTTTTAAATTGATGAATAGCATGCTCTTCCTCACCCCATCCAGCTGTTTGCTTGGAATCTGTGGCGTTTTTACCCCATTGAAGCACCTCATTGGTTTCTTTTAAGGCAAATTCATATGGGTCGTAATAATGAACTTCCACCATCAGCCGATCTTCGGTGGTATCCTCTGGAAGCTGCAGGTGGGCCACCGCATAATCTATATTGGTATTGTAGGCCTGGACGAGTAGATGTCTATAGGTGTTCCTGCCGCCAGTGCTGCGAATAGCATTCACAAAGGTTTGATTGAACCCATTTTGGACCGTGATATTTTCCGCTTTTGGAGTAGAATAGTCGCCTTCTACCATTACCTCATTGCTACCCGCAAAAAGCAGCTGATCATTATAATCTCTAAAGTGAAGGGCTATCTGAATCCACATTTTCTCCAATCGTTTATTCACCTCAGCCTGCTCAGCAAAAGTCGGCTGCATCCATCCGCCATCCCAATGCATATTTAGGATGACATTCATTTCCTGATCCAGCACATAGCCCACGACTTCTTCCACCCTTGCCATCCAGGCAGGGTCTATGGTATATTGGGAAGCATTGGTAAACCGGCTCCAGGCCACAGGGATCCTCACCGTTGAAAAGCCAGCTGCCTTCACCGCTGCAATCATGGCCGGACTTACCCTGGGATTACCCCAGGCGGTCTCTCCACCGATCGCCTCCAGAGAGTTGCCGAGATTCCAGCCAATCCCCAGCTGGCTCGCCATGTCAAGACTGGTGATTTCTCTCATTCCTTCCTTGTTGGGAGGGCTATAGTAATCGGGATAGTCCCGGCCGTCCTGATTTATATATAAGGTCTTCGAAAGACTTCCTGAGGTAATTATCAGTTCTCCTTTTCGCGCCGCGGTGCCTGAATTGGCAAGTGTTTTTAGGTTGACCTGTGCATTACCGGTTCCCGAGCTGGGGGAGACTTCCACCCATTCCAATGTGGAGCTGAGCTGCCAATTGCCTGTTGCCTTTACCATCACTATGGTTTGTGAAGCCTCGGCTAGCAGATCCATATTTGTACTGGAAAGTTCTAAATATGCGGGGCTTTCCTCCGAACTGGAACAAGCCATGCTCAGCCCAAAGGCTAGCAAACTGAGCCAAAGAAATTTCAGGCCTGAATGAATAGAAGTTACCACATCTGACATACACAAAGGTATCCTTTGGAGGATTGGGAAGGGGGGCAGGTTTGTTAATATTAAGGGACAAAAATGTTTTTTTAACAATTAATTTATTTTTTCTCCTTATATCAATGGGATTTGCGGTCTTTGTCGAATATTCGCTGGCCTATTATTTGGAACTGTAAAAATGAGCTTAGTATTTAAGGCTGAAAATAAGTAACTTATGTCTGTATTAGTCAGTTTTTATTTGTTTTGAGGGAGACTATGGAAGGGATCCATTGTATTGATTCTTCATAGGAATTCCTTACCGTGGTAAGCAGCCGAGAGGCTAAGCTTTTTATTTCTTTATCGGCGAATTTTGTTTTCACCCTATACCTTTTAGTATGGCTTTACCGGGATTATTGATCGAGTACCTCATCAATGGCAGCATAGCGTTGCTATGGATTCTTCAGCTTGTGAAACCTGTCGAACTTAGTAAAATCGATATGGGGGAGACCTTATTTTTAATTCCCATAGCCTATGTTCTGGGGATGTTTGTGGATGTATTGGCTTGGCTATTGACTCGTCCGCTAAAGAATGAAATTCGGCGTCGTGCGGCTCAGACGGTTTTGGAATCTACGGATGGGCAATATACTTTGTCGCAATTGAAATTATTTTGGAAGGAGAAGGTGGAAATAGAAAAATCTTATCCTGATCTCAATAGTGAGCTGTCCAGCAGAAGCAGCCGGGATCGAATAGCCAGGGGGACTTTCTTAAATTTATTGCCGATTTCGTATTTCTATTGGGAGCAACTATCTTTTTGGGGACCACTTTTGACGATCGGTGCCTTGCTGATGTGGATCAGGTTTGAGCATTATAATCGCTGTTTTGAGATCCGTGCGGCTCTTTCCATTCGGGAAGAAGTTCCCTGCAAAGAGGTCACTAGCTGATCCTGCTCCAGTTTACAGCGTGTTTTTTCTGATTTTTTATTTGTCGCAAGACCATAGCGTTTTGAGGCTGGCTGATTTCAGGGTCTTCTGCGATGAGGTTTTGGGCGGCGTCTCTGGCTAAGGTGAGGATAGGAGCATCCTTGCTCAGGTCAGCAATGATCAGGTCAGCCACGCCACTTTGCTGGGTGCCCATCAGGTCTCCGGGACCACGTAATTTGAGATCGACATCTGCTATTTCAAAGCCATTATTGGTGCGAACCATGGTGTCTAATCGCACCCTGCTGTCTTTGGACAATTCATATTTGCTCATTAGAATACAATAGGACTGCTCAGCACCTCTTCCTACCCGTCCGCGGAGCTGGTGCAGCTGCGAAAGGCCAAATCGTTCGGCATTTTCGATGATCATGACCGAGGCATTAGGGACATTTACCCCCACCTCGATCACCGTGGTGGCGACCATGATCTTTGTCTCTCCTTTGACGAATCGCTGCATTTCAAATTCCTTATCGGCCGCCTTCTGGTTACCATGGACGATGCTGATAGGGTATTGAGGAAAGGCCCTGCAGACACTTTCGTAGCCATCCATGAGACTCTTAAGGTCCATCTTTTCCGATTCCTCAATCAAGGGATACACCACATAGATCTGTCGTCCCAGTTCTATTTCCTTCCTCATGAAGCCAAAAACCTTTAGCCGGTCCTTGTCAAATCGGTGCACGGTCTGTATGGGCTTCCTTCCTGCCGGCAATTCATCGATGACGGAGATATCGAGGTCTCCATAGAGGGTCATGGCGAGCGTACGAGGGATGGGTGTGGCGGTCATCACGAGGACATGGGGATAGAAATTCTTATTCTTGGCCCATAATTTCGCCCTTTGGGCCACGCCGAAGCGGTGCTGCTCATCCACAATGGCCAACCCAAGATTCTGGAACTGCACGATGTCCTCCAGCAAAGCATGGGTGCCGATCAGTATTTGCAGCTCTCCGCTAAGGAGCTGCTCGTGGATTCTCCTGCGGACCGATTTTTTAGTGGAGCCGGTTAGCAGTTCTATGCTAAGGTCCATTTTATCGGCATATTCTTTTAGGCCTTCATAATGCTGGTTGGCCAGAATTTCTGTGGGAGCCATTAGGCAGGTTTGCGCACCGGAGCTGATTGCGATCAGTGCACAGATAAAAGCTACCATGGTTTTGCCGCTTCCCACATCTCCCTGGACAAGGCGATTCATCTGCCGGCCGGAGCGCATATCAGCAAAGGATTCCTTGATCACCCTTTTCTGCGCATTGGTAAGCTCAAATGGCAAATGCTCGCTATAAAACTTTCCTACCAAGTCGGTCTTGCCCAATTGCTGGCCACGATACTTTTCCGTTCGAGTGAGCTTTAGCTTTAGTAGGCGCAGCTGAACGAAGAAAAACTCTTCAAATTTTAACCTAAAACGGGCCTTTTGGAGTATGTCTTCGTTCTCGGGGAAGTGTATCTGCCGCATGGCTTCCTGCTTCGAGATCAGGTTGAAGCGGGTCATAATCGTGGCAGGAAGGGTTTCCTGGATCTGTGGATAGGCGCTTTGTAGCAGCAGACCCATTATTTTGGAGATACCCTTGCTATCCAGGTATTTTATTCGGAGTTTTTCGGTGGTGGGATATACTGGTTGGTAGAAGCTCTTTTCCTCCTTTGCCTCAGACAGGGGCTCCATTTCTGGATGGGCAATGCTAAACTTCCTTCCATATAGATTGGGCTTTCCGAAGAAAATAAAAGTGGCCCCAATTACCAGTTTCTTAGATACCCACTGGATACCCTTAAACCAAGTCAGTTCCATGCTGCCCGTTTCATCCTCCACATGGGCGACAAGTCGCTTGCGGCGTGCCATTCCTATGGTCTCCACCCGCCGTATTTTTGCGACCACCTGCACATGCTCCATGCTGTCACGGATCTCATTGATCTTATAAAATTTCGTGCGGTCCTCGTATCGAAATGGATAATGCTGCAGCAGCTCCCCGAAGGTAAAGATATCCAACTCCTTATTTAATAAGGCGGATTTCTGCGGCCCGACGCCTTTCAAAAATTCTATTTTAGTATCAAAGAATCTTGGCAAACTACTTCTCTCTAGGTGATGGTGAAATTTTGGGCAAATTAATTTTTAATGCCTGAAAAAACTATTCCAAACCTTATTATTACTCCTAATCCTATCGATAGAAGAGTACTCTCGGTGGAGGTCCTTTAGTAAAATTACCTTCAGGATTGATCTTCTAGGGCTTAACTGTTTTTTGATTAGATTCTAGCCTGTTGTTAAACATATTATTTCTAAGAATTTATTTGGAATGTTCGTTCTAATATACTTATGTTTGTAAACGGAATGATTGTTCCAGTATTTTTCACACATTTAAATAAAGGATGTAATGAGCAAATTAAAAGGAAAAGTAGCATTGGTGACGGGCGGGAACAGTGGCATAGGTTATGCCTCCGCCAGAGAAATGAAGGAGCAGGGAGCGACGGTAATTATTACTGGCAGAGATTTGGAAAAGGTGCAGTCTGCAGCGCAGGACCTGGGCGTGACAGGCTTGGTGGCAGATGTGCTGAGCCTGGCAGCCATTGATGAGTTGGTGGGTCAGATTGGGAGAGACTTTGAGAAGGTGGACATTCTCTTTGTGAACGCAGGTATTTTTCAGCCTGCGCCCATTGGTCAGATTAGTGAGGAGATGTTTGACCATCAGATGGGTATCAACTTCAAAGGGGCATTTTTTACGATAGAGAAATTTCTGCCATTGTTAAATGATGGGGCTTCCATCATCAACTTATCTTCTATTAATGCCTATACGGGCATGCCCAATACGGCCGTTTATGCCGCTTCCAAGGCAGCGCTTAATTCCTATACACGTACGGCCGCCACGGAATTGGCCGTGAGAAGAATCCGTGTAAATGCCGTGAACCCCGGGCCAGTATCCACTCCCATCTTCGCAAAGACAGGAATGGCAGAGAATCAACTCAACGGTTTCGCTGAAGCAATGGAGAACCGAATTCCCCTGAAGCGGTTTGGAACTCCGGAGGATATCGCAAAACTCGTTTCGTTTTTAGCCTCCGACGATGCTTCTTTTATCACGGGTGGAGAATATAATATTGATGGCGGTATCATCATCAATCCGATTATGAATTAAATTTTTTGGCCATTTTTGGAATGATAGTTCCAGAACAGTACATTTGTGGGAGCGGTAGTCGCTTCCACAAATGTTTATGTGTTTCTAAAGACTTTTGATTCCTATTAATGATTCTAATGAAGCAGTCCAAACTAGAAGGGTTCTTTAGAATGGAAGGTAGATAGGGGCTTAGCGAAAGAGAAATAGGGAGATGATCGCGCTGCTCAAATTTGTAAATACCAGTGAGAATAGATTTCCAATTCCATATAGAGCCAGCCAAATTATGCCAAGAGTGAAGTTATTTGATGAACAGGAAGTGCTTAGGAAAGCCATGAATTTGTTTTGGAAACAAGGCTATGCGGCCACTTCCATGCAAGACTTGGTGAGCCATCTTGGAATCAATAGGGCAAGTCTTTATGACACCTTTGGAGGGAAGGACCAACTTTTTAAGAGTGCTTTTGATCTGTACCGTAGGACGAATAAGGAGGGCTTAATTCAGTTTTTTGAGGCTCGGCCGAATGTAAAAGAAGGATTTTCGGAATTATTTGAAATTGCTATTCGGGAAGCCGTGGAGGATGAAGATCATAAAGGATGCTTTGTGGTGAATACCACCACCGAGCTGATTCCAAACGACGAAAGCATCGTAGAAATTCTAGAGAAAAGTAAAGGAGATTTTCAACTGATCTTCTATGAATACCTCAAGAAAGGAAAGCTTGATGGCCAATTAAAAGGTAATATGGACCTGAAATCGCTGTCAATCCTGTTATATACCTTATACAGTGGTATCCGTGTGGTCTCCAAAGTGCGCCCAAATAAAAAGGAACTTTCCGATTCTATCCATATCGCCATGACTCTATTAGGCTAATTAAGGCTCATTGCTATTTAGAAAACAGCCCATAAAAGATCAAAATAGCCTCAAAACCTAACTGCATTTTTCAGTTCTATTCCCAAGACTCGCTTGGGCAAATTTTTTAGTTAGGACTCATAGACCTTTACCTATAGTCCCATAGTCTGATTTTAGAGCATTTTTATAGTATGTAGCATTGTTTTTATCCCTAAGTTCTTGGCCATGCATTCTCTCCTGAATGCGTGAAAGGCTACTTTATCCCTCCATCGGTGATTAATTTGGCGCTGTGTTTTTGAGCAGGTAATTGCTGATGAGCGTATAGAGATGCTTTCTAGTATTTTCCCCCTCATAGATGCCATGGGAGCGATTTGGATAAGCCATCATGTCAAATTGTTTATTTTGACGAATCAGTTCATTCACCAGTAGGTCCATACTTTGATAGTGCACATTATCATCTGCGGTGCCGTGGATTAGTAATAAATTGCCTTTTAGCCCTGCGACATGGCTTATAGGCGAGCCAACCAAAAAGTCTTCTAAGTTTTCATTGGGCAAGCCCATATATCGCTCCTGATAGATATTATCATAAATCAATTGCAGAGAAACTCCGGCCACGGCGATTCCTGTTTGGTACAGATCTGGATAGCGAAACAGAAGATTTTGGGTCATGGAGCCTCCTCCGCTCCAGCCCCAGACCGCCACACGGCTAGGGTCGATGAAGTCATATTTTTTCAGTACCGCCTTTGCCGCAGCCGCTTGATCATCGGCGTTTATTTGTCCTACTTGTCGGTAAATGCTTTTGCGCCATGCGCTTCCTTTCAGACTCGGAGTGCCACGGTTGTCCATATCGATGATGATATAGCCTTTTTGAGCCATCATAATATTCCACAGACCAATGAAATTGTCCGTGGCTACCGCTCCCCAGGGTTCTCCATAGACATGAAAAAGCACGGGATAACTTTTATTTTCATCAAAATTCGTGGGCAGGATCATCCGGCCTTCCATCTCCAGGTCCTCAGCAGCTGCGATGCTAAAAAACTGCACTTCAGGCAAATCAATTTCGTGTAGTTTATTTTGGTAGGCTTGGTTGTCTTCTAGAATCCGAAGCGGCTCATGCTTGGGAAGTAGCACCACCTGATAGTGCGTAGCCGCGAGTGCCTGCTCATAGCGGTGGATGGCTACCTTTGCTCCTGGAGCAAAATCATAGGTATTGATTCCTGGATAAAGATCAGGCGTAACTCGGGTCACCTTTTTATCCTTGCCTAGTGATACTTGGTACAGATAGCGCTGGGAGCTTGTCTTTGGCGAAGCATGAAAATAAAGGTAGTCCTCATTGATGCCGGCAATGGAGGCCACGTCAAATTCTGTGGGGCTAAGCAAAGTTTGCTTTCCATCCTCTATACTCACCTCATAGACATGTCTCCACCCGTCGGTTTCGGTCATCCTCAGAAAGGCAGCATTGTCATTGACCAATAATAGATCATTTTCTTCCCAACCTGGAGCAGAGATATCGGGATAATAAATATCCACCCAAGTATCTTCCTCCTCCGTATAGAGCGCCGTCAGGGACTTGGTGGAGAGGGTGTATTTCCAGATGGTAAGTTTATTTTGATGCCTATTCAGCTGTTGGATGAGCAGCTGATCCTCGTTCACCCATTGCATTCCCGGGAGAAAATTTTGGTTGGCTATTCCAGGGATCTCCAGCCAGAGTGTTTCTTCCTCTTCCAGTCCTATAATGCCAATTTTAACGGCCGAAGGATTTTGCCCCACCTTTGGGTATTGTAGGGGAATGGGCTTGGAGTAGATGGAGTCGGTATTATTGATCATATAGAAGGTGCCTACCTCGGAAATATCAAAGGACCAGTAGGCGATTTTTTGGGCATCGGGGCTCCATCGAAACCCATCTCGGGCTCCGAACTCCTCTTCATATGCCCAGTCGAAGGTCCCATGGATGCGGCTACTTGCTTCACGCTGCGTAAGCTGCTCAAGCCTGTGCGACTGGAGGTCTTCTATATAGATATTGAAGTCGTGTACATAAGCTACTTTTTGAGCGGAAGCATCGAATTTGGCAAACATCAGTGAGCTGGAAGGAAAGCCGCTGCCCAGCTGCTGTAATTTTCTACTTTCCAAATCCAATACCCAGTAGTCTCCTTTGGTATTTGCTCGCCATACCTTGGAGGTATTGGTGAAGACTAGCATTTTGCTGCCATCTGCTGACAAGGAGAAATCCGCAATGCCAATTCCTACTGCCTGACCCGCGGGCTGTAGCTCTTCAGCATCCACCAAAACCCTTCGTTTTCCAGATGTTGCCGTATAAAGAATGATTTGGCTTTGGCCCTTATCGTCCTGCTCCACCACCGCATAGCTTTCTCCATCAGGCATCCACTGATAGGCAGGAAGTCCGGCCTGGACAAATTCCCCACTATATATCCTATCGATGCTTAGCAGCTGGTCTTGTGCAACAGCGGGAATATACAGCGCGATGAAAAGTAATAAGATGGGCAGTAGGAGGGTTTTAACGTTTGCTTTCATAACTGAATAGGTTCTATTATGAAAAATACATAAATAAACGTTAAACTATGCCAGTCGCTCCTCATCAATGGGACATAGGCCACTATTGTACTGCTATTGGTTAATATTATTCAAGGAGCAATACCAGCATTACCCCTGACCAGGGAAGGGCTTGTGATCTGTCATGTTCTGGCTGGAATTACAATTAATTTGCAGGCCAAAAGGCCTCTATTAATCGAGGCCTTTTTTCATCACCACCAAGGAAAAAGGTCTCTTGATGGGCTCTCCGGTATTGCTGGGAAAGAGATCCTCTTGATTACTTATGCTATGTTTTATAAATCCCACCTGCTCCAATAGTGAGATGACATCTTCCATTTCATAGGTTTGGAATCCATACTGGACAAAGGGCAGTTGTTTCATAAATTTCTGTTCTGCAAAGGCCAGGGAGAGCATACCTTCGTTGGCGAGGCTGGCGAAGAGTTGTCTAGAAAAGTCCTCCGCATCTTCCCAAAAGTAAATGGTATTCACCGAGAATATTTTGGAGAGGCTGTTTTGGGCGATGGGCAGCTGTATTCCATCATAGGTAAAGAATTCTGCCTGACCCGTTTTCATGGCTTCCGCATTATTTTTCTGAGCCTCAGTATGCATCAAATTTGATATTTCTAAGCCTGTATAGTGAATATCAGGTTGCTGCATAAATAATTCCTGAACATGCATGGCGCTACCATGGCCGATTTCAAGGACCTTATCGCCAGGCTGCAGTTCCAAGCCTTTGATGGCAGCGCGTGTCATTTCAATATTGCTTTTGTGCATATTTTCTGCGACCTTAAGTCCCATCTCTCCATCGGGTTTTCGAAGTTGGTGAGCGATTTCCTGCCAATCTGGATTTTCTGTATTCATATGATAGTGCTTTATGGAGGAATAATATAGATCTTTTGAAGCAAAAAGAAGGCTATATAGAGCCTATAAATGGCATGAAAATTTGCGAACAGTGAATTTTTGGAGTAGCTGAGAGGAGATTAGGCCTTGAATGCGGGGATGGAGCAAAGGTTGGTTTTGAAGAAGCTGCTGCAAGCATTATTTCGTGTTATTACTAAATAGTTGCACAATCAAGCCATAGATAATGTATTTTTTTTTGTATCTTACACCTATTAACATAAAAGTTAAAATATTATTTACCTTGAAATAAACATTAAGTAAACTCATTAGTCCATGAAAAAGAGAACATTTCTCAAGAATTCTGCGGCATTGGCGGCAGTATCTCTCTTACCTGGTTCGGTATGGTCCCTAGCCAACGGAAAGCGATTAAAAACAGCCCATATTGGAGTAGCCAATATGGGTATGGCGGATTTAGAGGCCATTTCTTCCCACGAATTAGTGGATGTGGTAGCTCTATGTGATGTGGACAGCAATGCCCTTACCGCAGCAAAAGCCAAGCATCCTAAAGCCAAGCTATATGCTGATTACAGAGAAATGATCAAGGAAATGGGTGATGAAATCGATGCGGTGATCGTCTCCACTCCGGATCATTCCCATGCTCCGGCCTCCATGCTGGCCATGGAACAAGGGAAAGCAGTGTATTGCCAAAAGCCACTGACTCACCACGTTTCGGAAGCAAGGGCAATGAAGAAGTTTGCTGAAGAAAACAATATTGTAACCCAAATGGGCATACAGGTTCATAGCTTTTACGATTACCAATTGGCCACTCACCTGATCCGTGAAGGCATCATCGGTAAGGTAAAATGCGTAAGAGCATGGTCTCCTAAAAACTGGGGTTTTGATGGGCCTGAGCCTACAGGATCGGATCCGGTACCAAGTAATCTTGACTGGAACTTATGGTTAGGAACTTCCTCTGAGCGCGAATATAAAGAAGGATATTACCACCCTGGAAATTGGAGAAAGCTATTGGATTATGGCTGTGGTACTCTTGGTGATATGGGTGTGCATATCTTTGATACTCCATATAATGCCTTGGAGCTGGATGTTCCGATGACTATCAAGAACAATTGCAGAAAACCTACTGGATTTGGTTTCCCAGAGAATAATGAGGTAACCTATATGTTCCCAGGAACCCCATATACCACTGATACTATGAAGTGGGTATGGTATGATGGACCTGGGGCACCAGCAAAGCATAAAGACCTGAAGCTTCCGAATGGAGATGAGCTTCCCGGACAAGGCGCCATGTTTATCGGTGAGGATGGCAGAAGACTTTTATTGCCTCACTTTATGCAATTGCCAAAGCTGATCGTGGATGGTGAATACCAGGACCTGGACCTAAGCGGTACGGAGCATCTTGGCAAGCCAGTAAGAGATTATGATAGCGAAGGTAAGAAGCATTATCACCAGTTTGTGGATGCCTGCCTGGGCAAAGACGAATGTAGTGCACCATTTTCTTATGCTTCGAGATTGACAGAAACCATTCTTCTAGGAACTTTGGCGGGAAGATTCCCAAATAAAACCCTTCATTGGGATGCCAAAACCGCTCGTTTTGCCGAGGAAGAGGTCAATGCACTGCTAGACGCTCCTTACAGAAAATTCTAATTGTACCTAAATAGCAAAAGGCTGTATTCATTCTGATGTGGCCGCCAGCGAGAGGCCTGGACATGGGTTTTATAGGAATTCCAATTCTATAGAAATCACTTCCCTTTCTCAATAATAATGGCGGAAACAAGGTGGATACAGCCTTTTTTCATTAATAAGCCTTCTATCTTTTTGTTGCTGGTTTAGGCAATAACACCAGTCTGTTAATTAAGCAGTTAGGAACACTGGGAAAGGCGACTTTTTTTATGGCTTGGGCTAAAAAAAAATCTCCAGCCGCCTTATGCTGCTTTCCCGGAGCCGATCAGGAAAGTATCCTTTTCGTTAGGGTGGCAGTGATAAAGCAACTGGAGATTGATGCAAGTGGCCGTATTAGTAGGCCATTTCCACGATTTTTTCTACATCGGCAGGTTTTAGATCCTGTCTTTCTCCTAATCCCAACCAGCCTCGATCAGTAAATCGCTTGGCGATCTCCGCAGCAGTATTGGAATAATCCTCAGTATATTCTGATAATTTGGTGGCTATGCCAAGGGAGTGGAAAAAGGCCTCCGTTTTTTCTATGGCTTGCTGAGCTTTCTCCTCCAGAGAGCCATCCTGGATTCCCCAGATGCGCTCACCATATTGCGCCAGCTTCTCTTTTTTGTTCTCGAAGTTATAGCGATAATGGCTGCCAGCGACGATCGCCAAGGTGCGGGCATGGTCAATACCATACATGGCCGTCAGTTCATGGCCCATCGCGTGCACTGCCCAATCGGAAGGCACACCTTTTTGGATCAGACCATTAAGCGCCATCGTACAGCTCCACATAAAATTGCTTGCTGCTTCATAGTCCGTAGGGTCTTTCATCACCTTGGGGGCTACTTCCACCAGGGTCTGCATAATGGACTCAGCAAATCGGTCTTGTAAGATGGCTCCAACAGGGTAGGTAAGGTACTGCTCCAGCACGTGAGTGAAGGCATCCGTGATGCCATTTGCAAGTTGGCGCTCTGGCAGGGTGGTGATCACGGTGGGGTCGAGGATGGAGAACTGTGGAAATAATCCAGGTCCGCCCATACCCAGCTTTTCGCCAGTGGCCTTATTAGAAATTACCGCACCTGAGTTGGACTCAGAGCCTGTGGCCGGGATAGTCAATACCGTCCCAAAAGGCAGGCCTTTATCGGTGCGCTTTCTTTTGGCCAGGATATCCCAGGGATGGTCTCCGTCGAAATAAGCGGCGGAGGCTAAAAACTTAGTGGCATCGATGACAGAGCCACCGCCCACGGCCAGCATATAAGTGATATTTTGTTCCTTGATGATCTTTACAGCATCCAGCAGCCCTTCATAGACAGGGTTGGCGGGAATTCCCCCATATTCTACCAACTCAAAATCCTTAAGGGCGAGCTTTACCTTATCGTAAATCCCCGTTTTCTTGATGCTTCCTCCGCCGAAAGTCATGAGGATCTTAGCACCGGCAGGGATCTCCGTGGCGAGCTTATCTAATTGGTCTTTACCAAAAATTATCTTTGTGGGATTCTTAAATTCAAAGTTTTGCATAGTGTAGGGTATATTCTGATTAGGGTTTGCAATTACTAAACCCAGAACGATTCCTACAAGATTACAGTTCCAGTGGAAGGTGATAATTACCAGCTGCCGCCAGCACCACCGCCACCGAATCCGCCGCCACCAAAGCCGCCGAATCCACCGCCGCCGCCGCCGCCAAAACCGCCGCCGCCGCCGAATCCACCGCCGCGACTACCGCCACCACCGAGTAGGTTCATGAGCATGAGGGAAGTGAAGAAGTCTACTCCGCCACCTCGGCCTCCCATATGGTTATTATTATCATTTCTGTTTCTCAGCAGTGGCAGCACAATAAACAGCACTACAAAGATCAAAATGAAGATAATGGATCCTTTGCTATTGCCTTTTTTGGCTACCTGCTCTGCATCGTACTCACCGCTTGCCAGCTTAAAAATCATGGTAGTAGCCTGATCCAGGCCATCGTAATAGGCTTCCTGCTTGAAAGAAGGCACAATAATATTGTCCACAATCCTCCTTGCCAGCGCATCCGGCAGTACACCCTCCATGCCATAGCCTGTAGCGATGAAAACCTTGCGGTCCTTCATGGCCGCCAGGATAAGGATGCCATTGTCCTTTCCTTGCTGACCGATTCCCCAGTTTTCTGCCAGCTGAAAGGCATAATCACTGATGTCGTACTGACCAACAGAATTCATCAATATCACCGCCACCTGAGTGGAGGTACTATCATTATAGGCCACCAATTTTGATTCTAAGGCGGCTTGTTCATTACTTGAAAGCGTTTCGCTAAAATCATTTACCAAACGTGGAGGGTTTGGGCGTTCTGGAAAATCCCCTTGGGCCAATAGGCTGGAAATAGGGATAAATACCAGTAAAAGGAAAAGTAATAGTGAATGTTTTGGGGTGAAAGAGGGCATATTATCCAAAGGAAATTTCATCGGAGAGTTCATTTTCGTCTGTATCAGAATCATAAGGGAAATGGGATTTTAAGGCTTCGCCTGACTTCTGTATCCCTGTAACCAATCCAGCTACGAACTGGCCTTGCTTGAAGTGAAGCAGCATTTCTTCTTTTATAGAATTCCAAAAATCTTCGGGAACAGCGGCGTTGATGCCTGCATCCCCCAGGACAGCGAATTTCTTATCTTCTACTGCCAAATAAAAAAGAACCCCATTGCGGAGTTGGGTTTTATGCATTTTTAGCTTGGCAAATACATCAGCGGCTCTATCCAGCACATCACCCTTGCAGTGGCTCTCCATATGGACTTGAATTTCCCCGGAAGTTTGCAATTCTGCCGCTTTGATAGCAGCCACGATTTGTTCTTTTTCTGCTTTGGTAAATAGCTTTTCTGCCATGTATGCCTTTCGTTTTAGTAATAAAGTGAAAAACCCCGGACATGCCGGGGTGAGATTTGGGTATTGTAATTGGAGTTAAAACTCTACTTTAGGGGCATTTTCGGCTCCTTCAGAGGATTTAAAGTAATCTCTCTGCTCAAAGCCATACCATCCTGCAAAAATATTATTAGGGAATGTTCTCAAATCTGAATTATAGGCTTGTACAGATTGATTGAAATTCCTTCTGGCTACTGCGATTCTATTTTCTGTTCCTTCTAGCTGAGCTTGCAGGTCCAGGAAATTTTGGTTGGCCTTGAGGTCCGGATACCTTTCTACGGCTACCATAAGACGGCTTAAGCTACCTCCCAATTGATCTTGAGCGGCTTGGAATTGTTCGATTTTCTCTGGAGTCAATTCATCCGCTGAGATATTGATAGAAGTCGCTTTGGCTCTTGCATTGATCACCCCTTCGAGGGTTTCCTTTTCAAAATCCGCATAGCCTTTTACCACATTCACCAGGTTAGGAATAAGATCTGATCTACGCTGATATTGGGTTTCTACTTGCGCCCAGGTGCCATTGATATTCTCTTCCGACAGTACAAATTGATTGTAAGTACCTACCGATTTGGTATAGACAAAAATACCTACGACTACCAAAATGATAATTGGAATAATTGCTTTTTTCATAGTTTATAAAGATGTGATATTCGAATTTAGGTATTCTCACGCAAAACTAACCTAAGAGTTTTAAAAAATCCTAATTTGTCTGGCCTACTGCTTGTGTGGATCCTTTGGAAAGCGGAAGGTTTTTCAGGATAATCCTAAAGGTGGTTCCTATATCCACCGATGATTCCACCAGGATATCTCCATCCAAAGATCGAATTTGCTCCCGAATTAAATACAATCCCAGCCCTTTGCCCTCCACATGCGTATGAAATCGCTGGTACAAGCCAAATATCCTATCGCCATATTTCTCCAAGTCTATGCCTATACCATTATCATTGAAGGTGATAAGGATGTTTTTCCCCACCTGCTCTGTGCTGATATTCAGAATAGGCTGCCGATCAGGGTGGGAGTATTTGATGGAGTTGGTCACAAAATTCAAGAGGAAATTCTCCAAATGACTATATACATAGTTGATATGCTCCACCTGAAAATCCCTGTTGATAATGGCCTTGGCATCCTGGAGCTGGCGGAAAAGGCTCTTTTCAATATTATGAACCACATTATGGAAGGATATATTCTCCACCTTGAGTAGCTTTTGCTTTTTGATGGAGACCACTTCGATGAGGTCCATCAGTGTGGCATTGAGGATCTGAGTCGAGGTTTTTAGACTGTCGATAAGCTCCAGATTGGTGGGGTCAGCTAGATTATCCTCATTGATCAGGTCCAATAAGGAAGTTATATTCACAATGGGGGCACGCAGATTATGAGACACGATATAAGCGAAGCGCTGCAATTCCTCATTATGACTGGACAGATCCCGGATTAGCCTTTCTCTTTCTATTTGTGCTTTTTTGGTGACAGTGATATTTTGGGTTACCAATAAGGCGCGGGTTACTTTCCCGTCTTCATCCCTCAGTGGCACACCGATTTTCATATAATTCTGGTCATTGAAGGTTATTTCGTAAGTCACCGTTTGTCCCTGGAAGATCTCCTCTAGCTTTAGTTTTGCCCGGCGAGCGGTAAACTCATCGTATTTAGAAAGATGTTTGGTACCAATAAGTGCTTTTGGGTCCAGGCCCAAGTGAAAATACTCACTCCCTTCAGTATAGATATACCGCAGCTCCCGATCCAATACATCCACTGTGCCTTTAGGAAAATTCTCCGCAATGCTTCTATAGAGCTGCTGGGAAGAAACCAATTCCTGCTCATAGCGCATACGCTGCAGCTCAGCACCCACCCGATCCGCAAGTATGGAGACGATATTAATAATCCCACTTTCGTTTAGCATGGGCTTGGTATCGGCGAGGACCAAAATTCCCACCTTCTTACCCGCCTTATTTTTGATAGCGGTGGAGCAGTAGGACTTGAGTTTTTCGTCCTGTAAGAATAGATCTTTTGGAAATAGGTCCGCCACATGATCTGCAATGATGGTAACCCCATCTGATTTCGAATTCAAGGAGCGGTCACAAGGGGTATTCTTCAGCGTATATATAAAGTTAGGAATCAGGCCTCCATTCTTCGATACCGCTATGGTCTTCACAGATTCCTCATCTTCGAGGTAATCCCCAATGATGCAGAAAGAAATATTCAACTTAAAAGAAAGCAGCTTGACCAATTCATCGAAAAATTGCTGGTCATTATAATGAGCAGATATTTCCGCAGTGTCATTCAGAATGCGCTGCACATACTCTTTATAGGTAATGTCCTCAAAGGAAGCTTCAAAGACATTGTCCAGAGATAACTTTTTGACTGTTAGGTTTACGAAATAGTTCCTGCTATTTAGATAGGAGACAAAGGGCCCCTCATACCTCGCATAGCCATATTTCAGGCCCTCTAAGAGGCAAGGATAGACAGGATTATGCTTATAGATATCATGAATACTCTTCCCGATATAGTCTGTCTTATTTTCCGATTGCGTTTTCTGGAAGAGGGTTTGGTTGGCTTTTATGATCGTCCCCTCCTTATCAAACTGGAAGATCACCTGCGGACTATTGTCGAAACTTACCCTTTGGTAAGCGGGAAACTCATTTACTTCCTGCTGCAGTTGACGGAAGTAAGTGATGTCGATCATATACCCTGACCAACTCTTGCTATACCTGTCGGTGAGCCTACAGGTGCAGAAGAGGTATTTTATTTGATTTTGGCTGTTGATAATTCGGAAGGTTACCGTCACCTGAGGATTTTCATGAAGCTTCTTGTTCGCCGCAAGGATCAGGTGGTAATCATCAGGATGGATCCGCTGCATCAAGTCCTCCGATTTCATGGTAGTATGATCGTCCACCTCAAATATCTTGCGAACTTCTCTGCTAATAAAGGTAAACTCCTGCTCTCCGTCTACATTAGTGGTAAAGCTAAACACCATTCCTGGAAGGTGGTTTTCGAAATCATTAGTGACAATTTGATCTCCCTCATAGTTGGGCTTTTCGTCACTCACCTTTCGGATGGTGCCAAAGAGATAAATCTTGCCCGAGGTGGAATCATGAAAACTCACCGTATCTTCCCTTACGAATAGCAAGGAACCGGATTTTTGTTTCAGATGGTAATAGCTTACCAAGGGCCGGGTAGAATTCAGGCTCTTCTGGAAATTACGCTGATAGACTACCTTATCCCCTTCATAGATTAGGTCATACCAATCCTGGGCAGGGATCTCTGTATGATTATGTAGGGGGAAACCCATAAGTTTAAATAGCGGCCCTGAGAGTTTTATGGTGTCTCTACCAGTATGGTATTCGTAGAATAAAGCTTCCCTTCCCAGTCCGCCGATGAGCTCGTGATTCCAGTTTAGGAAGGCGTCTAGGTTTTGCTCAAATAACCCATCCATCACCTTTAATTTGACGAATCCCGCCTGGGGAAGGCTCTCCTTCTGTAATTGTAAATTGGTATTTGACTTAATTAAGATTTTTTGGTGCTTATCTTCCTGCAAAAAGGACTCGATAGACATCAGGTCGTTGGAGGGGTATAGCTGCTGGAAGAACTTGGCGAAATCAACGAGGGAATGGTGCTTTTTAGAAAATTTGTTGCCGATATAAGGATAGATAATCTCCTTATTTTGATCATAAAGCCATTGGGGAAGACCATCAGAAATTCCCAGATCAAAATTGAAGCACATGGATAGGATTTCGTTGCCATTGGCTTGCCGGATGATATTACCTTCTATAGCGCAATAGATGATCGTCCCATTATCGCATAGCAGATATGACTCCACCTGAGAGCTAGTTTCAAAACTTTCCCAAAACCTATCCAGCACCTTGTCCTCATAACATAGCAATGCATTGCTCAGATCTAGGGCAGTGAATATGGTGATAAATTCCTGAAATTGGCTACTAACAAAGAGTATTTGGTAATCTTTACTAGATGCCTTTTCTAAATTTAGAAGACCCGATATAGATTTATAGTTTTCCACTGGTATTCAGAGGTTTACTTTTAGGCATATTAAGTTGTTTTTCCTTAAAATGTTTAATAAATGTATGATAAAAAACGATGATTAACGAAAAATCAGTAAGAATTACCCCAATTCGCTAATTTTATATTTGTTTTTTCAAGGTTATCTTCTTTTCTATTTCCACCAGCTGACCATTAATATTTCGTCTAATGGTAAACCAGACATCATCTCCTTCTTCTGACTTCAGCAGGTCATTGATTTCGGACAATTCCCAATAGCCAATCGGAAGCAAATTGATGCTCAAAATCTCGTCGCCTTCCTTGAAGTTTGCCGCTGAGGCGGGGGATTTTTCCTGAACATTACTAATATAGTACCGCTTCTCACTGAGGCTGGTCATCCGGATTTTCAGCCCGCTCATATCATATTCAAAAGCCTGATGGAAGTCTGCTCCTTTCTTATAAAACATCCTTCCTCGTGTATAATCGATAATGATACTTAGCCTTGCAAGGATATCTGATCCTAGGCTGCCCATGCGGCCTGATTCGATGATGATATTGGAAAACTCCGTTTCTTCCGGATAAGATGTGATGACTCTTCGGAAAGTCATGGTCCCCAGTTTGTATTTATGCACCCTTCCGGCAAAGCCGAAGAGGTCCCCTCCCAGGGATCGGCCCAGATCGGTTTCGATCCGTTTTTGGGGAAGTGATATGTCTGGCCGGGTTTCTCTATTGAGGAGTAAGCCATGGTTAGCCCCTGTGTCTATGAGCAGACTGCCGGTCAGGTCCACCCCATTGCTTTGGACGATATGACTTTTGACATATGGCTTATAATTGTTGAAGGTCAAATTGATCTTCCGATACCCAAAGGGCTTCCATTTCATTTTATCATGATTGTAAAATGTAATTTGAGCCATATCATAATTGATTTTTACGGGGTTAAATTTGAAGAACTCATACCCTATAATACCATGAATCGGGATGCCAATCACTCGCTCCAGCTCCAAAAAATCCTCCTGCAATACCAGTATGGCTTGTAATCGGCCTTCCACTTCTCCCATATCGAGGTTATTATGCGGAGAAACCAGCGCGGTAAGGACGGTATTCCCATCTGCCCCCATCAGGTTTAGCGTTCGGGTATAATTCATGTTTAAACTGTCCCCGATGGACTTGCTAAAGAGGATGTTTGACTTTACTCCCGTGTCCACCAAAAAATTATAAGCATTTTTGCTGCCATTCAGCACCACCGGCACGATGATCAAATTGTTGTTTTTGAGGAATGGAATAATGGCAGAATTCTTCTCCTCTTTCATATAGAAACCCGGAACCTGTGCTAGGGATAGATTACCTAAGTTTAGGATAAAAAAAAGGGGAATAAGTATATTTTTTAGGGTCATACTTATTAAATTTAGTACTATCAGTCCAATTTAAAAAGGCATTGGCAGGGAAGATTTATAAACTTTGGATAATAAGTCTAAATAGTTTGGCCTGAGGATGACAATTTAATTTAGACTGAAAGCAAATAACCACCAATATCCACTAGAATGAGGAGGCCGTTTGAAAATATCTAAAAAAACCTGCATCTTTATTCTTTAGAAAAAATTAATAAGCTGAACCTACCCCTTATTGTATTGAATAGGAAGGGCTAAGCATCAAAACCCACAAGGTCAAATCGCTATCGTGAATTGACGTATATTAAGCAGGAAGAATTATTATGGCCGAAAAGTCAGTTGTAGAAAAAGCGAAAAAGATATTTGAAAACTTTTTGATGCGTCAAGGCAGCAGAAAGACCCCAGAAAGGTTTTCGGTAATTGATGAACTTTACGCTCTTCCTCAGGATGAACATATCGATGTTGAGGGTTTATTTTTGCTGATGAGGAATAAAGGCTATTCCATTAGTAGAGCGACCATCTATAATACCCTAGATTTATTGGTGGAATGTGGCCTAGCCGTAAAGCACCAGTTTAAGGATAAAGTGGCCCTCTATGAGCAAGCCTTGACCTATAAGCACCATGACCATCATGTGTGCAACCAATGCCGAAAGATCAGGGAATTCTCTGACGAAAGAATCAATCTGATCAAAGAAGCTATGGGTAAGGAATTTTCCTCAGCCATCACCAGCCACTCTTTGGTGCTATACGGGGACTGCCAAATCCCTGACTGCAAAAACTTAAAACTGGGCTAAGCCCTACCTCCTGAGCAATCGTTGATTTACCTTTATCGATAGGGTCATCCTTTCCGCTTATGCCTTAATTTCTTTCTCAAAAAATACTTATTATTCCCCCAAAGCCATTTTTTTCCATCTATCAGCCTGGCGAATAATTTTACGCTTAAGCCAGCTATTGGCTTCCTTTGCTGGGAATTCTGCCTGAGGATTTTTGAAATAAATAGCTTTTTCATGCTTCACATCGTCCCGGAGCAAGTCATTCTTCCCCTTAGCCACAGGGATCCGGGCATTTACTTGTTAACTATCGCCATCAATCAATTGGAATAATTATCTTTACGGTGGTTTTCCATATTCAGGCCTTTAAGGTTAATTTTGGGTCTTTTGTCAGCATCTTTGATGGAACTGACGTGGCGAAGCTGTGCCATTTTATAAGCAATATATTCTATATCCAATGATATCATTTTTGAAGTCCTCAGCCTTTACCTTTCTCATCATGGTAATGGTAAGTTTATTAGCTGCTCCACTAGTGCAGGCTCAGTCCCTAGAGGATGTGGCATCCATCAGGGTGGATGAGCTCTCCGATGAGCAGGTACGGGCGGTAATGCGTAAGGCGGCTGACTCAGGCCTGAGCAGCTCGGAGCTGATAGAGATGGCCAAAGCTCAGGGGATGTCTGAGGCAGAGGCGCAGAAACTGAAAAATCGCATCCAGGCTATCGAACTCGGCAGCTCGGAAGTGGCGACTGCCAAAAGTACCCCCAATGATCGCAAACCTAGGGAGCAGGTGGATGCATCGATCATCAGACAAAACGCCAACCAGGTAAAAGCAGCAATGCAAGAAGCTCCGGCCTTACCATTATTCGGAATGGATCTTTTTTATCAAAAGGATCGTAACCTGACTTTTGAGCCTAGCCTGTCCCTCGCCACGCCAAGCAGCTATATCCTGGGACCAGGGGATATGGTCTATATCGATATATATGGGGCTTCGGAAAACTACTACGAAAGCACAGTAACACCTGAAGGCAAGATCTTACTCGAGAATATAGGCCCCATAGCCGTGTCAGGCTTGAGCATCGTGGAGGCCAAAAAACTTATTCAAAGTCGGATGGCCAGATATTATGAAGACCTCCAGGGACCAAACCCCGCGACCTTTATGGAGATCTCCCTCGGCAATATCCGCAGCATCAAGGTTCATATGGTGGGCGAATTGAGATTACCGGGGACTTTTACCCTTAGTGCCTTCAGCTCGGTGTTTAACGCTCTTTACGCCGCAGGCGGTCCTAATCAAAATGGGACGATGAGAAATATCCGTGTGATGAGGAATAACCGACAGGTAGCCATCGTGGATGCTTACGACTTCCTCATCAATGGTAAAGCCAATATGAATTTCCAACTCCAGGATCAGGATGTGATTTTAGTGGAGCCTTACCAAGGGAGAGTTACTGTGGAAGGAGCCGTAAAGCGGCCCATGGTCTATGAGGTAAAAGGCGGCGAATCCTTCGAAGAGATCCTTGCGTATGCCGGAGGATTTACCGAAAACGCCTATACCCAGCGTGTCAGCGTGACCCGCCTGACTCCAAAAGAAAAAGCAGTATCTGACGTCTATCAGGAGCAATTTGGGATTTTTACGGTTCAAGCAGGGGATCGATACGAGGTAGGAAAGATTCTCGATCGCTACACCAATCGGGTACAATTAAAAGGAGCGGTATTCAGACCCGGAAATTATGCTTGGTCCGAAGGACTGAAGCTATCACAGCTGATCCAGAAAGCAGATGGGCTCAAGGGTGATGCCTACCTGCCACGAGCTACCGTACTCCGTGCCCATGAGGACCTATCCACTTCTATCATTCCGGTGAACCTCCAGGCCGTGGCGAATGGTCAGGAGGATCTGCTGCTACAGGCAGAGGACATCATACGAATCTCCTCAGTCTATGACCTGAAAGATGAATATTACCTCAAAATCTCCGGAGAAGTAAGAGATCCAGGAATATACCCCTACGCAGAGGGCATGACGGCGGAAGATTTGATTCTGCTGGCAGGAGGGTTTAGCGAAGCTGCCGCCACCAATAATGTGGAAATAGCACGTCGAAATATAGACCAAGCTGAGGGAGAGATGGCCACCCTGATTCCCGTCCAGGTCAATAGTAGCCTGAGCTTGGATGGAAGTTCGGAGAAGCTTATGCCTTATGATAATATCATCGTGCGTGGCAAGCCGAACTTTGCCCTCGACCGAGTGGTGATGGTGGAAGGTCAGGTAAATGCCCCGGGGGAATTTGCCCTCAAAAGTGCCGACGAAAGAATCTCTGATGTGATCAATAGGGCTGGGGGATTGACGAGTTTTGCTTATGCCAATGGGGCTACGCTAATCCGAAGAACTGAATATTATGACACTGAGTCTGAACGGCTCCGAAGAGAAAAGAATAACGTAAAACTGCTGGAAAGAGTGGCCACCGAGGATCCGTCGGATGCTCAGAATCAGCAAATCCTAAGGCTCCTCGAGGGAAGTCCGGAAGGATATCAGGAGTCCAATCGTGATGCCAGAATCCAATACCGCCATGAAACCCTCCAGGAAATCAGTCAGGGGGAAGGGGCAAGCATTAAGATCAAGCAGCAGGAAGCCATCGCCATAGACCTCAAAAATATCCTTGAAAACCCTGGGTCGAAATTTGACCTTATCCTGGAGGAGGGTGATATCATCACGGTGCCTAAGCAGCTGCAAACGGTCAGGCTGCGTGGGGAGGTCATCTACCCTACCACGGTGAGGTACGAAAATAACCAAAGCATGAAATATTATATCGATAGAGCTGGGGGATTCGATAACCGCGCCAAGCGCAAGCGCACCTATGTGGTCTATGCAAATGGCGAGGTGGCCCGCACAAAGACCTTCTTTTTTATCAATACCTATCCCCGTATCGAACCTGGTGTGGAGGTAATCGTCCCCTCCAAAGGGCCGAGAGTTCCACTTAGGGTAGGAGAGATTATTGGATTGACATCGGGATTGGCGACTTTAGCCTTGGTGATTTCCCAAATTAATTTTAACAGTGGATCTGGAAACTAATGGCAGAGCAAAAGCATATCATTGATGATAAAATCACTTTCGGGGAGCTTATCCTTCGTTTCCAGGACTGGATAAGGTATTTCAAGTCCAAGTGGAAGTTTATCTTTATCATAGCCACCATTGCAGGACTATTAGGACTGCTGGCTTCCTGGGTCAAGAAACCCAGATATACCGCAGACACCACCTTCGTGATCGAGGAATCTAGCGGAGGAGGCATGGGGGGACTTTCTGGGCTTGCCAGCCTCGCAGGGATCAACTTAGGTTCCTTGGAAAGCGGCAGTGGCCTGTTTAAGGGAGAGAATATAATGGAGCTCTACCGCTCAGACAATATGCTCATCAGTACCTTGCTAAGCCCTTTTAAGGAAGAAGGTAGCTCCCTTGCAGAGCGTTATATCAGTTTTCATGAGCTGGATCAAAAGTGGAAGGAAAAGGTGGATTTTGAGCGCTTGGATTTTGGCCTCCCTCGACAGCAGTTTTCCGTGCAGCAGGATAGTGTGATGAAGGAACTCGCTAAGATGATCCGTGAGGGGGAGCTCGATGTGAGCAAGCCTGACCGCAAGCTGTCAATTATCAAGGTCGGTATCACCTCCAAGGATGAGCATTTTGCGAAGGAATTTAACGAAAAGCTGGTGGAGAATGTCAATCGATTTTATTCTGAAACCAAGACTAAAAAAACTTCCGAAAACCTACGTATTCTCCAATCGCAGGCAGACAGCGTACGGAAGGTGCTCGACCAGAGCTTGCTAAGCTACGCTCAGCTTCAGGATAACCGCCCCAATCCCAACCCTCTCCTGCAAAGCGCCGGGGTCAATATAAAAAAACAGCAGGTGGATATCCAGGTGGCCACCAGCGCCTATGGAGAGATCATAAAAAACCTCGAGGTAGCTAAGATAAGCCATCGGAATAATTCTCCCCTGATTCAGGTCATCGACGAACCGATCTATCCGCTGCGCGAAACAAGGCTCAAATGGTACGTGGGATTGGTAATAGGCGGAATCGCCGGTGCTTTTCTTGCGATATTTTACCTCTATATCACTAAGCTATATCACGCCAATGTCAGAAGGCATTAGGCGCGTGAATAATTGCTTATTATTAGAATTTATCACTTTCCAATTCCTCCCCACGCCTATAAAGTCCTTAATCAACCTTCATGTTGATGGCCCCACTGGATGATCGATAAGTATATTTCCATCCCTTTTTCTCAGTTGATACGACATAAGTCGGTACAGAATTTTATTTTTTTACTGTTTATTCAGTCCTCCAATATTCTGATTACGCTGATAGTAATGCCCTTGCTGATCCAATCCATCGGTGTGGATCAGTTTGGATTGGTGAGTCTGGCGCTGTCGGTGATTCTCATCGCCAATATTTTTGTAGGTTTTGGTTTTCAGCTCAGTGCGCCTCGAGAGGTGGCACTGAGTCAAAAGAAGAAGAAGAAACTTTCGCGCATCTTATCTGGGGTACTCTCTGGCAAGCTACTCCTGGCCCTGATCGCCGCGCTGGTGTTGCTGATCGCGGTATATGGTTTTGACTTGTTTCCTGATTATCAGGAGATGCTGGTTTTTTCCCTGATGATGCTCTTTTCTGAGGCCACCTTGCCGGTTTGGTTTTTTCAGGGGATGGAAAAGATGCGTCTGGTATCCGTGGCCAATGTCTTTAGCAAGCTATTATATTTAGCCGGCATCGTATTATTTATCACCGGTCCAGAAGATGCCAAATGGGTGAATTTCCTCTTTGGGTTCACAGCTTTTTCAGTAAACTTGTTTATTCTCGCTTACCTTCATTATGGGCTTAGGATAAGACTAATCCGTGTGAGCTGGGAGAGGATATATAAGGGGCTGAAGGACAATACCTACCTATTTTTATCGGCTTTTGCCAATCATATCTCCGTCAATGGAGGCATAGTGATATTGAGTTTCTTCGAGCCTGCCAAGACGCTGGGCATGTACAGTCTGGCGGAGCGAGTGAGCCTGGTGCTACGGATCGTTCCTGCGCTTATCGCCCAGGCGGTCTATCCGAATGCGGCGAAATTATATGCAGAGGACCATGCGCGGTTTTTTGCTTTTATGCGTAAGGTCTATGTTTTTACCCTTGGGTTTTGCTCCATACTGGTCCTGGGCGTTTATTTTCTCGCTCCTTTTATCATAGAGTTATTAGCCAAAGGCCCCTTACCCGAGAGTGTGCTCTATCTGAGGATATTGGTTCTGGTACCTTTGATCGCGAGTCTGAATGCCGGCAACACAGTATTATTGCTTATTGCTGAGAAGAAATATCTCCTGTTTAATTCCTCCTGGATCATGCTTTCGGCCATGCTGGTGGGGACGATTAGCCTTACCGCCAGCATGGGGCCTATGGGCTTATGTATAGCGCTGGTGGGAAGTGAGCTATTTGTGTTCTTATTTACGCTTTCGTTGATTTATCGCAAATGCCCTGAATTGCTGAAAGGCTTTTATTCTAGGCCTCAGGAATAGGCCTCAGGTATAGGGATCGGAGAGTCGGATCGGCGAAGTTTATATCATATTAGAAAAATTGAAGAGTTTATGAATATACCTGATAAGGAAACCATCTTTAGCGAGCTGCGGAATGAAGTCCTCCGAAATGGCTCAAAAGGCGAGGTGGAATATTTCAATTATCATGAAAAACGGTTTAACCGAGTAGTTGATTTTATCGCCAGGCATTATGCTGGCCGCAAATTAAGGATTCTGGATATAGGGAGTCATTACCTTCATACCGCCTGTCTCATGCGAAAGATGGGCCATGAGGTGGACGGAATGGATGTCCCTGTATTCTGGGGGATGCCTACTGTCGCTGCCAGGGCGGATACCTATGGCATTGGCCGGATTATCGAAGCCGACCTGGCGATCGCTGAGGCGTTGCAGGTTGAGGAAGGCCATTATGATGTCGTTCTCTTTACGGAGATTATGGAGCATATCACCTTTAATCCCGTGGCTTTTTGGAAGAAGGTCCATCATGCAACCAGCGATGGCGGCAGGATTTATATATCCACCCCCAACAGCCTGAGCCTTCCCGGCCTGGTGCGGTCCACCAAAAATATCCTGACCTTCAAAGGCGTGGGTACCAGCGTGACCGAGATCATGGCGAAGGGAACCTATGGACATCACTGGAAGGAATATTCCTCCCGGGAGATAAAAACCTACTTTGAGCTGCTCTCCGATGATTTCTCAGTGGAGGTGCAGAAGTATTCTTATAAGACCTATAAGGGAGAAGGACAAAGCCTTTACAGCACCTTGGCCCATATTGGGAATGCTACGGGATTCCTGGCAGAGGAGCTAGAAGCCGTCGTAACCCTTCATAAGGGGCATCCGTGGAAGGCCATAAATCCACAATTCTGATACGCTAGAATGCTTAACTCTCCTCCAATCGTACCATGAAAGCTGCCCCTAATGCCTCCGTGGCCATTATTGTGGTCAACTGGAATGGATATGAATTCACCCGGAATTGTCTGCAATCCCTAGCGCGTATCAGTCAGCCAGACTTTCAGGTCATCCTTGTGGACAATGCCTCAGAGGATGACTCCAGCACTAAGCTGAGGGCAGAATTTAGCCATCTTACCCTCCTGGAGTCCGAGCAGAATCTGGGTTTTACTGGTGGTAATAACCTGGGTATCGCCCATGCGCTAGCTGAAGGCTATGACTATCTCCTCCTGCTGAATAATGATACGGAGGTGGAGCCAGATTTTATATCCCTCTGCTTAGCTACTTTGCAGGAGGATCCCGGCATCGCAGCAGTACAGCCCCTGATGTATTATTTGCATGATAAGAAAACGGTGTGGAATGCTGGAGGTGAATATCGAAAATGGATGGGAGCGTCCATATCGCTGACCCAAAGACCAATCTCTGATCGTCCCTATTTTACCGAATGGATCACTGGGTGCTGTATTCTGGTGAAGGCTGAGGTCGTACGGGAAGTGGGGCCATTAGATGACCGGTACTTTGCCTATTTTGAGGATGTGGACTGGTCCTTGCGCATGCGAAATGCAGGCTATATGCTTCAGGTGGTGCCCTCGGCGGTGATCTACCATGAGGCGGGGGCCTCATTGAAATCCAAAAAGTCAGGTAAGGAGGGACGTTTAAACCCAAAAATTCATTATCTAAATAGCAGAAACCAGATTTTTCAGCTACGCAAGCATGTGAGATTCCCTTATTCCCTGATCGCCTGGCCGTATCAAATGGGGAAGTTTAGCTTATATTCAATCTATTTTGTCCTGAGAGGTAGAAAAGAGAAGCTCCGTATAATGTGGGAAGGAATAATGGAAGGGCTTGGCCACCAGCAGAAATTCTGAATTCCTGCCATATTTTCAGGATCCTGAAGGCCTGACAAGTAGAAACCTATTCGTGCACTCCAGTCGCGAATATCCTAAACCACAAAGCTGGGGCAGTGATCCGCCCTGTAAATCAATCCAATGCTATTTATAATTATCATAATTTATGTATTAGCAATTACTTCCATTAGTTTGGATAAGATCATTTTTAAAGGAAAGTGGGAGTGGGTCATTTTCTTTATGATTATGTATTTGCCGATATATATTACAGTCCTTAGTGTGGTGTATCAAGCGACTGGTTCAGCCTTTATGGTGAGTATATTCCAGTACCTGAAAGAAATGATGCTTTTCGCAGCGCTGGGTTCCTTTTTAGTGTATCAAAGGAATATTTTTGCTTATCCTATTAAGCTTCATTTAGTGGATAAGCTATTCCTTGCCTTTTATGCGCTTGCTTTGATCTTCCTAATCCTGCCGATTGGCCCCGCCACTTTCATCGATAAGCTGAAGTATTTTAAGAATATTTCTATTCCCGGAATTATGTATTTCATAGGTAGAAATACTCGATTGTCAGATAGGGAATTTAGGCAATTTTTTATCACGGTCATGATTATTTTCTTCCTGGCGGTATGTCTGAATATTTTCGAGAAATCTATTGGTGTACATTTCCAAAACATCGCAGGCTATGCGCTATATAATAAGGCCATTAATGAGGTAGATCCCGTGGGGAATTATGGCCTGACTTGGACTTTTGAGACTCAAACGACAGAAATGCGACTCGCTTCTTTTTTTTCTGATCCCTTAGAATTAGCGAGTTCCTGTCTAATGGGATTTTCTGTAGGGCTGATTGGATACCTTACTTCCAAGCGGAATCAGTCTTGGGTATTTATATTAACTATGCTATGTACGGTGGGAAGTGTGATATTTGCAGCATCTAGAGCCTCATTTGCTTCCTTCTTTATAATGCTATGCTTCATTGCCATTATTTTTCGCTTATATGGTTTATTAAAAATGGGCATTTTTCTGTTTCTGTTTTTTGTGATATATGTGGTCTGGATTGCTAATGATGAATTTTATTATTTCGTCATAGATACCCTAACCTTCGAGAATGCTTCCAGTTTTGGGCACGTTGTGGCATGGTTGGAGGCCATTAATGAGATGAGCGTCGCTCCATTGGGATCGGGCCTGGCGACCAGTGGGAATGCCAGTGCGGTAAGCGATGACCTTCGGATAGGGGGGGAAAACCAGTTTTTAATTTTTGGCGTCCAAATGGGCATATTGGGTATGCTACTCTATATTTCTATTCTATATGTGGGGATCAAAACGGCGATTCATGTGTTCAGGACAGTAGATGATATTAATTATGCGAGAATTGGCTTTATCGCAGCCACCACCAAGGTAGGGTTATTGCTGCCCTTATTTACTGCAAATGCAGAATTATATGCTTTTGTTTCATGGACGAGTTGGTGGATGATAGGGCTTAGTATAAGAAGCTTAAATAGTACCTTCAAGCCTACACTTGTCCCGGAAGGATAGTGATTTCAGCTATGATAAATTTTAAAATACTATAAATGATGCAAGTGAAATCCTGGTGACTGATAACAAATTGTGGGAAAGTCAGAGTTTGCTATGCTGCCTGATGACCTTTGCAGAATGACAAGTCATTGGTAATTTCTAATGGGAGAATTCAATATTAAATGAAAAAAAAGATACTTATAGATATTTTTTACCTGCATATTGCACAGACAGGTATCAAGACCTATACTGAATCCCTTCTGGAAGCGATTTCTCAAAGGGAGGTAAGGGAAGAATATGAGTATATTATTAGTCCGAATCATGCTTCGATTAAGACCAGCACTTTTTTTAAAGGCAAAACCCCAAAATGGAAGAATTTGCTCTTTCAGCTATTTTACTTTATTCGAAAGGCGATAGTTCTTCCCATACTTACTTATTGGTATAAAAGTGATATTGTATTGTCCCCCGACATCCTTTCTCCACTATGGGCCAGAGGCAGGAAAGTTTCTGTTCTTCATGACGCTTTCTTTTGGGAAAACCCAAGTCACTATAATTCCCTATGGAGAAAATATTTCCTGAATGCCCTGGCGTTCTCTTTACGCCGCAATGCCTCCGTGGTAACCATTACAAACTACTCCAGAAAGCAAATAGAGAAATATCTAAACCTTCCCAAGCTATCAATAGAGGTGGTTTATCCTGCCACCAATCTGCTTGCGGTTCCTACGGTTACAACCCGAAAGATGCTAAGTAAGCCTTATTTCCTTCATGTAGGGGTAATGGAAAAAAGAAAGAACCTGCTTACTTTAATCAAGGCTTTCAAACAATTTTTGGAGGGGCAAAATTCAAATTTTTGCTTAGTGTTGGTAGGCCAAAGGGGGCCAAGAAAGGATATGGATGATTACGATGCCATCATTGCGGAGATAAAATCATCAAATCTGGAAGACAAGGTGATTCTTCCTGGGTATGTGAGTCGGGAAGAGTTGGATTCTTATTATAGACATGCTTTTGGCTATATATTCCCCTCATTAAATGAGGGCTTTGGCATGCCTGTTTTGGAGGCATTCTCCTATCAGCTGCCAGTGATTATTTCCCGCCAAGGTGCCTTGATGGAGGTGGGCGATGAGGCAGTCCTCTGTCCAAAAACCAATAAGGCGGCAGACTTTGCATTTGAAATGAAGAAAATCGAAAGTGATCCTGTATTGAGAGGGGAGCTTGTAAAAAAGGGCAATAATCGACTTAAATACTTTGGTGATGGGAAGCGTTTTCTGAAAGATTTAGAAATCTATTTTGAGAAATTATAAAATTCTAAAAATTAAGTAGTTCTACAAAAGGGAATGTCTATGGTAAAGACATTCCCTTTTGTATGAAAAATACTCATCCCTTGATTTCACGAGCCCTGCGAATTGGTTTACAGGTTCATGATTTATATGCTAGGCTATATTTGCTGTAAAGCTATATAGGAGGAACCTCCAGAAAGAAAAGGCGACGATCAACCGTAATAAAAGGTATTTTTTTTCATCTTTGACTATGTTTGTTTGGCTAAAATTAATTTTCCTGGGGAACCGAGGTATTTTTTTTAAAAATTGATTGGGCATTAGTTTTATTAAGCGGCAAAACCGTGTAATTCATTATGGCGAATTTTATTCAGCGCACAATTACCAATTTCACCGGAATGGATCTATCAGACCGCTTTGGTGAGGATTGGGATAGTTTATCTACACTAGGGGTTATGCTTCGTATGAGCATATGGCTAATTAGAGGAAGTATCCGAAGGCTATGGTTTAAGTCCTCCAAGGGTATGCTGCTGATAGGTAAAAGGGTGTCGATAAGACAGGCACGTTACCTCAGCGTGGGCAGGAATTTCATTCTTCAGGATAACTGTGAGATCAATTGCCTATCGCAAAGAGGCATAGTCTTTGGCGATAAGGTGACTGTGGGAAGTTATGCTATTATTCGTCCCACCAATCTATATGGCGGTGAGGCCGGCGTGGGGCTTAAGGTAGGAAATAATTCTAGTATAGGCGCTTATGCCTATATAGGATGCTCTGGCTGGATAGAAATTGGGGAAAATGTCATGATGTCTCCCCGGGTAAGTATTTATTCAGAAAACCATAATTTTTCTTCGGTGAATCTTCCGATGAAGGAGCAGGGAGTCACTCGATCATTTGTAAAAATCGAGGATGATTGCTGGATTGCCTCAAATTCCATAATTTTGGCAGGAGTAACTATAGGGAAGGGGTCTGTGGTGGCTGCTGGGAGTGTAGTAACAAAGGATGTCCCTCCTTATTCCATTGTCGCAGGAAATCCTGCAAAGATTATCAAGTCCCGCAAGGAGGATAACCTAGGGTAAGTTTTTAGATTAAACGAAAAGACAAATGATTAATTTTGAGCATTTAGAAGCCAACTTGGAGGAGCTTAGACTGCGCTATCTGGCTGCACAACCCTTTCCGCATCTTGTAATTGATGATTTTTGTGATGCGGGTCAATTAAATGCCGCCTATCAAGCCATTCCAGAACTGGAGAACAAAAGTAGAGATTATGTGTTTGCCAATAATAAATTTGAAAAATCAAATTATAAGGAAATTTGCCCTGAGCTAAAAGAATTATATGAAGATTTGTCCTCCGATCGCTTTAATAAGATCCTCTCTTTTATAACCGCTAAGAGCGTGTTTGTGGATCCCAAAAATCATGGGGGAGGCCTGCATCAAGGGAAAAAGAATAGTTTTTTGGATATGCATCTGGATTTTAACTATCATCCCATTCATAAAAATTGGTATCGGGAGTTGAATCTATTATTGTACCTGAACCAAGATTGGAAACCTGAATATAAAGGCGGGCTCAGAATTCGCGACCTACGTACGGACGCTGAAAAAGAATTAGATGTGCCGTTCAATAGATTAATCATTCAGCAGTGTGGGCCATATACTCTCCACGGTTATGATATGACCAATTTTCCTCCTGGTAGATACCGGACTTCCATCGCCACATATGCCTATCAGGAACATAAGATATTTATCGAAAAGCCCAGAACCACTGATTGGTTTCCAAAGGAGGAAAGCTCAGTATTGAAAAAGATGTTTGCCAAAAATTACAACTTTTTGGTGCAGACCAAGAATAAGTTTTTTGGTAGCGGAACAGCAAAAAATTAATCAGTGATAAGAGTATTAGTAATTCATAGTGCCGCAGATTTGTATGGCGCTAGTCGCAACTTGGTTCGGTCTGTTCAGGCGATTATTGAGGAGGGAATGGAGCCTATCGTAGTCTTGCCCTTTGATGGTCCATTAGTAGGGGAGATTACAAATACTGGGGCCACGGTTCATCTTTTGGATCATGGGGTGCTCAGGCGAAAAAACCTGTCCCCTGCTGGATTGCTCAGTCTTGCGAAGCAATTGTGGCATTCCACCAAAACCCTTACCCGACTTATTAAAAGTGAAAATGTACAATTGGTTTATACCAATTCTAATGCAAATGTGGTGGGAGGATTACTTCATTTTACTACCAAAAAAAAGCACGTATGGCATATTCACGAAATCATCCAGAACCCTCGATGGTTTAAGTTTCTTCTTGAAAAATATATCTCTCTGACTGGGGATAGTGTGCTAGGGGTGTCACAGGCAGTCCTCGATAATATGCAAGGAAATGTCCCTTCCAGTAAGTTGAAACTAATATATAATGGGATTGACTATAGGCCCTTTAAGGAGGCTGATTATGATCTGAAAAGGGAAATTGGCATTCCTGATAGCCATATTCTCATTGGCATGATTGCTCGAGTGCATTTCTGGAAGGGACAATCGTACTTCTTAGATATCGCCAAGCACCTGGCCGAAAGGCATGATAATATCCATTTTGTGATGGTAGGAGATGCCTTCACGGGCTATGAATACCTGTATGATGAGATTAAGGAGCGTATCCGCGAGCATGGGCTGGAGGGGAAGGTGAGCGACCTGGGCTATCGTACTGATATCCCAAATATTATGGGGGGCTTGGACATTTTTATGCTTCCATCTATACTTCCAGATCCACTTCCCACCACCGTATTGGAAGCAATGGCGGCCGGTAAGCCTGTCATTGCGACAGCGCATGGTGGGGCTACTGAGATGGTACTGGATGGCGAAACTGGCTTTTTGGTGCCTTGGGACCGGGCAGAAATTGCCGCCAGTAAGTTCGATAATTTGATTAAGAATGCTGGTTTACGTCATCAGATGGGCTTAGCAGGACAGGCAAGGGTCATAGAACATTTCTCGGTGGACGCCTACTTCAAAAATCTCGGACAGCTATTTCGGGATCAAATCTCCATCGAGCGTCAATAGGCGTTAATTTGCTCGTAAAATAGTATTGTATACGGGGCAAGCCGACCAAAGCTTCTCGGCAGAGAGGAATGACAGGTATAGAAAATCATTAATTTTGGGAGATGACTTTGTGCTGTTAATCCCAACTATTTATTACCCATTAGAGTGAATACCATGAATGAAAAACCAATACGCATAGCGATTTTTGGGGCGAAAGGCTATCCTTACGTCTATGGTGGATACGATACCATGATTAAGGAACTCTGTGAGCGATTGGTTAAAAAAAATGTAAAAGTCACCGTCTATTGCCACAAGGCCCTCTTTGAGGAGCGCCCCAGCCAAGTCAATGGGATCGACTTAGTATATATGCCAGCGGTGGAATCAAAATCGCTGACCCAGCTTACCCATTCATTTTTCTCCATGATCCACGCCTGCTTTTCCAAGGCGGATGTGATCTTCGTGGTCAATAGTGCCAATGGTCCCTTTGGGATTATCTCCAAAATCATGGGCAAACCTACCGCCATCAATGTGGATGGGCTGGAGTGGTTGCGGCCTAAGTGGAAAGGATTTGGGGCAAAATATTTCTTCTGGGCCTCCAAAATGGCCACCAAATTTTACGACCAGATCATCAATGACTCCGATGAAATGCAGAAGGTTTATCTTGAGCTTTTCAATGCCCCCTCCACCGTGATTGCCTATGGGTCCAATCCTGGCCTTCAGGCAGACCCCAATCTTATCCAAACCTGGAAGCTAAAGCCTCAGGATTATTACCTCATCGTGGGTCGCCTGGTACCCGATAATAATGCCGATCTTATCATCGAGGGATTTATCAAGACGACTTCTGCTCGCAAGCTGGTGATAGTGGGGGATGTGCCCTATCAGGATGACTATGTGGATAGACTAAAGGCAATAAATGATGACCGATTGCTTTTTACAGGGTATGTAAAAGACCCCCTGGAACTGGCCGCATTATACCGTAATTGCTATGGGTATTTTCATGGACATGAATATGGCGGCACCAATCCAGCCATGCTCAAAGCCCTTGGCTATGACTGTGCGATATTGGCCCTCGATACGCCTTTTAATCAGGAGATGCTTCAGCAGGGAACCTTCGGATGGTATTTCCAAAAAAACACGAAGTCGGTCACTGAGCTAATTGATAAAGCAGAGCGCTCAGCGGCGGATATGTCCGAGCTGCGGCAAAATTCCCATAAGGGCCTGACCAAAAAGTACGACTGGGACCATGTCACCGATCAATACCTCGCAGTCTTTCGAAACTTAGCCAAATAAGCCGAACCTTGAATGGCGCAGAGATTTACTCGGTGCGCTTTCGCAGTGTTTCCTCATCTTCTCCAGTAAGGGTGGACCGCATTCCGCTTAGCATCATTTTCCACCAATAATTGAAGATAAACTTACTCTGGTCCCGTTTAAAGTAAACATGCCCCTTACGTAATTCCTCTTTTTTATTGGGGTTTTCGGTTCGGATGATGAGCTTGTTGGTAAGAAAAGAACCGATTTTTTGAAATACATTTTGGTCTTTACCATAGCTTTTTCCACGGATATCAATGGCCAGATTGGTGTATTTCATGATCAATTCTCCCCTTCCTTCCAGGTCATTGCCATTGATATTGAATGCTAAAGATTGGAGCTGGCCGCTTCGGATTTCTACCTGTGTAGCTGGCCGCAGCATCGCATTGATCTCTGGCAATTCCATGGAATGAATCATACCGTCCATTTTAAATTTCCCCGTGCTATCCTGAAGGAAATAGGTGACATTGAGGTCCACCTTCCCTGCACCCATGATTCGGGCATTGGCCTTTAGGGTGAGCTCGCTATGATCCTCGAGGAGCTCAGGGATATTGGTTATATTACTGATATCGGCGTTGATCTGATCAAAGAATATCATACCGGATTTTGGAACCCCATTGTCAGGCCGCTCCTCATAGCTTACGTGCCCATTCTCCATATGGATCTTGTCCAAGTGGAGATCTTTAGGAATGCTATTGATGATTTCATTGATCATCTTCGGGCGTTTCCGGGTGTCATCTGGTTTTCTTTTGTCTCGGAATACAGATATTTTCAGGTCTTTAGCATGCAGAGTTTCTGCCTCTATAAGTCCCTTCGCTAAGAAAGCCTCATAATTCATATTGATGAGCTCCAGCTGTCCCCTCTCTAATTCTATCCAGTCGGTCTCCTTCGTAAAATCATTGATATAGCGATATTTATCCCACTTATTATCGAGTCCTACACTATCGATTTTTAGGCTTTTATTCGCCTTATCAATGGTCATGCCTTTGGCTACCACTACATTCCGGCTTTCATTGAAATGCACCGCAGCCTTGGCAATACTTCCCTCAATATCACCCACTCCAAATAGCGCTTGATCATTTGCCAAGTCCTCGCTGGTAAGCTCAAATTCCCCTGCGTTCAGATTCAGCCCTGCTATCTCCAATCTAAGGGAGTCGGTGGCCATGTCTCTATTTTCTAGATTAAGGTTCTGTACATTGATATGATTCACCTTAATAGACTTATAATCTTTGCCTTTCTTTCGGGACGAAGTGGAGTCTTCCTTTAGCTGCAAAGAGTCCAAGCTCGGGGAGGTGGACTGTATATAGAGACCTTTTAGCTGGGCCGAGTCAAGGACAATCGCATTATCAAAAACCAGGCTTCTCCATCGGAAGCCAGAAATTAAGATCCGGTCCGCCATTAGGTCAATGCGCACCTTATTTTCTTCCACCTGCTCTTCAGGATAGATGGCTACAGAGTCCAGCTCCAAGTAAGTGCCCCGGTAATCATAATCCAGGCGAATATTTCCGATCTTTACCTTATGACCGCTAAAGTCATTGGTACGTGTGATCATATCACTTACCAGGCGATCTGCATTCGCATTCAAATACACATTTACAAAATAAGGGACCCCCTCCAACACTAAGAGTACCCCTAAAAGAACACTTAATAGAATGTATAATGTTTTCTTCTTTTTCATATAGAATCAACTCAAGGGTTGCGAAATAAAAAGGTATCGGTTCATCATCCAGCAGCCAAAAAACATGTCCTTGTCTTTCCTAATCGTTTTGACTTCCCGCTCCGCGGAAAATTGACGATATCAAGTGAATGATTTATTGACCTGAATCTTTTCCCTTGGAATCTGGTAATAAAACCTACTCTTGGACTGAAAACTGAATTAAAAATCCAAGGACTATTGTCCGCGCGAGCTGGTAAATAACACAAGATAATAAGGAGGTTTTCAGCCTTCCAATACCCCAGGTATGCTAATATAATTTGTACTTAAGAGTTTCATAATGAAGTACATTGGCCATTAAAAAAGCCTTAATAGCTCAGGCCATGACTACTAAGGCTTTAATATAACTAATATTATAACCGAAAAGTTATAAATAGGTAATATTATACTGGAAGTTTAATGTGGTATTCATTGTTTTTACTGATGGTGAGTTTGCTAGATCGTAGCCAGGGATTATACGTTTTCAGGTCCTTATAATTGCTCCCATGTTTAATTGCCCAATCCGCTAGATCATCGATGGTACTTTTTACTACGAGGGTTTTTAGTTGAGGCATTTTATAGAGGTCTTTTTCTTGAAGGTGGAAGCCGTATTTTTCTGGGTTTTCCATGATTTCCTTGAAGGCTAAGATTCTAAACATATAGCGAGCAGTTTCTTCATTGAGGGCTAAGTCGTAATAGTCAGGCTGCTGCTGATCATTCATCCGCCGAATGAGCCCGGTTTGACCGATATTGTAACTAGCCGCTACATTTGTCCATTTGCCAAATTTCGCATAGGACTGCTTCAAGTACTTGCATGCAGCATGAGTGGCTTGAATATAATCATATCGCTCATCCACTTCCTTATTGACCTCCAGCCCAAAATCCTTCGCTGTACCGCTCATAAATTGCCAAAACCCTCTTGCATCGGCAGGAGAAACCACATTCATCAGGCCTGATTCGATTATGGCTACATACTTGAAGTCATTGGGGATCTTATACTGGGCTAGTATCTTTTCTATCTCGGGGAGGTACCGCCCTGCTCGCTTCATCATCAGCAGCATATTGGATTCCCAAAATGCATTAACATAGACCTCTCGCTCGAGTCTTTCCTGAATTTCCCCGGCCTCTAAGGGGACTTTTTCTCCCGCAAAATCCATTGTCTTAGGCAAGTCGAATAATTCCACCCTATGGCCTCCAGCTGCCTGCCGTATGATGGACGAATTAGGTTCCTCTATCGGCTCTTCATTCGGTTCTTCACTAGGGATGAAGACAGGGCTTTCCTGAGTGGTTGCTACAGGCTGAGGGCTACTTTCTGTGCTCCTATACCACAAAATAAAAAGTACGGCCACTAGGCCGTACAGTATAAAGATATGTAAATGCTTCACTATTAGAAATTTGGAGATAGTAGGTATTTATTATAAAACTCGTCAATTACTTCCACGGCTTCCTCTGCGGTATCCACCACTGAGAAGAGCTGCATATCTTCTGCATGAATATTCATATGGCGATCCAGCATCACCTTCTGGATCCAGTCTATGAGGCCTTCCCAAAACTCCCTGCCCACCAAAATGATAGGGAATTTCCCTGTTTTCTTGGTCTGGATCAGGGTGAGGGCTTCAAAGAGCTCATCCATGGTCCCAAAACCCCCGGGAAGCACGATAAAGCCCTGGGCATACTTCACAAACATCACCTTCCGCACAAAGAAATAGTCGAAGGTGATCAGCTTGTCCTGATCGATATACATATTGTTGAATTGCTCGAAAGGAAGCTGAATATTCAAGCCAACAGATTTACCTTTTTCTGAATGGGCGCCTTTATTACCTGCCTCCATGATACCAGGTCCACCGCCAGTGATGACACCGTAGCCATGACGGACCAATTTGGCCGCGATCTCTTCAGCAATTTTATAGTATTTATTGTCTTGGGGAGTTCTCGCTGATCCAAAAATGGATACACAAGGTCCGATTTTGGCTAGCTTCTCGAAGCCTTCCACAAACTCAGACATTACCTTAAAAATCACCCAGGAATTCGCACTTCTGATTTCGCTCCAATCTTTTTCCTTGAACGCTCGTCTGATTCTATCCTCTTCTGTCAAATCTATTTTTCCTGATTTCTCACTCATAATTTATCGGGGTTAAAAAGAAAACTACTTTAAGTACGGAAACTTATTATCCATTGATCATTATTTTGGAAATAAATTGCCGACACTCCTATCGAAATAGCCTCTAAAGTCCTTAATCTATGGCTACCGCTTCCGATAGCTATTTAATGGCATATGGCTAGCGAAAACCTATTCCCGCCGCTATTTGCCTGTTCTTTTACACTAAGGTAAGGTATAATTTACCATTTTAGAAACTATTTCCTACACAGTAATACGCATATATACGCAAGTGACCAATGATTATGAAAATTGCTTGATCGATAGCTATTTCTCCCTCTGGTGAAGGCCCATATATCCATTTTTCATAGGGTTAAATCCCAGCATTTCCTTTCTCATTCCTAGGACCTTAGCAGAAATTGATGCTGTTTAGCCTTTGCGTTCCCTCAGGTTTTGAATCTGCTATGGTAGCTTAGCTACGTTTCAGGTCAAAAACTGGAGAGGACAGTGAGGGTATTGAGGATATTTAAGCTAGGGCAATCTATTCATTTTGGAAATACCAAGCCTTTCACAGTAGGGAGGTGTGGAGGCTAGGGCTTTAATATTTATAAGGCTAGAAAAATAGCTCTTGCACGAGACCAATCCCCGACGTACCTTCGCATGCTTTTTATAAAACTATATGAATTTAATTCAGAAATCTCAGGCAGTCAGTGCGTTATTCGAGGCATTGGATGTTGAGACTGCGGCCTATCATAACCGTGCGGCCTTAAGCTGCATCATCGGATGTGGTAAATGTTGTGCCAATCCATCTGTGCCAGCCACAGCTTTGGAATTTTTGCCTATGGCAATGGCGGCTTATCATTCGGGAAAGGCGGAGGAGCTGCTTGATAGCATAGGCGAAAACCCTGAGCAGTCGTACTGCATATTGCTCACCACGCTCAGTGTGGATGGCTCTGCGGGCTCCTGCAGCCAATATAAAACCCGTGGCTTGATCTGTAGATTATTTGGCAGTTCTGCGAAGAAGAATAAGTTTGGCGTGAAGGAGTTGATCACTTGCAAGACGCTCAAGGAAGAAAGGGCTGAGGAGCATCTGCTCACACAAAAGGCCATCTCTGAAGGGCTTGCGGTGCCGATGAGTTCTCATTATTATACTCAGCTGTATGCCATAGACCCCTCCATGGCCGGGATGCAGCTGCCCGTAAACCTAGCGATCAAACGGGCTCTGGAAGAGGTCTTAGCTTTTTATTTTTACAGTGAAGGACAGGCAGGCTGATTTTTCCTGCAAGGTTTTTGATGTATATTGTATGAAGTTTTGATCTGAACACCCTCTTATTTATGTTTAAGGAACAAACTTTTTTCTTTTTATAGAGCCAGGAAGAAGACAGGCATTAATTTTGAAGAAAATCGTTTACCATTTCTAAAAAGATGGGAGCTGCTGAGATGAGTCTTAGCAAAGAACAAAATTGGGTAAAACTGCATTTTTCACTTAAATTAATAATAATGCTGAACATCTCCGAAATCATCAACACCGTAAAAAAGCTGATTGAAGTGCGTATTCAAGTGCTTAAGAATGAGCTTCAGGAGGAAATGTCTTCCATCATCACTCGGGTGGCCATTCTATCCATGATGGTGATTGTTGCCGTATTGATATTGCTTTTTGGTAGCATTGCATTGGCATTTTACTTTGCGGAAATCACCTATTCCAATTCTCTCGGATTCCTCTATGTAGGATTGATTTATGTAGGCATCCTGCTGCTGCTCTATATCAGTAAGGATTCCAAAACCATCCAAGGTAATGTAGGGACGGTGTTGAACACTTTCTTGTTTTTTAGGAAAAAAAATAAAAATAACGATGAATAAGCACGAGCTAAGTAAAAAGGCCGAAGATCTGGAAAGACAACTGGATCTTCAATTGGAGGTGTTCAAGAAAGAGTCTGAATCCTGGGCTAAGGTGGGCGGCGCGGTATTGGCTGGTGGCCTGCTGGCTTACGGCGGTACTCGCTTGATCAAAGGCAAGAAGTCCGATAAGAGGAAGTTGAAATCGAGCGCAAACCCATCCATAAACAAATCCAGAAAGATCAAAAAACAGAAGTCATCCTTTGGCGGTACCTTAGGGAAACGGCTATTTATGGTGGCACTTACTATAGGCCAGGCGAAGTTGATAGAGGTATTATCCAAAAAAGTAAATAATGACAGCCCAAAATAGAAGCTCCTTTTCTGCGTATTTGACTCATCTAAGAGCTCATGGCAAAAAAGGACTTGCTGTATTGGTGGATCCGGAAAAAGCGAGCCAAAACCAGTGGCTTGACCAGCTTTTGGATTTTTCTCATTCCGATCAGATCGGCTGTTTTCTGGTGGGTGGAAGTCTTATATTGGAGAACAATGTGGATGAAACCATCCTAAAAATTAAGGCCAAATCCCCGGAAATCCCCGTCATTCTTTTCCCTGGCAATGTCATTCAGCTTAGCGCACATGCCGATGGGATTCTATTTTTGACCTTGATTTCTGGTCGGAATCCAGACTTATTGATTGGCCAGCAGGTGGCTGCAGCGCCACTTCTATATGATAGTAAGTTAGAAGTGCTTCCCACAGGCTATATGCTGGTGGGCGATGGGCCAGCCTCAAGCGCTTCCTATATTTCCCAAACTATTCCCTTGCCGTCCTCTAAGCCGGCATTGGCCGTGGCTACCGCCATGGCAGGACATCTATTAGGGCAGCAGTTTTTCTTTTTGGATGCCGGGAGTGGGGCCGCTTCGCCAGTAAATGCCCAAATTATAAAGGCAGTCGCCAATAAAATCAATCGACCACTCATCGTGGGTGGAGGAATTAATACTCCCCAAAAAGCTCAAAGTGCCTTGGAAGCCGGAGCAGACTTAATAGTACTGGGCAATAGCCTAGAAAAAAACCCCGGATTATTGTCCGAGGTTTTAGAAATGGTGTCTATTTTTAATTTATCCCTGAACGTTAATTAGGGATTCTCTTCTTCTCATTTTGCCGGCAGGCAATCCATACATCATCTTAAATCGACGGCAGAAATAAGCCGTATCCTTATATCCAACTTCCTTGCCTATATCACGGATGCTTTTCTTGGTAGTTCTGAGGAGCTCCACAGCGGCTTCCATTCTTTGGTATTCAATATAATCCTGAGGATTGATGCCCGTCAGCATTTTGAAGTACTGGCCCACATAATCTTCAGAAACATTGGCCACCTTGGCTAGCACCTTATTAGATAGGTCTCCACCGATGTTCTTCTTGATATAATTGAACATATCGATAAGGCGTGGATCCTTGAAGTACGTGGAGTTGGTGGACATTTCTTCCACAAACAAACGATTCTTAAGGATATGTCTTACCAGTTCTACCACCAATAATTCAGTGTGAATTTTAATTACTCTTTCTTTTCCAGGGATGTTTTGTTCTGATTCTTTCACCACATCTTCGATGATGGCCGCCAAGCGGTCATTGAAACGAATGATGAATGGAGGAATCCCCAGAGAGTTAAAGAAATTCACAACATCAAACACTTTCGCTTCGAATGTTACCAAGGTAACACAATCTTCATCTGCATTCTTGATGTCCTTAAAGCTTATACTTTGAAGATGTTTCTTCTTATTGTCCAAGAAAGAATCGTTGGACATTTCATTTCTTTTGGTAGCCTGACCAAAGGAAACCTTGCAGCTTCTTCCGGCAGGGACAAATAAAATCTCCCCCTCATTCACAAGTTCTTGCTCATCACCGTACTTCAGAGTGCCCTGGTGCAATAATATCACCGAGTTCTCTGGTTCTATATAATCCGTCACGGTAACAGGCCTTTCTACCTTGTAGTTATTTCCCCTCGTGTACCGCACTCCTACGGATTCTATGACTTTATTGTAATATTCCATGACCGACTTAATTATTTTAACATCTGTAAAAGTATGATTTTTTTAATCATTATATAATAAAATTAACAAAAAATTCAAAGTGGGCCGAAAATTAATAGTAATATTAAGGGTTTGGGAAGTATTTTTAGCAAAGGAATTATTTATCTTAATAGGTTACGTGATATGACTATTTTTTGAATTTCGCTCGTTCCTTCGTAAATCTGAGTGATTTTTGCATCCCTCATAAGCCTTTCCACATGGTATTCTTTGACAAATCCATAGCCTCCATGAATTTGTACAGCCTCCACTGTCACTTCCATTGCCACCTGTGAGGCATATAGCTTGGCCATCGCACTGGCATGGCTATAGTCCTGGCCCTGGTCCTTTAGCCAGGCAGCCTTCCACACCAGCATCCTGGCCGCTTCGATCTGCGTGGCCATATCCGCAAGTTTAAACTGTATGGCTTGATGTTGAGAAATAGTCTTCCCAAATGCCTTGCGTTCTTTACTATACGCAAGCGCTAACTCATAAGCCCCCGAAGCGATTCCCAATGCCTGAGCGGCGATGCCTATTCGTCCGCCGTCCAAAGTCTTCATCGCAAAGGTAAACCCAAATCCGTCCTCGCCGATACGATTGGCTATAGGCACTGCCATATCCGTAAACATCAAGGAGTGGGTGTCTGATCCCCTGATGCCTAGCTTATCCTCTTTCCTCCCCACCTGAAATCCAGGTGTATCTTTCTCTACGATAAAGGTGGAAATGCCCTTATGGCCTAGCGATGTATTGGTCTGGGCCATGACCAGGTACACGCTGGCGGTATTACCATTGGTGATCCAGTTCTTTGTGCCATTGAGGATATACTGATCCCCCTCCAAGACGGCGGTGGTTCGTTGGGAAGTGGCGTCAGATCCTGCCTCGGGTTCGGATAGGCAAAAAGCACCCAATATCTCGCCAGTCGCCAGCCGCTTGAGGAACTTTTCTTTTTGGGATTCGTTGCCGTATTTTTCCAGTCCCCAGCAGACCAGGGAATTATTGACCGACATCACCACGGCGGCGGAGGCATCTATTTTTGAGATTTCTTCCATCGCCAGCACATAGGAGATGCTGTCCATGCCCCCACCATCATAGGTAGGGTCCACCATCATTCCCATGAACCCCAACTCGGACATTTTCTTGATTTGGTCTTTAGGGAATAGCGCTTGGCTGTCCCGTTCTATGACGCCAGGTAAAAGTTCGGTCTGAGCAAATTCTCTAGCGGCATCACGCACCGCCAGCTGCTCCTCGGATAAGATGAAATTCATAAAATTTGGGTTTATAATGGTTACTTGTGGAATATAACCGAAATATTGCTGACGGTCAATGTATTTACCCTAATATTTAAAGGGACAATCTTCTCCATTGCCAGCAGGATCATTGCTCAATATTGCCTTAATATTACCATAAAGCGGCTTCTATTTTGGGAAAATTGCTAATTTTCAATACCTGCTCATCCTACCGGCATTCCCTGTTTCAACTCTCAATCCAATTTATGAAAAATTGGTTTGGCTCATTCTATCTAAACCCTTTGACCTATTTATTCCTTGATCAGGCGGATAGTTATCTCTCCTGCCGGGCTATTGATATGGAGGATATAGTGGCCAGTCGGCACTTGCTGAAGTTGGTTTTCTAGCTTCGCTAAGAAGAATTTTTTTTCTACCCCTAAATTAAATTGCACCTCACCACTGAGGAGATAAAGTACCGCATATATGATCTGGCTATCCTTTACAGTATCCAGGCCTGGAATATGAAGCTCTCCAGCCAAATAGGGATTTGGGTAAAACTCAGTCTCCAGGCTATCTGAAGGCTGAAGAACGCTGAATACAGGGCTAAAAACCACCTGCCCATAAGTGGTGGAAAAGGAGATCTGGTAATAAATATATCCCGGGGCCAGCCGATCAAGGTCCTCAAAGAGGGCAGTAGTTCCATTGTGATTTTGAGATTGTCCGATGATTTCGAACTGGTGGATCGTGCCTATGGATCGGTGGATGGTGAAGAGCGCTGGTGTCTCTTCCTCAAGACTAAAGCTCCATGATAGTTGCCGCATATGGCCCTTAGTGAGGGCTTGGTAGCTCAACCATTGCAGCGGCAGGATACTAGCCACCCTTTCACTTCCAATGGTGAAGTTTTTACCATTTAGCTCATCCATACGGACACTTCTTCTTGCCCAAGGGTTCCCTGCTGATAGCTCACCGACTTGGTGGCTACCAGTGGCAGGAATATGGTCCCCCACGATTCGCAGATCTGCCTCATCATCCACGATAAGCTCATGGGCGGATATTCTCATCATTAGACCAGAGGGATCAATACTGGGGCTGGAGATAGTAAAATAACTGTTGAGTTGGTATAAAATTAAGGTTCCGTCCAGATCATAGAAATTAGCGTCATGATCTACGCCGGGCAGTTGATGGTAATCGATGGTGAGTTGCTCTCCGGCACTCGCATGGCTACCGAGGATCTGTAGCATCCTTAGCCCTTCTTCATACCGATCCACGAAGGGAAAGGAGGCATTTTGGGGCAGTAAATTACCTGGAATTCCTCGGTAATCAAGCCCCGAAAGGTTGGCCCATGACCCTGATTGGTAGTTATAGATTCCCAGGGAGGCGGTGTTGATAGCCAGTCGATGATCCCTAAAGTCCAGCTCTCCGGCGAGCATCTGGAAATCTCCTTTGCTCGACACATTCTCATCAAAGCTCAAAAGCCCGGTAGGTTTGTCAATAATAACTGAGCTAATATCTAGTTCAAAACCACTGACTTCCTGACTGTAAAGGCCGGTGAAGGATACTTGACTGGAATTATCGATGATCTCTCCGCCGCTACTGCGGATCATATCTCCTGTGAGCTCGAGGCTGCCGGGCAAGATCTTATTGGCAGTATTAGTAAATCGGATATCATGATATACCCGCGGGGGCATCGTGCCGGCCATGCTGCTGGTGATGAAGGATTGGTTTCCAGCATTACTGGCAAAGATCACCTCTCCCAGCAGCTGGATATCCACCGCATCGATGGAGCTGGTATTGGCATGGAGTTCCAGCTTAGCCCCTTCCTGAAGCAAAAGAGAGGCGGCGGGAATACTACTATACTCCGACCTATAGGTGATTTTGTCGCTGCAATAAGATCTCAGTGTGGCTCCATTTTCTATTGTCAAAATGCCGTAAGGGATGGTGGTGGGAGGATTATTGGTGAATGAAAATGAGGCACAGGAAACTCCGGGGATGCCTTCCTGGATGACGGTACCGGATTTGATGGTGATGGAGGAGGCTTTGACTGAAGCTTGTACACTGAGTACGGCTCCGGGATCTGGCTCAAAGACCAAGGCAAAATTACTTCTTGTGGTAAAGGCGCTCCACGCTCCGCTGGGGATTGCTATTCTGGAGGAACCTCTAAAGGTGATTCTGCTTGATTCGCTATTACCTATCCAATCAATGGTGTTCCAAGCCCCGACGGGACTGCCGGGAGCCGATCCTTCGTAGGCGTTCAAGCTTCCATATAGGGACAGGTTATAGCCATTGATGCCTAGTTTTTTTAAGGTATTCAGTTGAGCATTTAGGTAAAGTGATTTGACGGCTTCATCGGACTGGAGATCTACCGTATGACCAAATTCAATAAACACATCATTGGATGGGCCGGGCTTTACGGTGGCAGGACTCCATAAGCTTCCATCAAAGGTCTCCCATATCGCGGCGCTATTGAAGTCTCCAGAGGTCAGGCTGCGGTAAGTTCCAGGCTGCTGGGCATGAGCCAGGGATAATATTAAAATAGGACTTAAGATTACGAATATAATCTTGTAAATTCGTCCTGAAATTGGCCTGAAAAGAAAAGTTGCAGGTACTGTTCGCATCTTGACTGCTAATGTTTATTGTAACCCTTTAATTTAACACCAAACATGCTTAAGTCCGTCTGCTCTTTTTTAGTTATTTTACTCACTATTAGCCAGTTGCAAGCTCAAAATTACCGAATTAGCTTGTTGACCTGTGACCCAGGTGAAGAGCTATACAGTGTTTTTGGGCACAGTGCCATCCGTGTGACTGAGGAGGGGACTGGGATAGATCTGGTTTTCAATTATGGTACCTTCGATTTTGATACTTCTAATTTCTATTTGAAGTTTGCTCAGGGAAAGTTGGATTATATGCTCAGTGTCAGTAACTATAAAGATTATCTAGTTCACTATAGGTACTTGGAGCGCGCAGTGAGAGAGCAGGAGCTGGATCTTAATCCTCAGCAGGCATCTCATATCGTTGAATTTCTTCAGCGAAATTACCAGCCTGCAAATCGCTATTACCGTTATGATTTCTTTTATGATAATTGCGCCACGCGCATCAGGGATGTATTTGAGAAGGTTCTTGGAGATAAGCTGGAGTGGGCAGAGGTGGAGGAGCCTTCCCAAAAAACCTTCCGCGACCTGATTGATGAGTATGTTTACCCGCTTCCCTGGGGAGATTTAGGAATTGATCTGGCATTGGGCAGTGTGATCGATGTGCGTGCTACGGATCGGGAGACGCAGTTTCTCCCTGATTACCTGGAGACAGCCTTTGCCAAAGCCCAGATTGTAGGAGATGGACCCACACGTAACCTAGTGAAGAGCCAATCGGTGGTGCTGGACCTAGAGCCTGTTTCCATTGCCCCGACTTATTTTAATCCATTTTTTCTGTTTTGGGCTATTGCCATCCTTGCGATCGTCTTGACCTTCGTAGGCTTCAAAAGGAAAAGATTATATAAGGGCTTCGATATGACCTTTTTTGGAATACTTTCTGTGATAGGTATTGTGGTGGTGCTGCTGTGGTTCTTTACGGAGCATACGACGACGAAGTACAATTGGAATTTGCTATGGGCATTTCCCCTGCACGGACTTATTGGGCTGGGCTTATGGAAGTCCAGTTGGGTACCTTGGCTGAAGAAATACCTGCTCATTGCTTTAATCATGGCAGATGCAGCCGTTGTATTTTGGATTTTGGGCTGGCAATCCTTCCACCCAAGCGTGCTTCCGCTGATTCTGGTGGTCATTCTTCGGACCAACTTCTTGTACTATAACCTTGATCGGCTAGGGCAAAGAGGTTAATTCTTAACATTTTAAACTATTTGAGGTCTTTATGATGTTTGTTTTAAAGACTGATACGATATGGATTTAAAAATTACATCTGATTATAGCCCAACTGGAGACCAACCGCAGGCGATCAAAAGCTTGACGGAAGGCATTAATAATGGCGACCCTGCACAGGTTTTGCTTGGTGTGACGGGATCTGGAAAGACCTTCACCGTGGCCAATGTGATTCAGGAGGTCCAGAAGCCTACGCTGGTGCTCTGTCATAATAAAACCCTGGCGGCCCAGCTTTACGGAGAATTCAAGCAATTTTTTCCTGATAATGCAGTAGAATACTTCATTTCTTACTACGATTACTATCAGCCAGAGGCTTTCATTCCCACAAGTGGGGTATATATAGAAAAGGACCTATCCATCAATGAAGAGATAGAAAAGCTACGTCTGAGTGCTACCTCCTCGCTGCTCAGCGGAAGGAGGGACGTGATAGTCGTGGCCTCAGTTTCCTGCATCTATGGTATTGGTAATCCGGAGGAGTTTGGGAAGAATGTCATTCACCTGAAAGTAGGAGATCGCATCCCTCGTAATCAGCTGCTATTTCAATTTGTGGATATTCTATACAGCCGCGCCACAATGGAGTTTAAGCATGGAACCTTCCGAGTGAAGGGAGACACGGTGGACATCTTCGTTGCTTATGCCGACTTTGCCTACCGGATATACTTCTGGGGCGATGAGGTGGAGGCCATCCAGCGGATAGACCCGGAAACTGGGAAGAAAATTTCCGACGAGAGACTTGTTTCCATATTTCCTGCCAATCTATTTGTGACTGGCAGGGACGTAATAGATGTTGCGATCAAGGAGATTCAGGACGATCTTATGTCTCAGATATCCTTTTTCGAAAAGGATATGCGCTTGGATGAAGCCAGTCGATTGCGAGAGCGCACGGAATTTGATCTGGAGATGATTCGGGAATTAGGTTACTGCTCAGGAGTGGAGAATTATTCCCGATATTTTGACCGTAGATCAGCAGGGGCACGTCCATTCTGTCTTTTGGATTATTTTCCTGATGACTTCTTGTTGGTGATAGATGAGAGCCATGTGACCCTGCCTCAGGTGCGGGCAATGTGGGGAGGAGACCGCTCCCGCAAGGTGAATTTGGTAGAATATGGTTTCAGGCTGCCATCAGCATTGGATAATAGGCCACTGAAGTTCGAGGAATTTGAGGGGCTTACCAATCAGGTGATTTATGTAAGTGCTACTCCTGCAGACTATGAGCTGAATCAGACTGATGGGGTGGTGGTGGAGCAGATTATCCGTCCCACTGGCCTGCTAGACCCTATCATCGAGGTGCGCCCAAGTGGCGATCAAATTGATGATTTATTGGAAGAAATAGACCAAACCATCAAGAAGGATGAGCGGGTGCTGGTCACTACGCTGACCAAAAGAATGGCGGAAGAGCTAAATAAATTTTTGGAAAGAGCAGGAATAAAATGCCGATACATTCACTCAGAGGTAAAAACTCTCGATCGGGTAGAAATCCTGAGAGAGCTCCGTCTCGGGGTTTTTGATGTTTTGGTAGGGGTAAACTTGCTGCGGGAAGGACTGGATTTGCCGGAGGTATCTTTGGTGGCCATTCTGGATGCGGATAAGGAAGGATTTCTTAGAAATGAGAAAAGTTTGGTGCAAACTATCGGTCGGGCGGCAAGAAATGAAAATGGCCGAGTGATCATGTATGCCGATAGGACCACCAACTCCATGCAGCGAGCTATCGATGAGACCAAGCGTCGTAGGGCCATTCAGGTGGCTTATAATGAAGAGCATGGTATCACACCTACCACCGTAATCAAGTCGCGTGACAAGATCATGGGGCAAACCAAGGTGGCTGATAGTAAGAAAAATGCCAAGTTCTACGATGATCACTTCACTGAAGAGCATGCCTATGCCGCAGATCCTGTAGTGCAATACCTAAGTAAGGAAAAGCTGGAGAAACTTATTCCTCAGACGAAAAAACAAATGGAGAAGGCCGCAAAAGACCTGAACTTCATGGAAGCTGCGAGGCTGCGGGATGAATGGCAGGGATTAGAAAAAAGATTGGCAGAATTAAAAAGAATGGATTGATGAAGAAAATACTGGTATTGGCCATAAGCTTATTTTTGCTTATAGGTCTGAAGCAGGGAATGGCCCAGCAGGCAGAAGGAAGTTACCTGATTTCGGGAGGTTTTGATTTGGCAAGGACAGATGCTCCGGGTGTGATCAAGCGCTACCAGATAGGCTTAGAAGCCAATTATTTTCATTGGCATAATATCTCCTTCTCTGGTGGGTACGAGTTTAATTATAATCGTGGCAATCAGCTGACCCTAGGGGGCAGGTATTATCCCCTGGAGCCGGCTTTCCTGCGTCTGCGTGGACTGGTGGGAGACGAAAGTGACATTGCACTTGGGGCTGGATATACCGTGAATATCTCCTACCGCGTGCGCTTAGAAGGTATGGTGGACTATTATGCTGTCAGCAATGTGGCGGGACTGCGCGCCGGACTGAGTTTTCTGATTAACTAACAGAGGGTAAAATGACACTTCAGGAGGTAAGTAAAATTGCCCGGAAGGGTGAAGGACTTCAGGTGGAGTTCAAGAAAAAGGTGGCCCATCCGGAAAAGATCATCCGTGAGGTCGTCGCTCTTGCCAATACTGAAGGGGGACATTTGCTGATCGGCGTGGATGATGACCGCACCGTAAGTGGGCAGCGCTATATCGAGGAGGACATCTTCTTGCTCAATAAGGCCATCCACGAAGGGATCAAACCTGCGATAGATTACGAATTGCATACTGTATCTATTAATGAAAAAAAGGGAGTGGCTGTATATACCATTCCTAAAAGCTTCCATCGCCCTCACTATATCATCGATGAAGGCCGCAAGCGCTCCTTTGTCCGTGTGGAAGATCGCACGGTCCAGGCCAGTAAGGAGATGTGGGAGATCCTCAGAAGAGGGAAGAAGGAGCAAGACATCATCTTCCGCTATGGTGATAAGGAAATGAAGCTGATGCAAGCCTTCAATGAGCAGGATACAATTACGGTGAAGCAGTATGCGAAGATCGCCAAACTACCTAGATTTATAGCCTCCAAAACCCTAATTAGGCTGGTACTCGCCAATGTGCTGATGATAATTCCCCAGGAGCAGGAGGATCTCTTTAAGCTTCGTCCCACGCAGGAGGATTAATCTTGGCTGAAAGCCTAAAAATACAGCCTCTAAAAGTGGCATATATGCAGGGGAAATGTAACCTAATCATCCCCATAATTTCCCATTTGCTCAAACAAAAAAAGCTTTACCGCTAAAAGTAGATCGCTGCAAGAATTGCGCAGCTCACCACTTCCCACAGGTAAAGCTTTTTGGAATGAAATTTTAATATAAAATTACTTTTTACTTCTTAGTTCGCCTTCTAGGTCCAAAAAGAAGCTGTCTAAGGCTCCCTGCCTAACATGATGCATCACCACGATTTTGTACCATTTAGCATCATTCTCATAGGAATCGGCCACCAGATTGTATTTGGTGGCTAGACGCTGGGAAATGAATTCTGATTTTATAGAAATAATATTTAGAAAAGGGTTTCTATAGAAGGCCACCCCCATTCTCTCCAGCTTGATGCAGATCCTTTCGGTACGATCGCAGAGGGATTCCATTTTGTATTTCCAGCCTTCGGAGCCATGGACTTTTAGGATCATCCACATGGACACGGCATTGGCGCCGGATCTGGAGCCGCTGAGGGTATAGTCTTTTCCGGGGATATACTGGGCTTCCTCGGTGCATACATGATGGATATATCCTTTACGGATCAGGAATAATCCCGTTCCATAAGGGGTTTGCAACATCTTATGCCCATCGCTGGTAATGGAGGTGATATAGGGATTCTTAAAAGTATAGGCGCTGTCTTCATTAGTAAATGGATAGATAAATCCACCATAGGCGGCATCCACGTGGATCTTAAATTCGACCTGCTGAGCGCTGAAATATTCCCCAAGGCGGTTAACATCATCCACCGATCCAAACATCGTGGTGGACAAATTTGCCACGACGATGAAATACTTATATCCCTCAGCTTTTGCTTGCTCTATGGAGTGCTGTAAGGAGTCCTCAGTGATCATTCGGCTGTCCATATCCACCTCCAGCACGATACTATGGAGGTTCAATAAATTTGCCCCTTTGGGCATGGAATAATGAGAATCCTCGGAATAGACCACTGCGATCTCCTCGATGGATGCCTTAAATTCATTCCTAAAATAATTTCTATAAACCCAAATCGCCTGAATATTGGCTTCGGTACCTCCAGTGGCCACATAACCATCCTGCTGATCTGCCTCGCCAGCAAAAATCTGCTCTGCAGTAAGCTTGATCAGATCCCGCTCGATCTGCTGTGTTCCCGCAAATAAGGGCAATACAGACTGCTCACTTAATGTGTGGATCCCTATATGGTTTGGGTTTTGGACCATTACGGACATGAAGGGGGCGTCCTTCAGAAATGGCGCATCGTGGTAAAATTCAGTGGTGTCCAGATAAGTGCCTGGTACCCCAAGTGCGGGAGATTCTCCCCGGTAATTATGATTCTTATCCAAAGCCGCAAAAATGGCTTTCTTTACCTCTTCGTGTGATTGTTTTTTCCAATACATACTTTCCTTATTTTAATGGACCGGGCAGGAAATACAGTCCTGACAGACAGCCAGTGAGATAGCTGAAAGAGGACGATAATTATAGATGGATGATTAGATATCCCTATAAAAATAGAATTGTGCCCACTGCGGTGAAGCCAAAGCTTGGCACCACCACCGGTCATTAGTATAAACTGATTTAGAAATTATTTGTTCCAGATGTCCCAGGCAGCTTCTGCTTGTAGACGTAGCATTTCTAAACCGTTTTTGACGACCGCACCCCTCGCTTCGAGGGACCGCATGAGGAAAGTCTTTTCGGGATTATAAACCAGGTCATAAACTTTATGCTCTCTACCGATCTGATTGATCGGAATGGCCGGCATATGCTCTGTATTGGGGAAGGTCCCCAGAGGGGTGGTATTGATAATGAGGAGATGCTCCTGCAGGTATTTTTCGTTGGCGACCAGATCGTCATAGGTGATATGATTTTCTGTGTCATTGGCTGTTCTGGATACCATAAGGTAGGGCATTTCCAGGTCTTTGAGCGCCTGACGGATAGCCTTAGAGGCTCCTCCAGTGCCGAGAACCAATGCCTTTGGCCTCTGGCCATCCAGCCATTGGTCCAGGGAGTTCTTGAAGCCGATATAGTCGGTATTATAGCCCATCAGCCGGCCATCTCCCAGACGCTGGATGCAGTTTACTGCGCCGATGGCTTTGCTGCCTGGCTCCAGCTCATCCAGAAATGGGATAACCTGCTCCTTATAGGGAATGGTGACATTAATTCCCTCCAACTCGGGGTCATTTTCTATTAGTGAAGAAAACTTTTCTATATGATCGATCTCAAATAGATCATAGTGGCAACCAGAAATCCCTTCCCTTTCAAATTTTTCTGAAAAGTATTTTTTAGAGAAGCTATGCTTCAATGGATATCCGATAAGTCCGAATTTTCTCATTTTTTGCTAAAGTAAAAAGCGATTCGTTCAAGTCCAATTACCAAAAGAATCCCAAACATAAAGGCCATAATTCCTAAGAAGAACTTAGGCTCATGACCAGTTTCTGCAAGGTAATGATTTGGCCACAGATTTTCTGTGATGAAGGGCTTTTGTTCCCCGCTACTGGAAATTCTAAAGCTCACGACTTTTTTCCAAGGCCAGATTTTATTGATAGAGCCAAGCATAAATCCCGATAGCACCGCAATGGTGACCGCATGGTGGTTTTTGAGTAACCAGGCCACTAGGCGCGAGAAGCTCAACAGGCCCACAAGGCAGCCTACCGCAAAGACTCCCAACGTAAGGAAGTCCCGATTGGTAACAGCAGAGAGAATTGTCTCATATTTGCCTAGAATCAGGAGGAGAAAGCTACCAGAGATACCTGGCAAAATCATAGCGCAGATGGCGATGGCTCCAGCGATAAAGGTAAAAATCAATGAATCGGGGGATTGTACAGGGTTAAGCCCTGTCACCCAGTAGGCAATCACTGCACCGATGGGGATGGTAAGGATAACCAGTAAATTCCACCGTTTGATATCCCTTAGAATCAGCACGGAGCTGATGATGATCAGTCCACAAAAGAAGGACCACAGAGGTATGGGGTGCTCTTCCATGAGGAAGGTAATCAACTTGGATAGGGAGATGATACTGGTAAATATACCGAGCATCAAGGCCAGAAGGAAACCACCATTAATATGGTCCCAGAGCGCCTTAAATTTCAATTTCCCTAGTAGCTTAATAGCGTCAAGGTCTATGGACTTGATGCTATCAAGCAAGGTCTCATAGATACCGGTGATCAAAGCGATGGTTCCCCCGGATACGCCAGGCACAATATCTGCCGCTCCCATGCCCATGCCTTTGAGGTAGGTAAGAATATAATCTTTGAAGTTTTTCATTGGAGGAACAAAAGAAAGCGACTGTAGTTAAAAATACTACAGCCGCATATTATTTTTTGTTTAAATAGCATCCAGATCGAGGAAGTGGTCAAAAGTATCGCCACGTAGTCCAAGTCTAATGGTTTCCAGAGGGATAATTTCATTGGGAGCGATATTCCCCAAGTTGACATTTGAGCCTAGCAATTTGATAAACCAGACCTGTTGTGCTTTTTGGGGAGCTTCCCAGAGGATTTTCTCTTCAGGGATTTTGGTAAGAATCTCTTCTACCAAGCCTTGTCTTACTTCACCAGAGTCTCTAAAAAGGCCCACATTTCCAGCTTCCCGGGATTCACCGATCACTTTCCATGCACCAGCATCCAGCTCTTGCTGCATCTGCTCGATCCACTTATAGGGAGGGATGATCTTAGCGGCATCTTTGGATCCCACCTCAGACAGTACAGTTACCTCTTTGGCAAGGATACGGATGTATTCACACTTTTTCTTATGGTCCAATGTGATTGACCCATCAGAAACCTCCGCATAGGCCAGGTCAAATTCTTCCAATACCCTGCGATAGTCTTCAAACTGATTCCTGATCACAAAGGCCTCGAAAAGAGTCCCGCCCAAATATACCGGAATACCAGCGTCCTTATACAGTTGCAGCTTTTTAGTTAGATTTTTGGTGACATAGGAGGTTGCCCATCCTAGTTTTACAATGTCAACAAAGTCACTAGAAGCATCTATAAAATCTTCTACTTCTCTGAGGCTGAGACCTTTATCCATGGCCATGGTGTAACCTGTGGTTCGTGGTTTTTCAGTACGTACAGGCACGTTCTTCAGCACGTAATTCATTCTCTAAATCTTTAGGTAAATAGTAATCGGCTTATAATCCTTCTTTATATTGAGCGATGATCTTATTTATGGCCTTCTGATGCTTTACTTCTGGCATCAGCTCATACAAAATATCATGTCGTTCAAAATCCAAAGTTAATGCATTTTCTAAATATGAAAAGGCTTCCTTGTATTTACCTGTCTTAATTAGATAAACTACTAGCCGATAATAGAGCTCAGCTTCCTCAGGAATCTCCTCGATTCCTTCCTTCAATACATCCTCCGCTTCTTCAAATCTATTTTGATCAAAATAAATAATCGAAAGGTTAATATACGTCTCCATGAGCCCTGGCTCAAGGTTAATCGCCTCTTCGTAAGCTTCTGAACTCGCTTGAAGGTTTCCCAAATGGTATTCCGCATCGGCCAATCCCACCCAATAAGTCGCATTGACTTCGGATAGCTTTATCGCCTTTTTAAAATAATGTATGGCCTCAAAAAATTTATCTTTCTTTAGCATACACATGCCTAAGCCAAACCATGCATCGTCATATTCTGGATCCAGTTTGGCGGATTTCTTGAAATAACTGAATGCCTTATCCAGCATTTCCAGCTTTTCATAAGCCGCAGCCAGGTAGCAGCTGTTCTCGGAATTTGCCCCTTCACTGGCGATGGTGTTGAGATAGGCTTCCACAGCCTTTTCATATTGCTGGGTATTCATCAGCGCATTGCCCAGATTAAAATAGGCTGAGGCAAAGGTCTCATCGATGATCAATGCATAATCATAGGCACTGATCGCCTCCTCATATCTTCCAAGGCGGTTATACACCACACCTAGGTTATACCAGGCCTCAGCACTGTAAGGGTCCTGGTCTATAAATTGCTGATAAAACTCAAGTATCTCATCAAATGAACCGTCTTCCTCAGTGATCATGGCGAGCTGAAACAAGGCATCTTCATGGTTGATCTTCAGCTTGACGGCATTTTTATAGTTCTCAATGGCCTTCTCATTATTGGCCTCTGCCCTGTAGAAGTTACCCAGAGAATAATAAATCTCCGCCTTATCCTCCGCCATGGGCAGAAAATCCTCCAATATCTGGATGGCTTCCTTGGTACTGCCGCTGAGCAGCATCGCATTGGATAGCGCTAAGATGATCTCCTCATTATGTGGGGAAAGGTTATTTATGTTTTCTAATATCTCTAAGCCTTCCTCTAGTTCATCATTGAATATGAGGCATTGACCATAGAGTAATTTAATTTCTATCGAAAAAGGAAATTTTTCAAGGGCGATTTTGCTTGCCTTTAGGGCTTTTTTGAATTTCTGGTTGTCGAAATAATACCGGACAATATCTTCTAGCTCCTCTTCATCAAAGAACAGATCCAGATTAGCCTTTAGGGAATTTTCAAATCGCTCTACTAATGCTTTTTCCTCTTCCCTGTCGTGATCAAAATCTCCAGTCATGCGCGTGGGGTTGAATTTATTAAATTAAGATACCAAATATTTCGGTACCTCAATATGCTAAATGAATTTATTTTTATCGGCTTTCACTAAGCGCATAATAATCATGTCAATAACGATAAAGCATTATTTTTTGTTCAATGCCCAATCAAAAGTGTCCTCTAAATTGCGATATTGGTAATGAAGAGCCTCATTTACCTTCACATTGCTAAAGTGTATCGGCAGCTGAGCAATGGTGGCAGTCTGTTTATTTACCAGTGCTTTGAAGCCAAATAAACGGATCATCCTATTCGCCATAAGCATCATAGAGAGCTTTCCTCCAGTGATGGGCTTGGAAGGTTGGGTCTTGCCTAGCTTGCTCGCAAGTAGGCCTAGAAACTCCTTATAGCTCTTGCTCTCCTTATTGAGAATAAAGCGTTCATGCCAATTACCCGTTTCATACAGTCTCCTGGTGATGGTCGCTGCATCCCGAATATCAATATAGTTGATGTCCCCTTTGGGGTAATAAGCGAGCCCCTTCTTCGCAAAGCCATATAGGGCTGCACTGCTTCTGTCGCTTTCATCCGTGGTCAGTAGCAAGGATGGGTTCACCACCAGTGGCTGTAATCCCTCCTGAGCTGCTCTCCATACCTCGAGCTCAGCTAGGTACTTGGATACCGCATAGGGCGAATTCCATGGGGAATCAGCCCATTTATGATCCTCCGTTACTGTATTTTGATTAGGGGTTCTTCCTAGGGCGGCCACCGAACTGATATGAATCAGTTTCTTTACCCCAAGGGATAGCATGACATTGACCAGGTTGGCGGTTCCATTATGATTTACCTTGAGGAGGTTTTCCTGATCCTTCTTTTCGAAGGAAACCAATCCCGCAGCGTGTATGACCAGATCCATCCCCTTGATAGCCCTCTGTAAGGACTGATAATCCTGGACATCGCCCTTATGCCAAATGATCTCTTCGGCCATCTCCCCCAATAAGCTCAGGTCGCTCTGAGGCCGTTTCAGCCCGTGAATCTTCCCCAAAGACTTGAATTCCCTCGCCAGATGGGCTCCAAATATTCCTGTAATGCCAGTAATTAAGATATTCATAAGTGGGAATTCAAAAATGGGGTAGAGGTAAGTTTTTGGTAGAACTTTGAGTTGGGCAGTAATTCCAGATGATCCAAATACCGGTGATTATGACAATCTGTACCTACAAATTTGATGCTTCCTTGCTCTAGGAGTTTCTCCGCCAGCACCTTCATCGGCTTGCCGTAATAGCCCGTAAATGACAATAAATTGACCTGCATGATGACGCCGCTGGACAATAGTGATTCGAGGAGACTGGGGTCTTCCTGCAAATACATATAGCGCTCTGGATGAGCCAATATGGGTCTATATCCTTTGGTTTCCAAGGCAAAGAGCGTCTCGTGAAGAATATGTGGCTTATTGATGAAGCCAGTTTCCACTAAAATATAGTTGTCCCCAAAGGTGAGCAGAGGCTCATCATTAGCGACTTTCTCCACAAAGATCTCGTCCAAATAGTATTCTGCCGCCGCCTCGATCTCCATGGATACTTTCTCTTTGGCCAATGCCTCGTAGAGTTTTTCCAGCCCATTGCTGATGATCTCGGGTGTGTTTTTGTAAAACTCTGTCATGACATGAGGCGTGGTAATGACCTTCTTCAAGCCTAGGTTCTCAAGTCGCTTGATCAAGGCTATGGATTCTTTCAGGCTTTTGGAACCATCATCTATGCCCGGGATCAGATGGGAGTGCATATCCACCTCCATCCACTTGAGCGATAAAGGCTCTTTTTTTGATAAACCTATAAAATCCAGTAATCCCATAACTTATAATCCTCCTCCTGTCTGCTTCACAAATTCCTCCAGGCTCGGAAGCTCCTGGTCCTTTTCGGAAACCAATGCTTCTTCCACCTGCCAGTCAATATTCAGCTGGGCATCATTCCAAATTACTCCTCCTTCACTTGCTTTATGGTAAAAACTACCACATTTATAAGTGAAAACCGCATCTTCCAATACGGAGAAGCCATGAGCAAATCCTGCGGGCACGTACAGCATATTATGCTGCTCACCATCCAGAATCAGCCCATGATGCTGCCCAAAGGTAGGGGAATCCTTGCGAAGGTCCACGCATACATCATAGACTTTGCCACTGATCACTCGTACCAGCTTTGCCTGTGCATGTGGAGCATGTTGAAAATGTAAGCCACGGACAGTGCCCGCTACAGAAAAGGACTGATTGTCCTGAACCCAGCGGGTGTTGATCCCATGCTTTTCCAGGAGATCTTCTCTATAGGTTTCTAAAAAAAATCCGCGAGCATCCTTGAATACCTTAGGGTATAACTCGTAAACATCTTTGATGGGGGTGCTTCTTATTTCCATTTATTTTCTATTTTTATCAAAAACAAGCTGTAAATTTCCATTGTTTCTTTTAAGCAGGCTAATTTTAAGCCAAAAATTTTAAATTTTGTCTGAATGGAAATGGCGTTATTCTTGTTGATCATTTTACCAACCCCAAAAATTAAAACGATCAATTCCATTCCGAACCGCTGTCAAGGACAGTTGTAGTAAGAAATTATTATTTTAATTATCGAAGAGAAAGTTATTAGACTGAATGAGTAAATATACGAGAAAATTAAAGAAACTATTCGAAACCGCTCCAGAGGCAGAAACAGCCGTATTGGTGGCTATTATTAAGCAAAGCCAATCGGAGCTGGAAGTAGAAGAACACCTGGATGAATTGGCCTTCCTTACCGAGACCTTAGGGGCCAAGGAAGTGCATCGATTCACTCAAAGGCTGGAAAAACCCGATATCCGGACTTTTGTAGGCTCAGGGAAACTCGAGGAAATCCAAACTTATGTGACGCATTTTGAGGTGGATATGGTGATCTTCGATGACGATCTTTCGCCTTCTCAAATGAGAAACCTCGAAAATGAGTTGAAAGTTAAAGTATATGATCGATCATTATTGATCCTGGACATCTTCCTCAAAAGAGCTCAAACTGCCCAAGCCAAAACTCAGGTGGAGCTGGCACGCTTCCAATACCTCCTGCCTAGACTGACCCGAATGTGGACTCACCTTGAGCGTCAGCGAGGGGGAACAGCCACCAGGGGTGGTGCCGGTGAGAAGGAAATCGAGACAGATAAAAGGATGATCCGTAATCAGATCACGGTATTGAAGGAGAAGCTCAGGAAAATAGAGAAACAAGGAGAAACCCAGCGTAAAGGCCGTAAGGGAATAGTAAGGGTGACCCTGGTAGGATATACCAATGTGGGCAAAAGTACCCTGATGAACCTGGTCACTAAATCCGAAGTGCTGGCAGAAAATAAGCTTTTCGCAACGGTGGATTCCACCGTGAGGAAAGTGGTGTATGAAAATATTCCTTTCTTACTTTCTGATACCGTAGGGTTTATTCGTAAACTGCCTACCCACCTTATTGAGTCCTTTAAGTCCACCTTGATGGAGATTCAGGAATCAGACCTTTTGGTGCATGTGGTGGACATTTCTCATCCCAACTTTGAGGATCATATCGCGGTGGTCACCCAGACACTCAATGAGCTGGGGGCAGGTGACAAACCTATCTTATTGGTATTTAATAAAATCGATATGGTGCCGCCAATGCCTTCTGAAGAAGAGTTGATGAATATGTCTGAACTGGAAGTAGAAGAAGCTAATTACCTTGATCTGGAGAAACTCCAGGCGGTTTATGCCAAAAAGACGGGAATAGATCCTGTAATTATGGCAGCCAAAAGCGGTACCAATATTGAGGCTTTTAGAGAATCCCTGATTCGTGAGGTGAAGAAGCAGCACCTTAAGATCTATCCACATTACCTCGAGGATGTCACTTATGACCTCTCCCAATTTGACGATTTAGAAGAATAAATACTATAGGCCTCACAGCCCATCAGTCCCCTCATCGGTTTCAATATGGAAGCCCGATGAGGGGATTTTTTTTTTTCTCGCCTTATAGTATTTACCTGATGACCTATTGGTAAAGTAAGAGGCCAGAACAATTCCTGGCAGTAAGGACAGTACAGGATCTATATCCATAGTATAGGTTATGAATCATGGAAAGGGATTAGTTGAGCGTTTTTTTGGTAGGAACAGGAAGCTTCATTAGAATTCCGCATTCATGCATTTTTCCGAGAGGATAAATTATTTTCCTATTGGATACCAGTGAGATATGGCTTTTCGTTATTATTTAACCTTAATTTTATTTCAAAAAATGGTAATAAAATCAATAAATGGTTAACTTATTACTTAACAAAAGGACTGAAAATTAGGAGCAGAAAATCTGCTTTTGGTTGAAGCCCCGCGGTTTAATAATTGCAGTAGGAGGGTCAATATGCACGTCATTTCCAAAGGAAACCCAATGAAATATCCAAGTCTTAACAAGTCCAGGATCTCCCTCACTATGCTGCAGATTGCTACCTTTCTTTCCTTTATTATTCTGCAAAGAAGAACTCATTCACTAACCCTTTTTTTTGCCTATGCCTAGAGCTAAGAAGAATGAAAGTGACCGTAAAATCTTTGTATTAGACACCTCGGTCATCCTTTATGCCCATAATTCTATTATGAATTTTGCCGAGCACGATGTGGTCATTCCCATTACTGTCTTGGAAGAGTTGGATCAGTTTAAGAAGGGCAATGATTCCAAAAATTTTGAAGCCCGTGAATTTATCCGTCTTTTGGATAAGTTGTCCAAGGACAAGATGATCCATAAGTGGACCCCGCTGAATGGCAAGTCCAAAGGTAATTTTAAGGTGATGATGCATGCTGACGCCTTGGGACAAACCGAACATGTAAATGCGAATAAGGTTTTTGGGGAAGAAAAGAATGATCATAAGATCCTAAATTCCGCCTTAGACCTGAAGCATTCGGAAGAGGGAAGGAAAGTCATCCTCGTCAGTAAGGATATCAACCTACGCCTAAAGGCAAAATCTCTTGACATCCAAGCGGAGGATTATGAAACGGGCAAAATCAAGAACATCTCTGAGCTGGAGAATACCGGAAAGGATGTCCTGGAAGGGGTAGATCCCGAAGTGATCAACCGGCTGTACGACTCGCATGAGGTGGAGGCCAAGGCGGTTTTAGGAACTCGGAAGAGGAAGTCCAACACCTATTATATCCTGAAAAGTGATAAGAATTCCGTATTAGCGTATTATAATGGCGAGGCCAATACCATTCAGCGTGTGGATAAGAAATTGGCCTATAATATTAAACCTAGAAATGCAGAACAGACCTTTGCGCTGCATGCGATTACCAATCCTAATATAAAATTGGTGTCGGTTCAGGGGGTTGCAGGTACAGGTAAGACCCTGCTGGCACTGGCGGGAGCCCTGGAGCAGCGTCGAGAGTATAAGCAGATATTTCTGGCTCGGCCCATCGTCCCACTTAGCAATAAGGATATTGGCTACCTTCCCGGCGATATCAAGTCGAAGCTGAATCCCTATATGGAGCCACTTTGGGACAACCTGAAGTTCATCCAAAACCAATTCAAAGAAGGCGATAAGGAATATCAGAAGATCACGGAACTGGTAAATCAGGAAAAACTCGTGATTCAGCCCCTGGCTTATATTCGAGGAAGATCACTATCCAATATCTTCTTTATTGTGGATGAGGCCCAGAACCTCACTCCCCATGAAATCAAGACGATCATCAGCCGGGCTGGGGAGAATACTAAAATTGTCTTCACCGGGGATGTACATCAGATCGATACCCCTTACCTAGACAGCCAAAGTAATGGACTCTCTTACCTGATCGATCGGGTAAAGGATCATCCACTCTATGCGCATATCAAACTAGAAAAAGGAGAGCGCTCCGAGCTCGCCAATCTAGCTAATGAGCTGCTGTAAGCAGTCGCTAAATTGGAATAGGGCCTCTATTCTCCTTGGCTGATGGTATCAGAATCAGCAGATGAAAACGCTTATACGCGAAACACCTTGAATATTACCTAGGGCAAATGAATTTAAGTATCTGGTAATCGGGTGAACGATAGGGGTGACGAGCTTAATGAGTTATACGTTATTAGTAAACTATAGCGAGGCAGCCAGGATGCTCAGCATAAGGACGGAGAAAGTACCTATAAACAAAACAAGCCTCCAATAAATGGAGGCTTGTTTTAGTATATCCCTGAATATAATGGGGATGAAATAATGATTAACTCTCTGTGATGGTATTAAGTTTAGCTAAGAAGCTATTATAATATTGTCTTCCTACCTGCACTGTGGCGCCCCCTTTGAGGTTGATTTCCTTAGTGCTAAAGCTGGATATCTGAGCCAGCTGCACGATATAGGATTTCTGCACCCTCAGGAATAGGTTAGAAGGTAATTTTTCTTCCATTTCCTTCATCGATTTTCTGATGGTATAGGTCTTTTCTTTGGTGAAAATAGAGACCATATTTCCATTGGCTTCGACATAGAAGATGTCGCCATAATCCACTTTTTCGAAAGCATTATCAGATTTGATATAGACGGCATCCGTGACCATATACGGACTTTCTGCATGAGCCTTAGGTGCTTCGACACTGGTGGGCTGCGTACGTCTGTTGTATAGTACAATTTCCACGATAGCGTGGATATCATTGGTATTAAAAGGCTTCACAATAAAACCTGCCGGATGGATCCTTTTAGCTCTTTCGATGATGGAAGGATCACTATAAGAAGTTACATAAACAATAGGTGCATCGACCATTTGCTGAATGATTTCACCCAGCTCAATGCCATCTTTATCACCTTTCAGTTTGATATCCATAAAGACCAGGTCAGGTCGGTATTTTTTGATAACCTTGATCGCTTGGTTGGCGGAATTGGCAATATCGATATTTATATAACCTAAAAGTTCGAGGATCTCCTCGATATTTTCTGCAATATCCGGATCGTCCTCAACAACCAAAATTCTTTCTTCTTTCATAATATCGTGTGGTTGGTATTATTTTTTGGTGAAGTTAAGATTTTTATTGGCTTTTTAAACCGTAAAAGAAATCTATATACTATCATCCAATTGAAAATGGGGATATAAATCCACAAAAACAATTTGTCAACAGCGTTTTTTTATCATAAACTCATCATATCCTTAAATCGGGCGGCTTGTCGGCGACTGACTTCGATGCGATCGCCGCCTTTTAAGGTGACCACTAAGCCCCCGTTAAACCATGGTTCTATGCCTTCTACCCAGCCTAAATTGATGATGTGTTTTCTGCTGGCACGGAAGAAAGCCTTCTCGTCCAGCCGCTCATCCAGCGCATTGAGAGACTTATGGATCATAGGCTTATTATTGCCAAAATATACTTTTATATAATTGCCATCAGACTCAAATAACCGGACTTCCTGAAGGCGGACAAACCAGCATCGGTCGCCATCCTTTACAAAAACCTGATCCTCAAGGGTCAGCTTTTTGTCATCAGGAGCGGAGATCTTTTCTTCGGCCTTTTCCTCAGCTTCTAACTTGGCTCTGGATTGCAGCTTGAGAATAGCCTCAGACAGCCGGGAAGGCTCTATGGGCTTCAGCAAATAATCCAGGGCGTTGACCTCAAAAGCTTTGAGAGCAAACTCGTCATAGGCCGTGGTGAAGATCACATCTGGTACCGCATCCAGTTCCGCCAATAGATCAAAACCGGTTTTTTCGGGCATCTGGATGTCTAAAAATATTACATCGGGCCTCAACGCCTCGATTTTTTCCTTGGCGTCTTCCACATTTACTGCTTCTCCCACCACTTCTATCCCCTGCTGGGTGCTCAGTAGGTTGATCAGCTCTTTTCTCGCCAATCTTTCATCGTCTATAACTAATGCGCGCATGCTGAATTTATTTAGGTCTTTAATCTAATGTACTATTTTGTTTTGGGATTTTAATTTCTGTTACCACATACTCACTATCGAAGTTTTTCATTTTGAAAAATGCCCTGCTTCCATAGATCAATTTTAGTCGCTGGATGGTATTGCTGATGCCATGGCCACTGCCGGCGACTTTTCGAGTGCTATTGCTGGCAAGCTGCCCACTGTTTTTGATGGCGATATAGAGGTCGCCCGTGAGCCCCACTGTGCAGCTGATATGGACTAGCCCTCCTTTCATGCGGTTCGATATCCCATGCTTGATGGCGTTCTCCACGATCGTCTGTAGCATCATCGGAGGGATCTTGAAGCGGTAAGCCTCCTTCTCAATCTCATACTTCACCGCCAGACGCTCCTCAAATCTGATCCCCTCCAGGTCCAAATAATCCTTCACAATCTTGATCTCATCACTGAAATCAATCGTACGCTTCTTATCCATAATTAAGGAATATCGCAGGATATTGCTGAGCTGGGTGATCGCCTCTTTAGACTTTGGGGGATTTTCATCCACCAATGCCCTAACGCTGTTTAAAGCATTAAATATAAAATGTGGGTTGAGCTGACTCCTCAATTGGTTGAGCTTTATTTCGTTGATCTTAGCCTGATACTTCAGCGTAAAATTATAGTTTTCCAGAAAGTGGTATAAGAAATACATCATTGCCCAAAGGGCATAATATAGAAAACTGATGAACATATTTACCAGCAATACGCTCGGCTGTAGGTCCTCCCGAACCCTCAAAATCCCAAATATCCAGTTGATCAATACGGTGGCGACCACATTGCCAAAACTCAATATCAATAAGGAAAGCACCGCATGGGTGAGCAGATCTGATAGCTTATAACTAAACCAGCCTTTGCTCTTGATAATATGTCTAAAAAAATGGGTGGATAAAAAATAAAAGGCGCCTAAACTTAAATAAGCACCCACCTGAACAGAGGTGATGCCCCTTATCAAAGAGACAAAAAATAAATTGATCACCGCAAAGGCAGACCAACCTAAAATCTGAAAGATCCAATATAATCTACTTCTATCCATTCACTACCAAATATAAGGAAGTCTAGGCATCTCACTAGTATTTTTTTATTAATGGAAGGTCCAAAGGCTGAAAGGAAACTAGCCAGGAGCCTTTTCTTTCTCCGTCAAAAGCTCACTGTCTGACCCTTACTCAGAGGTCCCTTTACCCAAATTAGGAAAAAGGAAAAATAGAAAAGGCCTTTGCTCCCTAGGAGCATAGACCTATCGTCACTAAATAATTATAAACTTAATCTCTTCATTTTGAGCAAACGAGCAAATAGCAAATAAGGGGCTGGCTAAGGATATAGCCAGGACTGCTGGCATGAAGATAAGCTGGCTACCTATCCCTGAATGCCCAAGCGGCCTTTTTCGGGGCTGCCTGGGCGATTATAGGTTTTAAGCTTTAGTAGCCATATTGGCTTCTAGCTCTATTTTCAAGAATTTTGCAGTATGGCTTTTCTTATGATTAGCGACTTTCTCCGGCAGGCCTTCCACGAGGATCTGGCCACCTTTGTCACCACCTTCTGGTCCCAGATCAATGATATAATCGGCCACTTTGATGACGTCCAGATTATGCTCGATGATCAATACCGTATTGCCCTTATCGACTAGCCTATTGAGTACCTCGAGCAGGTGTTCGATATCCTTGAAGTGTAAGCCGGTGGTGGGCTCATCTAGGATATAGAAGGTCTTTCCAGTGTCTTTCTTGCTGAGTTCTGTGGCTAATTTCACCCTTTGAGCCTCTCCTCCAGAGAGGGTAGTGGCATGCTGTCCGAGAGTAATATAGCCAAGACCTACATCATTTAGAGTTTGGATTTTCCGCAATATTTTCGGGTGCTTTTCGAAGAAATCCACCGCTTGCTCCACCGTCATATCCAATACATCGGAGATCGATTTCCCTTTAAATCGAACCTCGAGCGTTTCCCGATTATAGCGCTTGCCTTTGCAGGTTTCACAAGGAATATGCACATCAGGAAGGAAGTCCATCTCGATTAGTTTCATCCCTGCCCCTTCGCAGTCCTCACATCGACCTCCTTTTACATTAAAGCTAAACCTTCCTGGCTTATAGCCCCTGATTTTGGCTTCTGGAAGCTCGGTAAATAAGGCACGAATATCGGTAAATACCCCCGTATAAGTTGCTGGATTGGAGCGTGGCGTTCTGCCAATGGGTGATTGGTCCACCTCGATCACCTTATCCAGATGCTCCAGGCCTTCGATCTTATCATGGGCCATTGGCTCTTTTCTAGACCGGTAAAAATGCTGGTTAAGAAGTGGAAATAAAGTCTCATGGATCAGGGTACTTTTCCCACTTCCGGAGACCCCACTTACGCTGATCATGGTTCCCAAGGGAAGTTTTAAATTGACATTTTTGAGGTTGTTCCCTCTGGCGTTGAAGAGTTTCAGGAACTTGCCGCTGCCCTTACGTCTGCTGCTTGGAATGGCGATTTGCTCGCTGCCGTTCAGGTATTTGGCCGTCAGGCTATTCTGCTTCAGAAACTCTGCCGGCGTGCCCTGAGCGACGATATGGCCGCCATGCCTCCCTGCTCCTGGTCCAATATCCACCACATAATCGGCATCTAGCATCATGTCCTTATCATGCTCCACCACGAGGACGGAGTTGCCGAGGTCACGCAGGTCCTGGAGGGCCTTGATAAGCTTGACATTATCCCGCTGGTGCAGGCCTATGCTGGGCTCATCCAGAATATACAATACTCCCACCAGCTGGGTGCCGATCTGGGTGGCTAGGCGGATTCTCTGAGCCTCTCCTCCAGATAGCGAGCGCAGGGGTCTATTCAGTGATAGGTAGTCCAGGCCGATGTCCAGTAGAAAGCCGATTCTCTTTCTGATTTCCTTTAGGACTTCGGCGCCTATTAGTTTTTGCTTTTCGGTGAGCTTATCATCTATCTGGTCAAACCACTCTCCAAGCTGCCGAATATCCATCATGGCAAGTTCACCAATATGCTTTTCGGCAATATAGAAGTGCAGTGATTCCTTCTTCAATCGATAGCCTTCACATTCGGGGCAGGTGCGGGTGCTGGTAAAATCGCCAATCCACTTTTGGATTTTTTCGGATCCTCCCTCTTGCTGCTTCTGTAGGAAGCTGATGATTCCCTCAAAGGTGGTAGTCCATTTGGTGCCGGGGTGTTTTACAGAATCCACCTCCACAGGCATCTTGTCGCCATACAGCAATACATTCAATACCTGCTCATCAAATTTCTCGATGGGCGTGGATAGGCTGGCCTTAAATTCCTTGAGGATTGCCTCTATTTTCTTGAAAATCCAGATGTCTCTATACTCTCCCAGCGGGGCGATACCACCTCGGGAGATGCTAAGTTTAGGATTGGGAATTATATTTTCCTTGGTGATTTCTTCGATTACCCCCAGGCCGTTGCAGGAGGGGCAGGCGCCATAGGGGCTGTTGAAGGAGAAGGCGTTTGGTGCGGGCTCATCATAGGAAAGGCCGGTGGTGGGGTCCATCAGGAATTTTGAGAAATGGTGAATTTGACCCTCTTCTTCCCGAAGCATAATGATGCCCTTTCCATGTTGCAGGGCAGTTTTGACGGACTGAGTAATGCGGTATCGGTCTTCTTCTTCCGCTATTATGCGATCCACCACGATCTCTATATCATGGATCTTATACCGATCCACCTGCATTTTTGGGACCATCTCCATCACCACACCATCCACTCGGACTTTGGAGAAACCCATTTTTCGGATTTGCTCAAACAACTCCCGGTAATGCCCTTTACGGCCTTTTACCACCGGCGCCAGCACATAGAGTTTTTTGCCAGCAAAGTGGTCCATCAGCTGATCGATGATCTGATCTTCGGTTTGACGGATCATCTTTTTGCCAGATAGATAACTGAAGGCCTCCCCCGAGCGGGCATAGAGCAGCCGCATAAAATCGTATATCTCCGTCACCGTGCCCACTGTGGATCGCGGATTCTTGGAAGTGGTCTTCTGCTCGATGGAGATCACCGGCGATAGACCATTGATCTTATCCACATCGGGCCTTTCCATGCCGCCTAAAAACGACCTGGCGTAGGCAGAGAAGCTCTCCATATACCGCCGTTGACCTTCTGCATAGATGGTGTCAAAGGCCAGGGAGCTCTTACCGCTTCCGCTTAGCCCAGTGATTACCACCAGTTTATTTCTAGGTATATTGAGGTCTAGGTTTTTTAAATTATGCTCCCTAGCACCATATATTTCAATTTGTTCTTCTTTTGCTACTGATTTGGTCATCTAAGATCCTGTATTTAGCCATTTTTAAATTCTCACAAAAATAGGAATATTCGCCGAATACTCTTTAGTCTTATCCTAACCCAAATTAATGCCAATTAGTTTGGTATCCAATCATCAACCCCTCAGCCGCACATCAAAGCTCTGCCTCAAGCTCTGCCCCCAAACCCTTCTATGCTGCGTAAAGGAGCGGATAGGGGCTGAGTTGTGGTGTCGATAAGTGCCGATTTAGTGTCCAGGTTTAGAGAAAGTATAGGTTTATCAGCCTATCCTCTGGCGGTAGTTTTTTTATTTTTAGTAGGCTGCGCCAAAATTAATTATACTCTTCATTCATGAGCTTCCAGACCAAGAGAGAGGCGTTGCACCTCGGGATTTAGACCTTAATGATGATGTTTTTTCTCCATAATATATAGGCGGGGATAAAGAGCAGCATTACCATAAATAGAGCTCCCGCCAAAGAGGCATTTTTGGGGCTTAGCCAACCATTGAAGAGCATTTGCTGTAGGAAAAGCTTTAAGCTTATCAGCTCCCCGGCGCTGTTTACCTTGATCCAGGAGAGCATCTTGGCGATTATTCCCGAAAGGAAGAATACCGTAATGGCATTCATGCCGTAGATAACAAAGGGGGTGGACCAGTTCTTCCAGCCTTTGATATCCACCAGCCAATAGGAGAGGGCCAGGATCATGAAGGCCCAGCCTGCGGTATATAGCACAAAGGAACTGGTCCATAATGCTTTATTCATGGGGAAGAGGAGTGACCAAAGTAGCCCAAGTAGCAGAAGCGAGCCACCATAAATAAGCCATTTTTTCATTCTTTTGCCATGCTCCTTCGTTTGGGTCAGCACTTTGCCACAGGCAATTCCCAGCAAGCAGGTGACGATAGCAGGAAGTGTGGAGAATAAGCCCTCAGGATCCCAGGTTTTTGACTGGGACCACATATGGCCAGTTAGGAATTGTCGATCGATCCATGCCGCTAAATTAGTGTCGGGCAGTAAATTCGCGGGCCCGATTCCGGGCACTGGGATCAGGGTCATCGCGGCCCAATAGCCCAGCAAGACCAGTAGCCCACTAAGCAGCAGCCCACGTGGAGATAAGTATAAATACATCAGACTACTCACGAAGTACACCAACCCTATGCGCTGGAGCACGCCAGGATAGCGTAAGTTTGCGAAATCAAAGTAGGGAAAAGCCGTCAATAATAAGCCTAAACCTATTAGCTTCAAGGCTCGAATTCCCGCTTTCTTCACCATAATCTTTTTGTCATAGCCTTTATTCAGTTGGCTGCCGATAGATAGCTCTATGGCCACTCCCACTATGAACAGAAAAAAAGGAAATATCATATCCGTCGGTGTACATCCATGCCATGGGGCATGAAGCAGGGGGGGATAGACAGAGGACCAGGAGCCGGGATTATTGACCAGTATCATGGCGAATATGGTGATGCCTCTGAAGACATCTAAGGATAAAATACGTTGAGAAGGCATAAAAAAAGCTAGTTTATAAACTTAGATGTACAATATATTAAATAAAGCTTAGCTTACTAAATAAAAAAATACCCGATATAAGTAGGCGCTTCCTCACTTTCACTGTGGTCTTATAGTGGTTCCTGATTCCTTATAAGGGGATTTTTGGGGATGATATTGGGCGGGGGAGATAGAGGTGAGGTTTTTTAGGAAGGCCTATTCTCTATCGTTTCCTAATCAAAAAGAGGCTGGGCTTGCCTTAGCATACCCAGCCTCTATCTTCTATTATTTACAGGGATGGCCAGTAAAAGTGACCAACGATTTATTTAATCTTTTTCGTGAAAGGAAGCTTTGGACTTCCGTTTCTTTGAGAGCGATACAGGATATAGGAGTCTATGGTCTCGCTGGCCTGAATCTATTTTTGAGCGTAAGCGTCCTTAGCCTTATCCAGGAACTCCACGAATTTCTTAGGATCGGTATCGTAAGCTTTGGGCTGGACGAGCATCTTTTCATTTTGATCAAGGATCACATAATAAGGCTGAGCATTATTATTGAAACGGGTAATTTGAAAATCTGCATTTTGCTTTCCGATGGTTTTTTTGACCTTCTCATCATAGGTAGAAGTGTACCATTCGGACTCTGGCAGCTCGGTACGCTCATCTACATAGAGGGCGACCAATACAAAATCATTTTTAAGACGGCTCAATACCTCAGGTTCTGCCCATACTTTGGCTTCCATCTCACGACAGTTGACACAGCCATGGCCGGTAAAGTCGATAAATAAGGGCTTATTTTCTGCTTTGGCGACTCTTAGTGCTTGTTCGTAATCAAAGTATCCTTGCAGCCCATGTGGGAAATGAAGGAGGTCGCCGTACTTGGGCTCCTCAGTCATTGCGGAAGCAGGGGAAGCCTGTCCCCCGGAATTCTCACGGATCATCTTTTCCAGATTGAAATCGTGGGAGGCTATAGGCGGTAGGTAGCCACTAAGGGATTTTAGCGGGGCACCAAACAGGCCAGGAATCATATAGATCACAAAGATGAATACGACGGTGGCCATCAGCAACCTAGGCACGCCGAGTTTCTCCATGGGAGAATCATGCGGCAGTCGGATTTTGCCAAGTAGATATAAGCCCATCAGTCCAAATATCACGATCCAAATGGCAATATAGATGTCTCTATCCAGTAATCCCCAGTGGTACACTTGGTCGGCCACGCTGAGGAATTTGAAGGCAAGGGCTAGTTCTAGGAAACCTAAGACTACTTTCACCGAGTTTAGCCATCCACCGGATTTAGGCAGCGTATTGAGCCACTCCGGGAATATAGCAAATAAGGTAAAAGGAATCGCAAAGGCTAGCGAGAAGGCAAACATCCCTAGAATTGGCTTTAGGATTTCACCGCCGGCAGATTCGATCAGGATGGATCCCACGATCGGGCCAGTGCAGGAAAAGGACACTAATACCAAGGTGAAGGCCATAAAGAAAACCCCACTAAGGCCACCCTTGTCGGCTTTTGCATCCATCTTATTCACCAGACCACTAGGAAGGGTAATCTCAAATAGACCCAAAAATGCCAGTGCAAAGAAGATAAATACTATGAAGAAGAAGATATTTGGTAACCAGTGGGTGGAGAGCCAGTTGGCAAACTCCGGTCCTTGGATCGCCGCGACCAGGGTCCCCGCCAAGGTATAAATAACGATAATACTAAAACCATAAATGATGGCATTCCGGATGCCATGGGCTTTGCTTTTACTCCTTCCAGTGAAGAAAGTGACGGTCATGGGGATCATCGGAAATACGCAAGGGGTTAGCAGTGCTGCCATCCCTCCCAGGAATGCTGCAATGACAAAGGGCCAAAGGGAAGTAGCATCGCCTTGCTTTCCTTCAGGCTCCATACTGACTTCAGGGATTTTGGTCTCTTCGACCTTTACGCTAGCTTCTTCGCTCCGCTGAGCAGGACTTGCCTCTGATTCAGTAGAGGAACTATTAGGTTTTTCTGTAAATAGACTGCCTGATTGGCCTTCCTCGGTGGTGCTGGTGGAGGCGCTGGCTTGATTATCTTTGGTGTGGATCGCTGCGGTGAGGGATTTGGAAAACTCCTCCTCAAAAGGTACACACTGTCCCGTGACGTCAGAGCACATCTGATAGCCCATGGAGGCAGCGATCTTAACGCTGGGCTTTGTGATCTTGATTTTTTGGGTGAATACCGCGGTTCCCTTAAAGTAGCTTACCTCGCCTTCCCAGATTTCATCCATCTTCCGACTGGGGTCCACTGGTATCAGCTTTCCAATGGCTTCGATGCCTTGGGAGCCATCCAGAGATAGCTCGGTCAGCATAGGACCTAGGTCCGGATCAAAATCATTAGAGTAGATATACCAGTCCCGTGGAATGGTGGCCTTAAAAGTGAGCTCTATTTCATCACCGACGAAGGGCGTTTCCTCTGACAGACTCATTTGCCATTTTGGTGGCTGTATAAGCTGCGCAAAAGCAGGCAGATGAAAGAGTATTATTAAGAATGCTAGGGGAAGAGTTTTCTTGATTCTATACATGACGTAATTGGCAGACTGTATCTAGTAAGTGAAATTCAGAATATTAAGTTCAATTAATTTATCGGGATCAGGAAATAGGTGCAAGGGTAATTTTTGGAAATTTATACTCACCTGGAATCCTGAGCCATTATATTTCTGCTCACGGCAAAGGGACTTTGTGGGTTCATTGGAGAGGATAGGCGCATGATCTCTCAAATAATGATTTCTTCCTACGGTCTTTTCAAGGCGAAATTCACTGCCTCGGTAGAAGCAGGTGATTTTGCCCCGAAGGGGATACTAAAAAACCACAGGAAGAGGATAAATATCAGGTGACGATCTATAAAAAAATCGTCAAACTATTCATCTTCCTGTGGTTTACTACTTCTGAGCCTATAAGGTTCTATTTTTCGCTTAATTTTCTAAAAGATTTGAAAAATTGAACGATGGTCTCGATGCCCAGCAGGTAGTTTTTCACTCCAAAATGTTCATTTGGCGAGTGTATCGCATCGGTATCCAAACCGAATCCCAGGAGTATAGGGTCTAAGCCCAATTCTTCCTGAAATAATGAGGTGATGGGCACAGATCCGCCCTCACGGGTAGGAATGGCTTTCTTACCAAATACCTCCAGGATAGCCTCTTCTGCGGCTTTATAGCCTACAGAGCTGGTCGGTACCACGGCCGGTTTGCCTCCATGGTGGGGCGTTACCTTTACTTTGACGGACTTAGGAGCGAGAGATTCGAAGTGTTTCTGAAACAATTCTGAGATTTCATGGTGATTCTGATTAGGCACCAGTCGCATTGATATTTTAGCATAGGCTTTGGAAGGCAGGACGGTCTTGGCGCCCTCACCGATATAGCCTCCCCAGATGCCATTCACATCAAGGGTGGGGCGGATGCCTGTGCGCTCGATGGTGCTATAGCCAGCTTCCCCTTCTACCTCTTCGATATTCAATTTCTTTTTGTAATCCTGAAGGTCAAAAGGGGCCTCATTAAGTTTCTTGCGGTAAGCCTCAGACAGCTCTTCTACCTTATCGTAAAATCCCGGAATGGTGATTTTACGGTTTTCATCCTGAAGCTGAGAGATGATATTGCAAAGAATATTAATCGGGTTGGCCACGGCACCTCCGTAAGAGCCACTGTGCAGATCCCGATTGGGTCCAGTCACCTCCACCTGCATATAGGCCAGACCGCGGAGACCCACGGTCACGGATGGGGTGTCCAGAGACAGCATGCTGGTATCAGAGATCAAGACCACATCTGCTTTCAGCTTTTCCTTATTTTCCTTGATATAATTTTCGAGATTGTCGGAGCCCACTTCCTCTTCGCCTTCGATCATAAATTTCACATTGCAGACTAGCTCATCCGCCGCCATCATGGCTTCAAAAGCCTTGACGTGCATGAAAAACTGTCCTTTGTCATCGGCAGAGCCACGCGCAAAGATGGCACCATCAGGATGCAGCTCCGTCTTCCTGATCACAGGATCAAAGGGGGCCGAGTCCCACAGTTCGTATGGATCTGCAGGCTGCACATCATAGTGACCATATACCAATACGGTAGGTAGGGCTGGATCTATGATCTTCTCCCCATAGACTACAGGGTAGCCAGGGGTAGAGCAGATTTCGACCTTGTCAGCTCCAGCTTTTTCAAGGCTGCTTTTGACATAATCTGCAGCTCGCAGTACATCCTCCTTGAATTTTGGGTCAGCACTGACCGAAGGGATTCTTAACAAATCCAATAATTCCTCGATGAACTTGTCCTTATTACTTTGGATAAAATCTTTTGATGCCATATTTGGGAAGTTTATTTCTTAAAATAGTATGACTAAAATCTGAAAATTCAATAAACGAAATGATAGTGAATCGTATTTGTCAGCATGCTTTGCAGCAATAAAGATGGGAAAGGCGGTCGATAAAAAGACCCAAAAACCATTCCCTGCTGCTTGAGAGGCCTGCAGTGGCCTGCACGATGAGAAAGATCCTCTATGAAGCCTAAAATTACAATTTACTTTATGGAAATCCCGATAAATCGATGATTTCCGTAGCCAAATTACTTTTTCCAATCCAGCTGCGGCAGGCTAAGCTTATACCTTACTGCTATCAGTCGGATAATGACGACCACCAGGAAGGAAGCGATCAAATTTGAATTTCTTGATAAGCCTAAATCCTGAAGCACGATAAACATAATGGCGCCACTGAGGCAGGCTGTGGCATAGACTTCTTTCTTGAGAAGTATAGGGGTGGCATTGGTCAGGGTATCACGGATCACTCCTCCCATCACCGCCGAAAACATCCCCATCATGGCGGCTATTATGGGATGCACGCCCAAACTCAGGGCTTTCTCTGCTCCTAAGACCGAGAATAAAGCGATACCCAGAGTATCAAATAAAAATAAGGTCTTCCGCAAACGGAACATAATCTTAAAAAAGAAGATTGCCGTAAGGATCCCTGCGAATATCGCATAGAGATAGGCCACATTATCTATCCAAACCAAGGGGTAGCTGTTGAGCAGCAGGTCTCTCAAAGTACCTCCACCAATCGCCGTGATAAATCCCATAAAACCCGCCCCAAACACATCATGCTCTCGGTCATGCACGGATAGGGCTCCAGATACTGCAAAGAAATAAGTCCCTACCAGTTCGAATATAAATTGTAAATCCATCAAGCTGATTCTGATAATAAGTAGTATGAAAATGTGAATTTAAGGTGATTTTTCTACACTTAAAGACTTCCTTACTGGAATTGTTTTAGAAGAAGTGAATAATGGCCCAGAGAGATACCCCTGCGACGATGACCCAGAGCAGGGTGGCCTGTGTCAGTATCCTCAATCCCCCAGTGGAAAGAACCTTCCAGTTCATCCCCGCGCCGATCAGGAAGAGGGCGAGTGTCATCAGTAAATGTGAGCCCTGCTGAATATATGGCCGGAAGCCAGTCAAAGCCGGAAAGTAGCTGTTTAGCACTACTGCCAAGATAAACAGACCAATGAAATAGGGGATTTTAATACGCTTATTTTGGCTGCCACTGAGGAGGCTCAGACCGAATACCACCGGAATGATCCATAGTGCACGTGCCAATTTGGTGGTGGTGGCGATGGCCAAGGATTCTTCACCAAACTGGCTGGCAGCACCCACCACGGAGCTGGTATCATGGATGGCAATGGCGCACCAGGTTCCAAACTGCCCCTGGCTGAGCCCTGCAAGCTGGCCTATCATCGGGAAAATCCATAAGGCGGCGGCATTGAGGAGGAAGACTGCTGCCAGGGCCACGGTAATCTGGTCTTTGGTGGATCTCAATACCGGTGCGGCAGCAGCAATGGCACTTCCGCCGCAGATGGCCGTGCCTAGGGCTATGAGGCTGGAGGTGCCGCGATCTGTACCAAACAGTCTAGTGAGAAGCCAGCCTAGTACAAGGGTGAGGCTAATGCTGAAGGCCGTGAGGAAAAAACCATCTTGGCTGGTGGCCAAGGCTTCTTTTGCGCTGATGGTAAAGCCTAAGCCCACCACTGCTATTTGTAATGAATAATCCACCACCTTACCGCTCACGGATGCCAGTGGGTTTCCTAAGATATTGGTGAATACCACTCCCAAGCCCAAGGCCAGTGGTGCAGAAATCCCAAAGGCAATACAGGAGAGCCCCAAAGCAATAAAGAGTAGTGCTTTGAAAGTTATTTTTTGATTTAACCATCTTTTGGCTAAATCCCGTCCTAAGTGGAATTGATCAAGTCTCTGCATAGCCATTACATCCTGTAGTGAGATGCAAAGGTGCTATAGATTGGGCTGAGTTGGAAATGGTTTATAGCAATGAGCGATTACCTGAGGTTATGGCTTTGGGCAAACTTCATAAACAAATCACATAGGCCTTCCTTTTGGCCATGCGGTCTGATAAAGAAAAAATGTCTTTCGATTTCCAAGCCCTTGACGTCGATGACGGTGAGTTCTTTATTATGAAGTTCTTTCAGCACGGTGAACACCGAGAGGAAAGCCATGGCATCGGAGTTGAGCAGGTAGCCTTTGATACTTTCTGTGCTGCCGAGTTGCATTTCTTTGGTGAGCTGGCTGAGCTTCATGCCAAGAGGTTTGAGGGCGTGGGCGATGACCTCTAGGGTGCCGGAGCCAGGTTCTCTGAGGAGCAGAGGGATTTGGCAGAGCTTGGTGGTGCTTATGCTGTTTTTCTGTGCCAGTGGATGCTGGGCCCTGGCGATGAGAAGGATTTCGTCTTTGGTAAATTCCGTGTATTTGAAATGACTTTGCTTGGACTGGCCCTCGATGATCCCAAGGTCTATTTCACCTTGCTCCAGCGCCTTCTCGATATTCTCAGTATTATTGGTGGTGAGGGAGAGGCGTATGGTCTGGAATTTCTCATGAAAAGCAGCAAGGATAGGAGGCAGGATATACTGGGCGATGGTGGTGCTGGCGCCAATGCGCAGCTCTCCACTTAGCTCTTTCTTGAAATTATTCAGCTCAAACTCTAAGTCACGATAGATTGAGAAAATCTTGTCGGCATGATCAAAGAGTGTTTTTCCCGCAGGGGTAAGACGAATATGACTGCCCTTCCGGTCAAACAGCTTCACCTCATAAAATTGCTCTATTTGTCGGATATGCTTCGTCACTGCCGGCTGAGTAATGAAGAGTTCCTCTGCNGCCTTGGTAAAATTCAGCCTTTTGGCGACGGTGTGGAATACCTGAAGTCTAAAATCGAACATGGTGCGAAGTTAATAGAAATTATTTTTCTGGTGGGGAAATGGTCAGGCCTTATCCTTGATGGTCTTCTTCCACCTCCTGTAGCGCCATATAGATAAGGTCATTTTCGTATCCTCGGCTGAGCAAAAATCGCTGCACCTTAATTTTCTTCCTGAAGGCATCTGGTTCCGCCAAGCTATTCCACTTGGCACTTGCCAGCCCGAGCAAGGTATCCCAATAGGCCTCCTCGCTTATCTGCTTCATTCCAGCCTTGACGCAATTGGCGGATAGACGATGCTGCTTTAGACCTTGGAGGATTTTTATTTTTCCCCATTTTTTGAGATTGAACTTTCCCCTGACATAGGTCTCGGCAAAGCGCTCCTCATTCAGGAAATTCTCGGTGATCATGACTGAGATGAGCTCTTCCACCTCATCCCGGTGCAGACCATAAGTATATAGCTTGTCCCTTACCTCCTGCTGACTTCTCTCCTGATAAGCACAAAATGCAGCAATTTTTACTTTGGCCTGAGACGGGCTAAGGTTTTTTTTCTGAGGGTCTTGAGAATAATCTTTTCTTAGGAAGGACATTTTATGTAATTTTAGCAACTCATCTCTTTCGAGGACGAATTCCGAAGGAGACATATTCACTTCAAATATATTAAACCTAACCTAAATTATCATGCGTAAGAAAATAGTCGCTGGCAACTGGAAAATGAATGGCACACAGGAAGAAGGCCAAAAGCTTACTTCTGAGATTGTCAATATGGTAAAAGATGAGCGCGTAACGGACGTTACGGTGGTGATCAACCCTCCATTTGTACACGCTAGTAACGTAAAGAAATTGATCGGTGACACTCCTAATATCTTCTTGGGAGGACAAAACTGTTCAGATAAAGAGTCTGGCGCCTATACAGGAGAGACTTCTGCGAAAATCCTTGCCTCTTTTGGTGCTAGCTATGTGATCATCGGTCACAGCGAGCGTAGAGAGTATTTCAAAGAAAGCAATGAGGAGCTGACCGCCAAGGTACAGCAAGCTCTTGCAAACGGCCTCGTACCTATCTTCTGCTGCGGTGAGCCATTGGAGATCCGTGAAGCGGGTACGCATGAAGAGTACGTGAAAGAGCAGTTGACCGCCAGCCTTTTTGGTCTTAGCGAGGAGGATTTTGCAAAAATCGTCGTTGCTTATGAGCCAATCTGGGCTATCGGTACAGGAAAAACGGCCTCTTCGGACCAGGCGCAGGATATGCATGCTGCCATCCGTACGCACTTGGCATCAAAATATGGTAAGATTGCCGACGAAACTTCCATACTTTATGGTGGAAGCTGCAAGCCTGACAATGCCCAGGAGATCTTCTCCAAAGCGGATGTGGATGGCGGCCTGATCGGTGGCGCTTCATTGAAATCCAGAGACTTTGTAGATATCATTAAGTCATTCTAATTTTATCCTGGTACTCCAGTAAAGCACTGGGGTACCTATTTTTCATCGCCTTCCTTTATTAATGTATGGATTACCTGGAATTTAAAATCACCTGCAAAAAAGAATTTAGTGAGATCCTTATTGCTGAACTGGCGGAGGTAGGTTTTGATTCATTTTTAGAAACTGACGCCGGCGTGGAGGCTTATATCCAGGAGGAGCTCTTTGACCGAGCGTCTTATACAGAGGTCATCGAGCAGTATCAGGAGCTGGCAGAAATTTCCGTCGAGGAAGGAAAGATGCCTAAGGTCAACTGGAATGAGGAATGGGAGAAGCACTATGACCCGATATCCATCGGTAATGAGGTGCTGGTCCGTGCCTCCTTTCATCCCGCCAATCCGGAGGTGAAATACGATATTCTCATCAATCCCAAAATGTCTTTTGGTACCGGACACCATGCTACCACCTACCTGATGCTCCGCCACCAGCTGGAGATCGATCATATGGGCAAGAGCATGATTGATATCGGCTCGGGTACCGGCATTCTGGCGATTATGGCGCATAAGCTTGGCGCTGCTACTATCGAGGCTTTTGATATTGATAATTGGTGCGTGGAGAATGGCAATGAGAATTTTGAACTGAATGGAATGACCGAGGTGAAGATGGGCCATGGTACCATCCTGGAAGTCAATCCTAGCGGACCCTTCGACATTGTAATGGCTAATATCAATAAAAATGTCCTTCTCGATGAAATGGAGGTATATGTAAAACTGATGAAGCCAGAAGGCACCTTATTTCTAAGTGGATTCTATGAGCAGGATGTGCCCGATCTGCAATATCGTGGCGAATCCCTAGGCCTGAAGCTGGGCCACCAGAAGTCGAAAGACAACTGGGCCGCTATAGCCTTTACCAGAAAATAAGAAACCGAAAGGGAAGGATAGATTCGGCAAAAGCCTAAAGCATAATCTCCAACCCTTCTTCAGTGAGCTTAGTCTGATAAACCTCTAAGTCCCCACAGGAGCCGCCAGAACTTAATTTTCCCGTTTTCATATCAAACCTATAGCTATGTAAGGGACAGATTACCTCTCCATAGCCATTGATATGGCCGTCCTTCAGGGAGGCTCCCCGATGTGGACATAATTGCTCAAAAGCATATACTTGGTCCGCACTGCGCACCAAGCAAAGTTTCTTGGCGCCCAGCTGGCTGACTTTTATTTTTCCCTCGGGAAGCATTTCCTCCACCGAGGCTCTGCTGCTTCCTAATGTAAACTTGCTCATGGACGGTAGGTTTTAAATCGGTAAAGTACTCAATATAGTCAATCTTCCTCAGGCCACATAAGTAAAGGCAATCGAAACTCCTCCTCAGCCTCGCATAGGGTACAGGTACATTTTATAGCTCCTTCTACCCGCCTTCGCAGGCCTTGGCCATTGTCAGGATGAGTTGCTTTCTTTCTTCTTAGCCCTTATTATAGCGGAGGCGACCCCGCTGTAGGATGGGGATAAGGTGATGGATTTCTATATTGCGCTGTCGTCTTTCCATCTGGAATGAGGAGGAGGTATAACCGGGTTTTTCTACCATTAGTGTAATTTCTCCTAAACTATTCTAAAATATAGAAAGAGAGACCTTGAAATTTGTAAATTAGTATTCTACTTAATATTCACAGCTATGACCCGGTTAATACTATTAATTTTATTCGTGGTACTTTCACCCTTTGCTCATGCCCAGGAGCTGGATGGGGCGTGGAAACTTAGCCATACCAATGGTCTTCCTGTGGAGGATTTGGAGGCCATTAAGATATATCAGGATGGGTATTTTGCCTTATCGGCAAAGCGACTATCAGACAATCACTTTTTAGAAGCCAAAGGAGGCTTATTCACCTTGAAGGATTCTACCGCTTATACCGAAACGTATGATTTCTATACCAGCAATTCTGAGAAAGTAGGTCAGTCCAAGCAGTTTACCATCGATATCATTCAGGACAAAATGGTCTTGTCCTATACCAGCAAAGGAAAAAACCTCATTGAGATTTGGGAAAGGCTATCGGATAAGGAAGATGATCTGAATGGAACATGGGTCATTACTGGACGCAAGAGAGATGATAAAATGCAAACTATGAGCCCTGGCGCTCGCAGAACCGTAAAGATTCTTGGTGGAGGACGTTTTCAGTGGATTGCCTTTAATGATGAAACCAAGGAATTTTCTGGCTCTGGAGGAGGGAATTATACTGCCCAGAATGGAAAATATACCGAATACATCACGGTTTTCAGTAAGGATGACTCTCGAGTAGGGGCTTCTCTGGGTTTTGACTATGAAGTGAAGGACGGTGAATGGCACCATAGCGGACTTAGCTCCAAAGGTGATCCTATCTATGAGGTTTGGTCAAGTTATCGTAAAGCTTATTTAGAAAAACAATAATTGTAAACATTGGAAAATTAGAGGAAACACCAATTTATTTACCACAAGTGGGAAGCATTGAGAAGGAATTTTCAATGCTTTTTTTTATGTGGGTAATTGCTGTGATCATTAGGAAAGCTCCAAGGATTGGGCTGGCAGATGCCAGGTGGAAAGGGAAAGCTCGCTTGGATTTCTGGTCTGCTTTGTTTCAAAAATGAAATTCTTATTTATGATCCGTAAGAAATGTTTATTTTTGGACAAAATCTACCAAAGCATTTGCCCGACAGGGCACAAAAAATACATAAATGAAAGCAGAGAAAAATAAAGTAGTCAGCGTAGCCTATGAGCTTCATGTAGATGATGGAGAAAATGGCAAGCAGTTCAAGGAAAAGGTAAATAAAGAGCAAGCCTTTCCTTTTTTGTTTGGCGCAGGCAATACCCTTCCGGCACTTGAGGAGGCCATTCTTGGAAAAAGCGTTGGGGATACTTTTGAGGCTTATATAGACTATGAAAACGCCTACGGAGATTACGACGAAAGCAAACTAGCGATTATTCCAAAAGCCAATTTTAAAGAAAATGGAAAGAAGAATAAGGATATGCTCAAAATCGGTCAGGTGATATCCATGCAGGATGACGAAGGAAATCACCTTCGTGGGGAGATCCTCAAGGTGGATTATAAAGGAGTGCATATGGACTTCAATTCTCCATTGGCGGGTTATGACCTGTATTTCACGGGAGAGATCGTCGAGATCCGGGAAGCCGAGGCGGAGGAGATCGAGCATGGCCATGTACATGGGCCAGGTGGTCATCATCATCATTAATAGTACTGAGCCACTTCTCTTTGGAAGTGGCTTTTTGACTTTCGATCTTTATAAGTGGAAGTGTAAATGGACTAATAGACAATTGATTTTTTTGTATTATTATTTTTTGAGATCAATGAGTAACTTTGACCATGTCCTTTTCCATTAAAAGCTATTTGTACCAAGAGTTTTCCTCGCAAGGCCTTGATACCACAAACGAGTCATTTATCCATGCTTTGGAGGTAGCTTTGTTTTCGAATCGCTCATTATTTCTTACCGGCAAAGCAGGGACAGGAAAGACCACCTTCCTTCATACGCTAAAGAAGTTGAATAGCGACAAGAATATGGCGGTGGTGGCACCCACGGGCGTTGCGGCTATTAATGCAAAGGGTAAGACCATCCATTCGTTTTTTAAAATTGACCCGAGGCAGATGTTTCTACCGGGTGATCCCAGGCTGGATCCAAAAGGCTCAGAAAAGGAGCAGAATATTTTTGAGCAGTTCCAATACAGAAAGAAGCAAAGGGATATTATCAATCGCCTGGACCTATTGGTGATTGATGAGGTGTCCATGGTACGGGTAGAGCTCATCGATGTGATCGACCGCATCCTGAGGGTTTACCGCAAAAAGATGCACCTACCCTTTGGGGGTGTGCAGATGGTATTCATCGGAGATCCATTTCAGCTTCCTCCAGTGGTGCGCCCTGCCGATTGGCAGCATTTGGCGGCCCATTATTCAAGTAGGTTTTTCTTTAGCTCGCATGGATTTCAGGAGCTGAGACCAATCCATATAGAACTCGAAAGAATCTATCGGCAGAAAGATGAAAATCTCAAGCAGATTCTAAATCGTATCCGCGAGAGTGAGCATACCCATCAGGACCTGGAGGTGCTCAATGCCACTGCCAAAAAATATAGTTTTGACCTGCTGGATCAGGAGTATATCCTCATCGGTACTCACAATGCCACGATTTCAGAGATCAATCATAAGAAGCTTGCCGAGATTAAGAAAGAACCGCGAACGTATAAGGCGGCGTTTAAGGATAATTTCCCGCTCAATATGGCGCCATTTGACCCAGTGGACCTGACGCTGAAGATTGGTGCTCAGGTGATATTTATGCGGAATAATCAGGAGGCCAAATATTATAATGGTATGATCGGCAAGGTGACTAAGCTGGAAGATAGCCGAATAGAAGTCGAAGATCATCGTGGATTTATGTATGAGGTCACTCAGGAGATGTGGGAGAATGTGGAATATGTGTTTAATGAAAAAAAGAGGATCCTAGAGGCCAATGTCATCGGGACTTTCACCCAGTTTCCATTGAAACTCGCCTGGGCCATCACCGTGCATAAGAGTCAGGGACTGACATTTGATCGGGCGATTCTGGATATAGGAAGGTCTTTTGAGGCTGGGCAGGCGTATGTGGCTCTGTCCCGCTGTACCAATCTCGAAGGGATGATCCTAAAGTCGCCCATCTCGACTTTTAGCATCAAGGTCAGTCCTGAAAGTATCGATTTCAGCCGCCAGCGTACTGCCGCCCTCCAAGTGGAAGCGGAGCTTAAGGGGGCTCGAGCAAGACAGCTGCTTAAGCATGCTTTCAAGGCCTTCAGAAAGGGCCAATATGAATTGGCTCAGGAGATGTTTGATGAGGTCAATGCGATCGAAGATGTCACCCATTACCCTAAATGGAAAAAATTCCTCAAACTTAAGGAGCAGCTAGAAAATCGCTATTATTGCAGAAAGTAGAAGTCAGACTATTCCCCTGGTTTGAGGTACTGGTTACTCGCCATACATTGTAAGAGGGAATTTAATGAAATAATAAAGAATCTATTTCCATCTGTTCCATAGAAATACTAAATCCGCTATCTTAGCATATATTAATTCTTTCGGATAAAAATCATATTTTATTATGGGCCAAAAATCAACTTTTCTCTTCGTCATCTGTATGTTATTTGCCTCCCTGCCACTACTGGCGCAGGAAGCTGAAGAAGCCGAAACCAAAAACAGGGTGGTATTCTCTCTTGGTTATACCTGGATTCCCCAAGGGGCAAAACTCAGTGAGTCGGAGACTGGCGATGGTTTTTTCGTGCCTGCGGTAGGCTTTGATTACTTTAGAAAAGTAAGCGATAGGCTGGAGGTAGGAATGATGTGGGACTGGGAGCTGGACCATTATATCATTAGAAATTCAGAGTTGGAGCGTGAGCGAGCCATGATTTTTGCGGCTGTAGCCAGCTATGAGCTGATGGAGCATTGGGCCGTTTATGCGGGCTTGGGTGGAGAATTTGAGAAGAATGAAAACCTGATGATATGGAGGTTAGGGACTGAATATGCCATCCCTATGGGCCACAACTGGGAGTTTCTACCTTCCTTTACATTTGATATAAAGGAAGGTTATAACTCTTGGAACCTAGCCGTTGGATTTGGCAAGAGATTCTAGGAATGGCCTATCTAATCGACTTTCCTGAATTCCAGGCTGTCATCAGTATTGTATAATCTTAGCCCTCTTGGCTGGATGGCAAAGCGAAAAGACTTCCCTTCGATCAGCTGTAGGAATTGCTGCTCTTCACTGAGTCGTTCGCAGCTGTTATTGGTCGTAACGAGATCCTTGAATGTGAGGACCTGACCTGCCATGGATAGGTTTCCATTGATTCTATTGCAGCCTCCAAAGCCGAAAAACTGATTTCTCTGTAGGTTAAACTCAATATTAGGAGCCTTAAATTCCTTGCTTACCGCTAGGCCATTGACGCTTTCCAGCACCCAAATATCGTTTAGTCGGTAATCTCCTTGGTAACTGCCACAGCCAGAATACTCCCGATACTCCGCTTCTTCATTGGTCTTTACTCTTACCGATACCTTATAGTCGAAATCCATTCCAGACATAGAGTCCTGGCATTTTTGCTTGAAGATGGTGACCTGTAGTTGCCCCTTCTCTGTTTGTGCATTATAATGCTCCGCTTGTATATCCTGGGGCTTTACAGGCTTTGGAAGGGGCACGCTAAACTCCTCTTCTCCCAAGACATCTAAGACCATCTTGCCAGAAAAATCCATCTTTAAGCTCCAAAAAGGCTCATTTCCGGTGGCCTTGAAGCCGATGAAGCCTTTTTCCTTATGAATCTCATCAAAATTTTCAGGCTTTTTGGCAGTTAGCCAATATAATGCCGCTAGGTCCCCCTCTATGGCAGCGCCATTCTGATCGAGCACTTGAAGGCTATCCTTATGTATAACGAAGGAATGAAATCCCCCTCCTTCCTTATTCAGCACCAATCGATCTCCCGTCCAGCTTTTGATCTTTCCCTGGCTGCGCACTTCCTGCTCAGACCGCTCCAAATAAAACATAGTCTCAGAATAGGTGGAATCCTGAAAGATCTCCAAGCTATACTTCAAACCCGGACAGTCCGCACATGGCAAAATCCCATAATAGGTACCTGTGGGAAGGGAGGAATCAGGCTTGGCACAGCTAAAGCAGATTCCAAGGCCTAATAAGAAAAGTAAAATGGATATAGAGCTATGTTTTTTCATGTTCACTATGATTTAAAGAATCCTGATACTATAAAAAGATCGAAAGTTTATAAAAACTAAATTAAAGCAATTTATGTGCAAAAGTAGCCCGGAAAGTTAGATTTTCCATTCTAAAAGGATTCCCTTCCGCGGAAGCGCCAGTGCCTTGGTACCTAGGAAATCTGGAATAGGCCTGGGAAGCTCTCTTATATCAATCGCCAGGCTGGTTTTGACTTCGGCCTATTGGAAACTAAAATCGGCATATGACAGATTAAAATGTCCTTAAAGTTTTGAGGGCCTTAACAAATGGTTTTGGGAAGAACAGTTTTTTTCTTATTTGGAGAAAGGAATCGAATTAAATTTTTATTTTAAACCTGCATTATGCAATTGCTCGCCTGCGGTGGCGGTAGGGTACCATTAGTTTTAATATAAAGGGGAGGCTTGTGCTCGTTTAGGGTAGGTGAAATTGAAGCGAAGCGCCTGACCACTGCGGGGGGCTAAGGAAATAATGCTGTGCGGCTCGGGTGAGGAGGTGTTTTATAGTGAAACAATTACTAACCAACAATATCCATAAAGTATGATGAAAGAGAGAAAAATCCTTTTGAGTGAAAGTGACATTCCTGACAAATGGTATAATATCGTGGCCGATATGCCTAATAAGCCATTGCCTCCCCTTCATCCCGTCACCAGAGAGCCCATTGGGCCTGAGGCCTTGGGAGGATTATTTCCCGAGGAACTGGTGCGGCAGGAGGTCACCATGGACCGATGGGTAGATATCCCCGATGAGGTGAGAAATATCTATTCTATCTGGCGCCCCACCCCGATGTACCGAGCCTATGGACTGGAGAAGGCCCTGGATACCCCCGCCAAAATCTACTATAAGTATGAAGGAGTGAGCCCATCGGGATCCCACAAGCCCAATACTGCCGTACCTCAAGCGTATTATAATAAGCAGGCAGGGGTGAAGCGGATCACCACCGAGACGGGTGCGGGACAGTGGGGAAGTGCTTTAAGTTTTGCTTGTCAGCATTTTGATATAGAATGTGAGGTGTATATGGTGCGGCTTTCCTACGATCATAAGCCCTACCGGAAGATCATGATGAACACCTGGGGTGCTAAGGTGTTTCCTTCCCCATCGGAGGCGACGGAGGTGGGTAGAAAAATCCTTGCCGAAAACCCGAATACCACAGGCTCCCTGGGCATAGCCATTTCAGAGGCTATTGAGCGGGCCACCAGTACGCCGAATACCAAATATGCGCTAGGAAGCGTGCTCAATCACGTTAAGCTTCATCAGACCATCATCGGTCTGGAGGCGATCAAGCAAATGGAGAAGGCCGGGGATATGCCGGATATCGTCATTGCTCCCTTTGGTGGAGGGTCGAATTTTGCGGGGCTGGCCTTTCCGTTTTTGAGGCTTAATATGGTGGAGGGAAGGAATATTCGCTGCATAGCCAGTGAGCCTACTTCCTGCCCTAAGCTCACCAAAGGGGTATTTCGATACGATTTTGGGGATACCGTGGGGATGACCCCGCTGCTGCCGATGTACACTCTGGGGCATAATTTTGTGCCAGCTCCCATCCATGCTGGAGGACTGCGCTATCATGGTGCTGGCGTGATCGTAAGCCAGTTGCTGCGGGATCAGCTGATCGAGGCGACTTCGCATGACAATCTTGAGGTATTCGAAGCAGGAATCACCTTTGCGCGAGCAGAAGGAATCATCCCGGCGCCGGAAGCCACACATGGCATCGCCACCGCCATCCGCGAGGCACAAAAGTGCAAGGAAGAAGGTACTTCCAAAACCATTCTCTTCAACCTCTGCGGTCATGGCAATTTTGATATGAAGGCCTATGAGGATTATTTCGCAGGAAAAATCGTCAAACATGAGCTGACCGATGAGGACATCCAGAAGTCCCTCTCCCAGCTGGACACCCCCATCATCCCTGATCGGTAAGAGAAGGGAGGTTTTCTAAACCAAAAAAAGGCCATGGACTCCCATCTGAGGGACCATGGCCTTATTGATTGGCGTATTTTTATTTTTGAGGGATTTCCAGGTTTTTCAGAAATTTGGTCAGGGCTGTGTTTCCGTTAGGGTCAGCATCCCATACAGGACCTAGGTAGAGCTCGTCTCTTACGAGCAATTTTATATAATATTTCACCACAATGCGGTCCTTGTCCAGGGCGGTGCTTGGATCCAGCCCCATGCTTTCCATAAGGTCAGCTTCTCTACCTTCCACACGCATCAGGACAAACTGCACCTTGTCGGCAAGCAGCTGCTTATTTGTTTTGATTTGATCCAGGTATTCTACTTGATAGGGGTAGTTGGCATTGAAGACCGACATTAAGCTCGCTTTTTCGGCTTTTTGGGCGGCTTCCACCGCTTCTGCGGATTTGCCATACAGGTCATATCGGTAGGTGGCCAGCAGCGCGGACTCACCGGAAGCGCCTCCTAATGGCACGCCGAGCTTAAAGATGTCCAGGTTGAGCGGTGTTTTCTGGATAAATTTCCCCGAAAAAGCTGTGGATTCCCCTGATTTGGAAGAGGCTGCGGAGGAGTTTCCACCGACCAGTGGTGCAGGGAAAGTGGCCATATCCAGCGGCATGAGATTGAGAGATTTGGTGTTTTGCCCGGCTATTTCCAATGCCGCTTCCAGCTCTTCAATAGTTTTTCCACTGAGGGTCCAGGCGGATTGTTGATTGACGATGGTATTGTTCTGGGAGAAAGGAAGCACGTTTAGGACAAATTCTCCTGAGCTCTTCCGAGTGATAAGGACGATATTGCCAATATGCCTACGGACAAAAAACTGCGCATAAGCGGTCTGCACCTCCTCAGACAGGATGAGTTCTTCCAATTCGTAATAGGCCACGGGATCGCCGCCAGCCTCCACGAGTGCAGGATGAACCTGCTTTGCCATGTGTGTCCAGCTCATCGGAGGCCGTGCTGTGGGCGCTGCCGAGATAAGTACCACCGCTCGGCCGTCCAAAAAATACGAGGGAGCATTACTCTGGCCGAATGTTTGAATGACCAGAAGCAAATAACATATCAATGTCGCAATATATTTCATATCGTTGTGTACATTCTAAAAGACTAAATTACTATTTTCACCGATATACTTTACCTAAATCCCAGTTAATCCCATGAAAGCTTTCAAAATCCTTAGCTTTTTAGCTGCACTATTTATCTATACTAGTCTTCAGGCTCAGGAGCAGGAGCGCAAACAGTTATTGGCGGATTTTGCTTACCTGGCATCCGATGAGCTGGAGGGGCGCGCACCACTTTCCGAGGGCAGCATGAAGGCGAGAGAACTGATCAAAACTAGGTTCAAAACCCTGGGCCTGAGCAGTCAGTTTGACGATTATACGCAGTTTTTTACCTTCGGCAAGGAGAATGAAGTGAAGGATGCGGCAAATATCGTAGGGTTTGTGCCAGGAGCAGAAACGGACAAGATCATAGTGGTCACCGCACATTATGATCACCTGGGAGTTCACGAAGGTAAGGTCTATAATGGCGCAGATGATAATGCCTCAGGTACCGCCGCGCTACTGGCGATGGCCTCCTATTTTTCCAAACACCGACCGCAGCATTCCATGATATTTGCAGCTTTAGATGCCGAGGAGAAGGGACTCCAAGGCGCCAAAGCACTATTGAAAGACTTCCCCTTCCCGCTGGAGCAAATTGTCCTTAATGTAAATATGGACATGATCAGCAGGAGTGACAAGAATGAAATCTACGCCTGCGGGACTTATCACTATCCACAGCTAAAACCATGGCTGGAAACCGCCGGTGCCAGCTCTTCTGTGGAACTGCTTTTTGGGCATGACCTTCCTGATACGGGACATGAGGACTGGACCAGTGCCTCAGATCATGGCCCTTTTCATGGAGAGAAGATCCCTTTTGTGTATTTTGGCGTGGAGGATCATCCCGATTATCATAAGGATACCGATACCTTCGATAAGGTAAATCAGGATTTCTATGTCCAGGTAGTGAAGCTGATCAGGAATAGCATTTTGATCATGGATGAACAGCTGGCTTTATAACAGCTTTTTCAGGAAGGCCTGAGCGCCTCCAGCACCAGTCCTTTTAGTATTTGCTGGCGCAAAAGGATTTTATCTTATTAGATTATAAATCCCGACAACCGCCCATATCCTTTTCATTCTATAAATTCTATTTCCCCTAATCTATTCCGAAAATCCTAGCGGAGGGTAAAGCCTTCTGTGGTGGAAACAAGGCTGGACCAGAAGGCAAGGAATGAATGGTACGATGCTGGCTTGCCTCTATCTACCTTCCAGTTTCCAAGAGGTAGATAAGTAAGTTTCCTGCTGAGCCTCAGCGGAAGTGGAGCCTTTTGCGGCAGGGCAGAAAATGAGTTTCGTTCATGCGGGCAGGTAGAGGTTTGATTATCGTTGCTTCCAGCGGTATAGCTGCGACATTTCGCCATAGTTACCCAAAAACCCGAGGGCTAGGAAGCCATAATTTGGCGCCATGGAATGCGCGAAATGGTACCATTCTCCGGCCTCAGCTTCCTCGACGGGCAGCTGCTCAAGAAGCTCCCATTTGCCGGAGGCATTATAACCAAATAGTACCAATTCCTGAGCGAGGTAGGCGTTGTCCAGGCGGAGAGAGATCCCTGTGGCAGTGATTTTGGTTTCCGTCACTTCTGGTTTTAGTTCCTTAAATACCGGAGAATTGTCATTGATGGCGGGAGGTAAGGCGGGTACCGTATAGACATTTTGTAGGAGCAGATCCGCCACATCCTTATTGGCATTCATTAGCGAGCGAGCCCTGAAGAAGATATTTCCTTCTATATGAGGAATCTGGCGTGATAGGGCCACCTGATTTGCCAATTCGAAGCTACTTTGCCAGGATTGGTCAGTGTCAGCCCTTACCTTATAGGCGCTGTGGCCGATATACACCGGCAGCCCGTAGGAATTCTGAGCCCACCATTTGGCGAGGGTTTCGTAAGGCGCTGCAGGGTGGTTTACACTCCAATAAATCTGCGGGGCTATATAATCCACCCAGCCGTTTTTCATCCATACGAGGGGGTCGGCGTAGAGGTCATCATAGTTGGTCTGGCCGGCGCTGGTGGCGGAGCCTCTCTTGTCCTGAGTCTGATTTCTCCATACTCCAAATGGGCTTACGCCAAAGGAAATCCATGGTTTGGTGGTTTTGATACTTTGGGAGACCTCTTGGATGAGCAGGTCCACACTTTGACGACGCCAGTCGGCTAGGCTTAGCCCCTTCCCATAGCGCTGGAAGGCTGCTTTATCGTCAAACTCCTTTCCGTTGACCTTATACGGATAGAAATAATCATCGAAGTGGATGCCATCAAGGTCATAATTTTCTGCTAGCTCTTTGATGACCTTATTGATATGCTCGCGGACGGCGGGCAGTCCCGGGTTATAATATCGCTTAGCCGCATAGGTGACCATCCAGTCGGGATGGAGGAAATAATCATGCTTAGGGCTCAGGATTTTGGTGTCAAGGTTAAATGTGGCTCGATAGGGATTTAGCCAAGCGTGAAATTCCATGCCCCGTTCATGGCAGGCTTTGATCATCCAGTGGAGAGGGTCGATAGAGGTACTGGGTGCCTTGCCCTGCTGACCGGTGAGGAAGCTGGACCAAGGGGCGTATTTCGAAGGATAAAAAGCATCTCCCGCGGCCCTTACCTGAACGAACACCGCATTGAAATTACGTTGGGCATAGAAGTCTAGGATCTCTATGAACTCTTTTTGCTGCTGTGCAAAACTAATATTGCCCGAGGAGGGCCAATCAATATTCGCAACCGTGGCCACCCATATCCCTCGCAACTCCCGCTTGGGAGCCGCAAATGGCGGCAGGACCTCTTCCACCGAGGTGGGGCGATCTGCCGGCGGATGGGGAATGCTGGCACTTGGACTGCTCGCTCCATCAGAAGGCAGGGGTTTTGGGGCGCTAGTGGTGGTTTTGGAGCCTGCACAGGAGTAGAGAAGTAGGGCTATCATGGGCAGGATTGCCAAGGACCTTAGCGCTCGGCTTAAGTGTATGCGGGAAGTTTGGGAATTATTGAATCGAAGCAAGTCCTTATTTTTTAAATTCTAAGCTATTTACTAAATGCATCATATCTTCCTTGATATAGGCAATGACCGGAGCGAGGGAGTCATTCTTCACCGCTGTATTAAAATACAAGGCTCCTCTAAGGAAATGATCTGTGGAGTCGGTCACGAAAAACTGAAACTGTGTGGGCACCTCGCCAGAGAGTTCTGCGATGACCCCAGTATAGCCCTTGCTAGTACGGGTCACTGCCTCCTCTATGCTGTAGGCTTTGACCTGATGCTTGGCGGTGAGGCTAAATGAGTCCTGCAGTATGCTGCGAAGCTTCTGTCTGTCCCCATCGATGCCCTTATAGGTGAGGTGCACCTTGGCGCCCAGGCCTGGATAGTGGAGATTGATCCAGTTCTTCTCCTGTAAATTAAAGCTGTCTGATTCCACTTGGCTATGGGTCGAATACTCAAAGGTATAAGGATACTGGCCCTCCAGGGTCGCAAAGGAATGCTCGGGAAGATCAATGCGGTTATACCCCATCGGTCTAGGTAAATAGTCCTTTTCGCAGGCAGAAAAAACCACTGCCATGCACCATAATGCTATGCTCCTCTTCATAAGTTCAAAGTTATGAAATTGATTCAATCCGTTTTTTTTTATCCCTAAATTTTATGCCTTCCCTGGCAATGGCTATTAAATTAATGAAAACTAAATGCCCTTAAACTATCTATTTTCATCATTTCTCACGATTTTTAACTACACAAATAGTATGCAAAAGCTATTTTGTGATTACACAACAAATTATCCCAACAAACAAATTAATGATTGTATGAAAAATCTTTTCAAAGTAACCGGCCTTATGATCTGCATGATGGTCAGCTCCATGTATATGGCCAATGCGCAGACGAATCAGGAAGAATTTTTGGCTAAGTGGAATGGTATGAAAGGTTATACCGTGGAGATAATCGAAGCTATGCCCGAGGATAAGCTGGATTTTACACCCGCCGAAGGGGTGATGAGTTTCCGGGAAATGGCCATGCATATCGCCGGCGCCAATGTAATGATGGCTAGCAAATTCCTGAAAGAAGGGGATCCTGGAATGGATATGGAGAAGAAAGATATGAATAAGGCGGAGCTGAAGATGGCTGTGGAGAAATCCTTTGACTTTGTCGCGAATATCTGTAAGTCACTGACTGAGGATGAGCTTGCGGAAGAAGTAGAGGTGTTCGGTGGCGCAATGGTGAGTCGCCGTCAAGTAGAAAATTTAATTGATACCCACGGGATCCACCACCGTGGAAATATGATCGTTTATCTTCGACTGAGCGGCGTGGAGCCTCCTGCTTTCCGCGCTTGGTAAGTGAGAGCTTATAGTAATGAGATCTGAAAAGCCTGGGAGGAGTTCCAGGCTTTTTTCGTTTGGAATCTTTCTGCCCATTCGGCCGTGCAGCGATGGGGAGACCAGGGCTAAAGGGGCCTTTGAATAGGTCTGCATAAAGTCTTTATCCCACGAGCAGGTTCCAGATCACTAAAGTGCCAAACGATAAAGGAATGCCGATACCGACCAGTAAGGAGGCTAATTTGGGGTTCAAATCATGATTGATGGCAATGATGGAGCCGGTGATCATGGGGGCCATAGCTGTTTCCATCACGCTGACCTTATAGATCAGCGACTCAGGCGGGGCGATGAATCGATAGGCCAGAAAGATCACGGCGGGCATCAGGATCAATTTGAACCCCAAACCTATCCATAAATGTGGGGAGCTGATGGTGTCTGACTTGATTTTTACCTGCAATCCCACGGCGACAAGGGCGATGGGGGTAAGGGTGGCGGCAAAAGCTGACAGTATCTCGTGGATGGTACCTGAGAAATGCCAACCTCCTATATTCATGCTTAGGGCGATGAGGAAAAATAGAAAGGGTGGAAAGGTGAGGATTTTTTTGGTGATATCTCTTTTGCGTTTTTTTCCCTGACCATAGAGCGAGGCCACAATAATAGCAATACTGCTCACAATAATAAAAGAACCCGCCTGATCGACCATCAAAGCGATTTTTAGCCCTTCCTCCCCATATAAAGCTTCTATGATGGGAAAGCCAATAAAGGAGGTATTGGCTAGGCCAGGTACAATAATCAGACAGCCAATGGTGGCCTTACTCCAGCCCATTCGCTTGCCGAGATTGGCAAAAAGTAACCAGGATAGGCCAAAGCTAATCCATGCGGTGAGCACGGGAAGTAGCAGATCGAGGGACAGTTCCGTATCGGGAATATATAGCAGTGCCAAGGCAGGCAAAACGACATAAATCAGGTAGGTGTTTAGGGATTTTGGAGCGTCTTTTGGCAGGCTGGAAACCCATTGGAGACCTATTCCGATCAGGAGACAGAGGACGACGAGGTACAGGTTGGTCATGAGGAATGCTGAGTTGGGGGTGAAATTAACAGTATCGTAACCTGTTATTAATCAATAATTTAATTTTCTGTGCTTACTTTATACTAGAAATCCATCTGCTATGACCAAACTTATACCTATCCTAATCGATAATCAGAGAATCATCCAACTTTCGCAGCTAACCGTCGATCAGGCTAATGACCTGAGGAGTTTTTTGCCCGTGTCCAGCATCAGGCAGCTGATCTATGAAGGAATGGAACTTACAGACTGTATAGACTTTGAAACCTATGAATACTGGTTTCAGTCCAATCATGTAGGCCACTATTCGGCTTCCACCATTTGGGACATCTGATCTTAGATCATCCCAAAAGTCTTTCTTTTTTCATCAAAGTAATCTTCCAGCTGGGGGTACACATTACTTTTGGCTTCGGGGATTCCTGACAGGGTCAGGTTCATTTTTCCCGTGGCCCCTTCGCTGGTGACTTCCATCGTTTCTATGAGGAAGATAAACTCCTGGAGACTCAGTGGATGACTGGATTTTTCCGGGTTAAGTTTAAAATCATTGCCATAGAAATCTACCACTTCGAAAAATATCTTTCCATCGATTGGTGCAGCATAGATTGTTAATTCTTCTCCCCATTGGCTCTCAGGATAAGAGAGCCTGGCCAGCAAAGCCGATGGTCCAGTACCATCAAAATAGCTGGTAGGTGTATATTCAAAGTCAATCATATTCCAAAAGTAAGGGATAATTGAAAGTTTGAAAACCTTAAGAGGAAAGGAAAATAAAAAAGTAACATAAAAAGGCGCTATGAGGATAGGCGATGGGCCAAATTAGGACTTTGCTAGTCTATATAGTCTGCGGTACAGTCGTCTTAGCGGAGATTGGTAAATCAAAATTGTGGCTAATAAGTATTTTTTTATAGGCGAAAAGCATTGATTTACCCGATAGGAGTGTTCCTTTTTAGATTTGTTTCGATGATTTACGGAGTCAAGGAAAGTTGAGTTCTTTATCGATCATTGCGTATGAAAAATGTCTTTTAGGGCTTGTGGGCGACGATAGGAGGGTTTGCTGGGAGGAGCAGGGTCAGGAAGGGAATGGAGGGATAGTGCTTGTGTTCTGCAGGAATAAATCGATCAGAGGGGGATATCAAAAATCATTAGATAGAGTCCAAAAACCAATTTCCTAATCAATTGGATAATACAAGGTTTCGAACTAATTTTGGGCAGCCAAAAATATCTCTGAATAATTTGGCCACTAAGCTAGGGTATTTTGCAAAGCCTAAAGCGAACCTATCGAATTAGACTGTAAAACATAAGATCACACATGAAAAGAGACCAGGTAATATTTGACCTAATCCAAAAAGAAGAAGACCGTCAAAAGAGAGGCATCGAGTTAATCGCCTCAGAAAACTTCACCAGTAAGCAGGTGATGGAAGCGGCTGGAAGTGTACTGACAAATAAGTATGCAGAAGGACTTCCGAAAAAACGTTACTATGGAGGATGTGAAGTAGTGGATGATATTGAGCAGTTAGCCATTGACCGTGCCAAGGAGTTATTTGGTGCCACCTGGGCCAATGTGCAGCCGCACTCTGGTGCTCAGGCCAATGCCGCCGTATTCCTAGCCATCCTTAATCCTGGTGACAGTATATTGGGATTTGATCTATCTCATGGCGGTCACCTTACGCATGGTTCGCCAGTAAATTTCTCCGGAAAGAACTATAAGCCTCATTTCTACGGAGTAGAAGAGGAGACAGGCGTGGTAGATATGGACAAGGTAGCTCAAACTGCTAAGGAAGTACAGCCAAAACTAATTATTTGCGGGGCTTCTGCTTACAGCCGTGATTGGGATTATGCCCGTTTCCGTGAGATTGCAGACGAGGTAGGCGCCTTATTATTGGCGGATATCTCTCACCCAGCAGGTTTGATCGCTCGCGGATTGCTCAATGATCCTCTGGAGCATTGCCATATCGTGACCACCACCACTCATAAGACCCTTAGAGGAACTCGAGGTGGCTTGATCATGATGAGAGAGGACTTTGACAATCCATTTGGCATCAAGAATCCTAAGGGAGAATTAAGAAAAATGACTCAGCTATTGGACTCTGCGGTATTCCCAGGGATGCAGGGCGGACCATTGGAGCATATTATTGCTGCGAAGGCCATAGCATTCCAGGAAGCGCTATCTGATGAGTATATGGAGTATATCCTTCAGGTGAAGAAAAATGCCTCGGTAATGGCGGAAGCCTTTGTGGAGAAAGGCTATAAGCTGATCTCTGGAGGCACAGATAATCACCTGATGCTGATAGACCTTAGAAATAAGGATCTCTCAGGCAAGATCGCCGAAGAATCCCTAGGAAAAGTAGATATCACTATCAACAAAAACATGGTGCCTTTTGACACCAGATCGCCATTTGTCACTTCTGGAATGAGAGTAGGTACTGCTGCCATTACCACTAGAGGCTTAGTGGAAGATGATATGAAGAAAATCGTGAACCTGATCGATAAAGCTTTGATGAATCATGAAGATGAGGCCATCCTGGCAGAGATCAAAAAAGAGGTGAATGATTGGATGGTAACTTTCCCATTATATTAATATATAAGTCAATCATTTAAGGGGCCAGTCCAAGATAGCAAATCCTGCTAGGGACTGGCGCTTATAGTAACTAAACCAATAATTACGTGGCATTAGATCAATATAGAGAAGAGGAAGAAGAAGAGGAAGGAATGTCCTTTTTGGACCATTTGGAGCAATTAAGATGGCACCTGGTACGGTCGATTGCGGCTATTATGGTCTGTTCGGTTATTGCATTCCTTGCCAAAAGCATTGTGTTTGGCCAGATAATATTAGGGCCTTCCCGAGTGGACTTCTTCACTTATAGAATGCTCTGCAAGCTCTCAGCAAGCCTAAACATTCCCGCTTTATGTATTGATGAGCTCCCGTTTATTCTGCAAAGTCGCCAGATGACGGGTCAGTTTACCATGCACATGACCTCCTCCCTGGTGGTGGGACTTATCGCCGCATTTCCCTTTGTATTCTGGGAAGTATGGAAATTTATCAGCCCGGGACTTTATGATAAAGAAAGAAAAGCCGCGCGTGGAGCAGTATTCTTCGTGAGCTTACTATTCTTTATGGGTGCGGCATTTGGCTATTATATCCTTTCGCCTCTTTCGATCAATTTCCTGTCAAACTATCAGCTGGATCCTTCCATCGCCAATGAGTTTGATATTACTTCTTATATCTCCACGCTGATGATGCTGGTATTAGCCTCGGCGGTGATGTTTCAGCTGCCTATGGTGATATACTTCCTATCCATGTCAGGGTTGGTGACTGCTGCTATGCTGAGGTCTTACCGTAGGCATGCTGTGGTGGCTATATTGGTGCTCTCGGCGGTGATTACTCCGCCAGATGTGATCAGTCAGCTCCTTATCGCCATGCCTATATTGGTGCTGTATGAAGCGGGAATTATGATAGCCAAAAAGCTAGAGAAGAAAAAAAGATTGGCTGCCGAAGACGACGAACTTTAATTGAAAAAATATCATGGTAAATAAAATAGCAATCGGTGGAGATCATGCCGGATATGAATATAAAAGCCGCTTGGTGTCATTCCTGGAGTCCAAAGGCATAGAGGTTAAGGATTTTGGTCCTTTCTCTGATGCATCTGTGGATTATCCAGACTATGTACATCCACTGTGTGAGGCTATCGAGGCAGGGGAATTCGTGCAGGGCATCGTGGTCTGTGGAAGTGGTAATGGAGTCGCCATCACCGCCAACAAGCACCAAGGTATCCGTGCAGCCATCTGCTGGAATACAGACCTAGCTTCACTGAGCCGTCAGCATAATGATGCGAATGTCATCTCTATCCCTGCGCGGTTTGTGTCCTATGAGCTAGCTCAGGAAATGGTGGAAACCTTCCTTAGCACCGACTTTGAAGGCGGCAGACATGCCAATCGGGTGAATAAAATCGCTTGTAGATAATCAGTGATTTGGCCCCAAAAGGCCTTTCAATCACTTATAAACCCGCAAACTGAGGCATCTTGCTTTGCAGCTGGGGTATAAACTAGATATAAAACACTATAAGCCTTGTGGTCATTGACTACAGGGCTTATTTTTTTACCTGATTTTGGGGGACATTGACTATTTTGCCCGCTTTTGGTGAGCCTGCGTACATCTGCGTAGTAGCATTTTTTGAATTATTCTGTTGGAGTCTTATCTATACATTATTCTTTTACCTAGACTCTATACCAATGAAAAGATTTAACCCTTATCTATGGTCCTTGATTTTTTTAAGGATCATGACATGGACCTCATGCCAGGACAATGGCCAGCATGAAGCATTATTGGACAATACGGTACAAGTGAAGCCTCTTCGCACCTATCAGATCATGAGAAGCTTAACCCCTCCTTCCTGCTGGTCTGGATGGCGAATGTATCTGTTAGTACTCGCAGGAATATCCACAAAATGAAATAAATGGTTCAGCATTTTATAAGCATCCGTCTTATACAATGTGGAACGTTCTACTACCCATTAACTCCTCAAATTATGAAAACACTTAAAAAATGTGCGCTAGCTTTATTGATGCTAACGGCGGTTTACAGTACCAGCTTGGCGCAAGAGAGCCCAAAGAACGAAATAAGTATTAGTCCTATGTACCTTCATTATAGCATTCATTATAGCCAAGGTTCTAATGCGTATTATAATGTATATGGAGTAGAAGTAGGCTATGCAAGGTCCATTGCTGAAAGGCTGATTGTGGAAGCGAGATTCGGTAAAGGCTATCTCAAGGGAGGTGGTGAAACAATTATATTTGACCTAAAGGAGGATGAGAAGGATTTCTTGAATTATTCCACCTGGAAGTTAGGTCTTGGGTACAATGTCATAAACACCGAAAAACTCAGGTTAACGCCTCAATTTTCATTCATGAGGACCTCGTTTACAGTGGTTCGAGGAATTTTTAGTGATGGAGATGGCACCATTGTGCAGAGAGATGTTGGGTCTCAAATTGATATTTCCTATCTAGTAGGGCTAAAACTCTGGAACAGGCTTGGGGAGAATGTAGGATTAGTGACCCAGATCGCCTACCAACCAAATATTGGAGGTAGTGAGGTGTTTGTGGCCAGCACGGGTGTATCCTTTTCCTTTTAAGGTTTAAAATAATACAAGAAGCTGTTTCCTAAATTGGCCTGGACGATGGGGCCCGATCTCAACAGCTATTTTCCTTAACGCTACTTGTGCGGCTAGGGAATGGGACATAGTTGGAGAGCGAGGTACCTATCATCTTTAGACCTTGAGAATAGGAGACAGCTTCTTTTTTTTCTCCCGTCTTAGCGGAAAGTGTATCTCATGCCGATTCCCGCTCTGAGGTAATTCGAAGAATCAGGAATGATCAATGGGCTGGCTTCTAAAACAAAACCGAAATTGCGACTTGCAGAGAATGGCTTCACCAAAAGGCCAAGTGGAACCCCAAAATAAACCTGTGAGCCATCGGAAACGTCAAAGACACCAAGATGTACGCCGCTGTAAAAGTTCACTTCATCTCTTTGGATAAAGTTATAGCCAAAGGTCCCCTCGACATCGATATAGTTTCCTGCACCAAGACGCCCCTCACCGAACATCTTCTCGTCGGGATCACTGCCCACCACCATATAGGTGCCAGCATTTTGCTGATAAATACCTGCACTAATTTGGGAAAACACCTCTTGCTGGCTTATAATAAAAACGGTGAAGGCAATCATTAAAAACTTTTTCATTGTTTACTCTTTTTGGTTTATGTTATCTATTACTTTCTATAATGTCTTATCCTCCTATCAGAGGAAAAAGCAATTGTCAAGCCAAGGCAAATAGTTTGCCAGATATAGCGCTAAAAATTCCTGCACCGAATTGAATAGCCCGAGCTCCTTAAGCACTTCCCTGCTTCTCCGAATCGGATAGGAAATTACATCGGCTCAAAAACATAAACCTTCCACAAATGGGAAATCAAATTAATCAGTCTTACACCCTTTCTATTTAATGGATTTTCTTTGGCTATAGGCCAGCCCTAAGCCTGCTCCGAAGGCTATTCCCAGACTGATCCACAATGCAGGATTGCCAGTAAAGACGGAGATTATACTTCCTATTGCCACCCCAAATGCCGCCCCCAATACGATTATCTTTTCCTTATTCATATTATTTTGAATGTTTAGTATTTTTCCTCTGCTCATCAATTCCTATCATCCTGACTACCTAGCTGGACGCTACCATTCGCGTTATAAATTATCTCATTATTCATATTCCCTGGCCAAAGGTCAGGAGGTTATTATCGGGGTCTAAAAGAGAAAACTCCTTTTGTCCCCAGGCTTTAGTTTCCAGTGGCCCATTGGGATGGATGGGCGTATTATTTTCGATTAATGACTGATAAAGAATCTCAATATTATCCGTACGGATATATACCTGCCCATAATTTTCTTTGGGATCAAGTGCTTTAAATTCAAAGAAGTGAAGTTGGATTTGGTCTTTTCGCATCATCAGATAGCCCTCATAATCCAAGTCGCCCACTACACGGAAGCCCAATTGACTTTCGTAATAGTCCTGGGTAAGTTTTTTATTGCGCATGGGCAGTTTTGGATGGATTTCGGTAAGCATGAGGACGCTGATGATTTAGTGAATATTCCCTTGATACTCCTATATATCAAGCCCAAAAACCTCTTCCAAAGCCTATTTAGCGAGTTTGGCCCTGCTAAAGCAAGGACGAGGCCGCAAACTTAACTGGTAGGAGATGGCCTTGATTATAAGATGGATTGACTTCTCAATATAAGAAATATTCACTTTGATTGAGAGATGCAGCCTCACAAAACGCATGGAATTTAGCCTAAAAAATATAAGCAGGACCCTCGTACTTATAGGAAAGGTGGAAATGCAATACTCGCCCCGATCTTCCAAAGTTTATTTAAAACGGTCTATAAGGGGATTTGCTGGCTGCTAGTGGAAGGGCTAGAGGCAAGGTTGTTCGTTAATTTTCTCTTTGAGAAAGATGCGGACCATGTCGAGGCCATTTTCGAAGCTATTATTATTAGGAATAATCAGGTCGGCATCATGCTTAAATGGCTCGATATATTTCTCATAAGTCGGCATGACATGTTTCTCATAGCGGTACAGCACGTCATCCAGGTCATATCCGCGTTCTATCTTGTCTCGGACGATCCGCCGCTTCAATTTGATATAATCCTTGGCATCAATAAATACTTTGAGGTCAAGTAAGGTGGCCAGCTGGGGGGAGTAAAGCACAAAGATCCCCTCTACCACCACCACGGGGGCCGGCTTGAACTCGAGCATTTTGGGGCTTGCTGCGGGATTATTGAAGGTGTATTCCTGACGGAAAACCGTTTCGCCATTTTGGATTTTGCGGATGTCGCTTGCGTAAGCATCAAAATCAAAGGAATGTGGGGTATCGTAATTTTCTATCCCTTCATCATCCAGAGGCTGCTGATCGATCGGTTTATAATAATTGTCCTGCGAGATGAGACAGACCTCTTCGGGCTCGAAAGTTTGCAGTAGTTTATTCAGGAAAAGTGTTTTGCCAGAGGCGCTTCCACCGGTCACTCCAATGATATAAGGCTTTCTCATGATATAAATGGGCTTTGGGAATTCGGCTATTGATAGCTTTTGAGGAAGTGGATTAGTTTCTGGACTGCTTGCCCTCGGTGGCTGATGGCATTTTTTTCGGCCATGGTAAGTTCAGCAAATGTTTTTTCGTATCCTTCGGGAAGAAATACTGGGTCATAGCCAAATCCACCTTCGCCAGATCTCTTATGGGTGATTTTGCCGGGGGCGATACCTTCAAAACTATGCTCTTCCTGGTCTAGAATAAGGGCGATTACGGTTCTGAACTGTGCCTTACGTTGGTTTTTGTCTGCCATATTGCGAAGCAATAAATCCACATTGCGCTCATCACTTCGGGGTTCGCCCGCATAGCGTCCTGAGTACACGCCGGGAGCACCCTCCAGGGCTTCTACTTCCAGTCCGGTATCATCGGCAAAGCAGCTTACGCCATAATTGTCTGCGACAAATCGCGCTTTTTCGAAAGCATTATCATATAAGGTGTCTCCTGTCTCAGGAAGCTCTTCCTCGCAGCCTATGTCTTTCAGGGAAACTATCGAAAATTCACTGCCTAGCGCAGCTTTTACCTCCTCGATCTTTTTGGCGTTATTCGTAGCAAAGCATATTTTCATGGGACAAAACTAATCATTTTTTGATAATTAATTTGAGCCCAAACGAAATGCATTTCCAAAACCTAAATGTCCAACAGGCAAGAGATTAGGTGTTTCGGTCTAGCATTTACCCCAAAAACTCCGATGGTAGAGGCCCCGTAGCGGCCGTGGGTTTATGATGATATACAGAAGGCTATGAAAGGGAGCTGAAGAAGGAAAATGGCTCATGAGCAGGGCGTGGAATAGTATAGATGGGAGGTGTTGGAGCCATATCCTTTAAAAAAAATAGGTAATTGTTTCAAAAAATATATACATTTGCTGTCTATGAATAACAAAAGCAACAAAAACCGTCTCTTAAGAGATCGAATGGCCATCTTCTTGGTTGCCATTTGTTGCTTCATTGTATCTAATTCTCAATATCTCCTTACGGATCATCAGGAATCGGAAAGGGTACTGGTCACTGCTAGCAGTGAAGGTGCGGATTCCGAAAGTAATGAGGATCATCAGTCCTTTATGGATGTGGCCACAGAAGCTGTGGTGGTGCCTTTTGCCAATTTGGTGGCGAGTACCACGCTTCAGTTGATCTACGAAATAGTAGGCTTTGAAGATCGAGCGGTGCAGCCGCGGTCCTTAGTGGTGGGATATTCGAGTTATTTTTTAGAAGTACTTTTGGAGCAGATAGCTGCTCCGAATGCACCCTGATAGGGGATTTTTGTGTCTGTGCCGAAAGGTTTTTTGGGTATTTACCCATAGTTTTCAATGAAGAAATCAATCAACTAATTAATTATTTCATTAAGTAAATCATGCAAAACAAAGGGATCATTGTGTTCTTGACAGTGATTGTTACAGCATTATGTCTGTACTATCTGTCATTTACCTACGTATCAGGCAACGTCCAGGAGGACGCGACAGCCTACGCCACTGATGTGGAAGGCAATTTGGATTTTGCCAAAAAGCAATCTTACCTAGACTCCGTATGGAGAGAGCCAGTTTATAATTTCCTAGGGATCGACTATACCTTCAAGGAGGTAAAAGAAACCGAACTAGGTTTAGGACTGGATTTACAAGGAGGTATGCACGTGACATTGGCGGTATCTCCTGTGGAGATCGTAAAAGGCTTAGCTGGAAACAGCCAAAATGAAGCCTTCAATGCAGCTGTGGAGGAAGCTGAAGAGCTATCCAAAACTTCCAACGATAAATATGTGGATATTTTCTACGCTCAGTGGAAAGAAAAATCCGGCAATAAGCCATTGAATAGCATCTATGCTACAGCGGCAAATAGAGGCCGTATCTCCTTGGAATCTTCTGATGGAGATATCCTGGACATTATAGATAACGAGGTGGAGAATGCCATTGACCGTTCTTTTAATATCCTGAGAACAAGGATTGACCGATTTGGTACTTCTCAGCCTAATATCCAACGTATCCAGGGTACGGGCAGAATCCAAATTGAATTGCCAGGTGTGGACAACCAAGAGCGGGTAAGAAACCTGCTACAAGGAGTGGCCAAACTGCAGTTCTGGAAAGTTGCTGAGATCAACGAATACGGAGACGTATTGCAGCAGATCAATGCGGCGCTGGTAGCAGAGTCTAAAGCAAATAAGTCAGGCGCAGCCGCTACTTCTGCTGATGCAGGACAGGTAGAAGGTGATAGCACCATGACCGATCTGGAGCGTCAGCTTGCTGAGGGTGGTGATGAGACAGACTCATTGTCTGCCGATGTTTCTCCGCTTTTCTCCTTATTGAAAGCCAACTACGGTTTGGTATATGATGTAAAAGATACTGTTGCTATCAATAGAATCTTAAAAAGAGAAGACATTCAGTCTTTGATTCCTCGTGACCTTACGTTCATGTGGGCTGTCAAAGCTCGTGACGTAGAAGGCGAAGAGCTCATTGAGCTTCATGGAATCGAAACTCCAAGAGGTACCGATCAGGCGCCATTGGAAGGAGATGTGATTACAGATGCCCGTCAGGTATTGGATCAAAGCTCTAATCCTGCGGTAAGCATGAGCATGAATGCAGAAGGCGCTAGAAAATGGCGTAAGATGACTGCCGAGAATATCAACAGACGTATAGCGGTAGTATTAGACAACTACGTATATACAGCTCCTAATATTCTAGGTGAAATCCCTAGTGGACAATCCGAAATTACGGGTAACTTCACCTTGGAAGAGGCAAAAGATCTAGCCAATATCTTGAAATCAGGTACCTTACCTGCTCCTACCAAGATCGTGGAAGAAGCGATCATCGGCCCGACATTGGGTAAAGAAGCGCAGTCTCAAGGTATCAATTCTATGGTAGCTGGTTTGGCTATCGTGGTATTGTTCATGATTGCTTACTATGCCAAAGGTGGTTTTGTGGCCATTGCTGCATTGATATTCAATATCTTCTTCATCTTAGGTATCCTCGCTCAGCTAGGCACAGCTCTGACTTTGCCGGGAATTGCAGGTATCGTATTGACGATCGGTATGTCGATTGATGCAAACGTCCTGATTTTTGAGAGGATCAAAGAAGAACTCGCCGCGGGGGCAGGTATCCTCCAAGCGATCAGTAGTGGTTATAGCAAGGCATTTAGTGCGATTCTTGATTCAAACGTCACTACCTTCCTTACAGGAGCTATCCTATATGCATTAGGTCAGGGACCTGTGAAAGGTTTCGCTATCGTATTGATGATTGGTATCGCATCTTCCTTCTTCTCTTCCGTATTCATCACTAGAGTGATCGTGTATTGGATGAGCAAAAAAGGGGAGCAGAGCAAAATTTCTTTTGCCACTCCATTCTCTAGAAACCTATTCAGCAATCTGAACATCGACTTCTTAGGCAAGCGTAAAATTGCTTACCTGATTTCATCCTCAGTGATCATTATCGGCCTTGGTGTCGCCTTGGTCAATGGCTTGAAGTTCGGTGTTGACTTTACAGGTGGACGTTCCTATATCGTGGAATTCAGCCAGCCTGTTGCCGCTTCTGAATTGAAAACCGGCTTGGATAGAGCATTTGATGGATCTGTGGAAGCCAAAACCTATGGCGCCAATAATATCATCAAGGTGACCACCTCCTATCTCATCAACGAAGATAGCAATGAGGCAAACCGTGAAGTAGAAACCAAAGTGAAGGAGGGAATCGCTCAAATCACCGGACTGACCTTCGTAAGCGATGCCACGCAGATGGATGATAATTCCTTCGCCATCACCGGCTCCTCCAAAGTGGGTGCGACTGTAGCAGATGACATCAAAAACTCCTCCATGGAGGCCATGTTCTTCGCCTTAGTAGCCATCTTCCTTTATATCTTATTGAGATTCCGTAAGTGGCAGTATTCCCTTGCTTCTATCATCGCCCTGGCGCACGACACCTTATTTGTGGTTGCCGCCTTTGCTATTGCTAGTGCATTCGGAGCGACCTTTGAGATTGACCAGGTATTCATCGCTGCGATGCTTACTGTGATCGGTTACTCTATCAATGATACCGTGATTGTATTCGATAGGATCAGAGAAAATATCGCAAACCGCGGTACCTCTAAATTGGTGAAAATGTTCAACGATGCCATTAACCAAACCATGGCCAGAACCCTGATTACTTCCTTCACCACTTTGGTGGTAGTGATCGTATTATTGGTTTTCGGTGGTGAGGTATTGCGTGGATTCAGTTTCGCCTTGTTTATCGGTATCCTGATCGGTACTTACTCTTCCATCTATATCGCTACACCTATCGTAGTCGATTTGATGAAAAGAGAAATTGATCAAGAAAAGGATGAGACCAAAACAGTCGCTTAAGTATTAATTAAGCCAAGTAAAATCCTTAATTAAGGAGTAATTTATAAAGAAAGCACCTTGTCACTGGCAAGGTGCTTTCTTTAGTAAAAACCCCTATTTTTGATCGTAATTCACTGGTGATCAATGGTCTGTGGTCGATTTTTTTGATTTTGATGAAAGTGCCTTAGCCTGAAAAATACCGTAATTAGGGTATTTTTTAAGAGTGCAGAAGCTATTAACTTGCACCTGTGAATTAAAGATATGGAAGCATATCATTAAATAATATTTGTTTACTGCAACATTTTGAAATAGAAGTCGGCTCCTTTTTCAGGAAGGTAAAGGCTTAATTCGAAGGACTATTTTTGAAATGATGGAAGTAAATGGGATAATTTAAGAAACTACTACTACTCCCTACTACTTTTAAATGTCAGTTTATAAACCAATTATTGGAGGAATCGAGGTCGATTATGAGTCAGGTTACGTATTTAGGGGTCATCTTTAGCAGCTTGCTAGGAAGTTTGATCTATTATTATTTTCAAAAACCAAAATACAAAAATACACAAAAGCTAATGATGATTATCTTAGCCTTTGTGTTCTTTTTGGAGGCCGTTGGTGGATATACCGCTAGCAGAAGCATCAAGAATGTGATGCTTTATAATGTGTGCTGGATATATATAGAATCCCTGCTGATCGTTTGGTACTTCTCCTTATTGGAGAAAAATCCCAAGGTGAAGCGATATTTCTTTATCGGTTTTGGCGCAGCATGCCTTTGGGGATTGATAAATTCCCTGACCTTACAGCCGATTAATGAAGAATTTCAATATTTGTCTCTATTGCCCATGGGACTGCTCATTATAGGCATGGCCATACGTTATTATTATAGCATTATTCATCTTAATATTTATCCAAATACCGACCTGATGCGGGTACCACATATTTGGATTACCGTGGGAATCACCTTCTTCTATCTGGAAGCGCTGACCCTGTTCGGCTACCTGTATTTATTTCCCACTTCAACCTCGGAGCTGATTTTTGCCTGGAGTAAGCTAAATCGAATTATGGCAGGTATAATGTACTTGTCTTTTGGAATTTCCTTCTATAGCGAGGTCATTTTTGGACTTCGTAAAAAGTACCAAGCTTAAGGGGTGAAAAACTGGTAGTATTGGTATTAAATACGTATTTTCGGTAATTAGATTGAAGAAACTACCTTGTATTTTCCTTTGGTTGATCCTTTACAAAATTTTATTAGGTTAAAAGATTAAAACGCTGATTTAAATATTAAATCATCCTTTGCGGATGGCTCATTATTTAATTATTAGCGTAAATTTGATCATTCTAATGGACTGATAGTTTTTTTGAGGAGATCATAACGGAGGGAAAGCACGGTGATTTTTAGATTTAATAGTTAATCAATTTATCACCAAATCTACTAGGGGCTCGTCCCTGAGATTTTTACCGATCCACACCATGACAATTAAAGAACTAGAAAGGTTGCAAAAGAATTACAAAAGCAACCTCGGCAGGGACCAGACCAATTCCATTTGGTTTGACCGCCAAACACTCGAAAAATTATTAGAAAAAACCGATCCTAAAACTGGTGGTCTCAAGCTTTATTTTGCTGAATATGATGCAGAATATGTGGAGGCTTACGGCTTGGATAATGAGATCAAAGGTCATATCGGAAAGATGACCATCGTCCTGGCAGCCTCTAATAATAATGAAGATCCAGAGAATGATGATGATGTAGATAATGGAGGAAACATCTGTCCACCCAACTGCAATTAATTTTCTATGCCACTTGGATTGACCATTTACTTATTGACCATCCTCATAGGCTTTATAGCCTGTGGGGCTGTTTTTTTTATTGAGCAGGACAAGGTCAATCGCTTTTCCCACCGGCTCTTATTATTGATGATGCTGATCGTATTACTTTTTGAGATTTATGCCAGTATATTGGTGTATGGGAATGGCAAGACCAATGTCCTTATCTATAATATATTCTTCGTCTATATAGAAACCATCTGGCTGGTCGCTTATATTTATCTATTTATGACCCAAAAGATTAAGCGTGTGTTGCTGATCGGGCTGGCCGGTTTCTGCATTTTAGCGATCGTCAACACCCTCTTTTTTCAGGATATTTTCAGTGCTTTTCATAATATTAGCTTCGCCTATGCGGTATTATTTATTCTTATTTGTTGCATATTATTCTTCTATGAGATCTTTAGACTGAAGCGATATCAAAATATCAACCTTCTTTCAGCCCCGGAGTTTTGGGTGATCACAGGGGTGTTTTTTTTTTACAGCTCAGGCTTCGTTTATTTTATCCCCATAGGGCTTTATCAGAATATGGACCAACAGTTGCTAAGCCTATTGGCTAATATAAATCGGATTTTGGCAGGCATGATGTATCTTGTATTTGGCTTTGCGTATTTCGCCCCTTTTGTTTTCAATAAAGAAGTAAAAATTAGATGAACGGAGATGTAACTCAAATTTTTTTCATTGTAGTGTCTGGCATTATTCTGATGCTCCTGATGTGCAGTTTTATTGTGGTGATGGTCCTGCTGCATCGGCAGCAGCAGTTTCGTAATCGCCAAAAAATGGATCAGCTAAAAGGGGAATATGAACGCACCATCCTGGGAGTAGAAAAGGAGATTCAAGAGCAGACGCTTTCCTATATTGGTCAGGAGCTGCATGACAATCTTGGCCAGATCCTGAGTCTCACCAAACTCACCCTCAGCAGACCTGATCCGGAAAACTTCTCTGAAGGAAAAAAACTTATCAATCAAGCCATTAAGGAGGTACGTAGCCTATCAAAATCCCTTAACCTCGACTGGGTGAAGGAGGTTCAGCTCAGCCAATTTATACAAGGTGAATTGCAGAAAATTGAAAATTCAGGCTTTAGCAAGACCTTATTTGAAACCAATCTGGAGCACCTAGAGCTGGAGCAGGATAAGAAAGTCGTATTGATCAGAATTATACAGGAATGCCTAAACAATACGATGAAGCATGCTGAGCCTGAACTGATCACCATCCTACTTAGGGAGGAGAATAACACCCTTACGCTGATCCTCAAGGATGATGGTAAGGGCTTCCACGTGGCTGAAGATCACTCAGGAATGGGCCTGCATAACCTCAAATCAAGGATAGAGACCATCGGTGGTACCTTGAATATCTCATCCATCATAGGAATAGGGACGGAAATCAAACTTTTATTGCCGATTGAATAGATATCAATTAACTTAGTAGAAAGATATAATCGACATTGTGGCCAGCGAAGGCAAGGATCATTTTGCAGGCCAAAAGTGTACCCACATCCTTGGGGCCCATCTTACAGAAAATGTGAGGCGTATATCATCAAGGCCCAAATATAATATATTTAATTCCATGAAGATTTATTAGAATGGTTCGGATAGTTTTAGCTGATGATCATAAAATGTTTGCCAAAGGCATAGCAAACTTGCTCGTAGGAGAGGAGGATTTTGAAGTAGTAGAGATTTTTACCACTGGCAAAGGCATAGTTGATTTTGTGAAGAATAATGCGGTGGACCTGGTGCTTACCGATATGAATATGCCCGGAATGGATGGTATGGCCGTGATCCAGCAGATCAAGAAAGAAAAAATCCCGGTAAAAGTAGTCGTGCTCTCCATGTATGATCAGGAAGAGATCTTCAAGAAATGTGAGAAGCAAGGGGTCGATGGTTATGTGCTTAAGGATGCTGATCCGGACGAGCTTATATATACCATCCGTGAGGTGATCAGTGGTCAGCATGTCATGCACTTTCAGCGTGTACTGAAGCAGGTGGATGATGATGCTTATTTTGATCCTTTTAAGCAGAAGTTTAAGCTCTCTCGCAGAGAATTGCAAATCCTGACCTTGATCAAGGATGGGCGTACGAATCATGAGATCGCTAAGGATCTTTTTCTGAGCATTCATACGGTTGAGACCCACCGCAAAAATATTCATCAAAAATTAGGCGTGAATTCAGCGGTAGAGCTGATGCGTAAAGCCATAGAAATGAACTTATAATGAACAAACCTTTGCAGACGGGCCTTGTGGGCTTCGGTAAAGTCGCCCAAACCATGCATGCCCCACTCATAAGCCAGGAGCCCGGATTGGAGCTTACCGATGTGGTGGAGCGACACCATGAGTATTCTAGGGAGACCTATCCCCAGGTTACAGTTCATAAGAGCCTAGAGGATATGCTGGCCCATGCAGACATCGACCTGGTAGTGATCTGCACGCCAAATGAGTTTCACTTTGACCAAGCGCAAGCCGCCCTATTGGCGGGGAAGCATGTGGTGGTGGATAAACCCATCACTGTAAAAGCTGAGCAAGCTCGTGAATTGCAGAAATTGGCCGATGAAGTAGGGAAGCTGCTGTCACCTTATCAGAACCGACGCTGGGACGGAGACTTTCTTACCATCAAAAAGCTCCTGAAAGAAGGGACACTCGGAAGGATTGTTCATTTCGAATCTCATTTTGACCGATTCAGACCTGAGGCCAACCATAACTGGCGGGAGAAGGATGTGCCCGGGAGCGGGATTTTCTATGACCTCGGGGCTCACCTGATCGACCAGGCGGTGCAGCTATTTGGCAAGCCGGAATGGGTCTATGCCGAAATCCTTAAACAAAGAAAAGACGTCCAGGCAGATGATTTCTTTGACCTAAGTCTTATGTACAAGGAGATGAAAGTTAGGCTTTCCGCCAGCATCTTGATGAATGCCCCCTTGCCAAAATTTTTGGTCTTGGGAGATAAAGGAAGCTATAGCAAATATGGCTTGGATGTGCAAGAAGCTGCCCTGAAGCAGCGTATTCTTCCCGGCACCCAAAACTGGGGAGTGGAGCCTTCCGAAAGTTATGGTAAGGTATTCTTGGAAAATGAGACTTATGCCCTGCCCACAGAGAATGGAAACTACCTGGCTTACTATCAAAATATCGCTAGGGCGATTCGAAAGCAGGAGCCGCTTATGGTGAAGACGGAGGAGGCCGCCCTTACACTGGACATTATAGAGGCGGCTATTCGCAGCAATAAAACAGGTCAGAGGATAAACTTATAAGTTTAGCCCCCTGACGGTTTTCATAAAATAATTCCTTATTTGGCGAATAGCTGGCTTTGATCTTTAAACGATTTGAACTCTAGTGCATTGCCGCTAGGGTCAAGGAAGAACATGGTGGCTTGCTCACCGGCTTCCCCTTGGAAGCGCAGGGAAGGAGCCAGCAGGAACTCCGTCTTATTGGCCTTCAGTCGCTCGGCCAGATTATGCCAATCTTCCCATTCCAGTACAGCGCCAAAATGTCTCAAAGGAACTTGCTTTCCATCCACCACACTGGTGGCGGTTTGCTGTGGCTCAGAAGTATTGACATGGGCGGACAGCTGGTGACCAAAGAAATCAAAATCGATCCACTTTTCTGTTGACCGCCCGATCGTGCAGCCTAGGACCTCATGGTAGAATTTTCGAGTGCTCTCTATGTCCTTTATAGGAAAAGCCAAATGAAATGGAGCGATCGCCTTCATATGTTATTTATCTTAGTAAACCTTTAGTATTTTTGTCCTGAATGTAAGGCAAAAGCCGAAAAAAACCATGGGAGGCAAAACAGTTTCTTTAGTATTATCCAGCGGAGGAGCCCGGGGACTTGCTCATATTGGAGTGATTGAGGCTTTGGTGCAAGAGGGCTATGAGATCAAGGCCATCGCCGGCTGCTCTATGGGGGCGCTTATTGGAGGAATATATGCCCGGGGCAAGCTGGATGAATATAAGGAATGGATCTGTAATCTCGACCGGATAGATGTGTTTTCGCTGATGGATTTCACCCTTTCCACCCGGGGATTTATCAAGGGAAATAAGGTATTCCAGGCCGTGGAGGCTATTGTGGGTGATGAGCTGATCGAGAATCTCCCCATTCCCTTTGTTTGCAACGCAGTAAATATCCACTCTGGCGATGAGGAGATTTTTTCCCGAGGGAGTTTATTTGATGCTATCCGCGCCTCAGCTGCTATTCCGACGGTCTTTAAGCCCTTTGCCATCGAGGATCGAGAGTATGTGGATGGTGCTATTCTCAATCCTATTCCAGTAAATCTTGCCAGTACCTTTGATACTGACCTGCTCGTCGCCTCCGATGTAAATGCCCCCAAGGCCTGCCCACTGGATATGCCTGTGGTGGTAAAAGAGGATAAAAGCCGACTTACTGTGCCCGCTTGGGTGGCAGAATATAAGGTGAAAATGGCCAGGTTCTTTCCTCAGGAAAAAAAAGAGAAAAATAAAAGTATGAGCTTCCTTGACCTGATGAATTTCTCCATCGAAAGCATGCAGGATCGGCTTTCGGATTATATCCTGAGCAGCCACTCCACAGATATGGTGGTTCAGATGTCTCGCCGCCAATGTGGGACCTTTGAATTTTACCGGGCCAAGGAAATTATTGAAGTCGGAAAAGCACTTACGCTAAGTAGTCTTAAGCAATTTAATCCATGAATATAAAAGAGCTAAATCAGCTACTGGGAAATATCGATATCTATCTGCTGGATCAGGTCCTCAAGGGGCGGTTTGATCATCAAATGCGAATATTGGATGCCGGATGTGGGGAGGGAAGGAATATCATCTATTTCCTGCAGGAAGGATACCAGGTTTTTGGACTGGACGAAAACCCCCTTGCGGTGAAAATGGCGCGGGCCTATGTCAAGACGCTTCAACCTGGCTATGATCCCTTGAGGATTCAGGTGGCCAAAGTAGAGGATATGCCCTTTCATAATGGGGCCTTCCAAGCCATCATTAGCTCAGCAGTTCTTCACTTTGCTAGGGATGAAGATCATTTTCGAGCTCAATTTTCCGAGATGATGAGAGTCCTTGATCGGGATGGGATATTATTTTTGAGGATGACCGTAGAAAATAAGGAGGTAGAAGCCAAGCCCTTAAGGGAGGGTCGATTCCTGCTTCCAGATGGCTCCGAGCGATTTGTATTGGCAGATAGCCTGCTAGAGGAACTAATGAAAGAGCATGCACTGGCACTTATCGAACCCTATAAGAAAGTGGTGGTCAACCAGCAAAGGGCCATGGGGACGTTGGTATTGAAGAAGGTATAAGGGAGGGATTAGGGAGCTGGGGATCTCAGCGCTAGGATTAAGAGTTGGCAGAGCTGCTTTTGGGAGACATTGAGTCGCATTTAGTGCAGCCACAGCCTGACTGTGATTTTTTCTGGTTAAAGTACGAATACGTTTTCCATCCAATCACAGCTATAAATAAGCTCCAAACTATTATTTCTTGCCACATAATTTACTTTATTTATAAGGTAAAGGCTGTGCCATAGAGGCACAGCTTAAGATAATATCTGATAGACAACCCAGGCGGATACATAAGCCAAAGCGGTCATATATACGGTTTGGATTACCGGCCATTTCCACCCCTTGGTTTCACGATAAACTACGGCTAAGGTACTCATGCATTGCATCGCAAAGGCGTAGAATACGATTAGGGAGAAGGCGGTTGCCAGGTTAAACACCTTGTTGCCGGTCTCTGGGTTGACCTCGCTATTTAATTTTTCTTGTATAGTCAGCTCGTCTTCCACATCGGCTCCCACACTATAGAGTGTGGCCATGGTGGATACGAAGACCTCCCTGGCCGCGAAGGAGGTAATCAGTGCGATGCCAATCTTCCAGTCATAACCCAAAGGACGGATGGCTGGTTCAATAAAGTGGCCCATGATCCCAATATAGGAAGACTCCAATTCAGCAGAAGCGATCTGGTTTTCATAAGTGGTCAACTGCTCGTCGGTAGCACCCGCAGCTGGGGACTCTACCTTGGCGATAGCCTCCTCCCTTGCGCTGGAGGGACCGTAACTTGCCAGTACCCAGAGTACGATTGATATTGCCAGGATGACCTTACCCGCTTCCAATACGAAAGTCTTGGACTTAGAATACATGGTGATCAGCACATCTTTCCATCTTGGCAGACGGTACATGGGCATCTCCACCACCAAATAGCTTTTCTCCTTAAAGTGAAGTATAAGTTTCAATATCCACGAGGTAAATAAAACAGCGACGATACCCAGCAGGTACATGCCCAATAAGGCCACGGCTTGTAAGTTAAACGGGCCGATATAGCTTTCCGGAATGGCGATACCGATAAGAATCACATATACCGGAAGTCTGGCAGAGCAGCTCATTAGCGGAGTCACCATGATGGTAATAAGCCGATCCTTCCAATTGCCGATATTTCTGGTGGCCATAATTCCCGGGATGGCACAGGCAATACCCGAGATCAACGGCACGACACTTTTGCCATTTAAACCAAAGGGCCGCATGATACGGTCCATAAGAAATACCACCCTTGACATATATCCTGTATCTTCTAGTATGCCTAGGAAGGCAAATAATAAGGCGATCTGAGGAATGAAAATGACGATTCCTCCTATACCTGGGATGATTCCTTCTGTGATGAGGTCAGTGAGTACCCCTGGAGGCAGCAGACCTGCGGCTCTGGCACTCATACTGGCAAAGAAACCATCAATGAGGTCCATAGGCATGGCCGACCAAGCAAATACTGCCTGGAATATGACCAGCATTATAGTGAGGAAAATGGCGTATCCACCGATTTTATGCAGGAAAATCTTGTCCAATTTGTCCGTTAGGCGCTTTCTGCCAAGGTCAGTTTTGGTCACCGCCTTGTCCAGTACTCCTTGGATCGCTCTGTATCGATATTGCGTCTCTTCGAGCTGGGTGGCCTGCAGGTTATATTTTGCAGCTTCTATTTCTGTTTGTAGCCAGTTTCGGTGCTCCTCAGATAGCGTAGGTTCATTTTCATAAAAACGTACCAGCTGGTAGGCTTGGTACTGATTATCTAAATCAAATCTCTGTTGGATTTTTTCGGATAGTGAGGCTGGTAGCAGGTCGGTGGATGCTAGGAAGCCCTCAGGTTTCTCAAACATCTTCTTGCTAAGCACCTCCAATATTCCTTCTAAGCCCTGATTACTCCGTGCATTGGTCTGCAATACTGGTACACCGAGAGACTGGTACAGGGCATGGGATTTTACTTTTACACCTTGCTCCTCAGCCGTATCAGACATATTCAGGATGATCGCCAGTGGCAATCCCATGTCCATGATTTGCGTGACCAAAAACAAGCCTCTCTCCATATTGGACATGTCCACCACGGCCAGTACAAAGTCCGGTTTATTGCTGGAGTCGAGCCCATTGAGCACCCTATGCACGATTACCTCATCTTCTGAGTTGGGGTAGATGCTGTAGGTTCCGGGAAGATCGATGATGGTCGCCTCATGCTCACCAGCTTTGATGGTGGCAAAGCGCTTATCCACGGTCACCCCTGGATAATTACCTACTTTTTGGCGCAGTCCAGTAAGACGATTAAATATGGTTGTTTTACCCACATTTGGGTTACCCACTAGGGCTACAGTAAAGGTAGATTGACGAGGAGGGGTCAGTACTTCTGGCATAATCAATTATTTTTCCAAGGATACTTCTATGAGTTGAGCTTCAGCCTTGCGCAGCGCAATGACCGTGTTTTCTAATCTAAAGGCTATGGGATCTCGTAAGGGTGCCCGATGTAATAAGGACATCTCCTTTCCCGGTAGAAAACCCATTTCCATTAGATGTAATGATAGCTCACTAGGGACTATTCTATGAATAGTCGCCCTCTCTCCGATATGTATTTGATCAGCCGTACGCATGTTTATAAAATTAGATTAAATCTAAATTGATGCAAAATTAACGGAAATTGAACAATTTTCGTTCTCTATCGAAGGAAATCTTCAATATTCTATATAAGTGGTCGCAGTTTGTGAAATTTGCCTAGAGGATTGGGCGGCTTTTGCGAAGCTTTCCTTTACAAAAAAAATTATTTTTTTACATTTTTTTGTTTATTATATAAAGTTAGCGCGCATATTTATGGTTATTTTCGAAATAAAAAGGTGAATTTATCCATTTTGAGGTCATAAAAACAGGTTTTTACCCCAAGCTTATGTTTTTTGTATTTTTGATGAGGATTAACACATAATTAATACGGTAGAAAAAATAAATTTTTATAATTTTACAGCACCTTAATTCAAAAATTAGGTTACTTATAACTAAGGCATTGGCAATTTTTTACAACGAAAAGAACTGGTATTTAAATTGCTGTAGCGTTGCAAGATTTTATTGAAGTAAAGGATTTTTATGGCGAGACGGTTTTACAAATACTTTCCGTGGGTATTCCTTCTGGGTGATATTTTCGTAATAGTAATTTCTCTTATCTTAACCAGTATAGTGGTAAGCACCTATACTGAAATGACGGCTGTACCTACCAAGCTTTATGTTTTATATTTGACTGTTTGGGTAGTCTTGGTGATATTTCGCAAGGACTATAAGGTGGGACGGACCACCGATTATTTGTTTACCCTCCAGAAATTGTTCGGCACCATATTATGGTTTTTCTCCATTATTTCGGTCTTATGGATCGCCTTCCAAGCCTATCATTTGAGTCGATTGTTCCTGCTAGTGGATGCCGTAGCCATGATGGGACTGCTGAGTATATATCGAGTGGGTACACATATCGCCCTCAAACAGTACCGCGCTGGTGGCGGCAATTATCGTAATGCCGTAATCGTCGGAAAAGGCGGTACAAGTTTTAAGCTGGCCAAGGTTTTTCAAAGTAGAAAAGATTTCGGGATCAACTTTCTGGGATATTATGATGATCTTAGTGATTGTATTGATACCAGAGGCAGCTTAGCGACTTTCTTTGAGGAAGTGAAGGAAATGGAACTGGATATCATCTATATCAATGAAAGGCTCGACCTAGGCACCATAAAGAAAATTATCAGCTACGCAGATGAACATTATATCAAGGTGAAAGTAATCCCAGGTGGTAATCTGCAGTTGGAAAAAAACCTATCTTTTTCTAAATACGGTGACTTTTTTGTCATCAATGTAAACGCTATTCCCCTGGATAGCTTCATCAATCGATGGAGTAAGCGGGTTTTCGACATTCTTTTTTCCCTATTTATCACTGTATTTGTATTGAGCTGGATGATTCCTCTCTTTGGTTTATTGATCAAGCTGGAGTCCCCTGGTCCAATGTTTTTTGTGCAACAGCGTAATGGTGAAAATAATAAGGTGTTCAAATGCCTGAAATTTCGCTCCATGACGCCTAATGATTATGCAGATACACAGCAGGCCACCCAGAATGATCCAAGAGTTACCCGAATTGGGAGGTTTCTCCGCAGCAGCTCCCTGGATGAGATGCCCCAATTCCTCAATGTGCTCATTGGTGATATGTCCATCGTGGGGCCACGACCGCATACCGTCCCAATGAATGAGACCTTCAAAACGCAAATCGAAAAGTATAATACGCGTCATAAAATTAAACCTGGAATCACGGGCCTTGCCCAGGTAAAAGGCTATAGGGGTGAAATCATCATGCCATACCAGATCAGATCCCGAGTACGACTGGATTATTTTTATGTCCAAAACTGGACCATGTGGATGGATGTGAAAATTGTACTGAAGACCATCCGAGAACTGGTGAATAGCCAGGATGCAGTTTACTAAAATAGCCTTTGAAACTGACTCTCAGGCTAGCTGAGGAAGTTTTTCATCTGGGAAAATGAGTTTTTTCTGCTGGAGAATATATTTTTTTTAGCCGAAGGCTAGCATAAATAGTAAGAAGAAAACTATCCACACGATATCTACAAAAAGTAAGATATGCTTGAATAGCCTAAACTTCATAATCACATAGGGGTTCGTCTCGAAAATCAATTCCTTGATAGGATCTTTGCGCACCTGATGGACATCCACGATTAGCTTGGACAAAAAAAGCATGAGGCCAAGGATATGCAAAACGTGAATACCTGTAAGAAGGTATAAATAGCTGCTGGTGGGCAGGCCAGACCTGTAAATTCCCTCCATCCCTAGCTCACACCAACCGCAAAACTGGAAGGTAACGAAGAGTACGCAGGTCCCTAGTAAGATATATAATACTTGCTGAAGCTCTGGAAGTTTACCATGACGCAGGATATTTATGAGCCAGTGAGCAGACATGGAGCCCGCCAGTAATACCACGGTGCTGATCCAAAAAAACACTGGAAGCTTAGTCAGATGAACTGGGCCTGCACTGAGCACACTTAGAATAAAGGGCAGGGTGAGGAAAATAAATATAAGCCCGCTGCTCCCCATCGCCAGGTAAACTAGCATCTGGTAGGGATGCATATCTTCGCTCCTCTTGACCAAGTTTTCTTTTTTCACGATTATCATTGCAGCCTTAGATCAATATTGTTTTCCAAAATAAGTGTAAGAATCACTAAGCTATATCGATGAGCCTAAGCGAGCTAAATTTGGTCATTTTTACACTAATTAGGTATTTAAGTATGCAGCTAACCAAAATTGTTCCAATAATGTTATCTCTAAGGGGAAAGATATATTTAGGCTCATAATTATTGCCTGCGGCAATAGGCTTACCGCGATCTATTTAGGTTTAGCGCACAGGGATTGTTATAGGACGGGGGACTGAGCAAGATTGAGAAGGGTCAGCAGGGGATAAATTATTCAGAGGATTTCTTGGGTCGGTATGGTTTTGGTGGAAAAGGGAAAATAATGGACTAGTCTATAAAGCAAGAAAGGATTAGCCAAGTTTTTTCTATCTTGCAAACATTCATAAAAACACAGCCTAATAGGGGCAATTAGAAGGGATTATTTTGGAAAAGAAAGCATTTCTTACACTATACGAGCAGGATTCTTTTGTAAGGACGATCGCCCAGTCACTGAAGGAGGAGTCTGGTAAAAACCACCATATTAAAGGCTTGTCTGGCAGTGTGGATATGGTATTGTTAGCTGCCCTAAACCAGATACAGCCTCGGACGCACCTGGTCATTGCCCATGATAAGGAGGAGGCCGCTTATTTCAATAGTGATCTTCAGAGCTTATTGGGTGAGGGTGCCTCAGTGATATTCCCGGCCTCCTATAAGAAGCCGTATCAGCATGAGGAGGTGGACAATGCCAATATCCTGATGCGGGCGGAAATCCTCAGCAAGGTCCTCGCTGCCAAGCAGGAAAACCTGATAATCATTAGTTTTCCTGATGCCCTCAATGAAAAGGTTATCAACAAAAAATCGCTACGGGAAAATACCTTTGTGGTGAAAGTAGGGGAGAAAGTAGATGTAGAATTCATCGCCGAGCTGCTGAGTACCTATGATTTTGAGAAGGTGGATTTTGTCTATGAGCCGGGACAATTTGCCATTCGTGGAGGGATCATTGACGTATATTCCTATGCCAATGAAGAGCCCTACCGATTGGAGATGTTTGGCCGTGAGATTGAGAGCATCCGTACTTTTGAGACGGAGAGCCAGCTCTCAGTGGATTCGCTGGATCAGATTAGCATCATCCCTAATGTGCAGACCCGATTGATGCAGGAAGTAAGGCAGTCTTTTGCGGAGTTTTTGCCTGCTGACACTTTGATCTGGATCAAGGACCTGGAATATACTGGGGACATGCTCGATCGAGCATATGAAAAAGCGGAGCAGCAGTTTGGGCAGATCACCTCCCAGGTGGGCAACGAAAAGCTGATGCTGAAGCCTGAGGCGTTATTTGATACCGCCGAATCCTTCAAATTATCGATAGAGAAGTTTACCAATATAGAATTTGGCAACCGATTTTCCTTGGCAGAGGATAAGGTTTTCAATTTTGACGGTCGGCCCCAGCCTTCCTTTAATAAGGATTTTGGTTTGCTGGTGGATAATCTTCTGGAGAATGAAAGAGCTGGATTGATCAATATCATTTCATCCGAAAGCGCAAAGCAGCTTGATCGATTGCAGAATATATTTCAGGAGCTGCATCCTACTTTGCAGTTTCAGACCTTACCGATCAGTTTGCGGGAGGGCTTTGTGGATCATACTTTGCGCCTGGCCTGCTATACGGATCATCAGATTTTTGAGCGTTTTCATCGCTATAAGTCCAATCAGAAGGCGAGCAAGACCAAAGCCCTTACGCTGAAGGAGCTGAAGACGCTGCAAGCGGGCGACTATGTGGTCCATGTGGATTATGGTGTTGGGCGTTTTGCAGGATTGGAAAAAGTCGAAGTCAACGGCAATTTTCAGGAGGCCGTGCGTCTGATCTTTAGGGATGATGACTTATTATATGTCAATATCCATGCCCTTCATAAGATCTCCAAATACTCTGGACAAGAAGGTAATATGCCCACCATGTCCAAGCTGGGCTCACCAGAATGGGAAAATAAAAAGAAAAAGGTCAAGCGAAAAGTTAAGGACATCGCCAAGGACCTCATATCATTATATGCCAAAAGAAGACAATCTCCAGGGCATCAGTTTGCTCATGACAGTGTGCTGCAGGTGGAGCTGGAGAGTTCATTTATTTATGAAGATACCCCCGATCAGGCTTTGGCCACAGGGGATGTGAAGGAAGATATGGAAAAAGCCTACCCTATGGACCGTTTGGTCTGTGGCGATGTAGGGTTTGGTAAGACGGAGGTGGCCATTAGGGCCGCTTTCAAGGCAGTAAATGACCGTAAGCAAGTGGCGATCCTGGTGCCCACTACCATTTTGGCCATGCAGCATTTCCAGACTTTTAAGGATAGACTAAAGGGTTTCCCCGTAAAAGTAGAATATATCAACAGGTTTCGCAGCACCAAGGAAGTTCGCGAGATTGCCAGACAGGTGACTTCCGGGGAGATCGATATCCTGGTGGGGACGCATAGGATTGTGAATAAAGATATTAATTTCAAAGACCTGGGCTTATTAGTGATCGATGAGGAGCAGAAGTTTGGCGTAAAGGTGAAGGATCAGCTGAAAGAGCTTCGAGTAAATGTGGACGTACTTACGCTTACGGCCACCCCGATTCCCCGCACGCTCCATTTTTCACTGATGGGCGCGAGGGATCTTTCGGTGATTGCTACGCCTCCGCCCAATCGCCAGCCGGTGACCACGGAGATACATACCTTCCAGGAGGAGGTGATCAGAGATGCCGTTGCCCGGGAATTACAACGCGGTGGACAGGTGTTTTTTGTGCATAACCGTGTGGGTGAAATCGAGTCCATTGCTAATCTGATCATGCGCTTGGTGCCGGACGCCAAGGTGGCTGGTGCCCATGGGCAGATGGATGGGAAGCAGCTGGAGAAAATCATGGTGCAGTTTATCGAAGGGGAATTTGACGTATTGATTTCCACCAATATCATCGAATCGGGGCTGGATATTCCTAATGCCAACACCATTATGATCAACCGAGCGCATATGTTTGGACTGAGTGACCTTCACCAGATGCGAGGAAGGGTGGGACGAAGTAATAAGAAGGCCTACTGCTACTTGCTGACTCCTCCAGTATCAGGTCTGACGCAGGAAGCGCGAAAGCGACTGCAGACCTTGGAAGAGTTTTCGGATCTAGGAGACGGATTTAAAGTGGCGATGCGGGATTTGGATATCCGAGGGGCTGGAAACCTTCTTGGTGCCGAGCAAAGTGGTTTTATCACCGATTTGGGTTTTGAGATGTACCATAAGATCCTCGATGAGGCAGTTCAGGAGCTTAAGGAAAATGAGTTTGCAAGCTTATTTGAGGTGGACCTGAAAGAAAAAATAGAGGTATTGGTGCAAGATTGCGTGATCGAGACGGACATGGAATTGCTCATTCCCGAGGGATATGTGACCAATATCTCGGAGCGGCTTTCATTGTATTCCAAACTTGATAATATCAAGACCGAGGAGGAGCTGGCAAAATTTGCCACCTCGGTGAAGGATCGCTTTGGACCGGTGCCTTCGGAGGTAGAGGACCTGTTTGAGACGGTGCGTTTGCGCTGGCTGGCCGAGAAGCTAGGCTTCGAAAAGCTGGTGCTGAAGAGCGAGCAGATGAAATGTTATTTTGTGCCAAGCACAAGGGAAATCTATTTCAAATCGGCTGTTTTTGGAAATATTATTAAGTTTATTCAAGGGCAAGGGAAGCACTGCAAAATAAAAGAGCACAAAAACCGTTTAATACTCAGCATCTCAAATGTCAAATCCATAGATCGGGCGAAGCAATGGTTAGGGGAAATGCGGGTGAATACTTAAATAAAATCATTTTCTTGAAGGTTTAATCTACGTTAAACCTAGGTGCAATTTGTATGGATCGTATTAATTTATTCGTTGATGAGCGGCTGAAATTATTGTGATATGTTATTATTGATTATATATTAGCGGTATTAAAGACGAGAAAAAAACCAAGTTTCACATGGTGAAAAGCAATTATAATAAATTTTGGCTTGTTGGTGCATTTTTGATGCTATCAATGACGATTTTGGCATCATGTGCCAAAAAGAGCGGCCCCACCTACGGAAGGCGGTCTGCTGGCAACCCGGGTAAGGTAAGTGCTGCAACTGGTGCAGATCTTAATTTTGACTTGGAAGACACCACACAATTTACCGTTGTCAAATTAAAAGATCCTGTAAAAGGACCGAAGTTAAAATATGTACAAGGTGGACGGGCTGTTCTTGGTACCCAGGAGCAAGATGTTATGGCCTTTAGAGATAATGCCGAACGTACCGTGACCATCGCCTCATTCTATATGGATGAGACCGAAGTCACTAACCTGGACTATAAAGAGTTCCTATTCAATATGAGAACCCGTGTGAGCTCCGATTCAGTAAAACGCCTGGAGCCTCGTGAAGATGTGTGGACAGAGGCCCTATCGTACAATGATGTTTACTCTACTTATTATTTCAGACATCCTGGCTTCAACTTCTACCCTGTAGCGGGTGTCACTTGGAATCAAGCAAATGTCTATTGCAAGTGGAGAACGATTTATGTAAATGAAATCTATAGAGAAAACGAAAAGCTGGACTCTACGATGAGCAAAAATCTGCTGATCGAAAGAGGAGTGGTTCTTCCTAGCTATAGACTGCCAAACGAAGCGGAATGGGAATATGCTGCCAAGGCAATGATTGGAACTCAATACTTGGATGAAAATCAGGAAAATGGTAGAATTTATCCTTGGGATGGCCGTGGAGTTCGTAATCCATATGATGTAAAAAGAAAATCAAGACAAGGTGACTTCCTCGCCAACTTCAAACGTGGCCGAGGTGATTACGCTGGTATCGCCGGTGGCGTAAGTAATGATGGAGATATCATCCCTGCCAACGTATATGAGTACCCACCAAATGACTTTGGGCTATATAATATGTCTGGAAATATGAACGAATGGGTGGAAGATGTCTATCGTCCTCTGTCTTTTCAGGATTTCGAAGACCTAAACCCTGTCCGTAGAGATGGCACCAATGATGATGCCAGTGCCTATGCCACCACCTTGATAGATGATAACTACCGAGTGTACAAGGGCGGAAGCTGGAGAGATGTCGCTTATTGGTTGTCTCCCGGCACACGTCGATTTATGCACCAGGATTCAGCTACCAATCATATTGGTTTCCGCTGTGCGATGATCTCTGTAGGTGCAGATGATATGTAATTCCAACTAGTAACCTTTATATTGAAAGCCGGATAAATTCCGGCTTTTTTCGTTTTTAACCGTTTATCCATTGCAATTTTACTTTTATATACTCTGATTGGTAAGGCTGTGGTGATTTTGTAACTTGTGCTTGGATTGAAGAATTCAACCATCATTTGACCTTGATGGCTTGCTGAAAAGCTTGGCTTTAGACTTCCAAAAACTACCAGAATCATAGTTTCTATCCCTTAGAGAATGGTGCAATGTTGAAGCTAAAGTTGTTGATCTTTTCACAGAAGCAAACGGTAGCCCTTCTCATAGGCAAGAATGGGGAGTCTAAGCGTTATTGAGGACAAAGAGCAAGTAGTTTACGACCCAATATAATGTAGTAAAGCCCACTCCATACGGTTGGAGCTGGGTAGCTGGAAGCCAGGCGGCTAGCCAGTAAACAGATTATTTTAACCAACAGAATATGAACCTATCCATTACCCCAAAAAGATTATTGGTGGTGGTCACCGCATTCATGAGTATGGGCATGAGCAGCCTTTACGCTCAGGAACATTTAGGCTATCAGACCCCGCCAGAGGAGATTATTGAGCTATTAGACGCTCCTGTTACTCCTTCAGTTTCATTTAGCAAGTCAGGCGACCGGATGCTGATCCTGGAGCGTCCAGGATATACCTCGATACAGCAGCTTTCGCAGCCGGAGCTCCGGCTGGCAGGAATACGTATCAATCCAATGACCAATGGTCCAAGCAGGTCTTCCGGTTATACAGGGATCAAAATCAAAAACCTCGAAAGTGGACAGGCAGAACCCCTTACAGGAATGCCGGCCGGTGCACATATCAGCGATTACAGTTGGTCACCAGATGAGAGCCACCTCGCCATCAGCATTACGGAAGAGAAAGGAATTAGCTTATGGCTAGCAGATCTGAGCACTCAGAAGGTAAGGCGCCTGACTCAGCCGGTCCTTAATGAGATCTATGGCCAGGCTTTTTCGTGGTTATCTGAGGATAAATTGATCATAAAGGTGGTAAATCCCGACCGTGGAGCCATGCCTGAGCGTCCTATGGTCCCTTCCGGACCGATCATCCAGGAAACTTCCGGTGCTGCTGCACCAAGCAGAACTTACCAGGATCTATTGGAAAATGAGTTCGATGAAAAACTTTTCGCCTACCTGATGGATGCCCAGCTGATGGTGCTGGACTTGTCTGGCTCTATGGAGAAATTGGCAGAGCCTGCCTTGATAAAATCCATGGACATCTCTCCAGATAGTAAGCATATCCTGGTGGAGACCATGCAGAAGCCCTTCTCTTATTTGGTTCCTAGCTATAGGTTCCCTTATAATGTAGAGATATGGTCCGTGGATGGAAGCAGCACGAAGACGCTTGCTCAGGTGCCTTTGGATGAGGTAAGGCCTACAGGATTTGATGCCACCGTGACGGGACCTCGAGAAGTAAACTGGCGAAATGATAAGGCCGCAGAGCTCTACTGGGTGGAAGCTCAAGATGGTGGAGATCCTAAAGTGGAGATAGAAGAGCGAGACATTGTCTATACCTTAGCTGCACCTTTCACCACTGAGAAGACCAAACTGGCAGCGACCAGCCTTCGCTTTGAAAGTATCGACTGGTCCGATGAGGATTTCGCAATTCTAAACGAACGTTGGTTTGCTAGTCGTCAGGAAAAACGATCCCTGATCAAGCCTGGCAATCCTTCTTCCGGCAAGAAAACTTTTATTGAGCGCAGCTACTCCGACATCTACAATGATCCAGGGGAGCCAGTGATGACCACCAATACCTATGATGAGCGGGTTTTGCTGCGCAAAGACAATAAGATCTTTATGACCAGTGAGGGAGGTTCTCCGGAAGGAAGCATGCCTTTCTTAGCTACTTTGGACGTTCTTTCTGGCGAGCAAGAGATACTATGGAGGTGTCAGGCGCCTTATTATGAGGAAGTCGTAAAAGTTCTTGATGATAAGGGAACCAGTTTTGTGACTAGAAAACAAAGTACTGATATTCAACCTAACTATTGGTTGGTCAATACTCGTAAGAGAATCGCCCCAATTCAATTGACGAATTTTGAGCATCCTTACCCTTCTCTGAAAGGGGTGGAAAAAGAATTGGTAACCTATCCCCGGAAAGATGGCTTAAATCTGTCAGCGACCATATACACTCCTGAAGGCTATGATGCTGAGGTAGATGGGCCTTTGCCGGTATTGATGTGGGCTTACCCAAGAGAATATAAATCCAAAGAGGTGGCTGCCCAAGTGAGAGGCTCCAAATATGAATTTATCCGTCTATACTGGGGTACTCCGCTGTATTGGGTGACGCAGGGTTATGCAATTATGGATCGCACTGAGATGCCTATCGTAGGCGAAGGGGAGGAAGAGCCTAATGATTTCTTCATCGAACAGCTGGTAGCCAATGCAGATGCTGCCATTGGCTATATTGTGGAAAGAGGAATTGGTGATAGAGATAGAATTGCCGTTGGTGGTCATTCTTATGGTGCTTTTATGACGGCCAATTTACTTTCGCATACCGATCTCTTTGCCGCAGGCATTGCCAGAAGCGGTGCTTATAATAGGACACTGACTCCTTTTGGCTTCCAATATGAGCAGCGTACCTATTGGGAGGCCCCGGACGTCTATTTCAATATGTCTCCTTTTATGCATGCAGAAAAAGTGAAAACTCCGCTGCTGCTTATCCATGGTGAGGCAGATAATAATTCCGGCACCTTTCCTATCCAGTCTGAGCGTTACTATAATGCCCTTAAGGGTCATGGTGCTACCGCAAGATTGGTTTTTCTTCCCAACGAAAGTCATGGATATGCCGCTCGTGAATCCATCCTTCATACCTTATATGAGATGAATGAGTGGTTGGATACCTGGGTGAAAAATAAAGGAGCTTCCGAATAAGATAGTAAGATAGTCTTGGAGATAATTCAGGACAGGTAGAAGATGGACGGCTGGTCATTGGTAATAAAAACCAATATGAATTGGCTTTGTAAGTAAACTCCTAGTGAGATGATACCCTAAAGTAAATCAAATCCCGCATAATGGTATATGCGGGATTTTTTTGTAATTTAATGGGGGTTTTCTGCTGGTAAATATTCCCAGGGCATTGGCAAAGGACTATTTATTCGTTTCCCCTGGCTAAAGACTTGTTATTTTGCTGAGTTGAGGTCATAGATTAAGAAACAGATTTTTCTTCAATAGCCCTATGAATGTGGAAAAGTGGCGCATTTTACCAACGATTATGAAAAGACTTTTACTTCTATCATTATTTATTCTTCAGGTTTTCGGCGCCAGTTATGCGCAGAGTTGGGAGCGTGCGGGGGACTGGGGAAATGACCTCTATGCTGTAGATTGGATAGATGAGCAATTGGGATATGCCGCCGGGGAAGGGATATTTCTAAAATCTACCGATGGTGGTAGTAGCTGGCTGGAGATTTCTCTACCCGTGGAGATGGAGGTATATGCTTTACGTTTCTTTGATGGGCTCAATGGCTATGTGGTAGGGAATGATGGATTGGTGTTCAAAACGACCGATGGGGCCAGCAGCTGGCAGCAGATGGACCTTGGTGCCACCAGCGACTTATTAGATTTGTACTATATCACTAAGGATCAGCTCTGGATAGTGGGAGCTGCGGGCAAAGTCTATAAGACCTCTAATAATGGGGGGAGCTGGACTTCGGTGGCTATCGGAAGCACGGAAGACTTGAATGCAGTGGTATTTACCAGTGCAAATAATGGATATATAGTTAGCAGTCTTGGTAAGGTTTTTAGGACTTTGGATGCTGGCGCGGCTTGGAGCGCGAGCGCGGTGACGAGCGGTATCGCTCTGAATGATATTTACTTTAGTGATGAGAACTCTGGCTTTGCGGTTGGCGATGCAGGGCTGATTTTTAGAACCGTCAATGGAGGTAGCCTTTGGCAGGAGGTCAAAAGTGGCACCAACTATAATTATAATACGGTAAGCTTTAGCCGTTCAAACCCAAAAATCGGGATTGTAGGTGGGGAGGGTGGCTATGTATTATATACTAATAATACTGGGCAGACTTTTTTGGAAAGAACCAGTAGGACGACTGAGGATGTACATGATTTGGTTTTTGCAGGACAAAGTGAACTTGCCATTGGGGTGGGAGATGCAGGGAATATCATTCGCAGCACCAATTCCGGGAATAGCTGGTCCCTGTCTCAGTCAGGTTTCAATAAGGACTTTTATACGACAGATTTTGTGACTGATAGTCGCGGCTATATAGCTGGGAATGATGGATTGGTGTTATTTACGAGCAATAGCGGCTTGACCTTTACCGATCGAACGCGGCCCTTGGTAGTTGATTTTTATGATATTGAATTTGAATCTACCAGTTTTGGCTATTTGGTAGGTGATGAAGGCACTGTGCTCCAGACCAGCAACTCAGGCGCTTCGTGGCTGGCCTTAAATCCCCAAACTGAGAAGGATCTATATGGCCTGTTTTTTTATGATGCCAATGAGGGCTATGTCGTTGGGGAGCAAGGTTTCATCGGCTATACTAATGATAGAGGCGTTTCATGGGTGACTTTGGAGGAGGGTTTGCGAAGTTATAATTTTAGAGATATAGCTTTTTTCGAAAATAAAATGGGGATTATTATTGGCGATGGTGGTAAAATTCTCCGCTCCAATAATGGTGTCAATTGGGTGGAAGTAAGTGCAGGTGTCAATCAGGATTTTACTTCTCTGAGTATTGTGAATGAAACCACGGCCCTAGCTATAGGGAAATCAGGGCAGCTCATTAGAACCAGAGATAATGGGCTCACCTGGACCAGGCTAAATACCAATCATACTACTGATTTTAATGGATTGGCATTTGCCGATGAGATGACGGGGTTTATCGTAGGCGTGGAAGGGTTGATTTTAGAAACTAAAGATCAGGGAGAGAGCTGGGAGCAGATCCAGACAGGCACCTTACAGGATTTTTATGATATCAATTTTGGCGATGCCACCACCGCCTATGCAGTAGGCGAGTATGGTTTATTTTATAAATACAGCTGTGCCCTGCCCACGGAGACGGGGACCATTGAGGGTTTTGATAATATTTGTATGAGCCAGCAGGTCTATACCCTGGAGCATGATGAGTCCACTGACTATACCTATGAATGGAGAGTGGACGGAGGGGAGATCATAGAGGGACAGGGAACGGATCGGGTGATTATCAACTGGGAGATTTCCGGAAGAAATTCAGTCATCGTCAAGAGCCTCAATGTCTGCGGCGAGGGGCCTGTGGCCGCACTGGAAGTGACCGTATCTACGCAGGCGGAGGCGGTAAATCAGATCAATGGTGTCGGCGTTTCCTGCCTGGGTGTGGAGGAATTATACTCGGTCGATTCCATTCCGGGAATGGAGTATTCCTGGGAAGTGAGCAATGGTATGGTGGTGTCGGGACAAGGAACCGCTCATGTGAAAGTGGCCTGGAATGGGCAGGGAAGTCAGGTGCTGACTGTCTTCCCTGGCAATGTATGTGGCCTCGGTCCTGAGAGTACCAAGGTCATCGAGGTGGGAACCGTTCCGCAGCAGCCCTCAGAGATCGTGGGACCGGCGAGGGTAGGCTTGGAGGAGCAAAGCTATAGGGTAACGACGGAAGCAGGCATAAATTACCAATGGTCCACCAATGGTGGAGGCACTATTGTCTCGGGACAAGGCAGTGCAGAGGTGCTGGTAAACTGGGATAGAGAGGGAGACTACTTACTGGAGGTGATACCTATGAATGCCTGTAATGAAGGTCCCAAACAGCTGCTCTCCGTTAATGTGGATTTGATCACCGCAATAGCGAATGAAGGGACCAATATGGCGCTAAAAATATATCCAAACCCCTCCCAGGGAGATATCCACATTGAAGCAAAAGGAATAGGGACCATTCACGATATCTCTGTGATCGACGCTATGGGTAGGCGTGTTTATGTGGTGACTCTTGAATTAGGGAAATTTAATTTCGAATTAAATAATCTGCCGAAAGGAATGCTATTAATCGTGCTGGAGACCAGTGAGGGGAGGATTGTGGAAAAGGTGTGGATAAAGTAGTGTGAATTTGCTTAAGATTCATCAATTGCCTATTTCTAATGTTAAATGATAGTATTTGAAGTTGCCGCAATTTCGTACTGTAATTTTCCCGAAAACCCTTGACCAAGCAAGCTTAATCTATTACCTATTAGGTGTTTTAGACAATTGTAAACTAAGAGTAAATTAGGTCTCAACTGCATTTTTACCCTCTCGCAAATCGGCTTCACTATAGATGAAGGCAGGAATTAATCACTTTCAATAAGCTTTAATAAAAAAACCGCTATATCAGCCTTCTTACTAAGGTCGAAATAGCGGTTTTGTGAATTAGGACGGATTACTTATCCGAAATTTCGAGTATAGGTTGTCCACTAGCACCATTAGGAATACGGATATCCAAAAGCATAGATAGGGTGGGTGCAATATCGGTGATCGAGCAATACCTAGAGCTCTTGCCGGCAGGGACATTCCATCCGTAAAAGAGTACGGGAACATGAGTATCATAGATATAACCGCTGCCATGGGTGGTGCCACGAGCCGAGTTAGATAGCCAGCCTGGTTCCAGGATCAGCATAACATCTCCTGAAGCCTTATGGTTATAGCCCATTTGCAATAAATGCGGGCGTCCCTCGGTATATTGCATGCGCTTCATATCGGAAGCGGTATAGGCTTCTTTGATACCTGGCAGCCTGAGCATAAAATCAGCTATTTCACGCTGCATCTTAGCTAGATCCAGTCCTTTCTCCTCCGCCAATTTCCTGTTTAGAAATATCTGATCGTTGGAGGTATTTAAGATCCAGTTGCCTTCCCCATAATGCTCACGAGTATAGCCTTTAAGTTGGGTCAGGGCAAATCGTGTGTCAAAACTGCCAGTAGGCAGGTTTTCACTCTTATTATAATTTACCACCTCGGCCACAGCATGATCGGCGGTAAGGAAGACCAGGTATTCACCTTTGCCGTATTCCTTATCTAGATAATTGAAAAACTTCTCCAGGCTTTGGTCCAATCGCAAATAGGTATCCTCCAGTTCTATGGAAGTAGGGCCAAATCGATGTCCTACATAATCGGTAGAAGAAAAACTAAGCGCTAAGAAATCTGTTTCCTCTCCCTTGCCCAATTTTTCGCCTTCTAAGGCCGCATAGGCCATGTCTAAGGTGAAGTCATTGCCGAAAGGTGTGGAGGCAATTAGTCCAATGCCATCGTTATCCTTCATCAATTTCTTAAGGTCGTAAGGAAAGTCAGTGGTTTCCTTACCAATAAATGGCGCCTCAAAATCATTATTGTCTGCTACACTTTGCTTATAGCTCTTGATATTATAGAGCGGCTTCCAGGTGTTGGACAGGTATTTCTCCGCAAGTTTCTTTTTGTTGAATTTCACTAACCAATCTGGCAGCTCCTCATGATAATAGGAGGAAGTCATAAATTCACCAGTGGTTTTATCAAACCAATAGGCTTCTCCCAGATGGCCCGCAGGAAGTGCCGCGCCACGGTCCTTGATGGCTATACCAACGACTTTAGACCGCTTATTGGTGGACAGCCTGAGCTCATCGGTGATGGTATTGGTAAGTAAGTTTCTTGGTGAGATCTCCCCATTTTTTGCTGATCCTCCGACTGCCGTCACCGTACTGTCTTCTGCGCAATAGATGGTCTGATTGAGTTCTCTTACATACCAGTTGTTGCCAATAATCCCATGAGTGGAAGGAGTGGTGCCGGTATATACTGAGGAGTGACCTGGCCCAGTATAGGTAGGGATATAGTTATAATGAGCATTTTTCATTACAAACCCCTCATTCATCAGGCGCTTAAAACCACCTTCGGAATAGCGCTCTTGGAATTTATTCAGGTATTCGTATCGCATTTGATCCACGACAATCCCTACCACCAGTTTAGGCTTTTCAGCCTTTTGAGCTAGGCTTATGCCCATACTCATGACCACGATAAGGCCAGTTGCAAAAATTTTTTTCATGGTGAAAATTCATTTTTTTGATAATGCGCTAATTTACAATAAAACCCGTTGGTATCTACCATTGAGAGTATGAAGTCTCTATTACCGCTAAAATTAACCTTAAACGGTTCATTTCAAACAAGAATGGTCTACGAATGCCGCTAGCACTTTAAAGGAAATGAGTAGAAATAACCATAATATAATATATAGACCTTGGTAAGTGTGCAGGCATGGTGTATAGCATGGGCCTTATGACTTATAAATATGCCCTTGCAAGGCCGATAATTATGGGAGAGCTTATTATCTTAGAGGAAATTTGAGTATTATGAAAACATTGAGAATAATCTGTTTGGCCCTAGGGTTTGCGGGAATATACGGCTCCCTTTTTTCACAGTCTTATTTTGATGATGGCCTTGATGCGGATTTCCACCGTGGTCGTCGCGAGGCCCTAAGGGAGAAAATGCCCGAAAAATCCATGGCAGTTATCTTCACCAATCCTGTCAAGAACCGGTCAAATGACGTGGATTTTATCTACCATCCTCAGACAGACTTCTTTTATTTGACAGGCCTTAGGGAGCCTGATGCGGCCTTACTGCTGTTTAGCGAGCCGGTATCGGTGGGTGGAGAATTGGTCGATGAGCTTATCTATGTGCAGCCACGTGATGAGACCGCCGAGATGTGGAATGGTAAAAGGCTGGGGAAAGAAGGCGTAGGTAAGTTTTTAGGCTTCCAGCAGGTGTACCTGAATGAGGAATTTTTAGAAGGCGTTTCTTTAGAGGATTTTGAGCTGATTCTAAGCTTTAATCTGGCCGATGGTATTGAGGAGAGCAATGCAAATAAGTCCATCCAAAGCATGAGAGATCAATTTAAGGAAGCCAGTAATTACCCTGATCAGCTATCAGAAGTGACCAATAAGATGTACGAGCTCATCAAAGCTACGGATGTGGATAACTCAGCGAATGTGGCCCAAGTGATAGGCCGCTATCGCAAATATTACCCAGAGGTGGAGAATGATGCGATGCTAACCGCCTACCTCGAGGCTGAGTCACCTGAGAAAAGAATGGAGATAGCGCAGGAAATTCCAGCACATAAGGTGAATATCAGTGCCCTTACGGAAATCATGGAATCGCTGAGAGGAGTCAAAACCGCTGAGGAAATCAGTATGCTGCAGAAGGCCATCAAAATCTCCGCCATTGGTCAGATCGAGGTGATGAAAGCCCTGAAGCCGGGCATGTCTGAGCGGGAAGTGCAGGGGATTCACGAATTTGTGTACAAAAGATATGGAGCTGAAAACGTGGGCTACCCTTCCATCGTGGGTGCCGGGCATAATGGCTGCATTCTTCACTATATCTCCAATGACCTACGAAATCCCGATAAGCGCCTGATGCTAATGGACCTTGGCGCAGAATGGCGAGGATATACTGCCGATGTCACCAGGACCATTCCCATTACCGGGAAGTTTACCGCCGAGGAAAAGGCAATTTACGATTTGGTCTATAAAGCCCAGGAAGCAGCTATGACGGCCTGCAAGCCAGGATCTGAATTTGGGGATATTAGCAAAATCGCTCAAAGGGTCATCAATGAAGGTTTGGAGGAGCTGGGAATCATCATTCGAGGTCAGCGCCATCGATATTTTCCACATGGAACTAGCCACCATCTCGGTTTGGATGTACATGACCGCGGTGAGTACGGTATGCTGCAGAAGGGTATGGTCCTGACCGTGGAGCCGGGGATTTATATTCCCGAAGGGAGTGACTGTGACCCCAAATGGTGGAATATAGCGGTGAGAATAGAAGATGATGTACTCATCACTGAGGAGGGATTCGTAAACCTCTCTGCCGATGCCCCGCGCAGCAGCGCGGCGATAGAGAAGATGATGGCCCAGCCTAGCATATTAGAAGAATGGGTACTTCCTGAATTATAAATAAAAAATCCTGAGGTTTCAAATAACTGATACCTACACGAAAAAATTACCAGAAGCGAGAAGATCATGCCCCTAGCTTCTGGTGAATTTTCCTATTTAATTATTTCAGTACTTGCTTTTCCCAGCTTGCACCACTTATATCTGTTATTTTAATACGATATTCTCCCGTAGGGAGTCCCTCCAATAGAGGACTATCAAAATTTAAAGTGGCTCTAGCCCCCAGAGGAAGGATCAAGCTATGTTTGCCAGGCTTTACCTTGGCTATATAATGGTTTTCTATCTGTGACTCTTCCATATTCGCAAGATCATTTTGGTCAAATTCAAGTTTGCGATTACCCTGCTTATCCATCAGCTCAATCCCAATGATCCAAGCGCCATAGACATCCACTCCTTCAGTTCTGAACACCTCAAAATCAAGTCTTCCCCCAATAATTTTGGTTTGAGAGATTTCTATTTTTGGCTTCACAGACTTATTGTGTAGCGTACCCCACAGTCCTCCATGGAAGACCTGGTTGGTAAATAGCGTCAAGCCAAAAATGAGCAGTGCGCCCGACAGGACCAATTTAGGAAACAGAGAATCATTGATCGGCAAGGTTCCGGAGCCTATCCATGGAAACCATGATTTCTTGGTGATCCCAAGGTTATTCTCAATCATATAGCGATCCACGGAATACTTGCCACTGCCGGTGAGGAATAAGATAAACCCGGAGGCTATCCCAAGTACCCCGATTTGCCATTCGTCTAAGCAGGTGGTGCCAATCCAGCCAGAACCCAATAGAATGCCCATGGCCAGGCCAAAAACACCGACACTCATCAGTCGCGTGAATACCCCAAACATGATGAGAAGTCCCACGATGCCTTCAATGATCGTGAAGGTGACCATTGCCATCCATAGAGCGTCTGGATTCTCCACCAAATACTGAATGATGGGCTTGATGCCTAGCGCATGAGGAAGGAAATGGTTGAATTTTTCTCCTATATACCCCGGCAGCTCAGGGTCTAATTTGTCCGCTAAAATGGTTCTTCGGAAGAAGGCCGAAAAATAGGTCCAGCCTACCACCAGCCTTAATGCTAAGGTCAATAGACCAGCGTCATTTTTATTATTAGTGATATTATGCATCTTACTATTAAAAACTTATGGTTAAAACTCCTTTTTTCTTTTGCTGAAAGCCATATAAAATGCCATTGTCCACCACCTCGACGGAGGAAGGAAGGTCCTTGGCCTCTAAGTCAAATTTTGATAGGGAAATGCCGCAGACATAGATTTTGATGCCTAGGCTTTCGGCTTTTTGCAATTGTGGATTAAACTGGGGATCGGTAATGATATCTTGCACGGCTTTGCCGCAAAAGACAAGCTGGAAATCCCCGAAATCAGCCCCATCCTCCTCGGCCAGCCCCTGTGCCGCCAAGAGAATGGGAGATAGCTGCTGCGCCTTTTGGGAGAGTGCAAGGTACCGATTTGCATGCCTTTCGGTACTCGTTTGGCCTTGCCCTTGCAAAGAAAAGAGTGTAAGGAAACAAACCGTGAAAATATAAACAGAATAAGATTTCATATAAATATATTTTTATTAAAGATAGATAACTATACCCTAGTACTATTTCCGTCAAGGAAAGTAAAAGGAATAAGGCCCATGCCTCATTTAGCCATTAGTCAAAAGCAGGTTTGAGTCTGCTGAAAGTGGATTTGAAAAGCGTATTCAGACCGCCTGTTGGCAAGGTTTATAGATGGCCTTATGGCAATGGCAATAGGATTTAGGGAAATATAGGATAGGCCCAATCCTGACTTCTCACTAGGCTTATTGTTATTCACCCAAAGTGGAAAGGATTCTGAATCAGCTAAATGAAAAAAGATTTAGGAATAAACCTTCAGATTCTGATATAAAATATAAAGAGGAATATAGCTGACCTTCTCTTCCAAGCTCGCATGAAAATGGAGGAAAGTATCAGGCTCCACTGCTGTGGACGTTTCAAAAGTATAAGGTATGAGGCTGAATGCAGGGATTTCCCATTGCTGATTGGTAGCGGCAGAAATCGCTTTTTCGGATATATCCAAGTTTGCGCAGCCTTGATTGGCAAGGGTCGATAAGCCTTTATTGGTAACTTCTGTAAGGGGAAGTCCGGATAGGGTTTGTATAGACTTTCGGACTTTGCAGGGGGAAAGCATGAGTAACATGGCGAGGCCAAGCACTGAAAATAGGGTAAAAAATGTCTTTCTTTTCTGCGATTCTCTCACGGCTAGGCTTTACTATTTTTGTTTGGGATAGGAATTATTCCTTTACCAAAAAGAGTGTACGGTAGTACAGCATAGGGGTTTCAAAAGTTAAGGTATTTGTTTCCTGAAATCAGCAGAATACTGGCATGATAAAAGAATAAAAGAACATGAATCACTACTCCTCACGCATCCCACTTTTCATGCCATGGTTGAGGCTGGATTGCTGGGCTTCGAATTGATTGCTGGGGAATAGTGGGATAAGGATTGTTGATATCAGTAGATAAATAGTACCTTAATTATCATTCTTCAGGTCACCTCGCTTGATGGATTTGATGAAGTTAGCCCAGGCAAAAGGATTAAGTAGGGGGAAAGACCTTGGCCCATAGCGATCCTGCACCTGCTGCATTTGACCTGCCTGCAAGTTTCGGAAGTTTTCATTGGCGGAGGCCGGCATTTTCTCAGCCCATCTTATGAACATTTGAGGACTTAGGTTGCCGCGATTTAGTGGAATATCCTCTATATTGGCGGCTAACATAGCTTGTTTGAATTCTTCCTCAGTGGGGTAGGGCATTACTTCTACCTCGCTCAGGGCGATTTCATCCTGTGCCATGGTAAGGATTAGACTGATCTTATCATCCGTCACCTTCATGGGAACCTGAAAGGTTTGGTTTTGAAGACCCACGAAACTGAAGATTACACTGTCACCTTCTGCTACGGGCATGGAGAAATATCCAAATTGATTGGAACTGGTACCGCGTCCTTTTTTAGGAACATATACGTTGACCCCGGATACGGCGGTGGTGCTGTCATTATTTAGGATAACCCCAGAAAGCTGAATGACCTTCTTTTCCTCTGTTTGCTGAGCGCTTACAGAGGTAGAAATCATTATTCCCGACAGGAAAAATAAAAAGAAAGCGAAATATGTAAGGGAGAATTTCAAAATATCCTTTTTTTAACGAAACGATTGGTGGCCAAAATAGTTTAGCGTATTGTGTGCCGATTTCAACTGCTATAATAGGGGTTTTTCGCTGCATTTTCTTAATTTCAAGCAGCTTTCTTCGTTAAAAGTTATTAAATGAGACTCAAGAACATTAGTTTAAATTATGGCATGAGGGTCTTCAAAGCCCTTTCTGAGGAGCCAAGGGTACGCATTATCCACCTTCTTATTCAGAACAAGGAAATGTGTATCTCTGACCTGGAGCATATTCTGGAATTTACCCAGACTAAGACCAGCAGACATCTGGCCTACCTTAAAAATTCTGGGCTGGTGGGGAGCAAAAGAATCGACCAGTGGACCTTCTATTATATCTTGGATGAGGCGATGGAAATCATCAACCAGATATTCAAGTTTATCCAAAAGGATATAAACCTCATCAGGGATCAGGAGGTATATGAAATCCTAAAGTCCAATCGAGAACTGGCGATCAATAAAATCGAAAATCAACCCTATAAATAAGTACCCTTAAAGTGAGAAAGTACCAGCATTTGTTTTTTGATCTTGACCATACCCTTTGGGATTATGACCGCAATGTCCAGGAATCCCTATCTGAGCTATATGAATTATACGCTTTGGCCGGACTGGGTCTGCCATCTGCAAGCGATTTCTATCAGGGATTCCTATTTGTAAATATGGGCCTGTGGGAACACTATAATGTGGGCAAGATCGATAAGGTGACGCTTAGAAAAGAACGTTTCAGAAGGATCTTCGATCATCTGGGAGCAGGAAATGCGGAGGTTCCGCAGGCGATGGAGGAGGATTTTATGCATAGAACCTCTACAAAGCCCCATTTGTTTCCACATTCCAAAGAGATTCTCATCTACCTGCAGCAACACTATCAGCTTCATGTGATCACCAATGGCTTTGACCATAGTCAGGCACAGAAGATGAGCTCTTCGGGTATTGGCGAGTACTTTCAGCTCGTGGTCACCTCTGAGACTACAGGTCATAAGAAGCCCGACAAGCGCATCTTCGAATATGCGATGGGCAAGCTGGGCGTAAAGGCTGAGGACTGTCTGATGATAGGTGATAATCCGGTTTCGGATATTCAGGGAGCCAAAAACGCCTCCATTGATCAGGTGTATTTTAATCCGCATGGAAGTGAGATAGATCCCCAGGCGACCTATACCATTACCCATTTGTCTGAGTTAGAAAACTTGCTGTAATTCAGGAATAGTAATATTGGGGTACCCCAAATAAAAAAGGCCTAAAAGTCCCCAGATAGGCAGAGGTTTCAGGAATGGTTCCAGCCAATCTGGGGAAACTTAGCGGCTACTTGGCATGGTATATGCCGCATTTTACATAAATTGTGCGACTAGGAATATAAAAACTCAAAATTGTTATGTTAAAAGGTTTTTTTAATGTGCCGGAACCAAAGAATGAGCCGGTGTTTGACTATGCCCCCGGGAGTCCGGAAAAGGCGAAATTGAAAGAAGCGCTCAAGGAAGCTAGAAGCCAGCAAGTGGATATTCCCATGTATATCGGTGGCGAGCAGGTGAAGACTGGGAAGAAAATCCCGCTTTCTCCTCCCCATGACCATCAGCATCTATTGGGTCACTTCCATGAAGGCGATAAAGGCCATGTGGAGCAGGCTATAAATGCCGCTCTGGGGGCAAAGGAAGCTTGGGAAACCATGGAATGGGAACAAAGAGCTGCCATTTTTCTGAAAGCTGCCGACCTGATCGCTGGACCCTATCGATATAAAATCAATGCAGCCACCATGCTCGGGCAATCCAAAAACGCCTATCAAGCAGAAATTGACTCTGCCTGTGAAATCGTGGATTTCCTCCGATTTAATGTGAAATATATGACTGATATCTATTCTCAGCAGCCTCCAATCTCTGGAAAGGGCGTGTGGAATAGGTTAGAACAGCGTCCTTTGGAGGGGTTTATCTTTGCCCTTACTCCATTTAATTTTACCGCTATTGCAGGAAACCTTCCCACTGCACCCGCTATGATGGGGAATACCGTGGTATGGAAACCTGCTTATACGCAGATCTATGCTGCCAATGTACTGATGGAGGTTTTTCGTGATGCAGGCGTTCCTGATGGTGTTATTAATTTGGTCTATGTCGATGGACCTGCAGCAGGAGAGGTGATCTTTGACCATCCTGACTTTGCGGGTATCCACTTTACTGGATCCACCGCTGTGTTCCAGACTATCTGGAAAACTATCGGAAATAATATCACCAAATATAAATCCTATCCGCGTATCGTGGGCGAAACAGGAGGTAAAGACTTCGTGGTCGCTCATAAGTCAGCACGTGCGAAGGAGCTGGCTACTGGTTTGGTAAGAGGCGCTTTTGAATTTCAAGGACAGAAATGCTCAGCAGCTTCCCGGGCTTATGTGCCTTCCAATCTATGGGAAGATGTGAAGAAATACATACAGGAAGATCTTTCTACCATGAAAATGGGTGGAGTGGAAGATTTCACCAATTTCGTGAATGCGGTGATAGATGAGAAGTCATTTGATAAAATCGCTAGCTTCATCGATAAGGCTAAGGAAGAAGGGCTGGAGATTATTTCCGGTGGCAATTATGATAAGTCCAAGGGGTATTTTGTGGAGCCTACCGTCATCGTGACCAAAGACCCAATGTACAAAACCATGTGCGAGGAGATTTTTGGTCCAGTGCTGACCATTTACGTGTATCAGGCAGATCATTTTGAGGAGACCCTGGAGCTCGTTGACCAGACCTCTCCGTATGCACTGACAGGAGCGATATTCTCTCAGGATAGATACGCTGCTGAATTTGCTACCAAAAAGCTAAGAAATGCCGCCGGGAACTTCTATATCAACGATAAGCCTACTGGTGCTGTGGTAGGACAGCAGCCATTTGGCGGAGCCAGAAAATCCGGTACCAATGATAAGGCCGGTGCGATGATCAACTTATTGAGATGGGTTTCTCCAAGAACAATCAAGGAAACCTTCGTCACTCCTACCGATTATAGGTATCCATTCCAAGGTGAAGAATAAGATTTCGATTAAAGAAATACCACTATCAATCCTAAGGATTGAGATCATTAAGAGCGGGCTTCCTAAAAGGAGTTCGCTCTTTTTTTTGCTGATCTGAGAGACGGATATTTATGGCGATTGATGCCCAAGGGAGGCTTAAAATGGTGATTAGGCTGAGGGTGGATGGGAGGCCGGGCTTCATGAGTGATATAGAAAGACTTATCAAATGCCCCACCTAAGCCTACTTTTGAATTTACCCTTTCTTATTACTCGGAAAGTGGATACTTAGCGGTCTATAACTTTAAATAAGTACGAGACGGTGAATTCTAAATTGGTAGCTGACATGTCAAAAATCCGATCCTGGCTTTCTGGGCGTCCTAGCTCGTAGGAAGCCCTTACTTCTGCGACGATGGTGCTTTTCCCAAATACTTTTGAAATCCCTGCGCCTGCAGTCAGTCCATACATAAAGCGTTTAGGGTCATCGCCTGGCTGGCCGTAAGTAGGCAGGATGGGTATATTGGGATTGGTAGATTCAAATTCCCTTCTGACGTCTTCGGCTTTCAGCAAATAACCAAAATGCGGCCCCATCTTAATATGGAATCGACCCGAGCCTCCAAAGTAAAAATTGGACAGCACAGGTATTTTCAAATAGTCAAATTGAGTTTCGTTGGAAAGGGTCTTTTCATCATTATATTCGATATAGCCAGTGGAGACATATTGAATGTCTAGCTCTATGCCGGCGTGATTTTGATAATAATGCTCCACTACCAGACCAAAGACAGGTTTGTTTTTTAAGCCATGGACTTTTTTACTGGGAATAGCAGGGTTGGATCTGTAGGACATTCCCGAATACGAAAGGCCTCCCCGGATGCCCACGCTCAGCTGAGCCTGCGCAGGAATACTTACCGCTATAAAAAGTACAATTCCTACTATGCCGATTTTCCTCAAAAGAGATTCTTTGATATTCAAGGTGCGATGATTAGTGGTCTGAAAAGGCTAATGAGGTAAAAAAGAAAAAATAGCTCGCCGAAGCGAACTACTTTTTCTTATCCTTTTTAATATCTTGAAGATCTTCCCGGTCTTTGAGCTTCTTATCATCTACATTCTTATTAAGGAAATCATTGATTTTATCAATTGAGAATGAACTTGATATTTCTCCGAAGGAGTTAATATTCATTTTGAAGCCATCGAGCTCAGGGTTTACTTTAGGATTTTCTTCTTTTTTGGTTTTCTTAGCCATGACGCATCTTTTTTTAGTAATCCCTGTGGATAAAGTCCCCAGGGCCATTCAAATTGGTAAAAGGTACTTCAATGGCTATCTGCCATTAAGATTCTATTACCTCTAGTGTGTTTAACGCAAAATCGATCCTTTTGATTAGCTCATCTTTACCGATGATCATAAATATCGAAATTAGATCTGGTCCTGCACCCGCGCCGGTAACTGCAAGGCGTACGGCTGGCATTACTTTGCCAAGCTTGATTTCGTTCTCAGCCGCCGCCTCTTCCAGCAATGCCTTGGCATTCACTGGCTCCAGGATGGCATCGAGCGATTCCAATTTCGCCTTATAGGTCGTAAGTACCTTCACGGCGTCAGCAGTCCATTTCTTGCTGGAAACTTTCTCGTCAAACTGATCTGGTGCAATCAACAAAAAGCGACCTTCTTTCCATAAGTCGGAAGGGAAAGTGGCGCGTTCCTTCATGATGGCAACGATTTGTTCCGCTTTTCCTTCTTCGATAGTTATGCCTTCGCTTTTCAGGTCTGCATTGAGGTATGCCGCTAGCTCCTCGTTGGACTTGGCTTTAAGGTATTGTTCATTAAACCACTTTGCTTTATTGATGTCAAACTTAGTGCCTGATTTGCCGATGCGCTCCACGGAGAATGCTTGGATCAATTCCGGAAGGCTAAATATCTCTCTGTTGTCCCCGGGATTCCAGCCCAAGAATGCAAGGAAGTTGATGAAAGCGTCTGGCAAATAACCAGCGTCCTTAAAGCCCTGTGAGAAATCCTCCGTCCGTGGATCTTTCCAGTTCATCGGGAAGATCGGGAAGCCGTTCTTGTCCGCATCTCGCTTAGAAAGCTTGCCATTGCCGTCAGGCTTAAGTAATAATGGTAAATGCGCAAACTCAGGCATGGTGTCTTCCCAGCCCAAATACCTGTAAAGTAGCACGTGAATCGGCGCAGATGGAAGCCACTCCTCGCCTCTGATCACATGGGTGATGCCCATAAGGTGATCATCCACGATGTTTGCCAAATGATAAGTAGGCATGCCGTCACTTTTCATCAGCACCTTATCATCAAGGGTATTAGAATGTACCATTACCCAGCCACGAATCATATCATTGAGGCGGATTTCCTCTTTTCTAGGTACCTTCAGACGGATAACATGAGGCTCTCCAGATGCCAAACGCTCCTTGACCTCATCCTCAGGAAGGGTAAGCGAGTTTTTCATCTGGGTTCTAGTGATGGAGTTGTACTGTGGAGAGACCACCCGAGCAGCAGTAAGTCGCTCACGCATGGCATCGAGCTCCTCAGAAGTGTCAAATGCATAATACGCAAAACCTTTTTCTACCAAATCCATGGCATAGTCCATATAGAGTGGCTTACGCTCAGACTGACGATAAGGACCATGAGGACCTTCTTTCCATGGACTTTCGTCTGGCACAATCCCAATCCATTCCAGCGCCTCCTTAATATATTCTTCCGCCCCAGGAACAAATCGGGTCTGGTCGGTATCTTCTATTCTTAGTAAAAACTGGCCTCCTTGCTTCTTCGCAAAAAGATAGTTGTAAAGGGCGGTGCGGACACCACCAATATGTAATGCCCCAGTCGGAGAGGGTGCAAACCGTACACGTACTTCTTTCGTCATTTTTTTATCTGTTTCCTAATTCTTTCAGGGAGAGCTCCCTGGCAAATTCCAAATGATAATTTCTTCACCGAGTATCTTGCCTTTTTTGGACTAATTTACTCCGTAAATACAATCAACAAAGATACAAAAAGATGATTTATAAAGATAATATCCCTTTAGGTAATCCGATGTATTATATTTTATGGAATTTTATTTTGGGCCTGGCGGCAAAATTGATGCTTGTCTTTTTTCTGCTTTGCAGCAATTATATAGCTTCTGCCTTACAAAATCCCTGATTCCCCTCAGTGGGAACATATTCTTAGCCGCCATGTGCTAAGCCGAACGAAGGGATGGGAAAGCTGTACCTTCTATACTTAATATAAGCCGACTTCAGCATTGCCCTTTAGAAAAGTACCAGCTACTTTTTACCTGCGTTTGGTATTTTTTCTACAGAGGCTTTATTGAGTGGCTTGATCCAATTTACCTCTTATCTATATTTATAAGGATGGGAAGCTAAGGTTTATAGATTCTTTATTTGATGTGGATTGGATATTGCGAAGCCGCTTAGCACCATGAGTATTTTAGGGTATTAGATTTGAGTAAAAAAAATATAAGCGTCAGCCAAATTATTCTTCGCAGGCCTAGGAAGGATATGGGAAATAGGAAGAATGATGCGTACAGCTTGAGGAGGGGATGAGTTTAGCAATAGGAGGGCATAAAAAAGCCCGGATAGTTGGATCCGGGCTTTGGTGAGTTAAATTATTACTACCAGGACCTGTGCTTGGTCATGCTGCTAATTTAAGGATATTGTCTTATTACTCAAAGTTTTGAAGGGGGAAAATATTGTCTTTCAAATGCAATATTTATATTCCTAAATCCACTTGATGACGCAAGATGTCTTCAAATGTTTCTCTTTTGCGTATAAGATGTGCTTTACCGTCCAGCACCAGAACTTCCGCTGGTCGTAGTCTGGAGTTATAATTGGATGCCATGCTGAAACCGTAGGCACCAGCATTCTTAATGGCAAGGATATCTCCTTCTTTCACTTCTTTGATTTTGCGATCTGCAGCGATGGTATCTGTCTCACAGATATACCCTACGATGGTGTACACCCGCTCTGGACCGTCCAGCTTGGAGATGTTTACCACCCCATGATAGGCATCATACATCATTGGTCTGATCAGGTGATTGAGTCCTGTGTCCACTCCTATAAAGGTGGAGGCAGGCGTAGATTTTACCACATTGGCATGCACGAGTAGATAGCCACATTCGCTCACCAGGAATTTCCCTGGCTCAAACCAGATTTCCAGTTCCCGGCCATATTCGGTGCAGAATGCTTTGAACGCGGCGGACACTTTCTTGCCCACATCCTGCATGTCTGTGGTGATATCACCTTCTTTATAACCCACTTTAAAGCCTCCTCCAAAATCAAGGAATTTCAAATCCCTAAATTCACGGGCGGCGTCAAACAGAATTTCGGCTCCTTTCAGGAATACATCAGCGTCCAGGATATCAGAGCCAGTATGAATGTGAAGGCCGATGACATTCAGCGTATGCGCTTCCACGATTTTCAGCACATGCTTCACTTGGAGGATAGAAATCCCAAATTTTGAGTCTATATGTCCTACAGAAATCTTGGCATTGCCTCCAGCGAGGATATGTGGATTTAGTCGTATGCATACAGGCACAGTATTACCATAGTGTGTCCCAAAATGCTCCAACATAGGAATATTGTCAATATTGATCATCACCCCTAAGCCTACGGCTTCCTGGATCTCCTCAAAGGCGACACAATTTGGGGTAAACATGATTTCCGAAGGAGCATAGCCTACGTGTAGGCAGAGATGTACCTCCTCGATTGAGACTGCATCAACACCCGTACCAGCCTTCTTCATCAACTTCAGAATATTGATATTAGAAAGGGCCTTAGTGGCGTATTTTATTTTAAGATTTGCAGAAGAAAAAGCGCTTTTCAGCGATTCCACTTGATCCAAGATCTTCTGGCCGTCGTACACGTACACCGGCGTACCAAATTCTTTTGCGATATCCAGCATAGGGATACCTTGTATTTGGTATTGTTGGTTGTTGATGGTCATGATTTTTCCAAAATAAATTAAGGTGGCAAATATAAAGAAGGCTAGCCAACAAAAAAAGGAAGGATGCCCCTTCCTTTTTGGATTTATTATAAAGCTTATTTTAAGAATGCAGATTTGAGAGCCAATCCACCACCAATGAAGGATCGGATAGTATGCTGTAGCACTATATCATTTATTGTCTTTCATTGGTAATTGTGACCAAATCTAGCTTTTTTGTATATTCATGAGGCCTCCAGCTGGTCTTTATCGCTGTTAAAAATTGTTAAGCTTAGAATATCCTACATGATATGGTATAAATTTGCGATATGTCTAAGACAAAAATGAAAATCATTATTCTTCTCATGTCTCTGGCCACCTTAGGTTTGGTGGGCTTTCAGTACTATTGGGTGACCAATGCGCTGAAGATAAACCAAGAGAGATTTGAGCAGAATGTCTATCAGTCTCTGGCAGCCAGCATATCACGACTGGAGCGTGGGGAGACCAGTGATATTATCCTCAATGCGGTGGCCCAGGACAGTACGTTTAAGTCAGTATTCTTTCAGAAGATTGAACCCATTCAATTCAATATACTCCGCAAGGTATCCATAGAGCGCAGGCCTTCGGTGATGGATTCGTTATTTAATGAGCCTATGCCGCAGGTGTCGCAGACCTTCCAGCGCATCATCGCCTCCCGAGGTGGTAAGCCCCAAAATCAATTTGAATTGCAGAAATATTTTGAGTTGCCGGCTTCCGTGGCCAGCCAGCTATTTACCCCAGATGAGATGGCCATTTACCTGCGGGAAAAAGAAAAATACCTGGGTTTTGTGGCCCGCAGAGATAGTTTTGCGCAGGTGCAGGATTATATGGTGAATCGCGAGGCCTTGATTACCGAGGAGTATAATGTATCAGAGAATGTGGCTGAAAATATTGTGAAGGCCAATAAGAAAATCGAATTAGTGGAGGTCGTGCTTTCCCAGATGATATCAGATGCCAGTCAGAATATCCTCAGCCGACTTGATACTGCAGACCTCAGGAAGGATATCACCTCCCAGTTGGCACAGAGAGGGATCGAAGGCCAATTCGAATTGGCTATTATGGATAGTCGAAATCAGCTTATCCCTATTCATGAGGTGGTCAATACTCACAATTTACGCCTCAATGGCATAAAAGCGGCCTTATTCCCTGGCGACCTGATGGGGCAGGAAAATTTCATGATTATCCATTTCCCTTCCAAGCAGCAGTATTTATTGCGGCAGGTGATATTGCCACTTTCGAGTTCATTATTGTTTTTGGTGATTATTATTCTTTGTTTTATATATGCGATCAAGGTGATCATACGCCAAAAGAAGCTGTCTGAGACCAAGAATGATTTTATTAATAATATGACGCATGAGTTTAAGACGCCTATAGCCACGGTCAGTCTGGCTGTGGAAGCCCTACAGGATCCAGATCTGGCTAATCAGGATGCGTTTAGAAATCGGTACCTTGCGATCATCAAAGATGAAAATAAGCGACTAGGAACGCAGGTGGAGAAAGTGCTCCAGGCTGCAGCCTTAGAGAAGAAGGACTTTAAGCTGAAATTTGATCTGATCAATCTGGTAGATTTAATTGAAGACTCCAAGAGGCATTTTGACCTTCAGGTCGAAAAGAAAGGTGGCCAAATTGAACTGGAGGTCATTGTGGATAACCCTTATGTGGAGGCCGATGCCTTCCACTTGTCCAATATCATCAACAATCTATTGGACAATGCTAATAAATATTCTCGCGACCAGCCGCTGATTCAAATCAGCCTGATTGCGGATCCCGATCGGATAAAACTGATCATTCGCGATCATGGTATGGGAATGTCAAAAGACTCTGTCAAGAAGATATTTGATAAATTCTATCGCGTACCTACCGGAAATGTGCACGATGTGAAAGGCTTCGGGCTAGGCTTGGCTTATGTCAAAACCATGGTCGAAGCGCATCATGGTGAGATCGCTGTCGATAGTGAAATAAATAAAGGAAGTACATTTACGATCATTTTACCCCGAAAACAATGAGTAAAGCAAAGCTTTTAGTCGTAGAGGATGACCCAAACCTGGGTGATATTCTTCAGGAATACCTTAATATGAAGGGGTATGAAACCACGCTGTGCAAAGATGGTGAGGAAGGATGGACAAATTTCAAAAAGGATAAATTTGACCTGGCCATTTTGGATATTATGATGCCCAAAAAAGATGGGTTTACCCTGGGTAAGGATATTAAGAAGATTCAAGACGACCTTCCTATTATTTACCTTACCGCCAAAAATATGAAAGACGATGTGATTGAAGGGCTCAAAATCGGAGCGGACGATTATATCACCAAACCATTCAGTATGGAGGAGCTGCTCCTCAGGATAGGCGCCATTCTACGAAGGACTCAGAAGCCAGATGGACAACCTGCTGCCCTGAAAAACTATCAAATGGGCGACTTGCTTCTTCATTATGATGAGCAGATGCTGGAAGGTCCCGATGGCAAGCATAAGCTGACCTCCAAAGAAAATGAATTGATCAGACTATTGGCCTCCGAGCTTAATAAGCCAGTAAGTAGAAGTCATGCCCTCAAGCAGATCTGGGGAGATGATAGCTATTTCAACGCCCGTAGCATGGATGTGTACCTTAGCAAGGTGAGGAAGTTGCTGAAAGCGGATCCCAAAGTTCAGATTATAACCCTTCATGGGGAAGGGTTTAAGATGGTGGTAAGCGAGGGCTAAGTGGCTCTTGCTCCTTCCTTAGGGGCAAATAATAAGATTAGCAGCCCTCTTCGTAAGTCTGAAACTATTAGATAATCTCTGGAGGAGAATTAATATTAAAAAAATTCCCCCCGCCCGTGGAGGCAGGGGGATAGACATAAAACTAAACTGATTCTTTGAGCAAATGATCGAGTTTTTTGCCAAGATCTAATACGAATGGATCTTCAAATAAGGTAAAATGGTCTCCTTGTACAGGGATCACTTCAACGGATTTACTGTAATCTGACCATCCATTACTCGGATGATTGAGGGATTTTGATGGTATTATTCTGGCTTTGAAGACAATGATTTTCACCTCCAAAGGCTTAGGGGCGTAATTGACCATCGCCTCAAAATTCAGATTTCGAATTTTATTGATAACCGCCGCTCTGCCATCAGGGGCCGACTTTACTTTAAGCTTTAGCTTTTCTAAAATCTTGTCCTTCTTTCTCGCCGCGGCACGAAGTTTAAATTGCCCCATGGTTTTAGGCGCTTGGATTAGAACTTGCAGCTCCACCTTTTTCTTGCGCAATTTATCCATCCAATGATTAAGTGATGAATCATTTTTGTGTGCATTCATAGGCATATTGACCGCCTGCGTGTCAAACATATAAAGCTCCTTGACCTCCAGGCCTTTTTCAATGAGAATTCTGGCCATTTCATAAGCCACATATCCTCCAAAAGAGTAGCCACCCAGCAAGTAAGGTCCTTCTGGCTGCTGCTCTAGCAGCTCATTGGTATAATGTACCGCCATTTCCTCCACCGTTTCCAGTGGGGTATCGCTGCCATTGAGGCCTTTTGACTGGAAGCCATAGATCGGTCTTTCTGGATCCAATAAAGAGGGAAGTTTGAAGAAAGTTCCCGCATTAGCCGCCATTCCATGGACCAGATATATTGGTGTTTTACTGCCAGTGGTCTTTACAGGAACCAATGATTTCCATTCAGCGGATTTGCCAGATAGCTGCTGCTCGTCCAGGTAAGCGGCAAATTCCCTTAAAGTAGGATGGCTAAATAAGCTTGTCAATGGTAAATTGATGCCTGTAAGCTGATCCACCTGGGTCATGACCTCCACGGCCAAAATGCTGTGGCCACCTAGGTCGAAGAAATTGTCGTCCACAGAAAAGGTGACCATCCGAAGGCTCTTTTTCCAGACTTCAAACAGTAGCTTCTCCATCTCCGTCTGAGGTTCTGCACCATTTGCGCTAGCAAAAGAACTAGTTTTTTCTGGTACTGGAAGGGCTTTTCTATCGATTTTGTTATTGGCAGTTAGCGGGAGCTCAGCGAGCATCACCCAGTCTGCAGGAATCATATATTCTGGAAGCTGTTGCTTCAATAGTTCTTTCCACTGAGCAGCCATTTGTAAGAATTCGGACTGCTGTAGGCTGTTTTTAGGGACAATAAATGCTGCCAGTCTTTTATTGCCAGGGCGGTCTTCCCAAGGGTTTACCGCCACTGCGGCGATCTCTTTCTCCTGCAATAATAACTGCTCGATCTCTCCCAGCTCAATTCGGAATCCACGGATCTTCACCTGATGATCAGCTCGGCCGAGGCACTCGATATCACCATTCAAAAGCTCACGACCCAGATCGCCAGTGCGGTACATGATAGGTCGGTCCATCTCAAATGGATTAGCCAGAAAACGCTCCACCGTGAGGTCTTCGCGTCCCAGGTAGCCCACAGATACTCCATCACCACTAATATAGATTTCTCCACTTTGGCCAGGCTCTACTTCATTGCCATTCTCATCGAGGATATAAATGCCTGTATTGTCTATCCCCTGGCCGATGGTGATTTTATCGTCCTTAGCGTCCAGCTTTTTGATGGTGGAGTAGATGGTGGTTTCGGTTGGGCCGTAGCCATTCCACACTTCATCACATAAGCTCAGCATGGTGTGCGCCAGATCAGAAGGGAATGCTTCACCACCACTTAAGGCTCTAAGGGCTAATGATTGGTCCCAGCCGGCAGCGGTAAGCATCCTCCAGGTCACCGGAGTGGCCTGCATAAAGGTGATCTTACTGCTTTTTAATAATTTGAGCAATGCTCTTGCGTCTTTGATCGCCTCAGCATCCGCAAGGACGATGGTGGCGCCAGAGATAAGAGGCAGGAACATCTCTAATACCGAAATGTCAAATGATATCGTGGTGATGGCAAGTAAGCGATCACTTTCCGTCATTCCCGGTGCTTTCTGCATGCTTAGCAGCAGATTGATAAGGTTCTTATGGCTGATTTGTACGCCTTTTGGCTTTCCTGTGGATCCAGAGGTAAACAAGACATAAGCGAGGTCATCGGCCTCGATGGGCGCTAGCTTGGGACATTCAGGATATTGGCTGAGAACTGGCTTGACCTCATCCATAAGCAGATGCGGAGCATTGCCTGGCAGGGAGCTGCTTAGGCTCTTACTGGTCAATATACCCACAGCGCTGGCATTGGAAAGCATGTATTTTATTCTATCCGCAGGGAGTTTTGGATCCACTGGCAGGTAGCCATGACCAGCTTTTAGGATGCCTAAGATACCGACGATCATATCAATGGAGCGTTCCATAGAAATGGCAAAAATGCCCTTTCCAGCAGGATATTTCGCCAATAGATAGCTGGCTAGCTGCCCAGATAGCTGATCAAGGTCAGCATAGGTAATGCTTTCCTGATGAAATTCAATCGCATTCTTGCTGGGATGGATCTGCGCTAATAACGAAAAATGACTGAGAAATGAGCGAAAATCCTCCACTTCATAAAAATTTTGACCCTTATCACAGGGGCTCTTAGCCCTCCTTAGAGGGTTATTGGAGGAATTGACTGGTGGCAAATGATTTGCCTTTGTCAATATACTTTGTCGAGTTGTTTCCATACGTTGGAATAAATTGAGGATTATAGTAGTAAGTTCCTGGCCGATCATAAAATCCCTTTCCCATCTTCATCATCGCTAAAAAACTAGATAATGGAAGTTCCTAAGACAAGTATAACTTAGAAATAGGATAGTTGTTATAATCATTAAATCATCAGCCTCCCTATCTATTAATATAGTATAAGGTAAAGTAGTTTATGTAAATATAAAAACGATTTTTGTAATCAAAAAAATGTATTTAAAATATATTTTTCAGGTATTAACCATCTAATAATAAATAGTGTTTAAAAGTATTCTGATAGTATTTATTGAGATATAATGGGATTATTCTAACGAAGCCTTGAAATATTTTTGTAGCAGGGAGAAATTTCCATTTTTTAGCCCTTCTGACTTTCGTTTTGACCTCGTGCAACTCAGTACCTATTATACACGATATATACCAGTTTTGCTTTATAATGCTCTTCATGCCCCCTTGGAAGAAAGCTAGAATGGCCCTGTAAACTATAAAAATTCCAGTTTAGGGCTTGTCATGCACGATTAGCTTACTTCTACAAGGTTTTGCCTAATGGAGATGTCCCAAGCTTTTTTTCAATGATATAGGTATAATAAGCCTGTTTTATAGCTTTAATTAATAAGGTCCAGCTATTAAATAGAAGGATAAGACTGGGGTAAAAGCACTTAAACAAAGCGTGGGAATGCGGATGGGTGAGGACAAGGGCTTACTTTAGGAAATCGATATTCCTGCGAAGGCCAGCTAATTTGGTTCTCTTGACGGCAGATTTCTGGAATACCTTGCTGAAAGTATCTTGGGTGATCTCCATCCAGTCTTCTTTGCTCATCTCCGATAGCTCCGGATGGGGCAGAAATTCTGGCTCTTGATGTGGCTTGGAGAATCTATTCCAAGGGCAGACGTCCTGGCAGATGTCGCAGCCGAACATCCAATTTTCGAATTTGCCTTTCATATCAGTGGGCAACTCCTCTTTGAGTTCGATGGTAAAATAAGAAATACATTTGGAGCCATCGACTAGTCCCGCCTGGGCAATGGCGTCGGTGGGGCATGCGTCGATGCATTTGGTGCAGCTGCCGCAGTAATCCTTCACCATGGGTGGATCAGGACTGACTTTGAGGTCAATGATGAGCTCGGCAAGGAAGAAGAAGCTACCCATTTTCCGATTGAGGAGTAGGCTATTTTTTCCTTGCCAGCCCAGGCCTGCTTTCTGTGCCCATTGCCGCTCCATGACAGGTGCGGAGTCCACAAAAGCCCGACCTTCTATATCGCCTAGCTCTTCTTTGAGTCTTTCTAGGAAAACCTTTAGCTTGTCTTTGATGACAAAATGGTAGTCTTTCCCATAAGCGTATTTGGCAATCTTAAGGTCTTCCCTGCCTTCGGGCAATTTATTTTCCGGATAATAATTATAAATCAGGCTGACCACTGTCTTGGCCCCTTCCACCAGTTTGGTAGGATCGAGCCGCTTGTCAAAATGGTTGGCCATATACCCCATTTGTCCATGGTAGTTATTGCTAAGCCATGATTCTAATTTGGGTGCTTCATCCTCCAGAAAACCAGCCTTGGCAATCCCACAAAAATCAAATCCCAGCTCCTTGGCTAGGGACTTGAGGACGGCGGCGTTCTTGTCTGATTGAATGTCCATATATTTTTTGGCTTATAGGATAGGTGATCGGGGATTACTCCCCAAATAAACTACCTGACTGGCCTCCCATATTGGGTTTTATTTTAAGATGTTTATAGGCCAATTCGGTGGCCATTCTTCCTCTGGAGGTTCTCTTGAGGTATCCTTCCTGGATCAAAAAGGGCTCATATACCTCCTCTATTGTTTCGCTTTCTTCGCTGCATGCGGTGGCAATGGTGGACAGACCGACAGGTCCCCCTTTAAATTTCTCGATGATGGTCATCAAGATTCTATTATCCATTTCATCCAGCCCATTTTCATCTACATCCAGGGCATTTAGGGCGATCTTGGCGATTTCCAGGTTGATGGTGCCATTTCCCTTGATATCTGCAAAATCACGGGTTCTTCTAAGCAGGGTATTAGCGATACGCGGTGTACCTCTGCTCCTGCGGGCAATTTCATATGCTGCCACCTCATCGATGGGGGCACCAAGGATATGAGCAGATCGGGTGACAATGGTGGTCAGCAACTTGGAATCATAATATTCTAAGCGGGCATTGATACCAAACCTAGCGCGGAGAGGAGAGGTAAGAAGTCCACTTCTAGTGGTGGCGCCGATCAGTGTAAATGGGCTTAGGGAAATCTGTACCGAACGGGCATTGGGACCTGAGTCCAGCATAATATCGATGCGGAAGTCCTCCATTGCGGAGTAGAGGTATTCTTCTACCACGGGATTGAGTCGGTGGATCTCATCGATAAATAAGACGTCACCATCTTCCAGGTTGGTCAGAAGTCCCGCCAGATCGGAGGGTTTGTCCAGCACGGGGCCAGAGGTGATTTTGAGGCTTGACTCCAGCTCATTGGCAATGATATGGCTTAGAGTGGTCTTCCCGAGACCGGGAGGGCCATGGAGAAGTACATGGTCTAATGGTTCGTTTCGCCTTTTTGCCGCCAACACGAAGATCTGAATATTATCCACAATCTTTTGCTGGCCTGTAAAGTCATCAAAACTCAGCGGTCGCAAGGCCTTTTCGTAGTCCTTGTCCGTCTGATTCATATTTTCACTGTCTCCATTAAGATAATCTTCTCTCATACTCTTCCACTTTACTGAATACAAATATAAGAATAAGCGCTCAAGTGAAAGAGATTGTTTAGGAGTATTTAGAAGCGCTGGATTTTTACTCGGGCTAGGAGGGGAAGGGCCTTGATTTAGACACAAAAAAAGCAGAGAGACTAAGCTAGTCTCTCTGCTGTATATAAAGTCAAATTAGCCATAAGGCTTATCTTTAGATCGCTTTTATTTCTTTAGCGCTAGCTGAATACTCAATTCCTGCAACTGATCTTCAGAAATAGCACTTGGTGAATCGATCATCACATCTCTTCCCGAATTGTTTTTTGGGAAGGCGATATAGTCTCTGATGGAATCACTACCACCAAATATGGCGCAAAGTCTATCAAATCCAAAAGCAATACCACCGTGTGGTGGGGCGCCATATTCAAAGGCCTCCATTAAGAAGCCGAATTGAGCCTGGGCATCTTCATCCGTAAATCCAAGGTGCTTAAACATCGTCTTTTGGGTGTCTCTGTCATGGATACGAATGGATCCGCCACCGATCTCCACTCCATTGATGACCAAGTCATACGCATTGGCTCTTACGGCACCAGGATCAGTTTCCAGTAGCGCAAAATCTTCAGATTTAGGACTGGTAAATGGATGGTGCATAGCATGGAAGCGGCCGCTCTCCTCATCCCACTCCAAAAGCGGGAAGTCAAGTACCCATAGTGGTTTGAAGGTGTTTTTGTCTCTGAGTCCCAGGTCAGAACCCATTTTTAGCCTCAATTCAGAAAGTTGCTTTCTGGTGGCATTGGTATCTCCTGATAGGATCAATAATAGATCTCCAGGATTGGCATTCATTGCCTCAGCCCATGATTTTAGGTCTTCCTGGCTGTAGAACTTATCCACGGAGGATTTGAGGCTTCCATCTTCGTTATATTTTACATAAACTAGGCCTTTGGCGCCTACCTGCGGGCGTTTTACCCATTCGGTGATGGCATCTATTTGCTTTCTGGTATAGGCGGCAGCTCCAGGAGCACAGATTCCCGCTACCAGCTCGGCATCATCGAATATTTTGAAGCCCTTATTTTGGGAGAGTTCGTTGAGTTCAACGAATTTCATATCAAAGCGAAGGTCAGGCTTATCGTTACCATAGTATTTCATGGCATCGGCAAAAGTCATTCGCTCCACTTCAGGAAGTTCCACTTTTTTGACATTGGCAAAAAGGTGCTTAATCAAGCCTTCAAAGGTGCTAAGGATATCTTCCTGATCCACGAAGGACATCTCGCAGTCTATCTGAGTAAACTCAGGCTGACGATCTGCACGAAGGTCTTCATCACGGAAGCATTTTACGATCTGGAAGTAGCGATCAAAGCCACTGACCATAAGGAGTTGCTTAAAGGTCTGTGGGGATTGGGGCAAGGCGTAGAATTCACCTTGGTTGATTCTGCTCGGCACGAGGAAATCACGGGCTCCTTCAGGGGTAGATTTGATCAATACGGGAGTTTCCACTTCCATAAAGTCAAGCTTATCCATGAATTTACGTGTCTCCTGCATCATGCGGTGGCGAAGTTGAAGTTTTTCGCGTACCACTGCACGTCTCAGGTCCAGGTACCTGTATTTCATGCGGAGCTCTTCCCCGCCATCAGTTTCGTCTTCGATGACGAATGGGGGTACTTTTGCAGCATTGAGCACATCCAGCTTGGCGGCTTTCAGCTCTATTTCTCCTGTGGGAATTTTCTTGTTTTTGGAAGTTCTTTCGATGACTTCACCGCTAGCCTGAATGACAAACTCCCTACCTAGGGAAGCGGCTTTCTCCAAGAGGGCTGGATCAGAGGATCCTTCTTCAAAAATAAGCTGGGTAACACCATATCGGTCCCTCAAATCCACCCATACCAATCCACCTTTATTACGAACCCTTTGGACCCATCCTGAAAGAGTTACTTCCTGGCCCACATCTCCTATGCGCAATTCACCGCAAGTATGTGTTCTTAGCATATCTATAATTTTTTAATCAATATCAGTCGCCAAAGATAATAATTCGATTTACAGTTTACTATTTATGATATTAAGTATCGAGGCTTTTTTCTTCAAAGCCTCAAATTTCTTTAAAATTCATCCTATTCATTATACCTTTGTTGGCAAGGAAAGCGTTTTACTTTTGAATTTCCACAAATAGCTTAAAATGAGTAAATACTTCGAGGATCGCTTGCTATTTGACTGGAATTTAAATTTATTAGAGTAACATTTGCAAATCAAAAAAAATTAAAACCCTAGAATGAAAAAATCATGGATCGCAGCAGCAGGACTGGTGCTGATGATGGCAGCAGGTTATGGCCTTTATGAGTATAGCCTGAGACCTGCAGTCGAGGAGGAAAGTGTGGTGGCTGTATCTCCAGAAAGTAAACCAAATATCGTGCATGAAGCCAACTTCCTGTACGGCATAAATGTCGACGATTTCAAAATCGTGGACGGGGTGGTGGGAAGAAACCAAACCTTATCGACCCTTTTGGCTCCTTTTGATGTGCCTTATCAGGTTATTGACCGAATTGCTAAAAAATCCCGCGACATATTCGATGTCCGTAAAATAGCATTCAATAAAAAATATACCGTACTCACCTCCAAAGATAGCAGCTCCAAAGCAGCATTTTTTATCTACGAACCCAATGCCGCCGAGTATGTGGTGTATAAGCTTGACGGTAACGATATCTATAAAGAGTCTAAGCCCATAGAGCTTCGCAAGCGTGAAGTGGGCGGAACCATCTCCTCTTCCTTATACGTCAATATGACCGAGCAGGGCATCACTCCGGATCTTATCGATGAATTCGCCGATCTGTATGGATGGAGCGTGGATTTTCAGCGCCTTCAGAAGGGGGATAAGTTTAAGGTAGTATATAATGAGAAATTGGTGGACGGCCAGGTGGTGGGTATTGAACCTATCCAGGTCGCTTATTTTGAGCATATGGGCCAGCCCTACCATGCCATTCCTTTTGAGCAAAATGGCCAGGTGACTTTCTTCGATATCGAAGGTAATAGTTTCAAGAAAGCATTTTTGAGAGATCCTGTGAAGTTTACCCGAATAAGCTCCCGCTATAATCTTCGAAGATACCATCCAGTACAAAAACGCTATAAAGCCCATCTGGGTACAGATTATGCCGCTCCTCGTGGTACAGAAATCCGTGCGGTGGGAGATGGTACCATCATTGCCGCAAGCTATACCGGCGGAAATGGCAACTATGTGAAAGTAAAGCATAATGGCACTTATACTACCCAATACCTCCATATGTCGAAGATTGCCTCGGGAATCCGAAATGGCGTGAGAGTAAAACAGGGTCAGGTGATTGGCTATGTAGGTAGCACAGGATTAGCCACCGGACCACATCTGTGTTTCCGATTTTGGAAAAACGGCAAACAGGTCGATTGGCTGAATGAGGAAATCCCTCCTTCCGATCCTATTCTCCAAGAAAACCAAATGGCCTTCGACAGAGCAAAAACTGAAAAGCTCGATCAGCTTGCTTCAATTCCCTATATCGAAAGCTTAGATGGGAAATTGGTCACTGAGGTAGTGAAATAAGCTCAATAAAGACTTCTTAAAGGTGCGATCTTTAATCATACGGTTAGAGATCGCACCTTTTTTTATGTCTAATAGGGTTTTCCCCTATGCTAGGAGGATACTTAAATCCTAAAGAAATTCACACAGGAACATCTCTTCGCAATTGAAAGTGAGCTGGGTAGGCTTATATATAGATGGCAGGAAGTAGCAGGTATTAGCGTTAGTTTGATAGCCAATAAAATTGACAGAAGAATGGATCTTCTTTCCCCAGGATCAAAAAAATAGCCCGCAGATTTTGAGGAATCTACGGGCGCTGTGGTGGCTGATAATAGCCGGTCTGTTAATATGTATTTAAGGAAGTATTACCAACTTCTAGCTCCTCCAGGAGGTGGCCCACCAAATCCTCTTGGCCCACGCTCTTCCTGCTCTGGTTTTTTGAATTTGCCTATTATATATGTGAAAGTGATGAGGCCGTAGCTAGTGAGGACATTGGAATGCACATCCGAAACGGATACATCGGAAATGGTTCTGCTGATGCTGTTATTTTGACCTAACACATCAAATATACTGAGCTTCAACTCGCCTTTATTATCCTTCAGGAAGCGATAACCCGCTTCCACATTCCATAGCCAATAGGACTGGTCAAAGCCTTCAGAAAGCCCCGTATATAGGGTGTTGCTCATATTAGAATTTACAAATAGCTTTCCGTCATTGGGAGAGAAATAGAATTTGAAGTCCGTGATTTGAGAATAATAGTTGTTTTCCAAACTGCTTTGCAAGGTGCTATTGACAATACTATAGGTGCCTCTAGTGGCGAGGGTAAAGTCAAGGTTTTTGCTAATATTACTGGTCAATGACAACCTTTGGCTAAGACCAATGGTCTCATTATAGTTGATTTGATTATTGATCATGCCGGGGGTACGGCCGTAGCTTATGCTGGTGCCACTATTAAAATTTGATTTGGCGGCTGCCCAAGGGGCTCCATAGTTTAAGAATACCCGCGCATTCCAGTTGCCATTTAAGTTTACTGGCTGAGTGATCTGCCCTCCTTTTCTTAGCAGCACATCGTCATTGATCAGGGTATCCTGGTCAGCCACATAGGTGTTGGTACCAATATAGTTTCCCGTTACCGATGCTGTTGCAAATAGGAAGAAGGTCTTTGATTTTTCCATGTCAAACTTACCATAATTGGCGAAGAAGTTATGGTTATAACTTTGACCCAAGGTGGGGTCTCCAATGCTCAGCTGCAGCGGGTTACTGTTGTTGATGACATTCTGAAGCTGACTTACGGAGGGCTCGTTGGTGCTGGTACGATAGCGAATACGAATATTCTTTCCAGTTTCCCGAGACCTATAAGATAGACTGGCACTTGGCAGCAGATTATTAAAATCTCTTTGGAAATTCACCACTTCGGGAAAGACGGCTTCGTTATTTAGCTTTGCATACTGGTAATTTAAGCTCATATCAAGATTCCATCCGTCATCACTCCAGCGATATCCTAAACCTGTCGTCTGGGTGGTGAAGTTATTGTCAAATTCATTACTAAGCGCCGTGTCCAGGACCATTAAATTGCTCTCCTGGGCTAGAATATACGTTTTCTGATCTGCGGAGCTTTTATTGTTTCCTACAGAGTAGCTTAATGAGGCGATGGATTTTTCTCCAAGAGGTTCGGTATAGGTGATATTGGCTCTATAATTAAAGCCATCACTGAGGTAATTTGTTTCCTGAAAAGTGGTATCGATATTTGACCTTACAAAATCGGTGTTTGCACTGAGAAGGTCTGTGAGCTGATCTTTTTTATTCCAGCCCGTATATATATTGGTGGAAATGGTCCTGCCCTGCTTGTCAAATTTATAGCGATAGGTCAGGTTATTCGAAAAGTTGTAGCCATTGGAAGTACGGTCATTCAGGGTCCTCGCGGCACTGAGGGAATCCTGTTCTGAACCAATATTTAGTCCATCCGTATCACTCAGCCGGCTATTGTCCTGGAAGCTTACCTTTGGACTAATGATGAGGCTATTTTTGTCATTGATATCATACTCTATTTTCCCACTGAACCGGTGATTATAGTTTTTGGTGGTGCTTAGAAGTCGCTCCTGATAGTATTGGTAAGTATCTTCAGAGAGTAGGGTTTCGGTATTGGTGATTTGGCTAAGGGTATTATTACTATTATTAAAGAAATAATTTCCTGAAAAATTGGTTTTTTCACCCCACTTATCACTGTAGTTGATGCCAAATGAATTGGTTTTTGAAATGCCACTATCATCTCCGGTGAGGAAGCTATCTCCGCCAGAGCTATTTCCTGGTCCGCCTCCTCTACGTCTGCCACCGCCGCCGCCACCGCCAGATACGCCAAGCAGATCCTCGGAGGAGAAGTTTTGTTGATTGATATTATTTGATAAACCGATGATGGAAAATCTTTTGTCTCCCTTGAAGAAATTTATATTTCCTCCGCTATTATAGCGATCATCAGTTCCATATCCAGCATAGGCCCTGCCAAAGTAGCCGTTTCGCATGTTTCCCTTAGTGATGATATTGATAGTTTTACTATAATTGCCATCATCCAGGCCTGTGAGGCGGGATTGATCGGATCTTTGGTCGAGGATTTCCACCTGGTCTATCATGTTTGCGGGTAGGTTTTTCAGAGCGATATTAGGGTCGTCCCCAAAAAACTCTCTGCCATCGACCAGCACTTTCTTGACATCTTCCCCTTGGGCTTGGATCGTTCCATTTTCGATTACCACTCCGGGCAGTTTGCTAATAAGGTCCTCGGCGTAGGCATTTTCTTTGGTTTTGAAGGCATTGGCATTAAATACCGCCGTGTCTCCTTTCATCTCACCTACGGGCGTCTGACCTTCCACCAGGAATTCTCCTAGCTCTTTGCTGTCTACCATCAGTTTGATGGTTCCCAGGTCCACCGCTCCTCTACCCTCGATAGCCTGCTCATGGCGAGTGTAGCCGATATAGCTGATCTCAATTTTGATCTGCATAAGTCGTGGGCGTGCAAGGGTAAATTTCCCCTGGGCATCCGTCACTGTGGCAGCTGCGAGGCTGTCACTGGCACTTTTGATTAGGATATTGGCACCAATTAAAATTTCTCCAGATTCTGCATCCACCACCTGACCGCTTATACTAGGAGCGGTGCCTCCTTGACGATTCCGGGTGGGGCCTTGTTGCTGTGCCTGGGAGGCCTGAATCCCTAAGAATAGGCAAACACCAAAGCAAATAAAAGTAAATAGTTTTCTCATAATATTCCCTGTTAAGGCTGGTTAGACCTAAGAATAGTTGGGCGGTTTAAAGTCTCTTAGAAATAAACCCGTATTTTAGGACAAAGGGCTGCTTTTGAGGGATAGGTGGTAGGATTTATAGGTAAAGGTAGATAGACTCTATCATCGAATAAGGAAAATATTCCTTGAAATAATTTATTTAAAAAAATGCTTAGGACACTAGTCCTATTTATAATTATTTTCGTAATTTTCCGATAATAAGTAGAATAGTTTCATTTCCTTACCGGGATAAACTAAAAAATTTCTCAAAGTAACCACTAACCTATGACTGATATCCAAGCCATCGACCTCATTATAATCGGAGCCTACCTTCTACTGATCGTGGTCGTGGGGCTGTGGTACAGTCGCAAGAGTAAGAATACCAGTTCGGGGTATTTTCTGGCAGGAAAGTCCCTGACCTGGGGGGTGATAGGTGCTTCCTTATTTGCCTCGAATATATCCACCGTTCATTTGGTGGGTTTGGCGGAGTCAGGATTTAAGGATGGGATAGTTTGGGGGAATTTTGAGTGGTTTTCAGCTTTTGAGCTGTTGATCCTAGCCTTCGTATTTGTGCCGTTTTATTTGAGAAGTAATATTGCCACTTTACCCGAATTTCTGGAGCAGCGATATGATAGCCGGTCCAGAGTGATCCTGGCTATATTCAGTATATTGGCGGCTTTATTTATGCATATAGGCGTGAGTTTTTATGCTGGAGCGATTGTTTTTGAAAAGATTTTTGGCCTTGATATATTGGTTTCGATTATTATCATCGCGGCGGCCACAGGGGTTTATACCATTATTGGTGGTCTTACTTCGGTGGTGGTGACGGAGACGGTGCAGACGGTTATCCTTATTTTAGGCTCCTTGGCCATTACGGTGCTGGCGATTTATAAGCTTCCAGAAGTGGGCATTACTAGCTATGAAGGGTTGAAGAATGCAGTGGATCCCGACCGGCTAAAGGCGGTGAGCTTTGATAGTGCACGGACTGGATTTACTTTTATGGATATGCTCACAGGTCATTTGGTTTTGGGGATTTGGTATTGGTGTACTGACCAGACCATCGTCCAGCGGGTGCTGGGTGCAAAGTCCGAGAAGGAGGCGAAGCTGGGGGCGATATTTGCTGGATTTCTGAAGATTTTGCCGGTATTTATCATGGTCGTTCCAGGGATTTTAGCTTTTGCCTTATTTAAGGATGAGATAGGAGCGGATACCAAGAGCGTGTTACCCATCATGATTTTGAATTTGCTTCCTGTAGGGCTAAAAGGCCTGATGATCGCGGCATTATTGGCAGCAGTCATGAGCAGTGTAGCGGCAGCATTGAATAGCTGCTCCACCCTGATCGTTTTTGATGTATTTGCTAAGATCAACCCGGGCATCTCGGATAAGAGTAAGGTGAGAATAGGCCGGATTACGGGCGTGGTGGTATTGGTCATGGCGGTGGCCTGGTCCCCATTTTTGGGTAATCTGGGAGCAATATTCGAATTGATTAATCAAATGTTCAGCATTTTTGCGCCATCTATCGTGGCAGTTTTCCTATGGGGGGTGATATCCACCAAGGGTACTTCCACCGCGGCTTTCTGGACCTTACTAGCTGGTAGCACCTTTGCCGCTGCGGTTTTTGTGGTGGAGAAGTATATCCCTATCAATGACATTCCAAATTATATTTCCAGTGCGGATGGTCTGGGCCTGAACTGGCTGCGACAGACCTTCTTTTACTTTATCGCTTCCACAGTCATATATAGCGTAATCAGTTATTTTGACCCCGTGAAGGCGGAGGTTCCTGATAACTTTTATTTGAAGGTAAAACAGCCTTCAAGACAAGTGAATATATTGAGTGCAATTCTGGTGGTGGCCATGATTATCATTTATATTTTCTTTTACTAATCATGGGTATTTTAGATGATAATAGCCTTTGTTTCGTCTGGAAAGAACAGGTGGGCCTGCTTCCTACTGAGATTCGTGATTCTATTGAGGAAAGCGTGCATATAAGGGCCCTTCACCTCTATCAAGGAAGCGATACTCATCTGGGCTTAATAGAGATGGATGGGAATGCTGAGATTGTAATTCCCGGGAATATTCCTCTATTTCCAGCAGAGAAGATATTTACCAAAAGCCAAAGACAAAGAGAGCTGGGCATAGGCACAGGCTCCCCTTCCAAACCTGGTATCTCCACCAAATTGCTGGTCAGTACTTTAGAAATGGAATCTAATGCAGATTTGATTCATGAGTATAAGAATATACATCGGCAGGTATGGCCAGAAATAATTGCCAATATGAACCAGATGGGGATAGAGGAGATGGCTTTGTATCTCCATGGTTTCCGAGCTTTTTTGATCATGGAAGTTTGCGATAGCTTCGATATGGATCAAGAGGCTGAGCGCTGGATCGAGCTTCCAAAGGAGCGGGAATGGCAGACTTTTGTGAGCCAATTTCAGGGATCATCCGAAGCGGGAGATTCGCTTAGGAAATGGCAGATTATGCATCCTATAATGATGAAGCAATGAAGATAAAACAAGCAGCAATCTTACCAAAATCCCCTCGACCGATTGCCTTGATTGGGGCAGGGGGAATCGTAAAGGACGCCCATCTTCCCGCCTATCAGATGGCAGGATTTGAGGTGATGGGGATTTACGATCCTGAGCTTGCCAAAGCCAAATCCCTGCAGGCACAATTTGGTATGGTGAAGAATACGTATGGTACGATGGAGGAACTTATCCGCGATGGGCAGCATGCTGGGGCGGTATTTGATATCGCGGTGCCTGCAAGCAAAACCCTATCCATATTGGAGCAATTGCCAGATGGATCAGCCGTCCTGATCCAAAAGCCAATGGGTGAAACCATGGAGGAGGCCAGGGCGATTCTGGAGAGGTGTGAGCAGAAGAGATTAGTCGCTGCGGTGAATTTTCAGCTTCGGTTTGCGCCCTATATCACTGCTTCAAGGCAGCTGTTTGAAGAAGGTCTTTTGGGCCAAGTCTATGATATGGAGGTCAAAGTGGGTGTGTTTACCCCCTGGCATTTATGGGATTTCTTATTTGACTTGCCACGCATGGAGATTTTATACCATAGCATTCATTATATAGATCTGATCCGTAGTTTTCTAGGAAACCCCTCCAAGGTATATGCGAGCACCATAAAGCATCCCAAGATGCCCGAGCTGGCATCCACCAGAAGTACGATTATAATGGATTATGATGAATATACCCAGGCGCGGGTTATGACCAATCATGGTCATGAGTTTGGGCTAGATCATCAGGAGTCTTATCTGAAGATCGAAGGAACAAAAGGCGCGGTAAAAATTAGAATCGGCTTATCCCTGGATTATCCACGGGGAATGCCTCCCAAGATGGAATATACACTGCTGGAGGATAAACAAGGCTGGCGGGAATTGCCCCTTGAAGGAGGATGGTTTCCCCATGCTTTTGTTGGTACTATGGCGGCTTTACAGCGCTTTTACCTAGGGGAAACTGATATTTTGCCTCATGCTACAGCGGATGCTTATGACACCATGAGGGTGACAGAGGCGGCTTACCAGTCCAGTGACCATGGGGGCACACCATTAAAAGATATAAAATAACCGAAATATATTATGAATAAGTCAATAGTAATAAAAAAGGGTTTTGCCGAGGATGTACGTTTCCAGCTAAAAGATGGATCGGGTTCGGATGCCATTCATACCGTGCCTACTTATGCCTATGGGGTTTGCCATCTTCATACAGACAGTATGTTGCAGGGGGTAGGGCTGGCATTTACTCTTGGGGAGGGAAATAACCTCGTCAAAGATGCCATTACCTACCTTGTCAAGCATGTGGAGGGAAGAGAAATCAATGAGTTGATGGCGGATTTTGGTACGACCTATAAGCAGATGGTGGACGACCCTAATTTCAGGTGGCTGGGCCCTCATAAAGGAGTGGTGCATTTGGCATTGGCAGCAGTCGTGAACGCTTGCTATGACTTATGGGCAAAGTCCAGAGCGGTGCCTTTATGGCAGCTGCTGATCGAGCTGTCGCCAGAAGAGCTGGTCAACACCCTGGATTTTTCATATTATGAAGATATCCTCTCCCGGGAACAGGCCATTGAGCTGCTTCGCTCCAAAAGTGCGGGCAGGGAAATGAGAAAGAAAATTCTCGACCTTGGATATCCTGGGTATGATACCTCTGTGGGTTGGTTTAATTATTCGGACGAAAAAGTCGCTGATAATATCAGGCATGCGATGGATATGGGCTTCACCGCCATGAAACTGAAGGTAGGTTCCAAAGATCCTGCAAGAGATATCCGTCGAGCCGAAATGGTCCGCAATATCGCAGGAGATAAGGCCACAATTATGTTTGATGCCAATCAGCAGTGGAATTTGCCTCAAGCCATTAGCATCTGCAAGAGCCTATTGCCTCTGAATCCCTATTGGATAGAGGAGCCAACTCATCCGGATGATGTATATGCTCATGTGGCCTTGGCGGAAGCGGTACCTGTGAAGTTAGCGCTCGGTGAGCACGTCCCCAATAAGATACTTTTCAAGAATTTCCTCCAGTCGGGATGTATGAGTTTTAATCAGGTCGATGCGGTTCGAGTTGGTGGTGTATCAGAATTTATCCTGATCAGTTTGTTATCGAAAAAATTTAATATCCCAGTCGTCCCTCACGTAGGAGATATGGGGCAGATTCACCAGCATTTGGTCTTATTTAATCATATAGCGATGGATCACCCTGCCTTATTGCTGGAGCATATTCCTCATCTCAAGGAGGCGTTTGTCAATCCCGTGGAGATTGTGAATGGCCGGTATAAAACACCTCACACACCGGGAATGAGTGCTGATCTGAAATAGTCAGGTACTAGATTCTAAAAATTCTATTTGTGAGAATAATCAGTATTGGGTTCAGTACATTCAATTTTGAGCCGAAGGCGACCAAAAGAAAATCAATAGAGCTAGCCGCTAGCCAAGTCAAAGGCCTGAGGTGCAGGCATAGGCTGCTGGTAGCTAGCTTATGACTGCTGAATATTTTATTGCCTCCGGCAAAATGATAAGGGGCTAGTCCTGACGCAAGATTATTAAATCGCTGTATTTTCTGATTCGGTGATAATGGACAAAAAAAAATCAGTTGGAATGAACGATGGGTTCAGCCAACTGATTTTTTTGTTTAAAATGACCAAGGCAATTTTTTAGCCTCAGGCATTGGTAGGAATAGGTACTGGATGGATAATACGCTGATAGTCAAATGACGTAACCTCGACTATGCGAAGGTTACGTCTATTTGTAGGGCTATCCGTACTCGCGTCTATCTATATTATTCCCATCCTTCAGTTTGTACTAAATTTGGATTCAGCGATAACTGGTTTACAGGTATAGGGAAGTAGTAATTTTTGCTTTCGTCAAACTTATAAGTTTGATTCGAAATGATGTATCCTGCTGCATTCAGGTTGACCTGGCTGCCGAGGACAAAATCATCTGCATTGGCGATATCCGTAGAGTTCCACTTAAGGCCCAGCACAGGCTGAGATAGCTTAGTGCCTTTTTTCCATCGCATTAGATCGTCAAATCTGAATCCTTCAAAAGCGAGTTCTACTCTCCTTTCTCTTTGGACATCAGCTATGATTGTCGCTGGGTTCAAGGTCAGATTGGCTACACCCGCCTTGGCGCGAAGCAGATTGATGGAGGCATCGATGTCTCCCTGGCTGATGGTGCCTAGTTCGGCTTTTGCTTCAGCTAAGATGAGCAATACTTCCGCATAGCGAATCAAAGGAGCATCAGTAAAAGCTCTGTCCCATGACGCCATTTGATCCATCTCTTCATTGTAAAACTTGGCCACTTGGTAGCCGGAAGGAGAGGCGGTATTGACGATGCCTTTAGGATCCCCGATTATATAGAGTTTATCAGTAACGAAATAGGTATTGGGCTGCGCAAATGTCCCTGCTAATCTACCGTCTCTGTTGGCAAATTCCTGCGTGATGGTAGCGTCACCTTGGTAAAGTGTGCTCTGGTCTATTGGTAAGCCATCCACACATAGATAATCATTGATCAAATCTTTGGTACCTCCAAACTGCGCACCATCCACATGGGTAAGTACATTGGAGACGTTATTATAGAGCTGTAAAGCTTCGTCATAGTTCTTGAAGAAAACCACTTCTTTATTGCCCGATAGGTCTATATTGGAGAACAAATCATTATAGCCTTTGCTGGCGTCTATGATATATCTTCCGCTGTTGATGACTACCTGAGCAGAGGCTGCTGCCGCTTGAAGGTAGCTAGCTTCATCACCCAACCCGTGGTATTTTCTGAAAGTACCCTCGTGAAGCATGATTCGTGCTCTATAGGCTTCCGCAATTATCTTATCAAATCTATTGGCATCTGCAGAGGTGGCCATCCACTCTACCGCATAATCCAAATCTTCCTTAATAAATGCCATTACCTCATCTCTGCTGGCTTGAGTAGCATATAATGCTGGATCTTCCTCTGTGAGCACATGGTCGATGATAGGAAGTTTGCCGTATAGCTTCAGTTTATCATAATAATCTAAAGCTCTCAGCAACCTGGCCTCAGCGATATAGGGGTTTTTTTGGAGTACTTCTATGCTAGAGGCCTCGCTATTTTCGAGCATCTGATTGATGTCTCTTATCAAGTCCCAGCTCCAGTCTTGTCGGCCTGGAAGGTTTACCGTGTTGAGGCCCAATCGGGTGTCATCAGGCGTTTGCGCAAAGGAGTTATCACTGGCATTATCATCAGTGAGGATTTTTGCATTGAATCCACCACCGCCAAATCCCTGAGATTTAAAATAAACGCCATAAAGCTGGTTATTATAAGTCATCAGATCGGATGGGCTCTTCCAGAAGTTATCGTCGTTGATTTGGGTTTTTGGATAGGTATCCAAAAACTGATCGTTACAGCCAGCTGTTATCCAGACGCAGGCTAATAAATATATAGCTAATTTTTTCATGTCTTAGTTAATTATAATCCTCAATTAGAAACTTAGGCTTAAGCCGAAAGAAAGACGTTTTGATAAAGGATAAATTTTCCCTGATTGTCCTCCGCCATTATTGAAATTGGCACTTCCGAGGTTTCCTTGACCTGGATCAAGTACTTCAGGGTCGAAGTTTTCATTCAACTTGGTAAATGTCAGTAAGTTTTCGCCTGACACATATACTCTCAGATTGCTGATCTTAATTTTCTCCAATAAAGGAGCAGGTAGAGTGTAACCGATTGTCAGGTTTTTCAAGCGAAGGTAAGCCGCGTTTTGTAGGTAGCGAGTCTGTACCACATCATTACGGCCCAGAACCGCTCCTTGACTTGGACGGAAGAAGTAAGCATCCGGGTTTACTGGAAGACCATCAGATCCATCACTCCAGGTATTGTCCCAGTTGTAATCGGTCACGATCACGTTGCCATATCCTGCACCGCCAAACATCAATGGACCATCGATCCAGAAATCGCGTTTTGCTACTCCCTGGAAGAAGAGGTTCAGGTCAAATCCTTTATAATTAATACCACCTCTAATGCCATAAAGGTATCGTGGGGAGGCATTGCCGATGATTTTACGGTCACCAGAGTCATCCACGGTGTTTGCACCGCCATTGATAAAGCCGTCACCGTTGAGGTCTGCATAGTGCACATCGCCTGGAGCTACCAGGTTGCCACCGCCCAGAGGAGTGTGGTCTGCAGCATTATCGATTTCTTCCTGACTTTGGAATAAACCTACCGTTTCATAACCCCAGATTTCGCCAATAGTCTGCCCTTCATAGTAGGTCCCTGAAAAGGATTTAGAAGGGTTTTCATAGCGAGTGATTTCACCTTTAGAGTCAGATATTACAAAACTCAAATTATAGGAGAGGTCATTATTGATCTGGTCGTTCCATCCAAATGAACCTTCCCAGCCCTTAACTCTTAAGTCTGCGGCGTTTTTCTCAGGAGCTTGGGCTCCAAATACTCCTGGTAAAGCAGCGCCTGCAACTAGCATGCCTTTGGTGTCTCTCTGGAAGGCATCCAAGGTCACTTCTAATCTTCCTCTCAGGAAAATCATGTCCAATCCAATATCGGAAGAGGCGACATTCTCCCAGGTTCTATTATAAGCAAGAGGGTTTTGGGGATTAAGTCCCAAAGGTCTCGTACCTCCAGAAATCCAATCGGTCTGTGGTACGGTTACATAGCCTACGAAAGGGTACAGGTCTCCTGATACCTGGTTTCCAAGTTCACCATAGGAGCCACGAATTTTCAAAAGGTTTAGCCAGCTAATATCTTTCATGAATTCTTCGTCAGAAATTCTCCATCCCGCAGAGATAGAAGGGAAGAATCCGTAACGATCGGCCTTATTAAATCTGGAGGAGCCATCGTATCGGCCGTTGAACTCCAATAGGTATTTACCAAGGTAGTTATAGTTTACTCTCATGAAACCACTTCTCAATGCCCAGTCTGAATAACTATCAGTGATGATCGGGGTACCGAGACTATTGGATGTAGATAAGACATCATCCGAGATCAACATGGAGTTATAGGTATAATCCTGTCCGAATTTAGCTTGTTCCTGGTTAAAACCAACAGTGGCTTCGATACCATGTCCACTATCCCAGTCCTTGCCATATTTGCCATAAATGTCAAAAGCATAGTAATTATCTACATCGTTAGTTTTTGCGATATAAGAAGGTTCTGCTTCTGGAGTCACATTGAGGTTGTTCCATGGCTGAATAGAATAGAATTGCTTATTATTTCTTACCCTCTGTGTAAATTTAGGGTTATAGGTGAAATTGGAGAATACTTTAAAGTCCCCAAATTTCATTTCTATGCCAGCCTTGGTATTAATATTATAGTTTACCGTATTGTCTCTACCACCATCTTCGATAGTTGCTGTAGGGTTTAGTCGGTGAAAAGTAGCATAATCCACACCATCTTGTTCAAAATAGGGTGTCCATGTTGGTCTAGCTCTCCATACCACGTGGAAGATGGAGGGTCCATAACCTGATCCAGGAAGATTATGTACGTCCTGTTCTGATCTTGCAAAGTTTACCTGGAAGGAGGTGGTTAACCATTCTGTCACCTCGGTGTTTAGATTCGTATTGAAGTTATATCTTTCGTAAGAATCATTACCTAGTTTTACAATTCCATTTTGCTGCGCATAGGCAAATGAAGCTCTATAGGCAGTTTTGTCAGATCCTCCAGAGAGGCTGATATTATGGTTTTGGCCAGGAGCTGCTGTCGCAAAGACCTGGTCTGCCCAGTTGGTATTGGCATGCTCATAATAAGCAGTGCCGGAAGGTTTCAGGGTATAGTCGGTAGAGATTACTCCATCAACACGGTCTTTGATAAGTCCCAAATGCTCCTGATTGAATATCTGAGCACCATTAGTACTGCTTACCATGCTATTTACATATTGCGCATAGCGGTAGGAATCAGATTTTTCGGGGATAATAGTCGGCTGGGCCACGAAGTAGTTTCCGGAATAGCTGATCTGTGGCTTGGAGTTTTTTGATCCCTTTTTGGTGGTGATGAGTACCACCCCAAAGGCCGCTCTTGCTCCATAGATAGCTGCAGATGCGGCATCCTTCAGGACAGTAACACTCGCCACATCCTGTGGGTTGATATTATTGATATCCATCTGTGCACCGTCAACGAGCACTAAAGGCGCTCCGCCATTGATACTTGTAGCACCACGAATGTTGAAACTTGGCGTTCCCCCTGGTGTTCCACTGTTTGAGGCAATATTAAGTCCTGGCACCACGCCCTGAAGTCCATCTGTAAGGTTGGTGATCGGACGGTTTTCTAATACCTTGCTGTCTGTCATTGATACCGCACCCGTAAGGTTTCCTCGCTTCTGCGTACCGTAACCCACCACGATGACCTCATTCAAAGCACTGATTTCAGAACTTAGAGTGATATTGATCGTGCGCTGGTTTCCTATTGACACTTCCTGTGTGGCGTAGCCAATATAACGGAATACCAATACCGTCTCTGAACCACCTACAGCTATGCTGTAATTACCATCCAAATCAGTGATGGTCCCTTGAGTGGTCCCCTTTACTAATACATTCACTCCAGGAAGGGGCATATTGTCCTCCTCAGAAACGATGGTACCAGAAACTATGACCTCTCCAGTGGATTGGGCATTTGCCTGAAATCCGGTGAAAGAGAGCATCGCTATGCAGCCCATTATTATGAAGGAATACAAGCTGCTAAAGCTGGTGTTTCCTACTTGCCAAGTCGCTGTTGACTTGACTCCATTGTCGAATTTTTTCATAGAATTTTGATTAATTGTCTATTAATTTTTTTCAGCAAAAAAATATATAGGTCTATTGAACTAGAAATGTATATAATTTTACAATGTAACGCAATCATTTGGAAAAAAATTTGCATACGAAATATAATATGCATTTTAATTAGTTTAATAGATGTGTTATTAAGTAAAAAAATAAAATAAGTTATAAAAGTCTGAATTTGTTTTTCCTTTACTTTACCTTGCAAATCCTTCAATACATTTCTTTTTGCCTTTTTGCAAGATATTATCTAAGTGTCTCTGGCCATAAGCCCAATAATTAATCGGAAGATGTGAAAATTACAATTGTTGACTTTTTTAAAAAAAATCAAAGTGATCCGTATCAAGCTATTTACTCCCTATCCGTATGACACCATTTGACACAGATCAATAGGAAGGCCTTTGATAGGTCATCCCACCAAAACAAATGTTTAATTGCCCGATTTGGATATGAATGGACCGAAATAGTAGATTAGTGAAATAGGGGGTTTATCTCCCTCATCGAATCCAGTGATCTTGATTTTTATTGGTGATGAGAGTTTAAAAAATTACTCATGAGGCAAAAAAATAAACCGCAATTTCACCTTGACCTCAGTTTCTACTATTCGTGGGTCTGGGAAATGACTCAAGAATAATGAATTCTTTTGACATAGATAAAATTGCGGTGCTATTCGCTCAAGCGGATGTTATTTTGCTTGATTTAATATTTCTTGATAATTGATGCCCATATGACTATTATCATAAGTGGCGATTCCATCCTTGAGGATGATTACCTGCGGGGATTCATGATGAATCGCAAATTCCTCCGCAATAGCATTGGAAATGGAGCGATAGCTCAAAAGATCCAATAGGTAGGGCTGAATGATGTCGCTATCTGATTCCTTCCAGTTCCGCTGGAGTCTATTCCATGCCATGCCGCTGATGCTGCAGCTGGTAGAATGTTTGAAAATTAATACTGGCTGATGCTTGCTTTCTTCTTTGATCTGAGCGATCTGATCCAGGGTCTCTAATCTTTTCCAAGCCATATAAATAGTTCTTTTTTGTATGAGTTTTAATAACAATTTAGTCTCCAAAGATAGTTCATTCCATACAAATCAAGGATCATTGTTAATGCCTTGGCCACTTTGATTAGCCCAAAACTTAGGAAGCTCTATTGCTGAAGCTCATCGAATTCACAAAAATTAACAGATTTAATCTAGGCTCGACCTTGTCATTTTCCAATTCGTTTCGTTATTCTTGTAAGTTCTAGCTTGGTCTTTCCGGATGGAGATTTCTATTGCGGCAGCTCAAGCATCCAGAAAGGATCGCTATTTATATAATCAATACTTATACTAGGGCCCTTTTAGCCAATATTTATTTCTGAAAATAGCCTTTGTGGCATTCTTACACAGGTTTATTTCTATCAAGGGCTTAATTGTCATTTATGAAAAACAACTTCCTTATCCTTATTATATTATGTCTGGTGGTTTCCTGTAAAGGAATCAATCCCGACAAGCCAAAATACGATGGTGCCCCAATTAGCCTTCCAGATGCCATTTCCAAGGTGAATATGCCACTGGAAATTCCACTAAGCTATTTGGAGAAAAACCTAAATGGTCAGTTGGAGCAGCTGCTATTCGAGGATACCGGGTTGAATATGGGCAATGGGTTATTTGCTGATCTCAAGGTAGTCCGCACAGATGATATCCATCTGGAGGCGGTTGGCAATAATAAATTGCTTATTGAGCTACCCCTGCATTTGACTGGAGAGTTGAAGATCAATAAGAAAATATTCGGGCAGACCATCTCCACAGGGATTCCCTTTGATGAGCTGCTCGCCCCAAGGGTGAGTTTTGTGCCTGAGATAGGCCGGGATTGGGATGTGGGCATATCCTCACTGAATATCGAAAGCTGGGGAAGGTCGATGAAATTTAGTTTACTCGGCTATGAACTTGATTTTGGCCCTATGCTAAAAAAAGAGGTCGAAAAAATGCTGGTGAAGCAGCTAACAGCCACTAATAAAGGAAGGATTAGCTTCAAGTCCTTGATGGAAGATACTTGGAAAGCCTATGGTAAACCCATCAAGGTGGAGCAGGACGGCATTGATGCCTATGTCTATACCGTCCCTCACCGTATCAAAGTGAGTGAGCAGTTTACGACCGATCAGAAGTTAAAATTGCTCATAGGAATAGAAGGTGAGGTATTTACTCAGGTGGGTTCGGAGCCGAATTTGCAGCCTAGCCCATTGCCTAGCCTCTATTATAATGAGGATGAGCGTAATTATTTGGATATCACTTTGCCACTTTCCATTCCCTATGCAGACTTGGACCGCTATCTGAATTCCATGCTGGTTGGCCAGGATTTTAAGATGGATAGCAAGACCACATTGAGTCCCAAGGGTTTTGAGTCTCAGGCTTTCGGGGATAAAGCCTTGGTGAAAGTGGATTTTGTGGTGGGTCGAGATGGAAAGAAGGATATAGGCGGTAATATTTACCTTGTAGGAAAACCCACTTATGACCCGCTGAGGGAAGCGATCGTATTTGAGGATATGGATTTTGATCTGAATACCAAGAGTATACTTGCCAATAGTGCTGGCTGGTTGAAGCAGGGGGCAGTATTGGAAGAAATGAAAAAATATGCCGTGTATCCCATTGGGGAATATATACGGGCGGCTAGGCTGGAGCTTCAGCAGCAAGGATATATTGAGACGGATTACGCTTCTTTTCGGGTGGTTCGTCCAAACCTGGATGTGGAAGGTATCTATACCACGGAGGAGGATATCCGCTTATACCTTCATTCCACGGGGGAATTGGAAGTTCGCCTGAAGGATTAATAGCAGCATCGTGGCGCTGACTACCAGCGCATCAAATCCCCATACGTTTTGATGCCTCTTTTTTCGGCAAGTTTCAGGAGCTTGAGGAGTAGCTGAGCGGTGAGGAAGGCATCTCCTGCGGCAGTATGGCGGTCTTCGACCTTAATATTATACCGTTCACAGAGTTTGTCTAAGCTATAATCCTGAAGATTTATTCTGCTGGGATCATACTGTATGCCATGCTCCAGGCGCATTGCCAGGTCACCTGTATCCACGATGGGGTTGAGGATTCGCCTCAAGCCAAAGGGCTTGCAGACTTTCTCCAGCATCCCCAGATCAAAGCCAGCATGATGGGCCACAAAGATATCATTGGATAAATAAGGCAAAAGTCCCCGCACAAATTCACGGATCGGCAAGGGGTTTTTGGGCTGGATGATCTCGTGTATTTTTATGCTTGAGGCTGACTTCTTTTTGGAGACCAAATAATGTTCTCTGGAAGTTTCGATGATTATCCGCTGCTTTATGATCTTCACCCCACCAAAGGCCAGAATATGATCCTGCTTGATGTCCAGTCCCGTGGTTTCAGTATCCACCACCACGAAAGTAAGTTCTGTCAACAGCGTTTTCTTTGCTATACCAGAAGCAAACAAGGCCTCATAGCGTTTGACCATGGCGGATTTGATAGGCCTTTTTTTGAATAGCTCGAACCAACTCATTTAGCCTGGGATCATATTAGTTTGAAATCGTAAGGCTAGCAATTCCTGAATCTGATGGATAGGCGCAAAGGCGTTTTTCAGCAATTGTCGCTGCAGTTTTCCCAGAGATCTGGGGCTGATATATCTTCCGGAATTGCCAGAGCTGATCCCTTCCAGTGCCCGCAGTCGTAAGAAAATCTCGTAGGCACTGCCGGCTTCACGGTAGATCTCGGCATTTGCTGGCTCTAGTTCAGCCAGTTTCATATAGCGCTGGAAGGTGTTATTGATCCCCATCACTCTGTGGCTGAGGATGAGTAATCTGGCGGCATCCGCTAAGGGCATCATAGCGCGCTGCTTGATGTCAAAGCGATCCTGATGCTCTCCACTTTTCTCCACGATAAAATTCTTAAAAAAACCCAATGGTGGCGGGTTTTGAAGGGCGTTTTTTGCCATAAAATTCAAGAATGATTTCTGCTTATCGATCACCTGATACACATGGTCTGTCAGGGATTCCGCCAAGGAGCGCTCTCCATACACCGGTCGATAATCAAAAAAGATGGTCGCATGCAAGAGTGAGGATTCGTCAGGCCTATGGATCCAATTCGTAAAATAATTTTTCCAAACGGAAAGTGGCTGACACCATGCGGGATTGGAGACCATCAGATCCTGGGGACAAGGGGAAAAGCCGCAGCTTTCCAGAAGTAGGACGATCTGCTGCCCCAGCTTCTCAAAATAGGCTTTTGCCTGAGGCATTTGCTTCGCAGGCAGCTCCCCAAATACCAAAGCATTGTCTAGATCGGTACGAAGCATCTGCTCCTGCCGACCTTCACTGCCCAGCGATAGGAAGCAGAATGGCGTATCACAGACCTCTGGATATTCCCCATCGAGGTCCTTCTTCGCCAGCTCGATCAATCGTCGGATAATGACATCATTGATTTCGGTCATGATACTGGCCACAAAGTCTATGGCCACTTCATTCTCAAGGAAATACCCCAAGAGCCCTTCAGCACGGTTCCTGATCGCTTTAATTTCGTTGATCTCCCAGGTATTTAATAGGCCGTGGATGAGCACTGCCGGGCTATTGCCATGGGACAGGAAGACATCATGGTCGGAGATGATTCCTGTAATCTTGCTCTGGTCAGTGCCATCCTCGGTGAGGATGAGATGATGCAGCCGGTGCTTGATCATGGTCAGGTAGATCACGGGGAAGTCACTGCCTTTCTGAATAGTCCTGACGGGCTGGGTCATGATGGCAGACACAGGCGAATGATAGGGGAGTTCGGCAGCCACCATCCTGTTTCGCAGGTCCTTGTCGGTGATGATGCCCATTGGGAATGCCAATTCGTCTACAATTACAATGGATCCTACCTCTTGTTTTTGCATCATCCGGGCCGCTTGGGAGATGGGGATATCAGCGGTGCAGGTCAGCACTTCTGTGGGGAAATTGAGCTTTCCTTTTTCCATAAATAAGGAAAGCCCATGGTCAGAGGAGGGGTCACGAAGGAGCTTACGGGCTTTTTGGGATTGGGAAAGATCTGTCCGTACCACCACCTGCCCTGCTGCAAATCCAGCAGCAAAGTACAGGCTCACTTCACTGTTTTCTTTGAGAATCTTGTCGAAGGTCTCCACAGGAACGGCGTACAAAAGACTGTCTTCCGCCACATAGCCATTGAGCACATATGGCCGCTGACCGAGCAGAGCTAATACTCCAAACACTTCCCCCTCGTCACAATAGTCCTTTACCACCATCTTGCCAGCATCCTCATCGGTGAGGTACACGGAACCTTCCTTTAGAAGAAAAAAGTGAGGCTTTGCAGGATCACCCTTCATGAAGATGTATTCCCCTTGGGTATAATACATGAGCTCCACCTCTCTGGCCACGACCTCTAGCAATTCGCTCGAAAGAAAGCTAAAAGGAGGAAATCCTTTCAAAAACTCTTTTACTCTATTGACAATTACGTTGGACATGCTTAGTTATTAGGTCTTGCTTTCAGGGCCATTCTCCATGAAGCAGCTAATCTACTTAAAAAGTGCCAAAAGGAAAAAAACCATTTTCTATGAATGATTGGCGTCCGTCTGGCAATCATAAGGGGCTTGCCCGCTTTTCCTGCTCTTTCACCTGTGAGGATTTTTTAAGCTTGGGAGGCGAGATAATGGAGGACTTCTAAGGGGCTGAGATAGGAGTTTTTATTTAAATTCTTAATGGCCTTGAAATCAAGAAAGCCACCCCTTCTCATAAAAAGAAGATGGTGGCTTTCTTAGATTTCTGATCCTTATGATGGGTAGGAGGACCAATTTTATTGATCGTAAATAATACCCGATTAGTCAGAAAATGGAGTTTATTTCTCCACTCGATTTTTGATGATTTCTTCCACTACAGTAGGATCCAATAAGGTGGAGGTATCCCCCATATTTTCGAAGTTACCTTCAGCTACTTTTCGCAGGATTCGTCGCATGATTTTTCCAGATCGGGTTTTCGGCAGGCCAGAGACGATTTGGATTTTGTCTGGCTTGGCAATTGGCCCGATACTCTTGGTTATGGTGTCCTTGATTTCTCCGATCAGGTTAGCTTCGGTTCTGTTTTTCATATCACAGATGACATAGGCATAGATGCCTTGTCCTTTCACCTCGTGCGGATAGCCTACCACGGCGGATTCTATGACTTTAGGGTGTTCGTTGATGGCATTTTCGATTTCTGCCGTACCCATTCTATGTCCGGAGACATTGATCACATCATCCACACGGCCCAATATTCGGTAATATCCGTCATGGTCTCGCTTCACGCCATCACCTGTGAAATACATCCCAGGGTAGGTGGTGAAATAAGTTTGCTTGCATCTCTCATGATCACCATAGGTGGTGCGAAGCATTCCTGGCCATGGAAATTTGATGCAGAGGTTGCCTTCCACTGCTTTGCCTTTAAGTTCTTTTCCTTCAGGATCCACAATAGCCAGCTGGACTCCAGGGAGTGGCAGCGTAGCATAAGCTGGTTTGGTAGGAGTGATTCCTGCGAGTGGGGACACCATGATGCCGCCAGTCTCTGTCTGCCACCAGGTATCCACGATTGGGCAGCGATTTTTGCCGATATGGGTATGGTACCAATGCCAGGCTTCCTCATTGATGGGCTCTCCTACAGACCCAAGTACTTTTAGCGAATCCAGTTTATAAGGCTCTATAGGCTTCGTTCCGTGAGCTTCCAAGGCGCGTATGGCCGTAGGAGCAGTATAGAACTGATTGACTTTATACTTATCCACAATTGCCCAGAACCTTCCCGCATCTGGGTAAGTAGGTACGCCCTCAAACATGATGGAAGTGGCACCCGCCAAGAGAGGTCCATATACTATATATGAGTGGCCAGTGATCCATCCGATATCGGCAGTACACCAATAGACATCCCCAGGTGTATACTGGAAGACATTTTCGAAGGAGTATTTGGCATATACCATATATCCTCCGGTGGTATGTACGACGCCCTTAGGCTTGCCGGTGGAGCCGGAGGTATAGAGGATGAAGAGCATGTCTTCACTGTCCATCACTTCTGCGACATGGCTGTCTGCCTGGCCTTCGATGAAGTCGTGCCACCAGATATCCCGACCTTCTTTCATCACCACTTCTTGCTGCGTTCGCTGATAGACGATGACCGACTTTACGGTACTAGTCTTTTCCAGTGCCTCATCCACTAATGCTTTCACGGCAATTTTCTTGGTACCTCGGAAGTTGCCATCAGAGGTAAGCACCGCCACGGCCTCACAGTCATTGATACGATCCGAAAGGGCATTGCTGGAGAATCCTGCAAATACCACAGAATGGATCGCCCCGATCCTTGCGCAGGCGAGCATGGCTATAGCCGCTTCAGGAACCATTGGCATATAAATGATGACCTTGTCACCCTTCTTAATGCCGTAGGCTTTTAGCGCATTTGAGAATTTGCAGACTTCGTGATACAGGTCTTTATAGGTAAGCGTTCTCCCTTCCTCATTAGGATCATTGGGCTCCCAGATGATGGCAGGCCGGTCTCCTAAGGTGTATAGATGGCGCTCAAGAATGTTTTCGGTAATATTCAATTTTCCATTCACAAACCACTTCACATCTGGCCCTTCAAAATCCCACTCGAGGACCTTATCCCATCTTTCTTTCCAGTGAAATGAATCTGCTACTCTAGCCCAAAATGCTTCTGGCTCAGCGACACTTTTTTGATATTCATGAAAATAACCACTAAGGGTGTGAATTCTATCACTCATGGTATATGGTGGATTTTAGGTTTAATATTAATTCAACGTCTCGAACATATTTCTTAACGTCTCACTAATTTAATTATTTTGTTTAAGAAACTAATATTTGTCGAAATATTTTAAAAAGAATGATCAGACAAATAGTATTAATAGCTTTCTAAAACTAATCAAATAATCCGCCAATTCTATAAGAATCGGCGGATTAGGAATGATAATTCTATGAGTGGTGAATGGCGAAGGCTTAATGATCTTGCGCAGCGCCAGCACCACGGGGAATTCGAATTTCTTCTACCAGATCCTGCACAGCTTGTGGAGGGGCGGGGGTAAGGCTGGAGACGATCACACCTACGATGGCATTCAGCACCATACCTAAGCTGCCAATTCCCTCGGGAGAAATCCCAAACCACCAATGTTCCTCCGATAAGGACTCTATGGGCAAACCAAGGAGGCTATTACCAAATTTGAAGTAGGTGATATAGCCTATGGTGAAGATCAGACCAGTGAGCATACCGGCGATGGCGCCTTCCTTATTCATCCTTTTGGAGAAGATTCCCATGATAATAACTGGGAAGAAACTCGCTGCCGCCAAGCCAAAAGCGAATGCAACTACCTGTGCGACGAAGCCGGGAGGATGGACACCAAAATACCCGGCTACCATCACCGCCACTGCGGCGGCCACCCTAGCAATAAATAACTCTTGCTTATCAGAAATCTCTGGGTTAAAGTTCTTCACAAGATCACGGCTGACGGAGGTGGAGATCACCAACAGCAAGCCTGCGGCGGTGGACAATGCCGCTGCCATTCCCCCTGCCGCGACCAGGCCCACGACCCAGTTCGGTAAGTCCGCTATTTCTGGGTTGGCAAGGACCATGATGTCCTTGTCTATGGTGAGCTCATTGGCTTCGGGATCAGCTAAGTATTGGACGATTCCATCTTGGTTCTTATCGTCGATTTTTATCAAATCGGTTTTTCTCCAATTCTCCACCCAGTCGGGTAGATTATTGAGAGGCTTCTCGGCCACCGAATTGATGGCATTATAGATTCCAAACGCAGATACCGCAGGCGCGGTGGTATATAGGATAGCGATAAAAAACAAGGCATAACCAGCAGAAAGTCGTGCGTCCTTCACACGAGGAACGGTAAAGAAGCGGACGATCACATGGGGAAGACCCGCTGTACCCACCATCAGGGCCATGGTGATGGCAAACATATCGATCATACTTTTCTTCCCTTGGGTATAAGCATTAAATCCTAAATCGGTGAGCACCCCATCCAGCTTATCCAAAAGGTAAGCGCCATCTTCGACTCTTCCTCCAAGGCCTAGCTGGGGGAAGGGGTTTCCTGTCAGCTGCATCGATACGAAGATCGCGGGCACCATAAAGGCAAATATTAGCACACAATATTGAGCCACCTGGGTGTAGGTGATCCCTTTCATCCCTCCCAGCACAGCATAGAAAAACACGATGCACATCCCGATGATGACCCCCGTATTAATATCTACTTCCAGGTACCTGGAAAAAACGATTCCTACGCCTCTCATTTGTCCAGCCACATAGGTGAAGGAGATGAAAATGGCGCAGATGACCGCCACCACTCGGGCTTTATTGGAATAATACCGGTCTCCGACAAAGTCAGGAACGGTAAATTTGCCGAATTTCCTTAAATACGGCGCTAGTAATAATGCCAGTAAGACATAGCCACCAGTCCATCCCATGAGATAAACGGAGCCATCATAGCCCGCAAAGGCGATAATTCCCGCCATGGAGATAAATGAAGCTGCCGACATCCAGTCTGCCGCTGTCGCAAGGCCGTTGGCCAGGGGAGAAACTCCTCCCCCTGCGATGTAAAACTCCTTGGTGGAGCCTGCCCGACTCCAGATTGCAATGCCAATATAGAGCGCAAATGAGAGCCCTACTAATATATAAGTCCAGGTTAGAATATCCATTTTTTAGGTTGGTTGGGGAAACTATTCGTTTACATCAAATTCCTTGTCCAGCTTATTGAGCAAACGGACATATACAAAAATCAAAATTACAAATACATAGATGGAGCCCTGCTGGGCAAACCAAAAGCCTAATTTGAAGCCCCCAAGTTTAAACTGATTTAAAAAATCGGCAAAAATAATTCCGCAACCAAAGGAGACGAAAAACCATACCGCCAATAAGGACAGAAGGATCTTTATATTCCTCTGCCAATAGGCTTTCATTTTTTGTTGATGATTCATAAGATGGATTAAATTGGGTAAAGAAACGCTTAGCGGCCGATACATGATGAGCTCCGCAATTTTCTGTCCTTTAAATAACAGCAAAAAAGATTGAAAATCCACCGCTCTCCAAAATAATTTAGACCATCAACCACACAGTGCAGTATAGTTCCTCGTCCCCGTGGCCCTTTGCAAGGCTATGGACTAGGCCTTGCTTCATGAGAAATGAAACATTTCCCAAAGTGTAAAAACTTGAAAACCCTAATAGATTAGAGGCTAAGCTCACCTTATTTCCTTCGCCGAAAACTCCCACAAAGATCAACCCCCACACAGAAGGCCTGGGCCCAAATTTCTTAAATCAAATCCCTCAGGGGTGCTTGTGGATATAAAAAATCGTTACCTCAGATCATATATTCAGAGGCAATGGCGATCAGGGCGGCAAAGATGCTTACGAGCAACCTATTAAGTTGTAATTTATGATGAGGGCTACTTTCGAAGAAAATGGTGGTAGAAATATGCAGGAACCCACCTGCTACCAGGCCGAATAATACATCCATGGCTTCTGCGGCCAGTATATGCTGAGAGAAGGCGATATCACTGATCACCATGCCCAATGGGCTGGCCAGAGCGAAAACCAATAAAAGCAAAAGCACCGTCTTGCGAGAGAGGCTTTCTGATAGCACCGCCACCAGAGCAAATGCCGCAGGTGCCTTATGCATCAGGATGCCAAATAGAAGGGTTTCTGTGCCATGATGATGACCATGTAGTGAAGGTTCCTGACTCAATAAAGTCCCTTCCAGCAAGGCATGAAGGGACAGGCCTATCATGATCATCCAGATGGTGTTTTTGGAAGAGGAATGCTGGTGAATATGTCCATGCTCTATTCCTGAAGACAAAAACTCTAATACCTGTTGCAGCAAAAAACCCAGAAGTACATACAGCCCCATATAGTAGGCGGTATCGGGATTAGCAAACAGCTCCGGAAGGATATGCAGTATGGTAATGGAAAAGAGGTATGACCCTGCAAATACCAAAACCAGTTTGAAGCTTTTTTCCTGCCATTTTGGAATGGACAGTGCGAGCGCTCCTGCCAAAAAAGCAGAGAGAAATAAAATCAAGACGTTAACGAGCATAACTATTCTTTTTCGCCTTTAATATAAGATACATAAGGTGACAGCCCCTCGCTTACATAGGTCTTCATGCCCGTGCTATCATTATAGATAAGGAATACATCTAAATTTTCCTGCTGCTGCAAAGCGATGGCCCGCTCGGTGCCCATTACCATCATTGCGGTGGCATAAGCATCAGCCGTCATGCAGTCCTTGGCCACCACGGTGGCACTGAGCAAGCTGTGATTGACAGGATAGCCCGTCGAGGGATCGATGGTGTGGGAATAGCGCACGCTGTCTTTATAATAGAAGTTACGGTAATTGCCAGAAGTGGCCATGCCTTTATTATCCAGGGCTATGATGCCATAGAGGCCATTGTCTTTGGGGTCTTCGCTGGGCTGGTTTACACCTACTTTCCACAATTCCCCGTTTTCATTGGTACCTCTTGCGACCAGCTCCCCGCCGATTTCCACCAGTAGGTCCTTGATGCCTTCTTTCTGAAGATAGCCTGCCACCAGGTCCACGCCGTAGCCTTTGGCTAATGCCGAAAAGTCTAAATATACGCCAGGAGTCGATTTCCAGACCTTCTGATCATCAAATTGGATGTGCTCAAAACCTACCAACTTTAATAAATCCTGAATCTGCACGCTATCCTTCAGCTGCGCCCCGCCCGGACCAAAACCCCAGGAATTTACCAATGGCCCCACTGTAGGGTCAAATGCCCCCTGAGTCTGCTCATTGATGGCTTTACTTTTTTTGAGGATGGATGGGAAAAATTCCGTCAGATATGCCAGGGTGTCCTGCTGATTGAATTGGCTAAGCTCCGAATCAGAAATATAGGTGGACATGGACTGGTTAAAGGCCACCAATAAGGAATCTATCGATGGCTTAAAATCACGATTGTGCTGGTCTAAATACACCACCCTGTAGGTGGTGCCCATGGTTTTGCCAGTTATTACAACTTTACCCTCTTTCTCTGGCTCCGGTTCCTTATTTCCAAATTGATTTTGTCGGTACAGGAATACAATAAATACCGCCAACAAGAGGATGATGGAGTAGATGATGTTCTTTCGGGCATTATTACGCATGGTACAGCAGATTTTTTCGCAAAGTTAGCGCATATTTTAACATTTTACGACTAAAAAGCAATATTGTTGCAAAAGCAATTAATGGCTGGTTCCTAATAGTCTGAAGGCTGGTTTGGTCTTATTGCTCAAGGCTGATGCTGCCATCAGCAATATGGAAATAAGCAATATCCGCATCCATGCCTTCCAGGATCTTTTTGGTCCTCTCAGGGCGCGCATCGGTAATGAACAATTGACCAAACTCATGTGCAGCCACCAATTGCATCATCTTGCTGATCCTGAAATCGTCGAGTTTATCAAAAATATCATCCAATAATAAAATGGGTTTGGTTTGGGTTTCCTCTTTGAATACCTGAAACTGGGCGAGTTTTAGGGCTATGAGAAATGATTTCTGCTGTCCTTGAGAGCCGAATTTTTTGAGAGGGTAGCCATCTATTTCGAAGACAAAATCATCTTTATGAATGCCAGCATTACTGCGTTTGAGGATAAGGTCTTTTTGAAGGCACTGATGAAAATACTGCTTAAAATCTTCCTTACTGCATTGGCTGGTATAATGGATATCGACGGCCTCTCTTTGCCCAGAGATCTCTTTATAGTGATTAAGCAGCAGGGGCTTATATTTTTCTATAAAGCGGTATCGGTCTTCATATATGGCCATGGATAGCTGGATTAATTCTTGGTCATAAGGCTCCAGCAGGGCCCTGTCCAGCCGATCCTGCTCTGCAAAGCGCTTGATTAGGGCATTGCGTTGTTTTAGAAAATGCTGATAGCGCACAAGTTTTTGCAGGTAATTTTTGTCCAGTTGTGATAAGATACTGTCAAAAAACTTTCGGCGTTCCTCGCTACCTTCTTTGACGAGGGAGGTGTCATCGGGGGCGATTAGGACCACGGGCAGCAAGCCGATATGCTCACTTAGCTTATCATAGGCCTTTCCGTTTAGTAGGACTTGTTTTTTCTTTCTAGGCTCAAGGATAACTTGTATTTCTAGGTCTTTTTCGTTTTTGTCAAATAGTCCTTTGAGGGAAAAGAACTGCTGGTCATGCTGAATATTAAGGCTATCTATTGGGTTAAAAGCACTTTTAGTAAGACTAAGGTAGTATATTGCATCCAGCAAATTGGTTTTACCACTTCCATTAATACCGAGAAAGCAATTAATTTCCTGACTGAAGGAAGTTAGGGCTTTAGGGTAATTTTTGAATTGGATTAACTGTAATTGCTTCAGATGCATAAAAGGTCAGGTATAATGACCCTACAAATATTGTAATCAAAGGGCTAAAATCATGGTAAAGGGGTAAATTATTTGCAGACTTCCAAAAGCCTTTGCTAATCAGTGAATACTTATTTATATTTGAGCCCCGAAAAATGCATATTTTATAGATAACGATATGGCGAAAAATAGTTCGACGACCACTAAATCCAAAGTAAAATACTCCAAAGACACCTATACCTTCTGGTATGAGAGCATGTTGCTCATGAGGAGATTTGAAGAAAAGGCAGGCCAGCTTTATGGCCAGCAGAAGATCCGCGGTTTCTGTCACCTGTACATTGGACAGGAGGCTTGTGCAGCTGGAGCGATCTCTGCATTAGACAAGGACGACAAATGGATCACTGCCTACCGTGACCATGCTCATCCACTAGGATTGGGCACCGATCCGGGTGCAATTATGGCGGAGCTTTATGGCAAAGCCACCGGAACTACCAAAGGAAAAGGTGGATCCATGCACATATTTGATAAAGAAAGAAACTTCATGGGCGGCCATGGTATCGTGGGTGCTCAGGTGCCTATGGGCTTGGGTATCGGCTTTGCGGAGAAATTTAAAGGTACCAAGAGTCTTTGCATCTGCCATATGGGTGATGGTGCTGTAAGACAGGGTGCTGTACATGAGTCCTTTAACCTGGCCATGCTGTACAAGACCCCCGTAATCTTTGTGATCGAAAACAACGGTTATGCAATGGGTACCTCTGTGAAGCGTTCCTCAAATGTGGATGACCTGTCCACCTTGGGAGAATCTTACGATATGCCTTCTTTTGCTGTGGATGGTATGAATGTGGAGGCGGTGCATGAAGCAGTCGCTGAAGCTGCCGAAAGAGCAAGAAGCGGTGAAGGTCCTACCTTGCTGGAAGTGAGAACCTACAGATATAAAGGTCACTCCATGTCTGATCCTCAGAAATACCGTACCCGTGAGGAGGTAGAGGAGTATAAGTCTAAAGATCCTATCGAGCAGGTGAAGAAGACGATTATGGACAATCAAATTCTGACTGAAGAAGAGATCAAGGAAATCGATGCCAAAGTGAAGAAGCAAGTGGCTGATGCCGTTAAATTCGCGGAGGAATCTCCTTGGCCTGACGGACAAAAAGCATTTGAAGATGTATATACCCAGGAAGATTATCCATTCGTAATGGACTAATTACTTTCAGAAACATACTATTTAAGGTCAAGGACCGCAGAAATAATGCTCTGCACCTTGACCTTTTTTTATTGTACCCATTATTTTTTGCCTTAATTATTCCCTCGTGGTCTTGAATTATCTTTGACCATAAAAGGGCTGACACCTAGTCTATTTATATATTATAGTCTCATATTGTCAGAGAGCAGTAGTAGATTTAGCCTAAAGCCCTTATAGCCATGAAGGTAGGGAGGACTTTGTGCTGCTTGCTAAGTTTCTCAGAATTAGAGACTCAGCGATCTATCTGCCCTGTTTTGGACCCTCTGGGCTTATCTGAATAAAAGTGCTATTCTCCAAAAAATTAAAAGGTTTTGTTATTATATGAAACATAATCTATATTTGCGACTGAAATTTTATAAGAATGGCAAAGAAAGAGATATCAAAAGGAGCTTCTCATGATCAACATGAGCACGAACTTTTAGAAAACCCCGAAGCAATTAGGGAATCACTAGGAAAAGGTGAAGCTTTTCTAAAAAAGAACTCACGGATCGTTGGAGGACTCATCATAGCGGCTATCGTTATTATTGCTGGGGTGTTATTTTTCCAGTTTAATAATGCGAATAAAGACAAGCAAGCTCAGGCTGACATGTTTCAGGCCGTATATTATTTTGAGCAAGACAGTTTAAGCCTAGCCATGGAAGGCGACGGTGTAAATGAAGGCTTCCTTGAGATCATTGAGGAGTATAGCGGAACCAATTCTGCTAACCTTGCGCATTATTATACAGGAGCTATTTATCTCGCAGAAGGTGAGTACCAAAAAGCTGTAGATCACTTAAGGAAATTTTCTGCCGATGATTTCTTCGTTCAAGCCAAAGCATTTTCCTTATTGGGAGATGCTCATATGGAACTTGGAGAAACTAGCGAAGCCATCAGAGCTTACGAAAAGGCAGTTGATTATAAGGAAAACAAATTCTTTACTCCAATGTATCTAAACAAACTTGCTATTGCTTTCGAAAAGGCAGGCGAGCTTGATAATGCTATAGAGGCTTACGATATTATTGAGAAGAAATATCCTGAATCATACGAATTTACCTTTGCGCGAAAGCACAAAGCGCGCTTGGAGGGCCTTGCTTCTAAGTAATGTTTTGTGATATACAACATTAAGAAGAGTAAGGCCAAAATGGTCTTGCTCTTTTTTTTTACCATTTTAACTTACCTATTAACTCCATAACACATGGCAACATCATTAAAAAACCTAAGTCAGCACTCCGATAAGAATATTTCAGATATCAGCAAGAAGAGGTTTGGTATTGTGGTTTCGGAATGGAACGAGGAAGTGACCGAGTCCCTATATGAAGGAGCCTTGGAGACGCTTTTGGCACATGGTGCCAAGAAAGAAAATATATATAGAAAGAATGTTCCTGGCTCATTTGAATTGTCCCTCGGGGGACAAAGGATGGCTGAGGTGGAGGAGATCGATGCAGTGATCTGCCTTGGATGTGTGATCCAGGGAGAAACGCGTCACTTTGACTTCATCTGCGATGCGGTAGCGCATGGCATCACCCAAGTAGGACTAAAATACAATAAGCCCGTTATTTTTGGCGTGCTAACGCCAGAAAATCAGCAGCAGGCGCTAGACCGTGCAGGAGGGAAGCATGGCAATAAAGGTGACGAAGCAGCGATCACCGCCGTGAAGATGCTGGGCTTCTGATCAATCCACAATAATTAACCATTAACATACATCCATCAAGCACATGAAAATCATGAAATTTGGGGGAACCTCAGTAGGGAAGCCCGAAAGAATGCATCAGGTGAAAGACCTGATTACTAGAGATAACCAACGTAAAATTGTAGTACTTTCTGCCCTTTCCGGCACCACCAATGCCCTGGTGGGAATAGGTGATGCCTTGGCAGAAGGCAAAAAAGACCTCGCCAAAGAGCGTATAGATGCTCTCCATGCACACTATTTGGACTTTTATAAAGAGCTATTGCAGTCTGATGCGGGACGAAGCAAAGCCGAAAAAATCATTAAAGAGCATTTTGAGTTCCTAAATATTATCCTCAAAATCTCCTTCAACGAAGCCATCAATAGGGATATCCTGGCTCAGGGAGAATTGCTCTCTACCAAGCTATTTTATACTCTACTGGAAGAAAAAGACGTTCCAGCAGTGTTCCTGCCAGCATTGGAATATATGAGCATAGACGAAAACGGAGAGCCTGAATTAGGAAAAATCTCTGATCGCCTGAAGACTATTCTGAAGAATTATGAGAAGGAAACTGTTTTCGTAACCCAGGGCTATATCTGCAAGAATCACCGACATGAGGTGGATAACCTTAAGCGTGGCGGAAGTGATTATACTGCCTCCCTGATCGGCGCGGCGATCAAAGCCAGCGTGATTGAGATCTGGACAGATATCGATGGGATGCATAATAATGACCCTAGAGTGGTGGATAGAACTCGGCCAATTGCTGAGATGTCATTTGACGAGGCTGCGGAGCTTGCTTATTTTGGTGCTAAGATCCTCCATCCTGCCTCCATCTGGCCCGCCCAAACTTATAATGTACCTGTACGCCTGCTAAACACCATGCAGCCGGAAGCAGCCGGAACGACCATCACCGCAGAGGAAACCGGCGTTGGCGTAAAGGCCATTGCCGCCAAAGATGGAATCATCGCCGTAAAAATCAAGTCCAGCAGAATGCTCCTTGCTTATGGCTTCCTAAGAAAAGTATTTGAGATATTTGAGAAGTATAAGACTCCTATCGATATGATCACTACCTCTGAGGTGGCGGTGTCGGTGACTATAGACGATGATACCCACCTCAAGGAAATCACTGCCGAACTGGATAAATTTGGTAGTACTGAGCTCGATTATAACCAATCGATCATCTGTGTGGCGGGAAATATGATCGCCGAAAACACTGGAATGATCAGAGACGTGGTAGTCGCCCTAGGTGATTTCCCCGTTCGGATGGTCTCTTACGGAGGAAGTAAAAATAATGTGTCCATACTAGTGGATACCAAATATAAAAATGAAGCCTTGCAGCGCCTCAATGATGAGCTGTTCCAATGGTAAACAATCTATGCCACCTGCAATCGCAGGTGGCATTTTGATTTTTAGTAGCAACAACTTTTTTTGATGGATCACCAAGGCTATAGATTTACTTAGTATTTTCGCTAAACGCTATACTTCTCTATCATGATATCAAAGACATCCGCACTTCTTCTTAGTTTTATCGCCTTATGTTATGGCAGCTTCGCTCAGGAAAAATATCCTACAGCATTTGAAAATTCTGGGGGCTTGGAAACCGCCACTTATGAGGAAGTCATAGATTTTTATAATAACCTCGCAGAAGATTATGAGTCCATCAAGGTTCTCACTAAAGGCCCTACCGATAGTGGGGAACCCCTTCACCTGGTGATTTATGATCCAAATGGTGACTTCGAGCCTGTGCAGTGGAAGAAGGAGCAGCGTTTAGTGGTCCTGGTCAATAATGGGATTCATCCTGGTGAGCCTGCGGGTATAGACGCTTCCATGATGTACCTTAGGGATGTGGCCAGCGGCAAGTTGGAGCTTCCAGCCTCGGTGGTCCTGGCCTTTGTGCCAGTGTACAATATAGGTGGCCATCTCAATCGAAATAACACCACTAGAGTCAATCAGGTAGGTCCCGAAAAATATGGCTTTCGTGGCAACGCTAGGAACTATGACCTTAATCGGGATTTTATCAAAACAGACAGCCAAAATTCAGCGAGCTTTCAGGAAATCTTCCAATCCCTGATGCCCCATGTATTTATAGATACCCATACCAGTAATGGGGCCGACTATCAGCATGTGATGACCCTGATAGAGACTCAGCATAATATGCTCGGTGGTCAGGCAGGAAAGCTGATGCATGATCGCCTTAGCCCCCTGCTATTCGAAAAAATGGATGCGGTGGGCTACCCCATGGTCCCCTATGTGAATGTCTGGGGTGGTGTGCCCGAAGACGGCTGGAAGCAGTTTAAAGATTCACCACGATACAGCAGTGGCTATGCCTCGCTCTTTCATACCATCAGCTATGTGCCAGAGGCTCATATGCTGAAATCGTACCAGCAGCGTGTAGAGGCCACTTACTCCTTATTGGAGGCCTTTGGGGCCGCTTATACGGTCCTTGGTGATGAGCTTGTAAATGCGGTGGAGCAAGACCGTGCGCAAGCAGGTGCTCAGCAGGAATTTGGTCTTAATTATAGTATTGATGAAAATATTTCTGTGAAAATTCCCTTCAAGGGATATAAGTCCGGGTATAAACCCAGCGAAATCTCTGGCCTGGACCGACTTTATTACGATAGAAATGAACCTTTCGAAACAGAAGTGGATTTCTATGATAGCTATTTTCCTGAGCTGAAAATCCAGAAGCCAGCCTATTATATTATTGGGCAGGCGTGGAAAGAGGTCATCGCCAACTTACAGAGGAATCAGGTGAAGATGAAAGTACTGGAAAATGACACTTTGATCAAAGTAAACGCCTACTATATCGAGGATTTTGAGACGCGGGATATGCCATATGAGGGGCATTACTTGCACTCATCTATCCAGGTGCGCAGTGCCAGTCAGGTGATGGCTTTTCGGAAAGGGGACCTTCTGATTCCTACAGATCAGCAGGCTATAGGATATATCATAGAAGTACTGGAGCCGCAGGGGGAGGACAGTTTCTTTGCGTGGAATTATTTTGATGCCATTTTGCAGTCCAAGGAGGGCTTTTCCCCTTATGTGTTTGAGGACTTGGCGGCGAATTATTTGGCGCAAAACCCAGGCCTTAAGGAAGTCCTGGAGCAGAAGAAAGCAAGTGATCCAGACTTTGCTGCAGATGGATATGCGCAGCTTAGCTGGGTGTATCAGCATTCTCCATGGAGAGAAAGGGAATATCGCCGGTATCCGGTAGTTAGAATCGACTAGATAGACTAATATGAGTAAGGGGAATTTCTTTCATCGGCTTCAAGAGAAATGGAAGCTGAATAGCTTATGGCAGGTGTTTCTGGTCCTGTTGGCGTTTGCCTGTACAGGCTTAACGGTGCTTTATATCAAGCAGCCAATCTTTGATTTGCTAGGTGTGGATATGAGTACAGGAGGATTTTGGAAGACTTTCCTTTACCTGCTTTTGGTTTTGCCATTATATCAGGCCATGCTGCTGTTTTATGGTTTTGTATTTGGTCAATTTCATTTTTTCTGGGACAAGGAAAAGAAATTCTTCCACCGAATTCGATCGCTATTCATCCACCGAGAAAAGTAGTTCGTAAATAGTGAAATCTCAGCCTTTTTATTGAATGATAGGAAGGTTGTCATTTATAAATCAAATCGTGTACATTTGTACCCGCAAATAAATAAGCAGCCCACCCGATATGGCAAAGAAAAAGAAAGCACTGGAAGCTCACGAAAAGAGGAAGTTGAATAAGCAGAACCTAGATAAACTATTAGGGATATTTAAATTTGTATTGCCGTATAAGGGGGTATTTGGATTGGGATTAGTGTTCCTATTATTCTCCAGCCTTACCTTATTGGCCTTCCCCTTTGTGGCGGGCAAGCTCATCGATACGGCACAGGGCAAGGAGTGGATCTTCAACGATATCGATTCCATTGCCATGGTATTGATAGGGATATTATTTGTGCAGAGTGTATTTTCGTTTTTTAGAGTATGGCTATTTGCTCAGGTAAGTGAGCGCTCCATGCGGGATGTGCGTACCTCGCTCTATCGCCGATTGGTGCATCTTCCGATGAGTTTCTTTGACAAGAGACGTACGGGAGAGCTTATCAGCAGGATCACTTCTGATGTGACCTTATTGCAAGACACCTTCTCTGTTACCTTAGCCGAGCTGTTCAGGCAGGTTATTACCTTGCTAGCAGGTACGGTATTCTTATTTGTGACCACGCCAAGGCTTACTTTATTTATGCTGGCCACTTTCCCAGTGCTGGTAATTATCGCTATGGTCTTTGGGAAGTTTATCAGGAAGTTATCCAAGGAGACGCAGGATGAGTTGGCTTCTGCCAATATCATTGTTGAAGAAACCTTACAATCTATCAGCACCGTGAAGTCCTTTGCCGGGGAGGAATACGAGTCCGCTAGGTATGAGAGAGGGCTTAATAAGGTGGTAAAGGTAGCTTTGAAGGCGGCCGGATTTAGAGGAGCCTTCATTTCATTTATCATTTTTGCCTTGTTTGGAGGTATAGTGGCGGTGATGTGGTACGGCGCTATGATGGTGAGCACGGGAGCCATGAGCATTGGTGATCTGGTTTCCTTCGTATTATATACCACATTTATCGGCGGGTCCATTGCCGGCTTAGGAGATATCTATGGGCAGGTGCAGAAGGCGATTGGCTCTTCCGAAAGGGTCTTGGAGATCCTGGAAGAAAAGCCGGAAGAATCTCTCGCAGATTATCAGCAAGCCAAGATCAAAGGGCAGGTAGGATTCGAAAAAGTAAATTTCAATTATCCTACGCGGCCGGATGCAGTGGTGCTTAAGAACATAAGTTTTAACATTCAACCTGGCGAGAAGATCGCTTTGGCAGGACATTCAGGTGCTGGGAAATCCACGATTATCCAGCTGCTAATGAAGTTTTATCCAGTGCTGTTAGGAGAGATTACCATAGATGGAAAACCTATCAATCAATGGAACCTACAGCAGTTGCGTTCTAATATTGGGATCGTTCCTCAGGAAGTGCTGCTGTTTGGGGGGAGCATTCGGGAGAATATCGCTTACGCCAAGCAGGATGCCACAGAAGAGGAGATTGTGGAAGCGGCCAAGAAGGCCAATGCATGGCAGTTTATCGCCAAATTCCCCGAAGGTCTCGATACCCTGGTGGGCGAACGAGGCGTGAAGTTATCTGGTGGGCAGCGTCAGCGTATTGCGATAGCGAGGGCTATTCTTAAGAACCCTTCTATATTGATCCTGGATGAGGCGACCTCCTCTCTGGATGCAGAGTCGGAATCTCTGGTGCAGGAAGCGCTCGATATATTGATGAAAGATAGGACGACGATTGTCATCGCACATAGGTTGGCGACGATCCGGAAGGTGGACAAGATCTACGTGATGAAAGATGGTGAGATAGTGGAAGAAGGAAGTCACGAGGTGCTTTCTGCTATGGAAGGTGGCTTCTACGCAAATCTGGTTAAGCTGCAGTTTGCGGATTAAACTCCAGCATCGTATTCTAAAAATAAATGTATTTATGGGCTAGTAAGCCCAAAAGCAATACTATTAAAAACCTGATGATGGCCATGCCCACGTTTTTTGGAACGTATGGGCTTGGCCATTATTTATTTTATTGGTTTACCCACTTCTTGAATTTGCTGACCTTCTCCCTGCTCACGATGATTTCCTCTTGATAATCGATCTTTGGAGTGATTTTCAGGCGATTGTTGACATGCTTTTTGATCGCGCCAATGGCCTTTACATTAATGATTACACTTCTGTTGATCCTAAAAAACTGCTTGGAATCAAGTTGATTTTCCAGGTCTAGCAGCTTATGGCTGATCTGGTATAACTCACCCGATCCCATCTCTACCAAAAATGTCTGTCCTTTGTCTGCCAGGAAAAAAGCCACATCCTCTGGAGTCTTTTGGAAAAGATGATCACCAGATTTTACCAAAAATCGTGATTTCTGAGCATTCTTCTCCTCTGGGCTTATGCTGGGGGCTGGCATAGGTTGCTTTGCGCTGGCCTTGGAATGAAGCAATTTATACTTGTCAAAGGTCCGCTTGAGTCGATCTTCATGAGGATTGTCTGGGACAAAATCAATGCAGTTTAGCCAGAAGGCTTTTTCAGTGACGAAGGGTTTTGAAGAGGTAAAGACCACGGGAATTTTCTTGTCCAGCCGATCAAAGGTGGAGGGGTGAAGCTCAGTGAGCTCATAGCTTCCTAGGATCAAATCGGGTTTTGGTTCTCTATTATTAAGGTATTGGATAGCATCTTCCCAGGAAGGTAGCACCTCGATGGTTTTTGCCTCTGCGCAGGCCTGGTGGATCTGATGGCTCAGCTTATATCCTTCCTCAGCTTTATGAACGACAAGGCATTGGATAAAAGTGTTTTCGGTGGCCATAAGTAGTGATGCTTTTGATTGATAGTTGATTTAATAAGCTTTGAGGCTGATATCCATGCTTTTTACATGATGGGTTAGTGCGCCGACAGAGATGAAATCTACGCCACATTCTGCGACATCCTTTAAGGTGGCTTCGGTGATGCCTCCTGAAGCCTCAGTGATAGCTTTGGAGCCAATCATCTTTACCGCTTTCTTCATGGTCGGATAGTCCATATTGTCCAGCATGATGATGTCCACGCCTCCCACGGCAAGGGCCTCTTCCACTTCCTGAAGGTTTCGCGTTTCCACTTCAATTTTTAGCTGGAGGAGTTTTTCGGAAAGATAATGTTGGGTGGATTCGACGGCTGCTTTGATGCCTCCGGCAAAGTCAATATGGTTGTCCTTTAGCATCACCATATCATATAGAGCAAAACGGTGATTTACTCCACCTCCAATAGCGACGGCCCATTTTTCTAGCATTCTGAAGTTTGGGGTGGTCTTACGGGTGTCCAGTAGCTTGGCTTTGGTATGGGAGATCAACTGGGTGAATTCATGGGTTTTGGTGGCGATACCACTCATCCTTTGCATGCAGTTGAGCACCAGGCGCTCTGTGGTGAGGATGGAGGCGGCACTTCCAGCTACTGTCAATCCGACATCACCAGCCTTCACTTGCTGCCCATCTTCCATCAATAGTTCTACCTCCAGATCTCTGTCAAAGCTATGGAATATCTTAACTGCCAGTTCTAGCCCAGCGATAATTCCGTCCTCCTTGATCAATAGTTGGGCTCGGCCTGTCTGACCCCGTGGGATAGCCGCGAGAGTGGAGTGATCACCTTCGCCCACATCTTCTTTGAAAGCAGCTTGGATAAATGCTTCCAGGTTCTCCTGTGTTAAGTAGTTTTCTTTCACCTTTCAAAGGTACAAAAAAACCTTTAAGTCAGTCCCCAATATACCGAAGTATCTAGGGGTTTATGGTGCCTTCTATGTCTGGAATTAAGGTGAAATGATTCGTATATCTGAAGGAAATGACCCTGCTGAAAGAAATAATTCTTTAGGCAAAAAAAATATTATTGCCCAGCCTATTATTTTTTACTTATAAGACTATTGATAAGGAATATGAAGGGATGTGATTAATACTTAGAAAATAGAAATTACTCCTTAGTAATATCTATTGCATAAATATTATTATCGTTTTTGTCCTTTTTGCACTTGATCAACATCCGAAAAGAAAGACTATTGCTTTGGTAGGTGCCAATAAAATAAGCGATAGATGTTCCGGATTTTCCACGATGAACGATTTCGAAATCTACTGGGGGAAATTTCTTGAAAAAATCCTTTATAACCAATTCAGCTTGGTTTTTGGAGTAATCGCCCTCATTTCCAATTATGGTAAGCTGAACTTCTTCATCAAAAAAACTTGATAATTCCCTGCTAGATCCTGCTTTTATGGATAGGGCAATTTCATCCGCATCTTTATCCTGGGCCTCTGCCTCTGGTGAATAGAGGAAAAAACCCATAGCAACTAGTAAGAAGGTGATAGTAAAGAAATGTTTCATTATAATGTTGGTACTCAAATTTTAAGCCAAAGTATATAGTTCATTTTTAACATGTATAATGTGAACAAAAAAAAGTAATTTTTACCTAAATCCGAAAGAAACTTTCCGAAAATCAGCCCAATTAGCGAATAAATTTAGTTTTAGGTGATCTGCACCAATGCTGAGGGCCTATTCTTGCTGAAATTGAGGATTCATTTTGCTTGAATTATTTCTTTTCTCCTTTTCTGATAGCAGGAGTCTCCTCACAATTTTTGGTTAGGGTCAGACCATAATTTACTGAAAAATGACTTTATCGTATTCATGCTATTTGGACTCCGTCCTATTTCATTGGACATGTTTTTTCACCTGCGGATTTGCGGAATAAGGGGATGGTTTTTCGAGCTTATTAAGATAGGGGGATGACTGATAGGGGGATAGGTAGGGGCCTAGCCTGGAAGGAAGAAATGGCAAATGGAGTTAGGCCAACCGCTCATGGAAGGAATTATTAAATTGATGTTTGTTTAAACTGATTTAGTAGGACAGAATCACAGGAATTTTCTATCATTGTATTTAAAATCTTTATATTTGCCACATGGATAAAAAAGTTTTATTAATGATTTTGGATGGTTGGGGTTTAGCCACCAACCCTGAAGTTTCGGCTATTGATAAGGCGAATACTCCCTTCATCGACAGTCTTTTTGAAAAATATCCTCATTCCAAGCTTGAGGCCTCTGGGCTAGCGGTAGGCTTACCTGAAGGACAAATGGGTAATTCAGAAGTGGGCCATATGAATATTGGTGCCGGCCGGGTCGTATATCAGGATTTGGTAAAAATCAATAAGGCGGTGGAAGAAGGAGATTTGAATAATAATCCGATTCTTCAAAAAGCTTTTAATACTGCAAAATCAACCGGTAAGAAAGTCCATTTTATAGGTTTGGTGTCAGATGGTGGGGTACATGCTCATATCAAACACCTGAAAGGCCTATGTGACGCTGCCAAAGCCAATAATGTTTCGGAAGCTTATATACATGCTTTTACGGATGGTAGAGATACAGATCCTAAGAGCGGTTTAGGTTTCTTGGAAGAGTTGCAAAACCATTGTGCGCATTCCACAGGCAAAATAGCCTCTGTGGTGGGCCGATACTATGCCATGGATCGTGATAAGCGCTGGGAGCGAGTGAAGCTGGCTTACGATGGGATGGTAAATGGCGAAGGTGAGAAGTCTAAGGATATCCTGGCCTCCATCCGCAAGTCCTACTCCAATGGGGTCACGGATGAGTTTATCCGTCCGATCGTGCAAGTGGACAGCAAGGGCAAGGCCATAGCCACCATTTCTGAAGGGGATGTGGTGATCTGCTTCAATTTCCGTACAGATCGAGGTAGAGAAATCACAGAAGTGCTCACGCAGCAGGATTTCAGTGATTATAAAATGGAAAAGCTCGACCTACACTACGTGACTTTTACCAATTATGACGAGACCTTCAAAGGCGTATCTGTCATTTTCGAAAAAGATAACTTACAAAATACCCTTGGCGAAGTGCTTGCCGGAAAAGGCAAAAAGCAAATTCGCATTGCCGAGACCGAAAAATACCCCCATGTGACTTTCTTCTTCTCTGGTGGTAGAGAAACAGAATTTGATGGGGAATCTAGGATCCTATGCAGCTCTCCGAAAGTGGCTACTTATGACCTTCAGCCAGAGATGAGCGCAAATGAGATCGCTAAAAAAATAAATGCGGAACTCGATAAGAAGGAAACAGACTTCATCTGCCTGAACTTTGCCAATGCCGATATGGTGGGCCATACAGGGGTATTCGAGGCAGCAGTAAAAGCCTGTGAAGCAGTAGATGAATGTGCCAATTCTGTGATTACCTCCGCATTGAAAAATGACTATTCCATCATCGTGATAGCCGATCATGGCAATAGCGACAAAATGATGAATGAGGACGGTACGCCAAATACTGCCCATACCACGAACTTAGTGCCTTGTATTATGGTTGATAAAAACGACCGGCTCGAAGTTAAAGATGGAAAGCTGGGTGATCTTGCTCCTACCATTCTTAAAATGATCGGGGTAGACATCCCTGCAGAAATGACCGGTGATGTATTGCTAAAATAATATACTACCATTGAAAAAAATAGTAATTACTATATTGCTTGGAGGGCTGCTTTTTTCCTGTCAAAAGGAGGAAAAGCAGCCCTTGGCAAATCCGACCCAGCTGGATAAATACTTTGCTCTGAAGGACCTGATACTAGATCAGCTGCCTGACTTGCAAGGTAGGGAGTTGAGCAAAATCTCCCATATCAATGGGAAGTACGACTCAAGCCTGGTCACTCTCGATAAGGATGGCTGGAGAAAAGAACTTGATCTATTTGTCCATGCTGACATCAATAAGGCGGCAAATGCTACCGCCTACCATATTGAGGAGCAGGATAAGACCACGACCTATACCCTGAAAGAGGGGGAAAAAGGAGAGATCAAAAGCCTCTGGGTGGAATTTTATGACGCTGAAAAGAAAAGGCCTGCCTCGGTCAATTTTGAATCCGCTTCTGAAAATTTGTTTTATCAAAGTCAGACTTCTGGTCATTTAAGTTTTGCGACTGGCACTGGAGCTTTGAAGAATTATCAGGTGGAAGCCAGACAGCAGGTGTGGTTTTTGGATCCGAATAGTATTGAGGTGAGGGGCGAGTTGAAATAGTCTCCTCTTCTTGGTTTCTTCAAAGCTGGTCGGAGTTACAGCATTAATTATTAGGCTTGTACCCCCATCGAAGGTTAAATGATATGCCTTCGCTAGACGGCAAGCCTGCATAAGCTCATTCGCTTAAGATCTATATATCACAAAAAAAAGGCAACTTCCTCTGATTGGGATGTTGCCTTTTTTGCTTGATTACTATTTGGATTTTGTGATTCTATCCTCAGCTAGGGCTGAATCTCCTTGTACTAAGCAGCGAAGTGCTTAGACGAAGGCGAAGAATATCAGCCAGGTGATGATCAGTACGGGTAGTAATATTGGAATACTGAATCGTATGATATACCCGAAGAAAGAAGGCATTTTGATGCCGGATTGCTCAGCGATAGACTTCACCATGAAGTTTGGCCCATTACCAATATAGGTCATGGCGCCAAAGAATACAGATGCGATGGAGATCGCCATCAGCTCAAAGGCCGAATCATGGTATCCATCCATGGCAAACTGTCTCACCATCTCCACATCTCCAATTCTTGCACCTTTGGAGGCCATGGCCGCCGCTAGGAAGTTTAGGTAAGTAGGTGCATTATCCAGGAATCCAGAAAGAATCCCTGTGCCCCAATACAGGGTATTATGAGTGATGAGTACGGAGCCTTCCGGAGATTGGGCAAAATAACCTACCAATTGCAGTGCTGGCATCATCGTCCCAAAGATCCCCACAAATATAAATGCGACTTCTCTGATAGGCTCAAAATTGAATTCATTGCCTTTGATCGCCCGTTGATCTGCAAATTTGAAGGAAAGGAATGCTACAGAGAACATGATGATCTCTCGTATAAAGGAGAACTTGGTGCCATCGATCGTCAATGCTGGCACCCACTCGATGACATTCGGGTCAATGAATACAGAGATGATAATCACCAGTAGCCATAAGAAGTTTTTGGAGCCTATAAGTTTTATATTATTGGTATAAGTCGCCTCCTCAATTTCTTCATCATTGCCGGCACGGCCAAACTTCCTATCAATAAAGTAAAATGCTACTGATAAGATGGCTAAGGCAACGATCCAAGCGGGCCAATTATGCTCTAAAGTCCAGAAGAATGGAATGCCTTTCAGGAATCCTAAGAATAATGGTGGATCACCAATGGGGGTAAGAGAACCGCCAATATTACTTACCATAAAAATAAAGAATATGATATGATAAGCCTGAATATTGAACTTGTTCATTCGAATGAATGGACGTATAAGGAGCATGGAGGCTCCCGTGGTCCCAATGAAGTTGGAGACAAATGCGCCAATAAGTAATAAGACCAGATTGGCCATCGGCGTGGATTTCTTGTCTATCTCTATTAATATACCTCCGGAGGCAATATAGAGGGAGGATAATAAGGCGATAAATTGCAAATACTCCGCTAAGGCGTGTATTGGCAGATGGTAATTGTGAAGAGCAAAAATATAGTACAATACCACCAATGCGGCTAAGCCAATAGCGACCTTGGGGTAATTATGGTGCCAGAAGTGTTCGTAAAATAAAGGACCGGTAGCAATCATCAATAGGAGTAATACGAAGGGTATTACTAACCAAGCAGGCGGATGGGCATGTTCTTCTTCAGCTGCAGCCCCATGGTCCTGACTTTCTCCGCTGACTTGATGAACCTCCTCATGATCTTGATCTTGTACATGTACTTCGGTGGTTTCTTGTTCCTCCTGCGCCATTAGTTGGGTAGAACCTGTGTAAAACAGCCCTCCCCAAACAATCCCCAATGCAATTATTAAATTCTTCATTAAAATCAAATTAGATTTATTCTTCCTAGGTTTAATAGATTCTATTTTCCGTCCTTGAACAAGCAGTAGCCAGGAGGGTAAAGTCACTCCTAAACTACAAAATTTGCCCCATTCACACCAATTTTAATTGATGAGGCGGTTGTAAATTAATGTTAGGGTAATGTATAAGTGTATGAGTTGTATTTCTCCCTACTTATATTCACCAAAACAGGTTTAAAAACAGGCAATGCTATCATGAATGGTCTTCGCCTAACGCCTTAAAACTCCTGATGGCGGTCAAAATATCCTACGACAATATCAGTATCCATTAGATAAATGGTGATTTACTATAGATTGCTGCCGGTAGTGTTATATTCTGACGCATCACCCTTGAGTATTCAAATGCTTAAAATAATAAATGGGCTTAGTGCGACTCAATTATTTATTAATAGAGACTATGCCTTTTTTGCCGATTCCCAAATCCTATTATGGCTTTGAGCACAGAGACCGGGTCTATATAAATAAGAAAGGTTGATAATGATATCAGCCTTAAAACTTGAGTTGCACAAAAATATAAAAAAATCCCATTTAGGCTATATTTGAAGCGCTATTTATGAGGATATGTGTTTTTTCTCTTTCTCTTGGTTCAAAATCTTATGAGAAATGTGTGAGTGATTGCGGAGATTGATTTTCATGGTTCAAAATATGGGTTTATACTTAAGAAACTATAAAGATATATTTGGCGGTATTTTTTCATAATTTAATGAAAAAACCTTGAAATCTAGTTAAAGTAAACAAAATTCCTCCCGAGAGCTTAAGGCTGATAACGAATCCCTCCCACGCTATTTGCGCTAGCACCAGTGACTGAGGCAAAGGAGTTTGGCAGGCCTTGTAAGTGCAGGAGTCCAAGGAATGCAAAAATCAAAGCTTCCTTAAAGTTGATGGTTTTCTGGGAGGGGATGACCACTTCGGCAGCATCTCCGAGATGCTGGCTAAGTCGCTCCACGAAGAATTGATTATAGGTTCCACCGCCAGTAAGCAGGACTTTGGCGCGAGTCCGAGGGCTGGACTGGGTGATGACTTGGGCGATCTGAATGGCGTAATGCTCCACTAAGGTTCTAAGGATATCTGCTTCCTGCGCATTGGCTTGCTGGAGTAGAGGCATGAATACCTCTTCCATATCCTCGCGCCCTAGAGATTTTGCATGATTTTTTTTATAGAAACTTAGGCCATTGAGCTGGGCGAGGAGCTCGGGCTGGATTTCGCCTTGCTTGGCTAGATGGCCACCTGCATCATAGGCATGCCCCAGTTTCTGAGCTTCCTGGTTTAGCAATAGATTGAAAGGACATACATCATAAGCCACTCGTTGTTTTTTCTCAATCATGGAGATATTGGAAATCCCTCCCAAGTTGAGGCAGAAGTCATAGGCAGAAAACAGGAAATGATCTCCCACAGGGGCGAGAGGGGCACCTTGTCCACCCAAAGCGAGGTCCTTGCTTCTGAGGTCGGCGATGGTCGGCAGCTGGCTTGCTATGGCCAGATCCCAGCCAGAGCCTATCTGTAGGGTAAATCCCTGAGAGGGCTGATGGAAGACCGTGTGCCCGTGAGAGGAAACCGCGTCAGGCTTGAGCTGATGCTTATCGCAGAACTCCCGGACTTGCTGACCCATCCACTTGCCAAAGGCATGATCCAAAGCAATGAGTTTGGTGCTTTCGAGTAGGTGAGCATTGGCAAGCTGATGGCCTAGGTCATCGGGAAATTCCACCGTTTCGGCAGGGCCGATATGATAATGCCATTGGTCGGGTTTTTCGAATTCACAATAGGCAATGTCAAGCCCATCACCGGAAGTCCCGGACATCAAACCTATAATCTTATGTTTTTCCATACCTGCTGCAGGGTTAAAAATTGTTAAATTTGCCTTCCATGCGAAAATTTTGGGGCAGTCTGTTTTTTGCCCTTTTATATATTCCGTATTTTAGAGCCGATTTTGACCTGAAGGAGACAAAACCTCAAGGGCATAAATGTGATGAAAATAATGTGAATTTGCCAAATTTCCCCGTGAATAATCTTGTGTTAGATATAGGAAATACCCGGGTAAAGGCGGGCTTATTTGCTTCAATGGTCCTTAAAGAAGAGTTTTCAGCAAAGGAGTTGGGGGAGGTGTTAGATTATATCCGTCAGAAAGATTGGCAATTTGCACATGCGATTGTGAGTTCGGTACGGTATGATCAGGAAGGATTGAAGGAAAAACTATTCTTTCCATTTTTGTATTTGGATCATGATACCCCTCTTCCAGTAGATAATTGCTATGAGAGTCCTCGTACTTTGGGGTTGGATCGTATGGCGGCGGCCATCGGTGCGGTAAGTAATGTACTTGGAAATAGTCCGGTATTAAGCATTGATTTAGGGACCTGCATTACCTATGATTTTGTGGATGGGCAGAGTCGGTATCAAGGAGGATCTATATCTCCAGGGCTTCAGATGCGCTATAAGGCCATGCATCAGCAGACGGCGCGACTTCCGCTAATCGAGCTGGAATCCGAAGGGCACTTGCCAGATGTTTTGGGCAAAAATACTCAGGACGGTATGAAAAGTGGGGTTCTTCAAGGTGTTCGCTTTGAACTTGAAGGATTGATCTCTTATTATCAAAGTCAACATCAAGATTTAAAGGTCTTTATTTGTGGAGGTGACTCAAAATTCTTTGAAAGCTTAACAAAAGACCACATATTTGTAATCCCCAATTTGGTCCTGTACGGACTAAATAGAATTTTAAATTACAATGTCGATAAAAACTAGACTGCAATTATTAGGCGCCCTATGCGCTATTTTCATATTTGGACCGGTACGTGGGCAGATAGGATCTTCCACTTATAGTTCCATAGGAGTAGGAGATATGAATAACTCCGGGCTGACCCAAAATCAGGCCATGGGAGGAATGGGCATTAGCTTTGGCGATGCTTGGTCTGTCAATAATGTGAACCCGGCACTTTCTGTAAGGAACAATGTGTTCAACTTTCAGGCAGCGATGAATTATAAGAAATATAATGCTACCACCGAAAATTCCACTGCCGAGTTAGATGGTGGTGGACTAAGTTATGTGGCGGTTTCCCTACCGATCAAGCCTAGGAAATGGAGCATGGGCTTAGGATTAAACCAAATCAGCACGGTAGATTATGAGCATCTCATCCAATCTCCTGTGGAGAATTCTGAATCCGTTTCTTATAACCGTGTGCGTGGTAGAGGTGGTTTGAGTGAGGTATATCTAAATACCGGCTTTGAGGTAGTGAAAAACTTCAATTTGGGTATTCAAGCCTCTTATATTTTTGGATCGACCATCAAGCGACAGCAGACGGAGTTAATTGATGAAGACGGACAGAATGTAGGCGAGATAACGGAGTATTATGACCGCTTTGCGGCTAGTGATATCTCCACCAAAGTGGGGGCACATTATGCAATGCGGACGGGGGCGAGTAGCCGCCTTAATTTTGGAGCTATTTACCAGTTCTATGGAGATATTAGCGGGAAGGCTTTTGCAAAAATGTCGGAGCTTGATTTTGCCTCCGATCCGGAATCAATAGGACAAACGATTTTCGATGACCAAAAAGGAAATATTTATTTACCTAATAAGTTAGGTTATGGCTTATCTTTCGAAAAAATTAATAAATTTGTTATTGGGCTTGAGGCTCAACATCAGGATTTTACCAAGTATAGGTCCTTCATTGGAAGAAATGTAGGACTGGGGAATTCCTTTAAAATAGCGCTGGGAGGACAGTTTGTCCCTGATATTTATTCGATGGATAACATATTTATGCGGACTACTTTCCGAGCGGGCTTAGAATTTGAACAGACGCCCTATGTGGTTGGCCAAAATACGGTTAATGATATTGGCATCAATTTTGGAGCTTCTGTCCCTATGAACAGTTTGTCATTACTGAATTTAGCAGTAAAATTTGGGCAGAGAGGTACCACCAATGATGGATTAGTACGTGAAGATTATGTTAAGTTTTCTTTGGGCTTTTCTATCAATGACAGCAGTTGGTTTTATAAAAGAGTATTTGAATAAACAAAACGAGTATGAAAGCAAAATTAGCATTATTAGGGTTATTTACTTTTGTATTTGTGGGTCTGGCGCAAGCTCAAGATGGTTGGAATTGGCCGTCTGATCCACAGATGGAAGCAAAAGCTAGGGAGTACAATGCTGCCTACAACGATTACATGAAATCTAGCCAGTTTATACAGGCTACGAAACCTCTTCATTGGCTCTTGGTCAACGCACCGGATCTTAATGAAGCCATTTATATCAATGGTGTTAAGGTGTATGATGGAGCCCAAAAGGAATCATCAGACGATGCCCAATCTAGAGTTTACCAAGATTCTGTGATGACGGTGTATGATTTGAGAGGAAAGAAATACAATAACGAGGCCGAATGGATCGAGAATAAAGCCTATTATGCTTATAATTATTACCGAGGTGATAAGGACAAAGTAGGTGAAGCCGCCTCTTATTTTGCCAAAGACGTTGAAATCAATGGTGAGATTGGTACAGTAGGCTTGATACCTGCTTACTTTGACCTTGTATATAGAAATTATGCATACAATCAGGCTTATACGGACGATGAAGTCTTGAAAATCTACGATGGCCTATATGCGACGCTTGACAAAGCCGCTGCCGCTGGTGAAGATGTTTCTGCTCCTAAAACTACCTTGGATCAAATCCTGGTAAATATGGAAATTATCGACTGTAACTTCATCGAAAATAAATTGGCTCCTAAGCTGATAGCAGATCCTTCGGATGTTGCTTTAGCAAAGAAGATCTTCCAATACTCAGTACAGTATAAGTGTACTTCTTCTGAGGCTTTTGCCAAAGCGCTAGAAGTAGTGGATAACGATAGCCCAACTTTCTCTACTTCTCAAGTAAGAGGAATGAGATTCATCCAAAATAAAGACTATGCTAAAGCGGAAGAGATGTTCCAGAGAGCTTTAGGCTTAGCTGAAAATGACGCTCAAAGAGCTGAGGTTCAATATGACTTGGCAAAAGCTGAGGCAAACTTAGGCAAAAAATCTTCTGCTCGTGCTTCTGCAATGAAAGTATTAGAGTATGATAGCAGCAGATCTGCAGATGTTTGGAACTTCATCGGAAGTTTGTACATGGGATCATCTAATGAGTGTAGAGGTGGACAGAGCCGAGTACAGGATTACTCTGTATTCATCGCCGCTTATGAGGCATTTGCCAAGGCTGGAAACAACCAAGGAATGTCTTCTGCCAAGGCTAGATTCCCATCCAAGGAAGAGTTGTTTACCGAAGGTTTCCAGGAAGGTCAGAGCATCAGCACTGGATGTTGGGTAGGTCAGACAGTAAGTCTTAGAACTAGAGATTAATTTATAATTCACATACGATTCATAGGCAAACTGCCTAATTCAAAAAGTGACTGCCAGCTGCAGTCACTTTTTGTTTTTTGTGATAAGTACTAGAGGTTTAGGGTCCTCAACGACATAGGATGGATGCGGGGAGGCGGAAGTTTTCGAGTTTATTGGGTCGGAATAGGCAAAAAGGGTATTATTTACTATAGTTCTATCGGTCTTTTTGCGGATAGGATAAATAATCCCAGTGAAATTAATAGATTTGTAGGATGAAACATTTTGCTTGGCTCTGTTTTGCCTGCATGGCAATTATATCATGTCGTGAAAGTGTAGATTTGCGGCAGCTGGAGCATTATGAGGGGCCGATAAGGATCACCTCCGCCATGGAAGTGTTTCGGAGTGATTCCGCAGTGGTGAGAATTAAGCTTACTGCCGCCAAGCAATTGGTATTTAAGAGTCAGGATATGGAATTCCCTGAGGGGATTTTGATTCACTTTTATGATACTAATGGCGCTTTGAGTTCAACGATTAAAGCAAATAAGGCTTATTATAGCTTTAAGGATAAACTGTATCGTGGAGAAGGGGATGTAAGAGTCCATAATATTGAGAAGGGGAATAAACTAAATTCGGAAGAATTGTTTTGGGATGAGCGTAAGGAGATTATCTTCACGGAAAAGTTCGTGACGGTGGAGAAGGATGATGGGACGATCATCAATGCCACGGGAATGGAAGCAGATCAAGGATTTAACGAATACACCTTTCATAAGGTAGAACGGAGCCGGGTACCCATCCCGGGTGAGGAATAAGGTTTATGAAGTTAAAAGGATATTTATTATTATCACTATCTGCCGCATTGGTGGTGATAGGTACACATACTACCATGACTCAGGGAATTACTTTTTCGTATCCCATATTCATGTTTGCGGTGGCCTTATTGTTTTATTACAAATACCTAAAAACCAAATGGGCTGAACAGGGAAATTCCACAGAGCCATCGGGAGATAAGAAAAAACGCAAATGATCGAATATCACTATTTGGGATATGTACTCATTACCTTGATGTTTTCTGCACTGTTCTCAGGCTTAGAGATTGCATTTGTCTCTGCGAATAAGCTACAGATAGAGCTTCAGAACAAGCAGGGAGACTTTACAGGTAAGTTGCTCGCCGGATTTATGAAGAATCCCGGGCAGTTTATCGGTACGACCCTTATGGGCAATACCATTTCTCTGGTAGTGTACGGTATTTATATGGCCTATCTTCTGGAGCCAGCCATCCTGGATTTTCTACCTTCTAGTTTTAGCAATCAGGCTTGGGTGATGATCATCCAGACCATGCTTTCCACACTTATCGTGCTGATCACTGCGGAGTTTATTCCAAAAAGCATCTTTATGCTTAATCCGAATAACCTTCTAAGTTTCTTTGCGGTGCCATTTATGGTGATTTATTACCTGATGTACCCGGTGGTATGGTTGGTGGTGAGCATGTCCCGGTTTTTTATTACGCATATTCTTGGCCTTGAATACAGTGAGGACAAGCCTGTATTTAAGATCACCGACCTCAATAGCTTCATACAGGACAATTTGGAGACGGAAGGCGACGAAAGTATGGACATAGACTCCAAGATCTTTGACAATGCCGTGGAGTTTAAGAAGGTGAAGGCGCGGGATTGTATGGTGCCTAGGACGGATATCGTGGCGGTGGATGTGGAGGACAGCATCGAGGAGCTGAATGAGACCTTTATGGAAAGCGGTCATTCGAAAATTATTGTATATAAGGAAAATATAGATGATGTGATTGGCTACTGCCATCATCTGGAATTATTTAAGAAGCCAAAAAACGTACAGGATATCCTTACCCCGATCATTATCGTTCCTGAGACAGCACTGGTCAACGAGCTTTTGGTGCAGTTTATCGCTGAGCGAAAAAGCCTCGCGCTAGTGGTGGATGAGTTTGGTGGGACCAGTGGGATAGTAAGCATGGAAGATATTATTGAAGAGATATTTGGAGAGATAGAAGATGAATATGACAATGATGATTTGATAGAACAGCAGATTTCTGAGACCGAATTTCTACTAAGTGCCAGGCATGAGGTAGATTATTTGAATGAAAAATATGAATGGAATTTACCAGAGGGGGATTATGATACTTTGTCTGGATTTATTCTTTCAGTAACCGAAAATATTCCCAAAAAGGGCGAGTCAGCGGTGTATGGCCCTTTTACTTTTACGGTCGTTTCAAAACAAGAACACCGCATTGATACTGTAAAACTTAAGATAAATACCTAAGAGTGGATAAGAAGTAATTATTGTAGGCGATAATATTTTGAATTTACCGTCAGATGTAATTATTTTGCGACACTTCAAAAACTAGAAGAATGGCTTTAATTAAAGAAATTAGACAGAGAACAGGTCTTGCAATTGGTGTGATTGCAGTAGGATTAATACTTTTCCTTGTAGGAGGAGATCTATTAGGTCCTAATTCTATGCTCTTAGGAGGCAGGGATACCATTGTAGGAGAAATCAACGGGGAAGAAATTTCCTATGAGGAGTATTTAGCGCAGATAGAGCGCTTTAAGCAAAACTATATGCAAAACTCCGGCAGAAATCCTACAGAGAATGAAATGTTCAGCATCAGAGAGCAAGCTTGGCAGGCCATGGTGGTGAAAAGTGTTTTCTCCGAGCAATACGAAGCTCTTGGACTTACCATCTCCGATGAGGAATTGGTGGATATGGTTCAAGGCAAAAATATTGTTGGTGAGTTAAGGCAGCAATTGACTAATCCTGAGACAGGAGAATTTGATCGTCAGCAGTTGATCGCTTTCTTACAGTCGCTGGAAAGTGCTCCAGCTCAGCAGCGTGCTTTTTGGGCGCAGCAGGAGCAGACTTTTGCGGACTCTAGACTCAGAATCAAGTATGACAATCTATTAGCAGCCTCTTCTTATGCAAATAAGGAGCAAGGAGCCATGCAATATAGAGTGCAGAACAGCGTAGCTGATGTGGAGCATTTATTTGTGCCTTATTATGCCGTGTCTGATTCAGCAGTAAAAATCAGTGAATCTGACCTGAAGGCCTATCTTGGCAATCATAAGGAACGCTTCGAAGGTGCCAATACAAGAGATATCTCTTATGTGCGCTTTGACCTGTACCCGAGTGGAGAAGATTCTGCTGCGGTAATTCAGCAAATCTCCAAATTGACCAGAGACCTCGCAGCAACAGCTGATGACTCGGTATTTGTTTTGAGAAATTCTGAAATCAACAATCCTTTCATGACCATCCTTCCTGGACAGACCCTGCCTGCAGATCTGGTATCCAATGTGGATGATATCGAAGAAGGTGGCGTATATGGTCCGTTCATTACCAACAGAAGCTCTTATGTGTCCTATAAGGTAAGTAAGCAATATGACGCTTCTCCACGTATGAGAGCTAGCCATATCCTGCTAAGTACCCAAGGAATGGATGAGGCTACCAAAGCTCAGGTGAAAGCCCAGGCAGAGCTAGTACTTGCGGAAGTTAAAGAAAGTGGAAACTTCTTCGCTGCAGCGCAGCAATATGGCCAGGATGGTACCGCTCAGCGTGGTGGTGACCTTGGATGGTTTGCTAAAGAAGATTTTGTGGAGCCTTTCGCAGAAGCAGTATTTAGCCGCAATGAAACTGGCTTGATCGGTGAGCTTGTGGAGACTGAATATGGATACCATATCATCTCTGTAACCGAGATGGCACAAAATACTGCCTATAAAGTGGCGGTACTCGAGCTAGAACTTATCCCAAGTGATGGAACTAGAAATGAGATCTTCAGAAATGCAGATACTTTCGCTGCCAACACAGGAAACTCAGATGAGTTTGATACCAATGCCAAAGAAGATGGTTACAGAGTATTGTCTGCTAAGGCTCTTCCTGCAAATGCAAGAACGGTAAATAACCTTACCAATGCTAGAGAGGTGGTACGTTGGGCATTTAACGATGCTTCTATCGGATCTGTTTCTACTGTATTCGAACTTGAAGGCGCCTATGTGGTGGCCGTATTGACTGGCAAGACTGAAGAAGGAGCTGTTTCCCTCGATCAGGTGAGAGCTGAGGTAACTGCTCAAGTAAGGAATGAGAAGAAAGGTGAATACATCGCTAAGAAACTTGCTGGCAAGTCCAGCCTTGAGGAGATGAAAAGTGTCTTCCCTGAATACGCTTCTATTGGCACTGCTCCGAACCTGAAATTGGTGGACAATACCATCCCAGGCATCGGTTACGCTCCAAAGGCTGTGGGCGCTATATTTGGCCTTAAGCAAGGCCAGGTGACTCAGCCTATCAAGGAAGATATCGGTGTGATCGTAGCGAAAGTAAATAGCATCACTCCTGCTGGAGAGGTGGCTGACTATACAGTGTACCAAAATCAAATCACTGCCAACGAGCAACAACGTACTGCCTATATGATTATGATGGCAGCCGAGGAGCTTGCTGAGGTGAAAGATTTCAGATATAAGTTCTTCTAAGGAGAATTAACAATAACAGAGCAAACCACCCAGTCTCGGCAGAGGCTGGGTTTTTGTTTTTATAAGCTTCGGACTTATATTCCGAAGTCCTCAGATCATTTTTAGTTTGTGGATAGGATAAGGTTGCAATTTCCGTGTATAACTGTCATATTTATCTTTTAAATTTGAATTTATGAACAACAAGCCATTTGATAAAGCCGCTTTTAAGGAAAAATTGGATGCACAGACCAGTTTTCCAGCACTATATATGTTTAAATTTATAGTGCCAAAAGGCCAGGAAGAAGAGGTAAAAAGCCTTTTTCCTATGAATGAGGTTATCTTTAAGGAATCGGCCAAAGGGACCTATATTAGTGCCACCATCAAGGTCATGATGAAGGATAGTGATGCCATCCTGAAAGTATATGATGAAGCATCAAAAATAGAAGGAATAATTTCACTGTAATGATAAGTAGTATGTGGGCAGAAGTAGATAATAAGCTGGTTAGAGCCTTTGAATTTAACGATTTTCAAGAAGCCTTTGGCTTTATGACTCGAGTGGCTTTCCTAGCCGAGCAGCAGGGACACCATCCGGAATGGTCCAATGTATATAATAAGGTCAAAATCTCATTGACCACGCATGATGCAGGAAATGTCATTACCGAAAAAGACCGTAAGCTAGCCGCTGCGATTGATGAGATATCCAAATGAGTGAAGATAAGAAAACGGATTTATACATAGTCCCCACGCCAATCGGGAACCTGAAGGACATCACCTTGCGAGCGATCGAGGTCTTGAAGTCAGTGGATTTTATTCTCGCTGAGGACACGAGGACCACCGGCAGGCTACTAAAGCACCTGGAGATCCAGCGCCCCCTGCAGAGCTACCATATCTTCAATGAGCATAAGACCGTCGAAAGACTTGTGGATAGGATGAAGGCCGGCGAGCAAATCGCCTTGGTGAGTGATGCCGGCACACCAGCAATATCAGACCCCGGGTTTTTGCTCGTAAGAGCAGCCAGAGAAGCGGACTTACTGGTGAACTGCCTTCCGGGACCTACCGCCTTCGTGCCCGCCTTGGTAAATTCCGCACTTCCTAATGATCGCTTCGTGTTTGAAGGCTTCCTACCCCATAAAAAAGGAAGAAAAACCCGCATCGAAAACCTGATGGAAGAGACCAGAACGATGATTTTTTATGAGTCCCCTCATCGTTTACTAAAGACACTTACACAATTTCAGGAAGCTTTTGGTGAGGATCGTCTGGCCTGTGTGTCCAGAGAACTTACCAAAATCTATGAAGAAAATATAAGAGGAACCCTGCCTGAGCTCGTGGCTTATTATACAGAAAATACCATCAAAGGAGAAATCGTCATTACCGTAGCCGGTAAAAATTAATAAACCATGGAATTAAGAGAACTTTTAGATAATACCATTTCCGTTGCCAAAGAGGCCGGAGCTTTTATTCGTCGTGAAAGACAGCGTTTTGATATCACCAAAGTGGAGCATAAAGGCTTCAATGATTTGGTTTCCTATGTGGATAAGGAAGCAGAGAAAATCGTGGTAAAAGGCCTCCAAAACCTGATCGTCGATGCTGGATTCATCACCGAAGAAGGCACCATTTCTAAGGAGGGTGAAGAGTATGTTTGGATCATAGATCCTCTGGATGGCACCACCAATTTTATCCATGGAGTTCCCTTGTATTCTGTCAGCATTGGGCTGATGAGAAATCAGGAAATGATACTGGGGGTGGTGTATGAGGTCAATAATAACGAATGCTTTTACGCCACCAAAGGTGGAGGAGCCTTCTGCAATGATACCCCTATCGCGGTAAGCCCTTCCCCTAAGCTCCAGAGTAGCCTGGTCACCACTGGCTTTCCCTATGCCGACTTCGGCAAGATGCAATCTTATTTGACAATATTAGAGCACCTGATGCGCAATTCCCATGGCGTCCGCCGGTTTGGTAGTGCTGCCGTGGACCTATGCTATGTCGCCTGCGGAAGGGTAGAAGGTTTCTTTGAATATAACCTGAATTCCTACGATGTGTCTGCTGGTACCTTGATCGTACAGGAAGCTGGAGGCGAAGTGAGCGATTTTGCAGGAGGTGATAATTACCTATTTGGCCGTGAAATAATAGCCAGTAATAAAAAGATCCACTCAGAATTACTGAAAGTTATCCACGATAGTTGGCAGTAGAAAACCTCTATGATGAGTTTATAGTCAGTTTTAGGCATTTTAATTTGGTATAAATGTACTGTGCTTACACTCAGTAAATTATACCAGAAGTAATTTGGTAGGGTTAGTTTTTTTTTATATTTTTCCCTCTATTATACCGAAAGGTGAATAGCTGCTAGGATCACCCATCTTAAAATCAATTCCTATTCAGGGAAAGATTTTGTCAGCTTATTCGTTGGAATACTATAGGGATAAAAGAAAAGAATACGAAAGGATGACAATAGCAATATTAGGAGGGACAAGATTGTCCATCGCTTTGGGGAATAAATATCTTTCCCGAGGAGAGGATGTAGTCTTTGGGGTGCGTGAGGAATTTAATGGAAAAGATATCGAGTGGAAAATCCTGCGGATGCAGAACAATAAGGTATTTGGATATTGCGAAGCAATAAATAAAGCCGATGTGGTGCTGATATGCTGTGAAAATGAATACCTTCCTCTGGTATGTGAATGTCTCTGCTCCCTGGAAAAGCGGGATAAGCTGGTGGTGGACTGTACCAATGGCAATTACCACCCAAACTTCGACTGCAATACGCAGTACATTCAGGAGCAGACCGAATACAGCCGCGTTTTGAAGGCATTCAACAATCTGGGACTGGATTATCCAGCCTCCGATCCCATGGAGTTGGTGAAAGAAACCTACTATTGCGGCAATGGGGACCTGGATAAATACCGCGTCAAAAAGATTATAGAACTGATTGGTTTTAAGGCTATTGATGTGGGTTCATTGCAAAATGCACCACTGCTGGAAGCCTTCTATCACCTCAGAAAGCAGATATGTGATAATAAAACCGAAAAGGTGGACTATCATTTTAAATTAATGTCTGTTTGATTATTTTTTAATTTTCGATATAATTATTCTAAGCATATTCTATATTCCTTTTTTTGGGGCATCAAATTTGATATTTTTATAATTAACATCGCGCTTTGCCAGAATGTGTAAGGGGGTCGATGGGTAATTTTTCACCAAATATTGATATGTCATGAAGAAAGCATTAATAATCATTTTATCATCTTTTATCTTACTGCTGCTCATACTGATCGCAGTACCCTTTATTTTTAAAGATAAAATTGTCGCTAGAATTGACCAAGAAATTGCCAATTCTGTCAATGCACAGGTTTACTATGATGTAGATCAGATCAGCTTGAGTGTTCTCAAGCGTTTTCCTAATATTTCGGCCACGGTAGATGAATTTGGGATTCGTGGCAATGCTCCCTTCGAAGGAGATACCCTTGCGCATATCAACCACTTTCAGGTGGATTTCAATTTATGGTCCGTCGTTTTTGGCGATTATCCGGAATTGACGGGGCTGCACTTGGATGGCGGACGCATCTATGTCAAAGTGCTGGAAGATGGCACCGCCAATTATGATATCGCCGTGGATACCGGGGAGCCGGAAGCTCCCACAGAGCCCTCCAATTTCAAGCTTGGCATTGACCTTATGGAAGTATCCAACCTTGACTTTATCTATGATGATCGTCAGATGAATTTTTTGTTGGGTCTGGAAGATTTTGACCTTAAGGGAGCAGGGGATTTTACCACTGATGTATATGAGCTCGATGGAGAGATACAGACCCGAATTGTAAGTGTGGATTTCGACGATGTCAACTATCTTTCTCAAAAAATGTTTACCGCTGATACTAAGATACAGGTGGACATGAATCAAATGAAATTTACCTTCGGTGAAGGAGAGTTCGGTATCAATGATTTCCTTTTTGGGGTAGATGGATATGTAGCCATGCCCACGGATGATATTGAGATGGATCTGACCTTTGCGGGTAAGGACAATACTTTCAAAAGCGTCCTTTCATTAGTGCCCGGTATCTATACCGAATCATTTGATGGAATCAAGGCTTCCGGATCGGTAGATTTTGGGGGATTCCTAAAAGGCACCTATAATGATACCCAGTTTCCTGCTTTTGATATAGGCATGAAGGTCGCAGACGGTATGTTCCAATATCCGGACTTACCCAAGCCAGTCAACAATATCAATATAGATATGGCCGTGTCCAATAAGACAAATAATCTGGACAACACTCAGGTAAATATTCCCACTTTCAACCTGACTTTTGGCAGCAACCCTATTTCGGGTAGGTTGCTACTCGAAAATCTCGTAACCTATGATGTGGATGGTCAGCTAAAAGGCAAGCTTAATTTGGATGAGCTTACGTCAATCTTCCCACTGGAAGGAATGGAGCTTAGAGGAATGCTAGATATCGATGCTACCGCAAAGGGTAGGTATGACAGCGTGGCGAAGATCATTCCTGCTATCAATGCAAAGATGGCACTCACCAATGGTTATGTGAAAAGTGAGGAATATCCCGCTCCTATCGAAAACCTGAATGCCAATACCACCATCACCAATAATTCGGGTAAGATGAGTGACTTCTATGTGAATCTTAGTCAGTTTGGCTTTGAGTTGGAAGGCGAAAAAATCTCAGGAAACCTTGCTATCAATGATCTGGACGCCCTTAACTGGGATGGAGCAGTGCACGGAGGGGTGGATCTGGGGAAGATCAGTAAGATATTCCCTATGGAAAATGTGATAATGGATGGTAAAATAAAAGCCGATATTGACTCAAAAGGGAGCTATGCCGATGTGGAAGCAGAGCGATATAATAAGCTCGACACGCGTGGGCAAATAAGCCTTACCGACTTCTACTATACAGACCCTGATCTCCCTCAAGGGGTTAGAATTCATCAAGCGAATGGTGATTTCAGCCCAAAAGCCATAAACCTTACCACCTTTGACGCTAGGTTGGGAGAGAGCCCAGTGAAAGCCTCAGGTAGCTTATCCAACTATATGGCCTATATTTTTGAAGAGCAGGCGGTGTTGTCCGGAAATCTGAATATCTCCTCCACGCGTTTTAATATAAATGAATGGATGACGGAATCCGATTCGCCTGCCACGGAGGATACCACTTCTCTGACGCTAATTGAATTGCCAAAGAATATTGATTTTACCATGGCGGTGCAGGCTGATGAAGTGCTCTATGATGATCTGGTACTAACCGAAGCAAAAGGCCAGATGACATTAAAGAATGGGGTTTTGACTTTCAAAGATGCAGGGATGAAGACCCTAGGTGGCCAGCTTACCCTCAACGGATCCTATAATACGCAAGATATCAACGATCCCAAATTTGCTCTTGACCTGGGTATCAATGCCATGAATATACAGCAGGCCTTCAATGCTTTCAATACCATTCAGGCTTTTGCTCCTATTGCGCAGCACCTTACCGGTAACTTCACGACCAATTTCAAAATGTCTGGAAACCTGGCGGAGAATATGATGCCGGTACTTTCTTCCATCGATGGGAGTGGGCTTATAAATATTGTGCAGGCGGCATTGAAGGACTCCAAGATCGTAAGTGGCATTACCTCCCTGACCAAACTTAAGGATAGCAATACCCTGCAGATCAAAGACCTGAAATTGAAAGCGGAGATCAAAGATGGGATGCTGAATGTGCAGCCTTTTGATATTAAGCTGTGGGATTATCAAGCCAATATCCAAGGAAGCACCGGCTTTGATGGCAGCATTAATTATTTGGTAAATATGCAGGTGCCTGCCAGCAAGTTGGGAAGCCAGGCGAATAGTCTTATTGCTACTATTACAGGCAGCGAAACCACCGAGGATACCAAAATCCCCATCGCCCTTAATCTAGGAGGAACGTATCAGGCTCCAAAAATCAGTTTGGCCGGAGGCCAGAGCATGGAAGCACTGCTTACCAATGCGCTAAAAGCCAGAGCAGGCTCAGAAGGTGCTAAACTCCAGGATCAGGTCACCGAGCAGTTTAAGGCTCAGGAGGACAGCGTAAAACAAGAAATGAAAGCCAAGGCGGCGGTCGCGCAGGATAGCGTCAAGAAGGAATTGGATAAAAAAATCCAGGAAACTCAGGACAAAGCTGGCGAACAAGTGAAAGGATTGATCAATGGATTATTCAATAAAAATAAAACGAGTCCAGACACCACTAAGAATAATTAAGAAATAGTCAGTACTATTCATCCTCTGGAAATCAGGGGGGAAGATAAATAAAGCCTGCGGAGACATTATCCGTAGGCTTTTTAATTTAAAAGCATGAGGTTTTAGGGTATTAAATGGTTTGAGAAGTCTATTCGGTTAGCCCTATTCATTTTTTTTGGTTGGGATTCCGCATTTACTGAGTTAAGTGTAATAATGGTAAGGGGAGGTTTTTGGCGGTGAAGAAAGATTATGACGGAGGATTGAGGGATCTCAAATGGCCCTGTGAATCCTGATTATTTGCGAGAATAGCTCCTTAATATTTTTTGGGGGATGGAGGACAATAGGCTGAACATGGAGTTTTTCGAGTGAAACCATATATAAACCCTGTTTTTCTATTAACTTTGTGCCTGCTTTTAAAATAATTAGCGTTTGAGTAAATGGGATTTTGAGGATATTCTCAAGCCACCACCATTGAGTAAGAAGTAATAAAGGAGCTATTGTGAAAAAATATCAGGAGTTCAAACAAGTAGATTATCCCGGGATCGGAGAGTCGGTTTTGCAGTATTGGCAAGAGAATAAGATTTTCGAAAAATCTGTTGATAACCGTGAGGGTGCTGAGACCTTCACTTTTTTTGAAGGGCCACCTTCTGCCAACGGAACACCGGGGATTCACCATGTGATGGCTCGGACCCTAAAGGATATCTTCTGCCGTTACAAAACCTTGAAAGGCTTTCAGGTAAAGCGTAAAGGTGGATGGGATACCCATGGCTTGCCAGTGGAACTGCAAGTGGAAAAAGAACTTGGCATCACCAAAGAAGATATAGGGAAGAAAATTTCCGTAGAAGAATACAATAAGAAATGCCGTGAGACGGTCATGCGATTCAAAAATGAATGGGATGACCTGACCGAAAAAATTGGCTATTGGGTGGATCTTGATAATCCATATATCACTTTTGAGCCCCAATATATCGAATCATTGTGGAGCTTGCTGAAGCGTCTCTATGAAAAAGACCTGATCTATAAGGGTTATACCATTCAGCCTTACTCCCCCGCAGCAGGCACCGGCCTGAGCTCTCATGAGCTCAACCAACCTGGATGCTACAGAGACGTGAAAGACACCTCTATTACGGCCCAGTTTAAGGTAAAAAATACCGAAAATACTTATTTGTTAGCATGGACCACTACCCCCTGGACCCTGCCATCCAACTCCGCCTTGGCCGTAGGCGAAAAACTAGATTATATCAAGGTCAGCACCTTCAATCCCTATACTTTTGAAGCTCAGGAGGTCATCATCGCCAAGGCTCGACTTGGAGCCTTATTTAATAAGAAGGCTGCTGAGCTCAGCTTAGAAGACTATAAGCCTGGTGACAAGCTGATTCCTTATAAGATAGTGGAAGAATATAAGGGCAAGGACCTTCTAGGCCTGGCCTATGAGCCCTTGTTTCCCATCGAAGGCATACATCTGGAGGATCCAGCATATACAGTGATCTCTGCGGACTATGTGACCACAGAAGACGGTACGGGGCTTGTTCACCTTGCGAAAGCCTTTGGTGCGGACGATTTCCGTGCATTGGTGCAGGCGGGAGTGCCGGGTGTATTTGTGCAGGATGAGCAGGGCAATGAGATCCCTGTGGTGGATAAGCAAGGTAGGTTCTTACCCGTGGTGGGAGAATACCTCCTGGCCAAAATGAAGGAGCATGAGATTACTGCGCATAAAGAATATACCGCCGAGGAATTTTATGTAAAAAATTACCTTAAGGAAGATGAAAATGCAGCGGACTATAAAAATACCGATGTTATTATTTCCATCATTCTTAAAAATGAAAATAAAGCGTTTAAGGTAGAGAAATACGAGCACAGTTATCCACACTGCTGGAGAACTGATATGCCTGTTCTTTATTATCCTTTGGAGAGTTGGTTTATAAAAACTACCGCTTGTAAGGACCGATTGGTGGAGCTGAACAAAACGATCAATTGGAAGCCTGAGGCTACTGGCACCGGAAGATTTGGCAATTGGCTGGAGAATTTGGTGGATTGGAATTTAAGTCGGTCCAGGTTCTGGGGTACTCCCCTTCCTATCTGGAGAAATGAGGAAGCCACGGAGACCAAATGCATCGGGTCCATTGCGGAGCTAAATGAAGAAATTCAGAAATCCATCGATAAGGGATATATGACTGCTTCCCCATTTAAGGATGGAGAGGTGGACCTGCACCGTCCCTATGTGGATGATGTGATCTTAGTGGATTCCAATGGGGATAAAATGTTCCGTGAGCCGGATTTGATTGATGTATGGTTTGACTCTGGATCGATGCCTTATGCACAATGGCATTATCCTTTTGAAAATGAAGAAATCTTCAAAGCTAATTACCCAGCAGATTATATTGCTGAAGGAGTAGATCAGACCAGAGGATGGTTCTTTACCCTTCATGCCATATCCGTCATGCTGTTTGACAGTGTCGCATTCAAGAACGTGATCGCCAACGGTCTGGTCTTGGATAAGTCAGGAAATAAGATGTCCAAGCGCCTAGGCAATGCAGTGGATCCCTTTACCACACTCAAAGAATATGGCCCTGACGCCCTACGTTGGTATATGCTCTCTAATGCCAACCCATGGGATAACCTTAAGTTTAACCTGGAAGGAGTGGCTGAGGTCCAAAGGCGATTCTTTGGGACCTTGCAAAATACTTATAACTTCTTTGCGTTATATGCCAACTTAGATGCGTTTACCTACGATGCCTCCAAGAAGGTGGCTATCGCCAAACGCCCTGAACTGGACCGATGGATCATCTCCAAGCTTCAATCTTTGATTGAGGAAGTGGAGACCTCTATGGATAATTATGATGCCACTCGAGCGACTCGGGCGATTATGAACTTCACCGTGGATCAGCTTTCTAACTGGTATGTCCGCCTGGCGAGAAAACGATTCTGGAGAGGCGATATGAATGAAGATAAGCAGGCGGCCTATGAGACCTTATATGAATGCCTGATTACCTTAAGTCAGCTGATGTCCTCATTTGCTCCGTTCTATGCCGATTGGATGTTTACCAATCTGACAGAAGGCGCCAAAGAGGCGGGTCAGGAAATCCCTGAATCCGTTCACTTGACCGACTGGACCGCGGCAGATAGCGCCCTGATCAATGCAGACCTCGAAGGAAGTATGCAGCAGGCACAAGATATCTCCTCACTGGTGCATAGTCTTCGTAAGAAAGATAAATTGAAGGTCCGTCAGCCCTTGCAAAAAATCCTGATCCCCATTCTTAATGAGAAAACCAGGGAGCAGATCCAGCATGTGGAAGACCTGATCAAAAGTGAGGTCAATATCAAGGCCGTAGAATATATAGATGATGCTTCAGGGATATTGGTGAAAAATGCCAAACCTAATTTCCCTCTTCTCGGCAAGCGTTTTGGCCCAAAAATGAAAATGGTAGCAGCAGCTATTGGCAAATGGGGCCAGGACGAAATCAATAGCCTTGAGAAAAATGGCTCCTTTGCCATAGAGGTCGATGGAGAAACGGCAAGCCTTACCGCGGAAGAGGTCCTGATCACTTCTCAGGATATCCCCGGTTGGTCTGTCGCCAGTGCCAATGGCATTACCGTGGCCTTAGATGTGACGCTTACAGAGGAGCTGAAACAAGAAGGCATCGCCAGAGATCTGGTCAATAGAATCCAGAACCTTCGTAAGGATATGGGGCTGGAGGTACAGGACAAAATCACTATTGCCGTCGCTAAGGGAAATGCCGTAGTAGATGAAGCATTGGTTAGTTTTGCCGATTATATACAATCAGAAACACAAGCCCTCGAGCTTAGTGTTGTTGAGAATTTGGATGGGGGAGTAGCCCTGGACATGGATGAATTTGAGCTCTCCGTAAAGGTAGAAAAAGTATAAATTGGTGGCTTGGCAATAGGCTGGGTGCCATAATCATTCGATATGAAATATTTAAAGTACTTTGGGATTACCTTATTGGTAATTCTTATAGACCAAGCGGTAAAATTGGCAGTGGATGCCAATATGATGATGGGCTCAGCAGGGCAGATCAAAATCTTCGGTGATTGGTTTAAACTTCACTATACCACCAACCCCGGCATGGCCTTTGGCATGGAGCTGGGCTCTGAATATGGCAAGCTCATCCTTACCTCATTCAGGCTGGTGGCGATGGTCGGTATTGGGTATTATTTGTATTACCTGATAAATAAGAGGATTCACACCGGCTATATCGTTTGCATCGCGATGATTCTTGGAGGCGCCATAGGCAATTTGGTGGATTCTGTGTTTTATGGGGTATGGCTGGGCAATGCGCCCTTCGACGCCAGCACCCCCTGGTTTCATGGACAAGTAGTCGATATGTTCTATATCGATATTTGGGAAGGCTTCATTCCAGAATGGGTCCCATTATGGGGAGGGAAATACACCGCTCTTTGGCCGATATTCAATATCGCTGACGCTTCCATCTTCGTGGGCGTCTTGATTATCCTTATATTCCAAAAGAAATTCTTCAATGAAGAACATGAAGATGAAAAAGTAGAAGAGGAAGACGAGATCCAAAGGCAATTTATAGAGGAGAAATAGTACCCTTCTGATCTATTTAATTCCTTAGGAGGCGTAGCGAATAAAGGCTCTGCTTCTGACATCAATTTTCCTCTAATTGAGGGGTAAAAAATAATACAAGTCCAGGCCTGCGCTAAGCTAGGTCCTGGACTTTTGTATTTATGAGCAATGAAAGATATTATCCCCAATAGACTTATGATTTTTCTGCTGGCACGGCGGCTTTCTGATTACATAGAATGCGCATTTTTAATACTCAATAAGTGGCCTCTAAACTGAAAGAATATTCTACACTGTTTCTATTCTCTTAATTTTGGCGTTATTTTGGGGCATGGAAATTCAATGGGTACTGGAGGAGCTTCATGCTGGTTTGCTGCAGGTCACATGGCTGGAAGGCATGGCGGTGATTTTTGGTGTGTTGAGCGTATATTTTTCCATTAAGGAGAATATCTTAGTTTATCCCACAGGGATTATCAGCACCTTAATATATGTGTATATCTGCCTGCAGGTAAAGCTGTATGCCGATATGGGGATTAATGCCTATTATTTTTCGATGTCTATCTATGGATGGTATATCTGGACCCATCCAAAGGAGGGGCGCAGCAGCCTTCCCGTAACCTGGCTAAAGCCCTCTGGATGGTTGGTGGCCATTGGGCTGATGGCGATTTCCTATGGGACTTTATATTATGTATTGGCCCATTTTACCGATAGTGATGTACCATATTGGGATTCTTTTACCACCTCTTCCGCCTTTGTGGGGATGTATCTGATGGCAAAGAAGAAAGTGGAAAACTGGATTGCCTGGATCATCACTGACTTAGTTTCTGTTCCCCTGTATTTCTATAAGGGCTTAGTGCTTACCTCTTTTCAGTTTCTCTTTTTTACCGTTTTGGCCACCATAGGCTTAATAGCCTGGATGAAATCCGCTAAGAAACAAAGCTATGCCGCAGCCTAAAAAGATAGTAATCATAGGCCCCGAGAGCACAGGCAAAAGCACACTTACTCAGGCCTTAGCTAGCCATTTTGGGGCGCCATGGGTGGAGGAATATGCCCGGGAATATATAGAAAAACTTGGTCGAGCCTATGAGTATGAGGACCTGCTGGCGATAGCACAAGGACAAGTGGAGCGTGAGGATATACAAGCCGCAAAGGCTAAGGATGTTTTGTTCTGCGATACTGACTTGCATGTTTTGAAGGTGTGGAGCTGCCATAAGTATGGGAGGCTTCATGACTGGACACAGCAGCAATTGGACAGCAGAACCTATGACCTCTACCTGCTGACGGATATAGATATCCCCTGGGAAGATGACCCCCAAAGAGAGCATTCTGAGCCTGAAATGCGTCAATTTTTTATGAACTGGTACCAAAATCTGCTACAAACCACAGGAGTTCCTGTACTCCTCCTTTCGGGAAATTTTGAGCAACGTACTGATACCGCTATTCGACATATCGAAGATAATTTGCTGGATGCCCCCTCAGATTACCCAGCGGGGAATCTTGAATGAAATACCTTCCGGACTTGCTCCTCATTTTTATTATCAGATAATCCTCCTACCTTTGCACCATAATACGATCAAATAGGGGTGCCTTAAAATTACGGGCTGAGATCACACCCATATCACCTGATCCAGGTAATGCTGGCGAAGGGAAATGCGATATTCCATCTTTAACCCGAGAGATTCATTGGACTGGAAAGCCAAAGTCGCTTAATCCTACCTAGCGAGGTAAATTAATGCGAATGGCTATTTCATACTCATCAGCTGTCCTAGCCTTCGGCCAAATACTGGCTTGGACGGACACTAACGCATCAATAGCGTGCAGGAAGGGCTCCCTTAGTGGGCGTGGCTTTTGGGGAAAATGAATAATGAGGATTTATGATGGATCATCAAAGGGAAAACAATCGAGAAGTGGCCAACCCCTTGGCGCACTTAATGTTTAACCACAAATGTCATAATAATGAAACGTTTGCTATTCACCGCCTTAGGCTTATTATTTTGCCTTAGCACTTACGCGCAAAATCACCTTAGCGGCACCATTGTCGATTCGGACACTGGCGAGCCACTTATTGGTGCCAATATCATCCTGCAAGGCACAGGACGCGGCAGCACTGCCGACCTCAACGGCCATTTTGAATTCAAAAATCTAGCGGAAGGGAAATATAAGCTGAAAGCTTCCTTCGTGGGCTACGATTCCTATGAGCAGGAAGTAAGCCTGCCAGGGAGCGGTTCCTTGGATATTCAGCTGAGCACCAATGCACTACTGACTGAGGAGTTTATCGTTTCGGCTACCCGGGCATCGGAGACCACACCGACGACCTTTCAAACCATCACCAAGGCTGAACTTTCTAAAAACAACCTTGGTCAGGATATCCCAATTTTGCTCAATTATACCCCCTCAGTGGTGACCAGCTCTGATGCTGGGGCAGGAATTGGCTATACCGCTATGCGTATTCGTGGCTCTGACCAGACACGCATCAATGTGACGGTCAATGGTATCCCCATGAATGACGCAGAATCCCATGGCGTGTTTTGGGTGAATATGCCTGATTTTGCCAGTTCTGTAAATAATATCCAAATCCAAAGAGGGGTAGGGACTTCTACTAATGGATCAGCCACTTTTGGGGCTAGTATGAATATTCAAACAGATACCAAAACCGAAGAAGCCTATGCCGAAGTGGCTAGCTCCGCAGGATCTTTCAATAGCCTGAAAAATACAGTCCGCGTAGGCTCCGGACTTCTGAATGACCGCTGGGCGGTGGACGCCCGATTGAGCAGAATCTCCTCCGATGGCTATGTGGACCGGGCTTCCTCTGATCTGAAATCCTTCTATCTCTCAGGTGGATATTATGGAGATAAGTCGGTATTCAAAGTGAATATTTTCTCTGGTCAGGAGAAAACCTATCAAGCTTGGTACGGCTTGCCGGAAAGCAAATTAGAAACTGATCGGACCTATAACTATTATACCTATGATAATGAAACTGACAACTATCAACAGGATCATTATCAATTTATCTATACTGGAAAGTACGGCGACAATTGGAAAACAAATGCCGCGCTGCACCTTACCCGTGGACGTGGATATTACGAGCAATACCGTGAGGATGATGATTTTGCCAGTTATGGCCTAGATCCAGTGGATATCGGTGATGAGGTCATTGAGAGTACCGATATTATCAGACGGAGATGGTTGGATAATTACTTTTATGGGCTGGTATTTTCTGCCAATTACCTCAGCAATGATGGGCTGTGGGATGTGATCATGGGGGGAGGAGCCAATCGATACGATGGAGACCATTTTGGAGAGATCATCTGGGCACGTGTGGCGGGTGATACTGATATCCGTGACCGCTATTATGACAATAATGCAGTCAAGGATGACCGAAATATTTTTGCTAAAGCTACCTATGAGGTTGCTGATAGATGGTTCTTATTCGCTGACCTGCAATTTCGCCAAATCGATTACCGCTTTGATGGGGTCAATGATGACCAGCGGGTCGTGGATGGCAGCCAGCATTATGACTTCTTCAACCCCAAGATGGGAATCAGCTATGAGGGGAGAGAAGGACATACCTGGTACGCTTCTTTTGCGGTAGCAAATCGAGAGCCTGTAAGAAGTGATTTTACGGATAATCCCATTACTGAAATACCGAAGCCTGAGCGATTGAATAACCTGGAAGCTGGTGTCAGAGCCAAAATGGGCACCTTTAGCTATAATGCCAATATCTATTATATGGGTTATAAAGATCAGCTGATCCTCACCGGACAGATCAATGATGTGGGCGCTTATATCCGTGAAAACGTCCCCAATTCCTTTAGGGCAGGCCTTGAAATCGATGCATCCGTGCTGCTCTCGCCAAAGTGGACCCTTGGAGGAAACCTGGCCTTAAGCAAGAATAAGATTCAGGAATTTACCGAATACATCGATGATTATTCCACCGCTGACTTCCAGCAGATAGAAATCAATTATACCGATACGGATATCGCATTTTCACCTAATATGGTGGCCGCAGCGATCATTGATTTTAGACCTATAAAAGGCTTAGAAATTGGCTGGATGACCAAGTATGTGGGAGATCAATACCTGGATAATACTCAAGACAAGACGCGCCAGCTGGACGCCTTCCTGACCAATGACTTTCGGGTAAATTATACCATCAGACCAAAATATGTGAAGGCACTCGAGTTTATGTTGAAGGTGAATAATGTCTTTGATGAAAAATATGAGCCCAATGGCTATACCTTCAGCTATTTTGTGCCGGGAGAGGCAGGTCGTGAGCTAGTGACGGAGAATTTCTATTATCCGATGGCCGGCACCAATTTTATGGCAGGGGTAAATATCAAATTTTAAGCTATAGGCAGCAGGACTAAGGCTAGGCTATAGGTGTGCCAGTGGTATTTCTGTAGGTTAGCCTTCGGGATAGTATCCTAATCAAAAAGCGGATGTTCAAGCCTTGAGCATCCGCTTTTTTCTTGAGCATCCAGCTGCTCTAATAACTGTAAATTGGAACCATACGGGTGCTTTTACTTACTGGAATCAGCTTTCCAGGAATTCTTTTATCATGGCTAAAGTAAGCTCGGGTTGCTCAAACATCCCCATATGACCGGATTCTTCCAGTTCATAATAATGGCTCAGATAAGGTTGGTGCTGACGACTCGCTTCGATTTTTACGGCTGTATCTAATTGTCCAGCAATCATCATTTTTTTACCCCCAAATGTTTTTAAAACTTCCATGCGATCTTTTCGGTCCCTCATTGCTTTGGTGAAGGCTACCAACCCCTCTAAGCTGGTTTTTCGGGCGATTTCGACTACCTTCTGGATAGTTTCAGCCATACTTTCGCGGTGAGTTTCTGTAAATAATGGAGGGACAAAGGAATCTACAAATTTTCGAGCGCCGTGCTTATGAGCGAAGGTGATGGTACGATTTCTCAGGCCAATTTTTTCCTCGTCATCCGCAAAAGCCGTAGAATGAAATAAACCTAATCCCGCAATTTTATCGCCCATTTGTTCCACCAAGGCCAATCCAATATAGCCTCCCAAGGAGTGCCCGATGATCACCGGCTGCTCCAAACCAAGTGAGGAGATCCATTCTTCTAACAGGGTGGCGGTCTGTTCCAGGCTGATTTCCTCTTCGTACCAGCGTGTATCTCCGAAGCCAGGGAGGTCTGGACAGAGGATCCGGTAATAGGGAGATAGGGAGTCGGAATAATATTGCCACATCTCTTTGGCTTCACAGAAGCCATGAAGGAATAGGATGGGCTTTCCATGGCCTTGGTCGGTGTATTCGATCGTTGTGCTCATATCGGAAAATTAAGAATAGCTAGGCACAAAAAAAAGAGCCTCGGAAGGCTCTCTATGATTTATAGTTTTAACTGGTAGAAACTGGCTCGGCGAGCTTTTTGACGGCTTCGGCGATTCCATTCGGATCAAAGCCACATTCTTTATACAGCTCCATTTGAGTGCCATGTTCGATGACTTCATCGGGTATGCCCAGGCGTTTTACCTGAGCTTGATAGTCATGATCCATCATCCATTCCAGGACAGCACTACCAAATCCTCCCATCAGGCATCCGTCTTCGACGGTGATGACTTTGGAGAATTTGCCAAATACCTCATGAAGCAAAGATTCATCCAGAGGTTTCACGAATCTCATATCATAATGTGCAGGGTTCAGACCTTCACTTTCGAGTTGCTCACATGCTTCCACAGCATAATTCCCTATATGTCCTAGGGTCAGGATAGCGACATCTTCCCCTTCACGGACGATTCTACCTTGTCCGGCGGGGATTTCCCGCATAGGTTTTCTCCAGTCAGGCATGACGCCCTGTCCTCTCGGATAGCGGATGGAGTAAGGGCCATTATGGATGGAGGCGGAGTACATCATATTGCGAAGCTCCTCCTCATTCATAGGTGCGCTCACCACGAGGTTCGGAATGCAGCGGAAGAAGGCCAGGTCGTAGGCTCCATGGTGTGTAGGGCCATCGGCACCGGCAAAGCCAGCACGGTCCAGGCAGAATACCACCGGGAGATTTTGCAGGCATACATCATGAACCACCTGGTCATATGCACGCTGCATAAAGGTACTATAGATATTACAGAATGGCTTCAGGCCTTGAGTCGCCAGCCCAGCCGAAAAGGTGACGGCATGTTGCTCAGCGATTCCCACATCAAAAGCCCGATCTGGCATTGCTTTCATCATGATATTCATGGATGAGCCAGAAGGCATGGCGGGAGTGATGCCCATTATTTTATCATCTGCCTCTGCCAGCTCTACGAGCGTATGCCCAAATACATCCTGGTACTTAGGAGGCTGAGGTTTATCATATACTTTCTTGGCGATCTCGCCAGTGATTTTATCAAATTTTCCAGGAGCATGCCATTTGGTTTGATCCTTTTCTGCAAGGTCATAGCCCTTACCTTTTACGGTAAGGCAATGCAGGATTTTAGGCCCTGGGATCTTTTTAAGGTCATTCATCACCTCCACGAGGTGATTTACGTCGTGCCCATCCACGGGTCCGAAATAGCGTAAGTTGAGGGATTCAAAAAGGTTACTTTGTTTAAGCAAGGCGGATTTTACCGCTCCCTCCACTTTGGAGATCACTTCCTGGGCGCTGCTGCCAAACTTACTGAATTTGCCCAATGTCCTCCACAGGTCATCCTTGAAGCGGTTATAGGTCTGTGAAGTGGTGATGTCTGTAAGATAATCTCTAAGTGCACCGACATTAGGGTCGATGGACATACAGTTATCATTTAGGATGATGATCATATTGGTGTCGGAAACACCGGCATGGTTCATTGCTTCAAAGGCCATTCCGCCCGTCATGGATCCATCGCCAATTACCGCTACGTGCTGTTTTAGCTCATTTCCTTGGTATTTGGAGGCCATGGCCATTCCAAGAGCGGCAGATATAGAGGTGCTTGAGTGGCCTACGCCAAAGGAGTCGTACTCACTCTCTTTTCTTTTGGGAAAACCAGATATGCCTTTATAGAGTCGATTGGTATGGAATAACTCTCTTCTACCCGTAAGGATCTTATGTCCATAAGCCTGATGTCCCACATCCCATACCAGCTGGTCTTCGGGGGTGTTGAGGACATAATGCAGGGCCACGGTCAGCTCCACCACTCCCAAGCTAGCGCCAAAGTGTCCTCCATAGACAGACACACTGTCAATTATATATTGGCGCAACTCCTCGCAAATCTGTACGAGCTGATCTTTTCTGAATTCTTTAAGGTCTTCAGGGGAATTGATCTGCGCAAGTAGTTTTCCTGGTTCTATAAGCATTATGGTGTTTTCCCTGGTGTATAATCTCAACTGATCGGTGAAGAGAATGTTTTAATATAGCTAAAATATAGCCAAACTTTTAATCCTCAAGTTTTCTTGTTGATTTTGAACCGACTGGTGTTGATTTTTGTATATTAATAATATCTTTGATGTTCAATCCGAACGCAAAATTAAGAGAAATTTAATAGTATCCAGTGAGTTTCGAGATCAAATTACCTCTTTTTGAAGGGCCTTTCGATTTACTACTGTTCTTTATTGAGCGGGATGAATTGGATATATACGATATTCCAATATCAAAAATCACACATGACTTCCTTGATTACCTCAAGCATTTGGAGAAAATGGAGATTGAAGTGGCCAGCGAATTTATCTTAGTGGCCGCGACTTTGATGAAAATCAAGTCCAAACTTCTCATTCCCAGGCCTGAATTGGATGAAAATGGCGAGGAAATTGACCCTCGGGAAGAGCTGATCCGGCACCTTCTCGAGTATAAGAAATACAAATCCGTCGTGGGGGATCTTTCCGATATGGAAGCCACCCGGATGACCAAAGAGAAAAGAGGGAATATCGCCAGCGAGCTAAAAGAGCTCAGCAAGGTGGATGACGTTGAAAGTGAGATGCAGGATGTGGACTTATATAAAATCCTTAAGGTTTTTCAGCGAATAATGGCAAAATATGCCTCCAGGACCGATGAAACCACCCACACGGTCGTGCAATACCCTTATACCATTGATCAACAGAAAAATTTTGTTCTGGATAGAATAAGCTTCAAAAAGCGAATGCCCTTTTCAGAATTTATAGAATATAAGCCAGATAAAATCTTTGTGATCTATACCTTCCTGGCCATTTTGGAATTATTACAGTTGTCCATGGTGACCATAAAGTTGGGAGAGGGCTTTAATAATTTTTGGGTGGAGAAAATAGAAAATGTTCCGGTAGAGTAACCTATGAAGTTAGATAACAAAGAAATTTTCAAGACACTCAATCCCAATAAGGTCTGGATTCCGGTTCTGATCGGTATTGGGATCGTATTTTTGATGTTCTATCTGGACCCTTCTATCTCCAGAGAAAACCTCAGAAGTGTGTTTGATGCTTCTTGGCCTTCTTTGTTGCTCGCTTTGCTGGTGATTTTTTTGAGGGATGCCGGCTATGTCTTCCGGATTCGGGAAATTACCGATAAAAGCCTCAGCTGGCCCCGGGCTATCTACGTGATCATTCTCTGGGAGTTTGCCTCGGCAGTCACCCCATCCATCGTTGGTGGTACCGCAGTGGCAGTATTTATCCTGCACAAAGAAGGTATTAAATTAGGCAAGGCCATCGCTTATGTCATGGTGACCGCCATATTGGATAATCTTTTCTTTGTGATTGGTGCACCTATAATCCTCTTCTTTGCCAAAGGGTCTATTTTTCCGGATTCCCGCGTGCTGGAGCTGACCCTGGAAAATAGCCTCAATTATATCTTTTGGGTAAGCTATTCTCTTTATGCCATATATTCCATCATCATGGCGGGAGCTTTATTCTTTAGGCCTAGGGTGTTTAAGTGGCTTCTTCTAAAGCTATTTTCCATCCGTTGGTTCAGGAAATGGAAGCACAATGCAAGTGAATATGGGGATCAGATTATAGAATCTAGCAAAGAGCTGCAGGGCAAGAAGTTTGGGTATTGGTTTACCATCATCCTTGCAACGATCTTCATCTGGTCTTCCAGGTACCTAATGCTGAACGCCCTCATGACCGCCTATATTGACCTGAGTTTCATGGATCATATTATAGTTTTTGCCAGGCAAATCATCATGTGGGTGGTGATGATGATTTCTCCCACTCCCGGGTCCAGCGGCACAGCAGAGTTCTTCTTTGGGCAGTTCTTCTATGAGTTCCTGACCAATTATACCTTCGTGACCAGCATCCTCTGGAGGATGTTCTCCTATTATCCTTATTTATTATTAGGGGCAATATTTCTTCCTCGCTGGATTAAGCAAGTGTTCTTCAAGAAAAAGAAGGGCGGAAAAGCATAATCCAAACACCTTTATTAAACGCATTTTTATCGAAGCCAAGGCCTTTTGATTGGCTGGGCTAAATTAGCATGCCCTAAAGTTTGCATCAGTTTCTATATTGCTCTATTAGAGAATGAGGAGATACAGCTTTTGGCATCGGCTTATGGGTGGACATGGATTGAGGAACAAAAAAAATCTCCAGTTCCCCAGACGTTCTTGGCCATTCCGAGGGATATCCCTTCGGGCTTTGCAAGAGTCGGGGTACTGGAGATTGGTAGCGCTGGACCGCTGAAGATGATAGGTCGGCTTATCCAGTGCTTAGTATGTGTTCCTTTTATTTTGCCTTATCCTTTTACGCTATAGTTTGGTGCTTCACGGGTGATGCTAACATCATGCGGGTGAGATTCACTTGCGCCAGCGGCGGTAATTTTGACAAACTTGCCATTTTTCTGAAGGTCTTCCACAGCTTGTGTTCCGCAGTAGCCCATGCCCGCTTGCAAGCCACCCACTAGTTGGTAGAGGACTTCCGATACGAGGCCTTTATATGCCACACGACCCACGATGCCTTCAGGGACTAGCTTCTTGATATTGTCTTCTGTGTCCTGGAAGTAGCGGTCTTTGGAGCCTGATTCCATTGCTTCCAATGATCCCATGCCTCGATAGGTTTTGAATTTACGTCCTTGGTAGATGATCATCTCCCCGGGAGCTTCGTCGGTACCGGCGAGCAAGGAACCGATCATGATAGAGCTGGCGCCAGCGGCGATGGCTTTTACCAGGTCACCAGAATAGCGGATTCCACCATCTGCGATGATTGGTACGCCAGTGCCTTGTAGTGCTTTGGCACATTCAAAAACGGCTGATAATTGGGGTACTCCTACTCCGGCGATTACGCGGGTGGTACAGATACTTCCTGGTCCTACGCCTACTTTCACGGCGTCAGCACCTGCCTCGGCCAGCGCCGTAGCGGCTTCTGGTGTAGCGATATTTCCTACGATCACCTCTAAGTCAGGGAAGGTTTCCTTGATCTTCTTGCAGCAATCGATCACCCCTTTGGAGTGGCCGTGGGCAGTGTCTATAGATACGACATCCACGCCAGCGTCTTTAAGTGCCTGCACGCGCTCCACGATATCTGGAGTCACCCCTACAGCTGCACCTACACGGAGGCGACCGTATTCATCTTTACAGGCATGCGGCTTGTCTTTTCTTTTAAGGATATCCTTATAGGTGATCAGGCCGGTCAGCTTATTGTCCTCATCTACGATAGGAAGTTTTTCGATTTTGTATTCCTGAAGGATTTCTTCTGCTTGCTCCAGCGTAATTCCTGCTTTGGCAGTGATCAGATTCTGTGCGGTCATGATCTCCTTTACAGGCCTTTGCTGGTCCTTGATGAATCTTAGATCCCGATTGGTGATGATACCTTTCAGGCTTCTTTCGTGATCCACCACTGGGATACCACCAATATGGTACTCGCTCATAATGGCTTCAGCATCCTTCACTTTGGCTTCGACGGGTAGGGTGATGGGATCGAGGATCATTCCACTCTGAGATCGCTTCACCTTGCGGACCTGTGCAGCCTGCTGGTCAATACTCATGTTTTTGTGAATGAAGCCCAATCCGCCTTCCAAAGCAATGGCAATGGCCAATTCTGCTTCAGTAACCGTGTCCATAGCTGCTGATACCAAAGGGATATTCAGCCGGATGTTTTTAGTAAGTTGGGTGGATGTGTTGGTGTCGCGCGGCAATACTTCTGAGTATCCCGGAACCAAAAGCACGTCATCATAGGTGAGTGCTTCAAAGAGGAATTTATCTGTGTTTAGATTCATGGCAAATTTGGTTAAGGAACCCTATTTGCCCGTCAAAGATACAAACAAATTTGAATGTGAATCAATCTTGATCAGAAAAAAAAATAAAATATTTCTCAAAAATCATAATCTCTTAAAAGAATATTTGGGAAGCCTGCCTGGAGCCGATTTGGCGGCTCCATAGCATGCAGTCTTTCCTTATGGTATAGTGCGGAAAATCAGAATTTATTTCCGCTTTAGTTTCGCAATGTAAAATCCGTCAAAACCACTTTCATGAGCCAGGACTTTCTGCTCTTCCACTAGTTCAAAGCTTTTGCCTTGTTCGGTTTCGAGAAATTCCTTTACCTGATACTCATTTTCGGTGGGTAATATACTACAGGTGGCATACACCATTAGTCCTCCAGGCTTGACCATACCACTATAGCTTTGGATGATATCCTGCTGGATCGTGCGCACATTGGCGATGCTCTCGGGGCTTAGCTTCCATTTGGTATCTGGATTCCTCCTTAGCACTCCCATTCCTGAGCAGGGTACGTCCAGTAGTAGGCGATCTGCCGACTGCTGGAGTCTTTTGATCGTTTTGCTGCCTTCGATGGTTCTGGTTTCTATGATGCCGATCCCATTTCGTCGGGCTCTTAACTTGGTATTCTTAAGTTTCCATTCTTCAATATCCATCGAGAGCACCCGGCCTTTGTTTTGCATTAGCGAGGCGATGTGCAGGGATTTTCCGCCTGATCCTGCGCAAGCATCGATCACGCGCATACCCGGCTCCACGTCCAAGGCTGCAGCCACCAGCTGAGAAGAGGCGTCCTGGATTTCGTATAAGCCTTCCTTAAATGCTGGATTTCGGAAGATGTTTTGTCGCTTGCCCAGCACCAGAGCGTCCCTGTACCCACGAGGGGCGTAAGTGTCCACTCCATCTTCTTGGAGGCGATTCATAAGGGCTTCTCTGGATGTCTTCAGGGTATTCACTCTGAGGACCACTTCAGCTTGCTCATTGAGGGCGTTGATCTCTTCTTCCCATTGGTCGCCGAGTAGCTCGCTGCCCATCTCGTCCATCCAGTCAGGGATAGACTGCAGTATCGCTCTAGAATCCAAGGCTTCGTAGCGGCTTTTTACACGGTCAACATGGATGTTTTGGAACTCCTCCCAAGGTGGAAGGGCATTGCCTTGCATCACCCAGTAGGTTGCAAAAAGATGATAAGGGTCATCGGATGGGCTTACCTCATTGATGAGTCTCCACCAACGGACCATCTCATAGACAGATTCAGCAATAAATCCACGGTCACGGGCTCCCCACTTTTTATTGGATTTGAGCGTTCTCTCGATTACCTTATCTGCGTATTGTTGTTGATTGAATATTTCGTCGATGGCATTCACTACACCTCTGACGGTATTGGCATAAAGCTTCATGGGGAGCTGTTTTCAGTTAGGCTGCAAAGATAGGGAAAATAGCAGATATTTTTTTTGAACTGCATTATTTCCCTATAGGCTTCCAGGATACTGCCCATGGAGAGCCTTGTTTAAGAAGAAAAACTGAGCTTGAGCTAAGTAACCAATGTTGCTTAATGGGAGGAATATTCGAATTCATCCGAACATGGGCCCACAATGGGGGTTTCACCAAAGTGCCTTTCGATTTTTGAGGCTTTCTTGGCATTTCCCTCAGGGTTAAACTGACGTTCCCAGAGGAAAGAAATCTCAGTAGAAAGGGTTCTTTCTGCGTTTTTATAGTTTTTGCCACTGGTGACCTGCTTGGTACCGATGATAGGATAGTTGATTTTGGACTGGGAAAGGAGATAGTCCCGCAAGGCTTCCGCGAGTAGGCTGGAGGTTTTTAGGTCAACAGTGCTTTCTGTGTCATTGCTATCCACATTGGCATATACTCGGGCTAGGATATTACCATTGTCCACGCCTGGGCTTAGGTGATGTATGGTGCCGCCTACCTTATCGAATTCCTTATTTTTCATCGCCCAAAACAAGGTATGATTACCTCTATAGTCTGGGGCAAGTCCGTAGTGGATGTTTATAGCTGCAAATTTCGGAATGTTGATGACCTGATTTCTGACGATTGGCGCTCGGCAGGTGATCAAAATATCTGGGTTATGACTTCGGATGAGCTGCAGACCCGCCTCTTTGTTTATTTGGTCAGAGGGCATCTCAATGATATTATCAATAGGCAAATCCCCATAGCGGCTGTGGACAGCTTGTCTGAGGTCTCTTTCTCTCCATTTGGTGATGAGCCTATGAGCAAGCTTCGTTAAGCTTCTACTTTTTCTTTTTTTATGGTTAAAGGTGGGCTTAATCACCACCGTATCAGGGTAAATTTTCTGTACCTGATTTATTACGATACGTTCGCGAGGTTTACATTCGCTTATGAATACTATTTTCATAGAAGTGAGCTTAATAGAGTAGTAGGCGCTATCTATTCAACTAATAATAATAGACAACAGTAGTTTCTTTACGTGCAATATATTAATCTTTTTGAATATATAAAAGTGAATTTTGTGACAGGGCTGCTGTGGTCGTTTTAGCAGGCATATTGCCATAATTTTATTTTTATGGGCTGATTTTAAGATAATTGTATTTAGCTAAATGAAAATCAGGATTAAAGCTTAGTGAGAAATTATTAAGAGACTAAATAGTCGGGTTTACTTTACCATTTTGTCGCATTTTATTGTCCGATTTTCCGCTATGGAGCATGCATTATGACACAGGAGCTTCAGGAAGCAACATGAAGTGGCGTGAATTTCTGTCATTTTGGCACAGGTGATGCTTTGGAACGGGGCTTGTTATTGCCGAAGGGTAGAAAAAGCTATAAACAAAAACTAACGATAACTATGCAGGAGAAAGGTACTATCTCGATTCATACCGAGAATATTTTCCCGATCATTAAGAAATTTCTTTATTCAGACAATGAGATTTTCCTTCGGGAATTGGTGTCCAATGCGGTCGATGCCAGCCAGAAGATCAAGCGTCTAGCTAGCTTAGGGCAATACCAAGGCGATCTGGGCGATTTGCGTGTGGAGGTGGCCTTCGACAAGGAAAAGAAGACCATCACTATCTCTGATAAGGGCCTAGGCATGACTGCCGAAGAGATTAAAAAATACATCAATCAGATTGCATTCTCAGGGGCGACGGAGTTTGTGGAGAAATTTAAGGATGCCAAAGATGCCAATGAGATCATTGGTAAGTTTGGTCTTGGGTTTTACTCCGCATTTATGGTGGCGCATCAGGTGGATATCCACTCTCTTTCGTATCAGGAAGGCGCTGAGCCAGCCAAGTGGACCTGTGATGGAAGCACCTCTTTTGAGATCTCAGAAGGTGACCGCACGGACAGAGGGACCGATATAGTCCTTCATATCAATGAGGAGTCTGAGGAATTTTTGGATCAATATAAATTGCAGGAGATCCTGGATAAGTATTGCCGATTCCTACCTATCCCTATCGTCTTTGGCACCAAATCCGAAAGTGTGGAAGATGGCAAGGATGAAGAAGGTAATCCAAAGTACAAGTCTGTGGAGGTGGATAATGTCATCAATACCACAGCTCCAATTTGGACGAAGTCCCCAAGTGATCTTCAGGACGAAGATTACCTAAAATTCTATAAGGAGCTCTATCCTATGAGCGAGGATCCTCTGTTTTGGATCCACCTGAATGTCGATTACCCATTCAATCTTACCGGAGTGCTTTACTTCCCTAAGGTGAAGAATGAGTTTGAGATGCAGCGTAATAAAATTAAGCTTTTCAGTCGACAAGTGTTTATTACTGATGAGGTAAAAGACATCGTGCCTGAGTTTTTGATGCTGCTGCATGGGGTGATTGACTCCCCGGATATTCCGCTAAACGTATCCCGAAGCTTCTTACAGGCGGATGGCAATGTGAAGAAAATCAATAGCTATATCACGAAAAAGGTAGCGGATAAATTAGGCGAGCTGTTCAGGAAAGATCGTCCTTCTTTTGAGAGCAAGTGGGGTGATATTGGCCTATTTGTAAAATATGGTATGATCAGCGAGGAGAAGTTTTATGACAAAGGCAAGGACTTCGCGCTACTGACCAATACCAAAGGGGAGCATTTTACCATGACAGAGTATCAGGAGAAACTGCAGGCCAATCAGGTGGATAAGGATGGCCAGACGATAGTGCTATACACCAACGATGCAGAAAAGCAGGATGCCTTCATCCAATCTGCCAATAAGAAGGATTATGATGTATTGGTGCTTGACTCGCCTATAGACAGTCACTTCATCAATACTCTGGAACAAAAACTCGAGAAGACCTCCCTGAAGCGCGTGGATGCGGATGTAGCAGATAAGCTAATCAAGAAGGACGATGGCATGGCCAATGTGCTGACAGAGGATCAAAGCAAAGCCGTGAAGGAGATTTTTGAGAAGGCCATCGGTAATCAGGCTTATACAGTAGAGGTAGAAGGCCTGAACCCTGAGGAGCTACCAGTGACCATCACGATGGAGGAGTTTATGCGTCGTATGAAGGATATGGCTCAGACCGGTGGAGGAATGAGCTTCTATGGGGCTATGCCAGACAACTATAAAGTGGTCATTAACGGAAATCATAAGGTGATCGACAGGATCTTGAACGCGGAGACTGAAGAGGCAAAAACCAATTTGGCGAAGCAAGCCTTTGACTTGGCGAAGCTCTCTCAAGGCATGCTTTCTGGCAAAGACCTTACGGAGTTTGTAAAGAGAAGTGTAGAGATGATTTAATTCAATAGGTCGCTTAGTATCTATATTGTCATACAACTAACTAATAACCCTGATCCAGCTTTCTGGCAGGGTTATTTTTTTTAGGTTAAGATAACTTATATAAGGAGTATTTATTCGTATTGGGGGCCTATGAAAGATGGGCTTGCTGCGGTGATGGAGGAGTCAAGAGGCGAAAAAGCCCCATAGGGTAGGGCGGTTTGGCGAATTATTATATTTTTGTAGGATGTTATCCAAAAAAACCAAATATGCATTTCATGCGCTTACCTATCTGGGTAAGCATAAGGATGAGGGATCTGTTTTGATACAGGATATTGCTGCTAAGCATGGTATCAGTCACAAATTCCTGGAGAATATCCTATTGGAGCTCAAGAAGGCAGGCTTCCTGGGAAGTAAGAAAGGGAAAGGCGGTGGATATTACCTGATCAAAGAGCCTAGGGACATCCCATTGTCTAGAATTATCAGGCTGCTGGACGGGCCGATTGCGCTCTTGCCTTGCGTGAGTTTAAACTACTATGAAGCCTGCGAAGAATGCGAAGATCAGGTAAGATGTGGGCTGAATAAGGTGATGATTCAGGTGCGTGATGAGACGCTTAACATTCTGGAAAATAAGACTTTAGCTGACATTTTGGATAAGGAGTGAAAAAAATTTCCTATAAACCCTACTTTTTTTATAGGTTTTATATACTTTTGTCTTTCAACAAATTAGAGAACCTATGATTTTTGATCAATCTATCAAAAAATGGTTTGTAGACGAAGAAGGCAAAGACAGCAACATCAAGAGTTTGCTAAAGTCCATATCCTGGAGAGTGGTGGGGACCATAGATACTATGGTGATTTCCTATCTCATTACTGGGCAGATTAAGACAGCGTTGTCCATAGGCAGCATAGAAGTAGTGAGCAAAATGATACTTTACTATTTCCATGAAAGAGCCTGGGCCAAAATTTCTGATAACAATAGTTAGTACAACCAATGAAAAAGAACCTTTTGAAAGATTTATCAGCGCGGGTAGAGAATCTCTCCATAGCCGAGGCCATCGCCCAGTTATGTGAGTTGTTTCCAGGTAAGGTAGTTTTTTCGACCTCATTAGGTCAGGAGGATCAGGTGATCACCGAGATTATAGCCAAGAACAATCTTCCCGTTAAGATATTTACTCTTGATACAGGCCGCTTATTTTACGAGACCCTGGATTTACTGTCTCGTACAGAAAGCAAATACCGCATTAAGATTAAGCCTTATTATCCCACGACCAGCTCCGTTGAGAATTTGGTGGAGGATATTGGCATTAATGGATTTTATGATTCTCCAGAGAACCGAAAGAGATGCTGTTTTGTTCGGAAAGTAGAGCCCTTAAAGCGGGCTTTGGAAGGCAACAGCGTGTGGATCACAGGACTCAGAGCAGAGCAGAGCGAGAATAGAAGCGGGATGCCTAAGCTGGAGTGGGACGCTGGAAACCAGATCATGAAATTCAATCCTCTCCTCAACTGGACGATGGAGGATATGCTGACGTATATCAAAGAGAACAAAATCCCATATAACCCATTACATGACAAGGGCTTCATAAGCATAGGCTGCGCACCTTGTACCCGGGCAATAGCGCCCGACGAAGATCCCCGTGCCGGCAGATGGTGGTGGGAAGCTTCTAAGAAAGAATGTGGTTTACATATAAAATAGAAATTTAGCATTGTCGGAAAAGACTTAAATGGTGACTGGTATTGATTACCAGTTATGATTTAAATTTGAGTTTTGAACCGGAAAAAATACTTATTCACATGAAAAATATACTTGTTCCAAATCCTAAAGAAGCTGAATCAATTCACATCATCCGTGAGGTAGCCGCCCAGTTTGAGAAGCCTGTGCTGTTGTTTTCGGGAGGAAAAGATTCGATCACCCTTGTTCGGTTGGCACAAAAAGCTTTTTATCCTGCCAGGATTCCTTTTCCACTCTTACATGTGGACACCGGTCACAATTTCCCTGAGACCATCGCTTTTAGGGATCAGTTGGTGGAGGAGCTTGGTTTAGAGCTGATCGTAGCCAATGTACAGGACTCTATTGATCAAGGAAAAGTACAGGAGGAAAAAGGCCGTTATTCCAGCAGGAATTCCCTTCAGACCACCACTTTGCTTGATGCGATTGAGAAGCATAAGTTCGATGCCTGTATTGGTGGAGCCAGAAGAGATGAGGAGAAGGCTAGGGCCAAAGAGAGAGTATTCTCTGTAAGAGATGATTTTGGTCAGTGGGATGAGAAAAACCAACGTCCTGAGCTTTTTGATATGCTAAATGGCAAAATTAATCAAGGGCAAAATGTCCGTGCATTCCCTATTTCCAACTGGACTGAGCTGGATGTTTGGGAGTATATTAGAACCGAAAATATTCAAATTCCATCCATCTATTTTGCGCATAAGCGGGAGACCTTTGTGCGGGATGGCATGATCTGGACTGCTTCCGAGCACGTGTACCGTGAGGATCACGAGGAGGTAAAAGAGCGTATGGTGAGATTCAGAACGGTGGGTGATATGACCTGTACCGCGGCGGTGCTTTCTGATGCTGATAACCTTGAGGATGTAGTAGAAGAAATCCGTGCAAGTACCATTTCTGAAAGAGGGGCAAGAATAGATGATAAGCGCTCTGAGGCAGCGATGGAAAACAGAAAAAAGGTAGGTTATTTTTAGAATTGGGGACTAGCATTAATCAAGCCCCTCAACAGTTTAGGCCAAAAATTACAGATAAGAAATTATGAGTACTGAAAATAGAAAACTAATCAATATAGCAACTGCAGGAAGTGTAGATGACGGAAAGAGTACCCTGATAGGGCGACTGCTATATGATACCAAATCGCTGACCACTGATAAGTTGGAAGCCATTGAGAGAAATAGCAAGCAGAAGGGATTCGATTACCTTGACTTTTCTCTGGCCACGGACGGACTGGTAGCGGAGAGAGAGCAGGGCATCACCATTGATGTAGCGCATATTTATTTCAATACCAATAAGACGAATTATATCATAGCGGATACTCCCGGTCACGTGGAGTACACGCGTAATATGGTGACGGGTGCTTCCACCTCTCAGGTGGCCATCATTCTTATCGATGCCCGTAAGGGAGTAATCGAGCAGACCTACCGTCACTTTTTCATCAATAACCTGTTGAGAGTAGAGCACGTAATCGTGGCGATCAACAAGATGGATTTGGTGGATTTTGATCAGCAGGTATTTGCAGATATTAAGAGTGATTTCGAGGCTTTGATCGCCAAGAGTGATTATACTGACGATCAGGTGACGTTCATCCCTGTAAGTGCGCTTCATGGTGATAATATCGCCAGTGGATCCACTAAGATGGACTGGTACCAAGGGCCTTCGCTTCTGGACTATCTGGAAGGCCTGGAGATCGAAGAGCTGGAGGACCACAGTGTGGCCCGCTTCCCCGTACAGTATGTGGTACGACCAAAGACCGATACCCATCATGACTTCAGAGGTTTTGCCGGCAGATTATATGGCGGTAACCTATCAGTGGGGGATGATGTGACGGTATTGCCGTCTTTCACGACCACCAAAGTGAAGAGCATCGAGTTCTTTGATCAGCAATACGATGAGGCTGTATCTGGCAGCTCAGTGACGATTACATTGGAGGACGAGGTAAATGTAAGCCGTGGTGATATGTTGGTAAGATCTGGAGAGCTGCCTCAATCTGAGAAGCAGTTGTCTGCGACCATCTGTCAGGTAAACAGCAAACCACTTCGTCTGGGCGCAAAATATATTCTACAGCACGGTGTCAACCAGGTAATGGCCAAGGTGGACAGCATAGAGGGTCTTGTTCACACGGATTTCTCTGGCGAAGAAAGCACCGATCAGCTGAGACTAAACGATATCGGCAAGGTGAAATTCAGGTTGAGTAAGCCTATTCATTTTGACCCATATAAGGTTAGTAAGTCAAATGGCAGCTTTATCCTTATCGATGAGGGCTCATTTGATACCACCAGTGTAGGTTTTATCCAATAATCCCCCACGCTGGCAGAGGCATTCACACCACAAAAAATTGAGACAACCACTATGCAAAGTTTTAGAACAGAAATAGAAAACCCCGTTGTGGAGAAAGATATTATTGACCTGGAGAAGAAAATTTCACTTTTCCGGGGAGGTAAAATCGATGAGGAGAAATTTAGAAGCTTGCGACTGGCACGGGGCATTTATGGCCAACGCCAGCCTGGAGTGCAGATGATCCGTATTAAGCTTCCTTATGGCAAGGTAAACAGTAAGCAGCTGCACCGTATCTGTAAGGTTTCTGAGGAGTATTCCACCGGAAGATTACATATCACCACCCGTCAGGATATCCAGATTCACTATGTGAGCCTGGATCGTACCCCTGAGCTATGGGCGGAGTTGGAGAAGGATGATGTCACTTTGAGAGAAGCCTGCGGTAATACCGTGAGGAATATCACCGCTTCTGAGCGTGCAGGTGTGGATCCTGTGGAGCCGTTTGACGTGACTCCTTATGCAGATGCCACCTTTAAGTATATGCTTCGCAATCCGATCTGCCAGGAAATGGGCCGTAAGTTTAAGATGGCATTTTCTTGCAGCGAGGAAGATACAGCCTTGACTTATCTCCATGATCTGGGTTTTATCCCTCAGGTAAAAAACGTGGATGGTGAGGAAGTAAGAGGCTTCAAAGTACTATTGGGTGGAGGATTAGGCTCCCAGCCACGTCATGCAGATCAGGTGACTGATTTTCTGGAAGTGGATAAGCTTATTCCATTCATCGAAGGAGTCGTTCGGATCTTTGACCGCTATGGCGAGCGCGCCAAAAGAATGAAGGCGCGGATGAAATTTCTCATTAAAGAAACAGGTGTAGAGGAGTTTTTAAGATTGGTGGAAGAAGAGCAAAAAGCCCTTCCCTTCCAGACTTACCCTATCGACCATAAAAGCTACGAAGCAGCGCAGACCTTGCCAAATCCGGAGATTCCAGCAGTGGACACTCCTACGGATGAGGCCTATCAGCGCTGGTTAAAGACCAACGTATTGCCTCAAAAACAAGAGGGATATGTTTCTATTGGTATCAAGGTGCATTTGGGAGATTTCTATATTGACAAAGCACGCCAACTAGCCGACTTAGTAGCAAAATATGCTAATGACGAAATCCGTCTTAGCTTAAGACAAAATATACTGATTCGTGATGTGAAGGAAGAGGCTTTGGCATTTTTCTATCAGGAATTGAAGAAATTAGATATGGTAGCTTATGGCTACGATTCTCTTGGAGACCTTACCGCCTGTCCGGGTACAGACACTTGTAATCTTGGCATCGCCAGTAGTACCGGTGCCGCCCATGTGCTGGAGGAAGTGATCTTCAATGAATATCCTCAGTACTTAGACAATAAGGACCTGACGATTAAGATCTCTGGCTGTATGAATGCCTGTGGCCAGCATAATATGGCTTCCATAGGTTTTCAGGGGATGTCTATTAAGGTAGGCAAATCCGTAATTCCTGCCTTGCAGGTACTTCTTGGTGGAGCCACTTTGGGGGCTGGCCAAGGGAGATTCTCCGATAAGGTGATTAAGATTCCAAGTAAGCGTGCGCCTCAGGCGCTGCGATTGATCCTGGACGATTATGATGCCAATGCCGGTGAAGCAGAAGCTTTTGTAGATTACTATGACCGTCAGGGTCAGATGTATTTCTATGATTACCTGAAGCCTCTGTCCAGCACAGAGGATGTGGTAGATGCCGACTTTATCGACTGGGGCAATGAAGAGGAGTATGTGAAGGCCGTAGGGGTAGGAGAATGTGCCGGAGTGATGATTGACCTTGTGGCAACCTTATTATTGGAAGCGAGAGAGAAACTGGCAGATGGGGAGGAGAAAATACTGGAAGGCAGATGGTCTGACGGTATTTATCATACCTATGCATCCCTGGTGAATGCCGCCAAAGCCATATTGGTTGCTGATGGTCATAAAACCAATTCCTACGCTCAGATCGTTGAGCAGTTTGATACCGAATTTACCAGTACTGGCAAAATCCAGCTGGAGGGTAGTTTCTCTGATATTGTTTATCAAATTCAGCAAAACGAACCTTCTGAGGCCTTTGCGAAAGCCTACTATGCGCAAGCAGAGAAGGTATATCATGCGATCAGTGATTATAGAGCCAAGGAGGTAGAAGCATGAAGCCTGATTTCACACCGAAATTGACCTTGGTGGGTGCCGGACCAGGTGATCCAGAACTGATCACTTTGAAAGGTATTTTGGCCTTGGGCAAAGCGGATGTGATTCTATATGACGCATTGGTGGACCCCTCGCTATTGGCGCATGCCACCAAAAATGCCCTTAAGGTATTTGTGGGTAAGCGTCATGGAAGTGCCAAAAACCCTCAGGAAGATACCAATAAGCTTATCGTTGAATATGCATTGAAGTATGGTCATGTGGTACGGCTAAAAGGAGGCGATCCCTTTGTATTTGGCCGTGGAGCGGAGGAGATAGATTATGTACAGCAGTTTGGAATCGAGACAGAAGTGGTGCCGGGCATTACGTCCAGCATAGCGGTGCCTGCCGGCCAGGGGATTCCTGTCACTAAGCGCGGCGTGTCCGAAAGCTTCTGGGTGATCACAGGAACCACCTCCTCAGGCCAGCTGTCCAGGGATATTTTCCTCGCCAGCCAGTCCACCGCCACTGTGGTGGTGCTGATGGGTACCAAAAAGCTCGACCAAATCGTGGAGGCTTATATGAATGCGGGTAAGGGAAATACTCCCATTGCGCTCATCCAAAGCGGAACCACCACTGATGAAAAATCAGTAGCAGGGCAGATATCAGATATCCAGCCAAAGGTGCATCAGGCAAATATCGCAGCACCCGCCATCATCATCATCGGTGAAGTGGTGCGACATAGCCCTAAGCTAATGGAAGTCTATAAAGAAGCCATGAGCCTCTAAAGGCCAATTAGAATACTTAAATCCCCCATTAGGAATCTGGTGATACAGAACTTAATGGGGGCTTAATCCTATAAAATCACCTTCAGTATGAACGAACTATACCCAATATTCCTAAAAGTGGCCCAGCTAAACAGCCTAATCGTGGGCGGAGGAAATGTAGGGCTCGAAAAACTTTCTTTTCTCCTGAAGTCTAGCCCTAATGCCAAGGTGACCTTAGTGGCTAGAGAGATTTCGGAGGATATTAAAGCAATTGCAGCCAGGCAGCCTAACTTAGAATTGGTGGAAGAGATCTACCAGCCTCATTTCCTTGAAGGAAGACATATGGTGATCGGCGCGACTGATGATCCTGCAGTTAACAAACAAATTTATAGCGATGCTAAATCCAGAAATCTGCTGGTTAATATCGCCGATACTCCCGAGTTATGTGACTTTTACCTAGGGGGAATCGTCACTAAGGGAAATGTCAAAATAGCCATCAGCACCAATGGTAAATCCCCGACCACTGCCAAAAGATTGAGACAATTCCTGGAAGAGGTCATCCCTGAGGATATCAATGAGATGGTGGAAAATATTAATCAGTACAGAGATACTTTAAAAGGAGACTTTGAATATAAGGTGGAAGCTTTAAATAAGCTTACCAAGGAGCTACTGGTGAAATCCTAATGGGTGACCAGGCTTCTGGAAAATTATATATGCGGTTGATTTATAATGAAAAGAACAGATAGTCGTCTATCTGTTTTTTTTTGACTTTGACAATAAATACCCCTCCTCAAATAAAAGCTATTTACCCTTTAGCCTTTACTTTTTACCCGGATCAGAATGGGCCTGAGTCGTTTTATAAGACCCTGTCCCTCATTTTTAGACTGGGCTGGCCTATAGATTATATGCCGAATCAAGGGCCTTTGGGCAGTTTATGACCATAGAAGCAGGAGAAAAAAGCAAAGGATCATCTCAAAATTGGATTTAGTAGCTGAGATAATACTCCTTATCGGGCAGCGCTATCGGCTCGAAGTCAACTATCAGAACATCTTCATTTATGCTTAGTACGTCTTTTTAGCTTATGGAGAGGTTTACAAATAGTAAATTTTTTATGCAGGATATATCGAATGTTAAAAAAGATAACTTTTGATTAATTGTTTTTTGAAGGTTAAAATATACATATTTAAAGATCGATAGAGGTGCTTTTTTACTATTTCGGGGAGCGTTTAGGCTTTTTGCCTTAAAGAGAAATGGGCCACTAAATTTTTGTTAATTTTTTACTAATTCTAAACTTTTTAAGGTAATCAATTGATAATGGTGCTTACTATGATGCATTCCTAAAGAGGAATAATTTTGTCATCGTAAAAAGCCGAATGGAGCTCTTTTTAGAGATTATTTTATTGAAAATCAATTATTTACCATACCAATCACCTTAAATCTATGAAACACGTTTTTACTATTTTACTGAGCTTGCTGCTGGTACCGATGGCCGTATTTGGTCAGGATCAGATTACAGGGCAGGTGAAGGATGCCTCCGGAATAGGATTACCCGGAGTGACTGTTATGATAAAAGGTACCTCCAAGGGTACCGTGGCCGATTTTGATGGCAACTATGCTATTGACGCCAAATCGAATGATATTATTCAATTTAGTTTTATCGGTTTTTCTTCTCAGGAAGTGGCTGTGAATGGAAAATCGATCATCGATGTGGTCCTGGCAGAGGATCAAAAGAGTCTTGACGAAGTGGTGGTAACCGCCATTGGGATCAAGCAGCAGAAGAAAAAACTTGGTTACGCTACCCAGGAGGTCAATACAGAGGGTCTGGAGCAGGCCAGCACCATGAATGTGGGTAATGCACTTTCTGGTCAGGTGGCAGGACTTACGGTGACCAACCCAACGGGGATGTTTCAGTCGCCTTCTTTTAGCCTAAGAGGCAAGACTCCATTGATCGTATTGGATGGGGTGCCTGTAGAAACTGACTTTTATGATATTTCTCCGGATGATATCGAAAGTATCAACGTGCTAAAGGGTGGTGCAGCTTCTGCCCTTTATGGAGCCAGAGGGAAGAATGGAGCGATTCTTATTACCCGAAAAAATGCAAAGAAAGAAGGCCTTACCGTGTCTGTCTCCACTAGCAATATGGTGACTGCCGGATTTACAGTGTTCCCGGAGACCCAAACCGAATATGGTAATGGCTCCAATGGTAAGTATGAATTCTGGGATGGTGCCGATGGCGGTGTATCCGATGGTGATATGATCTGGGGACCTAAGTTTGAGCCTGGCGTAATGGTGGCACAGTGGAACAGCCCGATACGAGATAAGGAGACTGGCGAGACCATCGAATGGTATGGCAATGTGGCCGGCACCGTGTATGATGATAAGTCTAGGTATGAGCGTGTGCCTATTCCATGGGAAAGACATGATAACCTTAAGGATTTCCTGCGTACTGGAGTAGTTACCAAAAATGATTTCTCAGTGGCTTACCAAGGAGACCGCGCGCAATTTTATTTCTCTGGGAACTATAGCCATCAAACGGGTCAGGTGCCCAATACGGACATGACCACCGGTGGATTGACTTTCAACTCCTCTTTTAAATTGACTGACAACTTGCAGTTGGATGCCACCGCTAGTTATAATAAGGTGTATTCTCCCAACTATCCGCGATATGGATACGGACCAAAAAACCATATGTACACCATCCTGATCTGGATGGGGGATGATGTAAATGGCCAGGATCTCAAGGATCATATGTATGTGCCTGGGCTGGAAGGTTACCGTCAAGCTAACTATAACTATGCCTGGTATAATAATGTGTACTTCGCTTCCTATGAGCTGAACCAAATGTACAACCAAAATACCTTGGATGGTAAGTTGAAATTAAAATATCAAATCACGCCGGACCTATTTATCCAGGGAAGGATATCTGCTAGAGAAAAAGGTGATTTCAGCAATATGCAAAGTCCTAAGTCCTATATGAACTATGGAGACTCCAGGAATGGGGATTATAAAATGTGGAATGACAATCAGCTCAATCTGGATACTGACTTCCTGGCGAGCTATTACAAATCAGTATCTGATAACTTCGCTTTTGGGGTCAATGCTGGAGCTTCCAGCTTCCGCAGGACCTATCAGCAGGAGTACTCTGCTACGGATGGACTGATCGTACCAGGAATCTATAGCCTTAGCAACACTCAAGGGCCGGTTCAAGCGTCTAACTACTATCAGGAAAAAGCCATTCGAAGTGTCTATGGAACGGTGAATTTTGATATGTGGAATTCAGTATTCTTAAACCTGACTGGCAGAAATGACTGGTCTTCCACCTTGCCTACTTCTACCAACTCCTATTTTTACCCCTCGGCCTCCCTAAGTGCCATGGTGTCGGAATTTGTGAAATTACCTACCGCTATTGATTACCTGAAGGTGTATTCATCCTGGTCTGAGGTATCCAGTGATTTGAGTCCTTACAGCTTACAGGCTACTTATAATAAAGGAGTGACTTATGGCTCTACTCCATCGGTGTACTATCCTTCCAGTTTGGTAAACCCAAATATTCAGCCTGAAAAGTCCACCACTTTTGAGATCGGTGTGAGTACATCCTTTGCTGAGAAGAGATTGACCTTAGAAGGAACGTATTATAAGATCCTGGATGAAAACCAGATTATCAACCTGAACATCTCCGAAGCCTCTGGCTTTAGCTCCAGAAAGGTAAATGGTAATGAGTACACGACCAATGGCGTGGAGATCATGGCCAACTATCTGGCGATAGATCATGATAAGTTTGACTGGAATATCGGTATCAACTGGACCCGGTATGTCAAGAGAATTTCTGATATCTATGGAGGTGACTTGACTTATGGCAACTTAAGGGAAGGCGATCGCTCTGACTCTTATTATGCTACCGTATGGCAAAAAAGTGCCGATGGCAAGGTCATCCTTGATGCCAATACCGGCCTGCCTACCAGAGATCCATACCCTACCAAGATTGGTCATTTTGACCCAAGCTGGAGACTAGGAATCCAAAATCGCTTTAATATCGGCAAGTTCCGAGTAGATATGGATGTGGATGGCGCCTGGGGCGGACTGATTCGTTCCCTGACCATCGAGAAAATGTGGTGGGGCGGTAAGCATCCCAACTCTGTGGAATACAGAGATGAGGAGTATGCCGCTGGCCAGCCAGTATATGTTCCGGATGGGGTAGTAGTTACAGGCGGAGAGCTGGTAAGAGATGTAGAAGGAAATGTGATCTCCGACACGCGTGAGTACACTCAAAACACCACTGCAGTGAGCTGGCAGACCTGGTCTCAGATCTATCCTTACCGTGCTCAGGTGACAGAGGAAGAGAGTGAGCTATTCGCCAATGTGTATGACCGCTCTTACTTTAAGTTGAGACGACTGGCGGTGACTTATGACTTGATGAATATCATGGAATCCAAAAAAATCAATAAGCTAGACCTGTCAATCTACGGGTATAACTTGGCGATGTGGAAGAAAATGCCGCTTTTGGATCCGGATTATGGAGATGATAATAACCTTCAGGATCCTTCCTCTCGCTTCCTTGGCTTTACGCTAAAAGCTACCTTTTAATTGATTTTGCTGTTAAGAAATTCTAAGAAAATGAAAAATATAATCATCTTATTTGCTGTTTTGGCCAGCNTGGCATCTTGCCAAAACCTGGAGGAGATGAATGTCAACCCCAACCTGCCAACAGAAACCCACCCGCAGCTTTTGCTGACCAATATCGAGTGGGATGCGTTCAGAGATTACCGGGGGACTTCACCATTGTATGCACTCAAAATGCTGGTCCAAACCGATGGCGAAAATGCCTTCCAATATTATAAGTGGGATCGGGGGAGCTTCGGGAGCTTCGGCACCCTGAGCAATGTCACCAAGATGATCCAGGAAGGCGATCGTATCGGTGACCGCTCGTATGTCGCTTTAGGCAAGTTTTTTAGATCTTATTACTTCTTTGAGATGGCCTTGACTTTTGGGGATATCCCTTATAGCCAAGCTCTGGAAGGAGAGACAGACGAAAACTATGCTCCTATCTATGACAGCCAGCAAGAGGTGTTTGAAGGAATTCTTACTGAATTGGCCGAGGCCAATGAAATCCTGAAGACCGAGAATAATATCATCGCTGGGGATATCATATTCGGCGGAGATATGCTTAGCTGGAGAAAGGTGATCAACGCTTTTAGACTAAAAGTAATGCTGACCCTGTCCAACAAAAGCGCCGAGATCAACTTATCAGAATTTTCTGATATCGTGGCTAACGAGCCACTAATGGAGAACCAGGCAGAAAGTGCCCAGTTGGTGTTTCTGGATCAGCAAGGCAACCGATACCCAAGCTTCAACTCCAGTGGATTTAGCTCTGGGATGTATATGGATTCCACCTTCATCCAGCGCCTGCAGGTTCGGGAAGACCCGCGCTTATTCATCTATTGCACCCAAACCAAATCCGCTAAGGAAGCTGGTAAAGCCATCGATGACTTTACTGCTTACGAGGGGGGAGATCCAGCAGCTCCTTATGCTGAGGTAAACGAAAAGGCTACCCAGGGAAATGTCTCCAAAGTAAACGACAGATACCATAGAGATCCTGTGAATGAGCCATATATGCTGATTGGCTATTCTGAGCAACAGCTTATCCTTGCGGAGGCAGCGGTAAGAGGCTGGGTTCCTGCAGACGCCCAGGCATTATATGAGTCGGCTGTTCGTGCTTCTTTTGAATTTTATGAGATGTATGCGGAGAACTATTCCAGCTATATGAGCCAGGATGCCGCGAATACCTATCTGGCTAATCCTACCAACAGCTTTGCTGCAGCGATGGATGAGCAATCGCAGCTGGAGCTGATCGTGATGCAAAAATACCTACAATCCTTCTTCCAGTTGGGCTGGACCTCTTTCTACGAATATCACCGAGTAGGAGGCTATCCTTCCCTGAGAAGGCCTGCAGGGGTGGAGATCCCTTATCGTTGGATCTATCCGCAGTCAGAATATAACTATAATGCTGCCAATGTGACCACGGCCATCACCCGTCAGTTTGGCGAGGGAAATGACCAGATCAACCAGGAAACCTGGTGGCTAAAATAATTGCTTAAAACCACCTTCCTATAATCCGAAAAACCTCCGGGAAGGGCCAAAAGCTGGGTTCTACTCCTGCTAAAGGTCTTAGCCTAGAGGCTTTCGGGCAAATAATGGGGTCAAGCTATAGTTAGTCTTGACCCCATTCTTCGTTTAGCCAAATCCATTAATCACCCGTCATTCGAAAGCAAATGAAGGTGATTATATTCGTTGTAAAAGAAATAAAAAGTTAAATTGGTTGGTTGAAAGTAAAGAGATCCAAAGATCTAATTTCATAAAACCATTTTCTTTACTCTTCCTTTGGCCTAAAGTAGGGGAAATCCATGGGAAGCAGCACTTATGATTTTGCGATAGCATATCTATAAAATCATATTCCTGTAATATAATTATCCATAGTAAAACCGAAAACATTATCCCATATAGAATGATGAATGAAAAAATGAATGAGTCCAGAAGAGATTTTTTGAAGAAGGCAGGATTACTTTCTGGAGGAGCTGGAATATGGTCTGTGCTTCCCGGCTCGATAGAGAAGGCTATGGCGATCACTGCTGATCCTGGTACCACCTTTTTGGACGCGGAGCACGTCGTGTTGTTGATGCAGGAAAACCGCTCCTTTGACCATTGCTATGGTACCCTGAAGGGGGTGAGAGGCTATAATGATCGCCGGGCAATTCAGCTTCCGGATAAGAACCCTGTCTGGTTACAGGCTGACAAGGAGGGGAACCGATATGCTCCTTTTCGCTTTGATATCAAAGGCACGATGGCCACATGGATGCGGGATATTCCTCATAGTTGGGAAAATCAGGTGGACGCCAGAAATCATGGTAAATACGACAATTGGATTGAAGCGAAGCGATCTGGCAGGGCTCAGTTTAGGGATATTCCTATGACCATGGGCTATTATAGCCGAGAGGATATTCCTTTTTATTATGCTTTTGCTGATGCCTTTACCGTCTGTGATCAGCATTTCTGTGCGGCACTAGCGGGCACCACGACCAATAGGAGTTATTTCTGGACGGGGAAAACCCATCCTGAAGGCAAAAAAGCCAAGGTTCGGAATGGAGAGCTTACTTATGGCAAAGAGGTCAGTTGGAATACCTTTCCCGACCGACTGGAAGACAATGATATCTCCTGGAAGGTATATCAAAACGAAATCAGTTTGCCCTCAGGTGTGGAGGACAGTTCCTTATTAGCCAATTTTACTGATAATAACCTGGAGTGGTTTACCCAATTTGGGGCTCGCTATAGCCTTGGTCACTATAATTATTTGCGCCAAAGACAGAAGCAACTCCCAAAAGAAGTCAAGGCGCTGGAAAAACAGTTGAAGCAGTCGGGTGCCAATATCGAGGAGCTATCGGCGGAAATTGCCAAAAAGAATAAGGAAATCAGTAGCCTGAAGGAATACCTGACGGAGTGGAACCCTGAACGCTTTAAGAAGCTCAGCGCACGCGAGCAAAGCATGCATCATAAGGCTTTCACGACCAATAGTGGTGATCCTAATTATCATAAGGTGGAGACCATGACGTATGAGGAGCAGGGTGAGGAGCGCAGCACTAGCATTCCCAAGGGGGATGTGCTCTATCAGTTCCGCAAAGATGTAAAAGAGGGCAATCTGCCTGCCGTATCCTGGGTGGTGGCCCCACAGAAATTCTCCGATCATCCTAGCGCACCATGGTATGGAGCTTGGTATGTGTCGGAGGTATTGGACATCCTGACGCAGAATCCAGAGGTGTGGAAGAAGACCATATTCATCCTGAATTATGATGAGAATGATGGGTATTTTGATCATATACCGCCATTTGTGGCGCCGGACCCGAGGGACGCAGATCAGGGCAAGGCCTCAGAAGGTCTGGATGTGACGGGAGAAATAGTCACTAAAGAGGAGGAAATCAAAGAAGGGTTCAGTGAGAAAGACTCCCGAACTAGCCCTGTAGGTCTTGGGTACAGGGTACCTCTGGTGGTGGCCTCGCCTTGGAGCCGTGGTGGATGGGTAAATAGTGAAGTATGTGATATCACTTCGACGATCATGCTGATGGAAAAATGGCTTTCGCATAAGACCGGCAAGGAAATAAAAGAAACCAATATAAGTGATTGGCGCAGGGAGATCAGTGGGGATCTATCCTCTGTATTCAGACCGTATAATGGGGAAGAAATAGAACTTCCGGAATGGGTAAAGCAGAAGGAGCATGTCCAGCAGATCTATAATGCCAAGTTTAAGGGGCTTCCGACAAACTATAAAGCCCTGACGCCAGCGGAGGCTCAGCAAATTGCTCAGAATCCTCAGCGTTCGGAGTTATTGCCGACGCAGGAGCCGGGCACCAAGCCTTCCAATGCCCTGCCGTACGAATTGTACGTGGATGGGGCGGTCTCTTCGGATGGGGAAAATTTCACGATTACCTTTGCTGCATCGAAGGAGATTTTTGGTGAGGAAGCCTTGGGAGCTCCTTTCAATGTCTATACTCCGGGAAACTATCTAAACCCCAAAACCGGGGAGTATGAGGCGGTAAAGACCTGGGCTTTTGCCGTGAAATCCGGGGACAGCATTTCTTACCAATGGCCGATAGCCTCTTTTGAAAATGGGCAATACCACCTGCGGGTATATGGACCAAATGGGTATTTTAGGGAGTTTGAAGGGTCGGTACAGGGACCGCGGATTCATATTGAGGCGAAGCCGATCAAGCAAAAAAGAGAATATACGGATAAGATCAAGCTGACACTGAGCAATAGCAGTGCGCTGCAAGGGGTAAGCCTGAAGCTAGTGGATGAAGTCTATCAAAAAGATGAGAAGACTCTCCATCTCGGTGGTGGGGAGTCGGCGAGCTTCACCTTGGACACCCAGCCGTATGGGGGCTGGTATGAGTTTAAGGTGCTGAGCGAGGGCATAGCGGGTTTTGGGATCACCTATGCAGGAAGGTTGGAGACGGGCAAGGACCGTGTGTCAGACCCTGCGATGGGGGTGCTATAAGCTCAAAAAATGAGGAAGTAAAAAAAAGGCAGCTCAAGGGCTGCCTTTTTTTAATGGGGTGCTTATACTTACTGAACTCTCTCGAATTCGCTGAAGAAGAAGCTGCCTTCGATAGCGGCATTTTCGTCAGAGTCGGAGCCGTGCACCGCATTGGCCTCGATAGACTTGGCATATTTCTTACGGATGGTACCTTCTTCTGCATCGGCAGGATTGGTGGCGCCGATAAGTTTTCTGAAGTCCGCCACAGCATTATCTTTTTCGAGAATGGCAGCGATGATCGGTCCGGAAGACATATAGTTGCAGAGGTCATTATAAAAAGGTCTCTCTTGGTGCACCGCGTAGAATTTACCAGCTACGGCAGCAGAAAGCTGAGTGGCTTTAAGAGCTACAATTTTAAATCCTGCTTCTTCGATCATTTTAAGGATCCCGCCAGAATGGCCATCTTTGAAGGCGTCAGGCTTGATCATTGTGAAAGTTTTGTTACTTGCCATTTTGATTTGTTTTGAAAATGATGGTTTATATTTGGCTGCAAAAATAGTGTTTTTGCTGTAAACAAAGAATTATTACAATTATTTGTAAGTTATCTTATTCATTTTAAGAGCATTATAGAAATTGGGATTTTTGAAAAATTATACAGACCTTTGCGTCTTGTGTGCTGTAAAAAGTGCTTCTAAAATATTGTAGATGCTAGATTTAGAGTCATTTAAAAAACTACTGGCTTCGCCAAAGAAGATCGTCATTACCACCCACCACAAGCCAGATGCTGATGCATTGGGATCTTCGCTGGGAATGGCCAACTACCTTAAGAAAAAGGACCACGATGTACGGGTGATCACCCCATCGGATTATCCCTCCTTCCTGTACTGGATGAAGGGCAATGATGAGGTGCTCAATTATGAGGAGGAAGGCCTCCAGACAGAAGCCCGAGAGCTGATGCAGCAGGCTGATATGATCATATGCTTGGACTTTTCGTGTCTGAGTAGGATCAGTGAGCTAGGGGGGCTGGTAAAGAAATCTTCTGCCGTGAAGGTAAATATCGACCACCATATGGATCCGGAGGACTTTGCGGACTTCCGGTACTGGAGTACGGAGGCTGCGGCCACCTGCGAGCTGGTGTACGATCTTATCGTCAAGATGGGCGATAAGGATCTGATCGATTCGGATATTGCAGATTGCTTGTATTCAGGGATCATGACTGATACCGGAGGCTTCAAGCATCCCAATACCACGAAGAATGTCCATATGGTCACCGCTGAGCTGATCGACCTGGGGGCGGATAATTCGAAAATTTCACGCCTTATTTATGATACAAATTCAGTAAATAGGCTTAAATTTATCGGCTTCGCTTTGACTCGTCGCTTGGTGATCCACACTGACCTGCACACCGCTTACTTCTGGATCTGTAAGAAGGACTTGAAAAAGTACGATTCGCAGACCGGAGATACGGAAGGTCTGGTAAACTATGCGCTGTCATTGGATGGGATCAAAATCGCCGCCATGTTTACCGAGCGCAAAGATGGGGTGAAAATCTCCTTCCGATCTACTGAGGATGTAGCCGTAAATAAGTTTGCCGCTAAATACTTCAATGGTGGAGGACATAAAAACGCCGCTGGCGGGAAATCTGAGGATCCGTTAAAAGAAACGATCGCCAGATTTGAGAAATTAATAAAGGAAAATCAACAACGATTATTAAATCAACTAGAATTAGTCACTGAAACTAAGTAGCTTTTATTTGGCCTAATAAGTAATTTTTGAACGGCTCTAAATCGATTACTGGTTTTAATGACCACTCCAAAACAATTAAATATCACATGAAAAAACTGAAAAGTCTGATGTTGTCCGCCGGTATGGTGGCTACCTGTCTGGGTGTAGTATCTTGCGAAAAAACAAAAACTACCGAAGATGGCACTGAGTACACTTATATCAATGAAGGTACTGAGAAGCCTGAAAATGGACAATTTGTTATTTACGAATTTACTGCCAAAAATAGCAAGGATTCTGTCTTCATCTCTAGCCTTGAGAATGGCGCACCAGCGTATATGATGCATAATGACAGCATCAAAAGATATGATACCACTAAGGTACGTCCAGGAATCGATGAGATCTTCTCTCAGCTGAAAAAGGGTGATAGCATCCAGTTTACTGCCGAAGCTTCTAAGATCTTTGGTGAGATGAATACCCCTCCCTTCCTGACTCCAGAGGAAAAAGTAACACTAAATATTGGGGTTACCGATATCCTGAACGAAGAGGATATGCAGGATTTCATGACCAAGGTGCAAGAAAAGCAACAAGCCAAAATGGCCAAAGAAGCTGAAACGCAATTGGCTACTGATATCAAAATGATACAGGACTATATGGCGGAGAAAAATATCAATGCTACCAAAACTGAATCAGGATTATTCTATGTCCTTGAAGAAGAAGGTAACGGCGAGCCAGTAGAAGAAGGAAATACCGTGAAGGTACACTACACCGGTTATGTATTGGATGGAACCATCTTCGACACTAGCAAAGAGGATATAGCCAAAGAAAATGATATCTTCATAGAAGACAGAGATTACGAGCCGTTTGAGGTGATGGTAGGCAAAGGCCGCGTGATCCCAGGATGGGATGAAGGATTGCAGTTATTGAAAGGTGGCTCTAAGGCGAAACTTTTGATCCCTTCTACCCTTGCTTATGGCCCTCGTCAAGCTGGAGAGGTGATCAGTCCAAACTCCATCCTTGTATTTGACGTAGAAGTACTAGACGTACAAAAATAATTTATGAAGGCATTCAATCAAGTAATCATAGCAGCCCTGTTCGCAGGGCTGTTTGCTTCCTGCGTGGAGGATCAGGAAACTCCCTTAGAAATCTTCGAAAGAGATTTGGCAGCCATAGAAGCCTATATTCAGGATACCGATTACTCTTATGTTCTTTTGGATCAGGATGAGGAAAATGGTATAGCCTTGCTCTATGGAAGCACTTCTGACTCAGGAGTGAAGGCGGAAGCTGGAGATCAGATTTCTGTCCATTATACCTTAAGGCTTTTGGACGAAAGTCTGCTTCAGACGACGGTGGAAGCCACCGCTATTGCCGAAGGAATGTATGATGAAAATGCAGCCTATGAGCCCTATTCTTATCAGTATCTGACCAATAGCGTGATCTATGGCTTTGATTATGCCATTTCCAAAATGGAAGTAGGCGATAAGGCGAGAGTTATTATTCCCTCTTATTATGCGTATGGAGCCTCGGCTAGAAATGGGATTCCTGCAAATTCTGTATTGATTTTTGACCTCGAACTTGTTGAGGTCGATTAAAAAATAGTTTAATGTTATTATTATGAAAAATTCATTAATCGGAGCATTGGTCTTAGTGATGACGATTGGGATATACTCTTGCGAGCCCACCAATCCTTATAACTACGGGCCGGTATATGATGTGGAAGGAAATTTGACAGCAGATAGCCTAAGCATTGCCGGGTACCTGGACACCGCTAAGATGGATAGCCTCTATCGGATCTATGACCCTAGCGGTGTGGTGATCATCGTGCAGGAAGAAGGACTGGGATCCCGACCTAATTATAATACCTCGGTTTATACCAATTATGTTGGGAAATTAATGGATGGGTTCGTTTTTGATACCAATATACAGTCTGTGGCGGAAGCGAATGACCTGCATGAGGACGGTGATGAGTATAGACCTTTCCAATTTTTGGTAACTACTCTCCAGAATTCCACGCAGTCAGGAGCTATTCCAGGCTTTAGTTTTGGATTTAAGCCCCTCAGAAGCGGATCCAAAGCCACTTTAGTCATCCCTTCCGTATGGGGCTATCGAGATCAGGTTAAGACTAATATCCCCGAAAATTCCATTTTGGTATTTGAAGTGGACTTCTTAGGGATGGATTGATCTCCTTTTGATTTTATTTGCCCTTCGGGCTAAAAATAATCTTAGGTAATACTCCGATTGGAGCAAGCCGGGAAGATTAAAAAAGCACTTCATAATTTTGAAGTGCTTTTTTATTTAGATTGCCTGTGAAATCCATAACTTTGATGAAAAAGTAAGATATGTCTAAATCTATTATCCATTCGCCGGAGGCACCGGCACCTATCGGGCCGTACAGCCAGGCCGTATTAGCAGGAGATACCCTGTATGTATCAGGGCAGATAGCCCTCGACGCAGACTCAGGAGAGCTGATCAACGAGAATATTACAGAGGAAACTCACGCCGTGATGAAGAATTTGGATGCCATCCTCAGCGCTGCTGGTTTGAGCTTTGCCAATGTGGTGAAGTGTTCCATTTTCATCAAGGATATGAATGACTTCGGGACCATCAATGAGGCTTATGGTCAGTACTTCAGCAGTGCGCCTCCCGCCAGAGAGACGGTGGAGGTAAGCAGACTGCCAAAGGATGTAAGCGTAGAGATTTCTTGTATTGCCTATAAGGGCTAGAAACTAAAAAGTGGCTATGATTCCATTTTTGCCTTATCATAGTGAAGTATTGGTGTCGTCGATGAGCTGCGGAGAGGTGATCACACGCTTGGGAGCATTTACTCGCGAGATCGATTACCTTTCCCAACCCTTGAGGGCGCAGAGCGAAGATCATGTGTTCAATGGTAAGGTGAGCAAGGATGATTTTCGATTGTCACTTGTGATCCATAAGGCGGATAGTTTTTTGCCACTGATCAAGGGAAGGATCGAAAGCTCCCGTGCAGGCTGTATTATCTTTTTGGATTATAGTCTGTTTCCGGGCTCAGCATTTTTTTTGGCCTTCTGGTCAGTGGTGACCTTAATTATGGCCTTGTTTTTTTTCTTTGCCGCAGGAGAGCCCACTTTTGCCGGGATCAGTCTTGCGGTGGGAATAGGGAATGTGGCTTTTGCATGGTCCCATTTTCAGCGAAAAGTCCGCCAGAGCCAGCGGATTTTTCATAAAATGCTGAGCTTGCAAAAAAACACCTGAAAAGTCGGGGCTACTTCATGGATTATGGCCTTCAGATAGTAATTTAGTGGCTCAGGCTCAGACTGAGTGCTAGCCTTTCTTTATGGAATTAAAATCAATAATAATATACGATGAGCTATAGAATAGAAAAAGACACGATGGGCCCGGTGGAGGTTCCAGCAGACAAGTATTGGGGCGCCCAGACCCAGCGGTCTATCAATAACTTCAAAATCGGTGGCGACAGAAATCGTATGCCACTCGAAATCACCCATGCCTTTGCCATACTAAAGAAATCCGCCGCCTTTACCAATGCGGAGCTGGGAGTATTGGATCCTAAGAAAGCTGAAACTATCGGCAAAGTATGTGACGAAATCTTAGCAGGAAAACTTGATGACCAGTTTCCTCTGGTAATCTGGCAGACAGGCTCGGGCACCCAGTCCAATATGAATGCCAATGAGGTGATCGCCTATCGCGGTCATGTGCTAGGCGGAGGAACCCTGGAAGATGAGAAGAAAAGCATCCACCCAAATGACGATGTCAATAAATCCCAATCCTCCAATGATACCTTCCCAACGGCCATGCATATCGCAGCCTATAAGGTGGTCGTAGAAACGACCATCCCCGGTGTGGAGAAGCTGAGAGATACCCTTAAGCAGAAATCAGAGCAGTTTATGGAGGTGGTTAAGATTGGCCGTACCCACTTTATGGATGCCACTCCCCTGACCTTAGGACAGGAGTTTTCTGGCTATGTAGCACAATTGAATTATGGCCTTCGAGCCTTAAGAAATACCCTGGAGCACTTGTCAGAACTCGCCCTTGGCGGCACTGCCGTAGGGACCGGGCTGAATACACCCGCAGGATATTCGGAATTAGTAGCAAAGAAAATCGCTGAATTTTCCGGTCACCCATTTGTAACAGCGGCGAATAAATTTGAATCTCTGGCCGCTCATGATGCCATCGTGGAAACACATGGTGCGCTGAAGCAGCTGGCGGTAAGCCTGATGAAGATCGCCAATGATATCCGTATGCTTTCCTCAGGTCCTCGATCAGGAATAGGGGAAATTCTGATTCCTGAAAATGAGCCGGGTTCTTCTATCATGCCAGGTAAGGTAAACCCTACCCAAGCAGAGGCCCTGACCATGGTCTGCGCTCAGGTAATGGGCAATGACACTGCTGTCTCTATCGGTGGTTCCAATGGCCACTTTGAGCTGAACGTCTTCAAGCCAATGATGATCCATAATCTGCTGAGCTCTGCCAGACTTCTGGGGGATGCTTGTGTGTCGTTTCATGATAATTGCGTGATTGGTATTGAGCCAAATCGTCCATTTATTAAGAAGCATTTGGACAACTCCCTGATGTTGGTGACTGCCCTGAATACTCATATCGGCTATGAAAATGCAGCGGCTATCGCCAAGAAAGCCCACAAAGAAGGCCTCAGCCTTCGTGAAGCAGCCCTGGATCTGGGTCTGCTTACCAATGAGCAGTTTGACGAATGGGTAAAACCAGAAGATATGATCGGTGGCTTGAAGTAAGGAAATAAGCTTTTGGTAATCTATAAACCAGCCTGTCGGATCTGCCGAGGGCTGGTTTTTTTATTTTATTGCGAAGCAAAAAAAATAACTGCCAGATTATGCTCGGCTCAAGTGATATCAAGGAGAATTTTCAGATCACCAACGTATGGTCATTGTGAGGTGCTAAACTTGCCCCTTTAAGTTTATGTTCTGACGGAGGCTTTTTGGCGAGGGAAATTTTAACTGGCATAATATTGGCGAAGCAAAAAAAGAATCCTGGCCAGCGAATAAGCGAGTTTCTGTGAAACAGCGCATTTGTCTCATGAGGGATAAGGTTGGCAAGAGTCTAAAAGAAACAATTTACGATGGCTTTAGAGGTTTCAATCCTTCAATTATGAGGTTTATAGGGGAATAAGGAACTGGTTTAGGCTGGATTTGGACTTCTAAATGTAAGGTTTTTGCTTATTCTGACCGATTACTGGGCGGAATAGGATTATTTAAGTTTCAAAAGCTAGCAGAAGAGATTGGATTATTTAACTTTATATTATTCAAATTTTAAAAGAGGGACTATATTTCGTATTTTACATGAAATATTTTTTCTTTTTTTTATTACTAAGAAGATAACCGATAGAGGATATGACCATAAAGTACCTTTTGGGATGTGCATTATTTGCGCTATTGACCGTCGTCAACATCTCTGTAAGTAATGCCCAGCAGCTCACCAAGTCCGAAAAGAAAGCTCTCAAAAAGGAGCTTAAATCGATGAGTCCCGAGGAGCTTTGGCAGCTCAAGAATTCTAGTCAGGAGCAAAAGGTAGAGATCATTACGCTGAGCAAGGAGGTAAAGACTACAAGGGAAAAGGCTATCGAAGCAGAGGAGGATCTTAAAATCCTCCAAAAGAAGCACGAGATGCTCTTAGAAAGCACGACTAATCCCAATCCACAGATGAGAACGGATAGCGGATCTTCGGAAGAGATAATTGCTGACTGGAAGGAAGGCGTGATTTTTAGGGTACAGATAGGAGCACTTACCAGCGAAGAATATGATAAGGAAATCCCTGGTGGGTTCTCCATGGATGTGGAAGGAAACGGGGACCTGCAGCGGATGCTCATTGGGTATTATAGAGACTACCATGAGGCTGATTCCTTCAAGAAACTGATGCGGAAGCTTGGCATCAGGACCGCCTGGATCGTTCCTTATAAAGACGGCCAGCGTGTCGCACTCAAAGAAGTCCTCAAAAATGTTGTAGAAGAGTAAAACCAATGCCTTTGCTGGAGTTTTGAACTTAGATCGGGATATTTTTTGGCATATTCTTAATAGTGAGGATCTTAGCTAAATAGGTGTTTAATCCCTATTCCATCCCATTGATTGATATCAATTTGGTTTTAACTTTTCAGTACTCAAGGAGTCACTTAGAAGCGCAATAGTTTAAAGAATTGCTGTTTTTTTTAATAAAGAAGCGTTTTAGTTTAGTAATTTAGGCGGCATGGAGTATAGGTGGGAAATAAAGAGTAAAGCAGACCAAGTAACCGTAGAAACACTAAGTAGTGAAATTAATGTCAACCCAACGCTGGCAAACTTGCTAGTAAACCGGGATGTCCACACTTTTCAAGATGCCAAAGATTTCTTTAGGCCTGATTTGGATAAGATTCATTCCCCATTTTTGATGAAAGACATGGACCGAGCGATTAGTCGGTTGATCTCAGCGATAGAGCAGGAGGAGAAGATCATGGTATATGGGGATTATGATGTGGATGGGACCACCTCGGTGGCCTTGGTGTATGGGTTTTTGAGTAAGATATATCCTCATGTGGATTTTTATATTCCTGATCGCTATCAGGAAGGGTATGGAGTCTCCGAAAAGGGCGTTCATTATGCCGCCGAAAATGGATTTAAGCTGATCATCTCCTTAGATTGTGGGATTAAGGCGATCGAGAAAGTCGCTTTAGCGACCAAGCTTGGTGTTGATTTCATCGTATGTGACCACCATACGCCAGGGGAGATTTTGCCGCCGGCAGTGGCGGTGCTGGATCCGAAGCGCCTGGACTGTGATTATCCCTATAAGGAGCTCAGTGGCTGTGGAGTAGGTTTTAAATTGATTCAGGCATTTGTGGAGAAAACCGGCCATAATGCCAGTCATTTGTTTGGCTTATTGGATCTGGTAGCGGTAAGTATCGCTGCGGATATCGTACCCATCACTGGCGAAAACCGCATCTTGGCACATTATGGTCTGGAGCGGCTCAATAATAACCCACGGCCAGGATTAATGGCATTGATCCTGGCAGGAAAAGGGCAGAGAAGTCTGCAGGAATTACAAGAGAATCGTCAGCTGCTGCAGCGAGAACTGCTACAGCTCAAGTCGGATAAGGATATTGAGATCAGTGATATCGTCTTCCGGATCGGCCCCAGGATCAACGCCTCAGGGAGGCTGGAGCATGCCAAGGCCTCTGTGGAGCTTTTGATCAGTGAGGATATTCACGAGGCGCTAAAGATGGCCGAAGTGGTGGAAGATGTGAATTCGGCTCGAAAGAACTTCGATGAAAACATCACTCGTGAGGCCATCGAAATGATAGAGCAGCAGGAGGTGGTAAAGCCTTGGAAAACCACCGTCCTATATAAGGAAGACTGGCATAAGGGTGTAATCGGAATAGTGGCATCTCGGTGCATAGAGCAGTTTTATCGGCCCACTATCATCCTCACCGAATCCAATAATAAGGCCACGGGCAGTGCACGCTCGGTATATGACTTTGATATCTACGAGGCCATCAGCGAATGCAGTGATTTGTTGGAGCAGTTTGGTGGGCATAAGTATGCGGCGGGATTGACGATGGAGCTGGCCAATGTAAAAGCCTTTCAGGAGAAATTTGAGGAGGTGGTGAGCAGAAGGATTACCGATATCCATACCAAGCCAGTACTGGAGGTGGATGATGAGCTAGAGCTGGATCAGGTAAATTATAAGTTTTATAATATTCTCAAGCAAATGGGCCCTTTTGGTCCTGGCAATCCGGAGCCGGTATTCTATGCCAATCAGGTGTATGCTGAAAATATAAAAGTACTTAAAGACAAACATTTGAAGTTTGAGATTGTTCAGGATGGGCAAGCACTACAGCCGATATGCATTGCATTTGGATTTGCTACCTATTATGAAATGTTGCGCAGCAAAATGCGTTTTAATATTGCCTTTGAGGTAAGGGAGAACACCTTTAGGAATACCAGTACCTTGCAGCTTTTCGTAAAAGATATAAAATTTGATTAATCATGATACTTAGAGGAGAAAATCTGGTCAAGATTTATAAAGGCCGGAAGGTAGTAAACAACATTTCTGTAGAGGTGGAGCAGGGTGAAATCGTTGGGCTTCTAGGGCCAAATGGTGCGGGCAAAACCACCACCTTTTATATGATTGTGGGTTTGATAAAGCCCAATTCCGGAAAAGTATTCCTGGATCAGGAGGAGATCACTCCGCTCCCGATGTATCGCCGGGCCAAACTGGGCATCGGCTACCTAGCACAGGAGGCTTCCGTTTTTCGTAAGCTATCGGTGGAGGAGAACATCCTCGCGGTGCTGGAGATGACCAAGCTCCCCAAAGCCGCCCAAATAGAGAAAATGGAGGAGTTGCTGGAAGAGTTTAGCTTGACGCACGTCCGCAAAAACCTTGGCATGGTTCTTTCTGGTGGGGAGCGAAGAAGAACGGAGATTGCTCGGGCCTTAGCGGTCGATCCCAAATTCGTCCTTTTGGATGAGCCTTTTGCCGGGGTGGATCCTATTGCGGTGGAGGAGATACAGACGATTGTCGCCAAATTGAAAAATAAAAATATCGGTATCCTCATCACAGATCATAATGTGAATGAAACCCTCTCTATTACCGATAGAGCTTATTTGATGTTTGAGGGCAAACTGCTGAAAGCCGGGACTGCAGAGGAGCTTGCGGCAGATGAGCAGGTAAGAAAAGTGTATCTAGGGAAGCACTTTGAGCTGAAACGTAAGATTTAATTATATGGACGTACTTAATACTTTTATGACTTGGATTTTTAAAATCCGAATCGGTCAGATCGACAATTTTAAAGAAAACCCTATTGAGGTTCAGCAAGAAACTTTTTTTGACCTGATCAAAACAGCTCGAAAAACTCAATTTGGCAAGAAATATGGCTTTAGCGATGTGAGATCCTTAGCCGATTTTGCCCGGCAGGTGCCCGTGCATACTTATGAGGAGATGCAGCCCTATATTGAGCAAACCATGAAAGGTGAGCAGAATGTAATTTGGCCCACGGACATCAACTGGTTTTCGAAATCTTCGGGTACCACTGGAAGCAGAAGCAAATTTATCCCCGTATCTTCGGAATCTCTCGAGGATTGCCATTTTAAAGGGGGTAAGGATATGCTTTCGCTTTATGTGAACAACTATCCTGATAGCAAGCTATTCACCGGCAAGTCCCTAGCTATCGGCGGAAGCAGTGAAGTCAACACCCTCGACATTAATAAAAACAGCCAATACGGAGATATTTCTGCGGTGATTATGCGTAACCTGCCCGTATGGGCACAGCTTGCCAGAACACCCAGTCTCGAGACGGCGCTGATGAGTGAGTGGGAGGAGAAAATCGAAAAGATGGCCAGAGAGACCATGCATGAAAATGTGGTGACGATCTCGGGCGTTCCTACCTGGACCATCGTCCTCCTCCAGCGGATTATGGAAATCACCAATTCTAAGAATATACTGGAAGTATGGCCAAACCTGGAGGTGTTCTTCCATGGTGCAGTGGCATTTGGGCCTTATCGCCGCTTATTCGAAGAGATAATCCCCTCCTCTTCCATGCATTATATGGAGACTTATAATGCCTCCGAAGGGTTTTTTGGAATACAGGATCAGAAGGATTCTGATGAATTATTATTAATGCTTGATTATGGGATTTACTATGAGTTTATCCCCATGGAAGACTGGGACAGTGATGACCCCAAGGTAATACCCCTTCAGGAGGTAGAGTTAGATAAAAATTATGCAGTGGTGATAAGTACCAATGGCGGGCTGTGGAGGTATAAGATTGGGGACACCGTAAAATTTACCTCACTGACTCCTTACCGTATCAAGATAACTGGTCGTACCAAGCATTTCATTAATGCTTTTGGGGAGGAAGTAATCGTGGAGAACGCGGAGAAGGCTATTGAGATCGCTGCTGAGGCCACCGATGCCATTGTCGTGAACTTCACTGCCGCTCCCGTGTACTTCGAAGGAGCAGATAGTAAGGGTGCTCATGAGTGGATTATCGAATTTAGCAAGCAGCCAAACGACGAGCAGGCCTTTACAGGAAAATTGGACGCCGCTCTACGAGAAATTAATTCTGACTATGACGCCAAGCGCTATAAGGACATGGCTTTGGATCGTCCGCGAATTCACTTTGCCCATCAGGGGACGTTCGAAAAGTGGATGAAATGCCGTGGAAAACTTGGTGGCCAGAATAAGGTGCCTAGGCTCGCCAATAACAGAGACTATATCGATGCTTTACTAGAAATACTTAAATAAGTATTCGTCCTTGACTATAGGAGGATGATGATAAAGGGGAGCAGATGCTCTCTTTGATTTCAGAGAGTAAGGTTTTTAGCCATAAAGTGTCTTTTAATTCAGCGATAGCTAATAACAAAAAAAAGCTTCTGACCTGGGGTCGGAAGCTTTTTTTGTTTGAAGGATTGATATTCCCTGAGCTCAGGTTTACGAGCAGGATTTCTCAAATATTCAATAATGCTTGGATGAAGCTCATGTTTTCACCTTTTTTCTTCATGACCAGCATGGGTACTTTATAATTAATCTGTACCAGTCTCTCGGCAACACTTCCCAGGAGAAGGGCGGCGGAGTTGCTGCGGCCGCGGCTACCGATGATGATGAGGTCAATATTTTGCTTCTGAGCATCCTCTAGGATATCATCGGCTTTAATAGAGTCTTTGTTTAGGATAAAGTCGCATGGATATGCTTCCAGATGATGGTTTTCTACCATCTTTTGAAATTCCTTACGGGCATTTTGCTCCATGATTTCTGCAAATTCCTCGTAGGATTTCCCTGTTTTATGGTAGCCTATAGGCACTTCAAAAAGATGGACATAGCGGATTTTAGCATTTTCATTCTCCTTAATGAAATCTTCCACTTTTTCCATGACCACTTCGGTATGATCAGAAAAATCCACTGGAACCAAGAAATGCTGGAGTGAATTATGGCTTCCCATGTCTTCGGTGACGAAGAATATGGAAGATGGTGCTTTCTGGGCGATTCTCTTTGGTAGTTTTCCGCTTCCTTCCAGCTCAGACTTACGTCCCATGACGATAAAGTCCACGTTTTTGATCTTGGTCCACTTCAGGAGGGTATCCATGGGGTTTCCCTCTTCGGCATTGACTTCTATTTCAATATCAGCAGGTAATCCTAAGGTCTCGATTTTTTTGGAAATTTCATTTTCTATACTTTCATCCACCGGGGCCATTAGATCAGGATAAGTGCTGCTAATGTCCTTTGGCAGTTCTAGGCTTTCGGCTATATGCATGACATATAGTTTTTTAAGTTTGAGCAGGTCACAGACCTTTTTGATATTACTAAGAATGACCTCATCCATTTTGGAGAGATCCAAGCCTACGAGTGCAGAGTTTTGATGTGCCATAGTTATGATTAAAGAATTTACAACAATTTAATAAGTACTACGCAGCTTAGAAAGTGAACCGCCAGAATTATCAGTAATAATATTTGAAAATAGCCCCTTGCGAGATCAATTGTGAGCCTTTTGCCTATCGAACCACTCATAAAATGCGTAGAAACCACTAAATCTCCTCAAAAAATTATGATCTTTGAAGATGGCAAAATCAATTCAAAAATACTTTATCGCCATTGTTCCCTCGGGGGATATCCAAGCTCAGGCCAGTGACATTAAGGAGCGGGTGAAGGAGGTATATGGAGCAAAGCATGCACTTAAATCGCCTGCACATGTGACCTTGAAAATGCCTTTTTCGTGGAATGGAAACAAGGAGGATAAGCTGGCGGGCTTACTGGAAGGATTCTTTGGGTCCGTAGAGCCTTTTAAGATGACCGTGAAGGGGATAGGGAGGTTCGGTAAGCGTATCATGTACTCGCGAGTAGATGGGGGCGAGGAGCTCTTGAAAATGCAGTTTGAGCTCAAGTCCTTTTGTAGGCTGCAGCTGAAAGTGGTGGAGGAGCTTAGTGATAAGGCTTACACGCCGCATATTACCTTGGTATATAGTGATCTTAAGGACAGGTTTTTTGATGAATGCTGGGCGATGTTGAAGGAGAAGGGATTTTACGGAGAGATGAAAGTGGATCAGGTAGCGCTTTTGCGCAAGACGGATTATCGATGGCATGTGGTTCATTACTTTCCTTTAGTAGGGAAGTAAGGTCGATTTTGATTCAGGTAGGGAATTGTGGCTGGAAGAAATTATGAGGACTTTTATGGATGAGGGACTGAGGTCACAGACCTATTAATCGGGAACAGGACTGAGGGGAGGGATAGTATAAGTGTTATAAGAGAAGTAGGGGCAAAAAAAAGGAACCGTTTCGGGTTCCTTTTTTTTATGCTCAATACGGATAAGACTTAGTGTCTTACCGCTATTTTTTCTTTTACTTTCGCAGCTTTACCCTGACGTCCTCTCAGGTAGTATAGTCTGGCTCTTCTTACTTTACCTCTTCTTAGAAGCTCGATTTTCTCGATGCTTGGGCTAAGGATTGGGAAGATTCTTTCTACACCGATACCGCTAGAGATTTTTCTTACAGTGAAAGTTTCACCGTTAGAGTTTACATTTTTTCTCTGAATCACGGTACCCTGGAACTGCTGGACACGCTCTTTGTTCCCCTCTTTAATACGTACGTGAACATTGATTGTATCTCCTGCCTTGAAAGAAGGGAAAGTAGCTCTTATGTCTTTGTATTCCTCTTCTACAATTTTAAGTAGTTCGCTCATATCTGTATGATTTATGTGCTTATCACAAGTTCGAATTGCAAAGGTATGCAATTATCTTTTTTATTCTATTAATTGTCAACTAATTACGTTTTTCGCCGATATCGAAATCAGTACCTTCCAGTAGGTCGGGTCTTCTTTCTTTGGTGCGGCGAACCGATTCTTCAAACCTCCAATTGGCTATATTTTCATTATGGCCGGAGAGCAATATTTCGGGAACTTTCATTCCGTCATAATCCGCCGGTCTGGTATAGATAGGCGGAGCTAGCAGGCCATCCTGAAAGGAATCAGTCAAGGCGGAGGTTTCATCATTGAGCACTCCGGGGATGAGTCGGATTACCGCGTCGGCGATCACCGCAGCGGCAAGTTCACCACCAGAAAGCACAAAGTCCCCAATACTAATTTCCTGGGTGATGTACTTTTGGCGGATGCGCTCATCCACACCTTTATAATGACCGCAGAGGATCATTAAGTTTCCTTTTAGGGATAGTTGATTAGCGAGTTGCTGATCGAAAGTTTTCCCATCGGGGGTCATATAGATGATTTCATCGTAATGCCTTTCGCTTTTCAGTGATTCGATACACTGAGCGATAGGCTCCACCATCATCACCATACCTGCGCCACCACCAAAGGCATAGTCATCGACCTGCTTTTGTTTGCCGGTGGCATAGTCCCTGAGGTTGTGTACACGGACGATTGCGAGACCTTTTTCTTCTGCCCTTTTCAGGATAGAGTGGGAAAATGGGCCATCCAACAGTCCAGGTACGACAGTGATTATATCGATCTGCATGGGCTAATCCTCTAAATATATGTCAAGTAAGCCATCAGGCAGTTGGCACAAAACTTTTTTTGTGTCCTTATCTACTTTCACAATGATATCATCCTGTATGGGGATCAGAACTTCTCGGTCCTGATAATCCAATCCGATGAGGTATTGTGTCTGGAGGTCGTATATTACCTTGATACTTCCCAGATGTCCAAGGGATTTGTCTTCCATTTCGTAGCCGATCAGCTCATGATAATAGTATTGATCATCATTCAGAGCTGGTAAGGCGGTGAGAGGAAGATAAAGTCCAGATCCCACTAGGGATGTGGCCGAGTCTATTGAGTCAAAACCTTCAAACTTAGCTAGAAAGCGTCCGTTTGGTTGTGCCACAAAGTGCTCGATAAAGTAAGGAGCCAATCGGCTGTTTTTTTCCAAAAAGACATGCTCGATATCTTCGTATTGTTCCGGGAAATCCACATCCAACATGGCCACTACTTCCCCATGGAGCCCATGAACCTTAGCTATATAGCCTAACTGGAAACAGTTGTCTTTGTTCATGGAGGGTATAAGTATTAACCTTGGTTTTCTTCTTCGCCAGCTTCAGCAGCAGGAGCTTCACCTTCAGCAGCTTCTTCTTCTGCAGGAGCAGCAGCGGCTTCAGCAGCAGCGATAGCTTCTTCTTCTCTTTTCTTGATTGCTTCCAGACGGGCTTCGTTCTTAGCAGTCTCAGCAGCAAAAGCCTTGTTACGGGCATCTTCCTTAGCCTGAGCGATTTGATCTTTCTTGCCAGTGATGGCAGTTTCTTTCTGCTCGATCCAAGTTTGGAATTTCTTATCAGCATCTTCTTGAGTGATAGCACCCTTAAGCACACCGATTTGAAGGTGTTTCTTAAGTAATACACCACGATAAGAAAGCATTGCTTTTACAGTGTCAGTTGGTTGTGCACCATTCAATAACCACTGAAGAGCTCTTTCGTTGTTGATGTTGATAGAAGCAGGGTCAGTGTTCGGGTTATAAGATCCGATTTTCTCGATAAAGCGTCCATCACGTGGAGCTCTTGCATCAGCTACTACTACGTCATAGATGGCCATTCTTTTTCTACCTCTACGCGCTAATCTGATTTTTACTGCCATAGTATATTGATATTTAGTTAATTGATGGATCTCGTCCATCGTAAATTTGGACTGCAAATATAGCGGTTTTATCTTTAAAAGAGCAAGTTAGGTAAAGAATATTTGCGGGATATGGATAAAATGTTTTAAATTGCGTCTCGATTTTGGAGCCTCTTAATAGACTCCCTATCTCCCAAACGATCCTCACGGTCCCGTAGTTCAATGGATACCTGCCAGACTTGTCTGCCGTCAGGTAGACAGGCAGGGAATAGAAGTAAGAATATAATATGGTCCCGTAGTTCAATGGATAGAATAGAAGTTTCCTAAACTTTAGATACAGGTTCGATTCCTGTCGGGACTACGAATCACCCTTCCATCGAAAAATGGAAGGGTTTTTTTTATTTCTTCCGTTATTTGACTTATATTATTAGAGGGATTTCCGAGGGGACCTATGTATATAGTATATGCAATAAAGAGCGAGGTGGAGGGTAGAATTTATATAGGTTTTACTGGTGATCTAGAGCGGAGATTAGTGGAACATAATGCAGGCAAAACCAAATCAACCAAAGTCTTTCTCCTATGGAAATGTATTTTTAATGAAGAGGTAATCTCCCGGGAACAGGCCAGAAAAAAGAGAGAAATATTGGAAGTCGGGCTGTGGTAAAGAGAAGCTAAAAGCTATTTGATAGTGGCTAGCCATAGGTCATCACCCGGTTTTGCTATTTGCCTTGGCAGAATCTTCCCTTGGTACTACGGGCTTCCTACCTACTGAGGCCTTTAATCCAGCAAGAGCCTAGTAGGAAATGGATATCCTTCACCGGAGCATAAATGGAGGTTTGGTGACACGTGATAAACCAGTCAGTTTACATACGGGTACTCCGAAAATGCAATGACTTCCAATTATCTAATTCATTTGGTTGTTCCTGTACTCATTAGGAGTTTGCCCTACCGTTTTTTTGAAAAGTCTAGTGAAATGCTGTGGGTATTTAAACCCCAATCCATAGGCTATTTGACTGATCTCCTTGTCCGTGTCAAAGATGCGTTCCTTGGCTACGGCAATTAACTTGGATTGGATGTATTCCTGTGCGCTTTTGCCTGTTTCCTTTTTGATCAGGTCTCCAAAATAGTTGGCCGAGAGATTGAGCTCATCTGCACAATAGGTCACAGAAGGCAAACCCAACTTATCGGGTTTGTCAGACTTGAAATAACCATTCAATAAAGCTTCAAATTTCTCCAAGGTTCCTTGAAGGACGTTTTCACGCGTGATAAACTGGCGTTCATAAAAACGCACGGAATAATTCAACAGCAGCTCAATGTTTGAAATGATAAGTCTTCTGCTATGATGATCAATGGACTGTTCCAGCTCGTAAGAGATTTTGGAAAAACACTCCAAGATCAAATTCCTCTCACGCTGTGATAAATGGAGGGCTTCATTGGATTGGTAACCGAAGAAAGTATAATTGTCCATGTGGTCGGCCAAGGAGGATCCTAAAATTAGGTCGGGATGGAAAATAAGGGCCTTTCCCTGAGGTAGGTACGACTCGCCGGTATTGTCCACGCTCACCACCTGTCCGGGGGCTATAAATACCAGTGTCCCTTCTTGATAATCATAGGTATGGCGGCCGTACCGCAGATTTCCACACTTCACTTCTTTTAAGAAAATCGTATAAAATCCAAAGTACATATTGGATGCCCTTCTTAGGTCTGCTTTGGTTAAATCAACAATGCTCACCAACGGGTGAAGAGTTTCATTGTTGTTGAAAACATTATAGTCATTGACCGTTTCAAATCTCCTTAGTTTTTCCATGACCGTTCTTGGTTTATATGCTTCAATATTACAGATTTATATCCAGTTCGTAGAGTGGCCAGGATCAAAATCAGTAAAACTGGTAGGAGTACCCGTAATCTGTATAAGCTCTTGATGGAATAAAACTGGGATGTTTGTAATCACAAATGTCAAAGGGGAAAATTTCCCCTATCCATAATCAAGAAGTTCACTATATGGAAGCAGCAAAAACATTATCAAAACCCCTCAAACGTATCAATGTATTGGACGCTTTAAGAGGCTTCGCTTTATTGGGGGTGGTTCTAATCCACATGCTCCAGCATTTTGGGATTTTTTCCAGAGCAGTGGAGCAGGTCTTCCCTTGGTTCCGAGCTTTGGACGAAACGATACAGTGGATCGGCCAGTATATAATTATGGGAAGGTTTATCAATATATTTGCATTTTTGTTTGGGCTTAGTTTTTTTATACAAATGGACAGTGCCAGCCGAAAGGGAGTGGATTTTAGGGGACGATTTGCATGGAGAATGGTCATTTTGTTTTTTATGGGTATATTAGCTCATTCCTTTTATCCCCTTGAAATCATCTCGGTCTATGCCGTCTTTGGGCTGATAATGATTCCGCTTTACAAATCCAAAAACTGGGTGCTGTTGTTACTTTCCGGTCTACTATTGGTTGGTGTACCTAGGACCATTCTCGCCACAATAAACAACCGTGCATTAGGTAACCCTTCTTTAGAACAGGTGGAGAGGAGTAGCCTAGTAGTTGCTGAAGGGACTCCTGAACATATAGCGAATCCTTCATTCTTCAATTCTGCCAAGTATAATTTTAACCAGCGATATATGGGGAAACTCAATTACCAGTTTGGTATGGTGGGAAGGGGATATGTTACCTTGGCACTATTTATACTGGGATTGGTGATAGGCCGTCTCCGGTTCTTTGAATCTTTGCAGGTCCACAAAAGACGCAACCTTCTGTTGTTTCTTGGTTTTTTGTTGGGTTTGCTCCTGATCTCGCTCGTCCTGAGCATGTTCCCTTCAGTGGAGACACGTATGCTGTTCAATCCTGAAGGAAATGTCGTTTCTGACAGGGTTTTGGCCGTCAAGGCATTGGAAGATATTGAATTGATATTTTTTTCCGGGACCTTAATAATGGGCTTTATTATCCTCTATCAAACTACAGCGGGAGGGAGTGTGTTGAAAATCCTGTCCCCTTACGGCCGTATGGGGCTTACCAATTACCTTATGCAGGGCTTGGTGGGGTGCTTTCTTTTTTCTATGTGGGCATTTGGACCTTACTTCGGTGGAGCAAACCCAACCAAATTGTTTTTGGTGGGGATCTTGATTTACGCTGGCCAAATTCTGCTCAGTAGGTTTTGGCTCAGGCATTATTTGTACGGACCATTGGAGTGGTTGTGGCGTTCTTTGACTTACCTTAGGATACAAGCTATCAGGAAAAAAAAGCACGTAGAGGCAAAAGGAAAGCAGTCAGAAGGACTTTCAGCGCTGCTCGATCGGAATCAGTGAAAATAGTAAGTAAACCTGATACCTGCATAAGATCAATGAAATAAAAGACAGTGAACTTTGTAATAAATTAACATATGATTTATGAAAAAGATCAAATTGAACAATGGATTGAAAATGTCCCTCTTGGGATTTGGAGTGTTTCAGATACCTGATTTAAAGGAATGTGATCGGGCAGTAATGGATCCCATAAATATAGGTTACCGCCTCATACACTGCAATTGCATGTATGAACGAAGCAGCGGTGGGAAATGCGATAATTAAAGAGAGGAGTAGCCAGAATGGAAATGTTCGTTACCTCGAAACTTTGGGTGCAGGATATGGGCTACGAAATCACCAAAGCTGCCCTTGGAAGGGCGTTTGAAAGGTTCCAGCTCGATTATCTTGACCTTTACCTTATCCATCAACCCTATGTGAATGTCTATGGCACTGGAAGGCCATGAACGAACTATATCAGGCAGGAAAGATCAAGGCCATAGGCATGGCCAATTTTCAACTTGATAGGATTATGGGCCTTACCATTAACAGTGGGTTTGCCCCGGCCATTGACCAGATTGACCCACCCTTTCCATAAACAACAGGAAAGCCAAGATTTTCTGATCGACCCCAATGTTCAGATGTAGTCTTGGGGGCCATTTGCAGAAGGAAAGTCCGGCATTTTCCAAAATGAAGTGTTGTCTAAAATAGGAAAGAAAAACAATAAGTCCATAGCACAGGTGATCCAGCGCTGGCTGATCCATAGAAATGTTATTGCCATTCCAAAATCGGTCCATAAGGAAAGGATAGAGCAGAATTTTAGGGTTTTCGATATTTCTAATGAAGATATGCATTCCATAGCAGCATTGGATACAGGACCTACCTTGCTTTTTTACCACAGAAACCCAAAAATGATCAAATGGTTGAGTGTAACAAAATTGGATATATAAAATAATAGAAACCATGAAAAAAAGGGCATTGGGAAATCAGGGATTGAAAGTTTCCGCGCTTGGACTGGGCTGCATGGGCCTGAGTTTTGGCTATGGGCCTCCCACAGAAAAAAACGCAGCGATCAAACTGATCCGTTCTGCGTTTGAGCAGGGCATAACCTTTTTTGATACTGCAGAATGTTATGGGCCATTTACCAACGAGGAGTTGGTGGGAGAGGCGATTGCCCCTTTCCGAAAGGAAGTGGCGATTGCTACCAAATTTGGTTTTAAGGAAGGTGATTCCACAAAAGGCCTTAATAGTAGTCCCAAGAGGATAAGGGAAGTTGTCGAATCTTCCCTAAGACGATTGAGCACAGATCATGTTGATCTTTTTTACCAGCATAGAGTGGATCCATCCGTCCCAATGGAAGATGTGGCGGGGACCATAAGTGATCTGATCAAGGAAGGGAAAATAGGACACTGGGGCTTGTCTGAAGCAGGAGCAACTACCATCCGGAAAGCGCATGCCATTCAGCCACTTGCTGCATTGCAAAGTGAATATTCGCTTTTTTATAGGGAGCCGGAAAAGGAGATTATTCCCTTATTGGAAGAACTTGGGATAGGTTTTGTTCCATTCAGCCCTCTGGGTAAAGGTTTTTTGACAGGGGCAATTTCAGAAAGTACCCAGTTCGAGCCCAATGACTTCAGGAACACTGTACCTCGCTTTTCAAAGGAAAACCTAAAGGCAAACCAGGCATTGGTCGATTTAGTCAAAAAGATTGCTACACAAAATCAAGCCGCTCCCGCTCAAATTGCCTTGGGGTGGTTGCTGGCCCAAAAACCGTTTATTGTCCCAATTCCTGGAACTACCAAGCAATATCGTCTGACAGAAAATGTGGGTAGTACAAAAATCAACCTGTCCGGTGATGATTTGTTCCAAGTATCCACTGCTTTAAAAAATATCCAACTTGTGGGAGAAAGGTATTCCGCTGCAGCCCAAAAAATGATAGACAGATGAGAATGTTTAAGATAATAGCTGTGCTATTGCTATGCAATGTTTGTTACCGCTCTCAAGCCCAACAACTGGATAAGGGACAGATAAGCATGGCCTCAATTGCAGCCCTTACGACAATAAGCGATTGGGAAGGGCTAAGATCCGAACTATCAAAAGGTCTTGACAATGGATTGACCGTGAACCAAATAAAGGAGCAATTGGTGCACCTGTATGCATATGTGGGGTTTCCTAAAAGCATCATGGGACTGCAAACATTCCTTTCGGTTTTAGAAGAACGAAAAGCTGACGGTGTCAACGATAATTGGGGAAAGGAAGCTTCTCCAATTGATGACACACTGCCCAAATACGGCAGGGGCAAAAAAGTATTGGAGGAGCTCATTAAAAACCCTTTACCTGAGACAAAACCCGCTTACCAACAATTCTCCTCCGAAATTGATAGGTTCCTTAAGGAGCATCTCTTTGCGGATATATTTGAGCGGGATGTGCTGACCTATCAGCAAAGAGAGTTGACCACCATATCGGCTTTGATAGTTATGGGCGATGTAGAGCCCATGCTGAGAGGGCATATGCGGATTGGTTTAAAACAAGGTTTCACCAAAGGACAGTTAAATGTTTTAGTCGAGAGTCTAAGACCTTATTTAGACGAGAAGAAAATGAAATCTGCTAAAATAATAATTTCAGAACTACATTGAAAAGGGTAAAGTAGAACAATCCCTGTAATATTGGTAAGTACCTCAGTAATTCATCTACGTATTCTCTTTGTTTTTTTTCTGTTATTTGTAATAACAATTTAAAAATCAGTGAAATGAAAAGGATTATTTTGACGCTGCTAGCACTTATATCTATAAGCAGCATAATGGCACAAACTGAAGGAAAAAAACCAATAAGCTTACAGGACCAAGGTGTGTTTGCAGTTGGTGGAGGAATCATCAAAGCAGAAGGAGAGTACGACCCAAACAATCCAAAAAAAGATGGACAAACACTGCATATCGACCATGCGACAATACATTATCAGATTCCGATCAATGCCAAGAAATTGCCTTTAGTATTTTGGCATGGGTTCGGCCAAACAGCAAGAACCTGGCAGACAACGGCCGATGGCCGTGAAGGTTTTCAAACAATTTTCCTAAGAAAGGGCTTCTCTGTATATTTAATCGACCAACCACGTAGGGGCCAAGGCGGAAGAGGACCAGAAGAAACATCCATTCCCGCAACCCCCAATGAGCAGTATTGGTTAGGAATGTTCAGGATTGCCAAAGGGGATGAATTTATGCCCAATGTAAAATTTGATAAAGGACCGGAGACGCTCAATCAATTTTACAGACAAATCAGTCCGGATCTTGGGGCTATAGATTTTGAAGTAAATACAAACGCCATATCAGCCCTGTTTGACAAAATCGGTGATGGTATTCTAATAACCCATTCCCATAGTGGGGGGCAAGGTTGGACCACGGCCATTAAAAATAGTAATATCAAGGCCATTGTTACTTATGAACCTGGGAGTGGCTTTGTTTTTCCTGAAGGTGAAGTGCCCGACCCAATGGAGAGTTCGGCAGGAACATTGGAGGCAGTGCCAGTTTCCAAAATTGACTTTCTGAAGCTGACCAAAATTCCGATCATCATTTATTATGGTGATTTTATCCCTGAAACGCAGGATAGCTTTTATGGTACGGATAATTGGCGTCCTCGTTTGGTAATGGCAAAATTGTTTGTGGAAACCATCAACAAATATGGGGGTGACGCCAAAGTGGTTCACTTACCAGGAATTGGAATCAAAGGGAATACCCATTTTCCCATGTCCGATCTCAACAATATAGAAATTGCCAATCTGATGTATGGATGGCTTAATGATAAAGGACTTAACTAAAAGCTGAAAATATGAAAAACCTACTTATTACATTATTGTTCATCGTTCCCGTGAGTGTTTTTGCCCAACAAGGGGGCTACGAAGTTTCCTCATACCTGAACGAAGGCTTTAAAGCGCCCAACACCCATTACATCGGAGAAGCTTGGCTAAATGGAGTAATGACAGACGATAGTGAATTGGGCTTTAGCATCACCAAAGCAACGTTTAAGGCAAACTCTACACTTGACTGGCATAAGCATTCCTCAGCACAGGTATTGATCTATGTGGAGGGAGAGGGCTATTATCAGGAAAGAGGAAAGGATCCCATAATTCTCAAAGCCGGCGATGTGGTAAAATGCGAAAAAGACGTCGAGCATTGGCATTCTTCAACCAAGGAGAGTGATGTAACCTATTTGGCATTGTATGGAGGTGAAAACCCAACTACTTGGACAGAAGTACTTACTCAGGAATATTACGATGCCGTAGCAGAACAATTAAAAAAATAAGAAGTCTCAAAATGAAGTATCCAGTTATATTGATAATAACATTAATTGCTGCACTTAATCTAAAAAGCCAAGGCATTGCCCAAGCACAAAATGAAAATCCATTCACCTTGGTTTATGCAAATGCGATAACCAAAAATGAAAATGGAATGGTGAATATCCATGCGGTTATGTACCAATTAAACGGTTTGGAAATTGCAGCCAATGTATATACGCCCGCTAATTTTGATTCGACCAAAGCCTATTCAGCCATTGTCATTGCACACCCAAATGGGGGTGTGAAAGAGCAAGTGGCAGGTTTGTACGCACAACGTTTAGCAGAACTGGGCTTTATAACTATTGCAGCAGATGCCGCCTACCAAGGAGCAAGTGGCGGATCACCAAGAAACGTTGATATACCTCAAAATCGTGTGGATGATATTCACGGTATGGCGGATTTTATTTCGCAATTTGAAGGTGTAGATACTGCTCGGTTAGGCTTGCTTGGCATTTGTGGCGGTGGTGGTTATTCGTTGAAAGCAGCACAATCCGATAGTCGTTTTAAAGTTGTTGCTACATTGAGTATGTTCAATTCAGGAGAGGTTCGACGCAACGGGTTTTTAAAATCACAAATGACAACCATTCAGGAACGATTGGGCCAGGCCTCAAAGGCTAGGGAACAAGAAGCTAAAGGGGGAGAGGTTTTGTATGTGGGTGGCAATACACCATTATTGACCAAGGAAGAAATAGCTTCACTTCCTTTTGATCTGTACAAAGAAGGCTATATCTATTACAATGAAACACATGTTCACCCCAATTCTGGTGGTTGTTATACAATGAGCAGTCTCTTGGAATTAATGACATGGGATGCCACCGATGAAATCGAACTTTTGGATCAGCCATTACTGATGATTGCTGGAAGTAAAGCTGATACCTACTACATGACCGACAAAGCTTACGAAAAAGCCATCAATGCCAAGACCAAAGAATTGTTTCTCATAGATGGTGCCACCCATATCCAAACCTATTGGAAACCTAAATATGTGGATCAAGCAATTGATAAGTTGGGGGAATTTTATACCAATAATCTGTAAATCCGAAAAGATGAATTTAAAATTTAATGCAATTCCTTTATTGGTGACAATTTCATTGTTAGGCTGCCATAATGAAGATTCCACTATTTCTGAAATCCAGAAGTCATTGATTTTCCAAAAAGGCCAAAAAATTGAAAATAACAATTTCACTGGTACTGCCTTTCTGGAAATGTTGGTCGATGCTGATAGTATAAACCAAAATTCGGTCGGAAGTGTCACCTTTGAACCTGGCTCGAGGACCAATTGGCACCGACATCCAAATGGCCAGATTATTTTGGCCATAGATGGTGAAGGTTATTATCAAGAAAAGGGAAGTCCAAAACTAATCTTAAGAAAAGGGGAGACTGTAAAATGTCCTCCCAACACCCCTCATTGGCACGGGGCAAGTGCCAGTAGAGAATTTGTCCAAGTTGCCATAACGAGTAGACTTGCAGGACCGACAGAGTGGATGCAAGAAGTGACCGATGATGAATACAATGCCGTGGTGAAATAACCGATTGGAAGTTGGATTTCGCTCATATCTAATAAATATAAAACGCAACTATAAAAAAATAATTCTCCATTTTCATTCATCATTTCACAAAGTTCGCTTTCGATCTGCCGAGCGGCAATGAGCTTAGGGCTTAAACACCGTCTTTCCCGCATGCCCTTCCTTTATTCCGTTGCCCTTTAACGGGTTTTAGTCATATTAAACCAGAAATAGTTTATTTTTACATATTTATTTCCCCTTAAAGTATCTTTAATTTTTGGAGGGTGATATTTATTCTGTATTATTTGGATAATAAGATTTATTCATATTTATTAGGAGCTAATCAACTTGCGACCACTTGATGAGAGTCGGACATTTTTGATTAGTTCTTCGATCATTTTGTTCCTAGTTTAGGCAACAAAACCAGTCCAATTATTTAAGCAGTTAGGAACATTTTTATTATTTATGATAATCTATCATGAAAAAATGTATTGTTTAATTTATTCTCTTCCTTGCCTGTTCGTCTAACAGCAGACAAGCAGTCTACCAGGTATCCAGTTGTTCTAGGGAAGAGGATATGGTTACACAGGACGATGCCAAAGTAACAAGGTATAAACGACTACAAATTCAATCCTGAGGAAATAGATACAACCTATAACTAGGAAGTGAAAATCTACGACAAAACAGGTGAATAGTATATTGCAGCAAATTTTGGGTCCGATCAGGAGGCTGTTAATGAGGAATGGCTATCCTTTATGAATTATACCTTGGAAATGGATTATAATTCTAATCAAAATGAGGGAAAAGTCGAATCTGAACGAACTTTCGATGAAAATAGGACTACAAAGAGAACCAATGGGGAAATGGTTTTGCAATTCAAGGAATTCCATTTAGGTGAAAAAGCGAGTGGTTTTTCAATAGAAGTTAGCTTCGATTTATAAAAAATACATGCAGCCAATAGGTCTTCATATGCCTATCAAACAGATTTTGATAGTCCTAATAGATGGGATGTACTGGGGTAGGGTGGAGCAATTGCCAACCGCTAATCAAAATCCGGATATTTTGGTTTATTAGATGTACCGAAATACCTCTTTAGGTAGTATGAAAGTCCGTAAAACTGTATTGTTGGGGGACAACGAAATTTCAACCTTTCACGAACCTGGTGTAAGGAGGATTAGGGCTAGAATAAAGAGCAACTGGTTAAATTTTAAGGTGTATTTTAAAAAATGGGAAAGGGACAACTGGGTAGTCAAGAACTAATTCAATTCATTTCTGTTAAAAACCATTCTATATTTAATTTTAAAAGAAAACTGGGCCTGTTAATTTAGGTCCAGTTTTAATTCGTTATGATCAATAAATCCATTGTCTTTGTGTTATTTCTGGGGACTGTCTCAGCCTGTTTAAATGAATATACCCCCGATTGGGATCAGGAAATGGAAGAAACCTATATAGTAAATAGTATTTTGTTCCCTGACAGCATAGCAACAGTGAGCCTTACAAAGTCTTCTTTTTTCCATGATGAGGAGGACTTGGCAGAAATGGCCTCATCCCAAGTTAAGTTGACGTGTATCGAACCAATTGGTGGGAGGGTACTGTTTTCTGAAATTCTCTCGTTTAGGGATTCTGTGTTTATGGGTGAAAATATTCTGAGGCAAGGATTTGATTATAAACTGGAAATATTGACACCTAGTGGAGATTCTATCAAGGCAATAACATCAATTCCACAGCCAACCTCCTTTGAAGAATCCGACTTGGTGTTTCCTGCCGGGTACAGTGACCAAAGAAACATAAAAGGGGATATTGTTCGGCTTTTTGCCTCCTTTGACCCACCTAAGGATCAGGCTTGTTATTATGAAACTTATGTATATAATGCTGATTCAATGGGGGCGGGTGATAATAAATGGAAGTACCACTTTTTGAAAACGGTCAACAATGACCAAATAATTCTATCTGAAGATCTTCCAAGTAACTATCAAAATACTTTTCTTTTTTCGACTGACCACGATGACAAGGACTTAATTACCCTAACCTTTGATATCATTCCAACGGGCAACGTTGGAAATCCCTTTTTTTCAGAATTTTACCCAGTCCTATCAAGGGTTTCAAAAGATTACTATCTGTATAAAAAATCATTGTATCAGCATCTGGATGCTTTGCAATTTTCCCCTTCCCTTGAAGTGGAAAATCTTTACTTTCCGGATATTTTTAAAGTGCTCCCTGAAGTCCATTCTAATATTGAAGGGGGAACGGGTATTTTTGCCGGCATTAATCCTACCAAATTAAAAACTGTTTGCAACAGAGAAGGAACAAGTTGTGTATAAGATAGGGCTATTATTATATATGCTTTTGGGGACGGGGACTCTAGTCCATGCTCAGAGGGTGAACTTATCTGGAAAAGTAACTGATAGGTTCTCAGATGAGAGGGTCATTGGGGCGGTGGTAATGTTTGGAAATGGTACCAAAGGAACTTATACCAATGCCTATGGCCACTTTTCATTAAGTATACCCATAAATGAGCCCTTCAGCCTAAAGATCTCCATGCTGGGATATCACCCATTGGATACAATGGTAACCATTGGCTCAGATGCCATTATGGATTTTAATCTTGAACCAAAGCAACTGGAGACGATAACCGTAAGTGAAGAACGGCCCGTTCAAAAAAGGTCAAGCAGTCAGGTTAGGATAACCTCTCCTGATAGGTTGAATTTGCCCTCACTTAAACCGGAAGTGGATATCTTAAACCTTATCCAGCTACAGACAGGGGTCCAATCTGGCTTGGAAGGATCTGTGGGTTTTTCCGTAAGGGGTGGAAACAATGATCAGAACCTATTGATTATGGATAATATTCCGCTATACAATACGGGGCATTTTGCCGGATTTGTTTCAATTTTTGACCCTTTTGCAATAAATACGGTGGACTTTTATAAAGGAGGGTTTCCAGCTAAATACGGCGGGAAAATTTCATCCGTGGTGGATATATATTTACGGGAAGGAGATATGCAGGAGTATCATGGAGAAGTTGTCCTAGGTACCTTTTCGGGTAAGATCGCGATGGAAGGGCCTATCATAAAAGGGAAGTCTTCATTCTTGATTTCCTATAGGAGGTCGACAATCGATGCTTTCTTGAAGGGACTATACCTTTTTCAAAAGCCCGAGGACAAATTTCTTTATCGTTATCATGATATCAATGTGAAGATCAATCATAAGGTCAACCCTAAAGACCATTTATATCTTAGTTATTATTCAGGAGGAGACCGATTGGAAACTAGTGGAGACCAAGTCTATTTTGGTGCTGATGATCATTTTAAGGAATATACCAGCTTGTACGACAATGATTGGGGGAACAGGTTCCTTAGTTTTAGGTGGAACAGGACATTTTCAAAGGGACTGTTTTTGAATACTACCGTGGCCTATTCGAATTTTCATTATGACCTTACTTCGAGAGACAGGATGGTTGATAATGGACAACTTGAATTTTTCAATGATACCTATTATGGCGTTTCAGTCAGGGATATGCTGATAAAGAGTGAGTTGGACTATGTGCTCAACTCCAGCTGGAAGTTTAATACAGGCATTAATTTTACCAATCATTTTTTTGTGCCAGTAGATTGGTTTCAAAACCAATTGAATTCAGGCGGGATAGGAAATGCAAAAGATTCCAATAAAGTCACCTTGGGCGCAAATGAAGCATCCTGGTATGCGCAAGCTGAATATTCTAATGGAAAGGTGGAAATATCTCCCGGCGTGAGGATATCGACTTATTTATTGTCCGGAGAAAATGACTATTTCCTTTTCGAACCCCGCCTCAAAGTGCGCTTTAATATAAATGAAAATGTAGACATCGAAGCAAATTACAGCAGGATGAATCAGACCGTCCATTCTCTTAATACATCAGGAACCTCCCTCACTCCGGATATTTGGATTCCAGTGACCAATGATATAAGGCCGTCTTCAAGTGATCAGGTAGCGTTATCATATGGTTTTGGCCAAGATGGATTAAATATAGTAATGGGAGGCTACTATAAAACAATGAATTCCCTTATAGATTATAATAGGGTCAAAGGATTTGGATTGACAAAGGGAAACTGGGAAGATGCGATCGCTAAGGATGGTAAGGGATATGCCTATGGGCTGGAGCTCTCCGCAGAAAAATCTTTCGAGAAGTCATTCATTGAACTAAACTATACCTATTCAAGGTCATTTAGAAAATTTGACGAAATAAATAACGGTGAGTATTATCCCTATAGCTTCGATAGACCACATAACCTAAATTTGGGTTATCAGTTCAAATTGGGAAAGCAATCTACAATCAACTTTCAATGGGCCTATCAAACGGGCCAGCCGCTGACCATAGGTGATCAATATTTCAAGGTTATCAATAACCATAGATTTTATCTAAACAATGACCTGTCCGGTCAAGAGAACTATTACCTTCCAAATCCTGATTTTAGCGTTTATGAAAAGGTTATTTTGATACAAAAGCAAAATAACCAAAGGATGCCGGATTATCACAGGTTGGATATATCCTATAGCCATAACAAACGTTGGAAAAACGGGTGGCAGCGAACGGTGGGAGGTTCCATTTATAATGTTTACAACCGCCAAAATGCATATTATATTTATTCTGATGTGACCGATAAAGGTATGGTTTTAAAGAAATTAACATTGTTTCCAATTTTGCCATCACTATTTTATAAAATTAAATTCTAAAACAAACATTATGAAAGATTTCCAATCGAAATTATTCACATGTATAATTACATCGATATGCTGCATTTTATTTCTTGGCTGCTCTGATGAGGGGCAAATGGATGGGCCATTATTGGTCCCAAAAATAGGTGTGGTGCCTGCCCAAAATGCCTTTTCTGGAAATGTAGGAGACCAGATTGATATGTTGATCAATATTTATACTGAAAGTGGAAATGGTAAGTTCAATTCTTTAAAGGCAATCAAGAAAATAGGGGATGAGGTCGTGGAAGAGACTGATTTGATAAAGCATGATCCAAAGGGGCATTCGACACCATTTGAGACAGGATATGTTTATGATTTTAATGAACATGATATCAATAGCCCTGTGACAATACGTTTTGTTATGGAGGCTGTGGAGAAAACAGAATCCGGAGGATCAGTTTCTACTCAATCCTTTAAGGAGATAACAATTGAAACTTTACCTTGATGCAAAGCTGGTGTAACCGTGTCCGTCCAAACCCCCATATTGATACAGGCGGTCTGAATACCTAATGTTGCAGGATGAAAAAGAAATCCAACCAAGCATATTACTCCCCGTTCAGTAAGTGGCAGGAATCCGGTCAGAGTAAGGCCAGCTTTACCCATTTAATGTGCTTGCCCTTGCCAGCTTCTATGTCTAAAATTTAATTTTAAATTTTCCCCTCAACTCTTCCCTCTTTACCTTTTTATGGGTGAGACAAACATCAGCTACCACCGATAATCCGCTAAAGGTATATATTACGCTTCGATAACTTTAGATTGATGATATTATTCTGTAAAATTGCTTTCTGATAGTGTTTTTGGCTTGGGAAAAGAGAGGATTTGTAAATGGAGAAGGTTAGAAAAATCAAGGATATTTTTGTAAATGGGGCTATTTCCCCGGATAAAATTGCTACATCGATCGCGAACCATAGTTCCAAAACGGGTATTGGGGGGCATTCTATCTTTTTAGGGCAGATCCGGGCGGATGAAAAGGAGGGCCGTAAGGTGCAGGCCATCGATTATACCGCCTATAAGGATATGGCTTTGGAGAAGGCTAGAGAAATTAGGGAGGATGTGTTCGCCAAATACGACCTTAGCTGTATGCATATTTACCATAGTCTCGGCGAGGTTAAGGTTGGAGAGATCTGCTTGTTTGTATTTACCTCCTCAGCGCATCGTAAGGCTGCTATTGAGGCTTGCAATGAATTAGTGGAACGTATAAAATCGGAGCTTCCCATCTGGGGTAAGGAGATTTTTGATGATCATTCTGAGGAGTGGAAAGTGAATCGCTGAGGAATGAATAATTTTGTCCCAAAATAACCTTATGGATAAGCATGACCCTAAAGCCCCAAACCCAGGATATATTATAATCATTGATGCGCTGACTTTCATGGTTTCTACCGGATTTTGCAGTCAATTTGGCTCCTTCACTTTTGGCCAAAGTGGGATTTATGACGAAGCCGAATTCAATTAGTTAAACCCTCGAAACCTAGTGTTTTTTTGGTCTATACGAGAAGGTTACCATTTATCCCTCTAGACCCACCTCTCAAGGCTCTTTGCTAGTGGAAGAATAACGAGACTGGTGCTTTTGGGAAGGCATTCTTAGGAATAATTTCGTATATTTTAGAGGATGCTTAGCACTCGCTCAGCGCTTTACTAAGCTTACTACCCAATCCACAAGCTATGAAACCTTATATCCTTTTGATTTTTACCTGCATATCATTCTGCTCCTGCAATGATAAAAACACCAGCGCTGATCGGGTGGATCAGGAAGGGAGTTTTGATTGGTTATTAGGAGAATGGCTGCGTACCAATGACGATGAGGGGCTGGCCACCTATGAGAAATGGCACCGATCGCAGGACGGTTATTCGGGGATTGGCTATACGGTGAAGGGGGATGATACGGTCAAAATGGAATATATGGACTTGACGACTGAAAATGGGCAGTGGAGTCTGTCCGTCGCTATCCCCGGCGAGGTGGAGGCTACTTTGTTTCGGATGGATAGTCTGGAGGAAAACTACTTTAGATGTATCAATGATTCTATCTATTTCCCCCGCAAGATAGAATATTGGCAATTGGAAAATGAGCTCGTGGGAAAGGTGTCCAACGAGGATATGGAAATATTTTTTAGCTTCCAGAAGATGCCCTAATACCTATCTTAGCCTTCTCTCCCTTGGGCGCCTTTGTTTGTCCAAGTGCCACCACAGGAGTTATGAAGCCGCAAAGTGCTATTGTTCTTCCTCCGGACCGGCTCGCATTTAGTTCCTCAGGTTAATACATCTTGAAAAGCTATTCCTCACATTTTATAAATTTTGACGTGTTCCTGGAGAGTTAGGGGACGGGGTTAGAAACGTTTCTGACCGCTAAACTCCATTGCCTCGCCCTTGCCAAATCCAAAGCTGATGCCCAGGGTGAAGAAAGTGCCTCGGCGGCGATAGTTGTATTGGTAAAAGTCAGGTACGGCTGAGCCCGTTTGGACGGTTTGGCTTTCCTGGATACGGCTGGCAAAGATATCACGCACACTTAGATTGATGATGGATTTACCTTTCCATATCTTTTTACGAATCCCAATATCCGCAAAGGCAAAACCTGAAATTTCCCGTTGGAAGGTCTCAAATCGTGATTGGTAATTGCCGATCAGTTCAAAATCAATTTGTGCCGGCAGGGAAAACTTACTGGTAATTCTCACCGTGGAAGGGGAGGAGCTGAAGTCAAAGCTCGTGCCCTCATACTCGCCATCTCTTTTGACATAGTTATAGTTGAAGTCCCCATTCAGTGCCCACCAGTCTGTGGGGTCGTATTTGGCGTTTAGCTCAAAGCCAGTAGATTTGTTAGTACCGATATTTAGCGGCATGGTGATGCTAACATTGTTTTCCACGCGGGTGACATTCTCCATTACATCTGTGGTGTATCGGTGATATATCGCAGCGCTAAGGGAGAATTTTTCCTGGTCATATAGAAAGTTCACCTCATAAGAATCTGCATATTCTGGAAGCAGGTTTGGATTGCCTGTTCTTACGCTGTATTCATTTTGGATATTATAAAACGGATTCAGATCCCAAAGCCTAGGCCGAGAAATCCGTCGGGAATAGCCACCCTGAATGGAGAAATTGTCCCATACCTTATAGGAGGCATGCAGGGAGGGGAATAAATTGGTAAAATTCTGAGAATTGGTTTCACCAGTTTCGACTAAGAGAGTGCTCATATCGGTGGATTCCACCCTTAAGCCTGCTTTCACCCCAAATCTTTCGGCTTCATAGGCTCCGGTGATATAGGCGCCTAATACGCCTTGCTGGTACTCAAATAAGTTGCTGAGATTTTGGTTGATCTGCCACTGTCCATCCTCCAGGGAGCTGATGGTATAGTCATTATATACATCGTTGAAGACGTACTGAGCGCCAGTCTCCATGGTAATACGGTCATTGAAGGGCTTGGTATAGTCGAGCTTAAAGGTATATTCTCCCTGACCAAAATCGGTATCTGTACGCTGCTGATCATCACTCGCCGCATCTCCAAAGATGGGGCTGTTTATAAATGAAGAGGACTGGTCCTTCCCAAAGAAATTGCCAATGGCGCTGAAAAGTAGCATATGCTCCTTATGATCATCGAAATCCTTCTTGTATTGAAGCTCATACTGCCATTTTGGATTGGTGGCCTCGGTGGATTGCCCACGGTTCCAGCTGGCAATAGCGGTGTTTTCCTCGTTTAGATTATCAAAAAGCGTGGAATAAGACTCTGATTCCACTTCATAGGCGTAATGACCGGTGAGGGAGATTACATTATTGTCATTGATATGGTAGTCTGTTCCTAAGATGATATTATAAAAAGTCTCATTCTTGTCTCCTTCCCCGCTACTCACGATGCTGTTGGGACTGTCATTGCTGCTATTGATGCTGCGGTTGACCTCTGGAAAGGTACGATGACCGATCCCCAGCTGGCTGAAGAGATTAAATTTCTCAGTTCGCTTATTCAGACTTAGCCCCAGACTGTGATTATTTGGAATGCCAGTATTTAGGGTGACAGAGCCATTTAGGCCTTTTTTCTCTTCTTTTTTGAGGATAATATTGATGATCCCCGAGGAGCCCTCCGCATCGTATTTGGCTGAGGGATTGGTGATCACCTCGATGGCCTCGATCATATCCGAGGTGAGGGTGCCAAGGGCGTTTCCAGACTCGCTGGCTAAGACGGATGGTTTGCCGTTTATTAGGATTTCAACTCCGGTATTGCCTCTGAGGCGGATTTCACCTTCCACATTCACCGTTACTGAGGGGACATTATTTAGCAGCTCCAGGCCGCTTAACCCAGCGCTGGCTAGGTTTTGGCCCACATTGAATACTCGCTTATCCAAGCGAAATTCAGTGGTTGATTTTTCGCCTGTGATCAACACCTCATCCAAGGTTTCGGTATTTTCGGCTAACTTAATGGTGCCAAGATCTGCGACTGCCTCCGAGAATGTGATGTCCTGTATCACCTGGGTCGTATAGCCCAATAAGCTCACCTGCACCTCGATGGAGGTGATGCGGGTGGATACACTAAAGCCTCCCTGCTGGTCTGTGGAGGCGCCAGAGATGAATTTGTCTGTGGAGAGGTCATTGACACGTACCGTCGCAAAGGGCAGGGCTTTTCCACTGGCGGCGTCCACCACCTTACCTCTCACCTCAAAACTAAACGATTGACTCCACACGTTCATGACGGTGATAAAAATTAGGCAGATGCTGAGGCTTATTGTTTTCATTGGGTTTTGCTAGGTGTTGTATCGTGTATCCCGATATTGATTGGGTATTATCTACGCCATATCTGTTAATGACCAAATATTTATCAAAAATAATCAAATTTTCCTGTCACTATATTCTTACTTGTTGGATAGTGCTATCTTTCACTTTGACGGTCTATTTTTGGGATAAAGGTAAATCCATTTATCCATAAATTAGAGCAGAAGAATCAGAGCCTAAAATACGAGCGATCTTGACTCGCCCACCAAGGAAGCTAGCCTTGTGCTAATCCTGATCTATGCCGATTCCTTTTTCAACTATTAGAAAACTTTTATTTTAACTTTCTTATTTTACTTAGCTCTCAAATATAAGGTGTAGAGCGTGCCTGTACCTCCCGCACCCCCGCCTATATTGATGGCAAATGATCCGTCTCCTTTGACATCCCCGCCATAGGAGATCGATCGTGAAAAACGCTCTTCTGCGGCTAAATTTAGATTAAATCCTCCCTCATTAGCATTGATTCTATCAAAGGATTTGATGGTTTTATCCGCATTTAGGTAAAGGATATAGGCCCAGCCCTCATACTGCTGGTTTGCGCCAGTGATCAGGTCAGGGATTCCATCTCCATCGATATCCCCAGCGCTGGCCATGGCATGTCCTAGATTTGCGCCATAAGTGCCATTTGGATTTACCCCCTCGACCAATTTATCCGTGAAGCCATTCATGCCTTCCGTTAACTTGATTTTAGAAAGTACCTGATGGCTGTCCTTGTCCAATGACAGTATCCAGATGGCCCCTTTGCCTTGGTTGGACATGAATGCGCCCACCGCCAGCTCCTTGTTTCCGTCTCCATCGAGGTCGCCAAGCATGGCTACTTCCCTGCCGCCAAACTGATCACCATCTTCTAGGCCTAGCCCGAAGCCTCCCTGTGTCGAACTAATCGTTGTGGACTTGGTGAGTTCTACCTGTGAATCTGCATTCAAATATAAGATGCTGATCGCACCACGGTCGGTGCCACCCTCATCCGAGCCGGGATTGCAGGCCACCACGTCAATTCTCCCATCTTCATTAATATCCCCAATGGCTGACAACCCATTGGCAATTATGTTTCTGTTTTTTACAAAGTTCTTTACCGTTCCATCGGCATTCAAATGGATGATATACAAAGAGTGATTTGGAGGGACAGGGGCGGAAACCGCTATATCAGGAATACCATCGGCATCGTAATCGCCAATACCCGCGACGCCATAGCCAAAGAAATTGCCGGCATTTAAGCTTTCCGAAAAACCTCCCTCAGTCATGGATATCTTTTGATTGGACTTTACGCTGCCATCCTTATTCATAAATACAATATAAACGGCGCCAGCATCGACCTCTCCATCGTCATCTGATCGCGCTCCCACCACAAAATCCGCTGTTCCGTCCCCATTGACATCGCCCACCAAATCATGGTCCCTGCCAAATCGGTCCCCATTTTCCAGATTGGCGGAGAATCCTCCATAGCCTTCCTTGATGATGGTCACGCCTTCTGCTTGATATCCCGTTGAATTTGCGGATGCTATTTCACCATTGAGAGCGTCTTGGCTACAGCCAATAGCAGTGAGGATTACAAAAAGTATAGCATGGATTTTCATTGATGAGTGAGATTTTTCTCTTAGACTTTGTTTTGAAGCTTTGGTTTAATAGCTGGCGCAAAAAAAGAAATTTTATTTCTACCTAAAAATGGTATGAATCCTTATATCAGGTATCCCAACCAATCTTTGGCGGTATCCATCAGCCATTAGCTCCTAGCATTCTGCCTGTGGTGGCCGACGTAATAGAGATAGAATGGAAGGATCCTCTAAGCGGGGATTGTTTTTGCCAGACTATATTATCCCCCTTAGTGGAGGGTGAACTATTTTTCGAAGATTAAAAATTATTAATCAGGAACGGGTTTAAATGTTTGGGTATAATTATTTTTTTTATGTAAGAATAAAACTTTATATGATGCTGTGATGAGATGAGTTAAAAATGGGTTTTGATAATTAAAAGATTTTTTCACTTGCATAATATTATTATTTTCAATAGCTTAAAAATTATTTTCTATAAATAACCAGTGATTAAATCCTGACTTAAGAGGTTTCATTATTAAAAAGAGACCAATCATATCCTAGTATTGCATTTAATCGATTTTTTATTTGGAAGAAGCGAATTGAAAGTATAGGAATGAGTAATAGCCTTTAGCAATTAAAGAGATCCACGGAGCAACAAGGCTCTTGGCGATTAATCAGGGATTAGTAGGAGCGATCTTTCTCGCAGGTAGTATTAGGCCTCATTGGTCAGCGTAAGAGGCTTTTTTTGGAGGCTGATAGTGGAATAAGAGAATATTTTGAGAATGAGTTTGGCAAATTTACTATTGCTTAATGCCGGGGATAATATCCGTAATAACTAAAATGCTATAACTATGACTATGGATGGGAAACGGGGCTTCTGTAAGATTTGCCTAAACAGGGGGGTTGACGCAAATCACGGGGTTATATGTGGGCTGACGAATGCGATGCCCACCTTTGAGCTAACTTGTGATTCCTTTATTGAGGATAAGGTTAAAGTGGAGGCTAAGGAGTCTGGCTTCAAAGAAGCAATGGTATTGGCGAATGAGGCAAGTAAGATCATTAGGCTTATCAATTACTTTTTAGACATGGTTTTTATCTTTATATTTTTCATGGGCATAGGTTATTTGCTATCGATTTTATTTCCTTATCTAGAGATCTTTAGGGATGAAGAATCTATCTTTATATACCTAATGGATTATTCGATTGTTCTTTTTTATTATCTATTTTGGGAGCTATCCACAGGAAGAACCTTGGCTAAATACTTTACTAGGACTAAGGTAACCACTTACACTGGAGAAAAGCCAAGTGCCAAGTCTCTGTTAGTACGTTCATTGCTTCGTTTCATTCCTTTTGACCCTATAACCTTCTTAATAAGCTCCTCAGATGGCTTTCATGATAGGTTTTCGAAGACTAAAGTGATCCGATCCAATATCAAAAAGACCTAAATCACACAATTCGTTTAAGGTGTTTTGCTCAAATATGAGGTGGATTTTGGCTGAGCTATTTAAGCTTAATTTTCAGCAATTTATACCTGTTTGAGGCATTAGCCTTTTAATTTCCTTATAATTGTAGCTCTACCTGAAGCTACATTCACTCACTTAGGGTGGGTTTTGGGAGGGGTTGAAATCAATGGATATGGGAAATAAAGAGCTTATACAGAAATTTTACACCTCTTTTTCAGAGGGGAATGCCGCCGGAATGGTGGCTTGCTATCATGATGAAGTGGTGTTTGAAGATCCTGCTTTTGGCCAGCTGAAGGGGGAGAGGGCGAAGAAAATGTGGGAAATGTTACTTTCCAAAAAGGGTGGAGCGGCTAAAATTTCCTTTGATCAAGTGCATGCAACAGCTGATTCGGGAGCCGCGCACTGGCTGGCAGAATATACCTATGGTAAGCAGAATAGAAAGGTGATCAATAGAGTAGAAGCCTCCTTTAAGTTTAAGGAGGGGAAAATCATTGAGCATATCGATTCGTTTGATCTGTGGAAATGGACCCAACAGGCCATGGGGCTTTCTGGCTATTTATTAGGATGGAGCTCGTTTATTAAAACCAAAATTCAGCAAACTACCAAAGCCAAGCTGGATGCATTTTTAGAAAGTCAATCCTCGCAATAGTTTAAAGGGATATTTTGACTCGTATTTGATTTCATTTTTGTTTGTAAAAGCAATGGCTAATTTAAAGTAATTAAAAGCAGGTTTATGATCCAATTAAAGTGTCATGTTAGCATTCCTGATTTGTCTCGGGTTATAATTAAAAGATACTTAAACTAGGGTTTATTTACTTATAACCATGTGTTAATATTATATGAATGGTAAATAATACTTAATTTATTCCGAAATAATCTTCATCAAAAGCTTTTCACTTTTTGATAATTGAGAGACATATTTTATGTTTTTTAGAGGCTTATCGGCATAAGAGTCCAGTTTATCGTCCAACAAGACTTGCATGACTTTAGGATGAATATAATACTCCCGACAGACGGCCAGGGTATTCCCCAGGGTCTTAGCTACTAATTTGACCAGCGTAGGTTCCAGCTTTTTCCTGGGATTTCCCTCTACCAGTGCTGAGGCATGAGGGAAATTTTCGATAGCGAGCATAGTTCCGCCCCAGGTGCGAAAATCCTTTGCGGTGAAATAATGGCCAGATATTTCGCATAGGTATTCATTGACATCGTGAGAATCGAGGCGGTGCTTCGTCTTGTCCTTTTCAATATATTTGAAGATTTCGTATCCGGGAAGTTCAGAGATTTTCTTTATCATCCTGATCAGGCGCTTGCTCTCGACTTTCACCCGGCGCTCTTTGCCACTTTTGGCTTTATATTGCAGGTATAGTTTACCATCTTTTTCGACGATATGCTTTCTCCTAAGAGTGGTAAGGCCATAAGTTTGGTTTTCCTGCTCGTATTGTTTGTTGCCTATTCGGATATAGTATTCATCCAGCATCATGACAATCATCGCCAATATCTTTTCCTTTGGCCAGCCCCGGCGCTGAATATCCTCTTCAATTTTTTTGCGAATAAGAGGGAGCTTTTTCCCGAACTCCAATAACTGGCTGTATTTATTAAGTTGCCGATGCGCGACCCATTTAGGATGATAGATATATTGTTTGCGGGATTTCAGGTCAAACCCCGTGACCTGGAGGTGGCCATTAGGCTTCTGGCAGATCCATACATTCTCCCACATCGGAGGAATCACCAGCTCCTTAATGCGCTGAAGTATTTCGGGGTCCTTGATTTTTTGACCTTCGCAGTCTATATATATAAAACCCTTGCCGCATTTTCTTCTCGTAAAACCAGCACAATCATCCATGAGATAGATGATTCCATGTGGGCAGTTATTGGATGGATTCATTCCGAACAGACCTATTAAATGAGCATAACTAACTTCGAAGCTTTGCTTTTTGTTTTATAAATAAGAGCAATGCTTATAGTGAAAATCCCTAATAACAATGCCAATCTTTATGAATAGGAGTAAGTATTACCAGAAAAGCCTATTTATTTTGAGCAGAAAAATCTCAGGGCCCTTAGCCTTTTGTATTCATCCATCATATTTGGAATAGGGCTTTGTGGTCAGAATAAGTGATATGCCATTAAAGGAATTGATTTGCGAAGCAAGTAGGACAAATAATATAAGGAGGTAGTGGCGGCCTAAGGCCGACGATGGGCCAGGGTTGTTTTTTGATCAGCCAAAAAAAAAAGAGAGGCTGTCCCATTAAAAACTTGTCTTAACCATTTCTTGAAACCACCAGAAGGTCCAGCGGGAGCACAATTGGCAGAAAGAGTAAAGACTGTTTTTAGGATGAGACAGCCTCTCAGGTATTAATTTGTCAGGGGTATTCTACGCTTAATCGCTACTCTATATTTGGGTTACTCTAATAATCAGTCTTTGGTCGCAAAATCCGGATAGGCTCTCATGCTATGCTCGTTGATATCGAGGCCTTCCACTTCTTCGGCTTCAGGGACGCGTATTCCCACGGTTTTTTTCATGGAGTAGAATACGATAAAGCTAAAGGCTATGCAGAAAGTACCTACCGCTCCTACACCGATAAGTTGGGACATCAGCTGGGAGAAACCTGCCAATTCGCCGAATATGCCAACCGCTAAGGTGCCCCATATTCCACCAACAAGGTGGACGGAAATGGCTCCTACGGGATCATCTACTTTAATTTTGTCGAAGAAAATAACTCCGAATACTACTAGGCCTCCGCCTACAAATCCGATGATGGCGGACTCACCTACCCCCATCATATCTGCACCTGCGGTGATCCCCACGAGTCCGGCAAGAATACCGTTGAGTACCATGGTGATATCGTAGGACTTGAATTTGATATAGGAGAATAATAAGGCTCCGAAGGCGCCCGCTGCTCCAGCGATGGAGGTGGTGACGAATACTTTTGAAACAGTCCCCGGGTCAGCAGATAGCACTGATCCGCCATTGAAGCCAAACCAGCCAAACCACAGTAGGAATACGCCGATTACGGCCATAGGGATATTATGTCCCGGTATAGCTTTCATCCCCTTTTCGGTATATTTACCTATTCTTGGTCCTAATAAATAGGCGCCAATCAATGCTCCCCATCCTCCGACGGAGTGTACGATGGTGGAGCCTGCAAAATCATAAAATGGCGTGTCCAGGGTATCGAGGAATCCGCCTCCCCACTTCCACATGCCTACGATCGGGTAGCAGATGGCCACATATAAGGTACTGAAGATGATGAATGGCCCTAGCTTAATCCGCTCGGCCACGGCACCAGATACGATGGTGGCAGCTGTGGCTGCAAACATCGCCTGAAAGATAAAGTCGGTGAAGAAAGTATATCCTTCGTTATAATTGGAGGTGTCCCAGCCTTCTGGCAGGCTAAGGCCCAAGCCGCTGAGGCCAAAGAATCCACCCGCAAAGGCTTCTCCCGGATACATCAAGTCAAAACCTACAAAGGCGTAGGTTAAGATACCCATGGCTGGAATGATGGTGTTCTTAAAGAGGATGTTGATGGTATTTTTTGCTCTGGTGAGGCCTGCTTCGAGCGAAGCGAAACCTAGGTGCATAATGAACACCAGTATGGTGGCTACCATCATCCACACATTGTTGATGGTAAAGAGTTCTTGAGTCATCTGAATGGGTAAGTTTTAGTGGCTGACTGTAACTAATTGGGTGGTACTGATTTGTTGATTAGGATTAAAGGGCGTCGGATCCGGTGTCGCTATTACGAATTCGATACGCTTCCAGGACTTCAGTGATGAAGATTTTGCCGTCTCCGATCTCGCCGGTTTTGCCCTCATTGAGGATGCAATTGATGACAGGTTCTACCAAGTCCTCGGTCACCACGATCTCCAGCTTCGTGCGAGGAATGAAAGTGGGCTCATAAGTGACCCCTCGGTACTTTTCTACTTTTGCATGCTCGAGACCCATTCCTTTTACTTCATAGAAAGTAAGAAACTTCACCCCTAGTGCTGCAACGCATTTGTGAATCACCTCAAAACGAGCCGTTCTAATAATTGCTTCTATTTTTTTCATTTTATGTAGCTGACAAGCTGATTGGTTGAAATTTTACCCGACTAGCGTCGATTTCGACTACAAACATAATGAAACAGATTCTTAAATAACCATTAAACTTTATAATTTTTGCTAAAAAATGGCAAAATGGTTGTCTTAACATCCGATTTTGTCAGGTTTTGCAAATTATAGAGGATGCATAGGGCTTTTTTGCAGGGATAAAGACTCCCGTAAGATTTTTGGGGTCATAATGGGCAGTTATTAAAGATTGTTTTAATTTTAGGCTCCAGATAGACTGAATCTTTTATACTTAACACTTATATAAATGAATAAACCCACACTTTTGATATTAGCCGCCGGCATAGGTAGCCGCTATGGCGGTAATAAGCAGATCGATGGTTTTGGCCCCACAGGAGAAACTATTATAGAATATTCAATTTTTGACGCTATACGAGCAGGATTTGGCAAGGTCGTTTTTATAGTTCGTGAAGAAATACTTGAAACTGTAAAGGAGATATTCCTTCCTAAGCTCGAAGGAAAGATAGAGGTGGGTTTTGTGATTCAGTCGCTAGCCTCTGAGGTGCCAGCGGAATACTTTAGGCCAGACCGTAAGAAGCCTTTTGGCACTGGCCATGCCGTACTCTGTGCCAAAGACCATATTGATGGACCCTTTGCGGTGATCAATGCGGATGATTTTTATGGTAAAGAAGCCTTTCAGGAGTTGGGTGTTTTCCTGCAAGAAAAAGTCGATCCGGAACTGCACTGTATGGTGGGCTATGCGCTCAAGGATGTGCTTTCTGAAAATGGTACTGTAAGCCGAGGGATCTGTGAGACCGATGTGGAAAATCGACTGATCGGTATGACTGAGCGAACCGCCATCAGCCGGGAAGGGGAACATATATATAGCCGGGAAGAAGAGGAACCTTTCGAAATCGACCCTGACACTCCTGTAAGTATGAATTGCTGGGGATTTCACCCTTCCTTCTTTGAGGAAGCGGAGCGCATGTGGAAGGCTTTTCTGCCTCTGCATCAGGATAATCTTAAGTCGGAATTTTATATACCAACTATTGCTAATACCTTAATAGAGGAAGGCAAAGGAAATATTATCATTCTTCCTGGAGGAAAAACCTGGTTTGGCGTGACCTATCCACAGGATCGGCCAGTGGTGGAAGCAGCCTTGTCCCAGCTACATCAGCAAGGAGAATATCCAGCTGATTTATGGGCCTTATAAGATGCCCTGTCCAACACTCTTCCTGATAAATCAGGACTATTACGTATCAATCATAAACACAAGTACAGCATATCATTCATGAAGAAACTTCTTTTCTCAAACAAGCCTATTTCTAGTAGCATAGCCTTATTGGTGTTGCGTGTATCCACCGCTGCCATGATGCTGACTCATGGCTGGGCAAAAATCTCAAATTTCAGTGAATACCTGACTAAGTTTGCTGATCCCCTAGGATTGGGAGCTGCCGTATCCTTGCAGCTAGCCATCTTTGCGGAATTTTTCTGCGCCATACTTTTGGCAATAGGTTTTATGAGCCGAGCGGCATTGATCCCTTTGATCATCACCATGGTGGTCGCCGCATTTGTGGCACATGCTGGAGATCCCTTCGGGAATAAGGAACTTCCTCTCATGTATCTGGCAAGTTTTGTCACCCTCTTCCTCACTGGACCTGGCGCCTTTTCCATGGATGCGCAGATGCTGAGAAATAATAGATATAGGTAATTGCCCTGATGAGCAGCTTACCTTGGAGATATAAAAAACACAGGCCTGATAGCGATTGCTACCAGGCCTGTGTTTTATTATTACTGCTTTTTATCAATTACACCATCCTTGCAGTATCTACCTGGCGGATAATCTCCTCGTAGTTTAGCTGCTGATAATTTTGCAGAATCGTTGGGTCATCCATTACCCGGTCCATGATTTCATCCTGAAGCTTTCCTTGCGCATAGGCATCGGCATACTTCATATCAGAGAAGGTGACCATGGTATAGAGAGGAATCCACTCGTTAGGATAAAGCTCATGAAGCTTGGCTTCAATTTTTTTCCTCACTAGAAACTTCGGGTTCGCCACACTGTCGCGCATCTCCGTGAAGTTGTCTCGGGCCATTTTGCTGATGGCATCAGTATCTTTCTTGCGGATTTTTTGGAACTTCTCGAAAACTAGCTCCCAGGATGTTGCCCCGTATTTCTCCAATAATCCATCCAGAATATAGCAATCCTCAAAACCACAGTTCATGCCCTGACCAAAGAAAGGGACCATCGCATGACAGGCATCGCCTATCAGCATGGACTTATTGGCTAGCCAAGGGTAGCACTCCACATTGATAAGAGAGGAGGTGGGATTGTCAAAGTATTGCTGAGCCAGGTCTGGCATCAAGGCATAGGCATCATCAAAATAGGTTTTGAAGACCGTATCCAAATCCTTACGATCATTGATCTTGGCGAAGCAAACTTTTGCTCCCTCGAATGGAAGGAATAAGGTGCAGGTAAATGACTTGTCGGGATTAGGAAGTGCGATCAGCATAAACATGCCTCTTGGCCAGATATGCAAAGCATTAGGGTCCATGGCATACTCGCCCTCTTTGGTGGGAGGGATGCTGAGCTCCTTATATCCATGAGAGATGTATTCCTGGGTATAGTTCAGACGGGTCTGGTGCTGCATAGCATCACGCAGGGAGGAATAGGCACCATCTGCACCGATGATCACTCCGGGAGTATTTTTCTCCGTGCTCCCATCGGGATTCTGGACCACTATACTAGTGTCTGTGATGTTGATTTCCTTGCAGTGATGGTCAAATTTCATCTGAACGCCATTCTTTTCGGCCTCATCCACCAACATATGGTTGAATTTTCCTCTGGAAATGGAATATATTGCTTGGTTTTCTTTGCCATAGGGCAAGAAAGTAGTGTCTCCGTGCTCATCATGGATCCGACGACCATACATGGGGATGGCGTAAGGCTCGACCAGACTTCTCAAGCCCAATTCATCAATGGCCTTCCAGCCTCGGTCACTAAGTGCCATATTGATAGAGCGGCCTTCTGGCGCATACTCTGGCAGACGTAAGTCGGGCCTTTTTTCATATACGGATACGCTTAAGCCGCGCTTCTGGAGAAAGATCCCCAGCAGTGAGCCAATCAATCCCGCACCGATTATGCTGACATCATTATTGTTCATGAATAAAAACTAGTTAATAGGTTTGTAAAATAGGTTCTTGGTCTGTTTGATATATGTACTCACTTCTATCAAGTGAATTTTGATAAAGATTGTTCCAATACTTTCGCAAATCTATACACATCTTCATAACTATTGTACAGTGGAGTAGGGGCAATTCGTATGACATTTGGGTTTCGCCAGTCTCCTACAATTCCATTTTTGTAGAAATCATCAAAAACTGCCTTTCCTCCCTTATGGATCAGTAGGGACAGCTGACAGCCACGTTGCTCCTGGTCTGCGGGGGTGATGATCTCCAGCATCCCTGAATCTCCGCTTATTTCCCTTATCAGGTATTCCAAAAAGCCCGTAAGCAATAGGCTTTTTTCGCGAAGCTTCGGCATGCCCGCTTCAAGGAAGATGTCCAGGGAGGCCTGATGAGCGCTCATGCCAAGTACATTGCCGTTGGACATCTGCCATCCATCTGCCCCGCTCATCGGCTGAAAACCCTTCTCCATATTAAAGCGCTGGGACTCATTATGCCCCCACCAGCCTGCAAAGCGTGGAAGTTGTGCATTATTGGCATGGCGCTCATGGACGAATATTCCGCCCACATTTCCCGGACCGGAGTTCAGGTATTTATAGCTGCACCAAGCCGCAAAATCTACGCCCCAGGAATGCAGCTCCAAAGGACAGTTGCCCACCGCATGGGCCAGGTCAAAGCCCACCACGGCTCCCTGCTCATGCGCTGCTTTGGTGATCTGCTCCATGTCAAATAGTTGCCCAGTGTAATACTGAAGGCCCGCCATCATCACGCAAGCCAATTCTTCCCCCTCCTGCCGAATGGCAGCCAGGATGTCTTCAGTACGCAAGCTGTGCTCGCCCGCTCGTGGCTTTATCTCTACTATGGTCTGCTCCGGCGATAATCCATGGTATTTTACCTGAGACTCTAGCAGGTACATATCCGAAGGAAATGCCCCTGCCTCGGTCAATATCTTTGTCCGCTTGCCTTTTGGTCGATAAAATGAAACCATCAAAGCGTGAAGGTTGGCTGTAAGCGAATTCATCGCTACCACCTCTTCTTCTTTGGCACCCAGGATATGGGCCAGAGCCTCCTTGCCACGCTTGTGAACCGTAAACCAAGGCTTGGGAGAGTCAAAATGGCCGTCCACCGCCTGCTCAGCCCATATTTTCAGGTCTTCCTCGATATAGTCCTTTGCAGCCTTTGGCTGAAGACCAAGCGAATTGCCACAGAAATAAATTACCTCATGCCCGTTTACCTTTGGGAAATAAAATCGATTACGGAATCGACGTAAATGATCATCTCGGTCCAATTCTTGGGCGTAAGCCAGACTATAGCGGTATGGGTTCATGATTCTGATGGATTATGGTCGATCTGCCAAATCAAATAATGCCGTTTGGTAGATTTATTTTTGCATTTCTGTTCCACAGGATTGGCAAATGCGATGGTCTGGATTAGACCAGAATCGCTCCATTACCGGTGGCAGCTGATTTACAATGTCGGTGATCACCTGATATTCTTCGTATAGTTTCTCGCCACAGTTTTCACAGTGCCAGATAAAGCCATCCATTTCACCCTCTCTTCTGTACCGCTCCACCACCAGCCCAACTGTATTGGCTGGCCTTCGCGGGCTATGTGGTACTTTGGCAGGAAGTAAAAATATCTCCCCTTCACGAATAGGAATGTCCTTAGGCTTCCCCTCTTCGATTACTTTTAGCACTATATCGCCTTCTATCTGGTAAAAAAACTCCTCCCCCTCATTATAATGATAGTCCTTCCGGGAGTTTGGGCCGCCTACCACCATGATGATGAAGTCATCATTGCCTAGATATACCTGCTTATTGCCTACTGGCGGCTTTAGCAAGTGACGGTTGTCTTCTATCCATTGTCTAAAGTTAAAGGGTGATGAAAGTGCCATGTCTTAAATTTGGTTTATTTGCTAGAAACATCTCGCCTTTGAAGGCCATAATGTTGTGCTTGATGCTAAAATTACTGCCCTAAAAGTAACAAAAAACTAGCAGTTTTACTCAGCCAGAAGTTCTTTTAAACAGGCGGGGTCTAGCAGACTTTTTTTGACCTTGAAGGACTAATTCCACCTTTTCCCCTGGTTAATAATTGGCCTGGGGGCTAGCTTCTATTAAATGCTGGTGACTTAGCAAAATCATTTTGGCTGTTAATCCCCTCATTGTGCGATGGGTTTTGGAGACAATAAGCGATTTACTTCTTACATTAGCAGTGATCAAAACCAGATTATAATTCTATGTCTTCTCATCATTTTGTAAAAGAACAGCAGGAACCAGCGCTGCTCATTCTAGATGCTTCATCCTATGCCTATGAAGATATCGCTCCCTTGCTGGAGTGGGTGCCCACCGTCCTGGTGGCGCAGCATCAGGTGGATAAGGTGCTTTCTTGGGGGATTAAAATCGATGTAATATTAGCAGATGAGGCTTTTCAAAAGGTAAATTATAGCCTTCTCGAAGAACAATATCCACTGAGGTTCCTGACCGTGAAGGAGCAGAAGTTCCTCGAAGAAGGACTGCAATACCTTATTGCCACCAAACATGGAGCAGCCAACCTGGTTGGTTATGATCATCAGCATGCTAATTTACTATTGCCACATCTGGAATATATAAACCTGGTTATTTTCGATGGACCCATGCGCTATTTCCCCGTTAGGGATAAGTCATTTCAGAAGTGGTTTGCTCAGAGTGCCGTGCAGATCCATGGTGCGGAAGGCCAGCCCGTGGAAATTCAGTCCGCCGAGCAGACGCAGATTGTAAATATCAAATATGCGACTTTTGTGGAGCTGGATGAAGGAAGCCACAGCATCAGAGCCATGCATCCGATCTGGATAGGCGAGATGATCAAGTGATCTAGTCGCTTAGCCCTGCCTGATGGCGCTGAGGATACGAGGTTTTCCTTGCATATCTTCATGAATCTCCACCTTTTTGTAGCCTATAGTGGTCACCAGCTGGCTTGTTTCTTCTGCCAGGGCTTCGTTGATTTCAAAGTATAAACGGCCTCCAACTTTTAGTGCAACCAAGCCTTTTTCCGCTATAGCTCTATAGAAAATCAATGGATCTTCGTCCTCAACAAATAGGGCTAAATGTGGCTCATAATCGAGGACATGAGCTTCCATGGCCTTTTTTTCCAGCTTACGAACGTAAGGAGGATTACTTACGAGAATATCCAATTGGCGGATAGGGATGGGCTGCGTCAAAATATCTACCTGGCAAAAATCCACCCTTGCAGCTAATTTTTCCGCATTCTTCTTAGCGATTGCCAGAGCGGCTGTGCTTATGTCCACAGCGCTCACTTCCGCTTTCGGAAGCTCCAGACTTAATGTGATTGGAATACAGCCTGAACCCGTGCCAATGTCCATAATCTTGGGATGGTCAGACGTGTTTTCTTTAAGGATAAGATATACCAGTTCCTCCGTCTCCCTTCGTGGAATTAAGACGGCCTCAGTGACATAGAAATCATGCCCATAGAAATGAGCCTGGCCAAGGACATATTGGATAGGTTCATTATTCTGCAACCTGAGCAATGCATCATGGAGGGCTTCTGGAAGGTCAGATACCTCAGTATTCATGAGAATGTCCTTTCGGCTGAGCTTCATAAAATGGTCCATCAGCCAAAAAGCCATCGTTTCTGCCTCACCTTTAGGGAAATGAGCACCTAGCTGCTGGAGGATATGACTATAGATTTTTCTGCTCGAATCCATGATGACAAAAGTAATTCTAAAGGTGTTTATTTGGGTCAACTATCAATTCACCAAAGCCAGCTGTGCTCAGTCATTATCTCTTAAGCGCACATATTGGAATAGGTCGCCGATTTGGTCGTTTTTAATATAACCGAATTTGAGGATAGCTTCTTCCACAAATCCAGACTTCTCCAATACCCGCATGGAGGCAAGGTTATTTTCATAGACCTGTGCATAGACGCGGTGGATAGGAAATCGCTGAAAGATATATGGGACAAATAATTTAAGCGCTTCCGTGGCAATGCCTTGTCCCCAATAGGCCTCCCCAAGCCAAAAGCCTATCTCCATATTGGTGCGCAACTCCTCCTTACCAATGACGCCGCCAATGGCTCCGACCAGCTTGCCGTCCATTTCTATCGCAAAATTCTGGGAAGGAGTAAATTTAATATTATGTTCTATCCAAGCCCTGGCATCATGCAGGGTGTATGGATGGGGAAAACTGTCTTTGAGATTTTGTGAAATACGGATATTGTTGGCCAATGGGTACAACTTGTGGAAGTGATCCTGTCCCCAACTTACTAGCGCGATGGAATTTTCTCCTTGAATTTTCATTTTTGTTGCGGATACGTGTTATTCTTTTAACTGCATTGCAGGCATTGCATATTTCATACCCTTTCCGCTCAGATCTCTCAGTTTTTGAGAGATCAATTCTCCATTCCTGTATTTTTTAGTCTTTCAGCATTTTCGGCAAATCTCAATGCTCCGATAAAATCTTCAATATTTCCATCCATCACATCGGGAAGGTTATAGGCCGTTTTGTTGATTCTGTGGTCTGTCACACGGCTTTGAGGGTAATTGTACGTTCGGATCTTATCAGATCGATCACCACTTCCCACCATTGATCTTCTTTGGGCACCGACCTCTTCATTATGCTTCGCCAATTCTATTTCATAGATCCTTGATCGTAAAACTTTCAAGGCTTTTTCGAAGTTTTTGATCTGTGACTTTTGATCCTGACAGGTCACCACAATTCCCGAAGGCTCATGGGTCAGCCGCACTGCTGAATAGGTGGTGTTTACCGACTGCCCTCCAGGTCCTGAGGAGCAATAGGTATCTTTTCGTACCTCATTCATATCGATCTGCACATCGACTTCCTCCATTTCCGGAAGTACAGCCACGGTGGCTGCAGAGGTATGTACTCGTCCCTGGGTCTCTGTGGAAGGCACTCTTTGTACCCGATGGACCCCAGATTCGTATTTGAGCATGCCATATACATCTGCACCAGATACGGTGCTGATGATCTCCTTATATCCCCCGGCCGAGCCAAAGGTCAAATCCAAAATGGTGAGGTTCCAGTTTTGCTTTTCAGCAAAGCGCTGGTACATCCGAAATAGGTCGCCTGCAAAAATGGCCGCTTCATCGCCACCCGTTCCGCCGCGGATTTCCAAAATACAATCTTTGGAGTCATTTGGATCCTTCGGGATGAGCATCTGCTTCAGCTCCTTCTCCAACAATTCCTGGCTTTGCTTCAGCTCTTCAAGTTCGGCTTTTGCCATTTCTCTGAAATCAGGGTCTTTTTCAGAATCCAGCATTTGTTTGGAGCTTTGGATATTGTCCAGAACCAGCTTGTATTCATCATATACCTGCACGACCTTTTCTAGGTCTTTATATTCTTTGGTTAGCTTGGTGTATTTGCCCATATCCGCCATAGCATCTGGCTGGATGATTAACTGTCCTACTTCCTCAAAGCGATCTTTGATATGCGCTAACTTATCTAGCATAATTTATTATTCTTTTTAGATCAACAAAATTAAGAAAATATGTGATACCAAATAGTCCTTATGAGATTGCCTATCTTTATTACCTTGCTTTTTATTATAATCAATAGCTCCTTTATAGGTCCCTGGCCTTTTGGTAGCAGCTCTGGATTGACATGAAGCTAGATTGAATCTTTGGAGAATAAAATTTACCTTTGAATAACGTGCAAAGAAAAATGATGAAATATTTCTTATTATTCGGTCTCTCCATGGGCTTAGTAGCCTGTGGTTCTGGTGAGAAAATCGATCGTTCGGTTTTTGAAGAAGTAAACCAGTCCATGGAAGTCAAGAAAGTCAATGAAGCTGAAATCCTCAATAAGGGAATTGAGTGGGGGAATGAGTTGAGTCAAAAGGCGCAGGAGCAGCTTATCGGGCAGCTTACTAAGGCTATTTCCGAAAAAGGAACCCTTGGCGCCCTTGAATACTGCAATATCCAAGCTCTGCCCATCCTTGAAGAAGTCTCTTCGCCAAAAAATGTCACGATCAGAAGGGCCTCCAATGACTATAGGAACCCCAAGGATAAGCCTACTGAAGAGGAGCAGATGATCTTAGAAGCCTATGAATACAATGAGGAAAATAATATAGAGAGTAAGGCCAATGTCCAGGAAATCAATAATGGAGAAGCCTTGCTTTATACTAGCCCCATAAAGATCCCAGGCAAGCTTTGCCTGCAATGTCATGGGAATATTGAAGAAGATATCGATAGCGCTACCTGGGACAAAATTCAGTCTTTATACCCCGATGATCAGGCCACAGGGCATGAGATTGGGGATTTGAGGGGGATGTGGAGTATTATTATTCCTAAAAAGGAACTCATAAAAAAATTATAAACTAAGCCCAGTTGGATTGACTGGGCCTAGTTTTACTTTTCCATCTGGATAGTATCGACTTGCAGAATAGCTCTCATGGATACCTTAAGGTATTGCTGAGTACGGTCCTGCAATTCCTGGAAACTAGGATCTCTTTTGGTTTCTGAGAATATCACCGTTTGCATAAAATCGGCATTTAGCACCAGGTGCTGTGTTAATGATTGAAGAGTGGTATAAAGCATTAAGGTGTCCACTCCAGCTTTCATCTCCCCTTTTTCCTGGCCTTGCTCCACAAATCCCCTTAGGATCATATAGTGCTGATGCCTTCTTTGGATGATAAAATTCCTGATATATCCATTATGAATCATGCCATTTTCACGGCTTATAATGCGATGTAGGTGTTGATTACTGATAAATTTACGCACGTATTCATCCGTTACCCATTCCAGTTTTTTCCAGCTACTGAGACTTTCATCTTGCAGAAGGTCTTCGATCTTTGACTGTAAATAGTCTCCTCTGTACAGGAATATCGATTCCAGCAATTTGTCCTTGCTGTCAAAGTAATAAGAGATCATCGCCACATTGACATCCGCCCGCTTGGCGATCTCCCTTACCGATGTGCCCGAAAAGCCATGCTCCGCAAACAACTTTTCGGCCACTTCCATAATCTTAATCTTCTTCTCATTTAATTCCATGAAGCATTTTGATTGGTTGTCTATTATTAAACGACTGTTTAGTTTTTTAGGTTAAACAATTGTTTAATTATTTTTCAGCGTATAGGCCAAAAGACCCAAAAATAGCTTTAATGGCACATTTTTCCTAAAAAAAAATTGAGCTGTTGCATCTGATTTATTAGATAAATTGGTAAATAGCTGTTTTTCAAGGCTATAAATATATGTTAATAAATATTAAAACCTTTAGTGCTATTTCACTAAATGATGCGAATCGATTTTTTCAGCTAAACTAAGACTGGGAAATATAGCCCTCGCTAGCGGTTGAGAGTAGATTGGGAGTGTAGTGTTAGAGGGAGCGCCAATATAAGGATATTCATAAAAAAAATACTCCTGTTTCCTTTTGAATTATAGCATTAGTTCAAAAAAAGAGGCTGTGTCCTACATTTGCGGGCCCAAATACGATTCTTTTCCTGGTGAAAGTGGCGGTTTTCCATAGTATGCCTACGGCATGAGATAGGAAAACCAGGATCGTATGAGGTGGATGCAAGGGGTAGGATACAGCCTCAGTAATATTAAGGTTCAAATCAAATATTCTGCTTTTTCAATTCCTTTACGGCATAGTCACAGGCCCTGGCTGTGAAAGCCATATAAGTAAGGGAAGGGTTTTGGCAGGCAGAAGACGCCATAAATGAGCCATCGGTCACGAAGACGTTTGGTACTTCATGCATCTGATTAAAGCCATTGAGTACGGAAGTTTTAGGATCCTTACCCATTCTGGCGGTGCCCATCTCATGGATACAGTGACCTGGAGGCGGGGCATTATCATAAGAATTGATATTAGTCGCACCTGCAGCCTCAAGGATGTCGATAGCACTTTGGCGCATATCCTTTCTCATTGCCAATTCATTTTCTTTGAATTCGCAGTCGATATCTAAGGTTGGAAGGCCATTTGCATCGAGTTTGTCTCTGTTTAGGCTTACTTTATTTTCGTAGTAAGGAAGATGCTCGCCCCAGCTTCCGATACCAAATCTCCAGTCTTCGCTAGGCATTGTTTGGGCCATTTTGAATTCTGCACCGATACCAGCCGGGCCTCCCTGGCCTCTGCCGCGGTTTCCACCTCCCTGATAGCCAAATCCTCTCACATAATCATCCCGCTTAGTGGCTTCACTGATATTTCTAAATCGAGGAACGTAAATTCCATTTGGCCTACGGCCATAATAATACTTGTCTGAGAAGCCATCAATGGATCCTGAAGCGCCCACGCCGAAGTGGTGGTCCATCAGATTATGACCTACTTGCTCACTACCATTGCCAAGACCATTCGGGAAAGCCTCCGAGATGGAGTTTAGCAATACCCAGGAGGTGCCAATTGTGGAGGCGTTTAAGAATACTATTTTAGCATAATATTCCATATACTCCTTAGTCTCCTGATCCATGATCCGTACGCCGGTGGCTTTGCCGGATTCCTTGTCATAAAGCACTTCTGTGACGATGGAATAAGGTCTTAGCGTCATATTTCCCGTTTGCATGGCTGCTGGAAGGGTGGCGCTATTGCTGCTGAAGTATCCCCCAAAAGGACAACCTCTAGCGCATAAGTTACGGTATTGGCAGGGTCCACGGCCCTGAATTGCCTCTGTGGCATGCGCAGCTCTACCAATGGTGATGATACGATCATCAAATTTCTCCTTGATCCTCGCCGCTACGTGTTTTTCGACGCAGTTCATTTCCATCGCTGGTAAAAAATGACTATCTGGAAGTTGAGGAAGACCTTCTGCCTGGCCACTTATACCGGCAAATTTCTCTACATAGGTGTACCATGGAGCCAGCTCCTTATACCTTACTGGCCAGTCCACACCGAAGCCGTCCTTGGCATTGGCTTCAAAATCAATATCACTCAAACGGTAACATTGACGACCCCACATCAGGGATCTTCCACCCACATGGTAGCCTCTCAGCCAGTTGAAAGGCTTGACTTCATTATATGGATTTTCCTTATCATTCACCCAAAACTGCTCCGTAGCTTCGCCAAAGGCATAGCATCGGCTCTGAATAGGATGGTCGTCCTTGGAGGCATTGGTCGTGCGACCATGATGATCGAGCTCCCAGGGGTTGAGATTTGTAGTCGGATAGTCTTTGATATGCTCGACATTCCTGCCTCTTTCGAGTACTAATGTTTTTAGGCCTCTTTCGCTGAGTTCCTTGGCGGCCCAGCCTCCACTAATCCCGGATCCTACGACGATGGCATCGTAAGTATTCTCTTTAGTAGCTTTTATATTTAAATTCATGATTGTTTTTTGGGTTATGCCCAGGCTTTATCTCCCGGCTTAAAATCTATGCATCCTTCATACCTACCTGGCACCAACTCGTATCGTAAAGCCTGTGTGGCTCCAGCTTCTGAACTGAAATACCCAAAAAGTGTAAGTTCTTTTATGATTTTATATCCTCTGACAAGGTCCTTGTCCAAGTCCCCATCTTTGCCATAGACTTTCTCGTCTATACCGCTGATAAGCTGCACTCGTTCTTCTGGACTGCTTCCCAGAAAGTCCTGATCTGATCGTAGGTAGTTCAGGGTTTTGGAGACTTTTTCTCTATCCTCAATAGTATAGCAGTCCTCCAACATCTTCACGGTGAAGGCTCCGATTCCTACGGCCTTGGCCCCTGGAGAGTCGGGGGTTTCGGGGATAATAATATCTCCCACATCCGCCAATATCCCGGTTTCCTCTTCACCAAAAGTACCTATGGCGGATTCATTTGAGCTGGTGCAGCCCTGCTGGAATACCATAAGGGTTGATGCCGACATAGCACCTCCAAACAGCACTGCCACGCTCTTCATTGCTTCGCGTCTATTCATATTTTTTTAGGGTTTTTACTTGATTTGAACTCATTAAAATATGGAATACATTATGCATTTGAAACATTTTTTTATAAAAAACACATATAACGGTCAAAATCTACCTGTGAGGGATAAGCGGTAAATGAATTTCTCTGTTTTTTGCGGATTTGCACTCCATGCTTAGGTGCTTCCTACCATATTATAAACGTACCATAAAGCCGCCTATTCCTTAGCCTTCTCTCCACCAAATCAGCAGCTGCCCCCTGTCCATTTACCAACTCATTAAAGCCAAAAATTAGAACCCTTAAGGTTTAGGATATAGGGTCTCCACCGGTAGCGCCCGGACCTTGTTTCCTTGAAATCCTGTCATGTCCTCGGCTGCAAAAAGGGAGTTGATGATGGCTTCTTCTGTGGCTTCAATGGTGGCCATAAATAGCCCGCTCATATGGTCATTGGCCACCTGATCCTGAGTCAGCAACTCGTCCGAAGAAAGCGAATAAGGGATGCGCATGGACTCGGCAGTGGAGAAGGCAATGACGTAATCCCCAGAGCCATTGGAGGCTATTCCGCCAGTTTTTGCTAAGCCTAGCATGGCCCTCTTCGCCATCCGCTCCAGGTTACGCGCGCCTAGAGGGGCATCTGTAGCAATGATGATCATACAAGAGCCATCGGCGGATTCCAGCTGCTGATGAAACGCATACTGGCCGAGCTCCTCGCCCAGGGCTCGGCCATCGATCTGTAATACACCTCCAAAATTGCTCTGCACCAAGGCTCCGACCGTATAGCCGCCCAGCTGCTTAGGCAAGACCCGGGAAGCGGTGCCTATGCCTCCCTTAAAACCAAAGCATACCGTCCCCGTCCCAGCTCCAATATTCCCCTCTTCCACAGGTCCTGATTTTGCCTGCACGATGGCCTGACGGATATGGCTGGGACGAAGGGACCTTTGGCGAATGTCATTCAGGTAGCCATCGTTTGTCTCGCCCACCAGGGCATTGACGCTCTTCACCTGCTCATTGCCCGGCTCAGACAGGGTATATTCTACAGAGCCGATGATCCCCTCTGCAATATTAAGGGTATTGGTGAGGACAATGGGCGTCTCGATATTGCCAAGCTCCTGCACCTGACTGCTACCAGCGAGCTTGCCGAAGCCATTACCGATATAGACTGCTCCGGGGACTTTTTGTTGGAAGATATTTCCGCCATGCGGCAAAATCGCGGTTGCTCCGGTCCGGATATTATCCCCTTCCACCAGACTAATATGCCCCACCATTACACCCTTTACATCCGTTATCGCATTCCAATTGCCTGGAGCCATTACTCCCGGACTGACGCCATAATCCCTCGCACGAGCCTGTGCATTGGCTTCCAGTGACAGCGCTACTAGTGGAAAGAATAGCATCGAAAATAAGATTAGTTTTTTCATAGTGCTTGGTGTTTTTCTAAAGTAAAAGGACTGATTGGTTCCGGCGATGGACGGGTCAGACGTACTTTGTAGTTTTATATATGGCCTTTCAGGCCAAAATTGATGATAGTGAATATACTATTAATTCCGACCTGAAGATTCTCCTCATCCTACTAATAATACACTTGCCGCGGTCAATTGGTTGGAACTTATTCAATTCCCATTCTTAGGAAAATAGCATTATTATAAATCCAATATAAAAACCTTCCCTTCCTCCAGCAAGCCTTAAAGCTAGACTCCAAATGCATTTTTTGGTCCAGCGCATACTGATCTAGTCAGCCAATATATCCGCGACCTCTATTATAAACCACCTATTTCCTGATTTCCCTTAGTCTGATATCACTTCTTTTGATCATCATATCATTCTTTTTGCCACGAAGTGGCTAGGTATATAACCTGCTAAAAAAAATAAAGTATAAGAAAGGAGATAAATTGATAGGCTTAAACCCTTTGAACGAAGTGACTGATACCAAAAAAATAAGCCAAGGCTTTAGAGGCCTTGGCTTATCACTTGCTGTAAATGGAGGCTATTAAACCACTGCTTTATAGCGATCTGCCACAGCATTCCAGTTGATTACATTCCACCAATTGGAGATGTATTTTCCTCTTTCGTTTTGATAGTTGAGGTAGTAAGCGTGCTCCCATACATCGATGCCCATCAGAGGAATCCCCTGAAGGTCCGAAAGGTCCATCAGCGGGTTATCTTGATTTGGGGTAGAGCCTACCTTGAGTTTTTTGTTTGCATCCATCACGAGCCAGGCCCATCCGGAACCGAAGCGTCCTTTAGCTTCACCCTCAAATTTCTCCACGAAGGCGTCAAAACTGCCAAAGGAGCTGTCTATGGCTGCTGCCAGCTCACCTTCGGGTTTTCCACCACCGTCAGGGGACATTATGCTCCAGAACAGCTCATGGTTATAATGTCCGCCACCGTTATTTCTCACTGCGGTGCTATAATTAGAGACCTTCATCAGTGTTTCCTCTAGCGGCTTGGTCATGTCGATCCCTTCTTCTTCAGCAGCGGCTTTCAGTTTTTTGGCGTAGCCAGCGGCATGCTTCGTATAGTGGATTTCCATGGTCATGGCATCGATATTCGGCTCTAAAGCCGCGTAATCATAGGCTAAGCCTGCCTGATCAAATCCCGTACTTAGGGAGGCTATTTCCTCTTCAGTGGCGGGCTTGCTGCTGCAGGCAGTCAGGAAAGCGGATCCTACAGCGGTGCTGCCAATGCCCACTGCCAAAGTGGCCTTAGTACTTTGTGTTATAAAAGTCCTTCTTGAAGGATTAAATGAAACCTTTTTCATTAGATATAAAATTTTATTCTGAAAATATTTTTAAATGAAGTACTTTGCTTTTTAAAATTTCACACTCTACTTTCAGCAAGTTAAATAATAGATCTATAAAATAAAACCATAAATCAGACAATCCGTCCGAATTAATGACAAGATGGTTATGTTTGTATTATAAAAGGAAAATGGATTGGTTTTTGAGCCAGCCAGAGGAGCAAACTATATTGTTTTTAGGATTGACATGGAAATATTATTTTACAAATACCAGGGCACAGGAAATGACTTTGTCATGATCGATGATCGTCAGGAGCGATTTGACCTGACCGATTTAGCTTTGGTAAAGAAGCTTTGTGATAGGAGATTTGGAGTGGGTTCAGATGGCTTGATTCTCATTCGTGAGAAGGAAGGCTATGATTTTGAGATGGTATATTATAATGCTGATGGATCTCAGAGCATGTGCGGTAATGGTGCACGATGCGCCGTGGCTTTTAGCAGTTATCTCGGGATAATAACCGCCGAAGCTCATTTTCTGGCGATCGATGGTCCTCATACCGCTAAGATTGACAATGGACTTGTGGAGTTGGGCATGGGAAAGGTTACAGGTATCGATCAGGTGTCCGCTGATTATTTTGTCAATACTGGTTCTCCACATCATATTCGTTTTGTGGAAGAGGTGGAGGCCTATCCTGTGGTAAAGGAAGGGGCGAGTATTCGCTACAGCAGCCAATATGAACCAAAGGGAACCAATGTCAATTTTGTGACTCCTCTGGCAGAAGATACCATTCAGGTGCGTACTTATGAGCGAGGCGTGGAGGATGAGACGCTTTCCTGTGGTACAGGAGTGACGGCCTGCGCCTTGGTCTATGGAAGCCAAAAAGGTAAATCACCTATATATATTAAAGCATCGGGAGGGGAGCTTTCCGTTAAGTTTAAAACAAATGAAGATGGGTCGTTTGAGGACATTTTGCTGATTGGGCCAGCAGAACAGGTATTTCAAGGAACTGTCACGATATAATTCATAAGGCCAGAGGAGTTCTTCGGGGCGATTCTGCTAATCGGTGGCATAAAAACTACCAATTGTTATGAAAAGAAATTAATTTTAAGCCCTATTATCAGAAACACATATTATGCTAGATATTCTTACTAAAAGCTTGGCAAAGGTATTCGGGACCAAGTCAGATCGAGATATAAAAGAACTTCACCCTTACGTAGCGCTTATTAATAGCGAATACAGCAAACTTTCGTCGATTACAGATGATGAGCTTCGCGGCAAAACCATTGAAATCAAAGGGATCATCAATGAGGACCTAAAGGCCTTTGATGACAATATCCTTTCCTTGCGAGAGCAAATAGCCAGCATGGCCCCGGACAAGGTGCATGAAAAAGATGCCCTGTTTAATGAAATTGATAAGGTCGAGAAAGATAGAAATGAAGCATTGGAAGTAGTCTTGGAAAAGGTGCTTCCTTTGGCTTTTGCGGTGGTCAAGGAAACGGCTCGCCGATTTAAAGAAAATGGTGAATTGACCGTTGCCGTGCAGGATTTTGACCGGGATCTCGCCGCTCGCAAAGGCAATGTGCTGATCGAGGGTGACCGTGCAATCTGGAAGGGTCAGTGGATGGCCGCCGGTACGGAGATAGTCTGGGATATGCTCCACTATGATGTGCAGCTTATCGGTGGGGTGGCTTTGCATAAAGGTAAAATCGCCGAAATGGCCACTGGTGAAGGTAAAACCTTGGTTTCCACCTTGCCCGCCTACCTCAATGCCCTGGCAGGAAGAGGCGTACACATCGTTACCGTCAATGACTACCTAGCCAAAAGGGATAGCGAGTGGAATGCTCCTCTATTTGAGTTCCATGGTTTGACTGTAAACTGTATCGATAAGTTTCAGCCCAACTCTCCCGATAGACGTGCCGCCTATAATAGTGATATTGTCTATGGGACAAATAACGAATTTGGTTTCGATTATTTGAGAGATAATATGGCGAGAAATGCCGATGACCTCGTACAGGGTAAGCATCATTTTGCAATGATCGATGAAGTCGATTCCGTATTGATCGATGATGCCAGGACGCCATTGATCATATCCGGCCCTGTCCCTCGTGGAGATGAGCATGAGTTTTATGATATGAAACCTCGGGTGTCCACCCTTGTGGATGAGCAGCGTAAATTGATTCAGGGTTACCTGGGTGACGCCAAGAAGCTTATCGCTAGCGGTAATGCCAAAGAAGGTGGACTGTCTTTGTTCAGAGCCTTCCGTGGCATGCCTAAGTACAAGCCATTGATTAAGTATCTCTCTGAGCCGGGCATCCGTGTGATCCTCCAAAAAACAGAGAACTACTACCTGCAAGATAATAAGCGGATGATGCCTGAGGCAGATGAGCCGCTGCTCTTCACCATTGATGAGAAAACCAATACCGTCGATCTTACCGATAATGGCATTGAAACCATCACTAAGAAGAACGAAGATAATACCTTCTTTATCCTTCCTGATATCGGAATGGAGATCGCCGAGATGGAGAAGGATAGCACTATTGATGATAAGGAGAAGTTGATTCGGAAAGAGGAGATCATCAAAGACTATGGGGTGAAAGCTCAGCGTATTCATACCGTCAATCAGCTGCTGAAAGCTTATTGCATGTTTGAGAAGGATACCGAGTACATCTTGGTGGATGGAAAAGTGAAGATCGTCGATGAGCAGACCGGTCGTGTGATGGAGGGCCGTCGTTATTCTGATGGATTACACCAGGCGATAGAAGCCAAAGAAAATGTAAAGGTGGAAGATGCGACGCAGACTTATGCGACCATTACCCTACAGAATTATTTCAGAATGTATCACAAACTCTCCGGTATGACCGGTACTGCCGAGACTGAAGCAGGGGAGTTTTGGGAAATATATAAACTGGATGTGGTGGTAATACCTACCAATAAACCTATCCAGCGGAATGATAAAGAGGACATGGTTTTCAAAACCGTGCGGGAGAAGTTTAATGCAGTAGTAGATGAGATCAATCAGCTGACAGATGCTGGGCGACCAGTGTTGGTGGGTACCACCTCGGTGGAGATTTCGGAAGTATTGAGCAGGATGCTCACCCTCAAGAAAATCAAACATCAGGTGCTAAATGCCAAGCAACATGCTCGTGAAGCAGAAGTGGTGGCCGAGGCTGGTAAGCCGGGTACGGTAACCATCGCCACCAATATGGCGGGTCGTGGTACGGATATCAAGCTTACTCCTGAATCCAAAAAAGCAGGTGGTCTTGCGATCATCGGTACTGAGCGACATGAATCCCGACGGGTGGATCGTCAGCTTAGAGGTCGTGCCGGCCGTCAAGGGGATGTAGGTTCCTCTCAGTTCTTTGTGTCCCTGGAGGATAGTCTGATGCGTCTATTCGGTTCTGAGCGTATTGCCAAGCTGATGGATCGTATGGGGCTGGAAGAAGGAGAAGTCATCCAGCACTCGATGATCACCAAGTCCATCGAAAGAGCACAGAAGAAAGTAGAAGAAAATAACTTTGGCGTTCGTAAGCGTTTGCTGGAGTATGATGATGTGATGAACTCCCAGCGGGAGGTGGTCTATAAGAGACGTAAGAATGCCCTGATGGGCGAGAGACTAGAGCTGGATATTCTCAATATCATGTACGATGTGTCTGAGGGTATTGTCGAAATGGCAAAATCTACCGGAGATATGGATGATCTGAGGATGAATATTTATAGTTCTCTAGGAATCGATTATAAGTTTACCGAGGATGATATCAAGTCTAAGCCTGAGCCAGTATTGAGCCAGAAGTTGTTTGAGTCAGCTTATCAAAATTATGTTTCCAAAAACCAGCGAGTGACCGATCGGGCGCTGCCGGTGCTTACCGATGTGTACGAAAAACGTGGCGCTACGGTAAAAGAAATCATGGTTCCGATTACCGATGGGATCAAGCAGATCGGTGTGGTATGTAATCTGGAATCCACCATCACGAATGAGGGCCGCGACCTGATCCGCTCCGTGGAGAAGAATGTAACGCTAGCCATCATTGACCAAAACTGGAAAGAGCACCTCAGAGATATGGATGATCTGAAGCAGTCGGTGCAGAATGCCGTTTACGAGCAGAAAGATCCGTTATTGATCTATAAGTTTGAGGCTTTTGAGATGTTTAAGCGATTTGTGGGTAAGCTGAATGAGGATGTGATCTCCTTCCTAGCCAAGGCCGAGCTTCCTAAGCAAAGCCCCGAGCAGGTAAAAGAAGCTCAGACTCAGCGTCAGCCAGAGCCACAAGTGCAGGCTTCCAAGGAAGAGGCAAACAGCACTCTAAACCCTCATGCCAATAGAGCTGCCGCTGCTGCTGCGGCCGCCAATAGAAGCGCTCAAAAGCAAGTGGTGGCCCCAAGGAAATCAGAGAAATCCTACGGGAGAAATGATAAGGTGACCGTCCAATATCCAAACGGAAGCGTAAAGAAAGACGTGAAATATAAGAGTGTTGAGGAAGATATAATCACTGGAAAATGTGTAATCAGAGAAGATTAATGCGACCGATGAAAAGCTCAGGGGTATTCCTAGCGCTAGTGGTGGGCCTGCTTTCTGCCTGTGCGGGATCTAGTAAGATCAGTAAGTCCGCCGCTGCCTATAAGAATTATGACGAAGACCTGACTTCCTATAGGGCAAGCTATCCAGAGCTGCCTTCGGAGGAGCAGTTGGATCCCTCTAAGCTGGAGGGACCTGTGAGCCAGGATGCCGGTGAAGCGATAGATCAGGACCTACAGATGGCCATGAATCGTGTGGCTCAGGAAAATAAGGACCGCGGAGTTTATAACGGCTTTACCATTATGGTGTATAGTGGCCTGGATAGAGATAAGGCCTTCTCCGCTCGGAATAAGCTGTATAATTCCCTGCCGGAGCAAGTGAAGGTGGAGATGGAATACGAGCAGCCCCGGTATTTGGTGAAGGTGGGTAAGTACCTGAATAAAATTGAGGCGCAGCCGCTATACAATACCATCAAGCAGGAGTTTTCTACTGCCAGAATTATCCAGCAGCGCTTTGGCGATAAGCCTCAGGAAGTGCTAGAACCAGAAGCGCAATAAGCTAATGTTAAAAGATAAAGTGAAAAGTCTGGCCAAAAAATACCTTGACCAGACGGTAGAAATACGCAGACATATTCATGCTCATCCGGAGTTGTCTTTTGAGGAGCACAATACCTGCCAGTATGTGGAGAAGCAGCTGCATGACATCGGGATTACCGCTATTGAGCGGAAGGCGAATACGGGCCTGGTCGTTCTGATCGAAGGAAGGAATCCCGCAAAGAAAGTCATTGCGCTGAGAGGAGACATGGATGCCCTGCCGATAATAGAGGAGAACGAGGTGCCCTATAAGTCCACCAATCCTGGCGTGATGCATGCTTGTGGCCATGATGTCCATACCGCTTCATTATTAGGCGCTGCGCGAATATTATTTGAACTCAGGGACCAGTTTGAAGGTACTGTCAAATTGATTTTTCAACCTGGAGAGGAGAAGATCCCCGGAGGAGCTTCTTTGATGATAAAAGATAATGCGCTGCAAAATCCCCGGCCATCAGGAATCATCGGGCAACATGTGATGCCCTTGATCGATGCTGGTAAAGTGGGATTCCGCAAGGGAATGTATATGGCCAGTGCCGATGAACTTTACCTTACCGTAAAAGGTAAAGGTGGCCATGGTGCTATGCCTGAGACCTTGGTGGATCCTGTTTTGATAGCCTCACATATTATAGTGGCACTTCAGCAGGTGGTCAGCAGAAACGCCAGCCCAAAGATCCCTTCCGTACTTTCTTTTGGAAGAGTGGAGGCCTTAGGGGCAACCAATGTCATCCCAAATGAGGTGAAAATCCAAGGTACCTTCCGTACTCTTGATGAAAACTGGCGTGCCAGTGCTCATAAGAAAATGGTAAAGATCGCCGAAGGTCTTGCCGAGGGCATGGGAGGAGAAGTGGACTTTGAAGTGCGTAAGGGTTATCCTTTTTTGAAAAATGCCCCCGAACTTACCGATAGAGCTAGAAATGCGGCGGTTGACTTCCTTGGGGAAGAAAATGTGGAGGACCTGGATATATGGATGGCCGCAGAGGACTTCTCCTATTATACCCAAGAGCTGGATGGATGCTTCTATCGATTAGGAATTAGAAATGAAGAGAAGGGCATCATCAGTGGTGTTCATACTCCGACCTTTGATATTGACGAGAGTGCATTGGAGGTAGGGGCCGGCCTTATGGCCTGGATTGCCATCCATGAGCTCTCCAGCGTGTCCTAAAACCCAAAACTCCTAGTGCTGTGACCTTATTGCAGATTTGATGAGGCGCTGAGCATTAATTAGGTTTAACTTTTAGATTGAAATCAGTAATGAAAAAAAATCATTTCTTAGCACTTTGCCTAAGCCTTTTTGTGGTTGGGAATTCATTTGGTTGGGGCAAAACCGGCCATAGAGTCGTAGGTCAGATTGCCGAATGGCATCTAAGTAATAAAGCCCTAAAAAATATAGGGCAGATTCTAGGGCCAGAATCACTGGCTATGTCTGCTAATTGGATGGATGAGATCCGCTCTGACAATGCTTATTCTTATACCTATACCTGGCATTACCTGACCGTCCATGAAGGCAGAGGCTATCAGCCTGAGCTGCAGGAAAAAGACGGTGATGCCTATGAGGTCATGCAGAAGCTGATCGATGAGCTCAAAAATCACCCGCTATCTGATAACAAAAAGGCTGAAAATATAAGAATGCTCGTGCATATCGTAGGCGATCTTCATCAGCCTCTACATGTGGGGACTGGCGAAGATAAAGGAGGAAACGAAGTAGATGTATATTATTTTAATCAGAAAACAAACCTTCATACGGTTTGGGATAGCAAGATAATCGATCATCAGCAACTTAGTTTTACCGAATGGTCCGCCCATCTCAATCGTCGGGCAGATCAGAAAACGGTGGATAAATTGCAGGCGGCGCCATTTTCTCAGTGGCTGTCAGAAGCAGTACAGCTAAGAGCGATCGTATATAATCTGCCAGAAAGTAAAAGACTATCCTATCGCTATGATTATGAAACGGTGTCGATCATTGAAGAGCGGTTACTCGCCGGCGGCATCCGCCTGGCAGGAATCCTGAATGATATCTATGGTTGAGGGATTTACAGATAGCTGAAATAATCAATTCGCTGCCCTTCTGGAATAGCATTACCATTAAGCCATAATAATTTTATTATGGCTTTTTTATTGATTGGTAATATTTACCAATTGCAGTTTATTTATTAAAGGCGCTAATTTTTTGCCCTTGAAATGAGGCTTACTTACTGGAAATAGCCTATATCAAGGCTAGATTAAAGCCTGTTTGAGATAAAATTTTCTTTTGATTAGCCCAAGCGCCCAAATCACTGGAATTATGCTTTCATTTATTAAATAATGCTTTTTGAATACAATTAATAGTTTTTTAAAAATTAGTAGTCCTAAAATGGCTACTTTTGCACTGTTCGATTTCCAGTTTTATTTAATTCAATTTAGGTAAGTTCTGCACTATAGGGGTAGAACTGTGCGTGGGAGTTCGGATGAGCATTATATTTTGTAATACAGTAAGGACTAAAATGCTCTTTGCTGGACTTATTATAAATGCTTTTTCCGGATTAATGTATCTTTTTCTAAGGTCTTTTAAAGAAATTTTGAAAGATCAAACACTATCCGTTTCACAAAAATAAAGCAAAGCTGTCAGGTCTTCGGACCTTGATCTAATACCATTTCTATCAGAACTAAGCCAGGTCAATAATAAAGGCCTCTGGCAAACTACTTAGTTCCTTTGCGCATGGCGCGCAGCATCAAACTAAAAACTACACTCTCTTATAATATTATGAAAAAAAATCTAATCTATTTTCTAGCACTAGTTTTCTTAACTGCTGCTTGTGTGCAGGAGGAATCTGATTCTCCTGAAATGGGAAGAGTAAGCTTCTCTAAAATTGTATTTGACGCTATGGAGGCCTATTCTCCTTCCAGCAAGGTAAGCGCGTCCTCCTCTTGGGAGCATGTCCTTCCAGAAACCGCCACATTGCTAATTACCAATAATTCCACTGGCGACGAATACTCTTTAGAGTATAGCCCTAAAAACTTATTGGCAGGAGCTGAAATTGTTCTTCCTTTTGGAGAATACACCTATTATACCAAAGTGTGGGGCCCCAGCGAGGCTAAGTTTTTACCTTATACCATCAATGGTGAATTTGAACTGGCGACCAATGATTTGGACTTGACGGTTTATGCAACCACCAAGTTTGGCCTGATTACTTTGGATGCTACGAATGTATCCGAGGCTCATTTGGATGGCAATGTCGCTCTGGAGCGCACCGAAGATGGTGCTTTTTACTACCTATATATAGTAAAAGAAAATATGCGTACGCTTTCTGTAGTGGAGAACTTCAACCAAAACACCCTTCAGCAGTCCATTACACTTAAGGGCTTTCATCATTATCATTTCCAATTGGAATTGGATGAAGATGAGTCAGGGGTGAATCTTATCCACTTGAATCTTGGTGAGTTCTACTTTGATTTTGATAATATCAATATTGTAGGGGACGGTGAACTGGTTGAGGATGCGGATGGCAATTCCTATGAAACGGTAAAGATCGGTGATCAATATTGGATGGCTGAAAACCTTAGAGCTTCTACCTATTGCAATGGTGAGTCGATCGCTAAGCTTGATCTACCTATGAAGTGGGAGGATAATAAGGAGACCGAATTTGTATTGGTTCGAGAGGATAGCTATACGGACGCTGTACATTATTATTACCCTGAAGCTGTAGCCAAAAGTGAGGACAATATCTGTCCTTGTGGCTGGAGAGTGGGGACTGACGAGGATTGGTTAGAATTAGAATCTTTCTTGGGTATGCCTGAAAGCGAATTTTATCAGTCTGATTTTACTAATCAAAGAGGAAGCAATGCTGAAATAGCCGACAAGATGATGGCTGTGGACTGGAAAGATATTTACCCTGGCGATATCCGTGAGGTATTTCCTAACAATTCCTCAAAATTCACTGCATATCCTGCCGGTGGGGTTGATTTTGAATATGACAGTGACAATTATTTCCATATCAACCGATTTTCTGTGGCCACCTGGCACAGCGTAAGCGATGGCTCATCTCTTTTAGCCCGCGCCTTATTCCCTTTCGCCAATGGCGTGTATGATGGATCAGGAATCAGCCGAAGCCGCTCTCGTTATGGTAAGTATTTGCCAATCCGTTGTGTGAAAGAATAGTCTTGATCTTTAAGTAAAGATAAGTGGGGTAACAACCGATCAGGCTTTTTGCTATCACTAAGTGATAAGCTTGGTAAGCAAAAGACCAATCAGCTATCTTAAAAATTATAAGGCTCTGTACAGGCTGAACAGCTTGTACAGAGCTATTAAAAGCCATCTTAACTTCCTCCTTTCTGAAAAACATCAGTCAGGAGCGCAAGCTTGAGATGGTTTTTTTTTTGTAACAGGGAAGTAAGGACTTCGGACTTTATAGGACCACCCTTAAGAAAGTTTAGAATTTTGGGTGTTTAACAGACCCTGGCATTATCATTAAATTCGCTTTAATCTTTTCTTAAGTCCTAAACTGTTTCGTAGGGAGATTGAGAGCCATTCACACAAGAAATAAGGAGATAATACCTCAAGGGTTTGTGGTAGTTTCGGCGATGCTTTGAGCCTTGGTATTGCCTTTGGCAAAGGATATATTTATTTTTCTGGCCTAAGTAGGTTAGGCTATTTTACCTCAAAAGCGGTGGCCTGGCACCGTCTTCATTGTTCTTTAATAAAAATTCTAATCTCAGTCAGGAAGTAGGCATAAAAAAAACGGAGGATCGTTTACCAATCCTCCGCTTCAGTAGGTTTTAGAAACCTTTAGTTTTTCTTTTTAGCATCTTTCATCGGGTTGCTGCCAGAGGCTGCTCCACGAGGTCCGGACTCTCTTTTGAATAGCTCAAATCGTGTAGGGACATCTCTTCTTGGGAAATAATTATTTTCCTCATCGATATCCGCTGTTTCACGGTAGGGGTCCAGGACTATAGATTCCAGGTCCTTTTCTTTAGGGAAGACCTTGGTCACTTCTGTTTCATTCATTTTCCATACATAAGCAGGAATTCGCTCTATTTCCGAACTGCCATCGGTATAGTTAAACTGGATGATCAGAGGCATCACCAGGCCGCCCACATTCCTGAAGGTCAATTCATAATAATTCAAACCGCTATTGAAAAGCTCTTTTTCACGGGAATTTAGGCTAGACATGAAGTCATTGTATTGCTTCTTGTCGGATGGGCTCACCGAGAATCGATCATAGCTATTGTAGAAGTCACGCGTGGCAGGGTCTCTTTCCACCACTGTTTCTGCGATGTCTTTCTCATTTCGTGTGCGTGACAGATAGGTTTCTTCTTTCTGGTAAGCTTCCGCTTCGGCTTTCATTTTTTCTTCAGGACTTCTATTGTCCAGCTTATACCAATTTACTGTTTCCAGGGAGATGTCCACAGGCTCAGTCCCAAAGAACCAACCTCTCCAAAACCAATCAAGGTCCACCGCAGAGGCATCTTCCATGGTGCGGAAGAAGTCATCCGGAGTAGGGTGTTTAAATTTCCATCGTTGAGCATATTGCTTAAATGCGAAATCAAACAGCTCTCTTCCCATGATCGTCTCACGAAGAATGTTCAATGCGGTAGCTGGTTTAGCGTAAGCATTGGCGCCAAACTGAATGATATTCTCACTATTGGTCATGATAGGCTCCAGGTATTGCTTCTCACTGCGCATATAATCGACGATTTTGTGCGCAGGGCCTCGTCTGCTTGGATAATTGCGGTCCCACTCCTGTTCTGCCAGGAACTGCATGAAAGTGTTGAGTCCCTCATCCATCCAGGTCCACTGACGTTCGTCAGAATTGACGATCATCGGGAAGAAATTATGGCCTACTTCGTGAATGATCACTGATATCATTCCATATTTAATGGCTTCAGAATAGGTGCCATCCTTGTCTGGTCTTCCGTAGTTGAAGCAGATCATCGGGTACTCCATGCCATTGGCCGCTTCCACAGAGATGGCGGTAGGGTAAGGGTAATCGAATGTTCTGGAAGAATAAGATTTTAAGGTATGTGCTACTGCGCGGGTAGAATATTGCTCATATAGAGGATTGGCTTCTTTGGCATAGTAAGACATGGCCATGACGTTTTTGTCACCTACATCCACTGCCATCGCATCCCAAATGAATTTACGGGAGGAAGTCCAGGCAAAGTCACGTACATTCTCGGCTTCGAATACCCAGGTTTTGCTGCCAGAGGCCTTTCCTTTTTCGAGCTTCTCGGCTTCATTCTGAGTTCTGATGATTACTGGATTGTCAAAAGTCTCTTTTGCTTTGTTCCAGCGATCCAGTTCGGTGTCGTTGAGGACTTCTTCAGGATTGGTAAGTACGCCCGTGGCTCCCACCATATGGTCAGCTGGTACGGTGATACTTACTTTATAATTGCCGAAGGTAAGGGCAAATTCACCTCTTCCATAGAACTGCTTATTTTGCCAGCCCTGGAAGTCCGAGTAAACGGCCATCCGTGGAAACCACTCCGCTAAGGTGTAGAGGTAGTTTTCGTCTTCTTCGAAGTATTCATAGCCCGGGCGACCACCGATGAAGGAGGTACGGTCATGAATATTGAAGCTCCAGTCGATAGTGAACTCTAGTTCTTCACCGGCTTTTAGCGGTGAAGCGAGGTCCACTCTCATCATGGTTTCGTTGATGGCTACAGGGATGTCATTTCCGCTGGCATCTTTGACGCTAAGGATCTTATACCCGAGGTCCTGATCATGCCAAAGGATACCCTCTAGCTGACGAAGGGACATCTGGTCGGTGATTTTGCTGGGGCTGGCTTTTTGGCTTTCGGCATCCTTGGAGCGTTGGTTTTGGTCCAGCTGTATCCATAGATAGTCGAGTTGGTCAGGGCTATTATTGATATAAGTTACCTTTTCGCTGCCTTTGATGGATTGGTTTTTATCATCCAGCTCCACCGTAATATCATAATTTGCTTGCTGCTGCCAGTAGAGATGCCCGGGGGCTCCGGAGGCGGTACGATATACATTGGGTGATCGAAGCATGGGCCCTAGCTGCTCAAAGCGCTCAGCATGGTTTTGTTCACTGTGCTGCGCCATTGCTTGTTGGCATAGAGCCAAGGGTACAGCCAGGAAATAAAGAAGTCTTTTCATATCTCCGCTATAATTGAGGGTAATGTAAAATATTAACTTATTTGCGTCAAAAAACGCCTGTTATTTTGGGTTTGAATATTTTTTCTTGTGAATATAAAATAAAATAACCCTACTTTATAATCTATTCAAGGTAATTGTCTCTAAATGATCACTTTTAGACCCTGTAAATCATTTTTTACCAGTAAGCGGCATCTATTATCATCATAATTGACATTCCCAGTACGATGGAGGATATGATCAAGGCCCATTCCTTACGATTGGCACCTAGAATCCCGATGGAAATGGAGGAGACAATGATAAATATGCCGACTATGGCCAATTGACCTACTTCCAGACCCAGGTTGAAGGCGAGAAGGGGTTCCCAGATGGAGCTTTCCCGGCCTAGCAGAGACCTTAGGTAATTAGAAAATCCCAATCCGTGGATGAGACCAAAAAATAAGGCAAATATATAGTTGGCCTGAATTCCATTTCCACTGGAAGGCCGAGGTTTCAGTATATTGAAAAAAGCGGTGATGGCGATGGTCACGGGAATAAGAAATTCAATCAGATTGCTATTGATGCTCACGATCTTCAAGGTGGCCAGAGCCAGGGTGATGGAATGTCCGATAGTGAAGGCGGTCACCAGCACCAGGATCTTCTTCCAATCCCGGAGAAGATAGATGGCGCATAAAGCAATGACAAATAAAATGTGATCAAAACCTCTAAGGTCTAGGATATGCTCTATCCCTAGTTGGAAGTATGCCTGAAACTGACTCATGTAGTATTTCGTTTGTCCAAATGGCAATTCGCCTTCCCAAAACAACTGTTATTTTATTTATTTAAAATGCAGTTTTTGTGGGGATAGAAACAATGGACTTTATTTTTATTTGGTTTAGCAAAAACAGGTTGTAATATTACTCTTAAATTCGGATAATAAATAACAAACACTTAGTAAATGTTCTATAATTATATAGCTTATATATGCCTAGGATGGGCGGTTTGGTTCCATCCTTTTTACATTAGCGTGACCGATTTCCGCTATAACGAAGAGCATAAAACGCTGGAGATGTCCCAGAAGATTTTTTGGGATGATCTGGAGCTGGCACTGACGAATATGGCTGGCGCCAAAGTTGATTTTTTGAATCCTGCTAATCCTCCAAGGCTGGACAGCTTAGTCAAGCACTACCTGATTTCAAATAACCAAATCACCATAAATGGCAAAGAAGCTTCCCTCAGCTACCTTGGTTTTGAGGTGGAGGAAGATGCTGCTTGGTTCTACCTGGAGGCTGAGCAGGTGGACAGGCCAATAAAAGTGGAAGTGAAAACCACCATCCTTACCAGTGATTTTCCCGACCAGAGGAATATGATCAATTTCTATTTGAATAAAAGACCTAAGAGCCTCATCCTTAATTTGGATAAAGACACTGGGGTATTGAATTTTGAATAAGGATTTGCCTTAACCTCTGAGAATCCACTTCATCATTGTCTTTACAAGACCTTTGGTTTTGAGACCGTATGGAGGGTAAAGCAGTCTGGGTAGCGTTTTGCCTGTACGTTGTTTGAGTACAGACTTGGGATTGCTAAAAGCCATAAAGCCCGCTTGGCCATGTCCGCGGCCCTGGCCACTTCTGCCTACCCCGCCAAAGGGGAGCTCATTATGGACAAATTGTATATTGCAATCATTGATGACTAGAGAGCCAGAGCTTGTCCTGCTGCGAAAGAGTTCTTCCACATATTCTTCTTTGGTAAATACATAGACCGAAAGTGGCTTATACCGGTTCTGGATATCCTCTATTACCTCGTCCAGCTGGTGGTAGGTGAGAATGGGAAGTATAGGCCCAAAAATCTCCTCCTGCATTATTTGCATGTTTTCGCTGATCTGGTCGATCAAGGTAGGAGCAAAGAATTTATTGTCAATAGAATACTTGCCTCCTTCCAGCAGTCTGGCGCCTTTGTTTTGAGCATCGTTAAGCAGGTCTTGCAGGCGTATCATATGGTTTTCGTTGACGATACGGCCATAGTCCTTCGTCTGGTCATATCCTTTTTCCTTAGGGTTATAGCTGGCCCGTAATTGCTCAATTAGCAAGCTTATAAATTCTTCATAATTGGCTTCGTGCACATAGACATGATCAGGAGCAATGCAGGTTTGCCCGCAATTCATGAATTTCCCCGCTATGATCTTCCTTGCGGCATCCTTCAGGTCATAACCCTTATCAATGACCACTGGGCATTTTCCTCCAAGCTCCAGAGTGACTGAGCTTAGGTTTTTGGCCGCGGCCTTCATGATTACTTTGCCCACCTTGGTGCTTCCTGTAAAGAAGATATGGTCAAACGGCAAGGTCAATAAATCCTCAGTAACGGATACCCCCCCTTCATAGACCATCACATCTTCTGGCAAAAAGACCTCCGCCACGAGCCTGCGAATCAGGGCTGAGCTGTGTGGAGTATGCTCAGAGGGTTTTAGGAATACAGAACATCCCGCAGCAATCGCTGAGACCAAAGGCCCTATGCAAAGGCTAAAGGGATAGTTCCAGGGAGAAATAATCAAAGCAACCCCTTTAGGCTCTGCCTGGATATATGCCTGGGTGCCCATCATTATTGACGGCGTCTTTACCGCATGAGGCCCAGCCCATTTCTTCAGGTTCTTTAGGGCGTGATTGATTTCCATCACCACAAAGCTCGTTTCGGTAATATTTGCCTCCGTGGATGGCTTCTTAAGATCCGAATATAGCGCTTTCTCGATCTCTTTCTGATGATCTTTGATCCATTCCTTCAGCCTTAGCAGCCTGTTTAGGCGATCTTGTAGAGGACTTGTCCTGTTTTTTTTCGCCTTATCTATCTGATTATTAAATATTTCTTCTGTCATGATCCTGAATATTGATCCCTAGAGTGAATTTATTTTCTCTACACTACAAGTTAAAAATTTAAATGAAAAAGGGATAGTTTATTTTAAATAACCCGTCGTATAGTACATTATTATATAGGTTTATTTCTATTTGCGCAATTCCTGTATGTATTACGATTATATTAAAACGCATTTCATGCCGAAAATATTGCTTTTCATTTTTGTTAAGAGAAGCAGAAATGTGTATGTTTACAGCAAGAACTACTGTGAATATAATTATCTATTCCTCTGATTATTTGATAATTGGCAAAATTGCAGGCCGGGATTGAATTTACGGAAGCAGGATGCCTTTTCAATAATAAAGAGACTACTATAACAAATCTACTATGAGAACACTTTTAATTAACTCATTGTTGATTGTTGGAGCTTATTTTTTTCCAACATCAGCAATAGCAAGCAACAATCCTACCGAAGGATTTTCTGAAGAACCAGCACTTTCCATGGAGCTGTCTTCTACCTATGAGGACAGCAATGCCGATGGGGAGTATAGCGATGGGGATTTTATTTACTATTCCTTCACACTGAGCAATACAGGCTCTGCAGATTTAAGGGATTTTACTCTAAGCTCCTCGCTGGGGCAGACTAGCGGAAATCTATCTTCTTTAGCAGCCGGCGACACCGACAGCGAGTCTTTTAGCGCCAAATACCAGCTCAGCCAAGAGGATATTGATGGAGGTGGGATAGCCCTTACTTTTACTATGAAAGCTTCCACTGCCACGGCTGAGGCTGTAGAGGTCTCCGTGGAGAGCGTTATGGATATTTATGTTCAAGGAGCCATCAAGCTTACCAAAACAGGTACGTATTATGATGCTGATCAGAATGGGATTTTAAATCATGGAGATGAGATTCACTATTCTTTTGTAGTGAAAAACAGCTGTCATATTAGCTTGGCAGAGGTCATGATAGAGGATGAAAAAGTAGAGGTTCTCGGAGGTCCCATTTCCCTGGCGCCGGGACAAAAGGATAAAACCAGTTTCACGGCTATTTATACCATAAGCCAGGAGGATATTCTGGCTGGTAAAGTCGTCAATAAGGCCACCGCCATCGGAGTCAATCCTCATGGGGAATTGATTAAGAATAGTGATACCCATACGCTGATACTGGAAGTGGACAAGGACCTACTATGCATTGAAAAGACCTCTGATACTCGCAATACCGTGGTCGGAGCACAGTTCAATTATACCATCTCTATTACCAATCATGCGAAATTTGCTTTTGAAAATCTAAGCATTAAAGATGAGATGCCAGAAATATTACTTTTAGTTTCCAGCTCCCATTCTTTTGTGGAAGAAAACCATTGGAAGATTGATAGAATTGAGGCGGGAGAGACGGTGGAGATCGAGCTGACCGTCATGGCAATGATGGAAGGGGAAGCAGTGAATAAGGCCCATTTGACTGTAGGGGAGTATTGCTTAGTGGCCAAGGCCAAAAAAGTATGCATCTGCGGTGGAGAAATGGATCTTGCCATAACCAAAACCTCCAATGGGACTAAAATATTCCAGGGAGATACATTTGAATATTCCATTCATGTGACCAATCAGGGAAAAACCGCAGCGAGCGAAGTGGTGATTACCGACTTCCTGCCCTCCAACCTTGACTATATCTCCTCAAGCTATGTGCTCGATGGTAAAGTCCAGGAGCTGACCGAAGAATACACTGGCATGACCGTCATATGGAGTTTGCCTGAGCTTGCCGCTGGGGAATCTCTGGACATTACGCTGGTCGTGGTAGCGAATAAAACTGGGAAAATACTCAATAAAGTAATGGTCGAAGCTCTGCAGGAAGATGCAGACACCAAAAATAACGAGGATACTGACCTCAATGAAGTATTGGAATTGTTCATTCCAAATGTGTTTACACCTGGCAGAAAAGATGGCATCAACGACACCTTTGTCGTGCGTGGAGTAAATCAGTTTCCTACATCAGAACTTACCGTCATGAGCCGATGGGGTGATCATGTTTTCGAAAAGGAAAATTATCAGAATGATTGGACAGCAGAAGGACTGGCATCAGGAGCGTATTATTACGTGCTCAAAGCCACCGATTCGGAAGGTAGAAATCATATTTTTAAAGGCTGGGTGCAGGTGATTAAGTCCCAGGCTTCTATTAGTGAACAATAAAAAATCCAAGGTTATGAAGCGAATTTTTAAAATTGCTATGCTGTGTTGTCTGGTGCTACTTGCAGGGGTAAGCAGCTCCCAAGCCCAACAGCTTCCTCAATACAGCCAATATATCTTCAATGGTCTAAGCATCAATCCTGCCTATGCAGGCTATAAGGGCGTTCCATATATACAGTCCACCTATAGAAGCCAATGGTCAAACTATCCGGGAGCTCCTAAGACCTTTTCCATTAGCGCCGACTTAAGTGCCAATGAGGGGAGAATGGGCTTTGGTGCATCCATTGTGTCTGATCAGCTAGGCCCTTCCAATAGCTTATCAGCCTTGGTATCCTATGCTTATCGAATTCAGACCGGAGATTATTCCTTCTTTAGTATGGGCATAAGTGCCGGGGTTTCTGAATATGCCATCGATGGATCTCAACTGAGACCTGATGAGAATGGTGATCCTGATATCCCAGAGGGAAAGGTTAATACTTTTACGCCTGATATGAATGTGGGCCTATTCTTTAATAACCGGAAGTTTTTTGCCGGACTAAGTGTGTTTAATCTCGTGGGACAAAAATCATTGGAAAGAAAGGATATTTCACTGGCTTACCATGACCTTCATTATTATTTTACCGCTGGTACCATCATGCCTATTTCTGCCAATGTCAAATTTAAACCTTCTGTTTTGATTAAGGATTCTAAGGGTAGTCCAACTAATTTTGACCTCAATGGGATGTTTTTATTTTTCGAATCTTTTTGGGCTGGAGCATCTTACAGATCTAATTTGGGTAATGGAAATGAAGCCCTTCCAGAGAGCCTTTCTAAGCGGAATTCTGTCGCTGCCATTCTAGAGATCTTCGCTACAAAGCACCTGCGCATTGGATATGCCTATGATCATAATACCAATATTTTGAGTAACTTGAGAAATAACTCTCATGAGATTTCTGTGGGCTATTATATTTTGCCGACAAATAATAGAATTAAAAACCAAAGGTGGTTCTGATATGAAATCAATTTTTAAATTATCTTTTTTAGTAATCTTTCTTTTTGCTAATCATGTCTCAAACGCGCAGAATGCGCTTTTACGTTACGCAGATAAACAGTACGGTCTGTACAATTACGAGGAGTCAGCGGATGGCTATGTAAAGGCCTACCATAAGAAGGAGCGCTACCGCTCCGCCAAAGGAGCAGCCGAAAGCTATGAGCGTATGGGCAATTATACTTCCGCCTATGACTGGTGGGAGAAGACCGTGGGCTATGAACAGGCAGTGACCTCTGACTATGTGCACCTGGCAGGCAGTGCCAACCGGATAGGCAAGCTGGAGGAAGTGCTAATGGGCCTGGATACGCTTTCTGAGCGTGAGGGCCTGGATAAGTTTAGC
>NZ_KB890739.1:0-160490 GCF_000373245.1 Echinicola pacifica DSM 19836
GGGGGCAATTATTTCAAGCATAAATTTTTGACAATCTAAATAGGAAGAATTCGATATTCGTGACGCCTCTGAATTGTGCTCTGAAAGCTTTAATTTTTGCATTGAATGACTCCGCCGAAGCATTGGTACTACGGTTGTCACTAAAAGCTAAGGATAGAGGTAAAGTGATATTGATGGATACCAGACTACCGCTTTCTTGGAATAAAAGTGGCTTTTCCTATTGGGTTATTAAATTGGATTGCCTATTCCAAACATCTCATTTTGCCTGAATGTTGTAAGTGCTAAACTTCCTATTATAAAAACAAGGCAAATAAACCTGCAAAGATGTAGGAGAAAATACGAGATTCCTTTCTCAAGTCTATACTCAGAAATTCACCCTTCAACCAAAGTGTATTACCTGTTTTTGAAATAGCTTTAATATCCTGAATAGGTACCGTATTTTAGGGTGATTGGTTTTGCGCTAGCGTACCCCCTCCTTTTTCTGATCTTATACCTCCTACTTTATTTTTTAGAACTATTAGACCTTTTTATAAGAGGTGCCACGTGCTTATCAATAGAAGAGGTGCTTTTCCCTTTGAACTTCTGATTCCTACCTCACTCTTGACTACGTGGATGGAAATCCGTCAAAACTTGTCTTAGGTATTCACGGTCCAGGTGCGTATAGATCTCCGTGGTGGTAATGCTTTCATGCCCCAGCATCTCCTGAACCGCCCTCAAATCTGCTCCTCCCTCAATTAGATGGGTCGCGAAACTATGGCGGAAGGTATGGGGACTTACATTCTTAGGAATACCTGCCTCAGCAACTAGCTTTTTGATAATGGTGAATATCATCACTCGGCTAAGCTTTTTCCCTCTGCGGTTTAAGAAAACAATCTCCTCATGACCCGCTGCAATCTTCTGCTTTGACCGGATTTCTTTCAGATAAATAGCTACATATCTCAAAGCTTCCCTTCCCACAGGCACCAGCCTTTCCTTATTCCCTTTGCCAATAACCCGCAGAAAACCAATTTCCTCATATATCTGACCCAATTTTAGATCCACCAATTCACTCACCCGCAAACCACTACTGTATAGCATTTCCAACATGGCCCTATTCCTATGCCCCTCAGGAGTCCCCAATTTTATCGCCTCCAAAAGAGTATTGATTTCATCATAGCTAAGTGTGTCAGGGAGCTTTCTTCCAAGCCTTGGGGCCTCTAGCAAAATCGATGGATCTTCAGTCATCTTGTCCTCATAAACCATAAACCGGTAAAAAGCTTTTATGCCGGAAATGATCCTTGCCTGGGTATAATCAGAGATGCTGAGTCCATAGAGCTCATTTACAAATTCCCGCAGGTGAGGAAGCTGAATCTCCTCCGGACTCAATTGTGGAAAGGTCTTCTCACAGTATCTGGCAAGCTTGTCCATATCTTGCGAGTAGGCGATGATAGAATTGTCACTTAAGGACCTTTCTATTTTTAAGTAGTGCCGAAATTGCCTCGTATATGAAGTCCATTTGCTAACCATTATCTATTGCTTTGCTCATTATAATTATACCTGCTTCGCATAGCCTAATTTCATTATGATGATGGGCTGGATTTGGCCGACTCGTCCTTGATATAAGTCCGGCCAACCTTATTCATGCTATTGAAAGCGTTATCAAATATAAAATTAAAGGAGTGCAAATGTATCTAAATCTATTTTTCAATGATTAACTTTGAGGAAAATTTTGACACCTTAATTTTAAACCATTTAAAATTTTGAAAATACTTATTATCAATGGCCCAAACCTAAACCTTTTAGGGAAAAGAGAGCCTGAAATATATGGGAGCCAATCTTTTGAGGATTATTTTGAAACCTTGCAGACCAGCTTTCCCTCTGTAGAGCTTACTTATTTCCAGAGCAATATTGAAGGAGAATTGGTGGGTAAGATTCATGAAGTTGGATTTGATAATGATGGAATTCTTCTGAATGCAGGAGCATATACTCATACTTCTGTGGCTATATCGGATGCCATAGCAGGTGTGACCAGCCCTGTTATGGAGATTCATATTTCCAATATTTATAAGCGGGAGGAGTTTCGACATAAAAGTATCATCTCCAAAGAGTGTATTGGCATGATCTCTGGCTTAGGATTGAAAGGTTATGAATTGGGCCTACAGTATTTTCTATCTAATAAACCATAACAACACCATGATTACATTTGCACCAGGACCTTCAAAAGTATTTGACCAGGTAGGTCAATACCTTCAAGATGCTTTTCAGACAGGTATATTAAGCGCCAATCACCGAAGTGCTGCTTTTATGAATTTATATCAGGAGACAGAAACTTTATTTAAGGAAAAGCTCCATGTTCCTGAGGATTATAAATTATTATTTACCTCTTCTGCAACGGAGAACTGGGAGATCATCGCTCAGTCTATAGTGGAGAGCTCTAGTTTTCATATTTATTCAGGCTCTTTTGGGAAGAAGTGGTATACTTTCGCGCAGCACCTAAACGAGGCGACGGGTTCTCATAAATTGGGAACGGAAGATGCCTTAGATGTTGCAGGTTTGGAGATCGACGGCAAGCACGACTTGATCGCTATAACCCAAAATGAAACTTCCAATGCCACAGAAGTGAGTCAGGAATTGTTAGGGGCACTTGGGGAAAAATATCCAGATAAGATGATTGCGGTAGATACCACAAGCTCTATGGGCGGGATTGCACTGGATTTTTCTCTGGCTGATATATGGTTTGCATCTGTACAGAAGTGCTTTGGACTGCCTGCAGGTCTTGGAGTGCTCATCCTATCACCAAAAGCTATCGCTAAATGCGAAAGTAAGGGTGAGTCAGGAAGATATAATAGCCTTAGCTTTATGCTTGAAAATGCTAAAATTTATCAGACTCATTATACTCCAAACGTTCTAGGAGTGTACCTGTTAAAAAGAAGCATGGAAGATCATCCCGAAATACAAGTGACCGATGCATTGGTGCGTAAGCGTATGAAGGAGCTAGAAACAGTAATTGCTCAATCCAAAAAACTGACCATGCTGGTTCAAAATTCCGAGACGCGGAGCAAAACCGTAATGGGAATTGCAGGCGAAGAGCTGTTCATCAAAGAATTTAAAAAAGCTGCCGAACAAGCAGGGATGCAAATGGGAAGTGGTTATGGCCCTCTGAAGCCTACTAGCTTTCGTATTGCTAATTTCCCAGCCATCACTGAGCAAGAGTTTGAAAACCTATTGAAATTCCTTAAAGAATATTAATTTAAAAAACGAGATTAATCAAAATTTAAATTTTATATTTGCGAAAAAAATTTAGAGAATGTTTGATTTCAAGGAAATTTTATCTGTTTCATTAATCTTGTTTTCGGTGATCGATATATTGGGTTCTATCCCAATAGTAATCAACCTGAGAAGGAAGGCAGGCCATATTCAATCCGAAAAAGCTACCATCGTAGCGGGGATACTTATGGTGCTGTTTTTATTGCTGGGCAAGAATATCCTCAATCTCTTTGGGATAGGGGTGGCTGATTTTGCGATAGCTGGGGCGCTTATCATATTTGCTCTTGGAGCTGAGATGATCCTAGGCATCGAGATTTTCAAGCCAGATCCTGAGGCGGATGCTTCAAGTACTTCTATTGTGCCGATTGCTTTTCCATTGATCGCGGGAGCGGGGACAATGACGACTATCCTGACCCTGAAGGCCGAGTTTAGCCAAGCTAATATTGCCGTGGGGATTTTGATAAACCTTGTCGTGGTATATGCCGTGCTGAAAAGTACCACATGGCTGGAAAGGAAATTGGGAAAAACAGGTCTGGATGTCCTGCGAAGGATATTTGGGATCATTCTACTTTCCATCGCCATTAAAATATTTAAAACTAACCTGTTGGAGAATTTCTAATCCATATAAGGTGTGAAAACTTAAAATGTCAGCTAGTAATAGCTGACATTTTTTTTACTTTTGAATTATGATTTTAATATATACAGACGGCGCCGCTAAAGGTAACCCTGGAAATGGCGGTTATGGAACCATCATGAAATACCGCCAGCACGAAAAGGAATTATCGGAGGGCTTTAGGTTGACCACCAATAATAGGATGGAGCTGCTGGCAGTAATCAGGGGGCTCGAAGCCATAAAAGTGGAAGGTATTCCCGTTAAAATTTACTCTGACAGCAAATACGTTGTGGACTCCATTACCAAAGGCTGGATTTGGAATTGGCAGAAGAAAGGATTTAAGGATAAGAAGAATGTGGATCTTTGGAAAAAGTATATCCCCTTACACAATAAATACAAACCGCAATTTCAATGGGTAAAAGGGCATGCTGGCCATCCGGAGAATGAGCGTTGCGACGAATTGGCGGTGGCCGCGGCTGAGTCGGGTCAGCTGAAAGTGGATCAAGCCTACGAAAATGAAAATAGGTAATCCGAATGGGAAGAGGGTACTTTGAGTTCAAACAATTCACCGTCCACCAGGACCAGTGTGCGATGAAGGTAAATACCGACGGGGTGATTCTCGCTGCCTTGGTGGAAAATTCATGTACCGATACTTGCTTGGATATAGGAACTGGAACAGGGCTTATCGCCTTGATGATGGCTCAGCGGTTTAGCCAAGCCAAGATTACCGCGGTGGAGATCGATGGTTCAGCCGCCAAGCAAGCCTCGGAGAATTTTGCCAATAGTCCCTGGTCCGGGCGACTGGAACTCACAAATAGTTCTTTCCAGGAATTTAAAGAGTCTGAACAAAATCGCTACGACCTCATCGTATCCAATCCCCCCTATTTCCCCGACCATAATAAATCCACAGATAGCCAGAGAAATCTAGCTTTGCATAATGATGCTTTATCCTTCGGGGATTTGGTGAAGGGAGTCGCAAAATTACTGAAGCCTGAAGGTGCATTTTGGCTGATCTTGCCCCCCCGACAAATGCAGGATTTAGAAAAGATCGCCAATTTTTTCGACTTGTTTTCCACTGCCGAATTCCTTCTAAGCGATAGGCCAGAAACTAAGGTGCTTCGAAGTATAAGGCGATTTGAAGCGCGGGAAGCTCCATGTGACCATCTGCCTCAGGCCATAAGTATTAAAAATACAGACCATTCCTATAGCGAATTTTATGCTAGGGTATTAAAGGATTTTCTATTGATTTTTTGAAAAGTGGATTTTTAGGAGCTGATCTTATCAGTTCGATACGGATGATTTTTGGTTCAAATTGATTTTTATTTGAACCTAAACCTAAAGTATTTTTAAAAATAGAACTAAGGTTTAATTATAGGAGGGTAAATTGAGTTTCCTCAGCTTGATCGATTTCTATTGTCGCGGGCATCTTCATTCTCCTATGCTTATTCAAGAGGGTATCGTTCTTCTTTAAAGACAATCCCTTCATTTTCCAGTGCTTTCAATATTGGGGTATAGATATAGGGATGGACGGGCAGCAGCATACCTTTGCCCTTGATGGTGCCTTCCATGAATAAATCAACGGCAATAGCCAAGGGCAAGCCAACGGTTTTGGACATGGCAGTTTTGCCGTCTTGATCCCCATGAATGACCATGCTGGAGATTATTTTTTCTTGGTGAAGGTCTGGGTGAGTAATTTCAAATTGATGCTGCAAGACCACCATATCACAGTCCAAGGGGCCAAGTTTCCATTTCTCTTCAAGTATGGCCTGTAATATTTCGGCAGGACTGCCACTGGTACTTGGCAGCGGAGCATGACTGAAAAGCCCTAGCCATTCTAATTTTGAAAGGCTTTCCACTGAGATTTCTGGAAACATCATCTTCAGCTTATCTTCCACCTTGTGAAAAGGATCATAAGGCAAGAAGGTATTCAGAAACATCCTGTAAGTATAATCCCCAGGAAGGTCCACTTGGAAGGAATTGTCAGTCATTCCTAGCTGCACCAGTACATCCCAACTTTTGCAGAAGCCGGCTCGGCGAAGGGTTCCTCTGATGAGGGTGGGGATTTCCTTTATCCCATAGATCTCGCGGTATTGCAGAGAGTCACGATTGGGGTAGGCGTCAAAATCGCCCACATCCCTGAAGGTCACACGCTCAGTGCGCCGAAATAGCATAGGATAAGGGATATATTTGATCTTACCATTTCGGATAAATCTCGAAACACCTTGTCCGGCCAGCACGACATTTCGCGGATTCCAGGTGAACTTATATCGCCAGGGATTATCCATCTCGAAGGCGGGTGAAAGAAGCCCACCACAGAAACTCTTAAAAAGCGTGATTTTTTGATCTTTTGCCTGGCAATCATGGATGATCTTCATCGCTGACATATGGTCAATGCCCGGGTCCACCCCACATTCGTTCAGAAAAAAAAGCCCTGAGCTTTCCACATCCACCGCTATCGCTACCATCTCCGGGGTTTGGTAGGAAGCGGAGAAAAAGTGTTTTTTGAGCCTTAGGCATTGCTTAGCCACTATATGGTGAAGAAATGCAGGAACCATCGATACGACCAGGTCCGCCCGGCTTATGGTTTCTATCAATGCCTCTTCATTTGATATATCCAGGGCAATGCTGCTTCCAAAAGGGTGCTGATGAACCCTTTGCTCGGCCATATTGATGTCAGAGTCAGCCACTATTACCCTTCGATCCTTTTGTTGACTCTGCTTAAGAAGGTAGTCGATCAAGACCTGAGTGGATTTTCCTGCACCTATGACTAATATCGTTTTCATGATTACCTGGGTATGACTCTTTTTTTGATCGAGCCTAAGCCAATTTAAGAAGTTAATCCTGAATTTCTAATTTACCACCATCCATAGGCGAAAGTAAATTAAACTTGACTTGGCAATTTATTTCTTAAGCAGCCAGCCAAATTGGCTTTAGATTAAGCTAATAGCCTCATGAAAGAAGGCTAAGTAGGCATTTCCTAGTCCTTAATTGGGCTTATAGCTGAATTTCTCTCAATAGATTTGCCTACAGCATAGCCCTGGGACTTGGTGTGTTTCGTGAGTGGGCATTTTTGATTTTGAAAGAAAGTCAATGCTTCTTTTACCCATGAGGAGGCATTGAAGAGGGATAATATTATTTCATAGTATATATCAATTTTCACTACATTGTCCCAAACATCTATAGGTATGAAGAGAATAATAGAGCAATCAGTCATTTTGGAGGTATTGGAGCTTGAAGACCTCGGAAAAGAAGAGGTGAAAATGATGGAAAAAGCCTTGGCTTATTTAGAAAATGCCTATGCACCTTATTCGAGCTTCTTTGTGGCTGCGTCGGTATTATTGGACAATGGTGAAATTCTCACTTCTACCAACCAAGAGAACGCTTCGTTTCCTGTGGGGGTATGTGCAGAGCGGTCTGTCCTTACCTATGCCGGGGCCAATTTCCCCGGAGTGAAGCCACTAAAAATAGGAATTGTAGCGAAACGCCGAGGGGAGGGTGGATTTGCGACGGTGAGCCCATGTGGTCTATGCCGACAGACGATTAGTGAATACGAACAGCGCTACCAAACTGAGATTGAAATCCTCATGCAAACCCCCGATGGGAATTTTCTCAAAGCTGCGAATATAAGTCAGCTTCTGCCCTTTAAATTTACGGACCTCAATAGCTAATTCTTGTTCGCAATTCTTTCTGCTTCCTAGTAAAAATGTCACGCTTAGCCACTTCTGAACGGTGGTGACGGGGAAGGACTATTCCAGAAAATATAGCACCGCAGGCAATGCTATTAAACGCATTATAACTGATTTTCTAACTGCATTTGCCACATCCTGACATAGTACTTGGCATAATAATTTGAGAAAATGGCTATTTGCCTAGTTTATAGTAGGGAGTTTTGAGCTAAGCTGGCTGATGAAGTAACTATCGGGGTAGTTGGCAAGTCCTTCTTTATAGTATTTTTTAGCAAGGTCATATTTCTCCGCCTTTATATAGAGTTTGATTAGGAGTTCATAAGATTCTTCCTTTCCCCAGGAGGGCAAATAGGGCTTTTCTGAAGTTTGATCGGCTAGAGAAATGGCTTTCAGCAGGTACTGTTCGGCACTTTTGCCGCCGCCATATTTCTCAGGAGTATAGTAATCATTGCTCGCATACACATAGTAAGCTCTTTGGTTAGTGGAATCCTGCTCCAGTGCCTGTTTCAAATTGCTTTTGATGTCCATTGCTAGGAATATCACTTTTAAACTTTTGAACTGAATACTGAAGCCTTGCATCATGGCAAGAAGGGCATTATCTTCTGAGTTACGCCTCTCCAGATCTTCCATCCAGTCTATTCCCTTGTCAATTTCCCTTTCCGCTTTTTCTTCATCCCCATTTTTAAGATGGAATACTGAAATATAAAATTGAAGATAAGCACGCCAATAAATGATGATCGGTGGGTCTTCAGTGGCATCTAGCGCTATTAGTTGATGGCTTAATTTCATAAGCTCCTCCTTATCCCGAGCATTCATACTATGGACAAATGCCTGGTAGATTTTTTCTTGAATTCCATCCAGTGATGGTTTGGGCGGGGCTTGCTGGGCCTGCTCGTTTTCCCTCAATTTCTTTGCAAAAGGGGAAGTATTTCCCTTGAAGGACACAAGAACTAAGAAAATAAGGAATAACCGTAACATAGTGTGGCAGTTTTAATTTTCAACGAATAGTCGATTCATAGGCTTTAAAAATATAATATGGATGCCTTATTTCAAGGTGATTTTACGCTCGATTATCTTCATTTTTGCATTTACCCCTCTTCCTAATGAATCGGTCGGGCTAAAATCAATGGGCCCATAGCTAACAATCAAACCTATCGGTCGAGGGGATAGTAAATAGAAATGCCATATTGCATGAGCATCATTCCTTTTGAGGATTAATTGATTTCCAGTGAAGAATTGAGTGAAAATAAAAAAATGTTATGACCTCTTAAGGTCATAACATTTTAAAGATCCCATTGGAAGGGAGGCTCCGGGGCTCGTAAATTTAAGGTTTTATTGGATGGGGTAGCCCATAGCTGCCCACCAGATTCCACCGTAAAGGTGTTTAAGGAAATCGGCATCTTCGTAGGCGCCATCCACATGACCTAGTGCGGTATAGAATATTCTTCCTCCGTCATATTCATGATACCAAGCCATAGGGTGTACGTCTCCCATTCCCATGGATTGCCCATTTTTGCTTCCTGGATCATAGGTTTTTTCATTAAGTTGAATTAAGATATTCACGTCCTCATTGAAGTTTTTGAAGGCATACCATTCATCTGTCCACAACCATTTTTTTGGAAGGTGATAGGTGGAAGGGTGGTTTGAGTCCACCACGTCGAGGATGGCTGACTGCTGATGCGGGTGATGCATAAATTGCCCACCGATTAGCTTAGTGTACCACTCCCAGTTATACTCGGTATCGGTGGCGCTATGGATTCCCACTACGCCCTTTCCGCTTTGCACGAATCGTTTAAAGGCTTCTTTTTGTTCATCATTTAGGATGTCTCCGGTGGTACTTGCAAGGATGATGACATCAAATTTCTCCAATTTTTTGTCAGTAAACATCGTAGCATCCTCGGAGGTGTACACACTAAAGACATTGTCCTTACTCAGATCCTGGATAGCTCTCACCGAGGTGGCGATAGACTGGTGCCTGAAGCCCTGGGTTTTGCTAAATACTAGCGCGTTAAACTGCTGCGCCATGGTGTCGGTGAAGGTTCCTAAGAATAATAGGGCGATGATAAATCCTTTTAGGATCAATTGGTTCTTTAGGTTCATGATAGTTTATGATAATATTTAAGTTAAGGTTATTCCACAATTTTAAATTTTTCCTTGGCTACTTTTAGGCTGAACGCATTGAAATGCCACCATTCCGATCCGATTGGGCTAAAGCCTGCAGCGGTCATGGCCTCTCTGAGAATCAGACGGCGGTCAAGGTGATCCTGGGAAATTTTCCCCTCACGGAGCATTTGCTGCTCTCGATCTGGGTAAGCAGGGTAGCCAAAGTAATCATAATGTGTTCCTAAATCTAAGGCTTTTCCACTGGCGGCATCAGCCAAGGTTAAATCCACTGCCACGCCATAGTTATGCAGGCTTCCCCGCTGAGGATTGGCTACATACAGCGGTTTGAGGCTGTCGGGTTTGTCTAGACTGTCCCATAGAATCTGCTGCACACTTCGCGGTCTCACCCCATCATAAACTAAAAAAGTCAATTCAGGATGGTTTTTTTGTAGCTGCACTAGTGCCTTTTGAAGCATATTGGTCACTTCTGGTTGAAGATAGCAGTTTTCTAAGTCGCCATAGACATCCTGCTGGAAGAAGTTGTCTGTGGTACTATATTTCAGTTCGACGAAAACCGCTGGGATTTCTGTTTTAATATTCGCCAGGCCAGCGTCGATAAGACTTTGTTCCAATGGCGAGGGTGCCTTTTCTGGGGTGACGGGAGTTTTCGTTTCCTGTATCTCAGACTGTGGCATAGTCGGGGCGTTTTTTGCTATAGTTTCGGTATTATTTTTATTGCCGCAGGCAAATAGATTTACCAAAAGAAGAATAAAAAAGGTGTATTTCATGCCTATTTATCTTTATATACCGTGGTACTATTAGCTTGAGCACCAGCCAATACCGTGATGTCTGTCATGACAACGTGGGCGGGTCTGGAGACCGCAAAGCCGATGATTTCGGCAATATCCTGAGCTTTTAAGGCTTCAAATCCCTGATAAACTTTTGAGGCTCGCTCTTCATCGCCTTTGAATCGCACGAGGCTAAATTCAGTCTCCACCAGTCCTGGGTGGATGCCTGTCACACGGATATTATGCTGAGTGAGGTCCAGCCTCATGCCTTTGGTAATGGCATCCACGGCATGTTTTGATGCGCAATAGACATTGCCATTGGCATAGACTTCTTTTGCAGCTATGCTGCCAATATTAATTATATGACCCGTTTTTCGCTCAATCATCTGAGGCATGATAAACTTGGATACATAAAGTAAACCCTTTACATTGATGTCGATCATCGCATCCCAATCTTCAATTTTTCCCTGATCAATAGCATCCAGGCCATGGGCATTTCCTGCATTGTTGACCAGTATATCGATGGCTTTCCACTCCGGGGCTAGGGACGTGATGGCCGCATGAACGGCGTCCTTATCCCGGACATCAAACACCAAATAGTGGTATTTCACCATAGCTGAGATTTCCGCTTTCAATTCCTGCAGCCTGTCCTCTCTTCTGCCGGTGGCTATGATATTATATCCCTGACGGGCAAGTTCGATGGCGGTGGCCTTCCCAATTCCCGAAGTAGCACCAGTTATCAATGCAATTTTATTCATCGGGGTAATTTAGGAGGAAAGTCCAAAACTTGAAAGTTTTGGACTGCTAAATCTATTCATCGATTCATATTTTGCCCGGCAGGAATATATTAAATGGCTTAGATAAGCAGGTAGCAGTATCAATACACTGCTCAGTAAACAACACCATGATAAAATTTCCCTAAATTCTAACCATTATCATCATTTCATCCTTTCTTTTAGCCCTAAAGGTCGATGGTTTTGGTTTCTGATTTTTTGAGGTTGATGGTATGCATTTCTCCCAAATAGAGGACTTTTATGCTTTGGTCTGCTGGTGATTTAAAACGGATTTGTTTTGCCTGGCCATTTTCCCAGGAGATATCGATGATGATATTTCCTCTCGCCACCAGACCTTTGATAGCCCCGTTTTTCCAGCTTGGAGGCAGGGCAGGTAGGATTCTTATGAACCCTTCATGAGATTGGAGGAGAAGCTCGGCCAGCCCCGCGGTATAGCCGAAGTTCCCGTCAATCTGAAAAGGAGGGTGCTCATTGAATAGGTTGTTGCCAGTGGAGATTTGCAATAGCTTATATAAATTGTCCTCCGCAGAAGTGGCATCGAGAAGGCGGGCGTTGAAATTGATCATCCATGCCCGGCTCCAGCCTGTGCCGGCACCACCATGCTGAAGGCGGTAATCAATGGTCTTTTGAGCGCCCTCAAATTCGGCTTTATTGTTTTCTGTGATATCATCTCCCGGGTGCAAGGCATATAAATGGGACATATGACGATGGCCTTTTTCTGGCTCATCATAGGGCTCATTCCATTCCAATATTCGGCCGTCAGGCCCTAAGGATACTCCAGAGAATAGATTGTCAAGTCTCTCTTGGACTTCTGCGGTAAACTCATCGTCAATCCCCAACACATGTGCTGCTGCAAGAGTGTTTTGAAATACGTCACTAATGATCTGATGTCCCATAGCGGAGCCATAAGAAAGTGCTGCAGGCTTGCCGTCAGCTGCATAGTAGGAGTTTTCCGGGGATGACTCGGGACTGGAGATATACTTCCCTGTTTTTGCGTCCTTCTGTAGCCAGTCCACATAGAAGGATGCGATTTCTTTTAATGCTGGGTAAGCGCGATTTTCAAGGAAGGTGGTGTCAGCGGTGAACTGATAATGCTCCCAATAATGTCTGGAAATCCATCCACCACCGTGAATCCAGGCTCCCCAATACGCCCTTTTGGCCCGCATCCATGGCGCCGCCCATAGATCACTGGTATGATGAATAACGGAGCCACGACTGATGCCATATTGCTGCCTTGCAGTGATTTTTCCTCGCTCGATCATCCTATCGATAAGGTCAAATAGTGGAAGCTCCATCTCCTGAAGTTGAGTAGGGCCTGCCGGCCAATAATTCATCTGCAAATTGATATTCAAATGATAATCAGCATTCCATGGCGCCACTATATCCTTATTCCACAGCCCTTGTAGATTGGCTGGATTGGTACCTGGACGGGAGGAGCTAATGAGTAAATACCGACCATAGTGGAAAAGTTTGGCAGCTAAGTCAGCATCTTTATGGCCTTCCTTTAGTCTCTGAAGCCTCTTGTCGATGGGTAGGCGATTTAGCTCTGTATCCCCCAGCACCAGCTCCGTTCTATTATAATACCTTGAGAAATCTTGAATATGGCTTTTTAATAATTGATCGTAGGTCTTGAAACTTAATTGATCCAGCTGGACCTGATTTCTATAGTCGATATCAGTTTGGTGAAAAGAGGTGTTAGCGATAAGCAATAGAGTGAGCGTACGAGCCCCCTTGATGTGCAGAGTTCCCTGATCAGAAGAGGTCTTTCCATCGGTTTCATGCACTTTTACTATTGTTTTGAATTTCACACCATAGTCCAGGGGCCTTGATTCGCTGTCCTTTTTGGCTCCATATTGGGTGATTTCCCCAGTCATCATTATTTGATCTGAAGCGTCACTGTGGACTTTTACGGTTTGGTGGCCTTCATCCAATGGCCTTTCCATATCAATGGCAAGGCTGAAACCTTCGGGAAGGTCGGTGCTGAGGTGGATCACCATGACATCATCAGGAGCAGAGGCAAATACCGTCTGCTCAAAGGAATGACCGCCCACTTGGTAGCTAACCTTCGATACACCTGTGGACATGTCCAGTTGTCTTTGGTAATTGGTGATCTCTTTGGTATGATCAAAATTGAGATAAAGATCCCCCATAGTCTGGTGAGATCGTATGACATCTCTATAGGAAAAGAATTCGATGATCTTCTCATCGGCCTCATGGACCTGGCCATTGAGGATCAGCTCTCTTAGCTTGGCGAGGTCCTGAGCATTGCCGCGACCCTCGCCCCAGTCTGCCGCTCCTGGCCATAGGGAGTCCTCGTTTAGCTGGATATGTTCGGTGGAAGGCTGGCCAAAAACCATTCCTCCCAATCGGCCATTCCCCACTGGAAGGGCGTCTTTCCATACCTCTGCGGGATTCTCATACCATAATATATGCTGAAGTGGATCCTTATTGGATTGGGCCATGGTATCCTGGCTTTGACCAAAGCTAAAGATCGTGAGGCAAATAAAAAGGAAACAAAATTGTATTTTCATGAATTGAGGCGTTTGAGAATTGACTATTAAATTGTGTCAGCTATATAATACGAAACTATAAAAGTAACGATTCCTTATTTATACAGCGCTCAAATTGTTCTCCTATTCATTGCCAAATATCTATATTATGTTTGCAGAACACTTTATATTCTAAAAGTGAAGATAAGTTCTTGGCAGAAAGGGCTTGCTTAGCGGCATTCATAAATAATTCGTGAACTGTCGGGGAAATAAGGTGTAGCTTTCGTCTAATTCAATTAATTTAGCGGTCAAACTAATCTAGAATATCAAGTGTACAAGTCCCTCCTAAAGCCATATTTGTTCAAGAAAAGTGCTGAAGAAGCCCATCATTTCACATTTTCCCTGACTAAGACCACGTTTAATTTGCCTCTGGTAAAGTCTGTGATCAAGGGGATGTATGGATTTCAGGACCCTTCATTGGAGCGGGAAGTGTTTGGGTTGAAGTTTCCAAATCCCGTTGGATTGGCGGCAGGCTTTGATAAGGACGCGAGGTTGATTGACGAGATGGCGATGTTAGGGTTTGGTTTTATAGAGATTGGGACGCTGACACCTAAGCCTCAGGAGGGAAATCCCCAGCCTAGATTATTCAGGCTTCCGGAAGATGAGTCTTTAGTAAATAGGATGGGATTTAATAATGGTGGAGTAGAGGAAGCCGTCCAGCGGTTGAGGAAATTAAAATCGCATGTGCTGATAGGAGGGAATATTGGCAAAAATAAAGTCACCCCAAATGAGCAGGCTGTCGAAGATTACCTGTATTGTCTGGATGCATTGCACCCTTATGTAGATTATTTTGTGGTCAATGTAAGTTCTCCAAACACTCCAAACCTTAGGGATTTGCAAGAAAAGGAGCCACTCAAAAAGCTATTGCTTGCGATCGTGGAGCGGAATAAAACCAAGCCGCATCCTAAACCAATAGTATTGAAAATCGCCCCAGACCTTACCGACGGGCAGCTCGATGATATTATAGCTATTGTCCAGGAAACCAAAATAGCGGGGGTGATAGCCACCAATACCACCATAGATCGCTCTAAGCTCAGCACGCCAGCCGAGGAAGTGGAGAAGATCGGCGCTGGAGGACTGTCAGGCAGAGTGCTCAGCAGCCGCAGCACCGAGGTGATCAGGTATTTATCAGAGAAATCGGGTAGATCTTTCCCTATTATTGGAGTAGGAGGGATATTCACCGCCCAAGACGCCATTGACAAACTGGAGGCTGGAGCCTCATTGGTGCAAGTATATTCTGGGATGATCTATGAAGGGCCGGGAATAGTAAAGAATATCAAAAAGGGATTGGTAAAATACTTCCAATCCAAAAAAGCCACTTCATGATCTCTTAGCGGGGGATTTTGGAGGATAGGCCAGGAACACCATTGTGGCTGGAGGAGTCATCCTCAGCCGATATTATATATATTGACATCAGGGACATATTAAAGCATTATGGCTTCTAATACTTATAAGACGAATTCATTTAGACCTAAAGATTCTAAGGAGAAGGCTAAAAAGAAAAAAACTTCCTTTAATTTTTCATTTGCAGCGCTCAAAGACAAAAAGATTGGATTGTCCTTGGGCATTTTGCTGATGATGATTGGTTTGTTTTTGTTTTTTGCATTCCTTGGATATTTATTTTCGGGTCCGGCAGACCAAAGTGTGATCTCTGCGGATCCAGATGTTCCACTGCGTCAGAATGCTGCTGAGGCGAGAAACTGGCTGGGATTTGCTGGAGCCTATGTATCTTATTTCCTGATTTTCCGTTGGTTTGGAATTGCAGCTTTTTTGATCCCCCCATTTTTATTTATTATGGGATTCCGTTGGGCATTTAAGAAGACACTAGTCCCGCTGGTACAATATTCTGCCTTTGGGGTTTTCTTTATCTTTTGGTTGGGCTTGCTGCTTGGTTATATAGTGCATATCGTGGATGGCCTCCGCTATCTGCAATTTCTCTCAGGAGGATTTGGCTACGAGCTAGCGGTATTGAGTGATGATTTTCTGGGTTGGGGTACTTTTATTTTGATCTTGGGTTCATTCCTGATATTTGTAGTTTTCTTCTTTAATATCACACAGATCGACTGGCTTAAGAGCGAAAATGTGGTGGAGGGACCTGAGGATCTACTCGACGAGGAGGAGCCAGTCATTAGCAGCAAGATAAAATCCACCGTGGGTTCCCGGACTAAGCCCGAGCCCGTAGTCAAGGACCTGGAAGAAGAGCCGGGGCTTTTTGATGAGGAGGAAGATGAGCAAGAGGATGATGATGAGGGCCAAAGCTGGACCATCAAAGATAAGGAGCCAGAAAAGAAAAAGGCTTCCAAGGAGCCTACCTTTAATATAGAGGATATTCCGCTGCCCGAGGAGCCAGCAGAGCAGCCTGAGGCGCAAAAGAAATTTACCGTCGCGGCGGCCGCTGGAGAGGAAAAGGAAGTGAGCGAAGTTCAGAATCTCGACCCTTATGATCCTACCTTGGATCTGGCCAGCTATCAATATCCAAGTATCGACTTGCTAAATGAATATGATCAGCAGAAGGTTACCGTGTCTCGACAGGAGTTGGAGGAGAATAAAAATAAGATTGTAGAGACCTTAGTCAATTTCAAAATAGGGATTCAGGAAATTAAAGCCACGATCGGGCCGACAGTCACGCTATATGAAATTGTGCCTGATCCAGGGGTGAAAATCTCCAAGATCAAGAACCTTGAGGATGATATTGCCCTTAGCTTGGCGGCATTGGGGATACGGATTATCGCTCCTATTCCGGGTAAAGGCACCATCGGTATAGAAGTGCCAAATAAAAACCGTGAGCTCGTGGCTGCACGATCTGTGCTGGGTACAGAGAAATTCATGAAAAGCGATAAGGATTTGCCTGTGGCTCTGGGCAAGACTATCTCTAACGAGGTGTTTGTATTTGACTTGGCCAAGATGCCTCACTTACTGATGGCAGGAGCCACCGGCCAAGGGAAGTCGGTGGGACTGAATGTCATCCTAGCCTCTTTGGTTTATAAAAAACACCCTTCCCAGTTGAAGTTTGTATTGGTGGATCCAAAGAAGGTGGAATTGACCTTGTTTAATAAGATCGAAAGACATTTTCTTGCCAAGCTTCCCAATGCTGAGGATGCTATCATTACGGATACTAAGAAGGTTATTTATACGCTAAACTCCCTTTGTATCGAGATGGACAATAGGTATGATCTTTTAAAAGATGCTGGCTGTAGAAATCTTAAGGAGTACAATGCCAAGTTTGTTGCACGGAAATTGAATCCGGAAAAGGGCCATAAGTTCATGCCATATATTGTATTGGTGATAGATGAATTGGCAGATCTGATGATGACGGCTGGCAAGGAGATTGAGGCGCCTATTGCAAGGCTGGCGCAGCTGGCTCGGGCGATCGGGATTCACCTGGTGGTAGCCACCCAGCGTCCTTCCGTGAATGTAATTACGGGTATTATCAAAGCCAATTTCCCTGCAAGGTTGTCCTTTAGGGTTACTTCCAAGGTGGATAGCCGTACGATTCTGGATGCAGGAGGTGCTGAGCAGCTGATTGGGATGGGGGATATGCTCCTTTCTCAGGGCTCTGAGGTGATCCGTATTCAGTGTGCCTTCCTGGATACTCCGGAGGTGGAGCGGGTATGTGAATGGATCGGCGAGCAGCGAGGTTATAGTGATGCGTATTTATTGCCTGAATTTGAAGGCGAGGATGGAGATAGTGGCGTGGGCGAGATAGATCTTTCGGATCGTGACCCGTTATTTGAGGATGCGGCAAGATTGATCGTGATGCACCAGCAGGGAAGTACTTCCCTTATTCAGCGTAAACTAAAGCTGGGTTATAACCGTGCAGGGAGAATTATCGATCAGCTGGAAGCCGCCGGAGTCGTAGGATCTTTTGAAGGAAGTAAAGCGAGGGAAGTATTGATACACGATGAAGTAAGTTTGGAACAGTTATTGAATAGCCTATAGCGAGGCTCAAAAAGCTGCTAAACAATTAATTGCCATGTTAAGAAAAATCATTTTATTAAGTATATTATTCCTTGGAGGGCTGTCAGTAAGTATGGCCCAAAAGGAACAAAGTGCCAAAGTTTTACTCGACCAGGTTAGTGAACGATATAGGTCACTGGACGGCCTACAAGCCAGTTTTGAATACCATTATTATAATGACTTGGATGGCGCTAGCCAGAGTAGTCAGGGTGAGGTGGCCGTGAGAGGTGAGCAATATAAGCTCGTTCTTCCTGATCAGGAAATCTATAATAATGGAAAGACCGTATGGACTTATATCAAATCTGGAGACTTCAAAGAAGTAACCGTGAACACCGTTAGTAGAGGAGAAGATGAACTTACCCCTTCTAGTATTTATAATCTTTATAAAAAAGGCTATAATTACAAAATTCTTGGCGAATCCACCAAAAATGGAAAAGCCGTGCAAGAGGTGCTATTAACTGCTGAAAAGGCCCAAGCTCAATTTCAGAAAATTAAACTTTTCATCGATAAATCAACCAAGGATTTGACCGCATGGGAAGTGTCTGACTCCGACGGTGGAGTATTCAAATACCAGTTTAAGAAATTGGATACTGATGTGGAATTAAGCTCCTCCTTCTTTACCTTCGACCCAAAAAGATATCCAGGGGTGGAGGTGATCGATTTGAGATGAAGATAGATCCATTTATATATTCCCCTCTTATAGCAGGGACCAAAACAGCAGGAGACTGCTGTTTTTTTTATGCTTTTCCCGAAAAAGGTAATGGTCGAAAAGACTTCTAAGATGCGTGCTACTGCTTTTGGAGCCTAGCGATTAAAGCAGCAGGACTATTTTGTTGGATCTATTCCCTGGGAGTAAATGAATTATTTGTACCCAATGAGGTATTTCTATTCCCGAAGTCGGGATTATCTAGCTTGTTTTTTTAATTTTGTCAAAATATTTCACCTATGGATAAGCAAACTCTTTACAATAATATAAAACAGAAGTCCTCCTTTTTATGTGTGGGTTTAGACACTGACCTGGAAAAAATCCCTTCTCACTTGCTTAAGGAAAAAGACCCCATATTTGCCTTCAATAAGCAGATTATAGATAATACGGCGGATTATGCGGTAGCGTATAAGCCAAATATCGCTTTTTATGAGGCCTTAGGACCTTCTGGATGGGAGAGCTTGCAGAAAACCTTGGACTATATCCCCAAAGATATTTTTACCATCGCCGATGCCAAACGTGGGGACATTGGGAATACTTCAAAATTATACGCTAAAGCTTTTTTTGAGGTGATGAATTTTGATTCGATTACTGTGGCGCCATATATGGGAGAGGACAGCGTAAGTCCTTTTCTGGAATTTGAGGACAAATGGGTGATCCTTTTAGCCTTGACTTCCAATGCAGGCAGTCATGATTTTCAAGTATTGAATAGCGAGCAGAACAAGCCTTTATTTGCACATGTGCTAGAGAAAAGTCAGCAATGGGGCACAGACCAAAACATGATGTATGTAGTGGGAGCCACGAGAGGAGAGAAAATCGCCGAGGTGAGAAAATATGCGCCAGATCATTTCTTTCTGGTCCCAGGGGTAGGTGCCCAGGGAGGAAGCTTGGAGGAAGTCGCAAAATACGGCATGAATAGTACGTGTGGGCTTCTGGTGAACTCCTCACGGGGGATTCTATATGCTTCCTCAGGGGATGATTTTGGAAATGCTGCCTCTAAGGAAGCACAGAAATTGCAGCAGGAAATGGCGAGTCTTTTGGAGCAATACTGCTCCTAAATAGCTGGCATATTGGAGCAGTAGGTTATTGAGGATATCGCTTCATCCGGCTTTTCAGGTAAATCTTACGAGCATTATATTCGGCAATTTAAAATTATGCCTTGTGGCTCTTCCTTTCATTTTTAGGGTGAGGAAAATTCCATGAAGGAGAAAACTTTTTGTGTAGCTATAGATAGGAGGATTTTCCTAGGTATAATTGACCAAAATACTATGGTTTGATCACTAAAGTATTGACTATTTGATACTTGTGTTTTTGATTTCTGAATATTGGATTAAATTATGTCCATAACTTCATCAGGAGGTTATGAGCGACATAAATGTAAACCTATGGATTTCAATGAAGATTTTGTGCAGGCGGTTTGGAAGTACCAGTACTTTGAGAAGCGGGATTTGGAAACTACCCATGGGCAGTCGCTCATCATCCAAAAGATCGGCTTTCAAAATAACCATGAGGGTCCGGATTTTTTAGAATCGCAGGTGGTTTTAGACAAGGTGGAGTTTTTTGGAAATATTGAAGTTCATGTGAAAGCTTCAGATTGGCAAATGCACCGTCATCAGGAGGATAGTAAATATGATTCGGTGATTTTGCATGTGGTATGGGAGGATGATATGGAGGTCTTTAGGAATGACGGAAGTAGGATTCCCACACTTGAGCTGAAGGGCAAGGTTTTATTGGATGTTATCCGGAATTATAGGCGCTTGGCCAGAAGTCGTAAGAAGCTGCTTTGCGGGGATTTTTTGCCTGAGGTGCAGAGCATTATCAAATTTTCCATGTTAGAAAAAGCCTTGGTGGAGCGTCTTCACGAAAAGTCCACCTTGATTCGAAATCAAATTCAGGATACCGCCGGAGATTGGGAGGAGGTAGCTTATCGCTGGTTATTTTATTGTTTTGGATTTAAGGTCAATAGTGATGCTATGCTGAAATTGGCTCAAACTTTACCCTATAAGATTCTCAAGAAGCATGGAAATCAACCCTTAGTTCAGGAGGCCTTATTGCTGGGGCAGGCGGGTTTCTGCTACCCTTCCGAGCCCGATGATTATACGGCTTTTGTGAGGAGGGAATATGAGTTTTATAAGAAGAAATACTCACTTCCAGAACCGCTTTATCCTTCAGAATGGAAGTTTATGAGGGTGCGGCCGACAAATTACCCTTCCATCCGTATCGCGCAGCTGGTGGCGGTTTTGAATCAGTCCTCCAATCTATTTTCCCTTTTGACCAGCTCGGTGAGCAAAATAGAAGACTTGATAAAGCTGTTTCAGGTGACTCCTCATCCTTACTGGCAGCACCACTATCAGCTGAGTAAAGAAAGTAAGCGGCAGCAGCCAAAGATGCTAAGTAATCAGATGATCCAATTGCTGGGAATCAATTTTGTGGTTCCCTTATGGTATGCTTATGGGGGCTATATCGATGATTCCTCCTGGAAGGAGCGATGCTTTGATTTCTTGCAGCAGATTCCCGCCGAGGCGAATAGGATCATTGAGATGTATCAGGTGGAGGACTGGTCGCCCGAAAATGCATGTGATACTCAAGGGATGATAGGCCTTCATCATAACTACTGCAATCCCAAAAAATGTCTAAACTGCAAAATCGGGCAAAACCTCCTGAGGCCAAGGAAGTCCTGATTTTTGGTTAGCTGTAGAATTTGCAGTAATTTTGCATGCTAAACAAAAAATAGTAATGGACAAACCCGTAATCATATTAGGAGCGAAGGGAATAGCACATCCTGCTTTGGAGATATTTAACAGCAACCAAGTAGTGACTTATGGTTTTTTGGATGAAGATACTGAGCTGCATGGCACAGAGATCAATGTGATCCCTGTCTTGGGAAATCCGGAAGATGATGGATTCTTAAAGCTAATAGGGAAAAAATGCGAGGCCTTCGTGGCGGTGGATGATAATCAATACCGACAGTTCCTTGTAAAACTGCTTAATGAGCGCAGGAAGGTTCAGCCTATTAATGCCATTCACAAAACGGCTTATATCTCCACTGATGCCGTCATAGGCCATGGCAACTTCATCAATGCCAGTGTTCAGATCGGTGCAGGCGCGGAAGTGGGGAGTCATTGTATTTTCCATTCTGCTGTGATCATAGATCATAAGGTGAAGGTAGGCGACTTTGTGCAAGTAGGAGCAGGCGCAGTGATCAATTCTAGCGTGACCATCGGCAAGGGAGCCTTCATCGGCTCGGGTGTGACGGTAGTTTCTGGAGTGACGATTGGCAAAAATGCCCGTATAGGAGCTGGCTCTGTCGTGATATCTGACGTGAAGGAAGACAGCACGGTATTTGGCAATCCTGCCACCCCCATCAAGAAATAATTTGTAAATTTTAGTTTAACTATAAAACCAAAACACCCTGTCGGAAACAGGGCACTTGTTATGGAAAATTTAGATTATAGCGTATTACTTTATTACTGCTATGCCGAGATCGAGGATCCCGATGCATACAGAGAAGAGCACCATTTATTTTGTATAGAAAACAATATTCGTGGTAGAATTATAATTTCGCCCGAAGGGCTAAATGGAACCGTGTCTGGCCTAAAAGAAGACTGTGAGAAGTATATGGCTTATGTCCAGTCGGATGCCCGATTTGCTAAGACAGAATTTAAGGTGGACTATTTTGATAAGCATGCCTTTACCAAAATTCATGTTCGTGTAAAGCCTGAAATTGTACACTCTAGCCTAAGGCATATAAACCCTACTATCCGTACGGGGAAGCATTTGGAGCCAGAGGAATTTAAGGCATTGAAAGATCAGGAGGATGTGGTCATCTTGGATGTGCGCTCCAATTATGAGCATGAACTCGGGCATTTCAAAAATGCGGTTCGCTTGGATATTGATAATTTCCGTGATTTTCCAGAGAAGGTAAAGGAGCTGGAGCACCTAAAAAACAAAAAGGTACTGACCTATTGTACAGGTGGGATCAAGTGCGAGAAAGCCTCTGCTTTTCTCCTCGACCAAGGATTTGAGGATGTGTACCAATTGCATGGCGGGATCATCAAATACGGTATAGAAGCTGGTGGAGAGGATTTTGAAGGGAAATGCTATGTGTTTGATAATCGCGTCGCTGTGGATGTCAATAAGGTGAATCCCAAGGTGGTGTCTAAATGCCATTGCTGCAAGACCCCTTCTGACCGAATGGTAAACTGCGCCAATCCCGAATGTAATATCCATGTGGCCATCTGTGAGGAGTGCGGCTGGAAATATGAGGGAGCGTGCTCCGAGGAGTGTAAAGGCCATCCGGAAAAGCGACCTTATGACGGTACGGGCTATTATCAGAAAAATACCAATGGTTACAATCCATATAAGGGCTTGTATCGCCAGCCTGATGCAAGAAAGATAAAATCGACAATCCATGAGTAATTTTATTCCTGAATCAGAGTTGATCATTAATCCGGATGGGAGTATATATCATCTGAATTTGAAGCCAGAATTTCTGGCTTCAACCATTCTTACGGTGGGCGACCCTGATCGAGTGGCTCAGATCTCTAAGCATTTTGATGAGATAGAATTTCAAGGTTCCAAGAGGGAATTTGTGACTCATACAGGAACCTATAAAGGTAAAAGACTGTCAGTGATGAGCACTGGGATGGGGACCGATAATATTGAGATATTCATGACCGAGCTGGACGCGCTGGTCAATATAGATCTGGAGACTCGGCAAATCAAGGCAGAGCATACCCCGCTAAATATCGTGCGAGTGGGCACTTCAGGAAGCATGCATAGGGATATCCCCGCGGGAGCGATGATCGCTTCTGACTATGCCGTAGGCTTGGATACGCTCATGCAGTACTATCGGGCTGACTACAGTCCCCAGGAGTTGGCGATCGGTCATGCCGTGCAGCAGGCTTTGGCTTTGCCTTTTAGGCCCTACTGTTTTGCTGGCTCAGCATCACTCCTTAAGCGCCTCCAAACGGGCAAGGTGATCAAAGGAAATACAGTAACTTGCCCAGGTTTTTTTGGCCCTCAAGGCCGGGAAGTCCGCTTGAAACCCGCAATTCCTAATATCATCGAATTACTTGCCTCCTTGGAGGTAGATGGAGTAAGGCTTACGAATTTTGAGATGGAGACTGCCGGTTATTATGCCATGGGCAAAATGCTTGGACATGAGGTGCTCAGCCTAAACGCTATCGTAGCCAATCGCATTACACAGGAATTTGTCCAAGACGCGGGCGCAGTAGTGGATGAGCTCATTCTTCATACGCTGGATACGATTTGATCTGGTAGTGATTTGCATTTTTATTTGCCAGGGCAAATAAATGATCGGCTCGAAGAGAATGCGTACTAAGCAGCTATTTATTCTTAACAGAAGATATTTCAAAATAAAGAAGGCCCTGATTTATGGGGCCTTCTTTATTATTTTTCTAAGTAATTTTTTACCCTCAAGGGTTAAAATAGTAATGCTATCGTCTGCTTTTAAGCTGGTGTATATTTTTTGAGACTCTCTTGGATGATGAATTCTGCATCTCTCTGACTGCCCCATATTAAATGGGAGCTCATGGATCTTTGGGAAGGAATGCCAAGAAAATAGAGACCATCCACCGCAGATATTCCATCTTGCTTTCGTAGCTCGGAGGCGTCTCCCTCAAATCCCTCAATATCTATAAACCTATAATCAGAAGTGAACCCGGTCGCAAATAATATAAAATCGAATTCCATCGAGGATTGATCTTCAAAGGTAATCCTATTTCCCCCGGCGGCTGTGACGGCTCCATGCTGTTGCGCTTTTTTCAGCTTAGCTTTAAGGTCATCGTAGAGGTAAATCGGATCAGTCTGGTGAAGCTGTTTTTCTTTGGGCGCTTTTTTTAGCTTATTAAGCTTGTCTCCCCACCATAGGACATTTTTCCCAAGGACATATAGAGGTTTCATGGTTAATTTATCCTTGATAGACCAATGAACGTCAAAGTAAGGGGTAAGCTCCGCAATGATCTGCGCGGCGGAATTTCCTGCCCCCACCACCAATACTCTGTTCCCTTTGATACTGACAGGGGTTCTGTAATTGCTGCTATGGATATAGGGGATGGATAGGTTTTTGGCCCATTCGGGAGCGGTTGGTTTATTGCAGCCATTAGCGATGATCACCTGTTTGGCATAGATATCCTCATAGCTCGTTTTTGCTATGAAGTACTCGCCCTCTTTTTGAAGCTTAGTGACCTCATTTTGGGATTGTACCTGAATGCCAAAATGATTGGCGTAGCGAGAGAAATAGTCCGCCATTTGGTCCTTGGTTGGTCGTACAGGTTCTGGAAGTGCCATAGGCAAGTCCGGCAGCTGGCTGTACTCCGCAGGAGTAAATAGCCTCAGAGAGGAATAGCGATTCCTCCAAGAGTCCCCTATATCTGGATGCTTATCCAGAATAATAAAGTCCTTTTCTGCCTTCTGCAAGTACCTTGCGGCACTAAGGCCACACTGTCCCGCTCCGATGATCAAATAGTCCGTTGTTTCCATATTTAATCCATAATTCCATCGAGCTCGCTTAATTCGAGCCATCTGAATTCCAGATTTTCAAGTGTATCATCTATCTCCTGGATGGCCTGAGACCAGCTCATAAGTTGTTCATGATCCTCTGTTCCCGCATTGATCTTCTCAATCAGCGCTTTCTTCTTTTCTTCGTTCTCCTTGATTTCTGCCTGGATAGCGACAAATTCCTGTTTTTGCTTATAGCTGGCCTTGGCGGTATTTTGCGCTTTAGGTTCCTCTGCTTTTGGGCTAGCCTCTTTTTTGGTGGTCTGGCTAGTCGCTAATGTTTTTTTACCTGCTTCTTCTTTTTCCCATTCTCTGAGATCGGTATAGTTGCCAGGGAAATCCTTGATTTTTCCTTCTTCCTGGAATACGAAAAGGTGATCCACCAATCGGTCCATAAAGTACCGGTCGTGAGATACGATAATCAGACAGCCAGGGAAGTTGTCCAGAAAATCCTCCACCGTATTTAAGGTGACGATATCAAGGTCATTGGTAGGCTCATCGAGGATCAGGAAGTTAGGAGTCTTGATCAAAACCATGAGCAATTGTAATCTCCTTCGTTCTCCACCGGAGAGCTTGGCGATAGGGGTATGTTGCTGTTTTGGTGGAAAGCCAAATTGATTCAGAAACTGCGAGGCAGTGATCACGCTACCATTGGCAAGGGTGACCACTTCGGCGATTTCCTTTACAATATCAATCAGTCTTTTTGCCTCGTCGAAGCTGTCTTCTTCTTGTTTATAATACCCAAAAGCGGTCGTTTGGCCTTTAGTAACCAATCCGCTATCTGGGGAAATTGCTCCGGTAAGCATATTCAGGAAGGTGGTTTTTCCCGCTCCATTGGGGCCTACAATCCCTATTTTATCTCCTTTTTTGAAGATATAGGAAAATTCGTCCAGGATAACCTTGGCGTCAAAGCGCTTGCTGAGTTTATCAAGTTCAAGAATCTTGCTGCCTAGACGACGAGAGGATACCTGAAGCTCCACTTCCCGCTCTTCGCGATGCTGGAAAGCTTTGCTTTTGGTTTCTTCAAAGGCGTCCACACGGTATTTGGCTTTGGTACCTCGTGCTTTTGGTTGTCTTCGGATCCAGTCCAGTTCTTTTTTATAGAGGCTTTTGGCCTTTTCCTGCTCGGTTGCTTCGATTTCTCTTCGCTCTGCCTTTTTGATCAGAAAGTAGCTATAGTTGCCTAGGTATCTATGGATGCTTCCAGCGTCCAATTCCAGAATTTCGTTGGTTACTTTCTCTAGGAAGTACCGGTCGTGAGTTACCATCAGCAGGGCTAGGTTGGCTTTGGACAGATAGTCTTCCAGCCACTCGATGGTGGCGAGGTCCAGGTGGTTGGTAGGCTCATCCAGAAGTAGGAGATCGGGCTTTTCCAGGATAGCCTTGGCTAATGCCACTCTCTTACGCTGACCACCAGATAGCTGCCCAATGGGGAGCTCTGTGTCATGAAGACCTAGTTTTCCCAGGACTTCTTTCACTTGGTACTCATAATCCCAGGCTTGGAGGGCGTCCATTTGCTCCATCAGGACATTGAGATCATCACTGTTATCCTTGCCGGTTTCAGCCACGAGCAATGCTTTTTGGTATTGGTCGATGACATTCAATACCTCACTGGTGGATTCAGAAAAAATGGTTTGGTATATGCTCAGCTGTCCATCGAACACGGGGTTTTGGTGGACATAGGCTACTTTAATGGTTTGATTGAAAACCACTTCGCCAGCATCAGCGACTTCCAGTCCCATAATGATCTTCATTAGGGTGGATTTTCCGGCACCATTGATACCTACAAGAGCGATTTTTTGCCCTTGATCAATGCCGAAAGAGATTTCTTGAAATAGTGATTTATCTCCAAATGACTTGGAAAGCTTATCTACGGAAAGGTAATTCATGACCAAAATTAATTAAAAAATAATTGTATAATACCACAAATGACCTGAAACAAATAAATGAATAGGTTATATATTGGATTTGATGGGATGAGTGGATTTTTAAGGGCCGATCAGAAAGGCGATGTTGTGGCCATTAATCGTAGAATTTTTAGTTGCGGAGAAGAGTTTTTACGGCATCTTTAAGCTCCTTAAGGGCAGCGAGAAAATGCTCTCTGGATTTTTCGAGCATAGGACTGATCGATTCTTTATGCTGCTGGTATTTTTCTTCAAATTCCCTCTTACGTCTTTTAAACTCACCCTCTAAGCCATCTTTTTCTCCTTTCAGCTCATCGATTTTCTTTTCTACTTCCACTTTTGCATCGCCGGTCATTTCGGCGCCCTTGGTGATCAGCTCTTCTATTTTGTTGCCGATTTCCTGAAGTAATTTTTCTACTTCGTCAAAAGATTTATTATTGGTGGCCATGCTGCTTAGGTTTAGTGTGGGATTGATTGTTTTTATGACCTAAAGCACTAAATGCTTCGGGAGTCAGGAAAAATTATCTTGAACTAAAATTACTGAAAATTAAGGTATAAGGTAATGTTTTTTCGACGAAGTTCTTCAATAGCACCTGCAAAGTTCGGATTGGAAGCTTCTTCCCGGTAGATATTTACCATACCATGGGAGAAGCGGAGCTCGGGAGAGAATTTGAAGAATTTAAAATAAAAATCAAAGCCCATTCCTAGCTCCAATGCGATATCGGTACTGTTTAGTACTAGTTCGTCACTATCCGCTTCATCCTGAGATTTTGTACGGAACATAGGATTGGCCCCGCCCACAAAAAACATCCGTGTATTGTCAAAGCGAATGGATTTATACTTGATGAGCAAAGGAAGCTCCACCATGGTGGTCTCTGTGATCAGGGACTTGGAATACGGTCCATTTACTAAATTCCCGATGTTTATCAATTCATTTTCTATAGGGAAATAGGTGAGATCAGTCCGGTATTCATAGAAGCCCACTTTAGGAGTGGCCAGGAGGGTTACTTGATCATGGAGGCGCATTTTGATCAGGAATCCCAAAGAAAACCCTGGTGAAAACACCGGCTGGATGCTTTGGATATGCGCATAAGTCGGGTTAGTGGGGTCCATGAAGGCATTGCTATACTTCAGCCTTAAGGTGGAGGTATGCGCTGCCAGGAAGAAGCCATAGCTGATAAACTGATTGTCATCACCAGAAAGGCTGATTGGCTTATACCTGTTTTGGGCTTCGGCTTGTGCCAAGAACACAAAACCAAAGCCAATCAGGAGAACTATTTTTCTCCAATATAAATTGAGCTGATGCCAAAGGTCAAAGGTTTGCATTTTGTGTTTTTAAACCCAACTTTATTTAATACCTCAAGAAAATCTTTTCCATCAGGGAATGCCTGAACCGATTCTGGCAGGTAAGTATAGGCGGATTGGTCTTTAGAAATTAACTTTCCGATCTGAGGTAAAATATACTTGAAATAAAAGTTGTATCCTTGTTTTAAGGGGAACTTTTTAGGCTTCGAAAATTCTACGATGACTGTTTTTCCGCCTGGCTTGAGTACTCGGTACATATCGGCCAGCCCTTTTTCTAGGTTTTCAAAGTTTCTTACACCAAAAGAAACGATGACAGCGTCGAAATTATTATCATCAAAAAGTAACTTTTCGGAGTCTCCCATCTGCAATTCGATAAGGTGATCCAGTTTTCTGTTCTTTATTTTCTTTTTGCCTTCATTAAGCATTCCTTCGGAGATATCCACGCCGATCACTTTCTGAGGCTTGAGGGCCAGGGCTTCGATGGCGAAGTCTCCGGTGCCGGTAGCAATATCCAATATGAACTTAGGCTGGTCCTTTTGGAGTAGTTTTATGGCTTTCTTTCGCCATATGATATCAATTCCCATGCTCAGCAGGTGGTTGAGCAGGTCATACCGCTTGCTGATATTGTTAAACATATTGGCTACTTGAGCCTTTTTGCCATCTTGATTGTCTTTGTAAGGAACTACTGCCATGGGAATTTATGCTGTTTGAGTGCGCAATATTACTAAGTAAACACGAGCAATGGAAAAATGTTAAAGATTAATTGATTTAAGGGTTTTGGCAGGAAACCATTACCTTTGTAAAAAACTGCCATACAATGATCAAGAACGCAACCTTTCTGACGAGTAATTCCGACTATAAAAAATGCCCGGAACCTAAAAAACCTGAATTTGCATTCATAGGCAGATCCAATGTGGGCAAAAGCTCGCTGATCAATATGCTGACTAATCATAAGAGTCTGGCAAAAATCTCAGGTAAACCAGGCAAGACTCACCTGATCAACCATTTTGAGGCTAACGGAATGTGGTGGATCGTCGATCTGCCAGGCTATGGCTATGCTCAGGTGAGTAAAAACCTTAAGGCTGATTGGGAGAAGATGATCCGTGGTTACCTCACCAGTCGCCCTAATCTTCTCGCTACCTTTGTCCTGATCGATTGCCGGCTGGAGCCCCAAAAGAAGGATCTTGAGTTTATCCTCTGGTGCGCACAGAACGAAGTACCAATTGTATTAGCCTTTACCAAAGCGGATAAATTATCCGTAAGCAAAGCCAAGGGGAATATAAATCAATTCCTGGCAGCCACGAGTAGTATATTTGAGGAGCCTCCTTTGTACTTTGTCACTTCCGCCTCCAATGGTGTGGGAAGAGAGGAACTTTCTGGTTTTATGGAAGATTTGAGTGAAGAATTTATCGCAGAAGGGTAAATTCCCTTGGGCATTAAATGTGAAAGTCTATATTTGCAAGCTGATTTTAAAAGAAGAATTATGGAATTTAAAGAAATAGCTACTGTAGCAGGAAAACCAGGCTTATACAAGGTGCTTAAGCCTAGTAGAAGCGGAGTCATCCTAGAATCAATGGATGCAAAAAAATCCAAATTGGTCGTAGGTGCTAATCACCGCGTGTCTATCCTCAGTGAAATATCTATTTATACCCTCACAGAGGAAGGCTCCACGCCACTTCAAGAGGTGATGATCACCATCGAAAAGGAATTTGAAGGGGATACAGGACTCGCCAAGGGTGCTGACAACGATGAGTATATGGCTTTCATGAAGCATATCCTTCCCGAGTTTGACGAGGCTAGAGTGTATCCTTCTGACATCAAAAAATTGATCTCTTGGTATCAGATTATCAGAGAATTTGCCCCTGAGGTTATTGCAGAAGGCGCTTCAGAAAGCGAAGAAAAAGAAGCTTAAGCAGGCTTTTTGATTATTCAATTTTAATAAAGCTGCTTTTTGGACCTTCTTATTGTGTCCAAAAAGCAGCTTTTTTTACTTATGGAAATAAACTATATCATCGAAAGTGCCCAGCTGCTACAAAAGGACTTTGAGCTGGCAGCGCCCTCCGAAGGGATGAGCCGTGAGGACCTGATCGCTGCGCTTACGCCGCTCGTGAGCCAGTTGCTCAATAGGGAATTTGAGAGGCTGCTTCAGATTTGCTATCGAATCGATCTTGGGGAGCATCGGTTAAAGAAAATCCTTCACGAATCCAATCCTGAAACCATGGCGGCTGAGCTGAGTGAAGCCTTGGTCGATAGGCAGATCTTGAAGGTGGAAATCAGACAGAAATACCAATAAATTAAGGTGAATAATTTTTCGGATAGGGACGCATCTTTTTTGCCGCAGGCGGAATAAAAAATCGGCATGCTGTGATGCTCTAGTAAGTCACTTACTAGAGAAATAGTGATTTTGCCCGGAAGGGATAAAAAAAAGCTTGGCAGTTTCAGTGAAGATTGAGATTAATTTTTACCCAAAATCACAAAAAACTACCAAGCTAACAAACCTATAATCTAATTTTTAATGCACTTTAGCCTCTCTGAGGGTCTGCTCTGCTGTTTTTACCATTTCGGTGGATCCAATATAAAGCGGAGTCCTTTGGTGCAGCGAATCAGGGATAATATCCAGGATTCTGTTCTCACCGTCAGAAGCGGATGCCCCAGCTTGCTCAGCGATGAAAGCCAGTGAATTGGCTTCATATAGCAGTCTAAGCTTACCTTTGGGAGCTTTGGTGGTGGATGGATAGATGTATATGCCACCCTTCAATAAGTTACGGTGAAAGTCAGCTACCAAGCTACCAATATATCTTGCGCTGAAGTTTTTGGCCTTACAGTCTGCAATATACTGCTTCAGGCCTTCGTCGATTTGAGAGTCCAGGCCTTCATTGATGCTGTAAATTTTCCCATCTAATGGGGCTTTCATTTTTGGATGGCTGAGGAAGAACTCTCCCAGGGAGTGCTCATACGTGAAGCCATTTACGCCTCTGCCGGTAGTATATACCAGCATGGTGGAGGATCCGTAGAGGACATATCCTGCAGCCACCTGCTTATTGCCGGGCTGCATGACGTCTTCCAGCTGTATAGGACTGCCCAATGGAGTGACCCGTCTGTAAATGGAGAAAATGGTACCTATAGAGATATTGACATCAATATTGGAGGATCCGTCTAAAGGATCCATGGCGACCACATATTTTCCACTGCTGTTTTGCAGATCTATGACTTCATCATCTTCCTCGGATACGATGGCACAGACTTCTCCTCCTTTGGTCAGGGCACGGCAGAAACGGATGTTGGCGACAACATCCAGGTTTTGCTGCTCTTCACCTTGGACATTGGTACTGCCATAGGCGCCGCTGATATTGGATAATCCTGCGCGATTGATCTCGCGATTTACGATTTTGGAGGCAAGTGCTATGTCTCGAAGAATCTGAGATAGCTCTCCTGAAGCAAATGGAAAATCGTCCTGTTTACTCTTGATAAATCGGTCAAGAGTAATGCCTACTGGCGAGCCCAAGGACGAATTATTAGGCTGGTATGGTTTTGTATTCATATCTTTGAAAAAGTACTTTTAGAAATATAACCCGTTGTAAAGTACTACATAAAAATTTATGAGAAAAGCAATTATCTATAAATTTGGAGGTGCCTCTGTAAAAAACGCTCAAGCAATCAAAAACCTCTCTATTATTCTTTTCAATCGATTGCAGGCGCCCATGGTTATCGTGGTTTCGGCCATCGGAAAAACCACCAATGCCCTTGAGGAAATAGTAGAAAAAAGATGGAAAAACGAGGATTATCATGAGCCACTTCTCACCCTTCGCCAAACCCATTTAGCAATATGCAGAGACCTGTTTCCACAGGAAGATTTAATTCATGGAGCCATTCATAATGTGTTTCTGAATTTGCAAAGAGAGCTGGAGCCAAGCATTGATAAGGACAATTATGACGAGATGTATGATCGGCTGATTGGATATGGAGAACTTCTTTCCTCAAAAATCATCCAGGCTTATTTATGTCATGAGAAATTATATTGCATCTGGCAAGATGCCAGGGAGCTCATCCTGACGGATCAGTCTTTTCGTGCGGCCCGCGTCCTGTGGGAGGATACCAACCTGGCGATTCAGCGTCAATTGCTGCCCAAGATGAAGCAGCTTCCCATCGTCACCCAAGGGTTTGTGGGGGCGAGTAAATCGGGTAAGCGAACCACCTTGGGTCGGGAGGGTTCTGATTTTTCGGCCGCTATATTTGCCTCTTGCCTGGACGCCAGAGAAGTGACCATCTGGAAGGATGTGCCCGGAGTGCTCAATGCCGACCCTAAACTCTTCCATGATGCGTTGTTATTCGATGAATTGGATTATAAAGAAGCCGCAGAGATGACCTATTATGGAGCCTCAGTGATTCATCCGCGTACCATCAAGCCTCTGGCCAATAAGGAAATTCCCCTGAGAGTAAGGTCATTTGTTGATCAGGACCTCAAGGGGACATTGATCCATCATATCGAAGGATTCCATAATCATACGCCCATATATACCGTCAAAAAGGGTCAGCTGCTGGTGACCTTGGAGGTGACTGACTTTACATTTATTAACCAGCAGCAGCTTTTGGAAGTCTATCAGTCTCTCCATCGCCTGGGCCTGCGCACCAATCTTCTGCAAACCAGTGCCATATCGATCTCCATCAGCATGGATGATGATAGGATCAAACGAGAGCGGTTTCTGGAGGAGATGAGCTTGCACTTTAAGATCAGGTATAATGAGGGGTTGCAGCTGGTCACCGTCAAGCATTATAGAGAAGAGGCAAAGGCACAGTTTGAGGCCTGGGGTGAGATCATCCTTGAGCAATGGACCCGGTCCACGATGCAGCTCGTGATTAAGGCGAAATAAACGGGTACATTTCACCTGTAAGAGCAGGAGGGAACTTAGATTGTGATCTTATTATGCTCCAATTGGGAAGTAGGTATTTGGGGAAATTGTATCCCATAAAGCAGAGGGTCTTGATCTAAAAGTGATTTAGGGGGCAGTTTTAAGATGATGTGTTCTGTGAAGATGAGTAGGGTGTTAGGGTCCGATTAGCGACTTTTACAGGTACTTATTTACCACTTTTTTGATGCCGGGAAGGTAGCTTAGCCCAAATAGATTGAGATGTACCAATAAGGGGTAAAGATTATGGATATCGGCTCTTTCTTCGAATCCCGGCTCTAGGGGGAATACATCATTATAAGCCTCGTAAAATTCAGTTCGGAAGCCACCAAAAAGCTTTGAGAAGGCCAGGTCCATTTCTCGATGTCCATAATATACGGCAGGGTCGATCAGGCAAGGGTGGCCTTTTTTATTGACGATGACGTTGCCAGACCATAGGTCTCCATGAAGAAGTGCTGGTTTTTCTTTAGGCATTAGCGCCTCCAGTTTGGGGTATATCGTTTGGAATTTCTTATAGAAAGCCTTGTTTACTAAGCCATCATAATAGGCTTTGCCAATCATGGGTTCGAGTCGCTCCTCGGTATAGAATTCTGACCAAGAGGGGTGAAAGTTGTTCTTTTGGGGCAATATGGCAATATAGTTATCCTCTTCCAGTCCAAACTGCGGGGCAGTAGCGATATGAAGCTCGGCGAGCCCTCGTCCGAGGTCAAACCAATAGTTTTCATTGGGGTAGCCCCCATGTATCCACTCGATGAGGATATAGTTTTGGTCGCCTATCCTTCCTGCTCCGATGGTCTTGGGGATCTGAAGAGGGGAGTGCTTATGCAAAAGGGTGAGGCCTTTGATTTCCTGCACGAAAACATCGGAGGAGGGGAGGTGATTTGATTTTAGAAAAAAAGAGCCTTTGTCGGTTTCCAGTAGTACGCTTTGGTTCATGGTGCCGCCGGAGATTAAGCGGACCGAATTGAGCAAGGTGGGGTCGGGTATGGCATCCAGCAATACTTCCTGATAGAAAGACTGTGGCTTATGCATATACCTGATGTTCTTTTTTAAGTTGGAGGATAAATTCTCTTATGGATTCATCTAGGATCTGATACACTTTCTCGAACCCATCTTCGCCGCCATAATAAGGGTCAGGCACCTCGTCGGAGTCTGCCTGAGGCTGAAATTTTCGCATCAGGAGGATTTGGCTATGGCTTAGGTTATAGCCTTCCATCAATTTGCGAATATTCTTTACGTTGGAGTGGTCCATGGCTATGATATAGTCAAAGTCCCTAATATCAGCATGGTTTAATTGGCGACCGCGATGGTTGATGGAGATGCTGTGTTTTTGGGCGGTGGTAATACTTCTTTCGTCGGGAAGCTCACCGATATGGTAATCAGAGGTGCCACAGCTATCACTGGAGAACTTATTATTAAGTCCCTCTTGGGTGATTTGGTGGTTGAATATGGCTTCCGCCAGAGGTGATCGGCAAATATTGCCCAAGCAAACGAATAATACTTTAATCATCTTTATCTAATTGATACTCCAAGTCCTACATTCACAGTATTAAATTCCTGAAAGGTATAGTCGGCATTCAGAAACATCGGGCCAAACTTTAGTCGTGCACCGAGGCTCGCCAATAGTCCCGCTGCATCATAACTTAAATTTACCGGATCTACAAATTTTTCCGAAGTCCCGTCAATCTCATAGGTGCCTAAAAGGTTATAATTGGAGGAGCCAGAATTGTAACCCAGCGTTCCATATACTGTCAGGATGGATATTTTTTTGCTTAGCAGGCCTTGGAAGGTCCAGGTACTTACGTCCATGGAGGCGAGTTGGGTTTCATTATCATTAAGATAATAGGAAGCCTCGAGCTTATTATAAGCTACCAAAACGGAGAAGTCCACGGGGATCATGCTGAAGGTGTTGAAGTACTGCATGATATCATGCTTAAAGCCAAGACCCCATTGGGACATTTTGGCATCGTCGAATTGCACCTCGGGGATGAACCGCCCGATGATCTCGGTGCCACCAGGAAGACCCAGAGCACCCTGAATAGCCGGCGTGGGGATGTACCTTACCGGAATGTCAAGCCCCGGTGGGATGTCTGCTTCGGCGATGACTATATCCTGCTCCACGATCTGAAAAGTCCCTCCATGGTCTGAATTGCCAAACATGGTGGGCACGGCGGTAGTGCCAGTGGCTCCTTTTATTCTTAGTTTCTCAAATTCATTGGGGTCAAAATCAAAGGTCTCATAACGACTGGGTACTGTGGCGCCGCTAACAGAAAACTTGAGGTCAAATCCCCAGGCCTCATGGGGCTTGGCAGTCTGTGCCCAGCCAGCACTGGAGCTATAGATAAAGCCCTTGGCTGCAGGCTCCACATAATAACCCATATAAGTGTTAAGATCCTTAACTCCTGCTCGTAAGATATGCTCTATGTCTATGTCTGTCTGGCTATATGAAGGGAATGCTCCCAGCATGAGCCCTCCTAAACAAAAATATAATAGTTTTTTCATCAGAAGAGTTGGTTTTCGAACTTAAAGGTAGTGAAATTTACCCAAAAGGAGGAAGTCGAAAAGTGCCGTGAGAAATAATTTTTGTTTTTTCAGCAAACTTCCATAGTTTTGCGGAACTATTACTAACTGATAATCATTCTTAACAACGAATGACTACTGAACAGACCAGGGAAATATTGTCAAAAGGTGGATTGAAGTTCACGCATCAGCGTATGGTGATCTATGGCGCAGTATCCTGTACCCATAATCACCCGACGGCGGAGTGGGTGTACGAGCAGATAAAATCCGATAATCCATCCATTTCTCTCGGGACGGTGTACAAAACGCTGGACACCTTCGTAAATGCCGGAATCATCCAGAAATTTGTTGACAATAAAGGTGTCATGCGATTTGATGGAATCCTGGAAGCACATAGTCATTTATATGATAACGAAACTAATGAGATCAGAGATTATCGCAATGAAAAGCTCGAAAGGCTAATTAAAGAATTCTTTGCAGAAAATCAGATCAGCGGTTTCGAAGTAGAAGATATTTCTGTGGTCATCAAGGGCCACAACAAATAATATATTATAAAAATCAATCAGACTAAATTAATTAAACGTAACAATTATGTCATTAGTAGGAAAAAAAGCCCCATTATTCAAAGCTCCCGCAGTTATCAATGGTGAAGAGATCGTAGAAAACTTCTCTTTGGAGCAGTACATCGGTAAGCAAGATGTGATTTTCTATTTCTACCCAAAAGATTTTACTTTTGTTTGCCCTACCGAAATCCTCGCCTTCCAAGAGAAGCTTGCTGAATTCGAAAAAAGAGGCGTAGCAGTAGTAGGTGCCTCTTGTGATACAGAAGAGACTCACCTTGCATGGTTGGCGACTCCAAAAGATCAAGGTGGTATCGAAGGTGTAGTTTACCCTTTGGTTGCTGATCCAGCAAAAACCATCGCTCATAACTTCGGCGTATTGGCCGGTGAGTGGAACTATAATGAAGAAGGTGAATTGACTTATGTTGGAGCTCCAGTGGCTTTCAGAGGTTCATTCCTTATCGACAAAGAAGGTGTGGTAAGACACGAAACCATCAATGACCTTCCTCTTGGAAGAAACATCGATGAGATGATCCGTTTAGTAGATGCCCTTCACCACGTAGAGAAATTCGGTGAAGTATGTCCTGCTAACTGGGAAGAAGGAAAAGAAGCAATGAAAGCTACCAAAGCTGGTGTTTCTGAATACCTTTCTAAAAACTAATTAAAAAGCTTTAATAAGCTATTTAGGCTGTGTTTTTATCCTCATGATAAAGGCACAGCCTTTTTTTTGCCTTAATTTTCCAACTATCCTTAGTAGATTATTACCCCACTCACCGCCCGGTTCCATTGTGCCCTAGGCATTGTCTAAGGGCAATATAACCTTGTGTTTCTTTGTTTTTAATTCCAAACGAATTGGTTTGGTCATCAATCTGGCCTGAGTATTCTGCTTTATTACAAATTAAAAATATTGATAAAAGGAGAGTTCGTCAAACTGCTGGTGAAGAGGATGATATAGATAATGTCTATAGCCATCGCACTTTTGAAGACCCTTGAGCTTCCCACCACCAGAAAGGCTAATAAGGTGAAGTTTACCATAGTGATGCTTCCCTCGCTGAATGGCAGCTGACTGAGTAAGGGGATCAGTGCGACAAAATAGCACAGCAGGACAATGATGAATCGCGAAAATATTACTTCCCGCCCTTTATAGATACTTAGTTTTTCGTAATAAGTACAGTTGTCATTCTGATGAAGTTTAAAGCAGAAAGAATTCAATTTCATCAAACTGAGAAAGAGCAGCGAATCGGTGAAATAGTGATATTCTAAAGGGATGAAAAATGACAGAGCCCAAAGCAATAAAATAGATAGTTTTTGACGAAGGGACAGCATTCTGCCTAATAAAAACAACTCATTTTGGAACAGGTAAGGGAGCTGTCTTTTTAGGTTTATGGTCGATAAGAGGCTTGATGGTCTCGGATTTTTAGCTTTGGTTCGTTTAGAGATTGATGGGTTTACCGTAGGTGCATTTAATTTTTTTAATAAGGCCGGTGCGCTGGAGGATATTCCCAGGATGAGGCCAAAGGTGATTAGTATACAAGCGATTTTGGTCCATATGAAAAGTGGCTGGGCGGGAGCCGCTAATGCTAGGCTGGCCATCAAAGCCTCCTTGTTCAAATACCCCATGGCGTAATAATTGGGGACCTCTTGAATGTTTGAGACATACAGGAAGAGCTCATTTAGCCCAATCAGGTTGAAGAGGTTCTTGTCAAATAGAATGAGAGTAAAATAAACTAGAAAGTAAATCCCAAACTTCTTCCAGTTTTGCTGAATGGAGAATTCGATGAAATAGGCGAAAGTACAGGTCAGGAAAATAAAGGATACATTATAATAGAGCAGACTTTGAACATGGTAAAGGAGAGCACTATTGGCAAAATTTGACAGTACCACCGAAAAGTTGAAGAGCAAAAGTAAAATAATCCATATGATAAATAGACCTAAAATCCGATGCAGATGGATGATAAAGTGGGGGCGGGTGCTAAGGCTCGAGTAGGATAGAGTGGAATTCTGATTATCCTCTTTTCTTGCATTAATGATAGTAAAAATAACTAAGGGGAATAAGATGACATTGGACATGACCGCGGCAAAAGGAGCCAGCCAATACTCATTGGGTACCACGCCATAATTCCCGATATAAAACGTAACATAGGCCGCTTGATCATTTGGGATCAATAGAAAACCCAGGAATGATAAAATGGCAAACTGGACAATAAACTCCCGCTTGGCTAGGAGTGATTGGCTATAAATTTTGGTCAGTTTGAAAAGGTCGAGCAGCTTAGACATTATAAATGAGCATAATAATGATAGGCTTCAAGAAAGCAGGAAAGGCTGGGCTCCTCCGTAGTTTGTCTAAGGAATCCTTTTTGATCCCCAAAGTAGGTTTTCTTTCCTCCATTCAAACACAGGATATGGGTGCTTTTTTGGAATATTTCATCGAGTATATGAGTGGATAAGATTACTATTGACGTTTTTAGATGTTCCTGAATATAGTGGAGGAATAGCTGACGTTCCGTATAACCCAAGTTATTGAAGGGTTCGTCAAGGACCAAGAGGCCTGGGTTTGGGATAAGGGCGATGATCAATCCGATCATTTGGTACTGGCCTCCGGATAAGTTTCCCGCCTTTTCCTTTGCAATAGCTGTTAAATTAAATTCGTGCAGGAAGTAACTCATCTGCTGGAGGCTATCGGAATGATTGCAGCCTTTGAGGACGCTGAAATAAATAATATTATCTTCCACGGATAGGTCACGCATAAGCCCTACCTTCTGCGGAGTATAGCTCAAGGCGGCCAAATACTGCTTTATATTACTTTTGTCCAGCGGCTGGCCTTGGTAGGAAAGACTGCCTTTGCTGGGTTTTTGCAGGGTGGAGATGATGTTTAATAGCGAGGATTTTCCCGAGCCGTTCTTGCCTAATACCGCACAGACACTCCCCTGTGGAAGGTTTAGCGTGATGGGGCTGAGGATATCTTTGGTGTTTATCCGTAAGCTTATTTCATTGAGAGAAAACATTGGCTAGGTTGTTTTGAGGGTTTTAGTCAGTATTAATGCTTTCCATTTCAAAAAGATGCGATGCGTCTGATCAGGGTAAAAGGTAGTCATAAAGACAAATAGTGTGAGTGATCCTAAACATCCTTTCTTAGTCAAGCTAAGTTATTTTTATTCAAAGAACTAAACCTAGCTATAACCTGGAAGAATTAATATGATATTGATCATGAATGCTATTAATGGTAGAATTATTTTTTAAACCTTATTAATGTCCTTGTCCAAAAGTAATTTTATTAAATGGCCATAGGCTAGCTGTAAATTTGTGAAATACTGGAAAAAATGGCATGAAAAGTGGTTATGTGCTGTAGCGTTTGTTTTAAATTCCTCGTAGAGGCTCAAAAATCATTTTACTATGAAAATACCATACTCTATAATTTTATTGATTTTCACTTTAAGCCTACTTTCTTGCAAAGGGGAAGATGAGGGAACCTCCCTAGATTCAAGTGCCAAAGATTGGGAAGAAACTAAATCCAAGGAAGGAAATAACTATTCCTACCAAGTCGTGAGTCAGTCGTGGACCGGGTACGGGACCAGCACCACGCTGAAAGTGGTAGATGGACAAGTGAGCGAGCGGGAATATACCGCTTACCAAATCGAAGAAGGAGGAGACAGGGTCATCCTGAGTGAGTATTCCGAAAGCATGGACAGCTTGGGAAGCCATGATGAAGGGGCTGGCATCTATACGATCGATGAGCTATACGACCAGTGTGAAGGGGAATACCTGTCTGTGGATGCTGCAAAAAACACCATTTACTTTTCCACCTTCAAGAATGGCCTCCTCCAGACCTGCGGATATGTACCCAGCAACTGCATGGATGACTGTTTTGTGGGATTCAAGATTTCTCTTATCGCCTTTGAGGAATAGACTATACGGCACATTGCTGAACTATTAAAAGGCAAATGGTGCAGAATCCTGTGATATGCTTATTTTTGGCATATGAAAAAAGTGTATAATTTTTCTGTTTGGTTGATTGCTTCCGTATTGCCCGTTTTGGGTGGGGGTAGCAGTAAATTATCCAGGTTGATTCAAGGACGGTCGGGGGTGATGGATAGCTTGAAGGCTTTCCGAGGGAGTCATCCAGGGCGTCTAGCGTGGTTTCATGTGGCCTCTCTGGGAGAGTACGAACAGGCCAAACCAGTAATCAAAACAATTAAGCAAAGACATCCGGGCTGTTTGGTAGCAGTGACCTTTTTTAGTCCGAGTGGATTTGAGAATGTGGTAAATAAGCCTCAGGCTGGAGTGGATTTTATATCGTATTTACCCTTTGATACCAGCACTAATGCCAGCAAATTCCTGGCGATCATGAAGCCAGAATTGGTGTTTTTTGTGAAATACGATCTTTGGGCCAATTTTATTTTTGAGGTAAAGAAACGCAATATCCCATTATTTTTGTTCTCCGCATCCATGCGGGAAGATCAGATTTATTTCAAATCTTATGGTGGGTTTTTTAAGGAGATCATCCAATCTTTTGATTGGATATTTACGCAGAATCAATCAACTATCAGTTTATTACATGGAATAGGAGTTCGCCACAGCAGCCTAGCGGGAGATACGCGCTATGATAATGTGGAGGCGATAAAGTCAAATCCGAGGCATTTTCCAGAGCTGGATCTTATTTTTGCAGGTAAGCCTACGGTGGTAGTGGGGAGCGCTTGGCAGGAGGATATGGATCTGATTATCCCCTATATTCGGAAGAATGATCGCTTTAAGTTTATTATTGTTCCTCATGATATTGATCCTGTGCAGATCGAGGGCTGGCAGCAGCAGATAGGAAAGAAATCTCTGAAATATTCGGAAATAAATCAGGCGGGGACGGAGGAGCTGGAGGTGCTTTTTATAGATAATATAGGCATGCTTTCTTCATTGTATCAGTATGCGCACATTGCCTATGTAGGAGGAGCTTTTGGTCGGGGGCTGCATAATATTCTGGAGCCGCTGGCATTTAGGATTCCGGTACTTTTTGGGAAAGTAAAAAAAGCCTCTAAATTTCCGGAATCGGCCATCAGCAGGGATTATGGATGTGGCTTTGAGGTGGTGGATGACCTGTCTTTTGAGGCTATAATGGCAGGACTGCAGCAGGAGGAAGCTTATGCTAAGGCCGTGAAAGCTGCTGACCTATTGGTGAAGGACAACCTTGGGAGTGCAGAGAAAATTATGAATGGGGTAGATAAAATTGTAAAATGGAAATAAAGGGAAGAGTGATCAAATCCACAGGAAGCTGGTATGAAGTGGAGACCGAGGAGGGAAGGCTGCAGGCCAGGCTGAGGGGGAAGTTTAAGCAAGACGAACTGAAGCTGACCAACCCCCTTTCGGTAGGTGATTATGTCCTGCTTGCCAAGGAGGAAAATCAGGAAAGTGCTGTAATTTCTACGATATTACCCCGGGAGAATTATATTATTCGGAAGTCCACGAGGAAGCAGAAGTTCTCTCATATTTTGGCTTCGAATATCGACCAGGCATTTTTGGTGGTCACTCTCAGTCAGCCAAAAACCTCTTTGGGCTTTATCGATCGCTTTATTGTGAGCACGGAGAGCTTTCGTATTCCCACCACGTTGGTGGTGAATAAGATGGATCTGTTGACCAAAGAAAAGGATATGGACTTGCTGGAGGACCTTAGGGATATTTATGAGCCGCTAGGCTATCCTGTGATAGAAGTATCAGCCATGGAAGACGAAGGCCTAAAGGAGCGGTTATTACCCTTATTGGTAGGAAAGACCACCTTGCTTTCCGGGCATTCGGGGGTTGGGAAGTCCACCTTGCTCAATAGAGTGGTGCCTTCTGCGACGCAATCGACCAAAGAGGTGTCGAAATTCACCTCTAAAGGGGTCCATACCACCACCTTTGCTGAGATGTTTGACCTGCCGGGAGGCGGATTCCTCATCGATACACCAGGTATCAAGGAATTTGGTATCTTGGACATTGAGGATGTGGAATTGTCTCATTATTTCGTGGAGATGAGAAAGTACCTTGGGCAATGCAAATACAATAATTGCAAGCATGTCAATGAACCGGGGTGTAAAGTCCTGGAAGTGTTGGAGGAAGGGTATATCCATCCGTATAGATATGATAGTTATGTGAGGATTATGAATGAGGAAGACACCTTCAGGTGAATTATTTCTGATTTTTAGATCTTATAATTTTTGAAACTAAGCCCTTTTAAACTAATTTTCCCGCTGATAACCGATTGATCAAAACTCATGAGTGAAACAAAAACCTTAGTGCTTAGCCATAAGCAAATCCAGCAAAAAATCATTCGCATAGCTTACGAGATCTATGAAAGGAATGCTAGGGAGGAAGGAGTGGTCTTTGCCGGAGTAACTGGCATGGGCAGCGTGTTGGCGAGATTGCTGGCGGCCAAGCTCAAGGAAATTTCCGAGTTGCAGGTGGATGAGCTTGAGATTACCTTGGATAAGTTTACCAAAAAACAGCCAGAAGTTACCTTTTCGAAGGACGTTGACTTTGATGGCAAATGCCTGATTATAGTCGACGACGTGCTCAACTCCGGCCGGACCCTGACTTATGCTTTGGCGCCTTTTGTGAATTTTGAGGTGAAAAAAATCGAAGTGGCCGTCCTGGTCAATAGAAGTCATAAGAAATTTCCGGTGTCTGCAGATTATACAGGTTATGAACTCGCCACCACCTTAAGCGAAAATATAGAAGTGCATCTGGATGAGCACGATTCCACCGTTTATTTACAATAGATTCCTAACGGTATTTGCTAATTGATTTTTAACACCTTCCCATTATTCCCATGTCTGTACACCAATCTTCTAATCTCAAGCGAATTACCACTCACGTCCTTCAGGAAATGAAAGGAAGAGGGGAGAAAATTTCCATGCTTACCGCCTATGATTTCTCGATGGCGGGGATTTTGGATGCAGCAGGTGTGGATATTATTTTGGTCGGCGATAGCGCCTCCAATGTCATGGCGGGTCACGAGACGACCTTGCCCATCACACTGGACCAGATGATCTATCATGCCAGCGGCGTGGTGCGTGCCGTGAAGAGGTCCTTGGTCGTGGTGGATATTCCATTTGGCTCCTACCAAGGAAACTCCACCGAAGCCCTGCGCTCGGCGATACGTATAATGAAAGAATCCGGAGCCCATGCCGTAAAAGTGGAAGGTGGATCAGAAATAAAGGAATCGGTGGTTCGAATATTGAGTGCCGGGGTGCCAGTAATGGGGCATTTGGGGCTTACTCCGCAGTCTATCTATAAGTTCGGGACCTATACCGTACGAGCCAAGGAAGACGATGAGGCCGGTAAATTGATTGCGGATGCCAAGGTATTGGAAGAATGTGGCTGTTTTGGGATAGTATTGGAGAAAATCCCCGCCAAGCTGGCCAAGCAAGTCGCCGACAATGTCTCCATTCCAGTGATTGGGATCGGTGCCGGGCCGGATGTGGATGGCCAGGTGCTCGTGGTGCATGATATGCTGGGGATCACCCAGGAGTTTAAGCCACGCTTTTTGAGGCAATACGCGGACCTGCGAAGCACCATGACGGAGGCCGTGGAAAACTATATCAAGGATGTAAAAACTAACGACTTCCCAAGTAAAAAGGAAAGCTATTAAGACGAAAACTCTATTTTTTATCTAAGATTATATTCGGTCTAATTCCAATTCGGAATGATGTTTGGTAGAGATATCTTGCTTATCACTGGATGGACCTATTTCCCCTTCTTTATATTGCTAGAAATACCTTTGAATGCGCGATTTTTTGCGTATTTTAGCGGCAAAATCAAGTGCTAAGGCATTTTGACTCGGATGTGTTGATTGGTAGCCGATAGTAAGGCTAAGGGATGTCCGGAGAGAATAAACTCCTCCATGGCATCCAGTTTTTGATTGCGACAGCTATACTTCGTGATCTATGGACTAATGAATACTTCGAGTTTTAGATTAGAAATCATTGTTTCGTAAATAACAGTCGTTTCAGCCACCTGGCTGATTTTAGCTGTGTCCAAATTTTAATAAAATGACCACTACAAAAACACCAAAGATTCTTTACACGCTGACCGATGAAGCGCCAGCTCTGGCAACCTATTCATTGTTGCCTATTATTAAATCATTTACTGATTCAGCTGGTGTGGCAGTAGAAACCAGGGATATATCTTTGTCCGGGAGAATCATCGCTACTTTCCCCGAGTTTTTAAAAGAGGATCAACGCATCAGTGATGCCTTGGCCGAGCTAGGTGAAATCGCCAAAACGCCGGAAGCTAATATTGTGAAACTTCCTAATATCAGTGCATCTATTCCTCAGCTAAAAGCAGCCATAAAAGAGCTGCAAGGGCAGGGATATGCATTGCCAGACTATCCGGATGAGCCGAAAACCGAAGAGGAAAAAGGCATCCAGGCCAAATACGATAAGATCAAAGGTAGCGCCGTAAACCCGGTGCTTAGAGAAGGCAATTCCGATAGGAGAGCTCCTCAAGCCGTAAAGCAATTTGCGAGAAATAATCCTCACAGCATGGGCAAATGGAGTGCGGACTCCAAGTCACACGTCTCCAGCATGCAGGAAGGCGACTTCTATGGTTCTGAGCAGTCTGTAACTATGTCTGCCGCTGGCACTGTGAAAATCCAGCTGGAAGGTGCCGATGGCAAAGTAGAGCTTCTTAAGCCTGAGCTAAAACTTCAGGATAGCGAAGTAATAGACTCCTCAGTATTGAGCGTAAAGAAACTTCAGGAGTTCCTAGCTGAGCAAAAAGCAGATGCCAAGGCCAAAGGGGTTTTGTTTTCCCTACATATGAAAGCCACGATGATGAAGGTATCTGACCCCATTATCTTTGGCCATGCGGTGAAGGTGTTCTTCGCTCCAGTATTTGAGAAGCATGCTGCCACTATTAAGGAAATAGGCGTAGATGTCAATAATGGCTTTGGTGATTTGATCGCCGCCTTGGAGAAGCTTCCTGCTGAGAAGCGCCAGGAAATAGAGGCAGATATCGCCGCTTGCTATGCAGATAGCCCTGATCTTGCGATGGTAAACTCTCATAAAGGAATCACCAATCTTCACGTCCCTAGTGATGTGATTATAGATGCTTCCATGCCTGCTATGATCCGTACTTCTGGTCAGATGTGGAATAAGGAAGATAAACTTCAGGATACCAAAGCGATCATTCCGGATCGTTGTTATGCCGGAGTATATCAGGAGACCATCGATTTCTGTAAGAAACATGGTGCCTTTGACCCCACCACCATGGGTAGCGTTCCTAACGTCGGCTTGATGGCTCAAAAAGCCGAAGAGTATGGCTCTCATGACAAGACCTTCGAAATTCCTTTTGCAGGTGTGGTGAAAGTGCTTACAGCAGCTGGTGAGACCCTTATGGAGCATAAGGTGGAGCAAGGTGACATCTTCAGAATGTGCCAAACTAAAGACGCTCCTATCCAGGATTGGGTGAAACTAGCCGTAAACCGCGCTAGAGCGAGCAAGACGCCCGCCATCTTCTGGCTGGACGAGAATAGAGCTCACGATGCCGAATTGATCAAGAAAGTAAATACCTACCTTCCTCAGCATGATACGGAAGGCTTAGATATAAGAATTATGTCTCCTGTGGAGGCGACGAAGTTCTCTTTGGAGAGAATCAAAGAAGGTAAAGATACCATCTCCGTGACAGGTAATGTGCTGAGAGATTATCTTACCGATCTCTTCCCGATTTTGGAACTAGGGACTTCTGCAAAGATGCTTTCCGTGGTACCATTGATGAATGGCGGCGGTTTATTTGAGACTGGTGCTGGCGGATCTGCCCCTAAGCACGTACAACAGTTTGTGGAAGAAGGACATTTACGTTGGGATTCATTGGGTGAGTTTTTGGCATTAGCGGTGTCTCTGGAGCATCTAGGGTCCACTTTTGATAACCAAAGAGCCATTGTACTCGGTAAAACCCTAGACACAGCTACGGGTAAATTCCTCGAGAAAGGTAAGTCGCCTTCCAGAAAGGTGAATGAGCTGGATAACAGAGGAAGCCATTTCTACCTAGCGATGTACTGGGCAGAAGCTCTGGCCGCGCAGGATGATGATGCCGCTTTGAAAGAGGTATTCGGTAAAGTGGCTGAGGCCATGGCGGAGAAGGAAGACCAAATTATCTCCGAACTCAATAGCGCTCAAGGTAAGCCAGTGGATATCGGCGGGTATTTTAAGCCTAGTGAAGATAAGACTGCTCAGGCGATGAGACCAAGCAAAACCTTAAATGATATTTTGGATATGATCGTGGCGAGTGTCTAAGACATTCCAAATCAATAATAAAAGGGTCGCTGATTAGGCGACCCTTTTTTTGTTTAAACTTATATAAACCTCCTATGCGGCCCCGCCATTGGGGATAGCGTCTTTTGGAGCTTCAGAGATTTCAGCAAGCTATTTGGTTTAATCAATGGACCAATTTGCGAGAGACCCGGCTCTTATAGATACTGAGAAGTGAAAAGTGTATGTACTCAATGAGTACTTATTTTTTTAGGGAAAAGTATTGGGTAGGTACCAAAAAAAAGCCTGACATATAATCTGTCAGGCTTTTTTTTGGTAATCAGTAGAAGCAGTGATTATAGCTTCTTAATCATAATATTCTTAAACCATACGTTGTTGCCATGATCCTGAAGGGCGATTTTACCCTCTTTGTATTGGCCAAAGCCTTTCATGTCCTTAAACTTACTATTGGCGATCAGCTCGTTCCAGCTGTCATCCCAAAGGGTAGTTTCCACGGTGGTCACACCATTCAGGATGAAGGTAAGGGTGTTGTCCTTTACGATGATCTCAGAGGTGTTCCATTCGCCGACAGGCTTTACCGGCTCTTCATAAGACTTGATTAGGTCATAAAGATCGGCGGTACGGTGTTTTTCGATTTTGCCATCCTTATGGCCTTCATTATCAAGGAGCTGATATTCCGGGCCTGTGTTCCATGGGTAGCGCAGGTCATCTACTTCCTGTACCAGGAACATGATTCCGCTATTACCATTTTCAGATATTTTCCAGTCCAATTTAAAGTGGAAATCACCGAATATTTCATCGGTTACGATGTCGCCACCGCCATTTACCTGCCAGTCTTCTTTATTAGAAGCGTCGAGGTAGAGGATTTCGTCTTCCACCTTCCATGCTGGACCCACGGTTTCTTTATTATAGTTGGACCATCCGTCGAGGTTTTGGCCATTAAAGAGGCTGATCCATTCTTCTTCCTGAGGAGCGGTGGTATGCTCTTCCACGGTATTGCTTGCATCTGCTTCACTGTTCTGAGCAGAGCCACCGCAGGAAGCCATAAGTGCTAGCGCGGATAGGGATAATAATGTCTTTTTCATAAGCTAAGGGGTTATTATAAAAGGCCGCTGTGAAACGGCCTTTTGAAATAGCAATTTTATTTCTTAAGCATCAAAATATACTTGACCATCTTCTGAGCATCTTCTTCGGATAAACCTGGGTGAGCAGGCATAGGCACTTGACCCCACACTCCGGAGTTACCATTTACCACATTTGTGGCTAGGGTCTGGATGTTTTCATCGGTGCTTTCATATTTGGCTGCAACGTCTTTGTACGCTGGACCCACGATTTTTCTTTCTACCATATGGCAGCTAGGGCAATCGGATTCTTTTACCAGCGCAAGGCCGTTTACATAGTCAGGGTTGTCTTTGTACATTTCGTCAAAGCTCAATTCCTTTTGCGGCACAGGGGCTGCAGTGGTGGTTTCTTCGGTTTTGGTGTCTGATCCTCCGCCACAGGCGTAGGCCATCCCTGCAAGCGCGATTACACTTGCTCCTGCTAGTTTGCTGAAATTCATTGGTTCTATAGGTTTGTTTAAATTTAAATTCCTAACACTTTTTTATTAAGCGCATCATCGGTACCTGCAGAAGCAAAATCATCAAAGGTCTTTTCGGTCACCCGAATGATCTTTTCACTGATAAATTTAGCTCCCTCAATAGCCCCTGCCTCAGGATGCTTGATCGCACATTCCCATTCCAATACTGCCCATCCGTCAAAATCGTATTGGGACAGCTTGCTGAAAATCGCATTGAAGTCCACTTGGCCATCGCCTAAGGAACGGAACCTTCCGGCACGATTGATCCAGCTTTGGTAGCCACCATATACGCCCTGCTTTCCTGTAGGGTTAAATTCGGCATCCTTCACATGGAACATCTTGATGCGCTCATGGTAGAAGTCTATAAACTGCACATAATCTAAGCACTGCAATAAGAAGTGGCTTGGATCATATAGGATATTGGCTCGTGGATGCTGATTTACCTTCTCCAAAAACATCTCAAAGGTCACTCCATCATGCAGATCCTCTCCAGGGTGCAATTCATAGCATAAATCTACACCATTTTTGTCAAATTCATCCAAAATAGGCAGCCATCTCTTTGCCAATTCTTCAAATCCAGCCTCTACCAATCCCGCTGGACGCTGTGGCCATGGGTAAACCGTGTGCCACATCAATGCGCCGCTGAAGGTAGCATGAGCCGTCAATCCGAGATTTTTGGAGGCTTTGGCCGCATACATCAACTGCTGCGTCGCCCATTTTGTTTTTCCCGGTAAGTCTCCTTTTAGGTCTGCTGGCGCAAATGCATCAAACAGCTCATTATAGGCTGGATTCACCGCCACCAGTTGGCCCTGAAGGTGTGTACTCAATTCTGAAATTTCCAATCCGGCATCATTTACCGTTTTCTTGATCTCATCGGCATAAGATTGGTCCTCTGCTGCTTTCTGAAGATCTATAAATCTGGCATCCCAGGAAGGGATTTGCACCGCTTTATACCCTATGCTCGCGGCCCATTCACAGATGCTCTTGAGGCTGTTGAATGGGGCTTGGTCGTCTGCAAATTGGGCTAAAAATAATGCTGGGCCTTTGATGGTTTTCATATAATAGGATTTTGAAGTTTTATTGATTAATCGTTTTAGCGTGGTTAATGCACTGCAAATTACACTGTTTTAATGTTATTTTATAGAAATGGGCGAAATTTTGGTGAATAATGATCCGAAAATCCTATTCCAAAATCCGCCCATGAGTTCTTTTTTACTTAGGCTTCAAATGATGTCCACTTTTGCTCGGACTGACCACTTTTTACCACCTGCTCTATAAATGCCATTCCTCTGACCCCATCTTCGGCCCCGGGGAAGTCTAACCATTCCTTTTCTGGTGCTGTGCCCTGAAGTTTCGCCTGAAGCGTCCTGGCAAAGTTTCTATAATGGTTAGCGAATGCCTCCAGATAGCCTTCAGGGTGGCCCGCAGGCGTTCGGGTATTGGCCAGCGCGTAGCTGGATAAGTAGGATACATTTCCTCCCGCTCGATAGATCTGGTCGGGCTGCTCAGGATGACGGATGATCAGGCTGTTGGCATCTTCCTGTTGCCATTCCAAGCCTGCTTTGTCCCCAAAAACTCTTATTCTAAGGTTGTTTTCAGCTCCTGTGGCTACTTGAGACGCCATCAGTACTCCCGATGCACCATTCTCAAATCGTAATAGCACGATGCCATCATCATCCAGGGTCCTTCCATCCAGGGTGGTGTTGAGGTCTGCGCACATTTTGGAGAGCTTCTCCCCACTTACATATTCGGCGAGGTTAAAAGCATGAGTTCCGATATCTCCCATGCAGCCTGCCACGCCACTTCTTTTGGGGTCGGTTCTCCATCCTGCCTGTTTGTTTTCTTCCTCGGAGAAGTTTTTCCATAGCCAGCCTTGTGGATATTCCACATAGACCTTTCGGATATTTCCCAAGGTACCATTTGCGATAAGCTGTCTGGCTTCCTTGACCATAGGGTAGCCTGTATAAGTGTGAGTCAGGCAAAATAGCATACCTGTCTCTTCGATGATTTTTTGGAGTTTTTGGGCTTCATCGAGGGTGAGGGTCATGGGCTTATCCAGCACCACATGGAATCCACTCTGAAGGGCCTTGACCGCTGGGTCAAAATGCACATGGTTTGGGGTGACGATACTTACAAAATCGATTCGCTGATCCTCTGGAAGCTGCTTTTCCTTTTCAAACATCTCGTCATAGGATTGATATGTTCGGCTAGGATCTAAGGAAAGCTCCTCTCCAGCGGCACGGGATTTTTCAGGATTGCTGCTGAAAGCTCCAGCGACTAGCTGGATTTGGCTGTCCATGCTTGCGGCGATGCGGTGCACCGCACCAATGAAAGATCCGGGGCCTCCTCCTATCATGCCCATGCGAAGTTTACGATGGCTCATAGTGTTGTTTTAGGGTTTTGAGTTTGATCGGTATAACAAATTGGAAAACTCTTCTCCAATACAAAACTATTCACAAACCTGAATTAAACCTGAGCGATCAAGTTTTAAATTGATGGAAAGTCAAATAGGTTTATGAATGGTAATGGTTGCTGGTTGATATGACTTAACTTGCGCGATTCATCCAGCAGGACTAAAATTAAGCGAAAAACACTAAAATTTAAATTATTATTTAAGTAGTTTGGGATTTTCTTTTTAAGTTGCTGACTAAAAATCAAACAAAAACCTATTTTAAAAACCTATTACAAAACCTATGAATTTCACTACAAAGTTTAAACTGTCCTTTATGATGTTCTTAGAATTCTTCATATGGGGTGGTTGGTTTGTTACGCTTGGGCTTTTCTTAGAGAAAAACCTGAGCACCACCGGAGCGCAAAGTGCCGCTGCCTTTTCCACACAATCCTTTGGGGCAATTATTGCGCCATTTATCATCGGACTGATCGCCGATAAGTATTTTAACGCTGAGCGGATCCTTGGTGTCCTTCACCTGATAGGGGCCGCTCTGATGTTTCAGATGTATAATGCGGAGGATTTTACCACTTTTTATCCTTATGTCTTTGCCTATATGGTGGCTTATATGCCCACTTTGGCCCTCGTCAACTCTGTTTCTTTCAATCAAATGACCAATCCTGAAAAGGAATTTGGTGCGATTCGCGTTTGGGGAACAGTAGGTTGGATCGTTGCCGGCTTATTGATTAGCTTTGTTTTTGGCTGGGATTCCTCAGAAGGTGCCGCCGCAGGGATGTTGAGAAATACCTTCCTGATGACTTGTATCGCTTCCCTGATATTGGGAATCTATAGCTTTGCTCTTCCTAAGACTCCTCCGAAAATCGACAAGAATGAGAAGAAATCCATGGCTGAGATTTTGGGATTGGATGCTTTTGCCTTATTAAAGGACCGAAATTACCTCATTTTCTTCGTGGCTTCCATCATGATTTGTATCCCGTTGGCATTTTACTACCAGAACGCTAGTTTGTTCTTAGGAGAAATCCAAATGACAAATCTTACCAGTAAGATGGCCTTAGGTCAGGTAAGTGAAGTATTATTTATGCTGCTGCTTCCAGTATTCTTTGGAAGATTTGGGATCAAGAAAACCCTACTTGTGGGCATGGTAGCTTGGGTCGTTCGTTATGCTTTATTTGCCTACGGCAATGTCAACGAATTGTCCTTTATGCTATTAATAGGTATAGCCCTGCACGGGATATGCTATGATTTCTTCTTTGTTTCAGGACAGATCTATACCGACTCCAAAGCTGGACCGAAATTCAAAAGTGCTGCACAGGGGATGATCACCTTGGCGACCTATGGTGTAGGGATGCTGATCGGATTCTGGGTGGCAGGTATGATCACTGATGTATATACTACGAGTGATAAGCTTCACGACTGGCAGTCCATCTGGTTGATCCCTTCAGGTATAGCCCTGGTGGTGGCCATCATGTTCGCATTGGTGTTTAAGGAGCGCAAAGCCCTTCCTGTAGAGGCCAAATACTAAGGAGCTATGGAACCTCGAAGAACTGCTATTAAAAAAATCATGTTGGGCTCGGCTGCTTTGAGCAGCCTGCCTTACCTTACTTCACAAGCAAAAAATAAGCAAATAATGCTAAAAGGAAATGTAAACCATTCGGTATGCCGATGGACTTATGGACAGCTTTCTTTAGATGAATTATGTATATTGGTCAAGGAAATTGGATTTAGCGCCATTGATTTGTTGGGTCCGGAGGATTGGCCTACCGCCCAGAAACATGGTGTCTATAGCTCTATGTGCAATGGGGCAGAGATCAGCCTTACCGAGGGATTTAATCATACCGAATACCATGACACCTTGATCAAAAGCTATTCAGAGATGATCCCTTTGGTCGCTAAAAACGGCTATAAAAACCTCATCTGTTTCAGTGGCAATCGCAATGGAATGGACGATGAGACAGGCCTTCAGAATAGCGTCAAGGGATTGGAGAAATTACTGCCTTTGGCGGAGAAGCATGGAGTGACGCTCATCATGGAGCTGCTTAATAGCAAAGTGGATCATCCGGATTATATGTGTGATAAGAGCGTATGGGGCGTGGAGCTCTGTAAGCGTCTGGATAGCGAGCACTTTAAATTGCTATACGATATCTATCATATGCAAATCGATGAAGGAGATGTGATCCGTACGATTGGTCAAAATCACCAGTATTATGGACATTATCATACCGCCGGTAATCCAGGCAGAAATGAGCTGGATGAAAACCAGGAACTCAACTATCCAGCCATAATGAATGCCATTGTGAAGACTGGATTCAAGGGCTATGTCGCTCAGGAGTTTATCCCGAAGAAAGAAGATAAAGCGGCTTCTTTGCGGGATGCTATCGCATTATGTGATGTGTAATTTACCAGAATAACCTAATTAAAACCTATAAATCAATTATGGCAAATCAAGAGTATGATGCAATCGTTGTCGGTTCAGGGATTAGTGGCGGATGGGCTGCTAAGGAACTTACCGAGAAAGGATTGAAAGTTTTGCTTCTCGAGAGAGGACAAAACGTAGAACACATCAAGGACTATAAAAATGCAACTCTGCCCCCGTGGGAAATCCCTCATCGCGGCAGAAGAACCACCGAAATGGTGGAAAACCACCCCAATCTTAAGCGTGATTATGTGCTCAATGAGCAGGTGCTGGACTGGTGGGCACATGAGGATTCCTCTCCCTATGTGGAGGATAAGCCTTTTACCTGGTTTCGCGGATATCAGGTAGGAGGTAGGTCATTACTCTGGGGAAGACAGAGTTACCGTCTTTCTGATATGGATTTTGGCGCCAATGCCAAAGAAGGTATCGCAACAGATTGGCCTATTCGATATAAGGATATCTCTCCATGGTACGATTATGTAGAGAAATTTGCCGGTATTTCCGGAAATAGAGATGGCTTGGACGTGCTTCCTGATGGCCAGTTTATGCCTCCTATGGCGATGAACTGTGTGGAGAAGGATGTAAAAGATAGAATAGCCAAGTCCTTTGGGGGCAAGCGACATTTTATCAATGCCCGTATTGCCAATATTACAGAACCACTTCCTGGACGTCCAGGATGTCAATATAGAAATAAGTGCTGGCTAGGATGTCCTTTTGGGGGCTATTTTAGCACGCAGTCTTCTACACTTCCGGCAGCTGTGGCCACCGGAAATCTTACCCTTAGACCTTATTCCATTGTCCATAAGCTGATGTATGATAAGGATACCAAAAAAGCCACAGGGGTAGAGGTCGTAGATGCTGAAACGATGGAAACCATCGAATACAAAGCAAAAATTGTATTCCTATGTGCTTCAGCCTTTAATTCCAGCCAGATCCTGATGCGTTCTGCCACGGATATCTGGCCTGAGGGATTGGGAAGTAGCTCCGGGGAGCTGGGACATAATGTGATGGATCACCATTTCCGTCTTGGCGCCAGCGGTACCATGGAAGGCTATGAGGATAAGTATTATTTTGGTCGCCGTCCGGGAGGAATTTATATTCCAAGATACCGAAATGTAGGAGACGATAAGCGGGATTACACCCGTGGATTTGGTTATCAGGGTGGAGCCAGCAGAAGTGGCTGGAGCCGTGGTGTAGGAGAGATGAATATCGGTGGCCCACTAAAAGAGGCCCTTACTGAGCCGGGACCATGGAGCCTGGGGATGACGGCATTTGGAGAGATCCTTCCTTATCATGATAATACGATCAAGCTCAGCAAAGAGGTGAAGGATAAGTGGGGCATGTATGCCCTGGTGATGAGCGCTGAGATCAAGGAGAATGAGCAGAAAATGCGTAAAGATATGATGGCTGATGCAGCAGAAATGCTGGAAGCTGCAGGAGCTAAGAATATCCATACGTACGATTCTGGATATACATTCGGTCAGGGAATCCATGAAATGGGTACCGCTCGAATGGGTACGGACCCTAAAAACTCTGTTTTGAATGGGCATAACCAGGTTTGGGATGCGAAGAATGTGTTTGTTACTGATGGAGCAGCCATGACTTCTGCAGCGGCAGTGAACCCGTCTCTGACCTATATGGCACTGACTGCCCGTGCGGCGGACTATGCGGTAAATGAATTGAAGAAAGGTAATCTGTAAGCTTAAAAAGAAGGAAATTATGGCAATGAACAGACGTGACGCATTAAAGAGTGTGGTCCTGATGATGGGTGGTACCATGGTAGGTGCCACTGCCATCCTGACTGGATGCTCTCCGGAGAAGCAAATCGAAGGATTGGACTTTACTCCTGAGGAAATCGCTTTCTTAGACGAAATCGGTGACACCATCATCCCTACCACCGACACCCCGGGCGCCAAAGCCGTGGGTATAGGTTCTTTTATGGTGATGATGGTAAAAGATACCTATTGGGAAGATCAACAAAATGAGTTTATCGATGGCCTTAATAAGCTGAGAGCAGGCTTCAAAGACGAGGTAGGAAGTGATTTTATGTCGGCAAGTGCTGAGCAGAGAACCTCCTATTTGAATAAGCTAAACGCTGATGCGAATAAAGAAGACGGCCCTAAGTATTTCAATATGCTTAAAGATTTGACCGTTTTGGGTTATTTTACTTCAGAAATTGGCGCTTCTCAAGCGCTTAGTTATGTGGAAGTTCCGGGGAAATGGGAGCCATGTATAGATTATAAAAAAGGAGATAAAGCTTACGCGATCTAACCTATAAGAAGGCGGAATGATACCCCATTCCGTCTTTTGCTTTTAATTACTAAATATCCCTATATTATGAAAGAAAGAAGAGCTTTTTTGAAGCTGGGAGCTGCTTTTGCTGCCGGTTCATTCTTGCCGTTGCAATTTTGCGCCTCTCCAAAAGAAGAAACTGCCGAGGCAGTGGCGGGCGAGGCAGTGCAGACTGCTGTTAAGGAAAAATTATCGAAATTTGGAATCCAGCTTTATTCTGTAAAAGAAGAAATGGCCAAGGATGCCAAAGCTGCTATTGAGAAAATCGCTGGATTTGGCTATAATCAAATCGAGGGTTTCGATGGAGGCAAAAGTATTTTCTGGGGTATGAAAAATACCGAGTTTAAGAAATATACCCAGGACCTGGGCTTGGATTTCGTTGCCTCCCATGCCAATGTATTTGAGAATATCGACGAATTAGCGGCTCAGGCAGGTGAGATCGAAATGGATTACCTGATCTCTCCGTATATCGGACCGCAGGATTCTATAGAGGCCTATAAGACCATGGCGGATAAGTTTAACAAAATCGGCGCCGTATGCAAAAGCAATGGGCTGAGATTTGCTTATCATAACCATGGTTACACCTTTGAGGCTATGGATGGTCAGATGCCTCATGATATCTTATTGGAGAATACCGACCCGGACCTGGTGGATTTCGAACTTGATATCTATTGGGCAGTGACTGCCAATGCTGATCCGGAAGCGTATTTTGAGAAATACAAGAATCGTTTCAGGTTATGTCACGTAAAGGACCGTGAGAATGGTGCTGCTGAAGGCCAGGCGGACGCTTCCACTGTATTGGGAAGTGGGAGTATAGATTACTCCAAAATCCTCCGTACAGCCAAAGATAATGGCATGGAGTATTTTGTAGTGGAACAAGAGAAGTTTGCGGGCACGACTCCGATGGAGGCTGCTCAGCAAAATGCCACCTTCATGAAGAACCTGGAAATCTAGTGGTTTCATCCACTTGCCAATAAAGTATCAAAAGACCGGTAAATCCGGTCTTTTTTTTGATCCTAAGGCCTTGTGTATAGAATTACAGGGTTGATACTGCGGATTGCTTCACCCATGCCTCAGCGCCCTCCCATTCGATCTCGTACCAGATGTCTTTTTTAGACTTGATAATCACTCGATGGCCCGGGTTTACTTTTTTGATAAGCTGACCAGCGGCAGTAGGGCTGTCCATGATTATGGTCGGGCTGTCCTTGATGATTCCCGACTTAGAAGCCATGAGCAGGTTATTGCTAGCGAAGACCAAAATGATAAGCATAAAGGCGGGGGTATAATACTTGACTTGGCCCGTTTTCTTCTTTGCGATTAGCAGAATAATGGAGATCACCAATAGAAGGGCAAAGATGCCCGTGATGATTTCCTTATAGTCTATCAGCAGGTTGAAGAATTGGGTGCGGTCAGAGACGGCATAGCCCTTAAGCTCTCGTTGGTCAGTGAGTGCTTTGATCTTACTGATGACCTTCGGATTGGGGTGGAGGTCATAGTATTTGGACAAGTACAGCGAGGCTTGTGCATAATCCCCCATACCCTCAGTGATATAAGCCATTTTTAGGAGCATTGCTGGGGAGTAAGACTGGTCCTTTTGGAGCAAATCAGTGTAAACCTCGAACGCTTCTTGGTAGCTTTGTGCAGAGAATAGGGAATCTGCAAAAATAAGTTTTTCGTTATCTGCTTGACAATTAAAGCTTTGCAGAATTAAAATGAAAATTATTGAAAATTTTACAATAAAGTTTCGTCTGATGTTTGGCATTTTAAATTAGGTCTCTTAAATTTGCAGTCCAATTACGACAAAGATATAACAAAAAGCAAGTCGAAATTGACAAAAAATAAGAAGCCATAAGGGCTTATTAAGATTGAAAATAACAAATGATTCTGTAGCTCAGCTGGTAGAGCAATACACTTTTAATGTATGGGTCCTGGGTTCGAACCCCAGCGGGATCACAATGATAATCAATAGAACGATCGAAGAAGAGTTTCTTTTTGGGTCATGGACTGGTGACAGTTTTAGTTCTTACCTTTACGGTGATTATCGAGTTTCGGGGTGTAGCGTAGCCCGGTCATCGCGCCTGCTTTGGGAGCAGGAGGTCGCAGGTTCGAATCCTGCCACCCCGACAGTATTACTTTGAAATAGAAGTATCCAGGTCCTGTAGCTCAACTGGATAGAGCAACTGCCTTCTAAGCAGTAGGTTAAAGGTTCGAGTCCTTTCAGGATCACTAGGTGACAGACGCGTCACGTGATTTATTTCCGATTCTGTAGCTCAGCTGGTAGAGCAATACACTTTTAATGTATGGGTCCTGGGTTCGAACCCCAGCGGGATCACTTTATTTATTTCCAAGAATCAGGAGCGAGCAATCCTCACGATCAAGCTTGGAGGCAAACGAGAAATCGGGCAGCCATAGGAAATATAAAAGCCTGGCGATTAGCCAGGCTTTTTTTATTACTACTATATCATTCGACTACACACGCGTAGTTATTACCATATTTATTCTGATTCTGTAGCTCAGCTGGTAGAGCAATACACTTTTAATGTATGGGTCCTGGGTTCGAACCCCAGCGGGATCACCTCAAAGCCTCACAGAAATGTGGGGCTTTTTTATTTCCCATTTATGAGCTCATCGCAAAGCCCGCCCCAGGGTCAAATGAAGAACGACTGAGGCCTGAAAGACATAACAATGGGATAAATACCATGCTTTGCAAAACCAAGCTTAAAACGTGATTACGCCTTGGAAATAGGATGCTGTGCGATGGTGTAGGTTGGTGGTATGTAACTCATATTATGCAATTAAAGATAGAAGTTCCAGGACACTCTTGATAAAATCCAGAATCCCTTTCAAAGGAGCAGCTGCAGGAGCAAAGAGTCTTGTCCAGCAATGCCGAAGGATTGGGCGAAAACTTCAACTGGCTCCCCACTGGCAGGTTTGAAATAGACGTCGCCATAGTGAATATTGCGCTCAGCCCCATAACACAGGGGCGGAATAACTAATTCTTTTGTCGGATTCCATAAGGCTGCACAGTGAGCGGCCATGCTTTTCTCCTCTTTTGCCATCTACAAAAAAAACATGAAGGTAATCGCTGCGATTGGATAAATTATGCCCTTCCAAGCATTATGAATATTAATTATAAGGCTATCCAGCGTCTAAATCCCTTAAATTTTAAACCTTAAATGTGGGATGGAGGAATGGTTAATCTGAAAAAACACTGCCTCAGGTTTTTGATTCCAATAAGATGACAGATGAATTGAGAGAAGCACGTATGCAGAATGACCTCTTTATGGAGCATAGCTACCACATCAGACCACTAGAGTAGGATGAGCGGCGCTTAGAATATTTATTAAAGATCAATGAGAAAATACCTAGAGAAAATGCATTTGAATCAAAATTTATCAGTTAAGTTTGTGTATGCAAAAAGGGATAAATATCATCCCTTTTCTTAAACAGAAACTTAAATGATAGGGCAATACGGTTACTTAAAGGACTTTGTTAATGAACTGCGTTCTAATGGAAGGTATGCCTTTTCATTGCCGGAGGTACGGAACAAATTTGAACAATCTGATGAAGCAATTAAAAAGGCGCTACAGCGGTTAAAAAAGAAAAGAGAAATTACCTTAATAAGAAATGAGTTCTATGTGGTTATTACTCCTGAATATCGGAGTAAGGGCATTCTTCCACCATCCTTATTTATTGCAGAGCTGATGAAATTTTTAGATAAAGATTATTACGTTGGTCTATTAAATGCAGCCGCTTATTATGGGGCAGCCCACCAACAACCACAATCTTTCTCGGTAATCACAATGAAACCAAGCTTAAGGAATATTGACAATGACCAACTGAAAATAAATTTCTATATAAAGAAGGAATGGGCAAAAAGTGATATAGTTCAAAAGAAAGTTGATACAGGATATATAAACGTATCATCTCCGGAGTTAACCGCTTTGGATTTGGTAAATTATTTTGAACAGGCGGGTGGTCTCAACAGGGTTGCAACTGTGTTGGAAGAACTTTGTGAAAGTATCGATGCTGATAAAATGCTTGACCTAGCAAAACGATATTCTCCTATAACTGCGGTTCAACGTTTAGGCTTCCTGCTAGAAGAGATTTTGGATATGCGTGATTTAAGCGAGCCAATAAAAGAGTACTTAAAAACAGTGAACTATTTCCCTGTACTGTTAAGACCGCAGAAGGAAAAGCCGGAGATGATAACCGGTAATGACTGGAAGGTTGTGCAAAATTTAGAAATAGATACGGATTTATGATTCCACAGGCATATATAACAGCATGGCGTAAAAAGGCTTCCTGGCAGGAGGATTTTCAGGTAGAACAGGATTTGGTCATTGAGCGAGCTCTAATGGCAATATACAGTGATGAATATTTAAAAGAAAGATTGGCATTCAGAGGTGGAACTGCATTACACAAATTATATCTGGCACCAGCCGCACGGTACTCTGAAGACATCGATTTAGTGCAAATTACAGCAGAGCCATTCGGGCCAATTATGGATAAACTTCGTGAGGTATTATCTTTTTTAGGAGACAAACCCATATGTAAACAGAAACAACATAATAATACATTGATTTACCGCTTTGATTCAGAAGGCGGAATTCCACTGAGACTAAAAGTTGAGGTCAATTGCCGGGAACACCATACCATTTTTGGCATTCAGGATGTAAAGCACGATATGCAATCGGAATGGTATACTGGTGAAGTTCTTATTCCGACCTATGAACCGCTTAAAATATGTAGTCCCATAACCACCCAATTATTTACCCGGCCATTTTTCTTCACAACCACTGAATAAAAGTTCAATTCCTTTTCATAATACTCAAATAAATCTTGGATCATAGTGTTCTAATTAAATTTAATACTCGTTCATTTTTCTTCTATAAAATATATTCTCTAATGCCCCGATCACCCCTTTTGAGAAAAGCATATTGCTCCAAAGAGAGATGCGTATAAGTGGGGTAAGGTGACTTAGGTTTCCTGAAGGTCATGTCAGGTTTCCTCTTCATTTCCACCTTTAAAATAGATTAAGACATCTTTTCTCAATTGGGATTCTTCTTCACTTTTTCTATGTTTGACCCCAATATCCTTGATCTTTATATAGTTCTTGCCAGAGGGAAATACCAATGGGCTTCCTGCAAATGCCTGCGGATGTCATGCCAACTACCTAGAGGACCTGTCTGGTGACTTGGATTTCAGCGCATAATTAAATAGGCCCATCGAGAAATATAGAGATTTTTCCTTATGGTTTATCTACTTACTGGTTTTATTGTAAACCCTGATAATCACCATCTTCCTTATCTCATTGTTTTTTTTATAATTACCTTACTCAAATCTTCAGACCAGGCCGATATTTACAAAAGCTTAATACCAGATTTAGGTTATTTTTACCTATGTTTGGAGGAGGTGGAAGGGGGGCTTACTTCCCATTCTAAAGGGAATTAATCAGCCTTAAATTCCCGCCCTAAAATCTTTTTCCCCTTAATTGTGGGCGATTCCTTTGAGGAGGGTTTTCACCACTTACCGAGGAAACTATTTGTCCCATGACTATTATAAAGGGTGAAAGAGCAGGAAGCGATCTTGGGTTTAATTTGGTTCCTGAATAGCTTTATAAGCTAATATGGCTTATACTTATTGCTCTTTGCTAGTCCCTCTAGGAAATGCATTGGAAACATGTCAGGGCGATAGATTTAGAAGGAGGTAGGTGGGGCAGCTCGAGTGTCGAAGTAAGCGATTTGGGAGTGGGAAGAGGATTTTAAATGTTCGCCTCAGTCTAAATTACAAAGGCTTGGTCTATGGCGGTTCTAGGGCTTTAGCAGAGCTTTGCTCACTTTTATTAAAGGACAGGAATATTATAGTCGTTGATTGTATAAAATTTAACCAAAAGAAAAATATGGCCTTACCTAATATTTTCAGCAAGCCAGTTTCTGATCAGCTTATTGGTCGGATAGAGGCCCTAAACCCGAGTTCTCCAGCCCTCTGGGGGAAGATGGGAGTCTCGCAAATGCTAGCCCACAGCAGTGTGATGTATGAAATGGTCTTTGAAAACAAGCATGCAAAGCCTAATTTCTTTATGAGCCTGATCTTAAAATCCTTCGTGAAGAATATGGTGGTTTCAGAAAAGCCCTATAAGAGAAATTCGCAAACGGCTCCTGCATTTGTAATCAAGGGGGACAGGGATTTTGAGGCCGAAAAAAANCGGCTTATCGCCTATATTTCCAAATCCCAGCAGCTCGGAGAGAAGCATTTTGATCAGAAAGAATCTCTATCCTTCGGAAAGCTCTCCACCATAGAATGGAATAATATGTTCTATAAGCATCTGGACCATCACTTGCAGCAGTTTGGCGTATAGCAGTTTCGGACTTTGTCATCGATAGTGTCATGGCGAATTTCCAGTACTTTTCTTAGAAGTAACCAATATATCCATATCACAAAATGGCTATCCGCTAATGGCGCCATGCTTTCGCAAGGATATTGGGAAGCTGGGAGGATGGCTATTTTTCCTTTCACCTCTTTATATATTCACCCAAAAAAGAAGCCTTAGCCCATGATCAGGACTAAGGCTTCTCAGCGTTGGAAATGGTAGGTGGTTTATTTTTCGATCATTTTATATACTCTTACATAGTCCACCAAAAAGGTGGCAGGAAAGGCGGTTTCATCCATGCCCTGAGCGCCACCCCAGTCTCCTCCCACCGCAAGGTTTAGAAGTAGATGGAAGCGTTTGTCAAAAGGCCAAGCGGCAGAGCCCTGTCCCTTATTGGTGAAGGTGAAGAGGAGTTCATCGTCAATATAGCCACGAATGGCAAAGGGCGTCCAATCCACCCGGTACAGGTGAAAAGCCTCACTGGCATGCTCCACCTTACGGTTTTTGCCCACCTGTGTGCCTTGCTTATGGTTATAGGATTGGGTATGCACGGTGATGTGGACCACATCCTGATCATATCCCACATGCTCCATGATGTCTATTTCTCCAGATTCAGGCCATCCACCGTATTCCCAGTCGGTGGGTAGCATCCAGATCGCGGGCCAGGTGCCTTTGCCTTTGGGTAGCCGGGCTTTTACCTCTATCCGGCCATAGAGAAAATCCCCCTTATTCTTACTTACCAGTCTGGCGGAGCTATAGGTATTCCCTTCGATCTGTTGTTTTTTGGCGGTGATAGCCAATACGCCATGCTGTACCTCTGCGTTTTCCTGACTTTCGGTATAGTACTGCAGCTCATTATTGCCCCAGCCATGGCCTCCTGTGTCATAACCCCATTTTTCAGGGTCGGGCTTACCGGAATAGTCAAATTCATCTGCCCATACTGGTGTTTCCTCGAATTCCCAGCCTTGGTCCACCAGTGCTTTTGGTGCGGGGATATTGGGGCTCACTTGGTCAGACTGACCGGAGCAAGCCGTAGGGATCATGCACAGCAGTAGGTAGAAGAGGGGATTTATGGTGGTATGGAATGTTTTCATAGATTTTGTCATCTTTAATGTTCAGGGGCTACCGCCCGAATGGTGTTTTCGTTCGGAGGGTTATTTTCGAATTTAATATTTTCAATTACCTGCGCCATCACTTTTTTGCCATCGGTAGGGAAGGGCCCGTTGATTCGTGTTAGGGCCGCATTTTCCTTTAGGTCAAAGCGTTTGTACGTCCAGTGACACCAGCCGATATTTGCTGCGTCTAATTTAGCAATATTTTGTGCCAGCCATTCATTGGTATTTTCTCCAGTCTCTCCGATCCAGACGGGGACCTGCTCGCGGTCTCGGAAGGCCAGCAGGTTCACCATTCTATTGATCTGGTTTGGATTGGGGTCTGGAAGACTATCCTCCTGTGGAGGGATCCAATACCGATGGGCGCTGTATATGAGGTTTTCGGAAGTACTAAAGTCCTTAGGTAGCAGCAGGTCATAGTTATTCCCCCAGCCATTCCCCTCGATCATGATCATATGCTGGTCGCCACTGGCACGAATGCTATTGATCAGTCGCTCATATAGGTCGTGTATGGGCTGATTGGAGGGAATATTATTGGGTTCATTAATCAGGTCATACCAAGCAATGCGATCGTCATTAATATAGCGTTGGGAAAGCATTTCCCAGAGGGAGACCGTGATGTCCTGATAGATCAGCCTTCCCTGTGCGTCTTTCCGGTACCAAAGGTCGTTTTTGACCAGTATATCAGCGATATTGACGTCAGTACCCTGGCCTCCAGGGGCCGCGTGTAGGTCGAGGATCACATACATCTGCTCTTGCTCACACCAGTCGAGCAGCCGATCCAGGACCTTGATGGCTTCGAGTGTTTCCGCTTGCGCGAATAGCGATTCATCATCCAGCCACCTGGACAAGGAGTCTATATAAGAGCTCAGCTGCGTGGAGTCTTTGATGACCTGATTCCTGGCAGATCGCTGTTCTGAACTTAGAAATAGCTCATAGTGCATAGGGATGCGCACCGCATTAAACCCCAGGGAAGCGAGGTAATGAATGTCCTTTTCGGTGATGAAATTATCTCTCCATTGCTGATAAAAATCCTCCACTTCCTCCTCCGAAAGACCTTCCTCGTAATAGAGCTTTTTCATCTGCCATTGGGTGCCGATAGTGCTGCCTTGAGGGTTCAGCATATAGCCCTCCTGGAGCAGCCAGCCGCCAAGGCCTATAGTGCGAAGAATGACCTCCTCCCCATTTTCATTCACTACCTTGCTGCCTTTTGCTGATAATCGGCTTAGGGATGTACTGGATGTTGGTGCCTCTTTCTGGCCGCGCTCAGGGCCTGAGCAGGATTGAAATAGCGCTAGGCCTGCCATAAGCAGAGCTATTCGTAAAGAATGGATCACGGTGATTGTTTTTTTTTGGGTTTAATGAAAGAGGGCCCGGGTAGAAAGAAATCCTTCCACCCGAGCCCCAGGTTCAATAGGGGATATTATTTTGTGCCTCCGTATTCAGCATTCTGCTCAAGGATGGTATTATCCAGTTCCAAAAGTGGGATAGGCAAAATCTCATGCTTTCCAGCGACAAATCCCTTGTCTGCGAGTGCCTGAGCGGCGAGGCCGTTACGGATGAGGTCAAACCAACGGTGACCTTCTCCAGCCAACTCTAATCGACGCTCCTCCAGGATATTCTCTAAAGTCGCTGGGATAGGGGATAAGCCCACTCTCGCCCTGATTGCGTCCATTAGCTGCTGTGCGCGGCCAGCGTCTCCACCTCCTCTTACCAAAGCCTCCGCTTCGAGGAGATAGGTGTCCGCAAGGCGTGTTTCATAAATGTTCTGACGGAAATTCAATTCCATCACTCCTCCGCCCATGGAGCGGTCGGATTGTCTACCTACGTATTTTTCGAGGAAGTAACCTGTGTTTTGATAGCCCTTTTCATAGCTCACCGCCCCGGCTTTTTCTAAGCTGTCGAGGTTGGCGATCGTATGTGGATACCTAGGGTCATTATGGATGGCGTCAAATAGCCCTTCGGTCACAGGAAGGAAGCTCCACCCTGATACATAATCTGGGGCATCTGCGCTGATCGCATTATAGCCTCGTGGGCCCACCATGATATTGAGCACATTCCCCTCGGTACATCCCACACATCCCCAGTCACCATTGGATTGATTGGTATAGTTGATTTCGAAAATGGACTCGCTGTTGAACTTATTATCGACTACCCACAAGTCTCCAAAATTGTCCAACAGCTTATATCCATATTGACTAGTGCCACCTGGCGTGCCGTTTACTTCCGCTAGTTGCTCAGCCGCCAAGCTGAATTTCTCCTGGGTCAAATAGACTTTTCCCAATAGTGATTTTGCCATGCCGCGAGTCGCTCTGCCGGCTTCGGTACCCAGATCCACTGAGATAGGCAGGATGTCCATGGATTCCTTTAGGTCGGCTTCGATCTGAGCATAGACTTGCGCAGGGTCTGCTTGCGCAATATCGTACATCTCGCTGGTAGGGATTGGCTCACTTAGCAGTGGAATATTCTCAAAGAAGCGTACCAGGTCGAAGTAGAAATAAGCACGTAAGAATTTACTTTCCGCAGCATATCTTGCTTTTAGCGTTTCGTCCATTGGGACTTCGGGGAGTTTCTGCAATAATACATTGGCTCGGAAGATGCCTGAAAATCCCTTTCTCCATAGCTCATCTTGTGGGCCAGTGGCCGGGTCCAGTGTGTAGTTTGACCATACCTGTAAGGCTGTGATGTCTGTAGGGCCACCACCACCGGCATAGTGATCATCGGAGGCGGCATTGAGGGAATTTTGTTTAGTGACAAAACCATTTCCTGTCCAGCCCACCACATCATAGATCGCCACGAGACCATTATAAGCTTCCTGCTGGTTTTGATAGTAGTTGGCCTCGAGGTTGGTACCCTTTGGCTTGATTTCTAGAAATTCGTCAGAACAGGAGCCTAAAGACAGAAGCGCCACTGCTGATGCTATTATATTTAATTTATATGTTTTCATAGTTGATCAATTTTGGGTTTAGAATCCGATTTGTACGCCGACCATGAATGATCTTGCCTGAGGGTAGATTCCCCGGTCAATACTCATGACCCCACCACCGATTTCCGGGTCGTAGCCAGTGTATTTAGTGAAGGTCGCTAGGTTTTCACTCATGACATAGATTCTAGCCTTGCTCATGCCTACTTTTGCTGCGAGGCTTTTTGGTAAGGTGTAGCCCAGTTGCATGGTCTTGATTCTGAAGTAATCCCCATCTTCCAGATAGAAGTCGGAAGGGTTATTGAAGTTTTTGTTTGGATCGCCATCCACCACTCTTGGATAGTCATTAGTAGTGCCTGGTCCTGTCCATCGGTTGAGCACTTCGGTCTGCCAGTTGGCAGTGCCTATGTCCAGTCTTCTAAGGCCTTGGAAGATTTTGTTTCCAGATACTCCCTGCCCAAAGATCAGGAAATCAAAGTTTTTCCACTCTAAGCTTACCGTCAGGCCATAAGTCCAGGTAGGAGTAGGATTGCCGATAAAGGTTCTGTCCGTTTCTGTAATTTGGCCATCCTGGTCCAGATCTTCCCAGATGAAGTCACCGGGTTGAGCATTAGGCTGGATCATATTGCCATTGGCATCCACATAGGACTGTACCTCTTCGACGGTTTGGAATATCCCCTTGGTCTGGAAGCCATAGAAGGAATTCACCGCTTCGCCGATGGCGGTACGAGTGATCGGGTAGGAGCTGGCTTGGAAAGTCTGCCCTCCAGAGAGGTAGCTGATGTTTGGTCCGAGATTGGTGACGGTATTTTCCAAATAAGAGATATTGCCGTTAAAGGACAGGTTAACGTCCCCAACTTGCTTACGGTAGCCGAGCTCAAGCTCTACTCCATTGTTTTCCATATCTGCCACATTAGCGGCTGGATTGGAGATGGCGCCTACGTAGCCCGGGATACGAGGGTTCTGTAGGATGCCCTTGGTCGTCTTCTTATACCAGTCAAAAGTCACATTCAAATCCCTAAATAAGGTGGCCTCGAAGCCAAAATTGGCCTGACTCGTTTCTTCCCATCTTAGGTCGGGATTGGAGGGGGCGTTGGGGCTATAGCCGATTGCGTAGCTTCCTGTATTTCCCAGCGCATAGTTTCTTCCACTGCCGATCGTGGATAGGAAGGCGAAGTCGCCAATATTATCGTTGCCCACGATTCCATATCCACCACGAAGCTTGATGAAGTCCACCACATTGTTTTCTGGCCAGAATTCCTCTTGGCTGATCACCCATCCTGCTGAGAAGGAAGGGAAGACTCCATATCTGTTGTTGGTACCGAAGCGGGAGGACCCATCTCTACGCACCAAAGCCTCAAAAAGGTACTTTTCGTGGTAATTATAATTGACCCTAGCAAATAATGAGCTTACCGTATGTCCCGCGCCTTCTGATCCATCAGCGGTACGCTGGTCATTAGGAACTTTGAAGTTTAAGGAGGCATCGTCGAAGTTATCGGCTGGCACATTGAAGAAGGTGACCGAGGTGGATCTTCCACGGTTATCCATATAAGCACCTTGTCCGATTAGCCCGGTGAAATTATGTTTCCCAATGGTTTTACTATAAGAAATAGTGTTCTCCAGGTTCCAGTCGAGGCGTCTATTTTGGCTTCTATTATAGTTGGTTTGGCTGGATACATTGGTGGCGTTGAGGTAATAAAGTGGCGTAAATGATTCACCACCCCAAAAAGCCATTTTGGCCCCTAATGTGGAGCGTAATCGCAGCCCCTTGATAGGTTCTGCCTCTGCATATACATTGCCTACGAAATTATCGCTCCAGCCATAGTTGCCTAGACGTGTCTGGGTATAAGCCAGTGGATTGGTCATTTCCTGAGCCACGATAGTGGATATCCCATAAGGACGACCAAAAGGGTCTCTCACCACATTGTTGGTGCTGTAAGGAGCGTTGTTTGCTACATCCTCATCCGTGATGATCGCTGGAGTAATCGGGTCCAGGTTTATGGCCGAACTCAAAGGACCCCCAAATTCGCTATTGGTATTCCCTAAGCCTATAGACTCTTCATGTGAATACCCCAGGTTTTGGCCCATTTTTAGCCATTTGGCAAGTTTATGCTCGGAGTTTAGACGGAAGTTGATTCGCTTATAGTTGGAGATGTCCGTCGCCACGATTCCTTCTTGGTCCAGGTAGCCAAAGGAAGAATAGAAGGTTGATTTTTCATTTCCTCCACTGATGCTTAGTTCGTGATTCTGACGCTTTGCCCCCTTATTGAAGATTAGGTCTTGCCAGTCTGTGCCTGTTCCATAGCTTTCTGGATTAGGGAAGGGAGCTGCATTGCCGGCATTGACCGCAGATTCATTACGAATCATCGCATATTGGCTGGCGTCTAGCAGGTCTAGCTTCTGCGCTGGAGCGGAGGTACCGTAGAACCCATTATAGCTCACTCTTAATTTACCTTCTTCACCTTTTTTGGTGGTTACTAGGATCACACCCGCTGCAGCACGTGCACCGTAGATCGCTTGAGAAGAGGCGTCTTTCAGTACTTCGATGGATTCGATATCGGATTGGTTTAGGTAGCCAATGCCACCGTTATCCACCACGACACCATCCACGACCCAAAGTGGATCGTTATTACCGAAGGTCGTGAGCCCTCGCACCCTTACCGTGGAGCCTGAGCCCGGCTGCCCGGAGCTGGAAGCAATGGTAAGCCCGGAGGTCCTGCCCTGAAGGGCTTGCTCCACCCGGGTGATGGGGAGACTCTCCAGATCGGAGCCTTTTACGCTAGATATAGCGCCTGTGACCACGCTCTTTTTCTGAACTCCATAGCCCACCACGACGATCTCCTCCAGAGAACTGAGGTTCTCTTCCATGAGCACGTTTAGAGTGGATTGATTAGCAATAGTGATTTTTTGGGGCTCCATGCCGAGAAGGCTGAATACCAAGGTGCTCCCTTGAGGAGCGGAAATAGAGTAGAGACCATCTATATCCGTAATCGTACCGGTGCCGGTACCTTCGATCATGATAGCCACGCCAGGTAATGGCTCATCGTCGCTTTTTAGCGTTACTTTTCCTGTGATCTGACGGTCCTGAGCTTTCGCAAGCATAGGCATCATCAAAAAACAAGAAAGGAAGAACAGTATCGTAATTCTTCTTTCCATAGGATTTTGGGTTAGGTTATTTATTGAGATAAAATGTCCCTGCACTTTTAGCAATTAGACATTCTCAAAGGTATCTGTTGGGGGAGAGATACTGAAAAAATATGCCCCTACATAGCCCCTACAGAAAATCAAAAAGTGGGCTTTAAGGGAGTTTTGGGGCACTACATGTGTACTACATCCACCCTAAAAGGTGAATTTCTATTGCAAATCAATTGCTGGCTGTAGGGAGCTTGGCTAGCTGAAAGGATCTCCCTTTACTGGTCCGTAGAACTGGTGCTTTGGACTAAGAAATCAAAAAGATTGATCTCTGAACTGATTTTTAATTTCTTGCGCAGTCGGTACCTTCCGACTTCCACCGCTTTGAGCGAAATACTCATCAGCTGGGCGATTTCCTTGGAGGAAAGATTCATCTTGATGAAAGCGCAAATCTTTAGCTCGTTAGGGGTGAGCTCAGGGTATTTGTCTTTTAGGGTGCTGAGGAAATTAGAGTGTACATGGTCAAAATGGACGGAGAATCGATCCCAATCACTGTCACTTCGCTCCACTTCACTGATGAGCTTAAGCAGCCTCTTGAAGTCCGCCGACTCATTCTCCAGACGATGGTTTCGTCCTAATACCATCAGCTCTTCCTTGATTTTGGTCAGCACCTTCCCGCGCTGGACAAGGTGCATGGTGGTGGAGGCCAGCTCTTGATTCTTGAAATTGATATCCGCTTGTAGCTTTTCGTTCCTTAGCTTGACGATCTCTTTTTCACTCTTATCCACCTTTAGCTGATGCAGGTGCTTCAACTGGGTTTGCTCCTGGAGGTGCTTCTTCTTTTGCCTCTTAAAAATCAAGGCAAACAATCCTATGACAATGAAAAGATAGACCAGATAACTCCAGATAGTCTTGTACCAAGGGGGAGAGATCTCAAAGGTAAAGGTGCTTACTGTCGATTCATTGCCGAGGTTATTGCGGGACTTTACCTTGAATATATAGTGCCCTGCGGGCAAATTGGTGTAATCTTTCTCACTTTTATTGATCCATGCCGACCACTCTCTGTCGAAGCCTTCCAGAAAATAACTGTATTCCAAATTGCTGAATTGCCCAAAGAGGGTACTGGAATATTCGAAGTGCAGAGAATTCATGCTGTAGGGCAGTAATGCCTCTTTCGTTTCTCCCTTTTGCTCCGTATAGAGCGGATATCCTCCATATAATACACTGTCCTTCTTTCCAAAAGACCTCACCTTGCCAAACAATATATCAGGCTGGGTGATATTCTGCCGGTACTTGGTATAATTGATATGGAAGAATCCCTTATTGGAGCCGATGAAGATATTCTGCATATCCAGAGGATAGATGCTTTCATGGCCGCCCACCACCTTGTCCGAAAGCTCTGGCAGGTGAATGATGGTAAAAGGCTTGTTTTGCGTGGGCTGACTGTAATCGATTACCCCGACTTTCTTATTAGATATAAACCATATATTTCCCTCGGAGTCTTCCTTGAGGTGCTGGATATTGACACCGGCGAGGCTTCGCTTGACTAGATTGGAAGGGATAAATCGGTCCTTGGCCGCCTCATATTCGTACAAACCATCCTCAGTGGCGACGATCAAGCGATTCTTGATCCGGAACAGGTAATTGTAGAGGTCGGAGGGTAAGCCATCCTTGGATTGATAGATCCGGGAATGAAGGATTTTTGACTGGTCTGCGGAGAGCTCCAGTCTGAAGATTCCCCGATAGGGATGAGAGCCCCAGATGGCGTTTTGCTGGTAATCGACCACCATAAAACGGAGGGATTCATCGAATCCTTCCAGATGTCTTTGATGCTGGAAAGCCCCCTCTTTATAGTCGATTTCGGCAAGGCCTAGATAGGTGCCAATATATACCTTATCGCTCGGGGCAATGGTGGAGGCAGGCTGGAACATCCAGGTCCCGGGGGCAGGATAGATCTGGTAGGCTTGGTCTTCCTCCACAAAGAAGGCCCCATCCTCATGCGCCATGAGGAGCGACCCGTTTATTTCCTGCAGATTCCATACCTGACCTGTTCCGGATTTTACGGGTGCAAAATCCCCTTTGCTTAGGCCTAGATCATTATTTTTCTCGGAATAATCAAATAGGTATAAGCCATCTGAAGTGCCAATATAGAGCTTGTCGCCATGGGAAGCCGCCGCATATCCGGTCACCCGCTTGTCCTTGTCGGGATGGATTTGCTTGATGGAGCCATTCACGTCAATATAATCGATGCCATCATCCAGCCCCAGCCATAATCCCTGATTCTGATCCACGAAAATGCTCCTGACATTATTCGTTTGCATACCTTCCCGATAGCCATATTGCTGAATCAGCTCTCCCTGCTTATTGATGATCAGCAGCCCTGCTGACTTGGTGCCCAGGCCGATCCACTCTTCATTGATTTGGCCCATACAGTGGACGCGCTGATTGACCAGCAGGCTGTCGAAGTCCGTCTTATAGCGTGTTAGTGTTTGGTCGGATAATAAGAATAGGCCTCGGTCGGAGGAGGAGATGAGCAAGCTGTCTTCGTTCAATTGCAGCAGGCTATTGACATCGGGCATTTGCAGGGGAGGAGTGGACATCGCAGGCTTCCAGACTTCATCCTCGAACTTCAGCAGGCCATGCCCTTTCTCTTGAGCATATATGCTATTGCCGGCCTTTTCCATATATTTCCACTCTGTTTCCGACTTGTAGATGCGGATACGGTTGCCTTTGAGGTGAAATATTCGGGTCACCTCCATAAAGAATACCTCATCATTGTGAATGACAATATTCCAAATATCATCAAAATTGCGATCCTCTTCTGGAATCAGATGTTTTAGTGAAGTGAAGACCAACTCTCCATTTTTGGCGGGAGAAAAATAGCCTAAATCATCCTGTCCGCCCACAAATACCCTGTTTTGAGAGTCCAGCTTTACCGAGCGGATGATGGTCTGATTGGGCAATTGAAATAGCTCCCAATATTTTCCATTGAAAGTAAGAAGCCCCTCATTATTTCCGAAATACAATATGCCATTTTCGTCCTGTGTGGTGGACCAGTTCTGAATCCCTGCCTTGTATTCCAGATTCGTATAGTTGATGATATTAGGTGCAGCCAGCTGTCTTTGGCCGTAAAGTGGGCAGATATAGAGTATAAGGAGTGATAAAAGGAGTAATCTTGGATTCATGGGCTCTTTTTAGGTCCAGTGTATTTGCAATTTTACCAGATATATTACTTAAATGAAAGAAGACAATTGATAATCCTATATTTTAGGGTATAAATGACAAGGGTAGTTATTGCAGAGGAATGGGGATTTCAAAGTTTAGGTTCCTATCGATGTGAACCCACAAAGGAATAGCAGTGGCCATTTAGCTTTCGATTTATCTTCATTCCGATGATGGAAGTTAGCGCTCTCCGCAGATCTTGAGGAAGGTGATTTGTTATACGCCTGAGGGCAAATAGCTTATATGATACAATGTAATTGTACGCTGGCGCGAAAAGAACTTTCGTCCATTATAGATTTCTACCGTATTTTCCTTCAATTTCCTCCAAAAAACTTATGTTTTCTCCTAATAATGCATCATATTGTATATAATCTGCCGCGTTGCAAAGGCTTTATTTATAAAATAATCAGCCTAATTTCACTTTTAGAATAGATTGTACTATGGATTGTTTACTTTTATAGTTAGGAATTCAAGAGACATATCAATTTTTATTTTGAGATTTTATTTTGAGAATAATTCGATTTGTAAATTGTTCTGCTGCCAGTAAGGAGAAAAATATTTGGAAGTTTTGTGTTTTAACTGACGAGAATCATAAAGGAATTTTAGTTTAGCGATAAGGAGTAGAATATCTCTACAATTAAGCTATTAAAAAGAATAACTTTCATAGATTTGGCATCGTTTTTACTTTTGGTGTAAGGGATTTACCTTTAAATAATAATCAACGTGAGAAAAGTTTATACCAATGCTGTACTTTGGGCTTGTTTTTTTATAGGATGTAGTATTAGTTCTGTGTATGCCCAAGTCAATGAGGGGATGATTTCAGAAAGAGAAATTGAGGAGCACTTGATGGTGCTGACCTCTCCAAAAATGAAAGGTCGATATCCAGGGACTTTAGGTAACCGCAAAGTGGTAAGGTACCTGGAGAGCGAATTTGAATGCTATGGGCTTAAGACGTTTGATGATACCTATCGACAGGTCTTCAAGGCTGAGATGCGTGGAAAAAAAGCCGCAGGTCGTAAGGTGAAGACCTGGAACGTGGTGGGCTATGTCGAGGGAAATCACTCTGAGCGCAAGAATGAATACATCGTTTTAGGAGCGCATTATGATCACCTGGGCCAGGGTGGGCCTTCTTCTAAGGCGCCGGGAACCAAGGCCATTCACCCCGGAGCAGATGATAATGCCAGCGGAACTTCTGCATTACTTGAAATCGCCGAGAAATTGGCTTCTAATAGATATCTCCTGGGTAGAAGTGTGATAGTGGTGGCCTTTGGAGCCGAAGAGCATGGACTTCTCGGTTCTAAGCATTTTGTGGACAACCTCCCCGTACCCAAAGATAAAGTCAAACTAATGATCAATATGGACATGGTGGGAAGGCTCAATGAGTCCCGTCAAATCTATATGGGCGGCGCGGGGACTTTCCCCGGAGGAATGAAACTCATGAAAAAGGATGCCTTGGAAATGGGCCTAAATCCCATCATTCATGCAGGCGAAGTAGGTGGATCGGATCACGTATCTTTCTATAAGGCGGGGATTTCCGCTATAGGTCTCCATACCGGTGGCCATGACCAATATCACCGCCCTGAGGATACCCTGAATCTGATCAATATAGCCGGGGAAAAAAGCATAGCCGAATACATCTATAATGTAATCGTAAAAGTAGCTCAGGAAGATTATGAGCTTTATTTTATCAATCAGGATTAATAAAAAGACCTATTTAGCATAAAAAAAGCCATGCTGCTTACCGTCAAGCCGGTAGTAGCATGGCTTTTATAATCCCATAGATTGGACTGTCTACTAGAAATTTCCTAATAGGTCTGGGCTAGGTTTTTAGGCTGCTGTTTGAAATATCAGACCTTTTTTTGCAGATGATTATAAGGAGAGAAAGGGATTGCTCCATTTTATTGGGTCAAAATCCTATGGAGTTCCCACCGTCCACCGGGATCACGGTACCTGTAATATAGGCAGAACTATCGCTGGCTAGGAATAAAACCGTTTCTCCAATATGACTGGGCTCCCCCAGCTGGCCCATGGGCGTTCTGCTCAGCACCTTGTTTTTTCGTTCAGGATCATTGTCTAGCGCTTTTGCGGACATCTCCGTGGCGATGAATCCCGGCGCAATGCAGTTTATGCGGATGCCAAGCGGAGAGAGCTCCACGGCCATTGCGCGCGTCATCCCTTCTATAGCGGATTTGGAGGCGGTATAAGCAATGACTTTAGGGATGCCGTACTGGGAGGCCATAGAACTGATATTGATAATGGATCCACTTTTTTGGTCGATCATGATCCTGGAGACCTCTCTGCTTATTGCAAATACCGATCGTACATTCGTCAACAATATTTTTTCAAAGTCCTCATCGGTGACTTCTATGAGTTCTTTCTTCATATTAATGCCCGCATTATTGACTAAGATGTCTATACGACCAAACTCCTGAACTATTCGCCTCACCAGGTCAGGGATTTCTGCCAGCTCAGTGAGGTCAGCGGGGTAGCTGAAGCAATTGGCGCCTAGTTTTTCCTGTGCTTCCTGGAGTTTCCGGCCATTCCTGCCAATGATGATGGTCAGGATACCGGCATCACAGAGCCTTCTGGCAGCGGCCAGACCCAGACCCGATCCTCCGCCAGTTATAATGGCTACTTTCTGTTTTTCGCTTGCTGCTTTCATGGATAATGGGGGTTTATATTCCGGGGACAAATTTTGGCTCATAATTTTGATAGTATTCTAAACTGTGTTCGGGCTTTTCGACTTCCTTAGGAAAAGGCCGCTGTGAGAACTGCTGGAAGTATAATAAGCAAGCGTCTTTCCACCAGATAGCCTCCTTTTCCTGGATTCTCAGGAAGGACTCCACTTGGTGATATCGCGCTGGATCGATCTCGGTAGAGAGGCTTTGCCAGGCATATAGCATCTCCCTGCTTTGATCAACCCCTTTTTGGTAGTGAAGAGCGATTTCTTCCCATAAGCTTCGACCAGAAGGCATGACATATTCCCAAGGTAAATGATGAAACCAAAGCAGGTATTTTTCGGGACAGGTAGCTGGATTACCATATAACTTCTGGATTTCGGGAGCATATTGTCCCAAGGCATTACTTCCCTTTACCGTCCGGTCAAAGCCAATTCCTAAGCGGTCCGCCTGATGATAATAGGTGGAAGTCCAGTCATCGCGATGCTTATCGGTAACCCAGGGTCCAGGGCCATAATGATGACTCCAGCCCATAATATGGTGCAGTCCCAGAGGGGTCATATAGTTTACGGCAGCCTCATGTGACAGCATCATGATCCTAGTGATCGTTTCTGTGCTGCTCGGATCGTTTGTAAATGTCATCTGAGACCATTCTTCCGCAATCTCCTCAGAGGACAAGGAAGGATCCCAAGCCAGCTTACCAAATGCGTACCAATTGGCTTGTCCGAAAAGGTGACCTGTCCAGTTGCGGTCTGTACCAATATTGGAGACTCCCGCCATTCCGGTGAGCAGGCTGCCGCTCTGCCTTCCTTCAATAATGCCCGCTACCGTAGTGCCTGGCCCCTCAGCATAGGTGTCTGTATCCAAAACCTCCTCATACATCGGAGCCAGATATACGAGATGAGTTCCCTGACCCAGGTATTCCTGGGTGATTTGGAATTCCATCATAAGTGGAGTCTGGGGCATAGCTCCAAACATCGGGTGAAATGGTTCGCGAGGCTGGAAGTCTATTGCCCCGTTTTTTACTTGGACGATGACATTGTCATCAAAATCCCCGTCGAGTGGTTTGAATTCATTATAAGCCTGTTTTGCTCGATCATCAGGCGTCTCGTTGGTATAGACAAAAGCTCTCCACATTACTATTCCCTGATGCGCTTTCAGGGCTTGAGCAAGCATATTGGCTCCTTGCGCCTGGCTTCTGTCATAGTTTTGGGGCCCCGGCTGTCCTTCCGAATCGGCCTTAACTAAGAATCCTCCAAAGTCGGGAATGTATTCATAGATTTCGTTTACTTTATTGTCCCACCATTCCTGCACCTCGGGTTGGGTGGGGTCGGCGGTACTTAGGCCACCGAGTTCCATCGGGGCACTGAAGCGGGCAGTGAGATAGACCTTGATGCCGTACGGCCTGAATACCTCGGCCAGCTTGGCTACTTTTCGTAAGAAATAAGGAGTGAGCACCTGAGCGTTGGCATTGACATTGGTGAGGACGGTTCCGTTGATGCCTATCGAGGCATTTGCGCGGGCGTAATCCAGGTATTGGGGATGGATATAATCCGGTAATCGGTGCCAGTCCCATATGGATGCGCCAGCATAGCCTCTTTCCACAGTGCGGTCAGGATTGTCCCAGTGATTGAGAACTCTGATAGCGGTTTTAGGGCTGGATTGTAGGTTTATTTTTTCCAGGGAAGAATGTGTCTGCAGCTTTCGCAGTAGTTCATAGGTTCCATAAAGTAGCGCTATATCAGTATTACCTGTGATCAAAATCTGCGTTTTCTTCCCATTAGATATGGTCCTCAGGAGGTAGCCCTCTTCGCCTAATGCGGCATATTCCTCGCTGGTAATCATCTCATTTAATGAAGGCCGCTGACTTGGACTGGCGATGATCAGCCCAGGTGCCGTGCTGGAATTATTGGAGGAGGAATACCTTGGGGATAAAGCGAGCATTTTGCCCAGAGCAAGGTCCAGTTCATCTTGGATGACCTGCATCGTTGCAGAAGTATTACTGAGATAGATTTGCTGGAGCTGTTGTTTATAGCCTTCGGCCAAATCAGATTTTTCTATAGGAGCATATTGAAGCCATAGCCGGTAGCCGTCATTTGCCAAGGTAGGATGCTGCAGCAAGAGCAGGAGGAATAAGAGGGATAAGGTTATTTTTGAGGGCTTTGCAAGGTTTATCCGGGGCATAATTTAGGGATTTAAGGGTTTATCATTTTTTTAAGGAGGATTCCCGAACGATCAATTCGGACTTTAAAGTGATGGTTTCATTGGTGCCTGGGCTGTCATCATTTTCCGAAAGGCGTAGGAGGAGATTCCGCATGGCGATTTCCCCCATTTCATAGCCCGGGTAGTTGATCGTGCTGAGGTTTGGCTCAATGAGCCTTGAAATAGCATCATTATTAAACCCCACAATAGCGATGTCCTGCGGGATTCTGATGCCTTTTTTCTTTAAATATTGAATGCAACTTGCCGCGCAGGCATCGTTGGAAATGACTAGCCCATCTGGCAATGGGTCGATTTGGAGAATGATATTTGCGATCTCCTCTCCCGATTCCTCATTGAGGACAGAGTAGATATTCTGCTCTTCCGTATAGGGCAGTTGGCGATCCATCAGGGCATATTTGAAGCCTTTGATTCTGTTTTTATAGGTGCTGATCCCGGAATTGCCTACGATATGATGGATGTTTCTGCAACCTTGGTCCAGCAGATGCGAGGTGGCAGCATAGGCCGCCTGGGTATTGTCTATGATTATGCTGGGAGAGCTGGGCTCATCCGGAGTTCTGTCAAAGAAAATCAGAGGAATACCCTTTTCGGTAAATGGCTTAAAATGATCGGTATTGCCGGTGTTCTCCGCCATGCTCACCAGAAGCCCGTCCACATGGCTGTTATACATGGTCAGGGCATTGGTTTGTTCTTTTTTGGATGATTCTAAGGACTGACTTATGATCAGGTTATACTGTGCTTGGCTCGCAATATTCTCCATGCCCGCGAGTACTGAGGACTGGAAGGAAGAATTTAGCCTAGGGACGATCACTCCTATATTATGAGTGGATTTTTTGCGTAAGCTAGCCGCAAATATATTGGATCTATAGCCCAATGATTTGGCAGCTTGATTCACTTTCTCCTTGGTTTTTGGGCGTACCGATGGGCTGTCGCTGAGGGCTCTGCTCACCGTGGTCGGGGAAAGTCCCACCTTGTCGGCGATATCATAAATGGTGATTTCCTTTGCCATTTTTTTATAGTGTCTCTTTTTTGGAAGCTCAATGATTGTTTTTGCTGCCTTGGTTTATTCGCACCTGCGGAAGTCAATGCCTGCTTTCCCAATGTCGAATAAGTAAATATATTTGAAAAAAATTTTAAAATGAAATCGATTTCATTTAAATTACGATTCCATATCATGTTATTATAGGTGGGAATGATTGTTTTTTGCAAGCGATAGCTTGCGAAAAATGATATTATAATGAAATCGATTGTATTCTTATCTACCTATAACAAAATGGAATTGATCTTAAGCCTTAAATAGAAATAACCAATGTCATTAACTCAAACGTGGAGGTGGTACGGCCCGGATGATCCAGTAAGTCTGCAAGATATCCAACAAGCCGGGGCTTCGGGAGTAGTGTCTGCCTTGCATCAGATACCCCATGGTGAAGTATGGCCCATCGACCAGATCCTCGAGCGTAAAGCACTCATCGAGAAAGCGGGACTGCACTGGTCCGTCGTGGAGAGTGTTCCTGTCCATGAATCCATCAAAACTCGTGCTTCAGATTGCGAAATATACCTCGATCGGTACCGCCAAAGTCTTAAGAACCTGGCTGAGTGTGGCCTGAAAACGGTATGTTATAATTTTATGCCGGTGCTGGATTGGACTCGAACCCACCTGGCCTGGCCTCTGCCAAATAAAGCGCGGGCCTTATACTTTGATTGGGTGGATTTGGCGGTTTTTGATTGCAAGATTCTTGCTCGTCAGGGGGCGGAGACATCATATACTCCGGAGATAATCGCTCAAGTGGAAGACCGATACCCAAAGATGTCCGCGGAGAAAATCAAGCAGCTCTCCGAGGTGATCCTCATGGGGGTGCCCACCGAGAAATCCGTGACGGTGGACTCTTTGCAAAATAGCATCGAGATATATTCCAGCATAGGCAAGGATGGATTAAGAAATAACCTGAAGTACTTTTTGGAGAGTATAGCTGATCTCTGCACAGAAGAAGGAATACAGATGACCATTCATCCTGATGATCCACCATTTCCTATACTTGGCTTACCCCGAATTGCCTCCAGCAAGGAGGATTTGGAATTTGTTCTTCGTTCGGTGGACAGACCTTTCAACGGTTTATGCTTTTGTACTGGCTCCCTTGGAGCGGGAGAGCATAATGATCTCCCCGATATACTGGAATCACTGGGAGACAGGGTGTATTTTGCGCACCTTCGGAATGTGAAAAAAGACCGGCTTGGCAATTTTTTTGAATCAGATCACCTGTCGGGAGATGTGGATATGTTTGAGATCATGAAGCAGCTGGTCCTTCTCAATTCCAGCAGGGAGACCTCCATTCCCTTCCGGCCGGATCATGGTCATCAGATTTTGGATGACCTACATAAAACTACCAACCCTGGCTATTCTGCCATCGGCAGGCTAAAAGGTCTCGCAGAATTGCGCGGTCTTGAGCTAGGAATCGAGCGTTTGATTATAAAATAAGCCTTTATCTCATCATGAAACAACTAGTGAAGTTTGCATTAATCGGTCTTTTTTTATCCCTTTCCTTTATCGGAAAATGCTTTTCCCAGGAGCTTCAACTGGCGTTTAGCCAGCCAGCCTCAGGAGATTATTTTCCTTTGGTGGCCGGGGAGGCCATCCCCATCCTAGTGGAGCAAAAAGCTCCAAAAGCAGTGAAAGTGGCGGCGGGGAATCTGCAAATGGATATCGAGCACGTCACATCCCATAAACCAGCCCTCTACCACAGCCCTGAAGAAGTGAATACGAAAAGGTTGGTGATCATAGGGGTGGATGGAGAAAGTAGCTTGCTGAGCAAAATGGAGGATCAGGGCTTATTGGATCTGGAAGCCATCCGCGGGCAATGGGAGACCTATCAATACACGGTCGTTCCATCTCCACTGCCCGGAGTAGAGGAGGCCTTAGTGATCGCAGGAAGTGATATGCGCGGGGCAATATATGGTATTTACGAAGTTTCCCGGCAGATGGGAGTCAGCCCATGGTCCTGGTGGGCAGATGTGCCTGTCACCACACATGAAGAGGTGTATTTCCCCAAAGATAAACTCTATAGTATGCCACCTTCGGTGAAGTACAGGGGTATTTTCATCAATGATGAGGACTGGGGTTTACAGCCCTGGGCCGCCAAAACCTACGAGCCCGAAACAGAAGACATTGGTCCGAAAACCTATGCAAAGGTCTTTGAACTATTATTGAGGCTGAAGGCCAATTTACTTTGGCCGGCCATGCACCCAAGCACCAAGGCGTTTTTTCACTATCCCGGAAATGCGCAGGCAGCCAAAGATTATGGGGTTGTATTGGGCACCTCTCATGCTGAGCCTATGCTAAGGAATAATGTGGATGAATGGAGCCATGAAGATAATGGGGAATTTAACTATACCAGTAACCAGCAAAATGTGTATCGCTACTGGGAGGAGCGGGTTCAGGAAAGTGCAAGGATGGATGCGATCTATACACTAGGAATGCGAGGGGTGCATGATAGTGGCATGGAAGGAGTGAGCAGCACCAAAGAAGCTGCTGCAATAACAGAATCCCTGATCAAAGACCAACGTGGATTATTGGCAAATTATATAGATCGCCCTCTTTCCGAAATTCCTCAGGCTTTTACAGTATATAAAGAGGTGTTGAAGATCTACGATGAGGGATTGGAGCTACCCGATGATATTACCATTGTCTGGCCTGATGACAACTATGGATATATCCGAAGACTGAGTGATGAGGTGGAGCAGAAGCGGTCTGGTGGAGCAGGGGTCTATTATCATGCCTCCTATTGGGGGCGGCCGCATGATTACCTGTGGTTGAGCTCGGCCCATCCAGCATTGATCCGTGAGGAGATGATGAAGGCCTATGAGATGAAGGCGAGAGATATCTGGGTGCTCAATGTGGGCGATATAAAACCACTGGAATTCAATATCCAGCTCTTCCTTGATATGGCCTATCAGGCTGTGCCTTTTGAGCAATCCGATTATCTTGGTGAATATGAAGAGGCCTGGTACCAAGAGATTTTTGGCGATCTAGGCAAGGACATTTCTTCTGTAATGCGAGAATATTACCATTTAGCATTTGAGCGGCGACCAGAATTCATGGCATGGAGCCAGACGGAGCCCACCACGGCGATCCAGGAGTCGGCGTATAGCCCCTTTGTGAATGGAGATGAAGTGGAGCAGAGGATTTTGGCTTATGAGCGCTTAGAAAATCAGCTTAAGAATATGCTAAAGATACTCCCTGAGCAGGATAAGTCAGCATTTTACGAATTAGCTTATTACCCTGTGCGTGGAGCTTCACTTATGAATAAGAAGTTTCTGTATTGGAAAAAAGCCCTAGAATATGCCCGTGAAGGTAGGCTGTCGGCAGCAGATTATGCCGGGAAAAGTCAGGGAGCTTTTGAGGAGATAATAGCAGAGACGCGCTATTATAATAAGGAGCTGGCCGGTGGGAAGTGGGACTATATGATGGACTATGCCCCACGTCGCCTTCCGGTATATCAAAGCCCAGTGGATAGCCTGCCAAAAAGCCTGGCCAGCCATATGATCATGGGAATTAGCCCTGAGCAAACCGGAAATAAAGACATGGGTTTGCCCGTCTTTTATTCTTCCTCCTCAAGGACTCATTTCTTTGATGTGTATTTGCAGGCCGAAGGCCATATCTCATGGGAGGTGTCTTCTTCTGCCCCCTATATCTCCCTTAGCAAATCCTCAGGACGGCTAGATCCTGAGAATAAAGAGGAGCGGGTATGGGTAGCCGTAAATTGGAAGGAGGTCCCGGAAGGTTATGACTCTGTGGAAAAGTTAATTGTCGCAGCGGGAGATCAGCGGGTCGAATTGAAAGTTCCTATTAAAAAGGTTCCTGCACTGCCTGCTGGAGTCGATTATATTGCAGAAAACGGAAGAGTGTTGATGTATGCTGAAAATCATTCCAGTGAGGACTCCGCCAGGGACACTTGGGAGAAGGTTGCCGGATTAGGGCATTCGGGAAATGTGATGATGACCTCCCTAGAGGAGCGGGGTTCAGGGAATGAAAATACCAGTTTGACGTATGCGTTTTTTCTGGAAGAGGAAGTGCCTGCGGCCAGGGTCAGGGTGGCTGCACTTCCCTCACATCCGCTCACGAGACATCATGGGCTGAAAATCGGTATATCGATCAATGGAGGAGCTGTTCAGGTCTTGGATTTTGAGACGGAGGGAAGGTCTGAGGAGTGGAAGGAGAATGTGCTGAGCAATAAGGCCTCCAAGCAACTAAAAGACCTGGACTTAAAGGCTGGAAAAAACATCATTCAGATCCATAAAATAGATCCGGCGGTGATGGTGGATTATATTCAGGTGGATCTCCAGTCACCAGAGTGGGAGGATGAAGGCTATGGCTTACCGAAAGAGACGAGAGTACAAAGGTGAAATTGACTGCTTCCTGTATGGGTGATAGAAAAGGGAGGCTGGCTTAGTTCAGGAATGTTCCTGTCAGTAAATAAAGCTTTGCAGGATGCATGATTGATAACGTTTTCATAAAAAATGCGGCCTACTAGCTTGATTTAATGAGGATAGTTTGCAAAAAAAACAATAACTTGAATGCCAATTTCAAATAAATAAAAAACCATTAAACCTTAACAGACAAAATGACCTTCGATACTTTAGATCTTGTTGTCTTTGTAGCCTATTGTCTTTTGATTATCACGATGGGGATTGTCGTCTCCCGTGAGAAAAAAGGCCATGTTAAAGATTCCAAAGATTATTTCCTTGCGAGTAAAGCATTGCCCTGGTGGGCAGTAGGAGCTTCACTAATTGCCTCTAATATTTCTGCGGAGCAATTTATCGGTATGTCCGGATCAGGATTTGCTTTGGGACTAGCCATCTCCACCTATGAGTGGATGGCAGCTGCCACCTTGCTGGTAGTGGCGATTTTCTTCCTTCCTATTTATCTTAAGGAAGGTATTTACACCATGCCTCAGTTTCTTAATAGAAGATATGACGGGCGAGTGAGAACGGTAATGGCCATCTTCTGGCTATTAATTTATGTATTCGTAAACCTTACCTCTGTCCTTTACCTTGGAGCGCTTAGCTTGGAGACGATTATGGGCGTACCATTGAACTATGGTATCATGGGTCTGGCTGCTTTTGCCATGCTTTACTCTATCTATGGAGGGCTGAAGGCCGTCGCATGGACAGACGTGGTACAGGTAGTATTCCTAGTTGCCGGTGGATTAGCCACCACCTATTTGGCACTTTCCATTGTTGGAGAGGGCGATGTATGGGCAGGACTTGGCGCCTTGAGAGATGCAGCTCCTTCTCACTTCTCCATGATTATGGAAAAGGGTGAACTGATGATTCCTGATGGATCTGGCGGTTCCAGAGATGCCTACCTGGATCTTCCTGGTATCAGTGTATTGATCGGTGGAATGTGGATTATTAACCTAAACTATTGGGGATGTAATCAGTATATCACCCAAAGAGCACTGGCTGCTAAGACTTTGAATGATGCCCAGACAGGACTTCTTTTTGCAGGTTTCTTGAAGCTTTTGATGCCTTTGATCGTTGTTATTCCAGGTATTGCAGCTTATGTAATTGTACAGGAAGGCATGGATACCACCTTTATCGAGTCCATGACTGATCCTGTGACGGGATTAGCTAAGTCCGATAGAGCATACCCTACTTTATTGCACCTGCTTCCTCCAGGCCTGAAAGGCCTCGCTTTTGCGGCCCTTACTGCTGCGATCGTGTCCTCTTTGGCCTCTATGGCAAACAGTACTTCGACCATCTTCACCATTGATATCTACAAGGAATTCTTTAATACCAAGGCTTCAGAAAGCAATCAGGTAAATGTGGGACGTATCACGGCTGTTGTGGCCTTTGTTGTGGCAGCCATCGTAGCTCCTCAGTTGAGACAGCTCGACCAGGCCTTCCAATATATCCAGGAATATACCGGTTTCGTATCCCCAGGGGTATTTGCCATCTTTATCTTCGGATTCTTCTGGAAAAAAACCACCTCCAATGCCGCTTTGACGGCTGCCGTATTGACCATTCCTTTGTCAGCTGCTTTCAAGTTTATTACCCCAGACCTTCCTTTTATCGATAGAATGGGCGTGGTATTCCTAGTGCTTGCCGTACTTATGATCGCCATAAGTTTATATGAAAGCAAAGGGAAAGACAGCGAAAAAGCCATTATTGTGGATAAAGAATTGTTCTCTACCTCTACCAAATTCAAAATTGGTGCCGTGCTTATCTGCGGAATATTAGTGGCACTCTATACCGTGTTCTGGTAAGAAAAATAAAGTGGGATTTTTGAGTAAGAACTATTTGTCTTCTCAAGAACCCATAGCCAGGAGGCTGCCTCAAAGGGTTGGTTCCCTACTTTACTCCTGCAATGGGACGTAAATGGGGCCTGCCGGATGAAGCAGCCTCTTTTTTTGTTTACCTATCGATCCTTTGGCTGGATATAAGGTCTCATGGGCTATCCATGAGAATCCAATTAGAGCGAGAGGAGGGTTTTTATTAGGACTGAGCTATTTTATTGCAGTAGTTTGCTTGACTTTGTCCGCTTCAGGGCTTCCAGATTTGCTCCCGGTATTGGCTGGGGGTGATGCCTTTTACCTCCTTAAATTGCCGGTTGAAATTGCTGATGTTACGGTAACCACATTCGTGGAATATTTGTGAAACGAAGACATTCCGATCTTTCAATAATTTGCAGGCATGGGCAATTCTGATTTCCTTTATAAAGCCCGAAAAGCTCTTCTTGGTGTTCAGCTTAAAGAACCTCCTGAAATTGGAGCTGCTCATCTTAGCAATCGCCGCCAGCTCTTCTAGCTGGATGTTTTTATTGAAATGACTAAAGATATATTCCAATACCTCATCGATGATCCCCTTGGAGTCAAAGGAATCTATGGGTTCGTTGGTGATCAGTTCATTCTCCGTGTTTGCGCTGATTTCATCCAGGATATTTAGCAGCCCATTGATATGCCCAAAGCCCTCCATGGACTCCAGAGAGAGCACTCTCGGCAGCAGGCTGCTTAGGGAGGAATAATGGATGCGCATACCTTGCTTGAGCTCCACCAACTGCCGGATGCGTGCCATCTCAGGCAGACTAATAAAGGATCGCCCAAAGATCGTAGGGTCAAACTGGATGACTTTTACCGTGCAGAATAGGTCATCAGTGGATTTCTTAAACCAATGAGGGACGTTGGAGCCTATATAGAAGAGGTCGCCGCTGGTAAACTCCCCCACATAATCCCCAATAATGGCCGTCCCAAAGCCTTTGTGGATGTACAGGATTTCACTTTCTATATGTCGGTGCCAGGGGGTTTCGAACAGCGGGGTGCTGAGTTCTAGGGATACAAAAGACTTAAATTCCTTACGAGGCAGTTTCTGAACTAAGGGTTTCATAAATCGGGATTATTTAGTGAGATATAGACGGAAGGCCTGGCTTGCTCGTGGATTAGGCTTTGAATATAATACTGTTTGATTATAATATTGATCAATCAGTATTATTATTTAATCGAATAGTGTATGTGATGGCCTTATTTTTAATCGAAATTTGCTAATGGAGTTTTGAAAACCCTTCGATGGTCAGAGGGAAATTAGAATTAGTCAAAAAACCCAAAATACACTATGCGAAAGATTTTATTAGGATATGATATTGGGAGTTCATCCGTGAAAGCCACGCTGCTGGATGCAGATTCGGGCAAGGTGCTTGCTTCTGAGGGCCAGCCCAAGGAAGAGATGCCGATCGATGCTCCCCAGAGTAATTGGGCCGAGCAAGACCCGATGATGTGGTGGCGGTATATCACCTTAGCCACCAAGAACCTATTGCAGCAAGCCTCCGTCAAAGCTGGCGAGATTCAGGCTATTGGTATTTCTTACCAAATGCATGGGCTGGTGCTGGTGGATAAGGAACAGGAGGTGCTGAGACCTTCTATCATCTGGTGTGATAGCCGGGCCGTAAGTATAGGAAATGAGGCTTTTGGGACATTAGGTGCAGAGTATTGCTTACCTCATTTACTCAATTCTCCCGGGAATTTCACTGCTTCTAAACTGAAGTGGGTCAAGGAAAATGAGCCCTCCGTATATGAGAGGATCCATAAGGCGATGTTGCCAGGTGATTTTATTGCCATGAAGCTCACGGGAGAGATCTTCACCTCCGAGTCAGGCTTGTCAGAAGGCGTTTTTTGGGACTTTAAGAATAATGCACTTAGCCAAAAGCTACTCGATCATTATGGTATAGATAAATCAATTTTGGCGCAGCCACTACCTTCCTTCGCAGAAGGCGGACGGGTGTCCAGCAAAACCGCAAAAGAGCTGGGTTTGGACGAAGGAATTCCTGTGACCTATAGAGCAGGGGATCAGCCAAACAATGCCTTCTCCCTTAATGTCCTTCACAGCGGTGAGCTAGCCACGACTGCAGGGACTTCCGGAACTGTGTACGGGGTCAGCAATGAGCCACTATACGATCAGCAATCCCGTGTGAATACCTTCCTGCATGTCAATCACCAAAGCTCCAGTCCTCACTATGGCGTACTGCTCTGCATCAATGGTACAGGCATACTCAATAGCTGGCTGAAGAAGTCGCTGGGTGGAGAGATGAGCTATGAGCAAATGAATCAACTCGCCGCGGAGGTTCCCGTTGGGGCAGAAGGATTAAGTTTTGTGCCCTTCGGCAATGGCGTAGAGCGGATAATGGAAAACCGCCCGGTGGGGGCTCATCTGAATGGCCTGAACCTACTCCAGCATGATAAGCGGCACCTGCTTCGTGCGGGTCAGGAGGGGATAGTGAGCGCCCTTACCTATGGCTTTAATATCATGAAAAACATGGGGCTAAACTTGAATACCGTAAAAGCCGGTCGCGCCAATATGTTTCTCAGCCCATTATTTAGAGAGGCTTTTGTGAATATGAATGAGGTAAACCTGGAGTTTTATGATACTGATGGATCCCAAGGAGCTGCGAGAGGTGCTGGGGTAGGTGCAGGGATATATGCCAACTTTCAGGAAGCATTCACAGGCCTGGAGCAAGTGGGCGCTTTTGAGCCAAAACCTGAGCTGGTAAGTCAGTATAAAGAAGTGTATCAGCGCTGGGAGGAAAATCTGAACCAGCTTATCCGCAAAGAAGACTAAGGTAAAATACACCTTTCTTTCTTGGGCTTTGGCGGCTTAGCCAAGCCGCAATAATAAAGAATAGTAATCAAGAAAAATTATATAAATAACCTAAAATCAATACAAGCATGTCAACTACCTATTTTCCAGAAATAGAAAAAATCAAGTTTGAGGGCAGAGAATCCAAGAATCCTTTGGCCTTCAGATTTTATGATGAAACCAAAGTCGTGGCTGGTAAGTCCATGAAGGAGCATTTTAAGTTTGCGATTGCTTATTGGCATTCGTTTAATGCAACAGGAGATGATCCTTTTGGTCCAGGGACGAGAAAGTATGCCTGGGATCAGTCCTCAGATGCCCTTCAGCGTGCCAAGGATAAGATGGATGCCGCCTTTGAATTTATCAGCAAGATAGGCGCTCCCTACTATTGCTTCCACGATATCGACCTGATCGATGAGGGAGCGACCATAGAGGAATACGAAAGTAGAATGAAAGCCATCACTGCCTATGCCAAGCAGAAGCAGGAAGAAACAGGTATTAAATTGCTATGGGGAACGGCCAATGTGTTTAGCAACCCTCGCTATATGAATGGTGCCTCCACTAACCCGGACTTCAATGTGGTCTCTTGGGCTGCGACTCAGGTCAAAAACTCTATCGATGCGACGATCGCCTTAGGGGGTGAAAACTACGTGTTCTGGGGTGGCCGTGAAGGATATATGTCCTTATTGAATACCGATATGAAGAGAGAAACGGAGCATCTCGCCCAATTTCTTACTATGGCAAGGGACTATGCTCGTAAGCAAGGTTTTAAGGGGAATTTCCTCATCGAACCTAAGCCTATGGAGCCGACCAAGCACCAATACGATTATGACGCCGCCACTGTGGCTGGCTTCCTGAGACATCACGGTCTGGATAAGGATTTTAAATTGAATATCGAAGTAAATCATGCGACTTTGGCGGGCCATACCTTCCAGCATGAACTTCAGGTGGCCGCAGATGCCGGAATGCTTGGGAGCATTGATGCCAACCGCGGTGATTATCAAAACGGCTGGGATACCGATCAGTTTGCACTGAACTTGCAGGAACTTACCGAATCGCTCCTGGTCATACTGGAAGCAGGTGGACTCCAAGGTGGAGGTGTAAACTTCGATGCGAAGCTGAGAAGAAACTCTACGGATCTGGAGGATCTTTTCCATGCTCATGTGGGAAGTATGGACGCTTTTGCCCGTGCCCTTCTGATTGCCAATGATATCCTCGAAAAGTCAGATTATAAGGCCTGGAGAAAAGCCCGCTATGCCTCCTTCGATGAAGGGGCAGGACAAGACTTCGAGACTGGTAAACTAAGCCTGGAAGATCTCCGTGACCATGCCGTGAAAGTGGGCGAGCCTACTTTTGCCAGTGGCAAACAAGAGATGTATGAAAATATTCTCAATCAGTATATTTAATTAGTAGCCTGAATAAGCGTATTTTTTTACAACAAAGCCCTCTGGAAGATATTTCAGAGGGCTTTGTGTTACTATAATTTTATATTCTCATTAAAAGAGGAGACTTTATCTCTTTATAGCCTCAGTTGAGTGGCGAGGATGCAGCCGGAAACCAAGTGATGTTGAATGGGATATCGAATTAGAGTGGCTGCTTTTTGATGAGGTTTGGTAGGCTGTAAATTGAAATTTGCTTATGATATATTTTTTATTAACTTTAAAACTGATCTACTAATTAAATTAGTTCGTTTAGTTAATTTTCACCTGTGATAAGTAAAGATTTAAAGAGGAGTATTTAGGTGATAGATGCTAGCTTTTTCTATTCAAAGGTGAATTTTTGCGAAGTTTTGGCCTTTTTGAGAGAATTCTGAGCCTTGTGGGTAAGGCTGATATTATTTTTTTAAACCAATTTTGACTTGATTGTTTTTATTAATGAATCCTTTTATATCATTTAAATAGGGTGATTGTAAATTAATTAGCCGGATGGAAGTAGGTGATAGCAGCGGCAATGAAAAGGTAATAATAAGGAAGTGAGATATTTGAATAGCAGGAAATCAAGTGGAATAGATTTTCTACAGGGGAAGTAATGATGTGTGAGAATTTAGATAGGTATTTTATTAACTAAAATAAAGAAAAGGATGGGGAAAATTAATGGGCTAATTTTATTTGCATTGCTAGTATTGGGGGGATTTTCCTGTACAAGTTCAAAAATCGTGAAAGACCAGTATTGTACGGTATGTTTGACTCCTCAGGATACCATTGTGTTGGATATTAATTTCAAGCAGTTTGATTTTGGGGAGAATGATCAATTGAATGATGCTTTTGCTGATATTTTGATCAAGGAAGGCTTTACGAATGTATTCAGGTGGTACGAACTAGAGTATGAGCTCCTCAGTAATAATATCAAGCAGGTAAAAACGGAAGAGGAGATAAAAAGTGTGTATGAAAAGCTGGGGATAAAATATATAGTCACAGCTGGTCTTTCACGATTTATCGATCGGGAAAATTATTCGTTTCAGAGTGTAGAGGATAAATACTCTCCACACCCTAAAGGGCATTCGCCGGTAGGGGATGAGGCCACCTTGACGCTATCTATGTTGGAAACGAAAACTAATAGTGTTTGCTCACAGATAACTGTTATTTCTAAAAGTGATACTTATTCCAAAGATGACAAAGATGGAAATGAAGGGTTGATAAATTTGGCCTCAGCCTGGAACTCACTTTTTGCGGGTACGAAGAGGGGCGCGAAATACATCACCGCCGACTGTCAATGCCCAAAGGGTAAATATATCCGATCCCGAAGAGTTTTAGGTAAGGATTAAATGGTCCTTAATTATCCCGAAGGTTCTTCTCATAGGATAATACTACTATCAATTAGGCGCAAGTGATCCTATAAGCCAAATATAATATACAGACAAAGCCCTCTGAAGATGTTTCAGAGGGCTTTGTCTGTATTTAGGTAAAACCAGTATAGGTATTTTAAGTGGGTATTTCCTTTATCTATTGGTGTATAATGATTTGCTTAAACCAAGATCATTATTTATTATTAAACTGATAATAGGCATCAGACCATTTCAATTCATTTTGGAGTGTTCTCAGGTTGGTTTCCTTGTCAATTGTGACACTTTCGATTCCGGCCATTGTGGCAAAATCATTTAGGTGTTCGCTATTTAGGTTTTGGCTGAAGCAGGTATGATGAGCGCCTCCGGCTAAAATCCAGGCGGCGCAGCCGGTTTTCATATCTGGCATTGGTTTCCACATGACGCGTGCCACGGGGAGTTTCGGCAGGTCTTTGATAGGAGCGACCGCTTCCACTTCATTGACGATCAATCTAAATCGATTGCCCATGTCCACGATGGAAGCATTGAGGCCATTGCCACCTGCACCATTGAAGACGAGTCTCACAGGGTCGTCTTTTCCTCCAATACCGAGTGGATGCACCTCGCAGGAGATTTTGCCAGAGCTCAGTGTGGGGTCTACTTCGAGCATATGAGAGCCCAGTACCAGGCTGTTTTTAGGGTCAAAGTGGTAGGTATAGTCTTCCATAAAGGCATTGCCGCCTTCCAGCCCACTGCCCATGACTTTCATAGCCCGCACCAAAGCGGCAGTTTTCCAATCGCCCTCACCAGCATATCCATAGCCGTCTGCCATGAGCCTTTGGGTGGCGATTCCTGGCAGTTGCTTCATTCCATGGAGATCCTCAAAGGTATTGGAAAAGCCTTTAAACCCTCCTTCTTCCAAAAAGGCACGCATGCCCAATTCAATTTTGGCAGCATCCAGCAGGGATTGTCTTTTATTGCCATTCGCCAGTAAGCTATCTGTAAGAGTATAGCAAGCTTCATACTCTTCGATGAGGGACATTAGCTGAGCATCGCTTACGGCCTCGATACGCTCCACCAGATCACCGACCGCATAGGTATTGACAGAAAAGCCAAATTTAAGTTCGGCTTCCACCTTATCCCCGTCAGTCACAGCTACATAGCGCATATTGTCTCCGAATCGGGCGAATTTTGCTCCCTGCCAGTCGTGCCATCCGCTGGCAGCACGTGCCCAGCCGTCGATTCGCTGATGTACTTCCTCATCTTCCCAATGACCTACGACCACTTTTCGATTTACTTTCATTCGCGAGGCGATAAATCCAAACTCCCGATCTCCATGAGCACTTTGGTTTAGATTCATGAAATCCATGTCAATGGAATTCCAAGGGATATCCTGATTGTATTGGGTATGGAGATGAAGCATTGGCTTTTGCAAGGTTTTCAATCCATTGATCCACATTTTGGCTGGTGAGAACGTATGCATCCAGGTGATTATACCTATGCAATTGGCCGCATTATTGGCTTCCTGAATGGCCTGTGTGATTTCCTCCGTACTGGTTACTATAGGTCTAAAAACGGTCTTCACCGCTATTTTTGAAGATTTATTGAGGAAGTTGGCGATGATTTCTGCATGTTTGGCTACCTGCTTGAGCGCTTCCTCCCCGTATAAGTTTTGGCTGCCCGTAAGAAACCAAACTTCATTTTCTTTTAAATTCTTCATGGTTAAGTGTTATAAGTGTTTATTGTTCTTTTCGATTTATTGACTTGGAATTATTACCTAGTTCTGATGATACAGAATTGGATTACATCCAAAAGATGAAATATAATGAGCCCACAATGAGCACTATTCCAGCCGCTCCCACATTGAAGGCGGTGGTGGTCTGAAAGATGGCCGGGTCCGTGTCAAAAGATTTTGGATCAGCATGCTCCATTTTTACATTGGTATAAAGGATCAGCCCGAGCATCGTGAATAGTGTAGCAAGCATCAAGATAGATTCTATCCCTAAATAGGCATAATGGTTAAATAATGCAAAGCCTATTCCCGCGCAAATCAGTCCCAGGATAATAAAGAAATAACTAAAGATCACCGATTTGGTAGCCTCTTTGGTGGAGACATAGTCCGGATTGAGGTATTTCTTTTTCTCCCCAAAACTAATCAATGAGGCGATGAAGCACAGGATGATAAATACATAGCCCATGCGCAGCAGGAATGGCATCTCTGGATAAAATACCTTGAAGATGATCCCTGCGGGAATGGTGGCAATAGCGGTCCATAAAGCGGCATTGGCGGTGGCCTGTCTCCATATCAGTCCCATACCAAAGACCACCACGACACCGGGATAGATATAGCCAGTATATTCCTGGATATATTGGAATACCTGATCCAGAGTGGCCAATTGGGGTGCGACGATCATCGCGATCAGCAAGGCTACGATAGCCACTATTCGCCCTGTACGTACCAATTGCATATTATTGGCCTCGGGATTGAAATACACCTTATAGATGTCCATCGTGAAGATGGTGGAGGTACTATTGATCATCGAGGCCAGTGAGGAGACGATGGCCGCAGCCAGAGCCGCAAAAGCCAATCCTCTAATGCCATTAGGGATGAAATTTCTAAGTAACCAAGGATACGCTTCATCTGATTTCTGAATACTTCCGATCTGCTCTATCGGCATATTTAATAGCTGAGACAGCTGCTCAGGGCTATAATCATTGATCAACACATAAGCAGCAATGCCTGGAATCACCACAATGATGGGCATGAGTAGCTTTAGATAGCCTGCAAATAAAAGTCCTTTCTTGGCCTCTTCAATACTTTTGGCAGCGAGGCCTTTTTGAATTATATATTGGTTAAAACCCCAGTAGCCTAGGTTGGTAAGCCACATTCCTCCCAACACCACCGCGAGTCCGGGCAGATCCTGGAAGGCGTCACGGGTGCCTCCCGAACCATCGGGGACCATGAGATGGCCTTGGGGAAGGATCATCACGAAGTGGTCTTTGGCGTCATTATATAAATTGCTCATCCCGGCAAAAACGCCCTCTCCCATACCTACAGCATCCAAGGCTAGGTAGGTGGTGATCAGGCCACCAGCCACTAATATGACCACTTGTACCACATCCGTCCATGCCACCGCTTCCAGACCTCCATAGATGGAGTAGATTCCCGAAAATACCAATAAGCCTATAATGCCATATTGGAGGGGGAGGCCCATGATTTTGTCCAGGGCTAAGGCTCCCAAATAACTTACCGAAGTAAGGTTTACAAAGACATATACCAGGAGCCAAAATACGGCAAAAGCGGTGCTTACTCCTTTATTAAATCGCTCACTTAAGAACTGGGGCATGGTATAGACGCCATGCTTTAGGAATATAGGGAGGAAGTATTTGGCGACCACAATCAAGGCGATGGCAGCGATCCACTCATAAGCAGAGATGCCCAGGCCGATGGCAAAACCCGATCCTGAGGTGCCAATAAAATGCTCTGCGGAGATGTTTGCCGCAATCAAAGAGGCTCCCACTGCCCACCAGGTTAGGGATTTGTCTGCTAGGAAGTATTCCTGAGCAGTCTTCTGCACTCCTTTCTTGGTGCGCGACACCCACAGCCCAACCGACACAATCGCCAGAGCATAAACTACAAAAATGACATAATCTAATGTCGAAAATCCTGCGTTCATAATAGAATATTAAGGGTTTATTAGTATCTGCTAATAGCGCAGACGGGTTAAAAACTTATTTAAGTGTCATATTTACACCTAAAAAATCAGAAAAAAAAATAATGAGCAAAAAATTACTCATTAGCATTCGGCATTTCATTCCGAGGAATGAAATTTAGAACGGTCTGGAATTGGTCTTTATACTGGGTTTTATCGATACTATAATAAAAAGCTCCTTTTTTAGAACTGGTTTTGTCTTTTTCCTTCTCTTTCACTAGCATATTGGTGGAGAGGACTTTCCGGGTAAAATTCCGCTTATCGATATTGGTTTCATACAAGCTTTCGTACATGGCTTGCAAATGGGGCAGGGTAAATTTGGCAGGAAGAAGTTCGAAGAGAATAGGGTGCAATGCGGCTTTATAGCGAAGACGGGACTTGGCCATATTCACCATTTCTTCATGATCAAATATCAGGTTGGGAAGCTCATTCATCGGGAACCAATGGGCATGAAAGTCATTACTGATCTGCTTTTTGTATTTCTGAATATCTATAAGCGCGACATAAGCCACGGCAATGGTCCTTTCGACAGGATCACGATCAGGCTTGCTGAAGGTATGCATTTGCTCCATATAGACATTCTCTAAGCCCGTCAGTTTCTTCAGCACCCGGTCCGCGGCCTCATCCAGGGACTCGGAAGGCTGTAAGAAGCCTCCCATTAAGCTCCATTTCTCCTTTTCGGGGGCAAAGCCTCTTTGGATCAATAGCAGTTTGTAATCCGAGCCATCAAAGCCAAAAATGATACAATCTATGGCGGTGAGGATGCGGGTTTGATTGGAATATTTGATCATTAGTTTTCGTTAAGGTCAAGTCGATTTAGGATCCATTTCACTCGATCCCCGCCTCTCTTGGCAAAAAAGGGGCGTGTAAAACTAACCATTATTTTTATTATTTGCCAAAATCGTTGGAATCTAAAGAAAAACCATAATGCAGTACTGAGAAAAATGAAATCCTCCAGCGTCCTGTATTATATGCTGTTATTTTGGGGAGGGCTGGGGCAATAAAAAGCATGGTGCCCTCATTGTTTGCCCTAATACCAAGCGAATAATCCTTACTATTACCAATATTAAGGAATAATCACCTTATTTCAAATCCATTTTGGCCTCAATTAAAGTCAATAAGCGTCTTTTGACCTTCATTTTGCGCCATATATGCGGGGCTTAATTATATTTTCTCTCCCGAAAAAGAGAGAAGCCTTATAGGAATTTCACCTAGTCCAAAAAAAAGTCTTTCCAGATGAATTCTGAAAAGACTTTTGATATAATATTATTGCTCTGCGTAGCAGAAGTGATGATGATTAATGCTCGTCATTAACCTCTACCCAATAGCCATTAGGATCCTGGATATAGATCTGGCGGATGCCATCAGGACGCATATTGATCTTGCCTTTTTCTCCTGGCCAGTCTTCATAGCTGATGTCATTATCATCAAGTTTTTGGATAAATCCATCGAGGTCAGCCATGCTGAAGCATAGGTGATTGATTTTGCTGATAGTGGGAGTTTCCCACGCCTCAGTTCCCTCGATCAGGTGCAATTGCCCCCCGCCTACATTATACCAGGTGTGGCGACCGTCTTTGAAGGGCTCTTCTATTTGCTCTAGACCCAAAAACTCCCCATAGAATTGATCACTAGCTTTGAGGTTTTCTACATATACAGCGATATGGTTGATTTTTGTCTGACTGTAAGTGTTCATGCTGATACTGACTAAGATAAATAAGGTTAAAATAGAAAATAGGTTTTTCATGATTTTGAGTTTGTTAAATAGAATAGGGCTGATGGGAATGGAGTATAACTGAAAAAAGGCGGGCCGAGGCCCGCCGATGTTTATTCAGCTTCTTTTTCTTGGGTAAAAGCAAGGCTTTCGGCCTCTTCGAAGAGTTTCAATCCCTGAAGATAGATTTCATTGATATCATTGATGACCTTATAGAAGGCATTATCATCATAAATATTTCGGCCCATATGGGCTTTCAAGAGGATCTTAAGGTAATTTTTTGACTTATCATAATCCGCCTTGTTGAAGGTGACCTTGTTTTTCTCTCCTATTGCAATTACCTGTTGCAGCATCTTATCTGAGATGTCGAAGTCATTATAATATTCCTCAAAAGTCATATTGTCAAACTTCTTCTTATTGTCTTCCAGGTAATCAAGGATAAATTCACGATGTGAATCTGTGCCAAACAGCCTGTTTACATAGCCACTGGTCATGGAGGTGTCCATTGGTACGAAATAATCAGGCATGATTCCTCCGCCTCCATAGACCGTTCTTCCTTTTACCGTTTCATATTTCAGACTGTCGTTAAAGTGAATGCTGTCAGCACTGAAGAACTCTCCATGCTCAAGTCTATTGAACCAATCCATATTATAATCCTTAGAATTGTCTCCATAAGGCTTCTGGATAGATCTTCCGGAAGGGGTATAATAGCGAGCGATGGTCAATCGAAGTTCTGATCCATCGGAGAGGTCGATCGGCATTTGCACCAAGCCTTTACCAAAAGATCTTCTACCCACGATCAGTGCGCGATCATTGTCCTGCAAGGCTCCAGCCACGATTTCTGAGGCTGAGGCACTTCCTTCGTTGATCAGTACCACCACTGAGCCATTTTCAAATTCTCCCGGACGCATGGCAAATGCCTTTTGATTGTATCGTTTCACTTTTCCTTTTTGAGAAACAATCACGGCATTGTCAGCGAGGATCTCGTCAGCAATATTAATAGCAGCCCCCATATATCCACCTGGGTTTCCTTGCAGATCGAGCAGAAGCTTGGTCATACCCTGCGCTTTAAGGTCTTCCAGTGATTTCTTAAATTCCTCGTAAGTGGTAGCGGCAAACCTGGTGATTTTTACATAACCAGTATTTTCATTGACCATATAGGAAGCATTGATGCTGTACTGAGGGATCTTGTCACGGGTGATGGCATAGTCCATCAACTCCTTATGGTTTTTTCGTTTAATGGCCACATTGACCACCGAGCCTTTAGGGCCACGGAGCAAGGTAAATACATCCCTATTGGTCACTCCTGTACCCGCGACGGTTTCGCCATCCACCTTGATGATCTGGTCACCCGACTGAATACCGAGTTTCTCCGATGGGCCACCAGTAAGTGGAGCCACCACATAAATGGTATCTCTCAGGATGCCAAACTCTACACCGATTCCGTCAAATTCACCGTCTAGCTGACTCTGAGCAAGCTCAGCATCCTCTGCGGGGATATAGCTGGAGTGTGGATCGAGCTCCTCGAGCATCTTCTCTATCCCATGCTCCACCAGCTGGCTGGTATTTACCGTATCCACATAGTCCCTGTCGATATAGGTGATGATTTCCTGGAGCTTGTATAATGCGGCCTTGAGATCGTTTTGATCAGTTTTGGGCTCAGCAAAGGTAGCTCCAATCCAGATGCCAGCGGAAATCGCTAATGCCAAAATAATAGGGAGCCGTATTTGAGACTTAGTATTATTTTTTGTTTCCTCTTTAGGTAGGTTCGTGTTGTTTTCTTCGATCACGTTATCCTCGTTTTTTGGTTGTTCGAAAAGGTTTAGCTTTCCTGCTAAAATTCAAATATACAATTTAACAGCTTTTTACACTATTTCGTTTTAATAAACGCATTAAAATCAATTTAGGTAATTTATTCCAAGTGTTTTTACATGAAAAAATTTTACTTTTGTCCTTACATGCCAAAAGATTCGCATATATATAAGCGTTCGATCCAAGACTTAGTTCAAGAAAACTATGTTTTTGCGGGTGTGCTGCACTATTTCGGGATTAGTTTTTACGAATATGAGCAGCAGTCACTGGAAGAGGTATGTGGAAAATTTCGCGTCAACCCTAAGCAGTTGATCAGTGAGCTGGAGGCTTGGGCATGGAAAAAAGATCCGAGTAAAGAGGAGCTCTATCTGCGGCCCATAGAGGTGTTGGTGGAATACCTGAAAAAAAAGCACCATTTCTTCCTCCGTCATGAGCTGCCATTTATGTCCAATATCATCAGTGGGGTGGATCTGCCAGCAGAATATGCAGGTTTGATCGCGGATTTGAGGTTGATGTTTCCTCTGTTTGTGGATGATTTTATTCACCATATCCATGAGGAAGAAAATTCAGTATTCAAAAGAATCAAAAAACTACAAGCCATAGAGCGCAATGAGGTACGGCTGGAAGAGGCTGTAAAGCTATTGGCCCGCCCATCCATCGCAGCAATGGCCGAGGAGCATGACGCTCATGATGACGAAATGGAGGGCATACGGAAGCTTACACAGGAATATCACCTGGATAGCAATGCTCCCATGGCCATCAAGGTCCTCTATCATGAACTTCAGAATTTCGAGAGGGAGCTGATTATTCATGCTCATATAGAAAATGAGCTGCTCTTCCCAAAGGCGGTGGAGCTGGAGAAGGAAGTGAAAAGAAAAGTGGACAAACAAATTAAATGCAATTGACATGGGGAGGGTTTTAGCCATTGATCTGGGAACAAAAAGGACCGGAATAGCCGTTACTGATATACTGAAGATAACTTCCAATCCGTTGGAAACGATAAGGACCATGGACCTGGACAAGTACCTGAAGGACTATACCCAGCGGGAAGAGGTGGAGGCCATCGTGATCGGCTACCCAAAATCCCTGGATGGGAGCGATACCAATATGACCCAGCCCACCATTAGGCTGAAGGCCAAACTCGAAAAAGCATATCCTGAAAAGAAAGTGGTGCTGGTAGATGAGCGATTTACCTCCAAGATGGCCATGCAAAGCATGATCACCATGGGCTCAAAAAAGAAAGATAGAAAAGAGAAGGCGGGCAATCTGGACAAAATCAGTGCTGCCATTATATTACAAACTTATTTAGACCAACTATGATATATCCGATTGTAGCATACGGAAATCCAATATTGAAGCGGGAAGCGGAAGAGATAAACGAAGGTGAAGATATCAATGCATTGATTTCTGATATGTTTGATACGATGGATCATGCCAGTGGTGTGGGACTTGCCGCTCCTCAAATCGATAAGGGCATCAGGCTGTTTGTGATTGATAGCTCCCTGATGCTGGATGAAGACAGCGAGGAGCAGGGTTTTCGTAAGGTGTTTATAAACCCCATCATCTTGGATGAATATGGTGATGAATACGGCTATGAGGAAGGCTGCTTAAGCATCCCTGAGGTGCGTGCAGAGGTGATCAGGCCGGAGAAATTGACCATCGAGTATTTTGACGAAAATTGGAAACTAAAGGAAGAAGAATTCTCCGGAATGACCGCTCGTGTGATTCAGCATGAATACGATCACCTCGAAGGCATCCTTTTTGTGGACTATATCAAAGGCCTGAAGAAACGCATGGTCAAAAGTAAACTTATCGATGTCAGCAAAGGGAAAATCCCTACAGATTATCGCATGATTTATCCCACGCGCTAAATACACGGGAATATTATTGTCCCTACAGACCATAAACCTTGGAAGGATCAGCAGGGATATAGAATTGATTGACTGTGAGGGTTCACCTTCGCGATTTTATTCCTCTATTCTGGACATTATCAAATTGAAAATACTAAAGTAGGCTATAGACCTACTTTTTTTTTACTATTAGGACGATATGGAAAACTTAAAAGTAGCATTGGTGCAAACGGATCTTTATTGGCAGGACAGCCAAGCCAATCTGGCGATGCTTGAAGAGAAAATATGGTCTCTTCAGGGGAAAGCTGACCTGATCGTATTGCCAGAAATGTTTCCTACTGGATTTTCTATGGAGGCCGAAGCGCTCGCCGAGCCGATGAACTTCACCAGTACCAAATGGATGAAGCAGATGGCGGCACATACTGGCGCCATCCTTACGGGGAGTGTGATTATTAAGGAGAATAAGAAGTTTTTTAACCGGCTGCTGTGGGTTCACCCTGATGGACAAGTGCAGCATTATGATAAACGCCACCTTTTCAGAATGGCCGATGAGGATCACCATTTTGATATGGGAATGGAGCGCAAACTCTTTCAGGTGAAGGGGTGGAATATTCTTCCTCAGGTGTGCTATGACCTGCGCTTCCCGGTTTGGGCCAGAAATGACGCTGATGAGTCGGGCAAAATGGATTATGATTTAGTGTTTTTTATCGCCTCCTGGCCTGCCGCCCGGAAGTCGGCTTGGGATATTCTGCTAAAAGCCAGGGCCGTCGAAAACCTTTCCTATTGCCTCGGGGTCAACCGTGTGGGGGTAGATGGAAATAATATCGCTTATAATGGGCATTCCGCAGCCTATGACTTCAAGGGGAATACCCTTGCTTTTTGTGCAGAAAAAGAAGAAATCCTTCTGATAGAATTGGACGCTAAGGAGCTCAATGCCTACCGGGAAAAATTCCCCGCATGGATGGACGCCGATGATTTCTCCATTCAAAAATAGTCTGATAGGACTGTCTTTGTTTTAGCACTGTTGCTATCTGCTGAGCACCTTTTTAGGATAGTTTAGGTGTTTGCCTAGCGGCAAAAAAAAATGGTGTAATAAAACAGATACCCGTAAAAAGATGGATTCCAATCCATTCCACCTTTCGCATACATCCGCTAGGAAAGTGGCTGTAGGTGTATCAATGAAAAGAGTATCTGTTGACTATACTTACCTCAATATTAACTTCTTCACCATTTTATTCCCTTTACTGGAGGTGAATTCTATCAGATAAACCCCACTGGAGAAGTTCCTCATGTCCAATGGTTGAGGTTCATTGGCTATAATGCTGATGTCAGAAATTAATAATTGTCCAAGGGTATTGATGAGTCGGGCTTTGCCATTTTCGTTGCTGAGAATATTGACCGGGCCATTGGAGGGATTGGGGAAGAGGGTCACCGAAATGCCGCCGTCCACCGGCGGGGTAGGCGAGGAGGAGATCTCCTGGAGCAGCTGAAGTCCGCCTGCATTTCCTCCCAAAAGAAGTTGATCGCCCTTACCGATAAGCCCGGGAGCTATTCCCAGCCAGGTATTGCGGCTCAGGCGACTTGGAACAGCCGTATTGTCTTCCAATACGATCTGAATCGGCTCCGCTGCGGGAGGATTTGCTTGGGTGAAATTGGGGATATGGCTGATGATTCCCCTTTGGCTGACGGCATAGAGGTCGAGCTGCTCACCATTCTGCGTCGTCAGCACGCATAGATTACGGTCTGCAGGATCATCCTTGAATCCCAGGAAATCCTCATCCAGTAGCTCAAAGGCCACATTTCCTGAGAATTTGACACTATAACGCTCTAATTCCCCAGTCTGGCGAGCCAAAAGCAGGAAATCCGCGCCAGCATGGGAATAGTAGGAGAAGTTGTCGTAAGCACGCAGGCTACCGGTTGGAAGGCTGATCTCCCGAAGCTCGCCGGCTCCTGGGGAATTGGCGTAAAATAATTTTCTCACTAATACAAAATCTTCAATCACCACTCCAGATACAAACCAATAATTCTGGCCGGCAGCAGTGGTATAAGCAATATATTGTAGCTCAGTAAGTCCCAGGCTGGACAGGTTCTGATAGTCGGACTCCACGAGTAGATAGCCTTCATTATTGACTTCAAATCGGAAAGCCATACCCGTAGATTGTCCATTTAGGAGTTGATTGGCAGTTAGGATCAATTCGCCATTGGACTGGCTGCCAGTGAAAAAGGGACGGGTATTTTCACCCAAATCAATCATTTCTTCTTGCAGCAGCGCAGTGGTGACGATATTAAGACTGGTCTGCGGAGCGAGTTCGTAAATGCTATGAGCATAGTCTAATCCGCCCGTTAGGGAGGTTTCGGAGCTGTTGACACTGACTAGAAAGGAATCGCCTATCATGCTGCCTACCTGAAATAAAGGAAAAACGGGGAGGCTGCCATAGCTGGGGAGCTCAGTCGAAAATTCATCATAAATAGGGTCAACGGAGCTGCCTTTATTTTCCAAATAGTATAATGTGCTACATTCATCCTGTCCCATGACCAGATCCAGGTTCCCATCGCCATTGAAGTCCTCCAATAGGATGGAATGCCCTCCAGAATGCTCTATTGATAAGTTTTCATCACCGGGAGTCTTGCGGCTGATGGGGCTTCCATCGCAGGTCTGGCCAAAAGAAAAACTCCCGCAAGCACAGAACTCAAAATTCCCCCAGCGGATCTTTCGCCTCTCAAAGCCGCCCAGGCCGGCCATGCCTGTTTCTTCCATACTGGTGTTGATATATAGCTCCAGGTAATCTCCAGCGGCATAATTAAACGTGACAATGTCCAAATCACCATCTCCGTCAAGGTCTTGAATGGCCGGGATATCCAAAATATTTACCTGCAGGTTCGATCCATTTTCCAGACGAAGGAAATTCTCCGCCAGCTCCCAGCTGGGAGTAGCGCTGCCTGTAGGACTGGTGTTTTTATAGGCTTTGATGCCAAAAGCAGAACCCGTAAATAGGTCTTTTTTACCATCTCCATCATAATCTGCCATGACCACAAAGCCCAACAGATCAGCAGGGAAATAATGCGGCATTTCAGGTAATACTTCGTAGCCGTCTTCGCTGACTTCAATGACTTTCAGGGATCGTGCATTGATATCCCAAATCACCCATTCTTCGACTCCATCGCCATTTAGGTCCGCCGTGTGGATCTGTGCTGCATTGATGCCGCCGGCAAAACCCATGGATAATAATTCTTCTCCTATATATGCCTTGGGATTAGTGTATTCGAAGCTTTGCTGCGCGAAAGTAAAGTGGCATGTGAAAAAGATAATGGAGAATAAAAGGTGTTTCATAGATGAAATAAGGATTTTCGGCTTCGTTTTACAATATTACCATTAACGTAGGAGCCACAAAAGTAGTCTAAAAAAATCTTCAGAATATAGAGACTTATTTCGGCTCTCTAGAGGATAAGGTTCAAAAATGTTGTCCTTGGTGCTTACCATATAATAAAAGCGGGAAAAATATCCTCCCGATGAAGCTTTTTCGGTGCTGGCAAAAGATATAAATGACTACCAGACAAGCTCTGCAAGCCATAAGCTTTAGCCGATCTCAGTTTTAGGGATTGCAGCGATAGAGCAAATCAAGGCTTAATTGTACATAATCGGTTTATTTATTTTGAAAGGAAGGGCTAAATCATGAAATTTGTCGAGGCAAAATAAATTGATATTCACTCATCCTATGGAAAATATAGAGGCTCTTTATTCATTATTCAAGCAGACGACGGGGATCAGCACCGATACTCGAAATATCGCTGAGGGCAATTTATTTTTTGCACTAAAAGGACCGAATTTCAATGCCAATGATTTTGCCCTACAAGCCCTCGAGGCAGGTGCGGCGGCAGCGGTGGTGGATGATCCTGCGGTGATTCCAGATCAGGACCCACGGTTTTTTCTGGTCAAGGACGGTTTGCTAGCCTTACAGCAACTGGCGAATTATCATCGCCGGCAACTGGATATCCCCTTTCTAGCCATCACCGGCAGTAATGGGAAGACCACCACAAAAGAGCTCATCAATGCGGTGCTCAGCACCAGCTATACCACCTATGCGACTAAGGGAAATTTGAATAACCATATAGGCGTTCCCCTAACCTTGCTGGCTATGGATGAGCATACCCAAATCGGAATCGTGGAGATGGGGGCGAATAAGCTGGGCGATATTGCCGAGCTTTGTGAGATCGCAGAGCCCAGCCATGGTCTGATTACCAATATAGGCAGAGCCCATTTAGAGGGTTTTGGAGGATTTGAAGGAGTGCTTCGCACCAAAACTGAACTCTATCAATTCCTGATCAAGCATCAGGGGAAGATTTTTGTCAATAGCCAGAACCCTGTTCTTGCAAATATGATGAAGCGGATGGATCATCCGATCAGCTATCCCGCAAAGGGTGATTTCTTCCACTGTGAATTTGTGGAGGCCAATCCATTGGTTCGATTCAGGACGGATGATGGCCAGGAATATTCCACCCAGATGCTGGGCGAATATAATTTTGAGAATATAGCCACTGCACTGGCGGTTGCTAAATTTTTTGAGGTGGATCAAAAGACTGCTGCTCAGGCCGTCAGTGCCTATGTGCCCGGAAATATGCGCTCTCAGCTGGTGGAGAAAGGCAGTAACCTGATCGTTCTGGATGCTTATAATGCCAATCCTTCCAGCATGGAACAGGCCATTCGGACCTTTGGGAAGATGAGTGGAAAGGCGCATAAAATGGTCATCCTCGGAGATATGTATGAGCTGGGCGATAGTGCTGCTGAGGAGCATAAGAAGCTCGGGGAATGGGTGAGTGAATACGATATAGACAAGGTCTGCTTTACCGGGGAGCTAGTCCAAAATGCCCTGCTTAAAGCTCCACGAGCCTTGTATTTCCCTGATCCTTTCAGCCTTCGCAACTGGCTTGCGGATTCTAATCTTCAAAATCACCTCATCCTTATCAAAGGTAGCCGAGGAATGAAACTGGAAGGCTTGGTAGAATATATTTAATCAAAGAAGAAATGGCATCGCTATTTTGATTTTGATAATAATAAAAATCCTATTTTGAATAAGTGATACTTTAAAAAAGATTCATTTGTAAGAGTGAATTATCCCTTATTCTTATTCAAAAAGATAAGCATTAAGTATTAATTTAATAATTTTTATTCTGTACATAGTTGATTTTTTTATTGTAAATTAGAATTGATTTTTATTAGTGACTATTTTTTTTAAATAAAGCGAAGACGATGGGACAGGATTTTGTGCATAAACTATTGGGGAAAATATTCCCCGTTGATTATTCGGGGAAGTTCTTGCAATTAGACTTTAGGGGAGGGCTTTGTAATAAGCTACATTTTCTTATTAGCGCTTGCGATATAGCCATGGATAAGAATTGCAGCCTGATAGAGCCTGAGTTTGGCTGGAAGGAAAAGATCCTTTTTTCTGATATTTTTGACCTTGATCACTTCAATGCCAGCATGGCCGCCTATACCAATGGCCGATCCATCATGCTTCCCTTGTCCCAAATCAATAGTGAGGATAGGGTGCGTAATAATATGAATTTATGGAAGTATTCTGAAAAAGAACTTTCTAAAGAACGTATTGATTGTCAAGTGAGTAGCTGCTCTACCAAAGCCCGTGTGCTCAAGGCTCTGAGGCTAAGGCCGGAATATGAGCAGCTGGTGGCAGCACATGTCCAGGCTCCGTTTACGGCCTTGCAGGTGAGGACAGAGTCGGATTGGGTGGCTTACGCCAAAAAGAAAACCGTGGGGAATAATGAGACCCTACTGATCAACCTGGAGGATCTATTAAAGATGGTGGCAGAGTTTGATTTGGTAGGAGATTTATTTTTTACCTCAGGTGAAAACCATCAGCAATTGCTTGTGGCCTTTCAGAGTCTGGGCGTGAATCCCTATTATTTTTACCAGCCTAATCTGGAATACGAAATCAATGCCGCCATTAATTTTGAGATTTGTTGCCGTGCACATTATTTTATTGGCTTATCCCGAAGTTCTTACTCTAATTTAGTCGCTTTAAAAAGAGCACTTATTTTAGGAAATGATCAGTCATTTATCTATAATTTAAACGACAAAATAATTAGAAGAATTGATAAAGGCTTGCAGGCTATCGCCCATGATAGTGTTACAAAAGAAACAACGATTGTTTAAACCTCGACCACCAAGGATCTATAGATTCCAGCAAATTATAATAGGGTTCAACAGCAGAGGCGATATTCCAATCATCTTATTGTTTCAATTATGATTTTTATAAATGACTGGACTTTATAGGGTTTCATGGTTTGTAATTAGTGAATTCATCAAATCGATTCTTTTTTCCTGTCAAATCTGTAGGTTTATGAGATGGTGATTAGGCCAGAATATTTTGAATATAAGGGGTTTCAGGTTCCTCGGGGCCAGACTTTTGATGAGGTGTTTGCCCTTTTGCGTACAGGAGAGGGAGACGGCTCAGCCCCGAATTCATGCGAGGCACAGTTTCCATGCTCTGCCATTATAGTAATACCATCCCTTTCCTTCACCATTCGCGCGCCCCAGCCTGATAGGCCCATCAAGCAGCTTCAGTACTCACTCGCTCCCCTCAAATCGACCATGGCTCAAGAAATATATTCCCCTTATTTGGAGCTGTTGGAAAGGACCATGGGTGAGCCTGATTCAGGGAAGTATTTCCCTGAGAGGATGGAGAAGACTTACCATAGCAGTCTGGTGGTGTATTCTGCAAAATGGACCTTGGGAGGTATTAGTATTCAGCCTTGACCTAGGTGGAGGGTTTTGGGGGTGTTTTTTTGATTTTATGATATCGCTCATGATGATTGTATTGGTTATATTGTAAGCCTCAATCAGCCAAAACATTGCTATTATGAAACGTTTTATATTATTCGTCATTTTTTCCTTTGGGGCGTATTTGCCGCTTTTTTCGCAGCACTATAAAATTCCTGAAGGGGTGGAGCGAATTGTGTTCCTGGGGAATAGTATTAGTTATCAAGGAACTTATATTGAGTATATCGAAACCTTCCTGCGGCTGAAATATCCTGAGAGAGAATTTACTTTTATCAATGTGGGTTTACCAAGCGAGACGGTTTCGGGTCTTTCGGAGCCCAATCATGCCGGTGGTGATTTCCCAAGGCCGGATCTCCATGAGAGATTAAACCGAGTACTAGCTCTCACCCAGCCGGATATGGTGTTTTCTTGTTATGGGATGAATGATGGGATTTATTTGCCATTTGATACCGAGCGCTTTAACAAATATCAGGAGGGCATTGACTGGCTGGATGAGCAGGTAAAAGCCTCTGGAGCCAATATTGTGCATATTACTCCACCTATCTATGATGAACGAAAGGGCGCCGCCTATGCCAATGTATTGGATATTTATTCTGATTGGCTGCTTAGTAAGCGCTATACCGATCAGTGGGAGGTGATCGATTTGCATTGGCCGATGAGGAAGAGTCTGGAAGATCAGCGGCTGGAGGATTCCACCTTTGCATTTGCAAAAGATGGGGTGCATCCCGATGCCGCCGGCCACTTCCTAATGGCCAGAGAGATCCTCCTTTCCTTAGGGGAGTCGGATTTGCAGGGCAGGAAGGATTGGCAGGAGGTTATAGACAGTTTTGAGAATGGGGAGCAGCTATTTATGCTGGTGGAGCAGCAGCAAAAGATGATGAAAGATGCCTGGCTGAGCTATATCGGGCACCTAAGGCCAAGGATGAATACAGGGCTTCCAATGGAAGAGGCTATGAAAAATTATGAGCAATTCAAGCTTGAAGTCGGGAAGATCCAATAAATATATACTTCTATTGCTTTTGCGCCATGGCGCAAAAAAACCTTATGGAGGATTATGATAGGCCTTTTGCCAGTTTAGTGATTATGGGTTTCGAGGATTTGATTTATTTCAAGGCTAGGAAATCAACTTTTTCTCCCGGCATATAATCAGTTCCCCTGGCTGGTAATAATACGAAACCCTCGGTCTGTGCAAGGCTAAATAGATCACCTGACCCATTATGGTTGAGGGCTTTTGCAGCTCCTGATTTGGGATCTAGCCGTACCGACACGAACAGGGCGAGTGCCGGATTGGAAGGGATACTTTGGGCCAGTTCCACCCTGGATAATGCCATATCTTTCCCTAAGGAAGCATATAGCCATTGCTGGAAATAGTAGAAATGGTTGACATAGGTCGATACGGGATTGCCCGGATAAGCAAACACCTTAGTGTTTAAGCTTTGATGTGCCCCAAACCAAAATGGTTTTCCGGGACGCTGAGCCACTCTATGGAAGATCTTTTTCACTCCCAGCTCATGCAGAATCTCAGGTATATGGTCAAATTTCCCTTTGGAAACACCGCCGCTCAGCAGTAACACGTCAAATTCCTCTAGCAGTGCAGCAAGTGACTGCCGTAAGGCTTCCTTATCATCATTTATATGGTATAATTTACCTGTGATGCCCTCTTCCATCAGCCCCGCCCAAAGCGTATAAGCGTTGGACTTTCGGATTTGATGGGCTTGTGGCTCCTGATCCACCTCCACCAGCTCGTCGCCTGTGGAGATGATGGCGACTTTTGGTAGCTTAGCCACAGAAACAGTGCTTTTGCCTACAGTCGCTAATAGGCCGATGTCAGCAGCAGTGATTTTCTTGCCTTTGGATAAGATCAACTCCCCTTTTTTAGAATCACTACCCTTATAATGAATGAAGCGCTTCGCCAGCTTGGCGGCTTGTATATAGGCTCTTCCCTCCTTAATTTCCACCTCTTCATAAGGGATTATGGTGTCCGCCTGATGCGGCAATATCGCCCCCGTCATGATCTCGAGGCAATAGGTCTCCTCCTGAAGGCTTAGTTGCGGAGAGCCCGCTGCCTGTATTCCCTGTACCTTATAGCTTGCTGCAGGAGGCTCATCCAGATCCTTATGCTGAATGGCGATTCCATCCATCATCACCCGATCAAAAGGAGGAGCATCTCGATCTGTGAAAATGTCCTCCGCTAGGAAGCGGCCTTTTGCTTCCAGAAGGGATATTTTCTCTGTACCATACGTGCTGCGTTGCTTTAGCACCTGCTGTAGCGCTTCGTGGATGGGGATCATGGGTAGTTTGATTTTATGAATAAAGGTTCAAAATCACCTTTTTTTTGGTGTATTAAAAGAAGTGAAGTAGTGAAATGAGTTTTTTATATCGAATAAAATGGTTTGCGATATCTCTTGGTAAGCGAGATTTAAGAGGCAGGAGTGGCCTGTTTGGCCTTCCGACCGATTTATAATGGCTTTTGAGGAACTGGTAAGTTTAGTTATTAATGTTGTGAAGTGCTGCCATTCCATCAGAGATACTATAAAGTTTGGTGTTTGGAAGTTCGGTTTGTAGAATTTGGGCGGCTTGGAGGCTTCTTTTACCTGATTGGCAGATGAGATATACGGGTAGCTCTGCATTAATTTCCTGCATGCGTTCAGTAAGTTGCTGTAAAGGGATGTTTTTGGCCGATGGAAGGGAATGTTGATAAAATTCCTCCTGGCTTCTTACATCTATTAGCTGCAGCGCTTCACTATTGGAGAGCTTTTCCAGGAGATGCTGCACGGTCTGCTTCTCAATAGGGCTGCTGAGCTCACATTCCCCTTGTCCATAGGTAGTTTTTAGACTAGTGATTACGTGATTTTCGGGGAAATTGGGAACGCCAATCTTAAGATGAGTCTGTGCTAGGCTGTCGATGATGAGTAGTTTTCCGCTTAGGACTTCTCCTATTCCGCTGATGATTTTTACGGCTTCGATAGCTTGGTAGGTTCCTATCAGTCCTGGCAAAACTCCCAACACCCCATTTTCATCGCAGTTGGCGATGGCGGAATGGTCGGTGGATTCGGGGAATAAGCAGCGGTAAGTGGGGCCGCCATGGAAATTGAGTACGCTTACCTGCCCTTCAAATCCGTGCAGAGCGCCATAGATAAAGGGTTTGCCAAGGATGACACAGGCATCATTGACCAGGTATCGTGTGCCAAAATTATCAGAAGCATCGATCACCAGATCATGAGATTCTATGACTTTTAGAGCATTTCTGGGAAGCAAATATTCCCGGATATTGGTCAAATTGGTGCCTGGGTTCTGCTTTGAGAGCCGCTTGATCAGGCAGTCTGTTTTATATTGGCCTATATCAGCAGGCGTGAAGAGGCTTTGGCGGGCCAAGTTGCTTTCTTCCACCCGGTCAGCATCCATCAGGGAGATCTGACCTATCCCCATCGCATTGAGGTATTGAGCCACGGGAGTGCCTAATCCTCCAGCGCCGATGATCAGGATACGGGCGGCGGCTAGTTTTTCTTGTCCCTCTGTCCCAAAACCTTTTAATTTAATTTGCTTTGAATACCGGCTGAGATTCATTTCCCTTCTTCGATTCTTGATTTTGCGAGTTCGTAATCCTCAGGATAGTTGGCGTTGAATAGCTCAAGGTCATTTTCCGGATAGATCAACTGAATGTCTGCGTTCATCAAGAATTTTCTAGGGCAGCTTTTTCCAGATTCGATCATAAACTTTTCCGCTTCCTGAAGTCCCTTGGGTTCCCAGATGCCTATGAGTGGCTCAGGCAATTTACTTTCATGCGTAGCATAGACGGTAGCGGCCTTTTGGGATTGTCTTTGCTTGACGAGTGCCTGAAGGCTCTCCTCATGAATGTGAGGTAAGTCCACCGCGACTATGAGCCAGGCCTTATCAGGATGAGCATGATGTGCAGACAAAATGCCATTTAGTGGACCTCCATAGAGGTCTTCATCCATAATATAGTCCATTCCGGACTGGATGACACTTTGCTGGTCTTGTCGGCAGCTGATATAGGTCTGTGGACAAAGCTCCTTTAACGTATAATAGAGATAAGACCGATGGTTGGTCCGGTAATATTGCAGTTCTCCCTTGTCTTGGCCCATTCGGCTGCTCTGGCCGCCAGCCAGCACCAAGCCATATAGATCATCTGTTGAATACATTTTTACCTCCTTCTTTTGCCATTAGTTTTGTTTCTGAAATGATAATATCATGAGAGAGGGCCTTGCACATATCGTACACAGTCAATGCCGCCACGCTTGCGGCGGTCAGCGCCTCCATTTCCACTCCTGTTTTGCCCTCACATTTTACTGAGGCGGTGAGGATAAGACGATTGTCTCCTGGGATGATTTCCAGGTTTATCTTGCTCAGCGCCAGCGGGTGGCAAAGCGGAATCAGGTCGGAAGTGCGCTTTGCAGCCATGGTCCCGGCGATGATGGCTGTCTGCAAAATACTGCCTTTTTTGCCTAGGAAATTATCGCTGGCCAATGTCGCAAAAACCTCTTCAGGAAATACAACGATAGATTGGGCCGTTGCGGTGCGAATGGTGATGGTTTTTTCGGAAACATCTACCATTCTGGCATTGCCGTCCTGATCTACATGTGATAGTTTGTGGGCCATATTATCCTCCTATTAAAGTCATCGATTTTTTGGTGATATTTTGGTTCTCTGCCTCAAACCCATCCTTAGCCCGGATTTTCATCGCTGCGATGATGCTGAACTGAAGTCCGCTGAGGCTCGCATGATTACGTATCATGGGCATTAGATTGATGGTGTCTGCGGAATAGAGGCAGGTTTGCATCTCGCCTTTGGCGCTTACCCGTACCCGATTGCAGGTGCCGCAGAAGGTCCTGGAATAAGAGGCGATCACCCCAAAGCTCCCCGCTGAGCCCGGTACTCTATAGTTGATAGAGGTCGAACTTGCAGGGACAGGAAGCCTCTCCAAGGGTCCAAAGTGGGCCTTGATATGCTCTGTGATGCGAATATAATCCCAGGAAATGGGCTGTACTCCTGTGGTCTGACCGTTAAAGGGCATTTCCTCCAGAAAACGAACCGTAACTTTATGCTTTCGTGCAAATTCCACCATAGGGATGATATCATCCGTGTTTGTATCGTCCATGACCACACAGTTAAATTTCACATCAAAGCCCTTATCGATCATCATCATGATATTCTCCATGACCAATTTATAGTGCTTGCGGCGGGTAATCTGGTTAAAGCGATCTTCGTCGAGGCTATCGATGCTGACATTAATCTTAGTGATACCAAGACGCTTTAAGTGATCTATATGTGGAGCAATCAAGGTGGCATTGGTGGTGATGGAGATCTCTTTTAAGTCTTCGATGTTCGCTAGTTTTTCCAAAAAATCCATCAGTCCCTTACGGACAAAAGGCTCCCCTCCGGTAATTCTGATCTTGTCCACACCAAGGTCTATGAAAGCCTGAGCCATCCTTAGAAGTTCATCCCAGGTCAGTAGCTCATGCTTATGGGCAAATACCACTCCCTCTGCCGGCATACAATACTGACACCGCAGGTTGCAATTGTCGGTGACAGCCAGCCGAAGGTAGTTGATTGGTCTTCCATGATTGTCGATTAGCATAAAATTCCTTGATTTAGGGATGTGCATTTATCCAGGTACTGTGGTCCTGGTAAGTTTCTTTTTTCCAGATAGGAACCACTTCCTTTAGTCGATCGATTAGGTATCGACTAGCCTCGAAGGCTTCTGCCCGATGGACGGAGGCTGTGCCTATGAATACCACGGGATCGGTGATCTGCTTCAGGCCTTTGGCATGTATCATCACTAGCCGATGGATGTCCCACCTGGCCGCTGCTTCCTCAGCAAGCTCCTGCATTTTCAGTAAAGCCATCTTTTCGTAAGTTTCGAAAAATAAATGGCTTACTTCTTTACTATTATTCAAATCCCTTACGGTGCCTATAAAGGTGCATATCCCCCCACATTGTGGGTGAATTAAGGATTGATGCGCCGCTCCAAGGTCTATTACTTCTTCTATTTTGATAATACTATCCATATATACTACGGCTCATCCCCCACTTACAGGGGGTATTAGTGCTACCTCATCATGTTTGTTTACCATGGTGTCTTCACTAGCATAAAATAGATTTACGGAAATCGCCAGAGAAGGCAGATTGGTTAAATCCGGATACTTTGCATACAGTAAGCTTTTCAGATCCTTGACCTTCACAAAGGTCTCCTCCACAGGAAAATCAATCAACGAGCTGCCTGTAATATCCTTAGCCGCTCCAAATGCATGAATTTTCATAATTATAATATTTATGGTTTCCGTTAAGCATTACGCAAAAAATGGCAGCATTTTTTGCGGTAACGAGGCTGTAAGGTACACTAAATTTTTGAAACTTACGTAAAAATACGTAGTTAATTTCATCTTCTTCCTCGGCTTAAGGTTAGGAAACAGTGGTAATTTAGGTAAAAATTATCAGCTGCCAATGGCCCTTGTTTTTATGGAGGATAACAAGTGGTTATGGGTGATGGGCAGGAGCGCGAACTACCTCCTCTACTTGCTTTAAAGGTGGGTATGACTTCATGCTAGCCCCGTTCACTTCCTTGCCATCCAAAGCCTGGCCTGGTCGGAGTGAGCTTTTACCGGTGATTGGGCGATTAGAGGCTTTCGATATGCTGCTTTAATCCTGGCTCGTCTTCGAGTTTTTTAAGTAATTCCACCACATTATTTACTTTTAATTTTTTCATAATATTAAAGCGGTGGGTCTCGATGGTACGAATGCTTTTGCCGAGTTGGTCGGCTATTTCCTTATTGCTGATTCCGTCTGATATCATTTTTAGGATCTGCTTTTCTCTTTTGGTGATATCATATTGGTTGGAGGAAAGGACTGTTTTTGGCGTTTTTGTTCCTTGATTATTGAGGTAGCTTTTGACGAGCACCTGGCTGATATCACCGCTGAAGTATTGACCACCTTGGTGGATGGTGCGGATGGCTTTCATAAATTCTTCCTTGCTTGTATCTTTTAGCAAATAGCCCGATGCCCCGCTTTCGATGGATTGCAGGATATAGTCTTCATCATCATGCATGGACAATATGAGTGCTTTGATGCCTTGATCGAGAGAGTTAAGCTTTTTGGTAGCTTCCAGCCCGTTCATGACAGGCATGCGGATGTCAATAATCAGCAAGTCAGGTTTGACTTCTTGTACGACCTCAAGAGCTTCTTCTCCATTGGAAGCCTCGCCGATCACGGTGACTTCCCCTTCATTTTCTAATAGATTCTTGATGCCGCTTCTTACCACCATATGGTCATCTGCCAAAACAACTTTTATTTTTTCCATTACTTGAGTTTAATTTTGTGATTAGTCCAGGGGTACATTAATATTGATCGTGGTGCCTTTGCCTTTTTCGGATTGGATGACACACTGTCCATTGATAAAATTCGCCCTTTCGCGGATATTGAACAAGCCATGGCCGGAGGCCGAGAAATGCCCTTTTTCTTCCAGCTTACTTATATCAAACCCTTTGCCATCATCGGCAATTTCTACATTTAGAAATTGGGAATTATGGGTTAAAGTGATCTTAATTTCCTGCGCTTGGGCATATTTTATTGCATTATTGACCGCCTCCTGGCATATCCTATAGAGGTTGTTTTCGATCTTTCCTTCCAGACGACTGATAAAACCAGTTTGATTTTCGAAGTTTACCTGTACATCGGAGAGCTTGGAGATTTCCTTGCAAAACTTATTTAGTACCGGCACGATACCATAATCAGAAAGTGCACTTGGGGTAAGGTTAAAAGAGATTCTGCGGACCTCTTTGATGACATTCTTTAGTAGATCCTTGGAGGTGTTTAGCTTGTCCCTTTCCACATCTGATTTCACCGTATGTATCCCTTCTAAGTTGAACTTCATGGCGGATAGCAACTGGCCAATACCATCATGCATATCTCTGGAAATGCGTTTTCTTTCCTCTTCCTGCCCTTCCAGGATCAATGCAGAGCGAAATTGTTGCTCTTTTACGCGCTTTTCGATTCTCTCGCGATTGATTTCCTGGGAGATGGCCTCGGCTTCTTTCTTCTCTGTCTCATCGGTGGCAATGACGATAAGAGTCCCCACCTGTCCATCATCCCCCATGGTGGGCGTGATATTCATTTTTAGCCAGACGAAATCCCCCGCCGTATTCGTAACCTTAATGTCGCCCGACCAATTTTTTCCCGTCAAGGTCAGCTTTTGAATGTTCTGAACATATTGCCCATCATAGCCTTGCTCCTTCAGCCATTGAAAGATATTGCTGGGCTTTTCCTCTTCAAACTCCATGATCCTGATGAATGGATCGGAGAGAAAAATGATATTTCCGTCAGGATCAGACTTTGCAAATACCGTAAAATCTTCCACGGTAATATCCACTTCCAGGAGATCCTGATAGGCCAACTCCAGGGAACTGTAAAGCGAACTTATTTCCAGCGTCATCTTTCTGGCTTTCTGCTCGCTTTGCATGAGCTTTTTGAAGGCTTTGCGGATGGTTTTTGCGGAGGGGATAAAGATGAAAAATATCTCAAAGGCGATCACTCCAAGCGAGAGGATGAGCAGAAAAACCTCGATACTCTGCAGGTTGGTTACTTTCCCTTTGACCTCATGGTCATATTGGAACACTATTTTTTCCATTCCCTCTAGGAAAGCCTGCTCATGCCTAATGATGGTTTGGATTCCTGGCCGAAGCTGGTCTATGGCAGTTAAGGGGTTTTCTCTGAGTATACGAATGATGCTTTGAGCACCATCGACCATCTTCTGGTGATCGGTCTCAATAGTGGCAAAAAGCTCCTCGATGGTCTTGCTGTTTCTCCCGTGTGTTTCTAAGGTCGGATTGCCAAATTTCAAGCCTTGATGTGCGGTGTGCCATTCTTCTACCGACTCTGTCAATTGCTCCAAGAGGGCTTCACGGCCAGGAAGGTCTGTATTATCATCTAGGAGTAATACGGTTTTTGCAATGCGCTGGCTCAGCATTCGTTGCCTGCCGGCCAGGTTTATAAGGCGGGAGTCATCCTTCTGTTCGTTGATGAATTTCTGAACAAGAATCTGGCTGAGGATGATACTCGTGGCGATAGCGCTTAAAGCAATTAGGTAATACCTAACCAGTTTCTGGTATTTTGGACGTTCGTGGAGGTTGAGGTTTTCCATTCCTTGCTGATAAAGCAGCAAAGTACGTAAAACCACTTAAAAAAATAAGTAAATTAGGTTTCTTTATTGGTTGAGGTCCTTTGTTAAAAGAATCCCATTCAAAGTTGTGATTTCCTGACCACTGGTAATAGAACCATTTACGATGATTCGGCGAATGATTAATTTCGTTTTTAAATCAGGAAACTGCTGTTCCCAGGTTAAAGTATCAACGGAATAGGTAGCGTAGTGGACTTTTCCTGTGATTGCCAAGAGCTTTAGCTTTGGTTTGAGATTGATGAGGTAAGTACTTGAATCTGATTTTAATTCCAAATTGGTGTTTTGGCCCATCAGCTTTAGCGAATAAGTTTTTTCATTGATGTTATAGGTGTTTTCAATTTCACCCGATAAATCAAATTCCATCGAATAATCATACCCTTTTATAGAATAGGCCTGCTCGTCAGCAATACTCGCTGTATAAGAATTATAATCACTAAAAGAGCCATTTTCCGGTACTCCGATGGTCTTTAGATAGAGTGTGCTGGCTAGATTATTATGGTAATTAGAACTGTCGTAAAGTACTTTGAGAATACCTTTCATATCTTGAGAAAACCAATCATTCATAGATTCCAGACCATGGTTTTCCTCCAGGTAGCGGGTGATAGAGTTTATATCGTTCACCTGCTTTTGGGTAGCGACAGGTTTATTTTCGGTGGTGATTATTTCAGGGCTTTTTTTAGTGTCCACAGCTACTAATTCAGGTAGTTGAGTCTTATCCCAGATCGTTTCTTTGATTACTTTATCTCCAAGTAGTAAGTGGGTTGCTCTCAGTTGGGATTTTAAGCGCCTAAATTGACTGCGCTCACTCACGGCATAGATTCCCCATGGCCCAAAGGAGGTGATCAGCAACATGAAGGCAAGTGATATGGGGATGAATTTTATATTTTTGAAACCTAATACAAAATAAAAACTAACAAAGGTCAGCCAGGCGCCCAGGAGTACGATAAGGTACCTGTTGATGGTGATGCCGTAATCATTTATTCGTATGCCTATGGCAAAATAAAGCACCAGAATCAAGGGGATCAATAGCCCATAATAAACCATTGAGGATATTTCTATCCAGCGTTGCCCATTTGATTTGCGATTGGGATAGAGCAATAAAAAAGTGAAAATACCCAATATGGATATGCAAATGACCAGATAGGTGACGATGCCTTTTGGCCAGTCCCAGGACATGGTGACCTTGATCGTATAGCTATAGAGTATGAGTAAATAAACAGTCAGGAGTGGTAATAGAATATACTGACTGAAGATTTTCAGCCCTTTAGGATAGAATATTTCATTATCCATTGCTTCTAGATCCCTTGGAGTTTTGCTCAGGAATATCCACGTATTCACTAGACCAATGGACCAGATGAAGATTTGCACATAGGTGCTTGAATCGAACTTATACTCGAATAATGAAGTGATGGCTGCCAGGGCCAGGGAGCTGCCAATGGCAATTACCATTGAAAAGAGCAGTGAGGCCAGAATGTTTAAGAAGAGAACCTTATTATAATTCCAAAATGCCAGGGTATGTGAATCTCTCAAATAGGGTAAAAAGGAGACCACAAGGTGTACACAGACGCTGAAAACTGCAAATCGGTAATAGGGAGTGAAGGGATTATGGCTGGAGGTGCCATCAGGGAGAGAAATATAAATCAGCATCAAAACTACCAGACCCACCACTTGGGCTATGGTTCTATAAGGTCCCTTAATACCTTTTTTTTCGATAAGAATTTTAATGGAAAAAAACGCAGATATCCCCAATACTGCCACAAGCATGAGGTTCATTAATGGAAAGGGATTATCCACTGTATCCCAAAACTCATTCAAATAGGTGGCCACTGTTGCCGCTATACATGCGGAAATTATCACCAAAGGAAATCGCTTAAGTGAATAGGTGGCGCTTTGGGTTAAATAGTCAATGGACGGGAGTTTCATACAGCAATCCTCAAGTTAAGAGAATTGCAATTTAAAACAAATATATTGAAGTGATGGGGGATTGTCGATTTTAACAATATAATACCAATATCAGAGGGATTACTGGTGAAAATTCAGGTATAGCTTAGTCGCTTAATGCCTACTAAACCGGCCCTAAAGAGTGCTGTGGAGCGCTATAGTTAGCTTAAAAATGGATAAAGCCAGAGCTTATGCTATGAGATAAAAGAGGCAGAACCCCTCAGCCAACGAGTCATCCTATTAATAGGATGACCACTTTGGAGCTGGCGGAAATTAATTATGATCCATAAAAAAGGCAGGATTGACATAAAATCCTGCCTTAGTAAATGAAAAATAGGTCTTCTACTAATTATGCTGTCTGAATGATGAATCAGGGGTTCATTAAGTGGCGTTTTTCGGGAGATTTATTCAAAACCTACGTAAACAAAACCCTCTTCAATCTTAATGGGGTAGGTGGCGATATCGCAGGTATCTCCATTGATGTTTTTTCCGGTTTTGAGGGAAAAAGTCTTTTTATGAAAAGGGCAAGCCACCTTAGGCTCTCCCTCAGAAGAGCCGATCATTCCCCTGGAAAGTATCATTTGCATTTTATGCGGGCAGAGGTTTTGGCAGGCATACCATTCGTTGCGTCGAGAAAAGTTGAATATCGCAATCTGAAGATCATTATACTTGATGCAGGCACCGCCATTTTCTGGAATGGCGCTCACCTCCGCGGCTTTATACCAAGTGCTAACTTTCGATGTGTCCGCAGTTTTATATTTTTCGAGTTCTGAGATCATACTAAATAAATGTTATGAGATTGATGCTAAGAAATTTTCTTGAAGGTATTTGCCTATTTTCAGGAAGACCGCTAGTCAGCGGCTTACCAGGCAGCGGGGATCTTTTGACCTCTCATATCTGTCCATTTGAGGCTAGGGTCTTCCACATCTGCATTGACAAAGTGCTTAAATTTTGCGCGTAGAGCAGGATTGTTTACCACGTCTTTCCACTCGCAAGAATAGGTGTCTATCATAAACTGCATTTCCCTTTCGAGTTCTTCACCTATCCCCAAGGAGTCATTGACCACCACATCTCTGACATAGTCCAGTCCCCCTTCCAATTTATTGAGCCAGGTGGCGGTTCGGGTCAGTGGTTCTGCGGTACGGATATAGAACATCAGGAATCTATCGATGAACTTAAGGCAAGTTTCGGTATCCACATCATTGATGAGCAGCAGGGCATGTTGCGGTTTTGAGCCACCATTGCCACAGATATAGAGGTTCCAGCCTTTCTCGGTGGCGATGATACCAAAATCCTTACTTTGGGCCTCGGCACATTCGCGGATACAGCCTGATACGGCCCCTTTGAGCTTATGAGGGGAGCGTAGTCCCCGGTATCGCTCTTCCACTTGGATGGCAAAAGACACCGAATCCTGGACGCCGTATCGGCACCAGGTGCTTCCCACGCAGCTTTTGACGGTTCTCAGTGATTTGCCGTAGGCATGCCCGCTTTCAAAGCCCGCATTTATGAGTTCTTCCCATATATCCGGCAGCAAGTCCACTCTAGCGCCAAACATATCGATGCGTTGGCCACCTGTGATTTTGGTGTAGAGCTTATATTTTTTGGCAACTTCGCCAATGACGATGAGTTTCTCGGGAGTGATTTCTCCACCAGGAATCCGAGGTACCACGCTATAAGTACCGCCACGCTGGATATTGGCAAGAAATCGGTCATTGGTATCCTGGATGGTGTCCTGCTCCGTGATCAGCTCATTCCAGGTGCTGGATAGGATAGAGGCCACCGCTGGCTTGCAAGTTTCGCAGCCATCTCCCTGGCCCACCTCATCGAGAAGGGAGTCGAAGGTCTTTATTTTTTTGATCTTTACGATATCGAGTAGCTCTTGTCGGCTGTATTCGAAGTGCTCACATAATACGTTTTTGACCGCTCTGCCCATCGCTTTCAACTGGTACTTCAGTAGGTCATTGACCATAGGCATACAGCCACCACAGCCAGTTCCGGCCTTTGTACAGGCCTTGATCTCGTCCACCTTGCTGACCCCGTCTTCGGTTATGATTTTGCAGATATCACCTTTGGTGACATTCTCACAGGAACAGATCTGAGCCTCATCAGGGAGGTTTTCCACTCCAGCTCCAGCAGCTTCTTTGCCTCCCCGGGCACCAAGGATCAGGTCCTCAGGCTCTGGAGGAAGCGGCATTTTGTTTTGGGTCATCTGCAGGAGCATATTATAAGCAGATGCTTCACCGACGAGTATCCCACCCACCAGGCGTTTGCCGTCAGTGGATATATTTATTCTTTTATAGATTCCAGAGTTTTTGTTTTCATAAACGATGGGAATGGTCGGCTCGATCTGCCCGAAAGGGTCTCCGAAGCTCGCCACATCCACTCCAATTAGCTTAAGCTTGGTGGACATGTCAAAACCCATAAATGGCTTTACCTCATCATTGACGATCTGATTTACCACTTGGGAGGCCATCTCATAGCCTGGGGCTACCAGTCCATATACCATTTCCTTGTAGGAGGCGGCTTCGCCAATGGCATATATATCAGGGTCCTCTGTTTGAAGGAACTCATTGACGATGACTCCCCCTCGGGCGGCGGTGGCCAGGCCACATTCGGCTGCCAGCTCATCCCGTGGCTTGATGCCCGCAGATATGATGAGCATATCTGTTTCCAGCTTGCTGCCATCAGTAAATTCCAGACCAGTTAGCTTACCGTTTCCAGTTATTTTTTGGGTGTTCTTTGATAGAAGTATGTTAATTCCTAAAGCTTCAAGTTTTCCCTGGAGGATAGAGGATCCCGCCTCGTCAAGCTGCCGGGGCATTAGGCGAGGAGCAAATTCCACGACATGGGCGGCCAGGTTCATGTCCAGCACAGCTTTGGCGGCTTCAAGGCCAAGTAGTCCACCGCCAATTACGGCCGCAGATTTAGCCTTTTTGCTATAATCTAAGATGGCATCCAAGTCCTCAAGGGTCCGGTAAACGAAGACCCCTTTCTTATCCACCCCATTGATTGGCGGTACAAATGCCCCCGAGCCAGTGGCGATGATTAGCTTGTCATACGTATAGTCCACCCCAGTATGGGTGATGACTTGCTTGTCTTCCCTATTGATCTGCACGATGAGCTCGTTGGTGTGGAGGTCGATATTATTCTCCTCATACCAGGAGCGTGGAGCCATCATCAGGTCCTTTGCTGTTGATCCGGAAAAATAGGCACTTAAATGGACCCTGTCATAGGCCGGCCATGGTTCCTCTCCAAAAACCGTTATGTCTATATGTTCTTCGGTAGTTTTGGCTCTTAATTTTTCGCAAAATTTATAACCTACCATTCCGTTTCCGATTACTATTATCTTTGTCATAATTGAGTCGTTTGGAGTTGATCTAAGTAATTCGTCTGAGTTAGTGACCTATTTACATCGGCTAAATTAGATATTATTTTTAATAATACGTAAAAATACGTATAAAAATACTTAAATTTGTTTTGTGTTTTAAGTACTGATACGTTAAAAAACTACTGATATGAAACGATTGACCTTAGTAGGAGCAGGACCGGGAGACCCGGAATTAATCACCATTAAGGGCATGAAGGCCCTCCAGACTGCTGATGTAGTCTTATATGATGCACTAGCAAATCCTGCTTTATTAGAATATGTTCCCGAGTCGGCCATCAGGGTTTTTGTGGGTAAGCGAGCAGGGCTTCACCACCGACAGCAGCGGGAGATTAATAAGATGATCGTGAAGTACGCAGAGACCTGCGGACATGTGGTGCGCCTAAAGGGCGGCGATCCATATGTATTTGGCAGAGGTCATGAGGAGTTGGAGTACGCAGCCAGGTATGGGGTAGAGACCAGCTACGTACCCGGGATAAGTAGTGCCATGGCGGTGCCTGGCCTGACGGGAGTGCCTCTCACCAAAAGAGGAGTCAATGAGAGCTTCTGGGTGGTAACGGGTACCCTAAAGGATCATAGCATCGCCAGTGACCTTCATCATGCAGCTCAGTCTTCAGCGACGGTGATGATACTTATGGGCATGAAGAAACTTCCGGAGATCATCGCCCTATTTGCAAAATATAGAGGAGTGGCGGAGCCCATTGGGATTATTCAGGAGGGCAGTACGGAGCGGCAGCGGACGCTGTTTGGCGACCTAGGTAATATAGGGGAGCGGCAGCAAAAGGAAAACCTTGCGGCGCCAGCGATTATCGTTATCGGTCAGGTGGTCCATGAGCGGGAGCGTGTGTTGAACTTATTAAAAGAGGTGGAGCGGGCTTAAATCTTCTGCCAATCGCCAGGGATTTTTTTTACTCTCATCAAAAGCCCTTAAATTGCCAGCCTAAACTCAGCGCTGATAATCATGGAAAGCAAATTTAAACAGACAATGGAGGCCTTCGACAAGGTCAATTCTCAGGACCCTTTTATGGAATTGGTGAATGGCGAGGAGATGCCCAAGGAATTGCTGTATAGCCAAAGGATGACAGAGATGTTATTGGAATTCTATCCTACAGCCTCCGAGACCCTGCAGTTGGCGGCTCGCTGTCAGCATATCAGGCGCTGGGCTATCCCTAGAGATGATTACCCTATGGATAGGAAGGGCTATCTGGAATGGCGCACCGCATTGAAGAAATTTCACGGCAAGCTGGCAGCGGAGATCATGGCTGAAAATGGCTATGGTGAAGAAGCGATCAGTAAAGTGGACGATTTGCTTAATAAGAGAAGGCTCAAAACAGACCCGGAGGTGCAGGCGCTGGAAGATGTGGTTTGTTTAGTGTTTTTGAAATATTACTTCGATCCATTTATTGCGAAGCATAAAGAAGAGGAAACTAAGCTGATCGATATCGTCCAAAAAACATGGAGAAAGATGTCACCAAAAGGTCATGATGCAGCCTTGGCTATGTCACATTCCACTGCTGCCCTGGCGATAGTCCAGAAGGCACTGCAAGACTAAGGCGAAGCGTGGACTATGAGTACTCTTCGCTTTAGGGAAATAGCGAAGAACTGAATTGTATTTTTCAGCTTTTTTACTTTCGTTTGTCATTGTGGGGTGAATGGTAAGTATTTGTAGTGTAAATGTTTATTTTTTAGGGAGATATGTTCTTTTGCCCCTACAATAAGTATTTTTTTTGCTAGTTTCTCATCAAAATTATCCACTTATATAAGGTTGATTGATTTCCTCATCATAATATCCTATACTGTATTATGGATTTGATGATGAGGGAATTCGTATTTATACAAACCTTCATTCGAAAGCCTTAAGCGTAAAAAATGAAAGAGAATTATCAGTAAGCTGATGTCCTGGATTTTAGCTTGAAGGGGATACTGCCGAGAAGCAAGGCTGAAAGAGACAATAACTCAAATAACAATACAATCAAGTAAATTAATGAAGAGGATTAGAAAGGCGATCCAAGAAGGATTGACTATGTCAGGAGGGCTAATAATAAGCCTAATATTGGTGGGCATTGCTGTTTTTCCATTTGGAGAAATGCATTGGACCTTGGCATTTTTTGGGAAATTTCACCCATTATTTGTCCATCTCCCCATTGGGATTTTTATCGCTTTGGTGGTATTGGAAGTGGTGGATTATATATTCCCGGAATCTAACCTCAGTCCAGCCTGTAGTATCTTACTCTGGTTGACGGTATTGACCGCCATACCCACGGTGATCGTGGGGGCATTGCTAGCCGCCAGTGGTGGCTATGGCAGTGAGGTGATGGTATGGCACAAATGGCTGGGGGTATCCACGGCTGTCCTGGCCACCTGGATGCTAGTATTCAGAAGCAAATTGCAGAAAAGTGGTAAGCCTTCTCCAGCGTATCTATCCATGCTGATGGTGACTGTTGTGGCTCTTAGTGCCACCGGCCATTATGGAGGATCCCTTACTCATGGCTCCAAGTACCTCACCGAAGACCTTCCTGATGAAGTACGGGAGTTCCTGGGAGATGATCCCTATGGAATGGAAGGGCTGACTGCCATGGGCAGTTCCGAAATAGAAGAGACCTTAACTCAATATAGTTTTCAGAAAGATATCAATCCGATCACGGCCAGTTATTGTGAAAACTGCCATGGGTCGGAGGAGCAAAAAGGCGGACTTCGCCTGGATGGGATAAACCCTGATATGGTGCAGGGCCATGATGCCGAGACCTGGAGAGCGATGCTCGATATGGTTAATTCTGGCGAAATGCCTCCTAAGGAAGAAAAGCAGCTTTCGGATGAAGAAAGAAGAGTCCTTGTCGATTGGATTACCGCCTCCATCCAGCAGGCGGTAGCGCTGAGAAAAGCGGATCAGGAACCTGTAATCCGAAGATTAACCAAGGATCAATATACCAATTCACTGGTAAGCCTTTTGGGCGTTCATGCGAATTTTGGAGGGGTGCTGCCAGATGATTCTAAGTCCGAGATGGGCTTTAGTAATAATGGCCAAGTATTACAGATCTCTCCACTTCACGTAGATTATTATAAGCAGATCGCTCGTAATGCTATCGATAAGGCCATTGCGCCAGCAGAAAAACCAAAACCAACTCGCTATAAAATCACCTTTGGTAAGGGGATCGGTAAAGGAAAGACTGCTGCCATGATCGGTGGATACCAAAGTGCACCCATTCCCTCTGATGATTTTGTGGTGGAGGTGATGGATGAAAACGGCAAGCCTATGCATGGAGCAGAGATTGACGAGATCAAAAGAAATATAGGTGTGGGGATGAGAGGATCGCATGCCGACCGATACCAGGTGGTGGAAGATGGCATCATGCTTTATTCTGCACTTCCTCATAAGGAGGTAACGCCAAAATCATGGCAGGGACCTTCTCCCAACTTGAAGTTGCTCTTCAGAAAAGTATTCCCTGAAGAAGGAGATTTTGAGTTCCGTATCAAGGCCTCCAAAGGCTACCAATGGTACAGCCAGAAAGAAGGATTTATCAGCCTAAGGTCCGATCAGCCAGCCCAGTCTAAGGCCTCGCCGATCGTTTTAGGAAAGGATAATGCTAAGAATATAAAGAACCTGAAGAAAGAAGGGGCCTGGCTGAAGTCGAAAGAACTTACCGAGTATGCTTCTGCTGAATATACCTTTGAGGCGCCGATAGAGGGCTATTACCAAATCGACTATGTCCATCCTTATATCGGAGAGGAAGGCATGCCTTCTATCGAGATGAAAGTTGATGGATTTAAGCTTCAGGAGCGTTTCCACTTTGATGAGAAATACAAGGAAAAGCCTGAGATGACGAGTCCACTGACGCTGGCTTACCTGAAGAAAGGCAAGCATAAGCTGATGATCGGTGGTACCTTCTTTACCGGATTTAGCAAGGTGATCGTCACTCCATTCCCCGAAGATCATCCGATCGCGGTACAATTGAAAAGTGAGGCTGAGAAAAGCCGTGCCAAATACGATAAGGATAAGCCGGTAATGCGGGCCTTTGCAGGTACCCGAACAGATGATGGGATGGATTACCAGACCTTTGACTCCTTCAGAAATGTGACCAATGAAAAGTCGAAATGGGAGGATTATATCTTTAAAGGTAGATTGGAAGACTTACCCATTCCAGTAATCGATACGGTGGAGACTGAGATCCTGGCCAATATCATGATCCTAGGATTGTGGAATGATTATCTGGTTAAGGATAATGAAGATTCAGGTCCGCCTCTGCTTATTCATGAGCTGGAATTTGAGGCGCCATATTATCCAGTATGGCCTCCAGTGAGCCATACCGAAATATTCTTTGAGTCTAAAAATAAAAGTGATAAAGAGAAATATACTGCTGAGATCCTCGAGGACTTTATGACCAAAGCCTTCAGAAGACCAGTGAGCAAGGATGAAATGAAGCCATATATGGACTTCTGGAAAGGAATCCGTGGTGATTTCCCTCGCTATGAGGATGAGGTCAAAGAAGTGTTGATTGCAGTGCTATGCTCTCCAAACTTCCTCTATCTGGCAGAGCCTGCTAAGGAAGAGTCTAAGGAGGAGAAGGAATATTACCTGGCTTCAAGATTATCTTATTTCCTATGGAACTCTGCGCCTGATGAGGAGCTGTACGAATTGGCTGATGATGGCGATCTACACAAAGATAAATACCTGAAAAAGCAGGTGGATCGAATGGTGGAAGATCCGAGGATAAAGAATATGGTGGAGCGCTTCTCCAACGAATGGCTGCGAGTGGATCGTCATGAGGCGATGAGCACCAATGTCAACCTATATCCAGGCTTCACGCGATTTGTGAAACGTGATATGACTGAGGAGACGTATGAGTTTATTCACTATATCCTCGATCAGGACATTAGCATTATGAATTTTATAGAATCTGATTTTGCGATGCTCAATCAGAACCTGGCCGAATTCTACGGCATAGAAGGGGTGAAAGGAAGCCAATTCAGACCTGTAGCAGTGACCCAGGACATGAGACGTGGTGGGCTGCTCTCACAAGGAGCCTTCCTTAATGGACATTCGGACGGAACTCAGGCGCATGCGATCAAGCGAGCGGTGTGGGTGAGATCAAAAATCCTAGGGGATACGCCTCCGCCACCACCGCCAAATGTGCCGGAACTGGATCCGGAAACACCCGGATTCGAAAAGCTTACGCTTAAAGAGCAGCTCTTTGTCCACAGAGACAAAGCCGCTTGTATGGATTGTCACCGTAAAATTGACCCTTATGGAATCGCCTTCGAAAACTATAATGCAGTAGGACTTTTCCAGACAGTAGCCAATAACGGTAATCCTATCGACGCTAAAGCCGAGCTCCCGAATGGGGAAACGGTGGATGGAATAGAGGAAATCAAATCCTATATCATCGATATGAAAGCCGATGTGTTCACCAGATCACTCGTTACTTATCTTTATTCTTATGCTTTGGGTAGAGATGTGACCTTCGTAGATGAAAAGGAAATAGACAAAATCGTAAGAGAGGTTCGCAAAGATGATTACAAATTCAGAACCGTATTAGAGCAAATCGTACTGAGCCCTTCTTTCAAAGGAGAGTTTTAAAATTAAGTAATAAGAGGCATCCCATTGGATATCAATGGATAACGTAGGGGTGCTTCCATAAAATTTTGTTATATTTAGATACAATAACCTAAAATTATAGCCATGGGAAAGAAATCTTGGGAACTTGACAGAAGAACATTTATGAAGGGGCTTGGAGTCGCCTGCATGCTTCCATATATGGAGGCCATGGGTGCGCCAATCCAAAAAGTTGGTGCCATGAGCGAAGCTCCAAAGCGCTTATGTTTCGTTTACTTTCCTAATGGGGTTGGGCTACCGCCCGAAACCAATCCTGATCATAAAAACTGGAACTGGTTTCCACTAGGAGAAGGAAAGGACTATAAGTTTACCAATACGCTTTCTTCCCTGGAGCGGCACCGTAAGGAGATTACGATCATGGGCGGCCTGAGCCATCCCAAAAGCCGAAATCTACTTGGGCACTTAGCAGGTGACACCTGGCTTACAGGTGGCGACCTTCGCGGTAGCCAGTACAATAATAATATCTCCGTGGATCAGGTGGCTGCTCAGCATCTGGCAAAGCATACCCGATTCCCTTATTTGGCACTTTCCACCGATGGTGGTATTGGCTATAAGTCTAGAGTGTCCACGCTTTCCTTTGATCCCAATGGAAGACCAATTCCTTCCGAGCACCGTCACCGTGAGATCTTCGAGCGGTACTTTGCACTAGGTGGTGGAGAGACTTCTCAGCTGAGAAGAAAATCCCTGCAACAGGAGCAGAAGATCGTTGATTTGGTGCTGGAAGACAGTAAAAGATTGCAAAAACGCCTGGGCAAAAATGATAAGCTCAAGCTGGATGAATATATGACCTCGCTAAACTCCGTGGAGGAGCAAATCAAGCGAAATGAAAAATGGCTTAATGTACCTATGAAGTCATTCAATTCCGATTATCTGAATCTCAATCCCAATGCCACCGTGGATCCGGAAAGCTATATACGCTCTTCTTTTGATTTGATGGTGCTGGGCATGCAGACCGATATCACGCGAGTAATGACCTATATGATGGCTCGTGAAGATGGTATGGGCTTTGGTGAAAACTTCCCTAAATTGGCTCTAGGGCTCAATAAAGGACACCACTCCATTAGCCATGATAAAACTAAAAATCACTGGCAGGAATGGGGTAGCTATGATCAGTGGCTTGCCAAGCAATATTCTTATTTCTTGGACAAAATGAAAACTACAGAGGATGAGTATGGCCCACTTCTCGACAATACCCTGGTGCTTTATGGCTCTGCATGTAGCAGTACCCATGATGCAGTCAACTATCCTTTGGTATTGGCAGGTGGCAAAAATATGGGCGTGAATCATGGTACTTATACCAAATTCGATGACCATTCTCCTATGTCAAACCTCTTCGTAAGCATGCTAAACACGATGGGTATTCCTGTGGAGTCTTTCTCTGATAGTACAGGTAAATTGCAAACAGATATCTTTAGTTAAGTCAGGTTTTAGAAATCTACTTATACATTTTATAGGGCATTCAGACGCTGGTATTCCATTGTCTGAATGCTTTTTTTTGTGCCCTAAATAATGGAATCATCCCTGTATTTGTTGATCTAATGCGCCCTTCAGGGCGATTATGCAGCAAATTACTTTTTGGTCTGTCTTTAGTCTTTATTTTTTATAAGGGGAACTAAGGGTGTTTTTCCACTTGAGTGTCCTAATGAATACAGGTTCCCAGCTACCTATTAGGGTATGGCCCAGGGGCCAAAGTGGATTGATATTCAACAGAAAATTGTATTAAGATGAGAAATTACTTTATTTATTCAGCCGTTTTGATAATCAGCTTATTTACGGCCTGTACAGATGATGGCCTTTGTATCCGCGGTGATGGGGAGCTAAGGGAATATGAACTTGATGTAGCTGACTTTGATGAGATTGTGCTCACTGGGCCCGTGGACCTCACCATTATCCAGGGCGAGACCTCTTCGGTCAAGGTGCTCGCAGAAAGCCAGTTGATGGAGGTGATGGAGTATGAGGTGCGTGGAGGGGAATTGTCCATTGGGTTTAAGGGGAAGTTTCGTTGCCTAAATACCAATAAAGGGGTGCGGGTCATCGCCACCGTGGCTGAGTTGGAGAAGGTGAGTATCGATGGTGACAGCCATATAGACAATGAAGGTGCGCTCCACTTAGATGATTTTACGATAGATTGCGACGGAGTTGGGGATGTGCGATTGACCGGCACGGTTCGTAGGCAATACTTATTGGTGAATGGAAAAATCGACGTAGACAATTTTGAGTTATTATCTTCGGAAACCTTCATCGAGGTAAATGGAAAAGGGGATTTTGACTTGTCATGTGCGGACCAACTTACCATAGAGGTCAATGGAAAGGCTGAGGTGAATTATATTGGTTCGCCTCAGATCAGCAAGGATGTAAATGGTTTATTGAATTTGAATAAGGTGCATAATTAAGCGGTGGGAAAATGAAATTGCCCATTCTAAAAACATTAATTCTTGCTAATCCAATAAATATAGATATATAATGAAATTGGACGGAGGAATAGTGAACCTCTTTTTCGGCCAAGGCTGGAGGAGAGGTTTTATTATTTAGGCATCAGCAGATTGGTTTTAATCTGGTTTTTGGCGGAGCTGCTGGAAACAAATTAAAGAATTGGTCTTCAAATCTACATTAAGCCGTGGATTTTTCATTGGACTTATTATCTTTGGTTATATGAAAATTCTTGTAATAGATATAGGAGGTTCAAACATCAAGATTTTGGCCTCAGGTGCTGAGGAAAGGATCAAAATACCTTCTGGTAGTGACTTTTCTCCTGAAGAAATGATACCCTTAGTAAAGAAGGAAGCCTCCAAATGGGAGTATGACCATGTTAGCATAGGCTTTCCAGGTATCGTCAAAAACAATAAAATTCTCACCGAACCCGTGAATCTGGGGGAAGGCTGGCAGACTTATGATTTCAATGCAGCCTTTGGCTGCCCGGTGAAGATTATCAATGACGCTGCGATGCAGGCTCTAGGCAGCTATGAAGGCAAGAAGCTGCTTTTTATGGGGCTGGGTACGGGTTTAGGTACCGCAATGGTCGTCAATGATAGCATTATCCCAATGGAATCTGCGCATCTTCCTTACCGCAAAGCCACTTTTGAGGCTTATGTGGGTAAGGCTTATTTCTTTAATCACGGCGCTAAGAAATGGGAAAAGCACGTACACAAGGCTGTCGAGTATTTTTTCAGAGCTTTCCAACCCGATGAAATTGTGCTTGGTGGAGGAAACTCCAAGGAGCTAGAGGTCATCCCCGACGGTTGCAGGCTAGGTTCCAATAAAAATGCTTTTGCGGGCGGATTTCGACTCTGGGAAGAGGAATTTAAGGTATAAGTAAAGAGTAGGGCAATAGGGCAGGAAGTTTAGTTAGTGTTCCAATTAATTTGAAGTAAATGGAAACGATCAGTCTAACCAAAATTTTAATTTTCTTCCATGCTGGTTTCGGCGCCCTTGCGCTATTTTCAGGAGGTATAGCCTTGTTTGCAAAGAAAGGGCAAAAGCTCCATCGGGGGACTGGTAGGATTTTCTTTTATGCCATGCTTACTTCGGCGCTCACTGCCCTATTGATCGCCGTACTTCCGGGACATCAAAATGCTTTCTTGTTTTCAATTGGCGTATTTAGCCTTTACTTTTTGATTAGTGGCTTTAGAAGTGTGAAGTATAGAATCCAAGGAAGTAATCTTCTGGGAGATTATATACTAGCAATTATGGTGATGATTACCGGGCTGTCGATGATCCTCATACCCCTGCTATTTTATGGGGTGTTCAATATTGTACTAGGGGTATTTGGAATAGTCAGCTTAATTTTTGGCTTTAGGGATCTGAAAATGCTGCAAAAACCAGGAGAGCTACAGGCGAACTGGATGAAATTACACTTAGGAAAAATGACTGGTGGCTATATCGCTGCGGTATCCGCTTTTTTGGTAGTCAATCAGGTTTTGCCATGGCTGTGGAATTGGATTGTGCCCAGCCTATTGGGTAGCGTATATATCAGCTACTGGATGGTGCAGGTAAATGCTAAAAATAAACGTGCACTTCCTCCCGTTTAAGGGATGAGTAATGCAGCTTGTCTAATAATCTATTATTCTGTGTCCTTTTCTTTAGCATAGTCATCCAATGATTTTGGATTGGGAAAACTATCACTTTCATCCTCATCGGGACGTTTATGGAGACATTGGAAGTCCTTTTCGATGAGTACCAGGTTTTCCCCTTCGGTATCTTCATATTGGACCGATCGGATGCTCACATCCTCCTCCGACATCGCCCATTTTTCACCTTGCTTGCTGGGAATCGTCACCTCCAGATTTCCATCATAAAAAGCTGCATGCACCTCTTGTATTTCCTCATCAGGAATAAGGCTGTATCGGAAGGCGGAGGTATTGCTTGGTCCGATTTTGAGGTCTTCATATACGGCCTTTCCTTGCCCGATATCATTGACCTCAGTTTGGGAAAGCCGTAGGCGGATCGAATTATTATTTATTCTTAGTTTCATATTAAGTGATCAGTTTAAAAGCCGATTTTGGACTTTCACATACCGGACATGCATAGCTGTCTGGCAGTTTCAAAAAAGAAGTTCCTGCTGAGATCTCTGACTCAGCATCACCATACTGCTCATCGTAGATGGTCAGGCAGTTGGCACATTGGTACTTCCGGTGGGTCCTTGGCAGTTTTTCCTTTTCTGTTTCACTGCTTTCCTGAGGTTTCTGAGCTTCCAATTGATCGTAATACTTATAGCTCAACTCGATTAGTAGTGGTGGAATCGTGTCCAAGGGTACCCGCTTTGCATAATAAAAATACTCAGAAAAATTGGGGTTGAAATCTTTTGAGTAAAGAATATTGAAATATTCTGGTTCTTCAGGTTTTTCCTTGGCGGCTTTTTCAATGGCGACGGAGGTAAAAAGAGCCATATGCTTTGTCTTGATGGAGAAGCTAAGTCCATAGGTGCTGATGTCTTGCTTGTCCAGGGCCCGCACAAGGTAGTTTTTGATGTCCAATGCCTCCTCATCCAGTACTGGAAGGTGCCAATTTAGTTCCAAGGAGCTGTGACGAATATTGATGCCATATTTTCCCAATAGCTTTTCCCAGCTCAGTCGGTCTTTTTCGGCGATGCCACGGACGATGATAGACTTCCAGGGAGTAAGAGAGATTTTGCCAATGTTCGTCTCGATACATAATTCGCAAAGTGCCCTTAGAAAATTGATAGCGAATTTATTATTCCTCCAGTATAGCCCTAGCCAATATTTCCCTCCAACGATCCTATTCATTCCCTCGTAATAGGGCGAATTGCTTTCTGGGAAATCTAATTCCTGCTCCTGCATGACCGTGTTTGGAGCGGTGATGCTCTTTGCTTTTTCATAGATCTCCTCGTATTTCAGGCCACTTTGAATAGGGTTTATCTCCTCGATCACCTTAGAGATTCTTGCCAGGTCATATCCGTAGATCAGGTCTGGAGCGCACCAAGGCTTGGTGTCTATCTCCGAAAACCGCAGGTATAGGTACCAATAGTTGTCCTGTGAGGATGCTACAAAATTAATATTTCCGGTAAATACAGGAACCAGACTTTGGACGGGATCGGTAATATTGATCTTAAGCTTTGGTAAATAATCAAAGGTATCAAGAATATAATGATAGGTATGTGAGGCCAGCCAGTGGGTGGTTGGCATAACGTCTAATGCCGTATAAGAGGTGACGATATTGTGGTATTCCTCCCCGTCGGTATCGTAAGCGGTGTTGATCGCCTTGAAAGTTTCGTCCAGGGTTTCGAGGTTTTTGTCCTTTACAGGGAATAGAATATCCTGCCTGGAGCCGAGGTGAATATAGTTAGTGCCAAGCCTGTTGGCGGTATTGATGGTCTTGAGGAAATCTCCGGGGGATATGATTCCTCCTTTTATAAATACTCGTACAAGGTCAGCTTTTTGCATTTTTGTCAGCGTTAGACACTATAAAGTTATCCATTTACCCTGAAAGAAATACAGGAATAGTAAAGGGATTTTTGATCAATTGAGTTTTTAGACTTTTACTAGGGCGGGCATGGTGGTGTCCAGGATGTTTTTTACCTCAGGCTTGCAGCTTCCGCAGCCTAGGCCAGCGCCGGTTTGTTGGCAGAGTTGTCGGAAATCCTGACATCCGCCTTCGATGGCCTTGGTGATATTACCATGACCGACATTGCCGCAGGAGCAGACCATTTCTCCAAGCATTGGCTCCTGATTGGATTGGCCTCGTAGCAGTTCCTGTCGTTTCTTAGAGAGCTCTGTTCGCTCTTCGATCAGGCTTTTGAATTCGGCAAACTCCGACTTGTCGCCCATCAATATTGCGCCGACAAGGCGATCCTGATGAACTATGCATTTTTTGTAATAGGTCTGAGCGGTGTCGATAAGCAGTATTTCCTCATATCCTTCGCCATTGGCAGGGATTTCCGGAATACCAATGGAGCAGAGATCAAGTTCTGCAAATTTCAATATATTCATGGGCACGGAGCCTTTGTATAAGCTCAGCAGGTCGCCGGTGATATAGCGAGCAGCGATGTCCGCCTGCATTTCTGCTGCAGCGGTGATGCCGTTTAGCTTGCCTTGATGCTCGGCTATTTCTCCCATCGCATAGATGGCAGGGTCGCTGGTCTGGAGGTAGTCATTTACCTTTATTCCGCGACCACATACCAAGCCTGCAGATTTTGCCAGCTCCATATTTGGTCGCGTTCCGATCGCTAGAACCACCGCATTGCAGGTGATTTCCTGGCCGCCTTTGAGGCTTATTTTGACTGTTTTGTCTGCTTCACGGCTGTCCAGATGAGCGATTTGGTTATTCATAAATAACTTTACGCCCATTTCTTCGATTTTCTCTCTTAGCAGGGAGCTCGCCATTGGATCCAGCTGCCGCTCCATCAGTCGGGAACCTAGCTGTACGATGGTCACACCAACGTTTATTTCTCGCAAGGCTGCCGCTAATTCTAAGCCTAACAGTCCTCCGCCTGCGATCAATACTTCCCCTTGGTAGTTTAAGTATTCCTTCAGCTTGTCCGCATCTAAGCGGCTGCGCATGGTGAAGGTTCCAGGAAGATGCATGGGCATATCCGGCGGAATAAAAGCCCTGCTTCCAGTCGCCAGAATAAGCGTGTCATAGTGATGCACCCTGCCTTTTTCGTCCGTCACCGTCTTATTGGACCGGTCTATGGACTCTATGCCGTTTTGGATGAAGAGATGAATATTCAATTTGTTCATCTCCTCCTCAGACTTGAATTTCAATAGATCCTCCCAGACTTTATGCCTATTGACATAGTCAGGAAGGAGCACACGGTTATAGAAAGGGTGTTTTTCTTTGGAGAATACATGTATTTCATCCTCCTCGTTTAGCTCCCTATAGGTGTTTATAAATCGGTAGGCCGCTGCACCAGCGCCCACAATAATTATTTTCTGTTTTGGTTTACGGTATTTTTCTACCTGCACCGCGGAGAATTTGAAGTCAGGTTGTTTAGAGACTGGGTCGATGCCGTTTCCTGTGAGGTTATTGGCTCGTGATAGGTCATTCTGAAGAATTTTGCCCCAGTGCATGGGGAGGAAAACCACCCCGGCATTGATATTGGTGGTGATCTGGGCATGCACACGGACCTCGCCGCGCTTGCCAGTGATCAGTACGGTGTCGCCCTCCTTAATATTTCTACGCTGGGCATCCTCGGGATGAATTTCAAGGAATGGGCTGGCGATATGTTTATTTAGTTTAGAGACCTTTCCTGTGCGTGTCATGGTATGCCACTGGTCTCTGATCCTTCCGGTGGTGAGGATTAGTGGGAAGTCGGTATCCGTAAGTTCGGTTTTGTTTTTTGGGCCGGAGGCCAAAATCTGAGCTCTTCCATTAGGAGTGTGAAACTTATGATCGGTAAATAAGCGTGGCGTTCCTTCAGGATTCAGGCCTGTAAAAGGCCATTGAACGGTGCCCACCTGCTTGAGATGAGCATAGGTCAGTGCCGAAATGTCAATATTAGTGCCTTTGGTCAGCTGGCAATATTCCTGATATACCTCTGCCATGGAGGCATGATCAAATCCCCCAAAGCCCATTTTTTTGGCGAAGCGGATGAGGATCTCGGCATCAGGTAGAGCCTCTCCCGGTGCCGGGGTGAATTTTGGTAGGTAGCTGATTCGCCGCTCCGAATTGGTCATGGTGCCTTCCTTCTCCCCCCAGCCTGCAGCTGGCAGGACTAGATCGGCGTAGGGGATAGCTGCGGCCTTGGTGGAGATGTCCTGGACCACCACAAATTTCGCTTTCTTCAAGGCATTTTCTACTCTGCGCGCGTCAGGCATGCTGACTAGTGGGTTGGTACAGATGATCCATACCGCCTTGATACTTCCCTCTTCCAGGCCTTCAAAGATCTGCGTGGCTGTTTTTCCAGCTTGCTCAGGGAGTTTGTCCACGCCCCAGAAGTCAGCGACTTCCTGGCGGTGTTCAGGATTATTGAGGCTTCGGTGAGAAGCGAGCAGGGTGGCCATTCCACCTACCTCACGGCCTCCCATGGCATTTGGCTGGCCGGTAAGGCTGAAAGGCCCCGCGCCAGGTTTTCCAATCTGGCCAGTGATTAGGTTAAGGTCGATTAAGGCTAAGTTCTTGTTTACCCCTTCGGTACTTTGGTTTAGCCCCATGGCCCACATGGTGATGAATCCTTTGGCATCGCCGATATAGCTGGCAGCCAAAAGGATATCTGTGGTGGACACTCCGCAAATGGCGGCGGATTCTTCCAAGCTGGTTTCCATTACCAGATCCCGATAGGCTTCGAAGCCATCTGAGTGGTTTTTGATAAAATCTACATCGATATCCCCTTGCTCAATAAGACCTCTTCCTATGGCCAGGTACAGGGCTTCATCGGTGCCCGGGTTGATCTGCAGGTGGAGATCCGCAAGGGAGCAGCTTTGAGTCACCCGTGGATCCACCACGATGATCTTGGTGTTGGGGTTTTCTTCTTTATGCTTTTCTACTCTTCGCCATAATATGGGGTGGCACCAAGCGGGATTGGCACCAGCCACCATAAAACAGTCTGCTAATTCGATGTCATCATAGGCGATAGGAACAGAGTCCTCGCCCAAGGTCTTGATATATCCCATCACCGCCGAGCTCATGCACAGCCGCGAGTTGGTGTCTATATTATTGGTTTGCAGGTAGCCTTTAGAGAGTTTGTTTACCAGATAATACTCCTCGGTGAGGCATTGGCCGGAAACGTAAAAAGCCACGGCATCAGGGCCGTGCTTTTTGATGATGGATTGGAATACCGCCGCAGCACGCTGCATAGCCGTATCCCAATCCACTCTCTCTAATGGATGTGATTTTCCCCACCTCATCTGCGGATGAGTAAGTCTGTCAGATTGGTCTCTCACCACATAGTGGAGATTCATGCCTTTGGAGCATAGCATGCCCTTGTTTACAGGATGCTCAGGATCTCCTTCTACAGATACCTGCCCTTTTTTGTCCTTATGGACGATGATGCCGCAGCCTACACCGCAATAGGAACAGGTACTTTTGAAGCTTTCTGGTTTGACCGTTGACATAGACTTGGGATTTTTATTAGTTCTTTGCGTATTCTGGTTGTAATTCTTTGCTTGAAAGGGAAGCCTCAAGCTCTGTTTTAGCTATTTTTTCATCTGCTGCGGAGAATCTCACCAATAAGGCCGAGGCGCTAATGGCAGTCACTGCCAAGCCTAATACAGTAAGGGCTTCACCATAAGAAACACCCTCCATCTTGAATAAGAATCCAGCCATCACTGCTCCTGCATTTCCTCCTGCTCCCACGATCCCAGAGATGGTGCCGATCGCTTTCTTATTGATGAATGGCACGACGCTGAAAGTAGCTCCTTCTGCCATCTGAACGAACAGGCTGAACAGAATCATGGTACCTATCGCCAATGGAAGGGCCGTCATCTGGGCAAATAATACCAAGGCCAGACCTTCTATCAGCAATACCGCTCCTAAGAATCCTACCCGGCCTTTTAAGCCCCATTTAATACCTGCCTTGTCTCCAAACATTCCGCCTAGGGATCGAGCAAACAGGTTCATTAAGCCAAATAAGCCTGCAATTAGCCCTGCTGTCTTAAGGTCCAATTGGAAGAAATCATGGTAATAGATGGCTGCCACGTTATTGATCGTCAGCTCAATGCCAAAGCATGCTCCATAAATCAGGAATAATGCCCATACTCGATGGTCGGAGATGGCTGCCTTAAAAGCGCCCTGGCTATCTGCCTTTTTCTTCTTTTTATAATCCAAATCTGCCTTGCTCAGGTCAGCAATATTGCCCTCAGGAAAATCCGTGGTCCATTTATAGTAAGCTATACCGCAAAGGATCATAGCTATTCCCGGAATTACCATCGCATATCTCCACGACGCGGAATCCAGGAATCCAAGAGAAACGAATAAGGCAAAAATCATTGGCATGACCATCTGTGTCACCCCTCCACCCAGGTTGCCCCAGCCTGCAGAAGTGGCATTTGCCGTGCCCACTATATTCGGTGCAAACATCACGGAGGTATGGTACTGTGTGATCACAAAGGACGCTCCTATCACGCCTATCGCAAGTCTGAAAAGTAAAAAGGTCTCATAACTATTGCTGAGCCCAATAAACATCACTGGTAGGGAGCCCAAAATGAGCAAATAGGTATAGGTGATCCGTGGACCAATCTTATCCACCAGCCAGCCAATCATAAGTCTGGCAATTACCGTGATGGATACTGATGCTATAATGATATTGCCAATCTGAGACTTGGTCAAGTCCAGCTCGTCACGCACCACCGCCATCAATGGGGCTATGCCAAACCAGCCAAAAAAACATAAAAAGAAGGCAAACCAGGACAGATGGAATGCCCTCATCTGTGGTGATTTGAAATCCAATAAATTAATGGACGTTGCTTTGCTTGGTGTTTGTTTCATGATAATTCCATTTTAAAGGTTGGACATTTGCTTGTGGTTATGTGAAGGGCTGGTCTCCAATGAAAAAAGCAAAGGAGCTGGATCTAATCCAGAACCCCCTTACCTTAGTTATTAATCAGTCAACCAGTCTATAATCATACTTTTGATGTTTTTTACGTAAAAATACGTTCGTTTTTAACCCTGTTATTTCAGTATAGAAGCTTAATCTCATATAAGCCCCTTGTTTATGCATGCTAAGGTAAGTAAAAAATATTAATTAAGTAAAATTACGTATAAATAATACGTAAAATATTTTAGTGTTACGTAGTTTTTGTATTTCCTGATCTTCCTATTGCAAGCGCATAGATCCATGACAAATCGGTTTAGTCAATGGGTTTTGGCTTTAAATGACTGATTGTTATTTAGATAAAAGGCCTTTTGATTTTCTGAGAGAACAAAAAAGAATACTGAGAAGACTTAAGAAGGCCTTCTAACCGCTGCTTTAGCTCTTTTAATTTCCTTAGTTTGGATTGATACATTGATCCCCGCTTTTTTGCTGCTGTTGAGGCTTCGGGTACGATAGTGGATAAGTTGTAGATGGTTAAATTGATGAGGGCAAGAATTAATTTGGATGAAAAAGGAGGGTCTAAGTGTAAGAGGGGAGGGAATCAAAAATTATAAGCAAATAGGGAAATCATTTATTAGTGCATTTAGTTATGGTAGGCATAGATACTTTTGGTTCCTATTAGTTTCTTTGGGAAGGAACTTGGTCTGGAATATGCTTACAAAGGATATAACCGAAAATAATAGGACATAAAAACGTTTAAAAGCTCAAATAATACTACCTATGAATAAGGACACAATCGAATTTTTGCAGCAATTATCTGAAAACAATTCCAAGGAATGGATGGTAGAAAACCGCGCTTGGTATGAGCAAACAAGGAATGGGTTTTTGCTGATGGTAGGTGATTTATTGGATGAATTGCTAATGATAAATCCTGGACTTCAGGGTTTGAGGCCAAAGGATTGTACTTATCGCCAGAACCGTGATGTACGATTTAGTGCCAATAAAAACCCTTATAAAATCAATATGGGGGCTTATTTTTCCCCGCAGGGAAAGAAATCACCCTTTCCCGGGTACTACCTGCACGTGGAGCCAGGAGCTTGTTTTTTGGCTGGAGGGCTGAGGATGCCGGATGCTGAGACGCTGAAAAAAATCCGCCAGGAGATAGATTATTCTGGAGAAGAGCTGCAGGCTATACTTCATGAGCCTGAATTCCGAAAGGCTTTTGGGCCGCTGTCCGGGCCGCAGTTGAAGACTTCCCCAAAGGGCTATGAGAAGGATCACCAGTATATTGACCTGCTGCGGTTCAAGGGGTTTTTGGTGCGACATCCATTGACTGATGAGCAGGTATTGTCTGATCAGCTTATTCCTACTTGTATGGAGTATTTCCAGAAAATGAATGGATTCATTGGTTTCCTAAACCGAGCGGTGCAGGACCACGAAAGCGGTGAGGGCCTGCTGGGGGCTTAATCTCCCAGCAGATGTTTTTCGATCATCATGGCCACACCATCTTCCTTATTAGTGGCAGTGATTTCGTCCGCCACGGCTTTTACCTCCTCGCGGGCATTGCTTACGGCTACGCCATACCCTACCTCTTTTAGCAATTCTATGTCATTATAGTTGTCGCCAAAAGCGATAACTTCCGATAAGCTGATATCATACTTTAGGGCTAGCAACTGCTTTAGGGCGCTGGCTTTGGAGATTGATTTGGGAGCGATTTCCAGATAGGTGTCCTTGGACCGGTACAGGTGCAGGTCTTCATTTTTGGTCTGCTTTAGTTGCTGGTACAGGCGATCCATCTGATCTGCCGGACCCATGCACATGACCTTATGTGCTCCTGCTTTGCGGGAATGCCAGTCCTCATGGACAGCGCCCCAAGCTTTTATCACGGGCTGCACTTTGGTACTGGTGATTTCTTTTTGTGTCCAGGCATCGTCCTGGGGAGCATACCATTCGTCTTCAAAATAGAGGCTGGTATGTATATCTGATCCGGCCGTAAGGCTGGTAATATGATCACAGGTTTCCAAAGGGATCTTGACCGTGTCGAGTAGCTCCAGGCCATTGTCTCCATAGTGAATGACAAAACCTCCATTATAGCAGATCATTGGATTATCGAGTCGGTTCATGGTGGCTTGTAAATGCCGCATGGCGCTAGGCATGCGGGAGGAGGCCAAAATGATCGGGAAGTCTGCTGGTAATTGTTTTATGGCTGATAGGGTCCGGGGGGATATTTCACGGTTTTTGTCCAGAAATGTCCCATCAATATCAGTACAAAGTGCTCTATACTTCATGCGTATTTTTTTAATAATCATAGTGACTCAGGTCACTATTGAGTAGGATCATCGGGATGATGACGAATAAGATAAGGGAAGCGACCCCCATAATCGCATAGATGATTAAGGCCGCTTTGGCGTAAGTTTTCTTATGGATATTCGTAGTACTACCCGAAGCCCAGATGATCAGGGAGATGATCCCTACCATGGGAATTGCCGAAATTAGAAGAGTGACAATCCATTCTCCCAAGGTCATGGGCTGCTGATGAGGAGGGAAATAGGGGACTTGATTTTCCATAAGGATGCTAGCGTTTGGGGTTATGCTAATTGTCTATAAGCTCATTGACTTTGAATAAATATTGACTTTGGTAAATTGCCTGGTTTGGATTAGACTCTTGAGTTTTGATGATAAAGACCTCTATTTGGTCATAGTCTTCATTCTCTGAGGTCTTGATATAGGTTTGGGCGCACTGACGTGCAATATTAGCTTCGTTCTTATATAAATCCTCAATCTGCCCATCAAAAAGCCGGATTTCTATCTTACTATAGCTGCTGTCCTTATCGGTATGTGAGGAATGGTTGATGCTGATGCGCTGAAACTCGCCAACGGCTTTGACCTCCTCCATGCCCTTAAACAAGCTTGAGGAAGCTACCCATTCCATTATCCGCTCAGGATCGCAACTGCAGCCGGAAAGGCTGAGATTGATAATAATCAATACGATACTAAGCAAGGTCCACCTTTTCATGTTTTATCGCTTTTAGTCAAAAGTAAAGGATAAATCACTAAGATTCCAATGGATACCGATATTTGCCAATGATATTGGAGATGTATTTTACATCATATAGTGAAAGCATTTGTTGATTCGGGACTTTTGTCCTCTGCTTTTAGGATCACCCCAGAGAAACATATACCGGATGGAAACCTCATGGGCACCCTTGGCTTGCTGCCCGATGGGCGAAAGCATGAAATCATAACTGTAGCCAATTACCAATCCTGTATCCAACTTCACCCCAAGCAGAAAAATGATAGATTCCTGGTTAGACACCTCCGGCTGACTCGGGAATCCCCGGTATCCTAGCCCTCCGATAAAACTGCCATAAAGCATTTGCATCCCTAAATCCAGCTGCTGGTAGGCCCCCTGCGTTTTATAATTGGCCTGCAAAGTCAGCTGATTATCATAGTCCGTACCCCACCAATTATTGGTTCCTAAAGGGAAAGAGTATCCCCCGTGGAGAGACCATTTTACAGGCAGAAGACTTTCCCCATTTCCGGGAAAGAAACTTAGGTTGGGCTGGTTGATATGATGCGCTGATAATCCGATAAAGAATGATTCGCCACTCATTAGGGTCCCAAAGGATAAGTCGAGATAGGTATAAGGCGAGAAATCCGGGATATTATCCTGTGTATCTGGATTTATCGTTTGAGAAAAAAGATCAATTTGATCCCCAAATACAAGCCGGTCCAGTCGGGCACTTCTTCTCACCACGGCCGATTGGCCGCCAAATCGTATCGAAAAATCAGTGCTTACCTCAAGCTTATAGCTATAAAAAAGAGATACTTCACTGGTATTAATATTCTGATTGCTTTCCTGAAAGGAATTGGCCGAAATGCCGAAGCCGCTGTTCATGTCAATGCTATAATGATCAAAATAAGCACTGTAAGCCGTAAAGTCATTGGAAAGTCCAGGCCACTGCTTTCGGTAATTGGCCCCGGCACGGCTGAGTTCCGTCGCCCCTGTCATGGCCGGATTGAGGTAGAGTGGGGCAGCATAAAATTGGCTGAACTGAAAGTCCTGTCCTCTTAAAGGGCTATATAGGCTTAATCCGATTAATATGAAAAGTAGTTTTTCTCTCATCGCAGTAGAATAAATACATCAGAAAGCGTCTTTTGGCGGCCATCCAGTGTGGTGTAATTAAGCTTATAAACATAATTTCCCGTAAGGGCAGGACTTGCATTGCTCATCCCGTCCCATCCTGGAGAACTTATATCATTGGTGTAAAACACCGTTTCTCCCCATTTATTCAAGACCCAAAACTCCAGCTTCTCCACCAAAATAAATTTCGGGAAGTAGAAGTCATTTAATCCATCGCCATTAGGACTGAAGGCATTTGGCATGGCTAAGTAATGGTCCGTCACCAGAACCTGCGTCTGTCGGGAGGTTTGGCAGCCATACCGATCAGTAAGATTCAATTGCACCTGGTAAGTGCCCGGACTTTGGTAGGCATGGGTCGCATTGGCTTCCGTGCTGGAGCTTCCATCCCCAAAATCCCAGAAATAAGCCACGATATCCCCGGAAGAAAGACTGGTAAACTGAATATCAAAATTCACCATATGTGAGTTGTACTCCACCAGCTGATCAGAAGTCACCTCCAGGTCAATGATAGTTTGGGGATTACTGATGGTGAAAGACGAGGATAATGAGCAACCTTGACTGTCTGTAACTACGGCGGTATAAAGCCCTGAATCTGTCGTCTGGATGGACAATCCATCAGGAGATAGCTCACCACCAGACCAGCTAACCGAATAGGGTGGCAAGCCTCCAGAAAGGAATAACTCTATTTTTTCGGTCACTACAGTAGGCATGCAGCTGACCTCAATTGTTCTCACCGAAGTCACTTGAATGGCCTCCGGTCGTTTGACTTCCATTTGAGCTAAAACCTGACAGCCGGAAGCATCGGTAACTTCTGCCGCGTATTGACCGGCAGGAAGGTCTTGGAGGGACTGCCCGGTAGCCCCATTAGACCAGCTGATAGTATAGGGAGGTCTGCCTCCGGAGATCCCAAGGTTGATGGCGCCACTTTGAGGGTTATTGCAGTCCAGGGCATCGCTCACCTGAGGCTCTAAGCTGAGTAGGGCTGGCTCCACTATGGAGAACTCTTCCCGAAGGGTACATCCTCCGGCTTCCTCAATGGTGACGGAGTAGATACCTGCAGCAAGATTATTGAGCGACTCCACTTCCGGTCCATGATCCCATCGGATGGTATATCCCTGTCCTCCCTGAAGAAGGTTCAGTTGTATGCTTCCATTTTGCTCCCCAAAGCAGGAAATCTGCGTTATTTCAGGATTAATTTCAAAGGCCGGGGCATTTTCAATGATTATTTCTTCATACTTAATACAACCAATCGCATCGGTGACGCTAAGGCCATAGGTGCCTGCGGACAGGTCGGTGAACTCCGTCAGGGAGGAACCAAAATCCCAGGCTATCACGTAAGGGCCCACGCCCCCCGTAATCTCCAGCTGTAAGCTTCCATCGTTCGCATTATAGCAGGACAGATCCGTTTTTTGATAGCCAATAACCAATTCCTCCTCCGGTTCGGTAAGGACGATAGATTCCAGGCTTATAAAACAATTATTGCCCTTCGACACCTGTACCTCATAGCTGCCTGCGGGGAGGTTGGTGGGGTTTTGGGCGGTGCTAGGGTAGGGGCTGCCCTCCAGAAACCACTGAAATACAAATGGGATATTGGGATTGCCGCCTGTTGCATCAAGGGTAATCGCTCCCGTGCTTTCTCCTTTACACACCAGGCCCACTGTGCCGGCGAGGCTGAGCTCAATGGGTGGAGGAGCGGCCAGCTGGTAAGTCGCAGAAAAGCTGCAGCCATATTCATCTGTTATGGACAAGGTGTAATCTCCAGGACCTATATTATCCAAATTCAAGGAGCTAGACTGGAAATTGTCCGGCCCCTCCCATAGCACAGTATAATTGCCACTTCCCCCGGAGGGGCTAATGGTAATCTGGCCATCCAGGCCACCATCACAGGAGATGGCGAAGCCGGCATAATCGGATAGGTCGGCGGTCACCGTGATTTCGGGATTTATGATGAGTGTATGACTTGCGGTAGGTACTGGGCATTCCCCCAAGCTAGGGTTTTCACTATAGATCGTGTATATAACTTCTATGGGGCTTTGGCTTGTGTTTATTAAGGTTTGGCTGGGAATAGAGCTGGTGTTTCCTGCGCTTATGAGGCCTGTGACATCACCATTGCTTGTAGCTTCCCAGGTGAAGGATCCGCCAGCGACAGAGCTGGAGAAGCGCACCTCTTCTGAGCTATTGCCTGAGCAGATGGTTTGAGATGGGAGGTCCACGCTGAGTATAGCCGAAGGACGGACAGTCACAGAAACAGTAAATGGTGGCAATATACAATTTTGATAAATAGGCCTTATCTCATATATCGCCTGACTGAGGCTGTTTCCGGGGTTAAGGAGGTTCTGAGTAAAAGAGGATTGCGCAATATTGCTGCTCGTGGCTCCTTCGAGATTTCCTGAGGATAGGAGCTCCCAAGTATAAGAGTACTCAGCAGAATGTCCCTGCGGAACAATATCTATGAGATCCCCATTACATATAGTCATATCGACATCCTCAAAGGTGATACCCGGCAATACCGTAATGGTGTAAATGGCAGGCTGGAGGTCACAGACCAGCAAATTGCTATCCGTGATGATGGCGGTATAGGTCACCTCGATGGGGGCATTGGTGAGGTTTATAAGGGTTTGAGTGGGGATGGTTGTTGTCCCTGTACCTGCAGCACCTGTCACCTCCCCAGCGGAGGAGCTCCAGGAGAGAGTGACCTCAGCGTCCGAGCTGATAGTGATGAGCTCAGAAGTTTCTCCGGAGCAGATCGTTTGATTTTCACCCGAAAATATAATTTGTGGTGCGGGCTTCACAATGACGCTTACCGTGTCCTGAGAGGAGCAGCCGGTATTCAGGTCGGTAACGAATAAGGTGTAAAGCGTGGTGCTAAGAGGTCTTACCGTGGGGCTGCTGGTGGTGGCGTCGCTGATAGGAGAGCTGGTGCTGCTGGTCCAGCGGATTTGATAGTCTCCCTCATCGGGTAAGCTGGCTTGCAATACTGACTCATCCCCAAGGCAAACTGTGCTTACTTCTCCTGCGTCTATCACTGGAGGTGGGTAATAGAAAAAGCGTATGGTTTCCGTGGTGATGCCACAGGTGGAACTGACTTCCAGGCTGATGACTTTTTCTCCAGGACTATCAAAATTTATTTCCCCTGGATCCAAGCTGGTGGAGCTGGCGATATCTGCCCCTTCAAAGGTCCATAGATAGCTGGCCTCCATCGGCGAGCAGCTTTGAACGTTGGCGGTGGGGATGAGGGTGGTGGGCTCACAGATGTTACTTATAGGATTGATGACGACACTTGGTTCTGCATAGACTTCGAGCTGCTCTTCGGTGGTAAATATACCACAGGAGGTACGCAGCTGAAGGTTGATCGTGTATATCCCCGGATTGGTGAAAAGCATGAAGGGATTTTCACTGTTTTGATTACTGCCATCGGTAAATTCCCAGTTGCTGGAATTGCCGCAGAAATTCCCTTGATAAGCCACCGACCAAGTATATACGGGGTCCTCGCCGCAGCTCGTATCCACGATGGAAGTATTGGTGAGGGCTATGGGCAAGGGACCACAACCCGCTGCTTGACTCAGTTCGAAGTCCGGCTGAGGGATTTCAGTGACACAGATAGTTTTGACTTCTTCATTAATGCCACATCGGTTTCCAGTAATGAGCCGTATCGTGTAGGTTCCGGGTTCTGAGAAAACAGGTACAATTACATCGGAGCCGTTCAGCCATGTATTTGGGTTGTCTGGGGTAAAAGGGTTTCCGAGGTCACCAGTTTGCAGTTCCCAGCCTGTTTCCGGGGTGATTTCCCAGGTGAATTTACCCAGATCTGTACATTGGCCATTATTACTGACTTCTCCACCAAAGATCGTGGTGTTTACGATATTGACCGGGCTCTCCACGCATACAGGGTCTTCGGGAGCAGTAAATTCTGGATCGGGAATTTCGGATACATAAATAGGCGAGACCACTGCTGAGGAGGCGGAGCATGGGTTGACAGCGGTAATACTTACTGAATAGGAGTTGGGGAAGCTGCCACTATTAATCCCACAGGAAGACTCTATAAAGGTATGCGTAACCTCTAATGGGGGAGGGTGATTATACGTTTCTTCTGGCGATCCGTCGGAATAGCTCACCACATACATGGTTCCCTCAGGGTTGTTTTCGGTACCAGTGATGGGGAATGAAAGGGTTTGGCCTCCGCACACGTTGGTATTTCCAGGGTTGGCCAGCCCCACGGCCGGATTTGAGCCCACAAACACCCCGAATTCCTTCGTGGCCGGGCAGCCATTAGGCCCAGTGACGGTATAGACTAGGTTATATACTCCCATCGCGTAGGAGTGATTAAGCTCTTCCCAGTCAGTTCCTGTAAATGAGGGACTGCCATCTCCCCAGTCCAGCGTATAGGAGGTATTGCTGTCTTTGGTTGTGGAATTATTGATAAATGTGAATTCTGAGTCCTCTGATTCACAAGTGATGATGTATTCCAGATCATCAAAGGTGGTACCGTTTTGTTCGCTAGTGAGGATTAATGATGGTGCTTGAGTAAGGGTGATTTCCTGTGTGTAAGTATCTGAGTTACCTTCCATGTCGGTCGCTGTGAGGCTTACCACAAAGGTCTCCTGGTCCACTCCTGCGCTGCCAATAAAGGTATGACTGGGATTTGGCTCTGTGGAACTATTGGCAGAATTGGAGTTCGGATCTCCAAAATTCCATAGGTAGGTTAGGTCATCACCCACCGAGGTATTCGTGAAGAGAATGGGCGCTTGGGCACATGCCACCGTTTGATCATAATCGAAGGAGGCACTTGCTGCAAACTCACTTTCGGAACCGGAGAGGAAGACGAAATGGAGTGTGTTATTTGGATTGAGAGCATAGCCAATGAGGACAGTACCAGCCATCATCAGGAAAATAAAAAATGCTATGCGAAATTTACTCATAAGGAGGTGATATGGCTGAGTATTTGGTTATTATTACGATGATTAATATAGGCTTTTATAATGAAATGAGGAATTAATCCTTGCAAAATTTATTGTGTGAATAGCATAAAATATTATTTGAATGGAATCGAATGAGTGGCGTAAAATGATAGTTGGGGATGGAAATAAGTAATATTTGCTTAAAAAAGTAAAGCGAATGAGAGCAGCATTTCTTAAATTGAACAGCCACTAAGTATAGCTATGCCATTTTTAAAATTAAGTTCAATCAAGAGTTTTCTATTAGGTCAATATTTTGCTGATGGACTAAAGATGACCTTGGGAGTATTGTCTCCAGCGGTGATTTTTAGTTTGCTGGGTGATGTGCGAATAGGGGTGAGTATGTCTTTAGGGGCTTTCTTGGTGAGTATTGCTGACAGCACGGGGCCCATCGCCCACCGTCGTACAGGAATGCTTTCGGCCTGCTTCTTCGTGTTTTTTAGCGCCTTGGTAACTGGCCTGACCAATGTCTCCCCGTATTTTCTGGCGATTCAGATTCCAATATTTTGCTTTGTATTTGCGATGTTTTCGGTGTACGGAGCTAGAGCCGCTTCGGTGGGAGCGGGAGCGCTGCTAGCAATGGCCATATCCATGGATCCCTTGAAAACCCAGGCAGCTTTTTGGCTGTATGCGCTGCTGGTGCTCATGGGTGGATTATGGTACACGGTGCTGAGTCTGACGCTTATGGAGATTCGCCCGTATCGTGTCGCCCAGCAGGCTTTAGGAGAGTGTGTCTTGAAGTTAGCAGACTTTATTTCTCAAAAAGCAGACTTCTACAAGGAGGGAATAAATGTGGAAGATAATTTCCGCCGGCTAGCTAGCACCCAGATTCTAGTTCATGAGCATCAGGATACCGTCCGCGAAATGCTCTACAAAACTCGTATTAAAGTCGGGGAATCCATAAAATCTGGACAGCTATTATTGGTGATCTTCGTGGATACCGTGGATATCTTTGAGCAGGTGATGTCCACGCATTATGATTATGGACAGCTAAAGGAGCGCTTTGGAAAGTATCCTTTACTTAAGGAGTTTGGCTGGGCGATTCAGGACCTTGCTGACAAACTTAGAAGGCTGGGATATGCGCTGATCAACAACGAAAAACCCGGGAAATTTCCTCCCTCTGAGGATCAGATGGATAAATTGAAGGGTGGCATTGAGGAATTGGAAAGGCAGGGGATTAAATGCCTGATGCTTAGAAAAATCTTTGCCAATATCAGCGCTATCAGTAGTAGGGTGGAGAATATCTATAATTATTTCTATGAGGAGAAGCTGACTTTTATCTCAGAAACCAGAGAAAATAGCCTCACCAAATTTGTTAGCAGGCAGGAGTTTTCATGGAAAATTATGCAGGATAATTTAAGCTTGGACTCCAGCGTATTTCGCCATGGAATTAGACTTGCCGTGACCTGCCTGCTGGGATTTTTTGTGTCCATGCAGATGTCTTTGGGTTCTCATAGTTATTGGGTGATCTTGACCATATTGGTCATCCTCAGGCCCGGTTATAGCCTTACCAAAAAAAGAAATACCCAACGGATGCTAGGGACTGTGGCAGGTGGAGTGACGGGGGTGTTGATCTTGTATTTCGTGCCGGATTTTACGATACGGTTTATTTTTTTGATACTATTTATGATTCTTGCCTATTCGTTTTTACGGACTAGGTATTTTCTGGCGGTGCTGTTCATGACGCCATTTATATTTATTGTCTATGCGCTACTGTATCCTGAGTCCGATTTCATGATTGTCCAGGAGCGAATCCTGGATACTTTCGTGGGTTCAGGATTAGCGTATCTGGCCAGTATATATTTCTTGCCCAGCTGGGAATATGGAGGATTCCGTCAGCGCGAAATCGCCGCTGTTCAGGGCAGTTTAGCCTATTTTTCGCAGTTGGTGAGCCGGTTTGACACGGAGCCTTTTGATGAGCTTGCTTATAGACTGGCTCGCAAAAGGATGTACCTGAAATCCGCCAATCTGGCCGCTTCTTTTCAGCGGATGCTGGACGAGCCGGCAAAGCAACAGAAAAATAAGGAAGCCCTACATCAGTTTGTGGTGCTAAATCATATCCTGAATTCATATTTCTCCACCCTCTCGGCAAGTTTGTCCCGGGAGGATGTGGTGCTCTCTGCCCATGAGCAAATAGTCGCCATTAAGCGATCCAGAAATTACCTGCTGCGTGCCCTTGAGCACTTGGGAGATGATAGCGGAGAAGCATTTGATTTTTCTATATTAGAAAATGAAGCTACCTTATTGAAGTCTGCTCAGGATGCAGAGGTAAATCTCCTTACGGAGCAATTGCAATTGATCCAAAAAACCTGCTCTGATATCGAAAAACTATGTAGAAAGCTGGGAGTACAAAATGGACAGATGGCCAATAATTAACGATAAACCCAAATAATGATGAAAATGCATTGCTTTTTTTCTCCGAGTACCCACAGTTTATTATGCTGTCTTATGATTTATTTTGGGGCAACTTCCATTCTTCAAGCACAAGAAAAGAAAAGTTTCGCGGTGGTGGGGCTTTCCCATGGACATAGCCCTTGGTTTTTTGAATGGGGAAAGACCGCAGATATGTCTTTGGCAGCTGTATATGAGCCTAATTTGGACCTGGTGGAGCACTTTCAGCAACGCTATGAGCTACTAGATTCTGTATTCTACACTGATCTTCAGGAAATGTTGGAGCAGACTAAGCCAGATGGAATTCTAGTGTTTGGAGCGGTTAAGCACCACCTGGAGGCCGTAGAAGCTGCCGCTCCATTGGGGATACATGTGATGGTGGAGAAGCCCCTGGCGGCGAATTTGGCGGATGCACAGAAAATGGCCGCATTGGCAGAAAAACACCATATCCAGCTCCTAGTGAATTATGAGACCTCCTGGTATGCCAGCACCTCTGCGGCCCTTCGGCGATTTGAGGAAGAGGAAGGAATGGGCCAGATCAGAAAGATGGTTTTTCATCATGGTCACGAGGGCCCAATGGAGATTGGGGTAGGGAAGGAATTTTTAGACTGGCTCACCGATCCCGTTCTCAATGGAGGCGGTGCCCTGATGGATTTTGGCTGCTATGGGGCGAATATCATGACAAGTTTGATGCATGGAGAGCGCCCCCAATCCGTGACGGCTATTACGAGAACCTATAAGCCGGAAGTCTATCCAAAAGTAGAAGACGAGGCCACCATCATAGTAGATTACCCTGCGGCTCAAGGTATAATCCAGGCTTCATGGAACTGGCCATATGGTCGCAAAGACATGGAAATCTATGCTCAATATGGTTATATGATTACCGAAGACGCCATTCATTATAGACTGCGCCAACATAAGGCGCCTGAACAGGAAGCTATAGCAGAGGAGGTCCGGGAAGGATTGATTCCTAATCCTTTTGAATATTTCCGCTTGGTAATAAGTAATGAATATACCCAGGAATCCTTTAGCCCCTATACCTTGGAGAATAACCTTATGGTGATGGAGATCCTTGAGGCAGCCAAACGATCTGCCAAATTGGGTCAGAAGGTGTACCTAGATAAGGAGCCTTAGGTTTTCCAGAATTTTTCCCTACTAAATAACTAATAGCTTATTGGAGAGGAAATGCAGTGTTTTTTTTGTTTTCCCTTCTTTAGTTTCGATTTATTGAAGGACCATTTTTATTAGCCCAAAAAATTTTTTTGAAAAATAATATGGGAGCAAAGGGGGGAGGCGAGAATAAATAGAGTCATAGATAAAGGAGGCTACTTATAGGCCAATGATTTTTCGCTTTTAAGAAGATAAGCGTACGTCCCACAGGAAGCATGGTACTGTTTGGCAAGCAGGTCTTACTGATTCTATTCGCTGGAAGTTTAAGCTTGATTTTGTATATGGGAAATAAAGAAGAGCTGCTTTTTAAGATCCTAGCCGGTGAGGCGAGCGAGGAGGAAATCCATGCCTGTGAGGAATGGCGTAAAGAAGCTGTGGAAAACGAACAGGAATTTCTACTTTTTGAGAGGTTATGGAAAAGCTCCACGGTTCAGCACAGGCCGGTGAAGGAAAAGGTTTGGCAGTCTATTTATTCAGAGATAAGTCCACTTCCTAGCAAGGCAAAGTTGGAAGTAAATGATTCTCGTCACGTATGGTGGAAGGCGATTGCTGCTGTATTTGTGGTGGTGATCATCGCGGGGGCCTTACTCCTAAAGCCCGGTCCAAGTGCAGTGCTTAAGACTCCCGAGGCAGAAGCCATAGTATGGGAGTCGAAAAGCACCAGTGCAGGCCAAAAACTAACCTTATCTCTTCCTGATGGCAGCTTGGTGAAATTAAATTCCCGCTCCCAGCTGCGGTACCAACGGGGATTTAAGTCGGGAAGCCGCGAAGTTTTTTTGGATGGCGAGGCTTTTTTTAATGTCAAGTCAGACACCCTACATCCATTTACGGTGAATGCAGGAGGCTTAAGGACAAGGGTTCTCGGCACCTCCTTCAATGTAAACAGTTTTAGCGGGGCTCAGCAGAGCTCAGTGGCAGTGGTGACTGGTTTGGTGGAGGTTCAGACCAACTATAATTCGGCACTTATTAAGTTACATCCTTCGGAAATGGCTGTGTTACAAGTTGATTCAAGCCTGGTCAAGACCTCCTATGACGCCGATATAGTTATAGGCTGGAAGGAGGGACGTTTGGGATTTGAGCGGGCGGATTTTGATGAGGTGATTAGAGAATTATCAGATTGGTATGGGGTTCATTTTGTTTTGGACGCTTACCGCATTAATAAGCAGCGATATACGGGTTCTTATGTAGATGAGCCTTTGGACAGGGTATTGGAAGGCATGGCTTTTACCTTTCAGTTTGATTATTCGATTAGGGCAGATACAGTGTTTTTGTCAGCAGTAAAGAAACCATTCTAATGGAATTAATAGTGAGTTTTTCTATTCGATTTGAAGATAGTGGCTAGGGAATGCACCAGGCAGTTAGGCGTGCAGTCTGGATTCATGAAGGATAAAAATTAGACTTTTTATAGTCTTAAAGCAGCTTATTTATTGGAGAATAAGCGAGGATTCCCCCTCAATTCTGAGGTCAAATTTTGGTCGAGGCGACATCAGAATTTAAGGGGGAGAGATTTAGTTACAGGTATTTAAAACCCAAAACAATCAAAATTATGAATAATAACGTTTTACGAAAAGGAATATTAAAAGGACCTTATGTAATAATTGCATTTTTATTGCAATTATCACTTATCGGGACTTTGCAAGCGGCAGAGGGTGATGCCCAGCGCAGCTTAGATGCGATATTTGTCTCCATGGCTTTTGAGGATGCTCAGGTTGGGGAGGTGTTCAAGGCTCTTGAAAAGCAGACAGATTTTAGTTTTTCCTATAAGAATGCTGATCTGCGTAAGGAGAAAGTAAAGGCACTAAACGGCCAGCATATCTCCATGGCCAAGGTGTTGATGGAGGTTTCCGGGGAGACAGGCTTGGCGTTTAAGCGTATCAATGATGTCATCCACGTACAAAAAGTCACCGACGGAAAGCCTGCTCTAATGGACCTGGTGGACAAAACAATCAAGGGGCGGGTGACTGACGATGCAGGAGAGCCTTTGCCCGGTGCCACAGTAAGTGTCAGCGGCACTGGCACTGGCACGGTCACCGATATCGATGGATATTATACCTTGGAAGTACCTGAAGGTGCCACCGTCACTTTTTCATTTACAGGCTTTGAGCCTGTGAGGGTGGCTGTAAATAACCAGTCTGAGATAAATGTGGAATTGTCTTCAGATGTGCTCTTGGAGCAGGTCGTGGTGACTGCCTTAGGGATCGAAAAGAATAAGCGAGATCTGGGCTATTCCGTATCCGAAGTGAAGGGAGATGCCTTGGCCAAAACCTTCGAGGTGAATCCTGTAAATGCCCTTCAAGGTCGAGTAGCTGGTGTACAGATTGATCAAGGTAGTGGTGGTGCTTTTGGAAGCTCTAAGATTTTGATTCGGGGCAATTCCACTCTTAGCAATAATAATCAGCCGATTTTTGTTATCGATGGGGTGATCATTGACAATGATATTTTTGGAGGAACGGGCAGAGACTTCGGAAATGCATTGAAAAATCTAAATATGGAAGACTTTGAGAGTGTTTCCGTTTTGAAAGGCTCCGCGGCAGCCGCACTTTATGGCTCCAGAGCCATCAATGGGGTGATCCTGATAACCTCCAAAAAAGGCAGTAAAAGATCAGGAATAGGCGTTTCTATCTCCCAAAATGCACAGATTTTTGATCCTTATTCTGGCCCTGAGCTTCAGAACGTTTTCGGTGGAGGCAGTGTGGGCGCATTCTTTACTGACCGTAGAGACCCTAATTACCAGTCTGATCAGGCTTGGAGAACCAAGGTTTTCCCTACCGACCCGGTGACAGGCCAACCTTATATTGATCATCAGATCAATAGAGAGCTGGAAAACTGGGGTCCAAGAATGGAAGGTCAGCAAGTATTGAATTATGATGGTACGCCGACGCAGTACTCCCCCCAACCAGACAATTTCCTATCAGCCTTCCGGACTGGCTGGGCCTCGAATACCAATGTGGCCTTGAATGGCGGTGGAGAAAGGTCCACTTTCAGGCTATCGTACACCCGAAGCGAAGGTGAAGGGGTCGTACATAATAATGATTATTTGAAGAATGGCTTTGATCTAAGGGCTACCCATGAGCTTACGGACTTTTTGGATGTGGATGCAAGTGTGACTTACACCACCTTTGATGGCAAAAACCCGCCTAGACTTGGCGGATTGGATGCTTTTGGATCCTATAATTTCGGTAAATTATATAGCTGGATGCTTCCTAGGAATTATGACACTGACTATTGGATGCAGGAAAGTCGGTACACCAGCGTATTAGGTGGTGCCCCCAACCCCGCAAATCCCCTGGAGCCAAATAAGGCGCCTGAGTCCCGGTTTTGGTTTAGCCTATTCAATAATAACTACCTTCAAAATGAACAAAATGTCCGTGGTCGGGTAGCCCTGACGGGCAAAGTGAATAGCTGGTTGAGCGCAAGGGTTGAGGGTAATTTTAATAATTATTATACCCGAAATGAAACCAAAGAACTCGGTCAAAATATAGGTTTTGGCGGAGGAGCCTATGGCTTAAGCCATTCAACGAAAACCTCCCGATTCCTCAAGGGAATGCTAATGATCAATAAGGTCATCAATAAAGACTATGATATTAGCGGATATTTAGGGGCGGAATCTCAGCGCACAGAGACGACCTATAACGAAAGTGAAACCCGTGGAGGTTTAAGTTATCCAGGGAATTATTTCCTCGCCAACTCCGTCCAGCCACAATATACTGCTGGCGGGATAAAGTACAGAAGAACTATCAATTCTACCTATTTCAGTGTGGATCAGTCCTATAAGGATCGCCTGTTTCTGTACCTTTCCTGGAGGGGAGATTGGTCTTCAGCGCTTACGTATTCGGATGGGACAGGAAATAACTTCTTCCATTATCCGGCGGCCTCAGCCTCATGGGTGCTTTCTGAGTCCTTTAAGATGCCTAGCTGGATTAGCTTTGTAAAATTAAGAGGTAATATCGCGGCGCTGGGTAAGGATACAAACCCGTTTACCCTCAACCCTGGGTTTTCATTTAATGGATTTACTAATATCAATGGCAGCCAATTGCCGACTTCCACCTTTAGTGATAGCCGAGTGCTGCAGCCTAATATTAAGCCAGAGCGTAAGATAGCGAAGGAGATAGGCATGGAGCTGACTTTGTTTAACGAAAAACTGGGGATAGATTTCACCTATTATCAGGATAATACGAAAAATCAAATTCTTCCAATTTCTTCCCCTATTGAATCAGGCGTGAGTGCTATTCTGGTGAATGCCGGAAATATCCAAAATAGAGGAATAGAAATCACCTTGGACTTCTCACCAATAAGCACCACGGATTTTCAGTGGAATTCTACATTGACCTTCTCCAGAAACAGAAACCTTATCAAAGAACTGTATGAGGGTAGGGAAGAGTATAATTTGGGCGCAAATATTGGAGAAATCAGCACCTGGGCCGTGGTGGGTAAATCCTATGGTACCTTAAGGTCCTCTATTCAGGCCACGAAGTTTCAGGCCAAGGATGAAAATGGCAACAATATAGACCATCCAAATAATGGCATGACTCAGCTGGCATGGAGGTCCGATGCCCGTGCAGCCTTCCCCGCAAGGAGTAACCAGATTCAGGACGTAGGAGATATCAATGCTGATTTTCGTTCAGGATGGAGCAATTCCTTCAACTATAAAAACTTCAGCCTAGGATTTCTGATTGATGCCAAGGTGGGCGGTGACTTTGTGATGCTTTCCTACCGATATGGTACGCATACGGGAGTATTACCCAATACCCTGGCGGGTAGAGATGCTGAGTATGGCGGAATATCATGGACGAGCGACTATGATGGACAGACCTATGACGACGGCATGATTCCCGAAGGTGTATTTGGCGAAGGCCAGAAAGTGACTCAGGCAGATGGCAGCCAGGCCGATGTAGGGGGGATGACCTTTCAGCAAGCCTATGATGCCGGACTAGTGGAGCCTACTCATACGCCTCAGTATTTCTATAGGTATGGATCTTCTTCCACCGGGGTTTCTGATTATTGGATATTCGAAAGTACCTGGGTGTCCATGAGAGAGATCTCTCTGGGATATAGCTTCCCTGCCTCCTTTACAGATAAGCTGGGTATTCAGCAAATGAGCCTTTCCATAATAGGAAGAGACCTGTTTTACTTGTATAACTCCCTGCCGTTTAACTTCAACCCGGCGTCCAATAATTCCAATAATACCGCCTTTTCGGGGGAGCAGGGTTTTCTACCTATGACGCGATCACTTGGAGCTACTTTACGCTTCCAATTTTAATTAGTGGGGAAATAAAAAAATATAAAGATGAAAAAGTTTCGATCAATACTATATATCATGTCCCTGGCCGCTACAGTTAGTTGCACACAGGATTTTGCTGAAATAAATACCGATCCGAGTATCGTGACTGATCCGGATATAAAATTCCTATTTACCTATTCTGAGGATAAGTTGATGACCTATCAAGGCTCGGAATGGGTGTGGGAGAATATGGAGCACCTCATGCGCTATACGCAGCATGTCTCGGCCAGCCCATACGAGCTTACCAATAATGTGAATTCCAGATACAATTCCTTTTACAGGAATATCATCCCAAACCTGATGGAGGTCAGAAGGCAAATGGAAGCCAAAGGAGATCCAGAAGTGTATCAGAATATGAAAGTGGTAACCTATGTTCTGGAAGTGATCCAGGCGATGAAGGCGACCGATATGAGTGGCTCCATGCCTTATACCGAAGCGGGTGAAGGTCGCTATGAGGTGAACTTCGCTCCCAAATACGATGAGCAACAGCTGTTGTTCTCGACCTGGCTCGAGCAGCTTGATCTGGCCATCGCCACACTTACTCTGAATATGGATAGGGAGCAGCTTTCCTATGGGACGGCGGATCTATACTACCAGTCTGACTGGGAAAACTGGATTAAACTGGCCAATACCCTTAAGCTTAGGATAGCGGTGAGGGTGGAAAACCAAACGCCTGACCTTACCCGTAAGATCTTTGGGGAGGTAATGGCGCATCCTGTGGGACCGATAGATAGCAATGAATCACAGATGATGTTTACCCATGACAATTACACTCCGTTTGGTAATGGAGGGGATATACTCTATAGAAGTACCCGTTTTGGTACCATGTCCATTGTCGATTTTCTGAAACAATCAAATGACCCTAGGCTGGGAATTTATTTTTCTCCAAATGACCTCGTGGGGGATTATCAGCAGAGCTTAGATGATAATGGTGTGACGCTCCCGGATTTTATAGATCCTAATGATCCGCTGATCGAGTATCAAGGTGGACCTGCAGATTGGACGGTGGCTCCGGATATTGCGATTTATTTCTCAAACCCTCTGGTTTCTGGCTCAGATCGGTTTTTCTTAATGTCTGTGGCCAATCAAAAGTTCTTCTCTCCAAAAATGAATAGTAGCTCCGGAGTGTGGAAGGATGCGGTGGTGTCACATGCGGAGTCTTGCTTCTATATTGCAGAGCTTATGGCCAAGGGGTATGGAACCGGCACCGCATCGGATATTGCGAAGTGGTATAATCAGGGGATTACGGCCTCCATTCAGACGATGAATGAAATAGCCGTTGCAGCCATGTCCACCACGGCTTTTGATGGTAATGGCCAGGCGGTGATCGAAGCCTATTTGGCGCAGCCTTCCATTCAGCTGACAGGCTCGGATGTACTTGAAAAGATTTATGTTCAGCAGTATTTGAACTTCTATAGACAGCCAAATGAGGGTTTTGTTTTTTGCAGACGAACAGGCTACCCTAAAAATAGCTCTACCTACTATGCGAGAGAGGAGTTCAATGAGGTAATTCCTCGAAGGTTTTGGTTGCCAGATCCAGGAGAGGTCAATAGAGATAATTGGATGCAGGCAATGGATCAGCAGGGATTTACCCCGCTTAGCCAGGATGTCATCGATCTGAATAGCCAAAGAATATGGTATGATAAGAATGCGCCGGCCTTTGGCCAAGGACAATAATTCTTCCTAGCAAATTTCACACGGGCTCAGCTCTCTCATTCGTAGAGTGCTGAGCCTTTTTTTATTATCCATGTTCCAAAGCCTTTCTCATTAGACGCACGATGATTGGGTGATCGTGACTTTTCTCTTTGCCTGGCAGGGGCTGGGCACTCACCTCAAAACAGAGACCTTCATCCATAGATTATGTAAGTTTTGTGTCCAAAATTATTAGAGGGATAAATGCTTAATTGTAGTTGATATATTTTGAATATATTCTAATTAATGATAATTTGTATAAGGTTTATTTGGTTTTTCGTCCATGAGAGAGGATCTTTTGTTCAAAATAAGTAATAATGACATAAAAGCATTTCAAATCCTATATGATAGGTATTTTGAACGCTTGTTTGTGTTTGCGAAGGCCTTTTTGAAAAGCAGTGAGTTGGCAGAAGAGGCCATCTCCGACGTGTTTGTGAAGGTCTGGGAAGCTCGCATTCGACTGACTGAAGTAGAGAATGTCGATGCCTATTTGTACAAGTCAGTTAAAAACCATTGTCTTACGATCTTGTCGCAAAAGGCACGCAAACCCAAAATGGTCAGCATTGATTCTATTAAGATCTTTCCAGGGACTGGTTTAGAATATTATCCTGAGACTAATATATTGGTTAAGGAATTGCATGAAAAGTTGGATTCTGCGGTGGCTAGCCTTCCCGTTCGATGTCGGTTGGCCTTTCGGCTGGTTAGGGAAGAAGGCTTATGTTATAAAGAAGCGGCTACCATTCTGTGCATTTCGCCCAAGGCTATAGAAAAACAGATGGTTCGCGCCCATAAGCATCTACGCCTCGCCCTAAGAAAATACTTGAATTTAGACCTGCCCCGTAAATTCAAGCGACGAGCGTAAGCATTTTTTTATTTCCCAGCCCATGGATTTATTGTAGGATATGGCCAGTGGCTTAATAAAAAGCCCGTTTTCATGCCTGGATGAAGAAACTTGAAAGGGAAGACCTATTTGGGGTCGGTATTCTCCTCCTATGGCTTGCCTATTTTTTTAACTACGGCCAGTTAAAAGAACGTTTACCCTTTTCGCTTTTACTATATTTGGCGAGTGAAATTTACTCTTTTAGGGTGTACAAGCCTGAGCTTTAAGTGTTTTTCGTGATTTACGATTCGCTCTTCATGACAGTGCAATTTTAATAAGAAGGAACCAGATTCATTAAGGCTCTTCATGAACCCTTTTGGGAAGCTTGTTTTTACTTTTCTAACCGGCTCAATGGCCAAAAAATACATGACTTTAAACAGAATTAAAAGTTTGATCTCCCTTCTTATATGGGCATTCCCTCTAGTGGTACATGCACAAAATGGAGAAATTAAGCTTTCAGGTAAGCTATTGGACCAGTCCTCTCAAGAGCCTGTTTCCTATGCCAATGTATTGCTAAAATCTCTGCCAGATACTGCTTTTGTGACCGGCGCCATCTCTGACGCCGAGGGCTATTTTACCTTACAAGGTCTTGAGCCTGGCGAATATAATTTAGAGATAGCCAATCTTGGTTATGATCACTCCTCTCAAAAGGTCTATATCGGGGGCAGCTCGGTATTCCTGCATTTGGGAGAAATCTATATATCCCCCTCACTTACTGATCTGGAGGCCGTGGAAGTATTGGGTCAGGAAGAAGGAGTGAATGCCAAGATGGATGTCAAATCATTTGATCTAGGCGATAATATTAGCCAAAGGGGAGGCTCCATCCTCGAAGCTATCCAAAATTTACCAGGAGTGTCCGTTCAGGAGGGAAAAGTGAATATCCGGGGCAATGACCGGGTAGCCATCTTGATGGATGGCAAACAAACAGCCTTGACGGGTTTTGGGGATCAAAACGGGTTAAATAACCTTCCTGCCTCCTCCGTGGAAAGAATAGAAATAATCAATAATCCCTCCTCCAGGTATGATGCGAATGGGAATGGAGGCATCATAAATATAATTTTGAAGGAAGAAAAACAGCAAGGCTTTAATGGAAGTGTTGGGATGGCTTTGGGAGCAGGGGCTATATGGGAGAAAAAGGCCAATCTTCCAGGGGTTCGCCCACAATATAGCATTACCCCAAAGATAAATCCTTCCCTGGCCTTAAACTACAGGAAGGAGAAGCTGAATTTTTTCTTCTCAGGAGATAATTTATATACGGAGAATCTGAATAAAAATGAGTTCGTAACAAGAACCTATGAGGATGGAGCCGTCATCAAACAGCAGCTAAAGAGAAATCGAGACACAAATTTCCTTACTCTACGAACGGGTATGGACTGGTCTATAGATGCTCGGAATACCCTGACCATTTCCGGCCTATATGGTAGTGAAAAGATTATCGATAATGGCGATCAAATATTTTATAATGAGGATTTTTCTGAAAGGTTACGGCTATGGCAGTTCTTGGAGGATGAATTGAAAACCACTGTAATGGGCTCAGTGTCTTGGGAGCATGAATATAAGGAACCTGGGCATAAGGTAGTGTCAGGAGTGAATTATACCTTTCACCGAGAGGATGAGCAGTATTTTTTTACAAACAGCCTGCCTGAATTTGTGGGAGAGGATGCATTTAAATTACTTTCAGATGAAAATGTAATAGATTTTAATTTGGATTATTCCAGGCCCCTGAAGATGGGACGCTTGGAGGCGGGGATGAAGCTGAGGAGACGATGGATACCGACTGATATGCAGTTTTTTCCGGGAGATAATTCTCCTATAGATTCCTTGGCAGGAGGTTGGGCCACTTATAAGGAGACCATTCCTGCGGTATATGGAAATTATATTTATGAATCAAAAAAATGGGAAGCTGAAATAGGCTTAAGGGTGGAGTATGCTAAGCTCAGATATGAAGTGAATCCAGACCATCCAACGTATAAAACTGACGGATATGACTATTTCCAGCCGTTTCCCAATACCCGATTATCGCATAAGTTAAACGCCCAAAATAAATTGACACTCTCGTTTAATAGGAGGGTGGACCGACCTAATGAGGTGGATATTCGGATCTTTCCAAAATACGATGATGCTGAAATTATCAAGGTTGGAAATCCGGAATTGAAGCCCCAGTTTAGCCGTCTTTTTGAATTTGGCTGGAAGAATACTTATAAATCAGGATCTTTTTATTTAGCGGCGTATCATCGAAAGACGAGTGGGACTATCACTAGGATATCTACGGTCTTTGGGGAAAGCAGATTGATCTATGCAATATTTCAAAACGCTGGAGACAGTTATAATACAGGAATGGAAGCTCTATTGGAAATGGATGTTTCTGATTGGTATGCTTTTGATATTAATATCAATGGCTACCAAAACCAGATCAATGCTTTTACAGTTCAAAACCTATACCCAGAGCCTCATGAGTATTATATGGAGCAACAAAAAATGTTTTCAGGGAATGCAAAGTGGAACTCGCAGATCAAATTTTCCAATACTTTTTCCGGCCAGTTGACTGCAATTTATTTGGCGCCGGATATCATCCCTCAAGGAGAGATCAAAGGTAGGTTTACAATGGATATGGGTCTGAAGAAACTGGTTCAAAAGGGAGCAGGGGAGGTTTACTTTAATGCTTCAGACCTGCTCAATACCATGGTAATAAAGAAGGACATTGAAGGAAATGGCTTCAGTTATATCAGCGATGATTATTATGAAACTCAAGTGCTAAGGCTTGGATATACCTATAAATTTTAAGCAGGCTCTTTGGGTGGGCAGGATATTTTGGTTGATTGTGTCTAAGCTAATGTCATTAAAGCCGATCTATTTGCTTGCTGCCATCAAGTCGCACAGCGAGCGGTTTTGCTATGACTTTTTAATGGCAATGATCCTATTAGTGTTAATTAATGGTGAGCGTAATGAGTGCAACTGGATAGAAACTGAAGGGTGGCAAAAATAGTCTTACAATGTGGCTCTCTTCCTTTTTCTTTTATTTAATAACAAAATCATTTCATTCTAATCATCCAACTTTTAGGTCTGAACCCTTATTAGGCTTCATTTTAGAGGAACATATAAGGGTAATAAGCCGGTGTTAAATGATGAAGGATAGTTGTATATTTCCAGTTATGTAGGTGGAGAATATCGGATTCGAACCGATGACCTCCCCGTCGGCTGACGGGGCGCAGTGTCTACCAAAAAAGAAGCCCTGCATTTCTGCAAGGCTTTTAAATCAAAATGGTGGAGAATATCGGATTCGAACCGATGACCTCCCCGTCGCCTGATGGGGCGCACTATCTACCAAAAAAGAAGCCCTGCATTTCTGCAAGGCTTTTAGTATAAAATGGTGGAGAATATCGGATTCGAACCGATGACCTCCCCGTCG
>NZ_KB890739.1:162440-1057079 GCF_000373245.1 Echinicola pacifica DSM 19836
TTAAGCCATTTCCTTCTCTTTATTTTAAGGAAACACGCTTTTCCACGAACAGGGAAATCTTGAATACTCACCTCATCATAGAAGCCTTTGGAGGTGAGCTTAGCTCCTTGAAGATGCTCAGGATGAATGTTCTACTCCTCTAAATAAATAAAGAAGCTATCATCTTTAAACTCTGAAGATGTGATATTGAAATAATCTAGCATACCTGCTGGTAAAACTAATCTTGAAATTTCCTTCCCGTCCATTTTCTTTTTTTAACAAAGAAAATCATTTCATCCCAATCCCCCAACTTTTAGGACTGATCCAAGGCTTTTAAATTAAAATGGTGGAGAATATCGGATTCGAACCGATGACCTCCCCGTCGCCTGACGGGGCGCACTATCTACCAAAAAAGGAAGCCCTGCATTTCTGCAAGGCTTTTAAATCAAAATGGTGGAGAATATCGGATTCGAACCGATGACCTCTACACTGCCAGTGTAGCGCTCTAGCCAACTGAGCTAATCCCCCATTTTTTGAGCTTTTAATAAGGGCACAAATATAGGTGTTCGGCTGTTTATAAGCAAGGAAAACCTGTTGGATATATCGTTAAGGTTTTTAAGTGCTTGATTATCACCTTTGTTAATCGATATTATAATTTACCCTAGTGAGGATGCTTCTTCCCAGAGTGATTTCATCGGTGAATTCTAGCTCTCCGCCGATAGGAATGCCTCTGGCAATTGTACTTACTTTCACTCCTTTTTCCTTTAGCTTACGCGTGATATAGAAGGAAGTGGTGTCGCCTTCCATCGTGGAGGGCAGCGCTAAAATTACCTCAAGGACTGGCTCGTCTTTATGTGGCGAGGATATTCTCTGGAATAAGGAGTCTATTTTTAATTCGTCAGGACCAATCCCCTGGATAGGGGATATTACACCTCCGAGGACATGATATAGACCGGTATATTGTGAGGTGTTTTCTATGGCCAGCACATCGGGGATGTCCTCCACTACGCAGATCAGCTGATGCTCGCGTCGAGGACCATTGCAGATGGCGCATATTTCCTGGTCAGAGATGTTATGACAAATCTTGCAGTAAGTGGTTTCTTTCCGAAGTTTAAGAATGGCTTCAGTGAGGTTCTCCGAAATGGTCTCAGGTTGCTTGAGGAGGTGTAAGGCCAGTCTTAGCGCTGTTTTTTTTCCTATTCCCGGCAATCTACTGATTTCATTGACCGCCTCTTCGATGAGTTTAGAGGGAAAATTCAATGCGTCAGGGGATTAAACGATGGCAGCCTGTATGCCCGCATCCAAAATGGACTGGCATAAAGGTTTTAGTGTCTTGTGACTGCCTTTTTTGACAGCACATTTTCCTTTATAGTGAATGATTAGGGTACACTGCTCAGCCTGTTCCTGGCTATGATTGCATACCTTGATCAGCACCTTGGTGACATGGTCAAAGGTGTTGATGTCATCGTTGAATACCACCAGGTCATTCTCCTCCGTATCCACCAAATCCTCTAGTAAGATTTCGATTTCTTCTTCAACAGTATGTTCCAATGGTTGCATGCTCATTTTGCAAAGTTAATAATTATAAACAATTTAGCAGCCTTTATTATATAGCAGACTATGAACTCAAATTTAATACTCCTGGTAATAACATCCTATTTTCTGTTGTTGTTCATTATTTCTTATTTTACTTCAAGGAAAGTGACGCAGGAAACCTTCTTTACCGGGGATCGGCAGTCTCCATGGTTCCTGGTGGCCTTTGGAATGATCGGCGCCTCCCTTTCTGGGGTGACCTTTATCTCTGTTCCTGGAGAGGTTGGAAATAGTAACTTCTACTATTTCCAGGTGGTTATGGGTTATACCTTGGGCTATTTGGTGATCGCCAAAGTCCTATTGCCTTTATATTATAGGCTGAATCTGGTGTCTATTTATGCCTATTTGGAGGATCGATTTGGCTTTTGGTCGTATAAAACAGGCGCCTTCTTTTTTATTCTCTCCAGAATTTTAGGCTCTTCCATCAGGGTATTTTTGGTTGCTGGGGTATTACAATTGATTTTATTTGATGATTGGGGAATCCCTTTTTGGGTGTCTGTGCTGATTACAGTCTCCCTGATATGGCTATACACCCATCGTGGAGGAATCAAGACCGTGGTGTGGACGGATACTTTGCAGACCTTATTTATGCTGATGGCTGTGGGCACGGGGATAGTTTTGGTTAGTCAGGACCTGGGGATCGAAGGAGCCAAAGGCTTATTTACCTCCGTTTTTGAGGATTCCAGATCGACAATCTTCAATTGGGACTGGCAGTCTGGTACCAATTTCTTCAAGCAGTTTGCTTCTGGCGCATTTATTACCATCGTGATGACTGGTTTGGATCAGGATATGATGCAAAAAAACCTGACTTGCAAGAATATTGGTGATGCACAAAAAAATATGCTTTGGTTTACGGTGATTTTGGTGATAGTAAACCTACTATTTTTGATGTTGGGGGTGTTGCTCTATCAATATTGTGAGGTGAATAATATCACACTGCCCACTAAGACCGATGACCTCTACCCGATGCTTGCCACAGAGCATTTTAGCGTGTTTGCAGGGACAGTGTTTGTGTTGGGGATCATTGCCGCGGCTTATTCAAGCGCAGATTCTACGCTTACGGCTTTGACCACTTCGTTTTGCTTTGATTTCTTGGAAATTGAAAGAAAATATCCTCGAGATAAACAGCAAAAAATCCGGAAAAGAGTCCATTTAGCGTTTACTGCCCTTATGTTTCTGGTGATATTGCTCTTCCGTTGGATCAACGATCAAAGCGTAATCAACTCCGTCTTTATAATTGCAGGATATACTTATGGTCCATTATTGGGTTTATATTCATTCGGGCTGTTCACCAAGAGAATAGTCAAAGATAAAGTGGTGCCATTCATTGCCGTGTTAGCACCACTTTTAGCCTTTCTGGTCAGTGTTAATTCTGAACAATGGCTCTTTGGGTATCGATTCGGATTCGAAATCCTTATTCTAAATGGAGCATTGATGTTCCTCGGATTATGGCTCTTCAGCCATGGAAAGGTGAGGGGATCCTAGATCTCCCCCTTTTCTATCATATTATTGAGCTTCTTCAATCTTCTGAATTGATTATCCAGCGTTTCTGGGGAGCCGTCCAAAGTGATTAGAGTAGAGAAATCCTTGAATCCGAAGGTGTCCTTCTGCATGCGCTGCTGCTTAATGGCTGGAGTGCCGCTTACTAATTCCTGAATCGGAACTTCGTATAAAGCTGCAAGCTTGATGGCATCATCCATCTTTAAATTTGATCGGCCTTGCTCATATCTTGAATAGGCAGTGTAATCCTTCTTGCCTAAATATTCTGCAATGTACTCCTGAGTAAAGCCTCTAAGTACTCTGTATTTTCTTAGGTTCTCAGCAATGTGTTGTTTCAATTGTTTTTCCATTTCCATTCCGCTTTTAATTTCCCTTACCTTATCACTGGTTGAAACTATCATGTTTTCATTACCGTTTCCTGAGATTTGATGTTGTGTCTGCATAATTTTATTCTTTAGGCTATAAATTAATATTTACAATTTTTCTGTTTTCGATTACTATAAATGTAACGAAACAACAATGTTTCATTCAAAATTTACCCTACGCACATCTACGCAACTAGCTTAAAATGTGGTAAAAATGGTTTAAAACCATATAAAAAAGGCGAATAATACCAGTTATATATCACCTATTTCCGCCAATTAAATGCTTGTTTGACGAAAAATCATGAAAAATTGACTCCTATTCTCTGTCATAAGAGCCTAAAAATTAGGTCGATTGCTCTCTGTTTTGGCTTTGACTTTCCTGAGTTTCGGTAATTATTCCTAAACTTTAGCTCTTCATTGCCTTAGCGAGTTTTGGAAGCTAGAAAAATTGCATCCGATTTAGATTCGTTTTTAAGACTAATTTTAGATAAAACGACCATAATTAGCCTTTATAAATTTACCTTAGCTTTGGTCTTAAATGCGGGTAGATGAAAATCTGCCTACCCGAACTGGTGATTTTGACTGGTGCTGGATAGACTCCCTAATAAGTGTAAAAAATGAAAGGTGGCATCCTAAGGTATCGGCTGGCTGCGCATTATAAATATAGTGAAGAATTGAATTGGCTGCTAAATTCCCAATGTACTCGGTATTTAATAGCAGATTCCTATACCGTCCGAGCCTACAGGATCGGTCATGGCAATAGAGACGGTGCGAATGGGGGAATTCAGGCAGGTGGAGAGTGAATACTATACTATTGGCCAGCGGCCAAAAAAAAAGCTTTATCAGGTGAGTTCCCTGGAAGGATCCCAGAATTTGCTATCGAAATCTTGTATTTTATCATTTTTGACCAGAATTCCTTCTTCCTCTAAAGCCTCTTGCATGGCGCTGGGAGTGGGGAAATGGTGTTTTCCGGTGAGTAAGCCAGATCGATTGACTACTCGGTGTGCGGGGACATCGGGGAGGCTGTGAGCGGCGTTCATCGCATAGCCCACGGTCCGCGCTCCGGATTTTGTGCCCAGATACTGGGCGATAGCTCCATATGAGCTCACTCGGCCTTTGGGGATGAGTTTTACTACCTGATATACCTGATCGAAGAAGTTATGCTTGTCTATTTTCACGGGATATGGAGATTATTTCTTGATGTACCGCCCAGTTTATTTTTTCTATCAAGGCCTTATTTGAGTTGATCAGCATAAATTGACATTTTAATTTGAGGCTGTTTGCCATGATTTCTACGGTTTTGAGCGTAAAAGTATTCTTCATCAAATGCTGATCAAAGGCATTCACCGCCAGATAAAGCCGGGACTTGATCTGGTCCAAATTGGTTTCTGGCCCTAGATTTAGTTCAAAGTCAAAGGTGAGCTTCTTGCTGTTTTGCCGGGAGTGGTTGACGATTTGGGAGCTAAGGATAAGGTTGTTAGGGATCATTACGGTATCTCCTTCTTCATTGAGTATCACCAGATTGAGAAGGGTGACATCTTGAATCCTCCCCGTTTGGTCGGCGATCCTGACCTTATCCCCAAGGGATAGCTGGTCAGAGAACATGATGATGAGGCCATTGATCATATTGGTAATATAGTCCTTAGACAGTAGGGCGATCGCAGCAGCCACAATGGTGATGCTGGCGAAAAAATTCAATGGGTTTACCCCAAACAAGAACATGAGTGAGATCAGGAATACGGCCACATTCAGTATGCTGGAGATATGATTTATCCCCAATACAAAGTTGCTTCTAAAAGGGTCAGTGGCCTTTTTGCTCAGGTAAAACCGGACCGTGATCAGTCTGCCAAGAGAGATCAGCATATGGCTACTGAGAAGGAAGGTCAGTGCCTTGAGGACATTGTCAGTATGACGGAAATAGGGGGTAAGAAAGGTGGAGATAGTATTGCTGAACCAAAGTAAAATCAGAAAGCTAATAAGCTTAATGACGAAAAGGACTCTTTTTCGTTTTTCCCGGTCCTTTAAAGCAGTTTTATCGTTTGTCATATTTATTTCGCAAATAAAATCTTATTTTTATCAATTATGAAAAAAACAGGCAAGTGAGCAGTTTCCCGTTTAGATTCCCAGCACACTATTTGTGTAGCGGACATTGGACCATCTAACGGCGCAAGCTAGATTTTAGATAAGAATTTTGATTGTTTTTTTAGATAGGCTAAAATTAATAAATTAACCATATATCACTTATGAATAGGAATATAATTATTACCGGAGCAGCAGGTAACCTAGGGAATGCAGTAGTGGAAAAATTTAAAAGAGAAGGTTTTAGAGTGATTGCGACGGTAGCGCCAGGGAAAGGTGATGAGCTGGAGGAGGCAAATGATATTTATGAATTGGATGTGACAGATGAGGAGAAGGTGGCGGCATTTGCAAAGGAATATACAGTGCAGTATGGCTCTGAGCTTGAGGCTATCGTTACTTTGGTAGGTGGATTTACTCTGGGAGGCTTAGAAGACACCACCAAGGCGGATTTGGAGAAGATGTTTCATCTGAACTTTTTTAGTACCTATAATATGATGAAGGCTTTCCTGCCCGTATTCAAAAACAATAATAAAGGAGCATTTCTGATGGTGGGAGCCAAGCCAGCCCTGCAAGTTTCTGAGGGGATAGCTACTGTGGCATACACTTTGAGTAAGAGTCTGGTGGTCAACCTAGCTGATATGATCTCTGCGGAGGTGAAAGGTACAGGCGTGAGGGCACATCTATTTGTCCCAAGCATCATTGATACCCCGCCAAACCGAAAAGCGATGTCAGATCAGGATTTCTCGAAATGGGTGACTCCCGACGAAATCGCCGAAGCAATGCACTTTGCGGTAGCAAACCCAAAATTGAAAAATACGACCTTCAAAATTTATGGTCAAGTATAGTAGATTGAAAAAATGAAAAACAAAGTAAAAGTACTCCTCGCATTAATTATCCTTACGTCCAGCACTTTAGTATTTGGACAGACTAGCACAGAAACTCGCGACCTGTCAGTCTTTAATTCCATATCAGTATCAAATGCCATTGAGGCTGATCTGGTCAAAGGCGAGACCAATAGCATAGAAATCCAAGCCTCTGGAGTGGATGCCTCCAATATCCTCGCGGAAATCAAAGACCGACAGCTGGAAATTAAATTGGCCAAAGGCAATTTTGGTACTAATACCGTAAAAGTGATCCTTACTTATGCCGGTGATATCGATAAGATAGAGGTGTCCAACAGCGCTAAGGCCTTCGTAAAGGATGTATTGGCAAATAAAACCCTGGACTTACGAGTGGAAACCAGCAGCTATCTAGAAGCAAAGGTAAATGTAGCCACGCTAAATCTGGAGGGCGCTACCAACGGTAAAATGTTTCTTCAGGGAACCGCTGAAAAGCTAAATTTAGAGGCCTATACCAAATCGACGATTTCGGCTGATAAACTAGAAGTAAAAGACGCTAAGGTGAAAACCAATACTGCTGCTGAATCCGTGATCCTGGTTACCGGCTCCATCTCAGGATCTGCTGGCACTGCAGGTAAAGTGTGGTACCTGGGAGACCCAGGAAATGTGGACGTGAAGTCCAATACAGGCGGAGATATCTCTAAGAAACAATAAGGCTAATTGCTTTATTTTATACGATAAGGTGTAGATAAATCTGATCCATTCAGGTCATATCTGCACCTTTTTTTGTGCTTATTAATGCAAGGTTCTCCCTAGTGGAGCTTGTATGCCTATTTTTTTCGGTTTTTGATTAATAAAAATATAATGGCAAGCTCCGCCAAAACAAATCCAAAAGCAAAGAAGATTTGAGCCTGATCATTATGAATACTGCCTTTAAATAGAATAAAAAGCAAGAATATGCCGATTGCCGCAATGAAGCCTCTGGTGGTAGTCATGATGCAAAAGTAATCATTTGCAATAAAAAAACGCAAGTTTATATAATGGGTCTTCATGAGACTAAGAAATTCTGTATTAGGTATCAAATGGCGGCTGTAGATTTTAATGAACCCTATCTACTAGGTCTAAGGCTAGGTGGGGTACATTCACGCTATCGTTCAGTGGATCCCACAGGATACGGAGAGTGATTTTTTCCAGGCCAAAGCCGGTCAATTGTCACCGGCCTTAGGAGGGGGATATTAATATGTTAGATTTGCATTTTAGACCAAGGAAGAATGAATATCACAAAACAGGCTCTTATCTCAGAAGTTAGGGATTATCTGAATAGCAAAAAGGCGGAGCTAGAGGCCAGCCTGGTGGAACTCAAGCAGTCTGCGGCTTCGGACACCAAAAGCAGCGCGGGAGATAAGTATGAAACCGGCCGGGAGATGGTACGTCAGGAGATGGATAAGGCCACTAATGTGCTGGCGGAGTATAATAAGCAAAGTCAGATTCTTAGCGGAATTGACCCTAATTCGGTGCATGAAAAAGTCCAGGTGGGCAGCTTGGTGATTACTGATAAGGCCTTCTTATTTATAGCGGCCGCTATAGGTCAGCTAAAAATAAATGGGCAAGTGGTGTTTGTGATTTCGCCACATGCACCGCTTGCCCAATCTATGCTAGGTAAAAGCTTAGGAGATAGGATTAATTTTGGCCAAATAAGCCATAAAATCACTGCGCTCTACTAAGACCTTGCCTATGATTATTTTCCTTGTGGAATTAAAGTCATCAATTCAGAAGCTCCATCCATAAGCGTAAGTTTGTCCTTCGCTATTTTGAAGTTAGAGACATCTTTCAAGGCGCCTAGGAATTTGCTTTCGCCATCTCCCTCACACGCTTTCTTGGTGATCGCTCCTGGATCAAGGTCGATACCTGTACCGCTCAATTCAAAATCACCGCTGAAATTGTTACAACCGGAGAATCCGTTTAGTTTACCTCCGTCAGAAAAACCTAGAGAAGGTAAGGCTCCTTTAAACATGTCCAATCCGCCACCCGTAAGTGATGATAATATCCAGTTGTTCCCTGTCAATAAATCCAGAGGATTAAGGCTGGATACTGAGCTGCAAGAACTAAAGCCTAGAAATAGGCAAACAAGTAAGGTAGAAAGTTTAAACTGTTTCATAGAAAAATTGCTGTTAAATGATAAGTATGTTTTAATCGTGAAAAGGTAATGAAATAACTGCAAAAAAATCCTGATTTATGGTATTAAATTCTTTTAATTTAGGAGGTTTTTATTGGTCTTTGGGATGAGAGGTGATTCTAATGTCTTTAAAATCAACAGGTAAGCGCATAAGTGGGGCTTGGGGATTGGAAGTGTTGGACTTAGCCAGATCGACTGGTAATTTGTGCCGCTTTAGCCAAGGAGAAAAGTAATTTGTTTGATGTGTTTTTGTCAAAGTATTAATAAAAGAGCGGGTAAATTGAAGATTTGTTAATCAAAAATTTGGGATAATAGAATTTTGTGATTAAGATTGTCCTGTCAATAAAAAAATGATGATTAGCCCAGTCAATATACATATCGCCACCAGCTCAATTGCAGACTTGCAAGCAGTGGACTGTGCCACTTTTTTTACCATCATTTCTACCATCACTTTTACCAGCACCATTACGGGGTAATCCCGTGTGTATCTATTATATTGCCGCCTAGACTAGGGACTGTTTTTACAGCCACTCAAAAAATCCATTAACAAGCCAATAAATCATTTGTTTTCATGAACATTATAAAATTCGGAGGTTCATCAATTGCCAATTTCGAAAATATCCAAAAGGTATTCTCGATAATTGATCAAAAATCAGATAAAGAGGAATTTGCCTTAGTCTTTTCTGCATTTGGAGGAGTTACAGAGCAGCTGCTACAGTGTGCCACTTTGGCGCAGCAGAGCGAGGAAAGCTACCATACCTTATTGCAGGACTTAGAAAAACGCCATTTGGATATCGCCAGGCAACTTGTGCCTGTACAGCAACAATCCACTGCCCTTACTTTTGTGAAAGTTCGCTTCAATGAGCTTGGGGATGTCTTCCACGGCATTTACCTGATCAAGGAATGCTCGGATCGTACTCTGGATTATGTTCTCAGTTTTGGGGAGCGTCTATCAAATTTCATTCTGACTGCTGGCCTTCAGGCCCGTGGCAAAGATGCCGTGTACCTGGATGCTAGAGATGTCGTGAAAACGGATGATCGATTTGGCCATGCCAAGGTAAACTTTTCCCTGACCAATGAATTGGTGAAAAAATACTTTGAGATGCATGCGGGCATCAAGGTAATCACTGGTTTTATAGGGTCCACCACCAAAGGCGAGACCACCACTGTGGGCCGAAGTGGCTCCGATTATACCGCCTCCATATTTGCGGCAGCTCTAGAAGCTAATCAGGTGGAGATCTATACCGATGTGTCTGGAGTCATGACTGCGGATCCTCGATTGGTATATACTGCCTTTACCATTCCTCAGCTGAGCTATAATGAGGCCATGGAGCTTTCGCATTTCGGTGCCAAAGTCGTATTCCCCGCTACCATGCAGCCAGCCATGAAGATGGGGATTCCTATATATATAAAGAATACTTTCAAGCCCGAAGATACAGGCTCCCTTATTTCTAAGGATAGCGGAGAAGGTAAAATCATTAAGGGCATCTCCTCCATGGGGAATATATCCATCCTCAATGTCCAGGGTCCAGGATTGGTGGAAGTCATTGGCGTAAGTCAGCGATTCTTTGGGACGCTGGCGAGCTCCAAGATCAATATCGTATTGATCAGCCAAGCTTCTTCAGAGCATAGCATCTGCGTGGCTGTAGCCTCCAAGGATGCTCATAAAGCCAAGACGGTCATCGAAGAGGAATTTCGATATGAAATCCAAAATGGCGAGATGGACCAGATCCAGGTCATGCCAGATATGGCCGTGATCGCCGTGGTGGGAGAGAATATGCAGCATAACCCTGGCGCCAGTGGAAGGATGTTCCAAGCCCTGGGACGAAATAATGTGAACGTAGCCGCGATTGCTCAGGGAAGCTCTGAGCTGAATATCTCAGCGGTAATCAAGCAAGCAGACCTTCAAAAAGCGCTAAATGCCCTGCATGAAGCCTTTTTCCTTTCTGATTATAAGGTCCTTCACGTATTCCTAGTCGGTGTAGGCCTTATCGGCAAAGCTCTGATCGGTATGGTGAATCACCAACTTAAAAAACTACAGGACGAAAACCTGCTGGACATTCAGATCCATGGAATGGCCAATTCCCGATTTATGAAGTTCCATGAAGATGGTTTTGACTTGGCCACTGTGGAGGCGCCAGATGAAAATGATGAGCCTATGGACATGGCTAAGTTTATAGGAACTATGGAGAAGATGAATTTCTCCAACTCGGTATTTGTGGATTGCACAGCAAGTCAGGAAGTCGCTGATGTATATGAGCAGATCCTGGATGCCAAAGTGGGGATTGTCACTCCAAACAAAAAGGCCAATTCTGGCCCGCTACCGGTTTATAAGCAACTGAAGAAGCTTGCCAGCCAGCGTGGGGTGCGGTTCTTCTATGAGACGAATGTGGCTGCCGGCCTTCCGGTGATCAATACCTTGCAGGATCTTATGCTCAGCGGGGACCATGTACACCGTATAGAAGCGGTGCTGAGTGGCTCGATGAATTATATCTTTAGTGAGTTGGAGAAAGGCATGCCTTTCAGTGAAGTGGTGGCTCAGGCCAAGGAGAAAGGATATACCGAGCCAGACCCGCGGGATGACCTAAGTGGTATGGACGTGGCGCGTAAGATATTGATCCTGGGAAGAGAAGCCGGTCAGGATCTTCACTTCGAGGATGTGACGATACAGAGTATGGTTCCTGAAGACTGTGCTGATGCGGCGACTGTTCCGGAGTTTTTCGAGAAATTGAAGCTGCATGATGGTCATTTCCGCCAGTTGCTGGAGGAGGCCAAAGCCAAAGGTGAGAAGCTCCGTTTTATGGCGACTCTGGAAAATGGTAAGGCGAAGGTAGGACTCAATTCCCTTGACCAGGAGCATCCTTTTTTCACGCTGAAAGGCAGTGATAATATGATCCTCTTCACTACCGAAAGGTATAATGATTTCCCGATGATTGTGCGGGGCCCTGGAGCTGGAGCGGATGTTACTGCTGCGGGAGTTTTTGCAGATATAATAAGGTTAGGAAATTATTCAAGATGAAAAATGTAACCGCGTTTGCCCCGGCGACAGTAGCCAATGTCTCCTGCGGGTTTGATATTTTGGGCTTTGCAGTAGAAGAAATGGGGGATAAGGTGACCGTGTCGCTTTCCGACACGCCTGGAGTACGGGTGGTGAGGATAGAGGGTGATGGAGGTCGACTTCCCTATGAAACCGACAAAAACACGTGTAGCGTAGCCTTAAAGGCATTTGCGGAGCATATTGGTTTTGAAGGAGGACTGGAGATTGAGCTTTTTAAGGGCTTGCCTTTAGGAAGTGGCATGGGATCCAGCGCTGCCAGCTCTGTGGCTGCATTGGAAGCGGCAAATGTTCTGCTGGGAAATCCCCTAGAAAAGAAGGATTTATTGCCATTTGCCATGAAGGCAGAAGGTGTGGCTTGCGGGGCGGAGCATGCTGATAATGTGGCGCCGTCACTGCTGGGAGGATTTGTGCTGATCAGAAGTTATCACCCTCTCGATGTGACGAAGCTTCATGTGCCAAAAGGACTTTATTGCACCTTGGTGCACCCTCATTTTGAACTGAATACCGCTGATTCGCGAAGTGTATTGCGCCAGCAAGTTTCCCTGAAAGATGCGATCATCCAATCGGGCAATATCGCTGGTTTAGTCGCTGGTTTGTTTCAGGAAGATATGGGCTTGATCAGCAGGTCTTTGCAGGATGTGATTGCGGAGCCTTCCCGCTCGGTATTGATTCCGGGATTTGATGAGGTGAAGAATGCCGTCAAAGATATCGGTGCGCTGGGGGTAGGGATCTCTGGTTCCGGCCCCACCACATTTATACTTTCTCCCGCCCAGGATGTGGCCTACGCTGCCAAAGAAGCCTGCCTGAAAGTGTTTGAGAAAATAGGGCTTGACGTGGATATCTATGTCTCTGCCGTCAATACCAAAGGTACTTATGTGATAAATAAATCCTGACATGAAATTTTACAGTACAAATAATAAAGACCAAAAGGTCTCCCTAAAAGAAGCGGTGATCAAGGGCCTGGCTCCTGATCAAGGCTTATATATGCCGGAAGAAATCCCTATTTTACACCCTTCCTTCATCGAGAATTTGCCTGCACTTTCCTTTCAGGAGATTGGCTATGAGGTGATCAATGCGGTGTTTGGCAAGGACCTGACGGAGGAGCAGATTATCGATTTGGTCGATCATACCTTGAGCTTTGATGCTCCCCTCGTGAAGGTGGAGGAGGATGTGTATTCCTTGGAGCTTTTTCATGGACCTACCCTTGCTTTTAAGGATTTTGGGGCCCGGTTTTGCTCTAAGCTGATGAGCTTATTGGTCGAAAACCAAAAAGTAAGAGTGCTGGTGGCCACTTCTGGAGATACAGGGAGCGCAGTAGCCAATGGATTCTATAAGGTGCCGGGTGTGGAAGTAATTATTCTTTACCCTACGGGCAAAGTCAGTGAATTGCAAGAGAAGCAATTTACCACCCTTGGAGAGAATATCACAGCCCTGGAGGTAGATGGCGTTTTCGATGACTGCCAAAGCATGGTGAAAGAAGCCTTCTTGGATCAGGAGCTTAATAAGGAAATGCTGTTGACCTCTGCCAATTCTATAAATATTGCTCGCTGGATTCCTCAGTGCCTGTATTATTTTTATGCCTATTCACGCTTGCCGGCTAGCGATAAGAAGCTTGTGTTTTCTGTGCCTAGCGGCAATTTTGGGAATATAGCAGCAGGAATGCTCGCCGAGCGTATGGGACTTCCAATTCACACTTTTGTGGCTGCTACCAATGTAAATAAAGTCGTGCCGGACTTCCTGAAAGGTGTTCCTTTTAGAGCAAGGCCTTCACTGCAGACCATCAGTAATAGCATGGATGTGGGAAACCCAAGCAATTTTTATCGATTGCTGGACCTATATCCCGAGCCTAATACCCTCAAAGAAATGATCAGAGGGTACTTCTATGATGATGCCACCACTAGAGAGGCTATGCAAGAGGTGAAGGCTAAAACCGGATATACCATGGATCCGCATGGTGCCGTGGCTTATTTAGGATTAAAAGACTTTATGGCCACCAATCCAGGCTATCTAGGAGTGTTTCTGGAGACGGCTCATCCGGGTAAGTTCAGAGATGTGGTAGAAGCTGTCCATCAGGAAGAAGTAGTGCTTCCGGAACGCTTGGCCGCTTTCTTGGACGGTGAGAAGAAGACGGAGCGGATGGCAAATGATTATCAGGAATTTAAAGCCTATCTATTATCAAAAAAATAAATTAAAATCCAGGGCGGCGGATTATCCTTAAAGGTTTTCCCGCTCTGGATAAATTCTCCCTTGTACCTTGAGATTTTTTTCCAAAGTAACTGTTTCTTTATTTGCGGTAAATAATGACAACTTTTTACTGTCCGGTTTCCTCATAGGCAGTGATTAATACGGAATCCTTTCTGAAAGAGTAATTGTTGGTTTGGAGTGAACGAAAGCCATCCTTTGATTGATTTCTGTGGAATCGATGAGTATATACTTTATAGCAAGTAGAGTATGCTTAAGCCTCCTCCTTTACTATTTTCCTTAGCCTGGGATTTCCTACATTCCATTCACAGGGTCACCTCTGTTTATGATGAATAAAGTAGTGTTTCTTCAGTAATTTCTGCGACACTGTATAAAATAATTATTGTATAATTTGAGCGCTCAGGAGAGATAAATCCCGAATCTACATTAAAAGAAGATCCTTTTGCAGGACCTCTAATAGTTTTGTGGGAAATTGAAAACCCTTTTGTACCTATAATAAAAAAAGCCGCCTCGACTTCCAGAATTGGTTCGCAGCGGCTTTTTGACTAATTGGCTAATTGTGTTTTCTTGAAGTTATGGTTGGCGATTTTCCTCAATTTCCTGCTGGCGCTCCTGCCAAGCCTCCATTTGGGCTTCATACGCCTTGATTTTTGGCTCATTTTGGGCTTCCCATACTTCCATCTCCTTCTCAAAGGCCTTCATAAGTGGTTCAAATTTTGCCTGCCATTCCTTTTGGCTTTCCTCCATTTGCACTTGCCACTGTTCCATCTCTACTTCCCATTTCTTCAATTCAAGCTCATATTGCTGTTCCCATTCTTTCATATTTAGCTCATATTTCTGAGCTTTCTCCTCAATTTTGGCATGCATTTTATCCATTGTCTTCTCTAGGGATTTTATCTTCTCAGTGGCCTCAGGGCTATCCGTAAGACTCAAAGCGCTGATTTCACTTCCTATACGCGCCATTTCCAAGCTTTCCTCTGCGATATCCATAGGAGCTATATTCATGGTAGGCACCTGCAGAGTGCTGGCAGGTGGGCTGACGCTCATCGGAGGGACATTGGGGAACTTCGGTGTGGGACTTAATTCCAGCACCGGCATGGGGTTGCTTTTATGATCTTCGCTACAATAGACTGTCGTCGTTTTCATAGGCTCATTGGGTATGGAATCTTTCTTAATAAACACCATCGTAGTATCCACCGTAATGATGTTGGACGGTTGATGGTTGGTGATGGTCTTCACCGTATAATAGTGTGTGGAGGAATTTTTTATAGGAGCAACACTCTCTTGAGTGGTCAATTCCGCGTCTTTTTTGGAGGGATTATTAGCGAGGACTAAAGATCCACATAGTAGAAGGCTAAGTATCATAGTAGCAGAAATTAAGGGTGAAAATTTATCCTTGGTGGAAGTGTTTTGGTTCATTATTCTCTGAATCCGGGTAAGGAGTGGATTCTTATTGCCGCTTGCGGCCATGGTCATGGATGGAGACTGCTGATGGCTATACTCCGCTAGATTGGCCAATCCAGTCGCCAATTCTCGAGGAGAATACCCAAGCTGCACGGCAAGATCATCACAGGCATGCTCTCTTTCTTTTTCCAACTGCTCGCTGATCCACCAGAAGCAGGGATGGTAGAAAAACATCATTTCCATTAGTCGCTGGATGATATTTACCAAAAAATCATAGCGTTTGATATGGGCCAGTTCGTGGGCGATGATAGCTTCCAGCTGCCTGATAGAAATACCTGTGAGCATACTGGCAGGGATGAGAATTACCGGCTTTACTATCCCATAAGTGACGGGGACTTGGATTAGTTTGCTGCTCATGACTTTGATGGGCCTATAGATCCCCATTTCTTTGGTCATGGCCTTTACTTGAGCACGTAGATTTTCGGGCACAGTACTGCGATGCTGTAGGTGGAAGTTGCGTAAATCCCAAAGGCTTCCGATGAGTTTTACCAAATAAAATAGCACGCCCAATAGCCAGAGATTGACAATCGTGGCCAGATGATTTTCGAGGTAAACCAGTGTTTTGTCAAGAATACCAGGCTGTACCAGTGCCGAAGCGGATGAATCGATCGATTCCTGGGCCGGGGAGGCTGGAGCAATGCTCGCGATCGCCTTACTAGTCTTCCCAATGATATAATGTGCGTGATTTTTAGTTTCCTGAGACGCTTGGCGGGCAAGGTAATCAAAGGTGAAAATAGCACTAAAAAGAATGAGCAACAGCCCTATCATAGATACTACATATCGCTTTTGTGCTTTACGCTGAGGAATGAATTTCAGGGCCAATGCTACCAAAGCACTGATAATCATAATCTGCCATACCGAATGTATCAGGGTCCAGCCGATGACGCTAAAATATACCTCTTCAAATATTGCCTCAAATGGGTTCATTCGTTCTTGTTTTCAAGTTCGTTGAGTAAATTCCTGATTTCTTTAATTTCTTCCTGAGAAGGATTGCTCTCACCCAATGCTCGCAAAATGAGCTTTTTGGCAGAGCCTCCAAAAGTGGCATTCACAAAGTTGCTCAATAAGGAGCCCTGAGTTTCTTTCTCTGATAAGCTAGGAGTATATAAATGTCCCCTTCCTTGCTCAGCCCGGTCCAAAATCCCTTTATTATGCATGTTTTGCATGGTCTTGAGGGTGGTGGTATAGCCGGTATCCTTAGCGGTGGCTAGTATCTCATGTATGTCCCTTACCGTGGAGGGGCCTTTCTCCCATAGGATAGTAAGTATCTCCAACTCGGAATCTGTAGGCTTAGCTTTCATTTTTTTCTAGTACGATCTAATTCGTAGTAAATATATACGATTATTTTCGTAAGTCCAATAAGTACTACGAACTTTGTCGTAATTGATTGTTAAAGATCGTTAAAAAAGCCTGGGAATGGGGCGCAAAAGGGGGAAGGAGGGAACTAAGGTTAAGGGCTGAGCGTATAGGATTACATAGATGGAGAGTATGAGATGCTTTCTTTTATAGGAATAAAAAATACTATACAGCTACCTGAAATTTAGTAAAAAAGTGCTAAAATGAAATAATAGGAGAGTTGTTTCTTCACCCCCTTAAAGGCCAGTTCGCTGGCCTTTATTTGTTTACTGGCATTACTATTTTAAAGTGTCAATGGTGTTTTTGCAGCATTTGTTGTGAGCATGGAGGGGATTTGATGAGATGAAAGAAGATTTATCAATAAGGAACAAGAATGAGAATCATTTGCCAGCGGATTTTTTTGAGTATTTTCGAACTCTAATCATTCAAAACTGTTTATTTTAAATATGAAAGAAATAGATGTGCTAATAGTAGGGGCTGGCCCGATAGGCCTGGCTTGTGGAATTGAAGCAGAAAAGAACCATTTGGAATATGTGATTCTAGAAAAGGGTACTTTGGTCAATTCCCTCTATAACTACCCGGTGAATATGACTTTTTTCTCTACTTCGGAGAAGTTAGAGATGGGTGGAGTGCCATTTATGTCGATCAATAAACAACCTACCCGGCAGGAGGCCTTGGAATATTACAGAAGAGTGGCCAAGCACTTTCAGCTAAATATTCATTTGTATGAGCAGGTAAACCATGTGGAGAAGCAGGCGGATGGAAGGTTTCTTATTCATTCCTCCAAAGGCAGCTATTTGGCTGAAAAGCTAGTCTTGTCCACTGGATTTTATGATATTCCAAATAAAATGGGTGTCCCGGGAGAGGAGCTTCCTAAAGTGAGCCATTATTATAAAGAACCTTGGCCGTTTATAGGACAGAAGATTGTGGTAGTCGGCGGAGGCAATTCCGGGGTGGATGTCGCGCTGGAGACCTGGCGAAAAGGCGCAGAAGTGACCATGGTCCTGATGGGGCCCACTGTGGACCAGACCGTGAAATACTGGGTGCTTCCCGATGTGGAAAATAGAATCAAAGAAGGTTCTATTAAGGCGTATTTCAATAGTAAAATTGCCGAAATAAGAGAAAACGAGGTGGTCCTAGACACTCCTGAAGGAGAGGTGATTCTCGCCAATGATTTTGTGCTGGCAATGACCGGTTACCGCCCTAATTTTGCCCTACTCAATTTGCTAGGAGTGGAGCTGACCTTAGATGAAAAGAAACGGCCATGCTTTGATGCCAATCAGGAGTCCAATGTGGCCGGTTTATACCTAGCCGGGGTAGTCTGTGGAGGCCTCAACACCCGAGAGTTTTTTATTGAAAACACCATTGTCCACGCAGAGGCCATATTCAAAGATATCATGGCTAAACGTAAATCCACCGTGTCAAAATAAACGATAGAAGAGCTTTAATGGAATACAGGCTGCTTAGGAAGCTTAAGGGTGAAGGTACTTCCCTCATCCAGTTCGCTTTCTACAAGGAGGCTTGCGCCTATGCGCTTGGCGTTTTCATTGCTAATGTATAAGCCAAGCCCCGTCCCTTTTTCTTCGGCTGTTCCTGGAGAGGAACTGAAATTCATTTCAAACAACTTACCGAGTTTTTCCTTTGCTATACCCGTGCCATTGTCGGTGATGATTATAAAAATTCCTTGTTCATTATTTTTGAAGATAAACTGTATCTGCCCTCCTTTTGGGGTGAATTTTATGGCGTTTTGGAGGAGGTTGCGGATGATGAGCAGCAGACGATCAATGTCTGCCGGGATTACCGTGCTGCCTTCAAATGATATGTTTAATGAAAGTCCTTTCTGCTGCGCCAGACTGGAATAGGTCTGCATTATCGTCTGGAATTTCTTCCGAATATCGACCATTTTGAATTGAGGAAGATCGTTTTTTAGTTCCACCGTGGCCCATTCCAAAATTTCCTCAGTCAATTTCTGAGCATTGGAAGCCATGATTAGCAGTTCCTTCTTGACGGCGGTTTCCTCCTCCGGGTCTAGCTGGCCCTCGTTCATTATTTCCAGGACATTGGTGATGGAAAGCAAGGGGCTCTTGAGGTCATGAGATATCAATGCGATGATCTTATTCTTTTGGAGATTGCTTCTGGAGAGTTCTTTATTCGCTTTTTTGAGGGCCAATCCCTTCTGTTCGCTGATCTCTTTTTGCTGTAGGTAATTCCATTTCAAGGCACTGATAATCCCAATAATCGACAATAAACAAAAAAGATAGGTGATGGTAATATCCATAAAGCGGATCTCCTCATCAGGATAATTTGTAGGGATTTGGTGAGGATGAAATATGCCGATATAAGCGAGAATGATAAAGAATAGTAAATTATAAGAACCCCAAAACCAATAGCTTTCCTTGTTTTGGACACATATGATAATGCTCAGCACCATTAGGAATATAAAAAAGGTGGGGCCATTCACCCCGTCGTTATAGTAGAAGTTGAAGGCCAGGACTGGATAGGCCATCAAGGATAGGAAATTGATGCCAGTGGTAAATTCCGTGCGACGACGAGCGATGAGGTAATAGCCCAAAATCAGCCCAGAGGCAAAGAAAATCACCCCTGCGAGAAGGTACTGACCTAACAGCAGGTTGAAGACCGTCATAGAGATCATATAAATGACTGCAATGAAAGCCGCAGAGATGAAAATTTTGGTTTCCATCTGCTGACCTGGAATGGCAGGATTTAATTTTTTCCAAAAATTAATTATATGATTGATCAAAGTAAAATAGTTGTGGCGTGAATGGGCTCTTGCAAAAGGGTAATACTCGGTAAAATGGATTTAGGCCTATGTGAAAGGAGAAATAAATTTAAAATTCTCCCCATCAAATAGCCCTTTATCGCTCAGTTTGAGAGATGGGATGACCAATAAGGCCATGAAGCTGAGTGACATAAAAGGGGCGGCCAGTGTGGTTCCCATTTTTTTAGAAAGTTGATCAAGTGCCTCATATTTTTTGGCTACTATTTCTGCGCTTTCGGTGCTCATTAGGCCAGCGACAGGCAGCGGTAATACCTTCTTAGCAGCTTCGCTTACCACGGACAGTCCACCTTGGGACGCTATGATGAGGTTTATGGCTTCGCAGATGGACTCATTGTCCAGGCCCACGGCGATTATATTATGAGAGTCATGAGCGACAGAGGACCCAATTGCGCCTTCTTTGAGCCCAAAACCTTTGATAAAAGCGATGGCAGGTGGAGCGTCTGCGTATCGATTTACCACGACTATTTTCAGAATGTCCTCTTCTACATTGGCTTCTATATTCCCTTGTCTCAATTGACCTTTTCCTTGGGCAGATTTGGTGATCAGCTGGCCGTCTTCCACCACGATCACCCGAATGTCGTCCGAGGTGGAGGGCAAATTAAAATCTTCCGGGTTTTTGGGATTAGCGTGGAAGTTATTAATAGGTCTGGCCTCGGTGGTATTGATTAGGGATTGGCCGTTTTCAGCCACTTTTTGTCCTTTAATATAGGTTTCCCTGACCATGAAGGAAGTCAAATCCGAGCAAATAATAAAGTCGGCGGGATCTCCAATTTGGAGGGTACCGACTTCCATTTTATAATGATCGACAGGGTTGATGCAAGCTGCCTGCAAGACCTGATAGAGGTCCTTTCCCGCAGCGACTGCCCGGGCGGCGAGCTGGTTGATATGTCCTTCCACGAGGTTGTCAGGATGCTTATCATCGGAACAAAACATGAGGGAGTCATGATATTCATCGAATAATCCGACCAAGGCCTCGAAGTTTTTGGCGGCACTTCCTTCTCTAATGAGGATTTTCATCCCCAAAGCAAGTTTATCGAGGGCTTCGGCTTCTGTAAAGCACTCATGGTCTGTACTGATGCCGGCGCTGGCATAGGCCTTGGCCTGCTCTCCTCTGAGTCCGGGGGCATGGCCATCCACTGGCTTGCCATATTTTTGCGCCAGGTGGATTTTTGACATGACATCGGGATCCCTATGGATGGTACCCGGCCAGTTCATCATTTCAGCAAGGTAGCCGATTTCCTTTCGGGCAAGTAAAGTGTCAATATCCTCCACGGATATTTGACTGCCGGCAGTTTCGAAGATGGTGGCTGGCACGCAGGATGGCGCACCAAAGTTGAAATGGAAGTTGACCGTTTGGCCATTTTTGATCATAAAGTCAATGCCTTCCATGCCGCAGACATTGGCGATCTCGTGTGGGTCAGAGACGGTGGCCACGGTGCCATGAGTTACGGCTATTTTTGCAAATTCCGATGGCACCAGCATGGAGGATTCTATATGTACATGAGCATCGACGAATCCCGGAAGGATATATACGTCTGGAGCCTGCTCTATGGGGGTAATCGCTATGATTTTGGTGTTTTGGACGTTTATCCGAGCAGGATAAATGCATTTTTTCCTAATATCCACCAATTGCCCTTCTATGAAAAAGGTATCTGTCATAATAAGAATTCTTTTGAGGCTATGCCTCCTCTAAAATCTAGAAAGTAAACTACTTAATGAACCGTAAAATGTAAGAAAAACATTCCGAATGTGGTATTGCTGGTTGATTTAATAGAGAAAAATGGCAATCAAATCGCCGAAATCTGTGGTGATATTGCTGATTTTGTCAGTAAACGGTTTGGTAAATTTAATATAAATTTAGGTTTAATGACCAATAAGCAATAAAGTATTTCGGGGTTTGGGAAGAGGAAACAGAAGGGTGTAGGATTCAGGCTTCTCAATCCTGTATTATCCATTTAAAACCTTATATTTGCACCTGTTAATCATTTAATGCACAGGTAATTTTTGGGAATGAAAAAAATTGTAGTTGCCATTGATGGCTTTTCCGGATGTGGAAAGAGCTCTACAGCTCGTCAGGTAGCCAGTAGATTAGGATATACCTATATAGACTCTGGGGCGATGTATCGGGCGGCAACACTACATTTTTTAAATCAATTTACGGTTCTTACCAATCCCAAGGAAATTCAGAAGGCCTTGGATACCATGGAGATCAGTTTTCACCATAATGAAGACACGGGGAAGCAGGAGACCTATTTGAATGGGCTGAATGTAGAAAAAAAGATCCGTTCTATGGAGGTCTCCGAAAGGGTCAGTGACATAAGTAAGATCAGGGAGGTGCGGCTGGAATTGGTCGCACAGCAGAGGCGATTGGGCAGGCATAAGGGGGTGGTGATGGATGGAAGAGATATTGGGACGGTGGTTTTTCCTGATGCTGAGTTGAAGGTTTTCATGATTGCTGATATTCATATTCGAGCGGAGCGAAGGCAAAAGGAATTGCTGGAAAAGGGTGAATTAGTTGAATTGAAGAAGATAGTAGAAAATCTGTCCACCAGGGACCGCATAGATTCCAGCAGGGCTGAAAGTCCGCTGACCAAGGCGGGAGATGCGGTGGAGATCGATACAAGTTTATTGGATTTTGAGGAGCAAGTGCAACGTATCACCGATATTGCAGAGCAAAAAATCGCTAAAAACTAAGTTTTATGCAGGTAACGATAGATAAAAATTCAGGGTACTGTTTCGGAGTGGAGTTCGCCATCCAAATGGCAGAGGACGAAATGGCCGAATCTGACCGACTGTATTGTCTTGGAGATATTGTCCATAACGATATGGAGGTCAATCGACTAAGTGCCAAGGGACTGGTGGTGATCGACCGTGAGGAGCTGAAGAATCTCAGGGACTGCAAGGTTCTGATTAGGGCTCATGGTGAGCCGCCGGAGACTTATCAATTGGCGATAGAGAATAATATCGAATTGATAGACGCTTCTTGTCCGGTGGTGCTGAAGCTGCAACATCGGGTGAAGACGGCCTTTGATAAGATGGAAAAGAGAGAGGGGCAGATCGTTATTTATGGTAAAAAAGGACATGCTGAGGTGATCGGGCTTACCGGTCAAACCTTGGAGAAGGCCATAGTGGTGATGGAAGATGAGGACTTGGAGAAGATTGATTTTAGTCGTCCAGTGACTTTATTTAGCCAAACCACTAAGAGCACCAAAGGCTTCTATGCGCTAAAGGCAAAGATCGCTGAGAGAATGGCCAAAAGTAATCAGGAGATGGAGGAAGTGGATTTTACGGCGAATGATTCCATCTGTCGGCAGGTATCTAATCGTGAGCCACAGCTGAATCGATTTGCCCAAGAAAATGATGTAATTATCTTTGTGTCAGGCAAAAAGAGCTCCAATGGGAAGGCCTTATACCAGGTGTGTAAGGCGGAGAATCCTCGGAGTTATTTTGTGGAGAATGAAAATGAACTAGATCCAAAGTGGTTTGATCCACAGGATAAAGTAGGTATTTGTGGAGCTACTTCTACGCCGATGTGGCTGATGGAGCAGGTCCAAAATTATATTCAATCGATGGATACTGCCACGGTATGAGGTAGTTTTAATTAAGAAAATCAAAAACACACACGGTTCCGCTCATAAATATTCGCTGATTTATCTTCTAATAACTAATGTATTTTATTAGATTTGAGGCGTTTTTCAAAGGACCATATAGTTTCAAATAAAATATGTCAAAACTAGTTAAGCTTAAGAAGGGATTTGATATTAAGCTGGCAGGAAAGGCGGAAAAGAAAATTGAGGCATTCCAGCCAGCCCAGACCTTCGCAATTAAGCCTACAGACTTTGTAGGTATGCAGCGTCCAAAAGTTATTGTCAATGAAGGAGATACTGTGAAGGCAGGAACTCCCCTCATGATTGACAAGAAACTTGATTCGGTATTATATGCAGCCCCCGTATCAGGCGAAGTTGTAGAAATAAAAAGAGGTGAAAAGAGAAAGCTTCTCGAGATCAAAATCAAGGCCGATAAAGAAATCAGCTACGAGGCGTTCGAGAAGTATTCGGAGTCAGATCTCAAATCCCTAAGCAAGGCGCAGGCAACTGCTGCGATTTTGAAGGGTGGAGTATGGCCACAGATCATCCAGCGTCCTTACGGTATTGTTGCCAATCCGGAGGATGAGCCTAAGGCCATTTTTATCTCAGGTTTTGATTCTCATCCTTTGGCTCCCGATTATGGCGTGCTACTGAAAGGTCAGGAGAAATACTTCCAGGCAGGTATCAATGTGCTTAAGAAGCTGACTTCTGGAAAGGTCCACCTTAATCTAGACCAACAATCTGAGGTATCACCGGTATATGCAGGTGCTCAGGGAGTGGATGTCAACAAATTTTCAGGTCCTCACCCAGCAGGAAATGTGGGCGTGCAGATTCATCACCTAGACCCTATGAATAAGGGTGAGGTCGCTTGGACTGTGAACCCTTACGGCGTGGTGCAGATCGGAAAGCTATTGTTGGAAGGGATTTATGATGCTTCCAAAGTGGTGGCTATCACAGGTTCTGAAGCGAAAAAAGCAGTATATGCTAAGACTTTCCTTGGAGCATGTGTGGATAAGTTTACCACTGGCAATACCCATAGCACAAATTTCAGAGTAGTATCTGGAAATGTCCTTACGGGAGAAAGAATCAACGCTGACGGCTATCTAGGTTTTTACGATCACCAGCTTACCTTACTTCCCGAAGGTGATTACTATGAGTTTATGGGATGGGCAAAGCCTACCAGCACTAAACTTAGTTTCCACCGGGCATTAGGCTTACTTTCTTTCTTATCCCCTAATAAGGATTATGTATTGGACACCAATACAAGAGGAGAGGAAAGAGCTTTTGTTCAGACGGGAGTATTTGAGCAAGTTACCCCAATGGATATCTTCCCTGTTTATCTTTTGAAAGCCATCATGGCAGAAGATTTCGATGAGATGGAAGAGCTTGGTATTTATGAAGTGATCGAGGAGGATTTAGCTCTTTGTGAATTTATAGATGTATCTAAGCATCCTGTTCAGGAAATAGTCAGAAAAGGAATAGAACTAATTCAATATAGTTAATCGATATGAAGTTTCTACGTGATCTGTTAGATAAACAGAAGCCACTCTTCGAAAAGGGCGGCAAATTCGAGAATTTATATTATTTGTATGAGGCAGGGGAGACCTTTATGTTTAGCCCAAATCATACAACGAGTATAAAAGGCACCCAAGTAAAAGACGCTATTGATCTTAAGCGGATGATGATTACCGTGGTAGTGGCCATGTTGCCATGTCTGCTTTTCGGTATGTATAATGTGGGGGCGCAGCATTTTATGGCAGTGGGTGAGTCAGCTGGTTTTGGTGAGAAGTTCTTGCTAGGCCTTAAGTTGGTTCTTCCATTGGTACTTGTTTCTTATACTGCCGGGGGTATCGTGGAAGCGGTATTTGCGGTGATAAGAAAGCACCCTATCAATGAAGGCTTCCTGGTGACAGGGATGCTTATTCCATTGGTAGTGCCTGCGACGATGCCGCTTTGGCAAGTTGCTTTGGCGACGATCTTTGCGGTAATTATCGCTAAGGAAGTATTTGGTGGCACAGGGATGAATATCCTGAATGTGGCCATGACCGCAAGGGCATTCCTTTATTTTGCTTATCCAGCTCAGATTTCTGGCGATAAGGTATGGACTTACCTTGGAGACAAGGTAGCCGTTGATGGTTTCTCTGGAGCTACGGCCCTATCTGTGGCTTTTCAGGCAGGACAAACGGGAGAAACAGTCTCCTCAGCGCTGGCAGCACATAATGCCAGTATCGGTGACCAGCTCTATAGCTTTGCCAATATGTTCTTCGGATTTATCCCTGGATCGATTGGTGAGACTTCTGCATTGATGGCGCTGATCGGTGCTTTGATCTTAATCGCCACAGGCGTTGCCAGCTGGAAAATCATCGTAAGTGGATTCGCCGGTACCTATATCATGGGACTGATAATGAATGCCTTTGCTGTGAATGAGTTTATGGCCATGCCTGCACATTACCATTTGGTGATGGGTGGTGTAGCCTTTGGTATCGTGTTTATGGCTACCGATCCGGTATCTGCCGCGCATACCGAAACTGGCAAATGGGTGTATGGTTTGTTGATCGGTTTCCTGACCGTCATCATCCGTGTGACTAACCCTGCCTATCCGGAAGGAATCATGCTGGCCGTTCTTCTAATGAACGTCTTTGCCCCATTAATTGATTATTATGTTGTAAATGCAAACAAGAAAAGGAGGTTACAACGTGCAACAGTCTAACTCATATATTATCACATTTTCGGTAATCCTGACCGTAGTGCTGGGATTCTTATTATCCGGAACATCCCAATTGCTAGGCCCTATCCAGAAGGAAGCAGTGGCCTTGGATACCAAAAAGCAAATCCTTGGCGCCGTGATTCCTGTAGAGGAGATCGCAGCCATGAAGCCTGCAGATATTAATGCGTATTACGAAAATACCATTTCTTCTAAAGTAGTAAACATCTCTGGAGAAGAAGTGACCGAACAAGATGGTGTAGCAGTAACTGCTGAGACCGTTGATATTAGCAAGAACTATAAGAAGCCAGCTGATCAGCGTCTTTATCCTGTATTCATCTTCCATGATGAGGGAAGTGAAGATAAAGTTATCTCTTATATCCTGCCTGTATATGGCGCTGGATTATGGGATGCGATCTGGGGATACCTTGCATTGGAAACTGATATCAATACGATCAAAGGGGTGACTTTCTCCCACGCTGGAGAAACTCCGGGTCTGGGCGCTAGAATCACCAGTCCGGAAGTTCAAAACAGATATACTGGTAAGAAAATCTATAGCGAGTCAGGAGAACTGGAGCCTGTAGAGATGCAAAAAGGAGAAGGTAGAGATTATTCAGGTCAGGAACATCAGGTGGATGGATTGTCTGGAGCTACCTTGACCGCTAAAGGGGTAAACAATATGTTCGTAAATTATCTAGGAGCCTACCAAGCTTACCTCGAAAAGGTAAAAGGTAAGTCTTAATAATCTGCCTCAATAAAAACTTAAACGTCTCAACATTTATTGATATGAGCACAGAAACAGCAGAAAAAACAGCATTCAAAAAGCCCGCAGAGGCGATGCTGTCTAAGAGAAGAAAAAAATTAATATCTGATCCCTTAGTGGATGATAACCCGGTGACCATTCAGGTATTGGGGATTTGTTCGGCATTGGCAGTGACCACGCAGATGAAGCCTACCTTGGTAATGGCCCTCTCTGTAGTATTCGTAATCGTAATGTCAAACCTTACCATTTCCCTGATGAGAAATACCATTCCATCCAGGGTTAGGATTATCGTACAGCTTGCCGTTGTGGCGACTTTGGTGACCTTGGTAAATGAGGTCCTCAAGGCTTTTGCTTATGATATGTATAAGGAACTTTCCGTATTCGTAGGTTTGATCATTACCAACTGTATCGTAATGGGTCGTCTTGAAGCTTTTGCCATGGGTAATAAGCCTTATGATTCCATTCTTGATGGTTTTGGTAGTGCCTTAGGTTATTCATGGATTATCCTAGCCGTGGCTTTCTTTAGAGAGCTTTGGGGCTCAGGTACCGTGTTTGGTATCCCGGTTTTCGATACCATTTCTTCCCTTTTCGGTGAAGATTTTAACTTGGCGACCAATGGTCTTATGGTGAGTCCCGTGGGGGCATTTATCATCCTAGGACTTATCATCTGGGTACAGCGTACCAAAACTGGTTATGTAGAACATTAAAATTTGCTGGGAAATGGAATTATTTAGTTTAGGAATCCGGTCAATCTTTATTGACAATATGGTATTTGCTTACTTTTTAGGAATGTGCTCTTTCCTTGCAGTTTCTAAAAAAGTAAATACAGCACTTGGTCTAGGTGCCGCTGTAGTTTTCGTATTGACGATTACAGTACCTATGAACTGGCTATTGAATGAATTTGTCCTTAAGGAAGGCGCATTGTCTTTCTTGGGTGAGTCTTTCGCTAGTATCGACCTTACTTTCTTGAGGTTTATCATGTTTATCGCCATCATCGCTGCCATGGTGCAGTTGGTGGAGATGATCGTGGAGAAGTTTGCTCCTGCACTTTATGGTGCCTTGGGGATCTTCCTTCCTTTGATCGCGGTAAACTGTGCCATCCTCGGTGGATCACTATTTATGGCTCAGAGAGATTATACCCTTGCTGAAGCTGCCGTTTATGGCTTCGGTTCAGGTATCGGCTGGTTATTGGCCATCGTTGCCCTTGCCGCCATCCGTGAGCGATTGAAGTATTCTAACGTACCAAACGGCCTGAAAGGCCTTGGGATTACCATGCTGATTACAGGACTTATGGGTATCGCCTTTATGTCTTTCATGGGAATCGACTTATAATAAGCCTACCTCGTGTATGCTGATAGAAGCTCTGCCAATCTCTGGCAGAGCTTTTTTAGCTTTATATCCAGAGGGAAATAGTTTGGTCCTGTATTTTTTTTTCCGGCCAATATGATTTCGCCCCTTTCTTCCAAAACTGTTTTGAGTCCGTACCTTATTTTAGGCTCCATCCCTAGCCTCTGTATCCTATACCTCTCCGGGTGGTACTTAGCCAATATTGAATATATGGCTCTTAGCATCTCCAATAAGCGAATTATCGCTCACCTCGTCCGTCCCTTGGGCTTCCTTAGGTCGTGGAAGTTCCTCCTTCAGGAAATATACGAGTGCATTTATTTAGCTCTTATTGCTTATCCATGATCTATTATGGGAGCTTAGGTTCAAATTGATTTTTCTTTCTATCCCATAAATACCTAAAATAGGACTAGGGCCGGGAAAGGTAAAATACCTAAATCAGTATGCAGGGCTTCGCGGTGTAGATATGGAAGTGTTTATTTATTGTCTTTGAATAAAATTGATCCTATTTTTATAGGGTTCATTCATTCTAAAAATTATGTCATTTACATCCAAACGCATCCTTAATTACTTCTTCAAGGGCTTGCTATTTGTAGCTCCTTTGGCCCTTACCGCCTATATCATTTGGCAAATAGTACTGTTTTTGGATAACCTGCTTCCTGTGCCCATTCCCGGACTTGGGATACTCATCGTATTTGGCATGATCACCTTTATCGGCTACCTCGCCAATATTTTCATCACCCGGCCGATCTTTGAATTGGTCGAAAGGTGGCTGTTTCGCATTCCGCTGGTAAATATCCTCTACACTAGTATCAAAGACCTGATGTCAGCATTCGTGGGTGATAAGAAGAAATTTAATACCCCGGCTATCGTAAAACTGTCTGAGAATATGAGTCGTCTAGGTTTTATTACCCAAGACAACCTGGCCATGATAGGAGAGGACGAGATGGTAGCGGTTTATCTTCCTCATTCGTATAATTTTAGTGGGAATTGCTTTCTGGTGCCTAGAGATAATGTCCGTATTCTTCATGGAGCCAATAGCACCGAGGTAATGAAATTTATCGTTTCAGGAGGGGTGTCAGAACTTAGCGATCCCAAAAAATAGATTACCTTATTTTTATTGTAGGTAAAGAATAGATTGGTCTGGGTCAACTGGGGAATGCCCATTGGAACAAAAAAAGAGGAACAAAAAAAGAGGCTCAAAATATTGAGCCTCTCCGTATATCCTTAGATAGGGTTTTTTGATTAGATTTGGTCTTCTAGCTTTTGAGCTAAAACCGCCTTTGGTACAGCGCCCACTTGCTTATCTACTACTTCTCCGTTTTTGAAGAACAATAGAGTAGGGATACTTCTGATACCGAATTTTGAAGCTACACCTGGATTGGCATCCACGTCCACTTTTCCTACTACCGCCTTGCCGTCATACTCTCCTGCAATCTCCTCAACAACAGGTCCGATCATTTTACATGGTCCGCACCATTCAGCCCAGAAATCCACTAGAATTGGCTGATCAGATTTAATAATTTCTTCAAAGTTAGCGTCTGTAATCTCGATTGCTTTTGCCATTGTATTAATTGTTTAAAGTTTCTATTTCTTTCAAATATAATAATCTAAATGATTTTAACTTTTAATTAGTTCCAATCCTACTAAAAGTTTTTATTCCTAAGCTTTCTTGGGCTTAGATAATCTTATACACGACCTCTGGAAGTGTTTCGAGCTCTTTGATCATTTCATGAGATGGATCCACAGTGTATTTCGTTGACATCAGATCCACAGCGATCCTTTCCTTGATATCCGTGACATTGATGTGTAGCTTAGCTTCTCCCTTATACTTGGTGGTGATGGCCTCCAGCTTCTCCATTAGGTCCAAGGTAAGGTCATCTAAATTGATGTTTATCCGTATGCCCTTGACCATCTTCCCCCTCACTTCATTGAGAAGCATGATATTACCTACTTTGAATTCCACATCATCAGGATTCCAGCGCTTACCCTGGACACTTCCTGTGATATAGAGGAACCAACCTGTCATGAAGTATTCCTTAAATTTGATATAGTCTTCCCCAAAGAAGAAGAAAGTATGCCCTCCCTGGTAATCCTCCATGGTCAAGGTACCAAATGGATTTCCATTCTTGGTCGTCCGGTGGGCAAAAGTCGTGACAATTCCAGCGGCCTTGATATTATCGCCTTTGGATTTTAATAATTCCAAATTGGTGAAATCAGACAATGGGGTATTGGTAAAGGACTCAAACTCCACTCTAAACTGATCCAGTGGATGGCCAGAAATATAGAGTCCGACCACCTCCTTCTCGATATTGAGCTGCTGCAGCTGACTGAAAGGCTCAATAGGCGTCAGGCTAGGTAGCGGCACTTCCATTCCTGAGCCACCGCCAAACATCGATACCTGAGAGCTTTCGGCTTCCTGAGCTTTCTTCTGAGCGTACTTTACAGCTTTCTCGATCAGGGTGGCGTCATTTTCTGCCGCCTCCAAATATTGGCGACGATGATGCGCCGTAAAACAGTCAAAGCCTCCTGCCATGGCAAGGGATTCAAGCGTTTTCTTATTTACAGCTCTTAAATTGATACGCTGGGTAAAGTCAAATATATTTTGATAAGGCCCCTTATCGGCCCTTTCTACGATGATGGAATGCACCGCAGAGGCCCCCGCCCCCTTGATGGCCGCAAGACCAAAACGGATTTTTCCTTCCTGGTTTACCGTAAAGCCATCCTTAGATTCATTGACATCTGGACCAAGTACGGGGATGCCCATTCGCTTACATTCCTCCATGAAAAACGTCACCTGAGTGATGTCATTCATATTATTACTCAATACCGAGGCCATATATTCCGCAGGGTAGTGTGCCTTGAGATAGGCCGTCTGGTAAGCCACCCAAGCATAGCAGGTGGAGTGTGACTTATTGAAGGCGTAGGAGGCGAAGGCTTCCCAATCCTTCCAGATCTTCTCCAGTCTGGTTTTGTCATGACCTTTTTCTGCGGCTTGGTTGACGAATTTTGGCTTCATCTTATCCAGCACGTCCTTGAGCTTTTTACCCATGGCCTTTCGCAGTACATCGGCTTCACCCTTGGTAAATCCTGCCAACTTCTGTGACAGCAGCATCACCTGTTCCTGATAGACGGTAATACCATAAGTTTCCTTTAGGTATTCTTCCATATCATCCAGATCATAGGTGATGGGCTCTTCGCCATGCTTCCGCTTAATGAAACTTGGAATATATTCCAGCGGTCCCGGTCGGTACAGCGCGTTCATGGCAATAAGATCCGCAAATACGGTGGGCTTCAGTTCCCTCATGTATTTCTGCATCCCTGGGGATTCATACTGGAAGATCCCTACCGTCTCGCCACGCTGGAAAAGCTCATAAGTCTTCACGTCATCGATAGGGAAGTTTTCCGGATCCAGGTCGATATCATGGCGTTCTTTGACAATGCGAACGGCATCTTTGATCAAGGTTAGGGTTTTTAGCCCCAAAAAGTCCATTTTTAGTAGTCCGGCATTCTCCACTACGGAGTTGTCAAACTGCGTGCAATACATGTCTGAGTCCTTCGCTAGCGCCACTGGGACGAAGTTGGTGATGTCATCTGGTGTGATGATCACCCCACAGGCGTGGATTCCTGTATTTCGTACTGAGCCTTCAAGGACTTTGGCCTGGTTGATGGTTTTGGCCAGGTCATCATTTCCCTTGGACAGGGAAATGAGCTCATAGGCTTTGTCCAGATTTTCAGAATTGTTTTTTAGCTTATCAGCCAATTTCGCTCGGTCGTTCGCCAGGCTGAAAAGCGCTTTTAGCTTGATGTCTGGCACCAGCTTCGCCAATCGATCCGCATCAGCCAGAGGAAGATCTAGCGCTCTGGCTGTATCTCGAATGGCGGATTTGGCGGCCATGGTACCATAGGTGATGATTTGAGCCACCTGATTAGCGCCATATTTATCGATTACATAATCGATCACCTTCTGACGACCATGGTCATCGAAGTCAATATCAATATCGGGAAGTGATACCCTATCCGGATTTAGGAATCTCTCAAAAAGGAGGTCGTACTTGATAGGATCCACATTGGTAATCGCTATGCAATATGCCACCGCGGAGCCTGCAGCTGATCCCCTTCCCGGACCCACCGATACGCCCATCTCTCGGGCGGCAGTGGTGAAATCCTGTACAATCAGGAAGTAGCCAGGATAGCCAGTATTAGCAATGATGGACAATTCAAAGTCCAGCCGCTCCCGGATTTCGGGAGTGATCTCCTCGTATCTTTTCTTTGCTCCCTCATAAGTGAGGTGCCTCAAATAAGCATTTTCCCCTCTTTTTCCGCCATCCTCATCATCTTGAGGATCTATGAATTTCTCCGGGATATCAAACTTGGGAAGTAATACATCCCTGGATAGTTTATAAGCCTCTACCTTGTCAACGATTTCATTGGTGCAGGCGATTGCTTCGGGAAGGTCAGCAAAGAGCTTCTTCATTTCCTCCGGTGTCTTGATATAGAATTCCTCATTTGGAAAACCATACCTAAACTCTCTTCCCTTTTTGCCAATATATCGCTTTGGTTTATCGACTTTCTCACCATCCTTTACACAGAGTAGGATGTCATGCGCTTTGGCGTCATTCCGAGTATTATAATAGGTATTATTGGCCGCGAAGTATTTCACATCGTACTTCTTTGCAAATCGCAGTAATACTTCGTTTACCTTCTCTTCCTCTGGTACCCCATGTCGGTTTAGCTCCACATAGAAATCCTCGCCAAATTGCTCCTTCCACCAGAGGAAGGCCTCCTCGGCCTGGGTCTCACCTACGTTAAGAATAAGGAAAGGTACTTCTCCCCATAATCCGCCTGTGGTGGCGATGATGTCTTCTTTGTACTGAATGACAAGTTCTCTGTCGATTCTTGGTACATAATAGAATCCTTGCGTATAGGCATAGGAAGCCATTTTTGCCAGATTATGATATCCAGCTTTATTTTTTGCTATAAGGACGGACTGGAAGCCATCGTCCTTTTGTGATTTATTTCGATGGTCTTTGCAGACGTTAAATTCACAGCCCACCACTGGTTTGATATCATTGTCCATTGCCGCCTTCACGAAGTGATAGGCCGCCATCATATTACCATGATCCGTCATGGCAATCGCAGGCATATTAAATTCCTTCGCACGTGCCACCATGGCCGGTATCTCGGAGGTAGCCTGCAGGATAGAATACTGAGTATGAACGTGCAAATGGCTGAAAGGGACATCCACCAGATCACTGATATTGGCCTTTTTAGCTTGCTGAATAATGTCTTGAGCGGCTTTCTTTTGCTCGTCCTTGGCCGCAGCAAAATTCGCTGCATCTAGCTTTGGAGCTTCATAGATGACTTCCGCCACCGTCACCCCTGCCTCCGGTGCCAGCACCCCCGCAGTGATCAGCCCAAAGAAACACCTGGCCGTGGCATCCACATCGTAGGCAGCATCGTGAGCATCGCCGAAACCTTTGCCAAATAACTTCTGGTGAAGCTCTGTCAAGGTCGGCCACTTGTATTTGCCCCCTCTGCCACCAGGTATGGCACAAAACTCCGTGGAAAGGTCCTTGGTGTCTAGGTCTTCCTTCTCCAGCAGCTGCATGGGGATCTCCTTCCGGAGAAACTCTGACCCACATACATTAATGTCAAAACCAATATTGTGACCTACCAGGTATTTGGCTTTTTCTACATCTTTATGGAATATTTCCAAAACCTTGGCTAGGTCATGGCCTTCCTTCAGCGCACGGTCCGTGGAGATGCCATGGACTTTCTCCGCATTATAGGGGATGGTAAAACCCTCTGGTTTTACAATATAGTTCTCACTGGATAGGAGTTTGCCTTTCTCATCATGGAGCTGCCAAGCAAGCTGCACCAGCCGGGGCCAATTGTCCAGATCGGTAATCGGGGCATTATAATTCCTGGGTAAACCAGTAGTTTCTGTATCAAAAATGATATACATAAAGTACTCCTTGGATTTTGTGGTTTGGGGAATCTAAATTAAGCTTATTCTTTTTATTGTGCCAGTGCTCTGGGGCAAATTGTCGCAGTAATTCGGATTAAGAAGCTTCGGGGTGTTTTAGGTCCACAAATCCATAAAAATCGCTGTCTGGTCGGTAAAATTGAGAAGGAAAAGAAGGTAAAGAGAATGAAAATATCCTTCGGAACCTGGGAAACTCCGCTATTTTACTTTAAATAGTCTTTTTTAATGGGTTTTTTGGTACTTAGTGAAGGGATGGCAGTTTTTTTGAGAGGCATATTTTTAGTATATTGAACTGTAAAGTTTTAGACTGTTATTTTGTCAATATCACACCAAAATACCTTATGTCTTTTCATTTTTAATAAAAAACCACATAGCAATTATGGCTAAAACAATTATTGTGTCTAACAGGTTGCCTGTTAGTTTGAGACACAAAAACGGAAAATTTGAATTTAAGCCCAGTGCAGGAGGATTAGCGACAGGATTAGGCTCTATTTATAAAGAAGGCGAAAATATTTGGATTGGTTGGCCCGGAAATGACGTAGAAGACCCTGAGCAAAGGGCAGAGATTATAATAGAATTACATGAACTCAAGATGGCTCCTGTCTTCCTCACCAAAGAGGATATCGAGCAATTCTATGAGGGCTTCAGCAATGAGACACTTTGGCCAGCATTTCACTATTTCACCCAAAATATTAATTATGATGAAAACCACTGGGAAGCCTATGTGCGCGTAAACCAGAAATTCTGTGATGCCATCATCAAGAAGGCCTCCCCTGAGGATACCATTTGGGTGCATGATTATCAGCTGCTGCTACTGCCGCAGATGCTTAGAGAGCGCCTTCCCGGGGCCACCATCGCCTTCTTCCAGCATATCCCCTTCCCATCCTATGAGGTGGTGCGTATGCTGCCCTGGAGACAGGAGATCCTCTCGGGGATGTGTGGAGCGGACCTGATTGGTTTTCATACTTATGATGATATGCGTCACTTCCTCAGTGCAGTGGGCCGTATCATGGGACTGAGCAACGAAAGTGGCTATATCCAAGCCGAAAACCGGCTCATCAACGTGGATAGCTTCCCTATGGGCATCGACTATGATAAGTTTGCCAATTCGGCAAAATCAAAAAATACTCAGAGAATTGCCAAGAAATTCCTCGGTCAACTTGACGATCAGAAACTTTTATTATCTATAGATCGACTGGATTATTCCAAAGGCATACCCCAACGGATCAAGGCCTTCGATCGGTTTTTGGAGGAAAATCCCGAGTACCATGAAAAGGTATCCATGATCATGATTGTGGTGCCTTCCCGGGCAAAGGTCAAGTCTTATATGGAGCTGAAAGAGGAAATAGACACCCTGGTCGGGCGAATAAATAGTGATTACTCGACCCTCAACTGGCTGCCGATCCATTATTTTTATAGAAGTTTTCCTTTTGAGGAATTGAGTGCTTTCTATGCCATGTCTGACATCGCTCTGGTCACCCCTCTGAGAGATGGGATGAATCTCGTCTGCAAGGAATTTGTGGCCAGCAAGGTGGATATGAAGGGTACGCTGATCCTCTCCGAAATGGCAGGGGCCAGTAAGGAACTTCAGGATGCTATTCTGGTGAATCCTAATGATAATAAAGGGGTGGCTGAGGCTATCAAGTACGCGATCACCATGGACGAAAAGGAGCAAAAACTCCGTATTACCTCCATGCAGGAAACCATCCAGCGATATGATATCTTCCAGTGGGTGAAAGTATTCATGGATCGACTGGACCATGTAAAACAAAAACAGCTAGACCTACAGTCTAAGGAAGTGGATGCCGATGTGATCAGAGATCTTGGAGGACATTTTGACAAGGCTAAGAAGCCGATCTTATTCCTGGATTATGATGGTACGCTGGTAGGCTTCAAGAGTAAGCCGGAGGATGCCTTCCCGGATGAGGAACTGAAAACTCTCATCACCAAATTGTCCAAAAAATCTCAGGTGGTCATCATCAGTGGACGGGATAAGGAGACCTTAGGAAGCTGGTTCCAAGGTCAAAATGTGGATCTGATCGCAGAGCATGGCGTATGGCTGAAAATGAACGGTAATGAGGATTGGGATGCCTATGCAGAAGTGGACGATCATTGGAAGCCGGATATCAAGTCGGTAATGGCCTATTATGTTCAGCGGACTCCGGGGGCCTTTATCGAAGAGAAACACCATTCCCTGGTTTGGCATTACCGAAAGGTGGAAAGTGGGCTGGGAGACCTGCGAATGAGAGAGCTCTTCAGCCACCTGAAATACATGGCCCGAGGTCATAACCTGCAGGTACTGGAAGGAAATATGGTGCTGGAGATCAAGCGGCCGGATATCAATAAGGGCCGAGCAGCCACGAGTTTTATGAAGGGTAATACGTATGACTTCATCCTCGCCATAGGTGATGACTGGACCGATGAGGATACGTTTCAGGCCATGCCGGAGGGTGCATTTAGCATCCGCGTGGGCTATAGCTATACCAAGGCCACCTATAATATTAAGAACTCCAAAGAGGTACGTTATTTACTGAATAAGTTTACCTGATCAGTTAGTCAGAAATAGGAATATCAATTACAGCCAGGCAGCCTCTGCCTGGCTGACTTTCTATATCGAATTCACCTTCCAGCATTTTTACCTTTGCACGAATGCCTTCCAGCCCCAATCCAAGCGATAGGGAATTCATATCCATCCCTTTACCATTATCCTCCACAGTAAGATTGAGGCTTTGGGGATGTCGGATGATCTGTAGATGAATGCTGGTAGCCTCGGCATGTTTGAGGACATTCTGCACCAGTTCCTGGCATATTCTATATAGAGTCAGTTCTAGTTGCTCTTCCAGCCGCTCCTGTATCCCTAGGACCTGGAGGCTGGCTTCCATCTGCGGACTTTGGTTGAGCTGCTCGGTGAGCGTCTGCAAGGCCGAAGCCAATCCAAATCGAGTGAGCGATACCGGAGACATATTATGTGCGATGCGCCGTACTTCCTCTATGGCCTCATCCATCCTGCCTAAGGTGTCTGAGGTAAAGTTGGCCTCGGGATTTGGAGCATGCTGCAGCTGCATCCGGATGGTGGATAGCAGGGAGCCCAAGCTATCATGCAGCTCACCCGCAATCCGCTTCCTTTCCTCTTCCTGGGTCTTGATAATATCTCTGAGATGACTGTTTTTTTGTTTTTCCACCATGGTGACCAGCGCCTGTTTTTCGGCAATTTCTGACCTTATCTCCTCATTCAGCAGGAGGGTTTTTTCATGCGTTCGGGCATTTTCTATGATCAGCCCACCTTGATTGGCCGTCAGGGTGATCCATCGGATCAGGTCTCCTTCCATGGGGATCGTGGCCAGGCTATATTCCAGATAGATGACCATGGTCAGATAGCTGTTGAGGCTGATGGGAAGGATGAGAAAGGACTTCACACCTTTTTCTTGTAATTGACGCACCTCGGAGAAGCCTCTTTCCGTGTCCAACTGGCTTACGATAAGTGGAGACTGACTTCGGTGGCACATCATCATCAGCCCTGCAGGATACTTGTCAGGGTACTCCATGCTGGATAATAATCTTTTGCTTTGATGATCGATTACCTCCCCTTTATTTTCTATCCATTCCAGCACCACGCGATCTGCGCCGGCGATTCGCAAGAGCATGTTCATCAGTTTCTGCCGCAAGGGGGAGAGCTGTAGGTCGCCGCTGAGCTCCCGCTGGATGGATTCGATATCGGGATAGTTCCAGTGGTTATTCTTCGCTAAGATTCCTCGAAATTGCAGCGTAAGCTGCCGCACCTTAGCATGAGCTTCCCATTCTGAATAGGACTCTATGGCCGTATTTAATGCCTTTAGGCCCGGCTTTATCTTCCCTCCAGCCAGTAAGTACCGCGCATAGGCCTCATGAGCCATCGCTCTATCACTGAGGCTGTGATCGGCGGAAGCGATGGATTTTTGATAGGTTTCTTCCACCTCTTTTTGGGCCTCTCCATGGATTCTTTTCCATTCTGCGAGTAATAAATAATAGGCGGATCGGTAATTCTGCGGAGCATGTTTTCTCCATCTATTCAGCTGATCGAGTAGTTGCTGTAGGGAATTGATATGTTTTTTTTGCCTGACTTCGTCAATATTATGCCAGTTTAAAGTCAGCGATAAGGCCAGAAGACTGAGGTTTGCAGGGACCAAAGGCGATCCTTCCTGTAGCTTCCGGTTGTTATTTGCTTCCTCAGCACAATGGAAAGCTTGCTCATAATGGCCAAATAATAAATAGTACCTTGCCCAAACATGATTTCGATAAAATCGCTCCTCCTGAATGGTGAGCTTGGCCGCCAGCCAACTGGGCTGTTGGCGGGGAATCGCAAAATAAGGGGAGTCGCCAAGGAGGAATTTCACCAGGCTCTTTTGGTAGTGAGTGATATAATAGGTGAGCTCCATGCCTGGGTAGGACTCCTCAAAAGTGAATTCCATTAAGGATCCTAAGGGAAGCCCCGCTATAAAATGCAAATTGAAAAGGTGGGTTTTGAGAATGTATAAGCCAATCAAGTCGCCGACTTTTCTCCCGGCTTCCATCCCTTCCTCTAATAAGGGCATGGAATTAATAAAGGGCTGCTTCCAGGGGGAGATATAAAATGCGTAAACCCCATATACCCGACATCGGTATTCCTGATCATTCATGGACTTATTATGGGTAAGACCATATTGCCCCAGCATAAATCCCTTATCGATATCTCCCGAGATGATGGTCATGCGCCCATAGCTGACATAGCCGATCGCCATGACTCCTTCGGTAGCGCTCTTTGCCGCTCGGATAATGATCTGGCTTGCTGCCCAGGTCATCAGGGTGTCGGAGGTGTGATGCAGGGCCATGCCACCGACATATAATAGTCTCAGGATCATCCTTTCATCAGTACTCAGTACCCCCGATGGCACGCTCCGGTGAATCCCATAATCATGAATCGTGGGGCTAAGAGACTGGATGACCTGAAGGAGTTCCTGCTCGCTATCTGGGATATTTAGTCCCAGTTCGGCCAGCGCTTCCTTCAGGATGGTGATCACTTTCCGGTACCTCCCGAGGTGATTATTGATGGTGATCTTCAGGATAAATGCCTCTGCCCGTCGGCTAGGGTCAAGTGGCCGCTCCAGGATTCGGTCTAGATAGATCTCCGCCAGATCGTATTCTCCCAGCTGATACTCGATCCTTGCCCGCTCCAAAGCCACCTGCCAGGATTGGTTTTTGAATTTCGTCCAGGGGGATTTTAGCATGAGGTCTTCTGCGACCTGAAGGGAATGGCGGGCCTGCTCATAGGCTCCATCAAACTTATAGCTTCCTGCCACCTCAATATTTAGCCGGACCAGTTCCTCTATGGATCGCTGTTCGCCAAAGAGAGCCCGGCTTTGATTGAGGTGTTGGACGGCGAGGGATCTCAGGGTGGATGGAACCGCCGGATCAGGCTGGTCTAGCAGCTGGATGCCGATACGGTAGTGCAATAAGCTTTTATCTGATTCGGGGATTTGCTGGTAGATCAGTTCGCCGAGGTGATTTTCGGAGAAACGTATCGCATTATTATTTTCGAGCAGCACCAAGCCCGAGTCAATGCCTTCCTTGATGGCGGGGAATAGCACTTCCTCCCCCAGGATCTCGCTGGCTTTAATTTGAGACAGATAAGGATTGCCTCCACATGCAAGCCAAAATAGCAGGGTTTTGGTGGAGGATTCCAGGTTGGAAAAGCGTTCATAAATGACTTTCTGAGAATTTTGCCCTTCATATTGGGCGGAGATTTTGGAGGCTTCACCCTGCCAGGTTCCATTTTTTCGGCTCAGCAGCCCATTGGCCTTCAGGCTATCGACCAGCACCTGCATATAGCTGGGATTGCCCAGGCTGGTTTCGTATAATACCTGTGATAATTCGGCAGCAATAGGTCCCTCTAGGATTTCCTCCAGGTATTGCGTGCTTTGGCTGGGACCAAAGCCCGTCAGCGGTAACGTTTCAATGTTTTTGGCCTGATGTTCCAGCCTTTCTAAGAGGGTGTTGAGCCTTTCGACATCCTCTTTGTTGTCTCTGCAGGTGGCCAGCCAGAGGGTTTTTTCGGGAGAAATAGAGGTCAATAAAAAATGAAGAAGCTTGATCCCCGAGCGGTCGGTCCACTGAAGATTATTGGTGAAAAGTAAAAGTGGTTTATCAAAATAATCAGTAAAAAACTCCAGTAGCAGTCGGAATAGACGATAGAGTTGGTTTTCTACTTTTGGCGAAGGGTTTACCGAAATTTCCAGGCTCTCCGCCAATAGGTTTAGTTCAGGGACATATTCATAGAGAAGAGGCAGATGTGCGCCGAGGCCTTGATGAAGTGCCAGGCTGAATCTTTTGAATTCAGCTTGCGGCAATTCCTTATATAGATTTCTTAAATATTCTCCAATCCCCCTTTTAATTCCGGCATAAGGAAGGCTTACCTGCTGGGGGAGATGATTCATTTCGATCAACACAAAGGAGTCTGCATAGGCATCCAGATGCTTATGGAGCAGGTGTGATTTGCCGATTCCAGAAGGACCTGTGATCACCATTCCCGCAAAATCCGCCTTGCCTGCAATACTAGATTGCAGAAATTGATGGATCTTAGCGGCTATCTTTGGGTGGCTATTTCCAAGAAGTGAGTATGGGGAAGGTTCAGACATTGTATAGCGTGCATGAATGATTGACAACTAGGCTCAGACGAAACCCTTGCGGGATACAGGACTGCAATATAATCCAAAAACCACCTGGGTCCGCCATCCGCCCCCTTAGTAAAACCCTGATAAAGCATTCAATGGGCGATGCATAATATTGGCGATGCCTGGATGTGGGTTTTTAGTGAAGGATGAGTGGTTTTTGCTGGCGCAATGCCCATAATCCTATATAGGTGATGGCTGCATTGACGAGTAATATTTCGAATCCAAACTGATATCCGCCGAGCCAGGAGGCGGAATTATAGTCAAGGATAAAACTCAATATAGGACTTAGAAGGCATAATGCCGGTACCCAGCGGTCCTTGATCTGCACGGTATTGGTCAGGCCAAAGGCAAATAGGCCAAGTAAAGGCCCGTAAGTAAACCCGGCGGCCTTGAACACTGCGCTGACCACACTGCTATTATTGAGCAGGTCGAACAGGACGATCACCAGGAATATCAGCACCGTAAAGCCAATATGAACCTTCAGACGAGTGGACTGCTGTTGTTTTCCGGGTTTATTAGGAAGGTCAAGGATATCCACACAGAAGGAGGTGGTAAGTGCCGTCAAGGCTGAATCAGCGCTGCTGAATGCCGCTGCAATGATTCCCAATAAAAAGGTGATCCCCGCTAGTACCCCAAAGTGATCCAGGGCTAAAATCGGATACAGCTCATCTGTGGATTCGGGGATGCTGATATTGTATTGCTCAGCATAATAGTACAACAGGACACCCAGGGAAAGGAAGAAGATATTGGATATAAAGAAACTGATCGAAAACCAGAGGATGTTTTTCTTTGCTTCCTTCTGATCCCTGCAGGTGAGGTTTTTTTGCATCACATTTTGGTCAAGACCATTCATGGTGATGGTGATGAATATTCCTGCAAGGAACATTTTGAAGAAATTTTTATTGGATAGTGGATCCCATTCAAATATGGTGGATAGCGGGCTGGCCTGTACGGTGTGGACGAGGTCCATAGCGCCGAAGTCGAGTTTTTGGCAGATAATAATGATGCTGATCACCACGGCTAGCAGTAGGAAGGTAGTCTGCAGGGTGTCTGTCCATACGATGGTTTTGATGCCCCCCTTATAGGTATAGAGCCAGATCAGTGCTGCAGTGGTGAGGACAGTCACAAAAAAGGGTATGTTGAAAGCATCAAAAAAGGCAATCTGGAGGACGGTAGCAGCTAGAAAAAGCCGAAAAGAGGCTCCTATCGTTTGGGATACCAGGAAGATGACAGAACCTGACAGGTAGGATCTAGGGCCAAATCGATCCCTTAAATACTCATATATAGAGATTAGTTTGAGCTTATAAAAAAGCGGAATCAGCACCAAAGCGATCACTGCATAGCCGACCATATTTCCCATCACAAATTGCAGATAGGTCCAGGAGCTATTGCCGACTTCGCCGGGTACTGAGATGAAGGTGACCCCCGATAGGGAGGCGCCCACCATTCCAAAAGCTACCAAGTACCAAGGGGATTGTCTGTTGCCGGTGTAGAAGGTCAGTTCGTCAGAGTGGCGTGAGGTGAAATAACTAATGAGCATTAATAATAAAAAATACCCGATAATAATCCCTAAAACCAATCCTTCGCTCATTCCTTTACTAGTTTAATTGCCTTATTTGTTCCCTTGGTCTTTACCCATATAGGTGGAGAGGGCTTACTTTCTTTATGTAAGCGATTGAACCCCGTGATAATATAGCTATATTCTTTATGCTTTTCCACATTGTGATCTATCCAATGATGTTTTCCATTGGGCGAGGCTCGGACTTTGGCCAGGATGCTGGAGGAGAGTGAGGAGTCTGGCTGATCTGGGGCGGTCGATTCGCTTCTATAAATCACAAAATAATCGGCCTCGCCTGCCCATGAGAGCGCTAGACCTTCGGCAGGATTACCCTTCGCCAGAGGCCGGCTTGGCGCCAATGGGAGGGTGGACTCGAGCCACGGCATCAATGGCGGGATCGCTGGGGTAGGATAAAGTACCTTAAACTGCTCGCTCACTTTTTCCTTATCCTCCACGATGGTCCTTGCACTGAAATACATGCTTCCATGGACCTCTTCAAAACTACGGTTGAAAGTGATTTGGTTGATCACTTCTGCTTTGTCCTCCCAGCCTTTTTGGCCAAGCCGATAGATTCCTTGGCCGATGTACACATGCTTGCCATAGCTATGTTCTACCCACCACTGTACCAGCGTCTTGTATTCTGCCAGCTCAAAGCCGATATGCCAATAGATCTGGGGAGTGATATAATCCACCCAGCCTTCACGCAGCCACTTCAGGACATCGGCATATAGATCATCATAATTGGTTTGGCCAGCCTGTGTGGCTGATCCTTCCGGGTCTTTGTCTTTATTTCTCCATACGCCAAATGGGCTTATCCCAAATTTCACGAAAGGCTTTTCTTTCTTGATTCTTTCGGCGAGTGTCTCCACGAAATAGTCCACATTAGCTCTTCTCCATTCCTCTATTTCAGTAAATCGTGCCCCGTATTTCTTGAAAGACTGCTGATCTGGGAAGTCCTCTCCGGCGATTTTATAAGGGTAAAAATAATCATCAAAATGCACGGCATCCAGATCGTAATGCCTGACCACTTCTATGATTGCATTGAGCACATATTCCCGTGCTTCGGGGATGCCGGGATCATAATACCACTTGCCGCCGTAGCTTACGAACCACTCTGGATGGCTGACCATGGGATGAGAAGGAGCGGGGATAAAGTTCTTACTATTGGAGGCGCGATAGGGGTTAAACCAAGCATGAAACTCCATATTTCTATTTTTTGCCTCCTCGATCATAAATTGTAGTGGATTGTAATAGGGCTGAGGGGCCTGGCCCTGGGTTCCGGTAAGATAGGCAGACCAAGGCTCATAGCTTGAGGGGTAAAAGCTGTCAGCCGTGGGACGGATCTGCATGATGACAGCATTCATGCCTGCCGCCTGCAACTTGTCCAATAGCTGAATATATTCTGCTTTTTGTTCATAACTGCTCAGTCCAGGTTTTGAGGGCCAATCTATATTGTTTACCGTAGCGATCCATGCCGCACGCAGTTCCCTTTTAGGTGACTGAGCATATAAGGGGCTGCTGATCATGATAGCAATAGCTAGTACTGCAATAAGTGAAAGTATTCTCATGGGTGGGGCAAATCTATTTTTCCTGATGAAAGTGATCTATCGCATTTTGAACTGAGCCGTGGTTTCGCAATAATTCAGCCGCTTGCAGATAGCTTAAAGAAGGGATTTCTTCCATCAGCATCCGGGTGCCACGATCGACCAGCTTATTGTTTGACAGCTGCATATGGACCATTTTATTACCTTTTACTTTTCCTGCAAGGATCATCAGGCTGGTGCTGATCATATTGAGGACCATTTTCTGTGCTGAGCCGGACTTCATTCGGGTACTTCCAGTGACAAATTCCGCTCCCACTTCCACTTCTATTGGGTAATGGGCGGCTTCGGAGACCTTAGCATTGGCATTGCAAGCGATGCTTCCTGTAAGTATGCCCGCCTTGGAGGCTTCTTTTAGGCCGCCGATGACATAGGGAGTTCTGCCTGAGGCGGCGATGCCGATGAGGCAGTCTTTCTCGGTGATTCCAGCGCTTTGCAGGTCTATCCAGGCTTGATCGCTATTGTCTTCCGCACCCTCCACGGCATGGCGGATAGCTCGATCCCCTCCGGCGATGATTCCGGTGAATAAAGAGGGATCAGCACCGTAAGTAGGAGGGATCTCCGAGGCGTCCAGGATGCCCAGCCTTCCCGAGGTGCCCGCTCCAATATAAAATACCCTTCCTCCATTTTGCATTCTCCTGGCAATGGCCGCTACGAGTGTTTTTATAGAAGGGATGACCTCCTCGACGGCGAGGGCTACTTTTTTATCTTCTTGATTGATTTTAATAAGCAGCTCTTCGGCGGACATCTTGTCCAGGTCTGTGTGGAGCGATGAGGATTCTGTTGCAAGCATAACTATGTTTTATTTGATAGCAGGGATGGTTTTGGAATGGTACTTTACCAAGCCTTCCATGGGATGCTGAATGATGGATTTTATCTTAAGCCCTAGGGACTCGGCAGTTTCCTGGAGAAATTCACTGAAATGATAGGCGATAGAGCCTGTAAATGCGATGGGAGGACATTTGCCTACCTCATAGGAAAATACATAATATTCAAAGAACTTTTGGAAATTCGAGCGAATGATGGCCTGGCAGGCAGGGTGTGCAGCGTGCTTTAGGAGAAATGGGGTGAAGGAAGCCAAAAATCGATTGGCCTGAGGCTTATTATAGATTTTGTCAAGAATCTCCCGTAGGTCCATATCATAGGTTTTATGAAAATCATCTATAATACTTCGATCAATATTGCCCTGAAGAATAAGAGCGATCAGGTCCTTGCAGAGCACAGTTCCTGAGCCCCAGTCTGCGAGGATATAGCCTAAGGAAGGGACATTGTCCAGGAGGTTTTTGCCATCATATACGCAGGAATTGGCGCCTGTCCCGAGGATACAGGCAATACCCGCCTGATCCTGAAGTAGGCTTCTGGCGGCCCCAAGGATATCTCCGTACACCTCGGTGGGCAGAGGACTTGAGATGACCCTGTCTATGGCCTCCTGCATCTGGGCCACCTTGGCCGGTAGGCCACATCCTGCACCATAGAAAATAACCTTGTCCACGGAGCCGGCGATGGGGGAAACTTTCTCTCGAATGACTTCAGCAATCTCCGATACAGACAGAAAATAAGGGTTTAAACCCTTACAAATGGCTGTTCCCTTGGTGTTTCCTGCTTCATCTACCAGCCTCCAGTCGGTCTTGGTGGAGCCACTATCTGCAAGTAATAGCATATATTGAGGTTTAATGTCGATATTATTTAGTATAAACGCAGGGTGTATACTCTTAATACAAAGATGTTGGGATTAGATTTTTTGTACATCCCTGAAAATGGGGATTTCCTACAATCACTGGATTAGTAATATTTCTGGTATAGGTTATGGAGAATCCTGATCTCATTCTCCGTCAATGGCGCTTGGATATCGCGCTGTATAAAGTGCAGCTTGAAGGCTCGAATGGCGGCCGGAAGGTCGCTGGTGTCATAGCCAATGATCTTTAGAGCATTCCGAATATTAAAACCCGCTGGCACCAACTCCATCATGACTTCCTCCGTTTTATAGTTTTCATTATCCACCGGGATATCCACGGTCATGATCATAAAGTCATCATACCATAATCCATAGCCATTCTCAGCCAGGGTCTTCCAAGGGAACAAAGGACTGGGGTCCACCTTGCGGGTGGGAGCTATGTCGGAGTGACCTATGATATTGGCTGCCGGGATATTGTAGCGCTCTTTTAGTTCATGGAGGAGTTTTAGTAAACTGGATATTTGCGCTTCGCTAAAAGGTTCTGATCCATTATTATCCAGCTCTATTCCAAGAGAGGAGGAGTTGAGGTCGGTGTCCTGTCCCCATCTGCCGCGTCCGGCATGCCAGGCACGCAGGTAATCGTTCAGCATCTGAACCACTTCACCATCTCTGCCTACCACATAGTGTGAACTCACCTGGGTGTGGGGGACGGTGAAGGTGTGGATGGTCTGTGCCAGCGAGTCCTGCGCGGTATGATGAATGATAATATAGTTTGGTTTGCGAATACTGAAATTAGTCGTGCCCACCCAGAGGTCGTTGAGATGGGTGCTGTCTGAGGCATTTTCTTTTACTGGTGGGGTGGCGGTGATTTTTTCCACTTGGGATTCCACTTGTTTTTGATGTGCTTTATTAAGCTGTGCATAGGGCTTGGGGCTGCACGAATACATCACTATCCCTAAGCTGAGGAAGAGGAAAATACGCTGATAGCTGCTGAGAATCATAATTGGGGTTTCAGAAGTGAATGTTTAATATACAAATATCGCTCAAAAAACCGGGCTTTTGCTCACCGAAAACAGGGATTTGGGGAGAGAGAAATGGGATGGTCTAATAGAGAGGAGAGGACTGGAAGAAGGGGGATTCGAAAGTGGAGAGGTAAGTTATACCAAAAAAATACAGAGTATCGTAAACGTGCTTTCTCACTGATGGGGATAGAATGATAGGAAGGGGAGAATGTCTAAAATATATAAGTCATCTTTAACCGATCAATCGTCTCTTATAAGCATTGTTTACTAGCTCAGCCGTGTTTTTGGCTTGTAGTTTATAGAGTAGGTTTTTGCGGTGGGTTTCCACGGTGTTTTTGCTGATGAAGAGGATTTCTGCTATTTCCTGAGTGGTATGACCCACAGCGATGCTTTCTAGCACTTCCTGCTCTCGTTGGGAGAGTTTTTCATTGACCTGCATGCGGCTAGGGTTCTTCATAAAGCTGGTGAGGAGAGTCTTACTGACTTCTTCTCCCAAATAGGTGCCTCCTGAGTAAAGCGTTTGGAGGGCCAGAACCAAATCTTTCTTGCCGGTATTCTTCAGAATATACCCTTGCGCTCCGGTTTTTAGCATATCCGAGATATAGTGGCGGTCATTATGCATGCTAAGCCCCAGGACCTTGAGGCTTTTATGACTTTTTAGCAGTCGTTTGGTGGCTTCCAGACCATCCATGATGGGCATATTGATGTCCATGATGACTATGTCCACCGGCCTTGCCTCACAATAATCCAATGCTTCCTGCCCATTCAAGGCTTCCCCCACCACCTTAATGCCCGGAATGTCCGTAAGCATCGCCTTCAGCCCATCAATAAACATCCGGTGATCATCGGCTATGAGTACATTGATATTATCGGCGGTCTTCTTGAATGAGGTTTCCATTGGATTGCTGGTTAGGAAGTTATAAGGACAAGTAAGTTTAATTTAACCAAAATTAACAATAGATTTACAGGAACGGCAGTTGGCTAAGGTCTGGTGAATGGTGCTTATTATTAGGTAAAAGGTGTCATATTGAGTGTAATTGGTGATTTTGACTATGAAAATGATTTTTTTCATTATTCGTAAAATCACTGTTTTCAGGGATGCTGTTTTAGGATTTTTGGTGCTTATTTTATGCTAAACTATAAATGACAAAGGAGAGGATGATTAATTTAAAAAGGCGAATAGCACTAAATAGCATCTCAACCTTGCTATTTGGCCTGTCCCTGGGACTGCTGATGCTGGGCTGTACTCGATCGACATTTAGGATCATTGAAAAACCGATACTGTTCAACGAAGAGCGTATAGCCCTCTCTCAGGAATATTTGGCTGATCATTATGGACTGATCCAGGATTACCCCTCCATCGAACCCAAAATGGTGGTATTGCACTGGACGGCTATCCCTGATGTGGAGCGGTCGTACTCGGCCATGAACCCGGTTTTACTGCCTGGCAGCAGAACGGGGATCGCCTCGGCAAGTGCTTTAAATGTATCGGCCCATTTTCTGGTGGATAGAGATGGGACCATATTCCGGCAAATGCCGGATACCCTAATGGCCAGGCATGTGATAGGACTAAATCACTGTGCCATAGGGGTGGAAAATGTGGGCGGCCCCAAGGCCCAACTTACCAAGGCTCAGCTGAAAGCTAATGAAGCATTGATAAGGTATTTGGCAGCAAAATATGATATTCAATATATCATCGGTCATTATGAGTATAAGGCTTTTGAGGGGCATCCATTATGGAAGGAACTGGATGAGGGCTATCGCACCAGCAAAACCGATCCGGGAGAGAAATTTATGAAAAAAATCCGAACGCGCTTAAGTGATTTGGACCTGAAGGAAATAGGAGATTGATGAGAGATGAAACCTGAAATCTTCCTTATCCAAAATGACACTCTTCTTCTTTGGTGCATAGGCTCATACATAGGTATTGTATCCAGACAAAGCTTCTAAATCAGTCGAAAGCCATAAGTTTTCGACCGTCCCGAAGCTGTCTAAGGGCCCGCCGCTCCTTAGCTTTTCCTTTTCTTATATTTTCAGTTCATCCCGACCTTCGCCGCGAATGACTGATCCCTCCTGCCTAATCGGATAAAAATAAACGGGAGCCAACTCTTTATTAAAAGAAGAGCTGGCTCCCGAAATAGGTATCTGATTAATTTAACTTGTTCAAAAACTTGAAAAATTCAGAGTCTGTGGATAGAATGATACTTGTGTTTTCGTCAAATGATTTTTCATAACTTTCCATAGTTCTGAGGAATTTATACAATTCGACGGTTTGTCTGTTTTGATTATAGGCATTGGCATAGATAGCAGTAGCTTCGGCATCGGCGAGTCCTTTGATTTCTTCTGCCTCACGAAATGCCTCCGATTGGATTTTAGCCAAATCCCTTTCTTTATCTCCCTGGATTTTACGCGCTTGGCCCTGCCCCTCCGAGCGGAACTGATCTGCAATACGATTCCTTTCACTGATCATTCGATCATATACCCTGTCTCGTACTTCGTTTACGTAATTCATTCGTTTGAATTTGAAGTCAAGTATTCGGACGCCAAGGTCAGTGGTACGTTCATTGGCTTTGGTGAGGACAATTTCCTCGATCTTCTCCCTACCAAAGGAAATTTCTTCAAGAATTTCTAATTCCTCCATGAAATCTTCTGTTACCTCTGGATCACGATTAGAAGATCGGACGACGTCCAGCAGATTATGGCTGGCTATGGCATTACGGGTCTCACCATCCAGGATGTCATCTAATCTTGACTGTGCAGATCTTTCGTCCCTAAGTCGGATAAAGAACTGTAAAGGATCCGTGATTTCCCAACGGGCATAGGTATCCACGAAGATAAACTTTTTGTCTTTGGTGGGCACCTGATTACGATCTCCATCCCATTCCAAATACCTTTTGTCGAAGAACTGTACTTTTTGTAAAAAAGGCACTTTAAAGTTGATCCCCGGTGTGGTACGTGGTTCACCGATAGGCTTTCCGAACTGCGTTACGATGGACTGTTTGGTTTCATCCTGAATAAAGATGCTACTGTTTACAGTGATCAATAAGATGACTCCTATGACGATATATATGATTATGCGCTTATTCATTTTTCAGAACCTCCTTTTTTGTCCAGATTTAATAGGGGCAATACGTTATTACCTTTTTCATCTACTATGACTTTATTCTCAAGTTTAGGTAAGATTTTTTCCATTGTTTCCAGATAAATCCGTTGCTTGGTTACTTCTGGAGCCTTGATATAAGCCTCATAGAGCGAAATAAATCGTTCTGCTTCCCCTTTTGCCCGGTTTACCCTGTTTAATGCATAAGCTTCTGCCAGCTCTATGGTTTCCAGCGCCTCTCCCCGTGCTCTGGGAATGATACGGTTGTAGTCTGCTTCAGCTTGATTGATAAGGGTTTCCCTTTCCTGTTGAGCCTCATTGACCGCATTAAAGGAGGGCTTGACGGGATCAGGTGGATTGACATCCTGTAAGACCACCTGATCTATACGGATGCCATTCTCATATTCATTACATAGTTCCTGCAATAGCTGCTCAACGCTACTGGCAATTTCCTGTCTTCCTACGGTAAGCACTTCATTAACGGTACGGTCACCGACTATTTTTCGCATGGCAGCTTCAGACATATCACGAAGAGTCTTGTCGGCATTTCTAACTTTGAAAAGATACTTATAGGAATCACTGATTCTATACTGTACAACCCATTCTACATCGGTAAGGTTTAGGTCACCAGTAAGCATGGTGGATTCGCCTACGTACCCTTCTTTGACATAGCTGGAATGTTGTCCGGCAGTTCCTGTTCGAAAGCCAAATTCCTGTTTTAGTTGCCTTTGAACAGGTATTTTGTGCATTCTCTCGATGCCAAATGGCCAGGTGAAATTTAGTCCGGGCGGCACAGTGCGGTTATATTTACCCATTTGAATGACCACCCCTTCCTCTTCCGGCCCGACCGTATGGATGGAACTGAACGCAACGATAATGATCACAAATCCCCAGATGATCTTCCTGAGGTTTCTTTTGATCATATCGGGATCAATATTGACGTTAAATTTTTTGTTACTCATGAGAAGTATGTGTTTTTAAAGCTAATGAAGGATCAATAATCAAAAAAATATTGAGACCACCACGAGGAAAGGCCTGAAATGTCCATGTTATTTCAAAATGGGCCTTTGCAGGTCTGGTAGTTAGTTTTCGTATTGTGGTGATTTTAGAATATCCCTGTTTTCAGGGATGGAACAGATTGATTTTTTAGGAAAATTTGACCAAAGAAAATAAGAGAGAAATAATCATGGGCAATTGACAGTGGACCCAAAATCAATATTGTACTCATTTTTATTTCGCTCTTATCGATAATTAATTCACTTAACTATTATCTAAAATGTCAAACATGAAAAAACTTTTACGCTGTTGCTTGGTAATGGCTTGTTTTCTCCTGTTCCATTTTCAGCTGATAGCCCAGACTAATACAGTTTCCGGGACTATTACCAGTGCTGAGGATGGAGGGACTCTTCCGGGAGTTAGTGTCTTAGTAAAAGGCACCACTAAAGGAGTATCATCAGATGTAAACGGTAAATACCAAATAGAGGTGGCCAAGGGTCAGACTTTGGTATTTAGCTTTATTGGGATGGTTACCACCGAAAGAGAAGTAGGAAACCAGTCAGTCATTGATCTGGCATTAAATTCGGATGCCAAAAGCCTGGATGAGGTGGTCGTCGTGGGGTATGGTACCCAGAAAAGAAGTGATCTTACCGGGGCTGTTGCCACCGTGGACACCAAGGTATTGGAGTCTCGTCCCATCACAGATGTGGGTAGAGGACTGCAAGGTACCACTCCTGGGCTTACCGTCACCACTCCTAGTGGCCAGATCGGGGATAATCCTACCATCCGACTGAGAGGGATGACCGGGACACTCAGTAATTCCGGAGGCGCTCAGCCTTTGATCCTTGTGGATAATGTGGAAATCCCAAACCTCCAAATGATCAATCCCGAGGATATTGAGTCCATTTCCGTATTGAAGGACGCTGCTTCAGCCTCTATATATGGTTCTCGAGGTGCATGGGGGGTAATCCTGATTACCACCAAATCCGGCAAACGCGGAGAAGCCCCAAAAGTTAATTATTCTAATAACTTCTCCTGGGCCACTCCGACCAAGACTCCCCAAATAGCACCTGCCGCTGATGGAGCAGAGATGGCATTTAGGGCCTTGCAAAGAACCAACCCTTCCACCAATGTATTTGGCGTGGTCGGAATGTACTTTGATGAGGAAGGAATCCAGAAAATGAGAGAATGGGAACAGAATTACGGCGGCCAGGATTTAGGAAACGATATGGTCTTGGGACGTGATTTTGAGATTAGAGACGGTCGTCTCTTCTTCTACCGCCCATGGGATGCAGGTGATATGTTTATGGAAAATTGGACCCCTCAGCAGAAACATGATATCTCCGTATCCGGAGGAAGTGAAAAAACCAACTACCGTATGGGTATTGGTTACCTGGGCCAAAACGGCGTGCTGAAGGTCAATCCTGACGAATTTGACCGCTACTCTGTCGATCTAAGCGTAAATACCTCGGTGACCGACTGGATGGATGTGAGAGGCAAAGTCCTGTATAGCAAAACCAGATTTACGAAGCCTTTTTACTTTAGCTCTAATACCTACGATCCTTGGTATTATCTGTACAGATGGCCTCAAAACTACCCTTACGGTACTTATGAAGGATACCCATTCCGCAGCGCGGTGACAGAGGTGAGCCAGGCCAAGATGAACGAAGAAACTACTTCACTAGCCAGAATCAACCTTGGTACCACCATCAGACCCTTACCAGGCCTGAGCATCGATGCCAACTATACCTTTGACTCTAATAACTTCCATGATCATCAAACGGGTGGAGAGGTGTCAGCGTATAATTTTTGGTCCACTGGTGCCAACTTACAGTATGCCCCTTATACCAGTGCTTCTTATAATCGCGTGATTTATGGCTCCAGCTGGAGTAATAGAAATGTCGGGAAGGTATTTGGTACTTATGAAAAAACCTTTGAAGACCATGACCTGAAATTCATGGCTGGTGGTGACCTTGAATCTTACGAATATTGGTATCACAGCTCTCAAAGAAGGGATCTAATGGATATGGATAAGGGAGAGCTAGACCTCGCTTCTGGTGATCAGTTTGTGGATGGATCACGGAATGTATGGGCCACGATGGGAGTTTTTGGTCGTGTAAATTATGACTATAAAGACAAATATTTCCTCGAGCTAAATGGCCGTTATGATGGTTCTTCGAGACTATCGCCTACAGAGAGATGGGCGTTTTTCCCATCCATGTCTGCCGGATATGTCCTGAGTGAGGAGCCATTTATGGAAAGTATCACTCCGGTGATGTCCTTCTTGAAGCTACGAGCGAGCTGGGGAGCCATCGGCAACCAAAATGCCTACCTAAGTGATATTTACAGAATTATGTCTTCCTATTCTTCTGGATGGTTAGTAGGTAGTGATAATAAATTGACCTTCAGCACTCCAGGAGCCTTGCCTTCTTCCTTGACCTGGGAGACGGTAGAGACTTTGGATTTTGGCCTTGATGCCCGATTCTTTATGGATAAGTTAGGCGTTACCTTTGACTGGTACCAGCGTACCACCAAGAATATGCATAGTGCAGGGGAGGTATTACCCGCCTCTTATGGTACCAGCGCCACCAAGCAGAATCTGGGAGAACTGGAAACTACAGGCTTCGAATTGGCGATCGATTATTCTCATTCTTTTTCTGGTGGCCTGACCTTGAATGCTGTGGCGACCTTATCGGATTTCCAGGAAAAAATCACCGCCTTCGCAGATAATAAGAGCATTTACTCCAATAGAGAAGGACGAGTGCTGGGTGAAATCTGGGGATATGAAACAGACCGATTATTTACTAATGATGATTTTGTGAAAGATGCCAATGGCGACTTGTTGCTTCAGGATGGTAAATATGTGATGCAGGAAGGCATCGCCTCTCAGTCGCTTTTCGAAAACAGTTGGTTCTTCTATGGCCCAGGTGATGTGAAGTACAAAGACCTTGACGGTGATGGTGAGATCAGCTACGGCTCCAATACTGTGGATGATCATGGCGACCTTAAGGTAATCGGAAACTCCACCCCACGATACCAATATGGATTCCGCCTTGGTGGGGATTATAAAGGGCTGGACTTCAGCTTCTTCATTCAGGGTGTAGGGAAGAGAGATTACTGGGCAAACGGCCCCATCTTCGTACCGGGATACCGTCCAGGCGAAGCGTGGTACGAGCACCAGTTAGATTATTGGACCCCGGAGAATCCAGATGCTTACTATCCACGACCTACCGATCAGGGGCAAAGCAGCAACTCTAGAAACTTCCTGAGACAATCAAGATACCTGCTGGATATGTCTTATATGAGAATGAAAAATATTACCATAGGTTATTCCCTGCCTCAGTCGCTGATCAGCAAATGGAATATTGACAAAGTACGTGTGTACTTCAGTGGGGAAAATCTGTTCGAATTTGATAACCTGCAGTTGCCGCTAGATCCAGAAGTAGATTACACTTCTTCGGGGGCTAATGATGCCAATACATTTGGCCGGGTATATCCTTATAGCAGAAACCTTTCTTTTGGACTACAGCTAACGCTCTAAACCAAGCAAAACATGAATCGAAAAATAGTAGTGATAATAGCTGCGGTAATCGCGCTAACAGGATGTGATGATTTTCTGGAAAAACCGCCGGTAGATCAGCTTACAGATGAGACTTATTGGACTAGTGAAGATAATGTACGGAGTTTTTCCTGGGGATTTTATACCGCTTACTTTAGCGGATATGGATCAGGATATACCTGGGGGGATTTCTTCTCAGGCCAGTCCCTGAATGATGACTTTGCCCCTTCCAGCCCTTCCCAATTCAGAAGGACAGTGCCTACCAATGCGGGCTCTTATTGGAGTTTTGCCTGGGTGCGTAAGGCCAATATTTACCTGCAAAGGATCCAGACTGTGCCTATGGACGAAGAGGCGATTGCCCATTGGTCGGGCGTGGCGAGGTTTTTCAGAGCTATGGAATACCATGATCTCGTGAAGCAGTTTGGCGATGTGCCTTATTATGATCATGAGGTGGATGAAACTAATGAAGCGGATCTTTATCGTCCTCGGGATCCTAGAGAATTTGTTATGGATCGGGTATTGGAAGATCTGGAGTTTGCTGCCGCCAATGTTAGGCTTGATGATGGCAGTCCCGGACTTTCTGTGGATAAGGACGTGGTATTGGCTTTTATGTCTCGCATCATGCTCTATGAAGGTACTTGGCAAAAATATCAGGAAGGCAATACCGAAAAAGCACAGACTTACCTGGCCGCTTCCAAGTGGGCTGCCAATGAACTGATCCAATCTGGAAGATATAGCCTGGGCAATTATAGAGAGGTATTCACTTCCCTGAATCTGGCGGGGAATTCGGAGGTGATCATATTTAGACATTATGAGCCAGGCCTGATCACCCATGCGCTAAACAGCTATAATAATATGGAACCTCAGACAGGGGTGAGCAAGGATGCCGTGGAGACCTATCTGGCAAGTGATGGCCTGCCGATTACCCTTTCCCCTCTATATCAAGGAGACCAAGGCATCACCAATGTGATGGCCAATAGGGACGGTAGAATCTATGAGACGCTGGTGTCCACTGAGCTTCGCCTCAATGGTATTCAGTCTAATTACAGCACCTCAGGCTATGCCACACATAAGTTCTTAAATGAGGCCATCAAAGATGAGCCAGAAGGAAGCTCCAACCTGAACTATACCGACTCTCCAGTGATGCGTTTTGGGGAGGTGTTGATGAACTATGCTGAAGCGGCCGCAGAGCTGGCGACAGTAGGTGGTCCCGCCTTCACGCAGGCCGATCTGGACCAGTCCATTAATGTACTTCGTGACCGTCCAGGTATTCAGATGCCGCACCTTATGATGATGGGCGATGCCCCTGTCGTAAGTGGCGTTGTTTATGATGATCCTCAGCGGGATCCGGCCGTACCTTCCATGATTTGGGAGATTCGCAGAGAGCGTAGGATAGAGTTGATAATGGAAGGATTCCGCCTGGATGACTTACAGCGTTGGGCCAAATATGAATATACCGATACTCAGGACAATTCAGATATCAACCGAGGCGCTTGGATCGATCGGGCAGAATACCCGGATCTGCAAAGTAGCGTGGTCTTATCTGATGGAGAGACGGGATATATCATTCCCGCGACAGCGGAAACCTCCCAGAGAAGATTTAATGATCCTAAGGTGTACCTGGACCCTGTTCCATTGGATCAGATTACCCTGTATGCGGAGCATGGTGTGACCTTGGACCAAAATCCAGGCTGGGAAGAATGATCCCGATAGTGCCCGCCAAAAGAACGAGGAAAGTAAGCAAGAAAAAAGGATTTGATCGCTATTCAAAGTGATTTATCCCATGCCTAAAGTACAGATGCGCAGTTGCATTCTTGGGTAGCAAAGCATCAGGTTGATCTTTCTTATTGCTCTGCATGGTGGGAAAAAAAGTGAACGTGTTAATAGTTTATTAGATTTGCCCTTCTTTTCTCTGTGAAAAGAGGGGCTTTTTTCAGAAATTGACTTGACACATTATTATACCTAGAAATAAAATGAAAAACCCTTTGTTAAGATTTGTCTTATTATTCACCTGTACGATACTTTCTTTTGGAAGTATAAGGGCGCAGGATCAGGACAAAGCGCCCATTCCATTTTTAGAGAATGAATCCCCTTGGGCAGAGGCTGTATTGCAGTCACTCAGCCCGGAGGAAAGAATAGCGCAGTTGATTATGATCCCTGTTTACTCCAATAGAGATCAGGCTTATATAGATTCCATCGCCTCGCTGATCGAGGAATATAAGGTGGGAGGCTTGATCTTCTTTCAAGGTGGCCCGGGGAGGCAAGCTGCCATGACCAATCGCTACCAAAAGCTGAGCAAAGTGCCCATGATGATCTCCATTGATGCAGAATGGGGGCTGGGGATGCGCTTGGATTCTACCATGAGCTTCCCTTACCAGATGGCCTTAGGAGGAGTAGAAGATGAGAATCTGCTTTTTGAGATGGGCAGGGAGATCGCCCGACACTGTAAGCGGATTGGGGTCAATGTGAACTTTGCTCCGGTAGTTGATATCAATAATAATGCAAATAACCCTGTCATTGGGTTTCGCTCTTTTGGGGAGGACAAGCATAATGTCGCTACAAAAGCCATCGCCTATATGAAAGGGATGCAGGAAGAACACGTTTTGGCCAATGCCAAGCACTTTCCAGGGCATGGCGATACCAATGTGGATTCCCATGTGGGCTTACCACAAATTAGCTTTTCCAGGCTGAGGTTAGACTCTGTGGAGCTATATCCCTTCCGCAAGCTGATGGATGAAGGACTCGGGAGCGTGATGGTCGCTCATATGAATATCCCTGTATTGGATAATACCCCAAACCTAGCCTCGACACTTTCTAAGCCAATCGTCACCGACCTGCTGAAAGGAGAGCTGGGATACGAAGGTCTGGTTTTTACGGATGCTCTGAATATGCAGGGAGTTGCAAAATACTACCCTCCCGGAATCGTGGATGTGAAGGCCCTACTCGCTGGAAATGATATGCTTCTCAATACCATGGACGTGAAGACGACCATAGAGCAGGTGAAGCTGGCGATCGCCAATGGGGAGATTACGCAGGAAGAAGTGGACCGTCGTGTGCTGAAGGTCCTTCGGGCCAAAGACTGGCAAGGCCTTAGCAATTGGAAACCGATAGAGATGAAGGGCATTTACGAAGATCTGAATAGCTCAGCGTCCATGGATATCAATCGGAAATTGGTAGAAGCTTCTGTCACTGTCTTGAGAAATAAAAATGAGCTGCTTCCGATTCAGCATTTGGCGGAGGAAAAACTGGCCTATGTGGCCTTAGGGACTGATAAGCCAACAGCCTTCCAGGAAGGGCTGAGCAGGTATGTGGAGGCAGATCAGTTTTTAGTTCCTAAGAATATGGCTGTGGAGCAGCTGGCGGACTTATTGGACTCGCTGAAGGGCTATACCAAAGTGATCGTCGGATTGCATGAGTTGGGCTTAAAGGCTAGCGTGAAGAATTTCGGGATTACAGCAGAAATGAATTTATTTCTCAAAAACTTGATTGATCAGCAGGAGACGATCGTGACGGTATTTGGAAATGTATATAGCTTAGACAAAATAGAGAATCTCCAAAATGCCGCTGGCCTGATCACCACTTACCAGGAGTCGGCATTGACCCAGGATATCGCCTCTCAAATCATCTTCGGCGGTATCGGTGCGAGCGGGAAGCTACCCGTGACTATCAACTCTCATTTCAAAATAAATGACGGCATCAAGACCCAGGGAGGGCTCAGGTTTTCCTATGTGGAGCCCGAGCGCTTAGGTATAGCCGCTGCGCAATTGCAAGGTATTAGCGAGGAGGTTCATAAGGCTATTTCCGAAAAGGCCATTCCTGGAGCCAGTGTTTTAGTGGCCAAAGACGGGAAGGTTTTTTATCAGGAAGCTTTTGGCTATCATACGTATAAGGAGGAAAATCCCGTGAAGGTGACAGACCTCTATGACCTAGCCTCGGTGACTAAGATCAGCACCTCTTTGGCAGCTTTGATGAAGCTGCAGGGGGAGGGGAAATTTGATGTGGATAAGACCTTAGGCGATTACCTGCCCCTAGCGCAAGGCAGCAATAAGGAAAATTTAAAGTATAGAGATATTCTCACCCATCAGGCAGGCCTGACGGCCTGGATCGCCTTTTGGCAAAGTACGGTAAAGAAAAATGGACAGTTCAAATGGTTTACCTTTAAAGATCATCCGAGCAAGAGATTCCCGATTCAGGTGGCTGATCACCTCTATATTCACCGAAATTACGCCGATAAGATCTATAAGGAAATCATGAAATCGCCAGTCAGTGGGAAGCATGATTATGTGTACAGTGATCTGTCCTTTATCCTAGCTCCACTGGTGGTTAAGGAGATTTCCGGTGAAAATTTTGAGACCTACCTTCAAGAGGGCTTATATCGTCACCTTGGAGCCAGTACCCTGACCTTCAATCCCTATAGGCATTATGCTGAAGACCGCATAGTCCCTACAGAATATGACAGTTTGTTCAGAGGACAGCTGCTGGATGGTACCGTCCATGATGAGGGAGCAGCCATGTTAGGAGGTGTGAGTGGGCATGCAGGGCTCTTTGGGGATGCAAATGACCTTGCCAAGCTCATGCAGCTCTACCTTCAGGACGGGGAATACGCCAAGGAGGAGTTGATTAAAGGAAATACCGTGAGCGAATATAGCAAGTGCCAATTCTGTCCGGATAATTACCGCGCATTGGGCTTCGATAGACCTCGCAAGCCCGGAGACCCTAATGGCAATTCAGCACCAAGTGCTCCTGCAAGTAGCTTTGGTCATACGGGTTTTACAGGAACTTACGCGTGGATGGATCCAGAAAATGGCCTGGTATATATCTTTTTGTCTAATAGGGTGCATCCCACCAGAGAAAATACCAAGCTGTATCAGCTAAATACCCGCACCAATGTGCTGGAGCTGGTCTATCAAGCGCTAAATCACTAAGGTATGAAGTGGTGCTGGTTGATTTTATTTTCTCTCTGTATTTCCCTTTCTCATGCCCAGGTATTTAAGTTCGGCTTTGTGACCGACACCCATATTGGCTCCCCAAATGGTCAGGCGGAGGAGGACCTGATGCGGACCGTTCAGGATATAAATGCGCAGACGGATATAGCCTTTGTCCTAGTGACGGGAGACCTGACGGAAATGGGGACGGATGAGGAGATTAGTAATGCCAGGAGGATATTGGATGGGCTATCGATTCCATATTATGTGGTGCCGGGAAATCATGATACCGGTTGGTCCGAGTCCGCTGGCCTGACTTTTATTAAGACCTTTGGCTATGATAAGTTTGCCTTCGAATATGAGGGGTACAAATTCATTGGTACGGCATCGGGTCCCTATGTCCGCATGTCCGATGGACATATCCCTCGAGATGCGGTGGTATGGTTGGATTCGGTATTGCAGGCCACTCCTCCCAGCCAGCGAATCATCAATATTAATCATTATCCTTTGGATGAGAGCCTGGACAACTGGTTTGAACTAACCGATCGCCTAAAGGAATACAATACCCAGTTTACGATTTGCGGTCATGGTCATCGTAATAAGGTTTATGATTTTGAGGGAATAGAAGGGGTGATGGGCAGGTCAAACCTCCGTGCAAAGGAAGCTGTAGGTGGCTATAATATCGTGGAGGTTACTCCAGATACGGTGTATTTTCACGAGAAGACTCCCGGAAAGGCAGTCGCCAACCTTTGGCACCAGCTGCCTTTATCAAGCAAGGAATATGAAGACGATAATTCTTACCCAAGGCCTGATTATGCTGTGAATAAGGAATATGCTTCGGAGGTAACTGCAAAGTGGGATTATCACAGTTCGGCAAATATCATTTCCACCCCTGTAGTGGTGGAAGGTTTGGTGATATATGGCAATAGCATTGGGCAGATGGAGGCCTTGTCATTGGACTCAGGGATGTTGGTATGGACTGCAGATGCGGGGGCTGGTGTATTTTCTTCTCCTATTAGGTTTGAGGATATGGTTATTGTTGGTGCAGGAGATGGCTATGTGTATGCTTTCGATATAAGTTCGGGAGAGCAGCGGTGGAGGTATTCCGCAGAAGCAGCCGTTTTGGGTTCTCCGGAGCTCGATGCGGATAAGGTGCTGATCGGTGGAAGTGATGGCGTGTTTCGAGCGATTGATGCGGAGACTGGCGAGGAGATATGGCGGTACGAAGGGCTAAATGGGCCAGTGGTGAGCAAGCCTCTGGTGTATGATGGTTTGGTGTTCTTTGGGGCATGGGACACGTATTTATATGCATTGGAGGTTGATACTGGAAAGCTAAAATGGAAATGGTCCAATGGCTCATCAAATAGGATGTTTTCCCCCGCTATGTGCACCCCTGTCGCAGCAGAAGGACGGCTATTTATCGTGGCTCCGGATCGATATATGACGGCTTTTGATGCGCGGACCGGAGAGCAGCTCTGGAGGACCAATGAGCATACCGTGAGGGAATCGATTGGGATTTCTGAGGATGGCACAGAGGTATATGCCAAAACTATGAATGATAAAATTGTCGCCTTTGCGGCTAGGGGCAATTCACCCCAGCTCCTTTGGGAAGTAGATTGTCATTTTGGCTACGATCATATTCCTAATATGCTTCAAGTAAAAAACAGGGATGTTTACTTTGGAACAAAAAACAGCACTATTTATAGTCTTGATTCGAAGTCTCAAGCGATCAATTGGAAGTATAAAATTGATAACTCCATGGCGAATACGGTTCGTTTGGTGGATGGTAATTCACTAATAGTCACCACGATGGATGGTAAAGTGCTGCGGTTGATGTATTAGGGATTGATAATAAATAGTATTTGTTGCAATGGCATTTTCTCTAAGGAGAGGATGCCATTTTTTTTGTCTTATGCTCCAGCATGATTTCAAAGCATTTGTACTTTGAGGAAGGAAAGTAAATAGTGTTAAAGTTCTTATTATCAATATTTTATGGCTTTTATGTCCTTAGATATTGCGTGTTCCTTCCTTTGTTTTGAAAAACACGGCGAAAGTGTGTATTTACGTTTTTGGAGGAACTGGCCGACTGATTGTGAGTAGGCTGTGGTTTGTTTACAGAATAACTCTGATCATACAGGGTATTGGTGGGTCTTTATACAAATGATTAAATGCCTATTGGTATTGAAGTATAATGGTATTAAATTTAGTATGATCATTTTATGTTTTCATAGATGATAATATTTTGAGTTTTTATTTTCTTTATCTGCTTTATAATGGGTTTTTTAGGTTAAAAAGAATTTTGATATAAAGCGAGTACTTATGTGAGTTTTTTGGGTGAAGTCTAGGCAGAGGGAAGGAGTGGGAGGAAGGAATTGATTTTGAATAGCATAGAATATCTAACATTTACACCTATAAACAACAAGATTATGGCAATTCAGATAGTACCGGGAGACTTAGGGTCGAAGGAGTTTTTTGTTAATGACGAGAGTTATCCCGTCGGGGAATTTTTCTTATACCGATCGGGTGATTCAGTAATGTTTAAAAGCCTTAATACTGGCTGCACGGCTATTTCCGGTAAATATTATGAATTCATTGATGAGGCTGGGGATTCATTCAATTCATCAGGTGATTTGCTGACCTATCTTGATCAGGTGATTTTTGAGGGGAATCCTAATCCGGTGAATGGTCAGGAAATAGTAAGTGCTTTACAGAATTTACCAAAAGAGCAGCGGTTGAGTTATATGTATTTGAAAAATACTCCCAGTCTAAAATTAAGAGAAACTGATTTTAATGTTACAGGAGATGAGGTTCAACTAAACGAGTATGAATATACTGAGGGAAATATTCTATTATTCGACCGGAAAAGGATGTATGGCTCCCATATGACACCTTTGAGAGGCGATATTTTAGATTATTATGATGCGGGGGTGGATTCTACCAAAGGTGAGGGGATGATATTTCATAAGGACAGTGTAGTGCCAAATTTTCCGGATGGTTTTTATTTGGAAGCTGGATCTTATCTTATTGATAATTTAAATATTATTAGGTACCAATTTATTAGTAATTCTTTCAAGTTGTATTCGATTACTAGCATTAGTGGTTTTGAGCCTGCGGATTTAAATTACGGACTTGTATTATCCTATGACTTCAACCAGGAAGCACTTCGCAGAGGGGCCATTGTTGATAAAAGTCTCTATGAAAATGAAGGTGTCCTGGTGAATAGTAATGATGCTTTATGGGAGCCGGACTCCACTGATGGGTATAAAATAGTATTGGGAAATTCTGACGATGAAAATTCGAGAAGTTATATTCAGGTTCCTGTTTCTGATTCATTGGAAAGTGTAAAGTATAAATTTTCAATTTATGTGGATTTCGGAAGGTATTCCTCCGCTGGAAGGGTGTTTTTTGCCACATTTAAGAAAAGCAGTGGAGACACAGGGATCAAAATAGGTACCGTTTCTGATGGAAGACTCGAGGTGTCAATCAATGAATCGATTATCGGTACATATGGAAGAATCCGCTCCAACAGCCCGGAAGGTTCCTATCCTTTGGATGGTACCACCTTGGGCTACCTGATCACCTATGATGGACTTGCATTAAAGATCTATGTAAATGGGGTGCTCAATAAAAGCCAAGATATCCCTGAAGCTTACCTGGATATTTCTTCTGATTCAGATTGGTTTTTAGGTAAAATGGATGGTGAAACACCACCTGACAGAACTGTTATTACCAACTTTATGGTTTGGAATAGGGTCTTAACAGACAAAGAAATCGAGATTTTAGAATCTAAAATCGATAAAGTGTCGGTGGTGAAATATTGCCCATTTGATGAAATTCTTACTAATACCGTGAGAGATCAATTAGGGGAAAAAGATGCATGGATCAAAAGACAGTGCTTCAATGATCCTGAGGATATTTCAATTAGTGATTTTGTTTCCAGAGAAGGGGGCACATCGGGTAAATTTGTTTTAACACGTGGATTGCTTTACGGTGGGACAAAACACCGAACCGAGCTCTTGTCTGAAACAGCTATGCCGGAGCATTATACTGATATGAAAAAGTGGACCAGCTTCTCCATCTATTTTCCTGAAGATTATTATATCGATGAAAGTCATCAGATTGCAGAAGTAATTTATCAGGTACATGCTGGCCATGGTCAGTCTCCACCAGTAAGTATTAGGTCAGAATATGATCATTTTTATCTGCAAGTTTGCTTTGGTGAATTTGATGCAACGTATGAAGAACATGCGGAGCTAAAGGATGAACTTAGACAAAGATTCTATTTTGGAGAGATTGATCCAGGATCATGGCATGACTTTGTGGTATACTATGAGTTAAGCCCCTTTAGTGATGGAGTTACTAAGTTGTGGTTTAATAGAGATTTAGTGGTCGATTATGTCGGTCCAAACCTATACACGAATGACGTAGAATTTGAGTATTCCTGGAAAGTGGGTCTATATGCAGCCGCTTGGCTGGATGGTAAAGGAGAAACGCTGCCAAATGATAGGGTTTTATACTATGATGAAGTTAGGATTGCAGATAATAATTTGCCAGCTTCAGTAATGTTCCAAAAAATGGATCCGGAGGGAAGAAAAGCCTTAAGTGGGATTAGTTATCCTAATAATCCTATAGAAATTTTTGGCCAAGGAAAATAGAATGGGCAATAATTTATAAGGCCTATTTATTTCAGTAAATTTAAAAAGCCGTCATTCAGCTACCTGCATTAGGTGCTGATGACGGCTTTTTCTTTTTCTTTGATAAATAATTAGAATTCATCTCCCTCCAATATTTACCTCTCAGCAAGCTGGAACTGACTATAAGAAGTTTGGTTTGTCAAGCTTCTGGCCTATCCTGTAGGCGGCATTCATCAAGCCCACATGGCTATAAGCCTGAGGGAAATTACCCCACTGACTGCCGGTCTTATGATCCACATCTTCGGAGAATAACTGAAGGTGATTACAGTACTTAGTGAGCGTTTCAAATCCCTCTACAGCCTCATCCAGTCGATTGACACAGGCCAGTGCTTCGATATACCAGAAGGCACAGATCAGGAAGGTAGTTTCCGGCACTCCAAAATCATCCATATGCTTATACCTATAGAAGAGGTAATCCTCTGCCAATAAGTCTTTTTCCAGCATTTTTAGGTGATTGTTGGCGCGCTCCAGGTCGTTTCCGAAATAGCCCATCGTGATGAGCTGCAAGGTGCTGGCATCCATATTCTTGGTGCCTATCGCCTGAGAATAAGCCTTCATCTCAGGGATATAGCAAGCCTCGATCTTGTCGATAGACAGCTGCTTCAGGCGCTCAGCCTTGGTTCTCATTTCATCATCCCCCATTCGATCGGCGATCTTGATCGCTGCACAGGATCCCGCCCAGTGGAAGATAAAGGTATAGCAGTGCTCTTGAGCTAGGTTCCTGAATTCCCATAAGCCTGCATCTTTTTCATTCATGGTCTCTTCGATCTTGTCGAGCAGGTTATGAATGAATGGAGCCGAATGGCTCTTTTCTGCCTCTATGAATCGCTTATCTGCATACAATGGCAATAAACTCACTAATACCTGACCGTAAAGGTCATTCTGAATATGGGTATAAGCTTGATTTCCAAACCTTACTGGCTGATTGCCCATATATCCTGAGAGTTCACTTAGCTCCTCTGTAAGCAGGGCGGAGCCAGTGATGGAATATAAAGGCTGATATCTCCCCGTCTCATTGGTGGGTAGGTTTTGGATGAATTCAAAATAGCGCTCTAATTCCTGAAAGTGCCCCAGGGAATTGAATACATTCAGGGTGTAATAGCTGTCTCTAATCCAGCAGTAGCGGTAATCCCAGTTTCTGGTCGAGCCCGGAGACTCGGGAAGGCTGGTGGTGCTAGCCGCAATAATGGCTCCGGTGTCCTCAAACTGGTGGATCTTCAAAGCCAAGGCTGAACGAACAACCAGCTTCTGGTAGAAATGAGGTATGCTGGTGGATTTTATCCATTCCCTCCAATACTGAGTGGTGGCTTGCAGGAAGCGTTCTGCGGTGCTTTCTACCGCGGCTTCTAGAGGCTGGCCGTAGGTGAGGAATAAGTAAATGGGGCGCTGAAGCCTGAAGGCACAGTCATCCATAATATAATTGACCGAGCAGTTGGAGGTAAGTCGTACCGCTTGCTCTGCTCCTAAGTATTCGATATGGTTGCTATTCATGCAGGGCTTCAATACCGTCTGCCCACGATTGGCCACTGGCTTGCAATTAATTTTTATTCGCGGCTCGCCTTTGATAGGTTCCACCTTACGGATCACCATCAGTGGCTTATGATAGCGATCAAAATTCATAAACCTCGGCGCAAAATCGGTGACGGAATAAGCCTCCTCGCCTCCGTTGGTATGAATAGTGGTTTTTAGAATGTTGGTGTTTTCCAGGTATTCCTGATCGGTGGTGAAGTCTGGTGACTCCGGCAATATGCTGAATTCGCCCCCTTTTTCCCGGTCCAGCATTCCTCCAAACATAAAATCGCTGTCAAATCTTGGAAAACATAGCCAGCTGATATTGGTGTTTTTTTCGATATGGGCGATGTAGGCACAGTTGCCTATAAGACCCGTACCGTATAAATGTCTATCTGTCATATTTTTTGGTTGAATGGTAAAAAAAGTAACGTGGCAAATTTTGGGCTTAACGTTGAATATAGGAAAAAAAATAAAAAATTGTAAGCCGATCTCACTTAAATTGGCCTTGGGTTAATTATAACCGAGGGTATCGCTTTTTCAATATCAGCCTTCAATGGGGTTTTTCCCCTTGCTTTTTACGAAAGTACCAATGGTATTTACCCCTTATCACTATCCGATAGCAGCTCCTTTTTCTATCCTCAATTGGCATCAGCCTTAATAAGAGATATAAAAAGAACCGTTTTTCTTGGGCCAGGAGTGCGGTATGGCCTATGCAAGAATGAATGACTGCTGCCAAAAATCAATTGCCTTAAACCTTAATTAAATTAGTTTTAGAAATAAGTCTTATCGACGCTCTTCGAAAGGAACATACACCACCTTTTTAGTGTCAAAATACTCCTCGTCGAAATAGTCTTCGAGGTGATAAGTGACATAGCTGATGGATAACTCTTCCATTTCCTCATCCACTTCACCACCTTTTAGGTAAAGAATGCCATTCTGGAATTCGTTAATATCTTCTTTCTTAAATTTGCCTTTTACCCATGGATAAAAATTCACCATACGTGTCACCGCACGGCTCACCACAAAATCATATTTTCGGTTTAGGCTTTCTGCTCGGACCTGCTGAGCTTCCACATTGGAGAGCTTAAGTTGTTTGACCACATCCTTGACCACCGTTATCTTTTTGCCAATGGAGTCCACCAAGTGGAAGTTTACCTCTGGATAAAGAATCGCCAGTGGAATGCCCGGAAATCCCCCGCCAGTGCCGATGTCCAGCACCCAAGTGCCAGGCTCAAAACTGCAGACCTTGGCGATACCTAGTGAATGCAAGACATGGTGGGTATAAAAAGCCTCCATGTCCTTACGGCTGATGACATTGATCTTTTGATTCCAATCGTTATACAATTCCCCCAAAGCAGTAAATTGCTCCTTTTGCTTATCGGTTAATTGGGGGAAGTATTTTAAAATCAATTCAAGTTCCTCAGACATGGTTTGTAATATTTTGGATAATGAGTCGGCAAAGATACACCTTTAGCCGATACATAGCGAAGGGATGGGGGCTGTAAATGATTTAAATTGTCCAGGAGAATAGAATGCCTTCTCCCTTATTTATTAGATGTGCTTTTCTTTACCTTGAGCGATTTCGTACAGCAATTCACGTGATCGGTGCAGCTGTGCCTTTACCGTACCGAGGGGCTTGTCCAGCTCCTTGGCGATCTCATCATAGGAGAGCTCATCAAAATACCGCAGTTTTACTAGCTTACGGTACTTTGCAGGAAGCTTATTGACAAATATCCTTACCATTTCGATGCGCTGGGATCTGATATACTCGTCCTGCGGGTTGTTATCATCATCTTCTACGTCAATATTGACCGAGTTTCCCCCATCATCCGTCAGGGTATTATTTAGACTCATGGTCTTCAGCTTCTTTTTCCGAATAAAATCAATTGTATTATTAGTGGCGATACGGAATAGCCAAGTACTAAAAGTATAGTCTTTTTTGAATTTATGTAGATTTCGGAAGGCTTTTGCAAAAGCCTCCATGGTAAGGTCCTCAGCGTCGTCAGCATCACGGATCATCTTTAAAATCATAAAATACACCGCTTTTTTATACCTCTTCATCAAGGAAGCATAAGCCTGCTGGTCATTTTTCTCAACCGCCTGATCTATTAAATCAAAATCTTCTAACGCTTTGTCTGAGAAACCTCTTTCGTTTATTTCCATCGAACTGTTTTTGATAGGTAACCTTTAGCCCCAATAACCCAAAAATAACTTAAATACATTAAATCAAAAAACATAGTCCACATCACTTTCTGTTTGCCCTCTAATTTTTCGACTGCCTGATTAAATGTTGACCATTGGAGCACTGCCCTTGCTAAGATAATAACTGTTATCAGCAGAATTAGTTCCCAAGCCTTTATATTACATATCAAAACTAAGGCTGTTGCCCAAAAAAACAAATGACTTAATGCATATATGCCAATTTTTATTTTGGCGCCGGCCTTATAATGCCTCCCCGCCTGATAGTGACGCTGTTTTTGGAGGAAATAATCATTGAACTTTTTCTTGGGAGTGGAATAGGTGATGCTTCTTGGGTCGATTACCACGGCAGTGTTTTTTCTGCTGGCATGCCGATTTACGTACAGATCATCATCTCCCCCCAGAATATGCCATAATCCTTTGAAGGCTTTTTGGTCCATAAAATACTGCCTTCTATAGGCGAGGTTTCTGCCAATACCCATAAAAGGCGCCTTCCATAGCGCAAAGGAGAAATACTGAATAGCTGTAAACCAAGTCTCATATCGTATAAGCGCATTGATGAAGCCCTTCTCCTTATGGTAAGCACCATAGCCCAGAGCAAAAACCTTCCCTTGCATGCGAATGGGCCGTGTCAGAAGCTTTACCCAATCCTGGGTGGCGGGCAGGCAGTCCGCATCCGTCAGGACCAATACATCGTACTTGGCCACCTTGATGCCCAGGGTTAGCGCATACTTCTTTGGCGTGACATGGGCAGGAGTGTAATCTATGGTGACCGTACGCAGCTGAGGGTACTGTATCATAAGCTGCGCAAGTACCTCACGGGTACCATCAAAGGAGCGGTCATTGATCACTAAGATCTCAAAAGCCTCATAATTCTGCTGAGCCAGCAGAGGGATCAAAACCTCAAGATTCCTGGCCTCATTCCTTGCGGCAATAATAATGCTGACCCCTTCCAATTGCTGGTCGGGCTGGTCGGTATTATTTTGACGAAAATAGCTTAGCTTACCAAACACCACCAGCAAATAGAAAAATTGGATGAATGCCGTAAACCCGAATATGAGCCAGAGAAAATTAATGATCATTGGATAGTTTGATTACAAGGCAAAGATAAAATCAAAAACAGCAACTCTTTTAAGGATAAGCTTATATTTTTGTGACAGATTTGATAATTAAATCATAACTAGATCGTTTGATCTGGATTGAAAAGGAGATTTCATGAAGTTTATTCTTGAGCATAAAGACGAAAAAAGTAAAGCCAGAGCGGGAATCGTTAAAACCGACCATGGCGATATCCAAACGCCCATTTTTATGCCTGTCGGAACCGCTGGTTCTGTCAAGGCGGTGCATCAGAGGGAGTTGACCTATGATGTGAAGGCACAGATCATATTGGGTAATACCTACCATCTCTACCTTAGACCTGGTCTGGATATACTCGAAAAGGCCGGGGGCTTACATAAGTTTAATGGCTGGAATAAACCGATCCTGACCGATAGTGGAGGATATCAGGTGTTTTCTCTTGCTGGTACTCGCAAGATTACCGAGGAAGGTGTGATGTTTAAGAGCCATATAGATGGCTCAAAACATAACTTCACTCCGGAGAATGTCATGGACATCCAGCGAACCATCGGTGCGGATATCATCATGGCCTTTGATGAGTGTACGCCCTATCCCTGCGACTATGGCTATGCACGCGAAAGCATGGGTATGACACATCGCTGGCTGAAGCGCTGCATCGAGCAGGTGGACAAGACCGAAGGGAAATATGGCTATAACCAGACGCTATTCCCCATCGTGCAGGGAAGTGTGTATAAAGACCTGCGAAAGCAATCTGCGGAATTTATCGCTTCCTGCGAGAGGGACGGCAATGCGATCGGTGGCTTGTCCGTGGGAGAGCCCGCTGAGATGATGTATGAGATGACCGAATTGGTCACCGATATACTTCCTTCCGACAAGCCTCGTTACCTTATGGGGGTGGGGACTCCCGCAAATATTCTGGAGTGTATTGCCTTGGGTGTGGATATGTTTGACTGCGTGATGCCCACCCGCAATGCCCGAAATGGGATGTTATTCACCTCTGAGGGGATTATGAATATGCGAAATGAAAAATGGAAGGATGATTTCTCCCCTATAGATTCTAGTATCAATAGCTATGTGAGTAATTTCTATTCCAAAGCTTATTTGAGACACCTCACCGTTAGCAAGGAGATTCTGGCTGCTCAGATAGCAAGTGTGCATAACCTGAGCTTCTACCTTTGGCTGGTAGCTGAGGCGAGAGAGAAGATCAAGACAGGGGAGTTTTCTGCCTGGAAAGACATGATGGTCAAAAAAGTAAGCACAAGATTATGATCAAAATACTGGATAAACTTATCATTAAAGATTTCCTCAAAACCTACTTTTTTGTGGTGTTGATGTTGATTCTTATTGTTTTGGTATTGGATTTTACCGAAAAGAATGATGCGTTTATCCGTAATGAGGTGCCTTCAGGGGAGATTTTAAAGTATATGTTCAATTATGGGCTGTACTTAAATAATCTTCTGACACCGATTACAGTCTTTATTTCCGTGATTTTCATCACTTCGAGGATGGCGGGCCGCACAGAGATAGTGGCGATTCTGAGCAGTGGCATTAGCTTTATCAGAATGCTGCGCCCCTTTCTGATGGGTGCAGCGATGATTGCAATAGCCAGTTTCCTTCTCAATGGCTGGGTCTTGCCGGGAGCCACCGCTTCATTATATAAGTTTAAAATGGAGTACCTGGATGATGACGCTCAGTTTAATTACCAAAACCTCCATGTCAAGGTAGCCCCTGATGTATATGCCTATATTTCTAAGTACTATACAGGGCCTAAAACGGGCTACAGCTTTACCTTGGAGCATATCACTGAGGGACGGCTGATCAGTAAGTTGACCGCAGATAGGATTACCTGGGACACCACCACCAATGCCTGGAAGGTGAAAAACTGGAAGATCAGAAAGCTGCAGGATATGGGTGAAGACTTCTCCGTGGGAGAAGAGATGGATACCGTGCTATCTATTACTCCAAATGACTTTGACCTGCCTCCGAATCACCACGAAACGCTGATCCTGCCTGAATTAAGTAAGCAGATCAAGGTGCTGGAAGAGCGTGGGGCAGACAATGTTAGTTTTTATAAAATCGAACGTTATGTGCGCTTCATGTCACCTTTTGCAGCGATTATATTGACTTTTATAGGCGTGATCGTGTCTTCAAAGAAAACTCGCGGCGGCTCAGGCTTTAAGATTGCCCTGGGCTTCATGCTGGCCTTTGTGTATATTATTTTGTTTTTGCTTTCTCGTACTTTTGCGGAAGCAGGGACCACTTACCCGATATTCGCCATATGGCTCCCCAATATCATTTTTGCCTTGACTGGCTTAGTGATGTATAAAACTATCCCTCGATAAACCAATGAATAGCACCTCTGCAAAAGATTATCTGATGCTGCATCTTGTGGTATTGATATGGGGCTTTACAGCCATCTTGGGACTATTGATAAGCATCCCGGCAGTGGAGATTGTGTTTTATAGAACCTTGATAGCCTCGGGGATATTGGGGCTTTTCTTTTTGCTGCGCAAAAGAAATATGCGTCTGCCAAAAGAAGATTTCTGGAAAGTCATCGGCACTGGAGCCCTGATCGGCATGCATTGGATCTTGTTTTTTGGTGCTGCCCGGGTGGCCACGGCATCCGTATGCTTAGCAGGAATTGCGACCTGCTCTCTATGGACAGCATTCCTGGAGCCCATGGTGAATAAGTCTCAGGTGAAATGGTATGAGGTCATGCTGGGACTCATCGTCCTGCTGGGTTTATATGTGATTTTTAGATTTGAATTTGAGCATTGGGAAGGTCTGCTGATGGCGGTGGCCTCCGCATTTCTGGGGGCTTGCTTTACCGTAAGCAATGGATTACTTACCAAAAAACACTCGGCCTACCTCCTTACATTCTATGAGATGGCTGGAGCATGCGCTTTCTCCGTGCTTTTCATGCCTATATATGCTTATTATTGGGCAGGCGAATCAGGATTACAATTGATTCCTACTGCCGCAGATTGGTTTTGGTTACTGGTACTAAGTGGAATTTGTACAGTGTATGCCTTCTCTGTTTCGGTAGAACTAATGAAAAGGCTCTCGGTATTTGTGATTAACCTTAGCGTAAATATGGAGCCGGTGTATGGAATAGCCCTTGCCGTTTTGATATTTGGGGAGAAGGAAAAGATGACGGAAGGTTTCTATTTTGGCACCTTGATCATCCTGGCCTCGGTAGCGCTGTACCCAGTTTTTAATTATGTCTATAAGAAAAGGAAGAATAAACAATTGCTAAGAGTGCAGTAAAGCCCACGTCCTGGAAGGCAGGGCTTTATTGACCTATATTTTTTGGACTTCCTCTCAGGATTTTACCTCTAAGGGGGCTGAATACGTGAAATAGTGCTCGGGGTAGTCCAGAAGCTTCGGGGCATGATCAAATAGTCCAAACACGGTGGAGCCAGAGCCCGACATGGAGGCATAGAAAGCTCCACTAGTATATAGCTGTTCCTTAACCTCTGCTATTTCGGGGTGTTTCGGAAAGATGCTGGTTTCGAAATCATTGCTTAGTCTTTCTTTCCAAAGCTTCCGATCCGCCAGGGTTTCCCGAATATCATATGTGGGGGCAGCGGGACTGACACCTGCATACGCTTCTTTGGTGCCTATATGGATGGCAGGATTGATCAGGACAAGGTGGCAGTCGGAGAGGTCGATGGAGAGGTCTTCAAGGATCTCGCCCCTGCCGGTAGCTATTTTAGGCTTATTCTCTATAAAGAAAGGGCAGTCGCTCCCCAGTTCTGCAGCATAGTCCTCGAGAAACCAATCTTCGAGATGGAGATCAAACATGCTATTCATCATGCTAATGGCAAAGGCGCCATCTGCTGAGCCTCCGCCGAGGCCTGCTCCCATGGGGATGGTTTTGTGTAAGTGAATTTGGATATTAGGGAGGTCATTGAAGTCTTTTCTGAGTAGCTTCAGGGCTTTTAGAATCAGGTTGTCCTTTTCATTTCCAGGGATAAGGATTCCTGTGTTTTTGAAGGAGGTTTTGTCTGCGGGGATGATCTCCAGGGCATCTGTAAGCGGGATGGGGATCATGCAAGTAATCAGGTTATGATAGCCGTCTTTTCGCTTTTCAGTGATATATAATCCAAGATTGATCTTGGCATTGGGGAATAGTAACATAAAATATGGGGCAAAGTATCAGAGCAAAAGTATTAAAAATGATGTATATTTTTTTGGTCAAAGGGGAAGTGCTAGGTGGAATCTTTGTGATTTCTTTCGAAATGGCCTTCAAAAGTTGGTTTGAGGGATTATTATTCCTGTTTTTTTTAACAAAAATTTAAAATAAAATGAAATCAGAAGATTATTTTGAAAATTCTGAAATTCTTTTTGATATAACACAAAAAAGTGGGTAATACATAAAAAAGACTATCAAAAACTAAAGTGAAATAGGAGTAATGCAATAGTTTAATTTTTATTTCATTTTAAAAAATGAAATAAAATATTGTAAGTGTGGAATTAGGGTTTTACTTTTGTTAAGCAATTAGAAAAAGAAAAGGTTCGATACCACTAAACACTAAAAATAGCATGTTAAAAATAGTCAGCGTCATTAACTTTATTATCATTCTCATTTTCACTTGTAAATGAGGCGCTAGACTATTGTAAAACATCCATAAAGCAATAAAGTGCCTCATACCCTGAGGCACTTTTTTTTATAAGGCATAAAACAGAAGAAAATATACATAATGAGTGATTTGAAGAAATATAGTTGGGAAATCAGTGATAATCAGGAGAATCCTGCGGCTATGGCGATGTTATATGCCACCGGTATCAGTGATAAAAAGATGAAGCAGCCCTTCGTAGGGGTAGCGAGTTGTGGGTATGAGAGCAATCCTTGCAATATGCACCTCAACAGCTTTGCGGCAGATATTAAGGAATCCACCGAAAAGGCGGATCTTTCAGGCTTTATTTTTAACACTATTGGGATTTCTGATGGGCAGTCCATGGGTACTTCCGGTATGAAGTACAGTCTTCCTTCTCGGGAGGTAATTGCTGACTCCATCGAATCCTTCATTTTGGGTCATTCTTTTGACGGGGTGGTGACCATCCCGGGTTGTGATAAGAATATGCCCGGCGTGGTAATGGGTATGTTGCGTATCAATCGACCAGCGATTATGGTTTTTGGCGGTACCATCCGTTCAGGACACTATAAAGGAGAAAAGTTAAATATCGTTTCAGCCTTCGAAGCTTACGGAAAGAAGATCAATGGTCAGATCTCCGATGAGGATTATATGGGAGTGATCAAGAATGCCTGTCCTGGTGCAGGGGCTTGTGGTGGAATGTATACTGCCAACACCATGTCTTCAGCGATCGAGGCAATGGGGCTTTCCCTGCCTTTTAGCTCTTCTTATCCTGCCACTTCTCAGGAGAAGCGTGATGAATGTGCCAATATGGGCAAGTATATCAAGCAGCTATTGGCGCTGGATATCAAGCCAAAAGATATTATTACTCGCAAGAGTCTTGAAAATGCAGTTAGAGTTACGGTTGCCCTTGGTGGAAGTACCAATGCTGCCCTTCATATTCTGGCTATCGCCAAGACGGCCGGGATAGAGTTTACCCTTGAAGATTTCAAGAAAATCAATGCGGAGACTCCGGTATTGGGAGACTTCAAGCCTAGTGGTAAGTTCATGATGGAAGATTTATATGAAATAGGCGGTCTTCCGGCATTTTTGAAATACTTCCTGAATGAAGGCTTGCTTCATGGAGATTGTATCACGGTTACTGGTAAGACCATGGCCGAAAACCTCGAAGGCATAGAGCCAGTGAAAGTTTCCAAGGAGAGCGTTATCCATCCATTGGATAATCCTATCAAGGAGTCTGGCCACCTTTGCGTATTGCATGGTAACCTTGCTCCAGGAGGAGCAGTAGCAAAGATCTCTGGAAAAGAGGGGAAAAGCTTCACGGGTACTGCCAGGGTATTTGACAGTGAGGAATCGGCCAATGAGGCGATGAAGAATAAAAATGTACAAAAAGGAGACGTTGTAGTGATCAGAAATGTAGGGCCAAAAGGTGGTCCAGGCATGCCTGAGATGCTCAAGCCTACGTCTATTATCATTGGTGCGGGACTTGGTTCTGATGTTGCGATGGTGACAGATGGCCGATTCTCAGGAGGTACCCATGGTTTTGTGGTGGGTCACGTGACTCCAGAAGCCTATCTGGGAGGTCCTATTGGACTGATCGCAGATGGTGATATCATTACCATCGATGCCGATAGCCTGGAGATCAATGTAAATCTATCCGAAGAGCAGTTTGCCGAAAGGAAGAAAAGCTGGAAACAAAAGGACTTGAGTCATCTGGAAGGTACTTTAAAGAAATATAATTTATTAGTATCTACCGCGTCTGAGGGGTGTGTTACAGATCAAAAGTAACATTATAGACCAATCATAAAAAAGGACTTGAACCTCAAATATAATATATTTTAACAATGAAAGATTCGAGAATCAGAGGAGCTGAGATCGTAATCAAATCCTTGGTAGCCGAGAATTCAGAGTATATCTTTGGATACCCAGGAGGAGCCATCATGCCAGTGTATGATGCGCTATATGATTACGCCGATCAAATCAAACATGTACTTACAAGGCATGAACAAGGAGCCATCCACGCCGCCCAAGGGTATGCACGGGTTTCCGGTCGGGTCGGTGTCTGCATCGCTACGTCAGGACCAGGTGCTACTAACCTTATTACAGGCTTAGCAGATGCCTTGATCGATAGTACTCCTCTGGTCTGTATCACTGGTCAGGTGGCTTCGGCTCTGCTAGGTACAGATGCTTTTCAGGAAACAGATGTAGTGGGATTTTCTATGCCTGGTACCAAGTGGAATATACAGGTACGCAGGGTAGAGGATATTGCTCCGGCAATCGCCAAAGGATTTCATATTGCTGGCACGGGAAGACCGGGGCCAGTACTGATTGATATTACCAAGGATGCTCAAAATGCCCTAGGTGAGTTCAGCTATGTGCCTTGCTTAGGCATAAGATCATATAGACCCTATCCAGTGGTAAATATGTCCGAAATTGAGCGCGCTGCAGAGGTGATCAATAAGGCCGAAAGACCCTATGTTGTCTTTGGCCAGGGTGTCGTAATCGGCACCGCCGAGGCAGAGCTTAAGGCTTTCCTTGACAAAACAGGGATTCCTGCAGCCTGTACTTTATTAGGCTCAGGCGCACTTAGTGAAGATCATCCACTCTATGTGGGTAAGCTGGGAATGCACGGTAACTATGCTCCAAACCTCCTTACCAATAAGTGTGATGTATTGATCGCTATTGGGATGAGATTTGATGACCGGGTGACGGGCGATCTGAAGCGATACGCTAAGCAAGCGAAGGTGGTTCACCTAGAGCTTGACAATGCCGAGATCGATAAGAATGTAAGATGTGAAGTGTCGGTATTAGCTGACTGCAAAGAAAGTCTTCCTCTTCTGACTGCCAAGGTGAATGAAAATAACCATGCAGACTGGGTAAGTAAATTCCGGGAATTGGAAGAAGATGAGAAGAGTGCGGTGGTTTCCTTAGATCTCTCTCCGACCAAAATCGGGCTGACTATGGGTGAAGTGATCCGATATATCAATGAGTTTAAGAATGACAATGCTGTGCTGGTGACCGATGTAGGTCAGCATCAGATGATCGCTTGGAGGTACTTTAAGTACAAGCAGACACGTACCCAGATCACCTCAGGTGGACTTGGTACGATGGGATTCAGCCTTCCCGCAGCACTTGGTGCGCAGCTAGCAGACGTGAATCGTCAGGTGGTATGTGTGGTAGGAGATGGCGGTATACAGATGACGATCCAGGAGCTTGGGACCATCATGCAGACTAAGGCACCAGTGAAGGTAGTACTGCTTAATAATGACTTCCTTGGAATGGTAAGACAGTGGCAGCAGCTATTCTTTGATAAGCGTTATTCCTTTACAGAGCTGGACAACCCGGATTTTGTAAAGATTGCTGAGGCGTATAATATGAAAGCCACGAAGGTCTCTGAGAGAGGGAATCTCCGTGATACGGTAGCAGAAATGATGTCCCATCAGGGACCATACTTCCTGGAAGTGGTAGTGGAAAAAGAAGATAATGTTTTTCCAATGATCCCGACAGGGTGTTCTGTAGAAGAAGTTAGACTAACCTAAGCTCAATATTTTATGAATCGATATACTGTATCTCTTTTTACTGAGAATTTTATAGGTATCCTTAATCGGGTAACCTTGATTTTCACTAGAAGGGGTGTAAATATAGACGCCCTTACGGCATCAGAAAGTAAGGAAGACGGAGTGCATAGGATCACGATAGAAGTGACCACCACGGAGGATCAAGTGATCCAGATCGTGAAGCAAACCGAGAAGATTATCGATGTGATCAAGTCTTTTTATTATTTGGATGAGGAAGTGGTGTATCAGGAGATCGCCCTTTACAAAATCCCAATAAGCAGTTTGGATCCGGGATTGGAGAAGGTAATTCGCCAATACAATGCAAGGATTATTTCTGCGGAAAAAGAATTTGTAGTCATCGAAATGACCGGCCATAAAGAGGACACCAAGGCCTTATTGGAGATTTTGCAGGATTTTAATATCCTGGAATTTGCCCGATCTGGACGCGTGGCCGTGGCCAAACCAATGGGAACAATAGCACAATATTTGAATAATTAAATCTAGAAACAATGAAACTGAAATTCGGAACAGTTGAAGAAGATGTAGTAACAAGAGAAGAATTCCCTCTTGAGAAAGCCAGAGAAGTACTTAAGGATGAGACCATTGCTGTATTAGGCTATGGTGTTCAAGGTCCTGGACAGGCTCTAAACCTTAAAGACAATGGTTTTAATGTAATCGTTGGTCAGCGTAAAAATTCCAAAACTTGGGACAAGGCTGTCGCTGACGGATGGGTACCTGGCGAAACCCTTTTTGAGCTTGAAGAAGCTTGCGAAAAAGGCACCATTCTTCAGTTCTTACTTTCTGATGCAGGTCAAATTTCTCTATGGCCAACCGTAAAGAAACACCTTACTCCTGGTAAGACTCTTTATTTTTCTCACGGTTTTGGAGTTACTTATAAAGACCAGACTGGTATCATTCCACCTGAAGATGTGGACGTAATCCTGGTAGCACCAAAAGGATCAGGTACTTCTTTGAGAAGAATGTTTGTAGAAGGTAGAGGACTTAACTCTTCTTTTGCAATCTATCAGGACGCTACAGGCAAGGCCCGTGAGAGAGTAATCGCTCTTGGTATCGGCGTGGGTTCTGGATACTTGTTCGAAACCAACTTCTACAGAGAAGTGACTTCTGACCTTACCGGCGAAAGAGGTACTTTGATGGGAGCTATCCAAGGGATCTTTGCTGCTCAGTATGAAGTGTTGAGAGAAAATGGTCACTCTCCTTCTGAAGCTTTCAACGAAACGGTAGAAGAGCTTACTCAGTCTCTTATGCCTTTGGTAGCTGAAAATGGAATGGACTGGATGTATGCCAACTGCTCTACAACAGCACAAAGAGGTGCTTTGGACTGGTGGAAGCCATTCAGAGATGCTTCTAAGCCAGTATTCGAGGCGCTTTACAAAAGCGTAACCGACGGTCAGGAAGCTGCCAAGTCTATCGAGTCTAACAGTAAGTCTGATTACAGAGAGAAGCTTGAAGTAGAATTGACTGAGCTTAGAGAATCTGAAATGTGGAGAGCTGGAGCAACTGTCCGCAAATTGAGACCAGAAAATAATTAATTTATAGCTTATTGGGAGGTCTTAGATTATGAAGAGATTAGAGATAATGTGCAGTAGATAGAGACTTTCCCGAAACAATATTCGGGAGGAATAGGTAGAAGCTCAGGCTTTTAAACCTATTCCTTCTGGATTTTAAGACGATTGACAACAGAACAGATGGAACAGAAAACATTATTTGACAAAGTCTGGGATGCACACGTGGTTAAGTCCGTTCCGGGCGGCCCTGATGTGTTTTTCATTGATAAGCACTTTATCCATGAAGTAACCAGTCCAGTGGCATTCCTTAACCTTGAAACCAGAGGGAATAAGGTGCTCTTTCCGGAGCGTACTGTAGCCACTCCTGATCATAACGTACCCACGATCGATCAGGATAAAACTATAAAAGATAAGCTTTCCCGTATGCAGGTGGAAAAGCTTCGCCAAAACTGCAAAAACCACGATATTGAACTGCATGATCTAGGATCAGATCATCACGGTATCGTCCATGTTATTGGTCCCGAGCTCGGTATTACCCAGCCAGGAATGACCATTGTATGTGGAGATAGCCACACTTCTACCCATGGAGCTTTTGGCGCTATCGCTTTTGGTATCGGTACCAGCGAAGTGGAGATGGTTTTTGCCTCTCAGTGCATCATGCAGTCCAAGCCAAAAAGAATGAGAATCACCGTCAATGGTGAACTCGGCGAAGGCGTCACTTCCAAGGACATCATCCTTTATATCATCTCAAAAATCTCCGCTAGTGGTGGCACTGGTTACTTCCTGGAGTATGCCGGATCTGCGATCCAAAGCCTCAGCATGGAAGCGCGAATGACCATCTGTAATATGAGTATTGAGATGGGGGCTAGAGGTGGACTGATCGCTCCTGATCAGACCACATTCGACTACCTCGAAGGGAAAGACCATGCGCCTAAAGGCGAAGATTGGGATAAGGCTGTGGCCTATTGGAAAACCCTCAAAACCGATGATGGCGCTGAGTTTGATCTTGAATATACCTATGATGCTGCCGACATCGAACCTATGATCACCTATGGTACCAACCCTGGTATGGGGATCAAAGTAAAAGGCAATATCCCTACCACAGACGGTATGGAAGGAAGTAATAAAAAAACCTACCTGAAGTCATTGGATTATATGGGCTTCCAGCCCGGTGAACCTATCCAAGGGAAGAAAATTGACTATGTCTTCGTTGGTAGCTGTACCAATGGACGTATCGAAGATATTCGCTCCGTAGCCAACTTCGTGAAAGGAAAGAAAAAAGCAGATAATATCACCGCTTGGATCGTTCCTGGATCTAGAGAAGTAGAAAGACTGGCGATCAAAGAAGGCTTGGTAGAAATACTTGAAGAAGCTGGTTTCAAACTGAGACAGCCTGGCTGCTCGGCTTGCCTAGCCATGAACGATGATAAAATCCCTGCCGGTAAATACGCTGTGTCTACCTCCAACAGGAATTTTGAAGGTCGTCAAGGACCTGGAGCAAGAACCTTGCTCGCCTCTCCATTGACTGTGGCGGCAGTGGCCATCACAGGCGAAGTGACTGACCCACGCGAAGTATAATCTAAAACGATCTAAACAATGGCTTACGATAAGTTTAATGTATTAAAAAGTACGGTGGTCCCCTTGTCAACAGAGAATGTGGATACGGACCAGATCATCCCTGCTCGATTTCTGAAAGCTACCACTAGAGAAGGTTTTGGAGATAATCTATTCAGGGATTGGAGATATGATAACGAGGGCAACCCTAAAGCGGATTTTGTACTGAATGACCCTACTTATAGCGGTAAAGTACTCGTGGCAGGTAAAAACTTCGGTTCAGGATCTAGCCGGGAGCATGCCGCATGGGCCATCTATGATTATGGCTTCAGATGTGTGGTTTCTAGCTTTTTTGCTGATATCTTCAAAAATAATGCCCTAAATATCGGCATTCTTCCAGTGACCATCAGCCCTGAATTCCTGGACGAAATCTTCGCGGAAGTGGAGAAGGATCCTAAAACTGAGGTGGAAGTGGATATCGAAAAACAAACCATAACCCTGCTCAGCACAGGTACTTCTGAGTCTTTTGACATCAACTCCTATAAAAAGGACAATATGCAAAATGGCTTTGATGATATCGATTACCTCCTGAGTATGAAAGAGGAAATCCTGGCCTTTGAGCCTTCCAGACGATAAGTCGCCACGATTATAATACTAATGGGAGCGTAGCGGTCGGCTTCGCTAGCCCCTGCGCTCCCATAATTAATGTTGATCGCCCAGCCGCCCCCTGAGTGCATTGGGCTTGATACTATTATTATTACCTGATACTAGACACTTGATGCTAGTCACTAGATACTAAATAACATGCGTCTTCATCATCAAATAGAAATCATGGATACCACGCTGAGGGATGGCGAACAGACCTCGGGCGTATCTTTCCTGCCTTCCGAAAAACTCCAAATTGCTAAACTGCTCTTGGAGGAATTGAAGGTGGACAGGATTGAAGTGGCATCCGCAAGGGTTTCTGAAGGAGAGCTGGAGGGGGTGAAGAAAATCACGCATTGGGCAACCGAAAAAGGATACCTCGATAGAGTAGAAGTTCTCGGATTTGTCGATACGCCAGCCTCAGTAGATTGGTTAGTGGAAGCTGGTGCCAAAGTGCTCAACCTCCTGACCAAAGGCTCTCTAAATCACCTGGTCCATCAGCTTAAAAAAACTCCTGAAAGGCATTTTGCAGATATCAAAAAATGCATTGACTATGCCCGCCAAAAAGGCATCGCCGTCAATGTATACCTGGAAGACTGGAGCAGTGGCATGCGTAATTCTAAGGAATATACCTTATCACTTATTGACTTTTTGAAGGACCAGCAGGTGGAGCGAATCATGCTTCCTGATACTCTTGGAATCCTGAAGCCTGAAGAAGTAGCGACTTTTATCGCAGAGGTACACGCTACTTTTCCGAAGGTACATTTTGACTTTCATGCCCATAATGATTACGATCTCTCCGTTGCCAATGTCCTTGAGGCAGTGAAAAACGGAGTGAAAGGGGTACATTCCACCATCAATGGTCTGGGAGAAAGAGCCGGCAACGCTCCTTTGGAAAGTGTCGCCGCCGCCTTATCGGATTTTACTTCTACAAAACTGAATATTCAGGAAAATAAAATCTATAGGGTAAGTAAATTAGTGGAGCAGTTCTCTGGACTGCATATCCCATCTAATAAACCCGTGGTGGGTGAAAATGTATTCACCCAAACCGCCGGAATCCATGCAGATGGAGATAATAAAAAGAACCTTTATTTCAATGACCTCCTTCCCGAGCGATTTGGGAGAACAAGAAAATATGCTCTTGGCAAGACCTCTGGCAAAGCGAATATCCTCAAGAACCTGATGGAATTGGGGATCTCCCTTGAGCCGGATGAACTCACTAAGGTGACGCAAAAAATCATCGAACTAGGAGACCGTAAGGAAAGGGTCACCACCGAAGACCTTCCTTATATCATATCTGATGTGCTTCAGAATAACTCTATCCGTAAGGATATCAGTATTGAAGGCTATCATATGACTCACTCCAAAGGCCTCAAGCCAACGGTGCAGCTGAAGCTAAACATCCTCGGCAGCAGCTATGAAGCTCACGCTTCTGGCAATGGCCAATTTGACTCTTTTATGCTTGCGGTACAGGAGATTTACCAGACCTTGGGTAAGAAGCTTCCAAAGCTTACAGACTTTAGTGTCAGCATCCCTCCAGGTGGTAAGACGGATGCCTTCGTGGAAACGGTAATCACCTGGGATTATGGTAGGATTATCAAAACCAAAGGCCTGGACAGTGACCAGACTGTGGCTGCAATGATGGCCACAGAAAAAATGCTAAATATTATAGAACAAATTACTTTAGGAACAACAGAAAATACAAACCATGGAAATGAATATCGCACTGCTGCCAGGTGATGGCATTGGACCAGAAGTGATCGAGCAAACCGTAAAGGTGATTAAAGCTATCGGTCAAAAATTTGGACACACAATTACTTTTACCGAAGCTGTAGTAGGAGCCGCGGCTATTGACGCCACCGGAAACCCTTACCCTGACGCCACACATGAGATATGCCTTAAGGCTGATGCTGTGCTTTTTGGTGCAATCGGTGACCCGAAATATGATAATGATCCCAAAGCTAAAGTAAGACCTGAGCAAGGATTGTTAGACATGAGAAGGAAATTAGGCCTTTTTTCAAACGTTCGACCTACTTTTACCTTCCCTTCCCTAATCCATAAATCTCCATTGAAAAAAGACCGTATCGAAGGTACTGACCTGGTGTTCTTAAGAGAGCTTACTGGTGGTATCTATTTCGGTGAGCCTCGTGGAAGAAATGAGCAAGGAACCAAAGCTTTTGATACTAATATATATAGCAAGGAAGAAATCACTCGTTTGGCGAGAATGGGCTTCGAATTTGCTCAAAAAAGAAGAAAACTGTTGACCTGCGTAGATAAGGCCAACGTGATGGCGACCTCCAGGCTATGGAGAGAGACCGTTCAGGAGCTGGAAGCAGATTATCCGGATGTGAAAGTGGAGTATGAATTTGTCGATGCCGTAGCCATGCGACTTATCCAGTGGCCTAAAGCCTATGATGTATTGATCACCGAAAACCTCTTTGGTGATATCCTTACGGATGAAGCTAGTGTGATCTCTGGCTCTATGGGCTTGATGCCTTCCGCTTCTTTGGGTACTGATGTGAAGTTGTTTGAGCCTATCCATGGTTCTTATCCTCAAGCTGCTGGCAAGGACATCGCCAATCCATTGGCGACTGTGCTCTCTGCTGCTATGATGTTTGAGTATGCATTTGACCTTAAAGATGAGGCTAAAGCTATTTCTGATGTCGTAAACCTCTCTCTTGCAGAAGGAGTGGTGACAGAAGATATCGCTGAAGGCGATAAGGCTTATAAAACTTCCGAAGTGGGAGATTGGCTGGCGGAGCAGATTCTAAAGTAATTTAGATAGTATTGATATGAATAGTTAGAGACGGAATCCATTTTGGGTTCCGTTTTTTTTGTTATACCTGCCAGAAGCCCGGCAGACTTAATCTCTTTATGAAAAATACAGAAGTGAGCGGTGGAGATCCTACCGATTAATCACACCAAAATTTGAGATTGTAGGTGATTTGATTTTACTAAAGATACTTCTTACACTTGAAGGGGGGCACTTATAGTGGACAGCTTTACCTTTCACTGAGCCCTCCTATCAAGTAGCGATCGCATTATAAAATGATCTAGGTGGGTTTTTCAGCGTAAGAAATTATGATAATGTGGGCTTAAATGGTTCTGACGAAGGCCACTGGCTCAGGAAATCTAAAAACCTTGAGGATGTTTTATTAAAAATAGGGAAATATTACTAGGGCAATATTCGGTAAGACAAGGCGGCCTCTACTGTCAAAAGTATAAAAGCCACGGATGCGCGAATAAACTGTATTCGGCATCCGTGGCTTTTATTAATTGCTATCGTATGATTTATTTCTTATCAGAAAACTTCTCCATGATTTCCTCGGAGATTCCTGTATTGGAGTATCCACCATCATGAAAAAGATTCTGCATGGTGACCATTCTCGTGAAGTCAGAGAATAAGGACACGATATATTCTGCACATGATTCCGCTGAGGCATTGCCTAGGGGAGATACAGAATTAGCAAAGTTATAGAAAGCATCAAAACCACCGATGCCAGCACCTGCCGTGGTGATGGTAGGAGATTGGGAGATGGTGTTTACCCTTACTTTCTTACTCTTGCCATATCGGTAGCCGTAGCCTCTGGCTATACTCTCCAATAAGGCCTTAGCATCTGCCATATCCGTATAAAAAGGGAATACCCGCTGCGCGGCAATATAAGATAAACCGACGATGGAACCCCACTCGTTCATGACATCCTGCTTCTCGGCGACCTGCATCATCTTGTGAAATGACAAGGCAGAGATATCATATGATTTCATTGCCCAGTCATAATTAAGGTCTCCATAAGCTCTGCCTTTCCTGATATTAGGAGACATGCCGATAGAATGCAGCAAAAAGTCGAAATTGCCACCTAAATATTCCTTAGCCTCAGCATATAGCTTTTCGATATCCTCCACAGAAGTGGCATCTGCAGGTACCACGATGGTATTACACTCCTGCGCCAGCTCATTGATGGCTCCCATTCGCATCGCAATTGGAGCATTGGTAAGTACAAACTTAGCTCCCTGCTCTTTTGCTTTAAGGGCTGTTTTCCATGCGATAGAGTTCTCGTCCAATGCGCCGGTAATGATTCCTTTTTTTCCTTGTAATAGGTTTTCAGGCATAATATGTTCTGATTTTGATTTCAAATGGATGGGTAAAAATAACTAATTTTTACACTAATTCTTATCTTGAATAAGTTTATATACTGTCCTAGGTATCATATAGACCAATTAAAGCCCCAAATTCTCCTAGGAAGTTAATAAGTCTTTTGCACTTTTGAGAGCCGATTCGGAAGGCTTCGCGCCAGCGATCATCTTCGCAATTTCCAGGATTCGCTCTTCCTCATTTAAGGTTTTTATCTTACTCGCCGTTTTCGCGGCACTATTATCTTTATAAACGAAATAATGCTTTTCACCTTTCGCCGCCACCTGCGGCAGATGACTGATACAGATTACCTGGTGGTTTTTGGCAATTTCCTGCATCATCGTAACCATCTGCAAGGCCACTTCCCCGGAAATACCTGTGTCTATCTCATCAAAAATCAAGGTGGGCAGTGCGATCTTGTCGGCCATTATGTATTTTATGGCAAACATCAATCGTGAGAATTCTCCCCCTGAGGCCACCTGACGGATTGGCTGTGGTTTGATGCCTTTATTAGCAGAAAACTGGATTTCTATTTCGTCCACACCACTGTTGGTTGGAGGGACTGTCTGATGATTGATGACCATGCTGGCATTCTCCATTCCCAGATGGGCGAGCAAGCCAGTGATTTGAGCCGCAAATTCCTTGAACTGACCTTTCCTCTTTGCAGATAATTTATTTCCCGCTTCCTGCAAAGCCTTTTCATTCGCCTTCAATTCCTGATGGAGCTTCTCCAGCTCATCATCTAAGTTTTCGACCTGCAGGGCTTTATCCGCTAAGTCAGCTTCCAGTTGGATCAATTCTTCCACAGTCTGAAGTCCATGCTTCTTCTGCAGTTGATAGATCTTGCTTAGACGATCGCGGATTTCCTCCAGCTTATCAAAGTCCACTTCGATTTTGCTATCCTCATCCTCCAGACTGCCTGCAATATCACTTATCTCAATGAAAACGCTATTAAAACGCTCTTTCAGCTCCTCAAATTTTGAGCTATACCTCGCCAGTTGTTGTACGTTTTGGTTGGTTTGCTGAAGGAGGTGCATTGCTCCAAGATCTTCTCCCTGGAGTGTCTGCAGACTTTCGTTGATCTTAGACTTGATCTCCTCAGCATTGTCCAGGATCTCCTGCTCATTCTCCAGCTCGAGCTGTTCTCCGGCTTGCAGCTGTAAGCTGGATAATTCTTCTAGCTGAAACTGATTGAAATCAGCCTCTTTCCGAAGGTCCGCCGCATCCTTAGCTAGGGCTTCATAGGACTTCTTTGCTTTTTTGTAGGCCTTATAATTACTGGTATAATGCGTGATTTCCGCTTGAGTATTTGCAAAGCCATCAATCAGGCTTAGTTGGTATTCAGAAGCGCCGAGCATGAGATTATCATGCTGGGAGTGAATGTCCATCAGGGCTTTTCCGAGGCTCTTTAGTACCTCCAGTCGTACAGGAGTGTCATTGACAAAAGCCCTTGATTTTCCTGAAGGAGCGATTTCTCTTCGGATGATGCACTGGTTTTCGTAGTCCAGGTCTTGTTCCTCAAAGTACCCCTGAAGACCATAATCCCCAATATCAAATAAGCCTTCAATAATGCATTTTTGATCTTCATCATATAGGGATTTGATGTCCGCCCGATTGCCTAGGAGCAGCCCAATGGCGCCAAGCATAATCGATTTACCGGCACCGGTCTCCCCCGTGATCATATTCAGCCCTCGAGATGGACTCATCTCCAGAGATTCAATCAAAGCATAATTGGTAATGCTTAAGTTTTTTAGCATAAGTCTAAAACGCTTGGTGTTGGTTATGGGGTAAAATTAATTAAAAATTAATGGTTAGTCCTTAAGGATATCATTGTATTTTCTGGAGTTGTTTGGATCCACTTTTATAAGGGCTTCCACGGCCTGCTCCTTGATTTCCATAGGGGCATTCTTTAGCACCTTGCTTATTTCGTCAGACTTGGCATCCATGAAGCTGATTACCAATATGGTATTGGGCTGGGTGTCATTTACCTCCAAGAGTTTTTGGATGGAAATAAGGATGTTTTCATAGGCTTTCTCCGGATTGGAGATGAGCAAATCGAGCCCTTGGCGATGGTATAAATAGAAGGCCTCCCGCACAGGTTTGCTGACCTGAGAATTATATAACTCGTCCACCAGCCAAAATCTGCTCCTTCGGCTTCCCGTGGTTTGTCCCCAGCCATTTCTGCCTGCTTGCTGGGCATTGCTCATTATATTATTGGCAATCTCAAAATAGGGCTCCCCACCTTCCATCGCAAAGGTGTCATAATCTATTCCAATCACGATATGTGCATAATATGCCAATAAAGAGGTGATCTCGCTTAGATAAGAATAACGGCTAAACTCCATTTGCTGCGATTCCTTAAATTCAAAACTCCACTCACGATCCACATAATTGAAGGCTAGTGTTTCAAAACTGGTTCCATAGACAGGTCTTAATGCTTGGATTTGGACCGTAGCCTCAAAAAAACCAACCTGTGGCATATCATTAATGGTGACCAGCATATTGCCTTTGATTCTTTCACTTACAGTAAACTGATCTTCAGTCCAGCTTCGCCCATTTAGGAATTGCTCAAATGAATTTTTCATCTGTTCAAATATGTCCTTATTCTGAGTTCTGGCACGTTCACTATTAATGGTTACCGTGAAGTTGAGCTCCTGGGAATAGCCGCCTGTACTGGCTATTAGACAAAAAAAGAAAATGAGTAAAACTCTCATGGGCTGTAGATCAAATCAATAATTCTATAAATATAAGTGGACCAGAGCAATTTGAGAAATTTATTAGCCTTATGGGCAAGAAGGATTTTATGACCGAAAAGATTATTGGCCTTCAGTAGAAAATATTTTCTCAATCGATTTTACTATTTCTTTAGCGATATCGGTTTTAGACATCAACTCCGTACGATGGATTTTTCCATCCTTATGGAATATCGTCACCTTATTAGTGTCATGTTTGAAGCCCGCGCCTTGATCGTTCATTGAATTTAATATGACCAGGTCAAAATTCTTTCTTTCGAGTTTGGACAGCGCATTTTGGTTTTCATTAGAAGTCTCCAGCGCAAAGCCGATATGAACTTGGTGAGATTTTTTTACTTCTCCTAATTTAGCCGCGATATCTATATTTTTTTTGAGGGAGATGCTGAAGTCTTCGGCAGCTTTTTTGATTTTATCTTTAGCTGGATGAGCAGGGGCATAGTCTGCCACGGCTGCCGCAAACACGCTAAGGTCTGTGTTTTGATGTAGCTTAGCAGCAGCCTCATACATTTGGTGAGCACTGATCACCTTGGTGATGTGGATATTAGGATGGGTCGGCAGGGCCAGAGATACCGGACCCAAAATCAACTCTACTTTAGCGCCCTTTTCTGCCAGCTCTAGGGCAATCGCTAGGCCCATTTTACCACTCGAGTGATTGCCAATATACCGAACAGGGTCTATGGCTTCCTGAGTGGGGCCAGCGGTTACTAAGGCTGTTTTTCCCGAAAAACTCTTTTTAATGTCAGTATCCTGAAAATAGGATTTAAGATGTTGGACAATGTGCTCAGGTTCCATCATGCGACCTTGGCCTGATAGTCCACTGGCTAGTTCTCCACTTTCCGCGGCCAAAATAATATTGCCATATCCCTCGATGGTCCGGAGATTTTGCTGCACGCTAGGATGCTGGTACATGTCCAGGTCCATGGCAGGAGCCACCATGACGGGGCATCGTGCGGAGAGATAGGTTGCGGTGAGAAGGTTGTCCGAGTTTCCTGTAGCGATCTTAGCCAGGGTACTGGCGCTGATCGGAGCGATCAAAAATAAATCCGCCCATAATCCCAGTTCTACATGGTTAGTCCATTCTCCCGTTTCACTATGATGAAAACGATGATATACTGGCCTTTTGGAAAGGGTGGATAAGGTGAGGGGGGTGATAAAATCAAGAGCAGAAGTACTCATTATTATTTGTACTTCTGCTCCTTCTTTGACCAATAATCTGGTCAGATGCGCAGCCTTATATGCGGCAATACTGCCGGTGACTGCTACTACTATTTTTTTTCCTTGCAAGGGCATGGAAAATTATAGATTGTCGTCACCTTCTGGTTCTGGATGACGGAAATGTACTTTTCCTTCCATAAATTCCTCCATAGCCAAGGTGCTTGGCTTTGGCATTCTTTCATAGAATTTGGAGATTTCTATCTGCTCCTTATTTTCGAATACCTCTTCCAAGTTGTCCACCGTAGATGCAAATTCAGAAAGCTTATTGTTAAGCTCTTCTTTGGTGTCCAAAGAAATTTGTTTTGCACGTTGGGAAACCACGTGAAGTGATTCGTATAGGTTTCCAGAAAGATCAGCGACTTTGTCCAAGTCTCTAGTGATGATAGAAGGATTAACTGCCATATAGATATGTAATTTAATTGCTTATTGGTTTGAGATTTCTCCAGCTTTAGGAGCTACTGTTTGCTCAAGATCTTCCTTAGCCTTATTTTCTTTAATACTGTTTTCTCGAGCCTTTTGTTCTAATTTTCTGATCTCATCATATTGCACACGCAATTTCTGATGAGAATCCAACTCACTAGTGGACTGGGCCATCAGTGTAGAGACATCACCTAGGTATTTACTCTTAGGGTATTTTCTCTTAAATTCCTCACCAAATTCCATGGATTGGTTGAGACGTTCCTCTTTTTTGGCAAATACACTTCGCTCTGCGTATTCATAACTTACCTCTACCAGTTTATACGACAGCTCTTCCACATGTTCGCTATTAGGATAAGTCTTGGCGAAGTTTTGGAAGTTTATGATGCAGGCCAGGTAGAATTGACCAGGGAATAAGCCCTCGGTCAGTCGGTAGTACATCTTAGCTTCCTCATACGCTTTCTTTTCAAAACGCTGCTGAAGGTCATCGATCATGCCCATGGCACGCTCATAACTGTCAGATTTCGGAAAACGATTGATGAATTGCTGTATGGCTGAGACGGCTTCCCGGCTACTGGTCTGGTCAAGATTATAATCTGGCGAATCCATATACAAGGCATAGGCATGCATAAATAGCGACTCCTCTGCCAGTGGGCTTCGGCTATAGCTTTCGTAGAATGTCTTGAAATAACTTGCCGCCTCTATATAGCGCTTCAACCTAAAGTGCGCATAGGCATAATTAAATTGAGCAATTTCAGATTTTTCGCTTCCTCTTATGACTGGCAGTACCTTGTCATAGAGAATAATGGCTTTATTGTATTCCCCGTTTTCGTAGTACTCGTTGGCCGCAGTATATAGCTCATCCCAGTTGGTGCTTTTCTCGAGCTTATAAAATCGCCCACATGCACTTATAGAGGCCACTAATACGATTAGGAGTATATGTTTGATGCTGTTGTTCATAATTTTCAATCTGCAAATATAAGGGAAATTGATTCTGTATCAAAACGGATGGGGGATCAGGCTTCTCCGCTATTTTTTTACAACGAGTTTTTTGGTGATGATATTTTCACCGTTTACAATTAAAGTATAAAAATAAACCCCCGGATTGAAGTCACTGACATTGATAAGTACAGTCTTTTGCCGTGGGGAAAGGGTGATTTCCTGGATCGGGTTACCGATGAAGCTATTGATGAGTAATTTGATGTTTGCATTTGGATTTTTAATACTATAATCGATTTGGGCTACTCTATTGCTAGGGTTGGGATATACGCTCCCAAAAGAGATATCCCGATGATTGGTTTCTTCTTCTTTTGTTTCTGAGATACACTCATACACCCCTTCGACGATAAATACGTCACGCAAATCCTCAGAATTGGTGAAGTGCAGATCAAAAGTGCCCTTGGTCGTGGTGATCCCCATATTCATTTCTATATAAAACTCTGTGAATACCTCTTGCGGCTTTAGCGTAATTTTCACCTTAGCCAGGTCCTTTCTCGGATCAAAACACTGCTCACCTATGCATACTTTTAAGGTCTGCGATGAACCAATATTCCCACGCATGAATTTCAATACATATTCTTTGGCGGAGTCAGAGGTGTTTTGAAGAATGACGGATTTTCGTTGAATATCATTTATTTTACCTGTAAGCATAGCTTTATCGCTCAAGACATTTACTTGTCTTGCCTGTACAGTGGAGAACCCAAGGATCAGGTGAATAAAAATTATTAGCGATAAAAAATTTTTCATGTAAATAGTATGTCGATATGATATTCTTTTAAATGATTGACTTTCTAAATCTTATACTTATAAAAATACCGATTAGAATTCGGGAAAGGAAGTAAAGCTGGTTAAAAAATGTTAACCTTAGTGAAATTTTTTATAGTCGGTAGCGTTTATCACTAGTTTTGCTATTTTTGCTTTACCTTAAAATCCGATTTATCCTTCTCCGTGACCGATTCATTTATGATTTTTTCGATTTCATCCTCATCAGGAAAAGGGATTCTGATATTGGGTTCGTCAAAAAGATTTTTTTGATTTGGGTCTTTTTCGGTAGGGCTACGCCAAGTCATAATCATCTCCATAGATGGCCGCTCTTCTATTCTCCACGTGAAGCCTTTGAGCTGAGTGTTTTCCTCGGTAATCATATGCGGAGGAGTGAATGAGGCCTCTGGATTGATAGTATGATTGATGCTCGTGATATTCCCATCATCGAAGTGCATGATGATTTTACCGCATAGAAGGGCATTTACCCCCTGTACCGTGGTGTCATTTTCCAAAGCGAAATAGAGCGATTCCCCATTTCCTTCTACCTCCAGGCGATGCATGTCCCCATCCTTAAAGAAGCCGGTCATCTCCCGGCCTTTTATCTGATTATAGTTGACCACCGTATCTGTGGTCACCGCAAAGGAGTTGTTTTTTAAGAATGCCCGGTCAATATTTTCATTGGCAATCAGGAAATGAATGCTGTCCGCTGAGATCTGGCTCTTATTGTTCCATAGCAGTGGATCGCCATACAGGTATATCGTCGAGTCCGAATAAGTATATACCGTGGAATCAGATCTTCCAGACATATTTCCTTTTATAAATCGGGAATTGGGGAAGGCCAGCATATGGCGCTCCTGCGCAATCTCACTGTCCTGACTGATCAGGGTATCCGCCACCATATACATGGTGTCCGCCTCAAAATACTTCTGCACTAAGGCATTGCCATAGACTTCCGAGTATTTCTTTCCCTCCCAGTATTTGCCCTCATCGCCAAAGATCTCCAAATTTCGGTCTTTATGGAAAATACTTACATTGTTTGTTCCCTCGTAATATTTCTCCTGCTCATCATAGTAAAGCTCATCGCCCACCACGCGGCTGGTTTCATTTTCTACATCACCTTCATAAAATCGAAAAATCTTGTTTTCGGTATCATAAAAGCTGCCTTTTTTGGCATTTAGCACATCACCCTTGGTGGAGCGGATATTGGTCAGACCATCGGTTTCCGCGACCTTGGGGAGGGTGAAATAGTAGAGCACATTGGATTTGAGGGTGTACTCTGGGTTTACTAGGATGACATTATCCGTAAAGGTGATTTTTTCCAGCTGCGTATCATACTTCCCTTTTTGACTGGTGAGCACATTGGTAGAATCTACCACTTTGCCGGAGTTGAAATAGTCAGCCACACCCGTTTGGCGGTTATAGTCCAGGAAATCGGTGTAAAGTGTCGTATTGGATTTAGTAAACACCACATTGTCCCGCAGCTTCGCTAGAGAAGTATTTCCATTATAGTCAGCGTAGCGGCTGGTGCTAGTGACGGTGTCCTTAGGGTTTTTGATTCGTACATGACCGAAAAGTTCAGCACGGTTTTCGGTTTCTATGAAATTGGCGGAGTCGCAATAAATCAGGATGTCCTGGTGGGTCATGAATACATTCCCTAATAAGCGCTGGACATTTCCCTTATTTTTTAGATTGTCTGCTTGCTGGATTTCCAGAAATTTAGTCTTTGGCTGCGTCTGAGCGAGTAAATCGCCAGCTAGGAGCAGGGTAGGAAATATAAAAGCAAGGTATTTAAGGGTGTTTTTTAGCATTCTGTTTTTATCTCAAGCACAAAATTAATGAAAAATGGTATTTTTGGTTTATGCTAGCAGAGTTTATCAGCCATATACGTAGTAAAAATCTTTTAGATGTCCAATATCGGTATTTAATAGCCATTAGTGGTGGGGTAGATAGTATCTGCCTAGCGCATTTGATGAGGCAAGCGGCCATTCCCGTTGAATTAGCCCACTGTAATTTTGGTCTGCGGGCAAATGATAGTGAGGAAGATCAGCATTTTGTCGAGCAGATGGCGGAGCAATGGCAGGTAAAAGTACATACCAAAAAGTTTGATACCAAAAACTATGCAGCCACCAAAGGAATCTCCACCCAGATGGCAGCGAGAGATTTGCGGTACGAGTGGTTTGCCGAATTACTAGCCCACCATGGACTCAAAGGTACCGTGGTGGCACATCATGAGGATGATCAGCTGGAGACGATCCTGCTTAATTTGGCTCGGGGTACAGGCATAGAGGGGATTTATGGGATGTCTGAGCAGCGGGAAAAGTTGATCCGACCCTTATTGCCATTCTCCAAGCAGCAATTATTGGATTATGCCGCAAGGGAGGGGCTTTCCTGGCGGGAGGATAGTTCTAATGCACTGAGTGATTATAAGAGGAATTTTATCAGGAATGAGGTATTACCGCTTTGGGAGAGCCATGAGCCCTTGATAAAAGGCCAGTTGCACGCCAGTTTTGATCGGATAAAAGATACCGGTAAGGCTTTCTTTCATCTGTTTACAGAATGGAAAGTAGCGCATATTCACCAAAGTGGACGCTATCAAAAGCTCGCCAAAAGCGACCTTGAAGCAGTACCAGGCAAGGCCAGCTTCCTTTATTATTGGCTGAGAGAATATGGCTTCAATACCGCGGCGATAGAAAACCTGGTGTCGGTGGTGAGCACCGATCAGCAGGTGGGGCAGCAGGTCTTTTCTCAGGATTTCTGTGTGAATGTAGATCGTGAATATATTTATCTTGGCGCTAGGCAGGAGGAATTTGAAGAGATTATAATAGAGGCGACGGAGGTCGCTGTGAATTGGGAAAACACCGCTTATGATATCTTACAGCTAGAGGAAGTCCCCGCCCTGGATACTCGGCCAGAAAATGCAATGCTGGATGCCGAAAGACTGGAATTCCCCCTGCTGGTGAGGTCCTGGCAGGAAGGAGACCGATTTAGACCGCTGGGAATGAAAAAGTTTAAGAAAATCAGTGATTTTTTGATAGATTTGAAAGTACCTGTTTTACTCAAAAATGACGTAAAGGTGGTATGTGATGCAAGAGGGGAATTGGTATGGCTTCCGGGTTTTCGGATTGATGACCGGGTGAAGATCAGTTCTCTGACCAAAAAGGTGATATATTTTAAGGCAACCAATAAATAAAGGCTATGTTGAATCCATTCAAGCGGACCTATACAGAACAGGAACTAAAGATTTTCGATTTTTTGGCAGCGGTCCAGTTTTTTAGTAGCCTAAAAGAGGCGGAGATGTATCGGTTCTTGCCGGCGATTCATTATCGTAAATACCAGAATGGAGAGGCTGTTTTTTTTCGAAATGACCCTAGCCAGGCCTTATACGTTGTCCGCTCGGGTATGGTAAGTCTGAATGTGGACATCCGTGAGGAGTTTGAGACCATTCATCAGGTGCGCAGGGGGGAAGCCTTCGGCGAAAATTCCCTGCTAGACAGTGCCAAGAGGATCTATACTGCCGTGGTCGAATCCGAGGAGGCAGAGCTTATGGTGATTCCTAACTATGCTATCAAGGAGATTTTTGACAGTAGTCCTAAGATAAAAGCCAAAATGATCACCTCGCTGGCCCTTTATTATGACAATAGGAATCAGCAATTGTTCTCTTCCTACCGCAAATCCTTTGGTTTTTTTAACCTCAGCCAAATGTTTGAATAGACAGCAGGCCGAGTACTGCTTATATAGGTAAATATTGCCAGTAGAGGGATTTAGGGAATAGCAATAAAAAGACAAAATCCCTTCCAACTTATTAATTGAATACTTTATTTAATAGCTATTCTTTAATATCTTAGCGGAGCTTTTCAAAAAATCAATCAATAAAAAAATCATATATCATGACTAAAGTAACCGTAGTTGGAGCCGGAAATGTGGGAGCAACCTGTGCCGATGTATTAGCTTATCGCGAGATAGCCGAAGAGATCGTATTGGTAGATATCAAAGAAGGTGTCGCTGAAGGCAAAGCCTTGGATATTTGGCAAAAAGCCCCAATCAATGCCTATGACAGTAGAACGGTAGGCAGCACCAATGATTATTCCAAAACTGCTAATTCGGATGTAGTGGTGATTACCTCAGGACTTCCTCGTAAGCCAGGCATGACCCGTGATGACCTTATCGAAACCAATGCTGGTATCGTGAAGTCGGTAACCGAAAATGTGGTGAAGCATTCTCCAAATGCGATCATCATTATCGTTTCCAATCCTTTGGACGTGATGACGTATCAGGCTCATATCACCTCAAAACTTCCTCGTACCAAGGTCATCGGAATGGCTGGTATCCTGGATACTGCGAGATATAGAGCATTCCTTGCTGAGGCTTTGGATGTTTCTCCAAAAGAAATTCAGGCCATCCTGATGGGCGGACATGGTGATACCATGGTTCCTTTGCCTAGATACACGACAGTAGCAGGTATTCCTGTGACTGAGTTGATCGACGCCGATAAACTGAATGAAATCATCGAAAGAACTAAATTTGGTGGTGGTGAACTAGTGAAACTGATGGGTACTTCTGCTTGGTATGCGCCAGGAGCAGCAGCTGCTCAGATGGTGGAAGCGATCCTGAAAAACCAAAGAAGAGTATTCCCTGTTTGTATCAAGCTGGATGGTGAATATGGAATTGACGATTGCTATTTGGGAGTACCAGTTATTCTGGGCCGAAATGGTGTCGAAAAAGTAATCGAACTTCATCTTAACGAGGACGAAAAAGCATTGTTGGAGACTTCCAGAACTCACGTGAAAGAAGTGATGACGGTACTTGATAATATTGCCGCCAAATAATTCCTCTATAAAGGCGAATTAGTTAAAGATAAATCCTGGCTATAGGCCAGGATTTTTTACTTTTTGACCAGTTATAATTTGAAAGCTTATATACTTGTCCTTATTTTACATATTGTCTAATCAATCAGAAGTGATAAGCTTATGCTAAAGCATTTATTGGTGATCATATTGGTCTTGGTGTTGGGCTTGGCAGGGTATCTTTTTTTTACTTCCCGAGCATTTACCAATACCCTCGACGCTATGGAGTTGGTGTCCGATGACGCCATCTTGGTTTTCGAAACCCGCGAACCAGTGAAGGCTTGGAACCAGCTGGTCAGCCAGCCCATCTGGGGGAGATTGTCCGCTGTACCCTCCTTACAAGAAGTGGAAAAACAACTGGTGGCCCTCGATAGCCTTACCGGCAAAGACGGAAAGCTGGAAGCTTCCCTCGGTGGCAATCAATTCATTATCTCTATGCACCCCACGGCCAAGGCCGAATTTGACTTTTTATTTATGGTGGCTTTTGAAGATAAAAGCCAGGATCAATTTATCCAATCCATAAAAAGTAGGCTGGACGAAAGCCGTATCAATTCACGAAATTATAGCGGAGAAACCATCTATGAATATTCTACCATCGGCAGTCAGAAGAAACTCTCATATGCCTTACTGGAGAATATCATCATCGGCAGCTTCAATTCATTCCTGATCGAAGAGGCCATCCGCCATCTTCAATCCCCCAATTTGGCAGGGTTCAAGTCCACCTATAAAGAACTGTATCAATCCAAAAAAGACCTCAGCAAAGAAGTAGGGGTATTTAGACTAGGCACCCGTGGTGTGGCAGCCTTCGTCCATGGCGTGGCCCAAAGAGATGATCTGCGATTTGTAAATAACCTGTCTAAGCATAAAATGTCGGCAAACCTAACTATGAAATTTGCCGAAAATAAAATATTCCTCGATGGATTTACCTTCTACCAGGATGGCAACAAAGTCGATTTTAGCAATGAGAAAAAAAGACAAGGAAACCTCTTTAGCAAGTATATCTCCAACCGCACTGCCATCTATTTTCAATACAATATTGATAATATCGACCAACTGCAATCTCTAGCTAACTATGCCTTTGAACCCAAAAACACGCTCATGGGGGAAGTGCAAAAGCACCTTATCGATGAGGGGTTTCTGGATAAACTCACCGGCCAGATAGGCTATATGATGATGGAGAAACTCCCCAATACGGCGGAGGATAGGGTACTCATCCTCAAAACCGCCTCGCCAGATGCAGGACTTGCCGCTTTGAAGAACTTCAGCCTTAAACTGCATCAGGGAGATAGCAGCCAGCTGCTAAGCGATTATTATAAGGACCAAGAGCTCTTTGTGATCGATCAGCCCGAATTTCCCGCACACCTGCTTAATGGACAGTTTTTGGGCTTTCCGAGAACCTATATTTCCAAATATGATGATATGCTCGTGCTGGGCAATAGTCTTCGGGCCATCAAGGTCTTTGTGGATGATATTCATAATGACAATACCTGGGGACGATCCTTGAACCAAAAGCGGTTCCTCGATGGAATCTCTAAAAACGCAGGGTTCAACTTCATCGTCAATATCCCGAGATTTTGGCCCTCATTGATCGAGCTTAGCTCACCGCAGTGGAAGGCACTGTTTCAGAAATATGCCCCACAATTGAAATCCATAGACCTCATGGCCCTGCAGCTCAGTGAGGTGGGCGATGACCAATATATCAACTTAGAGCTGGGCTATAACCTGGCCCCTATTAAGTCTGTTCAGGACATTGTGCTCTCGGAGAGCCTCGGGCTGCAGTTTAAGGCTCCCTTGGTCTATGGACCAAAACCCCTCGAAAACTTCAACGACCGCAGCACCGACTTCCTGGTGCAGGACGAAACCAATGCCATCCACTTCTTCAATGATGAAGGGGAACGAATTTTTGAAGCGCCCCTGAATGGGCGAATTCTTACCGATGTATTTCAGATTGACTACTATAAAAACGGAAAACTTCAGCTAATCTTCGCCACCAAAGATTTGATTTATGGTTTTGATCGCTTGGGAAATGAACTTCCAGGCTATCCTATCCGATTGCCTGAAGGGGTGGAGCTTACCCATATGAACCTTATAGACTATAATAATAGTCGGAATTATCGTTATTTTCTATCTTCAAATTCAGGGGATTTATTCCTTTTGGATAAAAAAGGCTCTTTTCTGGATGGTTGGGATCCACGGCCGACATCAGGCAAGCTGGCTACAGGGCCGGCTCACCATAGGCTTTCGGGCGTGGGAGATTTTATGCTGGCACTTTGCAGAAATGGAGAGCTCTATGTGATGAACCGCCGTGGAGAGCTTCAGACTGGCGCTCCAGTCAATCTAGGCGAGGGAGTGGCGAGTGATTACGCCCTCATTCAGCATGCTGGCCAGGGAGAAACCCAGCTGGTGACCATTACCGCCGAAGGTGAGGTGATTCGTGTCAATTTCCGGGGAGAGCTCACCTATCGTAATCAGCTACTTCGACCGGACAAGAACACCAGGTTTAGTCTGGTGAAAGATCAGGCAGGTGATCGGTATTTCTTCGTGATCCAGGAGTATAATAAAATCTCCGTGCTCAACAGTGAAGAGGAAGTAGTGTTTGAGAAAAATATGGCCTCCGAGGAGTTGGATTTTCAGTTCTTCTCCTTCGGCAATGATAAAAACATCTTCGTGGTGATCGATAGGATACAGGAATTCATTTATCTATATAATCTCAAAGGCGAACTACTCAACACCCGACCTCTGAATGGTCGCGACAAAATTGAAATTAAATATTCAGGAAGCAAAAACGAATATACCATCTATACCATTCATGGTAATAGTTTTTCCGCATACAAATTACCATTGTAAAATACCTAAAGGTTAAGAATTAAAAATGCAAAGTTTGTTAGCAAAACAGATCAGAGGAATTATTCTATCCTTATTCCTACTCGGGGCTTATAGCCCGGCCATGAGCCAGATGCTGGCCGATGAGGATTTGATGCAGATAAGTGATACGGTGGTTTATGAGAATTTATCCACGCCTTATACCACTACGCTGACTTTCTTCCATAATCTACAGGAAGATAATTTTAAGCCAGAAATAGCCGCTAAAACCTTGAGGGATTTTGGCGGAACGGACAAGCAAGCGGCCAGGCAGATCGTCAAGCTAAAACAGATATTCGATGGTAAAGGGGTCTTTGTGGATGTCGATGCCGTGCCGAATACCGCAGACTTTGTGGATACGACTCATAATTATCAGTCCAAGTATTACTACGATAAGGGACGGCTTCCTCAGATCTTTCTGGATAAGCAAGGCGGGGATTGGAAATTTTCCAGATATACCCTCTCCCAGATCGATGCGATGCATAAGGAGACCTATCCATTTGGGACAGACAGGCTGCTGAACTTACTACCCAAAATCGGGCAGCAGGTTTATTTAGGACTGCATTTGTGGCAATTGGTGGGGATATTCATTCTGGTGATGTTTGTGGTGGTGGCACATAAGCTATTTACCTTTATCATTGACAGGGGGCTATTCTATGTCAGCCAGCGGGTGGGCTATAAGCATGTAGCGGAGAAGTACCTGCTGCCAGTGGCGCGAGTGATCAGTATCTACTTTATCGTATTATGGGTGGATATCTTTATCCGGGTATTACAGTTGCCCATAGAGATTGTCACTTGGTTGGTGGTATTATTGAATGCCATCAAGCCGTTGATTATTACGATTGTCTTTTATAAGCTGGCGGACTTGCTTTCTGCCTATTTTGAGCGAAAAGCCGAAAGGACAGAGTCTAATTTGGATGACCAGTTAGTGCCTTTGGTACGAAAGACCTTGAAAGCTTTTGTAATCGTCATTGGGTCATTATTTATCCTCAAAGATGGCCTTCAAGTGGATATTTGGCCATTCCTGACGGGCTTATCTATTGGTGGTCTGGCCTTTGCCCTGGCGGCTCAGGATACCATTAAGAATTTCTTTGGCTCGGTGATGATATTCATCGATAAGCCATTTCAGGTAGGCGACTGGATCACCAGCGGCGACGTGGATGGGATCGTGGAAGAGGTAGGATTTAGGTCCACCCGTGTCCGCACTTTCCGCAATTCCCTGATGTATATCCCCAATGGTCGTATCGCAGATGCGACGGTGGATAACCATGGGCTGCGCCAATATCGAAGGTTCTATTCGACGATCACCATCACCTATGATACACCTCCAGAGCTGATCAATGTATTTGTGGAGGGCTTGAGAGAAATAGTGGAAAATCACCCTAAGACTCGGAAGGATTATTATAATGTCTATTTCAATGATATGTCTTCTTTCAGTTTGGACATCATGTTTTATGTGTTCTTTGAGGTACCCACCTGGGGCGATGAGCTTCAGGCGAGGCATGAGCTATTGATTCAGATATTGAAGTTAGCGAAAGAATTAGGGGTGAACTTTGCCTTCCCGACTCAGACCTTGCATATGGAGACTTTCCCCGAGAAAGAAGGATTGTCTCCCATATATCCAGACCATTCTGAAGGCTATCGCCGAAAGCTGGATGAATTTATCAAAAAGCAAAAAGGGAATTAACTAGCCTTTGGCAGAAAAGAATCGGATCATGCCGAAGCTGCTCAGACCGATCAACCCTAGGATAATCCATACCTGATAAGACTGCTCGGCACCCCCTTTCAGGGCAAGCTCTAAGGAGGCGGCAGCAAGCCCCAGCCCAAAGGCCATAGCAGTACGAGGAAGCATCCCCGGAATGCCAAAGTAAATGACCCGCCTCCAGCCGGTATGCAGCAGCGCAAAGAGGATATTAGAAATTGCAAAAGGGACGATGGGGCTGATGCGCATATAGAAAACCAATTGCCCCATTTTACTCTGCCGCTGGAGGATCATCTGATGTACCTTGGGGTAGGGGGCCAGTAAGGTGGATAAGGTATTTTGGTCAAGGCGATTGCCAATGAAATAGCCGATCAAGCTTGCCAGAGCATAGCCCCCCACCAGATAAGGGAAAATGGGCCAAGCCCATAGGTATCCTGAAATAATAGCCAATAAGGTGGTCGGGCTTAGAGCTAAGCCCATTAGTAATGCCGAGATTAGCATGAAGGCCAGTTTCTGGCCGAAGCTCAATGTTTCAGGAAGTGCTGGCGCCAGTTGATACACCAAGGTGGCGAGAATAGAACTGCCGAGCAATGGAACCAAGCTCACCCAAGCTAATACTAGCGAAATGGCAGGGTTTTGGCGATGGATTACTCGAAGTTGATTAAAGAAAGATTCTATTTTCGACATTATTAAGGCAAATCTCTGACGAAAATAGGAAATTTATTTTCTTTGATTTACGTTGCCTCCCTAAATGATCCCTGGAAAGCCGCAGTTTTTCTTAGGCTTCGCCAAAAATGATAACTAGAGAAATAGAATATCTCCTACTAAATACATAACAGTAAAATATACGAACATATGAAATTTGGAACTAAAGCCATTCATGCCGGAGTGGAGCCGGACCCATCCACAGGGGCCATCATGACCCCTATCTATCAGACCTCTACCTATGTTCAGAAATCCCCCGGAAATCATAAGGGTTTTGAGTATTCGAGGACCCATAATCCCACCAGGAATGCCCTGCAAAACAGCATTGCCGCCCTCGAAAACGGGAAGCATGGTCTGTGTTTTTCTTCTGGCCTAGGTGCCATAGATGCTATTATTAAATTGCTCAGCCCAGGGGATGAGGTGATCAGCACCAATGACCTTTATGGAGGCACATATAGGATTTTTACTAAGGTATTTGCCAAATATGGCATCAAATTCCACTTCGTCTCCATGGATAAACCAGAGACAATAGAGAAGTATATCAATGAAAATACGCGGTTGATCTGGGCGGAAACTCCCACCAATCCGATGATGAATATTATCGATATCCAAGCCTTAGCCGCCATTGCCCAGAAGCACGATGTAATCTTGGGTGTGGACAATACCTTTGCCACCCCTTACCTGCAGAATCCCCTGGATCTCGGTGCAGACCTGGTGATGCATTCGGTGACCAAATACCTCGCAGGCCACTCCGATGTGGTGATGGGTGCCTTGGTGGTGAATAATGATAAACTGGCAGAGGACTTAGCCTTCATCCAAAACTCCTGTGGAGCCACTCCTGGACCTCAGGATTGTTTCTTAGTATTGCGAGGAATAAAAACCCTACACCTTAGAATGGAGCGTCATTGCCAAAATGGAAAAACCATCGCGGGATACCTTCGCAATCACCCAAAGGTGGACAAGGTGTACTGGCCAGGATTTGAGGATCACCCCAATCATGAGGTGGCAGTGAAGCAGATGAGCGATTTTGGTGGGATGATTAGCTTTACCACTGTGGGAGATAAGCAGGAAGATGCCATGACCATTCTTGAAAACTTACATTATTTCGCCTTGGCAGAGTCTCTGGGTGGCGTAGAGTCTCTCTGTGGTCACCCAGCGTCCATGACGCATGCGAGTATCCCAAGAGAAGAACGCCTCAAGGTAGGCCTTACCGATTCTCTTATCCGCCTTAGTGTGGGTGTGGAGGATGCCGAAGACCTGAAAAATGATCTTGCGGAAGCTTTATCGAAAATTTAAGGATTCCGGGCTAGCCCAGGATATCTGAAAATAAGTGTTTACACTGGCTCACTGCTTTGGCGGTGAGCTTTTTTTTGTCCGAACGGATTTTCTTGATGAGCTCCACATATTTTTCGTTGATGGGGTCCTCACGATCCGATAGACTGAAGGTCAGATGCTGAAGGATCAGGTGGTTTTGGTACCAGCGGTAGAGCAATTTGCTAAGCTCCTGCATATGCTCATGAATGATATTGGTGAAGGTGGCATTGAGCCCAGAGGCTATACGGAGGTTTTCCAGCGTGATGATCTGCTGTAATCCTTCATAAATGTCCTTGATCTCCTTAGCCTCCAGCTTGGTCTCACTGTCAAATTTAAAGAAAGCTAACTCCTCATTGATGATTTGTGTGGTGGCGGTATTCACCATGAGTGGAGTGAGCGATTGGCTATGCTCAAAAGCCTCCCTGTACAAGTTCTCCCATACTTTTACGGGGGTAGCCATGATCAATTCATAAGCCTCGGCATAGATACTCTTCTTATCCTTGGCCACTTGCTTTTCATAGCTAGCATAAGTCTGCCCAGTTTTCTCCTGAAGCTGCGCTAGGGCCTGATGAATTAGACGGATATGCAGGGCTTTCTTCAATGCCCTAAAAAGATCCTTATAAGGCCCGAAGAGTTTGAATTTTAGCTTGGCCTCTTGAAAGTGAATCCTTCCCAATAAGTCCACGTATATTTCGAGAAAAATCAGTTTCTCTTCCAGTTCAGCAGATTTGTTAGACTTAAACATCTTCGCCAATGAGTCAAAAAGACTTTTGGCCTCAGTGTACTGTCTGTCAAACGGTTGGAAGATGGGGGAAATTTTTTGAACCTGCATAGTTGTCTAGTTTATCCGTACCAAGGTGGCACCATATCCGAATCGGCTCTTTTGGGTATCCTGAAAATACTTAATATTCTCCAGTTGGCTGAGATATTTGTGAATTTCTTTTCGTAAAACCCCATTTCCCAATCCGTGAATGAAGGTGATTTCATCCATTCCAGTGGCGATAGCATAGTTGAGGTTCTTCTCAAAAGTCTCCATCTGAAGGCGGAGCATCTCGGTATTACTCATAAATTCATGCTCATCAGATAACTTCTCGATGTGCAGATCTATTTCCTTTGGGGGGCGGGTGAACTGCTGACTTACAGGGCTCGCCTCTTTTTCCTCATTCAGCTCCTTATTCAGCTGGTGGATGTCCAAAGTTTTGGTTTGATCTAGCAGGCTAAAGAGGTATCCTTTTTTGTTGATCAAAGGCGTTTCATGCTGACTTTTGAAAAAAGAGGAAGCCTTGAATTTAATCTTTTTTTCGAAGGCCGGCTCCATCTTCTCCATCCGGCGGTTGATAGGAATAAATTGCACGAAAAGGGTAGGCCATTTTTCGAACTGTGGGATGGCTTTTTCATCAATCTTGATCGAGGTCTTGGCAGTGAAGTTTCCTGAAGATAAGGTTCTGGAGCTTTCCCCTTGCATCTCGCTAGCCATGAATAAGTAGTCCTTATCCGTATGATTGACCAGGTACACGCTCAGGTCCTTATCATTGATGGATACATAGCTGAGATATATATTATCATCCGCTTTGCTCTCCTTGACAGGAGCAAGAGATTGCCCGGTTTGGACTGTTTTTTCTTCCCGGTTAAAATATTGTTTCTCTGAGGCATTGACAAGTACCACTTCATTCTTCATGGCGGGGATTTTGAACCCATCCTCGATTTCAATCTCTATCCGGCCACTGCCCGATATTTTGGTGATTATCCCCTCTTCGTTGCCGTGTAGTAATCGTACTTTGTCTCCTATATTCATTGGTCTAGTGCTGATTTGAAAGCTTTAAGGGCTCTTTCACGAGCCATTTTATGTTCCACCATAGGTTCAGGGTATTGGTCGCTGCCATATTCCTGCACCCACTTTTTGATGTATTTATTTTCGTTGTCGAATTTTTTCTGCTGTGATGCTGGATTGAATATCCGGAAATAAGGCTGGGCATCCGTGCCCGTACCTGCGGCCCACTGCCAGTTGCCGTTGTTGGAGGAAAGTTCGTAATCCAGTAATTTTCTTGCAAAATACGCTTCTCCCCAACGCCAGTCAATTAAAAGATGCTTTGTGAGAAAACTCGCTACCACCATTCGCACGCGATTATGCATAAATCCCGTTTGGTTTAGCTGGCGCATTCCGGCATCCACTAGCGGATAACCGGTCTTTCCTTCACACCATTGCCGGAATTCCCCCTCCTCGTTTCTCCATTTTATCCGATCGTATTTTTCCTTATACGACTCGTCCACCACCCGTGGATTGTGGTACAATATCATCATAAAAAATTCCCTCCATATCAATTCCCCCAAAAAAGTCTCATTTAACGATGACACTTTATGGACAAGTTTACGAATGCTGATCGTTCCAAAACGGAGGTGAAGCCCCAGCTCCGTGGTTTTTTCCAATGCTGGAAAATCCCTATAATGATGGTATTCCTTGATGAGCTCCTCCGAAAAGCGCGCTTTAGGAATAGGGATGTCCTCGTTTCGCTCAAAGCCTATTTCCGATAAACTGAGCTTGGCTAGAGGCTTGGTCTGACATAAGCCTTGGTAGTTGACCTGATGGGTGGAGATATCCTCAGCCCGGTACTTGGCGAGCCAGGCTCTTTTATAGGGGGTAAATACTTTATAATGGGTGCCGCTGTCATTCATGATTTCTTCTTTTTCAAAAATCACCTGATCCTTAAAATCAATAAAAGCGATCCCCTGCTGCTCTAACCATGCTGCCACCTCCTTGTCCCGCTGGATGGCGAATGGCTCATAATCCCTGTTGGTATATACTTTTGTCAAATTATATTCCTCGGCGAGGGACTGGAATATCTCCAGGGGCTTTCCGACTTTGAGCAATAAGGAAGAGCCCTTTTCCTCGAGATGCTCCTTGAGTATCATCAGCTGGTCATAGATGAAGGTCACACGGGGATCGTTTCGGTCTTCTAAATCCCCCAGGATGGAGCTGTCAAAAATAAATATTGGCAATACATTGTCTTCATTTTGCGAAGCCATACATAAAGCAGTATTGTCCAATAAGCGAAGGTCCCTTCTAAGCCAAACTAAGGTCAACTTGTCCATTTCTAGTTAGTTTTTAAGATTAAAAGCTAAAACCCCGGGCAATTGTTTTCTTATTCCTGGCTATTTTCCTCAGGTGGTCTGGATTCGATAATATTGATCTGTAAGGAATCTGCAGGAGCCAACGGGTCAGGAGACCGGGGGGGAGTGGAGGAGGAAGGATACCTGAGGTAGTCATCGGAGTCATTGATCAGCATCCGCTCAGACTTGCGCTTTCCGAGATTCTGGAAGAGCTCTTTGAAGGAGCTAAATAGTAAGGTCTGGGAGAGGGATACACCATAGGTATTCACTCGCTCGGCCAGATTGAGAGAGGTGAAGGTGTTAAAATTGTTTTTATTATAAATCCTGATTCTATACCGTCCATCATCAGTGATCAAATATTCTGCTTGCCAGTCCCCAGCGATACTTCCAATATCAGCATTTCCCTGGGGATCTGTAAAGCTGCCGTCGCGGCTGACCCTAAGCCTACCGTCTAGGAAGGTATAAGCCACACTAAGCTGGAAGGTCTCCAAGGCCGTCTCATCAAATGAAGCCAGGTCGATATTAATTTCAAGATTTTGATCCACCTGCGAGATCAGGGCATTGAGCTGAGAAGACACCAGCTGGCTGAGGTTAGAGAATCCTATGCCTGCTCCGATAAATTGCCCCTCGGGAGAGAAGCTTCGTGTCATGATAATGCTGAAGACCTGTCTGTTTTTTTCCTGCTCATCATTGGCGATTCTGTTTTTGAAGGCAGAGATGGTCGTCTGTGCCTCACCTTCAGGGAATTCAGAGAAGTCAAAGTCAAAATCAATATTGGGTGACAGCAAGGGGCCATTCAGGTCCATGATGACCTTCACAGGATATCGGCGATAGAGCTGAGCATCCTCAATCGCACTGGAGCTTTGGCTAGTTTGCAGACTGGTAAGAGAGACATTTTCCTCGTAAGTGGCGGTGATATTCAGCACGCCTTCGTAGGGATCCCCATACCAGGAGATCCTTCCGCCTGGCTGTATCGCAAACTGACGGTTGATGATATTATAGAGGGAGAAATTGTATTTGGCATCCACTATTTCATAATCCCCGGTCATACTGAAGTTTCCTTGTGTATCGATATTTAGGCTAAGATTGCCTTTACCACGGCCTTGGATATTCTCACCCGTCCTTGGGTCTATCTGGATTTCAGTATAGGCATCCGGTGTGACATCGATCACCAGATTCATCCGCACATTATCGATTTCCAGTTTGTCAATGAGCTCATTGGTCTGCTCCGCTTGGGTGGTGTCGCGAATATTGATGATGGTAATGAAGTCTTCCTGTACCTGTGTGTCGGCGTCGGAGAGTGGGATATAAATTTGCGTTTTGGGCTGGGTGCTTACTTTTGCCGTGACATCGAGATTGTCTGGCTTCCCAAAAACCTTAAGGGTGCCGCTGGCATAAGCATTCCCATAGAACAGGGAGTTGTCCTTCAGGGAGGTGTTTAGCACCTGGAAGTTGGATAGGTTGGCATTGATGTCCAAGTTGAAATTCCGGAAGCCTTCATGACTAATTCCCCCGCTCATATTCGCCCGATGATTATAGGCATCGGTAAGGTTTAGCCCTTGGAAGTTTATCTCATTTGGGGAGAAATTGACCACTCCATCCACGGTGTAGCGGGTCTTCAGGTAGTTCACCAATAAGGTGCCTTGCTTGATAGTAGCAGTGCCATTGACGATAGGGCGTTGCAGGGTGCCTCCCATCTTAAGCGCTCCGGAGAGGGTGCCGTCCAGCTCACTGATGTATTCAGATAAGAATGGCTCAGCAATGTCCAGTCGTGTTTCCTTAAACTCCCCTTCGAGGGATAGCTGATCATTGGCCGTGCTGATAAAGCCCACCACCTCTATATTTTTGCGGGCGTCTCTTTCATTGGTGAGGCTAAGATTGATTTTATCATTTTCGAAATAAGTAGCCGCTTCCATATTACCTATGAGGAAGTGATTTACCGTAAGGCTGTCCACCCTCAAGCTTCCATAGGCCCCTGTTTTCTGAAGGAGATTATTAAAGGCAAATATCCCGTTTGCTCTTCCGGAATATTCTTTAGTGTCAAAAGTGTTGAGGAAATCCAAGGATACATCGTTGATCTCAAAGCTGAGGATTTCATCAGGATTTTCGTTGATTCGGCCATTGAGGGCGAGGAATTGCCCGTTATTTGAGAGCTTCAAATTGTCCACATCCACCTGTCCCTGACTGATGACAATGGAGTTTTCGGGATCAAAAGACCAGAAGTTCTCCAGTATTTTTATTTCCGAAGGGTCAAAGATTATGGCGGTTTGTGTAGGAGAGAGCTCTATCTGGCTGCTGATTTTTGCAAAACTTTCAGTTTCTAATTCTTCCAGCCCCAGCTGGAAATCTATTGCTGCATTATTCCAGATGGCCTGGGCGCTGAGGTTATTGAAGATGACCTGCTGGCTGAGTTGCTGCTCCTTGGAGTTGATATAGCAAGCGGCGATTACCTCGCGGCTGCTGCGGGATTTTGAGGTGTTGAAGTCAAGATCATTTTCCAGAAAGGTCTTGCCACCATATCGTATGGTATCGATTCCCGCATAGAAGTTGAATATCGTTTCTTCTGTTGACTGATAAAAAGCACCTTCCACGAGGGTATTTCTGGAGATCTCCAGCGAGGGGACAAATAGCTTGAGGATGGGATTGATATCATATAGACTCATGTTTAGGTCCATATTGTACTCCTGCTCGCTAAGGCTTCCTTCCTCATATTCCTCCAAGGGGGAGTTGGTCAGGATAGCGATATAGTCTTTGATGAGGTAATTGATGTCCCGATAGACTTCTTTGGCTTGGAATTGGCCAGAAATACTCGCCACCAATAGGTCGGAGTTTAGCGAAATCATCCGGGTATCATTCGCAAACACCGACTGGAAGAAGAAGTTGTCCACCGCCAAGGTGCGTTCGTCTAGGCTGACCATCACGTCCTTAAATCTGGCAATGCCTTCTACCTTATCCACATCTGTGCCCTTGGTATCGAGCTCCACCTCTCCATGGAGGATGAAGTTATCCTGAGCGAGATGCAAAGGCTGAAGCTTAGCGGTATCTAGCTTTACCTGCATCCTCGCGGAGTCTTTATGGTTTCGCAGATCCAGGGTGCCATTGACTTCCATTTGTAGGTTAGGGTCTGAGATTTTCAGTTTTCCCTTAAAGAACTCCTTTCCAAAAGTGGCGTTGGTCTGGATGGATTTATAGTTGTACTTATTGATACCAATGGATTGTATTTTGGCGTCTAGCTGAAGGAGCGCTTCCGCTGCGCTGGTCCCCGTACCTCGGAGATCTCCCTTCATGGTGATCTTCTGAAACATCTCGGGGTTATTGAGTAATACCCCCAGGTCCAATTGCTTTAAGGCTGCCTGACCGTAATATCGGGACTGCCCATTCTCGGTGAGGTAATCCAGCCGGCCTTCTATTCCCCCGATTTTAGTCCGGAATTCACCTGTGGTCCTAAAGCGGGTGGAGTAACCCGAAAAGTCCGCATCGAAATAGACCTCTTGAAACTTATCCATTTCTTGCTGAGCTTCAGCGCTGAGATAGGGTGCCAGGTCACGGCTGTTGATAGTTGAGTTTACCAGCGATAGCTGGAAAAATGTACTGTCGATCTTTGGCAATCCATCTATGGTGAACTTGCCAAATAAGGCGCTCTTATTGCCAAATCGCACCAGCAATTCCTCAGAAAACAGGTCGCTTACCTTGCCGGAAACCTCCCCGCTGAGGTAGATCTGGTCATCGAAATCAGGAATATTATCTGTAAAATACTTCAGGTCTTTAATATCAAGCACCGACTCGTCCAGTCGGGCCAGCATGGTGACCTCATTATTGAAATCAGACAGGGAGGCCACGCCCTCATAGGTGAATCGTAAGTAGTTTTTGATGACCGTCTTATTGGATTTGAAATAAAGGTCATCGAACTCCATACCTGTGCTGGAGTAGGTGAAATTTGACAGCATCTGGTCTATCACCACCCCAGAGGTAGCTTCCACCCCTCTGAGGTAACGGATATCAAATGAAATGAAGCCGTCTTTGCTCAGGAAGTCGCGGGCAGCGCCAGTAAGCTCTCTGAATCTGAGTCTCGTATAGTCAAATCCCGTGGGGATGGAATCCTTTCGCAGGTCTAGAATATCCAAGGAAACCTCATCAAAGGACATCTCAGAGATGAAAAACTGACTGGTATTCTCCTCGTCATCCTTTTTTTTCTTTCGAAAAATATTATTAATCTCATTAATGAATTTTGAGATATTCGGTGTTCTATTCCCTGGATGGGTGAGGAAGCGCAGCTGCCCACCCTGAAGCTTTATCTCATCAATGCCCGGCTCATTGGCATCCAGGATCGTGCTGGGCGAGAAGTCTATATATACATCCTCGAGGTTTGCCATCAAGGAATCCCGGGTGTCATTGATCGTAAGTCCCTGGATGCTCAAAGCATCCCACCAGCGGATGTGTACCCTCTCAATTTCTGTGTGGAAACCCGTGCGCTCACTGAGCTGCCCCGCCAAAAACTGGGAGGCTAGCGTTTGTACAAAGGGAATATGCAGGGAGCCGGCGAGTATTACAAAAAATATAAGGAGGTACAATGCTATTTTAAGTACCTTTCTAATCAGTTTTTTTAGAAATAAATTAAAAAATACGTACGGAACAGCAAGGATCCGAGCCATACCCTTCCCTGCTTTCTGTAAAAATTCCGTAACTTTCGAGTTCTTTTCCAAAGGATAATGAAGAATATTAATATACTCGCAATTGAGTCATCATGTGATGAGACTTCCGCCTCTGTCATATCTGACGGCAAAATACTTAATAATATTGTCGCCACGCAATCAGTACATGAAAAATATGGTGGTGTGGTGCCAGAATTGGCTTCCAGAGCTCATCAGCAACACCTGATCCCTGTGGTCAGTGAGGCCTTGCTGAGCTCGGGCCTGAAGGCTGAGGACTTGTCCGCGGTCGCAGTGACCCGTGGACCAGGATTAATGGGCTCCCTCATGGTGGGATTGTCCTTTGCCAAATCCTATGCGTATGCCTTAGGTATTCCATTGATCGATGTAAATCATATGCAGGCACATATTTTGGCTCATTATATTGATGATCCTAAGCCTGCCTTTCCTTTTATATGCCTTACGGTGAGTGGAGGCCATACCCAATTGGTTTTGGTAAAAAGCCATTTGGACATGGAGGTGATCGGTGAGACCCTTGATGATGCCGTAGGGGAGGCTTTTGACAAAACCGCAAAGCTACTTGGACTGCCCTACCCTGGAGGGCCGATGGTGGATAAGTTGGCTGCAGAAGGCAATCCACTGGCTTATACTTTTCCGCTGTCCGAAATGCCAGGCTTGAATTATTCCTTCAGCGGAATAAAAACCGCCGTGCTTTATTTTCTGAGAGATCAGTTGAAGAATAATGAGGATTTTATCAAAGATAATCTTGCCGATATCTGTGCCTCCGTGCAATATACCCTCATAAAAATGCTGATGCAGAAGCTGAAGCGGGCGACCCGAGAGCATAGAATTTCTCAGGTGGCGATTGCCGGCGGGGTGTCAGCCAACTCCGGTTTGAGGAAAGAGTTGAATAGTTTGGCCGCAGATTTGGGGTGGAAGGTCTTCATTCCCAAATTTGAATATTGTACAGACAATGCTGCGATGATCGCTATGGCGGCACATTATAAGTTTTTGGAAGGCGACTTCTGCGGATTAGACATCAGCCCCATTGCCAAGATGAAAATATAGACCTTCCCCTTTTTACACTATAATATAAGGAGTGTATGAGAGAAGGGCTTTACTATAATAGGAAAGGTAGGGGAGGTAGGAAAGCTGTTTTACTATTCGCCCTAAGGAATACAGTGCAGCAGTGGGATTAAGAAAAGTGGCCAATGTGTGAAGTTGGAGGAAGTGGATCACAGGGGCAAAGAAAAAGTAATTAATCATGAAGAAAGAAAATAGATTCAGTAAAATCATCAATATCAAAAACCGAAAAGCAAAATTTGAATTCGAGTTTATTGATACCTATGTGGCCGGGCTCAGCCTAGTGGGCACAGAGATCAAGTCCATCCGTGAGGGAAAGGTGTCTCTTAAGGAGGCTTTTTGTTATTTTAAACGTGGGGAATTATGGGTAAAACAAATGCATATCTCTCCTTATTCTCAAGCCGCCCACTTTAACCATGACTCAGTTAGGGAAAGAAAGCTCTTGCTTAATAAACGAGAGCTTGATAAATTAGAAAGTAAGATGAGTGAAAAAGGACTGGCGATCGTGCCCGTAAGGATTTTTATCAATGACCGAGGTTTGGCAAAAATGGAAATTGCCCTTGGTAGAGGTAAAAAGCTGCATGATAAACGCGAGGATATAAAGAAAAAAGATGCAAAAAGAGACCTTGATCGAATGCCCTGAGGAGCAAAAATACGGAGTGTGCAGGCTGAGTTTAGTGCCTGTATATCTAAGCCCCGATGCGGGAGCCGGCCTGCTTACGCAGCTGTTGTTTGGCGAGACCTATCAGGTGGAGGGATTCACGGCTAGTAAGAAATGGATGAAAATCTCCATTCCCCCTTATGGGCTTCGGGGATGGATGCTGAAGGCACAGCAGCAGATTATTTCGAAGGAAGCTTTTGAAGATTATAATAACGGTGAATATAAGGTGGTCACTTCTCCCATGTCCACCATAGAGTATAAGGGGAATAAGATTTTTTTATCACCTGGCAGCCTTTTACATATAGGAACCAATGAGCTTTTTGAGGTGGAAAAACACCTTAAATTCCATGGAGAAAGCCGTCCCATGCGACCTGTATCCTCTCCGGAGGAGATCATTTCCCTGGCTAGATTATTCCTAAATGTGCCTTTTCTGTCTGGCGGAAGAGGCTTTTTTGGTATTGGAGCTGGGAGTTTTCTGCAATTGGTATTCCGCATGGCGGGCTATCAGATTCCAAAATTTATTTCTGAAATAATTCATGTCGGTAAGGCGGTGACCCTTGCAGAAATTGAGGCTGGAGATGTTTTGATATTTGGAAATAACAAAGATATTCCCCATCATGCAGGAATATATGCGGGTGAGAATCAGGTGATTCATGTGCATGGGATGGTGAGGATCGATAGTTTGACTAGAGATGAAGCCGGATTATACGGAAATAAACCGCCTATATTAAACGTATTGTATGTCAGGAGAATAAGATAAAATGGAAAAAAGGGTATTAGTTTTGAACCTGGACCACACACCGATTGCCGTCGTAAATGTGCAAAAAGCCATGGTGCTTACCTATCTGGAGAAGGTAAGTGTGCTGGCTGATTATGCCATGCACAGTATTCGCACCGTGGACAGAGAATATAAATACCCCGCCGTCCTGAGGCTCGATGAGTATAAATCCGTGCCCTATCGAGGAGTCATGCTCAATCGTACCAATCTCTTCCGCAGAGACAATAATGAATGTCAATATTGTGGCTCTCCGAAGCAGCTGACCATTGATCATGTGGTCCCCCGATCAAAGGGTGGACCCACCACCTGGACCAACCTGATCACTGCCTGCCACCGCTGCAATGTCCAGAAAGGTGACAAAAGACCCGAAGAAGTGGGTATGCTATTAAGTAGAAAGCCCTTTCGACCGAGTCTATCCTATTTTTTGGCAGATTATGCCGAGCGCAACGCCAGCGAATGGATCCCATTCCTGGAAGTGAAACCCATCCAAGCCAGATAATTGATGATGGTCAGTCCCTGAGAGTGAAGGACCATTTATGTATTCCTAAAGAAATAAAGGAAGTGTTTCAGGATAAATTTATAAATTGGTTTTTTACACTAAACCCATTTACCTGTGACCATTATTTATATTCTACTTAGCATACTATTGCTAATACTCCTGATTACCTGGCTTAAGCTCAACCCATTCATCGCCTTTATGATCACCTCTATTTTTGCGGGCCTAGTATTAGGAATCCCCGCAGAGCAGGTCGTGGGCTCGGTGGAAACGGGCATGGGGAAGCTAATGGGAGATCTATTGATCATCATCACCACAGGGGCTATGCTCGGTAAGCTAGTTGCCGAAAGCGGGGCAGCCCAGCGAATAGCCGATTTTCTTATGCGGCTTTTTGGTGCCAAATATATCCATTGGGCCATGATGCTAACCGGCTTGGTCGTTGGGATTCCACTTTTTTATAATGTCGGTTTTATTTTATTGGTGCCCTTAGTGTTTACCGTTGCTCATCAGTATAAGCTCTCCGCAGTGTATGTGGGGATTCCTCTGCTTGCGGCCCTATCGGTTACACATGGTTTTTTGCCTCCTCATCCTTCTCCAGCAGCTTTGGTAGCTCAGTTTGATGCAGATATGGGGATTACTCTGATGTATGGGTTGATTATTGCCATTCCCACCATTTTGGTGGCCGGCCCCTGGTTTGCCAGGTTCTTTAAGAATACCGATGCACAGCCATTAAAGAGTTTTCGAGCCAATCCAAAGCCCGTAGAGGAGCTTCCTGGTGTGGCAAACAGTTTTTTTACGGCCCTTTTACCCGTGTTTTTATTGGTAGGAATGACCATCTGGAACCATAGTCTGGTGGAGGGCGATGAAGGATATGGCTTATCCGCCTTCTTTTCCAATCCCAGTGTGGTGATGTTATTGTCCCTCCTGGTGGCGATCGTCACCCTGGGCTTAAGGCAAAATCAAAATATGAAGCAGCTCACCGAATGGTTTGTTGATGCGGTGAAGGATGTAAGTATGATTATCCTTATCGTGGCAGGGGCGGGCGCGCTTAAGCAGGTACTTATAGATAGTGGTGTCAGCGAGGTGATTGCCTCGGCCCTGGATGGCTGGGATGTTCATCCGCTTATATTAGCATGGTCCATCACGGCATTGATTCGGGTATGCGTAGGCTCGGCCACTGTGGCAGGGCTGACCACTGCTGGTATTATCGCTCCGGTGATGCATGCTCAAGGTGTCGATCCCAATCTGCTGGTACTTGCGATTGGCGCAGGCAGCCTGATGTTTTCGCATTTCAATGACTCTGGATTTTGGATGTATAAGGAGTTCTTTAACCTGTCCATCAAGGATACCATAAAGTCATGGTCGCTGATGGAGACCATCGTGGCCGTGGTGGGGCTAGGAGGAGTGATGGTATTGGAGTTTTTTGTGTCCTGAGTAGATCGTAATGGCATGGACTTTGGTTAGTGTTGCTTAGTAAAATTGGTAGTATATGGCTCTTTTTATTAAATATATTGAGATATATACCTTCATATTGAATTATGATCGATAGCTTTAGTAGTTATTGATACCCATTTTGCAGGTCTCGATTTTACCGAAAGTAATGATGATTTTTGGTTATTTTGAGAATTTAGGTGCTAAGTTTAACGCTAAAAACACGAAGGAGAAATCATGCATGCAGCAGCAGAAGTGCTCGAAGATTGGTACGAGGTAACTAATGTAGGGAAGATCGATTCCCCGGCCTTATTAGTTTATTCCGATCATATCAGGTCAAATATCAGGAAGTTGGTGGATATGGTAGGGGATGTGTCCTTACTTCAGCCCCATATGAAGACCAGTAAATGTGCGGAGGTGGCCAAGATCATGATGGAATTTGGGATTGACAAATTTAAGTGTGCCACGATTGCTGAGGCAGAGATGCTGGCTTTGGCAGGAGCTAGCAAGGTGCTTATCGCCTATCCTATGGTAGGGCCCAAAGTGGACCGAATGGTGAAGCTTATGCTGGTCTATCCTGATACCGAGTTTTCATGTTTGGTGGATTGTCCTGAGCAAGCCCGTCATCTTTCTGCACATACTTATCAGGCGGATGTGCATATGAGATTGTATGTGGATCTTAATGTCGGCACAGATCGTACAGGCATCTCTCCATCGGCGGGAGCTGCGGCATTATATGATTTTTGTAAGAATACTAGTCACCTGATCGTGGAGGGTTTTCATATTTACGATGGACATATCAACTGCAGTTGTCTGGATCAGCGCAAGGCTTTATATGATAAGGCTTATAGCGAAGTCTGGGATTTGGTGAAGGATTTAAGTGAAAAATATCAAAAGACTATTCCTGTAATTGCGGGTGGATCCTGCACTTTTCCTCTTCATGCGGAGGCGGGTAATGTCATTTGTAGTCCGGGGACTTTTGTATATTGGGATAAGGGATACCAGGAGCTCTTGCCTGAGCAACCTTTTGATTTTGGTGCTCTGGTACTGGCGAGGGTGATTTCCAGGCCTTCTCCAGATTTAGTTTGCCTGGATTTGGGCTATAAATCCATCGCCTCAGAGGGGCCTTTGGATAAGCGGGCGTATTTTTTGAATTTTCCGGGTTGGAAATTGGTGAGTCATAGCGAGGAACATATGGTGGTGAGGGAGTCTATCCCGGGAGAGTCGGCCATTGGCCAGGAGGTATTTGTGGTTCCTTACCATGTCTGTCCCACGGTGGCCATGTATGATCGGGTGCTGGTGGTGGAAGAAAAGGAAGTTTCGGCCTGCTGGAATACCCTGTCCAGGAGAAGGAAGATCAATATATAAACGATATAAAGTAGGTTTAAGAAAAAAGTAATTGATAGAATAAGTCCATTTCTCCTCAGCCTGTCACTAGCTAGGCCAGCAGGGATGAACTTTATTTTTTGCATAGAATTTAGGATCATTGGCATTGCTTGGTATCGTAGGTTCAGGGTGGTAGGAGGCTAATGAGTTTAGGATGAGTAGGTTCTGTTGATAGTCGGTGTGGCGAATACCGTGCTTTTTAGTATTACTTTTTGGCTCATAATTCTGGAAAGTTTCAAAAAATCTGTACCTTTGCAATCCGTTCGGGTGAACGGGTTCTATCTGTCTGGTATTCAGGTGGAAGTATTTATGGATAAAAACCTCAGCCCAATGACTCTAGGGCTGTTGAAAATCAGAGTCAACTTATTAATATGTCTAATAACGAAGATTTTAACTGGGACAAGTTCGAAACCAAAGGTTTTGGCGAAGGCTACACTTCTGCAGAAAGAGCAGAGATGGAGAAGCTTTATGATCAGACGTTGACGGAGATCAGTGAGAAGGAAGTAATCAAAGGTGCTGTAGTAGGTATCAATGATAAGGACGTGATCATTAACATTGGCTTTAAGTCTGACGGTCTTGTACCAAGAACAGAATTTAGAGACCTTCCTGACTTGAAGATCGGTGATGAGGTAGAACTTTTCATTGAAGAGCAGGAGAACTCTCTAGGCCAATTGGTACTTTCTAGAAAGAAAGCCAAAATGGTAAGAGCATGGCAGGACATTGAAGATGCATTGGAAAATGACAATGTAATCGAAGGTCTTGTGAAGAGAAGAACTAAAGGTGGTCTTATCGTAGATATCTACGGTGTAGAGGCTTTCTTGCCAGGTTCTCAAATTGACGTGAAGCCTATCAGAGATTTCGATATCTATGTAGGTAAGAAAATGGAAGTAAAAGTGGTTAAAATCAACCACGCTAACGATAACGTTGTAGTTTCTCATAAAGTATTGATCGAAAAAGATCTAGAGAAGCAAAAAGCGGAAATCCTGAACAACCTAGAAAAAGGTCAGGTATTGGAAGGTGTGATCAAAAACATGACCAACTTCGGTGTATTCATCGATCTTGGTGGCGTAGATGGTCTTCTTCACATCACCGATATCTCTTGGGGTCGTATCAATCATCCAGAAGAAGTGCTTAACCTTGACGACAAAGTTCAGGTGGTGGTACTTGACTTTGATGATGATAAGAAACGTATCTCTCTAGGTATGAAGCAGCTTACTGCTCATCCTTGGGATTCTCTTTCTGCTGAGCTTGAAGTGGGATCTAAGGTTAAAGGTAGAATCGTTAATGTGGCTGATTATGGTGCCTTCCTTGAGCTTGCTCCAGGTGTAGAAGGTCTAATCCACGTTTCTGAAATGTCTTGGTCTCAGCACTTGAGAAATCCAGCTGACTTCGTGAAAGTTAATGACGAGATCGAAGCAGTTGTATTGACCTTGGACAAAGATGACAGAAAAATGTCTCTTGGTATCAAGCAGCTTACTGAAGATCCATGGACTAAGCAGGATATGGGTACTAAGTACGCTTTGGGTACTAAGCACACAGGTGTGGTAAGAAACCTTACCAACTTCGGATTGTTCCTTGAGCTTGAAGAAGGTATCGACGGTCTTGTTCACGTTTCTGATCTTTCTTGGACTAAGAAAATCAAACACCCTTCTGAGTATGTGAAGGTAAGTGACGAACTGGAAGTTATCGTTCTTGAACTTGACGTTGACAATAGAAGACTTGCACTAGGTCATAAGCAACTTGAGGAGAACCCTTGGGATACCTTCGAAGGTGTGTTCCCTGTAGGATCTACTCATAAGTGTACTGTCGTTTCTAAAAACGATAAAGGTGCCGTTCTTGAGCTTCCTTACGGTCTTGAAGGTTTTGCGACCATCAAAAACCTTGAGAAAGAAGATGGTTCTCAGTTAGAGGTAGGTGATTCTGTTGATTTTGTGGTGACTGAGTTCTCCAAAGATGATAAGAGAATCGTACTTTCTCACACTGCAACTTTCAGAGAAGAGGCTATGCCATCTAAGCAACCTGCTAAGAAGGCTGCTGCTCCTAGCGCTAAGAAGAAGGCTCCTGCAGCTGATGCTGGTGAGAAGTCAACCCTTGGTGATCTAGACGCTCTTACTGCATTGAAAGAGAAAATGGAAGGTGGCGATAATAAATAAGGTGTAATCACCGGATATTATCCTACTCAATAATATAAAGCACCCTATGAAAATAGGGTGCTTTTTTTTGTTTTAGCCCCTGGGGCAATGATAGGCTACGTCAACGGTAGCTATATATGGCACCAGACAAGTGTCGGTTCGAGGATGATGGCGGATTCGACCTCTGTATTCTTATAGTGACAAAAGAAGCTTATTTGCTTTGCCCCTGAGGCAGGTAGGGTTGTTTTTGGGGGAGATTGCGCTAGGCTCGCTGGATAGGAGGCGGTTGTGCTGGTGATCTAGCCTCTTGGGGAGCCTTGTGGATAAGAGTGAGGGAAGGACGATGGGTGATTCAAGCTTACCATTATAAGAGAACCTCAGAGAGGTTTTAGCTTTAGTGAGTGGGGAAGCTGGAATCCTGGATATAAGGAAAGGCCGGTTTGAATTGGGTATATAAGCAAGTGTGCTTATAGAGGTGTTGCAGGATCAGGAAGGCTTGGTTTGTGGAATCACTGGTTTTGGATCGGCAGGAATAGCCCTTGGATTGGGAAAGGTTTGAGGCTTTGGAAAGAGAGGGGGGGATAAAGAAGCCTGAGTTTTATATAGTGCTCCACAAAAGACGAGGGGTGGGTCGGCGAATAGAGCTGAGTTTAATATTATATAATTATACTTCGGTGGTATGGGATGGTAATATTGGTTTAATATAAAAAGTATTTAATCAATAATAATGGAGCTGAAAAAAAGATGGGGCATAAAAAAACACCTCGTAAAAGAGGTGTTTTAATTGGAGGTCGAGAGCGGATTCGAACCGCTGTAGAAGGTTTTGCAGACCTCTGCCTAGCCACTCGGCCACTCGACCATTGTTTATTGAGATGCAAATGTAGGTATATTATTTTAAATTACAAATTTCCTCTGTTTAATTTAATAAGTTTTTTATAAAGGGAATTTGTAGGTTTTGTCAGTATTTGTTGAGGGGGAGGGCAAATTCACTGCCTGAAATCGCAAGACTAACAAGATATTGTCCCGCGGGGGTTATTTATAAAGGTTCTAAATAGATCGAATATGCTGATATTAGGGTGTAATTAACTGTTTATTAAGTGGTTATATTGCTTAATAAGAACATTTCTTAATAAGTAAACCCTTATATACGGGTTTGAAAAATAGAAGTTGGGTAGTACATTTGTGGGGAGTTTTAAAAACCGTGAAATAAACTGATTAAAGAGTTATAAATATGTCAATCAAACGCTCGTTATTAAGTGTTCCCTTCAGATTTTGCAACATGGCGTTGATTATTTCCTTTTTGCTATTAGGATTTAATGCTTTTGCTGCTGACCCTGGAGTATCGGATAGTGAAGACGCCATCAAGGCTGGTGAATCACTATTTAACGCCAATTGTAAGACCTGCCACAAACTTGATTCCAAGTTCACCGGCCCAGCACTAAGAGGGGTAAGTGATCGTAGAGAGCTCACGTGGATTCAGGCTTTCATTAAGAATTCCCAGCAAGTTATTCAGCAGGGGGATGCCACAGCTACTGCACTTTTTGCAGAGTACAACAACACGGTGATGCCGGCCCATCAGTTCCTCAGTGATGAGGATGTGATGAGCTTACTTTCATACATTGAGTATGGAGGCAAAGCCGAAGCTACTCCTGCTGCTGGTGACGGAGCTGCTGGTCAAGGTGCCGCCACTGGCGGTGTTCCTGGCGAGTACCTTACCATCATTCTCGCGGTTTTGGTGGTAGTGCTTCTGCTCATCCTCATTGTGCTAGGCTTGATCGTTTCTGTACTTACGAAGTACCTAAACAAACAAGATGATCTGGAGGAAGATGACAAGCAATTCATCAATCAGAGGACCGACTTCAAGAAGGTGTTCAAGAGTGATGCATTCATCATCATCATCACAGCCATCGTGGTAGCATTGGTTGCCAAGACCGCTATCGATGGTCTGTACACGGTAGGTGTGCAGCAAGGATATGCGCCGACTCAGCCTATCGCCTTCTCTCACGAACTCCACGCAGGTGATAAGGAGATCCCTTGTCAGTACTGCCATACAGGAGTAGAGATCGGTAGATCTGCCAATATCCCTTCTCCTAATATCTGTATGAACTGCCATATGCACGTACAGAATCTGGAAGGTAAGGAAGGCGTATCTCCTGAGATTCAGAAAATTTACGATGCTGTAGATAATAACACACCTATAGAATGGGTAAGGGTACATAACTTACCTGATCTGGCATACTTCAACCACTCCCAGCACGTGAAAGTGGGAGGGATCGAATGTCAGACTTGTCATGGTCCTATCGAAGAAATGGAAGTAGTACGTCAGCATAGCGCCCTTACCATGGGCTGGTGTATCGACTGTCACCGACAGACTGATATCAAAACTGCTGGCAATGAGTACTACGACAAGTTGGTTCAACTGCACTCAGAGTCCAAAGATGCCCTCAAAGTGAAGGACATCGGTGGTCTGGAATGTGCTAAGTGCCACTATTAATTAAAAAATCTTTTAAGAACATTCTTTTCTTTAATATAAAATGAAAGAAAATAAAAAGACATACTGGAAGGGATTAGAACAGCTGACCAACGATCCGGAATTTGTAAAAAATGCAGATCGGGAGTTTCCTGAATACCTTCCTATCGCTGGACAAGAAGAAGGAGGAGCATCAAGAAGAGATTTCCTTAAACTAATGGGATTCAGCTTAGCAGCCGCCTCTTTGGCCGCCTGTGAAGCTCCTATAAGAAAGGCTATTCCTTATGTGAACAAGCCGGTAGATGTCAATCCTTCCGTACCTAATTATTACGCCTCTACCTTCTATGCTGGTGGTGAATATGCCTCTGTAGTCATTAAAACTCGTGAAGGCCGACCAATCAAAGTAGATGGAAATAAACTTTCTCCAATCACCAAAGGAGGAACAAGCTCTATCGTGGAGGCCTCTGTGCTTTCTCTATACGATAAAAACAGACTCGCTGGCCCTCATAAAGCAGGCCAACCTTCTGACTGGGCTACTATCGATAAGGAAGTTTCGGCTAAGCTGAAGACCGCTTCCAATGTCAAGATCGTAACCAATACCATAATGTCTCCTTCTTCTGAAAAGGCCCTGGCCAAATTAGCAGAAGCCATCGGAGGTGCTGAAGTCGTGACCTATGACGCTACTTCTACTTATGGTATCCTGAAGGCAAATGAGACTTATTATGGTACTGGCGTACTGCCAAACTATAGCTTTGACAAAGCCAAAGTGATCGTCAGCTTTGCGGCCGACTTCATTGGCTCCTGGATCTCTCCTATCGAATTCTCTAAGCAGTATGCTCAGGGAAGAAAGATCTCTAAGGAGAACCCAAATATGTCAAGACACTTCCAGTTTGAGTCTAACCTGTCCCTTACTGGTGCCAATGCAGACTATAGAACTCCAATCAGAGCTTCCCAAAGTGGACTAGCAGTATTGGCGCTTTATAATCTACTGGCCAAAAAAGCCGGAGCCAGCACAGTAAAAGCTGCTGCGGTAGAGGTGGCACATCTTGATCAAGCCGCCAACGAACTATGGGCCAATAAGGGCAAATCCCTGGTGGTTTCTGGTTCCAATGATCCAAACGTTCAGATTGTAATCAATGCAATTAACGAGCTGCTGTCAAATCATAATGCAACTATCAGTTTTGCAAAAACTGTAAATTATAAGAAAGGAAATGATGCTTCCATGAACAAGTTTGTAGCTGACTTAGCTGCAGGACGTGTTGGTGGGGTGTTATTCTATAACTGTAACCCTGTGTATGATCACCCGCAAGGTGAGGCTATCGCTCAGGGAATCGCCAAAGCTAAAGTATCTGTGGCCACCAACGGTAGCCTGGATGAAACGGCTTCTTTGGTACAGTATGTAGCTCCTGATCATCATTACCTGGAATCATGGAATGATTTCAATCCTAAAGTAGGAGAGTATAGCTTGTCTCAACCAGGCATCTCACCTTTGTTTGACACCCGTCAGGCGCAGGATTCATTCTTGACTTGGGCTGGAGACAGCACGAGTTACTATGACTTTTTGCAGTCCACCTGGAAAGACCTTTTTGCAGGTCAATCGGCTATTAGCTCCTTCCAGGAGTTCTGGGATCAATCATTATACAATGGCTTCTACTCCGTAGCTGGAGAGATCAGCGATGTGAGCCTTACTCCAGTAAGTGAGGTTTCTTCTGCCGCTGCCGCTATTGCCAAAACTTATTCTGCTTCCAATACTGCTCCTGAGCTGATCATGTATCAGAAATTGGGCATAGGGGATGGACGATTTGCCAATAACCCTTGGTTACAGGAAATGTCTGATCCTATTTCTAAAACAACCTGGGACAACTATCTTACGGTATCACAGAAGTGGGCATCCGATAATGGACTCAACATCGTGGAAGGTAAGACGCTGAAAGCGAAAATCACCGCCAACGGTAAATCCCTAATTGTCCCTGTGCTCATCCAGCCAGGGCAAGCGGACGGAACCATCGGTCTGGCGATAGGCTATGGTCGTACCAAAGGTGGCCGAGTGGCTAACGGTATTGGGGTAAACGCCTACCAATTACTTGATAGCTCAAAAGGCTATGTGAATTTTGATATTACCACCGGAGTAAGCATCGAGCTTACAGGTGATAGCTATAAAATTGCCCAGACACAGACCCACCATACCTATATGGATCGTGGCAATGTGATTCAGGAATCTACCCTTGCAGAATACAAGGAAAATCCTTCTGCAGGTCGTGAGCATCCAATGATCTATAAGGATGGCGAATTTGTGAAGCCTTCCAAGATTAGTCTTTGGAATGGTCACAAATACAGCCAGCATCACTGGGGTCTGGCGATTGACATGAACTCTTGTGTGGGTTGTGGTGCTTGTACCATTGCTTGCCAGGTGGAGAACAACGTCGCTGTAGTGGGCAAGGAAGAAGTGCTGAACCGTCGTGAGATGGCTTGGATCAGAATTGACCGTTATTATAGCTCTGACGCCGACACTGATGATCTAGAAGGACTGGAGAAAGCTTCTGATAATCCAGAAGTAACCTTCCAGCCGATGATGTGTCAGCATTGTAATAATGCTCCTTGTGAGACCGTGTGTCCGGTAGCTGCTACGACGCACAGTTCTGAGGGGCTAAACCAAATGACTTATAACAGATGTATCGGTACACGTTATTGTGCCAACAACTGTCCTTATAAAGTACGTCGATTCAACTGGTTCAAATATCATGATAATAAGGATTTTGCTAAGGTGAACGTTGCTCAAAACGATGACTTAGGCAAGATGGTCCTTAATCCTGATGTGACTGTAAGAGCCAGAGGGGTGATGGAGAAATGTAGCTTATGTGTGCAGCGTATCCAAGCTGGTAAACTAGCCGCCAAACGTGAGAAGAGAAAAGTGCAGGATGGAGAGATCAACGTGGCTTGTGCAGTAGCTTGTCCTACCGATGCATTGGTATTTGGAGACCTTAACGACGCGAATAGCCAAGTTAGCAAGATGTTGAAGATTGAGGAGAACTCTACTTCGGCATTGAAAGAGGTCAATGAAGAGCGAGCTTACCACGTATTAGAGGAGATCAATGTGAGCCCTAATATCTGGTATATGACCAAGATTAGAAATAAGGACAAAAAAGAAGCGTAAATAATAATTTTATAAGATATGCAGGTTACTTCATCCGTACGCGAGCCGTTAGTTACGGGCGGTAAAACTTACAAAGACGTTACCCACGACGTTTCCAGACACGTGGAAGGCAAGCCTACCATCGGCTGGATGCTGGGTTTAGCTGTTTCCATTGGCGCCTTACTTTTAGGTGGGATTGCTGTGGGAGCCACAGTCTGGGAAGGAATTGGTATGTGGGGATTGAACAAGACAGTAGGCTGGGCATGGGATATCACCAACTTCGTATGGTGGGTAGGTATCGGTCACGCCGGTACACTGATCTCCGCCGTATTATTGCTATTCAGACAGAAGTGGAGAACATCCATTAACAGAGCAGCGGAAGCCATGACCATCTTTGCCGTAATATGTGCAGCGATGTTCCCGGTACTCCACATGGGACGTCCTTGGTTAGGAGCCTATTGGGCACTTCCCCTTCCAAACGTCTTTGGTTCTCTTTGGGTAAACTTCAACTCCCCATTGCTTTGGGATGTTTTTGCAATCTCTACTTATTTCTCCGTATCCCTAGTTTTCTGGTATATCGGTTTGATTCCTGATTTTGCAACCATCCGTGACAGAGCTACTGGCCTTCGCAAGACTATCTATGGAGCATTGAGCTTTGGATGGACTGGCGGCGCCAAAATCTGGATGAGGTACGAAACCGTATCCTTGATCCTGGCAGGTCTAGCCACCCCATTGGTACTTTCAGTACACACCATTGTATCCTTTGACTTTGCCACCTCCGTAATACCAGGATGGCATACCACGATCTTCCCTCCCTACTTTGTGGCTGGAGCGATTTTCTCGGGTTTTGCCATGGTACTTACCTTGATGCTTATTACCAGAAAGCTATTTAAGCTGGAAGATTATATCACCATGGTTCATATTGAGTTGATGAACATCGTAATTATCATCACTGGATCCATCGTAGGTATAGCTTATATCACAGAATTTTTTATCGCTTGGTATTCAGGAGTGGAAGCAGAGCAATATGCTTTCATCAACCGGGCATTCGGTCCTTACTGGTGGGCATACTGGTCCATGATGACTTGTAATGTGATCTCTCCACAACTTTTCTGGTTCAAAAAAATCCGAACTTCATTGGTATTTACATTCATCTTATCGATAGTGGTAAACATCGGGATGTGGTTCGAGCGATTTGTAATTATCGTTACCTCCTTACATAGAGATTACCTTCCTTCTTCTTGGGCGATGTTTCATCCTACCTGGGCAGATATGGGAGTTTACCTCTTTACCTTCGGTTTATTCTTCACCCTTTTCTTATTGTTTGCCAAATTCTTCCCGGTAATCAACATGGCTGAGGTGAAATCTGTTCTTAAGTCTTCATCTGAAAAAGTAAATAAATAATGGAAAGAGATACGAATTTTGTCCTCGGTATTTATGAAGATGAGGATGTATTAAAAGACGCAGTAACCAAGGTGCGTGATAGTGGGGTGAAAATCCACGAAGTATTCACTCCTTATCCGATTCACGGATTGGAAGATGTATTAGGCTATAAGAGAAGTCGCTTGCCAATTGCGGCATTCATCTTCGGAGTTTGTGGGACTGGTTTGGCCCTTACCATGCAGCTATTGATGATGGCTGTAGATTGGCCAATGATCATTGGTGGTAAAGATCACGCTGCCATACCTGATTTTATCCCAGTGACCTTTGAACTTACAGTGCTTCTGGCTTCTTTCGGGATGGTAGGGGTATTTATGGTAAGTAGTAACCTCAAGCCTTGGGGTCAGCCAAGGATCTTTGATACCAGAAGTACAGATGATAAGCATGTGATGGCGATAGATCTAGCGGTAAACGCCGGTCTTGGAGAAGATAAAATCAAAGAAGTGCTTCAGGCTTCTGGTGCTTCTGAGGTGAATAATAAAAGTTTTGAATAGTAGGTAACCACGAAAATATGAAAATTTTAAAGTCCATATATTTACTTACGCTTTCGGCTGCTTCTATGGGAGTAGTATCCTGTGGGGCTTCCGGAGAGGATCAAGGTTTGGAATATGCACCTCAAATGTATCACTCTGTAGCTTATGAGCCGCTTACGCAGATTCAGAATGAAGATGCTGGTAGCTGGCTGTCTAACAGAGAAGATGGAAAAGGTGAATTTTTCAATAGTAATATTTATAACCCGCATAGCATGAATATGCGGGAGCCTGTAGCCAATACGGTTCCTAGAAACGAGCACGGTATTTTACCTTATAGACTTGGAGTAGCGGAGTTGGAAGCATCCGACAGTGTAGCCAATCCTGTAGCGTTAAACGACCAGGTTTTGGCAGAAGGTCAGCAGTTGTTTACGCAATATTGTATGCCATGTCATGGTGACAGCGGTCAGGGAGACGGTAAAGTAGGAGAAGTAATCGGTGGTGTGGCCAACCTTACGGGTGGAGCATATATCAACCTTACTGAAGGACATATCTTCCATGTGATCACACATGGTAAGGGAAGAATGGGAGCTCATGGTTCTCAGATTAGCCCTGAAAGAAGATGGAAGATTGTTCACTATGTTAAACAAGAAATTCAGAAACAATAATAATGGCGCACGTTACAAATTTTAACCTGGATCAAAAATTTGACTTTACGGCGGCTTTGAAGAAGTCCCTCATGATAATGGGTGGCATCGGAGCACTACTGTTAGTCTTAGGTATTTTCACCGCTGGAAGCGGGGATCATGGACATGAAGCTGCCGGGCATGGCACGGAGCATGTAGATGCTGCTGCTCATGGTGATGATCATGGAGCACATGATGATCATGCAGCAGAAGCAGGACATGCTGATGCAGGTCACGAGGATGGCGGTCATTCCGCCTTTCACTGGTCTGAGCGTTTCTTCGCCAACCTTTGGATAAACAATGTTTATTTCGCAGGTATCGCCATTATTGGAGTGTTCTTCTTTGCTATTCAATATGCCTCTCAGGCAGGATGGGCCACAGCTATCCTTAGAGTGATGATCTCATTAGGAAACTGGCTGCCATTTGCAGCTATCCTCATGATCGTCACCTATCTGGTGGCAGGACATGACCTCTTCCACTGGACGCATGCCGATATTTATGTCAAAGGTGGTGATCACTATGATCATATCATCGATGGCAAAGGAAGTTTCTTCTACTGGCCACTTGGCAAAGGTACTTTCCCAATCTTCTGGTTGGGTAGAATGGTACTTTTCTTCGGCCTTTGGATTTTCTTCTTTACCAAACTGAAAAACCTTTCCTTGCAAGAAGATATCCACGGTGGCGATAGCTACTGGTACACCATCAGAAAATGGTCTGCTATCTTCCTTGTGATCTTCGCAGTATCTTCTTCTATCAGTGCATGGGATTGGGTGATGTCTATTGACACCCACTGGTTCTCTACCCTGTTTGGCTGGTATGTATTCAGCTCATGGTTTGTAGCCGGTCTTTCGGCAATTACCTTGATCACCATCATGCTTAAGGAAAGAGGCTATCTTGAGATGTTTAACGAAAACCACCTGCATGATCTTGGTAAATTCGTATTTGGATTTTCCATCTTCTGGACTTACCTGTGGTTCTCTCAGTTCCTTTTAATTTATTACGCCAATATTCCTGAAGAAACAGTTTATTATATCGAGAGATTACGATCAGATAGTTATGGTGGAATTTTCTTCCTAAACCTTATTGTAAACTTCGTATTGCCTTTCTTAGTCTTGATGACTAGAGATGCTAAGCGTCATACCATCTTCCTGAAAGTGGTATGTACCATCATCATCATCGGTCACTGGATAGATTTCTTCCTGATGGTTCAGCCAGGAACCCTCGGCCATAACGGTGGAATAGGATTTATGGAAGTAGGTATGTTTATGCTTTACGCTTCTGTTGTGATATTTGTAGTGTTGAGCGGTCTCGCTAAGAAGAACCTCATCGCCAAGAATCACCCTATGTTGGAGGAAACTTATCATCATCACATTTAATACGTATCCGTAAAAGATAGAATTATGGGATTTCTTATAGCACTCGGTGTTTTATTATTAGTATCCATCATTTGGATGGTTTATAGGATACAAACCTTGGTTTCTGTAGTCAAAGGTTCTGAAAAGAAAGTAGCTACAGGAAGCAATAAAGTTAATGCTGCTTTATTCCTACTATTTCTGATAGGTTCTGGAGTATTGATGTTCTGGTATTCTATTAAGGAATTTGACACATATCACCTTCCTATCGCTTCTGAGCATGGGGTGGTGACGGACAATCTGTTTTGGGTGACCATGGCAGTGACCGGCATTGTGTTTATCATCACGCATATTCTTTTGTTTTGGTTTAGCTACCGCTACCAATATAAAGAGGAGAACACAGCGGCATTCTACCCTGACAATAACAAACTAGAGATCCTCTGGACACTGGTACCAGCTGCGGTATTGACTGTATTGGTGGTATCAGGATGGAAAGCCTGGTCAGATATTACTGCTCCTGCTCCTGAGAATGCTCACGTTATTGAGGTAATGGGATATCAGTTTGCCTGGGAATTTAGATACCCTGGTAAGGATAAGCAGTTGGGTAATTATGATTACCGATTGATCAATCCTACCAACTCCCGAGGAATCGACTTCACCGATAAAAATGCTCTTGATGATTTTCCAGCTCAGAAAGTGGTCATCCCGGTAGGCGAGCCTGTATTATTTAAGATTCGCTCTAGAGATGTATTGCACTCTGTATTTGCACCTCATATGAGGTTAAAGATGGATGCTGTACCTGGTATGCCTACCCGTTTCTGGTTTGTGCCTACTAAGACTACTGCACAGATGAGAGCAGAGCTGAAGGATGATGAATTCGTGTATGAGATCGCCTGTACGGAGGTATGTGGCGGTGGACACTTCTCCATGAGGAGAGAGATCGAAGTTGTAGAGCCTGAAGAATATCAGAAATGGTTCGCTGAGCAAAAGACTTTCGTGGAAATGGATCCTGCTTTGATCGCAGATGCTCCTTCCGAAATTAAGGAGTTGGCTCAAATCGAAAGTGCAGAATAAGATATTAATTGATATAATAAAATAATTATGGCAGTAGCTAACGTATCAACTCACGGTGCTTCAGCTCATGATCATCACGACGATCATGAGCATAGTGATAATTTTATCACTAAGTATATCTTTAGTACCGACCATAAAATGATCGGTAAGCAATTTTTGGTTACCGGTATTGTATGGGCGCTAATCGGAGGTTTCTTATCTATTCTTTTTAGGTTGCAGTTAGGTTTTCCAGATATGGATATGACCTTCCTTAAGCCTATCCTTGGTGGATGGATCGATGAATCCGGTGCTTTGGACACTAACTTCTACCTCGCTTTGGTGACGATGCATGGTACCATCATGGTATTCTTTGTACTTACCGCAGGACTTAGTGGAACCTTCTCCAATTATTTGATTCCATTGCAGATTGGAGCCCGTGATATGGCCTCTGGTTTTATGAATATGCTTTCTTACTGGCTGTTCTTTATTGCTGGGATTTTGATGTTTATCTCTCTGTTCATCGAGACTGGCCCTGCTGGTGGTGGATGGGTGATTTACCCGCCTCTTTCCGCTTTGGAGCAGGCGATCCCAGGTTCAGGACTCGGTATGACCCTTTGGTTAGTCGCCATGGTATTCTTTATCGCTTCCCAGCTTATGGGAGGGATCAATTATATCTCTACTGTGATTAACCTAAGAACCAAAGGGATGTCTTTTAGCAGGTTGCCATTGACCATCTGGTCTTTCTTCCTTACCGCCATTATCGGTTTGCTATCCTTCCCTGTATTATTCTCAGCAGCATTATTATTAGTATTTGATAGAAGTTTTGGTACTTCTTTTTACCTGTCTGATATCTATATCGGCGGGGAGGCTCTTCCAAATACCGGGGGTAGCGCCGTATTGTTCCAGCATTTGTTCTGGTTCCTAGGTCACCCTGAAGTATATATCGTTCTCTTGCCAGCATTGGGGATTACCTCAGAGGTAATTGCCACGAATTCTCGTAAGCCTATCTTTGGGTATAAAGCGATGATTCTTTCCATGCTTGGTATCACCGTATTATCCTTCGTGGTATGGGCCCACCATATGTTCGTGTCTGGTATGAACCCATTCCTGGGATCTATCTTCATGTTCCTGACCCTGATCATTGCAGTTCCTTCAGCCGTGAAAGTGTTCAACTACCTTACCACTTTGTGGAGAGGTAACTTGATCTTCACCCCGGCGATGTTGTTCTCTATTGGTCTGGTATCCTTCTTCATCTCCGGTGGTCTTACAGGGATTTTCCTTGGTAACTCCGCAGTAGATATCCAGCTTCACGATACGTATTTCGTAGTAGCTCACTTCCACCTTGTGATGGGTTCTGCTTCATTCTTTGGATTGATGGCGGGTATTTATCACTGGTTCCCTAAGATGTTTGGTCGAATGATGGATGCCAAATTAGGCTATATCCACTTCTGGTTGACCTTCGTAGGGGTTTATATGGTGTTCTTCCCGATGCACTATATCGGTATCGCTGGTTTCCCAAGAAGGTATTATAGCTGGACCAACTTCAACTTTGCTGATATGTACACTGACCTGAATATGTTCGTGTCTGTGGCAGCCATCATCACTTTTGGAGCTCAGTTTATCTTCTTATTCAACTTCTTCTATAGTATGTATAAAGGACGTAAGGCTTCCCTGAACCCATGGAGATCTAATACGCTTGAGTGGACTACTCCACTAGAGCCTGGGCATGGTAACTGGCCTGGCGAGATTCCTACCGTTTACAGATGGCCTTATGATTATTCTAAGCCAGGTGCTAAGGAGGATTTTATCCCTCAGACTGTACCTTTATCTTCTACTCCTGAATCTAACCTTCCTCATGAAGCAGAGCAGGTGAAACTTGAAAGAGAAATCATGGCCGAAGAGGGTAGTGATATTCTTGTAGCGAATGAATCAAAAGAATCTTAAAAATATTAGCAGCTTTCGCAGGATCAGTTTGATCACTGCGATCGCTGTCTATTTCCTGATTTTGGTCGGCGGGATAGTGCGAAGCACCGGTTCCGGAATGGGATGCCCCGACTGGCCAAAATGCTTCGGGAGCTATGTGCCTCCAACGGATGTGTCGCAGCTTCCCGATGATTACCAAGAAGTATATCTCAACAAAAGGTTAGAGAAAAACGAACGGTTTGTTCAGCTATTACATTCCTTAGGCTTTGATCAAAAAGCGGAAGAAATTAAGCAAGACAAATCGATTTTAGTGGAAGGGGAGTTTAATGTTACCAAAACCTGGATTGAATACCTCAATCGTCTGGTGGGGGCAGTGATAGGCCTACTGGTCATCGCTACTTTGATCGCTTCCTATAAGCTGATCAAGGAAGATAAATGGCTTTTCATTCTGTCATTTGCCAACTTAATTTTGGTGATATTTCAAGGTTGGATCGGCTCTATAGTCGTCTCCACCAACCTGCTGCAGTGGATGATTACCGTGCATATGCTATTAGCACTACTTATTGTATGTTTGCTATTATACGTTCACTATCGGGCGTATAAACTCAAAACCGACATTAAGAGCACCGTAACTAATTCCCAAAGCTTATTCCGAATGATGCTTGTCGGCTTTGTGCTGATGACGCTTCAAGTGGTCTGGGGTACGCAGGTAAGGGAAGAGATAGATATTATAGCCATGCAGTTTGGCGATCTCTTTCGAGATGAATGGATCAGCCACCTGGGAATTGACTTCCTTATTCACAGATCATTTTCGTTGATCTTATTGGGAATACATATTTGGTTTATATATCGAGTGTATCAGCAGACCATAAGGGGAGCTGGTGTTTTGAAATGGTCACAGGTATTAGTGTTGTTGATATTTTTGGAAATTCTGTCAGGAGTCGGTATGGCTTATTTTGGCATTCCAGCGTATCTTCAGCCGGTTCACCTTTTGGTAGGCTCACTTATCATCGGGGTTCAATTTGTGATCATGTTACTATTGTGGGATCAAAAAAGAGTAGAGTTTAATACATCCAAATCATGAGGACATTTAATTTATCAGAAGCGTCCTTCTTTGACAGCATATCGATTCGGTCAAAAGCCTATTACGAGCTTATCAAGTTCCGTTTGTCAGCTTTAGTGACCTTTTCGGCAGTATTCGGTTTTGTCCTAGGTGACGGCGGTGCGGTATTTTCCTGGGGACAGTGTTTTGCATTAATGGTAGGTGGCTTCCTAATCAGTGGAGCCTCTGGAGCTGCTAATGAAATCCTGGAGCGAGATTACGACAAGTTGATGAAAAGGACACAAAACCGGCCTCTTCCTCTGAATATTATATCTGTCAATGAAGCTTATTGGTTTACCACATTGGTAGCCGTGGTGGGTATTGCAGTATTATGGTTATTTACTAACCCATTGACCACTGGGCTGGGGATTCTCAGCATGGTGCTATATGTGTTTGTTTATACCCCTTTGAAGCGCGTAGGACCCATAGCCGTTTTTGTAGGTGCTATTCCCGGAGCAATGCCTCCATTATTGGGATGGACTGCCGCAACGGGTACCATCTCCTATGAGGCTTTGATTATATTTGGAATTCAATTTATCTGGCAGTTTCCCCATTTTTGGGCGATTGCTTGGGTAAGTGACGAAGATTATAAGAAGGCTGGATTCAAATTATTGCCTTCGGGAGGTCGTAAGGACCTCAATACGGCAATTCAAATTATGATTTACACCTTGTTTCTGCTGCCTTTAGGTTTGCTGCCAAGTTATTTTGGATTGACAGGCCTGAATTCAGCGGTTATAGTGACCATCTGTGGGGTATTATTCCTCGCGCAGACTTTCTCCCTGATGAGAGACTGCTCACGGAAGTCGGCATTGAAGATCATGTTCGGATCTTTCTTATACCTGCCCATCGTGCAGATTGCTTACTTATTAGATAAGATACCGTAATGGAAGAGAAATTAGCCTATATAGAGGATGCAGAGCAACCTATTGCAATGCATCCAAAAAAATTCGCTCTTTGGTTATTTATCGTAAGTGTTGTAATGATATTTGCGGCGATGACCAGTGCGTTTATTGTGCGGCAGGGTGAGGGGAACTGGTTAGAATATGACCTTCCTAATATCCTTTGGTACACCTCAGGGATCATTTTGCTTAGCAGTGCCAGTATGCATTGGGCTTATTTGTCTGCAAAAAATGACCAATTGGGAAATTTGAAAATTGCGTTAGGGATTACCGTCGTCCTCGGGCTGCTGTTCCTCGTAGGGCAATGGTTTAGCTGGGAGGCACTTGTGGAGAGAGATGTTTACTTTGTGGGCAATCCTGGCGGTTCATTTATGTATGTATTTACCGGACTTCATGCAGTACACTTGATCAGCGGTGTGATATTTCTGATTATTGTATTAATTTCGTCCTTTAGATATAAAATCCACTCCAGGAAAATGAATACCATGGAGATGTGTGCTACTTATTGGCACTTCCTTGGGGGATTATGGATTTATTTGTTTGTGTTTTTATTGTTGAATCATTAAGAATATTAAGTTAAAACCTAGAATATATGTCATCGACTGCTATTGAAATCAATTCCAAGAGAGGAATATGGGATGGTGGAAATGAGCCATTAAAGGCCAGCTACGGAAAACTAATGATGTGGTTCTTCCTTCTATCAGACATCTTTACTTTTGCTGCTTTCCTGATCACCTATGGTGCGATCAGGGTGAGTTATCCAGGCTTCGAAGGCCACGTTGCGGATTTTGCCAGCTCCAATGAGTACTGGCCTATTCCAGAAATGATTTTTAATGCTATTCCATTTGTACATGGCGTGCATGCTCCCTTGGTTTTTGTGGGTCTTATGACCTTCATCTTGATCATGAGCTCAGTATTTATGGTTTTAGCAGTGGAAGCTGGCCATAGAAATGACCGTGCAGATGTGACCAAATGGTTGCTTTGGACGATTCTTGGCGGGGTGACTTTCCTGGGATGTCAGGCTTGGGAATGGTCTCACTTTATCCACGGAACAGACGGCGGTACCTTGATGACTTATGTCAATACTTTTGGCAAAACCGTTTCGGAAATGGTCTATGGCGCTAACCTTCATGTCAATGAATACGGCCCGGCACCTTTTGCTCAGCTGTTTTTCTTCATCACTGGATTCCACGGATTTCACGTAACCATCGGTGTTGTATTATTATTCCTGGCTTTTTACCAAGCTGCAGTGGGGATATATGAAAGAAGAGGACATTATGAAATGGTCGAGAAAATCGGTTTATATTGGCACTTTGTAGATTTGGTTTGGGTATTTGTATTTACCTTCTTCTACCTAGTCTAACTTAAAAATCTTACTACTATGTCTGCACATCAAAATCACAGTACACTAGAGGTACTTCCAAGAAATAAAGCCAAGATTAAGAAAATCTGGAAAACGGCACTGATCCTTCTGGTGATCACCGCAATAGAATTTTTGCTTGCCTTTACCATGGAAAGAGGAATGTTGCTTTTTGCAATCTTCATCGGACTGACCATAGTAAAAGCTGGTTATATCATGATGGAATTTATGCACTTAAAGGAGGAATCCAAAGTGTTATTCTGGTCCATCATGTTACCACTTATCACATTGATGTGGCTCCTTATCGCCTTATTTAAGGAAGGTGCCGATATCTTTATGTATCGTTGGTAATCAATCGAATTTCATGAAAAAAGTAGGTTGGGGGGAAACCTCTTACCTACTTTTTTGTTTATAGTAAGGTATGAAGATGGTCAGAGTATTACAGGGCTTAGTATTGTTATGTATCCTAATGGTGCCAGTACTAATTATCCTTTTTCTTCGCAATTTTGGGGAGAATGAATATGATATTCCTGTATTATATGAGCAAGGAGTAGAGGATCCCTTTGGGGATTGTAATTATCAGCAGACAGGCCAGCATTATATTCCTGACTTTGAATACATCGCTCAGGATAGCTCACTGGTGGGACGTGAGGATATGGAAGGAAAGATCACCATCGTGGATTTTTTCTTTACCAGCTGTCCTAGCATCTGTCCGGTGATGTCCCAGGAGATGGAGCGTGTGCAGGATGTTTTTCGCAATGAAGATACCATTCAACTTTTTTCTATTAGCATAGATCCTGATTACGATACACCAAAAGTATTGGCTGAATATGCTCAGCTTCATGAAGCCCAGCAGGACAAATGGTACTTCCTGCATGGAGACAAATCCGATGTTTATGGTCTCGCCCGCTGTGGCTTTATCCTTCCTACCATCGATGGTAAAGGACAGCCCGATGACTTTATCCATAGTGATAAACTCGTGCTGGTGGATGCTCAGGGGAGAATTAGAGGCTATTACAGTGGTACCAATCGGGAAGATGTTGATTTATTGATCTTGGAGACTAAAATATTGCTTCATGGAAAAAATTAGAGAAGAAGAAGTTCCTCACAAAGGAATCTATAAGTTGATCATCGTGATATCTGTATTGGTACCCGTGGTGGTGGCAGTATTATTATTTATGCCATCCAAAATTGACCTGGCCGAAGAGTGGGTGTATTTCCTTCCTCATATGAATGCGGTGATCAATTTTGCCTCAAGTATCGCTTTAGTCTTTGGGCTTTATTTTATCAAAAAGATGAATATTACCGCCCACCAGATATCCATGTCCGTTGCCTTTGGCCTTGGTGCGATATTTTTGGTTTCCTATGTGATTTATCATGCTGCAGCAGAGAGCACCAGCTTCGGGGGCGAAGGCTTCATCAGGACGGTGTATTATATCATTCTATTGACCCATATCGTTTTAGCGGCTGTCGCCCTATTCCCTATTTTGCTCGCCTATTATTATGGCCAACGTCGCATGGTGGAGAGACATAAGAAAATCGTGAGATACGCTTACCCCATTTGGCTGTATGTGACAGTCTCTGGTGTGATCGTTTATCTTATGATCAGCCCTTATTATTCTCATTAAACTATATACGGACGGCCTTCGTTATCCTTAATATGAAAAGTATCCTTAAAAAATTCATAGCAAGTAGCTTCCTGTTTATCCTGAGCATAAGCCTGGCCTCTGCCCAGTGTGCCATGTGCCGGGCCTCTGTGGAAAACAACGTCGCCAATGGAGATACCACCGTGGGAGCAAGTCTAAATATGGGAATACTCTATCTCTTTGTTGCTCCTTATTTATTGGCTGCCATTATTGGATTTCTATGGTACCGAAACTCCAGGAAATCCAAGGTTTCGGTATGATCCTTGTATGTCCTCCAAAAAAGTAAGCAAAGTTTGAAAATAGACTTTGCTTTTTTACTTTTATGGCTATTACAAATTGATTTATGCTTAAAAAGAGAAGGTTTATTATCGTTATTGCGATCGTTTTAATGGCAGTTGTACTTGCCGTTAATTTCTTTTCCGGGTCGCCTGATGATCATAAACTTGGCTTGCAGCAGATTGAAACCAAAATCCGCCAGGTAGCAGACGAATTTGATGAAGACTTTATCAGTCTTCTAATGAATAATCGACCCGAAAAGCAAGTTTCCTTCTCCACCCTAAACTATAGCAGTAAGCATCCTTATTATTTATACAATATCGACGGCAAACTGATCTATTGGTCCAATGTGTCCATGATCCCGCGTTTTGAGGATATCAAAGCAGGACCCTATTACCAGCCCTATCAGCTAATCGATAATGATAAGGGTACCTATTTCTCCAGGGTAAGGAAGATTATCCGAAATAATCAAGTGTACTGGCTGGTACAGGTTTACTCCCTGTACGATAAGGTGGAGATCGATAATGATTACCTCCATGCTGGATTTAACGGAGAAGTATTTGGCAATGGAAATTTTATACTCTCCGCAGATCCCTCTGGCGGATACGATAAGGTCACCGGAAAGGATGGGTCTTACTTCTTTGCGGTCTCGCTTAGGGATGGGTACAAGCCCGTGGGACATCAGTCTCATACGGCCTTATTGCTGTTTTTCTTTTCGCTTACTGGTCTGGTATTTATCCTTGGCGGGGACTTCGCCTATCGCCTATGGACCCATGGACGCAGGCGGCTAGCTCTTATATACACGGTGTTTATCCTGGTGAGTGTGAGGGCGATGATGCTTACCTTTCACTTCCCTCAGGATTATTTTGAGGTGGCATTGTTTGATCCGGTTTATTACGCTAGTTCCTTGCTAAATCCTTCCCTGGGCGACCTATTCCTAAATGTCATCTGCTCAGCCGTTATATTAGGGATGTTGGTAAGTATGCTCGGGCGAAGAGAAGCCATCGTCACCTTCGCCAAGATGCGGAAGAAGTACTTCCAATGGGTCTTTTATGTGATCGCTTATGTGCTATCAGCCTTGTTTTTATTCTTATTCTTTAGGCTTTTCAGCAATATCTCTAATAACTCCCAGTGGAATCTTAATATCCTGGATATTCCTTCATTTGATTACTTTAAGGTCATAAGTATTTTGGTTTTATTTTTCGGTGGGGCGGGATATTTACTGTTTACCTTGATGTCCTTAAACTTGGTTTTTTATAAGGCTCGCGCAAAAAAAGCCTACGCCCTAAGAGTGCTGATGGCCATCTCTGTGCCCATTATGGTCGCTCTGGCCTGGGTGGATTTTATCTATCTGGCAGTATATGTCGCTCACCTGATTTTATTGGTAGCTATAATCTCCTTTGAGCTTTATGATAATGTATTGAAGTTGCAGCTAAATACTTTCCTGACGTTTTTCTTTGGCTGCCTGGTGGGGGCCGTGATCACCGGTGCCGCCTCTTATCAGGATTTTCGTAAGAGGGAAATTACCTCCAAAGTAAAGCTGTCCGACCAAATCCTGATGGAAAACGATGTGATGGCCGAGTTCCTCCTGAGTGACGTGATGGATCGGGTAAAAGGTGATATCTTCATCAGAAATCGTATGAAAGACCCTTCAAGGTCCAAAGAGGCCATTGTTCAGAAAATCCGTAAAATCTATATCTCCAATTACTTTGACCAATATGATCTCAATATCAAAATATTTAATGTCAATGGAGAAGACCTCCTGCAGCGTTCTAGCGAACTGAAGCTGGATGACTATAGGTATAGGTATGTCAATAGTGACTATGCTACCAATGTGAGGAATCTCTATTTCGTCAAAGGAAATGAAGGTGCTAATAGCAATAAATTCTACACTTTCATCCCTCTCCGCAGTGAAGGGGTTCTGATCGGCACGGTCCTGCTGGAGCTCGTCCAGCAAAGAATCCAATCCACAAGTGTATTTCCAAAATTGCTTTTGGATAAAAAATACGCCGATGATATCTATGACAAAAACTTCGATTACGCTATGTTTCGGGACGAGGTGCTTCAATATAGTGTTGGCGTATTTAATTATCGAAGTCCCGATGTGGCGGAATTATTGGACAATAATAACCTCTATACCACGGGGGTTTTTAGGAATAACTTCCATCATTTTGGAGTAATAAATGGCTCCCGAACCCTTATCATCTCTAGCCCAATATATCCTTATAATTATATATTGGCGGATGTGTCCTTTTTCTTTGTAAGCTATATCGCCTGCACCCTATTATTCATCATGGCCTATGCCCTGTTGAACGGACTGAATAAGGTGCAATTTAATTATGCTACTAAGCTACAATTTTACCTGAATTTCGCCTTCTTCGTTCCTATGCTGGTAATCAGTGCCATCTCCATAGGCCTGCTGAGTAATTCCTATTTGGACGATCTCCATCGGCAGTATTTTGATAAAGCGGCCATTATTAAGGACAATATTTTTGAGTACCTGGAGCAGGAGTCGGAAGGGGCTATGGATCGGGATGATTTCTTAGCGGAGCTCTATCAATTGTCAGGCACCACGGTGACCGATATTAATGTTTATAATCCTGAAGGACAGCTGATGGCTACGAGCCAGCCAAATATCTTCGAGAAGAAGGTGCTGACAGAATACCTCCATCCTATGGCCTATGCCGAGATGCTGGAGAAACAAAATAACCGTATCATCCTCGATGAGAAGGTCGGTGATCTGAATTATAAGACCGTATATATTAGCCTTCGCGACACCAAGCGACAAAATATTCTTGGCATTGTGGCCATTCCATTCTTCGAGGCTGAGGAGGAACTAAACGTCCTGATCGTGGATGTGTTCAGTACCATCATCAATATCTTTGTGGGAATCTTCATTATCTTCCTCATCGTCTCTTACTTTGTGTCCAAGAGGTTGACTGATCCCTTCCAGCTATTGACCCAAAAGCTGAAATCAACTAATCTAGAAGATAATGAGCCGATGTACTGGCCGGTAAAAGACGAAATTGGCCTCTTGGTCAGTGAGTATAATAATATGCTCTTTAAGCTGGAAGGCAGCCGTAAGGTGCTAGCCAAAAACGAGAAGGAATCTGCTTGGAGGGAAATGGCCAAGCAGGTGGCCCATGAGATTAAGAACCCACTTACTCCGATGAAGCTGACCTTACAGCATCTGCTGCGATTGCAGGCGGAGGGACGTCTGGATGATTTGTCCAAACTTAAGCGGCCTATTAATAACCTGATCCACCAGGTGGATACTCTTAGTGATATCGCCACCTCCTTTTCTACCTTCGCCAAAATGCCTCTGCCTAAAAATGAATTGATGGACTTCGAGGCAGTGGTGGTCAAAGCCGTAGAGCTCTTCAATAACCACGAACGTGGAAAAGTGCTCCTTCATAACCAGGCAAACGGCCCCATTACCGTGATGGGTGACGATAAGCTCTTTGGTAGGGTGATTTCCAATCTTATAATCAATGGCATCCAAGCCGTTCCCGAGGAGAAACCCGCAGAAATCAATGTGTTCCTCAGTGAAAATAACGGCTGGATACAGCTGGAAGTGAAAGATAATGGGATAGGTATCGCCGAAGACCTGCGGGAAAAGATTTTTATTCCTAACTTCAGTACCAAAAGTGAAGGCTCAGGACTAGGACTTGCTATTGCCAAACGTGGGGTGGAAACCGCCGGTGGGAAGATTTGGTTTGATACCCAAATGGAAATAGGAACTTCTTTCTTTCTGGCTTTCCCTATTATCCACTCCGGACAGGATCCTGCATAATGAATATTCATGACGGGTAAGACTAAATATAAGTCAATGCATACAGTAGGGATGGCGCTGCTGTGCATATTGATTTTTCTAAGTCTTACCTCTCAGGCGCAGGAGCAAACCTGCAAATGGATATTCCCAGCTCCTCATCAGCAGGAATATGAGCAAGTGCTGGATTCCCTCACCGTCATACAAGCTTCCATCAGCCTTGCCGATAGCGTAGGCCTCCATTGGACTTATGATAGCCAATCGGGAAAAATTAATATTAAATCCATTAGCAAGACTGCGCAGATTTTACCAGATTCCTTGCAGATCTGCTATCAGACTTTTCCTATCAATTTTGCCAAACCCATCGCCCATCGTACCCTAGAGGAACATTATGATTCCATGGCCTATTTCAAGGCGGTGCAGGAGGTCAGTGATCAGATGATTGACTTCAGCGAGGAGATTTTTCCATCGGGCAAACTCAATAAAGCTGGCAGCCTGACCCGGGGAATTTCCTTTGGCAATACCCAAAATGTATTTGTCAACTCCTCCCTAAATCTCCAGATGGAAGGGGAACTCGCGGATAACCTGAATGTGAGGGCTTCCATAACCGATCAAAATGTCCCCTTTCAGCCTCAGGGGAACACCCAGCAGGTTCAGGATTTCGATAATGTACTCATTGAATTGTATAATGATAATATGAGTCTCAAGGCCGGAGATGTCGTTTTGCGCCAGCCCCAGTCCTTATTTCTGAAGTACTATAAAAATGTCCAGGGACTGCATGTCTCCACCGACTATAAAGTCAACGAACAATGGAAAGCCAGAACAGAGATAGGCGCATCCATCGCCAAGGGAAAGTTTAACTCTGTACAACTGGAAGTGAAGGAAGGGGTGCTCGGCCCGTACCGTATCCCCGGTCCCTCCGGCGAAAAGTATATCATCATAATGGCCAATTCAGAACGAGTATTCTTAGATGGGAAGCTTCTCAGCAGAGGGTATAATCAGGATTATATCATTGATTATAATCAAGGGCAGATCACCTTCACCAGTAATGTGGTGGTCACTCAGTACTCTCGCTTGAGGGTGGATTATGAATATGCAGAAAGGAATTTTTCCAGATCCATTATCACCGCTAGCCATCGACAGGAGCGTGATAACCTCGCCTTTTATTTCAATTATTATAAGGAACAAGACAATAAAAACAGGCCTCTATTTACAGAATATTCTGATGCAGATAAGGTGCTTTTGGCTTCCGTCGGTGATCAACTGGATAGGGCTCTTATCCCCCGGGTAGATAGTGTCGCCTTTACTTCTCAGCGCATTCTTTACCAAAAGCAGGTTTATACCAATACTTTAGGGCAAGAGATTCTCTATTACGAATATTCTACCGATCCACAGGAGGCCCACTTTGAAGTCAGCTTCTCAGAAGTGGGACAAGGAAGGGGTAATTATCGCCGGAAAGAGCAGCTTGCCAATGGAGTGGTTTATGAATTTGTGCCTCCTCAAAATGGCATCTTGCAAGGGGACTATACGCTTTTTGCGCAGCTACCTGCCCCTAATAAGAAGCAAATGTTTACCGCTGGTACAGAGGTGAAACTATCCAAATACGAGAAAGTGTATGCAGAGCTAGCGAGCTCTAATCAGGATCTGAACCTTTTTTCTGAATTGGGGAATGAGGATAATAAGGGCTTTGGCGCCAAAGGGGGCTTTATTTCTGAAGGTAGAAGCCTTGGCGGTAAACTAAGCGATTATAAACTGAAGGGTTTCACCGAAATGGAGTATAACTCTACCAACTTCCAATTCATTGATAGGTATCGCTATATAGAGTTTGATCGGGACTGGGGGCTGAGTCCTGACCAGCTGGAGTTGCCCCAAAGTGAAAAACTGGCAAAGGCCGGGCTAGGGATAGAAAAAGACAGGGATAATGCGTGGAACTATCAGTTCCAGTATAGAAACCGGGAGGAGCAACTTCAGGGTGTTCAGCAGGAGCTTTCTATTCGGGAGCGGCTGGCTGGAAGATTCCAAACCTCCCAACAGGTGTTTCTGCTAAACACCAGTGGCTTGCAAACCGAAAATACATGGAAAAGGTATTATGGCCAAATCGAATATCGCTCCAAGGTGCTGGTTCCCGGGTATCGGTATGAGGTAGATCGAAACAGGGAAACCTATACGGAGACCGATTCGGTGTTTTATAGTGCGATTAATTATAGCGCACACCGCATTTTTATTAGCTCAAATGACACCCTGACTTATCGGTTTTTGGCAGACGCTAGTTGGCGCGAAGACCGTAGGCCCATCGGAGGTCAGCTGGTGGATGACACCAAGGCCTTCACCACCAACTATAGTCTTCAGAAAAATATGGGTTTACATCAGCTGAAAGGGACATTTACCTATAGGCGGCTGGAGCAATTGCAGATGGAGAATGCCGTGGAGACGACGGTGATGGGCAGGCTGGATTATAGCGGCTCTCTATGGGACAATGCCCTGCGCACCGAGCTGAATTATGCTATAGGCAATGGTCAGGAGTTGAAGCGTGAATTTGTCTATCTGCTCGTGCCCACAGGGGAGGGGACGCACACTTGGAGAGATGATAATGGCGATGGACTGCAGCAATTGGGAGAGTTCTATCTTGCCGTAAACCCGGAGGAGAAAAACTATATTAAAGTGTTTACCCCCACGGATGAGTATATTCAGGCTTATAAAAGCTTGTTTAATTTCCGGCTCAATGCGGGCTTTCCTTCCCAGTGGAGTGCCGAGAAGGGACTTAAGAAATTCCTCTCCAAATTCTCCAATACTACCGTTTGGAATGTAGAGAAGAAGATTACGGCAGAGGATTTTTGGCAAAGGATTAGCCCTTGGGCAGCGGGAATAGCGGAGGAGGATTTGGTGTCTCTCATTGGGCTATTTCGCTCTTCTCTATTTTATAATCGGACCTCTCCAGTATTCGGGATGGATTTTAACTTCAGCCTTAATGAAAATAAACAACTGTTGACAGGGGGTTTTGAGCAGGACCGACGTAGTGCCTGGCGCCTCAATACACGCTATAATGCCGCTACCAATTTAAGTTTGCGATGGCTGCTGGAGCAGGGCCGAAGATCTACCTCCTCTGATTTTTTGGATAATAGGAATTATGAAATACACCAAGTGGGAACCGGGCCTGAGATCACCTGGCAGCTCTCCTCCATCTTCCGAACGGCGGTGAAATATCAGTATTCGCATAAGCAAAATATAGAGAATATAGAATATGATGAAAGGGCAAATCTGCATGAGCTAGGTTTGGAGATGAGGTATGCCAAGGCAATCAAAACCACCTTAAATGCACAGCTAAAATTTACGCGAATCGATTATAATGGCCTTGCCAATACCCCGGTGGGCTATGAAATGCTCAATGCCCTGACCAATGGCAGCAATGTCTCCTGGATGCTCAATTGGGTGCAGCGCATAGGGGAGGGTTTGCAAATGAACCTTGCCTATGAGGGGAGAAACTCAGAAGGCTTAGATAAGGTGGTCCACACCGGGAGAATGCAGGTTTCTGCTCTTTTTTAAACGCAGCCAAAAACTCCATGTCGCCTTGAAATACGGGGCTTAGCAATCCTAATTTAGTATACTGTCCTTCAGCTAATGGGTTGGGCTTAAATGTGATGAGATTTCTCACTTTATCCTCATTTATGAATTGGGACACAAGATATTTCATTAATCAGCCAAATAGATATATAAAAAAATATAGAAAGTCATTTGATGATGGTGAAAATTTTTTAATTTTATCAAATGCATTTCCATTGATATCATTTAATGGATTTGTAGGACGTTTTTACAGAGACCGATAACCCTTTACTGAATTATGAAAAAAGCACTTACTTTATTAATGGCTGTTTTATTACTAGCCAGTTGCTCAGGCAATAAAGAGCAGCAAACCGGTACTGAAGAGAAGGTAGCGGCCAAAATCCCTGTGCATGCATGGATGGGCGGATTTAATGACAAATCAGAAGAAGAGATCAGAGAGAAGTTTACCGAATTTAAGGAGCATGGCATCGATGCATTGATGTATAATGGTGGCCATCATCCGGAAGATTATAAGAAAGTAGGCAAAATTGCCAAGGAATTAGGGCTTGGTTTTCATGCTTGGATTCCTACCATGGTGCAGCATAAGACGGACGAGCTGAAGGCAGAGTGGTATGCGGTAAACCGAAATGGAGAGTCAGCATTGGAGAAGCCAGCCTATGTGGCTCATTATACTTTCTTGTGTCCAAACAAAGAGGGAACGTATAATTTCCTTAAAAATATGTACACCAAAGTCGCTCAAGTGGAAGAGGTAGATGCCATTCATTTGGATTATATCCGTTTCCCTGATGTGATCCTGGCTAGAGGCCTTTGGGATAAATATGGCTTAACTATGGACCAGGAATTTCCTCAGTTTGATTATTGCTATTGTGATGACTGTACAGGTGATTTCAAAGAGAAAACTGGCATAGACATCAAGACTGTAGAGGATGCTACCCAGGTGCAGGAATGGAAGCAATACCGATATGACCTTATCACTAGCATCGTGAATCGTCTCGCGGATGTCGTGCATGCAGAAGGAAAAGAAATCAATGCGGCAGTATTTCCTGGGCCACATTCCGTAGCCATGAAATTGGTGCGTCAGGAGTGGGACAAATGGAACCTGGATGCTGTATTCCCAATGAACTATAATGACTTCTATCTGGAGGACACCAAGTGGATTGGTGAGATTACCAAGGAAGAAGTAGCATCGGTAAACGGTGAGCGCCCAATATTTAGTGGCTTATTTATCTGCCCTAACCCTGAAAAGAAAGCTGAAATAGCCGATCCTGAAGGTCATGGTCTTCTGCCAAGTGAACTTGGTGCGGCCATTAAAGAATCTATGGACAATGGCGCAACAGGCATTTGCCTATTTACTCCGGGTCGTATGACTGATGAGCATTGGGTAGAGCTTAAGAAGGCCATTTATCCGACGAAGTAATCATAATCAAGGCGCAAGGCCTGAGAGACTTCTGGTCTAATAGGTTTATAGTCTCCTTATTTTTGATGATGATTTTCTAGAGAACCAAAGTGATTCCTTCTACTAATAGTTAGAGTAGTCGAAATAGAAAGAGATGGCTTTTGCCATCTCTTTTTTTTTATACTCTTTTTGATTCTTAAATCATATCCATTAGTGAATGGACGTATTTTCCTATGAATATCGAAGGCGATTTCCTCATGTGCTCGTGTGGTTTTGGCAGAGCCAATTGGCCAATAGTGATTAGCTAAAATGCTAGGCTATAAGCACCGGGGAATAGCTACTTACCCATCCAAACCTTTAATCCAGCCCTATAATCCTTTATAATCACCTATGAGGATGGGATGGAGGAGGAGTAAAGCAATCCCATGCTCCGAAGCAGAAATCACTTCACCTCAATTACCGGTGTGTTCTTTGAATTAAATTCTGGAAATTCAACTGATAAGCCACCACCAAATGCATATTAATAGAAACCTATGGTTAGAGTTGTTTTCATTTATTTGAAATTATCCGCCTGGACGCTGATTTTATCCAAATAGGTGGTGATTGTAAAGTCCCTATGGATCATGGCGCCCGGGTAAGATACTCTGTAATAAGCCACCGTGTCCCGAATATCTTTGTTGTCAACTAATCCACAGATTATATGACCATCACCAGTACCTAAGTTTGGCTTCCACTTTTGATTTATGGTTGTACCATTTTCGGGGAGATGAATAACCAGAGAGTCGATAACCCTATTTTGTGAGTAATCTGTGGTCAGAACGTACAGTAAAACTTCTCCAGTAGTACTATTTGCTTTAAAATTGATTTCCGGATTCCTGTCTTCATTTCCTGAAATGCAGGAAAAACATAGGATTGCCATTGAAATGATAATCAGTCTCATATTTTTTTTAGTTGTAAGTCAATAAAAAGTTCAGTTTATTCCTCCACAGCACATTTTATCAGCTACAGATTTTTATTTAATAGCAATGATCGGGAAAATATTGACAAATCACAAAGTCCTGATAGTGAGTAGGTTGTAAGGTGGTTATAATAGGTTTTTGTTACTTGTTTTAGGAGGTAAAATGGTAAGAATAGCCAGGCTTAGATTGTGGATTTAGTCTGTTCTTCCATTCCCAGGTTTGATTTAGGCAATGGAATGGTGTTGGCTTGATGCTATTTTAGACTTGCATAAGCTGGCCCTACTCGCGGATTAGTTCTCTGATGAGCTAAAAAAGATAGGCTTGACATTGCGATTACTAGCAATGGATAAGGTTCTAACCAGAATGGGGATTTCCCTATAAAGGGGTAGAGATAAGGCCGTGCTAGAGTAAGGTGTTTATATTTCTAAAACTATGGGGAGCATAGGTTCTATATTCTTGGAAATAGCTCTGTTTATTTCTGAGGAAGATACTAAGTACAGGAATATCAGAAGGATATGGGACCATTGGCAAGTGGTCATTATGTTTATTTGATAATAGAAACGATTGAATTGGATAATAGTGATTCGTGGAAAAATCTGTAACTTTGTAAACGTATAATTAGTTGTCATACTAATTATTTAAAGGAACAATTGATTAAGGTAAATCAGTGGCCAAGTGCTTTTTTCGGGAGTGTTTCTGGATTTAGTGGCCTAAATAGCAACCCATAACTATGTCCCAAAATATTATAGTAACTGGAGGAACAAAGGGAATCGGCAAGGAAATCATCAGGCGTTTTGCGCGAGAGGGATTTTCGATTTTCACCTGCTCTAGAAGCGAGGAAGATCTGAAGCTGTTGGCGGAGGAAATAAGGAGTGATTTTCCTGAGGTCAGGATACATACCAAGGTGGCGGACTTGTCTAAGAAGGAGGAGGTAATTGCCTTTTCGCAAGCGGTGAAGGCGGTATTTATTCCTGATGTATTGGTAAATAATACGGGGGTGTTTCTACCTGGAGCGATCCATGACGAACCCGATGGAAACCTGGAGCTGATGATGCAGACCAATTTATACAGTGCTTATTATTTGCTGCGTGCCTTTGCTCAGGAGATGATAGCGCGTAAGTCGGGGCATGTATTCTCCATTGGCTCTATCGCGGGTCTTACAGCCTACGCCAATGGGGGCAGTTATGCCATTTCAAAATGGGCCATGCTAGGGATGACCAAGTGTCTGCGCCAGGAGCTTATGCCTTTTGGTATCAAGGTGACTTCTGTGCTGCCCGGTGCTACTTTTACGGCCAGCTGGGAAGGAGTGGATATCCCGGAGGAGCGATTTATGAAAGCGACGGATGTCGCCGAGTCAGTTTGGTCAGCCTATAACCTTTCTGCCCATTCTGTTGTTGAAGAGATAGTGATCAGGCCTCAATTAGGAGATTTATAATTGAAATTACGATGGAACTTAAAGATTCGAATATAAATACATTGAATTATTGTGATAGTTTAATTCGCTATTCACGCCGCAGGACCATTCCAGTGAAAGTGGGCGGGCTGTATATAGGTGGTGAGCATCCGATCGTGGTGCAGTCCATGACGACCAAAGACACCATGGATACGGAGGGCTCCATAGAGGAGTGCATCCGCATGATCGAAAGTGGCTGTGAATTGATCCGTATTACGGCTCCCAGCATCAAGGAGGCGGAGAATCTTAGAAATATAAAAGCCGGATTGGCTAAGCGGGGATACCATGTTCCCTTAGTGGCGGACATCCATTTCACCCCAAACGCCGCGGAGATTGCCGCGCAGATTGTCGAAAAAGTCCGCATCAATCCGGGAAATTATGCAGACAAGAAAAAATTTGAAGAAATAGAATATACCGATGAAAGCTATCAAGCGGAGCTGGACCGGATTCGCGAGCGCTTTTTGCCCTTGGTGAATATCTGCAAGGAGCATGGTACCGCCATGCGTATCGGTACAAACCACGGGTCCCTGTCTGATCGGATCATGAGCAGATATGGCGATACCCCCTTAGGGATGGTGGAGTCAGCATTGGAATTTCTGAGAATCTGTGAGGACGAAAACTACCATGATATCGTCATCTCTATGAAATCTTCCAATACTCAGGTGATGGTGCAAGCCTATCGTCTGCTGGTGCAAAAGCTGGATGAAGGTGGGTTTAAGCCTTATCCCCTGCACTTAGGAGTGACAGAAGCGGGTGATGGTGAAGATGGTAGGGTGAAGTCGGCCGTGGGCATTGGTACCTTGCTTGAGGATGGACTTGGGGACACCGTAAGGGTTTCCTTGACGGAGGATCCAGAGCTGGAGGCTCCCGTAGCGCGTGCTTTGGTGGATCGCTATACGGTCAGACCTGGACATGCCCCCATTCGGGATTTGACTCACTATCCTCTAAATCCTTATGAATACCAAAAGCGATCGACTCATGAGGTGGTTAATTTTGGCGGAGCCAACGTGCCAAGGGTAATTACTGATATCTCCACTCTCGCAGCGTTGACCGAAAAGGAGCTGAGGAATGTGGGGCATTTTTACTTACCTGAATTGGATAAGTGGAAGATGAATGACCAGGGCTGTGACTATATCTATTCCGGCGACCAGCCGATTCCTTTTATGCTGCCCAATGGCCTGAAAGAAATAGTCAATCTGAAGGCTTGGACCGCACTTGAGGATCATGAAAATAAACTTCCTGCCTATACTTTGGAGGAATTTACCTCCGCCACCTCCTTCCATTCAAAAATAAACTTTCTGAAGTTAGAAGATGTTGAGGTAGAGGCTGCCGTGAAGGCTTTGGCGGGGCGCAAAGATGTGGTGATTATCTTGTCTAGCAAAAACAAACATACTATGGCCGCCCTGAGGCGTGCTTATATTACTCTGATTAATCATGAAATCACCGCCCCAGTGGTTTCCGAAGTTGGATATCAACTGCAAGATGCTGACCATACGATGCTATTTGCTGCGACCGACCTTGGCGGCTTATTGATCGATGGCCTTGGTGATGGCGTCATGCTGGGCCTAGAAGCCAAGGGGCAGCAGAGCCGCGAGGAAATGTTGGAGACTGTCAAATTGCATAACTCCGTAAGCTTTGGGGTGCTTCAGGCCGCTCGTACTCGAATGTCTAAGACGGAATATATCTCTTGCCCTTCCTGTGGAAGGACCTTATTTGACCTTCAGGAGACCACCGCCATGATTCGCCAGCGTACTGATCACCTGAAAGGGGTGAAGATTGGTATCATGGGATGCATCGTGAATGGCCCGGGAGAAATGGCTGATGCCGACTATGGCTATGTCGGTTCGGGCAAAGGAAAAATCACCCTTTATAAGGGAAAAGAGGTCATGAAAAGATCCGTGCCTTCGGAGCAAGCAGTGGATGAACTTATTGAGATCATCCGACAAGGTGGCCAGTGGATCGAACCGGAATCGGTGGAATAGATTGCTGAGCTCATTTTAAAATGCCCCAAATCCATTTATTATAAAAATTAGCATATCATGGGAGATAATAAATTTAAAGAGTTTTTCCAGTTGGGTGCCGTAGGCAATTACTTCATTCGAGTATTTCAGAAACCTGACCCAAATCAGAAATCTAATTTTAACCTACGAATGATGCATGGGATCAATAAGATATCAATTTTGGTATTTATGGGGGCCCTTATCATTTGGTTGGTAAGAAGATTTATGTAAATGAATCTGGCGGCTCTTAAAAAGTAATAGCACTATGGATATTGAGTATTTCAGAAATTACTGTTTAAGTAAACCTTCCGCAACAGAGGACACCCCTTTTGATGCGAATACCTTGTGTTTTAAGGTGGGAGGGAAGATTTTTGCGATTATTAATATTGAAGTATTCGAAAGTGTAAATCTAAAATGTGATCCTGAAAGGGCCATAGAGCTTAGGGAACAGTATAATGGGGTCCTGCCAGGCTATCATATGAATAAGAAACATTGGAATACCGTCTCCTTTGGGGCGGATGTTCCTGATCCAAGGGTCTTAGAAATGGTGGATCATTCCTACGAACTGGTTTTTGCCAGTCTATCCAAAAACCAAAAAGCAGCATTGGGATTATGAGTTTTTTGAAGGTCACCGAGCTAAGCAAGCATTATAATAATACTCATAAGGCACTGGAAAACTTCAGCCTCCAACTTCCCAAAGGAGGGATACTGTCCATGGTCGGCGAGAGTGGCTCTGGTAAGAGCTCACTCCTACGGATCATCGCAGGCCTAGAGGTCCAAAGTGCTGGCCTCGTCCATCTGGGAGATCAGAAGATCCTCAACCCCGACCAAAAACTAGTGGCGGGCTATGATGAAATCCAGTTGATCCATCAGGAGTATAAGCTATATCCCAATTCCACCGTGGAGGAGAATATTGCTCGACCCTTATTATTATACGACAAAGCCTACCAAAAAGAAAGAACAGAAACCTTGCTCTCCATGCTACGGCTGCAGGACCATCGCAATAAGAAACCGCGTCAGCTCTCCGGTGGGCAGCAGCAAAAGGTGGCTATTGCCCGGGCATTGAGCATAGAGCCGGAGGTGCTCCTTTTGGATGAGCCTTTTAGCAGCCTGGACGTGATTCAGAAGCGTATATTGATCGAGGAGCTTAAGGATATCTTTGAAGAACTTAAGGTAACCGTGATCTTTGTCACTCATGAGGTGGAGGATGCCATGCTGATGAGCGAAGACCTGGTGGTGATTCAAAAAGGCGAAATAGTACAGCAGGGCAAGGCCCAGGAATTGGTGGAGCAGCCGGCAAGTGAATATGTCGCCCGCCTTTTTGGTTTCTTGAATAAAATCCCAAAAATGGATAATACCTTCATTCGTCCCATCGATATACGTGTAAGCGCCAAGGGCGAGCTAATGGGGAAAGTCCTTAGCAAGCAGTATTTGCTTCAATACAACCTTCTCAAAGTGGAAGTGGCGGATGAGGTATGGCGCATCGTCGATTTCCAGCGAGCCCTGACTATTGGCGAATCGATAGGTTTGGATTTTGATGAATCTAATTTTTTGAAGTTTAAGGCATAAATAGGCCATTAGTTTCTGTTAACAAGGGTTTTTGCCCAAAAAAAGGATGTTCTTATTGTAGTGCTCCGCCTGTTTCTATCGCTTTGGGATAGGATCGATGGGAGGAAGGTCGAAAAATAATTAGGGTATAGGCCACGAGTATTCCCGTGGCCTGGTATATGTGTTTTTTATTAGCAGGAAATTGAATTTACCCTAATTATAATAGAGCGCGGCCCTATCGGCGTACCTAAGGAAAGCAAAAACCTGCCTGATGCAAATGAATTTAATGCTGATGTCCATTGACCCCGTGCACGTGGCCATGAGCGATTTCTTCGGCAGTGGCTTCACGAACTTCCAATACTTCTCCGTCAAAATGCAGTTTGAAGCTTACCAAAGGATGATTAAAATCTAAGAGCAGCTGATCTCCCAGGTCTTTCAATACCTTAGCCTGCATAGGATAGCCATCTTCATCCACTAGCGGTAGGAAGTTGCCCTCTTGAAGCATTTCGGGTTTGAATCCACGCTCTTCAGTGAGTTGTGCTTTTTCGATATCTACGATCAATTCATCATCGGCAGGACCATAGGCCTCGTCCACCTCCAGGATAAACTGGAACGTATCCCCCTGCTGCTTATTGGCGAGCAGTGTTTCGAATTTCTCTGGCAGGCCACTATTGCCATAAATAAAGTAAAAAGGGTCTTCATTGTCCCGAACTTCCACGCTGAAGGGAGCTGATTCTTCCTCTTCCTTGCTTACTTTTAATTCATATGTGAGGCCAACGACCTTGTTTTGGGATATTTCCATGGTGTATTCTTTTGTGTCAAGCAAATATAAGTGACTCCCTCACCGCCTCCAAGTTTTTGGAACCATTATGGCCGCTCCTTATTCGATATAATACTAATTCATCTGAATTTAAGAGACCTCTTCCTATGGGGGATTTCCATTTGGCACACTAAAAATAATGTCAGCACCCATTCCCATGCCAGAGCCTATGCTGTATTAGCTAAGCTTAATAGAAGTACCTTAAAAATGCTAAAGCCACAAAACCAACCATTCGGAATCGGTAATCGAGGGAGTTTTGACAAATGGAAATAGAGATTGTTTATCAAGGTCACTTCGCCTGAAGGCTGGAATAGCTAGTAACAAAAAAAGGCTGGAGATTTTTCCAGCCTTTTAAGAAGGTATGTTTTTGTAGTTTTTACACTACGATATTGACGATTTTGCCAGGGACTACAATGACCTTTTTCGGGCTTTTCCCTTCCAGCCACTTTTGTACATTGGCATCCGCAAGGGCTGCTTTTTCGATTTCATCCTTAGTCAGGCTCAAAGGAAGTGGGAGTTTCACCCTCATTTTTCCATTGATAGACACCGGATATTCATGATCGTTTTCTGCCATATATTCCTCCTTAAATTGAGGGAATCGGGCTTCCAGGATGGATCGATCATGGCCCATGAGGGACCACAGTTCCTCCGCAATATGTGGCGCATAAGGAGAGACTAGGATCACTAGTGGTTCGAGTATTTCTCGTTTATTGCATTTAAGGGCAGATAGCTCATTCACACAGATCATAAATCCAGAAACGCTGGTGTTGAAGGAATAATTGTTCATATCCTCTTCCACCTTTTTGATGGTTTTATGTAAAGCCTTCAGTTCCTCCTTGGAAGCTTGTGCATCCGAGATGGCGAAGTTGCCATTTTTGTCGTGAAAGAGACGCCATAGTTTCTTAAGGAATTTAGATACGCCGTCTATGCCATTGGTATTCCATGGCTTAAACTGCTCCAATGGCCCCAGAAACATTTCGTACAATCGTAAGGTATCCGCGCCATATCGCAAGATGATATCATCAGGATTGACCACATTGTATTTGGACTTAGACATCTTTTCCACCTCAGCACCACAGAGGTATTTGCCCTCTTCAAGGACAAATTCTGCGTCTGCAAGGTCAGGTCTCCAGGCTTTAAACTTCTCCAGGTCCAGCTGGTCATTATGGACGATATTCACATCCACATGCATCGCTGCGGTGTCATATTCACCTTTTAGGCCATGGCTTACAAATTTATTGCTGCCTTTTACTCTATATACAAAGTTTGATCTCCCTTGGATCATTCCTTGGTTGATCATTTTCTTGAAGGGCTCTTCGATCGAGATGATGCCTCTGTCAAAGAGGAATTTGGTCCAAAATCGGCTGTAAAGCAGGTGTCCCGTGGCGTGCTCAGCTCCCCCAATATAGAGATCCACTGCCTGCCAATACTGCTGGGCATCTTTGCTGACCAGTTCGGTATTGTTTTTTGGATCCATATAGCGAAGGAAGTACCATGAAGAACCAGCCCATCCGGGCATAGTGCTCATTTCTAGCGGATATTCACCCTCTTCAGTCTTATAGGTCCAGTTTTGGGCCCTGCCCAATGGCGGAGCACCATCCTCTGTAGGTAGGTATTTGTCCACCTCGGGAAGTACCAATGGAAGGTCTTTTTGATCTACCAAATAGGGAATTCCCTCCTTGAAATAGACAGGAAGAGGCTCTCCCCAATAGCGCTGACGCGTAAATATCGCATCTCTCATACGGTATTGGATCTTTCCTTTTCCTATTTTTTTCTCTTCGAGGAAAGCAATGGCCTTATCCATGGCGTCTTTCATCACGAGTCCATTCAGGAAGTCAGAGTTCATGGCGATGCCATCTCGTCCAGGGAAAGAACCATTTTCCATGCTTCCTTCCAGTACCTGTCGTATCTCTAAGCCAAAATGATTGGCAAAGTTAAAGTCTCTTTCATCATGAGCAGGTACCGCCATCACGGCGCCAGTACCATATCCCGCCAATACATAATCAGCGACCCATACCGGGATCTCCTCCCCATTGAAGGGGTTGATGGCGTAGCTACCAGTGAAGGCTCCTGAGATGGTTTTTACATCACTCATCCGCTCTCTTTCAGAGCGATTTTTGGCCACTTCAATATAGGCTTCGGCAGTTTCTCTTTGGTCTTCGGTGATCAGCGCCGCAGCTAGCTCACTTTCCGGTGCCAAAGCCAAATAGGTAACCCCATAGATGGTGTCGATTCGCGTGGTAAACACCTTGATGCTGGCCTCACTGTCCTTTACCTGGAAGGTCATTTCAGCACCTACTGATCTTCCGATCCAGTTGCGCTGCATTTCCTTGATCGGTTCATTCCAGTCCACCTTTTCGAGGTCATTGAGGAGACGCTCCGCGTAGGCTGTGATCCGCATGCTCCACTGCATCATCTTTTTACGCTCCACAGGATGTCCCCCTCTTTCAGAGAATCCATCCTTTACCTCGTCATTTGAGAGTACCGTACCCAATGCAGAACACCAGTTGACGGTCGTCTCCGCTAGATAGGTCAGGCGATATTGGAGTAGGGTTTGCTGCTGTTGCTTCTCCGAAAATCCCCTCCAGTCCTCAGCTGAGAATTCAGGGCATTCTTCATTACAAACCGCCTTTACGGAGGTGTTCCCTTCTTTTTCGAAAATGCTGATCAGCTCTTGGATAGGTTTTGCCTTGTCGGCCTCCTTATCATAAAAGCTGTCAAAGAGCTGCATGAATATCCACTGGGTCCACTTATAATAGGCTGAATCGGAAGTTCTTATTTCCTTGTCCCAATCAAAGGCGAAACCAATGTTTTTTAGCTGCTCGGTATATCTTTTGATGTTTTCTTCGGTGGTGATAGCTGGATGCTGGCCAGTTTGGATAGCATATTGCTCCGCGGGCAGCCCAAAGGAATCATAGCCCATTGGATGCAATACATTATATCCCTGAAGTCGCTTGAATCTGGAGACTATATCAGAGGCGATATACCCTAGAGGATGGCCCACATGTAAGCCTGCTCCCGAAGGATAGGGAAACATGTCCAAGCTATAAAATTTTGGTTTTTGAGGGTCTATCTTGGCGTTAAAAAGCTGGGAACTTTCCCATATCTCTTGCCACTTTTTTTCTATTTCTTGAAAATTATAATCCGCCATTTTTAACAATATTACTGCTTAATAAAGGTTTGATTGCAAAAATATAAAAATAAATGGGATATGCGGGTGGATTCGGGTAAGTATCAGGCCTTGAGATGAAAGATAATGAATAGAATTCTCCCTTACCAGAATCTCCATCCCCTTTGTTTGGTGCGTCCACGACGTAGCCAGTTTTCCCAGATGTCCTGAGAGAAGTAGATTTCTACCCCTACATTCAGCGTGAAATAGCCATCATAGCGATGATCTAGGCCACTTCCCCGACGAATGCTATGCTGGAATTCCCCGTTTTTGTCATAATAAACCGCATTTCGGATCGCATCGGTTTTTGGCAGCCCATCATCATCAAGCCATTGTGGGTTTCTGACCGCCAGGCGTAGCCTCTCCGGCATAGGCCCATTCCCATTGTCTCCATAGCTCTCTAGCAAGCTGAGGTAGGAATCTTTCAGGTTAAAAGCACTCACATCGTCCAGGTAATCGGTCATCGTGAAGCGGTAATTCCCCTCGATGAATAAGTCTGTGTACACATTAAGCTTGTATTTCATTCCCAAACCCATAGGGAAGACCATGACCACAGCAGGATACTCATTGTCCTCCAAAGCCAGAGGCCTAAGGCTATAATATTCTCCGTCTAATTGTGCTTTTGGGGTATTGGTGGAGGCTCCTACACCTGCGAAGACGTACCAATTGAGGAAATGACGGGTGATATTATTGATCTTGACCGGCTTCCAATGATACTCGCCGATAAAGGCCGCCTCAAAATTCCTGGCCCTGAACTCCAAGCTCCGCGGGTAGCGAAAAGCTCGGGGATCAGAAGGGATATCGCTGCCGGACATTTGGATATAGGAAGCATCAAACCGTAATCGGATATGAGTCCCCGTTGTCCGCCGGACATTTACCGAGACATTATAGTCAGGCTGTACCCCTTCCACATACTTCCACAATGAATATAGCTCGCCGAAATACTGTGTAGGACCTATCCCAACTCCCACAGACCATGGTTCTTCAAACTTAAAGCGATTGAAGCTTTGTGCTTGGAGGCTTTGGGCCAAGCCAAGTAGCAAGAACAGAAAGGGTAATTTTTTCATGGCGTTCATGCAAGCTATGGGTCAGAATTAGGGTTAGGTGGCTAAAATGCTCGTTTATGTGAGTCAATGATTAAGCACCGTAAATAAACGATTATTTTTCAAGCTTGTCAAATCCAGATTTTAAATGCAAATCTCGTTGTGGGAACGGTATTTCTATGCCTTCATTATTGAACCTACGGAAGATCTCATAGTACAATTGGCTCTTGAGAACGGAAGGTTTATTGATGAAATCGGAAGTCCAGACCCTCAGTAGGAAGTTAATGCTATTGTCACCGTACTCCACAAAAAGCACATCCGGCGGTGGGGTCTTGAGTACCCCTTCATTATTGGTGGCCACCTCCAGAAGGATGGATCGTATCTGATCAGGGTTCTCTTTATAGGAAACCCCTACAGGAAAATTAAATCGAATATTCCGGTCATTATGGGACCAGTTGATCACCGGACTGTCAATAAACTGGCTGTTTGGGACGATGATGGATATATTGTCGTTGGTTACGATCATCGTGGATCGAGAGGAGATTTTGATTACATCTCCACTTACATCGCCCACTTCTATTCTGTCGCCGACCTTGATAGGGCGCTCAAAAAGAATAATCAGCCCACTGATGAAATTATTGGTGATATTCTGAAGGCCAAAACCAATACCCACACCAAGGGCACCGGCCAGAATGCCTAATGCGCTGAGGTCTATTCCGGAGTTTTGGACTATAATGATAAATCCCGCTATCAGCAGGAAATAGCGGATGATGGTACCCACAGACTGGCGTGTGCCAACATCCATTTGGTATCGGATCAGTACTTTATTTACAATGAATTTTCTGATCCATTCGGTAACTATTACCAGTACAAATACCGAGAATATAAGGGCGATTACCACCCCTACGGTTAATTTGGAGGATCCTAAAGTGATAATGGAGTATTCCAAAAAGTCGTTTAATCTATTCAGAAACGCCCCGATTCCATCTTGCTGTACATCTTGCAGAAGATCTTCCATAAAATTTTAATTGTCAAATTTGAGTGAAATTGTAGGACAAAATAATAATATTTTGCCTGTTAAACTAGTTGATAATTAACAGATTTATTTAATTATCACCTATGAGGACCGTAAATAGTTTATGATATTTGTATCGACAATCGCAAATTAGCATATTGACCTTATGAGCAAACATAAAGAGGAACTCGAACACCGCTTAAAACTTAGAAATGTCCTTTTGAAAGATTATGAGGACATCAGAGATATAATGACCTCTATCTATCAGCAGAAGGGGATGACGTACACCCGTCAGGAATTAAAAAATCAGATTTCTGCCTTTCCCGAAGGGCAAATATGTATTGAGGACAACGGCCAGGTGGTCGCTGTGGCCTTGAGTGTGGTGGTGGAATACTCCAAATTTGGGGATAATCATACCTATGATGAAATTACTGGAAATGGGACTTTCAAAACCCATGACCTGGAGAATGGTGATACGCTCTATGGAACGGACGTATTTGTGCATGGAGAATACCGCGGACTGCGGCTAGGAAGAAGGCTATATGATGCCCGAAAAGAGCTCTGCGAAAACCTCAACCTGCGCTCCATCATCGCTGGAGGGAGGATACCGGGATATAGCAAATATGCCGAGCAGATGACCCCTAGGAAATATATCGAGCTAGTGAAGAATAAGGAGATCTATGATCCCGTTCTTTCCTTTCAGCTGGCCAATGAATTTCACGTAAGAAAAGTAATCACCAAATATCTCCCTGAGGATAAGGACTCCCGAGCCTACGCCACCTTACTGGAATGGATCAATATCTATTATGAGAAGGACGAGAAACTTATTGGTAATCGGAAGTCGATCGTGCGCCTTGGGCTAGTGCAGTGGAAGATGAGGCGATTTAAGGATGTGGACGACCTGATGCAGCAAGTAGAGTTCTTTGTGGACACCGTATCAGGATATAAGTCGGATTTCTGCCTTCTTCCCGAGTTTTTCAACGCTCCATTGCTGGCGGACTTCAACGATATGGATGCCTCAGAGGCGATCCGAAACCTTGCAGACTTCACCGATGAGGTGCTCTCTAGGATTAGAGAGCTGGCCCTATCGTATAATGTCAATATCATAGCGGGCAGTATGCCCGAATATGATGGTAAGAAACTGAGGAATGTAAGTTTTCTGTGCCGTAGAGATGGGACCACAGATAAGCAATATAAGCTGCATATCACTCCTGATGAGCAGTCTTACTGGGGCTTGCAAGGTGGCAATGGGATCAAGGTGTTTGATACAGATGCGGGAAGAATTGGTATTTTGATATGCTATGATGTGGAGTTTCCTGAGCTGGGCAGGATCCTGGCTGAGCAGGAGATGGATATCTTGTTTGTTCCTTTCTGGACGGACACCAAAAACGCTTACCTCAGAGTAAGCACCTGTGCCAAAGCCAGGGCGGTGGAAAATGAATGCTATGTGGCTATTACTGGCTCGGTAGGGAACCTGCCGCGGGTGGAGAATATGGATATTCAGCATTCTCAAGCAGCGATCTATTCGCCTTCTGACTTCTCTTTTCCCCATGATGCCGTGATTGCAGAGGCTTCCTTGAATACAGAAACCACCATCGTGGCCGACGTGGACCTGGACTTGCTGACGAAGCTCCGCAAAATGGGAAGCGTAAGAAACCTGGCGCAGCGAAGACTCGACCTGTACTCCATTCACTGGAAAAAGAAATGAAATTCATAATTGATGTCCATAGACATTATATATTTGCTAAATAGGAATAATTAAGGATAACTAATGGATCATTACCTGAAAGGAATCGATGAGAAAATCATCAAAAAAGCCTCAAAGATCAAGTTGCTAATCACTGATGTGGATGGCGTCCTGACCGATGGAGGGGTTATATATGATGATAATTACCTAGAGTATAAAAAATATAATGTAAAAGATGGCTTGATCGTCAAGGTGCTGCAGCGCCATGGCATCCTCGTTGGGGCGATTACGGGACGTAATTCTCCCGTGGTCCAAAAGAGATGCGAGGAGTTGCATTTTGACTTTCATCATCATGGCATCAAGGATAAGGGGGCGAAGCTTCTGGAAGTCCTGGATCAATACAATCTTGACCTCAACGAAATAGCCTATATTGGCGATGACTTAATTGACCTGCCCATTTTGGTGCAGGTAGGCCTGGCTGTGGCGCCTAAGGATGCCCTTCCTTATATCAAAGAAGAGGTGGACTTCGTGTCTTCCTTGAATGGTGGTAAAGGGGTGTTTAGGGAAACCGGCGATTTGATTTTGAGCGCTCAAGGACATTTAAAAAAGATTATTAATCAATTGACAGGGAAATAAATAATGAAAGTTTTTAGTCATAAAATGAATATTGCGGACCATATGGTCCTGGGTGCTGAGAAACCTGTGCTTTTCTCTGGGCCATGTGCCGTGGAGAGTTACGATATCTGTATAGAGATAGGAAGTACCGTGAAGGAATTGGCGGAGCGCATGGGTTTTTCTTATGTGTTCAAGGCCTCTTTTGACAAGGCCAACCGTACCTCCTCAGGTTCCTTTCGTGGGATCGGGATGGATGATTCTCTTGGGGTTTTAGAGCGGGTGGGCAAAGAGCTTCAGGTGCCTTTGGTGACTGATATTCATGAGAGCTATCAGGCTGCTGAGGTGGCTGCGGTGGTGGATGTATTGCAGATTCCTGCTTTCCTATGTCGCCAGACCGATTTATTGCTGGCAGCAGGGCATACCGGCAAAGCCGTAAAAATCAAAAGAGGCCAGTTTATGGCTCCGGAAGACATGCAGTATGCCGTGGATAAGGTACGCTCCACCGGCAATAATAATGTATGCCTGACAGAACGAGGCTTTGCCTTGGGCTATCATAACTTGGTGGTGGACATGCGTTCTCTACCGACCATGCGCCAGTACGCACCTGTGGTGTTTGATATTACTCACTCCGTACAGCAGCCAGGAGGCGAGGGAGGCAGCAGTGGAGGCCAAAAACAATTTGCCCCTTTTCTGGCTCGTGCCGCCGCCGCCACAGGAGTGGATGGCTTCTTTATAGAGACTCACCCCGAGCCAGCCAAAGCCCTAAGTGACGGCCCAAATATGGTGCCGCTCGAAAAGATGGAAGGCTTCCTTTCCATGCTTAAGGACGCTTGGGACTTAGGCCGAAAACATATTGATTTTACTATTTAGGAAATAAAGCCGCTTTGCCGGCTTTATTTTTTACCCTTGCCGGAGCTCCGCCAAGCCTTAAAAATGGACTTGTGGACTTCCTCCGTATGGGCGCTAAAAGAATTGTTTCCTTTTTTTATACCTCTATCTTTTATTAGTTCGATCTCATGAAATCTCTTCTTTTATTTCTATTTATCGCTCTGTTTTCATGGCAGTCTTACGCTCAGGATTCCCAGGAGGAAAATTCTGTCCCAGCGGAGTTGAGACGTATTCTAGAGTCTTTTGATGCCAGCCAGACCATTCAGATTGGCGAGCAGGATGTGCTGGAGCCCCAGCGAATCGTGGATTTTTATACCCAAGGCGATTTTGTGCCTGTATGGACGGAGCAAGGGAAATTACATCCTGCTGCGAAGGAGGTCCTGGAAGCCATTGAGGATAGTAAATGGGATGGCCTGATCCCTCAGGAATACCACTTGGAGGTGATGACCAAGGCGGTGGAGCTGATCCATTCTTCAGAGAAAGAACTTACGGCCTTGCACCAGGCTTATCTGGATATCATTTTTACAGATGCCTACTTTGCCTTGGCTTCTGATCTATACTTCGGTAAGGTGTCTCAGGAGGCTTTGAAGACCGGCTGGAGGATACAGACCAAGGAAGAAAAAATCGATATTGGGGAGGTGATGAAGGAAGCTCTGGAGACTGGAGATGTAAAATCCAGCATCCAGAAGTTTTGGCCTCGGTACCAGGTATATCGCAATATGAGAAATACCATCAAGGACCTATCGGCTAAGGCGGACATCGATTCGCTGAGCTGGAAGTCGGTCAGTGGGAAACTGCTTAAAGTAGGAGATCAAAATAAATTGATTCCTGAAATCAGACAGCGACTGGCCTATTGGGGAGATTATTCGGGGACTGATCTCAGCCCGGAGATGCTTACCTATGATTCTACCTTGCGCGAGGCCGTGATCCGATTCCAAGCCAGAAATGGCCTGGATGCAGATGGGGTCATGGGCAAAGACACCTATGAAGCCCTCAGTGAGGGGCCAGGAAAACTGGTGAAGAAGGCCGCCGCTAACTTGGAGCGCTTGAGATGGCTTCCAGATACCGTGATTCAGGATCGTTTTGTGATGGTGAATATCGCTAATTTCCACCTGGACTTCCTCAGAGATAATGGCATGGATACCTTGTATTCTTCCCGAGTGATCGTGGGCAAAGAATATCACTCCACGCCAGTCTTCAACGGCGAAATGGCCTATCTGGTCCTTAGCCCCACCTGGACGGTCCCTTCTTCCATTATTAGAAATGAGATGGTGCCAAAAGCCAAAAAGGACCCTTCTTATCTAAGCAGAAATCACCTGAATATCCTTACTTACCAAGGAAAGGCAGTAAGCGCCGAAAGTATAGACTGGGCTACTGTCACGCCAAAAACCTTCCCTTATATGATTCGTCAGAGCCCCGGAGTTTTTAATTCCCTGGGGCAAATAAAATTTATTTTCCCCAATCAATACCATGTATATATCCACGATACTCCTGCCAAAAGCCTGTTTGACAAAGGGGTAAGGGCTTTTAGCCATGGCTGCATCCGACTAGAGAACCCTCAGGGATTGGCGGAGAAGATCCTGGAAAATGATTCCAAATGGACCCCGGAAAAGATCCATGCAGGGATGAATGCGGGTAAGGAAACTACCGTTATGCTAAAAGAAAAAATTCCCGTGGTGCTTATTTACCTGACTTTCTGGACGGACTCCGTGGGGAATATGTATAACAGAAAGGATATCTATGAGCGTGATAAGGAGATAGAGATGGCGATGTTTTCTGATGAGGTTTTTCTGCAAAATTATAAGCTGAAGGATAAATAGAATTAGCGAACCTGAGGAAGGAATAGCGGCTATATAGTGGTTACTTATATAGGCTCCTTGCTGGATTAGATTTATGCGGCATTAGATGGCATAGTGATTGCAAAGAGATGGAAGATTGTATCAACCAACTATTTCTAGATTACTATGACGACTCTACACAAGTGGATTGCACTTAGCTTTATATTTTTATCAGCCTGCAGCTCAGGATTACAAGAAGAAACACTTCAGCAATTAAGAGATAGGGTAAGCGAAGATTCCGACCTTTCTGCAATCTATGCGCCCAGTGCCATTCAGCCCATTTGGGTGAATGATGATGGCCTCAATGAGGAAGGAGAGACTTTTTTGGAGGAATTGGATCAGGTGCAGTTTGATGCTTTGATAGCGGAGAATTATCATTTGGAAGAAATTACCGCCTTACTTAGCGAGTGGGAAGAGCAACAGGAGCCTTCCACGCTGATCTCCTTGGAGGTGCTGATTTCGAAGAGCTTTTTGAAATTAGGGCACGACTTGCAATTTGGAGGGGTAAGCCCTCGGAAATTATCCGAGGAGTGGAAAATAGAACCCCGGGATACCACTGATTTTGAAACGGAGGCCTTAAAGGAGCTGGCTTCTGGCAAAGGCTCGGTGGCCGGGCAGCTGGATGAGTTGCGGCCTTCAAGTGACCTTTATCGCAATTTGCGTGAGCAATACCAGGAATTAATCAAATCAGAAATTGATTTTGCCTCCTTTGGGGGTGGCGAGGCCATCAAGCCGGGAGAAACTTCTGCCAAGGTGGAGGAAGTACGAAAACGATTTGAGGTGATCACAGGAAGGGACTTGCCTGATTCCGATGCGCCAAAGCTATATGATGAGGCCTTGGTGGCTGAGGTGAAGCATTTCCAGCGCCTTCATGGGCTGAATCAGGATGGAGTGCTGGGGAAAGAGTTTTGGGAGGCTTTTGGAGCTTCCTCGCAGGACCTGAAGGTAAAGCTCGCCGTAAACCTTGAGCGATTGAAGTGGCTACCTGATATGCTGGACACTGAGCTCCCTAAGGTATTGGTCAATATTCCCGCTTTCAGTGTGGACCTTCTTTATGGGCAAGATACAGTATATAATAGCCGCGCAGTAGTCGGCACAACCAGCAACCAAACGCCGGCATTTACCGCCAAAATGAGCTATTTGGTGTTCAGCCCTCGCTGGTATATCCCTGAGGGAATAATCAAATCGGAGACGCTGCCAGCCATCCAGAAGGATAAGGAATATATAAGTAAAAAAAATATGGCCGTACTCGATGGCAATGGAAAGGAAGTCGATCCTTCCAAGGTCAAATGGGATAAGCTGAATCAGGATGAGCCTTTACCCTATCGCATTTATCAAAAACCCGGGAAGGACAATGCCTTGGGAAGGGTGAAATTTATGTTCCCGAATCCTTATAGCATTTATATTCATGATTCTCCCGCCAGATCACTGTATAGCAAAGATGAGAGAGCTTTCAGTCATGGCTGTATTCGTTTAGAGAAACCTCAGGAATTCGCAGAAGTTCTCTTAAAAGAGCAGGAGAAATGGCCTACTGACTCCATCGCCTCTGCGATGAATAAGGAGGATGAGGTGACAGTGAAGCTGCCTGAAGGTCCCCAAGTCTGGATCTATTACCTTACCGCATGGAATAATGGGGGGGAGCTGCACCTAAGAGAAGATATCTATGGTCAGGACCGAAAAGTGGCGAAGCTGATGGGCTTGCAGCCTGATGAAAAATATTATTAATTGGATGCGATGAGGTTTGATTCTGAGTTTTGGGGGATAAAAGCGCTAGATTTTAGGTATTTTTGATCAGTAGCATAGATGTACAAGCATCCATCCTCTTTGATCGTATCGATGATCTCCTGGTATTGATCCATGGGAAGGGCGGGACATCCCAAGCTTCTGCCTAATCGGCCCGTTTTTTCGATGAATTCAGGATTAGCATAATCAGCACCGTGAATGACGATCGCACGGGTACGAGCATTATCATTGAGCCCTTTTTCTAGTCCATCCAAGCGCAGCGAATAGCCGTGTTTTCCTTGGTAGGTTTCGGAAGTTTTATAAAAACCCAGGCTGCTCATATAGCTGGAATTGGTATTGGAGAAGTTTTTGGCCATCAGCTGACCGCTATTACGTCCATGCGCCACCCAGGTATGATGCAGGATGGCTCCCGAGACCATATCGATGGTCCAAAGTCGTTTTTCTGAGGAAGGTAGACTGAAATCTATGATGGTAAGTGGCTTATTAATGGCGATTAATCCTTTCTTTACCAGCTTCAAATAGCCAGTTACGCCGATGGTTATCGCCGCCTGATTGGGAAGGCCAATGGCCGGGTTGGTAGCGAGCTTCTCCGTAATCAATGAAATGACAGCTTCTGTGCTTGTATTGCTAGCTAGATTCTTGTGGATCGATAATTGAGCTTGGCCCGAAGGGCGAAAAGCAAATAATGAAAGTGTGATAAGTGTGGCAATGGTCAATAAAGATTTTTTAAGCATAGGGGTCGTTAATTAAATTAGGTTGGTTTAGGGTGGTGTTTGGCTTAATATGTTGGTGTATAGCCAGTTGGTTCCATATAGTATAACGCAAAAGTAAGGGATAGATTGTAATAAGGAACTGAATACTTATAAATTTTTGTTGGAGGAAAGTGTAATTGATTGAATAAAAAGGGGGGAAGAAGGTATGAATAAAAAGGTTTAATCCGATTCGGGATGCAAAAGAAATTTTAATTGGTTAATTTTGCACTCTTTAAATGAAATCAACCTTTTGGCATTGAAACAGTTGAAAGGCTAATAAAGATAAGTTTGAAACCTAAACCTGCTAAATGGAGTTTAGTGTTTAGGCAAGACTCCCTAAATGTGGGTTTTGCAGACTATCCTAAAGAAAGAGAATGAAGGTATCAGTATATCGCAAGGAGCATTTCAATGCTGCTCATCGTTTATTCAATCCGGAATGGTCGGAGGAGAAAAACAATGAAGTATTTGGTAAATGCAATAACCCAAGCTTTCACGGACACAATTATGATTTACATGTAAAACTGGCAGGACCTATTGATCCGGCCACGGGATATGTGTATGATATGAAAGTTTTGAGTGATTTGATAAAGGAGCATGTTATCAAGAAATTTGATCATAAAAACTTAAATCTAGATACAGATGAATTTAAGAACCTTAACCCTACTGCAGAAAACATTGCTGTGGTTATTTGGAATATTTTAAGGAATGAAATTGAAGAGAAATACGATCTAACAGTTCGATTATATGAAACAGAAAGGAATTATGTTGAATACGACGGGGATTAATGGAGGGCGGAGCATCGATGAAATCGGTGATGAACATATAGGTACTTCGCAGGATACGCCGCTCAGAGCGGATGCTTTTGTGAAGAGTGATGAGGAGAAAATGGATCTTATCGAAGATCATTTTAAGGGGATAATGGAGGTATTAGGGCTTGATCTAAATGATGATAGTCTCAAGGGTACTCCAAGAAGGGTGGCCAAAATGTTTATTAAGGAAGTATTTAGCGGCCTTGATCCAAAGAATAAGCCAAATGTAAAGCTGTTTGAAAATAAATATCAATATAGCGAGATGCTGGTAGAAAAGGACATTACCTTCTTTTCTCATTGCGAGCATCACTTTGTACCTATTTATGGCAAGGCTCATGTGGCTTATATTTCTAATGGAAGTGTAATCGGCTTATCAAAAATCAATCGAATAGTACAGTATTTTGCCAAGCGCCCGCAGGTTCAGGAGCGCCTTACCATGCAGATAGGAAAGGAATTGCAGCAGATCCTGGGTACAGAAGATGTGGCGGTGGTGATCGATGCACACCATATGTGTGTGTCCTCGAGAGGTGTACAGGATGTGAATAGCAAAACCTTAACCTCCTTCTATGGTGGGAAATTTGACTCCGACGATCAGTCGCGTCAAGAATTTAGACACTATATTACCATGAAATAATAGATCAATGATCTTATAGTTTATAGAAAGCCGGAACGTATGTTCTGGCTTTTTTCTTTTAAAGAGATTTTTTGTGTGAAAATTGTTTCTTCATAGATGAAGGAGCAAATAATTACCACTATCCAGCTAGCCTGTGCTTTTTGAAATGACCCTGTAGAGTCAGCCAGGACATTGATAGTGGCTAGGATGGATCGATTACTTAGTTTTAGTGAATCAACTGATGAAGCAGGAAAGCCGACTTTCCGGGAAGGTCAGTTTTCCTAATAAACCTCAGAGATGAATAGAGCTTTTTCCTCATTTAGGCATTCAAAAATTGCTCTGTTTATAGAGGGTTGATTCTGATAAGGCAATTAAAAAAGGCGCTTATATAAGCGCCTTTTTTAATTATATCTACTTTTCACTCTACTGTTGGTCATGCCAATGGTTTTGAGCCACGCCTTTCTTAGTTGGCGGCAGTATTAATTTTAGTATAAGGGATTTTCATCTTTATTTCCCAGGTACCTGAATCAAGGATCTTGATACCCCATCGGATATAGGCATGGTTTCGGATATTGCCAGTCACTGGGTCTCTGTAAGGAGCCCAGAATTCCTCCCATTCTTCGGGGGTTTTAGGACCCTTATCGGCCTCGTAAGCTTCCTTATCCACTGTGAAGGCATCACCTCTGGATAGATAATACATCAAATAAGAGCTATTGCCCGTATAGTTTCTGCCGTATTGAGGGAATGGTGGGGCTGGAAGGAAAAAGGAGGTTTGCTGATCATCAGTAATGGTCTCCACCGAATTGTCATGATAGTTTTGCAGGTAGCTGGAGCCACTTGGGTAGAAGGTAACCTTATTAGGGTTTAGCGTTTCACCATAGCTATCTTGAATGACCATATTGACTTGTACGGAGTAGGCAGGCTCCTCACTTATTTTCTGAATCGAAAAATAAGGATTCGTGCCATCCAGTGTACTAGGGATATTTTCGTCATTAGGCCCTGTGATCGTTCCGGTATGAGCGATATAGTTCCCATTGTCTGAGTCGAATAGAAGTCTGGATCTCATCTCCACGGGGAATTCTACCGGCTGGAAAGGCTGCATCTTAATGACAGCGAAGTCCTGCAGCAGTTTAGACCCTTTAATATTGGACACCTGTACATCTACCTTGAATATATCCCCTTCCACAAATTTGGTGGCTTGCGTAAAGGCAAACTCCCCACTTACCTTATTGATAAGGATGGAAGGCTCATTAGACAATTCCAGTTTCTGCTCTGCAAGAGCCAGAGTGGTGTCCGTATCACCGTTGAAGGATTCCTTCCAGATACGAATTTGATGCTCGTCCAGCAGTTCATTATTAGGATTGCCGTCCAAATCAGTAAATCCCACGATTTCCCATTCCATTGGGGCGGTGGAGTTTTCGATGGCTGGTCTGGCCGCCACGGAGAATCCTCCGCGGGGCACATAGATGGTGTCTTGATTGGAGTGAATATCCTCACTCAGGTAACCTATTTCTGGTGGAGTACAGGACACCACAGCCATATAGGATATGAATAGTATAAATAGTGTTTTTTTCATCTTTCAAGATATTTTCTGATGGATGTATTAATCCTTATAGTTGAATAGGATATGATTGCCCTGGAGGACATGGACCACACCATTGGTGGAGATAAGATTGGAGGTTCTCACCTGAACGAGCTCATCATCCGTGATATTATTCCAGAGATCCCATTCTTCACCCTGCTTGTAGGTGTAATAGACATACTCTGGGAAGCTACTCAGTTGAGCAGTGTATTCCTCTCTTGGCTCCAGGGAGATTCTTCTTTCTTCGCCATTTAGGGCGACCATGATATCTCCTTCAGGACTCATGTCCTCTCTGGTGATCTTACCAGGGAAGATATAAGCCCCCATATATTTGTCCAAAGTATCCTTAGGGATGTCATTGACGGTAAATTCCGCTTCTGGATCCAGCTCTCGCATGCCCTTTAATATTTCATCCACATACTTTTTTACAGATAGATTGTTTGGTGCAAATAGGGTAACCTCCCCATTGACCTCATCAATCAATCCTGCTCTCTCGATCAGCAAGGCTAAGGTGTCCATCTGAGGATGGGACTGCAGGAAGCTGAAGGTATCTGTGCCCAGCTCACCGCTGCTCACTCCGCCATCCACCAGGTAGTCGTTATCGACACAGGAGAATAAGCAAAGGGACAAGGCTATATAATAAATACAATATTTCATATTTCTTCTGGTTTTAAATTTGACTTAAAGTCGTCCTTGCCAGTATTCCGTCTGGACGATGGATGGGTTTCTGATGATAATATTAGGGGATACAGGCCAAAAGACTCCGTCCTTTGTCTTCCTGTCACTGTTCATCCAGGAGACCCCCTCGAAGTAATCCATTCGGATTCTATCATAAGCCAATTGGCCTTCAGCGATTAGCTCGATCGCTCTTTCGTCAAATATCGCCTTGATCAAGCTTGTGCGATCCTGTGCGCCCTGATATGCAGGCACTCCGGCTTGGCTACGAACGAGATCCAGATCTGCGATGGCACTGCTATATTCTCCGGCTTTGGCATAAGCTTCGGCTCTTAATAGGTAAATATCCGCCAGTCTGAAGATCAGTATGTTGGACTCGGAGAATAAGGCATAAGCATCTTCAGAGTCAGGATCGTCTGAGCTCAAGGTGTATTTTACAGGAAACGCATCAGTGTCCATGTCTTCATAGTCATAGAAGAACAATTCCTTCCGGATATCATTTTCACGTTCTGGTGCATTCATGAATTGAAATCCATAAAAGTCAGGGTTTCCTTTTGGTGCAGTACCATTATTACTTCCAAAGAAAGGCTGATTGACGGTCAATCCTGTATGGCTTCCATCTCCTGCGCTTAAGCGGAAAGATTCATTCATATTAGAATTGATATTGATTTCAAACAATCCTGTTTTAGACTGTCCTCTCATCATCTTCTCGAAGCCTTCCACGCCTTCACTTACATAGTTTACCAAGCTGGTATTGCTATTATTAATAACCGAAGTGGCGGCATCGATGCTCTCAGTGATCATCTGTGCGTTATCATTATCACGGCTAGCATACCATAAAGTGACGTGCGCTTTGAGTGCTTCTGCACTGGCCTTATTGGCAGTGATGGCCCAGTTATTAGTACTTTGCGTAGCATAGTCCAATAGGTCGATGGACTTTTCTGTAGCTTCCAAGATATAGTCTAAGACTTCTTTTTCGTCTGAGCGACCGATCTCCATGATATATCCATCAGGGGTGATCAGCTGAGTAGAGCTCTCGATAGACTCATGGACGATAGGGACATCACCCCAGATTCTAGCCATATAGAAGTAAGATATAGCGCGCACAAAAGCGGCTTCACCTAGAATACGGTCTTTCTCCTGAGGCGTTTGGAATATCTCCACAGGCATATCTGCCACATATTGCTCAATGGTAAAAGCCCAGTTGGCTGAGCGGTAGAAATACTTCCACTCCTGGCTGTCACCTCTATAAGGGAGGTTATAGTCACCATTATTCTCTATATAGTTCACGATCCAAAACTGGCTGTCCATAAAGGTCATGGCGGGAAACTCACCCCATAGCAGGAAGTTACTCTGATTGGTAAGGGCAGACTTAAGCAAGGCGTAAGACCCTGCCAATGCCTGCTCAGCCTCGCTTTGAGAGCTCCAGTACACGTCCGGATGGGTAATCGTAATCGGTTCCTGATCCAATAAGTCCGAGCAGCTGAAGAAAGCGGCGAACACTAATGAAAGGATCGGTATAGTTATAATTCTTGGTTTTTTCATGTCTGTAGTAGTTTAGAATCTAGCGTCAATACCGATGAAAAATGTCTGAGCCTGCGGATAGCCATTGCCCAATACGTGGCCACGAGCATCCACAAGTGAAGCATCTACGACCGCCTTAGAGCGCTGCCATTGGTACGGATTCAGTACGGAGAAGTAGGTTCTCAGTCGATCGAGCCCAAGGTTCTTGATGAAAGAATTCTTGCTGAAGGTATGACCAACAGATGCATTGGTGATCTTCCAGTAATCGCCGCTTTCTATCCATAAGGTTTGAGTGTCACGGAAGGCATAAAAAGGAGCCTCGCCGCCTCCAGCAGGAAATAATGCTGGGAATCGCACGCCTGCAGCGCCATCGCCCGGCTGCTCCCAGAAGGAGTATTCGCTCAGATCAGCTAGGCCAGAGGTCGCCCAGCCTGTGCCTCCACGGTCATAGCGGTCCATATAGCTATTCAGCACGGTATTCATGATGTCTGCACCGAAGGAGAACTGGCTATAGGCTTGGAAGTACCATCCTTTATAGCGAAGGTCGATATTGAAGTTACCTTGGATATCCGGAATTGGAGAGTAATCCAGAGCCATGATCAGGTCTCCTGTCTCGTCCAATAGGTAATCGCCGTTAATGTCTTCCCAGATAGGAAGCCCCGGACGGATGCTGGCCCAGGCGGATTTGCCCGTAAGCGCCTCACCTGTATAAGGATTGACTGGCAGCTGCTCAATATTATCGATGATATAGTCATTGATGAATACCTTATACAGGTTCAATGGACGACCAACGATGAAGCCGTAAGTGCCGATCAGGTAATCACGATTCCCGTTTGGTAATTGGCTTACATAGTTTTCGTTTTTGGAGAAACCTGCCGTAAGGTCTAGCTTCCAGTCACTCACTCGTGGGAATAGGTTGTATTTCACCTGAGCTTCCCAGCCGTAGTTTAGCACTCCAGCTATATTAGCTTTGGCTTGGTTATAGCCTGAGTAAGAAGGGAATTCAATATCGAAAAACAACTTGTCAGTACTCTTATGGTAAGCATCGAAGGTGACATTCAGTCGCTGATCGAGCATCGCTAAGTCAAAACCAATATCCCACTGCTCTGACTGCTCCCAAGAGAGCTTGTCATTTCCTATGGAATTGTAGTTTGGTATCACGCCGGTCACTCCACCATAGGAGGCGACATTCATTTGGTTAGATCCATAGCCAGTTGCCAGACCGCCATATCCAAGGCTATAAGCCCCGAATCGCAGGTAGTTTTGGCTAAACTGCTTGCCATTTATCCCCCAGCTACCTCTGATCTTACCAAAGTCAAACCAGTTTCCTTTAATGTTTTCGAAGAATTTCTCATCCGTGAATACCCAGCCCGCTGATACAGAACCGAATTTTGCCCATCGTACGTCTTCACCGAATCTGGAAGATCCATCGGTACTGAAGTTGGCACTGAAGATATACTTGTCTCTAAACTTATAGTTTAATCGGGCATAATAGGATATCAAGGCGTTTTCACTGATATCAGTATAGCCATCGATATTGTCTTTTTCATATCGATTGTTGATGACTTTGATGGCATCACTTCCGAAGCCTACTGCAGAGAGCCCCATGTCTTCGTATTTGTTATAGTCAATACGATTACCTGCGATAGCAATGAACTCATGATCACCGATGGTCTTCAGATAATCAAAGTAAAGATCGGAGGCCTGGTTCTTACGAGTGTATAAGGCATAGGCGGCATAGCCGTCGCCATTCGGTCTGATGGAAGAAGGTTCGTAGAAGTTCTTCTTGTTTTGGTCGTACTGGAAGGTCAACTGGGAGTTTAATTTCAGTCCCTTTACGATCTTCAGCTGCGCAAAATTCGAGAACGTCACCTTAAACTGCTCATCGGTATTCAGCTTTTCTTCCAATTCGCCCTGTAAGGACTGGATTTTAGCTTCTGGAAGGTAGAATAGGGAGGAGTTCAGATTGTTTGGACTGGTAGGAAGACTGTTGTCTAGGTTATAAGACCCGCCAGCTGGGTTTCCTTGACCAGTTTTGTTTTCGGTGAAGGAGGTGTTTACCAGGAATTGATTGTTAAATCGCTTTCCTGCCTTAGTATTGATATGGGTGTTGAGGGTGTACCTGGTGAAGCCAGTCGCTTTCACCACTCCTTTGTCATCGTTATAGCCGAAGGACAAGCGGTAGTTAGAAGCTTCGCTTCCGCCTCTCATGCTTAGGTTATACCGTTGGGAGATTCCTGTCTGGTAGAATAAGCCCTGATAATCCACATTATTATTAAAAGCAGGGTTCAAGCTATCGGTAAGCATGATGGGCGTTTGGTTGGAAAGCAAGAAATCATGATCCCACCACTTATCGATCATTCCCATTTTTTCTCTTCTCTCTGCAGCTCCTGCCAGCATAGGCACTAGCTCAGGGATAGGCTGCACGCCAAAGCTCATGGAAAAGTCAAATTGTGGTTTGTCCAATGCTAAACCGCCCTTGGTTTTGATGATGATTACGCCATTTGCACCTCTGGATCCGTAGATCGCAGCAGCAGAGGCATCTTTTAAGATATCTATACTCTCTATATCATTTGGGTTTAGTGAGGCGAGGTAATCAGTATTGGACACGCCATATCCTGCAAGGTCTTCCAAGGAGGTCTGTACTCCATCCACCACGTATAGTGGTGTACTGAAAGCCGTGAAGCGCTCGCCTCCGTCCAGTTCGCCAGAGACGGCAGTACTACCCCTGATGACCAAGGCTCCCCTTGCTCCGGGTGCGCCACTGATATTGACCGTCTGGATCCCTGTACTTTGCGTGCCTATTAGGGTGGCGACGTTGGTAACCGGGATGGCTTCGAGTTGGTCACTTTTGATGCTACTTACGGAGCCCGTGACATCTCTTTTGATAACAGACTGGTAGCCGACTACCACTACTTCATCAAGTTCCGATTCATTGGCCTTCAGGGCCACATCGATTACCTGCTGCGTGCCAACAGTCACTTCTGTTGGGGTGTATCCTAGAAAGGAATAGATCAAGGTTTGACCTTGTTCTACGTTGATTTTATAATGGCCGTCCAAGTCGGAGGCCATTCCCTTGGTGGTTCCTTGGATTCGGATGTTTGCCATGGGGATGGTCTCGCCCGTCTCCGAATCTGTCACCGTTCCACTCACGGTAATTGTCTGGGCTGATAGGAAGCCCATAAGACAAAAGGTGAATAAAAAAGTTAGTACAGTTTTAATCATAATCTTGTTTGTTTTCTCTTGAATGGTTTCGTAGGTAAAGGAAATCTTAGGCTGTGATTTCCTCTGTATTCAACTTCCTTTTGATAGTATCCCCCTCGCGGCCCTGTGGTAGTTTTAGCCAGTTCTCCATGGCCCTGAGGGCTTATGAAGATTGGTGGTGGTAGGGATAGCTGGTGAGGCTATGGGCGATAGGTGATGGTGTTTTTATCTTAGGAAGTACCGCTAGCTATTATTTTCTGTTTTAGGTAAATATCACCTAGTTCGAGGCACAATTATTTTGTTTTCAAATCATTTCATTTTAGAGTTTTCTTGGATGATTATTTCGAAACGTTGCCTTAACAGCAACATAATATATTATGAATAATTGTATAATAAAATATATTCGCAAATAATTATTTTCGAATTGATGCTATTTGGCTAGTAATGTATATGAATTGAAAGTGTTTTAAGTGCATGAAAAACAAAAAGAAAGGTTATTGCTTTGGTTTTAAAGGCGTGTTTTTGGGATTTTGATTTAGCTGGGTTAAAAAATTTTATAAAAAATATTATTTCACGTAAAGATGACTAATATAGGTTTCAATAATTGATGAAACAGCCGATGTTTACTTTAAATATTGAAAAACAGACTGTTTTCGTTTTGGTGTGATATGCCTTTCGAAAAGTGGTCCTCCTATTTAATCTTCAGATTGAAAAGTTATATGGAATAGGCTAGTGAGGATTTAGACCTATTATCCATGTGCAGGTTCTTATTTCGCTTTGGTACTTATTACTAACTTTAAGATTGCAAAAATATTCTGATGGTAGATAAGGGATAGGCGCCAGACTCCCTGAGATGAAGTGGAATCTGCGCGGATAGGCAGGACTATAATTTGCTCATTCTGTTCCAAACTTCACTTTGTCCTAGGCCGATAGTTCGCTCAAATACGTATTTTGTCAGCCTGATAAAAAGAAAGAATGTTGAGTGTTGAAAAAAATACTTATAATAAAATATTTCTTTTTCTTATGTTTTCCTGTCCCAAGAACCCTTATATCCGCTTGTTTTAGTAGTAGATAATGGTTTTGAAGTTCCTAAATACAAGAATAAGCGTGCTAAGCTAATTTTTGTTTTGAGTAATAAACATTCGTATTATTTCTTTTTTACCAAATATTTGCATATTTCAAAAGTAAATGTAATTTTTGGTACTTCTTTTTGTCTAATATTCAATTAGCATTTATTTCAAAAATACATCTTCATGAAATCAAAAGTCTGCTTAACCCTAGCATTATTTGGCTTTATACTCCAAGCTATGGCTCAGGAACGATCACCTGATCCCATCTTCGAAAATCCCATGGTACAGGAGGAAAATAGACTCCCCATGAGGGCTTCTTATTTCCCTTACGAAAGCCAAGCGCTAGCGCTGGAAGGCGATAAGGCTAAGTCTGAGCGTTTCCTAGACCTCAACGGTACATGGAAATTCTTCTGGACTGATCATTACACCAAATTGCCAAAGGACTTTTATACCTTGGATTTTGATGATACCACCTGGGATGATTTTCAGGTGCCCGCCAACTGGGAGTTCAACGGTTATGGCACACCTATCTATGTAAACCACCCCTTTGAATTTGCAGTAAGCAATCCCAATCCTCCTTATATAGAGAATGAGAAAAACCCTGCAGGTATCTACCGCCGCAGCATCAGCCTTCCTGAAGGATGGTCAGATGAGCAGGTTTTCATTCATCTCGGTGCTGTCAAATCGGCCTTTAAGCTATTTGTGAATGGGCAGTATGTGGGGCTAGGTGAGGACAGTAAGCTGGAGTCAGAATTTGAGCTTACCGATTACCTGAAGCCAGGCCAAAATCTGATAGCATTAGAAGTGCGCAGATGGCATGATGGATCTTACCTGGAAGCTCAGGATTTTTGGAGAATCTCTGGGATCGAGCGAGATGTTTACCTTTATAGCCGTCCTAAAGTGCATTTTTACGACCTTTTTGTCAAAAGTCCACTAACAAATAGTTACCGCGATGGCTTGCTTAATGTCACCGTGGACCTGTGGAATAGAATGGATGAGGAGCAAGGTGAGAATACCGTAAGGGCAAAATTAATGGATCCTCAGGGAAATGTGATTTATGAGAAGACGCAGAAAACCACTGGCCTGAAGCGTAAACTGGGCAAGACCGTTTTGAATTTTGCCACTGAGATACCAAGTGTTTCGGCTTGGTCGGCAGAGATCCCTACCCTGTATCAGCTTGAGCTGGTATTGGCAGATTCAGAAGGAAAGACCTTAGAGGCCATTCGCCAAAATGTCGGCTTCAGAACCTACGAAGTTGTAGGGAATCAATTTTTGGTAAATGGAAAGGCTGTTTTATTCAAAGGAGTAAATCGCCATGAATCCCATCCTGAGACCCATCATGTGATGACCAAAGAACAGATGGAGACGGATGTGCGGATTATGAAGGAATTAAATATGAATGCGGTGCGACTGTCGCATTACCCCAACGATCCTTACTGGTATGAGCTCTGCGATATCTATGGGTTTTACGTGATAGATGAGGCAAATATCGAATCTCATGGGATGTATTATAGCCCTGAGCGTAGCCTAGGCAATGATCCCGAATGGTTGGAAGCACATATGCTTCGCATCAAAAGAATGGTATATCGCGACAAAAACCACCCTTCCGTGGTGGCATGGAGCATGGGCAATGAGGCTGGGAATGGATATAATTTCTATAAAGCTTATGAATGGATCAAGGCATTTGACCCTTCTCGCCCGGTACAGTATGAGCGGTCCACCCATGAGTGGAATACAGACATCATCGTCCCTCAATACCCCCATCCAAAATCCATGGAGCGCTATGCTGAAAGTAACCCTTCCCGTCCTTATATCATGAGTGAATATGCCCACGCTATGGGAAATAGCATGGGGAACTTTAAGGAGTATTGGGAGGTAATCAAGAAATACCCTAGCCTCCAAGGGGGCTATATCTGGGATTGGGTAGATCAGGGCGTCTATATGGAGAAGAATGGAAAAACCATCTTTGGATATGGTGGCGACTGGGGGCCGGAAGGCACTCCTAGTGATGACAACTTCCTCGTGAATGGGGTGATCATGCCTGATAGAAGATGGAATCCACATGCCTATGAGGTTCGCCGTGTGCACCAGGAAGTAGGTTTTGCCTTGACCAAAGATGGAAAACTCAGCGTCTTAAATGAGCACTTCTTCAGAGATCTTTCCAATTATACGTTTGAGCTGATCCTATTGAAAGATGGAGAGGAGATCAAAAGGGAAAGTATAGGCTCCTTTGCTCTGGCTCCGAGTCAACAAACTCAGCTCAGCATTCCATTTGAGCTTCCGACGGATGCTTCTTCAGAATATCGCCTACAAGTGGAAGGCAAGATCATCAAGGAAGAAGGACTCATGAGTCCGGGTACCTTACTGGCAGAAGCGGAATTTCCGCTGACCGCACCCGTGCTGGCGACCTTCCAGCCACAAGCAGCGGAAGTTACCGTGAGCGATGAGGGCGGAAAACTGAAAATAGAGAATAAGCATTTCAGTGTGGTATTTGATAAGTCCACTGGTCGCTTTCATGAGTATAAGGTGGCTAAGAAATTGCTGATTGTGGACGGTCCTTCTTTGGCATTGTTCAGACCTTTGGTGGATAATGATTTTGGTGGTGGCCTAAACCGCAAAATGGATTACCTAAATGGTACGGTCAGCCAGATGAAGTCCCTGGACCATAAGAAAGCAGAGGATGGAAGCTATCAGGTGACGGTATCCTATGAAGTCCTGGAGGGAGATGCTTCCCTTACCCAAGTGTATTCTTTTGATGAAATGGGCAAAGTGAAGGTGGACAATGACTTTAAAGCGATCAAAGGAGAGCATGAGTGGTTACTTAAATTAGGCAATGACCTGCGTTTGCCTGCGGATCTGGCACAGTTTGCCTGGTATGGCCGCGGGCCTTGGGAGAGTTATGAAGACAGGAAGTTTAGTGCCCAGGTGGCTCGCTATTCTGGAACTGTGCAGGAGCAATATCACCCTTATATCCGCCCACAGGAATCAGGAAATAAGACAGATGTAAGATGGGCGGAGCTCAGAAAAGCAGGCAAAGAAGGAGTGAAGATCTATGCCGTGGGTGACTTGCTTAGTGTCAGCGCCCTGCCTTATGGCATCGATCAGCTCTATCCCGGTCCAAAAAAGAAGAATGTTCACTCTGGTGAACTAGAGCCAAATGGCTTTACCAATCTTCATATTGACCATATGCAGATGGGAGTGGCCGGTATCAATAGCTGGGGTTCCCTTGCTTTGGAAGAATATAGAGTGCCGTTTCAGGATTATTCCTACAGTTATATTATAGAACCATTTCAGAAGTAACCCCAAATATTTATGAACAAATTTTTAAGTGCTTTATTGCTGGGTGGCTTGATTTCCTGCCAGCAGACCTCAACAGAGGTGTTCAAGGATGATTATGCTTCCAAAGTGGAAATCCCAATGGCTGGCAATGCCTACCTCACCGAGGGCAAGGGTGCCAAGATCACCAAGAAAGGTCTCCGTGAATGGACTGCCGATGAGGCGGTGATAAGTGTCTATTTCAAAACCGAAAACCCTCAGAAAGCCTACCTTCAATTGCTGATGGAGGATACTGAAGGTCCCGCAGAATTGACGGTCAAAGTCGGCGATGAGCAGAAGACCATCCCCATTCCTGCGGAAGGTTCAGACACCCTGAACCTCGGACTGTTTGACTTGCCTGGTGGCTATGCCAAGGTGGATTTACAGGGAACCGAACGTTCCTCCTCAGAATTTGCGAGCATCAATTCCTTAATCGTAAACTCCCCTTCGGAGGAGGAAATTACCTTCGTCCGGGATAATGAAAGCAATCGGTTTTACTGGGGACGGAGAGGACCATCCGTGCACCTAAGCTATGCCTTGCCAAAGGATAAGGATTTCAAATGGTTTTATAACGAAATTACAGTGCCCAAAGGAGAGGATCCTAATGGTTCATATTATATGGCCAATGGCTTTGGAGAAGGATATTTTGGCATTCAAGTGAATGGCGATGATGAAAGAAGGATACTCTTCTCCGTGTGGAGTCCCTTTCATACCGACAATCCGGATGAAATTCCTGAAGACCAAAAAATAAAATTGCTCAAAAAAGGTGAAGAGGTGAACACCGGAGAATTTGGAAATGAGGGTTCTGGTGGGCAGAGTTTTAGAAGGTATAAGTGGATAACTGGTAATACCTATCAATTCCTGAACGCGGTGGAGCCAGATGGAAAAGGGAATACTATCTATACGGCGTATTTTTATGCCCCCGAAATAGGCGAATGGCAGCTAATCGCGAGCTTCCTAAGACCACAAACGGACACTTGGTATAAGCGACCTCATTCATTCCTGGAGAATTTCAATGATAAGAATGGTTATATTGGCCGTAAGGCTCATTATGGAAACCAGTGGGCGCAGGATACTGATGGTAACTGGCATGAGCTGACTGAGGCGAGGTTTACAGGTGATGATATTGCCACTAGGGGATATAGAACAGACTACGCTGGAGGCGAGGAAAATGGCCAGTTCTTCCTGCAAAATGGAGGTTATTTTGCGCCAGCAGTTCCTTTAAACTCAGAATATACAAGGGAGAAAACCAATAAGACTCCTCAAATAGATTTTGACGCACTTCCATAATAAGGTTCAGGACTCGTAGAAACTTCCATTTCTCAGTCCACTGAACGTAAAACCACAGGTGAAGAAGATAAACTGATTGGCACTCTATGGCTTATCAGCTTATCTCTTTCCCTGTGTTTTTTTTGTTTATGGCGTGGGAGCCAATAAAAATTAAGCTTCCAGTAGATGATTTTTTAATAGAACAGGATTTTTATTCCTCCAGGGGAATTACTGTGGGAATACTAGCTTACTGGCTTTGATGAGCTATTCTTTTACTCGTAATCTTTTATTGTAGATCAGCTTATCTTCGATATAGACCTGGAAGAAATAGCGGCTTTTCGGGTAGCGGCTTAGATCAAAAGTAAACTTTCCTTCCTGGAGATCTTGGTAGCGATGCTCCTCGACCACTTCACCACTTGGATCAGCCACTAGCTTGACAATTACGGTTTCTGGCTGATTGGCCAAGAAGTCAAAGATGGTATAATCCTGGGCACGGGTAGGGAATACGCCCAGGGAGATTTCCTCAGATGGAATAGCATCAGGCTGATCACTTACGATGAAATCATAGTTTATCTCATTACCGAAATCAGAGTCGAAGCTCTTTACGATCTCTCCATTGCCGTTAAGCAAAATTACGTTACCACGACCAGCCCTGGTCTTATACCAAAACTCGAGTCCATCTCCTGCGCTATCCGTGAGGTGCAGTCTGTAGTTTCCGGCAGGAAGGTGCAAGCTGTCCCTGTAGATGCTGTCCGCCTCCAAGCTGCCATGCTCCCTATGGTTTACCAGTTCCTGCTCAGAGTTGGTCAGGGTGTAGGCATTGTCCAAGGAGGCTTGGTTGGTTTGGATATAGAGTATTAGCTCACCATTATGGACAGGAGCAGGCGAATAATGACTTTGGGATTTATTGTCTAGCGCATAGCCATCTTTCTTTCCATTAGGTTGGAGAAGTTCCACCTGATAGTTTAGCGGACCTTGCTGCGGGATGAGGCCTTCCATGCGCAGGGTGTCAGTCTGACCTGGCGCCAGGAGGCCCGTCCAGGTATAGCTGGCCGGTTTTGCATTGGCTTGACCATGCTTGATTTGTACTTTTTTTAGAGGCTCGCTTCCATTATTTTTGATCACAATGGTAGGACCAAAAGCGGCGGGATTTTGCCGGCTATGAATGGCTAGATCAGAAGGGATGATGATCTCTTCCAGGCTTACGTCATTCTTAGATTCGTAGTGCTTGTATTCTATTAGGTATGCGGATATCAATTCGCTGGCGCTGGGTTTCGGAGCAGAATAGTCTTCCATCTGCAGCTGCAGGCTATGGCTGGCTTCGGACAGCTTCACATCATAGAGGTCGGGCTGAATCAGATCGCCAGGGCACCAGTTAGCGCGATCAAAGATCCAGGTTCCCGCCTGGGGGTATAGGGGATTGCTGCCGCATTGTTTCCACATTTGTCGGCTGGAGAGGATTTTTCCATCGAAGAGGAAATCCCTGAATTTATCGCAGAATTCCCCGCAGCCATCAGGTCTATCCATGCCATGTCCGGTTTGGATGACTCTGAATCGTCCAAGCTCAGTGGCCGGATTTTTGGAGATGGTGAAGGGAGCGAGGCTTTCATTTATAGGGTTGTCATCATTGCCGTAGGCGTAAGAACCCTGGTACACCTTATGGATGGCTACGGGCTCCATGCTTGGCTTGCCTTCGATCAGCTCAAAAGCAAGGGTCACCTTCCATCCACGGTCCTGATTGGGCTCGTATCCGGTGTGCTTGTATTCGATCTCGACACTGTCTCGAAGGATGAGGCTGAAGTCGGTTACATCCACCTTCCATTCGAATTCCCAATCCTTATCAAAAGCACCTCCATAAGGGGTGAGCATTCTGGCTATTTCATAATCTAGCATTTCGCCTTGGAGGCCACCTTGGCGTTTTATGGTGATATGGTCCACATAGTCCCAGTCCGCACAGCGCATATTGTCTGGACAGGCAAATTTGATCTTCAATAGGATCTGCCGTATGGGGACCTCTTTTTCTGGGAACCTGGCCCAGTGGGTATAGCTATTTTCGCCTTTGGAGGGATCAGTGACCACCTCAATATTATCATGACTGATCACCCTGAGGGTGTCGCCTGATTGGGCATGGACTAGAGAGGTGCTGAATAATAAGATGAAAAGAAATAAATGAATTTTTCTCATTGATAGTTGGTCTTGATAATATAAAACTATAATAGCCTCCCTAGGGTAATTAGGGAGGCTATTGAAATTCCTTAAAGGTCTGGTATGGCAATTATTGATTTGCGAGTTTCAGCTGGATCATTTCCTGATTCCAATCAGTATGAAGCTTTAATAGCTCCTTCAAAATCTCAGGATTCTGCTTGGCCACATTGGTGGTTTCGGTGGAGTCTTTGGACATATCCACGAGGTATAATTTGTCCTCATCTCCGAAGGTTAGCTCTTTTTCAGAGTCCCAGGGGTTGCCCAGCAGTTTCCAGTTTCCCTTTCGCACGGCCCATGAGTCGGTGGTGCTTTCCGGATCGCCAGTGGCCCAGTGCAGCACCTCATGTTGGCTGGGTGCATTTATATCATTGATGATAGGCATTAGGCTTTTGCCATCGATCTCCTCTTTATTTGGGATGTCGGTGCCTGTGATTTCTGCCAAGGTAGGGAGCCAGTCGATACTGTTGGCCATCTGATTTCTCACCGCCATAGCAGGGACGGCTTTGGGGTAGCGGATCATGGCTGGCACACGGATGCCACCTTCCAGCATGCAGAATTTTGCGCCATGGTAAATGCCATTACTTCCACCACCAAAATAAGCGCGTTCTTCTGTGCTATGCCCATGGTCAGACTGATAGACAATAATGGTATTGTCCAGCTCACCTGTGGCCTCCAAATGGTCTAGTACCTCACCGATCATCTCGTCATAAGTGCTGATAAATGCGGCATAGAGCTGTCTGGATTCCGGTAGATCTTTATAGTATTCCAGCCATTTTGGATCACCCTGATAAGGGTAGTGAGGCATATTGATCGCCCAATAAATAAAGAAAGGATCTTCCTTATCCTTGGCCGTAAATTTCTTTACTTCATCCACCATCAAGTCCCCAAAAAACTCACCTGGACGGTATATTTCTTCCTCATTCTGGTATAAGTCATGCATATTGGGGCCATGCCAAAAAAAGAAATGAGAGTAATTGTCTATACATCCACGTTGATGACCAAAGAAATAATCGAAGCCCTGACCATTAGGGAGTTTTTCAGGGGAATGGCCTAAGTGCCATTTGCCAATTAATGCCGTTTCATAGCCATCAGCCTTGAAGACTTCCGCCATGGTGATTTCATCGGTTGGCAAGCCTGATTTATATTCCGGGTCACTATGTGGAGGGGATACATTTCCAAATAGCCTGGCGTTTTGGTTGTATTTGGCCGTCAGTAAACTTGCTCTGGACGGGGAGCATACAGGAGCTGCAGCATAAAACTGCGTAAATCGAACTCCCTCATTGGCGATTCGGTCCAAGTTTGGGGTGTGGAGGTCGGTGGAGCCATATGCATGGGTATCCACTGTGCCTTGGTCATCTCCTAAAATAACTAGGATATTGGGTTTTTTTAGGCTCTGGCTGATCGCTTTAGGCTGTAAGCCCATCAGTAGAAGAGTGATGAGAACGAGGTTCAGCCAAGGTTTTACTTGAGTTTGCATGATAATTATGGTTTTATTAGCCCGTAAGTAGGGATATAGTCCTAATACAAAGCTAACTTTTTATTTTATTTAAGTAAATAATCTAGACTTCTTTTATTTTTTTCAATAAATAAGCCAAGTGTTCCTCCTCATTTCTTTTGTTTTTGACCGCTAAGGAAGGCTGTAATCGGGTGAAGTAGAGTAATTTAAAGCTTTTTATTTAGCGATGAATGGTTTTCTACTTAATATTATTTTGAGTAGGGGCTGGGCTTAGGTTTGAGGGCTCGGTTAGGCTGGCCATGGCTATCCCAGCTTTTATAGGATCTAATCGCCATTCCCTGAGGTATAAATATTGGTTTTATTTAATGATTAAAATCAATCCTAAGAGAGTTCTACTTAGTCAAATAAAATTATATCCATGGTGGATATTCTGTTGGGAAAAGAAATGATTTGAGGATATTCTGAAATTTTTCTTTATAAATACCAATAAAACGTTTCTTCTGAATTAATTTAATGGTTTAAACTGTGGTTAGGCAGGCTGAAGGGCAAGCTAAGCCACGGTTAAAATCTATTAAGCCAAATAATTATACCCGAAATGAAAAAAATATTTTTGCCTTTGGCAATCGTTGCTTGTATGTCCGTCGCTTGTTCTTCTTCGGATAACAAAACCGCTGTGGAAGAACCCCTTGCAGATGTTTCCGGTCAATGGAAATCCTTATTTAATGGAAAGGATATGGACCATTGGAAGATAAAAATTGCCAAGCATGAGCTGGATGAAAACTATGGAAATACCTTCCGTGTGGAGGATGGAATGCTGAAAGTTCGGTACGATGAATACACCGATTTTGATAAGCAGTATGGACATATCTTTTATGATGAATCATTTTCGGCCTATCTACTTCATTTGGAATACCGCTTTGTGGGTGATCAGGCGCCTGCCGGAGAAGGCTGGGCACTGCGTAATAGTGGAGCGATGCTTCATGGCCAGGATCCGCGTACCATGCTGAAAGATCAGAATTTCCCGATCTCCATCGAAGGGCAGTTGCTCGGTGGTGATGGTGAGCATGATCGTACCACCTCTAATCTCTGCACGCCAGGGACGAATGTGGTGATGGAAGGAGAGCTGTTTACGCCTCATTGTGTGAAATCCACTTCCAAGACCTATCATGGAGAACAATGGGTGTCGGCAGATTTCTTAGTTCTAGCGGATTCAGTAGTTCAGCATATCGTGGAGGGTGATACTGTTTTGACGTATTATTCCCCTCAGATCGGCGGCGGCAATGTGGATCCTGTGGATCCAGCGATTAAGCAAGATGGCAAAATGCTTACCGAAGGATTTATCTCCTTGCAAAGCGAAAGTCATCCGATAGATTTTAGAAAAGTGGAGATTTTCGATCTTGCACCTTATATGAAGGATAAAAATGAACTTAAAAAGGTCCTTCAGCAGCTACGAGAAAGGTAAAATACTATTGTAAAAAAACATATGCTAGCAAGTAGCATTTATAAATCATTCATTCTCCTACTATGGGAATGAAAGAAAAATAGCACAAAACTACAGTAACGAAGTTTCAGTCTGGCAGTAGGAATCCTGCTGCCAGACTGAGATTATATCAACGTCTCTGGTTTTGTGCTTCTTTTTTTATCTTATCTTTTTGAGGCTTTTTATAGAAAAAATACCAAGCCAAACCAAGAACAAGGACCACTAAAGGTAGTACGATATAGATAATTACCTCCGCACTGTCATTGGTGTTAATACCCGAATCTTCCACCATTGGAGTTCCCTTTGGGAGCTGACCAAAAGCCTGAGTAGCAGATACAATTACACCCCAAATAGACAAATAGATCGACTTAAAATTGATTAGTGGTTTCATGATAAACAATGGTTTTGTATTAGCTGGTTTTTATCCTTAAAAGATATAACTAAGTTGGTTTCGCTAAACTTAAACCTCTAATAGTTATATATTAGACTATTTAGCAAAAGCGATACCAGTTTTGGCAATCGCTGAATAAAACCATGTTTTTTTTACCATAAAACTAGTTTTTATTACTCAATTTAGAAAGAAATCGCATGATCGGCGGGCACGGTGACTCCTGCCCAGGCCTTCTTAGCCGTCCAATCTTCCGCCTCATTGGTCCAGAAAGCGTGCGTTTCGGGTAAGCCTAATGGCAAAAATCCCAAAGTGCATAGATACAGACTTCCGGTAGAGATATAGCGATCACCCATTTCTGGTTGATGTCCACAAAATCCAATCTGAAGCCAGCCATTTTCATCGTAGGTTCCGGGAGCTTCAAATTGTCTATTGATGATAGCTCCTAAGGCTGCCCGTACCTGGCCACGGCTTACATGCTCCGGTAAGCTGTCTTGCAGGGCCACTTCCGCCAAAGGCTGAAAGGCGCCCACTCTATAGGTAATCGATCTGCCAATAGGTGGGTAAGTGCCTTCAGGAGAGATAAGTCGCTCCTGCTGTTCGGCAAATCGAATCATCCTTTTCTGAACTTTCTCGTATAATTCCTGGTAGCTTTTCCTTTTCTCAGCCGCAATCTTCAAAATCTGCTGCATCATTGGCTGGATCACGTAGCCATTATAGTAGTCCATATGGAAATCTTTCCCATCTCCATACCATCCATCTCCCACGTACCATTCATCATGTTTCTTTACAGCAAAATCAATTCGCATAAAATCACCCTGATCACCTGCAAAGAATAAAAAAGCATCCAGCATGGCACCGAAAAGCAGCCAGTTGTTATAATAAGGAGGAATGGCCTCTTTTTGATTTTTGATCTCTTGGATAAATTGCTGCTTTACCTTATCAGGGAGTGGTGCCCACAGGGCTTCTGGAGCGCGCATAATCCCATGCACCAAAAAGGCCCCATCCACCAGTGGCTGGGCGCCTTTGGTCCAGTTGAGGTAATCGGGAGAATCAGGATTCACGCCTGCGGCAATGCTCAGTCGCGCTTTTTCTGCCAATTCTTTACGCATTTCACCTTCCTTAGTATCCTGCTCGGGAAGGTTTAGCCAAGGGGCCAGCCCCGCCAAAGTCCTGCCAAGAGCCTCCAGATGGGTCACGTCTTTTCTGCCTCCATAAGGATCGGAAGGCGTCTCCACGGGCATGGTGGAGATGAGTTTTTCCTCGCTCATTGCGGTGAGCACCGGGTAAGCGATTTTATATAAGGTATTGGCCCAGTATTCCCTTTGGTCTGAGCGGAGGGCTTTGCTGCTACTTTCCTCAGCCCGTAAGGTATGCGGGACAAGACTACCTATCGCTCCCATGGCGGGAATGAATTTTACAAATGATCTTCTATTCATGCTAAGTGTTTTTTAAGGTTTGAATACTGGTTCGGGTGTTGATGCAGGGTCTTTTGGGTCAAAGTAATATAAATCTGCTCGTTCATATAGAAGGGTGTGTCCGGATAGTCGGATTAGGAATTCCTCATAATTTCGCTGAGGTACTGCGGTCCATGCCGCCTCGGCCATAGCCGCAATCCTCGGGAAAGTGAGGTAATCCAAGCGCTCTTCATTATGCACGGTCTCTGTCCATAGATTGGCTTGCAAGCCTTTGATGAGGTGTTGCTGTGACTTGGCGATTCCTAACTTCTCCATACTGAAGGCATAAACTTGCTCTAAAGGGCTGAAGGCTCCCGCCCATTTTCTGCCATATTGGTCCTGCTCCTGCTGGACAAAATCAAAATACAAGGGGATCCTTGGGCAGAGAATAGTGGGGATATTATTGTCCAGTACCAATTGCAGCTGTTTGGGCTGATCATGTCGCCACCACATGAGGAGGGTCTTATCAGACGGTAAACCAGCATCAGCCATCTCATCCCAAGCCAGTAGGGTACTATTCATTGCAAATAATGAGTCTGCCATGCGCTGCATAAAGTAGTTTTCTACCGCCTTCAGGTTGGGGAGTGATTCTCGTTGCATCAGGGACTTTACCTCTGGGTCTGACTTCCATCCCTCATTGCCAAAACTCACCTCATCACCACCTAAGTGGATCATACCTGAGGTGAATAAGCTGTTTACTTCTTTGAGAATAGTGGTCAGATACTGGTAAGTCCCTTCCTTGGCGGGGTGAAAAGTGAATTCGGGGTATTTCTCGGAGCCTCCACCGCTATATTCGGGGTAGGCCATATTGGCGGCAGTCGCATGGCCAGGCATATCTATTTCTGGGATAATGGTGATCTTACGCTCCGCCGCATAGCGTACGATTTCCTTGATGTCTTCTTGAGAATAATATTCTGAATCCAAATTAGGATTGGATTGGTTGCCGATTCCGCCTACCAGGGCTAGCCGGGGATACTCCTTGATCTCAATCCTCCAGCCAGGAGCATCAGTGAGATGCCAGTGGAAGGTGTTGAGCTTATAGAATGCCATCCAGTCAAGCAGTTTCTTGACGGTTTCTTTGCCAAAGAAGTGACGGGATTCGTCCAGCATATACCCTCTCCATCCAAATAAAGCTGCATCCTGAAGGGTCCAGCAGAGAATATTGATTTTCCCCTCTTCGACAGCACTAGCCTCTGCAAGCTGTAGGACAGAAATCAATCCATGAAATATTCCTTCCTCTTTGGCAGCAGAAATAATGATTTGATTAGGTTGGATTTGGAGGCTATACCCCTCTGTCTGATTAGGGTCTAGCTGAAGTAGAATGTCGGATTGAGAATCCTTGCCACGACTGATCGTCATCCCTTTTCGGCGAAGTAGCTCAGTTTGGAAGTAATAAAGTTCGTCCGTCAGCGCTTCATCTGTCGTGAAGATGGTGCTCGCATCAGTCAGAGAAAAAGTGCCATTATTGAGCTCAAAGCTTGCTGGAAAGGGAATAATTTGGGGTTGGATCTGAGCTATAGCCATGGTGCTAGACCAAAAAAATGCTATGACAATCAGTATTTTAAAGGGCTTATGGTTAACAGGGGCTGGATGCATAATGGATATTAGAATAAGAGGTGAAAATATAAAAAAGGGCCAGGTAAAACCCAGCCCTTAAATCATAAGAATTAGGAGGTGACACTTTCGTAGTCAATCGGCCAGGAAGCTATTCGCTTATTTGCCTAGGTCCCATTCTTTGTATCTTTTTAAGGCTTCTATATAATAGTAGTCCGCATAGGTCAATGGGACGTCCACCTCGGACTTATGAGGAAGAGAGCCCACACTGTGCTTTAGGATAAACCCACCATTGTCGCCTTTAGCGGCAGTGTATTTGTCAGAAGCGAGGCTGACGATCATTGTCTCAGCATCTGCGAGGTATTTTTTGGCCTTATCGGTATCCTTCACATATTTGGATAGCTCCAATAATGCGGAAGCATTGATGGCCGCGGCTGAGGCATCTCTGTAGGTAGAGTCAGAAGGGCCGTCGTTGAAGTCCCAATAAGGAACCATGTCAGCAGGTAGATTAGAGTGACCGAGGATGAAGTCGGCGATTTTTACAGCCTGATCGAGGTAAGCCTGATCTTTGGTCTCTCTGTACATTACCGTAAAGCCATAGAGTCCCCAGGATTGACCTCTCGCCCAGGCTGACTCATCAGCCATGCCTTGATGTGTTCTCTTCTCGACCACAGAGCCATCTGCAGGGTCATAGTCGATCACGTGAAAGGAGCTATTGTCCTCACGGAAGTGATTAGCAATCGTGCTATCCGCATGAGCTAGGTTGATGTCGATATATCGGTCATCGCCTCCCGCTTCAGCTGCCCAGAATAGGAACTCTAGGTTCATCATATTGTCAATGATCACTGGATATTTCCACTTGCCATGATCCCAGGACTTGATCAGTCCCACTTCCTCATGAAATCGCGTCGCCAGAGATTCAGCACCCTTAAGCATGATGTCTTTATATTGCTCATTGCCGGTGATGCGGTAGGCATTGCCGAAGCTGCAATAAAGCATGAATCCCAAATCATGGGTTCCTTCGTTATTCTTTTCCTTTTCTAAAATCGTAAGTTTCTGCTCCGCCAATTGTAGTAAGGAGGAATCACCAGACATTTCAAAAAGATAAAGGAGCGTTCCCGGGTAAAAACCCGAGGTCCACCAGCCCGTACCGGAGGTTACTAGTTGCCCGTTTTCGAAAGTTCTAGGAAGCTTGTCCTCAGGAGTATGCTCGCTAAGAAACTTATATTGAGCTACGGCCTTATCAATTTCTGTTTGAATAAACTCATCGGTGATTTTGTTTTCAGCGACCGTTTGTTCGGTTTGAGTATCATTGGCGGGCTCGGATTTGCACGCACCAAAAGCTAGAAATATAGGGATTAAAAGTCCGAATTGGTAAAAGCTGTTTTTCATAAGTTAGATAGTTTGATATCAGGATAAATTGTTTGGGAGGAATTGAATTTTTGCAAAATGTTTCCTTCATAGGTGGAACAATCGGCTAAACAAGTACCTAAATTTACAATTTATTTTTAAAACTATTCTGAATATTTGTTTTGTTTTCAAATCCTCAATACTTATGTTGTGTTGTTATTTTTTGTTATATACTTATATATTAGTGTATAAAACTTTCTTTTTATTATTATTTGAAAGCTCGTGGGCTCTGAAGCATGGATGTTAAAGTAATTGAGATTGAAGATTGGCAGTCGTTTATGATGGGTGATATTGAGGCCTTAGGAAGGATTTATTCCCGTCATATTGATGCCTTATACCAATATGGAATGCAGTTTACTTCCAACAAGTCTCAAGTGAAGGATTCCATTCAGGATGTGTTTCATCGGTTAATTGATGATCGCAAAAAAATAGGTCAAGCCAGGTCCGTGAAGGCTTATTTGATGGCCTGCCTGAGGCGGAAGTTATTGCTAGCACTTGAGGCAGAGCGAAAATCTGTCGATCTGCCCATAGAGAATCATGAGGCTTTTCAGATCAAAGTAGATGCCAGCGCCTACTTCCTCAATTCCTCCTTGACCCTAGATCAAAAGAAGATTCTCGAGCATCACTATAATGCCCTTCCTGTCCGGCAGCGGGAAATGATCATTATGAGATTCTTCGAGGATATGCCGTATGAAGAAATTGCTTAGGGAATTACCCCAGCATTCTATTATCACTTTGGAGGGATAGGATTTAATTGCCATATTTAATCTCTTATCTAATCAGTAATGAAGATGAAAAAAAACAGTTTTTTTAAGAAAGTTTTTGCTGTAGTCGCTGCGCTATTGCTCTTAGGCGTATCTAATGCCTATGCTCAGGAGGAGCGAAACCTTTTGGGATTGGCAATGAGCAAAGACGGCTGGAAGGGTGATATTCTGGAGCCTACCGCTATTTTCCCGGATAAACAGATGATCAAGGCTCAGCTGGGGGACTTATCTCCTCAGATGCGCGAGGATATTCGCGCGAAGGGAGAGCTGGCCAAAGAATATAACTGGCCAGTCATACCGGTCAGCAGTTATTTGGATTTTGTGCGGACAGGGGATAGGACCAGGATGCAGGGGTTTAGAAATGAGCGAGTGGGCCACCTGAAGCAGCTGGTCTTGGCTGAGCTGGCAGCTCAGGAAGGGGAGTATATTGATGCGATAATCGATGGAACCTGGGCCATATGTGAGCAGTCTACCTGGGCGATGTCCGCCCATCTTACTATTCAGAAGTATGGTTCTGGCGTGCCGGATATCAATGACCCGATTATTGACCTTGGCGTGGGAGAAGTGGCGAATTTGCTGTCATGGGTATATTTTTATTTCCGCAGTGAGCTGGAGTCTGTCTCACCACTACTGGCCCTGCGGATAGAGCAGGAGATCAGCGAAAGGGTGATAGAACCCTATTTGGCTAGAGAGGACTTCTGGTGGATGGGATTCGAGTCTTCATTTGTCAATAACTGGAATCCATGGTGCAATTATAATGTGCTCATGTCTGCCATTATGGTGGAAAGAGATAAGGAAAAGCAATTGGCAATACTTGAAAAAACCGCACTTTCAGTAGATAAATTTATCAACTATTATAAAACAGATGGGGCCTGTGAGGAAGGACCTGCTTATTGGGATCATGCCGCAGGAAAAATGATTGAATACCTGGACTTATTAAGCTCCATCACCGCTGGAGAATTGGATATTAGTCAGGAAGAGATTATTCGGAATATGGGGAATTATATCCGGTTTACCCATATTGGCGAGGAATACTATGTGAATTTTGCTGATGCTTCCGCGAAAATTTCCGCTCATCCGGGGATTATTTATCGATATGGGGAGTATATCGATGATCCCGCTTTGAAGGGCTTTGCCGCGGCTATCGTGGAAGATTCTAGCAAGAAATCCTGGATCATCGATGGGAGTCTGGATCGGGCGCTGCATAATGTGGCCCTTGCGGACCAACTGACTTCCTACCCACCCTACAGAGAAAAAGAAGCCTTGGTGTACTATCCAGATACCCAGGTGATGGCCGCCCGGACTGAGGGAGGCTTGTTCCTGGCAGCCAAGGGAGGGCATAATAATGAAAGCCATAATCATAATGATGTAGGTAGTTTCATCCTATATTATAATACTCAACCGATATTTTTGGATATTGGCGTGGAGACTTACTCTGCCAAAACCTTCAGCAAAGACCGATATTCTATCTGGACGATGCAGTCTGATTACCATAACCTGCCTCAGGTCAATGGACAGTCCCAGCTAAATGGCGCAGAGTATAAGGCCGCAATATCTACCCTTTCGGAAGGAAAGAGGCGCGTAGATTATAGTATTGATATTGCGCCAGCATATCCTGCTGATGCCCATGTGGAGCAGTGGATCCGTACTTATAGCCTATTTACCGGACGAGATTATCTGGTTATCCAGGATTCATACGAGCTCGATCAACAGCTCTCGCCAAATCAATTGAATTTTATGTGTGCCTATGCTCCCGATCTTTCTCAGCCAAATAAGGTGCTGATCCCACTTCCCGATGGTTCGATTGCAGCGTTGATATTGCCAGAGGGGCAATTTGAGGTGGCCGTGGAGGAAAAAATCCTCACTGATGGGCAATTGCTTAAAGCATGGTCTCAGGAAAAATTATATAAGCTAAGCCTGACAGAACGTAAGCCTGAACTCAAGGGATCCTGGGAATTAGAACTTAAAATGGTCAAGCCTTAAGAGGTGGAAAGCAGAATAAAGCTGAGTTTCTTTCAGTATAAATTTCATTTTTTAAGCTATTAATTTCTATTTTTATTGAATCCTTTCGTAATGAAAGGTTTTAGCATAAAAAGAAAATACATGAAAAGAAATTTATTACTACTTAGTTGTATCGCCTTATTAAGCGGGGCTTGCAATTCACAAAGTGAAAAAACCGAGGAGGAAACTGCCTCTCCGAATGTACTTTTGATCTATACCGATGACCTAGGATATGGTGATTTGTCGGCTTATGGGGGTGATATTCCAACTCCAAATATTGACAAACTGGCCGCTGAGGGGATATTATTTACCAATGCCTATGCGACGGCAGCCACTTGTACTCCTTCCCGGTACTCCTTATTGACAGGGGAGTATGCCTGGCGCGCCAAGGGTCGTGGGGTGGCACCGGGCGATGCTTCTGCGCTGATCAAGCCAGGAGTGGAGACTTTGCCAGGACTGATGAAGAAGGCTGGATATCGCACGGCCGTTATCGGCAAGTGGCACCTTGGCCTTGGCGGGGAAGAGGGGCCTGACTGGAATGGTAAGATAAGTCCTGGGCCTTTGGAGATTGGCTTTGATTATAGTTTTATACTTCCTGCTACCGGGGATCGGGTACCCACCGTCTATGTGGAGGATCATCATATTGTCAACCTAGACCCTGCTGATCCCATAGAGGTTAGTTACAGAAATAAAGTGGGCGATCGCCCAACAGGCAAAGATCATCCCGAGCAGTTGACCACCATGTGGTCGCATGGGCATAATCACACCATTGTGAATGGGGTAAGCCGCATAGGATATATGTCTGGAGGAGAGGCCGCGCTCTGGCGGGATGAGGATTTTGCAGATATTTTTGTAGGGAAGGCCACTCAATTTATAAAAGAAAAGGAAGATCAGCCGTTTTTCATGTATTTTGCTACCCATGATATCCACGTGCCTAGGTTGGCGCATGAGCGATTCCAGGGGATCACCAACGAAGGGCCTCGTGGGGATGTGATCGCGCAGCTGGACTGGACCGTGGGAGCATTGATGGACTTGCTGGAAAAAGAAGGGATGAGGGAGAATACCATCGTGGTCTTTACCAGTGATAATGGTCCTGTCCTAGATGACGGCTATGAAGACCAGGCACGAGAGCTGCTCGGAGAGCATAAACCTTGGGGAGAGCTGAGTGGAGGGAAATACAGCGCTTTGGAGGCAGGGACACGCGTGCCATTTATCGTAAGGTGGCCACAGGGAGTGTCGTCTGGTCAGCGTAGTGCTGCGATGTTTAGCCAGGTGGATTTGCTAGGAAGCTTTGCGAGTTACCTCTCGATTCCTTATGATCAAAGTCAAGCTATCGATACTCAGGATTCATGGGCAGCCCTTATAGGTGAAGATACTAAAGGTAGAGATTTCGTGGTGCAGGAAGCACTATTTTCTAACCTGGCCCTGCTGAGTCAGGAGGGGTATAAGTATATTCCTGCTAATAATGGCCCTGCTATGGTGCCTTGGGGACCGATCATCAAGACAGGGTTTTCTAAAGAAGATCAATTATTTGACTTGAATGCGGATCCAAAAGAGCAAACTAATATCGCCAATGAGGTACCGGAGAAATTGGCTCAGATGAAGGAGCAGTTAGAAAATATCAAAAATAAATGATTAGTAAAATGAGTCTAAGAAGGATACCAATAGTAGCGAGTTTAATATGTTTTGCGATTTTGCTGCATGCATGTGCTACCAAAGAAGTGAAGGAGGAAGCTGCAAAACCAAGCCCGCCAAATATAATTTATATTTTGGCTGATGATATGGGGCTGGGAGATATTCAGGCTTATTTTCCCGAAGGGAAGATCAAGACACCCCATCTGGACCAGCTAGCTGCGAAGGGGATGCGCTTTACGGATGCTCATACCTCCTCAGCCGTATGCACCCCGACCAGGTATGGCATTCTTACGGGAAGATATAACTGGCGGACAACGCTGAAGGATGGTGTGCTATGGGGAGATTCCAAGGCGCTTATCGATAAAGACCGAACCACCGTGGCCTCCTTATTACAGCGTAATGGCTACCATACCGCTTTTATTGGCAAGTGGCATTTAGGATGGGACTGGAGTCATGATGAGGATGGAGAAATCGATTTCTCCAAGCCAGTCACCCATAATCCGAATGATGTGGGCTTTGATTATGCCTATGGTCATGTGGCCTCCCTGGATATTCCACCTTATGTATATGTGGAAAATGGTCAGGTGACCGCTTTGCCGGATAAGCATACGGAAAGCAAGGATACTTATGGCTGGTGGAGAGACGGCTATACAGGTGCGGATTTCGTTCATGAAGATGTTACCCCAAATTTCTTTAGAAGAGGAATTAGCTATATTCAAGAGCAGGCAAAGACAGAGAAACCATTCTTCTTATACCTGCCATTGCCATCACCACATACGCCGATTTTGCCGACCGGAGACTGGCAGGGTAAGAGTGAGCTGAATCCTTATGGGGATTTTGTGATGATGGTAGACCACTATGTGGGAGAGCTGGTGAAAGCGGTGGCTGAAGCTGGCATTGAGGAAAATACCTTGATCGTTTTCGTAACGGATAATGGATGTTCTCCAGCTTCCAAGCCGGAGGAAATGGTGGCCAAGGGCCATTATCCAAGTGGTCCATATCGTGGCTATAAAGCCGATATCTATGAGGGAGGACACCGTGTTCCCTTTATTGTGAAGTGGCCAGCCATGGTCGCTGCAGGAGCAGTAAGTGATCAGACGATCTGCACCACGGATTTTATGGCCACTTGTGCTGCAATTGTAGGGGATAAACTAGCCGCTAGTGAAGGGGAAGATAGTTATAATATCATGCCGCTGCTGCAAGGAGAGGCCATAGCAGGTGATTTTAGAGAAGCCACTATCCATCATTCTGTCAACGGGAGTTTTGCTATCCGTCAGGGGAAATGGAAGCTGATCATGGCCGCAGGTTCTGCCGGCTGGAGCTATCCTACGCCTAAGGAAGTGGAGGAAATGAAGGACCTACCCGCAGTACAATTATATGATATGGACGAAGATCCTGCCGAAACCAGAAACCTCCAAGGGGATCATCCCGAGAAAGTGCAGGAGCTGCGGGATTTGCTAACCAAGTACATCAAAGAAGGCAGAAGTACTCCTGGAGAGGCACAGCAAAATGACGGCCCTAAGCATTGGAAGCAACTCTGGTGGATGTCGGACGCTGAATAAAACTGGAAGATCCCATCTGAGAATATAGAATTCAATACTATATCATCTGTAATTATGAATAGCGTTCACATGAAAAAACTAGGTCTTATTCTACTCATGCTTATGAGTATCCCTGTACTTGGCCAAAACAACAAAAAGCCGAATGTGATATTTATAATGGCCGATGATATGGGCTACGGTGATCCGCAGTGCTATAATCCAGCATCCAAAATCCCTACTCCCAATATGAATCGTCTTGCGGAGCAGGGGATGAGGTTTACCGACGCCCATTCCGCTTCCTCGGTTTGTACACCTTCACGTTACAGTTTTGTGACGGGCAAATACGCCTGGCGGTCGGACCTGAAGCGAGAAGTCCTGTGGTCCACTTACAATGATCCGCTTATCAATAAAGACGAGGTGACCATAGCCGATATGATGCAATCCCATGGATATGCCACCGCGGTGGGGGGGAAATGGCATTTGGGAATTAATTTCCTGAAAAATCAAGGGTATGAATATGTTCAGGCCAAGGATTGGCACGAGAAAGGGGTGGAAGGGGTGCGAGATGTGAACTTCATGAACCCTAGCTATGGTGGTCCTAATGATCTCGGTTTTGATTATTTCTTTGGATCGGGGGCCGGGCAAAATATGGAGCCTCATGTATTTATTGAAAACCGATATACCTTCGGGTTGCCAAAAATCTGGCGAGAAAAAGGGCAAGCCACTAAGGAAGGGATTTCAGCCTCGGAGGTGCATGAAGGATGGATGATCGAGGGCTGGGATGATACGACCATAGGTCCTACGTTGACAGAGAAGTCTTTGGCCTTTATTGAGGAAAATGCCAATAATGACAAGCCGTTTTTTCTATACCTTCCCACAGTCGCCCCTCATCGTCCGTGTACTCCTGCGGATTTTGCCAAGGGCAAGAGTGAAGCAGGGGAGCGAGGAGATATGGTGTACGAATTTGATTGGACGGTCGGCCAAGTAATGGCAAAGCTCGAGGAATTAGGGATTGAGGAAAATACAATATTAATCGTGTCCAGTGATAATGGCGGCACGCCTACGAGTGATGATGGCAAGGATTACGGCCACCATTCCTGCGGAGATCTCAGGGGATTTAAGGCCTCTCTTTTTGAAGGAGGACATAGAGTGCCGTTTATCGTCAGATGGCCGGATAGGGTTTCTCCAGGAACGCAAAATGACCAATTGGTCAGCATTATGGACATCTACCCGACCTTGGCTGAGATCCTTCAGGACGAGGAGGACGAAATAATGGATGGGATTAGCTTCTTAAGTTTATTGGAAGATGCCAGTGCCAAATCGCGGCGAGAGGAGATGGTTCATCATACCTATTCAGGAGATTATGCCTTTAGGTCTCAGTCGTGGAAATTTATCCCTAAGCGTTCGCCAGAGGATGGCTCATGGACCTATATGCTTTTTGATCTGGAAAATGATCCCTATGAAAAGAAGGACCTGGCTCTAGACCGTCCTGAAATCACCACTGCGCTTAAAGAGAAATTGCAGCAGGTGATCAATCAATGATCTGTTAATTATCCTGATTTTTGCCCTATGGGGCAAAGTCGGGTGATTGTAAAATCAAAAAAAAATCCCTCAGTTGTTTCTGAGGGATTTTTTAATGCTATCACTTCCACATTACCTTAGGAGGGCTTGACCTGGGTAGTGGGGAAGGCGGTTTAAGGAATTTTGGCTATAGGTTTTGATAGGATGAGTGCATTATTCCATTTCGCCTATAAATGGCATTTCTTCCTGCATGGAGAGGCGGAGAGTAGAGTGGATATAGTCATCCACTTGTAGGAATTTTGCTGCTTGAGTGGCTGAAGTGGCTTTCTTGAACTTCGTATAATACTTGGCATGCAGCTTACTTCTTTTAAGGTTGTTCGCTATTGTTTTTTTGGCGAGCCCATCCATCTCGTCATCTCCCAGCTGATCGTAATTTTCCACATAGCGTGAGGCGAGCATGATGCGTTCTTTTGCGATTGCCTGTCGTTCACTTTCATAATTTTGATATACCACCCAGAAAGCTGGCGCTTCAGTTTCGGATAGGTTCATGTACTTTTCTATTAATTCCCTCTTTTCCATGCCGAATTGCGACTGAATAAGTTGGATTTCCTGCTCCTCGCTCATTTGCGCAAAACAGAAAGTAGAACTGAACATTAATAGGATAAAAGATAGAATTTTCATTGCTTTAATAATGTTATGTGTTAGTGAAGTTGTTTTATGCCGATAATCTAGTGAAAATACATTTATTTTGTATAAATATTAATGTATTTTGATAAAATTTTTATCAGAATAGGTGGAGGATACCAATTCGCTTTGGCAGGGAATGGCCTGCATTAAATGCGTTTCACTTTATTTTATCATCATATTGGTAGGCTAAATGGGGAGCGCTTAGAATTTTAATTTTCAGGGCCCAGAACCTTAGCTATTTAATGTACTTGCCCATTTATAAGAAATGAAACAGAAGGACTGCCGATTTGTAGATATTACCTGATTTTGGTTTTTAGTGGAAAATATTAGTAAATATTACAAGGCATAATTGAGATTGCTTGCTTTAGAAAAAATTAGTTTATATATTCATTTTTGAAGGAAAAAGTATAATAATTGAAGTTTGGCATAGCACAATGTTGGGGATTTTGGGAACAGCTACCTACACAATGTGTAGAAAAAATCCCCACTTTTTCCACATATTTAGTCCCAAAAGGGGGCTGAATAGCCAAATACAGGTATGGCACAGCTTATGCTTATATTCTTAGTATAAATAAAGTTGCTGAATGAGTCAGGTGAGAAGGACGGTGTTGATTTTGCTCTCAGTTATCGGAGTATTGATCATGGCCTTAATAGGTGTTACGGGTTTACAGTTAAAAAAAGACCAAAACCCCGAGGGAGATACTCAATATGCAGCAAATATTTTAAATAAGGAGATTAGAGAAGCTAGAGAGTAACTGTATGAAATTGGTAGTTTATAGTATTAGTATAGGCGTAGCATTATTATTCAGTGCTTGTAGCCAATCAACTAAGCAGGAATCTGAATCATCAGAAGTGGTGACAGAAAGCATTCCTGATATTGATGGAGTAAGTGAATTGCAGACGCCTCAGGAGGAAGTGTTGCAGCGCGAACTTGCAAAAGAAGAATTACCGGAGTCTGTGGTAGATGAAATCGAGGAAGATTCCTTACTTTCAACTCTGAAGCTTGAGAAAATTGTAGAAATTACCGAAGGCGCTAAAAAATATTACGATATCACCTTCATCACTGAGGATAGTGAAGATCTGATGGTATCAATTGATGATCAAGGAAATTTCATTGATTATTAAATAGTAACTAAACCACTGTAAATATATATAGTAATGGACCCAAGTGTTTCGGGTTCAATAGTAAAAAGATAAAGCGGGACAATATTCTATTAACCGCTTAAAAAACTAGTAGAGGAGTAGTAGTTTCTTTTTATTCATGACTAAGGCACCGATTTCTTGAATCGGTGCTTTCTTATTTTTTGGAGGTTTTTGACCTGTAAAGTCTGCTCAATGGAAGAACCTCTCTAATAAGGATCCAGATTTTACTCGGGAGTTTGCTTGATTGATTTTCCTAGCTTCTTAAGGCTGCAATATTTAAGCCTAAAGGCTCCTTTGAAGGAATTTGGCTATAACCCCACAGCCGATAGTGAGGCTGTAAAAATCTTCTTAAAATAAATGTCTCGCATTACCCTAAGACTGATCTATAAAAATGCGATGCTGAAAGAGTAGGGTTTCCTGGGTACAGATTTATGGACATTATAATAGCTGGAATTATAAATTTTTCTTCACCACCAGTTCATAAAATATGTCCTTATAGGATTCTCCGATGCTAATGAAAACATCCTTATGAATCATTTTAACCTTGTTTCGACTTATATTTTCTATCTGATCTATAGACACCACAAAGGATTTATGAATCCGAATAAAGCCCTTTGAAAATAAGCTCATTTCATAATGCTTAATAGAGTTGAGGGTCAGGATCGGCGTGTTTTCATCGATCAGGTGGATTTTCACATAATCTTTGAACCCTTCAAAATAGGAGATGTCTTTCAGGTTGATCTTGATGGTGCTATGCTCCACCTTCGCAAAGATATATCCCTTATTATCCACCTGGCTCTCTATGGCTGGGCTACCAATTACTGGTTTAAGATCAGGCTTTGGAAGATTCATGATCTTGCTGATGGCCTTAAAAAAACGATCAAAACTAATAGGCTTCAATAAGTAATCCACGGCATTGATCTCAAAACCTTTTACCGCATACTCACTATAAGCAGTGGTGAAGATAACCTTAGGTTTCAGCGGCAGGCTTTCATAGAATTTTATTCCATTGATATCAGGCATATTAATATCCAAAAACATAAGGTCCACCTGCTGAGTCATCAGGCAGTCCATCGCCTTGATCGCCGAGTCGTATTTTCCAATGAGCTCCAGCATGGGCACCTTAGAAATATAATCTACCAAAATATCGATGGCTAGCGTTTCATCATCTATGATGATACATTTGATTTTCATTTTTTGATGCTTAAGAAACTTTTAAAAGTACTGTTTTCATAAACCTGTTTAAAGCTATGTTTATTTGGATATAAGAGCTCCATTCGTTTTTTTAAATTATCAATACCTAGCCCTTGGGGATTAGTATTGGTGAAAACCCCGTCTTTTTGTAGCCCTACACTATTGACGACAGAGAGTAATATTTCCTTATCATCTTCCACCAATGAGACCAAGACAAATGAGGGGCTGAGGTAGCTAATGCCATGCTTGAAGGCATTTTCTATGAGCGTGATGAATAGCAGCGGCTCGATAGGATAGTCCTCCGACTGAAGTTCAAAATTGCAATTGATCCTGGGCGCTGTCTCAGGATTGTATTTTAGTTTTTCTAAGTTGATATAGTTCTCAATAAAGGCTACTTCCTGGGCCAGGGTGACTTGGTTTTTTCCCGAATCATAGAGCACATAGCGCAGCATATCACTGAGTAGCAAGATGGCTGGTGTGGTGTCCTCCGATTTTTTGTGTGCAAGAGAATAAATATTATTCAAAGCATTAAATAAAAAGTGAGGATTCAGCTGATTTTTAAGAAAGTTTAACTCCTTGATGACTTTTTGTTTCTGCATTTCCTCAAATCTCTTTTGCTCATTTTCGAACTGCAATATGAGCTCTATGCTAGTGCCAAGGCCCATAATCATCAGGAACTTAAGGAAACTCGGAAGAAATATCCAAAGGGGTCGATCCGGGCCTCTTCCATGACCGGCAAATTTGCCCATATGCCGGCCGTCTACCATTTCAGGCATGTCTCGGAAATAATGTTGGGTCACTATGAAGAGGAGCATACAGGCTAATACAAATAGTGTATAGTATAAGTACTTCCTTTTCAGGATAAACTGCGGTACCAGCCAAATCACATTGATAATATAAAATAAAATCAGGCTGAAATTGGTGATGCTGAAATTGAAAAGTGAAGCGGGTAAAGGGTCCGAGCTGATAAAAAATGAAAAGGCTGGGGACATGATGATCCCCAGCACTAGTATATGAATGATGGTTTTTAGCAAAACCTGTTTTTTGACTGCTATCATTTAGGGTATTCTAGTTTAATCTTCTTCATCGTAATCGACAAATGGCTCAAGCTCCCAAATATCATCAAAACGTAAGCTCGAGCTTTTGCCCAATAATACATAGGCTCGCTCATTGTTCACCGAAAAAGCAGAAGCTCCTGTTCTATAGGACCCTTCAAACTCAGTTTTCTCTTCCCAGATATCGGTGCCAGGATGGTACTCCCAGGTGCTGCCGACGATGGAGCCTCTATAGCCGACGGTGATATAGCCAAATGCTCCTATGGTAAATGCGCTGGCATTGGATCTGTAAATTACGTAATCGTCATCATAATCTAAATCCTGCTTTTGGGTCCACTGCAGGCTGTTACCATCCAGCGCCCAAAAGTCAAATTCATAGGCTCCATTATTGACGCCGGTACCCACATAAGCGACCTCGTCAATTACGAATACGGCAGCTCCCTGTCGCTTCGCGCCTCCCATGCTGATGATTTGCTGCCAGCTATTAGTGGTGGGGTCATATTGCCAGAAGTCTTTCTGCTCACTGCCGTCATATCCGGTGCCAATATAACCTTTTCCTACCAAAGAAAAGCCAACCGCATCATACCTTGCGGTACCTCCAAAAGGAGCTACTTCCTTCCAGCTATCCGTCTGAGGGTCGTATTCCCAGAAGTCATTTAGCTTATCTGTGCCATTGTATCCAGTGCCAATATACCCCTTGCCATCGATCGCAAAGGCCACGGCATTACTTCTGGCAGCTCCGGGGAAATCTCCTTTTCTTTCCCAATAATCTCCATCAGCATTGTATTGCCATACATCATTTAGGTAGTCATCTCCCGTGTATCCACCCACGATATATGCCTGATCGCCAATGGAAAATGCAGCTGCATTGGAGCGATTATTCCCATCAAAATACGACCTGCGTACCCAGTTACCTTCGGAGGTCTCTTCCTCCTCGCTTACACAGGAGCTGAATGCCGATATACTTACTAGCCCTAGGAGCCAAACCAATAATTTAATTCTTTGCATGTTTGTTTAATTTAATGGAAGAAATGTAATGTCTATTTTTATTTTTTGCTCTGATGAATTTTCTGCGATATGCAAGGATTGCAGCCCCAGCGTGGTGCCAGACGTAGGCACAGTGATGATTAGTGCATCCTGATTATTGATCCCCTGAGATAATTTATAGTCAAGAAAGCTCTTGATTGGGATCACATAATAGGTTTTCTCCTGAAATTGCTCATCCCATGAATTAAGGGAAATCGTCCCCAGACTTTGGATATAATTGTTTTTCTTATCCCCAACCCATACATTGACCGAGGTGACCGGGATGTTCAGGTACTGATCATAGGTATTGGGTTTGATGGGTAGCCGCAGACTCGCAGAAGTGATATAATAATCGCCCGAGATCTCCAGTAATTCGTGGATATTAGGTACTTCTATCCGCATAAAAGCGCCCATCAGCTGATCGGCCATCATCATTTCTCCTGAGGATTCCATTGGGATATTAGTATAGGGCCTTGGGTCAATGAAATAGTCCGAATTCCTGTCAATATTCAAATGAGTGAAATGATTCTCTCCTCCACTCACCATCAATTTCACCTGATCTGCGCCCTGGTCCAGATCGCTGGGAATACGGTAATAAAAACCCAAATAGGACTGTGAGGTGAAGCTCACGAGTGGGCTCTGCTCATTTACCTTCAGTACCAGTCCGAGGAAGGTGTCCCAGAGATTTTCATTGGACTCGAAAAGTCCTTCTTTTTCCTTTCCTTTTTCGAATAACCGTTGGCCAAAATCCACCGGCATGGTGATGGTCAGCGAATCACGGTGGGGGATCACCCTGACCGTGCTGCTGTGGAGCGGTGATGAGCTGTGCTCGTATTCCTGGAAAGAATAGATGTATCCATCATCGTCAGCTTCCATCTCCTCTAGCAGCTCATAGACCTCTATATCGAAGCCCTGTAAGGTGTCATAGTGATAGTTATTATAGAATAATACCAGCACGGTGGAGTCCAGCACAGCCTCTTCGTCTATGCTTTTGACGCCATTGAGGCCCATTTCCATATAGGGAATGGCCTGGACTGTTCCACGATAGGGTTCATAGTGCTTCCCTAAGAGAAAGCTTCCGCTGGCATTGCTCGCAAGGGAGTCATCAAAATAGGTGAAGCCCGACACGTCTGTATATTCAATGAGCCGTAACTCGAGCTCGTCTCCATCTACGACAATCTGCGATTCTGTCAGCGATTCATTTTCGAAACAGCCCCAGGTCACTAATGGAATTAATGCCCATATCAGGGATTTAAGTTTTTGCATAATTAGATTTTTACTTCTGGTCGAGTACAATTCTATTGCTGCAAAACAAGCAAATAGGAAAACTCTACGACGAAAAAATAGATTTAGAGGCATATTTCACCGACGAAAGCCCGCTTTATGGACACCTAATCCTGCCAAAAAGCCCTTAGGGCTCATTTGACCTTGCTCCAATACTTTCAGGTGAAGGGATAAAGACCTTGAAGAGGTGAGAGCTCCTCTTATCGGGGATATTTGACGGTTGGTCTATTATTATTCCTGAGAAACAAATGACAAAGTACCTTGCGATCAAAAAAAACATCTATGAGTGCCATTCTGAAGATACTTTGTTGTAGTGTTTGTTTTCTTATTTTTAGTAGTGAGCTGTTTGCCCAGAGGGGAGACGGCTCACTTTATTCCTCCTATGGCCTGGGACTGCTGGGGGAGGATAATTATGGTCAGGCAAGTCGGCTAGCAGGAACGGGCGTCGGTGTCCGATCCAATTATTTTCTCAATACGGTCAACCCTGCCAATGGTACTTCTATTAGCGCTTATAATTTTATGGTGGACGCCCAAGTGGATTATCGGCTGATGAATATCCAGACCAGCACTGAGGAGGTATTGATTAATCAGACCACCCTATCACTGCTTTCATTTTGGTTTAGGACTTCCAGGAAGTCGGCGCTCTCGCTGGGGATTATGCCCATGTCCACCGTTGATTATAGCTTTATGGAAAAGACTTATTTTGAGGGTAATGCTGCCTCCTTTGATAAGTCTCTCTCCGCTTATGGTAATATCAATAAGGTCTTTGCCAATTTCTCCTATGATCTGTTCCCTAAGCTTAGCCTTGGCCTTAGGCCATATTATGCCTTTGGGCATATCAATCACGAGACTTACTATGATACCAATGAGATCACTAATGGTACTGTGGTGGATTTTACGATGAATGATCGGGACAACTATAATGGATATGGAATGGACCTGGGCCTGCAATGGTCTCCCGTGAAAACTCAAAAAAGACAGGTGACCATGGGTCTGACGTATCAGCTGCCCGCAAAATTAAAAGCCCAGACCACCACGATGGCCTATCTACCTACTTCGGACAGCACCCTTTATGAAATCGAAAAGGACTCGGAAATCATCTATGCTGGAAGTGCGGTGAAAGGAGGGATTTCCTATCAAAATTCAAAATGGCTCATTGCGGCAGATTATAGCTATAAGTACTTTGAAAAGCAGCAGGAAGCTTATACCCCATCACATCGTATGAGCCTGGGAGCAGAATTGCTGCCTGATTTTTATAGTCTTGACTTTATAAAACGAATGAATTTCTCCGCTGGACTATTCTATGATACCGGATATATCATTTCGGAAGGTTCCACGGTACCGGTCAAAGGAGCTAGCTTAGGGTTGGGAATGCCTATCCATGGCTTCACCAGGGTAAACATATCCTATCAGTATGAACAAAAGGGGAAGATATCCCAGCTTTCTCGGGAGGTGACTCATGGCATCACCCTAAACTTTAACTTAGGAGATATTTGGTTTAAGAAAAGTGCCTACCAATAAATCCAAATTCTCCTTATCGGCTTCTTATCACCTATATTATATTCATTAAATTATGCTTTCAATCTTACTGCCTTTATGGCTGTTTTGGCAGCCGCCGCTTGAAGAATATCAAGCCATCATTACCATTAATAACCTACGCTTTGAGGAAGGAGGGAGCCTGAAAATACAGGTTTTTGATCAGGCAATATTGGCTGATGATGAGCTGGTTCCTGTGCTGGAAAAAGTCCTTGATATTAGCGATGATTGCCTGCCGGTGGTACTCGATGGATTGCCTTCTGGAGATTACCTTATTGCCGTATTTCATGATGTGAATGAAAATGGTAAGATGGACTATTCATTCTTTGGCAGCCCTCGTGAGGGATACGGCTTCTCAGGAGATTTCTCTTGTACCAAAAAATCCAGAAGCCCACAAAGTCACTTGGTGAAGCTCCAGCAGGACTTACAGCATTTTGACATGGAGCTCTGCTATGCTGGTACTGAGCAATAATATAAATGACAGCAGTGTATAGGTTCATATTTATCCATTGAGATAGACTTATGGAATCATTCCCTAAGGGCTGGATTCTAAAACTCCAATCTCATGAAAATAGGGATCCAACCGATAGAGCCCACATCAAAGGAAAGTCCCGGGATGAACCTCGAAGAGGTCAAATGTTTATAGCCAAGGAATAATTATCGGGATCAATTCGACCCTGGTGGGGTCGCATATAGCTTTGTCTCAGTCCTTAGTCAATAAGCATTCGACCCCGCTGGGGGTCGAACATTTTGTTTCTTCCTTTCTTCTATAAATATGCGACCCCCTTGGGGTCAATTAGTAGCTAGTTTTATGAATACAAAAGGATAGAAGATGGAGGAATCTAGACCTCGAAGAGGTCAAATGTTTATAGCCAAGGAATAATTATCGGGATCAATTCGACCCTGACGGGGTCGCATATAGCTTTGTCTCGCTACTTCATTTATAAGCATAAAAACCCTTTGATATCATTTATTAGCAAGTAATTGGCTTAAACCTTACTAAGCACCATTCCCCCTGATAAGGTCTTGGGTGCAGTATAGGAACTTCGTCGCTTGACAAAAAAAAGGGCTACTGATCCTATCAGCAGCCCTTTTTGTATTAACGCCTAAGCGTAATTATGCTTTAATAGCGCGTTGTCTAATAGCTTCATAGATCAGTACGCCAGAGGCTACAGATACATTAAGACTTTCGATATTGCCACTCATTGGGATTCTTACCGTCTCGTCGCTTAGCTCCATTAAGTCTTCAGAGATACCATCTTCTTCCGATCCCATCACCAAGGCTAGAGGGCCTGTGAAATCCCCTTCATACATTCCTTTTTCTGTTTTCTCTGTACAGCTAATCACTTTTAGACCCATTTTTTTGAGGTCTTTCACCATGAAATGCAGGTTTTTGGACCGGCAAATCGGGAGGTGGTTTAGTGCGCCTGCGGAGGTCTTTACCGCATCGGAGTTGATCTGAGCCGCTCCTTTTTCTGGTATTATGATGGCATGGATTCCCGCGCATTCGGCAGTCCTGGCGATCGCACCGAAGTTTCTCACATCGGTGATACGGTCCAATACCAGGATCAATGGATCGATTCCTGAAGAGAAACATTGCTCGATGACATTGTCTATAGAGGCATACTGGATGGCCGACATATGCGCTACCACGCCTTGGTGGTTTTTGCGTGTGGTGCGGTTTAGCTTGGCTTCAGGTACCCGTACCACCGGCACCTTGGCTGCTTTGGCCAATCCGAGCAATTCCTTGATCAGATCGTTGTTCAGTTCTTTATTAACCAGTATTTTGTCTAGGTCCTTCTCAGCATGCAATGCTTCCATCACTGCTCTGGTGCCAAAGATATAGTCTTTTTCGTGGGCTCCTTTTTCAATTAGAAAGCCATCTTTCCGCTTCTCCATAGTGTGATACTTTGAAACCACTCTGGCTGATAGGCTCTGGAGCGGTTAAGCTTATAATAATTTGGTGTGAAAATGTTCTTTATTCGGGCAAAGGTAAAGTTATTTTTTGATTTACTCCCTAAATCATCATAAATCCAAATTTCCTTATCCAAATCAAAAAATACCTGACTTGGAGGACCCATTACTATATAGACCATCCCTCGGTCGCTCATCCAGCCTTCTTTAAAGTCCGAAAATAAGATATTGGCAAACTCGATCTGCTGGAAGTACTCCTTGATGATGCCTTGGGCTTTTTCGGGGTCCTTGGTCAAGTTTAGCCAATAAGCGTCCAAAGCCTTTTTCTTATCGGTAGCAGTTCGGAGCTTCTCATGCTCATTACGGGTGGAAATATATACGAGCTTATCCACCATCTCATCATAATCATTGACACGTGGAAAGGCCTGGGGCGTGGTCTTCAGCAAGATTCCCGCCTGACTGCTGGTGTCAGATTGGATGAAATAATAGCCCTGATCAGGGAAAGGCTGGGGGACATTGATTAAGAAATCTCCCTTGTCCTCTATTTTTATATCCTTCGGCACAGGTGCCGCACGTGTTTCCATTGGTGGCAAGGGAACGTCAAATCGCTGAGGATAGAAATAATGAAAGAGACTCATGCTTTTTTCACTGTCGAAGATCAAAGCTTCTCCTTTATTTATATACGTTTGGTCAAAGGGAATACCATTATCATAATAAGCCCCAAATTCCGGAATGTCGGTCACAAAGGGGCTGATCAGGTCTGTATGATAGCTGTATTGATCTCCTTGACGACTGTCCTTGGCGACCAGGATCACATAGGCCTCCTCTTGCCCACTAGGAATACTTACCTCTTCTTCGAAATAGAAATGGCGATCGGTATCTTTTACCAGCCTATCGCTAGTGAGTGGGATGATATTCTTCTCATTGATCTCTTCCGAGAAACTACTGACTACCGCATAGGAGAAAATATAATCGTCAAAGACAGGATTTTCTTCTATTTTTTCGATGGGCATCTGTAATTTAAAAGTTCTTTCGCCCGTTTTGATAGGGATGATTTTTGGCGAAAGCCGAGAATAACGCGAATACCTCAAATTTTGATTGATATTTTTCAAGCTGCTTTGTGCCAAAGCGGGAATAGCGCTGATACCCAGTAGGATGAGGGCCGCTATTAGCTTTAATTTTGGTGTCTTTGTCTTAATCATCATTCGGTTTTGAAAATTAACCTTATTTTTGTTCAAAATAATAAAAATTTACATGGCTACCTATACAACGGAAATAGCTTCTGATAAGTTGGTTAGTGATAACCCTATTCATCAACGCTTATTAAAGGCATACATTGCAGCAAAACCTTTGGTCCAAGGAGATTTATTGGAGATTGGCTGCGGAGAAGGGCGTGGAGTGGAGGAGCTAGCGGGTGCAGTAAACTCCTATCTCGGCTTGGACAAAATCCCCGAGGTCATCCAGAATCTTCAAGCCAAATACCCCAATGCTAAATTCGAGCAAGCTGTAATTCCCCCGCTGACGACCATTCCCTCGGATCATTATGATACCGTGGTGAGCTTTCAGGTAATTGAGCATATCGAAAACGACCGCTTGTTTTTAGAGGAAATATATAGAGTGCTGAAGCCTGGCGGCAAAGCCATTATTTCCACTCCCAATATCAGACATACCCTTAGCCGAAATCCTTGGCATATCCGTGAATATACCGCCAAAGAATTGATTAACCTTTGCGAAGCCCTATTCGATAAAGTGGAGGCTCAGGGAATCGGTGGTAATGATAAAGTGTGGTCCTACCATGCCGAAAACCGAAAGTCTGTCAATAAAATTATGCGTTTTGATGTTTTTGATCTTCAGCATAAATTGCCCGCAGCAGTACTGAGGATGCCCTATGAGATTCTTAATCGGATGAATAGAAATAAACTTCATAAGAAAGGTGGCGCTGCCGTCACGAATATTCATCACGAGGACTACCTACTAGTGGATCATCCCGACCAGGGCTTGGACCTCTTTTATATTCTTCATAAAAAAGAAGCGTAATAGTTATCAGCCCTATGATTATTGACCAAAACCTAAGTAAGGAAGATTTTCCCGCGCTCATTGAGGTTTGGGAGGCTGCTGCCAGAGCAACACATGATTTTTTGGCCCCAGGAGAAATTGAGCGATTGAAACCACTCATTTTGGAGAATTATTTACCCTTGATGCAGCTGGCATGTGTACGTACCGATACCGGTGGCATCGCTGGATTCCTTGGCCGCGCGGCGGATAAGGTGGAAATGCTATTCGTCCATCCTAACTCCATGGGGCAGGGGATTGGTAAAGCCCTGATGCTGTTTGCCATCCAGCAATGGAAGGTGGATAAGGTGGACGTAAACGAGGAAAATAATGGAGCTCAGCTGTTTTATAGCAAATTAGGCTTCCAAAGTGTCGGAAGAGCTGAGCTAGACGGAGAAGGAAATCCACACCCTGTGCTTTTTCTCAAATTAATGGACTGAAATAGGGGTGTTCTATTTCCCAATAGGTTTTTAGCATCAAGGGCTTAGCTTGAGTTTTTCCTATTTTGCAGACTGCAAACTGATCTCTTCCCGATGAATCCATGCCATTAGCGCAGCCTAATCAAAACTATACAAGGGGATGAAAAAGCAATCTTGATAGGCATTCCCCCACACTGGCTATGCTAAATGTATAAAAGACATAAAAAAAGCGGCGCTAATTGCGCCGCTTTTTTCTTATTTATTATTTTGAAGTACGCCCCTTGGGGAGCCGGATGGCCCGAGTACTTTGTCTAGATTGTTCTGCATTTTGGTGGATAGCTCATCATATCCCCTTTCCTGCAGGAGTGGCACAAAGAACCTCATCATTTCCAGCGAGATCATCGCCTCACGGTCCATGGCTCTGCCTTCTTCCTGGTAGTATTGGAGCATATCAAAGGAGCGATCTGCCAATACCTCTATGATATCCAAGGCCAGATCATCTTCACCCACTTCAAATAATAGAGGGACAGATTGGCCACTGGAGAGGTCATATGGAATGGCCGCATTGGGGAACTTATCCAAGCTTAACTTCTGCACATCTGCTGCCTGGTCCAGCTTATCCTCCATGATCAATGCGGTGGTAAGGCTGTTAAACATGCTACGGTGATTGGAAGTGAACCTTCTGTATTCCTCATCAAAATAATTGTCAGGATTATTCATGCCTCTAAAGGCAAAATTCTCCATTACATTTTGATAGGCCAAATCAGTGTTGACAAATTCTTCCACGTTGGCAGGTTTCTGGATAGGAAGGAGACGGTAAGTGAGTCCTTCCATGATCACGTGATTCTGCAGGTCCAAGCTAATGGAAGCGAGGGAGGTATTATTGAAATAAATAGGTCTCTCCCAGTTATTCGAAGTGATCAGGTCGATCAGCATCAGGTTACCCTTGGTGAGGTAGCTGCCTTTTACCTTTAAGTTCATATGATCCACCACGAGGTTTTCCATTCCCGGAGGGATGATTCCTTTTTGGATCACCTGTGCGGAGTCCACATCCAGAATTAGATTTCTAGAAGGAACTTGATAGATGGTATTCTTATATCCTGACCTTACTTTAAGTAGGTCGCTTTCGTTTTTGAGCAGCTTCAGGTATTCCCTGGCAGAAATTGCCTCCAGGCCTTGGCTGTCATTGACGTAGATGACATCGTTATTCCCTCTCTTATAATTTTTCTTTTCTAAGGAGAAAGGAAGTGCCGCAGACTCATTTACCGGTCGCGTCATTTGTTCCACATACCAGTCAGTGTCAAAATAGCTCAGGACGATCACCCGCACATCGGTACGGAAGCCTTCCACTTCCTGCACATACCAGAGTGGGAAGGTATCATTGTCCCCGCCGGTAAATAGAATCGCATTTTCTTCACATGAGGCCAGGAAATTCCTTGCAGAGTCCACGGAGAAATAGCGGTCAGAGCGGTCATGATCATTCCAGTTTTGGGCGGCCATCAGGGCAGGGATAGGCAGGGCGATTACCGTGGCGATCACCGAGGCCATTACTGCATTTTTGTTGAGTTTTTCTATGGCCTTAGCTATGGCCAATACCCCCATTCCGATCCAAATAGCAAAGGCGTAGAATGAACCTACATATATATAATCCCTTTCTCTCGGCTCCACCGGAGGGGAATTTAGGTAGAGTACCAGCACTACTCCCATCATCAGGAAGAGCATCATGGTGAGCCAAAAGGACTGGCTATCGTGTTTTGCTTGGAAGAACAGACCTATTATTCCCAAAAATAAAGGAAGCATAAAGTAGATATTATGAGCCTTATTGGAGGTGATATAATCGGGGTAATCTTTTAGTGCTCCTGTAAGTCCTATCCATGGGGCATCGGAGATATCACTCTCCCTTCCAGCAAAATTCCACATGAAATAGCGCCAATACATATGGCCAAGCTGATGGTTAAGCATAAAGGCAATATTGTCTGCAAAAGTAGGCTCTTCACCCTCACGCAGCCCTAATTTACTTCGATAAAGCCTCTTATGGTTTGGCTGGGTGGAGTAGATCCTTGGCAGGATGGTGGTCTTTTCAGGATCGTATTTGGTGACAATACCGTAATCTACAATTTCATATTTGTCCTCGCCTTTGGCATATACCGGCTCTCCTTCTTTCTGCTCGGTAACCTCTGCTGTGAAGTATTGGCCATGCATCAGCGGTCTATACCCGTATTGTTCCCTTTTCAGGTAACTTACGAAGCTTAGGACATCTTTAGGGGCATTTTCATTGATTGGCGTATTGGCATTGGAACGAATGACAATCAGCGCATAGGATCCGTATCCGATGAGGATAAAAGTCAGTGAAAGCAATACCGTATTGAGGATTACCTTCTCCTTCTTGATGCTATAGAGCAAGGCTGTGATTAGCCCGCCCAAAACGATGAGCACGAAAAATATGATGCCTGAGCCAAATGGCAAACCTATGCTGTTCACAAAGAAGATTTCCATACTTCCTGCAAGGCTTGGAAGGCCAGGGATAATGATATTATTGATGATTACCAATGCCACACCACCAAGGATAAAGGCGATGAAGGAGCCTAAAAGAGTGGGTTTTGGGAATTTCTTGAAATATACGACTAAGGCCAGTGCAGGCAGAGTGACCAAATTGAGCAAATGGACACCAATGGATAGGCCTACCAGGTAGGCAATGAAAATCATATACCTGTTTTCATCCTTTTGGTCTTCGATGACATCCCACTTTAAGAAGGCCCAGATCACAATAGCCGTGAAGAAACTGGACATGGCATATACCTCGGACTCTACGGCAGAGAACCAAAAGCTGTCTGAGAAAGTGTACACTAGGGATCCTATAATCCCCGCACCCATCAGTGAAAGCACCTGAGCTTTGGTTTCCTGGCCTTTTTGCACCTTAAAAAGCTTCCTGCCTAATAAGGTGATGGACCAGAATAAAAACAATATAGTAAGCCCCGAAAATAAGGCACTACCTGCATTCATCCAATAGGCTACCTCCAGTGGATCTCCAAAGGCTAAAAAGGAGAACATTCTGTAAATAAGCAAGAAAAATGGCGCTCCTGGAGGGTGAGGAACCTGCAGCTTATACGCTACGGCGATGAATTCACCCGGATCCCAAAAACTTGCAGTTTCCTCAATAGTAAGCATATACACTATTGTGGCTAATAAAAATACAATCCACCCCGTGAGGTTATTGACTTTTCTGTAATTGATCATGTTTGAGTTACACTATTGTGAAAGGCGAAAATAAAAAATTATTCAGGAATTATCGGGCTTATGCCTTTATTATAACTAAAGAATCCTATTAAAAGTAAAGGGGCAAACGATGCTTGCCCCTTTTATAAGATATTTTAACTTTTGTTTAGGAGGTTATCCCATGTTTTTTGTTCATCTCATCCACCAATTGGCGCTTCAGCTTACGCTCTCTCTCAAGGGTGTTTTTACGATGATTTTCAAATTCATCTTTGGTTTCCAGCAGGTCCTTACGGGTTTCGGAAATCACCTTATGACTTTTGCTAAACTTGAAAATGAAAAATCCCAAACCTAATGTCAAGCCAATAATGACACTCCACATGATCGTGCTATAGGTCGATTTATACACTTGTAATCCTAAGAAAGAAAAGCTGTCTTTGGCCTCCAGGGCCGACGTTAGTTCATTATTAGTATTGTCTATTCCAGTATTAAGCGCAGTGATCTTTGCCTGCTGCTCTTTGATCATGGCGTTCTTTTCGACGATCTGATCCTTATATACACCAACTGAGTCGAGAATATTATCCTTTATCTTATCCAAATTGGTCTTCTTGACCACCTTATACTCTTGATAATTATTTGATGCCTCATTGAGGTATTCAAATTGGCTTTCGATGGTACCTCCGCTCAGCGACCTGGTGGGTTCCTGTACCGCGACGCTGTCCTGAGCCATCGATGGAGCAGCCAGCATGGCGCATCCCATTAGCATGAGTAAAATCCTTCTCTTCATCTTCTTCTATGTTTGGTAAATCTAGTTGGTTTCGAATATGTAACACGAGATTAACGGTTTTATTGCGTTTTTGAAAGAAAAAACCCTATTTAATGCGATTTAAAGCTAAAAAAAGCCTGTTTTTTTTCTCATTGTAGGTGTTTTTAGTGATTTGGCCTGAAATTGAGGGGCTTGATGGTGAAAAATGATATTTTTTTAAGCTTCATTTTATCCTTTTTATCTGCCTAAAACCAAGCCAATCAGCGAGGGGATTCCAGCCACTATTTTAAATCATTTCAGCTATCGAAAAGTAAAAAGTAGCAGACTGGCATTGGGAGGGCTTAAATAAATGCCTTGGAAACGCGATAAGGAGAATAATAGTGGTTCAAAATCAAATAATCATAATATTTTTTAAGATATGGAAACTAAATAGGGGTGAAATCAGTTTACAATTCTGATTTAATAAATAATCCATAGACCAACAATGATTTGGTGAAGGAGGGCGTTAAAGATAGAATAGGTGTTTCGAATGCAGAATTACCCATATCGTACAGGGCAGTAATTTATTCGGTTTTTGGGGAGAGGAGAAATTAAGTGGATCAAATGAAAGATTTCCATTAAAACCCGGACTTGTAAATTGTTAGGATGTAATTTTGCAGAAAAAATTGTTGATGCATAAGATAATTGGTTTTCTATTAATGTTGCTGTTGAGTAGCCAGCTAGTGCTAGGCCAGACTTTGCCAGTAGATACAGTGACTGAGGTCAAGCCAAATGGTTATTTGCTTTTGGATAAGGGCCTGCAGTTTAGAATCACAGAGGCGGTCAACAGCATGTATAATTTTGACTTTGAAACAGCCGAGAGGGGTTTTGCGGTCATGCGGTATAGTTATCCCGAGCATCCCTTGCCTTATTTTCTGATGGGGCTGGCGCAGTGGTGGAAGATTGTGCCGGATATGGAAAACAAAAAGTACGATGCTATTTTTCTGAGATTTATGGAAGAAACCATCAAGAAGGCTGAGGTTTTGCTTGATGAGGATTCCGAAAACAAAGAAGCAGCATTTTTCTTAGCAGCCGCCTATGGGTTCAAAGGGCGCCTGCTGAGTGAGCGGGACAGCTGGACCGCTACCGCTATCGCAGGCAAAAATGCCCTGAAATATATGGAAATGAGCAAAGGGGAAGAAGAGTTGAGTCCGGAATTGCTTTTGGGTGATGCGCTCTTTAATTATTTTTCCGTATGGATCCCGGAGAATTATCCTTTGATGAAGCCTATTTTGGCACTATTTCCCAAGGGGAATAAGGCTTTGGGACTAAAACAGCTGGAAGATGTGTCCAAAAACGCCTTCTATGCGAGGGTGGAAGCACAGTATTTCTTGTTTAGACTCTATGCTTCAGAAGAAAATAGACCTTATGAAGCCATGCAGATCACGGAGTACCTTCATGATAAGTATCCCAATAACCCTTATTTCCATCGGTTCTATGCCCGCCAACTATATGCTGTAGGTCAAAATGCCCAAGCAAAAGACGTGTCCCTGGATATCTTGGACAGGATAGCTAAAGGCCAGTTGGGCTATGAAGCCAATAGTGGGAGGTATGCCGCCTTCTTTGTAGGTCAATATTATGAGCGTATCGGAGATCAGGCAAATGCCAAAAAATATTATGAGTTGACGCTTACGTATGGAGAGGAGTCGGAGAGCCAAGAGAGTGGGTATTACCTGTTCGCTTTATTGCATTTGGGGGAGATCGAAACGGCCCTTGGGAATAAGGCAAAAGCCAAGGATTACTTCAAAAAAGTGAAGAAATATGCCAAGCGAAAACACCCCGCACATAAGGAAGCTAGAGATTATATGAAAAAGAATAAACTTTAATTCAATTTCACTCGTCTAGTAGTAAATGATACAGGAGATTATTTGAAAAAATCTCTAGAATAGCATTTATATAGATCAAAAGTTCTAAATTTTCGAGGCTTAAATAAACAATATTTTGTATAAATGGTCGTTTTTTAACTCGAAATGCTTTAAAATAAATTGAAATTATATTACCTTTGCACCACATAAAATTCTGCAAATTCTTTAAATCATGGATAATAACATAAAAGTAAAATTCGACAAAATTGATCGCAAAATACTTGAAATTCTTCAAGCGAATGCGAAGATCACCAATGCTCAACTTTCGAAAGATATTGGTCTTTCTCCAGCCCCTACTTTGGAGCGTGTGAAGAAACTTGAGCAGTCGGGAATTATTAAAAGCTACCATGCCAAACTAGATCCTGAGAGAATTGGATTAGGGGTGAGTACCTTCGTTCTAGTGAGCCTGGTAGGTCACAACAAAACCAATATCGATGCCTTCATCAAGGAGATCGATTCTATTCCTGAAGTAATCGAGTGTCATCACATCACTGGTACAGGTGATTTTATCCTGAAGATCATTTCTAAGGACATTATCTCTTATCAGAAATTGATGCTTGAAAAAGTAAGTGAAATCAAGGAAGTGGATTCCATGCAGTCTATGGTGATCCTAAGTACTTTCAAGGACAGCAAAGTTCTGCCAATCCCTTTATAATAAGTTATAAATCAAGATCATTATTAGGGTGGCTTAACAGTCGCCCTTTTTTTGTGTAAAATATATTGAAACAATGGAAGAAAATCCCTGGAAAACAAAATCGAAGAAGGTTATTTATTCAAATCCTTGGATAGAACTCGAAGAACATGAGGTGGTGACCCCCGGCGGGACTGATAGTCAGTACGGAAAGGTGAAGTTTAAGAATAAAGCCATGGCCATTATTCCTGTGGATGAGGAGATGAATACCTGGCTGGTGGGGCAATTCAGGTATACCATCGACGAGTATAGCTGGGAAATCCCCGAGGGCGGTGGGCCTGAGGGCGAGTCGCTGCTGGAAAGTGCCAAGAGAGAACTAAAGGAGGAGACGGGACTGACCGCCGAAAAGTGGACCGAAATCATGCGTTTTCATACCTCCAATTCCGTGACGGATGAGGAAGGCTTTGCTTTCCTGGCGCAGGGCTTAAGTCAGGGAGAAACAGAGTTTGAGGATACCGAAAAAATCCAAATCAAAAAGCTACCTTTACGGGAAGCGGTGGATATGGTCATGAGCGGGGAGATTACCGATGTGATCACCGTGGCAGCCTTGCTGAAGGTCGCCAGACTATTGGATATCTAAGAGTTATACTTAATTATATAAAACCGCAAAGGTGTCGGTTTTACAGTACCTAATTCGGCTTATATGATGGTTACATTATATAAGCCGATTATTGTTTAGCAGAGAAATGTTTACCTTATGTTGCAGCAAATAAATTTTCAGAAGCACTTTTCGAAGACCTTCTTGCTAGCTTATCCTGTGATGCTCAGTCAGCTGGGGCAGGTGCTGGTAGGGGTGGCAGATAGTATGATGGTGGGGAGATTAGGGGCCGAGCCTTTGGCCGCCGCCTCACTTGCCAATAGTATATTCTTTGTGGTGATGATGTTTGGGACAGGAGTGTCCATGGCCATGACACCTTTGGTAGCTGCTGCGGATGGAGAAGGCAAGCCACGCAGGATTACCCGGGTTTTCAGTCATGGATTGATCATTAATACCTTTTCCGGGGTGATTTTATTCCTATTGATTGTGCTGGGCAGCCCGCTCTTGCATCATATGGAGCAGCCTGAACAAGTGGTGAAGCTTGCTATTCCCTTTTTAGGAATCATCACCATTTCCTTATTGCCACTGATGGTTTTTCAGACTTTTCGGCAGTTTGCAGAAGGCCTAAGTAGAACCAAAGAGGCCATGATTATCACCATCGCCTGTAATGTCGTGAATGTGTTCTTAAACTGGGTTTTGATTTATGGGAATATGGGTTTTGAGCCTATGGGCTTGAATGGTGCCGGTTGGGCGACGCTTATCTCTCGTATATTGATGGCTATAGCGATGGCTTGGTTTGTGTATAAAAGCAAGCATTTTCATCCCTATGATCTGCGTTTTGACCTTAAGAAATTATATTTCCCCATGTTTAGCAAATTGCTAAAGATCGGTGTTCCTACTGGTTTTCAGTTTGTCTTCGAAGTGGGAGCCTTTAGTGCTGCGGCCATTATGATGGGATGGATCGGGGTAAATGCCCTTGCTTCGCACCAGATAGCGATCAATCTTGCCTCCATAAGTTATATGATGGCTTCTGGCCTATCTGCCGCAGCGATGGTCAGGGTAGGGAATCAGCTGGGTAAGAATGACATTAAATCCTTGAGGGAAGTAGGTTTTACCGCCTTTGCGATGGTGGCGATGTTTATGATAGGCTTCGTTTTTGTATTTATCGGTTTGAGAAATTACCTGCCGCTACTTTATATTTCAGATGTAGAAGTGGTAACATTGACCAGTGGTCTGCTGGTAATTGCGGGATTATTTCAGCTCTCTGATGGTATTCAGGTGGTCGGCCTTGGCGCTCTGCGTGGTATGTCGGATGTGAAGGTTCCTACCATTATCACGCTGATTGCCTATTGGGTCATCGCACTGCCTTTAGGCTATATGCTGGCCTTTCACTGGGGGGTAGGTGCTAGAGGCGTCTGGTATGGCCTTTTGATAGGTCTTACCCTGACGGGAGGTATGCTGCTTTATCGTTTCCATCAGCTCAGTCTTAAGTTGAAAAATGAGGCCAGCTAAGAAATTGCCGAAGGGTATAATGAATATATATTATGTTGTTATACCCTTTTTTTAGGACTATTTTTTCTAGGCTTAGCTAAATATGAACTTGGTAAGGGGTCTTTTTTAGGGCTATAGTTGTTATTGAAGGTTCTTTTGTCGTTTTTTGATGGGGTTTCTGCCTTGAAGATTTCTCTATATGGATCATTCATCCCAAAGTAAGCCTGAGAAATTACCACAAGTTCAGAACCCTGATTAAATTCGAGCTATCGCAGGCATGGTACTGCTGTCAACTTTATAGAAGCAGGTCAATAGCCCATTATAAACCTGGTTTTTCCTTAGGGCTTATTCTAATATAGAGAGAGGGGATTTCGGTGGCTGTAAGGTGGAGGACCGGACCTAGTGGCTAGCTTGATTGAAAATAGAACTAATTATCAGCCCTAAGGCTGTAGATCATAAGATAAGTACTATGCATAAAGAAATGGATAATGCCAGGACCTCGGACTCAAGTAGGACCACAATTACTGAATTGATGATACCCTCTTACGCTAATTTTGGAGGGAAAATACACGGGGGGATTTTGCTCTCCTTAATGGATAAGGTAGCTTATGCGACCGCCAGCAAGCATAGTGGCGCCTATTGCGTCACCGTTTCAGTAGATACGGTGGATTTTTTGCAGCCGGTGGAAGTAGGTGAATTGGTCTCTCTTATGGGCTCAATCAATTATGTGGGGAATAGCTCCATGGTCGTTGGGATCAAGGTGATTTCTGAAAACGTGAAATCTGGCCTGGTAAAACATACCAATACCTGCTATTTCACCATGGTGGCTAAGGGTGATGACGATAAGCCCACGATGGTGCCGAAGCTGATTTTAGAGAACGCAACTGACGTTCGCCGATTCGTGGAGGCGATTTATCGACGTAAGTTTAAGCAAAATTACGAAACCAATCTGAAGGAGATCAAGTCCAACTGGGACAAGCAGGATGTGGCGTCCTTGCTTAAAGACCAGCGTTGTGTGTCTAGAATGAAGGAATAATACCGATTAGAGGGCTTTGGCCTCCAGAGGCTTGGGACGGTAGATCAATAGGAAAATAAATCCAATCGCCGCACCAGCTGCTCCAATGGAGAAGACCAAGGGGAAGTTTTCATATTTATTGGCATATACCCATCCGGCAACTAAGGCTCCCAGACCAATTCCTGCTTCCAAGGCGATATACATAGTCGCTAAGCCTCTGCCCCGAAACTGGGTAAGGGATAAGTCGATGGTCCATGCAGCGATGGTGGGGGAGGTCATGCCCATGGCAAAGCCAAATAATACCCCGGCAAAGATTAGCATCTCACCACTTTGACTAAGTGCGATGGTCGTCATCGCCAGGAAAAGGCAAACGGTAGCCGCTCGCAATACGGGTGTTCTGCCATAGCGATCTGAGGTGCGCCCTGCTAATAATCGGATCGCCAGAGAGCTGAGGGTGAATACAGCAAAGAAAAGCCCTTTATTGGTAAAGCCAAGGAATACCGAAAAATCAGGAATGATGGTTAATACAATTCCGAAGGATAAATAGCTGAAAAACAATACAAAACAGGGGGCAAGGACCCTTTTTTCGATGATTTCATTTTTCTTAAGATGGAAATGACGGAAACTAAAAGGAACTGTTTCTGCGACCGTTTCTTTGAGTCTTATTAGAAGCAGGATGGACATCAAGGCTACGGCAGAGCTGCAATAAAATAGTGGGTCTAAACCGAATTTTGCAGCTATAAAACCTCCAAATGCTGGTCCGGCTGCCATACCCAGCGAGCTGAATAGTGACTGCAAACCCATGGCTTCTCCACGTCGGTCAAAAGGCACTATGTCTGCCACAAAAGCCGAAATTCCCGTAGGGGTGAATCCTGTACTGAAGCCATGAAAGAATCGAAGGAGTAAAAACCCTGCGACACTGGAGATAATGGGGTATAGCAAACTTACCAATAAGCAGACCGCTGCACCGAATATCATCACGGGCACCCGACCGATTTTGTCCGCTAGCTTACCGCTGAATGGTCTCGATAAACCTGCCGTAAGGGTGAATAAAGCAATGATAAGTCCCTTATAATCTTCCCCTCCTAGCTTGGTGAGATAGTCAGGAAGCTCTGGTATGATCATATTGAAACTTGCAAAGAACAAGAAGGAGCTTAGGCATAACTGTAAAAATCGTAAAGTAAAAAATGCAGGGATTATTCTTGACACAAGGGCTGGGGTTGGGCTATGAAAATAAGAAAAGCACATCGGGGAGACCGATGCGCTTTTCTGAATAATAGTAGTTAGCTAAAGCTTTTGCTTAGGATCTGTCTTCGACTTCTCCCTCACTTTGAGCCAATAAATAGGCCTTGATAAATTCATTTAGGCCTCCATCGAGTACCGATTGCACATCAGAAGTCTCATGTGCCGTCCGTGCATCTTTGATGAGCTTATAGGGGTGAAGGACATAATTCCGGATTTGAGATCCAAAGTCAATCTTCATTTTACCCGCTTCGATTTTGGCTCGTTCAGCATTACGCTTTTCCATCTCCATCTGGTAGAGCCTGGATTTTAGCATTTGCATGGCCTTTTCACGGTTGGCAAGCTGGGATCTTTCGATCTGGCAGACCACCACGATACCGGTAGGCTTATGCGTAAGCTGCACTTTAGTTTCCACCTTGTTTACATTTTGACCTCCGGCACCCCCTGATCTGGACGTGTGAAGCTCAATGTCGGCGGGGTTGATTTCAATCTCGATCGTATCATCCACCACTGGATATACATATACCGAACCAAATGAGGTGTGTCGCCTTCCGCCACTGTCAAATGGGGATATCCTTACCAAACGGTGTACACCAATCTCAGACTTCAGAAAACCATAGGCTAATGGGCCTTCAAATTCCAAGGTGACCGACTTAATACCGGCAACTTCACCTTCTTGAAGATCCACTTCTTTGACCTTATAGCCATTCTTTTCGCCCCACATGATATACATCCGCATGAGGATGGAGCACCAGTCATTACTTTCAGTGCCTCCTGCGCCAGGGTTGATTTCCATCAGCGCACTGAGCTGATCTTCCTCACCACTGAGCATTTTCTTCAGCTCCAGATCCTCTACCTGCTTCAGTGCCTTGGAATAATCCTTACGGATCTCTTCCTCAGATACATCACCAGCAGTATAGAACTCATGCAGAACCTCCAAGTCGTTGGCAGCAGCATCCACTGTTTCATATGAATTGGTCCAGGTTTTTCGGGCCTGGATTTGCTTCATGGTTTTTTCCGCTTCTTCTGGATCGTTCCAGAAATCCGGCTGTGCGGATACAGCCTCTAAATCTTCAATCTCTACTTTCTTACGATCGTAGTCAAAGATACCTCCTCAAGGCCGTGATACGAGCCTTCAAGTCTTTCAACTGATCTGATGTCATAGTTGTTGCTTGTTGTTTACAGTTCTAATTTTGAAAAGACGAATTTCGGTAAATTTTACAAGTTTACCTAATCATTGAACCAAGTGCCTGCGCCTTCCTCTGCAATGGACTACTTCAGCACTGACCTATATCACTCAGGAAGTACCCTAGTTTTGGATAAGAAAGTCTTCAGGTCCCATGCCCTTTGAGGATACGATTCCAGGAAAAGCTATTCATTGGAATGCCATTTTCTAAACCAGTCTATGTGAAGATGGGACACAAGAAACCCTTTGAGGAATTTTTCAGAAATTGAAATTGCCAGTATGCCAGTTCGGGAGGGGTAGTGTCTATTGGTTTTAATTCTCGAATTCTAAGTGAATAATTTGAATTTTGTTCCGTCCTTCGTTTTTGAAATACTTACGCTTAAGCTTAGAGAGCACAAAGCTTCCTACAAATAAGGAGGAGCTAATCACGATGCCACCCGTACTATAAGAAAGGGAGCCTTCCTGATAGATGCTATTGATAGTCTCTGCGGTAAATAATAGTAATCCTGCGGCAGCGGTCAGTGTGCTGAGGTTCTTGATGGTCTGGTTCCGCTCATCGCTATAGCGGACATCCACGATGGCGATATTTTCGGGTCGTATGATATTTTCGCGCAGGATGAGGTAATCAGGTTTGATTTCTAATATTTGATCATCAATAAAAAAATTAAGGTCCTTAGGTTGGTACCTGATTAGATCTCCTTCATGGTAGGTGATTCGGCTTTTTTGATTACCACCTTTTTGAAGGATGAGGTATTTTTGGCCGTAAGTAGGGAGTGTCAGGACACATCCCAGCAGTAATGATAGTAGCGTTACAGGGATGAGGTTTTTCATAGAATTAATTTAGCGCGTGGCAGAAGCCAAGGTATGAAGAGGATAGCGTATTCCTGATGGTCGGAAATAGTAATTTGCCATAAAAAAAGCACTTTAAAAAATCTTTTTAAAGTGCTTTTAGGATATTTAATTTCTTTTAAGATAATATTTTTGTGATCCAGCCGTGGCTGTCTTCCTGCTTGCCATATTTTATAGCATCCAATATCTCCAATACTCGATAGGAGAAGGAGTCAGCTGGTTTTTCGGGAAGTTCATAATCCTGGTCAGCCACATTGATCCTTTGGATATGGGCGATGGTGGCCGCAGTACCAGTGCCAAAAGCTTCCTGAAGCGTACCTGCATCCAGGGCTTCCTTCAGCTCGGCTACGGAAAGGAATCTTTCTTCCACTCTCAACTCGGACTCTCTGGCTAGCGTCAAAACAGAATCTCTGGTGATGCCTTTCAGAATGGTTCCCTTGGTGGTAGGAGCGGTGATGAGTGTGCCATTGATGATGAACATGACGTTCATGGTGCCACTTTCCTCTATATATTGATGTTCTTTCCCGTCGGTCCAGAGCAGTTGATCATAGCCTTGTTTTTGAGCCAGTAGGGCAGGGTAAAGGGATCCGGCATAGTTTCCGGCTGCTTTTGCCTGTCCGGTGCCGCCTTCTGCTGCGCGGGTATATTTGGTTTCCACTTTTACAGATACCGGCTTGGCATAGTAGTGTCCCACGGGACAAGTGAAGATCATAAACTTATACGATGAGGAAGGTCTGATGCCTAGATAGTCGTCTGTGGCAAAGATAAATGGACGGATATAAAGGGAGCAGCCTGGCTTATTAGGGATCCAGTTTTGATCCACTTCCAGGAGTTTTTGTAAGCCTTCCATGAAGATCTCCTCAGGGATCTGAGGGATGCATAGCCGGTCGGCAGATTCATTCAGCCTGCGCTGATTGGCATCAGGCCGGAAGATCAGCACATTATTATCGCCATCCTTATAGGCTTTCAGGCCTTCAAAGACCGATTGGCCATAGTGCAAGGTGGCGTTGGCAGGGTTAAGCAGTAAGGGAGCATATGGCTCAATTCGGAAATCTTGCCATTCTCCGTTTTTATAGTCAGCCACGAACATGTGGTCACTCATTATTTGCCCAAAACTCAAGTTTTCAAAATCAGTCCCTGGTAATTTGGAATGATCGGTTTGCTTTATTTGGATGTCTATTGTTGTATTCATAGTCTTAAGCTCTAGATTCCCAAGTAATCTCTTTTACTCCTAATTCTTTTGCTATGTGTCTTCCCAATACAAATAAATAATCGGAAAGGCGATTTAAATACTTTATGATCAGAGGATCGACCTCCGCAATTTCATGCATGGAGACCACTCTTCTTTCCGCTCTTCTGCAGACCGTCCTTGCGAGATGGGTGTAAGAAACGGTAGGGTGTCCTCCCGGAAGGATGAACTTCTGCAATGGGGCCAGTCCTGCATCCATATTATCGATGGATTGCTCAAGCTGAAGTATATCTTCCTCAGTCAGGTCAGGCTTACTCACTCGCTTTCCCGATCGGTCCATTGCAAGATTTGCGCCAATAGTAAATAGCCGGTCTTGCACTTCTTTTAGCTGAGCGATGGGTCCTTCCTGCTCCGCAACAAGATGATCAGTCAACAAACCGATAAGCGCATTGAGCTCATCTACTGTCCCGTAAGCCTCGATTTGAAAATCCGACTTGGATACTCTGCTTCCTCCTAAAAGTGAGGTGTCTCCACCGTCTCCTCCTTTCGTATATAGCTTCATCTGCGTCCCTCCTTTACTATAAGCCCTCTGCCCCACGTTTTGTTTTCCTCATTTCAAAGAATGTTCTTTGATTGGCTTTGATTACCGAGAAATTAAGCAGCAAAATTAAGAATTTAATTGATTATTTTTATTACTATTTGCTTACAGCATGAAAATTATTTTTTGTTGGATTGGGGTTGACAAGGTCAGTTTCCACCAGGCCATCGCGCAGTCTTACGATCCTATGAGCGTAATGGGCGATGTCATCCTCGTGCGTCACCATGATTATGGTATTCCCCTTTTGGTGAAGTTCGTCGAAGAGATTCATGATATCATAAGAGGTCTTGCTATCCAAGTTTCCTGTAGGCTCATCGGCAAGGATAATACTAGGATCATTGACAAGCGCCCTGGCGATCGCCACCCTCTGGCGCTGACCACCCGATAGTTCGTTGGGCTTATGGTTTACCCGATCTTCCAGGCCCACACTCTTGAGGGCCATGAATGCCTTGTCTTGACGGTCTGATTTATTAAAACCGGCATAGATAAGCGGCAGAGCCACATTCTCCAAACAACTCGCTCTTGGCAATAGATTGAATGTCTGAAACACGAAACCAATTTCCTTATTCCGGATTTCTGCCAGCTCGTTCTCCGACATATGACTCACATCTTTATGGTTCAGGACATATCTTCCCGCCGTAGGGGTGTCCAGGCATCCGATGATATTCATCAAAGTGGACTTCCCCGAGCCTGAAGGACCCATAAAAGCTACGTACTCTCCCTTATCAATATCGATAGTAACGGATTTCAAAGCTTCTACCTTTTCGGCACCCATGATATAGGTTTTTTTGATTTCCGAGGTCTCTATGATCTTGCCCATAATAAAAATTGAGTTATTTGTTCTCCTAAATATACAGTTTTAACTTAAAAACCTTTAGGCATCTCACTTAATTTATCTAAACGGCTCTAATTCCTCATGAACTTGCAATTCACCATACTCTTGGGGGCTCAGGGATTGGCTCAGGCGAGCTTCTAATTGCAAGGCGTAATCGCTGATGCCTAGTTTTTTGGCGGTAAGGATCATGCTTGTCCAGAGGAGTGGGTCAAGGTTAAATTCACTTGCCGCACGCAATATCTCATATCTCTGTGCCAGGTCCTGCTGGCCCGCCGCCTGCGCCAGCACCAAAGGCGTAAAGTAAGGATTCCCTACTCTATGATCTTTATCCGTCAGGAATGCAGATAACTTGCTGTCTGCTGCGATAGCCGGCGCATTTTTTAGGGATAGGCTCGCGACAGCAGAGATAAACGACTGATCAGCCCCCTCCTGCACCTTCAGATAATGCACCAATTCCTCTTTCTGGGAGGGAAGAAGCCAATGGGACTTTTGAAACAACACCTGACTTGCCAGCAGCACTTTCAGCCCTGAGGGCTCCATTTCAGTGAAATAAGGCCAAAATTGAGCCGGAAGAGAGGAGCTCAACTGTAATATATGTGCGTAAAAACTGCTGTCTGAAGTGTATTCAGGATTGTTTTCAGACATCCATTCCGGAAATTTCACCTGATGCTTTGAGGCGATGCGCTCTGCCTCCATTTGATTTTGGCCGAAGGCTAAGATCATTAAATGAACAGGGTTATAATTGCTAAATCCACTTTGGCCCGCCTCGGTAAGCTCTGTGCTGGCTTTATGAAAATCCCATGCACTTGCCAGAATCGCTGCTGCCTGCTGCCGGAAATAGCCTGAGGATTTGGGATAGTCCAGCATCAGGCCGTTTAGCTGCTTTAGTGCAGAGATAAGGTCATGCTGCTGATAATAATTGACCACCTTGCTCAGGCGGAGTTCCATCTGCTCCTGAGTGTTGCTTGAGTTGGCAATCAGGCTGTCCAGATGACTATTGGTGTTTTTACTATCCTTGATTTTGCCGGAGGTAAGGCTATTTCTTATATAGGCAGCCTGCAGTAATCTGGAGTCCATAGGCTGCGCCTGAATGGTATCTGGTGTCAAGGCCAAATAATTTAATCGAGCAAGATTATTGATCGTCCATTGGGGAGACCGTGTCTGTGGAAGATCGATGGGTTCTTGCAGACCCGAGAGGTGCTTTATCTTCAGTCCTAATAAATTGGAAATAAGCACTGAATTAGAAGTTTTCATTGCCTCTAGCAGCTGTATGGCCTTTTGCCCTTGGTTGCCTTTACTATAGAGCAAGGCCAAATTATTGCTCAGCCGGCTGCTGTTTGGGTAGATCTCCAGTCCTTTTTCGTAGTAGAATACGGCATCAAAAAAGCGCCCTCGCTTATGTGCCAAATGAGAGGCAAGGATGATTTCTTCCTCCGAAGGGTCCCATTCCAAGGCTTCCTCAATGAATTTTGAAGCCATAGAAAGCTGCTTTTCCTCTAGGTATAATAAGCTAGTGGCGGTGCTTGCTTTGGGATTGTTACGGTATTGGATCCAAGCGTTTTCGTATAAGATCCTCGCTTGTAGGTCTTTTCCTTGGTTATAATAATAATCGGCAGACCACTGGGTGGAGCTGGCGCTGAGCTGTGGGGCAAGGATGCCGTCTGCATATACCACAATGGATAATAAAGCGATCAGGGCCCCGATTCTCATATGGATATAGGCAAAGAAGTTGGGCTTAAATAGTACCGCTGCCACATCTTTTCCGGAGTTCATGAAGCCGGCGAAGTTTGCCAGTAAATACATGAAGAATAATATCGTCAGGCTCAGCTGCGTATAGATCAACCAATGTCCTAAGAAATCAGCCATGGGTTTATTAGCAGAGGATTCTGCTTTCCAAAAGGTGAAAGCACTAATGGCAAAACATATCCAGTAAAGGGCTATCAAAACCGGTTTTGGCGCCAGAGGCTCCTGCTGATGCTCTAGTTTCTTGCTCAGCTGCACATAGCCAGTGGCTCCAGCGATGAGCATCAGCCAGCTAAATGAGGGGAGGTCAAATGGCAATGTGAAATCGCCCGTAAGGTCCAGCAAAATGAAGGTCAGGAGCGTCAGGTAGATCACTGCAAAAACAGTGATATGCCAGGATATTTTAAGTCTTATTCCCTGATTCAATTTGCTAAGCAAAATATAAAAAGCACCAAGAATACTGTGGCCATTATACAGCATAAAAAGCGCAGTGACTGCAAGGGGCACATAAGCGCTGTTTTCGGCCCAATACAAATCAGCCTGGTCTATCGTGCTCCACTGAAACAGAAGAAAGACAGTGCCTAAGCTTATTGGAATCAAAAGAATAGCGCGCTTCAATAAGGGAAAATGGTCATAAAATACATGAATAATCATGGATGGCAGACAGAATCCGATTAGTAACAAGAGCAGGGCGCTATTACTTCCTATTCCCCCGATATTGAAGCCATTGACTCCGGAGAGGGTGAGTAGGACGATGACGAGGGCCATGGATCCTATGAAATAGTATCGCTTGAAGCTGCTGATTAGAGGAAGGCAGAGGCTCAGTAGCAGCAGCCATACCCATGAGAAGATAAGCGCACTTGTCGATTGGAACTGGGGCAGGAGGATCTCAAAATTTTGGAAAAGCAGGTAGTTTTCTACCTGTAAGGGAAGGAAGTCTAAGCCTAGATCATATAGGTCCAGGGGGACATCTATCATTTCAGAAAAAGTCCCTGGAAGTACATTTATAGGTCCTTCAGGAAGAAAAAACGATTGATAGATCAAAAGAAAACTGCCAATGATCACAAGGAGGATTGGCAGTTTTATGAATAAGGTAGTATATATTCTTTGGCTCGTCTTTGGGGACATTATTCTAGCACCTTTGGTACGCGGAAATAATCTGAATCTCTCTGTGGAGCATTCTTAAGTCCTTTTTCATGATCCAGGTGCTTGCCCGTTTCGTCTTCCCGAAGGACATTGACCTCTGAGGACATTGTGGTGATCGGCTCCACGCCTTCCGTATCCACCTGATCCAGATGCTCCACCCAGTCGAGGATTTGCGTCATGTCGGAGGTCATTTTCTTAGCGCTATTCTCATCAAACTCCAGTCGGGCAAGATGGGCTATTTTTTTTAAGGTATTAATGTCGATTTTCATACGAACTATTTATCTATTATGGGTGGCAAGGTGGTGGCTTGGCGTATTGTCTGCATCTAATTGGTTCTGGATGACACTATAGCATTCAGACTTCATCGCTGCAACGGCCTCTTTCTCATTCCCTTCTGGGAAAATTGGCGAATGGACCACCACTTTTACTGGTTTATAACTTAACAAAAACTTCTTGTCGTCAGGCAAAATTAAATGATTATAAGATAAAGTGACAGGAATTATCGGGATTTGTTTTTCAAATGCCACTTTAAAAGCACCATCCTTAAAGTGAGCCATCTGCGGGATATTATTGGAGTATATTCCGCCCTCAGGAAATATAATGATGCTGCAGCCATGGTCGATAGCTTCCTTGGTTCGTCGAAGGGTCTCCCCTCTGCTTCTAAAGCTGGCCCTGTCCACGGCAATATGGAGCTTTTTAAACATATACCCAAAGATAGGGACCTTGCCCAGGGAACTCTTGCCAACAAATAAGGCCTCCCCCGCCAGCAAGCCCATCACTGGAATATCGATATATGAAAAGTGATTTGCCGCTAAAATATACTGCTTCTCCCTTTTCAAAATCTCCTTGTTCTGAATACTTACCTTCTGGAAAATGAGAAAAAAGAAGGCTCGGGACCATAGCCCATTAAGTCGCCTGCCATACTTTCTCCATTGAGGAATCTGTATGGTCAGGAGAAAGAAGGGGAGTAGAATTATAAAGGATAAACCAAATATCAGGCTGCCATACAGGGAATATATTCTTTTTGTAAAACGCATATTCAATAGTTACTTATTGATCATATGATTGGCAACTTTAATAAAATAACCCATCATCAATTCCTTAATATTCTGTTCTATAGTTAACCTATCCATCGCCTCAAACATGGTGTTTAGCCAATGGTCTCTCATTTTATCATTGATGGTCCAGTCAAGGTGACGCATCCGTAATCGGGGATGTCCTCGCTCTTCCGAATAGGTCGTCGGGCCACCGAATACCTGAAGTAAAAACAAATACAGCCTTCTCTCCGCTGCCTCCAAATCCTCGGGATATAAGGCCCTTAAGGCCGGGTTTTTCTCAACTCCTTCATAAAAATATCTGCTCAAAGTATGGATATTTTCCTGACCTATACTTTGGTAAATAGATTGAAATTCATTCATGATATTCTAATTATCATGCGAAATTAATTAAAATTGTCAAAAATGTTTAGAGGGAATAGCTCTATTCTCCCCATGGATGGCGCGTAAAATCATCCTATCCTCATGGATTGATGGTTGGGCTTATTACACCTTCTTGACCTTAAGAGCAGAACCTTCAGTGCTTATTACTTTTATCCTGCTGCCTCTTTCGATAAAATCGCCCCTGCTGTGAGCATCATATAGCTCGTCTTCAATCATGATTTTGCCGCTAGGCATAAGCCTTGTCTGAGCAATTCCTTCCTTCCCTAATAGGTCAATGGAGTTCCAGGAAGAGGTGTATCCCTGATCTCTTTTCTGGGTATTGGCTAGGGTAAATGAACGGAAGGCTTCATACTGGTTTACTTTTGGGGCAAGGTAAAATATCCCTGCGATGGCCAGTAAGGCGGCGAGGGTGACGGTCATCAAGGCCACAAATAATTCGCCGGCTGGCACAAAGGAAAAGTCAAACAGATCGTTTGGAAGCATTCCCAGGGTAAGCCCCGTGAGGATACCGGCGATTCCTAATATTCCCGCCACGCCAAAGCCGGGGATGACAAATAGCTCTAAAGCCAGGAATATTATCCCTAAAACAAATACCATCACCTCCCAGTTTTCGGCCAGGCCTGTGAGATAGTATGGGATAAAGTATAAGGTGACGGCGATGAGGGCCGCTGCCAGCGGAAAACCGATTCCAGGCGTTTGGATTTCAAAATAAATGCCGCCAATAATTATCAATATCAAGAATCCGCTTATGGCGGGATTTAAGAAAATGGCTATGATCTGCTCCACAAAATCCTGGCTATAGGTTTCTTTTCTATAGTCCACCAATCCCAATCTGGCAATGGCCTCATCGATAGAGGCGACTTCCGCCTCACAAAACCCATGTTTTTGAGCTTCGGAAACAGAGAAGGTGATGACAGAGCCTTCTGTGGTGATGCCCTCGATAGCGATCCGCTCATCCACCATTGCTTCTGCAATATGCGGATCCCGGCCCGAGGCTTCTGCGGTGCTTCGCATCATTGAGCGCATATACGATTGGTACTTATCAGGCGCGGCATCTCCAGAGTCTCCCATGACCACTGTGGCAGCGCCGATGCTGGCTCCGGGAGCCATATAGATGCTGTCACAAGCGATGGAAATCAATGCTCCGGCAGAAGCAGCATCCTTATCAATGAATGATATCGTGGGGATGGGACATTCTAGCAGCATAGTTCGGATGTCATCAGCGTCATTTACCGCTCCTCCATAGGTGTCCATATGCACAAGTATATAGGCCGCACCCAGCCTCTCGGCCTCAGCTATGCCTAGCTCCACTTTTCTATTCATACGTGGGTCGATATTGTCCCTGATTTCCAGGATATATACCAGCGGCGCGGAAGTACTGTCCTGCTGAGCAAGGCTAGGCGAAACCTTAAAGATGCCTAATACGGCAGAAAAAACGAGAAATAGGGAAAGGGTAGAGATTCTCACAATGTTTGATTTTATACTATTTAATTCACCAAGTGAAGTTAATCGATGTAGGCTTAATAAAACTCGATTTCACATTTTAATATATTTTTTTCGTCAATGCGACTCCTTAATATACACAAAAAGGATATAAATAGCAGTGATTTAAAGGCCCTCGTTTTATTAAACCCTTTGCGGATATGGCTGCGCAATGGGGCTCACTGCTCAGTGGTATATTATCTCCGTGGACAGTTCGGGCTGGACAGGGAAGCGGGAGTTTTTGTATAAGGATTTGGGGAAATAAAAATACTTTTAAGCTCCGGCAGTAGGACTGAGGCAGGACGAAGGAAGGGCCCTGGTAATAGCAGCTCATCAGCCAGCGCCTGGGGAAAGTTAGGGTGCTTTAGCAAAGTAAGGCTGCAATTGCATCCAATTTTCTTAATAGCTGTTAATCTGAAATGAAAATTCGTAGCTTTGAAATTATTAGCAGTATTTTTGTAGTAATTTGCTGCCCCTTCAGAGGGTGTTTCTTTGTAGGGTTTAATTTAGAAATTTGTGTACAGAAAGTTAGTATGGACAATTTATTAGCGAGACTAAGTTTACTAGTAGTTTTATTTTTGGGGCTTTCCTCCATTGCTTCCGCATCGGGAGCAGCCAGAGATTCCGTAGGAGTCCAGAAAATCGGCGGGGAAACCTTTATTATCCATGAGGTGGAAACCAAAGAAACCCTGTTTTCTATCTCCAGAAGGTACGAAACCCCAGTGGGAGATATTATAAAAAATAACGAGAATCTTAAGGATGGCTTGAAAATCGGGCAGCGCATCAAGGTGCCTTATACCCCCAAAGCCGCTATCCCTGAGGGTGCCACTCTGCATAAGGTGGCCCCCGGAGAAACCCTTTTCTCCGTAGCGAGCAAATATCAAGTGTCTGTGGAAGACCTGAAAAGATGGAATTCCCTCCAAGGCAATGACCTGAGCATTGGGCAAAGCCTGATCATCCAAGGGGTAAAGCCTCAGGCCGCCGTGCCAAATGAAGCGCCGGAACTAAGAGGCAAGCCTACAGAGGTGGTCGAAGGTGTCACTATCGGTGCTGCGACCAGCCAGACGCCAAAGACTCCGGAGAAGCCTAAGGTGGATAAAAAAGAATCCAAACCCGCTGAAAAACCCGCTGCTCAAAGCCCGAGCCCAAGTACCGTCAGTCCTGCTGCCGGGGATGCCAGAATCGAAGAAGTACCTCAGGGAGCTGAAGCTGGTTGGATCACACATACCGTCACCAAGGGCGAGACGCTTTATAGCATCTCCAAGCATTATAGCGCCAATATGGGAGACTTGATCAACTGGAATGCGCTATCCTCCAATAATCTTAAAGAAGGTCAAAAATTAAAAGTAGGTCGTAAAGAGGGGAAAGTAAATAATCCGAACCCTGCGGTCGCTGTGGATCCGGTACCCGTGACCAAGCAGGAGCCAGTAGATGCCGGTGCCGCATCCGAGGCAGCCGTCAAGAAAGCTAATACAGAAAGTACTGCTTATAAAAACATAAAAGAAAGTGGTCAGGCGGAGGTTATTGAAGGAACATCCAATCACAAAAAATACCTTGTGCTCCATAAAACAGCGCCTGTGGGCACGATCATGAGAGTGAGGAATGAAGAAAATGACATTACTATATTTGCCAGAGTCGTGGGGAAACTTCCCGATACTGGTGGAAATAAGGAATTGCTAATAAAGGTATCTCAAGCGGCCTTTGATCAGTTGAGAGCAGTGAATAATAGATTTAGAGTGGAAATCTCCTATTAATAAAGATAGTTTTCCACGCCTATACTACTAAGGGGCTGTTATGATCTTATTCATAGCAGCCCCTTATTGATTCACGGCAAGCGGGGTTTTGTTAATTGCTTATAAATAGGTTATTTTTGCATGGACGTTTGCATAATTTAATGAATAAAATACAACTGATATTTCATCACACTTTTAGGTTTATCTGGAATCTGATCTTTGTGATATGTTACCCGATCCTTGCCACCTTTGGCTTGGTGTTTATAGGTCTTACCTACTTTTTTTCGTGGATTTCCCGCTTATTGACTAATCTGAGAAAGAAAGAATCCATAGTGGAGATTACTACTTCCGAATGGAAGGGGATTTCCGGGGAGGCAAATCTCCTCGAATGTAAGCAATACAAGCAGATCATGTTTGGCCCCGCCTGCTATATGATGAGAAGGAAAGATGGGGTGCCCTCCGTTCTGGAAGATCATTATTTCGGGGATAAAATCCGTGTGATCGAAGAGGGTTTCCTGATGGAAAGATGGAATACCATGGAGGCCAAAGACCTTCCCGACTTCGATGTATGCCTTTATGATCCCGATACCGATAAGCTCAGGCCATTGACCAATATTAAATGTTTTGACTGGCACCTGGCAGAGAGAGAGGAAAACCTCTTATTCTTCAAGTGGTTTGATGGTACTCAGGGTGGGGAAGTGCAAGTGGCTTTATGATGATAGATCTAAAAGACTTCCTGGACCAAAAAGTAGAAGAGTATAACCAGCCGGGCTTCATTACGGCGGATCCGGTAGGTATTCCCCATCGGTTTTCGAAGAAGCAGGATATTGAAATTTCTGGATTTTTTGCAGCTATCCTTGCCTGGGGCCAGCGAAAGACGATCATCAATAAATGCAGCCAGCTATTGGAGATGATGGATAATGCTCCATATGATTTTATGCTCCATCATACGGAGGCCGATTTACGACCATTTTTAGAGTTTAAGCATAGGACCTTCAATGATATTGACACTTTATGGTTTATTCATTTTTTATCAGGATTTTATAAAAAGCATGATAGCCTAGAGGCGGCCTTTACCATTGGCTGGACAGATTCCACTGAGGTGATGTATGATTTGTTACGTAATTTTCACACGGCTTTTTTCGCCGATCCTCAGGCTCCTCAGCGAACTCGCAAGCATATTGCCACTCCTGTCCGGAAGGCGGCCTGTAAGCGCATCAATATGTATTTGAGATGGATGGTGCGTAAGGATGATAAGGGCGTGGATTTTGGGCTGTGGGATAAGATCCAGCCTTCTCAACTGATATGCCCCTGTGATGTCCATGTGGATCGCGTGGCGCGCAAACTTGGCTTGATTGACCGTAGGCAAACCGACTGGCTCACTGCCATCGAATTAACCAAGCGGCTTAGGGAATTTGATCCGCAGGATCCCGTCAAATATGACTTTGCGCTTTTTGGCCTTGGAGTAGAGGAAAAGTTCTAAGCTTCCTCGCCAGTAGGGCTTAGTGGACAAATGAAATAAAAAAAGCCTGACATGAGCCAGGCTTAGATGAATATTATTGTTTCCAGGTATTGGGGGATTTTCTCCATTCCCCTAGGGAATCGAGGTCCGAGTCACTCACGTATTTGCTGTCGATGGCTTGAGGCAGCATGGCCTCGTAATCACTTAAGCAAACTAATTTTATATTGGCGTCCTGGAAGTTTTTGGCAGCCAAGTCAAATCCATAAGTAAAGATGGCGGCCATTCCGAGTACTTCAAATCCTGCTGCCTTTAAGGCTTCTACGGCTTTAAGAGAGCTTCCTCCTGTGGAGATTAAGTCTTCGATGACGACTACCTTTTGATTGGCGGTGACCTTACCTTCGATCATGTTTTCCATGCCATGTCCTTTAGGCTTAGAGCGTACGTAGATGAATGGCAGGTCCATGGCTTCGGCTATTAGCGCTCCCTGAGGGATGCCTGCGGTGGCCACACCGGCGATGGCTTCGGCTGCGGGGAATTTGCTTTTGATCGCTTCCACCAGGGCATTTTTGATGAAAGTCCTTACGGCAGGAAAAGACAGTGATAGTCTGTTGTCACAATATATGGGGGATTTCCAGCCCGAAGCCCAGGTAAATGGTTGGTTGGGCTGAAGGCGAATCGCTTGGATGTCCAGTAATTTTTGCGCTACTGCGGCGGCGGTTTCTTTGCTGTATAATTCCATATGGTAAAATTAATTCATAAAAATCTAATGCTGGTTGTGATGGCTGAAAAATTTATGCATTTTTGACCTGAAAACTAATATTTATGAGAATTTTCATCAACGATAAGCCTCTGGATATCCTGTCTCTTGACCAGCTACCTGAGGGCAAAACTTTTGAGTGTACCTATGAGTCACCAGAAGACCTTCCTGCCTATGCGGCCTTTCATGATGATGTGCTTATTATCCGGCCATCCCATGACATTATTATCAAGTTACTATACCTTCTGAGAACTCGGAAGATGAAGGATTTAGATTCCATTACGATTATATCCAGTGAGGTGGAGGCGATGAAGAAGTTCATTAAAAGTCGCTTTCAGATCATCAAAGCTGCCGGTGGCGTGGTCACCAAAGGGGATAAGGTGCTCTTTATCCATAGATTGGGTAAGTGGGATCTGCCAAAAGGAAAGTTTGAAAAGGGAGAAACCCCCGAGCAGTGTGCCGTAAGAGAGGTGGAGGAAGAGTGTGCTATTTCTGTAAAGAGAGGTCGCTTGATCTGCAAAACCTGGCATACTTATACCCAAAACCGGAAGAGCATTCTCAAGAAGACCTATTGGTATGCGATGCAATGCAAGGATGATGCGGGTATGAAACCTCAAAAAGAAGAGGGAATCGATGATATCAAATGGCTGATCCATCAGGAAGCGAAGGTCGCATTGGTTAATTCTTACCCTTCTATGCGATATCTATATAAGCAGTTTCTGAAAAAAGTCCCTAAGGTTCAGACTTCATAGGGTAAAAACTCACTCACATTTCCTCCATATCGGTGGACTTCACGAATCACCGTGGAGCTTACCGCTGCATATTGAGGGGAGGTGATGAGAAATACCGTTTCCAAATCTTCATTCAGAAATCGGTTCATCTGGGAGATGGTGTTTTCGTACTCAAAGTCGGTAGTATTTCTTAGTCCTCTGAGCAGAAAATTGGCATTATGTTTTTTGGCAAGGCTAGAAGTAAGCTCGTTATAGACGACCACCTTTACTTGTGGAGTGTCTTTATAGACCTCTTCTATTTTTTCTACCATCAGGTCAATGTCAAAATAGCGGGTTTGCTTAGTCGAATTATAGCCTATGCCGATGACGATCTCATCAAATATATCCAGTCCGCGGATGACAATATCATGGTGACCGCTGGTATATGGGTCAAAGGATCCTGGGAAAATCGCCGTTTTGTTCATTTTTATGCAAGGGTCAATTGGTCCAAAATGCTGCTAGCTTTTTGGTAGTTTTAAATTCCTCGGCACCCGGATGGTAGGTTTGGGTGGTTTTGGGTTCAGGTAAATTGATGTTCTTGAAATATTGGTCTAAAATCTTCTGGTCAACCCCGATTTCCTTAAGGTTTCCTATGATGGTAATCTTGCAATGCATGCGGTCAAAAGCCATCTGATGGAGCACACTAAAGGTGTATTTTAAAAACTCCTGATTATTACTTACCTCAAATCGGTTGAAAAATTTTAATTCGCGTGCTGAAAATCCAGCCACATAGATTTGACCATCTTCAATACTTATGGCCAATTCTTGGTTGAGCATTTCAGATTTGTCGGATAGAAAATACTCTAATGCTAAAGTGCTTCCGTGGATTATCTCAGGCGCATTAATGTGTTTCTTAAAAATCTTCAACAGACTTTTGGGACCTGCTCCGAGCACCACAATAGAATTGTTTTCAATTCCTCGATGGAAAAAAGTAACGGAGTCCATTATTGGAGTGGCAAAGTGCAGGTATTTCGCTGCGGAATCACTTTCAAATAACATTCCGGGAACCAAGCAGAAGTCCTCAGAGAAAACGTATATTTTGGAGCCTTCCTGAGACTTGCAGGCTTGTACCAGCTCGTCTGACTCCAATATAGAATGAAGTTCCTGTGATTCCTGGAAGGGGTAGTCATTCACTGCCAGGATGGAGCCATTGGCGTCCTTGGCTATTATAATTAACCTTTCGGCATATAAGAAAAGCGATAAATTTGACGCTATAGTGGCGTCAAATTTATCGCTATAAAATTCTGTATGGGTATTTTTAATAACCTTTGTCAAAATTATTCCCAGTTACCTGAGGTAGTGGCGTCCACTTTAGATCCAACTCTCAGTGCTTTTTCGTTATTGTTTAATCTTCTTTCTGGATTAACTGGCGCAGGGTCTCTGATTTCAAATACATCAATAAGAACCGCATTTGCTCCTCTTTCTACTTTGGCAGCGAAGAATTCAAATGTTTTTCCACCTGATCCAGGAACCACGTTAAGTTGAGCAATATTAAGCTCTGGGTATTTTCTGGCGTTGAAGAGTGAATCCATTACATTTACAGATCCTAAAGTATCATAATTGATGATTACTTCTTCCTCACCATAATCCAATAGCTTGGTCTCTTCAGTTTTTTGTACGATAAAGATTTTTCCGTCCTCAATGAATCCCTCTAGTTTAGACCAGCTGTCAGCATATTCACCGTTAGTAGCAAGATAAGCCTGCTGACCTATTCGAAGCATCTGGAGCTTCTCAATGATTCGGGCTTCAATGGCTGCAATTCTCTTTTCCTCTTTCATGACGTAGTCAACGCCACTATAAAGCTTGTATCCAACTCCAAGAGCAGCAAGGAGAAAAATAATCGATAAGATTTTTGTCAAATTCATTTTTCAGTCGAGTTTACTTCTTATATAAAGGTTGATGGTATCTAATAAGATGCTATTTTATGCATTTATTTTCAAAATTAAAATATCCTTTCCATATTCTTACGTCTTTAGTCGAATTTATATTCCAAAAATATTGATGTTTCTCCGCTCTGGGGATAGCTTGGATTTCTTTTATATCCATGAATTTCAGCTCTTCCAGTAGCTGCTGATGGCCTTCTAGCTCTGGATCCGTGCCCAAAGCCAGCCTCCCTTTTTTTAATTTTACTTCAAAATATAATTCAACAGCATGAAGAGGAGGCTCCAAAAATTCCGTTACCCCCAGGAATTCGCCCGTTTCTACCTCTAGCCCGGTTTCCTCCAAAAATTCCCTTTCGAGGTTCATCGTGATACTGCTGCCAAACTCCATGCCCCCGCCAGGGACATTCCAGAATACTCGGCTGCTGGACATGCGATGCTTGATCATCAGTATTTTATCATTCTCTATCAAAACGCCATTGACACGAGTTCGTAATCTCCCGCCAAACTTATCCTGAATTTGAGTTTCTATATGTTCCATTTATACTGTAGATTCGCTAATAATGACTAAAGATACTCAACATATCCCAAAGCCGTCTGATTTGATAAGACGAAATTTCCCGCATCAAGCTACACAGGGGCAGGAGCATTTTTTTCGGCTTATGGATGATTTCTTTGCCAAGGACACCCGTTTGCAGCCTACCTTCATCCTAAGGGGCTATGCCGGTACTGGAAAGACCTCCGTGACCGCGGCCTTGGTGAAGTCCCTGAGCGCTTTGAATACCAAAGCCCTATTACTCGCTCCCACCGGGCGTGCCGCCAAAGTCATGTCCTCCTATGCCGGAAGAATGGGTTTCACCATACATAAGATCATTTATCGCCCCAAAGATCAGGACGGAGGAGCCGGCTCAGGTTTTGACTTGCAAAAGAACTATTATAAAAACACCGTTTTTATTGTTGATGAGGCTTCCATGCTCGCCGATGATGCCTCCGGTGGGAGAAACCTCCTTAGGGATCTAATCAAATTTGTTTTTCAACATGACAATAATCGCCTCGTGCTCATCGGTGATACGGCTCAGCTGCCACCCGTGGGGAGCTCTTCCAGCCCCGCTCTGGACAGTGAATACATGGCGCGGCAGTTTAGCTTAGATACCTTGCAGGTGGAGTTTACGGAGGTCATGCGCCAGCAGCTGGAATCTGGCATCTTGTCCAATGCCACCTCGCTGAGAGATGAGGTGACTAAAAAAGAACCCGTTATTTCCTTTCGGGTGAAGGGCTTTCCTGATTTTTATAGAATGACTGGTGAGCGATTAGAAGATGGCCTTCGCTATGCCTATGATAAGTATGGTGTAGAAAACACCATCATCATCACCCGCTCCAATAAGACGGCAGTGCAGTATAATCAATATATCCGAAGGACCATTCACTTCTATGAAGAAGAACTTACCGCTGGGGATATGCTGATGATCGTAAAGAATAATTATACTTATATGGCGGAGTCCGATAAGGTGAATTTTCTTGCCAATGGCGATTTTGTGGAGGTGGTGAAGATCCGTTCATTTGACGAGATGTATGGTTTGAGATTTGCCACGCTGGAGCTTCGATTGATCGACTATCCGGAGGAGCCTTATTTTGAGGCTAAGGTAATTTTGGATACTCTTTATACCTCTTCTTCCGCCTTAGGCTCAGAGGAGTCGCGTAGCCTTTACCAGCAGGTGACCGCGGACTATGCCGACCTCGCCAATGTCAAGGAAAGGAGGGAGCATATAAAGAAAGATCCCTACCTGAATGCTCTTCAAGTGAAATTTGCCTATGCCCTGACCTGCCATAAGAGCCAAGGAGGGCAGTGGCAGGCGGTTTTTGTGGATCAGGGATATGTGACCGAAGAGCAGCTGGATGCCGAATATATCCGCTGGCTTTACACTGCCATTACCCGTGCCACAGACGAATTGTTTTTGGTGAATTTCCATCCCCGTTTTTTCGTGGGTTGAGCCACATGCCGATCTGGATTTTGGATATATATGTCCAAAACCTTGACTATTCTTAAAAAAAATGAAACTTTTACACTGTAAAGCGTTAGAAGATAAGGGCAGAAGCCTAAATTTCGATTGGACTTTGGAATAATTATTGATAAAAACATTAGATAGGAATAAAAATAAACTACCATGAAAAAGTTAATTTTACTAGCAGTTGTGGCTTTAGTTGCTTTTGCCAGCCAGGTAAGAGCTCAAGAAACTAGCGTAAAATCCGAGGTAAAAGAGGCCGTTAAGGGCCCTGTTATTACCTTCGTTGAAACAGAAAAAGATTTCGGGGAAATTTCCCAGGGAACAAAAGTGGAGCACACCTTCAAGTTTACCAATACAGGTACTGAGGTGCTTAAAATTTCTAATGTGGCAGCTACCTGTGGCTGCACCGTGCCAAGCTGGCCTAAAGAGCCAATTGCCCCTGGCAAAACAGGCGAAATCAAAGTGAGCTTCAACTCTACAGGCAAAATGGGTAAGCAACGCAGTGTCGTTCGTATCTACTCTAATGCAAGTGAGCCGATCGAGAAAGTAGCTTTGATCTCTAATGTGACAAAGGAAACTAGATAATAGCTCCTCCAAAGAGCCAATTATAATTGGCCCTTTTTTAGGATTTAACATTTAAAACTCACCCCGAAACCGGGTCCCTAGGGATTCATTTCGGGGTGTTTTTTTTGCTTTTATCTTTTGGGTACTTCCAGACTCTTAATTATGCACCTTTCCTAGGTTGGTCATTTTTGAGGCCTGCGGCGAAATAGGTGTTTAATACCAAAATAAATTCCCCAAATCAGGAGAATCAGCACCATAATCTAGCTGGGTTTTAGGGTTTCCATGGCGGAAAACCAGTGTTATGAAGGAGGCTGAGGATCAGAAAATGGTATTGGTGAAAGCAATTTTCACCTTCATTTGGAAGTTTTTGATGACCTTAAAGATCTCAATCAAGGTGACTTTTTCGATTTTGGTCAGACTGGACATATTGATGAAGTTTCGGGGCTCTTCCTTGTCCAACATGATCTGCTGTGCCTGACGATCTAGTCGAAGACCCATCAGGTAATAGTAGGCTTGCTTAAGTTCCTGAAGTTCTTCTTCGGTGACATAGTTTTGAGCGGCCAGCGCTTCCAATCTTTCGCCGGTATTGGTCAGGAATATCTGATGTTTCAAGGCAAATACCCGCGTGATATCGACGATAGGAGTCATGGCTTTCTTGATGTCAAACACTTTTTGCTCTCCCATAGTGAAGGTCCTGATCCCCTTAAAGAAGGTGAGTGGTGGTTCGTATTGCAGAGAATTGGTGGCCATATTAAAGAAAAACCGCTCCAAGGGCTCTTCCAGCTGACTCCGCATATAAGTATGCAACTCCTCCAGAATGCTCACATCTCCATATATGGCCCGATTGTCAAAGAAAGTACTGTATTTCATTACCGTTTCCTGGGTAGATTCCATCATCCATTCGTCATAGTTACGCTTCCAATGCGATAGAGAATGCGTCCATTTGGGATTTTTGGCCATGAACCCTCCTTTGCAGAAGCTAAAGCCTATGGTATTGAGATGATCCGACACTTGCTCAGCAAATTCCAAGAAATAGCTCCTGACCAATTCTCGCTGTTCGTTTGCCTTATCCTCGTAAATGATGGCGTTGTCCTGATCCGTTTTTAGTGTTTGCTCTTTACGGCCTTCGCTGCCGAGGGTGATAAATACAAACTTGGAGGGTGCAGGGCCAATATCGTGGATGACCTTGTCAATCACCCTCAGCGCAATTGTGTCGGACACCGTGGTGATCACCTGATTCACTGTCTCCGATTTCACACCCCTATGGAGCAGTTGCTCCACGATAGCCGGGACCTGAGCCCATTTATCTTTTAGCTCCGCCACGGTGGTGGCTTGCTTTACCGATTGGATAAATAGAAATGGGGATTGAGACTGCTCACTCAGAAGCTTATTTCGGGATATAAAACCAATAAAATCCCCCTCTGCTTTGACTAATAAGTATCGGGTTTTGGTTTGAAACATCAGCAATAAGGCCTCGTAAATATACGCCTCCGCATCAATATAGACGATATCTTTTTTCATGATGACCTCTATGGGCGCTTCCGGGTTTACTGATTTTGCGATCACTTGGTCCCTCAGTGTTATATCGGTCACATAGCCCACGATATCCTGCCCTTGGCCAGAGATGAAGATACAGCTCGTTTTCTCCTCCGCCATCAGCTTAGCTGCCTCACGAATGGGAGTAGAGATGTGACAGCTGATGATCTCCCGAGGATTAAGCGAGCCCACTTGCTGGGTGTAGAAACTGTCAGAGGTAAGGTTGCTTTGTTGAGGATAATAGGTGGCGCCCTTGATGAAATGGACAAATTCCTCATCCAGCATCCTCTCCCCAAATTCTCTTATAAAATGGTCCTTGAAGTCCGCATGCTCAGTGCAAATCTGCCAAAAGGCTTCTTTTGATAATCGCAAAATCTTGGTACCAGGTAGAATGTCCACCGTCTGGAGAGAGATCCCTTTATTATATAGAATGGATATCCCACCAAACCAGGTACCCGGGCCATAGTTTTCCAGTCTTCTTTTTTGTTGGTTTCGGTCATAGAAATAGCCCTCATAGCCTCCCTCCACAATGAGGTCAAAACCATCAATCGTGGATTGGTTTTGGAGATATAACCTTCGCGACTTCTTATATTCTTCAGCCTTAAATTGGTCCTTAAGGGAAGATTGTAGGGTGCTGGGTAATATGGTAAAAGGGTATGGGAAATTAACCATGGGCTATAAACTACTGTTTCGAAGATGTCATTTGATGAAGGCAGTTCTAAAGTACATCATGGTAGTATTATCCGCAATGGTTTGGTGATTTTTATTGGGAAATATCCCAAACTATGCTGCATTCAGGGCCTGGAGGGAATTTTAATTATAGCGATAGAACCAATTTTTTTGGACTGATGTTTACCTTTTTTATCGAAACCGAACTAACTATGAGCAACGAAGATTTGACCTTTATTTTTGACCTGAATGGGACTATTATTGACGATATGCACTTTCATACCAAGGCTTGGCATCAGCTATTAAATGAGGAACTAGGAGCCAATCTTAGCTGGAATCAGGTAAAATTAGAGATGTATGGCAAGAACCCAGAGGTGCTGGATAGGGTATTTGGGAAGGGGCGTTTTTCGGAAGAAGAAGCCTTGCGATGGTCCATCAAAAAGGAAGAAAATTATCAGCAGGAATACAGAGCCCACCTGAGCCTTATTCCAGGCATGAGGGAGTTTTTTGAGAAAGCCTCTCAGGCTGGTGTCAAAATGGCCTTGGGAACTGCGGCGATTCCTTTCAATGTCGATTTCGTTCTTGATAACCTTCATATCCGCGACTATTTCTCGGCCATCGTCACGGCTGATGATGTGCTGCTAAGCAAGCCTAATCCGGAAACTTTCACTAAAGGTGCTGAGCTTCTGGGCCGGGAGCCTGAGGATTGCATCGTCTTTGAAGATGCCCCAAAGGGCGTGGAAGCCGCTCAGAATGCTGGTATGAAAGCCGTGGTGCTGACCACCGCCCATCCAAAGGAGGATTTTGACCAGTATGATAATGTCCTGGCCTTTATTGAGGATTATAATGACCCTTTTATTCTTGAATTAATATAATGACAGGTCCCCTTTTTTAGTAGCTTATTAAAAAAGGGGACGGTCTATTAATAACCTAAAGAGGAATGCACTTCTGGCAATAATTGATTTGCCCAGGAAGCGTAAATTTTACCACTTGGATGGAGGCCGTCCTCCACGAGATGCTCTGGCTGATGGCCTATCTGCCGGTATTCATTAGTGATGTCTATATAATAGACCGAGCGTTGCAGGCATATCTCCTGCTTGGACGCATTGAAAGCATCTATTTCGCTACTGACTTTTTCTTTATCCACTCCCTGCTGCTTAGCAAAGTCACTTACCGACCAATCTGGGATAGAAATGACTTTCACCCGATGGGTTTTGCCATCAGCAAAAGCAATGGCCTGGTCGAGGAGCTCACTTAGTTCCTGTCTGTAACTTTCTAGGCTAAGCCCTCTATATTGATTATTTACCCCGATGAGTAGGGTCACGAGCTCATACCTATTTCCTTCTATCCCTGCTTGCTGTATGCCTTGCTGGAGCTCTGCAGTGGTCCAGCCAGTAGTGGCGATCACCTTTGGGGAACTGATGGAGATGCCTTTTGCTGCTAGAAGCTTGGTGAGGAGGACGGGGTAAGTTTCCTGATTAGGCACTCCTTCTCCGATGGTGTAGGAGTCGCCAAGGGCCAGGTAACTAATGGGATCGGTAGTGGGGGATTCATTTGGCATGTCTGTGGCTTGTGGGCTGATGGACTTCCCTGAAGGCTGCGGCGCCAGGCTAGAGGAGCAAGACGCTCCGATAAGCAGGGTGCCCACCCAAATCGACGCTATATACCTCCTGGGAGTTTTCATTTTATAATTATTAAGAACTAAAGTGTAATCAATATTCCTTTCCTCTCTCAGGCTTTCTCTCATTAATAAAAGAGGCATGCCGATAAGTTTAGGCTTGGAAAATCTTCTCCATTAATTGAAATGTACCTTCATCGGCATTCATACTCACCTTAGCTCCGATGGGTACGATAAATTGCTTATCCACATGGCCGATCATGGCTCCGCGGTAAGCGGGGATACCAAGTGGCTGGATGAAATCCTCCAGAATCTGCAATATCGTCAATGAACCAAACCCTCCAGAAGGATCACAGTCTGAGCACTGCCCGAAGATAAAGCCTTTGAGGCCTTCCAGTGCTCCCATTAGCTGGAGGGTACTCATCATGCGGTCTATGCGGTAGGGAGATTCCCCCACATCTTCCAGGAAAAGTATCTTGTCCTTGAAGTCTGGCAAATAAGGGGAACCTGCAAGGCCCGTCAGGACTGTCAAATTTCCTCCTACAATAATGCCTTCAGCAGTTCCGGAATGGATCGTTTGGATTCTATTTTTCTTTACGATGAGATCATCGCCTTTTTCTTGTTCATTTTCATATTTTACCAGCTTCTGCTCAAAGAACATCTCCTCAAACTGGCTTACATTAAAGCTATTCCAGCTTCCGGTGCCATTAGGTCCATGGAAGGTGATGAGACCTGTCTGCGCATAGATGGCATTATGAATGGCGGTAATATCACTATAGCCCAAGATAGGTTTTGGGTTTGTTCGGATAGTTTTATAGTCTAATAAAGGTAAAATCCTTGCCGCCCCAGAGCCTCCTCTTATGCAGATGATTGCTTTGACCTGCTTATTGGCAAACATCTCATTGATGTCCTCAGCTCTATCCTTATCCTTGCCGGCTAGGTGCCCATAGCGATCGCTAAGGTGCTTTCCTTTGAGGACCTTGAAGCCTAGAGCTTCCAGGGTCTCCTCCGCAAATTGAAATAAAAGCTCATCGTTTGAGGCTGATGAGGGACTTACCAGGCCTACCAGATCGCCTTTCTTCAGAGGGGCTGGCAGCAGTGTTTTAGCCTTGACCTCTGTGTCAATGCCAGAGATATCCTTCGCAAAGCCCATCATGGGTGATAGCCCTGCGGTCAGCCCCAGCGCTTTGATAAATGTTCTTTTATTCATATCAAAAATTTTATTCAAATTAGTAATTATCCCGGATATATGACAATACCTTTTCCATCTCCGTGATGACCGTGCGTGCCTTGTAGGGAAAATTATTATTCATAAATGCAAAAGCATACAGCTTGCCATTTCGGGTCTTTATATACCCCACCAGCGAATGGTTATTACTGAATGTGCCCGTTTTGGCAAAGATATAAGGGCTGGCTGCTTTATACACATTCTTTAAAGTTCCTGATCTTCCGCCCGTCGGGAGGAGTCGGAATAAGGTGGTGTCAGGGACAATATGATAGATTTTTTCCGCAAGATTTACCATACTCCGAGGGGTAAATAAATTATACCTCGATAATCCAGATCCATCAAACCACAGCAGCTCATCTGGCATATCCGCATAGAGACTTTCTTTTAAATGCGCAATGACCTCAGCAGATTCTAGTTTTAACAGCAATTCATCGGAGACCATCATTAGCAGATGCTCCGCAATGAAATTATCACTTTCCTGGAGCATTTCCTTATATAGACTGTCCATAGGGATACCTGGAAGGACAAAGTGGGTCTCGGGGAGTTTTTCCTTGGATGGAATTACCTCCTTGCCCAGTTCCTCGGAAGCCAAAAGGGCAAAGGTCTCGGTAGAGGTGACAAAGGGGATATACTCCGGCTTAGTGGATGCCCGATACACCGTAGGATTATAGTAATAGAGATTTTGATGGAAGTTCCTTTCGATGTCTTTTATAGCTTTTTGGGTAGGCGTGAGGCTGTTTTCAAAATACCTAGGGCTAATTTGTGGTCTGCCATTGGGGGAACTGACCTTCACCAGATTACCATAAATAGGGAAGGAGGATCGCTCCGCAGCATAGGCATAGTTATAATCATCCCATTGCCAACCGTATCCGTAAGCGCTGTCCTGCCAGTTGGCATCGGAAAAATATATTTTTTGATAAGGAGCAAAAAACTCCTTCATATTCATCTGAGGTAAGGCCTGATAGCCCCATCCGGGATCGCCTGTGCCCCAGATCAGTAAGTCCTTGCCGCGAGGGATATACCTGAGCCTTTTGGTGCTGTCTCCCAGGGTGACCAAGGCGGCATAGAAAGTAAGCAGCTTGGTGGTGGATGCCGGAGCAAAATACTGATGGCTGTTTTTTTCGTACACCACTTGCTGCTGCTCTAGGTCATAGAGTACAAAGCCGGTGGGGTGATTGGCAAAAAACGACTGGTCTCCCAGCATATTTTCTAGCTTTTGACTAGGGGTGGATTGGGCATAAGCACGCTGCAATCCCAGTCCTGACAAAAGCCAAAAACAAAGCAGAATTCGATTCATAGGGTTAGATATACGCATTTATTGGCCCAGCTTATGCTTGGCTCCAAAGAATACCATGATCCAGCCAGCGATGAAGGCTAGCCCTCCAAGTGGAGTGATGGCCCCTAGCCAGGTAATGCCCGTAAGGGAGAGAATATAAAGCGAGCCACTGAAAATCAATATGCCAAGCATGAAGGCATAAATGCTTCCATTTAATAATTTATTTTCGGGGACTTTGGCTTGGAGAAGCCCTACAAGAAAGATGGCCAAGACATGATAGAACTGGTATTTTACAGCCGTCTCAAAGGTCGCTGTGCGACCATGTTCCTCCAAAATGGCCGCTAAACCATGCGCTCCAAATGCGCCTACGGCAACAGTGAGGCCGCCAAGGGCTGCTGCTAATTTTATGCTGGATAGATAATTCATGTTTTATCGATAGTTTCTATTTCCAAAAATGGCACTTCCTATTCTCACCATGGTGCTTCCTTCCTCCTGTGCCAAAAGATAGTCGCCGCTCATGCCCATCGACAATTCATCCATTTGGGTATTGGAGGGTAAGGACAGGCGGTTCATCTCTGCTAATAATTTCTTGAGACTGGCAAATTCTGCCTTCACGCGCTCCTGATTTTCAGTGTTGGTGGCCATCCCCATCAGGCCTCTTACCTGAATATGATTCAGCTCAGCATAAGCACTCGACTGGACCAGGTCAAGAAGTTCCTCTGGGCTGAAACCAAATTTAGTGTCCTCAGTCGCGATATGAACCTGGAGCAGACAGGAGATTTTTCGATTGGCTTTTTCTGCTTGTTTATTGATTTCTAAAAGCAATTTAAACGTGTCCACTCCATGGATGAGGTGAACAAAGGGCGCTATGAATTTCACTTTATTACGCTGCAAATGCCCGATCATATGCCAGCGGATATCCTCCGGCAGTAAGGCTTGCTTCTCCGTAAGTTCTTGGACCTTGTTTTCTCCAAAATCCCTGATGCCAGCAGCATATGCTTCCTCAATGGCCGAGACTGGCTTGGTTTTGCTTACAGCTACCAAAAGGCAGGCGGGATTTATAAAGGTGTCTTTTACTTGTTCCAGATTGGCTTGAATACTCATATCGGCTCTTGTATGATTTGGATGCAATGGCTGGTGGGCTCTTAAGGGATTTCCTAAAGCTGTAGCCTTTCTCAAAGATAGTGGCTGGAAGCCATTTTTGATAGTTTAGCCTTAGTAAATCCATCAAAGGCTAAAATTATAGATGAATTAGGAGTAAAGGAGATTATAATTAGGCCTAGGCACCGTTTTGATTGGGTTGGATTGCGGAGACGTAAGCCCTTCGCTAATACTAATTTTTTCTAAAAGAAGATTACTTCACATTCAGCCAATATAAACTTCATATAATGGATTTTGAGGAATTGGTATTAGGTGCTAGATTGGCGAAGTTAAAGGCTGGCGACCTTTGAGGGTAGGAATATAAGCGTAACTAAGTAATTCATTATGGCAATTATAGGTACCTTGCTCAAGAAGGGAATCCACCTTCGGGAGTCTCTGGAGCAGGAATATGGCTCGGCTTCTGAGCTTCAAAAGCAGGAATTAAAGAAGCTGCTCATTGCTGCGAGGAAAACCCACTTTGGAGAAAAATACCAGTTCCGGGGAATCCTGGAATCTTTCAGACAGGAGGGAGATGCTTACTATCAGGCCTATGCCAAGAAGGTTCCTATCTATGATTATGAAAAAATCTATGCGGAATGGTGGCATCTTTTGCAGCAAGGGGAGAAAAATATTACCTGGCCAAAGGCCATAAAATTCTTTGCCCTGAGCTCGGGGACTTCCGGCGCCAGCTCCAAGTATATCCCCATCAGTAAGGATATGGTGCAAGCCATGCGCAAAACAGGCGTCCGTCAACTGCTGACCTTATCCAAATATGACCTTCCATCCAAGCTCTTTAATAAGGGCATCCTTATGCTGGGAGGAAGTACTGATCTGGAATTTAACGGGACTTATTTTGCCGGTGACCTCAGCGGAATTACCGCTGGTCGTCTTCCCATCTGGTTTCAGCGCTTCTATAAGCCGGGGCAGAAAATCGCCAAAAATAAAAACTGGGGCGAGAAGCTCGATCAAATCGTAGAAAAAGCGGCTAAATGGGATATCGGAATCATCGTAGGGGTGCCCGCATGGTTGCAGATATTGATAGAGAAAATCATCGCACATTATCAGGTGGAGACCATTCACGATATCTGGCCAAACCTCACCATCTTTGTTCATGGCGGAGTTTGTTTTGAACCGTATAAAAGAGGTTTTGAAAAGCTATTAGCAAGGCCTCTGATTTATATGGAAACCTATCTGGCCAGCGAGGGCTTTTTGGCTTTTCAGGCCAGTCCGGAATGCTCTTCCATGAAGCTAGTCCTTAATAATGGTGTTTTTTATGAGTTCATCCCCTTTACTGATCAATTCTTTGATGAAAATGGGGACCTTAAGGAGGGCGTTCAGCCGCTGTCCATTGCGGGGCTGAGGGAAGGTGTAGAGTATGCCATGCTGATCAGTACCTGCGCCGGAGCCTGGAGATATATGATCGGAGATGTTGTGAAGTTTACCTCTTTAGAGGAGTGTGAACTAATTATCACCGGGAGGACGAAGCATTTTTTGAGTCTCTGTGGGGAGCATCTGTCTGTGGATAATATGAATAAAGCCATTCAGATGGCTGAAAATCAACTTAATATTCATATTCGAGAGTTTACGGTGATCGGCCTTCCTTACCAAAACCTCTTTGCCCATCAGTGGTATGTGGGTACGGATGATGCCATAGATCATGAGGTACTAGGGCAGAGGATCGATGATAATCTTAAGCAAATCAATGATGACTATATTACCGAAAGAAATCACGCGCTCAAAAAAGTATCGGTGCAGGTAGTGCCTAGTCGGAAATTTTATGATTGGATGAAATCAGAAGGCAAGGAAGGTGGGCAGCATAAATTCCCAAGAGTACTGAAAGGTGCCAAAATGGATTCCTGGATAGCGTTTCTGGATCAATAAGGAATGTGGGGGGTATTGCTGGAAGGAATGGGGATGGGCTTGGTTCTCAGTATGATTGTAGGGCCTGTGTTCTTTGCCTTAGTCCACAATAGCCTCCAAAATGGCTTCCGATTATCCGCATTTATGGCCTTGGGGATACTTCTTAGTGATGCTCTTTACGTATTGATTTCCTATTTCGGGGTGAGTATTTTTAGCCTTTACCCTCTTCTCAAGGTGATATTAGGCTATTCCGGAGGGTTGATTATGATAGGATTTGGGCTGATAAGCTTCTTTAGAAAAGTACCCCTTCCAGAAGCCGGGTTTTCCTCCTTCCATTCGCCCGTTCCTAGGAAGTGGAATAGTTATATCAAAGGCTTTAGCCTTAATGGGGTCAATCCTTTTGTATTATTGTTTTGGATGTCCATCGCGGAGTTTGTGCAAGTAAAAAAGCGGTATATAAGTACCGATGTATGGATGTTTTATATAAGTATGCTGCTGACGGTATTTGCCATGGATCTTACCAAAATCTATATCGCCAAAAGGCTGCGACAACTAATCACTCCTTCCTTCATGCTTTTAGCAAACAGATTTGTGGGATTAGTGTTGGTGGCATTTGGACTTCGGCTGCTCTGGTTTGCCGCGAATAGCACATGGTGATAGTCCAAACTGGCTCCCATCAGCCTTAAACCTATTAATTATTTTAGCACTTCTCACCTTGCTCACTGCTCCGGAAGGGACAATAAGCCAAAGCTTTTTCTGCTCATTTCTGTTAGGAAAATCAAGGGCAATAGAAGATAGCTCTTTATTGCCCCGATTCTTTATTTAATCCAAAAGGAAGTTATTCATAAAGCTGTTTTTCAATCCTAACCAAATAAGGAAAAACATAATCCCGAAGAACAGATATACGCGATAGTAATCCTGGGTTTCTTTATAGCGAGACTCTAGGATTTCGGCTTTCTCCAGGAGGTCAATCTGCTCAAAGATATTTTCTAAGGCTAGATCATCGGAAGCTCGGAAGAACTGCCCTTTTCCGATTCTGGCCAAGTCTCGTAAGGTAGATTCATTCAAATAGGACTCCACCATTTGGGGCCTTCCAAAGAAGTCGGTACCATAGGGTACCATGCCGTCTTTTCCCACAGCGATGGTATAGATCTTGATATCCATGGCGGAGGCAAGTTCCGCCGCAAAAACAGGGTCCACATTCCCCGCATTATTATCTCCATCACTGAGCAGGACCATCACCTTGGATTTGGATTGGGACTCCCTCATTCGGTTGGTAGCTGTGGCCACGGCGCTCCCGATTGCGGTCCCCTTGGCATCCATCATATCAAAGGAGATGTCCTCAATCAGGTCTGTCAATAATTCATAATCGGTGGTGAGTGGAGCTAAAGAAAAGGCTTCTCCGGCGAAAATCACCATCCCGATTCGATCACCAAACCGTCCATTGATAAAGTCAATGGCTGTGGACTTTGCCGCTTCTAGTCGATTAGGCTCAAAATCCTGCAAATCCATAGACTCGGAAATGTCCATGACCAGCATAATGTCTATACCCTCTGTGGACTGCTCCACTTTTTCATTTGACCGCTGAGGTCTTGCTAGCGCAATAATGACCATCCATACCGCCAGGAGGAAGAAGAGCGTGGGGATCAGCCGAAGGTAAGTCCAGGGATTACTTGCGGATACACTTCCGGGAAGAGAAAGCTCCAGTGAAGGGTTTTTGAGAAATTTGGTGAATTTACGGATTAATAGAATTAAGGGTACCACCCATAGCAGGTGGAGGACCCATAGATTTTGCCATTCGTAAGTACGAAGGGTCTCAGGTAAAAACCAATCCCATGAAAACCATTCGATAACCTTATTTGCGTTCATGGATTTCTTGTGTTTTTTGGTTGTACATGCTTGTGCATTCGGCTTTTAGTTGCTCGCAAGTGTTTTTAAGATCTTCGGCGGGTCTATTAGCATAAACTACAATTTCGATTTTCCTCAGCTCATCTTTTAGCTGTGGTTTTTGAAGGTGCTCGGCGATTTCGGTAGCGGTCCATTCTTTATAAGGCTGCCCACTGAGGCGCTCCATATAGCCTCTCCATAATGCTAGCAGGTGCTCGGCCTCGGCCAGGCTTGGGGCTTTTTGCATAGCCGCCACAGCCTTATTCCACTGCTCAAGGAAGGCCGCATGTTGCTTGCCTAGTTTTCGGACCTGCCATTGCTTCTTGATTTTCTTACCAAAAGCCAGCAATATTACTAAGCCTACCAGCAGCAGACCACCCAGTACAGCGATCAATATCGGATAATTGAATGCCCTTGGTACGGGAAGGTACTTGTCATTATGCTTAAAGGTCAGCTCTTCCGGCAAGGGATCGATGGTGAGCTGAAGCGATAGACTGTCTTCATTAGCGTAATGTACCAAGCTATCAAATTTCAGGATCTCAAACACCGGTAAAGCGTAGGGCTTTACGGGGTCCAGCGAAAAGTTTGATAGGAAATATACCGCGCTATCCACCGTCATGCTATCCGGCGTATAGGAGGTGAAGGTTTGCTTTCCAAGGAATGAAAAGTCCCTGTATCCAAAGGTGGAATCCGGAAAGACGATATTGGTCTGTTGGGGATAGGTGGCCTTAAGTACATAGCCCACTCGCTCTCCCAGTTTAGCAGAATCCTGAAGGAAATATCCTTCCACCTTGAGGTTTTGACCCATGGCGGAGGATATGCTAATGATAAATAAAATGCTGAAGATTATATTATTTCTCTTACCCACGTTTCATGGTTTTATTCCTGAACTTAAACAATTCGATCAAAGGAAGCACGATGTCTTCACGGGTGTCAATGGAAAGGTAATTGATCTGGTTTTTTTTGCATATTTCTCTCAGATTATGACGTTCTGTAGTGAAAGATTCGGAGATTTTTTTTGAAAAGCTACCAAAAGCGGTATTTACCCAGGTGGTTTTGCCTTCTTCCTTATCATACACGGGGATGATTCCGAGAGAGGGCAAGGCGGATTCCCGTGGATCGGTCACCTGGATGGCCACCACATCGTGTTTTTCGCCCATGGCTTTTAGCGATCTCTCGTAATTTTCATCGATAAAGTCGGAAATAATGATGATGATACTTCGTTTTTTGAGCAGGTTTAGCGAGAAGGTAAACATCTCGTTTAGGTCAGTTTTGATAGACTTATTATCATGCTTGAATATTCCCCGGATTACTTTTACCCCTTGCTTAGGGCCTTTGCCAGGAAGGATGACCTTTTCTTTTTGGTTGGAGAAGGAGATTAGTCCCACTTGACTGCCCTCATGGATGGCCGCTAGGGTGAGGACTCCAGCGATCTCTTTTCCAAGGTCAATTTTCTTTCGATTTTCATCACCGATATCCTGCGAACCACTGATGTCTAACAAAAAATATACGGACTGATCTTTATCTTCCCTGAAGGTTTTTACGAAGGTTCCATGGCCTTTTGCGGAGACTTTCCACTCAATGGTCCGAACATCATCGCCATATTGGTAAGGCCTGAGGTCGTCAAACTCCAAGCCTGCCCCTTTGAAAATGGATTGATAATCCCCCTGTAAGTGGTTATTAGCCACTTTTCTGATCATAATTTCGTATTTCCTGAGTTTTTTCAGTAGTTGATTCATGGGCGCATTTATTCCGAAGGCCTAAATTTAATGGACTCTATTGAATAATAAAACGAGTTATGACTATCATATTATCTAAATTTCAACGGAAATGGCTAATTTTGAATTGTGAAAAAACTTATATTCTTTATAGCGGCCTCTCTGATCGCCTTTTCATGTAAGGATGAGAAGGCTCCAAAGTACTTGCTATCCGAGGACGAAATGGTAAATATCATGGTGGATATCCATATGGCAGAAGGCATGGCCAGCTCCCTGCCCGTGTCTTATGACTCCTCCAAAAAACTTTATCCTTTATTTGAAAGTCGGGTGTTTGAAAAACATCAGGTGGAAGATACAGTGTACACCAAAAGCCTGGAGTACTACCTTCGCGATACCGAAAAAATGAAGGACCTTTACAGTCGGGTGATAGATTCACTCAGTGTAAGAGAAAAAATAGGAGAAAGCGAGTAAATTAGCCTTGCCCCTAAAACCTAATCCGCCTAAGGGCAATGACTCACAGCTAACCCAATTCTAAGAAGCTATGAGACATTGTGTGCCTCTTTTGATAAGAGTAATTTAGACGAGGAGATGGTTCAATGAAGGCAGTGACCAATTGATTTCTACTTACTGTGGCCTTTCTTTTGTTAGAAACTTCCGTATAGAAAAGGTCAATACTCTATTCCTTCAATAATAATTTAAATTCCCCAAAACAGTAATAGCATGCAATATCCGGAAAATCTGGAGGCCAAGATAAATTTTGATAAAATCAAGGACTGGATCAAAGAGGAGTGCTCCAGCAGTCTGGGCACAGACATGGTGCAAAATGTCACCTTTACCACAGACCTCAATCTGCTGAATAAGCTTCTGGACCAAACGGAGGAGTTTCGCCAGATATTGGTCTCAGGAGAGATGTTTCCTTCCTCGAATTTCCTGAATATTTATCCTTTTTTGGACAAGGCCAAAATTGAAGGGACCTTCCTATATGAGGAAGATTGGCACCTGATCCGACTGTCTTTGGAGACCTTGCATTCCTGCGTTTCTTTCTTCACCAAAAATCAGGAGGAGTATCCTCAGCTTTTTCAGCTCTTGGGGATGGTGCGCCTTGATAATAGCCTCCTGCGAGCGATCGAGAGAGTGCTGGATGACAAAGGGCGAATAAAAGACAATGCAACTCGGGAGCTGGGCCTGATCCGTAGCCAGATTATCTATGAAGAAAATAGGCTGCGGAAAGTACTAGACCGGATATTTAGAGAGGCCAAAGCCAAAGGGATGACCCCGGATGATGCCTCCATTACCATACGTGGGGGGCGGATGGTAATGCCCGTTTTGGCAGAAAACAAACGTAAGATCAAAGGCTTCGTGCATGATGAGTCTTCCACAGGGCAGACGGTGTTTATGGAGCCAGCAGAGGTGCTGGACATCAATAATGAACTGAAAGAACTCGAGTATATGGAGCGTCGGGAGATTCAGAAGATACTGATGAAGCTTACCGATACCCTGCGACCCTTTATTCCGGAATTAAGAAGTGCCTATAAGTTTTTGGGGATGGTGGATTTTATTCGTGCCAAGGCCAAATTGGCGGTGAAGATGGACGCCTCGAAGCCAGAACTGCAAAAGCCAAAAGAAATAGAATGGTATAATGCCCGTCACCCTGTGCTTGAGCATGCTCTAAAGCAACAAAACAGGAAAATCGTCCCATTAAATATCCACTTAGATCATAATAGCCGATTATTGGTCATCTCCGGCCCCAATGCCGGTGGTAAATCAGTAACACTCAAAACCGTGGCCCTGGTGCAGTATATGCTGCAATGCGGCTTATTGGTTCCTATGGATCCACATTCCAAATGTACTATTTTCAGTAACTTTTTTATCGATATTGGAGATGAGCAGAATATCGAAAATGACCTTAGTACCTATAGCTCTCACCTGATGAGCATGAAGTATTTTACCCAATTTGCTGATAAGAAAAGTATATTTTTTATTGACGAATTTGGTACGGGTACGGAGCCTCAATTTGGCGGAGCCATCGCTGAGGCCATCCTAATGGCGCTCAACAAAACAGGCTCATATGGCATAGTCACGACTCACTATGGCAACCTGAAGCAAATCGCTGCAAAAAATCAAGGCATGACCAATGGTGCTATGCGCTTTGATATCGAGAAACTGGAGCCTATGTATCAGCTGGATATAGGAAAGCCAGGGAGCTCCTTCGCCCTGGAGATCGCCACCAAAATAGGGATCTCATCTGATATCATTGCTTATGCCAAAGAACAAATCGGGGATGAACGAGTACGCTATGATAAGCTGCTCAATAAATTGGAGTCAGAGAAAAACAAGTTTGAGCAATTAGTGGTGGAGTCTCAGCGGAAGGAGCGCATCCTGACCCAGCGGCTGAAAGAATATAATGAACTCAAGCAAAGCCTCGAAGCCAATCAAAAGCAGCTGATTCAGCAAGCGAAACAGGAGGCCAAAGGAATCCTGGACGGGGCAAACCGTAAGATCGAAGAGACGATTCGGGAGATCAAGCAGAGTAAAGCCGAGAAAGAGGCGACTCTTGTGGCGCGGAAAAACCTGGAAACTCATAAGGCAGCGATCAAACCAGAAAAAGGACTGAAACCCAAAGCCGCCGATGCAGAAGTAAAGGTAATTGGCGGGACCATTGCCGCTGGCGATTATGTCCGATTGAAGGATAATGGCGCCATTGCGGAGGTGATTTCTATTCGAAATAAGGATGTGGAAATCAGTATCGGTGAGCTCAAGTCGAATGTAAAGCTGAATCGCCTCGAGAAAATTTCCAAGACCACCCTAAAGAAAGAAAAGAAAGCGGTAGCCGCCAGGATGAGCTATGATACCACTGCAAAGATGCGGAATTTCTCACCCAACCTCGATTTGCGAGGTATGCGGGGAGAGGAGATAATGACCATCGTGCAGAACTTTATCGACGATGGCCATATGCTGGGGGTGAAGGACCTGAGGATCGTCCATGGCCGAGGCGATGGGATTCTCCGGCAGATCACCAGAAATATGCTGCAATATATGTCCGAAGTTCAGCGATTTGAGGACGAGCACGCTGATCGTGGTGGCTCAGGAGTGACCTTGGTAACCCTGAAATAGTGGGCTAAATGAGGATTATGGGAGTTTATAAGCCTGTCTGGCGAGGAGTTTCCAGGCTGTGCCGGTATCCTGCCAGATCATCATTATTCCTATACGCACCGTACCAGGCTGGCCGCCGTCATTGGTGCTGGCGGAGAGAATATGCCTTGCAATTCCGATTTCTCCATCTACCTCATACGTTTGATTTTGCAGATCTATCGATACGAAATCGGACTGCCCATCGACCAAAGCTGCTATAAATTCTGTTTGATTTTCAATCCTTCCACTCGAATGTCCGTACGAAAGCTTCTTATGGGTGATATCCTTGAGCTTGGAGGCTTGGGGATTTATCATCAATTGATTGAGCTGCTGCACGGCCTGGACCAATGCAATGGAATTCTTAGATTGACCTTGTGCAAATGAGGCAGTGAAAAGGAGGGCGAGGAGGAATAAATACGTCTTTCTCATAGTTTATTTCTTTTTGAGATCAAAAACATAGTCCCCAGCCAAAGCCATAATTCTACCGCCAGCAATACTAGGCTGAGGTACATTAAATTCCAATCGCAAGTTACTTCCTATGGTGGAGAAGCTTATAATCTGTCCTGCGGCTGGCTGAGCACCAGAAAGGACTATCTGATCGTAATTGCTACCAGAGAAATCCCAGCTTCCGCTATCGTCGAACAATAAGTGATTATTCAATGTCAGATAGGATTGATTGCTTCCTGAGGCCGTGAAGGTCATCTCAAAATCAGCATAGTCAGAGGTCACTGTTTGGCCATTGTGTGTGACCATGCCGCCACCAGCCACCACCCAGGTCTGTGAGCCATCTCCGGTAAGCTCCTCGATAGCGATCTCCTCAGCAGATTTTTGTGGCTCAGGATCATCTCCGCCACCACATCCTAATAGTAGAAAGAAGGTCAGGATGAAACTCAATTGGAAGACTTGTTTTTTCATGGTTTTGCTATTTTGGATTTTTAGATGCTTTGCAAATAGGATAATCGACTATCCGCTGACAGTGATAGACACACCGATATTTATGGGAGTTCCCGCATTTATCAATGAGAAATTATCAGCCTAAATATACAGATTCGGCCTTTAAATCAAATGGCTTTTTTTAGCTTAAATGTTTCTATCTCTACCATCTGTGTACAGAAATCATATTCCCGCACATCATTAGAGGCGATTATGAGGGTTTTGTCACTGCCGTAGCCTTGTACTAAGTCGAGGTACCAGGCCAGGCCTTTTAGGTCAAGATTGGCGCTGGGCTCATCCAGAAGTAGGAGAGGTTTTGAGGAGAAAAAGCAGAGCCCTAGTTTAAGCCTTTGCTTCATTCCTGAGGAGAAATAACTCACCTGTTTATCTTTGGAATCGGTGAGGTACATGATTTCCATCATCTTGTTAGCGTCCAGCCCTTTGAGTGGGGAGGTGAAGCTAAAATGGAATTCCAGCAATTCGGACAAGGTAAATTCCTCAGGTAATTCGAGGTAAGGGGCAGCAATAGCGAGGTATTGGTAAATGTCATTGGCCGAGATTTCTTTGTTTTCCAAAAAATAAGTAAAGGAACCTTCGGTTAGAGGGGAGGTTCCGGCAAGGCACTTCAGAAGAGTGGACTTACCGGAACCATTGCTGCCAATAATGGCAATATTCTCATTGGGAGTGATCTTCAGGGAAAGATCACGGAATATCCAGTCATATTGGAATCGCTTGGCGGCTTTATTAGCCTTGATTTCCAGCATGATTTAATTGATATATCCTTTCATCACTCCACGTTCGGAGGAGCGGATGAAATTAACGATTTCGTCTCTTTCTTTGGTGGCAGGAAGGTTGACCTCGATTTCCTCCAAAGCCCGGCTATTATTGAGGCTGTTGAGGAATAGGTACCGATAGACTTCCTGAATATGGCTGATGGATTCGCTGCTGAAACCTCTTCTTCTCAGGCCTAGGGAGTTTACACCCGCATAGCTAAGGGGTTCTCTTGCGGCTTTGGTGAATGGAGGCACGTCTTTACGAACGAGGGAGCCACCAGAGATCATGGAATGCATTCCTACTTTGACGAACTGGTGGATGGCGCTGCTTCCGCCGATAATGGCCCAGTCATCGATGGATACGTGTCCTGCCACCTGCACCGCATTGGCGATGATGACATTATCCCCCACAGAGCAATCGTGCGCAATATGCACATAAGCCATCAATAAGCAATTGCTGCCAATTTTGGTGACCCTTTTGTCAATTGTCCCTCTGCTGATGGTGACACATTCACGAATGGTGGTGTTATTTCCAATTTCGACGGTGGATTCCTCACCCTGAAATTTCAAATCCTGCGGGACGCCGGAGATGACCGATCCAGGGAATATTTTGCAATTTTCGCCGATTTTGGTGCCAGGGTAAATGGTGACATTAGATCCGATCCACGTTCCTTTACCGATTTGTACGTTTTCATGAATTACCGTAAAAGGGTCGATGCTTACTTCATCGGCTATTTGGGTATTTTCATGTATTTCTGATAGCTTACTTATCATGCGTCTTTTCTTACTATGCTTGCAGTCATTACGGCTTCACAGACCAATGTGTTGCCTACATAGGCTTCGCCTTTCATTTTTGCAATCCCTCTTCTGATTGGGGACAATAGTTCACATTTGAATACTAAGGTATCCCCAGGTAAAACCATTTTTCTGAATTTGCAACTTTCGATCCCTAAGAAATAGGTCCAGTAGTTTTCTGGATCATCTACGGTGCTTAGGACTAGAATTCCCCCTGTCTGAGCCATTGCTTCTACTTGAAGTACGCCAGGCATCACGGGATTGTTTGGAAAGTGCCCCATAAAAAACGGCTCGTTGATCGTAACGTTTTTTACTCCCGCTACCACGGTGTCATCCAGATAGATGATTTTATCCAGCAATTGGAAGGGATAGCGATGAGGGAGAATATTTCCAATCTGGTTGATATCCAGGACGGGAGGCAGCTTAGGGTCATAGTGAGGGATATGACTAGGCCCCACTTTTTCCATGGCTCTTTTTAGTTTTTTGGCAAAAGCCACGTTGGCGGCATGGCCAGGTCGTGCAGCTAGGATCTGTGCCTTCAGTGGTCTGCCCACTAGTGCCAGGTCTCCCACCACATCGAGTAATTTATGTCTGGCTGGCTCGTTTTTGTAGCGAAGCTCCACATTATTAAGGATCCCTTCCTTGCGGACTTCCACCTTAGGCTTGTTAAACATTTTGGCGAGTCCTTCCAGTTCCTCATCGGTCACGACTCTGTCCACCACCACGATGGCGTTGTTTAGGTCTCCACCTTGAATGAGATTTTGCTTATAAAGCATCTCCAATTCATGCAAGAAACAGAAGGTACGGCAAGAGGCGATCTCCGCCTTAAACTGGCTGATATCAGTGATGGAGGCATGCTGACTTCCCAGCACTGGGGAATTATAGTCCACCATGACCGTCACTCTGTAATCATCAAGGGGCAAAGCGGCCATTTCCACCTCTCTGGAGGAGTCGCGGTAATGGATGCTCTCGGGTACCTCAAAGAATCTTCTAAGAGCATTTTGCTCCCTCAAGCCGGCATCTTCCAGAATACTGATAAACTGGATGCTGCTGCCATCCATAATAGGAGGCTCAGGGCCATCCAGCTGGATGAGCACATTGTCGATCTCCAGACCTACCAAGGCTGCCAGGACATGTTCTACCGTATTTACCCTCGCGCCTCCTTGTTCGATGGTGGTGCCTCGGGATACGTCCACCACATTGTCCACATCTGCGTCCACGATGGGGGATCCTTCCAGATCTATTCGTTGGAACTTATAGCCGTGGTTTGGTGGAGCTGGCATAAAGGTCATATTGGCTTCCACCCCGGTATGTAATCCTACGCCGGAGACGGTGACCTGCTTTCCAATAGTATGCTGTTTGACTTTCATTTATGATGATTTTTGAGCATCTGTCATTAATTGATGCCGCAAATTTATTGTTTTTTTTCCAGTTCTTTTATTTTCTCTTGTAGAGAAGGTAGGTTTTTGAAGATTGAATATGACTTTAAGAAGTCTTTCATCTCAAATCCCATATATCCAAGGATAGTCCTGCCAGGCTTAGTGATGGACTTGCTGATCCCCGTATTGGCACCGATGATGGTGTTATCGGCGATCTTCAGGTGTCCCACAAGGCCGGCCTGACCTGCTATGATACAGTTTTTGCCAATCTCAGTAGATCCCGAGATCCCCGCCTGAGCAGCGATCACCGTATTCTCTCCTATGATGACATTATGTGCAATCTGTACCAAATTGTCAATTTTAACCCCCCTGCGAATAATTGTGGAACCTATCGTCGCACAATCAATGGTCGTGTTGGACCCTACACTTACATGGTCTTCTAGTATGACATTGCCCAGCTGGGGCACTCCCTTATAGGTTTTGTCATCCTGTGGGGCAAAACCAAAACCGTCGGCTCCGATCACCGTATTAGGATGGATCTCGCAGTCATTTCCTATGACACTGTCCTTGCAGATCCTAGCGCCGGAGTGTATGATGGTGCGGTCTCCCACTTGTACATTGTCACCAATATAGGAATTGGGATGAAGGATCACCTCTTGCCCGATTTTGCAGTTTTTGCCAATATAGCTGAACGCTCCCCTATAGCCATTCTCTCCCATGCTGCTGTTTTCTCCAATAAATGAAGGCTCCTCTACTCCGGATAAATGCTGCTTATTCAACTGAGAATAGGCCTCTAGAAGCTGGGTGAAGGCGGTATAAGGGTTGCGTACCTTTATTAGGGTGGTGGAAAGTGCTTTGTCTGGCACATAGTCTTCCGCTATAATCACCGCCGAGGAATTGGTGGTGTATAGGTGCGGTTCGTATTTCATATTGGACAAAAAACTCACCCCGCCTGTAGTTCCCTCTTGGATCTTATCAAGCCGGCTGACTTTTGTCGTGCCATCACCTTCCACTGTACCGTTTAAAAGTTCTGCAATCTGACTGACAGTAAATTCCATTGGTTTAAAATTATATTAACGCAAAGTTAAATTTTTAGCCCGACAAGCATAATACTTTTTTACAATTTTGCTCATCGCTTTGATATTTGGAAGGTCCGCAGCCTGGGCCACATCGATCACTTCTCCTTTTTTGGTAAGGATCAATACTTTTTCCTTTGCCATATAGGCATTGTTTGAGATGAATCCTGAGCTTACAAAATAAGGTAATTCCTCAGGACTGATCTTGAGATTTTTGATTACTTCGGCTTCCATCTCGGCGAGCTGCTCTTCTGTAAATGGCGTATTGCTAAGTTTGATCTTAAACAAATTACGGGTCAAAAACATCTGTGAGATGCTTCTAAGCACAAAATCAGGGTGGTTTTTCCAGTATTTAATGGCTCCCCAAATATCGTAATCATCCAAATTGGCAAATATCTCTTGTAAATCCTCCGACTTCTGGAAGTCCTTTAAGGTATAGTTGTTCTGCAGGAAATGCCTGAATGCTTCCGAGCCTTCCACATGCACGCCTCCCTGCTGGAGGTCCTTCGCGCGGGTGATGAGGTTGATGAGCATTTTTTCGGCACTTACAGTGGTTTTGTGCAGGTAAACCTGCCAATACATGAGTCTTCGGGCACTGAGAAAATTCTCTATACTATAAAGCCCTTTTTCCTCTACCACGATTTGATCATCCTTAATATTCATCATTTTGATGATACGATCCGCACCAATGGTCCCCTCGGATACACCCGTGAAGAAACAATCCCGCTGAAGGTAATCCAATCGGTCTATGTCCAACTGGCTGGAAACCAGTTGATAGAAGAATTTACGCTCGTATTTATTCTTAAATATTCTTAAAGCAAGATCTAATTGGCCGTTTAATTGTTTATTTAAAGTCTCCATTAGGAGTAGCGAAAGCGACTCGTGAGGAATACCTTTGAGTAAGGTGTATTCCAGGGCATGGCTAAAAGGGCCATGGCCAATATCATGCAAGAGAATTGCAATCAGCGAAGCTTCATATTCCTTATCACTGATTTCATGTCCTTTATTTCGTAGATTGTCTAAGGTGATGCTCATCAGGTGCATAGCGCCGATAGCATGGTGAAACCGCGTATGCAATGCACCGGGATAAACCAAATCAGTCAAACCAAGCTGCTTAATCCGCCGTAACCTTTGGAAGTAAGGATGATCGATGATGGTGAATATTAGCTCACTTGGAATAGTGATGAAACCGTAAACCGGGTCGTTGAGTATTTTATGGCTTTTCAATTGCCTAGTAATTAGTTGATAGAATTCAAAAGTAATTATAAATTTAAAGGATTTAAACCTCTGAAGATGCAAAAATTTAAAATACTATGGGCTGACGATGAGATTGACTTATTAAAGCCTCATATAATGTTTCTGGAACAAAAGGGATATGAGATCACCACCGTCAATAGTGGTCTCGATGCTGTGGAGATGGTAGAAGAAACCAATTTTGATGTGATATTTTTGGATGAGATGATGCCAGGGATGACTGGTCTGGAGACCTTGCAGCAGGTCAAAATCCTTAAACCTCAGACTCCTGTGGTCATGATCACCAAAAGTGAGGAAGAGCATATCATGGATGATGCCATCGGTGGAAAAATCGCCGATTACCTGATCAAGCCCATCAATCCCAATCAAATACTGCTTTCTGTAAAGAAAATCCTGCAGAACAAACAGCTCATCAGTGAGAAAACAAACTTGTCTTATCAGCAGGATTTCTCCAAAATCAGCATGGCCTATAATGATGCCATTGACCATCAGGAATGGGCCGATATCTATAAGCGTCTGACGTACTGGGAGCTGGAGATCGATAAGACCGAAAACAAAAGTATGCAGGAGGTTTTGGATACCCAAAAAACCGAAGCCAATGCGAATTTTGCCCGCTTTATCAAGGAAAATTACCTTGACTGGCTCAATGATGCAGACTCTGACAAGCCTATCCTATCCCATCGTGTGATGAAAGAAAAGGTGTTTCCCCACCTTCAGGAAGGCAAAAAGCCCCTGTTTTTTGTGGTTATTGATAATTTGCGCCTGGACCAATGGGAGGTTATTGAGCCGATATTAAGTGATTATTTTAATATCAAAAGCGAAGACACCTATTATAGCATTCTTCCTACGACCACCGCTTATGCGCGGAATGCCCTCTTTAGTGGCATGATGCCCATGGATATGGCTCGCTTTCACCCGGATTTATGGGAAAATGAGGATACCGACGAGAGCAAAAACAACCATGAGGCGGAGTTTTTGGAGGTGAACCTCAAGAAAAACAGACTTCCTATTAAGTTTAGCTATAATAAGATCCTGCAAGCCAACCAAGGCAAAAACGTATTGGAGCAATTTCCCAATATGATGAATAACGATCTGAATGTGCTTGTCTATAATTTTGTAGACATGATGTCCCATGCTAGGACGGATATGAAGATGATTCGTGAGCTAGCACCCGATGAGTCGGCTTATCGATCCATCACCGAAAGCTGGTTTTTACACAGTTCATTATTCGAATTATTCAAGAAGGTGAGTGATGCCGGCTGTGAGGTGATCGTCACTACAGATCATGGAACGAAGAAGGTGAATCGCCCTTACAAGATTATTGGTGATCGTAAAGTAACTACCAATTTAAGGTACAAACAAGGGAGGAATCTGAACTTTGAATCCGGCAAAGTATTCGAAATTAGTAAGCCGGAAGATGCAAAGCTTCCGAGATTTAATGTCTCCACAAGTTATGTTTTTGCGGTAGAAGATTATTTCTTTGCATATCCGAACAATTACAATTATTATGTAAATTACTACAAAGATACCTTTCAGCATGGGGGAGTATCCTTGGAGGAGGTAATTGTTCCTATTATGCATTTGTCACCAAAGCAATATTGATCAAGCCTTGAAAGAACTAATTTGTGAGAGCAGCAATGACCTTTCGGCGATAGCCGAGGAAGTAATAAATACCTGTAAGGATTTACCTGTATGGGTATTTAGAGGTGAGATGGGCGCTGGAAAGACCACACTCATCAAGGCCATTGCTGCTCATTTTGGTATCCATGACACGGTAAGTAGCCCGTCGTTTTCGATAGTAAATGAATATCAGGGAGAGCAGGGAGAGGTTTTTTATCACTTTGACTTTTACCGTATCAAAGAGCAGGAGGAAGCCATTGAGATAGGAGTAGATGAATATTTTTATAGTGGGAAATACTGCTGGGTGGAGTGGGCTGAGAAGATTCCGGATTATTTGCCGGAGGATTTTTACCTGATTGACCTATCGATCGAAGAGGGTGAAAAAAGGAGATTGGAAATAAATAAGATTTAAAGAAGATGGGAGCTAATATGGCTGAGATTAGTAAAGAAGCTAGTATATATCCTCAGGAGGCAGTCGCAAAAATTGCTACTTCCGGGCATTCAGTGTTGGTCGGGATACCAAAGGAGACCGAGTCGCAGGAGAGGAGAGTGGTACTCACCCCTGAAGCCGTGGCTTTATTAGTGAATAATAATCAGCGGGTGATGGTGGAGACAGGGGCGGGAGATGCCTCTAAATTTAGCGATAAGGAATATTCTGATGCTGGCGCCAAGGTGGTTTATTCCTCTAAGGAAGCTTTTGAGGCGCAGGTGGTGCTGAAAGTGGAGCCGCCGACAGAGGTGGAGATTAACTATATGAAGCCTGGGGCTTGTTTGATTTCGGCCTTGCAGCTTGGCAAGCAAAATGCGGAGTATATCCATGCCTTAAACCGCAAAAAAATCACGGCCGTATCTTTCGAGCATTTGGAGGATAAGGTGGGAGGAATGCCCGTGGTAAGGGCCATGAGTGAGATCGCCGGAAGCTCGGTGATGCTCATAGCCGCCGAATACCTTTCCAGTGCCAAAAGTGGCGGAAAAGGCCTTATCCTCGGAGGAATCACCGGGGTGCCTCCGACCAAAGTCGTGATTATTGGGGCAGGTACAGTCGCTGAATATGCAGCCAGAACGGCCTTGGGCCTCGGGGCGAGCATTATGATTTTTGATAATCATCTGTATAAGTTGAGAAGAATCAAGCAGCTTCTGGGGCAGCAGGTTTATACTTCCACTATTGATAATTACACTTTGGGTGAAGCGTTGAAAGAGGCGGATGTGGTAATCGGCGCTTTAAGGGCCGAAAAAGGCCGCGCCAAAGTGGTGGTGAGTGCAGAGATGATCTCCGCTATGATGCCAGGAAGCGTGGTGATCGATGTAAGTATTGATCAGGGAGGATGCTTAGAGACTTCCCAAATGACGAGTCATGAAAATCCCATCTATTTTGTGGATGACATCATCCATTATTGTGTTCCAAATATAGCCTCCAGAGTTGCTAGAACCGCCTCCATGTCACTTTCTAATATTTTTACGCCCATACTTCTCCAGATGTCTGACCATGGTGGAGCAGAGGAAATGGTGTTTAATTATAAGTGGTTTATGAAGGGCGTGTATACCTATAGAGGTAGTTTGACTAATGCTCATTTGGCCAGAAAATTCCAGATGAACCATAAGGAACTTCAGCTTTTATTGGCCGCTAGGTACTAATATTTTTGTTGCAAAAAGGGTGATAGGACGAGGGTTTTCTGCAAGCGATTTATGACTACGAGAGTAGTTTTTGTCTAAGCAAAAATTCAAGCTGATCATTTGCACGTAATAAATCATCTGTCAGCTTTTTGTTTTCTTTACGTAAAGAATACACTTCAAATGCATTTTTTATTACGGTTTTGATATACTCTTCCTCCCAGGGTTTGGTGAGGTAATGGTACACTTGACCTTTATTGATAGCGTCTATAACTGCCTGAATATCAGTGTATCCTGTAAGTAGGATCCTGATCGGCTCGGGATGCTTATAAATAATAGACTCCAAAAACTCCACACCCGTTTCTTCAGGCATACGCTGATCGGTCACGATAATGTCGATTTTGTTTTGCTCTAATATTTCTCTTCCCTTATCAGCTGATACCGCAAGGTGGATTTTAAAGTCCCTCCGAAAAGTTGCCTTAAAAGCCTGCAAATTATTCTCTTCATCGTCCACATAAAGAATGCGGATTTTTTCATTCGTTTCTTCACTCATGAGGATGTAATATTTAATGCCAAAGTTTAGAAATGGTATGAGTGCTTTAGGGTAATTATGCCAATTCTTGTTGATTTCTGATACAAATATATACGTAATTTACTTATTCAACTCGAAAAACAACAATTCTGTTTCCATTAAATGCATGTTTGAACAGCAAATTTTTTAATTTTTTATTTATTTCTGCAACATATAATATAACTTTACTTGTATTAATTACCTGATGTACCACCAACTTAGTGAAATGAACGCAATCAATATTGATGGGTTAGACCTGAATTATCAAGCGCTGGTAGTCCCCGCAGCGGATGCAGAAAGTCATCCATTTTTGATCCAATTGTTGGAGAATCAGTCAGTTGAGAAGCTTGATGAATTGGATATCCAGGTGGCCGAACTCATGAAGATCAATAGCCCTAAAGAGAAGCTTTCACAAGAGGAATTGATGATTAAAGTGGGTGAATTTTATGGTAAACACAATAGGGATAATTATGGTTCCTGGGTCTATTTCCATTGGCGGAAGCAGTTAATTAGGATTTTGTCTAAGGAAGATTTCATTCAATTAAGAACCTCCCGCAACAGGTATAAAATCACCCAGGAGGAACAAGAACTTTTATACAGCAAAAAAATCGGAGTAATTGGTCTTTCGGTAGGTCAGAGTGTGGCCCTAAGTTTAGCGATGGAGCGCTCTTTTGGAGAGCTGAGGATTGCGGATTTTGATACGCTGGAACTGAGCAATATGAATCGCATCAGAACTGGTATTTATAGCCTGGGGCTGAAGAAGGTATGGGTAGTGGCTAGAGAAGTGGCAGAAGTGGATCCTTACCTGAAGGTGAGTATCTATGACCAAGGCATCACGCCCGAGAATATGGAGGAGTTTTTTGAGAAAGACGGTGGGCTCGACCTGCTGGTGGAGGAGTGTGATAGCCTTCCGATCAAGATCCAAAGCCGCCTAAAGGCTAAGGCAATGGGGATACCCGTGATCATGGATACGAGTGATCGGGGGATGATGGATATAGAGCGATATGATCTAGAAAAGGACAGGCCGATCTTTCATGGATATCTCAAGGATTTTGGAGATGAAACGGAGTTGCTCACCAAATTAAATGATAATTATAGGGAAATATTGTTTGCAATTTTGCATTTTGAGCAATTATCCGAGAGATTAAAATATAGTATGAGCGAAATCGGCAAAACTATTACCACATGGCCGCAGTTGGCCTCTTCTGTGATAATGGGAGGGGCTATGGGCGCACATTATGCCAGGGCAATATTCTTAAACCAGGATGTTCCCTCTGGCAGGTTTTATGTCGATTTGGATTCGATAAAATGGTAGTTAAAGCATGAGGGTTAGGATAAGGGCAGTTAGATCTATAAATGATACTACCACAACTGATAAGTATATTGACGGACATTTTTCGGTGTTGGAATCATATGGGGTGACCAAGGTGACCTCTGCTGATAGGTCTTGGGCCAATAACCCCAATGTGTATTTATTGGTGGTAGAGTCAGAAGATGGATCTAAGGTATTTGGCGGCGGAAGAGTTCAGATTAAAAATGAAGCATATAATTTACCTTTAGAGCCTGCGATCGTAGAGAAGGATACCCGCATAGTGGAGTACATGAGCCAGTATTCAGATATGGAAGTGGCAGAACTCTGCGGGGTATGGAATTCCAAAGAGATCGCTGGCTATGGTATTGGGGCCATATTTCTGATTAGAGCAGGGGTAGCTGTGGCTTCTTTGCTCGATCTGAAGTGCCTGATGGGGTTTTGTTCCCCTTTTACCTTGCAAAATTGCCAGAAATTAGGTTTCAAAATTATAGAAAACCTAGGTGATAATGGAACCTTTTTGTATCCTAAAGAAGGCCTTATCGCGACGATTCTGGATATCAAAAACCTAAAGGATTTGCCCAATGCCAAAGAGGAGGAAAGGGACAATATCTTTTATTTGAAAAATAACCCTGTCCATTCCTCAAATGAAACAAGCCCAAAAGGTGAGTTTACAATAATGTATGACCTGAATGTCTGATCTATATGAAGATTTTTACCTTAAATGTAAAGGTGCTTATTAGACTCATAGTAATAGTGGTCGGGGCATTGCCTTTTATTGGCTGTTCTGAGGCTATTGAAAATGATAAAAAACAAGAGTTTAAAATAGATCAATATGCCATCCTCGATGTAGAAAATGGGGACCTAACTAATTTTTCCATCAAAGAAGGTCTTCACGATAACCTTGTGGTTTCTCTAGGGATTCAGACCGATACGGTCTATATATTAGCCCATTTGGATGACAAATTAGCGTATCAGGGTCAGGCAGCTTATCTGGAACTTAAGAGCCCTACTCTTAGAAGCATAGAAGTATTTCATAAAAATGAGGAAGGGGAGCATACCTCTCTAGGCCTCGATGGTACCGCCTATTCGGTGGATATCCATGGGATTAGTGACCATCTCAATCCCGTATTTCATCTGTCGCAACTTAAAGAGGGTGAGTTTATCCTTAAAATATACTCTAAAGAACCCATCGCCTTTGAGACCTCCGTTTACCCAGAGCGGGTATTCCAAAGGATAAATACTCGTAGATTACTATTGGCCAATATATACATCGGTATAATGTTGGCCTTATTTCTTTATAATCTGGTACTGTATTTTTCTATCAAAGATAAAGTGTACCTCGTGTATTGTCTTTATACTTTATTTATCTCCCTGGCCCAGCTGTCCCTGTCAGGATATTCGATGATTATCCTTTTTGGTGACAATTATCAGTTATTTGAGCAGAGTGCTGTTATATTTTCTGGTATTTCTGGTATTTTTGCAGTGACCTTTGTTAGAACCTTCTTGAAAACCAAGAAGATAACACCTGCATTAGATAAAGCATTACTGGGTATTGGGGTTTTATACGTGCTGGTCCTTGTTTCTAGCCTATGTAGTCTGGTAGAGCTGAGCTATAGACTTACCGATCTGGCGGGAATGCTGGTGGCCATCGTGTTTTTCATGACTGGAGTGATGGCCGCGAGAAAAGGCTATCGCCCTGCGGTTTATTTTCTGATTGCCTGGTCTTTCTTCCTGATAGGCGTTGTGATGTTCGTTCTGCGGAACCTGGGCATAGAGCTGTTTCAGGATTTAGCCAACTTCCCTATGCTGATAGGGACGGCACTGGAAGCGATATTGCTTTCCCTTGCCTTGGCTAATAGAATTAATATTCTCAAAAAAGAGAAAGAACAGCAGCAACAGGGGAAATTGGAAGCCCTAAAGGAAAACGAACGCTTGATAAGAGAGCAAAATGCCCTCTTAGAAGATAAGGTAAAAATGAGGACTGAGGAGTTAGAAATGACCCTCAAAAACCTCCAGAATACCCAAACTCAGTTGGTTAATCAAGAAAAAATGGCTTCTTTGGGACAACTTACCGCAGGTATAGCTCATGAAATCAATAATCCGATTAACTTCGTAAGCAGTAATATTTCCCCTCTCAAGAGGGACCTGCAGGATGTCTTAGAAATCATGCAGACCTATAGAGAAAAAGGGAAAGTTGAATTTTGTGAGGCAACTCAATCTGAGATCAAAGAGCTGGAGGAAGATTTAGAATTTGATTATTTAATAGAAGAAATAGACATGCTTCTCAAAGGCATGGAGGATGGCGCCAAGAGAACGGTGGAGATCGTCAAGGGATTACGCTTATTCTCTAGAGTGGATGAGCAGGATGTCAAAAAAGTGGATCTTCATGATGGAATCAATAGTACTTTAGTATTGCTTAACAGTACTATGGGTAGGGTGGAAGTGGTCAAAAACTACAAGGAAATCCCCATGGTGGAGTGTCTGGCTGGGAAAATCAACCAGGTCTTTATGAATATCATTAGCAATGCTATTCAGGCCCTGACCGAACAAGGATCAGCCAACAGTAATCCACAGATTACCATTAATACCTCGGTGGACAAGGACCGTGTTCGCATGGAAATAGCAGATAATGGCCCCGGAATGCCGGAGCATGTGAAAGAGAGAATTTTTGAGCCTTTCTTTACCACCAAAGCGGTGGGAAAAGGCACGGGCTTGGGACTATCTATAGTATATAAAATAATAGAAAATCATCAAGGGACTTTAGAAGTGGTCTCGCAGGAGGGTAAAGGAACAACTTTTGTGATAACATTGCCAATTTACCAAAAAAACACCAAAGAATGAGTGGTAAAATACACGTTTTATATCTGGATGACGAGGATAACAACCTCAATTCTTTTAAGGCCAGTTTAAGAAGGGATTTCAAAATCTTCACTGCTCTCAATGCAGAGGAAGGTCTTATAATCGCCCAACGGGAAGAAGTGCATGTGGTGATTGCTGATCAGCGTATGCCTGGCATGACGGGGGTGGAGTTTTTTGAGAGGCTGGTGCAAGTTAAGCCTGACCCCATAAGGATCCTTCTTACTGGATATTCGGATATTGCCAGTGTGATAGATGCAATCAATAAAGGCGAAGTATATCGCTTTATCGATAAGCCTTGGAATATTGAGCAAATTAAAAATGCCATAAAAAATGCTGCTGATATTTACTTTACGCGGCAGGAACTTAAAGAGAAGAATACAAGGTTGGAGAAAATGCACTCTGAGATGAATCAGTTTGTCTATAGCCTTTCTCACGAACTCAGAGGGCCACTGATGAGCATCTCTGGCGTGTCCAAATTGGCTAAGATGGAATGCTTTGACCCGACCATCCTGGAATATTTTGAGATGATCGACTCGGCCACCGTGAAGCTGGATGACTTTATCTATAAAATGCTGGACTTCTATCGCTCCACCAAGATCGATAATGTGGTCGCCAATGTGGATTTTGGAGAGCTCCTCAATCAACAATACGAGGCGTACCAAAATAAGTGGGACTTAGGCGAAATTGAAATCGAAACGATTATCGACCAAAAGGAGGAGTTTTATTCTGATGAGGCGAAACTCAGAGTGATCTTCAATAACCTCTTTAGCAATGCCTTTAAATTCCAAAAAGAAGATAATTCGGATAAGTATATCAAGATTAGAATCGAGGTCTCTGGTGGCAATGCAATTATCGAAGTGGCGGACAATGGTATAGGAATCGATGAGAAATATAGAGATGGCGTTTTTAACCTTTTTCATAGGGCCACACAGAAGAACGTGGGTTCTGGGATAGGCTTATATATGGTCAAGGAATCTGTCGAACAGCTGCGTGGCTCAATCGAGCTAAACACAGTCTTGGGTGAAGGTACCCAGTTTAGGATCACCATTCCTTCCTTATAGCAGTCCACTCTAGAGTAGCCAGTGTGGGGATATACTTTTCTTTAGGGAAGAATTACTCTCCACTTTGGGTCCGCTAAGGCACTAATAAATGCTAAGGCATAGAAAAGGCGTCAAGATTTCCTGACGCCTTTTCTATGCCTTGTTTTTTGAAGGTATTATTAATCTTGGTCGTAGCTAAATACCACCATTATATTATCAGTGAGTTTTTGCTCCTCCGGATTGAAACTTGGAGCGGCATCTGCAGCTTCGGCCTTCATCATCCTATATTCCATCTGCGGTCTGGGGAAGTCGAAGCTTCCACCAGAGGAATAAGTGATATTGCTGACCTTAATGGGGCCTAAATCCATGGTGCTGGCTATGAGTTCTGCCTTATATCGAGCATCCTTAATGGCGCTTTGGAGAAGTGTTTCTTTATAGGACTTAGTCTTTTCTTCTGAGATCCCAAACTGCACATTAAAGGTGATTTCTTCATTTTCACCTAAAACCTGCACGGCCTTCACTAAATCCACCTCTGGATTAGAAATTTTTATTTTTACGTTTTGTCTCGCCACATAGCCGCTGTCTTTGCTGGTGCCTTTAGTATATATCCTGTTGATATTTACCTGATAATTATCGGTGGTCAATTTATAATCCTTAAGCTTGGACTTATTGATTTGTTTCTGGATATCTTCGACCTGCTGATTCAGCATCTTTGTTGCTTCGGAGGCAGTCATGGCCTTTTTTATGGCGGATATATTGATAATAGCCTCATCAGGGATAATGGCAATTTCGCTGAAACCATTGACTTGAATGGTGTTTTTTTCTTTAGAGTCTTGCGCCATAAGAGTAGTAATGTTTACCAAAAGTACTGCTAATATTAGAGTTATTTTTTTCATGTTATATTGGTTTGTTTCCATGTTCTATACGTCAAAAGACCAGCCAATATAACAGTGGAAACAAAAATTATAATAAATTCAGCTTTTTTTGCTTTGTTAACTTCATAATTGGCAGTAATTTGCCACCCATATAATTTTGAACACAAAAACATAAAAAGTTTTTAATATGATCAATCCATGGCATGACGTCAATATAGGAGAAGAAGCCCCTGAATTTGTTCAAGGCGTCATTGAAATTCCAAAAGGAAGTAAGGGAAAATATGAATTGGATAAAGAAACCGGTATGTTGAAGCTGGATCGTGTGCTGTTTTCTGCAGTTCACTACCCTGCCAATTACGGTTTTATTCCACAGACTTTTTGCGAAGATCATGATCCTTTGGATATTTTGATAATTTCACAAATTGATATTCCATCCATGACTTTGGTGAAAGCCAAGGTGATCGGTGTGATGCGAATGATTGATGGCGGAGAGGCAGATGATAAGATTATCGCTGTGGCTGCTGATGATCAGTCGGTAAATTATATCAACGATATCGATGAGTTGCCTCCGCACTTGATGAAGGAAACGCATAGATTCTTCGAGGATTATAAGAAATTGGAAAGTAAAGATGTAAAAGTGGAAGATTTCCTTGGCAAAGAAGATGCGATGAGAATTATCCGCGAAAGTGTAGAGCTCTATAATAAAAGCTTCCGAAATAAGAAGTAATTCCCTTTTCGAAAGATAGATGGTCCCAAAACTTTATTTTGGGCCTATAAGCTCTATCCTCACAAAAAAAGCAGCTGTCTTCGTATAGCTGCTTTTTTTATTTAAAGCGCTTAGCAAATAGGCTCAGCTTAATGAGATCTGGGCGGAGCTTACGTCTGGTGTCAATAGAGAGGTAGGCGGAGAGAGTGGCTTGAGCACTGCGTGAGAGGGTGAGGGAATGGGCCTTCTATAGGCGACTTATTCGTGTGTTGGATTGGTTTTTGGAATCCGGGGGAAGGTCCTCTCCATAACTTAATTTGTAGGTAAAGTTCAGCCTACACATATTTTTTTGTAATTTGCGACTTTGTAAAGAAAAACAACATGTCAAAATTTGATCATATAAGACCGTTTTATGATACTGAGGTGAATCAGGCATTGCGCAGTATAGCCGATGATCCGATGATGAAAGCCATTATGGCCTTTACCTTCCCTGAGTTGGAGGAGGCAGAATGGGTAAAGGAGCTCCATCGGACTTATTCTATCCGTGATTTCCAGATTAATTTCATCTATCCTGCGATCAATATGGTGCTGAAAAAGAGCTCAGAAGGGCTTTCTTATTCAAAATTGCAACATTTGGATCAGCATACCCCCTACCTGTTTATCTCTAATCACCGAGATATAATTCTGGATACCTCCTTATTAAACTATGTCCTATATAGTGAGGACTTGATGATGACCTCCAGTGCTATTGGGGATAACCTGGTGAAGCGTCCGCTGCTTTTGGCCCTTTCTCGCTTGACCAGAAACTTTGTGGTTCAGCGGGGGCTACCGGCCAGAGAAATGCTGGAAAGCTCCAGGCTCATGTCCGAGTATATCGGAGAACTTATCTTCCATGAAAATCGATCGGTCTGGATCGCTCAGCGAGAAGGACGTACCAAAGATGGCAATGATGCTACCCATAAGGGCATCCTGAAAATGATCGCCATGGGAAAAGGGGATCTGGCCGATTTGGAGTACTTCAAGAAACTTAATATCGTTCCCGTTTCTTTTTCTTATGAATATGATCCCACCGATGTATTGAAAATGCCTGAATTGATGGCCAAATCAAGATCTGAGGTATATGTGAAGCAAGATAATGAGGACTTTAATACCATCATCAATGGCATTATGGGCCAAAAGAAAAGAATTCATGTCCATATCGATTCACCAATAAATGACGAAATAGACGCTATCCTCCAAAAAGGAGAGTCTGGAAATAAGCAGCTTCAAGAGCTCTGCGATGTCATCGATAGACGCATTATCAGTAATTATAAACTTTGGCCTTCCAATTATATAGCCTTTGACTTATTATATCCGGGCGAACTTTTCGCCAATGAATATACAGAGGCGGAAAAGCAGGACTTTGTCGCACGAATGAATAAGGGTGTGGACACTTCCGATGTGGTGGCGCTGGAGAACTTCCTGAATATGTATGCTAACCCTGTCAAAAATAAGCAAACCATCCTGAATGGGGAATAATACAAATGATGATTAGGCCCTATTTTCATAAATAATGAGGGTATAAAATATCAAAACAACAAAGACCGCTGAACGACTCTGTTTGGCGGTCTTTTTTTTAGCGGTTGCCACCAGGGAAATTGAGGTGTTTGGTAGGTGGGAACAATTTACCAGTTAAATTTTGGGATTTGCTCACCGGGCTCTGGCTATCATTCGATGGAGTTTTGTTATCTTTAGTAGTTAATAAATCACAAGCAAATGAAAAGTACGGGAGCCGCAATATTGGCAGCTAAATGTCCACGATGCCATCAGGGAAGTATCTTTCCTGTATCATTGATGAGTTTCAGGAAATTGACACAGGTGAATGACCATTGTCCCAATTGTAATGCGACGCTGGAGCCAGAGCCGGATTTTTATTATGGAGCGATGTATATCAGTTATGCCCTTTCGGTAGCCCTAGTGGTCAATATAATGCTCATTCTTAATTATGGTTTTGGTGACCCCGAGATTTGGGTGTATCTGGTGACCGTAGGAGTGACTAATGTGCTTCTGCTGCCTCTGATGCTGAGGTATTCTAAGGTGCTCTATTTGTATATTGCAGGAAAACTGAAATATGATCCTAATGCCTGATTTTTCTTAAAGATATTTGCTGGGTTGCCACATGATTTTCCAAAGGCTTATCATGATGGTGGCCAGCAAAAATAATGCAGGAAGGCCTCCCAAATTGGAGAGCATTTTTACGCCATCAATTCCTGCAAAAGTGATCATGACCCAGGCCAGGATCCCTACGAGTAAGCCCCAGGTGACTTTTAGGCGGTTGTCGGAGTCCAGCTGCTGGAGATCAAACTTCTTCATGCTCAATGAGGCCATCGCTTCCGTTCCCGAATCTGCCGCAGTCACATAGCTGATAAACATGGCAATGATAAAGGCAGGTTGGAGTAGCTCAGCATGACCAATTAGGCTGATTACTTCATAGATAATTGATTCCGGACCCATTGTTTTTAGCAATTCCCGAAAATTGACAGGGCCCTCACTGGCAAAATACAAGGTGCTCCCTCCAAAAATCCCCATCCATGCAAGGCAAAAACAGGCAGGTAAAAACCAGTTGAATAGCAAGAATTCTCTCACGGTCCTTCCATAGGCTATTTTTCCCAAAAACAATGCGGTTATGGGGGCCCAGGCCATCCAATTGGCCCAGTTGAATACTGACCAGGATTGTGTCCATTCGGAGTTTCTGATCTCTCCTAGTTGTAGGCTTAGCGGGATATAGCTGCCGATAAGCTCCTGGAAGCCCTGAAGGCTGAGCATGATGATCTGCTTACCTGGCCCGAGAAGAGCTATGGCTAAGCTGAAGAGGATAAAAAAGAAGAAATTAATTCGGCTGAGGTTCTTGATGCCATGATCTATCCCCGAGGAAGCTGAGAGGATGAAAGCGGTGATGATGCCAGTAGTGACTAAGGGGATAAGTAAGGGGCTGTTTAGCGCTGGCCACATACTGCCTAGTCCACCAGTAATGCTCAAAATCCCTGCACCTAATGAGGCCGACATACCAGAAACCAAGGCAAATAGACAGATCATATCGATCAGATTCGCATAGCGTGGAGCATGTTTACCTAGAAGCGGTGATATGGGACTGCTAAGGCTGAAGGCTTGATTTCGATTATAGATCGCTAATGCCACGGCCAAGGCCGGAATGGAGTAAATCGCATAAGGCGTAAATCCCCAATGCAGGAAAATCGCTGACATAGCAAATACCGAGGATTCAGGGCTGGACTCGGGAATATGCGCAAATGCCGGGGGGGATAGAAAGTGAAATAATGGCTCAGCACTGCCCCAAAATAAAATCCCTACTGCGACCGTCGTACAGAGGACAATCGAAAACCAACTTAATCTGCTGAACCGAGGCCTGGCATCTGCTCCACCAATTCTGTACTTCCCCAAGGGGGAAATCAAAACAGCAATACAGGTCAATACCATGAAAAAAGAGGTATAGGAAAAGGCTAATGAAAAATGGTCAAGGATGAAAGTATTGATGGAACTCATCGCTAGCTCGAAAAGGCTGGGCTGCACCAGACTCATCACCACTGCAAACGTTAATAGGATAAATGGCGGCCAAAACACCCATTTCTTAACTAGTTTATCGTATTTTTTCCAGTATTTATCCAATTTATATCCTTTCAGTAGAATTGATTATGCTTAAGACTGACTTATCTTTGGTAGGAGTATAGCCTGAATAGCTCGCTAGTGTAGGCATAAATTTTGAATTTAGCATCAGCAGTCTTATTTTCTTTATTTAGTGATCTAAAATAAAGTATAAATGATGATTTCCAATGACTTTGGGATGATTGTTGATTGAATCTTTTAAGTCAATCTTTTTTCAAATGATGATTTTACCTGAGTGATACATTTTGAGGTAGATAAAGTTTTGTAATGAATAGTGACCTCATGGATTGCACTGTATTTGAATACAGGACTTAAGTCACTTCAGGATATTGGCTTGGAATATATACTGAGCTGAGAGCCTTAGGGATTGTTGGAGAAAGAGAATTCGAGTCTATAAAATTATACCACAGTTATGATCATTAGATTACTTACTTTTCCATTTAGATATGCCATTTCAAAAATCAAGAAATGGTTAGGGAACCTTGATAAGATTAAAGTGGAGCCCTTATATGCTTTTGGGAATGAGGAGTGCATATTTGTCAAGGCTAGGGTGGTGGAGGCCTACAGACAAAGTCGCCCCTCCGAGAAAAACAATCGCTTTCAGAATGTGCTGGCGGCACTGCGGCGGTACGCAGGAAGTAGTGTGCCCGATGCGCGAGTCACGGTCACTTGTGCGGGTCAGCAGCATGTACTGGAGAGTGATGAGGAAGGGATCGTCTCAGGGAAATTCCGAGCTCCCATGGGCAAAAAACTCCATGCTGATTCGGTGATCTTTAAGCTGCAGGAGGAAGAAGGACTGGTAAGAGAGCATAAAGAAGAGGAGATTCCCGTTTGTCAGTTTTCCAAAAATCACCCCACTGGAATAATATCCGATATTGATGATACCGTATTAGTCTCTCACGCCACGGAAATTGGTAAGAAACTCTGGCTGTCAGTATCGAAAAATGCCTATACTAGACGACCCTTCCCAGGCGTTAGTAAGTTTTATCATGCACTTACCAATGCCGGCGAGCATCCCATCTTCTATGTGTCCAGCAGTGATTGGAATTTGTTTGATATGATCAAGGATTTTATGGATTTCAGAAATATTCCCTCAGGTCCTTTATTACTTCAAGATTTACATCTTAATTTGAAAAATATATGGAAATCAGGAGGCGGAAATCATGAGCATAAGCTAGAAAAAGTAAGAATGTTACTGGCGATCTATCCGGGGATGAATTTTTTCTTGATCGGTGACAGCGGTCAGCATGATCCAGAACTATATGAGCAGGTCATCAAAGAGCATCCCGGAAGAGTGAAGACGGTGTATATCAGGAAAGTAAAGCATGAGATCACTGAGGAGCGAATGGAGATGGTCCATAATCTCAAAGAAATACCAAATTCACCAGAAGTAATATTCGTTAAGGATACCGAGGAGGCACTGAAGCATGCCTTGGAGCATTCTTTTATTGTTCAATAAATATGAAAAAGAAATTTTTGTATGTCGTAAACCCTATCTCAGGAGATGGGGATGACAGGGAGGAAGTCAGTGACTTGCTTTGTAACAGCCTTCATGATGTGGAATTCCAAACCTGGGAAACCACAGGGAAAGAATCGGATCCTGAGCAAATCAGAGAAATGCTAAATAGTAATGCTTTTGACGGCGTATTGGTAGGAGGAGGAGACGGTACCATCAAGATGGTGGTGCAGGCCATCAAAGGAATGGGGGTGCCAGTGGGGATTATCCCTCTGGGGTCTGCCAATGGATTAGCCACAGATTTTGGGATTCATGGAATCTCGGATGCTTGTCATGCCATCAAAAACGGGATTGAAAAGCGGGTAGATCTTTGGGATATCAATGGGGAACTGTGTATTCACCTAAGTGACTTTGGTTTTAATGCTGGCTTGGTAAGAAAGTCCTCAGACCAGGAGGGTAGAGGAATGCTGTCCTATGCAAAGGGCTACCTCGCCCAACTTCAGGAGATTCAGTCGTATCGTTTTAGACTCCTGGAGCAAGGAGACGCTCGAGAAGTAACTGCCAAGATGCTAGTCATCGCCAATGCTGCCAAATATGGTACTGGCGCAAGGATCAACCCTTTCGGCGATATCTCTGATGGACAATTTGAGATTATTGCATTAAACCCTGAGGGGATTGACCAGATAATATCCCTTTCTATAAGCCTGTTTAAAGATAATATTGAGGAACTTGATTTTGTGAAATCCTGGAGTTTTAACGAGCTGGAGATTGAAAACCTCGACGGGGCCGATTTTCAGGTGGATGGAGAGGTGATGCCTCAAACAGATAAAGTCAAGATTACTAAGATCAATGAACCCATTGTATTTTATGCCCTTGAATAAATCTGCCTGAGGCTATTTGTTATCCTTTTAATGCTCTTCGCTGGGCTAGCGCATAGCCTAAGTGCATGGCTTCATGGAGACCATTGAACTCCACTGCATCGTGGATAGACTTTACTGTAATGCCAAAACTCGTGGAGTATTCTGTGAATTCTTTGAATATCCCGATCATAAGGTCATTCTTGAAGCTTTCTAAGGTGGATAATGAAAGTATCTTCAAATGCTCAAGCTCCTTTGCCGAAATGGGTCCCTCAGGTTTGGTGCCCTTTCGGTATTTTTGCACTAGTTCATCTTCTATCAATAACTCCTGACCAGCAAGTCGGTAGCATAACAACTGCTGCGTGACAATGATATGGCCAAAATTCCAAGCAATATTATTGTTGAATCCTGGAGGTATTCGGTTAACTTCCTCCAGACTTAGGTCATTGATGAGGTTAATGAAGTTTTCTCGGGTTTTAATAACGGGGTGGATGTTCATGTTGATTTGCTGTTGGTAAATTAATATTAGGTGTATAATTATTCTATGAATAAGGCATTGCCTCTAAATTCTTCATGGCAAATTAATCGGAGTTGCCTGTTTTCCTGTTCCCTGCCAAATAGTGAGGCTAAAGGAAATAGGCTAAAAAAAGAGCCAGACAGATTCCATCGCCAATCGGGGCTCATAAATAGAGGCATGTGTACTGAGAAATAATATCTAAAATAGATATATTTTTTATATTATCGTACAGAATACACTTCTACTTAGGAGCTTATGGGTTTTTCAATAGGCTTCAAATAGGTCTTTAGTAAAAACTTAAGGTAATTAAATAAGTAGGGTTAATAAGCGTTTTTACCAATTATTTGTACCAAAAAATGGTGAATAGTAATTGTTATTGGGCTATTGCCTAATAGCAATTATTTATTCACCACTTTATAATATAATTTAGGGAAGGATTTCCTTCTAGTAATAGGGTTGTTGCCTTACATTTTCAAGGACCAGTCGCCTCGATATTCTCTTTTTACAAATTGGTTGGCTTCATCGAAGTTCGTTACTTTCATATTCGGTCCGTCCCACACTAGTTTTATACCTCTTCCCGGATAGTTATGTCCTCCATTTTCCTTAGGCGTGCGAATGTCATAGCTTCTTATAGCCAGGTTGCCCATAAGCACAGATTCGGTCAATGGTCCAGCGACAGAGAAAGGAGAGCTCAAAGCTTTGAATTCCTTACTGCCATGACCGGCCACGCAGGCTTTCACCCATTGGGCGTAGTGGCCATTGGCTCCATCTTCCACTCTTGCTAAGGTCTCAGGGACTTTGTCCCCATCCTCCCTGGAGGTTGGGAGTAATTTTGGGTTGATACCATAGGTAGAGCACATCATTTTGCCTTTAGTACCTTCGATAATCACGCCATTTCCGCCGTCTCCCATTTGCTCATTTGGTCCGAGCTCTTCGGGTCTGGTGGGTTGGATACCACCATCCATCCAGTGAAATTCGATGTCCCGGCCTTGAGGAGAATTGAATCTCAGGGTAACATGAGAGGAAGGAGGGCAGCCATCAGGGAAATAGCCTCGTTGGAATTCTCCCACATATACGGATCCCACGCTGCATTCTGCTTCAGACGGATATCCTAATCCTAGAACTCTAAACGGAGGCTCCATAATATGACAGGCCATATCGCCAAGGGCGCCCGTACCATAGTCCCACCATCCTCGCCAGTTGAACGGCACTAGATTGTCCACGTATTCTCGGTGAGGGGCAGTCCCTAGCCATAGATCCCAATCCAGTTCGGCTGGGGGAGTGCTGCCTTGCTCTGGCCATTTGATGCCTTGAGGCCATACTGGTCGATCGGTCCAGCACCATACCTTGGTAGCCTCTCCGATAAGCCCGGCCTCATACCATTCGACCATTCTTCTTACCCCATCACCGGAGGAACCTTGATTGCCCATTTGAGTGACCACCTTGTATTTTTCGGCTGCCTGAGTGAGCATCCTTGCTTCATATATATCGTGGGTAAGCGGCTTCTGTACATAGACATGCTTGCCCAGCTGCATCGCCGCCATAGCCTGTACTGCGTGATTATGATCCGGCGAGGATACGGTCACCGCATCGATGTGCTTATGCTCCTTTTCGAGCATTTCACGGAAATCCTTATAATACTTGGCTTTGGGAAAGCGCTTTCTGGAGGTGGCCGCTCTTCTGTCATCCACATCACATAAATAACCTATTTCTGCCTGGCCACTTTTATACATCATATTGATGTCACTTTCTCCCTTGCCACCCACTCCTATGCCTGCTACCACGATCTTGTCACTAGGAGCCGTAAATCCCGGGCCGCCAAGTACATGACGGGGAACCAAGTAAAATCCGGCAGCAGCTGTCGCCGCTCCCTTCATAAAATTTCGTCTGGAATTTTCCTGGCTTACTTCTTTTTTCTTTTTCATGTGGAATATTGTCGATTTCTTATTATTTCAATTTGACCAATCAATTTATTGAATTCTTTTTTTACTTCTAGCTAAAAAATTATTTTTCCCATCGAATGGTAAATATTTTATTTGGACGGACTTAGATTTTATCCCCTTATTTGACCAAAAACCGCCTATACCTCTGCGGCTAAATCGATAAAATCTACATTATATCAGTGGATTTACCCTTTATAAGAATGTTGTTTAGCTTGCTAAGTTTTGAAAAAAAATTGATTAAGTTTAGGTTTCGTAAGAATTTAATATAAAAATAATAAACCGATGGTCCTGATGAAATGGAGTAAGTTGCTTGGTCTAGGTCTGTGTATTGCTGCGATGGTAGCATGCGAGCCAGATCCCAAAATGGAGGATGCAGTTCTGCTGCCCCTGCCACAGGAAGTGAGTTCCGCTAAAGGCTCCTTCGAAATCGATGGAAACACCGAGGTATTGATTGGCTTTGATATGGAGGGCATGGATTTGAGTGCAGGTTTCCTGGCTAATTTGCTAAAAAATTCTACAGGTCTCAATCTGCAGGTAAAGAACCAAAAACTTCCTTCTGATGGGAGTATCTGGCTCACTTTAAATGATGATTTTGCTGCGGAGGGCTATCAAATTGAGGTATCCGAAAATCAGGTGATCATCCAGGGAGGAAGTCCCGCAGGCTTGTTCTATGCCGTGCAGACTTTACGAATGCTCTTACCCAATGAGGTTGAAAAAGCAGGTAGCTATGAAGGTGTGAGCTGGAAAATCCCTGCTGGCATTATTAAAGATGCTCCTACCTATGATTATAGAGGAAGTATGCTGGATGTGTCCAGACATTTCTTTGAGGTGGCGGATGTGAAGAAGTATATTGATTATCTGGCGATGTATAAGTACAATTACCTTCATCTTCACCTATCAGATGACCAGGGTTGGAGGATCGAAATTAAATCTTGGCCAAAGCTAACAGAAATCGGAGGCTCTACCCAAGTAGGAGGTGGTAAGGGTGGATTCTATACCCAAGAGGATTATAAGGATATCGTACAGTATGCCGCAGATAGATTCATTACCATCGTTCCGGAGATCGATATGCCTGGGCATACCAATGCGGCATTGGCGAGTTATCCAGAACTTAATTGCGACGGGGAGGCTCCGGATCTGTACACTGGCACTGAGGTTGGTTTTAGTACATTCTGCACCGATAAGGAAGTGACCTATCAGTTTGTGGATGATGTGATTCGCGAATTGGTGGAGATTACTCCCGGACCCTATATTCACATTGGTGGTGATGAGTCTCATGTGACCGCTTTGGAGGATTATATTCCCTTTATAGAGCAGGTGCAAGATATGGTAACCTCCTATGGTAAGCAGGTGATAGGCTGGGATGAGATCGCTCATGCTGCACTGAGACCAAGCGCTACGGCTCAGTACTGGGCCAAGGCCGAGAATGCTAAGATGGCCGTGGAGCAGGGTGCCAAAGTATTGATCTCGCCAGCCACCCGCGCTTATCTAGATATGCAATATGACTCTACAACACGTTTGGGGCTTCACTGGGCTGCCTATGTGGAGCTGGATAGCGCCTATCTTTGGGAGCCATCAGAATTGGTAGAGGGAATTAATAAGGAGAATATTCTGGGCGTAGAAGCCCCATTGTGGACGGAGACGATTTCTACCCTGGATGAGGTGGAGTATATGGTTTTCCCAAGGCTTATCGCCATATCAGAAGTAGCATGGACGGATGCAAAAGACCGTAACTGGGAGAGTTTTAAGAAAAGGTTGAAAAGCCATTATAAGCGGATGGAGTTAATGGATATTGACTTTTATAAATCTCCGCTGATCGATAGTGTAGAAGTTAAGAAATAAAAAAAAGCCCAATCAAATTAATGATTGGGCTTTTTTTTGAGCATTTATTTTGACTTGTCGAGAGCCTGCTGCACATCGGCTATGATGTCTTCATGGTGCTCTAGACCAGTGGATAGTCGTATCAAACCTGGCAGGATTCCTACGCGCTGCCTTTCCTCTTCGGTGAGTTTGCTATGAGTGGTGGATGCCGGATGCGTTATGATGCTTCTGCTGTCTCCTAGATTGGCAGTGACCGTGATCATCTGTAGCTGATCGATGAATCGCTGAGCGCGTTCTATGCCCCCTTTAAGGGTAAGTGTGATGATGCCTCCCCCTTGTTTCATTTGTTTTTTGGCCAGCTCATGTTGAGGATGACTTTTTAGAAATGGGTATTTGACAAATTCCAGTTCTGCATTACCTTCGAAATAGGAGGCCACTTCGAGGGCGTTTTTGCAATGCCTATCCATCCTTACGGCGAGGGTTTCCATGCTTCGGGAAAGTATCCATGCATTGAATGGAGAGATGGAAGGGCCAGTATGGCGGGCAAAGAAATTGATCTCGTCAATAAGTTCTTTCTTGCCTAAAATCAATCCGCCTAATACCCGGCCTTGACCGTCGATGTATTTGGTGGCGCTATGGGCCACGATATCCGCTCCCCATTGGGCTGGCTGCTGCAGGTAAGGGGTCGCAAAGCAGTTGTCCACCACCAGGATTAGATTATGAGCTTTCGCAAATTTACCTACCCATTCCAAGTCGATGATTTCCAGACCAGGATTAGATGGGGTTTCGATAAATAGCATTTTGGTATTAGGCTGGACGAGTTTATCCCAGTTTTCTATATCAGAAATATCCCCATAAGTGGAGCTGATGCCCCATTTAGGAAATACCCTAGTCAATAATTGGTGCGTGGATCCAAAGAGCGAGCGTGAGGCCAGGATATGGTCCCCTTGCTGCAAGAGCGCAGCCATGCTTGCAAACATCGCTGCCATACCAGAGGCAGTGGCTAGTCCAGCTTCTGTGCCTTCCACGGCGCAGACCTTCTCTATTAGGTCAGTGCTGTTTGGATTGGCATAGCGAGAATAGATATTGCCAGGGATTTCCTCAGCAAACATCTGTCGGGCTTCCTCGGCACTGTCAAAAGTGAAAGAGGAGGTAAGGTATATCGGAGCGCTGTGCTCTCTTTGGTTTGATTTGGAGGAGGCAATGCGGATTGCTTCCGTTTCAAAATGCTTCTTGGACATGAGTGAGATCTTTCTTGATGAATATTGATTTGGAATACAGGAAAAAATTGCCCCGCATCGAATAGATCCTGGACTGTGTGTGATGAATGAGGAAAAAAAAGTGTACGTATAACTGTGTCATAATTTCTAATTTATAGCTCCCTATTTTTTTGGGCAGGTTTTGGCACCTTTTTGTAGTTACAAATGGTTGCCAGAGGGTCTCAGAGCCTGGTCTCTCGCCTCTTCTTTATAAATCAGTTTCCTGAAGTAGTGCAAAGTAACAGTGGCAAATCGTATTTTCCAAACGATTGCCTTCTTGATATAAAATAAAGTATATCTGGTGTTTTTTCAGCAATAATAAAAATACCATGCTGCCATAGGTGACATTACCCCTCAATATTTTTATTTAGCAAGTAAATAAGCTGTTGCAACCCAAGGTTTGCCTACTCATACGTTAAGGGATGATCTTTACTTAAAGTATTTTCCGATGACCTTAGCCCAGTCATCATAGCCATTTTTATTCATATGAAGGCTGTCCTCTAGGAAGATTTCTGGCTTGGGACGCCCCTGAGGATTGATGGCTATATCCCATACGTTCGCAAATTCCACCTTGCTGTCCGTATTTGCATATACCTCAAGGAGTCGGTTGAGGTCGTTATATTCCTTCTTTAGGTGCCAGCGGGAGGGGCTTGGTTTTGGGCTGATCAGGACAATGCCAGCCTCTGGCAGTGCTTCTTGGATTTTTGCGACTAGTGTCTTCATGGTCTTCAGGACCAGAGCAGGGCTTTTTCCACTCGCCAGGTCATTGTCGCCTTCATAGATAAAGACCTTTTGTGGATGATAGTGCAAAATTAGCTCCTCTGCGAAGTGTAATAATTCATGGGTTTGAGAGCCTCCAAAGCCCGTATTTACGATAGTTTTGCCAGGGAAGTAGCTAGGCAGGTCTTTCCATAGTCTTACGCTTGAGCTGCCTGTAAAGAGATATATGGGACCCTGATCGGGGACGGGGGTGCTTTCTGTGATCTGCTTTACCTCGGCATCGAATCGCTCAGGACCCTGCTGGGCAAATCCATAGGAGCTGCATAATATGATGAGAGAGAATCCTAAGGCCTTCAGCCGCGCTTTCCATTTTTTCATTCTTTCTTCTAGCTTATTATTGAATATTCAATGTAAGGATATTTTGCAGAAGGATGAAATTCTATTTTAGCATGGCTTCCTTATGTTATTCATTTTGTCAATGGTGAAACTTGAATAGGGGTGTTTCTTACAATTACAAGCCGTTAAACCAGCTAGGTAAATATTCATTAAAAGCAGAACCAACAAAATAGGTCTGTTATTTGGCCTTTAGCTTGAATGGATCATTTGGTTTGAATATTAATTATTGGCCTATATCAGGTATTGTGCTAAGGTAAACCATAATAGGGTTTTAGATGGTTTTTGGAGGGAAATCCATTTGTCCTCGATAGTGTAAGTGTATATTTCTATATAGTTATTTGGCGATTTTTGATTTTTTCCAATTACTGCTGTTTATTGAGATGCATTTTAAGAAATTGTTAAAGAAAATCCATTTTGTACACTAATTACGGTAATTAATCGTTTTAGTGACTTTTTAGGGCGGGTTTTGGTGACTTTTCCCGGTGTTTTCCCTCTATTTTGATAGCTTTGACAGAAAGTTCCAGAGAAAATAATTATCGCATTTTATTGTATTAAAAAATATTTTTATTAAGTTTAAAGAAGTTTTGGTTCCAAAAATGAGGATTTCAATCCTTTTTTCCAAAATATATACGGCTGTTAGTCAGTTAAAATAAACCCATTCGAGGAATCTCTGCAAAGATTCCTCTTTTTTTTGCCCTTTTTTGAACCGGGATTTATGGGAATTGCATAAATGACGTTAAATAAGGTTAAAATTTGAACCAGATTTTTAAGGTTTCGCAAAATGCCACCTGTTAATCTGCCCTTTTTTAGGCCTAAGTCCTTGTAATTGAGTCTATTTTGCTAAAATGAACCTAAAATCAAGCCCAAAAAGTGCCTTTAAAGTGGTTTTAATACGATAACAGTGATTTCTACGCTATATATTATCTTAATGTTATGCTATTAAATCTAGCTGTTTTTATGTGTTATAGATACAGTTAATAGTTGCTGATTATTTGGCAGTCCTTGAAAAATTAATTTTCAGGAAGAAAAATTTTTTACTCAGGTAGAAAAAAATACACAGAAGGAGTGATATCCTTCCTGCCTTTGGTTTAATTACATTGCCTAAAACCTAAAAACCAAAAAAAAAACCTCTGCAGCCTTAGGCTAAACAGAGATTTTAGTATACGTCATATCACTTAAGAGGTCTTAAGCATTTTATCTTAGCTGTAATTATACTCAGGCTTCCATTCTTCTAAGGTATTATGGAAGAGGGAATGGTTGGCGAGGTGGATACAGGTGGCTGTAGTGGCACCACTGATTACATTCGAAGCTGGCATCTGTTGCGTCTGGATGGATTTGTGGAAATCTTCCAGGGCGTAGATCGTTCCATCCTTGGTTTTTTCATCTAGAATAGGGATTCCTTTTCCGTCCTTCCAGGTAAGCTTAGTCGCACCAGAAACTCCGTCCACAATTTGCAGCTCCTCCATTTTCTTTTGTTCAGGGTAGAAGTATCCTTCATCCATTAGGAGTTCGATGGTGCCTTCGGTTCCTTTGATACTGAAGGAATAGCCTTCACGGGCATTGCTGCAGGTCGCCCCAAAGTTACCGATCATTCCTGCCTTATCATATCGCAGGATTAATTGCACATTATCATAAGTCTCTCTGCCGTCCTTATAGTTATCAATGCCACCAGCACCCATGATGCGGTCTGGGTTGGTTTCGAATGCCCAGTTGATGAAGTCAATCTGGTGAGAGAGCAATTCCGCGGGTAATCCCCCCGAATATTCCTTGTACATCCTCCAGTTGATGGCTCGCTCCATAGACGGATCCGGTACGGGTCTCTTCCAGTTCCAGTTACGATCCCATCGGGAATCGATCTGGGTGATTTTGCCCATATATCCTGACTGGACCATATCTCGCACCTTATAGTATAATGGCGTATATCGATATTGGTGGCCCACCTGTAGGGTAAGTTTAGGGTTTTGTTTCACCAGCTGGATGAGCTCCTGAGCTTCTGGGATGTCATAAGTCATGGTTTTTTCCAGATAGACATGGAGTCCAGCCTGCAAGGAGGCCTTCGCTGGGGCAAAGTGCATGTTTAGAGGAGTGGCGATCACCACTGCATCCAGATCCACCTTGTCTAGCATATCCTGATAGTGCTTATAGGATTTGCCCTTAAGTTTAGGGAATTTTTGGTAAACCTGCTCTAGCCTAAAGTCCATAATGTCACAGGCAGAAACAAGGGTATATCGGTCTGGCATTCGACTAATTACGTGCATGATGCCTTTTCCTCGGTCACCACATCCGATGACTCCGACCTTAAGTGGTCCTTTATCTGAATTGGCGTTGAATGCACTCGCAATTGGGTAAGGGAATATGGAACCTCCTACAACCAAGCCCCCCGATTTGATAAAATCCCTTCTATTCATACTTATTATTCATTATAATTTTAGTAACTAATTTCTTGAATTCAATACCTGTCTATGCCCTAAATCCAGAATGCCTTGACAGAGGTCTGCTAGTCTATTTTTATAGTCTTTATGACCAAAACGAATGATTTTATATTGTATTATCCTTTCGAACTGCCTCAAAAAATCATTCTTTAGACTTTGGACAAAGTTTAAATATATAGTATTCTTTGATCAAAGAAAAGTAGATGATTTTTAAATTGAAGTAAAAAGATGTTAATGGGTCATATATCTGGCTGTGAGGTAATTTATTAGGATTGCTTATCGTCCTATGGCGCCTCCTGCCAAGGACGAGCCTTAAGCGATCACTTCTTGATCTTTGGGGGATTTTCTTCGAATATGATTCTTAAGTTTATATTTACATTAGTTTTGTAATGGCTGTTTTCCTCAAATAATGAGAAAGGAGCGACAAGGTAATAAAGCATAAATAAGGTGATTATATGTATCTATTCGGCGCTTCAGGTCATGCCAAAGCCATAATTTCGGCTCTCGAAAGCCAAAATATCCCTTTGATGGGGGTTTTTGATGATAATCCTGAGCTTGAGCTATGCCTAGGCTATCCTGTCCAGCGCTGGCCGGAGCAGGGGCTTCCTGCTGATACCAAGCTGATCCTAGCGATTGGCGTCAATAAAACCCGGGAGAAATTGGTTCAGAGGATAGGTGCGAGTCATAATTACGGGAATATAATTCATAGGATGGCTTTTGTGAGTCAGCATAGCAGGGTAGGGCAGGGCACAGTCATCATGGCTTCAGCGACTGTCCAGGCAGCGGCACACATAGGAGACCATGTCATTATAAATACCTCCGCCTCGGTGGATCATGATTGCCAGATAGGTGACTTTGTCCATATTGGCCCCAATGCCACTCTATGTGGTGGGGTATCTGTGGGTCATGGAAGCTTGATCGGGGCAGGATGTACGATAGTGCCCGGGATACGGATCGGGCGAGACGTGGTCATTGGCGCAGGAAGCGTAGTATTGCGAGATGTGGAGGATGGTCAGCATCTAAATGGTCTTATAAAAATTGAAAAGAAATGAATAAATCATCTATACAATCAGTGCTTCCCGGATTCAAGGATCAGAAGTTATTAGATGCGATAGAGGAGGTGGGGCAGGTCATCACTATGCCCGCCGGCACCGTTCTGATGGAGCCCGGCCGAACCATCGACAGGGTGCCTTTGGTGCTGGAAGGAGCCATCAAAGTCCTGAGGATGGACGAGGAAGGTAAGGAGCTGTTTCTGTACTATATCTACCCTGGAGAGACCTGCGCCTTATCGCTGAGCTGTTGCCAAAGTCGGCAGCTAAGTGAGATCAGGGCGGTGCTAGAGGAGGATTCCTTATTGCTTACCGTCCCTGCGGAGGTTCACGAGGCCTGGAATCAATCTTTTCCTGATTGGAAGAATTTCGTTTCCCAAACCTATCAAAAGAGATTTCAGGAAATGCTGAAGGTCTTAGATTCGGTCGCTTTTCTGAAAATGGATCAAAGATTGGTCCGGTACCTTGTCGCCAAAAAAGAGAAAAATGGAGGTACAGAGCTGCATCTTACTCATCAGGAAATAGCAAATGAACTCGGCACTTCTCGAGAGGTGATTTCGCGCTTATTAAAGCAGCTGGAAAAGAAGAAATGGATTGAGCTAGGTAGAAATAAGATTGATGTAAGAGCTGATTTGGAGGAGCTGGACTGGAAATAGAGTAAGCGCCCGCCGCTTTCCCAAGGTCATTATCACTCTGCTTTCAGCACAAGCATGGGGACCGTCACCTGCTGAGCCATTTGAGCGCAGCGACTGGTCTTAAATAGATAATCCAAAAATCCCTGCTGCTTGGAAACCATCACCAATATGGTTTTTGGATGTTGCTGACAGTAGGCAAGGAGGGTTTCGCAGGTCTCTGATCCCTCCAGAGACATGAAGCTGAAGTGTCGGCTGGGGTATTGCTTTTGGAGGTTTTTGGTAAGGCTAGTGAGCGATTGTTGAAGATCCGTTTTTTCCTGATTGATGTGGATGAGGTTATATGGAAGGTTAAACTGCCGCGTAATTTCTATGATAGAAGTGAATTTGGAGGCTTTCAGGTCTTTTGCCGCCACAGCAAGTGATAGGCTGCTGATATGTTTGAATTTGGATTTTCCGGGAATCATCAGCACCGGAGTCTGGCTGCTGCGGATGAGATCGGAAGCCGTGGAGCCAAGCAATACCTTGGATAGGCCAGACTTCCCAGTGCTCCCTATCACTATCATATCGTACTTTTCCTCTTCAGCAATTTGAATTAGCGCATCGCTAGGATTTTTTTGGAGGATAAGGCTATTGCTTTTGATCCCTTTTCCTTCTAAGACATCAGACCATTTCCTAATAAGTATTGCCCCTTGCTTTTCCATATCAGCAGCATAACTGGCCGTTTGAGCTGCAAAATCATAGATTAAGGTATAGGCATGTACCAAAGTGATGCTGGCATCGAGTGCTTTGGCCAGGCCAGAGGCAAACTTAATTGCATTCTTTGACGATTTAGAGAAATCCACTCCTACTAATATCTTCATGTCTTGGGTTTTTGTGAAATCAATTAAATATACTTTTTTACCAACAAAAGACCATAGCCATTTTCATTACTTTTTTGGTTCCATTTAGATTCCTGAGGAAGTTGTTTTATAGCCTTTCGGCAAATAAAAGGACTGTAATATGCTGGTAGTCAATGGTAGCGAGACCTTTTTGTGAAGAAAGTGTTTGAAGTGATAATAAGCAATCTTCATCTATATAGACCTTCTTGTTGACCAATATAAAATGCAGGAATATGCAAGCGATCATGCTTTGCATAGCCCTTTGTGATTTAAAAGACCTGAGTTTTTTTGGCCATCTAACCAATGTCAGAGCCATTTGTGACGGTTTTTGGTAAGTTCTTTGCAGTTATTTTTTTCAAAATAAATCGGTGATCCAAATCTAAAAGAATCAATCGTTGTTTTTCAGCATGATTAAATAAGGGTGTTTTTAAAACTATAGTGCTTAATGTAACATTTATCACTGTGGATCCGCTTTCATTGGAGTAGTTTTGGAGTATCAAAATGAGATTATCAAATGGAGATACAACAGATAATAGGGTATTTGGCGGCAATATTAATCGGTCTTAGCTTAGGCATGATTGGTGGTGGTGGGTCGATATTGACTGTGCCAATTTTAGTTTATTTACTTCATGTGGAGCCGGTTTTGGCAACGGCCTATTCCTTATTTGTGGTGGGGCTGACCTCATTAGTAGGCTCTGCCAAGTATATGAAGGCCCAGCTGATCTCTTATAAGGCAGCCTTAATCTTTGGCTTGCCCTCCATGGTCGCGGTGTTTGTCATTCGCAAATTCCTCATTCACGCGCTTCCGGACGTTATAGGTACATTTTGGGGCTATGAGCTGTCCAGAGATGTCTTCATACTCTTGCTATTTGCGATTTTGATGATGCTGGCCGCGATATCCATGATCAGAAACGGGGAAAAATCCGAGCCTTCCGATCAGAATAGTTCGCTTAATGTTAAGGTGATCTTTCTTGCTGGCTTATTGGAGGGAAGTATCACAGGGATCGTTGGTGCCGGGGGAGGGTTTTTGATTATCCCAGCCCTGGTATTATTAGCACATCTCCCCATGCGGACGGCTGTGGGAACCTCCTTATTGATTATCGGCGTGAAATCCCTCATTGGATTTACTGGTGATGTGATGGAGCAGTCGATCGACTGGATGTTTTTGGTTTGGTTTTCGGCCTTGAGTGTGGTTGGGATATTCATAGGCGCACGATTTGCTAGCCGAGTTGATGAGTCCTCCCTTAAGAAAGGATTTGGATGGTTTGTGTTAGTGATGGGGATATATATAGTCATCAAAGAGCTGGTTTTATAGCTTGATGGCACATAATTACCGCCTTAAGTGACAAAAATCACTGAACTTTAGTACTAATAAAATTAGTTTTACAATAGAAATATCAGAAAGCCTTTATAGGTTTTCATTTCAATAAACCGCAACTATAAACACAGATATTATGAAAGTAGAACAGATTTATACAGGATGTCTGGCCCAGGGAGCTTACTATATAGAGTCAGACGGGGAAGCCGCCATCATTGATCCACTTCGTGAAGTGGCGCCTTATATTAAGAAGGCTGAGCGCAATGGGGTGAAGATCAAGTATGTATTCGAAACTCATTTTCATGCAGACTTCGTGTCTGGACATATAGACCTGGCTGAGAAGACCGGGGCACAGATTGTTTTTGGCCCTACCGATGCCAAATTGGGCTTTGAGGCCAAAATCGCCAAAGACGAGGAGGAGTTTTTTATTGGCAAAGCCAAAATAAAATTGATCCATACTCCGGGGCATACCATGGAGAGTTCATGCTATCTGCTATTCGATCCAGAAGGAAAACCAGAAGCTATTTTCACGGGTGACACCTTATTCATTGGAGATGTGGGGCGTCCGGATTTAGCACAGAAGGTTTCTTCAGACCTCACCGAGGAGAAGCAAGCTGGACATTTATATGATTCGCTGCGCAATAAAATTATGCCTCTGCCAGATCATTTGACAGTATTCCCCGCACATGGAGCAGGAAGTGCCTGTGGCAAAAATATGAGTAAGGAGACTTCTGACTCTCTTGGGAATCAGAAAAAAGAAAATTATGCCTTGCAGGAAATGTCCAAGGAGGAGTTTATAGAGAAGTTGACCGAGGGGCTTACTCCACCGCCGGCGTATTTTCCTGAAAATGTGAAGATGAATATCGAAGGCTATGATAGCATCGATACCGTACTCGAGAGAGGGGCGACTCCACTGGATCCTAAGGCCTTTGAGGCGACTGCCAATGATACCGGGGCCGTCATGCTTGACACACGCTCACCGCAGGAATTTGCTAAGGGCTTTGTGCCCAATAGTATCAATATCGGAATCGATGGGAATTTTGCCGTATGGGTAGGGACCATGTTGCCGGATATTAAACAAAAAATACTCGTAATCGCTGAGAAGGGACGTGAAGAAGAAGTGATCACCCGATTGGCGAGAGTGGGCTATGACTATGCCCTTGGATACCTCGAGGGAGGCTTTGAACAGTGGGAGAAGGCTGGTAAGGAAGTGGATCAGATCAAGGTCGTCTCTCCGGAAGAGCTGGCGGAGATCGCTCAGGACTCCGATCAGGAAGTAAATATCCTTGATGTGCGTAAGGAGAGTGAATATGAAAGTGAGCATGTGAAAGATGCCAAAAATGTCCCCTTGGACTATATCAATGAAAACATGGATGAGGTGGACCGCAATAAAACTTACTATGTCCATTGTGCAGGCGGATATCGCTCCATGATTTTCACCTCAGTACTGCGTGCAAGAGGCTATGACAATCTAGTGGATATCAAAGGAGGCTTTAAGGCCATTAAGGACTCCGAGGAATTTGAACTTACGGATTTCGTCTGTCCTTCCACCAAACTCTAATCACCTTCTTGATAAGGCTTAGGGAGCTCCAGGGCCTATATATCGGGAAATCCGACCCTGGCTGAGTACCTATGACTTTGACGAAGTCAGTATACTACAGTAGGCTAAGCCACCCAATCCCAGGAACGGCCTTGCACACAAAGGCCGTTCCTCTTTATTTCTCCTCAAATGTCTCTGCCCGCCGTAGGTAATGGTTTAAGATGAGGGCTTGGGGAGAAAGGGATTAATTCTAAAATCACCCAAATTAAAAATCAAATGTTAGAAATTATGAATTGGCTGCGAGAGCCGTGGCCATGGTATATTGCCGGGCCTTTATTAGGACTTACAGTGCCTGTACTATTATTGATAGGAAATAAGTCATTTGGGGTTTCCTCATCACTTCGGCATGTATGCGCGGCATGCGTTCCTGCCAAAATCCCCTTCTTTAGCTATAATTGGAAGAAGGAGATGTGGAACCTATTATTTGTAGCGGGCATCGTAATTGGTGGTTTCTTAGCCGCCACCGTGCTGACCAATCCCGCGTCTATGGTCGTTGCTGAAAGTACTCAGACGGACTTAAGAGCTTTGGGAATTACTAATTTCAATGACTTACTGCCTCATCAATTGTTCAGCTGGGAAGAAACGAACTGGTCCATTGTATTGATATTCTATGTATTGGGCGGTTTCTTGGTAGGATTTGGAACCCGTTATGCAGGCGGTTGTACTTCTGGCCATGCTATTATGGGAATCAGTACCCTGCAAGGTCCCTCTTTGGTGGCCACCATCTTCTTTATGATTGGGGGAATAGTGATGACTCACCTTTTTCTCCCCACTTTACTTCAGTTTGCCTTAGGCAATTGATAGATTTTCAGCAGCAAAATATATAGCCATGAATGCAAAAACAATAGATAAGGCTCCTTCAGAGGAAAAAGGCCTTCAATTACTTAAATACTTGATCGTCGGGATATTTTTCGGCTTGATTCTGGTCAAATCAGAAGTGGTAAGCTGGTTTAGAATTCAAGAAATGTTTCGTTTCCAGTCCTTTCATATGTATGGAGTCATTGGTGCGGCGATCGCCGTGGGGATGCTATCGGTATTCTTAATTAAGAAATTCTCCATAAAAACCCTGGCAGGAGAAACTGTCGAGATCAAAGATAAGGTGTTTAAAAAAGGACAAATTATTGGTGGTTTTATATTTGGATTGGGCTGGGCAGTGACTGGCGCATGTCCAGGGCCTATTTTTGCCCAAATAGGAGCCGGGTATTCCGTGACTTTGATCACCTTCATCAGCGCTTTAGCCGGGACTTGGGTGTATGGTCGTTTTGCACATAAACTCCCTAATTGACAATTAGCAAAGCCTAAGAGAGGAATCGATTCCACCCTTAGGCTTTGCTGCTTTTTATCTGCTTTTTTGGCGGCCCTTTTTTAATAGTCCCATGTAGAACTAAATCTGAAATAGTATTTTATCATAGCTAATCCTTCTTGCCTCTTGAGGAAATAATCAGCCATGGGGCTGTAGTGAATAGCTAATGTTTCGAGTAGCGATTGTAGAGTTTACTTCCGCTTAGCTTTATTTATGCTTATTACTTCATTTATGCTTATTACTTCCAAAGCTTAAGCGAGAACAGATGTTACTGAGCGTGTTAAGCCATAGCTTTTTTGAAATCTAAAAATAGAGTCTAAGCTTAAGAGCGATGGTAGAGGCCAGGTGATATTACTTAAACGGGTCTCGTTAAGGAGATATTTTTTTTACGACCTATTAAAAGACTTTTTTATAGATAAATCGGATAAGAATGACGGCGGCAATAATGACGATGCCTGCGATTACTAGTTCCATGATTTCTGAGAGTTTGTCTAGTTGATAACCAATATCTGATCCAAATGGTTTGCACTAGGATTATGTTTGAGGAAGATATTGGATTAAATGGTAGATGGAGAATTTATCTTGTACTTTGTAATGGAATCTTCCCTAAGCTACTTTGAGGATTATTAAGGTTAGGCATTAAGAAAATGAATGGCTGATCTTAGGATGTTGAAGCATGATGGAAGTTGGTTAGTTTTTAAGCAGTCCTGGGAAAGGAGCTGAGTTAAGGCTTACTTTATAGATTAGGAGGTTTTTTATTATGGCAAGAGGCAGGAGTTTTGGAAGCGAAATGGGGGCTTAATTTTATGAATGCATTTTATTTTCCGAAAAATATCGGATGCAACCGATTGATATATTAATTATCAAAAATGGATAGCCAGAAATGGTAAAAAAGTCCTTTTCTTTGTAGTGCAAACCTATACCAACGAATTATGAACTTATTAAGAAAGAGACGAGTAGCGTTAAGCGGACTCTTTTTTCTGGCAGGATTAAGCTTTGCATCCTGGGCTTCCAGAATTCCCGATTTTCAGCAGCATTTTGATTTGAGTGAGGGGCAATTGGGCACCTTATTACTAGGGATGCCTCTTGGATCTTTGCTGGCATTGCCATTAGCGGGCTGGGCAGTAGATAAATATGGTAGCAGGCGGGTGATTGTGGCCGGAAGTATTTTTTATGCGATCTCACTTTTGAGCCTCGGTTATACCCAGAGTATCATTCAGCTGGGGGTAGCCGTGATGTTTTTTGGGATGATGGGAAACATCATGAATATCTCCCTTAATACCCAGGCTTTGCTGGTGGAGGATGGATATCAGCGAAGTATTTTGGCCTCTTTTCATGGTTTATGGAGTTTTGCTGGGTTTGCGGGTGCCGGTATTGGCGCCTTGATGATCCAGTTAGGCTGGGCGCCAGTGTATCATTATTGGGTGGTCAGTATCTTAATGCTGGTGATTCTCGGCAGCAGTTTTCAATTGTTATTTAAGGAAGAAAAACGTACCGGCTCCGGCGGTTTAGTACTGCGGAAGCCCGATGCTTTATTGCTACGAGTGGGTTTGATAGGCTTTTTTGGGATGATGTGTGAAGGATGTATGTTTGATTGGAGCGGGGTATATCTGAAAAAAGTCGTGATGGCCGAGCCACATTTGGTGCCCTTAGGATATGTGACTTTTATGGCAGCGATGGCTTCAGGAAGATTTGTATCTGACTTTCTCGCCAATAAGTGGACAAAAATTGTGATGCTGCGGATTTCTGGAGGTCTAATATTTTCGGGCCTTTTGATAGCGGTGGCTTTTCCCTCATTTATCAGCTCAGTGATTGGCTTTCTTTTGGTGGGTTTTGGGACTGCATCAGTGATTCCGCTCTCTTATAGTATTGCAGGAAGGTCTAAGATGTATGCGCCTAGCATAGCCTTGGCCTTGGTATCCACCATTTCCTTTTTTGGATTTCTATTGGGACCTCCCTTGATTGGATTTATCGCCGAGCTATTTAATTTGCAGATTTCATTCGCCTTTATAGCGGTGATGGGGATGTGTATTACCTTATTAGCTACGGTAAAAACGGATATATTTTTCGCCTATAAGAAGAACGCCGACAGCTTGACCTAGGATTGTTCTCCTTCTATGGGGGATTTGGAAGGACTAAGGAAGGGAAACCTTACGAAAAAAAGTCAATTTTACCTATCTTTGCAGCCTATGAGCAAATCAGAATTTAAGAGATATACCGTAACTTCAGCCCTTCCTTATGCCAATGGCCCCTTGCATATTGGTCACTTGGCGGGCTGTTATATACCTTCAGATATTTATGTGCGTTATTTGAGGTCCCTGGGCAAGGACGTGCTATACATCTGCGGCTCCGATGAGCATGGCGTGGCCATTACCATCAAAGCCAAAAAAGAGGGGCTGAGCCCTCAGGAAATCGTGAACCGATATCATCAGATGATGAAAGGGAGTTTCGAAGAATTTGGGATTAGTTTTGACCATTATTCTCGTACTAGCTCGCCTGTTCACCATGATACTGCCTCTGGTTTTTTTAAGGATTTGTACGATAAAGGCGAATTCCTGGAGCAGTCTACCGAACAATATTATGATGAAGAAGCCGGCCAATTTTTGGCTGACCGATATATAGAAGGGACTTGTCCTAAGTGTGGATTTGAACATGCCTATGGCGATCAGTGTGAAAAGTGTGGCTCCTCGCTGAGCCCTACCGAACTGATCAACCCTAAGTCGAAGCTGAGTGGAAACTCCCCCGTGCTGAAGGAAACGAAGCATTGGTTTTTGGACTTGGGTAGGTATTCTTCTTTCCTGAAACAGTGGATTCTTACAGATCATCAGGCAGATTGGAAAAACAATGTCCTCGGCCAGTGCAGGTCCTGGCTGGAGGCCGGTGAAGGCTTGCAGGCACGCTCCATGACGCGAGATATGGACTGGGGTGTACCAGTTCCTGTAGAAGGCGCAGAGGGCAAAGTGCTTTATGTATGGTTTGATGCACCGATTGGTTATATCTCCTCCACCAAAGAGTGGGCGGCAGAAAAGGGTGTCGATTGGGAGCCGTATTGGAAGGATCAGGATACCAAATTAGTACATTTCATTGGTAAGGATAATATTGTATTCCACTGTATCATCTTTCCTGCTATCCTCAAGACTCATGGAGAATATGTATTGCCTGATAATGTGCCTGCCAACGAGTTTTTGAACCTGGAAGGTGAAAAAATCAGTACCTCCCGAAACTGGGCCGTGTGGCTGCATGAATATCTCGAAGACTTCCCTGGAAAGCAGGATGTATTACGGTATGTGCTTACCGCCAATGCCCCGGAAACTAAGGACAATGACTTCACTTGGAAGGACTATCAAGAAAGGAATAATTCTGAGCTGGTAGCAATTTACGGAAACTTCGTCAATCGTGCCGTGGTGCTTACGCACAAGTATTTTGACGGCGCAGTGCCGGCCTGTGGAGAACTGTCGATGTTTGATGACGAGACCCTGGCTGAGTTGAAAGCTTTCCCGGATAAAATTGCTGCCTCTATTGAAAAATACCGTTTTAGAGAGGCCTTGAGTTTCGTGATGGATTTTGCCCGATTAGGAAACAAGTATCTGGCAGACACAGAACCTTGGAAAACTATCAAAACAGATAAAGAGAGAACCGGTACAGTACTTAATATAGCACTAAACATTGCAGCGAATCTTGCAGTGGTTTCTGAGCCCTTCCTGCCATTTACTTCTAGCAAACTATCCAGTATGCTTGGTACAGAAGGCCTAAGGTGGGCTGATGCTGGACAGGCAGATTTGCTTAAAGCAGGGATGAAAATTCAGCCTGGCGAATTATTATTTGAGAAAATCGAAGACGAAACTGTGGAACAACAAGTAAATAAGTTGCTAGATACCAAAAAAGCGAATGAGGCTGCCGCAGCCACCGTTCCTCCCGTTAAAGACACCATTTCATTTGATGATTTCACCAAACTTGATCTCAGGGTAGTTACAGTTTTAGAAGCTGAAAAGCTGAAGAAATCAAAAAAATTGATCAAGCTTTTGGTGGATACAGGATTGGAAAAGCGAACAGTCCTTAGCGGGATTGCTGAACATTTTGATGCTGCTGACCTAATTGGAAAGCAGGTGACGATGTTGATAAATCTTGCTCCAAGAAAAATGATGGGGATTGATTCCGAAGGAATGATCTTAATGGCTGAGGATAAAGATGGCTCCTTGAAGCTACTAAAACCTAGTGATGATACCGCTCCTGGGTCTTCCATCAGTTAATCAGAAATAATAGAAAACACCTTCTTATTCTTTTAAGAAGGTGTTTTTTTATGCTGAAAAATGAATTTTTACAGCTTATATTTTTATTTACGTGATTATCAGTGCGTTATATTAAAATAGTTATTTTTATACAATTTTCTTTTTGTCGCCTATTTTGAAGCTGGGGGCTTAGTGAGGAAGAGGCGCTTATTCTTTTTTCTATTTTGTTATTTATTAAAATCAAAAGCACGTTCCTCTAATTAGATGACTGATCATGGAGCTTATAATTTATTCCTTCACCAGCTTCTACTTTTTTGTAATTTCTAAAAATGTCTCGTGGACCTCTTGATTTTTGAATTCATTTTGGGACGAAAAAATATTATTCAGGAGGTACTGGATTTGTATGAAGTTCCTATGCTAAGCGATGTGATGAAGCGCAAATTTTAGTATTTTCAATACAGAAAAAAATATTTTTTAATCAAACAGGATTTTTTTTCTGTTAAATATCACTGATTATTAGAAGTTATTCACCCTCAGCTGGTATATAAGGCTTTTTACCTTTTATTAAATACGTGTTTAAGTAAGCGAAACGAAAAATACCCCAAATTGGGTATTTTTTTATAGGGCTCTTTGACCTAAATTTACAGCATACATTATAATACATAGTTATATGATATTCTATTATTTATCTAATTTTTACAAGAAGACAGGAGCGCATAAGGTGCATGCGATGAGCTGTCCAGAGATGCCGGATATGAATGAGTTATCTTATCTAGGGCCCTATAATAATTCAGGGGAAGCAGTGAGAAATGCTTCTAAGAAATATGAAAATGTGGAGACCTGCGAACACTGTTGTGGAAACAAGGTGAAATCTATCGTGGAGAAACTTCGGGATTAGACGTACAAAGAATACAATTTTTAATCCCTGATGCTCATCTTGGATATCAAATTATAATACGATCTGCGAATCCTATTATAGCTAGTTTTTTGGGAGCAGTAGTTTCACTAGCTTTCTCGCAGGGATTTTTCCCATAAAAAAATCCCCCTAATCAATAGGGGGAGATCTTATTATATTCTTGTTGTTAACTTTTATTTTTAAATATGACTCTTGATCATTTGTTCGACGAGTTTATCACTCGTTTCGTAGAACCTGATTTTCCTGTATTTGACAGGGAAAGCAAGGCTGATAAGGTAGAGCTCATCCATTAATAAGCTCTTGATCTTCCAGTCAGAGAAGCCACCACCTATTTCGTAAGGGATATACTGATATCCGTCAAGGCAGTTAATCGAGTGAAGGTTATCCACCATTCCAATGGAGGTAGCCTTCAGCAATGATTCCTTTCGGGTCCATAATTTATAGAACTCATGACGAGGAGAATAGGCATTTTCGATATAATGAGTTTCTGGCTTAGTAAAGCAGTTGTTCATCATCGACATAAAGTCAAATTCGCTATTTACATATTCTATATCCACCCCTAGCTCATCCGTACAAAACCCAAAAACCAGCCAGTCGTGGGAGTGAGAAATGTTAAAATGGATGTTTTTCTTATCCTTTAGAATAGGCTTATGATTGATTCCTTCGGTAAATTCAATCTCTTCTGGCTTGCAGTCCAGGTATTTAGCGAGGAGCACCTTAAGGTATCCCTTACCGATGATATATCGAGTACGGTCACTTTCCTTGTGGTAGCGTTCCATGGTTTGGATTTCGGCCTCAGTAAGGTATCCTTGAAGGAGGTCTATCTCTTCCATCAATTTCTTGACAGATACCCTCCATAAGTCCACATGATCATTGATCAGGTAATCCGATTCCTGGCTCCAGTTTGGAAGTAAAACTGTGCTGCAATGAATTTTGCTGATATATAGTGAGCTATTCATGGGATGTATTTATACCTGCTGTGAGTGTTTGATTTACCTGTAAGGGAACGTGCTGCTGTCGGTTAAAACTTGCTTTTTTATTTAGGATTAAACGCATAAGTACTTAGTGGTAAAACTGAATTTACCGTTTTTTGTTCTGTTAAATCACAGAAGGGGATACTCATATTGCTATGGTAAGTCCATAAGGATTTTGCCTCTTTCTGCGTAGGATGATAATTGTAGTTTCTTTGGGGTTACCTCCCCAATCAAAATAGTGTTTTCGTAGAAGTAGTTTATCCTATGTTCTCCTTGTTTTGTACCGTGGTTATCGGTGGTGAATCATTTAGTAAATCTAATTAATTTTTACACCAATAAAAATGTATTTTGTAATAAAAAAAATGAATTTATTTTTTTTGTCGGTAAAGAGTTTAAAAACGCTTACCATTCAAGGTAAAAAGTATAAAACCTCAAGAAAAAATTGTCTTTTAATTAGCTCAACTTGCTTAAATAATTGATTGAAAATATGGGTTATAATTCATTTAATGATGGTTAAATCATGATTTAGCCATATTTAATTTTATTAATACCTCACTGCCCTATCCTTTATGGTACATTTCCTTAAATTCAAGTCAAAGCTTCACTTTAACACTAATATCCAGCTCCAGCTCAGAGATTTTCCTTATTTCTATTAATAATCTGGTTTAAATCCTGAATTTTCCTGATTTATAGAGTGGCCAACCAAAAAGGATAAAGATCTAATTTAATCGGAAGCATTTGGTTAATGGAAGACGAGGATAAGTCGCAGGAATTATAATCTCAGTAAATAAATTTTACTTCTGCCTGCCTAGGATTAAACAGGCAGAAGCATAGATCAGAGTTCTCCATTCATTAATGCTTGTAGCTTATGAGTAAAGGGCTCCACATAAGGGCTTTCAAACATGCTGTTATGATCCCCTTCCACATCGATCACCTTGACATGGTTTACAAAGGGAGCCCAGCCATAATATTTCTCCTCTTTTATAGGAGTTAGTTTGATGCTTGCTTTGAATAATATGCAATCAATGGAAAGGGGGCTGAGTCTGTAATTTTCCAAAGAAGCAGTATTTATCGCTTTAATTTTCTTGATGATTTCAGCCCTGTCTTTAGGTTGTTCTTCCACCTTTTTAAGACCTATTTTTTGAAGTAGGTTTTCCATTTTGCGCTTGATCATCCTAGCCTTGGTGATCCGGAAGGTTTTTGGTGCTTTCCATAATAACTGCAATTCCACCTTGCGCTGCTCAATCTGGGCCGCGATAACATCCATCATACCTTTTTTTGGCACTAGCTCGTCGTCTTGGTCCACATTTGTGTCGAAAATAATCAGGTTTTGCACCGTTTTTCCCCTTTGGATAAACTGCTTGGCCATCTCAAATGCCACATAGCCTCCAAATGAATATCCTCCTATCTGGTAGGGGCCTTCGGGGTTATGCTGGATTATTTCATTTACATAATGCTTAGCGATATTTTCAATTCCTATATTAGGTGAATCGATTCCGTTCAGCCCTTTAGCTTGTAAGCCGTATAGCGGCTGCTCTGCATCTACATAATCGATGAGCTTATAGTAGTTAGTGATATTAGCTGCCACTCCGTGGATGAGGTATATGGGGTTCTTTTTGCCCTGTGGTTTGATGGGGATCAGAGAGCTCCATTCCTGGCTAAGTTCCTCGGTGACATCCTCTCCATCGATGAGCGCACAAAAGTCCCTTAATATGGGGCTTTTAAATAGACTAGTTAATGGAAGCGTTTGGCCAAGTGCCTTGTCCAATTTGCTCATCACTGCAACCGCTAAAATGGAATGCCCTCCCAAGGAGAAAAAGTCATCGTCTAATTGAATATTATTGATTTTTAAGCCCTCTTGCCATATTTTAGCGACCATTTTTTGGGTTTCCGTCCACTCGTCTTTGCTTTGGGAGGAGCTGATATTAACTTTTTTAGATGGTTTGGGCAGGGCTTTTTTATCTATTTTCCCATTGGTATTGAGCGGAAAGTATTCCATTCCTACCCAGTCTGTCGGAAGCATATATTCAGGTAGCTTACGCGAAAGTGCTGTTTTCCAACTGGAGATTTGCTCGGGGCTTATTTTTACCGTTTGAGGTAAGCTGTCTGAGGTCTCATTGTCCGTAAGCATGAGGACCTCATTTGGTATGATATAAGCGACGAGGGACTTAGAGCCGTTACTTTGGTCCAATACTCCCACATGGCCATTGCTTATCCCCGGGAGGGTGTTTAAGAGCAGCTCTATTTCACCAAGTTCTACTCGGTTTCCCCGAATCTTCACCTGATGATCGATTCTTCCAAGGCATCTCAATTCCCCATTAGGCTTGAAAGCCCCCATATCGCCAGTTTTATAAAGACGTTTGCCAGGCAAGGAAGGGCTTTCAACAAAGGCCTCTTGGGTTTGTGCCGGATTGTTAAGGTATCCTATGGTTACCCCTTCGCCAGCAATATAAATTTCCCCTTGCTTACTAATAGGAAGCAGTCGCTTTTGAGGGTCAAGCAGGTATATTTCTGTATTTCCAATAGGCTGTCCAATAGAATCATAATCTTCCTCTGTTTCAAATAGTTTTGCAGTGGACAAGATCGTCGTTTCTGTAGGACCATAAGCATTCCATACTTCCTTGCAGAGCCCCAAAAGTTGCTTTGCGAGGGGTTTTGAAAATGGCTCTCCGCCAGACATAATTTTGAGTGGCAAGGGACTATTCCATCCCACTTGGATCAACATCTGATAGGTGGCGGGAGTGGAAAATAATCGTGTGATCTGATGGTCCTTAAGTGCCTTAAGCAATAATCGGCCATCTTTAGCCATATCATGGTCAGCCATGATTACCGTGCCTCCTCCTATTAATAAACAAAATAGCTCAATCTGAGCGACATCAAAAGAGATGGAAGTGATACTCAGTACCTTATCATCCGAATCGATCCTTAGCTTACGCCTCATATAATACAAGGTGTTGCAGAGGTTACGATGACTCACCAATACTCCTTTGGGAAGACCCGTGGATCCGGAGGTATATAGGATATAGGCTGCAGCATCGGTATCCACCTTGACATTTGGCGTCGAAGCCTCCTTCTTGGTAGCTTCTTCCTGTAGCTTTGATACTTCCAGTAGTTGAAGATTACCTTCCAGACCTTCCTTTAAACTGCGACTTGTGATGACTGCCGCCGCCTGGGAGTCTTTTAAAATATGATTTACTCGCTCTGCTGGCAGCTGGCCATCCAATGGAATATAAGTGTTCCCAGATTTAGCTATGGCTAATAAGGCGATGACCATATCGGCGGAGCGTGGTAGGAAGACCCCGATCCGAGATTGGTCTTTGAGGCCCTTGGAGAGGAGCAGGTTGGCGACTTGGTTTACCCGTCGATTCAGTGCTGAATAACTTAATTTTTGGGTTTTAAATTGTAAGGCTATTTGATCGGGGTATAAGTGAGCCACCTCTTCAAATAACTGTGTGATCGGGGTATTGACAGGGAAGTCGGTAAAGGTTTGATTGAATTTTTCGTATTGATCCAGTAAGGGTTTTCTATCGATAATCTCTAGGGATCCCAGTGTTTTGCTCGGCTCGGCAATGAGCAGGTCCAATAGCTTCATATAGCTTGCCATCATCCCTTCGATGGTTTCTGGCTTGAACAAATCGGTCTGATATCTCCATATGAACTGGAAATCATCCTTAGAATTCGTCAGGTTTAGCGTAAGCTCAAAGTTATCGTAAGCTCTTGGGTTGGAAATCAATTGGTACTCAATTCCATCAAAATTTAATTTAGCATCCATCCCCATGTCCAAGTTAAAAATAACCGGTACCAAGGTGGTTTTGCTAAGGTCTCTTTTTAGCCCTATGGTCTGGATCAATTCACTATAAGTAAATAGCTGATGATCATAGCAGTCAAGGATTTGCTGATTTCTTATTGCTAAATACTCATCAAAACCCAAGTCTTCCTGAATTTTGCTCTTTAAGGGTAACAGGTTTACACAATGGCCTACCAGATCAAAATTACCCGTCGCAGCCTGTCCAGCAGCAGGTACGCCGAGTATTATTTCTTTGCTGTCGCAATAGTTAGATAAGAATATCTCAAAGGTCGTAAGCAGGGTGTTGACCAGGGAGCTTTTGCTTTTTTGTCCCAGTTTTTTGATGGCGTCCAATTTAGCCTTAGGCACCTTGAAATCCATCCTTTTACATTTAAAGGACCTCTCCTCAGGACGTACAAAGTCAGTCGGTAGAACCATTTCCTCCGAAAAATCAGCGTATAGGTTTTTCCAAAACGACTGTATTTCCTGCTGGGCGGGGGAAGATTTATGCTCCTCCAGCTGTTTAGCATATTCACTCAATTGATCGGCAGGAGCCTTCACTGAGGTTTTTTTCTGAACAATATTATTATAAATCCTGCCTAGGTCTTCCAGCAGCACACCGATGGACCAGCCGTCTCCGATGATATGGTGAATGGTCAGGGTCAGCCGGTTTTTATCATCTGCAAGTTCGTGCAAATGAATACGGAACAAAGGCCCTTTTTCCAAGTTAAAGGCGATTAATGAATTGGCAAGGAGAAAATCAGATAGATGCTTTTCCTGCTCTTTTTCGCTCATCGCACGAAGATCCTCCTGCTGGAAAGGCAGGTTGATTTCGGTATGAATAAGTACCATTTTGCCATCGGCACTAAAAGAGGAGCGTAAGGCCTCATGGCGATCGACGATTTGTGTCATCGCAGCACGTATTGCCTCTGGTTTTAGCGGCCCCTCCAGCACGAGCGAAACAGACTCGTTATAAGATTTGTTCGCCTGCTCCCCACCGATCTTACATGCAAGCCAGATTTCCTGTTGGGATATTATCGTCGGAAATACTTTGTCCAGATGCCCATCCTTAAATGGATTAAAGTCGATAGGGATTAGTTTTAATGGGTTATTCATGATTTTAGCTTAGGCTTTTTCCATAATCCAACTGAAGAAATTTACCCGGTCTTTTAGGGTCAGCAATAAACCATGCCAGCTCACCCTCGGGAGTTTTTCCTAATTGAGCTCCCGGAAGGGGAGGCTCAGCAGTGTTTACAGCTTCCATTTTAGGCCCATCATGGCCTGATCCTGAAAGCTTAAATTCTCCCCAAAATCCAGCTTCCACAATTTCCTTTATCCCTTCTTGGAGGACACGAATGATCGTGTCGATATCTTTTTCTTCATAAGCTGCTGTGGCAAAACAAGGGAAGCCATCATAGATATGAAGTCCTTTTTCTCTAAACAAGGTAAACAATAACTCTGTGAAAGGCAGCTCTTCATGGTATTTGATTTTCCAAAGAGAGCCAAAATTGGCAATATATGCTGGAATATTGCTTTCGGTGAAGAACGAATTCATCTCGTCGGCTAACTTTTGAATATATTGGCCAAGCCTGATTTGAAGCTTTCCTTGGTCTTCTTTTAGGAATTTTAAGGACGCTTTTGCTGTGGCAAGTACCAGTGGATGACGTACAAAAGTGCCTGCAAAATAAGTCACCCCAATCTCAGGTACCGACTCATCTCCATATTGCCAAAATCCTCCATCCAGGGCATCCATGAAGTCTTTGCTACCAGCGATCACGCCAATAGGTAGTCCGCCGCCGACCACCTTACCATAGGTGGCGAGGTCAGCCTGAATTCCAAAGAGCCCCTGAGCGCCACGTGGGTGCATTCGGAAACCTGTAATTACCTCATCAAATATCAAGGCCGTTCCTGATTCCTTGGTGATCTGCCTTACCTTCTTCAAAAAGTCTATGGGTTGAAATTCTGGACGACGGCTTTGGACAGGCTCTACTAGCACTGCGGCGATTTCATCTTTTCGTTCTTCGATAATCCTCAAAGCCTCATCAGTGCCGTAATCCAATATCAGGATGTTTTCCACAGACTCGGCCATGATTCCGGCTGCAGCAGGGAATGATTTTAGGGATTTGGTTCCCCGAACGATTACCTCATCAAAGGTTCCATGGTAGGAGCCGTTAAAGGCTACCACAAGTGGGCGCTGGGTGATCGTCCTGGCGATTCTCAAAGCTCCCATCACCGCTTCTGAGCCAGTATTACAAAGCGCAGATCGCTCATGCCCTGTCAGCTCACATACCAGCTGACATACTTCCGCCGATAGCTCATGCTGGGGGCCGATCTCGTAGCCTTTTTCGATTTGCTCTTTTAATGCCTCATTGATGAAATCTGGCCCATGGCCAAATAAAACGGATCCAAAGCCATTTAAAATATCTAAATACTCGTTTCCATCGATATCCCAGAGTTTGGTGCCTTTGGATTTGTTCACTACCAAAGAGTACACCGCTTCTTTGATGGCCGGGTTAAAGCCACTCACTACTCTTGGGTCGGCCATATGGCTTCGGTTTTCCTGAGTATAAGCCTTGCTCTTGGCGGTTTTACTGGTGTATTTTTTTATAAAATCACTGATAAACTCCTGCTGTTTTGCAGGTAAGGTTTGTTTGTTTTTATCGATTCGCGCCGTAGCTCCAAATGGTTTCTTGATGGCAGCCTCTTCGGCCGCGTCCATCGGTGCAGGACTTGCCTTAACAGGACTAGCAACTGGTAGGGGCATAGGCGCAGCTGCTGTCGGGGAGGGTGTGCCGTTCGTGTGGCTAGGACTAGGAGCTCCTTGCTGCAAAAGTGCCAGTTGCTTGGATAAAATCTCCAGCTGCTGACCAATCAGGCCAATAGCAGAGTTGCTACCGTTTTGGCTAAAAGTCTGTACAGAACCCATAGATGCGTAAGTAGCGCTAGCAGGCAAATGGTTTGAGGGGGCTAGCGCAGCTGCTTGAGTTACCTGCTGCGTTTGTACTGGAGCTGCAGGTCGATACTGGTCAGCAGGGAGCTGCTGATCCATATATCCCGCCAAATCCTGAATAGTATCATATTGGGAGGTCAGCTGTCTGAAGGTAACCTGGGTGCCAAATTCCTTTTTGATAGTAAAGGAGAGCTGAGTCAACAAAAGTGAATCAAGCCCTAGCTCAGAAAAAGTAGCATCCAAGGGTGCATCATTTAATTCTAAACCTGAAGCTTCTTCTAAAATTTGCTTTACTTTTTCAATTAATGCGGGTAGTCTCATTAGAGTAGTAGTCTGTTGTGGTGTTGAGGGAGAATTTGAGGATTGATTTTCTGCTTGCATGGAGGAGTTGTCGCGGTTTATGACCACGGGCTCGATCCAGCACCGCTGCCGGTCAAAGGCATAGGTAGGCAGTTTTAGCTTATTTCTGGATTGTCCTTTATAAAAGGAAGTTGGGTTGATCTCCACGCCGGCGGCATGTAACTGTCCTAAGCTATCCAACAGTTGCTTATATTCATGATCGTCCTGGCGTCTTTCCATGCTGCAGACGGTGGGTATTCCTTTGGCTTCGGGATGCTGTTTTGTAAGCGAGGAGAGTACATTTCCAGGTCCCACTTCCACCAAGGCCGTGCCTGGGGAATCATCCAAAAGAGCCGCAATTGCAGGGCTGAACTTGACCGTTGCGCGTAAGTGATTGGTCCAATAATCTGCTGAAGTGGCCTCCTCAATTTTTAATTCTCTACCGCTGACGGTGCTGAATATTCTAATTTTGGGGGCTGAAAGTGTCGCCTTAAGCACTTCCTTGCGGAAGTCCTCCAGGACTGGATCCATCATCGCGGAATGAAAAGCATGGCTGGTAAACAGTTTTTTGTTTAATATCCCTTGCTGGTCTAGAAGTGAAATGAATTTCTGAATCTCCTCCTCAGGACCCGCCACCACGCAGAGTTTTGGGGAATTGATAGCTGCCATAGATAGATTGGCAGGTAGGATCTTAGTTATTTCTTCGTGGTTTGCTCGTACTGACAGCATATCGCCTGTAGGCAGTTTTGCTACCAGTTTGCCGCGAACTGCCACCAATCTTACCACGTCTTCCAAGGTAAATACTCCTGCCAAATGGGCGGCGACAAATTCCCCAATGCTGTGTCCACAAAGGATATCAGGCTCATAGCCCCAGGAAATCCACTGCTTAGCCAGAGCGTATTCCATCGCAAAGATGGCCGGCTGGGTGTATTGGGTGTCTCTCAGCTGATCTTCTGCCACCGAATCTTCGATGTCAGGATAGATGATCTCTAATAGAGACTTGCCGATTAATGGCTCGAATAAGGCACTGCAATGATCTAAGGCTTCCCTAAATATTGGCGCAGCATCATAAAGCTGTCTTCCCATATTAAGATATTGAGCCCCTTGGCCGGGGAAGAGGAAGCTTAGTTTATTCGATACGGTAGATAGTTTTTGCAAAGGTAAACCATGTGAAATAGCTCGCTCTAATTGGCGTACCAGATCCATTTGGTTTTGGAATACTAAATGACTCTTTAGGGAATAATTTCCCACCTTTATATGATTGGAATAGCTGAGATCATCCAAATTGAGGGAAGGTGATTCCTTCAAAAATCTAAGTAGCTTTCGGTAATATAATTTGATACTGTTCTCAGTTTTGGCCTGGAAGGCCAATAAATGAAAAGGAGCAGTGCTGGCGTCGGAGGTCTGCTCGCTCTTGCTGACTTCCTCCAGGATAATGTGGACGTTGGTCCCACCGATGCCGAAGGAACTTACACCTGCTCGCAAGGGGAAGTCAGCCTTCCAAGGGCTACCCTTCTTTTGGATATAAAAAGGAGAGTCCGCCAGGTCTAATAATGGATTTGCAGAAGTAAATCCAATTGTGGAAGGAAGGTATTTATGCTGAATAGATAACACGGTCTTGATCAGCCCGACGATGCCGGAAGCGGCGGTAAGGTGACCCAAATTGCTTTTTACAGAGCCTACTGCGCAGTAATTGGTTTTCTCCTGAGGACCAAAAGCGATCTTTAAGCCTTCCATTTCTATAGGGTCTCCCACCGGCGTGCCAGTGCCATGTGCCTCAATATAGCTGATGGTGGCCGCAGAGATGTCAGCATCCTCGATGGCTGTAAGGACGGCACCTGCCTGTCCTTCCGCACTAGGGGCAGAGAATGAGCTCTTTTGGGCGCCGTCATTATTGACGCCTATTCCTGTGATGGTGGCAAGGATATCATCTCCATCCTGAATAGCCAGGTCATAGTTCTTAAGCATGATGGCGCCTGCACCATCGCTGAATACCGTCCCAGAAGCCTGCTCGTCAAAAGGCTGACAATGCCCATCCTTACTGAAAATAGCGCCTTCTTGGTAAAGATGACCAGCATGGATGGGAGAAGAAACGGTGGCTCCCCCAGCAATAGCCATATCACACTGTCCCGTACGAATGTACTGTACCGCTTGGGCCACGGCTAGCAAGGACGTGGAGCAGGCAGAATGTACACTCACCGCTGGGCCATTAAGGTCAAAATGATAGGCCGTACGCGTGGTGACATAATCTTTTTCATTAAGAGCCATGACATTTAGCTCTCCATGCCGATCCATCAATTGCTGATTGGGAAGGAGGTTTTTCTGGAAATAGGTATTGTTATTGGTTCCTCCAAATACCCCTATTTTATAATCATCAGCAGTGTATTTATGCTGCGTTTTTTCTAATAATTCCCATGAAAGCTCCAGAAAGATTCTTTGCTGGGGATCCATCAATGAGGCTTGGATTGGGTTGATCCCGAAGAATGCTGGGTCAAAATCCGTAGCATTTTCGAGTATTCCACGAGCCTTAATATAGTTGGGGTCACGAAGCTTTTCTTCAGAGACCATAGGGTCGATCTCTTCCTCGCTGAAGAAACGGATCGATTCCTTTTCTTCCACCAGATTTTGCCAGAAGCTAGCAATATCCTCCGCTCCTGGGAATCGGCCGGACATCGCGATGATAGCCACCTTTTTACCTGATTTCTGCGGTTTTGCTTTGTGAGATTTTTTTGATTTTTTACCAGTATTGCTGATGAGCTGGGCTATTCCAGCGACACTTGGCTTATGGTATATTTTGGTGACCGGTACCTCTTTGCCTAGCTGATCTTTGATTTCTATAGATAAGCGCTGCGCCAAGAGGGAGTTTCCTCCCAAGTCAAAGAAATTATCAGAAGTACTTACTTGATCATAATGCAGGATCTTGCTGAATATCTTGCAGAGAGAAGCTTCCAATTCACCCAATGGCCATACCACCGGGCTGTTGATGTTTTCTCTTTTGTTGACAGGATTGGGCAGGGCCTTACGGTCAATTTTGCCACTGATGGTCCTTGGGAATTCCCGTACCTTAAAGAATATGGAGGGGACCATATATTCAGGTAGGAGATTAGCCAAATAGCCACTTAGGGCTTGTGAAGATAGTTTTGAGCTACCAGAACTGTAGTAAGCCGCCAGGTATTTTTGGCCGTCCTCATATTCACGGGCAGTTACTGCCACTTGCTCTATTTCCGGATGGCGAGCCAGGACGGTCTCGATCTCCCCTGGTTCGATGCGATGCCCACGGATTTTTACCTGATCGTCTTTTCTTCCCAAGAAGATGACTTCCTGGCTATCCTTGATCTTCACCAAATCACCTGTGAGATATACTCGAAGGCTGTTTTTGTCGCCATCGACGATAGAGATAAACTTAGACTCCGTAAGCTCTGGCTTATTGAAATAGCCATCGGCTAAGCAAATCCCACCTATCGCCAGTTCTCCTTCCTGGCCATTGGCTAGAGGTTGATGGTTTGCATCCAAAGCCCACAGCCTTACGCCATCGATTGGGAAACCGATGGAGGGAAGTTCCGGCCATTGTGCCAGATCTTTTGGCGCCAAGGTTAGTTGAGATACCACATGGGTTTCCGTGGGACCATATTGGTTCTGAAGGGTACACTGATTTAATTCTCCGAAAAAGCGACGCACTTTTTCGGTAACTTTAAGCTGTTCTCCAGCCGTAATTACTTCCTTTAGAGATTGGGGATAGACGCCATGAGCCACTGCCGTATTGGCAAGAGACTGGAGGCTCACAAATGGCAAAAATAACCTTTCGATCTGTTGTTTATCCAATAGACGCAAGAGCGCTAAGGGGTCTTTTACAGTATCCTCATCGATCAATACCAGACATCCGCCCGTACTTAGCGTGGCAAATATCTCCTGAAAAGATACGTCAAAAGTAAATTTGGAAAACTGTATGGTTCTGGCCGGAGAAGGAGATTGGGCGACCTTCTTTTGCCATAGAAGGAGGTTTACCAATGGCTGATGAGCCATCTTTACCCCTTTAGGCTCTCCAGTACTTCCGGAGGTGAATAAGACATACGCAGGATGCTCAGGAAGGATTTTTACCTGCGGAGCTAGGATGCTATTCCCTTCTTTTAGCTGATCCTGAATGATAAATGCGCTCGCTAAAGTAGAGGCTTCGGAGGAGGTGGCTAAGGTGTAAAGTGCCAACTTGCTTTGGCAAGCGGCAATAATATGATTCTTCCGCTCCTCCGGGAATTCTGGAGCCACAGGTACATAGCCCGCACCGCATTTCAGAATAGCAAGGATACCAATAATCATTTCTATGGAGCGCTCTGCACAGATGGGCACCGTATCCCCTGGCTTGATTCCTTGAAGGACCAGCTGGTTTGCCAGGAGATTACTCCGGTCTGCTAGTTGCTGGTAAGTCAAAAAAGTCTGGTCATGCTGTAAAGCGACCTCTTGGGCATGAAAGCTTAAACTTTCATTGACCAAATCTATAATGGTTCTTTTATTTCGTTGCTCTGTTGTAGTAATCATAACTACGATAATTTATGTGGCCCACCTAAAATTCTACTAGTGGAAAGTTTGGAGTATAAAATTAAGCATTTTTAAATAAATAAAAATGTATTTCAAATTATAAAAAATGAGATTTATAGCATTTTAAACCCTTACGTCTTATTGGCTTATTGGAGTCGTTGATAGGGTGGAGAATGTATTTGGTACAAAGAGTTTAAAAAATTGTTTTATTTAAAGTTAATTTATTAATAATAGGTAAATAAGTAGAAAATAAAAGCCCCGTAATTGGGGCTTTTATTAGTTCGAAAATTTTAAAAGAAATGCATATTCCAAGGCTGTTTCTTTCAGGGATTGGAATCTTCCCGAGGCTCCACCATGTCCTGCATCCATATTGGTATAAAGTAGGACCTGGTTTTGATCGGTCTTAAGCTTCCTCAATTTGGCGACCCATTTGGTAGGTTCCCAATATTGCACTTGGCTATCATGAAGCCCGGAAGTGACCAGAATATTTGGATAGTCTTGTGCCTTTACATTATCATAAGGGCTATAGCTGAGCATATAGTCATAATATTCCTTGTTTTTTGGGTTTCCCCATTCATCAAATTCCCCAGTGGTCAGAGGGATGCTTTCGTCAAGCATCGTGGTGACCACATCCACAAATGGAACCGCTGCAATCACTGCTTTGTAGAGCTCGGGCTTGATATTGATGATGGCGCCCATCAGCAAGCCACCGGCGCTTCCACCCATGGCGAAGAGCTGCTCAGAGGATGAGTAATTATGTTTGATCAAAAACTCAGTACACGCTATGAAATCAGTGAAGGTGTTTTTCTTTTGAAGCATTTTACCCTCATCGTACCACTTTCGGCCCATTTCCTGCCCACCACGGATATGGGCAATGGCAAAGACAAATCCTCTATCGAGAAGACTGAGCCTGTTAGAGCTGAATACGGCATCAGTGCTATATCCATAAGATCCGTAAGCATATTGCAAGAGCGGATTGGTGCCGTCTTTTTTGAATAAGGATTTCTTATACACCAGGGAAATGGGCACCTGTGTCCCGTCCTCGGCGGTGGCCCAAAGTCGCTCGGCTTCGTAATCGGAAATGGAATATCCTCCGACCACTTCTTGCTGCTTTAGCAGCACCTGACTGCGGTCTTCCATATTATAGTCATAAGTGGAGGATGGCGTCGTCAGCGAATTGTACCCGAAACGAAGCAGGTGAGTGTCGAATTGTGGGTTATAACTAATCCATGCAGAATAAGTCGGATCCTGAAAGGTGATCTTATGGGCAGGACTTTGGTCCCACGGATGAATCATGATCTGTGTAAGCCCCAGCTGGCGCTCCTCCAATACAAGGTATTGGCTGAAAATATCAAAACCTTCCACTAGGATATCTTCCCGATGGGAGATGAGGTCCTTCCAATTGTCTTTCGAAGGCTGTGTAACTGGCGTTTTTACAATTTTATAATTTTTGGCTCCTTCTGCATTGGTCCAGATGATGAAATCTTCCCCAAAGTGCTCCACGCTATATTCTAAATCCCGAATACGTTCCTGAACTAAAGAAAATGGGGAGTCAGGCTGTGAGGCATTTGTAAATCTGATTTCGGAAGATACGGTGCTGGAACTCTCGATGAATAAGAATTCCTTGGATTTTGACTTGGACACCTGACAGGTGAAGGTGTCATCTTTTTCCTCAAATATCAATTCGTCATTCTCCACGGGGCTGCCCAGAATATGCTTGTAAATTCTGTAAGAGCGCAAGGTTTCATTGTCTTGGCGGGCATAGAAAAGGCTTTTGTTATCATTGGCCCAGACCATATTGCCGGTGGCTTCAGGGATGAAGTCCTCCAGCAATTCACCCGTTACCAGGTCTTTGAATTTGATGGAATAGATACGGCGACCTATATGATCTTCCGAATAGGCTAAAAGTTGCTGATTGGTGGCGATTGCCAGTCCATTTACATTAAAATATTCATGGCCTTCGGCAATATTATTTACATCCAAAATAACCTGTTCCTCCGTTTCACCCTCTTTCTTTCGGCAATAAATAGGGTATTCGCCTCCTTTTTGGTAGCGGGAATAATACCAAAAACCATCCCGCAGATAGGGGACACTTTCATCATCCTCCTTTATCCTGGCCTTCATTTCGTCAAATAACTTAGTCTGAAGCGGAAGCGTCGCTTTCATCTGCTCATCCAGATAGTCATTTTCCTTATTAAGGTAGTCGATGACCTCCGGATTTTCCCTGTCATTCATCCAATAAAAAAGATCAATGCGAGTATCATCGTGAAAGGTGATTTCATAGGGTTTCTCCAAAGCTTGTGGAGGGATGGCCGTTTGCATATAGTCGGAATTTTAGATAGTGTCTTGGAAACAAATTTATAGGGAATAGGCTACCAAACCTATCGATTTATAATATGAATGAGTCTTTTTGTGCTGGCTAAAGTCCTTTGCCTGTGATATTCTATAGGACTTAGGGCTAAAGTACCCTGCTAAATAAGAATGTTGTAGAAGAGAATTTTTGTTGATATCATAAAGTGGAGGCTTAGGCTAGTGAGAAATTGATGGGTGAAGTAATGGCGTCCTTCCTTTTTGAAAGGGGAGATGGAATGGGCTGCTTCATCGTATTTTATTTGTTGAACTGGTAGCGAAGTTGCAGGGTCAGTTCGCTAAGGTGGTTGCCCTGGACTTCCTGAAGTCCGCTGCTGATACTTTGCCGATCGGTATAGCTCGTCCTCGCCCATCGCATCCATGTGGTCAATTTTCTGGAGACCTGATATTGGCCCAAAACATAATACCTTAGCCCCTGTCCATAATAGCTGGGAATAGAAAATGCCCATAATACATTCTTTTCATAGACATATTGGCGATTGTCATAATCCTCGGTATCAAATAAGGCTGCTCTAAATCCCCATTTCCACTTACGATGCTGGATATTTAGGTCTTGTACCAGAGTATATCCACTGGTTTTTTTTCCATCAAAATCGAAGGTGCTGGTCTGCAATCGTGTCCTTATCATAATATTTTTGGAAATGGAATAATCCATATTGATCAGGTAATTTCGTTTTATTCCGGTGATTACCTGATAGGTGTTGTCGGCATTGGCATCGCTGGATCTATTTCGATCTTTTACTTCCTCTCTCATTTGAGCATATATTTTCAGGGCTTTAAAAGGGCTATAACTGAGTCGATTGAGCCATTCATAGCCTGTGGAGGGCTGATACAGCCTGTATCTTAGCCAAGGGAATTTAAATTGGTCGATATATCCTGACCATTGAAATTTCCTGCTGGGGTGATAGCTGAGGCCGAGGTAGAGGCCTGATTCATTGATGGGTCTGGAGCCTTCGGCAAAGGCATTTCCATAAAAGGAATGAAAATCCCTGTCGTATTTGCGCACATGCACCACCATATCAAAATCATGACTCAGGCTGCTCATCATTCCCAAAACAGCTGCATTGCCCCGACTTTTAGACTGAGCATATTCGCCAAAGAAAAAATGGTTTTGGTGATTATAAGAAAAATATAAGCTGTGAAGATAATTGTCCTTTCCCCCAAACTCAAATTGATTATAGGGCTGTGGACTTCTGAAATAGGGTGCCTCATAGCTGCTGAATAAACTGTTAATGCCGATCTGTAGTCTTTTATTGTCGGAATTATAATTGGCATTCATGCCTAAGTTTCTTATTTGGCTATTGGATTTTCTACTGATCTCTGTAAGGGTTCTGTGGTAGCCGCTTTCACTGATGGACTGGATATAGCGCGAGGAATCGGGCAGGTACTCATAAGTGGCATCAATCGGTGTGGAGGAGGCCATGAGACTTCCCTCGACTCGGCCAAACTGGTAGGTGGCGGCCAAGCCTCTGAAATAGCCTTGCTCGGTAGCCGAGGTGTAGGGTTTGATCCCGGTGGAGCTTCTCCTAGTGGTGGTGATGGTTTCTGCTCCTTTTCCAATAGAAAAGCCAGCACCATAGACCAGCCCCTGCCCAAACTGGGCCTGATAATCTCCCAGACTAATTACTTTCCATTTATTACGATTATAGAGACTGAGATGATAGCTGAGATAATTGTAGCCATATCTTCCTGAGGAAGGCGACCAGGTAAATTTCTCCCCCATGTCCTGATCCATAGTCAGCCCAATACTGAAATCACCGGTATGCTGGCTTCTGAATCTTAAGTATTGGGCGGAAGGAGCACCAAGATACCGGCTGGTCAGGCTGCCATTGCTGAGCGTATCGGGAGCAGTGAAGCCCTTTCTTTGTTCTATATTCTGCCGATAGCGGTAGATAAAATAAGCCCCATCTTCAGAAAGTATCCTGGGAATGAATTTTTTGGCTCGTTTGGTAGCATTGTCATTAAGGTAGATAAATCGCTTTAAGCGCTGCAGCGTGCTCAAGTCCAGACCCGGCACTGCCTGAAGCTCATAAATGGAAATGAAAGGCCCCAGCTGGTTGCGATAAGTAATGATGGCATTGGCCTGCTCCGGGGAGAGTATATAGGTGGACTGCAGTTCATCGGAGGTGCAGGCATTGAGGTCCAGGGGATTTAAGAATCGCTGCAAAAGAGATTCATAGACCTGCTCATAATCAATGTCCTCCTCCTGCATGGAGAATAGTTCTTCCGCGAATCGTTCAAAATCAAACTCATCCTGAGCCATCAAAGGCCTAAGACCAACGCTAAGCAAAAGGGTCAGTATGCTCAGAATGGCCCGCATGATCAGTGGATGATATAGGACATGGAGAAGTGATGCGTGCTGCCCAATTTATTGTTTTGCCCTAGGGCATAGTCGATTTTAAATTTCCTGGGGCGGAAGCCTAATCCAAAGTGAAAGTTGGAAGGGGCTGTGGAAGCGCCGCACCTGGCCCAGAATTTATGTACCAGATTATATTCCAAACCCATTTTGAAACTTGCTGGCAAAAGGATGTCTTTTTCTGCCTCCAGGCTAACAGAAAGCTTTGTTTCTGGAAGATAGGCGAGGCCCACTTGCAGGACTGTAGGGTAGTAGTCGTCTGTATCAGGTCCATATTTGGCCCTTCCGACATTGAATAGATAAGCTCCGAAGTAGAATTCCGGACTCAATGCTGCCCGACCTCCAAATCCAATAAGCGGAACCGCCCTTTTTCCATAGCCTTCTATATTGGTTTGGAGATAGATGAGCTGTGCGCCAAGGCTGGCGATTCCCATCTGATGACCATAGCCCACGTTAATAAGTTGCTGGTTAAATACCTCACCACCATAGCGGCTGACGCCCAGACCAAAATTCCCCCAATCACTAGCGATTACTGCACCGGCTCCCAGCGTGGTCAGATCATTGATCCCCAAGCGCTGATCATAGGAACAGAAGATACTTGACTCTTTCAGATTGCCTATTGCTCCTATATTATTGAATAGACTCCACTCATCGGCGATTGCTACTTGAGCATGTGCCATAGCCCTGCTCCTGGCTCCCGCAGGAAACACCTCCATTCCACTCTGTGCCCAACTTATCGAGATGCAGAAATGGAAAAAATACATAAAAGAAGTAAATATAACCTTCATTAATGTATAAATAAACTGTTTAAAAATGTAGATGAAATAATATAAATAGAAATGAGAATATAAAAAAGCGAAGGGATAAAAAATTAAGGCTATTGACCTATAATGGTGCTTTCATATTGATAAAGAAGCTTCCTTGATTTTGGCTGTTTATAGAGTATTCAAAGCGGATCACCTGATCATAAAAAGTGACAAGGTCCAGGCCGAGTCCATATCCATACAGATAGTTATTGGTAAGGGCAGTATTTTCAGGGATGTGATTTCGATCATTGACAAATCCATGATCAAAATTGGCACTAATATAAGCGGTAATGGGAAAGGTGCTAAACTCATCAATCGGGATGAGCTTAGATATATCATAAGCCACATCAAAAAGCTGAAAACGGAAACTATTTTTGTTAAGGAAGGTCTGCTGTCCTTCTATCACATAGAGCTCGTAACCTCTGATGAAGTCGGGGCTGTAGCCAATCCCTCTGACCAAGGTATAAGGCTGAGAGGGGCTGAGGTAAGAGGATAGGGAGATTCCGGTGACATAGTGACTTTTGTCGCTAAATCTAAAATATTTATTGGCGACCAATGAAAGTTCTGTTTCGTTGACATCATCATTAGTCAGTAAGCCATATCGGGTAAGCCCCGCGGAGATCAGCTCTCCATCAGTGGCATAGGCCACATTATCCCTTCGATCGTGTTTGAAATTATAGGCAGCATAAAAGTACTTCTGCCGGGTACCGTCATCAAGAAAATAGTTAGGATTTTGGCTCAATACGTCCTCGTTGATTTTGGTGTCACTATAGCCGATGGTCAGGTAGTTGAAATTATAATAACTACCTCGGTAAGTGTATTGAAGGCTGGCGGTGAGGTTTTTTCTCAGGATATCCTCATCTTCATCGGTGTAGAAAACCTGCTTATTATACGCTGATTTCACTGCGATGGTCTTATTAGTATTATAGTTAAAGCGCATGGCGAGGCCATGTTCCTGGTCCTTGTCGATATAGGGTATGCTATAGACCAGATCAAAGGCCTGGGTAAATCCCAATTGTCCCATGATTCTTAGCTTTTCATTTCGGCCGCCCACATTACTATGATATAAGCTCAGGCCGTAGTTTACCCTGGAGAAATCCCTGTTTTGGTTGACCCACCATTCGGAAAAGTTCCTGTCTGCCAGGTCAAATATAATTCCAGGCAGCACATACCATCGTTCTTTTACGGATACTAAGATTTCCACTTCCTCCCCATCCACAAATAGCGGTGTGATCTCGACGGAGGTGAATAGCTGCAGGTTATAGACCCGCTGTTGATCAGATTTCAGTATTCCCAAAAATTCCTCCCAATCGTATTTTATCCCCGGGCGAATGTCAATTTCTCTCAGGATAATATTTTTGCGTGTCTTTTCATTTCCTACGATATAGACATTATGAACACTTACACTATCAGGAATACCCTTGGGCACGCTGCTAGGCTCGTAGGTGACGGTAGCGGTGGAATCTTGAGCGAGTACTGGCAAAGAAAATAAAAACAATATGCAGCCCAATACTCCTAAGCATTTGGTGAATGCTGAGCCTTTGTCTTGTTTTATAGGTCTTTTTTGTAACACTTAATGGAACTTTGTATTATTGTGGATGATTCTATTCGCTATTAGCCTCTAATTTGAAGAACATAATCCGAAATATCGCCATACTACCAGTCTTGTTTTATCAATACTTGATCTCTCCGCTTTTTCCATCTGCCTGTAGGTTTACGCCTACATGCAGCCAATACACCAAAGAGGCCATCCTAAAGCATGGTCCTTTTAGAGGAGGCTGGTTAGGTATAAAGCGAATTGCCCGCTGCCATCCCTGGGGAGGCCATGGGCATGACCCTGTGCCTTAACTTTTGCTTGGATTACCTTTTTTGAGCGCTCTGAAGATGAGGACCACCCCGGCGATTACCAGCGGAATACTCAGCGATTGCCCCATATTCAATGTCAGTTCCTCCTCAAAATCCACTTGGTTTTCCTTAAAGAACTCCCAAACAAATCTCATTCCGAATACTGAAACCAAGAATATTCCTAATAATAATCCATCGGGCAGGTTTTCTTTATGTTTCCTCCATAGTCCAAATAATACCAAAAATATGATGAAATAGGATATTGATTCGTATATCTGCGTAGGATGCTTAGACAGCCCAAAAGTTTTTACGGTTACCAAATAGTGATCCCCTTCATCGGTGAGGCTGTAATCTAGCGGGCTATCTTGGGACTCTGCCATGTATTTGGTGGAGCTTCTGAATTTGGTCAATACATATTTGACATCAGCTTCTATGGTCCGACGAAGATCGGCTTCAGAATAGCTGCCTTTGGCAATCTCCAAGTCAAAATTTACTGGGACTCTACCGTCGCCATTGTCCTCCTGATCGCGATCTGAAGGCTTATAGGCGGATACATCTTCTACAGGAGCATTGAGGGTCATGAGGATTTCCTCGGTATCCCGGGCATAGACGATTCCATAGTCAGAGCCGGTCTCTTTGCCTCCGATCTCGGAGTTCATCAGATTCCCCAGACGGATAAGTGCTCCGGTCATGGCCACCACGATCACGATTCGGTCCACCACCCAGAGGTATCTTTGGGTGGGAGTATTGCGGACATATAGCCAGAGGGAGAATAAGATGGCGAAGGCGGCACCATGACTGGCCAGTCCACCTTCCCACACTTTTAATATTTCTATGGGATTGCTGAGGTATTTTTCGGGCTCGTAGAAAAGTACATGGCCTAATCTGGCGCCGATGATGGTCGCGAGGACCATGTATATGGTGAGCTTATCGACAAGACGCTCATCATGTCCTTCTTTTTTGAAGATATATAAGATGATTTGCTGTGAGAGGATAAATCCCAAAGCAAATAAAAGGCTGTACCATCGGATCCTCTCTATCGCTGGGAAAACAGCTGGATTTGGGCTCCAAACAATATAATCGATAATCGTATTGATCATTATTGGTCTAGTTCGTTTGTGCTAAGTTAGTTTTATTCTCAATCTAATTGATCCAATTCTGCTAATTCTTCGGTGAATCCACCAGAAAGTATCGGAAATCGACACCAGGTTTTAGGGTCCACATTAAAGTCATCCAGATGAAATGAAGGGGCAAACCTTTCTCTCTTCCATTGGTTCCTGGCCCATAATCTAAAGAACTTAGTTACGTAGTTTTTTAGCAGCGGGGCGGGGATATCGAGTTCTTCCAGGAGTATTAGATATACATCTGCAGGTTTGCGGTATTCGCGGATGGCCAGTTTTTCTATATCGACGATCACGGAATAAGGCATAAGGTCCTGTTCATCGGTCTGATGCTGGTCTTGAGGTCGGAGTTCGGCTGTAGGCTGGAGGGCGTTTACCTTGGCAAGGCCCTCATATCCCAGCTGCTCTTCGGCCCATTGCAGCCACTGGAGCAAGAAGTACTTGTCCACTGCGGCGATAGGGGAGATGCTTCCGCTGGTGTCACCGTCCATGGTGGCGTATCCCACATCCCCTTCGCTCCTATTGGAAGTAGCCAGGAGCAGGGCATTTTTGATATTTGTCAGCATCCATATGATGGGTGCTCGGACCCGTGCCTGTATGTTTTGCAAGGCAATATCATCTTCCTTCCACGATAATGTACGGCCGATAGCCGTTTCGATTTTTGAGGAATAAGACTGCACCTCCTCGCTGATGTTCCAATGGTGAAAGGAAGCACCAAGGCTTTTGGCAAGAAACTGAGCACTGTCCAAGGTGTCTTGAGAGCTGTTTTCTGAAGCTTGATAGGCGGTGGTCAATACCTGTCCGATAATTTCCTTCGGGCTGGCATCAGTGGAGACTTTGCCCAGTAAGCCTGCTTTTTCGATAAAGCGATGTGAACCTAAGAGTCGGCAGCCTCGGTGTACCATCTCTGCCACGAGGACTGCGATGGAAGAGGAGTCTGCTCCTCCGCTGAGGGAAAGCACAAATCCAGCGCTTCGGCTTTTGCGCATATAGTCAAAGAGTGCCAGGGTCACCGCATGGGTAAACTCAGTATTCTTATCATGATCAAGGGAGTTTTCCGGAAGCGGAGGAAGTCCATGGTCCATATTGTACTCATGGACTTGATAATCTTCAAATGATAAGAGAGGGTTTTTATAGTATAATTTACCGTTTTTGGCGACTAGTGTTTCCCCATCAAAAATCATCCGGCCGGCTTCATTGCCGAGGAGGTTGACGTAGAAATAGGTGGCGTCCAGGTGAATGCTACTTTCAGTGACTAGTTCTTCCCGGAGCTTGCTCTTGCCCATGGCAAAATGGCTAGCGCTGGGGTTGAAGATAAGGTCAACGTTACGGTCTTTTAGGCGATAGCCGGGTCTTTTGTCTCCTCGCCAGGCATCTTCACAGATTTCAAAGCCATAGGTGATGCCTTTTTTGTCAAACACCATATCGCCAAGGGGAACTTCTGTTCCGAAGAAATCAAAGGTGGCGATTTTGCCTGCTTGCCAGGGGCTAAACCATCTGAATTCATAATGAACGCCATCGATGGCCAGAAACTGCTTCGCGACAATTCCTTTGAGTTTTTGATCCTCCAGAATAGCGATACAATTGTACAGCTGCTGCTCCAGGCGGATGGGCAGTCCGATACAGATGGTGATGTCCTCGGCAAGGGGGAGTAGCGCTTGGAGTTGCTGAAGTGCTTTTTTGGGATACCATTGGCTAAAAAAAAGATCCTCACTTCCATATCCGGTAATGGCGAGTTCGGGGAAACAGAGGAGTTCGATATTTTTTTCCTTCGCTTCACGGATTGCCTTATGGATATTGTCCAGGTTACCCTTCCAGTCCAGAGGAGTCTGGTTTACGGTGACACCACCTATCTTGAGGTTTGACATTTTTTGCAAGTATGGTTATAAATGAAAAGCCTGTATAGGCTAAAATATACAGGATTTATCAAGAAACATATTTGGCAAATATAGGATTCTATACTGCCAAATTAAGTTTTTCGCATGCATTTTTTGCAGCTTCCTGTTCTGCCTTTTTCTTGGTGGGGCCTTTACCATCGGTGAAGAATTCATTTTCGATTTTCAGTTCGATTGTAAATTCTTTAAATCGCTGGGATCCATTGACTGATTGAAGGACAAATTCCACTTCCTTACTTTCTTTCTGGGACCACTCGATGATTTTACTTTTGAAGTTGGTGGTGGTGGTGATGATATTGTCCAGATCAAAGAAAGGGGCAATAATTTTGGTCAGGATAAAGTGTTTGCAGAAGATATAGCCACGGTCGAGGTACACGGCACCGACGAGGGCTTCTAGGGTATCTCCATAGATGGATTTGTGGGTATAGAGGCCTTTTTGTGAAAGGTCTGATTCCACGATTTTGGAGAGGCCTATTTTTTGGCCTACACGGTTTAGGGATTCGCGATTTACGATTCTTGAGCGTGTTTCGGTTAGGAAACCTTCATCCCGATAGGGGAATTTGATGAAAAGTAATTCAGCGACCACAGCACCGAGTACGGCATCGCCTAAAAATTCAAGTCTTTCATTGCTCGCTTTGACGCCATGCTTTATTTCCTCTGCTACAGAGGAGTGGCGGGCAGCGAGTTTATAAAGAGATAAGTTTAAAGGCTTGCGGCCGACCATCAACTTGATGGCAGCAGCAAGCCCTTTATCTTTTTTATTGTAAAGTAGTTCGTGTACTCTGAGTTTGCGAAATAGTTTCAAGGTCGGTCTACTCAGTTATTTTTTTGAAGATGACAGAAGCATTATGCCCGCCAAATCCAAAGGTATTACTCAAGGCTACATTTACAGTTTTTGCCTGTGCTTTATTGAAAGTCAGGTTAAGCTGGTCGTCAAATGCTTCATCATCCGTAAAGTGGTTGATGGTAGGAGGTACCAAGTCATTTTGGATGGACATGATAGAAGCAATAGCCTCTATAGCGCCCGCAGCTCCCAGCAGGTGTCCGGTCATGGATTTGGTACTGCTGATATTCAGCTTGTACGCATGATCACCGAATACACGTTGAATCGCTTTAATTTCTGATACATCTCCCAGCGGTGTCGAAGTACCATGCACATTGATATAATCCACATCTTCAGGTTGCATTCCTGCGTCCTCCAAGGCGAATTTCATCACATTTCCAGCGCCTACCCCTTCAGGGTGAGGAGCAGTAATATGATGTGCATCAGCTGTCATACCAGCACCTACTAATTCAGCGTAGATTTTGGCACCACGAGCTTTGGCATGTTCGTACTCTTCCAGAATAATTGCGCCAGCACCCTCTCCTAAAACAAATCCATCACGGTCCCTATCAAAAGGCCTAGAGGCAGTTTCTGGAGAATCATTTCGCTGTGACAAAGCTTTCAGGGCATTAAATCCACCTACTCCCGCTTCAGTGACTGCTGCTTCCGATCCTCCCGAGACAAAGACATTAGCCTTGCCAAGACGGATATAGTTGAAAGCATCAATCAATGCATTGGTGCCAGAGGCACAAGCAGAGACAGTGACGAAGTTGGGACCTTGAAGGCCATACTTCATGGAAATAAATCCTGCGCTGATGTCAGCGATCATCTTTGGAATAAAGAAGGGGTTGAAACGCGGAGTTCCATCTCCTGTAGCAAAACTTGCTACCTCATCCTGAAAAGTTTTTAGTCCGCCGATACCTGAACCCCAAATGACTCCAGCTTTGGCTAGGTCTATTGAATCTAAGTCCAAGCCTGAATCTTTCATCGCTTCATCACATGCGATCATCGCATATTGTGTGAAGGGGTCCATCTTGCGGGCTTCTTTTCTATCTATAAATGCCTCGATATCGAGATTTTTGATCTCGCAGGCAAATTGAGTCTTAAATTTAGATGCGTCGAATCTCGTAATAGGAGCAGCACCACTCACTCCATTAGACAGCCCCTTCCAGAATTCCGGAACGGTATTGCCTAGTGGGGTGAGGGCACCTAAACCTGTTACTACAACTCTTTTTAAATTCATAAATGAATTTTGAGAAGTTAAATTATTTTACGTTTGCTTCCAGATAGCTTACAGCCTGACCAACTGTACCGATTTGCTCGGCTTGGTCGTCTGGAATAGAAATGTTGAATTCTTTTTCGAATTCCATGATAAGCTCTACCGTATCGAGAGAGTCAGCGCCTAAGTCATTAGTGAAGCTCGCTTCAGGAGTAACTTCTGATTCTTCTACGCCTAACTTATCCACGATAATGGCTTTTACTTTTTGTGCAATTTCAGACATTTTGTGATTAGTTTAGTTAAAACACTCCGCAAAGAAATATATTTATACGCTTAATGTCAAAAAAAACCGATAACTAAATTTAAGATATTCCTCGGAAACATAGAAGTTGGACAATTATTTTTAATTTTGTTTTTTTAAAAATGCTTCCTTTATGAGGAAAACAAAACTCCAAGTAGAACATATTTATGAATTTGACCTGTTGGGTATTATGGCACCGCTCAAAGACTATAAGATGGCTTGGTCTGTGAATAACTCATTGAGTATCAATATGGTACGTTCTGAGGATTTTACACTGAAATTTCTCAATCAACCGCGATTGGTCATTTCCCGGTTTATTTTGGAAAAAGAACATGGTTATATTCAGTTATTAAAGAACCGTTCTTTTTCAGATTCGGGACAAACACTGTATCTTGTACCCGAATTGAAAGTCATGGATTATTTTCTTCTAATGCAAGATTTTACCCATGAAACAGATTTGCCGGACTGCATCAGTCAGCTGTCGAAAAGTAATTATATTCAAAATGTAGTGAAAATCGATGTCAACAAACTGAAGTCAAAAGAGAACCTATTAACCTATTAAATTATAAAACATTAAAAATGAACTTACCCATCGCAAATAAGAAAACCAAGATTTTGGCAACTGTTGGGCCTGCTTCAAATAACGAAAAGACACTCACCGATCTGGTGAAAGCAGGTGTAAACGTTTTTAGATTGAATTTTTCCCACGGAAATCATGATGGCCATGCAGAAGTCATCGAGTTGATTCGCAAAATCAACAAAGACTATGGTCTCAATGTAGGGATCCTTCAGGATTTGCAAGGACCAAAAATCCGCGTAGGCGAAGTACAAGACAACGGCGTCGAGATCAAAGAAGGTGAGCCGATCACCATCACCAATGATCCCGTAATCGGTACCTCCCAACTGGTGAGTACCGTCTATCAAAACCTACCACAGGACGTGGTGCCCGGCGATCGTATTTTGATCGATGACGGAAACCTCGAAGTGGCCGTCAACAGTACCGACGGAAAAAATGTAAACTGTACCGTCGTGCATGGTGGTATATTGAAATCCAGAAAAGGAATCAACCTTCCTAATACCAAAGTAAGTGCTCCTTCCCTGACAGAAAAGGATATCAAAGACCTAGCTTTTGGCTTAGATAAAGAAGTGGACTGGATCGCCCTGTCTTTTGTGAGATCTGCTGAGGATATCGTGGACCTTAGGAAACGCATCAAGGCTCAAGGAAAAGACTGCCGCATCGTGGCCAAAATCGAAAAGCCTGAAGCACTGGATAATATCGATGAAATCATCGAAGCTACCGACGGTGTGATGGTCGCTCGAGGGGATCTCGGTGTTGAAGTGCCTATGGAAATGGTGCCACTTTGGCAAAAACGTATTGTGGAGAAATGTAAGAAGGCCTGCAAGCCGGTGATCATCGCCACCCAGATGCTGGAAAGTATGATCCAAAATCCTCGCCCTACCCGTGCAGAAACTAATGATGTCGCCACCGCCGTCCTTGATGGAGCGGATGCCGTGATGCTATCTGCTGAGACTGCCTCAGGATCCTATCCGGTGCACGCGGTGAAAGCCATGACCAAAATCATCCAATATATCGAGCAAAACTCTGATGTCTATCATTATCTCTATGAGATGCGTGAAGATGATCCGACTTATGTGAGCAATAATGTCATTATGATGGCCTCAGGCTTGTCAAAAAATGTGAATGCCAAAGCTATCGTAGGTATTACCGCTTCTGGTTTTACCGCCTTTAGAATCGCTTCTCACAGACCTTTTGCTAAGAACTTTGTCTTTACCCATAACAAAACACTCATCACTCAGCTGAGCTTAGTATGGGGGGTGACCGCCTATTATTTTGATGGTGAGCAGACTTCTACGGATGAAACCATCACCTTTATCCAGGATAGCCTGAAAGAACTGGGTGATCTGGAAGTGGGAGATGTCATGATCAATACCGCAAGTATGCCGTTGAAGAGCAAAGGCAAAACGAATATGTTGAAAATTCATGTGGTAGAGTAAGCTCTATCCTATTTATAAAATACAAAAAGGCACCCTGAGCAATCAAGGTGCCTTTTTTATTGCTCAAAATAAACTTTAAGCATGATGGTAAATGAATCATGCATTTTGATAAACTAAAAATCTTTTACCGCGCCTGGGTTTTGATTCCCTGCTCAAGTAGCCATTTTATTGGACCTTAAGCAGCTCACTAGGAGCGATAGGGCTTGAGCTGATCTTCGCTGAGAAAGTTTAATGTCAGTTCTTATCCACCTTGGGGTTTGACCAGAATGACTTTTTCCTGGTCCACCATCACCGCTCCCGCAGGAGAACCCTTTACCTTTCTTACAAATTTGCAGGGAGTATAGATTACTGCGGCTACAGATTCATTCTTGCTCTTGGAGTGGTATGCGGCGATCTCTGCGGCCCGTTCTAGGGTGGACTTGGGGAATTGCATGCCGGACTGGTGTTTGATGATTACGTGCGATCCTGAGACATCTTTGGCGTGAAGCCACATATCATCCTTCCAGGCATACATGCGTAGCATAATATCATTGGCCTTAGCGGAGCGTCCCACCAATACATCAAAACCATCGATCTCTAGTTTTTTGAAAGGCAGGGATTCCTCTTGCACCTTCTTGCCAGGGCTCAGTGAATTTTCCTTCGCAAAATCCCTGAGCTCTTTGAACTGATCGATCTCCAGTAGTTCTTGGACTTGTGCGGTGGTAGTTTCTAAAAACTCCTCTTTCTCTAATAAATTGTTTTCAAGTTTTGAGACCTCTATTTTCCGATTTTTACTTTTACGATAGAGGTTTTCGGCCTGCTTCTGGGGGCTTACTTCCCTTTTTAGGCTGATCGTTATTGTGGTATTATTATAAAAGTCAAAAAGCTCCACCTCGGTGGCCCCTTTGGGGATTTGGTGCAGGTTGGCCATGATGATATCCGCTAGCCTGCTGGGCGGTGTGGCACTTTCCAGTTCCTCGAGTTTCTGGGAGGTTTTCTGAATATAAGCTTTGGTCTTTTTTACCTGATCTTCGAGGCGTTTTTGAAGCTGGTATTTTTCCCGGTCAAATGCCTGAAATATTACGGCCTTTTGGAAATAGTAATTACAGGCAGAGATGGGATCTGCCGATTGGAACTCGGCTTCCGGGACTGGTAGAAGGGATAAATAATAAGTCCCATTCTCCTGATATATGCTGAAGAGCGGACTTTCCAGCATATCCAAAATCTCTTGAATTAAGACCCATTTCTGCTCGATTTCAGCTTCTATATAGCCTTGTGATTTTAACCAATTTCTGGGTATTTTCCCAAGGGTGGGTAAGAAAGCTGCGGCTTTTCCTTCCAGCTCATAAAATCGGCTTTTGCTCAGATCCAGGTCCTGAGCAAGCTCGTCAAGACTCAGATTCCAATCCTCTTTCAGTTCATTTTTGAAGAGACTGAGCGGCTGGCTGGTTTCATTTGCATACAAAAGGATATTGCTTCGGTTTCCATGCAGCTTAAACAGCAGGAGGTGACCGGTGGAGAAATTAATTACAAAGGACCTTTCGAAGGGGATTACCTTTATCGCGCGCACGGTCGCCCCCATGATTAATGGGAATAGGTTTGCGCTATTTTTTTTGGATCGCTTATAGTCATCAGGGAAACTGATGCAGGGATTGGAGGGGTTGAGATGGGCCCTTATATGCAGGGATTTTTCCTCAGCAGCATAACCCATCACCAGCTCATCTTTATGTTGGGAGAAGCATTCCATTAGCTCCATGCCGACTAGCGATTTTGCGATCTCAGGGCAGAGGTACTGTAAGAAATGGTAATTTAAGTGCATAGTTATAGGTTCAACTGTAGGCCGTCATAGGCCAGAAAGATGTTTTCCGGTAGCATGTCTTCCACCGACTTATGTTTTCCTAACTTATGACTGATATGGGTAAGGTATGCTTTTTCTGGCTTGATAATGCTGATCCATTCGATGGCTTCTTTGAGCGTCAGATGAGAAATATGCTCTGTTTGTTGAAGGGCATTGAGGACCAGTGTTTTGGTGCCCTTGAGTTTGGCCATTTCGCTGTCTAAAATGGATTTGGCATCCGTGATATAAGAGAAGTCTCCGATTCGGTATCCGAATACGGGCAGCTTATAGTGCAGCACCTCAATGGGTAGGAAGGTATTTCCAGCCACAATAAAGGGTTTATTGTCGATTTGATGGGTGATGACCTGAGGGACACCGGGGTATTTTTTTTCGGCGAAGATATAGGAGTACTCCCTTTTCAGCTGGCTGAGCACCGGCGCTGTGCCATAGACAGGCATATCTTTGTTTTGCATGAAATTATACGGGCGGATATCGTCAAGACCTGCAGTATGATCCTTATGCTCGTGGGTATAGACGACCGCGTCAAGACTCGAGATCCCTTCACGGAGCATTTGGGTTCGGAAATCAGGGCCAGTGTCGATGACAATACTGCTGTCGTCAATTTGCAGATGGATAGAGCTTCGTAATCTTTTGTCCCGAAAATCAAGGGATTTGCATACCTCACATTGACAGCCGATCACAGGAACCCCTTGTGAGGTGCCTGTTCCTAGAAAAGTGATTTTCAAAGCTTTAATTCAGTTTGTTGGAGTTCACTATAGAAATCCTGGTTCTTTTTGTTTTTAAATTCCTTAGGGTTGAAATTCAATTCTTTCAAAATATCGATCAAGGTGTTTATTTTTCCTTCCAAGGTATAGTACTTATTGATGATGACCACTTTTGTGTCTTTTAATAAGCAGTAACCGGATCGGAAATTACCCTTTTCATATCGCAGCATATACTCCGATTCTGCAAAGAGGCTTTCGATTTTATCCAAATTGGTTTTCGTGTATTTTATTGCCATTCCATCCTAAGCTGTAGGTTACTTATTAAGGTGTTTTTTGACGGTGGACAGAAGCAGGTCATAGTCCAGAGGCTTCTGTAGGTAGTCATCAAGACCTGCGTTTTTGAAATCCTCCATGGTGTAATTCTTATAGTTTCCCGTAATGGCGATGACCGGGATGGAAGATTTTTTTGGGTCTTTCAGCGCCCTAATGGCTTTGGTACATTCTATCCCGTCCATGGTCGGCATATTGATGTCCATGAGGATGAGGTCAAAATCATCTGTCATCAGCTTGTCGAGCACTTGCTTACCATTTTTTACTGCGGTAATATGATAATTCTCAAACAGCAATACGTTCTTGGTAAGGTTGATGATTACCGAGCTGTCCTCTGCTACCAATACTTTTTTATTATCACTCATTTTCAGATTTATTTATTAATTCTATCAGGTGATTTTTAAAGGTGTTCAGTTGATCTTGTAATGTTAAGTAATCCTCAAAAATATCGTTATAATTTGAAGATTTTATTTTTTGGTCCAAGAAACTTGCCTCTTTGAATAGTTTGACAGCTCCAAGGGTCCCTGAATTACCTTTTAATATATGAAGTTTTTCATCAATTTCAGTATAGTTATGCTCATCGATCATCGATTTGATCTCGTCAATTAGCGATTGGGCTTCGTCAAAAAAGTCCTCATATACTGTTTGAATATCCTCCCTTGAATTGTACTTGCGAAGCTGCTTATAGACATTGATGTCCAGCACAGCTTTGCACTCTTTTTCCTTGTGCACATCCTCTGGAGGATGCTGTTGGGTAAGGTGAGAGTTGATGCTTTCGAGGAGGTCCTTGGGCTTCACGGGCTTATCGATGAAGTCATCAAAACCTGCGGAAAGGAAATAATCCCGATCCGTCTGGTCAGAATAAGCCGAAATAGCGATAATCGGGGCAGAGGTAAGGTTCTCTGCCTTGATGATTTTTAAGGCCGTAATTCCGTCCATGACCGGCATCTGAATGTCCATAAGTATCAGGTCAAAGTTTTCCTCTTTGATTTTGTCTATAGCCTCCTGGCCATTCTCGGCAGAGACATAGGGATAAGTATGACTAATGATGTTCTCAAACACCTTTCTGTTCAGGTTATTGTCATCGACTATTAATATCTTTTTGTTTTCCATGACCTAAACGTCTAATTTTGGCTTGTCATTCGCCTTTCAATAAAGATGGTTAATACTTCTGCAAAAAATAATTACTTACTGGTCATAGCTGGTCCAACCGCGGTTGGTAAAACCGAGTTATGTATAAAACTAGCCAAAAATTTTAATACTGTTATTATATCTTCGGATAGTCGTCAATTTTATAAGGAGACCAATAAAGGCACTGCAAAGCCAACTTTGCAAGAAATGGAGTGTGTTCCTCATTATTTTGTGGATAATAAGTCTATTTTTGATGATTATGATGTTCGCAAATTTGAGAAAGATGCGTTAGAACTCCTAGAAAAGTTTTTTATAAACCAGAAATTGGTAATTATGACGGGTGGTTCCGGCATGTATATCGACGCGATCTGTCAGGGATTGGATGAAATTCCCGAGGTCGATCCCCAAATTCGCAGCTCCCTAAATGCTTTCTACCAGGAGTATGGTTTGGAGAAACTCCAACAGAAATTACTGGAGCTGGATCCTGAATATTATCAGGAGGTGGATCTCAAAAATCCCCATCGGCTTATCCGCGCTTGCGAGGTGAGTATTGGGACAGGAAGGCCTTTTAGTCAGTATAGAATTAAGAAAATTAGCCCCAGGCCTTTTCATATTATTAAGGTGGGGCTGGAGCGGGACCGTGAGGAACTGTATCAGCGAATAGACCATAGGATGGATTTGATGATCGCAGATGGCCTCTTTGAGGAAGCAGAAAAATTATATGCTCACAGACATCTCAATGCCCTCCAGACGGTGGGGTATTCGGAGATATTTGGTTTTATGGAGGGAAAGTATAATCGTGAAGAAGCTATACGCTTATTGAAACGCAATTCCCGGAGGTATGCCAAAAGGCAGCTCACCTGGTTCCGAAAGGACAAGACCATCAAGTGGTTTCACCCCGATCAATATGATCAGGTACTAAATTATATACAAAGTCAGATCAGCTCGTGACCGGCGATTTTGGCCACGATCTTATACGGCATGGTTTCGATCAGCTGATTATATTGGTGGCGGTACAGTTTTGCTTTGCCATGTAGGTGCTGAGTTTCCGTAGAAGATTGGGGATGGCTCGCTAGAGATTTACTGATAGCATCCAGGTTTAGCGTATTATCAGATGAGCCAAGGGTTTGCGATAGGGACTCCAAAGTGGACTTATATTGAAGTTTCTTACGGGTAATGCTTTTGTTTACCACCATAAAAAACAAGAATATAAATCCACCCAAAGTGACAAATATTGGAACGAAGCCCATGTTAAATGCTTAGAATTTCAATTAATTTTAAAATATCCTGATTGAGAGGTTTGTCTTTAGTAATGCAATCCTCAAAGCTCGTATAAGCGACCTGATCATGGATGATGCCCGCCATGCAGTTGGCTTTTCCGCTCATGAGTCCCTCTATTGCCGCCATACCGCATCGGCTAGCGAGCATTCGGTCTTTTCCTGTTGGGCTACCGCCTCTTTGGATATGCCCTAAAGTGGTCACCTTAAAGTCCAGAGAGTCATCATTGATGGTGGTTTTAACCTTTTCCATGATTTCGGCTGCATTGCCTTCCTCATCTCCTTCGGCCACCACGATCACACTGGATGTCTTGGTAGTAGGGGAGCCTTTCAGTTTTTCTACCACTTCGGCTAGCGTGGTTTTGGTTTCTGGAACCATCACCATTTCTGCACCACCACCAAGGCCACATTCCACGGCGATATATCCGCTGTCACGCCCCATCACTTCTATAAAGAAGATCCTGTCATGGGCAGCAGCGGTATCTCTGATCTTATCGATGGCTTCGAGAGCCGTATTGATGGCCGTGTCAAAGCCAATGGTATAATCTGTGCCGTATATATCATTGTCAATGGTCCCTGGGCATCCAATCGTAGGGATCCCATATTCCTCATAGAATACCTTGGCTCCAGTGAATGTTCCATCTCCGCCAATGGCTACTAATCCTTCAATGCCTAATTTGCTGAGCTGTTCGAAAGCCTTCTGCCGGCCTTCTTTGGTACGGAACTCATGGCTACGAGCAGATTTCAGAAAGGTCCCTCCTCGCTGTACAATATTGCTCACATCATGAGATTTCATCTTAAAAATCTCTCCATTGATCATCCCGTCAAATCCGTACCTGATTCCGTACATGTCCAGGCCGTGATAAATCCCGGTGCGGACTACCGCCCTGATACAGGCATTCATGCCAGGTGCATCTCCTCCGGAGGTTAATACAGCTATTTTCTTCATTGGTTTATATAGGTTTTGAATGAGCCAAAAATAATCATTAATGAATGGAAAAGTAATTAAAATAGGTAATTCTTTTAGGGTTTGTACCATTGCCCTGTTTAGGGTCTCGTCCAGGTGCCAGATGCCTCCCCCGAACTTAAAAGGATCAGAAGCCTACCTTTTTTGAAGCTGGTCCATTGCCGTATATTTTACTTGATACACTTTTTAAATGTAAACTGACTGATAATCAGTTGATTGCTATTCTTTTCATCTGTTTGTTTATGAAATAAAGCTATGTATATGGTAAAAAATACATTTTTTAGGTTAAAAATTTCGTACCTAGGCTTCTTTTATTATATTTGCTTTTACTCGAATATATAAAATATTATTTTATCACCCGAATGATAATAAGAATATATTTTTGTGTTGTTCAAATAGTTTTATTTGAATTTCATGAAAATTTGGTTTAGGTATTGAGTAAAAAGACACGCACACATCAACCTTATTTATGAAAAAACATCTACTTCTTTTGCTCTTAGGAGTGGCCTCCGCGCTTATTCCTCTGAAGATTTATGCGCAAGCATCAGGGGCAGCTCCAGTAATTATTACCACCGAAGGTTTTACTGAATTTGAGCCTACCAAAGGTGCCGTGATCATTGATGGTGGTGTCACTGTGACTGATAGCGACTCCCCATTTGCCTCCAAGGCAATAGTGAAGCTTACCAACTTGCCTGATGGGGGGAATGAGCTAATCAGCATAGACCCAGCGGTGGTACAGCTAGCTAATGAAAATAAATTGGTGGTAAATTATAATTTCACCACTGGGGAGCTCACCATTACTGGAGAAGCGAGTTTCGCAGTATATCAGCAAATCCTCCAAAAACTCACCTATAATAATGTGTCCCAAGTTCCTGATACCGCAGACAGGCTGGTAAACTATACCATATTTGACCAGGATGGAAATGCCAGTGCCGACCAAACTCGGGTGGTGAAAATAAAAAATGTGCAAGCCCTCGTGACCTCGGTAAGCGCTCCCCCCAATGGTCTCTATGGCATAGAGGATGAGATCAGTATCCAGCTGACATTTAATCGCCCCGTGTGGGTGACCGAAGGATCGCCTCGCATCTCACTACAGCTGGGAGATCAGCAGGTATATGCCGCTTATTCCTCTGGCTCAGGGTCCAGCCAGCTGACCTTTACCTATACGGTGCAGGAAGGGGATCTGGATCAAGATGGGCTTGTCTTCGGGAATACCATAGACTTAAATACCGGCCTAATAAATGACAGTACGGGTGAGCCTGCCAATTTGCTAATCAATAATATGCCTGGCACCTCGCAGGTACATGTAGATGGTATTCGTCCCTGGGCTAGCGAATTGACTTTGCCGCAGGCAGGCCAATATGCCGTGTGCTCCAATAATGTGCTCACATTTACTCTCACCAGCTCCGAGCCTATCCGCATAGAAGGAGAAGGGTTAATGCTGAGCTTGACTTTTGATAGTGGGGAGCGAAACGCAGATTATGACGAGGAAGCTAGTGATGAATCCCATTTGGTATTTACCTACTCCATCGCCTCAGGCGATACCGATAGTGACGGGATTACAGTGAATGCTCTTGTCCTTGGCGAAGCTAAGGTCCTAGATGTGGCAGGAAATGAACTGACCGATATAAGCTTATCCCTGACTAGCAAGCCAGACACTAACCAGATTCTCATCGACGGGACTGCCGTGGAGGCGCCAGTGGTGACCGGTATCAGCCCGGACAGTGGAAGCTCTGACTCAGATGGACAGACCAATAATGCAGATTTTACAATCAATGGAACCGCAGGAGCTGGCTTAGAAGTAAAAGTGATTTTGGATGATAAGCAGATAGGCACCGCCCAGGCTTCGGAAAGTGGAAACTGGTCATATGATGCCTCTGCTGTGGAAATCACTGAGGGGCATCATATCATAAGCGCTGTGGCGACTGAGGGAGACTGTAATACCAGCGCAGCCGGCGATGGCTATGCCTTACTACTGGATCTCAACGGTCCCCAGCTGCTGGTCAATATGCCTACGCTGCTGCTCGATGGATCTGGCCAGCTGATAGTGAAGCCGGAGCAAATCGTGCAAAGTGTCACGGACAATTATACCGCAACAGAAAATATTATAATCAGCCTAGCCAAGGATACCTTCACCTGTGAGAATATCGGTGAGAATGAAGTCCTGATTACCGCTACCGATTTGGCAGGAAATAGCACGGAGGTCAGCGCTATAGTGACGATTGCTTATGATGGCGAGTTGGATTTTGAACTGGTGGATGCAAGTATTGACTTGGACGAGACGGGAGCTGCCAGCTTTCTCTGGGATCAAGTGGTGAAGGGCGTCACCGGAACTTGCCAGGACCTAGGCAGCTTCAGCTATAGCTTAAGCCAAAGTGAATTTGACTGTAGTCATATTGGAGAGAATGCGGTCCTGCTGACCGTGACCGGCGAAGGAGATTTTTCTGCTAGTTACGAGCTGACCATCACTGTACATGATCAGCTGGCGCCAAGCCTTAGCAGTCCCCAGGAAAATGTGGAGGTCCTAGTGGGGATATCTGCTGAGTACGCGATGGAAGATTACGCTGCTATTTTTGGCCTTAGTGACAATTGTTCCGTGACGGAGGTTAGCCAGTCGCCAGCGGTAGGAGAGATGCTTTATGGCTATAATATTCCGCATCCAGTGACGATCTCGGCAAAAGACGCCTCAGGGAATGAACTTGAATATTCCTTTTCGGTAACTCTCATCACCAATGTGCTGGTGTCCATTGTGGATCCGGAGATGCTAATGGTAAGCTGGGGTACGGAAGAGGAAGAGCTTAGCCTTCCTGAGCAGGTGATAGGAATATTGGCATCTGGTGAGGAGGTCATGGTGACGGTGTCATGGGATATGGTAAACTATGAAAGTACCGTACCAGGGATTTACCAAAATTCAGGAGAGATCCAGATTCAGGATACGGCTTATACTTTGGCAGAAGAGATGGAGAGCACCTTGACGCTGACCGTAATGGAAAAGCTGCCTCCCGAGGATATTCTACTGAGTGATGAGACTTTTTCGGTGGAGGATGATCCTATTGCCCCATTGGGGGTATTGAGCACGGTGGATCCGGATGATGATCAGCATAGCTATGCGCTGACTGGGGCTTATCCTGATGAAGTCCATTTTTATATCCTTGGAGACCGGTTGTTTTGGACCGCAGAGGATATGCCCGATGACCAATATGAATTTGTGATTCAGGTATCCAGTACCGATCAGGTAGGGAATACCATCACTAAAGACTTCATGATCGAGAGGTTGAAGCCTTCCTTGGATGGTCTGGCGATTAGCAATGTGTTTAGTCCAAACGGGGACAATATCAATGATACCTGGGGGATAGAAGCCTTGAGGTATTATGGAGAGATGAAGCTTATGGTATTTGAGCGAGGCGGTAAAATGGTATATGTGAGTTTTGATCCGGAGGACCGCTGGGACGGAAGGTATGAGGGGAGTGAGCTGCCGGTGGGGAGCTATTATTATGTGATTGAGCTGGCGGAAGCAGGTCAAAAGAGGAGGGGAGTATTAACCTTGCTTAGAGACTAAAGGGTCAATTTAAAGAACATTTCAATCCGAAAATCATGAAAAGATTCATCATTATATTTCTAGTAATTATAGGGCTTGATATCACCGACTCTGCCGCCCAGAGCAGAAGGTATTTCAGTTATTTTAGCTCCATGCAAAGTTATTTTAACCCTGCATTGGTAGGGCTGGAGGGAAGCTCTGCCAGAAGCGTCATCAGGAGCCAGTGGGCCGGAATTGATGGAGCGCCAAAGTCGGCGTATGGGAGTGTGGAGGGAGAGTTTTCGCAACTTACTGGCGACAATTCTACCCCGATTGGTAAGAATGCCATTGGGCTGTCGGTGCTGTATGATCAGCATGGTCCTTTTACTGAGACCGAATTATTGCTAAACTATACCAGCAGAATCAAGCTCTCTGATAAGCATTTTCTAGGCCTTGGTGGAGGGGTGAAGTATATGAATACTGAGCTAGACGGTACCGCACTGAGCCCTGATGAAGCGGGAGACCCTGCTATCAGTCGGTATATGGGTGGCTTTGCCGATATGAAGTTTTTGGATTTTAATTTTGGTCTGGCCGTGAGGACGCAGGAGTATTATTTCGCCTATGCAGTCCAAAACCTTGCCTCGGGCACGATCAGTAGCGGTGATGACTTCTATGTCGCGCGACCGCCAAGTCATAATTTTCAGGCGGGTTTTCGTGGCCCTGTAAATGAAAGCATTGGCCTGATCGGGAATGTACTCTATCGCTTGCAGGAAGACTTGCCTTTTAATGCAGAACTAAATTTTAAGGCCTTGCTACTGGAGAAAGTATGGCTGGGCGTGGCTCACCGAGTGGATTATTCTACAGGACTCCAGGCAGGATTTATCCTCGACAGGGTCAATGTGGGCTATAGCTATGAGATCTCCACCCGCAACAGGGCAAAAATGTATGGCAGTACGCATGAATTTGTCGCTGCGGTCAGATTATTTGATTTCAAGACCAAGGGAATATATAGTATGTGGTAAGGAACCGCGCTATTTATAATGAGCTTTGTTTACAACTCTAATTTATATAAGCGTGCCTGATCTTCGGGTACGCTTTTTTTATAACGATCATTCGCCCTCATCCGCCAAACCCAGGTGCATTAAAGCCGGGCTATTCGCTACCTGCTGACTGACGTTTTGGAAAGGGCAGAAACTTATAATCCAATTATAGCTTTTGACCATCAAAATAGATATTTTTACATTTATAAGCTGAAAAGGTGAATTGCTAATTATCCGTATTGAAGAGGGTTTTATGCGGTATGTGTGTAATGTATCGTGATGGAAATTGTGAATTTGTGAAAAATAATCGTGATTTAGTAAATGTTATGAAAAACATTTATTTAAATATTTAATACCTTTTACTATATTTGTTTGGATTTTAGGGAGCTTCGTTCCTTAGGATTCTAGAGAATTGGGTACAATATTATAAAAAGAAATCTAATCTTATATGAAATTTTTAGTAACCGGTGCAGCAGGTTTTATTGGGCATGGACTAGCCAAGAAACTTTTGAAAGAGGGGCATCAGGTAGTGGGGATAGACAATAATAATGATTATTACGATGTAAATCTAAAGCTATCAAGGCTGGCTGATTTGGGTCTAAAACCAGAGTTAATTGTGCCAGGAGAAAAGTTATCATCTTCTACCGGTTCTGAGTTTTCATTTGTTCAAATGGGATTAGAGGAAGGCGATCGCATGATGTCGCTTTTTGAAGCTGAGAAATTCGATGTAGTCGTAAACCTTGCTGCCCAAGCTGGGGTGCGCTATTCCATTGAAAACCCTCGGGCTTATATCAATGCCAACGTGATGGGGTTCTTAAATGTCCTTGAGGCATGCCGACATCACCCTGTAAAGCACCTGGTATATGCCTCTTCCAGCTCTGTGTATGGAGCCAATACCAAAATGCCATTCTCTACCAAAGACAATGTCGATCACCCGGTGAGCCTCTATGCGGCCACCAAAAAATCCAATGAGCTTATGGCGCATACCTATAGCCATCTATATGGTGTGAAGACTACTGGCCTTAGGTTTTTCACTGTCTATGGTCCCTGGGGTCGCCCAGATATGGCTCTGTTCTTATTTACCAAGGCCATATTGAATGGAGAGCCTCTGAAGGTGTTTAATCATGGTAAGATGAAAAGGGACTTCACTTATATAGATGATATTGTGGAAGGAGTATATAGGACATCCCTGCTTCCTCCGGAGCCAGGAAGCGATCAGCGAACAGACAATGGTACCAATGCGCCCTTTAGAGTATTTAATATTGGGAATTCTAAATCAGTAGCCCTGATGGATTTCATCAAAGCCATAGAAAAAGCTACCGATAAGGAGGCCGTTCTTGATATGCTTCCGATGCAACCGGGAGACGTGCCTGCTACCTATGCCGATGTGACGGCTTTGTCTGAAGCGACAGGCTATAAACCTGATACCAAAGTCGAGGATGGAGTGAAGCAATTTGTGGATTGGTACCGCAGTTATTATAAAGTATAAATCATTCTGAAGCTATGGTATTGTTTTTGGTTCTGTTATTTTTGTAAAAATTACAGAGCTTACCAACGCATACCTTGGAAGTTTTTAGTTAACCTTTTTTGTAGCTTCATGAAAAAATCAATTTTAATAACCGGTGGCGCTGGATTTATTGGCAGCCATGTAGTCAAGTTATTTGTAAATAAATATCCTGATTACCATATTGTCAATTTAGATAGCCTTACTTATGCGGGGAATCTTGAAAACCTTAAAGAACTAGAAGGAAAGCCAAATTATAGCTTTGCCAAGGTGGATATTCTCAACGAATCTGCTCTGAAAGAGGTGTTTGAGCAGCATCAGATCAGCGACGTCATCCATTTGGCCGCCGAATCTCATGTGGATAGGTCCATTTCTGATCCCTTAGCATTCGTGAAAACGAACGTAATCGGCACGGTAAACCTTCTCAATGCTGCCAAAAATTTCTGGAAAGATCTAGGGAATCACCTTTTCTACCACGTATCCACGGATGAGGTATATGGCTCATTGGGTGAAGATGGTTATTTCCTGGAGACCACCTCCTATGACCCCCAATCTCCCTATTCAGCCTCTAAGGCTTCCTCCGACCATTTCGTGAGGGCTTATGCCAATACCTATGGAATGAAGACGGTCATCAGCAACTGCTCTAATAATTATGGCCCAAACCAATTCCCTGAAAAACTTATTCCCTTATGCATTCATAATATCAAGAATAATAAGGCTCTTCCAGTATATGGTAAAGGGGAGAATATCCGAGATTGGCTCTATGTGGTGGACCACGCAGCAGCTATTGATGTGATATTTCACGAGGGTAAGCAGGGCGAAACCTATAATATCGGCGGCTGGAATGAGTGGAAGAATATCGATATCGTGACCACGCTATGCCAGGTTATGGATAAGAAACTTGGTAGATCCGAAGGTGAATCAGCTAAGTTGATCACCTACGTGAAAGACCGTGCCGGCCATGATATGAGGTATGCTATTGATGCTAGCAAACTCGAAAAAGAACTTGGTTGGAAGCCTAGCTTGCAGTTTGAGGAAGGGATCGAGAAAACCGTGGACTGGTACCTCTCCAATGAAGAGTGGCTCAATAATGTCACCTCTGGAGCTTACCAAAAATATTACGATAAGCATTATGAATCTTAATTGATCACCGATCAGAATAGATTCTCATTATAGATTTTATAAAAAGGACAGCAGAGTTAGTTTCTGCTGTCCTTTTTTTTGTTAACGTTATTGGGCCTTTCATTTCTTTCATTGTTTCCTTAAGGACGATATTTGAGTATATTTGAACTGACATGAAAGTTTGACGATCCACCAACGACGAATGAAGAAAATTTTACCGGTATTGGCGATTACTGTTTTATTGCTGTCCTGCGTGAGCAATAAGCGGCTGAATTACCTACAGAATCTCGAGGGCAATGAAGTCATCGAATTGGACGAATTTATCCCCTATGCAGCCATCGATTACGAGTATATTCTCCAGCCTTATGATGTGGTGGACATCGACTTTGCCTCCTCCAATGAGGAGCTACTGCGGGTGTTTGAATATCAAGGCTCGGCAGGGAATAGAGGCAGTTCGGCAGGCTCCTCAGGGGATCCGTATTTTTTTTCAGGTTATAATATTGATAAGGATGGCATGGTCCGCATCCCCAAATTGGGGAAGATAAAGATCGCAGGAATGACCGAAGAAGCGGCTCAGGAGAAGATTGAAGGCCAAATCAACCAGTTCTTCAAAGAGGAGGTTTATGTAAGATTACGCACCGGAGGGATTAGATTTACCACCCTTGGTGAATTCAATAGCTCCGGCACCAAGGTGATATTTAAGAATCGAGCGACCATCTTCGATGCAATCGCCATGGCCGGTGAAAGCGATATCCTAGCTAAGAAGAACGAATTATTTCTCATCAGACAATATGACGGTGGAACAAAAATTCACCAGATTAATCTCAATGATCGGGCACTTTTAGCTTCCCCCTATTATTTTGTGCAGCCTAATGATATTCTCTATTTGCAGCCCATGGCTATCAGGCAGATTGGAGATGCGAATACCCTCACCGCGACCTTACAACTCGTGATTGGCCTGGCTACAGCCGTATTGTTTTTCATAGCAATTACTAATAACTAGGCGATGACGGATTATAATAATATCCCCGGCTTTGAAGAGGAGGAAAGTACCATAGACTTCAAGTATTACTTCGTAAAGTATGCCCGGCTATGGCCGCTGTACCTGATCAGTATCCTTCTGTCGCTGACGGCTGCCTACCTGTATCACAGATATACGGTGGAGAAATATGAGGTGACCGGCAGCATTATGATCAAGGATACCAGCAGCCCGGAGGTGAAGATCCTCGATCGATCAAATATATTTTCCACGCCTACTAATCTTGAGAATGACATTCTCGTGCTCACCTCCAAGACCCTTGCCGCCGAGGCACTTGAGAAGGTGCGCTTTGATGTAAGCTATTACGCCTCCACCAATATCAAGGAGATAGAACTTTATGAGAAAACCCCCATAAGGGTGCATGTGGATTGGCGTCATCCTCAGCCTATCAGTGATTTTATAGAATTGACCATGACCGGGCCTGAGACCTTCAGCCTCAAGCCAGTTACTATTGGCTTATTAGGATATTTCTCATCCAGTGTGGACCCTGTATCGCAGTCAGGCCTCATGGGGGAAGGTTATACTTTTGGGGATACCCTGTCGACCTCAGGTGCCAGGTTCCTGATCGAGAAAGTACAGGGGATGAAAGTGGGAGAGCGAGTGGTATTTGTCATTCATAATCCTGCCTATCAGATAGAATATTATTCCAAAGCGATCGGGGTCAAGCCGCAGAGAAACTATGGATCTGTGCTTCAGGTAAGCCTCGTGACCAAAGTGGTGGAAAAAGGCCGGGATTATATCAATGCGCTCATGGTGGCCTTCATCGAGCATGACCTCAAAGAAAAGAATCTTATTTCAGAAAATACCCTACAGTTTATAGAAGACCAGCTTTATGTGGTGGAGGATTCCCTACGGCTAGCAGAGGAGCGTATGCTGGATTTTAAGGTGGACAATATGATGCTGGATGTACCTTCAGAATACGGAGGTGTACTTACCAAGATCCAGGCTATGGAGGTCCGTCTGCAAGAGTTGGAGTTTGAGCTGGGATATTATAAGTCTCTGGAAGAGTACCTCCAGAAGAAGTCAGTGGACTATTCGGAAGTGCTAGCTCCCTCTCTGGTGGGGATTTCTGACGGTCTCCTGAATTCGATGACAGAGAGCCTCATGGAACTGTCCATGGAGCGCAGGCGCCTGCTTACGGTGGTAAATACCAATCATCCGGATGTGGAAAAATTAGATGACCAAATAGGCCGCTTACGGGCCAATATTTTTGAGAATATTAATAATCTGGTGGCCAATACTGAGAAGAAAATCAAGGAAGCTGAAGGAAGACTTCGGGAGTTTGACGCTGAGTTTTCTCGTCTCCCGAAGGCTGAATCTAATTATACCAATATATATAGGGAGTATAAGCTACGGGAAAATTTATACAATTACCTTCTGGAAAAGCGCGCCGAAGTGGGCATCGCCAGGGCTTCGAATATATCTGATAATTCGGTGGTGGATTACGCCCGGAAGGGAAGCCTGATTCACCCTCAAAAGCTGAAGAACTATGGGCTTTCTTTGGCATTGGGACTTTTGATCCCGCTGGGAATAGTGATTTTTATCGACCTGATGAATGGCCGAATCATGGATCAGATCCAGCTGAAATCCTCCATCCATTTGCCCTTATTGGGGACCATTGGTTTCAGTGAGAAGAAAACGAATATGCTGGTAGCTGAATATCCGAAATCAATGGCCTCGGAATCTTTTAGGTCCTTACGATCGGCTTTATTTTATTTGGCGAGCGAAAAGCGCTGCAAGAAAATCCTGGTAACCTCAAGTGTATCTGGGGAGGGGAAAACATTCATTAGCTTAAATCTAGCCGCGGCCATGGCCATGAGTGGTAAGCGAACCTGCGTACTGGGCATGGATCTGCGCAAGCCTCGGATAGCTGAATATGTGGGGCTAAGTAATAAGAAAGGCCTTTCTTCTTATTTGGTAGGGAAGGCTAGCCAGGAGGAGATCGTCCATGAAACCAGCTATGAAAACCTATACTTCGTCCCCTCAGGCCCGATACCGCCAAACCCCGCCGAGCTACTGCTAAAACCTCAGCTGGAGACTTTGCTCAAGGCCCTGGAGCAGGAGTTTGAAGTGATTATCCTTGATACTCCGCCTATGGCCCTGGTCTCTGAGACCATGGATCTGCTGAGATTTTCGGATGTCAACCTCTATGTGGTGAGGCAGGATTATACTCAGAAGAAATACCTTCTGATGATCAATGACCTGGAGGAAAATAAGCAAATCAAGAATTTCTACACCATCTTCAATGGGATCAAAGCCGGCGGAGGAATGTATGATTTCGGAGGATATAACTATGGCTATGGGTATAATTATTCCTATATGCAGAAGGGGAAATACGCGGGAAGCTATTATGATGAGGAAGATAGAGATCCTCAGCCTTGGTGGTTAAGACTGCGGAATAGATTCCGGGTATAAATCCCCCATTGATTTAGCCTTTTTTTAGTTAGTCAAAGGAGGTGAGGACCTCCATGATGGCTTTGGCTTTTAGTAAGCATTCGTCATATTCATAGACAGGGTCAGCATCATAAGTGATGGCACTGCCTGCGGCAAAATAGAGTTTATTACCATCCTGATCACCTATTATACTGCGGATGATGACACTAAAGTCAAAATCCCCCTCTTCATCGATATAGCCTATAGCGCCGGAAAACCAGCCTCGCCTGAATATTTCATACCGCTCGATGAGCTCCATGCATTTGATCTTGGGAGCACCTGTCATGCTGCCCATGGGGAAGCAGGCTTGGATGATTTCGGTAAATTTTACCTCAGGATCCAGCTGGGCGCTGAGGCTGGAGATCATCTGGAATACCTGCGCAAAAGGGTAGATTCCAAAGAGCTCATCCACCTGCACCGAACCAGTTTTAGCGATTCGGGCCAAATCATTTCTCATCAGGTCCACAATCATCAGGTTTTCGGCCATTTCTTTTTCGCTGGAGCGAAGGAGGTGCTTTAAGCGCTGGTCTTCTTCTTTGCTGCTTCCTCTGCGGATGGTGCCTTTGATCGGCTGGGCAAGGAGGGAATTCCCTTGTTTCTTCAGAAAGCGCTCCGGCGATGCGCCTACCAGCCATAGATTGCCCGCTTTGAATAAAGAAGAAAAGGGCATGGGGCTTTTTTGGGCCAGGGCCCAATAGAGAGCTGCGGGATTGATGGATTGATAGTCTGCAGAAAAAGGCATGCAATAATTCAACTCATAAAGGTCTCCCTCTGCAATATGCTCCTGAATCCGGCGAATAATACGGATATATTCTTCCTTGCTTTGGAGCTTACTGATAGGACCAACTTGAGTAGGGGTAGATGTATCCTCCCATCCATCGATCGCATCTCGGAGCTGCGAGGGGTCTTGTACGGAGCTAGCGAGCAGGCAAGTTTGAAGGTTCTCATCAAAGGAAATTCTTAAAGAGGCGGCAAAAAACAATAGGTCCGGGCAGCTTATAATAGCAGGATTGCGGCTATACAGCTTCTCAAATCGATTCTTTAAATCATAGCTAAGTATTCCTCCCTTAAAGCCAGCAGTATGGTCTAGCTCCTCAAAGGGGATCTCCTGATGCCCTGCCAGCAACAGGGTTTTGAAGCCATCTTCAGGGTATGGTAGTCCCTGAGGATGATGAAAAGATACATACTCGAAGTGCTGTAATGCCCATTTTACGACTTTCTTTTGCCAGTCTGGCGTATAGGGGAAAGAAATTTCTTGGACCTGCTTCATACTTCAAAATTAGCATTTAGGGCATAAAAAAAGAGGAATTTGATCCAAATTCCTCTTTTTTATAATAACAAACTACTGTAATTAATTGGCTTTGATTTCGAAACCAACATTTACCGTATTGTAGATAAACTTGTCTTTGGCCTTATCAGTTGCAGCACTTTCATCGCCGTAGGTCAATCCCCAGTCAGTTCTGTCGATATTAAATCCAGCTGCCGCAGAAGCATTGTCATTAGACACGGATACAGAGGCAGGGAATTTGATGTTTTTGGTGGTTCCTCTCATGGTCAGGTTTCCGCTGATCCAATGGGTAGGATTTGGTACCATTTGCTCACTTAGAGTATTAGGAGTGTTGTCAGTTTCGTACTCCTCTTTGTCTTCCACCGTGTCGCCGCTCCCATAAGGCTCGACGCTGGTGATCTCAAAAGTAGCGGTAGGGTGGTTGGCTGCATCGAAAAAGTCAGGAGACTGTAAGTGTCCGTGAAGCTTACCGTAGTTTTCGGTTCCTTCCTCCAAATCGTCAATTTTCAAGCCGGTAATGTCAAAAGTGAATTTTCCTCCAGTAAGGCTGCCGTCTTCAACATTGATCTCGCCACTCTGTACAGGAATACTTCCAAAATGCTTGCCTGCAGGCTTATATCCGGTCCAGGATATGGCGCTTGCTGCTGGATCCACAGTCAAAGTGGCCCCTGTAGCTTCTGCTACTTCCTGAGCATCAGAGGTCTCTACAGTGTCGGTTTTCTGCCCACATGAGGCTACTAATAATGCACTTGCCAAAAGTAGGCCGCTGGTTTTGATGAATTTCATAAGTGGTTTTTGTTTAATTTTACAAATCGAATTTAATGTATATACATGGAAATTTAAAATTATGGGAAAAGGTTCAGATTCTGGTCAAAAAAGGCACTATTTCTCGATATTAATTTCACCCTAATATCGCAATACTGAATTTAGCACGGATCATTTGCCTTAAATAATTTTAGTCCATCAATGACTTTTACACAAAATCTCTAAATCCTTCTCCTAAGAATAACCTTAATTTTGTATTCTAGCAAAAATTATGCTGAATATATGTAATCAGCACTAAGTACAACGTTTTATTTACTTTGTTTTCCACCATAATCACCAAAAAGCCGCTACTCCATTTTGCAGCTTTAGGAATTCTCAGGCTCGCAGGTCGGAAATCATTTTTGCCGAAGGCGAAAGAAGAAGAGGTGATCTGTGAGCCTGAGGGATTTACCAGGCGACTGCATAGCAGTCCAAATAAGTTTTGTATAAGGCGGATAGTATAGTTAGCTAGCTTAATTCTAAATCCCCCTGATAGGGCTAAATAAGAAAATCCAGATCTTGGGGATGTTTGCCAGATCGGCTGTTCGCAAATAAACCTTTTATATACCTAAAAATTGAAGAGTTTTGATTTATTTCAAGGTCTATAAAGAAACCAAACGATATAAATGGCGCTTATCAAAAAAGTACAAGGAAAATCTCCAAAATGGGGAGACAAATGTTGGCTGGCAGAGAATGCTACGGTGGTGGGAGATGTAATCATGGGGGAGGAGTGTACCGTATGGTTCAATGCAGTGGTGCGTGGGGATGTTCATGAAATTAGAATTGGCAATCGGACCAATATTCAGGATGGAGCGATCATACATTGTAGCTACCAGAAGGCGGCCACCTATATTGGTGACAATGTGTCTATCGCGCACAATGCCATTGTCCATGGCTGTACCATTCAGGACAATGTGCTAGTGGGCATGGGGGCCGTGGTGATGGATCATGCTCTGGTCCATAGCGGAGCTGTGATCGCAGCTGGTGCCATCGTATTGGCCGGGACGGTCGTGGAAGCTAATAGCATCTATGCTGGGATTCCTGCCAAAAAAGTAAAGGATACAGGTCCCGAAATGCTGGAAGTAATCCGTCGTACTGCTGAGAACTACCCGAAATACGCTTCCTGGTACGAGGAAGAATAGGGTGCATAGTGCTTTATCGTTCACAGTCAGGGAGGCTTAGACTAAGGATCCATAGGAGTTTCCTCCTATCGTCGGAAAGGTGTACTATTTATTTCGAGGAGGTATCTGTGAGTCTATCGATTAAACGGTATGAAATGACCTAGGCTTGGTATTCGAATAAGTGGGAGAAGCCTATACGGGTCGAAGCTGCGACTGGAAAGCAATATATTTTATGGAAATAAAAAATAGAGGAATCCATGAGACGATAGGCATCATGGCTTCCGGGTGGTTGTGGGGAAATAGCTCAGAACAGAATTTTTTTTATTAACCTCTAGATTTATAGAGCTCTGTCGATGTCGTGCTGTGGGGGCAGGCCCAAAAAAATGACCGTACAAATAGGTGCAAAATTGTAAACTTCCAAACCTAAATGGAAGCTAGGCGATTTTTGATTAATAGCATTCAGGCTATAGGCTGAGCGGGTATATCCTTTGGATTAATTTAATTTCTTGACTGAAACGGGTTGTTTTTGGAAGCTATAAATTAAATAAAATAGGGCGGGGAGAATGAATAAACTGCCTATCAGCAGGGCCATCGCGAGGCTAAAGATCGTGGATTCGCCGGCGGCGGCACCTTCCAAGGAAATGGCCCCATTGCGGAAAATAATAAAGTCGGGATGCTGGCTGGCACCCAGGGTCAATAGGATCATCGTGATTTGAAAGCCCACCATTATCCTTGGCCAATATACTTTCTTTTTTCGGAGCATTATCCAAGTGATTGGCAGGGCCAGGGTGGCTGCAATCATAGCGATAAAACCAATCGGATGGCTAAGGAGCTCTGTAAACAATCGGATTCCCTGTAATTCGCCCACTAAGAAAACCAAAGCCCCCGAGACCACGGCCAGCATATTCATTCGAAATGCTTTTTGCCGGAAAAGGTCTCTGTCTTCTACGGTATTGGCTTCGCCAATAAGATATACGGCGGCCATAAATCCGCAAAGCACTACAGTGAATAGGCCTACAGAAACAGGGAACCACCCTAGCCAAGGCTGGATATAAGCACTGAAGAAGTCTTGGGCCTCGGTATCTATCCTTCCTGATATGGCTGTGCCCGCTAGGATTCCCAGAAAAAAGGGAGTCATAAAGGAGGAATAAACGAAAATCGCATTGTAGATCTTTTGGAAATAATCTTCTACAGGATCATAATGCCTGAATATAAATGCCGTTCCCCTCGCTATAATTCCCACCAATAATAAGGAAAGCGGGATGTGTAAATAAACAGAGGTGAAGGTATAAATCTCTGGAAAGCCCACAAACAGGATGACAATGGCGATAATCAACCACATATGATTTGCCTCCCAAATGGGCCCAATAGCCTGATACGTGAGCAAACGGGTGCGCTCTTTTAGAGATCCCCTAGAAAATAACTCGATGATACCCGCACCAAAATCAGCCCCACCAAAAAGCAGGTAGAACAAAATGGATACATACAAAAAGGCTACAACAACATAAAACATGGCTTAGGTATTTGAGGCGAAGGGTTCGTTTTTGGTTTTGTCGAGGTTCTTAATCTGCCGATAAAGCAGCAGGCTGACGATGCCTGCCAAGGAAATATAGATCAGAGAATAGAGGATAAAAGACCAGACGATGCCTGGCATAGGAGTCACTGCGTCTTCGGTCTTCATGATGCCGTGCAATATCCATGGCTGCCGACCTACCTCGGTCACCACCCAGCCTGCTTCCACGGCGATGAAGCCCAGTGGGGTCAGGAATGCGATCAGCTTCAGGTAAGAGGGGTGATGGATATAGGACTTCTTTCTCCACTGGCCAAAGAGCCAGGTGATACCTGTAAGCATCAGGATCATCCCGCAGGCTACCATAATCTGGAAGGCAAAATGCGTCACAGTAACTGGCGGTTGCTCATCGGCGGGAATCTGATCCAGCCCTATTACCTCCGCTTCAAAGTCCCCATGGGCAAGGAAACTCAATGCCCCCGGGATTTTTATGGCATAGTTTACCGTTTTATTTTCTTCATCAGGAATACCACCAATGATAAGCGGGGCACCTTTTTCGGTATGATAATGAGCTTCCATTGCGGCTAATTTGGCAGGCTGTCGTTCTGCCACGTCTTTGGCGGAGATATCGCCACTGATAGGCTGAAGTATTGCGGCCACTGCCCCTAGCGTCAATGCTATTTTTAATGCACTTCGGTGAATTTCCTGATTTTTGCCCTTTGTTAGCATCCAGGCATGGATACCCGCCACCGCAAATCCTGTGGCTACAAATGCCGCCAAAATCATGTGCAGAGCCTGCGAAAACCAGGCATCATTAAACATCGCAGCAATAGGGTCAATATTTAGGTACTGGCCATCGATATAGTCAAAGCCCGCCGGACTATTCATCCAGGCATTGGCTGCCACCACCAATATCCCAGAAGCCAAGCCGCTGACTCCCACGACCACCCCTGTAAACCAGTGAAACCAGGGACGAAACTTCTCCCAACCATATAAATAAAATCCCAGTGCTATCGCCTCAATGAAAAAGGCAGTGCCCTCCAAAGAAAATGGCATTCCAAAAATTGGCCCCGCATGCTTCATGAATTCCGGCCATAGTAAGCCCAATTCGAAGGAAAGCATGGTACCTGAAACTGCTCCGGTGACAAAGAAAATGGCGACCCCCTTACTCCAAGCTTTCGTGAGGGTTTTATATTTGTCCTTACCAGTTTTTAAGTATTTGTAATGGGAAATAGCCATAAAGAAAGGCATGATCATTCCTATACAGGCAAAAATAATGTGGAATCCCAGTGATAAAGCCATTTGCGACCTCGCGGCCATTAAATCATCCATATCAGCAATGTTAAAAATCGTTAAAACCTTCTAATTATTACGTGTACTTCCCCTAAGTGTTTACCTCCGAAAGGTAGGAAATAAAGGAGGATTCCTTATGGTTTTATTGTTTTATTGATCCTCTTTGGCTTTTTCTAATGCCAAGCTTAAACTCTCCTTCCTCTTGATTTTACTAGATGGGGTGCTAGCGAAATTTTCTATAAATAACACTTTTTTTGGGCGGTGGTATTTTTCTAATTGCTCAGCCATACCTTCCATTAATTGCCCTATTAGATCTGACGCTTCTGCGCCTTCAATGAGCAGGACGACTTCCTCTCCCCATTTTTCATGGGCTGCTCCTGCAATGATATAACGTGTGCCCGGAAATAAATCATTCATAAGTCCTGCTATCTTTTGCTCCACGATTTCTGGTTGGATTTTTACTCCCCCCGAGTTAATGGTGAAATCAGATCGACCCAGCCAATGGAAGCGGTCTGTGCCTATGATCTCCACCCTGTCATGCGTGTGGAGGCGCTGCTCTGCCATAGGAGCATCAATAATCAGCTGGCCATCTTCACTGGTGTTTATTACCACGCCAGGAAGGACCTGATAAATCAGCGGGAGGCTGCCGGTGATTTCCGCCAGGGCTATATGCGAGACAGTTTCTGTCATGCCATAGGTCTGATAGGCTTTTATAGGAATCTGGCTGAGGGCTAGCTGGACTTGGGAGGAGAGGGGAGCTCCACCAATGATCAGCTTTGCGATCGATTGAAGTTTCTGTTTTTCTGCCGGCTTCATGAGACAGTTTTCCACCTGTGCAGGTACCATCGCCACGAAATCCCAATACTGCTGTGCGGAAAAAGTAGCTAAAGGAAGCCCCTCAGGCTCTCTAAGATGCAATAGGCTGTCCCATTCCATGGCTCGGACTAGCATCATTCTTCCCGCAATCATGCTGGTATTTAGGCAGCAGAGTAAGGTGCTATTGACAGGGATTTCAAAAAACGCACCGGTGGCCGCTGCGCTGATTTGCATTTGACGGCGAGAAACCGTTATGGTCTTGGGATTGCCTGTGGAGCCGGAGGTCTGTAGCTGAAATTCAGCTTTGCCATTCAGCCATTCCTGACAAAAGTCCAGGGTTTCCGAAAGGTATTGACTATGCATTGGCCAATGCCCCCCCTTGATCATGTCAAATGATATTTCCTGACCTTCAAAAATTATCTTTCCCATTGCAATCCTTATTTTCTGCTAAAATACTAAAATATGAGCTCTCCCAAGGCTTTTAGACCAGTAAAGCTAAGCTGGATTTAAGGATTCGGGAATTCCTGTACAAAGGACAAGCGCCTATGGTTGGTTCTGCCTGAGCTGTAGTAATAGGTTGGAAAGAGCAGTCGTGGGAGGAGTAGTCCCTTGAGCAGAGAATAGGGCTATGTATTCGGCCGTCTGCGTTGGGTTAGATACAAAATCAAATAGAATTATGCTTAATCGGCGGCAGGCTATTATCTTGCATATAAATTAAGTTTAGTCATAAATCGATAAAAATATGGAATGGAAGGTAGTTAAAGAGTTTGAAGATATTACCTACAAGAAATGTGGAGGTGTGGCACGAATAGCTTTTAACAGACCGGAGGTTAGAAATGCTTTTCGTCCAAAGACCACTAGTGAGTTGTTCGAGGCTTTTTTGGATGCCAGAGAAGATACTTCCATTGGGGTGGTATTGCTTTCTGCTGAGGGACCTTCTCCAAAGGATGGGGTGTATTCCTTTTGCAGTGGAGGCGACCAAAAAGCCCGTGGCCAGCAAGGCTACGTGGGAGAGGACGGAATGCATCGACTTAACATCTTAGAGGTGCAGCGATTGATTCGCTTTATGCCTAAGGTGGTGATCGCCGTGGTGCCAGGATGGGCCGTGGGTGGTGGACATAGCCTGCATGTGATTTGTGACCTGACCTTAGCCAGTAAGGAGCATGCGATTTTTAAGCAAACTGATGCTGATGTGACTAGCTTTGATGGAGGTTATGGATCTGCTTACCTTGCTAAAATGGTGGGCCAAAAAAGAGCTCGGGAAATCTTCTTCTTAGGTAGAAATTATTCCGCTCAGGAAGCCTATGATATGGGGATGGTCAATGCGGTAGTGCCTCATGAGGAATTAGAGAATACTGCTTTTGACTGGGCTCAGGAAATACTCGAAAAGTCACCTACCTCGATCAAAATGCTGAAATTCGCCTTTAATCTAACAGATGATGGAATGGTGGGCCAGCAGGTTTTTGCGGGTGAAGCCACTCGATTGACTTATATGACCGAGGAAGCCAAAGAAGGTCGTAATGCCTTTTTGGAGAAAAGAAAACCTAATTTTAAAGATATCAAATGGATTCCGTAAGGAGCATTTACCTGGATAGAAATCTTTAATAGGCTAGCCTAAAGAAAAAATATAAATGGGACCTGCATGAAGCTTTATAGTTTTGCAGGTCCTTTTTTTACTGCTATATTTTTGATAACTCTATTAAGCCATGAAAAAAAGCATCCTTTTAGCTACCGGCATATTTATTTTTCAATAGGCTCAGAAACAGCCATCGCTGAACCAAATTGCAGATTCCCAAAAAGCAGCAGCATTTCCTTATATAAAATGATCCTTATTGCCAGACATTTATAATCTTAGGAGACCTGTCCGGAATTTTGAAATCCTGCCTTTAGCTTTGCTTTAATTTCTTTCAGAATGCTCGTATTATTTTTACTGTCAGTGATGACTTCTATGATTTTTGGCTGAACGGAAGGCTGAAAGAAACCGTCCAGAGCTTTCAGGTAATCCTCCTCCAGAGTCACTTGTTTATAGTGAAAGTTAAATTCCCGAGCTAGATTCTCCGCGCTTAGCGCCTGCTTGGTCTCAAAGAACTCTTCCAGCTCAGGCTGCATGGCAGGCCCATCGATGATCCTGAATATGCCGCCAGCATGGTTGTTTAAGAGGATAACTCTTAGGTTATTAAATGTGTAGTTGTTCCAAAAGGCATTTCTATCATAGAAGAAGGCCATATCTCCTGTGATCAGTGTCACCATTTCCTTGGTGGTGAAGGTACATCCCACGGCAGTGGAGTTTGAGCCATCGATTCCGCTGGTACCCCTGTTGCATATCACTTCCTGGGGGCGGGGGCCAAGGAAATTGACATACCGTACCGCCATACTGTTGGCGAGGTGGAGTTTGGATTTTCCAGGCATCAGGCTTAAGGCCTGGTGAATAGCTTTCCACTCGCCAAACTCCGCATGGGATAGTTCTTGCTTTAGCCTATCGGCCAAATGCTGATCGCACTGTGTCCAATACTCCTGGAAATGGGGGTCGTTTTTACTTATATTTTGACCCAAAAAGGTGAGAAAAGAGGCTGGGTCTGCGAATAGTTGCTTCGTCAAGCCCTGATAAGTGTCGGGAATATAGCCGTTTGGTCTGATGTGCCAGTGCTCTGCTCCGCTACTACGGAGGAAAAGCTTCAGTGATTTGGAAATAATAGACTTGCCAAAGCTTATAATTAAATCAGGAGACAGCTTCTCCGCTTCAGCGACAGGGATAAATTGATCATGATAGTTGATACTATGTTCTGACTGGAGGTTGCTAATGGTGTCAGTGACCACCACGGCCCGCTGTTCCATCATTAGTTGATCGAGCAATTGCTGTAATTTTGGATTGGGCCTTTGTTGTCCCGGCACTATCAAAATCCGGGAATAGCGTTCGAGCTGGTTTTTGAGTTGGATCTTCTGATCTTCTGTCAATGCACCTCCGGAATGGACCTGATCAACGCTAGGCAAGGGTAAGGAATAATTGAATTTTTCGGTGGCTGAGGGGTAAAAAGGTTCTCTCAGTGGGATGTTGATATGGACGGGTCCTGCGGGATAAGCCGCGGCAATATTAATGGCTTCATTACTGATGCGATGAGCATGCCAGGACTGGTCCGGATGGCTGAAGGCATCGGGAAATCGGAAGTCCTTCTTGATATGATTTCCATAGATTTTTTCCTGACGTATGGTCTGCCCATCCCATTGATCGATCCATTCGGTGGGTCTATCGGCGGTGATGACGATTAGGGGTATTTCCTGAAAATAAGCTTCGGCCACCGCGGGAGCATAATTTAAGGAGGCAGTACCGCTGCTGCAGACCAGCACGACTGGTTTTTGGGTTTGCTGGGCCATTCCTAGAGCAATAAATGCCGCCGAACGTTCGTCAGAAATCGTCCTGCAATGCATTTCCGGATGGCGGGCAAAGGCCAATGTGATAGGTGCACAGCGAGAGCCAGGCGATAGAATCACGTTCTTTACTCCTTTGCGGGCACAGATCGCCACAAGATCTACTATGGGTTGGATAATCATTTATTGCTATTGAAAGAATTTGCCAATAATATTACATTTGAGACTCGTCTCCTCCCATTCTTTTTCGGGAACAGAGTCTTCCGTCACTCCTGCGCCAGCATAGAGGATTACATGATCTCCTTGCAGCTGAGCGGTTCTTAGGTTGACATAGATCGTCGTTTGATCCTCTATATTGACAGGACCCAGGTATCCAGCAAAGAAGGAGCGATCAAAGGTTTCATATTGTGCCAAAAACTCCATAGCCTCCTGTCTCGGACTGCCACACACCGCAGAGGTAGGATGAAGTAATTTGAGCATGACAGAGCCCAGTTGAGGGAAATTGGTGGCTTCCATGTCCACTTCAAAATCAGACCTCAAATGTAATAAGCTTCCTGCCTGCACCGTTTTAGGGCCTATTTCCTTGTATTCACGAAGTCGGATTTTCTTAAAATTATTCACAATATACCTGCTGACTAAGGCCTGCTCTGCAATCTCCTTTTGTCTCCAGCCGGCATTGGCTAGGGGATCCGGGCCTATCGCTGGCTGCGTGCCCGCCAAGGCCATAGTTTGAAAGTATTTCCCCTTGGTGCAGATTAAGGTCTCTGGCGTAGCGCCGATCCAACTGCCTACTTTTGGGATATGAAAGAAATTTACAAAGGCCTTGGGATATTCCTGGCATAAATTCAGGAAGGTCTTCGCCAAGTCAAAATCTTCCGGCAAGCCTTGGATGATTGTGCGCGCTGGAACAAACTTGGACATGACTCCTTCTTTGATCAATGCCATGCCTTTTTTGACCAGCTCTTCGAAATCCTCCATTGTAGTGGATGCTTGCAGTGACCTGCCCTGATTTTCTATAGCTTCGTTTAGCAATGGCTTAATGGCCAGATTTAGGGTTTTCGGATCGATAGAGATTTCCGGAAGTTCTATTTCTTCATTCTCTGATAAATCAGGGCGAAGGGAAAATTTTATGTGTTTGGAAGCCTCAAGGAAATAGGCCTTTTCATCGCTTTGATCCGCAAAGGGATGCACGATAAACCCCTTAGGCAATTGCTCAAGCTCAGGGATAAGGCGTTTTATACTTCCTGAAGAGTCCACGATGATCTCCACCTCATGACTGTCGGGTCTTCGCCATACCGCTATAGGGTGGTTGCCCAGCAGTGCAGCATACAGCCAATGGTTCAGGATTTGGTCTTGGTGGAGGTGGGTATTATTTTTTGTTAAGGTTTTCATTATTGTTTTTTATCCAATACTGCCAGCGTGATCCTGCTTACGCAGGAAAGATCCCCCTCTTCATTATAAATTTTCACCTCCCACACCTGCGTTTTTCTTCCAATATGATAGGGCTTGGCGACCCCCTTTACCTTACCGGACTTCACGGCTTTGAGGTGATTGGCATTGATCTCCAGCCCTACACAATAATGAAGGTCTGCATCCACGCAACAGGAGGCGGCTACGCTGCCCAAAGTTTCTGCCAACACCAGGCTGGCTCCACCGTGTAACAAGCCAAGAGGCTGTTTTGTTCGATGATCTACCGGCATGGTCGCCTCAATACTGTCTTCGCCGATGGCGGTAAATTCAATGCCTAAATACTCTACCATGTTTCCTTGGCCGAGGATGTTTAGGTGGGAGGTGTTGAGGTTTTTAGGAAATATCATGAAATTTGGAATAAAAACGCTTTCTTTGAATTTATAATGAAATCTTTCTACCTATTCATTGTGAAATGAATAATGTGGCGGATTTTTAAAATCAAATCTCTATCGCTAGGAGAACTTTTTCTTTTAGTGAAAGACTCGAAATTGAAAACAAAAATACAGAATCTTGACTACTAAAAAAATCTACCTTCTTCGTCACGGCCAAACTGATTATAACCTTCGCGGGGTGGTTCAAGGAAGTGGCATCAATGCACCTATCAATTCTACGGGAGAAGCTCAGGCAGAGGCTTTCTATCAGGCCCATAAGGATGTGAAATTTGACAGGATTTATTATACGGGTTTGCAGCGTACACGTCAGTCTATCCAGAAGTTCCTGGATGATACCGTGCCGCATGAGGCGATTCCGGATTTTAATGAGATCAGTTGGGGTAAGTATGAGGGCGTTCCCATGAGCCAGGAGGAGCATAGCTATTATCAAAGTATGCTAGAAAAATGGTCTGACGGGGACTTGGATTATGCCATTGAAGGCGGAGAATCACCAAATATGGTGTTTGCTAGACTGCAGCGAGGATTGGAATATGTGCTCTCTCAGGGTGGTGAGACGGTATTGATTTGTATGCACGGCAGGGCGATGCGCGTGATGCTTACCTTAATGCTGAAATACGACCTGCGCTTTATGGATGTATTTGATCATCATAATTTGGGGTATTATGAATTGACGATCAACGAAAAGGGAGATTTTCAGATGCAGCGATATAATAATATCAAGCACCTGAAAGAGGCCGGGCTTATCGGCTAATATTATTTGCGTTTAGCGCTGAGATCTTCATAGGAAGCTATTAATTCCTGATAATTGTCCTTGCTTTCGCTTAAGTCAATGATCCGAAAAGCAATTTCGCTTAAGGGCTTCCAAGTGTTGTCTTTGATTTGAACGAGTCGTTTTGCGATATCGCACTTATCGAGCTCGCATTGTGGGATGCTTATATAGATTACCGCATCGGAGTTGCCGGTATAAGACTTAGTTTTATAATCTTCCATCAAGCTCGTCTCTATAAAGCTAGCGCTGGTGTCTAAGCTTTTGAGTTCTTTTTTGCTAAAGATTACCAAAAAGGTCTTGTCTTCCGGCGTTTTGCAAAAAGCGGAACTAACCACTAGGGTGATAAATGTGATCAGTAATAAATGCTTCATTTGAGAAATATATAAAAATATTTCTATTGCGCCAAGAACTAAATGGGATGCTTTAAGGAAAATTTTACCAAAATGACTTAATTATTACCAATTTAACCCTGTATCTATTTTGCATTGTGGGGGAGCTTGATGCTGCTTTGATCGAGGTATAGCACTCATGAGTGAATGGGGCTAGTAAAGGGCCTGATAGGCTAAGGGAAATAAAAAAATAAATTGGCTTAATTTCTTAAGGAAAGATAAATGGTATTAAAATAAAAAAGCCTGGCTTAGCCAGGCTTTTTACTTATGATTTTTTAGCACGAGTGCTTCTTTTTTTCTTTGGAATCGTTTCGTCCTCGATTTCATCGGCTACATCCGCTAGGATTCTTCCGCAATGTTCGCAAACGATAAGTTTTTTCTTTTCTCGAATATCCGCTTGACGCTGAGGGGGAACGATATTAAAACATCCACCACAAGCACCTCTTTTTACTTCTACTACCGCCAATCCGTTTTTAGCATTGTTTCGGATTTTCTGATAGGATTTCAGTAGACGCTCTTCGATTTTCTTAGTAGCCTTCTCACGTTCGGCTTTAAGCTTGTTTTCTTCAGATTCACTTTCAGAAACAATATTGCTCAACTCCTCTTTTTTCGTGTCAAGGTCTTTTCTACGATCTTTGACGGTCTCTTTGAGCTCTTCCAGATCTTTCTTCTTGTGCTCTATTCTGATTTCTGCTTCACCGATCTTCTTCCTAGAAACCTGGATCTCCAAGTCTTGCAGTTCCAGCTCTTTGGTGATGGCGTCATACTCACGATTGTTTCTGACGTTCATCTGCTGTTCCTGATACTTCTTGATCAGTTTTTCAGATTCTTTTATAGCTTCTTTGTGCTTCTTGATTTCATCCTCAAGGCCCTGAATGTCATTATTGAATTTGTCTAGCCTGGTTTCATAACCAGCTATTTCGTCTTCCAAGTCTTGAACTTCTTCAGGTAGAGCCCCCCGGATTTTAAAAATGGCGTCTAACCGGGAATCTATTTTTTGAAGATTATAGATGGCATCAAGTTTCTGTGCGACTGTACTTTCCATGTACTATATGTAAGTTATGGGATTCGTAATGACTTTTGTCAAATAGAGTGCAATATTACTAAAATTCTGGGACAATAACTCCAATAATAAGTCTTTTGTATAAATTTCACTTTCGTAATGCCCAATGTCAGTTATAATCAGCTGATTGTCAGCGTCAAAGAATTCGTGGTATTTTACGTCAGAAGTGATAAATATGTCTGCGCCAGCACTTTTGGCAGCATTCAAAAGAAATATCCCAGCTCCACCGCATACGGCTACTGTGCGAATCGGTCTATGCTGCAAGGGCGTATGCTTGATGACTTGAAGGTTCATTTTCTCTTTTAGCAAAGCTAAAAATGCTCCCTCTTCCATCTCTTGGTCCAGCCTGCCGACCATGCCCGAGCCCACATCTTGATGTTGGTTTTCCAGTTGGTGAAGATAATAAGCCACTTCCTCATAAGGATGGCTCTTCTTAAGTGCTTGAAGAATTTTATTTCGTAAATAACCGGGGAATATCACCTCAATGCGATCCTCAGAAACCCTTTCTATCCGACCCTTTTGTCCAATAGTAGGATTTGCATTGTCCGAAGGTAAGAAACTTCCTTGGCCTGGCACCTTAAAGCTGCAATTTTTATATTCCCCTATGGCTCCAGCCCCTGCCTGATGCAGCGCGTCCAAAACCTTATTCGTGTCTTTCTCTGGCACAAAGGCCGTTAATTTATTCAAAAGGCCACCTTTAGGAGCTAGGATCTTTGGATTTAGAATGCCGATTTTATCGCATATCCTCTTGTTTACCCCCGTATGAATATGATCCAGATTCGTATGAATAGCATAGATTGCCACATCTCCTTTTATGGCTTTGATGATCGTGCGCTCCACATAGTTTCTTCCCGTCAGGCTCTTTAGCCCCTTGAAGATTATGGGATGATGGGCCACGATTAGATTACAGCCCAGCGATAGGGCTTCTTCCACTACCGCCTCAGTGACATCCAGGGTGCAGACAATGCCTTTTACCTCCGCAGAAGGATCGCCAGTGAGCAGCCCGGAATTGTCATAAGACTCCTGATAGGCTGGCGGAGCTATGCTTTCCAAATAGGAAACTATATCGCTTATTAAATTAACCATATATTTGTGTTTTGACCTGTGGATTCAAATGTAAAAAAAATATGGCAATGAGCCCTTACCGATGGTTACTCTATCCTTTTTCGCTTGCTTATGAAGGGATCACCAGCTGGCGCAATAGTATGTTCGATTCTGGGGTAAAAAAAAGCAGCTCCTTCGATGTGCCTTGTATTGCGGTGGGTAATCTAGCAATGGGAGGGACGGGGAAGACACCGATGGTGGAGTTTTTGGTAGAAGCCTATAAAGATCAATACCCTCTGGCAACTCTAAGTCGCGGATATGGTCGCAGGACGAAGGGCTATATCCTGGCGGATAAATTTACCGGCCCTGAGGATATCGGTGATGAGCCGTATCAGATTTATAGCAAATATGCAGGCCAGATTACGGTGGCAGTGGGCGAAAAACGCGCCCTGGCCATTCCTCAGATACTTAATGATGCTCCAGAGACATCGTTGATTTTTCTGGATGATGCCTTTCAACATAGATATGTGAAGGCTGATTTTTATATAATGCTTACCACTTTCCAGCGGCCTTTCTTTGAGGATTATGTGGTGCCTGCAGGGACGCTGCGCGAGAAAAGAGAGGGAGCGCAAAGAGCTCAGGCCGTCGTGGTTACCAAATGCCCCAAATCACTTTCCAGCCAACAACAAGAGCACTATAAATCAGAAATAATAAAATATACAAAGAAGGATTGCCCGGTGTATTTTAGCAGCTTGGAATATGGCGCACCCTATGATATCGCTGGGAAAGACCGCTATTTTTCTGGGAATGTGATTCTCCTGACGGGTATAGCAAGCAATGCACTGGTAAAAGAGAAGGTCAAGGCTAATTTTAATCTTTTGGAGACACTGGAATATTCCGATCATCATCGCTATCAAATGAAGGATATAGAGGGCTTAAAGCGGATATATCAAAATTATAAAACACAGAATCCTGTGGTGCTGACCACCGAAAAGGACGCTGTGAAACTTAAAGATGACAATTATGCTGGATTTTTGAAGGAAATCCCGATTTTTGCGTTACCTGTAAAGGTCCATTTGGAGGGAAATGGAGACCAGGAATTACTAAAACAAGTTTCCCAAGCAATCAGTAATAAAGGTTACCACCGTGAAGTATAAGCATCTATTAATAGTTTTTGTATCAATGATATTGATCCTGCGTCAGCAAGATGCTGCTGCCCAGCGAGAAATACAGGGGCAAGGTACTGAGCAGGAAAAAAAGCAGAATGAGCAGAATAACGAACGATCCGGCCTAATAGACGACTCCACCAAAATGGTCTATGGTCCTAAGACTACGCTTTATTTTCAGGAGAAAAATGTCAAGTTCAATAATATGGAGAAAACGCCTCTGGATACGGGGCTAACAGGTTTTCATAATTTCGAGCCGGTATTCAGAAGTGGACAGAAGTTTCAGGATTTAGGGAATATAGGAAGTGCTGCCACCCCGGTGTATTATCAGCTGCCTGGTCAGATCGGTGCCAGATCGGGCTTCGAGGCTTATGATTTATATTATCATTCCCCCGATAGTATGCTTTATTTTGATACTAAGTCTCCTTATACCAAGCTGGAGGCTTTCTATGGCGGCGGAAATCGCAATATGCTGAATGTCGCCTTTGCCAGAAATATTAATCCTAGGTGGAATATTGGTTTTAACTATAATACCATCAGAGCTCGGAAAACACTCAATCCTAATGCCCGCGATGATAATATGGTGGAGCAAAACTCCTACTCCCTGCATACCAATTATAAATCGGAAAATGGCAAATATTTCCTATTGGCAAACTTTTCCCGTATGCATCATAAGGTATTTGAGATCGGTGGGATCATTCCTCCTTCGGTGGACAGCACCTCCTTATATTTTACTTATGAGGACTCCAAAGTATGGCTGAGTGAGAGTGAAGCCACCGATATCCGGCAAGATTACCATCTCTATCACCAGTATGAGATCCTGAAAGGCTGGCAAGTATATCATGTGTTCGATAAGAAAAAGCAAGGTTTATCCTTTTTCTCTGACTTGACGACCAGCGATTCGGCCTTTTTTGACTATCATGATCGACCAGGAATTATAAATTCAGATTCTACGACCAATTATCACCATTTTTCAGAAGTGAAAAATGAAGCAGGCTTCAAAGGTGATTTTGGGCCGGTATATTATAATGCTTTTGTGAAATTTCGTACCGGGAAATTCACCAGCCCAAATTTCACCCAGGATTATTCCTTCAATGAAGTGTTTATCGGGGGAGCCTTGCGGGGTGAGATCAATGACCAATGGTCCTTTGAGGCTGATGGAGAGTACCTTATTCCCAGCGGATATAAAATCAGCGGCTACTTCCATTCTCCATTCCTGGACTTCACCTATACCAAAACCTCCTATAAGCCCTCGGCGATGCAGGAGCGATATATGGGGAACCACTATCAATGGGAGAATAATTTCAGCAATATAGGCGCTGATCAGATCAAAGGGGTCATTAAATTGGACCTTCCTAATATCATTGTCCGGCCCTCCCTGACACTGTCCAGGGTAAATAATCACGTCTATTTCAATGAGGTACAGGAAGCCCAGCAGGCCGACGGGCAAGCGTATATGATCAGCCCGGGAATCCGTGCCGATATCACCTTCTGGAAGAATCTTAGATGGCAGTCTGAGCTGATTCATACCACCATCACCGGAGATGCCAAAGACGTATTCCGTATTCCCAGCTTATTTATAAGGAGTCGGCTGTTCTTTGACGGGCCGATGTTTGATGATAATTTGTATATCCAATTTGGCCTGGAGGGCAGGTATAAGAGTGATTATTTTGCGATGTCCTATATGCCAGCCAGCCAGCAGTACTACCTGCAAAATGACTTTAATGTATATGCCTATCCGGTATTAGATGCTTTTGTGGACCTGAGAATCAATAGAACCCGGGTCCTATTTAGGTATAATCATCTCAATAGTGGTTTTATGCAGGAGCAAGGGTATTTTGTCACCCCGGATTATACTGGTCTCAAAGGGTCCCTGGATTTGGGGATCAGCTGGTATTTCTTCGATTAATAAGCAGCGGGTTTGGCCAAAGGAGATGTAGTGGATGGTGAAAAATGAGCTTTATTAAGAGATGAATTGGGAAGAAAGTACACGAAATAAAATGCTGAATCTGCAGCTGCCTACCGATCCTCGGTGGGTGAATATCGCGGCAATGAACCTGGAAGATATTTTGGTGGATCATGCCTATTGTGAGCAAAAGGCTGCCTCTTCCTGCATTTCTTTAATCTTACGATTCCCTGATTTGGTGGAGCTGGTGGACATGCTCAGCCCGGTGGTGGCTGAGGAGTGGGCTCACTTCGAGCGAGTAATGGAGCAAATCAGGAAACGTGGATTTCACTTCGGTAAGGCACGTAAGGATGAGTATGTGCTGCAGCTGGCGGCCTTCGTCCGAAAAGGAGGAAGACGAATGGATCAATTGGTCGAATACCTCCTGATGAATGCCTTGATAGAGGCTAGAAGTTGTGAGCGATTTAAGCTTCTTTGGAATAATATTCAAGATAAAGAACTTCAGCAATTTTATTATGAATTGATGATCTCCGAGGCAGGACACTATGTTAATTTTTTGGAAATGGCAAAGTTCTATCATGAGGAAGACTATGTGGAGGCAAGGTGGAAAGAATGGCTGGAACATGAGGCTGAGGTGATGAAAAACCTGGAAATAAGGTCTGATAGAATGCATTGAGCCCCTCAGCTGTTCTTGTTTGTTTTAATAGAAGGACTATAACGGAAGCTAACAGGGTAGGCTGCTAGCTTTGCTGAGGGATAAAGTCTGGAACTGGCTTGAGGCTGGTGTATTTTTAAGTGAAATAATTCGCTTATCGTTGAATAAATTGATAATATATGGTTCTTTAAGCATCGTGAAGATGTTTTTTGTATCGATACTGTACACTTTATGGAATTGCTCGAAAATATAAGAGAGGCACTTAGGTCTATTAGGTCAAATTGGCTTCGTACCATCCTGACAGGGATGATTATCGCGATAGGAATCACCTCCTTAGTAGGGATGTTGACGGCTATTGATGCGATGAAAGCCCAGATTGTGGAGAGTTTTAGTGGCTTGGGAGCTAATAATTTTGATGTGCGCACCAAAAACACCTCTGGTGGTAGGGTGACGCAAGATGGAGTGAAAGAGAAGACTTTTCCCCCAGTGGACTTTAGGGAAGCTCTTGCATTTAAGGAAGCTTACGGCTCCCGTGGACAGTCCACGGTATTTACTAGGGTCTCAGGATCCGCAGAGGTGAAGCGAGGTTCCGTGATTACTGATCCTAATGTAAGAATTACCGGTGTGGATGAAGATTATTTATTGATCAAGGGGCTGGATATTAATCAGGGGCGTAACTTCAGTAATGTGGAAGTGCAGTATGGAAATAATGTATGTATTATTGGTAGTGAGCTGGTGGAGACACTTTTTGGTGAGAATGAAAAAGCCGTTGCTGACTATATTTCATTTGCCGGAAATAGATATACCATAGTAGGAGTTTTGGAAGAGCAGGGTGCTGTAGGGAATGATTCGGGTGCAGATAGGACGATTTTGATTCCTGTGGAGAATGCATCTCGCTTGGACCAAACGGGTGGTTTTAGATATACCATTACACTCAGCTCTGCAGATCCTGCAAAATTAGATTATGAAATGGGCCAGGCCACGGGTCTGATGCGCAAAGTGAGGCAGGATAGAGTGGGGGAAGAGGATTCTTTTGAGGTGATCAAATCAAATACTGTGGGAGAAAGCCTCGAGGAGGTAGCCGGATATCTTCGTATTGGAGGATTTGGAATTGGTTTTATTACCTTGCTTGGAGCTTCTGTAGGATTGATGAATATCATGCTCGTTTCGGTGACGGAGCGGACCCGCGAGATCGGAGTGCGCAAAGCTCTTGGAGCTACTCCAAAACGGATTCGCCAGCAGTTTCTGATTGAGGCCATTGTCATATGTGTTTTAGGAGGCTTGTTTGGAGTGATGTTAGGATTAGGGATCGGCAATATTGTTGCCAGCCTTGTGGGCCCCGGAGGATTTTTGGTGCCTTGGCTTTGGGTGATTATGGCATTTATAGTATGTATTGTGGTGGGATTGGTTTCCGGAGTTATTCCTGCGATCAAGGCGAGTAAGCTGGATCCTATTGAGGCGCTTCGATATGAATAAGTGGCTTCTGAGCCTGCTATAGATTTTCAGGAAGCAGGCTTTCCTTAGAACTAGACACTAATACCCCCCTGATATTTGAAGGATAGAGATCTGATTTAGGTCAAAAAAAACGCGATAAGAAGTAGGTTTCTACCACTTATCGCGTTTATATTTTTAGTTAGATGGTACTTTTTATTCGACCATAAATTTATTTGTTTCCCAATAAATCTCTTTGATGATCAATGACTTTCATATACTGATTCTGGCTCCACGGCATCCACGGATCCTCTTTCATTGATTTCCCAAAGCGTCACCTTCTTTACTTCATTGATCAATAGGGGGTCGTATTTGGCTGCCACCCGAATATAGTTTTCGGTAAAGCCATGCATCATTCCTTCTTCTATATCTTCCTCAAAAAGCACCTCAAAAGTACCCTTGAGATTTTCTTCATAGAATTTCCGCTTTTTCTTTTCTGAGAGAATTCTCAGCATTTTTGATCGCTGGTGGCGGACCTTCATTGGGACGGCATCGTCCATTTCGGCAGCCCTTGTATTAGCTCTTTCAGAGTAGGTGAAGACATGGAGGTAAGACACTGGGAGCTCATTGAGGAAATTATAAGTTTCCATAAACAGTTCTTCGGTTTCTCCGGGGAATCCGACGATCACGTCCACGCCAATGCTGCAATGGGGCATTAGGGATTTTATTTTGGTTACACGGTCCACGTATAATTCTCGCAGGTACCTTCGTCCCATTTTTCTGAGAATGGTATTACTGCCCGATTGGAGCGGAATATGAAAGTGAGGGACAAACCGCTGGGACTGGCTGCAAAATTCAATGATTTCATTAGTGAGCAGGTTAGGCTCTATTGAAGAGATCCTAAAGCGGTCGATTCCCTGGACCTCGTCGAGTTCTTTGACTAAATCAACGAATCGGGCTTTTCTTTTGCCGTCTTCAATGCCGAAGTCTCCTATGTTTACACCAGTAAGCACTACCTCTTTGACATCGGTTTCGGCGATTTCGCGGGCAGACTTAAGGATATTTTCGGTGCTATCGCTTCGGCTTTTGCCACGTGCGAGGGGGATGGTGCAGAATGCGCAGCCATAATTACAGCCGTCTTGCACCTTAAGGAAGGTCCTCGTGCGATCGTGCATGGAGAAGGCGTTGTTAAAAGTAGTGGCTTCCTGTATTTCGGATGCCAAAACCTTAGTTTCTTGTTCTTTTGCGAAGCCATCCAGCAATTCTATAAGCCGAAATTTCTCCGCGGCCCCTAGCACGGCGTCCACTCCTTTGATTTCGGATATTTCCTTTGGCTTTAGCTGTGCATAACAACCAATAATGGTAACATATGAATTAGGCGATATTTTTTTAGCCTCTTTCACTATCTTTTTACACTTTTTATCTGCATTTTCGGTCACAGAACAAGTGTTAATGATAAAGATGTCAGGATTGTCTTCAAATCCAACCTTTTTATAGCCCTTCTCTTCAAACTGCCTACTAATGGTAGAAGTCTCCGAATAGTTGAGTTTACACCCTAATGTATAAAATGCTACCTTTTTCACGATTAGCTCTTATGTTTTATTGAAGTGCAAATTTAGGGATAATCTTCCGTTTTTCAATTTTGGCTTAAAAATGAGGCTTTTACGGAATAAGAGGCTTATAAGTGATAATTTGGCGTGTATTTTTAGTGAAAAATGTATTTTCGGTAAAGAATGGTGTAAAAAACTACGATTTTTCTTTTTATTTAAGATTTTTGATTATCTTCGCTACTGTTTTTAAACCACATTATTAAAACATGGCAACTTTACGACAACAATCATTAATGATGGTTCAGTCAAGAGAGAAAGTTTCTTTTGATGCTCCATCCCCAAAAATTTCTGACTATTTTGGATCTGAAGTATTCGGTCTTTCTAAAATGAAGGACGTATTGGCTCCTACTGTTTATAAAAGAGTAAGTGAGGCAATCGAGAAAGGATCAAAAATAGACTCTTCCAGTGCTGAGGAAGTAGCAACAGCCGCTAAGGCTTGGGCGCTTTCTAAAGGCGTTACCCACTATACCCACTGGTTTCAGCCATTGACCGGTTCGACCGCTGAGAAGCATGATACATTCTTCGATGCACATGCCAAAATCGAAAGATTTAAAGGATCTGCATTGGTTCAGCAGGAGCCAGATGCCTCATCTTTCCCTAATGGTGGTATAAGAACAACTTTCGAAGCTAGAGGTTACACTGCCTGGGATCCTAGTTCCCCAATGTTCATCTTCGAAAACACGCTTTGTATTCCAACCATCTTCGTGTCTTACACGGGTGAAGCTTTGGATTATAAAACTCCGTTGTTGAAGTCTGTGGAAGCGATAAGCAATGCTGCTGCTCCTATTTGCCAACTGTTTGACAGAAATGTAAAAAAAGTAGTTCCTTCCCTAGGTGTGGAACAGGAATACTTTGTAATTGATAAAGCCCTTTATGCTGCCCGTCCTGATTTGGTGATGGCTGGTAGAACGGTTTTTGGTCATAATCCAGCTCGTGGTCAGCAATTAGACGATCACTACTTTGGATCTATCCCAAGCCGCGTGAAAGCTTTCATGAAGCATTTCGAGATCGAAGCCCTCAAGTTGGGTATTCCTGTTTCTACTCGTCACAATGAAGTAGCTCCAGGCCAATTTGAAGTAGCTCCTGTATTCGAAGAAATGAATAAAGCTACGGATCACAATCAATTATTGATGGATCTGATGGACAAGGTTGCTGATCAGCACCACCTGAAAATCCTCTTCCACGAGAAGCCTTTTGCAGGTCTTAACGGTAGTGGAAAGCACAATAACTGGTCTTTGATCACTGATACTGGCGTAAACCTCTTCCAGCCGAGCAATTCTGCTAGAGAGAACCTTCAGTTCCTGACTTTCCTTGTAGCCACGGTTAAGGCCGTTCACGACCATGCCGATATCTTGCGTGCAAGCATCGGATCTGCAGGTAATGACTTCCGTCTAGGTGCAAACGAAGCCCCTCCTGCGATCATCTCTGTATTCCTTGGTTCTACCCTTAGTGGTGTCCTTGATGAATTAGAGAAAAATGGCAATATCAAAATTGAAAAGGGTGATAATATGTATATGAAATTAGGAATTAGCAAGATTCCTGAGATCATCCTTGACAATACCGACCGTAACAGAACATCTCCTTTTGCCTTCACTGGTAATAAGTTTGAATTTAGAGCAGTAGGTTCTTCTTCTAACGTTGCTGGTCCAATGACTGCCCTGAACGTAATCGCTGCGGATACCCTTCGTACGATGTACAAAGAGATTCAGGCTGAAATCGATGGTGGTGCTGAGAAGAAAATTGCTATCGTTAATGTATTGAGAAAATACATCAAAGACAGCAAAAGAGTACGTTTTGAAGGTGATGGTTACTCTGAAGAGTGGGCAAATGAAGCTGAAAAAAGAGGCTTGTCCAACCTAAAAAGCACTCCTTTCGCCCTTGACGTATTGAGCGCTAAGTCCACTGCTGAGCTTTATGAGAGACATAAGGTACTTAATGTGACAGAACTTCATGCTCGTCATGAGATCCGTTTGGAAAATTATATCATGAAGGTTCAAATTGAATCCCGTGTTATGGGCGACCTTGCTCTAAACCACGTGATCCCAACAGCCATCAGGTATCAAACTAAATTGATCGAAAATGCAAATGGTCTGAAGAGCCTTGGTTTAGATGCCAAAGCAGCTATCGAAACGATCAGTGAAATCAGCAAGCATATCGAGTCAGTGAAAGCTAACGTGATCGGAATGACCGATGCTAGAAGAAGACTGAACAAAGAAGAGGATATCGCTAAGAGAGCCAAAGGATATAGCACCGACGTGAAAGATGCTTACTTTGACACTATCCGTTATTCTGTGGATAAGCTTGAATTATTCGTTGACGATGAATTCTGGCCATTAGTGAAATATAGAGAAATGTTATTCTTGAGATAGTCTTAAGAATCATATCATACCATTAAGGAAGCCGGGACTATATCCCGGCTTTTCTTATTTATAGGGATCGTATTGGTTTAGGGTGGCTAATTCAATAAATAGCTTTGCTACTTTTTCGGTCACATCCTTGAAGTATTTTTCTCCTTTTTCGGCACTTGCCAGAGAAGGATCGCCGATTCCGGTGTCTTTGGTGACTCGTGACCACTTGCGCTCTGACCAGGCCCATCCCTCCCGGATACCTGTGACTAGAGATTGTCTTTCCTCGCCTGGGCCTGCCTCCTCAAGTGGCCTTACCAAGTGAGGGTGAAGATACATGATTAAGCTCGTCTCCATCTCGTCAGCATGATCTCCCTCTTTTTCAAAATAGTTCTTTTTGTCCAAGGACCTAAACCAATTGCATGCGCTAAAAAACATATCCGGGTATAATAAACCCACCTCCCGAAGGATGGTCTTGAAATCATTTCCTCCATGGCTGTTTAGAATGAGGAGCTTGCGGACCTTCTGGCGGTGCAGCACCTCGGTGATGTCCTTTACGATAGCAAGCTGGGTGCTGGGATTTAGGTTCATATCCAGAAAAATATCAGCTTGCCCTGTGTTTACACCAAAAGGGATGGTGGGCAATACAATGATGGAGGAGCCAGCTTCATGGGCAATTCGAGCGGCCTCCGTGGCCACCGCCTCAGCCTCAAAATTGTCTGTGCCATAGGGTAGATGATAATTGTGGGCCTCGGTGGCTCCCCAAGGGAGAATGGCCAGCTCGATATTGGCCTTCCGGAGGTCCTTCCAGTTGGATTCTGCTAATAGATATGGTCGCATTTAGTATAGTAGGTTATGGTATGGTAATCTGATTTCTGCTGTTTGTTTGGTACGGAATTCTTGATTGGATGATTTATGGTCTCTTTTTTCCAGCACGCTGTTTTATTGTTTGGGCTGATAGGTCCCATTGCGGGTTGGTATAGGCCTTATTTCGTTCTATTATGAGATTAAATCAATCTTATCATTTCAATATACTAAAATCTCTATGTCGAGGCCAATAATCAAAAGTTCAATCTGATTATAATTCTGAAAATTGTGTGAATTTTAAATTTTTATGAGATGAAATATGTGATTAATACCAATAATAACCCTTCACACTGGAAGTTTTAGCATAGATGTAATACTAAATGTTTATCGAATGCATAAATCTTTTTTAAAATTTTTAATTATGGAAATATGGTTGTACTTTTATTTAACGAAAAAGAAAAATCGCCAATTGGTAAATAAATAATATTGAAAAAGCATATCATCAGACTTAGCGTAATTACATTAGGATTGGTTTGGTCAATTCAGGCTCTTGCACAGCAGGACAATTTGCATCAGCAGTCCAGTGTATATGAGGCACCTACAGACCCTATGGTGGTAGAGAAGTTGGATCAATGGCAGGATTTGAAATTCGGAATGATCATTCACTGGGGGGTATATGCTGTTCCGGGGATGATAGAATCATGGGCTTTATGTTCAGAAGATTGGATCAATAGAGATAGTACTGTCAGCTATAATGATTTCAAAGATTGGTATTGGGGCTTAAAGGATGAGTTTAATCCTCAGTCTTTTGATCCGGATCAATGGGCGAATGCGGCAGACGCAGCGGGTATGAAATATGTAGTTTTCACGACCAAGCATCATGACGGGTTCAATATGTTTGATACCCAGGAGACGGATTATAAAATCACCGATGGGCCATTCAAGGATCACCCGAAGGCAAATGTAGCAAAACACGTTTTTGAGGCATTCCGCAAGAAGGACTTTATGATCGGGGCTTATTATTCTAAGCCTGACTGGCATTCTGAATATTATTGGTGGTCAAAATACGCCACGGCAGATCGTAATAATAATTATGATATTCGCAAGAATCCGTGGAGATGGAATAAGTATAAGGAGTTTACCTATAATCAGATCAGCGAATTGATGCATGAGTATGGTGAGCTGGATATATTATGGCTTGATGGCGGATGGGTGAGACCGTTGGAGACCGTGAATGATGAAGTGCGGTCCTGGGGAGCGCGAATTCCAGAATGGAGCCAGGATATAGATATGCCAAAAATCGCATCTATGGCTCGGGAGGCTCAGCCTGGGCTTATCATGGTGGACAGGACGGTTCATGGACCTTACGAAAACTACCAGACTCCTGAGCAGAGTATTCCAGATCATCAGATGGATGTACCCTGGGAAGCCTGTATGACTTTAGGCCACGCCTGGGGATATACTGAGCATCAGAATTATAAGTCGGTAACCAAAGTGGTGCATACACTTGCCGAGGTGGTCGCAAAGGGTGGAAGCCTATTATTAGGCGTTGGTCCTACTCCACAAGGATTAGTTCGTGACGAGGATGTGGAGCGATTGGCGGGTATTGGAAGTTGGCTCGAGGTCAATGGACAGGCCATCTATAATACGCGAACCACCAAAGTGTATCAGGACGGTAAGGTGTTTTTTACCCAAGGAAAGTCAGGTGAGAAATATGCGATTGTCCTCATCCCAGAGGGAGAGGAAATCCCTGCCACCATTCGCTGGACTGCTGAGCAGGCGCCAAGCGGAAGCCACGTGAGCTTGATTGAAGGAGGCTCCAAAGTTAAGGCCAAGGTGAAAGATGGTAAGGTGGAACTCAACTTATCCGCTTCAGCTAGAAAAAGAATTAAACATCCAGAAGCGATCGTTTTTGCTTTTGATTGATTATACCAATATTTATTAGGGTCAAAGCCTGGGGGGAAGGATTCCTCTCGGGCTTTTTTTTTATTGGCCTGTTTTTTGTCAGAATGGTACACAGGTTTTTCTTATTACAAGACTAAGCTTATCTTCGTAAACATTTCAAAAACACTTTTAATATGAAAGGTATTATTTTGGCCGGAGGATCCGGTACCCGACTCTATCCATTGACCATAGCGGTAAGCAAGCAGCTCATGCCGGTATATGACAAGCCCATGATTTACTATCCATTATCAGTGCTGATGATGGCAGGAATCCGCGAAGTGCTGATAATTACCACACCGGAGGATTCTGAGGCCTTCCAGAAGCTTCTGGGAGATGGTTCTCATCTGGGATGTGAATTTACCTTTGCGATCCAGCCAAAGCCGGAGGGACTTGCTCAGGCATTTGTGATCGGAGAGGAGTTTATTGGCGATGATAAAGTCGCGCTGATTTTGGGAGATAATATCTTTTATGGCTCAGGATTACAGGAAAACCTGATGAATCATACCGATCCTGAAGGTGGGGTGGTATTCGCTTATCACGTCAATGATCCCCAGCGCTACGGTGTAGTGGAGTTTGATAAAGATAAAAAGGCCATAAGCATAGAGGAGAAACCTTCTAAGCCTAAATCCAATTTCGCAGTACCTGGATTGTATTTTTATGATAATAGAGTAGTCGAAATAGCTAAGAAAATAAAGCCCAGCCACCGCGGTGAGTTAGAGATTACGGATGTGAATAATGTCTATCTTGAAGAAGGGAAACTCAGTGTTGGGATATTGAGCAGAGGGACAGCATGGCTGGATACTGGTACGCATCAGTCGCTACAGCAAGCCGGTCAATTTGTCGAGGTGATTGAAGAGCGTCAAGGACTTAAAATTGGCTGTGTGGAGGAGATCGCTTACCGAAAAGGCTATATCAATAAAGAGCAGCTACTTCAGCAAGCGGAAAAATTAGGTAAAAGTGGTTATGGCGATTACCTAAAAAGAATCATTTAAAGTAATTACTCCATTCGGGGATAAGCTGGTCAATAGGGCCTCCCACCTGATGGATATCAAGAAGCACTGTTATCCTACCGGCTATGTCCAAAAAATAGGATATCGATCTATCTCTCCTTTTAAAACTCCCATTATATAAGTGTGGAAATAAAAGGAGAGATTTTTTTGTTGTATAGTGTTCTTGCCCGAATGGGTCAGGATGATATTATTACTTTAATACCAAGATGCGATCTTAGCGATCACTAATCCACCTAAGTTTGAATAGGGCTTATTCGACCTGCTAAGTAGGTGTATAGCTGTCTTCCCCTTAACTTTTAGCATCAGTAAATAAGAGTGATCTGCGGGTTATATTATTCTATTCTGGCTATTAACCTTCCTTATAAATTGAACCTGACCATCTTTAAGTACAGAAACAGTACGCTTTAGCCATGCGTTGGCAAGGAGGTGCATCGGTTATAGGATAATAAATAGGAGGATACTCTTTATTTCTTCCAGAAGGGAAAAGGAGAAATATAATGTTTCACAAAGAAGTTTGCTTGCATGAATAGGTCATTGGTTTGGTTGGTGCCTGCATTGCCGTCCAGCTCATCAGAGAAGGAGGCAAACAAGCTTCCCTCAAAGCCTATATCCCAATTAGATCCAAAGGCCATAGACCCACCTAAGCGGATGGGAAGATAAATGGTGCTGTTGGTGATATCGATGACGCTAAGTTTTGGATCGCCATTCGGGTCTTTGGTAGCAAAAGCCTGCTGACCGGGAAGGACAAGGTACCCAAGTCCAATTCCTGCATATCCATTTACCCTTGGTCTCATGACATGGGATGGGTAAGGTATGAAATAGAATACGGGGCTGAAATCGATATAAAAGGCATCTCCCTGAAAGGCATAAGCTTTATTATCTTCGCCCCACTGGAAGGCTTGATTGGCATTGTATTCCTTATTACTGCTGACATGCTGGTAGCCAAGAGTGGCTCTAAAATTCACTCTACTGGTAATTTTCTTCTCTCCTGCAAGTGCAAAAGACCCGAATATTGGAAAATTCAAATCCCTATATGGTCCACCATTATCGGTGTACATACTTGCGGGACCTCCATATAGACTTACTGTATAAGGTCTAGGAATTCGTTCTTTATAAAAATTTTGTGCATTAATTTCGGAAGTCAAAAAAAAGACTAACAAACTAGTAAAAAGGAGTTTAATGGGCATACTCATAAAATCTAATCGGCTTCACCGTAAAATTACTAAAATTAATATTTTATTAAGCAAAAGTAGATCAAAGTTTATACCAAAAACAATTTTTTTAGTATAAACGGTTGAATACACTGTAAATTCCACATTTTGGCTATTTTTTTAAGGGATAGATTCCTCAGACTGTAGAAAAATGTGTTTTTTAATTTACAATATTATAATTGAGTTTAGTACTTTGAATTAATAAAGGATTTGACGCAAGGCTAATTTATTTTTATTTTTAATGATGAAGTTAAAAGGCGTACATCATATAGCGATTATTTGCGGGGATTATGCTCAGTCTAAGGATTTCTATACCCGTATCCTCGGCTTGGAAATCCTACAGGAAGTTTATCGAGAATCCCGTGATTCGTATAAGCTGGACCTGGCTTTGGAGGGGCGGTATATTATAGAATTGTTTTCCTTTCCGGAGCCACCAGAGCGCCTTAGCAGGCCCGAAGCAAAAGGCCTTAGGCATTTGGCATTTGGGGTGGGGGATATAGAAGAGGCCGCCCGGTATTTGAAGGCAGAGGGACTTTGCGTGGAAGATATACGTATGGATCAGCTTACCGGCAGGCGTTTCCTGTTTTTTCAGGATCCAGATGGGCTGCCTCTGGAGTTATATGAAGTGGATTAGAGTTGGTTAGAACCAGTTTTTCTTCTTGAAATAGACGATCATTCCTGCGATCATTACGGAAAAAACCAGCCATACCATGAGGTATCCATATTTCCACTGAAGTTCAGGCATTACCTCAAAATTCATCCCATAGATCCCTGAGATAAAAGTGAGTGGAATGAAGATCGTAGAGATCACGGTAAGTGTTTTCATGACCTCATTTTGCTTGATGCTTAGTTGGGTCATATATAGCTCTGCCAGGTTGCTGAGCGTCTCCCTTTGCAGCTCCAGGCCTTCAAGGATCTCAATACTATGCTCGTAAACATCATTGACATAGGTGAGGTTTTTTCTTTTGATTAGCGGATGTTCAGATTTTCTCCAAAGGGATAGAATTTCCCGGATAGGCCAAGTGCTGTGTTTTATCTTTCGGAGTGTTTTTCTATAGTTATGGATGGATTCCAGGCTAATCGAGTTTGTGTTTTTGATAATCTGATCCTCACAGTTTTCCACAGCATCATTGAATAGCTCAAGGATTACATAATACTCATCCACAATGCTGTCAATGAGGGCATAGGTGAAGTAGTCTGTTCCCAGTTTTCTCATTTTGCTCTTAGGGTTTTCCAGCCTAAGGCGTATGCCATCAAAGATGTCTTGGGGTGTTTCCTGAAAGGAGATGATATAATTGTCACCAAAGACTAAACTGACCTGTTCGGCCTGTATTTCCCGGATGGTATTTTTGGAGTAAAGCATTTTGGTCACCACAAAAATCTGATGATCAAATTCCTCTATTTTGGGACGCTGGGAGGTGTTCAGTATATCCTCAATTACTAAGGGGTGGATATCGAAAATTTCCGAAACCTGCTGCAGCAGGTTCTCGTCTGTGAGGCTTGGGATATTGACCCAAAATTTGCGTTCTTTTTTTCCCAGATAGCTATGTAATTCCTCTGGGGCAGTGATAAGGTTTTTTTGGAGGTGGTTATCCGCGAAGGAATACACTTCCAGGGTGCTGTGCGAGGAAATATTATTCATGCTTTACGTATTCTGGAAGGACTTCAAAAAGCTTAATGCTGGTAAGCGGTTTTTCTATAAAGCCTCTCACGGCCTGGTAGGCCATGGATTTTTTCTTGTCATTATAGTCTATAGAGCTTGATAGCATCAAAATATGGTCATTTCTATCAGGGCATTTTTCCTGATATTGACATAAGAAATCCCAACCGTTCATTACAGGCATGTTTATATCCAGAAAGATCAGTAATCTGTCCGATTTATCAAGGTCTATGATACGCTGAAGGGCATCTTCAGCTTCCAAAAACTCTACGATAGATGGACATATTCCGGCTTTTCGGAGTAACCTCTTATTTATGAGGTTATTGATAGGATCGTCATCAATTAATACGATTGAATCGAAAGAAAGCATCGATTGGAACTTAAATAATGTTTGGTTTTTAATTCTCCAGTAGCGAGTAAGATACGATTATATTTTAAGTATAAAAAAATTTTTCTTTGAGGGATGATGTCTTTTTTCATTAACACATTTACAAAATCCAAAAGTTGATCAACAAAAAAGGGATGTCATAAGACATCCCTTTCATTTTATAGGCAACTAAATGGATTACATCATGCCACCCATGCCGCCACCCATTGGAGGTGCACCAGCATTTCCGCCTTCTTCTTTCATATCTGCCACTACACATTCGGTAGTAAGTAGAAGTGCTGCGATAGAAGCCGCATTTTCAAGGGCTAGACGGGTCACTTTAGTTGGGTCAATAACTCCAGCTTCGAACAAGTCTTCAAACTTGTCTGTTCTGGCGTTATAACCATAGTTTCCTGTTCCTTCTTTGATTTTGTTGATCACTACTGATCCTTCCGCGCCAGCATTGGCCACGATAGATCTTAGTGGAGACTCGATAGCTTGCTTGATGATATTGATACCAGTGTCCTGGTCATCGTTTTCCCCTTTGAGGCCATCCAGAGCAGAGGATGCTCTGATTAGGGCCACACCACCACCAACTACCACGCCTTCTTGGACAGCAGCTCTGGTTGCGTGCAATGCATCGTCAACACGGTCTTTCTTCTCTTTCATTTCCACTTCAGTAGCAGCACCTATATAAAGGATAGCCACACCACCAGAAAGCTTAGCAAGTCTTTCTTGCAATTTCTCTCTATCGTAGTCAGAAGTAGTTTTGTCGATTTGAGACTTGATCTCAGAGATACGAGCTTCGATAGCGGATTTTTCACCAGCACCATTTACGATGGTAGTATTGTCCTTATCGATATTGATTTTCTCAGCAGTACCTAGGTATTCTACTGTTGCATTTTCTAATTTATAACCTCTTTCTTCAGAGATAACAGTACCACCAGTCAGGATAGCGATATCCTCAAGCATAGCTTTTCTTCTGTCACCGAATCCTGGAGCTTTTACAGCAGCAACTTTCAGAGCACCTCTGATTTTGTTTACTACAAGAGTAGCAAGAGCTTCACCATCGACATCTTCAGCGATGATCAAAAGTGGCTTGCCTGACTGAGCTACTGGCTCAAGAACAGGAAGCAATTCCTTCATGGAAGAGATCTTCTTGTCATAGATCAAGATATATGGGCTCTCCAATTCAGCTTCCATCTTCTCCGTATTGGTGGTGAAGTATGGAGAAAGGTAACCTCTGTCAAACTGCATACCTTCTACAGTTCTCACTTCAGTTTCAGTACCTTTAGCTTCTTCTACAGTGATTACACCGTCTTTGCCTACTTTCTCCATGGCGTTAGCGATCATATTACCGATCTCTTCGTCATTGTTAGCGGAGATAGTTCCTACCTGAGCGATTTCTTTAGAAGTAGAGATCTCTTTGGAAGTTGCTCTAAGCTCAGCCACAACCGCCGCTACAGCTTTGTCAATTCCTCTTTTAAGATCCATTGGATTAGCACCTGCTGCTACGTTCTTGATCCCTACATTGAAGATCGCCTGCGTAAGTACAGTAGCAGTAGTCGTACCATCACCTGCATTATCAGCAGTTTTGGAAGCTACTTCTTTTACCAACTGCGCACCCATGTTTTCGATAGGTTCTGACAGTTCGATTTCTTTTGCTACCGATACACCATCTTTTGTGATAGTAGGAGCGCCAAATTTCTTGTCAATAATTACATTTCTGCCTTTAGGGCCTAATGTTACTTTTACTGCTTCAGCTAGTGCATCCACGCCTTTTTTAAGCCTGTCTCTAGCGTCTGTATCGAAAAATAATTCCTTTGCCATTTCTTTTAATTTTTTAGATTTTTTACTGTTTACTTAAAATGAGTGAAGAGTGATTAAAGAATCGCAAATATGTCAGATTCTCTCATGATCAAATAATCAGCACCTTCTACAGAAAGTTCTGTACCGGCATACTTGCCATACAATACAGTGTCTCCCACCTGAACAGTAAGTGGTTCATCTTTTTTACCATTGCCTACAGCTACAACAGTGCCTTTCTGTGGCTTCTCTTTGGCAGTGTCAGGAATGTATAGTCCGGAAGCTGTTTTTTCTTCAGCAGCAGCAGGTTCTACTAGAACTCTGTCTGCAAGTGGTTTGATGTTCACTTTTGACATAATAGTATTGATTTTATAAAGTTTATTGCGTGTTCTGCTGTCCATATAGCATTTCCTGTGCCAATGAAATTACAGTACCTTATCATGACATAAAGTCTTATTATTACCACAAAGGCTGTCATGATCCTTCCGGAAATATTCTTTAGGCTGACAAATTTTCGTTCAATGCTTGACACTTTTGTCAGATTTTTAGTAAATTCTGTAATAAAACCTCGCCTATGAAGACCTTATCTGATCACTGGGTAGAAGAAGGATGGATCGACTTCGAGTACAAGAAATACCTTCTCCTCGCTTATCTTAAGGAAGTAGAATCGGCCTTTACAAGGGTCAGACTCTATCCGCCATTAGCAGACCTCATCAGGCATTACCAAAACCTGAAGATTCTAAGCGAAAATAAAAAAGGGCTGCAGCAGGCTTTTCCTACCAAAGTCGTGGGCCTGGATCCCGACAAGCTGCAGTTTAAACGTAAATCACTGCTCCAGGAGTCTGAAATGATGAAGGAACTTGATGATATCATCGCTTTCTCGCTGCCAGAATTGAAACGGTATATTGAGGAAGGTAAGGGTATCTATGACTTTATCGAAGAGCATATTCAAGTGGAGCCCGTAGGACTGTCTCCCCTATACCAGAGGGAAGGATATGTCTTTATTTCCTGTGAAAAATCCAGTGATATTCACGTTTATAATTATCAAATAAAACTATTTGAAAACAGTACTGAGCATTATCGGGGGATTGCTTTTTCTTATCTCCGAAAGGAAAAAAAATCCCTGGCCCATTCTTATGAACAGATTAAGCTCGATCTGGTACGGAGCCACCGAGAACTGCCAAATCCGGCGGCTTGGAGGGTGCATAGCAATAATATGGTTCCGCTAGAAGAGAGTTTGCTCCCAGTGAGTAAGCGTATGCTGCTCAGGATGATTGCTTGATGGGAAATAAAAGGGCTCCTCACCACAGGTGAAAGAGGTTTTTCCTTCCAAATGTGAGTTTACTCTTTCGCAATGCCTCCTTATTGATGGGGAATATGTCGCTATACCGCAAACCCTTCACGACCTAAAATACCCTGCTCATGCCCTTTCTACTCCAAAGATAAACGGGGTAGCCTTCACTTCTTTGGCCAAATGGAAAACTGTAAAGTGCCTCTCATCTAAAATTAAGCTTAGTAGTGAGACTATTTTATAGTTCTAGGCCGAGCTGTCCTTAAAGTACTTTATTGCCTGCTAGCCAGTAAGCCAACCGGTAATCTTCTATATAGCCTTTCCTGTTTAAAATGTAATGATATAAGCTGAAATCTATAAAGTTTTCGACCCTGAATGATATGCCCGTGAACGCTCTACGCTCAAAACCTCGTAAGGATATTACCCTGTAGTTGGCTAGTAGTGATTGACATTATATCCACTGTATGCAAAGCTTGCATTTTAGGAGAGGGGCTCACTTCGGATAGGTCTTCCTATTTCTGCCATGATCTCATGTTTATGGGCAAGTGCAGGGGGGGGGGTAATACGGGGAATCATTTTGCTTTGTGAACCCCAGGTCTGAAAAATCAAAATCACCTATGCAGATTAGGCAATAGGGTTTTTGTCAAAAAAAAAAGCCCGACGATAGTCGGGCTTTAGGTAGTTTATCTTTCTTTTTGGAGCAATGAGGGCTCCTGTTCATTCAATATAGGTGCGGCAGGTACTTTTTGGCTTTCCAGCCTTTGGGCTCTTCTGAGTTCTCGGTTTTTGATTACCTCATCTCCGGGCTTTCCAAACATAATCTGCATCGCTTCTTTTCTGTTTTCTGCTTGCTTAAGGTCGCTGACGATATCATACCATTCATGAAATACCAAAGTTACCGGATTATAAGTGCTTACGGGCTTAGTGATTCCATAGGTAGGTCGCTCTTTTTCTTCCATAAAGGTACCAAATATTCTGTCCCAAATGATGAAGGTAGAACCGTAGTTTTTGTCTAAGTAATGCTCATCACTTGCATGGTGCACGCGGTGGTGAGACGGCGTGGTGAATAGGTACTCGATAGGAGCCGGAAGCTTAGTGATGTATTCGGTATGAATCCAAAACTGATAAAGCACCGCTATCTGGTGGCAGATAAAGAAGACAAATGGGTCAAATCCTATCATCACCACGGGGATGAAGAAGATGAATTTGATATGCTGGGTCCAGCTCAGTCGGAAAGATACTGAGAAGTTATATTTTGTGGAATTGTGATGGGTGACGTGAGTGGCCCACCAGAAACGCTGCTCATGTGCCACACGGTGGGCCCAATATCTAGCAAAATCAATGGCAATAAAACAAGGAATAAAAGACCACCAGGTAGGAGGGATTTTCCAGGGGACGATATTCCAAAAGAATAAAACCGCCGTAAATAAGGCTACCTTGATCAAGGCGCTGATCCCTACATTGATCAGCCCAATGCTGGATGCTGCAAGGAAATCCTTGCCATCGTAACTGTCTCTATTTTTGTAAATACTCAGACCCCACTCCGCAAATACCAATGCAAACATTACAGGCGCGGCCCATAATATGACATTAGGCCATTCATTTGCTCCGAGATCTTCAAGGGTTTTATAATTTTCAAACATAAAGATGAATGATTTTTATGGTTAAAGTTTCCAATAAATTAAAATTAATGCTTTTGTCCAGCTAATACAAATAATAGGTCTTGTAAAGGCTGTTTTTTGCATATTTTTAATATACACTACAAATATTGCTGATTATTTAAACGCAAAAAGAGCCTGATAAGTATTTACCAGGCTCTAGAATTTTTTGTGCTTTGTAGTTTACTCTGCGGAATCTGCAGGAGTAAGGCTTTCACTCTCCTCAGGAAGAATGCTTTCTTCACCACCAAAAGCTGGAGCTACCATTTGTTCTTTGGCACTCTCAATATTTGGAGAGGAGAATTCAGTAGATCCACCAATATTGCTCTCAAAAAAGGCAGAAGTGCCCAAAGAAAGAATCAAGATGGAAATAGCCAATACCCAAGTGGCTTTCTCTAGTATATTACCGGTTTTGGTAACCCCCATAATCTGGGATGCTCCACCGCCAAAAGCGGCACCTACACCACCTTTGGAGTCTTGGCCAAGAATTACCAGTACCAAGATAACTGCCATTACGATGATGACGCTGATCAATAAAGTAAACATATGCTTAAATTTTTATCCTTCTAATTCTTTTAATAATTCCGCAAAATAAGCTTTTTTCTTCGGAAATTTCAAACTTAATTTTCGATAAATGCCTTTTGCTTTTTCTTTTTTGCCTTGTTTCAGCAATAATTTAGCGTAAGACTCCGATATAAGCTTGTCAGAAAGTACCGTGCTGCTCTCTGATAAGTCTGCCAATTTTTTACTGTCCTCGTTTTCCTTAATGGCTGCCAGCTTGATATCCTTTGAGCTAAAAGCCTTGATGATGTCCATCTGCTCTTGCTTCTTAGCGTCTTTTATTTCCTTTTTCTCCTTTTGACGGATCGTTTCTATGAGGTCGTCTCCTCCTTTGCGCTTGATGCCTGCTTTCTTCTTCTTAGCCGGCTCCATAGCTTCTATTTCTTCTGCTGCAGGCACTGCCGCTTCTGCCGCATCCACCGCTTTGACCTCAGGTGTTTTACCTGGGTTTTCGGCTTCAGGCTTGCGAAGTTTGTTAAGATTTTCCTCAAGCTTCTTGAGTACTTCTGCACGTGAGTTGATAGCTGGTGGATTTTCCTTTTCCTGCTGGATGATGGCTTCCGGATCTTTGGCAGGAGCGATGTTCTTGGAGGATTCTCCTGGCAATACCACTTCCTCTTCGATTAGCTGCTTCAGCCAAGACCGGTCAGGACTCTCCACCGCCGCCCAATGCAGGAGCTCCTTGGAGCTGCTTCCCGCTATCTTCTGCTCATACTTAGCCGCCAATACCTTGGGCACAAGGAAATATGGGAAGGTTTCATGGAGCTTGATTAAGGCTCTGAAATCCTCCTTGCTGAGCTCATTTGGCCTTTGGATGATCTGTAGAAGTTCTGCTGCGTTCACGGGACAGTTTTTTGTTAGAGGTCTAATTTACTTAAAATTACCAATTTGCCACAGTGGAGGTGAAAATATCCTGAATGATGTTTTCGAAGATATCGTCTATAAGATCCGTTTCCACCGCCAATAAAGAGGTGGTCCGAGGATCATAATCCTGGTAAAATGAATAAGTCTTCTTATTGTCCTCCTCTTCATTTTTCAGGTTGAGGTAATTCACCTCTACGGCTATCGTCAGACGCATTTGGCCAGCCCTGTCAGGTTGGTTGGGGTCTGTGGTGGATACCGTGGCCTGTGGCGTGATATTATACCGGGTGATGGCTCCTTCAAACTGGAGGTCACCATTGTTCTGCACCAGATCCAGCTGGGTATTTCGCTGGAAATAATCTTTTAGCGATTCAGTGAAGTTCTGACCCATATTGGCAGGCCCTCCACCAGAATCATTGAAGAAGTTTGCTACCGAAAAGGTCTGTGTTGTATTATAATCTATCGTGGTGCCTGTAAAGCTGTATTCCACCTTGCAGGCTCCAACAAAGGCCGATATCAATAAGGCAATCAGCAGCCTTATGCCCGTATTTTTGCTATTCATTGATATCATATTGTTTGATTTTACGGTATAAGGTCCGCTCAGAAATCCCCAGATCCTGGGCAGCGTATTTTCGTTTATTATTATGCTTGCGCAAGGCCTTGATGATCAATTCTTTTTCCTTCTTTTCGATGGACAAGGAGTTGTCATCCTCCTCATGAATGATATCTTCTATGCCTTCATCATCATAGTCTTCAGAATGGGAGGAAGCCAGTTTGCCTGATTCCAGGACAATAGGCATGGAGGAGGGGGATTCCTTTGGGCTGTCTTCATCGAAGGATACCGACGTGTCCATATCCTCAAATAATGAATGGTGCTTCTTAAGGATGTTTTGGTTTATTCCTCCAGATTGATAAGTGTCCAAGACCAATTTTTTCAATTCGGTCATGTCTTTTTTCATATCAAATAACACCTTATAGAGGATTTCCCGCTCCGAGAAATCAGAGCTGCTTTCCCCATCTTTTCCGTTTTTGGAATTGTATGGAGCCGGAAGGTTGGACTCTTCACTAGGGAGGTATTTTGCCAAGGTGATGGCGTCCACCTCTCTATTTTCTTCTAATAATGAGATCTGCTCTGCCAGGTTTTTGAGCTGCCGAATATTGCCTTTAAAAGGGAATTTTTTCAATAATTCCTTCGCCTCATAATCTAGAGAAATAGGCTTTACGCTATATTTTTCACTGAAATCAGTAGTGAATTTTCGGAACAGCAAATTGACATCATCCCCACGCTCCCGCAGTGGCGGCACAAAAATGGGCACGGTGTTCAATCTATAATATAAATCCTCTCGAAACTTCCCTTTTTCCACGGCCTGAAACAGCTTGACATTGGTAGCGGCGATGACCCTTACATCCGTTTTTTGAACTTTGGAGGAGCCTACCTTTATAAATTCACCATTTTCTAGTACCCGAAGTAAGCGGGCTTGGGTGCCTAGTGGCATTTCACCTATCTCATCCAGAAATATAGATCCTCCGTCGGTGACATCAAAGTAGCCTTTTCGAGCTTCATGTGCCCCTGTAAAAGATCCCTTTTCATGCCCAAATAGCTCCGAGTCTATCGTGCCTTCAGGGATAGCACCGCAGTTAATTGCAATGAACTTCCCGTGCTTGCGAGTGCTTAAGGAGTGAATGATCTTACTAAATGACTCCTTTCCGGATCCACTTTCTCCTGTGATCAGCACCGTCATATCGGTGGGGGAGGCTTGCATGGCCACCCGAATGGCGTGATTGAGTAATGGGCTGTTGCCAATTATTCCAAATCGCTGTTTTACACTTAATACTTCTTGGTCGGTGATCATAGAGGATGCTGTTGAAAGATTAGGAAAGTACTTCTCCAAAAAGGGTGGCAGGAGTGCAATCCACAATTTTTACGGTTACATAATCTCCCTTTTGATGATTTCCCTTATCAAAAATTACGACCTTGTTCGCCGAGTTTCTGCCTTTCAGCTGTAGCTCCGATCGCTTTGAGCTTCCTTCTACCAATACCTCTTGGATTTGGCCGAGATCCTGCTTATTTCTTGCGTAAGAATGTACCGCCTGCTTATCAATGATCTCCTGAAGCCTTCTTTTCTTCACTTTCAATGGAATATCATCTTCGTATTTCTTTGCAGCCAGGGTTCCTGGACGCTCAGAATAATAAAACATATAGGCGAAGTCAAACTTCACAATGTCCATTAGGCTAAGGGTCTCCTCATGCTCCTCCTCGGTCTCGGTGCAGAATCCGGAAATCATATCCGATGAGATGCCGCATTCCTCCCCAAGGATCTCCCGGATTTTTGATATCCTTTCCAGATACCAGTCGCGGGTATAGGTACGATTCATCAGATCGAGCACGCGTGTATTGCCGCTTTGCACAGGGAGGTGAATGTATTTACAGATATTATTATACTTCTTCATCGTATAGAGCACCTCATCAGTGATGTCCTTAGGATGAGATGTGGAGAATCGGATGCGAAGCTGAGGGCTGATCAATGCCACCATCTCAAGCAAATTCGCAAAGGTGATCACCTCGCTGACGTCTCCTTCCTGCTTGATGAGTCTTGCTTTATTGTTTTCTTCTGGAGACCATTTATAGGAATCCACATTCTGACCCAATAAGGTCACTTCTTTATAGCCTTGGTCAAATAGATCCTGCGCTTCCTTGACGATGGAGTGTGGATCACGGCTTCTTTCCCGGCCCCTCGTAAAGGGTACCACACAGAAAGAACACATATTATCACACCCTCTCATGATGGAGATGAAGGCGCTGATGCCATTGGAGTTTAGTCTCACAGGGGCTATATCCGCGTAGGTTTCCTCTCTGGAAAGGAAGGTATTTACTCCTTTGTCTCCGTCTTCGGCGTCTTTGACCAGATTGGGGAGGTCACGGTAGGCGTCAGGTCCGACCACCACATCCACAAGTTTTTCTTCCTCCAGAAGCTTGTCCTTTAAGCGCTCAGCCATACAGCCTAGTACCCCTATAGTCAGAGAAGGATTTTGTTTTTTGATCGTATTGAACTGGCTGAGCCTTTTGCGTACAGTCTGCTCCGCTTTTTCGCGTATAGAACAAGTATTTAAAAAAATGACATCGGCTTGCTCATAATTGGACGTGGTGTCAAAACCGTTGTCCTTCATGATGGACGCCACTATCTCACTGTCAGAGAAATTCATCTGACAGCCATAGCTTTCTATATATAGTTTCTTTGTCTTACCGGTATTTTCATCCACCGTAGTTTTGTACTCACATGCTTGCGCCTCTTCTACAGGTAGAATGTCGATATCTTTGATAATGTTCTCCATAGCACTGTTCAATCAAATTTGAATGCGAAATTAATAAAATACCGACAATTTGACAGACTTTTGGCGCTTTATCTTTTCTTTCTTCCTCGTCAATTATTATATATATGGCTTGACTATAGATATAGACTTATCCTCTACAGGAAAGAAGGGAGCGCAAAGGCATGTGGAGGGGCAATACCTCAATAATTAGCGAACACTAATTATCTGCCAGAATTGGTTGTTTTATTATTCTCCCCTCTTCAGATTAAGAAATGCCACCTTTGCGGGGATAGGCTCCTCACTCTTAAATTTTATTATCATTTTTTATAGGCAGGATTTTTAATAGGAATATCTAATTCAATATTCGCAGGAAAAAAACCTGGTAAACCTCAAAAATTGGAAAAGGTTGAAATCCCTTACTTCAGCGCTGGTTTTTAACTTTTAGGTTTATGCAATTTCAGCTTAGAAAATATCATAAAAGAGGGATTAGTATTTATTATTTGTGGACTTTGGAGACTATTGGTTTTCAAATAGTGAAAAAATAGTAGAAAGTTTGTGATCCCTATCTATTTAGCATGAATATTGAATGCAAAGTTTAGCTCAGAAGCTATGCAGTCCCATCCATTATCAATAACGGAAATTCTTTATTGCTTCATTTTCAGTGAGGTAGTAAAGTGATTTTTGGCTTGCTTGCTTTTTTTAATTTTAAACAAGCATATCTTTGACGGCAGCAGGCTGCAAAAACTACTATTTACTATTTAAAACATATGAGCGNCTGAGGAGTTGATGAGAGACAAATGCCTCTTTGGGGGAGTGATATCTTGTTAGATTATTTCAAAAGGGCCTAAAAATTGTTTCTTGGCCGATATAGGGAAAATAGCCAGCATTAATACATCAGGATAAACAGCATAGTCACTTGGACAAACGAAAAATAGTACATACGATTTTTAAAATTCTCAAGATCACACTTCTGGTCCTTATCGGACTAATAGTGGGGATATTGTTATTTATCCGTAGCCCATGGGGACAGGATATCGTGGTGGGAAAAGCCCTGAATTATGCCCAGTCAAAAACCAATACTGAGATTAATATCGATCGGTTATTTATCACCTTTTCGGGGAATCTTCAGGTAGAAGGACTATATGTCGAGGATATGGAAGGGGATACCTTGGTGTATTCAAAATCACTGGAGACTGGAGTGAAAGTCTGGCCCCTGATCAAAGATGGCGCTATTCACCTGTCCAAGCTGGACTGGGACGGACTCGTCGCCAATGTCTCCCGAAAAGAAGATACGGGTAAGTTTAACTTTGACTTTCTCACAGAAGCCTTTACCTCCGCAGATAGCACCAGCCAGACTCCTGTGGATACCACCAGCCAAAGCAGCGCTATGCCGGACTTTTCTATTGGCCCAATAAATATCACTAATCTCAAGGTGAAATACCTGGACGAGGTGATGGGAATCGACACGGATGTGCGCCTAGGTAAGCTATTGGTGGAGCCTAAGAATATCGATCTTAATTCCATGGGCTTTTATATTAAGAATATTGAATTTGAGAATATCCAGGCACACTATATCCAGACCAAGCCTTTTCCACCTAGTGAGGAGGATACGACGGCCTCGGTAATGCCCTTGGTGAAACTGGATCATTTTTCAATTAAGAATGTTTCCGCCTTATACCATTCTCAGCCCGATAGCCTAAAGGCAGAGCTGAGTATCGGAGATTTCTTATTGGAGCTTCCTGAGGCTGACTTGGCCAAAAATAAAATTGTTGTAAAGAATCTATTACTTTCCCAGTCGGATATCAGGCTATCTATGCCAGCTGTGAGTCAGGAAACGGCGACTTCGGGGCAGGAGGAAGAGGTAGCAGAAGCGGCATTTGAATGGCCGGCATACGATATAGATATCCAAAAGGTACGACTTGATGAAAACCGATTTGACTTCACCTCTGGGAAGGCCGAGGTGACAGCTGGGGTGTTTGATGCGAATGCGGTTTCCTTGGATAGTATTAAGCTTCACCTGGACCAAGTGTACCTTAATTCAAAAGGGGCAGGCTTAAACCTAGTGACCTTAGGTTTTGAAGAATCCAGTGGACTGACCTTGCAGAATTTCACCTTCAATGGGCAGCTTACAGAAACAGAAGCAAAGCTAAATGACTTAATTTTGCAAACTGATCAAAACAGCCTGGAGGGTTCAGCCGCTTTGACTTATAATTCGCTACAAGCCTTTATAGACGAACCTGATAAAGCTAAATTTAAGATAGATATTCCTACCCTTAGTTTGCATCTGGAGGAGTTTATGTCACTTATGCCAGACCTGGCAGAGGATCCTTATGTTCAGACTGCTATGACTAAGCCGCTTACTGGACAACTCCATGCGGAAGGGAGCTTAGCGGATTTACGTCTCGGAAATAATGAAATATACTGGGGCAAAAACACCTATGTTCATGTCCAGGGAGCCCTCAAGAATGTGAGTCAGCCAGATCAGATGAGCATGGATATAAGTACGTTTACTTTCCATTCATTACGTGAAGATCTATTGGGTTTTGTGGATGAAAAAGCGATGGGCATACGTATTCCGGATACACTAAATCTCGAGGGCAATGTGCAGGGTAAGCTCGATGACCTAAATGCGCAGGCGTTACTGACCAGTAGCCAAGGAACGATAGATGTAAAAGCGGCTTACCAAAATACGGCGGAGATGGCCTTTGATATTAATCTGGAAGCCTCTCAGCTGGCACTGGGAGAGATACTTCCCGGGATGGGCTTAGGTGATCTGTCCGTGAGTTTACAATCCAAAGGTCAGGGGGAATCCCTAGAGAGCCTAGATGCGACCTTGAGCTCAGATTTTGGCGAGCTATCTTATAATGGCTATGACCTGTCTGGGCTGGAGCTTTCCGGGGAACTCACCTCAGGAAAGGGAAATGTATTATTGTCCTTTGTGGATGAAAATGTGGATATGGACCTCAAGGCTGATTTGGTTTTAGACTCTACAGCAAATCACTATACAGCATTTTTGGATCTGAGAGGAGCTAATTTGCAGGCGCTGGGCATTACCCAGAAAGACATTAGAGCCAGACTGGAGCTGAAGGCGGATTTTGAGGGTGACCCCGAAGAATTTGAGCTGAGTACCAGCATCACGGAAGGAATGGTGGTCTATGATGGACGAAGTTATCCTTTGGGAGAATTTGACCTGAAGGCTTTTGCTACCAATGACAGCACCAGTATGGATGTGAATAGCCTGATGCTAAATGGCTATATGCGTTCCAATACCTCTCCGCAGCATTTGGCCGAAGGCCTGACCAGACATATAGAATCATATATGAGGGACAGTGCGTCATTCCATGCGGAGAAGGACAGTTCCCATCTCCATCCTGTGAGCTTGGATTTGAATTTGGCTTTCCGCCGCGCGCCAGTCCTGGATCAGGTTTTTGTGGAAGGACTGGACCAGCTTGATTCCATAGATATTAACTTGACCTTCGATGAGGCCAAGCAAAACCTCCAGGCAAATATCCGCTTGCCCCATCTGAAATATAATGATATGGCACTGGATAGCTTGATGATAGAAGCCAACGGAGATGGTGAAAATATGGAGCTGGCCCTTGGGTTTTCTGGCTTAGAAGCCTCTCCATTGCTCATGGGACCCACCTCGATCAATGGGAACTTTAAGCATCGTAATCTGGAGCTTAATTTTGTTTCTTCCTACAAAAATGACACGACCTATTATATCGATGCGCTCGTACAGGCCAAGGGGGACAGTACCATCGTCAGCGTCCTTCCTGCGGGCCTTAAGGTCAATAAGAAGCCTTGGGAAACCCCGGAGTCTAACCAGTTGATCTATGCTGATAATTCCATAAAGTTTGTTGATTTCAAATTTTCCAATGCAAATCAGGAAGTAGCCTTCAAGAATGACCTAAGCCCAAATGCGGAAAGTCAAGCAGGCATCACCTTTACCAATTTCAATTTAGCGGCTTTACTGAGCCTGCTGAACCCCCAGGAGGCCATTGTGGATGGAAGGCTTAATGGAGACTTTGTGGTGGAGAATCCCTTTACCGCTCCAGGCTTGGTGGCTGACTTGCAGATCAAAGATCTTAAAGTGATGGATGCCGAGCTAGGAATCATGTCGCTGAAAGCGAAAAGCGTCGATGCAGGGTCTTATGATTTTGACTTGTCACTAAAGGAAAAAGCCCTGGACCTGGAAATCAAAGGTGACTATATCGCGAATGAAACGGGGGCAGAGCTGGATCTAAATATGGACCTAAAAGAGCTACAACTAAAACTCCTAGAGTCCCTGATGCCAGAGAAGTTTGCAGAGGCTTCAGGAAGTCTGCAAGGAAATCTTTCGGTGAGTGGCACGACCCTAGAACCCCAGTATGAAGGGGACTTTAACTTTAAGGAGGGATCCCTCCTGGTGAAAATGCTAAATTCGAAATTTACTCTTCCTTCAGAATCGCTAAAAGTGGATCAAAATGGCGTTTATCTTTCGGACTATACCTTTAAGGATGCTCAGGGGAATCTGTTCTCACTGGATGGCACCATTGGAACGGAGGATTTTACCAATATGACCTTTGATCTAATGCTGAAGGCCGATAAGTTTCAGGTGCTCAACTCTGGCCCTGAGGACAATGATCTCTTTTATGGCAAGGCCAATATCAACGCAGATGTGAGCATCAAAGGAGATATGAATCTACCGAAGGTGGATGCCAAGCTAGTGGTAAATGAAAATACCGACCTGACTTTTGTGATTCCAGAGACGCAGCTGGAGGTGGTGGAGCGTGAAGGGGTGGTGCTCATCGTGGATCGTGATGATCCCAATGATATCCTCACTAAGCGAGCGACAGAATCGAACGAGTCGGCATTTACGGGGATGGACATCAAGGCCATCCTTAGAGTAGATCCCAAGGCGGTATTTACGGTGGTAATTGACGAAAGATCCGGAGATAACCTAATGGTGGCAGGGGAAGCAGACCTTAACCTTAATATAGAGCCTAACGGCCAAATGAATTTGTCTGGGATATATGAGCTTTCCGAAGGACACTATGAGATGAGTTTATATAGCTTGGTATCCAGGAAATTCAATATTGTGAAAGGAAGCACGATCACTTGGAAAGGAAATCCTATGGATGCGGATCTGGCCATCACCGCTTCTTACGATGTGAAGACCTCCGCGAGTGACCTGATGGCCACTCAGATCTCTGGAGTAAGCACTGAGGTTGCCAGTCAGTATAATCAGCGCTTGCCATTCATAGTGCTGTTGAATGTAGAAGGAGACCTGATCAAGCCACAGATTTTCTTCAAACTGGATATGCCGGAAGATGAGCAGGGGGCACTTGGCGGGAATGTGTACACCAGGCTGCAGCAGATCAACGAAGAAGAAGGAGAGCTGAATAGACAGGTATTTTCGCTGCTTGTGTTGCAAAAATTTATGCCTTCCACAGGTGGTGATGGGTCTGGAAGTGCTACCTCCTCCATCGCTAGGTCCAGTGTGAGCCAGATGCTTTCCAGCCAAATGAATGCTTTGTCTAATAACGTTCTTGGAAACAGTGGCTTCGAGTTGAATTTTGATTTGGATAGTTATTCCGATTATACAGGAGATAAAACGGAGCTGAATGTAAGTGCTCAGAAACGCCTGTTTGATGATCGACTGGTGGTGCAGGTGGGTAGCCAGATGGAGCTGGAGAGCTCTTCTCAGGAATCCCAAAATACCGGCGGGGTCTTTGGGAATGTCAATATCGAATATCTGCTTACAGAAAACGGTCGATACCGAGTTCGAGGTTTTAGGAAAAATGAATTTGAAAGCATTATTGACGGTCAGGTGATTGTCACGGGTGTAGCATTTATCCTTAATAGGGAATTTAATAAGTTTAGGAATTTCTGGAAAAGCGAGGAAAAGATCCAAAAGGAAAATCAGCAAGGGAAGGAAGTAAAGGAGGAACAGCAGAAATAGTCAAAAATTTATGGGTAAAGGGAGACATATATTGGTTTTATCACTGGTTTTTTTGCTGGGAGCCTGTGGCGTGAAGAAATTCATCCCGGAAGGGGAGCAGCTATACACCGGTGCGGAGCTTACTGTAAATTCTGAAGATAAAAAGAATGTAAGCAGCAAAACGCTGAAAATCATTGATAGCAGGCTGGAAGAGATGATCCGGCCAGAGCCCAACAGTACTTTTTTAGGGATGAGGGTAGGTTTATGGGCCCACTATAAGGGCACCAAGGAAAAACCTGGTTTCATCAATAAATTCATGAATAAGAAATTTGGCGAGGAGCCAGTATATTTCAGTCAGGTAGATCAAAATAAAACCGAGGAGCTCATCCTTAATCGTCTGGAAAATAATGGCTTCTTCTACACCACCGTAAATCATGAAAATGAGGTGGACGAGAAATTTGCAAGCGTAAACTATACCGCCGAGGTCAGCAGACCTTATAAGCTAGGTAAATTGCAGTTGGAGGTGGATTCCCTTCCAATAAAAGAGGAGATAGAGGACATTCTCAAGGAAACAGAGCTGAAAGAAGGCGTAAGATTTGAACTCGATGCCTTCAAGAAAGAAAGGACACGCATCGATGATGAACTGAAATTGAGAGGGTTTTATAATTTCAATGCCGACTTTTTGATTTTTGAGGCCGATACCAATAATTATGAGGAGCGAACTTTTGACCTGTATTTGAGGCTGAAGAATGGTACCCCAAAGAAATCAGTGGTGGCTTATGAAGTAGGCGCTGTCAATGTCTATCCAAATTATTCTGTGGAGGAGAAGTCACAGGCTCAGGACACGACTGAGCTAAATAGCATACATTATATTCAGGATGATATCCAGTTTAGACCCGAGCTGTTGGAAAAGTATATTTTGATCCGGGAGGGGCAAAATTATAGTTCTAAATTATCGAGATTGACCACCAATAGATTGTCGTCCATCGGGAATTACCGGTATGTAAATCTCAGGTATGATGAGCCTGATACCACCTTCATCGGGCAGACCAATCCGCTGGATGCGAGTATTTACCTATCGCCACTTAAGAAGCGAACGGTCCGCCTGGAGCTGCAGGGATTGTCCAAATCAAATAATTTTATTGGTCCATCAGTATTGGTAAGTTACCGTAATAGAAATTTATTCAAGGGAGGGGAGACGATGAATCTCTCCGCCAATTTTGGCTATGAAACGCAGATAGCAGGTGGAGGAAGGACCGGTTTGAGCACCTATGAGTTTGGGCTTTCGGCGGATTTGATCTTTCCTAGGGTGATATTCCCCTCCAATGTGGATGAGAAATTCAGCTACTCCGTTCCCAAGACCAAGATCAGCCTAGGTGGTGAATCGATCAATAGAATCGGTCTGTACCGTCTAAATAATGTGACGACAAGCTATGGTTATTATTGGAATGCCAACCGATATGTTTATCATGAGTTCAACCCGGTGAGTTTGAGTGTGGTAAGTTTATCTGATGTGAGTCCGGATTTTGAGGCTATTTTAGATGATAACCCTTTCTTACGGAAGAGTTTTGAGCAGCAGTTTATAGCGGGGATGAATTATACTTTTCACTATAATCAGCTAGGGGATGAGTTCAGGACGCATAAAATTTTTGCCGGAGCCTCGCTGGATATGGCGGGCAACTTGCTTGGCCTGGTAGATGGTGAAGGTTCTGTGGAGAATCCGAATAAGATTTTTGGTTTGGAATATGCGCAGTTTGTTCGAGGAGATTTAGATTTTAGATATCATATCAAATTAGGAGAGGACAAGGTTTTGGCCACTAGGCTTTTTGGTGGTCTTGGTATACCTTACGGAAACTCCATTTCACTGCCGTATATCAAGCAGTATTCTTCTGGAGGGCCTAATAGTGTGCGGGCTTTTAGGATTCGTTCCCTGGGACCGGGTACTTATCAGCCGGATTCTGTGGATAATCAATCCTATTTTGAGCAAACGGGGGATATTAAGATTGAGGGAAATATTGAGTACCGCTTTCCACTAGTTCCTTATCTCAAAGGAGCGGTGTTTGTGGATGCAGGTAACGTATGGCTGATGAACGATAACGAAGCCTTGCCAGGAGGGGAGTTTTCTAGCTCTTGGTTGCGCGAGTTAGGGGTCGGTACAGGAGTGGGCCTGAGGATCGATATTGAGTTTTTTGTGATTCGATTTGATTTTGCCACACCGCTACGGAAGCCTTGGCTGCCCGAGGGTGAACGTTGGCAGAAAAACTACAATATCTTTGATAGGGACTGGAGAAGGGAAAACTTCATCTTTAACTTTGCCATCGGCTATCCATTCTAACAGTTGTAAGCACCGAGCCTCGCCTGCCGACCAATCTGTCTGAAAGGTATAGAGACTAGCATGCTGAATCCCTCTGATCTGAGCTTTTATTGGAAATTTCAGGAATGAAGGCTTATTGATAATTGCGTATATTTTTATAATCAGGACTGATCAAAGTCCCTGTAGATTGCTATCTATTAAGGGCTTTAGAATGGTTTGCTCCCTAATATCAGGATCAATAAATAGGTGGTATAAAAAAAAAATCCCAAGGATTGCCTTGGGATTTTGGTGCTTTTTAGGGCATATAATGGTGTTTATATTCTTAGGTAGAAAGGATTTTAGCGACTCTGAAGTCTTCCTCGTCCACTTCCTTATCATCTACAATAGCTCTTTTGATAGGGGTATAGACCACTTTATTATTGATCACCCCGGCCATCACGTCACATTTACCTTGCATCAGGCCTTCCACTGCTGCCACGCCTAGCTTACTGGCCAGTACACGGTCATAGGATGTAGGGGACCCGCCACGTTGTAAGTGGCCAAGGATGGTTACTTTGATATCGTAATTTGGAAGGTATTTCTTTACCTTCTTAGAAATCTCGAGAGCTCCACCACTTTTGCCGCCTTCAGCTACAATAACGACGTTAGCTTGCTTATTGGCTTTGGCACGGGTATTCAGGCGCTCGATGAGGTTTTCTACGGGCATCTTCTTCTCAGGAATGAGGGTGGCTGCAGCAGCACTGCCTATCCCTGCATTGATCGCAATGAATCCAGAATCACGGCCCATCACTTCCACGAAAAACAGTCGGTCATGAGAAGTCGCCGTATCCCTGATCTTATCGATCGCTTCAATAGCGGTATTACAGGCAGTGTCAAAACCGATAGTATTGTCTGTTCCTGCCAGGTCATTGTCAATGGTGCCCGGGAGGCCAATCGCTGGAATGCCATATTCTTTATAGAATAAGTGGGCACCAGTAAGGGAACCGTCCCCGCCAATTACGACTAAGCCATCAATATTATGTTTTAGAAGGTTTTCATAGGCCTTTTGACGGCCTTCGGCAGTACGGAACTCCGCACTTCGGGCAGACTTCAGAAAAGTGCCCCCGCGCTCGAGAATGTATCCGATATCATGACTGTCCAATTTACGGATGTCATCCTGGATCATTCCTTCATATCCACGGTAGATCCCAAAAACTTCTAAGTTATAGTAAAATGCACAACGAACTACCGCTCTGATGGCGGCGTTCATTCCTGGAGCATCTCCCCCTGAGGTCAATACACCGATCTTCTTTATCGTCTTACTCTCCATTTGCAAAATCGGTTGTTATTTGTTTGAACATCAGTTTAGCGGAAGCCAGATTGGTGGCCAAAGGAATATTATGTACGTCACAGATCCGCATAAGCATCTGCACGTCTGGTTCATGGGGATGTTTGTCGAGTGGGTCGCGGAAGAATATTACTAGGTCTAGTTTCTTCTCTGCAGCCATAGCGGCAATCTGCGCGTCTCCACCGTATGGGCCTGACATCAGTTTCTCTACCTCAAACCCCGCCCGCTCAATATGTGAACCGGTGGTGCCGGTGGCAAATAGTCGTATGTCAGCGCCTAGCAATCGGTCTTTGAAGCCACTCAGAAAGTGAACCATGTCAGCTTTTTTGCCATCATGGGCGATTAAGGCAATTCTCATTTTCTTGTGTTTAATAGGTTGAAGGCCTAAAGTTATAAAAAATTATCGTTATCCTCATTCCTATTCATCTACCTATTTCGTCCAAATAGTCAGATACTTTACTCGGGCTTTGGCCCAATAGGAATAATAGTAATTTTCTGGAAAAATCATATCGGACGTACCGCTTGATTTCATATGTAATATAACTTGTTTTAGGTACTCAATAATGTAAATTACTCATTAATTATAAGGAGGGCTTTAGGTTTAATAGGGATCTACATCCACCACAAAACGAACACTGCGGAAATCTTTATTTGTCCCTAAATTAAATATTATCTTCTGTAATTCACTTTTGAATATCGCAGGAATATTACCAGTGCGATCCACCTTAATATAAATCTCATAGATATACTGATTTCGCAGCTTTGCAATTAAGCCTTTTTCGGGCCCCAGCACGATCTTCTTAAGGGAAATGTCCTTAATTAAATTGCTCAAATGTCTTGCTGCCCGCTCAGATACTCTTCCGTCCTTATGCTTTACCGTCACTTTGATGGTTTTCACAAATGGGGGATAGAAGAATCGCTTTCTTTCGCCCATCTCCTGGAGATAGAGTTCATGAAAAAGATGCCCTGTGATCTGGGTGAATATTGGCAAGTCTGGCTTGCGGGTTTGAATGATGACTTCCCCTTTTTTGCCTCTGCGGCCAGCTCTTCCTGCCACTTGAGTGATCTGCTGATAGGTCCTTTCGGTGGCTCTAAAGTCTGGGAAATACAGCATCCGATCAGCATCCACGATGCCCACCACCGTGACATTGCCGAAATCCAGACCCTTGGTGATCATCTGTGTGCCCACCAGAATGTCCACATTGCCACCCGAAAACTCTTCAAAGATCCGCTGGTAGGCATATTTGCTCTTGGTGGTGTCCAAGTCCATTCGGGCAATCCGCGCCTCAGGGAATAATAGAGAAAGACTTTCTTCGAGCCGCTCTGTGCCCACTCCCACGGTGTTCAGCTTATTGGAGCCGCAGGCAGGGCAGGCCTTGGGTACCTTATCCTTAAATCCACAATAGTGGCATCGCATTTCCTCCGAATACTGATGGTAAGTCAAGCTCACATCACAGTGCTCACATTCTGGCGTCCAGCCGCATTCCTCACAAGAAATAAATGGCGAATAGCCACGGCGATTTTGGAATATCAATACCTGCTCCTGTCTGTTAAGCGCCTCCTGGATTTTCTCGCGCAAAAGTCGAGAAAAGTCCAGTTTCAGCAGGTTTTTTTTTCGGTCTGCCAGCAAGTCCGCAATATGGTAAGTCGGTAATTCCGCTCCTCCAAATCGCTGAAAAAGAGAGGTGTATCCGTATTTATCTGTTCTGCAGTTATAATAAGACTCAAATGACGGCGTAGCACTTCCCAGCAAGGTCTTTGCCTGGTGCAGCCAAGCGAGCATAATCGCCGCATCCCTGGCCTGAAATCTCGGCGCAGGATCAAACTGCTTATAGGAAGACTCATGCTCTTCATCCACTATGATCAAACCTAAGCTATCGAAGGGTAAGAAAATAGATGACCTGACGCCCACCACCAAGGAGTATTTTCCAGAAAGAATTCCTTGCCATACTTCCACACGCTCATTATCTGAATACCGCGAATGGAAGACCCCCATTTCACTGCCAAAGACCTTCTGCAGCCTCTCCACTATCTGCGTGGTAAGAGCAATTTCCGGCAATAATAATAGCACCTGGGAGCCACTCTCCATGACTTCCTGGATCAACTTAATATAAATCTCTGTCTTCCCACTACCCGTAATGCCATGCAGCAGCGTGGTTTGCTTACTTTCAAATTGTGATTTGATGGAGTCAAATGCCTCCTGCTGTCCGTCAGAAAGTATGATCTCAGTCTGAGTGACTGGCTGCTGCTCAAATCTGCTGACGATAATTTCAAACTCTTCAAAGACTCCCTTACCAATAAGCGTTTTTAGCGAGCTTCCCGAAAGTCCTGCCTCCAGAAACACTTGTTTTCGGAGCCCTTTTTCATTGGCTTCCGGCTGCTTATAGATGGGGACCTCTTGGAGGTATTTTAAGAGTATATCCTCCTGCTTCGGTCGCTTGCTCAGCAGGGTAAACAATGCCTCTAGCTCCTTTTTGTCCTCGCAATAAGGGGAAGAAAGCCGAATGCGGTTTTCGATTTTGGGACTGTACTTTTCTTTAACTTGCTCATAGACCAATACAGCGCCCTTGATCACCAGGCTTTTTATAATGGTATAAGCAGACTTTAGCCCAAGAAGCTTATTGCAATCCTCATAGGACAATTCTGACTTTTCCTTAAGTTTCTCCAGCAATATGATTTCCCTGTCATCCATAGGGTAATTTTTGAGAGAGGGATCATATTCAGGGTTCAGCTGCACATTACTTTCACTACTGAGTTTTAGACCGGAAGGCAGTGCGGCATTCATCACCTCGCCCAGATGACAGCAGTAATATTCGGCCATCCAGGACCAGAATTTTATCTGCAATGGATTGACCACTGGATGATCATCCAAAATCTCTAATATAGGCTTGGTTTCATAGTCTTGAGGAGGTCTTTGATGGACTTTTCCCACGATTCCTGTTAGGACTTTTTTCTGTCCAAACTGAACGATCACCCGATGACCAATGCCTATAGAAGGCATCAGGTCACTAGGGATCTCATAGGTAAACATATTCGGTATGGGTACCGGTAATATAATATCCGCAAAATTCGCAGGCTGATTTTCCTGCTCATACATAGCTCCAAAAAGGCTCTCCAAGGTAGTGTTTTATGAGTTGGGTAATAACTTCAGCGCCTCTTCCAAGCTGCTTACCGGCTGGTGGCAAGTCCTGTCAAAGCAAACGTAAATTAACGCATTTCCATCCGTATCTGCTACTTTATGCGCCAATACTGGTAGCTCATCCGTGGCACTGTGGCTCGCCGCTAGCGCATACCCAGAAGGGATCTGCCTACCCAGATTTCCAGCCAGTTGCTTGGCTCCTTTTCCTATGATTGCTATTTCTGCCTGAGGCATAGTTTTATACAAATATAAATGCGCCCATTTACTGAGAAATCCCGGGTCACTTATCAGGAGTTTTCGCATCGGCGATAGCATACGGTTACTTAATTCTGAATAGTGGTCCTCGTAAAAATACTTGGATAATAAATGCAAATTATGCCCCATTTGAGCATTCGAAGAAGGGATGACATTGTCAAAAATCTCCTTCTTATTTGCAATTAGTTTTTCAGCATCAGGGTTATTGAAATAAAAGAACCCTTCTGATTCATCCCAGAAGTGCTCCAAGGTAAAATCGGTGAGCGCCTTAGCCTGCTGAAGCCAACGCAGCTCAAAATCAATCTCATATAATTTGATGAAGCCCTGAATTACCGCAGCATAATCTTCCAGGAATGCCGGGGTATAAGCCTTGCCAGACTTATATGAACGGAAAAGCTCCTGGCCTTTTAACATATGGGCCAGGATGAATTCTCCACAGTTTATAGCGAGTGTTTTGGCAGTTTCATTGCCCGTGCATAGATAGGCGTCCACTAAGCCAGAGATGCAAAGCCCATTCCAGCCTGAAAGTACCTTGTCATCCAGACCCGGTGCTATCCGTAAATTTCTGACCTTTAGAAGTTTAGTTTTGATTTCACTGAGCCTCGAGAGGAACTCATCAAGAGGGATATGATGCTTTTGAGCTATTTCTTCATAGGATTTGGTTTGAAATAATATATTGATGCCGTCTTCCCAGTTTCCCTTAGTTTGAATATTATAGAGCTTATTAAACCATTTTTGGTCCTCGCCGAGAAGGGCTTCCAGCTCCTCATGATCCCAGGTGTAGAACTTGCCTTCCACTCCTTCGCTGTCTGCGTCCAAGGCGGCATAAAATCCCCCGTCTTCCTGCAACATTTCCTCCTTAAGCCAGAGTATAGTTTCTGTGATTTTTTCATTGAAAAAGGGGGCTTCCGTCAATTTATAGGCTAGGCTATAGAGAGAGAGCAGCTGCCCATTATCATAGAGCATTTTCTCAAAGTGAGGAGCAAACCATTCGCCATCTACAGAATAACGGGCAAATCCCCCACGCAGTTGGTCGTAGATTCCTCCCATCCCGATTTTTTCGAGCGTGAATAAAGCGGTTTTCTGGATGGCAGGAGAGGGGTAATGGTGGGTGTATTCCAACAGGAACTGCCAGATGGAAGGCATGGGGAATTTAGGAGCGCGATTCATCCCTCCCCATTTGGGGTCGGTATTGGAGTGAATGGTCTGCGCCATATGATCCAATTCCGCCCGATCCAGCGCTTTGGTTTCCTGGACGAGCTGATATTTTTCTGAATCTTTCTGCTGAAGAGATCTGCCAAATCCCTCTGCGCTCTTCTGAAGCTCATCCTTATGACTCACAAAAGCCTCTGCAATATTCTTCAATAAACCCTTCCATTGGGCATTGGGGAAGTAGGTGCCGCCGTAAAATGGGCGCTGGTCGGGCATCAGGAATACATTCAATGGCCAACCTCCTTGCAGGCCCATAGCCGTAACCGAATCCATATAGATATTGTCAAGGTCCGGACGCTCCTCCCGGTCAATCTTGATGCATACAAAATGCTCATTCATGATTTTGGCGGTGTCCAGGTCCTCAAAGCTCTCACGCTCCATGACATGGCACCAGTGACAGGCAGAGTAGCCGATGGAGACCAGGATTGGCTTGTCCTCGGCAATGGCTTTGGCCAGAGCTTCCGGGCTCCAGGGATACCAACTTACGGGATTATGCGCGTGCTGGAGAAGGTAAGGACTTTGACTATTGATGAGCTCGTTGGGCGTAGTATTAGACATATGGATCAGACTATTTAGAGTTGCGCTTTTATGGATAGGATTTCTGTTCTAAAATCAATAGGATCGGGGATTTGTTCCATTTGTTTCAAGAGATTTCTTAAAAATCGCCGATGACCTTCTCCCTCTGGGTTGAAAGGCCGATGACGGAGGCTTTGGTTGATTTTCTCTATCTGCTGGTTTAGAAGATGTGTTTCCGATGAAAAAGAGGTTTCCCCAAACCTCTTCCAAATGTACTTCTCGGCCATTTGGCTGGGATGAATAAGATCGTCTGCATAAAAACGATAATCTCTTAACTCATCCATCATGATTTCATAACTAGGAAAGTACATAATGTTTGGGTCATATGCAGTAATTTCATGACATAATATTCGAAGAACTGACTTGCTAACCTGATTCTCTGGAATTCCATCTTTGGTATGCCGGACGGGGCTCAGTGTCAGGATGATCTGGATATCAGGGTTGTGTGTTTTGATAAGATCAATACCCTTTTGAAGCATCACCTGCATGTCCGCTAGGGAGGATAAGCTTTTGCTGAAGCCTTTAGAGGGTTGTTTGTGACAGTTAGCAACCTGCCTTTGAGTAGTGAGAAGACGGTACTGGTAAACGGTACCGAAAGTCAATATCAGATGACTGGCGGTGCTAAGCGCAGATTTTAGTGCTTTGGTTTTGGTATCAAGCAGCTCCATCAATAAGGGTTTTGAAGGCGCACTGATGCTGGAGTGGACGGAGTGATGAAAATACATTCCCTCTCTCTCCAAGGCTAATTCCTCTGCTAAGGGGCTTTGATGAAGGGCCGATCGGATCAGTTCCATGATAGAATTAGGATGAAAGAGGGTTCCGAAGGGATTATTGAGAATGGTGAACTTATGCTCGTGTAGGAAGTCGCCAATGGTGCTCGAAAAGCAGGATCCCATAGACACAATGCTGCTGTGATGATCGATCTGCCGATCGAGTGGGGGGATAGGGAAGGAGGTTTGGAATTGCATGGCTCTAAATTAATTAAAATGCCTCAATCTAACAGCCTATACCAGCAAAAGGGTGTTTAGGCCCGAAAACAAGCATTAACTACCAGTTGATTTGAAGTTTTGGTAATAAAAATAAGTTTTTATTGGTGTATTCGTAATGGATACGTATTTTTAGTGAGGAATAAATATTTTTAAGGGTGTAATTATAAAAGTTATGAGTGTACAAAAAATTGAAAAAACAGTAGTAGCCACGGTGGACAAGCTTCAGAAATTAAAGATTGAGCAAAACCTCATTGAGGAGTTGCAGTGGTGTCTAGGAAGCTATAGGAATGACCAGAATCCATGCGGTTTGGTAGAGAAGAGTGCCCTAGCCTATGAGGCTTTGAAGGCGCTTAAAGAGACCAATAGCCGGGCGGTATCCAAGAAGCTACTGGAAGATCTGGAAAAAATTGCAGTAGCCTAAGGGCAAAAAAAAAGAGGCTATCCTTAGGATAACCTCTTTTATATTGTGATTGATCGTGGTGCTTATTCAGCAACAACTTCAAATTTCACTTCAGTTTTCACTTCTCTGTGAAGATCCACCTCAGCTACGTATTCACCGGCTCCGGTTACTGGCGTGCTGATAGAGATTTTCTTTCTGTCCACGTCTACGCCTTTGTCAGCTAGAGCGTCAGAGATTTGCAAAGTGGTAACTTTACCAAAGATTTTACCGGAATCACCGATTTTTGCTTTGATTTCAAGCTTAAGACCTTCGATTTTAGAAGCGATTTCTTCAGCTTCAGTTTTGATTTTCTCAGCTTTGTGAGCGGCTTGCTTGATGTTTTCTTCCAGAATTCTCTTATTGGAAGCAGTAGCTAACACAGCAAAACCTTGTGGGATAAGGTAATTTCTGCCATAACCTGGTTTTACAGCCACCAAGTCATTTTTATAGCCAAGTCCTTTTATGTCTGTTCTTAATATAACGTCCATTGTAATTGTCTAATTTAAAACTAATGAATAGAACCGTCGGATTACTTAAGTCCGTCAGTTACATAAGGTAACAAGGCCAAGTGTCTTGCTTTTTTGATAGCGTTAGCTACTTTTCTCTGGAATTTTGCAGAGTTGCCAGTTAGTCTTCTAGGAAGAATTTTACCTTGCTCGTTTACAAATTTTAACAAGAAGTTTGGATCTTTATAATCGATGTACTTGATGCCTAATTTTCTGAATCGGCAGTACTTTTTCTTGTTTTGCTCTCTGTTGATTGGTTCGTTCTTAAGTGTCATTTCGCTGCCTCCTCTTTAGTAGTTTCAGGTTTTTTGTTGAATTCGCCTTTTCTTCTTCTTACTGCGTATGCTAATGCATTTTTGTCAAGTACGGTAGTTAAGAATCGCATGATCTTCTCATCTCTTCTCATTTCCAACTCAAACTTCTTGATCAAAGTAGGCTCACTCTTAAACTCTACCATTACGTAGAAGCCGGTGTTCTTCTTCTCGATTGGATAAGCAAGTTTCTTAAGACCCCAATTTTCAACATTAATAACGTCTGCCCCCTCTTCTTTTAACAAGTTTATGAACTTGTCAACGGTATCCTTCATCTGAACATCAGACAAAACGGGAGTTAAAATGAATACCGTTTCATAATTTCTTTGGAACATCTTTAATTGTTGTTTAGGTAATATTATTTAAACAGACCGCAAAATTAAGGGATTATTTTTATTTTGCAAAACTTCCGTTGCTTTTATAGTATATTCTATATATGGATAGGCTTTTCAGGGCATTTTTGGCCCTTCATCACCTGATACTACAGCAAAAAAGCTACCCGCAGGTAGACCCTACAGGTAGCTTTTTCTTTCCCAGAACATCATTCAATGCTCAGCGATTATTTTATCTCGAAGGTCTTTTGACCAATCTTAAATCCATCAGAAAATATCCGTACTTCATATTTCCCCTCAGGATAATCAGTGCCTTTTTGGTACAGATAGATCAAGCTTTTGGCTTTATTATCATATAAAATTGATTGCTTGGCCGTATAGAACTCCTCGCGTCCGTCGATGCTGAAGGTTCCTGAGCCTTTGGCAATGTCAAAAATCACCTGATTATTCGGAGCGACCACCTGCACATAGATCACTTTTGCTCCCGCTTGTGTTACCTTATTCTCGCTGATGTCAAAGGCAACTTTCAATTTTTCCAACTGACGGTTTTTGAACGATCCATCCCTTTCCTTACCCTTGGAATTGACCGCTGAGATCATGATATTCTGGGCTTGGAGCTTCTGAGCGATATTTACCTTCTCCTCCAGCTGATCCTGCTTTAGGTTTAGCTGCACTATAGAGTCTTCGATCTCGGCTTTGGAAGTCTTTAATTCCTGGTTTTCGGTAAACAACTGCTCGTTTACTTGCTTTAGGCGAGATATTTCCCCGTCTTTTTCAATTAGGATACCGGAGAATCCATCGATTTTCTTATTCAAGGCATTGATTTCAGCAGCACTTCTATTGCGATCCGTGCTCCTTTCAGCTAGCAGTTGCTCCTTTAAGACTACTAAAGAGTCCACATCGCCACCTAGTTTCTCGATCTCATTGATCCGCAGGTCTAGTTGGTAGGCCATCGAATCAATTCGTCGGTTGAGATGGTCGTTTTCTTCCGAAATCACTAATATCTGCTCGGTCTTTTGGGTTTTATCGACACTGTCAAAATAGAGTTTTACCCCGCTAAAAATGACCAGTAATAGCAATACTATAATAAGGATATTTTTGCCTTTGTCACTTTTTTTGGGCGCTTGGTCTGGTGGTGTATTGGTATTCATGAATACGAAAATTAAGGCTGTATTTTATACAAAGATTAAGGTAATGATGTTGAATGTATCAAAGATTGGTCTAATGAATACAAAAATGGATAAATCGTAAACTTTATAACTTTTGCTTTATAGCAATATTTAGACCAGTTTTGGTCATATTTACTTTTAAAATACTCCTGATTTCCCAAAACATTGTTATTCAGGTGTTATGCAGGTTTTTTCAAGATTGAGATCCCCCAATTGGCCGAAGGATTTGCCACAAATTCATTGAAATAAGGGCCTTTAAACTTACTTAGAACTCAAATTTACAAAATATTAGTTTCAAACTTCCTTTTTATAGCGGCCAAATTTCAGGAAGGGAAGCCTCTCTAATCAATTCCCTAAACGTATTTTGAGTGGGGCACTAAATGGACAGGATATAATTCTCCTTGTTAATCCCTTTCTTAAAGAGCAAAACACCGCATTCATAGAAGTCTATAGAAGCAGAAACTTCCTTCTGGGCTTTCAGGTCTTTCCAGGCTTTTTCCATTTGGGAATTAAGATGAATATCTGCTATTACCACGATACTGAGGCTAGTGATTTTTACTTTGATCAAATTCCAAAAGTGCATCGTAGGCTCGTAGGCATGATGGGCATCGATTAGGGCAAAATCTATCCTTTCGCAGGTTTTGAGAAAGCGGGGAAGGCTTTCTTGAATTTTTCCGGTGATAATTTGGGCATTCTTTCGGTCGCCAAGGGTTTCCTGAGCGACCGCTGCCAAAGCTTTAGCACCCTCGAAGCTATAGATCTGCCCACTCGTCTGTGTGGCGAGATGGGAGGCAGTAAGCCCCACGCAGGTGCCAAGTTCGAGGAGAATACCAGCCGGGGTTTGCTGGGCTAGAGATGCATACAGCTGGGCGTATTTGGGAAGGCTGCTGCTGTATTTTGTGATATCAGAGATTTTCCTTTTTTGGGATTTTAGATGCACAGATCCTGATCCATAGTCGGTGATTTCTATTTCTGTAGGATTGGATAGTAGCACCTTCCTTCGATCGAGCAAGGACTCATCGATCGTTTTTTGGTCTCCTTTGATCTTTTCATATAGCTCAAAGATATATGGGGATTGCAGGGAATGACGGTCCACCTTGAGATGGAAATGCTTGATATAGGCTACTAATGGGTGGATTAATGCCTTCAATACTAATTATGAAAGATAGAGGAGATCAACTGGAATTCGGGGATGGTGATTACTAATAGCTTGCCATCCTGAAGGCGCTCCATAAAATAGCTGCCTTTCATCTTGCCCATGCCTGAGCGTAGATTGCAGCCGGATACATACTGGTGGGTGGCTCCGGGCTCTAGCACTGGCTGCTGGCCTATGACGCCTTCTCCCTCCACAATCTTGATGGGCATTCCTGCGTCATTAATTTCCCATTTTCTGCTCATCAATTGAACTGTCGCTGGGCTGTTGTTTTCGATAATTACCTTATAGGTGAAGACAAAGTGGTGCTGTTGCGGACTGGAGTATTCCGGTTGATAGGTCGCATCTACAGTTACTTTTATACCATTGGTGATAGCCGTTACCATTTTGTTTTTGATCAGAGGGAATAATATTCGAAATTAAGGGATTATTATTAAATCTCAAGCAAAAGAACGTAATGAAGATTGAAATCGCTCCTAGCTGGAAGGATAAATTGAAGGATGAATTTGAGAAGCCCTACTTTCAGAATTTGGAGATGTTTGTCAAAGATGCCTACCAAAAGCAGCAGGTATTTCCTCCCTCCTCCGAAATTTATAATGCCTTTGCGCATTGTACTTTTGAAAATACCAAGGTAGTGATCCTGGGACAGGACCCTTACCATGGACCTGGTCAGGCACATGGTCTAGCTTTCTCGGTGCGGGAGGGAATGCCGTTTCCACCTTCTTTAAGGAATATTTTCAAGGAGCTCAAGAGCGATATGTCCCAAGATGTACCCTGGCAAGGAAATCTTGACCACTGGGCCGACCAAGGGGTTTTGCTGCTGAATGCTACGCTAACGGTGGAGGCCAATAAGGCCGGTTCCCATCAGGGCAAAGGCTGGGAGGAATTTACTGATGCAGTAATTAGGAAATTGGCAGAGGATAAAGAAAACCTTGTGTTTATACTTTGGGGGGCCTATGCACAGAAGAAGGCTGGCTTTATTTCTGAGGATAGACATTTGAAGCTGATGGCGCCACATCCTAGTCCATTATCTGCGCATCGTGGGTTTTTTGGCTCCGCTCCATTTTCCCAAACCAACGATTACCTGCGCGCTCATGGGAAAGAAGCGATTCTTTGGTGAGACATGAATTTGGTTAACTATAATTAAAAACAAAGCCTGCAAAATCATTTTGCAGGCTTTGTTTGAAACTTTCCTATAAGATAAAAAGGGTAGAGGACGAGTCCGCATCCTTTCTTCCTGAGGGTAAGATCAATCGATGGATTTCAGGAATCGATCAAAACGAATTCTGCTAAACATCGTCTTATGCTTGTCCAGCGATAGCCATAAGAACCAAGCTTTTCCTACGATATGATCTTCAGGGACAAAGCCCCAGAATCTAGAATCCAAGGAGTCATGTCTATTGTCTCCCATCATAAAATAATAGTTCTGCTTGAAGGTATAGCTATCTTGTTTTTGGCCATCGATAAAGAGCTGATTGGCCTCTATTCTTAGGTCTTCGATCCCTTCATAATGACGGATGGTAAAGGCATATCTACGGACATTGTCCTCGGTAAGGTCAATGGTCCAGCCCTTTGCAGGTACGGTAAGTGGGCCAAAATTGTCCCGGTTCCAGGTATAGTAAGCTCCATCAGGGTGGATTTCCGGATCACCCTTGTCTTTTTCGTATATCCTGATTTTCACCTCTTTGATGACTGGAGATTGTTCCAGTTGCTTTGCAATGGCAGGAGTAGTAAATACGATATTCATGCCATTGAAGGAGTGAAATGAATCTTGATTGATATCGAATTTGTCAAAAAACTCTGCATTCAGCATTCTATTAGGAATGACATCATAGCTAAACTGCATTTCTTCAGGATTTTCGGCTACCTGACCATTGATGATGAGCTGGGCGTTATCGATTTCTACCACATCTCCGGAAATCCCAACGGCTCTTTTGATATAGTTGGTTTTCAGATCAACGGGATGTTCGAATTCATCAGGGTAGTTAAATACCACCACATCATTACGTTTTACACTGGTGAAGCCCGGCAAGCGGTAATAAGGTAGCTGGATCGCATCGGAATAACTAGGGATATCCGTCCCCCAGATCTTCTGGTGAGTCAGTGGCATCTGAAGGATGGTCTGTGGGGTACGGGTTCCATAATGCATTTTACTTACAAAAAGGAAATCGCCTACCAGCAGGGATTTTTCCATGGATGCTGTAGGGATGGTGAATGGCTCTAAAAATAACCATCGAATAAGGCTGGCCGCGATAACGGCAAAAACCAGTGCATCAAGCCACTCTCTAATAGGGCCTTTTTTCTTTTTTTCTGAACTCATGGTTTTATTTGCTAATATTAAAAGGAAAGGAAGTCATCCATGGATAGTACTCCTTTTTTATCTTTTATCCATTCGGATACTAAAACTGCGCCAAGGGCAAAACCCTTACGGCTATGTGCAGTGTGTTTGATCTCAATATCGTCTATTTCAGAGGAATAGGTCACTATATGAGTGCCAGGTGCAGGGTCCTGACGGGTGGCCTTGATCGGCAGGCTGTGTTCGCTGTCGGTCACCTCAGTGTCCAGATCCCAACGTTTTGCTCTTCCCACTCGGTCGATGATATCCTCCGCCAAAGTGATGGCTGTACCGCTGGGAGCGTCGAGTTTTTCGGTATGATGGATTTCTTCCATAGACACCTTATAGTCCAGGTGCTCTTCCATCATCTTGGCAAGTACACGGTTTAGCTTAAAGAAGATATTCACCCCTATGCTATAGTTGGAAGCATAGAAGAATGCGCCACCATTTGATAAAGTGAGTCTCTCGATTTCGGGCTTCTTATCGAGCCAGCCAGTGGTGCCACAGACCACAGGAATCTGGTTTTTGATAGCCCAGCTGAGGTTGCTCACTGCTGCGGCGGGCTGGCTAAATTCTATCGCCACATCCACCTTACTATTGTCCAGGTGGTTTAACTCCTCCGTATTACTTTCGTCTATTTTTCCTACTATAGTATGGCCTCTTTCTTCTGCCATTTGGGAAATGATCTTTCCCATTTTTCCATAGCCTAAAATTAATATGTTCATTATGATTATTTAAATTTTAGTTTTAATGATAGTCCTATTGAATTGCTGCTAGCGTAGGTTTCCTGAACTGAGGGTTCTAAGTGAAAACTCAGGTCATCCGATACGTCAAAGCTCGAAAGGTGAGCGTCCACCAGCGCGTCGAGAATATTGAGTGCATAGATAGCTCCGAAAAGCAAATAGCAGGCATCTCTATTTCTCCTCCAGTAATCCACATTTCGGATGAGTGAGTTCTCGTTGAGGCTGGGGAATATATTACTGGTGGTTTCGTCATCATCTCTATAGATGAGCAAAGCTTCCTTAAATAACTGGTACCTTCTATTATTGAATTCCACAAAATAGGCGGTGGTGATGATTCCTCCATAAATAATAGGAACCTTCCAGGCCTTTTCGTTATAAACCTGTCCTGCGCCAGGCAGGATAGCGGAGAGTATGGCTGCTTTTTTAGGGTTCTTGATATCCTTTGGCGGGCTCAGTTCTATTCCCGAATCAGCCACAGTCGCGGAGTCCAATTGTAGTTTTCGTACTCCCTGTGCCTGCACAAGGGTGGTAAGCAGCATAAAAACAAAAACAGCAATAGCTCTATGGAAGAGGGCTATTGCTTTTTGTTTACTTATGATTTTATCCTTGTAAGTACCTGAGTGCACGTTAAATGATTTCTAAAATCTCCAAAATCCTGTTAAGGTCATCCGCGGAGCCGAATGGTATTTTTATTTCTCCTTTATCCTTATGATCCATCTTCAAGCTTACTTTGGAGCCTAGATGAGAAGCGAGTTTTTGCTGTAGTTTGCCCAGTTCATATTTCTTCACAGGGTCCAGCTCCGCTTTATTGGTCGTGGTCGTGGTTTCTTCAGGCTCTTCATGCAGGGCTTTTACCAGGGCCTCCACTTTGCGTACGCTGAGTTCCTCCTCAAGGGTTTTTCTATAGATCGCTAGTTGCTTATCGATATCCTCGACATTGATGAGGGCTCTCGCATGACCCATGGAAATCTTTTTGTCCCGGATACCGGCTTGGATATCTGGTGGTAGCTTCAATAGACGGAGGTAGTTGTTTACAGTGGTTCTGTTTTTACCTACACGATCGCCAAGCTGCTCTTGTTTTAGTTCGCATTCAGAGAGTAACCTTTGGTAAGAATGAGCAATTTCCAGCGCATTAAGGTTTTCTCTTTGGATATTTTCGATCAAGGCCATTTCCAGCATTTGCTGGTCATTGGCTGTTCTGACATAGGCAGGCACGGATTCTAGGCCCGCTATCTTTGAGGCTTGGAATCTTCGCTCTCCAGAGATCAGCTGATAGGCATTGTCTTCCAGTTTGCGGACGGTGATAGGCTGAATGATCCCTTGCACCATAATGGAATCTGCTAGTTCCTGTAATGCTTCCTTGTCAAAATGGGTCCGTGGCTGATAGGGGTTTACCTGGATTTCCGACAGGGGGATTTCATTGATCCCTGCTGCTGGCAATATCTCTCCAGTGCTTTCATCCACCCTTTCTTTTGGGCTAGGGGAGTCCTGCAATAACGCGCCTAATCCTCTTCCCAACGCCTTTTTTCTATTCACAGGTTTTTTATTATCAGCCATAATTCTTTAATATTAATTCACTTTCACTAAGCCATTACGCTCGGCAATTTCATTTGCCAAATTCAGGTAGGCCAATGCTCCTTTTCCTTCCGCATCAAAAGCGATCACTGGAAGCCCAAAACTAGGCGATTCGCCCAGCTTCACATTCCTCGGAATGATGGTGTCGAATACCATATTTTTGAAATGTATTTTTACCTCTTCGACCACCTGATTGGATAGTCTCAGACGAACATCATACATCGTCAGCAAGATACCCTCGATCTCCAGGTCTGGGTTCAGACGGGTCTGGATGATCTTGATGGTGTTCAGAAGCTTTCCTAAGCCCTCCAGAGCGAAGTACTCACACTGTACGGGGATGATCACCGAATTGGCAGCCGTCAGGGCATTGATGGTGATAAGGCCCAGGGATGGCGAGCAATCAATAATAATAAAATCATACCGATCCTTTACCTCTCCGATCACCTGACGCATTTTTTCCTCCCTATTCTCCAGATTGATCATCTCCACTTCTGCTCCTACAAGATCAATATGTGAAGGCACCAAATCCAGATGCTCCATATCGGTCTTCATGATGATGGAGGTGATCTCTATCCCGTCCACCATACATTCATAGATGCTGTTTTCGATCTCCTTTGGGTCTTGGCCTAGGCCAGAAGTAGTATTGGCCTGTGGGTCAGCGTCAATTACCAGGGTTTTGAATTCCAATACTGCCAGGCTGGCAGCTAGATTCATTGCTGTAGTGGTCTTACCCACCCCTCCTTTTTGATTGGCAATAGCTACTATTTTTCCCATTATCCTTGGTGTCAAGTGGTGATTGTTGTTCAATATAAATTATTTCACATTCCCGAATTAGCAGGTCACAGGCTATTGCTTTTCAGCAAGTCTTCGCTCCCGATGAATCCGCCCTTGATTAAGCAGATTAGTACTGAGAGTCCCTCTGGCTCAGCTTCGTTGAAGCCTATGCTGGCTTTTTTTGCCAAATTGCTAATTTCACGCTACACAAAGATAGAAGTTTAATTTGTACATGAAATACTTTGTTATCCACATTGCCTTGTGGATAGGGGTAAATGCCTGATTCATAACTTCAAAGGCTACTTTTAATTTGAATCCTATCGGGATATTTTTGTGACAGATAGCGCTACGCCTTCCTCGCTTGGCTCCCGATCCTTGATCTATTCTATATTTTTCCTTGATTAATCATAAGCAAGGTCTGAGTATTACTTTTCCCTATTGGGCAAATTCGGAAACTGCCTCATATCTAATGGATAAGCAGGTCTAGACTGTGCGAATAATGCTTAGGGGTATAAATACCGATACCCTTCCATAATATATTACGGAAGGGTACCGGTAATTAGTATTCAGAAGATCTTACTTTTTCTTCTTATTAGAATCTGCCGCTTTCATGGCTTCCTCTAATTTTGATTGAAACTTAGATTTTTTCTTATTCACATTCTTCTTCTTATTCTCTTCGATCTTTGCACGGATCTTTTTATCATCCACAAATCTCTTGATGATAGCTTGCTGACCAAAAGTCACCATATTGGAAACGAAGTAATAGAAACTCAATGCCGCAGGGTAGGAGTTAAGGACAAACATGAAAGTCACTGGCATGATATAGCCTATGTTTTTCATTGGTCCCTGAGCGGCCGTCAGCTGGTTATTGAATCGGGTATATGCGATCTGCGATACCGTCATCAGCAAGGTGAATAAGCTGACGTGATTGCCATAAAAAGGTATGGTGAATGGCAGCGTGTATATAGAGTCATATGTGGACAAATCATGCGCCCATAGGAAAGACTCTTGACGAAGTTCTATACTGTTTGGGAAGAAAAAGAACATCGCAAATAAGAAAGGCATCTGGAATACCATCGGAAGACAGCCACTGATCGGGCTTACCCCCAGCTGTCCAAATAGCTTCATCTGCTCCTGCTGCTGCTTAGAAGGATCGTCAGGGTATTTCTCTTTCAACTCATCGATCTCAGGCTTGATTACCCGCATTTTGGCCATTCCTATATAGGACTTATAGGTCAGTGGGAATAAGGCTAGCTTGATGATCAAAACAATTAGGATGATGATGACACCGTAGTTGGTAAATACTTTCTCGAGGTAGTGGAAAAGATTTACGATGATGTATTTATTCACCCAACTTACAAAGACATAACCCATGTCCACATTTTCTTCAAAATCTTCGGTCACATGCTTGAGGATCTTGAAGTTATTGGGGCCGAAATAATAAGTGACAGATGACTTTCCACCTTCTAGGGGAAGCATAATCGCTGCTTCCATATTCTTCACCGAAAGGGTGTCCTTAGGGATGGTTTGGGTAAGTTCGGCACTGGTGAAATGGTCGCCAGCAATAATCCCAGCAGTAAAGAAACGCTGTTTGAAGGCTACCCATTTTACAGGACTGGCTAGACTTTCGGCATCTTCATCAGAGGAGGCACTTAAATAGTCAAATCCATCTTCGTCTGTGCGGTAGTTTAGATGAGTTTTTCTTCTGGACTCTTCGATATCAGCCTCTTGTTTTTTGAGCTTGTCCATCCAGTTGATACTGATGGACTGGTCGGTGATGGACTGGAAGCCCGAGGTGCTTAGGTTATGCCCCAGTGTATATTGTCCATCGGCCAGGGTGTAAGTTCTGGTGATTTTTCCGGAGGCGCCCTGGGAGGTGAAGGTCAGCTGCTGAGCAGGTACTTCTTCCACGGTGGTGGTGCCCTTGGACGAGCCAAAATGGAGTTGATTTAAACTTATAGGTCCTTTGGAGGTGCTGATTTGGTAGTCGATCAGGGCACTTTTCTCATCCATAAGGATGAGAGGTTGCTTAGACCAAGTTTTGAATTCCTTAAGCTCAACGGTTTTTATTTCACCACCTTTAGTAGAAAAGGAGATTTTTACCAATTCATTTTCAAGGCTGATGATTTCCTCCTGGCCGTTGGTCATTTCCGCAAATTCGCCGAATTTCTGGCGAGCCTGCACCGATCTTGCGCTATCTGGCAATTCGACCGCTTGGCTATTGAGGTCCGAGGAGGTAGGTTCATCTACTGCTTCGGTGGCTGCAGGTGTTGGTTCGTCGGTTACTGGCTCTGGACTACTAAAGTAAAAGGAGTATATCAAGAGCACAGCAGCGAAGAGGATAAGTCCTGTCGCTTGATTTCTGTCCATAATTGAAGTGTTCTAAATCCCTGATTGGATCAGGTATATTTTAGTTGATATTCTTTTTATTATCTAAGGTGGCCTGGATAAACCGTACAAATAGTGGATGTGGAGTCAAAACGGTACTCTTGTACTCAGGGTGGAACTGGGTTCCCACAAACCACGGATGGTCTTTGAGTTCCACGATTTCCACAAGTCCGGTTTCTGGATTCACTCCTGAAGGGATCATGCCGCCTTGCTCGAATTGATCCAGGTACTTATTATTGAATTCATAGCGGTGACGGTGACGTTCTTGGATTTTCGCCTTGCCGTAAGCAGCGCTTACTTTGGTGCCCTTCGCCAAGGTGCAAGGATAAGAGCCAAGACGCATAGTGCCTCCCATTTGCTCCACATTCTTCTGCTCTTCCATTAGGGAGATGACCGGGTGTGGCGTGTCAGGAACCATCTCTATGGAGCTGGCACCCTCAAGGCCAAGCACGTTTTGTGCATACTCGATCACTGCCATCTGCATACCGAGGCAGATGCCAAAGAACGGAATATTATTTGTTCTGGCAAACTTAACTGTTTCCAGTTTTCCTTTCATCCCTCTTTCGCCAAATCCCGGAGCTACCAATATCCCGTCTAGCTCGGCGAGCTTTTTATGAACATTTTCGCTTTCGATCTCCTCAGAAGAAATCAGGCTAAGATTGACCTTCGTCTCACAGGCAGCGCCCGCATGGGTAAAGGCCTCGATGATGGATTTATAAGCGTCTGGAAGGGAAATGTATTTACCCACCAGGCCTATGTTTACTTCCTGAGTGGGGTTCTTTAACCTGCCTAAAAACTCCTTCCAGAGCTCTAGTTTGGTATCGGACTTAGAAGGTAATTTCAGCTTGGTCATTACTCTTTCGTCCAGCTTTTCCTTCTTCATATGGAGAGGGACATCGTAAATCGATTCCGCATCCATTGCTTCGATGACGCAGTTTAACTGCACATTACAGAATAGGGCGATTTTTTTCTTGACATCCAGCGGAAGGTGATGTTCGGTACGGCATACCAGAATATCCGGCTGGATTCCCGCTTCGAGCAGCTGCTTTACAGAGTGCTGAGTCGGCTTGGTTTTTAGTTCTTTGGCGGCAGAGAGGAAAGGGATAAGGGTCAGGTGAACCACTAAGAAGTTGTTTGGTCCCAGATCCCATCGGGCCTGTCTTACCGCTTCTATGAATGGCAATGATTCTATATCGCCTACACATCCACCGATCTCGGTGATGACCACGTCGTAGTTGCCTTCTTCGCCGAGTTTATAAAAGCTATTTTTGATTTCGTCAGTAATATGAGGGATGACCTGAACGGTTTTTCCCAGGAATTCACCTTTACGTTCTTTGGTGATGACATTATTGTATATCCTTCCCGTGGTGACGTTATTGTCCTGGGAGGTGTTGGTGTTTAAGAAACGCTCGTAATGGCCAAGGTCAAGGTCGGTTTCGGCTCCATCTTCGGTGACGTAACATTCGCCGTGCTCATAAGGGTTGAGTGTTCCCGGGTCAATGTTTAGATATGGATCGAATTTTTGGATGGTGACCTTAAAGCCTCTGGATTGCAGAAGTTTGGCAAGGGAGGCAGCGATGATGCCTTTGCCTAATGAAGAAGTTACTCCCCCTGTGATAAAGATATACTTCGTGGGTGACGCCATAAGAATAATTAGATTGTTTTGTTTGAATTCCTATGGGGTTCAAAATTAAATAAAATAATTGACTTGAGAGTGACGTAATGGATTAAAATTTTTAATCCTATTCTCAAAGACCCCCATAGGATATTTCCAGTTTCACTACGGTGTGAAGTCGGGAAATTACCTGAATATTATAAGATTACCTTTTCGCAAAAAACCAAAAGAGGCCATCCGCCGCAACGGATGGCCTCTTTTGGTTAGCATTTTATGCAATATTACTTACTGAAGTCTTTCTTAAGCTCTTCAACATCTACATTCTTGATTACCGGCTGAGCGCTCAAGTGCTTAATTTTAAGTACTCGAGTGACTTGTCTTTGCCTGTTTCTTCTAGCTTTTCTTTTTAATGTCGTGACTGCCATATCCTAATTGTATTTTAATGAGTTCTGTTTCCAAATGAAGGGCAAAGATAAGAAAAATAAATTTAAAATACCGCATGAGCTTTCAGTAAAAATATTCAAATGGCCTTATCTTCCCCTTGTTCCTGAGCGGCTACCGCTTAATCTTTTATAAGTATAAGCAAGGAATTTGTAGGAAATATAGGGCGTATCCGTCAAAGTGTTTTAATTTTGGCTTTTTAACCGGTGTTCCTTCCGGGAAGCTGTGGGGTGAGGAGGATAGGGATAAAGTAGGATATTTTGAATAAGTAGCCTCTTCTCACCGATTAGAGGCTCACTGTACTTTAAGCAATTTACAAATATGGAAATAAAAGAGATTGTCAGCATCATTAGGGATCAGGGTAGCATAAGCCTTGCCGATTCCGCCGGTGAAAAAGTCACCCTTATCAATCCCCAAGCCTATCAATCTGAAACGACTGGCGGCAGAGGAGTCTTTCTATTAGTAGATTTATTTCAGATAAGAGGCATAGCAGGCCAGTTCTCAGAAGTGTCCCTAGATATAGTGGAATATACCTCCAAGCCTACCGTCTATACCACCTGGGCCAGTGAACTGCTGAAAACCGGCCCTGTAAACGAGGGAAAGGTTAAATTTAGCGTTCTTAAAAAAGGCATTTGGAACCAGATTGTATTTGCTTTCGGAAGGCCTTTGGTGGCTACCTTGATTCCTGATCAAGAAACATCTGACAAACTGAACGAAAACTTTCCTTTATATAGCAAGGAAGTTCGCCAGTTGTTTTTGGGACCTGAAGGAGAGGTGAAAATTATCGAAGAATGAATTTAAAGGAGAAGATTGACCATATAGCGGTGATCAAACGGGTGGGGGAATGTGCCGATGAACTCGGGTTGGAAGCTTATATAGTAGGGGGATTTGTGAGAGACCTCTTCTTAGATCGCCCAAGTAAGGACCTGGACTTTGTCTGTGTCGGCAGCGGAATAGAACTTGCTACTAAGGTGGCTGAGTCCTTTGATGAGCATGTGCCACTGTCTGTTTTTAAGAATTTTGGTACAGCCATGATCAAGCTGCCCGATTGGGAGCTGGAATTTGTGGGGGCACGTAAAGAGTCCTATCGCCAGGATTCACGAAAGCCCCTGGTGGAAGACGGTACCCTACAGGAGGATCAGGAGAGAAGGGATTTTACAATCAATGCCATGGCCATCAGAGTAAATCAGAGCCATTATGGAGATTTGATCGACCCCTTTGGAGGAATCATGGATCTCAAGAAAAAAATAATTCGTACCCCAATGGATCCAGATACCACCTTCTCGGATGATCCATTAAGGATGATGAGGGCGGTGCGATTTGCCACCCAGCTTGGCTTTGATATCGAGGCCAGCACTTTCGATGGTCTTATACGCAATGCCGAAAGACTTCAGATTATCTCCGGTGAAAGGATTATCGATGAGCTAAACAAAATCATTCTGTCAGAAAAGCCAAGCTATGGCTTTAAATTACTTTTTGTAAGTAAACTTCTTCATCAGTTTTTTCCTGAGATGATCGATCTTCAAGGTGTGGACTCAGTGGGGGATAAGTCTCATAAAGATAATTTCTATCATACACTGCAGGTTTTGGATAATGTATGCGCCTTTACCGACGACCTGTGGCTGAGGTGGGCGGCTATCATGCATGATATTGCCAAGCCCGCCACCAAGAGATTTCATGCCAAAGTGGGCTGGACTTTTCATGGTCATGAGGATAAAGGCGCTCGAATGACCCCTAAAATCTTCCGAAGACTGAAATTACCTATGGATGAGCGCATGAAATATGTGCAGAAATTAGTAAGATTGCACTTGCGCCCAATTGCCCTGGTGAATGATAAGGTTACCGACTCGGCCGTGAGACGCTTGCTCTATGAGGCAGGTGATGATGTCGATGACCTCATGAAACTCTGCCGTGCTGATGTGACTTCAAAGAATCCGGTAAGAGTAAAACGCTTCCTCGCCAACTTCGATAAGGTGGAAGAGAAAATCCAAGAAGTGGAAGAAAAAGATCATGTCAGAAACTTCCAACCTCCTGTGTCAGGAGAGGAAATCATGGAAATTTTTGACTTACCACCATCAAAAATTGTCGGAGAATTAAAAGAAGAAATAAAAGAAGCTATATTGGAAGGCAAAATTGAAAACAATAAACAACAAGCTTTGGAGTTTATGTTTCAATTGGCCAAATATAAAGGGATTTCCAAAAAAGATTAACAGATAATTTTCTCTATGAATAAGTTTAAAATTGCATTAATAGCATTGCTCCTGATCGGGATGGAGGTAAGTGCTCAAGAAAAAACTACTGAAACTACTGCTAAGAAAGATAGTGCCAAAGTGACAGATGCTCAGTCTGCCCTGCGAATATATCAGATGGCCGTGCGCTATAATGATCCTGCAGTGGCTAGAACTAAGCTGTATGAACTCATTGAGAAGAATCCCGAAAATCCTCGTTATGCCGAACTGTTGGCGACCTTGTATTTTGAACTCGAGCAGTATAGTTCCGCAGCTTTAGTCGCTTTGGACCTCTTGCAGATAGATGATCAAAATATCTCCGCATTGGAAGTAGCCGCTTACTCCCTGGAGCAATTAGGTGCTTTGGATAGAGCATTGCCTCATTTCGAATCCCTAAACTTGCTGACAGGCGACCTATACAGTCTATATAAAACAGCCTACCTCCAATACTCCCTTAAGAAATATGAGGAAGCGCTGAACTCTATCAATATGCTAGTGAAGAACCCTAAATCTGAGGAGCAAAAACTCACTTTTCCTAAAGAGGATAGTTCTACTCAGGATGTAAGTATGAAAGCCGCCGCACTCAATCTGAAAGGCCTGGTCTATAAGGATCAAGGAGCTGATACCGAAGCGAAAGCTGCTTTTGAAGCTGCCCTAGCCAATGCCCCGGAGTTTGAACTGGTACAGGTAAATCTGAAAGAATATAACTAAAAAGCCCCGCCCGAAGAACGATAACTTCTTCCAAGTGGAAGCCTTTCTCGATTTCTAATAAGTGTATTGATCATTTAGGTGAGAAGTGATAGCGCTTTAAGCTTGCTTGAAATCAAAGAGGATATAATATTTAACCACATAAAAAAACCGTTTGGATAAGTTCCAAACGGTTTTTTTATGTGGTATATCTTTCTTAGTGAGGAAACTTATCCTCTGACTCGATCATGGTACCAAACCTCGGGTGCAACTGCTGGCTGGAGCCTAGCTGCTCCACCGGATTTCTATTGATTCTGGCGCCTGCAGAAATTTCGCCATTTACGATATAATCCAGGGCTACATTTAGCAATACTTCCCTTGAATCACCCAATGGGTAAAGGAATACATTATTGTCATACTCACTTACCGATACATCAGGATCGAAGCCTAAGGAGTATTCAGATTCATTGTTCTTATTGAAAGTTTTGAAAATAATAGGGAGCAATCCATAGTGATTGTCCTCATTTTCGGTGTCCTGAAAAGTCGTGGAACCCACATTCTTACCATAGGTCGTCGATCCAATATGGATAATATTCATATAGGGTTTTAAGCCATTGATCACTAGCTCACTGGAGGAGGCGGATTGCCGCGTAGCGATTACAAATAGATTCCCGCTGCTCAGGTGAGCACCGATATTATTTGGCTTATCTACGAAATTATTGGTGAAGAAATCCGGACCATTGTTTTGAGTAAAATAGCCCTGGAGAAGATCATTGTATTCATTAGTGTAAAATACATCTGAAGATGAAATCCCTTTACCCAAAGAACTTGCCAGATGAACGGCACTACTGGTGTATCCACCTCCATTATACCTTAGGTCTAGAATCATCTCATTTACCCCTTTGCTAATGAAATCTCCGAAGATTTCGTCCAGTTGCGCATCATAGGCGCCATAAACAACCTCGTAATCTGAGCTTACGGGTGCTCCTGGAGCAAAGAAATTATAGACGATATACCCGATTTTTTTGTCCCCTATAGTATATACTGAATCCAGAAAAACAGGGTTTTCTGTTAACTCTACCACATCTACCGATACGGGTTCTGCTAAGAAAGCAAAGGCCCCTGTCTCCGCATTATAGCGGGAGATGGTGAGTGAGTGAGCCACATCCGTATTGCCAAATACGCTGGAATAATTGGTGGTGGAGAGCTCCGTGCCGTTGACTTCATAGATGCGGTCATTTCTGCGAAGCCCTGCCGACTCAGCGGGGCTATTTTTTTTGACATAAGTGATGACAGCCACCACTTGCTCACTTTCTGCACTCGCTCGTACTAATCCGAAATCGTAACCAGCTTCTTTCTGTACCCCACTTAGTAAGGCTACCAGCTCGTCATAATTGGGATAAATCACCGAAAACCGATCCTCAGCGACCAGCAGCTCATTGAAGTAGTCATTTGGGTCAGACTCAAGGGCTAGGGGAGTCCCCATGCTCGCAGACCAATAATAGACCTGCTCCATTACATCTTGGATCCACTCATTGACCGCAATGTTTGGATCTGGCTCTTCGGTGTCCCCATCGTCTGGAGTGCTAGGCTCAGTAGTGTCATCATCCTTACAACTAAAGGTCAGTAATGATCCGATAGCAACTATTAATGCCCAGCGGCTGAAACTTATAAAATTTTTCTTCATTGGTTATTATTTACGGTAATAAACGTAAGGTTGGATGTGAATTTCATCAAAATATCACGACCCCTTTATGTGATTTTCTTAATTAAAGCATTCTTCTCCCCTATTAATAACGCTGCTTATGTGGTACTGCCCTATCAGAAAAGGTGTTTTTTGCTATTTCTCCCTTAATATAAAACATTTAATATACGAATGGTATGTCTTGGCAATATAATAGACAGCTGGCATATATTTACCGACCAAATTAAATCGGATGCAAATATCCTGTTTTTATCAACATAAAAGAGCTTATAATAATCCATGGATTTTGGCTTTTTGCAGGATTATTTCTTAAGCCATAGATTTTTCACTTGTATTTAGAAGAAATTGCTAGGATAACCCTCGATCAAAATGAGAAAAATAATTATTCTCTTCCACCATGATTGTGTGGAAAAATGGGGCAAAAATACCCCTATTTGGGTATTGTCCTCCTTTCCTGCATTGCCTATCTTTGTATTCTAAAGGGTTTCAAGTACTGGCCTGATTATTGGGCATAAGGCTCTGAAAATAAGAGGTATTAGATTCCTTAATGGATTTAAACCATCATTTAATATTCGGTTAATATTAAATGTTTATTTTTGCAAAACAGGGTTTGTATTCCGTCTCTTTTGCGGACACCTATTTTGCGATTAGCACCTAACGAAAAGAATAAAAATCTCAATCATCCCATTGCTTTTTCGGTTGACGGACTTCATTGCCTTAGCCGAATGGCTTAGCTATGCAGAATAGCATCGGATGATTTGTTGGATAGAATTCCCACTTTGAGTTCTCCTCCTGCAGCAAAGACCCTTTATATTCATCAAAGCATCAGCGACCTTCGGGCGTTGGGCAAACAAACGTTTTTCTATGCAAGCCATCCTGACAGTGTTACTCGCTTTTTTTACCGGATTATTGATCATGCCCTTTGTTATCAAATTGGTGACGAAAAATAATGTGGTGGATAAGCCGGGAGGACGAAAGATTCACAAGGAGATCATCCCTTCCATGGGAGGCATTGGTATTTTTGCAGCTATACTAGTGGGGCTGCTGGTAGGTTTGGACCTTAACCACTGGCAAAACTTAAGTTATATACTGGTGGCTGTTACGCTCATGTTTTTGCTGGGATTGCAGGATGATAGGGTGGAGCTGAGTGCTCGATATAAACTCCTGGGCCAGCTGCTAGCTGTATCTGTGATTTTGATAGGTGATGTGCGCATCAGCAGTTTTTATGGTTTTTTGGGGATATATGAGCTTCCAATGGGCCTGAGTTATTTCCTGACTGGGTTTGTGATAATTGGGCTTACCAATGCTTTTAACCTTATTGACGGGGTGGATGGTTTGGCGGGGCTGTTGAGCCTTGTTTCCTTTCTGTTTTTAGCGATTTGGTTTTTGGCCACGGGCTATTTGGCCTTTGGGCTTGTGAGTTTGGCCTGTGTCGGTGGTGTTTTAGCATTTTTGGCTTTCAACTGGCATCCAGCAAAGATCTTTATGGGTGATACAGGTTCGCTTACTCTTGGTTTTTTACTGGCGATTTTGAGTGTACTTTTTGTGGAGGCGAATGGCAAGCAGATCAGCCATCATCATTATTTCCATTTCAATGCACCCATCACCGCAGGCTTGGCATTAGTGCTGGTCTCCTGCTTTGATACCTTACGAGTGGTCATCAAAAGACTGAAGAATGGAAGACCGCCTATGGCCGCTGACAAGAGTCATATTCATCATTTTCTGATGAGAGCAGGGTTACGACATGATCAGGTGGCCATTGTGTTAGGCTTCGTTAAGATTAGTTTTCTCGGCCTGATGGTGACCCTTTCCTCCTTCTCTGATATGATCCTTTTACCCTTATTATTAGGTTCGGTGACTTTACTCTGCTTGTTTTTAGACGCAGTTACGCTTCGCAAGGTGAAGCAGATAGCCCGTGAGACTCCCGGGGTTTTGGTCCTCGAGGAGGAGGAAGGGATCCAAAGTGAAAACCTGAATTCCCCCTCGAAATTGCAAAAAGAACCTGCCTGAAGAAAAATTGGCCTACCCCATTTTTTAATTAATTGTACGGATTAATCCTGCGAGAAATCGCAGTGACAGGACCGAGGTATTCTCGTTTATATCCCTTTGGTGGTTCAGGAATACTATTTTAATGACTCAGATCAAAGGTAAAGGCACTTTTGCTAGCTGTATTATTTTAGAGAGATCGCATGATTTATACCCAGCCAAAAGATGTCTCTTTGGATAAAAGTGCTCTCCTCAGAGCTGCTCGAATACTGATGTTGGTAGAGCAGGGTGAAGCCTAGGCTTTCATTTAGCTGGTAAGTGGGGCCCACCAAAAATCTATTTTGATCAAATAGATCTCCTGTCACCTCCTTGCCGGCCTTTAGGAATAATTCATCGCCAAGATTTAAGGACAGTTTTCGCTGGGACTCCTTCTGGGAAAAACTAATAAGTGGTAGGGTAAGCATGAGTCGATAGCGAAACCGGAAATTAAATCGATCATAATCTAAATTTGTTCGGCCAAGGCTGGAAAAAAATTGCTCTTCTATTCGTAATCGATTCGCCAATTTTACCTTGCCCGCATGGGAGCTCATGGTAATGGCCTGATGTGGGCGGAACTCCTGAATATCCTGCTTTCCTCCTAAATAATAGCCCAAATAACCCATCCCTGCTGCCAGATGCAAGGATTCGCTGGCATTATAGCCCACTTGGCTGCGGACGATAAACTGGCTCTTGGTGGATAAACCGTCCCTGTACCTCATTCCTCCATCCGTCGAAACGTCCCATTTTGGGTTTAGGATAAGGGTATTATAGTATTGGAACCACTGCTGATCTCCGTGGATGATATTTTTTGATTGTGCCAGCAGCTTATAGGGGGTGATAAGGTAAATACCCACTACTAAGGAGAAAGTAAATAAGCTTTGCTCTGTAAATCGCTTCATAATATTGGTTTAAGGATGCACCTGTTGGGTTTCCTGAATTTTAGAATTAATTCCATCCCAAAGCGCTATTCTTTTTGCCAGGGCTTCTTTGGCCACCTCAAGGCTGTCCTGCCATTTTTGGGCATCATTGCCGCAGAGCTCACTGATCATCTGCAGAGAAAGCGGTCCATGCTCATCACCGTCCAATTCGATATGCCTGTTGAGGTAGTAGATAAGTTTGCTATAGGAGGTATTATCCGTTTTTTCGGCCTCCTTGGTGATTTCTATGAACATATCTGGAATCAGGTCTTCCCGGCCAAAGGTGAATGCTGAGGCAATCAGATGAGCTTTTCCTGTGGCGATCACTTCAAAGGTAAAGGTGACAAAATCAAGCACCATGGGTTCCACCCCCGCCTTGGATAGTGCATCGGAAATCTCCAGACCTTGTTTTATAAGACCAATGAAATGGGTAACCTGCTGAGTACTTGCCCCTGCTTGCTCCATAGCTTCCAGGTACATCTCAAAGTGGCTAAGCGGCTTACCTTCCTCATTCAGGTCGCTTTCTTCTCCCAGCACAATCTCATTGATGAAGCGAGCTGTAGTGGGATTAGAGCTGGGGATCCACGGGTTGGTGACCGTGGTCAGCTGGTTTTGAAGGGCTTTCAGCAAGGACATGAAATCCCATACTGGATATACATGGGCCTGCATAAATGTGCGGATGTCCTCGAGGGTTTTGAGGTTTTGATATAAGGGATGGGAGGAAAGCTTCTCCTTCAATGGTTTGAGGCTTTCTTCGATATGTTTGATCTCATTCATGGATGGCAATTAATTATTTTCCCCGACAGGGGAGTAGAAAGGGAATAGCCATGCAAAGGTAATAAAAAAAATAAAGTAGGCGAATCAGCCAAAAGGCTTAAAAGATAGGTGTGGTTTTTGTTTTTTAAGGGGTAGTATTTATCCTGATGGAAATAGTAAGAATATAAGGACACGAGTACTATTTCTAAGGAGATAGAGAGTGAAAGTGCTAAGAAATAGATTAAATGAATAGAAAGAAGCAGGTATAATGAGCCAAAATGGGAAAGCAGAAATTATAATTAGAGAGGGGAGTATTCCTGAGATTTTGTCCATAAGTCTGATGATTCCTGAGTTTAAGGGCTTGTATGATGATGATAAGTACGCGGATAGGTTGAGATCCCGGCCTCATCTCGTGTTGGTAGCCGAATTTGGGGGTAAATTAATTGGCTTCAAGGTAGGCTATGAATGGTCGGCCAACGAATTTTATTCATGGATGGTGGCGGTGGTTCCGGGTTTCAGGAACAATGGGGTTGCCAATGCCTTGTCGGAGGTTCAGGAGGCTTGGTGCAAGACCTCCAGGTACGATGCCTTGGTCTTCAAAACACGGAACAGACAGGTCGATATGATATGTTATGCGCTTAGACAGGGTTTTAAGATGGTCGAGGTTGATTATCGCAGCAATTGGGATGAGGCCAGGCTTACCTTGAAAAAACGGCTGGAGGCTCATTATGGATAATGTAAAAATATCTTATTGGTTTTGAATAGGTTATTAGGAATTGGGGGATTTACAGGGACTTAATTGCGGAGAAAGTTTGCAGCATATGGATTTAAATCCTACTTTTGCAAACCTAACCAGCGCACGTGGTGAAACTGGTAGACATGCCATCTTGAGGGGGTGGTGCTCTTTGGGCGTGGAGGTTCGAATCCTCTCGTGCGCACGATATAAGGTCTTTCGATTTGTTCGAAGGACCTTTTTTTATGCCATTTTTTTTGGATTGGGGTTGGTGAGGAGAAATTTTTCAGATCTTCCCGTAAGGAAAACCTCAATTATTAGTATAGGGTCGGGAAGTATTTTTTAGTAAATTGATAGCAGTAACTCTTCCTTTTACCTAAGCGATTTGAGATATGGTAGATATTATTCAAACGATAGCGATCATTACCCAAACCATCTTCATTGGTTGGGCTTTTTTTGAGGGGCGCAAATACCTGAAGAAATATGCCAACCAGCTGAGGTTGGAGGAGAAGATAGGCACCATCACCGAGACTTACCGGGCTTTGTTCGAATTTCTCGCGGTCACCGATGATGTATTATCTCTAGGCTCTCAGGAGGCTTATGATAAACTTAAGACTCCTTCCTTATCCAACCAGGAATTGCAAGCCCAATTAGACATCTTTCTACAAAGGTACCAAGCCAACTCTACTACCTATAAATCTCAGTCCCGAAGGCTACAGGGACTTATAGAAGCCAATCTGGTGGTAATTGACAAGGCTGAGCTTCATGTGTTATGGGCCACTGTTTTAGAGAATTTCAAAGAGCTTCTGTCACCTTTGATCGAATACCAAAATCATAGAAGATATGGAGGAATAGCTCTGTTTGACCTGAACGAAATTGCTCAAAATATTCCCAATGGCGCTTTTTCAGGTCATACGATGTCCCAGCGATTTAGAGGAAGCATCAGTGTTTTGAAGGCTGCTTTGTCAGATCATAGAAAGAATATTAATGGCCTGACCTAATTCTTATTACTTATTATCCTAACGTTTTTACTTTCTCAACCCTAGATTCCATAGGCTTATATTACTCAATTCCATCTCCTTTTGTCCCAGGTTTTTCAGTCCTATTGAAGGCGTTTATTGCATGAGGCTTTACTACGCCATTGATCCAAAAGTAGCTCTTTCCCGATCCTGTCGCCAAAGTAGCATAATGGGTGATTCTGCAAATAAAATTCTCCTATAGCTAATTTTTACAGGAATTAAGGACAGCACTTTGGAGTTGTCGGAAAGTTTCTTGAATCGATTTAGCAGAGGTTTAAATATAATTTTTTGGATTTGCTTTTACTTTTTTAAAAAAATAGCTAAATAGAACTTTCATTCTAATCGACTTATCTTACAGGTCGAAAACCCTCATACAGAAATGGTAAAAACTACATCCTTTACAGGCAGCATGAAATTGTTATGTTATATGGTGATCCTTCAGTGTGGGATCAGCAGCGGGCTTATGGCGCAGGGAATGCAGACCACTCCTGACTATAAGCGGTCTGATCTCCCTACGGAGAAGCGGGTGGAAGATCTGATGAGCAGGATGACCCTGGAGGAGAAGGTTGGACAGCTTAGCACACTTTTGGGCTGGGAGATGTACGAGAAGCAGGGGAATACAGTAGGCATCAGCGCGACATTTGAGAAGGCGGTACAGGAGCGACATATTGGGATGCTATGGGCCACCCTTCGGGCGGATCCATGGACTCAGAAAACCTTGGTGACGGGCTTACAGCCTTCTCAAGCAGCAGAAGCGACCAATGCCATGCAGAAATACATGATTGAAAATACCCGATTGGGCATACCTCTTATGCTGGCCGAAGAGTGTCCGCATGGCCATATGGCCATTGGTACGACGGTCTTCCCTACATCTATGGGGCAGAGCAGCACATGGAATCCGGAGCTCATCGAAAAGATGGCTTCCACCATTGCTAGGGAGGCGAGGCTTCAAGGAGGGCATATTGGTTATGGTCCTGTATTGGATCTGGCCAGGGAGCCGAGATGGTCCAGGGTGGAAGAGACGTATGGGGAGGACCCCTATCTTAATGCCCGTATGGGCGTGGCTATGGTCAGGGGATTCCAAGGAAATGACATAGCCTCAGGCCAAAATGTAATATCTACCCTCAAGCACTTTACAGCTTACGGCGTGCCAGAAGGCGGGCATAATGGCAGCAGCGTGAGTGTAGGAAACCGTGAATTGCATTCAAGCTATCTGCCACCTTTCAAAGCGGCAGTGGAAGCTGGAGCCTTGTCGGTGATGACGGCTTATAATTCTATAGATGGTATTCCATGTACCTCCAATGGCCATTTGCTCAGAGATGTATTGGTGGAGGACTGGGGTTTTGATGGCTTTGTGGTGTCAGATCTGGGAAGTATCTCTGGCCTGAAGGGCAGTCACCATGTGGCGGCGACCAGTGAGGAAGCAGCAGCATTGGCCATCAATGCAGGGGTGGACTCTGATTTGGGTGGTTATGGTTTTGACCAGTATCTACTAAAGGCGCTTAAAACTGATTTGGTGAAAGAGTCGGTTTTAGACGAAGCGGTGGCAAAGGTGTTACGCTTAAAATTTGATATGGGTTTGTTTGAGAATCCCTATGTGGATAGTGAGAAAGCAGGCCGGGAGGTGCGCAGTGCCGCGAATATAGCTTTGGCAAGACAGGTGGCCAGAGAAGGGGTGGTCATGCTGAAAAATGAAGGAAACGTATTGCCTTTGGACAAAAACATTAAAAAAATAGCGGTAATAGGCCCCAATGCGGATAATACCTATAATCAATTGGGAGACTATACGGCACCTCAGGCTTCGGATAATATCATTACTGTATTGGAAGGAATACAGAATAAACTGGGAGAGAATGTGGCGATAGATTATGTAAAAGGCTGTGCCATTCGCGATACCAGCCAGAGTGATATTGATGCGGCGGTGCGCGCGGCGAGCGCAGCAGAGGTGGCTGTGCTGGTTCTGGGTGGCTCTAGCGCCAGGGATTTTGATACTGAGTATGAAGAGACCGCCGCCGCAAAGGTAAGCCAGGTGGAAGAGGGAAAGTTGATCAGTGATATGGAAAGTGGTGAAGGCTTTGATCGGATGACCTTGGACCTCCTTGGGGATCAGTTGGCACTGCTTCAGGCTATTCAGGCCACCGGTACTCCAGTGGTTTTGGTCCTGATCAAAGGCCGTCCGCTAAACCTTAACTGGGCGGCGGAGAATGTCCCTGCAATATTGGACGCCTGGTATCCTGGGCAGGAGGGCGGAAATGCCATTGCCGATATCCTATTTGGAGATTATAATCCTAGCGGGAAGTTGCCCATTTCTGTCCCCACCTCCGTGGGGCAATTGCCAGTCTATTATAACTATAAAAACCCCCATCGACATGATTATATTGAAGGCAAAGCTGATCCGTTGTACTCTTTTGGTCATGGCTTAAGTTATTCTACCTTTGACTATGCTGACTTGAAAATCTCGGGAGATCTGCAAAGTGAATCCCCGGTCGTGCAGGTGAGCCTAAGCCTTACCAATACCAGTGAATGGGCAGGCGAAGAGGTGGTCCAGCTGTATCTTCGGGATGAAGTAAGCAGCACCGTGGCGCCAGTAAAGCAGCTTCGAGCCTTCAAAAAGGTGATGCTGAAGCCTAATGAAACCCTTACCGTGGACTTTACCTTGGATCAGGAAGACCTGCAGGTGCTGAATCCAGCCATGCAATGGGTAGTGGAGCCAGGTGCTTTTACCATCCAGATAGGAGCCTCCTCCAAGGATATTCGTTTGGAGGATCAATTTGAATTAGTCCCTTAAGCAAACTCCAGGACTCTTTATAACCTTAACATTGACCAACAAATACTGTGGCGGAAGCACTTTCAGGCATGAAGGGGCCGTTCATCAATTGCTTATTATAAAGCCATGGCACCTTGGACGACATGAATTTAGCGAGAAAATAACTGTAATATATAATGTATAATAAATCTATTGGCTTATTGATTTTAGGGATGCTGGCTTGGTCTGTGGGATTCGGTCAGTCCATCCCATTGGCGGATAAGTATCCGATTATTCCTTTGCCTCAATCGGTGGAGGCGAGAGAGGGTGAATTTACCCTATGGAAAAACCTGCCTATTTCTGTCCAGTCTGCGGGTGTGGATATTCGAAATGAGGTAGCCTTTTTGGCGGAGGTCCTTGCCAATCATCAGGTTTCAGAATCAGTGAACCCTTCAGGGCAGATCATCTTGAAAATTGATACAAGCATTGCTGCCGCAGAAGGATACCAGCTGGAAATTTCCACTGAGGAGATCCAGATTACGGCTGCGGCACCCGTAGGCCTATTCCGTGGGATACAGACCCTAGGTCAGTTGATCCCCGTATCAGCCAATGGCGCTGCTCCAGGTACAATAAATCTTCCGGCTGTGGCCATCGAGGATTATCCAAATTACGCCTGGCGGGGAATGCATATTGACGTATCCCGACATTTCTTCACCAAGGACTATATTCGGAAGTTTATCGATAGAATGGCTCGCTATCATTTCAATAAACTACACCTTCACCTTACGGATGATCAAGGCTGGAGAATAGAAATCAAGCAGCTTCCAAAACTCACGGAAGTTGGAGCTTGGAGGACTTATAATAAGCATGATACCGTCTGCATGGACCGTGCAAAAACCAATGCCGATTACCTACTTGACCCTTGGAATATCAAGGAGGTGGATGGTAATGAGGTGTATGGCGGTTTCTTTTCGCAGGAGGATATGACCATGATCATCGATTATGCAGCGAAGCACCATATTGAGGTGATTCCGGAGATCGATATGCCAGGACATATGTCGGCGGCGGTGAGAGCTTATCCTTTCCTGACAGGAGATCAGGAGACGGAGTGGGGAGAGATTTTCTCCAGCCCTTTAAATCCCTGTCAGGAGAGTACCTATGAGTTTGTAGAGACGATACTGGATGAAATTATAATGTTATTTCCCAGTAAATACATTCATATAGGTGCGGATGAAGTGGAGCGTAAATTCTGGCAAACTGCCAACTGTGAGCAGTGGATGAAGGATCATGATATCGAGGATATCGATAAGCTGCAAGGGTTTTTCGTCTCTCATATGGAAGCGTATGTGAAGTCAAAGGGTAAGGAATTGATCGTGTGGGATGATGCTTTGGAGGGAGGAATCAGCTCCACCGCCCATGTGATGTATTGGAGAAGTTGGGTGAAAGATGCGCCGATGAAGGCAGTGACCAATGGCAATGATGTCATCATGTCACCAGTCGGTGGAGGCTTGTATTTTGACTATGCACCGAGTAAGTCCTCTTTGAGGAAGGTATATACCACCATGATTGTTCCTCCAGGATTTTCTGAGGAGCAAGCCAATAAGGTTTTAGGTGGGCAAGCCAATATTTGGACTGAGTATATTCCTTCTGAGCGTCGGGCAGATTATATGGTTTGGCCAAGGATTACGGCGCTTGCAGAACGACTATGGTCTGCGCCAGATCAATATGACGATTATATCCAACGATTAAATACCCATTATTCATGGATGCAGGCGCAAGGCATTAATTATAGGTTGCCAGATCTGGAAGGAATCTCTGACAGCAATATGTTTGTGGAGCCAGTGGAATGGACGGTGACCGCTCCGGTGGATTTTCTGGATATCCGCTATACCACTGATGGGACGGAGCCGACCTTGGCTTCCATGAAGTTTGAGCAGGGGATAGTCGTGGATAGCAATCAGGAATTTAAATTAGCAGCATTTGGCCCTACGGGCAATAGGAGTGATATTTATGAGGTGCCATTCCGGAAAACCAGCTGGGCACAGCCAGTTAAGAAAAGCCCTGCCAGACTTACCAATGGCCTTCACTTATTTTATCATAAGGGAACCTATAAGCAGACCGCTTTGATGGATGAGCATGAAGCTGATGAAGTAAGACATGTCAACGAGCTGCAAATCCCTGATGATCTGGGTAATGGTAGCTTTGGGATGGAGTTTAGAGGCTTTATTGAGGTTCCGGACAAGCAGATTTATAATTTCATTTTGACGAGTGATGATGGGAGCAAATTGTATATCGCTGACCAGGAAATTATCGATAATGATGGTTTTCACCCTGCGAGGGAATTGAGTGGGCAGGTAGCGCTGGAGGCAGGATTGCATGCCTTCGAACTTGATTTTATCGAAGGTGGCGGCGGATATACCCTGCGATTGGAGTATATAGATGAGGCAGGGAATAGAGTGCCTGTTCCGGCAGACTGGTTTAGAGTAGAACAGAGAAAATAATAATTAATGACTATTTCAGGATTACTAAAGAATACCCTCCTCGGGGGGATGACCGCATTTATGGTGGGAAGCTGTGCGGAAAAACAGCTGATAGAGGAAAAGAGTGAGGAAACTATCCCCTCCCTGACTCAGTTTGTGAACCCATATATCGGGTCGGGAGGTCATGGCCATGTCTTTGTCGGAGCAAATGTTCCCTTTGGAGCCGTCCAGCTAGGACCTACCAATTTGACAGAGGGATGGGATTGGTGCTCAGGCTATCACTTTTCTGATTCTACCATCATTGGATTTTCTCATACCCATCTAAGCGGAACAGGGATAGGTGACTTAGGCGATGTCCTCATTATGCCCTTGGTAGGGGAGGTGTCAGTTAAAAAAGGCCTTCCTGAGCAACCAGAGACGGGTTATTTCTCTTATTTCTCTCACGATAATGAGGTCGTGAAACCTGGGTATTATTCGGTGCTATTGGATCGATACCAGATCAAAGCAGAAATGACGACCACGGAGAGGGTAGGGATACACCGCTATACTTTCCCTAAGGGAGAAACGCCCCGAGTTCTGGTAAACCTGGAGCAGGGGATCGGTTGGGATTCATCCACTGATACCGAGATTCAGGTGGTCAATGATAGCACCATCGTAGGGTACAGAAATTCAAAGGGCTGGGCTGAGGACCAGAAGCTTTATTTCAGTGCTATATTCTCCCAGCCTATCCTGAAAACTCAATTGTATAATAAGAATGAGGCTGAGGAAGGGTTGGATTTACGAGGCAAGGAAGTAAAAGGAGTCTTTGATTTTGGGGATCTTCCTGAAGGAGAACTGCTGCTCAAGGTGGCTATATCACCAGTTAGTATTGAGAATGCAGTTCAAAATCTTAAGCATGAAATGCCCGCCTGGGGATTTGATAAGCAAGTGGCCAAGGTGGATGCTATGTGGAACGAAGAACTAAATAGGATTCACGTGGAGATGGATAGCCAGGAGGAGCTTACCAAGTTCTATACAGCGCTGTATCATACTATGATTGCCCCTTCGATATTCAATGATGTCAACCAGGAATACAGAGGTTCTGATGGCAAGATCTATCAGGATGAATCCTTCACGAATCTCACCACTTTTTCTTTGTGGGATATTTACCGTGGAGCGAGCCCTTTATATAGTATCTATCAGCAGGACCGCATGGCTGATATGATTGCCTCCATGCTGAAGATTTATCAGCAACAAGGTAAGCTGCCTGTATGGCATCTGATGGGAAATGAAACCAATACCATGCCGGGCTATAGCGCTGTTCCTATAGTGGTGGATGCCTATCTGAAGGGAATTGATATGGATGTAAATCTTGCTTATGAGGCAGTGAAAACCACGGCTATGCGAGATGATTTTGGCTTGGATAAGGTGAAGGCCTTAGGTTATATTCCTGCTGATGGAGAGGTGGAAAGTGTCTCCAAAGGCCTTGAATATGCCCTGTCAGATTGGTGTATCGCTCAGATGGCCAAAGCTCTTGGAAAGGAAGAAGATTACACCTATTTCTCAAAAAGAGGTGAGAATTATAAGAATTATTTTGACCCTGAGGTAGGATTTATGCGGGGCAAAATCTCGGATACAGAATGGAGAACGCCCTTTAGCCCTTTTACTTCCGTGCATATGAAAGGGGACTTTACCGAAGGTAACGCTTGGCAATATACCTTCCTGGTTCCTCAGGATGTGTCTGGGCTTATAGAATTATTAGGGGGCAAAGAGTCATTTATCCAAAAGCTAGATTCCTTATTCATTGCGGAAGGGGATATGGGCGAGGAAGCTTCTAATGATATCACTGGATTGATCGGTCAATATGCCCAAGGCAATGAGCCCAGCCATCACGTAGTTTATCTTTATAATTACGTTGGGCAACCGCATAAGACAGCGGATAAGGTTCGGTATATCCTAAAAGAATGGTACGCCAATAAGCCTGATGGCCTCAGCGGCAACGAGGATGTGGGTCAAATGTCCGCTTGGTTGGTGTTATCCTCCCTGGGTTTTTATCCCGTGGAGCCTGCTGGAGGGAAATATGTTTGGGGAAGCCCAATCATCAATACCGCTAAACTGACGCTGGACAATGGAAATGTACTTTCTATTAAAGTCAAAAATAATTCTGCGGAGAATAAATATATTCAAGGCATCCTATGGAATGGCGAGGAGTATAGCAGACAGTTCTTTATGCATAGCGACCTTGTCCAAGGGGGGACTCTCGAGATAGAAATGGGAAACAGCCCTAAATCTATTGATTAAAAGACGAAGTCATTAAGGTGGATTTTCTTTTGGCCCATATAGAATAAGTATAGTGGGTTTTATATTTACCAGAAATTGTAAAAGGCCAGGCGATATGCCCGGCCTTTTATAGTTATGATACTTTTTAATAATACCTCAGAGTAACCCTGCTGCCGATTAGGGCGGTCGAGTCATCTCAGAGTAAAGTCTTATTTCTTAAAATTCTAGTTCCAATTGATCGGGAAGAAGCTTGAAGGACCTTCGGTGGTGAGGGGTGATTCCAAATTGGTGGATGCCCTTACGATGCTCTTTGGTGGGGTAGCCCGCATTTCTCTCCCAGCCATATCCAGGGTATTCCATGGCATATTCCGCCATCATCTTATCTCTATACACCTTGGCGAGGATAGACGCCGCTGCAATGCTCGCAAACTTCCCATCCCCCTTGATAATGCAATCATAGGGAAGCTCAAGGGTGCTGCGGAATCTGTTGCCATCGATCAGCAGGTGTTCGGGCGGCGTGGTCAGGGCTTCCACGGCACGGCTCATCGCCAGGAAGGAGGCATTCAGAATATTGATTTCATCAATCTCAAGGACTGAGGCTTCGGCGATGGCCCAAGCGATAGCCCTCGACTGAATCTCCTGAACCAGCTCTTCCCTGTTTTTTTTATTTAGCTTTTTAGAATCATTGATCAGCTCATTGGCATAGTCGGGAGGGAGGATCACGGCCGCAGCCACCACAGGGCCACATAGGCAGCCCCGCCCCACCTCGTCACAACCAGCCTCTAAACGATTAGTTTCTAAATAAGGTAATAGCTTCATCAATAGGTTTTTCTTCTCTAGGATATAATTTGTGGATCATCTCAGCCACCAATCCGGTCCATCCTGTCTGGTGGGAGGCTCCTAAACCTGAGCCATTGTCCCCATGGAAATACTCATAGAATAGCATATAATCCTTGAAGTGCGGATCGTTTTGCATCTTTTCATTATCACCATATACAGGTCTTTTGCCATCCTTATCCTTTAAGAAGATCGCAATATTTCGCTTAGATAGCTCCTTAGCGATGATGTCTAAAGTAAGGAATTTGCCAGAGCCTGTTGGGTACTCGATTGGGAAGTCTCCGCCATAGTAGAAATTAAACTTCTTCAGCGATTCCATGATCAGCCAGTTGATAGGAAACCAGATAGGTCCCCTCCAGTTGGAATTGCCGCCAAACATCCGCGTGTCAGATTCCCCGGGGGTATAGGAGACGGTATGCTCCACCCCGTTTAGCTTCATACTGTACGGATGATCCTTATGGTATTTGGATACGGATCTAATTCCGTATTCAGAGAGAAATTCATTTTCGTCCAGGAGCTTATTGAGTAAGCTCTTCATGCGATGGCCTCGGAGCAGGGAGAATAAGTGCCTCTTGTCTTTTCCTGGTTCGATCCAGTTGGAGACTAAGGAGGCGAGCTTAGGCTTTTCTTTCATAAAGAAGTCTAGTCTCTCCTTGAAAGCGGTGAGGTGTTCGTACATTTCCTCCTTGATCGGTTCCACCGCAAAAAGGGGGATAATGCCCACAATCGACCTTACCTTCATTCGCTTGGGTGCGGTATCATCGATATGGAGAATGTCATAAAAGAAATTATCTTCATCATCCCACATACTGATATTCTTTCCCGAAATATTATTCATCGCGCCAGCGATATAGAGAAAATGCTCTAGGAACTTGGTGGCTGTATATTGGTATACCTTATTGAACTCACAGAGATCGAGTGATATTCGCAGTAGGTTTAACGAAAACATCGCCATCCATGCTGTGGCATCGGCCTGCTCCAGTCGGGCGCCGAACTGATCTACGTGGCTTCGGTCAAAAAGGCTGACATTATCCAAGCCCAGGAACCCACCTTCAAAGATGTTTTGGCCTTCGCTATCCTTTTGGTTTACCCACCAGGTGAAGTTCAGCATAAGCTTATGCAGTGCACGCTCTAGGAAGACCTGATCGCCTTTGCCACCATTCATTTTTTTCTCTATTTGGTACACACGGTGTACGGCATAGGCGTGAATAGGAGGGTTCACATCATTGAAATTCCACTCGTAAGCGGGGATCTGACCATTGGGGTGCATATACCACTCGCTGAGAAGTAGGAGCAGCTGCTTTTTGGCAAATTCCGGGTCTAGCCTAGCCAGAGGAATACAATGGAAGGCCAGATCCCATGCCGCATACCATGGGTATTCCCACTTATCCGGCATCGAGATAATATCGTAATTCTGTAAGTGTCGCCAGTTATGATTCCGCCCTTTTTTCCGTTCTGGGGGAGGCATAAATCGCCCCGGGTCACCTTCCAGCCATCTTTCTACATTATAATAATAAAATTGTTTTCCCCACATCATACCCGCATAGGCCTGACGCTGGATACTTCTTAGCTCCTCATCTTCCACATGATCCTGAAGGTCTCCGTAGAATTCATCAGCATCTCTGATACGATCATTGATGATGTCTTCACAATCCTGGCTTTTTGTCGCCACATTCTTATGACTCATTCTGAAGGTCACCTGCTTAGAGGAGCCTGCGGGAATGGTGATTTTGTACAAGGCCGCAGCCTTGGTGCCGTTTTTATTGGGGTTAAGGTGACTATCATCACCATGTACTACATAGTCGTTGATAGCGTCTTTAAGGTATTTCTTTTGATTGGCAATATCATACAGCTTCACCCGATTGGTTTCATTGTCGCAAAACAATAATTCAGGCTCGCCTTCAAAGTGGAAGAAATAATTACCCATTTTTGGGGAATAGGCAAGTATCTTATCGTCAGATTTCTGAGAGAATTTCGGCAGAAAAGGCTCATGACCTGTAAACCAGGTTTTGCGGAACCAGATCGTAGGCATCACCCAGATTTCAGCATCTTCCTTGCCCCGATTATGGATGGTGGCTCTGCCCACCAGGTCATTATGATCGGCCTTGGCATATTCCATGAAGATGTCAAAATATGCATCATCATCGAAAATACCAGTGTCTATCAGCTCAAATTCAGGGTCTAGCTTGGTTCTTTTAGCATTCTCCTCCACCAATTGGGCGTAGGGGAATTCATTTTGAGGATACTTATAAAGCATCTTCATATAACTATGTGTGGGGGTGGAGTCGAGGTAATAATACAGCTCCTTCACATCCTCACCATGGTTGCCTTGATTTCCAGTAAGACCAAAAAGGCGCTCCTTGATCAGAGGATCCTTTCCATTCCAAAAGGCCCAGGCCATACATAGCTTCTGCTTATAATCACTTACTCCTGCCAGCCCCTCTTCTCCCCATCGATAAGCTTTGCTTCGGGCATCCTCATGAGTTACATTCTCCCATGCGGATCCATCTTCACTATAATCTTCACGTACCGTACCCCATTGTCTCTCTGTGAGATAGGGTCCCCACTTCTTCCAGTGCTTGATACGGTCTTTATCTTCCTGTAATCTTGTCTTCTCTATATTCATGGAACTTTCATCAAACCCAAAACTCAAATTTACGAGTTTTCACTAAAATCTTTACCACTGAATGGATTAAGCTTTCCGAAAGATGTTCTGCAAAATGGTATAATCGCTTTTATTCATCTAAAAATTAAAGCGAAGCCCTATTTCATGAAATCTTTTGAAATTCGGAAGGTCCTTTCGTTTGATTTTTCCTAGAGATGGAAGGATAGGCTTTGTCAGCTCCAAAGGAAAATAGTTGACTAGGTCTGTTTTATTGATCCAGCAGGATAGTCGGATGCACTTACCTAATTAATTTTCACTTTTGAATCTATATGATCTTCCCAAGCCCTGTCTGGTAAATTGGGGGATATTCTATCTCATCATCCAGGTTAAACCTCAGCGAGGTATTTTGGGCTAGTTATAGCAGTGTTTTCTCCTTTTGAAGGGCTATTGCCGAGGATTTCCCTCAGTTTAGGTCCCAACTGCATCTCCCAATTTACAAAATTCCCGTTTGTGGAATAGTTACTTGATAAATATTTGTCAAATTTTTTTATATCAAAGCAGTTGTGGCTTATTCCAGCCCCTGCGAGCAGGGCGTCAAGCGCATTGCATTCTTGCTCATACTGCCCCTGTACTGGGACCATCATCACGGGTTTGCCATAATACATCGCCTCACATACCGACTCAAATCCTGCACTTGTCAGTAAGCCCCGGCAAGAGGCCATTTTTTCCAGGTATAGGCTGTCGCTAAGATGATGGAAGGTCAGATTTGGAATGGGGGTATAGGGATTGGGCATCTCCCTATTGTCCCAAAATGCCTGCAACTCTATGCTGGGATGCTGTCGGCAGAAGTCAATAAGCTCCTCGGAATAACCCGCATTGACCATATAAGTAAGGATGAAACCCTGCTTGCTAATGCTATACTCTTTGACCTGCCTGCGGAGCAATGGGGGGAGGATCACCAGCCTTGAGTCTTTATCATTGGGAAGAGGCCGAAAAGAAAGTGCCAATAAGCGGCTTGCTCCTAAGCAGGTGATTTTGGTGTTCAGCTGAAAAAGTGCCTNCTGGATCTTGCTTTTTCTGGCAAAAGGGAAGTCAGGATGATAGATCAAATATTGGTGACCTATCGCCCAGTATTCAGCCTTTGGGCGATAGAGGCAGGCATAGATGCCCGCTAGTAAATCATAGAAGTTGATGATCAGGTCCGGTGAGCACTCGGTGATAGTTTGGTGAATGAGCCTTAGGCTGCGCCCAAAAGTAGCCGACCTCGCTAGATTGTGGCCTATCGTTTTCTTGAGATTGATGGTTTTTCCGCCTTTATCAGTGACGAAGTTGGGGCTTTCGAAGGGGATGAGGGGGCAATTGATACCTTCAGAAAAAAAATCAGGAATATTTCTGCGCTTGCTTTTGCCTATCAATACGGCCAGGACCTGGTGGCCCTCGCTCTCCAGCCAGTGGGATAGTGCTAAGGCTTGGGTCATATGCCCCCGACCTTCGCCCTGAACGATAAACACAATGCGCATAATCTAGAATCTAAATGGAGGAAGTTCTATGTCCTCATTTGGTTTTTGGAAAGAAACTGCCGAGTAAGCTTGATGATCCTGAATAGGGATGATTTTGTCGTGATCTGAGTTGGGCTTCGCAAAATCAATTTCATTATAATGGATAAGCTGCCAGTTGCCCTCATGATCCTCTGCGAGGGCACTCATGGTCTCCACCCAGTCCCCGGAATTTAGGTAATGAATGCCATCGATCATCCTTGCCTCGGCCTTATGGATATGGCCACAGATGATGCCGTCACAGCCTTTGGCCTTGGCCATCTTGGCAAGCTCCTCCTCATATTTGTCAATATAACTCACCGCTGACTTTACCTTGCCTTTTACATATTGGGAAAGAGAATAATAGGGTAAGCCTCTTTTTTGTCTATAACTATTGATCTGACGGTTTAGCCATAATAAAAAAGTATAGCCAATATCTCCTAGGTAAGCGATCCATCGGAGGTTGGTGGTGATGCTGTCAAAGACATCCCCATGAAGGATATAGTATTTCTTTCCATGGGACTCGTACATCATATCCTTTTGGATGGAGAGATTGCCGACTTTTAAGGGAAGTACTTGATCCAAAAAATCATCGTGATTGCCTCGCAGGTAATACACTTTGGTATTGTCACTGTCAATCATCTTCAGAATTCTATTAAAAAATCGCGTATGCTTCCTTTTCCAGGAGCCTGACTTTTTCAGCTGCCAGCCATCAATGATGTCCCCGTTTAGAATTAGATTTTCACAGCGGTATTTTTTAAGAAACCGAACCACTTCTTTAGCTTTTGACCCTTTGGTGCCTAAGTGGATGTCTGAGACTACGATGGTTTTGAATTGTGTTTTCAAGAGCTTACCTGTTTTGCTAGCAATATAGGTGCTCGGAATTAATTGGTAATGAATGACTTATTAATAAAATGATATGTTTGGTAGGTCAGCGGTGGGTTTTTGTGAATGAAATGTTACTTAAACATTAAGATCGTCCATTAGACTGTGCAATAAGGCTACTGAATTGGGCAGGATTTGGGTCTTAAGCATTGAAAATCAGCTTGAAAGTACTGCCTTTTCCTACTGTGGATTTCACCTGAATATTGCCCTTATGGCGGCGCATGATCTGCTTTGAGAGGCTTAGGCCGATGCCAGAGCCCTTTCTTTTGGTGGTGAAGAAAGGGATAAAAATCTTCCCTAGCGCTTCCTCTTCGATTCCCTTACCCGTATCGCTGACCTCAATGATGATTTTCCCGGCTTCATCTATAAAGGCATCGAGCTGGATAAGCTTGTCTTCAGCGTCTTCCACTGCGTGAATGGCATTTTGGATGATATTGATCATTACCTGCTCGATAAGGGAGCGATCAGCGAAGAGCAATAATTCCTGAGGGTTGATGTTTTTGTGACATCGTATGCCTGCTTGTTCGATTTGATGTTGGAACAGTACGGAAAGCTGATCGAAGAGCTCCTGTATGCGGACGGCCGAAAACTTAGGAACGGGAATATGGGCCAGGCTTCGGAAGTCACTGACGAAGGTGATAAGGCCCTCGCTTCTCTTTTCGATAGTGGATATGCCCATGAGGTAATCTTCCACATCGCTATATGGGACATCTGTATGCGTGTCCACATGATGCTGAATATCTGTTTTGATAGTAGCGGCCAGGGAGCTGATAGGAGCGATGCTATTCATGATTTCATGGGTAAGCACCCGCACCAGATTTTGCCAGGCTTCCATTTCTTTTTCTTCCAGCTCACTTTGGATATTTTGAAGGGAAACAAGCTTAAATTTCACCCCTCTCATGACCAGCTCGATCACATATACTGACAGCTGCATAATGCCGTCAGGATGGGCGATTTTGATCAATTCACTGCCCCCGGTGCGCAGGGATTGCAGTGCATTATGGAGTTCTTTATTGACCTGCTCTATTTCGCGGATATTAATGAGTTGGTCGATGCTGAGCATCCTTTTGGCAGCGGTGTTCAGAATCTGAATGCTGCCATCTTCCTCAAAGGTGATCAGGCCTATGCTGAGGTGCTGAAATACAGATCGGAAATATTGGTAATTGGCTTCTTTTTCTGCTTGATCCTCTTTAAGTTTTGAGAGGATGGCATTGAACTCGATATGTAAATCGTCGGTTTCTGTACCATCAAATTTCACCGGATATACCGTAGCATAGTTGTTTTGCTTGATATTGTCCAGAAACTGTCGCACTTTTTTGAAGCTGCCCTCGGCATAATTGACCAGGAAGATCAATTGGGCCAGGACCATGATGATAAATAAGGAGGTGATGAAGACCCCCGAATTGTTGAGTATAGCATATGAAAGGATAAACAGGGATAGTGTTAGCAGCACTATTCTGCCCATCAGGCCGACTTTATAATCCATATTTCTCTAATCTTCTGTACAGCGAAGCCCGGGTGAGGCCGAGTTCTTTTGCTGCTTTGGAGATATTACCTCCGTTTTTGTCAATTGCTTTTTGGATGACATTCTTCTCCACCTCATCCAGGTTTAGGCTTACCGACTGCGGCGTTTTTTCAGCAATAGGCTTAGAGCTTAGGAAGAAGAAATCCCGAGTGTCCAGCTCATTGCCCTCAGCCATGATGATAGCTCTCTCGATAGCATGCTGAAGCTCCCGGATATTGCCAGGCCAGGCATAGGACTGCAATAGCTGCAGCGCTCCAGGCTTGAAACCATGAAATTCCTTGCGGTATTTTTTAGCATACACTTTCAGGAAGTGCTCTGCGAGTAGGGTGATATCATCGTGCCTCTCCCGGAGTGGAGGAAGGAAGATCTCCACCGTATTGATCCGATAGAGTAAATCCTGGCGGAAGGTGTTTTCCATCACCATCTCATGCACGCTCATATTGGTGGCGCAGATCAGGCGGATATCCACCGAGATGGACTTATTGGTGCCTATTCTAGTTACTTCTCTTTTTTGTAGGGCAGTGAGCAATTTAGATTGTAGGGGCATGCTCAGGTTTCCTATTTCATCTAGGAATAATGAGCCCTTATCGGCCACCTCAAAGCGGCCAGCACGATCTTCTTTGGCATCGGTGAAGGCGCCCCTTTTATGGCCAAACAGCTCACTTTCAAATAGACTTTCGGTGATCGCTCCCATATCCACGCCCACGAAGATCTCTTCTTTCCGCAGGGACCTATCATGAATGGCCCTTGCGATAAGCTCCTTACCGGTGCCATTTTCGCCGAGGATAAGGATATTGGCGTCGGTCTTAGCCACCTTATCAATGATGCTAAAGATATTCTTCATAGAAGCACTATTTCCGATAATGTCCGAAAATGGCTTCTTCATATCCGCCTGCAGCTGCTTAGATTTTTGGGATATATTGGCGACTTCCTTATAGCTTTCTTTTAGCTTGCTGGCAGAGCTGAGCGTGGCTAGCAGCTTTTCATTTTGCCATGGTTTCAAAATGAAATCCGTCGCGCCTTCCTTAAGTGCCTGAACCGCCATCTCCACATCACCAAAGGCCGTAATCAATATCACCACTGCCTTGGGGTCGATTTCCTTTATCTGCTTTAACCAATGGAAGCCCTCCTTGCCAGAGGTGGTGTCCTCCGTGAAGTTCATGTCCAGCAAGATGACATCATAACTGTTGTTGTTTACCAAAAATGGAATACGGCGTGGGTCCTTTTCTATCGTAACCTCTTTGGCGTACTTCTTAAGCAGCATTTTGGCAGCAAACAATAAATCTTCATTATCATCTATTATTAGTATTTTGCCTAGACTGGTATCTTCCATGGATTAGTAAAGTTTATTAATGTACTTTGGTAAAGCTTTTTATAAAAAAAGGTGTAGAATCAATCACGACTCACCTTAATCAAACGGGTGGCTAACCTGTTGAGCGTACCGTAATGCCTAAATAGTGCCAAGTATATTTCTGCTCAAGATAAGGGTTTTAAGCTGATTTTTAAGCATAAGGTGTGCGTATTTGAACAAAAATTGGACGCTTGCGAACGGTTTTCAAATGTATGCTTGGATTCTTTTTTTCCCTTTCCAAAAATTATTACCTTTAACTTTATTCACAAAAAAGAAATAATTAAATGTCTGTAGCAACTAAAGGAAGTACCGTAAAAGTACATTACACAGGTAAGTTAAAAGACGGAACAGTATTCGATTCTTCAGAAAACAGAGAACCACTGGAATTTACAGTAGGTGATGGTAATATGATCAAAGGCTTTGATTCTGCTGTTGATGGCATGGAGCCAGGTCAGGACAAAAGTGTAACCATTCCTTCCGCCGAAGCTTATGGCGAAAAAAGAGAGGATATGATGATCAGTGTTCCTAAGGAGCAAGTTCCTGCCGATATCAAACCTGAAGTAGGAATGGACCTATCCATCCAAAACCAACAAGGTCAGCCTGTACCTGTAAAAGTGGTTCATGTAGATGAGGAAAAAATCACATTGGATGCCAACCATCCTCTTGCTGGTGAAGATTTGATATTCGATATCAAATTGGTAGAAGTTAACTAAGAAGGAGATCTTCTTTAAGAGTAAAAAGCCCATTCGAAAGAATGGGCTTTTTTTATAATTCATGACTTGAATAATCTATCCTTGCTTCTTGGCTTTTGCTCAATATTTAGACGCTGGGATAAGGGTACCATTATAGGTTAAGTAAAATGCTGAAAGCACAGTAGGTAAGCGCCAAATAAGATGGAGGCGCTCTGCATTAAATGAACTTAATTTTTGTCCTCCTGAGGAGTCGGCTGATTTTTTTGGATGCTTGCTGTATCCTGTTTCTTGACGCCAGGAGGGTTGGCATAGATGCTCTTGGTTTTATTGTACTTGGCATTGCCCACTTCCACCACGAATAGTTGGCTTTTCACCTCCGAAAAATCATAATCCTTCTGCTTCCCATCCTCTGGAGAAATGGTGTCTTCCATGATTAAATTACCGATGATGTCGAAAATCTTGATGGAAGTTTTTTCCGGAATATTCTTCTCCAGAATAATTTTGAACTTCTTTGAGCCCGTAGATTTTAGGTTAAAATCCACATCCGGCTGGTTTAGATTTTTGGGAAATAGTAAGCCACTGTCCGATTTCTTGAAAAATCCCTGAGCATAGAATTCCCCCGCAAGACCAGTAGAAACTAGTAGTGCGCATATCATAAAAAAGGTGTGGAATGTCTTACTTGGTAAATGTTTTATCATCGGGACGCAAAATTGCAAAAATCAATCCAAATTTCGAATCAAAAAGAACTTTTTATTAGAAATATTCTAATTTATCTTTTTATCCTGCTGAAAATAATTCATCTCCAAGACAATTGAAAGCCTTCTTTTGCTTCAGCTCGTTAAAAGAAGTTAAAAGCCCCGGGGCCATCAGGGTAGGGAGGGCTTTAGCTGGCTGATTTCCTCTCGGGATAAGCGCCAAATACTTCCAGCAGTGTAATAATACATATGGTCCTGGTTTGCCGCCAATTTGAAGTTCCTGGAAAAGGAGTAGGCGTTGGATCGGGCGGTGACATAATCGGTAAATATCAATTGATCAGTCTCCAGGCTAAGGAGGTTTCTATCCATAAACGTAAGCGTATCGGCATGTACTTCGGTGAGATGCTGAACCAAATTCCCTTGATTATCGAGGATATAAACCCCTTGTTCTCCCATATTTATGAATAGCAGATTTTTGTGCTCGCGCAAGGAAAGTACTTCTGAAGACCTCTCTTCCACGATTAGGTTTAAAGGGATTTCCTGCACGGTGATTTGCTGCTGATAATCCCAGAGTAGAAGGGTATAAGAAGATTGGTCAAATAGCCAAATGCGATTATTATTGCCCAAAGAAGCGGCGGAGATATATCCAAATTGACTGTTCTCAAACCTGGAAGAAAATAAGGGAGCCAGGAATCGATCCAGAATTTCTATCCGCTGTAAGGTCTTAGAAAAAGTAAAAATGGTGGAGGTGCGGCCCGTTTCCAGATGGCTGAGACGCCCTTGTATTGCCGGAGAATAATTATTGATCGAGTCTCCGGAGGAGTCATATTGTATGATGTTTCCCTGCAGGTCTGTCACGAATATATGGCCAGCATTATCTGTCCCTAGCCTGTCGATAGGACGGTCGCTTAGGATCAAAGCTTCCACACTTCCCAATTCCATTGGGCTGGTCTGGCCCATGGTGCTATGCGCAATAAGAACGGTCAATAGCAGGAAAATGACGGGGATCCTCATTTTGCAAATGATTTCAGCATGAATTTATCGTGCTCATATACTCCATAGGTGTATTGACTCACCCATTCTCCCAAATTGATATAGGAGGATTTTTCCCCTACAGGAAGCTCCAGAGGAAGGTGCCTATGTCCAAAAATATAATAGTCAAAGTGAGTCCTTTTTTCCACCTCTTTGGTATATGCCCATAGCCATTCATCTTCACCTTTGAAGGAACCTTCATCCTTCTCCAGATTGCTGATACGGCTGCTTCCTGACCACTTCTGTGCGATCCATATCCCAATATCAGGGTGTAACCATCGGAATAGCTCCTGACAGAGTTTATTGGTGAATAGCTTTTTCAGAAGCTTGTATTTATTGTCACCAGGACCTAGCCCATCACCGTGGCCCACCAGTAGTTTGCTGCGGTTGATATGGATCTCTATGGGGTGATGGTGCACAGGGATTCCGAGCTCCACGGTGAAGTAATCCTTCATCCATAAATCATGGTTGCCGGTAAAGAAGATTATTGGTATACCCTTTTGTCTCATTTGAGCGATTTTACTGATAAAAGGAATAAATCCCTTGGGGATAACCGTATTGTATTCAAACCAAAAATCAAAAATATCACCGACCAGAAAAATGGCTGCGGCATCATCTTCTATGCTTTCCAGCCAGCGGATGATCTTATATTCCCGCTCCTTGCTCGTTCTATAATCGGGTGCTCCCAAATGAAAATCAGAGGCGAAATATACTTTTTGGTCTGAGGCGAGGTTAATTTGCATAAGGGAGAATACTGTTGGGGCAAGTGTGAAAGCGTGGGTTCCTGGCTAAGTTTGCCGCTTAGAAGGAAGATTAAACTTAATAAGTAATCAAAATTAACAATCTTTTCTGATACTAATATAGAATATCAGGATCCAGTCTTCTTTTTTCTTCCTGCATTAATTTTATCTCTGATAATTATGCAGAAGAAACATGGATCCAGAATTATTCATTGAGAATTATAATGAGAACTGAAGCTGCATGAACATCAGTCTGTTTGGAGGTGGAAGCATAGCGCTGCCAGGATGGACTCCAAAACAGAGGTACAGTGTCTGATTTTGGAGAGGGTTCGGGCCGTAATAGCTTGGCTAATGCAGAATGTTGGTTTAATGGAAGGGCATAAAAAAAGGCCTCATGAATTGAGGCCTTTAAATAATAGATATTGCGAAGCTAATTAGTCATTACTTTCGCTGATACTTTTCTCCACATCAGACTTATCGTCATCGTCAGAGTTTTTTTCTTCTTCTTTGATTTCCTTCACTTCTTTCTTGGTGAAGGCCTCATAGGTAGTTTCCTTATCAAAAGGACGCTTACCGATAAGTTTTTCAAGGTCAGACTGGAAGATAATCTCTTTTTCCAATAGCTCTTGAGCTAAGGTTTCCAGCTCTGGCTTTTTGTTATTAAGCAACTCAAGCGTTCTCACATAGGTTTCAGCGATCAACTTGCGGACCTCATCATCGATAGTTTCGGCAGTGGCCTCAGAATAAGGCTTATCAAATTTGTATTCGCTGCTTTTGCTATCATAGAAGGATACATTCCCGATCTTATCGTTCATACCATAGATAGAGACGATAGAGTAGGCCATTTTGGTTACCCTCTCCAGATCACTAAGTGCGCCAGTGGAGATCTTACCAAAGATGATCTCTTCGGCTGCCCTACCGCCTAGAGTCATGCACATCTCATCGATGAGCTGTTCTGTTTGGTAGAGGAATTGCTCCTTAGGCAAGTACTGAGCATAACCCAGGGCTGCAATACCACGAGGGACGATACTTACTTTTACCAATGGATCAGCGTGTTCCAGGAACCAGCCTGCCACGGCGTGACCAGCCTCATGGTAAGCCACGATTTTCTTTTCTTCAGGAGAGATAATTTTATTTTTCTTCTCCAAACCACCAATGACTCTATCTACAGCATCCTGGAAGTCCTGCATATCCACTGCTGCTTTATTTCTACGGGCTGCGATTAATGCGGCTTCGTTACAAACGTTGGCAATTTCGGCACCTGCAAATCCAGGAGTCTGGGCGGCAAGTTTTTTAGGGTCAATATCAGAGCCTGTTTTGATAGGGGCAAGGTGAACTTTGAAGATCGCCTCACGACCTACGATATCTGGCTTATCAATACTAATCTGACGGTCAAAACGTCCCGGTCTAAGGAGGGCGGAATCAAGCACGTCAGGACGGTTGGTCGCCGCAAGGACAATCACACCGGTATCAGTACCAAAACCATCCATCTCCACCAAAAGGGAGTTTAGGGTATTTTCTCTTTCGTCGTTAGATCCTGGCATTTGGCCTTTTCCTCGGGATCTACCGATCGCATCGATCTCATCAATAAAGATGATACAAGGCGCTTTTTCTTTAGCCTGCTTAAATAAATCTCGTACCCTTGCGGCACCCACACCCACGAACATCTCCACAAAATCAGAACCTGATAGGGTGAAGAATGGAACGCCAGCCTCACCAGCTACGGCTTTGGCAAGTAAGGTCTTACCAGTACCTGGAGGGCCTACTAAGAGGGCTCCTTTAGGAATCTTACCTCCTAATTTGGTGAATTTGGAAGGGTTTTTCAGGAATTCAACGATTTCCTGTACTTCTTCTTTCGCCTCATCCAGACCTGCAACATTGCCGAAGGTGATTTTTACCTTATTCTCAGCATCGAATAGCTGGGCTTTGGATTTTCCTACATTGAAGATCTGTCCTCCTGGTCCGCTAGGACCTGCCATACGGCGCATCATGATCCAGAATAAGAAGAAGACTAATATGAGGAAGCCAAAACTTCCAAACCAGTTGCCCCAGCTCTCTTCAGCGCGTGAGGTATAGCCGATTTGCTCGGCCTCCGGCATTTTTTTCTCTAAGACCTCAAAATCTTCAATAAACTTATCCACTGAGGCTACCGTCACTTTGAAATGAGGGCCCGCAGGATTGAAGAATGGATTTTGGGATTCTAGATCGTCTTTATATCGCTGATTATTTAAGGCTTCCTCTTTTAAGGTGACTTCAACATAATTTTGATTATAAATGACGGCTACTTTTTTGACATCGTTGCTAAGCACCATGTCCTCAAAACGCTTCATTGTCACATCGATCATGGCACTACGCTGGTTAAACCAGGTGATGCCTATCAGGACAATTACAGCCGTTACAATCAGCCAAAGCTGGAAGTTTGGCTTTTGAGGAGGCTTAGGGATGAACTTTTTATTTTTGCTTTTTTCACTCATCGTTTGATTATTAATTCAATAGCTTTAAGGTACAACGAAATAAAAAAAATGAAAGTTTACGTAATGTTAATTTGTACTGGTGATTTTTGCATCTCCCCACAGATCTTCTAATCCGTAAAACTGACGTTTATCTTTCAAAAAGACATGGGCAACCACATCAATATAGTCAACTAACACCCAATCACAGGTGTTTTTCCCTTCACTTCTCCACGGTTTTTCTTTGTTTGATTTGAATACGTGTTCTTCGATCGAATCAGAGATGGCTTCCACCTGGGTGTCAGAGGAGCCCGAACAAACCACAAAAAAATCAGAAACAGAGTTGTTAATTTCCCTCAAATCCATCACCACTATATCGGAAGCCTTTTTATCTTCCATGCCTTTTACGATTATTTTACTCAGCTCTTCTGCTGTCATACTTTTTGTTTGTATTTTTACTTTTTCATTTGGGTCTTACAATAAAAGTTTAAATATCTTTATTGTGAAACAAAATAACTAATTATTCTATGCATAAAATCCTTGCCAATACGCTTTTTCTTGGTAAAGATATCAATTACATGACAGACTGTCATTCCACCAATGACATAGCCGCTGCTATGCTGAAAGAAAAGTCTGCCATAGAAGGGACCATTGTCATCACTGACCGACAGCTCAAGGGAAAAGGCCAGCGTGGAAATACATGGTATAGCGAGCCGGGTCAAAATCTCACCTTTAGCCTTGTTCTCAAGCCTACTTTTATTACCGCTAGGAGACATTTTGACCTTAATATCATCGTTGCCCTCGCTCTTAAAGATACTTTGACTGATATAAACCACCAAATTCAAGTGAAATGGCCCAATGATATTGTCCATCCTGCTGAGGGAAAATTAGGGGGGATATTGATCGAAAATACCATTGCTGGTGCTAATATTGAATCATCCATCATCGGAATCGGCCTCAATCTGAACCAAACTGACTTCCCCTTTCCGGGTGCCAGCTCCCTAGCCCTTCTGGCAGGAAAGACCTTTGACCAATGGGAGCTATTAGAGACCTTCATCCGCTATCTGGAAGGAAACTATATGGAGCTAAAGAAAATTGGCAATATTTCCCTTAAACAGCGATATCAGCAAGGGCTATATAGAAAGGATATCTGGTGTAAATATGAAGATGAACAGGGTGCTTTTGAGGGGATCATCCAAGGTGTGGATGAAGATGGACGATTGATCATCGAGAAAAAGGACCTTTCAATAAACTTTTATAATATCAAAGAAGTTAAGTTTATTCAGGATTAAAGACCCAAAGCATGAAATTTTCTCATTGCCCTGGCGTTTTGGCTAAAAATACCTTCTATAGGGATATTTCATAAAGTCTTTTGGATTAAGTAAATTTGTATTTCGAAAAATAATCAGACTAAACATATAAAATAAATGTCAGAAATTAAATCAAAGTACGTCAAGTACAAAGTAAAGGATATTTCCCTGGCTGCTTGGGGACGAAAAGAAATCAGACTTGCTGAAGCTGAGATGCCAGGATTGATGGCATTGAGAACAGAATTTGGTGAATCAAAACCATTGCAAGGCGCGCGTATTGCAGGATGTCTGCATATGACCATTCAGACTGCGGTCCTTATTGAAACCTTGGTCGAATTGGGCGCTGAGGTGACCTGGTCTTCTTGTAATATCTTCTCTACTCAGGATCACGCTGCTGCGGCCATCGCGGCTGCCGGCATCTCTGTATATGCCTGGAAGGGTCTTTCTGAGGAAGATTTTGACTGGTGCATCGAGCAGACTTTGTTCTTCGGTGAAGACCGTCAGCCTTTGAATATGATTCTGGATGATGGAGGTGACCTTACCAATATGGTGCTGGACCGTTACCCGGAATTGGTGGATGCCATTAAGGGCGTTTCTGAAGAAACCACCACTGGCGTGCATAGACTATATGAGCGTATGAAGAATGGCTCTCTGCCGATTCCTGCGATCAACGTCAATGATTCGGTTACCAAGTCTAAGTTTGATAATAAATATGGCTGTAAAGAATCCTTGGTAGATGCGATCAGACGTGCCACCGATGTGATGCTTGCCGGTAAAGTGGCTGTGGTCGCTGGGTATGGTGATGTGGGCAAGGGCTCTGCTGCGTCTCTCAGTGGTGCCGGTGCTCGTGTGATAGTTACCGAAATCGATCCTATCTGTGCCCTGCAAGCTTCTATGGATGGCTTTGAGGTGAAGAAAATGATAGATGCTGCTGCTGAAGCAGATATCGTGGTGACCGCCACTGGTAATAAAGATATTATCACAGGGGATCACTTCCAGGTGATGAAGGATAAGGCTATCGTATGTAATATTGGCCATTTTGACAATGAGATCGACGTAGCTTGGCTAAATGAAAACTTTGGACATACCAAAGACGAAATTAAGCCTCAGGTCGATATCTATAATGTCAATGGAAATGACATTATCCTTTTGGCAGAAGGCCGACTTGTGAACTTAGGTTGCGCCACTGGCCACCCTTCTTTTGTGATGTCAAACTCCTTTACCAACCAGACACTAGCTCAGTTGGAGCTTTGGAATAATACCGACCAATATGAAAATAAGGTATATGTATTGCCAAAGCATCTTGATGAGAAAGTGGCAGCTTTGCACTTGAGCAAATTGAGCGTTGAGCTGGATGAGCTTTCAGAAGATCAGGCAAAATATATAGGTGTAGAGGTTGCCGGGCCGTTCAAGCCGGATTATTACAGATATTAATCTGTGATTATCACCTAAACTTATTAAGGAGGCTGCTGAAAAGTAGCCTCTTTTTGTTTGCCGGATTTCTCCCATGCCGCTAGCCTGTAGTTTTCTCTAAATGATTCCTTTTAGAATTTATAGGGATAGCTCAGCATTAGAATCGGCAATTGGCAGACATCTCATTGGCAGCGGTTATATAGCGGGATGTTTTTAAATATTTTGGGGACTTTTTGGCTGGCTAATTCTTTAAACATTGGCTATATTCACCGAGCAACCAGAATAATATAACCATGACCTATACGGAAGGAATGCTTAAGGAAGATGCCTTGTCAGGCAAAACAATCCTAATTACAGGTGGAGGAACAGGGCTGGGAAGAGCGATGGGGAAGTATTTTCTTGAACTCGGTGCCCAACTTATCATTACCAGCAGAAAAATGGAGGTGCTGGAAAAAACCGCCCATGAACTGATGGAGGAGACCGGCGGTAAGGTACTACCGCTCGCCTGCGATGTCCGAAATATAGAGGAAGTGGAGGGGATGTTTGCCAAGGCGATTGCCGAATTTGGGGCCGTCCATGCTGTGCTTAATAATGCAGCAGGCAATTTTATCAGCCCCACCGAACGGCTTTCTGCCAATGCTTTTCAGACCATTATAGACATCGTATTAGTAGGGACCTCTAATATCACCTTGACCGCAGGCAAGCATTGGATCGAGCAAAAACAAGCTGGGGTATTTCTAAACATCGTCACCACGTATGCATGGACAGGTTCGGCTTATGTGGTGCCTAGCGCCACTGCCAAGGCCGGTGTGCTGGCACTTACCCGTTCCCTCGCCGTGGAGTGGGCCAAATACGGGATTCGTAGCAATGCCATTGCCCCCGGGCCATTTCCTACAGAAGGCGCATGGAGCAGGCTGCTGCCGGGGGATTTGGCTAAGAAATTTGACCCTGCCAGACAAGTGCCACTCAGACGGGTCGGGCAGCATCAGGAATTAGCCAACCTTGCCGCTTACCTCATGTCAGATTATTCCTCCTATGTGAATGGAGAAGTGATCACTATCGATGGGGGAGAATGGCTCCAAGGAGCAGGGGAGTTTAACCATCTGGAGCAAATCCCTCAGGAAATCTGGGATCAGATGTACGCCTATAGGAAGAAAAAGGAATGAGATAAATAATCCTATTGCTCTATGGAGCCTGCATCAAAACTCTCCAATTCCCCCTGATCCACAGAATAGCGTACCTCAATAGGCCTGCAGCATACCTCGCAGTCTTCAATATATTCCTGACCCGAAACGCTCAGGTCTAATATCATACTTATCGGTGATAGACAGTAGGGACAGGTAAAAGGATGTTCGATCGTTAACATATTATATTATATTATAGTGTCGTTTGGTAAATCAAGGTATTCATTTATTTGTGCAATATTGCTGCCAGGTAGGAGATAGTGCAATCAAGGATTGTGGATTAACTGCGCTTCATTCATCAGGGATTATAGCTCGTCTTTACCAGTTCTTCTGAAGGGGTTATAAAAAATCCCTGTAATTTTATAAATCGAAACCGAGATAAAGAATTATCTTTGTCCATAAGTTATGAAACGAAAGCTGATCCATATACTGCTGCTTACACTCTATCTCTGCTTCAACGCGGGCCTGAGTTATTCTATGCATTACTGTGGGGAGCAGTTTCAGAAGATCAACGTTTTTTCCAGCCAAGAGAGCTGCTGTGATGGAGAAGAAAGCATGGATGACTGCTGCAATGACGTCAGCAATCATGAGTTGAATGAGTCCAATCAGAATACCTCCAAGCTATTATCTCTACAGTTTATTCCTAAATTATTACCTTTATTTCAAGTGGCATTTTCTGACTTCTACCAGCTTTTTGCGATAGCAGAGGAGGAGGGTCATTTTTATACTTTTGAAGAGCAATCCGGTCCTCCGGCGGTACCTATATACCTGCGGAATCAACTTTTATTGATTTAGCCTGAGATTTTGATTAAGGAGAATATCTGCCCCTAAAATGCTGCGATGCGGATTAATTTGGGTGTAGTTCATTGTTTCTATTTCAAAATTTTATAAAGGTTAATATGCTTAATGCAATAATCAGATTCTTTCTTGAGAATAAGCTGGTGACCATTCTATTAGTAGTTTTACTGATCGGATGGGGCTTAGTGGTGGTTCCTTTTCAGTGGAATCTCGACTTTATGCCTCGTGATCCAGTGCCTGTGGATGCCATTCCCGATATAGGGGAGAACCAGCAGATCGTGTTCACCCAGTGGGAAGGCCAGTCCCCGCAGGATATAGAAGATCAGGTCACTTATCCGCTTACGACCAGTCTATTAGGTCTGCCGGGCGTGAAGTCCATTCGGTCGAGCTCCATGTTTGGAACCTCCAGCATTTATGTCATTTTTGAGGATGATATAGAGTATTATTGGAGTCGGTCGAGGATATTGGAGAAATTAAATGCCCTGCCCTCAGGGCTCCTGCCGGAGGAAGTGCAGCCCAAGCTGGGGCCAGATGCCACCGCCCTTGGGCAGGTATATTGGTACACTCTGGAAGGCAGAGACCAAAACGGCAAGCCCGTGGGTGGATGGGATATCCAGGAGTTGAGGTCCATACAGGATTTTTATGTACGCTATGGCTTGTCCTCGGTGGAGGGCGTGTCTGAGGTAGCCACCGTTGGAGGCATGGAGAAGGAGTACCAGGTGGACCTCGACCCCAATGCGATGAAAGCCTTTGGGGTGAGTCTGGGAGAAGTGAGAGAGGCCCTCAGGCAAACCAACCAAGAAATCGGAGTGAGTACCCTAGAAATCAATCAGGTGGAATATTATGTCCGCGGGATTGGCTATATCGAAAAAATAAAAGACTTGGAAGAGACGGTGGTGAAATCCGTGGATTTCGTGCCTGTACGCATCCGTGATATTGCCAAAGTACAGATGGGGCCGGCAGATCGTGCCATGAAAGGACTGCTGGACAAGGGCGGTGCTGAGGCTGTAGGCGGAGTGGTGGTGGCCAGATATGGGGACAATCCCATGAAGGTGATCCAAGCGGTCAAGGAAAAAATCAAAGCTATTGAAGCGGGGCTTCCCGAGAAAAGGCTGGAAGATGGAAGGCTTTCCAAAGTGACCATCGTGCCTTTCTATGATCGGTCCGGCTTGATCATGGAGACTCTGGGTACCTTAAATTCCGCCATAATCTTGCAGATTCTCATGACTATAATCGTGGTGATGGTCATGGTATATAATCTTCGTGCTTCTATATTGATCTCCTCGATTTTGCCACTGGCAGTTTTGACCTGCTTTATTTTCATGAAATACCTCGATGTAGATGCCAATATTGTGGCCTTGTCTGGTATAGCGATCGCCATTGGGACCATGGTGGATCTGGGGATTATCCTCAACGAAAACATCCTCAGGCATCAGGAAGAAGCTCCCCATGACCAGCCATTGATCAAGACCGTTTATAATGCCACCATAGAAGTTTCTACTGCGATTATTACGGCAGTAGCCACCACCATCGTGAGTTTTCTTCCGGTGTTTACCCTCCAAGCGGCGGAAGGGAAGCTATTTGGTCCATTAGCATTTACCAAAACTTTTGCCCTGGTTTCCGCCTTATTATTTACGCTGTTGGTGATGCCAGCATTTGCCCATTGGGTATTTGGGATGAGGAGTCCGGGGAACAGGTGGAAGAAACCCGCCAATATAGCCTTGCTGGTATTGGGACTTATCGCCTTATTTGTGGCGCCCCTTGCGGGAATGGTAATGATGGCCTTAGCGGCAAATAACCTTGCCCTACTCTATAAGCCTACCGATTATAGAGGCTACCATGCTCCGGTTTTGGTAGGTATTATTGTCCTGCCCATCGCCTGGCTATTGGCCGAAAGCTGGCTGCCTTTAGGAGCTTCTTATTCGGAGTTTATCAATTTCCTCTTTGTAGGGTTTATCGTCGGCTTGGTGCTCGGTGGGTTTAATCTTTTCATTCGATATTATGAGCAGCTATTGACCTGGTGTCTGGATCATAAGAAAAGCTTCCTGCTGATACCTTTCGTCCTTATCTACCTAAGCCTTATGATATGGCTGGGCTTCGGAAGGATCTTTGGCTGGGCCGCCACAGGCTTTGATGCTTTAGGGTGGAATATCCGCACGAGCAGTATTTATAGTACCATGGTGCATGCCTTTCCCGGTATAGGGGAGGAATTTATGCCAGCATTGGATGAGGGGGCTTTCCTGCTGATGCCCACCTCCATGCCGCATTCGGGTGTGGAAGCCAATCAGCGGATCTTGCAGCAGCTGGATTTACTAGTTAGCAGCATTCCGGAGGTCTCCTCCGTGGTGGGCAAGGCGGGACGGGCGGATACCGCCTTGGATCCTGCTCCCATGTCCATGTTTGAAAATATCATTCAATATAAATCAGAATATAAGTCAAATCAGAATGGTCAAAAGATAAGGTTTGCAGTGGATGAGGAGGGGAATTTCCTTAAAGATGATCAGGGAGCCCTAGTGGAGGACAAAGATGGGAAATATTTCCGCCAATGGAGGGATCATATTCATTCCCCAGATGATATATGGCAAGAAATCGTGCAGGTGTCCAGCCTTCCAGGGGTGACCTCTGCCCCTAAACTACAACCTATAGAAACTCGTCTGCTTATGCTGCAAACGGGCATGCGCGCTCCCATTGGCCTCAAGGTATATGGACCAGACCTGAAGACGATCGAATCCTTTAGTTTCGAGATGGAAAAAGTCCTGAAACAGGTACCCGGCGTGAAGCCCGAATCGGTCTTTGCAGATCGCTCTCTGGGCAAGCCTTATATGGAGATTACGCCTGATAGATCGGCACTGGCTAGGTATGGATTGCAGATCGCTGATGTCCATCAGGTCCTGCAGACGGCGATGGCCGGTCAGGCGCTCAGTACCACCGTGGAGGGCAGGGAGAGATATACCATCAGAGCGAGATATGCCCGGGATTATAGAAACCAACCGCAGTCCTTGGAGAATATCTTCCTGACCACCACCGATGGAGGACAGATTCCCTTATCAGAGGTGGCGAGTGTTTCGTATTCTCCCGGACCCATGATGATCAAAAGTGAGGATTCCTTCTTAGTGGGCTATGTATTGCTAGACAAAAGAGCGGATATCGCTGAAGTGACCGTGGTGGAAAATGCAAAGAACCTGATCCAAGAGAAAATTGATCAAGGAGAATTGCAGGTGCCCGCAGGGGTGAGTTTTAAGTTTTCCGGATCCTACGAAAATCAAGTAAGAGCAGAAAAGCGCCTCGCTATAGTGATCCCACTTTCATTAGTGGTCATATTCCTAATCCTTTATTTTCAGTTTAGGTCGGTACCTATTGTATTCTTCATCTTTACCGCCATCTCCATGGCCTTTAGTGGAGGATTTATCATGTTGTGGTTATATGGGCAATCCTGGTTTATGGATTTCGACTTATTTGGAATCTCATGGCGGGAAGTATTTCAGATACGATCATATAACCTCAGCGTGGCGGTATGGGTAGGATTTATAGCGCTATTTGGCATTGCCACAGATGATGGCGTGGTGATGGCGACCTACCTGAAGCAGAGTTTCAGTAGCCGTCGTACCAAAACCGCAATGGAGGTCCGTCGGGCAGTGACCGAGGCCGGTTTGCGTAGGGTGCGACCATGTCTGATGACCTCAGCGACCACCTTGCTGGCCTTGCTGCCAGTGCTGACCTCCACAGGCAGAGGTTCAGATATTATGATACCCATGGCTATTCCCTCCTTCGGAGGAATGCTGGTGGCACTGATCTCCTTATTTATCGTGCCGGTACTCTATAGCTGGTGGGAGGAGCGTCAGCTGCGCAAAGGGAAAGCAGTAAGTAATCCTTCGCAAGGAGAAGATGGTTTGGACGATATCACCGTAAAATGATACTAAGATGAGATTTATCATAAACAATAAACTAAAAATGCTTGCCGTGCTGATGATGGGATTTACGCTCCTCTTCAGCAGGCCGCTGGATGCCCAGACTCTGGAGGATTACCTCTGGGAAGCGGCGGAAAATAATCCGGGGCTTCGGGCGGACTATACCCTATATCAGGCAAAAATGGAGGAGGTCGATCGCCGAGGCACTTTGCCAAATCCTGAGCTGAGTACTGGCTTTTACTTGATGGATATGCGAAGCCTCATGGGAAACCAAAAGGGCAATTTAAGTGTGATGCAGCAGTTTCCTTGGTTTGGCACCCTGAAGCTTCAAAAGGATATGGCCAGTAAGGAAGCCATAAGTTCATTTTATAGATTTCAGACTAGCAAGGAGGATTTGTTTTTTGAGGTGAAGACCACCTATTACCAAATCTATCTAATCCATCACCACCTCACTGAAGTCAAAAGAAGCTTGGAACTGCTCAGTCAGATGGAGCAGCTTGCGCTGGAGCGGTTCAAAGGTGCCGCCCCAGGGGTGTCAGGGAAGCTTACGGATGTGCTGCAAGTGCAGTCTGCCCGGAAGGCTAAAGAAACCAAGGTGGCACAGCTTGAGGATGAGTTGCAGCTGGCGCAGTTGACCTTTAACCTGCTGCTAAACCGAGCGGAGGACTCTCCAGTCACCATGGATCATAGCTTTATTAACAGCAGTATCTCTTACGAAAAGGAAGCCGTGCTGGACTCTGTCTTGGTGTCCAATCCCGGCCTTAAAGAACTTCAGGCCGATGGGGAAGCCTATAAGCTCCAAGGCGAGCTCGCCGCAAAGCAAGGCTTGCCGAATTTTGGCTTAGGCTTAAATTATATGATCAATTCAGCCCGTGCTCCTCAGGGTGCGATTGGCGAACCTGGAGGCTATGTGCCGGGCGGAATGGGACATAATATGGTCATGCCAATGGTGAGCATTTCGATACCTATTTATCGCAAAAGTATCAAAGCCGCAAAGAATCAAAGTGACCTGTATCGCCAATCATCGATGTCTAAGCAAGAAAACCTGAAGCTTGGATTGAAAACAGAGGTGGAGGAGGCTTTTCTGGAATGGCGTACCGCTAATAGAAATGAGGAATTGTACCGTACTCAAGTGGAACTGTTGGAGAAAACCCGTGAACTGATGTTCGCGGCATATAGTGCCGGCGAGGAGGATTTTGAAAATTTACTTACTGTCCATGATCAGCTAATTGAATTTGTCATGAAAATGGCCGAAGAAAATGTGCGTGGCTTAAATGCCCTCGCTAAAATAGAAAAGATGATGGCCTTAAACCTGGAGCAATGAAAAAGCAAAATATAAAAGTGATTGTATATATAGCCAGTGCTTTTTTGCTTGGCGCAATACTGAGCAGGGCAATGATAAGCTCCTCCACTCCGGAAGATGAGATCAGTCATCAGCATGAGGAAGGATCGGAATATACCTGTTCCATGCACCCACAGATCAGGCAGGAAACCCCTGGCAGCTGCCCCATATGTGGGATGGCACTGATTCCCGTGGGTGGCCAAAACCAAGGTACTAGCTCAAATGGCCCTCTAAATATTTCCCTGACTGCCGAAGCAGCAGCCCTAGCCAATATCAGTACCCTTGAGGTGGGCACGGAGACAGGAGCGGTATCCAAAAGCCTGACTGGTAAAATCGAAGCCGATGAAAGAGCCGTAAGGACCGCTACCGCCAACTTTGAAGGGCGGGTGGAAGAGTTGTTTGTGGCCTTCACAGGGCAGACCGTAAGCAAGGGGCAGCGCTTGGCGACCCTATATGTGCCTGCGCTTATATCTGCCAAAAAAGAACTAGAGGAGGCCAAAAAGATGCAAAGCTCCAATCCGGAAATCTATCAAGCCGCCAGGCAGAAGCTGAAAAACTGGCAGCTTAGTGAGAAGCAAATAGACAGACTGGAGCAGGAGGGATATCAGGCCACCTTTGAGGTTTATGCCAATAGTAATGGCGTGGTCACTGAAAAGAAAGTGGCTCCCGGCGATTATGTTTCCAAAGGGCAGGTGCTCTACGAGATCACCGACCTGACCAAGGTTTGGGCCGTCTTAGATGTCTTTGAAAATGACGCACAGGCTTTTCAGGAAGGTGATAAAATTGAATTTACAATCCCTTCCTTACCTCAGGAAACATTTGAAGCCACAGTGTCATTTGTAGGGCCGGTCTTGACGGGGAACTCCAGAAGCATAAGAGTCCGTGCCGAGCTGCCCAATAAGGACAAGCTGTTGAAGCCGGGGATGTTTGTCAATGCCACTATTGCCCGGAAGCAGCGTGAAAAAGTGGAGCAATATTTGTCCGTTCCTTCTTCTGCCATACTATGGACAGGAAAGCGATCCGTCGTTTACCTAGCGGTAGGCACAGCGGAGGATCCTGTCTTTGAGCTGAGGGAGGTAGTATTAGGTTCCACTTCCGGCGACCAGCAGGAGGTGCTTAAAGGGCTGAAAGATGGCGATAGAATTGTCTCCAACGGGCTATTTGCAGTGGATGCTGCTGCTCAGTTGGCTGGAAAATACAGCATGATGAAGCCTCCTTCCAGTGAACTGGTAGCACTTCCGCAGGAGCAGAAACTGGCCTTTGATGGCCTGTTAGAAGATTATTTTACTATCAAAAACAAATTGGCTACCGATCAGTCTGCCAGTAGCGAGGCCAAGGTCATGGGGGCACACCTCGCAGCATTTGCAAAAGATGGAATGAATGAGAAAGCTAAAAAAATCTGGGTGGAGCAGGCTGCAGCCATTCAGCAGGCTGTGGAGAATATCTCCGCCAGCTCCGAATTGGCTAAGCAACGAGATGACTTTTATAACTTGTCCACTTCTATGATCGAATTATTAAAGACCTATGGTACCTCCAAGGAGGTTTACCAGGATTATTGCCCGATGGCGGATGAGGATGAAGGAGCTTTCTGGCTGAGTGAGTTTAAAGAAATCAAAAATCCCTATTTTGGAGAGTCCATGCTCCGCTGTGGGGAAATCAAAAAATCATGGTTAATTGACTGAAAATCGATAAATTAAATTTCTAAATTATAATAGCATGAAAAATAACCAATTTATTTCAGGAGCATCTGTATTCATTTTAGCCATGGTCATGATGGCCTGTGGCGGGAATACCACCAATGACAATGGCCACGACAATCACGAAAACCATGAAATGCATGAGGAGACAGCCAGTCCGTCTGAGGACGAGATGTCACATGCAGAGGTTAAGTTTTCGGATGAAACAGTGAGTGCTGTTTTTGCTGATTATGTGGCCCTAAAGACCGCCCTGGTGCAAGGAGATGCTGATGCCGCCAAATCCTACGGCCAGAAGATAGAAGGCCATGCAGCTGCGGGCTTTGAAGGACAGGAAGCCGCAAAAGCGATTGGCTCCTCTTCGGATATCGCCTCTCAGCGTACCGCTTTTGTGGACCTTACCACTGCGGTGGAGAAGCTTATTGATACTCAGGTCACTGAGGGAGTGGTCTATAAGCAATATTGCCCAATGGCATTTGACGGAAAAGGCGGATACTGGCTCTCAGACCAGAAAATGATCAGAAACCCATATTATGGGGATAAAATGCTGAAATGTGGTCGTGTAGAAAAAGAAATAGGAGTATAATGAAGATATGCCCCCAGATAGTTTAATACTTCCTGGGGGCATTTTTTTTAGCTTACGGGATGATTTATAGCGCCAAATCGATTGATGATTTCTTGCTCTAGTTCCTCCCGATGTTCTGGGGCAGCGATATTCATTAATTCAATGGCTCGTTGACGAAGATTTTTACCGTAAAGATAGGCCACTCCATATTCTGTCACCACATAATGCATATGCGCCCGCGTGGTGACCACCCCAGCACCTTGCTTGAGGAAGGGAACCAGTTTTGATTGTCCTTTACGGGTGGTGGCAGACAGAGCCATGATAGGCTTTCCTCCTTCGGATAATGCCGCCCCTCTCATGAAATCCATTTGACCACCTACCCCAGAATAGTGATAAGTACCAATGGAATCGGCACATACCTGCCCGGTGAGATCCATTTCCAGACAGGAATTTATTGAGATTACCTTTGGATTTCTTCGGATCACCGCGGTGTCATTGACATAGGCCGTTTCATGGAAGCCCATTTCTGGATTATCATGAATACGATCATATAGAGCTCTGTTACCCACAGCAAAGGAACTGACGATTTTCCCTGGATGCTTGGCCTTAAATCTATTCGTCACAGCACCGCTGTCCAATAAGCCCAATACACCATTGGAGAACATTTCGGTATGTATGCCGAGATCCTTATGCTGGTGCAGGGCATCGAGCACAGCATCTGGAATAGCGCCAATCCCCATCTGAAGGGTACTGCCATCCTCTATCAAGCTGGCAATATGATCCCCAATCTTACGTTCATTCGGCCCAATTTTGGTAGAATAATCCACCTCTGGCAGGGGATCATTTGCTTCCACCACATGTGCAAATTTGCTAATATGGATCATCCCATCCCCATGGGTGCGGGGCATATGGGGATTGATCTGGGCGATCACCAGCCGAGCAGTTTCCACCGCTGGCTTAGCCACATCTACCGAAACACCCAAAGTGCAAAACCCATGGCTATCGGGCGGGGAGACATTGACGATGGCCACATCCAAGGGCAATATGCCACGGCGAAAGAGAATTCCTATTTCACTCAGAAAAATGGGTACATAGCCTCCCTGACTGGAGTTGACCGCCTCGCGGACATTAGCAGATACAAATAAGCTATTGATATAAAAACTTTTGGCGTAATCCGGTGAGGCTAGGGGCATATCTCCCAGGGTCGTTATTGATACGATTTCCACATTGGATAGCTCTTCATGCCGGTCAGCCAGCGCTTGAAGTAAGGTGGATGGGGTGGCGGCACTGCCATGCACAAAAACTCTGGTATTGCTCTTGATGACTTTTACCGCCTCGGAGGCAGTACTATATTTGGTCTCCATATTAATGATAGGGATTAGGTAAAAATGTATTTAAATATACCTTATCTGTTACTTATTTGAAATGATTATGTGCTAAACATGATTTTAATCATATCCAATGAAATAAAAGCTAGGGTTTATATTGGCCCAGGATGATTTAGATAAGGTTATCCATTTTGAGCTTATGCCTATCGAGGTACTCAGCTGGCGGATGGCTTTGTGCTAGATTTATAGGAATGCTTTTGCACCGTGGTGCTAAATAAAAATATCCATTTATTCCTGCCAAAAGTCAAAGACCTTAGTGGTCTGGACACTGCCTTTTCCGCCCTAAATTTCCTATATTCGCCTCATCCCAAAAAAGAATAATGTGAGGCATATCTCCTTAGAACGGAGTGATTTTAGACCATTATTATCTGTGCTTGGAAGATTAAGAGATAGTGTATTGGGTAAGAGCGCATTCTTTATGGACTGAGATACTGGCAGGTGAATGTTATAATTATTGAAAAAGAAGAGCAATTTATAAGTAATAAAAATATCCCTAATGGAAATATATAAACCCAAAAACCCAATTAGAATAGTAACTGCGGCCTCTTTATTTGATGGACATGATGCGGCCATCAATATAATGCGGAGGATCATCCAGTCCACCGGCTGCGAGGTGATTCACTTGGGCCATAATCGTTCGGCGCAGGAGATAGTGGACTGCGCCATTCAGGAGGATGTGCAGGCGATTGCGATCACCTCCTATCAGGGAGGGCACCTTGAATTTTTTAAGTACATCAGGGATTTGCTGGCGCAAAGAGAGGCTAGCCATATCCGGATCTTCGGTGGCGGCGGCGGAACCATTCTAGAGGAAGAAGCCCGGGAATTGCAAGAGTATGGGATTACCAAAATTTATTCTCCGGATGATGGCCGGCGGATGGGACTGCAGGGGATGATCAATGACCTAGTCGAGCAGTCAGATTTCTCTGTAGAGGAAGCACCTATAGCTAGGGATGCTCCGAACGAGGGGTTTGCCTATGGGCGGCTGGCTAGAGCGCTGACCCTTATTGAGAATGGCCATGAAAGTGAATTACCAGCTGCTGAGGCTGGCAAGGGGATTCCAGTGGTGGGAATCACGGGAACTGGAGGAGCTGGGAAGTCAAGTTTAGTTGATGAGCTGCTTCGTCGTTTTCTGGCAGATTCGCCAGAGGTGAAGATTGGCGTTCTATGTGTGGATCCCACGAGGAGGAAGAGTGGAGGTGCTTTATTGGGGGATAGGATTCGGATGAATGCCATCCATCATCCTCAGGTATATCTGCGGTCCATGGCGACGCGGCAGGCCCATCAGTCAGTATCCTCAAGTCTTGAGGCATGTGTGAAGCAGATGAAAGCGGCCGATTTCGATTTTATTATCCTGGAAACGGCGGGCATTGGTCAGTCTGATTCGGCGGTTGCCGAATTGTCCGATTTATCGGTATATGTGATGACACCGGAATTTGGGGCTGCTAGCCAATTGGAAAAGATAGATATGTTGGATTTTGCCGATTTCGTGGCTATCAATAAGTTTGACAAAAAAGGAGCCGAAGATGCCTTGCGAGATGTGCGAAAGCAGTTTGCCAGAAACAAAGGGTTATGGCATGATGCCCCGGAAAGTATGCCGGTTTTTGGAACTATGGCCAGCCAATTTAATGATCAAGGCCTGGAGGATTTATACCAAAGCTTAGCCAAAAGGCTCAAGCTGGCAGGGTTAGAGTCACTAGTATTATCGAATAAGAAAATTGATGGCTCAAAGGAGAGTTTTGGAATTATACCTCCTTCGCGGGTGCGGTATTTGGCAGAAATAGCCGAAAGCCATCGCCAGCACCTGGACTGGGTGGAGGATCAGATCCAAGCCGCCCAGCAGCTATATGCCGCTGAAAAGGTGAAGGAAGGGATGAAATCACACAATATGGCGGGGGAGGAGATATTGCAGCCCCTGCTGAAGCTAGCTCAGGAACAGCTGAGCGAAGAAAATCTCAAATGGATCCGTCAGTGGCCTAACTTATCTGCTCAGTACAGGGAGGAGGAGTTTTCCTTTTGGGTGAGGGAGAAAGAAATTAAAATCAAGACAAGACATAAGTCTCTTTCAGGAACGCAAATACCAAAAGTTTCCCTTCCTCGCTTCGAGGCTTATGGCGATCTTTTACGGTGGAAGCTCAGGGAGAATTTACCGGGAGAGTATCCCTTTACTGCCGGTGTATTCCCTTTTAAGCGCCAAGGTGAAGACCCAACGCGGATGTTTGCTGGAGAGGGTGGGCCAGAGCGGACCAATAGGCGCTTTCATTATATCTCCAGAGAAGTTCCTGCAAAGCGGCTCTCTACGGCCTTTGATTCGGTTACCTTATATGGTGAAGACCCAGATTGGCGTCCGGATATTTATGGTAAAATCGGGAATTCGGGGGTGAATATTTGCTGCCTCGATGATATGAAAAAACTCTACTCTGGCTTTGACCTTGCTGACCCGCTGACCTCAGTATCCATGACGATCAATGGGCCTGCGGCGATCATGACTGCGTATTTTATGTTATCGGCTATTGATCAACAGTGCGAAAAGTACATTCTTTCCCATGGAATGAAAGAAGCGGTGGAGGAAAAGATCAAGAGCCTATTTGCTGAAAAAGGTGAGGAGCAGCCTCGCTATAACGGCAAGCTTCCTGAGGGGCATAGTGGCTTAGGCTTACTGTTGCTGGGGCTTACCGGAGACCAGGTACTGCCAAAAGATATCTATGAAAATATCGCAAAGGAGACCCTGACCCAGGTGCGGGGAACAGTCCAGGCGGATATCCTTAAGGAAGATCAAGCGCAGAATACCTGCATATTTTCGACCGAATTCTCCCTCAAATTAATGGGGGACTTGCAGCAATATTTCATCCTTCATGGGGTCAAAAACTTCTATTCAGTCAGTATCTCGGGCTATCATATTGCGGAAGCAGGTGCCAACCCGATCACCCAGCTGGCATTTACACTTGCTAACGGCTTCACTTACGTGGAATATTACCTCGCCAGAGGCATGAAGATAGATGATTTTGCAGGCAATTTATCATTCTTCTTCTCCAACGGCCTCGACCCGGAATATGCGGTGATCGGAAGAGTGGCCAGAAGAATATGGGCCAGCGCCATGAAGGAAAAGTATGGCGCCAATCGCCGATCACAAATGCTGAAATATCATATCCAGACCTCGGGCAGATCGCTGCATGCGCAGGAGATCGATTTCAACGATATTCGGACCACCTTGCAGGCACTTAATGCCGTGTATGACAACTGTAATTCTCTCCATACCAATGCTTTTGATGAGGCGATTACCACTCCTACGGAGGCTTCTGTGAGGCGTGCGATGGCCATTCAGATGATTATCAATAAAGAACTGGGGCTAGCGAAAAATGAAAATCCACTTCAAGGAGCTTTTATTATTGAGGAATTGACCGACTTGGTAGAGGAAGCCGTGTACCATGAGTTTGAGCGGATCAGTGACCGTGGAGGAGTAACCGGAGCCATGGAGACCATGTACCAGAGAGGGAAGATTCAGGAGGAGAGCATGTACTACGAAGGTCAAAAGCACTCCGGGGAATACCCCATCATCGGAGTAAATACCTTTCTGTCAGACACAGGTTCGCCCACCGTGGTGCCTGGAGAGGTGATCCGCGCAGAGCAGTCTGAGAAAGAATTGCAGATCCATCAGGTAAATAGCCTTAGCAAGCAAAATGCGGGGAATAGCAAAGATTTATTAAATGAATTGAAAGAGGCTTCGGTAAGAAACGAGAATGTGTTTTCTTTGCTTATGAAAGCCGCAGCCAGATGCAGCTTGGGCCAGATCACCCATGCCTTATATGAGGTGGGGGGCCGATATAGGCGCAATATGTAATGGTGACCTGGCGAAAAGTAAAAAATAATGATAAGTTTATTTATGTCAATTTCACCCCTTTCGATGACATAAGTGAATTTATAAAGTGTAAAATTGTTCTATTTCAAATAAATTAAAACATAAAATAGCGATGGCTAAGAGAAATGTAACAGTCACCATGAAGGCTGACTATGAATATGAGGCGGTAAATCCTCAGGGAAATAAGGTCATGATCGATATGTATGATGCAGACAAGAAACAGGCACAATCTCCTATGGACCTGGTGCTGTCGGCTGTCGCCAGTTGTGCTTCAGTGGATGCAGTACAGATGATGAAGAAGAAGCGAAAGACGGTGGAAGCCTTCCAAGTGGAAACGGAAGGAGATCGAAACGATGGCGTTCCTGCCTTTTATACAAGTATTCATATGAAGTTTATCCTGACTTCTCCCGATGCCACAGAGGAGGAATTTGCCAAGGTGATCAAACTTTCGGTGGATAAGTACTGCTCAGTATCCGCTTCCCTGTCTGCTGAGATTTCTTATAGCTCAGAAGTGAAGCGCCCATGAGAGTAGTCAAAGAGCTCTCCTCAGGCTTTACCAAAATCACCGTTTTCTCCTGGAATAATAAGTATCTTATTAAGTATGAGCAGGGTATGCTGGAGCAGACTTATAAGGTGAATGAGATGGATATATTGGAGGAGTCTGACCTGGAGATATTTTATTCTGAGGACTTCGTTTCAGAAATAAATAAAAAATTCGAAGAGATGGGGCAATTACTTAGAATTCAATTAGAAAATATTTAAATTTAAGATCTATTTAAATATTTATAGATGAAATATGTTTATTCTGTAATAATTCTTGTCTTTTTGGTCTATTCGTATGGCTGTACTTATGAAGGTACAGAGGTTTATACCGATGAGTTTTCTTCTTTAGACTCGATTATACAGGATATGGAATCGGATTTAGCTCCTTTGGAGGTGGTAATAGCTGATTTAGCGGCTCATACCGCCTCTATTTATGATATGAAAGAGGATTTGGCTAGTCGGGCTCAGCATGATCAGTATTCTGAGTCGAGCACTGGGGTGATCTTTCGAGACACATTGGATCCTAATTTCAGCTCTGTGCATGTGTCTTCCATCAGTCCAAATAAGGAAGAGGCATTGCAGCAGGTGTATTATACGGAGTACCTTGATTCAGCTTTTAGATATACCTATGCCAGCGCACCTTTTGTGGCTCAGGTCTATTATAATACTCCCTTACAGATGTGTAGGATATTTCCTGCCTTGGATGTGCTGAATGTATTCGATGCCGAAATGAATTTGCCTTTATATAATTTTTATTATATGGCAGATGAGGTACGGAATCCTCAGCGAAAAAGTAAGTGGTTAGAAGATATTTATGTGGACCCCGCAGGTAGGGGCTGGATATTATCATTGATCCACCCTATCTATGAAAATGAAAAGTTAGCGGGGGTTTTAGGGATAGATATTACCATTAATGATATTATTAAGAGATACCTAAATCTCAAAAACCGGAAATTATTGATCATCGATGGATCTGGGAATATTGTGGCAGGAACCAATGAGGCAATAGAATTGCTGAATTTGCCTCCCTTAAGAAATCACACTTATGTCCAGACCATCAATAGTGATAATTTCAGGAAAGGGGATTATAATTTGTTTAAATCTAAAAGTAAAGAAGTGAGGAAAATGGTTGCCAAATTCCTATTAGAAAAAGATAATTTTTATCAGATAGACGATGAACTTTCTAATAATTTGTATCGCGTTTTTTGTCGGCAAATGAACCTGCTGAATTGGTATATCCTTGAAATTAAAGCTTAGTCATACTAGAGGGGCATGAAGTACAAAGAAGAATTAAAAAAATTCAAATTACTTACTTTGGTGACTGTCACCTCGGTAATTTTGATTCTTTCTCTGGCTTATTTGTTTTATAATACCCTGACAAAGAACTTGTTAGGTAATAGCAAAGAGTTTCTAAGTAAGCAAACGGAGATTGCTGCTAATGAAGTCCAGAGGCGTTTCAATACATTATACGAGGATTTGAGCTATTTCTCAAGTAGCCATCAGGGTGGAGGCACGATGAGTTCTGAGCAGTCAGCCATCCAATATTCCCGAACACGCCAATTGCTAAATTCGTATGGCACGCTCATCGATACCTTATTTGTAAGGACCGACACAGAGGTGACGGCTTACTTTTTAAGGGATAATAATTATTTTGAATCAGCACCTGTACCCTCCACACGTAATTTCAAAGATCCCAGTCGCTATGTTTTGGTAAAGAATCTCAAAAGCCCCGTCACGGTAATTGCCTCCGTGGATTTGGATCGTTTTATGGATTATTATGCCTCTAATCATTTCCTTGGGCCTGGTGGATACAAGTTTTATCTTCAGGATAATGAGCTTACCAATATTACAGAAAACCCACAGTACCCCTATATAAGGTTCTCAGAGCAGTCACTTTCTGTACTAAAAAATGAATATCAAGGAGGCTTAAGAGGGGTATATGATGGGGTTTTTGTCACCGCTGATGATCATGCGATTAGCTCTATCGTCGCCCAATACCCATTTAGCTTATACCCTCTGGAGGGTAAATTTGCATTTGTTTTTTCTCAGGATAAAAGCATTATCGTATCCAGGCTCTATAATACTTACTTTTTGATATTTGCGGGATTGCTGGCTTTATTGCTTTTGGTGATATTTCTGATGATGAAGCACTCCTTAAGTATTGATGAGAAAAACTTACAGCTGGAACGCAAATCAAATGAGGTAAATCAGCTATTTGAGCAGCAAACGATGCTACTTCAGGAAACCAATGGTTTCGTATATTATCATAATTATAATGGGGAGGTATCCCAGGTAAGTGACAATGTGTTTGATGTCCTGGGTTATACTCCAGCGGAGTTTCTGAAAAAAAATAAATCCTTAATCGGGCCAAAGGACCTTGGTAAGATTCAGGAAAAGGCAGCAAAAGCCATTAATTCCCAAGCCCCTTTCTTAGGTTTTGAGGTGAGTTTTATCAAGAAAAATGGAAGTACTATTCGTACTAAGCTTTTCGAAAAACTCTTTTATGATGAGGAAGGGAATTTTACAAGTAGCATTGGAATAGGAACCGATATCAATGAGAAGTTTCTCGCAGAAAGGGAATTGATCAAGAGTGAAAATAGACTCAGGTCCGTGCTAAATAGTCTTCCTGATATCATCTTTATTTACGATTATAACGGAACCTATCTGGACTATTATGTTCAGGATACTGATATGCTGGTATCTCCTCCGGATGAGTCCCTAGGCAAAAACATCCGCGATATCATCCCTGCACCATGGGGAGAGAAAATGGAAAATGCCCTGCATCGAGCCGTAAAAACGGGCAGGATACAGACAGAGCAGATGGTGCTCAACCTTCCCGCAGGGAAGAAGTTCCTGGAAGTGCGCTTCTTTAAGTTGGATGATGAGCGGATGATTTCTGTGGGTAGAGATATCACCGAGCAGCGACTATGGGAAAAGGGCCTGAAGGAGGCCAAAGAAATGGCGGAGGGTGCCAATAGGGCCAAATCCGAATTCCTGGCAAGCATGAGTCATGAAATCCGAACTCCAATGAATGGGCTATTGGGAATGATAGGTCTTTTGGAGAACACCAAATTGACAGATGAGCAGATTAGCATTGTGGACGTGATCAAAGACTCTGGGGAATCTTTACTATCTATAATTAAGGATATTCTTGATTACTCCAAGATAGAAGAGGGGAAGCTCGAGTTGGATCTCTCCAGTGTGAGATTGCAGGAGGAGTTGAATAAGGTGATCAATATTTTCTCCGGAATGGTCCTCAAAAAGGACATGCACCTTAACCTCACGGTGTCTCCAAATGTCCCTAAGTGGCTTATTTTGGATAAGGAAAAGCTGAATCAGATACTATTTAATATCATTGGCAACGCTATCAAATTCACCCCAAGGGGTGGAGAGGTAAATATAAAAGTGTCAGGAGAGCCTTTCATGGACAAGAATTTTATGATTTATTTCATAGTTCAGGATACAGGAGTGGGCATTCCTAAATCCAAGGTTCATAGCCTCATCAATCCATTTACGCAAACGGGAAGTGGTACGGCAGAGGAAAAGAGTGGTAGTGGTCTGGGGCTTGCCATAGCCAATAAGCTCATAGAGCTGATGGGTGGGAGTCTGCAGATCGAGAGTGAAGTGGACAGGGGTTCTGAGTTCTCATTTACTGTTTTTGCTCGAATCGCCGAAGGTGCGGAAGTGGAGCAGGGAGAGTTGGATAAGTATGCCACCAATGAATATAGTTTATCAAATATCGCAGACAAATACCCTGTGAAGATTCTTTTGGCGGAGGATAATGATATTAACCTTAAATTCATGAAGCTTCTCATGAAGCAATTGGGCTATGAGGTGGATACTGCGGTCACCGGAAAAGAAGCCGTGGAGGCGATCGCTCAGGGAAATTATGATATGGTATTTATGGACTATCAGATGCCTATAATGAATGGACTGGAAGCATCCACAAAAATCAAAAGCACGAAGAAAGGCAAGGAAGTACGGATCATCGGCTTGTCAGCCAATGTGTTCAAGGAAGATATTGAAAAAGCCTATGCCGCAGGAATGGATGACTACCTCACCAAGCCTATAAAAATCCAGGACCTCGTCGCCAAAATAAAAGAATGCTACGGCCTGAATGTCTGATAATGGACCTAAATCGGCTTAGATAATTTTTTATAATCTTTAATACCCATTGGGGTGATAAGCGTTAAAAAAGAAGAGATTGCCTCAGTGGATGGCTTCACCAGATATGCCCAACTGGGGCGATGATGAAGGCAATTCTAAAGCAATCTCTTAAGATGTTTTATTAAGCCAGGGAATCTATACCTTGGTATTGAGGTCAAATGCTTCCAGGTATTCAGCGACTCTTTTGACAAACATTCCTCCAAGGGAGCCATCCACGACGCGGTGATCATAGCTATGGGATAGGAACATCTTATGTCGAATGGCGATCACATCGCCAGTGGGTGTTTCCACCACCGCAGGCTTTTTAGTAATGCTTCCTACCGCCAATATGGCGACCTGAGGTTGCATAATGATGGGAGTGCCCATTACATTGCCAAAAGACCCTACATTGGAGATAGTATAAGTGCCACCAGACAGTTCATCCGCACTTAGCTGATTGGCACGAGCTCTGCTGGCGAGGTCATTCACTTTTTTGGAGATGCCCGTTAGGTTCAGCTCATTGGCTTTTTTGATTACAGGGACGATGAGATTGCCAGAAGGAAGGGCGACAGCCACCCCGATATTAATATTTTTCTTCTTGATAATCGTGTCTCCATCCACCGAGATATTGATCATAGGGAAATCCTGAATGGCCTTGGCCACGGCTTCTATGAAAAATGGTGTGAAGGTAATCGGCTCGCCGTTTTTCTTTTTATAGTCTTCTTTTACCTTATTTCTCCACAGCACGATATTGGTCACATCAGCTTCCACAAAGGAGGTGACATGAGGGGAGATTCGCTTAGACTCCAGCATCCTTCCGGCGATCATCTTCCTCATACGGTCCATTTCGATGATCTCATCACCGGCACTTACGCTTGCGGATACTTTCTGACTAGGGATATGGTTTTCTGATGGGGCAGATTTGGCTTTTAGATAAGCCAGCATATCATTTTTGGTGACGCGGCCTTCTTTGCCTGTGCCTGCTATGCGGGCGAGCTCGTCTTTGCTTATGCCTTCTTCCTTGGCGATACTCTGCACCAAAGGACTATAAAATCGATCGTCCTTAATGGCACTGCCGGAATTAGATAATAAGGAAGCGGTCTGAGCTGGCGCTACGCTGAGCAGCTCTTCATTTTCCTGTATAGATGGATCTTCGTTTGTTTTTTTAGGCTCCTGAGAAGTAGGACTATGGCTGGTTTTTTCTTCTTCGTCCTGCGTTTCTATTAATGCAATGGGGGTACCAACGGCCACCACATCGCCCTCTTTTACTAGGATTTCTTTCAAAAGGCCAGCATGAGAACTAGGGACTTCTGTGTCCACCTTATCCGTGGCCACTTCCAGTACTGATTCGTCTTGATCGATTTGGTCGCCTTCTTTTTTGAGCCAGGTAAGGATGGTTCCTTCAATAATGCTCTCACCCATTTTGGGCATTACCATTTCTATAATTGCCATATGATATTTCCTTTAATTGGGCTATTTTCTATAATTTAAAATTATATTTTAATTTTCTATTTGCAAAACCATGTTTGCAAAATTATATGTCTTTACTGCTTTTTGATCACCTTGCGGAGGAGATTTAATACTGCCGTGGCGGTGTGTTCTATATTCAACTGTCGGTCGTAAGCCAGCTGGAGTTTTCTGGTGACCAGCCCATCTGCGGAGGCGATGGCTATCCATACGGTGCCCACCGGCTTGTCCTTGCTGCCCCCGGCAGGTCCAGCGATGCCGCTACTTGCAACCCCATAATCTGACTGGAATCGCTTACGCGCTCCGTTGGCCATTTCTGCCACCGTTTCTTCGCTCACTGCTCCATATTGACGGAGGGTTTGGGAGCTTACATCCACCAGACTTTCCTTAAACTGATTATGATAAGGGACGATAGCCCCATTAAAATAAGAACTGCTTCCGGGTATGCTGGTGAGCAAGTGCGCTATATATCCTCCGGTGCAGCTTTCTGCTAGGGATACCGTTTTGCCCTCACTCTTTAGCAAGCGACCTACAGCCTCTTCCAGGGTGTCCTGATCATATCCGTAGATATAGTTTTTTATCAGTGGACAGACTTTCTTTACCTCCATCTGTACCTCATCACTCAGCTGCTGGTGATCCTCTCCAAAGGCCGTCAGTCGCAGCTTTACCTGACCTAAGGAAGGTAGATAAGCCAGCTTAATATGTTCTGGAAGCTGGTCCTCCCAGGTCGCGATCAGGTCAGCAAGCCAGCTTTCCCCTATGCCCACTGTGCGGATGACTTTATGATAGATGACAGGAAGGGAAAATTGCTCTTTTATTTTTGGAAGGACAAAGGCCTCCATTAGGTATTTCATCTCATGGGGGACACCCGGCATTGACATCCATTTTGCACCGTTCTCCTCAAACCACATTCCGGGAGCCGTCCCCCGTTCGTTGGGTACATAAGTACACTTGCTAGGAAGGTGCCCCTGCAGTTTGTTGAGCGGGGTGAGCTCACGCCCACGCTTGGCAAAGAAGGTTTCCACATCCTTTATTGCCTGCTCATTGGGTACTATCTCGCATTGGAAATATTTAGCCATCAGGGGTTTGGTAAGGTCATCTTTGGTGGGACCTAGACCGCCAGTGATCAGGATGATATCTGCACGGACCTCAGCCTTCATGAAGGCCTCTAAAATATCCCTTTCATTATCCCCAACCGTGGTTTTGCGAACCACACGAACGCCAATCTGATCCAATTGCTGGCTGATCCAATGACTGTTGGTATCCATGATTTGCCCATACAAAAGCTCATCTCCAATAGCAATTATTTCTGCATTTACTGCTTTCATAGTTATACTTGATTAGGCTCTCTGATAATGAACAAATGTATAGTCGAATTGGTTTTTTTCGTCCTTATGATGCACTTCCTCTGTCAGCTTTCTCCAGTTTTCCTCTTTAAATTCTGGGAAAAAAGCGTCTCCTTCAGGCTGACAGTTCACCTCGGTGATCAATAATTCGTCTGCTATGGGTAAGGCTAGCTTGTAGATCTCCGCTCCCCCAATTATATAGACCTTCTCCTGCTGGAGTTTTTCTGCCAAGGTGATGGCCTCCTCGAGACTATGAACCACGTAATGGCCGTCAGGGAGGCTGTAATTAGGATTTCGAGTGATCACCACAGAGGTGCGATTGGGAAGTGGCTTCCCCATGGACTCGTACGTCTTCCGCCCCATCAGGATGAGGTGCCCCGTGGTATGTCTCTTGAAATGTTGTAGGTCCGCTGATAATTTCCAGATTAACTGGTTATTCCTGCCGATTACATTATTGGTAGCTTTTGCTACGATCATGGATATAGTCAAAACCTTGGAATTTTTAGGATTCCACAAGATACCAAGGTTTTTTCAAGTGGTGAAGAATGAATTTGAAAAATGTAGGCTATATCTTTAGATATAATGAAATTTCTTCCCGAAAACTTATTGCAGCTCCTTCAGGTTTAATTTTAGCCATAAATTGATGGCTGCTTTTTAGTAGCATATCCCCCAAGAAAATGCAAGGAGAGCGAAGCCCTTTTGGGGTTATAATTATTGCATTAGCACTCAAAAAAAATGGGATGAATATAAAATTCATCCCGAAATTTGATTCTGCTCAATAAAAAATAGTCAAACCAATACGCTGATATTTTGTTGGTCAATATTATTCGGTGCTCATGCCGTTTTTGTATTCAGATAGGATGAAGTCGGTAGATTGTCTGGTATTGATTTCCACGATTTTCATCCATGTTTCGCCTTTGTCTTCCTTAGATACATGGTGGATTTCCATCACATCGCCCTCCGGTAAGTCCTGATATAAGTTGCCATGCTTTTTGGCCATCTTGCCACTAAACATAAAGTTGTTTTTGGACCAAAATGATGCATAACCCTCCACTGGAGTTTTACTTACCCAATAGTTGATCGTCGCCTCTTCATTCTCCATTCTGTATTCTTCACAGGTGACACCTAGTACCGTCTTGGAATTACCTGTTTTCTCGATCTTATAGGCTTCTTCTATGCCTTCCACATCCGGAGCATCTCCCTCTTTTACATCGGCAGATTCGATCATTTTGTTCCAGTCAGCACCATAGGACATATAGATTTTCTCTTTCTCCTCATTTTCCATGAGGATCACTGTGGAATTATTTTTTCCATCAAAAATCATCACTGCATTTTCCATCTCACTTTCCTTACTATCCATCTTGATTCCCCAATAATGCTCCTCAGCGCTCAGGTAGGTCCTGAAAACCGTGTTCTCTATGTCCTTACCCTTTTCGTCGGTACCCGAAATCTCCATATCTGTATATCCCGAAAAATGATAACTATCTTCCGTTGGGGCATTTAGGTTTACACTGCTGAAGATCTTTCCGTAATCATAGTCGCTTCCCTCATATTCCGATGCTGGACCAAAAATAGACTCTAGGGTCTTGTCCACTTGCTTTTGAGTGGCCGTTTCTACTTCTTTGGTCACCCTTCTTTCCACCGCTTTTTCCACCCCATCTTGGGCTGCTCTCTTTAGTTTATTCAAAAACTGAGCATGAGCAAGTCCAGAACTGCTCACTATCAAAATGGAAATGCCTAAGAGTATTTTAAATGATTTCATGGTTAGAGTAGGTTAATATCAACTATTCAAGGTAATAAATGCCCCAATCATTTACTATAGGCATATAGTATTTGGGAGTTTATAGTTAGTATTTTGAATGTGGCAATTAGTTAATGCAGAAAAAACAGGGAATTGGATGAACTCAATCGGGCCTTTCAGGGAGGAAATCAAGTAGGTGATGAAAAAAAATAGATAAAAATAGATGACATCAAACTTGCCCTGAGCACATGATGTCATCTTTGCCAATCAGAAGAAAATTTATGATTTAGCGTTTGAGCTATTATAGCGTATTGCCACGAAGGAAGTCATCGATGGCCATTCGTTTTTTACCTTGCAGCTGTAGCTCTTTGATAGCGATGATACCTTCACCGGTTTGTAGATGGAGGTAGGTTTTATTATCGGTTTTATATTTCCCGGCTTCTAATCCTAATGTGCCGGGAAGGCTTTCCGTTTGGAAGATCTTGCAGAGTTTATCATTGAGATTTGTCCATGCAGCAGGGTAGGGGGACAGGCCTCTTACCAGGTTATGTATTTTCTCAGAAGGCTGATTCCAATCTATTTCACAGGTCTCCTTATAGATTTTTGGGGCATGATTTAAGGCTTTACTTTCATCCTGCACCTTGGTTTCCACTGGCCCTTGGGAGATTTCTTCGATGGTTTTTAGCACGAGTTTAGCGCCTCTGTTCATCAGCTTTTCGTACATCGTTCCGATATTGTCCTCAGGAAGGATGGGTTCTTTTTCCTGAAAAATAATACTTCCGGTGTCGATTTCATGACGAAGAAAAAACGTGCTTACCCCGGTTTCCTTTTCCCCATTGATGATGGCCCAGTTGATGGGGGCTGCACCGCGATAATCTGGAAGTAGGGAAGCATGCAGGTTGAAGGTGCCTTGGGCTGGCATATTCCAAACCATCTCAGGAAGCATGCGGAAAGCGACGACCACCTGAATGTCAGCATTGAAGCTTTTAAGCTCTTCTATAAATTCCGGAGACTTTAGGTTTGTGGGCTGGAGTACTGGGATATCATGTTGGAGGGCGGCTTCCTTGACTGGAGATGGTACCAGTTTCTGGCCCCGGCCTCTTGGCTTGTCAGGAGCAGTGACCACTGCGATCACATTCCATCCGTTATGCACTAATATTTCTAAGGAGGACACAGCAAATTCCGGCGTGCCCATATAGATTATCCGAAGATCTTTATTCATGATATATTTTTTTTACCCTAATAGATCGTGTTCATCCTGGCTCAGTCTCCAAGGGAAATCCTAATTTCTTTTCAAGTAACTCCTACGTATTTCTTATACGGTATTGAGGAATAGCTGTATTATTTGCCATAGAGTAATGGCAAATAATTTTATTTATACAATAAATATTTTTGCCTCATGGTCTTGTATTTATCTAAGGCCGGTTTCCAGCTTGCTTTAATTTCCGCAGCGGATTTTCCAGCCAAGATATCCTTCCTCAATTGGTCAGTACCTGCGAGTTTGTCGAAGAAATTATTGAAGAACTTCTCTTTTTTGCCAGACTTTTGGTACATCTCCAGAAGGTAGGAAAGGGTGAATTGATGTGAAAGCGGCTCCTCTCTGAGATCCGTCCCATAGCAGAGCTGATCCTCATGTGGTGGATGTTTGCTCATGCCCTGAATACTCTTTGGGGTGAAGGTAAATTCTCCATATTTAGGGTCTGGAGCACCATAGACTTGAAATGGGAAATAAGTCCCTCGCCCCACGCTAATGTCTGTTCCTTCAAAGAAGCATAAGGAAGGATATAGGCGGATTGAGATATCATTTGGAAGATTTGGAGACGGCTTTACAGGCAGGGAGTAGGGCATACTATGATCCCAATTGGCCACAGGGATCACCGTGATATCAGCTTTGACCTTGTTTTTTAGCCATCCTTCGCCATTGATCATTTGGGCTAGCTCGCCCATGGTCAGGCCATGGATTACAGGGATTTCATGCATTCCCACGAAACTCCTATACTTGGGGTCCAGCATGGGACCATCGATATAGTCAGCATTTGGATTGGGGCGGTCAAGGATAATTAATGGTTTTCCTTGCTCTGCACAAGCCTCCATGACATAGTGCATGGTGCTGATATAAGTGTAAAATCTCAATCCTACGTCTTGAAAATCAAAAATCAAAACGTCTACATCCATAAGTGCTTCCGGAGAAGGCTTCTTATTGGACCCATATAGAGATACCAAGGGAATACCTGTTTCCTTATCAATATCATTTTTTATAACCTCCCCAGCATCTGCATTTCCTCGGAACCCGTGTTCGGGTACAAAAATCTTTTGGATGGTAATATCGTTTTCCATCAGGAAATCCACCAAATGCAAATTGTTCTTTTGGGTCAGCACCCCGGTTTGATTAGTGATCAAGGCCACTTTTTTCCCTTTCAGGAGAGAAAGATAGAGCTGCCCCTGGTCGGCTCCCGGGAGGATGGCTGCGCTCTCCGTACCAAAGCTTGTTCCCTTCACGACGATTTTGTGTTGGGCAAGCAAGGAATGATGAGCGAGGGTGCATAAAAATGTAATTAGAAATATTAATTTTACCTGCTTCATTGTAATTTGCATTTGAGTCTTAACAAAATAAAACACTTCATTGAACCTTTCCTACTTCATTGCCAAAAGAATTAGTTTTAAAAGGACCGGCGGTTTCACGGGCACCATTCATGGCATTGCGGTAGCGAGCATAGCCATTGGTCTTTCTATACTTATTATTGCTTTTCTGATTCAGGGCGGGTTTAAAGAAGTCGTGGCCAATAAGGTTTTTGCGTTTACTGGGCATTATCAGGTCCATAAGTTTTCGTCACATAATGGATATGAGGACATTCCCTCCAGTAAGAATAGCCAATTTTATACCAATTATAAGGATTATGGTTTTGTGAAGCATATCCAGGAGTATGCGTTCAAGCCAGGGCTGCTAAAAGGGGACGATGAGGTGCAGGGGGTACTGCTAAAAGGTATAGGGCCAGATTTCGATTCGGTAGCCTTTCAGCCCGCATTGCATGAAGGACGCTTGATAAATTTCAATGAAGATGGCAGCGCTGCCAATGAGGTTTTGCTAAGCCGTAAGATAGCCAATAAGCTGCTGCTCGGTCTGGGGGATAAGGTGATTATGTACTTTGTCCAGGATCCACCCCGGTATAGACGCTTTGAAGTGGTGGGGATTTACGAAACTTATTTGGAGGATTTTGATGACAAAATGGTCCTTGGCGATATCCAGACCATACGAAATCTCAATGGCTGGAATCCCGACCAGGTGGGAGGCTTTGAGGTGTTTATCAATGATCCAAAACAGATTAATGAGTTTGAAGAAGCCCTTTATGACAAAATTGATTATGATCTGAAAGTTGATAATTCTACCATAAAATTTATTCAAATATTTGACTGGCTCAAACTACTAAATAATAATGTATATGTATTCCTGGCTTTAATTCTCTTCGTAGCGGCTTTTAATATGGTGTCTATTTTGTTTATCCTCATTATGGAAAGAACCCAGATGATAGGGATGCTCAAGTCCATGGGAAGCAGTAATCGCCAGATTCGACGGATTTTTGTGTGGAATGGGATTAGGATTATCGGGCGGGGTACCCTTCTGGGAAATGCCATTGGCTTAGGACTATGTGCTTTTCAGTATTGGACACAGGCTTTGACCTTGGACCCTGAAAACTATTATATGACCTACGTGCCCATAGAGTGGAACTGGCCCGTGATTATAGCTTTGAATTGTATCGTGTTGGTGGTGACCACCTTGGTGTTGTTTATTCCAGCGATGCTGATCAGTAATGTCCAGCCTATCAAAGCTATTCGCTTTGATTAGCCCTCTTAAAAGGTCTAAATAAACTGATCACTTTCATATAAATGACACCCATTACGGCTTCTCTAAAAATATGCTTGGACATCTTTGAGGTGCCTTTGGTGCGATCGGTGAAGATGATCGGTACTTCAATGATACTATAGCCAAGCTTCCATGAGGTAAACTTCATTTCTATCTGGAAAGCATATCCCACAAAGCGAATTTTGTCCAATTTTATTCCTTCAAGCACTGATCTATGGTAGCATTTGAACCCTGCTGTGCTGTCTTTTATAGGTAATCCGGTGATGAACTGCACATAGACACTCGCGAAATAAGACATCAGTACCCTTCCCATGGGCCAGTTGACCACATTTACCCCTTTGATATACCGAGAACCTATGGCCATATCAAAGCCTTGCTCTGCGCAGGCTTGGTATAAGCGAATCAGGTCGTGAGGATTATGGGAGAAGTCAGCATCCATCTCAAAAATATAGTCGTAACCTTCTTTTAGCGCATGCTTAAAGCCCTCTATATAGGCAGTGCCCAATCCTAATTTTCCAGAGCGTTGGATAAGATGGACCTTTCCAGGATGAAGGCCCTGAGCTGCTTTTGCTAATTCGGCCGTACCATCAGGGGAATTATCGTCAATAATCAGGACCTCAAAATTCCCCTCCAAAGCCAGCACCGCGTAGATGATGTCTCGGATATTCTCCTTTTCATTATAGGTGGGGATGATGACGAGTTTCTTGTGATTCATAATTTCGAAACCCAAAATTAGAATTTAAAGCGGTTTTTTTTATACCAACTGACAAAAAATGATGAGTTTATGAGCTTAATAATAAATATATCTAAAATATTTCGGCCCGCTCTAGGCTATATGCCACCTATTTTATCCTTCATAATCCAGTGCAGGTAAGATGAAAATGTTCCTACCTTATCCCTCAAGTGGATAAAGTGAGCAATTGAAGTCCTTGAATACCAGCCTTAACCATCCCAACCCTATATTGTAGTGTCTAGTCAGTATTATAGTATATTGGGAGCAAGTTCAAACAAAAAGCTAAAGGTAGATCTTAAGTCGATTCGGCTGAGAAAAAGCGTAAGGCGCCAGTAAAAATAAACATAGCCGCTTGACGAGATAGACGAAAATCTTAAATTAGTACCCGCTGACCCCTCCAAAAACTATGGTTAATAGTGTTAAAGATTCAATAGGTTGCTGGGGCTGATGGAACCTTGACTAGTGGCGGATAGTAAATTAACTGCATCTTATAAGTGATTAAGTTATGGCAAAAGAACTAAAAATAGAATCATAGCCTATTAGAATCATAGCCTAATAGGATTTAGCATTTCCTATATTACTTCAGATGATTGCTAAGGCTGGAGGAGTATTATGAATCTGAAGAAAATGATACTCTTAAAAGTACAGGCTTGGAATGGAAAGTCGTTAGGCTAAATAATAGTAAATTAATGATTTTTGTGGCGAATAAAACATGATGCTTGACGGAAAATTTAGTTCTTAGGAACCGCCTACTTTTCTTAAACCAGATGCATTATATTCCTCAATAAATGGTGAATTATAGATGAACTATCATACATTTCAACCAAGTTCTGATTTGAAAGCTCTTATCAGCTGTTATTGGACTTTAGAAGTTCCTGTTGGACCTGAGTCACAAAGGCAGCGAATAATCCCAGATGGAACCATTGAAATGGCTTTTATACTTGGGGATGACATAAAGCGATACACCTCGGAAACTGAATTTATTATTCAACCTCGTGCAATGGTGCTAGGCCAGATAATCGATCCATTTTATATTGAGCCTACAGGCTATGTGAATACCTTTGCAATTCGTTTTTATCCTTATGGCTTTGCTAATTTCGTGTCAGGGTCGATTAAGAGCTTGGAAAATAATGAAACACCACTAGGTGAGTTGCTTGGAGAAAAAACAGCATTGGGATTGGAGCAAAAAATTATAGAGGCCAAAAATAGTACTGAACGAATTGAAATAATTGAAAATTTCCTTTCGGGAAAGTTACACGAAAAAACTACTATCGATACTATCGTAAAATCTACGATTGATGCCCTTTTGGAAACAAAAGGAAGTGCCTCTGTGAAGGAAATCCTTAGAGATGATTTATCCAAACGGAGACAACTTGAGCGAAAGTTCAAAAAACAAATTGGCCTTAGTCCAAAACAGCTAGGTAAAGTAATCCGATTACAGACCGCTTTAAAAATGTTATTGAACAAACAGGAAGAAAACCTGACGGACATAGCGTATGAAAGTGAATATTTTGACCAGGCCCATTTTATAAAAGACTTTAGAGAATTTACAGGAATCAACCCCAAGGAGTTTTTAGGTAATGAAAATATGGCACTTTCTGCCCTTTTCTATAAATAATTAAGGTGTCGCATTTTTACAATTTTTGTGGATGTCCCTAAGCTAAATTTGACTAATCAAATAAAGCAGGACGATATGAAATCATACATTTTTTATATAGCCATATTCCTATGCCACGGTTGTACTGCATATAGCAGTCAAAGGGCATCAAAAACCAAATCGAATTCAGTTGTATCTAATCTAAAAACAAAAGAAATGAAGAGTCATATTTCGATTTTTGAAATTCCTGCAAGGGATATTTCACGAGCTGTCGATTTTTATCAAGCGATTTTGGGCATTAGCATTGAGAAAATGGAAATGCCTGAAATGGAAATGGGAATATTTCCCTATGAAGATCAATTGATAACAGGGGTTATAGTAAAAGCTGAAGGGTATATTCCTTCGGCAGATGGGGTGACCATTTATTTAAATGGAGGAGAGGATCTTCAAATCATTCTTGGTAAAGTTGAGGAAAATGGTGGGGAAATCCTGATGAAGAAAACAGCGCACGCAGATGATAGTGGGTTTTTTGCATTGTTTTTAGATACGGAAGGTAATAGACTGGGGCTCCATTCCCCCAATTAAATAGAATAATGGAAACACATACCTATGATTAAAGACAATAGTGCTCCGACTCTATTTTCCAATTTAGCCGGAGCACTTTCTTCCGATAATGCTACGCAGGTATCTTTTGGGTCAATTCCTGTGAAGAGTTTAGGAGGTTTGTCTGAAAGATAGGATAGCTTGTGATTTCTCCATTCAAAGTACCATCCTTGTAATTTTTTTTCTCTGATAGGAAGGGAAGCAGGAGGTGAAGAAGTTGGATTCATCGACATAATTTCAAATGTTCTTTGGCGAATTCACTGCCTTTATTGGCTGCTAGCTGGAGGTCTGCGCAAGCTTTACCGGGATTGCTGCTCATGATGCATACCGCGTGCCGCGCCAAGGCCTCATGATGCTTAGGATTATGCTTTAATACAAATTCAAAATCCTCTCTAGCCCAGTCGGTCATGCCCATCGAGAGCATAGCAAAGCCGCGATTATAATATGCCTTGATATTGTCCTCAGCATACATCAAATACATATTGAACTGAGAGGCACTTCCCATCGCATCGCCAAGATGAGCTTGCACTATTCCCCGATAAAAATAGGCTTTTGCCAACTTTGGCTCCAGCTCCGTTGCTTTTAGCAAAAAGAGATCTGCAGATTGGAAATTCTTATTTTTGATCATCGCTCGTCCAAGTAGAATCATAAGTTCCGCATCATCATCACGGTACCTGGCCGCCAGTAGCAAATTCTTTTCTGCCAAAATATAACTTCCCTGCTCCCAATATACCTTGCCGATCCCTGCATATGCAATGCCATCTTCAGGCTTCATTTGTAGTATTAACTTATAATCCATCAATGCATTATTCCAATCCTTCAATTGCTCATAAGCCATCGCCCTGAGCTGCAAAGCCTCGGTATTAGACATTTTCATAAATAACACCCAGTTGAGCTCCGAAATGGTTTTATAATATTGGCCCTGCGCAAAATGCCGCTCGGCTTCCTGCAGGCTGTGCCCACATGAACTCAGACTTAAAACCAGTACAACTAAAAACAGCTTTCTCATATCGTAAAGTTTAGTTATAAAACTAAATAAATAGTATCTAAAATGCAATAGTCTTTAATTATTTGTTTATCAGGATATTGCGTGCTGTGTCTGTTTTCCTTCTGCTTGGCCAGTCTTTTAGGGTTGGATTAGTTATGACTTGAAATTTTTATGGGGAAGGGGGAAAGACCGCTAGGAGATCGGATGGGATTAGCCTGGTTTGGAGAGATTTTATCCGGACTTTAGGCTAAGCCTATTTTTCATGTCAACTATCAAATGCTAATGGTAGAATCTGAATTTTTGGAAAATTTTATAGCATAGCAATCCAAAAAGCATTCAGGCCTCGTACATAGCCCAAACAACGTAAAAGAAACGAGCCATGATCAAAAAAATAATTATCGGAATCGGACTGATGGTCATCTTATTGGTGTCCATCCTTGCAGTCCATATATATATGGTGACCAGCAGCAAGCCCTCGGGGCCAAATTGGGCGATGAGCCAGATAGATTTTAATGAGGATATAGACAGCCTCAAGTCCGTGGCGGTGAGCGCGGGATTTTTGGATATGGATGGGCTTAAGGATGCTCGCGTCAACAGGGTTTCGGATTATATGGTGGTCTTATACGATCGTCAAAAACACAGTCCCCATGAACTAGTGAGCCAGATGAATTCCAAGTTTGACATGAAGGCCTCACTTTTTCAACCTAGTGAGTCGGAATTGGCTGCCAGCTGCCCCGCCATTGACAAGAGTTCCCTGACCTACCAGCTGGGCGGGTTCTTCCAAAAGATTTTTACTAACTAATAAATTTCACATAAACCTTTACAACATGAAAAAACTAAATCAATTTTCAATTTATCTCTTACTGATGACGGTGGTACTTTTCGCCTCATGTAATGATGATGATAAGATGGCCCAGCAGCCGGTGGATGATTCATTTTATGCGACCAAGCTTGGGGGAGAAATGAAGGTGGAAGATCCAGATATGCCTGGTCAGAAGATCGAGCAGGGCTATTTGAATCTTCGTACTGTGGTAGGAGGGACGGTAATGCTTGTTGCTTCCGACGAAAAATATACTGAGCTAAAGCCGTATTTCAATGTGCTCTTAGCCGAGGTAGGGGCCAATGATCTCTCTGGTTACACTGCATTGGTCAAGGATTTTACAGATTTGCTAGCAGTATCTACAGGAGCCGAAAATTTCGAATATTCAGGGATGAGCATGGTAGATGCGCATAATCCGGTGGCGAATGAGCGCATGAACGGTCTTATTGATAATGAAGATTTTGACCTGTTTATAGAGGCAGTGGTGCAGTCCGCTACAGAAGCGGGATTTGGAACTGCTGATATTCTGGGCCCAGTGGGTGACCTATTAGAAGGAACGCGTGAGGCCATCGTGCAGCGGCAAGATGAAACTATGGTGGATCTATATACCCGATTGGGAGGAACCGTAATGGTCACTGATCCCACGGATGATTCGCAAATGGTGGAGGCCGGATATGCTCCACTAAAAGCCGTGGTCACTGAGACCGTACTTTTGGTGGCTTCTGATCCAGAATTCGCTGATTTAAAACCTTATTTCCCTGTTCTCCTCGCTGAAGTAGGGGCCGGAGACTTATCAGGTTTCAATATATTAGTAGAGAACTTCAGCGACTTGCTGGCCCAATCCATAGGATCAACTAACTATAAATATGAAGGAATGAGCATGGCCGATGCCCATAATCCCGCCGTCAATGCGCGTATGACAGGCATGATTACCGACGATGATTATGATCTCTTTGTGCAGGCTATTGTAAAAGCCGCCACCAATAAGGGTGTGCCAGAGTCTGTCATTGGGGAGTTTGGCGCGCTGCTTAATAGTGCAGGCCTCCGTGGAGCAATTATCCAAGCTTAATTATAGATGAGACAAAAAAGTAAAAAGGCTTTCCATATTTGGAAAGCCTTTTATATAAATGCCTTAGTCTGGAAAAACCTGCTCACCTAGTAATTTGTAGATTAAAGGTGGGGAAAGCCTGAGCTTGCGGCGATTTAAAGCACTCCCTTAGTACTTGGAAGTTGATTTAGCGCTGCTATATCTCTTTTGACAGCCATTTTTATTGCTCTCGCCAGTGCTTTAAAAATAGCTTCTATTTTATGATGTTCGTTTTGACCTTCAGCTTTGATATTCAGATTGCATTTGGAAGTGTCACTGAAGCTTTTGAAGAAGTGATAAAACATCTCTGTGGGCATATCACCGATTTTTTCACGCTTAAATTCTGCCTCCCACATGGTCCAGGGTCTCCCTCCAAAATCGATGGCTACCTGAGCCAATACATCGTCCATTGGCAATAAGAACCCGTACCGATAGATTCCTTTTTTGTCACCTAAGGCTTTGAGATAGGCTTCGCCCAAGGCCAATGCCGTGTCCTCAATGGTGTGATGCTCATCGATATGCAGATCACCCTTTACCTTGATTTCCAGGTCTGTTCCACCGTGCTTACCGAGCTGCTCCAGCATATGGTCAAAGAAAGGTAAACCGGTGTCAATATCACATTTTCCAGAGCCATCAAGGTTTACACTGATTTGGATTTGAGTCTCTGAAGTGCTTCTTTCTACGCTAGCTTTACGGGCTGGAAGACGAAGGAATTCATAGATTTCATCCCAAGAAGTGGTGGAAAGTGAAGCTCCTTCAGCGGCTTCTTCTCCAATAAATATCGCCTTTGCACCTAGGTTTTGGGCTAGTTTTATGTCCGTATGACGATCACCAATGACGTAAGAATTGGCCATATCGTAATCGCTGCCCGCCATATATTCAATAAGCAAGGCAGTGCCAGGCTTCCGTGTAGGTGCATTTTCATGCTCAAAAGTCTTATCAATATGGATAGCAGAAAAAATCACCCCTTCCTGCTCCAGCGTTTTGAGCATTTTGTATTGGGCGGGCCAAAAGGTGTCCTCTGGAAAGGAGTCTGTACCCAGACCATCCTGATTAGTCACCATGACCAATTCATAGTCCGTTTCCTCAGCGATTTTTCTGAGATTAGAGATCGCTTTAGGTAGAAATTCTAGTTTTTCGAGGCTGTCCACTTGGAAGTCCACCGGTGGTTCCTTGATGATGGTGCCATCTCTATCTATAAATAATACTTTTTTCATTGCTGTAAAATGGTTTTGTGGTGTTAGCTTGATAGGGTTAGGATTAGTCAAATTGCTTAGAAATAAGACTCATCTCCTCCAGAAATCGCTCGTTTTCGGCTCTGGTGCCCACCGTAATCCTTAGGCAATCCGCACAAAGTGCCACTTTGGATCGATCTCGGATTATAATTCGCTTTTCGATGAGCGTTTCGTAGGCTTTCCTCGCGGCGGGTACTTCCACCAAAAGGAAATTGGCATGACTAGGATGAATTTTTTTGACGAAGGCCAATGCTAATAATCTGGATTTCAAATATTCTCTTTCTTCCAGAATTTCTTTTACCATCTTATCTTTTTTGGCCGTATTGTCCAAGGCCTCCAAAACCGTGTCCTGCGTAAGGCCACTGATATTATAAGGAGGTTTTATTTTGTTGAGAATAGCGATAATTTCCTCCGAGGCAAAAGCCATTCCTAATCGTAATGAAGCTAGTCCCCAAGCTTTGGAGAAGGTCTGCATTACCAATAAATTAGGCGAATGCGGCAGCTCCTCGATGAAGCTAGGCTCATCACTGAAGTCAATATAAGCCTCATCTACTACCACTAATCCATCATAGTTGGACAAGATGGTCATGATATCCGCTCGCTTGACCTTATTCCCGCTAGGGTTATTAGGTGAGCAAATGAAGATGATTTTCGTATCCTCATTTACCTCTGCCAGGATCGCATCCGGGCGGAGCTGATAGTCAGGGCTGAGCTCCACCTTTTTGATTTGGATATCATTGATATCCGCACTTACCTCATACATCCCGTAAGTAGGAGGTAGGATGATGATATTGTCTTTGCCGGGACGGCAAAAAGCCCTCATTAAAAGGTCTATCGCTTCATCACTACCATTTCCCAGGAATATCTGAGAAGGGGAAATATCCTTAATAATGCTGAGTTTGGCTTTGATCGCATACTGATAGGGGTCAGGGTATCGATTAAAATTCCCCTCGGTAATTGATCCGTATGGGTTTTCGTTGGCGTCCAGGAATACACCTTCTTTACCGGTATATTCATCTCTAGCAGAGGAGTAAGGTTTCAGCTCTGCTATATGTGGACGCAGGAGTTTTTTTAGATCAAAGGCCATCGTTACGCGTTGTCTTTTAAGTATTTTAAGCGAAGGCTTACGGCGTTTTTGTGCGCTTCCAGCTGCTCATTTCCTGCCATTACCTCTATAGTTGGACCTAGGTTTTGGATGCCTCGAGGGCTGATTTTTTGATAAGTAATTTTCTTAACAAAACTATCTAAAGAAACCCCGCTATAGTTTCGGGCATAGCCGTAAGTAGGTAGGGTATGGTTGGTGCCTGAGGCATAGTCTCCGGCGGATTCGGGAGTATAATTACCGATGAATACAGAGCCTGCATTCACGATATTTTTTATTATCTCATCCTCATTTTTCACCGCTATGATCAGGTGCTCAGGAGCATATTCATTGATCAGATCTATGGCTTGCTGCTGGTCGGGCATGATGACGGCGACACTATTGCTTAGTGCTTTGGCCGCAATGACCTGCCGAGGCAGTTTCTCCAGCTGCATTTCCACTTGTCGGAGTGCTTTTTCTGCCACCTCCTTGGTGTTGGTGACCAGGATCACCTGACTGTCCACGCCGTGTTCGGCTTGAGAAAGCAGGTCTGCGGCCACGAAAGCCGGTATAGCGGTCTCATCAGCATATACGAGTACCTCAGATGGTCCCGCAGGCATATCGATCGTGATTCCTTTCTTGGTTGCCAGTTGCTTAGCAGCCGTCACATATTGGTTTCCCGGTCCAAAGATCTTATCCACCTTAGGGACCGTTTCGGTTCCATGAGTCATGGCAGCGATGGCTTGCGCCCCGCCCACTTTGACGATTTTGGTGATGCCGATAAGATCCGCCGTATAGACGATGGCAGGGTGGATTTTCCCTTCCTTATTCGGTGGGCTGCAGAGTACGATTTCTTTACATCCCGCAAGGTTGGCAGGAATGCCCAGCATCAATACCGTGGAAAATAAGGGCGCCGTTCCTCCAGGGATATAAAGCCCTACTTTTTGGATGGCCACACTTCGCCTCATACAGGTCACGCCTTCCATCACCTCCATACTGAGGTCCTCGGTGGCTTGAGCCTTATGAAACTTCTCAATATTCACTCGAGCGATTTGAATGGCGGCCTTTAGCGAGTCATCCACCTTGGCCTTGGCCTCGGCTACCTCCTCAGGGCTTACCAATAAATCACGGATTTCCACATGGTCATACTCCAAAGCAAATTTGATAAGAGCCTTATCGCCTTGCCTTTTCACCTTTCGCATGATAGGCTTGACGATCTTTTGGATCTCTTTCATCTTCTGAACTGGCCTGGCCAGTTCTTTTTTCCATTCGCTCTGACTGGGATTGGTGATTACTCTCATTCGTATAGTTTTTGGAAAATCAATTATAAAACCATCTTCTCGATGGGCACTACCAGGATACCTTCTGCGCCTGCTGCTCTGAGCTCTTCAATGTTTTCCCAGAATTGGTCTTCATTGAGTACAGAGTGCACGGAGGACCAGCCGTCTTGCGCCAATGGCAGGATGGTAGGACTGCGCATTCCTGGGATCAAGGAGATGATCTTGTCTAATGAATCATTAGGAGCGTTCAAAAGCACGTACTTATTGCTTTTGCCAGTCTGAACGGCGTTGATGCGGAAGAGAAGCTTCTCCACGATCGCCATTTTTGCGGCGTTTAGTCCCTTATGGCTGATGAGGACAGCTTCAGATTTGAAGATTTCCTCCACTTCCTTCAAGCCATTCATCATCAAGGTGGAGCCAGAGCTCACAATATCACAGATGCCTTCTGCCAAACCAATGCTTGGTGCAATCTCTACAGAGCCACTGATTTCATGGATTTCTGCACTGATATTATTGGCGTTTAGATAGTCTCCGAGAATTTTGGTATAGGAAGTTGCAATGCTCTTGCTCTGAAAATAAGACAGCCCAGGATACTCTTCACCCTTTGGAATGGCCAAGGAAAGACGACATTTAGAAAATCCCAGTTTCTTCTGGATATCGACATCTTTGTCTTTCTCTACCAGCTCATTTTCTCCCACGATACCAAGATCAGCGACCCCATCAGCGACGTATCCAGGGATATCATCATCTCTCAGATATAAAAACTCAATTGGGAAATTGGTAGAAGTGGATTTTAGTTTTCCGGTGCCATTATAAAATTTGATGCCACACTCTTTAATCAGACGCAAGGAGTCTTCACTCAAACGACCGCTTTTCTGTACGGCAATGCGAATTATATTTTCCATGAAATAAAGATACGAATATGAATAGTTCTTTTAAGAAATTCTTTGAATCAATCGGGCTGCATCATAGCGGAATGCACAGCCACTGGGGCGATATGTATTTGTCCTTCCTCCTTAAGAGGAATGATGCAGGTGATGAACAGTCACAGTAGTCTGAACTGTAAAAAGTGGTTGTGATTTGCTATGTATTGCGTTGCTGTTCATGATAGTGATACAAAATTAAGCAGCTATCCTAATTATCCAAAAAATGATAAACTTTTTTCCTAAAGCTTAATAATTTATTAAAGAAAGGTCTGGTGGATTACCGAATTGAAATTCTCCCTTTCCTGCTCATTAGGGATGGATTTTAGGGAGATTACCGTTTTTTTGATAATCTTTTGGATCATTGAGTCCATTATTGTTTCATAATACCCTGAGGATTGATTTTCTATTTCCTTTCCAAATCGACTCAGTTCCTCCGTTTTTATTTGCTCCAAAGCCTTTTTTAAAAGTCGTACACTTCCCAGATTTTTATTGTGAGCGATCCATTGTAAATATTCCTGCTGATAGATTGCCAGAATCTCCTCCACCTGATAGATACATGCGGACTTCTGCTCCATCGTGGATTGAGTGACCTTGCTGATGTCATCCATATCATAGAGTACCATTCCCGGAGTCTGAGAGACGGCCGTCTCCACACTGCGAGGGATGGAGATATCCACGATGACCTTAAAGGGCTCTTTCCATAATAGGCTGTCGGCAGCACTGATTAAGGGGCTCTCCACCGTGGGCGTGGAGATGATAATATCAAAATCCGCAAGGCTGCTGGCTAGGTTCTCTAATGAGCGATACCTAAGTTTCGATCTATTCTTATTATTAAAATGATCCACCCGGCCTCTGGACCTATTGAAAATCTCAAGCTCGGTATGGCCCTTAGACATGAGGTGACGGCAGACCTTCTGTCCCATATCCCCAAAACCAATGATGGCGATTCTGGGGTTTTTGATCATAGAATAATACTCTTCGATCATATCGACCGCTGCGTAGGATGCCGAGCTGATTCCATTGCGGAAGGCCGTTTCCTGACTGATTTTTTTGTTGGCGCAGAACACCATCTGCATCAGGCGGTGAATGAAGGTCCCCGCTGTTGCGGTACTTTGGCTAAGCTGATAGGCAGCCTTCAACTGAGAGATGATTTGGGCGTCTCCTAGAATCTGTGACTCTAAGCCTGCGGATACCCTGAATATATAGTGAAGGATTTCATCCTCCTTTTCCATGAACAAAAATAATTCCCGAGCCTGATGGAGGTCTTGCCTCTTGAGCTTGCAGAGGATCTCAAGAGCTTGCATGGCCGCATGTTCCTCCCCGATAAGGAGAATCTCGGTTCGATTGCAAGTGGATAGAATCAGAATTTCCTGAATACTGGGATCAGCCTTTGCCCGCTCCAACACCGTCTGAGTTTCTGATGGGGTAAGTGCAAAATTTTCTCGATCAGAGATTGTGGTTCGTTGATGAGAAAGGCTCAAAAGTCGAAATTGCATCATTTTTCTCTCTTTAAATTTTGAAGCTAGCCCTTTTCGTACGCTTCAGGCTTCTTATAGCATTACCTACGCATTGCAGGCCATTTTTGGATTGATAGACTTTTGAAATAAGTGATAAAATAGTTTTAGCGAAGCTCAGGAATGAGGGTTCTACCTTAAAAAATAAACCCTCTCCATAGGCTACTGCATTAATTTCGCAGGACGTAGGAGTCGTAGGATCGGAAATGATAATAGAGTTTTGTACCGCTCAAAAAATAGCGCTGAGCTGATTTAGTCTAAAGGGTAAAAGCGTATACTATTCCCATTCTGCTAAGTCATTTGAAAGCCGGTAGTTTCTTTCAAGTTATGAGGATGAAATTATGTGCTATTCAAATACAAAATTCATATAGAAATTTCAAATTGATGGAAAAAATGTGGAAAGTCTGAAAGTTTATTTTTCATCCAGATAATAATTGCGGTTATCCTCCTTAACAGGTTATAAATTAGGTATTTATGGTTTGTTGATCGGCAAGATTATGGACTAGGGAAATTGGTGTTTTCTTTTTTAGGAAGTCTATAAAGCTATTAATTCGCGCTTATGGGAAATAATTTGGAGAAAGGCTAAATCCATTTTCGGTCCTCGATTCGTAAATGCTGGTAAGTTCACACGGTGGTGTGTGGTCTTGCCTGCGCAAGTAGGTTAAACAAAGTTTGTGGTTCCATTTTTTAAATTAAAAAAGGAGTGGCTTATTGGGCCACTCCTTTTTAGTTATCCGCCAGATTTTTTGGCTTTATACTTATTGCTTTGCAAGACTTGGAGGATCTTATCTCTATGATCCCCTTGGATGATGATTTCACCATCTTTGACGGTACCCCCAACGCCACATTTGGTTTTGAGCAGTTTGCCGAGGTCTTTGAGGTCATCTTCTGATCCGACAAATCCCGTGACGAGGCTTACTTGTTTGCCTCCTCGGGCTTTCTTGTCCAGCATTACTTTCAGGTTTTGCTGCTGAGGAGGGAGGGTTTCGGCATCTCCATCCTGCCCCTCTTCAAACTCAAAGTCATCACTGGTGGAATATACCACCCCATCTCTTTTTTTCCAGTCGTTGCTATTCTTTTTAGCCATTATACTATTATTTTATTTTCATGGTCCATACGGGGCGCTTGGCGTGGTTTACGACATCCTCCGCTATGCTGCCGCTGAGCAAATGCATGAAGCCTGTTCTTCCATGTGTCGCCATGGCGATAAGGTCGATATTATGGTCTTCAGCATATTCGGTGATTCCTTCTTCCTCCGTATCACTATTATAAATGTCAAAAGTAACATGTTCTAAGTGATTTTTGGCAATGAACTCCTGAACTTTGGTTCTGCTTTGGCGTGTGGTCTCGAAGGAGCTGGAAGTATTTATTTTCACCAAATGAAGTTCAGCATTCAGGCTGACCTGAAGTTTCTTTAATTGAGTGAAAATCGGCTGGTTTTCTTCGCTGAAATCACTGGCAAATAAGATGTTTTTGATATAACGAGGGTCGGACAGTCCCTTTATAGTAATTACGGGACACTTAGCATGTCGCACCACTTTTTCCGTATTGGAGCCTATTAGTAACTCTTCTAAACCGCTGCTGCCCTTGGAGCCCATTACGATCAGGTCTGCTTTGGTTTCAGAGATCTCGTTTGAAATGCCCGCATAGGGATTGCCAAAAATCATTTTGGTGGTAAACTTAAAAGGAAGATCAATATTTTCCTCTTTAAGTTCAGCCATCTGCACCTTTCGCTGCTCGATAAGCTCCATCATGAAGACATTTTGCATTTCATTGGAGCCGATGCCCACTTCGCCCATAGTGTTGAAAGTTTGCCCTGTTGGGATCTCTATCACATGGAGGAGTTTTAGATGGCTTTGATTGATAGTGGCAAGACCTTTTGCAAATGCGAGTGCGTTTTTGGACTCGGGAGAAAAATCATAAGGTACTAAAATGGTTTTCATGGCTGTTAGTTTAAAATTTCAATTGATATATGCTTAATAGACTACGGCATTTTCTATGCGTGTACTTTTTCTTAGGTTGACTTGAATTATCAGTCACGCAGAAAACTGTCAAAAGCTTAATTTCTACTCGCTGTCGAAGAGCAATTTTCCTTGTCCCAAGATCGATAGCTTTCCCTAAATTAAAGTACGAAAAAGAAGTAGTAAAGGCCAGTCTATTTTCATATAATAACTACCAAAATCAGGCCTAAATTATCTGATTGAAAGCATATTTTTGAAATCTCAAATAACACAGCCCTATAGAGCTCTTATTTTAGTATATAGGATTTGGTTTTTAGAAGGGTGGATAAAGTCCAAAGAGGCCTGAGAGCCTGTTTTGTCCTAGAGGAGGATAAGTCCCGCGCCAAAGATCATGACCCATAGTAAGGTAGCAAGGGCCATTTTTTTAAGATAGGGATCTAGCTCTTCCGAGCTGGTTTTTGCCTGCACTTGATAGGCAATATAAAACATCCTGGGAAAAACTACCAAGGCCCACAGGGCTCCAGGAGCAGATTCCAGCCAAGCAAAGCCAATCAGGGCGAGGTTGCCTATGATCACTAGGGACCAATTATATATCACCGCTTTAGTGCGGCCAATGCGCACTGGAATGGATTTCTTTCCCGCTTTTGCATCTGAATCTATATCCCTGATATTATTGATATTCAGTACGGAGGCGCTAAACAGTCCCAAGGAGATGGCGGGCAAAATAACGCTGGTAGAGAAGGACATCGTGTGGAGATAATACACGCCAAACACACCCACCAAGCCGAAAAAGATAAATACCGAAATGTCTCCCAGGCCCATATATCCGTAGGGATTGGAGCCAGAAGTATAGTTGATAGCAGCGATAATAGAAAGTATGCCTATAGCGAGAAAAGCGAAGAAAGTGGTCCAGGTGTTGATGGCAAAATACAATAGAGCAAGGCCGCAAAAAAAGGATATTACCGCCAATAGGATCATGGCTTTTTTCATTTCCTCGGGCTTGATCACACCAGACTGTACCGCTCGTATTGGCCCTTTTCGATCTGCACTATCTGCCCCATGGATGCTGTCCCCATAGTCATTGGCGAGGTTAGATAGGATCTGAATCAACGTGGTGGTGAGGGCTGCCAAAGCGGCCACTTCCCAGCGAAATAAACCGTGAAAATAGGCTATAAAGCTGGCCATAAATATACTGGCAAGCGCCAGAGGAAGGGTGCGCAGCCTGATCGCATGTAGCCAAGCCTGACTTTTTGTTTGAAGAGTAATGTCCACTGATAAGGAAATAAATAAAGGCAGCCTCAAAATTTAAGATGTGAGCAATTTCCCCTCCATCTTAAGGTGTTCTGAGGCTGCCTTTAGCCATACAATTTTATGATTCAATCACCGAAATAATTTCTTCGTCCATCGGTTTTACGGAGGATTGGAAGAACTTCTTCAGCTCTCCATTCTCGTCAATATAGTATTTGCAGAAATTCCATGTTGGCTCTTCGTTATTCCAGCCGTTCAGGTCCTTATCTGATAACCAACGGTAAAGAGGATGCTTATCAACGCCCTTTACGGATACTTTCTGAAACATCGGGAAGGTCACTCCATAATTTCCAGTACAGAATTTCTTGATATCATCATTCGTCCCCGGTTCCTGACCTCCAAAATTGTTGGCAGGAAAGCCCAGGATGGCGATTTTATCCCCATACTTTTCATTGAGTTCCTGAAGCCCTTCATACTGCGGGGTATAGCCACATTTAGAAGCTACATTCACGATCAGTACTTTTTTGCCCTTATACTTGCTGAAATCCACCAAATTGCCATCGATATCTTCGACTTTGAAATCATAGAATGATTGTTCGTCCTGCATAGTTGATTCTTCTTGAGTGCTGAGACCCGCGATGCCTGCGGATTGCGTGTTTTTATTTTCGCCACTGCATGCTGCTAATAGCACCGCGGTCATAAGAACTAATACTTTTTTCATGGTATGGTATATTTTCAGGTGAAAATTATTTTTCGTAAATATCAAATCTGCTAAAAGCTCTGAACATTCACTTTTAATCATTCATTATTGGCCTTTGCTGCTTAGCTCGATGCTTTAAATGAATAGGGGATGTTCTGAAAGCTACAGACAAACCATTTACATTTTTTCGGGAACCTTTATCCCTAACAACTTCATCCCTGCCTTTAAAGTTCTCGCCACCTGGCTGCTTAAAGCCACGCGGAAAGCTCTTACTTTTTCGTTCCCCTCACTAAATATAGGAAGTTCTGCATAAAATCGGTTGTACTCTTTCGCCAAATCAAACAGGTATTGTGCGATGATGCTTGGAGAAAGTTCCTCTCCGGCCTGTGATATTTTCTTCTCAAAACCATTCAGCGCCATGATCAGCTCCTGCTCAGCAGTCTCTATATGCTCCAGTCCCTCAAATCCCGCAGGGGAATAATCCACTCCTATTTGGTTTGCTTTGCGGAGAATAGAAGAGATCCTCGCATGGGAATACTGAATGAATGGACCTGTATTTCCCTGGAATTCTATGGATTCCTGAGGATTAAATAGCATTCGTTTTTTAGGATCTACTTTCAGCAGGAAGTATTTTAAAGCTCCTAAGCCCAGCATTTCGTATAGTTGATCGGCTTGCTCCTGGGAGAATCCCTCGATCTTGCCCAATTCCTTGGTGTGACTGGCTGCCGTATCGATCATTTCCTGGATGAGATCATCCGCATCCACCACTGTACCCTCGCGGGATTTCATTTTGCCGGTAGGCAGATCCACCATCCCATAGGAGAGGTGGTACAAGCCATCTCCGTAAGGTCGATCTAGTTTTTTCATTATTTTGAACAATACATCGAAGTGATAATCTTGCTCATTGCCCACCACATATACTGATTTGCTGATATTGAAATCCTGGTATTTAAGGTCTGCGGTGCCCATGTCTTGGGTGATATAGACGGAGGTGCCGTCTCCGCGAAGGACGAGTTTCTCGTCCAAGCCTTCCTGCGTAAGGTCTGCCCAGACGGAGTTATTGTCTTTTTTGAAGAAAACCTTCTTCTCCAAGCCTTCTTCTACGATATCCTTACCTAATAGATAGGTGTCTGACTCATAATAATATTGGTCAAAGCTCACCCCCATTTTTTCATAGCTGCGATCAAAACCTTCATATACCCAGCTGTTCATGGTTTTCCATAGGCTCACCACTTCTTCATCTCCTGCTTCCCACTTACGTAGCATTTCCTGGGCTTCTAGGATGAGTGGTGCCTGCTTCTTGGCCTCTTCTTCAGTGGCGCCTTCAGCCATCAATGCGGCGATTTCTTTCTTATACGCTTGGTCAAAAAGCACATAATACTTGCCAGCAAGGTGATCACCTTTCAGACCTGAGCTTTCGGGAGTCTCTCCATTGCCAAAGTGCTGATAGGCCACCATGGATTTGCAGATATGGATTCCGCGGTCATTTACCAGGTTGGCTTTTACCACTTCATAGCCATTCGCCGCTAAGATCTCAGCTACTGAGAAACCCAAAAAGTTGTTTCGAAGGTGTCCCAGGTGCAAAGGCTTATTGGTGTTGGGAGAGCTGAATTCTACCATTACCTTTTCGCCCTTGGCAGGAAGCTGCCCTATATTTTCGTTTTTATAAAGCTTCTCAAAAACCGATAACCATGATTGCTCATTGACGGAGATATTCAAGAATCCCTTGACGACATTAAATGCACTGACCACTTCACAATTTTCCAATAGATAAGCGCCGATCTTTTCGCCGCTTTCTTCGGGTTTCATCCTAGTGAATTTCAAGAAGGGAAATAATACAAAAGTATAGCTACCCTCAAATTCCTTGCGGGTGGGCTGCAGCGCCAGGTCCTCAGCACTTACTTGATGGTCAAAGGTGTCTGCAAATGCCTTGCTTATTGAATGAAGTATTTGTTCTTGAATGGTCATTCTCTTATATAATATAATGTGTCAAAAGTTGCTAACAAGCGATTGGGTCGTGGACTCCAATATATCAAAAGCGGTCTCCGCCATGACGTTCTCAGAATCCAGGGTTGGGTTTACCTCCACAATTTCCCAGCAACATACTCTTTTATCTTTTATTAAAGTCTCATTGAGGTGTAAGGCCTCCTCCACCGTAAGCCCATCGGGCACAGGAGTGCCAGTGCCGACCGATATGGAGCTGTCCAGGCTGTCCACATCAAAGGAGATATAGATCTGATCACAGTCCTTAAGGATAGCCAATGCCTCGGCAGCGATTTTTTCTATTCCTTTTTGCCTCACCTCTGCGGTCCTGAAATTCTTTATCCCATGTTTCTTTATCAGATGCTCTTCGGGGGATTCGGTGTCGCGAACCGCAATATAAATGATGTCCCCGGCCTTGATTTTGGGGAAGTCTCCGCCGATGGCCTTGATCTTTTCCCAATATTTTTTTTCTTCCTCCGAAGGTGATTTTACTTGGCATTCCAGATTGTCCTCCTGAAGGCACATGCCGAGCGGCATTCCATGCATATTGCCGGTGGGGCTGGTGTATGGGCTATGAATGTCTGCGTGTGCATCGATCCATATGACGCCTAGGCGCTTGTCCGGGTCGGCAGCTTTAATGCCCATGATGGTGCCAGCCGCCGTGGAATGATCACCAGCCAGGACGATGGGGAATTTCTTTTTAAGCCTTAAGGCTTTTATCGCATCATGGACGCTGGATAATACCTCATACACGCCGTCGATATATTTGGCATTCGGGAAAGCGTTGCCTTTCCAGAGGTAATTATTAGAATCCTTGACGCTGATCGGGTCAAACTTCGTGAAAAAGTCGGATTTTTTGTCCAAGCTGGCGACTTTGAGCGCATCGATGCCCAAGCTGGCGCCACGGGTGCCTGCGGCCAATTCTGATCGTACTTCTACTAGTTTGATGTCTCTCATAGATTTTCGATTCACTACATGAATTTGGGGCATATCGTTTTCAGCATTTCCTCAAATCCCATTGGTGGTACAAAAGTAGTCAAAAAACTACATTTTTTTTCGGTATTATAATAATTGGATTTTCAGCGATTTTTCGGGCTTTAAAGCCATTTGCCAAGGGGGAGATTTAGAAGGAGAAATAATTCCCTACAAAATCTATAGGGAAATTAGTTTTTGAAAAAATATATTGTACCTTTGAAGAAGTTATTAGTGAGCGGCGCAAAAGCAATTCACTGATTTATACCGAATAGGGGAGAGAACAGGCTCATAGATCCTATAGCAACCTATCCAAAGAAAAGGTGCTAAATCCTGCCTAAATCATTTAAGGAACTATAAATTAAAAATGCCATGAAGATGTTTAAAGCCTTTCGAATGCAAGTTTTTGCCACTAATGTTCGCCGCTGCTGTTGTTGAAATTGACACAGCCTTTTAAACAAAAACTAATAATTATTAAAATCTAAGAATCATGACAGCTATCGCTTCAAATTATAAAGTATCACAAAACGAAACCATCTTCAGCTTCCAATCCGTAATCAGAAATAATAATAAGGAAGTCAATGAGCTAAATGTAAGAGAGTATTTGGCTTCTAGATCCGATGTGGAATTGGAAGGTCAGGGCACTTTTTCATTTGGTAATTATGCAGGTGTGAACAAGGAGTTTAATGCGGTGTATTTTAACCTTAAAGGAAATCTGTCGGAGCATTATGCTTTCTTCAGAGGCTTGGTTCTGGCAGGACAGCCCAATGAATTGTTTTTGGAAAGTGTCCACGAAACTAAAAGCTTCACTCTGAAATTTTATAATAAAAATGAGGCAGTCGCAAAAAAATACCTCGAAAAGTTATTCAAAATCGTAGAAGATGAACTGAGATTCAAACAAGTACTAAGAAAAGTCCTTGTGAATCAAGAAAGACATAAGCTGGAAGAAAAGCTGCTTTTCAATGAGCTATCTAATTAAATACAATGATAAACCACTAATAATGACCATAGTAAAACTCCTTTCTCATCTGCAGAAAGGAGTTTTTGTTTTTTATAAGCAGGCATGAATTTTGGAAGAGCTGGTAATAGTTACTATTTTATGAAAAATAGCTGTTTGAATTTTAAAGAATTGAATGCAACTTTCGATCCTAAAACACTAAATCTTTTCAGTGCCTAATGAACAAATACATTGATTTAATTCAGCAAACCTTTGATTTCCCCACGAGAGAATTCAAAGTGGAAGATGAAAAGCTTTTTTTTAATGGCGTAGATCTCATGGATATCATTGAGACGTATGGAACTCCGCTAAAACTAACTTACCTTCCTAAAATCAGTGAGAGCATACAAAATGCGAAAACTTACTTTAATAATGCGATGGAAGCCCATGATTACCATGGTAAGTACACCTATTGTTATTGTACCAAATCATCCCATTTCAAGTTCGTTCTGGATGAGGCACTGAAAAACGACATCCATATCGAAACCAGCTCGACCTTTGACATTCCACTCGTGAGAAGCTTGTACGAACAAGGCAAAATCACCAAGGATACGCACATCGTCTGCAACGGTTTCAAAAGGGATCTGTACAAGCAGTATATCACCGAGCTCCTCAATGATGGATTCAAAAACTGTATTCCTGTTTTGGACAACCTCACTGAAATTGATTATTATCTGGAGCATGTGAAGGTGCCTTTTCAGGTCGGCATACGTATCGCCGCCGATGAAGAGCCTAAGTTTGGCTTCTACACTTCCCGTCTGGGCGTGAGATATAAGGATATAATCGACCTGTATGAGACCAAAATAAAGGATAATCCAAATGTGAGCCTGAAAATGCTCCATTTCTTTATCAATTCGGGCATTCGTGATACTGCCTATTACTGGTCTGAGCTTACGCGATTTATACAGAAATATGTGGACCTCAAAGCCATCTGCCCCGAATTAGACACTATGGATATTGGTGGTGGCTGGCCCATCAAGACCAATGTATTCTTTGATTATGATTACCAATATATGGCGGATCAAATCATCAAGAATATCAAGTGGATGTGCGCCAAGAATAATACGCAGGAGCCCAATATCTTCACGGAATTTGGAAGCTATACTGTTGGAGAAAGTGGAGCGGTTCTCTATTCTATCTTGGAAGAAAAACTCCAGAATGACAAAGAGCTTTGGTATATGATCGATGGGTCCTTCATCACTCAATTGCCAGATAGCTGGGGACTGAATCAAAAGTATATTATGCTGGCGGTAAATAACTGGAAGGAAGAATATCATAATATCAACCTAGGTGGCCTGACCTGCGATAGTATGGATTACTATAATTCGGAGGCTCACCAATATAATATTTACCTCCCAAAGAAAGAGGACAAAAAGACACCTCAGTACATTGGGTTCTTCCATACGGGGGCCTATCAGGAGTCTCTAGGTGGATATGGAGGGATTCAGCATTGCCTGATTCCTGCACCCAAGCACGTCCTGATCGATAGAGATACAGATGGGTCTGTCACTCATAGGCTGTTTGCAGAGGAACAAAATAGTGCGAGTATGCTAAAAACCTTGGGCTATTAAGACCAGAACTGCACTTACCTAATCATAAAAAAGGGTTTACTTATTTCGATAAGTAAACCCTTTTCTTATTTTATAGGATTGTTGATCATGAAGTTATAGGCCTATTAGTGACTATAAAGCACCGAGAATGCGATGTACATACTGATTCAACCTTCCACTTTTCCTCCTCATTAAATGAGGAGGATTTGTCTATTTTAGAGATTTCGGTAGAAGCTGTTTTGGCCCTTAAAGTGATCCACTTTTTCGCCTTTTAGATTCATATATCCGCCCATACAGTCTGCCGTCATGCAGCTATGAACGGGCAGGATCCCAATGAGTTCTCCCAGATGTACTCGATCGATAATGGCCTTAGGTGCCTGCAATACCCCATGTTCTTGGCTGATGCTTTTTACGATGGCAGGCTCTTCTAAAATCTCCCATCCATCCTCATGAATAAAGACCACTTCACCATAGGATTTTTGACCATTAGGTAAGATCAGAACATCCTTGGATAAGTGTACTCCTCCGCCATGAACGAGGATTTCATTTTTATGCTTTTTGATATCCACGATAGGTGCTGCCAAAGCCACAGCAATATCCTCCTTGGTACAGCTGCCTAAAGCGGCTTGTGTAAGGTCATAAAAAATAAAGTTTCCCGGACCTACCTCATCTATTCCTGCAAAATCCTGCTGAATAGAACAGCTAGGGGTATCTCCTAGACGGATTACGAGATCTGGAAATTCAGAATTATATTTGTCCTTCAGCATGGTCAGGGCCGAGGTAGTTTGATGATAGATGGCTTGGATTTCCTCAGGGCTGCTATGGTAAGTATGTCCGGCATGAATATAAAAGCCTCTGAACTTAAGTTTATTCGTTTTGAGAGAGGTTCTAAGAATGGCCTCTATCGTCCCAAAATCACTGACTTCCACTCCTGTACGGCCATATCCGGCATCTATCTCTATGAAATACCCTACCTGCTGTAGCAAGTTATCTGCTAGCAGACCTGCGGTGGCGGCATTGACGAGTTGGACCGAGATGGACTGCTCCGCAGCGAGGCGATTGAGCTTGGTGATCTCCAGCGGGTTAAAGGGAAAGGCAATATGGATATTTTCCCATAACTGAGGCAGGAAATATTCGGCAGCATATATGCTGGAAACGGTGATTTCTGTGACCCCATATTCCTTATACCATTCGCCAATATGCCTGGATTGATGGGTTTTGAAGTGGGGGACGAGGCGAGTGTGAGACTTTTTGGCCTTTTCACTCATTTTTTTAAGATTATTTAATGCTTTCTTTTCATCCAGAAATAAGGTGGGTGCGGTAATGATTGGATAGGGTAAAATCATTTATAGGTTATTAGTGGGTACTTGATTTCTGTGAAGCACTAGGGTCTTCCAGAAGCTGACCTTCAGCATCAGATGGTGCTGGGATGTGTAGGGTGTTTTGTAAATAAGCAATACTGGCTTCGAGTACCTTATCCCAGTTTGGGTTGGTGATGGAAGAGCCGATTACATGGTCTCCCGCATCTGGGAAGGCTTTCTTTGCCTTTAGGTTTTCTGGACTGTTGACTTCCTGGTACATTTCTATCATTGCAGGGACAGATACCACCTGGTCTTGGTGCTCCTTATCCTTGAAATAATAACCTAGAAATAAAGGCTGTTTTATATTGGTAAAGGTCTCCTCATTCATTCGGCTATAAACCAGCTGAGCGAGGGTTTTGTAGGCATTGATATGATACTGTTCCGACCAGTATTTTGCCTTATCGCCTGTGCGTGGACTGAGGACCACCTGGTCATCATTGGTGCCAAATTGCTCAAAAAGCCATCCCTGCCATGGGCTAAAGAAGGCTTCAAGCTGATTTCCGTAATCTCTAATGCATGGGGAGTAGAGGATGATCGCCTCGATATCCTCACGCTCGGAGGCCACCAAAGTCGTCAATGCTCCGCCCATGGAAGTACCTATGATTATGACTTTTTTACCTAGGCTCTTACCTATCATAAAAGCCTCCCGTGCCCCATCTGCTAAGATATCAGCAGTTAGGTATTCGAAGGCATTGGGCCGGTCTATACCGTGCTCAGGCAATCGCGTCAGGTAAAGGTTGGCTCCAAAATGGGCGGCAAGCTTCCGGTGGACCGGATCTCCTTCCATCTGGCTGGCGCCAAATCCATGAATATATACGAATGAGTATTCTGTAACCGCTGGATTTAGACTGTCAGCCCAGACGATCCTTGCCTCATTATTGGGTTTGAGTCCTTTTACTGTATCTTCTTTATGAGTGACATACTGCTCGAGCGCTGTCAAATCTGTCGGCACGCTTGGATAGCTGCCTTTTAAATCGCTGAATTCTTCTTTTGGTCCCAACATATATCCAACTACCAAAATAATAGAAATAGAGAGTAGAATCGGTAAAAGTTTCTTGTACATGATATCCTATATGAGATAATATAGTAAATCTACTGGGTTTTCTAATTTTATCCTACCAATAAATATCATTATTAGCCATTTATAAGGCCTTAAGGAGGTGTATTTACGGGTATTGGGCATGGATTTCCCATATTTCTCCCTTAAACCACTACTTTTCATAAATAATAATGAGGATTCCCAGGTTTTGAAAAAAAATAGCAGCAAACTACCTCTAATCGGGATATTCTGCTGCTATTATTGCTGTTTGAAGCTAGTTGTTTTTACTTTTCTATTTTCTCATAAGAGGCCAATACACCTTTTACCATGGCTGCACTGAAGCCATGATGTTCCATTTCGTTTAGACCGACGATGGTGCAGCCTTTTGGTGTGGTCACCTTATCAATGGCCGCTTCTGGGTGGATGCCTTTCTTGATGATCAGCTCAGCAGCTCCTTTTACCGTTTGGTTTACGATATCATTGGCCGTCTTAGCATCAAAGCCAATCTGAATACCTCCCTGAGTCATCGCTCTCATAAATCGTAATACATAGGCAATTCCGCAGGCTCCCAATACCGTGGCGGCTTCCATCAGGTGTTCCTCGATCAGAATGGATATCCCAATGCTATTGAACACCGCTTTGACCTCTGCTTCCACCGCCGGGCTGGCATGCTGAGAGCAGATGCAGGTAATAGACTCCTGGATATCTGCCGCTATATTTGGCATCGCCCGGAATATGGCGGTGTCCTTAGGAAGATGGATGGCCATCTCCTCCAGGGTGACTCCGGTGGCAAGGGAGATGACCGTTTGGCTGGCGGCATCCAGTTCAGGAGATATTTCTTTCAATATCAAAGGTATATTATAAGGTTTTACCCCCAATATCACCAAATCTGCCGCCTTTGCAGCAAGTTTATTGTCCGAGGAGACATTTACCCCCAGGGCTTTGAGATGAAATAAGCTGTCTGGCTTCCTTCGGGTTACCCATAAGTTATTGCCATCAAAGCCTTCTGTGTCTAATAATCCATTGACGATCGATAGACCCAAATTACCACAGCCAATAATGGCTATCTTTAGATTTTTCATTTTGTAATAATATGAAATAGAATGCTATCCTTTTGTGATTGTAAAAATAAGCCAATCATTTGGATGTTGCTTTGATCAGGGATAAATAATTTGAGCATTAATCATCGCTTAAGTAGGAAGAGAATTATCCCCCTTCCTATTTAGCTCTGGTAGAAATGAGCTTCATGGCTCATCCACTTCCTTTGCCCGTACTTTGGCTTAGGTTCGATCGGGGATCTGTGGATAGAGATTTAGTTATAGTTGGGGAGCGTGGAGGTAGATCAGGTTTTGCCGAATGGCTTCTAGGTGGTTTTGGGGAAGTGTTTCCTTACTTGGGTGTTTATTTGAGAAAAAAAAAGGAGACCTCAGTGAAGTCTCCTTAATTATTGTTAGTCAGTGTTTGTCTTAGCTTAATTTGGCAAGACTATCTTCCAAGGTTTTGATTTTTGCCTCTGCATCGGCCTGCTTCTTTTTCTCGATGGCGACCACTTGGTCGGGGGCATTATTCACAAAGCGTTCGTTGCTTAGTTTTTTGACCACACCGTTTAGGAAGCCCTTGGTATATTCTATTTCTTTTTTCAGGTTTTCCTTTTCCGCTTCCACATCGATGGACTCATTGAGTGGGATGAAGAATTCATCAGACTTCACCACAAAACTCAATGCACCTTCCACAGAGTCGCCATAGCTTACCGATTCTAAATTGGCAAGTTTGGTGAGGATAGCCTCGAATGACTTATATAAGTCAGGGCTCTGCGTATTGATAGTGAGTGCAAAGGCTTCTTTAGGAGAGATCCCTTTGGAGGCCCTTATATTTCTCACCTGAGATACCACCTCGAATACCTGCGCGGCATCGGTGATCATCCCTTGATTGTATTCATCCGCCTTTGGCCAAGGAGAAACGATCAGCGCATTTTTCACATCACGGCCCTTGATCTGATGCCAAAGTTCCTCGGTAAGGAATGGCATAAATGGATGAAGTACCTTCATGATTTTTTCGAAAAACGCCAGCGTTTTTTCGTAAGTCTCCAAGTCTATTGGCTTCTGATACTCAGGCTTAATCATCTCCAGGTACCAGGAGCAGAAGTCATCCCATACCAATTTATAGGTGCTCATCAGGGCATCAGAGATTCTAAACTTGCTGAAATGGTCCTCTATCTCTTCCAGCGCTTGGTTAAAGCGACTTTCATACCATAGAATGGCAGTTTGATTTTGATGATTCTGAATAGAAGAATCCACTTCCCAGCCTTTTATTAGTCGGAAGGCATTCCATATTTTATTAGCAAAATTACGTCCTTGCTCCACCAGTTTCTCATCAAAAGGCAGGTCATTTCCCGCTGGCGAACTAAACAACATCCCCGTTCTTACACCATCTGCCCCATAGATCTTGATCAGTTCCAATGGATCAGGGGAGTTACCCAGAGATTTTGACATTTTTCGCCCTTGCTTATCACGGACTATACCCGTCAGGTAAACATTTCTGAACGGTTTTTCGCCCATATATTCATAGCCTGCGATGATCATTCTTGCCACCCAGAAGAATAGAATCTCAGGAGCGGTCACCAGATCATTGGTAGGGTAGTAGTATTTCAGGTCTTCATTTTTTTCGCCTGTGGCAAATACATTCGGATCAAAAACCGAGATCGGCCACAGCCAAGAAGAAAACCAGGTATCAAGTACATCCTCGTCTTGTTTTAAGTCTGCCAGTTTATAGTTTTCACCATACTTTTCGTTCGCCACCACTAGAGCCTCTTCGGCGGTTTTGGCGACCACATATTCCCCATTAGGAAGGTAGAATGCAGGGATCTGGTGGCCCCACCATAGCTGACGGGAGATACACCAGTCACGGACATTGTCCATCCAGCTGCGGTACATGTTCTTGAATTTCGGAGGATAAAGGGCGATGACATCGTCCATTACAGCCGTCAAAGCGGGCTTAGTGATGTCCTCCATTTTTAGGAACCACTGCAAAGATAGCTTAGGCTCAATCACCGCATCGGTCCTTTCAGAATGCCCCACATTGGAGGTGTATTCCTCTTCTTTTGCCAGCTGACCCGCTTCTTTCAGCAGTTTGGCTATTTTCTTTCTGGCGATAAAGCGGTCTTCACCCACCAGAATCTGAGCTTTCTCATTTAGCGTCCCATCATCTGCGATGATGTCTATGACCTCCAGCTTATGTCTAATGCCGATTTCGTAGTCATTTACATCATGGGCAGGAGTGACTTTCAGACAGCCAGTACCAAATTCCACATCTACATAATCATCCTCTAAAATCGGGATGCTACGGTTGATAAGTGGTATGATAGCTTTTTTGCCTTTTAGATGAGCAAATCGACTGTCATTTGGATTTATACAGATGGCCGCATCGGCCATGATCGTCTCGGGACGAGTGGTGGCGATGGTGAGCGTTTCATCCTCACTGCCTTCTATTTTATAGTTGATATAATATAGTTTTGACTGAATCTCCTTAAAGATCACCTCATCATCAGATAAGGCAGTCTTACCCTGGGGATCCCAGTTTACCATACGGATACCACGGTAGATTTTGCCCTTATTATGCAGGTCCACAAATACACTGATAACTGCCTCGCTAAGGTCCGCATCCATCGTAAACTTGGTACGGTCCCAGTCACAGGAGGCGCCTAGTTTCTTCAGCTGCTCCAGGATGATTCCCCCATATTTCTCCTTCCACTCCCAGGCATAAGACAAAAATTCCTCCCTATTTATGGACTTTTTGTCAATACCCTTTTCCTTAAGCATGGCCACCACCTTAGCTTCGGTGGCTATAGACGCATGGTCAGTGCCAGGAACCCAGCAGGCATTTTTGCCTTCCATTCTAGCCTTTCTGATCAGCACATCCTGCAAGGTATTATTCAGCATATGCCCCATATGCAGAACTCCTGTCACATTTGGCGGAGGAATGACAATGGAATATGGCTCCTTATTATAATCTACGCTGGAACTGAAAAGCTTATTTTCCATCCAGAAATCATACCATTTGGACTCAGCTTCTGAAGGGTTATATTTTGTGGATAAGGACATAGTCGATGTTATATTGTAGCAATATGAGTTTCTATCAAGGTGCAAAAATAATAGAAATATTTTTCAAGGCCTTAAATTCTGCTCAATAAGAGTAGTAATATACCGCTTTCTGCACGGAATCCTCCCTCTGCTAAGTTCCTGGACGCAGCAGATTTTGATTATTTACGCATAGTCAGACCTTATATCAGGGGACGGGTTGCCTGGATTTTTGGGTTAATTTTGATTCATGAGAAAAGCGATAAGGCGGATATCCAGGCGATCCTGTACCTAACAGTGATAGCTCGGCCATTATTCTGCTTTTACTTATTTAAAAAGGATTTCCTGTATTTGCCGTCATTTCCTGCGAGAGATTGCTTATTTTGGCAGGTGTTTTTTGCTATTTCAGGATGCAATAGTAATAAACGGAAAGGTTCACCGTATTAACTTTTATAAATAATAAATCATGAATGATTCCTTAATCACTGATATCCCAGAGATTTACGCCGCCTTGCAGCAGCGATCGTCAGAAATAGGGTTTACCATGCCCTCAGATTTGTACATTGGGAGTTTGTTGAAAACGTTGATTTCCTCCAAACCAAATGGGAAATTTCTTGAGCTTGGTACAGGCATAGGACTGTCCTTATCATGGATGGTGGATGGCATGATGGGGGACTCCTCTATCATCTCGGTGGATAATGATCCTCAACTAATCGATATTGCAGGCGCCTATTTTGGGATGAATCCGCGGGTACAGCTGATCTGTCAGGACGGAGCAGAATGGATCCGTAATTATGAGGGAGGCCCATTTGACCTTATTTTTGCAGATGCCTGGCCGGGGAAATACAGCTGTCTGGATGAGGCCCTAGCTTTGCTGAAGATCGGAGGGATGTATGTCATCGATGATATGAGCGCTCAGCCCAACTGGCCCGAGGGACATCAGGATAATGTGGATGCCCTGGTCGCAGATCTGGAGCAAAGAGAAAATTTTCACCTTACCAAAATGAATTGGTCAACAGGTATTCTGCTCGCCACCAAAATTGCTTGATTTTGGCCTATACCTAATCGCGATCTACCGTAATTATAGTAGTTTTATGGTAATTGAAGCAGTTTTTGTTAATTTTAGAGGAATTGCTCTAAATTAATGAAGTTCGCAAGTGGAAACCACCCTTTATAATTCTCACTTATATGCCAAATAGACATGCACCGAAGCATCCAGGGGATCTTCCTCTTAATCAATGGGAGCTAAGACTCATGCTGGGAGAGGAATGGGAATACTTCAGCCATATTCTTCAAAATTTCTATTGTTCCTGCGGAGAGATAGGACGGGAATTGGTGGATTATAGAGTGTTTTTGGATAATCATAATGATATTATCCTAAGAGGATCTTGTTCCATTTGTGATTCTCCCGCTGCGCGTACCATTTCTACCAGCGAGGTCGAGGAAAACGTCATCGTGGCTAAGCGGATTAGAAAGGAAAAAAATAAATGATCTACTCAGAGTTTTTTCACCATTTTTGAGCTAAGTGTAGTGGTGGAAGGATGGGCCGTAAGCGTTGGCGAAGGATGTATTAAATAGAGCGCTGCTGACTTCATGGACTTTACTAGGGCAATTTACTTTAAGGGTTTAGCTTTAAATGTAGGGATAGTCGGACAGAAGCTTTTTGTTGTGTTTTATATTATTTAGTTTCATTTTTAAGATGGTTTATACTTTTATTTTGAGAATAACAGATTTTTTTTTGGATAAACAATTTAGTGTATAGCTAGTGAATATTACCATTTTTATAAGTATAATTGTGGGCTTTAGATCAGTTGACCCTGCTTGATATTAGCGTTATTAGAAATTATATTCGGCGAATAAATAGCATTCTAATCAGTATTATTTTCACCATAAACCGCCACTTTAACTATGAAATGGAATACCCAATTATATGATCATAAACATGATTTTGTTTCCAAATTTGGTGAAGACCTTATCAATCTTATGGCTCCAAAAGCTGGGGAGAAGATATTGGATTTGGGATGTGGTACAGGAGATCTGGCGAAGGCAATTAGTCAATCGGGAGCGCAATTACTCGGAATAGATAGCAGTCCGGAAATGATCCAAAGCGCCACAGAAAAGTATCCGGATCTATCTTTTCAGGTGGCCTCCGCCGATAGCTTTGATATGCCCAATCAATTTGACGCGGTATTTTCCAATGCAGCGCTCCATTGGGTGCTGGATAAGGATATTGCGGTGGACTGCATCCATCGCAGTTTGAAGCCTGGCGGGAGATTCGTGGCTGAGCTGGGAGGTAAGGGTAATGTCTCCAATATTGTATCCGCGCTCAGAGCCTCTCTCAATAATCATGGCTATAAGGAACTTGCCCATAAAGAGGTGTGGTATTTCCCCTCTCTTTCCGAATATGCAGGCATTTTGGAGAAAAAAGGATTTCGGGTGAGCTTTGCAACGCACTTTGACCGAAAGACTCCCCTGAAAGGTGAGGAAGGAATAAAAAACTGGTTGTATATGTTCTGTAAGAATTTCCTGGACACGCTTGCTGAAGAGGAGGTGGATGAGATCCTTACAGAAGTGGAGGCTCAAATAAAACATACCAATTTTGATGATAATCAATGGTTCGCTGATTATGTGAGATTGCGTGTGCTAGCAGTGAAACGTTAAATGTTATTACCCCATAGCCCCTTGATGACGGGTGGTTTCTTTATCACTATTCTTTTCTTTGCCCCTAAAAAAAAACAAAGGATCACTTAAAAAAAAATATCCCCGAAATGCTCTCGCAGATCGGGGTACTAGGGTTTAATAGGTGTTTACTATCTTAAGGTTTGCTGGTGAAACCTAATTTTTTCAAGCCTTCTTGGATCTCCGGAGCTCCCATAAATAGGTTCCAGCCTAATCCTGTACGATGATTTTCGATCATTGCCACGATGGGACCTTGGTCGATGGCGAGGTATCGCTCAGGATAAAAGTCTGCCTCAGGGCTCAAGGCATCATAGAAACCATATCTCCCAAAAACTTTCTCACCATAATTATAATACAGGTTCTTCAGCACCTTTATGGATTCCTTAGGGGTATAAGGCATGGAGGAAAGCGCCGCAGTAGGAGAGATGACCCCGAGGTCTTCTCCTGGACGGTGGGCATTATACCCAGTCACGGTATAGCTGGCGGTAAGGCCCCATAGGTCCTCGCCATAACCTTTATAGTCTTCAGGATTTTCTACACACCATGCGCGGTTGATCAAGGTATGATTTTTATTTTCTTCCCAATAATCTGCATATTGGTCGGTGAGCCCTTTAGGGTTTAATCCCAAATAGGAATAATGCGCCCAGAATAGCGGGCCTCCCATTTTTTCGGAACCGTTATGCTTTAGTTTTAGCTTATATCCATAAGCTTCCACATCGGTATTGATCCCGCCACTGCGGGCCCAGCCCTTATGATAAGCGGAGGCGGGGATGGTGTGGGTAGGCGAGGAGGCCGCAAGGATATAGGTGATCAGGCATTCATTATAGCCTTCCAGCGGGAAATTCATTTCCCATTCATGGGTTGGCGACCAATGCCAATACAGCACATCATGGCCACCTTGCGTGTACCAGTCCCACTCCATGTCTTTCCACAATTGATCAATGCGATTCGCCAATTTCTGATCGGCATCGCTTCCGGATTTATAGTATTCTCTTACTGCAAGTAAGCCTTGCATCAGGAAGGCAGATTCCACAAGATCTCCGCCGTTGTCTTTATTACTGAAGGATTTTCCTTTGCCAGTTTCTCCATACAGCCAGTGAGGCCATACTCCATGGTAGCGATCGGCATTTTCCAGGAAGGTAGTCATCTTTTCGAAGCGCAAACGTCCTTGCTCACGGGTAATCCATCCTCGGTCTATCGCGGCGATAATACCAAAGATTCCGAAGCCTGTACCGCCGGTGGTGACCACCGACTTATCATCCTGAGGATAATTGCCATCGATATGAATCCGCTCAGGGGCAAGCCCCGAAACGGGCTCTGCACCTTCCCAAAAGTACCTGAAAGTGTAATATTGCACCATGTCAATAAGTTCTTCCTCAGTAAAATCTCTGGTGGATACCTGCACGATGCCCAAATCCTCGGCTTCCGGACTGGCGCCCACCGCTTTTACTTTATACTGTAGCTGGAGATTTTGGCCAAGATCATTGACGAAATCCATGTACATGGTGTCGGAAAGGCTGGCTCTTTTGGTGAAATCTTTACCATCCATACTCGCCCATATTTCATAGGAATCTACTCCCTGGATACTGGGCCAGTGCAATTCCACATGTCGGTCATAGCCCTTGGCGGTGATGAGGCTTTCGCCAATTTCCTCTTTGGAAGAGCAGGCAAAAACCAGGACGGTCATCAGGACTGACAGACCGATTAATAGTGCGTGTTTTTTCATAAATTCTAGGGTTTATTTATGTTTTGAAAATAACCAAGGCAGAAGTTCTGGTTCTGCAAAGGTGGGATCCCATGCATTATGGTTGGCTTCCGGATAGAGGTCATAGCGTACATCGGCATTCTCCTCAAGTAATGCTTCATAAACTCTCCTGGATAATATCGGAGGAACCACATCGTCCTTGCCACCGTGTGTCAGCCATACCGAGGTGTTTGGAGCATATTCTTTGGCTAAGGAAATATTTCCTCCGCCACAAATTGCCACCGCTGCAGCGTATTTATCCGGCCATCTGCCTAGCGTCTCCAAGGTGCCAAAGCCCCCCATCGATAGGCCCATGACATAGAGCCGATTAGCATCAACACTGAAATCCTGCTGCAGCTGATCGACCAATTCGTTGACCATATCAAGCTGCTCAGAAGGCTGGTCCAGCGATTGGCTGAAATCAGGATCGCCCTGGCCACGGAGCTCTGCACGAATACTGATGTCTATCCAGTAGGTGTCCTCAGGACACTGGGGAAATACCACGATGGCCGGGAATTCTTTGCGATTATGCTTGTCAAGAAATAAGCTGGAGCCATGGCTCAGCTGCTTCTCATTGTCACTGCCACGCTCGCCAGCACCATGAAGGAATAATACCAGGGGATATTCCTTTGAGCTCTTGTAGCCTTTTGGCAATAATAACCTATACCTAAGGGAGTCCCCAGCCTCATTTATATATACCTTATGATCAAAGAGCTTCTTGTTTTGGGCAAATAAAGTAACCGACCAACTGCTCATTAATACTACCATGAGCCATATTGCGGTTGATTTCGAGCTTCTTTTTATTAATCGTTCCATACAATAATTTCTTTTGAGACTTCCATGGAATTTGTTCCTATCATCACTTCAAAATCTCCCGGTTCAAAAACAAAATCTAAGCTATGATTATAAAATTTGAGGTCTTCCTGACGAAGCTCAAAGTGTATCTCCTGAGTTTCTCCAGCTTTGATAAATACTTTTTGGAAGCCCTTAAGCTCTTTTACAGGGCGGGTTACGCTGCCCACCACATCTCTAACATACAATTGGACCACCTCGGCTCCATCATATTTCCCAGTATTCGTAATGCTTACCTTGGCCGTGAGGGTTTGGTCACCAGCCAGCTGGCTATGGCTAAGCTTTACATCGCCATATTTAAAACTGGTATAACTAAGTCCATATCCAAATGGAAAAAGGGGGCTGTTCGGTATATCGAGGTAATTAGAGCGGAATTTCTGAAACCATTCTCCTTCGGGGAGGGGTCTGCCAGTGTTTTTATGATTATAGTAGATTGGGATTTGCCCTGTGTTTTGAGGGAAGGTAGCGGTCAGTTTTCCTGAAGGATTTACCTTACCGAATAGAACATCTGCAATGGCGTCGCCAGCTTCGCTGCCACCAAACCATACATTGAGAATGGCGGGTAAATTTTCCGTTTCCCATCGTATTGCTAGTGGTCTTCCTGTAAATAATACCAGGACTATAGGCTTACCTGTTTTGGCCAGCTCCTGGAGCATTTTGCGTTGGTTTTCTGGAAGCTCAATGGAGCTTCTGCTGGAAGATTCTCCGCTCATTTCAGCAGATTCCCCCATAGCCGCCACGATAATGTCTGATTTTTTGGCCACCTCCAGCGCTTCAGCAATCAGCTCTTCTTCTGATCTACTATCTCTATAAGTAGGCTTGCCAAAGACACTTACCCGGGATTCTAAAAGTGAATCCCTCACTATATTGGCTCCTCGAGCATGCAGAATGGTGACTTCTTCACCTACTGCATTTTTTATTCCTTGCATCAGGGAAATGGATTCTTCAAATCTCCCCGCAACAGACCAGGTACCGGTCATATTCTCGGCATTGTCCGCCATAGGGCCCACCAAGGCTATCGTTCCCTGCTTCGCTAAGGGAAGGGTTTGCTTTTCGTTTTTTAATAATACAAAGGACTGGGCGGCTATTTCTCTGGAAACTTGCCTGTTTTCGGCATTGAAGATCTCATTTTCAGCTCTTTCTATATCGCAGTATCGGTAGGGATCCTCAAATAGGCCTAGCTTGTATTTGGCTATTAATATTCTTCGGCATGCTTCGTTGATTTCCTCTTCAGTGATTTTCCCCTCTTCCAGAGAAGGTTTTAGAGTGGTAAGAAAACCCTCTCCCACCATGTCCATGTCCACACCTGCCTGTAGAGAGCGTGCGGATACGGTCTGCAAATCGCCGATCCCATGATCGATCATCTCATTGATAGCGGTATAGTCTGTCACCACAAATCCATCAAAGCCCCACTGGTCTCTCAAAACCTCAGTCATCAACCAGCGATTGGCAGAGGCTGGAATTCCCTCCACCTCATTGAAAGCCGTCATTACAGTGCCCACGCCAGCCTCAATGGCGGCCTTATACGGTGGGAAATATTCATTATACATACGCTGACGGCTCATGTCCACCGTATTATAATCTCTGCCTGCTTCGCCAGCCCCATAGAGAGCAAAGTGTTTTACGCAAGCCATAAGGGTAGTGCTGAGAGATAAGTCGTCTCCTTGATAGCCTCTGACCATAGCCTTGGCTATTTCTGAGCCCAGGAATGGATCTTCACCACTTCCTTCAGATACCCGGCCCCATCTAGGATCTCTGGATATGTCTGTCATAGGCGAAAAAGTCCAGTTGATGCCGTCTGCACTGGCTTCTTTAGCAGCGATCTGCGCACTTTTTTTGATCAATTCCATATCCCAGCTGGATGCAAGGCCAAGGGGGATGGGGAAGATCGTTTCGTATCCGTGGATGACATCCATCCCAAAAAGTAAGGGGATTCCTAAACGACTCTCCTCCACTGCCACACGCTGCACATCGCGGATTTTTGCCACAGTCTTGATATTAAATAGTCCTCCCACTTGCCCTGCCTTTATCTTGTCGGCAATATTGGAGCTGGAAGCCTGTCCCGTGGTGAAATCTCCCGCGGCAGGAAGGTTTAGCTGCCCAATTTTCTCCTCCAAAGTCATGAGGGCTAGGATAGAATCTGCTTTTTGTCGGAAAAGAGCCTCCTGCGTGCCGGTTTGCTGCGCAAATGCATTTGCACATCCCAGCAGCATAAAGCTGAAAATTAGGGGTAAATTAAGGTTTTTCATGCTTATATTTTTTTGAGTTTACTGTTAATAGCTAAATCCAAGGGCCTCTAAGCCATTTTGGATCTCTGGATCTTTCATAAAGGTGTCCCATAGAAGACCTGTTCGATGATTTTCGATCATCAGGAGTATAGGGCCCTGATCTATCGCTAGATAGGAGTCGGCATACCAATTTTCAGAAATATTGAAAGCGTCTTTAAATCCATATTCTCCCCAGCTTCTTTCTCCCAAATCGTAATAAAAATAACGAAGTGCCTCCATGGATTCCACAGGGGTATAAGGCATGGAGGACAGGGCTGCCGTAGGACTGATCACCCCTAGATCATTAGTGGGCGAATGGGCATTATAGCCTTGGTGATTATCACTGGCGGTCAGTCCCCAGGCTTCCTCCCCATATCCCGCAAAACCCTTAGGGTTTTCGATACAATAGGCTCTATTGATTTTAGTATGAGCGAGATTTTGCTCCCAATAATTTGCGTACTGATCACTTAGGTTTCTGGGGTCAAGGCCAAGAAAAGAATAATGCGCAAAGAATAAGGGGCCACCGCGGTCTGATCCCAGTGGCAGGATCTCCCCATAGAAGGTGCCGCCATTTCTAATGGAGCCATTTTTCGCCCAACCTTCTTCATAGACCCCCTTGGCGATAGGATAGGTTTCGGATGATGCAGCTAGCACATAGGTGATCAGTGCTTCATTATATCCGCGAACCGGGAGGTTCATTTCCCAGGCATATTCAGGAGACCAATGCCAATACAGGATATTTCCGCCACCTTTGGTGTACCAGGACCATTCTACCTCTTCCCAAAGTTGCGTGATCTTATCGCTCAGCGCAAGTTCAGTAGCGCTGCTCGTATTTAAATAAGCTCTTACGGTGAGCAGGCCTTGGATCAATAAGGCTGTTTCTACCAAATCCCCGCCATTGTCCTTAGTGCTGAAAGGGATAGTTTTCCCAGTTTCACCATGGATCCAGTGTGGCCAGGCCCCATGGAAGCGGTCGGCTGCGGCTAAGAAGTCCACCATCTTGACCCAGCGGCTTATCGCCTCAGTTCTGCTGATAAAGCCACGCTCTACCCCTACGATCATCGCCATGGCTCCAAAACCAGAACCACCCGTGGTCACTGTATTGCCTGAGGTATTTCTCTCTCTCGTCATGCCACTCACTGGGTGCCCAAAAGACCAAAAATACTCGAATGTCTGCCGCTGAACTTTCGTGAGTAGCTCCTCATCAGAGATAAGTGGGAATTTCGCTATTCCATTGGTTCCTGTGTAAAAGGCGAGGGAATATCCCCCAAAATATTCACTATGCTCGCCCAGAAGCTGCTCGCTGATCGAAAGTGTATACTGTTTTAATTCCTGCAAAGCAGTGGTAGCACTGATGCTTAAGGTATGAAAGTCCTCGGACCACTGAAATTCCAGAGAGCCTGCTTGGTCACCGGTGATTTTGACCAGATTTCCTATATCGGATCTGGAATTTTCGCTAATCGGTGCATCAAATCTCAAAGTGGCTTTTAAACTTGGATTGACCTGATGGTATTTATTGGTGCCTAATTTTATTCCTTCCTCGAAATTGATTTCAGTAAGCAACATCTCCCCGGCCTTCGTGCTAAATATAAGTGTAGCACCAGCGAAACCTGCGGTGTTGGTGGAGTGGATGGAAGGTGAAATTTTTAGGGTATAGGTTCGACCCGTTTCTAATCCTCCCTTAGGAGATAGGGTCAATGTCTTTTTATTGGTCAATAAGTTATAAGAAAAGTCTATGGTGTTACCCTCATTATCGGTAAGGCTGATGGCAGCAGGAAGGGCTTCTTCTGCTATCCCATGAGAAAAAGTCAAGGTGATAGGGCGATCGGTAGGTGCATTGTCAATGGAGCTGCCGTCGGGATCCAGCGATTGCTCACCGATGGATGCGGTCTCCAGGCTGAGGTTGGGAAGGTTTTCCTCCTCTTTGGCACAGGAAAAAAAGAAAAATGCAATGCATAGTATAAGAATGGAATATCTCATATAAATAAGGAGAAAAGGGAAGCCCAATACTTAGCATGGGCTTCCCAGGGGAATTAAAATATATTACGGCTGTTCGTCATTCATAATCTCTTGTACTTCTGCTTGGCTAAGCGCCTTATCGAATATTCTCAATTCATCTAAGAAGCTAAGGTCAGACAGGTGGCCCCATCCTGCAAATCGTGGGGCTCCCGAACCGATGGAAAGCAAGTCACAACCCTCCCAGCTGATGCCTGGATAGGATCCTTGTGAGGCTATATTTCCATTGATATAGAGGGTGCACTGATCAGCGCTAATGGTGAAGGCCAGGTGTATCCATTCTGTACTAGTAGCAGGATCAATCGAAGCGGCATCTCCGCCATCAAACCAGTTTTCGGAGGTTCCTGTACCCACATTGAGCTTGAAGGTTTGACGGGTGGCGCTTCCTTCTCTGAACAATCTGAAACCAGCGGTTCTATTGTTCATATTCTGAGGATTGGCTTCGTCTATTGGTCCCATTACGAGAATACCTGCTCTATCAGGTACATTATTGATCTTGTACCAAAAAGAAGCAGAGAACTCTGGGTTTGCCAAACTAGCTCCAGGATAGGTCAGGTAAGCACCAGTCGCACCTGCATAGGCATTGGTTCCTGCCACACTTTGTCCTGCAAAACCGGGGTTGCCTACCTCATTTGCGGGGCTGATCGTTACCAAATCCACATATTCCCCATCAAATGGAATATAGAAAATCTCATTTTCATACTCAGATTTGTAAGGAGGGACTTTATCAAAGGTCACCGTAGAAACAGTGGTCTTGTCCGTAATATCATTAGCGCTGATGGTCATGGTATGGGGACCATTGGTGATATTGTCCACCGGAACCTGAAGGGCCGCTCTTCTATAATCCTTGAAATCATTATAAGATCCGATTTCCTTGCCATCTATGCTGAGGGTAATTGAGGCAATTTCGATATCATCCTGCACCTCGAATTTTGCGGTGATGGCGGTGACATCCTCCGTTACCCGGATCAAAGTACCCTCTACAGGGTAGGAGATGGCGATCTGCGGCGCAGTTTCGTCCTCACCTGGAGCTACATAATTGAGCTCATCAATATAACTATCTGTACAAGCAGATGCGGATGCTAAAAAGGCAACTGCTATTATTTTAGATGTAAAATTCATGTTCTTTGGGTTATGGGATTCCAACTATACTTATTGAGCACTACCTGCAGATAACTGAGGAAGAATGTCCATCTGAGCTAAAGGGTATGGCAGGTACCGATCGGATGCCTGATAGTTTCTTCCCTCATAGTTTAGTGGAGCGGTCTGATCATAACGCACTAAATCATAAAAGCGAATTCCCCACTCCATACCGAACTCGGCATATTTCTCATCCAATACCTGCTCCAAACCTACGCCGCTCAGAGGGCTTAGGCCCACGCGGTTTCTTACTGTATTGACCGCGGCATCAGCAGACATGGCTGTGCTGGTCGCCCCATTCACCAATGCCTCTGCATGCATTAATAAGATCTCAGCGTATCTGATGACGGTGAAATTTTTGTTTTCTCCATAAGAGAAACGTCCCTCCGTAAGCTGGTTACTTGGAAGATATTGCTTGCCACTCAGGAAATTATACCTCGGGTGATCATTGAATACATCTCCATCAGGTGAGATATTACTTACCCATGCAGGAAGGCTGGCAAATGCTGGGTCAGTCTTGATTTCGTTGATGCCGGAAGGAGTAAATAATACCGTGGTGGTCAATCTTTCCATCTCATTTCGCTCAAGCATAAACTTCACATACTTAAGGCTCGGCTCCCAGAATCCCCATCCGCCACCAGCGCCAGTTACTGCTGGAGTCCAGTTAGAAGGTCCAAAGAAATCCCATAAGTATCTATTGGAAGTTCCTGAAGGATTGCCATAATCTGAATATTGCAATTCTAAGAGGTTTTCACTGTTTAGCTTTCCTGGGATTTTGAATAGTTCGTAATAATCAGGCTCTAGGATAAATTGTCCATCAGAAATGATCTCACCGGTAGCATCCGCGACCTGCTGGAAGTTCTTGTTTTCCAGGTTGGCCATGGCCTTCACCGCTAAGGCGGTGTATCGCGTTACTCCACCAGGGACGTCTGTCCTTTGGTTTGGTCTTACACTAGGGAGATTAGGGATGGCCTCATCCATCTGAGCGGAAATATGGTCCATCACTTCTGCGAAGGTGCTCAGGTCCACATTGTATAGATCACTGGGCTGGGAGGTTCTTGGGATCAGAATGCTTCCCCATAGTCTTGCCAGTTGAAGCAATTCAAAGGATCGCAATACCTTAACCTCAGCGATATATTGACTGGAAAGGGCCGCGCTGGCGCCTGCATCCTGATACTTCTGGATCTCCTCCATCGCACCATGCCAATATAAAATATCGGAATATAAATTGAGCCAGGTGGAATTGTACATCCAGAAGTTTCTGTCGTACTCGTATAGATCTGTTTTGGTAAGTGGCTCTTGATCTCCACCGGCATCCACATCATCTCCTCGGACACTGATTAGTGGGAAGGTCTCCCATTGGAGGGAGTTGAATTCTGCGTAGGAGCCATTGAGCAATAGGACCATATTCTGCGATTGAGTATAGTCGGTTTCATCTGCAATGACAACATTTTCTAATGGCGTATCAAGCAGGTCGGAGCAGGAGGATAATACCCCTAATCCTAAACTTGCGGCCAATGTGTATCGTGTTATTTTTGATAATTTCATGGTTAATCTCAGGTTTTGGGATTAAAATTTCAGGTTTAGACCTACGGTATATACCGCTGGGATAGGGTAGGTTTGACGGTCAATTCCGTTAGCTACTTCCGGGTTAAACCCGTTATAGCTAAACACGGTCAATGGTCGCTCAGCCGTGAAGGTGATCCTTGCCGCTGGCATTTTTTGACCAAACAACTGCTTGTTCAACAGGGAATAAGCCAGTTGCACGTTTTGGATCCGGAAGTAAGAGCCGTCCTCTACAAAGTAGGTGCTGAAATTTTGGTTCCAGCCTTTTCGTAAACCTGCCGCGGATGGGTATTTGTCCGAAGTGCCTTCTCCTCTCCATAGGTTATCAGCAAGCTCCGCATCAATATTAGTGTCATTGGTGAAGATGATTTCACCTCGCTTACGGTTCAGGATTTTATGACCTACTTGCCCTTGGATCAAGGTGGAGAATTCAAAAGCCTTGTATTTGAATCCCAGATTAGCACCATAGGTGAATTCAGGAAGGAATGAGCCCATTACCACTCGGTCAGCATCATTGATTAGTCCATCACCATTTTGATCTTTAAACTTGAAATCGCCAGGAACCAGACCATTTTCAGATATAAATTCATTGGTATAACCACTGTTAGTGATTTCTGCCTCGTTCTGGAAGACCCCTTCTACCTCATATCCAAAGAAGGATTGGAAGGGTTGGCCAAGGATGGAGCGTTGTCTGAATTCTGCTGAGCCTCCGTCTAGGCTTTCAGGCCCTCCTAAGCTAAGTACTTGGTTTTTTAGCGTGGAGAAATTACCACCTATATAGTAGCTAAAGTCTTTGGAGATATCTTTCTGCCAGTTTAGGGAAACTTCCAGCCCTTGATTTCTAATCTGACCTACACTTCGTCTTTCAGTTGCTCTGAAAACTGGGGGGATAATGCTCACCGCCAAGTTTTTGGTGTCTCGGATAAAGTAATCTGCATCTAGGGAAAGCTGATTATTGAAGAATTTTGCATTAATCCCAAAGTTCTTCTCAACCGTGGTTTCCCACTGGTCAATTAGGTCATAAGTTGGATTTAGCCTACGGCCAATTACTCTGACATCGTTGATTGCTGTGCTGGTTTCTTCCAGGGTAGGGACTCCTACGGATGGTGTGATACCATCATTTCCTAGTTGACCCCATGAAGCTCTAAGTTTCAAGAAACCGATAGCAGGTACATCAAAGAAGTCCTCTTCACTGATCACCCAACCTGCACCAATGGTGGCAAAATTTCCCCACTTCTGCTGGAATTTATTATTGCCATCTCTTCTAAAAGTACCGTAGAGCAAGTATCTCTCATCATAATTATAAGCAACCCGCCCAAAGAAGGATAGGTAATGCAGCTTACTATTCAAGGTGGATCCATTGCTGTCCCCAATACCATTGACATCATAGTTCTCTGCATTAGATAGATACCAATATTGCTGATTATTCCAGGTGGGATCAGGATTGATGCCCGTGCCTGTAGCAAATAATACCTCGCTATACTCACTTCTATAAGACTGGCCTGCCGTCACTGTTAATAAGTGATCGCCCCAGTTATCTTTATAAGTAAAATAATTATCTACAATCTGATCAAATGCTGCTGCTGATTGCTTCCTTATTGAGGATGGAAGTTCTGTCACCCCATTGCTGTATCTGAAATTTACATTTCGGTTAGTGATCACATCTAAGCGATAATTATAGGCGGTCCGGAAAGATAATTTATTAGGAATAAGGTCTAACTCAGCATGGATATTACCATTCACCTTAGCGACATTATTTCGGTTGTCGTTATAAAGCAATGGATAGAAAGGGTTTTGGCTGTTTCTATAGCCCACATTTTGAGCATTGGAAAGTCGCTCAGGGAAGGCGTTGGTATTTTCTGCATCATATACCGGGATGATCGGGACGGCAAAATAGGAGTTGAACCAAGCAGCACTTTCTCCTACATACTGTTGAGAAGCACTGAAATTGAAATTTCCACCTACCGTCAACCATTCACGTATATCTGTGTCGATTTTAGCCCTGATATTTCCTCTCTTATAATCATTCCTTGCCTCATTTAATAGGCCTTCCTGAGAGAAGAAACTGCCGCCAATGGAATAACGTGTTTTTTCTGAACCTCCATTAAAGGAAAGGCTATGGTTTTGGATGGCTGCTGGGCTCATCACCTCGCTGTACCAATCAGTGTTTACATCTGGTAAGCTTGGATCCACACGAGATCTTCCATATCGCTGAATTGCATTTTGGACAAATTGCATATCTGCTGTGGAGCCTGTTTCATTAACATATTGAACAAACTGCTGTGCATTCGCCATTCTAAGGACGTTTTGAGGGACTTGTACCCCATAATAGCCATCGTAAACGATCTCTGGAGATTGCTCGTATTTCCCTGACTTGGTCTCTATCAATACGACACCATTGGAAGCTCTCACCCCGTAAATTGCGGAAGCGGAAGCATCCTTAAGTACAGATATACTTGCAATATCATTGGAGTTCAGGAAATCGATATTATCAAAAAACATCCCATCTACCACATATAATGGAGCAGCATTGCCTTCAAAGGAACCTACCCCACGAACTCGAACAGTAGGAGAAGCTCCCGGAGCGCCATTGCTGACAATCTGAACACCAGCGACACGGCCCTGAAGGGATTGCATGGCGTTAGGGGTGGGGGTTTTTACGATTTCATCCGTTTTGATGGTCGTGATGGCCGAAGTCAAATCTTTTTCCTTCTGAGTACCATAGCCGACCACTACCACTTCATCGAGAGAACTGATGTCCTCACCTAGAGTAAGGTCTATTTTACTTCGACCATTTAATGGAACCTCTTGGGTTTCGAAACCGATAAATGAAAAGATTAGGATGGCATCATCTGTGCCGACTTCGAAGGAATAGTTGCCGTCTAGATCGGTGACTGTACCATTGGAAGTGCCTTTCTCAAGGATGTTGACACCTGGGATGGCTAGACCACTCGGATCTACGACCGTTCCGGAAACACTGTTGGATTGCGCTAATGCCGATGACATCGTGGCAGTCCAGCAAAATAGCATAATCAAAAGAAGCTTGGCCAATTTGGGTTTGCAAGGCTTCTGTGATTCCTTACTTATGCGTAAAGACATAACCATAAGAATAACATTTTGGGTTCTAAAAACATTAAAATTTCAATCGGTTGCAGCTTGCGCTGAATCGTGATGAAAAGGTATAAGAAAGAAAAGTGCCAAGCTTAATTTTTGTTAAAAATTGGTCTTTAATTTCTCGTTTTTAGAAGCCAATTGATCTTGTTTTTTCCTAGATAAATATCAATACAAAAAGGGTCTATAGCTTTATATGAGGGCTTTTTTGCACCCTTATCCCTGTTAAATACTAAGCTTGTTTTTAGCCTCCATTTTTTGCCGGTTCAAAGGCATTTTTCTGAAAATTCGGGGGTATTTCTTACAGGCACTATTAACTGTCTGAACCTTGATTTTTATGCTCTCTGAATTATTGCCTGTTTGCCAATTTTTCATCTGCTAGAATCAAAATTTGCTCCCAGTTGGGGTTCGCATTTCCTAGAGCTTCTATATTGGCACGTGTTTTCTTTTTGAAATTCCACACGGTATTCTTTCCTGTCTCCAGCATCTCCGCTAATTCCTCTATTGTCTTTGGTTCATGAGCAGAGATCTGCTCGTAAGCAATATAGAAAGCCTTCTCCAAAGGGAATTTTACCCGATGAAAAATGGTGCCGGCAGTTACTGAGTCGATATGCCCACATTTGCTACATCGTTTGGTAAATAGCTTGGGCCCGGGCGCACTTTTGGTGTTTTCACACTGTCTGCAATGAAAACCTTTGCCCCATTTGCGCTCTTCCAAATACCTCATGCAAGAGGAGCTGTCAGGGAATATTCCTCTAAATTCTTCGTAAGAAAGTAGCTTATTGCTCAATCGGGCCTGGAAAGAGGCTTTTATATTTGACTTTAACTTCCAGTTATCCTTGTCCAGCAGGGAATTGATCCGTTTTATCTCTTCATCTTTTGCCGTCAGCTGCTTATTGTATTCTTCCAGAAGTTCATTTTTATGCGCCAACTGCGAGGTTCGTTCCTTCACCTTGGACTCAAGCTCAAGGGTTACCTTTTCTTTAAGCGTGAAGTTAGTTTCCATTTGCCTAATCGCCCTTTTCATTGCCCGATCCCGATTATCCTTGAGAATGCGGATGCGGTCCCCAAGTGCAAAGGTCAGCAGCAGCATTTCCAACAGGAAGGCAAGGTGCAAACTATAATAGACTAATGTATAATGTGGAATCACCGAGGTGTTGGCAAGGACTTTTATCACCACCCCGAGGAAAAGCAAGCCATAGGCAATCACAAAGAATCGGGCTACCTTATAGCCTCGGGTCCAGATATAGATGCTTCCCGTAAAAATCAGAAAGAAGGGTAATACATCGTAATATTTGATTTCAAATAATTTATAATTCCCTAATAAACCTGCCGCAAATATCATTGATTTCAGGATCAGGGTGGTCAGTAAGGCGATGTGTATTTTTGGAGATCGATATTTGGTGTTAAGGAATTTTATGGAGAATAATACCGCCCATAGCACGATAAAATAACTGAATAGCCCATTCGCAATTTGATTCCAATCTGGATGGCTGGGCCATAAGTATTGGAAAGCAATGCCATCCACACACATGGCGTAAATCCCCACACTGAGTAAATAGAAGGTGTAATAGAGGTATTTGATTTCTCGGATTACCGTATAGACGAGGAGGTTGTATAAGCCGATGATGGCGATCATACCATAGAAGATGCCGTAAGCAAAGTACTCGTTCATGGCATAATTCACAAATCTATTTACTGATCGAATTGCTATTCTGATATCGGCCTTCTGGGATGATCTTACCTTGATATAATAGTTGTCAATACCCGCATTGGTATTGCCTAAGATCAATTCAAAATTTTTGTGGAGAAATTGCCTGGACCTGAAGGGAAGGGCATCCCCCATGGAGAGTTTAGTATATCTTCCCTCTTCATCCGGGATATATACCTCCAGGTAGTCAATGGTCTGATCGTAAAATTCCATCATCCATTTTTTAGCACTTTCAGGTGTTTTTTCCAGAGATATTTTTACCCAGTAAGTATGGTTAATATCAAATTTGTTCTTATTGGCTCCAGGATGGATTTTAAAATTATCCTGGAATTTTGGTGCGGCAATCTTATCAAAGCCTAGTAGGTTTGTACTATCTTCATAAAACTCGAGCTGAGAGATGCCAAAAATTCGCTCATCCAAATTATCGTCAATCTTTAGGGTGGAGGTTCCTGAGATCCTTTGCGCAAAACCCTGAGGGCTGTGCCAGAGCGCCAGCGAAAAGATTAGAAATAGATAAATGCGGATTTTCATTGATTGCTTTCAGGTTATTATATAGGCTCTTCCATGCATTGCTATTGCTATGAGCAAACAAGGTCATGAGGGTTGAAATCCTATTTTCTTAATAAATTCAAAATAGCCAATTGCCAGCTAAATTAACCGATCCAGGCCAATTATGTTCCTTTTTGTTCCATATAAAATAATGAGAGCCATAAGCATCTCAGGACTTGGAGGTGGCTTTTGGTTGGTGGGATCGCCAAACGGTGTTTTGCTACTGATTCAAAGTGCAGGTATCCATCCGATTTATGTGTCATTCGGATGGGTTAATTCTTTGTTTTTCTGAGGGATTTGGAACTTATAGTGCTTGTCTCATATCCATGTGGGGACTATCAGAAGAGATCCGCAGATGGGTTCTGTGAGGAATAGTGTAATTCAGCCTAATGGCCTGTACTTAATAGATCGGCTGGTCCGAAGGTGCTGTTTGGGAATCTATCAGTTTACCCGCATCGCATTTAAGGATTCGATAAGGGTATTTGTTCAATAATTCATAATTATGTGTGGCCATCATAATGGCTGTACCTTGCTTATTAATTTGTTGAAAAAGTTTAAAAATCCCATCGGCTACTTCAGGATCCAGGTTTCCTGTAGGTTCATCGGCGAGTAGGAGTGAAGGTTCGTTGAGCAGTGCCCGGGCGATGACCACACGCTGTTGCTCTCCACCAGAGAGTTGGTGTGGCATCTTAGTGGCAGAGCCGCCCAGCCCCACTCGCATAAGCACTTCCACCATTCTGGATTTCATTTTAGACTTGTCTTTCCAGCCGGTAGCTCTAAGGACAAAATAGAGGTTCTCGGCCACTGTTCTGTCAGTGAATAGCTGAAAATCCTGGAATACTATTCCTAATTTTCTACGCAGGTAAGGGACTTCTTTGGTTTTGATGGAAGTGAGATTGTACCCGGCGATATGCCCTTCGCCCATCTGTAGGGGAAGGTCTGCATATAAGGTTTTGAGTAAGGAACTCTTTCCACTGCCTGTACGGCCAATTAAAAATACAAATTCATCCTTATCAATAGTGAAACTTACATCCTGAAGAATAGCGGTGATCCCCTGAAAGATACAGGCTTTCTCTAAACGGACAACGGGCTCTGTGGAAAATACCATAGTTATGATTACAGTTCTAAACGCTGCAATTTACCAAAGGGAAGTTCCCGAATCAACTTTTCTATTTGTAACTCTTTCCCTTCTAGCCCAAATTTTTCAATATTCTTCAATGGACGGTCAGCACGGAAATAGGCGATCAACACAAAATTCTCATCTCTGATCTGAATATAATCAGGAATTTTAGCTTTGCCTTTTACTTTTATAATATACATATTCCTTAAGGAGTGGGTGATGAAGTGCGAAATTTATTATATAAAATGCTCAAATAAAAGTTTTTACGGTTTTATTCTGTCCTTTGCTGCGTTAAAGATAAAGAACTTTTTTGTAGCTGGAAATAAGAATAAATCGAAATCTAGTGCTAATGTCCTAATAGTAATTTGTCGTTCCGAAATATTTCTAAAATATAAGGAAATATTATTATTTCATGAGCAGGGAAATGTTAATGATGAAATAAAAAAAATGATGAAAATATAGTTAAATGAACTACAGATGAGTAGCAAAAAAAAACCACCAGCCTGTGGAGGTTCTCCGAAGAAAACCAAGGCTGGTGGAAAAATAATTTGAATAGTATTCTTATTTGCCAGATGCTTTGGCGTGATCTTCTAAGAATTTAGCAAGTCCGGATTCAGTCAATGGGTGGTTTAGCAACCCAGTGATTACTTTCAATGGACAAGTAACAACGTCAGCGCCAATTTCGGCACATTTGATAAGGTGCAATGTATGTCTTACCGATGCGGCCAATACTTGAGTATCGTAGCCATAGTTATGGTAAATATGTACAATCTGCTCGATAAGGTCTAAGCCATCTAAAGCGATATCGTCCAATCTTCCAATAAAAGGAGAGAGGTAAGTAGCGCCTGCTTTGGCTGCCAGGATGGCCTGACCTGCAGAGAATACTAAGGTACAATTAGTTCTGATGCCTTCGTTTGAGAAGTATTTGATCGCTTTTACGCCGTCCTTGATCATAGGGATTTTTACTACGATCTTATCGTCGATTTTAGCAAGTTCTTTTCCTTCGCGGATCATTCCGTCAAAGTCGGTAGAGATTACCTCAGCACTTACCTTATCATCAACAATGCCACAGATAGCCTTATAGTGGGCTCTTACATTTTCGTCACCCGTGATGCCTTCTTTAGCCATCAAGGAAGGGTTAGTGGTTACTCCATCCAATACACCTAGGTCATAGGCTTCTTTGATTTCATCCAGATTGGCTGTGTCAATAAAGAATTTCATTTTGTAAAACGGTTTTTTGGTTTTCTATGAATATGGTTTGTAAAGTTAGACCTTTATTTTGAAAGTAATATAAAAATAATAAATGTATTATTGACATTTATTTTAAAGGGTAAAAAATAAGCGGCATCGCACCGCTACAACCACCTACCCTTGCTTCCTTCCGGACCTGGGGGATTTGGCGGGAGCTGGTCGTGCCGCTTGAGTACAAAGGTAAGGTAAAATTTATTCCCTGCAAAACTGTGGGTACAAATTAATATTAAGGCTCCTTAAGAGCTTAATGGTCAATAACAAAAAATAAATAGTAGGTAATATTTGTTCCTCCTCCAATAAGCCTGAGGGTCCATGGACAAACTATCCAGGTGAAATACTAGCATAAAAAGCAGCCATGGTCCCTATATAAACGTTATAGAAAAGCCTAAACTATATACTACAGTAGCGAAGGTGCCTTATTGATAGATTCACATTGGCGCAAGCCAAAGCCATGGGGTTTTCTCCATCCACTGGTAAATATACTAAAGTGATAGGTGATAAAATCCAGGGGGAAATTCTGCGGATCTTCAACGATTTGATTCAGAATAACTTTGGCAATATTCTTGCATTTCGAAGGGTGATAAACGATTATATGAATATGAAAAAACTATTAATTATTCTCTCAATGGCCATTGCAATAGGCGCGATGAGCTCATGTACTGTTTTTAACAAAACGCCTACTTATAAAGTAGGGATGGACGAAAAGGATTTTCTGAAAATGAATCCAACAGCCGTTATCAGCAACCTTGAAGGTCCACAAAAAACGTATAGAGTGGTGCGTGATGACAAATTCTATTTGCTAGCCACCTTTGAAGATGAACAACTCATTAGATTGGAAGAAAAAGAACTTCCTGCCTATTGGAACCAAAACAATTTCCAGCAGCAGGAAGAGAAAAAGGACAAACCGATATATTAACCTAGGCCCTTGAGATAGAGGTTAAACTCTAAAGGGCTACAGTTTTCAAATTCATCAACTTTAAGATCATCATAGATTTCTTCATCGAACTCCATGGTGGTCTTTTCTATTTTTCCCGAAGGGTGAATAATCAATTCAATTCCCGTAAGGTCCTCAGGATTTACCTGAACCAATACCTTATAGTCATCGAAAACTCTTTTATAGTACTTTGCTAGCTTGCTCATAGGAATGCTTTTGTCTCTGGCAAATTTAACTTTATTTTGGTATTTAACGAGATAGGCTAGCGAATATAGTGCTTTAGAGTCTTCAGAATTTTTGTCACAGGATTTTTTATAAGAATAGTAAGATTACTTTTTACTAATTATTTTATAAAAGTAAAAGTGGGGCTTCTTATGCCCAGAATCTAACCATGGAACCTTATAGGCAGGGTTATAGGGCAAAGATAGAAGGATAGCGGAAGGCGATTATGATATCGTCAAATCTTGGTAGCGCTTGTTTATTAGCCCCTTACCTATCAGCTGGGACATAGATAAGTTATCTTTTTGGTAATTTTTATATTGAAAAGTTTTTGGCAGTAAAAATGGCTTTATATATTTGTCTGATATTAAAGCTATGAAAAAAATAAATACTCAATATTGGTGGTGGCATAATCTACTTCTTTCTGGAAAGAACAGCTGATTAGTGCCTAAACCTAAGAGTAAAGTATAATATTACCTTTAGAGGCTTGCTGGAATTCCCCGGTAAGCCTTTTTTATTTTATTCGAAATTAACCATGGACACGAAACAAAACTTCAAGATCAAAACTCGCTACAAGAAACTGCTGGCGGATACCATCACTCCGGTGAGTGTCTATTTGCAAATTCGGGACAAGTTTAAAAATCCCATTTTGCTCGAAAGTTCTGATTACCACGGCCAAGACAATAGTTACTCCTATATATGCTTCAACCCGATGGCCACCTTTTCCTTTGATGGGAAGACGATCACCGAAACCTTCCCGGAGGAGCAGAAGCAGGTCATTACCTTGACGGAGCAGGATAAGTTGGTGGACAAATTAAAGCAATTCTCTGCGCGCTTCGTGGAGGAGGAAAATGACTTTAAATTCATCACCAACGGCCTCTTTGGCTATATGCAGTACGATACGGTGGGGAGCTTTGAGGATATTAATCTTGAGAATACTCAGGAGTCAGAAATTCCACAAGCGTACTATGCCGTGTACAAAAATGTGATCGTAGTGGATCACTTTAAGAACGAGCTGCACCTGTTTGATTATCATATTAATGGGGAAGATGACCGGATCAAAGAGATCGTGACGCTTCTTTATAATAGAAATATCCCCACCTATAGCTTCAAGCTGGATGGTGAGGAGACCTCCAATTACACCGATACGCAGTTTTTGGATATCCTGAGACAGGGTCGCGAGCACTGCTTCAAAGGGGACGTTTTCCAGATTGTATTATCCAGGTCTTTTACCACGGGTTTTAAAGGGGACGAATTTAATGTGTACCGAGCCCTTCGTTCGGTAAACCCATCTCCCTACTTATTCTATTATGATTATGGTTCCTATAAGGTCTTTGGCAGTTCTCCAGAGGCGCAGATAGTGGTGAAGGGGCGCAAGGCTACGATATATCCTATTGCAGGGACTTTTAAGCGAACAGGAAATGATCAGGCCGATGCGGAGCTGGCGCGAAAGTTATATGATGATCCTAAGGAAAATTCGGAGCATGTGATGTTGGTGGATCTAGCTCGCAATGACCTAAGCAGGTCCTCTGTCAAAGTGGAGGTGGAAGTGTTTAAAGAGATTCAGTTTTATTCGCATGTGATCCACCTGGTGTCCAAGGTGACGGGGGTATTGCCAGATTCGGCCAATCCATTGCAGCTGGTGGCTGATACTTTCCCGGCAGGCACCCTGTCTGGCGCACCCAAATATCGAGCTATGGAGCTGATTGATGAACTAGAGAGTACCAGCAGGAAATTCTATGGGGGAGCCATCGGGTTCCTGGGCTTCAATGGGGACTTTAATCATGCGATTCTCATTCGATCATTCGTTTCTCAAAACAATAAGCTTAGGTTCCAAGCCGGAGCAGGGGTGGTGGCCAAGTCCAGTATCGAAAGTGAGCTTCAGGAAGTCGCCAATAAGCTGGAGGCGCTGCGGGTAGCACTTAAGGCAGCCGAGCAGGTATAAATAAAGGGAAGAAAAGCTTCCCTTTAGGATAGATAATGGATTCAGAAGCACGATTGCTAAGAATCTTTTGTTAGGTGTCCTGGAAGGGGAGCCACGAATAGGCTTAGAAAGTAAGCTTTGGTATTCCGTCTGTTGGGAGATTCCTTGAAGGGAATAGCTTCGAACTGACAGGTAAACTAGAAGGGTTTCTTATAGGAACTAGTCGGTTTATTAACGATCTCAAGAAATTTGAAAATGATAAAAAATTGAAAGGGTAGATTTCCATAATTTATATACTTCCGATTTTTCAATTATAAAAAAATGAAAATATTAGTACTCGATAATTACGATTCATTTACCTATAATCTGGTGTATATTGTCAGAGAGTTAGGCTATGGTGCTCAGATGGATATTTTCCGAAATGACAAAATTGCTTTGGAAGATGTAGCAAAATACGATAAGATCTTGCTGTCACCAGGGCCAGGCGTACCGGCTGATGCGGGTATTATGCCTGCTTTGATCCAGAAATATGCCCCCACCAAGGACATTCTAGGCGTGTGCCTGGGCCACCAGGCGATCGGTGAGGCCTTTGGTAGTGGACTAAATAACCTCACGGAAGTGGTCCATGGAGTGGCTTCGGTGGTGAAAGTGCTCGGAGAAGACCTTATTTTTGAAGGGATTCCCTCCTCCTTTAATATAGGCAGGTACCATAGCTGGGTGATCGATGAAGCTAGTCTGTCTGATGAGCTGCTCATCACGGCGAAGACGCCCGATGGACAGATCATGGCTGTCAAACATAAATCATATAAACTCAGAGGTGTGCAATTCCATCCGGAAAGTGTGCTTACAGAGAATGGTGCAAAGATGATCGCAAACTGGCTGGAATCCTAAGCGATCTTCTTACAGTATCCTAAAAAATAAACCACTACTCTATAAATAACCATGGGACCTAAACCCCCTATTCATCATGAAAGAAATCCTAAATCAGCTGATTGAACATAGAACTCTTGGTAAGGAGGAGGCCAGGAAAACACTGAAAAAAATCACCTCCGGGGAATATAACCAAAGTCAAATGGCGGCATTTATGACCGTCTATATGATGCGGAGTATCACTGTGGAGGAGCTGGAAGGCTTCAGGGAAGCCATGCTGGAGCAGTGTATCCCGGTAGAAATAGCCGAATACGATGCCATGGACCTTTGTGGTACTGGTGGTGATGGTAAGGACACCTTTAATATAAGCACCCTGTCCTCCTTTGTGGTGGCAGGAGCTGGTCAGAATGTGGCCAAGCATGGCAATAATGGCGTGTCTTCCATCTGCGGATCCTCCAATTTACTAGCTAATTTTGGCTATGAATTCACTAATAATGTGGATACTATCCGCAAGAACCTCGATGATGCAGGAATATGCTTTTTGCATGCCCCGCTATTCCATCCTGCAATGAAAAACGTGGGTCCTATCCGTAAAGATCTTGGCGTCAAGACCTTCTTCAATATGCTAGGTCCAATGGTGAATCCTAGCTTTCCTAAAAAGCAATTGGTAGGCGTTTTTAGCCTGGAATTGGCGAGGCTGTATGGCTATCTTTATCAGAATAGCGATGTGCAGTTTAGCATCCTTCATGCGCTGGATGGCTATGATGAGATATCTCTGACGGGGGATTTTAAGATGATCTCCAATGATGGCGAGAGGGTGATATCCCCAGCTTCCATCGGTCTTCCAAAGTTGTCCGCTGAAACCATCCAAGGGGGCAACACCATCGAAGAATCTGCCAAGATATTCATGAATATCCTGAAAGGAAAAGGCACTAAATCCCAACAGGCGGTGGTATTGGCAAATTCTGCTGCGGCATTAATCACTGCAGATCCATCCCTAAGTTTTGAGGCGGGGATTGCCAAGGCGGAGGAATCCCTGAATAGTGGCAAGGCATTGGCCACCTTTAATAAATTAGTAAATCCCAAAACGATAATAAGCTTAGCTAAATAATTCAATATGAGTAATATATTAGAAAAAATTATCGCACATAAAAAGGAAGAAGTAGCTGAACGCAAGAGCTTAGTTCCTGTGAAAATGCTGGAAAGAAGTGCTTTTTTTGAAGGAAAGGTCGTTTCTATCCGGAAGTATATCCAGGATCCAGAGAAGACGGGGATTATTGCGGAGTTTAAGCGAAAGTCTCCTTCCAAAGGAATTATAAATAATACGGCCAAGGTGGAGAAGACCAGTATTGGCTATATGCAGTCTGGCGCATCGGCCTTGTCCATCCTTACGGATAAGGAGTTTTTTGGCGGAGCCAATGAGGATTTGACTATTGCTAGAAGATTTAACTTTTGCCCGATTCTAAGAAAGGATTTTGTGATCGATGAGTATCAGATCGTCGAGGCCAAATCCATTGGGGCTGATTGTATCCTGCTTATTGCGGCGGCACTGGAGCCAAAGCGCTTGGAGGAACTCGCAAAGTTTGCTCATTCTTTGGGGCTGGAAGTCCTGATGGAGGTTCATGATCAGGAGGAGCTGGCTGCTTCGCTGAATGATCACTTGGACTTGGTAGGGGTGAATAACCGTAGCCTGAAGACCTTTGAGGTGTCATTGGATACTTCCTTTGACCTGGTGAATAGCATTCCTGATACCTTTGTGAAGATTTCTGAAAGTGGCATTTCCGATCCGAAGACCTTAGTGGAGTTGAAGCGTGCAGGTTTTGATGGGTTTTTGATTGGGGAAAACTTCATGAAGTCCATTCGTCCAAATCAGGCAGCCTTGAATTTCATGAATAAGTTTCGTGAACTGGAAGCCGCATCATTGACCAAATAATAGGGCTATGCTGATCAAAGTCTGTGGCATGCGAGAGGCAGAGAATATCTCTGCCTTGCAACAAGAAGTGAATCCCGACCTAATGGGCTTGATATTCTACCCCAAGTCATCGAGGTATGTGGAAACACCCCAGCCTATCATGTCAAAACTAACTATTCCCAAGGTGGGGGTATTTGTAAATGCCACCGAAGAGGAGCTGCTGGCTACGGCAGAGAAGTACCAACTGGCATACCTGCAGCTGCATGGGGATGAACCTGTGGAGCTGCTGCGAAGCCTGAAGGCTAGGTCCAGGGTGAAATTAATCAAAGTATTCAGGGTGTCAGGCGCAGTGGATTGGCGGGCTTTGGAGGCATATGAATCCTATGTGGATTATTTCTTGTTTGATACACAAACAAAGGCTTATGGTGGCTCAGGCCATCAATTTGATTGGTCAGTATTAGAGGATTACCCTCTCAAAAAGCCCTTTTTGCTCAGTGGGGGCATAGATACCGCAAGCATTCCTGATTTGGTGAGCTTTAGCAAAAAATCCCCAATGATGGCTGGAGTGGATATTAATTCGAAATTCGAAGATAATCCTGCGTTGAAAAACATTCCAGAGCTTAAGAGGTTTAAAGCGTCCTTGCTGGAAGCTTTAGGAGAGAGGGAATAAGCAGCAGTACCCTCCAGGAAGTAGGAGGAATATTTATACAGAAATTCACTTAACTAAATACCCTATACTTATGGGGAAGAATATGATAAAAGTTGATGAGAAGGGTTTTTATGGCAAGTTTGGCGGAGCGTATGTTCCCGAGATGCTATACCCAAATGTGGAAGAATTACGATTGAATTACGAGAAGATCACCGATTCTGAGGATTTTAAGAAGGAGTTTGATCATTTATTACGTGATTATGTTGGGCGGCCTACGCCATTATATTTAGCCGAAAGGCTATCCCAAAAATACGGAGTCAAAATATACCTAAAACGTGAGGACCTATGTCATACGGGCGCACATAAAGTAAATAATACCATTGGTCAGATCATCCTGGCCAAGAAACTAGGTAAGAAGCGCATCATCGCTGAGACCGGTGCAGGACAGCATGGAGTGGCCACGGCTACTGTATGTGCCTTGATGGGCATGGACTGTGTGGTCTATATGGGCGCGCTCGACATGGAGCGACAAAAGCCGAATGTCGAAAGAATGCGAATCCTAGGTGCTGAGGTGGTACCTGCCAATTCTGGTAGCAAAACCCTCAAGGATGCCACCAACGAGGCCATGCGACAATGGATCAATAACCCTGTGGATACTCACTATATCATAGGCTCGGTGGTGGGCCCACATCCTTATCCCGAAATGGTGGCCAGATTCCAATCGATCATCAGCAAGGAAATCAAGATCCAGTTGAAGGAAAAGGAAAACAAGGAAAATCCCGATATCGTCATTGCCTGCGTAGGTGGAGGAAGTAATGCGGCAGGAGCTTTTTATCATTATTATAATTCTCCAGAGGTAAGGCTGGTGGCCGTGGAAGCGGCAGGACTTGGCGTCACTTCCGGCAAGTCCGCAGCGACGACTGCACTGGGCTCTCCAGGTGTCCTGCATGGTAGCAAAACCCTTCTGATGCAGACTGAAGACGGTCAGGTGGTGGAGCCTCATTCTATTTCTGCAGGTTTGGATTATCCGGGCATAGGCCCCGTACATGCCCACTTGTTTGATTCGGGAAGAGGAGAATTCTACGCCGTCGAGGATGAAGATGCCATGAAAGCGGGAATTGAGCTAAGTAGGCTAGAGGGGATTATCCCTGCTATCGAGTCTGCTCATGCCCTAGCCGTGCTGAACCAACTGGAATATAAGGATACTGATGTGATCGTAATCAATCTTTCTGGTCGTGGAGACAAGGACCTTGATACGTATATCAAATGGGGAGGTTATTAATTACCCATTCAACCTGACCGAGCTGGAAGATAGGAAGTGGAGGTTAAGTAGGCGCTTGGTCGAACATGATTTAATTTTCTAGTTTTTAATTAAAGGAGATGAACCGAATAGATCAGTTATTTGAAAATAAAAAGGAGAACATCCTGTCCATTTATTTCACCGCGGGTTTTCCCTCATTGGAGGATACCTTGCCGATAATGCAGGCGATAGAAGAAGCCGGTGGGGATATTATCGAGGTGGGGATGCCTTATTCTGACCCTGTGGCAGATGGGCCGACCATTCAGGAAAGCAATAAAAAAGCCCTGGAGAATGGCATGAATATGAAAAAGCTATTTAGCCAGCTAGGGGATATGAGAGAAACCGTATCACTGCCGGTGGTATTGATGGGCTATTTGAATCCAATCATTCAATATGGTGTGGAGGAATTTTGCAGGAAATGCAAAGAGGTAGGAGTGGATGGACTGATTTTGCCAGACCTTCCGATCCAGGAATATCAAGATGAGTACAAGGAGACATTTGATAAATATGACCTGCGGAATACCTTCTTGATTTCTCCACAGACCAGCGAGCAACGTATTCGCACGATCGATGAGCAGTCAGATGGCTTTATATATATGGTAAGTTCGCATGGGGTTACCGGCGCAAAGTCGGGGATAAGCGAGGAGCAAGAGGCTTATTTCGAGAGAGTAAAAGCGATGAACTTGAAGAACCCACGGCTTATAGGCTTCGGTATTTCAGATCATAAGACATTTAGCACGGCCTCCTCTTATTGCAATGGAGCCATTATCGGAAGTGCTTTTATCAAAGTACTTCAGGATGCTGATGACCTTAGTACATCAGTTAAGAATTATATTCAGGGAGTAAAACAAGGATAAACATGATTATACAAACCAAACCTGACATTTCTCAGGCTCAGAAAGAAAGCTTGATCAAGGAAATCAATCGCTTAGGGTATAAAATTACTGAGGTGATCACTCAGGCGGGTACCTACCTGGTGGGAATCGGCAATGCTGAATTTGATATCCGGAAGTTTGGCCATCATGAAGGAATTCAGGATATCCATATTGTTTCTGACGCCTATAAGCTTGTGTCCAAGAAATGGAAGGTAAAGCCTACCTCGATAGACTTGGGAGATGATGTCTATATCAAAGAGGGAGATATGGCGATAATGGCTGGTCCTTGTTCCATCGAGAATGAGGAGCAGATCGTCAAGGTGATCGATCACCTAAAAGCCAATAATATTAAGATCATGCGCGGTGGGGTGTATAAGCCACGAAGCAGCCCGTATGCCTTCCGAGGTTTGGGGATCGAAGGACTGAAGTTATGGTATGACCTCGCCAGCAAGGCAGGTATCAAGATCGTGACTGAGGTGATGCAGGTTTCTCAGATAGAAGAAATGATGGACTATGTGGACATCTTTCAGGTGGGAGCAAGAAATACTCAGAACTTCAATTTGTTAGATGAGCTGGGGAAGGTCGATAAGCCTGTGATGATCAAGCGGGGGATTTCCGGTACCATAGAGGAGCTTCTTCAATCAGCGGAATATGTGTTCTCTGGGGGGAATGAAAAGCTCATTCTTTGTGAGCGAGGCATTCGTACGTATGAGAAAGCCACGAGAAATACCTTGGATCTAAATTCAGTGCCGGTGCTTAAGGACAAGTCGCATTTACCAGTGGTGGTGGATCCATCTCACGGAATTGGCATTCGGAAGTTTGTGCATCAGATGGCTTTGGCTGGCGTGATGGCTGGGGCTGATGGGATAATTTACGAGACACATGAGATCCCGGAAAAGGCCTATTCTGATGGTCAGCAGACCTTGGATTTTGCTCAAAGTGCGCAGCTTACAGATCAAATCCGAAAAACTTTCTCCATGAGAAAATCCTTTGATTTGTTATAAATAGTAGTGTTTATTTGTTTTTAAGGGTTTGAATTGGGGAATGTTAAAATTTAATTTCATTAATTAATTTGTGAAAAAAGATCAAAGCCCTATATTTGCCTTTGTCAAAATGAAAAATCAGATCGCACAATATCATAGCTATTATTACCATTATTTTCCTGTCAAGGATTAGGGGTAAAGCGGTGTGCCTTACGTGATAAACATATATTATCAAGCCTAATCCTTCGCGGGGTTAGGCTTTTTTTGTTTTGAACCTCTGGTAAAAATGACCGTAAATAAAACTATGCATTCAACCCAACTATAAAATGGAGATAAAAAATGCCAATTGGGTCTTTATGGACCCGAGATTAGAATCGATGTCTCAGGATTACAGTGCTTATACTGCCGAGGATTTTGAAGTGTGGAAGGTGCTCTATGAGCGTCAGATCGTAAACTTACCCAATGCAGCATCTCAAGCCTACCTTGATGGAATTAAGGAAATAGGATTTACCGCTGACCGTATCGCTAACTTTGAGGAGGCCACGGAAAATTTGGCACAATCCACCGGCTGGGCTATTCAGGTGGTGCCAGGATTGATAGACGATGACCTGTTCTTTGGCTTGCTGAAAAATAGACGCTTCCCCTCTTCCACCTGGCTGCGTAAGATGGAGCAATTAGACTACCTGGAAGAACCAGATATGTTTCATGATGCCTTCGCACATATGCCTCTTCTGACCAATCAGCCTTATGTTGATTTTCTGGAGAAATTGAGCGGTATTGCTTTAAAGCACATTGATAATCCTTGGGCGATTCATCTCTTGTCCCGAATCTATTGGTTTACGATAGAGTTTGGCCTGATCAGAGAGGATGGCAAGCTAAGGATATATGGAGCGGGTATCCTGAGCTCTGCAGGTGAGACTAAGTTTAGCCTATCCACTGAGCCCGAGCATCTGGAATATGATGTAAAGAAAATCATGAAAACGGCTTATTTCAAAAATAAATTTCAAGATAAATACTTCATCATTGAAGGGTATGAGCAGCTGTATAATTCTCTACCTGAGATCGAGTCCATACTGGAAGAAGAGCTTGCGGAAAAGGCCCGGGAGCAAGAATAAAAGAGGTGAATAAAAGCCTAGTTTCTGGCCATCTTGCCAAATAGAAGTGTGGATAGCTTCATAAATAGGGAATAATGTTTAATTTTGGACTGCTAATAAGATCCATTCCTTCGGGAAGACAGTCAGATCAAAAAAAGCATACAAACCAAAGTGATAGGCCTCAAAACTTCCTTTAGGAATTTGAGGTCTATTTGACTTTTAAGCGATGAAGATATAAATGGAAGTAGCCATTATAAAATATAATTCTGGTAATGTGCTTTCGGTGCTTTATGCACTGGAGCGTCTGGGAGTTCAGGCAAAATTGACCGATGATCCTGAGGAAATAAAAAAGGCCGATAAGGTGATCTTTCCCGGTCAGGGGGAGGCCAGCTCTGCTATGAAATACCTCCGGGAGAAAAAGCTGGATCTGCTGATCAAAGATTTGGATCAGCCGTTTTTTGGGATCTGTTTGGGTCAGCAACTGCTTTGCAGCCATAGCGAGGAGAATGATACCAGCTGCTTGGGGATTTTTCCTATTCAGGTAAAGAAATTCCCCCCTTTGGACAAGGTGCCTCATGTGGGCTGGAATAACCTTGAAAACATCAATAGTCCCTTGCTTGCTGAGGTGACCGAGGAGGATTATGTCTATTATGTCCATAGCTATTATGCAGAGCTTCACCCGGAATATACCATAGCGAGCACACATTATTTGGAGGATTTTAGCGCTTTATTGCACAAGGATAATTATTATGCGATGCAAGCGCACCCTGAAAAAAGCAGCCTAGCCGGACAGAAAATATTAACCAACTTCTTGAAACTTTAATTATGGAAATTATTCCAGCAATAGATATTATAGGTGGCAAATGCGTTCGCCTTACCCAAGGGGATTATGAGCAAAAAAAAGAGTATGCTGATAATCCACTTGAAGTAGCACAGAAATTTGAGTCCGCAGGAATCAGACGCTTGCATCTGGTGGATTTGGATGGAGCCAAAGCCAAGACTATCGTCAATAAAGCGGTGTTGGAATCCATTGCAAAAAACACCTCTCTGAAAGTAGATTTTGGTGGAGGAGTGCAGTCGGATGAGACCATTCAGATGGCTTTTGAGGCAGGGGCGGTACAGGTGACTGGCGGAAGTATAGCGGTGAAAAACCCTGATTTATTTGAGGGCTGGATCACAAAGCATGGAGCCGAGAAGATCATCCTGGGGGCTGATGCCAAAGACCGAAAAATTGCCATTAGCGGCTGGGAAGAGACCACCGAAGCCGATGTGATCGACTTTATCAAGAATTATGTGCAGAAGGGGATTTCCTATGTGATCTGTACTGATGTCGCCAAGGACGGACTCCTCCAAGGCCCTTCAGTGGACTTGTATAAGGAGATTTTGCAAGAAATCCCTGGTGTCAAGCTTATCGCTAGTGGGGGTGTATCGAAGATGGAAGACTTGGAAGACTTGCAGAAGATAGGCGTATATGGGACCATAGTAGGGAAGGCTTTTTATGAAGGTAGAATTACCTTGGAACAACTAGCTTCATTTGTGAAATAATAAAAACTATGCTGACGAAAAGAATAATACCCTGTCTGGACATCAAGGACGGTAGAACGGTAAAAGGGGTGAATTTTGTGGATCTGAGAGATGCGGGTGATCCTGTGGAACTTGCCAAGGTATATTCTGATGAAGGCGCCGATGAACTGGTTTTTTTGGATATTACGGCCACGGTCGATAAGCGAAAGACCCTTGCCGAATTGGTCACCAGAGTAGCAAAAGCCATTAATATTCCCTTTACTGTGGGCGGAGGAATCTCCACCGTGGAGGATGTGAAAGTCCTTCTCAATGCTGGCGCAGATAAGATTTCTATCAACTCTGCAGCCGTTAAAAGACCGGAAGTTATAAACGAAATGGCGGCGGAATTTGGAAGTCAATGCATTGTGGTGGCTATTGATACAAGGAATGTGGATGGGATTGATTTTGTCCATACTCATGGTGGTAGAAAAGCCACCTTGCTGAAAACCCAGGACTGGGCTAAGGAAGTAGCGGAGCGTGGAGCAGGGGAGATTTTGCTTACTAGTATGGACCACGATGGGACCAAAGCTGGTTTTGCCAATGACCTCACCAGTGAAATATCCGCCATGCTGAGCATTCCAGTGATTGCCTCCGGTGGGGCTGGGAACATGCCTCACTTTGAGGATGTCTTTACCGCTGGCAAAGCTGATGCTGCCCTTGCAGCAAGTATATTTCACTTTAAGGAAATTGGAATTCCTGAGCTGAAAAATTATCTGAATGATCACGGCGTCAATGCACGCCTCTAACTAATAAATGCGGTAACGCAAATAGATCTGAAATGGAAGAATTACAAATAGATTTTGATAAAGTAAACGGCTTAGTTCCCGCAGTAATACAGGATGCATTGAGCCAGAAAGTGCTGATGCTGGGGTATATGAATGAAGAAGCCCTAAAACAAACTCAAGAATCCGGCAAAGTAACCTTCTATAGCCGCACCAAACAGCGCCTATGGACCAAGGGAGAAACCTCAGGTAATTTCCTCTTCGTCAAAGAAATGGCCATTGATTGCGATAAAGATACTCTCCTTATCAAAGTCAGCCCAGTGGGTCCCGTTTGCCATACCGGTGCAGACACTTGTTTTGATGAGATAAACACCTCCAAAACTGGCTTCATTGATAAGCTAAGAGCCATCATTAAGGATCGTAAAAATAATCCTTCTGACCAATCCTATACCGCCTCTTTATTTGCCAAAGGCATAAATAAAGTGGCCCAAAAGGTAGGAGAGGAAGCCGTGGAGATCGTAATCGAAGCGAAGGATGATAATAAAGACTTATTTATGGGAGAAGCTGCCGACCTTATGTATCATTATTTGGTCCTTCTGGAAGCAAAAGGCTATGAATTGGATGAGGTAATGGAAGTGCTCATTGATCGCCATCAGAAGAAATAGATTTATCGATATTCTTTATAATCACTAAAGCCTGAAGATTCCTCCTCAGGCTTTTTTGTTGCTATCTCGGTTGATTTTTTGGACGTGCTATCCTTGCTTTGAAGAGCCGTATCCGAAAACCTATTGATTCTGAATAGGCTGAATTTCAGGGAATCGATTAGTCGGGTTTTGATGAGTCTAGGTTTCCGGCTTAAGTACCAGAAACAGGTGAAAGTAACATTCGAAAAACCTTTATAAGTTTAATAAACGGGGAATTCCTGCTGCAAACCGGTGAAATCATCGATCATCTCCCATTGGGGAGGACTTAGATCTTGCCGTGCATTGAAGGGGAAACTTCCTGTCCTGATATACTGAAGAGCGGCGTTTAGTCGGGGCTCCTCCGGATCTGCCCATGGAAAAGATACTCCATCTTGCGCAGCATAATCCACGGGTAAGCCTTCAAAATAATCAGCTTTTCCATTTGCATTGGCGGTGGAGAAGGTGATTGGCACGAGTTCAATTCCATTATTTTCCAGGAATTTATTGAAGCCAGATACAGGAAAAGCGCCTACAGGTTTTCCATATGTTTTTTGACCGATCAATTTTACCTCCATATAAGGACTGAGGCAGTTGATAGACAATTCACTGGCAGATGCTGAACTGCCAGATACGATGAAGAATATCCTACTGAGGTCCAGGCCGCCGGTTTTAGTAAATCGCACTTCACCATTCATCTCCTCCTTATTGCGATTATGAATATCGGTATACATGACCTGTCCCTTCGCAGAGATAGGAGCGAGATAATTCATCAGCTGCTCCGCAACGCGCACCGATCCGCCGCCATTATACCTCAGATCCACGATCATTTCATCCACCTGCTCCTTTTCGAAATAGTCAAAAGCCTCCTTTACTTCCTGGCTTTGAGTGGGGCTGAGGCCCGCGGTAGCCTTGAAACTATTATACGCCAGGTAGCCAATGCGCTTATTTTCCAGGGAAATTGTGGAGCGATTCAGGACGGAGTTGGCTTGATAGGCCGCTTTGCTAATGCTGCGATTGGTGAGCGATCCATCGGGAAGTTCAAAGGTGAAGGAATTGCTGATCCCCGCCTCTGCGGGTCCCAATTGGAAGTTATAGCCAGTGGAAGTCTTATAATCGGCAACTGGTCTCCCATTGACCTGAATGACTTTCCAGCCACGTTGCCAGCCATCTTTTCCCGCTGGCGACTCGCTATAGACAAAGGAAAGGTATAAATCTTGTTTTTGATCGATTGCCCAGCCGAAGCCATGGCCACTGTTCTGCCCAGTAAAGGCCTGATCAAAAGCCTGCGGAGTCGTCAAATAAGACCAGCGATCAAAGGGCTTATACTTAATCGCTTCCAATAAAGCCTCATAGGAATTGTACTGATCGTAATCTACTCTCTGTGGCAGCTGGTCATTCCAATAGTACCATTCCTGCATAGAGGCGGTGATGGCAGTCTTGATATAGGCATCCGCAAATCTTGGGTCTTCAGTATCCTCATTGCATGATGCAGATAGTGTCAGGATGAATAGCCAAAGGATGATTTTAGAATTTTTCATAGTGGAGAAACAGCCAGCTTTTGGCAAGGCCATGAGGATTGATACGAAGGATGATAGGCAAATGGTTTGTTTTTGATGGTTTAATGGTGGAAAGAAAGAGGAAAATGATCCCTCAGTGCTTAATTTCAAATTAGATTGTCAAAACGAAAACCATCATTGGCTTTTTGATGTTTATCATAAGGAAGCTAAGGATAGCCGAATATTTTATCTATCAATGGCTTATAACTAAGGTCTTGCCACAATTATATTCAATATTATGGAAAAAGTAGCACCAAAGAAAACCAGCAAAGTGGATAAACGAGCAAAAATCATCTCTTCCTTCAAAATGTATATTTTGGAAAATGGGAAAGCGCCTGTTTCCGTATTTAAATTTTGCAGGGATATAAAAATCAAAGAAGCAGAATTCTATGCTTACTTCCCTAATTTCAATGCCATAAAAGGGGCTGTTTGGCAGGAGATATTTTCCAATACCTTAAGCATCCTTCGGGCCGAACCTGTATATAATGAGTATTCCTCCCGGGAGAAATTACTGGCTTTTTTCTATACTTGGATCGAGGAATTGAAGCATAATCGGAGCTATTTATTGGCTATCTATGATACGGAGGGTTTACCGCCCAAGTCTCTCCCAGAAGAGCTGAGAGGTTTTAGGGAGGATTTTAAGGCTTACGCCAAGGAGGTGATTAAGGAAGGAGAGGAATCGGAAGAGATAGCGCAGCGGCCATATATCACCGACAAATACGATGAGGCAGTCTGGCTTCAGGTGATGTTCCTGTTCCGCTTTTGGATCAAGGATCAGTCTGCGGGATTTGAGAAAACCGACCAGGCCATTGAGAAATCCGTCAATTTTGCTTTTGACCTTATGGGCAAAAGTGCCTTGGATAGTTTTGTCGATTTTGCAAAATTTCTTTATCAGTCAAGATAAAATACAAGAATCGTGGAAAAGAAAGAGCAGGGAAGTATTCCGGTGGGCAAGGTTCAGCGTGCCGCCAAATTTATAAAGACTGGAGCGAAAGTAGGAGGGAACTATGTAAAGCACTATGCCCGCAAGATAGGCGACCCTTCGGTCTCCAGGGATCAGCTAGATGAGGAGAATGCCAATGATATCTATTCCTCCCTCAGTGAGCTGAAGGGCAGCGCACTTAAAGTGGCGCAGATGATGTCTATGGATAAGAATATGCTTCCCAAAGCCTATCAGGATCAATTTGCCATGGCCCAATACAGCGCTCCACCGCTTTCTTACCCTTTGGTGGTGAAGACCTTTATGAAGTATTTCGGTAAATCTCCCGATCAGATATTCGATACCTTCAGTCGCTCTGCTGTGAATGCTGCCTCCATTGGTCAGGTGCATCAGGCCACGCTGAAGGACCAAAAACTTGCTGTGAAAATCCAATATCCAGGTGTGGCTGATAGTGTTACCTCTGACTTGCGACTCGTAAGGCCCTTCGCCCTGAGGCTTCTAAATATGAGTGAGAAAGAGCTGAATCACTATATGGGAGAAGTGGAGGAGCGATTGCTCGAAGAAACTGACTACCTCCTGGAGGTAAGGCGATCGCTGGAGATTTCGCAGGAATGCGCCCACATCCCTCATCTGAGATTCCCGGATTATTATCCGGATCTGAGTAGCGAGCGCATTATCACCATGGATTGGCTGGAGGGTATGCATATTAAGGAATGGCTGCTGACTCAGCCTTCTCAGCAAGCGAGGAATCAATTTGGGCAAGCTTTATGGGATTTTTACCATCATCAGGTTCATGAGCTCAAGCAAGTGCATGCCGACCCACATCCGGGAAATTTCATCATGATGAATGACGGGAATCTGGGGATTATTGATTTCGGTTGTGTGAAGGTGATTCCGGAGGATTTTTATCAAGGCTATTTTAGCCTGATCAAAAAAGAGCTGGTGGCGGATAAAGCCGAGCTGGATAAGATATTTTATGATCTTGAATTCATTTCGGATTTGGACAGCCCTGAGGAGAAGAGGTTCTTCAAGGAGATCTTTAAGGAAATGATTTCCCTTATTGGAAGGCCTTTTCATCAGGATCGATTTGATTTTGCAGACGACTCCTATTTTGACCAGATCTATGCACTTAGTGATAGAGTGTCCAATGATAAGATGTTTAAAAAATCCCGCCAGGCTAGAGGGTCAAAGCATGGTTTATATGTAAATAGAACCTATTTTGGCTTATATAGTCTGCTTAATCAATTGAGGGCGGAGGTCATCACGACTAAGCCTCAGTGGCTGAAGTAGTCCCTCCTCATTTGCTCTATTTTGGTGGGGTTTCGCTGGAAACCCTAAGGTGCCTTAGGCTCAAAAGCGTTTAAAATACTTATAAGTATTACCATAGATAATTAATAGAAAGTAAAAGAGCTAAGTTGAATTAAATCAGCTTAGCTCTTTTTTTTGTCTCTTTGGATGATCATTTTATGGTGATCAGTAATTTGTATTTGCGCCACGGCGCAAAGTAGATAAACCCAACTGAGGGAGAAGGGTATTATTTCGAATAAGATATTCTATAAATACAATTTGCCATATCGTCAGAGACGAGTAAGCTTCCATCCGCTAATTCCTGGACATCTACCGGTCTGCCCCACACTTCCTGGCTTTCCTCATCCAGCCATCCAGAGGCAAAGGTGCTTTCTCCTTTAGTATCATTTCCATCCATCGCGATAGAAGTGACGACATACCCACTCTTTTTGCTTCTATTCCACGATCCATGTTTAGCGATGAATATGGATTTGGAGAAGCTGTCGGGGAACATACTTCCCTCATAGAACCTCATTCCCAGAGGGGCCACATGTGGTCCTAGGGTAGTTACGGGTGCGATATAGGCGGACTCGTCTTTGCCTTGGTCTCCAAATTCCGGATCTTTCACATTTCCCTGGTGCCAGTAAGGGTAGCCATAATGTAGGCCTTCTTCAGTGATGACGTTAAGCTCGCATTCGGGGGTGTCATCACCCATATTATCACGGCCATTATCCGTAAACCAAAGTTTCCCTGTGTTGGGATGCCAATCAAATCCAACGGTATTCCGTACGCCATGAGCCACGATTTCCGGACTTGGATTTTCTGCTGTCACATCTAATTTGGTGATGCTAGCGAAGATTTCCTCCTCCGATTCACAGATATTGCAGGGGGCTCCCACGGGGATATAGAGCTGTCCATCAGGACCAAAAGCTATGAATTTCCAGCCATGGTGGCCTTCTGTTGGGTATTGGTCATAGATTACCTCAAAGCTGGGGTCTGCAAGGTGATTTTTGATATCAGGGAATTTTAGGATGCGACTGACTTCTGCCACATAGAGGTCGCCATCTTTATAGGCCACGCCATTTGGCATATTGAGGTCCTCTGCGAGGGTATAGCGGTAATTTGCTTTGCCATCTCCGTCGCTATCGATCAGTGCATAGACATTTTTTTCTTGGCGATTGCCCACAAAGACGATCCCGTTGTCCGAGACGGCCATGGATCGGGCGTTTGGTACATTGGCGGCCCATACATCTATGGAAAAGTTTTCGGGAAGCTGGATAGTTTCGAGCTTTACCTCGGCAGTATCTTGGCTGATGTCCTTCCTATTGTTCCCTTCAGGGGCTTCAGGAAGACTTATAGAATCTTCTGTTTTAGAATCACATGCCCAAAGTAGCATGCCTGCTCCAATAGCACTCAAGATTGTTTTTTGATAGTTCATAAGATTTGGGGGTCTGTTTTCGGGGCTATAACAAGGATCATAGTATAGAAGTTGCCGGGTTGAGGGATTTTTTTAAAGCTGGTCAAAAATTGTTTTGTTAGGTTTCCTAGGGCTTTTGACTGGTAAAAACCTGTGAGGTTAGGCGCTGATATAAGTATAAAAATAAGGATTTCAGGTAAAAATATATGGTTAATGGCTTTATTTCCATGGGCTAGGGTATGATTTTGAGGGCGGAGGATAGTTTATTTTTGGGCCTGTAAGGCCCTAAATCAAAAGAAGGAGGCTAAGCCAATATTAAATTTGGTTTAATGAGGATAGAAACAGAACAGAATCCTTATTTTTGCAGCATGTTATCGATCAATAATTTATCATACTATATAGGGGGGCGTGCTTTGTACGAAAATGCATCCCTACATATCAAGCCAAAAGATAAGATAGGTTTGGTGGGGCTGAATGGAACAGGAAAGTCCACCTTGCTAAAAATCATCAATGGCGATTACCAGCCTTCCAATGGAGAGATCCAAAAGGCCAAGGATTGTACTATTGGCTTTTTGAACCAAGATTTACTGTCTTATCAGTCTGAGGACAGTATTTTGGATGTGGCATTGGAAGCATTTAAGGAAACACTCAATTTGCAGGAGGAGATAGAGGCCGTATTGAAGCAGATGGAGACTGATTATTCAGATGAAATCATAAACCGATTGGCCCAACTTCAAGATAGGTTTGAGGCCAACGAAGGATATACCATTAAGGCCAAAGCCGAGGAAGTGTTGGAGGGAATTGGTTTTTCTACGCCTGATCTTAAGCGTCCCTTGAAGACTTTTTCGGGAGGATGGAGAATGCGGGTGATGTTAGCCAAGCTGCTTTTGGAAAAGCCTTCCTTGCTGATGCTCGATGAACCTACCAACCACCTTGACCTTCCTTCCATCCAATGGGTGGAAAATTACCTCAAGACCTATGAAGGAGCTGTGGTCGTGGTGTCCCACGATCAGACCTTCCTGAACAACTGTATAGATACCACTGTGGAGGTAAGCAGGCAATCTCTGACTACCTATGCTGGTAATTATTCTTTCTATAAGTCTGAGAAGGCCGAAAGAGAGGAGATTCAGCAGAATGCCTTTGAGAATCAGCAGAAGATGATCAAAGATACGGAGCGTTTTATTGAGCGTTTCCGAGCTAAGGCCTCAAAGTCTAATCAGGTGCAGTCACGAGTGAAAGCTCTCGGCCGCATGGATCGGGTGGATGAAGTTATCAACGATAATATCTCTGTAAACTTCAAATTCAAGTTCTCCAAGCAATCTGGCAGAGATGTCATCACGCTAGAGGACGTCTCCAAAGCCTATGGAGACCTTACTATCCTGAAGAATACCACCGCCAGAATAGAGAGAGGAGACAAGATCGCCCTTATTGGAGCCAATGGTAAAGGTAAGTCAACGGTTCTTCGGATTATAGATGGCACTGAGCCGATTAAAGGAGAACGCAAAGAAGGCTATAACGTGATCAAGTCGTTTTTTGCGCAGCATCAGTTAGAAGCTTTGAATGTGAATAATGAGATCCTTCAGGAAATGGTCCAGGCAGGCAGTGATAAGACTGAGACGGAGTTGAGAAATGTTCTTGGCTGCTTCTTATTTACCAATGATGATGCCTTTAAGAAAATTAAGGTCTTGTCCGGAGGGGAAAAATCTAGGGTGGCTTTGGCTAAAACCCTGATCTCTGAGGCCAACTTCCTATTATTGGATGAACCTACCAATCACCTGGATATGCAGTCGGTGAATATTCTTATTCAGGCTTTGCAGCAGTATGAGGGTACCTTCCTGACCGTATCCCACGATAGGCATTTCATCAAAGGTGTGGCGAATAAAATATGGTATATCGAAAACCATGAGATCAAGGAATACCTAGGTACCTATGAGGAGTATGAAGCTTGGAGTGCGAAGCAAACTCCTCAGGCTGCCGTAAGTGCCAAAAAGGAAAAAGTGGCTAAGCCTAAAGTGCCGAAAACCGATACGGAATTCAGCCAGCTTTCCAAAGCCCTAAAGGGTAAGAAAAAGGAAGTATCCGATATGGAGCTGATCATCATGGAGCTAGAGGAGCAAAAAGGAAAAATTGAATCTCAACTGGCAGATCCTAAAGTGTTCGAAGATCAGGATAAATTGGCTTCCTTGAATGATAATTATCAAAAGCTGATCACCAAAGAAAAGAAATTCACGGCTGATTGGGAGAAGCTCTTAGAGGAAGTGGAAGAGCTAGAGATGGAGCTTTCAGAATAAACTTCTATTTAAAGCCGATTTAAAATGCCAGGATGTAAGGTTTACGTCCTGGCATTTTTATTGGTAGTCAGTTTATTATTATCTTGTTACAAATACACGATTTGATGAAGCAAGTACTATTTTTGATTATGATGATTATGCCTCTGGCTCTTCGGGCTCAGGCGGTTTTGGAGGATGAGGTGATGGAGGAAAATATCCAATCTGTCCAGATTTATTGGCAGGGAGCGACTATAAGTGCTCAGATGAATGCGCCCATTGCGCCACTTGGCAGTGCTGGATTGGTGTTGGAATTTGATGATTTGGCTTTTGAGCCGGATCGATACCGCTGTACCTTGATTCATTGCAATGCAGACTGGACCAGCTCTTCCTTGAAGTCTGCAGATTACCTGCGGCAATTTAATGAGTTCAATATCATAAATTACGATTACAGCATCAATACCCGTATTCCTTATGTTCATTATAGCTTTGATATTCCGCCAGTGGCCAAGTCCGGCAACTATATTATCAAGGTATATCGGGAAGGGGCCAAGGATGAAGTAATCCTGACGAGGCGGTTTATGGTATATGAAGAGCAACTAGGGGTAGCAGTGGATTTATTGCCACCTAATCAAAGCCAAAGTAGGAGATCTGGTCAGCAGATCGATGTTATGGTAAATTATGGTGGCCGTGAATTGAAGAATCCTTTGGAGACCGTCACTTTAGTCGTGAGGCAAAACCAACGCTGGGATAATGCTAAGGTGAGCACTAAGCCCTCATTTATCAGAGAAGGGCAAGGGCAATTGGAATATCAATTTTTTGATGGTTCCAATATCTTTGATGCTGGGAATGAGTTCAGGTTTGTGGACTTAAGGTATGTGCGGACCACCGGGCGAAATATCGCTGAGATCAGGATGGAAGAAGATGTGGTATATGCCACCGCAGCGATCAATGAGATAAGAGCGGAGGAGACTTATTTAGAATATTTGGACCTAAATGGCCAGTATATTGTGCAGAATCAGGAGCGTGGCAATCCTCATTTGGAAAGCGAGTATGTTTTGGTGACTTTTAATACCAAATGGCCCAAAGAAGCGGCGCTAAAGCCTTACCTTTTTGGGAAGATGACGAATTGGGGGAGAAGTCCGATGGCGAAGATGGAATGGTCCGAGGGACTTGGTTTGTACCAATCCACGCTTTTACTAAAGCAGGGCTGGTACGATTATCAAGTGGCTTTCCAGACGGAGCAAGGCTGGGACACGATGAGTTTTGAGGGGAGTCATTTTCAGACCGAAAATGAATATGATATTTTGGTTTACTATCGGGAGTTTGGTTCGCGCTATGACGAATTGATAGGATATAGTCGTGTAAACGCAAATAATAGGCGGTTTTAGGTCATAAAAAAAGCCCGGAATTAATTTCCGGGCTTTTTTTTTAATCTTCGCTTTCATCTTTTGAAGATTCAGACGAATTAGATTGCTGTTGTCTGGATCTGTAAGGGACGAAACCTTCGCGCTTAAACTTATAAGGTTCGGTACGTTGACTTGGGGAGTTATTGGCCAGGTCGAGCATACCAAAACCTTTATGAGTAAAGGCGCCTAAACCGCATTTGAAGACGAAGTCTTGCACTTCATGGGCTGCATATAAGGTAAATGGCAGGGTGTAGCCTCTTACTTCATACTTGACATCCATATCATATACGGAGTAGATTCTAGCAAATTTTTTCTGTTGCTCTTTGAGCTTATTTACGTAATTCATATCAGGTACCACCTGGAATTTGAAGAACGATTCCATTTGCTCCTGAGTGTACCATCCGGAGCGTTCCATTCTGGTAAGGGTAGATTCATAGAGCAGATCAGAGAATTCGTCTGTATCTGGGTTAATGAATCGTTTTCCAGAGTCGTCATCGAATGTAGGAGAAAGCAATACGAGCGGAGAGATACAAACGAACTTGTTTGAAGGTTCTAATTCCGGTTCGGATTCTTTTTCGGTGTACTCAGGGGAGATGATGAGGTTTCCTAACTCAATTTTTGGCGTTTTAAATACTTGCTCTAGCAAATAGTCAATAAAGTCTTCATTGGGTGATGAAAGCACTAGGGTAACCAAGCTGGAGTAATAATGAAGGCCACTTCGACTTACTTTGGTCTGACCTTTAAGGCCAGAGAAGTTGAAGTAATTGTAGTTGAAAAACTCTTCACGTCCACCTTTAACGATCAGACCTTTAAGGAATTGGGCCAAGATGTACTGGTGGTGAAAGGGTAAATAAGCGCCTTTGTTCTTTAACGAAAATATCAATCTAATTCTCACGGCATTAAAAATAAAATGTTAAACAATGATTAAATTTTATTATTCTCTGTTAATAGGTATAACGTTATAATAATTAAATCATTCGCAAAATTACAAGAAATTTCGAATATTTTATTATACGTTAAACCTAAAATGCATGATGTCGCCATCTTTCACGACATATTCCTTGCCTTCGATGGCGATTTTACCGTTTTCACGGCATGCACCTTCAGTTTTAAAAGCTTCATAATCGGGTAATTTGATCACTTCAGCTTTGATGAATCCCCGCTCAAAATCAGTGTGGATAACTCCTGCTGCTGCTGGAGCTTTCCAACCTTTGCGGATGGTCCATGCTCGCACTTCCTGCTTGCCGGCTGTAAAATAAGTAATAAGATCTAATAAGGAATAAGCACCGCGAATCAGTTTATAGAGGCCACTTTCCTCCAAACCGTACTCGCCCAAAAACATTTCTTTTTCCTCAGGATCATCAAATTCTGCAATTTGTGATTCGATAGCTGCGCACAGGACAATGACTTCCGCGTGCTCATCTTTCACATTTTCCCTTAATTTCTCTACAAGATCATTACCGGTAAGGATGCTCCCCTCATCGACATTGGCCACATAAAGCACCGGCTTGATGGTAAGCAAATGGATGTCGCGCACGGCCTCCAATTCCTCTTCTTCCACTTCTACCGCACGGGCATTTTTGCCTGCTTCTAAGCCCGCTTTGAATCTTTCTAGGATTTCAAGCTCTTTCCTTGCCTTGGCATCGCCAGACTTGGCTACTTTAAGCAGGCGGCTGATTTTCTTTTCTACCGACTCCAGGTCTTTCAGCTGAAGCTCGGTGTCAATAACTTCCTTATCGAAAAGTGGATCCACTGAGCCAGCAACATGGACCACATTATCATCTTCAAAACATCTGATAACGTGTACAATTGCATCCACCTCACGGATATTAGCTAGGAATTTATTACCTAAACCTTCCCCTTTGCTGGCACCTTTTACCAGTCCTGCAATATCTACAAATTCAATTACTGTAGGCATTACACGCTCTGGAACTACTAGTTTTTCCAAAATCTGAAGTCTGCTGTCAGGAACAGTCACCACTCCCACATTCGGTTCGATGGTACAAAATGGGAAGTTAGCTGCTTCAGCTTTTGCACTACTAAGTGCATTGAATAAGGTTGATTTACCGACGTTGGGAAGCCCAACTATACCACACTGTAAAGCCATTTATTTTACTGCTTATTTTATTTTAAAGATGCGGTACTCTTTATATCCTTTATAAAATTCCTGAATAGAAACTCTGAAAATCGTATAAACTGGAATGGCAAATATCATTCCGAGTACCCCGCCGACTTTGGCACCTGCAAAGATAATAACAAATATTTCAAGTGGATGGGCTTTTACTGATTTCGAGAAAATTAATGGTTGTAAAAATATATTATCAGCAAGCTGTACCACAGAGAATACCGACAATATCTTTAAAACAAATAGGGGCATTTCCTGCGCATCCATATAATCACCAGTAATCAAGCCTACCATTACTCCAAAAGTAGCACCCAATATGGGCCCAGCGTAAGGGATAAGATTGGCCACTGCCGCAAAAACCCCGATAGTGAGTGCATAATCCACTCCCACTATCGCCAAGCCAGTAGAGGCAATCGTGAAAATAGCTATCATCTGTATCAGTAAACCTACCAAATAATTGGAAAGTAGGCGTTCCACCTTATGAAAAGTGGCTACCGACAACTCAAAATATTCATTGGGTACTAAGTTAATAATGTTTCTTCGTAATAAACCATTCTCCAGCAAAAGAAAAAACGAAATAAATACCACCGCCAATACAGATATAAGTACTGTACTGGTCGCATTGATCAGGCCATTGATGAATCCTTGGAAGTTGATCTCGCTAATACTGGCCAAAATAGTACTTTTTACCTGCCCAAATAAATGGCCTGGGGAATTGCTGGTAAGATTTAACCGGATAAGGAATGCTTCAAAATGATCTACTGGCCTTTTTATTTGTTCGTATATAAATTCTATATCCACATTTTGAATGACTTCCACCTGTGCGATGATCAGAGGGATGAAAAGTAGTGTAATGGCGAAGAGCACTAAGCTGATCGTGGCGAAGGAAAACATAATGGCAAACCAACGTGGGATATTGTGACCAAAAATATGGACGCTGCTGATGCGGTTGGTCATAGGGCGTAAGGCCGCAGCAATGACTAAAGAGATAATCAGATAAAAAGCAATATTAGAAAAATACCAGCCCACCAATAATAGTACGACTAGAAATACCAATACCGAAATGATAAGTTTCTGCATGGTGTAAAAATAAAAAAAGATTGAACCCATCCCACTACTGACCAAAGTATTTTTGTGTTCAGATAGGCAGGTATTATAAAATACCTGAAAATAGGTTCAATCTCAGTAATTTTTTAAGATAAAGCAGGACTTAATCCCACTTCAGGTCGTCTCCGAAATTGTTCTCAGAGCTGGTTTCTGTTTCTGCTTCTGCTTCGTATTGAGAAAAGTCAAAATCAGCCATTAATTCATTTTTCACATGGTCAACGGTGTCCTGAAGGGCATCTACGAATTTAGCAAAATCTTCCTTATACAAGAAAATCTTATGCTTTTCATAAACGAAGTTATCATCGCGAATTTTACGTTTACTCTCAGTGATGGTCAGGTAATAGTCGTTAGACCGTGTAGCTTTTACGTCAAAAAAGTAAGTCCTTTTTCCAGCTTTCACTTTTTTAGAGAAAATTTCCTCTCTGTCGTTTCCTTTATGCTCTTCCACTTTCCAAAATTTTAAATTACTTGTTTCAAGGATTTTTTATACGAGTGACAAGTTAAACCAATTCATAATTTAAATTCAAGGTCTTGACAGGTTTTTTTTACTATACAGGTGATTTTTTTGGTCTGCCGCGCAAAAATCAATATAAATCTCTAAAAAATAGGCTAAAAAAAAAGAGTGGCTTGGCCACTCTTTCAATGTTATTCTGCATGTAAGAACTGCTTTTTCAAGAGTAGTTCCTCTTCTGATTCTGGATGGTCAGGATCATCCACACAACAATCGACCGGACAAACAGCCGCACACTGCGGTTCCTCGTGAAAACCGGTACATTCGGTACATTTTCCAGTAACTATATAATAAAACTCATCAGAAACAGCCTCTTGAGGCTCCTCAGCGTCAACTACGGTGCCGTCTTCAAGCTTAACTTCTTTAAGTTCTGTGCCTCCGCCCCAAGTCCACTCGATGCCACCTTCGTAGATCGCAGTGTTTGGACATTCAGGCTCGCATGCACCACAGTTGATGCATTCGTCAGTTATCATTATTGCCATTACAATCTCCTTTTATTATTTCCACTCCAAAATTAAGAAGCATATAACAATATACCAATATAAATGTTGATCCACTGAATAATTTATAATGAATCTATGCTGATCGCGAAATATACATAAGAGCACTTACTTACAAAACACCAGTATTAAGCCCTTAGTACGCCTATATTGTCATTGCTAATGGTGGTTGTTTCAATAATTCAATTCAGGCCAGTAATTACCAGTTAGAATGAATGAAATACCTGTCATACTAAAATACAGTACGGCCTTATGGCGGTAGTTGTTGTATTCATTTGTATCAGGATAATAAGGCTTATGATTTTCAAATTCACTTTTTCTAACTAAAATAAATATCTTTGTGTCTTCACAAAATGGGACATTATAAATGACGGCAAAACAGCGAATAGAGGCATTTATCGCTTTAGGGAATAAGATCGAGGCATGTTCTGACCAGGAGCTTGATGACCTTTTTAGACGGGCTGAAAATAATAATAGCTGGTTTACCCCCGAGCAGGTAAATATGGCGATCAAGGGAATTCGGGAATTACTATTGGAAAAACCACTTTTGCAATGGGCTAATAGGTATTCTTTACCTGATGGCTTTCGAGGTCTCAAAATCGGCGTATTGATGGCGGGAAATATACCAGGGGTAGGTTTCCATGACCTGATGATGGTGCTCCTTGCGGGATACCAAGCGCATGTGAAGCTGAGCTCCAATGACCAGGTGGTGATCAAATGGCTGGTAGCGCAGCTGCGAGAGCTCGCTCCAGAATTAGCGGACCGGGTGTTTTTTGAGGAAATGCTGAAAGCAAAAGATGCCTATATCGCCACTGGAAGTGATAATTCTGCGCGTTATTTTGAATATTATTTTGGGAAATACCCCAGCATCATTCGTAAAAACCGAACATCGGTGGCCGTGCTTAATGGTCAGGAAACCAGTGAGGATTATTTGGCGCTGGCTGGAGACGTATTCCAGTATTTTGGGCTGGGCTGCCGGAATGTCTCCAAGGTTTACCTGAAATCGGAGCAGCAGATCAAGGACTTTTATGATGCTATCGAAGCGTACCAACTCATCACTAGTCAGCATAAATACCTAAATAATTACGATTATAATAAATCAATCTATTTGGTAAATGGTGAGCCTCATCTGGATAATGGCTTCCTATTGACCAAAAATAGCAGCGATCTGGTATCGCCAGTGGCGGTGCTATATTATGAAATATATGAGGAGGCAGAGCAGCTAAAGGCCTTACTATCGGAGCAGGAATCAAAAATCCAGTGTGTGGTGAGCAAAGACGCTTGGTTTGAGGGGAGTTTAGCCTTTGGAGAAGCCCAATGTCCTGGGGTGGAGGACTATGCTGATCATGTAGATACGATGGCCTTTTTGCTGGGTTTGAAATAAAGCCTTGCTTATTCTTTTGTTTTTCAGTACTTTAAGCCTGAGGGTTTTGAGTGAAAATTTCTTAGAAGCCTAACTTTTGGAAGCATGAAGCTCACACATTCATGCTTTCTACATTGACTAAAATAAAGCCCGAGTAAGGGGGTTATTTTAAACCCGTATAAATAAGTAACATTACTTAGGTATTGCTTCCATTTTTCGCCTAAAAATGTATCTTTGCCAACGATTTAACAGAAATCAAGTTATCACTAAAAATAATTCATTTCAAATGGCATTTGATATAGAAATGATCAAGGCAGTGTATGCAAAGTACCCTGAGCGTATAGCTGCTGCCCGTAAGACAGTGGGTAAACCATTGACTTTAGCAGAAAAAATACTTTACGCTCATTTATGGGAAGGTAATGCTACTGAAACCTACGCAAGAGGGAAGTCCTATGTGGATTTTGCTCCTGATAGAGTTGCGATGCAGGATGCAACCGCGCAAATGGCGCTATTGCAATTTATGCAGGCAGGTAAGAAGAAAGTAGCTGTTCCCTCCACGGTGCATTGTGATCACCTGATCTTAGCGCAGAAAGGCGCAAAACAAGATTTGAGAGATTCACTTACTGCCAGTGGTGAGGTATTTAACTTTTTAGAATCTGTTTCTAACAAATACGGAATAGGTTTTTGGAAGCCAGGAGCTGGAATTATTCACCAAGTAGTAATTGAAAATTATGCCTTTCCAGGTGGAATGATGATCGGTACCGATTCTCACACCGTGAATGCAGGTGGACTAGGAATGGTCGCCATCGGTGTAGGTGGTGCAGATGCAGTGGATGTAATGGCCGGTATGGCTTGGGAATTGAAATTCCCTAAGTTGATCGGTGTGAAGCTTACTGGTAAAATGAACGGCTGGACTTCTGCTAAGGATGTCATCCTTAAGGTGGCAGGTATTCTTACCGTAAAAGGTGGTACAGGATGTATCGTTGAATATTTTGGCGAAGGTGCTAAGTCTCTTTCTGCTACTGGTAAAGGAACCATCTGTAATATGGGCGCAGAGATCGGCGCAACCACTTCTACTTTTGGTTATGATGACTCCATGGCCAGGTACTTGAAGTCCACCGGTAGAGAGGATGTAGCCTTGCTAGCTGATGGCATCAAGGAGCACCTGACAGGTGATGATGAAGTATATAGCAATCCTGAAAGCTATTTTGATCAAGTGATCGAAATCGACTTGAGCACTTTAGAGCCTCATATCAATGGTCCATTTACGCCAGATAGAGCTACACCAGTGTCGCAAATCAGAGCTGAAGCAGAGAAAAATGACTGGCCTACCAAAGTAGAATGGGGACTGATCGGTTCTTGTACCAACTCTTCTTATGAAGATTTGGCAAGAGCAAGCTCCATCGCGCAGCAGGCAATTGATAAAAAATTAAAAACCAAAGCAGATTTCGGGATCAACCCAGGGTCTGAGCAGGTGAGATTTACAGCAGATAGAGATGGTCTCTTGAGGATTTTTGAAAATCTTGACGCCACCATCTTTACCAATGCCTGTGGACCATGTATCGGTCAGTGGGCTAGAACTGGTGCTGATAAGCAGGAGAAAAATACCATCGTTCACTCTTTCAATAGAAACTTCTCTAAAAGAGCCGATGGTAATCCAAATACTCACGCATTTGTGACCTCTCCAGAAATGGTAGCCGCCATCGCGATTTCAGGTGATCTAGGCTTTAATCCACTTACGGATACCTTATTAAATGAAGATGGTGTAGAGGTGAAGCTTGACCCGCCAGTAGGTGATGAGCTTCCGGAAAAAGGATTTGCCGTAGAAGATAATGGTTACCAAGAGCCAGCATTGGATGGTTCCGGAGTAGAAGTTATCGTAAACGTGGATTCTAAGCGTCTTCAATTATTGGAGCCATTTGAGCCTTGGAATGGTCATAATATTACAGGAGCCAAATTGCTGATCAAAGCTTTTGGCAAGTGTACCACCGATCACATCTCCATGGCTGGCCCTTGGTTGAGGTTCCGTGGTCACCTTGATAATATCTCTGACAACTGCCTAATCGGCGCTGTGAATGCCTTCAATGAGCAAACCAATTCTGTAAAAAGCCAGCTAACTGGTGAGTATGGTCCTGTGCCAGCCACCGCCAGAGGGTATAAGGCTGCGGGCGTTCCTACGATCGTCGTTGGTGATCATAATTACGGAGAGGGTTCTTCTCGTGAGCATGCTGCCATGGAGCCTAGACACCTAGGTGTCAAAGCGGTTTTGGTGAAGTCTTTTGCACGAATTCATGAAACTAACCTTAAGAAGCAAGGTATGCTTGGTCTTACCTTCGCCAATGAGGCTGACTATGATAAAGTTAAGGAAGATGATACCATCAACTTCCTGGATTTAGATCAGTTCGCTCCTGAAAAACCACTCGCTATCGAATTCGTTCATAGCGATGGCTCTAAGGATGTAATCCTGGCTAATCATAGCTATAATGATGCTCAGATTGGTTGGTTCAAAGCAGGATCTGCATTGAACCTGATCAAGACAGAACAGAAGAAAAATGCTTAATTAAAGCATAGTTTACTTATTTTAAAGCCTGAAGGTATTCTTCAGGCTTTTTTGTTTTTATCGTAGACTATTGTTAATTAAGCGTTTCTGAATAATAGTAGGCTTAAAGATGTGATTAGACATTCTCCTGCTTTCCTCTATTTCGTTGTATTATTTGATGATAAAATCGCTGTCTAATTGAGAATAGCTGTGTTTATTGGTGAATCTTACTGAAAAATAGTATATATTCATAGAGCTAAAAAGAAGGTTGTACCTGTTGAGGAATTGATTTATATGAAAAGTAAACTACTGGTCTTGATAGGCCTAATGATTTATACACTGTCTGTGCAGGCTCAGGATACGATTCCTCAGAAGCAGGAATCAGAGATTAGTATATCTCAGGATGACTTTCCCCAAAATGCCATAACCTTGCTTCAGCATGTCTCTGAGGTTGATAAGATTAAGTTTTTCCAAAGGCAACCTTCGGATGGGGAGGAGATATATGAAGCCAAATTGAAACTCAAAGGTCATGAATACAATGCGTCTTTTGATTCGGTGGGGACGCTGCGGACCGTGGAAGTACAGATAGATTATAAGGAGATTTCTCCTGATAGTACCGCTGCTGCCGTAAAACAATATTTTGAGGATGATTTTCAAAAAATGAGGGTGCTGAGTACCACCAAAAAGTTCTTTCCCGCGGGACCAGGACTAGAGATTGACACTGTTATTGAGTCGATTCAGAAAGGAGAGGTGAATACTTTTCTTATCGTAAAATACCAGGTTCAGGTGTCTGGTCAGAGGAAATCTGCTCCTGCCACCATATATGATGTGACTTTCGATCATTTGGGAGTTTTTGAAAAAATGCAGCAAGTGGAGCTTCATAATATGGAAAATATTATTTTTTAGTAATGAAAAGATGGTTTCTATTAGTTTATATCTGTTTTCAAATAATCCATAATGGCTATGGCCAGGGAGGAAAATACCTTGGTGGAGAGCTTGAAACAGCCTATACCCAGGAACTAAAAAAGGGTTGGATGTTAAATGGGAAGTTGTACCTTAAGATGTTTTGGTTTAAGGATGAAAATGAAGTCAGTGAAGAGAGTGATGAAGTAGCTGATCTGAATAATCTCAGACTTTCATTTACCGTGGCAAGGCAGCATTCCCCGTTTTTTTCATATGGTTTTGGCTACCTTTATGGCGGTCAGCAAGCCTTTACAGGTGATTTTACACCAGAAAATAGACTTTTTCAGCAAGTAACCTTCTCGCAGTTGGTGAGAGGAAAAGCACGACTATCGGAGCAGATTAAGTTGGAAGAGCGATTTTTTGAATCCGGAAATAGAATGCGCTTGAGGGGAAAATTTGCCTATGAAATGCCCCTTCAGGGAAAAAATGTAGATCTAGGCGAATGGTATCTTTTGGGAGTATATGAGCCTCTCTTTGATCTGAGGCCTGAAGAGGAACGAAACGCGCTCTTATACGAGCATAGATTCCAAATTAACCTGGGGAAATATACTTTGAAACAAAAGAAGATAGAGTACGGCGTAGGCTATTACCTGTCCACGGTAAGCAAAGCCGGTGATAAACAGGAGTTTTGGTTGGTTAGATTAGGGATATTCTTAAATTAATTATGTATTTTGTACTATAATATGCTTTAGGCACGTTTTGTGTATCTATTTTACTGCAAATTGTATTAGTTTTTAATTTATCCTTCTGTAATAATATGGTGTTGACTTTTAGCAGTGGCTTGCAATCTATCCTAGACCATTCCTCTGACTTGATTTTTGCAGTGGAAAACCATCCGCCTTATAAGCTGGTATACGCCAACAGGGAGTTTAAGAAGGTTCTCACTGATGACGATGAGCCAAAGGAACTCAAAGATTTAGGGGTAAAGGGTGAGAATTTAGATGCTAGAGAAGAGTTTATAATTCGTTGGAACAATCATTATTATACTTTTTTAATGGAGGAATCTAAGGGCGAATCTGCGTACCTATTCCACAAGGGGAGGAAAATCTCCACAACCAATCCACAATATTTGGAGATTCAAAGAACCTCTGCTGCCAGTCCTGAATTATACTTTGAGCAATTGCTGGATCGCTTACCGGCGGCTGCATTTCAATTGTCTATGGATTCTACGGGTAAGTTGAGGTTTGAATATTTAAGTAAGAAGATAAGGGATTTATTCAACCTAGATTTTGTGGAGTCCGGCGATGCTGGGATAGAGTACCTGCTGAGCAAGGTCCACCCAATGGATGTCGGAAGGGTATTGAAATCTATCGTTCATAGCACGCGAGTGAGGGAGAATTGGGAATGTGAATTTCGGATTATGCCTTCAGATGAGGATATGGACCCTGTATGGGTTCTTGGAATGGCCTATTTGGATGATACTGAAACAGGGGTGAAGTGGTATGGTTCTGTTTTAGAAATAACTGCAATTAAAAACCGGGAACAAGAACTCTTGAAAGACAAGGAGCATGCTGAAATTTCCAGCAATGCAAAATCAGATTTTATATCCACCCTAATTCATGAAGTTAGGACCCCTCTGAATGCCATTTCTGGGTCCGTCTATTCCTTATTTGAGGAAACGCATATAGATAGCCAAAAGCCCCTATTTAATACCATAAACTTTGCGGTAGATAATCTTATTGTCATGGTAAATGACCTTCTGGAATTTCAAAAAGCCCAGGCTGGGAAGGTATTTATTGAGTCAAAACCTTTCGGCCTGAGAAGTCTCCTGGCACAGGTCGTGGATGGCTTTGCCTATCAGGCTCATGAAAGTAAGAATACGCTGAACTTAGTGGTTTCAGAGAGGCTGGATGTGGAAGTCTTAGGGGATAAAGTGAGACTGGCGCAGGCGCTAAATAACCTGATATCAAACGCCCTAAAATTCACCTCCGCTGGCAGGGTTGATGTGACCGCAACGGTCTCGCATGAATCTGCTCATGATTTGAAGGTTTATTTTGAGGTAAAGGATACGGGTAAAGGGATTTCTCCAGAGGATATTTCGAGGGTGTTTTCTGAATTTGATCAGGTAGGCTATAGTTTTGACGCCAAATATGGAGGCACCGGACTAGGAATGCCCATCACCAAGAAACTTCTTGAACTAATGGGAAGTGATATTAAGGTGGATTCAGAATTAGGAGTAGGCTCAAGTTTTCATTTTGAGCTAATATTCCCTAAAGTTGCAGAGCGCCAATCTTTGGATGCTGGGAATGATACCAGCACTAGAGAGATTTCTCCATCCACCAAGATATTGCTTGCTGAGGATAATGATGTCAATGCAATGGTGATCCTGAAAATGCTCAGACGTTGGGGATTACAATGTGACCGTGTGACTAATGGCTTGGAGGCCGTAGAAGCCTTCGCTCGTAAGCATTATGACATCGTGCTGATGGACATTCAGATGCCCAAATTGAATGGCTGCCAGGCTGCTCGTATGATCAAATCCAGCAGTGCTGTGCCTATTATTGCGCTGACTGCTTCCTCCCAAAATGAGTGCTATCTCTCTAATGACATTGGGGGAATTGACCGTTTTGTACATAAGCCAATCAATGCAAAAGAACTCAAAAATAATATGCTGGAATTGATTGGTTAGTTTATTCCATTCCTTTTAGCTCTTCCAGGTATTTCTCAGTTAAACGTAAGCTGCTGTTTTTGGCATATACCTCTTCCAGGTACTTTTTTGCTTGCGGATATTTTCCTGTCAAGAAATAGTAAATCCCCTTATTCCGTAATGCATATATATTTTTACCATCCTGCTTTAGGCTAAGATTGATATCCTCCAAACCCTGATCGTAATTGCCCATATATAAAGAGTATAAGCCTCGGTTATTGTAGAAATAAGCTTGGGTACTATTGAGCTCAAGGGCCTTGTTTACCAAGTCGTAGGCAAGGGTGTAGTCCTGATTTTCGAAAGCAATCAGTGATTGTAAATTATAAATATGAGCTTCCTTAGGGTTGATCGTAAGCGCCTTGTTTAGGTCTTCTTCGGCCTTATTATAGTCTAGCAGATAATAATAAATCGAGGCCCTATTTACATAGAGGTCAGCTATTTCTGGAGTCAGCTCCAGGGCTGTGGTAAATGATTCCAGGGCCATATCATATTTGCCCATAGCTTCATGGACTATTCCCATCACAAAATACCCGCGATAATCACTGGGCTGTACCTTCTGAAGGGTCATTGCATCTTCCTGTGCCTTATAGTTTGCCCCAAAATCAAATTGCGCTAAGGCCCTGTGGTAATATGCCTCACTGAAATCAGGATTGTGCTGTAAGGTGCTATTATAATCGGCGATGGCCTTAGGATATTCGCTGAGCTTCGCATAGGCCAAGCCTCTATTGAAATAAGCATCTGAAAATTCAGGGTCGATAGAAATAGCCTCTTCGTAATAATCAATAGCACCCTTAAAATCGTTCTCCTTCATTTTTTGGTTGCCCTTTAGCAGAAATCGACCCTTCTTATCCTCCGTAGAATCACATGCGACTAGGCTTGCGAATAGAAGTAAGGTGGCAAATAGATAAATGGAGGTAGGTTTTAGGAGTTTCATTAGAAGTGTATTAAAAGCGATGTACCTGGCTCAGGTCGCGGTCCGTTTATTGGTACGGGGATCATTTTCCTAGCCTGGGAAATGATCCTTTCGTTGCTTCCTGTCTTTGTTCCTGCAAAGGTAAATTGGAAATGTTCTATAGCCAATTATATTCCCTCTTATCGGCTATTATTTATTGGTAGGCCTGGCGGCAATGTGGACAATTCTAAAGGAGCAAGATTGTCCCTAGCGAGACTATCAGGCCTCACAATAGGTTTGTGAAGTAGATTTACCAATTATCTATTAAAGTATAGTCTATTTGCTAAAGATAGAGTGATTTTAAAAATAATTCGTAAATCGATTCTTTGTAATAAGTACTTGGACTCCTATAAAATACCAGTGTTTTAGGGGTTAGATAGGGCTTAGCCAAGGATATATTGCTATTGGCAGATTATTATTTGTTTTACTCTTGATATTTAAGCTTTGAGTACGAATTTAAGATTTTAAAATACAAGTGATATTGGCTAGTTTTGAATTGTAAAAGGTGTTTTTCACCTCTGATAAACCCATAACCTAGAATACCCAGACTGATTATTGATTTTATTTTTAAAGTTCAAACTACATTTTAACTATGGGAAAGGTAAAGATTTATCACAATCCACGATGTACCAAAAGCAGACAAACCCTTAAGCTCTTGGAAGAAAATGAAGATCAAAGCAATATTGAGGTAATTAAGTACCTGGAGACTCCACCATCAGAGGATGAGTTAAGGGATATTTTGGATAAATTGGGCCTGACTGCGGCGGAGTTGGTTAGGAAAGGAGAGCAAGTGTGGAAAGATGATTTTCGCGATCGCTCACTTTCAGAGGATGAATTGATAAAAATTATGGTAGAAAACCCTAAATTGATAGAGCGACCAGTGGTGGTGAAAGATGGGAAAGCGGTATTGGGAAGACCACCCGAGAATGTCATGTTGATATTATAATTATACAATAGCCAGAAAAAATAACCAATTGAAAAACCCAAGAAAGCACTGGATCCTTGCTTCATTCCTACTCAGTTTGGTCTTGCTGGTGATGAAGTTTTATGCCTATTACCTTACTCAGTCCACCGCCGTACTCACAGACGCCTTGGAGAGTATTGTGAATGTGGTCGCTTCTGGCTTTGCCTTTTATAGCATTTACCTTAGTAGCCTCCCTCGGGACCAAAATCATCCCTATGGGCATGGGAAGGTAGAGTTTTTTAGTGCGGGGATAGAAGGGGTTCTGATTATGCTTGCCGGTTTATTTATTATTTATAGAGCGATTGTCAGCTTTATATTTCCCGAGCCGCTGGGTGAGTTGCCATTAGGGATGGCACTTATTATCCTCTCTGCCCTAGCCAATGGCGCCTTGGGGTATATGCTTATTCGGAAAGGAAAGCAATATGAAAGCTTGACGCTGGAGGCTGATGGTAGGCATATTAGTACTGATGCTGTAAGCAGTTTTGTGCTGATTATTGGGGTGGGTATTATTTACCTGACCGATTGGGTATGGCTGGATGGTGGCTTTTCATTAGTGTTTGCGGTTTATATAATCTATAATGGTTACCGCCTCGTGCGGCGCTCTGTGGGCGGATTGATGGATGAGAGGCACCCCGCTTCGGTCACCACTGTGGTCAAAATACTGAATCGACATCGTCAGAATAACTGGATCGATATCCATAATATGCGCATCCAGCAATATGGTGCAGATAAGCATATCGACTTACACCTTACCATGCCCTATTATTTTGACCTTAAGGAAGTGCATGATGAGGTAGAAGTGGTGGAAGAAGTTTTGGAAAAGGGGATGAGTGGACATGTGGAGGTTTTTGTCCATGCGGATCCTTGTATCCCTGAGAAATGTTGCCATTACTGTCAGGTGAAAGACTGTCCGGTAAGGCTATACCCAAAGACCAAAAAAGTGCAATGGAATATGGTGAATATGTCCAAAAATCAAAAACACTATCACGATATTGTCGGAGAACTGGGAAAAGTAAAGCCACTAAAATAAAAGTGAGTTTCCTTGGTGGTGCTTATAATATATTGCTGGATAGTACGTTATAAATGGTTTCTTTCTTGCTTTTCCGGTCAAAGTTTTCTAAATTAATAGAAAATAACCTAAAAATGAAAAGCGAAAGCAATTTTAAAATGTTTCTGGCCGGGTCAGCAATCGCATGGCTGACGGTAGTGATGATGATAATCGTCATGTAGCCAGTGGTTGATATTATGTTCTGTTTGCCATACAGCAGTTTTAGTGATTTTTGAAAATGGTAACATTTTTCACCTGTGATTTAATTCTAAATAATGTCCATTATTTGATGGTGCAGGTTTTTTGAAAAGGCGGACCCGAGACAGGTTCCGCCTTTTTTTATGTCTAACAGCCTTCTCTTAATTTATTCTAGCCTATTCACTTCTACCTAATGGTGATTGATTTCCACTTTCCAGATCATATTCAATCCTTGAATTATTATTTTTTCTAAAAATCAATAAAATGATCAGGGATAAAGACAACTAAAGTGTCTTAATAAGGAACGGAAGTAAAAATGGCTTAAAAAGCCTTGGGCGACCACTAAAGCAGTACTTAGAATTTATTTATAAAACTCATTCGGGATGGAAACATGGTTTAGACTAAAAAGAATTTGTAATTTTGAACAGAAATTATGGAAAGGTTTTTCCTTTACCCATTACCTGTTCCAAGTAAGTCACAAGGAATCTTCTGGTATCGAGCGGTCGTTCACCCTAAAGGAAAATGTGATTGGTAGTGCATCAATTTCAAACTGTTAGTTTTTAAACATCTTTGTATTTAATGGGTTATAAATTTTTGAAGAAAATTCACCATAATGAAAAAGACAATTAAAATGATCCGATGCTGTCGGGTTATTCCTAAAATTTTGCTGATAGCTCTGTGTATATGCCTTAGTGCATCGGCTTTTGGGCAAGGCAAATTTACCATAAAAGGAACCGTTTCTGATGCCGGAACCGGTGAGACCCTGATTGGGGCCACGGTCTATATTCAGGAACTTAGCAATGGCGCCACGACGAATGTGTATGGCTTCTATTCCCTTACCGTGCCTTCTGGCGATTATATGCTGACCTTTAGCTATGTCGGATATGAATCCCAAAGCACCAAGGTCACTCTCGATCAGGCAAGAACTATCGATATAGAATTGGTGCCAGAGTCCACCGAACTTCAGGAGGTGGTCGTCAGTGCTGATCCTGAGGACGAAAACGTCCGTTCCACTCAAATGAGTGTCAATAAACTCGATATGCGTGAGGTGGAGGCTATTCCTGTGGTTTTTGGAGAGAAGGATATCATCAAGACCATCCAGTTATTGCCCGGTATCAAAGGGGATGAAGGAGGCGGAGGATTTTTCGTTCGCGGGGGAAGCGCCGACCAAAACCTGATTCTGCTGGATGAAGCACCAGTATATAATGCCTCCCACCTTTTGGGCTTTTTCTCGGTGTTTAATTCTGATGCGATTAAGGATCTTACGATCTATAAAGGGCATATTCCTGCTGAGTATGGCGGGCGGGCCTCTTCTGTCCTGGATATCAAGATGAAAGAGGGGAATACCAAGAAGTTTGCTGCCCAGGGAGGGATTGGCCTGATTTCCAGCCGGGCCACTGTCGAGGCACCTATTGTCAAGGACAAGGGTTCCTTTGTGCTGTCTGGAAGGCGAACTTATGTGGATTTGTTCCTTGGTCTTTCCAATAATAAAGATCTGAACAGTTCGACCCTTTATTTTTATGATCTGAATGCTAAGGCAAATTATAGGTTGGGTGACAAGGATAGAGTTTTTGTTTCCGGGTACTTTGGAAGGGATAATTTTGGATTTGCAGATGTCTTTGGATTTGATTGGGGCAATGCTACGGGTACCGTCCGATGGAATCACCTGTTTAATGACCGCCTTTTCCTGAATACCACTGCAGTATTTAGTGATTATAATTATGATGTAAATATCTATGGTGATGAAGATGATTCCGAAAATAATGGGTTTAAGGTCACCTCTGCCATCCGTGACTGGAGCATTAAGGAGGACTTTGAATATTATATAAATCCTCAAAACACCTTAAGGTTTGGGCTGAGCGTCATTCGTCATAATTTTGTTCCGGGCGAAATCATTCCCGTGGACGGCTCTTATATCAATGAGCAAAAGCTACAACGGAAATATGCATGGGAGACCGCAGCCTATATTTCTGAGGATATTGAATTTTCACCAAAACTAAACCTTAATGCAGGTTTAAGGTATTCCTGGTTTGCTCAAGTAGGACCTGGGGAAGTTTTTACCTATGATGAAGATGGTGACATCATTGATACTCAGGATTACAAAAGTGGGGAGATAGTCAAGGCTTACGGTGGACTAGAGCCTAGACTAGGACTGACCTATGTGATGAATGATGAAAGCTCGGTGAAGGCTTCCTATGGAAGAAATCGTCAGTACTTACATTTAGTGTCTAATTCCAATTCGGGGACTCCTATAGATTTGTGGATTCCATCGAGTAATAATGTAAGGCCGCAGATAGCCGATCAAATTGCCTTGGGCTACTTCCGGAACCTAGAGGACAATACCTATGAGGGATCCGTGGAGGTGTATTATAAGAATATGCAAAATCAGGTCGATTATCGGACAGGTGCGGAACTGGTGTTTAACGAAAACGTGGAGTCGCAATTGCTGTTTGGCAAAGGTTGGTCGTATGGAGCTGAATTTATCCTTCGGAAAAATACCGGAGATCTTACCGGCTGGGTGAGTTATACCTATTCCAAGACGGAGCGTAAATTTGACGGAGTGGATTATGGCCAGGTGTATCCTGCAAGTTGGGATCGACCACATGACCTGTCTGTGGTGGGGATATATAAATTAAACCCTAAATGGACCTTGTCAGCGTCTTTTGTGTACTATACGGGGAATGCCATTACTTTCCCGGTAGGGAAATATCAGATTGAGGATGAGGTGATCAATAGGTATGGAAAGCGAAATAATAATAGGCTGCCAGACTATAACCGCTTAGATCTGGGAGCTACACTCAAGCTAAGGAGTACGGCGAAGTTTGAGTCAGACCTTAACTTCTCCGTGTACAATGCCTATGCACGTAAGAATGCGTTCATTGTAAACTTTAGAGAGAATCCCAATGACGCCACCAAAACGGAGGCGGTTAAAGTATCGCTATTCAGCATCTTGCCTTCTGTGACTTATAATTTTAGATTTAAATAACCATGAGAACCTACTGGATATTAACAATCGTCAGTGCCTTATTGCTTTTTTCTTGTGAAGAAGTGATCGAATTGGATTTGGATAATGCAGATCCCGAAATTGTGATCGAAGGAACATTAACCGATCAGGCAGGGCCTTATACCGTAAAACTATCGGAGTCCGTTGGTTTTTATGATGATAATGTGTTTCCTGCAGTGTCAGGGGCTGTGGTGAGAATCTCTGATGATAATGGATATGCGAATCTGCTGGAAGAAGTGGAGCCGGGAATCTATCAGACAAGCGACCTTCAAGGCCAAAGAGGAAGTACTTACCGTCTGGAGGTCGAAGCAAATGGTGCGTTTTACACCGCTGTGAGTGAAATGCCAGAGCTAGCCGTTCCCATTGATAGCATTTCTTTCAGATATGAGGAAGAGTCGCTATTTTATAAAGAAGGCTATTATTTCAGGGCCTATTTTACCGATCCTGAGGGATTGGGTGATTATTACCGATTCACGGTTTTAGTCAATGGAGAAGTGTATGTTTTTGACTTTGATGGAGACCTGATCGAAGATGATAACTTATGGCTCGCAGATGATAAATACACCGATGGCAACTCCCAGGATTATGATTTTCCTCATACCTTGAAGCCGGGCGATGTAGTTTCTTTGCAGCTACATCATCTAAATGAAGATACCTTTGATTATTACCGAACCTTGGTGGATGTGATTGATGGAGGTGGCGTAGCCCCTTCTAATCCTCTTTCGAATTTCGGTGATACAGCTTTAGGATATTTCGGGGCTTTTTCGGTTACAGAAATGGAGAGGACCGTTGTTCCAACCAACTAGGCCTTTTGACTAATGACCCTTGTACTCTCAAATTATGGGGGAGTGATAATGGAATAGTATAATCAATAAAGGAGCCCCATAGGATAGGGCTCCTTCATTTTTATGGTATAAGATACTCAATTTGATTTTTTAGCTTTTTCCAAAGGAGTGTTTTAGCTACTGGAACTGGGGACAAGGCCGTTTTTTGGGGTTCAGAAGCGCTTGCTTCCTATTAGAAGTGCGTTGTGATGAATATCTAGTAAAATTGGATCTCAATAGATAAGAAAAGCAGTATTTTTCTCTCTAATTCTGCTCTTTTTAGAATGGAACATACCTATTCGGAAATCACTCAGCAAGCTAGGATAGCGTAAGCATTATTGTTCTTTTTTGATTGCTATGGCTTTGTCATATTCTATTTCTACCTGAACCGAAAAGCCTATAAGTTGCTTGGCAGTGTCAAGGTCAAACTTGCTCTCATCAATTTCAATTTCCCGCTTTCCGGCCCCTTTTTCCATTAAATCTAAGCGTGAAGGGTTCTCGTTTATTTTTGTCAAAAATCCTGATTTAGTCTCTTTCATAGTACGGTTTGATTAGCTATCGAAAGTGGAATTTAGGGATTTTATTTGGAAAATTACGGAGGGATTGGAAAGGAATAGGAGAGGGATTCTTTATAAGTGGGATTAATACCAGACAAAGGTTTATGGAGGAGAGTTAGCGGGGACCGATAAATTTTTTACAAAAAAAAAGCTATGAAACAAGATCTCATAGCTTTAGTCAATTAACAATAAACCCAAAATAACCTAGCTGTAAGGGGAGGACTCGAACCTCCAAGGGGTAGTTAGGCAAAACACGAGCTCCATGTTAGCTTTATCCACGACTCCCCACCCTCGAGACCGGAGGGCATGTTTGCCAAAATTCCATCACCTCACATTGTGTAACAAGACCTTTTGTCTTTGTTGATGATTCAAAATTACTATATGAACGTTCATTTTCAAAATATTTTAACAAAAAACATTAAAAATTACATTATTGGTAATTGGAATACGTTTTCTATGTTGAATTCGGAAATTTAAACCCTCGTTTAACTGTGATTTCTTGCCAAATTTTCAATGGGTATTTAAGACTTGACTGGGGGAATATTGGGTAATGGATGAAGGTGCTAAGTCGATGATAGCAAATTGAGCCTTCACTATCATCGACTGTAGATCCTTTTATTTTATTAAGCCCGCCCTTTTCAGTAGCGCATCAGGCTTAGGTTCTCTGCCACGGAATCTTTTATAAAGAATGGAAGGGTGCACCTTACCTCCTGCTGACAGAATATTATTTTTGAAGGACTCGGCAGTCTGGCTGTCAAAAATCCCTTTTTCCTGAAACAATTCAAAGGCATCTGCATCAAGGACTTCCGCCCACTTATAGCTGTAATAACCTGCTGAATATCCTCCCTGGAAAATATGGCTAAATGAAGTGGACATCAGGGTGCCTTCCACCTCCGGTAATAGGCTCGTAGGGGCCATTGCTTGTTTTTCAAAAGCAGGAATGGTGTCGATCGATGCAGGGTCGCTGGAGTAATAGGTCATGTCTAACAGCCCAAAGCTTACCTGCCTCATCGTTTGATAGCCCTGATGGAAATTGCTCGCCTTTTTGATCTTTTCAATCAATTCTTCAGGAATTTTTTCTCCTGTCTTATAGTGCTTGGCAAATAAATCCAGACACTCTTTTTCATAACACCAGTTTTCGAATATCTGGGAAGGCAATTCCACAAAGTCCCAATACACACTGGTGCCGGAAAGAGAGCTGTAAGTTCCATTGGCCAGCATGCCGTGTAAGGCATGGCCGAATTCGTGGAAAAGGGTCGTCACCTCATTAAAAGTAAGTAAGGAGGGGCTGCTCTTGGTGGGCTTAGTAAAGTTACACACGATAGAAATATGTGGTCGTTTCTCCTGGCCATCGATATTCGACTGGCTTTGATATACGGTCATCCAAGCTCCATTCCTCTTGCCCGCCCGCGGGAAAAAGTCAGCATAGAATACCGCAATATGCTTTCCTGTATTCTTGTCATTTACCTCGTAAGCGGTCACCTCCGGATGATAAACAGGGATTTCTGGGTTTTTGACAAACTCTAAATTATAAAGTTTTTCGGCTGTTTTGAAGACTCCGGTGATGGTATTCTCCAATTCAAAATAAGGCTTGGTCAATTCATCATCGACCTCGAATTTAGCTTTTTTAAGTTTTTCGGAATAGAAACCAAAATCCCATTTTTGGAGGGTCTCAGGACCGCCGATTTGCTTGGAGAAAGCAGTGAGTTCTTCTAATTCCTCCTTTGCTCGCGGACGTGCTTTTTCTAATAAGTCCTCCAGGAAAGATACCACCTGATCGGGGTTTTGAGCCATTCTTTCCTCTAGCACAAAATGGGCATAACTGGAATAGCCCAATAGTTTTGCACGGCGATTTTTAAGCTGTAATATTTCACGAATAATCTCCTGATTATCCAGCTCATCTCCTTTACAAGACTTCGTATTATAGGCCATAAATAGCTCCTTGCGAAGTTCACGATCCTCGGCATAGGTCATGAAAGGAATATAACTCGGGAAAGCCAGGGTAAAGACCCATTTTCCTTCCAAGCCTTTTTCTTCCGCTGTATGGGCTGCAGCTTCCACAATGCTATCAGGTAAGCCCGCCAGCTGCGATTTTTGATCTATTACTAGCTGGTATTTATTGGTTTCGGCAAGTACATTTTCTCCAAAGGCTAAGCTCTTCTGAGATAATTCAGCGTCTATTTCGCGCAACTCAATCTTCTGCTCTTCACTAAGGTTTGCTCCATTGCGAACAAACGACTTATATGTTTTTTCCAGAAGGGTAGCCTGCTCTTCATCAAGCTGCAAGGAATCTTTCTGATCGTGGATGGCTTTTACTCTGGCATATAACTCCGTATCCAGAAGTATATCGTTTGAGTGAGCGGTCAAAAGTGGCGATATTTCTCGTGCCAACTTTTGGATATCGTCGTTCGTTTCCGCAGCATTGAGGTTAAAGAATATGCCCGAAATGATGTTTAATCGCTCTCCAGCTTGGTCTAGCGCCACAATTATCGATTGGAAGTTAGGCTCAAGGCTGGTTTTGATGCTTTCTATTTCCTTTTTTGCCTCAGCGATAGCCTCTGTGATGGCCGGAAGAAAGTGCTCGGTTTTTATTTGGTCAAATGGAGCAGTATTAAATGGCGTTTTAAATTCTTCCAATAATGGATTCATATCGAATGGTTTATTTTGTCGTCCTAAAATCACTTACAAAAAGGGAGGATTCATTTCTCAATCCCCAATAAAGTAGTAAATAGCCGAAGGTCAGAGTCGCCCTCTAGAGGATGCTCTGACCTTCGTTCCCTTTGCAGATAATAACGTATCAACGTGCTGGGTTTGCTAAAGTTAATATTTTTTGATGGGATGACTAAATCAAGTCTGCAAAATCAACGTCTTTTACCGTGCTGGCGCAGGGAAGACAGGTAGGCTTTCGGTCATTCCTTCTCCCACAGCCTGCACCGCAAAAAAGTAGTTGTCCTTCGAATAAGGAAGCGTGTACGTGGTCTCGGTGGTATAGAATTTCTTTTCCCACATGGCCGCACTCGTTTCCCGCATCAGTATATAATATCCCTTTGCCTGACCATTTTTAGGGGCTTTCCATTGGAGTTTGCTGCTGTTGCTGAGCTCGCTAACGTCTATACCCACTTCCTGTGGTACGGATGGAGACATGGCGAGGCTGGCCAGGGTAGCCAGGTTGGCGGCGGTGTTTTTTCTTAAATATTCGTAATCGATATGCTCAGGCGTATCTCCATATATTACGCCCTCTTCGGTTCTGAGATCCTGATGTTGCTGATGGTAGTTTTCATTGAATTCACACATCCTGATAGCGGTAAATCCCTCTCTCGAAAAGGGAGTATGGTCTCCACCTCGCAGGAACCGGTCGTTTCTGTAAATCAATTTTATTTCTAGCTGGTCCACATACCGCTCTCCGACTTCCTTAATATATCGAGCCAATTGTCTCGATTTACTGTCATTTTCGCCATTGGTATATTGCCTGAGTTTTTTCATTTCCTCGGTTTCATTTAGAGGAACACCCTCGCTGAAAACCCGTACCCTAGTATTGTCGCGCAGGAGAGTTCCGCTGGAGGCACTATTTCCGATCATATCATTATTAAGCATGGCGATAAGGTTCCAGTTTTCTTCTTTCGCCCTTTGAGCGAGGTGAGCGGCGCCTTTGAGGCCTTGTTCCTCACCGGATACCGCAACGAATATCACTGTGGCAGATAGTGGGTTTTTGCTCATGATCCGTGCCATTTCTATTAAGGCTACCACGCCAGAGCCGTCATCATTGGCGCCGGGGGCGTCTTGCTCGGCATCCATTATTTCAGATACCCTGCTGTCCAGATGTCCACTGACTATGATGACACGGTTATCTTCTGGATCTGTTCCCTTTAGCGTAGCCATGACATTTCCCATGGTGACATCTTCGGGGATACGCCGGCCATCAGCCTCTATGGTGAAGTAATCGATTTTGGCGCTTAGCCTTCCTTCGGAGGCGGGGATGAAGGACTGGAATTGCTCCAATACATAGTGTCTGGCGGCTTCTATGCCTCTGCTTTCCTGGTCTTCGCTGAGCGAATGGCGGGTACCAAAACTTACTAATCCGTGAATGTTCTTCTCTAAATTATCTGTAGATATCTCCTGAACCATTTTCTCAATGGTCGGGTTACGATGTATGATTTGGGCTGAACTGTATTCTGTGAAGGCCAGTAAAAGGCTGAGGGTGATTAAAATTTTCTTCATTATGGCTTTTTTATGATATTGATTGGGCTAAATTTATAATCAAAATTGGGAAAGAAAAATACTTTTATATGAATGAGCGATTAGTGCCTAGCGAAGGTGAATATGGGGAGTTTTACGAAACCTATATCAGCAAAGTAAGAGGGAGAGATCTGGATGCGCTTATGCTATCCCAGGTGGAGGACCTTCGTCAGTATTTCGAGGGAATGAAGGAGGAGCAAGCTGCTCAAAGCTATGAGGAAGGAAAATGGAGCCTAAAGGAGCTTATAGGTCATATCAATGATACCGAAAAAGTCATGCTTTACCGAGCATTGTGCATCGCCAGAGGGGAGAAGCAATCCCTGCCAAGTATGGACCAGGAGGAATATGTGGCAAAGGGTAATTTCAATGACCAGCCACTGGCACTTTTGTTGGAGGACTTTGAGCTTACGAGATTTGTAATTCGCAATTTCTTCCGAAGCCTGTCCCCGGACGCCCTGACATACACGGGCTCGGCAAATGGCTATACTACTAGTGTAAGAGCACTCATGAATATCATTCCTGGGCACTTTTTACACCATATGCAGATCCTCAAAGAGCGGTATTAAATGAAGTGTTTTATATAAAAAAATATTTTTACCATGTTTGAATATAACCCTGAAAAACATTATTCCAAGGAGACTGAAAGTAGGTCATTGATTCGATTTCAAGATTGTGACCCCTTGCGCCATTTGAATAATGCCAAGTATTTTGACTATTATTTCAATGCCCGGGAAGACCAGGTGCCGAAGCTGTATGGAGTGGAGATGTTTGAGATGATCAAAAAATATCAAGCCGCTTGGGTAGTTTATAATCATAATATCTCCTATGTAAAACCCGCCATGGTTGGGGAGTGGGTTCGTATCCGCAGCCGTATATTATGGTATAATGACAATACCCTCATGGTGGAATATTATATGCTGGATGATTCTTTGGAAGAGCTCAAGAATGTAATGTGGACCACCCTGAAGTATGTTGGCCTAAACGATGGCAAGCTCCGTGAGCATAAAGGGGAAATCCTCGATTTTCTGAAAGCTACTTCCGTCAATGTGGACGTGACTGGCCAGTCGATTGTTGAGCGTATAAAACAACTAAAAATCAGACTGAAGGAAGATCAGGAATAGGACAACGCTATTGGTGCTGTTTTGCGCCTGGCCTATTATCCATGCGCCTTTAGTATTTATTATTATTTGCTGCGAGCAGCAAAAGTAATAGCTGATTTGACATACAATTAGCTTTAACAAAAAAGAGCCCCGATAGATCTATCGAGGCTCTTTTTATGAGTGGTAATTATGGGAGTTCCCAGTCCACCAATGGTACATACTATACTGAGGCCAGCTTAATCGACCTTATACATTTTGTTGGCCGAATTGATATATTCCAGCGGGTTGAAGGCTGTATCAAAGGCACTTTTTAGATTGTTTAGCTTGTTCTCAAGGTCATTCATCCGTAAGCCAACATGCTTAGCATTTTTGTATTTGGCGATTAGCCCATTGTATTTGCTGATATTCTCACTGATGCGGAAGGTGATGCCCCCAAAGCGGATTTTAAGAGATTGAATTTCCGCCATTTCATTATAGAAGGTGTTTTTCCAATTCTTAGGATTGGTCTCACGCTCTGTTTTTACCCTTCCAGCGATAAGGCTGGTAAGTTCATTGAGGTATTCGTAGCGCTTATTCGCATCATTTTCGTTGCTATATTTTCCTTCAAACTCTTTCTTGTCAATACCCAATATTTTTAAGTTTTTGTCAAGATTTTGGGCGTAAAGTTCTTTGAGTTCTTCTAGCTCAGTATCAATGGATTCCCATTCGGTTTCGATCAGGTTTTTATCATTGGTATATTGTCCCAGTTCGGCCACCAATTCAAACATTTCCTGACTTTGGTCTCTGAGTTTTCGGTCTTTTTTGCTGCTGCCAATATTTTCGATATAGTTGGACATGCCCATAAATAGCGCTTGGGAGAAGGTGCCGAAGATAGGCGTCCCCGCAGAGAGATCACCGGTTAGGCTTACCAGATTAGAAACCACAGAGAGCGTGGGACTTTCACTTTTATTTTCTTCTACATAAGTCTGAAACCCCTTGTACCAGTTAGTGAAACCCTGATATTGGGTGGGATTGCCTATGGAGTTGAGGGTCATAAAGAAGTCTCTGGCGGCATCAAAAAGGATCAGGGGCCTCAATTCTCTTTCCATGGACACCAGGTTGATGACTGCTGACTGGTAATTACCCTGGTATATATTGAGTTCGGCATCCTTTTCGGCCTGCTGGAAATCCTCGATCAATTTTACCCGTTCAATAAGCTTGTCGATTTTCTGGGCTTCACTACTATTTATATTTAGGGACTGATCCAGCATTTGGATACGTTGGTCTAGGTCCTGAAGACGAGTCCCCAACTGATCATCCAGGGAGTCCGTTTTGAGCTGAATGCTTTTTAGCAAATCCTGCTTTAGTGCCTGCTCTAGCGAAACTTTCATCGAGTCAGTTTGCGCAAGCACCATAGTGATAGGAGCTAGGAGGCAGAGGGTCAGTAAGTATAGTTTTGTTTTCATTGAGGATCGGTTTTCCAATTTAGCTAAAGGAGCTAACGAATTTTGTGCCATAAATGTACTCGCAATTATTCATTGATAAAATTCTTTGTTCTCCAAAAATACTCTTTATCATATATTTTTATACGAATATTATTGGGTAAAAATATTATTATGAAGGATTACCTCAATATAACTTCTTTGGAATAATTTTAGTATTGTTGTTATAACGATTGGTAGGGAGGATTGGAAGTGATAAATTTATAACTTGGTTTTGCAAAAGACCGTTTACTGATTACAAAATCTTTTTTTACAGTGAGATTTAATTTATATTATTATTGAAAGTGCAGGAATCATCTCTTTTACTATTTAGAATTGGAGACGAAAAGAACCTTTGCAAATGCGACCCTACTTCTATTGATTGCGGTGATCACCAAAGGGTGATCCATTTAAACCGCCAAACCCGAAATAAATAAATGATGAAAGACTTTCCATGGTTTAAACATTATCCCAAGTCAGTTCCTAAGGAAGTGGATGTGGAAGCTTACCCCAGTGTTGTGGGACTTTTTGAAGAGTGTGTCAGGAAATATGGAAATGCTATTGCTTATGAATGCATGGGCAAGACGCTTTCCTTTGTGGAGGTGGATGAATTGTCACGTGATTTTGCCGCTTACCTGCAGCAAAGCCTCAAACTCAAGCCTGGAGAGCGGATAGCCATTCAGATGCCAAACCTGCTGCAATATCCCGTGGTGATGTTTGGAGCCTTGCGTGCAGGCCTTATCGTGGTGAATACTAATCCTCTCTATACTTCCCCCGAGATGGAGCATCAGTTTAAGGATGCGGATATTTCTGCTTTGGTGATTGTTTCTAATTTTGCCCATAATCTGGAGAGCATTCTTCCCAAGCTCAAAGTAAAAAATATCATCATCACCGAAATTGGGGATATGTTAGGTGGACTGAAGGGGACCATTGTGAACCTGGTCGTAAAGCATATCAAAAAAATGGTGCCTAGCTATAGCATTCCCACCGCCATCAAGCTAAATGCAGCCTTAAAAACCGGGCGTTCGCTTACCTTAGATCCTGTGGAATCAAAACTCTCCGATACTGCCTTCCTGCAATATACCGGAGGTACCACTGGCGTGTCTAAGGGTGCGGAGTTGACCCATGGAAATATCATTGCCAATATGCAGCAGATCTCCGCTTGGATGCGGCCCAAATTGGTCGAAGGGCAGGAGATGGTCGTGACGGCCTTGCCTCTATATCATATTTTTGCCCTTACGGTAAACTGCCTTGCCATGTTGAAAATTGGCGCTCATAATCTTCTCATCACCAACCCTCGGGATATGAAGGCCTTCTGTAAGGACCTGAAAACGCATAAATTTAGCGTGATTACTGGTGTGAATACCCTATTTAACGGCCTGCTGAATCAGGAAAGCTTCAGAAGCCTTGACTTCAGCTCTCTCAAAGTGGCAGTAGGCGGAGGAATGGCGGTGCAGAAGTATGTGGCAGAGAAATGGAAAGAAGTTACCGGTGTACCCATTGCGGAGGGGTATGGACTTACCGAGACCTCCCCCGTGGCCTGTTGCAATCCAATAGATGACACCGAGCGATTAGGGACTATAGGTATGCCGCTGCCAAATACTGAGCTGATGGTGATCGATGATGATGGAAAAGAATTGCCTGTCGGCGAAAGAGGAGAAATCTGCATCCGGGGACCACAGGTAATGAAGGGATACTGGAGAAGACCAAAAGAAACGGCCGAGGTGATGCATGGCGATTGGCTGAAAACTGGCGATATTGGTGTGACCGATAAGGATGGCTATTCCAAGATTGTGGATCGTAAAAAGGAAATGATCCTGGTTTCTGGATTTAATGTATATCCCAATGAGGTGGAAGATGCTATCGCTGCCAATGAGAAAGTGCTGGAGGTAGGTGTCATCGGAATGCCTGATGAGCGCTCCACCGAAAGGGTCATCGCCTATGTGGTGCCTTCTGATAAATCCCTCACCGCCGAAGAAATCATCGGACAATGCCGGGAATGCCTCACCAATTATAAGGTGCCAAAAGAAGTGTATTTCGTAGATGAGCTTCCTAAGTCAAATGTCGGCAAAATCCTACGAAGAGTGATTAAGGAAAATCATATTAAGAAAATGGGCAAAAAAGCCTAAGGATGAATTTAGGTAAATCGCTAATTGACCACTAAGTAGAATGTGTTAAGGCGCATTGTTTATACCAAATAAAAAGGGTAAGGCTATCTATTTTAGCCTTACCCTTTTTGATTTTATATGCGCTATGAGCTTTAGTCCTTTCCTTACTATAGCAAAAGAATCCTCGTTAATTAACGAAATTTCCCTCTACGATACTTTACTCACTTTTGGTCAGGATCAGAATTCTTTAGATTCTAAATTTAGAAAAATAGCTCCTATATAGAAGGTTAAGATTTGTCTGATTTTTGACCAGAACTAATATCCTTATATAGCTCCATCCACTTCTGAGTGAAGGACAGCTCTCTAATCCACGTATATGCAGAGAGAGCGCTTATGCTTCGATTTCCTGACCCTTGAAGGCCTTGCGAGGTTTGAGGTTCAGGGTTTGGAATAGCTGCTTATCCATATCCACCTCGGGATTTGGGGTGGTGAGCAGCTTATCTCCGGCGAAGATGGAGTTTGCTCCAGCCATAAAACACAGGGCTTGCTCTTCGGTATTCATTCGTACTCTACCGGCAGAAAGTCTCACCATGGCTTTGGGCATAATGATCCTTGCGGTAGCGATCATCCTCACCATTTCCCAAACAGACACTCTTTCCTGGTCTTCCAGTGGCGTGCCTTCCACAGGCACAAGGGCGTTGACAGGAACGGACTCTGGATGGGAGGGTAGGGTGGCCAGGGTATGTAGCATGCCCACCCGATCATCAAGATTCTCACCAAGTCCGATAATGCCTCCTGAGCATACTGAAATATCAGCCTTGCGGACATTGTCCAGCGTGCCCAGTCGATCATCGTAATTTCGAGTGGTTATGATTTCGTTATAGTGTTCTTCGCTGGTGTCCAGGTTATGATTGTAGGCATATAGACCTGCATCCTTTAGTTTTTGGGCTTGTTCTTCACTAAGCATCCCGAGGGTACAGCACACTTCCATTCCCATATTATTGACGCCTTTTACCATGTCGAGCACCTTGTCGAAGTCCTTATTGTCTCTGACTTCTCTCCAGGCTGCTCCCATGCAGAATCGGGTGCTCCCTGCGGATTTCGCCTCGGCAGCTTTCTGGATTACTTCCTGTACAGGTAGTAACTTATGTACTTTTACCTCGGTATGATAGCGAGCTGCCTGCGGGCAATAAGCGCAGTCCTCAGGACAGCCCCCTGTTTTTACAGACAATAAAGTGCAGACCTGCACCTCAGTAGGGTCATTGTATTCTCTATGAACGGTCGCCGCCTTGTACATGAGCTCCATGATGGGCATATCAAAGATGGCCTTGATTTCTTCTCTGGTCCAGTTATTTCTAATCTCTGTCATCAAAAGTAGATTTGAGTGAAAGCTAAATGAGGGTTAAAATTATAATAAAATGTTAAGGATGTGTTATTTTTTTTGGTATTTATCCTGAGTCCAAATCCTTTGCCTCTTTGAGCCCAGGGGTTTAGGCTTATTCAACTAATTTGCTCCTTAGGGCCATGGCTTGCTGGAAATGCCTTTGCTCATGTTTCTCAAGAATGTGGAGGGCCGTTTGGAGCGGGTAAGCGATCAGCCTATTGGCGGGACTGTGGATCACCTGACCTCTATTTAGTGCTGGCAAGAGTAAGTCAGCCCAGTCGATGAGTAGAGCCTGCTGGGCAAGGAAATCCTCCCACAACTGCTCCTTGGTGAGGGAAGTGGTGGTTTTGGAAGGATCCCAGAGGGATACTGTCTTCACCTTTTTTGGATTGTCTGGCTGGACAGACTTCAAAATCGTATTGCCAAGGGCCTTAGTTAGAAAACTAATTTTGCCTATAAAGGGTTTATGATATTGTCCATCCAGAATTTCCTGAAAAATAGGAAAATAGCTTTTATTGATAAGGCTTATATGCTGGATGATCTCACCAATGCTCCATTGGTTAGGGGTTGTTTGCTGAAATAAGGCTTCTTCCTCCAAATCCATAAAGGCATCAGTAAAGTTTTTGGTGTTTTGTCGTATGGCTGACTGCCAGGCTTGAAGGTCTTGCATGGGGAGTATTGATTAATGAGGTAATCCTACTTTGACATGTCAACTAGTAATTTCTGTGACATTTATAGTCAAAATTCGTTATTATGATTGACAATTCATTAAAATTGAACTGTAAAATTAAAAGAGGGGAAAGTAAATGATATTTGCAATAGTCGATATAGAGACGACTGGGGGTTTTGGTCAGCGGCATAGAATCACCGAAGTGGCGGCGATAGCCCATGATGGGGAGCGAATTCTAGATAGCTATACCACGCTCATCAATCCCAATTGCCCTATTCCGGGTTTTATCACGGGACTTACTGGCATCGATCAGAATATGGTGGCAGATGCACCTTATTTTGAGGATATTGCGGCAGAATTTTATGAATTCTTAGAGGATAAGGTCTTTGTAGCGCATAATGTCAATTTTGATTACCAATTTATAAAGGCAGAATTTGCTCGGGTAGGAGTGGAATTTGATCGACCTAAATTATGTACGGTAAGGCTCAGCAGGAAGATATTTCCCGGCATGGGCTCATACAGTTTGGGGAGATTATGCGAGCAGCGAGGGATAGGAATCGAGGCGAGACACCGCGCTTATGGGGATGCGGCTGCCACGGCAGAGCTCTTCTCCCAGCTGATCCAATATGATGAGGAGAAGGTGATCTCGCAGATGATGAAGCGTAATTCCGGAGAAGCTTTTCTTCCTCCCAATATCAGCAAGGAGCAGTTTTTGGCTTTGCCTGAGGAACCAGGCGTGTATTTTTTTCATGATGAAAAGGGCAAGGTAATTTATGTGGGAAAAGCCACTAATATCCGAAGCCGCTTCAAAGGGCACTTTACGGGAGCGAGTAAAGGTAAGCAAGGCCTAAAAACCGCCATTTATGATATTAGTTATGAGCTCACCGGTAGTGAGTTTTTAGCGCTGTTGGTGGAGGCGCTGGAGATCAAAAAACACTGGCCAAAATATAACCGAGCCCAAAAAGTAAAAGAATCCACCTGGGGTATCTATAGGTATCAGGATGGTGCAGGCTTGGAGCGCTTTCAGGTGGGTAAAATCACGAGAAATGCCAGGCCAGAATTGAAGTTCCGTTCTCATCATGAAGCTTGGTCATTTCTGCTGGAGAAAATCGAGAAATATAGCCTTTGTCCTAAGCTATGTGGCGTTCAGAAAACCGCCGGAGCCTGCTATGACCATAAGGTGGGCAAGTGCCAGGGGGCCTGCTGCGGAGAAGAAGCCGCCGATACTTATAATGCGCGGGTTCAAAGTTGCTTTGAGGAAGCCGATAAGGATAGGTCCAAACTCCTGATTCGGGAGATGGGGAGAAAGCATGGAGAGCATGCCGCCATCTATTTTGAGGAAGGCGTGCTTTGCGCTTATGGATTTGTGGACGAATCAGAGGAAATTCACTCTGTCGAGACGGTGATCTCACTTATTCAGCCTGTAAAACCCGTGTCTGATACTGCACCCATTTTGGCACATTACCTGAAGACAAACCTGCACCAAAAAGTGCTTCATTTGGGAGAAGATACTACCAGTTCTCGTTTTCTATAAAGTGGACCTTTTATAAGCTATAGATTACTTTAAAGAGGTGATTCTATGCTATAAATCAACGGTTTGTATATTTTTTAAGGGGTTTTGTTTAGGTACCCTTAATAAAAGTGACTAAAAATTGCTATTTCAGAATATTTTTGGTGATTATTGATGGTTTTTGCAATTTTATCCAATTTTATTTTTTTCTTTTTTAATTATACAGAATAAATTATTATATTGATAGAGTTCCAAGAGTCGAAAACAATAAACCCAAAACACCCAGGATATGAAAAAGTTATTTTCCTTAATTTTAATTTTTATGAGTATCCATGGCCTCAGTCAAGCCCGTCAAATGGGGGATACTTACATGGTTATTGAATTTGTAAAGGTATCATCAAGTCAGATGGTGGATTATTCAGAGAACAGGGATTTTTTAGAGAAGATTTATCATGAGGCGGTGAAGGAAGGTGATATTGTGGGTTGGGATTTGTGGTCTTTACAGTCTGGGGATAATGAGGGGGATTTTCAGTACATCACGGTTACTTATTATAAGGATCCGGTGAAGATGATGAACGGGATGACTGACACTAATTTCCTTAATTATGCAAAGAAGGCTTACGGTGAGTCATTAACAGAATTGGAGATCGCTAATGTTGTTGATGGAATAATGTCCAATAGGGATCTAGCCCGAAGGGCATATATGGTTCAAGTCGCTTCTACCGATGATAGTTTTAAAATGCAGCCCGGTGTATTAGCCTCATTTGATTTGATGAGAGCTGCAGAGGGTAGATTTAGTGAATATGAGCATGTGGAGGAAGATTTATATCTTCCTTATCATCAGAAGAAAATTCAAGCTAATATGATGGGCAGATGGATGTTTTTGCGAACCGCATTGCCCATGGGTAGCGAAGCAGAATATACCCATATGACCTTGAATTTCTATAAAGATTATCTGCAGTTTTTTACCTCCATGGAATATACCGATATGGAGGCTAGTGAGGAGCAGCAAAAGGCAATGGAAGAGGGGTTAAGCTCTCGAGACCAGAAGTGGGTTTATATGGCCACCTTGGTGAGAGCAATTCGTTAAATTTTTTTATTTGGTTTTCTTTTAATTTTCCTGAAAAACCTGGTCGGTAATTCCCGACCGGGTTTTTTTATGCCTTTAAATTTTCAAGTATCCCGCCCTCTTTTCTTTATTGCTCTCAAGCATTGATTATATTTCATTGTGGATAGAGGATATCGGTCGTCCTGTCTGTGAAATCTCATAGGAGAAGTTATTGATGCCCATTTCCTCCTGAAGATAATTTAGGCTGTCTTAAAACCTTCTTCAATTGAAATTATAGGCTTTTTAGGGGCTTGGAATGGCCCGAATATTTCTCTGCGGGTTTTCTATTAAAGAAGGGCAGGTTCATAGAAAACTTAATAAAAACACAATCTGACAGAAGAGATTTATCAATAGCAATAGTAGTAGATTCAACCAAAATTTTAGATATGAAAAATTTAAATAAGCCTGGAAGACGTTCATTTTTGAAAAAGTCAGGATTGGCGAGCATAGGATTTATGGGATTGTATCATTTTGTGCAGCCAGCGTATGGGCTTGGAGCGGCGGATATAGAGGCAGGATATGGCCCTCTGATGCCCGACCCGGAGGGAATATTGAATTTGCCAAAAGGATTTAATTATAAGGTAATCAGCCGGCAAGGTGACTTGATGACGGATGGCTTGCTTACGCCGGGAAGCCCCGATGGGATGGGAACTTTTGCCGGCAAAGACGGAAGGGTGATCATTGTCCGAAACCATGAAATCAGCCCTGATGATATGGAAAAAGGAGCCTTTGGCAGGTCCAATGAGAAGCTTGCCTCCGGAGTGAAGGCCAAGCTATACGAAAATGATAAGTTGCCAGGCCTGGGTGGGACGACCACACTGGTGTATAATCCGGCCAGTCAGGAAGTGGAAAAAGACTTCCTTAGCTTAGGGGGGACGGTTAGAAACTGTGCTGGAGGAGTTAGTCCTTGGGGATCATGGTTGACCTGTGAGGAATCCACGGTGATGCCCGGAGACTACGATGGAAGGCTCGCGAAGCGCCATGGCTATGTATTCGAGGTGATGGCAGAGGACCAATCAAACTTGCAGCAGGCTAAACCTATTAAGGAAATGGGTAGGTTTAACCACGAAGCTGTGGCGGTGGACCCGAAGACAAGCATAGTGTACCTTACCGAGGATAGAGGCGATGGTTTGTTTTATAGATTCATCCCGAATGTTCCCGGCAAACTCGACCAGGGTGGGAAGCTTCAAGCCTTGGCAATAAAAGGGGAAAAGGGAAGAGATACACGTAACTGGAAAGATGGCGAAGGCCCAAAGTTCCCGATCAACCAAGGACTGAAGGTGGAGTGGGTAGATATGGATGAGGTTGATTCTCCCGAAGATGACCTTAGATATAGGGGTTTTGAGCAAGGAGCAGCGGTTTTTGCTCGAGGCGAGGGGATATGGTTTGGCGATGCTGAGCTTTATTTTGCGTGTACCAATGGTGGAGAGATCTCTGCCGGCCAGATATTCAAATATACTCCAGGAGGCAAGGAGGGTGAGCCCCAGGAAGAGGGTGGGCTTCTCGAGCTTTTTGCTGAGCCCAATGATAAGGAAATCCTGAAGAGCTGTGATAATGTGGCGATTGCTCCATGGGGCGATCTGATCTTATGCGAAGATGATAAGCATCCTTTTGTGGTGGGGATTACCCCGGAAGGTAAATACTATAAATTGGCCGAAAATACGGGCTATAAAACCGAGTTTGCTGGGGGTGTTTTTGCGCCTGATGGTAAAACTTATTTTGTAAATATTCAAGGTGCAGGTTTGACACTGGCCATCACAGGACCGTGGAATCGTTCCTGATCATATAAAAACTAATGGCTGTCCCAAACTGATCTTTCCTATTGATCCGTTTGGGACAGCCATTTTTTTTGAGCGTCAGCGCTTATCTTAAGCCTGAGCTATTTGATTATCTTAGTAGGCTTTTTGTGTTCGTCGATCGCCACAAGGGTAAATGTACCGCTAATGGCTTTTTCTCGTCCTTCAGCATACATCTGCTCAATATAAATATCCACCTGCACCTTCATACTTGTGGTGCCCAGATGTACAATATGAGCGACCAGCTCGACGATGGTACCCGCAGGAATTGGTACAGTGAAATCTATCTTGTCACTACTTACGGTCACCATGCGCTGCCGGCTAAATCGGGTGGCGGCAATAAAGGCTACCTCATCCATCATATGCATGGCTGTGCCACCAAATAAGGTGTCGTAATGATTTACTGTATTCGGAAATACAGCCTTAAATACTCTTGTTTCTGCTTTTTTGATCTTATCTTCTATCGTGGTCATAGTTCTTTTTCCAATGCTAAATGATGCGAGATTTCCCCGGATTGGTTTCTTAATGGGAATACTTCAATCTCACAAATATACGTAGATTGGTTTTTACGATAGTTTAATATCTTGGTAGTAAAGGGCATTTCTTTTTTTAGTAAAGCACTGAATCGCTTAAGTGCCTGAGGCGAGGTAAGTTGGCCTTGCAATATTTTCGGAGATCTGCCGATTACATTATGCGGAGTATATCCCGTCATTTTTTTGAAGCCTGCATTTACCCAGATGATCTTATTGTGCTGGTCGGTGAGGATAAGGGCCTCATATGTATGCTGACGCAAGGCGGGGAATCCTTGCCATTTGTGCTTGGCTCCCAAGTACCTCAGGATTCTCTCATCCCGGGATACCGGACAGTTCGGAGCGGTGGGAAGAAGGGTCTGCGCGTAAACATCCCAGCACCTCAAAGGGGCAATGTATTTTACTTCAGGGAGTTTCTTGATACTCATATGAAAACTTATAATTATAAATGGGGCCGCTTTTGGTGGATCATATTTCTAACTATACTCATGATTTGCTTTAGTTTTTGCCAGCCGTCCCCAAATTGGGTTTTAACCAAATGAAGAACGCTATGCCCGTACCAAACCAGTTGAAAGTTGACCCTAAAAGCCTTACTGTCATTCCTTTTGCAGCGTTTTATTGATGGCGCTGCACTAGTCGACTTCCCCAATTGACTATTTTCGGAAGAGTTGTCCTGCACCGTTTTAGGGGAAAGACTATCTTTTTGTGATCAAAATCAGCTAGGAAAAACCTAATCCGACCAGTAATGAAACTGGCCGGAAGGTAAAATGTTTAAAATTTTAGCAACTCAATAGAGTCACTTTTAGTATTTAGGTAACCTAGTTGCTCAGAGCAGCAGGGACCTTTTCTCTCAAACTTTTGGCAGCATTTACCATTTTGACTAGGGCTGCATTGGTTTCTTCCCATGCGCGAGTTTTTAACCCACAATCTGGATTGACCCATAATTGTTTTTCAGGAATTACCTTGCTGGCCTTATCCATCAAGGCCACCATTTCCTCTGTGGTCGGTACTCTAGGCGAGTGGATATCATAGACTCCGGGACCGATATCGTTAGGATAATTGAAATTGCCGAAGGCCTCTAATAGCTCCATCTGCGATCTCGAGCACTCGATGGTGATCACATCTGCATCCATGGCGGCGATATGTTTTATGATATCATTAAATTCTGAATAGCACATATGAGTGTGGATTTGAGTGCTGTCACTTACCCCGGAAGCGGAGATTCTGAAGGCTTCCACTGCCCAGTCAAGGTACTCCTTCCAGTTGGCAGTATGGAGCGGCAGGCCTTCCCTAAGAGCAGGTTCATCGATTTGGATGATCTTGATCCCTGCTTCCTCCAGCTCATTTACCTCTTCTCTGATGGCTAGTGCAATCTGCTGACAGGTGGTCTTTCGGGACTGGTCATTTCTCACAAATGACCATTGAAGGATGGTCACTGGGCCAGTAAGCATTCCTTTTACGGGCAGGCTGGTAAGCGACTGAGCGTATTTGGTCCAAAATAAGGTCATGGGAGCGGGTCTGGAGACATCGCCATAGATGATTGGAGGTTTTACACAGCGAGAACCGTAGCTTTGCACCCAGCCATTCTGAGTGAAGGCAAAGCCAGCGAGCTTCTCTCCAAAATATTCCACCATATCGTTTCTTTCAAATTCACCGTGTACCAAGACATCCAGGCCTATTTCTTCTTGCCACCGGATAGCCTCGCTCGATGCTTTTTCGATGTTTAGGTGGTATTGATTTTCAGTCATTCCCCCTTTTTTTAGCAACGAACGCCACTGTCGTACTTCCTTTGTCTGTGGAAATGATCCTATCGTCGTGGTCGGGAAATTGGGCAATCGTAATTCCTCCTGCTGCTTTTTCTTTCTGATTTCAAATGCCTGCTTTCTCTGGCTGTCTTCCGGCTGGAGTGCGGACACAGCCGCTTTCACCTTGGGATCATGGATGGAAGGAGCGCTCTTTTTACTCTGGATCGCTGCTTCATTTGCCTCCAGTATTGCCTTATTCCCTGCCTCGGTAGGTGCAGCGCAGAGGAGGGAGAGCTCATGGATCTCATTTATTTTTTGCTTCGCAAATGCAAGCCAATTTTTGACCTCCGCCCCAAGGATGTCTTCCTTCGTTTCGGAGTCTAGGTCGCAAGGGCTATGAAGTAATGAGCAAGAAGGAGCAATCATCAGACGGTCCTCGGTCTTAGCTTGCCTGGCAGTATGGATCAGTTCCAAAGACTGCTGATAGTCATTCTTCCAGATATTTCTTCCGTCCACCAGACCTAATGATAGCGTAAGATTGGCAGGGATAGCGTCCAACACCTTGGACAGCTGCTGTGGAGCTCTTACCAGATCAATGTGGAGTCCACATATTGGCAGATTGGAGAGGATGTCCAGATTCTGCTCAATGGTTTCAAAATACGTCGCCACCAAGGTCTTTAAGCTTGGACAGGCTTTTTTGATTTCCTTATAGGCTAATTCATAGGCTTTTTTTGCCTTCTCATCTAAATCCAAAGCTAGGAAAGGCTCATCTATTTGCACCCATCCAGCACCTAAGGCTTCCAGTTTTTTTAATAGGTCGATATAAACAGGAATTAATTGCTGAATCAGGTCTATTCGGTGGAAGCCACTTTCCTTTTCCTTGCCCAATAACAGGTAGGAAATTGGTCCCAGGATCACGGGCTTGGTGATGATCCCAAGGCGTTTTGCCTCTTTAAATTCATCCAGAATTTTGGTGCTGAAAAGTTTAAACTGCTGATTTTTATTAAACTCAGGAACGATATAATGATAATTGGTGTCAAACCATTTGGTCATCTCCATGGCGATGATGTCCAGCCCATTTTTTTGGTAGCCTCTGGCCATCGCAAAATAAAGATCCAACTCTGGCTTTTTTAACTCGGTAACGATCTGATGGTAGCGATCAGGAATAGCCCCAAGGGTCAGAGACATATCCAATACCTGATCATAATAGGAGAAATCATTGGAAGGGATGAGGTCTAGGTCTGCTTGTGCCTGCAGCTCCCAGTTTGCCTTCCTGATTTCGGCTCCCGTTTGGAGCAACTCATTGAGGGAGATTTTATCTGCCCAATACGCTTCACTAGCTTTTTTTAATTGTCTTTGGTTACCAATTCGCGGATAACCTAAATTGTGCGTTAGCATAGTTTTTCAACTTTTAACATGAATAATAATTGTTAAAAGCTCTTGGCTAAACATGAAAATGACTTAAGAATCGGGGATGAATATAGGCTGAAAAATAAACATACGGATCCCTTGGGCATAGCTGTCCCAGGAGAAGAAGGATCGTGTGAATACTTGACAGGGGCTTCAAACCGCGAAAGCATTGTCATTCTTGTCCGACACTTCGGACAAGTCCCTATAGGCAGGTCTCCTGGCTTGTGTCATTTTTGCCGTCCTTCCCATCCATAGATTTATGGACAGTGGACCTCGATGGGCAAAAACCTCAGCGACACTTACAGTTGCGCGACAGCCCGTGATTTTCACACGGTTCCCTATTATCCCTGACCTTCGTCAGAGACCTATACTGGTAATGGATAAATGATTTTAAAGAACTTTGGCTGCAAATATAGGGATTTGAACCGTAATGATGTTATAAATATTTCCTTTGACTTGTTTATTATAGGATTATATGCAGAAGGGAGCTGGGAAAATTCATTAAGGAAACAGTCTGTCTTAGAAATAAATTTTCAGCTTACAGTCTCATTTATAGAGTTTTGGCCAAAGTGATCCTGCTCGATAAGGAACCTGTTAATTAAAAGGAAACCTAAAATTTCTCACCTAAATAAAAAGACCATAAAGCCTCTGTTTTTCACCTTCCATTTTTTATAAGTATTGGGAAAAAATAAAGCTATCCTCAATAAACGATATTCGCTGAGGCCAGTAGAGCTATGTATATGAATCCAATATGGCTCTATTTAATTGGAGGATAAAAGGGGATAGCCGCTGAAATTTAGTAAATTAATAGCTGATCAAAGTCTTATAGAGGAAAGAACTCTTTAAGTAGCCTTGCAGATAATTTAATTTCAAAAAATGATTTATGGCAAGGGAGAAGGCCAAATAGATTAGGCCTTCATTAGACTGTTAATTTTTATACCCAGAGGGGATTTCCTGCATTAGAAAACAATAATAATTCAATATGAACCGGATAAAGTTATCAATTGAGAATAGTCAAGGAAGGGCCTTGCAAGCGTATTTGGAGCTTCCTCCCAACCAAAAAGCGAAGCGATTTGCCATTTTTGCGCATTGTTTTACCTGTAGCAGTGACCTGTCGGCTGTGAGGAATATCAGTAGGGCACTGACGGAATATGGCTTCGGCGTCTTACGATTTGATTTCACAGGCTTAGGGCGCAGCGAGGGTGAGTTTGCAGAGAGTCATTTTTCTGGTAATGTGGCCGACCTGATAGCGGTAAATGACTATTTGGCCAGCCATTATAAGGCTGCTGAACTGCTTGTGGGCCATTCTCTTGGCGGAGCGGCAGTTTTGGTGGCAGGCTCCAAGCTTCCTGAGGTGAAGGCTATCGCGACCTTGGGAGCCCCGGCCGCAGTCAGCCATGTAAAGCATCTTTTCTCCCATTCAATAGACGAAATACCTGAGCAGGGAGAAATCCAAGTGGATATTGGAGGAAGACCTTTTGTGATTAATAAGGACTTTGTGGAGGATTTTGATAAAACTAATTTGCCTGATTTGGTGAATAAACTGAGAAAACCACTGCTGATTATGCATTCCCCGGGAGACAAGACGGTGGGGATTGAGAATGCTCAGGAATTATATAAAAGTGCTTTTCATCCCAAGAGTTTTATTACCCTGGACGGAGCAGATCATTTGCTGAGCAATAAGGAAGATAGCCAATACGCCGGACAGATGATCGGAGCTTGGTCAAAGCGTTATTTTAAAGAGCAAGATGCCGCTATTTTGGATGTGGCGGGTGAGCAATTGGTGGCCCATTTGGACGTGGAAAATGATAATTTCACCACCCGAATTCAGACGGCGAAGCATTCGTTTATTGCAGATGAACCTGGTGGCGTGGGAGGAGATGATTTTGGCCCTAGCCCCTATGATTTCCTATCTTCCGCCCTAGCAGCCTGCACCGTCATGACCCTCAAGCTGTATGCAGAACGTAAAGGATGGCCATTGCAGGAAGTTTATGCCTATATTACCTATTCCAAAAAACACAGTGATGACCTTATGGTGGATGTAGAGAAACCGGGTAATTTGGATGTTTTGAGTAAGCGTCTGAAGCTTGTGGGGGATTTGGATGAAGAGCAGCGAAGAAGACTCAAAGAAATTGCTTCTAAATGCCCCGTTCACAAAACCCTTCTCAGTCAGACGGTTATTGAAACGGAGCTTATCGAGGAATAGAGGAGTCTAATAATCAGAACTATACATTATGATAAAATCAGTTATTGGTCTTGGTCTGGCCGCCTTGGGCAGACCGGAATATATAAATGTGGCCACGGAAGAGAATAGGGATAAATCGCCTGAGGCCTTTCGGGAAAATGCTTTCAGGATGCTAGATGCGGCCTATCAACGTGGGGTTCGGTATTTTGATACCGCACCTTCTTATGGGATGGGTGAGCAGTTTTTGATTGACTGGCATCAGCAGCGTAAGTATTCAGGGCTGAAGTTCGGGACCAAATGGGGGTATACCTATATGGCCAATTGGGAGCTAGGGTATGAGGGTAAGCATGAGGTGAAGGAGCATTCCTTGACCAAACTAAAGGAGCAGTGGGAGGTTTCTAAGCAGCTTCTTCCTGACTTATCATTTTATCAAATCCATTCCGCCACCTTTGATTCGGGAGTATTGGAAAATAAAGAGGTATTAGAGCATCTTCATTTTCTGAAAAATGAGCATAATATCCAGATGGGTTTGACGACTAGTGGGCCTCAGCAACCGGAATTATTACGCTTGGCTCAGACGATTGAATTTGACGGAGAGCCATTGTTTACAGTCTTTCAGGTGACCTTCAATGTGTATGAGCAGTCCGCCCTGGGTGAATTAAAGCAGCTGCACCTTCAGGGGAAAACCATTATAATTAAGGAAGCTATGGCTAATGGAAGGCTATTTCAGGCGGTTGATTCAGAGGGTGATAATTCTGTAAATGCAAGTTTACAGCGAATAGCGACTCGGTGTAATATAGGAATAGATGCGCTTGCTTTAAGGTATTGCATGCAGGCTGTGGAACCCGATTTTGTACTTAGTGGGGCTACGAATATTGCACATCTTGAAGGAAACCTTCAAGCCCAATCGATTGAGCTAAGCGAGGATGATATGGCTTTGATGGCTGCGATGGCCATTTCCTCTGATACGTACTGGGAGGAGAGGTCTCAGCTTTCTTGGCAATAGATTTTTGGAAGAATTTTTTTTGAAAACGAAAAAGAAATTCTTTTATTTGCGTCAACCAAATCGAGAAGCTCTCCGGAGCGTTGAGATAGGGTGTATTCGGAGTGTAGCGCAGCCCGGTAGCGTACTTGCATGGGGTGCAAGGGGTCGCTGGTTCGAGTCCAGTCACTCCGACATCTACAAAACCTTCCGGTTTTGGTATCCTGTAAATCATTAGGTTTACAGGATTTTTTTGTTTTGGAGAGTGGATATGGAAACATCTTAACTTAGTATTTCTATAGGGATAGTTTTTTTAGATATAGAATAGATTATTAAAAAGGCAGGAAACATATTAATAATGTCTTTAGATTTTTAGGAGCCTTAGCGGCCAATCCGGAGGTAGGCTGAAGGATATGGGTGACTTATATAGATTTTCTATGGAACAGGTTTTCTGAGATAGGTGTTAATTCAAATGTGTAGGTTAATTTTCATTAGCCTATGAAATTTTATATATTGTAAATGCTATGAGTAAGGAAAAACTTGAATATATCAGTACCCGTATGGTGAAGAGGAGATCAACTAAAGCCTTTAAAGATGGGGCTAAAAAGGCGATGGAAATCAATGGCTACGTAGTGATAGCCCAGGATGGATGGGTAGTTAAGAAATATAAGGATGGGCGGATTGAACAAATTAAAAAAATCCAACATGGTAGTAAAAATCAGGATTTGATTTTGGATTGATGACCAAGCGTATGCGGATATTTGCTGGGCCTAATGGTTCGGGGAAAAGCTCAGTAATCAAAGCCATAAGAGATACTGAAGTTGGTAAAGGTAAGAAATTGGACTTCGGTATTTATATTAATGCTGACGATTTAGCTGAAGAGCTTTATTCTAATGCAGTAGATTTTAGCAACTACAATGTTCTTTTTAACCAAAATGAGTTTGAGATTATTATTGGAGAATCAGGTTTAATTGGTAATCAATTTCCTATCACCAGATTGCTAAAGTGTATTGAAGTTTGCGACAACAGATTGAAAATATTAAAAATTATTGCTCAGGAAAAAGATGATGAGCCTTATGAAAGGATTGCACAAATCCTAGCAGATTATTTAAGAAAGAAACTACTGGAGGGAGGAGCGAAATTTTCTTTCGAAACAGTTTTTTCTCATTCTAGTAAATTAGAAATAATAAGGAAAGCTAAGGAGGAGGGGTATAAGGTATATCTATACTTCATTTCTACTGAGGATCCTGAAATAAATATTCACAGAGTGAAAAAGGTAAGGGTAATACAAAATGGTCATGACGTACCTAAAGAGAAAATTATTAGTAGGTATTATCGCTCCATGGATCTCATGTATGAAGCTGCACAGCTGTGTTACCAGGCCTATTTTTTCGATAACTCTCAGGAAGGAATCATACATAACTTATTTGGCCATTTTAAACTTAATGCTAGGGATCAAAAAGTGTGGAATATGAGTGAAGAGGCGGTCCCAGAATGGTTCAAGCATTATTATTCAGGGAAAATAGCTTGATTTTTCATTATGCCTATATTCTTTCCTTTTAGCATTTTGAGCAGGAAAATATTATAAGACCACTTAACTTAAAAAGTCAATTAATTAACCCCAATTTAATGCCAGTAGACTGTTTAAGTGCTAACTAACCTGCTCAAATCTCCATTCAGGCATAGTGATTTTTAGAAGTTGCTATGGAGGGATCTTATATCTTTCTGCCATGGAGTCATTTTTCGTGCTACTTCCCAGATTTACCATTTTTAGGGCGGGATTTACCTTTATTGCCTATCTTCCTTTACCTACTTTTGTACATGATTGGCGTGGCTAATACGGAGTTATGATTATTATTCTATTGGATTTCAAATCATCAAACCTTAGATAAGCAGAACCTGTAGTAGGAACTACGTCATGTTTCCAGGTATCATTTAAACCTCAAAAACTATGAGTGAAGTAGCAACTTGCCCCAAATGTGGAAGTAAATCTCGCATCAAAGAGATGGAAGGCGAAATTGTCTATCAGGCAGTTCAGGATGAAGAAGCCTTCAAAAAGATCAGTCAGATGAAAAAGGCATTAGAGAAATTTAAGGCGAAGGCGGAGCAACTGGAGAAAGAATTGGAGCAGCTCAGGTCCACCTGAGATACTCAATACTAGCCTTAGCTATTCGCCTAATTTATATTTCAATTAATAGAATTCATGCAGAACCTACAGCCATTGTCTGATCCTTCAGGTTTGGGAGTTGGAGGTTGTCTTAATCCGAATTCGAGCATAGTTCTATTGCATAAACAAATAATGAAAATGAAGAATTTAATATATATTATCACATTGGTTATAATGAACTTTTCGGTCCATGCCTATGGGCAGGAAACGAGAGCGACAGCTATTCTTAAGGAAAGAAATAGCGAATTTACCCCTGAGATCATCAAATTAAATGAGCAGGTATATGTAGCTGTTGGATATGATGGCTCCAATACCTCCATGGTAATAGGTCAGGATGGAGTAGTGATCATCGACGCACTCAGAGCCCTAGGGGCAGCCGAAAAGGTGGCTGAGAAGTTTAGGGAAATTTCTGATAAACCTGTCAAAGCCATTATATATACCCATGGTCATATGGATCATACTGGAGGTACTTCGGCTTTTGTGGGAGACCAGAAGGACGTGAAGATTATTGCTCGGGAAGGGTTTAAGGATGAGCTGCAAGAAAATTCACCCGTTGAGCCTATCCTTAAAGAAAGAAATGCTCGGCAGTTTGGACGAAATCTACCCCCATCGGATATCATAAACAGGGGAGTGGCTGCAGGAAGCACTTCCACAGATAGGCCGGGTGAAGGGTACCTCAAACCTAATCTGATTTTTCAAGATTCTTTAACCATCCAACTTGCTGGAATCGATTTTCAGCTTTATGCTGCCGATGGGGAAACTAATGATCAGCTTTTCGTGTGGTGTCCAGATTTAGAGACCTTATGGACAGGGGATAATTACTATAAATCATTTCCTAACCTCTATGCGATCCGAGGATCGCAATACAGAGATGTCAAATCATGGGGCGAATCCATCCGGAAGATGAGTGCTTTTCCAGCCACGCAGCTTGTACCGGGTCATACGCGGCCTGTCTCTGGAAAATCATCTGTTCACGAAAATTTGATAAACTATGCCACCGCAATACAGAGCGTATATCAGCAAACTATTGACGCTATGAATAAGGGATATACTCTTCAGCAAACCGTAGATGTGGTGAAGTTGGCAGATTCCTTAAAGAATCAACCTAACCTCCAGGAATTCTATGGCTCGGTATCCTGGGGTGTGCGTTCCATATTTCTACATTATGTAGGATGGTTTGACGGAAATCCTACAAATCTCAATCCCTTGCCGGAAGTAGAGGAGGCAAGAAATATGATACAACTCGCAGGAGGAGAAGAAAAGATGTTTGCACAGTTGTCCAAAGCATTGGAAAATGGCAGCTATCAGTGGGGTTTGCAGCTGTCAGATTACTTATTGCAGACTTCTGATCAGAGATTAAAGGTAATGGATCTTAAAGTCAAGCTTCTGCGCGCTTTGGCAGAGCAGCAGATAAATGCTCCAGCTAGAAATTATTATCTTTCCTATGCATATATTTTGGAAAACAGTAAATAGCAAAATGATTATTGATTTATAACCCTTTATAGGGTTTGACAGCGGTAATTATTAGAACTGGAGTATAAGGAAATGGAGGTTTTATCCTTCTTTTTGATCATAATGGTAATAGTCTGGTTGTTTAAAACCGATTTAATTATCGCATTCTAGCTCTCCATACCATCCATTTAAATTTTAAATTGACATTATATGAAAATCGCAGTGACATCAGCAAGTGGGCAACTGGGAGCAGCCATTGTCCTTCAACTCATCAAAGATATAGGGAAAGATCAGGTGATCGGGATTGCTCGAACTCCTGCCAAGGCCTCTGCACTGGGGGTGGAAATCCGCCCTGGGGACTATAATAATCGCCCACAACTGGACGAAGCCTTGAAAGGTGTGGATGCCGTGCTGCTGGTTTCTGGAATGGACGATCCTCAGAAGAGAATCCAACAGCATAGGAATGTCATAGACGCGGCAAAGCTAAATGGAGTGCAGAAAATTGTTTATACAAGCATCATAGGGGATGAAAATAAGACGGCTTTCAGCCCGGTGATTAAGAGTAATCGGAATACGGAAAAGGATATCCGAGATTCAGGAATGGCCTGGAGCATTGGGAGAAATGGTATTTATATCGAGCCCGATTTAGAGTATTTGGATAACTATATAGAGGCGGGAGAAATAACAAATTGTGCCGGTACCGGCAAATGCGCCTATACAAGTAGGGAGGAACTAGCTCGTGCCTATGCACAGATGCTGATAAATGATGTGCATAATAGTCAAACCTATAATCTTGTAGGAGAGCCTATCAGTCAGGATCAGTTGGCGGAGGTCATCAATGAAGTCTATCAGACGGAATTGACTTATCATCCCATTTCCGTGGAGGAGTATGAGGCGGAAAGAAAGCAGGAACTGGGAGATTTTTTGGGAACTATCATCGCTGGTATCTATGAGGGAATTAGAAACGGTGCTAATGAGGTGCCCTCTGACTTCTCGAAGGCCGCCGGGACTCCTCATCAGTCCCCAAAGGCTATGGTGGAATCTTTCAAAAAACAGCAAAATAAATAAAGACAAATTTGATTTGTCTAGGTGATAGAAAGTAAAATGGGGGCAAGATATACCATCTTAGCCCCCTTCCTTTTTGGCGCTTTGAGAGGAAGAACTATTTAATTCTTGAATTTGAATAATAACTGCTATGAATGCCATGAAATCGCCTTAGATAACAGGTGAATCAGCCAAAAAAGCAAACAGCCTACACTAAATACGGATGTAAAACCGCTTTTTATATGAATGGAGGGGCGAAATTATTTTATTTTGCCATCTTTAAGAATTGGCAATTATACTTTCTTGAAATTCATATGATGAGAAATTTTTCTAAATATTTTAAAGCTTGTATTCTGGTTTCTGCATTCCTGCTCAGCTTTCAGGGTTTTGGTCAGGCTACTGACTATATTACACCTCGCTATAAGGTCACCCTTCCAGAGGCGCATATTGGGGATTTGGATATTGACACCAGGCTGATGGATAGTTATGAGCCTGTTTCAGATAATATCAGGCAGTTTTATCTTGACTCAAGAGCTTTTTTTTCAGAGAATAGTGAGGCTGATTTCACTTCTGTAGAGATACTTCAAGCAGCACAAAAATATAATATTGGGCTAATGGCTGGCCCAATGTTGGGGGATTTGAGAGCGGATGGGCTCAGTCTGTGGCTGCGTCCGTCGGTACCAACTCCCTTGCTGATCAAGGTTATTCATCCGACAACTTCCGAAGAGAAGACCTTCCATAGCGGGACCATCGTGCCGGGTCAGGAGCAGCGGATCACTATAGATGGATTAAATTCCAATACCCAATATCAATATGAGGTATATGCTAAACAGAATAAGATAGCGGCAGGGAGTTTTACCACTTGTTCAGAAGGGGATGAGGAAGGGATAATAAGATTGGCATTCGGCTCTGGATTCCATAAGATAGGCTTACATAATCCCAATTTAATTGGTCAAATAGTACAAAGGAACCCACATGCCATGCTGTTGATGGGAGATATTGCGGTGGATGATAGAGACAACAAAATCAATATGCACCGCTCTGATTACCTTCTGCGTGATCTCTCAAAGCCTTGGCAGTACCTTGCCGCCAATGTCCCCATTTATGCTTCCTGGGATGATCATGATTATATGAATAACGACCTTAGCGGCATTCCGGAGGGTTTTTCTATAGCAGACCAGGAGGCTCTCAGAGAAATGTGGCACCAAAACTGGAATAACCCAGAAAACACAGAAGAGGGCATCTATTTCAATAGCCGTATTGGGTCGGTGGAAGTGATCATGTTGGATACCCGGTCATTCCGAAATAACGCCGCAAGGGGAGAATATGGTGCTTATCTAGGCACTGATCAGCTGGCATGGCTGAAGGAAACTTTGGAGAATTCTACCGCTACATTTAAAGTGATTTCAAGTGGAACCATGTGGAGTGATTATATCTCCAATGGGAAAGATTCATGGGGGACTTGGGACACGCTCGCCCGGGAGGAGATCTATCGATTTATCGAAAAAAAAGAGATACCAGGAGTAGTTTTGATCAGCGGGGATCGGCATGGTGCGCGAGCATTTTCCATCCCTCGGAAAGAGGGATTCAGCTTTTATGAGTTTGGTCCGGCATCGCTAGGAGGAGTGCCGGGACCTGAAGCTATTGCCAAAGATTCCAGCCATCAGCTATTTGGATACCTAGGCAAGGATTTTATCGCTTATGGAGAATTTACCTTTGACAGCACTGGAGAGGAGCCTAGTGTCGTCTTTCGCCTAATAGATGAAAAGGGTGATATTCTTGAAGAACATAAATTAAAGTATAGCCAGCTGACTCCATAAGTGGGTTTTTAATAAGGAATCCAGTGAATGGTATTGTCTCATTGACCTTTATTTACCCACAATACTGGCAGAAGAGGACTGTGTGCCATGGGGGAATTTTGGGATAAAAAAAATAAGTTTCAGGCTTTAGAAGTCTGAAACTTATTTCATCTTTTCGCATAATTCCCTATTAATGGATTGCGAAGCCCGGAAAGTTCGAATTTTTATCCCCATGAATGGATTAAAACTTCTTATTGGCTCCATTCAGATTTTCTTCATGAGCGATGGAGTCTGTTTCCAGGCTATCCCTAACCGATTCCGGCATTTCATGTCGATCTCTGAAGGTGCTGGATTCTTCACCATATTCTTTTTCGGTACCAATATTATTACGTCCATCCCCCGAGCCATTTCCACAGCTCCAAAGCATTCCTACCATGAGGATTCCAAATGTTATTTTTAGTGCTTTCATAGTTTTATAATTGTTGGTTTGGTAATTGAATAATCCAATATCATGCCCAAACTATATATTAAATGATAATTTTTTTGATTTTTATATAGTCCCTTCATTTTTGACGTGAGCATTCGACTCAATTCACAGCTAAATTAGTGGGTTTTTATAGAGCTTATAGTAAAGTGGTGTATTATAGGTTTTTACGCTTACTTTGTTCTTTCTTAGCAGCTGATCCGTATTTGGATTCTTAATCTAAGTAGTTCCTCGCAGTCATATTATCTCGCATTATGCATTAGAATAATTGAATGGAGGGCTTATGTTTTGAATTTGGGCAAATATTCCATCCATCCACGGCCTCTTTTTAGCAGGTAATGAGATTTTCAATACCTGCTTATTTGCATGATTTACCCTCCATGCTCTGAATGCAAAGCAATAGGATTTCAGTGTTTTTAAGGTGGCCCAATTATGATGATTCAGCGCAAAATAACGGAATAAACTCATTAGGTTATAAGCTACCATGATGAATCTGAACGAGGCTTCTGTTGTCGGCAGTGTAGCCGGGCCTTAGCCAGGCATTGGCTACCATTCGGGTCTGTCCCACAAAAAGCCATTAGTGGATGATGGGAAGTCCTACCCCGTGTATTGGGATTGTATCCTATGGCACTTCCTTCCTGTTTCCCGAAGCCGGTAATCACATTACTGTCAACATCAACAGTAAGATTGTCTACGCCAATCTGGTCAAAAAACCAGTTCTGAAGGACAGGGAAAACTTCGGTGTTTCTTTTTTGGGAAACTTACTGAAAAATCGGCTTTAGGTGCTCTGCGAAGACATCTGATCCAATCCGAAAATAGACTGCAATACCGTATCATAACGCAGCCAGTCACAATGAATATAACGGTTAGCCCCAGTCCAAATGCTTCGCCAAAATGAGGTCACAATACTGCCGGATCATAGCTTCTGTTAGATCCCGGCTGAGGTAAATCAAGGAAGCTGAGATACTCCTTGATTTCAGGCTGCTCCACAAAACGCTTCATCAGACTCATTCCACCATAGGGTGTGAATGGTTTGCCAGAATACTCAATTGGCAGATTAACCATTTTGGTGAGATTTAGTTCTATTAAAAATCGTGAATTTCTATTCCCTTTCGAAGATTTTGGACTATTCCTATTGTTCAATTGGGGATTATCCTAGAAAGGCTTGAAGCAATAGAATATCCTTTATCTAGTATGATACAGGGTAGTTTCCCTATTTATTTTCATTAACATTAAGTCTCCTGAGGTGTGGGAGGAAGAATGAAGAATGAAAAGATGAAACAGTTTTTAGTTATTATAGCAATTTTAGCCGCAGGCATTATAGCCTCACCTGCTAGGGGAATGTCATTAGAAGGAGCAGTGAAGATCCAGCATGCTGATTCATTGATTTTGGGATTTCAGACTCCCCCGGCTCAGGCGAAGGCCCGTACCTGGTGGCATTGGATCAATGGAAATGTAAGTAGAGAAGGAATCACCGCTGACCTAGAGGCGATGAAGGAAGTAGGGATTCAAGAAGCACAGCTGTTCAATGTCGGTCATAACTTTCCCGATGGCCCTATTAGCTATTTGTCTGAGGAATGGTTAGAGCTTTTTCATTTTGCTGCCCAGGAAGCTCAGCGACTTGGCTTGGAATTGGCCTTTCACAATAGTGCGGGATGGTCTTCTAGCGGTGGACCTTGGATGAAGCCTGAGCATGCGATGCAGACGATCGTCTATACGGAGGTAGATCATATTGGAGGTACGACTTATGATGGGCGACTGCCACAGCCCAAAATTGTGCTGAACTATTATCAGGATATTGCGGTATTGGCCTTTCCTAAGCCTACTGAGGAGGTGCGCGTGCCGGACTTGGATTATAAGAGCCTTTCGGGACGGGTGAGAAATCACCTTACTCCAGACACCACTGCCATTTCTGCGGCAGGCATCATTCGTCAGGAGGACATTATTGATTTAAGTAACCTGCTTTCGGCTGACGGTTCTCTGGAATGGGATGCACCGGAAGGAGAATGGGTGATCCTGAGGTTGGGGCATACTCCCACGGGTACAGAAAATCACCCGGCAGTACGGGGAGGGCAAGGTTTAGAATGCGATAAGATGAGTAAGGAAGCTGTGGATATATTCTGGCAAGGTGGACTCGCTCCCATTATAGATAAGCTAGACACTTTGATCGGGACGGTGGTGAATAATTGCCTTATTGACAGCTATGAGGTGGGTACCGCCAATTGGACTCCAGCCTTTGCCGGCGAGTTTGAGCAGTTACGGGGTTATGATATGAAGATATATATGCCTGCCTTGGCCGGATATTATATAGATAGTGGCGAGGTGACTGAGCGATTTTTGTGGGATTTTAGAAGGACCATTGGAGACCTAATGGCCAAAAACTACTATTCCCATTTCAGCAAACTATGCCATGAAAATGGCTTAAAATTCTCAGTTGAACCTTATTGGGGCCCCTTCGATAATATGCAAGTGGGAGCCACGGGAGATATCGTGATGTGTGAATTTTGGAGTGGAGGTTATCCATTTTTTGACTCCCCAAAATTTGTTTCCTCCATCGCTAATCTAAATGGAAATACCATTGTTGGCGCCGAGGCATTTACTGGCTTTGGCGGTTGGTTACAGCATCCTGCTATGCTGAAGTCCATTGGTGACCAGGCCTGGGCTCAGGGGATCAATAGATTTATATTCCATACCTATGTGCATCAGCCATGGAATATCGGGCCAGGTCTAACCCTCGGAGTTTGGGGAATTGACTTTAACCGACTCAACACCTGGTGGCAGCAAGGCAAAGCCTTCCTGGAGTATATCAGTCGATCGCAGTTTTTGCTTCAGCAGGGCAGAACGGTGGCTGATGTATTGGTATTTACTGGCGATTCCTCACCAAATAACGCCTTGCTAATGCCAGAACTAAAGGCTCTAGGGTATGACTATGACCTCATAGGAGCCAATAAATTGCCTGATCTGTCCGTAAAGGAGGGTGACATAATCACCAGCGTCGGAGGGCAATACAAGGTCCTATACCTGCCCAATACTTCCTGGATAAGACCAGAAACGCTAAAGATATTAGAGCAACTTGCCAAAAGCGGAGCTAAAATTATAGGGTCAAAACCTCTGAAATCCCCCAGTCTTACCAATTATCCCCATGCTGACGGGCAGATTCAGCACATGGCGGAAGGTTTATGGGGCACAGGGCTAATTACTGAGGAGTCGGTGGAGGAGTATATTAGTACAGCCCTTAGCCCGGATATTAGAGTGGAGCAAGGAAATGAGGAAGACCTTAGTTTTCTACATAAAAGAACAAAAGATACAGATATCTATTTTATTGCCAATGCTCAGAAAAACAGCCGACGGGAAAAATTCCGATTTAGGATGCATGGTAAGCAGCCTGAGCTGTGGAATGCAGAGAGTGGAAAGATAGAAAATATAGCCGAGTGGAGAGAGAATGAGGATGGAACCCTTAGTATTCCCATTCATTTGGAGTCCGAGGAGGCCGTATTTGTGGTTTTTCGAAAGGCTATAGAAGCAGCCTATATTAGCGAGAGCTCCAGTGAGCTAAAAGCTCCTCAGACCAGGCCTTCGGCAAATATGCAAATTGTGAAAGCAGAATATGGTTCATTTTTACAGGAAGGATTAGTGGATGTCACGAGTGTGTTGAAGCAAAAAGTCCAAGGAGGCAAAATAGAAATAAATGCCAATAGGTTGCTCTGCGATTGCGATCCTGCCCAAGGCTATAAGAAGGAGCTTCGGGTAAAGTATAAAATTGGGGATGAGTTGAAGGAGGTCTATCTCATGGAGAAAGAGACCATCATTATAGAAGCAGCCGAGGGGGATTTGGAAATTGTAAAAGGCGTATTTGGGAAATTTAAGCCAGAGACCAGGGGCATTCCTGAGGATTTTCCTACCATAGATATCTCCCATAAGGTACAGGAAATGATTGCTGCGGGTAAAATGGAAATCCATGTTTCTGATAAGTTGATTCCTGGCAAAATTGCTCTTGGGTCTTCAAAAACTCTAAATATCCACTATAAGGTAGATGGGGAAGAGCGTTTTATGTCTGTTCCCGACGGACAAGTGCTCAGTTTATCTCCTTATCGTCCTAATGATAGGCTTAAAGTTCAGCAGAAAAAGATATTCTGGGAAACTCCCTATCCCGGGGCCCTAAGCTTTACCAATTCTTCCGGAATTACCAAGACTGCAAAGGTAAAGTCTGTACCCCAGCCCATAGGGCTGGAGGGAGAATGGCAGGTTCGTTTTTCTGATGGGGCATCAGAGGGGAAATCAATAGCATTTGATTCCTTATATTCCTGGTCCAAATCCTCCGATGAATCGATCCGATATTTCTCCGGAACAGCTATTTATCATAAGCAATTTGAGTTGGAAGGGGACGATATAGACTCCGCCTCCTCCATGGAGTTGGATCTGGGAAATGTACTTGTGATTGCTGAGGTGAGCATAAATGGCCACAATTTAGGGCTGTTATGGAGAGCTCCCTATAAGGTCAATATAGAAGAATATGTTCTGGAGGGTACTAATACGATGGAGGTAAAAGTGACTAATCTTTGGCCCAATAAATTGGTGGGAGAGGAGCGATACGCCAAGGATATCGACCGCAAAGGGGCAGGCGTAAAAACACTGCCTGATTGGCTCGATGGAAAAACGGAGCGCAATAGCAAAAGATCCACCTTTGCAGCCTATAAGCACTGGCATGAGGATTCCGAATTACAGGTGTCAGGCTTGCTTGGCCCTGTCCTTATTCGCTCTTTCAAAGAAGTGGAAGTGATGGATTTGCAGGATTGATGATACGTGAAGTTTGGTTTCTGAAGATCTGAAGTAAAGGAATTCGGGAGATGAGTTGCTAGAGGAGGCATAGGAGACTTTATTATCTAAAATCTCCAAGGGCTGTTTTGGGAGGGCATACTACTGGTGTAAGTATCCCTGGCTGATAGTATAAATCGATTAATTAATCTTAATAATTAAATAGAATGAAACATGCCTTATTTGTTTTTATAGGAATTGTACTTTGCATGTCTTGCTCAGTAAGGGCCTTTGCGCAACCTTCTAAGCCTAATATTGTGTATATCCTTACCGATCAATGGCGGGCCTCTGCCTTAGGCTATGCAGGTGATCCGAATGTGATTACTCCCAATTTGGACCAGTTTGCTGAGGAATCTGTGAATTTTGCCAATGCGGTATCCGTGCTTCCTGTATGCACTCCCCATCGAGCTGCATTGATGACCGGGAGGTATCCCACCAGTACAGGGATGTTTTTGAATGACCTGTACCTGCCTGAAGAGGAGCTCTGTATGGCGGAAATATTCAAAGAAGAGGGTTATAATACGGCTTACTATGGAAAGTGGCATCTGGATGGTCATGGCCGTGAGAATAATGTAGAGGTCGCTAGAAGACAAGGTTTCGATTATTGGAAGGCTTTGGAATGCTCGCATGATTACAACCATATGCCTTATTATGAAAACGATGACCCTAGGAAGAAATACTGGGAGGAATACTCCCCCTTTGCCATTGCCAATGATGCAGGACACTATATAGACCATCAATCCCGGGAGGAAGAGCCCTTTTTACTGGTGTTATCCATAGCCACGCCACATTTCCCCCACCATAGCGCCCCTGAGGAATTTAAAAACATGTACCCTAGAGAGGAGATAATCCTTGCTCCGAATGTGCCTGAGGAGTTTAGGGAAAAAGCCTTGGATGAGCTACAAGGTTATTATGCACATTGTACGGCTACCGATAGAGCCATCGGGCAGGTGCTCGATAAGCTTAAAGCGGTGGGATTAATGGAAAATACAATAGTAGTCTTTTCGGCAGATCATGGAGAGCTGATGGGCGCACATGGCATTAGGCCATTTACAAAACAACTTGCCTGGGATGAATCCATCAATGTGCCCTTTTTAATTCACTATCCCTCTATCGGTCAGGCCAAAGGGGCAGTAGTTAATGCACCCATTAATACTCCGGATATTTTACCCTCCTTGCTCGGTCTTGCTGGCATACCCATACCAGAAAGTATAGAAGGTGAGGACATGTCTCAACTGATGAAATCACCTGATCCTGAGGTGGAAGGTGCCGCCTTGGTGATGAATTTATGCCCATTTACCAGGGAATATAAATTCCCTGAATACCGGGCTGTACGCACCAATCGCTATACTTATGTGAAGACTTTAGAGGGGCCGGCCATGCTTTTTGACAATGAAAATGATCCTTACCAAATGGATAATCTAGTGGATAAGGCCCATATAGCAGAGCTCCAAAAGGACCTTGATCAGGAGCTACATAGGTTATTGACCAAAATTAATGATGATTTTCATCCAAGAGAGTACTACCTGAAACGGTGGAACCTGGAACTGGATCCCTCTAAGTATGCGATCAACTATTGGCAGTTTGATAGCGGCGAAGGACGGGTTCAATCTCCTAAATTCCAATAATTTATCATTAACTTATGTCCCTTATGCAGTTTTCAGGTAGCAAGTAGAATAGTGTGGGCAATAGAGTTGATAATGGGAGTGGATAGAGGATTGTATTGGAAGTTAGAATTAATTAATGGTCGCTAAACAACGAGAATTAACCTAATAAATACAATAAACCAAAATTAACGATGAAGCTTAGAATTTATGTAGTGATGATTGCGGCCATGCTGATGTCCTGTACCAAGGCCCCAGAGATCAGCGGGGAACTAAAAGTGTGGCATAAGGTTACGCTGACCTTTACGGGGCCCGAATCGAGTGAAACAGCCAGTCCTAATCCCTTTGCAGATTACCGGCTGGACGTCACCTTCAGCCAAGGGGAAAAATCCTTCAAAGTACCCGGATACTTCGCTGCGGATGGCAATGCCGCCATTACCTCCGCCAGCGAGGGAGATAAATGGAGAGTGCATTTCTCCCCCGATGCCCCTGGAAACTGGGAATATCAGGTGTCATTTAAGAAAGGTAAAGACATCGCCGTAGTGGATGGCGAAGGTGAAAGCGCCGGGTTCATGGATGGGGAGAAGGGCTCTTTTGAAGTGGCAGAATCCGACAAGTCCGGGGCAGATCTTCGTGCCCACGGCCGACTAAAATATGTGGGAGAGCATTACCTGCAATTCAGTCAGTCAGGAAATTATTTTGTGAAATTCGGGGTGGATGCGCCGGAGAATTTGTTGGCTTATTATGAGCTAGATAATACTCCAAATGTAGGGGAAAGGCTTAAGAAATGGGAGGATCACGCTCAGGATTATCATGAAGATGCTAAGCCGTACCTATGGGGCGCTGACCAACAGAAGGGCAAAAATATCCTTGGAGCGATCAATTACCTGCATACCAAAGGCCTAAATGCTTTTTCATTTTTGACTTTCAACGTGGATGGGGATGACCGTAATGTTTTTCCTCATTTGCTGAAGGTTGATTTGGCCGAATATGAAAATTTTGCCAAGGAGAAAAAGAACCCTAAAGTGTGGGAAAACCAGGTCATCCATGATCGCTTTGATGTGTCTAAGATGGACCAGTGGGAGCAGATATTCTCTTACGGGGACATGAAAGGCATGTTTTTACATTTCAAAACTCAGGAAAACGAAAACGACCAAAAGATGGACGGTGGGTCCCTGGGCCGGGAGCGCAAATTATATTACCGTGAGCTGATAGCGCGGTATTCTCATCACTTAGCCCTCAACTGGAATTTGGGTGAGGAGGATACGAATACCTTGCAGGAGGTGAGGGATTTTGCGAGTTATTTTGCAGATAATGACCCCTATAAAAATATCGCTGTGGTACATACCTTCCCAAATGATCATGATAAATATTACCAGCCGCTGGTGGATCAAAAGACGGATGTGCTGGGGTTTTCGGTGCAAACCAATAAACCAGACTTTAGCCGGGTGCATGAAGTGACCAACAAATGGGTAAAAGCTTCCTCCGCTTCTGGCCGCAAATTAGTGGTGGCCGTCGATGAGCCTGGCGATGCAGTCCATTCATTGGTGCCTGATACAGATAATCCTGACCATGATAATGCTCGGATAAATGCACTGTGGGGCACTCTTATGGCTGGAGGCTATGGCGTAGAATGGTATTTTGGCTATAAACATGCCCATTCCGATCTTACCTGCGAGTCATGGAGGAGCAGAGAGCTGTTCTGGGATCAAGGTAAAGTGGCCATGGATTTCTTTAATAATAATGACCTTCCTCTGATTTACATGGAAAATATGGACGAGATGACCGCTGCTGAAAATGATTATGTTTTTGGCAAAACAGGTGAAATTTATCTGGTTTACCTGAAGGAAAAGGGAACTGTTCAGATCGATCTTCCCGATGTAGGCTATAGAAGTTTATGGCTCAATCCTAAAACGGGAGATCAAATCAATGGAGAGGGTGAAACAAGCATCGAGGAACTAGAAATGGATAGCCCCTTTGAGCAAGACGCATTATTGTATTTGTATAAATGATTTCTGTAGGGAAACCCCAATGCCCTATAAGCTTGCTCTTCTTCCAAGCAAGAAGAGCAAGCTTAAACCCTGTCTGGGAGAGGGCTTATTTGTCAACTAGTTCGGGGGAAAAACAAGTAAAATTTATTTAACCTTAGTCTGAAAAATCCTCGTTTACCACTCACGGACAAACTAAACCCAAGCCGCTATTTCAGCATCTTGGGTTTTTTATTTTTGGTTAAAAAATAGTAGCCATATCGCCCGATTTTTTTATAAAACCTAGTAAGATACAGGATGCTGATTATAATGTAAATGGGTAATATTGGTAGATGATCATTTGAAAAACAATAGTGTAGATATTGGAGAGGAAAGAGTATTCGCTCCTGTTTCTTCAAAATGGTAATGTCCTTGACCCTGATTTTCGGCAGGATATTTAATCGGTAATAAAGAAAAATAAAGCTACCTCCTGCGCGCCTTCGCAGATTATTTCTGCTGGGTTCCTGCGATCCATATTCTTGTGGGTTTCACATAGCTCCATTCCCTCTTTTTATTCTTTCGCTTGACAAATTGCCAGCTGATTTGAAAAGACTCCTTTCTCAAAATTGAGCTGGGAGAAGTCTGCACCATTGCTATTTGCAATTGCAAAAAGAGCTGGGCTCAAAAGCATAAGAGAGGAGGAGCTGGAAGTAAATGCCAATTGAAATAGGACTTGGAGGCCACAGCCTAGCCTAGATGAGTTTCACACAGTATTGACCAAAATGATGCAATCGCTGTTTTAGGGAACCCAGAGGGCAATGTTCGCCCACTGGGAGGGTTCCGGATAATAATAATAAACCTAATTAACCAAAATTAAAAATCATGAAATCAACATTGAATTTAAGTGCCTTAGTGTTTTCCACTTTACTTTTTAGTGCGACATGTGCCTGCGTACAGGAAGAAGTACCGATAGAGCAGGAGGGCGAAGTTAAATTATTGACGATGACAAGCCAGCAAAATGCCTCCTTTAAAGGATGGAATCCCACCTGGGCCAACCTGATCGGTAATGAGCCGAGAGCGATTACCAATGCTGAGCAAGCAGCCTTGAGAAATAAAGTGGCCAATGGGACGATCGATACCGATGGGACCTTGGTGGATGTGCCAAATTCTACGATTGAAACTACCGGTACGGGCAGTCGATCGGTAATGCCAGATAGCCAAATGAGATGGCATAATCCTCTCAACTCCCAGGTGACGGATCCTAATGAAAATAGCCGATGGTACCAAAAGGATGGCAATACCCAAGTATTTAGAGTATTCCCCGGAGATGAAAACTGGCAAAATTCACGGGTTGGTGCAGCGAGAAGTGAAGCATATGCCCCTGATCTTGGAATCCGAAGGGATGATGATCAGGTGATGACTTTCTCCGCTCGCTACCATATCGCTGCCAATAATGGCTCCAAAGATGTCAAAATCTTTCAGTCCAAAGCTACGGCCGCTGGCGGATTTGACCCCGCTTGGGGAGTGGCGCTGCATGTCACCGCAGCTGGAAGTATAGATATAATCAAACGTGGGCTCACCTGGAGCGAAAATGAACGAATAGTCACAGGCAAAACCGCTGGCCAGAGCTTCAACCTGCGGGTGACTGATGATGGATTTAATTATAAAGTATTTATTGACAATGTGGAAAAAGCCGCTGGCTCCTGGGATCGGGGAAACCTCAAATCCGTATGCCGCTGGGGCGCTTATGTCCAGGGAGGCAGTAGTGGCGTGCTCACCGGAAGTGTAAGCGATCCGCAGATCGTCTATATCAGTGGCGCCCAGGTGACCGTCACCCACTAACTAGTCCTTAAACCCTCACATTTTCCGGAAATTCCTTCGAACAATTTTAAACAAAAAACCATCCCCTTCTTGGGCGATGGTTTTTTAGTTTTAGCTCAAATTAAATTCTAACAGCCTCTTATTTACTTCTTATAATGGCAGAAATAATTGATCGAGTGAAAATCACATGGCCATTACCAATTTTTGTTTTAAACCTACAAGTGACTGAATACCCATCATCTTCTCATTAAATGATTTTATTGAACCAAAAAATAAATTTCAATTCAGGGTAGAAACCTGCTCAAAGGGAACTATTGGATCCTTAAAGGCCAATTATTCGGCACTTATTTGCCATAATTTATTGCCATTATCATCATTTACCAGCAATGAACCATCCGGCATCACTGTCACATCCACTGGACGTCCATATACCTCGGATTGGTCTTCGTCAGATATGAAACCTGAAAGAAAGTCCTGAGGCTGCCCGGATGGTTTTCCATTTTTGAAGGGAACAAATAATACCTTATAGCCACTCAGATCAGCCCGATTCCAGGAACCATGCTGGCCTACGAAGGCTCCTCCTTGATATTCCTCAGGAAAGGCTTCGTGGGTATAAAATGTCAAGCCGAGGGAGGCGGTATGACTTCCTACTGGCACATCTGGAACGATAGCTTTTTTTACCATTTCGGGCGCTTGATCAGCCATTCTTGGGTCAGGAATAGACCCGAAATAGGAATATGGCCACCCATAAAAACCACCCTTTTTCACGCTGGTGATATAATCCGGGACCAGGTCATTCCCGATTTTATCCCGCTCATTGATGGCGGCCCAGAGCTCGCCGGTAGCGGGGTTAAAGGACATGCCCACGGGGTTCCTAAGACCAGCAGCATATATGATCTCCTCTGTTCCGTCGGGGTTCACCTGCAAGATACAGGCTCGTCTTTCTTCTTCCTCCATGCCATGCTCGCCCACATTGCTGGCAGATCCTACCGAAATATAAATTTTGGTGCCATCTTCACTGGCGATCAGGTTTCTAGTCCAGTGATTATTATAGCCTCCAGCCGGCAGCTCCACGATTTTCTCGCCTTTTTCGGTCATCTTGGAAGCCCCTGCATTATAAGGATAGCGGTAGAGTCCATCCGTATTGGCCACATAGAAGTACTCATCCAGCACTAGTATGCCAAAAGGTTGGTTAAGGTCTTCCAGATAGATTCCTTGAAATTCATATTTCCCATCCTGATCTTTGTCCTGAAAGATGCTGATCTGATCCACACTATTTTTGGTGGCGCTTTCAGCAACAAAAATATCGCCATTTGGGGCTATATAGGTGTTCCGGGGATGCTTCAGATTATCCGCAAATACACTGACCTTAAAGCCTTCCGGCGCAGTAGGCATCTTCCCCTCAGGCCAGTCCACCATCTTACTTTCATTACTGACAGACTCGCTGGAGTAAGGCGGAGGCAATATTAATTCCCCAATTGCAGTCTGTACCGTGTCTGGCTGATCCTGAGCTAGCTCTTCTTTTTCTGCTTTGGAAACCTTGTCATTGCAGGACAGGCAGCATGCAATGCTTAGTGTTAGTATTCCTGTGCTTACTTTTAGCATAATACGTTGGTTTTAAAATGAATAATGGTTAAAAGGTTGTTTTGTGGTTTCGTATTGACTTGCTTAGGTATTTGGTTTTATTCTTAATCAGGGAATTTTTCCAGAGCCGATTCTATATCAATTCCCTTCCCTAATACTCCTTTAAATAGGTCTTTATGTTTTTTTATCCGATCATTTATAGTGTAGATCGTAAAGTCATTCTTATCCAGTTTGCTATTGATTTCTTTCCATAGCAGGGGAGTGGATACGGGGGCTCCTGGCTGAGGCCTTACACAGTAGGCGGCGGCGATGGTCTGTCCTGGTCTATTTTGGAGGTAATCGAGATAAATTCGGTCTCCCCGGGACTTGATTCGCCGCTCTAGTGTCGTCAGGCTAGGGAGATTTTGTTGCACCATGGTGCAGATCAATTTACAGAAATCTCTGGCTTCCTCATAGGTGTATTGTGCGTCCAGTGGCAGGTAAATATGAAGACCGCTGGAGCCGGATGTTTTACAATAACCCTCGATGCCAATGCTCTTTAGAAATTCATGAAAGCTCTGGGCTACTTCCACCACCTCCCCAAAGCTGTTTTTTGGCGATGGATCAATATCGATCACCATATAATCTGGACGGTCTAAGTTCCCCATTTTGGAATGCCAGGGGTTGATTTCTATACATCCTAGATTGGCCATATAGATTAGCGTTGCTTCATCCTGGCATAGCATATAGTCGATCTGCTTATCGCTGGATTCTGAATAAATCGCCGTGGTTTTTATCCATTTTGGGAAACTGTCTGGCGTGTCTTTTTGGTAAAACCCTTCCTTCTCAATTCCCTCTGGATGGCGATGCAGATTTTGTGGCCGGCCCTTAAGATAAGGAAGTAGGATATCCGCAATGGAAAGGTAATATTCGATCAGGTCATATTTCTGAATCCCTTCCTTCGGCCAATAGATTTTTTCAAGATTGCTGATCGGCACATTGATTCCGTCGAGCTGCAAGCTATTTTCCTCCCCGGGCGCACTGCCAGGCTGCTTATCAGATCTGTCAGAACTTTCGGACTGCGTATCAGAATGGATATGAAGCTCAAATGGGGTCTTGTCCTGCCTTAGAGCCTTGAATACAGGTTGTCTCAATCGGCCGCTATCCGTCCACTCCGCATAATGTACCTCGGCCATCAGTACAGGATTCATCCATATAGGCTGCTTACCCGCCAGATTTATCTTCCCCAAAAAAGGTGAGGAATCTATTCGTAATGCTTGGAATCGCTCCAGCAATTCCTTTTGTCTCTTATGAGAAAACCCTGTTCCACAATTTCCAATATATGTAAGAACGCCCTCATTTTGGAGGCCAAGAATCAGGGAGCCAAAGGGTCTGCTCTCGGATGCTGTATAGCCGCAGATTAGAGCTTCAAGACTCTCACGAGGCTTAAACTTCAGCCAGCTTTCTGTGCGGATGCCAGGATGATAGGCAGCATCTGCCTTTTTTGCAATCACCCCTTCTCCACCCTCTGCGAGCACCTCTTGGTACAGTCCCTTACCATTGGTAAAATGCTCACTGTACCGGATATGAGGCAGGTCCTCCACCAGCGAGCGCAGCAGTTCCTTGCGCTCCGTCAGAGGCATATGCGTCAGACTGTGACCATCTAAGTATAATAAATCAAACACCATATATACTAAATCCCCCTTGGGCTCCTCCCTATAGTGCTGCAACCACTGGAATTGTGGTAGGCCATTTTTGTTGAGGCTGACCACCTCTCCATCTATGATGGCACTGAAAGAAAGCTGGGAGAGCGAGTCGGTGATGGGAGTGAATAAATCGGTATAGGATATTCCATTTCTGGAATACAGGGAGGTGTTGCTGTCTTCATGATTACAGAGAATGCGATAGCCATCCCATTTAAATTCAAATAGCCAGCCTTTCTTTAGCGTACCGATATCAATCGCCTTATCGCGGCTCGCAAGCATGGGGGAAACCTGTCTTTTTGGAGATACCTCTAGTGGCGACTTTTTACCTGCTGAGGGAGCATTTTCGCCCAAATGAAGGTTGGCATCATAGTCCAGATCAATGGAATAATCATCCTCCTTTTTTATAAGGAGCCATTGGTTTTGCTTGTTTTGGTAGTGAGTTTTTACCAAGGCAAAATCTCCTCGAAGTTTAGTGCCATAAAAAGTAAGCTTAAGATCTCCCTTTTTATACAGATCCTGTATGCTTTTCTGCTGTCCTTGAGATAGGCTATAGCTGCCAGTATCCCAGATGGTCATCTCCCCGGCACCATAATTTCCCTTAGGGATGGTTCCTTGGAAGTGAAGGTACTTAAGTGGATGGTCCTCGGTATGCACTGCTAGGCGCTTATCACTGGGATTTAAAGAGGGGCCTTTGGGCACAGCCCAGCTTTTGAGCACACCATCCATCTCCAGTCGCAGGTCAAAGTGCAGCTTGCGGGCATCATGACGCTGCACCACGAATCGCCATTCGCCTGCATCGGGGGCCTCCTCCCCATAGGGCTCAGTGGTTTTGGAAAAATCCCGCTTTTTATTGTATTCCTGAAGGGCCATTAAGAGGCTTTTTTGCGTTTTTCTAAACTGGCTTTAAGCTTAGCCATGAGGTCCTTGGCAGGCGTATTCTCTGGCTCAAATTTCTTCACCGTGGCTTTCTTTCCTTTGGATTTTGATTGGATGATTTTCATCAACTGATCATTATAGACGTCTTTGTATTTCTTGAGGTCAAACTTCTCACTATAATTTTCAATAAGGGATTGGGCCATCTCCGCTTCTTTTTTGGTGACCTTCGAACTCGATATCTTCAGGTCCTTAGGATCCCGGATTTCATCCGAAAAGCGAATCACATGGAGCACTAAAACATCCTTATACACCCCCACCAAACTCAAATTCTCCTTCTGCCGCATCACAAACGTTGCAATACCCAATTTCTTAGATTTCTTGAGGGCATCTCTGAGCAGATTATAAGCCTTGCCACCGTCCTTCTGAGGCTCTAGAAAATAGGGCTTCTTGAATAATAAGTCCGCTACATCTGTTTCATTAACGAAAGCATCGATTTCTATGATTTTACTCTTTTTGGCATTTGCCTGCTCAAAATCATCATCTTCCAGGACGATATACTTATCATCCATTTTATAGCCCTTAACGATATCTTTCCATTCCACCTCTTTTCCCGTCTTCTCATTGATCCGCTGATAGCGTATCCGTGAGTGGTCATCACTATCCAGCATGTCCAGCTCTATTCGCCGATCTTCCGAGGCGGAGTACATCTTGATTGGAATATTTACTAATCCAAATCCTATGGTTCCATTCCAAATTGATCTCATAATTTTTTAAGTTCTAACGGTGAAAAATAGACGGAGGCTTATCCGGTAAATCGCTATTTAATAAAACGGAATTAGGACGGTAGCCCGTTGATTCCTTGTGCATTAGCGGCCGATTCTATACTAGTAGTAGTCAGAATACAATTAGCAATCATAATGCCGTATGTGCTCTATTACCCACTTGAATCAGCATTTTTATATGAATGGACGATTTACTTGAAAAGCCCCTTTATCTTGTCGGCGAGTTTTCCTAGCTGGTCCTCATCATCACTGTCTTGCGTATCTTCTTTTCCCAAGAAATAGCCAAGAGGACGTAATTCAGGAATCTGGTCCGCCACTATTTTGAGAATACCGAAAAACGGAATGGAGATTACCATTCCCACCACTCCCCAGAGGGAGCCACCGAGGATGACCACGATGATCGTTACCATTGGGTTTAGGTCCACCTTATCTCCGACGATAAATGGCTCAAGGATATAGGTTTCTATAAATTGCGCCAGTCCATACGTGATGGATACGCCAATAAACATGCTGGTCTGCCCCCCTGAAACAAGCGCCATCAGCATGGCTATAAAATAGCCGATGACCGTCCCCACATAAGGGATTAGAGAAAGAAGGGCGGCAATAAGACTAATAATTATCGGGCTGTCAATACCCGATACCGCCATACCCACACTGTAAATGATCCATAGGAAAAATATCAGTATAAGTCGTCCCACAAGGTAGTTCTGAGCAATGGCCAGGGAGCCTTTCAGGACTTTATTGGTTTTAATATTATCATGATTTGAAAAAATCTTAAGGATAGAAAGTCTGATTTTCTTTCGATAAAATAAAAAGAAGAAAATGTAGATAAAGGTGAGGATGGAATAAGTGAGGAAACTCAGAAATTCGGTAATGGCCGTTTTTACGTCAGGCCCTCCAGCTCCCTTACTGCTCTCGGATTCTTCCGCTTCAGTGGTACTTGTGCCATCATCTGTTTTCTCCGCACTAGCCTCGGATTGGTCATCACTGGGCAGTACAGATGGCGGAATATTCAAAATTTCCATTTGCTTCTCAGGACTTAGTCCAGCTATATTTTCTACGGATTGCTGCAGACTCTCTACTGTCGTCGCCAGATGCTCCATTATTTTGTCCTTGTTTTCATAAATGCTATTGGCCTGGAGCGAAAGAATAACAAATATGGAGAAGTATAAAATTAAGGCGATTAGAGAACTGAGAAGTGTGGATATGGATCGTTTTAAGCCTTTCCGTTCTAAAAAACGGGCGATGGGCAATAAAATCATCGTCAATAATGCCGCAATACTTATGGGCGCCAAAAAAGTATAAGCCTTCATTAATCCCAAAATGAGAAAATACAAAGCTATAATGTATAAGGGAAACAGTATGTACTTGGAGGATTTTTCCTGATGTGTATCCATATTCTAGTCTTAGTAGTGGTTTTTTCCCCTGCTCACCGCTTGATTTCTGCTGGGAAGTGAAAAATTAGTTTTAATTGGCATTGAGGGTCAAACAAAAGGCATACCATTTACTTGTAATAAATCCATGTATTATGCGATTTGAATAGGGTAAATAGGAATAATGACCTGTTTGCAAATTATTACTTACTAAAAAGCTTCCGGATATGCACTGTTTGAGAATTGAAAATAGGCCTTTAGACTTTGCCGAAAAATAGTGCTACTCTTAGATAAAAGTGATTACTCATTAGTTCTAAACAGGTCAAGGCTATAAAAGCACCTCAGACTTAGATCAAACCAATTTTTGTTAATCAGAAATACAATAGGGGATATACTGAAAAAAGGCAGAGTAAAACCCTGCCTTTTTTTAAGAGCCAAATAATCTGAAAATTAGATTAGTGGCTTTTCTGTTTCGAATCCATAATAGGTATGTACCTGATTGATGAATTCATACTGCGGGCCTGATGGCCAGTTGTCTTTGTCGAAGCCTGGAGAATTCTCCAGTTTATCCTTATCCACATCAAGGATGATCACCTCATCCTGATGGTTGTCCAGTGAAAGGGCCTGCCATGGAATTGCAAAGTACTTGCTGCCAAGGTTAAGGAATCCTGTATCTACCTCGAGCACTGCATAAGCAATCTTGCCTGTGCTGGTCTCGATCATTGTATCTTTGATATTACCGATTTTCTCATCTCTCGGTGTCTTTACTACCGTTCCATTGATTGAACTTCCTGATAGGATCAATTCATTTTTGCGATTTCTCATTGTTGTAATTGGTTTAGTGGAAAATTCATTGTTATAAGTTGAAAGATGCAATCCGTATGCCAAAATGATTATTTTGAATTATAAAAAGTAATTATTTATATATATAATAGGATGAGTAGAAGGTTGCATTATTATTTTATACCTATTTAAGGTTTCATTTTATTCTGTATAAAAGAGGGAATAGCGGAATTGCCCGATTACCTTAGTATAGGCATCGAGCTAAATCCACTATATTGTCCTTAGTCTTATATACTATTCCATCCCAGTCTCCGAAAGCTATCACTGGGATGGGAACGGTCTCTGCCGGCTCAATGAGTGCTGGAAGGTACATTACCTTCCAAATAGTCCTTGCAGGAAGCTGCGCAGGCTCTGCAAGCTTTGGCGCAAAGATCACAGTGAGAGTGTCCAGCGTGTCTTTCACATTCTTCAGCACATTTTTCACACAGCTCGATGCAATACGCAACTAAGGGCTTGATGTCGGAATATGAGGTGCTGAGGATTTTGGAAAGTGTTGAACATATTTCCCCGCACACCCGGCAGTTGCGGATGCAGTCAGCCATATGGCTGGAATTGGGTTCGTCTAAGCAGGCATCGGCGCAGTGAAAACAGGTCGATGAACATTCGTTGAGAATTCTGAAAGTTTGTCTATTGATCATGATAAAGTGGTTTAGGTAAATGTATGGTTGATTTATAATATGAACTTAAACTATGCGCTTGGGATCAAGGAAAAAGAAAGGATGGTAACCATTCCAAAGACGATATGAGATAGGATTAATGCCATTTGATAGTGAGGAAGTGAGAGCAATGGCGGGCGTTTATGAAGGTAAATATATGTCTTCCACACTATGATAGCCAATATACCACTGATAAGGCCAGTCCAGAATGAATCAGACCATTCCCTATCCAGCCAATCCCAATCTAACATCAGGTAATAGGAAAAAGAAAATAACATTCCCACCCCAATATGGGCAATACTTCCCGTGACCAAGCTTTTCGTGTCAGTGGAAATCTCAGGGCTCGAGGCAGTAAGCATATTTCCTAAAATATGCACCACCTTGGTGTTGATTCCAGTAATCATGCTATAAGCATACATCACAAGAGTCATGGCGGCGGTCCCTAATAGCCCTGAGATAATGATCCTATAAAAGTCCTGTAGGTCAATCATTTGTTTGCTGCTAATGGTTAAAAATCTATAAAATCTATCAACAAATTTTTTGCCGAAAATTTATTTTTCACCATAAACCAATATGAAAATCATCTAAAATTTCTATCCGATTTAGAGAGGTATTGGCCTTTATATAGGAGGAGGCCCTTATTTTAGAGTATGAATTTTTGGAGGGAAAAAAATTGAAGAAAAAACATCTCTTAGGATAAAAGTAGTATTAAATATAATATTTCTAATTGTTTTTTGTAAGGCTGAGGAGGGGTTTGCAGTACTTTGGAACATTTGTTGATGAATGCTTTATACCGATTTTGTAGAATATTCTCTACAATTATGTTCAAATAGTTCTGTAACTAAAAACGATAACTGATGGAAGATATTTTTTTTAAGAGTTGGGAGACTGTGCTTCAGATCGCCATTAAGACCAGTATGGCCTACTGTTTTATGATTATTATCTTGCGAGTGACGGGAAAGAGGACGCTTACCAAGATGAATGCCTTTGATGCGATAGTGACCTTTGCCTTAGGGTCGATCTTGGCGGCCATAGCTCTAAATCCACAGGTGCCCATTGTAGATGGATTAATTGCGATGTCCTTATTGGTCTTATTTCAATACCTGGTGACTTGGGCCAGTGTGAGGGTCAAGAAAGTAAGGAAATTAATTACCAGCAGTCCCCAACTATTAGTTTTTAGAGGGGAATATATGGAAAAGGCCTTATTGAATGAGCGCATCACCAAGGAAGAGCTAAATGTGGCCATGCGAAAAGAAGGCTTGGCCTCCGTATCAGAAGTAGAGGCTGCCATCATGGAGTCCAATGGAAATATCACGGTCTTTCCTCTCAGCTCCAAAGCCAAAATCCATACCCTGTCAGATGTGGAGGGCTAATATTTTACGGGAGGGCGGCATCCTATTTCCAAAGACAAAAAGAGGTCAATCCGTGAATTTTTCTTAATAAAAGGTTCAATCTGAGTTAACATAAGTATGCTCAAAAGTTTGTTGCTTGCGATGCATTCTTATGGATCAGCTACTTGTAAAAAATATCAGCAAAGGTTGCTTAAAAAGCTACAAAGTAATATTTGAGAAATATTATACGATGTTGTACGCCTATTCCAACCGCCTGATTCACGACCCTGAAAGCGCCAAAGAAATAGTCAATGATACTTTTTTGAAATTATGGGAACATCGCAAAACGCTAAATAGAGAAGTTGACAGCATCAAACCTTATCTATTCCAAATAGCCCATAATCAGTGTATTAATCATCTCAAACAAGCGAGTAATAAACTGAAATTGGAATACCTCGATGGCAATGTGGCAGCGGGCTATGAAATTACTGAACTTGAATACGAAGAATTACAAAATGCCATTAACCAGGCGATTGAGGCCCTACCGACCCAGCGTAAACAGATATTTCTTATGAGTAGAAATGAAGGCTTGAAGTATTCTGAAATCGCTCAACAATTGGGGATTTCCCCTCGAACTGTTGAAACACAAATCAGACGCTCCCTAAATTATCTGCGGGAGAAAATTAATAGGTTTACCTGATCGTTTTTTTCCATAATGGAGTAAATAATACTTAGCATTCTATATTTTTCGAACGGAGTTTATATCGCAAAATGGGCAGTCATCACTATTCTTTTTAAGACTTTGACTCATAATCTTCTTCTATCCAAATGCTAATTACCTATAAGACAGCAGAGTCCTTCGTCTGAAATTCATGAAGTAAAAAATGCTTGCAGCTTCGTGCAGATTGGATTGGCTGAAGTGTTTTGACAAGTCAGATAGGACGTGGCATTTAGCCTTAGGCGCATCTTTTTATCAAAAAGAATACTGAGGGGAGGGACTAATATGGACAAAACCTATTTTCTGGTTTGTGCGATGATTTTCCTAAATCAAAGTTAAGGATCAATAGATATTTAAGTGATGGAAAAAAAATAGTCTTAAATGGATAAAAAAAAATCAAGCAGCTGTCAGGGTAAGACTTCAAAATCTTGTATAGCTAAATAGAATGAGAAACGATATTGATGTGTATGCAAAATTATTGGCCTTTATCCAGAAAAAAACGGATGAAGAGGAGAATACTTTAATTCAACGTTGGTTGGAAGAAAGTGAGGAGAACGTCAATCTATTTCTTAGGCTCAAAAAAATATATGAGGAGGAAGATGAGAGCGCCTATATTCCTGAAAGTGAGCTGCAGGCTGAATGGCAAAGGGTAGAAGCGGAAATTCATCCAAAAGGCAGGAAATTAAATATAAAAACTTATAGGGGTATAGCTGCCACAGCGCTGTTTCTCTTGGGGATATGGGGTATTTGGGGCGTTTTTAAACATTCTACTCCTACTGATTCCAGCTTGGAGAAGATGTACCATACGAATGCGGGAGAGCGAAAATCTTTTACCCTTCCTGATGGGACTCTGGTATGGCTGAATGCCTCCAGCAGCCTATGGATCTCGGGCAATTATAATCAGGCAGATCGGAAAGTACGCTTAGCAGGGGAGGCTTGGTTTGACGTGGCTAAGAATCGTGAAAAACCTTTTTCCGTAAATGCCGAAGAGATCCTCATTACCGTATTGGGGACGCAGTTTAACCTTAGTGCTTACGAATGGGATCAGGGCATCGTTGCTAGCCTTGATGAAGGAGTGATCACTTATTCTGATGGGCAGGGGGCAGATTTGATTCTTCGTCCTGGGGATCAGGTGGAATATCTTAAAAAAGATAAAAGCTCCACACTTCAGCGATTTCCAGATAATAGGCATAATGCATGGAAGCATAATAAATTGATCCTAAAAGATTGCCCTTTATCCCTAAGCATTAAGAGAATTGAGGATTTTTATGGGATAGAGCTGAGTGCCAATAAGCCAATAGATGGGCAGGACCTCATCAGCATGACCATAGATGGGGATTCGCCGCAGGAAGTAATTGAATTACTAAACACTATAACCGATAATCATTTTACCATGAAAAACAATTCCCCATAAAGGGCCAGGCATGAAAAAAGGAAGTGCGGACACACTTCCTCTTAGTTATTTCTAAATCACCTTCAGATCATTTAAAAACATTCAAAACTATGAATAATAATGGTATTTTACAAAATACTATCAAGGGATTCCTATGGGGAATTTCTTTTAGAAAGAGCCTGTTGATGGCTGTGCTCTGCTTGGGCTTTCTCCCGGAAGTCCAGGCTCAACAGATCGAAGTGGACCAGGGGACTTATACCCTGCGCTCACTGATAGAGCAGTTAGAGTCGCAAATTGATCAGCGGTTTGTATATAATGCCTCATCGATTCCTTTGGAACAAAAGCTTACTGTGGACATTCACGAGGAGACCTTGGACCATGCGCTGGAAATGATTTTTTTGAATTCAGGAATTTCCTATAAACTCCAATCCGACCATATTGTATTAACCAAGCATGATACTGCTAAAGCGGAGGTCTCTGGTCAGGTAAAAGACGGAGAAACCGGCGAAAGCTTGATCGGTGTGACTATCCGACTCAAGGGAGGATCCGGAGGTACCACCACTAATGAGGAAGGGAGGTATAGGTTGAAAGTAGATGCTTCATCCACCTTGGTATTTACTTATATAGGCTACCAATCTCAGGAGATAGTGGTGGGAGGTAAGCAGTCTATTGATGTCCAAATGCAAATGGAAACCACTGGCCTCAATGAGTTTGTGGTGGTGGGCTATGGGAAGCAATTAAAGGAGCAGGTGACAGGCGCCATCTCCAAAATCGATGCAGAGGAGCTGGAGAGACGGCCGGTGGTTTCCACCACGGCAGCACTCCAAGGCCTCGCTCCTGGAGTAACGGTTACTCAGCAAACGGGCTCCCCCGGAGCAGATGGAGGACAGATACGGATCCGGGGAATCAACTCCTTTGGGGGGTCTGACAGTTCTCCCCTGATTCTAATAGACGGTGTAGCGGGAAACTTAGACATGATAGATGTCAATCAAATCGAATCGATATCCGTCCTAAAAGATGCCGCCTCAGCAGCAATATATGGTTCTCGCGCCGCCAATGGTGTAGTATTAGTTACCACCAAGCGGGCATCAGCGGACAGCTTTTCTCTTAATTATAAGGGTTATATAGGGAAGAGTGAGGCTATTTTTATTCCCGAGGTTACCGATGGCCTGACCTTCATGAAGGTTTTCAATGAAGCCAATAATAATGATTATGGCTATGACCTATATAGCGAGGCAGATATTTCAGCTTTCCAGGATCAATATGCGATCAACCCAGGTAATTATGATTGGCAAAACGCCATCCTAAATGGCTCTGGCTTGACTCAAAATCACTTTATATCCCTAATGGCCAATTCTGATAAGATCTATGTCATGCCATCGATCAGCTATGCAGACCAGCAGGGGATCATCGAAAATACGGGATTCAAAAGAATCATTATTCGCAATAATATGGACATCAAGCCCAATGATAAATTGGCAATAAAATTTGATATGTCCCTAAGCAATAGTGATAGGACACAGATCCCTCATGAGGGAGATGTCTGGAATTATCTGGGGCGTATGCCTACCAATATTCCTGTCAGGAGGAATGGTCTATGGTCAGAAGGTTGGGTAAATGTAAATCCCGTGGCACAAATAGCAGAAGGGGGGAATGACAAGACCAATACCATTGAGCTAATGGGGAACCTGGTGGTAGATGTGATGCCCACTGACTGGCTGACGCTGACAGGCAAAGTCGCTCCACGATACCGAACAAGAAACACCCATGAGTTTTCCAAAAGCATAATGACTTATAATGATGACGGTACTGAATCGGGGGCAGCTTATACCTTTACGGATTTGACCGAAACGGCCTATCGTTATTATTATGAAAATTACCAGTTCCTGACTCAGATCGATCAATCACGGGGGGAGCACAATTTCAAAATGCTATTAGGGACTTCCCGTGAGACCTATGATCAGAAATACCTTATGGGTTATAGAAGGAATTATACCTATGATACGTATGAGGTCCTAGCGGCTGGAGCGGATGATGCGACCAAAGACAATAATGGAAGCCATGCCCAGTGGCTTTTGGTATCGGCATTTGGAAGGTTAAACTATGATTTTAAAAGCCGCTACCTGTTTGAAGCAAATTTCAGGTACGATGGATCTTCGAGATTTAGTCCTGAGAATCGCTGGGCGGCATTTCCATCTTTTTCTGCGGGATGGATTCTCTCTGACGAGCCTTTCCTGCAAGGGGCCAGTGGCTTCCTGGATTTATTAAAACTTCGGGCTTCTTGGGGGAAGTTAGGCAATCAAAATATCGGAGATACGTATTATCCCTATATGGAGACTCTGGCGGTAGGAAGTATATCCATGGCTGAAAATATCCATCAGCTGGTGACCTTGAATACCATGTCTAATCCTGACCTTCGATGGGAGGAAACCATGGTGGCAGATATTGGAGTGGATATAAGTCTTTTTGAAAATCAGCTATCCCTAACCGCAGATTGGTATAAGAAGGTGACGGATGGCATACTGCTGACCTTATACACTTCTCAGCTTACGGGGCTGAATGCTCCCTATCAAAATGCTGCCAAAGTGACCAATACAGGTTGGGAATTAGGGGCTAATTATGAGAATACCATTGGTGATTTTGACTTGAATATAGGATTTAATGTTTCCGATGTAAGGAATGTGATCACAGATATGAAAGACCAAACCTCAGGAACATTATTGAGGCAGGAAAAAGGCCATTCTATCAATTCTATCTATGGCTATGTGGCCGATGGACTCTACCAATCCCAAGAGGAAATCGATGCTGGGCCTACTCAATTTGGAACCTTGCAGCCTGGAGATATTCGGTATAAGGATATTGCTGGGGCATTTGATGATAACAACCGTCCCATCCCGGATGGGAAAATCAATGATGATGACAAGATGATTATTGGTAATACCATCCCTCGATATACTTATGCTATGAATTTCAATCTTGGCTGGAAGGGGATTCAGCTATTTGCTTTCCTTCAAGGTGTGGGAAAAGTGGATGGTTACCTGAACTCTCACTATGTGATTCCGGCGATTAACTCTAGCGCAGTAAAAACGTGGCAGCTTGATTATTGGACGGAGGACAATCGGGATGCTGCCTTCCCTCGACTTTCCACAACCTCCACAAACAACACTCAAAATTCCACTTACTGGATGAAGAGTGCCTCTTATTTGCGCTTAAAAAACCTACAGATAGGCTATAATTTACCCCAAAAATGGATAGAAAAAGTCGGAGTAAAGAAGGTGTTTGTATATGCAAATGGCCAAAACCTATTCACAAAAACAGATTTCTGGGAAGGCTATGATCCTGAGATAAACTATAACGCCAGTTCTGCTTCGGGAGTATCCCTTGGAAGTGGAGGCTATTATCCTCAGGTGAAGATGTACTCTTTAGGTCTGGAAATTAAATTTTAATACTCATGAAAAAATCATCACTACTAATATTTGTACTCGCACTAAGCGTCTTTGCGAGTTGCGACTTGGACCGACTTCCGCTAAATGGCCCCACCACAGGCACCTTCCCTGCCACGGAAGAGGAGGCTACCATGGGTTTATTGGCCGCGTATAAGGGACTCACCCTTCTGGACGCCGCCAATACGCCTTTCTTGCATGTCGTGGATAATATTACCGATATCGGCTATGCCCGCCCCAGCAATAATTATACGTCATCAATCACCAGCTCCCTGACCACCGACAATGCCCTGGCCATAAAGCCCTGGGAATTGTACTATAAAAGTATCGCTCGCTGCCATACCGTCTTGGATAATTTGGAAAATATAAAAGCTAATATCCCCTTGGAACAATATAATCAGATCGATGCTGAGCTGAGAGTGATAAGGGCTTACTCTTATTCTAAATTGATAGAATTCTATGGGGATGTTCCCCTGGTACTTCATTCCCTGGGCCTAGATAATGCTGCTGTTGCAAGAACTCCCAAGGAAGAAATCCAGCAGTGGATAATTGATGAGATGAGCGCGGTGGCGGACTACCTTCCTGTGTCCCAGTCCACTTTTGGGAATGTGCGCGTGGGAAGTGTTGCAGCCTATATGCTTATGGCAAGAGTCGCCTTATATAGTGAGCAGTTTGAGCTTGCTGGTGAGGCTGCCGTAAAGGCAATCGAACTCTCGAATGGCGTTTATGAATTGACCCCTTTTGACCATTCCATGGATTATTCTAACCAGGGGCATGAAGCTGGAGAACCTGAATGTTCCAATATCTTTGGATATGAAGGGTATAGGAATAGCAAGGAGTGGATTTGGGTATTTGAATTCAATCAAAATATTGCAGGAAATACGCATAACCAAGGCTATTATATGGCTTCCCGCCTAGGGAAAGGCAGTAGTTATTGGGGCCCTACCCAAAATCTCATTGATTCCTTCCAATGTCTGGATGGCCTTCCTATTCATCAATCTCCCTTATACAATGATGAAAACCCTTTCCAGAATCGCGATCCTCGCCTGGATTTATATTGTGCGAGGCCTCACTCACGACTTATGGGATTCCAGTTTGAGACCAATACCGCCTTCGATCAGGTCAATAACTATTGGCCGATAATAAATGGTCTAAGCGCCGACCCTTCCATGGTTTCGAATAATGATGCTAAAAATGCCTATCGAACTTTTAGCGGTTATCTATGGCGAAAACATACCGATAATGCCGATTATCAAACCAATTCTTCCCGCGGGGTTTCGGATTTGAATATAGGGGTATTTCGATATGCTGAGCTATTGCTCATCTATGCTGAAGCCAGGATAGAAGCCAATAATATCGATGCATCAGTCTATGAGGCGATTGATCAAATTAGGTCTAGGGCGGGCATGCCAGCTTTGCCTCAGGGTCTTTCACAGGCTGAACTGAGGTCTGCTTTGCGCTATGAGCGCAAAATCGAATTGAGTAATGATGGCCTCCGTTGGTATGATATCAGAAGATGGGGCATCGCTCAGGAGCTGATGAATGGTGCTTTATACTTAAATAGGGAAGGGAATACCTGGACCAAAAAAGTGCTGATTGATATTGATGAAAACTACTCTCCTATATATGATCAAGGAGAAGCGAGCAAGTATTTCACCACCCAGGAGGTAATGTATCAGGCAATGAAAGATGAAGTATGGCCAATTCCACAGCAGGAAATAGATATAAACAGCAATCTCTCTCAAAACCCTGGTTATTAACGATATAAATATGAAAAATTTCCCAATAAATAAGACGAATAAACGAACGAATTTCATTTGTTCAGCCCCGTTTATGATAGGGTTCTTCTTGCTGGTGCTGCTTCAGAGTCGGGCAGGAATGGCTCAGCAGGACACCCTGTCCATACTCCACATCACCGATTTGCATGTGATTTTTAATCAAAATGCCTATATCCGGGAAATGATGGATTACCGTCAAAAGAAGGATTATCATCTGGGAGAGGCCAGGTTTCGTGAATTTCTGGAAACGGTGCCCCAGCAAACCCAAAGTGATATGATAGTGGCCACAGGTGATTTGATAGATTTCTTTGAATCCGAGGTGGAGGACGGATCTATGTTGGATATCCAGACTCGTCAATTTTCAAAACTGATAGATGAATATGAATTACCGCTACTGTTGACGATGGGTAATCATGAAACGTTTACTTTTGAGTGGAATGATACCTTGGAATATAAGCTTTTGCATAATCAGTTTTATACCGAGCGAGCGCGGGCATTGTGGATTAGGAATTTGGATTGTTTTAAGAATGGAACGTACTTTAGTCGGTCTGTGCAGGTAGGGAATACTGCCTATAAGCTTATTTTTCTGGACGATAGCTTTTATGAGTTTGATCCGGAGGATGATACCAGCATTCCTTATATCAGCAAGCCACAGGAGTATTGGCTGGCAAATGAACTGGAGGAATCAGATGAGGACATAGAAATTCTGTTTATGCATATTCCCTTCTCCACGGAGGTGGCAGAAAATAATTCCTTCTATAAGATTTTAGAGAAGTTCCCTTCGTGTAAGCTGGTGGTGGCGGGACACCATCATAAAAGCATCATTAAGAATTATCCGCAGGCTTCGGGCAATAACCTGGTCCAGGTACAGACAGCTGCCTTGGTAAACTCTACTAATCACTGGCGGATGATCCAGTTAACCGAGGATAATATAATAGTCAGCGAAACAGGTCAACTAAGTCCCGAATTAGTGATTGAGGCTAAATAACTTCGGATATGGCCCTATACTATTGGAGCCAGAGTAATAGAAAAAGAGGGGAGTCGTCAGTCGGCTTCCCTCTTTATTTTTGGGGATAAGATAGAAGGAGCTTTTTATGAAGTTAATTATGTAGAAGGAAGCGGCCATTTAGATCCTCGGTATGGGATAGAGGATAGGCCAGGATTCGAGGCCTCAGAGGCGGAAATAGGCAGGTAAATCTATAGGACTGGTTTGACGGTATGAAAAACTTTGGCGAAATTGAACGCTGAGCCCATTTTGGAGGGAGCAGGAAAATGACCGTTTTCGATAGAACCTTATGGTTCAAGGTATTGGTGAATATCCCTGCAAATGGAGCTTATAGAATGGGGAGGAAGCAGGATGCTTTTCTCAAAAATTTCACCTAATTGCATCTCTGGAGGATCGATTTATAACTATTGCGCCAGCTAAAAATAAAAAGTATATGGAAAATAAGAGTTTTATCAGGATTGCGCCTAATTCCCGCATTCCAAAATATAGGCAAATTGTTAATTCCATAACTGAGGATGTGAACCACGGGAAATTAGATATTGGTTTCCGGATCCCATCCATCAATGAGCTGAGCGAGCATTATTATGTATCGAGAGATACTGTGGAGAAGGCTTATAATATTCTCAAGAAAGAAGGCGTCATAGAGTCCAAAAAAGGCCGTGGCTATTTCATCGCTAACACCCTGAAAGTGGGCTATAAACGGATTCTTTTTCTTCTCAACAAGTTCAGCGATTATAAACTTAAGATCTATAAGGCCTTTTTGGGGGAATTTGGTCCCGAAGTGAAGGTGGATTTTTATGTCTATCATTGCGATCAGCAGCTCTTTATCAATAAGGTAAATGAGTCCCTGGGCCAATATGATTACTTCATCGTGATGCCGCACTTCAAGGATGATGAAAATTACCATCAAAACTGCAGTGACCGGGTATTGGAGACCATAAGGAAAATCCCTCTTAATAAACTGATTATTATGGACAATAAACTCGACCAATTGGGAGAGGACGTCGCCACCGTTTATCAGGATTTTAAAATGGATATCTACCATGCTTTGACAGAAGCGAAAGAAGGCTTGGTGAAGTACGAGAAACTGATTTTGATATTTCCTGATAACTCTCTGTATCCTCATCCCCAGGAAATTAAGTTTGGCTTCAGGAAATTTTGTGGGGAGTATAAGTTTGATTTTGAGATCATTGACAGCTCGGAGGAGGAATTTGAGATGCAGGCTGGAGATGCTTTTATTGTGGTCAAAGAAAATGACCTTGTGAATATCATCAGCCAGGTCAAGGCCAATGGGCTGAACTTAGGTGTTGATCTTGGGGTGATCTCCTATAATGATACCCCCCTGAAAAAATTCCTTGGTATCACCGTCATCACCACGGATTTTGAGGAAATGGGTAAGATCGCCCAAAAATTTATTTCCTCTAATAAAAGAGACCAAATCAAAAATAATTTTACACTTATCAATAGAGGTTCGATCTGATCGTAGGCCTTTAGACAAAAGAGAGGGTACGCTTTATTCCCTTATTAAATCCGCCTAAAAGGTCTATGAATTGCTTTTATAGCCCTTTTTATAAGGAGGCTACCTTCCTCGAAAATTGATTTTTTTGTCACAGCCTTCTAAATTTTGTGTGCTTGGATCTCCTTGCTTTTTGTAGGGCTTTGGATTATTTAATAGATTTAATTTGGCACACCTAGTAGGATACAGGTTACTTTCAGCCAAAACCTTTTTTATATTTACTTTATACCCAAGTAACAATAACCACAAGATGAATTTCATTTGTGTAGATATTCAGGAGGTATTCTGTATATCTATGGAGGAGGAAGATCGATCTATCAGGAAAGTGGGGAGAAATAATCGTTTAGGAAACCCTGTTTTTGGACTGTCAGGTAGAGGAGGTGAGAAGGCTACTTTGGGGACTGCTTAGTGCGGATTATTATAATTACCCAAAACCCTTATAGTCATGACGACTGAAACGCAATTATTCAAAAGTTATATAAATGAGCATTCTCGGGTACCAAAATACCGCCAGCTGGCCACCATATTTATAGAGGCAGTAGAGAGGGGAGATATTCAGGTGGGGGAGAAGCTGCCGTCTATCAGTGAGTTGCGTGAGGGGACTGGCTTGGCGAGGGATACCATTGTCAGGGCTTTCAACTATCTTCAGGAGAAGAAAATCGTCACTTCTGTGATGAGCAAGGGGTTTTATGTGACTCGAAATGTAAATCTGGCCAAGACTAAAGTACTGATAGTCCTAAATAAACTAAGCAGTTATAAGCTGAAATTATATCACTTATTTGTCGATGCTTTGGGTGCAAATTACCAAGTGGACCTTAGGGTTCATCATTGTAATGCGGCCTATCTGCAGGTCATTCTGGACGAGAATGTATTGGCCTATGAGCATATTGTGGTGATGCCACATTTCAGCGGTTTACCAGACAAGGTTCGGGAAGTCATCCAATATTTTAAACGGATGCCTTCAGAAAAATTACTATTAATGGACAAGTACCTGCCCGAGCTGGAGGACAGCGTGCCCTGCATATACCAGGATTTTGAAAGCGATATTTATTTCGCCCTTCAAGACGGCATCCACAAGCTCAAAAAGTACGAGAAGGTCACTTTGGTATTTCCTGAGAATCCAGTGTATCCCTACCCACAGGAGATCAAAAATGGATTTATCAGATTTTGCGAAGCGATCAATTGCCAGTATGAGGTCATCGATAGGATCTATGAGGATATGGAGTTTCGCCCTCAGGATGCCTATATCATTATTGATGAGGAGGACCTGATTAGCTTCCTGCAGCAGGCCAGGGATGGAGCGATAGATTTGGGGAATGGTCTGGGAGTGATCTCCTATAATGACACCCCTTTGAAGGAGGTCTTGGGAATATCCGTGATGACTACAGATTTTGAGGTGATGGCGGATTCTGCAGCTTATATGATCAAAAAGAAAAAATGTGAAGCGGTACAAAACTTCTTTAGCTTCATCGACAGAGGAAGCATTTAGGCGGTTTACCAGCTGTTATTGAGGGTTTTATTTTGCCCCTGGGGCAATGATAACTCTTCTTTATAATCAAAAAAAAATATAAGACATTTCATTTAATATAGGGGTTTATTGTTTACCAACGCAACCTTGATGTTTTGCACCAAGGTTGCTTCTTTTTTTACCCTTTTGGCTAGAGCCAATTGCTATACCCTCGGCAATACTCTTCAGAATAGGGAAAAGAAGGGCTTTGGAAGCCTTAAACCATAATTAAATTATTTATTTTAGGGATATAAACTCCCTTCCGCACGCTTTAGCTTATTATGAGGGAAGACTTACCAATTGGAGGAGAGACTGGTGAGGCACTATATTCATTTGCTGGTGTGATGATGCTATGATGGTTTGTTTTAGGATTAACTATTATACCCATTCAGCCCTAAATCTTTGCTCTTTTCCAAACCCATAAGGATACAGGATAGACCTTTTAATAATTTAGCGTAGTTTAGTATTTGCCCGTGAGCATGGTTTTTAAGACTCTGTGACAGCAATTGTGGAGTGGGGCATATCTGTTTAAGAATTAAAAAATAAAAATACCCAAAAGTTAATGCAAAAATTTATTGTATTATTCACCCTACTAGTAGCCCTCGGCGGCCAGAATGTAGTATTTTCCCAGCAAAATAATAACGGCACAGAGCGGCCTAATATTATCTTTATTTTGACGGATGACCAGCGCTATGATGCTTTGGGATATGCGGGGAATAAATATGTGAACACCCCCGAAATGGATAATCTGGCCAAATCAGGCAGCTATTTCGAAACCGCCGTGGTGACCACCCCGATTTGTGCGGCCAGTAGGGCCAGTATCCTTACCGGACTTCATGAAAGGGCTCATAATTATAATTTTCAAACCGGAAATATCCGGGAGGAATATATGAATGATGCCTACCCGACGCTGCTAAAAGACAATGGCTATTATACAGGTTTTTATGGTAAATTCGGGGTCCGCTATGACGATCTCGAAAAGCAATTTGATGTCTATGAATCCTATGATCGTAATAATCAATATAAGGATAAAAGAGGCTATTACTATAAAACAATAGATGGAGACACGGTCCACCTGACTCGCTATACAGGCCAGCAGGCGATTGACTTTATTGAGGAGGCTCCCCAGAATGAGCCTTTCTGCCTGTCGCTCAGCTTCAGCGCACCTCATGCCCATGATGGTGCGCCAGATCAGTATTTTTGGCAGTCCACCACCGACCAGCTCCTACAAAACACCAGCATCCCAGCCCCAGCGCTTGGAGATGACAAATACTTCGAAGCACAACCTCAGTTCGTCAGAGAAGGCTTCAACCGCCTACGGTGGACCTGGAGATATGATACGGAGGAAAAGTACCAGCACAGCCTTAAGGGATATTACCGTATGATCGCAGGTATTGACCTGGAGATAGCCAAGATCCGTGAGAAGCTGAAAGAAAAAGGCCTGGATAAAAATACAGTCATCATCGTGATGGGCGATAATGGCTACTTCCTAGGCGAACGTCAGCTTGCTGGAAAGTGGTTGATGTATGATAATTCCATCCGAGTGCCCCTCATTATTTATGATCCACGAGTGGACAAGCACCAGGATATCAAAGATATGGTGCTTAATATAGATGTGACCTCTACCATCGCCGATCTGGCGGGAGTGGCTCGTCCAGAGGCTTGGCAAGGTAAGAGCCTGATGCCCCTCGTCAATAAGCAGGAAAAGCATATCGACAGAGATACCATTCTTATTGAGCATATATGGGAATTCAGTGAGATCCCGCCTAGTGAAGGGGTGCGTACAGAAGAGTGGAAATATTTCCGCTATGTGAATGATAAATCAGCAGAAGAACTATATAATATCAAAAAGGATCCCCAGGAAATCAACAACCTGATCCATGATCCCCAATACCAGGAGGTGGCCCGGTCTTTACGTGCCAAATGCGATGAGCTTATCCGGAAAAACAGCAATGCTTTCCGGGCGGCACCTTCCGACCTGACCGTGGAGCTGATCCGTGAGCCCAGCAGAGGCGTGAAGGTCCTGGATATGAAGCCAGAGTTTGGCTGGCAGGTCCCGCAAGCAGCCAATTACCAGTCGGCTTATCAGATTCTCCTGGCTTCCAGCAAGGAATCTATCGATGCCAATAAGGGGGACGTGTGGAACAGTACTCAGGTGCGCTCCGATGCCTCCTCGAATGTGGAGTATCCCGGCGATCCGCTGAAAGCTGGACAGACCTATTATTGGAAAGTTCGCATTTGGGATGATGGTAATCGCCTGCTCGATTATTCCGAGCCACAGGAGTTTACCATAGGTGAAAGTAAGGACTATATGATCTCCACAGCCAATATCCAGGAGGCTAGCAGGATTAAAGCTCAGGTATTTGAGAAGCGTGGGGAGGTATATTTCATGGATTTTGGTAAGGATGCCTTTGCCACGATGGAATTTAATTATGAAACCACCAAGGCCGACACCTTGGTCTTTAGGGTCGGTGAGATGGTGGATGGCCAGTATGTAAACCGTACTCCACCTGCCAAAAGCAATATCCGCTATCAGGAAATCAAGGTGGCTGTGAGTCCGGATAAGACCAAATACCAGCTGCCAGTACACAAAAATATCAAGAATACTTTACCCAATAAAGCCCTTCCATTACCAGAAGGAACACCCGTATTGGTGCCTTTTAGGTATGCAGAAGTGGAGGGAGCCCAAGGCCCCATGAAGGCAGAGGATTTTACTCAGCTGGCTTACCATACTTATTTTGATGATCAGGCCAGTTCTTTTATGAGTTCGGATGATATCCTGAATCAAGTGTGGGAATTGTGTAAATACTCCATCAAAGCCACCACTTTCAATGGCTTATATGTGGATGGTGACCGGGAGCGTATCCCCTACGAAGCCGATGCTTACCTCAACCAGTTGAGCCATTATACCACGGATGCAGAATATGCGATGGCCAGAAGGACCATTGAGTATTTTATGGAGCATCCCACCTGGCCTACCGAGTGGCAGCAGCATGTGGCCTTGATGCTATATGCAGATTATATGTACACCGGCAATACCGAGCTGATCAAAAAATACTATGAGCCATTGAAGTATAAGACCTTATATGAGCTGGCCAATGAAGATGGACTGATCACTTCTACCAAGGTGGATCATGAATATATGCTGAAATTGGGCTTTAAGGAAGGCTATAGTAAGAAGCTATCCGATATCGTCGATTGGCCTCCTGCAGGTTTCAACGGAGACACTACCATGCTCGGGGAGCAAGATGGATTTGTCTTCAAACCTTATAATACCATGATCAATGCATTCTATTTTGAGAATATGAAGATCATGGCCGAGTTTGCTAAGATCATGGGCAGGACGCAGGAATCTATGGATTTTGAGCTGCGAGCAGCCAAGGTGAAGAAAGCGGTAAATGAGCAGATGTTTGATAAAGAACGAGGGGTATATATCGATGGCATAGGGACTGACCATGCTTCCTTGCATGCGAATATGACTCCATTGGCCTTTGGTTTGGTACCTGATGAGTATAAGGATTCCGTGTTGGAATTTGTAAAATCCCGAGGAATGGCTTGCAGCGTGTATGGTTCTCAATATTTGATGGATGCTTTATATGAAGCTGGGGAAGCCGATTATGCCTTGGAATTACTTACTGATACCGGCGAGAGAAGTTGGTATAATATGATACGCATTGGCTCCACCATTACCCTGGAAGCTTGGGACAATAAATTCAAAAGTAACTTGGACTGGAACCATGCCTGGGGCGCAGTACCTGCCAATATCATCCCAAGAGGACTATGGGGAATCAAACCAAAGACTCCGGGATTTGGCATCGCCACCATCCACCCGCAGATGAGCAGCCTGAAAAACAGTACAGTGGAAGTACCCACCGTCCGCGGCACCATCAAGGGAACCTATACCTACCAGGGGGCGAGGCTGCAAACTTATGAAATAGAAATCCCTGCCAATATGTTGGCTGAATTTTCACTCAGCGATATGCAAGGCAAGGATATCATCCATAATGGTGAAAAAGTGCCTTCTGCATTCAATATGGTCAGACTGAAACCAGGTAAGCATACCATTCAGTTGGTTATTAACTCCTTTTGATGGGGAGAGCATTATATTCCAAACTATAACTAAAACATAATGCGTAGCTTGGTTTTGGCCTTAGCCTGTATGATTTTGCTTGCTGAGGGTCAGGAGTCCATCGCTCAGGGTTCTGACAGACCCCTGATATGGGTGAATCAGTCTGATAAAGCGGAGATTCTACAGAAAATAGAAAATCAGCCCTGGGCAAAAGATTTTTATGAAGCCTATAAAAATCGCTTGGATAAGGAGCTGAACCAGTACATGGACTCTCCCAGCCAGTTTCTAAGACAGATGCCTTGGGACTGGTCAAAGCAGGTAAATGGAAATATTCCGCCGCTAAAAACTTTTCTGGATTTCAGCCAGGAAAATAGCGGGGCGAGGTCCATTCTCAATCAGTATCTGCAGATGGGAATAGACGCTGGCATTCTTTATTACCTTACCGGGGAGGAGGATTATGCACAGTTTGCCTTGGATATCCTACATACTTATGTGGAGGGAATCCACCAGCTGCAGCCCAGCTCAGCTACCGGAAATGGCGGCTGGGTATATCCTGATGATCACCTGCGTGAAGCGCGGGTGATAGGGGCACAGCTTCCTATCATCTATGATTTTATTGCTGGTTTTTTGGCGCAAAATCCTAAAGCCTACGACCTCGGGCAGGATCGAATGGTGGATTTTTCGATTGAAAAAGCACAAGCGCTCTTCCTGACTTATGCCCGACTAGCAGTAGAACATGGCCATACCGGATCCAATTGGTCGGTACTGGAGTCCTTTAGCCTCGTGCACAATGCACTAGCGTTGGAGGATTTGTCCTTGAGAAAGAAATACCTGGATTTTTATATCAAAGAAGGCACAAGCAAGCAGGATGCCCTTCCGGATATTGCCGCATCCTACCAGAATGAAGGCGATGTATATCCCGAAACTTCCCAATATTCCAATGGAGTAGCCGAATATTCCAGCCGCATGATATTACTCCTTGATCATTATGATTTTAGGCTTAAGCTTGGCAGAGAATACTATAAGATCCCCTTGTCCATAGACCGCTGGAACAGCCTGAGGTATCCCAATGGTGATATAGCCCGATTCGGTGATGGCCATCGGTATTTTGAGGAGCCTTATGAGGGCTATGATATGGCCTATCTTCTCGGACAGAAAGAAGACATTCCTAAACTCACCAGGAAATTTGGGCCTCTGCTTACCGAAGCCATCCGGAAAGGGAAATACGACAGAGCCAAACTTGGCCCGCGTACAAGTCCTGTGTCGGTGTACCTGCAGCCCACAAGATTGCTATGGATTGAGGAGACGAAAGACTTTCCCTTCGAGGAGTTAAGCCTTCCCAGGACGGACGACTTTCCGCATGCAGGACTGTATTTACAAAGAAATTTGAGTAGTACCGGCAATCCTCACTTTGGACTGATGTCCTTTGTGGGTGGAGCACAAATGGTGCATGGCCATGCCAGTGGGATGGATATGGAGCTCTATGGGCTAGGGGAAGTACTAGGTGTGGACCAAGGGAGAGGTGCTTACCGAACCGATCTGCACGAAAATTACTCCCGGCTATTTGCCGCCCATAATACCGTGGTGGTCAATGGCGCCAGCCAGGGGGAGGGCGATTGGGTAAATCTAGGGATCAATACCACCGAACTCATCGCTATGGAGCCCATGCCTAAGGAAAATGCTCGGTCCCCTTATCACTCTTTTAGCCGAACGGGCTTTGTGGATGATAGGGGAGATAAGGCCGAAGCGCAGCAGGAAAGGACCATGGCCCTGATCCGCACCTCGCCCACCACAGGCTATTATATGGATATCTTCCGATCAAAATCCTCCCTTGAGGAGGAATACCATGATTATCTGTACCATAATATTGGGGACCGCTTGGAGTTTCTGAATCAGGAACTCACCTTAAGGGCCGAGCCTAAGCGCTATAAAGAAAATGAGGAGGCTGATTATAAACCCAACCAGCACTACCGAAATCCAGGTTGGCATTTTTTTGAGGAGGTGATGAGCACTGGGATTTATGAGTCGGAGCTGACCGCAAGATTTGAGATCAATCAGCTGACTGGATACGATCGGTATATGAAGGTTTATATCCCTGGCAATGTGGACCGGGAATATACCAAAGTCATGGCACCGAGGACCTTCGAATCTCCCAAGCCCTATGACGAGCTGCCGACGCCTACCTTAGTCATACGCCAGCAGGGCGAGGCCTGGACCCAACCTTTTGCACTGATCTTTGAGCCTACCGAAAAAAATGGCCTGAGCTCAGGCATACAGTCTGTCGAAAAACTTGAAGCGGGGGGAGTGTTTAAGGGCTTTAAGGTGGTGAGCAAAATTGATAATAAGATACTTACCCAATATATCATTAGTCAGGGGAAGGAGGAGGAGTACGTGCATACGGGGATGAATTTCCGGTTTGAGGGGGCTTTTGCGGTTATCACCTATGGAGAGCGGAGGAGGCTGCAGCATGTTTATATCGGAGAAGGTAGGCTATTTGACTGTAAAGAGCTGAAGCTTAGTTCCTCGGATATGCAGCCGATGAGTGTTTTTGTAGAGTGGTCGGATACTGCCCTTCAGGTGAATGCCAGCAATAATGTCGTGATAGGCAAAAAGAGGAATGACTAATTCATAGAATACGCCATCTATTCAGGATGGATTTTGGATAGAAATAGGAAATCAAATTAATAATACAAGCTCAATTAAGTAACCCATAATAAGTAGAAAATGACAAAACCTTCTTACCTCAAAAAAAATATCGCCATGATGGCGATTTTCGGGATGACTCTCGGAGGAAATGCCTTTGCCCAAGGCAACTTGGATAAAGCAGAGATCAAAGCGGATATGGTAGCAGCCTTAGAATGGCAGGAAGCCCATCCGATTTTCGCTGCAGCCCCCACCGACTGGACCAATGGCGCCTACTATACCGGTGTGGCCCGTGCGCATCGTGCCACCAATGATATGATGTATATGGCGGCCCTGAAAACCGCTGGATATAATAATGACTGGAATACCTATGATAGGATATATCATGCCGATGATATCGCGATTTCTTATAGCTATCTGTACGTGGATATGACAGAAAAGCGCAAGGGTATGGTGGATCTTGCACCCACTACCAAGTTCATCAATGAGCACCTGTATGTCCCCAATCAATGGAGCAATCCAGCCAAAAAAGGCGGGGTGCAGGACATCCTTTGGTGGTGGTGTGATGCCTTATTTATGGCTCCTCCCGTGATCACCTTATATGCTAAGCATACCGGGGATAATAGCTACCTAGAGGCCATGCACAAATTCTATATGGAGTCGTACGATAAGCTTTACGATAAGGAAGAGCACCTTTTTGCTAGAGATGCCCGCTATGTATGGACCGGATCTGATAAGGATGAGAAGGAAGCCAATGGCAAAAAAATCTTCTGGTCCAGAGGAAATGGTTGGGTGCTAGCTGGTCTCGCCCTGATGCTGGAAGACCTGCCTTCTGATTACGAGCACCGCGATTTCTATGAAAAACTATACCAGGACATGGCCGCCCGCATCCTAGAATTACAGGATAAAGATGGTCTGTGGCGCACCAGTCTGTTGAGCCCCGAGTCTTTCGACCATGGTGAAGTGAGTGGCAGCGGATTCTATACCTTCGCTTTTGCTTGGGGAATCAACAATGGCCTATTGGAGCAATCCACCTACCTGCCTTCAGTAAAAAAAGCATGGACCGCTCTTGCCGAATGTCAGCATGAAGATGGAAGAGTCGGCTGGGTGCAGAATATCGGGGCCTCCCCGGAACCAGCCTCTCAGGATAGCTGGCAAAACTTCGGAACAGGAGCGTTTTTGATGGCTGGAAGTGAAGTGATCCAATTATTGGATAAATAATCATTATTGCAAGAAAGGACCCCCAAGCTGCCCATTACGGCTTGGTCTCCGTACCACTTGGATATTTAGGAGATAGCTCAGTCCTTGCTGCCTCCTTGCTGCATCGCATGGTTATGATTCCCTGAGCTTCACTGCTCAGCCCCATAGCCATGCCTTGTTTCCGTCTTTTTTGTTGGGAGGGTCGATGTTCCCTACCATATTATCATTGATAGCAGTCGATCATTACTAGTGTTTTGGGCAGCACCATAGTTCCTGCGGTTCCTTCAGGATTAGCTTAGGTCGCTTCGCTCAAAATAAATTATTCCAAGAGGGAAATGGCATTCTACCATACTGATTTCCTCTGATTTAATTGACGATCACAGCCCCGATTTACTTAATAGTACACCCAATGACCCTAATCAAATATGAAGTCCTATTTTTATTTATTTCTACTTATCGCAGCCACCCATTCTCTAGTAGGCTGCAAATCCCCCGAAAACATTCAGGCTACCACCTCCTCTGCGGCAGCGGATTCGGAAGGATTCGCAGCATTGAGCAGGGGCTTTTTGGCACCTGATAGATCTTATCATCCCGAAACCTGGTTTCATCTCAATGGAAACAATATTACCAAAGAGGGATTGACCCTAGATCTGGAAGCGATTAAAGCAGCCGGGCTTCAGGGGATACATCTATTTAATAAAAATGGCAGGCCTTATCCGGATGTGCCTCCTGTGGAGATCTTGTCTGATGAGTGGGAGGATATGATCAGGCATGCTGCCGATGAGTGTCAGCGTCTTGGACTGAAGTTTACCATGCAGAACTGCCCCGGCTGGTCGATGACCGGCGGGCCATGGGTGCCCGTGGAGGAGGCTCAGCGGGAACTGGTGGAGACCGTTTACCAGCTTGAGGGTGGGCAGCATTATGATGAGGTGTTGGCTTTGGATGAGCGCTATCCTACGGAGGATTTTGATTATCAAGAGGTCCGTGTATTGGCTTTCCCCAGGCCACAAGGCGATGAAAATGAGTATTATATTGCCAAAACTATTAGTAGTAATAATCCTGTGGTTCCCTGGGAAATGATTTTTGATCCCAGAAAAACCTTAGATTTTAATGCAAAAGATCTACCTGATTCTCTAAAAGCTTTTGCAGCAAAGGGGATCAGTGATATTGATGGGGAACACAGCTGGGTGAAGGTTGGGTTTGAGGAAGAAGTTAGCCTTAGATCCATCAAATTGTCCCCTATTCGTACCATGATTATGGATCGGCAATATCCAGTGGTGGAAAAAGAAGTCAAGGTGCAGGCCTTCATCGATGGAGAACTTCAGGAAGTCGCCACCCTAGCCATTCCCACAGCCAATTGGACCGATAGCCAGTATGATCTTACCCTTGCCGTTCCAGAGACCCGCGCTCGGGAATTTATATTGACTTTCCAAGGGCAGCATCCGATTTTGCCGAGCTCCATCCAGCTGACTGGCCAGTCACGAACCCATAATCATCAGGCTAAGGCTGCTAAAGCCCTGCGTGGGTTGGAGAAGGAAAGTAAAAACCATTATACTCAGGAGGCATATATTGACCCAAAAACCATTCTTGACCTCAGCGATAAGCTAGACGACTCTGGGCGCCTGACGTGGGAGGTTCCTGCTGGCAGCTGGACCCTTATCCGCTTTGGTCATATCAATATGCGACGGACCAATAAACCGGCCGTTCCGGAGGCCACAGGCTGGGAAGCGAGCAAAATGGACAAGACCGCCATTGAGAATCACCTCAGGAATGGGATGATCGGTGATCTGATCAAAGATGGAGGCCCTATCAGTGAGGGGAAACTTTATGGATTATTGATCGACAGCTGGGAAAGTTTTATTCCCACATGGACCATAGATGACGAAGGCATGCTGGAGGAGTTTAAGACAAGAAGAGGCTACGATATGAGCCCCTATTTGCCCGCCACCATGGGCTATATCATAGAAAGCCCAGAAGTTACCAGCAAGTTTTTACGTGACTTGAGGCAGACCACAGATGATGTTATTGTAGAGAATTTCTTTGAGCATTTTGCTACGATAGCGCATGAGATGGGCGCATTAGTTTATACAGAGGGAGCAGGCGGCGAGGTATTGCCGGTGGACCCAATGCGGTATTACGGAGTTAGCGATATACCCATGACCGAGTTTTGGTATCCCAAGGCACCATCCAATCAGAATGAATTTGCGAAACCTATTCTCTCCGCCGCCTCAGCCATGCACTTATATGATAAGCCTTTGTTGGCTGCGGAGGCCTGCACCCAGCTGGATGTTCAGTGGAATGAGCATCCTTTTGATGTCAAATACCTCATCGATTATAATTTCACCAAAGGCGTAAATCATTTGGTGTTTCACACCTTTTCGCATACTCCGCAGAAGGAAGTCTATCCAGGTTCTAGTTTTGGTGGGAATATTGGTTTTCCACTGGTCAGACAGCAGACCTGGTGGAAGTATATGGCGGATTGGGTGGACTACCTTAGCAGAAATCAATATGTATTGCAGCAAGGAGAATACGTGGCCGATGTATTATGGTACCTGGGAGACCATCTGGAGAGACCTCCTTTTGATCTGAATGACTTCCCGGAAGGCTACCGATATGATTACCTGAATGCTGAGATCCTGCAAAGCCGCCTATCGGTGGAGCAGGGGGCAATAAGCGTAAAGGGCGCAGGGAAATACCGAATAATTATGCTGAGAGATTCTGAAGAAATGACTCTTAAGACTCTCCAAAAGCTTCAGGAATTGGTGCTGGATGGGGCGGTGATCCTTGGAGATAAGCCGATGAGCTCTCCAAGTCTGATGGATGGCGAGGCGGATATAATGCTCCTTCAGGAAATCTCTGACCAGCTATGGGGGAAGACCAAGCGAGGCAGCCAAAACGTCGGCAAAGGAAAAGTGTATTGGGGCATGTCTGTGGATCAGGTGCTGCAAGCCGAGCAGGTTGAGCAGGACCTCATAGTGCCAGAAGGGCTGGATATCGACTGGATTCACCGTCAGACGGATGAGGCAGATATTTATTTTGTTTCCTCCAAAAGCCCAAATGCAATAGACGTCTCCCTGAGCTTCAGGACCCAAAAGGGCTATCCTCAGCTGTGGGATGCCTATACCGGCGCACAACATGACGCCTTGGTTTGGACTAAGGAGGGTAGCAGAACCCAGGTGGCCCTTTCTCTGGATGCCAGTGGAAGTCAGATTATCGTGTTTCCAAAAGGAGATAAGAAGCCATTCGCCACTAAAATCACCTCCGGCCAGCAGACGATCTTAAGCGCGGAAAGTGGCTGGTCTCAGCAGCATCCTGAAGGAGAAACTTCCACGCTTCGCCTCAAGGATGACGGGATTTATTTCACCAAAGCAGGGGAATACCAGGTTCAGTCCAGCACCGGAACGCGGAAGATTCAGGTGAGTGTGAAAGAGAGGTCATTACAGGAAAACTGGTCGGCTGCCTTTGAAGGAGATTGGGATACTGCTAGGGAGCTTCAAATGGATGAACTTATGAGTTTGACCGACCTAGAGGATGAGGCTATCCGCCACTATTCGGGTACGGTAACTTATACCAAAGAACTGTCCGTGGATAACCTGGGGGAAATGATGCAGCTGGACCTGGGAGCGGTGGCGAATATTGCCGAAGTATGGTGCAATGGCCAAAAAGTGGCCGTCCGCTGGGCTCCTCCCTATATCTTTGACCTCAGTCAACACCTGAAATCCGGAACTAATGATTTGACGATCAAGGTGACCAACACCTGGAGAAACCAATTGATCTATGACCATACCCGCAGCGCGGATAATAAAAAAACATGGACCACTAATCCACCCGCAGCGAGTGAAAAAACTTTGGACAAAGCAGGATTAATCGGGCCTGTTCGCTTATTAACTATCAATTGAGATGCCCATAAAAAGATGTTTATTCCCGAACCCTGTCGTCCATTGAATTGGGGAATAAGTAGTAATGGGCTACCGAAGCAAATAGCCTTAAGAAAAGAGAGGCTTTGTTTGGCTAAAACTTAGGGGCTTGGGAATGATATACCTTAAAATAAAATAAAAATGGCAAGGATTATAAAGCTGATAATGGTGATGCTAAGCGTTGGGGCGGGGTTTTCTAATCCACTTCAAGCACAGGAAACCGGCGGTGCTGCACCAATGCGGATAGATACACATATCCATTTGTATGACACAGAGCGGCCAGGAAGTAGCGTTTTTTTGGACCCTGTAAAGCATAAGAAGATCTATTACCCACATTTGGAGAAGGATTTCCTGGATATCGCCTCGCCCGCAGGGCTGGACTTTGCGGTGGTGGTGGAAGCGAGCAAGCGGCGTGAAGATAATTTCTGGCTTATGGATATTGTCAATCAGTCCAGCAGCTTATTGGCCTTCATCGCCAACCTGGATCCGAGAGACGAGCATTATATAGGGGATTTGGATCGGCTGTCCGCCAATAAGAAGTTTCGGGGAATACGGATTCGTCCCGACCAGCCGATTGATCTTGGGGATGATCTGGTACTGGAGAAGCTTGGGGAATTGGCAAAGAGAGGCTTAGTCCTGGAGTTACGAGAGAATGCAGGGCCCTTGGCGGCGATAGAAAATATCGCAAAGCACTATCCGGATATGCCCATTATCATCGATCATATGGGAGGCGGAAAAATCAGCCAAGGAAAAATTGTTCCCTCTACCTGGAATAATCGGCTGCAGAAACTCGCGGCAATACCCAATGTTTATATTAAGATATCCATGCTTTACACCCTCTCAGGCCAAAATCCGGCACCTACTCAGCCGAGTTTTTATAGGGAATTTATAGATCAGGTGGTCAAGGCCTTTGGTCCAAAACGAGTGCTCTATGGAAGTAATTGGACGCTTTCGGAAATGAGAGGCTCCTATGCAGATCTTGTTCATATCTATGATCGCTATCTTGAGGAGCAATCGGTATTGACTGCCTATGATTTATATTATGGCAACGCCATCCAAGCCTATGGACTTAGGGTAGAGTAGTGATTGGTTTCGAGGTTCAGGCTCTTTTGCTTGTAATGATATAGGATAAAAAGAAGTATTAAATAATAAGAAAATCAATTATGAAAGAACGTATTAAATTGACTCGGCAGATCCCGAGCTTACGATGGATCAATGCCCTGATGCTTCTGACCTTGCTGAGCAGCTGCGGTCAGGGGAAAGAAAGCACCGTAGTGGACACCGCCACCGCTGAAAGCCAGGAAATGGACCGACCAAATATCCTTTGGTTGGTGACGGAGGATATGGGGCCCTATATTGCGGCCTTTGGGGACTCCACGATCCAGACTCCTAACCTGAGCAGATTGGCGGCAGAAGGGGTGATCTACCCCAACTTATATTCCACTTCCGGGGTATGTGCTCCCAGCAGGGCGGCCATCGCCACAGGCATGTACCCTTCCAGCATTGGTGCAAATCATATGCGGGTCAGTTCCTATACCGATGTGACCGGACTGGATGCTTATGAAGCGGTGCCCGGGCCAGAGGTGAAGATGATCAGCGAGTGGCTGAGAATGGATGGCTATTATTGCACGAATAATTATAAAGAGGATTACCAATTTAAAGCCCCCGAAACTGCCTGGGATGAGAGCAGTACCTATGCCCATTGGCGAAATCGCGGCGCCGATCAGCCGTTTTTTGCCGTGTTTAACTTTACCAATACTCATGAATCCGGGCTCTTTGAGCCTTATGGATTTAGGAATATAGAAACTCGCCATTACCATAGCGGCGATAGGGATTACGTCTGGCCCAAAAAAGGTAATATGACCGAGGAGGAGACCCCCGTGCATCTCCCGAAGGATACCGAATTCCCCATCCCTCCCTACCTTCCCAATACCGAGGTGGTGCGCAGAGATATGTGGAAGATGTATAATAATATCGCAGAAATGGACAAGCAGGTGGGAGCAATATTGGACCAGCTGGAGGAAGATGGATTATTGGAAAATACCATCATTTTCTTTTATGGAGACCATGGCGGGCCCATGCCAAGACAGAAGCGTCTAATCTATGATTCGGGGCTGAATACCCCCTTGATCATTCGTTTTCCTAATGGACAGCATGCCGGTACGGAGGATGATCAACTGATTAGTTTTATCGATTTTGCCCCTACCTTATTATCCCTGGCAGATGAAGCGCCAAAGGATTATATGCAGGGAAAGGCCTTCTTGGGAGAATATAAAGCCAGCAAAGAAAGAAAATACATTCATGCCGCTGCGGATCGATTTGATGGATTTACGGATGTGATCCGTGCCGTTCGTGATAAGAAATTTAAGTACATACGGAATTATAGACCCGAACAGGGCTATTATTTGCCAATAGTTTATAGAGAAAAAATCCCTACGATGGAGGAAATGCTGCGGCTAAGAGATGCCGGCAAACTCAATAGCACGCAAGAGCATTGGTTTCTGCAAAATAAACCTGCTGAGGAGTTGTTTGATTGCTCCACGGATCCTCATGAGCTTCATAACCTCGCAGAGGATCCTGCGTACTCAGAGAAGCTGGATGAGTTGCGTGCAGAGATGGATCGATGGCTCCAGGAAATCGGAGATGATCCTACGGTGCCAGAGGAGGACCTGATCACCAAGCTGTGGAATGGCAAGGATACGCAGCCAAAAACTGCCAAGCCAGACGTTCAGGTGGAGGATCATAAGGTAAGCATCAGCAGCGCTACTCCCGGAGCTTCGATAGGCTATCGGATGGTGCAGGCCGAGGAGAAGATGCCTCAGCCCTGGACAGTGTACCAAGGGCCCTTTGACTTGCCGGAAGGGAAGGAGATAATGGTGGTGGCCCACCGAATAGGGTACAAATCCAGTCAAGTCGTAAAAGTAAAATAATCAGAAATCAGGGCAGTCCATTGACTGCCCTTTTTTTATGCCCTCTGTAAGCTTAGCTGTTTTTAAGGGCAAAAGTGGAATGAATAAATGCGAGGTCAATAAGGATTTTTTTTAACCGACAACTCTTTGACCCTATCCTGAACAGGAAATGTCACCTTAGAAATTATTATAGTAATTCTCTTTTATAGATTTATTATTTCCAAATAATCAAATGTGATTAGGCCAGAAATCCATATATAAAGTGATTTTGAAGCCTTAAAGGCAGTGAAATAGTAAGATACAGGATGGTATTTGCTTTAAAAGTTTTTAAACTTAATAATTGAAACTAGGGACTTCCTTCTAGGACGATATCCTCAGTGAAGTCATTTGATCTATACGGAGAGGCTGGGCCAGGAAGGCCAAGGCAAACAAATATCATCGATTGGCTAGCCGTACTCGGTGGGATTGCTATTTAAATTAGGTATTAATAGAAGATAATTATGAGTGAAATTGATTGGGTACTGAAATTATTAGGTCGCTTCCATCCCATGGTGGTTCATTTTCCGATTGGCTTATTGGTAATCGCTTTGTTTTTGGAGTTGTTTATCGTGCTACGCAAAAACCAAGGTCTGCGGCAGGGCGTAAACTGGATGGTGTATTGTGGTGGTTTTTTTGCGCTTTTATCCGCCGTCTTAGGGTATCTTTTACGGGTGAAGGACGAGTATTCCGGGGATTTGGTGATGGATCATCAGTACCTGGGTATTTCCACCGCCTTGCTTGCCGGTATTACTATTGTTCTTCTGAGGTATTCTCTCAGAGGGAAATTTAAGAACCTGCTGTACTACCGCATTTCTCTATTGCTGACCGTTGCCTTGGTTGGCTTTACGGGTCACCTGGGAGGGGCGCTGACGCATGGTGAGGATTATCTGACTAGTGTTTTGCCCGGAGGGCAAGAAAATAACCAGCAACGAAACAGCGGGGATTTACTGGCGGCATTAAGCCAAACGGATTCCCTGTCACTCCACCAAAAGGAGCAGCTAAGCGTGGAAGTTCGAGCGATATTTGCTAAAAACTGCTATCAATGCCATAGTGCTAATAAGAATAAAGGCGAACTTATCCTTAGCACCAAAGAGGGCTTTTTGGCGGGTGGTGAATCTGGAGAGGTGGTGACCAAGGGGCATCCAGCCAAAAGTGAGCTTTATAGAAGAGTGACATTGTCCCCAAATGATGAGGGGGTGATGCCCAAAAAAGGTAAGGTGCTTAAGAAAGAGGAGATAGCCTTGATCGAATTATGGATAGAGCAGGGCGCCCATTGGTCGGATCAGGAGGTGAAGCTGTTTCCTGAGGCTCCACTGGCGCTATCTAAGCCCGTCCTGCCTACTTCGTCGGATCAGCAGCACCCGATAGACCAGCTGATAGATGTTTATTTTGATAGAGAAGGGCTGGAATGGCCTGATGTGGTGGATGATAGGACTTTTATGAAACGGGCTTATATGGATGCGATCGGCTTATTGCCGGAACCTGCCGCCATTGAGCAGTTTGTCGCGGACACTAATCCCGAAAAGCGGAGCCTGCTAGTCGATGCCCTGCTGAGTGATACGCATAATTATACTCAAAACTGGCTAAGTTTCTGGAATGACCTACTACGGAATGACTATAGCGGAACGGGCTTTATCACCGGAGGGAGAAGGCAGATTACAGATTGGCTATATTCTTCCCTGCTCAGCAATAAACCATATGACCAAATGGTAAAGGAATTGGTCAATCCCACGAAGGATTCGGAGGGATTCATCAAGGGAATCGAGTGGCGCGGAGTGGTAAATTCCAGCCAGCGAACCGAGATGCAAGCCGCACAGAATATCGGTCAGTCACTGCTGGGGATTAATGTGAAATGTGCTTCCTGCCATGATAGTTTTGTAAGCAATCTGACCCTAGACCAAACCTATGGTTTTGCCTCCATCTTTGCTGACTCGGTGATGGAACTTAATCGCTGCGATAAACCCATAGGGAAGATGGCCAAGGTGAATTTTATCTACCCCGAACTTGGGGAGGTGGAAGCCGAAAGCCTAAAAGAACGACTGTCTAAATTGTCCACTGTCATGGTGAAAAAGGAAAATGGACGGTTATATAGGACCATTTCCAACAGGTTTTGGGACCGGCTGATGGGCCGCGGAATTGTGGTGCCGCTAGATGAGATGGATAATGCTCCCTGGGACGCGGACCTGCTGGACTGGTTGGCGGCGGACTTCATCGATTCTGGCTCGGACCTGAAGCATCTCATGCGCCAGGTCATGACCTCCAAAACCTACCAGCTGAAGAGTGTCTCGTATGCAAAACCAGAGCAGGTGAAAGATAATTATGTGTTTGAGGGGCCGCTGGTTCGGCGCCTTAGCGCGGAGCAATTTTCTGATGCCATCAGTCAAGTCGTCTCGCCGGTATTTCACGCGGTGGAATATAACCCAAGTGGGGAGCGGGTGATCGCTAAGCGAATATGGCATCAGGAAATAGAGTTTGACCGCACGGTACTTCCCAAGCCAGGCAAGCGGTATTTCCGAAGGACCTTTGAGCTTCCTCAGGGGGAGATAGCAGAGGCATTGGCGATGATCTCCGTCGATCATAGCTATATCCTCTACCTCAATGGTCAGCCGCTCATGAAAGGTCAGGACTGGAAGCAGGTGGATAAGATAGACCTTAAGAAGCACCTGCAGGCAGGGAAGAATATAATAGCCATCGAAGGAGAAAACGAAGGCAGTATCGCCAATCCCGCCGGGGTATTATTCTCCATGAAAATCCACTATGAATCAGGAGATCCGGTGGAAATTAATTCGGATACCTCATGGAAAACCACCGATAAGGTGGAAGGTGATACATGGCTCGCTACAGACTATGACGAAGAAGGCTGGAGGCCCGCGAAGGACTATGGAAATGCCAACTGGAGTACTTTGGTACGTTTTACCTTTGCGGATCAGGAAAACCAATTTGCACGCGCCAGTCTGGTGAAGCAGCATCCCTTCCTCAGCACCCTGGGGCGGCCGAGCCGGGAGATTGTCACCACTTCCCGTGAGGATCAGGCCACTTTATTGCAGGCTCTGGAACTTACAAACGGCCAGTTTTTCAATGGTGTACTGGAAGAGGGAGCCCAGGAATGGCTGGAGCGATATGGTGCAGATAGCGAGCGTATGGTGGATGACCTTTTCCTGAAATCCCTTGGTAGATCCCCTAGCAAGAAGGAAAAGGGCGTGTTGCTGGAGGCCCTTGGCAGCCATCCCGAGAAGGAGCAGCTGCAGGATGTATTCTGGACGATGATGATCTTGCCAGAATTCCAGTTCATCAATTAAGCCTCATTTGATTAAAAATACGATTCAAGATAACTGACAATAAGCAATACTATGGAACCAATAAATTCACGCAGGGACTTTATCAAAAAGATGACCGCTGCCAGCTTAGCGGCTTCAGCGACCAGTCTTCCATTAGCAAGTTTTCTGAGCTCCTGCACCGGACCCACAAGCGAGATTTCGTCCACTGCGGATACGGTGATCCTTTTATGGATGGCGGGAGGAATGGCACATACAGAGACCTTCGACCCAAAGGCGTATGTGCCTTATGAAAAGGGAGTGGAGAGCAAAAGGATTCTCAGCACCTTCCCCAAAATCCCCACAGCGGTGGATGGCCTGGAGTTTTCCGAAGGCTTGGAGTCCATTGGAAGTGTGATGGACAAGGGGGCGATTATCCGCTCGTATAAGGCGGCCGATTTGGGACATATCCTTCATACGCGTCATCAGTATCACTGGCATACCTGCTATGAGCCACCTCAGTCTGTGCAAGCACCGCATCTGGGGGCATGGATCGCCAAGGAGCTGGGACCTGCAAATCCCGTGATTCCACCATTTATTTCCATGGGGCAGCGATTTACAATGGGAGAAGCAGAGGAGTTAAAGGCCTTTCATACTGCGGGCTTCTTAGGTTCTGAGTTTGGTCCATTCCTCATTCCGGACCCTTCCACAGGGCTGGACAGTGTGAAACCTCCGCAGGGAATGTCCCTTAAGAGATTTGAAGCGAGGTATAAATTGTATAAGGAGCTGGTGGACAAGGGCGGCCATATGGAGCAGGGAAGTGACTACCAAAGAGAGTCGCTGATGCGCTCCATGGAGCAGTCGTATCGCTTATTGAACTCTCCCGAATCGAAGGTTTTTGACTTGTCGGAGGAGCCAAAAGAGGTATATGATACGTATAATACGGGTCGTTTTGGCCTAGGATGCCTGTTAGCAAAAAGGCTGGCTATGAATGGCGGAAGATTTATCAGTGTTTCTACTGAGTACGAGCCTTTTTTGGGCTGGGATACGCATGAAAATGGCCACCTCCGCGCCAGAAAAATGAAGGAGCTGATCGATCGGCCCATCGCTCAATTGATCAGAGATCTGGACGAAAGTGGCCACCTGGACAGGACATTGATCATCCTAGCCAGCGAGTTTAGCCGGGATGCCATCATGGAAGGCCGACCCGGTGAGCAGGTCAAAGATCAGGTGGATCAACCTGATGTGATTGAGGATGAGAAATTCTATGGAATGCACCGGCACTTTACCGATGGCAGCTCTATCCTAATGTGGGGTGGAGGCGTGGAAAAGGGCTTGGTATATGGCAAAACCGCCGATGAAAGACCTTGCTCTTCTATAGAGAATCCAGTGGTAATCGACCAGGTGCATCAGTCCATCTATCATGCCCTGGGCATAGCTCCTGAGACCCATTATACGATAGAAGGAAGGCCATTTTATACCACTCCCGACGGAAGCGGCCTGCCGATTCTGGACCTTTTTGGAAAACCCATTTCCAGCAAAACTTAATGCTTATTCGCATTTTGGTTATTGGTGAACTCAGGTATTATCTATGGCTCTCGCAGCAGCCCAGCCCTCCCGTGGTGCTTTGAGCCGGGATTTGCCCTGTGGATCACCAGGCTTTCCTACTTTCTTTTCTCTTCCCATTGGATATGACTCAGGAGTCAGCGATACCTCTTATCTCGGATTTTTTTAATGGTCGATTTTAGGATTATAGAATCTTAAGAAACTAAGCCATATGCGTCATAGTATGATACAGGATGCCATTTTGCAGGAACAGAGTTAATATTGTTTATGCCCTTTGAGGTGATGGAGGCTATATTCTGGAATAGCATAGGAGACTATCTTCCTCCGCCATCTGGTATGGCTTAAGGTCATTGGGCGTATCACAGTAATTGGATCTACGCCCCGGACCAAGGTATGCCCAAAAGGGCTAAGGAAGGCGTGGTGGGGACGTTGGAGAAGAGGATAAGGCCCATGATTGTGGAAGGGAACTCTCAATATTGCCGCAGGCAAAATAAGGAAGTAGATCCTCCAATAATAATGGAGGAGCATAGCGGATTTGGGTGTTGAGCGTCCTTCAGTCAACTGTTGGGCGCTTATTTTAAGTGATTACCTATTCGCCCATCGGAGGATTCATAGTGTCTTCCATCGCAAAAAATAAAATTAGAAGGTTTCAATTTATTTGATCCTAAAACACAACTATAATCTCTGCTAAACCAAGCCCAAGACAACCATGAAGCATATTAGTATTTTACTGATTTTATTTTTATTTGCCCTTCACCAACCGCTAATCGGTCAGTCGCTCGACTTTAAGGAGCTGAGCTGTAATTCCATGATCAATCCATTAGGGATAGAGACGGCCAATCCGCTTTTGTCCTGGCAGCTAACTGCCGATGGCTACAATCGGGAGCAGTCTGCGTACCATGTTTTGGTGGCTTCCAGCCCTGAAAAACTAAGTGCCGAAAAGGCAGATTTATGGGATTCCCAGCTCATTCATTCTTCCCAATCGGTCAATATAAATTACCGGGGAGCGCCTTTACAGGCAAAGAAAAGGTACTATTGGAAGGTAATGATCGTGGACGAAAAGGGCCAATCCAGCGACTGGTCCCCGGTACAGCACTTCGAAATGGCGCTGATGGAGCAGCGAAACTGGGGGGATTCTCAGTGGATCAGTCTCAGAGAAGATAGCCGAACTTCTGAGCATCGCTACAGGGACTATCAAACCTCCCAGATGCAGCAGCCGACTAAGGTGACCAGCCAGGCGGCGGGATACTTCAGAAAGCTGATCGATACCCCGACAGATGTCCAAAGTGCCCGCGCATATATCTGCGGACTGGGCTATTATGAATTGTATATCAATGGTCAGAAAACCGGGGATCATGTTCTCGATCCCGCCCCGTCCAATTATGATAAAGAAGCTTATTATGTGGCCTATGATGTGACAGATCAGTTGCAGGCAGGCAAAAATGCCCTAGGGATAATTTTAGGAAATGGTTTTTATGGACAGAATATTTCCTGGAAAAATGATCCGGAATCCGATAGAGATCTTTCTTATGGCATGCCTGCGGTAAAGCTGCTGCTAGAACTGACTTATGAGGATGGGACAGAGGAGGTGTTTTTTACCGATAGCAGTTGGAAGGAATCCACAGGACCGATCGTTTTTGACAATATCTATGGGGGAGATACCTATGATGCCCGCTATGAAATCAATGGCTGGAATGAAAGTGCTTATGATGATTCTCAGTGGAATAAGGTGAAAGTGGTATCTCCAGAAGTAAGAAATATCAGTGCGCAGCAGATCCCACCGATTCGAAAATTGCAGGAGTTGAGTGCAAAAAGAGTGTTCAAATCGACTTCGGGGAAGTGGATCGTGGATTTTGGGCAAAATATAGCTGGGTGGGTAAAGCTACAGGTGCAGGAAAAAGAGGGTGCTCTCATCCAGATCATCACCACAGAAGCCTTGACTCAGGATGGAAAAGACATCTTTCCCGGGGCCACCGGTGGTGGAGCCAATGGGATGAAGCAGCTCTATGAATACGTCTGCAAAGGCAGTGGCATGGAGACATGGGAACCGAAATTCAGTTATCATGGATTTCGCTATGCAGAGATTACCGGCATTTCCTCCAAGCCAGATGTGGAAACGCTGAAGGCTGTCTTGGTGGCGACAGCCATAGATGATAAGGGCCATTTTAGTAGCAATGATCCTCTGCTTAATAAGATGAATACGGTCAGTAAATGGACCATCGTGGACAATATCCATGGAATACCAGAGGACTGCCCCCACCGTGAAAAGTGCGGATGGCTCGGAGATTCCCATGCTTTTTGCGAGTATGCATTGTATAATTATGAAATGAATAATTTCTATAAAAAGTACATGGAAGACATCCGCACCCAGATGAGACCTGCTCCAGGGATAAATCAGCCTGAGCGAATCTTTCAGGTGCCCACCATGATCGCCCCTGGCAAAAGAACCTCCTCACTTGCTAAGCTGGACTGGGGAGTGGCCACTATGTATCTGCCTTGGTACAACTATCTTTATTATGGTGATACGGCCATCGTGAGGGAGTTTTACCCGGAGATGAAGGGGCTTACCGAATATTATTTGACTTTCAAGGATGACCAAGGAATAATCCAGGACGGGATGGGCGACTGGTGTCCGCCACGCTGGGACAGGAGGCTAAATCCTGAGGCCATGGAATGTGACCCGGTGATTTCTGCCAATGCATACTTTTATGATATCCTGCAAGCAATGGAAACCATGGCCAGGATAAACGAGGATCATTCCTATGCCCAATCGCTAGCGCAGGAAAAAGACGCCCTCTTCGAGGCTTTTAATAAAACGTACCTAATCGATATTCCTGCCACGGAATATAAATGGTATGGCAGTCAGACCGCCACCGTGATGGCCCTGCAGTTTGGAATGGTGCCCGAGGATCAATTCGACGCCGTGCTGGAGGGATTGGTATATGATATTAAGGTAGTCAAAGGCGGCCATCACTCCACCGGCATTCATGGCAATCGATATATCTATACCGTATTGAGCAAGTATGGAAAGGAAAATCTAGCTTATGAAATCCTTACCACACCCACTTTCCCCAGTCAGGCTTTTGTGCTCAACTATGGCTTTACGACCTGGCCTGAGCGGCAATTTGAATGGGATAAGGTAGAAAATCTTACCAACTCACTAAACCATCCCATGCACAGTGGCTTTGCTGCTTACTTCTTTGAATCCCTAGGTGGAATAAAAACCACTCAGGAAAAGCCTGGTTTTAAGGAGTTTACGGTACAGCCAATATTCCCTGATCAGATCACCCAAACTGAAGTGCTGGTACCCACCAGATATGGCAATATCCAGAACAGCTGGAAGCTGGAAGGCAGCGACTTTTCCATGCAGCTAACCGTCCCTTTCAATACCAAAGCTCGGGTGATACTGACTGATGTGCAATGGGCAGCACTGATGGTAAATGGGGAGAAATTCCCTAAGGCAACCAGGAAAGAACTGCCTGGGGGATCCGCTTTGATCTTAGGCTCTGGCGTTTATACTTTGAGTTATCCTCATATCAGGTAGTAAGATTCAGCTTATAAAATAGGTGATTGATAATACCAGAATCCTGTATCCTTACCTTAGCCCCGGCGATCAGGCAGAAGGATACAGGATACCTTTTTGAATAAATAATCCTAAAATTGATAGAGATCGGTAGGCTTATAGTGTGTTTACGCTTAGGATTGCAGAGAGAGGATTTCATTCAAAGGGGGGAAAGATAGACCAGAGATAGGATAATATGCTTTCCAATCTATAGATAATGGTCCAGTGGAGAAAGGTTCTAATTAGTGAAACCCAAACGAATGTAAAAATTCAGAATAACCGATAATTTATGAAAAGGAGAGAGTTTATAGAGCGGTCTGCCCTGACGGGAATAGGTTTATCGTTTTTGCCCAGCCTGCCAGAAGCATTTGGATTACCCACGATTCGTCAGTCGGAAGAGTTCAGGAGGCTGTGCTATGACCTTTTGAAGGATTGGGTGGAGGGCATGATGAAGATCCAGGTAAATGCTCCTGGTGACCCTCATGTGCATGGGATGCTGAAATGTCCTGCCTGCGATGAGGTGCATGCCCGGATGATGGATGCCGTATATCCATTTCTATATATGGCCAAGGCCACAGGAGATAGTAAGTACCTGAATGCAGGCATCACATTATTTGATTGGGGGGAGAATGTAAACCGCCCAGATGGCAGCTGGACCAATGCTCTTAGCCCTTATTCATGGAATGGCACCACCGTCTTTGGGGCTATATCTCTGGCGGAGGCCCTTCATTATCATGGTGACTTGCTGGATGAATCCCGCCGAAAGCAGTGGACGGATCGTCTGGCCGCCGCTATGGAATTTAACTACGAAAAATTTGATGCCATAGATTCTACTAATGTGAACTATGGCATAACCAATATCTATGCGCTTAACCTGACGGGGAGAGTGCTGAAAAAAGAAGAATACCTCGAGCGGAGCAGGAAACTTGCGGGGGATGTAAAGGCTTATTTTACCCAGCCGAATACCCTGCTTTTTGGGGAGATCAAGCCTTCCGCCCATAAGGTAAGCGTCAAAGGACTGATGGGGGTCGATCTGGGATATAATGTCGAAGAATCACTCAATAGCCTTGTGATGTATGCGCTGCATGAGGGAGATGAAGAGCTGATCGACTTGCTGACGAGCACGCTAAACAGCCACTTGGAATTTATGCTTCCTGACGGCGGCTGGGACAATGGTTGGGGTACTCGGATGTATAAGTGGACCTATTGGGGTAGTAGAACCTGCGATGGATGTCAGCCAGCTTTTGGGATGATGGCCAATTATAATCCGGCCTTTGGTACGGCTGCTTTTAAGAACACTGAATTGCTACAGCGCTGCACCTCCGATGGCTTATTGCATGGAGGACCACATTATCTATCTCATGGGATAAAGCCCTGCGTGCATCATACCTTTGCACATGCTAAGCCCTTGGCGGCGATGCTGGATCACTGGGATACCTTGCCGGAAATCAATATGGATACCCCATTACCCAGGGAGACGGCTGATGGCTTGCGATACTTTAAGGAGCTGGATGTGGCGCTCTTTGCCAGAGGAGATTGGCGGGGCACCGTGAGTGCTTATGATGCAGAATACCATTATAAACTTGATTTTCGACAGGCCACTGGCGGCGCCATGTCCTTATTATATCACAATAAAGTGGGGCCATTATTTGCCGCCAGTATGGCCAAATATAAGCTCGTGGAAATCGCCAACCAACAGCCGGCACCTGGTGAGGATATAGCGCTCACCCCGAGGGTGGAGAGCTATAAGTATGGCGAATGGTTTACGAACCTCTTTGACCTCACCGCTACGTTCAATACCTCTGACCGAGCAGGGAAAATAAGCATCGATGCCAAAATGCAGTTGAAGAATGAAGTGCGCCAAGTGCTGGAGGGAAGCGCCTCGGATTTTGCCCTTTCGTATGTCTGCACCGCTGAGGGAATGGTGCTGAGTGCCAGCACCGATCAGGAAATCATGGAGGACACGATGTTCGTATTGCCGATTATCTCCGCTTCCACAGAAGAAATGATCCAGGTCAGCGATAGGGAGATCAGCATCAAAAAGGAAAAAGGAATGGTGAGAATCAAATCAGATGGTCTCCTGAAAGTAAAGAATATGCCCAAAAGCAGAACCTTCAATATGGTCCCTGGAATGGAGGCTATTCCCCTAATGGCGATGATCGATAAAGAAAAAAAACAAGTAAAAATCACCATTGAGGTGGTGTGATTAAGTTTCCATAAATTGTCAATGCATGAAAAGTAAAGCAATGAAAAATAGGAATTCAATGTCGGGAAAAAAGTATTACTTTTTAGGACTTATCCTCCTTTTGGTAAGCTCCTTTGCCTTAAAATCTAAGGAGGGAAAGTACGAAGAAGGAGAAAAGAAAAAGCCAAATGTATTGGTGATTTTGACCGATCAGTGGCGTGCTCAGTCCACCGGATATGCGGGAGACCCCAATATAAGGACGCCAAACCTGGATAGCCTTGAGGAGCGCAGTGTGAATTTCACGAATGCTGTTTCAGGCATGCCTGTATGCTCACCTTTCAGAGCCTCCCTGCTTACGGGCCAGCGGCCTTTGACCCATGGGGTCTTTATGAATGATGTCCAGCTAGACACCAATGCCGTCACCATGGGCAAGGTATTTACGGAGGCTGGCTATAAAACCGCCTATATAGGAAAGTGGCACCTGGATGGTCATGGGCGATTGCAGAATGTAAAGCCTGGGGAGAGAAGACAGGGCTTCCAATATTGGAAAGCGAATGAATGTACCCATAACTATAACCATTCGGTGTATTACGATAATGATGATCCCGAAAGGAAGATTTGGGAGGGATATGACGCCTTTGAGCAGACCTATGCCGCCATGGATTATATCGGGCATAGGTCCGAGGAGCAGGACCCCTTCTTGATGGTATTGTCTTATGGGACTCCCCATGCGCCATATCACACGGCTCCTGAGGCCTATCGAAATCAATTCGATCCAGAGAAAATTGTCCTAAGAGAAAATGTGCCTGCAGAGATGGCTGAACAAGCCAAGACAGACCTGGCGGGATATTATGCTCATATCGCAGCTCTGGATGAGATGATCGGAAGACTGATCCGTCACCTGAAAGAAACTGGCGAATATGATAATACCATCATCCTGTTCACCTCCGATCATGGCGACCTGCTGGGCTCTCATGGAGCCTATAAGAAGCAGCAGCCTTATGAGGAATCGGTAAAAGTACCCATGCTCATGTCCATCCCCTCAGCGATGGGCATCCTCACTGGAGAACGAGATGCGATGATTAATTCGGAGGACCTTATGCCTACGCTTTTGGGCCTTTGTGATATCGGTATTCCCTCCAGCGTCGAAGGGATTGATTTTACCCCCTATATGGAAGGGAAGGCTCAGCTAGGGCAGGAGACATTGATTACCTGTGTGCAGCCTTTTGGGCAGTGGAACCGGGTGAATCGTGGCGGTAAGGAATACCGTGGAATCGTCACTCCCCGCTATACTTATACCCGCGATCTAAATGGCCCATGGTTGCTCTTTGATAATAGTATCGACCCATTGCAGCTCAATAACCTTGTGGGTAATCCGGCTTATAAAGCCCTCCAGGCTCGACTTGATCAGCGGCTATCCGAGAGGCTTGAAGAAACCGGAGATGAGTTTTTGCCAGGTATAGAATATGTTAATAAATGGGGCTATCCCCTGGATGATACCGAAACGGTCCCTTATACCAACTAAGGACCTCATAGAGCGGGTCTCTATCGGCCATTTCTAATCGCTGAAAATGAAGCAATACTGCCCTATATGAGGTTCAGTGCTTTATTTTCAGCATTTTTTTTGGCCTTTTTTCTTGGATAGAAGTAGGTTGAGTTAGCTTATTTGAGGGAAATATCATTAGGCTTGAATCTGTTTGTTGTTAGAATGAATGAAACTTTATCGGGCGATTTTCCCACCTCCTTCGATACCTTTATACCTATCTTTTGAGCCTACTTTAGTGTGGAGGCTATTCCCTTTTATGCGGCTTTTTCCATGTTTTTTCACCACTTTTGGCTGGTTCTTTTACCCCTTAATTTGCATTAATACTAAGCCTTTTTTCTTTTATGGGTGGATAATATAACTGCATTAATTATAATAACTGCCAATAGCTACTTTCATTGTTTGTCTATCACCCTGGTGATTGGGGATCTTCTATCAGAAAAAACCCCTAATATCGACTTTTGCAAAAATTCCTTTCCCTTTGTGAAAATGACACTTATTACCTGATGCATAATGCTTGTTTTCATCCTGTGTTCAGTGAGTTGATATGAGTAAATAATACTTAAATCAAGTAGTGTAAAGTTTATTAATTCATTTTGTTTTAATTTTTAGGATAGTGTTTTTATTGTTTAAATAAGTTAAATTGAATAGTCCTGGTTATAGTAGTTTTTCCATAGTTTTTTCAGGACTGCTTAGTTCATCCATTTCTCCCAATCTTAGTGAATAAGGTTGGGAGATTTTGGTTTATTGTTTAAAAATATTGCCGAATCGTTTTAGTTTGAAATATAATTTCGGTAAATGTCATGGTGTGGGAATAGGGTATGGTACAATACAGGATACCTTATTGTAAGATCTAAGTTAAATTTCGAAGTAATATCAGTAGGCCGAAGGCTGTCTGGTGTTTATTAATTAAAATTTCAATAACCCGGTAACTAGTTAACTAATGAAAAATAACCTATTGTGGATTTTGAAGAAGTCCATTTTTGTCTTCTTTATGTTTTTGGTGAGCGTGGTGCGTGCGCAGGATACGAAAGTTACCGGCGCAGTCATGGACGCAGATAGTGGAGAGCCCATTCCTCTGGTCAATATTCTGGTCAAAGGAACAAGCGTGGGGACCGTTACGGATTTTGACGGCAAATTTAATATTAGCGTTCCTGACCCGAATGGCACGCTGGTGTTTTCGTATATAGGTTTTAGCACTCAGGAGATTCCCCTGAATGGAAAAAACAGCTTAAGTGTAAAATTAAAAGCGGATGATACCTCACTTGAAGAAGTCGTGGTGGTGGGCTATGGTACACAGATCAAGCGTGAAGTGACGGGCTCTGTACAGACAGTGGAGGCCTCCGATCTCGCTGACCTACCAGTTTCTCAGGTCACCCAAAAGCTCCAGGGCCAAGTGGCTGGGGTTCAGATCAATCAGACCACGGGTAAGCCTGGTCAGGGGATGTCAGTGAGGATCCGTGGTCAGCTCTCCGTATCGGGAGGTAGTGAGCCGCTGTATGTCGTGGATGGATTCCCTATCTCTGGCGATATAGGCTCCCTCAATCCTGACGAAATAGAAGAAATTACCGTTTTGAAAGATGCCGCTTCCACTTCCTTATATGGGTCCAGAGCAGCCAATGGGGTGATTCTCATTACCACCAGACAAGGAAAAGCCGGCCAGACTACTATTAGCTTCAACGTCTCCACCAGCCTGCAAAAAGTCCCTCAGCGTGGGAGAATAGAGATGATGGATGCTGTGGAATTTGCGCAATTCAAAAAAGAATACTACGAAGATCAGGGCTCCCCGGTGCCGGAGATATTCCAGGACCCTTCCCAGTATATAGGCAAAACCAATGACTGGTACGATGCCATGCTGCAGACTGCTCCAATGCAAAACTACAGCCTGGCCATTACCTCAAGCAAGGAAAAACTACGCACCTCAGTGGTGGCAGGGTATTTTAATCAGGAAGGGGTAGTGCTAAATTCGGATTACAAACGCTATTCCCTCCGGGCCAATCTGGACTATGGACTATCCGACAAGGTCCGCATGGGCTTCAATGTAGCCCCGAGCTATGTGGTGGATAATGTCCCAAAGACGGACGGTACCAGGGGGCAGGGGATCCTCTTCAACGCCCTTCATACCTGGCCTATCATGCCTATCTATAATGAGGATGGGTCCAGGACGACCTTTAACCGCTTTCCAGCTAATACAGGGAATATTTTCGCCTTTCCCAATTGGCTGACTTCTGCCGAGCAGATCAAAAATGAAACACGCGATATCAATATCCTCGCCAATACCTTCATCGAGTACCAACCTATCGAGGGGCTTACGCTGAAGACCAGCTTGAATGCCGAGATTTATAATCGTCAATTCGAATATTTCAGCCCAACCACCGCCACTTACCAGATCAATCAGCCCATCCCTACCAGCAATGAGGCGATCTGGGACAATAGATTGGACTTCTCCTGGCTGAATGAAAATATAGCTACCTATACCAAAAGTGTAGGGGAGCATGATTTTGCCTTATTAGGTGGATTTACCTATCAGCGATACAGACGAGATCGCAGCAGAGTGGAGGCCACAGATTTTGCGGATGATCGCCTGCCAAATATCCAGGGAGCAGTGAATATTAATAGAAATGGTACCTATGACCAAGTGCAGGAGTGGAGCCTCGTATCCTTCCTTTCCCGACTTACCTATAGCTATAAAGGCCGGTATTTATTGACCGCTGCGGTGCGGACGGATGGATCCTCCCGATTTGGAGAAAACAACAGGTGGGGTACCTTCCCCTCCTTATCCGCAGGATGGATCGCCTCTGATGAGACCTTTTTTAGCGATCAGCAACTCTTTTCGCTCTTGAAAGTTCGCGCTAGCTTTGGGGTGACAGGTAATAATAATATTGGTAATTACACTCAATATGCCCTGATTGATGACCGGGTAAACGCCGTTTTTGGAAATGATTTTGCCTCTGGTGCGGCCGTGAAATCACTGTCCAATACCAATTTGGGCTGGGAAACCACCAGGCAATTTGATGTGGGCTTGGACGTAGGATTTCTGAATGACCGTATATCATTTACCTATGACTTTTATACCAAAAATACCACCAACCTGCTCTATAATGTGCAGGTCCCTCAGGAATCTGGCTTTACCAATTTTAGTGATAATATCGGGGAAATTCGCTTCTGGGGTCATGAATTTGCCATCAACTCAGTGAATACCACCGGCAAGGTGAAGTGGAGCACCAACGCCAATATTTCCTTCAACAGAAATATCGTGGAATCCCTCGCTGAGGGTATCGACCGGGTATATGGACCAGGTGGGATGCACATCACGCAAGTAGGGAAGCCCTTCGGGCAATTTTATGGCTTCAAATCAGATGGAGTATATATGAACCAAGAGGACCTCGACAATTCCCCAAAAGTCCCTGGAAGATCCACCGTGGGAAGTATAAAGCTGATCGACACCAATGGTGATGGCATCATCACCAATGGAGGCGATTTTGACGATAGAGTCATCACCGGAAATCCTTTCCCGGATTTCACCTATGGCATCACCAATAAAGTCAACTATGGCAACTGGGATTTCTCGGTATTTGCCAATGGCTCTCAAGGCAACGAACTGTTCGTAAGACACCTTTATAGTACCGCCAATTTGGATGGAGTGTTCAACTTGCTGAAGGATGTAAAATACCGGTTTAGATCCGAAGAAAATCCCGGAAAAGGCTTCTTCGGAACCACCGTGGGCGGGGGGAATGTCACAGGAATCGAAAGAGACTGGCTCAATGATCGTTATGTCGCAGACGCTTCCTTCTTCAATATCCGAAATGTCACTTTAGGATATACCCTGCATGGTAAGGACAGCTTCTTTAAGTCCATGAGGTTCTATGGCTCGGTGCAGAATGTGTACATCTTTACCAAATACTGGGGAGGGCCAAATCCTGAAATCAGTGTACAGGATGATGGCGAAGGAGATGGTGGAAACCTTGCTTCCGGGGTAGATATCTCCGGATATCCAGTGCCGAGGATATTTACTCTTGGGGTAAATATGAATTTCTAAGTTCCAAATACTTCAGGCTCTAACCGTACAAGAAAACACGAAACACAATGAAAAATTCATATAAAATAATAGCATTATTTCTCGGTCTGCTTGTCAGTGGCTGTGATGATGCCCTGACCATATTTCCGGAGGACTCCCTGAGTACTCCCACCTTTTTCAAGACCGAATCAGATTTTGTTCAAGCTGTAAATGGGGCCTATGTGCCCTTGCGGACGATCAATAATCAGGCAAAGCACTATCTGACCGAAATGCATTCGGACAATACCTATTATGCTAGAAACACGGCCTTTGGGGCTACGGAGCAGCAGGAGGACCTGGCCGATCACTCGGTGCCCAGTGATGGCGGTATTACCGCAAACCGCTGGGTGACGGAGACCTATGTGGAGTATTATAAAATCATCGCAAGGACCAATCAGATTTTGGCGACTGTGGATGAGGCTAATTTTGCCGAGGACTCCAAAGCGAATATCAAAGGACAGGCCTTATTTCTAAGAGCCTATTCATACTTCGACTTGGTCCAACTGTTTGGAAGCCTGCCCATGCACCTGGTCCCAGTATTGTCTCGAGAGGATGCGGCCTTGCCGCTGTCCACCGTGGAGGAACTATATGCTCAGATCATTCTGGACAGCAGACAGGCGGTGGAGCTCCTGCCTGTCAAGTCGCAGCAGCAAGCTGGCAGGGCCACCTCCGGTGCAGCACGCACCTTGCTCGCCAATGTGCATATCGTAAGGGAGGAATGGGCCGCAGCCGAAACACTGCTCAAAGAAGTGGTAAATAGCCAGGAATATAGGCTGATGGCAGACTATGGCGATGCTTTCTCTGGAAACTCCGAGAATAAAAATAATATGGAGTCGATCTTTGAAGTGCAATATAAGGAGGGTGCCGAAGGACTGCAGGGAAACTTTCTATATAACTTCCTTCCTCGGCCTATAAGCGCTCAGGAAGTAGGAGCCTTGACCTCCACCAGCAACCCTCAGCCTCTAAATGGGGAGGGAAATAATATCCCTACGCCAGATATTATAGAGGCTTATGAAGATGGTGATCTCAGAAAAGACCATTCCATTCAATACATCGGCCTAAGCGAAAGTTTTTGGAATAATGGCGTATATCCTATTATCAAAAAATATGTAGAACCCCATGCGCTGCACCAGAATCATGGTATGAACTGGCCTATCTATCGATATGCAGAGGTGCTTCTCTTTCTCGCGGAATCGCTAAATGAGCAAGGCAAAAATGTGGAAGCGACCACTTACCTGACCCAGGTACGTGCCCGGGCAGGACTTGGGGCTGCCACCGGAGACCTGGAAATGGCCATCTTCAATGAAAGAAGGGTGGAGCTGGCTTTTGAAAACAAACGGTGGTTTGACCTGGTGAGAACGGGAAGGGCCATAGAGGTCATCAGCCAGCATGGTCAGAGGATCGTCGCTAATCCCAATGCCTATTATTACCCTGTAGGAGCTGCCCCAAGAGGCAATGCCTTTTCCAATATTACGGAACACTATGCACTACCGGCCTCAGAATCTTCTCTTAACCCTAATTTCTAATGGCTCAGATGGGCTGACTTAGTCCACAGCTCAGGGCAAATTGAAAGTTAATTGGCACTTTTGATTTGCCCTGATTTACCTTAGATCCTCCATTCGTTAAATGGCATTTTAGAAAAAAATTAGGTAGTTTATACCTTATTCAGACCCAGGCCTCAGTGCTTAAGGATGCTGAGGTAGAATTGGAGCGTAGCGAGAAATAAGCTTTATGGCTTCTCAGCAGATTTGCTGTCTTTTAATCACCGATTAGCGCTCAAAAAGAGGGTTCTTTTCGCTAGCGGTTTATCTCTGGATGAAGAAGACTAATCGCCGATTAGCTCCGCCTATACGAGTCGGCAACCTAGACCAATACAGGATACAGGTGAGGGGAAATAAATTTATATTTGATTTCAGGGATTTTGCGATTCTCCATGGCCTGATGCTAGTCTCGATTACCAAGGAAAAAAGAGGGAGAAATTTACAGATCCTAGTTAGACCAAAGCCATGAGGCCGCACTAAAGATAAAAAGGGCAGAAAAGGAAGTGATTTTCGAAATGTCCCTATTGAAAAGCTACTAATTGATCAGGGGCTTTATGCACTGCTTATCACTAGAAGTGAGGAGTCAGGCGGTTGGATTCCTGATTGAGGAGATATTTTGTTGAAGAATAATCGACTGCCGGCCAATCATTTATTTAGCCTAAGCGAAGTTGGCTTTCTGGCATCAACAGGTCAAAATACTATTAAATCAATACCCAAAAACAATAACCAAGCTCATCCTCATGAATAAGCACTACCTGATAATAGTACTGATGGGATTTTTGTCCTTTCTGATTCTTCTCTCATGCGGGGATAGGTTGGAGCGTGCGCCGGAGTCATTGGTGCTGTCTGAGGGCTTCAAAAACCCACTGGGTTTTTATGATGCTGCCCCCACATTTTCATGGAAATTACCTCAAACCAACACCCTGAAAAGCCAGTCCGCCTATCAGATTGTGATGGCCAGTTCGCCTGAGCTATTACCGGAAGAGGCCGATATCTGGGATTCAGAAAAGCAGGCAACGGATCAATCCACTTGGGTGAACTATGGCGGCGGGAAACTAAGCTCGCGGCAGAAAGTATATTGGCAGGTACGCTATTGGAGTCAGGAGGGGAAGGAATCTCAGTGGTCTGAGATAAATAACTTTGAGCTGGGGCTCTTATCCAATAAAGACTGGCAGGCCAGGTGGGTAGGACTTCCCACGGCTAAGGACAGTATAAAGGGCGTGGGAAATTTCCTGATGCACAGGCCTCAGTACCTGAGGAATCAATTTGACCTTCCTTCTAATGTGAGATCCGCACGGCTATATATTACCGCCAAGGGAATATTTGACGTGCATCTGAATGGAGAAGACGTCAGCGATGATGTGATGCCGCCAGGATGGACCCCTTACAATAAGCGCATAGAAACCCTCACCTATGATGTGACCGACCAGCTATCTTCTGGCAAAAACACCCTGGCGGTGGAGCTAGCTTCAGGCTGGCACTCTGGAAGGATCAGCAGGGGGACCGCTATCTATGATAATTTTGCCTCTCCAAAATTACTATGCCAACTGGAAATCACCTTGGAGGACGGCAGCCAAAAAGTGATCCTCTCTGATCAAAATTGGAAAGGCAGCACCGCTGGTCCCATCCGTCTGGCGGGGATATATGACGGGGAGGTATATGATGCCAATTATGAAATCCCTAACTGGATGGCCAATGATTTTGATGATGCTTCCTGGGCTCGGGTGGAGGTAGAAGAACTGGATGATGAGGTACTGCTAGAGCCCAAAAGGCATACGGCGGTAAAGCAGAAACTGGAGGTTCCAGTGGCAGAAATAGTCGCTGAAAATGATACGGCAGCCATCTTTGACTTTGGACAAAATATGGTGGGTGTGCCTTTGATCGATGTGCCCATGAGAAAGGGAGATACGCTCAGAATTAGGTTTTCTGAGATGCTCGCCCCCGATGGCTCATTTTATACGGACAATTACCGGTCGGCACTATCCACTGACCTATATATCGCCGCAGAGGACAAGAATGTGCAGTGGTCCCCAAAATTCACCTTCCATGGCTATAGATATATTGAGCTTACTGGCTTCGATCCCTCCCGAAAACCTCGTAAAAATTGGTTGACCGGGCTGGTGCAATACTCTGATATTGAGCAGCAGGGGACTTTTACCTCATCCAATGAGAAGTTAAACCAGCTGCAGAGCAATATAATCTGGGGTTTACGAAGCAATTTCTTTGACATTCCCACGGATTGTCCGCAGCGTGATGAGCGATTGGGATGGACGGGCGATGCGCAGGTGATTGCTCCGACTTCTATTTTTAATTTTGATATGCATGCATTTTGGGCAGCCTGGCTACAGAGCCTGAGGGAGACGCAGTCTGAGCATGAGAATGGATTGATTCCTTTTATTATTCCCGATGTATTGCAGAATAATAATGCCAGTTCTGGATGGGGAGATGCTGGCGTCATCATCCCTTGGGATATCTATATGCGAACAGGAGATAAGGCGATCTTAGCAGAAAACTATGATATGATGAAAAAATGGATCGCTTATCATGAGTCCGTTTCAGAAAATTATATTTCCACCATGTTTTCTTTTGCAGACTGGCTGCAGCCATTTCCAGCCAATGAAAATAAAAAAGGGGATACCCCCGCCCGCCTGATCAACACCGCCTATTTTGCTCATGCAGCCCATCTCACCTCTAGAATCGCCGGCATCCTGGAGAAGACAGAAGATCAGCAAAAGTACGAAGACTTATATAAAACCGTTTCAAATGCTTTTGAGCAGGAGTTTTTTGAGGAAGATGGATCGATTAAAGAGGGGCAGGGCACCCAGACAGGCTATTTGTTGGCCATAGAATTTGATTTGCTTTCTGAGGAGAAAAAACCTAAGGCCATCACTCATTTATTAGCCAAAATACACGAGGCAGATGATCACCTTCGCACGGGCTTCCTGGGGACTCCATTACTCTTTAAGGTATTGGATGAGCTTGGGGAGATCGATTTGATGTACAGAATATTATTCCAGGAAAGTTATCCTTCATGGTTTTACTCCATCAATCAAGGCGCCACGACCATGTGGGAGCGCTGGAATAGCTATAGCAAAACGGAGGGCTATAACAGTGAAAGTATGAATAGCCTCAATCACTATGCTTATGGGGCCATAGGCGAGTGGATGTATGAGCGGATAGCGGGGATCCAATTGGCAGCGCCGGGCTATAAGTCCATCAGGATAGCTCCTATGCCTCATGAAAAACTCAGTGCTGCCGCCGCCACTTTGGATACGCCTTACGGCAAAGTAGCCTCCTCATGGGAACATAAAGGATCGGCATTCCATCTGGAAATCACCGTGCCGCCGAATACCAGCGCCATGGTCATCCTCCCGGCAAATACCGGGAAACCACTCACTGTGGACGGCAGAGCGCTGGAAGAAAACCCAGAAGTGAAGCTGGTAAATACCGAGAAGCAGGCTTTTACCTTAAGGGTGCCCGCTGGAACTTATAGATTTCAATCAAGTTTAAATTAAACCCATAAATGAACGTATTAAAACATTATTTCCCACTCAGCCTTCTCCTAATTGCAGCCCTTTGTCTAGGCTGTGCGAAGGAAAGCCAGGTCGACAAACCCTTCGATTTGGAAGTGTCAGAAGGTTTTAAGAATCCTATTGGATTTTATGATGCTAAGCCTACCTTTTCGTGGAAACTTCCGGTAGAAGATGAGGTGAAGCGCCAATCCGCCTATCAAATTGTGGCGGCCTCCAGCCCGGACTTATTGCCGGAAGAGGCTGATTTGTGGAATTCTGATAAGCAATCCGGCAGCCAATCTGCATGGGTAGATTATAATGGATCAGCCTTGAGCTCTCGGCAGAAGGTCTATTGGCAGGTTCGCTATTGGGATCAGGCAGAGAGCGCCTCGGCATGGAGTGAGGTCAATAGCTTCGAACTAGGACTCCTCGAAAACGCCGACTGGAACGCGAAGTGGGTGGGCCTTCCTACAGCTGAGGAAAAGTTGATGGGAAGTAAAAACACCCTGATTCACCGCCCGCAGTACCTCAGGAAGTCCTTTGAGACGGATACGGATATCGCCTCGGCACGCTTATACATCACCGCAAAGGGGGTTTTCGATGTATGGATTAATGGTAAAAATGTAAGCGATGACGTGATGCCTCCAGGATGGACTCCTTATGATACACGAATTGAGACCATTACCTATGAGGTGACAGAACTGATTTCCCAAGGTCAAAATACCATCGGCGTGGAATTGGCGGAAGGCTGGCACTCTGGTAGAATAGGTTATTCCAGACCCCAGTGGTCCGATAAAGTATCTCCAAAAATCTTATGCCAATTAGAAATTACCCATAAAGACGGAACCAAAGAAACGATCGTGTCGGATCAAAGCTGGAAAGGTACCACCAATGGGCCTATTCGTATTTCCGAAATTTATGATGGAGAGACTTATGATGCTAATTTTGAACTTCCTAACTGGACAAAGAACGATTTTGATGATCAGCAGTGGCAGGCTGTAAATACCGAGGACCTGGATCCTAAGGTAAAGCTGGAGCCCAAAAGGCATTATACTGTCAAATCCCATCAAACTTTAGCCACCAAGGGAATTATGCCCTCGGAGACGGGGACGATTTTCGATTTGGCGCAGAATATGGTAGGGGTGCCATTGATTAAAGCCCCTGTAAAGAAGGGGGACACCCTGACCATTCGTTTTTCGGAGATGCTCTCGCCAGATGGTGGTTTTTATACTGATAATTACCGCTCCGCTCTTTCCACCGACTATTATATCGCTAGCGAGGAGGGGCTGATTGACTGGTCTCCGAAGTTTACATTCCATGGCTTCCGCTATGTGGAGCTATCGGGTTATGATGCCAGTAAGGAGCCGGATGCTGATTGGGTTTCTGGACTGGTACAGTACTCAGGTTTTGAAGGAAATGGAACCTTCAGCTCTTCCCACGACAAGCTAAACCAGCTACAGAGTAATATTGTATGGGGACTTAGAGGCAATTTCTTTGACGTACCCACCGACTGCCCGCAGCGTGATGAGCGCTTAGGCTGGACAGGAGATGCGCAGGTTTTTGGCCCCACCTCCTTATTCAATGCTGATGTCTATTCCTTCTGGGCAAACTGGCTTCAAAGTGTTAGAGAGGAGCAGTTTGACAATGGCGGGATACCATTTGTGGTGCCTGATATCGTGAACAATCAGATGGTAAGCTCCGGCTGGGGAGATGCCTGTACTATTATTCCGTGGAAGCTGTACTTTTATACGGGAGACAAGCGGATTTTGGAGGAGAACTATGAGATGATGAAAAAGTGGCTGGTCTATCATGAGTCCACTTCGGAGGGTTATATTTCTCATATGAATTCCTTTGCAGATTGGCTGCAGCCATTCCCAAAAAATGGAGAAACTAAAGGGGACACTTCCCATGATCTGATCGGGACCGCCTTTTTTGCTTATTCTGCCAAACTTACGGCACAAGCGGCGGAGGTGCTAGGCAAGACTGAAGACCATAAGAAGTATCAGGAATTGTATAAAAAGGTGTCGCAAGCTTTTGATAGCAAGTTTTTTGATGAAAATGGCCAATTGAAAGAAGTCGCTTCTACGCAGACTTCCTATCTCTTAGCCTTGGCCTTTGACTTATTGCCAGCATCCAAGAAGCAGAAGTCTGAGCAGTTTTTGATCCAGGAGATCGAAGCAGCCGATAATCACCTGGGCACTGGCTTTTTGGGCACGCCACTCTTGTCCGAGGTACTGGGAAATATTGGCATGGAAGACCTTATGTATCAGCTGCTATTTAATGAGACCTACCCCTCCTGGTTTTACTCCATCAATCAGGGAGCGACCACCATTTGGGAAAGATGGAATAGCTATAGCAAAGAAGAGGGCTTCAATCCTCAGCAGATGAACAGCCTAAACCACTATGCCTATGGGGCCGTGGGCCAATGGATGTATGAGCGTATCGCCGGCATCTCACCAATGGAAGCTGGATATAAGAAGATCAAAATTGCCCCTTATCCCCAGGCACCGCTTAGCTCAGCAGAGGCCTCCCTGGATACGCCTTATGGGAAAGTGACAAGCTCGTGGGAGATCAACGGAAATGAGTTTCATCTGACTACAACCATTCCGCCCAATACCAGTGCTGAGGTTCATATCCCTGCCCAGTACACGACGGAGGTCCTTGAACATGGTAAAAGCCTGAATGATAATGCCAATATAAGCATGGTGAAATCCGGGCAAGGATTCCTTTTGCTCGTGCAGCCAGGAACCTATACCTTCAGCGGAAAAGCTAAATAAAAGGCTCAAACTCCTACAATTGGAACCATAATAGTAGATCCTTCAGCTCGGCCTTACGGATGACTAAGCCGGGGTGAAGGATTTTAATTATTCCTGCGCAATAGAAATTATAGGATGCTCAACATCCATAGGAAATCGGCCATTTTATTCCTTAAGAAAACTCTTTAGGAGTGAAGGGCAGGGCCTTTTTGTGCAGTGATAATCAAATGTCCCGATTTCATATTTGCCTTGGCAAGCTTGGAGGGCTGATAAGTAGCAATAGATTATTAAATAATAAACTAAAGTAAGAATGATCAGAAAGGCTTTTAAAATGAAAATTCATGATGGGAAATTAGCAGAATATACCCAGCGGCATAATCCTATTTGGGATGAGCTCCAGTCCGTCCTGATAGAACATGGGGTCCACAATTATAGTATCTTTCATGATGAGGAAACCAATTATTTATTTGCCTATGCAGAGATCGAGTCGGAGGCTAAATGGAGTGCAATTGCTTCTACTGAGGTATGCCAAAAATGGTGGAGCCATATGGGAGAGCTGATGGCTACTAATGCTGATAACAGTCCTGTATCCACCGATCTAAATGAAGTCTTTCATCTAGCGTAAAAAGTTGGGCTGCCATTTCATATGCCTCCTAGACACTTCTTTGCACTGTAATGAACGTGGGTGATTATTGCTATTCACTATAAGCTCCTTTTTAGAGGCAGATGAAGTTTATTTGTTTTTGGGACAGGACATTTTTTTGACCGGTTCAGGTACCAGAATTTGTCTTTGGTAGGTTTTGAAGGAAGGTTATTTTTAGGTCAATAATAAACTTTGATTTATTGAGGAAATGGCTTTGTCCTGACTTATTGAATCAAGTGAGGAAGAATTTTTTTTATTAAATAACCCTTCGGCAAAGCCGTGCTATGCTGTCATTATAGAAGTATAATGTCGTGGCTGAGTATCCTTTTATAGCTCCATCTTAGACGCTGAGGTTGATATATGGCTAGGCTAAGAGGCTGAGGAAGGTAAATTCAGATCTTTGGGCTCAGGATGCTTTTCCATGCCTTGAGGAGACCAGTCTTGATTTTAGCTATTCTATTATTTTGAACGTATTTGTTTTTTTACTCCATTAAGATTTAATCCTAAGGTTTTCATTTTTAGATAGTTAATTAGGGTGGGGTGAAGGTGTAATAGGAATATCTATTGATCCGAAAAAAAAACAGACCTTTTTTAGGGAGTGATTAAAGAAATAATATTTGTACCAGTGGGATAGCCCAAAAACAGCCTATAAAACCTTTAAAGGCATTTTTTTCCCTAGCGAACCCTATGAATATGTTATTGATGGGGATTGAATTTTCCTAAAAATCACTTTTAGACCCCTAACGAAACAGGATACATTTGTATCGTGTTCATGATAAATTTGGTCAAGTTATTTAATCTGAAACCATAAAACATCAATTATAATGAATACAGCAGAACGCACATTTAAGCATGTCAATTATCTATGGGATGAGCAGAAAGCCCAGGAGTTAGCAGGGGATGAAGTTGCCCTTTTGATCTACAGGTCCAATATTCTGGGATCTGACTTAAGGATCACCAATTATGGTGGTGGAAACACCAGCTGCAAGACCACAGAAGTGGATCCACTGACCAAGCAGGAAACTGAGGTGATGTGGGTAAAGGGTTCTGGTGGAGACATAGGAACCTTGAAGAAAAGTGGGCTTGCCGGCTTATATCTGGAGAAGCTTCATGCGTTAAAGAACGTGTATAGAGGACTTGAGTTTGAGGATGAGATGGTGGGACTTTTTAATCACTGCATCTATGATCTTGACTCCAAGGCCCCTTCTATAGATACACCATTGCATGCTTTCCTTCCGTTTAAGCATATCGATCATCTTCACCCTGATGCGGCGATTGCGATAGCAGCAGCAAAGGACGGTGAGCAGATCACTCAGGAGCTTTTTGAGGGACAGATCGCTTGGGTGCCATGGCAAAAGCCAGGTTTTGACCTTGCCTTGCAATTGGAAAAAGCCCTTGCCGATAATCCTGGAATCCGTGGCATCATGCTCGGTGGTCATGGACTATTTACCTGGGGAGATACTGCTTTCGAATGCTATGTCAATAGCCTGGAGGTAATCGATAGGGCTTCTCAATATCTGGAAGATAATTATGGCCAATCCCGCCCGGTTTTTGGCGGTCAGAAATTGGAGCCTTTAGCTCCGGCAGACAGAAAAGATCAGGCAGCACTTCTTGCTCCTGTGCTTAGAGGCCTGGCTTCGTCATCCAATAGAATGGTCGGTCACTTCACCGATGATGAGCGCGTACTACAGTTTGCCAATAGCCATGATTTGGAGAAACTTGCTCCTCTAGGGACTAGCTGTCCAGATCACTTCCTGAGAACGAAGATTAGACCTTTGGTACTTGATTTCCCTGCGGACATCGACCTTAGCAATAAAGAAGAGATAAAAGCGAAGCTAGAAAAGGACTTCGAGGCTTATAGAGCCTATTACACTGACTATTACAATGACCATAAGCGGGACAATAGCCCTGCCATGCGTGATTCCAATCCAGTGATCATCCTATGGCCAGGTGTGGGGATGTTTAGCTATGCCAAAAACAAGCAAACGGCCCGAGTAGCGAGTGAATTTTATATCAATGCTATCAATGTAATGCGTGGTGCTGAAGCGGTATCAGAGTATGTAGCTCTGCCACTTCAGGAGGCTTTTGATATTGAATATTGGTTATTAGAAGAAGCGAAGCTTCAAAGAATGCCAAAAGAGCAACCCTTGTCCAGAAAAATCGCCTTGGTAACTGGTGGTGCTGGCGGGATCGGCAAGGCCATCGCTGACAAGCTGGCGAGTGAGGGAGCCTGTGTGTTCATCACAGACATTAATCAGGACCGATTGGATGAGGCCGTTGCGACTTATTCCGGCGATGTAGGAGGAGGAGTATTGATGGATGTCACCAAAGGTGATGATATCATCAGTGCTTATAAAGCTGCTGTACTGAAGTTTGGTGGAGTGGATATCCTTATCAACTGCGCTGGGCTAGCGATCTCTAAACCTATCGAGCAGACTTCAGCTGCCGATTGGGACTTGCTTCAGGATATCCTAGTCAAAGGCCAGTTTGCCATGTCCAAAGCAGGAGTGGAGATCCTTCGTGAGCAGGGACTTGGTGGAGATATAATCAATATAGCAAGCAAAAACGCTCTGGTTTCTGGACCAAATAATATCGGATATGGTACAGCCAAGGCCGCTCAGGTGCATATGAGTAGATTACTCGCTGCTGAGCTCGGTAAGGACAAGATCCGTGTAAACGTGGTAAACCCTGATGCCGTGATCGAAGGAAGCAAAATCTGGGAAGGCGAATGGGCCAAAGGACGTGCCAAAGCTTATGGTATCGCCGTGGAAGAGCTTCCTGCATTCTATGCTAAGCGAACAATCCTGAATGAAATCATCGGAACCAAGGATATTGCAAACGGGGTATTTGCCTTTGTAGGCGGTGACTTGAGCAAGAGTACCGGAAATATACTTAATGTGGATGGCGGCGTTGCGGCGGCTTTTGTGAGATAATTATGCGAATAGATAAACAACAATTAATACAAATAAATGATCAGGCTCTCCCGGACCATCGGGAGAGTTTTGGTCACTTGTCGAAGGTTCTTGCAAAAAAAGGACTGGATGCCAATGAAGTGATCAAGAAGCTTCAGGCCTTCCAGGTGGCGATTCCTAGCTGGGCCCTTGGGACTGGTGGCACTCGATTTGGGAGATTTTCCACAGGTGGTGAGCCGGGGACGCTGGAGGATAAGATTGGCGATGTAGGTTTGCTCCATCAGCTGAGTCAGTCGGCAGGTGCCATCTCCTTGCATATTCCATGGGATATCCCTGGAGATGTACAAGCCGTAAAAGCATTGGCAGATTCCTATGGGCTTGCTTTTGACGCAGTCAATTCTAATACTTTTCAGGATCAGGCTGATCAGGAGCACTCGTATAAGTTTGGCTCATTATGTCATGTGGACAAGGCCGTGCGGCAGCAGGCCATTGATCATAATCTCGAGGTAATCAAATATGGTGATGCCTTAGGCTCCAAGTCGCTTACTGTATGGCTGGCAGATGGATCTTCCTTTCCTGGCCAGCTGAACTTCAAAAGGGCCTTTCAAAGGACCTTGTCCTCCCTTCAGGAGATTTATGCAGGACTACCTGCTGACTGGAAGCTATTTGTGGAATACAAACCTTATGAACCTAATTTCTACTCCACGGTGATCCAGGATTGGGGATCTTCCCATATGTTGGCGGATAAGCTGGGGGATAAAGCCTACAGCCTGGTGGACCTGGGACACCATCTTCCCAATACGAATATCGAGCAGATCGTGGCGACCTTGATGATGGTGGGCAAGCTGGGAGGATTTCACTTCAACGATTCCAAATATGGAGATGATGACCTCACGGTGGGTGCTTTGAAGCCCTACCAATTGTTTCTGATTTTCAATGAGCTAGTCGATGGAATGGAAGACCCTACTTCTACCAATCCCTATCCGGCTTGGATGATCGATGCCAGCCATAACCTTAAAGATCCTATGGAGGATTTGCTGCAGTCATTGGAAGCCATAAAACTGGCCTATGCCCAGGCGCTTCTGGTGGATCGTGCGGCCCTGGAAGAGGCGCGGGAGAATAACGACCCCTCTCTGGCTCAGGAGATTCTTCAGAATGCCTACCGAACGGATGTGAGACCACTTTTGGCAGAGGCTAGACTCCAGTCCAATGGGGCGCTGGATCCGGTCGGAGCCTATAGAAGATTGAATATTAGAAAAGAACTGATCAGCCTTCGTGGAGCCAAAACCATCTCCACAGGCCTTTAGTGCATAGTAAGTTTATCTTTATTTAATACAAAATATCTGGCAATCAGTTTCTTTGTGCCTTCGGTATAATGATTTTATTGAACATGATGAAAAGCGGGCTGATTCGCCAGATATTTGTTAACCCAGTACCATGATGCCATTACCGGTAATTGCCATATTTGATATAGGAAAGACCAATAAGAAATTCTTCCTCTTCGACGAACAGCTGAAGGAGCTAAAGCAGGAATATACCACCATTCCGCTGAGCGTTGATGAAGATGGATTCGAATGCGATGACCTTTCCTTATTGACGCAGTGGATCCAGTCCACCGTCGATCAGATCTGCCAATCACCGGAATATGAGCTCAAAGGAGTGAATTTCTCCACCTACGGAGCTTCTTTTGTACATATCGACAAGGAGGGAAAGCCCCTTACCCCATTATATAATTACCTCAAGGTGATCCCTCAGGAGATCATAGATGAATTTTATTCATCCTATCCTGAGGCCATCAATAATCAGGAAACTGCTTCTCCGTCCTTAGGAATGCTCAATTCGGGAATGCAATTGTATTGGTTGAAAAAAACCAAGCCGGAAGTATTTGCAAAAATCCATCGATCCCTGCACTTTCCACAGTATTTGACCTATCTCTTTACAGGCAAGGCCGTCAGTGAGCCCACCTCCATCGGGTGTCATACCCGATTGTGGGATTTTGAGAAGCAGGATTACCACGAGTGGGTGCATCAGGAAGGGATAGCCCATGTATTACCAAGGATAGTCTCGACCAGCAGTGTGCTGCAAAGTGAGCTCTGCGGTCAAGCTGTGAATATCGGCGTGGGAATTCACGACAGTTCCTCTGCCCTCGCCTCCTACCTCCTGCGAATCAAAGAGCCTTTTCTGCTGATATCTACCGGCACCTGGAGCATCTCTCTGAACCCCTTCACCAAGGACAGCCTGAGCCAGGAAGAATTGGAGAACGACAGCCTGAATTTTCTCAGCATAGATGGCCACACCGTGAAGGCCTCTCGCTTCTTTATGGGCTATGAATTCAACTACCAGATCGACCGTATCAACCAGCATTTTGGAAAGGCGGACAAGTATTATAAAACCATTCCTGCAAATACCAGCATTCTAAACCGTATCAAGTCCGGCAAAGTGAGTTCCACCTTCTTTCCCAGACATATCGCCGCCACACCGATGGTTAAAGCGCTTTTTGGAAATAATGAGTGGAAACCAGAGGAATTTGAAACCTATGATGAGGCTTATCATCATCTGATTTGGGGTCTGACCTTATTACAAGTAAGCTCGCTTAAGGCAGCCCAAGGCAGCTCAGATATCCGCAAGGTCTTCGTAGATGGAGGATTTGTGCACAACGAGGTATTCATGGACCTGCTGGGACATTATTTGGAAGACTATGAATTAGAATTTTCCGATTTCCCCCTCGGCTCGGCCTATGGAGCTGCATTGATGCTATAGGACAGATCAGACCAATAACCAGTAGATACTATAATTATAGATTGCTTCTTTACATTGACGGAGGTATTCCCATGTATTTTTTGAAAAGGCTTAGGATTAAATAAATCCTGTGGCTTTGCTCTCTTGGGATAGCAAAAGGCGATCGTATTGAATTCTAAAAAATAAACCAATTTCCCCCCTCATTTTACTCCTCCAGATCACCTAAGTTGTTTTCGAAGAGGATGCCGGATTTGTACATTCCTTTAAGGGTGGGGTGGATGGTTTTGCCTAGTTCGGTGAGACTATAGATGACTTTTGGGGGGACTTCGGGAAACACTTCGCGGCTGATCAATCCGTCTGCTTCCAGCTCCTTGAGCTGGTGACTTAGCATGCGGTCGCTGATGTCTGGAAGGAGTTTTTGGAATTCGCTGTAGCGCTTCTCACCCTGAAATAAATGGAGGATAATCGTGCCTTTCCGCTTACCCTTGATGGCATTGATAAATGTGTCTATGGGGCAGTAACTTTTTTTCATTTTTTTTTCATTCTGTAGGACGAAATAGGCCAATTTGGAAAGAAATGTGCGTAAGGGGAGTATTTGTAAGCTATTGTGTCCCCAAACAATTATAAGGATATTGGGTTAAATATAAAGAAAAAACCAACGATTATGGAAACCAATAATTCAACTTTTAAGGCTTTTAGAGTAGAGGAAATAAGCGGCAAATTTGCTAGTTCTATCCAAACTATGCCCATGGAATCCCTTGCTGGCGAGGGCTTATTAATCAGGGTTCATTATAGTTCTCTCAATTATAAGGATGCACTTTCTGCCTCCGGCAATAAAGGCGTCACCCGAAAGTATCCCCATACGCCTGGCATCGACGCCGTGGGGACGGTGGTGGAATCTCCGAGTGCAGAATTTGCAGTGGGAGATTCAGTGATCGTTACCAGTTATGATCTGGGAATGAATACCAATGGTGGCTTTGGGGAGTATATTCGCGTGCCAGCAGACTGGGCCCTCAAGCTTCCCAAAAACATGTCTATGCAGGAGGCCATGATCTATGGCACCGCGGGATTGACCGCCGGAATGTCCGTGTGGCAGCTCAGCAAATTGCTGAAACCAGAGGATGGCAAAGTTATCGTGTCTGGGGCTACCGGCGGAGTCGGATCGCTGAGTGTTTCCATTTTGAGTAAGCTGGGATATGAAGTGCTGGCCATCACCGGCAAAGCCTCGGAGGAAGATTACCTCAAGCGGCTTGGAGCCCGGGAGATAATCCTTAGGCAGGATTTTGAAAATCTGGACGCTAAGCCTTTGCTAAAGCCTTCCTATGCAGGTGGAATCGATACCGTGGGGGGACTGATCCTTCAGAATATCATCAAAAGCACCCAGCCAATGGGAGCGATTACCTGCTGCGGAAATGTCGCCTCCCCGAAGTTAGACCTTACCGTATTTCCATTTATACTCAGAGGGATTTCCTTGATAGGGATAGATTCCCAAAACTTCCCGATGAAATTAAGAAAGATCGTCTGGGAAAAGCTGGCTAATGAATGGAAACCAGATACTTTGATGGACACCTTCGACCAAATTAATCTGGATCAGTTGCAAGGAAAAATAGACCTCATGCTGAAGGGCGAACTTAGAAAGCGGACCTTGGTGGAAATGATTAGTGAGGGGTAATCCCCTCCTTTTTTTGGGTGAAGCTAGCACTACCTGCAAAATCTCAAATCAGATAGTCTAGTATTTTAGGCAAACAAATGCTCTTGTAGCGGGTGCTTTGGAAGATTCTTTTCAGCTATTAATTTAACCTTATTTTTTAGTTTCACTTCCTTCACCCCTATATCACGAATCGCCCCAGTTAAGTGCTCATATAACTCTATCTATTATTCTTTGCTCCTACGGAGAATAATAAGGCCTCATCCATCATATGGATGAGGTTTTTATACGATAACACCTGCTTTTTGGACGGATGGAAATAGGATAAATGGCTTCTTTGTGACAGATGAATAAGATTTTACAGCTAGGTAAAAAGTAGCTAGCTGGAAGGATTTTATTCTTTTTCTAAATCCCAAAATAAATAAGAAGTTATGAAAACATGGATTATTGCTGCAGTGATTTTATTGTTAAACCTGCAGGCTTATGCTCAGCTAAACAGTGAATTTAGAGATGAAGAGGGCAGGCAGGTTATTCCTCGAGGCTTTGTGGTCAATACCAATGACGCTTTGGGAGAACTGTTTTATACTTCTTCGGACTATTTGCGGATGGTGCGTATGGGGGCCAATTACCAAGTGATTCGGCTTGAACTGGGAAAGCTCAGTACCTTTCCAGGCAGTAAGCTGGATCCTGATTATTTATTGAAATTGGACAGCCTGGTAAAAATGGGCAAGGAGCAGGGCATGAAAACGGTGTTTAAGATGACCGTATATGGCGTGACAAAGTTCGAATGGGAAGATTTCTATAAAAATGAGAAGGGTGAGCAGGATATTTATATGGCGGCATGGAAGCCCATCTGGGAAAGGTACAAAAATCACCAGGAAGTGGAAGGCTATGACCTGATCAATGAGCCGCGAAAAAAAGATATGGATATCTCCTATCAGGACCTAACGAACGATTATTTGGTGCCAATATATCGAAAAATAATTGATGAGTCCCAAAAGATAAACCCGGATAAGACCTTATATACTCAGTCGATATTTATGAATAAGGGGGATGCTATCAATCATAATCAATATGCAGAAATTACCGCTGCGATAGGGCGAAAGAACGTGGTATTTACCCCGCATATATACCAAAATGACAAGAAATGGATAAGACCGACCATGCTGCGATTTACCAAAGAAGCTGCCCTGCAAGATGGCCCCATCATGGTGGGCGAATGGGGATTTCCTACCTTCCAAACCACCGATTCCTCCGCGGCTGAGCAGCGTGATTTTATGGATTTCTATATCCATACCGTCCACCTATTCGATAGCTTAGGGGTGGGTTCGATAAAAGCGTGGTTTTCCGGCAACCGTAAGATGCAAAACTTCCTGCCTGGGGGCCCTTCCACCTGGGCCATCTTCAGCGACCCCAATGGAATAGGGACGGTGGAGCGCAAATACATCACTGACATCATTGCTAGACCATTTCCGCAGGCTATCGCCGGCGATTTGCAATCCTTTAAATTTGATTTTGCCACCCGAACCCTTACCGTAAACCTCCATTCTGATAATAAAAAAGGGGTTTCCAGGTTGTTTGTAGGCGCCAATAGGCATTATCCGGATGGCTTTTCGGTGCATATCGGTGAGGAAATTATCCTGGTGTATAATCCCATCCATAATGCAGGCTTGGAGGTGCAAAAAAATGAATCCAGCAGCGATGCATCTGACTATATCTGGGACGAGGTACGTCAACAGTTGCTGATTCTCCAATGGCCTAAGGACAATACCGATCTTCAGCTGAGGATTGAGCCGGGTGTCAGCCGCTAAGCTTGACGAGGAAATAATGCCAGATAAAAAGCCTAGTACGCCAGGTGCCTGACTTGCTCCTCGACCCAAAAGAGCATTCATGGCTCCAAAGATAAAGGGGCCAAACCTAAATATATCCATGGCCATTCTCCTCTATAAAAGGAGGATGACCATGGATTTGTTGTTTCAGCTTATATGATTCCTCCATGAACCCATGTTCCGCCAATGATCCTGGCTAAGAGGAATGGAAGTCGATGATCCTAAGGTAGAGGTAAATAAAGCAAAAAATCCACCTGTCTTGAAGAATAAGAAGACTTCAGTCGCAGGTGAATTATTATTTTTGGAATGGGTAGGTGTTTTTGTAAGGTTTTATTGAGGGCTTAGCTCAAGGAGTTTTACGCTATGGGCATTTAGGTGTAACTGTAGCTGTAGGGCGCCGGATTCTACCTTCAGAGATTCATTACTCCTAGTCTGGGGCATGGCTGCCAGTTCGCTATATTTATCTTTATTTGCCGTGAATACGGCTTCCCAGCCCTCTTCGAAATAGTCATCGGGACGGGTTCCATAGATACGTCCATCTGCCTTGATGCCCACGCCCGCACTGATGCAGTCTTCATATAATTCGTGCAAAAACTCCCCATGCTGCTGATCGAGGGTCCACTCATTGAGGGTCCAGTTTTTACTGTTCCTGATCATATTCCCAGTGATGCGAGGGCTAAGGTTTTTGGTGGCGTTACTTGTCCGTTCAGGTTCGTGGTTATAGACCAGCAGGTAGATTTTACCCTCTTTACGAACGGAAATTAATCCCGAGAAGCCCTCAGGTGTGCCCTGTACGGATAGGCGGCTGCCGTTTTCCATTTTGCGGAGCATGCTTACCACATGGCTACGCGGGCTAGGAAGGCCATTTTGGACGTCTAGTCCCCACTCATAGATTTCGGAGATGCCCTGACGATAGACGATATCACTGATCGTCGCATACCAACTGGCTCCGTATTCTGAGCCATCATTGAGGCTAAGGCCGTCATTATTATTTTCATCCTTTAGGATACCAAACTCCTGGATGTCCAGGGGGATATTAGCAAATTTGGGGTGCTTATCTAAGCGCGCGTTGATCTCGGTCATGAAGCCTTCCAGCTTTACCGTATTCTGCTTTAGAAATTCGTAATAGGAGACGCAGAAGAAATCCATACGGGTTCCCACCTCTCCCGTGACATAGTTGGTGCCACTGGCGCAGTGGTCAATGATATCCATGCCCCAGTTGCTATCTGATTGATTTAGGATGATATTGCCAGGGCCTATTTCGATCTCAGGGATGATCGAGGTCACCGCATGCACCGTTTCATCATAGTGCCGGAGGTATTGTTCCTTAGTGCCATTCCAGTGATGAGGAAAGTAATTGGGCTCGGTGCCCACCCTCATCCGCCAGGTTTTTACTTCATCATAGCCAAATTCATCGATAAGTGCTCGGAGGAATGCTTGAATATACTGTCTCCAAAGATTGTAGTTGGCAGGAGGATTCGTATTCCCATAGCGATTATTTTCCTGCTCCTCACTCATATCCCAGGGGACATTATCCAGCACCAGGCGTGGCTTGAAGCCTGTAAGCATAAAATTTCTCATGCTGGTGATCATCCCGCTAAAATCAGTAATGACCTTACCCGATTCATCCACTCCTTTATAGTATTGGTTAAACTTATCGGTACGCCCTCCCAACATCCTCACGAGATTGAAGTGCGTGGTATAGGGCTTGATATCTTCGAGGCTATTTCGGAAGGTGGCAGAATTAAATCGGTTTTGATTAATCATTGGCTTGGTATTCCAAAAAGGGTATAACTCACCAATTATATTTTCGGTATTGACGATCATTATATTTATTGTCGTGTCGGAATCCGCAGAGTCAGATAGACTGCCTTCCCCAAATATCAGTGGGTCTTCCGAGTTTGAACAGGAATATAAAAAGGTAATTCCTAAGAATAATAAAATAATATATTTTGATGAATGTTTCATTTTATATATTGGGGTTTTACGATGGTGAAAAGACTGGGTAGTGATAAATTATGAAGGGGCTCAGGCAGGCTTGAAGTCCCCTAATTCCAATGCCCTAAAATTAAAGTATTCTATTCCTGCAGAATGGAAGAATAATCCTGAAATCTGGTAAACTAGTGCATATCTGCATCCAAATCATGGTTATGACTGATTAGAAGCATATTTTTCCATTACCATTCTGATCCACTAAGCCTCTTGAGCCTAGCCCAAAGGAATCGGATCTGCACAGGAAGTAAGGGCACTTTTGCCTCCCAATAGGAAACCCCATATAAGTCTTAGTGGACTTCTCGGGAGTTGGACTCAGAATGAAATAATAGAGAAGTATTTAATTTTTCCACATTTAATTATTATGATCAAAAAAACAATTTTACCCATTTTAATCTCAGTTCTTGGCATAAGTCAGGAGCTTCATGCCCAGCAGTATCGACCTGAGGCCCCGATAGTAAAGGAGAGCCTCCTCTTTGAGGAGAAAGAGGGCATTCTGGCAGTGGAGGCGGAGCACTTTTTTCAGCAAAGCCTTACGGATATCCGAAAGTGGTATATCTATTCTCAGGAGCAACAGCCAAAACTGGAGCCTGATATAGATGGATTTCATGGCAATCAGGCCAGCAGAAATGGCTATATCGAGCTTCTGCCGGACAGCCGTGAAAATCATGATGATAAGTTGGTGCAGGAGGAAAATTTCACGAATAGCCCTGGTGCGATGGCGGTATTACATTATAAGGTAAAGATCAATACTCCGGGCCGATACTATGTATGGGTACGGGCATTCTCCACTGGCACAGAGGATAATGGCTTGCATGTGGGCTTTGATACTACCTGGCCGGAGCATGGCCAGAGGATGCAATGGTGTGAGGGTAAGAACAATTGGACCTGGGGAAGTCGCCAGCGAACGAAAGAGGAGCATTGCGGCATTGCCAAGGAGATATATCTCGATATTGATGAGGCGGGTGTGCATGATATTCAGTTTAGCATGCGGGAAGATGGTTTTGAGTTTGACAAATTTATATTGACGCAGGACATAGATTATATTCCTCATGGGGTGGGGCCGGAGACACAGGTGGCGGCGGGGACGCTTCCGCCGGCATTTCCGGTGGTAGGTCCACAGATCGCTGCCCCTGCCGGGCGTATTGCGGTGGTGGCGGATGGCAATTCCCCCGATCCGGATGATTTGGGTGGTACAGCCGTGTCCATCGCCCTCTTGCGTGCAGCGGGACTTGAGGATAGACTGGTGCATTATTCGCACAGCTGTGACCTGGAAAGAGGAGACCGGATCTCTGCCCGCGCGGAGAAGGAGCGACATACCCTGATGCAGGTGGCCTGTGATATTACGGCCAGGCGTTGGGGAGGATTTGATGCATTGACTTTTTTTGATGCGCTGTGGCAGGAGGAAGAGACGATAAGCGACCTGGCAGAGGCCATAAATCAGTCCAGTGCGGAGGACCCCTTATGGATCATCGAAGCGGGTGAGCCAGACATTATCGGTAAGGCATTGGAGGCTTCTCAGCCAGATAAGCGCCCCTATGTGAGGGTCATCACGCATCATCCCGCCAATGATGATGCGGGAGACTTTTATTCCTGGCAGCAGATTCTGGATTTTGGGGTCAGCGAAATCAGGATTCCCGACCAAAACACCCTGCTCAAGGTGGACCTTCCTCTCTGGGACTGGGCTAGGGACCATCCGGATCCTAGAATCCAGTGGGTATGGCTGATGGGCAAGGCCGCAGAAATAGATGATGTGGTGAAATTTCAAAAAGGAAAATGGGACTGCTCGGATGCAGGAATGATCTTGTATTGGATCACAGGAGCCACCGATGGCGGCCTGAGCATGGGCACGGTGGAGGATGTGAAATACCTACTGACACAGTATGTGCAGGCCCATCCTGAGGGTGAAAAATGATCTGCTGCGCAATAGGAATTAGCACTTGAAAATAGTCATTGTCTTTCCCGGAACCTTGCTTGCGGGGTTATTTGGCCATATTATGGACGGAATCACCCGTTTTCTAGATTATTTTTTTTTACATAAATCCCTTATTTGTATTCATTAATAATGAATTCAGATTAATTAATATTTATAAGGAAAATGAAGGGAAAATATTTGTTTAAAGGCTTCTCAGGTTTGATTCTATCCACGGCATTATTGCTGTCTTGTCAGGAAAAAAACACGGAGAATGATCGAGATTCGGAAATTGATCGTAAGGTAAGCGCACTATTAAAGGAGATGACGCTGGAAGAAAAGGTGGCTGAACTCACGCAAGATGCCCCACCCAATGACCGTTTGGGCATCCCTATGATGCGTTACAGTGAATGTCTTCATGGCTTATGGCTGCCCGGAGCCACGGTTTATCCGCAGGCGATAGCCCTTGGATCCACCTGGGATCCGGAGTCGATCCGTCAGATGACCACCGCCATCGCCAAGGAAGCCAGAGCGGCCAACCTCACCCACTGCTACTCTCCGAACCTGGATGTGATCTCAGGTGATGCACGATATGGACGAGTGGAGGAATCTTACGGGGAGGATCCGTATTTGGTATCCAGGATGGGTGTCGCATTTATAGAAGGCCTGCAAGGTGTGGGAGAAGAGCAATTTGACGAAAATCACATCTTGGCGACCGCCAAACACTTCGTGGCCTATCCCGAAAATAGAAGAGGCATCAATGGTGGATTCAGTGATATCTCCGAGCGTCGTTTATACGAGATTTTCTTGCCGCCCTTCGAGGCTGCCGTTAAGGAAGCTGGCGTGGGAAGTATCATGCCAGGCCATCAAGACCTCAATGGCGTGCCGTGTCATATGAATGGCTGGCTGCTCCAGGACCTGCTTAGGGATGACTGGGGATTCGATGGATTTATCGTCTCGGATAATAACGATGTGTCTCGCCTGAATCTCATGCATTTTATCGCCAAAAATAGAACTGAAGCCGCCGTAATGGGCTTACAGTCTGGCGTGGATATGGACCTAGTGATCGGTAAGGACCCGGCAAATTCCGCCTATATCATGGATGTTCTGAAAGATACCCTGACCAGTAACCCGGACTTAGTGAGACATGTGGATGAGAGTGTGTCTAGGATTCTGAAGATGAAATATAAGCTTGGGCTTTTCGATCAGGAAAACTCCGATGAGCTCCGGGAAGTGGTAAGCAGCCCGGAAAGTCAGGAACTTGCCCTTGATATTGCCAAGAAAGCAGTGGTCTTATTGAAGAATGAAGATGACCTTTTGCCATTGGATGTACAGAAAATCAAATCTATAGCCGTCATCGGTCCCAATGCGCATGAGGAGGTTCCTGAGGGCTCCCGCTATTCGCTAATGGGTGGATACTCGGGTATCCCGCCATACTATACCTCCGTGCTGGAGGGAATTCAGGCCAAAGTAGGAGATAAGGTAAAGATCAATTATGCTGAGGGTGCTTCCCTAAAAAGTGACTCCAAAGCAGGGTTTCCGGAAGCCATAGCCGCCGCCAAGAAGTCGGATGTGGTGGTATTGGTGATCGGTGGGTCCACCGCCACCTGTGGTGAAGGACTCGACAGGTCTGAGCTGGACCTCTATGGGGTGCAGAATGAACTCGTGGAAGCAATTCACAAAACCGGCAAACCGGTGGTGGCCGTGCTGATCAATGGCAGACCGCTGACCATAAATTATGTCGCCGAAAATATCCCCTCCATCATCGAAAGCTGGTACCTAGGGATGCGTAGCGGCGATGCTCTGGCGGAGGTGCTTTTTGGGGACTATAACCCCGGAGGCAAGCTGACAGTGACATTCCCGAGGTCAGTGGGTCACCTTCCCAGTACCTATCTTGAGCGACCGGATTTTGTGGGCTCGGGCAAAGGACTGTATAGGTTTACCGATAAGTCTCCTCTATTCCCCTTTGGTTTTGGTCTTAGCTATACCACCTTCAACTATAGCAATCTGAGAATTGTGAAAAATAATATCAATGCCGATGAGTCCACCACCGTGGAAGTGGACGTGACCAATACGGGCGCCCGAGCTGGTGATGAGGTGGTGCAGATGTATATCCGCGATGACTTCGCCTCCGTGGGAAGGTACAATAAAATGCTGAAAGGCTTCGAAAGGGTTCCTCTGGAGCCAGGCGAAACCAAAACTGTGAGATTCGAACTCAATGCCGAAAACCTTTCCTTGTATAATCAGAAAATGGAAAAGGTAGTGGAGCCAGGAGATTTCACCATCTCAGTGGGTGGGTCGAGTCTGACGGATGATCTTAATGAGGTGAAATTGACCGTATTATAATCCTGGGCTTACCGCCTGGTGATTCATTTTACCGGATAGTTTTATTATAAATTAATTACTTGATTGGGTCTATTAAAGGGCGGTCCATATGGTCCGACCCTTTTTTCGATTTTGGCGAAGCCCCTATCACTATTCTCTAATCCAAAATAAAAGGGAATACTTAAGCTGCTTTCCCGCAGCAATGGATCCTTACCAAGCCCATCTAGCTCTGATCCAAATGCGAGAACTAGGTTGGCGGGAAGCTTTTGTTATATTTGCTTATTACCTGCTGTAAAGGCTGTTTTTTTAGGAAAAAACACTTATTATACGCAGGAATGAAAGGGTCATCCTGAGCCTGTCCTTGAGAGACTTCTTTATTGCATAGATTAAAATTCTCCATTATTAATATGGTTATCAGACAATTAATAACGCATAAGCCCAAGATTACCCTAGTGTTGATTTTATTGACCTTTAGTTTGGTGAATGGCTTCTGCTATGCGCAAGAGTTGATCAATAATAATTTCCGTCATATCTCCACCTCAGATGGTTATTCTCTAAATTCTGTCAACTCCATTGATCAGGATGAAATGGGAATGATATGGTTTGGGACGCGGAATGGTCTGATGCGGTATGATGGCAAGGAGCTGAAAGTGATGCGCCGAGTGAAGGGGGATATTGAGCAGCTTAGAGCCAATGATATTTTTTCGATCTATTTCGACAGCCTTAAGGGCATCTGGATCGGCAGTAAGGACGGGCTGGGCCTTTATAATCCTCTCATGGATACCACCAAGAATTTTGACTGGAAGGAGTCCACCTTAGAGTCCACCTCCTCGAATCTGATCAATGACATCCTCCGTGTGGACCAGTATGAGGTATGGATGGCCACCAAGAATGGGATAAATGCCTATAATGAGAGTGAAAAGGTCATGTCTTACTATTTGCATGATGCTGATGATCCCAATACTCTAAATAATAACTTCATCACCAGTCTCCTAAAAACTTCCTCAGGGACCATTTGGGTGGGCACACAGTTTGGATTAAATAAGCTGATAACACGAGAAAAAGGGAATATTAAGTTCAAGCGATTTTCTTTCGAAAACTCATCCCCCGCCACTTCCAGCCATCGTTGGGTGTCCTCGATCAAGGAAGATGCCAAGGGAAACCTGTGGGTAGGCACACATAGGGGATTATTTTATTTCGATGTGATCACCGAGAAATTCGAGCAGTTTGGAGTGAAGGATGATCAGCAATTGACCAATGAACTTGTGCAGGACATTACTCTAGATGAGCACCAGCGGATCTGGGTGGCCACATATGACGGCTTGAATGTGCTGGATAGCAGCCATAAGTTGCTTCATAAATTCAAACATGACCCCAAGAAAACTAATGGTTTGGCGGGTAATAATATTCGAGCATTATTTACTGATAAAGAGGGAGGAATATGGATATCCACCTATTTTGGAGGGGTAAATTATTGGGATGACAATGAGCTGAACTTTGAGAAGATAGAGGAAAGAAGTGGCACTCAGCTGGGGTATAATGTGGTCAGCTCCATGATAGAAACTGAGGATGGCCAGGTGTACTTTGGTACGGAGGGCGCTGGTCTTAATATTATGGAGAATGAATCAGGTCGATTCAAGAAAATCAATCAGCTATCACGAGGCAATTTTATTGGCTCGGTCAAAGCGCTGGTGTATGAAGGTAATGACAAACTATGGATAGGCACTTTCACCCGCGGATTGATCTATCTGGACCTCAATAGTCGGGAATTTAAGGAGTACAGGATGAAGCCTACCAATAGGGAGAAATACAATTCAGGGATGTCTTCAGACCAGATCATCTCCCTCAGCAGGTCCAGAGATGGAAGGATCTGGATAGGAACCCTTAATAGGGGCCTTGATCTATTCGATCCTAAGACCAACGAATTTATCAATTTTAACACAAATCCTGAGACCCCATTTATCCCTAATAATAATGTACGTGCCATTCTGCAGAGCAGGGAGGGGGATATGTTTGTGGGGACAGGTGAGGGCCTGTGTGTGATGATGACGGGATCCTACCAAAAGTCAGAATACAAATTTCAGTTTTTCGAGATGGCCAATGGGGACGAAAATAATCTCTATATCCATGATATCCTGGAGGATAAAAACGGGAAGATATGGCTGGGAGCTCAGAATTTCGGCTTGTTCTATGTGGACGGGAGCAAGATCTATTCGGCCAATATACCGGGCGTATCGAGTATATTTTCGATGGTGGAGGATCATGAGGGGCGATTATGGATGAGCACAGAGGAGGGGATCCTATCCTATGATCCGAGTACGGGCAAGCATAAGGTGTTTAACCATAATGATGGTGTGCAGGCCAATGAATTTAACCGGGGTGCAAAATTATATACTTCTAAGGGAAGGGTGTTTTTTGGAGGGGCTTCAGGCGTAAGCACCTTTGTTCCCCAAAACCTAAAGAAATCCAATGGCTATGCTCCACCGGTGGTGATCACCGGCCTGCGAGTATCGGACCACACGGTCTCCGCTCAGGATAGTACGGGGATTTTGAGGCAGTCGATCGAATATACCAAGGAAGTGACGCTGGATTACGATCAGAATATATTCACGATTCACTTTGCTATGCCCAATTATGTGAATTCTGAAAAAAACACCTACCAATATCGCCTCAGGGGCCTGGATGATCACTGGGTAAGCACGACCAATTCCTTCGTCTCCTATACCATCCAGCGGGGTGGCGACTATGTCTTTGAGGTGAAAGGAGTCAATAGCGATGGTAAGGAATCTGCGGTGGTGACGCCGCTAAAGGTAAAGGTGAAAAGTGCACCTTGGCTCACCGGCTGGGCCTATACGCTATATGGATTATTGATTTTGGCCGCCTTGATCGTGTTTATTTATTTCTTTAAGTCACGAATAAGACTGCAGCATAAGCTGGAAATGGAAACTCAGGAATTTCTAAATCAGCAAACGCTAAACCAGCAGAAACTACAGTTTTTTACTAATATCTCTCATGAATTCCGCACACCTCTCACTCTGATCTCGGGCCCCTTGGAAAAGTTGATTTCCAACTATAAAGGCCCCAGCTCAGTATTCCGACAGCTGCAGGTAATCAAGAGAAATACCGATCAGCTCTTTAAGCTGATCAATGAGCTGATGGATTTTAGGAAACTGGAGAGCAAGCAGATGAAGCTCCAAGCTGCGGAGGGTAATATAGTGAAGTTTGCCCATGAGATATTCCTGTCCTTCGTGCAGCAAGCCAAGATCAATAAGCTGGAATATACTTTCCTCCCGCAGCAGGAGGAGATAGCGGTGTATTTTGATAGGGATAAATTAGAAAAAGTACTTTATAATCTGATCTCCAACGCCTTCAAATATACTCCCAAAAAGGGCAAAATCGAGGTCATCATTAGTCAGTCAGAGGGCAAGGTACATATCAATGTAAAAGACAGTGGAATCGGGATGGGGCCTGATCACCTGGAGAAGATCTTCGACAGATTCTATGAAATACCGCATCAAAAAAGTCAGGCCAAGGTAAGCTATGGTTCAGGGATAGGGCTGGCGATAGCGAAGAATGTGATGGACCTGCATAAGGGCGAGCTGCGTGTGGAAAGTGAAGAGGGCCGGGGAAGTGATTTTGTCATGACCCTGCGCATGGGAAGGGAGCACCTTACGGAGGAGGAAATAATCCCTTCCTTCAGAGGCAGTGAAGATATCAGCCAATACAAGGCTTCCGAAGCACTTATGGAAATAGGAGATCACGACCTGTCCAGTGAGGAGGCCGATAGGGAAGCGGAGAAAAACGGCAGCATCCTTATCGTGGAGGATAATCCTGAAATCGGTCAGTTTATCCAAAGCATTCTTGCTGATGAATATAAGGTGACCCTAGTAGAAAATGGAGCTATTGGTTGCCAAAAAGCCCTATCTATTCAGCCAAACCTCATCATAAGTGATGTGATGATGCCAGTGATGGATGGAATAGAATTCTGCGCAAAGATAAAATCAGATATTCGCACCAGCCATATTCCTTTTATCCTGCTGACGGCCCGGACTTCTCTGGTGTACAAATATAATGGGCTGGAATCAGGAGCGGATGAGTACCTGAGCAAGCCCTTTGAGGTGAAAGAGCTGCTGCTGAAGTGCAGGAATATCATGACTACTCACAAAAAACTCAAGGAGAAAATCGCCGACACGGGGGAATTTGCCCCTTCCGAGGTAAATGTAAATTCCCGGGATGAGGAGATGATGAAAAACGCCATCCAGACCATCAAAGATAATATTGATAATGAATTTTTTGATATCCAGTTTCTCTGTGAAGAGCTGGCGATAAGCCGGTCGTTATTATTCACAAAGTTCAAAGCATGGACCAATCAGACCCCTAATGATTTCATTCTCCTGACGCGGATGAAGAAGGCCGCCAATTTATTTGAACAAGGCAATAATAATATCTCCGAAGTCGGCTATCAAGTAGGATTTAAGAATCCGAATTATTTTTCCAAGACTTTCAAAAAACATTACGGCCTCAGTCCAAAAGCCTATATAAAAAGGTTTAAAGACAATCTGGGCGTTGAATAGTGCAATTTCTGGCTGGTTTTGAACTATATCACCTGTTTTCTGGATAATCCTTAAGTTAAAATTTGCCTCCTTTAGCCTAGAGAAATTTCTCTAATTGTTAGATGTGAGGTCTTATCAGCTTGAGGTGTTAGTTTACAGTGAAGACCAATAAATAGCTATACATTACCATTTTCAATCCTGGTGTCACACATCTAATATTTAAGACAATAACCTAACTTAAATAACCTAGATGATGAGAAAAAATTACCAATTAGTCAGATTCTGCATTACCCTTGTAGCGGTCATGGCTTTTGTGACGGGCTACGCCCAAGGGCAGACCATAAGGGGTCGGGTCATTTCGGAAGACGTTCCAGAGGGATTACCCGGTGTCACAGTTCTGGTCAAAGGAACATCAAATGGAACGGCCACCGATATAGATGGAAATTTTCAGATAGAAGCATCGCCCACAGATGTTTTAATTTTTAGTTTCATTGGGTACGAATCCCAGGAAATCCCAGTCAATAATAGATCCGTAATTGATATTTCTCTGGCCTTTGCCGAAACCAGCCTCGATGAGGTGGTGGTCGTGGGCTATGGAGCGCAGAAAAAGGAAAGTGTAGTAGGAGCGATCTCCCAGGTGCAGGGTGAAGACCTCGTCCGCACAGGACAGCAAAATATTTCTAATGCCCTGACAGGTCAGGTGCCAGGCGTGGTGACGGTGCAGCAATCAGGCATGCCAGGATCCACCGATGCCAAAATATACATCCGTGGGGTTTCCAGCTTTAGTGGAGATAATCAGCCCTTGGTATTGGTGGATGGGGTAGAGCGAAGCCTCAATAATATTGACCCTTCAGAAGTGGCTAGCATTTCTGTACTGAAGGATGCCTCCGCCACCGCCGTATATGGTGTCAAAGGTGCCAATGGAGTGATCCTCGTCACCACCAAAAGAGGCCAGGAAGGTCGTATGGAAATCACGGCAAGTGCCGAGGTGTCCCTGTCGTCTCCATCTATAAAACGGACCATCGAAAATTCATATAACACCCTTGACGCCAGGAATACAGTATATCGTAATCGGCAGGAGTGGGGCAGAATCATCAATGATGAAACGCTGGAGCATTACCGAACGCAGGATATGCCTTATGTATATCCGGATTCCGATCCTTTGGATCTGATGCTAAGCGACTTTGGTGTGGATAAGAAATTTAATGTGTCCGCTCGTGGTGGCACCAAGACCGTAAAGTACTTTGTGTCTTTGGGTGGCCTGAGCCAAGGAGGATTATTCAAGGATTCCCAGCCCCTATACGATCCAGGGTACCAAAATGAGCGGTATAACTTTAGGATGAACCTGGATTTTGACATCACCAAGACCACAAAGGTGTCCATCTCTTCCGGTGGGGTACTGCAGACCACGGATGTGCCGGGATCTACCTATAATTATCTGGTGAACTTCATTCTCTATGATGCCCCTTACAATACCCCATTTTTATATCCAGACTCATTCTTACAGCAGTATCCGGATGACAAATGGCCTTATCCCGGTGATCGTATGGCAGGAAGCCTGATCATCCCGGGGGAGACCACCCCTTATTACCTTTATAATGCCTCAGGGACATTCAGAAACTCTAATAATAGGGTGGGAACTGACTTTGGGATTAAGCAGGACCTGGGATTTATCACTGAAGGACTGACCATGGAAGCTTTGCTTTCTTATAATTTTGAGACCTTCTATAATGCTGGAAATGTAAACTACCAAGGAGATTATTTTCAGTTTAATATGATAGGCGAAGATGACTATGAATGGACTCGGTATATCAACAAAACGGTGGATAACGAAACCATTATCACTCCGCCGTATTATGATGGCACCCGAAGAAATGGTAGCCCTAGGAAAAGTCTCGTTTATAATGCCCGATTAGGCTATACCAAGTCCATCGATAACAGCCATAATATTTCTGGCCTGGCACTATTTCAGCGAAGAGAAAGCCAGAATGGAGCTTCTTTTCCTCATTACGAAGAAAACTGGGTAGGTCGTGCAACTTATGATTTTAAAGGGAAATACCTGGCGGAATTTAATGTAGGCTATACTGGATCAGAGCAGTTTGCGCCAAGCAACCGATTTGGACTTTTTCCGGCCTTTGCCGTGGGCTGGAATGCCGCCAAGGAAACCTTTATGAAGCAGGCGATTCCATCAATGAATAAGTTGAAATTCCGCTATTCCTACGGTGAAACAGGAAATGACAATACCGGCTCCAACTGGCTGTACATCTCTGAATATACCAATTCTAAGAATTATGAAACCGGGGATATCAGCAGTAGTGAAGACGTAAGGACCATAAAGGAAGGTAATGTCCCCAACCTGGTGGCCCGTTGGGAAAGGTCGGTTAAGAAAAACCTGGGGCTAGAGATTGGGTTTCTCAATGATACCTATACGCTTTCCGTCGATTTATTTGATGAGCAGAGAGATGGTATTTTGATGGAGCGAAGGGCTATTGCTGACTGGTTTGGGCAGAACACCCAGCCACAGAATATTGGAGGTACCAAAGTCCATGGTTTTGAAATAGAAGCAGGCTTCAATAAGCAGGTGAACACCATTTACTACTGGGCCAAGGGTAATTTCAACTTCAACGAAAACCGTGTGGTGGCCCGTGATGACCCGAAGTTAACCCCTGATTATCAGAAGCTGGAAGGCAAGCCTATCGGTCAGCCGAATAATATCTATAATGTGGGCTACTATCAGAATATGGATGAGATGCTCAATTACTCTCTAGGGAATAATAACCTTCAAGTACCGGGCACCGATAAGCTATACGACTTCAATGGTGACGGGCTGATCAATGGAAATGATGCGGTGCCAATGGGCTTCCCCACACGTCCATTATATACTTTTGGCCTGTCTTCTGGTATGTCGGTGAGCAATTTTGACTTCAGCTTTTTGATCCAGGGGAGCACAGGGGTGACGCGGAACCTAGGGAATTTTAATGATCCTATGAGAGACCTGGACAAGCAGGCCATTCTCTTTCAGGGAAGAGCCGATGGGGTGTGGACTCCTGATAATCGACAGGGCCCCTATGCCGCCTGGGGTGCCTGGAATGCGCAGCAGAAAAACAGGGTGGATGCGAGCTATGCCAGGCTGAAATCCATATCGCTAGGATACAATTTTGAAGGTGAAATTTTAGCACGAATTGGTTTGTCTTCTGCAAGGATATACCTGCAAGGGATAAATCTGCTGACCTATGCCCCGCATATCAGTGACAGAGATCCGGAGGCAGAGCCTTCCACAGGAAATAATAATTATCCTGTCTCCAAGCGATTCAATTTAGGACTAAAAGTAAGCTTCTAAAATCTTAATACGACAATCATGAAATACAGAATTATATATATAGCCACGCTACTTTTGATACTAGGAAATACCTCCTGTGTAGATTATCTGGACAAGTCTCCCGATGCTACCGCTTTTTCTGAGGAGGAGGTATTTAGTAGCTATGAAAAAAGCCAGCAGTTTATCGATCAGCTGCTAATCCCGAGTTATTGGGATGCTGATCCATGGGATGATTTGGCCTGGGGCAATGAGAAGATCAATGGACTGCCACTTCAGATGAACGGTTCCCGCGACAGGATTACCGATGACTGCACTGTGAATACAGGCTCCATGGGCGAGAGGATGTGGAGAATGCGTAAAGGTGACTTTTATGCCGGCCAGAATGATCAGGATTTCCGCTGGGAGCCGAATCACCGTATGCGATTTATCGTGAAGTGGAGGGCTATCCGTATTGCCAATATGTCCATAGCCTATATCGATCAGCTGACCAATGCCACCGAGGAGCAGCGGGCTAATATTTTGGGATTAGCCTATTTTATGAGGGCACATTTTTACTTTCAGCTGGTCCAAAACTGGGGCGGGATGCCATGGGTGGATGCTCCACTGGATCCTACCTCTGATATGGATTTACCTAGAGATGACTATGCGACTTCCATGCAGAAGATCGCCGAATCATTTGATATGGCCGCTGAATATCTGCCAGAAGTCGTGCCCTCTTCCGAGTGGGGAAGACCTTCCAGGCTCGCGGCAATGGCTTATAAAGCTAAAGCTCTTCTGTGGGCAGCCAGCCCTTTTGCTAATCCGGACAATAATCAGCAGCTGTGGGTGGATGCTGCAGTGGCAGCTGGCGAAGCCCTGGCGGAAGCAGATCAGTCAGGATACTATTACCTCGTGCCGCTGGAAAAGTGGAGAAACCTCTTTCACGGTGTGGGTGAAGATACCTTCCATGAGGTGTTATTTGGCATCCTGCATAAAAATAAGCAGTGGAAAAAAGGTCAGCCTGACTGGAGATACTCCGGTATCAAATCAAAGGCTTTTGGTAGTGGATCAGGGGGGGAGCCCGTGATGGAAAACCTCGCTCAGTGCTTCACCTGGAGTAATGGTGACCCGATTGACTATTCTACCGAGGAATTTAAGAAGACGCCTTTTACGGGTGATGGGGTAAATCATACTGGTCGTGACCCAAGATTCGACTTGACCCTACTCTATAATGGCCAGGATAATCCAATGACCGCCAGAGAAGGTCGTAAGGTAGAAATCTGGAATGAAGCCTATGATAATTCCGTAGCCGAGGAGTTGAAGATCGATGGCCAGGGCTCGCCAGTTGCCGGATATACCATCACTGGCTATTATAATTGGAAGCTAAAAGCTGATGCTAACTATAGAAATAACGCACGTACCTCCCACTTATTTAACTTTATCCGTCTGGCCGACTTATACCTGTTTTATGCAGAAGCGGCCAACAGAGCCTGGGGACCAAACTCCCCCGCGCAAGGGGTAAATGGCTTCTCCAAATCCTCCGTGCAGGTGCTCAATGAACTTCGCGCCCGAGCCAATATGCCGGCATTTGATAATTCCACCCCGAGCCTCAGCATAGGCAGTGTGGAGGAATTTGAGCAGAAGATCCGTAACGAGGTGCGCATCGAGACCGCCTTTGAGGGCAAGCGATTCTATCACCTCAGAAGATGGTACCTCATGACAGACCCTGGTGTCATGGAGCAGCGAGGATTGTACATCAAGAAAACTGGTCCGGACGAATTTGAGTATTCTGTGGTCCGCGTTGATGAGACTCACCAGATCCAGTGGGAGGAGAAACACTACCTATTCCCAATCGAAAATTCTAATATTTTCTTGGGACCTAATTTTAAGCAAAATCCTGGCTGGTAAGGACTTAGTGCTATCGTTAATTTCAAAAAGACCTAAAATGATATTTTATAATTATAAATTAAAATCACTACTGATTGTCAGCATAGCATGTTTGTCTTATTTCCCCTCCTTTGCCCAGGGGGAAGCGGCCGATCAGGACAGCCTTAAAGTGACTCCTAAGGAGCAAGTTAGCATCATGTATGGCGAGCGTAGCTATGAGCGATTTGTAGGAAACCAAAACAGCGTCTCAGGGAAAGAACTGATCAACTACCCCGCACTGGACGTTCAGGAAGCCCTGGAAGGAAAGCTTCCCGGATTATTTATGCTTCAGGAAAATGGAAATATTGGAGTGGACAATACGGTGTCAGGGGGCAATTTTGAGTCCTATATCCGAGGAAATACCACCGGATTTATCGTCTTGATAGATGGTTTTGAGCGACCCCTCGCTAATCTAAACCTTGATCAGATCGATCACATCCAGGTCTTGAAAGATCCGGTGTCCAAGTCCATGTATGGGGGGAGAATATCCAATGGCATCCTATTAATCACCACCAAGAGAGGGAAGGTATCGGACAATGAATTTCACGCCAAAGTACAAAGAGGGGTGAAGATCCCCAGCCGTCTGCCTCAATACCTCAATGCGTCGGAGTTTGCAAGTGCTTATAATCAGGCTCTAAGAAATGACAATGGAGGGCAGATCCCTGATGGACTCGGATATAGCGATGAGGCGATAGCCGCCTATGCCGACCAATCCAGACCTATGCAGTATCCCGATGTCGATTATTATGGCCAGTTTCTGAATAATTCCATGAATATAGCTCGCTATGACGTAGAATATACCGGCGGTACCGATAAGACACGCTATTATTTCCAGACAGGCATTCAGAACGAAGGTGGCTTGGAGAAATATGGAAATAATGCTACAGGCATGGATATGTACCACGTGCGTGGCAATCTGGATGCTCACTTCAATGATAATATAAAAGTGATCGCTGACTTCTCTGGATACCTGGGGGAAAAGCAATATCCCCGTTTATTTAATATCAACACCCTTTCTTCCCGCTATCCAAATGCCTACCCTATTTTGGTGGCTCCTGACAGTGTGGGCGGCACCGCCTCCTTCAAGGACAATCCCTATGGTGGACAGGTGCAAAGTGGCTTCATCAAGGAGACTTATTTCCAGATGCAGACCAACCTGGGATTTGAGTTTAACCTCGATAATGTGCTGAAGGGCCTTAGCCTTAAGCCGACTTTTGCGCTGGACTTATATAACCAGCAAAATATGAATAAAGGCAATACCGTGGGGATCTATGAGGTCACCTCTTTCGATGAAGAAGGAAACCCCTTGGAAATCGAGGAGCGACAAAAGGAAAACCTAGCCACCTCCCAAAATCTGGGAGATGATGAATATGTGAGACGCTGGGCCTTCAATATGCTGACTTCCTGGCATAGAAAATATGATGATCATGCGATTTCTGCGGACCTGCTTTTTCTCATTTTAGATGAAAATGAAGCCTATAGGTTTGATAATTATAAAAGACAAAATATCACCGCAAGGACCAATTATTCCTATCAGGGAAAATATACCGTCGAAGGTTCCTTAAACTATGCCGGCTCAAGCAGCTATGCCAAAGAAAATCGCTTTAAGCTCTTCCCAGCAATAGGGGCTGGCTGGGTACTCTCTAAGGAGGAGTTTCTGAAGGATAATTTGTCTCTGGACTTCTTACGCCTCAATGCCACTTGGGGTGTGATGGGAGATGGCAATATCCCCAACCGCCTCTGGATAGACACCTGGGATCTCAAGGTGGAGGACTACAGAATCAATAGCTCCAACCCGCTGTCCACCTCGAAGTTTTCCAGAATTGCCAATCCTCTTATCGACTGGCCTACCATCCGTGAAATGGATATTAATATAGAAGCCCGTCTTTTTAATCGGCTTGGGATGAAGGTGAGTTATTTTAATTATCTGACCAAAGGAACCTTGAGCAAAGGCGATAACCTTACGCCTGCCATCCTTGGTGGAGATGATTTCCTGCCTCAGCAGAATTTTGGGGAGACGAAGATGGAGGGAGCAGAGGTAGAAGTAAATTACCATGCGAAGGCCAACAACTGGACCTTTGATATTGCTACGCATATGACGATCTCCAAAAGTGAGAAACTCAAGATCAACGAGCTGGCAGATCCTAATTATAGCAGCGTGGGCGATGCCACAGATGATGTGCGTGGGTATAATGCGATAGGCTATTATACTCAGCAGGACATCAATGATGCTATTGCAGGCCTGGGACCGAGTCCTTCTTTCCTTGATCCGGCGGATTTGAGAGTAGGAAATATCAAGTATGAAGATGTCAATGGAGATAATATCATCGATAAATATGATAAGAATGTCATCGGAAATCGCTCCCCACGCTTGATGTATGGAGCCAATATTAATATAGGATTTAAGAGCTTTGAGTTATATGCCTCTTTTCTAGGCTATGGCAAGTTTGATAGGCTCCTGAATAATAGCACTTATTATAGTATATATGATAATAGGAAATATTCTACCGTGGTAAATGATGGCTTGCCCAATGGGAATTCTCATCCACAGCTGACCACAGGCACCCCGACCAATGATATCCAGACTTCCTCTTATTGGGTGGCGGATGGATCTTTCTTGAAGCTTAGAAATGTGGCCTTGTCCTATACCCTGCCATCGAGAATCTCGGACCTGCTTCACCTGAAGCAGGTGAAACTGTACGCCTATGGCACCAATTTATTTTCTATCTCGAAAATAGAAAAGCTGGATCCGGAGTCTTTGAGTGCCGGGGTGTCGGATTACCCCTTGTTTAGCACCTATGCCGGTGGCCTGTCCATTTCATTCTAATCCTATTATAAGTCACTTAAAGAGAATATTATGAGATTATTTAAATCTATCATTTATACTTCCATTACCCTTGCGACCTTCACGGCTTGCAGTGAGTTTTTGGATACCAGACCGAATAGCTCGGTGCCCAATGAAACGGCCCTCCAATCAAGAGAGTATTTTCTTGGATTCCTCTATCAATCCTATAAAGCCCTCCCTTCCAGAGCGGAATTTGACTATGAGGCAGCCACAGATAATGCCCTGGTCAATAGGGAGGTGTTTGCTCCATCCAGAGCCGCTCGAGGTGGGGTATCGGCAAGTAGTAACCCTCTCGGGGATAGCTGGGAGGCTAATTATGCTAGCATAAACTCCCTCAATTGGTTTCTGGAAAGAATGGTGCTGGACCCTAGCCAGCCCATCCCTACTCCCGTGAGGTTTGACCTGAACCCCGAGGTAAACCTTCAGATATTCGAATTGTCTAAAGGGGAAGCTTATTTCCTTCGGGCCTGGTTTCAATTTGACCTACTAAAAAAATATGGAGGCTTAGCCGCGGATGGGCAGGTATATGGATTTCCGATCAGCACCTCCTATTTGGAATATACCGATGAGCTGGATCTTCCGCGTAATACCTATGAGGAATGTGTGCAGCAGATTATTGCGGACTGTGATAAGGCTTTTGAGTTTTTGCCTTTGGAATATTCTCAGGGATCGGGAAGTATCCCCGATGGCTTGACTTCCGATTCGGGAAGACCTACAGGCCTAAGTGCCTTGGCGCTGAAGGCGAGGACTCTGCTTTACAGAGCTAGCCCCGCCTATAATCTCACCAATGATCAGAGCTTATGGGAAGAGGCCGCTGCTGCCGCTGCCGCCGCCATTCAGGCTAGTGGAAATGATGATTTGATGCCTTTCTCGGCATATTATAATAAGAACAATCTGAATGATGGGGACTTCTCAAACCCTGATTTGTTCTTCAGAGGCCCCATCGTTCTGGATGACCAAAACCTTGAGAAGGAGAATTTCCCCCCTCGGGCTTTTGGTGGCAATGGGAAGTTTAACCCTTCCCAAAACCTGGTGGACGCCTTCCCGATGAGCGATGGATATCCCATTGATCAATCTCCTGATTACGATGGGGACCAGATGTTTGTTAATCGTGATCCTCGCCTGGATCGATTTATAGTGAGGGATGAGGAGTCCTGGGCAGGATTGACGATGGACACCCAGCAGGGAGGAGCAGATGCTTATGGCACTGACCAAAACTCCACCAGGTCGGGATATTACCTGCAGAAGCTGTTGGATCCGCAGGTAAGACTAGAACCTGGCAAGCTCGTACGTACCAAAAGAGCCGTTTACCTGCTCACAAGGCCTGAGTTATATTTGAACTTTGCGGAGGCGGCGATCCAGGCCACCGGCAATCCCGATGATGCTCGATTTGGCTATTCTGCCAGAGAGATCCTGGCCAAAGTAAGAAACCGCGCGCTTGGAGAAGGAAAAGACCAATACCTTCCCACCGTCCTGTCCCAAGCCGATTTTGTCGATTTGCTGCGCAATGAAAGGCGAATTGAAACCTGCTTTGAGGACTTTAGATTTTGGGACCTGAGGAGATGGAGCCAGGGTGCCAGCGATCAATCCCTCATCAACAGCCCTGTATATGGGATTTACTCCCCGGATATCCTTGAGGCCAGACAATTTGCCTCTCCTTATATGCCATTGCCTTTCTCAGAAATGGTGAAAACTGAGAACCTCGTCAATAATATGGGCTGGTAATTTTCTAATTTATTAAGACAAACAAGATGAAAAAAATAGCAATAGTAGTACTACTCGCATTGGGAATCACGGGCTGTTATGATGATGATTTCCTGAATCCAAAATTAGACAAAACCCTAGCTTACTTTGCTTCCTTCGAAAACCACACCCGCACGGTGGTGGTGGGTGAAGGCCTAAGGTTCAAGATTGGTGCAGCAATGGCTGGGGTGCTAAATAATAATGAAGATCGCACGATTGATTTTCAGCTTTACCAAACAGATGTAACCTTTACGGATATTGATGATACTAGAGAGCTGCTCCCTATAGACTATTACGGAACCAGTGAAATGAACAATGGACTCCTTCAAGCCACTATTCCGAGTGGGGAGTATTTGGGGTATTTCTCCGTAGAAATGGATTCTATCAATTTTCTGAATGATCCCAAGGCCTTAGAGGAAATTTATACCCTCCCAGTGAAAATAGTGGGCACCTCCCTGGATTCGATTGGGATAGACTCGGTGAATGTGACGGTAAAATATATGAGTGCTGTGGATGGATATTATTTATACCAATCAGAAATCCGTAAAGAGATCGATGGCGAAATCCTGGACGACAAAACCGTGGTGGAGAAATACAATTCTGAAGGCGATGAGAATGCCTGGCGACTGACCACGATCGGACCCTTCGAGGTGCAGGCGACCTCCGCCACCACCGCCTTTACCAATGGCCTCATGTTTAATATGACTGTTCAGGGAGGCGAGATCGCGGTGGATCCCATCGATGGACAGCCTGTGGTGATGCTGGAAGATACCAATACTTATGATTCCAGTACACGGGATTTCAACCTGAATTTCCACTATCAGCTGGACGATAATGACACGGTGTACCATGTGTCCACCGATCTGATATTCAGAAATAGGGTAAGAGATGGAGTGAATGAAACCCGCGATTATTTAAGTTATTTCAATCAATAAACCCCTATACTATTTTACTTTTGACCATACCTCCGGAAGATTTTCGGGGGTATGATTTTTTATGGCCTTATGGCCAATTTTATTATCTCTAATAAAAGGATTTTAGGAGAAAGGATTTTTTTACCTATAAAGGCCTTCGTCAGTGCTAAATACGTGCATGGTGAGCTGAAATCAGGGTTTTGACTGAGATAGGAACCTGATATAGAAGTATACCATCCAAATATTTGAACTATTTCACTCGTTTTATGGACTATAATTTTTGTTTCTTTTCAGTCTTTTGGCTTAAGAATTTTCTTTGACTGTTGGGACAAATGATTCTTTTCGATGAGGGTTTTTAAGGAATGTGACTGCTTAGTACGGCCGCGGTAGTTCAAGATTAAAACTCCATTAATCAGGTAAGCATTTTTCAACTTTCAAGTCAATTACCTAAACTTAAATAGCCTAAATAATGAAGAAAAATTACAAGCTCATCAGACTGTGCATTTTTGTGATGGCAGTGCTGTGTGTCCTGAGCGCCCATGCTCAAGGGCAGACCATTACAGGGAGGGTGCTTGCGGAGGATGCCCCCGACGGACTTCCAGGCGTCACCATCCTGATCAAAGGAACCACCAAAGGTACCACCACGGATATCGAAGGTCGGTTTAAGATTGCTGCCGGGCCAGCGGATGTGCTGACCTTTAGTTTTGTTGGCTATAAGCCCGCAGAGGTCACGGTGGGCAATAGCAGTACCCTAAATATCACCATGGATTTTGACCAGCAAGCCCTGCAAGAGGTCGTGGTGGTGGGCTATGGCGAGCAGAATCGCCGTGATGTCACTGGCTCCGTGGTCTCCATCAAAGAAGAACAACTCGAGCAAACTACCCCCGTGAATGTGCTGGACGGCATGCAAGGTAGGATGTCGGGAGTATCGATCACCACCAATGGTGGACCTGGCGAAACCTCCGACATCGTCATCCGTGGTACTTCCACCCTCAATGGTGGCACTGGCCCCTTATATGTGGTGGATGGCCAGCAAATGGAAGATATTAGTAACCTCAATCCTAGCGACGTGGCCTCCATCGAGGTGCTCAAGGACGGAGCATCAGCAGCTATCTATGGCTCCAAATCCGCCAATGGCGTGGTGATCATCACCACCAAAACCGGTAAGGCTGGCAAGACCAAAGTAGATGTCAGCTATATACGTAGTTATAATAAACTCTATACTAAAATCCCGGTGGCCAATACCCGCCAGCAGAGAATCAATGAGCTCTATCATAGAAACCAGGCTTCCGGAGCCAATGCCTCCCCGGCGGATTCACTTTCTTTCAAATACAATATGGATATTGATATCCAGGATATTCTAACCCGTGTAGGGGTGAAGGACCAGCTAAATCTCGCCCTCAGCGGAGGCAGTGACAATGCCAAATTTTACTGGAATACGGGGTATATCACGCAGCAGGGCGTGGTGCTCGGATCGGACTACGAGAGGATAAATTCTACCCTGAATGTCAACTTCAATCTGGGTAAAAAATTCACTGCGGGCACCCGTCTGATGACTTCTTATGATAAGCGTGAAGGACTGAGCGAAGGTGGCGTATTCCGTCATATGGCCGAGCGCATGCCTTGGATGCCGCTCATCGATTGGGATGGTACCTATTACCCGGAGCTTTTTGGAAGGAAAAACTCCCTTGCCATCGCTGAGTTTGCCGAGATTACCACACGCAGGTATATTGGTCAGACCTTCAATTTTCTGGAATATAAAATCTTGCCCTCCCTGTCTTTTAAGACCACGCTGGGAGCAAATTTCGACTTGGAAACCTATAATGAGTTCAACCCCACCATCGTCCAAAGGGCGGGACTGGCGGCCTCCGGCGCCGAGCGGAATACCGTGTCCTTTGACTACCAGTTTGAAAATTACTTCTCTTGGAAGAAAAGCTTCAATAATCATAATCTGAATGCTTTATTGGGCATGCAAATCCAGGAATGGAACGTCAGACATAACCGTTTTCAGTCCAATGACTTCAATAATGACTTGGTCAAAACCTTTGACAATGTCAATGAACTGAATATCTCCAATACTTATACCAATGGATATGGCCACTCGCTCTCCTCACAATATATGCGGGCGACCTATAATTTCAAAAGTAAATACCTCTTTGCCACCACCCTGAGAAGGGACGGCTCCTCCAGATTCGGAACCGATAATCAATACGGGCTCTTCCCTTCTGCCTCTGCCGGATGGAGGGTAAGTGATGAGGGATTTATGCAGCCGCTGGCCAATGTGCTGACCGACCTCAAATTTCGTGTAGGGGTGGCGGTGACAGGGAATGAGCGGATAGGCAACTATGAAAGTAGGGCCTTATATGCCCCTGGCAATATGTATAATGGGGTCAATGGGATCGCACCTTCACAGCTGGCAAACCCTGACCTGCTTTGGGAGAGTACCCGCCAGATCAACTATGGGATGGACCTGGCCCTCTTTGGGGGGAAGATATCTGCCACCCTTGACTTTTACGAAAAACTAACTTCTGACTTACTCTATAACAGAGACCTGCCGCAGGAAACAGGATTCTCCAATGTAAGAAGCAATATCGGATCCATCCAAAACCGCGGATTGGAGGTGTTTATCAGCGCCAGCCCCATGAAAATAGGAGCGCTAGAGTGGTTTACTAGTTTCAATATCTCCACCAATAGCAATAAAATCATCGATTTGGCAGAGGAAGATGGTAGATTCCTGTCCAGTGACGAGCTCTATTTATATGAAGAAGGGGCGGCCATTGGCAATTTCTATGGTTTCGTAAGTGAAGGCATTTTTGCCTATGATGAGTCCAATGCCTTTGACGATCAGGGCCAGCACCTGACGCCTGTGTTTAACGGGGAAGGGGCATTCCTCAATTATATCTTAAATGGCCAGACCTATGGCGGCCCGGTAAATCAGCTGAGCTATCAGGGAACCACGCTGAAAGGTGGCGATGTATTCTGGAGAGACCTAAATGGTGATTTCAAAATCGATGAAGCCAATGACAGAACGGTAATTGGAAATGGAGTACCGAAGTTTTTTGGGGGTTTATTCAACGAGTTTAAGGTGAAAGACTTCCGTTTTTCCTTCTTGTTTGACTTTAATTTTGGCAATGACATCTACCAAAATTATGAATATACCCGAAACAACCGAACCACCTGGACCGTGACCCCTGGACCTGAGCGGATAGAAGAGGCCTGGTATAAGCCCGGAGATGTGGCCCGCTATCCACGCATAGGGAGCTATGCCCAAAATAACCTGAGCGCCAACTCCTTCTATGTCAGTGATGCCGACTTCATTAAGCTCCGAAACGTCAGATTGGACTATTCCCTTCCTGAAAGCCTACTGACCAAAACTAACTTTATTAGAAATGCCTCAGTGTATTTTTCGGCCAATAACCTGCTGACCTGGACCAACTATACGGGCTATAACCCTGAGCTGGGATCCCGGGGAAATGCCCTGACTCCAGGTCTCGATAACCTTAGGTATCCTAATTACCAGGAGTTTATTCTTGGACTGAGCATGGGCTTTTAAGCCAAAATTATAGTAACCATTAAAGAGAAGAATATGAAACGATTGATATATATCCGACAATTATGGCTGGCCATTCCTTTGCTATCCTTTGGGTTTGGCTGCAGCAGCATACTGGAGCAGCCACCCGTAAGCCAGATCGAGGAGAGCCAGTTTTGGACCTCCAGTTCTGATGCAGAAGCTGGTGTAGCCGCCGTATATGATGCGATGCAAAATGCGTATAAGAGCAAGTATTTCTTTTGGGGAGAGCTGAGATCAGACAATTTCTCCGGTACGGAGCAGGCCTCCGGTGAGGCCCTGCAAATAGTAACCAATAACCTGCTGCCCACCAATGAGGGGGTGACCAGCTGGGGCGCGCTTTATCAGATGATCATGCGTGCCAATCTGGCTATTGAGAACATCCCGACCATAGAGAGCTATGATGCCGGGCTGCTTGGTGAAGCCCATGCCTTGAGGGCCTTCGCTTATTTTGATGCCATAAGGGTCTGGGGCGCTGTGCCTCTCTATACCGAAAATATAAGAGGCCTGGATGATAACCTCTTTCGTGAAAAATCCACAGGTGATCAAATCATGGCAGATGTAATCCTGCCAGACCTCATGATGGCGGAGGAACTACTGGAAAACCCCGCTGAGCGATTCCACTTTTCCCTGGCTAGCCTATATTGCCTTCAGGCCGAGGTATATATGCACCTTAGGGAGTATGAGAATGCCAAGATTGCCTTGGACAAACTGGTAGGGCTCAACGAATTTAGCCTGGTGAGGACCCGGGAAGCCTGGCAGGCCCTATTCCGCAACGAACCAGAATCTGCCGGTCTATCCAGCAGCCAGCAGGAGACTGGCCCTGAGCTGATATTTTCCATCTTCAATGAGCTTGAAGAGGATGGAAATAGAGCTTCTGGCGTCTATGGTGTGTTTTTCAGTGGTGTTCCTCCCTATAAAATCTCCAGGTTGCTGGAAGAAAAGTGGATCAGCCAATACCCTATTGATTCTATCGCCTGGCATGCAAAATATCCTGATTTTAAGCCTTCGGCCAAGGATGTTGATGGGGCCACAATCTATGGCGACTTCCGCTATTTTGAGTCCCGCGAGGAGTCCAAGGATATAGGAGATGCACGGTGCGCCAAGTACAATAAGACCAACTATAATGCCGCCGAGGATGATACCGATATCGTGATCTACAGGTATGCGGGCATGCTATTGCTAAAGGCCGAAGCGGAGGTGCAGCTCGGTAACCTTCAGGAAGCAGTAAATCTGCTAAACCAAATCAGGCAAGCACGTGACCTGCCAACCGTGGCCTTGGCGGATTTTCAATCCAGCGAGCAGCTATACGATATGATCCTAGACGAGCGACAGTTTGAGCTGCTGGCAGAAGGTAAGAGATGGTGGGATCTGATAAGAACAGACAAGGCAGTAGAGGTGATGAACCCTATTAATGGCCTAACCAGCGATAAGCTGTTGTTTCCTATTTATTTCAAACATCTTATTGACAATGCAAATCTGACTCAAACTCCCGGTTATTAATTTTAGATAGGTAGAAAAAATGAAAAATATAACTAATAAGATAAAAACTCTCGCTCTATTTGCCGGTCTGGCTTGGATGGCTTTGGCCTGTGATATGAACCTTCAGCCCCAGTTTGACTATAATGCTGAGATTGTTGATGCCCCGCCCTTTGATATGACGGTCCTGGAATGGATGCGCTCCGTCAATCAGGATCCCGCCTTGGAGGTAAATGGGCTACCGGAATTTAGCTATCTCCTGGAAGCTATTGATCGGACGGGCCTTGAGGAACTGTATAATAAGCCCGAGGACAATAGAACCTTCTTCCTGTTGAAAAATCAAGCCTGGAAAAGCAGCGGTCAGCTGCTCGCTCATGTAGCAGGCAGCGCCAACTTCCCCTTGGATTCTATCAGTACCGAAAAGCTGGAGCATATCCTGAAGTATCATATTGTGGATGCTTATGTGGATCAGGGACCAGGCTTGCCTTCCCTGGATAAGAATTTTAAATTCCAAACCTTGGTGCCTGGTGATACGGGCGTGGTCTATATCAAAAGGGGATGGACCTTTGATTTGTCCGTAAACCGAGGCGCAGAGGCACTTCCCTCCAATGCCAAAGGCATAGCTGTAGAACTGCATAATTATAAATTCACTAATGGCATAGCTCATCAGGTGACGGGTTATTTTAGGTACAGACCCTTCTGAAGGTGAAGTGGAATAAAATAAACAATTAACCCCGGAGGACAGGTGCTTAGGCATCTGTCCTTTTTTGAGAGCCTTGTATAAGGTGGGAAAGAATTAGGTGGAGAAGATACAGTGATTATTTCCAAAGGTATTAGCCAACATAGGAGTGCCGTGGACAAGGTGGTCGGAACTTTGATGGAGCTGAGGGAATGTGTGTAATGTAGGTCCAGGATGGAGGTATATTAATCACTTTATTAAAATCGTATTCATTTTTCCACAGAAAATCTCTCAAATCAGTTCGTAGGGCTGGTTTCTGTATCATATTACCAGTAATTAGGACTTTTTTTTTATTCCTAATGTATAATATTGAATAATGCCAGCGGCTATTCAGGGAATTATAATTTCTGATGAATTCAAGTGAGTTTCTTTGAGAAATAAGAAAGTGGAGGCAGCCGAATTCCGCGTATTACCCCCGCTGGTTTTTATATTAATAACACTATACCTAAAATAACCATGATTATTGAAAACCTAATTATCAAAAAGTCAATAAATCAGCAGTCCCACGTGCCGAAATATCGTCAGCTAGCCAACTATATTATTCAGGCTATCGAGAATGGGGAGATTCAAATAGGTGAAAAATTACCCTCTATAAGTGAGCTGCAGGCAGAGACTGGCCTTGCAAGGGACACGATCGTGAAGTCATTTACCTTCCTGCGGGAAAAGAAGATCGTCACTTCCGTGATGAGCAAAGGATTCTATGTCGCCAGAAATGTAAATCAGGCCAAGAGCAAGCTGCTGATCATCATGAATAAACTCAGTAGTTATAAACTAAAAATATACCATTCTTTTGTGGATGCCTTAGGTGGGAATTACCAGGTGGATCTGAGAGTTCATCATTGCAATGGCGCATATCTTCGGGATATTTTGGAAGAGCAGCTTCATGTGTATGACTATTTTGTGGTTATGCCACATTTTAGTGGGTCCACTGAGGACAACGAAGCCATTATAGATTATTTGCGAAATATGCCCTCAGAAAAGCTGCTGCTCATGGACAAGCTGCTGCCGGATATGCCCGATGCCATGCCCTGCATTTATCAGGATTTTGGTCGGGACATATATTCGGCTTTGAAAGAGGGCAGACAAAAGCTGAAGGAATATGATAATATCACTTTAGTATTTCCAGAAAACCCTATTTATCCTTATCCAGAGGAGATCAAACATGGTTTTATCGAGTTTTGTGAGCAGTTTGGCTGTCAGTACGAGATCATAGATAAGATTTATGATCATATGGAATTCCGGGCAAATGATGCCTATATTATCATCGATGAGGAAGACCTGATCAGATTCTTGCAGCAGGCCAAGGACCTCAAGCTTAAGCTGGGCAGGGATATAGGGGTGATTTCCTATAATGACACCTCGCTAAAAGAGGTCTTGGGCATCTCCGTTATGACGACGGATTTTGAGGTGATGGCCGACTCTGCCGCCTATATGATCAAGAAGAAGAAGACGGAAACCGTTCAAAATTATTTCAGCTTCATCGATAGAGGAAGTATCTGATCCAAGCTCACTGAGCCAAAATAGCCAATAATAGTATGAGAAATAGCCTATTCCTAGTTTTTGGATGGATGGTGATCACTCTGGGCTCTTGCAGCAATAAGCCGCAAAAAGCAGCCATAGTGGAGCCAGTCAAGCCTCCTAATGTGCTTTTTATCGCCGTAGATGACCTCAATAACTGGTTGGGAAGCATGAATAATTATTCCAATACCAAAACTCCCAATTTGGATAAATTAGCCGCACAAGGGGTATTATTCACCAACGCTCATTGTCAAGCGCCCCTATGCGGTCCTTCCAGGGCTTCCATCATGACGGGCTTGCGGCCTTCCAGCACTGGCATATATGGGATGATCGAGGATGACAAGATCCGCTCTGATAATCCCACAACGCAGGAATTAACCTTCCTGCCCGAATACTTTAAGGAGCAGGGGTATTATACCATGGGGGTAGGGAAATTATTTCATTCCCATGCGCCAGAGGGAGTTTTTGATGAGTCTGGTGGCAGGGTAAAGGGCTTTGGTCCACTGCCTGATAAGCGATTTGTATGGGATGGGTTTGGAGATTCTGATCGGGAGAATTATGGGCGGACCAGCACGGACTGGGGGGCTTTTCCGGAAGCCGATTCCCTGATGCCCGATCACCAGTCTGTGGATTGGGTGATAGAGCGCTTGCAGCGAAATTACGACCAACCTTTTTTTATGGGCATGGGCTTCTTACGTCCACATGTGCCTTTGTACGTTCCTCAAAAGTGGTTTGACCTTCATCCCCTGGATAGTATTCAGGTGCCTCCCTATCTCGCCAATGACCTCGATGATGTGCCGCCGGTGGCATTACAGATCAATGATCTGCCCATGATGCCTTCCACTGAATGGGCGAAGGATTCCGGCGAATGGAAAAAAATTATACAGGCTTATCTCGCCTGTGTGAGCTATGTAGATTACGAAATCGGGCGACTGATGCAGGCCTTGAAGACTAGCGAATACGCCGATAATACGGTGATTGTATTATGGTCTGACCATGGGTATAGGCTAGGGGAAAAGGGGACTTTTGCCAAGCATGCCTTATGGGATCCTGCTACCAAGGCTCCACTGATGTTTTCGGGGGGCACAGTCCCCAAAGGCAAGGTAATCGACACGCCAGTAGAGATGCTTTCTATCTATCCTACTCTTCTCGAGCTCTGTGGGCTTCCAGCCAATAAGAATAACGAAGGCCGAAGCCTGATCCCCTTAATACAGGGTAGGAAAGAAATAGAGGAGCCTGTGGCCATCACCACTTATGGGATGAATAACCATGCCGTAAGGGCTCAGGATTATCGATATATCCACTATGAGGACGGTACAGAGGAATTATATGATTTGGCTAAAGACCCCAATGAATGGGATAATCAAGCGGATAATCCTCAGTATTCTGAAGTCAAAAGCCGTCTGAAAAGTCACCTTCCCAGCCTAAATGCACAGTGGGACAAAAATTCTTCCTATACTTTTCAGCCTTATTTCGTGGAGCAAAAAGCCCGCACGAGCCAAGAATAGTCCTGAGGGAATGAAGCTTTGAAAGCTTCGGATTCCTGATACCAATTATTTGCATTCTGCCATTATAATTACACCATTTATTGATATGATTTTCAAAATTCTACCACTATTCATAGGTTTAACTTGCATGACGGTATATAGTCAGGCGCAGCAGCCCAAAAGTACCACCGCAGACCTGGCGATAGACCAACAGGTAAAGGAACTATTGCAGCAGATGACCTTAGAGGAAAAGGTAGCCCAGATGAGGATGTTTCATGCGCAGATAGGAGTAGAGCTTAGTGAGGAGGATGAGCTGGTTCTTTCTGATGTGGTGACTGAGAAATTAAAATTAGGCATTGGAGGCATCAAGAACCCTGGGGAGCACCTTTCTCCTGAGCGGGCGGCCCTGCTGAACAATAAGCTTCAAAGACGAATCATCGAAAGCAACCGCCTTGGAATTCCGGGTTTTTTCGTCACCGAATCCTACAACGGGGTGGATGCTGAGGGCTGCACCAGTTTTGGTCGGCCGATCAATATGGCGGCGACTTTTAACCGGGATCTTGTCAAAAGAGTGTATGATGCGGTAGGCCGGGAGGCGAGGCTTCGAGGGCTGCACCTGACCCATTCGCCGGAGGCGGATATTGTGAGAGATCCGAGATTTGGACGCATGAGTGAGGCTTTTAGCGAAGATACTTACCTCACCACCGAGATGATCATCAGTGCCATTACGGGCTTGCAAGGGGATTATATAGGTTTGAAATCCACGCATATCGGTGCAGTGGCTAAGCATTTTGCGGGCTATGCGCAGGTGTCTGGAGGAACCAACTTTGCCGCTATTGAGATATCTCCCCGGACGCTGATAGATGAGATATTCCCACCCTTCAAAGCTGCCGTGCAGCAGGCAAATACCCTCGGTGTGATGGCCTCCCATGGGGATCTGAATGGCATCGCCAGCCATGCCAACCCCTGGTTACTGACTGAGGTCCTCCGAAATCAATGGGGATTCCAGGGCTATGTCGTTTCTGATGCAAATGATATTGGAAGATTATATTATTTTATGAAAGTAGCCGAATCTCCCGAAGACGCGGCCATTTTAGGCCTCAAAGCTGGCGTGGATGTGGATTTGTATGCTGAAGATGCTTACTCCCTTCTGCCGAAGCTGGCCAGGGAGGATCCCTCATTGATGGAGTATATCGATCAGTCGGCAGGGAGAGTGCTTCGCACGAAATTTATTTTGGGATTATTTGATGATCCCTATATCGATATAGAGGCGGTCAGTGATCAGGTACGCACAGAGGAATACCTGGACTTGGCTAAACAAGCAGATATGGAGTCCATTGTCTTATTGAAAAATTCAGAAGTCCTTCCCCTTTCTACGGCTAAGGCCACTAAAATAGCCTTGGTGGGACCCTTATTAGGGGAGAAGGATGAGGAAGAATTCTCCTCTATTGCAGGCAATAAAATAAGCTTTATCACCGAAAAGGGCTTTGAGCTTACCAATGGCGAGGGGGGAGTACCCGAATTACTTTCGGAGGCAGAGCAAAGAGAAGGAATTGAGCGTATCCTTGCTGCAGCGCAGCAGGCGGAGGTCATAATGGCTTTTGTGGGAGGTGATGAGTTCACCGCCAAGGAGGGCTTTTTTAATAATGCACTCGGCGATCGGGAGAATATCGATCCAGTGGGCTTACAGGATGAGCTGATCCTCGAACTTAAGAAATTAGGGAAGCCTCTAATCATTGTGCTGAAGCATCGCCGGACGCTTTCTATAAATACAATTGCCGAAAATGCAGATGCGATCCTGGACTGCTGGGACCTGAGTGAGATGGGGAATTATGCCTTGGCAGAAGTGGTTTTTGGGATGGATAATCCCTCAGGTAAGCTTCCTGTGACAGTTCCACGCTCCATTGGCCAGCTGCCATATCATTATAGCCAAAAAGAAATAAACGCTAAGAAAGGCTATCTTTTTGCAGAAAACTCACCTTTATATCCCTTTGGTTTTGGCTTAAGTTATACGGTGTTTGACTATTCGCAAATTACCTTATCGGATACCCTGATGTCGGTGGATAAGCCGATCACCGCCACCATCACCCTGACCAATTCGGGAAGTGTAAAGGGCAAAGAAACTGTCCAGCTATACCTCAAAGACCTATATGGAACGGTGGTGAGGCCGATGCAAGAGCTAAAGGGATTTGAAAAAGTGGAGCTAGAGCCTGGTCAATCCAAGCAGCTGAGCTTTACCATCCTGCCGGAATTGCTGGAATATACCGGCTTGGATATGAAAACCAATTCCGGCAAAGGTGAGGTGGAGATCAGAATCGGCAGCTCCAGCGCAAGCTTCAGCAGTAGCCGTTTCCGCTTTCAATAAGATATTGGATAAAGAGGAATCTGCTTCTTGTTCTATTATAATTAATGATAATAATTATCAATGAATACATGGGTTATTAGCACGGTAAAAATGGTAGAGTTCACGCAAAAAAACATTGTATTATTTATTGTCGCCTGCTTTTTTAGCCTGGCGATACAGGCTCAGAAAATAGTTTTCCTCTCTGGGGAGGACGCCAGTACTGCCGTGGATTGGGAGTTTATGATTAGCGAGGGTCGCAATAGTGGTTTTTGGACCAGCATCCCTGTTCCATCCAACTGGGAGGCTGAGGGCTTTGGGTATTACCTCTATGGAATGGATCAAATGGATAATCGCGCCTTACCAATAGGCTATTATAAACATTCCTTTGACTGGGTAAAACAAGATAGGCATCGGTATTTTATTGTTTTCCAGGCCGTGATGACCGATACCAAACTTAGCCTTAATGGCAAGGAGATTGGTTTTCATCAAGGAGGGTTTACAGAATTTAAATTCGAGATTACAGATTATATACAGTCAGGGAAAAACCTTCTGGAGGTGGAGGTAAATAGTTCTTCCACCAATGCATCTCTGGTAGAGGCCGAGCGCTATGCCGATTATTGGATGTTTAGCGGGATTTTTCGCCCCGTATATATTCAGGAGGTTCCTAGGGAGTATATAGAGCAGGTGGCGATAGATGCCAGGATGACGGGAGACCTAAAGATGTGGGTATATAGCAATGGCAATGATCATCGCGAAGCCAGCAGCCTATATGCTCAGGTATATGATGCAGCTGGAAAAAGGGTGGGTGATCCATTTTCGCAAGAGATCAGTGGCGAAAAAACCTTACTATCTGCCCATATTCCCGAAGTGGAGTTGTGGTCTCATGAATTTCCACATCTCTATACGATGGAGGTGCAGCTACGGAAGGAGGATAAGGTTCTTCATACCTATCAGCAAAAGTTTGGGTTTAGAACCTTTGAAGTGCGAGATCATGATGGGTTTTATCTGAATGGCAAACGCATACTACTGAAAGGTGCAAGTCTGAATAGTTTTCGTCCAGAGACAGGACGAGCACTTTCTAAGGCCGATATGGAGGAGAATTTACACTTGATGAAAGAACTAAATTTCAATTGTGTGAGGGCTTCCCATTATCCGGCGGATGCCTATTTTTTGGAGTTATGTGATTCTCTGGGGATGATGGCAATGGTGGAGACCACTGGCTGGTATCGCCCGCTGGAGACAAACATAGGTAGTCAGCTGGTGGAAGAAATGGTGCGCCGGGATGTCAATCACCCCTCGGTGGTACTATGGAGTAATGGCAATCATATGGCTCATAACCCGGCCCTTGACCCAGTATTTTTCAAATGGGATATTCAAGAACGAAGACCTTTAAAAAATGAGGCTAAAAGCAACGATATTTTCGCGAATTATCAGCCGGATTGGGATATTATCAACACCACTTATTACCCGAATTTCGCTACCATTAAGAAAAACCTCTTCGAGGAAAATCATATTTATCTACCTAATGAAACCCTTCATGCCTTATACGATGGGGGTGGGGGAGCAAATCTTAAGACCTATTGGGACTTATTCGAACAATCTAAAGTAGGTGGCGGACTGATGATCTGGGCACTATTTGATGAAGGCCTGATGCGGACAGATATGGCTTATACCGCCGACAATCAACAAAACAAAGCGGCAGATGGAATCCTGGGTCCTCACGGGGAAAAAGAGGGAAGCTACTATGCTGTGCGAGAAATTTGGTCCCCAGTCCAGATAGCCCTTGAGCGGTTGGGAGAGGACTTCGAAGGAGAAGTCAGCGTAGAAAATAAATTCACCTTCACCGACCTTAATCAGTGTACTCTGATATGGAAACTAATCAATTTTGCTAATCCTGACGGAAGTCTTAATGGTCACAGAGCTGTGGCTGAGGGGATGATAGAAGCTTCCTTACCCGCAGGAGAGACCGGGAAGTTATCAATCAATCTTCCCTCATCTTTTATTCATCAGGATGCCTTGGCCATAGAGGTGTATGATCCGCATGGACTGCTGGTATATGAAAAGAGATTACCAATCAGCAGTTCCAACCGGCCACGGTTTAGAGCATCGGTAATGGAACCGTTTACCCAGGATCCGGGCAATAATTTTTCCTTCCATCGGGGAGATTTGGAGCTTACTTTTGACTCAGCTTCGGGACTATTGGAATCCGTAAGCACTCATGGGAAGACCTCAGGCATAAATAATTTTCCCTACCTCGCTTTTGAGGCGGCAGACAGCACATTAGTCAATGATATATCCACTTCTAACGCTGCCAAAATCAGTCAGGATGGAGATAAGTGGATTATAGAATCCACCCATTCCCGTGGATTTGATTACCTAAGGTGGGAGCTGAATGCAGGTGGCGAAATCACCCTTGATTATGCCTATACACTCAATGAAGGCGCATATCATTATGCGGGTATTGGTATGGAGGTGCCAGCAAAGGAGGTGCTTCGCAAGCGATGGCTGGGTGAAGGACCTGCTAGAATTTGGAAAAACCGTAGTCAGGGTGGATTATGGGATGTCTATGCCTTGGAAAAGCAGGTGAATGTGCCTGGGCTTATTTATAATTCAATAGAATTTGAAGGCTTTTTTGCGCCTTGGAACTGGGCAGTATTTTATTTAGAAAATAATGTGAATTTAGGCTTTTTAAATAATTCGGACCTTACCCTTGGTGTTCTCAACCCTGTCAATGGTCCCAATCATAAGTTTGCCAATGGGTATTATCCGAAAAGGGAGGGGTTTTTCTTTTTCGATTTTATCTCCCCTGTGGGGTCCAAGTGGAAAGCTGCCTCGGAATTTGGACCAGACGCTCAGCCTAGCTGGATCAAAGGGCAAATAAAAGGATCTGTTTCCTTATTTATCAATTGGAATAGAGCCTCGGAAAAGGCCAAAAGAGTGGATGTAGAAATTGAATAGAGTTTTTTTACGATTTTTTATAATACTAAAAGTCATATCTCTGGGATAAAAGAGTAATAGTCGTGTTTATACTCTTTTTGGAGGAATAAATTGGACGATAAGACCATTTTTTGGGACATTTTTTTTGTGTGAAACCTCCAATTTAGTGAGACCGACTGAAGCCCTTCATGGGCATTTATAAGGTATAAATCATCCTATACTCATTAACCAATAGCCAATGTACCAGTCTGCATTAATCTAAAGTCCCTTGCCCTGGCAATTACTGGGAAGGGCTTCATTTAAGCAAAATCAATTAAAATCAAAAACACCCAAAATATGAAAAGTAAACGATTACTTAAAATTTTATATTTGACAAAATTCGCTTTGGCGGTTTTGTTGATGCAGGTTTTTCCTGCCCCTTCGGCCATGGCCGCAGTGGACACTGTCGTTTCAGGACAGGTGACCGCCGTGCAAGATGGCAGCACCTTACCCGGGGTGACGGTTTTAGAAAAGGGAACGTCCAATGGAACTATCACCGATTTGGATGGCAACTATACCATTAAGGTATCCGAGGGCGCCACTTTAGTGGTATCCTTTGTGGGTTACCTTACCAAGGAAATTGCCGTAGGCAACCAATCCAAAATCAATTTTTCCCTTGAAACCGATGTGAAGCAGCTCGATGAGGTGGTGGTGATCGGCTACGGCACTTCTAGGAAATCTGACCTGACCGGCTCCGTATCCACGGTGGATACCAAGGTATTCGAAAACAATCCCAATTCGCGGGTGGATCAAGTCCTCCAGGGCCGGGCCTCGGGCGTACAAGTGACCCAGACGAGTGGAGCACCTGGTGCAGGCACCGTGATCAGGGTGCGAGGAGGTAATTCCATTCAAGGTAGCAATGAACCCCTATGGGTGATCGACGGAATTATCGTGGGACAGGATTTTAACCTCAATAACCTTAATTCCAGCGATATCAAATCCATAGAAATCCTCAAAGATGCCTCCTCCATTGCTATATATGGTTCCCGTGGAGCCAATGGAGTGGTACTGGTGACGACCAAAAGTGGTAACAGTTACGGCGGAAAACCTCAGGTAACAGTGGGTTTTTATACCGGCGCTCAGCTGGTGCCACAGAAGCCTGCTTACCTTTCTCAGCCAGATCAGATCGCCTTTACCAATGAGGATGCGGAATTCAGATCGGCAGGAGTTCCCTTCCCTAATGATCCATCCTCCTATGAAGACAATGACTGGTTTAATATCCTGATGGATCCCGCGACCATTTATAATGGTGATGTATCGATAGCAGGGTCCTCTGAAAATGGAAAAATCAACTTTTATAATTCATTGAACTTCTTTGATCAAAATGGACTGATCAAAAACTCGGGTATTGAGAAGTATATCTTTCGTTCTAATCTTGATATTGACCTAAGTGATAAGGTAAAAGCTGGCTTTAGAGTAAACTACTCTCGTATCCACCAGGACAATGGCACCGTGCCTTATAGCCAGCTGCTCACTATCCTTCCCACCCAACCCATCTATAATGCAGATGGATCCTATGATGGCTATGATGATGTGATAGGCGCACCATTCTCCAATCCCGTGGCCAATGCCGCCCTGAATACAAATGAGACCTATACCAATAACTTCCTGAGCACGGTTTATTTGGAGGTGAAGCCTCATGAGAAATGGACCATTCGCTCGACCTTCAGTCCGGAGATCAATAATGTCAAAACAAATATATTTAATTCCAGCCAACGGCCAGATTACTTAGAGATAGGCGAGGATGGGAATGCCAGGGTAGCCACCCTCTCCAGTCTAGGTTGGAATAATGAAAATACCGTTCAGTTTCTATCTGACTTCGGTACAGACCATAGTTTGTCAGTTTTGGGAGGCGCTTCTTTTCAGAAATTCACCTCTGAGAGCCTGTTTGCCGAAGCCTATGGGATCACCAGCGATGCCACAGGATTCAATAACCTGGGCTTAGGTTCTGATCCTATCAGGAATGTCGTGGGCAGTGGATATGATGAGTTCCAAATAGCGTCTTTCTTTGGCCGGATCAATTACTCCTATAAAGATAAATATCTCCTGACCTTGGTGGGGAGGACAGATGGCTCTTCAAGATTTGCACCCGGCAACAAATACCAGTTTTATCCATCCATCGCAGGAGCTTGGAAGCTATCTGAGGAGGCGTTTATGGATGGAGCAGACTTTGTAAATGACCTGAAATTAAGAGCTAGTTTCGGTAAGTCAGGTAGTCAGGGCATCGATTCTTACCGGACTTTTGCTGTGATGACCGAGGCTAGCACCACTTATAATGGCGTGCAATCTCCCGGGGTGACACTAGGAAGGCCTGCCAATCCCAACCTTCAATGGGAAACCACCAGCCAGTTTGATGTCGCGGTGGAGGCCTCTTTTTTCAATAATAGGATCTTTACTGAGTTGAATTACTATTATAAGCAAACAGAAGATTTACTTCTTGAGGTGGTGATCCCCAAGCAAACGGGCTTCTCCAATCAATTGCAAAATATAGGCGCTCTGGAAAATAAAGGATGGGAGCTGATGGTGAAATCCACCAATATCAGCAATAAGGATTTTGACTGGGGCACGACTCTGACCCTGTCTTCCAACAAAAATAAAGTGCTGGACCTAGGTGGCGAGGAGTTTATCGATGTGGTGGTAGATGAAATCCTGGGAGCAGGGAATACCCGGATAATCGTGGGACAACCTACGCCGGTATTTACCGGAGTAAGGTACCTGGGTACCTGGAAGAGTCAGGAGGAGATCGATGCTTCCGGCTTAGGATCTCAGGTGGTCGGCGGGCCGAAGTTTGAAGATTTGAATGGCGATGGGATCATCTCCACCGAGGACAATGTGGTCATGGGAAGCCCTCAGGCAGATTTGATTTTCGGAATGGAAAACTCGATGTCTTATAAGAATTTTGAATTTTCCTTCTTCTTCCAAGGCACCCTGGGCAATGATGTGTATAATCTGAGAACTCGGAATAGCTATTTCACCCGTGGCGAGGTCACCAAATATGCCGAGTTAGCTGACCGTTGGACTCCGGAGAACCCCACTTCCGATATCCCTAGGGCAGGTTCTGATGCGGTGACTTCCATCCCCAGCAATACCAAATATGTGGAAGATGGCTCTCATATCCGACTAAAAACGGTGAGATTGATCTATAACCTGCCTGTGGCAAAATTTGGCTGGGAGAAGGTAAACAGAATGTCAGTTTATTTCTCCGGATCCAACCTCTTTCTGGCTTCCGGGTTTAGACTGATCGACCCAGAGACCAGCCGATATGGGAATTCAGGTGTGGGCAATATCGCTCAGGGATTCTCCAATGGGGAATATCCTAATACGAAGGTCCTAACCTTCGGCGTTAATGTTACTTTTTAATATAGGTACTACCAAAAAAATAAAGCCATGAAAATTAATTATATAACCATATACTTATTACTCCTTCTCAGCACGATAGGCTGTGAGGGGTTTTTGGAAGAAAAGCCAAAAGATATCATATCCCCAGAAAACTTCTTTGCCTCTGAGGCGGATGCTAGACAGGCGGTGACAGGCCTGTATTCCATCCTTAAGAATAATTCCATCTACGGACAAGTGGGCTTGGACCATTTTTATGATAATGGAGCGGACATCATTGAGCCCAATAGGGCGGCAGATATTCTGGAGCCCATCGGAAATTATTCGATAAATGAGGCGCTGGCAGATGTGTCCATTCAGAAGATGAGCGTGGCAGATACCTGGAAGGACCTGTACAGGATCGTGCTCAATGCCAATATTATCATAGATAAGGTAGCTGGGAATGCGGCGATTCCTGATGCGGTGGAAACTGATATTATATCGGAAACCATCTTCCTGCGCTCGCTGGCCTACTGGCATATCACCAATCTCTGGGGAGATGCACCTTATTATACGGAGGCACTTAGCATCGAGGAAATCAAGAAAATCGGCAGGATGGATCAGGATCTTATCATCAGCGGAATTTTGGAAGACCTGCAATTTGCGCAGGATAATATGCCACGAAGGGATGAGATCCCAGAGGCCAACCGAGGGAGAGCTTCCAAATGGACGGCGGCGATCGTGATGGCAAAAATCTATATGCAGCAGCAAAACTGGCAGCAAGGCCTGGACAAGTGCTTGGAAATTATCAATGAGTCTTCCCATCAGCTGATGCCCACATATGATGATGTCTTTGACCCGAGGCAGGAGTACAATGACGAGATCATCTGGTCGCTGGATTTTGCTAAGGATATCGTAGGGCAGTTTGAAGTGGGGGTTCCACAGCTTCCTGGAAATGGCTATTGGCGCCCGAGTATGTTTAACCCTCGACTGAGAGATGAACCTGCCAATTCGAGCCAGAGAGCCGCTTTGGTGGAGGTGTTAGCTGCCAATGGTGCGGCCTTTAATGGGACTGGCTTGCAGGTGGCCGCAAAGGATTTTGAAGAGAAATTCCCCCAAAATGACCTGAGAAGAGCTCTTAATATCACCGATACCTACCAAGGCTTCCCTCTGGTGTTTCCATATATGGGGAAATTCATGAACCTCGATCAGGAGTCCTCTCCAAGGTTTAACCATGATGATAATCGAATGGTATTCCGTCTTGCAGACGTCTATCTGATGGCTGCGGAGTGCGAAAATGAGCTGAATGGCCCTGCAAATGCCTACCACTACATCAATAAGGTGAGGGAAAGAGCCTATGAAAATCAGGCAGATTGGGAGCTTAGCGGACTCAGCCAGCAGCAATTCAGAGAGGCTATGTATGATGAGCGGAAGTGGGAGCTGGCAGGCGAGGTAAACAGACGCTATGACCTGATCCGCTGGGGAATACTGCTGGAGGTGGTTCAGAATCTCGAATACCGATTCTGGAAGCCTAATGAGAATATCAGACCTTGGCACGTTTTGCTTCCTATACCTTTGCAGGAATTGCAAACTAACCCCAACCTACTGGCCTCCGATCCCACGAATAACGGATATCGCTAGAAATCATATACCCCACAGGTCCTAGGGAGTACTCCCGGCGGTTCTAATTAACCTTTTGATCAAAATCCCCTTATAGTTTATGTATAAGGGGATTTTTGTTTTACCCCATCTCTCGATCCTTCCTCGGATCGTAAGCGATTTTATGATGAGTGGAGGCTGTATATCTATTGTGGGGAGTCTAATTAAATTTTGCCTCAGGGCAATGTTGTTTTGTTATTAATTTATGGATTTCTTAACTTTCAAACTAAAATATTTCAAAAGCGAGGAATTCTGAATGTTATTGGGGACTACCAAATGGTTACTATTCCCGTTTTTGCTGCTGGCCACGATACTGAATGCCCGTCAGTTGCCAAAAAGCAGCAATACGGTCAAATTTAAAAATATTTCGCTGGAGGAGGGACTATCGCAGACCTCGGTATTGTGTATTCTGCAGGATGCGGATGGATTTTTATGGTTTGGCACACGGGATGGCTTGAATAAATATGACGGCAACCAATTTAAAGTGTACCGATACGGCCATGAGGAATCCAATAGCCTGAGCAGCAGCACCGTAAAATCCCTCTTCCAGGATGAGCAGGGAACCCTTTGGGTGGGAAGCCAAAACGGCCTTAATTATTATATTCCCGCTCAGGATGCCTTCCAGCGCATCAAACCCCATGTTCCTGAAAAATTAGAAACCAACTATAATGTGGCCGCCATTACCTCCGGTGGGGAGGGAAGCTTATGGATGGGGACCAATTATGGTTTGGTGAAATATAATACCCTGCTGCATCAATATGAGGAAGTGTCCGGGAATAAGGAGGTTCGAGAACTGCTGTCCCAGGCAATGATCCGATCGATCTTCAAAACCCCCTCAGCCTCGCTGTGGATCAAAACCCTACGGAATATTTATTATTTTGACCCTAAAAAAGACCAGCTTACCGAATATGAATATCCTCAAGGGCTGGCCAAGGAGCAAAATGACAACCAGCTCAGTACCATCTATGTGGATCATGCAGGAGAGGTATGGCTGGGAATCAAAAGTGGTCTGGCCAAGCTGGATAGTTCCAGCCAGACGTTCCGGACAGTGGAGATCGATGGCCATCAGATCACCAGCGAGGTGAGGAGCATCAAGGAAGACCAGCAGGGGGACCTTTGGGTGGGCACCTACAGGGGCCTCTATCGCATCAATAAGGAAAAGGACAAACTTTCCTTCTATACCCACGATGACAAAATCCCCAATAGCCTCAGCCAAAATTCGGTGTACTGCATAGATGAAGATGATAAGGGAGATATATGGATCGGCACGTATGCTGGAGGAATCAATCACTACGACCGCAGCTATGACCTCTTCAGGCATATCTCGGCCGGTACCAATAGCACACAGCTCAACTATAAGGTGGTCAGCTCCATCATCCAGGATCAAAGAGGAGACCTGTGGATCGGCACAGAAGGAGGAGGGATCAATCATTATGATGCCCTCTCGGGGGAATTTCGATACTATACCCACCAAAGCGAAAATCCTAATAGCCTAATAAATAATAATGTAAAGGCCATGCTTAGGGATCATAAGGGCGGATTCTGGGTTGGGACGCATGAGGGTGGTTTGGATTACTTTCATCCCAAGCAGGAGCCCATCCAGTTTCAACATTACCAGTATGAGCCCGGTCAGACTGAGGGGCTTAGTGACAATCGCGTCATCTCACTTCTGGAGGATAAGCAGCATCAGATATGGATCGGCACCAGCGGTGGAGGGCTCAATGTCCTGGATCCGGCTAGCGGGAAGATCTCGCGCATAGAGAGCCAGGATACACCACTCAATAGAATCGTATTCTCCATCATCCAATCCTCCCATCCGGACACTCTGCTCCTTGGCGGAGACAATGGCGTGATGAAGATCAATATTCATACTAAGCAAACTGTGCCCGTAAACTATGCGCAGACGCGAGAAGGGCAGGAGAATAAATGGGTACTTTCCTTATATGAAGATCCTGATAATATGCTGTGGGTAGGCACCGAAGGGGATGGCGTCTATAGCTACGATCCGGAATTGAAGAAGAGCCAGCAGCTGGGCACTCGCGATGGACTTCCCAATGCCATCATCTATGGGATAGTACCGGATGAGGCTGGAAACCTATGGTTTAGCACCAATTCGGGTCTGTCACGAATGGATCGGCTCACCAAGCAGGTGAAGAACTTCGATGAGTCGGATGGCTTACAGAGTAATGAGTTCAACTATGGCGCTGCGCTAAAAAATGAGCAAGGAGAATTGCTCTTCGGTGGAGCCAATGGACTGAATATTTTTGACCCGCGGATGATCAAGGAGAACACCTTCCTGCCGCCCATCGTCATCACCTCACTAAGCGTTCATAATAAGCATTTTCTGCATATCACGGACTCCATTCAGCAGATCTATCTCGATCACGATCAGAATGTTATCAATATTGATTTTGTGGCCTTAAGCTATTCCCAGCCCGAAAAAAATCAGTATGCGTATAGGCTAGAGGGCTTCGATAAAGAATGGAATAGTATAGGCAATAATCACTCTGCCACCTATACGAACCTGGATGCCGGGGAATATATCTTTAGGGTAAAAGCCTCCAATAATGATGGTCTCTGGAATGACGAAGGAGCGGCATTGCCGATTACCATTCGCTCGGCACCTTGGCGGACTTGGTGGGCATATACCTTATATACTTTAATTATAATTTTCATGGTCGCTCAAGCCAGGCGCTATTGGGGTATCAGGAACCGTGAGAAAAATGAATTGAGGGAGGAGCGGCTGGCAAAGGAGCGCATAGAGGAGGTGAATCGCCTAAAACTTCAGTTGTTTACTAATATTTCCCATGACTTCCGCACTCCCCTGACCCTGATCATCGGGCCACTGCAGCGGATGATGCATAAGGCCATGGGCGATACTTTCGTCCAGCAGCAGCATGAGGTGATGTACAGAAATGCCAGTGTGCTCATGCAGCTGATCAATGAGCTGCTGGATTTCCGAAAGAATGAGGCTGGGCAGCTGAAGCTGCGTGCCGGGAAGTATGACCTGGTGGAATTCACCAGAGAGGTGTTATTAGCCTTTGAGGAAATCGCTCGGATGAAAAATATTACCATGGATTTTTCACTTTATGGGGATCCTGAGGCACTGTGGTTTGATAAGGTGAAGCTCCAAAAGGTCCTTTATAACCTGCTATCCAATGCGTTTAAATTCACCCCAGAGCGGGGTTTTATCACGGTATCCATCCGTTTCCCTGATGCTTCCACTAAGCGCAAGCATCAGGGCAAGGTGATCATTAGCCTGAAAAATACAGGAAAGGGCATCAGTAAAGAAAGCCTGCCGTATGTCTTTGATAGGTTTTATCAGCAGGGAGATCGCATGGGCTCGGGTATAGGCCTGGCATTGAGCAAGAGCATAATAGAGCTGCATCAGGGGAAGATCCAAGCCAAGAGCAAGGTGGATGAGGAGACGGTTTTTCAGATTCAGCTTCCTCTAGGTCGCGAGCACCTCAGCTCGGACCAGCTCGTGGTGGAGCAGGAAGAAGAGGATTTAATGAGTTTTGACCAGCCAGTGATCCTTGAGACAGAGCTCCTGGAGGAGGAGGAAACCCTCGAGGACCTGGAGCTGGAAAGTGGTAAGCCCAGTATTCTGGTCACAGAAGATAATAGAGAGCTCCGTCAGCATATCTGCGCGGTGCTGAGGGAAAAGTACAATGTCTATGAAGCAGGAAACGGGGAAGCAGGGTTGGTCGCCGCCATGAGCCATTCGGTGGACCTGATCATCAGCGACATTATGATGCCAAAGATGGACGGAATAGAATTTTGCCAGGCCCTGAAGTCTAATATCAGAACTTCTCATATTCCAGTCATTCTTCTTACCGCAAAAACCTCCGAGAATTACCAGAAATCAGGCTTCAAAACAGGGGCAGATGCCTATATCACCAAGCCCTTTGATATGGAAATCCTAGGCTTGAGGATAGCCAACCTGATAGATTCCCGAAGAAGGCTTATTGAGAAATTCAAACAAGAGCTGATTTTGCAGCCTAAGGAAGTGACGGCCAGCTCGGCGGATGAGGAATTCCTCGCCAGGGCCATAGAGGTGATGGAAGAGCATATGAGGAATGCCGACTTTAATGCGGCAGGTTTTGTGACGGAGATGGGAATGAGCAGATCGGTCGTCTATAGAAAACTGAAGGACCTTACAGACCAGTCTATTTCGGAATTTATCCGTACCATCCGGCTAAAGCGGGCCGCTCAGCTGCTGCAGCAAACCGATATGACCATTTCTGAAATCGCCTTTGAGCTAGGTTTCAATGATCTCAAATATTTCCGGGAATCCTTCAAGTCAGTATATAATTGCCCACCCTCCAGCTACCGCAATCAAGCCCCAGGTTCCTAAGCATTCCGCAAAAAAAAACAAGCTTACCTGGCCCCTACTATAAGGTGCGGTCTGCTAGCTTTATTTACCTTACCTCTTTTCTCGAAAGGGCGAGGGCTAGTCTGTACTGCTTTAGATAAGGAGCTTTGGCTTACTTTGATTAGCGAGTATGCTGAGAAGTTCCACCCTTAGCACCAGCCTTTACTTTTGTGGATTATAATTGATTTTTTCTTCACAGAAAATCCCAGACTAGGGGCCTGTCAAAATCTTCCACTTCCCCAACTTACTTTTTTAAAAATGACCGTTTTTTAGGGTGTAAATGCTATTTGAAGCGTTTATGGATGATTTGCCCCCCTAAAATGAACGCATACACCCCCTCAGTTTTGCTTACAAATTCCAAGATTTGTTCATCGTACTTAATTCAACCAAACTTCATATGTCAGTAATTTTAAAAATATTCAATGGACGCCGGCCCTGGAGTTATATCCGTTTGGGAATGGCGATGAGTCTATCCTTGGCGGGTGGAATAGATGCCTCTGCTAGGGCTCCGGAATCTATAATCACCACGGCTCCTTCTAATAAGCTAGTCAAAGCAGCCAGCGGAACAGTGGTGGATGAGACCGGAGAGCCTCTTGTAGGTGTGGCGGTATTGGTCAAGGGGACGAGTATAGGAGTGGTGACCGACCTTGATGGGAAATTCTCCATCACCAATGCGCCAGAGGAGGCCAGCACCTTAATCTTTTCCTTCATTGGGATGAAGACCCAGGAACTGGCCTTTCAGGCGGGGCAAGAGATGAAGGTGGTGATGCAGGAAGACATTTTCTCCATCGAAGAGCAGGTGGTGATCGGATATGGTACCACCCGGAAGAGCGACCTTACCGGGGCTGTGTCCAGCGTATCATCCAAGGATTTTGAGAAGCAGCCGGTGACTCGGGTGGAGGATGCCTTGCAGGGCAGAGCCGCTGGGGTGCAGGTGATCAAGAGCTCGGGTGTGCCCGGGGCAGATGTCCAGATCAGAATCCGTGGCGCCAACTCTATCAATGGCAGTAATCAGCCTTTGGTGGTGATCGATGGGGTCATCGGAGCAGATATGAGATCCATCAATACCAATGATGTGGAGTCTATGGAGGTTCTGAAGGATGCCTCAGCGACGGCCATTTATGGTTCTCGTGGTGCCAATGGTGTGATCCTCGTGACCACCAAAAGGGGGAGTGGCAAAACCAATGTGAGCCTAAGTGCTTTCACCTCGGTGTCCACGGTTTCCAATAAGATCGATGTGCTATCTCCTCAGGAGTTTGGGACCATCTTTGACCTTCCCGTGATCGATGGCGGTACCGATTATCAAGAGGAATATTTTCAGAATGGCTATGCCAATAATGTTCAGCTGTCTATAAGCGGTAAAAACGATGGCGTGGGGTATTTTATTTCTGGAAATATCCTCGACCAGTCGGGCGTTGCGCTGAACTCAGATTATAAAAGGTATTCCCTACGGGCCAATATCGATACTGAGCTGAACGACAAACTATCACTTCAGCTGAATATGTACGGAAGTAGCGAAAGCACGCTGAACTTGGTGAATGGAGGAAGTTCTTCGTCCCCTGATGAGAGGGCGGGGATTGTGGCCGTACTGGGCTGGGATCCGACCCTGCCACTGCGAGACGAAAATGGTAATTACAACTTATTGTCTTCCAATGGTTCTGGCCTGATCAACCCAATAGCCGAGCGTATGGAATCCGACCTCAATGCTTCCATTGGTAATATTAATTCAAATATAAACCTAGGCTACCAGATTACAGAACACCTGAAATTGTCCGTGATCGGTGGCTTGATTCATCGTACGCAGTTGATAGAATCCTATCGGGGAGTGCCTGCGGGTACGGTGCTCAGCGCACCAACCGCCTCAGGATCCACCAGCCAGGCCACCACCCTCCAAAACAGTAATGTGCTGACCTGGGACAAGTCCTTTGACAAGCATAATGTGAAGGTGACGGGCTTATTCGAAATCCAGCAGTTCATCAATAAGGGATTCTCTGCCGGCTCGGGACAATATACCATTCCTGCAAATTTCTATTCCATGGATCTGGGGATCACTCCATCCGTAAATGCCTCCCTCGCCAAAAGCCAAATAGTATCCTATATGGGACGTGGGGAGTATAATTTTGATAGAAAATTATTCCTTACCGCCACCCTAAGAACTGATAGAAGCTCCAGATTCCGCCCGGAGAATCAGGTGGGGGTATTCCCTTCCGCTTCCGCAGCTTATCAGTTTGACAATGTCCTCGGAGAAGCGATCGAAACCCTGAAATTAAGAGCTGGGTATGGAGAGACAGGAAACCAAGCGATTTCTCCTTATTCCACCTATAATACTTTCCAGACGGGGCAGGATTATCCTATCAATGGTACCACTGAGTCGAGGGGCTTGATTTTGGGAGATATTGCCAACCCTGACTTGACTTGGGAGACCACCAAGCAGACCAATATCGGCGCAGATATCACCTTCCTCTACGGCAAGTTTAATATGAGCATCAATAAGTACTGGAAAAACACCGTGGACTTATTGCTGAATGTTCCCCTGCCTTATTATGCAGGTGGAGGCACCGTCACTCGAAATGTGGGAGAGGTCTTCAATGGGGGCTGGGAGCTGAACCTCCAAACTCATATCCTCAATCGTAAGGATTTCCAATGGGATGTCAATGTAAATTATTTCTATAATAATAATGAAGTCAAGTCACTGTCGGATGATCAAGAGGAGATCTTGTTTAGCCCAGTGGGAAATGTTGCCAATACCAGTGGCGCCTATGTATTGCTGAGAGAGGGTATGCCCATGGGGCAATTTTATGGAGCGACCTTCTTGGGTACCTACAAAAGCGGCGATACCGATGGGACTCCTGGATCTGCCAAATACCTAAAGGATGAAGAGGGTAATGTGGTGATGGGTGTCATAGGAAATGGGTCTCCAAGACATAATTGGGCGATCAATAACACCATGAATTATGGCAAGTTTGACCTGAACTTTTTGATACGGGGAGTGCATGGCTTTGATGTGATGAACTTCACCCGCGCCAGTATTTCCATGTCCGGAGGGGTGCAGTCTCTGCCTACTTACGGGGAATATCGAAACCGCTGGACGGCCGAAAATCAAACCGACGTCCCTGTGTCCGGAGACTTGATCGTAAACTCTACCCGATTTATCGAAAAGGGAGATTTTGTGCGCCTGAGCAATTTGGCCTTGGGATATACCCTGGGCGAAAATAACCTCTTCAGCAATTTCAGGATCTATGCCAGTGTCCAAAACCTCTTCACGCTGACCTCCTATGAGGGTTACGATCCAGAGGCTAGCTCCCTGGGAGCAGGCAATGGAGCCGCCTCTTTCATCGATTACGGGGCAAACCCCAACTCGAGAACCTATACGTTTGGAGTAAATATTGGATTTTAATTTAAAGCATCGCAACATGAAAAATATAAAGATAAAACTTTCGACGCTGATCATGCTCCTGGCCTATACCTTGGTCATCCCGGCATGTACCCTGGAGGAAGACCCTTCAGAAGCCCGATTGGATCCGTCCTCCCTGAATTCGGAAGAAGCACTGGAATCAGCTGTGGTGGGGATGTATAGGAAGTTTACCGCAAGTATGCAGTGGGCCCACTCCTGGATGAGGTCCTATGGCGGGGATGATATCACCACGCATAGTGGTAAAAATAAGCAGGGATTCAGAGATGCTGATACCATGGAGATGACTTCCCTGACGAGTGGAGTGGACTTGGGATATAATACACCCTACGCCACCATCAAAGAGGCCAATAATATCATTGCCAATAGAGAAAATATAAGCTCTGGCGATCAAAGTAGCATCGATGCGTTGATCGGTGAGGCCTACTTCCTGCGAGCATTTTCCTACTTCCATTTGGTACGGACTTTTGGGGAGATTCCCTTGATCATAAGCACCGATATCACGGGAAGTGTAGATATGGAGAAGTCCGATCTTTTGACGATTTATCAGCAGATAGAGAGTGATTTTTTGGCTGCGGAGACGCTATTGCCTACGATCTATCCTGAGGTACCAGCCGCCATCCGTCCCAATAAGGGTTCGGCTCGCGCCTTCCTGGCCAAACTATATATGCACTGGGCAGGCTGGCCAATCAAGGATGAGTCTAAATACGCTCTAGCAGCAAGCAGTGCCAAATCGGTGATCGATAATGCGGCTGCCCATGGCTTTGCGCTCGTACCAGATATGGGTACTTTATGGTCCATCAAAGACGAAAATCGCTTCAATTCCGAAATTGTTTTTGGCTTGGGTCATGCTGCCAATATCAATGTAGGACCTTATTCTAATCGCCACACCGGCAGACCGGGATATCCTGGAGATGTGCAGGGATGGGCAGAAATCTTCGCAGAAATCGCCTTTTTTAATGATTTTCCCGAAGGGCCAAGAAAAGAAAAAACCTATAGAACAGAGGTGGTTTTTCAAGGAAAAACCATCCAATGGGAAGATTTTACTGATGAGAAACACCCGATGTTTTTGAAAGTGACGGGCTATCAGGATGAGGTGGCCACCACCAATTCGGTCACGATGATGACCACCTACTGCATGCGCTATGCAGACCTTCTCCTCCTTTACGCTGAGGCCGAAGGAAGAGCTGGTGGTAGCAGCCCCGAGGCCTGGGAAGCCCTCAATAGGGTCCGCCGCCGTGCCAATGACCTGCCGGTGAATGAGGCCAATTCCTCCGTGGACCTAAGTACCGGGGACCTTGCCGAATTGGCTTATACCGAACGGAAATGGGAGCTTGCCGGGGAATTTAAGCGATGGGATGACCTTACCCGTATGGAGAGAGTCGCCGAGGCACTGGCCAATAGATCCTCCGAGGAGCTGGTGGGGCCAGTCACAGGTGATACCAGCCCGGCAAATTACTTTGCCAAAATCCCTCAATCAGAAATTACCGTGGCTCCACAATTAGGGCAATAAATAATCCCTTGGAGGTTCTGGGAATTTAGCTCTCTGATCCGGTAAGAAAAGAATTTTCCTGATGCTGAGGGCTTAGGGAGAAGACCTGAAAGTAGAATTGACTTATACTACTAAGGCAAATGTGGGAGGAGAATGAGCATTTTCTTCCCACAACTGCCTGGGTAATAGTATTTCTTTTGAACCCCAAAACATGGGCAATATAAATCATACAAAGCAGCATAAAGTATAGCTTATCCACAGACTGAACCGAATAGGTCATATAGTATAGTTTCTATAATAAAGCCAGCAATACCGCTAGTACATTGAACCTGTAATGAAACAATGGCTTATCGGGGCTGATAGCCCCTGTCTTCTCCAACAATGCTGGAGGAGATGGGGGAGCTATGCCCAAAAGTGATAGTGAAATCGGGAGTGGCATTTTATAGTCGGCTTCTAATTAGAGGAGGAAAAACGTAAACGTAAGTTGAAATTTGTAACAGAAATAATGATAGATCAATCAAGAATATTTGGGAGGCTGATGCCAGCGATTATGGCATCTATATTCTTTTTGGCGCTAGGCTGCGAGTCGGCTTCCACGGAAGAAAAAGAGGATGAAAAAGTAGTGGAGGTACAAGAAGATTTTGACTTGGAAGCGGCGGTAGAAGCCTGCGAAGGTCAGCTGGAAATAATGGTCAGTAAGCTCACGGATCTGAGCAAGCATCCGAGGCTCATCGAGACCGATGAGCGGGAGTGGAAGGAAGTCACAAATAATGAGCTGATATGGACCTCGGGTTTTTATCCTGGCATACTCTGGTATATGTATGATATCACAGGGGAGACCCGCTGGAAAGAGGAGGCGATTAAGCGCACGGAGGTTTTTGAGGATTTCCAATATATTACCAAGCATCATGATATAGGGTTTATGATGTTTCCCGCTTATGGAAATGGATATATTATTGGGGATCAGAAGCAGTATAAGGATATTTTATTGACTTCGGCAGCCTCTCTGGCCTCGCGCTACAATCCCAATGTGGGCGCGATAAAATCCTGGTCCAACAAAATGCACCCTCGCTGGAAGCAGCATATTACGATTATTGATAATATGCTGAATCTCGAATTGTTGTTTTGGGCGGCTAAAAATGGTGGGGACCACCGATTTTATGATATTGCCGTAAGGCATGCAGAGACCACGATGAAAAACCACTTTAGGGAGGACTATACCTCCTGGCATGTGCTAGAATACGACTCGCTCAGTGGTGAGGTCATGCATCATCATACCAAGCAAGGGTATAGCGATGATAGCCGATGGTCCAGGGGGCAGGCCTGGGGAATCTATGGCTATAGCATGGTTTATCGTGAAACTGGCGATAAGAAATTTCTGGATTTTGCGATTAAAATCACTGATAAATACCTGACTTTATTACCAGAGGATAGGGTGCCGCCATGGGATTTTGACGCACCAAACCTAGAGGAGCAAGAGCGGGATGCTTCTGCGGCGGCTATCGTGGCCTCGGGGATGCTGGAGCTCTCCACCCAAGTGGAGGATAAGGCCCTGAGCGAGCGCTATTATAAGGCAGCGATCCAGATGCTGGAATCTTTAAGTTCGGATGCTTATTCGGGTGTGGGCAAGGCGGATTCTTTCCTACTGCACTCCACTGGGGCCAAGTCACTGGGACATGAGATCGATGTGGCGCTGATTTACGCAGATTACTATTATATTGAAGCCCTGGATCGTCTCCGGAAAATGAAATAAGATGCTGATGCCGAGATACTGTTTATGCTTTCGGATTATTATAGCTATAGTCCTATGTACGCCCTTGTTTTTTGCCTGTGGCAAAGCTGAAAAACAGGTGGCAAAGCCCATGGAGAAAGCGCCTAATTTATTGTTTATTTTTCCCGATCAATTCCGCAATGCGGCGGTAGGGATCAATGATCAGGACCCTGTGCACACGCCTCATATGGATAAGATCGCCCGAGAAGGCTTGGTGGTGAATAATGCGATTAGCAATTATCCACTTTGCAGCCCCTACCGAGCGATGCTGATGACCGGTAAGTTACCCTATAATAATACGGTATTGAGCAACTGTAACTCTAATCGATACGCATTCAATAATTCCTGGCAAAAGGAAGATGTGAGCTTCTCAGATGTGCTGGTGGCCAATGGCTATAATGCAGGCTATGTGGGAAAGCTCCATCTGACTTCACCGGCCCCCATTCCTGGGCTTGATTCGGTGATTTGGGATGCTTATACGCCTATGGAAGAGCGGCATGGCTTTGGTTTTTGGTACAGCTATGGGACTTTCGATCAACATCATAAGCCACACTATTGGGTGAATGAGGCTCCTGAGGAGCAGCTTCACTATGTCGAAGAATGGTCACCAATCCACGAGGCGGATGTCATCATCGATTATATCAATAATAGGGGCCAGGGCATTCGTGATCCTGACAAGCCCTTTGCGATGTTTTGGTCAGTGAATCCTCCGCATCCCCCCTATCCGCTGGTGCCTGAGGAATACCTAAGCCGCTATGCAGACCAGCCAATTGAGGAGCTGCTGCTGCGTGGAAATATTGGCAGCAGCAGTGAAAAGCAGCAGCTGGATTTTCATCCGGGTGCCACAGGCGATGGTGTTGAGGCTGCGGAGAAGCATGTCCGAGAGTATTTTGCGATGGTGACCGGCGTGGATGAGCAGATCGGTAGGGTGATGGAAGCTTTGGAGGCCAATGGCTTAGCTGATAATACCATCGTCGTCATTACCTCCGACCATGGCGAGATGATGGGAAGTCATGGACTTATGTCCAAGAATATATGGTTTGATGAGTCGATCAATATCCCCTTTATCATCCGCTGGCCTGACAAGATCAAGGGTAATCAACGAAGCGATATATTTATCAGCGCTACCGATGTCATGCCCACTATGCTTCATCTGCTGGGCGCCAAAACTGGCTTACCGGATAACCTGGATGGCAGGGATCTTTCTGAATACCTGCTTCGCAATTCGGAGGATGGACCCGATTCTGCTATTTACTATTATATCGAGCAAGGTGATGCCGCCTCCGGACACCGAGGGATCAAAACTTCCCAAAATACCTTTGTGATTGCGGTGGGCATGGATGGGCAGATCAGGGAGTTTATGTATGATAATATTAATGATCCATTCCAACAGACCAACCTTCTGGAGGAAGATGGGCCGCGAAGGGAAAAACTCCGAGAGCGACTGCTGCGGCAGTTGGAGGAGAAGGAGGACCCATGGCTGCAACGGTATCTCGCTCTTAGCAAAGCCTAAGACTGTCAAGATAGCATTTTGTCGATGATTGAGGAAGAGGAATTTGAGCTTGACAGGGAAGGTATTTAGAATTAGTTTTCGGTCCTGACCGGAAAAAAGTAAGTGAATCTAATCGAATAAGTAAAGGAATTAATGAGAGTATTGCTGAGCCATAAGATGCCTAAAACCTGCATAAAGCAGGCCTGTTTCATGCTGTTTTTTTTAGGGTTTAGCTTTGCCCAACTGTATGCTCAGGGGAAATATGCGCCTTATTTAGAGTCTTTTGAGGGGGAGCGTGTTCTGGAGTATTATCATGGCGAAGGTAGCTCGGAGCTGCAGATCAGTGAGCAACATAGCCAGTTTGGCCAATCTGCCTTGCAGTGGGACTGGAGCAGAAAAGGAGCGTATTTTGAAAGCTCCAACTTTAGTTTTCTAGAAAATAATGCGGAGGATCTGGTGTACAATGCCTTATTTCCCAGCAGTCCGGCATTTATATTCTCCGTCTATCAAGAAAAGCCGCAGCAGGGAGAGGTGAAAATCACTTTCCTGAAAGGGGGAAACGAAAAGATGTGGTTTACGATCAATTTAGATTTTTATGGATGGCGCAGCCTGAGGGTTCCTTTTTATGAGATGGAAGGGGATATTCCTGAGAAAACCCTGCCCGTGGATTATGATGCATTGCAGATCAGTAGTTTGGTGGACGCTGGAAGGCTGTATTTTGATGATATGATTTTCTCCCAATATCAGGATGACCGATTTCCATATCCGGACCTTACGGTGCCTTTCATCAAGGCAGATCAGGACCACAGCATAGATCATTGGATGCCCCTGATCAGTAATCTGGAACTTCTGGATAGGCTGGATCCCAACGCTCTCACGGACAGCGCCAGCCAGGATATCGCCCTGATCCAAAGCCGTATCAATGAGGAACTATACCCCAGAGACGTGCAGGAGGGCTATGATCAGGTGAAGGAGGATTTTGAGCAGCTGGGCTTATATGAAAAAGCAGGAACGGTGGCTGGCCCGCCGCTGACCTATAATGTGGAGGAGGTATATTATGACAGCCTGCAGCAGGGACCAAGAATCCATACCAATATCCATGCATTTGGGAAGGAGATCAGGAAGTTAGCGGAGGCTTATATTTTGGATAGTGCTAGGGAAGGAAATCATGCTCAGGAATATAAGGCTATGTTTGTGATGGCCTCGCGATACTATCTCGACCAAGGCTGGCAGAAGGGCAGCTCTGGTGGCACCCGCCATCATGTGGGCTATGCCACACGGGAGCTTACCGAGGCATTTTATATGATGCGCGAACCGCTGAGAGAGGCCGGATTATTAGAAGAAATCGGCGAAAGCCTGCAATGGCTCACCAATCTGGGGATGATATTGGAGGAAGAGGACCAGTTTAATGTCAATATTGACTACCTCAATACCCAGTCCTATAATCATCTATTGCAGCTATTCCTGACGGCCAATCCAGAAACTACGGCGGCCTTATTGCACTCATTTTCTAGGTATTTAACTGTCATTCTTGCGCAGCAAGATAAAGAATGGGGCTTCAAGGCTGACGGAACAGCATGGCATCATAATGGCCACTATCCGGCCTATGCCGTCGGGGCCTTTCAGCAGGTGCCAAGGCTGCTTTACCATCTTTCAGGCACTCAGTATCGGCTGGGCGCTGAGGGGCATGCGAATTTCAAAAAGGCTTTTTTGAGCACCGCTGAATACAGTCATCTGTATGATTGGGGATTTGGGAACGCCGGAAGGCATCCATTTGAAGGAAATACGATCACCAAAATTCATACAGGTTACCAGCTAATGGTGAAGGCGGGAAATCCTGCGGGCGATCGAGCCATAGATGAAGAGGTCGCTGAGATGTATGTATATCTCTGGGGCGAAGCAAAAGATGCTTTTGCCGAAGGCCTAAAAGAACAAGGTATAAAAGCCGCCAGCCTGCCTGCTTATAAGTCCTTTCCCTATGGAGCCACGGCCGTGCAGAGATATCAGGACTGGGCAGCGATCATCAAGGGCTATAGCAAATACGTCTGGTCCTCAGAAATCTATGCCCGCAGCAATCGATATGGGAAATATCCAGCCAATGGAACCATAGAGCTGCTCAATCGAGGCGGGGAAGAAGGAAGTGGCTATGTGCAGGAAGGATGGGACTGGAACAGGTATCCGGGGGCCACCATCATCTATACGCCATTGGAAGAGTTGGAGCCTGAAGAAGCTTTATTGATGTTCTTATCAGAGGAGACCTTTGCCGGAGCCAGCTATCTGGAGGGTAATGGGGTGTTCGGAATGGTGCTTGATGAAAGTCATGGGAAGAATGCCGATGGGCTGGTCGCAGAAAATGAAATCTCCTTTCCAGGGAAATTGACCGCCCAAAAATCTATTTTCTCCTTTGGAAACAAAATCCTCTGCATCGGCACCGGAATAACAAGCGTGGATGCCGTCCACCCTGTACAGACCAATTTATTCCAAACACTGCTGGGGTCAGGGCATAGCCTCATCCGCTGGGAGCAAGGGGAGAAGGAACCGCAATTTCCGCTGGAGGGAACCACGACTAGCTGGATTATCGATCCCTATGGAAGCGCCTATCAGGTGTTGGACGGAGGAGAAATTCATTTCCAGAAGAAGACGCAAAATTCTTATCATAATAAATATTCGGTACGATCAGGAGAGGTAAATCCATCCCTGAAGGCAAAAGGAGTCAAGGAAACTAAGGGGGATTTTGCTAGCGCCTGGCTGCATCATGGCCACCGCCCAAAGTCTGCATCCTACCAGTACGTAATCTACCCCTTCCTGTCGCCGCCGCAGCAGGAAGAGTGGAAGGATAATATTAGTGGTGAGCGGGATTTTGAGGTGCTGCAGGCTGATACGCTCGCACATATTGCCCGAGATCTAACCGAAAATAGCACCGCTTACGTAGTTTTTGAGGCGGACCAATGGCAGGGAATGGGACTTTTGGAAGGAGTGTCTGCCCCTTCACTGCTTATGATAAAGGAGCATTCTCCCAACAGGATTAGCCTAAGCGCAGTAAATCCAGATCTGAATTTTCCGGTGAATAGTAAAAAGAAAAACGGCTTTGATAATTATAGTCGGCCAAGCCTTCTGACCATTAGGCTGGCGGGGAATTGGAGCTTGGATGAAGGTGGCGAGGTGCTTTCGATAGCCCATCGGGAGGGGCAAACTCTTGTGGAACTCAGCTGCGTGGATGGACTTCCGACTCAGCTGTCCCTTCACAAAGTCCCTTGAACCTAAATCCGACCTTTGTGGAAGACCTTAGCGCCTTAAAGCTCGGTAGATAAAACTTGATATATCCATAAACAGCCTCCATAAGAATTATAGAGGCTGTTTATGTTTGTTTTGAGGTTGAAAAATGCGGAGATTAGATAGTGATGAATTTGGCGGAGAGGCTTTCATAGGAAGGTTTTAGGCATGGATATGCAGGATAATAAGAAAAAATAGAGCAAAACAAGGGGTTTTAGGCGCATAAATACAGTAGGGAATTGACGGAATTGCAGGAATATATAGGTAATTATTTCGGGATTACGAGGGAGGATATGAACCAGGTTTCGGCCTTATTCATTGAGGAGCACCTTCCAAAGGGGGATTTCTATATACAATCCGGGCAGCATTGTGACAAATTGAGCTTTGTGAAGGAGGGATTTATCCGGGTTTTTGCGCATACGGAGCAGAAGGAGGTGACCCAATGGATCTCCACCAAGGGCTATTTTATTACCGATCTCAATAGCTTTATTTTTCAGCAAAAGGCGCGTTGGGAGATGCAGGCGATCAGTGACTGCACCTTATATACCATCCATAAGGAGAACTATAAATTGCTGAATAATCTGGTGCCAAACTGGGCAGAGATGGAAAAGCGATTTATTGCGGCTTGTTTCGTGACTTTGGAAGATCGAGTATTTAAGCACCTTTCGCTCAATGCTGAGGACCGCTATCAGCAGCTTTTTGAGCAAAACAAAGAGCTTTTTAATCAGGTGCCTTTGCAGTACCTAGCCTCTATGCTGGGGATGTCGCCAGAGACTTTCAGTAGGATAAGGAGCAAAAAGAGTTCTTGATATATATCAAGAGTTTCTACTGATTTTTCATCGACCTTTGGGGCCTACTTATTATGATATGAAAAAACAAATCAGTACCTCTATCCGCATTGAAACTAGCCCGAAAGTGATCTGGGACATCCTGATAGACTTCAACGCCTATCCCGAATGGAACCCTTTTATCCGCAGCATCTCTGGAAAACTGACCCTGGGCGCCAAGCTGAAAGTTGCCCTTATGGGCATGAACTTTAAGCCTCAAATTATGGAGCTGATCCCAAACAAATCTTTTATATGGCTAGGACATTTGGGAATGAAGGGCTTGTTTGATGGTGAACATAAATTCCACGTAATAGATAACGGTGATGGCAGCAGCACCTTTGAGCAATCGGAGAGGTTTTCGGGGATATTGGTACGTCTATTTTCTAGTAGCCTGGACAAAAACACGAAGAATGGCTTTATAGAAATGAATGAAAAACTTAAGCTAAGAGCTGAGCATCGGTCGCTCAGTAATGACAAATAAGGTCGCTGAAAAAAAGATGATTTTGATACCTATGACCGAGAAAACTGGAGGCGGATAGAATGCCGGTTTCATTCATTTTTTTTCTTAGTCATGGAAGCTCGGTGCTGATTTTTTAGGGTATTAACTCTCATGAATCCATAGTCCACTATTGATGCCTTGGCTAAGTTTCTTAATCCTTTCAGGAAGTCTATTGATGAAAAAGTAGGCAGATGGGCATGAGAAGGAATAGAAAAACGGCTTTAAAATGGGTTTTAGGGGGGTTAGTACGAAATTACCATTTCTACGGATTTTTTTTCTATTGGGGCTTGATAGATTTATTGATAATAAAATTTAGTCGAAGGGACGAATATTTTTCTTTGCCTAAGTTTTTTATTAACAATCTAACCCAACATAAGATGACCAAAAAATTTTACAAATTATTGGGGCTTTTCATGTCCTTATTTTTGGGGAGCACCTTCTGCTCCCTGGCTCAAGACCTGACCCTCAAGGGAAAGGTGGTGGAGGAAGATAGCCAAAGTGAACTGCCCGGAGTGGCGGTGATTCTACAGGGCACCGGCAGTGGCACCGTGACCGGGATCAATGGGGAATTTGAATTGTCCATTCCTTCGGGAGAAAATGTATTAACCTTCAGTTTACTGGGGTATATCAAGCAAGAGGTAAGCGTCAATTCTAATGGTTTTCTGGAGATCGTAATGGAGCCCGACATCAAGTCCATGGAAGAGGTGGTCGTCGTGGGTTTTGGTACGCAGAAGAAGGTGAACCTTACGGGAGCGGTGGATGTGGTAAACAGTGAGCGTCTCGAAAATCGACCTATTGCCAATGTCGGTGAAGGTCTGCAAGGGGTGATTCCAAACCTAAATGTGACGGTGACAAATGGTGATCCCACGCAGAGCCCCCAGTTTAATATCCGGGGTTTCGAATCGATCAATGGGGGCTCGCCGCTTATACTGGTGGACAATGTACCTATGGATATTAATCGGATCAACCCAGATGATATCAAAAGTGTCACCGTGCTCAAGGATGGTGCAGCTTCGGCGATATATGGAGCTAGAGCGGCTTTTGGGGTGATTTTGATAGAGACCAAGAGAGGGAAAAAGGGAATAGATGTACGGATAGGCACGCAGCTGAGCTGGAATCAGCCTATTTTCAAGGTGGATCCCATCGATAATGGTTACGAATATGCTGAATTGAGAAACCAATTAAGCGCAAAGGATGGCCAATCGCCATATTATAACCTGGAATACATGGATAGGCTTAAGGTATATTGGGATGATCCCGATAATAATTCACCTTATGCTGTGGTGGATGGGCAATTTGAGAATTATGGCTATAACGATATGGCGAATAGCTTGATGGCATCCACCTCTCCGCGCCAAAAATATGACCTGAGCATTTCTGGAGCCAGCGACAAGGCCAACTATTATACCTCCGTGGGTATATTCAATAATGATGGGTATATCAACCATGCCGGGAATGATAATTTTAAGAGATATAATGTATTGCTCAAAGGGGACTTTAAGGTGCTCGACTGGCTGACCATTGACCAGCAGGTGACTACTAATATGCAAAAGTCAGACAAGTCCTCCGCTGCCAATATCAATGATGTCATCCGGACGGAGCCCATCAGGCCTTTTGAGGTGCCATTTATCGAGGGATATGAGCAATATGAAGGTATGTACTGGGACAATCCCTTCCTGATCCTGCCTCAATTGGAAAATGGCGGAAGACGCAAGGAATCCAATTCGGATGTTTGGCTAAAAACTGGCCTGACCATCAATCCATCTAAAAGATGGACACTGACTAGTAGCTTTTCATATAATTTCTTCAATAGAACCATAGAGAATGCCCGACCTCACTATGAAACTCTAAGCTTAGACCTGTCCCAAAACAATCCGGTGCTAATAGAAGGGGAGGATAAAATCACCACCGAAAGTGCTTATAATCAGTATTATGTGTGGAATTCATTTGTAGAATATCTCTATGACGAGGGTACCGATCATTATTTTAAAGGGATGATGGGATATAATCAGGAGTGGGATTATAATATGAGTCTCATTGGCAGATCATCCACCTTCATCTCTCCAAGTATCATTGATATCAGTGCCACAAGTGGATTACAGGAAGTGGGAGGAGGAAAAACTCAAGCCGCTTTAAGAGGAGCTTTTTACCGTCTTAATTATATCTATAAGGAAAAATACCTCTTTGAGACCAATGGCAGATATGATGGAACCTCTCGTTTTCCGGAAGAAGACCGCTATGGATTTTTCCCTTCCTTCTCTGTGGGATGGAGGCTGATCAATGAGCCATGGATGAATTTTGCTCAGGAGGTGATGGACAATTTTAAAGTGCGCGCCTCCTATGGATCTTTAGGAAATCAAATGCTGGGGAATAATTTTTACCCTTATATCCCATCGATGAATAGTGGTTTTACCCGCTATGTGATGAGCTCTGGCCCTACGCCATTCATCAATATGCCGGGCATCGTAAGTCCTTCCCTTACTTGGGAGAAGGTGGTCACCAAGAACTTTGGAGTGGATTTAGGTTTTTTTAGTGGGAAACTAACCTCCTCATTTGACATCTATACTCGGGAAACCAAGGAGATGCTGATGAGAAAGGAATATCCGGATATCCTGGGGACCAGCGCTCCTCAGGAGAACGCCGCGGATCTCAAGACGACCGGCTGGGAAGTAAGGGTACAGTGGAGAGACCATCTTCCGAGTGGATTTAGCTATAATATAGATTTTAATTTGTCTGACTGGACGAGTGAAATCACCAAATATGAAAACCCCACCGGTGCTCTTAATGAATACTATATAGGGCAGCAGATTGGTGAGATCTGGGGCTATGAGACCGTAGGCATCATTCAGGACGAGGAGCAGCTTACCAATCTTCCCGACCAAACCCGTCTTGGGGACAACTGGCAAGTGGGGGATATCGAATTTAGGGATGTGAATGGGGATGGCATTATCTCCCAAGGAAATAACACCTTGGAAGATTCTGGAGATAGAAGCATCATCGGAAATAATACCCCTCGCTATTCTTTTGGTTTGAATACGGGGCTTAACTATAAGAATTTCTCTCTTTCCCTGTTCTTTCAGGGTGTGGGCAAGCGGGATTATTATCCTTCCACAGGCAATTGGACCTGGTTTTTCCCGTGGAGGTCCTATAACGGTGATAAGTCATGGATAGAGGATTCATGGACGGAGGGGAATAGGGATGCCTATTTTCCGGAGATGCAGTTTAGCAATAAGAACTTCACTCCTCAGACGCGTTTCCTTCAGAATGCCAGCTATGTCAGGCTGAAAAACATAAATATCAGCTATTCCTTACCGATGACCCTGCTGAGTAGAGTAGGGCTAAAGGGAGCGAGTATCTATGTGGGTGCTCAAAATATCTGGGAATATTCCACTATCAGAAAACCGCTCGACCCGGAATATATCTTCGATAATTCCATTGATTATCCACTCTTCAGAAGTTATACCGTAGGGCTAAATATTAATCTTTAATCCAACTAGTCATGAAATTTAATATCAAAATATACTTAATTATCCTTTTGACCTGCGTCATGCAATGGGGCTGTCAGGATGAGTTTTTGGAAAGATATCCTTTGGATGAAATCAGCAGTGAGACCTACTGGAAATCTGAGAATGATCTGAAAAACTATAATAATGGCTTTTATGATAAGGTGATGACGGATGAGAATTACCCGATCTTGCGTGGCTTGAGTATTTCCGGGGTACGCTATAGCGGTGGAATATGGTGGGATGATGAATTTAGTGATAATCTCGCCCCGACGGTGGAAAGAACAATAGATTTCGTGAAGGTGAGAACGGGCTATCATGTGGTAGAGAACAATCCACGACTCCAAGGATATAAGGGCTGGGATCTGGTGCGATCGGTGAATTTCGGTTTGGAAAATTATGATCGAGCAGAAATCCAGGAAGAGATCAAAAATCGATATAAGGGCGAGGCCCGCTTGTTTAGAGGATGGTTTTATGCCGATAAGGTGTCCAGGTTTGGGGATGTGCAGTGGATCGATAAGGTGCTTAATATTGACTCTGAGGAGCTTTATGGCGAACGAGACGACCGGGAGTTTGTGATGGATAAGGTGCTGGAAGACCTTGATTATGCCATAGCGACCCTTCCTGAAGATTGGGGGACGGGTGAGAATCCTGGAAGGCTGGATAAGTGGGGAGCGCTGGCTGTAAAATCCCGAATATGCCTCTTTGAAGGGACTTGGAGAAAATACCATGGAGGCTCAGACGCCGAGTTCTGGTTGTCCGAATCCGTAAAAGCCTCCCAGGAACTAATGGAGAAGGGTGGATTTTCTCTTTATTCTACTGGCGACCCCTTAAATGATTACAGGTATTCGCTGTCATCCACCACACAGGAAGGAAATCCCGAGGCGATCTATTGGAGGAAGTATGAGGCTCCCTTTAATGGTCATTTTGCTTCCAGGTTATTCTTTAATTATAACGGCGGCGCCACTAAGAGTTTTGTAGATGATGTATTATGCGAGGATGGCCTGCCCATCTCCCTATCACCACTGTACCAAGGAGATGAGACGATAGAGACCACCTTTGTGAATAGAGACCCGCGTCTGGGACAGTGTGTGCTGAATCCTGCCGACGCAAAACGACTAAATTATGCCAATGACACCATAAATACCTACCCCCGCATCACTGGTCAAAATGGTGGTAGAAATAAATCCAACACTGGATTTCATGTGGTGAAGTACTGGAATGCCGAGGATGAGCAGCGCCCCAGAAATCAGCATATCGCCTCTCCGGCTTGCCTTCGACTGGGGGAGGTATTATTGAATTTTGCGGAAGCTAAAGCAGAGCTAGGGACGATCTCCCAAGGGGATCTGGATATTAGCATAAACCTGCTCAGAGACAGGGTGGCCATGCCTCATTTAGGGATGAACCCGCCCATCGACCCGCGCTATGCAGAGGATGGGATCTCACCTCTTCTGGTGGAGATCAGACGGGAGCGTAGAGTGGAGCTATTCATCGAGGGACACCGTTACCATGATTTGAGAAGATGGAAGCAGGGCAAGAAGCTGGAAGCTCCTGATCTGGGTATCCGCTGGGATGCCGCCGCCCAGGTAAGATATCCCGTACCAGGAGGCCTCGTGCAGGTGACCGAGGTCAATGGCATCCCTTATATCGACGTGCGGAAAGGTACTCCTTTTTATCCTTCTATTTTTGATGAAAGCAAGCACTACCTATGGCCTCTGCCGATCAGTGCTACTTCCGAAAATCCCAATTTGGGACAAAATCCCAATTGGTAATCACCAGGGAAATACAGTGGAAGCTCAGGCTTCCACTGTATTTTATTATATCAAATCGATCCTAGCCTAAGTCCCAGAATTTCTTCCTAAAAACGAAATCATTTAAGGGTGTCCGCCTCAAGGTGGAGCTCCTGTCGAAGATTAGAGTGGTAGATGAAGCCTATGATGGTGGGAGGAATCATGTTTAACGAATGAAAATAAGTAGATGATTATTGACAATAGTAAAGTAATCCTTTTCCTGAGCATCCTGCTTTTGGGCTGGAAAGCAGAAGCACAAACGCGCCTTATAGACGAATCCAAAGTTTCTGATGAGGGGCTTTTCTTCGATGGAGAAAAAGGCATTGATTACCAATTTGGCCAGCGGATAAGTCCACATGGATCGTGTATGGACGTGGTGGGAGATTATATTTATTTGACCTGGTACCAGGGGGGAATGGACCAAAGAAGGATGATGCTCTCCCGGAGAAAAATCTCTGGTGGCTCATGGAAGACCATTGCTTTTCCGGATGTACATATTGGGTACCGCGGGGATTCCACGAAGGGAGACTCTCATAATACCATTGCGGTGGGGATCAGCCCTATTGATCATACGGTGCACCTCGTATATGATATGCATGCCTACTCCAAAAAGGACTTTCCCACGCATTATTTCAACTATAAGGTGTCTCAAAAAGGCGGGGCAATCGTTCCCGATGAAAAGTGGGATATAGCCATTTTCTCAGAGAAGTTGCATCAGTTGAATGAGGAGGAAAATTATGAGCGCTTTACCTACCCGAATTTATTTCGAGGACCCGATGGGCTACTTTTTTTGAATTGGAGAGTGGGAGGTTCAGGAAATGGCAATCATTGCCTTGCCTATTATGACGGGGAGGCATGGAGCAGAAGGGTGATTTTTAACGAGGGTAATCAAGGCAGTCCTTCGGATAATTATAGTATCTATGGAGGGTTTAAGTTCCTCTCAGGACAGCTTCAGGCTGGTTTTTCTATCCGTTACAGTGATTATACGACCAGCGACCGCTATGTCTATAATACGGGATTGTATTATGCCTACTCCAAGCTGGTGGATGGAAAGCTCCACTGGTACAGTGCAAAAGGGGAGGAGATAGCAATGCCTCTGCAGAATCCCAATAGTATTAAAATCGGTGAGCCGCTGGATCTGGGTTTAGGCAAAACCATAAGCACCTCACCTTCCTGGACGGTCACTGACAGCAAGGCAGCTCATTTCATCAATAGGGTGGATGATACCTATGTGCATTATTATAAAGCGGCAAATGGGCAGGACTTTGAGCATGAAATAATAGATTTCGATGGAGGGAGCTTATTTAGCTTTGGGGAACAGGTCATTAATCTGGGGCTGGAAGAGGGGCGACCAGTCATCAGAAGCACCCCAGCAGGTAGCAATGATTGGAAAGAAGAATATCACTATCAAGGCGATAAAAAATTCAAATTTGGCACTGCCGTAAGGAAAGATGACCAACTGTTCTACTATCTTATGGAAGACCAATCCGGCGATGCACAGCCACTCTATGTATTGATTTTTAAGATAGAGGAATAAGTCCTTCTCCTAACCCTGAAATAGAGCAGACGACTGGACTCATTTTGGGAGTAACATATTCCATATATCCCCTCTCACTCAGCCAATAATTTTATTATCAGTCTGCCTGGGATGGGCTAGAGTGTTTTTAAATTGAATTAAGCGTAAAATTATGAAAGAAATAATACTGGCCATAATAGTTTTTAGCACGGTGAGCATCGCTCAGGCGCAGAATCCCATTGTACCCAATATGGGGCTAAACGACCCTCATATTAGGATATTTAATGATACGGCCTATCTGTATGCGTCCCATGATAAATCCATGGATAATAAGGGCTTCCTAATGGAGGATTGGTGGATATGGTCCTCCCCGGATTTGGTGAACTGGACGCAGCGGTCGGTTCTCGATCCCTCAGAAACCTATATAGGTGCTGGTTTTTCGAAATGCTGGGCCACAGATATAGGAACAAAAGACGGGAAGTACTTTTGGTATTTTTCACAGGGAAATGACCAGACTGGCCTGGTCGTAGGGGATAGCCCTACAGGGCCTTGGAAGGATGTATTGGGCAAGCCACTCTTGACTGAAGAGATGACCCCCACCCATGAATATGACATTAGTATTTTTGAGGAAGAGGGGGAGCATTATATCATCTTTGGGGTTTGGGATTATTATATCGCCAAGCTGGGAGAGGATATGATGAGCCTGGCAGAAAAGCCAAGAAAGATACCCATCAATAATCCGCGAGGCCCCTATAATCCTGACGGTAAAAATAAGGAAAAACCCACCGATGATAAGCCGTTTATGCATCAGTATAATGGTAAATATTACCTCTCGTGGGGATGCTTTTATGCTATGTCGGATCAGCTGTATGGGCCTTATGAATATGCAGGGAAAGTAATCAACGAGGAGAGCTTTGTCCAGGGGCATGAATCCCCCACTTGGCCCAATGGTTTTCTTCAAGGGCGTCACGGCTCTTTTTTCGAATGGCATAACCAATGGTACTATGCGTACTGTGATATGAGCCAAACTGGGAATCGCTGGTTTCGAGACACCTTTATCAGCTATGTGCATTACCTGGAAAATGGGGAGATGGCCCCGATTAGAATCGACAGTGTGGGGGTGGGCAGATATAGGGCAGACCTAGGCCTGCTCCAAGCAGAAGACTACTTTCGCGCCGAGGGAATTATAAAGAAATCCCTGCCAAATGCTGACTTTGCAATTGGAGCGGTGGAAGAAGGAGATTATCTGATCTATCCCTCTATCGAAGGCTTAGAAAAGAACCAACAACTGCATTTGAAACTGAAAGTAAATAAAAGCTCTTCCATCGAGATTCGGAGAGGAGGTCCGGAAGGAAAAGTTTTGGCAAGGAAGACCTTAAACCCCAATTCCTCCCGGTGGCAGGACTATTCTCTGGGCCTTGAGGGGCTTTCTGAGCACGAATCGCTATGCTTTGTATTCAAAGGCTCAGGTGAAAATCTGGTCGAGATGGATTCCTTTAGGTTTGAATGAGCCAGTTCCACCTCCTGTGTAGAGTGATATTTACCAATCCCCAGGTTAAAAATTTGATAAATGACCTATTTTCTGTAGAATTGAAACTATTTTACTATAAGAATTTCATTACTAGAAAGGGTTTTCATTTCAATCATAAGGTTTTGACCGTGAATTGAAGGGTGGATTGTGGAGGATGTCTGGGCTCGTCCATGGTTATACTCCAAGCCTTGCAAAAGCGAATAAAACGCCAAGGCTCAGCGCTAAGGATTATGAAGACTGAAAAATAGAGGTTAATGAATAAACACCCAAAATATACTCTCAAATATGCCCTTAAAATTGGGCTGGTATATTGCTGCTTTTTAGTTTTTCACTTATGTTTTATTTCGCCAGCATCCGCCAATGACGGACTCAATAACTTCAAGCATATCTCCACCTCTATTTATTTTTCTTTAAATCCCGTGACTGATATCGCTCAGGATAGCAAGGGGCGGATGTGGTTTGGAACTAGAAATGGCTTGGTAAGGTATGATGGAGATAAGCTAGCATATATCAAAAACGACTCCTTTCCAAAGACCAATCTAAATGAAATTCGGGATTTAATTTTCGACGCTAAGGGCAAATTGTATTTTGTGAGTCCTAAGCACCTGAGTACCTATAATCCCGAAACCAACCAGTTTGAGGTTTTAACACTTCCGGTAGCCTTTGATATGGATAGTGATTTCTTCTTTAACTCACTTACAGTAGGGATTGAAGGGGAAATATGGCTAAATACCACTAAGGGGATATTGGTATATAATGAGGTCGAACAGACCATACGTAAGGTCACCGTGGATGCTATTGGCCTCAGGAAAGAAAATTCTTTCCAAAAAAATGTGATCTACAGTTCTCCGGGCGGGGACCTCTGGATAGGCTCCCGAGATGGTCTAGGACATTATAATGGAAAAGAATCCGGTAATATTGATATTATCAGTTATCCCTTTCAAGGCCGCCTGAAGGACCGGAATGTGGACATTAATGTGCTCATGGCAGATCCTTATGACCGGATTTGGGTCGGTTTAGAGGATGGTCTATATTATTTGGATAAGCGCACGGGTAAGGTTCACAATATGACTTATTTGCTCCGCAGAGAGCAGGTGAATACCCATGTACGAGCGCTTACCTTGGACGATCAAAACCGCCTATGGGTGGGGACTTTTGATGGGATAGCAGTGATCGATCTGTCTTTTGAGGTGACGGTGATCAAGCACAATTCCCATATAAATAGCCTTAGTGATAATAAGATCAGGTCCTTATTCAGCGATAATGCGGGCTCCATCTGGGTGGGGACCTACTATGGTGGAGTCAACTATCGCAATCGCCAGCAACTCAACTTCTCCAAAATAGACGATTCTGGTGGCAGCCAGCTCAGCTATAAGGTGGTCAGCAGCATGGTGCAGACAGAGTCGGGGAGGATATACTTCGGCACAGATGGCAAGGGGCTGACGTATATTGATAAAGAGGAGGAGCAATACCATTATATCCATACCATAAATGACAGCGTCCAAATCAAGTCTGTTAAATCCCTGCTTGTGGACCCACAAAATAGACTTTGGGTGGGAACTTTCAATGAGGGATTATTCTGCATCTCCAAGGAAGGAGATATCCGGCAGGTTGCTCTTAGTCCTTCCCGCCCCTTCTCGCCCCTGGCCAATAGGATCATCAGTCTGGAAAATGGACCTAATGGCAAAATCTGGCTCGGAACCCTGACCAGAGGAGTAAGCCTCCTCGATCCACAGACTAATACGGTGAGAGAAATACAGCTGATCTCCCTAAAAAACTCCAACCTTAGCAATGTCATAAGGATCCTGCATATGAAGGATAATGGGGAGCTACTGGTGGGGACTTCCACTGGGATAGGCATCCTGACTCTGCCGCCTTCCTCAAGTGAGCAGGCGCATGTGCTACCGATATATGTAAGGGATAATGAGCAAATGGATGTGGATATACAGGATATCTATCAGGATTATCAGGGGGAGATCTGGGTCGGCACCATCGATCACGGCTTGTTTAAGGTGGAAGGAAATCATCTGGTGTCCCAAGGACTCGAGTCCATCACGACCGTATATGCCATTCAGCAGGATGTAAATAAGACCTTTTGGCTCAGCTCCAATGAGGGGATCGCTCGGTACAATCCTGAAAATAAGGTCTTGCAAATCTATGGGGATAAGCAGGGAGGGATGGATAATGAGTTTAATAAATCCTCCAAATTACTGTCCCGGGAAGGTAAGATTTATTTTGGTGGGGCCTCGGGCGTGACTACCTTCTATCCCAATGAGCTGGTCTCCAAACATCGGGAAAACCCCAAAGTACTAATCACTGGCCTTCAGGTGGAGGGCAGGGCCATTCTGCCGCGGGACAGTTCCGGGATTCTCGATCGGTCCATAGAATTTGTAGATCATATCAGACTGAGCCATCAGCAAGGTTCTTTTACCTTGAATTTTGCGATTCCCAATTATATCGATGCCACCAGAAACAAATTTATGTACCGCTTGAAGGGACTGGATGAAAGCTGGCAGACCAGCAGCCTGCCCTTCGTAAGCTATACCATTCAAAATGGCGGCGATTATACCTTTCAGATCAAGAGTGTATCCGGTGAAGGCTTTGCTACAGGGGAGATTACTGAATTATCAATAGAGGTGCAGACCCCACTGTGGAAGAGGTGGTGGATGATTTTGATCTATATTTCTTTGGTAGCCATGATGATCGCCGCAGCCGCCTATATTTATTTGTCACGACTGCAATTCAGGCATAAGCTGGAAATACAAACCCGGGATGCCATGAATGAGCAGATTGAGCATAAGAATAAAATCCAATTCTTCACCAATGTTTCACATGAGTTCAGGACCCCGCTCACCCTTATTTCCGGACCGCTGGAGAGGATCCTGGAAGAATATAAAGGCCCTCATAAATTGTATATGTCTCTGTTGAATATCAAGAAAAATTCGGATCAGCTGTATAAGTTGGTGGATGAATTATTGGATTTCACCAAGTTTGAGCATAGCAGGATGAAGCTGGAAGCCTCGCAGCAGGACATAGTGCCCTTCGTCAGAGGCTTGTACGAGACCTTTGTTCCTTTAGCCAAATGCAATAAGATCGATTATACTTTTCAGAGTTCTGACAAATCCATCGTCATTCCTTTTGATATGGCCAAGCTCGAAAAGGTGATTTATAATTTGATTTCGAATGCCTTTAAGTACACCCCCAATAAGGGTAGGGTTTCTGTAAGCATCACACCCTCAGGAGAATATATAGCCCTTGCCATTCAGGATTCCGGCATCGGCATGGAGGAGATTGAGCTCGACCATATTTTTGAGAGATACTATGAGGTGCCTGATGGAAAAATCAATGGTCGATATAAGTCGGCTTCCGGGATCGGTTTGGCCATCGTGAGAGATATCATGGAGCTTCACCAGGGCAAAGTTTCCGTCACCAGCACTAAGGATTCTGGCAGTGTCTTTACCGTTTTTCTCCCCCTCCTTCATGAGGATTTTCTGGATCTGCCTGCCACCAAAGACAAGCAGCCCAAGGAGCAAAAAAGGCTAAGGACAATTGATAAGCCGACTTTAGCTGGTTCTTTGGTGGATCAAAATCCCGTGGTGGAAGACCAAAAGGAATATACACTGCTTTTGGTGGAGGATAATCCGGAGATGGCCAGGTTTATCACCGACGTATTGAAGCCTTACTATACCGTAATTTGGGCACAAAATGGCTTGGAAGGCTATAAAATCGCCTCGCTAGAGCAGCCAGATCTAGTGGTCAGTGATGTGGTCATGCCTAAGCTTGGAGGAATTAAATTAGGAGAAAAACTTAAAGGCAATCCTAAAACCTCGCATATTCCCTTGATTCTGTTGACAGGAAATAAGCTTGATTATACCAAAATCCAAGGTTTAGAATCCGGAGCGGTCGAATTGCTATTCAAGCCTTTTGACATCAAGGAATTACTAATGAAATGCCAGAATATATTGGCAAATCAGCATCATCTGAAAGAGAAAATATCAGAGAAATCCCCAGCGATGGAGAAGGAGGTGCTTTCCGAGGATGATAAATTGAAGGTCAAAGCCTTTGGAATTATTGACTGTAATCTGTCCAATGAGCAGTTTACCGTGGACCAGTTCGGCGAGGATCTGGGAGTCAGTCGAACCATCCTCTATACGAAATTCAAGGCCTGGACCAACCAAACGCCCAAAGAATGGATCCTTCAGCGCAGAATGAAAAAGGCGGCCATGCTCATAGAAAGCAATAAATGTAAGATCTCTGAGGTGGGCTACCAGGTGGGGTTTAAGGATCCTAGTTATTTCACCAAGTCGTTTAAGAAGTTTTTTGGCCTGGGGCCAAAGGAATACGCTGAAAAATTTAAGGATCAGTTTATCTATGATAATTTCCGTTCTGATAACTAGGGCTCTTTTCTAAACCTAATATAATAAGGTAGCGATAGGGTAGATACGAAGTCGAAGAACACCGTGACTTTCTTTGTCACCGATCTGTAAGGATTGAAATTTATAAATCCTTAATTTAATAGTTGCTTTTGGGTTAATAGTACCCCTTGAAAATACGGCCTTTATTCAGAGGAATAAAGCGTTCCTTTTTACCCGAAATTTCTCAGGAATAATAATAGTTTTTGGATGGGTTTTTTTGGGGATTAATGAAAATTGTTTTTGCCATTACAATTTTATATGTCCTAGATAATATAGCCTGTGCAAAATAGTAGCAGTGCTCAAAGTTAGGCCAATTGCCATTAATATGCCTATAGTACCAATTAGCTGCTTTTAGCCAAAGGCTATCACAAATCACCTTTTAATTGTGCTTGGAAACCGAGTCAGAATTTACGGAATCGATTCCGCTAATAGGGGGCGGTAATATTGAAAAGCTGGATTTTTTATTGTTAATTGAATGGTTTGGAGTCGCAGTATTTTAATAAAATGAAGATGAGTTTAGGCTTACTGAAGTTTTGTTTAAGTATAGTAAGTAGAGATTCTATATTGTAAAAAAAGATATATTCCCAATAAGATATTACCCACTAATGAAGCTTAGTCCCAAGGTAGAATTACCTCATTCTCGAAGAAAATTCATTCAAAAAAGTAGCCTGGCTCTGGCCTCAGGCCTTCTTATTCCAAATATTAATTTTGGTTATTCGAAAGATAGCGATACAGTTGGCCATGGTGACTTCACCTATAAGGTGCATAAAGGCTGGGGGACTCAGGATCCCACGATCTATCCAGTAAAAGACTGCCATGAGATGGTGCAGGATGCTCAGGGCCGCTTAATATTATTGACCAATGAAACCAGGAATAATATCTTATTCTATGATCGATCTGGAAAGGTAGAGAAGTCCTGGGGACATGATTTTCCTGGGGCTCATGGCCTGAGTTTGCATGATGAAAATGGAGAGGAATTTCTCTATATCACCGATCATGATCGCCATCAGGTATTCAAGACCAGCCTGGATGGTCAAATACTCTTGACCTTGGACTACCCGAAGGAAACGGGCCAATACGAATCTCCGGAGCAATACCGGCCTACCGAAACGGCAATTGGGCCAAATGGGGACATCTATGTGGTGGACGGATATGGCAAAAGTTTCGTGATTCAATATTCCCCGGAGGGGGAATATATCCGTCACTTTGGGGGCACTGGTGAGGGAGATAACCAACTGAAACAGGCTCATGGTATTTGCCTTGACAGCCGTGGGGAGGCTGCCGAACTGATTATCACTTCCCGATTGGCGCATGAGTATAAGAGGTTTTCCCTCGATGGTGAGCATCTTAATACCATCTCTGCCGCCAATTGCTGGATCAACAGACCTGTGATCAAAGGTGATAACCTATATTTCTCAGTTCTCAGAACCGAGAGCCGTAAGGATTATGATGGTCTGGTGGTGGTGTTTGACGGAAAGGATCAGATGGTTTCGGCTCCAGGAGGATCTGCTCCTGAGTATCAAGACGGGGTCCTACAGTCGATCAAATACGATGGGCAGACCTTTATGAATCCACATGATGTTTGCATTGATGAGGATGAAAACATCTATATTCCTCAATGGAATTCCGAAAAGACCTATCCAGTAAAGCTTGAGCGAATTTAAATTACCCAAAACACAATACCTATATTATGCTACCGATCAATAAATGGACTAGGAAATTATGGCTTCCTTTCTCAGCTTTGATGCTGACAATGGGGCTGATGATATCCTGTGAAAAAGCGGGTGGGGAAAGTGACAAGGTGGATTTCAATGCAGAAGTAAGGCCGATCATAAACACTAAATGCATTACCTGCCACGGTGGCGTGAAGCAATCGGGCAAATTCAGTTTACTTTTTGAAGAGGAGGCCCTGGAGCCAAATAAGTCGGGTAAGCCGGCGATCATTCCCGGTCATGCCAGTGACAGTGAGATGATCAAACGGATCTTACACAGCGACCCAGAGCAGCGTATGCCGCCGGAAGGGCCGCCACTGTCCAAAGCGGAAGTGGAAATCCTGAAGAAATGGATAGATCAAGGCGCTAAATGGGAAGACCATTGGGCTTTTGTGCCGCCAGAATCTCCTGAGCTGCCGGAGACGGATCATGAGGAATGGATAACTAATCCCATCGACCAGTTTGCCCTGGCCAGGATGGGGGAGCATGGACTGGAGCCCTCTCCGGAGGCAGCACCAGAGGTATTGATCAGACGGCTGAGTCTGGATCTGGTGGGACTTCCTCCCAGGGCGGATCATATTCAGCGCTATCGCGCAAAACCAACGAAAGAAACGTACAATGATATCGTGGACGAGCTATTGGATTCTCCGCATTACGGCGAAAGATGGGCCGCTATGTGGATGGATCTCGCTCGCTATGCAGATACTAAGGGCTACCAAAAAGACCGCCATCGCCCCATGTGGAAATACAGGGATTGGGTGATCAAGGCTTTTAATGCAGATATGCCTTTTGACCAATTTACGGTCGAGCAGCTGGCGGGGGATTTACTCCCTTCTCCCAGTCAGGACCAGTTGATCGCCACGGGATTTCATCGCAATACCATGACCAATGATGAGAGTGGTACAGACGATGAGGAATTTCGGGTGTCGGCAGTTCTGGATCGAGTCAATACCACCTGGGAGGTTTGGCAGGGCATCACCATGGCCTGTGTACAGTGCCATAGCCATCCCTATGATCCGATCAAGCATGATGAATTTTATGAATTCTATGCGTTTATGAATAATACCCAGGACGCTGATACCTGGACGGATACGCCTACCATGCCCGTGTTTACCGAGGTGCAGGAGGACAATCGCGAGGCCATTATTCACTGGCTGGACAGCGTAAAGGCGGGGGGACAAGAAAAGACCTTAGCTTCCCTGGTGGCGGCAAAGGAAAAAGAATTGCATTCCTTCCGAGGGGAGCCCTTGCCCATTATGAAGGAGCTTCCTGCGGAAGAACAACGGACGACCTTCGTTTTTGAGCGAGGCAACTGGATGTCACATGGCAAGGAAGTTCAGCCTGGCGTGCCGGGGTCTATGCCTGCCATGCCTGATGGAGCACCGCAGAACAGATTGGGAATGGCCAGGTGGCTGGTAAGCGATGATAATCCCCTCACTGCCCGCGTGACGGTCAATAGGATTTGGGGCCAGCTATTTGGCCGTGGTATCGTGGAAACACAGGAAGATTTTGGCTCCCAAGGCATTCCACCTACCCATCCGGAGCTTTTGGACTGGCTGGCAGTAAGTTTTAGAGAAGATCATCAGTGGCATATAAAGTCATTTGTCAGGCAAATCGTGAGTTCGTCCACCTATAAGCAAAGTTCAAAGATGAGCCCAGCGCTCAGAGATAAGGATCCGGCCAATTACTGGCTGGCCCGTGGCCCGAGGGTACGGCTTACCGCAGAGCAGGTTCGAGATCAGGCTTTGGCGGTAAGTGGACTGCTCAGCCCGCAGCTGCTTGGACATTCGGTGATGCCTCCGCAGCCGGATGGAATCTGGCAGGTCATCAATAACCCCGAAAGATGGGTGACCAGTGAGGGTGATAACAGGTACCGAAGGGGGCTATACACCTATTGGAGGAGGACCAGCCCTTATCCTTCCATGGTGGCCTTTGACAGCCCCAGCAGAGAGTTTTGCATCAATCGGCGGATCTCGACCAATACGCCTTTACAGGCATTGGTGACCCTGAATGATCCCGTGTATATCGAAGCCGCTCAGGCGCTGGCTAGGAGAATGGTGGAGCAGGACTCAGACCTGGCGGATCAGCTGGAAGCTGGATACCTGCTGACCCTCTATCAGGAGCCTTCTGAAGAAATATTAGCTTCCCTGGAGAATCTCTACCAAAAGGCCAAAGGCCACTTTGAGAGCTCTGGCGAGCGTATGGAGGCTGATGGCCAAATAGTGGAGGATGTGCATATGAATGCCATGACCATGGTGGCCAATGCCTTGCTCAATACCGATAGTTTTGTGACCAAAGAATAGTTGTTCCGCTTAAAAATCAATTACTGATATGAATATTTTTGAAGAAGCTCAGATACGAAATGCCGAACTCAATACGCGCAGGCACTTTCTCAAAAAATGTATTTCAGGAATGGGCGGATTAGCCTTAGGCTCACTCATGGGCAGCGGTCTGGTAGGATGTAGTTCTGAGACCAATTCCGCAGGCTTGGGCAGGGATTTAGCCAATCCCATGAAAGCCTTGCCTTCACATTATTTCCCTAAAGCCAAACGGGTAATTTACCTGCATATGGCTGGAGCACCTTCACAGCTGGAATTGTTTGATTATAAGCCTCTGCTCCAGGAGCTGGATGGCAAGGACTGCCCACCATCTTTGTTGGAGGGGAAGCGATTTGCTTTTATCCAGGGGACTCCGCAGATGTTGGGACCGCAATTTGACTTTCAGCAATATGGTCAGTCTGGTGCCTGGGTTTCGGATCGATTGCCACATTTTAAGGAATGTGTGGATGATGTAGCTTTCCTGAAAGCCATGCACACAGATGAGTTTAACCATGCCCCTGCACAGCTCCTTATGCAGACGGGAAGTGCTCGCCTCGGTAAGCCTAGCATGGGTTCCTGGGTGACTTATGGCCTCGGATCGGAAAACCAAAACCTTCCTGGTTTTGTGGTTTTGGTGTCGGGAGGGATTACTCCCAGTGCAGGTAAAAGTATCTGGGGAAGTGGATTTCTTCCCACCGTCTATCAGGGCGTGCAATGTCGCTCACAAGGAGACCCCGTATTATACCTATCTGACCCCAAAGGGGTGAGCAGAGACCTGCGTGAGCAAACCATCAGCACTATCAATGAGATCAATCAACAGCAATATTCTGATATTGGTGATCCGGAAATTATGACCCGTATTTCCCAATATGAAATGGCTTATAAGATGCAGATGTCTGTGCCGGAGACCATGGATATCAAGGATGAGCCCGAATATATCCATGAGATGTATGGCACCGAGCCCGGCAAAGCGTCTTTTGCCAACAATTGCCTGCTGGCACGAAGGCTGGCGGAGAAAGGTGTGAGGTATATTCAGCTCTATCACTGGGGATGGGACTCCCATGGCTCCAATAAGATGGAAGACCTTCACCTCGGATTCAACGACCGCTGCCAGGAGGTGGATAAGCCAATGGCGGCCCTGATCAAAGATCTGAAACAAAGGGGACTTCTCGATGATACCCTTGTGGTCTGGGGTGGGGAGTTTGGACGAACTCCTATGCGGGAAAATCGTGGTGGAAAAGAAATGAGTTTTATAGGTAGGGATCATCACCTCGAGGCCTTCACGATGTGGATGGCTGGCGGAGGTATCAAGCCGGGAATCAGCTATGGCGAAACCGACGAGATCGGCTACTATGGCACCAAGGACCGTGTCCATGTCCACGATCTGCAAGCGACTATCCTTAATCAGCTGGGATTAGACCACAAAAAACTAACTTATCATTTTCAAGGTCGCGACTTCCGATTAACGGATGTTCACGGAAATGTGATCGAAAAAATCATTGCCTAGCCTATTTTATTGATTTTTCCTGAATTAATACACATAGAAAAGGGTGTAGGAAGGGTGATATTTTGTAAATTAAACCCTACCCAAAATAACCTCTACTATGAATAATTACTTTGTGATCAATCCGCCTTTTTGTCGGACCAATCATTCTAATGAGCGCTTTGTTTTTATTAATAAGCTCCTAAAAAAAATCGGACTTCGGCTTACTGGCTCCTTCGATACGGCGGCAGATATGAACAGCCTGGAGCAGCGCATTAATTTCTTCCACCTTTTACGTTCTGTATTGGATAATGACATCCCAGGTGAGCTGGTGGAGCTAGGGACCTTTACTGGCCAGTCTGCTTTATTATTTCAGAAGACCCTCTCGATACAGCCGAGCAGTAAATCCCTTCATCTTTATGATAGTTTCAACGTGCAGTTTAAGGAATCTGGGGATGTGCTGGAGGTGCTGAAGGCTAACTTCATTAAGGCTAAGCTTCCCATTCCCCATATTCACAAAGGGCTCTTTGAGGATACTATTCCTGAGCAACTTCCCGAACAGATCACCTTTGCTCATATCGACTGCGGCTGGGGAGGGGATCCCAAAGTCCATGAGGAGCTAATCCTCTTTTGCATGAAGCATATTTATCCCCGTCTTTCCCCTGGAGCAGTGTGCGTTTTTATGGATTATTATGATCCAAAGATGAATCCCTTTGTGCCTAAATCATATCACTTGGACAAAATTAATATTGGCGTAAGGAAGGCAGTGAATGATTTCTTTAAGGATAAGATTGAAAAGCCCTTCTTACTCTACGGTGGCCAAGCCTCCCATGGATATATTATCAAACAGTAAGTGGAAGTTTATATATCGTCTGCTGGGTCTTTAATATAATTTTAACCATAATTTTATAGATTAAAATATGCTTTACCTCTGGGTTTTGGCTTTATTGTTGATGTGTCTTGGCTGAAACTAAAACCACTAAAACTATGGAAACTAAAAAAGGAAAACCAGGACAGCATCAGGAGGAACAACCCGGGAAAGAGCATGAGATGTATCCTAAGCCGGAATATATACGATCAGATTATCAGGGAAGCGGAAAGCTAAAAGGCCAGGTGGCCATTATCTCTGGCGGGGATAGTGGCATAGGGCGAGCGGTGGCTGTTCACTTTGCTGCGGAAGGCGCCAATATTGCGATCATTTATCTCAATGAAGATAAAGATGCGCAAGAAACGGTACGTTTGGTAGAAAAACATGGGCAAGAAGCTATCGCCATCAAGGCAGATCTCAGCAGGAAGCAGGAGTGTTTTGATGCGGTCGAGAAAACGATCTCTGCCTTTGGTCAGCTGGACGTTCTCGTGAATAATGCTGCTCAACAGTACGTGCAGGAGAGGCTGGAGGATATCAGCGAGGAGCAGTTGCGACACACTTTTGAGACGAATATATATTCCTATTTCTTCCTTACTCAAGCGGCCTTGCCGCATCTGAATAAAGGGGCGGCGATTGTGAATACGGCTTCTATAACCGCCTATCGTGGTAAGCCGACTTTAATAGATTATTCTTCCACCAAAGGGGCTATCGTGGCCTTTACCCGTTCTTTGGCAGGCAACTTGGCAGATCGTGGAATTAGGGTCAATGGGGTGGCACCCGGACCGATATGGACTCCACTTATTCCAGCTTCCTTCTCTGAAGAGAAAGTAGCGGAATTTGGGGTGGATACTCCACTGGGAAGACCTGGGGAGCCATCGGAGGTCGCCACCGCCTATGTGTATCTGGCCAGTAAGGATGCTAGCTATATGTCCGGCCAATTCCTCCATCCGAATGGAGGGGAAGTGGTCAATACCTAATGATTGCAAATGATTTACTGCAACCAAAAGGAGGAAGGCATCTATTGCCTTCCTCCTTTTTTAATTGACTTTCGCCAACTCCTTACTGAATATCGACATTCAGAGGGTGGATGCGGTGCTGGATTTGGCCTTATCGATCCTCCTTGCCCCAAATTTCTACTTTTGCTTTTTTGGTAAGTACGACCTTGCCCTTGGTATCATATTCCAATTCTATATAGTCGATTTTCCCTCCTTTGTCAGGAACTGCATAGGCCAGAGAGGACATTCCCTTCGTCAAAACGCCCAGACCTTTGGCGTCATAATCGGCTCGCTCTCCTCCCTTCATCACTATGCTGATTTGCTTGAGTTCGAGGGTCCCCTGGACACATTTGAGCTTGATTTTGTTCACGGTATTTTCTTTGCCCAGCAGATTTACCTTATCGGTTTCATTTTTGAAGGCCACCGTTTTTTCGGCGAGCTTGATCCAATTGTCATTCTGGCATTGACCGGAAAACGCCAGAGAGAAGAAAAAGAGTGTTAAAATTAAATACTTCATCATACAGTTTGGTTAGAAAAACATAGTGTAATTTAATAAATATTAATTGAATAGTTATATATTTTTCCCATAGATCAGTGATGGAAAGGTTTGCCCAGCCAGGTTTTATTAATAGGATATCACTCAGGGATTGGCTCCATGGGAGGAGATTCGGATCAATATATAACCTCTGTGCATTCAGTGATTTGCCTATTAAAAGCCTCGCCCAACTTTTTCTAATAACCCGGTGCTCAAGGAGAGGCTTTCTATTTTTCGGTTATGTCTGGAATGGTTAGTATTGCCAGCCATTATTCTCAAACCACCATGATAAATCAGAATATGAGAGGCCACATTGGAGGATCAGGGGGATAAAAAATAAAACCCCTTGGCCATACAGTAAGTGAATTACAGAAGACCAAGGGGTAGGAGAAACCGTGTGACACCTGCTAATTAGGCAGGGATATCACAGGAAGAAGATCGGTCCCACACTCTGTGTTTTGCAGCGGTTTTCAGGAAGCCATCTACATCTCCATTGGCTATAACCCCAATTTTCTCTAGCTCCGCACCGCTATCTGTGCTGATTTTATGTGCTTCTGTGGCTTCCCAGAGGGTCTTACCCTGACCATCCATTCCTATAGCTTTGCAATGCTTGAACATCTCATTGACGAAAAGGATGGCATCTGGATTTTTGGTGAGCATCTCTGCGCTGTCTTTGCCATCAGGGAGATAGACGGCATCGAAGATCACCGATGGGGAGGTGAGGAAAGTGGTGTCCACCTTGATATCATCTCCCTCGGCAGATTTTATCTTACCTAGCTTGGTGCTCACAATTTTCACATTCGCACCTTTTTCTGAAGCCATTTTCTTAAGAGCCTCTATGGATTTACTGCTGACTCCAGCCGCTGCCAATACCGCAAAATCCCTTCCTTGGACGGAATTGCCATTTCGGAAGCTCATACTTAGTGACTCAGATTTTTTTACTGAAGGTTTGGCAGGTCCTGATTGGTAATCCTCTGGATCCCCATCTGCAGGAATGCTCTGATTTAGGTCCATATCGAGTTCCACCGGTAAGTCCAAGCCTAGATTCTCGGCTATTTCCTCTGCCAAATCCTCATTCACCTCAGATAGCATGGCGACCACCCGCTTGTGGATGTCCTCGCGGCTTACCTTACTTAGCTCAAAGGTCAGTGCCTGCTTAATATGCTCTTTTTCTACGGCCGTCTGGCTATCGAAAAACATCTTTGCCTGGCTATAATGATCAAAGAAGCTCTTGCTTCTCTCCTTGATTTTATGTCCGGAAACCGGCTCTTGATAATGGGTAAAACCGCCATTCTTCATTGCTGATTGGAATGGGCAGCCACCTCCGGTTTGATTGGGGTGATAGCTGCTTTGACCCTCATTGATGGTCTGCCGGCCATAGCCATCTCGCTGATTATTATGTACCGGGCATACCGGACGATTTATCGGAATCTCATGGAAGTTGGGTCCGCCGAGGCGAATCAACTGCGTGTCGGTATAAGAAAATAATCTGCCTTGGAGCAGCGGGTCATTGCTGAAGTCTATTCCCGGTACCAGATGCCCAGGGTGGAAGGCCACCTGCTCCGTCTCCGCAAAGAAGTTTGCAGGGTTTCTATCCAATACCATCTTACCGATGATCTTGACAGGAACAAGCTCCTCAGGGATCAACTTCGTGGCGTCGAGGATATCAAAGTCAAATTTGTGTTCATCTTCCTCAGGGATAATCTGCACGCCAAGCTCAAATTCCGGGTAATTGCCATCTTCAATGGATTTCCACAGATCCCTTCTTAAGAAATCCGGGTCATATCCGCTGATTTTCTGCGCCTCATCCCAGGTTACACTGTGCACCCCGTTCTTAGGCTTCCAATGGAATTTTACGAAGTGTGACTTGCCTTCCTTATTTACAAAGCGGAAGGTATGTATTCCAAAGCCTTCCATCATGGAAAAACTCCTCGGGATGGCTCGATCACTCATCACCCACATGATCATATGCATGCTCTCTGGCATCAGGGAAACGAAATCCCAAAAAGTATCATGGGCAGAAGCGGCCTGTGGAATCTCATTATGCGGCTCAGGCTTTACGGAATGGATGAGGTCAGGGAATTTTACCGCATCCTGAATAAAGAATACGGGAATATTATTGCCTACCAAATCATAATTGCCTTCCTCAGTATAGAATTTCACTGCAAATCCACGCACATCACGCGCCAGATCTGTACTTCCCTTAGAGCCCGCCACAGTGCTAAACCTAGCGAATACTGGTGTTCTGGTACCTGGTTTCTGAAGAAAATTGGCCATGGTGTATTCCTCAAGGTTTTCGTAAGACTCAAAATACCCGTGCGCCCCGGCTCCACGAGCATGCACCACGCGCTCAGGAATTCTCTCATGATCAAAATGCGTCATCTTCTCTCTGAAATGGAAATCCTCCATTATAGATGGTCCACGCTGTCCCGCTTTTAGGGAATTTTGATCATCATTTATCTTCAGACCTTGGTTGGTGGTCATCGCCTGATCATCCCCGCTTACTGTGTTCTTGTTGAGATCTTTCTGTTTGGCATTTTCACCTGCCTCAGATGGTTTGTTATTAGCCATTGGTAGTGGTTTTAGTGGTTATGTATTAGTTCCAAAAAAAATGTCCTTAACTATACCTGATTTTTCCCCACATAGGAAAAGTCCTAATAGGTGAATAATACCATAAATAGTTATAAAGACACGGTAAGCACTTTATGCTAAATTCATGCCTAAATGGAGAATTTTGAGAAAAAATTGCTGAATTTCATACTTCAAGTGTAGTTGAATGATTTATTGATGAAAAATTACATTAAAACCATAGTTTTACACCAGATTATAAAGAAGAAGATTCCTCCGCTCAGCTGGTATTAATTGATCCGCAAAAGGAGGGAAGAAAATGGAGCAAAGTCATAAAGCTGGCGAATAGCAGGGGGAGGAGATCCGGAGGGGTCTGCTGATGGAGGAGCAGGGGAGGTCGGTCGGCGGGGGCATGGAAATAGCCAGGTTTAGGCTGTTGGCTGGACGGAAATAAGTTGATAATTTTTATTTTCCTCCCAAATAGTTACTTCCATCCATGGAATATTGATTAAATTGCCTGTCAAAATTAATTTTTGCAAAATTAACCATAGCGTAGAGGATAAGGGCTTACCCAAGGTTTTTGTCTGAGCGCAGATAGTGAAGCATATACAAGCAATTAATACCAAATAACAAACCATAGAATTATGACAAAGCTTGCTGATATAGGCTTGATAGGCCTGGCGGTAATGGGTGAAAACCTCGTGCTAAATATGGAAAGCAAAGGCTTTACGGTGGCCGTATATAACCGTACCACTTCCAAGGTGGACAAATTTATCGAAGGCAGAGGTGCTGGTAAAAACTTTATCGGAGCCCACTCCATCAAGGAATTGGTGGACGCCTTAGAGAAACCTCGTAAGGTGATGATGCTAGTGAAGGCTGGGGATCCAGTGGATAGCTTCATTGAGCAGATTATTCCTCATCTGGAAGAAGGAGACATTATCATTGATGGGGGCAACTCCAATTTTACTGATACCATCCGCCGTACCGAATATGTGGAAGGAAAGGGATTCAGATTCATCGGAACGGGTGTTTCTGGTGGTGAGATAGGGGCTCTTCGTGGTCCATCTATGATGCCAGGTGGAAGCAAAGAAGCCTGGCCACATGTAAAGGAAATCTTCCAGTCAATTTCTGCTAAGGTTGATGGCGGTGTGCCTTGCTGTGACTGGGTAGGTGCCGATGGCGCAGGTCACTATGTGAAAATGATCCATAATGGAATCGAATATGGCGATATGCAGATCATCAGTGAAGCCTATCAGTTTATGAAGGACGTTCTGAAAATGAACTATGATGAAATGCATGAGACCTTCAAAAAATGGAATACCGGAGAACTGGATTCTTACCTGATTGAGATCACTGCGGATATCCTCGCTTATAAGGACGAAGATGGGGAGCCAATGGTGGAGAAAATCCTCGATACCGCTGGCCAAAAAGGAACGGGTAAGTGGACCGGTATCGAAGCCATGCACCTTGGCGTACCTTTGACCCTGATTGCGGAATCAGTGTTTTCCCGTTTCCTAAGTGCTCAGTTGGACCTCAGAGATCAGGCTTCTCAGGTGTTTCCAGCACCGGAGATCTCCTTTGAAGGAGATAAAACCGAAATGCTCGAAAACCTTAAAATGGCCGTTTATGGAGCTAAGCTCATCTCTTATGCCCAAGGGTATAACTTGCTGATGGAAGCCTCTAAAGCTAATAATTGGGACCTGAAATACGGTGATATTGCTTTGGTGTGGCGTGGAGGATGTATCATTCGCTCGGCCTTCTTGAGTGATATCAAGAAAGCTTTTGATAATAATCCTGCGCTTTCGCACTTACTATTGGATGATTTCTTCAAGGATAAGGTACAAGCTGCTCAGCCAGGATGGAGAAAAGTATGCGCTACCGCTATCACAAACGGCATTCCGGTGCCTACTTTGAGTGCTGCTCTTGCTTATTTTGATGGATTCAGAACCAAAAGACTTCCTGCAAACCTGCTTCAGGCACAGCGCGATTATTTCGGTGCTCATACTTATGAAAGAGTCGATAAGCCTAGAGGAGAATTCTTCCATACCAACTGGACTGGGGAAGGTGCCGATACGGTATCTACTGCATATAATAGCTAAACAACATACCTTTATAGGGATAAAAAAAAGGCAGGTAAATTGATTTTTACCTGCCTTTATTATTTTAGTGCCTTGCGGCAATAGAGACGGTCCTACCGTCCAATAAATAGTAGCTTATTTCGCAAAAGAACTTTCTACCGCTCTTCCTCTCCAGGAGGGATGAGATTCCACACCTAGCAGCTCAGCGATGGTCACGGCTGTATCATAGGTCATTACCATGTCCGTGATCTTATGACCTTCTTTGATGCCGGCACCTTGGATGATCCATGGGATATAGACTTCCTGGGTGGTTTTGCCACCATGACCTTTCTCGATTCCTCCATGGTCAGATGACACGATGATGACGGTCTCCTCTGCAAGGCCGGAAGCCTGTACCGCATCATAGATCAGGCCTATTCTGCGGTCCACATTTTTCAGCTCTTCATAATATTCCGGTGTGTCATGACCAATATTATGTCCCACTCCATCAGGTTGGTCAAAGTGGACGAACATCAGGTTTGGCTGATCAGCTTTGAATATGCTGGCTGCTTTCTCAGCACACCAATCGTCTTTTCCCTCCCCATCGATCACCTGGTCGATTGCTTCTTTTTCTAGCAAAGGGCCGATTCCGCTCCAGCTGTATATTGCCACGGAGCTGGCTTCCGGCTGCTGCTGACGAAGCTGACCAAAAATGGAAGGAAACAATCCATACTTGTCTATCGTTGCCGAAGGGATTTCGGGAGTTTTACTTCCCCATTCGGTATAGCCATGGGCCGTAGGTCCCGCACCCATAATCATCGAAGCCCAGTTTACGGCACTTGACGAGGGAAGTACCGACCGCGCCTCCATAGTGTAGCTGCCTTCTTTCATCATCTTCTTGAGGTTAGGCATATCGCTGTCAGGAATGGCATAGGCCCCTAAGCCATCACAGCCAATTAGAATGACGTGCCTGACCTTAGACTCCTGCCCAAAGACGGTACTTAACGTGATTGCTAATACAAATAAAGTGTGTAATACTTTCATTTTAATGAGGTTATTAATTTGATAATGAGATCGTTGGGTTATTTTTGGTCTTTGAAGAAATAGATGACCAGCATTTTGGCCGTCTTCTTCGTTTCATTAATTGGATTGTGCGCTATATTACCATCAAATAATAAGGAATCGCCTTCTTTCAATACCACTGAATGGGTTTTAAAATCATACTTTACCTCCCCCGAAACCATAAACTTATACTCATACGCATCGGTGGTGACATATTCCCTCTTACTTCCCGGGGCTATCTCCAATAGCACTATATCTATGGTGGTATTGACAAATCCCTTAGTAAATATCCTATGGTATAAATAGCCTTCAGCAGGCTCTTTCTCAAAGGTTTCATATTCCTCTTTACGCTTGACAAGGATATTGAGGCCCTTATCATTCAAGGATAGGCCCGAGAAGAATTCCATTAAATCCACTTCCAGAGAGCCGATGATCTGGATCAATACAATCAGTGAAGGGATGGTCCGCCCATTTTCGATTTGTGAGATCAATCCTTTGCTGACTTTTGCTCGGTCCGCCAGCTCCTGAACTGTTAGATTTTTAGATTTTCGGATGTTTTTGATTTTATTACTTATTTGAACCAAAACGTAATCTTCCATAATGCAAAAAAGAGGTTTAAAGAATATCGCGATGTAGCGTTTTGACCAATAGATTCATATTCAAGACTTAAGCATAAAACTATTACTTCAAAACTTTTGGGGATCAATATAGTAATAAAGCGTTAATTTAATACTGGTAAAACATAGAAAACCGAAATATAACCATAAGTTTATTTCTGTTTTCTATGCTTTGTTTTTTCCTATAGATTTACTTTAATAGCCACATGATCTCATCCCTATCATCCACCTCAGAGCCAAACTGGCTGATGAGTGCATTGCGATAGTTCTCTTGATTGCGGTCATTTTCAGAGGAAGGATACATCCATCGTACCGGGATCTGGTCCACATTATTTTCACTGCTGAATTTATAGGAAGGGATTCCAGTTCTTCGGGTCATGAAGAAGGACTCCCAGCTCGAGTTTTCGGCAAAGGACAGGTACATCTGCTCATGGATTCTATCCAATCCCGCCTCTCCGCTGAGGTAAGGGGCTTGAGTGCTGATGTATGCGCTGGCCGCTTCGTCGCTGAGGCCATAGAAGTTCATGGATGCGCTGATCCCCCTAGAATAATGGAAGGCAGGGTCTGCACTTATCCAACCGCGATGGGCCGCTTCCGCCAGGTTTAGCTCTTGCTCGGCATAGCCTATCCATATGGCCGGCTGCCCAACAAAGTTCCAATATCTCTCCTCATTAGGGAAGGAATATTCACCATCCAGTTTGTTGGAGGAGTTTACTGTGCCATTGGCGGAGAAATCTGCCCCGGCATAGCTGTTGAAGTCTGCGCGAACTGCTGCTTCATTACCAGGATTGGCATCCAAGGCATTCTGGGTGGGGTCTGCCACCGCCATCAGACGTGGATCTTGGTATTTTTTGAGCATATCGATATAGGTATCCACATAGGTCACCGAGGCTCGATATACCGCTTGGTCAGGATTATAGGTTTGCTTGAAACCCTCTTCATTTCGGTAGCTCAGCTGGGCATTATCGGCTAGGCTGCTGAGTAGAGGGTACAGAGCAGGCTGGCTATAGATTCTGCTCATCCTACCCTGGATATCCAGATCCGCATCGTTTTCCTTTTTGCTAAGGCTGATCAATACCCTGATAGTATAGGCGTTGATGATCTTCTGCCAGCTCTTCAGGTTGCCGTCAAAATACACATCTCCTTCCAAGGTTTCACCTGGATTAGAGTTGATATATGCACCCAAGGCAAGATTAGCCTCATCCAGCCAATTTAGCGACTGGATATAAACTGACTTTTGGCTGTCATAGGCCGGAGTCGGGTTGTCGGCACCTTTCATAGATTCGGACAGCGGGATATCACCCATTCTGCGTGTCATCTCCACATAATAATAGGCCCTAAAGAAGTTGCCTATTATGCTATATACCGGGGCATTGACCCGGGCAGATTCCTCGTCCATTTTATCAATATTCCGGATATTGTCATAGCTGAAACTTGCCCGACCAAACTGATAGCTGGGTGCCGAGGCATTATCCGTGGCGATCCACATATGGTACTGCGCAAAGGAATAACCGTCTCCGGCGAAGGAAGACTCTGGGCCTGGCGTCAAGTCTGTAAACAACAAACTCGGTGGCACAGAAAGTGGATTATTGGGGTTCTCCCTTAATTCCTCAAAGTCCAGGCAGCTGCTGGTAAGGATTAGGGTTAATAGTAAGTATATGCTCTTAAATGATTTCATCAGTATTGCTTTTGAGATTAAAACTGTAGGTTGATATTGAAGCCATAAGTTCGCTGGGCGGGCATCTGAAGGTTGGTATCCCCCGTGCTGACGGTATAGGAATCCAGGTCGCCATAGGTCTTATCCTTGGTCCAGTAAAGTAGGTTTCTGCCCACAAAGGAGATGGAGGCGTGATTAAAGAAAGTGCCTTCCACCACCGCTGAAGGTAGGTTATAAGATACCACCACCTCACGCAGCTTCACGAAGGTCTTATCGATAAGCACCGATTGCCAGGCGGCCATATAGTTGATTGCCCAGGACTGGTAATCTACCATATAGTCATTTGGAGCATATTCTCTGGTGTCTGAGATGACGTTGCCTTCTGGATCATAAGTGACTTCTCCACCGGTAACTTTCACGCCGGAGATCAGCATGGTCTTGGCATCTTCTCCACTGATATAAGCGTCATTGGAAATCGCCCGCTCGTCATGGATGGCCTCAGGATGGGAGCCGGATCTCCATAAATCCCGCTCGTAACGGTCATAAGTCACCCCGCCAAATCTTCCGTCTAATAAGAAGCTCAGACTGATGTCCTTATACCTGAAGGTATTCTGTAAGCTCAAGGTGAAGTTGGGTTGCGTACTTCCTTGGTTGATCGCAAAATCAGTGGTCTTTGGCAGGCCGCTTGGCAGGATCACCAATTGACCGTCGGGGTTGCGCTCCCATGAGGTGTACCAATATTCGTAGAGCTCTTCTCCTACCTCCGTACGCCCTTCATTCGTCTGTGGCGTGCCATCTGGCAGAGGAGGAAGCGAGGTCAAATAATCTGTGTATTTACCGTAATTTACGATGGCCGTCCAGTCGAAATTCTGCTTTTTGATAGGCATGAAGTTGACGGAGAAATCTATTCCCTTTCGCTCGGTAGTCCTTCCATTTTCACGTATTCCATCCCAGCCAGAGGCGGTGCTAAAGGGCTGAGTGAATATCTGTGGACCATATTTATTCTTGAAAACTGAGAAATCTACGCCGATTCGGTTATTGAAGAGCTTCGTCTCAAACCCGTATTCCAGCGAGTTGGTGAAGGATGGGGACAGATTGGGGTTTTCGATCGTCCCGGGATAGCTGGCCGTAGGTTCATTTCTCCATCGTCCACCAGTGGAGTAGGAGTTGGCTGCCGAATAGATATCCATATCCCCTCCCACGCGAGCATAGGCAGAGCGCAGTTTTAGGTAATCGATGGATTTGGGAAGGTTAAACACCTCGTTCAGCACCGTACTGAAGGTCACTGATGGGTAGAAGAAAGTGTCATTAGTCTCCGGTAGGGTGGAGGATTTATCGACTCTCCCAGTGAAGCCCACAAAAAACATCTCTTCATAGGCCAAATCCACGGAGGCATAAGCACTATATACGCCTTTGTACTGCTTATAAGAGCTTGGAGTGACCTGGTCCACGGAATTGCTGAGCTTAAATACCTCAGGGACGATCAGCTGCGTGGTGAATGCACTTTCACCTTCCTGGCGGAAATACCGCTGGTTACCTCCAAAAGTAGCGTTTAAGCCAATTTTATTGGCGAAATAATCCTTATACGTCACTAAGAAATCAGTGTTGTTTTCAAAATAACGCGTGGCATTATACCTGAATCTCCCCCCTCTATCAGGAATATCATAGTTGTAAATATCCATCGAGATCTCCTCATTGTCCGTAAGGGAGAAGGTGTTTAGGGTGGAGCGAATATAAGCACTCACCTTATCACTGATCTTATAGTTTAGCTTAAGATAGGTGAGCACATCATGCTTGGTCCAGGGCTTCTTCCAGGCATAACTAAGCGCATAGGGGTTGTTATATCGCCAGTTTTCCACGAAGTTTTGCTTGATGCCTTCTTTTCCGGGAAGCCAGTAGTCCTCCATATCTCTGATATCATAGTGGGCTCCGCCCCAAATCGACATTAGGTAAATAGGAGAGCTAGGTCCATAGCTGCCACGTATTCTATTATTGGAATATTGATAGGTGTATTGCAGGGAGCCGTCAAGGTTAAACTTGTCGGATAAGATGAGGTTTCCTCTCAATCGGGTGGTGTTGATGTCCAGCTTTTGGCCGGGAGTGGAAGCCTTAGAGTATTTATAGGTATTGCTAATCACAAAACTTCCCTGATCGGTATTGGTTTGGATCGAGAGGTTATTGGATGAGACAATGCCTGTTTCCATGAAGTTCTTGAGATTATCCTCTCCTCTGGAGATCCATGGGGTGGGAATGCGCTCTCCTGTTTCGGGATCGATAGGGGAGTCATATTGCTTGATTAATCGACCATCAAATTTGGGTCCCCAGATCGAGTAATCATAATCGTTGACCCCACCGCCACCAGCAGCACCGGTTCCGAACTCATACCTGCCGGTATTTCCAGGGCCATATTCGGTTTGGGCATGGGGGATTCGCAAAAATCCCGTTTGGAAGGTGGTGGAGGAGTTGAAGGAAATCAAACTTCCCTTGGCCATATTTTTTCCTGACTTGAGAGTAATCTGTATTGCGCCATTGGCGCCTAGTGACCCATAGAGAGCGGAGGCAGAGGCGGCTTTTAGCACCGTGATATTGTCTATATCATCTGCACTGATATTCCAGAAATCGTTATTTGGCTGAGGTACCCCATCCACGACCACCAGGGGCTTGCTGCCTCGGAGGTATAGCTGAGGGTCGGAGAAGAAGTCCGAACCGTTACTGGTGACGATCAGCCCCGCCACTTTGCCGGATAGCGATTCCACCACATTGGGAGTGACAGCCTTCTGAAGGGACTCTCCCCTCACTTCCTGCACGGCATAGCCGACGCTGGACCGGTCTTTTTCGATCCCCAAGGCCGTTACCACCACTTCATCCAGTCCTAAGGAGGAAGAAAGAAGGGTGACATTGACCATCGATCGGCCGTTTAGGGGGAATTCTAGGGTCTCATACCCCACGAATGAAAAAACTAAGGTGTCTTCTGCGGCAGCCGATATGGCATAATTCCCATCTATAGTGGTGATGGTTCCTGTGGTCTGACTTTTTATCATCACACTCACCCCGGGCATGGGTAGCTGTTCCTCGGAATCGATGACTTGTCCCTTCACCTGGTGCTGGGCAAAAGTCTGCTGTTGGACTGCTAATAAGAAGATTATCAGCCCTGTAAGTTTGGTGTACAATGATTTCATGGGTTGGTGTTTGTTGAATAAGAAAGGTGATGTGCTTTTAGTTGTTTAGTATTATTAAACAAAGTTAAGAATGAAAAAGCTTAAAAGGTGTTATTTAAAAATGAACAAATCTTTATAAAAATAGGATGAGAATTGACCCCATTCCGGCTAACCCAGAGCGCCGAATGCCTCTTATCCATCCCTGTTTTCATAGCACCTCTGTACCATTTTAGCCCTAAATAATAGCCTACAGCTATATTTTCTTTTGATATCTTATGAAAATTCTTTCTAATTGTCGAGATTTGGAATATTAATTTTCGGTTAATTTCGACTCTATGACCTGATCCAATAGATCTTTCTCATAGTTTTGTCAACCTCATCCTTTTCAGAAGCACCAGCGATGAAAGGAAAATTCTCAAACCCTATTTCAATTGTATTCATCCGGATTCCCCTTCCTGCTATACGCTAGCGGTGAATGGAGAGGCTGGACCATAGATTCCAATTATGCCGTGGGGCATCTGGATTCCTGTGCACCATAACGCATAGCCCTCAGGTATTTTTGGACTTTATAGGATAGAAGACTCAGCCGCTTGGACGGTGGTCAGTTGATTGGAATAGGCGCAAACTTCCTCCTGGGGGTTCAGCGCTTATTATTGAGAGGAGCGGAAGGCTTACTATGATTTTAAGGATATTGTAACAAACAATTAGAGTATGAACAGAAGAAAATTTCTAAAAAACTCGGGCGCCACGCTCGCTATCAGTGCTGCACCGGCACTTTCCATGGCCAAGACCAAAGCCAAGGCAGTCCTGACCGTCGCCCACATCACTGATGTCCATATTACCCCGGACAATGACGTCCCGCAGCGGTCGATCGAATGCCTTCAGCAAGTGGTCAAACACCAACTCGACTTTTTCCTAAATGGAGGTGATGCCATCATGGACGCCTCTTATGACGGGACCTCCCGCGAACGGATGCTTGCTCAGTGGGACACCTGGGATGCCTTCCGCAATAGCGTAAGCGATTACGAAATGTATAGCTGTATCGGAAATCATGATCCTTGGTGGGATGTGCCCGCAAAGGAAGCTGATGAAATGTATGGTCTCCCCTATGTGGCCAAAAGGCTGGGAATGCCCAATCGTTATTATAGTTTCTCCAAAAAGGGCTGGCATTTTATCATCCTGGATGGAAACCATAAAGGCGTCACCTTGGATGATGAGCAGTTCCTATGGCTGGAAAATGAATTGGAGCGCCTGCCGGCAAATACCCCCGTATTGCTCATGTCGCATTATCCGATCTTGACGGTGACGGGAGCCTGGGAAGGTGGCCAGCATGGAGATCATATGAAGCTCAAGCAACTCTTCTATAAGCATAAAGACAAGGTGAAAGTGTGCCTTGGTGGCCACCAGCATCTGCTCGATCGGGTTTGGTATAATGAGGTGCAGTATTACTGTAATGGATCCATGAGCGGGTTTTGGTGGGGCGAAGGAGATGAGCGCTCTGCTGCTGCGTATTATTATCAGGAAACACCTCCTGGCTATGCGATCCTAAACTTATACGAGGACGGCACCTTGGACAATACCTATTATTCTTTACTTCAATAAAATAGAAATTCGATGAAGGCAATATCTCTCAAAAACCAACTTAGCTCCTCCCTCTTACTGGGTCTATGCATGCTGATAAATCTCCTGCTGAGCACTCAGGTATTCTCACAGGAAAATGGCATTAGAATAGATTTCGAGAAGGACTCTCCTTATTACCCCCAAAAGAAAAGTAAGCCCTCGCCGGGAGATGTTTACGAGGCATATACTCCTCGGTACGCGGCAGGCATAGAGGGAAGAGCACTGGATCTGAGCCAGGATGCAGCCCTGCGTATGCCCATAAAACTCCATGATTCCCTGCCTCTTCCTTATGGAGAAAAGCAAGATTTTACGGTTTCTTTTTGGGTGAAGACTAAGGAGTATGCGAAGCAGGGAACGGTCCTGGCAGGAAATAAAAAGCAGGTGGGTAAGGAGGAAATTGGCTGGATGGTGATGGCCACCGAGGCAGGGGCATGGGCACTCTATATCAGCGATGGTAAGCAGGAATATGCCTATGAGCCCAGCCTTCCCCGACAGCAAATCAATGACGGTGACTGGCACCAAATCGGCTTTTCGATTAGCAGAGAAGAGCAGGACCTTTACCTGTTCTTTGATGGCAAACAAATGGGGATCTATAATATAGGAGACCTAGGCGCCTTGCGTTCCGAATGGGCCACCACTTTTGGAGGCACTGCCAGCAACTGGGATTATCTCGGTCAGTGGGAAGCCTTCAACGGGTACCTGGATAATATTTCCATTCTTCCAGGTGCCGCATCAGAGAAAGTGCTCAGTGCAGAATACCAAACTTACTTTCCCTCCATCCATCAAAAGGAAGTATGGACAGGTAGTCTAAGGCTACTTTCCTGGAATATATGGCATGGTGGACATCGATTTGGCAAACAGGTAGGCCTGGAGCGGGTGATCGAAACCATCCAAGTGCATCAACCAGACATCGTGACGCTGATCGAAACCTACGGCTCCGTGGAGGAAATAGCCGATGCCCTGGGCTATCACTTCTATCTGATCAGCTCCAACCTTTCTATACTTTCCAAATATCCTGTAAAGAAAACAATCAAGGCTTTCCGCCCATTTAACTTTGGCGGGGCGATAATCAGCCTGCCAAACGGAAAGGACATTGCCATCATGGATACCTGGCTCCACTATCTGCCGGATTACCAGAAAAGTATCGTCCAGGAGAAAATGGCTGTGGACGACCTTATCAAAGAAGAAGGTGAAACAAGGCATCAGGAAGTCAAGGATATCCTCAGCCAGATCCAACCCTTTCTGGCTAATAGCCAGGAGGTGCCCATTATCATGTCCGGAGATTTCAACGTGGAATCACATCTGGACTGGACCGAAGCTACCAAAGATATACATCATGGCTATGTGGTGCCCTGGCCAGTAACCATGGAAATGGAGAATGCAGGCTTTACCGATAGCTTTAGGGAAGCTTACCCTAATCCACTGGAGTCTCCGGGCTTTACCTATTGGCCACAGTACCGGGGAGATGGTAGCGACTATATCAGACCACGGATCGACTATATCTTCTATAAAGGAGCCAGTCTCGGAATGGTGGACTCCCAGGTGATCAGCCAACATCCAGTGATGTTCCCCTCTGATCATGCCGCCGTGATCACAGAATTTACCTATGACTAAGCGAAGTGCCCGGGGGTGAAATGATAAATCTTAATTAATAAATGTAATTTTCGGATTATATGTTTTATAAATATTTTAATTTCGTATTATTACTTTACGTAAAAAATAACTCAAAATAATCATGAATCGTAAGGAATTTCTCAAAGTAGGGGCGCTAGGAGCTACCTCATTACTTTTTATGCCAAAGCTTAGCGCTGCTAATAAAGCAACTGGGCTCAAGTTTGGCGTGATCACTGATTTGCATCATGATATCATGCACGATGGTCTGGAGCGCCTGGAGGCTTTTATAGATAGTATGAATCAGGAAAAGCCCGATTTTATTATTCAATTGGGGGATTTTTGTGTGCCCAAGGAGGAGAATAAAGAACTGATGGAAGTGTGGGAAAAGTATGAAGGGCAGGCCTTTCACGTCCTAGGAAATCATGATACTGACGGTGGCTATTCCCGCGAGCAGGCGGTAGAATTCTGGAAGGCCAAAGGTAAATATTATTCCTTTGATCAAAACGGCTATCACTTTGTGGTTTTGGATGGCAATGAGCATAATGACAGCCCAGATAGACCTGGTGGATATGCCCGTTATATAGGTGCCGAGCAGCAAAAATGGCTTCGTGAGGACCTCAGCAATACAGCCCTACCTACCATTATCTCTTGTCATCAGGGGATGGACAATGATCTCGGCGGACTGGAAAATGGAACGGCCATCCGGTACATTCTCGAGGAGGCCAATGAAAATGCCAATTTCGATAAGGTGATATTGGTGCTCAGTGGACATCATCATCAAGATTATTATAATCAGATCAACGGCATACATTACGTTCAGATCAATAGTGCTTCCTATCAGTGGCTAGGAGATGATTATAAGACGATCCGCTACTCTAAAGAGGTGGATAAAGCATATCCCTGGATCAAATTTACCGTGCCTTATAAGGATCCCATCTGGGCCATGATCCACATCAAGGGCAAAGGTACTATCACCATAGAGGGGAAAGCTACGGAATTTGTAGGTCCTAGCCCCAAGGACCTGAAGGTGGATATGAGTAATTATGTCTATCCTATCGTGCCTAAAATCTCTGATCGGAAAATTAAATAATTTTATTTCCAGGACCCTGAGCCTATAGACAGGGGCCAATAAATCCCTCCTTCATGCAAGCCAAAAGCCTCCGGCTTAAGAAGCAATATTCTTCTTAAGTCGGGTGGTTTTGTCCCAGATGATTATAAAATAACCATATCATGAAAAGAATTAGTTTTATAGTACTATTATTTCTCAGCTTGACAGGCTATTCACGACCAGCATCGGAGATTATCTTCGAATATGTGGATCCCTTGATCAAGGTGTTTCCAGAGAGCAGCTTTTTCCGACCTAGCCCCGCCCATGCAGATGTAGCCCGCGGGGAGCATGCTAGTTTTCAGTTTGTCATTCGTGGAAATAGCGGCATAGAAGAACTGCGAGTTCAGGTGTCAGCCCCCACCAATAAGGGCTCGGAGCTATCGGATATCAAGACTGGTTTTGTGGATTTTGTGAGGGTAGGGAGGACCAATCCCGAGCCCTCCAGGGATATATTGAGCTCTGCTTCAGGGTATTTTCCTGATCCTATTATTTTTGAGGAATCGCGAGATGTACCTTTTGGGACCACGCAGCCTATTTGGATTACGATAGCGATCCCGGAGGGAGCCGCCACAGGCAATTATGAAGGGCAGGTGAAAGTATCTGGCCTGGCCAATGGCGAATCCTTCGAGAAAGTGATGCCCTTCACGGTGGAGGTTTTCAAGCCTATCATCGAGCAGAGCTCCCTATGGGTGACCAATTGGTTTTTTCTTGATCGCTTACACTATCTTACTGAGTCGGATCAGGTGGAGAAATATTCTCAGGAGTATTGGGATTTGACCCGGGTGATGGCCAAAACCTTGGCGGATTATCGGCAGAATGTGGCTATGATTTCTCCTCTGGACCATGTGGAATTTTCTTTTCAGGATGGAAAATGGGCCTTTGACTTTAGTAATTTTAACCGTATGGTGAAGCTCTTCCAGGAGGAAGGGGTTATCGGAAGGATAGAAGGAGGGCACTTTGGGTCCAGAATCGATGGGGCCTGGGATGGGGATTTTGGGCTTAAGGTACCCGAGCAGTCGGAGGACTCCTTCACGCTGGAACTACAAGGCCTTGACCAGCAAGGAACCAAGGCTTTCTATAGTCAGTTTCTGCCGGCATTATGGGAGAATATCACCAAGATGGGCTGGAAAGAACACTATGTACAGCATATAGCCGATGAACCTATCGACTCGAATGCGGATTCCTATATTGAAATAGCCAAATTTATTAAAGGCATTCTACCTGAAATTATTATTATTGAGGCCTGCCATACCTCCAGGCTAGCTGGGGTGATCGATATTTGGGTTCCCCAAATGAATTTTTTGAATGAGGATATGAACTTCTATAAAGAGCGACAAGAGCAGGGAGAAGAGGCTTGGTTTTACACCTGCTTATCTCCAAAGGGCGAATATGCCAATCGGTTTATCGAGCAGCCTCTCATCAAAACCCGGCTTTTGCATTGGGTGAATCACAAATATGAAATCCCGGGATACCTGCACTGGGGCTTCAACTTCTGGGGCTCAGGTGAGGGGATCGTGACAGCGGAGAATCCATTTGAGGATACCTCAGGGATGATCGTCTCCTCTGGCAATGTCCTGCCTGGCGGTGACTGCTGGATCAGCTATCCCGGCAAGGGTGAGATTTATCCTTCCATCCGCCTGGAAGCCATGCGGGACGGAATCGTAGATTATGAGCTCCTTCAGCGCTATGCAAAGCGCTTTCCTGAGGAAGCCAAAGAACTCGTAGGGACCACCGTCTATGGCTTTGAGCATTATGATACCAATGTGCTGGAATTTAGAAATAAAAGAAAGATAATCTTGCAGGCCCTGAGCCAATAATGCTATAATCATTGGTTCCGTCCATTGCATCCCAAGAAAAAGGGTTCATTGCCCACTTTTCCAAGTGGGGAAAAGCATGGATTAATGCCTGCAATTCCACAAGGAAATTTATTGCGATATCCTAAGAGATTAATCCCATAAATCGATTTTGGCTTTCTCTGAGGATAGCATATTATAGAATATATCAATTATAATAGTTTGAAGTATGAAGATGAAGATGACTTTCAATAGGTCCATGATGTGTGCCCTTATGATGATAGTTCCGGGGATGGTTTTTGCCCAGGGAGAGGGAAATAGTTTGCCGCCCTTATCCACCTATTCCATCGACGCGGATGATACGCATGATAGTATTCGGATCAAGGCTGCACATGTGGTACCTACAGCAAATCAATATGCAGCGCTTCAGGATGAGTTTATTGCTTTTGTACATTTTGGACCTAATACCTTCACTCGAATGGAGTGGGGTTCTGGAATGGAATCTCCAGAGGTGTTTGCCCTTCAGGATCTTGATACCGACCAGTGGTGCAAGGCCATGCGTGATGCAGGCATGACCAAGGTGATCTTGACTGTAAAGCATCATGATGGCTTTGTATTATGGCAATCCCGATACACCGAGCACGGCTTGATGTCCTCAGGTTTCCGTGAAGGCAATGGGGATGTCTTGGCAGACCTGAGCAAATCCTGCCAAAAATATGGATTGAAGCTCGGCGTTTACCTGTCTCCGGCAGACTTATATCAGATCGAACATCCGGAAGGTCTATATGGCAATTTGAGTGAAAAAACTAGCCGTGAGATTCCTCGAAAAGTAGAGGGTCGTCCTTTTGAAAATCCAAAGACCTTCACTTTTACAGTGGATGATTATAATGAGTATTTCTTAAACCAACTGTTTGAATTGCTGACCGAATATGGGCCGATCCATGAAGTTTGGTTTGACGGAGCTCATCCTAAGACCAAAGGAGGGCAGACCTATGATTATAATTCATGGAAGGAACTCATTGGTTCCTTAGCGCCGGAAGCGGTGATATTTGGCAGGCAGGACATCCGCTGGGGAGGCAATGAGTCTGGCCGCACCCGCGCGGTGGAGTGGAATACCATCCCCTATCAGGAGGATCCGAATAGGATGAATTCCTTCGCCGATATCACTGGCGAGCAGGTCGCGGCAATGGAGAATTTGTATCCCGCCAAGTTTCTGCATTATCAGCCTGCCGAGATCAATACCTCCATCCGTGAAGGCTGGTTTTATAGAAATGATGATGAGCAAGGGGTCAGAAGTGCGGATGATGTATTTGATATCTATGAAAGGTCGGTTGGGGGAAATACCATTTTCCTCCTGAATATTCCTCCCAATAGAGAGGGGCTTTTTCCACAGAGGGATGTGGAGGTCTTGAGAGAGGTCGGCAAGCGAATCAAGGAAACCTATGGTACTGATTTGATGGAAAGGGCAGAAGGCCCCAAGGAGATTCTGGATGAGGACGAGTCCAGTTATCTGCTGCAAAAAATAGGGGCAAAGCCTATAGAAATTCGCCTGGCTGCTCCCACGAAAATCAATCGACTGGTGATCCAAGAGGAGATTCTCCAACATGGCGAAAGGGTAGCGGCATTTACCGTGAAGGCGGAAGTTGGGGGCTCGCTAAAAGTAATTGCCAAAGGCAAAAATATTGGATATAAGAATATCTTACGCTTTCCTGAAATCACCACCTCCAAAATCAGCATAGAAATAGACGAGGCTCGATATGAGCCCGTGGCGATCAGTAAGGTGGCGGTTTACTATTATCATAGCCGCCCACCACAGTTGCAAATTAATCGATCCTTGAAAGGCTTGGTCAGCATTTCTCCGAAACCACAGGACTTTGGCTGGAAGACTTATGATCAGGATATCGCAGGGGAACTCAATCAGGATATGGAGATTTATTACAGCCTTGATGGTAGCAATCCCGGCCCTAAATCGGTAGTATATCAAGGTCCCTTCACTTTAGAAAATGGGGAGGTCAAGGCCATCGCCATCAATAAGGGCGCTCTGGGGCCGGTGGAAGTGCAGGAATTTGGCTTGATTAAAGAAAAGTGGCTGATCGCCCAAGCCAGTAGTGCCCTGGCAGACCAGCCTTCCAGCCTTGCCATTGATGGTGACCCATCCACTTACTGGAAATCAGCCGAAGGTGGAGAAGGTCAATATATTGCCATCAAATTGCCTCAAAAGGTGAGTATTAGTGGTTTTACTTATAGCCCTCCTGTCATGGATAAGGAAGGGATGATAGAGAAAGGCATGATTTACAGTAGTCAGGATGGTGAAAAGTGGACCCTAATCGAGAGTTTTGAGCTAGGGAATTTGATTAATGATCCAGAAAAAAGAACGATACATTTCCAGAAACCTGTAAAGACTAGGTACCTGAAAATCGAAGCAATAAGGATAGCAGGTGGACATTCCCACGCGGCCATCGCTGAGATTGGCCTGCTGGTGGATTAAGTATTTGATGCTATATAGTACTATTTCAAAAAGCCCAAATTATGCCCTTCGCATTATTTGGGCTTTTATTTTTGCTGCGCCCATAGGTTTTACGGGGTTTACCCACTGTAAAGGGTGCCTAGGTTACCGCTGTGAAAAGTGTTAGAGAGGATTTGTGTTCCTCTCTTCTATTTATTGCAGTCAAAAAATAAGCGTCTCTCCAGCCGTTTTTTGCTGAAGAGACGCTTGAATGCTGTTGGTAATCAATAGTAGGATGGCCGTTTAATGATTGCGTTTGGGGATATTAGTTTTATCAGTCCTTAGCTGATAATCCACCTACAATTATTCCTTTTTCCAGCCATCCTTCTTTAACCTTTTTCAGGGCCTTTTGGAAGCTTTCAAAGTCCTTTTGGTCAAGCTCAGTCCAGCCCACTTCGGCATAGGCGGCAATTCTTGGGTAAGTTTGTCGCTCTACATCCTTGGTGCTGGGTGTCCACTCAGTCCACATTTGGCAGCCTAGCCCATAGATGTTTTTATGGTATTTTTCATCTAAGTCCGAGGGCACAGGATCAAAACTATAGGCTTTTTCCAAGGAGATGCTTTTATATGGATAATCCAAATACGTTTGGCTATGCAGGGAATTGACGATGCCATAACCCTTTTGGGCAGCACGGGTGGCTAGCTCCACATTTCCTTTCCAGAAATGCACGATCACGTTTTTGGCGAGTTCGGTTTCAGCTTCCTCATCGTGCTTTTTCTCTTCGAAGTCATTATGAATATTGATTCCCATGATTTCATTCCAGCCCATCATCCTGCGTCCTTGTTGCTGGATATATTGGGAGATCTGATTGGTAAAGGAAACCTGCAAGTCTGCTGGGCTGGCGAGCTGATTTTTTTTCATGTATTGCTGCACGTGCTCAGAGTCTTCCCAGACCTTATACCCGACCTCGTCCCCGCCGATATGGATGACCTCTGAGGGGAAAAGAGCAAATAGCTCGTTCAATACTTCATGGATAAAGGTGATCACTTTAGGATCCGTGATATCATAATTGTCATAATGGCGACCAAATTTCACCGGCACCACAATGGCTTCTTTCGCCGTTCCTAGCCATGGATAAGCAGCAATGGCTGCAGAGCTATGTCCAGGCATTTCAAATTCTGGAACAATGGTGATATTCCTGTCCAGGGCATATTGGACGATGTCCTTGATTTGCTTCTGGGTATAAAAACCGCCATGAGCTTCCCCGGAGGTCTTGCCACTTCCCCAGACGCCAATCTCCGAATCGGTACGCTGAGCACCCACTTCGGTAAGCTTGGGGTATTTTTTGATCTCTATCCGCCAGCCGGCATCGTCAGTGAGGTGCCAATGAAAGACATTCATCTTGAGCGCAGCCATCTCATCCAGCTGCTGCTTCACGAAAGCCTCGCCTTGAAAATACCTCGCCTCATCCAGCATATAGGCTCTCCAAGCAAACCGCGGTGCATCCTCTATTTTCATGCCTGAAAGTACTATCCGTCCCGTAGTCTCTGCTGATGCGTTCCTGATCAGCTGCTTTAAGGATTGTATGGCATAAAAATACCCAGCATAGCCGGAAGCTTCCACCAAAATCTGATCCTCATCAATGCTTAGTCGGTAGGCTTCATCAGCTAAGTCATCGCTTGCCGTAAAGACCAGCTCTCCTTTGGATGAGGTCGTAGTTTTAGCTTTTGTTTTGGTGTTTCTGGCAAGCCAGGTACCTAAAAACCCCGCTGCCTTCTCCTGCTCAGGTCCACTGACCACCATTCTTAGTTTTTTCGGTAGAATAAAGGTGCTGGCGCTAAAGGAAATTTGATTGGGGCGGGGGACGATCAAGGCCTCCTCCTGAAGACCGCTTTGTGCCTCTGCCGAAATGCCCATCATAAAGGTCAATGACATGATCAAAATAGCCGATGCTATAAGTGGAAGTCCTTTGGGGGAAAGTAATTTGCTCATATACAGTGGTTTATTGTTGATAATAATAGGTTTAATTTTATTTCATCATCTGAAATCCTCAAGATAGGGAAATCTTAAGCACTCTGAATTACCCGATTATTTTATTCAATTCGCCATATCTTCCTGATAGGTTTGAGGAAGAAGGTGTGTTTTTGATTAAAAATTTTCTGGTAAATTGTAATCTTTTGCATAAATTTAAGAAAGAAAGGAAACAAAAGATATTTATTTTTGAAATATTGTCAAATGTATTTTGAAAGGATCCGCTTGATAGTGTGGTGGCTTTGAAGTGTTGGGGATAAATTGTTTCACTCTTCGCAGATAAATGAGTATTATGCCCCGCAATAAGGCTTAGTACACGATCTTACTTAAAGGATAAAGCCGAATGCGCTGCTTTCACCTTAAATAGAATATTCCATTCTGATGATAGGATCTCTCAAAATTCTTCTTTTCCCAATTCCTATGAGGTGGGAGAAATGGAGGGCAGACCTTTTACTTATGGATTTAAGATGGCGATAGCCGATCATACTATAAATACTACCTGAAATGACTAAGCTTAGAATCAATTATTTCCTGCTGATAATGATAGGCTTTGGCTTTGTAGGTGCTGACCTCTATGGACAGGGTAAAGGCACCTTTGGCTCTTATGATGCGGCCTCAGTGAAGACCAAAGGCGACTGGCTGGTGGATCCCATTAGCCAAAAATCCGCCATCTATACAAACGCTCATGGACAGCTGGTCCTGTCCAATGGGCTAATCAGCAGGGTGTTTGACATCGAAAAAGCAGGAGCCACCGTGGGAATAGAAAACCTGATGACCGGGGAGCAGCTCCTTCGGTCGATACAGCCGGAGGCGCTCCTGGAGATTGATGGCCATATCCTTCCCGTGGGTGGCTTGGAAGGCCAGCCTATTCACAATTATCTTTTGGAAGAATGGATAGAAGGCATGGAAGCCAGGCCTATTGCATTTAAGCTTCAGAAATATGAGTCGGGACCTACCCAAGCGCGGTTTGACTGGATGAAGCGCAGGGAATGGATGCCGAAGGACCTTCCCTGGCCTGCACCCGGCAAAAGGATGGTGTTTACCTATCGCGGCACCGAGGAGATGATCCAGGCCTTGGCAGCGCAAGCTATCAGCGATGATGCCCGTCATGTTTTATTTGTGGATGAGTTTAAAGGGGACCATTCTTCATGGAAGATTTTTGCCTCTGAAGGGGATGAGAGAAATTCCTTCATCAATGAGGGCAAGGCCGGAGAGATCATGGCTCTGGCCAATCAATCGGTATATGCCGAAATAGAAAGCCCCAGACAAGCAGAGGTTTGGATGGCTACATTATTTGCGGGTACTGACCAGGCAGCCAGCTGGGGCATTGGGATGGCCCTGGTGACTCAGTCAGGCCAGGTGCTGAAGGCCAACCTAAGGGCCAGTGATCGTAAGATCGGAGGATACGATGGGAATCAGGAGCAGTATCACGGAGATTTTGATCCAGGGAAAGAGCTGAGCCTAAGGGCTGAGAGGACTGCCGAAGGGTTACGGATTTCTTATGCCGAGGAAGGAAAGGACTTTCGTCTTTTAGATAGCTTTTCCCTCGATCCGGAGGAGGCTATTATTAGCTTTAGAGTGGGGAAGATGGATGCTAAAGGAGGGTTTTCGGACTATTCGGAGCCGGGTCCTCAGGGGAGAAGCAGGGTGAGTAAGGTAAGTGTGCTGGGACCGGTAAACTCTTCGCAAGAGGGACAACAGTCTTTAGCCTACCTGAAGGCCCTGGAGGTGAAGGTGTATTATGAGATTTATGACGGGATTCCTTTGATGTCTAAGTGGATAGAGCTGGTAAATCAGTCGGGACATCCCATCACAGTAAATAGCTTCAAGAGTGAGATATTGGCCTTGGTGGAGGAGGAGAGTGCCGTGGATGCTAAGGTGGAATGGATTAAGCCCAATATCACCGTGGAGACGGATTACCGATTTGGAGGAATGTCCGATGATAATTTGTATTCGAGCAGCATCAGTTGGAATACCGATCCTTCCTATGAGACGCAGGTGAATTATGGTCTGCAAACCCCGGCATTGCTAGAGGCCTACCCTAAAATCGGGCCCAACAAAACCCTGCAAACTGGGGATACCCTGAGGAGTTTTAGGACCTGGGAGCTTATGCATGACAGCTGGGACAGGGAGCGAAAGGCCCTAGCCACGAAGCGGATGTACCGCAGTCAGGCTCCATGGGTGACCGAAAATCCCATCATGATGCATGTGCGCCAGGCCGATGATGTATCCGTGAAGAAGGCTATTGATCAATGCGCCGAAGTGGGATTTGAGATGGTGATAATGACTTTTGGAAGTGGCTTTGAAATCGAAAATGACAGCCCGGAGAATATAGAAAGAATGAAGGCCCTGGCAGATTATGCCCATACCAAAGGCATTGCCCTAGGGGGCTATTCCCTGCTGGCGAGCCGCAGCATAAGCCCCAAAGAGGATGTGATCATGCCAGAGGGACAGGAACCCCGATTTGGTCATTCCCCTTGCCTAGAGAGTGAGTGGGGCATCAATTATTTTGAGAAATTATACCAGTTTTACCAAAAAACAGGTCAGGATATCCTGGAGCATGATGGTAGCTATCCCGGGGATGTATGTGCCAGCCATGATCATCCGGGACACTCAGGGCTGGAGGATTCTCAGTGGAATCAATATCAGCGCATTCAGGAGTTTTATGAATGGAGCAGGTCCAAGGGGATCTTCCTGAACGTCCCTGATCATTACTTTATGGCAGGAAGCAATAAGACAGGCATGGGCTATCGGGAGACCAACTGGTCGCTTCCGCGTGCCCAGCAGGAGATCATCGAGCGCCAGAATATCTATGATGGCACCTGGAGCAAAACCCCGAGTATGGGCTGGATGTTTGTGCCCTTGGTGGAATACCATGGAGGAGGAAAAGAGGCGACCATTGAACCTCTAAAAGACCACCTGAGCCATTATGAACAGCGGCTTGCCAATCTTTTTGGCGCGGGGGTGCAGGCTTGCTTTAGAGGACCTCAGTTATATGATGGCCCCCAAACCAAGTCGGTGGTGAAAAAATGGGTGGATTTCTATAAGCAACATCGAGAGGTGCTGGATGCCGATATCGTACATATCCGCAGGCCAGATGGTAGAGATTATGATGGGCTGCTTCACGTAAATCCCCATGGCAAGGAAAAAGGAATGGTATTTCTATACAATCCCCTTGATCGGCCTATAGAAAAGGAAATCACCATAGACCTGTATTATACCGGAATTAAGGATAATGTCCGCCTAAAGGACAATAGAAATGCGGAGGTCGAGCTGGCCCTCGATCGGGACTATCAGATCAGCTTGCCGATCAATATTCCCGCTCATAGTCAGCAGTGGTTTGTACTGGAAAGCTTGGATTAATCCTTGACCCAAAAAATAAAAGAAGGAATAGCACTAAATAAGTATCATGAGTAGTAAAGCGATTTTGAGCAAGTTTAAGATTCATTATTTTCTATTGATTTTCGTCAGTAATATGGCCATGGGGCAATCTAGCCCACCGAATATCGTCTTTTTCTTTGTGGATGATATGGGCTGGCAGGATACCTCTGTTCCATTTTATGAGCGGATCACCGAGCTGAATAAGCGATACCACACGCCCAATATGGAGCGCCTCGCCAGCGAAGGGATGAAGTTTACCCAAGCCTATGCCAGCGCGGTATGCTCTCCCTCCCGGGTGAGCTGGATCACCGGTGCCAATGCTGCCCGCCATCAGGTGACCAACTGGACGCTGAAAAGAGATCAGTCGCCGGATGGTCCCGATGATATCATCCAGCCGCCCCTGTGGAATGTCAATGGAATGACAGCGGGGGAGGATGTACCGCAAACCTATCCCGCCACCCCTCTGCCGGCCATCCTGAGAGACCATGGCTATACCACCATCCATGTGGGCAAGGCACACTGGGGCGCTGAAGGTACTCCAGGAGCAGAGCCGTTAAACCTGGGCTTTGATGTGAATATTGGAGGGCATGCTGCCGGTGGACCGGGGAGCTATCTGGGAGAACATAACTACAGTGCCGTATGGCGGAATCCCGGAAATCACACCTGGGATGTGCCCGGCTTAGAGGAGTTTTATGGCAGGGACGTGTACCTGAATGAGGCGCTGACCATCAAGGCTAAGGCCGAAATGGACCGAGCCCAGGACTCTGGCCAGGCCTTCTTCTTATACCTGTCGCACTATGCCATACATGCCCCTTGGGAGGCAGATCCGCGCTTTTATGATAAGTACCTGGCTGCGGGATTGACTCAGGAGGAAGCCATATACGCCTCCATGATCGAGAGTATGGATAAGTCATTGGGAGATATTATGAGCCATCTGACCGAGCGTGGGCTGGAGGACAATACCATTGTGGTCTTTATGTCGGACAATGGTGTACATCCAAATATGCCAAGGAATATTCCCCTGAGAGGACATAAGCTAAGCCCCTACGAGGGAGGCATAAGGGTACCTTTGCTGGTCAAATGGCCAGGGATAAGCCAGCCGGGGTCGGTGAATAGCGCTCAGGTGATCATCGAAGATGTCTTCCCCACCGTCCTCGAAATGGCCGGGATTCAGGATTCGCAGGGACTACCTTCCTTTGATGGGGAGAGTTTTGTGAGCCAGTTGAGGATGCCGGAGAAGGAAAACACCGATAGGGCCTTATTATGGCACTATCCCCATACTTATTATAATCCTCCCTACACCGTGCTTAGGGAAGGGGATTGGAAGTTGATTTTCCATTATAAGGAGCAGGGATTTGAGTTGTTTAATATCGCAAATGACCTAAGTGAGCAGTTTAACCTTGCGGAGCAAAACTCCGACAAATGCCGACAAATGGCGGCGGATATGACGGCGCTGATGAAGGAAAGAGGTGCTCAGCTGCCGATGCTGAAACCTACCATGGCACCGAGCCCCTATCCGATTGAGGCCTTTGAGGCTAGGCAATAAAGTACGATAAGGACTAAGTCTGAGACTAAGGATTCCTACAAATAGTTTTTTGCCGGAATATTACCTGGCCTTGGCTGCTGTTTATCTGGGATTTGTGTGGTATTTTCCAATTGGATTATCCATTTAGGTCTGTTTTTTGCGCCAAATAGATAATTCGAACCTAAAGAATAGAAGATGATACAGATAAATAAAGAAAAACCAGTGCTGGTCACTGGCGCCAATGGGTATGTTGCGAGTTGGCTGGTGAAGCGGCTATTGGAGGAGGGAATCCACGTCCATGCTGCCGTGAGGAATCCACAAAACGAAGCTAAAATCCTCCATCTCAAAGCAATGGCCGTCACGGCTCCGGGGAAGATCAGCTTCTTCAAGGCGGACCTCCTCGAGCCTGATAGCTATACCGAGGCCATGCAAGGCTGTGAAGTGGTCTTCCATACCGCCTCACCCTTTACCTCAAATTTCAAGGATCCCCAAAAAGAACTGATCGATCCGGCAGTGCTGGGAACAGAAAATGTCCTCAACTCCGTCAATAAGGTATCCTCTGTCAAAAGAGTGGTGCTGACCAGTAGCTGTGCGGCCATCTATACCGATGCGATCGATACCATCAATGCCTACGGGGGACGGCTGACTGAGGAGGTGTGGAATACTACCGCCTCATTGGATTACCAGCCTTATTCTTACTCCAAAACTTTGGCAGAAAAGAAAGCTTGGGATATGGCAGGACTTCAGTCACGCTGGAATCTGGTGACCATCAATCCCAGCTTGGTCCTCGGTCCAGCCCTAAATACCCAGCACACCACCTCCGAAAGTATCAATATCCTTAAAATGCTCGGTGGGGGAGAAATGAAAATGGGGGCTCCAAAAATAGGAATTGGAATCGTCGATGTGAGGGATGTGGCTCATGCACATTTTAACGCCGCTTTTTTGCCCTCCGCCAAAGGTAGGTACATTACCTCTGCTTATGAAACGAACTTCCTGGATATGGCCAAAGCGCTCCTGCCCAAATACGGCCGGCACTACCCACTTCCTACTCGCCCTCTTCCGAAGTGGGTTTTACTTATCGTAGGGCCTCTGGCAAATAAATTGTTCAGCAGAAAATTTATACAAAACAATGTCAATATACCGTGGAAAGCTGATAATTCTAAAATTCAGCGAGAACTGGGAATTGATTTTCTGCCCTTCACCAAGACCATGGAAGACGCCTTCCAAAATCTGATTGACGAAGGAATCATCAAGGCAAAATAAGTAAAAGGCTGTCCCTTAACTTCTTCCCAACACGAGCTTCCATTTTTTGTATCACTGGAAGCTCCGCTTAGGTCGCTGCTCATCGCAATCGACCCTCTGGCGGAAGGAGAGAATAAAGGGACAGCCTTTTTTTATGCTTTCACCTGATCCATTTAGATCAGGATAAGACCAGCCTGCTGCTGTCTTAAATTTTTATTTTAGGATGATCCTATAGGATTATCGAAAGTGATTTATTCCTTAAAATTCACTTTCTCCAAACTCAGACTTTATAAACTTAGACTTATTTTTCAGTTGGTTGAAGGAGAAGCTGACGTTCAGCATGATCATATCCACCTCATAGACGTAGTTGGTAGTGGTATAGAAAGAGCCTTCATTCCAGGTGGTGATCCGCTGCTCATTGGTGTTTAGCAGACCCATATCCATATTGAGCCATTGCAGGGTGGTGGTCAGTCGGCCATCCAGGAAGGTTTTGCGTACCGTCAGGTTGGGGGAGTAAAACTGACTGTCCTCTCCTTGGGCCGTGTTTCTGGCCGAAAGGTAGTTGAGCGTCCACTGCACACTTAGGCTGGAACTGATATCAAAGCTTGTATTGGCATTGATGGAATATACCCAGCTGTCGTTGTCGATAGGATTGTCATTGAAGGATCCTTTGATATGGTAATTATAGATATTGCCTCCGGCAAATATCTTCCACCAGCTGGTAGGATAGACTTCTGCCCCAGCTTCCAGACCTATGGAGGTTCCTGTGCCCACATTAGAGTAGATTCGGTTTAGGATGGTATCATTATATACCGTATTTACCCGATTTACGAGGTTATTGATATGGCTATAATAGGCCGTAGCATATACGGAATGATCCCCAAAATCCTTATTGATCCCCAATTCTGTAAGGTCTATAAACTCAGGCAATAGCGTGGGATCTCCCTGCTCCAGAGTTTCAGAGTGTTCTCTTTCTGGGAATGGGTTCATCTTGAAAGTCGTGGTCCTTTGGATTCTCTTACTATAAGCGGCTCTCATGGTCAGGTCATCCGAGAAGGCATATTGCAAACTTGCAGAAGGGAAGGGCTTCACGAAGTCATAGAGATAGGTGGTATCCACGAGGGCAGCCTTGTCTCTAAGGTCCAGCTCCCGATTCATATATTCTATCCTCAGGCCGGCAGAGTAAGTCCAGGGCCCCTTATCTCCGCTGAGCAATCCATAAGCGGAATGAATCTGACGGCTCAGGTCCACATTACTCGAAAACTCCGGAATCAGCTCCCACTCACCGGTATCATTGTTCTTTCGCTCATACACAAAGTCCCCGGTATGGTTGAGGTTTCTGAATTGGTAGCCCGCTTCAAAAGTCCCCAAAGCACCTGGTGCCGCGGTATAGTCGGTCTGGAACCTCACGCCGTGGAGTGGATTGTCATTGGTATTGTATTCATCCTGATACACATAGTCGGTATCCGGATAGCCTAAGTTGCGGTTGGTCGTGGGCCCACCGAGCATGGTATGCTCATATAAGAAGGAGCTGCTTAGCTTAGCCTTGTTCTCAAACTGGTGGGTATAGTCCAGACTACCGAGGATGAAGTCGCCACGACGGATTCGCAGGTTTTCATTATAATATTGCATGGAGTAGATTTCTTCTCCATTCACATCGGCATGATTGTCATAATATAAGATGTCGGCGGTACGGTCTTTGGTTCGCTTGCCGGCATAGAAACCCATGCTGAAATTATTATTTACATTCGGAGTATAGCCCACTGTAAAGCGTCCCGAATAGGCTTTTTCTACAAAGCTTCTTTCTCCATCCGAAGGGAAATAAGTCGTCGTATCACCGATGATGGTATATACATTGCCTTCTCTTCGTCCCGCAAGGTCATTTCTGGAATAGCTGGCACCTAAAGAGATATCCCATTTGTCCTGTCGGTGGTTGAGGGTGAAGTCACCGCCATACCGCTGAGGGTTTTCTTTATTGTCATAGTTCTGAATACTTGGCGCACCCAGCTTACCATTTACCTGGAGGAAGGTGCCGTCAATGGATCCGGATTTGGTCAGGATATTGATGATGCCGGCCTTGCCTTCTGGGTCATATTTGGCGGATGGAGCTGTCACCACTTCGATATTTTCTATACTATTTGCGGGGATCTGTCCCAGGATCATTTTGGGATCGGATTGCACAGGCTTGCCATTCAGCATTACCACAAATCCGGAGGTCCCCCGCACAGCGATATCGCCTTCAGCATTGATGCTTACCGAGGGTAGATTCCTCAATACATCCGTGGCGTTGCCTCCCTGGGCAGACTGGAAAGAACCCGCGTCAAACACCTGGCGGTCGATCTTATGCATGGTCGTGAAGCCCTTGCCATTTACCTCTACCTCATCGAGCAACTCCTGATGGGGTTGGAGGTAGAGCGTCCCGATATTAATCTGGTCACCTTTGTTGATCTCCAGCGCCTTGGTGCGACTCAGCTCGTAACCCATAAATTGTGCTTCGATATAATAGCTGCCTTTGGGAAGTTTCTCTATCGAAAAAGTGCCGTCAGCACCAGTTATGGTACCGGTCTGCATGCTGCTATCTCTAGCGCTATATACCCCCACATTGGCGTACTCCAATGGGTTTTGGTCATTGGCATCCAGCAGCCTGCCTTGGATGCTGTTTTGGGCCTGGACGCTAAGGGCCAGGAAAAATAAAATCAAAAATGCGGGTATTTTAGTGTTCATACTAATGTAATGGGTTAATGATGCTGCAAATCTACTAAGGGAATAATTAATAGTTACGGTAATTTTAGGATGAAAATGGTAGCAATCTCCAAATTATCCATTTTCAAATACCTATGCTGGATTTAAAATCCTTAAGGAGCTACTTTTTCTCTCTCTCACTTCATCTTATGACTTTTATCGTGTTTTGTAGTTTTATGGTATTGCGCCGGGGCGCAAATGACATGATTCTCATACCAGTTTCTTTCCTCTAAACTCCAAAGGAGTGAGGTTGCTATGTGTTTTGAAGAACTTAATGAAATTCGACGCATCAGAGAAGTTTAGCTCCAGGGCGATTTCGCTGACGTTCTTATTGCTATATAATAATAGGTTTTTGGCCTCTATGATCATCCGTTCCTTTAGCACCTCTGTGGGGCTGGCATTGACGGCGGTCTTGCATATTTTCTGCAATTGCTTGATCGAGATATTTAGTTGCCTGGCGTAAGCCTCAGTATTTTTTGTTTCCTTAAATTGCTCATTGACCAAGGCCTTATAATTCAGAAACTGCTCCGAAAAGCTGCTGGCGGCGTGGTCTGGCTGCTCGCCGAACTCCTGGGTCTGGACCAGGATGAGGTTCAGAAAGGCATATAATATTCCATCAGAGGCTCCCTGCTTATAAGCTTCATAAAACTGCTCTAGCAGCGCCAGGAGAATCTCCTGATCCTTGATTTTAAATTGGTTAGGAAGGTTAAAGAGAACCTGTTGGCTCTGCATATAGCTGGCCAGGGCGCTTTCTTTGAACATCAGCACAAAGCCACTGGGGATCCTGGAGAAGTCCCAGCAATGGATCTGGTCTGGCCCAAGGTAAAAGCCACTTGGCGGTACCACCTCAAATCGCTGGTCACCGATGGTATGGCTGCCGGCACCATCAAATAAAAAGATGAGCTCATGGTATCCCGCATGCTTGTGAGGACGGCTGGGCTTGATCACCGGCTTCATCCGCGACACCTTCAGGCTGGCATGAGTTTCAAGTTTTTTCTTAGATGGAAGGGTATCGACGAGCATGATTTGAACAGTTTTTAGCGATGGTTATTTGGATGATAGTTGTTCCCTCAATTATCAGCAAATCTAAAGTAACTGGCGGGAACATATGTGCTTAATAATACTGGATATGTGCCTGGTAGTATATTTTTGATTGCGATAGGTGACAGGAATGCCCTGAAGGGTGATGTCCTTGCTACCAGATCACCATTAGAGGGTTTATTATCAGCGGGGTTTACTGATTCCTAAGAGGTTAATGCACAAAGGTAATTATCCGTCAGGAATGTTCATGCCTTAAACGGATCAAAGGAGATTTTGAGCAGTGAATGGTCATATCATTACAGTATTAGCGCAGGGTGTTCAATAGTACAAATGTCCATAAATCTGCTAATTCTGTCCATAAGCCTTCGGTGAAGGAGCGTTTTTAATATATCTTTTGTAGGTTTAGGTGGATTATACCGACTATTGGTGAGGTCTGCCTGGGACGGGGCTTTTGACAAGGTTTTACCTGATGGGATGGAAATCGTGTGGATATTCATTTTGTCAGGTCAAATATTAATCATTTTTGGGCGAAACGCCCGCGGTCCTGCGGACGAGAAAGCTGTCTATTCCTGGCGGAAGGCAGCGCCAAGGTCTGGGTCGGAGTATTATTTTCAATTATAACAATTAACCTAGCCATGAAATTATTACTAACAAGCTTACTTTCATTTTTCGTGCTCAGCCTATATGCGCAAAGCAGATCAGACAAGATCGCGGTGCTCATCGTGGATGGCCAAAACAATCATCAAGCCTGGCCAAAAACCACTCTGATGATGAAGGATTATTTGGAGAATACCGGGAAATTCACAGTGGAGGTGGCGCGTACCCAGTATTTGTGGAATGCTGGCCCCCAGGCGGAGTACCTCGATAAGGTGGCTACCACCAAAGGGGAGGACCTAAAAGAGCCAAAGGCAGATCCTGATTTTTCCCCGAAGTTTTCGGATTATGATGTGATCCTATCCAATTTCGGTTGGAAGGCCGCAGACTGGCCCGAGAAGACGCAACAGGCTTTCGAAAAGTTCATCAAAAAGGGTGGAGGATTTGTCAGTGTGCATGCGGCAGATAATAGTTTTCCAGAATGGGAGGCCTATAATGAGATGATCGGTATTGGCGGCTGGGGCGGCAGAAATGAAAATTGGGGCCCCTATGTCTATTATAATAAAGAGGGTGAGCGAGTGGAGGACAATACGCCAGGTGCTGCGGGGCGTCATGGCAAGCGAGAATCCTTCGAAATCACCCTTAGGGAAGCCCATCCTGTCACCGAGGGAATGCCGGAGCAGTGGCAGGGAGCAGTGGATGAGTGCTATGCGTATATGCGTGGGCCAGCAAAACACATGACCATCCTGGCCACAGGTGAGGATCTCAGCCGTGAAGGGGGGAAGGATTATCATGCTCCTGTGCTGATGGCCATCGACTATGGCAAAGGCCGTATCTTCCATACCACCCTAGGCCATGATGTAAGATCCATGGAGGGAGTAGGTTTCATCACCGCTCTGCTGAGAGGCACAGAGTGGGCTGCCACAGGCAAAGTAACGATCCCCGTTCCTGAGGATTTCCCTCAGAAAAACGAGCCCTCAGCACGAGAATTTACTGAATAGGAAGACCGGTGGAGGACTCACGAATATTGAGCTTCCCATCGATAAGGTGAACTGATTTTTCCATAGGCTTTCCGGCGATTTGGTCGAGGAGGATTTGGGAGATCAGTTTGCCTATTTTTGAGGTGGGTTGAGAGATGCTGGATAGCTCAGGCTCCACCACCTTGGCGAGGGCAGACTCGGTGAAGCCGATGACCTTGACCTGGCTAGGGATATGGATATCATGTCTCTTTAGTATTTTCATCGCCCCTATCGCCAGCGGGTCGCCTGCCGCCATTATGCCATCTGGTATAATACCCCGATCCAGCAGACGGGTCATGGCCGCTTCCCCATCTGCAATGGTGATCCCCGCTTCCACGATCTGATCTTCAGAATAAGGCAGCTGATGCTTGTCCATGGCTTTGCGGAATCCCAGGATACGCTGCTTGCCAAGCGGAATATGCTTTGATAAGCCCAGATGCACCAGGTTCCTGCAGCCCTGCTCGATCAAGTGCTCCGTCGCAAATACCGCCCACTTATAGTCATTGAAAATCACCTTAGGAGCATCTACCAGATCTGAAACGCGGTTAAACTGCACCACGGGAAGGCCGGATTGGATGATATTATTGAGGAATTCATGATTTTTACTCGTCTTGGTGACAGAGATGATCAGCCCATCCACCATATGGTTCATCAGCGTTTTGATATTCTCCATTTCCAGATCACTGTCCTCATTGGAAGACATGATCAGCGTCTGGTATCCCTGCTGCAGGAAGGCTTCCTGAGCACTGAATATCACCTCAGAAAAATAACTATGCAGAAACTCTGGAACGATGATCCCTATATTAAGGGTCTGCTTTTTTAGCAATTTTCGGGCAAATGGATTGGGAACATAGCCCAGCTCGCGGGCGGTTTTTAATATGCGATTGCGCGTGCTGACGCTGATATCAGAATAATTAGGATTAAAAGCCTTAGAGACTGTTCCTATGGATAGGCCCAGTTTCCCAGCCAAATCCTTTATGGTAATGTATTCTTTCATGCGCTTAATCTAATGGCCGAAGCTTATAATTACTAAAACAGGAATATACGAAAACCTTTTCGTAAAAATAAAGCCTTACGAAAAGGTTTTCGTTAATCAATTCTCCTCAAAGGATTTTATTCCTAGGGGCTTCTTATCATTTTTATCAAAGCAAAACCAAAATAACCTCAATGCAAACCCAGGATTACATACTTATAGGAGTTTTCACCTTGATTGTTCTTAGCGCGGGACTGGCATTTTCCAGAACGGGAAAGTCTATGAATAACTTTTTTGCCGGAGGCGGCAATGTCCCCTGGTGGATCAGTGGATTGTCTTTATTTATGAGTTTCTTTTCTGCGGGCACCTTTGTAGTATGGGGATCGATCGCCTATGAGCAGGGATTTGTGGCAGTAGGTATCCAGTGTATGATGGCCCTGGCGGGAATATTAATTTACCTGACAGTAGCCAAAAAATGGAAGCAGACAGGGGTGCTCACGGCGGCAGAATATGTCACAAGGAGATTTGATCTAAAAACTCAGAAATTATATTCTTATTTATTTATAGCAGTTTCTTTCTTCACTGCAGGTTCTTTTTTATATCCTGTTGCCAAGATAGTGTCTGTCTCTTCCGACTTACCGATACAACTGATCATCCTATTCCTGGGAATCACGATCATTCTCTACACGGCCGTGGGGGGATTTTGGGCGGTGCTAGCCACGGATGTATTGCAGTTTATCGTGCTTACAGCGGCTGTATTTATAGTTATTCCTTTAGCCTTTGATGAGGTAGGGGGACTGGGGAAGTTCCTAGACGGTGCGCCAGAGGATTTCTTCCAGGTGTTCAGTGGGGAGTTTAGCCCGGGATTTATGCTGGCATTTATGATCTATAATTTCTTCTTTATAGGGGGCAATTGGGCCTATGTACAGCGATATACGAGTGTGGGAAGTCCCAAGGCAGCCAGCAAGGTGGCCCTGCTATTTACGATCCTCTATATCGTGTTTCCCCTTATCTGGATGCTTCCTCCTATGATCTTCAGGGTGATCAACCCGGACTTAGCGATGAGCAGCGAGATGGAAGGCGCATATCTGATGATGTGTAAGCAGGCACTTCCCGCGGGGATGCTTGGTCTGATGATAGCTGCAATGGTTTTTGCCACTGCCAGCTCGGTGAATACCACTTTGAATATGATGGCTGCAGTTACCACCAATGACCTCTATAGAGCCATGAAGCCCAATTCTAGCGAAAAGCAATTGATCTATATCGCACGGTGGGTGACGGTACTATTTGGGATCGGTATCATGTTGATCGCCATGATGGTGCCTTATTTTGGGGGAATTGTCAATGTGGTGCTGAAGGTCGCCGCCATTACCGGGGTGCCTCTTTTTGCACCGATATTATGGAGCCTTTATTCCTCCAGACAAAACAGCAGGTCGGTATTGACCACTTCCATCGTCAGTATTATTTTATTGGCCCTGGCCATCCTTATCCTTCCTTCCGTGCTGAACTATGAAGTCGGCAGGAGCATGGAGATGATCCTAGGCGTGGTGGTGCCCATCCTGATCCTATCTTATTTCGAATGGGGTCACAACTCACAATATACTAGTCACTATAGTCTTCCCAAATCAGATGATTCAGCACCTCCAATCGAGGGAGCTCTAGCCATGGGTGAGGATACTGCTTATGGTATAAAGGTGATTTCTATAGCCACCTCGGTGATCGGCGCGATCATGTGCCTACTGAGTTTTACTGCCACCAAGGGCAATATGATGCTGCTTGGGGCTGGGCTGATCATGATCTTACTCGCAGGTTTTGGCCTTAGTTATATAAAACGAAAAAAGTAATTTATAATGATACAAGCAGATTTTAATGGTTCCCGATCGCTAAAGGAGATGCACCTCAGCCGGGATATTGTGGTGATCGGTGGAGGATTGTCAGGGGTATGTGCAGCCATTACCGCGGCCCGTCAGGGCTGCAAGGTGGCCTTGGTGCAGGACCGACCGGTATTGGGCGGTAATGCCTCCAGTGAAGTTAGGCTGTGGGCCCTCGGCGCCACCTCTCATATGGGAAACAACAACCGTTGGGCTAGGGAAGGAGGCATTGTCGATGAGATAATGGTCGAAAATACCTATAGAAATAAGGAGGGAAACCCAGTGATCTTTGATACAGTACTGATCGATAAGGTGCTGGCAGAACCCAATATCACCTTATTTTTGAATACCTCGGTCTTCCATGTACAAAAGGATGGGGATCGTATCATTCAGGAAATTATTGGCTTCAACGCTCAAAATTCCACCTTATACCATTTATCTGCGACAGAATTTATCGATGCTTCTGGAGATGGAATAATATCCTATCTGGCTGGCGTTCCCTATCGCATTGGAGCGGAGGGACCGGAGGAATTTGATGAGCCTCTAGCACCAGATATTGAAGATTATGGAGAGCTGCTGGGACATACCCTGTTCTTTTACTCCAAAAAAGTGGAAGAGCCTGTCCGCTATATTCCTCCTTCTTACGCCATCAAGGATGCCTCTATCATCCCCGGATTGAGAAATGTGGAGGTGGGAGATCATGGCTGCAAGCTGTGGTGGTTTGAGTATGGAGGACGAAAAGACACCATCCATGATACCGAAGAGATCAAAATGGAGCTATGGAAGGTGGCCTATGGCATTTGGGATTATATAAAGAATTCGGGCAAGCTAAAGGGCACCGAAAACTATACCTTAGAATGGGTAGGACTGATTCCGGGCAAAAGGGAAAGCAGAAGATTCGAAGGAGAATATATGCTGAACCAAAGTGACCTGGTCCAACAAAAGCCTCATGAAGATGCCATCTCCTTTGGGGGTTGGGCGATGGACCTGCACCCGGCAGATGGGGTATATAGTGATAAGCCTAGCTGCACTCAGTGGCATACCAAAGGCGTTTATGCAATTCCTTACCGATGCTATGTGCCATTGGGCGTGGATAATCTGCTCTTGACGGGCAGGATAATCAGTGCTTCTCATGTGGCTTTTGGGTCCACTCGCGTGATGGCCACCTGCGCTCATGGCGGGCAAGCAGTAGGGATGGCGGCAGCCCATGCAATCCGTAAGGACATTAGTCCGAGAGAATTATTAGAAAAACGGCATTTGCAGGCCTTGCAAGCAGACCTCGTTCAGATGGGCCATTATATCCCTCAACTGGAGCAGGAGCAGCGTCCAGGTTTGCTTCAGCAGGCGTGCATTAGCCCTTCTTCCACCCTGCAGTTGACAGAGCTGCCAACCAGTGGGAAATGGGAGACACTTACTTTTTCTATGGCTCAAATGGTTCCCGTTCAGCAGCAGCTTCCTGACTTTCAGCTGTGGCTGAAGGCTTCTGAAGCCACGACCATAAGTATAGAGCTTCGTAAAAGTAGCAAAAGAGGCAATCATAGCCCCGATATTACCCTGCATTCGGAGACTTTTGAGCTTCAGGCAGGGGAGCAAATGATTTCCTTTCAGGTTCCCACACTGGACCTAGCCGGTCAATATGCTTTCATTACGGTGATGAAAAATGAGCAGGTGGCCATTGCGCTATCGGATCATATGATCACTGGCATCATCGCCGTGTATAATCAGGTGAATAAGGCGGTGTCTAATTTTGGGAAACAAGAACCTCCTCAAGGTTTGGGGGTGGACGAATTTGAATTTTGGTGCCCAAAAAGAAGACCCAAAGGAGGAAATATGGCCATCAGCTTCGCAGCGCCTGTTTATACCTTCGATAGTGGGCATCTTTGCCGGTCCATCTATAGACCTGTGGCTGAGCCAAATGCCTGGGCGGCAGCGCTGGAAGACCCGCAGCCGCAGTTGACCCTGCGCTGGGAGCAGCCACAAGCGATCAGCAGCCTGCAGCTATTCCTGGATCCGGATTATGATCATCCCATGGAAACCGTCCAAATGGATCATCATGAGCACGTTATGCCCTTTACTATCAGGGATTTCAGCGTCCTTGACGAAGAGGGACAGCCACTCGCAGTGGTCCGTGACAATTATCAGGCAATAGTAAAAATTGATTTTCCAACCACGCTTCAAACCAAAGTGCTTCACTTAAAATTGGAAGCCCCTTCAGATACAGTTCCCGCATCGGTATTTGGCATTTATATCAATGGCCAAAGTCAATCCCTACTCAATGACAATTAACGATAAACATTAAAACAAAACACCCGGAATAATGATAAAAATTTATGGAATAATGATAGGTATGGCCTTGGGCTTTACCTACCAGGACAGCTATGCGCTGAATTTCAGTAAAGCGCCGCTAGAATCATCCGAATCAAGGCTTGCCAAGAAAGGTGAAACCATGGCTTATACGATCAAAGGACGTGTACTGGATGACCAGGGATTGCCGCTGCCTGGAGCGACGGTGATCGAAAAAAACACTACCAATGGCACCGTGACCGATATCGACGGGTATTTTTCGCTGACCATCAAGGATGAGCAGCAGACCCTTATAGTATCTTTTGTGGGTTTTGAGCCCAAGGAGGAGCAGGTAGCGGGAAGGCAGAATATAGAGCTGAGGCTGAATGCAGATACTGAATCACTGGAAGAAGTGGTGGTGGTAGGCTATGGCACCGTAAAAAAATCAGATCTGACGGGTTCGGTAGCCTCTGTCTCCTCGGAAGACCTAAACCGCACGCCCATATCTTCCCTGGACCAGGGCTTGCAAGGTCGGGTGGCAGGCGTAGAAATCACCCAAAACTCAGGTGCTCCAGGAGGGGCAACGAGTGTGAAGATCCGAGGTGGCAACTCCCTTAGTACCTCCAATGAGCCTTTATATGTGATCGATGGCTTCCCTATCGTCTCTGGAGGATCGGCTCCGGGATCCACTAGTTCACAAAACTCGGCCGGAGGTCAGCTCAATCCTTTAGCCACCATTAACCCAAATGATATCGCTTCTATTGAGGTACTCAAGGATGCTTCTGCCACCTCCATCTATGGAGCCAGAGGTGCCAATGGGGTCATCCTCATCACCACCAAAAGAGGCGAGGAAGGCAATACAAAGATCTCTTATTCGGCCTATTATGGTATTCAGGAGGTAAGCAAAACGCTGGACTTGATGAATGCGGAGCAATTTATGGCCCTCAATAATGAGATCAACCCCGGAGCCTTGGACGGTATCACCCTTCATGATACCGATTGGCAGGATGTGATCTTTCAGGCTGCTCCTATCCAAAACCACCAACTTTCCTTTTCTGGTGGAAGTAAGAAAACCGTTTATAACCTGAGCTTTAATTATTTCGATCAGGATGGAGTGGTGAAAAACTCTGATTTCGAAAGAATCTCCTCTCGACTGAATCTGGAAAACGAGCTTCATGAGCGGGTAAAGATCGGGCTGAACCTCAACTATAACTATGTGGTGAGCAATGGAGCGATATCAGGTACCACGCTGGAAAGTGAGAATACGGGTACTGTATCGGGAGCGTTATTTGCCCCGCCTATATTTGCCCCTTATGATTCGGAGGGCAATCTGACCTATTTCGGGGACTTACATCCCAACTTCGAGCTGCAGCCAAACCCTCTTGCCAGTACTCAGATATTAAATAAAAGCACCAACACCCGAATGCTTAGCAATTTTTATGTAAATGTAAAAATTGCGGAAGGCCTTTCTTATCGAGGTAATATAGGCGTGGATATCTTCCATGATCGCAAGGATACCTATACGGGAAGGGATGTGCCCATGGGCCGTATCAATGGCGGTGTAGCAGGAATCGGGAATTTGGATCAAAATTCCTTTATCCACGAAAGTGTCCTTAATTACTCCAAAAAACTAGGCTCAAGCCATGATTTCAATATCACAGGAGTGTTTTCTACCCAACGCTACACAGGGGTGAGTTCCCTAGCCGGAGGAAGTGAGCTTTCCACGGATATTCTGCTAAACAATAACCTGGGATTGGTGGCCAATAGGGATGTGTCCTCCAATAAGTCCACCTGGAGACTGGATTCCTGGACGGGGCGAATTAACTATATTTTCCTAGAGAAATATCTCTTTACCCTGACCGGAAGAGCGGATGGCTCCAGCCGATTTGGGGAGAATAACAAATGGGGATTCTTCCCCTCAGCAGCTTTTGCCTGGAGATTGAAGGATGAAGCCTTCCTGGTAAATAGCGAGCTCATCAGTGACCTGAAGCTGCGACTCAGCTATGGGGTCACCGGCAATGCGAATATCCCGCTCTATCAGTCCTTCCCTAGGCTGACCAGTGGTAGCAATTATAATTTTGGCAATAGCCTTAATATTGGGATCAGCCCTACGGGGGTGGCCAACCCGGATATCAAATGGGAGCGCACCAATCAGTCCGATTTCGGCTTGGACTTAGGATTATGGGACAATAGAATCTCCTTTACCTTTGATTATTACCATAAGCGCACCAATGATCTGTTGATCTCTAGGAGAATCCCTGCTTCATCTGGCTTCAATACCGTCTTTGGGAATTTTGGGGAGATAGAAAATAAAGGGATTGAGCTGGGCCTTAGTGCCGTGGTGATGGACAAGAGTTTGGCTTGGGAGGTCTCTGGTAACTTCTCTCGCAATCGCAACACCATCCTGAAAATCACTGGAGAGGTGGATGAAGTGATCCCTTCTGGTGATGGTGGAGTAGGCGCTTTTGCCAATGCTAGTTTGCTTAAAGTCGGCTACCCTGTGGGTACATTCTACGGCTATGTATGGGACGGAATATGGCAGAACGATGATGATATCGCTGGCAGCCATATGCCTAATGCTCAGCCTGGAGATGCTAGATACGCCGATGTGAATGGTGATGGAGCCTTTAGCGCAGCAGATAGAACCATCATTGGTGACCCAAATCCAGATTATATCTTCGGCTTAAACAATACCTTCAGATATAAAGGATTTGACCTGTCTGTTTTCATTCAGGGAAATATGGGCAATGATGTTTTCTATAACCGCCGGATGGTACTCGAGTCCGTTACCTTCGGGACCAATCAGTGGTCGGCTGTCGAAAACCACTGGACTCCCGAAAATCCTTCCCAGGAATACGTCCGCGCCTCTCAAAGTGGTAGATTATTGCAATCCAGCAATTTTATTGAAGACGGGTCTTTTGTAAGGCTTAAAAACATCCAGCTGGGATATAATTTTGATGTCTCCACTGTGAATTGGCTGACGCAATTAAGGTTGTACACCTCCCTTACCAACTTGGTGACCTGGACTGATTACTCTGGATATGATCCTGAGCTGAACAGCACTGGAGTCAATAATGTGACCAATTTTGGAATCGACCGTGATCCCTATCCACGTGCCAAATCCTACCTGCTAGGCTTACAAGTTTCCTTTTAATACTAACCCAAGAAACCATGAATTATAAAAATATAAAGCTCCTATTTGTCGGAAGTCTTGCTGGCCTTATGGCTTCCTGCAGTGATCTGGTGGAGCAGCCGTATAGCTTTCTTACGATCAACGAATTCTATAGCACCGCCAATGATGCCGAATCCGCCATCACTGCCACCTACGGGTCTCTCACCCAAACGGGGATGTATGGCCAGGCCATCTGGATGCTGAGCGATTATTCTGGCGATCAGATGTTCCCAAAACCCGTGGTGGGAAGGGATCTCTTGACCTCCTTTGGCTATGATGCCACGCATGATCAGGTGGAAAGCTTCTGGAATGAAAGCTATAATGGGATAAATAATGCCAATCTGGTCATTCAGAATGTCCCGGAGATATCCATGGACGAGCAGCGCAGAAGCCATATTGTGGCTGAGGCGAAATTTCTAAGGGCATTATACTATTTTAATTTGGTGCGCAGCTATGGGGATATCCCATTGAAGGTGCTTCCGACCTCTAGTTTGGCGGATATAGAAACGGGTAAGTCTCCCCAAGCGGAAGTATATTCCCAGATAATCATCGACCTCGAAGAAGCCTTGACAGTACTGAATGCGGGAATTCCAGAGGTCAAAGGAAGGGTCAGCAGAGGAGCCGCTCAGGCCCTGCTGGCAAAAGTGTACCTGTATTCGGAAGACTATGCTTCCGCCGTGGAGATGGCTAAGCAGCTCATCAGCGAGGGCAATTATGCCTTGGTGGCTGACCCAGTTTCTCTCTGGGATGTCAATAAAGAAAATGCCAACGTCATCGAAAATATCCTTTCGGTGGAGTTTTCCAGAGCTCCGAATTTGCAATCTCAAACTTTTACCTCCTTTTTTGCACCTTCAGGTTCCAATGGGGTCTATTCGGCAACCGCATGGGGATCGAGCTTTGCTTTTAAAAGTTTTTATGATTCCTATGAGGCTATGGACTTGCGTAAGCAACTGATGGATACCGAGTTTACCGATAGCCAGGGAAAGCTGCATACCATGGATAATGATCCCAACTTAAAAGAGCGGGTGATTATAAAAAAATATGCCGATCCCATGTCAAATGGAGCGAGAAACGAAAGTAATTACCCACTGTTTCGCTATGCAGAGGTGCTGCTGATCTATGCTGAAGCAAGTGCACGGGCCTCTGGCCAAGTGGATGCTGAAGGGCTAGCCGCAATCAACCAAGTGCGACAAAGAGCAGGTGTAGAAGCTATTCCAGCCACTATTGCCTATGAAGATTACCTCGATAGGATCTTGCAGGAGCGGTCCTGGGAACTGGCTTTTGAAGCCGACCGCTGGTTTGATCTTACGCGTACCGGTGAATTTATGGATATGGCCCAGGTGACAAATTACTGGTTTCCGGTGCGTCCTGTTCAGCTCAAGCACCGTTATTTCCCCATTCCGGAAACTGAGGTGCAGACGAATTCCAACCTAGATCAAAGTGCTGATTGGAAGTAAATCACTATTGGCTCCCAAAAAAGAGTATAATTATTCGCAAATACCTAAGACCTAAAATAATCCAAGTATGTCCACCAAAGTTTCCAGCTTCCAGCTTCCAGCCCCCAGATTATTTGCGGGGCTGATGCTGTTCCTTCTTATTCTTCAGCAGGGACTAGCCTTCGGCCAAAATCAATCACCGCTTACCAAAACCAAATCCCTCAATGGGCCTTGGCGTTTTGCGGGGAATAATGACTGGTCTGCAGCCCAGGCCTTGAAAGAGTCTAAGGCAGATTGGGCAGAAATAGCCGTGCCAGGAAACTGGGAGCAGCTGGAGGAATATGAGTCCTTTAGAGGGCGTGGATTTTATTTCAGGGAATTTTCGGTTGAGCAGGATTGGCAGCATACACTCGTCAGACTGCAGTTTGAGGCCGTATATGAGAAGGCAGAAGTATATCTAAACGGTTATCTTCTAGGAAGTCATACAGGCGGCTACCTGCCTTTTGAGTTTGAAGTAAGCGCCCTCCTGAACTATGGCGCGGCCAATGAGGTGATGGTGGTGGCAGATAACCGCTACCATCGGGGAGCCTGGTGGCCTTGGGGTGGGATAAGCCGCGAGGTCTCCTTGCTGAGTAGCAGCCCTGCCCGCATCAAGCAGCAGCACATCTCTGCAATTCCTGACTTAACTACCGGAGAAGTAAAAGTCGAATTGGACTTTTGGCTGGAGAATAATTTTGAGGAGCAGAAAGAATTTACCCTGCAGCCCAGCATAAAGGATTCTCATAAAAAGAACCTATGGAATACAGAGCTGAAAGTCCAGGTGGCACCAGGCGAGATCCGTCAGTTTTCTCATCAATTCACCCTTCCCCTAGCGGTGTACCAGCTGTGGGACCAAGACAGTCCTGTGCTTTATCGTTTGCAGACGGTGCTGGCAGAGCAGGCAGGCGCTAGCCTTGACCTCAAGGAAGATAAATTTGGCATTAGGAAAGTGGAGGTGATAGGAACGCAAATAATGCTGAATGGCAAGCCCGTATATGCCAATGGCTTCAACAGAGTCCATGATCATCCCAGCTATGGCAATACCGAGCTGGATGCTTTAGTAGAGAAAGATATGGTCGATATTATGGCGCTTGGTGGGAAAATGTCCCGTCTGATGCATGCCCCATTGTCCAGAAATATCCTGGATCTATGCGATAGCCTTGGCTATCTGCTGATAGAAGAGGTGCCGATTTGGGGGGATGATGAGCCTTTGGCTTACCCCAATTCCCCCTTGCCTAAGCAGTGGATGGAGGAGATGATAGCGAGAGATTATAATCATCCCTCAGTCATAGGCTGGTCGGTGGGGAATGAGCTGCGGGATCCACAGGGAGACTGGCAAAGTAAAACCCTCACCACCCAGCAATATGGCTATATCCAGCATATGTTGGAGCTGGTGGAGCAGCTGGATCCCCATCGTCTAAAGACTTATGTCACCCTTACCAGCTATCTGCCAAAGGCGGACCAAAGCAATGAACCCTATGAAATGGTGGATTTTATATCGATCAACAGCTATGGTAATGCAGTAAATGCAGCGAAAGAAACCCATAGGAAATTTCCCGACAAGCCTATTTTTGTTTCAGAAATTGGGATTGCTCAAATAGGTCCGGCGCCCGCAGGGGCTTTATCGGAAAAACTGATTCTTCAGCTTAGGGAGCTCGCCGACTTAGACTTCGTCGTCGGTTCATCCCTATGGTCTTATAATGATTACCGAAGTGATTATAAGGGTACGCCTGACTCGGGATTTAGAGAATGGGGAGTGGTGGATGAAAATAGACAGCCCAAAGCGGCCTATTCTCAGATTAAGAAACTGTGGAATCCATAAATGGCAAAAAATAAACATAGCGGCAAAATAGTCCAAAACAGTAGGCTTTTGGTGGGTTTAGTACTGCTGGTGCTGAGCATTCCCTATTCTGCAGAAGCCCGGCAGAAACCAAATATCCTGTGGATCAACTGTGATGACCTGGGTAAGGAGCTGAGTAGCTATGGCAATCAGCAGGTACATACCCCTGTCATCGATCGGCTAGCCAGGGAAGGTCAAGTATTTACGAATGCCTATGCCAATGCACCTGTATGCTCTTCCAGCCGGTCGAGCCAGATACTGGGATTATATCCTACTCGCTTACCCATCTTAAATCACCGCAATATGAGCCCTGTGGCCTTGCCGGATTCCGTGCCCACGATAATGCAGCTGTTTAGAGAAGCGGGATATTTCTGCTCTAATGGGGCCGCTGGGGATTTGGCAAAGCCTGGAAAAGAGGATTATAATTTTGTGGCTGAGGACTTATTTGATGGGACAGACTGGCGTCAGCGTCAGGAAGGGCAGCCGTTTTTTGCGCAGGTACAGATTCATGAACCTCACCGGACTTTTGTCCACGACGAACTCCACCCCATAGATCCAGCAGAGATAAGTCTGCCAGCCCTCTATCCGGATCATCCACTGATCAGAGCCGATTGGGCGAGGTACCTGGAAAGTGTGCAGCGGGCAGACCGGTGGGTGGGAGAGATTCTCGATCGTCTGGAGGAGGATGGAGAGCTGGAGTCCACCATTGTGATATTGTATGGAGATCATGGAAGACCTCACCTTAGGGATAAGCAGTGGCTGTATGAAGGAGGCTTAGCGGTTCCGCTGATCATTCGCTATCCCAATTCTCTCAATGCAGGAAAGGTGGACCATCGGCTGATCAGTTTGGTGGATATCAGTGCGAGTACCTTGGGGCTGGCGGGACTCCCGATTCCGATTGACTGGGATGGCAAGGACATAATTGGCGGAGCCAAAAACTCCTATATATATGGCTTTAGGCAACGGTGCGGAGATGCGGTGGATGATATTCGGTCGATATCCGACGGGGAATATAAGCTGATCTGGAATAGAATGCCCGAGCAGCCTTATATGCAGCTATCATCTTATAAGAAATTACAATATCCTGCTTATACCTTATACCGTGACTTGGACCAAAAGGGAGAATTATCAGCGCCTTTTTCTGCCTTCATGGCGACGACCAAGCCGGATTATGAACTGTATCACTTGAAGGTGGACCCTTATGAAATAGAGAACCTGGCAGACAATCCAGCTTATCAGGGGGAGTTGCTACGCTTAAAAGAGCAGCTGGAGCGCCAGCTGCAGGCCGTGGAGACCTACCCACAGGAGGAATCCGAGGCGCTAATCCAGCAGGCCAAATCCAGTTCTAGGAAGTATTATCAGGAGGCTATGCAAAGGCGAAACCTCGGCCCTGATCCTACAGATGCTGAGATATTAGATTATTGGAACCATGAATTATTACTTAACCAAAAACCCAAAACCAAGAAATAAGATGAAGGTCACTATATACCTATCGCTATTCCTATCCTTAATTTTCCTGACTTGCTGCAGTGCCAATAAGCAAGAAGAGGATGAAAATCATGTGCCTGACTATACCATAAGCTTTGGCAAAGTCTCGCGGCAGTCGGTGTTTGTCAGTGATACTATGAGCATCTGGGGAGGATCATTGATCCATGGGGAGGATGGGAAATATCACCTACTGTATTCCCAATGGCCTAAGAGGCTGGGATGGGTATGGGTTTCCCATTCTGAGATCGCCCATGCCATTTCGGATAGCCCCTTTGGCCCCTTTGAATTTAAGGACCTGGCCTTACCGGCGAGAGGAGCCGAATATTGGGATGGCCTGACCAGCCACAATCCCAGCATTTATAAGTTTGGTGATAAGTATTATCTGTATTATATGGGCAATACTGGTGATGGCAAGGTGATGGGGAGTCCCGGCAATCATCAGCTCAACTGGTCTCATAGAAATAACCAACGCATAGGCGTGGCGGTGGCAGCCAGCCCCAATGGACCCTGGGAGCGGAGTGATCGGCCAGTCTTGGATATTAGCCCTGAAGAGAATGCCCATGATGCCCTGATGGTTTCTAATCCTTCCGTCTGTCAGATGCCTGACGGCAAAATCCTTATGGTGTATAAGGCCGTTGCGAAGCAGGAAAAATTGCCCGGAGGCGGTCCCGTGGTCCATATGGTGGCCATTGCTGATTCGCCCACTGGCCCATTTAAGAAATACCCTGATCCGATATTTACTTTTGAGGGGGAGCGGTTTCCTGCTGAGGATCCCTTCATCTGGTATCAGGATGGGAAATATAGGGCCATCGTGAAGCGGATGAAATCGGAAAATGGTAAAAATGAGTCTTCACTCGTGCATTATGACTCCTTCGATGGGATTCATTGGGACAAGGCTAAGAATTTCCTGATCTCAGACCGTACGATAACCTGGGAAGATGGGACCAGCCAGCAGTTTACCCATCTCGAAAGACCTCAGGTATTTATGGAGAATGGCCAGCCTATAGCCCTATTATGTGCTGCCGATACGCTGGATTCAAATAATGTCCTTCATTCTTTCAATATCCAAATCCCATTGAATATCAAAAAGGAATAAAGACCAACAATCACTAAAATTAGTCAACCAAGCGACTCTTAATAATTCCCAAAACTAAGCCAAAAGAAATAATGAAATTACCTTCAATTTTTCTACTACTCTGCCTTTACTCATGGACCTTGCCATCGGCAATAGGACAGACAAGTTCAAATGATAGCCTGTCGCTTAATGGCAGCTGGAAGTTCCATACCATCTATGGCCAAGGCTCTGATTACCTTCGCATCGATGAGCAGGAAGGGGATATCATCCTTGATAATTCCTCAGAGAAGGTCGAGGTGAAGGGAAACTGGACGGTGTCTAGTGTCGGAGACCGGGAGAGTGGATTTTATGGAAAGGACTACCTCAAGACCTATATCACCAGCTCCGATGAAAGCCAGAGGGTGGTTTTTTCTCCGGACTTACCGCAGTCGGGTGATTATGAGGTGTTTGTGCGTTTTCCTTTTGGGATTCATCTCAGCGCCAAGGTAAGCCTGCATCATGATGGAGGGATTGATGATCAGTATTTTAGCCAGCGCGCTTTATGTGACGAATGGTTGAGTATGGGGATTTTTCAGCTTTCCCCGGAGGGGGTCAGCCTTACGGTATCGGCAGATTCGCCAGGACAGGTGACGGCAGATGCGGTGATGTTTCGTCCAGTGGATTCGGCCAAACTGCAGGAGGCGAAAAAGGAATTGCAAATGGCTTATTCACCCTCTCTGGATGATCAGTCATGGAATGATCTTAAGGTGCCGGGGCACTGGGGCATGCTCAATGAGTACAGTAACTATACTGGCAAAGGCTGGTACCGTAAAAGCTTCAGGCTGCCTTCTTCCTGGAAATCACTAAAAGGGCATAAGGCCCTGCTAAAGTTCGAAGGCGTCTATCATGTGGCCAAGGTCTATCTCAACGGAGAATATATAGGCCAGCATAGAGGAGGTTTTACGCCTTTTGAATTTGAGGTTTCCGATGAATTGCTAGCGAAAGGCGAGAACCTTTTGGCGGTGGAGGCAGATAATAATCCGCTGGTGGGAGCCACCTGGAACTGGGGTGGAATCATCCGTGAGGTGTATTTGGTGCGTAGTCCCGAAGTTCGGATTCTGCGACATCAGGTGCAGGCCAGCCCTGATCTGGATCAGCATACGGCAAGTATTCGCTGGATGGTGGAGCTAGAGAATGCCAGCTCAGTCCCTAAGGACCTGAAGCTGGTCAGCAGCATATGGAATGAGCAGTCCAGGGTTCAGGGGCATGCAGAGCTCACCTTGGCCCCTTCAGATTCCCAGCAGGTGTTTCTTGAGCTGACGCTCAATGCCGATCAACTTAAATTATGGCATTTTGACGAGCCTAATTTATATACTATAGAATCCAAACTGATGGCTGCGGGTAAGGAGATAAGTACCATTACCGAGCGGTTTGGCATCAGGAAGATCAGCCTTACCGACAGCAGTCTGCTGTTGAATGGGGAGCCTGTGCGCCTCGCTGGTCTCAATCGCGTAAGTGATCATCGCTACTATGGTTCCTCCGAGCCAGCGGATTTTCTAAGGGAAGACTTGCTGAAAATGAAGGAGCTGGGGGTGAATTTCACCAGAATAATGCATGGCACCCAAAACCGGAAACTCCTGGAGCTATGTGATGAGCTAGGCATCATGGTCATCGAGGAGGTAAACGTTCGGGACCTGGAGAATTATGAATTTACAGCCCCGGAATATCCGCTGGTAAGGCAGTGGCTGAAGGAAATGATACAGCGAGATATCAACCACCCCAGCATCGTGGGATGGTCTGTGGGCAATGAGCTCGCCGATCACTACGACTATGCTAGGGATATGATGGCCTATGTGAAGTCCTCCCTGGACTCCAGCCGTCTGGTAAGCTGTGTAAGTAATACCGGCTGGCGCGAGGATGCCACCCGGGAGACAGACCCCAATACCTTCGTGGATATCATCTTGCACAATCACTACCCTTTCCAGGGGGAATTGGACGGAGTATTGAAGAGAATACGATCAGTATGGCCAGAGAAGCCTGTATTTATATCCGAATTTGGACTGGACCGCCTGGCCACCGCCTCCCGTGATGAGGATATCCCTGAGCTGGATGCCTATATCCAGCAGATTCGTAAGCAGAATACCTTCGTGATCGGCGCCTCTCAGTGGACCTATAATGACTATAGGAGTACCTATATTGGCACAGACCAGGAGGAAAATAGAACGTGGGGTGCGGTAAATGCCTGGCGTCAAAAGAGACCCCTTTATCAGCGAATACAAAGGCTGAATAGCCCGGTTAACGATATCCGGATAAAAGGTCAACCGGGAGAGGCCTCCCCGCTCAAGCTAGAGATTCCAATAAAATCTCCGGATGATTATCCCGCTTATGCGATGAGAAATTATTCCTTGGAGCTGAATTATTATGGGCCATCCGGCAATATTATTCATCAAGAGATTCAGGAACTTCCTGATCTGCATCCCGGAGATGCCGATTGGCAGGGCAGCGCTGAGGCTGTGGAGGGTGGCCAGACCCCCATCAGGCTGGTAGCAAACCTCCGCTCTCCTATGGGAATCATTCGCTATCAGAAAATCCTCGACTATTCCGCGCCTTCTGCTCCAGTCATTTCTTCCATTATCCCTGGAAATGGCCAGCTGCGCGTTTTATTTGAAAAGCAATTTGGCGCCAGCCAACACTATATACACTATAAGGTAAACGGAAAATCCATGAAATCTGCGCCCAGCTATGATACCTATATAGACCTGAAGGATCTGGAGAATGGACAATCTTACGACCTGAAGCTGATCGCAGTGAACGGCCAGGGTGAATCGCCAGCATCCGCGCTCATGGCAGCTAGCCCTGATGGAAAACCCCTTCCACCGGTTCTTTGGAAGGGGATGATCGCTGATGGTAAGCTCATTATTGGGTATTCGGGCGAGGTAAATGACGAAAGCTATACGCTTCGCTATGGGAATTCTCCGGACCAGCTGGATCAGGAGATCACCGAAATCACCCGAGGGATGATGGTGGTGGACCTGCCCAATCAGCGGGGACTCTACTATCAGCTCCGCAGGAAAGTGGCGGGTCAGGAGAGCCATTGGTCTGCCTTGCAGCAGATAGATCCACGTGGGGAAGGAAAGTAGTTCCACCCGCATTATATCCTAGGAATCGTAATGAGAACTGAAACTTCAATATAATCAGACTGTTTGGAGAGGGAAGCATGGTACTGTCCTGGTGAAATCTAAAACAGCCGCCAGGTTGCAATGCCTGGCGGCGGAGGGTTTTTTCGCAAGATATCAGTGACGTTCAATCCTTGCTTTGCTGTAAAATCAATGCGGCAGCGGGGAATGAAGGATACCGATTTATAGGACACCTTTACTTATTAGGATTATTTTATTTGCGCGGAGCGCAAAAGCAATAAGTATCAAGAAATAAGAAAACCGAAAAATATAACGATAAACCAAAACGAATATGAAAACCAACCCAATCGGAATTAGGGTGATGACGGTGCTGGGGCTGACTGTCCTCAGCTGCTGCAACAGCCCTGAGAAGGAGACCATCACGGAAGTAAAGGAGAAGCCCAGCGGAATATTTCCTCATAAGATGCCTAGCGAGAAGCCTGACTTTGAGATGAGTGATGCCATGGATCGTATGTTTGATTATCCTGCTCCAAGGGTGCAGGATAATGAGCTTTTTAGCCAATTTAAATATACCCGCTTGCAGGGATTCGACTATAATAATGGAGATGGGACGGTGTCCCGTCGTGATCCTTCACGGCCCATCAAGGTGGATGGAACCTATTATATCTACTATACCAAGCGAGATACCAAGGTGCCGCCGATAGGGGCGAATAGAGCTGCGGAGGCGACGGATGAGATTCCTTCCACCGACTGGGATCTATGTGATATCTGGTATGCCACCAGCGAGGATGGCCTGACCTGGGAGGAGCAGGGAGTGGCAGTGGCGAGACCCGAAAAGCCCAATTCTGGATGGAGGTCTGTCGCCACGCCGGATATATTGGTTTGGAAAGGCAAGTATTATTTATACTATCAGGCTTTTGATGAGCCAAGTGGACTGCGAGGCGACTGGTGTCCGGTATCGGTTTCCTATGCTGACTCGCCTCAGGGGCCATGGAAGCATGGCGCAGATAAGGTAATTCCTTTTGGGAAGAAAGGGGAGTGGGATCAGGATGCGACACATGACCCTATGCCCATCGTCTATAATGGCAAAATCCATATCTACTATAAAGCGGCCTATAACAAATGGCCTGATATCCGCGATAAATATGCGGTGGCTCATGGCTTGGCCATTGCGGAAGACCCCTTGGGGCCATTCGAAAAGCACCCGCTAAACCCAGTCCTAAACTCAGGACATGAGACGACTTATTTTCCCTTCAAGGAGGGCATTGCAGCGTTAGCCATTAAGGATGGTAATGAGCGGGAGACCATGCAGTATTCTGAGGATGGGGTGAATTTCCATATCGCCTCCAGTGTTTCTTTGACTCCTACTGCCGCCGCCCCATACACTCCGGATGCCTTTACTAATACGGATTATGGCAAGGGCATTACCTGGGGACTATGCCACTTTACCAATGCCGGCAAGCATCCCGAGCAGTATTCTATCATGGCGCGATTTGACTGCGACCTGAGTTTGGATTATGATGAACCCGCCTTCAAAAACTCCGGCGTATATCATAAGCCTGATGTTTATTTTAGACAAGGCATCGGCGGGATCAAGCGTAAGGTGGACGAATAAAAATACAATTGGAGAATATCATTTCTCCAGAATCTATGGTATAGGTTTTAGTTTATGAAAAATCAAAACCCAATTCCCAGCCCCATTAGTAGTGGGGCTGGTTTTTTTTTTTTAGGCATAGACATTCGCAGGTGTGATCTTTTTTAGTTATGCTATTTGAATGGGCGGGTAGGACAATAGGGTTTTTGTGATGGTTTTTTTTTGAATATAAGCTGGCTAGGGGTAAGCCAGGTGCGGGAGGATTGGGGTTTAGAACATATGTGGCAGAAGTCAAAACATGTTGACAAGGCTGGAATGGATACTCTCGATACCTTTAGCCTGTCCCCTAACCATGAGTGGTGAATGGACCTATAATAACCAAAACCAAAATAACCTATGATTACCAAGTTTATCTATAGAACCGGTCTGGTGATGATTTCCGGTTTCCCTTTTTTCGGGCAGGCGCAGACCTTAGTGGAATTTGATCCGAGCTGTGTCCGCTATATCAATCAAACCACCGAGCTGGACCGCAGCAAATATTTCAATATCCATTCTTCAGGCAATGACGCCGAGCATACGGCCTTATACCAGGACTATAATGTGGGCCAGGGGAGAGGGTTTTGGGGAGCTTTCTCTGCGGCAAAGCAGCAAACCGGTGAGGTAGGCGAATACCCCAGCCTCAAAACTGGGGACCAATCGCTGAGGCCTGTAAATCGCAAGATCGGGACAGAGCATCCTTCCAGCGCCTTCAAAGACGGGATGGACATCGAAAAGGCTGGCGACTGGGCAGTAAATTACTTCAACTATTGGGTGAGTGATGAGGAGCGGCCGGAATACTTTGAAGTCATGAATGAGCCATTTGTCCATGCCAAGGACTTCTACCAAGGCGGCTGGAACAATGATGAAAACCAAAGGATAAAGCGTCAGATGGCCGAATTATATGCTAGTGTAGGGAGGAAAATGAACCAGGCGCCTTCGCTAGCCAATATGAAAGTCATTGGCTATTCCAGTGCCTGGCCCTCTATGGAGCTGCAGGATTTTGGACATTGGAATGATAATATGCAGCTCTTTATGGATATCGCCGGCGAAGAGATGCATGCCTTTGCCACGCACCTATATGATGGAGTGAATGTGGAAGGCCAGGATAATAAACGCAGCGGCAGCAATGCTGAGGCCATCCTCGACCTCATCGAAAACTATAGCTATATCAAATGGGATGAGGTCAAGCCTCACGCCATCTCTGAATATGGAGCCATCGAAAAAGGCTATGGAGATGATTATAGCGATCTGGCTAGCATCCAGACCGTCCGCTCGATCAACCATATCCTGTTTAGCCTGCTGGAGCGGGAGGATCGAATGGAAATTTCTATCCCCTTCATCACCGGAAAAGCACAGTGGCATATCAATGAAGCCAATAACTATCAGCCCTACCAGGCGGTACTCTGGAAGCCCACCAATATCGGGGAGCCAAATCCCGCAGGATGGGAATATACCCCGCGGATCCACTTCTATGAATTATGGAAAGAGGTAAGAGGAAATCGCGTATGGGTAAAGTCTAATAATCCAGATATCCAGGTTCAGGCTTTTCTGGAGGGTAAGAAAGTATTCCTGGCCCTAAACAATTTGGATGATCAGGAACAGCAAATTCAATTGTCAAACTTCGCTAAGGTGGAGACTTCCGCCGTCACTACCAAACGTCTGAAAATATACGCCGACCAGCTACCAGAGATGAGCGAGGAGGAGGCAACTACTATCCCCGCAGCGTTGACCATGGTCGCTGGGGAGACCCTTGTGATGGAAATCACCCTCGCCGAAGCTCCTTCTGCTTCCAATACGGTGCATACCAAACATTATTATTCCAAGCAATACCTCCAAACCATTGTGCAGGGAGAGGCCATTGCCTATTCCTTTGGTGGGGTGGAGAAGTCAGCGGATGGCTATGCCTACCTGCGCATGAGCATCGGCAGGAAGCATGACCGGAGCAAGCAGCCTGTGGTCATGGTAAATGGTCATGAGGTGGCAGTTCCGGACAACTGGAAAGGCTACGATCAGGCGAATAGAGAAGATTTCTTTGGGATGATAGAAATCCCCGTGCCTTATGCTTTCCTCCAGGAGGAAAACGAAGTGTCTGTCACCTTCCCTGATTCCAATGGCCGGATCAGCTCACTGATCTTGCAGGTACATAGCTTTGATGAGCCTCAGCAACAGCTGGTGGTGGGGCTGAAGGATAAGAGTAAAAATCAAAATGGATTTAAATTTTATCCTAATCCCACCGAAAGGATGCTTTCGATCTCCTGGGATAAGGAGCTGGGGGATGATGATCCGCAGGTAAATCTATATTCCCAAGAGGGGTTTGAAATCAGGGCCATGCAGACCAAATTCCTCCCTCAAAAGGCCCTGCTGGACCTTGGTGACCTGAGACCCGGGCTATATACTGCCTATATTCATATGGGTGGTCAGTCTGCCTATGGCAAGGTGATCAAGAAATAAAAACAGAGGGTATTTAGAGAACAGAAGGTGATTCGTAAGGCTGAGGCCCGCTTCGGACCTCCTTTATTGGCCTTAGGAAAATACCTCATTGATTGGCCGACTTACCTGTGCTGCTTATCATGGCTAAGGCCGGCTCTCATCGATTAGAATAAGTGATTTGGAACAAGCCACTACTATTTAATATAAATTATAGATGATCAGGAAAGTTATTTTCATAGCCAGCCTTATTCCTACCCTGGCTTTTGGACAGAGTGCTGAGGAATATTTTGAAAGGATCAAAACCCAAAAGGTGATTTCTGATCCTGAGGTACAGTGGCAGAATTTTGGTCCGGGAATGTCGGGGTATTGCGAGGAGTTTTGGTGTCATCCCACAGATCCTTCGGTGATGTTTATGGGGCCAGATATGCACGTGAGTTATGGCAGCTGGGATGGAGGGGAATCCTGGCAATCGCTTAAGGATCCGGATGGCTTAGGCCAGGATATGAAGCGGGTGTTGGACCTTGACTTTTCTCTGCAACAGCCAGATTTTGGGATGGCGATCGATTGGAATGGATGGATCTATCAGACCAGCAACAGAGGACGGTCCTGGCAGCGAATAGGGGAGTTTGGACAGAACTATAAGGATATCGGCATTGACCCCAATGATCCTGAGGCCTTCTCCAAAGGCTGGTACGCTGAGCAGCGTGGCACCCGGCACAGTGAGCTAGCGGTGGACCCCACCAATGACCAAGTGTGGTATGTGGGTGCGGGGGATTTTTGGAATGTGAAAAGTAATCATCGCTCGCAGGCGAAGCCCCATGGGGAGCCACTGAAATATGCCGCCTATGGGTATATCTGGAAAACGGTGGACCAGGGAAAAACTTGGCAAAAGATCACCAAGGGAATTCCGGAAACCACCGAAGTTGGCAAAATAATCGTCAACCCCAGGCATGCTGATAGCCTGGTGATGGCCACCAATATGGGCTTGATGCTCAGTGCAGACGGAGGCATGAGCTGGACTGATGGGGGAGAGGGCTTGCCACATAACCTTCCCCGGGACCTTACTTCCTATTATGATGAGGCCTCAGGGGAATTTATCCTGTACCTGCTGGAGCAGACGGTCTATACCCCTGCGGGAGAGACGGTATATTCCGAAGGCGGAGTATATCGAAGTGCCGATGGTGGCAAGACCTGGGCGTCCATAAGCGGAAATTTATCCTTTGACCTCTCCGCAATGGATTACCCTGCTGAGTTGGATCGGTATCATCGCAGCATGGCCCATTGGTTTGGGATCAGCAAGCAGGAATCCAAAGCGCGCTTTAGCCAATTGCCGCAGGCCATAATGCCGGTGTACAATAGGATAGTGGTAAGTCCACTGGACAAGGATGAGCTGTATATAAGTTATAATAAAAAGCATGATTTCAGCTTCGGTCCTGGCGACGTATGGAGAAGCCTAGACGGTGGCCGGTCCTGGAAGGTGGTGACGCGCCACGGTACTTATTGGGAAAAAGGCAGCGACGAGGCGTATTGGTCAGAGCGCTCCAATCCCAGTGAGCCGAATATAGATTTTGCCCATCTCGAGGAGTATATGAAGAGCAGCTCAGAGAGCTCCGGAAATCGCATGATGGAGATCAATTCACTAGGTGAGCTGTTTGTCGGCATAGACCAGCAGACGCTGAAGTCCACCGATAAGGGCGAGTCCTGGAAGCAGATCGATGATGATGAGACCAGCCCAGACTCTGGCCACTGGATCGGGAGAGGAGGAAGTAATCTTCCGGGTAGATATATGCTGCTCGAGACGGGGATTACTGAGCGGAGGCTGCTGAGCAGTGGCGAGCATGGCCTCTGGCAGACGGTGGCAGCGATCGACTGGCCAGATCCCCAGGCGGTGGCAGTACAGCAGATCGAAGGTCAGGTTCATCCTCATGGAGCACATTCCGTATCCACCGTGGCTGTCCATCCCCAGGATCCAAATATCATCTATATTCTGTCTTGGCGACAGGATCATAGAGGCAAGCTGAGGAGGACCCTTGATGGAGGAAAAACCTGGGAGAATATTGCCAGCATCTTTGATGCCGACAATAATGGTTGGGAAGGCCTGGCCGCCCAAAATTCTCTGCTAATAGACCCCCAAAAGCCCGACAATATGTACTTCTGTGCCACCAAAAACATGATTTCTGAGGTAGGCGCCGGCAATGGCCCTAAACTCAGCAAAGGAGGCTATGGTTTTTATAAATCCACCGATGGAGGATACACCTGGACCCTCTCCAATGCCGGACTGCCGGCGGATGCGAGTGTCCGCAGGTTGATGCTGGATCCCGCAGATCCTAAGCAGATCTATGCCGCAGTCAATAGCCAAAATGGAGGCTTATACAAATCGGTCGATCAGGGTGATAGCTGGGAGAAGCAGACTATTCCCGCTCAGATCCAGTCCGTCAATAATGTATTTATCGACAGGAATACACAGGCTATTTTCCTGTCCACCGGCCGACGGACAGGCAGCTATGAAGAGGGAGGGGTGTGGAAGTCCTCCGACCAGGGACAGACCTGGCAGCAGCTATTCAAAGCTCCCTTTGTATGGCAGGCAGAAAGCTCCCCTGTCAATCCGGACCTGATAGTGATCAGTGTGGCTGGACAGGCGGTGAGCATGGCGGATGACTTCATGAACCCCGGCATCTACCTCTCCACAGATGCGGGAGCCTCATGGACCAAGATCAATAAGGGACTTGGTCAGCCGGACAAAATCGTGGATGTGAAGCCTGATCCCTATAACGAAAATATCCTCTGGTGTGCCTCCTGGGGCGCTGGATGGTATATCACTTACCTGAATGGATACCAAGGCTCCTGGCTCCCTTCGGGAAAATAGATTGACCTCGGTTGGAAGAATTTTCTTTGCCGCAGGCCAGATAAATACACACTAAACTCCTCATTACGATGAAAATCAACCTTGGCTTAAGCCTATTTATCCTCCTTCTTCTCCCTCAGGGGAGCTATGCTCAGCAGAAAGAAGAGCAGCCTAATGTGCTATGGATCCTTACGGATGACCAGCGATATGATGCGATTCAGGCCTTTAATGAGATTCTAAGCGGTCAGGAGATGAGTGAATTGGGCTATGTGGAGTCTCCTAATGTGGATCGGCTGGTGGCGGAAGGGACCACTTTTATCAATACTTACTGTCAGGCGGCGGCCTGCGCCCCATCGAGGGCTTCCATGCATTTTGGACGCTATCCCTTCAAGTCTGGGGTGTATGAGTTTGAATACCATAATACTATGGCGGCACACGTGAGCCCCACCTTGCCGGAGCAGATGGAGGCGATGGGCTACCAGACCTTGCATATCGGAAAGCTGGGAGTGCGGCTGAAGACCCTGGAAAACCAGCGTATGGTCAATGCGGCGATTTACCAGACGAGCATCGACTCAAAGCTGCTTGCGAAAGAGGGACTTTGCGAATGGGGTAAAGATTGGATATATGAGGTGGACGGGCAGAAATTTTCTCCTCCACTGAAGAGTATAGAGTTTTTTGTTAGCCCTTCGGGCCAAATTGAATATTGCTCCAACGAGCTGGAGGATAGGCTCCCCGAGCGGGCTGGTACCACTGCAGCAACGGTGGAGAAGTATGATTTGCTGCGTCATTATAATGAAAAGAAAGGAAAATCGGATGAGTCGGGAATGATACTCGCCGGGGTTAGCCCGCGCCCCGCCGGATATACTCGAGATGGGTATTATGTCCAAGCTTTACAACAGTTCCTGACTCACCCCAATACTGATTTTGAGATGGGCAAATTATCCTTTCAGGGTGTGGATAGTTCCAAGCCTTTGTTTTGTCATATTGGTTTTGACTTTCCCCATACCCCAGTCCTGCCACCGGAAGATTATAGGAAGCGGTTTGCGCAGCATCAGTATCAGGTCCCGGACTTTAGTGAGGAGGAGTGGGAGCAGCTTCCAGCACAGCTGAAGAAGCAGGTGGCCAACGGCTATTCGGATCACTTCACCGCGGAAGAAAAGCAAAAAATGATTCAGGATTACTATGCTTTTTGCGCGTATGGGGATGCCTTGGTGGGGCAGGCAGTGGAGGATTTTGTGGATTATAGCGAGTCCAATGGCCAGGAATGGATGATCGTCTATGTCTGCGGGGATCATGGCTGGAAGCTGAATGATCATGGTTCGGTATCAAAATTTACTCCCTGGGAGGTGGATACTCATAATCCCATCGTGGTGGTCTCCTCGGATCAGAAGGCTTTTCCTCCGGGGAAGGTGGTTTATGATTTTACGGAATTTGTGGATATCGCCCCCACCATCATGGCAGCTGGGGGAGCGGATTTATCAGCCACAGCCTATGGCTATCTGGATGGCTATGACCTATCGCTGATAGAGAAGGGGCAGGTAAGTCCACGCTCTTATGTGCTGGGAGAAAATCATGCTGTCACTGGCCCGCGTGCGTTTATTCGTACCAAGGACTATGTCTTTTCGATGCAAAGCCGCCCCGATAAGGTGCGAGGAAATCAGATGGACTGGGCCCAAAATGCCTCCTATGAGGAGCTGGACCCCGCGCTATACCATACCAGTGCTGATCCGAAAGAGCTTCATAATCTGGCCTTTGAGGCGGAGTATCAGCAGATAGCGATGGAACTTAAAGAAATCCTACTCTCCGAGGTACTTGGTGAGGATAGGGTGGAGGTAAATTGGGGGCAGGATGCCCGGGGAACAGAAGTCTATACCCTCAGCCAGCAGAAGTAGTCGAATTGTTCTCGGCCGATTGTATCAATTTTGCCCCAAAACCTTAGCAATAATCCTATGAAAAATCAGCTTCTTTTTGGCTTTCTGATTGCGGCACTAGTTCTTCAGCGGAGCTTCGCTCAAAGTACTGCCTTTGCGCCAAATGTGATCCTTATTCTTACCGATGATCAGGGGATTGGGGATTTGGCTTGCCACGGAAACCCATGGATCAATACGCCGAATATAGATGCATTTTATGAGGAGGCGGTGCGGATGACCGATTTTCATGTCAGTCCAATGTGCACTCCGACGCGGGCAGCGATCATGACCGGGCAGTACCCGATTCATAATGGGGCCTGGGCGACCTACAAAGGCCGGGATATGCTGGCCGCTTCGCAGCAGACGATGGCGGATATTTTTCTGGCAAATGGCTATCAAACCGCCTTATTTGGTAAATGGCATTTAGGGGACAATTATCCCTCTAGACCTACGGACAGTGGCTTTGGCTATGCCGTGCACCATAAAGCGGGCGGGGTAAATGAACTTTCCGATTATTGGGGTAATAGCTATTTTGACGATGTGTATTATGTGAATAATACCCCCACAGCCTTTGAAGGGTACTGCACGGATGTATGGTTTGAGGAGGCGATGAAGTATATGAAACAACAAAAGGAGGATCCATTTTTCGTGTATCTGGCCACCAATGCGCCTCATTCCCCATTTTATGTGGATGAAAAATACTCCGATCCTTATAAGCCCTTGGAGGAAGCCGGAAAAATCGTTGATGCTAATTTCTATGGAATGATCAGCAATTTGGATGAGAATTTCGGGAAATTACGAGAATTTCTATCCAGCGAAGGCTTGGCGGAGAACACCATTATCATCTATATGACGGACAATGGCAGCTCTGCGGGAATCAGTGCAGATGGCAAAACGGGCTATAATATGGGGCTGAGGGGTAAAAAAGGTAGCCCCAGCGAGGGAGGACATCGGGTGCCGTTTTTTATCCACTGGCCCCAAGCGGGCATACTAGGAGGTAAGGACCTGGCAGCACCCGCCCAGCATGTGGACTTGATCCCTACCTTAGCCTCGCTATGTGACTTAGATATTCCCGATGATCAGGCCTTGGATGGGATGGATTTTTCTCCTTTATTATTAGCAGAAGAACAACAGCTCCCTCCGCGAAATCTATTCATTCATCACAGGCAAGACTGGCGCCCTCCTCATGCCCTGCAAGGGACCTGCATCATCAATGGAGCTTGGAGGCTGGTCAATGGGACGGAACTGTATGATATCGAGCAGGACCGCATGCAACTAAAGGATCTTTCGGCCAGTCATCCTGAGCAGCTAGAGGAGATGCTAGAGGCCAATGCGTTATTTATTGAGGAAGCTCGCGAGACGGATGAATACCAGCAGCTGCCCGTGGTGGTGATTGGTCATCCTGCTCAGGAAGAAATCACCCTGACCATTCAGCATGCTATCGGCGAGGATCAGGGAATATGGATGACCGAGCAGGTCGCCGCAGGAATGAAAAATACTAATAATACCCATGCGCTGGAAGTGGCGAGTAGCGGCACATATATCATCTCCTTGCGCAGATGGCCCATGGAATGCCCCGGCCCGATCTGGGGGATACCCGCCCATAATCCCAAAGGGCGGATGAATTACCAAACCATCCATCCCCAAAAAGCTTCCATCAGAATTGCCAATCAAATCCATGAAAAAGAGATTGTAGGAACAGAGGAGGCGGTAGAATTTAGATTGCAGCTCGAGAAGGGGAAAACCTTACTGGTCAACGATTTTCTGGAAGGAGATGAGCGCTATGGAGTCTATTATACCTATATCAGTAAGGTCGATTGAGGTGGGATTGGCCTTGTCACCTGAACCTCGCTCCTAAACTTCTTTCCACTTTTTCTGCCCATGAAGGCAGAGTACAAGAGGAAATCCTGTCCTAAAGAAAATCAGTCTCTATGGCCAAGGATTTATTTAGAGAGGGGAACTTCAGGGTTTGCCAGGAGCTCTTTATCGAGTAGGCGATCTTCCTTCATGTATTTGGTTCCCAGCACATAGGCCTTGGCATTATTGATGGCATCCACGGCCAGCAGTCGAGTTCCTTCAAAATACCATACGCTTAGCTTACGGTCGTTATCCAGCTCCCGGCGGACCACTAGATTATCATATCCTTGATTTATCCCTACCATTTGCAGCTTGGTATCATACTGATCTGACCAAAACCAAGGCAAGGCTTCATAGGAGAGAGATTGTCCCATGATGTTTTTTGCGATCAATTTGGCCTGATCCACGGCATTTTGGACGCTTTCTATCCTTACCAATCGCCTGTATCGGGGATGGATAAAGCTACAGCAATCCCCAAGGGCATAAATATCGGCTATGGAGCTTTGACAGTGATCATCGATGAGAATGCCGGAATCGGTGGTTAGCCCTGCTTCCTGAGCAAGCCGCACTGCGGGGCGCACCCCGATGCCGAAGATGGCCAGGTCGGCCACCTTGGTGGATCCATCCGTAAAAATCATAGTTACCCGATTCCCTGTTTCAGAAACAGAGCTGAGTGTTTTGCCCGGGAATAGTTGTACCCCATGGGCTTGGTGAAGGGCGCTGAAATAGTCAGCCGTCGGCTGGGCGGCTACACGGGAGAGGATCCTCTCTTCACGCTCATATAGGCTGACGGGATGGCCTAGCTTGCGCAAAGATGCGGCGGTTTCTAGCCCAATAAATCCTGCACCGATGATGGCGATTTCGGGATTTTGCAGGGATTTTAACCTTTCTTTGATGGCGACCACATCCGCAGCTGTCCTCAGGGTGTATAGGTTTTTCGCTTCCTCGATACCTGGCAGGGAAGGCATTATAGCCTTGGCACCAGTGGCCAGGACGACTTGGTCATAGGGAAGTATTTCCCCCGTGTCCAGCACAATTGTTTTGGACTCCGGGAGGATCCGGAGGACTCGTTTACCCAAGTGTAAATTGATGTTTTCGGAGCTATAGCTCTCCTCCGCCCAGAGGCTGTACTGGCTTATGGGTAGGTCTTCATTGAGGAAGGTTTTGGAGAGGGGAGGCCGGTGGTAAGGGAGGTTTGGGTCGGCATCGATCAGGTCGATACTGCCTTGATAGCCTTCCTTGCGCAGGGCAAAGGCACAATTGACGCCACCGTGGCTGGCACCGATGATGATACACTTTTGATTCATGAGACTATATATTTTACCTTTTTGGTAGAGGATGTTAGAGTGGTTCCTGCTCCTGAGGAAAGTACGAGATGGAGGGTGGTTTGAGAGTTAGTTGGCCACCGTAACGATAAGGCCTTCTGGCGCATCCTGGACCTTCACCTGACAGGCAAGCCGACTGGTATCGCTCACATTATCCTCCAGCTCCAGCATCTCCAATTCTATTTCGGAGGCGGCAGGAAGCTGCTCAAAGTGGTCCGGGTGAATGTGAATATGGCAGGTAGCGCAGCTGCAGACTCCGCCGCAGTCCCCGTCGATTCCAGAGATCCTATTGGCTTTGGCGAGCTCCATGAGGCTTCCACTTTCGGCAGAGAGTTCATAGCGCTCTTGGTTTTGGGTGATGAATATTATTTGACTCATTGGTATATAGTTTTATTGACTTAAATAAAGTTTTCTCAGTAATTAAGAAAAGGAAAGATGGATCTGATCATAGCCCACTTTTCGCTGAAATTCTCCCCAATCTTCAATATTTTCCTTTGCTTCAAGCAGTGATATTTTGATGTCATCCTCCGCTAATACCTGAAGTAGTGTCCGCAATACCTGTCGGGCATGGGTGGCACCCAGGCATTTATGAATTCCAAAGCCAAAGCCCACATGAGGGTTTAGCTGTCGCTCAAGGTTGATTTCATTAGGATTTTCGAAGGTATTTGGATCCCGATTGGCGGAGGCCCAGCAGAGTGATACCCGGCTGTCGGCCTTTACGGCATGTTCACAGATTTCGGTATCTGCAGTGACCACTCTACCCATATGGGTAAGGGGCGAAAAGTACCGCACCAGTTCTTCCACGGCGGTGGTGATGATCGCTGGGTTTGCCTTTACCGCAGGCAGCACCTGAGGTTTTGAGGCAATATAAGCAAGGGTGTTGGTGACAGCATTGATTACAGTATCTCGTCCACCCGCAAAGGTCAAAATCATTACGCCCCGTACTTCTTCTTTGGTGAATTTGCGGCCATCGATTTCACTATTCAACAATATGCTATAGAGGTCTTCGCCGGGCGATTCTTCTGCTTTCAGGATTTGTCGATCGATATAGCTATAGAGTATCTCAGCTTTGTCGCCATCCACGGCGCTGTCCTCACTTCTGAATACATGAGTACCCCAGGATATCCATGTTTCTGCCTCAGCATAAGGGATATTTAGTAATAAGGTTAAGGCCCTGGATTGCAGTTTCAAGGAAAACTCCGAAACGGCCTCTACGGAACTTTTGGCCTTCACCTCTGATAGTAATTCTCTGATGATGGCTGCTATAGCTTGCTGGTAATCAGTGTTTTCAGGTCTCCGAAACCAGTCCTCCAGAACTGAGCGGTACTTCCCGTGCAATGGAGGATCCACCTCAAAAGGTATCTGCCTTGTGTCTCGAATGCTTACTTCGGAGGGAACGACGATCCTTCCGGGTTTTGCTCCCGACTGAAAGGTTTTGACATCTTTGGCGGTTTTTCGTACATCCTTGAGCCTCAGTAGCATCATTACATCATCCTCCTGATCCTGTACAGTGCCAAATCCCTTGGCCTCTCTCTCTCCCTCGAAGGGGTCTGGAATCCCAAATTTCTCCATTGCTTTTATAGTTTATCGCTCAATAATTACTTGATGTCCTAAGGAATGAAAATAATCCTATAAACATGCTCACTACAAATTTGAGAAGTACTGCGTCCTTATTCATCCTTTATTTTGATGATTTTATACTCTATTATGTAAGGTATAGAGTATAGTAATTGGATTAAATGACAAAAAAGAATACTATGCATTAGGCAAAAGGGGATATTTAGTTTTGGATGCGGGTAGTATTTGCGGCTTATTCAGGGGGCACACCTTTGAGTATAGGCTTTGAGAATGGATGCGAGTTTCATGTGATTATCTATACCAAAGGTAGAAAAGGATTGCATTTTATACATCCCAACTATCCTCCCCTGAGGGGAAGGGACTTGGGAGATATTTGGTGGGAGTGTATAATCTATATTATTAAGAAAAAATCTAGGGCTGTTATTTTGAAGGAGGAAAATTTTAGTTTGTGCACTTTTTGCCCCTTTAGGCGTGGAGTCGATGATTCGGTTGGGGTAATGGACGATCAGTTTTATTGATAACTAATGACAAAGGTGAAAAACTAGATTTTTTGGAACATTTTTCGAAATTCCAAGGGGCTATGCTTTTTAAACTTTTTAAATTGCTTATAAAAGAAGGCTAAGCTTTCGTAGCCGCAGTCATAGGCTATTTCGGTCATCTGCTTATCTGTTTCCAGTACCAATCGGCTTGCTATATTAATTCGGTATTCGTTTAGGAAAACAAAAAAGGGCTTATGCCAGGTTTTGCTAAAAAACCTTGAAAAGGATTGCTCACTCATATGCAGATGGCCAGCCACATCCGCAAGTTTGATTTTCTCGTGAAAGTGATTTTTCACATAGTTCTGAACCTTTTGGAGTCGGTCGGTGGTGGCTGAAGACAGATCATATGAATAGGATGCCCCCGCCAATACCTCAAACTTCACCTCGGTAGCCAGATAATGCAATAGCTCCACCATTCGCAGGTATTTCTCAGTTTTAGAGGAATTTAGCACCTTAAACATCCCCTCAGTCACGGCTTTTCGGTATTCTGGAAGGAGGTATAATCCCCTCTGGGCCTGATGACATAGCTGCCTGATGTCCTTAAACCAGGGCTGATCGGCAATGATTTCCTCCCTCCATTGCAGAACCAGCGACTTGCTGGAATGACCGGCCACAGAATTGTTTTTCCAGCAATGCGGGATATTAGTTCCCAAAAGCACCAAATCCCCCGGTAGATAATCGGAGATATTATTGCCCACATACCTTATTCCACTGCTCTCTATAATGAGGGTAAGCTCCATCTCCGGATGAAAATGATAAGGAGCATCAAAATCACCTTTATGATACACAAAGGAGCGTACAGGATCCTGGTCTTCCAGGAGGACTTTTTCGAGTATGGCTTTCATGATTATGCTAAAATGCTAATTTATTTCCTAAAATATAAAATATCGTGACATAATAGAGTGGTATTAGGTCAAGATAAGTGAAGTTTAAGCAGAAGTTCCTTGGCAAATTTGTAATACTGTCCATTTTTCAGGATGGTGAATTAATAGAAGTAAACACAATTTAGCTATGAACAAAAATTTTATATCCTCCCGAGCGGCTATTGCAGATGGCAAGGGAGCATTTACCATTGAGGAGATAGCGGTGGCTAGCCCACTAGCGGATGAGGTGCTGGTAAAGGTCAAAGCAGCGGGACTCTGCCATACTGATCATGATTCACTGACTTGGGGTAAGCCCATCATTATGGGCCATGAGGGAGCAGGCTTAGTCGTGGAAGTAGGGGAGAATGTAAAGCATCTAAAGGCGGGGGATGCGGTGCTCTTAAACTGGGCCACACCCTGCATGCACTGTTTCCAATGCCAGGAAGGCAATCAGCATATTTGTGAGAATAATTCACCCGTCACCGCAGGAGGCAATGGCTATACGCCTGGCCATGCGCATTTGGATGGGAGTACCTGGAAGGGGGAGCCGATTGAGCGATCCTTTAATATAGGGACCTTGTCGGAATATACGCTGGTGAAGGCTAGCGCCTGTGTGAAGATCGATATAGCCATTCCTTTTGCAGCGGCCAGTATCCTGAGCTGTGGCGTGATGACTGGCTATGGCTCCGTGGTGAATGCGGCGCGACTTAAACCGGGCTCTTCGGCGGTGGTTTTGGGTGCTGGAGGAGTAGGGCTGAATGTCATTCAGGCCTGCCGGATAGCGGGTGCCTCCCGTATCATAGCGGTGGACATAAATAGCGAGCGGCTGAAGATGGCGAGAGCTTTTGGTGCCACAGAGCTGATCCTGGCGGATAAAGAGGATAGAGGTCTGTCAGGAGTAGCTGAGCAAGTTAAAGGAATGACCGCTGGCCGAGGTGCCGATTATGCCTTTGAGTGCACCGCTATCCCTGCGCTAGGAGCAGCCCCGCTAGCCATGGTGAGAAATGCCGGAGTGGCCGTTCAGGTGAGCGGAATAGAGGAGGAGATCACGGTGGATATGCGCTTATTTGAATGGGATAAAATATATATTAATCCACTTTATGGGCAATGTAGGCCAGAAATTGACTTTCCCAAATTATTTGATCTCTACCAAAAAGGTGATCTGATGCTCGAGGAAATGGTGACCACCACCTATCCCTTGCAAGATCTAGGTCAGGCTTTTGAGGATATGCTAGCCGGCAAAAATGCCAAGGGAGTAATTGTTTTTGAATCATGAAGAAATCAGCATTTAGAACTACGGAGATTTCCGAAGAACATATTTCAGCCGAAGGCTTAAGGTTTATCACCATCAAAAGCCCGCATCTGCAAGGCCGCGGGGATCTGTGTGTGTATATTCCCCGAGGCGTCAACACCGAAAATCTACCCATGGTGACGCTGCTGCATGGTGTCTATGGAAGTGCATGGGTCTGGGCCTTGAAAGGAGGCGCTCATCTGACCTTGCAGCGCCTGGTGGACGAAGGAAAAGTACAGCCTATGGGCCTGTTGATGCCTTCAGATGGGCTTTGGGGAGATGGTTCGGCTTATCTTCCACATCATCAGCGGGATTTTATGTCCTGGATCGCCGAGGACCTGCCTACGGCCGCCATGGAGAATTTCCCCGCTTTCAGTCCTGCGTCGCCTAGATTTATCTCAGGTCTGTCGATGGGGGGATTTGGAGCGCTGGTGGTGGGAGGACATCATGCTAGTCGATATCAGGGAATATCCGCGCACAGCGCCATCACCGATCTGGAGCAGATGGCGGATTTCGTGGAAGAATCGTGGCTGGAAATGAAGAAAGCCAGTGATTTTGGGAATGCTTTTCAGGTACTAAGCAGGGCAGGGAAAAACCTGCCACCGCTGAGATTTGACTGTGGAAAGGACGATGATCTCGCTGAGGCCAATCGTCTGCTGAGCAGGCAGCTACAGGAAGCAGGCATTGCACATGCTTTTGAGGAATTTCCTGGCGCCCATGAATGGAGCTATTGGAATAGGCATTTAGAGGATACTTTAGTATTTTTCGACCAGATCATCCAAGATGCTGACACCAAATCAAAACATTGATCAGCCTATAAAGGTTATCCAAAAAGAATAAGCGCTGGCAGTAACAAGGGCATAATCACCAATTATGGAAGTGGAGAAAATCAGAAAAGTATCGTTTACAGGACCTATAATGCCCGATGGAGGAAGTTTTGGGAGTCCTAAAGTTTACGCAGCAGGTATTCCTGCGGTGAAGGTGGCCCTGGAGCATGCCTTAAAAGAAATGGGCTTAAAGCGATCTGTGCTGACCCTCTCCAAACTTAATCAGCAGGAGGGGATAGACTGCCCAGGCTGTGCCTGGCCAGATCCCGAAAAGCGAAGCCCCTTAGGGGAGTTTTGCGAAAATGGAGTGAAAGCCATCGCTGAGGAGGCCACCAATCAGCGTGTAGATCCGGCTTTTTTTGAGAAATATTCTGTCGAAGAAATGGCCTCTTGGTCTGACTATCAGATTGGCAAGAGTGGAAGGATCACCCATCCTATGGTCCTTCGGCCAGGTTCTTTGCACTACCAGGCCATATCCTGGGCAGAGGCTTTTGACCTTATTGCCGAGGAGCTACACGGTTTGGACCATCCTGATGAAGCTGTTTTTTATACCTCAGGAAGGTCAAGTAATGAAGCTGCATTTCTATATGGCTTGTTTATCAGGGCCTTTGGAACTAATAATATGCCCGATTGCTCGAATATGTGTCATGAATCCTCAGGCGTTGCCCTTACCGAAACTCTGGGGATCGGCAAGGGATCGGTGACTTTGGAGGATATGTACCTCGCGGATGTGGTCATGATCCTGGGACAAAACCCCGGCACCAATCACCCCAGGATGCTGTCTGCTCTAGAGAAATGTAAGGGGAATGGAGGCAAAATAATCTCCATAAACCCACTTAAAGAAGCGGGTTTGGTGCGATTTAAGAATCCTCAGGAAATCATTGGGATGATCGGGCAGGGCACAGGTCTCACCGACCTGTATCTTCAGGTGAAGATCAATCAGGATGTCGCTTTATTAAAATTGATCCTAAAAAAACTATATCATAAAGAACTACAGGAATCAGGGATTTTTGATTGGGAATTTATCCAGGAAAAGACCCAGGGAGTAGAGGCTTTTTTGGAGGACCTAAAAAGATATTCTTCCGAGGAGCTGCTGCGTTCCTGCGGGCTGGATGAGGAGCAGGTGGATGAGGCAGTGGAAATCATTGCGGCCGGCAAAAAGCTGATCATCTGCTGGGCGATGGGGCTTACTCAACATAAAAATGGGGTGGACAATATTCAGGAATGTGTCAATTTACTCCTGCTAAAAGGCAGTATAGGAAAGCCAGGCGCGGGCACCTGCCCCGTTCGCGGCCATAGCAATGTGCAGGGGGATCGCACGGTGGGGATTACCCACCATGTTTCACCACGTCTCAATGCGGCATACCAAAGGGTGTTTAATTTTATCCCTCCCACCAAGGTAGGCTTGGACGTGGTGCATGCGATACAGGCCATGCATGAGAAGAAGGCGAAAATTTTTGTAGCCTTGGGAGGCAATTTCCTTTCGGCTGCCAGCGATACTCACTATACAGGTGCCGCCCTGCAAAACTGCCGCCTCACGGTTCAGATTAGCACTAAGCTGAATAGAAGTCATCTGGTGACTGGCAAAACAGCCTTGATCCTGCCCTCCCTGGGCCGCACAGAACAGGACCTGGAAGGAGGAGCCAAAAGGTATATTACAGTAGAAAATAGCATGGGCAGAGTACATCGCTCTCAGGGGAGGCTGCAGCCGGCTTCAGACCAACTCAAAAGTGAACCAGCGATCATCGCCACTATGGCCAAGGCCTATTTCAAAGATACTGGAAGCATCGATTGGGAGGCATTAGGAGAAGATTATGATCTGATTCGGGAAAAAATAGCCCAGGTATTTGGAGGATTTGAGGACTATTCAGAGCGATCGGCAGGGGCAGGTTTCGACTTGCCCAACAATTCCCGGGAAGCAGATTTTTCCTCCTTGCCGGGAGGCAAAGCCCATTTTACCCGTTGCCAGCTACCCAATCATCAGCTGACCAATGCCAAATACCTACTGATGAGCATACGGTCTCATGATCAGTTTAATACGACCATCTATGGCCTAAATGACCGGTATCGTGGCGTGAAAATGGAGCGTAGAGTGCTATTTATGAACCCGCAGGATGTCGCAGAAGAAGGCCTGAAGAAGATGGATGTCGTTGATCTCATAAGTAAGTACGATGGCCAAATTCGTAAAGCCGAGAACTTCCTGATATTCCCCTATGACATCCCTCAAGGAAACCTGGCGGCCTATTTCCCCGAAACCAATGTACTGGTGCCCATCCATCATTTTGCAGACAAAAGCCATACCCCGATCAGCAAATCAATAGAGGTAGATATCCTCCCCAAACCCAATTCCCAATAGCCTGGGCCAAAATACGGGTTGGAGTATGAATTAAAAGAGGCAATATGAGCTAGATGAAGAAAGGGTAAGGGGGGATAGTTTTAAAGTTTAGCTGGCAGTTTTATAATGCTGCTGTCTAGGGTAGCAGCCTCCCTTTTACTTGCTGCAGTCTTCGATCTCACCCTAGCGGTGTAATGCTTCTGCCTCAAAACAGCCTGATATTCATTAAGTTTCAGCCCTCATTCTGATAACTAATGCATAATGCTGGCTAAAAGGGGGGACTATGGACGAATGGAGGGTGAAAATTTAAATCATTCATTATTTCCAAAGGAGCGGGGATTGGGTTGATTTTTTGGACAATACCGAGTGCATCACATATAACCTGATTTTCATTCCACCTTGCTACTGATGCCTATCAGTTCTTTTTGAAGCAGCTTGTTTTCAATTTCCAGCAACTGGACTTTTTTATTCAAATCGATTACATATAAGGTTAATTCCTCGATTTTCTGTAGAAGCGTGGCATCCATTTTCCCAAGTTCAATACCATTTTCTATCACCTCTTTTTCACTAGGTACATCTGGCAGATGCTTGTGCTGTATTATAAAAAGTTCGACCTCTTGAAGTGAAGGAAGGGAGTAATTATCATTAAACACAAAATCCGACCAACTGCTGGATTCTACTTTTACCTCCCGGGCGCCTATAGAGCCATGTACTGCCAATTTATGGGAGCCCATTGATGTGGTACCTATCCCGATTTGATTAGAGGTGTTGATGGTGAAAACCTGGGACTTATTAGAGTAATTATAAAAGATAAAACTCCCGGAATTGATAGGATAGTTGGAGATAAATCCCCATTTGTTCTCATTGGCATTCATAAACCGAATTACGGATGCATTTGCGGTGGAACTGGTATTGATATGAATGTCTGAGTTCTCGTTGGGGGCAGACTTTACCTCTAAACGCGCGCTAGGATTGGTAGTGCCTATCCCTACATTTTTGGTAATATAGTGTGAAAAGATAGAAATATATTTTTCATCTTGTGCTCCCAAAGGCAAAGTAGGCCCCTCCATACCAGCCCCAATACCAAAACCAGTAGGAAGTGTTACTAAGTCAACATAGGAGTTATGCCGTCCTATTCGGATTCCAGTCATGGTATCGGTACTTAAAGAGTGAAAGCGGGAAATGTATTTAGTGTCAGAATGGACCGATAAGGGCATATCAGGTGTTGCGACATTTATTCCAACATTATCGGTGGTAATAATAGAGCTGCCTTTGTCGGTCCATTGGGCAAAGGATGGCAATGAAATCACTGTAAGGAGCGAAGTAATAATTAGTAGTTTCATAGGGTGTATTTTTAGTTTGAAAGTAAGGCGGTGAGAATCTCTTCCAGCTTTGTAATCTTTTGTTCTAGCATTTCCATCTTTTTCTCCGTGGCCTTTAAAGTCTGATTTTCTACTTTGAGCGCATCCAATTCGTCTTGTTGTTGAATGGTGTGGAGGGTAAGTTCTTCAATCTTTTTCAGGAGCCTCATATCCATGTCTCCAAGATCAAAACCGTTTTCGGCAATTTCAGCCGCTGAGGGGATTTCAGGCAGGTGTTTGTGTTCTTGAATATAGGCTTTCGTGTCTTTAATAGTTCTCAAATTATAACTCTCTTCGAATACATAGTCTGGGACAGTTATATCGGTTTTGACTTTAACTTCCTTGGCAAGGATATTTCCATTAACAGATAGCTTAGCGATAGGATCAGACATTCCAATCCCAACATTACCTGAATTTTCACCGGCATAGGGGATCGTTAAGACCTCTTTATCGGTACCGTTAAGCCTGGTTCTTAAAGTGAATTTATCAGTGATACCGTTTAGAGATAAGCGTACTCCGTGAGAGGAAGGCCCTTCATAAATATTGATATACGCTTGTTCTTCCAAATTAAATTCCCTAGACCCTATGCGCATGCCCGATGACGAAATGTCCAATGATTCTAAAGGGGAGTTGGTGCCTATACCTACCTGACCATTACCGTCGTCCACAATCACCTTTTTCCATTTTTGCCAGGTACTATTGGTGTGAAACCTAAGCCACATCTCCTGCCGGTTTAGGCCAAAAGCCAGCTGGGCATCATACCTGGAGTCTGCAAACTGCGTTTGAAACATCGTCCACCAGTTTTGTTCATTGGGCCAATTATTTAATGTCGTTGGGCCCATAGTGGAATTTCGCCATACCGCAGTGGCTTCTCCAATTGCATTATTTGCATCATTGCCAGGAATAGTTACCTTCATTTTTACTGGAATATCCTGAGCATAAGATATATGACTATATAAGATTGTCAGTAAGAAGAGAATGAAGTAGTTGTATTTTTTCATAGTTGTCTTTAATTAATTGAATAGTGTCCTATTGTTTGATAGAAAGAATTATGATAATAGTCTTTACCCCACATGGCTTTCTATCTTGCACCATTGCACCTACCTATACAATATCGATAGGACCATTTCCTCGGCAATTGATTTCACGAAATTCAGAAAGGCCAAATGAATAAAGATTCTTGTGCCACCTTAGTTAAATAGTTTTTTAGTGGTTGATTTTTATTATTTCAATAGTGAAATTCTATATAGTGTAGGTATAAAAATAAATTGGTATATGAATAAGGTAAAATGTATTTTGTAATAATTGATAAATGGAATTGGTTTTAAAAATAAATATTATTATTTAAAATAAAAGTTATTTTGATGAAATTAATTTTAAAATTTGATTTTTTTTGAGTGGTTGATTAGAGGTTCTGGTTTTATTAATAATGTATGATGGAATTATGATGTATAAATATGAATTGAGCTAAAATATGGGTTAGTGGCAATGTGATTTTTATATTTATTCTTAAATTATATTTGATATAAGACAGGTTTTGAGATAATATCAATAGAATTTTAGATTATAAAAATAATGCTAATATAGCTTCATGATAAAAGGAGGGAGTAGAAATACAGTTAGAGATAGGCTTTAGCCTTAAGAAAGACTTCTATCCTTGCTTTCGAAAGTGTTGATTTGGTATCCAAAATATTTGACAATCAGTATAGACCTACTTTCTAGTGACAGAATAGAGTAATGGATCATAGATCTAATGAAGTCATGAATCAAATCCCTATGTTGAACCTGTTTTTAAGTAGTTTATGTATTTTTTTTAAATTTTCACCTTGTTTTTAATAAAATTCATGATTTTTTATAAATAGGTAGCTATATAAAAAAAACAGCTTTTATAGTGCTCACAAAGAGAGGTTATGATGGTAAAAAAAAATAGTTTTGAAGGTAAAAAAAAATCAATTGGTTAGGAATGATTTACAGTTATGTCAAGTCCACACATGAGTTCGGATTTATCTTTGAACAAAATATAATCAATATTGAAATTATTTTCCCACACCTCCCTAAAATTTATCTAGTCAATTAGTACCAGTTTTAAGTCTGAAAAGAATGGTCTTAGTTAATGTTTGCATTAATAGACGCAAATAAATGGTAAAAATGCATTATTGATTTCTGATTTTATTTTTTGATGGATTTTAATATTTTATTTAAACTTTTGTTTTAATTTTTTTTTTTATATTTTTGATAACGATATGAGTTTTAAGATTTGTATCAATTTGTTAGGTTTGTGTCTATTGTTTTTAAGTGGATCTAAGGTTAATGCGGTAGTGTGAAATATTTAATAAGTTTATCTGTTTGGGTCAATTGGTGATTTTGCAATGGAATGAGAGGTTTAATCTTTAAATAATTACCGTTTATTTTCCTGATCAATTTAAAAAGTATACAGAAATATTAACGCTTTTATAAACCAAGAAAAACAAATCTTAAAATATAATAATTATCTAAGTTCTTTGCTAAAAGAAAATATTAATGGAATGCAAGACAAAAATATTTTAAAGAAAAAGTATTTTAGTAATACCTCATTATTGAACATGGAAGAGCTAGTACTTTTAAACTGAAACCAAAACTAAATATTAATTAATCTTGTGAAAAAAAACTCAGAACAACATATCCTAGAAATTTAATTATGAAAGCATTTAATTTCGGACATAAAAATATCCTGAAAAGAATACTAATATATACAATCTATTTAACTTTAACGATTTCCACTTGTTTTTCACAAAGTGTACTAAGCCATGAGAGAGAAGTAGCGAGTCCTGAAAATTATAATTTTGTAGATATTGAATTCGATAATGAGGAGGAAGGTTTTACACTATCGGGTACTTTGATAACACCAAAATCCAAATTTGATAAAATATTAGTTATTGTCCCAGGTACTGGTAAAGATGGAAGGAATAGTCATTTTAAACTAGTAGATAGTTTATTACAAAACAATGTAGCAGTATATAGGTATGACGAGAGAGGCGTTGGTAAATCTCAAGGGAAATACTCTAACCTATATCTATTTTCCAATATAAGAAAGTACAATGACTTGTATTATTGCTTAAACAAATTGCGTGAAATCGATGAAATTAAAGAAAAAAAAATTGGAGTACTAGGCCACAGTGAGGGAGGATTGGCTTCTATTGAAGCATATGAAAAGGGTGCACAAATTGATTTTTTCATACAGTGGGCAGTACCTATTAAACCTTATGATACTGTTAGATTTCAATATGAAAAAGGATCCAATAAGGGATTTTTTAAAACTTTAAAAATCCCCTCTGATAGACATGCGGAATTTATCGATCTAGTCAATACTACTATCCAATTAAATAAGTATGAAAAAAATTCAAAAATCAGGAAAGTAATTGATAAAGCAGCAAAATCTTCGGGTTTCAACAAAGGGGATTATCAAGAGTACTTATCCAGCACCCTATTTATAAGTTTGCTTAAAAAAGATTATGAAGCAACATATAAAAATATAGAAAGTCCAGTATTTTATATAATAGGCTCAATGGATGAAATAGTAGACCCAATCAAAAACACACAAATTTTAAGAGAAATTAAAAATAACAATATTGATATTTGTGTTATGCCCAACTTATACCATATGCTTAGTAAGGAGAAATTCAGTGAACCAGGGCCCAAAGTATACTTAATTGAAGACGAGGCCAATAGTAAAATAATCCAATGGATCACAAAATCTTTTTAAACCTAACCTAATAACGAATTATGAAATTCTAACTAAAAATAGAATTATACAATAAGAGAATATAAATAAATTGGAGAAAGCCGAAAATCCATTTAAGAGTAGGCGCCATTTAGGGCAAAATAAGCCAGAGGACTGGCGATTTTCAACAATGAGCGCTTTTTGTTATGAGGTAAGCATCTTGCGACCACTTGATGAGAGTCGGACATTTTTGATTAGTTCTTCGATCATTTTGTTCCTAGTTTAGGCAACAAAACCAGTCCAGTTATTTAAGCAGTTAGGAACAGGTTGTTTATTATCATCCTGATGGTGCAATTAATTACACCGAGGTTTACAACAAAAAAGGAAAGCTTAAGAAAACAATAAATGAATAGAATGAAAAATCCTGGTATTGTCCAGGCTTTTTTGCTTTATAAAGCAGCTATATTTTTATTAAAGAAGTCCTGGAACTTCTTTTTAATCAGCATGGTATCAATCATTTTAAAAATCACATTCTGACATCATCTTCGTGCTAATTGATCAATATTAATTGTTGGGTCAATGGTTCATCTTCAGTTACCACTTCAGGGATGCCTTCTTCGAGATTGATAAGCTGGTCAGTAGTCATGGTAAATAGTTTAGCCAATTTGTAAAGAGCTTCAATAGAGAGCTGTCGTTAACCATTTTCGATTTTATTGTAGTTGGACTGATCCAGACCTACTACCTGCTTTCGCAGCATACCATTTTCTTCCCTGGCCTTCTTAATATTCTATCCGATCAGGATTATAAAACTTAGATATGTGTATATTGATGTACCTTGGCACACAGGCCTATCAAATGAAACTGGATCCCGCATTGAAGTGTTTTTCGATGATTTTAAAGTAAGTCATGAAAACAGCCTGATCGTGCAGAAGGATGATTTTATCCTTTCGGCCCCAGCTTTAACTCGTATACAAGGCCGGGTTCAGTGGGGCAGAAGTACCTTTATCAGGGCAAGGATCGCCAGGAACTGACAGGCTGGGATGACTTTGGAGCGAGGATGTATGACCCCGCTATAGGTAGGTGGGGAGTTGTGGATCCGATGGCGGAAATCTATCAGGCGTTCAGTCCTTACAATTATACGTTGAATAACCCTATAAAACTGATTGACCCCGATGGGATGTGGCCGGATAGTCCTATTCCTGTGAGTAATCCTTTTATAAGAGCGATGTTTGATCCTGAAGTATTGCAACATATTGAATCAGCCAGGTCAAGTGCATCAAATATCTTCACTGGAAGTATTAAAATAGGTGAAAAGGCAGGTCCAGGAATAAGTGGGTCGGTAACGTTGGGGCCTGTAAAGGGAGATATTGATTTAGGTACGGTCAGTGTTGGCTTAAGCACAAATGTTTCCAATGGAGGAGAGCTTGAGGGCAATGCCAATATAACAGTTGGAGATGCTTCAGCTTCTTTAAGTGTAAAAGATACAAAACTGGAAGGGACTGCCAGTGCTTTTGAAGTGAATGCGGACTATTCATCTTCAGAAGGGATCGATGTTTCAGCAGAAGGGTTAAAATTAGATGGAAGTTTCAACGAAGGGACAACTGGGGTTGAAGCAACCAATGAGGACCTAACAATTGGGGGAGAGGCGAAAATAGGCAAAGTAGTTAAAGTTGGGGGATCCATTAGTTTAGGAGATGTTTATGATACCGTAAAAAGTACTGCTGAAGCGACAGGAGCATATTTAGAGGCTTTAAGGAATGAGTTTTCAGAATCCTTATATTAGAAATGGAGAATGTTAAATTGAAGGTTATGCGTAGTACCAAGGAGCTAATTAAATCATTGAGCACAAAAAGCCTATTTAAACTTATAGGGATTTGTTGTTCCGCTTTCTATATTCCCGTGGCCATCATTATGGCATTTTTGGCGTTAGCTGGAATAGTTCCAGCTAACCTGAATGGACGGGAATTGACGGGATTCTTAGGGTTTATTGTTCCTTTGTTTACAGCCCCAATATTTATAGCAATCCTAACCGTTGCTCATTGGGCTGTTTTAGCCATAGGGCTGGCCATAGCCAAGTATTGGTTTAGGAAACGGGAAGATAAAATAAAAGGAAACTCTGTTCAGATTTAATTGAGGGACTTGGATGAGTCCACAAGCTCATCAAGTAAATCGTCATCAAACAGGAAGTTTTGTGCCTTCCAATTATTGTCGGGGTTGTAAAAGATAAAAGTAAACCTGATAGGTTGGAGATCGTATTTCATTACATATGAATATAAAATCACTGAATCTCCAACTTTCTTAGTGGCAATAAGTTCATTACCATGAAATTCCCCTAATAATTTAATAGAGCGAGTTAATTGATTTTTTTAAATTTTCTATTTGGGAAGATGATGTATCGGATAACTTATTAGTGGAAAAAAGGTAGTCCAAAGCTTCCGAAGCTTTATTCTTTTCAAACATGGAGAAAAAATTATCAACAATTTTTTCAGGAGAATCCTGTGCTTGGCAAGTAAATGAAAAAGGCGATTGATAGAATTATAAGGTAGATGATATTGAAGGTGCAGGTAATGTTCATTCTGAAGTAGGAAATGTTGCGACTTCTCACGGAAATGCTTCATTTACTAGAGAGGTTGGAGCGTTTCTTTTTGCGGTATCAAGCGGTGATGGTGACAAGACAAAGACTGTAGAGGCGTTTAAGAAAAAGATGGAGGAGCTGGGAATTGAATTTACTTTTAAGAGAAATAATGATAAGAGTTGTTCTTCTTGTGCTTGTTAATGTGGCATTGTTTGCTGGGTTAAGAATATTAAGTGTTTTGATGTCTTTCTTGTTTGGCATTGGAGCAAGTGCTTCAAGCGAAAAGTATACGGACTATATTCTGATTCTAGCATTAATTATTCAACTGCTGACAATATGGTTCCTCTATAATAGAGGTAAATTCATTAAGAATGGGTTGGAGTTTGCAATACTAATTCTGATACCCATGGTATTGTTCGTGTTAGGATATTTTAATATGATACCGTTTTAAATTTATTGTCCTTGTTGAGAGAGATGAATAAATCAAACATCTTGAAGGACACCCTTGCGTGTGTCCTTTAGTTTTTTCTTGCCTACAAAGGCATCAAGTATAGTGAAGATGGTTTTACGCTCATCATCAGAAAGGTTTTCCATCAAGCGTATTTTTTTCATCAATATTTTATCGTAAGAGTTCACCTCCTGAATCGTATTGGTAGTGAATAGTTCAGCTAATTCTACACCAAGAGCCGGAGAATTCCCATGTGGAATCCAAGCAGTTCAAACAGTACGAGCAGGCTACGAAAATAGGGGAGCCACTGTTTGACCACACAGACTCCAAGGAAAGCCAATATGCCATGCGTCTCAGCGGTGGCCAGGGAGAGAATATCGGCATAGCCCGATCGGTAAGCGTTTTACCTGGAGATACAGTAAGAATGCGGGTATTCGGCAAATACCTGGATCTAGACAAAAAGAAAATGAATCCGGCGGTAATGGCCCTGGTGTCTTCGATGACAGGGGCGAATGCCGCATCGGGCATCGATGGAGGAGCAGCTTCCGCTGCAGCCAGGTCCATGGAAAATGCCAGTCCCTTTGCCGGAATGCTGGGCAGCAAGGACAATGATGGGGAGGCACCGCCCTCTTACCTAAACTACCTCTTCTTCGATAAGGACCATAACTACAAGCACGGAGGCTATGTGCAGATGAGCGAGGCGGCACGGGAAGATGGGACCAATGTCGCCCATGAAGAACTTTTTCAAGAAGTGGTCGCAGAAGAGCCGGGGTATTATTATATTTATACCAGTAATGACAGTCCGACTGCGTCGGAAGCGTTCTTTGATGATTTCAGTGTGCAGGTAGCAGAAGGGCCGGTGATCCAGATGACGGACTATTATCCGTATGGATTGATAGCCGAAAACTGGGTTAGGGAAGGGGAAGCGTTTACGAAGGAACTGTTCCAGTCCAAGACCCTTGATGATAAGACAGGCTGGTACGATTTTCATGCTCGGCAATATGACCCGGCATTGGGAAGGTGGTTTGCGGTGGATCCGCAGAACCAGTTTATGAGTCCATACCTGGCCATGGGGAATAATCCTGTAATGGGGATTGATCCCGACGGTGAGTTTGTATTTAGTGCAATACTCCCAGGAGTGGGAACAATAATCGATGCGGCATTGTGGGGAGCTGTACTTGGAGCGGGATCCTCAGCAGCAATGTATGCTACCTCCACTGCAATTTCAGGAAGACAATGGGACTGGGGACAGTTCGGAAGTCAGGTTGGTAGGGGAGCTGCCTTGGGAGGTTTATCTGCAGGGGCGAGCCTAGGTTTTTCCGCTGGGTTGAATGCTTTAGGTGTGGGAGTTCAGGCGTCCAATACAATTGGAGGTGCAATGGGTTCGCTTACAAGTACTTTTGCGGGTGAAGGAATGCCTAGCAATCCACTGGAATGGGCGCGAGCACTTGGAGGTGCTGCATTGAGCGGTAATGCCATGGCCAATGCGAACCCTCTAGGCTTGTCTCAAGGCTATGATGCCACTGCGGTAGATTATGATCAGTTTTACTTGGGAGGGAACTATGTTGATTTAGCTCCTCAAACCATTTCTTCTCTTAAAGGATTTGATGCAGCTGATTGGCATAAACTCTTAGCCAGTGGGCTCAATCCTGTAGCTGGTGGGGTATATGGAGCACATGAGGCATTTGCCAGTAATCCTTTCGGTGGGGCGATATTGAGCATTCCTGAGATGGTTGGAGGGGAGATGGTGTTCAGTGCGGCAATTAGAGGGGTAAGGGCTTTGTCTGCCGCTAAGGGGGTAAATCCATTTGGTCTTAGAGGTGGTTATGGTGTTTTTGGAAAAAACGGGCTGAAAATAGGGAATTATAAAATAGAAGCCCTTTATGCCAACCCAGCAGCTGGTTCAAGAGCTGGAACTATATTTTTTGCTAAGCAGATGAAACCAGGTGGAGCGTTATGGAGATGGGATTATGGAAAGTTGCATTCAACTGGTAAAATGGGGTTACATTCAAGTGTAAGATTCCATTGGAACGGGGTGAAGTATGGTAGTGCAGCTCAAAGAACATGGTATCCATCATCTTTCAAGGCACCATTTTTTAATCCAATCAAATAAAATAGTAATGGATATTAAAACTCATAAGAATGAAAATAATCAACTCCTTTCTATAAAAGGAGTTGATTATGATTATCAAAGCAAACAGTTTATTTTGAAGTTATTGAATAAACTTATTCAGTTTGCGGGTAATGTTTTGATTCAGTTGAGAAGAAATAATTATGAAGATTCATCAATAGATAAATTAAAAAAAGAAGGTGTATCACTTGGTGTAAAGAGCTTGAAAGTTGATTCAAATTTATTTGAAATTTCATTCAATTTTAATGCTGCTAAATCGAAAGAAGAATTACTACCTTTAATAGTTGATTTGTGGTATTGTTTTCAGCAGCCAGTATATTATTTTTTCACAAATGAAGAAAGGTTAGAATATAACAATGAGATTTTACTAAATAATAATTTATCATGGAAAGAAGTTGTTGATTTATCAAACTCATATGTGATGTTTAAAGGAGCGGAAGAGGATGTTATATGGATAGGCAAAAGTGATGAATTGGAATTTGATTTAGAGTGAAATTGCCGCTAAGACGAGTACGCAGGGTGGATTGAATCTTTTCAAATGGGGCGCACCTCAAACTGGTAAAAATGTTGGATGGAAGACAGGGGATTATATGCTCCACTTGCCAAATAAAGGAACTTAAACTGGAAAGCGAACTATGGAGCTTTAAGAAGAGAGATGGGGTTAGGTAAACCCATTTTTGATTCGTATCGAACAACAGGTGGAAACCTGATTCCTACGAAAGGGTTCTTGAATGCGGAAAGGTCAATCCTTCAAGGTAGAGGATGGATTTATAACCCAAGTAAAGGGGCATGGATGCCACCAGGATTTTAAATAAGGAGGTTATAGCACATGGAATTCAATAAACTTATATCTGAAAAACTTCACCCATTATTCATAGAGAATGGGTTTAAACTAACTGAGCAATCAAAGCATATTGTTAATTATGAATCGGGTAGTTTGGTTGTTGCAATGGTTCATAACCCACGTGAGAACTCAAATACTCTATGGATTGGTAGAGACGGTTTTCAAGAAGTTGAAATTGACAATCAAGTAATGAAGGAGTTTTTTAACTCTGATTTGAAACTTTGTAACCTTCCTCAAGAGACTTTTGTAAACAATGTATTCTTGTTTTTTGTAGGGGACGGAGAAGGTTTAATAAAAGGAAATGAATCTGATGTAATTAGTCTTGAAAAGTTCAGCGAGAGAAGAAGTAGTGAATACACGGAAAGCCTAATAAATAAACAATCTTTGGAGGCAGCTAACAAAGCGTGGAAAGAAGGAAATTACACAGATGTTATCAGGCATTTGAAAAAGGTAGATGAAGAGAGTTTACCAACCTCTTTCAAGCAGAAATATAAAATTGCACAAAAGCGATTAAGTAATTAAATCAAAGCCATCCTTCGGGGTGGCTTTTTTATTGAATAGCGACACTATCCCTGAATAGCTTTTAGCTTCACATTGTTAATAATAGCATCTAGAATGTAGAGAGAGACATTGCTTATTCAGTTCAGGAAATATTGAAATATCATTTAGCTGTCTCATCATAGAAGGGTCTTTGAGCAGTTCTCTATCCTTAGTCTCCCCAAGCAAATAGCCACGATCCGGTCTATGACCGACCTGTCCAGCTCCAGTCTGTTTTCCCCACCTCGTTGTTCTGCCAACTGTGCTGCGGAACCTTTCAAGTTGAGTTTCCAACTCAATACCTTATCCCCATGCTTGTAAGGCCATGGCAGGTACATAAAGGTAGGAAGAACTTTTTCAAGAAGTGGTCGCAGAAGAACCGGGGTATTATTATATTTATACCAGTAATGACAGTCCGACTGCGTCGGAAGCGTTCTTTGATGATTTCAGTGTGCAGGTAGCTGAAGGGCCGGTGATCCAGATGACGGACTATTATCCGTATGGATTGATAGCCGAAAACTGGGTTAGGAGCAATTGCTAATGCAGGAGATATTTTGGCTGGCTTCCAACCAAGCGAAGTACAACTTAACACAGAAAATTCTGACGCTATTGGGCATAGCGCATTGACTAAAGTAAGAGAAACCAACCCTCATAATTCTTTTGTATCAGATGGCCCTGACCCAGGAGGGAAATGGATATTCAATCCATTTAAGTTTAATAAGGGAACAAATGACTGGAAAAATAATGTAGATGCTGGTGGGGATGTTTCAAAGGTTACGGTTAAGGGGATTAATCTAAGGATTGCTAAATACGGAGCGGGGCTTGATAAAAGTGTTAAATACAATTTATACTGTAGTAGTTGTGTTAATCATACGGCAAGGGCTTTAACCATTGCTGGCGCACCCTCAATCGGAATCCATCTGTTTATATTGAATGCTCAAATGTACATGAGAAGTATAGGAGCAAGACCATCATTATTTTCATATCATTTGCACAATAGTTATAGATAATATGGTAAAGTCATTTTTAGCAATATTATTAATGGGATTGCTATCCTATAATAATCAACTGGAAGAAATTTATATTGGGAAATCTTTTTCTTGGAAGGTTTATTATGACCCAACTAAATCACAGCCTATTGTAGAAATAAGTGGAATTAAGTATGGTTATCTTGACCACCTTCAACGTGAAAACGAGACTCTAGCAAAGAGTGAAATAGGTGAGTTGTATATTAGAGGGGATGATATGTATTATAAGAATGCAGCACTAAAAATTAATGTTAAGCTTAAGAAGAAAAGCTACTCATCGGAGATCGACAATCAAAGATTGAAGGTTTTTGAAATCAATGCATTTAATGAAATCTCAAGCCTTAAAGACTCGTTGAAAGTTGGTGATTATAAATTTGATTGGCAGGTAAAGGAAGATTACATCTTTTATCGAGACACCGACACTATTCCTGATAACTACGAGCCGAGTTACAAAAAGAAATTTTACAGCAATTTGAAGCCCGACTAGTTCGGGCTTTTTACTACCTCTCTGTCCACTTCTTCGGATCGAGGTAGGTATGGAAAACAGCCCTTACGGTTACGGTTTTATCATCTTCATTGATCGTGGAGTGGATCATATGTATCCGTCCGATTCCCTGAAATTCCAAGCACAATTCCTATGGGTTCCTCGGACGGATACTATTAAAATACCTCCAACAAAAGTAGATATTATCAGACCTAAAGATATTAACCAATGACAGAGAGAGAATTTTTAAAAATTGAGGTATTGAAACTTCTTAATGAGAAGATAAAGCCTTTTGATTTTAAGTTACTAAGGTCTGCGTGTGAGTTTTTACAAAAAACAGAATTTGGATGGAATAAATATCAAATTGTTTTTCTAGTCCGGGAAAATGGTGGTTGGGAACTTAAGCCAAGTTTATTGATACGTTTTGATGTTGTTGAAGATATTTTTCACCGTATTTCAGAATTTGATAAGAAATATCAAAAAGGCACACCAACAATAGGCACTGCGATAGAAGATATGGACAATTATAAAGGAATTAATGCAAGATTTGAATTAACAAATGAAAATCAAATTAATAGTATCGTAGATAATTTATTTGATTTGTTTGAAAATGTTGCGTTGCCTTTTTTTGTGAAGTTTGACAACTTGTCTGCAATTGACGAGCAACTTAATTAAAATATAAATGACACATCGCTTACAGGTGATATTTTTAAGGGGACAAAATCGTTAATAATCGCAAAATTGACGAAAAGGAGTGATTTTGATGAACTTAAGAATGTTTATCATTCTTACTATAAATGTTTTGCTGATGGCTTTTATTTGCCTGAGTATTTAAGGTTAAAGGAATTATTAAGGCTCTATAGGATTTGTAGTGGGTAATATACAACTAAACTAGTAATAGATTAATTTTGCTAGATGAACAGTACGCAGATTTTCGAGATGGCTTTGGGGTTGGAAAAGCCTTGGTTTATTACAAAGGTTGATATGGTTAAGCCAGAGTCTGGTGGTCAGGGACAACTTGACATTTAACTTGATTTTGAAAAGGGATTTAAGTTTCCTGGGGGGAAAACCCATGATACGGTGGAGCGCACTTGGCAGCATCTTAACTTTTTTCAGCATACTTGTTTCCTTCATGCCAGAGTGCCTCGAGTTCAGACATCAGAGGGAAGCACCCGAATGGTCAACGTTTCGTGGGCTCGTCCCGAAATTGGATTTACCTTGCTGTTTGAAGCATTCAGCATGCTACTGATCGAATCGGAAATGCCTGTAAGTAAAGCGGCTGATATCATGGATGTGTATCCGCAGCGTTTATGGAATGTGTTTTCTTACTGGATTGGAAAAGCTCACCAAAACGATTGCCAGTCTGAGACCACGGTTTTGGGAATTGATGAGACCTCCTCAAAAAAAGGCCATAACTACGTGACAGTAGCAGTAGACATGGACGAAAGAAGAGTCATTTATGCAGTCCCCGGAAAGGGAGCAGACACCATCGATGCTATTGCCGGACATCTTGAATCGAAAGGATGCAAGCGGGAACAAATCAAACAAACGTGTATAGATATGTCGCCTGCGTTCATCTCAGGCATCCTGCATAACTTCAAGAAGGCATCGATAACATTCGATAAGTTCCATGTGGTCAAGATTATCAATGAAGCCATGGATAAGGTGAGAAAGCTGGAAAGGAATGAGTTTGCAATGCTGAAAGGATACAAATACACCTTTATGAAAAGCGATAACAAGCTCAGTGAACAAGCCAAGGAAGCAAAATATGATATCCTGACCCTATTGCCCAACATAGCCAATGCGTACAGGCTCAAAGAGCTCTTTGCTGAATTCTGGACATTCAAAACCAAAGAGGAAGCGGGAGCATACCTGTCCTATTGGTGCGATTTAGTAGAGGAATCAAAAATATTCCCTTTCATAAAAGCTGCTAAAAGCCTAAAAGCTCATTGGTTCGGAATCGTCAACTACTCGGAAACAAACCTAAACAACGGTATCTTGGAAGGTATCAACTCTAAAATACAACTAGCAAAAAAAAGAGCACGAGGTTACAGAAATATCAACAACTTTATCAATATGATTTACTTCATTGCTGGCAAACTCAAATTCGACTACCCACTATATTCCACTTAGAGCCAATAAATATTTGCGATCGGCTAAGGATTATTTGAGAAAAATCTACGGAAAGTACATGGGGGAATAAAATAAAGATTACTAAGAAGTAAGCTAATGAGTGTTTTTCAAGCTTAATAGACGATTGTGAAAATTTTCTAAACTTGAAAGTATATTTTCTAATATATTGATATCGACTACTTCTAGGTTGCTAATCTTTAATGATATTTTGTTAGGCTCTATTTCAATATTTGTTTCATTTTTGTTGAATAATGAGATTGTAGGTTCATTATTCAAAGTTTTTTTAAGTAAGTCATTTTTGGGCTCGCAAATAATTTTGCCAGAAAGAGGGAAGAAAAAGTTCATGATTGAATGGGCTCTTTTGATGGTGTATTTTTGATCGCTAATCGTTTCCTCTTCTTCAAGTATAATTGTCAGTTTATTAGTTTTGTTATTATAGCTGGCAGTATGCGATCTTACTTCCTCAAAATTAAGGGAATAACTACTGTTGTTAGCAGAGAAATCAAATGATATAATATGCCTTTCTCCTGTTAAGAATTTTTTTTCTGATTCGTTTAGAGTTGTGCCATTTTTTTTAGCAAAATAAGCAAGGGAATCAAAGGATTTTCTATCCATAAGTTTCTTGTATTTGTAGTGATAATAAGTTTGAGTGTTAATGTTAAGAGGTAGTATATGATTTTTTCTTCAACTTCACTAACTGCTTGTAATAATCTATACTTCTAGAAGAACCTAGGAATATAGAGGGGCTTAGACTTCAAGGGCCTGAAGAAAAGGTTGAATATGCAGAGGGTAAGATCAAGTATACAGAGCCGACCCGAGTCGATAGGGGGGTAGGGCATTTTGGCATGGCCTGAGAGAGAGATAATTATGGCCAGAAACATTTATACCAGACCAAAACACATTTGAAGCAGAAATCTGAAGGGATTTAGGAGAACTTTAGTGCCGTTGTAGAAATAGTATTGCAACGCAAAACAATAATAAACCTAAAATTTCCGATGATCTATGTACTATCCATCTAGCTTCCGAAAGCGGGTCTATCGCGGCTTTCTTGAAATCAAAAGGCTGATTTATAATAGCAAACCCATTATGATGGCTCCCGAGATGTGCGTCATTCCACTGGAAGGCCAGGGCAGTATCACTGCAACTATGGAGGGATTGGCCAAGCCAGCGCTTCCTGCATCTCTAAAACATACCAGGCTCTCACTTTCTATCATATTAGCGGTACTTTCTGTTTCCTGCACTAGCCAGGCGGAGCCTACCTCTGTGGATAGCTCCGCAGATCAAAGAATTATTTCCCCTAGCTTCTTACCGGGACAGGATCCTTTGAATTCTACTGCCTCATGGTCCCTGGTCGGAGACCTGTCGGATGAATTTGATCAGCGGGATTCCCGATCTTCATCCGGATTGAATGTCGATAAATGGACCAATGGCCCCACAGAATATTTCCCCTGGCAGGGATCCACCCAATGCCTTTTTAGCCCATCCACTGTGCAGGTCGATCAGGTGCTGGCCGGAGCAGCGACCATCACTGTACAGCAGCTAGCCGAAAAGCAAGGGGATAGGGAATATGCCGGGGGAATCATCCGATCCACCGCCACTGCCAAGCCGGGCATGTATATGGAAGCGCGCATGCGCGCTAATAAGACACAGATGTCTTCCTCTTTTTGGCTGATCAATGTGCGGAAATACATAGAGGAGGAATGCAAGCGTACTACCGAACTGGATATTCAGGAAAGTGTGGGCCAGCGTGGACCTCTAGCCGAGGAATGGTCCACCCATTGGGATCAGATGATGCATAGCAATGTCCTCAATCGGGAAACCACCGAAGCCTGCTCGCCACTCGAAAATGCTAGAAATCAAAACAAAAAATTGCTCAGCCAATTAGCATCAGAGGATTTCCAGGTGTTTGGCTGCTGGTGGAAGGATCCCAATACCTTCATCTTCTTCCTAAATGGCGAAGAAGTGTACCAGCTTCATCCCAAAAGTGGAGAATTTATCTTCCCCATGTTTATCACGCTTTCCAGCAATGTCTATGACTGGAACAAATACCCCAAGGACCAGGAAGGAATGGCTGGCTTCAGCGAAATCGATCGATCCACGGCCATCGACTGGGTGCGGACCTGGTCGGTCAATTGAAATGATGAATTAATACTCGCAGCTATTTTAACAATAAAACCTAAACAATAGAACCAGAAAAAAAACACAATGAAAAAATACACCAAATTGACATGGAATATCCCCTTCCTGACCAAGCTATGGAGGGGGAGGAATTTTAGCTTTGCCACATCTTTTGTCCTGATGGCCACCTGCTCAGTGGCATGCACCTCAGCAGCGGATGAAGGTCCTGAAATCACAGAGGACTATGATTCTGCGCACCTTACCCTAGCCACGGGTCCTTACTTCCTTCCTGGCGAGGATATTACCCCCGCAGGAAAGTCATGGGCTAAAGTGGAGAATATGTCCGACGAATTTGATGCCGCCACCATCAACACCAGTAAATGGCAGTTGGACCCTGTCGGGAACGGTTGGAACTGGATTGGAAGACCTCCGGGCTTATTTCAGCCCGAAAATGTATCCATCGAAAATGGCAAAATGACCATCACCGTAGGCGAGCTCGATCAGCCCCAGACCATTAATGGGAATGAATTCTTATACAAAGGAGCCATCGTAAGGTCCATCAACCCAGGACAAGTGGGCTGGTATTATGAAACAAAGATGAAGGCCAACAAAACGGAAATGTCATCGACATTTTGGCTGATGACTAAATATGATTGTGAGAAAAAACTGGAATTGGACATTCAGGAATGTGTAGGCGTGGTATCCCCACAAGCCGCCACCTGGGTCAATGGCTGGGACAAAATCTTCCACTCCAACTGCATCCACCGCCAGACCACCTGCGTGGACCATTATCAGCTCCAAAATTCAATTAAACCCTTCACCGAAAATCATCAAAGATACTTCGTCTATGCCGCATGGTGGAAGTCAAAGGATGAAGTGCAGTTTTTCCTTGATGGTAAATATGCCTACTCTATCCATCCTGAAGTGGACTGGGATATGCCCGCTTATCTGCAGATGGCCATCGAAACGTACGACTGGAATCCCGTACCTGCTGATGGGGGAGCTGTCGCCAGCGCCCCTTTGGCAGAACGGAAAACTCAGTATGAGTGGATAAGAACGTGGAAGTTGGAACCCACCCAATGATTTGATCTCATCTCACCGGGTAGCTTGCTGCGATGCCCGGTGATTTCTATTCTCCTAATTCCCCCCTCCTGAGCTTTCACCTAAAAAGAAATCCTCTCGTTGGCTCTCCCCAAAAAAGAAATGAAACCCTACCACTATAACCATTCCCCTTAGAAGAAATTAGTTTATCCTTTGAGGGGATTTCTTAGGATTAATAAAATAGGTGATGGAATAGCATACTTTTAACACAAAATAGGAAAAGCACCTCCGTCTTATTTTTATCAATATTGTAACTGGAAAACCAATACTTCTTCCATGAAGGATGCATTTCCCATTCCTTGCAAATCCAAAATTATACTTTACCATGCGATATCTTTCGAGTTTTTCTATCTCCGTTTGGCTTGGACTAGGCTTGATACTGACAGCGGTATTTGCCCCGGCTTTTACCTGCCATGCCCAGTCCTCCCGTACCGAGGATTTCAACGGGAACTGGTTTTTTAAACTCTCCTATGAAGATCAATTGACAGAATCGGCCTCAGAAGATCAGGGCTGGAGAGCCGTTCATTTGCCTCATGATTGGAGTGTGGAGGAGGCCTTTGATACACTGAATTTGGAAGGGGCTACGGGTTATCTTCCCGGAGGGATCGGCTGGTACAAGAAAACCCTACGCTCCCCAGAATCCTCAGATACCAAAACTTATATTCTATTTGACGGAGTCTATAATCATAGCAATACCTATATCAACGGTAAGCTTCTGGGCTATCATCCCTATGGCTATTCCCCGTTTTACTATGACCTAAGTCCCCACCTGAAGCCTGGTGGCAAGGAAAACACGATCACCGTAAAAGTGGATCGCACACGGTATGCCGATAGCAGATGGTATCCGGGTTCGGGGATTTACAGGAATGTAAAACTAATCCAGACTGGAAAGCTGCATATTCCTGTGTGGGGGGTATTTGTCAGCAGTCCCGAGGTCAGCGCTGATGCTGCCACTCTGGGCATCAGTATAGACCTGACCAATGAATATGCAGAAGCTAAGGAGGCCTCTCTTCAGGCGACGATTATCGATGCCCATGGCACTAAGGTGGCACAGGCTGCCTACCCAGTGGCCATTGCTGCGGGTGATCAACTTAGCTTAAATCAGGAGATGAAACTTGCAAACCCAAGGATCTGGCAGCTCGATAGGCCCGAATTATATACCCTTAAGCTGCAGCTGATGCTGGGAGATAGGGTCGAGGATGTTTATTCAACGCGGTTTGGGATCAGAACCTTCCGATTTGATGCAGATGAGGGATTTTTCCTGAATGGCAAGAATACCAAAATCAAAGGGGTATGTCTCCATCATGATGGGGGCACGGTGGGGGCAGCAGTCCCCAAAGACCTATGGCGCAGGAGACTCGCCAAGCTAAAAGAGGCGGGATGCAATGCCATTCGCATCGCTCATAATCCTGGCGCTGAGGAGCTGCTGGAGCTATGTGATGAGATGGGCTTTTTGGTTCAAGATGAGTTTTTCGATGAATGGGATTACCCCAAAGATAAGCGATGGAATATGGACGAGCAGCATGATGATGCGATCAGCCGAGGCTCATCGGAGTATTTCCATGAGTTCGGCGAGGCAGACCTGAAGGCCACCATCCTCGCTCATAGAAATCACGCTTCGATTTTCCAGTGGTCCATAGGCAACGAAATAGAATGGACCTATCCCAGGAATAAATTGTCCACCGGATTTTGGGATGCTGACGCGGGTGGTAATTACTTTTGGAATCCCACCAGGCTAAGTCCGGAGCAGATTAAGGCGCGGTATGATTCCCTTCCTGCTCCTGCTTATACCATCGGCGCCACTGCCCAGCAGCTGGCCGCATGGACCAGGTCGCTCGACACCACGCGGGTGGTGGTGGCCAACTGCATCTTGCCATCCGCAAGTTATATCAGTGGATATGCAGATGCCTTGGACGTGATAGGATTCAGTTACCGCCGGGTGATGTATGACTATGGTCATGAGCATTTTCCCGACTTACCCATATTAGGAACCGAAAACCTTCCCCAGTGGCATGAGTGGAAAGCGGTAATGGAAAGACCTTTTGTGGCCGGTGTATTTTTATGGACGGGTGTGGACTATATGGGTGAAAGCCACCACCGGGAAGGAAGCACCGCCCGAAGGTCCCGAGGAGTGAAAAGCGGGTTGCTCGACTATGCAGGGTTCGAAAAAAGATCTTATTATATGATGAAATCCCTCTGGACAGATGCTCCGACCTTATCGATCAGCAGCCAGCTGCTTTCTAAAACGGCCTTCCGATATGACACTGATAGTCATGAGGTAGAGGAGAAAGTAAAAGGTGCCTGGGAAAAGTCGATCTGGTATTGGCCGGAGACCAATGAACATTGGAATTATCAAAAGGGCGACAGCATCGTGGTGGAAGCCATCAGCAATATGGAGCAGCTGGAGCTACTTCTCAATGGCCATTCGTATGGGGTCAAGGAACTCGAGGCTTTTCCCGATCGGATATACAAATGGCTGGTGCCATATCAGGAAGGAGAGCTGATCGTACGGGGAAGCAGAGCGGGCGAGCTCGTCCAGTCTTCCCTCCTGAGCGCAGGTCCCGCCAACGCTATCCAGCTCGAGGCAGACCAAAAATACCTCGAGGCGGATGGCTATGAGCTCAGCCATATAATAGCGAAAATATATGATGCACAGGGCAGACCCGTAAGGTATGAAGAGGAAGAATTGACCATCGAGCTGAGCGGACCCGCAAGGGTGCTGGGGCTGGATAATGGGAGCCCCTATAACTTCCGCTCCAAAAACTCAAAGAGCCTACTTACCGAGAATGGCCGTGCGCTTATCATCCTGCAAAGCCTCAAAGGCCAAAGAGGTACGGTACAATTAAAAGTCTCCGCAAAGGGCTATTCCAATACGATCACCTTATATTGTCAATAATAAAACACTAAAACCCAACTGTCTGCTGCCCTAGCTGCATCGCGGAGAGGATAACCAACCAAAACTATGGACTTCACTACATTAGATATAATAATTTTCACTGGCTACTGCCTCCTGATTATAGGGATGGGGCTCTTCGTGTCCAGAGAGAAAAAGGGCCATGAAAAGAATGCTCAGGATTATTTCCTGGCCAGCAAGGCCCTACCTTGGTGGGCCGTGGGCGCCTCCTTGATAGCCTCCAATATATCAGCCGAGCAGTTTATCGGCATGTCAGGCTCTGGCTATGCGCTGGGCTTGGCCATATCCACTTATGAGTGGATGGCTGCGGCCACACTGCTGGTGGTGGGGGTCTTCTTTTTACCCATTTATCTCAAAGAGGGGATTTATACCATGCCTCAGTTTCTGCATAGGCGCTATGACAGCAGGGTGCGATTGGTGATGGCGGTATTTTGGTTGATGATCTATGTGTTCGTAAATCTCACCTCGGTATTGTACCTGGGCGCTTTGAGCCTGGAGACGATTATGGGCGTGCCCCTGCCGTACGGGATTGGAGGCTTAGCCTTATTTGCGATGATATATTCCATCTATGGAGGGCTGAAGGCCGTGGCATGGACGGATGTGGTGCAGGTAGTGTTTTTGGTGGCTGGGGGCTTGGCCACCACCTATCTGGCGCTTAGTCTGGTGGGAGAGGGGAGTGCCTGGGATGGCATCACCTTGCTGAAAGCCGAGGCTCCAAAGCACTTCTCGATGATCGTCCAAAAGGGCGAATTGATGATTCCTGATGGGGCTGGCGGCTTTAGAGATGCCTATATGGACCTGCCTGGCTTGAGTGTTTTGATAGGTAGTATGTGGATTATCAATTTGACTTATTGGGGATGTAATCAATACATTACTCAGCGGGCTTTGGCGGCCAAAAGCCTCAATGAAGCCCAGAAGGGGATGGTCTTTGCTGGCTTTTTGAAGCTGCTGATGCCTCTTATTGTGGTGGTTCCTGGAATCGCAGCCTATGTGATCGTGGAGAAGGGGATCGATATTAGCTTCATCGACTCGATGAAGGATGGTGCCGGGGGCTTGATTAAGTCAGACCGAGCTTACCCCACCTTATTGCAGCTACTGCCCACAGGACTGAAGGGCCTGGCTTTTGCGGCCTTGACGGCGGCGATTGTGTCTTCTTTGGCCTCTATGGCCAATAGCACCTCAACCATATTTACCATCGATATTTACCGCGCCTATATCAATAAGGGCATCTCGGAGGTGAAGCAGGTGCAGGTGGGCAGGATTACCACCTTGGTGGCCTTCATCATCGCCGCTCTCGTGGCCCCACAGCTGCAGAACCTGGATCAGGCATTCCAATATATTCAGGAATATACGGGATTCGTTTCCCCAGGCGTATTTGCCATATTTATCTTTGGTTTCTTCTGGAAGAAAACTACCTCCGATGCCGCCTTGGCAGCCGCAGTGCTCACCATTCCTCTGTCAGCCGTATTCAAATTCCTCACCCCAAACCTCCCCTTTATCGACAGGATGGGCGTCGTGTTTTTGATCCTCGCCGTGATGATGATCGTCATTAGCTTGATCCAAGGCAAAGGAAAAGACAGCGAAAAAGCCATTACTATTGATGCTAGCTTATTTAAAACCAGCTATGGATTTAAGTGGGGAGCCGCATTTATTGTCCTCGCACTTATCATTCTTTACGCCGTATTTTGGTAATCTTGGCCGGGGGCCAAAATTAATAACCTTGATAATGAATTTATAGTGATCAGGATGTGTATTCCTGATCACTATAAATTCATTTCCTACTCTACCCAATCTTCCAGAGAATAAATTATAGGATACTTAACCCTAATAATGCATTTGGAATCGTAATGAGGGCGGAAACTTCTAGAAGAATTAGGCTGTTTGGAATTAGAAGCCGAGCACCGCTATGTCGAAATCGGAACAGCAACGAAGCGAATGGTTTTGGAGAAGTGTCAGGCCGTAATTGATAGGCTAATGAATATTTCGGATTTAGTATTCCCTGCACTCAATAAGCGCCCAAACATAGCCGGCTTCAGGTTTTTTTTCCTTCCTAAAGAATCCCTGATTTTCTCGATAGGAAGTATTTCCTACCGCTTTCCTAAGTGATCCTTATCCGTAAGCTGGATGGAATTGGAATAAGCACTATCTAATAGAGTGGCAGGTTTCTAGCGGCCTATTGGTCTTGCATTCCAAAACCTGCTTATAGCATGAGCCCTGCATTACATAGAAGCGGAGGGCTAAGGGACTGATGAAAGAGATTCCATTATTTATAAGGATATGAAGAAAGCATGCGATGAAATGTCATCGAGATTAAGTTTCCTGTTTATCCCTACTACCACTCCCGGCAGCACTGCATCTAGTGCCATGGAGCTGCTGAAATCGATAGGAATGAGTGGCGGTGCCATTACAATAACCCCCTAATACCAGCAGAAGTCAAGTAACATATGGAGCTTGTGCTTATGCATTCATCCCTGAAATGGTACGGCTAACACGGGGGATAATAGCCTTTAGCTATTGCCAGACATATTTTTTGGGCAAAAACATTTGTGTCAGTTCTAAAGACATATGATATAATGTATAGGGATTAGGAAATTTACCTTTATCAAACAGGATTGCGTTTTATTGGACCTAAAAAGCCGATGCACTTCTGGAGAGATAAATAAATACATAAACCTAATTAACCAAATTCAGTATGAAAAAAGCTCTACGCACCTTTTGGGTGTTAGCTGCTGGAAAGGGCAAACACTTGCTTATTTTCCCTCTGTGCTTGATGGCCATGGTCAGCTATGGCCAGAAAATTACCATCACTGGTCAAGTCACTTCTGCTGCCGATGGGCAGACACTCCCAATTGTAAATGTTTTGGAAAAAGGCAGCACCAATGGCACCGTTACCGATATGGATGGAAGCTATTCCATTCAGGTGAGCGGAGCTCAGGCGGTCCTTGTATATAGCTCCATCGGTTATCTGGCCAAGGAAGTGCCAGTAGGTAATCAGACGGCTATAAATGTCACCTTGGAAGAGGACGTCAAGTCCCTCGATGAGGTCGTGGTTATAGGCTATGGCTCCCAAAAGAAAAGTGATCTTACGGGTTCTGTAGGTACTGTTTCCTCCGAGGAAATCAACAAATACACCAATGCCGATGCCACTCAGGCCATACAGGGTCGAGTGCCCGGCGTAAGAGTGGATGCCAATGGAGGCGCCCCAGGCGCCAATTCCATCGTGACCATCCGAGGTGCTGGTACCTTGTCAGACTCTGGTCCATTATATGTGATCGATGGGATGCTTACCAATAGCATGAATATGCTAAACCCAGCAGATATCGAGTCCATAAGTGTGCTAAAAGATGCCTCTGCCAGTGCGATATACGGTTCTCGTGCCGCCAACGGCGTGATCATCGTCACCACCAAAAAAGGAAAGAAAGGCGAAATCAAAGTGGATACCGATTTCAGCTATGGATGGCAAAAGGCCACCAACACCATTGACTGGGCCACGGCCACGCAGTATGCGGCCATCCGTAACCAGGCTAATGATAATGATGGCACACCTAGAGCTGCCGCCAACGACAGCCAGTTTAACCCGAATATCAATAGCGATATCCAGGCAGCCAGTCTGCGCGTAGCACCAATTTTCAATGGTAACGTCCGCATCTCTGGCGGTGGAGACAATGCCACCTTTAGCATCTCCGCAAACCACCTCGATCAGGTAGGCATCATCCAGGAGTCTGACTATACCCGTACTAATATCCGGGCCAACTCGACTTTCACCAAAGGGAAGTTTAAACTTGAGGAGACCATCGGTTTGACACGCACAGTGAATAACCCGAACAACTATTTCAATCAGGAAAGAGACCTCCTGCCGACTATTCCTATCTATGATGAAAACGGCAATTTTACGGCTTCTTCTATGCCTGATGGCAGTACCACGATCTATGGAGTGGGTAATATCACCAACTCCCTGGGCCTCGCCTCTGTGGAGGATCGTACGGTGACCAGAAATAGTGTGTTGGGGAATATCGCGGCTTCCTATGAGATCATCGAGGGGCTTACCTATAAGCTGAACCTCGGTCTCGACCAGTACAGCCAAAATAACTATACCTTCACCCCTACATTCTTCTTCAATGCCACTCTTCTAGGCAGGCAGGACTTTGCAGAGTTGAGAGAAACCAATACCAATTACCTGTCTGCACTTGCAGAAAATACCCTGAATTTCTCCAGAGTTTTTGGGGATCACTCCCTGAATGTACTGGCGGGATATACCAGCCAAAAGACCCATTCACGCTCTTTAGGTATCGTGGCGACGGGGTTTCCGAATAATGAGGTGAGGGTGGCTTCCGCCGCTGAGAATAGAGCCCAAGCTCCTTCCAGAGATATCACCACGGGTCTCCGCTCTTATTTTGGACGTATCAATTATAATTATAAAAGCCGATACCTGTTGACCACGACTATTCGTCGGGATGGCTCCTCCCTTTTTAGAGAGGGATTACGATGGGGGACTTTTCCTTCCGTTGCCTTGGGCTGGAATATCAGTGAGGAAGCTTTTATGGAAAAAATCACCTTCCTGTCAGACCTGAAACTGAGAGCTAGTTATGGAGAATTAGGCTCAAACAACGTGGACGCGTATGCGATTGATCCAGAAATGAACCTCTTCAGTGAGGCCATACTGGGAGAAGGTCAGGTAAGAGTGCCGGGTACCTCCATTACCAAGCCTGTCAACCGTGATATCCGCTGGGAAACCACCAAGACCACCGATATCGGGCTGGAGTTTAGCATGCTGGATAATAGCCTGCAGTTCACCATGGATTATTTCGTGAAGAAATCCGAGGACATTCTCCTCAGTATTACCGTGCCTAGATATACAGGCATGGACGGTAGGGTGCCTAGTAATGTGGCAACGATCGAAAACCGTGGTTTTGAGTTTAGCACCAATTATAACAGAACCATTGGCGAGGTGAATCTTAATTTGGCTGCCAACTTCACCGTATTGGAAAATGAGGTGACTGCGATAGGGATTCCTGATCCTATCTATGGCGGTGGATACAGCTCCAATGGCCTCAGTGCTACGCTTACTGACGTGGGCCAGCCTGTGGCTTCCTTCTTTGGGTATAAGGTGCTCGGCATATATCAGTCAGATGATGAGGCCCTGCAGGATGGACGTACGGATGGCGCAAAAGCGGGAGATCTGAAATTTCAGGATAGCAATGGCGACGGTCAGCTGACCGAAGATGACCGGGTTTATCTGGGAAGTTCTATTCCTGATTTTGAATATGGCTTTAATGTCAATGCGACCTGGAAAAACTTCGATATGAGCATGTTCTTCAATGGCGTTTCCGGAAACAAAATTCTAAATGGTAACCTATACCGCGGGTATTTTGACACTGAAGGAAACTACCTGGCCGATGCGATGAATGCCTGGACACCTGACAATACCGATACCGATGTGCCAAGGATGACGCTTTTGGACTTTGGGTACAATAGAAGAATGTCTGATTATGTATTGGAAAGCGGCTCATACTTTAGACTGAGGAACTTGCAGATTGGCTATACCTTGCCAGATGCCCTTACAGAGAAGCTTCAGATCAACCGATTGAGACTTTATACCTCACTGCAAAATGTATTTACCCTTACCAAATATACTGGGTACTATCCAGTGGTGGGCCGTGGAAGCAGGGACAGAGGATCTGATCAGGATATCTTTAACCAAGGAGTGGATGAAAGCGCTTATCCTACCCCAAGAACCTATCAGATAGGACTTCAGATATCATTTTAACCCATAGAAAAGTAGAAAGATGAAATTATATATTAATAAAAAAGTAGCCGCTTTGACTTTGGGGATGTCATTGGTCTTCATCTCGGGCTGTGACAAGGACCTGTTGGATCAGACCAACCCCAATGCCATCACTCCAGATACCTTCTGGAGAAATGCGGATGATGCCAAGAAGGCCATCGTCGGGGCTTATAGTCCCTTCTCTGATATTTGGTACTATAGCCGCATGGAGATTTTTGCCTCCGATTATCGCGATGATATTGTCAATGGATTTGGCACCTCGGACCGTACTAACCCCGGGCGATTTGAAGGAACCGCCATCGGCAATGTGAACCTTTGGGTATGGACCACAGTATGGAAGATCATCTCCCGTTCCAATGAGGTGATCGCCAATGTGCCGGCAATAGAAATGAATGAAGAGGATAAGAAGAATATTATTGGCGAAGCCCATTTCTTACGCGCCCTGAATTACTTCAATGCCGTCAACAACTGGCTGAATATCCCTCTGATTACAGAGCCAATAGCCTCTATAGAAGCCGCGAAGGAAGTGACTCAGGCAGCTCCGGAATTGGTCTGGGAACAGATCATTACCGACCTCAAGAAGGCCCAGGAAATGCTTCCATCCAGCTGGGGACCTGCCAATATCGGCCGGGCTACCTCGGGTGCTGCCACCGCCATGCTGGGCAAAGCCTACCTATATACCAAGGACTATTCCTCCGCAAGCGCTGAGTTTGCAAAGATCATGGACGGTCAGTATCAATTGACAGATAACTATGCCGATAACTTTAGCTCTTTTTCTGAGAATAACGAGGAGTCCATCTTCGAAATCCAGTTTACCCTCGACGATAACCGAGGCTGGGGAGGCGATGCTGCCGGGATAGGCAGAACCAATTCCTTTACTCCCGATCTCGCGCCTCAGGGCTTCACCGGCCAGGATGGAATGCGGATCAATGACTGGGTGCTGGACCTGTTCCTAGACGAAAGAACGGTGAATGGGCAGATTGACCCGAGGGCTTTTAATACGCTTTTCTGGAGAACTGATGAGACCACCAGCTATGAGGGCGAGGTACTTCAATCTTCCATCTATAGCGGTAAGAAGTATAATGAGGTCTATGGACCGGATGAAAATAGGGTGTTTGGCAAGAAATACCTCGGACTGGATGAGGGCGTGACCACTTCCAATTTTCAGGAGTCACCAAATAACCTTCGCCTTATTCGCTATGCGGACGTATTGCTGATGTATGCCGAGGCTGAGCTTATGGCCAATGGCGGAACTGCCACTCAGGCGGCTGTAAATGCTGTAAACCTCGTGAGAGCCCGAGCAGATATGCCTGCCTTTGGCCTCAATATGTCCCTTCAAGATGTCATAGACGAGCGTGTAAAAGAACTGTCCCTAGAGAGAGTTCGGTATTTTGACCTGCTCCGCTGGGGATTGGTGAAAGAGAAAATCGTGGATACCCCGGGGATAAAATCCGAAAGCGGTGGTACCGGCGCCTATCGTCCTGGTAGAGAATACCTGGACTTGCCACAGAATGAATTTAATAATAACTCGAACCTGAAACATAATCCAGGCTACGAATAAATTATCTTAAAGGTGCTGCTTTTGGAGCAGCACCTTTTAGCTTTGCTATAAACCCCCGGATTGCCTATGAACTACGCTTACCCCATCATAACCTTCGGATTATTCTATCTCTTTACCGCCTGTACACCAGAAGACAGCCGAGATACCACTAAGGCAGCTTTATTCCAAAAGGTGGCTCCCAGCCATTCCAACGTGGATTTTGCCAATGATATTATAGAAAACGATACCCTGAATTATTTCAACTTCCCCTACCTCTATATGGGCGGTGGCGTGGCCATTGGGGATATCAATGGGGATGATCTGCCCGATATTTACTTTACAGGAAATCACCAGGCCAATAAACTTTACCTGAATAAAGGCGATTTTACCTTTGAGGACATCTCACTATCTGCGGGAGTCCAGGGGGATGATCGCTGGTACACCGGGGCCCTGATGCATGACTTTAATCAGGACGGCTGGCTGGACCTTTACCTATGTGTTTCAGGGAAATCCGGAAATACTGAAAATCAATTATATATCAATAACCAGGACCAAACCTTCACCGAGTCTGCTCGCGAGTATGGCTTGGCGGATAAGGGACATTCGATTCATGCCACCAGCATCGATTATGATCGGGATGGACTCATGGACTTGTTTGTGGCCAACTATCCCTTAGTACCTGTAAGCCAGGGCAACCTATTCTATAAGGAGCTGATGGACCAAAATAAACCGGAGGACTCCGGACATCTCTATCGAAATACGGGGAAGGGGACTTTTGAGGAGCTGAGCGCCGAAGCAGGAGTTCAGCGATTTGGCCTGACACTGGGCCTGATGGCGGCGGATTTTAATGGAGACGGTTGGGATGACCTTTACCTTTCTAATGACTTTAATGTACCGGATTACCTCTATATCAATCAAAATGATGGCACCTTCCGTGAGCAGCTCCAGGCCTCCATGGCACAGACGAGCATGTTTGGGATGGGGATAGATGCGGCGGATTTCAATCGTGATGGCTTATTGGATTTGGTGCAGGTGGATATGACCCCCGAGGATCACCTGCGCTCCAAAACCAATATGGCCAGCATGAGCCCGAGGACTTTTTATGAAGCCATTCAGCTGGGTTTTCATCATCAATATATGCAGAATAGCCTGCAGCTAAACAATGGTACCGATCAGGGCATACCTGTTTTTAGCAATATTGCAAGGTATGCAGGGCTGGCGACCACCGACTGGAGCTGGGCACCGCTGATGGCCGACCTAGACAATGACGGCTGGATGGACCTTTTTATTACCAATGGCATGAAAAGAGATGTCAATAATAATGACGTGAATCAGGAATTCGACAATCAATCTTTTTTTGGAAATGACCTCGTCCTTGATATCAACAAACTTCCGAGTACGCCCATTTCCAACTATGCCTTTCAAAATATCAATGGGCTGGACTTTCAGAAGGTCACCAGCGAATGGGGTCTGGATCATCCCGGCTTTTCCAATGGCCTGGCTTATGCCGATTTGGATGCAGATGGACAGCTGGATTTGGTGATCAATAACCTTAGTGAAGCAGCATCTATTTACAAAAACACCGGCAATGAATCCCGATTTTTAAGGGTCAAACTCCAGGGGCCAAGCTCAAACTCCTCAGGAATAGGAGCCAAAGTTTGGCTTTACAGTCAGGGAAAGATACAATACCAACAGCTCAATCCATCACGGGGCTTCCAGTCTAGCGTGGAGCCGATCTTACATTTTGGACTCGGGGCAGCAGCAGTGGACTCCCTCCTCGTGCAGTGGCCTGATGGCAATACTCAAAGCCTAAAAAACACGCCCATCAATCAGCTGCTTCTCCTGAAACATCAGGAGTCAACAGCACACAAAGCAAGCAGCAAAGCGCCGCAGCCATGGTTTGAGGACATCACGGAGTCGGCAAATATAGACTTTCTGCATCAGGAAGATGCCTATGATGACTTTCAGTATGAGCCCTTATTACCTCATCGCAATTCGCAGATGGGACCAGCGCTGGCAGCGGCAGATGTCAATGGCGATGGGCTGGATGACTTCTATATCGGCAATGGAGCAGGATTTTCCAGCCAGCTATATATGCAAAATACCCAAGGGAAATTTGATCTGGTGGAGGGGCCTTGGCAGGCGGATAGCGCCTATGAGGATACCGGGGCGATATGGCTGGATGCCGATGGCGACGGCGACCTCGACCTGTACGTGGTGAGTGGAGGCAATGATAACAGCAAGCCCGGGGAATTCTTCCAGGACCGATTGTATATGCAGACATCCGCAGGATTTATAAAACACAGGCATGCTACCCTGGCCACCCGGGGTATTAGTGGGCAGGTGGTCCAGCCCTTCGATTATGAGGGCGATGGCGACCTGGACCTGTTCATTCCTGGCAGGATAGTGCCTGGCAAATATCCCAATGCCGCTCCCAGCGTTTTCCTGATCAATCAAGGCGGTCAGGATCAGCATTTACAGTATATTGCCTTGGAGGAGTCTCTTGGACTTGGGGAGCTAGGTCTGGTGACCGATGTGCAGGTGGAGGATTTTACCGGCAATGGCAGGCAGGACCTGCTGCTGGTGGGAGAATGGATGAATATCAGCCTATACGAAAATACACCAAGCGGCTGGGTGGACCTCTCCGCGGATAAGGGGCTGAAGGATAGCCGAGGATGGTGGAATTGTATTCAGGAAACCGACCTGGATCAGGATGGAAAGAAGGATTATATCATAGGAAACCTAGGGTTGAATTATAAATATAAGACTAGCAAAAAGTCTCCATTCACCATTTATGCCAATGATTTTGATGAGAATGGCAGCCAAGATATCGTGCTGAGCTATGAGAAGAAGGGCAAGCTACTTCCGGTAAGGGGAAGGGAATGTTCCTCTCAGCAGGTGCCCGCTATCGCCAAGCGATTTGAGACCTACGAGGCTTTTGCTAATGCCAGCCTGGAGGAGATCTATGGAAAGAATATGTTGGAGAATTCCCTGCATTATGAGGTGAATACCTTCCGGTCTATTTGGCTACACCGCGATGATAAGGGTGGGTTTGTACTAAGTGATTTGCCGGAGGCAATGCAACTGTCCGCTATCCGGACCATGGTGCCTCTCCAGCTCAATTCGGACCAGATTATGGATTATATTGCAGCAGGAAACCTGTACCAGTCGGAGGTGGAGACTCCCCGCAATGATGCAGGAATAGGAACGGTGATGGTGGGCCAGGGTGATGGAAGTTTGGAAGCGATTCCTGCCTCCCAAACCGGGCTTTTCATAAGAGGAGAGGTGAGCAATACTGCGAGCTTGAATATGGCTGGAGGAGGCAAAGCAATCGTCTTTGCCATCAATTCGGGGAAATGTAAAGTGCTGAAGGTAATCGGGGAACGATAATGAGAGTAAGAAGAGTAAGTTTTGAATATTACAGAAATAATCGGTTTTTGCTGCTGCTGATAGGGGCACTTGGGCTATGGGGATGTGCGAGGAATTCCTCTCAGAGTCCACCGCTCAATGCGCTTTCTGAGGCGATCAGTCCCTATCTGCGGCAGCATGCAGATAATCCAGTCCTGTGGCAAGAGTGGTCCGATAAGGCACTGCAGCAGGCTGCGGATGAAAATAAGCTGCTCGTAATCAGCATAGGCTATGCCTCCTGCCACTGGTGTCATGTGATGGAGGAGGAGACCTTTATGGATAGCACCGCCGCTGCAGTGATGAATACTCACTTTGTCGCCTTGAAGATAGACCGTGAAGAACGCCCGGATATAGACCAGATCTATACCAAGGCCGCCGTCCTGCTCAATGGCTCCAGTGGATGGCCACTCAATATCATCGCTCTGCCAGATGGTCGCCCGCTGGCCGCAGTCACCTACCTTCCTACCGACCGCTGGATTCAGCTGCTGGACCGCGCCAGCCAACTGTATCGTGATAATCCCAATGCGCTCTTGGAGCAGGCGAATAGCATTGCCGAAGGCGTGAAAAAATCGGAACCCCTCCCCCTGGAAGGTCAGGGTGCCGAGCAGAATGCCGATGATTACCTGGGCTTTTATAGCAGTCTTAGCCCAGCCTTTGATCCTATAAATGGCGGACTTAGGGAAGAACAGAAGTTCCCACGAGTCGCCCTATGGCAGGCCCTGCTGGAATATGGGGCCTATACCCAAAACCCCTCTGCCTTGGAGGCAGTGGAGCGCAACCTAAAGGCGATGGCTAGCGGAGGAATATACGATCATGTAGGCGGTGGATTCGCACGATATACCACGGATGCCCAATGGCATATCCCTCATTTTGAGAAGATGCTTTATGATAATGCCCAGCTCCTGAGCCTCTATGCGCGGGCGCAGCGGTATTATGATGAGCCTGTATATGAGGAACTTATCCGGCAGACGAGTACCTTCATGACCACCCATTTCCGTTCCCCCCAGGGGGGGTATTATGCTTCTTTCAATGCCGTCTCGGAAGATGGAGAAGGAAAATACTATACCTGGACCAAAGCGGACCTGGAAGACCTCCTCGATGAGGAGCAGCAGCAGGTGTTTTTTGAGTTGTATGCAGTGACAGAAGGTGGCAATTGGAAGGATGGCGAAAATGTCATTTACCAGAAACATAGCAGAGAGGAAGCGGCCATATCCTTGGGCATTAGCCAGCCAAGGGTCAAGGAGCTAATGGCGGATGCCAAAAAGCTGCTGAATAAGGAGCGAGAGAAAAGGAAGGCCCCATCCATAGATGATAAGGTGATCACCGGCTGGAATGCGATGATGCTGAAGGCATTTACAGAAGTGTATCAAAGTACTGGCGAGGAGGAGACGATGCAGCAGGCCCTGGACCTGGCGGAGTTTATCAGCGAAAACCTGCAGCAGGATAGCGGGGAATTATCGAGGGTCTTTCACCCGGATTATGGGAATTCTGGCCAGGGTTTTCTGGATGATTATGCCCACTGGATCGATGCGCTGATCAGCCTGTATCAGACCAGCCTAGACAAGAAGTGGCTGGATCTGGCCCTGAAGACCAGCGACTATGTCCTGAGAAATTTCAGTCAGGAGGATTCTCCTATGTTTACCTATTCTGCGATTTCTAAGCAAGCACTGTATGCCTCTGATGTGCCCCTCTATGATGCGGATACCCCATCTCCAAATGCTCTGATGGCACATAACCTCAGTCTGCTCGGCACCCTCTATGAGCGTAAGGAGCTCCTGCAAAAATCCCGGGATATGCTAGCAGCCATGGACTTCCATGCCCCGGCTTATGCCACAGGTATCGCTAGCTGGTGGCAGCTGCTGGGAGCCCATTCCTTAGGCCTAAATGAGGTGGCCATCTTGGGCTCTGAAGCCCAAACGAAGCTGAAAAGTATGCAGAAAAGCTACCTGCCTTTTACCTTGTTCCTGGGGGGAGATACCGAAAACCTGCCCCTGCTCCAACAAAAGCGGGTCGCTGGGAAAACGATGATTTATGTCTGTCGAAATAAAACTTGCAAGCTCCCCGTTGAACTCCCGCAACAGGCTGTAAGTCAAATCAGGAGTGAAAATAGCCCACAATTGTTTAAGTAATAATTGAATAATATTAGTAAATATATCAGGTTGAAATTTATTCAAATGCTATATTGCTTCCGCATCCACCAATAGTGCTTAGGCGGTTTTTCCGCTAGAATATTGGATGTTTTCTTTAGGAGATTTCCGGAAGACAGCCACCCAAAACATAACCCAAAATATACGCAATGAAATTGCTGAAGATACTATTTACCCTTTCCCTAAGCTGCGGCATATTCTTCTCAGGACATGCACAGTATCAGGATATTAATTTTGAGCATCTCACCACCGAGGAGGGCTTGTCTCAAAACGACGTAAATGCTATTGCCCAGGACAAGAATGGCTTTATGTGGTTTGGCACACATGATGGGCTAAACAAATATGATGGCTATAATTTTCAGGTCTTCCAGTCGGATCCCAATGACAGTACTTCGATCAGTAGTAATCTTATTTTTGCGCTAGCGGAAGATCCGAGAGGGTATCTATGGGTCGGTACCACGGGCAACGGCATCAGCTTATTGGACATTAGCAAGGAGAAATTTAAGCGTTTCTATCATAAGCCCGGGGGGCTCAATACCATTAATAATAACTATATCACTCAAATACTGGTGTCCAGTGCTTCAGAAGTATGGGTAGGTTCCCAAAATGGGCTAAACCTCATCTATTCTGAGGACATGAAGAACTTCAGCATAGAGTCGTTTTTGTCGGTGGAAGAGGGCAATCTGACGGTGCAGTCCATCTATGAAGATCGCCAAAACACGATCTGGATTGGTACCTCACAGGGCCTCTATTATATGGATCGCAAGGAAGGCCGGTACACGGCCATGCCGGTGAAGAAATTTGAAGGATTGCTGGTCCGATCAATAAGCGAAAATTCTAAAGGCCAGCTATTAGTCAATGCTACCAATAGGATTTTTATCAAAGAGGGCATCGACTTTGTCCCTACCGTATCGGGCAATTACCTTTCCCTTACTTCAGATGGAAAGGGAAGAATCTGGGCTGGGTCTAGCTCGGGGATCAATCTCCTCTCGGAGCAAGAAAAAGCACCATTCTTCAAATTGGAAAATGAATTTACCGTACATGTGGAGGACCATGGAAGCATCAACAAAAACAATGTGAGATGCATCTATCGAGGGACTTCGGGGATCATGTGGATCGGCACCAATGGGGGCGGGGTCAATAAGGTGAATTTGGAGAAAAAGGGCTTCCGCGTGTACCGCAAGAATGTAAAGGAAGGGAGCATCAGCTATGACAAAATCCGGGCGATCTTTGAGGATTCTAAGAATGTCCTATGGATAGGCACCGAGGGTGGAGGCTTAAATGTGGACTGGAATAATGCGGTGGGCGATCGCTACGAGTCATTTACCCATTATAAAAACACCATTAACAGCATCTTCAGCATTGCGGAGACGGTGCTGGAGGATAAGCGAATAATTTGGATCGGCTCAGAAGATCAGAGCTTGTCCAGTGTGATTTTTGATAAAGCTGGCAATAGCACTGTGGACCTGGATTTTGGTCAGCGGCATAATATAAAAGGGGCGGTATTTGCGATCTGTAGTGACCGAAATAATACCATCTGGGTGGGCACCTATCACCAAGGCTTATATCGGCTTATCCCCAAAGGTAATGGGGATTATGAGGTGAGGAATTTCACCGAAAAAGATGGGCTTTCCCTTCATATGATCCGAAGTTTATTGCAGGATAAACAAGGAAATCTATGGGTGGGAACGGGCAAGGGGTTGAATAAAATCAGCTATGAGGAGCTCTATAAGCCCAATCCGACTATCGAGGTATTTAAGAATATCCCTGGAGATGACAATTCCCTCGCTTATGATTATATCCTTGACTTGTATGAAACCCGTGAGGGGCAGATATGGGTGGGCACCTTTGGTGGTGGCCTCAATAGGCTGATCGTGGATGGCAATGGTAAGTATTCTTTTAAGTCATTCAAAGAGGCGGACGGTCTTTCCAATAATGTCGTCAAAGGCATCCTGGAGGATAATGATGGGTATATTTGGGTGTCCACCAATAAGGGGCTGAATAAATTTGACCCCTATGGTGGGGAGTTCAAGACCTATGATGTCACGGACGGGCTTCAGAGCAATGAGTTCAGTGAGCTGGCCGCTTTCAAGCGCCATGATGGGGAGATGCTCTTTGGGGGTGTCAACGGCTTCAATGCCTTCTACCCGGAGAAGATCAGGGACAACCCTTTTAGACCAAAAGTCGCCATTACCGATTTTCAGATTTTCAATAAATCTGTCCCTTTGAATGTGCCATTTAATGGTCGGGTGATCCTAGACAAAGCTGTATATGAAAGCGATGAGATCCATCTGAAGTACTGGGAAAATAATTTCACCTTTGAATTTGCCGCCTTACACTATGCCGCGCCTAGCAAAAACCGGTACCGCTATAAGTTGGAGGGCTTTGACCATACGTGGACAGAAACCAGCGCTGAGCGGCGATTTGCCTCTTATACTAATATCGGGCATGGCGCCTATAAGCTGATGGTGCAGGCCGCCAATAATGATGGACTGTGGAACGAGCAGGAGGTGGCCAGCATTAAGGTGATTGTCGCTCCACCATTTTGGCTGACTTGGTGGGCCTATATTATTTACGCCCTCATGTTCAGCGGATTGCTTTATGGCGTGAGGAAATATACCTTGATAGGAATCCACAAAAAGCACCAACTGGAGGTGGAGCACCTTACCATGGAAAAAACGGAGGAACTCCATCAGATGAAGCTTCGTTTTTTTACTAATATAAGCCATGAGTTCAGAACTCCACTCACGCTGATCCTCGGGCCACTGGAGCAGCTGCTGAAGTATAGCGGTGAATACAGTGCCACCGAAAGGAGCCGAATGTATGTCCTCATGCAGAAAAATGCCCGGCTATTGCTCAAATTGATCAATCAGCTGATGGACTTCAGGAAGATCGATCAGGGTAAAATGAAGCTATACCTTATAGAAGAAAATATCAGCAAATTTGTGGAGGACCTAGCGGAGCCTTTCCAGCTGATCGCCTCCAGCAAGGACATTTCCTTTGAGGTGGAGGTGCCGGATCAGGAGATCATCGGCCTGCTGGATCGGGATAAGGTCGAAAAAATCCTCTATAATTTATTGTCCAATGCTTTTAAATTTACCCCGAAGGGGGGGACAGTCACGCTAAAAATAGAGCGAAACCGAAACAGCAAGCTGGCAGGCGGGGATACAGTGGTCATAGCAGTACAGGATACCGGTGTGGGGATCCCCGAAGATCGTGTGGGGAAGGTTTTTGAGCGTTTTTTTCAGGCCAATGAGAAGGGATCTTCCTCCATGGGTACTGGTATTGGTCTGTCTTATACCAAATCGCTGGTGGAGATGCACCAAGGGGCCATTACCTTTGTGAGCAAGCACAAGCAAGGAACGACCTTTTGGGTAGAGCTTCCACTGAGCAAAAAGGCCTATAAAGACTTCGAATTGGCGATTTTGGATGGACAGACGGGATTCGATTTGCTGCCTGAGCGCTGGGTGGACGTGGACCTGGAGACCGATTATCTAGAAGAAATCCCTGGGAAAGAATCCGAAAACACCAAAAAACAACCTCTCAAGGTGCTGGTGGTGGATGATAACGCTGAGATTAGAAGTTTTATCCAATCTGCCTTTCATAATCATTTCACCATTCTGGAAGCCATCAATGGAGAGCAGGGGCTGGCCGTCACCGAAAAGGAAAACCCTGATCTTATCATCACCGATGTCATGATGCCGGTCATGGATGGGGTGGAATTTTGTGAGAAACTAAAAAATAACATTAAAACCAGTCATATTCCTGTCATCATGCTGACGGCCAAAAACTCTGAAGATAGTGAGTTGGAAGGCTTGCAGCATGGAGCAGATTTTTACCTGACCAAGCCCTTTGAAATAGAGAAGCTTCTGCTGTCGGTCAATAACCTGCTGAAAGGCCGGGAGGCGCTGAGGAAGAGATTTACCAATGAAATCCTGCTTCAGCCTTCAGAAATCACCGTCAACTCCACCGATAATTCATTCCTGGGACAGGCTATGGAAGTCGTGGAGGCCAATATGGATAATCCGGAATTTACGGTGGAGGAGTTTGTAAAGGAAATGGGTATGAGCAGATCCAAATTGCACCTGAAGATGAAATCCCTTACCGATCAGTCTGCCAGTGAATTTATCCGTACGGTGCGGCTGAAAAGAGCGGTGCAGCTTATGGAGCAAAGTGATATTTCTGTCAAGGAAATCATGTACCAGACAGGCTTTAATACCGCCTCTTATTTCTCCAAATGTTTCAAAAAGCAATTCGGCGTTTCACCTACCGAATACCTAAACACTAGAAATATCAAGGAAAAGTCCGCATGATTGTCTTCGTGAGTAATAGTTTTGGGAATGGGCTCGATAAAAAGGCTTATGCCGGCGTTCTAAAGCATTTGTGGTACAATCCAAAACATCTGTCTTATAGCCTATATTAGGGATATTTTACCTTTGGTTTACAGAATTAGTATTCATTCGATAGACCAAAATGAAAAAAATAACCTTGAATAAATGGGCAGCGAGCACCGCTGGTCTTTTAAATAAGTCAACGTCGGCCTTCTTACTTTTGGCCCTGAGCACAGGCTTCAGCTATGGACAGACGGAGAAATATACGGCGGATTGGGAATCGCTCGAAACCTATGAAATCCCCGAATGGTTTCAGGATGCCAAGTTTGGGATTTATGCTCACTGGGGTCCGGTTTCCTCAGCTTTTGAGGGATCTGACCCGGGCAAGTTTTACCGCGGTTGGCATGGGATGATGATGTATGAAGACGGTGATATCGTCTCTCTCAACGGATCTGGAAAGCCAACGAATAATTTCCTGCACCATCAGGAGAAATATGGTGATCCTGCCGAATTTGGCTATAAATATATCATTGAGCAGTTTGACCCTAGTGGATTTGATGCGGCAGTATGGGCGGAGCTTTTTGAGAAATCAGGAGCAAAGTTTGCCGGACCGGTAGCCATGCACCATGACAATTTTGCGATGTGGGATAGCAAGGCCACCCGCTGGAATTCCATGAACTATGGAGGGATAGACCCTTCCGCTGCGCTTAAGGAGGAAATCGAAAAGCGGGGAATGAAGTTTATGGGCTCCTTCCACCATGCATTTACCTGGAAGTATTTTGCCCCGGCACATGCCCATGGCGGTATTGACCCGGAGGATTACGACCTCTATACCAATCCCCACGCGATAGATGATGATCATCCGGATAAGGATTTTTATGTCGCCTGGTGGGCCAAGCTGAAAGAATATATCGATACCTATCAGCCCGACCTTATTTGGTTTGACTGGTGGCTGGAGAATATGGATGAAAAAACCCGGCTGGAATTTTTAGCTTATTATTATAATAAAGCCGCCGAATGGGACAAAGAAGTGGTGGTCGCCTATAAGGAAAGTACTTTTACCACCAGCACTGCCGTGAAAGATTACGAGCGTGGCAGGCCAAACCAGCCCAAAAACCCTACCTGGCTGACCGATACCTCCCCAGGTGCTTGGTTTTATCGGCCGGAGGCCCAATTCAAATCTCCAAACGAGCTGATCGATATCCTGGTGGATATTGTCGCAAAAAATGGCATTATGCTTCTCAATGTGCCCCCAAACCCTGATGGAGCCATTCCCGCAGATATGGTAAACCTCCTGACTCATATGGGCAGCTGGCTGGAGGTGAACGGCGAGGCTATCTACGGAACCCGCCCTTGGACCGTATTCGGAGAGGGCCCCACAAGACTGCCTGAAGGTGGACATAAAATCGAGAAATTAGCAATCAACTATACCGAGAAGGATATTCGCTATGTCAGGAAATCCGATCGACTATTCTATGCTATCGTCATGGATACTCCAAAAGGAGAGCTAATCCTCAAGACCCTCAGCACGGATATAGGTGCCCTAAACTCCAAAATTCTTAATATATCGCTACTCGGAAGCGAGGAAACCCTCAGCTGGACGAGAGATGCCCGCGGCCTCGTAATAGAAAAACCAGACCATTTTCCAACCGACTATGCCCATTGCTTTAAGATCACCTTGGAGGGATATGCGGAAAATGATATCGGTGGAGCGGTGGAAGCTCATATGGATTAATGGTGAAGAAATTATTCTAAAATAGCGCTTTACTTTCTTGAAAATACCTAAGGAGCAATGGGGCTGGGATTATCCTTTTTCTGCGGCAATGAGTCAATAGGAAATGGCTGATCCCGGACCTCTCCATTAGGATGAACTGAACATTACCCAAAATAATACCCATGAAAATCCGCTCTAAACTTATCCTATTATCGGCCCTACTTTTGGGCCATCTCCCCATAAGCAGGGCGCAAAATAGCACGCGGCCCAACTTTATCTTCGTGCTCACCGATGACCAGCCTTATGGGTATATGGGCTGCACAGGCAATACGCTGATTAAGACTCCGCACCTCGATCGCCTGGCAAATGAAGGCGTGCTTTTTACCAATGCCCACGTGACCAGCGCCATCTGCACGCCCAGTCGAGCCAGCATCCTGCTCAGTCAGTTTGAGCGTAAGCATGGGGTAAACTTCAATTCGGGTACCAGCATGGCGGAAGAAGCCTGGCAGGACAGCTACCCGATGATTTTCAGATCAGAGGGGTATTTTACTGGATGGATAGGGAAAAACCACGTTCCCGTAGGGGAAGGTGGCTACTCCAGCGGACTGATGGATTCCTCCTTTGATTTTTGGTATGCGGGCCATGGACACCTGGGATTTTATCCCAAAGACAGACATGAGATTTTTCAAAATGCTGGCGCAGATACCCAGATTGAAATTATTGATGAAGGCGTGGATTACTTCCTCACCAATGGCCAAAAAGTGGATGGCGCTATGCAGTTTCTGAAAGGCCGACCGACTGATAAGCCATTTATGCTTTCGGTATGCTTTAATCTGCCCCATAGCGCAGGCACCAGCAGTATGAAGATGAGGGAGACGGATGATGATTTGTACAAAAGCAGTTATCGGGATCAGGAAATCCCTCTGCCGGACCATTATATCGCCAGGAAGGATATCCAGGAACCTAAGCTACCGGCAGGCCTTCTCCGTGCATCGGATCGCCAGGCTGGATATGACTATGTGGACAATCCGGAAGATGAAAAGGAAACTTATATCCGACAGCTGCAGGCCGTCACCGGCATTGATCGCTTTGTGGGACACCTGCGGGAGAAGCTGGAGCAGGAGGGTTTGGCGGACAATACCATTATCGTATTCACCTCCGATCACGGTTTATTTATGGGCCAATATGGCCTGGGAGGTAAGGCATTATGCTATGAAGTGACCACCCATGTGCCCATGATCTGGTATGATCCTGCACTTTCAGCCGATCAGGCGGGGCAAGCCTCTGAGGCTTTGGTGCAGACGATTGACCTAGCTCCGACCATGCTCGAAAGAGCCGGGATCGAGGTGCCGGCAAGCTATCAGGGAAAGTCGCTTAAGCCTTTGCTCCAGGGAGCCTCTTCCACCAGAGAATATTTATTTACAGAAAATCTTTGGTCCACCCAGTTTGGGAATCCTCGCTGCGAGTCGGTACAGGACCAGGAATGGAAATATATACGGTATTATGAAAACTCCACTCTTCCCGCCTCTGCCAAAATAGAGGCCGCTAAGGCCTTTGGGCTTCCTGTAAACTCCCTGCTATACACTGTGCATGACCATGATATGGTCCAATATCGGTATTTCGCGGAATCTTATTTGAGATATGAGCAGCCCGTATATGAGGAGCTATTCCACCTTGCTGAAGACCCCCAGGAAACCAGTAATCTGGTGGACGATCCCCAAGCCAAAGCCGTGCTGGAGCGCCTAAGGAAGGAATGGGAGCTGCAAATCCGACAGGCAGCTGGTACAGAGAAACCCAAAGTACTGAGATATACCTATGAAGGGGAAATAGAACAAGGCAGGAATATCAGTTCAAAATAATGATACCTAGTAGTAACAGACCATACTCCAAGTGATGAATAAGCAATTTACCCAATTATTGACCTTTCTAGCGCTGACGCTCAGCCTAAATGCTCATGCACAGCAGCCCAATGTTTTGATTATCGTCTCTGATGATCAGGGTTGGGGAGATGTAGGATTTAATGGCAGCACGGATATTCCCACTCCCAATCTGGATGCCCTAGCAGCGGATGGAGTGGTGTTTTCTCAGGGCTATGCCTCTCATCCCTATTGCAGCCCCAGTCGGGCGGGCTTACTTTCCGGGAGATACCAGCAGCGGTTTGGTCACGAAAACAATATTCCCTATGACAGGGTCACCGAGGACGACGGCTTGCCACTTAGCGAGCTGCTGCTATCCGAGCATCTGGTCAGTCAGGGCTACCATACAGCGGCAATAGGAAAATGGCACCTGGGGGATCATGAGAAATTTTGGCCCATCAACAGAGGCTTTGAGGAATGGTTTGGATTTTATGGTGGAGGCATGAGCTACTGGGGAGATACCGGAAATAAATCAGCCGATCATGGCGTCCTGAGGAATGGAGAGATAGTTCCTTTGGGAGAACTTAGCTATTTGACCGATGACTTCACCACGGCGGCGATAGAGTATATTGATGATTTTGCGCAGGAGGAAGAGCCATTTTTTATGTATCTGGCCTATAATGCTCCCCATGCGCCGATACAGGCCCCGCAAAAATACCTGGATCAGGTCAGCCATATTGAAGATGGCGAAAGAGCTGCCTATGCCGCTATGGTAGTGGGCATGGATGACGGCATAGGAAGAGTCATCCAAAAACTGAAAGATACCGGCGAATATGCCAACACCTTGATTTTCTTCTATAGTGATAATGGCGCGCATATCCATGGAGCCAGCAGCGCACCCTTTCGCGGTCATAAGGGGATGATGTTTGAAGGGGGCATACGCGTTCCCTTCCTCTTTACCTGGCCTGAGGGAATAGCTGGTAATCAGGTATATGATCATCCAATATCAGCCCTGGATATATTCCCAACGGTCATCGAGGCGGCAGGGATCAAGTCTCCAGATAAAAAATTGGATGGGGTAAATATCCTTCCCTATATGAGGGGCATAGCAGAAAAACCGCATCGTGTATTGTATTGGAGGTATTCGGATGGCGCCGGCTATGCCGTGAGGGATGGAAATTACAAAATGGTTTACTCTGGATATAAGGAGGAATACTTCCTTTTCGATATGGAAGAAGATCCCTTTGAGCATACCGACCTCAAAACCTTGTTTCCAGAAAAACTCCATAGCCTGCAGCAACTCTATAGCGCCTGGAACGAGAATACTGTTCCTGCAAAATGGTATGATCCTCATGCCGAAAATGTATTGAAGGAGGAGGCTGAGCGCCAAAATTATATTAACAAAGCCAAAGGAGGGGAGCGCAAAAAATGAAAATGATTTTTTTACTTTTCCTCTTTTTAAGCCAGAGCCTCAGTTTTGCCGGGGATTTTAATGTGATGGATTTTGGGGCTAAGGCCGATGGACAGACCCTGGACACCAAAGCCGTCCAGGCAGCGATAGACCAGTGCCATGCGTCTGGCGGTGGACGGGTGCTTATTCCGGCCGGCAAGACCGTGATGGTGGGTACTCTGTTTATGAAAAGCCATATCACCCTATACTTGGAGCGTGGATCCACACTGCTAGGCAGCCCGGCTATCGGGGATTATAGCCTCGAAACGCATAAGAATAGGTATAAAAATGAACCTCATATGGATCGCTGTTTGATCTATGCGGAGGATGCGGAAGATTTTGGGATAGAAGGACCGGGGACGGTGGACGGAAATGGTCATCCCAGGCATTTCAATAAGGAAACAGGCCGCCCCATGCTGATCCGCTTTCTGAATTGCCGGCAAATAAACCTCAAAGAGGTCAAGCTTATCAATCCTGCGGCCTGGGTTTCTGCCTGGATAAACTGCAAGGATATAGTGGTGGATGGGATATCCATTCACAGTCGCGTCAACCACAATGGAGACGGCCTGGACTTCGATGGCTGCACCGATGTACGGGTGGCCAATTCCACCTTTGACACCAGTGATGATTCCATCTGCCTGCAGGCCTCAGATCCGGACATCCCCTGCACCAATATCACAGTGACCAATTGCACCTTTACCTCCAAATGGGCGGGAATGCGCATAGGCTTACTTTCTCGGGGGAACTTCGAATCTGTGACCGTGAGCAATTGCACCTTCCGTGATATTCAGGATGCCGGTCTCAAGATTCAGATGAATGAGGGTGGGACCATGAAGAATATGGTTTTTAGCAATCTGGTGATGAAAAATGTCCCAAGACCAGTATTTATGACTTTTGCGCAGCAAAAAGCCGCTGTAGATGCCCCCGAGGAGATGTATCCTATGGAGCAGATGAAGGGCTTCTTGTTTGACCAGATCATTGTGGATAATGAAGGCCTGGATAAGAATACTGCTTTTTTTGTGACCGGACTTCCCGGCCATCCCATCCGTGACCTGAGCTTCACTAATATATACTTCGTCCATCCCGGTGGAGGCACTGCCCTTGATGCCCAAAAAGCCAACCTTCCAGAATACACCCTGGATGTGCTGAAAGGCTGGTGGCCGGAGTTTTACCTGGTGGGCACCTTGCCGGCCTCTGCATTTTACTTTCGCCATGTGGAAGGACTTTCCATGGACCATATTAATATCCAGATCAAAAACAAGGAGACTCGTTCCGCAGTGGTTTTGGAAGACGTAAAACATGCAGATGTGACTGGCATAAAACAAAATTATATCCCTGTAGAATTGGGGAAAGGCATAGAAATCCGATAATTATGAATGCTAAGATATTATTATTGATCTACTTCCTCATCCTTCCACAAGGCCTCTGGGCCGCTGCGGAGGTGTCTGTATTAGAGTATGGAGCCAAGGGTGATGGGAAGACCTTAAACACGATACCCATCCAAAAAGCGATTGATGACCTAGCTCAGCAGGGCGGAGGAAAAGTGATCATTCCCGCAGGGGAATACGTTTCTGGCACCCTGTTATTGAGGGACAATATCCACTTATTCCTGGCCGAAGGCGCCCAGCTGCTCGGAAGCCCTGACCCAAGAGACTACCAAAGTATAGATGCCTTCGTGGATGCCACGGGACAGCTTCGAGGCAAATGCCTCATTGGTGCCAAAGGCGTCAAAAATATAGCCATCACTGGTCAGGGTACTATTGATGGAAGAGGCGAAAATTTCCTTGCTGATCAGCTCAAACCCTGGCTGCAAGACGCAGGCCTTAGCGATAAGGAAGTGCAGGATCTGATGGGAGATAGGCCTTTCTTATTGCGCTTTGTGGAGAGTAAAAATATCCTGCTGCAAGGGATTAATATGAGGCAGCCGGCAGCTTGGACCTGTCATTTTTTCCAGTCTTCCCATATACGGGTGGAGGGAGTCTCCATCTATAGCCATGCGCATAGGAATAACGATGGCATTGACCTGGACTCCAGCCATCATGTGAGGATCGAAAATAGTAATATAGACACAGGCGACGATGCCATCTGTGTAAAATCCACCAGCCCCGAAGCCACTCACCATGTCAAAGTCCGCAACTGCCGACTCAAAAGCGATTGGGGAGCCATTAAGTTTGGTACGGAGTCCATGGGGGATTTTCACCATATATCCGTAAAAAACTGCAGCATCCATGATACCAAGGGTGGAGGCATAAAAATCCTATCGGTGGATGGTGCAAATATCCATCATATAAGCATCAAGAAGGTCCAAATGGAAAATACGGAAATGCCCATTTTTATCCGGTTGGGAGAGCGCCAAAGGACCTATAGGGATGCACCGGCACAGCCGGTCGGAACCATCCGCAAGCTGCTGATCAAGCAAGTGGAGGCCAGCCTGCGCCCCATTGATTCGCTGCGCGTAAGTCCGCCGACCGCCATCTTTATCACCGGCACTGAAGACCATAATATCGATGCGGTAAAACTAAAAAAGATCACCGTTCGCCTGCCGGGTGGTGGTAAATACCATCAGCGTGAGATAGATATTCCGCGTATGCCCGAGCGGTACCCCGAATTTTCCTTTTTCGGAGTACTGCCTGCCTATGGCCTCGTGGCGAGGAATGTCGATAAGCTGGTGGCGAAGGGAATAGAATTTATCCTGGAAGATCAGGATTTCCGGGAGGCCATCTGGCTACAGGAGGTCGATAAAAGCACGATTAATCAAAAGAACCATGATTAGGAAAACGATTCTACTAAGCGGCTTATTTTTGCAGCTTTTCTCAGGAATTGGCCAGGTACAGGGCCGGCAGAAGGCTGATCCTAAGCCCAATGTGCTGATCATCTATACTGATGACCACCGCTATTCCGGCGTTGCAGCGCTGGGAGGTATGCAGGTCCGCACCCCCAATATGGATCGGCTGATCGAGGATGGGCTGGCTTTTGACAATGCCTTCCTGATGGGCGCATTTACCGGAGCCACCTGCGTGGCCAGCCGGGCGATGCTGCTTACTGGCAGGAATGTATTTGACCTCAATGGCCAGGGACATACCATTCCTGAGGACCATCCCACCATTGGGGAGGTATTTGGTCAGGCGGGTTACCAAACCTATATCATTGGCAAATGGCATCAGGATAATGCCTCTTTGGCGAGGTCTTTTCACGGTGGAGCGGCCCTGATGAGCCGAGGGATTTACTGGGAGGATCATTTTCGGATGCCACTTTGGGACTGGGATCCGCAGGGGAATTATCCTGCGGATAAAGGTTACCTGATCAGAAGAGACCATGAAGGAAGATGGCAGCGGTCTTCCCTGGAGGGCATGGCACATAGAGGCCCCATTTCCACCGAGGATTTTGGTCCACATACCTCTGAGATTTTTGCCTATGAGGCCAAAAAATTTCTGGATGAATACCAAAAGGAAGACCCCTTCCTAATGTATTTGGCATTCCATGCCCCCCATGACCCACGCCAGGCGCCACGTGACTTTCTGAATGCCTATCCACCAGAGCTTATAGACCTTCCGCCATCCTATATGCCTTCGCATGGTTTTGACAATGGACATATGTTCCTCAGGGATGAGGAGCTTGCCCCCTGGCCAAGGACTAGGGAGCGTATGCAGCAGGAATTGGCGAGTTATTACGCCATTATCAGCCACCTGGATGCTCAGATCGGCAAGGTGGTTAATGCCCTCAAGGCGAATGGTCAATATGAAAATACCCTGATAGTGCTCGTGGGAGATAGCGGCCTGGCTGTGGGAAACCATGGGCTGCTGGGCAAGCAAAATATTTATGACGAAGATGGCATCCATGTGCCATTGGTATTTTCCGGTGGAGCGATCAAGCAAAAGGGCGAAAGAAGAGAGGCCTACGCTTATATCCATGATATTTTTCCCACTATTGCGGAGCTTGCCGGCCTAAGTATCCCTGGCTCAACCGATGGAAAGAGTCTCGCCAAGGTTATCCTTGGAGAGCAGGAGTCGGTGCGGGATTATACCTATCATGCCTACCGGCAATTTCAACGCGCCTACCGAAAAGGAGATATGAAACTTATCGAGTATGTGCGAGCTGGAGATAGCAACAAGCAGCTCGGAGAATATGAAGCTGGCTCACGAGTGACACAGCTATTTGACCTTAGCAAGGACCCTTGGGAGATCAAAAACCTGGCAATATTTCCTGAATATTTCGAAACCGTGAAGACCATGAGGAAAGAAATGAAGGAAAAAGCGGTCTTGCTCAAGGATAATAAAGCTCAGCTCGATGCAGCCTATGACTTTTGGGATTACTTCGAATGATATTCCCGCAGGAAAGAAAATACTTTAGATAATGAAAAGAATTGAAGAGAAAATATGAACACTATTATTAGATATAAAACCCTACTATTACTGCTTTTAAGTAGCTGCCTAAGTATAATGGCCCTGGGTCAAACGCTACCGGAAGGCTTTCCCAGCACGGATCGCAAAAAAGATAACCTCAACCAAGGATGGAAATTCCACCTTGGCGATCCTGATGCCAGTTTTTATGAGCAGGACTTTGACGATGCTTCATGGACGGCTGTCAGCCTTCCTCATACCCTTGAGCTGACCTCATTGGCCTTGGATGGATTGCAGGATGAAAAGACCCAGCTGAAGTTTCATAGAAATGTCGGATGGTACCGTAGGAGCCTCTCTGTGCCCAGCGGCAATCAAAAGGTGTTTTTGGAATTTGAAGGTGCCCATCAGGTGACGGATTTGTGGGTGAATGGCAAGAAGGTGGGACGAAATCAAATTGGGGGTTATACTCCTTTTGACTTTGACATCACCGATTACGTCAACAAGGGGGAGGATAATCAGATCACTCTTTTGGTGGACAACCGACGAAGTGAGGTGGTGCCGCCAGATCCCGGCCCATTTGATTATGTGAAATTCAGTGGCCTATACCGCGATGTATACCTGGTGCAGACCCACCCCGTGCATATTGGCTTCAACTGGGAGTCTATCAGTTCGGGGGTGACCATCACCACCCCAACGGTGGATCCTATTAATAAAAATGCGACTATTAATATCAAGACCAGTGTAAAGAACGAGCAGGAAAATACTGCCGATGTGGAGCTGCTCACCCGAATTATAGATGATAAGGGCCTGGTGGTCCTCCGCCTGACGCAGACCCAAAGGATCGAAGCGAAGCAGGAGTTTCAATTTAACCAGATTGGGAGTTTGGAGGACCAGGTGCACTTATGGTCGGTGGAGGATCCTTACCTGTACCGCGTTCATTCCACGGTAATAGTGGATGGCAAAGCCGTAGATTTCACAGAGAATAACCTTGGTCTTCGAAAGTTTGAGTTGGATCCAGTGAGAGGCTTTCTGCTGAATGGCAAGCCGATAAAGCTTCTGGGCTTCAATCGCCACCAGCAGTACCCCTATATTGGCGATGCGGTTCCCAATTCGCTGCATTATAAGGACATGCTCCAGTTTAAGGAGTTTGGGTTTAATATTATGCGGACGGCACATTACCCTCAGGATGACGCTATTTTGGAGGCTTGTGATCGGCTAGGGATATTGGTATATGAGGAGGCGCCTTCTTGGATAGATATGAGTACCGATCCCCAATGGTGGCAAAACTTCGAGCAGGCCGCGCGAACCATGGTGCGTAATCACCGAAATCACCCTTCGGTGGTGATCTGGGGTGGCGGCATCAATCACCGTGGCTATGTGCCGCGGGTACACAATACCGTAAAACAAGAGGATCCTACGAGGCTTACCGCTTCGCAAGGGGCACGCTGGACGGGATGGCAGACTTCCGGTCTCACAGATATAAATGCCAATATGCTCTACGGACCATTCATCTGGGATCGCTCAGAACCTATGTTTGCGATGGAAGGCCGCGAAGGCCCGGAGGCAGTGGCCCCTTTTATGGCTGATTCGCTGATGACGGGCCTGATCGCCTGGACCGCTCACGCTTATTATACCTTTCACCCTACACATGATAAGGCCAGCGATCCGATAGACCGCACCCGAAGTGGCGCCATGACCATATTCCGGTATCCACGGCCAGAGACGCAGTGGTATAAGGCCGAACTGGGGAAAGAACCATTTGTGTATATCCCTCAGGATTGGGTGCCTGGCAGGGATAGCATCACCGTATTTAGTAATGCAGCAGAGGTAAGGCTGCTCCTGAATGGAAAAGAAATAGGAAGGGAAAAACCTTCCCGAGACAGCGTTTATTATGGATTGAAGCATGCTCCATTCTTATTTGACCAGCTGAAGTATGAGGCAGGGGTCTTGGAGGCCAAAGCGATTTTCTCCTCCGGAGAGACCTTGACCTTCACCAGAAGAACACCTGAGAAACCAGAGAGAATCGTGCTCGAGCTAGATACGGCCGGTAGAGATTTTACCGCAGATGGATCGGATATTCTCATGGCCTATGCCAAGGTGCTGGACAAAAACGGCACGGTGGTCCGCGGATATGAAGGCAAGGTGACCTTTAGCACCCAAGGAGAGGCTACGGTCATTGGAGACGAAAAAGACATCAATGCCAACCCTATGTTTACCGAGTATGGCGTGGCCCCAGCCCTGATCAGAGCGGGGCTCCAGCCGGGGACAGTGACGGTCACGGCCAGTGCCAAAGGACTGAAATCCTCCTCTGTGCAGGTGCAAACCGTTCCTTTTCAGTCGGATAGAGTGAAAGCAGAGGCCCAGCCTATCTATGACTTCCTCAATACCCGGGTGGACCTTGGAGCGAAAGATCAATTGGTACAATTCGGATGGGAGCACTGGGAAGGTGATGAGGATCAGGAAGCTCTCTATGAGCTGCCCGGCAGACCGGGTGCCAGCCTCAAGGTCAATACCCTTGGGGAAGATGGGATCATCCGCTGGCTAGGAGAAATGAATGTGATCGGCAAATATGGATTTGTCTATGGAGATGGATTGTTAGCGATAGATGATCAGGGTTTGGAACTTACCTTTACGGGGCTGCCTGCGGGGACTTATAAGTTGAGCACCTGGAATCACGCTCCACAGAGCAACTCTGATGAGATGGACCCCAATAAGGAAAAACTTAAAAGCATACGGATTCTTGACATCCCCTATGAGGCTAAGCTAGAGCTCAGCTCCAATCTGTCCACAGCGGAAGTGGTGGTCAGCCATGGTAAAAATATGCAATTTGACTCTCCTGGGACGGCTAGCATTCTATTTAGTGTAGAAGAAGGCAAGTCAGCGGTGATCAGGATATCCGGCTCTCAGGGTAAGGGGATTTGGCTGAATGGATTTGAGTTGAGTGACTGGTTTGAGGCGGAGCATTAAGAGTGCATAAGGCTTTTCCTAAGCTAGACAATAGAAAGATATTGGCTGATCATTCGGCTATAACTACCGAAAGGGGAATTTATATAAGTTAAAAGAAAGGACTAATTTAAAATATATATTATGGAAGCACGGAGGAGAATATATACTTCTGTTTTGGTGGGGATGATGCTGCTGATGCTGGGCTGCAAGTCCTCGCAGCAGGAGGAGAAGAAATACCTTCCCAATTGGGAGTCGCTACAGCGTCATCCGGTACCGGATTGGTTTTTGGATGCCAAGTTTGGGATTTATTTTCACTGGGGTCCTTATTCGGTGCCAGCGCATAGGACTGAGTGGTACAGTCATCATATGTACACTGAGGGTCATCCGATCCGTCAGTATCATGAGCAGACGTTTGGTGCGGTGGATGAGTTTGGCTATAAGGATTTCATCCCATTATTTACTGCGGAGCATTTCGATGCCGAGGCTTGGGCGGAGCTTTTCCGCAAGTCTGGGGCTAAGTTTGCTGGCCCCGTGGCAGAGCATGCAGATGGCTTTGCGATGTGGGATAGCAAGTTGACGCACTGGGATGCGGTGGAGATGGGCCCAAAACAGGATATCGTTGCAGCGATGGAGAAGGCCATTAGGGCTGAGGGAATGAAATTTATCGTCACCTATCACCGCCATTGGCTGTACAGCTGGTTTCCCACCTGGGATCTTAAGACAGATGCTTCTGATGAGGAATATGCTGGTCTGTATGGTCCAGTCGTTCCCCAGGGCACTTTTGTCATGGCCAATACCCCCACGAACCCCCTTCCTGATGATGACTTTAATCAGGAATGGCTGGACCGATTGGATGAGCTGATGGAAAAGTATCAGCCTGACATGATCTGGTTTGACAATAAAATGGACATCATCGGCGAGGAGTATCGGCAGCAGTTTTTGGCCAACTATTATAATAGCGCTCTAAAGTGGGGCAGGGAAGTGGTATGTACCTATAAGGGGGAGGATATGGCTGTGGGAAGTGCTGTGCTGGATCTAGAGCGCTCCCGCATGAGTGAGAAGAAAGATTTCCCCTGGCTCACCGATGATTCCATAGACTGGGAGGCCTGGTCCTATATCTCCAATCCTCGCTATAAATCGGCCAATAGAATCGTGGATTTCTTGGTGGATGTGGTGAGCAAAAACGGTGCACTGCTACTCAATATCCCCCCGACGCCAGATGGGAGAATCCCTGAAGCCGTGCAGAGTAGGTTGCTGGAATTGGGGCGATGGCTGGAGCTAAACGGGGAGGCGATCTATGGCACCCGGCCATGGAAGGTTTATGGTGAGGGCTCCCAAGAGATCACCGAAGGCCATCTGACAGAACATAAGAATCCACCTGCCACCGCCAATGATATTCGCTTTACCACCAAAGATGGGAATCTCTATATCACCGTCCTTGGCTGGCCTGGGCAGCAGCTGAAGGTGAGTAGCCTTGGCAAAAATGCTGGTCTGCTCGACAAGGAAATCGAAAGCATCAAGCTGCTGGGCTCTCCTGCGGAGCTCAGCTGGAAATTAACTTCTGAGGCCCTAGAGATCAACCTTCCTTCGGAGAAGCAGGGCGACTATGCCCATAGTTTTAAAGTAAACCTGAAATAAATCAATAATATGAAATCCCCCGTTTTCAAAAAATTAAGTCTGCTATTTACTCTGCTGTTAATGGCGGTGTCTGCCGTCTTTGCACAGCAGAAACAGCCTAATATCATTTTCATCATGTCTGATGATCATACCAGCCAAGCCATAGGGGCTTATGGTGGGCGACTGGCGGCGCTGAACCCCACGCCCCAGCTGGATCAGTTGGCGGCAGAAGGGATGCTCTTCGAAAATGTATTTTGTACCAATTCGATCTGCACCCCTAGCCGAGCCACCATCATGACTGGCCAGTACTCCCAGACCAATGGCGTGCTGGACCTAGACGATAGCCTAGCACCAGCCAACCAATATCTGCCTATGGAGCTGCGCAAGCTGGGCTATTCCACGGCGGTCATTGGTAAGTGGCACCTGAAGGAGGAGCCCGCAGCATTTGATTATTATGAAGTACTTAAGTACCAAGGGGATTATTTCAACCCAAGCCTAAGGACGATGAATGCTGGCCCTTGGCCAAATAATGAGCTGACTTATGAAGGACATTCTACAGACATCATCACGGATAGGAGCCTGGCTTACCTGAAAAACCGAGATAAAAGCAAGCCTTTTTTCTTGATGCATCATTATAAGGCGCCTCATGATATGTTCGAATTTGCTCCCCGCTATGCCGATTACCTAGCAGATACGGAGATTCCCGAACCCGCCAGTCTATATGCCCAGCCTTACTTTGGCTCAGAGGCTACAGTCGGCAAAAATGGGAAGCTAAGGCCCATCATCGGTACCTCGGTATCAGACCGGCATATTTCCCGGAATTATGTAAAAACCTTTCTCAAAGACTCCATCGATGGAGTGGAGGCCACCCATCTGGCCTATCAGGATTACCTGAAGCGCTACCTGAGATGTGTCAAAGGAGTGGATGATAATCTCGGTAGGTTATTTCAGTACCTCAAAGAGGAGGGATTATGGGAGAATACCATCATCGTATATACGGGAGATCAGGGGATGATGCTGGGAGAGCATGACCTGATCGATAAGCGCTGGATGTACGAGGAATCCATGCGCATGCCTTTTATAGTGCATTACCCTAAGATGATTAAGCCAAATTCAGTGAACAATCTATTGATCAATAATACTGATTTTGCACCTACCCTGATTAGCCTTGCCGGGGGCCAGGTACCTGAATATATGCAAGGAAAGAGTTTTATGAATTCGCTGTCAGGAAAGCCTCAGGAAAACTGGAGGGAGGCGACGTATTATAGATACTGGATGCATATAATCCACCATTGGGTACCCGCGCATTTCGGGATCCGTACCGAACGCTATAAGTTAGTGTTTTATTATTCCAAGCATTATATCCCCGAAAATGAATGGCAGGAATACTATTGGGAGAAGCAGCTGAGGAGCTTGGGCTATGATACTCCGGTGGCCTGGGAGCTTTACGACCTCCAAAATGACCCCCAGGAACTTCATAATCGCTACAATGATCCCAATTATAAGACGATCATACAGGAGCTGAAAGCTGAACTAAAATCCCAGCGGCAAGCGCTCAATGAAGAGGATACCAAATATCCTGCCCTCCAGAAGATAATAGACGAGCATTGGGACGACTAAAGATCTCTACTCCTCTCCTTAATTATAGGGGAGGAGTTTTTTTATGACTTAGAACTACCTATTTGCTCCGTCTGCTATTTTTACTTTTTAGAGTAGAGCGAGCTCTATTTTTTTTTTCTTTAGACCATAGTGAATTTATCGACGTTTTTTTCTTAGGAATAAAAACAACTTCCTCTTAGCACTGTGGCGATTTCCTCCTGGGCGGGAAGGGATTGCTTGCTATGCTATATATACTTTTGTCCCTAAAAATCTCTCTCAAGAATAATGGAAAAGCCAGATACAATGCTGATCTGTACCCAAAGCTAAAGTGATGAATACCGATTGGGGGAGGTGGTGTTTATCATTTGGAGAAGAGTAACTATCAGCAGGGATAGGGATACTGTCTGGTGGTAAGGTAAAACTCATATGATATAGAAGGGGATTGGGCAGGAAGGGGATGATTTTCCTCTGCTGGGCTGAAAGTACAACTCTACAGCGGCTAGACTAGCGGGTGATAATTACTAGTTCAAAAGAATTTTAATTTTTTTTTCGCTAGTAAAACATTTGTTTAATCGGTCTTTATTAGGTCTGGGTGGGGTTTTTGGGCTGAAAATACATATGTGCTAACTTGATCAACATCTGTGTTAAGGCCATTGGGTAGGATTTTTTAAGTTTGATTCTGTTAAAAGCAAAATCTCTTCGCAAGTCGGGCAATTGCATTTATTAACCCAATTAACCATTTCGTTATGAAAAAAATCTTACCTCCTAACGGACGACGATCGGCACGGCGATTTTTATCCTTAGCCTTGTTTATGATCTTGTCCATGCACGCCACCATGGTATTTGCCCAAAACCGGCAATTGACAGGCACCATTACCTCCAGTGATGATGGAACCACCCTTCCAGGGGTGAATATCATTATAGAAGGTACCGGTCAGGGTACCGTCACTGATATTGATGGGAAGTACAGCCTCTCGGTTCCCAATAAGGAAACGACACTCGTTTTTTCTTCCATCGGTTATATCAGCCAAAAGATGGTCGTGACCAATGAAACCAAGCTTGATCTTGTGATGGACATTAATATAGAGTCCTTAGACGAGGTAGTGGTTATTGGTTATGGTACACAGAAAAAGAAAGAAGTCACCGGTGCGGTGGGCAATGTGGATGGCGAAACCCTGACCAAGTCAGCCACGGCGGATCTGGGAACGGCCCTTCAAGGCCAAGTGGCAGGGGTAAACGTCACTGCGAGTTCCGGAGAACCTGGCTCCAGCTCCAATATTGTGATCCGGGGCTTGAGCTCTGTGACAGGAAATAACGCTCCGCTCTATGTGGTGGATGGGATTCCTTATAATGGAGACCCTAAACTGAGTATGAATGAGATCGAGTCTATCGACATCCTAAAAGATGCAGCCTCCTCAGCCATCTATGGTACCCGAGGCGCTGGTGGGGTGATCCTCATCACTACCAAGCAGGGGAAAGCAGGAGTGATGAAAGTAGGAATAGACAGCTATTATGGTATTCAGAAAATCACCTCGCAGGTGCCTTTGATGAACTTTGACCAATATATGTATTCCGAATTCATCAATAAATACAACCAAAACGGAACCACCTTCGGCAATACTTGGACGCCATTGGAAACGAATCCTTATAGCTTCACCAATGATACGGACTGGGCAGGAATCATCCAGAATGACCATGCTCCCATCCAAAACCACAGTATCAATATCTCAGGTGGCAAGGAAGGTCTGAACTATAGCATCACCGGCTCTTATTTCAACCAGGAAGGGGTGATTATCAATTCTGGTTTTGATCGGTTTAATATCAGAGCCAATACCGGATATACCAAAGGCAACTGGGTGATCAACACCGGCCTTGGCGTACGGGTGGAGTCTCAGGAATATGCCCCATGGAACTTCCTATTGGACGCGTATAAGCAAAAGCCGTATCAGCAAGCCATCGATCCTAACGCTTCTACCATCTCTGATGCCAGTGGATCTACCAATGATGCGCTAAACCTCAGCTATATGGCTGCTAGGATGAAGCAAACTGACAACCGCTATGGAGACCATGTGAATGGCTTCTTCCAGGCAAGATATAATATCTCCAAGTCTTTCAATATCATGAGTAGAGTGGGCGGGAGTATCACCAATAACACCCGAATCAGAGTAAATCCACTATTCAAAGTGTATAATGAATTAGGAGAGCTTCTGCCGACTACCGTAAGGTCCGGGGTGTTTAATGGGAGTGACCGTGCCAAAAGTTTGACGACGGAAACCACCTTAAACTACAGCAAGAAATTTGGCGAGCACAGCCTGAAGGTTCTCGGTGTGTACTCCATGGAGCGCTATGAATTTGCTTCCTTTTTTGCAGAGAAATTTGATCTGGTAAGCAATGATGTCACTGTACTGAACGGCGCCACCCTGGATCCAAATGTAGGTTCTGGAACTGGCTATGGTCAGGACAGGGTAAACTCCCTGATCGGATTCCTGGGAAGAGCTCAATATGACTATAAAGGCAAGTACCTCCTAAGTATAAGTGCGAGAAGAGATGGCTCAAGCAGGTTTTCTAAGGATTACCGCTGGGGTACCTTCCCTTCCATTTCTGCGGGATGGAATGTCTCCGACGAGGAGTTTTGGAAGCCATTAGCAAGTGTTGCTAATTCCATGAAGATCCGAGCCAGCTATGGTACCACAGGAAATCAAAACTTCCTCGATTATAGCAATGCGGCGACGATCAGCCTGGCCAAGGATTATGTGTTCGGTCCTGAGGGATCTGACAACCTGGCACTAGGGGCGATTCAGACGGCTTTTGCCAATGAAAATGTGAAGTGGGAAACCACCGAGCAGACTAACTTAGGCTTGGACCTTGCTTTCTTTGAAAACAAATTCACCTTCAGCGCTGACTTTTATAATACCAATAAGAAGGACATGCTATTTCCACTTTTGCTCCCTCCAACAACTGGTGCGGGAAGCAATGCGACAGTGGTGCTGAATGTGGGGAATATGAATAATAAAGGGATGGAATTCTCTGCCAATTACCGTCATAATGGTAAACTATCTTGGTCTGCAGGACTTACTTATGGCAGGAATGACAATACCATCACCAAGATGAGTGGTGCCAATAAGATCGCTTATCTCTCAGGTAGTACCGTGACGAGCGGTCTGCCAAACGAGGATCTGGTGACGGTACTTAAAGAAGGATATGAGGCAGGAGCTTTCTTTGTCCTGAAAACTGACGGACTGGTGACCACCGAAGAAGAACTTCAGACTTACCGTGAGCTTATGCCCACTGCCAAGATGGGAGATTTGAGATATGTGGATGCCTTGACAGTGGATACTGACGGTGATGGTAAGCCAGACGCTGGTGACGGTCTGATCGATAATGACGACCGAGTGTATGCAGGTAGTGGAATGCCGGAATTTGAGATGGGCTTAAACCTGAACGCAGACTATAAAGGCTTCGATATCTCCATGCAGCTTTATGGGGCTTTCGGTGGGGAGATCATCAATGGCAGCAAGGCCTATGCCTATAAGCAAGGAACCCATTTGGATATCCTTTACCAGTGGACTCCTTGGAATCAAACTTCAGAGGTGCCGGCCTTCCGCGGTAGAGATCACGAAAACTATAGAGGCTATACCGATTTCTGGATAGAAGATGGGACTTTCGTTCGAGTGAGAAATATCACCTTTGGCTACACCCTGCCTTCAGGGATCTCCAATAAGGTGGGAATCAGAAACCTCCGTTTTTATGTCGCCGCTCAGAATCCATTTACTTTCACCAAATATGACGGCTTCGACCCAGAAGTAGGGAATGACGGACTTAATACCCGTGGTATTGACAAAGGTAACTACCCAATTGCTGCCCAGTATAGAGCAGGTCTTCAGTTTGACTTCTAAAATTAATTCCGATGAAACTTAGAAATAACCTATATAAGATAATGATATGTGCACTTCCTATTTTGGGAGTAAGCAGCGCATGTAGCGATTTCCTCGAAGAGGTAAATCCAAATGAAATGTCCACAGAGAGCTTCTGGAAGACCGTGGATGACCTTGACGCCGGGATGATCGCCGTTTATAATGCCTTCAAAAACCAAAATGTCCTGGCCATTGGCGATGAGTATAACCGTAGTGATATGACCTGGCCGGGATGGGGAAGACCCAATACCAGCAATCAGTATTACCTGCAGGAATTTAACGAGTCTTCGGGCACGCCAAACAATAAATGGGATGCGCTCTATAAGGGGATCTTTAGAGCAAATCAGGTAATCAGTGCTTCTCAGGAGCTTATCCCTGGCCTCGCTGATGAGGCTAGCCAAGAAAGAGCCACCATAATTTTGGCGCAAGCCAGATTCTTCAGAGGCCTATTTTACTTCTACCTGTCCACAGGGTTCAATAATGGAAGTGTTCCAGTATTCGACTTCGTTCCTCAGAATGAGGAGGACTTCTATCAGCCGGTAAGACCTGCCGAGGAGGTAGTGGAATTTTATAGAGAAGATTTACAATTTGCCCATGAAAACCTTCCGGCAAAGTGGACCAGAGATATTGACCGTGGCCGAGTAACCGCTGGAGCGGCTGCCGCTGTCCTTGGCAAGAGTCACCTATACCAAGAGGAATATTCCCAGGCGGCTACCTATTTTCAGGAGGTCATCGAGACACCTGAATATGGCTATCGCCTGACGGAGAGCATTGGGGATAATTTCACCACGACAAACGAGCTCAATGCAGAGAGCATCCTGGAGATCAACTATTCTCTGTCATATAAATCAGAAATTAGCCCTTGGGCAGAGGAGCAGGTTTCCAATAATCTGAATTTTACTGTGAGCCCAGTGGGTGGCTATCGTGCTGTATATCCTAGCTGCTGGCTGATCATGGCCTATAAGGGCGATAAAATGGATGTCAATGATCCCCGAAACTATGTGTTGGAGGAAGATGGTTCTACCCGATTGAGAACTTATTCTCTTAGAACTTCCTATTCCATCGCTTTGGTGGATGACCTTGACCTGGAATATTATGGAACGAGCACAGCAGAAGCCACCGCCTTTAATAATAAAGAAACAGGGTATTTCAGAAAATATTCCAACTGGGAGACAGTGTCCAATGAGAAGGACATCGTGCCTAACCTAAGGTCTGGCGTGAACGTAAGGGTGATCCGTCTAGCAGATGTGTACCTGATGTATGCTGAGGCCTTATTGATGGGCGAGGGAAATGTGGAAGAAGCCATGACGTATATCAACCGCGTGAGACGCAGATCAGCGCTTCAGCTGTTGGGAATGGATGGATCAGGGGAATTTCCTGCTGCTGCTCATGACAATGTCACCTATGATGTGCAGTCACTCATGGAGCATCTGATGTATGTGGAGAGACCCTTGGAGCTATCTCTGGAAGGCAATGCGATTCGGACGATCGATATGAGACGTTGGGGCATTACCAAGCAGCGTTTTGAGGAGCTATCGCAGCGGAAATATTATACGGAGAACTACCCTTTTGTAAATAGCAAAGGTCAGAATGTAACCCGTTGGTCCTCAGTATTGACGGAAGAAGTGGTGGGCACCAATATCCTGATTGATTATCAGCAGGCTGCCTCCAATTATATTCCATCGGCCCATGCTTATTGGCCTATACCAAATTCAGAACTCGTAGCCAATCCTAAACTCGGAGGAGAATAAATCAACCCAAAATGAATCTGATCATGAGACGACAATATTTATATATATTTATAGTAATGCTCGCGGGGATGTACTCCTGCGTGGAGGAGGATTATACTGCCCCCTCAGAGTTTAGCGACCTTGGCTGGTACACCAGTTTTCTGAGAGAACCTAGCTATGTGACTAGTGTAGGGGAGTTTGAGAGTTTTTCGGATCTATCCCAGGGAGCGGTGGAGCATAGCTGGACCATCCAGAGCGGAAATTATTTTCTCAAAGGCCCGATCAGTAAGTCGGATACCATCCTAACGGAGTTTATTATCAATGAGGGCGACACCCTATCGGGAGATAAGACTATCCATGTCCTCTTCCAGGAGCCTGGTATTCAGTACGTGCGTTTGGTGAATAAATTTAGGGATTCAGTGGCTTTCAGAGGACTGGATACAGTAAGCGCCAAGTGGGACGGTGAGTATTGGGTGATGGACACCTCCTTTATGGTGGATGTATATGACAAGATCAAAGCCCTAGGCATAATGAAATATAATAGCGAAGTGATCGACAGAGGGCCGGATACGCTCTATGTGGAGGCCGGAACGCAGGTGGAATTTGTGGATATGTCCGAGCAGGGCAGACCAAACACCAGAAACTGGCAGATCAGGAATCTAAGCACCAAGCTCTATGTGGCCAATAGCCCGGACTCGGTGGCCATGATCCCTTTCAATAAACTAGGGGTATATCAGGCATTCCTAACCTCTTCTAGGACAGGGGAGACGATCCCTCCGGGATCAGACAGGGATACCATCCCTAACCCTATCAAGGTGATTCCTTCCAGTCAGCCATTTGAGCTTACGGGAGATATCGTGGAACTGGAAGATCAAACGATCCGAATGTCCTTCAATGGCGAGTTTGAGCCGTTTTCTGGTGGCACTGAGCTGTTTACCGTGATGGTAAATGGTCAGGCTTTTGATGTAGCCTCTGTGGTGCCTGCAGCGAGTAACCCTACCAAATTGGACTTAAAATTGACCCAGGAGATTTATCGTCCTGATGTGATTACGGTCAGCTTTGCCGGTGGAGAATTGCTATCCCTCGATGAGCGGTCTCCGGGAGCCTTCATGGATATCCCAGTGAAAATGCATACCGCCAATATTCTAAATTCTGTGACCTATGGCTTCGAAGATGGTGGTGATGGCTGGGAAGCGATGTGGGATAATGGTGCCACGGTAGAGTTCAGCACTGAACAGGCCGCCACAGGCAATTTCAGCCTTAAGGTATCCAAAACTGCCGACCAGGCAGCAGGGAAGATCCACAGCATCAATGCACCGTTTAGCCTGGAAGATGGTAAGACTTACCTCTTCAAATATAAGGTATATGTAGTGGAAGGAACCACCACCCCAAGCGTCAGCTTATGGCTACTGCCGAACTGGACGCAGTTTTGGGAATCTATAGACAACAAAACCCGTGGCGAATGGGTGGAGGTGACCACAGAATATGAGGCGAATGCCGATGATCTGAATAGAAGGTTTATGCTCCAATTGCCACAAAATGGAACCATCTACTTCGATGACTTCTGGGTCATGGAGAAAGAAGTAAGGCCTTAAGGCTAAGCAGCCAATAAAGCCTGTGCGGGGCTGGAGAGGAGGGAAATGATCCTTTCCAGCCCCAGGCAGGCCATGCTGGCCAAATAGAACATAGAGATTAAATTAAGTTATAGAGTATGAAAAAACGTGCAAGTTTTGTCCTCCCGGTTTTGGCTGCAGCCTTTACCTTGGGGATTTGTGGCTGTGCCACCAATGGCAAGGAGCAACAGGTGGAAGAACAACCGAAGTTTGAAGAAAACTGGGAATCCCTGAGGACCTATGAGGTTCCTGAATGGTTTAAAGATGCCAAATTGGGGATATTTATCCACTGGGGACCCTATGCTGTACCCGCCTATGGCTCCGAATGGTACCCACGACTGATGTATATGGACTCAGTGGTATGGTCACCCCTCGGAAAAGTGGAAAGTGAAAAAGCCTCCAATATCTATGACTACCATGTGAAAAACTGGGGTCCATTGGATGAGTTTGGCTATAAGGACTTTATCCCTATGTTCAAGGCGGAGAATTTTGATGCCAAGGAATGGATAGACCTGTTCAAAAAAGCCGGTGCTAAGTATATCGTGCCTGTGGCAGAGCACCACGACGGTTTTGCGATGTACGAGTCTAGCTATACCAAGTGGGATGCTGTGGAGATGGGTCCTAAGCAGGACATACTCGGCAAACTCGTGGCGGAGGGCAAAAAGCAAGGCATGAAAGTCGGCGCTTCCTCCCACTTTGCTTTCAACTGGGACTATTTCAATAAAACCGGTGATGCTGCAAATCCTGAATTTAGTGACTTCTACGGAAGAGCTCATGAACCTTATGAGCCAGCTGATAAGGAGTTTTTGGAGCTTTGGTGGAATAGAACCAAGGAGATAATCGATAAGTATGAGCCGGATGTGCTTTGGTTTGATTTTGTATTAGATAGAGAAGAATATACCCCTTATCACCCTAAGCTGGCCGCTTATTACTATAATAAAGGCCTGGAATGGGATAAGGAAGTGGTGCTTCAAAATAAGAACTTCCACAATTTCGAGTCTTACCCTCCCGGCACCAACGTACTTGATCTCGAAAGAGGTAAAATGTCTGATATCCAGGAATACCCTTGGCAGACCGATACCTCCATCGGCGCCAACTCCTGGGGATATGTGTCCAACTGGATTTCCAAAACCCCCAATACCTTGGTGGATGACCTCATAGATATCGTCAGCAAAAACGGTTGCCTACTATTGAATGTAGGACCAAAAGCCGATGGAACCATCCCTGAGGATCAGCGAGAGGTATTATTGGCCATCGGGAAGTGGCTCGATCAAAATGGTGAAGCCATTTACGGCAGCACTTATTGGAAGACCTTCGGCGAGGGACCTACAGAAGTGGCCACAGGACATCATACTGAAGGCAAAAACAAGGATCTAACCGGCAAAGACTTTAGGTTTACCCAGAAAGATGGCACCATCTACGCCATCGCTATGGACTGGCCAGAAGGTGGAATGGCCGAAATAAGCGCACTGGGAACTGCCTCAGGATATATGGATAAGCAAATCAAAGAAGTGTCACTTTTAGGATTCGAAGGAAAGTTGGATTGGAATCAAAGTGATGAGGCCTTACAAATAAAACTCCCGGATACTAAGCCCGGTGATTATGCATTTGTGTTTAAGGTCTCCGTTAATTAATGGATATTAGGTTAAAATATACAGGGTTTAATGTGAAAAAGTAGGGGGAATTTCTCTCTACTTTTTTCTGCTTCCTGCTGGTTTGATATGCTACCAAAGGGTGCCAAAGTACCAGGGCCGTGAAGAGATGAAAGTAGGGTATTTGGACTGAGATAGGACGCAGGCTGAATAAATATCCGTTTTGCTCGGTATTTATTACCTGTTTTAATCGATTTTACTTAGGATTTATATTAATATTAATCAATGAAATTCAAGAGATATTGCAAAACCCTTACGCTGAAGCGTGATGAAAAGCTTATAGAATCTTATAAAGAGGTCCATGCCATGGGCAAAGCCTGGCCAGAGGTGACCGCAGGGATGAAGGAAGTCGGTATTCTGGATATGGAGATTTACATTCACCAAAATAGCCTATTTATGATCATGGATACCCAGCTGGATTTTGACCATGATAAGGCCATGAAAAAACTGGCTACACTCCCCCGGCAGCAGGAGTGGGAGCAGTTTGTATCTCGCTTCCAGCAGACTGACACAGCCTCTAGCGCTGAGGAAAAATGGCAGCTGATGGAGCGGATTTATGAGATGGATCAGACCGCTACCTATCCAGCAGCTGAGGGTCAGATAAAGCCTGCATCTACCCAGTGAAATAAGCCAGAACATAGATTTCTAAAGCATCCTGTCAATGGAGTCTTGCTGTCGAAAGGATGAGTTGATCATTAGCCCTATTGTAATTTTACCGATCATAAAACCACCTAATCCAATAACCCAAAACCTATGAAATCACTTTCTATTTTTCTTACCGTGCTATTTTCGGCCTTGGTACTAGTTTCCAATGCTCAGACTTTATCTGGAGAGCTGAAGACCTGGCACCGTATTACCCTGGACTTTGAAGGTCCCGAGGTGGACGAGATGGATGAGACCAACCCTTTTCTAAATTATAAATTTGATGTTCTATTTACCCATCAGGCCAGTGGTAAGAACTACCTAGTTCCTGGTTTTTTTGCTGCTGATGGCGATGCTGCCAATAGTGGAGCTACAGGCGGGAAGGTTTGGCGGGTAAATTTTGCTCCCGACAAGGAGGGGGAATGGACCTATAAAGCTAGCTTTTTTAAGGGGAAATGGGCAGCGGTAAGAGATACAACGAAGCTAGAGTCCTTTTCGGCGATTCATAATGCCCAGGGTCAGCTAATAGTGCAGCCGACGGATAAGACCGGCCGGGATTTCCGCGCAAAAGGCCGCTTGGATTATGTGGGCAAGCGGTACCTTCAGTTTCAGGGAAATGGAGAGTATTTTCTGAAATTTGGTTCTGATGCCCCCGAAAATTTACTGGCTTATGCAGATTTTGATGGTGATTTTGCCAGTGATGGCCATAAGGATGAGCTTGTCAAGACTTATCCCGAGCACCTCAAGGACTGGAAGGAGGGAGATCCTGTATGGAAAGGCGCTAAGGGAAAAGCGCTTATTGGGGCAGTGAACTACCTGCATTCCAAAGGTGCCAATGCCTTTTCATTTCTTACGATGAATGTCGCTGGCGATGATCAGAATGTATTTCCATATATAGATTATGACACTTGGGATCGCTTTGATTGCTCCAAATTGGACCAGTGGGAGATTCTGTTTGACCATGCCGATAAGCTGGGGATGTTTTTGCATTTCAAGACCTTGGAAGTAGAAAACCAAGGTTTGCTGGACAATGGCGGTATAGGCATGTTTACGAAATTATATTATAGAGAGCTGATTGCTCGTTTTGGGCATCATCTGGCTCTCAACTGGAACTTATGTGAGGAGCAGGGAGACTGGGTGCCCAATCCACGGACCTTTCCTCTGGAGCCTAGAGACTGGTTGATGTTGGCGGATTATGTACAAAGTGTCGATCCATACGACCATCATATTGTCATTCATAACGGCGCTTGGTTTGATCCTTTATATGGCCAGAATGCCTTCACCGGAGCCTCTTTGCAGACCAATAGAGAAGATTTCGGTAATGTACACCGCAATGTGCTGAGGATCCTGGAAGACTCGAAGGAGGCTGGGAAGCAGTGGGCGGTGGCCTGCGATGAGCCGGGAGATGCGCAGCATTCGCTCTTGCCGGATGCCGAAGATCCTGCGCATGATCATGCCCGCCAAAACGGTCTCTGGGGAGCGATGATGGCCGGTGCCTGGGGTACGGAATGGTATTTTGGCTATAAACATGCCCATTCAGACCTTACCTGCGAGGACTTTAGATCCCGGGACTTGTTCTGGGACCAGGGGAAAATATGCCTCGACTTCTTCACCGAAAATTCTATAGCACTATGGAAAATGGATAATAAGGATGCCCTCCTCCATGATTCGCCAGGGTATGTTTTGGCCGGAGGCCAAAAAGAACTGATCCTCTACCTGAAGAATAGCCAAACCGCCAAAATAGACCTGACAGACTATCCTGGCGCCTACACTGTGCACTGGTATAATCCACGGAAAAAAGAAAACCTGCACACCACTTCCCAAAAGACCCTCCAAGGTGGTACTATGACTCAGCTCGAGGCCGCTCCAAAAGAGGCGGATCAGGACTGGCTGGTATGGCTGCAGAAAGTAAACCCTTAAGCTACTGTCCCATTGAATAGATTAAAAACCATGATTTTCATGCAAAATCCCTTTACCCCTAATCAGAAGTACGCCCGCCTTAGCCTAATGGTAGTGATGGTACTTCTGATCGAGACCTTTAGTTATACGCTTTTTGCGCAGCAAAAAAATACAGCTGATCGTCCTAATATTATCTGGATTACCTCTGAGGATAATTCGAAGCATTACCTCAGGCTCTTCGATGAGAATGGGGTGGCTACGCCAAATATCGAACGACTGGCCGCTCAAGGGGTGGTATTTGACCACGCCTTTTCTAATGCTCCAGTATGCAGTGTGGCCCGGTCCACCCTTATTACAGGTGCCTATGCTCCACGGATCGGGGCGCAGTATCACCGCAAAATACACACCGTGCCCATGCCTGAAGGCCTAGAGATGTTTCCTGCTTACCTGCGTGAGGCCGGATATTATACCGCCAACAATTCCAAGGAGGACTATAACCTGAACAAAAGCGATAAGGTATGGGATGAGTCTTCTGGCAAGGCGAGCTATAAAAACCGTGAAAAAGGCCAGCCTTTCTTCTACGTTCATAATTTTGGGGTATCCCACGAGGGGCAGCTGCACTTCGATCAGGCCAAAATGGAGGCGACTTCCCTAAACTCCCTGCCCCCGGCGGGCGAGCTGCAGCCAAACCATCCCCAAACGCCCTTATTCCGCTATACACGTGCTTATTACCTGGACAGAATTCAGGAGATGGATAGGCAGATCGGCGAATTATTGGACGAATTGGAAGCGGAGGGATTGTTGGAGAATTCTATCGTGTTTTACTTTGGAGACCATGGAGGGGTACTTCCGGGATCCAAGGGATACCTTTTCGAGACTGGTCTGCATGTGCCTTTGGTGGTGCATATCCCCAAAAAATACCAAAGCATGAGTTCCTGGAACCCAGGTCAGCGGACCGCAGAATTTGTGAGTTTCGTAGATTTTGCGCCCACGGTCCTGCAGCTCGCTGGAGTTTCCATCCCCGGGCAGATGGACGGAAGGCCCTTTTTGAATACTGGGAAAGCGTATGAAGAGGACCATAGCTTTGGCTATGCTGATCGGTTTGATGAGAAATACGACCTGGTGCGCTCGCTGCGCAAGGGGAAGTATAAGTATATTCGGAATTTTATGCCCTTCAATTTTGATGGGCTTTATAATCAATACCGGTATAAGCAGCTGGCTTATCAGGAGTGGTTGACCATGTTTACGAATGGGGAGCTGACGGATATTCAAGCGCAGTTTTTTGCGCCCAAAGGAGCAGAGATGCTTTATGATGTGGAGCAGGATCCCTTTGAGACGCATAATTTAGCCGAAGACCCTGCCTATCAGAAGGAGCTAAAGGCCCTGCGGGGCATGCTGAATGACTGGATGCTGTCGATGCCGGACTTATCACTATATCCTGAGTTTTATTTGATACAGGAGGCTTTTACGGCGCCGGTGGCCTTTGGGCAGGCGCATCAGAAGGAGATCGCTTCCTATCTGAATACCGCCAATCTGATGTTGGAGGATTTTGGGGAGGTCAGGCAGCAAATTTCCAAAGCCTTAGAAGATAAGGATCCTTGGCGGCGTTACTGGGCCTTGGTGGTGGCGACGAGCTTTGGAAAAGAGGCGGTGGATATCGCCCCACGGATACAGCGCAGCATGATCAGAGACCCTGAGCGGGTCAATAGGCTGAGGGCAGCGCAGTTTCTGGCGATTGCCAGTGGTAGGAATCCGGCGGAAAATTTCCAGTCTGAACTCTATGCCACCAGTGATCCCACAGAAGCTTTATTGATCCTGAACATGCTCGTCCAGCTCCTGGATGGCGGCTATGTCATGGACTGCCCTATCGACCTGGATAATATGGTCCAGCAGGTACTTTCCGTCTCGGATGTGGCGGATAGGATCAGCTATATCAATTCGAAATAAACTGCTGCCTCAAGCCGGATAAGGCAAGAAAGAAGTAGCTGCGAATAAAATATGATCTTCTGGCTTTGTTGGGCGATAGGTGCCCATCGAGTAGAGGTGGAGTCTAGTGCTTTGGCAGGCTATACTGCCGGATATCATGGTTTAGGAAAAGATATGTTTCATACTTGTAAACATATGTAGTACTCCTTATGGCCATAAAAAGTTAATTTGCATGAAGTCATTAACATAAAAATAACCTAATAGGATGAAAAAAGCCAACACAGAAAAAAACCAGATTAATCAAAACAAGCGTAGAGATTTTTTAAAATCCTCCCTATTAGCCTTAGGCGGGATCGCCATCGTTCCAAGACATGTATTGGGAGCGGGTTATATAGCGCCAAGTGATAAGGTGAACCTAGGATTTATAGGATTGGGTAAGCAAAGCAATGGATTGATCAATGCCTTTGCCAATTTGGATGGCACCCAGATCATTGCTGGATCTGACGTATGGACCACCAAAATGGATTGGTTTAAGCAGCATGCTTCCCAGTCTTATGCCAAAGCAAACAAGGAGGTTTCAGCCAATTCCTTTAAGACTTATGCAGATTATAAGGAATTGTTAGCGAATAAGGATATTGATGGGGTGGTAATAGCGACCCCTGATCACTGGCATGCGATGAACGCCATTGATGCGATGAACGCAGGAAAAGACGTGTATTGCGAGAAGCCGCTGAGCCTAAAGATCAATGAAGGTAAGGAAATGGTGGAGGTAGCCAGAAAAAACAAAACGGTATTCCAGACGGGCAGCATGCAGCGCTCATGGGATAGCTTCCGCAAAGCCTGCGAGCTGGTACGAAACGGCTATTTAGGTGAGATCAAGCAAGTGTTGGTTCAGGTGGGAGCTCCTTCCCGGCCGTATGACTTGCCGCAGGAAAGCATGCCTTCGGAGGTAGATTGGAACGACTGGTGTGGTCCAGCGCCTTTATTAAACTATAATCACCGTCTGGCACCATCCGCCAATGATGTGAAATTCTGGCCTGACTGGAGACTCTTTGACGAAACTGGCGGAGGCATACTCTGTGACTGGGGAGCGCATATGTTTGATATCGTGCAGTGGGCCCTAGGAATGGATAATAGCGGTCCGGTGCAGTATATTCCTCCCACAGGAGTGGATAATCCTCAGACTGGCCTCAAGATGGTCTATGCCAATGGAGTGGAGATGATTCATGAGGATTTTGGCAGAGGTTATGGCGTGCGCTTTATCGGTACGGAAGGCAAAATGGATATTAGCCGACAGTATTTTGAGCCGAGCCCGGAGAGCCTCAAGGACATCACCCTCAAGTCCAGCGATGTGCATCTGTATAAAACCAATGGCGGGCATCACCAAAACTGGATCGACTGTATCGCCAGCAGAGAGAAGCCAATCTGCGATGTGGAAATCGGCCATCGATCAGCCACCATCTGTAATATTGCTAATATCGCTTACCGCCTTGATCGTCCATTGGACTGGAATCCTAAAAAACAAACGTTCAAGGGTGATAAAGAAGCCGTCGGAATGATGGGCTATGAATACAGAAAATTCTAATTCAGAATGATACGTACACTATGTATATTGGCGGCGGGGGTGATGATGACCTCCGCCTGCGCCAATCAAAAAGAACAGCATTCCCAAAAGAAACCTAATATCCTTTTTGTTTTTGCGGATGACCTCACTTTTACCGCACTCGGTAATCTGGAGCCCAACAGCCTTCACACCCCACACCTCAATCAGCTTATGGCGGAGGGCACCTCTTTTCAGAAAGCCTATAATATGGGCTCATGGACGGGAGCAGTATGTGCGGCGTCCAGGGCCATGATGATCTCCGGCAGGTCAGTATGGGAAACCCAGGCCTTCAAAGAGAACTGGAAAAAGGGCGAGGATATAGATAAAACCTGGCCCAAATTAATGGAAAAAGCAGGGTATGAGACCTATATGACCGGTAAATGGCATGTGGATATCCATCCCGACAAGATATTTAATCACACCGCTCATATTAGAGGTGGGATGCCTGGGGATAAGTGGCAGCATGGCCATATGGTACAGAAGTTTGACTCCCTGGCCAAGGCTGGCCAGACGGATTATTCATCCCTGATGCCGGTAGGATATAATCGACCGCTGAGCCCGGAGGACCACTCCTGGTCTCCGACGGACACCACGATGGGAGGGTTTTGGGAAGGCGGTACCCACTGGAGTGAGGTGCTGAGAGAGGATGCTATAGGCTTCCTGGACCATGCCTCGCAGATCGATAAGCCCTTCTTTATGTATTTGGCATTCAATGCGGTGCATGATCCGCGACAGTCGCCCGGGAAGTATATAGACCTCTATGAGGTGGATGAGATCAACTTGCCAGAGAGCTTTATGCCAGTCTATCCCTATAAGGATGCGATCGGCAATGGGCCTGCTTTGCGAGATGAGGCCTTGGCGCCATTTCCGAGAACGGAGTATGCGATCAGGACCCACTTGCAGGAATATTATGCCCTGCTCAGTCATATGGATGCGCAGATAGGAGAGATCCTCAACAAGCTCGAAGCGATAGGAGAGCGGGAGAATACCTATATCATCTTCACCGCTGATCATGGCCTGGCCATGGGAAAACATGGACTCCTCGGTAAGCAAAATATGTATGAGCATAGCCTGGCGGCCCCCTTTATCATCGCTGGCCCCGGGATACCTGAAGGACAGCGGATGGACAAGAATATCTACCTGCAGGATGCCATGGCCACGAGTCTGGAGATCGCAGGGGTGGAGCGGCCGGAGTACCTCTATTTTCATAGTATTCTTGATCTTGCCAAAGGCAAACAAGAGAAAGTAATGGATCGCGTGTACGGAGCCTATGTTTCTTACCAGCGAATGATAAAACAAGATGCCTTCAAACTAATGGTATATCCAGATGCCAAGCAGGTATTATTGTATGACCTGGAAAATGACCCTAACGAACTTACCAATTTGGCCGACAGGCCGGAATATAAAGGCAAAGTGAAAGAACTATTTACTGCCTTGCAGGAAGAGCAAGCTCGCTTAGGAGACCAATTGACCTTAATTCCAATGGATTATGAACTATAAACAACAAGACTCCAGAAGGGGGACCTTCCGGAACTGGGCGATGGTGATGCTGCTGGGGATGGGCCTTGTAGCCTGCTCAAAGGCCCCTGAGGACTCCGCTCCTAAGCGCCCAAATATCATCTATATCATGGCCGATGACCATACTTCCCAGGCTTTTGGGGTATATGGCAGCCGGCTGGCGGACCTGAATCCTACGCCCACCTTGGATAGCTTGGCGCGATCGGGGATGATATTTGACAATTGTTTTGTGAATAATGCCATATGTGTGCCTAGCCGGGCTGCCATCCTGACGGGTCAGCATGCGCAAGCCAATGGGGTGATCGATCTGGAGGGTGAGCTGCCTGGTGAACGTCAGTATCTGCCGCAGGAATTGAAAAAACTGGGCTACCAAACCGCAATAATCGGGAAGTGGCACTTAGGTCAGGAGCCATCTGCCTTCGATTATTATAAGGTGTTGGATAAGCAAGGAACCTATTTTGATCCCGTATTTAGGGTGAGAGGCGATCAGCCCTGGCCTAATAATACGGAGCAATACGAGGGACATAGCTCCGATGTGATCACCGATCAGGTGTTGGACTGGTTTCAGCATACCAAAAAAGACGATGAACCTTATTTCCTGATGTTTCACTATAAGGCGCCTCATGATGACTTCGAGAACGCCCCGAGATATGAATCTTATCTGGAGGATACCTTCATCCCTGAGCCTGCCAGCCTCTATGACAATGGCAATAATGGCTCAGTGGCCACACGTGGCAATAATGATACCCTTACCCGCATAATAGGCTCGTCAGTATCCCATAGAAACCTCATCAGACATCAGTCGATGAATATCTGGCAGGATGAGAATTATAAAAAATACCGCAATGCTGAGGATATTCAAGACAGTGAGCTGGTAAAGTGGGAAATGGATGAGGCCGAAAAAGCCTATACCTCCGAGGTCTATCAGAGTTACCTCAAGAAGTACCTCCGATGTGTGAAAGGTGTGGATGATAATGTGAAAAGATTCCTGGCCTACCTCAAGGAAAATGGCATGCTGGAGAATACCATCATCGTCTATACCAGTGATCAGGGATTTATGCTGGGAGAGCATGATTATATCGATAAGCGATGGATGTATGACGAGTCTATGAGGATGCCGTTCTTCATCCGCTACCCGGAGAAGATCGAGGCAGGGACGCGCACAGATGCGATTATCAATAATACCGATTTTGCTCCTACATTGATCTCCCTCGCAGGAGGGAAGGTCCCTGAGTACATGCAAGGCCATAATTTTACCAGCATTCTGGAAACCAATGTGGAGCCGGAAGATTGGCAAAAATCCACCTACTACCGCTATTGGATGCACCTGGCCCATCGCCATGGTAACCCTGCGCACTTTGGACTGAGAACCAAGGATTATAAGCTGATCTTCTACTATGGCCGATACTGGGTGGATACCGATGATCCCAATGCCGACTGGAATAAGGAAAGCTGGGGCAACGACTATACCCGACATACGCCGGTGGCATGGGAGTTTTATGACCTGAATGAAGATCCTCAGGAGATGGATAATCGGTATGGGGATCCAGCTTACGCGGGCAAAATAGCCGAACTCAAAGAGCAGCTTATCCTCAAGCGCGAAGAACTAAATGAAACCGACGAAAACTATCCGCATATCCAGAAAATAATTGAGCAACATTGGAATGATTAGTTCCAGAACTATGACCAAATGGGGTATTCAGGGGTATTATGCACAAATGTATCGCTCTTAAAAACATATGTTACTGTCAGATAATAGGAAATGACGATATTTGAATTGGTTAAAATAGCATATCAAAGTATAGTGATGATACTTCATCATAAGGCGCAAGCTCTTTTTACTTTCAGTTATTTTAATTAGGGGTTTATTAGTATAAAAACCATTGCACTTTCTGAGGCAATGGTTTTTCTTTTTCTCGCAAAAAAACAATAAAGGAAAATGACTTTACGAGCTATAGGAAGTACCGGAATAGAAGTTCCATCGATAGTATTTGGCACGAGTGCCCTGGGCAATTTGTTTACGGCGCTGGATCCTTCGGTAAAGCAAGAGATCGTGGCGGAGAGCATTCGTTATACGCAGCCGCAGACTTTTTTTGATTCGGCAGGGAAGTACGGTGCTGGCCTGGCCTTGGAGTCATTGGGCGCAGCGCTGAATGCACTGGGCGTGCCAAAAGACCAGGTGGTGGTCAGCAATAAGCTGGGCTGGGTGAGAAGTCCCCTGCTGGGTGATGAGCCGCAGTTTGAGAAAGGCGTATGGAGAGACCTGAAGCATGATGCCGTGCAGAAGATCAGCTATAATGGTATCTTGGAGTGCTTTGAGGAGGGGAATGAGCTGCTGCAAGGCTATTCTACTCAGCTGGCCTCGGTGCATGATCCCGATGAGTACCTGGCGCAAGCGAAGACAGAGGAAGAAGAGAAAGCGCTTTTTGAAGATATTTTGGAGGCCTACCGGGCCTTGGAAGACCTGAAGAAACAGGGATTGGTAAAAGGTATCGGCGTAGGCGCCAAAGACT
>NZ_KB890740.1 GCF_000373245.1 Echinicola pacifica DSM 19836
GGAGGACAAAGGTAAAAGCTTTTTTCCTAAATCCCAAAAACTTTTTTTATTATTATTTTTCAATCCCTTAAACATCTCAAGCTCAATCCTTAACCNCTCTCCAATCCCTTTTGATGTCGTCTCCTATCCGTCTAACAGGATGACAAAGGTAAGAAAGGTTTTGGGTTATGCAATACATGCCTCTTAACAAAAACTTTAAAATATGTTAACCTACTTAAGATCAAGCNTATAATTTTGAATTAAAATCAATAAAACCTTCCATAATGTACATTTAGCGTAATTAGACCGCTTTTAAGAAGCCAATCCCCCAAAAATAAGGAGGCTTTTTCTCCTAAATAAGTAGTCATACTCCCCATTCTGAAGGCTAGTTCCCTCCTCTTTCCTTATAATCGAACCTTCTCGCCTCCCTACCCCCTCATTTTAGATAGCTTAAGCCTCCCCGGATTGTTGCTAGCGACTGGCTTTTATGAAGCTTTAGCCCTCAGCCTAGGCTGTCAAAGCCTAGGCCATGCAGCTAAGCTTATATTCTAAAGCAATCCACCTCTGTTTCATGCAATCCTATATAGTTTCCTTTATTATATATATATAGGACCTAAACGCACTTAAGCCAACTGATCTTTATAAACTGCTGGATTTCCATAGAAAGTGAAAACTGCAGAAGCTAAAAACTACCATCAATGTCTAAGTCGGATGAACTATCGGAAATATGAAATACACCATACACTATTCTGTATTCTTCTTTTTTAAGGTATTCCAACCTAAAGGACCACACCTTTTCCTTTCTAGTAAAAAACACGTAGCTGATTTTATCCTTCATATACCCCCCATCATAATTGCAACTATCTGGACCAGGGAATAACCCTCAAAGCCGACTTATACTATATATACACTAAACCGTGAAAGGTATTCCAATTATCCCGTTCGCTCAGTTGAAATAGTGGGATTATAGGTATGCTTAGCAGAGTGGATACTTCATACTACTCCGCTCCTTTTATCCTTTTGTACTCCCCTCATTTTAATTGCCAAGGAAAGGATCAGGTCCAAGCATCAAAAAGCCGACTTATACTATATATATACACTAAACCGTGAAAGGTATTCCAATCCCCATTCCTTCAGTGGTAATAGTGCAATTATAGCTGCCCTTAGCAGGATTGGTAGGTCATACTACTCCGCTCCTTTTATCCTTCAGTACTCCCCTTATTTTAATTGCCACGGAAAGGATCAGATCCAAGCATCACAAAATCGACTTATACTATATATATACACTAAACCGTGAAAGGTAATCCAATCCCCATTCCCTTAGTTATAATAGTGCAATTATAGCTATGCTTAGCAGGATTGGTAGTTCATACTACTCCGCCCATTTATCCCTTAGTGCTCCCTTCATTATAATTCCCACAGAAAGAACAAGATCCAAGCATCAAAAAGTCGACTTATACTATATATATATCCTACACTGTAATCGGTACTCCAATTATCCCGTTCGCTCAGTTGAAATAGTGGGATAACCACTGCGCTTAGCAGGATTGATACTTTATACAACTCCGCCCATTTATCCCTTTGTGCTTCCTTCATTATAATTATCACCGACTGGATGCAAGCCCCCATAAGCGGACTTATACTCTATATATATAGTCACAAAAAAAAGGGAGACTCAGTGAGCCTCCCTTTCTTCCTATTGTACTTTATAGTTCTTATAGCTTACGAAGCTTAATATTTCTCCATGAAACTTTGATTCCTCCACCATCGTGAATTTGAAGACAAATCCCGCCTTCTCCAGCTCCGATTTTAGCATCAGAAAAATCCACCATTTCAGTGCCATTCACCCAGCTGATCACTCGGTCACCTTCCACACGGATTTTCATCTTGTTCCACTCGCCAAATTTCAGGGCCTTATCTTTCTCAGCATCTGGCTTCACCAACCATCCTCTACCGTAAGACTCATAGATTCCGCCAGTATCATGACCCGGAGGGGCCACTTCCACTTGCCATCCTGACACCTTGGTGCCATCCACACTGGAGCGAATAAACACACCACTATTTCCATTGGCACTTTGCTTAAACTCCAGCTCTAGTTCAAAATCCTTGTACTCTTCATTGGTACCTAAGTAACCGTAACCTTTGTCAGGACCGCTTTCGCAAACCAATAGTCCATCCTCTACATACCACTTTTCGGTACCATATATCGTCCAGCCATCAAGGTTTTTACCATTAAATAATTTTACTTTCTTACCCGCAATATCTCCAGCGGTAAGGACTGCCATGATAGGCAATAATAAAAGCAGCGTTTTTATTGATTTCATAGTTTTCTAATTTTAATATTTTTGTACCAAGTTTTTGCTCCGTGATCCTGAAGACCAATATATCCCTGCTTAGCTACGCCATAATCAGGAAAATCCTTCCATTTGCCTTCCGTTTTTCTTTTCTCCCAATCCGCAGACCAAGGATCAAAAGAAACCGTCTTCTTACCATTGAGATAATATTCGGCTTGGTCTTCCGTAAATACAATTCGCGTAGTATTCCACTCCCCAGCAGGCTTCACAGCACCTTCAAAATCCGGCGTGTACATGCCATAATCAGCACCGATAGATTGCCACATCTCTAGTTTTTCAGGAAAACCGATCTGATCAATCACCTGATATTCTGGTGCAGTATAATAAGGAGCATCATGCTTGTCCTCATCCACTATATGGTAAAAAATACCACTATTTCCACCTTCTGCAATCTTCCAGTCCAACTGAAGCTCAAACTCACCAAATTCCTCAGTGCCGTAAACTACATCCCCTCCAATATCTCCACCTTTGCCAAGCGCTACAAACATCTCATCCTCAATAATCCATCCAGATGGAAGCTCGCCTTGATTATAGCCTCTCCAGCCATCAGCCTTCTTTCCGTCAAAAAGCAATTGCCATCCAGCATCTTTTTCCGCTGCTGACAAACTGTTTTCCTTCGATACATTTTGGGTTTCAGCAGGCTGCTCAGTAACTACCTCCGCAGACTCCTGTTTTCCACCGCTGCATGCAGCCATAATCGCGGCTATTGCAAAAACGCTCAGTGTTCTTTTTTTCATTTGTGCTTAGTTTAAAATGGTTTTTTATCTTTATTTCTTCCTCCTTTTAGCCCATATACTGGCATTCATAAGGAAAAGAAAATTTTTTAGTTCATATTATTACAAATCCTAGATCATAAATATAATATTATTTAACAATAGTATAATGGTTAGTTAATTTTTTTCATTAATAATTTTCCTATTCCCTTGCCCTAGACCGTTCATAATATGGCTTTTGAGGACGATCACCTCCATTATATAGTACAATATAAGATTTTAGGCTCCTCCACTCCCGCTGCTGCCACCAATTCTCCCCTTATATTCCAGACCGCAGACCTACCACAGGCTTCAAAATCCCCGCAGGAACCTATGGCATTCACCATAAGAAGATCCTTGGAAAACTTGCCTGCCATTTCGGCATAAAAAGGGTAGGCTCTTTCGATCCCTGAAGCATTATTGGCCACCGATACTAAAAATACCTCGGCACCTCTATCGCTCCTATCGGCATAATGTTTTTCATGCAAAGTTTCATAGCATATCCCTAAACCAATGGTCCGCTCCCCTATATTAATAATAGGCGAAGAATTTCCTGCCTTATAATAAGGCTCCTCATCTGCATCCAGCAGCTCTTTATCATATTGGTGGATAGATCCATCAGGAAAAAACACAAGCATGCTTATCATCAGATCTGCTTCTTTCCTTATCGGTAAGCCTATGCCTAAGACCATTCCCAGCTCCTTGCTCACTTCCTTAAATCGGTCCAAAACTGGATCTGTGGAACTAAAGCCAATAGATAGATCTGTATAAAGGTCATAGCCTGTCAGGGACAGTTCTGGAAAGAATATGGCTTCCGCCTGCTCTCTATAAGCCATTCTGATATATTCCTCATGTCCTTTAATATTAGACTCCAGTTCCCCGGCGAGGGATTTGTATTGTGCCAAAGCGATCTTCATAGGTTCCTGATTATGTGCCGGTAAATGTCTAAAATCCCCTATGGGGAAATAAACCCGAATTATGCATTAGCCTATCTATTACGACCAGAGACTACCTCTAAATCAGTCGCTACGCTGCCGTTTTCGATTTCACCATAGCGGCACTATGCTTCTACCTCAAAACAGCCTGATTTTCTTGCAGTTTTCAGCCCTCAATATGATTCCTAATGTAAAGTGCGGTATAAAAATAAAACTACAGGTAAAGCCGATTAAACCCAAAGATATATTATGAATTTCCTGGAGAAAATAAGGATGTTTATTTGGAGAATGTAAATGGCTATAAACCCCATAAAATCGCCTGTCTTGCGGGAAGGCCATTTAATGTCTTTACCTACAGCGCTAAAAAAATGAGGAGGCAAAACTAGAGGCTCCTTTTTATCAAAATGGGAAGGAATAGCAATTACACAATGATGGATATTATTTAGAGGAATGGATAATTGAGCTTCTGAGATCGGTGATCATATCAGCAAGATCCTCCAATGTCATATCGCTGGACTTATCTTTTGGGCTGGGGAAATCAGTACTGATATAGGCTTTGGACTCCCATATCTCCAGCACCTCTTCTCCAGCAATCTCATAGGGTTGGAAAAGCTTATTGTCGGAGACCAAAAAGAGCTTGCCTTTTTCCTCTAGGTAGTTGAACACTCTTTTATAAACCACCCCTTCGGATTCGGTCACCAGGACATAGGTCTTTCCTGACTTGATATCTGCCACTTGTTCCACATAAGCCCCGATCACCACTGTGCCAGAAGGCAATGGGAGCATACTATCTCCGCTAATCTCAAAGGCGCGATAGGTTTTATTTTTGGGCAACTGCGGCAGGTGAAACATCGGGAGTTCTTGCATATACTCAGGGTCAGAATAGCCATTCAGGTATCCCGCAGAGGCTTTCTGGGGCACCATGGCGATGGTCTCATTTTCCTCATGATCCAGAGGAATTGCCAAAATCTTCACTTCCTTATTGGCGCTGGACCTTCGGCCTTTATGCTCTATATCATGAAAGAGTAGCTCATCCATAGCCAACCCAAAAATGGACACTAAATCAGAGAGCGTGCTTAATTTTGGTTCGGAGCGACCGTCTTCATAAGCAGAAATCATGGTCCTTTTTACCGCCAGTTTATCCGCCAGCTCCATCTGGGTCATGCTTTTCTGCTTTCGCAGGAAACGTAAATTTTGGGCTAAAAACATCTGCGTCTAAGATTATGCGCTATAAAGATAAAAGTTATGATCATCATGCCACTGATTTTTGAAAGAAAAACGATGCAGATCCATTCTTGATCGCTCCATCTGCGCCATTCGCTCACGAATCTCACGGATCACATCACCTACTGCCCTATCTCCCTGGACCAGCAGATATCCGTATCGTGGATGCGCCTGATCCTCCACGTAAAATTTCACCTGATGATTGCCTGATGGTAATAACTTACTCACGATTCTGATTTTTGGTGCCTGCTCCATGGGGATTACTTTTATTTTTTATGATGCATCTAATGTAGCAATGTTCATCAAACAAACAAAGATATGTTTTTAAAATCAACATTATTTTGACTGTAACTGTCACAAAAATTGAAAAAATGATTTTAACTCTCCAAAATATGGGCCCACACAGCCTTTAGGCGCTTTTAACTTGGTTAATATTAATCCCCTGTTCCCCCCTATATTTTCTTTGACTAGTATAAAAATAGCCTATAAAAACTTCCCTAACCTAAGAAGCTTAAACACCCCACAGCTCAGCCCTAAAGGAGGCCTTTTATTATAAATAACATAATTCGTCATAGAACCTACCTTCTAAGTAGTGCGACAAATTACCGCAGCTACCAGCGATCTAAGAGCTGAGCTCTATTCGGGGGATCCATTTCAAAGCACCTTTTTTGGTACTAATTATAAGTGTTTAGAATACCGCAAATCATTGCATATTTCCATTAGTCCTAAAAGAGGCTAAATATCAAACCTTCACCAATTAATATTGGTTAACAGTACCTATAAACCTTAGTAACAATGACTTTATCTAAATTCTATTTATTTTTTATTCTGTCAGGAATCAGCCTTGCCGCACAGGGGCAGGTTACCGTCAAGGGCCAGATTGTGGATGGGGAGAATGATGATCCGCTATTATTTGCTCAGGTGGCACTATTCGAAGCAGGAAGTGAAAACACGATTACCTATACCCAGTCGGATGAACAAGGGCACTTTTCCCTCGACACCAAAAAAGGAACCTATGATATTAAGGTATATCTCTTAGGGTATGAAAACAAAAAAATCAGCAGCCTCAACTTAAAGGCGGATAAAGATCTGGGGCTGATTCCACTTACCTCTGAGGGAAAGCAGCTGGATGAGGTATTGGTCCAGTCCAGCACCATCCCTATGCGCACCGATGTGGAAGGCCTGGTCATCACTCCCGAACAGAATCTAGCCAATGTCGGAGGGACGCTCCTGGATATCCTTCGAAATACCCCATCCATCAGCGTCTCAGAGGATGGCTCCATCTCCATGAGAGGAAGCTCAGGCACGAATATCCTGATCAATGGTAGAAACTCCTCCCTCAGTCAAAACCTTGATCAGATTCCCGCCTCAGCGATTGAGCAAATCAAGGTCATCAATAATCCAAATGCTCGGTATGATGCGGAAGCTGAAGGAGGGGTCATCAATATTATCCTCAAAAGAGGAGAAGACATGGGTACACATGGCGGGGCCGAACTCACCTATGGCACCCGCAATCGGCTCAATACTGGGGCTCGATTTAACCATACCACCACCAAATACAATGTGTATGCAGGGTATAACTATCGGGATTGGAAAAATCGTGGCGAAAGGACTGTATTTAGAGAACTGTATGAGGACAATGAATTACTCAACCAACGGACGGAAGGCAACGAGAGACAGCAGACTCATAGTATGAATTATGGCGGGGACTATTATTTTGGAAACAATATCATCAGCTACCAAGGGGTGTACAATTCGGGCTTGCAGCGGGAAACTAATACCCTCTATTCGCGCATGGAGGATAGCCAAACTGACGAACTGATCCTCCAATATATCCGCGAAAATCAGGAAAGTGAAACTGATGATGTCTTTGACAATGCCTTGATCTACGAGCGCACCTTCGATGACAAAAGCCGCGAGCTCAAGGTGAGCCTTAATAATTCCTACCAAAACCAGTATAAAACGCAAAATATCTCCATCTATAGGGACGCCTCCGAGCTACTTCCAGAAAACCTAAATGGCCAGGAAAAAGCACTAACGGACGAGAAGAGGTATATTACCGTGGTCCAGGCCGACTACGTGCATCCTGTAAATGAAAAAGTAAAGTTGGAGATGGGGCTGAAATCCACCTTACGAAAATTTGATAATGACTATAAGTACTACCAATTAGATAGTGAAAATGACTTTGTGGAGAATCCCGAGATAAGCAACCGCTTCCTGTATAAAGATCAAATTCATGCCGGGTATTTTATCTATTCCCGCACGGGCAAAAAATGGGATTTCACCCTGGGTACCCGTGCCGAATATACCCATGTGGAAGGCTACCTCTTTAATACCGACGATCTCAACGTGCACGATTATATCAATTTATTTCCAAGTGTACAAACCTTATATAAGGTCAACGAAGAAAACATCTTTAAATTCACCTATAGTCGCAGAATCGACCGTCCCACAGCCTGGAGGCTAAATCCCTTCCCGGACATCACAGATTCGCTCAGTGTGCGTCGTGGAAATCCCAACCTTCAACCTGAAATGATCAACAGCCTAGAGCTGGGCCATATGGTAAACTGGGAAAAAGCCAGCCTTACCACAAACCTATTTTATCGTCATGTGGACGGGGTCCTCGACTATATTACCACGGTAGAAAACGGCATCTCCTATCAACAGCCTATGAACCTCAATACCGCCCAAGCTTACGGGGTGGAGTTTATTGGTATGTGGGATATCAGTGCATGGTGGAATGTCAACGGCAGCGTATCCATGTTTCAGAGTAAAGTGGACGGCTCCAATATTGGGGAGGAATTTGTGAGTAAGGGCTTCTCGTGGAATTCCAAGATCACCACCGATTTCAGTCTCCCATATGCCCTCACCTTGCAGCTGGTGGGAGATTACGAATCTCCGGAGATAGAAGCGCAGGGACGGGACTATGCTCGCTATAGCATGGATGCGACCTTACTGAAGAATTTTATGGAAGACCGTCTGAGCGTATCGGTCAGTGTTCGCGATCTGTTTAATACACGCACCTTTGGCGGGTATAATCAATCAAGCAGCTTCTATCAGGAGTTCGAACGAAATTGGGAAAGCAGGATTGCTTTGGTGAGCGCTAGATATAATTTCTGATTCATCACCACCCCCCCTTTTATTATATGACTTAAGGAATAGCAGAAGTATTTCTCATGGTTCCTTCCTCAGCCTATTTATGGAAGAAATGCCACTATTGGACCTCGTCCCTACCATAAGTGCTGATCCTAGGCATTTTGCAGAAGGTTAAAAAGTTCTGAATACAAGTTCTTTAAATGAGCATAAGAAGCTATTGGGTCAATAGAATTTTACTTCCCTATTAACTTATATTCCAGCTTGAACATGGCCATGGTCCAATTAAAATGATTGGGACCAAGGGAAAGTGAGGCAGGCACCAGCTCCATTGCCACCCGACTTGTAGGCTTATTAATCCGGATCGCCACCGCCGCCTTCGCTGCGCCATAGACTCTATTAAAATACTCGGAACCCATAAAATTAGGCTCATAACCTCCAGTCCCTAATAGGCCACGGCTATAAGCTCCAAGAACGCCCACCGAGGAAACGAGAGAAATATGCTTTATTCTGACCAAATCATAGTTGAGGTCAATCCCTATGCTGGATACCCTATAGAATTCATCTCTTCCTTTATACCCTCCTGCCCCTTTATAGGTTCCAAAGGTGAAATTAGGACTAAACCTCAGCTGATCCCTTCGGCCGATTTTATTCTGATAGGAGAAGGTATAGACCAAGCCCGATCGTCCTTCCACCGCTCCTCCATTATAGGAATATCCCATTCCCGCCGCGATGCTCTTGCTCTGACGGCTGCTGCATTGGCCATAGGAGGCAGAACTGAGCATTATAGCCACTATCATCAGCAATAAATGACTCCATTTTAGGGCCTTATAGTTAGCTAGAAAGAGATTCATCAGATTTTGCAGCATGCTTATTTTATTTTAAAATTCACTGTTAAACTTGGATAGCCTAATACAAATCCCTGATTACCCACCAAGATTGAAACTGGGCGAAGCTCATAGCTGGTGGACTGCTTTTTTGGGGCAACCCTAAGTCCAAAAGACCCTTTTCCACCAATATAGAAATGAGAAAAGTACCTGGATTGCTGTGGAAGGCCATTACTATCTCCTCCTGTGCCGATCATACCCCTGGACAATGCCCCAAAAGCACCTCCCGAGATCATGAGCGAAAATGCGCCGAGCCTCGCCACATCCACATGGAGGTCCAGCCCCAGACTGCTCAGACGAAATTCCTGGTCCCTGGCATCATTAATCCCTATGGAACGGAATCCTCCAAACAATATTGAGGGATTAAACCGGACTCTACCCTTAGCGTCAAGCTCTCTTAAATAACCCAGATTATAAATCAGACCACTGCCACTTTCCGACTTGCCCTCTAGGACGCCCAGACCTATTCCCGCTTGAATGGCATTTCGTGAATATTCAGTTTCCTGAGCCCTAGCCCCAGAAGCCATCATCAGTAGCACTGAAAAGCAGGCCCCAAAACATATATGTGAAATCCTCATCGTCTTTTTTTAATGCTGAAAGAATTATTAAAATTACCTCGGGAATCTCCCTTTACCTAAAATTTAGATACGCAGTAGTACGCAGCATGATGGATTATATCATGGGTCAGCATGCTTTTATCCTCAAAAAATAGGCAGTGACCGTCAGCCCCTTTATTAATTCAGTATTTCTCTTTTTATTTGCCCAGGGCAAAATAAAAAACCGTAAACCATTTCCTAAAATCTACTCTATAGCGTGGTGAAGAAAAGAATCCTGGAGCATTATATTTCCCTTAAAAACTTAAAAAAAGTCAAGCTCCTTCCAAAATAATGATTCAATAGGTACTTACAGTTAGCCTATAGTTCACTCTGTACTTTATCTACCCGATTATCAGATATATACCTGTAGTTAAATATAAATATAGGATATTAAAATGACTTGAAATCAAAAAAAACATACTCCCGAAACACCAATATTCCTCCTTCTTCTAAATCAAAAAGAGTTGTCTCAAAATTACTACATTCACGGTTGGGACTTTAACGCTAGATATCCACCAAAATCGCCCCCCCGTACAGGCAAGGACCCGGATATTACCAAACGCAGGCACTATTTGGAAAGAAAGGAGGTCCTGTATCAATTCTAAAAATCAGACCTGGAGAGCACAAATAATTAACTATTACAAAGTGTAAGTTGAATAGATACAGGGTCAATTCAACAATGCTGAAAACGAGCATTTCCCTCACAAAAAAAACAGCCGGCTAGACTTGGGTCCACCGGCTGTAATCTATTGTATGGTTTATCATCTCCATCTCCACTTCTATTGGAGATATAAAATAATTTATTTGCCAAATTTCCCCTTAAGCATGGCTAGTTTTGCGGCCATATCACCTTCAGGTTCTTTCTCTTCTCTTTTGGCTCTCTTGCCGCCACCGGCTTTTGCTTTTCCTCTTTCGGCAAAAGGATCCGACTTCATACTTAAGGCAATGCGTTTACGAGCAAGGTCCACCTCAATGACGGTAACCTCCACTTTTTGGTTGACAGTAATGACCTCATTAGGATCCGATATATAGCGATCCGCCAGATGACTCAGATGTACGAGTCCATCCTGATGAACGCCCACATCCACAAAGGCCCCAAAGTTAGTAATATTGGTGATGATTCCAGGAAGCTTCATTCCCACTTTGAGGTCTTTCATTTCATTTACTCCCTCCTGGAAGCTAAACACCTCAAAAGTCTCCCGTGGATCTCGGCCTGGCTTGGCCAGTTCGGCCATGATATCCTGTAAGGTAGGCAGTCCTACGGTTTCAGTCACATAGTTTTTCAACAGTACTTTTTGGCGCAGCTCCTCACTATTCATAAGGTCCGTCACACTGCTCCCTATATCGCTGGCCATCTTTTGGACCAGACCGTAGCGCTCAGGGTGTACCGCACTTCTATCCAATGGATTTGGGGCATTTTGAATTCTGAGAAATCCTGCGGCCTGCTCATAGGCTTTGTCTCCCAGACGAGGGACGCTTTTGATTTCCTCGCGGGATTTGAAAGGCCCATGTTCATTTCTATAGGCAACTATATTCTGAGCCAAGGAAGGCCCCAGACCAGACACATAGGTCAGCAATTGCTTGGAGGCGGTATTTACTTCCACTCCTACGCCATTCACACAGCTCATCACCGTATCATCCAGTGAGTTTTTTAGTGCCGACTGGTCCACATCATGCTGGTACTGGCCCACTCCTATGGATTTCGGGTCAATTTTCACCAGTTCGGCTAAGGGATCCATCAGTCTTCTGCCGATGGATACTGCTCCTCTAATCGTCAAATCCAAGTCAGGAAACTCCTCTCTCGCCACATCAGAGGCGGAGTAAATAGAGGCCCCGCTTTCATTGACCATTACGATCAGCACATTGGCTGGCAAGCCGATTGACTTAAAAAACTGCTCCGATTCCCTACCTGCCGTGCCATTACCGATGGCGATGGCTTCCACCTGATGCTTCTCCACCAAGTGTTTTACCATGGCAGCAGATTCTGCTTTCTTTCGCTGAGGCTCATGAGGGTAGATGGCATCATAATGTAATACCTGCCCCTGAGGCCCTAAGCAGACCAGTTTACATCCAGTCCTAAAACCAGGATCGATAGCCATCACCGACTTCTCGCCGAGGGGAGCGCCTAGCAATAGTTGGCGGAGGTTTTCAGCAAAAACCTTGATCGCTCCTTCATCTGCTTTCTTTTTGGTAAATAACCTCACTTCAGTCTCCATAGAAGGCTTCATCAGGCGCTTATAGCAATCCTTGACCGCTAGTTTTACCTGCTCGGAGGAGGTATTCTGCGAGGAGATCACCTGCTTTTCCATTATGGCGAGCGCATCCAGTTCCTCAGGACTGGAATCTAGCATAAGGAAGAGTTCTTTCTCTCCTCTCCTCATGGCCAAAACGCGGTGGGATGGGGCTGTCTTGATAGGCTCCGTCCAGTCAAAATAATCTTTATATTTGATCGCTTCCTCTTCCTTACCAGGGATTACCTTGGAGACGAATTTACCTTCTTCAATAAATAGCTTACGCAATTTGGTACGAATCTCAGCATTTTCGTTGATCCACTCGGCCATAATATCGCGGGCACCATGTAGGGCTTCCTCGATATCTTTCACCTCTTTCTCTGCATCAATATACTTGCTGGCTTCCTGCTCAAGGTCAAGAGATTCCTGGGCAAAAATCAGCTCTGCCAAAGGTTCCAAGCCCTTTTCCCGGGCAATGGTAGCCTTAGTTCTTCGCTTAGGCTTATACGGCAGGTACAAATCCTCCAGGGCCGTCATGGTCTCTGCCTTATTGATCTTCGCCTCCAATTCAGGGCTGAGTTTCTCTTGCTCTCTGATAGACTTAAGAATGGCCTCCCGCCTCTTATCAAGATCCCTCAATTGCTGCACTCGATCTCGGATAGCGGCAACTTGTACTTCATCCAGTGAGCCGGTTACCTCTTTACGGTACCTCGAAATAAATGGCACTGTGGCCCCTTCATCCAACAATTCAATAGTATCAGACACTTGTTTATGTCTGACATTTAGCTCTTCGGCTATCTTAAAATAATGATCGATATTCATAAATCCAGTCAAATTTGCGGTGCTAATGGAGCGCAATTTAAAGCTTCCTGTAGAGTTTTCTGAATGGAATTTGGTTTAATTCCCCAGTTCATGGATAACGATTTGTCAAAGAAGGCTTTGAATGTTTGATCAGTTCGGAAAATGGATACCATAGATTGACCAAATTGAGAAACTTATTTTTAGGCTAATAGAACAGCATGCAAAATAAACAGCCATTGGTTCAAACTGTACTCAACTGACTAACAGACCAATGAACCATAATGCAAGTCTATAAAACTCAAACACTTGCTCAATAAAGAGAATATCCAAAAGGCTAAAATTGGCGTTTGGCCAACCTTGGCTGGGGGCATGCGTATGGTTATAAAATAACTAAATAGGATCTATGGATTGGAAGAAGGAAATCAAAAGTTGGGCTATCATTCTGGGAGTATTCGGCATCATCTATGCCATGGGTTGGTATGCACCCATCATGGGAAAATTGCAATCTATCGTCTTATCCACCGGCCTGATCAAACCTAATCTGGAAAAAGCCAATGAAGTAGGCCGGGAATTTGATTATTCCGGCAAATTCCTTGATCTCGATGGTCAACTTGTAGATTTACAATCTTACCGAAACCAAACGATTTTCATTAACCTGTGGGCCACTTGGTGCCCTCCCTGCATTGCCGAGATGCCTCATATAGAAAGCCTCTATCAGAAGATGAAGGATAATGAGTCTATTAGTTTTTTGATGATTAACCTGGACGAAGATCCGGAAAAGCCAGTAAGGTTTATTGCTAAAAAAGAATATACCTTTCCTGTCGTGCATGCCAGCTATGGTATCACCCCTTCCCTACGCCACCAAAGCATCCCTACCACCCTGGTCGTTAGCCCTGAGGGAAAAATTATCTTTAGACAGGAAGGAATGAGTAATTTTGATACGGAAGAATTCAGGGAATTCCTGCTAAATGGACCCGATGAATCAAATTGACAGCTGATCAAAAAAGTTCACCTGTTCTAGTGCGATAAATCGCCTTATTTCTCAATTTTAACTAGCTTCAGCACCTAAACATCTTATTCTATTTAGAGTAGGGAGTTTAGATTTTCAGGAATAACTGCCAAATCACTATTGCCTAAGCACGCTATTGACCCTTGGTCAGGAAATCATAAATCATGCGGGATACCTCCGAGATAAGCTGCTCGCCGGCAGGTTCATCAGATAGGTTTTTGGAAAGGATCACCAGCACATATTGGCGTCCGTCAGGAAGGGTAACAATGGCCGAATCATGCCGGACACCCGTAATTCCCCCCGTTTTATGAGCTACTATGACCTCCTTGGGAAGTAGCCTTGGGATGAGGGTTCTGAAGTGTTGATCCTCCAGAATTTTGATCATGGACTCAGATGCGGATTTACTGACGGCCTTTCCAGTGGCAATGGCCTTCATGATCAGCATCAGGTCATAGGCATTGGTGGTATTGCTTAGTCCTCGGTCAAAAGCCTTCAAGTCCTCCACCCCTCGAAGAACCTCAATATCCATCGCCCCCAGCTCACGCATAGTATGGCTGATGTTCTTTGCATCGAGTTTTTCGATCAGGATATTTGTCGCTAGATTACTACTCCTCGTGATCATCTCATAATTCAATTCCCGATAGGTGCTATTTTTTCCTATCCGATGGTATAAGCCCTCCTGACTATCCACCGACAGATCCATCTTATAAGGGCTTCCATCCACAATACTGCTAAATTGGTTGATCACCTTCACCGAATCATCCATAGATAGATTTCCACTTTCCACCTGCTTAAATAACTCTATCATCACTGGGGTTTTCATCGTGCTTGCAGCATGAAATATAGCCTTATCATTGATCAGCAGTCTTATTGAATCCTCGTCCAGCAGCTCAAAGGCCAGAGCAAAGTCTCCCTGCACCTCCGCAAAATGTGAAGTGATCTGCGCCTCCAGGTCGGATATAGATTCTTTTTGGTCCTGGGATCCTGAATTACAGCCAAATGCAATTATGACTATAAACCATCCTATTAGTAGCTGTTTCATATATCTAATTTACGGTAGATTTACCTATTAATTTCCTTTATACTCCATCCCAGATCTTATTGACCCAAAGTCCAGCTGTACTCGCCGGAAGGCAGGGAATAGACGGTACTTCCATCCTTATCCATCTTGCTGCTGATGCCACTCTCCTGAGCTGAGGGCAGAGAAAGTGTGCCTGGCAGTCGCAGGCTGGCAGTGGAGTTGGCGGGGATCACCACTTCGAAATGGATCTGTCCATTGGCTGCCCGCTCCCACTGAGAATGTATTCTGCCATAAGGCCCCTCATGACTTGCTTCAAAATGATCCAAATCCCCTGCAAAATGAGGCTGTAAAAGTATGTTTTTGAAGCCTGGCTGCGCTGGGTCTGGCTTGATGCCTCCTAGAGCTTTATATATCCACGCTCCGATCTCTCCAAACATAATATGGTTCATGGATATATCATTCTCCGAATCTATCCTCCAATTCTCATACAAGGTCGTGGCTCCATTCACGATCCACCAACCCCAGGAAGGGTAAGTCTCCTGAGCCGCCACACGATAGGCCACCTCTGCATGACCATTTTCACTAAGGGCATTAAGGATGGCCTTGGTACCCAAAAGGCCCACATCCAAATGGTAATCGTCTTGCTCCACACGGTCAGCAAGGTTTTGAGCCAGCTTGCTTCGTAGATGCTCCGGCACGATGTCCCATTGGAGCGCTACGCTCAGTTCCGTTTGATAGCCAGAACCGTATATGGCCCTCTCTTCATCTAGGTATTTATCATTAATGGCCTGTTGGATTTTTTGAGCAAGAATATCATATCTCTCTGCATTTTCCCGATCGCCCAGCAGCTGGGCTGTATGCGCTAATATCCTTGCATCCACCAAGTAATACGCTGAGGAGGTATATTCCACCGGAGATTTGGACTTGACGGGCACCCAGTCGCCCAGGCCCCAGGTGGTCAATCCCTCCGGGCTGATCTCCGTAATATGATCTACATAGCGCTGCATGGCTTCATAGTTTTCCTCCAATATGCGCTGGTCCCCGTAGAACAGGTAAACATTCCATGGGATGAGGCAAATGGTACTGGTCCAGTCCGGACCATTTCCCCACTCATATCCCCAGCCTGAAGTGGGGATGATGGAGGGCAGCACGCCGTTTGGCTGCTGCTCATCACGGTGGTCATCCATCCATTTCTCGTATATTTTGATGCCTTCATAGGAATATAAGCCAGTTTCCACCGCTATATGTGCATCTCCCGTCCAGCCATTTTTTTCTCGCTGGGGACAGTCTGTGGGATAGCCAAATAGGTTCGCCAGATATGAATTATTAGTCGCCCACCAGATCGCATCCAAGGTGGCATTAGATGAGGATATCTCTCCCACCTGAGGCACATCACTGTACATAAAATAGGCTTTGAGATGATCCTTGGAAAGCTTCACGGGCCTGTCAGCTGTCACCTCCACATATTGGAAACCCTTATAATTAAACCTGGCAGCAAATTGCTCCTCTCCTTTACCACTAAGGATAAATATATCGGTCTGGAAGGGGTCGCTATCATCTGTGGGACGATAGTGCACATCAATATTGGAGAGGTCCACACTGCCGTCTGGGGCTAGCCTTTCGCCATGCTTCAGGCGAAATAGGGTCCCCCGCTCTCCACTAATCGTAAACTCACTGACACCAGAAATATTTCTTCCTATATCAAACACAAAAGTGGAATCATTCAGCTGGCTTATGGATTGGGCTTCGATCGTCTCATTATACCGAATGGGAGGCATTACCTGAGCGACTATTTTCTCCGCCGGAGCGGAGCGGAAGATCACCCCTTTCCATTCCTTATCCTCAAAATGAGGCCTATCCCATCCCTGCTGCTCTAGTCTGGCGTCATAATGCTCCGCAGTATAAATGCTATTGAAAACCACTGGACTCAGAGAGGTCTTCCAGTCCTTGCCAGTGCTGATCACCTCTCTGCTGCCGTCTTTATAGCGGATGTGTAAGTCCATGCTGAAGGTGGGCCGATTTCGCCATGGCGCATTATGGAAGTTCCACACCGCCGTGGATTGATGATTATACCATCCATTGCCAAGCAGAACCCCAAGAGCATTCTGACCCTGAGTCAGGCTTTCTGTGATATCATGAGTGACATACAGCAGCCTGCGGTCAAATCGTGTATAAGCTGGATCAAGCCTATGGTTTCCAATTCGCTGGCCATTTATGGTCAACTCATACAGCCCTCCCACAGCGATATAAGCCCGGGCGGACTGGATCTCTTTGCTTATGCCAAACTCTCTCCTAAAATAAGGAGCCGTTTTCGTGTCCCTTGATTCATTGTCTCCGATCCAGGCCCCTTGCCAGTTTTCCTCATCCATCATCCCCGTTTCGAAGCTCGCCAGACGGGACTGCCCCAAGCTTTTGCCCTCTTGATTCCAGACCTCCACCGTCCAATAATAACTCGTAAAGGGCTGCAATTCCTCTCCCAGATATATTATCAGCTGACGGTCACCTGCCTGCTTTTGGCTATCCCAAATTAGCTTTCCCTGGCCACCGAAGGCAGTGGAATCTGTGGCCACTCGCAGTCGATACGCCGACTGAGCCGCACCTTGCAGGTCTGAATTCATCTGCCATGTAAATCGCGGTTGACTGCTGTCCAGTCCTATTGGTTCCACCATATACTCCGTCTTTAGCGCTTTTTGCGCTTGGGCTTTTTGAAAAATTAAAAGAGCTATACAAAAAGTGATGATTCGGTGTAAGGTGTTCATGATCATTGGGGGGTGGGGAATATTAGTTTTTATTGTACAATTCAAGTTGGCGCTAGCCGATGCTATTGTTCAGCTAACTATTTTTTGACTTTGGTTCTATACTGATTGATCAATACGATAAAAAGAGCCGTCTGAGTTCTCAGCATTCCCTGTATATTTTAAGGAGATAGTGTTAAATCTAAGTCAAGTCGTGAATTCGTTTTCTTTATTAAGATATAATAAGCTTTTTATTAGCAAGATATCTAATCATTAGGTAAACAAATATATAATCGTTCTGATAATCATCCACTCAAATTTACCGGATCAAATTCCCCCAAAGGGTATTTACAGATGAGTTGTCCTTCTTATTTTTTGAGAGGCATTCCTATCCTATTTTGTATTTTAAGGGATTAGGCAAGGAGTAGGAATACCTTTAAGAAATGGATTCATACCAGCAACTGGCGGCACCTATGAGGGCGGCTTGCTCCCCAAGGAGGCTTTTTCTGATTGACACATTTCCGCATTCCCTGGCCACCTGGCTTTTCACTTCCGCCATGAACAGATCGGAGGAATGCGTGATACTTCCACCTAAGACCACCACTTCCGCCTCTTCCTCAGAGGCAAATCTGCTCAGAAACAAGCCCAGGTTTTGTCCAAATTCTGTGAAAATGGCTGTTTTTAGCGGCAAATCCTCAAGCTCTGCCAAGTCCCTTACCCCAATAATTTCCTTGCCAGTGAGCTCATGGTATTTCTGCAAAAACCAGCGACTGGAAAAATACTGCTCTGCTATACCCTCCTTAAAGGAATCTCCCCACCTAGCGGCATCATGAGCTTCGGTACCATGGAAGAAGGCGGTTCCTGCGCCTGTGCCTAGCGTCATGCCTATTGCTCTTTTGAAGCCTTGGGCAGAACCCGCAAAGAGCTCTCCCTGGAGGAAGCAGGCCGCATCGTTTTTGAACCTGATCTGGCTGGTTTTTATGCCCAATTTACTCGCTAAAAGTTCCTTAATATTCTTACCATACAGGGCTTCATATTTATCCTGAGTACTCCCTATAAAAGAGATCCCCGCATCATAATCAAAAGGGCCGGGCATTGCGATCCCTAATCGTAAGGACTCGAGCCCGAGTTCAGGAACTAAGGGCACAATCGCCTCGCACCACTGCTCCAATATCATTTTCTCCTCGCCCTTAGAATCCACAGGACAGCGCATCAGCCTCTTTTCCTGTAGTTTCCGAGCCTCCAAATCCACTATACCTGCTGTGATATGAGAACCTCCCACATCTATTCCTATGACTATTTGATTCTTCATTGCTTATTTGTTTTTGATGGTGGTCCACTCTATCTCTCCGCCAGAAGCGATAAGGTCATGGGCAACAAAATTCCCCGACAAAGTCTCCCCATTTACTATGTTTTTTTGAAGGTTTCGCACCTTTTCAGGGTTCACACTATTGAAAGATCTGCCTGAAGGATTGGTCCACAGGACCCTATCAAAAGATAGATTCGGTCAGCAAATACACTGTATCCGCTGAATTCAGTGGATACCAGCCCAAAGTGCTCCTAAACTTCCAGAAAAGACATTTCTCCAGCAATCGTCCATCCCTGAGAGGGCCAGACTATGCTCCCCAATTCCATAGTAATCCACCAATAGCTTATCTATTATTGCTTGGGATTGCTCCGCTATACCCACAAAATAGTAAGAATATGGTGCTTCATGATCTGGCTGGTTCCTCAGACAGTAGGGTCTCAGGAAGCCAGTCACATTCCTTGCAATATATTCAGGATTCCAAGGTTTTGTAAACAAAGTATCTAATTTTTGCTTAAAAGGATGCTTTCTCCCATAGATTCCCCCGGTGCCTGTCTTTTGCGGAGGTAGAAATGATAGGTAATACCACTAATGGCCATTAGCGCATTGGGCTGGTCAATTTTACGGAATATGATAACAAATGACCTTTTTTAATCCAATTATTAATATCAAATCGAAAATCAAAATTGGTTTTTCCAAGAATCTTTTCAAAAAATTGTTTCAAAATTAAATAATCATTAAATTATAAGAACATTTTTTACAAACTCAACCATTAAAGTATGGATTTAAGCAACTATCAGTGCAAGGGGCTTTTTGATGAAATGTTTCTGGAAGACGGAACTTGTAGGCCTCATTATCAACAATTTGAAAAACTCTTACAAAAAGCGCATCCCAAGAAACTCAAACAGGTTCAATTTTCGGCCAATAAAACCCAGTTGGCCATGGGCATGACCTTCAATGTGTATCATAATGAGGAAGGATTAGAGAAAATCCTACATTTGGATATCATTCCACGGATCATCCCCAATCAGGAATGGCTGGAGCTCGAGGCGGGCCTTAAGCAGCGGATAAATGCCATAAATAAGTTCTTACAAGACATCTATAATGAGCAAAAGATCCTTAAGGATGGTATAGTGCCTAGGGACTTAATAGAAAATAGCAAGGATTTCCTGAAGCCTTGTATAGGCCTGACGCCCCCTAAGGGCATCTGGTGTCATATCACCGGGACGGACCTGATCAGAGATATCAATGGAAAGTATTATGTACTGGAGGATAATCTGCGCTGCCCTTCCGGGGTATCCTATATGCTCGAGAGCCGTGAAATCATCAAGAAGGCCTTTCCTAATATCCTCAACAAAACGGGGGTCATGCCTGTCTCCAACTATCCTGCACGCCTACTTCAGATGCTCCAGCACCTCTCCAATAAAACTAAACCCGTGGTGGGGGTGCTGACACCTGGTATTTACAATTCCGCCTATTTTGAGCACTCTTACTTAGCGCTACAGATGGGGGTCGAGCTGGTTACAGGGGAGGATTTAGTGGTCAAGGACAAGAAAGTATATATGCAAACCACGCAGGGATTTGAGCAGATAGACGTGATTTATAGACGAATTGACGATACTTTCTTAGACCCTGAGGTCTTTAATCCAGACTCTATGCTGGGAGTTCCCGGATTATTTGAAGCATATAAAGCCGGCAATATTGCGCTAGCAAATGCCCCGGGCACAGGCGTAGCGGATGATAAGGCCGTCTATGCTTATGTACCAGAGATCATCAAATACTACCTCAATGAAGAACCTATTCTCAATAATGTACCTACTTATCTCTGTCGAAATCCCGAAGATAGACAGTATGTCTTGGACCATATAGAAGAGCTGGTGGTCAAGGAGACCAATGCTGCGGGTGGCTATGGCATGCTCATCGGACCAAAATCCACTGCTGAGGAGCATGAGAAATTTCGCCAGCTGATCAGCGCTAATCCTAATAACTATATCGCCCAACCGACACTCTCCCTATCCACGGTGCCCACGCTGATCGAGGAGGGTATCGAATGCCGCCACGTGGACCTTCGTCCCTATATTTTATATGGAGAGGAAATCGATGTGGTGCCTGGAGCGCTGACCAGGGTGGCTCTAAAAAAGGGCTCACTTGTGGTCAATAGCTCACAAGGCGGTGGAAGTAAAGATACTTGGGTACTCTATTAACTAAAATTTATTATGCTAAGTCGTGTTGCAAATTCTATATATTGGCTGGGGAGATATCTCGAAAGGGCAGAAAATTACGCCCGCTTTATTGATGTAAACTTTAATCTGATGCTGGACCTGCCTCCGGGCATGAAAGCTCAGTGGGAGCCACTGATCCTAGCGACCGGTGACCATGAGATGTATTTAAAAAATAAAACCACTTTCGATAAGCGATCGGTAATATTTTTCATGGCATTGGATCGAAACAATCCTAACTCCATCATCTCCAGCATTACCAATGCCCGGGAAAATGCCCGGATCATCCGAGAGAACTTAAGTAAAGAAACCTGGGAGAAAATCAATGAACTCTACCACTTCCTGATTCGGTATAACGAGAGGAAAATCTGGGACAATAAGGATCCTAGAAGCTTTTTTGAGCAGATCAAGGTGCAGATTCAGCTCCTCTATGGGCTGGCAGATAGTACCGTCGCCCGTACGGAGGGCTGGTACTTCCGGACCTTGGGCATGTACCTGGAGCGTGCCGATAAGACTAGCCGAGTGCTGGATGTAAAGTACCATACGCTGCTCCCCTCTCCTAAGGAAGTGGGTGGACCTTTGGATTTCCTGCATTGGACGGCCTTGCTGAAATCCGTTTCTTCCTTCAATACCTACCGGAAGATGTATGGAACGATTGACTCCAGCGGAGTGCTGGAATTCCTGATCTTCAACCGGCAGTTTCCACGCTCCATTTTCTTCTGTCTCAAAGAAGCGGAAGATTGTCTGCATATGATTTCTCATACCAGTTCTAATGATTTTAAAAATGGAGCGGAGAAGGAAATTGGAAGTTTACGGTCAAAATTAGCTTTTAGTGATATCGATGATATCATCAATAGGGGACTGCATGAGTCGATTGATGAAATTCAACAGAAAATAAATATTATATCATCAGAAATAGAATTAACTTTCTTTCAAGTTAAACCGAGTAATACTACTCAAAAACAAGAAGAAGCATGACCTTTTGCTTAGGGATAAAAACCAAACACGGAATAGTAGGGCTTAGCGATACTAGGATCACCTCCGGCAATGAAACCACAACATCTAAGAAAGTCTTTGTGGTCAATAAGAACAAGCATAGTTTCTTTGTCATGACCTCGGGCCTGCGCTCCGTAAGGGATAAGGCTATCACCTATTTTACCGAGGCAATAGGACAGCAAGATGATAAATTCAATAAATTATACAAGACGGTAAACGAACTGGGCAATCAAATAAAGCAGGTAGCCACAGAGGATAAGGAGCATTTGGAGGAAGCTGGCCTGCAGTTTAACCTCCACGCCATCATAGGAGGTCAGCTCCAAGATGATGAGGAGCCTAAGCTTTATTTGCTATATCCACAGGGCAACTGGATAGAAATTCAGAAAGGAACTCCCTTTGTGATTATTGGCAATAGTGGCTTTGGGAATCCTGTGCTGCGTCGATCCATTACCTTTGATGAAAGCTTGGAATTTGCGATCAAAAGCGCCTTCCTGGCCTTCGATGCCACTCGGATTTCTGCCAATGATGTGGACTTTCCTATAGACACCGTGGTGCTAAAAAATGGTACTTTCTCCATTACAGAACATCGATTTGAGCAAAACGAATTGGTACACATCTCTGATTACTGGAATACGCAGTTGAAAGAGGCCGTTACCCATTTGCCAGCGGATGCACTAAATAGGGCGTTTGGTTACCAGGAGGCTCAACTCGATGAACATTAAGAAACGCCTCCGCATCAAACATTGGACAGCTTATACCTATGATAGTCCTGTAGAACTGACGCCTCAGAAAATCCTCCTTTCTCCATCCACCAGGAGGCATGTGCATATTCTGTCTCATAAGACCGAATTTTTGCCTCATCCTCAGGGCGTAAATCAACGCCTGGATATGGAAGGGAATCTCTTTCAGCAAATTTGGTTTAATCAAAAGATCAATTATTTCGAAATCAATAACCTAATAGAGCTGACTACTTCGGCGGTAAATCCCTTTGAATTTATCATCGAAAAAGGCTTCGAACAGGTGGATCAATTTGGCAATATTACCTTCCATTATACAGACGAAAAAAAGACCTTCCTGAGCCCTTACCTGATTCATCAGGTGTCCTCTCCCATCCGCAGTCTCTCTGCTCAATACCTCAACAAAAGTGATGGAGTGGTAGATTTCATGGTAAAGATTACCGCACACCTGCATCAGGTATGTGACCATATCATCAGGGATGATCCGGGAATCTGGGAACCTGAAAAGACTTTAAAAGAAGAAAAAGGCTCATGCAGGGACCTTGCTTGGTTGCTGATAATGATCCTCAGGGCAGAAGGAATTGCCAGTCGCTTTGTAAGTGGCTATGCTTATAATCCTGAGCTAGACGAAAACCACGAGCTTCATGCCTGGGTGGAAGCCTATTGTCCCGGAGCTGGATGGATCGGATTGGATCCAAGCTTGGGATTACTGACCGACCACGGCTATATCCCCCTATCAGCAAGCTATCTCGCTCACCTGACGCTTCCCGTGATCGGCACCTTCTCCGGAATTGCCTCCTCAAATCTTGAAAGCACTGTAGAAATTAAAGAGTTCTAAAACTTACTATTTGGTAAAGGGATAAGCGATTATTTACCATGCTTATCCCTTTATTTTTTTAATCTTTCCATAATCTCAGCCCCTTCCTCCTCACAAAAGGAAAAAATTCCCTGGCATACTATATAGATCCATTCTTCAAACATTCACCTGCCATAGCCTAGAAGGTGATTATAGAGATATATGGTACTAAACCTTTTTAGCAAGGCACACTACTACTCTTTCTAACAAACTTCACATACAAATAACTCTAAACGGGTTCCTTAGTCCTGCTTTATTTAATATCTTTAAAGATGCATAATAGCGGAGAATGAATCTAACCATAATCCACCAAGCCTCAGCCTGCTAAAATGGAAGACGATATATGGCGATTGCAATGCAAAAAAACATATGCTACACATTGAAGATGAGTTAATTACACTATAATTAGCGATAAATAATAAAGAAATCATACCCTACTCATCCCAGATTAAGGTATGAACTAAATAAAATAAACTATGAAAAAATATTTCTCCCTACTATTCCTTCTTCTGATGGTATATGGCTTCACCGCCCCGGCATTACAGGCACAACAGGATGACCTGACCATCGCCACCTTCAACCTTCGCTATGACAATCCTGGTGACGCCCCCAACAACTGGGATAATCGTAAGGAAGTGGTAGTAGATCTGATTCAATTTCATGAATTTGAAATCTTTGGGATCCAGGAAGGACTTCATCACCAAGTAGAGTATTTGGACCAGGAGCTGGGCGACTTCAGCTATGTCGGGCATGGTCGTGATGATGGGAAGGAAAAAGGTGAGTATGCAGCTATATTCTATGATAACACAAAATTTAAGGTGCTGGAAAGTGCTATCTTTTGGTTGGGAACAGATACCACCAAACCGATAAAGGGCTGGGATGCCGCCTTGCCAAGAATCTGCACTTGGGCCAGAATGGAGGACTTAAGATCTGGCAAGCAATTTTACTTCTTCAACACTCATTTTGACCATGTAGGGACCGAAGCTCGCCAGGAGAGTGGCAAATTGATCCTAAGCAAAATCAAAGAGGCTGATAAGGCGGGGATTCCGGTGATGCTCACAGGAGACTTTAATGTCGATCAGGAAAATCCTGCCTATTTATTGCTGGAGGACTCCGAGGAACTGAAAGATTGCTATGAAGCCGCTGCGGTCCAATATGCGAATAACGGAACATTTAATAGCTTTGACAGCTCCAAAACCACCAACAAACGTATAGATCATATTTTTGTAAGTGAATTTTTGGAGGTTAAGAAATACGGAATTCTGACCGATACCTATAAAAACCGCTACCCATCGGATCACTTCCCTGTCATGGCGGTGATTGAGTGGGGCCATTGAGGAAACACAACTTAGCAGTAATTATAAACCAAAGCAGTCCAAGGCTCTCGCCCTGGACTGCTTTTTCATATCATCTTATTTTTTAATTACGGGAACATCCAGTTGAATAATCTGCGGATAAAACTCAGAGTTCCATTATTTTACTTCCGATGGATATCGCCATTTGAGCCCCATGGAAACTATATAGGTCCTTTCTTAATGGATTCTAGTCATTGTCTGCGATCAGGAAGATAGTAAGGCAAGATCAGCTCCTTTGCTTAGTTCATATTTTCATCAACTATTAAAACAGCAACTTTAGGGAGCCAAATGGCAAGGCAAGGACATCAGAAACTCCAAAAGTCATAATGATCTCCTGCTTTTTGGAATATAATACTGAAAACCTACACTTGTTCCCATTTATGACTGATTTGCGAATTAATGCGTCTTACTGTCACCAATCCTTGGAATGGCCACCTTATTTGGCCAAGCCATTCTCAACACCCAAGCGGGCAGAATTAGAAGCGGTAGCCAATTTTAGAAGATAAGGCGAGGAAGAACTTTATTAACCTTACTAACCTTTGATCACTTCTAAAACTTTACCCCGAAACTGATCCCATATGATTTTACTAATAGTCTATTGGGACGTTCATTCGTATATCCTAATAAAGGAATCGAACCTTCCAAATCAAAATAGTTTTGTTCAAAAAAGATATTCGCATTTAAATTAAACGCATCCCGTTTGAGAAAAGGAAAACCCAAGCCTAGTCTTAAATTATTTCCACTATTGAACTTATCCACGCTATTATCTCTCCCAAAAGAAGGGAGGCTCGATCCCCATTGCGCGGAGGTAAACATAGGCCTGGCCTCTATGGTGAATCTCATTGTCCACAAAATAGAGTAAGGTGTTATAGTTGAGACCTTCATATTGGCCAAAGGCCACCTCTAACTGCTGAAATCGCTCAGGACTAATCGTAGGCCAAGTATCATCGATGATCTTAGTCACCTTATCCCAAAGCTCCAAAAGACCAGCCTTGGTGGAAGGCATGGACTTGGTATGATCAAACTCCTCCACCTTCTCCCATTTGCCAGTCGCTAGGCTTTCAACTCCGGGACCTGCAATCTCGATCATCTCCATCACCATTTGCGCAAATGGGCGCATCCCTCCTATCGAAAAACTAAACAACTTATCCTCCGGAAAAGCCTCAATGGCTCTTCTTGTAAGGCTTCTGTGCCCCTGCCAATGACCCAACATGGCTGCTGTGCTGATAAATAATTCCTGGCTGCTTGCTACTTCCTGCGTTTTCATGTTTTTGTCTTTAAATGGTAAATATTAATTTGTATTACAAAGAAAACACCTGCTAGTGACAGCCCTATGTCAGCAGTGCTCAGCTATTTTTAAAAAACTTATCAATGCTCCTCCACTCCATTTCCATCAGGTCCCCATATCATGATAAGAATAGGAAATATTAGTAAGGTATATCCCTCACGAAGCACTTAGCCAAGAAGTTCATAGGCCTAAGCCCCCTACCAAAACTGATCTAAAACACACAATAACCTTTTCCTACTGAGTCTTAACCGCTGATTTTGAACAAAATTCACTCGTCACTTGTATTTAGTAGTCGTATATATTATATTTACAACTACATTAAAATAGTATAATTATGAAATTTACTCACAAACAACGAAAGATCACCTTTGGCCTGCTAATGGCATTTTTCATGGCTTTTACCATGTCCTTTCTCATGGTCCTTATTAATGTGGGCTTGACCCCTTTCTTTTTGTCCATTTGGATGAAAAGTTTTGCATTAGGTTTTGCAGTGGCGGTGCCCACTTCCATGCTCGCTGCCCCACTTTCTCAGAAATTAATCAACAAACTAGCTCCTCATGAATGATAAGAAACCCAGATATTGGATCATAACCGCCTCCAAGGAGCATGTCAAGGAAGGGGTGAGCGGGGGCTTTGCTCAGGCTTGCCATGGAAAAGCCAGTCCGCTAAAAAAGATGAAAAAAGGAGACTTTGTCATTTACTATTCCAGCAAAGAGTTCTTCAATAAGCCTCAAAAATGTCAGCAATTTACGGCGATAGGCCAGGTGCTATCGGAGGCTCCTTATTCTTATGAAATGTCAGCGGATTTTTGTCCTTCTCGATTAAATATTGAATTTTTGGAGACTAAGGATTTGTCTATACTCCCTTTGATCGAAAGTTTGGATTTTATTCCTAACAAATCCAAATGGGGATACCCATTTCGATGGGGCACACTATCCATTAGTAAAGGCGATTTTGATACTATAGCTAACTTAATGATCATTGATGAAGGAAATTAATTTTGATTTCGACAAACCAGAGGATAGTCTTGGCTATTTACTTTGGCAAACGACGATGCAATGGCAACGACAGATGAATCGTGCTTTGGAGAAAATAAATTTGACACATACCCAGTTTGTGATCTTGGCCGCCTTAGGCTGGCTACAAAAAAAATCTAATGCGGTGACCCAAAAAGAGATTGCTGACCATAGCAATACCGATAGGATGATGGTGTCCAAAATACTGCGCACCCTGCAGAAAAACGAATTGATAGAGCGAAGGGAGCATGAGACAGACACTCGTGCAAAATGTGTATTTCTAACTCCAAAAGGGCGAGAAATACTCCAAAAGGCCATTGAAATCAAGACATTATCAAATAATACTTTCTTCAGTAAACTATCCGATCCAGCTAATTTCGGGCAGGAATTGAGAAAGATTACAGGAAATTGAAAGGCACATATTGAACCTTATTATGGCTATGTCGCCTCCGGTTTCCTGAGGCGAAGAACTAATTATCTCCATTAACCTCATCTTCCAAAAGCAAAAAGAAAGCTCCAGATCAAGTCCAGAGCTTTCTTCTTTAAGGATAAGCGTAAAAATATTAGTGGTCGAATATAAAGGTAAACTCCATATTAATGGCCTCATCATCATTGCCAACGATGGTTTGTGCATTCCCATGAGGCCCTAATTCATCTGCCGTGTGGAATTTGGTCCCTACAGGAGGGATATTTTTGACAAAGGAGATATTGCCTTCAGGAAAAGCAGGAATTCCCGCTCCATTCTTAGGGTCAGAAGGCTGTTTTGGGGTAAACATTCTCAGGAAAGTGAAAGGAGATTTACAGTAAACTTTAAATCCATTCTCATGCTTCCCCTGCACATTTAGCCAGTATACATTGGAGAAAAATCCTTTAAATTCGGGATAAATAAAGCCTTCTTCCCCCGTTACAGTGTCATTATACTCATTCTCCCATAGGCCAAATTGCGTTCCTTTGGTTCTATTACGCCAGACCCGGTAAGGTCCATCCCCTATCCATTGCTTCGCTCTCACTTCCTCCTCCGGAAAGGAGAAAGTAATGCCCTTATAGTCATCCAGGTTTTTTCTGCTCTTCATGCTCACCATTAGATCCAACTGTCCGCTGGGGTAAATGGTCCAGCTAATCTTATCAGAGCTTATCCGCTTTTCGGAAGACCACTGCTGGGTATTATCTTTCGCCTCAAAGAAGATGGTCAATATGAGTTGATCTCCCAGGCGTTCCTGTAACACCGTATCCACCTTCGCTGACTGTCCCAGGATCAAGGGGCCACCATTTAAAGGGATAGAGTTCCCTAAGCGCTCAAGCCCCATGATTTGCCCGTTAATTTTGGAGAATCTATAGGCAAAATCGGAGGTTTTGACAGTAATATGATCTCCTATGTCCTGTACCTCCAGCTCCTGATCGGCTGTAGCATGTGAGATAGGAAGTTGCTGCTGCTCGGGGGACTTTACAGGATATGACCAGGTGAATAATTCCTCTCCTTGTGGACCATGAGCAGTAAGGTATAGTACGTCGGCCGACTGCCAATCATCAATCAATGGGACCTGAAAGCTTCCCCTATGGCCAGGCTCCAAAGCAGGCAGGCTTAGCTCCTGTCTGGCAAGAATTTTCTCCGCTGGCGTAGTGGGTAAACCCGTAAATTTCACCCATTTGGCGTACATTTTACAGTGATTCAACGCCGTAAAATGAAATCGATTTTCTATCGTAAACTTCCCATTAAATCCCTCACGGATAAATCGATTTTCGATAAAAATGGGTGACCAAATTTCTTTTATAGTATAAAAACTAGCTTCTTTTTCGCCATATGGCCCAATTATCCCATCGGCAGCGTGATTTCCATCGGAGTCCAGGACCCCATCCTTATCCACACGCACCACCGCCTCATCGGCAAAGTCCCACAGGAATCCTCCAGCGCCTAAAGGCATCTGCCACATAAGGTTCCAGTAATCCTCAAGTCCAGCCCCATGGCCCCCATCATACAGACCATGCATAAATTCGGTAGGGAAAAATATTTTATCCTGGGAATAGGCATCGTAAGCAAGTCCATGATATCCTCCATAATGCACGGTATTGGTTTTGCGGAATACCGCCCAAGGATGTATCACCTCACGCTGCTGGATATCCCACAAAGCGTAATCATCGTCCAGCTCCGGGTTCCATCCGCCTTCATTCCCATTGGCCCAAAGGACTATCGAGGGATGATTGACATCTCTTACCACCGTCTCACGGACGAGTTTACGTCCCACCTGGGTATCTAATGCGGGGCTCTGCCAGGTGCAGACTTCGTCAATTACAAATAGTCCCAATGAATCACAAGCATCCAAAAAGTGCTTATCGGGAGGGTAATGAGACATTCTCACCGCATTCATATTCATCTCTTTCATCAGCTGAACATGCTCTATACTCAGTGCCTTGGACATGGTGCGGCCAGAAGTAGGATAAAAAGAATGCCTGTTGACTCCTTTAAATTTTATCCTTTGACCATTGACATAGATCCCATCTCCTGCCCTTACCTGCACGGTTCTGAATCCAATCTTCTGCTGACGTTGATGAAGAATATTCTGCTCATGGTCTAGCAGATTGACCTGAAGGATATAGAGGTTCGGCGACTCAGGATTCCATTCCCGGACCTCTTTCGCGAAGGTCTTTAGCGTCCATTTCCCGGCCGTTCGGGAGGCGATGGTGATGGGTAATTCCTGTACTTCCTTTCCTTCATCATCCAATAGTCTAGCTTGAATTTCATGAACATTGGAGGAGTTAAAAAAAACATCCGCCACAATACTGCCATCCGCCCTGGCGTCAATAGCTAGTCTATCGATAGGATCTGCGGGGAGCACCTCAAGGTAAACAGGTCTGAAAATTCCGCCAAAAATCCAGAAATCTGCCTTGCGTTCAGCGAAATTTATAGACTCATTAGAGGAGCTCTTATTCACCTTCACCTCCAAGGTATTTTCTGCTCCATAATTCACCAAGTCATTGATCGTATAGTTGAACTCATAAAATGCACCTTGGTGAATTTCACCAGCTAGCTTCCCATTCACTTTTACCTCTGCATCCGTCATCACTCCCTCAAACACCAACTTTACCGTCTTGCCTGCCCAAGTCTCTGGAGCCACAAAAGTCGTTTTGTACAGTCCATATTCATTCAGCCGCTGCTCAAAGGGATCATGGCCATAATTATAGGCTCCAAATCCCTGCAACTCCCAACAGGAAGGCACCCCTATTTTGGACCACTTGCCGCTGTTCATACCTGCGGAACAATAAAAATCCCAGTCCACCATATCGTCTTTTCCCGTGCCAGAGAGGTATATTATCTGTGTTTGGCTCTCGCTTTCCTGCCTTCCATATACATTCAGAAAGGTAAACATCAGTAAAACGATCAAGCCCAAGGGCCTATTTTGTAATTTCATTTCTTATTCTATTATGGTTATTTTATTAATTGGGTATAGCATTTTTCTTATTTGAAGTCTGGCGATTAGATCCAGCTGGTTTTTATTTCCTGCGGTGGGTTTTCCACCACTGCTTTTGAGGCGGGCTATTTCTTAACTTAATAGCCTTTGCTTTCCCTACTCTGGGTCTAAGGCAGAATCAATGGATCAATTAAGGAATAATTTATCAAAATTGACTACATTTAACGTCACTTTAACGGTTCCTATAACGGTTTTTAACCTCAGGCCTAACAGGATATCAATACCCTAATTATCAAATAATTAGACCCTAAATAACCAGATGCTCAGCCAAGAAAAGAAAAATTCGATTATCGAGAAGATAATTGCCAGTAATTCCCTGAAGAATGCACCTACCAGCATTGCTTTATTGCGGTATTTGGCGCAGGCCTATAGGGAAAATAGGGACCTAAAGGAAAGCATTATTGATTTGGAGTTTTTTGGGGGAGATCCAGTTTCTAGCAAAAGCAATCCACGGGTAAGGGTCAATATCTATAACCTTCGCAAGCGCTTGCAGGCCTATTATGAAGAAGATGGAGCGCAGGATAGCTGGAAGATCATAATCAAAAAAGGTCAATATGGGCTTTCCTTTGAGAAAACCTCGAGCAAAAGTAGATTTTTGCTGCCAGCCATTTCCATCCGTATATTCCCTTATTTACTTTCAGCGATACTTCTAGGGCTGCTGATTTATCAGGGTATCCCTAACACTAATCCTAAGATCTGGAAGGGGTTTTTCGAGAATAATCAGCCTACTCACCTGTATATTGGGGATGCTTTTGGGTATGGCGGCAAGACCATTTCAGGAAATGAAGGCTGGACCAGAGATTTTGAAGTGAATAATGTGGAAGAATATTATAATTTGGTCAAGCAGGACCCACAGCTGCAGCATACCACCCACAGCTCTACCTTCTATTATTCCACACGGATGGCAGAATATTCCACCTATTATTTGAGTAAGCTCTTCACCAGACACGAGCAGGATTTTGACATTAAATATGCGACACAAAGTACCTTTGCGGACTTCAAAAGTGGAAATACCATCTATGTAGGTAGGATGAAAGACCAAAAAGACTTCATCTATCTATTTAATGAAGCCAATCCCTATGTACAAATTCATCAGGATAGGCTCCAGCTAAAAGGCCATCCTCAACTTATGGATTCTACCATCATCATCAATTCCACTACGATGGAAAGGGACTTCACCATTGTGGCACACCTGCCTGGGCCTTATCATTCAGAGCAATTTTATTTCTTCTCCAATCATGATATTGGCGTGATGGCTGCGATGGAATTCTTCACCAATTTGGATTCTTTAGAGCGCTTCGCTCAAAAAAAACTCACCAATAGCCCCTATTTTACAGCGCTTTATATGGCAGAGGGCCAAGGTCGCATTAACCTAAAATTAGAAGAAATCCTCATCGTCCCTCATGAGTCAGACTCAGATTCCCAGCGTCCTTAGACTGAAGATAATCGCTGCTATTTAACCTCACTAAATACTCCCAAAGACCGCAGAAGTCATGGTCAGTGAGCCTCCCAGCACCTTATCATTGAAAAATGTCGTTTCCTCCCCTGGGTCTTTCATCCCCAAAGTATAGAGAAGCGGCAAGTAATGATCCGGACTAGGAATGGCCAATTGTGCTGCCTTCCCTAGTGTATGAAAATTCACCAAAGCGCGATGATCCCCTTCGCGAATCAAATGCTTAAACGTATCATTCATCTCGATTGCCCAATCGTAGCCGAACTCAGGTTCCTTGATTTTGTCCCAGGCGATCATCCCTAGATTATGGACCATATTACCACTTCCGATGATCAAAACGCCCTTTCTGCGTAGATGAGTGAGCTCCTGTGCCAGTTCATAATGGTACCTAGGTGACTGATAATAATCGATGCTAAGCTGTAACACCGGAATTTCCGCTTTGGGATACATATGCCGCAGCACTGTCCAGGTACCATGATCCAAGCCCCATTCATGATCAAGACCCACCGAAGTACTCGAAATACTTTCCGCTATCTCCTTGGCCAATCCGGGAATTCCGGGTGCCGGATACTGTACCTCAAAAAGCTGCTGCGGAAAGCCCCCAAAATCATGAATGGTTCTGGGAAAATCCATCGCAGTAATCTTAGTTCCTCGCCCCAGCCAATGTGCCGAAACCACCAAAACCGCCACTGGCTGCGGTATTTCTCGGCCCAACTGCTTCCAATAATCCGTAAAATTATTGTCCTCTATCCCATTCATAGGCGAGCCATGACCTACAAAAAGTACCGGCATCCTCTGGCCAGTCTCCTTTAAATTCTCCGTAAACCGCTTAAAAGCCTTTAAATCATTCATCCTTTCTGCATCTTAGGTACATACTATTTTACTAACCTCTTTTCTCAAATAAAAATTCATGTCTATACATTGATTATTGATTTTTAGTCGCTATCCGCCTTTTCTTCAAAGTCTATACATTCATTTTTAATTGAATTTTGCGCTGAAATCTTTGGCCTGATACCTGCTGGTTTTATATCTTAAGGAGTTGAAACCAGTATTCCCTCAGGATGGACTTAAAGGCACATTACCAATCACTTTTTGACGCTTCCATGCAGAAGTTGGAGCTAGGTCAATATGAAATGGATTCTCTAATCGACAGTCCGCGAGACCTTAGAAGGGGGATCACCGTATTGGCGCGGCCAGATGCAGCCACTTCGGAAGAAATCATAGGCTTTCTGGGCGAATTAAAATCCCTCGATCCGCAGCAGTATTATTACCCTGCCCCCGACTTACACCTTACCATTTTATCGCTTATTTCATGTTATTCCGGATTTCAATTGGATCAAATCCAGCCCGAAGAATACATTCAGTTGATCCAAAGCAGCCTGACGGGTCTGAGTCCATTTAGGGTGAGATTTCAGGGAGTGACACTTAGTCCAGCTGGTCTCTTAGTCAAGGGCTATCCAGAGGATCAGAGTCTTCAGTATTTGAGGGAGGTCCTGCGCTATAACTTTAAGGCCTCGCCTCTGGAGCAGAGCTTGGACAAGCGATATACGATCCAGACTGCCCATAGTACGATCATGCGATACAGAAAGCCATTGGCTAAAATCTCCGAATTCATGGCATTTGTTCAGGAAAATAAGGACCGGGATTTCGGGAGTTTTGAAATTTCCTGTGTGGAGCTGGTGTATAATGACTGGTACCAAAGGGCACAGAATGTCCAATTACTTGCCCGGATTGACTTACAAAATAAGACAGTACTAAGCTGAGGTTTTCGACCTTTTCGCAGATTGAAATTCATTGCTCAAAAGTCCTGCTCCCAAGTCTTCCTTAGTTAAAAATCAATTGCATTTCTGGCAATATACTGCTGCCTGCTTCTATTTCATACAAAAAAAAGCCTCTTCGGAAGGTCTCCGAAAAGGCTGATAGTTTTAGTAGTAGAATATGGATTATTCTTCGCCGTGAGGCTTACCAATAGTGGCTAAAATTCCTCCGTCCACATAAATAATTTGTCCATTGACAAAGTTACTGGCTTTGGAAGCCAGGAAAACGGTGGCACCTTGCAAGTCTTCAGGATCTCCCCATCTGCCTGCCGGTGTTCTGTTGATGATAAAATCGTTGAACGGGTGTCCATCCACACGAATAGGTGCGGTCTGGTCTGTTGCAAAATACCCCGGGCCGATGCCATTGACCTGGATATTATACTTGGCCCACTCCGTCGCCAGGTTTTTAGTAAGCATCTTCAAACCTCCCTTGGCGGCAGCATAACCAGAAACGGTATTTCTACCCAGTTCACTCATCATCGAGCAGATATTGATGATTTTTCCTCCGCCCTTTTCCTTCATGCCTTTGGCAACACGCTTGGACATAAGAAATGGAGAAATCAAATCCATATTGATCACTTTGGCAAAATCAGCTACTTCCAGCTCCAAAGCAGGGGTACGCTGGATCATGCCGGCGTTGTTCACCAGAATATCGATGGTGCCAAATTTACTTTCTATCTCAGAGAGCTTTTCATCCACTTCCTTCTCGTTGGTCACATCGAAGAGGTAGCCATGAGCTTCCACCCCATCAGCGGCATATTCTGCCAGGGCTTTCTCCATTTTGGCAGGAGTGTGACCGTTGACGATCAAGGTGGCACCGCTTTTAGCCAGGGATTTGGCCATCGCCATACCCAAACCGTGAGTAGCGCCTGTCACCAAAGCTACTTTTCCGGAAAGATCAAATAATTCCTTCATTATTGGTTATTCTTTAATTGGTTGTTAATGATTTGGTAAATGAACCCCGGGAGGCCAGGTCAGCCTCTCGGGGAAGAAATAATGTTAATTGCTGACGCAATATTATCTTAAGTCGGTAGGAGCTACCTTGTCCATATCTCCATAATCAAGGTTTTCACCAGCCATACCCCAGATAAAGGTATAATTGGAAGTACCGCTACCAGAGTGAATGGACCAGGCTGGGGAAAGTACCGCCTGATGATTTTTCATCCAAATATGACGGGTCTCCTGAGGCTGCCCCATATAGTGACATACCGCAGCAGTCTCGGCTAGATCGAAGTAAAAATAGGCCTCCATTCTTCTGTCATGTGTATGGGCAGGCATGGTATTCCATACAGAACCGGGCTTCAACTGGGTCATTCCCATCTGAAGTTGGCAGGATTCCACCACACTGTTGACGATCAACTTGTTGATCACCCGGTGATTGGACTCTTCCATAGATCCTAGCTCCACTTTTTCGGCATCATCAAGGCCTACTTTCTTGGTGGGGAATGAAGTATGAGCAGGAGCTGAATTAAAATATAAATAGGCCTGACCTTCAGTAGAAGGGTGAAATACCACCTCTTTGGCACCACTACCTATGTATAATGCCTCTTTGGTGCCCAACTGGTAGTCTGTACCGTCAACAGTCACCTTCGTAGATCCACCCACATTGATAATTCCTAGTTCTCTGCGATCCAGAAAATGCTCAGCTTTCAGTTGCTCCACCGTCTCCAGCTCCAAGGCTTTGCTCACCGGTGCAATTCCCCCAACAATATATCGATCAAACATGGAGTAAACTCCCGTGATCTTATCATCTTGAAAAATATCCTCGATCAGGAAATGATCTCTTAGCTTTTGAGTGTCATAATTCTTTACATCATCTGGATGTGATCCATAACGGGTTACGATGTTCGTATGCATGTTAATTGTATCGTTTTATTGGTGTGAAAATTATTTCAAAATTACTGGTGCAATCGATTACCCAAATTCCTTGCCAAGCCCAAGAATTTTGATTAAACTAATATATACTTTAACCTTTTACTTTGCCTGAATATACAAACTAAGAAATGTGCAACTGATTGCATTAATAAGAGGTCAATTCCCCTTTGCTAAACAAAACTAGCATAATTCACGAGAAATGAAACCCGGGCACTCTGCCTTTCCCATGAATTATGAAAGGCAAGAGGCGAAGCCGTCATTACTTCGTGAAATTATCCTCATCTGGACTATATAAATAGGATACTTCTACCCTTTTCATTATTTGATGCTCACCACTAGCGGGTTTTGCAAGGACTGAGAGAAGTCTCTCAGGTAAGCATCCCATTCGGCGACTGAGCTATACTGCCCGCTTTTCTTCCAGCCAAATCCAGCATAATAGCTTATACTTCCGTCTGACGGGCTAGCGAGTACGAGCAATTGGCTACCATCGCGGTAATCTACTCTATGGTCTATGGATTTCTGCACCTGGTCGGGGCTGATCACGATACCCAAGCCAAGCTCACTCTTATCCATCGGCTCCCAATAGCGATAGATACCCGCTTCATCATTCAACATTACCTGTCCTTCCTTATTGTGAAGGGTGATTCCAGTAGTAATATTTGGTATTTTCTGGTCACTGTGGAAGGTGGACACATGGTGAGTCATATTACTGCCTAGGTCCAGACTAATCGTTTTGACTTCTGATACCATCTGCCCATTGGCTTCCCATGGCGCATAAGTGAGCTCAAATAGGGTGCGGATCGGCCCAACGGCGATGCGTTTATAACTGACAAAATTTCGGGAAGTATAAAGGGAGTCATTAGCCCACAGTCCTGTACCTCCAATGCCTCGGCTGGATCCCACGTGGTAGGGATCGTGACCTTCGCCGGTATCGATATGATAAGCCCCTTTTTTCTCATCATTTTCCTTATACCATTTGTCAATAATCGGATAATCCACCCGTTTTAGCCAGCAGTCCATTCCGCTGGAAAGAGTGCCATCGGGAAGTTTTTGTTCTATTCTACGTTGGGCATCCGGGCCATAGGTCCTGAAAGCGACACGGTCATTTTCCCAAGTATAATCATCCGTTCGCTCAGGCACAAACCGCGAAAAAGTCTGCTGCTCGGAACTTGCTGGCTCCTCCCCTTCTGCCAGAGGTCTGACTGAATACTGAGCTTCCTGGCCAGCAGCAAGGTTCACTTGAAAAAGCCACTGATCCATTTTTTGGTCACTGTCCAGATCCACCCATTGGCTTAAGAGCACCTTGCCTGATTCATCAATAAGGGCCAGCTTCTCAGCACCGTATTGATCTATAAGGCTCCGAAAGTCATCTGCGTTCAATTCTACGGTAGCCATTTTTCTAGCCACCTCAGCAGGGTTTTTGACGTTTATTGTGATCTGATCTGTAGAGGATTGGCAAGCGGTCGTGGCAAGTAAAATCCCTGAAAAGCCCATTGCTCCAGCAGTCCTAAGGCGATTGAGGAGTGAAGAGGGCCTGATTTTAATCGACTTCATAAAAATAATTTGGTTTAATTGATGGAAAATCACATTCTTCCTCTAAAGTACTGCCTATCCTGCCAATTCCCCAATAAGCAAGTGCAAAAAATAAGCATTCGGCAAATATTGATGGGTTTATGAAATACCCCTATGGTTCAACCCGCAATAGGCATTAGGAATTATAAGGTGGGGTGAAACCACAGTAAAATCAGCCGGTTTGAAGATAGAAGCGTAGCGCTGCTAGGATGAAATCGAAAACAGCAGCAAAGCGACTGCTTGTGAAGATGTTTCAATCCATAATAAATAGGTCAATGCCTAATTCGCCTTCACTACAAATAATATCCAATGGGCAGCATTTAAGCACAAGGAAACCTCCTAAAGGGTCAAGCTAAAGCCATCTAGGGAGTAAGAATGAACAGACGTTTCCCTATTATGAACAAATAAAAACTATCAAAGCCTGTGATTTTTATCTAGTTTAAATTAATTTTTACCATTGAATAGTTAAACCGTAAACCTACAGTAAACCTAAGTCTAATTACTATGCCCAAAAACACCTTCAACCGCCGGCACTTTATCAAAGGCACGGCTGCCGGACTAACCTTAGCTTCCTTTGGAGCTTTTAACCTTAGCCTGGCAGAAAACCAAAAATCCTATCGTGTAGCCTTGATCGGCACGGGTTGGTATGGAAAGAGTGATCTTTTCCGCTTGATCCAAGTGGCCCCAGTGGAGGTGGTAGCCCTATGTGATGTGGATAGAAAACGCCTCAGGGAGGCTGGAGAACTGGTAAGTCAAAGGCAGGCTTCCGGGGCTAAGCCCAAGCTTTACGCAGATTACCAGGAGATGCTGGACGAAAATGAGCTCGATATTGTGCTAATAGGGACTCCTGATCATTGGCATGCCTTGCAGGCTATTGCCAGCATAAAAGCGGGGGCTCACCTCTATCTTCAGAAACCAATCAGCGTCGATGTACTCGAGGGAGAAGCGATCCTCGCAACCGCCCGGAAGCATAAGGCCGTGGTCCAGGTGGGCACCCAACGGAAGAGCACCCCACACCTAATAGAAGCCAAAAAAGAGATTGTTGATAAGGGTTTATTGGGAAAAATCTCCCATGTGGAAATGTGCTGCTACTATCATATGCGTGCCAATGGTAATCCTGCGGAGCAGCCTGTACCTGATTTTCTCGATTATGAAAACTGGACGGGTCCTGCCCCTTTGCGCCCCTATGATAAGCTCCCGCACGGGAGTTGGTGGCGTACATTCATGGCCTATGGCAATGGAATAATGGGCGATATGTGCGTCCATATGTTTGATACGGTGCGCTGGATGCTAGACCTGGGATGGCCCCAAAGAATCAGCTCCACAGGTGGCATTTATGTCCAAAAAGAGGGTAAATCCACCATTGCCGATACCCAAACCGCTATTTTCGAATATAATGAACTCAACTGCGTCTGGCAACACCGCTCCTGGGGAACAGCCGATGACCCCGAATACCCATGGGCTTTCATCTTATATGGTGAAAAAGGCACCCTCAAAGCCAGCGTCATGAAGTATGATTTTATCCCGCAGGGAGAAGGGGAAGCAATCCATGGAGAGGTGGTTTATGAACGAGAAAAATACCCCGAAGACCTTACCGAGGAGCGCATTGAGCTCCATGCCGCTCCGGCCACCAGAAATCATATGCTGGACTTTCTACAGTCCATCGACCAAAAATCTAGGCCGGTAGCCGATATTGAGGAAGGTCATATTTCCTCTGCCTCTTGCATCTTAGCCAATATGTCCATGGCCCTGGGCCGGCCTTTGATCTATGATCCTGACAAAAAAGAAATTAGCGGAGACCCTGAAGCCACCGCATTGCTAAAAAGAACCTATAGGGAGGGATGGGAACATCCCTGGAATCAATAAGGGAGCAAAGTAAAATATAAAACTAAGGACCTAAATCGCCTTTCAGACAATTTCTCTATTGATCGACAAAATGTCAAACAGATAAGCACCGGATATATTCCCTGCTTATCTGTTTTTTTTGTTAGAGGCTCATTATAATAAGTAGAGTTATTCCTAATTGAGGAAACTTAAGCCAGCCACCTTTTCCCATTCGCCTCATTATAACTTGTCGCAAGAAATTTCGGAAGTACTAAGAAACTGGAATGCACCACATTTTTCTCCTGTTTTAGTCGGCGATTTTAATTTCCATGATGGATGCAGCTGGGGTAAAACTTTCCACATGTCTCTGATATTCCTTTTGTATTTCTAGCAGCTGCTCAGGGTATTGATCGCTCACATTATACTTTTCGGAAGGGTCCGCCTCCATATTATACAGCAAGGGTGTTTCATGCCTCTTGGCTGGCTCCGCGCTATAAGAAGGTCTAGTAGTAAAATGGGCTTTCCAAGGACCTTTCCGGATCGCGTACAATTCACTTCTATGATAATAATAGACAAATTCCCTCACCGCTTGCTCCTGACCGCTTAGCACAGGCATCAGATCCACCCCATCGAGGACCTTGCCTTTAGGTAAAGGAATTCCCGCCAACCGGGCAAATGTGGGTAATAGGTCCATGGTGGTGCCTAATGCCTCGGTACTTCCTTTGGCAGGAATGGTCCCTGGCCACCAGAAGATCCCAGGAACACGCATACCTCCTTCATAGGTGGAGCCTTTGCCTTCAAATAATAAACCTGAAGAGCCACCCTCCTCTTTTTGGCTCAGCCAGGGGCCATTGTCACTAGTGAATATCACCAAGGTAGAATCATCAATCCCTAGATCCTTCAGCTCCTTTAATATCTCCCCCACACTCCAATCGAGCTCAGACACCACATCTCCATATAAGCCTCTCCTACTCTTACCCACAAAATCCTCAGAAGCATATAATGGGACATGGGGGAAATTGCTGGGATAATAGAGGAAAAAGGGCTCCTCCTTATTTTCTCTTATAAACTTAACCGCTTCCTCTGTATATCGCTTGGTGAGTGTTTCCTGCTGAATGCCTCGCTCAATGACCTCTTCATTTCTATACAATGGAAAAGGTGGCAACTTAGGGTTGCTGGCGGGTCTCATATCATTGGAATAGGGTGTCCCAAAGAAATAATCGAAGCCATGGGTATTGGGCATAAATTCCGGAAGATGACCCAGATGCCATTTCCCAATCATCCCTGTCGAATAGCCGGCTTCCTTCAAAAGGCTGGCAATGGTAACCTCCGAGTGGGGCAAGCCAGCACCCGAATCAGGAAATAAGACTCCCCGGCCTTCCCCAGCCATGCCAAAGCGAATTGGCAAGCGCCCCGTCAATAAAGCCGCCCGACTGGGAGTACAGACATCCGCGCCCACATAGAACTGCGTAAAACGCATCCCCTCAGCCGCCATCTGATCCAGATATGGTGTCTGAATGGTCGGATGACCATAACAGCCCAAATCGCCATAGCCCAAGTCATCTGCAAAAATGACAATGATATTAGGCTTGGAATTTTTCTGACCATAGCTGGGTAAGCTAAGCAGTATTAAAAAGGTAAAAATGCAGATGGGGAAACTAAGGTTTTTCATTAAGGTATAGGTTATTCGACTTTTATCAAATCGGTTTATCTTCAATTATGGTACTCTATTCTTGTCTATAATACCATTTCAAACCTTTAAATTAGCTAAAACCTTTCATTGAACACCCTTAGGCCTGCTTTTATTAAGCCATAAATGCTCGGAGGGAAGAATCCATTAAATTCCTCCTCAACAATAATGGTTTCTGCAAAGACTTATTTATTTTTACCACTTCATAATTTACCAAACACCAATTTTTATGACCCTAGACGAGTTTAAAGCAAGCCTTTCCGATCCGAAAGCACCAAAACTTAGCCTCGCACTCCAAGCGCTGTGGCATGATGGCAAGGGAGACTGGACTCAAGCCCACGATCTGGTCAATGACCTTACCGACAAGGATTCAGCTTATGTGCATGCCTATCTCCATCGTAAAGAAGGCGATGAATGGAACGCCTCCTATTGGTACAAAAACGCTGGTAAACCCAAGCCTTCCAAAAGCCTAGATGCCGAGTGGGAAGATTTGGTGAGCTACTTTTTATAGGTTTTTGGCCAGTATTTTTATGCCAAAACTCTCAAAAAACCCGCTTTCTCGCTACTATTTTCTACTGATAAATAACTAAAATCAGTATATTAATCGAAACCCTAATCCTTTTATTTTGTGTTTTTAGTGCTAGCGCACTAAAATAACTAGATCCATAAAATTCAAAAACCCCTCTAATTCTTAAACTAGGCCATAAAACCTAAATACATGACGTAAGTCATAAAACGGAATGATTCAAGTCACTCTTTATCCTTTGCGTACCTGCTATTTTTGTTAGCAATACTGGTATAAAATAATAGCAATGGCGGATTTGATTGAAAAGTACAACCAACCTCTTCCGAGGTACACGAGTTATCCTTCCGTTTCCCTATGGGAAGACAATATAAAAGAGGGAGAATGGATAAAACTAGTCCGCAAGTCCTACGATGATTTTGGTAACGAAGAGGGATTGAATTTACACCTGCACTTTCCATACTGTGAGAGTCTCTGTACCTATTGTGGATGCACCAAGCAGAACACCAGTGACCATGGCAAGGAGATTTCCTATATAGAAGCATTGAAGAAGGAATGGGATGCTTACTTAAAGCACCTTCCAGAGAAGCCAAAACTGGCAAGCATCCATCTAGGTGGAGGCAGCCCAACGTTTTTCTCAGCGGAGCATCTCAAAGAGGTGATTTCTTATATACAAGCCACCAGTACTCCACTCAATGACGCTCAATATAGCCTCAAAGGCCATCCTAATACGACCAGTTATGAGCATTTATTAGCGCTTAGCGAATTAGGATTTAAGCGCATTAGCTTTGGCATTCAGGATTTTGATCCTAGTGTACAGCAGGCGATTCACCGCATACAGCCATTCAAAACAGTTCGGGAAGCTTCCTATTTGGCAAGGCTTACGGGGTTTACGAGTATTAATTTCGACCTGATCTATGGACTGCCACATCAGACCCCTGAGAGCATCATCCATACCATGGAGCAAGTGGGAACCCTCCGACCAGAGCGAATTGCCTTTTACAGTTACGCCCATATGCCCTCTTCATTTCCAGCACAAAAAAGGTATGAAAACCACCTTCCTCCTGGGGAGATGAAGCAATTGCTCTATAAGGTAGGCCGTAAAACCCTCCAAAGGCTAGGCTATCAGGAAATAGGAATGGATCACTTTGCCCTTCCTGTGGATGAACTTCTTAAGGCCAAACAGCAAGGAACCCTGCATCGAAATTTTATGGGATCTACCACCCACAGCGCTCGCATGCTTTTAGGCTTGGGAAATAACGCAATAAGTGATATTCACTACGCTTATGCTCAGAATCCAAAAATGGTGGATGACTATAAAAAGACGGTGATGGAAGGAAAATTCTCCCCTGGCAAAACTCATCTCCTGCATAATGAAGATCATGAAATCAGAAATATAATTCTAAAAATGATCTGTCTGGAAAAAGTAAAACTCAATGAAGGCCCTCTTTCCATGGACCTGATCAGGAGACTTCAGGATATGCAAAAAGACGGCATTATCACAATTAAGGATGGCTGGGTCGAATTAACGGCCATCGGAAAGCCTTACCTGAGAAATGTATGCGCCGCATTTGATAAGCGACTGCAGGAAGGGAAGACCAAAACCTATGTATTTAGCAGAGCTATCTAAGCAAAGGAATGGGGAAGAAAAAAATCTTCTCTCCTATAATTCTTCTTAAATAAAATCCACCGAAAATGGCCAAGGCAAAAAATACATTCCTGGCCTTACCCCCCGGTACAAAAATTATAATTAGCTGATATTAGGCTTTTCTTTTCATTAAATGATCCTCTAGACAAAATGTCTTTGATCGGCAATATTCTGTCTAGAACTAAAGTCAGTAAAGAGTTTAAAAGTTGGTGTATTTTTATGTGCAGGGATCAGATTACCATTGGTATTTTGATCCCTTTTTTTATCCTCCCTTTACAGACGAAGTGATTCCTCCACATCTAGAGCGCAATTATCGCCTCCTTCTTGTAAAGTGGAAATCTAAAAGAAAATTTAAGTCGAAGCGTTAAAGCTACTTGAGGTTCAGGTACCTATTATCTGAATATTAAAATTCATTTGTTTTTCTCCTCATAAACAAGCCTTAAAGAGGGCATATTTACCATTGAAATGGCGATTCATAGTATAATTTATAAGCTCACATCAAGCTATTTTGTATTAGTTAATTTTAGAAAATACCTTTTTCATTTAAATTTTTAGGCTAATTTTGCATGCAAATGCTCAAATCCATCATTTACATATGGCTATCTATGATCATTGTGCTCAACAGCATGGTGTTTTCGGTCATTAAGATGGATTATGCCATGAACAAGCAGTATATCATTGATAATTTCTGCGTCAATCAAGACAAGCCAGAAATGCATTGTGATGGGAAGTGTTTCTTAATGGAGAAGCTCAACGAGGCAAAACAGCAGCAAGAAGATCAACCTGGAAGTATCGATTTCAGTCGTGACTTTGGACTTTTTATCCTTCAGGAAAACACCATAGGATTTATATCCAACCATTTGATTACCTATATCCATCAGTCCCCTTACGCTCCATCTATCCTTAATAAGGCCAGCATGGACATTTTTCACCCACCTCGTTTTTATTCTTAATCCTTTTTTCTTTTCCTAAAATAGTCCTTCTAGTCCCATTGGGATTGGTTTGCGGCAGTTTATGGAATTCATTATCGATAGTATAGGGATTTTCTATTCTTCTGATCACTATCTCCACTATTCATTTCAGGCATAGCCTCATGAGTCCCGTTTCGTCTTTTCGGAAGCAGTTTGGGTACTTATATAGTCTATAGCGCTTCAATGAAAGGAGGTCTAGCGTCACTTGCTATGATCCGCATGCTTCATAAGTATTTTACAGGATCAATGGATTGCTAGTTCGCAAATCTCCAAAACCCACTATAAGGGGCGTTTTGGAGGTGATTAGAGTTGGTTTTCCCCTATATATTATACCTATAATTATGCATTTACGAATCGTATCCCTGCTGATGCCGGTGGTGATCGGGGGAATGGTCTGCGCTTGCCAGGAAGATCTGGAGCAGACCGCCACTGATAATCCAATCCTCAAGCTGGAGCATCCTGATTATTTCACTAACGACATTGCCATGCCCGCTGACAATCCACTGACAGAGAAAGGCTTTGCATTGGGCAGGATGTTATTTTATGAAAACAAACTTTCTCTGGACCAGAGTCTCTCCTGTGCTTCCTGTCACCAGCAGTCTAAAGCCTTCAGCGATGGGCTGCAATTCAGCCGAGGCGTTGATGGTCAGCTGGGAGATCGCAATGCCATGTCTTTAGCCAATCTGCACTGGACGAGCAGGTTTTTTTGGGACGGCAGAGCCGCAAGCCTGGAAGATCAAGCCCTGGAGCCTATTTCTGATCCTAGGGAAATGAATCTCCCCATCGAGGAAGCGGTGGCCAGGCTGCAGGCAGATGAGCACTATCCCGATTTATTTCAGGAAGCATTTGGCGAGGAGCTCATCACGGCGGAGCTGCTAAGCAAGGCCCTTAGTCAGTTTATGCGCAGCTTGGTATCGGGCGATTCCAAATTTGATCAGTGGATAAAAGAAGAGGTAGAGTTGACGGCTGAAGAGCAATTGGGCATGGAGCTTTTCTACACCCACCCTGAGCCCTCCTTACAGATAAGAGGGGGCAATTGTGGGGACTGTCACCTTGGTTTCCTGACTTCTGGCAACCGAGACGATCTCCTGGGATTTCATAATAACGGCTTAGACAGCGATGAAAATCTGGCAGAAGGATTGGCCGCAGTCACTGGCCGCAGCTCCGACAAGGGGAAGTTCAAAGCCCCTACCCTCCGAAATATCGCCCTAACCGCTCCTTATATGCATGATGGTCGCTTCAATAGCCTGGAGGAAGTATTGGACCATTACGATCAGCATGTGCAAGAGAATAGTCACCTTGATCTACTGGTTTTGGAAGCTAGCAATGAAATTATCGCTGGCGATCCGGAAGTAAAATTGCATCTCAGCGCTTCTGAAAAGAAGGCCATTATTGCCTTCCTACATACTCTTACCGATGAAAAATTCATCAGTAATCCCAAATTTTCAAATCCCTTTAATCAATAAATAAGATGAAAAAAATAGTTTTAATTGCGACACTCTTAGGCTCACTATGGGCTTGCGACTCCAATGTGGATCCACTTCCTACCAGTGCTTCGGTGACTTTTAACTTCACCCACCTAATCAATGGAGAGGAATTTGACCTTGAAAATTCAATGATGGAGCTGCCCACAGGCGAGGTCTTTACTCCCAATAAGTTCAAATATTATATTTCCAATATCACCTTCACCAATACCTCTAACCAAGAAACCTATACCCTGGAAGATGGCTATTACCTAATTGACCAGGCGGGACAGAAGAGTTTTTCCTTTGTCATCCCGACAGCTGCCTACGACCAACTAAGTTTTTATGTGGGGGTGGATCAGGAACGTAACCTGTCCATTGACCAGGTGGGTGACCTCGACCCGAGTAATGATATGGTGTGGAACTGGAATACCGGGTATAAGTTTTTGGTGCTGGAAGGAGAATGGCAATACGGAGAATCAGTCCGCGAGGGCCTTATCATTCATATAGGCAATAACGATCCTGCAAGCACGATTAATTTCAGGGAAATCACCTTTGACCTTAATCAGGCAGCTATCGATTTGGAGAGGAATAGTGAGGTGAATTTAGATTTTGAGGCCGAGCTCAGTGCGCTCTTTGATGCGCCAAACGAGATAGTGATTCACGAGCTGGAAAACACCAGCATCATGGGTGGCGAATGGGCTATCAAAGTGGCTGAAAACTATCAAGAAGGCATGTTTACCTTAAAATAATGCGAATTAGAAAGGGATATACCGCCGCCTATCTTTTGATCCTAGTGCTTGGGCTAAGTTCTTGTATGGAGGGTCTTCCGGAAGTGGAAGATCCTGCACCCAGGTATTTCATCCCTACATTGGCGGCCAGCTTACAGCAGTCCACCTTCCCCCAGCCAGAGTCCAATCTCCTTTCGGAGGAGGGCGTATTGCTGGGCAAAACCTTATTCTATGATCCCTTAATTTCTGCCAATGGCCAGGTAAGCTGCGGCACCTGCCATTCGTTGGAGCTGGCTTTTGGAGATGGGATATCTCTATCTGCAGAGGGGGTATCCGGGAAGCCTCTGCACCGCCATGCCCCGGTACTCTTCAACCTCGCCTGGAATGAAGGCTTATTTTGGGATGGTGGCTCGCGGAACCTGGAATCCCTGATCTTTGGGCCACTGACACATCCCGATGAGATGGGCGCGAATCTCAATGAGACCATAGCCTATCTAAATAGCAGTGGCAACTACCCGGAGATGTTTTATAGGGCCTTTGGAACGGATTCTATCACGAGTGCTGCCATAGGACGATCTCTGGCGCAATTTGTCCGCTCCATTCTATCCCAAAACAGTAAATATGACCAATGGAAATCAGGAGAAAATGCCTTGAACAGCCTGGAGCTGCAAGGCTATCAGCTCTATCAGGAGCACTGTAAAAGCTGCCACACAGAGGGACTATTTACCGATCTTGGCTATCATAATAATGGCCTGGACGCTTCATTTCCAGACCCTATGGAGCTGGAAGGCTTATACCTAGGACGTTTCAGAATCAGTTTTGCAGACTCCGACCTCGGGGCTTTCAAGACCCCATCCCTGAGAAATATCGCGTTCTCTGCCCCTTATATGCATGATGGGAGGTTCGAAACCCTGGATGAAGTGCTGGACCATTATCGATCCGGAATTCAACATTCTCACAGCCTATCTCCCGCGCTCAGGGCTGGCATTACTATCACCGATGCCGAAAAGGAGGCCTTAAAGGCTTTCCTTCATAGCTTAAGTGATTATACATTTATTACTAACCAAGCCTATTTACCTTAGGAAAATATCATGACCAAAAAACCACTCGTAATACTTCTCCTGATCTGTCTCAGCAGTGTCCTCACTCCTGAAGCACAAGCCTGTGATAGCTGCAATTTCTTTGAATATAGCTTATTACAAAACAGAAGTTATTTCGGAATCTTCTACCGTACCCGTCATTTTGGAGGATATGACCGCTATGGCTATTCGGGGACCTTGCCCAATACTGCCGCCAGCCTGAACAGTGGATCTACCAACAGCCTAGCAAATCAGTACAGTCCCAATGCCCGCACCTCCGCGCCTGCGATCGTGGACCAGATAAACCCTGATCATCAGCTGATGCATGAGCCAGAGGGCACAGGTTTATATGTCAATAAAACGGACCAGGATTGGGAAACCTACCAAACGGTGGAAGTCCGAGGGAATTTCACCCTTAAGAACAAGTGGAACTTCACCTTCCTGCTTCCATATGAGTCCAATAAGGTGTATTATGAAAAGATGCTAGACCTGCCAAACCCCTCCCGTGACACCACGATGACCGTGCATGGATGGGGAGACCTGACCCTGGCGGCAGACTTTATTCACTATATCTATTCCTCCAAAGCCCGGCATACCTTCCGCCCAGGCCTTGCCGTGATCGCCCCTACTGGCCAGGCCCGAAAAGCCTCCGCTGTTGGAGGCCTTTATGATCCCATCATCCAGCCGGGAACGGACGCTTGGAGCTATGTATTACGCTTCAACTATCAATTATTCATCAACAAAACAGGCTTAAATGCAGGAGCCAATTTCAAGCAATCTACCGAAGGCGCCCAAAGTTATCAGTTTGGAAATAGTGTCAACGCCTCTTTGGTGGGCTTTCACCAAGTGTCAATCGCGGAAAAGTGGCTGGTAATCCCCAATATTGGTGGGTACTATGAAAGCTCCAAAGAGGATACCTGGAACGATGAAAACCAAAGCCTTACCGGTGGCAATGTGCTGTTTGGGCAAGCAGGAATGGACCTTAATCATCAGGACTGGACACTCAGCTTCCTGTATCAATCTCCTTTGACCCAAAACCTAAACGGCAACCAAATCCATCATCAAGACCGGATGAGCATAGGCTTTATCAAGGCATTTAAATTATAATCATATGCGGCTATCAGTACTGATACTCCTATCAGTAGTGCTGTTAAAAATCCTTGGAAGCGCCATTCTCTACTTGGACTTCAAGCTACATCAAGAGCAACTTGCGAGGGAAAAGTGTGTGCAAAGAAATGAGCCCATCACCATCTGTCGCGCCAATTGTGTTCTTGTAAGCAAACTGGAGATCAGCAATGAGTCGGAGGAGAAGCAGCCAAGCATGAAGTCCAGTAAGGAGCTGGAGCAGTTTATAATTAGCGAAATGCCGCATTTCGACTTTTTAGGAATTGCCACCTCCGCTCCTATCCATGTATATTTCCCTTGGATCAATGAGGACTTTAGCAGCAATATCGAAAAACCTCCCGAGTATATATGTTGACGCCCACAATGATAAGTGGAGTTCATGCCAGAAGCAAAGATTTGTCTTTGTTAACCTCCATTCCATAGGAATGAGATGAGATTTCAGAAAGAAATCGAATTATTTTAGTCAATAGATTTTTACTCAATTATCAAAAAATGAAAGTTAACTTTAAGTCAATAATAGCATTAGGAGCTATCCTAGCAGGTTTTTCATGTACTGAGAATATGGATGAGGCCATGATGGCCCCCGGCAATAGTACTGTTTCTCTCCATCTCTCCCACACTTTTGGGGAGGATGATTTCGTTTTGGATCAGACCTATACCAGTTCCAAGGGACAGGCCATTCAGTTTGACGAATTGCGATACTGGATTTCGAATGTGGAGCTGCATACGATGGAAGGGGAAGTGGTCAGCATTCCCGATTCCTATTATCTAATCCAGCATATGAAGGAGCAGTTGGTACAGGACAAATTTGTGCTTCCAGATTCGGTAAGGGAGCATGTGATACTGAAAGACGTGCCAACTGGCACTTATTCAAAAATCAACTTCTCCATAGGTATCGATCCTGTTTATAATAATGACCTCACACTGATCGCAGGTGAGCTCAATGCTTTACAAAATATGGCGAGCGCCTCTTGGATGTGGTTTACGAGCTATATCTTCACCAAGGTACATGGAACCGTGGGAACTGGAGAGGAAGCGATGGCCTTTTCATTCGAAACTGGCAGCAACGATTGCTATAAAACCGTCAGCCTGGAATTTCCTGAGCCTATCCTTCTGAGCGACACCGAGGATAATTTCATAAATATCAGCAATGATGTGGAGAAGCTATTGGGAGGAATTGCTTTTGATGAGACGATACTTTCTGGCACTACTTATACCATTGGGGCGAGTAAACCAGAGCAGATGATGAAGCTATCAGGCAATTTTGAGCAATCGTTGCAAGTGAAATAATTTACTTTTATCCTATAAGCTTAAAAACAACAAACCACCCTCAGCACTTCGGTTGAGGGTGGTTTTTTTTTGTTTTAGCAATAATATAATAACCTCAAATTGCTACTTGAAACTGCATAACGGCCATGCCCTTCCTGCTGGTACTTTCCAGGGCTCCGCTGTTGGAATAGTCAAAGATAGGTCTGCTTTGGTAGCCCATGGTGAGCTTTACACGATTTCCATCGATCAGCCAGTTTAGGCCACCATCATACATCAACATCGCATCCTCCAGCCGGTCAAAGTCTGAATATTGGGTGGAGAAATAAGCTTGTAAGGTACCCGACTTGCCCAATACCTCACGACCAAATAAGTAGCCCAGCTGAGCAAAAACCGTATTCCCGGTTCCGATGGTAGGGAAAGCATTGCCTGGGCCATTGAAGGTTCCGTTTTCATTGACCCCCGTGGCAGGATTCATAGCTCCAATATTTCTGATATAGTTTTTGCCATAATCACTGTAGGAATAGGCTGCATAAGCGGTGATCGCATTGCCTTTGCTCGCGCTAATAGGCTGGTCCATAAAGAAATCCACGGAAAGAATAGTAAGGTTACTCCGCAGCGTATCTGTCTGATTATCTGCATAATGCCACATCGCATCCTTTTGACTTAGGAATCCAGCGCCGATATTCATCACCCGTTTCTGGCCCAGGTAAGAGCCTGCCTGATAGGGAGTGGTATTGGATTCCTTATCCCAAAACATATATTTGAAATATCCATGTACCTGGGCATAGCCTGGTTCTGCCGCAAAGAGAGAATTATCTCCCAGCTGGTTGGACTGCGCGGTGGATAGCTCAGTGGACATAGGCTTAGAAACTGCTAATCTATAATCGAGCTGACCCAGTTGCCCCTTTGCATATACGCTGAATTTCCGCACAAACTGGTCATTGATATCATTGGTGGTCTGCTGATACAGTGGGGCATCCAGCCCCAATATGGATCCTACAGATGGGGAGGAATATCTGGAAACGCCATTCCATCCGGTGAGGCCCGCTCCTAGGGATATTTTCTCCTTAACCACGGCATATTCGGCTAGGGCATCATGAAAAAAGAGGCCTTGCTTCCTCGGTGAGCGATAGGAAAGGTTATTTTGTCCAAACTGGGTATAGAAAAACACCCGATCAGTAAGCTGGCCATACAGCACAATCCGTGTCCGCCGAAGCCCCACATCCAGCAGATGCTCATCGGCAGTTCCGAATACCTCCGAGCCAGGATTAGCAGCGGTATATCTCAGCCAAATCTGGTTTAGGAAGTTCGCCTTGATGTACTGAGAGCCATCTTCGTTTAACTTGAATTTAAGTTCCTTTGGGAATTTGCTTGATTCGGTTTCCTGTGCATCCACATTGGCAAAAAACAGCCCTGACATGGCTGCACAGATGATAAACTTTTTCATAATACTTGTAAAAATGAAATATATTAAGTTGAATTTAACTCGTTTTTAGGGGTGCTTTCAGGGCTTTGCCTACGCAGATTAAGTAGGACAATAGATAGCATGGTTTCTATTCAGGTAAATTTTTAGGGGTATTCTAAAAAAACATCCCTGAAATTCTATCATACGGCCATTTTTTGGTCTCAGTTGGATGTTTTACCATTATTTTCATTTTTTTTTGACGCTTCTATTTGTCCACAAATCACCCTCTTCATGACCACGAGTCCCTTTCCACTGACTATGAGCAGCATCGGATCATCAAAATATATTATTTAGTCTTACCTAATATTTTATTTACACTACCTTAATATTTATTTTTGTATATATCGAAAAATATATTTAGAACACCTTATAACTCATATGAATAGATTTTTGACTGTATTGATACTGGTATTGATTACTAATACCATGGCATATTCACAGGATGTAGGTAAAATAATAGGGAAAATAACCATTAGCGAATCCGATGGTGTATATGCCTCCGTCCAGCTTTTGCGCAGCAGTAGAGGGGTCATGACTGAGGCAGATGGTAGTTTTGTTCTGGACGATATTAGTCCTGGAGAATATGAGATAGAGGTAAAATACATGGGGTATCAATCCAAGAAAGCAAGGGTGCAGGTATTGGCAGGAAAGACCGCTGAAGTAAACCTGCATCTGCTAGAGGATAAGTTAGGGTTAAATGAAGTGGTCATCAGCGCCACGAGGTATGAGCTAGACAGAAAAGAATCTCCGGTGGTGGTAGGCGTACTCAACTCCAAAATATTCAATGCGACCCAATCCATGGCGCTTTCGGAGGGACTAAACTACCAGCCAGGCGTACGTGTGGAAACCAATTGCCAAAACTGTGGCTTTACACAGGTGCGGCTGAATGGCCTTGAAGGTGCCTATTCGCAGATTTTGATCAATAGCCGGGCCGTATTCAGCGCCTTAAACAGCGTCTATGGCTTGGACCAAATCCCCGCGAATATAGTAGAAAGAGTGGAAGTGGTGCGCGGTGGAGGCTCAGCCTTATACGGCTCCAATGCTATTGGGGGAACCATCAACATCATCACCAAGGAACCCGTAGAAAATACCTGGCAGATCGGTTCCAACTTTGCCTTAATCGACGGAAAGACAGTAGACAATACCCTAAACTTCAACGGCTCCATGACCAGCGAGGACCTGAGCTCAGGCGTCACCTTCCATGGTATGTATCGGCAGAGAGGCAGCTATGATGCCAATGGGGACGGTTTTACCGAAATCACCCAGTTGGAAAATAATACCTTCGGAATGAAAACCTTCCTGAAGCCCGGCAAGAGAAATAAAATAAGCCTTGATTTCTCGGCCATAAAAGAATACCGGCGAGGCGGCAACCAACTGGATCTCCCCGCGCATCTTACTGATATCACGGAGCAACTCACGCATAACACCCTCATTGGCGGGATTACTTATGAGGCCTTTAGCGGCGATCATAGAAATAATTTCTCCACCTATATATCAGGTCAGAAAACCACCAGAGATAGCTATTATGGGGGCTTAGGAGGCGGAAGAACCAAGGCCGACAGCCTGCTGGCCGCCAATGCCTATGGAAAAACAAATGACTTTTCCTTAGTGATGGGCAGCCAATTCTCCCGGAATTTCACCAATGAAGACATGCTCATCATGGGATTAGAATACCAGATCAGTCAGGTCGAAGACCATATTCCCGGCTACCTAAGGACGATCGACCAGTCTGTAAATACCCTGGGTTTTTATGGGCAATATGAATGGCGACCCAATGATAAGCTTACTGCCCTCGCCGGCGGAAGATATGATCTGACGCAGGTGGATGGATATTATCAGCTTGGACAGCTCAGCAGGGACTCCGATATCAGCACCGCAGTACTTAGCCCACGGATCAACCTTCTGTACGACCTTAGAGAAAATCTGCAATTCAGGCTCGGTTATGCCCGGGGTTTTCGGGCTCCACAAGCTTTTAATGAAGACCTACACATCAGTTCGGTAGGCGGAGAACCTACCTTTGTGATCCTTTCTGATGAGCTCCAAAATGAGCTTTCTGATGCTTATACCAGCTCCCTAAATTATAGCCATACCATAGGTGATCTGCAATTCAGCCTCCTCGCTGAGGGATTTTATACCTTGCTGCATAGACCCTTCACGACTGTTAGCACAGGTAGGCGCCTGGAAAATGGCTCCATTGTAGAGGAGGTCATTAATGGTACAGGGGCAAAGGTCCGTGGCTTAAATCTGGAACTCAACCTGTCCCCTTCCTCCCCGATAAATATCCAATCGGGGATAACCTTCCAAAAGTCGACCTATAACAGCCCACAAGTGCTTTTTGAGACCGATCCGGTGCTAGAGAGTGAACCCGTAGTGAGCAGCACCACCCTCCTACGATCTCCCAATAGCTATGGATATATCAGTGGGTCTTTTGCCTTATCGGAGCACTGGGGAATAGACCTCACTGGCGCCTATACCGGCCCCATGCTCCTGCCCCATATCATCTCCACCACCGGTTATATGGACCTGGTCCAGTCCCCTGATTTCTTTGATGCCAATCTAAAGCTTTCTTACCATTTTGACCTGATAAAGGGCTATCATCTCGAACTTGCGGGAGGAGTCCAAAACTTCCTCAACAGCTATCAAAGTGACTTCGACCGTGGTGCCTTAAGAGATTCCAATTATATCTATGGGCCTGGCCGGCCAAGAACATTTTTCTTCGGACTGAAAATTGGTGATTTCCACTAGTTGGGAATCCCTTTAAATAGATCAAACAAGGACTCATGAAAAATAAACTCGTCTTACTTCTTCTCAGCAGCAGCCTCTTATCCACCTTCGCCCATGCTCAGGCATCCATTCGGTGGATGGATTTTGAGCAATTGGAAGATTCTTTGGCGATTGCTCCCAAAGCCATCTTTATCGATTTCTATACCGACTGGTGCAGCTACTGCAAAAAGATGGACAAGGAGGTTTTTACGAAACCGGAAGTGGTCCAATGGATTAATAATGAGGTATATGCTGTAAGGATGGATGCTGAATCCCGAGATAACATTTACTTTGACGGGCGATGGTGGAAGAATCGCCAAGCCACTGCCAAACGCGAGGGGTTTCACGAATTGGCCTTGCTGCTGGGCAGCCGGCAAGGTGAATTTGTCCCTCCGGTTTTTCTTCTGCTCGATGAACAGTTCACCGTTATCGACCGCAAATTCCAGTACCTCTCCAGTGAAAAGCTCATGGCTTGGTTGCGAAAAGAGCTAGTGAATAATCCCTGACACCAATAATCACCGCCCATTACCTTCTCCATTTTATCAGTCAGAGTTAACCAATTAGCCCCCATTTCTTCTACTCAGGACGATGCAAAAGAAATGGATAAACAGCAGCCTACCCCCCTCGTCAACCACCAGCACAAATTATAGATATAAGCATCCCACGATTTGGTAGGAAAGCAAAGTAGGTAAAAGCTCGCGGGATATCTAAGTGATTGTGGCTAGAAAAAACCCTTATTTAAACCCTCCAATCTTCAGACCTGCTAAGATTATAAAGAAAACCACTGCCTATTATAATTTTATTCTTGGTAAAGCCTAAACCTGTGGAAATAGCCACCAAACCACCTCGGGAAACTAGTATTATTAACTTTTTGGACGGAGATACAAAAACAAGGGTTCAAATAGCATTAAAATAATAACTAATTTTAAACAAACATTTAACACTTATTATAAACCACCCTCCTATCTAATTTTGTAATTTAGACAAAATTTAAAAAATCAATTTATTTATCAATAATATTTTTTAGATAGAAAAATATTAATTATTTTTCAAGCTTCGAAACTCTACTAAAAAACAAACAATTATGAAAAAGTCAATTAATAGCATGGCCTTATTTCTATCAATGTTACTCCTAATCTGTAGCTGCGCAAGTAGTACAATGATCAGGACAATTCCGGCAGGAGGCAAACTGTATTTGAACGGTGAATATGCAGGAATCACCCCCTATAAGCACAGAGACACTAAAATTGTCGGTAGCACCACCGATGTAAGAATCGAAATGGAAGGCTATGAAGTATTTTATGGCTACTTCTCACGAAATGAAAAAGCCGATGTGGGCGCCATTATCGGAGGTGTATTTTTGTTATTCCCCTTCATTTGGACTATGAAATACAAGCCGGAAAGAACCTATGAATTAAAACCAATAAGTACTGACAAACAGTAATTTATAGGATACCATTAAATAGAAACCTTAATTAAGTTTAGCAATATAGGTAAATAAAACCAGCTACTGATAAAAGCATAAAAACTTACAAATATAAATGTCCTAAGAATATACAATATTATTACAATTCATTTTAAACTTAAAGATGAATGTCTGTTTATTCTAAATATGAACCACTATATTTATTCTCTATGCTAGTTTCTATAACTATAAGCCCTCTTTCGAGGGCTTTTTTTCGTCCTTTTTTTAACGTAAATACATTCAATCATCTTAAGCCCTTTGGCACTATGAGGAAAAATGAGGGAGGTAAAATGGAGGCTGAGATCGTAAAAGTATGCTTCTAGGTCAAGGCCTAAAAGTGTATAACGGAGATAGCTAAGCAAAAATCCCCATTATACACCTTCGATATTTGAATCTGTATAATGGTGAAATGGCAAAAAGTACTGAAACGTCTTATTTATAATTTGTATGGACCATATATAGTATTTTCTGCATTTCTTTCTTTAGCTCGTCAGAGCTTATCACATAGTTATTATGCATAAAACTGAAATAAAGGATTTTGCCACGCTGGGTTAGCAAATAGCCGCTAAGGCAATGTACACCGCTGAGCGTGCCTGTTTTGGCATAGATATAAGGATTTTCATCATCAGAAGGATACCAGTTTTTTATAGTGCCTGACTGGCCCCCTGAAGGGAAATAGGCAAATATTTTTTCCTCAGGCACTTCCTTCCTGATTTTATCTAGGAGCTTAATAATACTTCTAGGGGTAAATTTATTTTGACTGGAAAGGCCGGATCCATCCACCCATTGCGCTTCGTCTGGCAGATCCCCAAGGTATTTCTGCTTTACCTGATCGATGGCCTCGTCCACATTTAGGGAATCAAACAACTCATCTGCTACCAAAACCATCAGCTGCTCAGCTAGGAAGTTATCACTTATCTTGAGCATTTGTTTATAAAGTGAATCTGCTGCTATCCCCTTGAGTTTTTGGTGACTTCTACCTTTGACATGATCCATACTTATCAGGCGAAGCTCTTGGTCCAGTGTATCCTGCAGCATATTCATCGCCAAAGCACTGGAGGTCATAAAAGGCTTGTCGGTAGCAAATTCGAGACCTTTGGAGGCCATATTTATCCGAAAATCATTCTTCTTTTGATCGCGGAGGATTCTATATCCACTGGTGGTCAGGCTAGGGTCAATATGAATATTATCTTTAAAATAAGTGGGTGAAAAGGTCATCCCAGAGGCATTTTTTTCTTTTTGGAAGCGGACTATATTCCCATAAATCGGCAATGCGGATCGATCGGGTCCATAATAGTAATTATACCAATTCCAAGACCATCCAGAGGCATAGGCAGATAGTTGATCAAAATTATCTGCTAGGTACAGTTGTTTATCAGAGTCCTTCAAGAGCTCCATCAGACTATTATCGCTAAAGTCCGGGTGCAATAATGAGGGGTCTCCTGTTCCCCAGAAGATCAATGAATCCTCATTTTCAAGGTAGTTGACGGCATTTACCTGCTCTCCGAGCACCTTATAAGCTGCATAGAAGGTAAATAGTTTGGTATTAGAGGCAGGGGTAAAATACTTGTCTTCGTTCAGGGCATAGACCACCTTATCTTTTTGGGGATCCAGGAGCATAAATCCTGTAAAACCCTGTTCAAAAACGGTGGAATGCTTCATCGATTTTTTGACCTTCTGAGCGGTGCAAGCCGACAAAGCCACCAATGCTGCCAGTAAAAGCTTTTTCATAGTCTTATTTTAACTAAAAAAAATCTCCTGCATTGCTTGCAGGAGATTTCATAAGTAGATGTGATTTTATTAGTTGACGTCCCACCAAACTTTTCCGTAAAGGCTTTCTGTTCCTCCAAATTGGCGTTGAACTGCCTCATTATAATTTACGGTATTATTGAATTGTTCTGCTTCAATATATATTTGTCGGTTTGGAACATCTGCTCCACCTGGAGATACCATATTGTCAGGAAAACCAGTTCTTCTGTATTCTGCCCAACCTTCATATCCATGCATAAACAAGTGAATCCATCTTTGAGTGGCAATTTGTTCAACTGCAGTGTTAGGATTATAGGCTATATCAGGTTGAGCCATAAATGAAGCAAGTGTCGAAATATCGGCTCCCCACTGGTTCATCGAATTTTCTATTGCCAAATTATAATAATTTTCAGCCTCAGCATCACCCCCAGTAACCCATCCTATTTTGGCAGCTTCAGCCATAGCGAAAAGAGTTTGAGCATAAGTAACTAAATAAACGGGTGAATCTTGTTCATGAATAGCAGAGCCTAATAATGAATACTTTTCGGTATCATAGTCTTCAGTATCTCCAAAGACAAGCCCTGTATATTCGCCATCAGTCCGGTTTGGATTGCCATATATAGGCAATCTAGGATCAGCATAAGGCTTCATCTTATTCACTAAGGTCGTACTAAGAGCCCACCATTCTCTTCCTTGGAGGTCTATCTGACCGTACCAATAGTTTTGGAAATTTCCATCCTGCAAATGTTTAAAAACTAAATTATCGTCATTAGAAGCAAGCACTCCATCTTGCATGGCAGCTGTAAACTCCTGCTGACCAAGTGTTGGATTAACTTCGGATAATCTTAAAGCCATCAGCATTCTAATGGTATTACCTAGCTTTACCCATTTATCCATATCTCCATTATAAATAATATCATTACTGATAGTACCAGGAACCACCTGATCTTTTGCTTCTTTTAGGACTGCGAATAAATTAGTATATATGGATTCTTGCGTATCATATGCGGGTGTAAAATTATCGGCCCCTTGAAGCGCTTCGGTATAAGGAACATCTCCCCATCTATCCGTGGTGTGCCACATATAATATGACTTAAGGATCTTAGCCACGGCAAGTTGATTGGCCACAGGGCCTTCATTTCCACTTAGATCGTCTGATTCCAAAACGGCCTCTAAATTCATTAATGGCCCTTGATATAACCAATAGAAGCTGGTGCTACTTTGGGGATAAAGGGAGGCGTTTACATATTGAGTTTCAGAAAGATATTGGGACATAAATTCTCCAGAGGTGGTAGAACTTAAGCCTGGCAATGAAGTCATTGCATTGGCTATTAGTTGAGTGCCAGAAGCTTGACTAGGAGCATTTGGATTAATATTGATGTCCTCATCAAAGTTATTACAAGCACTGGATAAAATAGCTATCGAAAATATTATGATTGATTTCTTCATGGATTTTACTCTTTAAAAGGTGACGTTTAGATTAAACCCTAAAGACCTTACCGATGGTAATTGGCCAGACTCATACCAACCTATTGATTGGCTTCCCACAGAAATTTCTGCAGGATTAATGCCTTTGGGTGCATTTTGGAAGATCATTCCTAAATTCTTACCCATTATCGCCACATTTATATTCTCTACAGGAAAGTTTCCTAGCACATCTTTAGTAAAATTATAACCTATTCGGAATTCCTTAAACCTTACATAGGATGCATCATATAACCAATCTTCATAGATTCTCCTGCCTACAGTCCCATAATAGGTTTGTGGATTTACATAAGCAATTACTTCCTCTCCTGTTTCACTTGAAATTCCTTCCACTCTTACTCCACCACCAGAAGCGACATCATCTCTTACGTTGAAGCCTTTATCATTAGTCTCCACCGTGAGCGGATCTAAACCTGTTCTTACCGCTAGCATTTTTGACCGGCTAAAAAATTGACCTCCTACTTGGAAATCAATCATAGCTGAAATTTCAAACTTACCCACTCTAACCACATTCTGTAATCCACCATTAAAATCAGGCAACACTGTACCGAAATCGTAGGTTGCATCTGTATATAAAGGGATATTATTTCCTCCCAATAAAATTTTACCTGTCGCCTCATCTCGCTGATAGGCTTGGCCTACCAAGCTTCCAAATGGCTTACCTTCATAGGAGTTTAGATAACTTGTAGTGGAAGAATAAGTAGTACTTCCATATTGATATACATCTATCCCTGGATAAAGCTCTACTACTTCATTACGGTTTCTGCTAATATTAAATGCGATATCCCAAGTTAACTTAGAGTTTTTAATAGCTGTTCCATTAATGGCCATTTCATAGCCCTTATTACGAATTTCACCAGCATTAATCGTTGCTGAACCATATCCACTTGCTCCCGACAGGTCAAGATTCAAAATTTGATTTTTATTGATCTGTTGATAGTAAGTAAATGCTACACCTAATCTGCCTTCAAAAAAATTCAGATCAAAACCTGCCTCGTAGGAATGAGCAAAAGATGGCTCTAAGTTAGGATTGTTCAAATTATCTGGGACAGCTAAGGTATTTACGGGACCGTTTTCTCCCGTATATACAGTTCCTACATTATAAAATGAGGTGGTGCCATATGGAGATAGATCGGATCCAGCCTGCGCATAACTCATTCTTAACTTACCTAAAGAAAGGACTTTCCAGTCTGTCAATTCACTGAAAACAAAACTACCAGAAATAGAAGGGTACCAGTAGGAATTATTAGCCTCTGGAAGTGTGGAGGAGTTATCGTTTCTCAATGATGCATCAAGGAAATAGGTTCCTTTATACCCTAATGAGACCATTCCATAAGCACTTTTAATTTGCTTATTCAACTCATAATTAGTGGTAGAAGGTCTATCTATGGAACCATTAATATTGTAAAACCCGGGAGAAGATAATCCTCCTACCGTAGCCATGGATAAATAGGTATAGTTTCTATCATAGAAATTTGAACCCAAATTCGCATTAAGGGAAAATGCTTCCCACGTTTTAGAATATTGAGCGAGTAGCTCGTAATTCATTTCTCTATTTTGATATTTTCCAATAGAATAGCCAGGAACACCTCTGCCTCCAAACGCAGCTCTTGAATCGATATTCTGAGTATAGGTATCAGTCCTTACAAATCCACTCACTTTTAACCCAGGTAATACTTGATAAGTAAGCCCTACATCTCCAAAAAGTCTATCACGATTATCTTCACTATAATTTTCATTGGCAATAAAGTAAGGATTTGCCCAATATAATGGTGAAAAACTCGCTAACTCCCCAGTGGAAGAACTTGGCCTTCTTAAATTCCAGTGGAAAAAACTCCCATCATCATATTTATAATTTTTGAGCCTCTCCATGTCCAAACTTCTCTGAAACCATTGCCCTAAATACCTGGATCCATCTTCCGACCCTTGCCCAGGTCTTCTTCCACTATTCATCGCATAATTAATATTACTCGATATTCGTAATTTAGAAGTCATATCTACTCCTAAACTTACTCCAACATTATTACGCTTCAACATGGTGTTTGGCTCAACTCCTTGAATTCGGGTGTCATTTAAACTAATTCTATAATTAGAATTGCCGCCACCACCAGTAATAGTAACGCCATTATTTACCGTAGATCCAGTTTCATAATAATCCTTTATATTATCAGGATGAGCCACAAATGGTGCAAGCTGCCCGTATTCTGGATCTTGAGGATAAAAACTTTGCACATGGCGTACTAGTGTTCCGTCCATTTTAGGACCCCAACTCTCATCTACCTGCATATCAACATATTTGTCCCCGTTAGGAAGCGTACGCCATGTTTGACTAGAGCCTCCGCCATATTGATTTTGATAAGGCATTAGGTTAAAAACACTTTCTACAGACACAGATGAATTCAATTGTACTTGAACATCAGAGCCTTTTTTCCCTTTCTTAGTAGTGATCATTACTACTCCATATTGACCTCGTATCCCATATAGTGCAGATGCTGCGGGACCTTTAAGTACATTTATGGTCTCAATATCCTCTGCATTTACATCCTGGCCTAAATTTCCATAATCTGTACCATCATCACCTGAAAAATTAGAATTTGAAATGGGAGTACCATCAATTACTATCAAAGGTTGGCTAGCTCCAGAAATTGAATTCACACCTCTGATTTTTATTTTCTGAGTTCCACCCATACTGGCTCCTGATGCTCCTTCTACTTGAACTCCAGCAACTTTACCCGCCAATGAGCCCAATACATTCTGCTCCTTTGCATAGGTAAGGTTTTCTCCATCTACTTGCTGAGTGGCATAACCAATTGATTTTTCATCTCTTGTAATCCCTAAGGCCGTAACCACAAATTCACCCATCTCGGAAATGTCTTCCTCCATCGTGATATTGATCTGACTGCGATTGCTGATCTCTATGGTCTCTGTAACGTACCCAAGATAACTGAATACTAACACTTTCCCCTCACCGGTGTCCAGTGAATAGTTACCATCCAAATCTGTGACGGTGCCGTTGCTGGTTCCCTGAACCAATACACTCACCCCTGGCAATGGACTGCCCTCTGACTGTGTACTGACTTTACCACTTACCCTGCTTCCCTGCGCCATCACTTCGCCTAGCGCAAAAAACACAGCTAATAGTAAAATCATTCTTGTAAAGCTTTGCTTCATCTTAGCTTGTTTTAGGATTAATATTTATTAAATCAATATTTCATTTTGAATAAGTAAAAATTCCAAACTTAAATTCTATTATTCGGTTCATAACAAAAATATTCAAAACATACTATTTAAATTTTGTGAATTTTTTATTAAGAAACAAACCCTAAAATAAAAATTTGATAATATTACTACCTTCGAATTTTCATAATTGCAATTTTAGGCATTTTTACAGAAAATACCTTATTCACCTCAAAAAAGACTTCAAATGACAACCTATAAAATTAAAACCAATGTCATCTATCAATTTATAAGTGAGATTTTTAGGCATATTTTACTTAGTATGCAAAAAACACAAAATCAAACTAGACCAATAAACTTCCCTTTCTCCCACCATTTCATTGCTTACTAAACGCACTTTATGCCTCCTCTGACAAATCCCTTCAGCTGAATGCATGCTTCTAATCAGACTGACTGAAGGCCGACTCACAGCTCTAAGCCTAACTTCCCTAAGCATTCTCCGTACAGCATCAGTCAGTACCGAGTGGGCTGCCAATAAAAAAAAGCTCATAAAAATAGCCCTAAAGTTTCCCCAGGGCTATAATTATAAAAAAAAAGTCAGTCTATAAACTCTTTATTGCTGGATCTGTACCTCCACGATCTCCTCTGCCTTGATCTCCAGCACCTCTATATCGTCATTTGCCGTCAATGCCTGATCAGGAACTTGAATAGCCTCCTTTTCTGCTGCCGAATGCGCCGGCCCCTCCGCGATATGTGGAGCGATAATCAGTGCCACAATGGAGGTAAGCTTAATCAATATATTCATTGATGGTCCGGAAGTATCCTTAAATGGATCCCCTACAGTATCTCCTGTGACAGACGCTTTATGCGGTTCTGAGCCCTTATACTCCATTTTTCCATTAATCTCCACTCCTTTTTCGAAGGACTTCTTAGCATTATCCCAAGCGCCTCCGGCATTGTTTTGGAAGATCCCCATCAGTACGCCCGACACGGTCACCCCTGCCAATACTCCACCCAGCACCTCTGGCCCAAAAGCAAAACCCACCACAATCGGTACGATCAAGGCGATGGCTCCAGGGGCTATCATCTCTCTGATGGAGGCCTTGGTGGAGATTTCCACGCATTTGTCATATTCAGGCTTGGCCTTATACTCCATGATTCCGGGGATTTCCTTAAACTGTCTTCTTACTTCATTGACCATATCCATAGCGGCCCGGCCCACCGCAGCGATGGCGAGTGACGAAAAGATAAATGGAATCATGGCCCCTACGAAGAGTCCCGCCAGCACGTCGGCTTTATAGATATCAATGGAATGAATGCCCGCAATCCCTACATAAGCAGCAAATAAGGCGAGAGCGGTAAGTGCGGCAGAGGCGATGGCAAAGCCCTTTCCTGTGGCGGCCGTGGTATTCCCGACTGCATCAAGGATGTCTGTTCTTTCCCTTACCTCCTTCTCACATCCAGCCATCTCGGCAATACCTCCGGCATTATCCGCTATCGGACCAAAAGCATCAATCGCTAGCTGCATGGCGGTGGTCGCCATCATCCCGGCGGCAGCTATGGCCACACCATATAATCCTGCACTGAGAAAGGAAGTATAGATCCCCGCTGCCAATACCAAGATCGGCAATACAGTGGACTCCATCCCCACGGCCAATCCCCCAATGATATTGGTGGCATGCCCCGTGGACGACTGCCTAATAATGCTATTGACAGGTCTGCGACCCATAGCCGTATAATATTCCGTGATGATACTCATCAGCCCGCCGACTACCAGGCCGATCACCACTGCCCCAAAAACTCCCATTTTGGTAAATTCCGGAGAGTTGTCACGCATCATTACTAAGCTGCCTTCCGGCAACATTATATCTATTACAAAATAGGAAGATATCAATGTCAGCAGCATTGATATCCAATTGCCCTTATTTAAGGCTGCCTGGACGCTGTCATTTTCATTGGAGATTTTCACAAATAAAGTACCGATGATGGAGAAGACGATTCCAAGACCGGCGATAACCATGGGCAGCACCACCGGCGCTATTCCTCCCATGGAGTCATTGGAGATGATTTCCCTTCCTAATACCATGGAAGCCAAAATCGTGGCAACATACGAGCCGAATAAATCAGCACCCATACCGGCCACATCTCCTACATTGTCGCCAACATTATCGGCTATGGTGGCAGGGTTTCTGACGTCATCTTCGGGAATTCCCGCTTCTACCTTTCCCACCAAATCAGCACCTACATCCGCCGCTTTGGTGTATATACCTCCGCCCACACGGGCAAATAATGCGATGGACTCCGCACCTAAGGAAAATCCTGCTAAAATCTCCAGGGCTCTTTCCATATCCACGCCATTGACCTCCCCGCCAGTGGACAATACAAAGGCGTGATAAAAAACAATGAATAAGGTGCCCATTCCTAAGACCGCCAATCCAGCAACCCCTAATCCCATCACCGTGCCTCCGGTAAAACTCACCTTTAAGGCTTTCGATAAACTGGTTTTGGCGGCTTCTGTGGTGCGGACATTGGCCTTTGTGGCTATATTCATGCCTATATACCCCGCAAATGCCGATAAAAATGCTCCCAATACAAAGGAACCCGCAATCACTGGACTAGAATTCTCAACTAAAGTCCCGGACCATGCAAGCAAGAGGCCTGCAATCACCACAAAATAAAATAGAACCTTCCACTCTGCCTTCAAAAAGGCCATCGCCCCTCGGGCTATATGCCCTGCCAACTCCTGCATAGATTCGGTGCCTGCTGGCTGTTTGATTACCCAGGATGATTTGATGGCCATGACAATTAAGCCCAAAATACCTAGTGCCGGAACAGCGTAAATTAAGTTCTCCATAGTAATGTGTAAGTGGTTTTTTTAAACAAGTGCTATCTGAGCAAATATATTATTATTAATTAATGAAACAACCAACATCTACCCCATCCGTGAGCCCTATCACAATTTTATATTTTAGGAAATAGCAATAATTACCAAGTTTATTCTAAATAATTATAATGAATTACCACTATAAATAATAGATCATAAATTTTTAACCTGTTTCCTTGAAAATCAGCAGTTTCTGGAATTTTTTAACTTTTTGCAATCGTTTGCAGACGATTTTGGTGATTTTCACCTCCAAAAGGTAGGTATTAAGGGAATTTAGGCAGAAAATTAGATTTATTACCTACATAGCAGATCCTACCAAACCGACTCTCCTCCCCTGATAATTTTAAGGATCACCAATCAGAATTAGTACCGACTTTTATCTTCTTAGGCATGGCTCTTGTATATTTACCAGGATCAATTTTTAACCTGTCCACTATGAAAGCTGTAATTATCACAGAAGCCGGGAATCCCGATGTACTAGAAGTTCACGACCGCCCCATCCCCAAACCTAAAGCAGGGGAGGTACTTATAAAAGTCGCCGCTGCAGGCGTCAATAGACCCGATATTGCGCAGCGACAAGGTCTATACCCTGCCCCGGCGGATGCTCCCGCCGATATTCCGGGTCTGGAAGTCTCAGGGACCATCAGCGCCTTGGGAGCTGAGGTGAGGCAGTTTGAACTAGGAGACGAGGTCTGCGCGCTTATTTCTGGCGGCGGATATGCCGAATACGTATGCGCCCCAAGCTCCCAATGCCTCATTATCCCCGAAGGAGTGTCCCTCATAGAAGCCGCCTCCCTTCCCGAAACCTTCTTTACCGTATGGAATAATGTCTTCGATATCGGCCAGTTCGGAAAAGGAGAGACCGTATTGGTTCATGGAGGCACCAGCGGCATAGGCGTGGCCGCCATTCAGATGATCAATGCCCTAGGTGGTAAGGTAATCATCACCGCTGGCACCGATGAGAAATGCGATTTCTGCACCGCTTTGGGTGCCAAACTGGCGATCAACTATAATCAATACGACTTTGAGAATACCATCAAGGAATTTACAGATAAAAAAGGGGTCGATATTATTCTGGATATGGTCGGTGGCGACTATACCGCCAAAAATGTCCGGATTCTTAGGGATTTTGGTCGTCTGGTAAATATCAATGCCATGAAGGGCAAAAATGCAGAGGTAGACCTATGGAAGATCATGGCCAAAAGACTTACCATCACCGGATCCACCTTACGAAGCCAGTCCATCGCCTATAAAGCGAAAATTGCTCGCAGCCTGCAATCAGAAATATGGCCACACTTTCCAGAGAAAATTAGACCCATCATCCACCAATCATTTCCACTATCCCAGGCCGCAGAGGCTCACCATCTGATGGAAAGTTCTACTCATATTGGCAAAATTCTATTAATCAATTCAGTAGAGGTATGATCATAATGATGGAATTACGGCCAAGGATTGACCCTTAGTCAAATATTTTGTTCGAAAATAAACGACTATCCGTTCTATCTAAGAATCAAGCTATTTGCACTAAAAAAACAATTCATAACTAGTATATTTAACTTTTCCCTAAAGATAGCCTATGAAAACTTTTGCCTCCCTTTTGCTAATAATAGTGATGCCGTTTTTCGCTAGTTCATGTAATCAGTCCAGCCAAAAAACCAGCACGATCCCAATCACCACCAAGGTCATCACTCATGTAAACATCATTGATGTGCGGGATGGCAGCATTAGCCGTGGGCATGTGGTGATAGACTCAGGGCGAATACAGCAGATATTGAGGGAGTCTGAGGATGAGAGCGAGGTGATCCAGGAAGCAGAAATAATCAATGGCGAAGGTAAATTCTTGCTGCCAGGGATAGCGGAGATGCATGCTCACCTTCCTTCAGTAATATGGAATGACCCTCAGATGGAGGAAATCTTATTTTTGTACCTATCCAATGGCATCACCACAGTACGAGGTATGCTGGGACACCCTCTCCACCTGGAGCTGCGGGAAAAAGTGAAGCAGGGCGAGATGCTCGGACCTAGAATTTACACCTCCAGCCCCTCTCTCAATGGAAATACGGTGACCACCCCTGAGGAAGCGATCGAGCAGGTCAAGGCTTACCAAAAAGAAGGCTATGACTTCCTCAAGCTTCATCCAGGACTTAGACTGCATGTATTTGACCAGATCGTCACCACGGCCAATGAGGTCAATATCCCCTTTGCCGGACATGTGTCCACACTGGTGGGTATACGTCATGCCTTACACAGTAAATATGCTAGCATTGACCATATGGATGGCTTTCTGGAAGGCTTAGTTCCCGAAAAGGAGGAGGTAAACTCCAGCCAGAATGGCTTCTTTGGATATAACTTCACCATGAAAGCGGACACCAGCCTACTCCCAGATCTGGTCGCTTTGAGTAAGGAAAATGAGGTCTGGGTGGTCCCCACCCAAAGTCTCTTTACCCGTTGGTTTTCCCCATCCTCAGCAGAATCTCTCGCCAGAGAGCCTGAGATGAAATACATAGCACCGGAGCTCATAGAAAATTGGGTTACTAATAAGCGGAATTTGGTGGGCAATGAAACCTATAAGCCCAGCCAGTGGGAGCAATTTATAGAACTGCGCAAAAAGATCCTTCTTCAGCTACAAAAGAATGGCTACGGCCTGCTGCTGGGCTCAGATGCTCCTCAGGTTTTCAACGTACCGGGATTCTCCATCCAACATGAGATGCAGGCCATGGCCGCCGCAGGCCTGAGCCCCTTGGAAATCCTTCAAACCGGCACCTTAAACCCAGCTAAATTCTTTGATGCTGAAAATGAATTTGGAGAAATAAAAGTTGGAGCCAGCGCTGACCTTATTTTATTGAACCAAAACCCGCTGGACAATATTAAAAATATGGAGCAGCCTGAAGGAGTTATGGTCAAAGGAGAATGGCTTAGCCGCCAGGAAATTGACAGACGACTGAAAGAAATCGACAATCGATACGATGAAGCCAAAATTCAGTAAAGTCAAAAATATCTCATTAATATTGGTTTACCGAGGCCATTTAGTCTCTTAAATCAAAAATCTCTCTCTATTAAGGTGGGTTCAGGCCTGGTAACTTGGCTTAAGCTCACCTTGCTTACTCCGTAAATAAGGTTTGCCATAGGAAGCTATTTTTTTGATGGGCCTTACAGGCCAAAGTTGAGGATCGATCACGAAGGTAATTAATACCTCCATATCGAGCTAATACACCCGATAATACTCCCAAAAAGAGTGAATGTCCTTATCCGATATCTAGGAAAACAAAGAAGGATTAGATCATGGGCATATCCCTTTTAGATCATCATAATAATAGGTAGGGCTAAACTTTTTTTGGTTCGAAATGAAACCTTTTTATAATATTGTATGTATATACATTAAATTCACATACATTTAACCAAAGCATTACAAAGGCCAAGCGGTTTGGGGTTTGTGATGAAGCGGACACATAAAAGTCTTAGGAGGACAAGATGAAAGACACAGCAGTAAAAAAAATCAGACAGTTGGGATTTCAGTGGCAAACTCAGGATCCCTTTCTATTTTGCGCATATCATAAGGACGATTTCCCTGCGGGAACGGCAGAACTGGGGCCCAATGCCTCATTGGCAGGTCGAGCTATTGGGCAAGACTTCACCTTAAAAGACGGCTGGAGGATGTATCATGGGTCTAAGGTCCCGGGATTTCCAGCTCACCCTCATAAGGGCTTCGAAACGGTCACCTTGGTAGAAGAAGGGTTTGCGGATCACGCTGATTCTTTGGGAGCGGCAGGTCGATTTGGCAAAGGTGATGCGCAGTGGATGACTGCGGGCAAGGGAGTGATGCATAGTGAGATGTTTCCTTTGTTAAACCAACAGGAGCGAAATCCATTATTGCTCTTCCAGCTTTGGCTAAACCTTCCAAAAGCCAATAAGAATGTGCCGGCACACTTCAAAATGCTATGGTCAGAGGACATTCCTATTTATAGCTATTCAGATGAGAAGGGTAATAAAACAGCGATAAAAGTCATCGCTGGACAGTATGCGGATGCGAAAGCACCTGCTCCTAATCCTGACTCCTGGGCGGCAGACCCTACTAATGAGGTGGCTATATGGACCATCAAGATGGAAGCCAATGCCACCTGGACTCTTCCTGCGACCGGTGAAGGGATCAATAGAACCTTGTATTTCTATAATGGATCTCAACTTACCACTGAGGGATTTGAAATACCTGAGGGGCATTCACTGGACTTATGGTCTGAGAAGGAAATCCAATTTCAGAATGGAGATCAGCCTGCAGAACTATTATTCTTACAAGGTAAGCCTATCGCTGAGCCAGTGGTGCAGCACGGGCCGTTTGTAATGAATACCAAGCAGGAAATCAATGAAGCGATGCAGGAGTTTCAGAAAACTCAGTTTGGCGGTTGGCCTTGGGAAACTTATGAGTCCACCCATGCCAAAGAAAAAGGGCGTTTTGCTCTCCATGCAGATGGTCGAGAAGAAGTAAAAGGTTGATATTCAAGCTCCCTGGCCTAGGCTGGGGAGTTTTTTTATTATTATGTGCCAAGATCAAAAAACTCACGAAGTGCCATTTTTAAGTTATACGCCGCTTCATCCTCCCTATCCAGTTGATCAGACTCCAGGTCAGGCAAGGAAATCACTTGATCAAAACCCGCCTGAATCCCCTCTTCCTTTGATCCTCCACTGATCAAAATTGATTTCTTTCCATATTTTTTGGCCAATAGCAAAAGCTGGTGACTGGCCTTTCCTGCCGCCGACTGCCGGTCAAATCTTCCCTCACCCGTCAACACCAGGTCCGCCTGCTGAATAAGGGTTTCCATCTGTGTCTGTTTAAAGAAATAATCTGAACCCATCTCAATTGTGGTAGGAAAAAATGCACTCAAGCCTAAGGCAATACCTCCTGCAGCCCCAAAACCCTGCCTATCATATAAGGTAGGACTTTTTTGTTTCAATAAGTTAAATACCCGCTCTGCTGCTATCTCATGATCTCGTAATGCTTCGCCATGCAATCCCTTCTGCGGGCCAAAAACAGGAATTGCTCCTTTGGAGCCAAAAAAAATGGAATTGACATCACATAAGCAGGTAAACTGCAGCTTATACTTCTTGATGGGTCGCTGGATGAAAGCTACTTTCTGCAAAAAACCAGGGCTGTAAACAGGGATTTCCCTGCCCTTCTTATCCAAAAATAAATACCCTAAAGCGCGCAAAATTCCCGTCCCCAAATCCACCGTGGCACTGCCTCCGAGGCCAAGAACCACCTTACTCACCCCCCTACTAATCGCTTTCTGGATCTGCAATCCAGTGCCATAAGAGCTGGTCCAGGAGGCGTTTACCTGAAAATCCGGTAAGCCCGCGACACCACTCAGGTCACTGATATCGATATAGGCAGTGTCCTCCTGGTGGTTTAGATAGATCATTCCCTTGCTCACCTTCCCTATGGCATTAAGGCCATGAGCAGGGAGTTCCTGCAGATTCATCACTTTTGCTAATAAGCTGGAAGTGCCATCGCCCCCATCTGCCACGGGCATTTTGGTGGCTTGGATACCTGAGGGAAGGCATCCTGCTATCAGGTCAGCTACTTGAGTGGCAGACAATGTTCCCTTAAAAGCATTTGGTGCCAGCAGCCATTTCATCATTCCATATTTTTCATTCTTTCGAAGTAATCCTTGGTGGCGGCCTTGACTTTTGGAGCCAGGTAGATAGCTGAAATCATGGTAGGAAAGGCCATAATCGCATACATTCCATCCACAAAACTCATCACCACGGTAAGGGAAGCCACGGCTCCAGCCACGATGGTGATCAGGTAGAAATAATTATAATAATCCGCCTTATCCGCCCCAAAAAGGTAATTGAAGCATTTGTGACCATAATAACTATAGGTAAACATGGTGGAAAGGGCAAAAACCATCACCGCGGCCATCAGGAAGTACTTCCCTAAACCTGGAATGCCAATTTCGAAGGCCGACAAGGTCATCAGCACCCCGTCTTTCTCGCCTGATTGCCACACCCCGGTCACCATGATGGTCAGCGCGGTCAGGGTACAGACGATGATCGTATCGACAAAGGGCCCCAGCATTGCGATCAGCCCTTCGCGGATCGGCTCCTCATTTTTGGAGGCTCCATGCACCATGGGAGCGGTACCTATACCGGCCTCATTACTAAATGCAGCCCGCCTAGCACCCATAATAATCACACTGCCAACAGCCCCACCCATGGCCGCCTGGCCAGTGAAGGCATCTTCAATGATAAAACTAAGAGAAGGTAAAATCTCAGTGCTGTTTTTGAATAAAATAATAAGCACACTAATAAAGTATAAGGAAACCATAAATGGCACCAGCCTGGACGCTACCAATGCTATTCTCTTGATTCCTCCCAAAATCACCACTGCCACCATAAGCATCATGGTGATCCCAAGTGCCCAGCGGGTCGGCGCACCATAGTCTAAGCCTATTGGTTTCAATAGGACGATCCGCACAACGTCCGTCAACTGGTTGGCTTGAAATATCGCTAGCAGCCCCATGATGCCTGCTGAACAGAAAATAATGGACAAAAAACGAAATTTAACGCCCATTCCCTCCTCAATCACATACATGGGACCACCTTGAATATGGCCAGAACTGTCCTTGCCCCGGTACATAATGGCCAGGCTACAGGTGAAAAACTTAGTGGCCATACCTACAAATGCAGAAACCCACATCCAAAAGATAGCGCCAGGGCCTCCCATACCTATCGCCAAGGCCACACCGCTAATATTACCCAAGCCCACCGTGGCGGCAATGGCAGAGGTCAGCGCCTGAAATGAGGTGATATCCCCACTGGCATTTGGATCGTCGTACTTTCCTCCCACCACCTTCATGGCATGAATAAAACCTCGAAAAGGAATTAGTCCGGAATAAAAAAACAAGCCCGTTCCCCCTCCTAATAACAATACCAGCAGCGGCCAGCCCCATATCCAATTACTAAAATCGATAATCAATTCTCCCATATTCCTTTTAAACTATAATAGCAGTGCTATCCTGATGTCTTTACTGATGTCAAGATGGAATAATACCACCATTTTTACAGATATGCAATGATAAAGCTGCTAAAACCACTTTTTTCTTGCCAGTTTATTCCCTTCTGAAGACCTTATTTGTTCGTCCAATAGAAATTAGCCTCCTTTATAGTGGCTGTAGGGAATCAGACTAGCGCTTTTAGGAAGGAGGTACTTTAATCGCTTCGTCAGCTCTCCGGAGGAATAGCTTTTGAGATTAATTCCCTTGCCCAAAAAATATTTTATGGAAGCTCCTATACACAAAATGACACAATACTTCTTATTTTTGAATTCTTTTAGGAATTGCATTTATGAAAGATAATAAAGATCAAATCTTAGTAATAAAAATTGGATCGAATGTCCTGACCCAGCCCGATGGAAGTCCGGATGTGGATAGGATGAAGTCGCTTACCAATCAAATGGCGATGGCCAAAAATAGTGGCAAACAAGTGGTGCTGATCAGTTCTGGAGCAGTGGCATTTGGTAGGAAATCCACGATATTGGATGAAAAAACCGACCCGGTGGTGCAGAAACAAATTCTTGCTGCGGTGGGTCAGGTGGAGCTTATCAACCATTATAAGCAGATGTTTTGGCAGCAAGGTATCAAAATGGCCCAGATTATGGTCACCAAGAGTGATTTCAGAGACCGAAAGCATTTCCTGAATATCAAAGGCTGCTTAGCTGGACTCCTAAAAAATGGTATTGTCCCAATCATCAATGAAAATGACACAGTCTCCGTATCCGAACTGATGTTTACCGATAATGATGAGCTGGCAGGGCTGGTGGCAGCTATGCTAAGTGCCGAGCAATTGTTGATCTTAAGTAATGTGGATGGTATTTTTAGGGGACATCCCAATGATCCTGATTCTGAACTCATAGAGAAGGTGGACGCCAATACCCCTTCCATGGCCAGCTATATCTCCTCCTCCAAAAGTTCTTTTGGTAGAGGGGGAATGCTTACCAAGATGAATATGGCCAAAAAGACGGCTGACTTGGGAATAGGAGTGTCGATCGCCAATGGCAAGAAAGAGGACGTCATCCCTGCTTTCATCGATGGGAGCCTTAGATGCACTTATTTTGAGCCATCCAGTCCTAAGCAGAGCACCAAAAAATGGCTGGCTCACGCCGACCAATCCTCCAAAGGGGAACTGGTCATCAATGCTGGAGCAGAAAAAGCACTCTTATCTCATAAAATCACCTCCCTCCTTCCCATCGGTGTGCTGGAGGTCAGGGGGGATTTTTCCAAAGGTGAAATCATACGGATCGTAACTGAAAGTGGAAAGAAAATTGGCTTAGGAAAAGCCGCTTTTGGCTCCAAAGTAGCCTTCGAAAAAATCGGCCTTTCTAATCAAAAGCCTATCATCCATTATGATTATTTATACATCCATCATTCATAATAAACTATTAATCAATAAATTGACTTTAATTTAATGCGATTAAACAAAAGTCAATATTTAATATTAAAAAAGCCCAGATGGATAGTCTGGGCTTTTTGATTTTATTTTTTCAGGTTAAAACCTTAGCCTTTTCTCATGGCTTTATAGCTATTGATAAGGCCATTGGTAGAGGCATCATGAGTACTTACTTTATCATCACCAGAGAGTTCTGGAAGGATATTTTTGGCAAGCACCTTGCCTAATTCCACTCCCCACTGGTCAAAGCTAAAGATATTCCAAATGGCACCTTGAGTGAAAATTTTATGCTCGTACATTGCCAATAAGGCTCCTAATGTAAAAGGATCGACCTTCTTCACGAGGATGGAATTGGTAGGACGATTGCCTTCAAACACTTTATGAGGGGCCAATTTCTCTATCTCAGCCTCAGATTTCCCGGCTTTGGCAAGTTCAGCTTTTACCTCATCCAAAGATTTTCCGTTCATCAATGCTTCTGTTTGGGCAAAGAAATTAGACATCAGGATTGGGTGGTGATCTCCTACAGGATTATGGGAAATAGCTGGCGCAATGAAGTCACAAGGGATAAGATGAGTTCCTTGGTGAATCAATTGGTAAAAAGCATGCTGGCCATTTGTTCCTGGCTCGCCCCAGATGATTGGACCAGTGGAATAGTCCACCTTCTCACCATTTCGAGATACATATTTTCCATTACTCTCCATATTTCCTTGTTGGAAATAAGCGGCAAAACGGTGCATATACTGATCATAAGGAAGAATGGCCTCGGAGGTGGCCCCAAGGAAATTGGTATTCCAAAGACCGATAAGAGCAAGGATCACCGGAATATTGGAATCAAAGTCAACGGATTGGAAGTGCTTGTCCATGGCATGAGCTCCCTCAAGGAGTTTCTCATAATTGTCAAAACCGATGGTACAGGCAATAGGAAGGCCAATGGCAGACCATAAGGAGTATCTTCCACCAACCCAATCCCAAAATGCAAACATATTTTTGGTGTCAATACCGAAGGCCGACACCGCTTCTGAATTGGTAGATAGAGCCACAAAATGCTTGGCAATTGCCGCTTCATCTTTGGCATGCTCCAGAAACCATGATCTGGCCGAATGGGCATTAGTCATCGTCTCCTGAGTAGTGAAAGTCTTGGAGGCAATAAAAAACAAAGTGGTCTCAGGATCCACCTTCTTCAGCGTCTCTGCGATATGAGTTCCATCCACATTGGACACAAAAAAGATCTCAAGGTTTTCATTTTGGTAGGACTTCAGCGCCTCAGTTACCATTACTGGCCCCAGGTCACTTCCTCCGATACCAATATTAACCATAGATTTTATAGGCTTGCCCGTATATCCTTTCCAGTCTCCTGCGTTTATCTTATCGGAAAATTCCTTCATCTGAGCCAATACAGCATTCACATCCGGCATCACATCTTTCCCCTCCACTTTCACTGGGGTATTGCTGCGGTTCCTTAGAGCGGTGTGCAGTACGGCACGATCCTCGGTCTGATTGATATGCTCACCAGAAAACATCGAATCGATAGCTTCCTTCAAGTCCGTCTCAGTAGCCAGTTCAAAAAGAGTCTGGATCACCTCGTCATCCACTCTGTTTTTGGAGTAATCCACCAAAATATCTTCAAAGCGTGCAGAGTATTTATCAAATCTCAATTTGTCTTCAAAAAGTGCCTTAATCGTCTGATCCTTCTTTTTCTCAGCAAGTCTTAAGAGTTTCTTCCAGGCGTCCGTCTGTGTTGGATTGGTGTTTTTCATATTGTTTGTTTGGTTTATTAGGCCTTATACAGGCTTGTACCTTATCTATTAGGTGGGTTAAAAGACTTTTTGTAATGGTATAAATGGTTCAATAGAGCAAAAATAAGATTTAAATTGGCTCTTTAAAACGAATTGTGAAGGGATTGGATGAACTTTATGTTATTATCCTAAATTAGCCCCAATAGCCACTTTTTCAGACCGAACAATATTCTGCCCTTCTTCTTTATTAAGAACCAAATTAATACATACTGGGCCCCTACACCCCTCCTTCTTTAAGGTGATCATCAGAAGTTGGGCAACTCTATCTATAGTGGGATTATGCGGACTTAATGAACCTCAGTCAGCATCTTCACTTTATCCATATAGCCTTTTCGTCATTTATATATAAGAAATCCCGCCAATCCCTCAAGGCCTGATGATTCAAATACTTTACTATAAACCTTAGACAAGGGCATTTTTTTCCAAAAAAAGGCTTCAAAAGCAGTGTAAAAAGGCAAAATCTTAGCCTGTTAACATTTCCGTACTCCTTTATAAACATTTGACGCCTGTCCTCATGAAGAGGCTTTCCTACTTTTATCCTTCCAAATAACCAATTGATCGTTTCATCCATGAACATTAAACCTCGGCTTTATAGTCTTTTTGCGGTATTGACCTATTGGGGATGCAGCTCCCCAGCCACAGAAATGCCATTAAATAGTAATGGCATCCAAATAACTATCCCTGCTTCTGAAAATATGGAAGCGCATACCCTGCGCATAGAGGTTATTTCCGAAGATATTTTTCGCATTAGCGCCAGCCCCACCGACAGTATTCCCGAGGTACAAAGCCTCATGATTCAGGATAGTCTGCCCAAGGCTCCCTCTTGGGAAAGAAGAGAAACCAATGATTCTATAGGTCTAATCACCAGCAAAAGCCAAGCGTGGGTATCTAAAATCACGGGGGGAATTGCCTTCAAGGATGAATCAGGAAAGCTATTATTGAAGGAAACTCCAGGTGGAAAGGCCTTTCTTCCCATTACTGCTGATCAAAATCATCCGCTGTTCACCATTACCCAGCGCTTTGAGAGCCCAAGGGACGAAAGCTTATACGGGCTAGGTCAGCAGCAGACAGGCCTATTCGACTATAAGGGTTACCAGGTAGATCTCACCCAATATAATGGTGTGGTCGCCGTTCCTTTCTTGACCTCAAGTCGTGAATACAGTATATTATGGGATAACAATTCGATCACCAAGGTGGGCGATACCCGGGAGCTTTTGCCACTTTCTGAGCTCCGCTTATTTGACCAACTAGGAAAAGAGGGCTTCCTCACCGCTGTATATGCCAATAATAAGGAGCAGCCAAATCAAGGCTTAAAACAGCATGAGGGACAGATAGACTATACTTTTTTGGATGATTTGGAAAAAATCCCGGCCGACTTCAATATGGCTGATGGTGCTGTCACCTGGACGGGACAGCTAATGGCAAATCATAATGGGCTTCACCAGTTTTATCTTTCTTATTCAGGCTATATAAAAATATGGATCGACGGCCAGCTAATCCTGGATCGATGGAGAGAAAGCTGGAATCCCGGCCCGGCAGTATTCCGCCAGGAACTCCATACCGACAAGCCCTCCAGCATCAAGATGGAATGGATTCCAGAATCCACCCAATCCTTCTTTAGCATCAAGTACCTGGCGCCTAGCGCATATGACACGGAGCAGACTTATGCCTTCCAGTCCGAAGCGGGCCAAATGATGGACTATTATTTCATCCATGGCAAAAGCATCGATGAGCGTATCCATGGGTATAGGCTCCTGACGGGCAAAGCGCAGGTGATGCCTAAATGGGCCATGGGTTTTTGGCAAAGTCGAGAACGCTATCATACCCAGGCGGAGCTCCTAAATACCGTGGCGGAGTACCGAAAAAGAGGAATCCCCTTGGACAATATCGTCCAAGACTGGTCCTATTGGCCGGAAGCAGAATGGGGATCGCATGATTTTGACCCTGAGCGCTTCCCGGATCCCGCAGCTATGGTCCGGAAAGTCCATGAAGAATACCATGCCCAGCTCATGATCTCCGTATGGCCAAAATTCTATGAAGGTATCGACCACTATGAGCAGTTCGAATCCAAGGGCTGGCTATACCAGCAGAATATCAAAAATCGACAGAAAGATTGGATTGGCCAAGGCTATATCAGCACCTTTTATGATGCCTTTGCTCCTGGCGCCAGGGAATTGTTTTGGAAGCAAATCAATGATAAGCTCTACCAAAAAGGGATAGACGCTTGGTGGCTGGACGCTACAGAGCCAGACATTCACTCCAACTCCTCCATCGATCATCGCAAAACGCTCATGAGTCCCAACGCTCTAGGCACCTCCGAGGAATACTTTAATGCTTACTCCCTAGTCAATGCCAAAGGCATCTATGAAGGACAACGGAAGCAAAACAACCAAGACCGTGTCTTTATCCTCACCCGATCTGGCTTTCCTGGTATCCAGCGCTATGGCGCAGCCACCTGGAGCGGAGATATTGCGGCTAGATTTGACGAATTAGAACAGCAGATACCCGCTGGTCTTAACTTTGCCCTATCGGGACTCCCTTATTGGACCACCGATATCGGAGGATTCTTTGTGGAAAATAAATATGACCGCCCCGATCCCCAAGGGGATGATTTGGAGGAATGGCGCGAGCTCAACACACGCTGGTACCAGTATGGCACTTTCAGCCCCTTATATCGCTCCCATGGTCAATATCCTTATAGAGAGGTATTTAATATCGCTCCGGATGAGCATCCAGCCTATAAGTCCATCGTATTCTATAATAAACTAAGATACCGCCTCATGCCTTATCTTTATTCCCTGACGGGAAAAATACATCATGATGATTATACCCTGATGCGGCCTTTGATGATGGATTTTGAGGATAAAGAGGCCAAGAGTATAAAAGACCAATTTATGTTTGGGCCTTCCCTAATGATCAATCCCATATATCAATACAAGGCCCGCTCAAGAGAGGTCTTTTTCCCTGACCATACCCTCTGGTATGACCTACTCACTGGGGAGAAAATAGAAGGCGGTAAAACCATTGAAGTCGCTGCTCCCTATGACAAAATCCCAATCTACGTTAAGGCAGGAAGCATAATTCCTTTTGGCCCGGAGATCAGCTATACTTCCGAAAAACCAGCAGATCCCCTTCACCTCTGGATTTACCCTGGTCAGAACGGGAAGTTTGAACTCTATGAAGATGAAGGAATCAATTATAATTATGAGAATGGATTTTATTCGACCATAAATCTCCTCTATAATGATGCGGAGAAAACACTGGTGATCGGTGAGCGAAAAGGGGAATTTGAGGGAATGTTGAAATCAAGAACATTCATAATTACCCTCGCCAATAAAAACTCCGCTACAGCCCTGGAGCTGGATAAGGAATCGGAACAGGCAAAAATCATTAAATATGAAGGCAAAGAAATTATCATAAAGCTATCCAACTAATAATAGACACTACCACAGGAGTTAAACAGGATTCAAACTTATTAAAATTGAGTCAATTTTGGGTTTTAAGCATAGAAAAGGGCTTTATGAAGTCATAAAGCCCTTTCTAATTTTTGATTTATAGGTAGATCAGTCCTGGTTGAGGAACTGTCTCAGAACATAATGGAGAATACCACCATTCTTGAAATAGGCTACTTCCACCTCTGAATCCAGGCGGCAAATCACTTCAAAATTTACCTCCGCACCTTGATCTTTGATGGCGGTTACCTTAAGTCGCTTGAGTGGACTCAGCCCATCGCTGATGCCTGTTATAGAAATACTTTCCTTGCCATCCAGGCCTAGTGATTGGGAAGTTTGGCCCTCTGCATATTGCAGCGGCAAGACTCCCATACCGACTAAGTTGGAGCGGTGAATTCTTTCATAACTTTCCGCAATGACCGCTTTGATACCTAGCAGCGTGGTGCCCTTTGCGGCCCAATCGCGGGAAGATCCACTACCATACTCCTTGCCTGCTAGGACTATCAAAGGAGTTTTGTCCTGCTGGTATTTTTGGGAAGCATCATAAACTGACATTTCTTCACCCGAAGGAATATGCGTGGTATAGCCACCTTCCTTGCCCGTAAGTTGGTTTTTGATTCGGACATTGGCGAAAGTACCTCGAACCATCACCTCATCATTACCTCGTCTGGATCCGTAGGAGTTGAAATCCTTTCGAACCACTCCTCTACCTACCAAATACTGGCCTGCTGGTGAGGATTCGGCAAAGGCACCTGCAGGAGAAATATGATCGGTGGTGATCGAATCACCGAGTTTCAGCAAAACGCGACCATTTTGGATATCCTGGGGCTCGGGCACCTCCTCAGAAATGCCCTGGAAGAATGGCGCCTCTTTTATATAAGTAGATTCGTCCGACCATTGGTAAACCCTATCACTGGGAGCCTGGAGGTTTTTCCACTGCTCATTTCCCTCAAAAATCTCCCCATAATTTTTCTCAAAATCTCCCGGACTAAGCACTCGACCCATCACCTCAAAAATCTCATCATTGGAAGGCCAGATATCTTTTAAATATACCGGCTCCAGGTTAGGGTCAAAACCCAGCGGCTCATTATTCAGATCCACATCCACTCTGCCCGCCAGCGCATAGGCCACGACCAGCATCGGGGACATGAGGTAATTCATTTTGACCTGAGGGTGCACCCTCGCCTCAAAATTCCTGTTGCCAGAAAGCACGGAAGCCACCACAAGGTCGTTTTTCTCCACCGCTTCGGCGATATGTCTTGGCAGAGGACCCGAATTTCCGATACATGAGGTGCAGCCATATCCTACGACGTGGAAATGTAAGGCTTCCAAATCCTCCAATAATCCAGCGGATTCCAGGTAGTCGGTCACCACCTTGGAGCCGGGAGCAAGGGAGGTCTTTACCCAAGGCTTCACGTCAATACCTCTTTCACGGGCTTTTTGTGCCACCAGTCCAGCGCCGATCATCACACTCGGATTGGAAGTATTGGTACATGAGGTAATGGCGGCAATCACAATACTGCCGTCAGATAAAGCAAATTCTTCATTGTTGATCTTAACCTCCACCGTTTTGAGGCCATTTTTGGTTTTGGAGGCGATTTCTACATCTTCAGGCATCTTGCCTGGCTCTGCCAGGGGCTGCCCTCCCCCTTCGCTATACCATCTTAACTTATCTCGATCTTCCATGGCGATATACTCCCTGCCATGCACTTCCTGTAGTAACGCACCAAATTTCTCCTTGAAATTTCTTACTAGAATCTTGTCTTGAGGTCTCTTAGGACCAGAAACAGTAGGCTCCACGGTGCCCAGATCGAGTTCTACCACACTGCTATACGTGATCGCATCCTCATCTTTACGCCACAGCATATTCGCTTTGGCGTATTCTTTCACCATTTTGATTTGGTCCTTAGGTCGGTTGGTCTGGTCCATATAGTCCAGCGTGCGATCATCTATCGGGAAATAAGTCACGGTACAGCCAAACTCCGGCGACATATTGGAAATAGTGGCGCGATCGGGCACCGTAAGGGTGTCAAGGCCCGGGCCAAAGACCTCCACGAATTTTCCTACCACCCCATGATTACGCAGGAGCTCGGTGATGGTAAGTACCATATCAGTGGCGGTGGTACCTAGAGGAAGTTTACCAGTAAGTTTTAGGCCGACCACCTGAGGCATGATAAAGTAAATAGGCTGGCCAAGGATAGCGGCCTCGGCCTCGATACCTCCCACTCCCCAGCCGACTACGCCGATTCCATTGACCATAGGCGTATGGGAGTCGGTCCCCACCAGGGTATCAGGAAAGACATTGCCGTCTCTTTCGATCACCCCTTTGGCTAGGTACTCTAAGTTAACTTGATGGCATATCCCCATTCCTGGAGGGACCACGGAAAAATTGTCGAAAGACTTTTGAGCCCATTTCAGAAATTCATAGCGCTCGCCATTCCGTTCATATTCCACATCAACATTTCTCTTATAGGAATAATTAGTACCAAAATAATCTACCTGTACAGAGTGATCCACCACCAGATCGACGGGGATTAAGGGGTTGATTTTTTGGGGGTCTTTTCCTTTGCGGACAGCCTCAGCTCGAAGGGAAGCGATGTCCACTACTGCGGGCACCCCTGTAAAATCCTGCATCAGTACACGAGCGGGCTTATAGGGAATGTCCTTATCGGAAGCTTCGGGCTTCCAGCCCAAAAGGGTTTCTATATGTTCTTTTGTTATCGCAAAATTATCGTAATTGCGTAAAGCATTTTCTAAAAGTATCCGAATCGAAAAAGGAAGTTGCTTAATCTTATGACCTTGCTCTTGTAATGCCTGCAAACTCCAGAAGTTTTGGGGACCACTGGCTGTTTCTATTTTCTTCTTGATTTGATATGGATCTAAAGACATATGTAATATGGTTTTATATAGTGATAAAAATGGTTACAAAATATTAACTGTTTAAAAAACAGTATGATTCATTAATATAAGTTTTTTTGCCTTAAATTGTGTCCTGATTTACCGATTCGAAGGTCGGATCATGATCTACAGAACTTAGGAATAAATGACCTTTTCATGAAAATAGCCTTATATGCATTTTCAATATTTATGATTGTCGCAACTCTCATGCCAGTGGTGAAAAAAGACTACTGGACTTTTAGAGTTTTTGATTATCCAAGGTTCCAGAAGTTGATCTTGATATCAGCATTGATAGTAATCTGGCTGACTGAAGGTTACCAAACGCTATCACAAGTGGATTTTGGGATAGTTTTTGCCTTATTTTTGCTATGGGCATGGCTCATAAAACAGATTATCCCCTATTCTCCTTTCTACCCAAAAATGGTAATTTCTGCCAAAAAACAAGAGGAAGAATCTATAGAACTTTTGGTAGCCAATGTATATCAATACAATGATCAGTACGATAAAGCCAGGCAATTGCTGGAAAAAGAACAGTCGGATATTTTTGTATTGGTAGAAACTGACCAGCGATGGAAAGAGGAAATTGAGGTATTCAAATCGGAATATCCCTATCAGGTGGAGCTGCCAATAGACAATACCTATGGCATGCTTTTATACTCAAAGTTAGAGCTTCAAAATGTAGAGATCAACTATCTTATCAATGAAGAGGTACCTAGCATTGCGGCAGATATTACGGTGCAGGGTCAGACCGTTCGTCTGCACGCTATACACCCTACTCCCCCAGTGCCTGGAGAAAATACCCATAGCACCGAAAGGGACGCTGAAATATTGATGGTTGGTAAGCGTGTAAAAGAAGAGAATATCCCGAGCATCATTATGGGAGATCTCAATGATGTCGCTTGGAGCTATACGACAGAACTGTTTCTCAAGATCAGCGGCATGGGTGACCCTAGACGTGGTCGGGGGATGTATAATACTTTTCATGCCAAATACCCCTTTATGAGGTGGCCCTTGGATCACTTCTTTGTGAGCAGTCACTTTAGGGTCAAAAAAATCAAGGTCCATAACTCCATCGGCTCTGACCACTTTCCTATCAGTATCGCTTTAGTCATCAATCCTGCAACTCATAACGAAAAGCTGGAAGCTAGCGCAGAAGAAAAAGAAGAAGCCGAAGAAAAAATCGTTCAAGGCATCAACTTCTAAACGCCATTCAGCCAAAGGGTATTTAGGAACCGTTTTGAGCCTTCTATTTAATTGCGGTGTGATTTGTATCAAAGGATAGGTGCAGGCCTTAAAAGAGCCCAAAAACCAGTGGCTGCAAGGCCCATTCGGCATGGCTATTCAATGACATGAATAGCCCCCTAAGCTTAGCGAAGTAGAATCAACAAATCATTTGAGATCATCCCTTATGACTTTTGGCTCTATTAGGAGGGAATCAATGGTATTATCATAAATATCATCTCAATCATGCTAAAAAAAACACCAACTGAATAAAAGGCCACTTCAATCGTCCTGCATCATTACTTTGGGCCGAGTGCGTAAAACTCGGTGGTAATTCTATAACAAAAAAATCCCTATCACCGCCCGAAGGGCAGCAATAGGGATTTCAATAAATATTGGAAGTAGATATAAATCTATCAGTTGCCTTTGGCGGCTTCTTCAGCTTCTTTGGCTTCTGCTTTATCTTTACGCTTATGGGCTTTTCTCATGATCCAGGCATATTCCAGCGCTTCCAGGTTATCATTAAGAAGTTCGGAGGTCGTTTCTGCGTTCTTCAGTGTTTCCTTAATATACTGGGCAAACTCCTCATCATTTAATAACATTCCTAGCGCATTATCCTTATCGGTCAGCTTGCCGCTAGCGGCATTAAAATTCTGAGCAGCGGAGGAAGCTTCCTCGCTGGTATTTTGCAATTCGCTGGCAGTGGCTTTAAGACTGGAGAAGATGGTGGTATCATTTGCAAGTTCGTACATCATGGTACCTTCACGATTGAGGCTGGCGGTAAATGTGCCTAGGTCTCTCGCCATTTTCTGACCATGAGCTGCTGTTTGCTCTAAGCTGGCCACTGTATTTTTGAAATTTTGAGCAAGCAGGGTATCCGTCAACACGGCTCCTACGATACCTTCACCTTTGGCAATTTTGCCGGTAAGGACTTTAAGGTCATTCGTAATAGAAACCAAGTTTTGGTTATTCTCCTGAAGTGTTTCCATCATATTGTCGGTATCCAATGGCATCACCGCCAGCAGACGATCTCCATTTTCAATAGCAGGAGCCTGAGTGGTGCCGCCATAGATGACGATAATCCGGTTACCTATAAGCCCATCAGAACTAATGGTGGCTTTGGAGTCCTTGCGGATATACTCCCTGGCTTCCACATCGACATTCAATTCTATCTCCACTTGAGATTGTCCATAGAAACGGATAGCGGATACGGTACCGATCTTCACACCAGAAAACCAGACGTTGTTTCCCGCTTGAAGTCCCTGGACATCATCGAATACGGCAGATAGCTTAAAGCTTTTCACAAAAACCTTTTGTTGAGCTCCTAGGGTAAGAATACCCAGTACGGCGATAATAATGCCCACAAGGACAAAAATGCCAACGATTACAGATTTTTTATTATCGTTTTTCATCAGGTAATGAAATTATAGTCATAAAATGATTTTACTCTTTGGTCTTCGGGCATCTGAAAAACTTCTTCGAATTTTCCTTCAGCCCCAAATTGGCCATCCAAAAGGACAGCCACTCTATCCCCTGTATCTTTGGCACAGGTCAGATCATGGGTAATGATAATGGAAGAGGTATTATAATTCTCCCTTACCTCATTGATCAGGTTGTTGATATCACTGCAGGTGATGGGATCCAAGCCTGCTGTGGGTTCATCGTAAAGCATGATCTCGGGCTTCAGGATCAAGGTCCTTGCAATACCAATTCTTTTACGTTGTCCACCCGACAGTTCGGAGGGCATCTGATTGATGGTTTGGAGCAACCCAACCGCATCCAGAGTTTCTTCCACCTGCTTGTCTATTTCTTTTCGGCTAAGGCCTTTGATATTCCTCACCAGAGGAAACTCAAGATTCTCACGCACCGTCATACTATCGTATAGCGCACTGGCCTGAAAACTAAAACCGATTTGTAAGCGGAGTGCATTGAGATCGCGAGGGCTTAGCTTAGACACTTCCTTGCCGAGCACCTGCATGGTACCTTCATCCTGGGTAAGGAGGCCCACCATGATTTTGATCAACACGGACTTGCCAGTACCAGATTTACCTAGTACTACCACATTTTCCCCCTTATAAAGATCAAGATCCACTCCCATCAACACATCCAGATCACCGAATGATTTTTTCAGGTTTCTAACTTCTACTACCTTTTCTCTCATAATATGTTTAAGACAGTCGAATAAAGTTAACAATCTGCAAAGCCAATAACTCCTCAATGAATATCAAAAACATCGCCAAAACCACCGATGCGTTGGCAGCTTTGCCGACACCTTCGGTTCCTTTGGAAGAATTATAGCCTTTATAACATCCCACAATACCTATTGTAAAACCAAAAACTAAGGACTTAAGTATGGAAGAAAATATATCCAAAAACGAAATGGAGTCAAACACCTGAACAAAGTAGGTGGTAAAACTCACATTTTCTATGGAGGTCACGGATAAGAAGGCTCCCATAAGGGCCACAAAATCGGTGTACATCACCAGTATTGGAATCATGAAGGTGGTCGCCAAGACTCTAGTGACGACCAAAAATTTAAAGGGATTGGTCGCTGATACCTCCATGGCATCGATCTGCTCCGTCACTTTCATGGAGCCGATCTCTGCACCAATACTGGAGCCCACCTTGCCGGCCGCAATCAATGCGGTCACCAAAGGCCCCATGGCTCTCACGATCGCAATGGAAATCAATGCTGGCAACCATGAGGTCGCCCCAAACTCCGAAAGCGATGGTCGAGACTGATTGGTAAATACTATTCCTACGATAAACCCTGTGAGTGAAATTAGCGGAAGGGAGTTATACCCTATCTTATAACACTGTCGAATTACTTCCTTAAATTCGTATGGAGGAATCCACACCTCGATGAAAAAACGCTTGACAAATGCAAAAGCATCCGCCAGACCTAGCATCATCTTATCAATTTTTGGGCTTATAAAATTCGCTCTATTACCTGATTGATTAGCCATAAATAATTATTGATTGTGCGAAGCTAACAAATTTCAATTGATTAGACTTTATTATTAGTTGAATTTTGGTTTACAAAATACCTGCCAAAGAATCTTTTTTAAGTGGCTTTACCAAAAATCCCGTAACCATTTCATATTCCTTACTGCGCTCTTCATCCCTGGGATCTATACTGGATGACAACATTTTTACTTCTACCTCCAACCCTTTCTCTATCATCTTATCCAAAAAATCCCAGCCCTTCATCTCAGGCATATTGATATCCAATAAAAGCAAGTCTATCCCATTATCCATCAGCCATTCCCAGGCATCAATGGGATTCGAAAAGAACACTAAATTCAAACTAGGATCAGTCCCCAATAAAAGTCGACGGTTGATCAAGTGCTGTACCTTATCATCATCCACTATCAATATTGTCTTAGACTCAGATTTTGAGTCCTGAGAAGTATTCTCATTTTTCACCATTTCTTCCGCTAATATTTCATTCATATTTTTAACCTCCTCATCCAGTTCCTCTGATGACCTCTGAAGTAAATCCACATACTCCGTATCAATGCCATTCTCCTTCAACAAAGTTACGATTCCTAATATATTAGAAAGCGGTCTGCGCAGATTATGCGAGTTCATAAATGAATATTTTTTCAAACGCTCATTTTGCCATTTAAGTGACTTATTCAATTTCTCCTTTTCCAGCAAGCTTAACCTCAAGCCGGTATTGTCCACCGCTGTCACCATCACCCGCTGCTGCTCCTCCATTTCGAAAGGTACAGTATAAATATCCATCAACCTCGTTTGACCGTTTTGGTCAATTATCTGATGTTCTTTTAAGCTCACCAGATGACCCGAAAATATACGCTGTGACTCCTCATCAGATATCCCCATTTTTTGAAGGAATTTGGTGGGGTCATCAAATAGCGAGTCGCCACCGAAAATCCTCTTCGTCGCAAGGTTGGAGGATACAAATTGACCCGAGCCTTTTTCGATGATCCACATGCATATAGGAATATGATCATAGACGACCGAGTACTTACTCCACACCATCCGGTCCTGACGAATCGATCGATCCACTAGAAAGTAAATCAGCACCCCGGAAAGAACCACAAAAAGAATCGCCTTGATCACCTCAAACTGTACAACTGACATCAAGCCTAATTGTTCCATTAAGGTATCAAAGTATAAAGAAGAAAATGCAACCCATCCTCCTCCAATCAAGATGTACACAAGTGCAATTTTTATACTTGACTTCATTGGTTATATAGCTAGTATTCCAAGATATAAAATAATCTCGGAATTCTTATATATTTTTTCCATATCCAATATTTATACTGTTTTAGTCAAGACTAAAAAGTTTAGCCGAAACTATATTAGACACAACTAAACTTTTCATATAATTCTATATACCAACTAATTACCTTAAACTATATAAATCATAACTTACATTCTTGACATAAAACCAAAACCATACTATATTCGGTATATACTGAGGGATATCTGATTACTATGACTGGTCCACACTCCCTTTTAATCACTAAAAGCGCCACTTTCACGCGTCCATAAAAGCCCCTAATTTGACTGTATAAACCTACCAAAACAGGCCATTTGAGCTTATAATAATGTGCTAACTTCTTTCTCATTCTAGTCTTCCTTTTCCCCTCTTCCACCCTAAGCGCAAGCCCCTACTTCCTGCCTCTTTCCCTATGCCACGAAAGATATTACCTGAATAATAAGGCCCAATCCCCGAACATCCGGAAACCAATTTCTCCCCTTAAAGAGACGGATGACTTTTAGCATCCAGGACTAAATCCTCCTGGTAATCGTCCCACTTCTACCCTTATTATTGGCGTCTTTCCCTACTCCCCAGCTCACTACAGTCCTGGAAGTAGGAGCAATTGGAATCAATTATAAGCCTATAAAAGCTCCCATATCCCCTAGCGGTAAAGGTAAAAAGCCTCGTACATCTGCTTAAGCTAAATACCCAAAATAAGGCCTGGGAAGAGGAAGATAAGGCAGTGAAATTAGCCTTGCACTCATAAGTCACAAATGACCGATTTGTCCAAGTATTGGATTATTGATTCCTCTGTCTCTTGTATATCGGGCTCGGTATGGCGCAGATGATATCTGCCCTCCTTTGCTATCCCAAATCCTCTTCCATAGCTTATTAATTAGGGCTAATTTGGGATGAATTGGGAGATAAAAATATTCTCCTATATAGGAAATCAAAGGATAGACCTCCCTCCAGGTCAGCAAAAAGTAAGTGGAAATACGATAGAAATTCAGGAATTTAAAGTGGATTTAGAAGCAATGGCATGAGGCCTCCTTCCAAAAAAACATAAGCCAATGTTCAATAATTGGCAGGAAAACGAAAGGTGAAGACTGTACATCTTCACCTTTTATTCTTGGCTTTTTACCAATAATAAGATTGCCCCAGAGGGGCAAAATCTATAAACAATTACCTGCCACAGATCTCCCGATAGGGACAATATTCGCACTTCTTCAGGTCTTCTGTTTGGTCAAAGGCCTGCTCTCTGTCCATAAGGTTACTTAATAATCCAGACAATTCACTTAGAAATCCCTCGTGATATACACGGTAATCATCCACATTATCAATTAGACTTCTTCCTTCTTTTAGGGATAGATAAGGTGAGAAAGTGTCTTTAAAGATCTCCTTAAAATTGAATATGGCGGGCTTCAGCGGGAGGCTATTCTGAGGGTGAACAGACTGATAAAGCAAGCCATAAATCATGGTCTGCATTGCCGCTTTATTTCTATTTTTGTCCTCCCGATCGAATAGGGAATGTATCGAAGGGAAGCTTTTGGTATCCTGACCTGACTTATAATCGATCAGCCTTACGGTCCCCAAATGCTCATCCACCCGATCGATAATTCCCGACAGGGAGAGCATATAGTGCTGTCCATTAGCCTCAGCTGGAATATTTGCGGCATAGTCATGCTCTTTTTCGAGAGATATCAGGCTAAAAGGTGAATTCTCCTTGTCCCAATTCAATACCTGCTTGATATATTTCTGCAATACATCCCTCACTATGGCCAATTGGCCCGTCAACTCTAGCTTCTGGTCATCTTCAAGATGATAAAATGCGCGGATAGCCAATTCTATGGAAGGGGCGATAAAGGCTTCAAGCGCCTTAAAATCCTCCGGCTGAATCAGCTTTCTCTGCTTACGTTTGACGAATCCCTGATATAAATACTCTAAGCTATAATGAGCTAAATTTCCAAATACAGAAGGGCTAACCTCCTCTTCCACCTTATCCTTCTCCTTAATCTTGGCGATATATTTAAAATAAAATTTCAGCCTACAATCCAGATAAACCGATAAGGCGGAGGGCGATAAGGACTTATTGGCGTTTCCGGAAGCATTCACCGTATAGTTTTCGAGCAAGCGCAAGATTTCATCCGTTTTCTCAATCGTGATACTCGGTGTTTCGGACAGGTCAACGGGCACATAAACCACTTCCTCATCGATTATCAGTGGAGTCTCTGTGGTCAACTGACGGATATATCGGGACATCTCCCCTACCCTACCACCATCACTTGCCGTGGAATAGATCATATGAATCTCCTCCGCACGATGCAGCAGCCGGTAAAAGGTATAGGCATAGATGCCGTCATTTTGCTCCTGTACAGGCAGCCCGAAGGCTTTGCGGATATTATAGGGAATAAGAGAGTTCAGGCCCGCGGCAGGAGGAAAATTCCCCTCATTCATATTGGCGATGATCACTCGGCGAAAATCCAGATTTCTCGACTCCAGCACGCCCATTACCTGCAATCCGGCCAGTGGCTCACCCTCAAAGGGAAGCTTGACTTCCCTAAAAATCTGCCTAAATAAACGGATAAAGAAATCTAAACTCACGGTGACCATCTGCTGCCCCCCAAAGACCTCCTTTAATCGCACCAGCTGCTTATGACATTGGTACAGGTAACTTCTCTGAAGCGCGTCCTCCTGCAGCTCCCTGGCCATATATTTCATCAATTCCTCCATATAGCCAAACAGCTCCTCCGTCTGAAGCTTTCGGAAGATCATAGCAAACAGCTCTCCACCAGCTACCAGATCCTTTTGGCTGATATAGATTTGATTTTTTCGTTGACTATTGTCCAGAAGTGACTTGATAAACTCCTCCTTGCCCGCCTTGATAAATCCCGATGAAAGTAAATCGCGTATAGGAACATGATAAAACCGCAGCTCCTCATCCACCACCTTCACATAGCGCTGCAATTCTAAAATTGCCTCCAAAAAAGCATAAATCGGCGCATTCCTCACCGGATAGCCCATGGTCACGTTCACTTTATTTATATTATCCGGCAACTGACTCATCACCGAAAAAAGCAATTGCTCATCAGGTAAAATCACCACGGTTTCTTCTAAGGCTTCTCCCAGAGGAATCGCCTCGAGAACCTTGGAGATAATATTGGCCTGATTTACCTTCAATGGCGTCTGATAGACCTTTATCTTGGTGGCCTGATGATTTATTCTTTCGGGTAAATCCCTAAATGTAGGCCCTAAAACACTATCCCTACGATAATCCCTGAAAAACATCCCTGCTTCATACTGAGGATTATCCACATAGAAAGCATCCATATCCCATAAAATCTCGGCCTTATACTTCGATACAAAGTGCTTAATCAAGGCTTCTTCTGTCCCGGTAAAGGCATTGAACCCAATGAAAATATAATGATCCTCGGGCTTAGGCATTGCAGCCAAATCTTCCACCACCTGACGGTAAATCATCCCAGAATAAGCCAGCCCCTCATCAGAAATCGCCTTTCTAAATTTACTATAAACGGAAAATAAGATCTCCCAATAATCCTTAAACCGCTCCTGATGTCCATGAGTCTCAAACTCAAAAGACTTCCAAAATTGTTTGATTAACTGAACTTGACTGTCGGTCAAATAACTCAGGTCACTTTCTATTTCCTTAATCTGGCTGACAAGGAGGTAGAGCTTCTTAGGATCAGCCAGGAACTGGTCCAGGTCATTGAAATCCCGAAGGATCATTTCGCCCCAATAATAGAATCGGTCAAAACTTTCAGGATTGGGCCTGAGGTTACTATATACCTTATATAATTCGAAAATGAGTGTCAACTGATCCGTGGGTCTGCTACCAGCTTGCTCATAAAAGAGGTCTTCCACAGTCATCACCTTGGGCATCCAGCTGGCCTCTGTCACCAACCTTCCCAAATGCTGGGTAAAGAATAGGCCTGCACGACGGTTTGGAAGTACCACTTTGACTTTACTAAGATCCAGTTGCCTGCCTAGCAGGTGGGCAGCACTTTCTTTCAAAAAACTTTCCATACTATTTTACCTCCACAATTTTTGCCGTTTCCAAATAACATAAATATCCCCTCACAGGTCTAGATACCAGACTTCCCACCAGCAGCATATAATCTTTCACCTGCCTATGATAGCGAGATTGCTCCTCGCCGGTTTTAAAATCAATCACGATCGCTTCCTTATCTTTTATAATGACCTTATCTGGCCGTCTCTGAATACCTCCAGGCAGGATAATTCCAGGCTCAGAAAGCACCTTACCTGTCCCATCAAACCAATCCTTGAAGGCTGGCTGATCAAATAATATCATCATCTGCTCCTCTACCACTACCAATTCCTGCTGATCCAGTCGACCTTCAAAATAGAAATCCCGAAGCCATTCTAAAGCCTGTTCTTTATTGACGGATTTTTCTAAAATCTCATGGATCAAAAGGCCAAAACTTCGCCTCTCCCGCTGCGCCAAGCCCTCAGGGCTGAAATCAGCGGCATATTTCTTTATTTCTAGAATTTCAGACCAGGTCCGATGGTGATAAGATATCTCCATCCCCTTGGCCACACTTTCCTCTTCCACTGGTTTATCCGCTGGCCATTCACCCCATTCGAATACATTTGAATCAGGGTCAAATAAAGTATTTTCTTCATCTAAATGATTTAGACGGCCTTTTTTGACTAAATCATAGAGGGCGCCTTCCAGGTTTTTTGTCGCCAAACCATTTTTGAGGCGATTTAAGGGGCTGACTGACCAAAGAACCTCCTCCGCCCGGGTCATGGCCACATAGATCATATTTAGCGTATCCAGATAGGCCAATTCCACCTCTTCCTCTAGCATAGGCTTAAAAAGTGAATTCCCCAGGCTTTTATCCAAGCTTAATGGCAGCACCAAATCTATGGAATTGCTTAAGTCCTGATAAGGGGCCCAAATATAATTGCTTTTGAAGTCCACAATTTTCCACTCTAAAAACGGCATCAGAACCACCTTAAACTGCAGGCCTTTGGACTTATGAATCGTAAGAATATTCATCGCATTATGGCCTTCCGGGATTTTTACGGATCGCTTAAGGCTATTGTCCTCCCACCACTTCAGAAAACCCGTAAGGTCGGCGCGATTATTAGTGATATAATCATAAACAGACTCTTGGAAACCCGCGATATAGGCTTTTTCCGTTCCGACCTCCATTAATTCCAATACCTGAATCAACTCTTCTGTCAGCTCCATCAGAGGTAGTTGCCCTAGGTATAGCATCTTATCCTTAAACTCCAGAATCTTTTGATTTAACCAATCAGGCTTCTCTGTTTTGGAGAAAAGCGGATGGTTTATAGCATAACCATGAAGGCTGGCATAATAAAACCACATGGTCTCAAACGGCACAGGGTCGGTGGGATCTGCCAGGTATTGCATTCCTGCCACCAGCGCTCTTACAGAAGAGGCTTTAGTCAGAAACATGGATTCATTTGACACCACATCGAAGCAAAAATGGCTTTCCTCAGGCAGAGGCTTATAAGCCATCAAGGTGTCCGCTATCCGAGCGCCGTGATCCTTTTTCCTCACCAGAAAAGCAATATCTCTAGCTTGGTAGCCTTTGGATTGCAGCTCCATCACCATCGTTGGAAGTCTTTCTAATACTTGCTCTGAATAGTCGACCTCCTCATTTTCCAGAAACTCCATCTTCACCTTACCTGCAAATTCCTGTTTCAGTTTACCAGAAGGAATCTCCTGCTTAGCATCCACATAGGCTTTGGTCAATACCTCAGGACTGGGCAATTCCTGATCCTGGAGATATAATTCCTGCAATAGCTTTGGGAAGGCCTCAAACAGCGCATTGTTAAAATTAATAATCCGGGGAAGGCTCCTATAGTTGGTGGCAAGGGTCTTTGACTCCACTCGCTCCTCGCCAAGCTCCGTCTCCACTCTCTCCAGTAGCAATTTCATATCCCCTCCACGCCAGCGATAAATGGACTGTTTCACATCTCCCACCACAAGGTTCCGGCGATTAGAAGCCAGTGAATTTTCTAAAAGGGGCTTAAAACTGTCCCATTGGAAACCTGAGGTATCCTGAAATTCATCTATTAGGTAATGTTGATATTGGTTACCTACTTTCTCGTAGATAAATGGGGCATCATTTTCACTGGTTATTTCCTTCAGGAAGTCATTGGCATCAGAGATCAATAAAATATTTTCCTCATCCTTCACATTTCGCAGCTCCTCCATCAAGTTTCTAAATACTCCAAAGGCGAAGATATTCTTAGAGATAATCATCAGGGTATTCCACTGCTCTTCGGCAGCGGGCAATTGATGAATAATCTCGCTCAATCCTGCATGATAGGCCGCGATTATCGCCTCTTTATTTTTACTCGTTTTGGTATAAAACACTTCCTCCAGATGAATATTTTCCTTTTGGATTTGGGTAAGAGTGGGGAAAGGCTGTTTATCATCACCTAGATCCTTAAATTTCCTACCTATTCCTCCGGCTCCTCCCTTAAAATCTGCCCAACCCAACCCAAACCTACCTGCTATTTCATTCGCTAGGGAGCCTAGCTCCTTTGCATGGCTGATCATATCCTTCTTTGACTTAATGATATATTCATGAAGCATTTTGATATTCTCCTTACTGGAGAGAAATTCCCTGATCGGCTGCTGATATCGCTTAAAATTCTCTGAAAACAGTTCCTTGCCCAGGGTTCCTATGCCATGCCTAATGTCCCACGACTTACCATCCTGAATCTGAGTCAAAGCATAATTCACCAGCCATTGATGCAGGAAGGGATCTTCCAACACCAAATCCACCACTCGGTCAATCACTCTCTCTAAGACTGCTTGCTGATCCAAGGCAATATCGAATTTTGCCTGAAGGTCTATCTCCCGCGCAAAGGAGCGCACCACTTTTTGAAAAAAGCTATCGATGGTGGTGACGGAAAAATTTGCGTAATCATGCAAAATAGCAGAAAGTACCTCAGCAGCCTTTTGCTTTAGCAGCTCAGGCCCACAGTCCAGGTGCTCTAATAGTTGCTGATCCAAAAACTCCTCGGGGCGGACTTCCTCACTTAACCTCTCCAAAACAGAAAGTATCCGATCCTTCATCTCTTGGGTAGCCTTATTGGTAAAAGTTACTGCTAGAATCCCCTTAAAAGACCTAGGCTGCGCCAAGGCCAATTTAAGGTACTCGAGGGTAAGCGTATAGGTTTTCCCAGATCCTGCTGATGACTTATATATAATAAAAGGTTTATGATCCATCTTTAGAATTTTCGTGTAGTGACAAAACAAGTTGATTTTTTGCTGATATAAAAATCTGTGACCCTAACTGTCACATTTATTCTTTCCAAGGAAATTATGACCTAGCGATTGTTCTCAGGTCCTTCTCCAATGCCTACTTATTGCAATTCTAAAAATAATCAAATGGGAGAGATAATCGCTACTAAAAGTTAAGGTTAGCGACCTAGCCAAATTAACAACTAACACTATATTTGTAAAGAATCATGATTCATACCCTTACCCCCAATTCCAAGCCATGTTCTTTATTCTTGCAAAACTCCTGACTTTCCTCGCCATGCCACTCACCTGGGTATTTATTGGCTTGGGATTGGCTCTATACGTCAAAAAAGCTGAGCTTAGAAAACGGCTGCTGTGGACGACATTTACTGTGCTCTATCTCTTCTCTAACCAATACCTGTCCAATCAGGTGATGAAAAGCTGGGAGCCTGACTTTACACCGATGGACCAATTGGCTCAATATGAGGTGGGCATCGTGCTCACTGGGGTGACCAATTTAAATAAGACTGCTTATGATAGGACGTTTTTTAATAAAGGTGCCGATCGGGTGACACATGCCATTCAGCTTTACCATTTGGGCAAGATTAAAAAAATACTGGTGACCGGCGGTCAAGGCTTAAACCCTGCCAATACCAATACAGAGGCGAAACTTCTTTCGGATGTGATGATATTTAGTGGAGTAAAAAAAGAGGATATTATCCTGGAAACAGCGGCACAAAACACTTATCAAAATGCCACTTTGACCAAATCTACTCTTGAGGCCGAAGACATTGACTCTAAGTCAGGTTTGTTATTAATTACCTCAGCTTTTCACATGAAGCGTGCAAAGGCCTGTTTTGATAAAGCTGGACTCGAAACGACCATTTTCCCCGTGGACTATTACGCTACAGATTCCGGATTGAATTTTTTAAATGGCTTCGTTCCCGATCCTGATTCCATCGTAATCTGGCATAAGCTCTTTAAGGAATGGATAGGAATCACTGTCTATCGACTGATGGGGTATATCTAAAATCAGCTGGTCACGAGAGAATCGAGACCAGTTGATAGATAATAAGATGATGAATACGACCTGGATTTTACCAGGTGGAAGATTTAAGATCAGGCACTGCCCGAATGATATCACTTAAGCTAATCTGACCTACGAGACGGCCATTTTTCATGACAGGGAAACGTCTGATCTTAAGCTTTAAAAATTCATGTGCCGCATCAAAAATAGAAACTTCCGGATCCATAGTAAATACCTCCTTGGACATATGCTCTCTAACTCTGCCGGCGATTCTGGGTGTATTATTATACTTTCCTCGGATGATCTCCTTCAGGCAATCTACTTCTGAGATTATACCTACCAAATTTCCAGCATCATCGAGGACTGGCGCTCCAGAAATTTTCTTTTGGTTCAATACTAAGATGACACTATCTATGGTATCATCAGGGTGAAAGGTGGTCAGCTTTGTGGTCATATGATCCTGCACTAAAATAGGTTGTGACCGTTGTGATTTTGGATCAGCTAAGCGAACACCTTGAAAACTTTTTACCATGATTTTTTTGGGTTTTAGTTAATAACAAGATTAATAATATACTATTTATTAATCCATTTACAAATTTTCTTAGCATAATATAAAAATTCAACAGCAATACCTATTGGAAATACCCCCTTCACCTCACTTCTATTTGGTGATTTAATTTTGATTTCGAATTGAATAGCCTTCGTCAGTGCAAAGATTCTAATTTTCTCTCCTTCTAATTAGTAATTTTTCATTGGGCAGTGCCTACACTATTATCTGTAAAATCCCATCCGGACCGCCCCTCTTTTTCTGCTCAAATGCGCTGAGGTAATGATAGGAAAAGAGGTCAAACTCATAATAGGAGCATACTATTATAAGGAGCAGTGAAGGAGGTATTATACTAAAAGCTAATATTTCACCTAGCTCCAACTTATAAAAGGTACCAAAAAGCGCCTCTATTTCTTATTCACAGTCAAAATATGCTTTGCCATATGGCCCCTCATATGGCACAAAAAAATTTCCAGTGCCTGCTCTTTCCTCCTTCGCAGCCAGGATAAGTAATTCCTAGGCAACGTAGAATTGGAATTTGGGGCACTGGAGATCTATATAAAGCGTACTATATATTCACTAAAGGTGTTCTTTTACTTTATCCACCTCAGCCTGACTTACGGTCAACACCTTCTTTTGGAATTCAGGGACGGCGCTTAGCTCCAGACCCTCATTCCAAAACTTACTTGCTGATGGTCTCCACTCCTTACAGCTCATATGGATTTCTTTAAGCTGTCCTGATGCTGATAAGGGGGCTATAAAGTCAGTTTTCATCGCTCCACCGGGCATCACAATAATGCGGTTATTGGCTAGATTAATCAAATTCTGAATATTGCTCAGGCCCTCTTTCACGGTGTTTTTGCCACCTGAGGTAAGGACTCTTCGAAAGCCACATTCAATGATGGCCTCGAGGGACTTTTCCAGGTTTCTGGAGGCGTCAATAGCTCTATGGAAAGTACATGGAAGTCCATCAGCCATCTCCACGAGCTGCTCGCAGGCACCGAGGTTGACCTCACCACGAGGGGTAAGTACACCAAAGACAAATCCATCAGCGCCTAGGCTTTTGAGGATTTTGATATCTTGCTTCATCACCTCGATTTCCTCCGAGGAATAAACAAAATCACCACCTCTAGGTCTAATCATCACAAAGATGGGAATGCTCAGCTTTTCCTTCAGAAAACTCAAGATTCCTGCACTTGGCGTCTCTCCACCTTCGAGGAAATCGGCGCACAATTCGAGTCTGTTTATCCCATACTCCGCGGCCTTTATTGCGGCTTCAACAGTAAATACTGGAGCCTCTACTAACAGTTTCCCCATAGTTTATTTAAAATTTACTTTTCGAGTCGATCAAGGATTGGTCACCCCGCTGATGTCTGGCAAAATTGAACCCAGGATGTACGGCATATGCTCCATACTCCCCATCCTTATTCAATGCCAGAAATCCTGCCTGGATATTTTCTATGCCTTTATTTTTACTTATCAGTCTTTTGACCGCTTCTTCACATGCTTCCTGAGGGCTCCAGCCTTGTCTCATCAGCTCCACTATCAGGAAGCTTCCACATATCTTGATGATGGATTCGCCTAAGCCAGTAGCTGTGGCTGCCCCCACTTCATTGTCCACATACAGTCCCGCACCGATGATCGGGCTGTCTCCTACTCTACCGTGCATCTTATACGACAGCCCACTTGTGGTACAGGAGCCAGCCATATTTCCATTTTCGTCAATCCCAATCATCCCGATGGTATCGTGGTTTTCTATATTTATAATGGGCTTGTATTCCGATTTTACCTTCCAGTTTTCATAGGCTTTGGCAGCCTTTGGGCTCAGTTCTTCTTTCTCGATTGGGAACCCCTCTTGAATAGCAAACTGCCTGGCTCCTTCTCCTGCCAGCATCACATGGGGAGTGTCTTCCATCACCTTTCGCGCAAGCGTAATCGGATGTTTTACCTGACGCACAAAGCACACAGATCCACAAGAACCATCACCTTTCATAATAGAAGCATCCAAGGTAACAATCCCTTCACGATCAGGAAGACCTTGCAGGCCTACAGACAAATTGCTCAAGTCTGACTCAGTGACCTTCACTCCTTGCTCCACCGCATCCACAATATTTCCGGTGCTCTCCAGCACTTCCCAGGCCTTGTCATTGGCGGCCATCCCATGGTTCCAGGTCGATAAGATCAAGGGCTTTTGTGCTTCCTTTTTGGTTTTTGCAAATCCCTCTAAACTTGTCCCTAAAGCTCCTGGAATGACCAGTGCAGATGACAATATTGATTTCTTTAAAAATTCTCTTCTATCAGACATACCCTCTATATTTTTTTCTCTAATTATTATTTCTCTGTGATTCTTCTAGCCTCCGATTCCTATAGGATTTATATAAGCCATGAATGATCCCCTACCCTCTAACCAATTTAATTACTTATTTAGGCAAGGGCTACGATTCGGTAAAATTTAAATTCCTGGGTGATACCATCATGAGATGCTCCTATTTTATGAATAAGGCCCATCTTGATCTCGAAAAATAGAAAATTTTAAAGAGAAAAAATATTTTGATCTCTGAATTAATGCATTTTTTCACTAAACTAAACGGATATAGCAATATTTTTTTCAGAAGATTTTCTTTAAACTTCTGTATTTCCGTTAAGAAAAGGAAGTCACCAAGAACACCTTTCATTTATCAATAAGCTATATATCTATTAAAAGCGAGGAAGAAATAATCGAGGCTTGGGTAGCAAAAAATCCTGCTCCAAAGTGGAGCAGGATCGTTTTTACGCTAATAAGCTCTTCCTTAAAGGATGGCTTCTATAAATGCAGGATCTTTGAAGTAATCTCTAAATTCCAGGTCAGTGGCCGCCCTATTTTTCAAATAAGGGCTACGATTGATGGCCTTTTTTAGGTTTTCAAACAATCGCTCTTCATCATGATTATTCGCTGCCACGAGTGCGAGACCGTAAAAAGCATAGCCATAATTCATATTGGCTAAGGCGCTCTGCTCAAAAGCAATAGCAGCCTCCGCATATTCCTCCGCCAGATAGAATGCTAAGCCCTTATTAAATAAGTTCACCTCGGTGGCCGGAGCCTTGGAAAGGCGCAAAGTGGCTAGTTTATAATCTCCCCTTAGGATATCCAGAGCTCCCCTTTTGCCCTCATTGATGGCATTTAGCAAAGCTTGGTCTTTGGACAGGGAATTGGCCTCTGAAATCTCCAGGTAAGCGGCATCATAATCACCCCACATAAGGTAGGCCTGGCCCATATTATGACGGGCGTAGGCACTTTCATTGATTTCGTAGGACATACGGAACATCCTCATGGCCTCATTTACCTTTTGATTCTTATCACTTATTCGATTCATCCTATGCGCCTGATTGAGGTAGACCACGCCAAGATTATTATAGGCCAATGCTGAACCATGTAAGGATAGCATTGCCTCATATAAAATTTGTCTTTCTTTCAAGCCTGGATTTAGCTCCGCTGCCCGGGCAAGTTCTGCCTCAGTAAGCTCATCTCCCTTGGCGGTGCCATTTATATAAGAATGGGCTAAGCCGCTAATTTCCGGATCACTACTTCTATCTTGCTCCAGCATCACAGTCACTCGAGCCATCTGCATATCGGCAAATTTCTCCCTGGACAATATAGTATAAGAAGGAAGTAGCTTCATGCGGTTTATCTTGCCTTCATAGCTGTCCTCGGAATATATAATATCGAAATACTTATCACGCTCCTTCATATCAATATTCTCAAAGGTGCGCAGCAGGTGCCTAAAGAGCAACCAATCCTGCTTAGGGTCCACTATTTTTATATTTACTGCATTAGGATCCCCTTTGTATCCGTTTTCACTTAGGTAATTTACCAACCATACTTCCACCTGATGGGCTCGGTCATTGCTGAGTGTCGCAAAGTCTTCCTCATCTGGAGAGCACATCCCAGAGATGCTTACCTGTTGGATTTTTTGTCCCTTGGCGATGATCTGATTTAGCTCATCTTCCAGTCGAGCATTTTTGCTGGATCCCTGAGCATAGGAAGAATTTTTAGCGAAATAATAACTTAATTCTCTAGCGGCCAGGTTAAGGAAGTCTTCTTCATAGCTCATATATGCCCCCACATCGGGAATATTCTCCCCAACGGCAAACTGTCCCACACGAGTAAGTTCGGGAGTGGAGACTATCCCTTTGGCTAGGCTGATATTGGGTGTAGAGACTGAATTGCCAGAAGTGGATTCCTGAAGGAGTCCCTTCACCTGTAGTTCTCCGCGATCCATCCCTTCCAGATAGGGGAAGGATAAAGTGCGGATAACCTGCGCCGTCTGGCCAGGTGCAGATAGGTCCTCATGAGTTATTTTAATTTCCTCCAGCGGGAGGGCACCTTCGCCATACTGAAACTCGGGCAAGATGAGGTAAAACCTCTCCTCGGTGATGGTTCCTGCGGGAATGGTGGCACGTAATTTGAATCGCACAGAATCATTGTGCATCCTTAGAGGTTGTTTGTCCACGGTAATTTCGCTCATGGCATCTCCTTGAGTTAGAGAACGGCTGCTGCATGACATCCAAATCGCTGAAATGCAAATCATTACTACCACCGCTATCTTTCTAATCATATAATCAGGCATGAGGTTATTTATTAGAAAATTCATTATATTTTGATTACTTTTGGACAATTATTTAAAGTCGAATTATGGAAAAGCTTAAGATATTCTTCGAAGACCGTGCGTTTGGTGTATGCTCCAAACTTGGGGAAAAACTAAACTTCCCCATTGACAGTATTCGTTTATTCTTTATATATACCTCATTTATCACGATGGGTTCTCCTATTATAGTCTATGTCACCATGGCAATGATGATGAAAATCCGGAAATATTTCAGAAAGAGCAATAATCCAATTTTATTTGATTAGAGTTCCTGGTATCTTTTCTTTCCTGCCAAATAGTATTTTATAACAATTGAATTGATATAAGACCGTCTATTTTCGGCTTGGGAAGGCAATTTTGATGCCAAATACTTTGACTTTTTTATCTTCGATTTCATTTTGAAGAAATCCCTGTACCCTTTCAGCACTGCTTTGGTCTGATCTCCTTTGCCGGTCAGCGCCAGGTACAGTCCGGCAAAGCTGTCCATACCCATTCTTAGCACAAATAACAGCAGAAAACGGGAGCTATGCAGGTTTTTATATAGCATCAGCAGGTTATTTCGCATATTGAGGTAAGTCTTGAATGAACTCGTGCGGGACAAGGTCCCCCCACCCAGATGGTACACGCTGACCTTTCCGAGGTAGCCAAGCTTCCAGCCGGCCATCGTCCATCGCCAGCAGAGATCGATCTCCTCCATATGTGCAAAAAACTCATCGTCAAAGCCCTGCTCCTCAAAGAAAGCCTCTGCTCTAAGAGCAAAACATGCTCCCGAAGTCCAGGATACTTCCAGCGTATCATCATACTGGCCCCGGTCCTCCTCTATCTCATCGAGGATCCTCCCACGGCAATAAGGATAGCCCAACTGGTCAATAAAACCTCCTCCAGCTCCAGCATAATCATACTGGTTCGGGTTTTGAAAAGAAAGGATTTTTGGCTGTACGGCCACATGGTCTGGATGAGCATCCAGAAAATCCACAAGGGATCTATCCCATAATGGACTGACTTTTACATCAGAATTGAGCAATACAAAATACTCGTAAGCACCTTGGAGCCTCGCCAAAGCCTCGTTATAGCCCTTGCTATACCCATAGTTTTGGGAAAGTGCCAGGACCTGTAAATCAGGGTAATGCCTGGCCAAAAAATCAATAGAATCATCCGAGCTGTGATTATCAGCAATGATAATTTCAAAAAAACTCTCAGTCAATAAAGTAGGAAGGAACTGCCTGAGCATTTCCTTCCCATTATAATTCAAAATGACTATTGCGGCCTTTCTCATCCAAACATTTTGCCGAGATCCATACCTGGAATATTAGGCATCATCCCCTCAGTGGCTTTTTTCATTTCTTCCTGGATCTGCTGCTCCACATTTTCATAGGCCTTATTGGCTGCTGCCACGATCAGGTCTTTGACCATATCTCTATCTTCAGGTTTCAGCAGACTTTCATCGATCTGGATGTCCAGCATCTTACGATGTCCATTGACGATTACCTTCACCATTCCTGCTCCTGATTCCCCTTCGGCAGTAAGATGAACGAGCTCAGCCTGCTTTTCTTTCACCTTGGCCTGGGCTTCCTTCACCTTATTCATCATATTCATAAAATCAAACATACTTTCTTCTTTTAGTGTCCAAACTAGATTACGCCTTTATTAATGTGATGGCTTCCGCCAGATCATACATAGACTGATCGCCAGTATGCAGGTTTTTTAAGGTTACTTTATTTTGATCTATTTCCTCATCCCCAATCATTATTACAAAAGGGATGTTTTTCTTATCAGCGTAGTGGAATTGCTTCTTCACCTTGACCTCATCAGGATAGATCTCCGAGGAAAGACCAGCCTGTCGCAGCGCATTGAGCACTTTCAGCCCGTATTTTTTACCTTTCTCATCAAAATATCCAATCATCACTTCTGTGGATCGCTCCTGATCCGCCGGGAATAGTGATAATTCTTCCAGCACATCATAGATTCGATCCACCCCAAAAGAAAATCCTACACCCGACACCCCTTCCAGGCCAAATACGCCTGTCAGATTATCATAACGACCTCCCCCACTTACGGATCCTATGGACACCTTGTTTACTTTCACCTCAAAGATGGCGCCTGTATAATAAGAAAGCCCTCGGGCCAGGACCAAATCCAGCTCCACATGAGCCTCATCTTCACCGTATTCAGCCAATAATGCAAATACCTCCTCCAATTCTCTTACGCCCTTGGTTCCTTCTTCGCTAGAAGCTAGAAATCCCTTAAGAAACTCCAATTTATCAGCATTGGAGCCTTTTTGAGAAATTACAGGCTCCAGTTTGTCGATAGAAGGCTGAGCAAATCCCCGCTGTAGCAGTTCTTCCTGGACCTTTTCCCAGCCGATCTTATCCAGCTTATCGATGGCCACACAGAGTTGTCCTTCTTTACCCGGCTCCCCGATCACTTCGGATAGTCCTGTTAGTATTTTTCTGTTATTGATCTTGATATCATAATCAGTGAGCTTCAGATGGGCAAATACCCTTCTGATCATAAGGAGGATCTCCACCTCACAGATCAGGCTGTCCGTGCCCACCACATCGGCATCACACTGATAAAACTCCCGATAACGGCCCTTCTGAGGGCGGTCTGCCCGCCATACTGGCTGAATCTGAAATCGCTTAAAGGGATAAGTAATCTCATTCCTATTCATCACCACATACCTAGCAAAAGGCACAGTAAGGTCATATCGAAGGCCTTTCTCGGCGATTTTTGGGAGCATCGCTGCTGTCCCCGCATCCAGATCAGTGGCATTTACCTTCTTTAGGTAATCCCCACTATTGAGGATCTTATACAATAATTGATCCCCCTCATCTCCATACTTGCCTGTAAGTACTGAGAGGTTCTCCATCGATGGAGTCTCCAGCTGCTGATAGCCAAAAAGCCTAAAAGTATCTTTAATAGTATCTAAAATATAATTCCTGCGCGCCATTTGGCTGGGGCCAAAGTCACGAGTTCCTTTTGGTAGCGATGGTTTTTGGATGCTCATTAATCAAAATTTTTGCCCAAAGGTATAAAATATGCATGAATTAGCGAAGGGTTTGTTGAGGATAGCCCTATCAGAAATATCTCCCAGGCGTATTAACTGGTATTTTGACTAGCGGTTTTATATTTTTTTCGCGCCGGGGGCGAAAAGCAAGGCTCCTAAAAATGAAAAAAACCGCCATAGGACGGTTTTCATTTGCTCTCTTTTCTTTGAAAGGAGTATTCTTTTATAGTAGGTTTTCTCCAAATTATCCTTGGCTTGGGGGTGAAAATTATAACATCAAAGCACTTCTGATCCCCTCAGCAAGTTTCTTACCTAAGGAATTTCCTTCAGACTTAGGACTCGCAATAGTTTCGATGGACTTCATGGTGGTCTTTGTTCGGATGATTTCCCACACGTTTTCCCTGGCTTCTCTTTCATTTGACGCTTCAGTATGAATCTGAAACTCCACATCATTGATCTCGATCTTAATTAAATATTTCATGGTACATTGGTTTAGGTAAATACTATAAAACTTTCTTTTTAGCATTTATTACACTAAAGTGTCACCTTTCGTCATACACGACATTCATCTCTTGTAAAATGTATTTCGAAATAATTTTATTGTATTTCACAAATATAGTGAATTATTATCAAACCCAATTTTTTATGGAATTTCCACTATGAAGTCAGGCTCAATAATAAGTTAATTTACTAAAAATACTTTTCTCAACTCACCTCCTTTACACCTCATATATTACCAAAAATAATACCAAAACTATCGGTTCCACCGAGGCAGGAGGACAGAAATATGGCTTTACGCCTGAAATTACAGGATACCGCACTCCATTTCCCCGGTAGAATTAGTATTTATCGCGCATTTAATAGCTACTGAATAGGGAAAAGTAGGGGTCAGGAAGAGTTACTATCTATAAGGAATGGCTAATCCGCAAAAGCTAGCTGGCTGCAGGAGGAGATCAGAATGATGGATTTGGATAAAAGGGGCGAAAAACAGAAAAAAAGGAAGTACCTATAAAATGTAGCTTATTGCGCTTGAAAAATTCTAAAAACCTAGGTAAATTTAGCCTAGGTACTGGTAAATTATTTATTTATCCATAAATATTTACCATTTGGCTTGTATTGAAAAAGGCTATAAAAACTTATATGAAGCAAAAAATAATTTTTTTTTTAGCAGATGGCTTTAAAGTTTATTTAGGCTTAACAAGATAACCAAATTTTCTTTGTACTTTTGCAACTTAATTAATCCTTATCATGCAGAATATTCGTAACATCGCGATTATCGCGCACGTTGACCACGGCAAGACCACTTTGGTGGATAAAATCATCCACGCCTCAAAGATTTTCCGTGAAAACCAGCAATTTGACGACCTTATCCTGGACAATAACGACTTGGAAAGAGAGAGAGGTATTACCATTCTTTCCAAAAACGTGTCCGTAAGATATAAAGACACCAAGATCAATATTATTGATACTCCTGGTCACGCCGACTTTGGCGGTGAAGTGGAGCGTGTATTGAAGATGGCCGATGGGGTTATCCTATTGGTCGATGCTTTTGAAGGTCCGATGCCTCAGACGCGATTTGTATTGGGCAAAGCCCTGGCTTTAGGCCTTACGCCTATTGTAGTAGTAAACAAAGTAGATAAGCCTAACTGTCGTCCTGACGAGGTACATGAAGCCGTTTTTGACTTGATGTTCAACTTGGATGCTACAGAAGAGCAATTGGACTTTGTAACCATGTATGGTTCCGCCAAAAACAACTGGATGGGATCTGACTGGAAAAACCCTACCGACTCTATCCTTCCTTTATTAGATACGATCCTGGAACATATCCCTGCTCCAAAAATCGAAGAAGGTACCGCCCAGATGCAAATCACCTCATTGGATTTCTCCAATTTCGTAGGTAGAATTGCTATTGGCAGACTTAAAAGAGGCACACTTAAAGAGAACACTCAGGTGGCTCTTTGCAAAGCAGATGGATCTATCAAGAAAATGAGGATCAAAGAACTGCATGTCTTTGAAGGATTAGGAAAAAATAAAGTAGAAGAGGTTATCGCTGGAGACATCTGTGCGATCACTGGTATCGAAGGATTCGAAATTGGCGATACTGTCGCTGATGCTGACAATCCTGAACCACTACCTCGTATTTCGATCGATGAGCCTACGATGAATATGCTCTTCACGATCAATAACTCCCCGTTCTTTGGTAGAGAAGGTAAATTCGTGACTTCCCGTCACCTAAGAGATCGCTTGTTCAAAGAAATGGAGAAAAACCTCGCCTTGCGAGTGGAACCAACCGATAATGAAGATAAATTCCTGGTTTATGGCCGTGGTATTCTTCACTTGTCTGTGTTGATCGAAACCATGAGAAGAGAAGGTTATGAATTACAAGTAGGTCAGCCTCAGGTAATTTATAAGGAAGTAGATGGCGTGAAGCAAGAGCCTATCGAATCATTGGTAGTGGATGTACCAGAAGAGACTGCCGGTAAGGTAATCGAATTGGCCACCCAACGTAAAGGTGAACTTTTGATCATGGAGCCTAAAGGCGATCTTCAACACCTTGAATTCCAAATTCCTTCCAGAGGATTGATCGGACTTAGAAATAATGTATTGACTGCCACTCAAGGAGAGGCGATCATGAATCACCGTTTCATCAAGTACGAAGCCTTCAAAGGAACTATCCCTGGCAGAATCAACGGTTCCATCATTTCTATGGAGTCTGGTCCTACTACAGGTTACGCTATTGATAAACTTCAGGATCGTGGAGTATTCTTCGTTGATCCAGGACAAGAAATATACGGTGGCCAGGTAATCGGCGAGCACTCTCGTGACAATGATATCGTGGTAAACGTGCAGAAAGGTAAAAAACTTACCAACATGCGTGCGTCTGGTTCAGATGATAACGCTAAAATCGCCCCTGCAAAGAAATTCTCTCTTGAGGAAAGTATGGAATACATCCAAAAGGATGAATATCTTGAAATCACTCCTAAAAGCATGAGAATGCGTAAAATCTTCCTCGACGAAGGAGAAAGAAACAGAATGGCAAAAAAGGACATCAGTAACTAATACTGATTGCTAGACTATATTTAAAAGGCTCCCTTGAATTTCTTCAAGGGAGCCTTTTTTTTAAATTATCAACATTCTGCCCTGAACCAACCTAGCCTCTCCTCCAGCCCAATACCGAGGCAGCATGAAATCCTTACACTTCTATTTTTTATAGCATCCAGCTTTAGATTCCTAAAATAACTGATACTAGCCGAACCCCTCTGCCACTGATCCGCTCATCTTCCTCTTAGGAAAAACCCTCCTCAGCTAGGAGCTCTCTGAAATCCACAGTCACAAAGCAAGCTGCTTATCCCATTTAATTCCATAAAAAAAGGTGCCCTAGAGCACCCTTTTTTATTAATTCTATATTCTTTAAACTAAGTCTTATTCACCCTGGGCCAATGAGAATCCTCTTTCGCCATCGAAAGTATAAAGGTTTTCTGTTTTGATAAAGTCAAAACCAAGATCCTGAACCTGCTTCATCACATCCAAGATTTGCGCATGAGTAATGACAGATTGGTCGGCATTGAAAAACCGCACTCTCCAGTGGTCTGAGCAGAATGTTTCTTTCATTCCATCAGGATACACTTTTACACCGCGGTTAGTAATCAGCTGCATATTCACTCCACCGGCATCCACCGCACGTAGTCTATCACCGATCACATTGGCATCATTATTACTTTCTTTCCAGTCAATAAATACATCCAGGCCGATAAGCTCTTTCTTAGAAGGCTTTCTCTTGGTCAGTTTTATTGCACCCATATTATCATCTGATCCGTCGCCTTTTTGGAACTCGGCAGGGGTCATTTTTTCGGGCTTCAAGCCTATCCTATCGATTACTGCTTGGGCAAACTCCTGAGTACCTACCAGCTGAGAGGAGATTCCTTCCTGGTAGATATCCCCTGTATGGATCCCATCTTCCAGGGTTTTCATCCAGGCATTAGAGATTTTTTCTGCTACTTCAGGCTGTCCAATATGCACCAGCATCATGATGGCGCCATTCAGCAGCCCAGAAGGGTTAGCGATATTTTGACCTGAAATATCCGGGGCAGAGCCATGAATGGCTTCAAACATGGCCACTTCCTCACCCACATTAGAAGATCCTCCAAGACCCACTGAACCAGTAATCTGTGCCGCCACATCTGAGATGATGTCTCCATATAGATTTAGAGTAACGATGACATCAAACATCTCCGGCTTATCGGCGATCAAGGCTGTACCGATATCGATGATCTTATGATCCGCCTCGATATCCGGATATTCCTTAGCCACCTCATTGAAGACACTGTGAAACAGGCCATCGGCCAATTTCATAATATTGTCCTTGGTCATGCAAGTCACCTTCTTACGGTTGTACTTCTTTGCATACTCAAAGGCATAACGGATGATTTTTTCAGAACCAGGTCTTGAGATCAATTTCAAGCACTGATACACGTCATCAGTCTGGCGATGCTCAATTCCTGCATAGAGGTCTTCCTCGTTTTCACGAATGATGACCATATCTGTTTTCGGAAAGTGAGTTCGTATGTATGGAGAGTAAGCCTTACAAGGACGCACATTTGCATATAAGCCCAAAGTCTTACGAGTGGTTACATTTAAGCTCTTGAAGCCTCCGCCCTGAGGGGTGGTGATTGGCGATTTCAAAAAGACTTTAGTCTCTCTCAAGGAATCCCATGCTCGAGGCTCAATTCCTGAGCTGATGCCTTTGAGATATACTTGCTCGCCAATTTCGATCACTTCTGGCTCGATTTGCGCACCGGCAGCTTCCAGGATGTTGAGGGTGGCCTTCATGATTTCAGGACCTATACCATCTCCGTAGGCTACGGTTATTTTTCTTTTGGATGACATAAAGTATTTTATTAAAGTTTTTACAGTTTCTTCATGTGCTACAAAAATATAAAATTTTGTGGGACATGGGCGATTCAGTTCACACTATTTCATTATTATCTGGCAGCTGGACACATTTAGGTTTGTAGGGTAAAAATGAACCTCCCCAAAGATCGCATTTTTTTCCTTAGCTCCCCCTCTTCGGCAGCATAGAGATCAAATACTTTGGGAGAACAACTGGCCTATCTATTCCCTTTCACACATTTCCTCCTGGCCTTCCCCCCGCTCCCATACCTCCCTGGCTTACTTATACTGCTTATCTGGACTAGTATATTTCCACACTTCGTTCCAAATAAACACTTCTTAAAACCACTTATATTCAGCCCCTTCACATGCATTCACGGGAGGGGATTGGCAAGACCGCTATTCATATTATCCATTCAATAAAATCAGCTAATCTTGCCGCTTCTTATTTGCTCCTACCTCGTATTAGTATTGGCTCCCCAGAATAGGGTTCCCTAGCCCGGTCTTTCCTTGCTATACCTTAAAAGCTTCTAAATAGAAGGTTCTTTTTGACATAGCCTGGAAACCGGAGCGTATCAGGTTAGAGCCATAAAAATGGACATTGCCAGTATTATTAATCAAGTCACTATCAGGGATAAACTACCTCTTATATTCATTTTTAGCGGTAATGCTTTGTCTTTGCTACCTCACCTTGTATATTTGAATTCAAACATAGGTTTTAGAGCATGGCTGAATCCACCAATATTCTTTCTGAAAATAAAAATGGTATTTTATACCTCACGATCAATAGGGAATCGAAGCTAAACGCGGTGAACTTTGATACATTGGAGGAGCTTAAAAACATCTTCAATGAAGTCACTGATAATAAGTCTATTCGTGGCGTCATCATCACGGGTTCTGGCGAGAAAGCCTTCGTTGCGGGGGCGGATATCTCCGAAATCGCAGAGCTCAATGAGTTGAATGCCAGGAAGTTTTCAGAAAATGGTCAGGAAGTTTTCGGCTTGATCGAGTCCTGCCATAAGCCTGTCATAGCAGTTGTGAATGGCTTTGCTTTGGGTGGTGGCTGCGAACTCGCAATGGCCTGTCATATGCGCATTGCCTCGGCCAACGCTAAGTTTGGGCAACCGGAGGTAAACCTCGGGATCATCCCTGGCTATGGGGGCACGCAGCGGCTCACCATGCTTATTGGCAGAAGTAAGGCCAATGAACTGCTCATGACCGGCGATATGATCGGCGCTGAAGAAGCCAAATCACTCGGCCTGGTAAATCATGTGACCAGTAATAAAGAAGAAGCCATCCAAAAAGCGGAAGAAATCCTGCAAAAAATCATGAGCAAGGCCCCTTTGGCACTGGGCATGATCGTGGACTGCGTCAATGCGGTCTATAGCAATGATGAAAATGGTTACCTTATCGAGGCCAATAGCTTTGCTAGATGCGTGAAATCCGAGGATTATAATGAGGGAACCTCTGCTTTTCTTGAAAAAAGAAAACCCAATTTTAAGGGCGAATAAGCCCTCTATACTGATCCATGAGTAAACTCAAGCAGCTTGCGGGGCAAACCGCCATTTATGGGATCAGCAGTATTTTGGGTCGAGTAATAAACTTCCTGCTCCTTCCCTTTTATATCACTTACCTTACCAAAGAAGACCTAGGTTCATTTACGGCTATTTATGCCTTTATTGCCTTTTTTAATGTGATTTTCACCTATGGGATGGAGACCACCTTTTTCCGATATGCCACTGGCAAAGGCCTCGATCCCCAAAAAGTATATAATAACGTCCAATCCCTCATCCTCACCACCTCACTTTCGCTAGGAGCCTTATTATTCCTTAGCGCAGAGAGCATGAGTGTCTGGATGGACTATCCCGGAAAGGCGCACCTCTTTCAATGGACCGCCTTAATCCTCACCATTGATGCGATCCTGGCGATTCCTTATGCTAAGCTCCGCGTGGAAAATAAATCACTGCAATTTGCCCTAACGAAATTACTAAATATACTACTCAATGTGGGCTTCAATATATTCTTCATCGTGGTATGTTTCCATATTTACGAAGGCGATTATTTGTCTGGCCTCCTGCCCTTTGTCCAGTCATTTTATCATCCCGATTGGGGTGTAGATTATATACTGCTGTCCAATCTAATTGCGAATGCGGCTATTCTTCCCATCTTATTTTTTCTATCGGGAAGGTTCACCTGGCAATTTGACAAAAGCATCCTGGGGCCCATGTGGCATTATGCCCTGCCATTATTATTTATGGGACTTGCGGGTGTGACCAATGAGGTTTTTTCCAGGTTCCTATTCGAGTATATCCTTCCAGAGGACTTCTACCCGGGACTATCAGCAAGGGAAGCGGCAGGGATATTCGGCGCCAATTTTAAACTCGCTATTTTCATGAACCTGATTATTCAGGCGTTCAAATATGCGGCTGAACCCTTCTTCTTTGCGCAGAGCGAAAGTAAAGACAGTCCTCAGCTTTACGCCAAGGTGATGCATTGGTTCATCATTTTCTGCTGCAGTCTTATGATTCTGGTAGCAGTAAACCTTGACCTCATCTCCACTTTCATTTTGGGAAACAAAGGCTATCAGGAAGGCCTCGATATCGTCCCCATGCTGCTGATGGGATACCTGATGTTAGGCGTGTATTTTAATCTTAGCATTTGGTTCAAAATCACCGATAATACCAAATACAGCTTTTATATCACCCTTATCGGCGCCATCATCACGGTTTTAGTGATCCTGGGCCTGGTACCAATATGGGGCTTCCGAGGCGCTGCGATGAGCACACTAGCTACTTATTCCGTGATGTCTGTTATATGTTATGTTTTAGGTCAAAAAAATTATCCTATTCCTTATAAGACTTCTAGAGATCTGTTTTACTTGGTCATAGCCTTTGGCTTTTCCTATTTGGGATTTTATATTTTCTTAGAGTCAGGGATACTTACCTTTATGCTGCGCAATGCTCTATTGCTAGTATTCCTAGGCTTAATAATGCTATTGGAAAAAGACGAAATCAAGCAGCTCAAAAATAGAATTACAAAATAAGGTTTTAGCACCACGGTTTATCCCCTTCCGAAAGGCATATTTTATGCAGCAAGATTCTCTGATATAAAATTAACCCCCTATCTTTGAAACTTAATTTATTTCGAATAAAGAAAACACTATGCAGGTAAAAGTCATAAACCAGTCCAAGCACAGCTTACCCGAATACCAAACCTCATTTTCTGCAGGTCTTGATTTGCGAGCAAATATCGATGAGTCAGTGGTTTTACAGCCATTGGAGCGGACCTTGATCGGCACTGGGCTATTTATGGAGTTACCTGAGGGCTATGAGGCCCAGATACGACCTAGAAGTGGCTTGGCCTATAAGCATGGCCTTACCGTCCTCAATTCTCCAGGTACCATTGATTCTGATTATAGGGGAGAGATCAAGGTATTACTGGTAAACCTGTCCAATGAGGCTTTTGAGATCCAGGATGGAGAGAGGATAGCTCAGATGGTCGTGGCTAAGCATGAGCAGATCAGATGGGATGAAACCGCTGTGGTTTCAGAAACCGCCAGAGGAGCGGGTGGATTTGGGAGTACAGGTAAGTCTTAACAAAAATAATTTTACCAAACACCCTTTTGGTAAATGAACGAAAAAGGCCTTAAGTTTGTACGTTTTGTCAGGTTACTATTTATAAATACCTGATAAGGTCAAATTCACGAGTACATTATGCAAATAAAACATATCATATTATTTTTCTCCATAGCCACGATGCTGTCCTACCCTGCCCAGGCACAGCTGTCGATCTTAAATGGAAATAAAAAAGAAAAGGAAAAAAAGGATCAGGCCACACGGCTATTTATAGATGGCGAAAAGTATATGATGCTGGAGGACTATAAAAAGGCCTACTTATACTTTTCGAAAGCGTATGAACTAGCCCCTGAAGAAGGCGCTATCAATTTTAAACTTGCAGAGCTCCTCACGCGAGCCAATCAAAATGATAATGCCCTGAAATACGGGCAGCAGGCGATAGAATCTGATCCCCAAAACAAGTATTACCACTTATTAGTAGCAGAGGTCTATACCAAGCAAAATCAGCCCGAGAAAGCAGCCGAGATCCTACAGGAGCTCATCAACAGCTCGGAGGACAACCAGCAATATATACTGGAATTGGCCTCCCTTTATCTAGGTACCCAGCAGTTTGACAAGGCCATGGTGGCTCTCGATCAGGCGGAGGAATACTATGGGGTGATGGAGCAACTCTCCGTTCAAAAACAAAGAATATACCTGCGTCAAAACAACCTAAATGCAGCTATAGAGGAAGGTGAAAAACTCGCCGAAGCCAACCCTGGCAATTCCCGCTATGTACTAGCCCTAGTGGAGATGCTATATAATAATAACCGAGTGGACCAGGCCCTGGAGACCGTAAGCAGCTCTCTGGCGGAATATCCCAATCAGCCAAAATTGCAATTGGCAGCTTATACCCTTTTGAAGAAAAAGGAAAATTTTAAAGAAGCCAATACTTATTTATTCGAGGCTTTTAATAATCCGGATTTAGAAGGTCTCGTTAAAGCGGAAACCTTCACGGATATCATGCAGAAGGATTTAAAAACGGTGGAGCGAGAATCGATGCTCGACAGCTTGGGCGCTATCATGGTCCGCACCAATCCAAAAGACGCAGAAATCTATACCGTACTCGGCGACAGGGCCATGCAAGCCCAGCAAAATGCAGAAGCTCTGGGATATTATCAGAAATCCATCCAAATCAATCCACAAGACGCAAGGGTCTTACAGGTGGTGATCAGCCTGATGTTTGAGGGAGGAGAAGACTTTGGAGAGATCGAAAAATACACCGTCATAGGCACAGAGGAGTTTGGAGACAAGCCTGAATTCTGGTTTTTTGATGGAACGGCCAAGCTAGCCTTAAAAAAGAATGAGGCTGCTGTCAGCTCTCTCAATAAAAGCTTGGAGCTAAACAATGGCCTGAACAAACAGCTTGACCTCATGGTTTTAGGCCAGCTAGGAGACACTTATCATGCTATGAATGAGCAGCAAAAAGCCTATGATGCTTATGATAAGGTATTAGAAAGCACTCCAGATGATGAGCATGTTTTGAACAATTATGCCTACTTTTTATCGTTGGAAAAGAAGGATCTGAGCAAAGCGCTGGAAATGTCCAGCAAGCTGGTCCAGCGCTATCCCAATAATGCTACCTACCTGGACACCCATGCTTGGGTTTTATTCCAAAAAGAGGAATACCAGAAGGCCGAGAAATTTATGAAGAAGGCTTTGGAGGAGGAGAAGGAGCCTAGTGGGGTGATGCTCGAGCATTACGGGGATATACTCTATAAGCTAGGCCAAAAGCAAAAAGCGATGGATTACTGGAAAGAAGCCAGCAGCAAATCCGAGACATCAGACAAGCTATCCCAAAAAATAAAGGATCAAAAATATTATGAATAAGGGTCTTAGCATATTTATATTTTTAGTGGCTATCACCTTGGCGGGCTGTGCCAAGAGGCCCACTTTATATTCAGCCGATGAGGCGATGAAGGAATTTAGCCCAAATTATTTTGAGTTCGATTACCTGCAAGCCAAGGCCCGGCTGGTAATGGAGGAAGATAATGGTAAGACCACCAGGGGTTCTATGACCCTCAGGGCAAAGAAAGACAGTGTAATATGGTTTAGCATCAGTCCAGGCCTGGGCATAGAAGCCGCAAGAGGCCTGATCACTCGTGAAGAGATCAAGATCAAAGACCGAATCAATGGGCAGGATGTAAATTTAACCTTCGATCAGTTTCAGAATACTTATGGTCTGAAGCTCTCCTTAGACTTATTTCAGAATATTCTATTTGCCAATGTTCCCTATGGCGTTAGCTACAGAGATCGCCTGCTCCGTGTGGGCAAGACCTTTGAGCTTTCCCAACGCAGGGATGGGATCCTGTATGAATCTGTGGTGGGGGTCCAGCATGGAAAAGTAAATAAACTAGAAACCGGCTCGCGATTTCATAAGGGAAAGCTGACTGCCACCTATCCTGAATTTGAGGATTTGGAGGGACAGCCTTACGCCTACAAAATCCTGATTACCTTTGCGATGGAGAATGCGGGAGAATTGCAGAACACCTTAATTAATCTGGAGTTCAACAAAGTAGAGCCGCAGAATACACCCCTTACTTTCCCTTATAATTTCTAATTATGACCTACCGCATTGCTGTTTTACTGCTTATGCTGATCGGCTTCACCACTACGCTGGTCCCTCAGTCATTGCTTGCCCAAACAGCCAAGTCCCGGACGCAATTGGAGAAGGAAAAGGAGGCGGTATTACAGCGACTGCAGGAGTTTGATGCAATTTTAAAGAAAACTTCCGCTCGTAAGAAGAATACCATTGGAGAGCTAAATGCGGTGAACAAGCAACTGCAAACACGAGTTTCTTATATCCAAACGCTCAATAATGAAGTCGCCCTGCTCAACCGGGAAATCAAGGAAACGGGAAACCTTATAAGTTCTCTGGAAAATGATCTCAACACCCTCAAGGAGGAATATGCAGACATGATTTATGTCTCTGCAAAGCTCAACAGTGGGGTGAATGTCCTGACGTTTATTTTCAGTTCTTCGACATTTCGGGAACTATATATGCGTCTTAGGTATTTAAAACAGTATAGCGAAGCGAGAGAAAAGCAAGTAGCTCAGATCCAAAAGGTAACAGCCGATCTGGAGGCAGAGCAGGCTAAGCAAGAGCAAAAGAAAGCTGAAAAGCAAAGTGCCCTTCAGGAGGAGCAAAATCAGAAAAAGGAATTAGACCTCCTGAAAAGAGAGCAGCAAACCATAGTAAACTCATTGACCGAGAAGGAAGAGGAGCTTAAAAAGGACATTGCCGAGACTAAAAAACAGCAGGAAGAGCTGAACCGATTGATCCGCAAAGTAATTGAAGACGAAATCAAACGGGCGGAGGCAGAGGCCAAAAAAGCCAATACCACGACCACCAAAACCAAGGGCAGCTCAATGCCGATGACCCCAGAAGCGGCGGCATTATCAAGTTCATTTGCTAATAATCAGGGGAAACTTCCTTGGCCTGTGGCCAGTGGCTTCATATCAGAAACTTATGGAAACCACCCCCACCCCACGCTGAAAGGCATCACCATCACCAATGATGGGATAGATATACAGACAAATCCTGACGAAGCTGTCCGCGCGGTATTCAATGGAGAAGTGACTAAGATCAGTACCATTCCGGGAATGGGCGGGACGATTATCATCCGGCATGGGGAATATTATACCATGTATAGCCGATTAAAGACCATCGCTGTAAAATCTGGACAAACTGTCAAGGCAAATGACAAAATTGGGGAGGTGGCTACAGGAAATGACGGCACAGCCGAGGTGCATTTTCAAACGTGGAAAGGGCTTCAAAAAATGAATCCTTCAGTTTGGCTTGCAGGTAAATAAAAAATTCTGAAAGATTATGAGTAACTTTACACAAAAGGCCATCAAAATAAAAAGAACTGTGGGCTATTCTTTGTGTAACTAATACACAGTTTTATATTTGTATCGATTTAACAACTAAAATACGCTTATCATGACTACACTGGGTTTCATACAGAATATGGGGGGAGGTTCCATAATATTAATCGTTTTGGTAATTATCCTTCTATTTGGAGCGAAGCGAATCCCTGAACTTGCCAGAGGCTTGGGCAGAGGCATCAAAGAATTTAAGGATGCTACAAAAGAGATTCAGGATGACATTGAAGAAGGCCTGAAGGACGACAAAAAGAAGAGTTAAAACTAACTTAAACATCCCCCATCTTACCTGAGAAGGCTTCTTTGCGGAAGCTGGCTTCTGGATAGACCTTACACTTGGCCCATGAGGCCTGGGGGTAAGTCCTATCCCAATGGTGAGATGGAGGATTATCTTAAAAATAACCACCATTGGAAAAATTCCATTCTTTCGACGAAATAAAGCAGTCGCTGGAAAAGCAGGAAACAAACTGTAAGGCGATTGTCAATTACTACCTCAACAATATCAAGACGAAGGCGCATCTCAACGCCTTCGTTGAAGTTTATGAGCAATCCGCTCTTGAACAAGCAGAGCAGGTAGATCAAAAAATCAAATCTGGCAATTCAGGAAAACTGGCAGGCATGGTAATAGGCATCAAGGATGTCCTATGCTATACAGGCCATGAAGTCAATGCGTCCAGCAAAATCCTGGAAGGCTTCGAATCGCAGTTTACTGCCACGGCAGTACAAAAGCTGCTAGACGAGGATGCCATCATCATTGGTAGATTGAACTGTGATGAGTTCGGAATGGGCTCATCTAACGAAAATTCTGTACACGGAAAAGTGCTCAACGCCCTCGATGAAGAGCGTGTACCGGGAGGCTCCTCTGGAGGCTCCGCCGTAGCAGTGCAGGCCAATCTATGCACCACTTCCCTGGGCACAGACACGGGTGGATCTGTCCGTCAGCCTGCTGCTTTTACTGGCTTAGTGGGTATTAAGCCTACCTATTCCAGAGTTTCCAGGTTTGGCTTGATCGCTTATGCCTCTTCTTTTGACACCATTGGGGTATTCTCCAGGAATGTAAAAGACAATGCGCTGGTATTGGAGGTAATCGCCGGACAGGACGATAATGACAGCACCGTTTCTCGTAAGGAAGTCCCTGCCTATAGCCAATCGATCGCATTGGACAAGAAGGTAAAGGTGGCTTATCTGAAAGAAACCATTGCTTCAGAATCCTTACAGCCAGAGATAAAGGCCCATACGCTAGAGGTATTGGAGCAGCTGAAGAAAGAAGGTCATCAGGTAGAAGAGGTTGATTTTCCATTATTGGAATATGTACTTCCCACCTACTATATTTTGACTACTGCTGAGGCCAGTTCAAACCTTTCCCGTTTTGACGGGGTAAAATATGGGTACCGTACTCCTAATGCGCACAATCTGGAGAGTATGTATAAGATGACACGTTCGGAGGGTTTTGGTGAGGAAGTAAAGAGACGTATCATGCTGGGTACTTTTGTATTGAGCGCTAGTTATTACGATGCTTATTTCACTAAAGCACAGAAGGTTAGAAGATTAATCAAGGAATTCACCGAGGATTTATTGAATAATTTTGATTATATTGTACTGCCTACGACCCCATCCACTGCCTTCAAATTTGGAGAGCATAGTGATGATCCGGTAGCCATGTATCTGGAAGATTTATTTACTGTACAGGCTTCCGTGTCTGGGGTTCCTGCCATCTCCATTCCTAATGGACAGGATGAAAAGGGGCTTCCAATAGGCTTGCAGATTTTAGCCAATTCCTTTAAGGAGGCTGAGCTGTATGCATTTGCGGATTATTTGATGAATATTAAGAAATAAAACTATCACGCTACTGATCATGAGAAGTTGGACTACACTGCTTATTTTATCCCTATCGATAACTTTTGCAATGGGCTCGTATGCTCAGGGTCAGGAGCGTGAATCTATTTTGGCCACAGGCCAGGAGGCAGTAGTTCAGCCTACCTACCATTACGAGTACATTCCGGATTTCACCTATGATCAAGTAAATCAACGGGTAGATCAGATGAATACTGAGATGCCTTTTGAGCTCAATGAAACCATTTTTGCTTTCATCAATTATTTTACGGTTCGTAATCGGGAATACTCTAAAATGAATTTATCAAGGAAGGAAATTTATTTTCCTTTATTTGAGGAGGCCTTACGACGCCATGAGATGCCTGATGAGATCAAATACCTGGCGATCATTGAGTCGGGGCTTAATCCCACAGCCAAGTCACGCGTTGGAGCCATGGGTTTATGGCAATTTATGCCTGCCACGGGTAGAGTCTATGACTTACATGTGACGCAGGACATCGATGATAGGATGGATCCGGAGCTAGCCACGGAGGCCGCCTGCAGGTACCTTAAGTCCCTTCACCGCATGTTTGGAGACTGGGAGCTCGCTCTAGCAGCGTATAACTGTGGTCCAGGAAATGTCCGCAAGGCCATTCGCCGCTCAGGCGGAAAAAAATCCTTCTGGGAAATCTACCAGTGGCTACCACGGGAGACCAGAGGGTATATCCCTCAGTTCCAAGCCATCATGTATGTATTTAACTATCCTGATGAGCATAATCTTATTCTGGAAGACGGCACATTCCCGGTGGCCCATGAGAAGGTGAAGTTTGACGGAGAAGTAGATTTGGTGCAGCTTGCAGAGATCAGTGGAGCATGCCTGGATGAGTTGGAATTCCTTAATCCCTCTATTCAAAACAGGAAAATTCCAGCAAACCAAACCTCCTATGCCCTGAGAGTTCCTAAAGCCAAGGCTGAATTTATTGCAAATAACAAACATTGGATGCTGGACAGCATCAATATCCAACAAGAGAGACTGCTCGCGCAGGAAATAACAGAGGAGCCAGCAAGTCAGCAAAAAGCCCCAGAAAAAATTATTTATAAGGTACGCCGAGGCGATGCTTTAGGTAAAATCGCCAATCTATACGGTGTGTCGATCACTGATCTGAAAGCCTGGAATGGACTTTATTCCAGCACGATCAATATTGGTCAAAACCTCACCATCTACCAAAAAACCGACACTTTTTCTCAGAATCTAGCAGCTCAGGCTCCCGCTAAGCAAGATGCAACCTTCGTCTCCTCCAGCCCAAAAACCTACGTGGTGAAGCCTGGAGACTCTTTATGGCTCATCGCGAAGAAGCTGAATGGAGTGAGTATCGACCAAATCAAAAAGTTAAACAAGCTCAGTAATAATAATATCAAACCGGGCCAGAAGTTGATTATAGGTTGAAAATATTTATCAACTAAATATTTAATTATTCTCTTCTGATAGCCGATCATTTTTTATACATTGTCATCGGTAATCATTAAATCCCATTTCATATGATAAAGAGAAAATCATTATATCTAGCACTTATAGCTTTATTTGTTGGTATATTAGTTAGCTGTGAAACTTCTACCAACGAAAACAGTAAGAAGCCAAAAGCACGCGGGGCCTCTGGGGAAATATTATTAGTGATCGATTCCTTGAAATTTCAAGGGCCAGTAGGTGATGTATTAGAAGGCATACTGGAAGAAGATATCAAAGGGCTTGTCCGTGAGGAAACGCTATTTGATATCAGAAGAGTGGATCCAAGGTCGATGACCAGGATATTAAAGATGGCCTATAATATCATCTATGTCACCACTTTTGATGATAAGAAACCGGGAAGCCGAATGATCAGCAGCCAGTTTAGCCCTCAAGCTAGAGAGACAGCCACGGAAGATCCCACACGTTTCATGATTAGAAATGAAGATGAGTTTGCTGTAGGACAAGAGGTAATTTACCTTTTTGGAAATACAGAAGAGGAGCTAATCACAAATCTCCGGAAGAATAAGGAACGAATTCAGAACCTCTTTGAAGTAAGAGAAAGAGACCGTCTGGCAGATGCCATTTTGGTGCGTAATAATGGAGCCTTAAAGACAAAAGGCGAGGAACTCTTTGGCTTTGTGCTCAATATACCGGCCTCCTACCAATTTGTAAAGCAGGGGGATAATTTCCTTTGGGCGCGTCAGCCTACCCCGACGACCCAGCGCGCGGACATCAGTCTATTTATTTATGAGACGGACTATACGAGTGAGGAGCAGGTATTCCCGGAAAACATCATTTCGATGAGGGATGATATCCTAAAAACCAGAGTATTTGGTGATCCAGACAATCCTTCTTCCTATATTATCACCGAAAGGCAAATAGCTCCATCCTTCCGCAATATGGAGATAGACGGCAAATATGCTATCGAGATGCGAGGCCAATGGCGGACGAATAATTTAAGTATGGGCGGCTCTTTTGTCAGCTATACTATTGTAGATCAGGCGACAGGCAAATTGTATTATATGGAAGGCTTCTTATATTACCCCAATGAAACGCATAAGAAAGCTTTGAGGGAAATCGAGGCGATCTTGATGGCTACGGAATTTCCACAGGGACAGAAATAAAAATCCAATATATACTTTAGATAATGGCGATTAAAATCAGAAAAGAAGACGCGCTGGCTTATCATTCACAAGGCAGTCCGGGAAAAATAGAAGTGGTACCCACTAAGCCACTTTCCAGCCAGCTGGATTTGGCTTTAGCCTATTCGCCGGGGGTAGCGGAACCATGTTTAGAAATCGCAGCCAAGAAAGAAAATGTGTATAAGTACACTGCTAAAGGTAACTTGGTGGCTGTAATCTCCAATGGTACGGCGGTGCTAGGCCTTGGAGACATCGGCCCGGAGGCTGGCAAGCCTGTGATGGAAGGTAAAGGCGTATTATTTAAGAAATTTGCGGGCATAGATGTATTCGATATAGAAATCGATGAAAAAGACCCCAAGAAGCTCATCGAAATCATCAAATCTCTGGAGCCCACTTTTGGAGGGATCAACCTTGAAGACATAAAAGCCCCGGAATGCTTTGAGATCGAGCAGAGTCTTAAAGAGAAAATGAAAATCCCCGTCATGCATGACGATCAGCATGGCACGGCGATCATCTCAGGAGCGGCGCTTCTGAATGCGCTAGAGGTCGTAGGTAAGAAAATCGAAGAGATCAAGCTGGTGGTGAATGGCGCTGGAGCAGCTGCCGTGTCTTGTACACGCTTTTATATCTCCCTTGGCGTAAGAAGGGAAAACCTCATCATGGTCGATATAGATGGTGTGATCCGCCACGACCGACCAAACCTCACTCCTATCCATAGCGAATTTGCCTACGCTGGCAATGATATGAATAACCTTACGGATGCCATGAAAGGCGCCGATGTGTTTTTGGGACTCTCGGCAGGTAATGTGGTATCTCCGGAGCAGATTCTATTGATGGCTGACAATCCTATAGTATTTGCCTTGGCAAACCCTAACCCAGAGATCGACTATGATCTGGCGACATCTACTCGCGAGGACATTATCATGGCCACGGGAAGGTCTGATTTCCCTAATCAGGTGAATAATGTATTAGGGTTCCCTTATATATTCAGAGGGGCTCTGGACGTGCGCGCCACGGCCATCAATGAAGAAATGAAATTGGCAACAGCACAGGCCATCGCACAACTGGCGAAGGAACCGGTGCCTGAAATCGTCAATAAAGCCTATGGTGATGACCAGTTGGCTTTCGGAAGAAAGTACCTTATTCCCAAGCCTTTGGATCCAAGGCTGATCACGACGATCGCACCAGCGGTGGCCAAAGCAGCGATGGACTCAGGGGTAGCCCAACTCGAAATTACCGATTGGGAGGCCTATCAACTAGAACTTCAGGAGAGAATAGGCATTGATCAGCGATTGATGTCCAGAGTAATTGCTCGTGCGAAGAAGAACCCTAAACGGGTGGTATTTGCCGAAGCGGATAATACTAAGATCCTTAAAGCGGCTCAACTGATCAATGATGAGCGAATCGGCGATCCTATCCTATTAGGGAATAAGGAGACGATACTTCGCCTTATCGAGGAGCATTCATTAGATCTGGGAGGTGTACCGATTATTGATCCATTTGAGGAGCCAGAAAAGCTTCAGCAGTTTGGTCAGGTTCTCTATGAAAAGAGGAAGCGGAAAGGTCTTACGCCATTTGAGGCGCAGAAGCAGATGCGTGACCGTACGTATTTTGGGGCAATGATGGTGGAGCTAGGCGAGGCGGATGCCTTGATTTCTGGTCTTACCAAAGATTATCCAAACACGATATTGCCTGCCCTTCATGTCATAGGGGTAAACAAAGAGGTGGATCGAGTGGCGGGGATGTATATTATGAACTCCGACAAAGGGCCTTATTTCTTTGCGGATACCACCGTAAATGTGGATCCTACGGCAGATCAACTAGTGGAAATCATCGGGCTCACGGCAGATGCAGTGAAGTTCTTTGACTTGGAACCTAGGATTGCAGTATTATCGTATTCCAATTTTGGCTCTGCAAAAGGCAGTACACCAAGCAAAACTTCCCTCGCCACTGCAAAGGCAAAGGCAAAGTTCCCGGAATTGGTGATAGAAGGCGAAATGCAAGCCAATGTAGCCCTCAACGAGGTCATCCAAAAGGAAAACTACCCTTTCAGTGCCTTGGCCAATAAGAAAGCCAATACCCTTATCTTCCCTAATCTAAGCTCGGGAAATATTGCGTATAAGCTATTGGCGGAGATTGGAAATGCGGAAGCGATTGGTCCCATCCTGCTGGGCATGAATAAACCTGTTCATATTCTTCAGCTGGGAAGTAGCATCNGTGAAATCATTAATATGGTGGCCATCGCTGTGGTGGATGCCCAAAGTCACGACGGTTTATGATAGATTATCTCAAAGGAAAACTGGTCACCAAAGACCCTACCTATGTGATTATTGATATCAATGGAATTGGCTATCATGTCAAAATTTCATTGAACACCTATTCGAAAGTGAAAGATGAGGAGCATATAATGCTCCTCACTCACCTTCATATTAAAGAAGATTCTCACACGCTATATGGATTTAGGGAAGAGCAGGAAAAACAGCTTTTTCTACTACTGATCAGCATCTCCGGCGTGGGACCCAATACCGGGCTGATGGTCTTGTCTTCCTTGTCCTCGGAGGAGCTGGAGTCCGCCATCCTAAATGACGATCACCAAAGCATCCAACGGGTCAAGGGTATAGGTGCTAAAACTGCCCAGCGGATAGTATTGGAGCTTAAAGATAAAATCAAAAAAGGAGATGGAGGAATTGGTCTGGCCACTGCCGGAGGCTTCATACAATCCTCTCATAAACTCAAGGAGGAAGCACTTCAGGCCTTGATGACCCTTGGTTTTACAAAAGCTGCTGCCCAGAAAAATATAGATACTATTTTGAAAAAAAGCGGTCCGGAAATTTCATTGGAAGAATTAATTAAGGCATCTTTAAGATCTACCTAATTTATAGTGAGTTTGACTATAAGCCTACCATATTTTTTTGCTTTCAAAAGCCGTTTACCCTTAAAAGCTTCACTACTGGTGTTGCTTGCCGTAAGTATATTGACCTTTTCGAATACCGCTTATAGTCAAAATCAAGTCATTGACACCACTTCTACTAGACTTGACACTCTGGAGAAAAGAAAGGCCTTACCCTCCTTCCTACTGTGGGACAATTTTCAGACCAATCCTTTATATCCAAGACAAAATCCTTTAGAAAAAAGTTATAGCCCTTTTTATAACCTCCCCTCCTCTACCGAGAATGAGGTGGAAGTAGAGATGGATAGCACCATCCAGTACAGGGTATATGACCAGGTAGATTCCACTAATAGGGATGCTGGGTACAGCTTTGACTTCGAGGAATTTTCCAAAATTCAGGAACTGAAAATGCGCCAGGAATATTGGAGAAACAGGTCCCGAGGCTTATATGGAGAAAGTGCCGTAAGCGGGCGAAGCCTCATCCCTCCCATCACCATGAGTCCTACATTTGACCGGTTATTTGGGGGAAGTGAAATAAATATCGTCCCCACAGGCTATATCAACCTGGATTTTGGGGGGATTTTCCGGCGAATAGATAATCCGTCCATTCCTATCCGACAACAGCGCAATGGGGGATTTAATTTTGACCAGCAGATCCAAATGAGCGTCAATGGAAATTTGGGAGAGAAGATGCAAATCAATGCTAATTTTGATAGCAATAACTCCTTTGATTTCCAGAATCAGCTGAAAGTGGAGTATAAAGGGTTTGAAGAGGATATCATCAAGAGTATAGAAATCGGTAACGTCAGCATGCCGATTCAGAATAGCCTTATCCAGGGGTCTCAAAACCTCTTTGGGGTGAAGACCCAGATGCAATTTGGCAAACTCTTCATGACGGCGGTGGCCTCTACTCAGCGCGGTCAGCGGGATGAAATCATCATTGAGGCTAATGGCCAGGGAAGACCCTTTGAAATTCGGGCTTCCGAATATGATGATAATCGACACTTTTTCTTAGCCCACTTCTTTCGAGACAATTACGAGCGATGGCTTCGTGGCTTGCCCCAGATCCTGTCTGGCGTCAATATCACTCGTGTGGAAGTCTATATCATGAACAGGGCTAATAATACAGAGACCTTAAGGAATTTTTCTGCCTTCCTGGATTTGGGAGAAAGTGATGAGATCTATCGCCCTGACAATCCCAATATAGGCCCTGGAGTACCGGGAAGCCCTGCCGCCAATGGTTCCAATGACCTATTCGCTAATCTAACGGCAAATCCGTCTTACCGACCTTATGACCAATCTTCTTCGGCTATCGAAGGGGGGCTAGGACTCGTCAAGGGAACTGACTTTGTTCAGGTAAATGGCGCCAGAAAATTGGCTGCTAACGAGTACATTTTCCATAAAGAACTAGGTTACCTAAGCTTAAATCGTAAAATACTTAATGATGAGGTGATAGCCGTATCCTACGAATACACCTATAACGGGCGCTCCTATAAGGTAGGAGAAATGTCCGAAGACTACCAAAACCGAGCAGACTCGGATGTCATATTCCTAAAAATGCTCCGTCCCACGCAGATCAATACCAAGATACCCACCTGGGATCTGATGATGAAAAACGTGTATAATTTCAATGCCAATCAAATTCAAAAAGAAGGATTTCAGCTGCAAATCATTTATCGTGATGATCGTACGGGGATGGATAATCCTAGCCTTCTTGAAGGACAACAAGTAAAAGATCAACCTCTGATTGGTATCATGGGGCTGGATAATCTAAATCCGCAAAATGACCCTGCTCCTGATGGAAACTTCGATTTTGTGGAAGGACTTACCATCTTCCCTGAGCGGGGAATGCTGATCTTTCCCAAGCTAGAGCCTTTTGGGCAAACCCTGGCGAATGAATTCCTGCCTTCTGAGGAAAATCTGAAGGAGAAATTTGTCTATGACACCCTCTATCACACCACCAAGGCCGATGCTGAGATGGTAACCAAGCTCAACAAATATTATATCACGGGTAGTTTCACTGCTGGCTCCTCATCTGAGATTATGCTTCCGGGCTTGAATATTTCGGAAGGATCGGTCATCGTCCAGGCGGGCAATATTCCATTGACCGAAGGGGTGGATTATACCGTGGATTATAATATTGGAAGAGTAGTCATTATCAATGAGGGCGTTTTGGCTTCTGGGAAGCGGCTTTCCATCAGTTTTGAGAAGGCCGATTTGGTGTCCTTCCAGACGCGAAGCCTGCTGGGAACCCGCTTTGATTACCTTTTCAATGATAATCTGACCCTTGGAGGAACCTTCCTTTACCTAAACGAAAGGCCTAATATCACCCGTATAAGCACGGGAAGTGAGACAATAAAGAATAGTATCTGGGGTTTTGACCTGAACTATAATGATGAATCAAGATGGCTTACCAAGCTCGCAGATGCCCTGCCTTTTACGGACACTAAAGAGAAGTCATTGGTTAATTTTAGCGGGGAATTTGCCCATCTTATCCCCGGAACTTCCAATAAGGTAGATGGAGAAGGCGCCAGTTATATAGATGATTTTGAAACGGCCGTCACTCCCTTTAGCTTGAGTTCGCCCTCCACCTGGAGGCTATCTTCTACTCCTAAATCTGACAATAGTCAGTTTGATCTCAGCAATATCACCGGCAGTCAGCTCGGCAGTGCTTACCGTCGTGCCCGTCTAGCCTGGTATAATATAGACAATGTCTTTTATCGTCCCTCAGGGTCGGGCGTACCCGAAAACATCACCGATGCTGACCGGGCCAACCACTATGTGCGTAGTGTGGCTCCGCAAGAAATCTTCCCTGAGCGGGATAAGGATGTTATTGTCCTTCCAGAACCCTTATTTGAGTTGGCTTACTTTCCTCAGGAGCGGGGAATGTATAACTATAATCCCAACTTAAATAATAGAGGTTTACTCCCCAATCCGGAGGAAAACTATGGTGGGATAAGTCGAGTGATTACCTCCGACGTTGATTTTGACCGAACCAATATTGAATACATCGAATTTTGGATGATGGATCCTTTTATCTCAGGAGACAATGGCCGGGTGCTGGATGGGATATTTAATGAAAACAATACCACAGGGGGTAAGTTGATTTTCAACTTAGGAGAGATCTCTGAGGACATCATGCAAGATGGGCGTCATGCCTTTGAAAACGGCCTTCCACCGGATGGTGACCCTAGCAAAACCACCGAAAATGCATGGGGTAAGATCACCAATCAGCAATACCTCACCCCCGGTTTTGATAATTCTACCGAATCCAGGGCATTTCAGGATCTGGGCCTGGACGGCTTAAATAGCGAAGAAGAAGCAGCCTATTTTCAAGACCCATTTTTGAGTCGGATCAATGTGGATGCGGATGTATATCAACAGATCGAAAGCGATCCTTCCGCTGACCTCTTCCAATATTACCTCGGCAATCAGTGGGATACCGCCGATGCCAAGATCCTGGAAAGATACAAGTACTTCAATGGGATGGAGAACAATACTCCCATCGCCAACTCCAATGATCAGTACACTGCATCAGGAACCAACAAGCCTGATAATGAGGATCTCAATGGGGATAATACCATCAATGAGGTAGAGAGTTATTATGAATATGAAATTGACCTGAAGCCGAATAACCTGTTGGTAGGCCAAAATTATATTGTGGACAAAACCACCTCCACCCAGGAAGGGCAGGAAGTAAATTGGTACCTCTTCCGCATCCCTGTTCGTCAGCCAAACCGTGTGCAAGGGGACATCAGTGGGTTCAAGTCATTGAGATTTATAAGAACCTATTTGACGGATTTTGAACAACCTGTGGTGCTTCGTATGGCCAACTTCCAAATGGTGGGTAGTCAATGGAGGGTGTTTCAAGAGTCACTATTTGAAAAAGGACTATTTGAAATCCCGGAGCCTGATGTATCCAATACGACAATCAGTGTCGTGAATATCGAGGAGAACAGCCAGGGAAATGAAACTCAAAGCCCCTATGTGCTGCCTCCAGGCATCACCAGAGACCGCGATAATACCTCCGTAGTGGAGCGGCAGCTTAATGAGCAATCCCTGCAAATCTGCGTGGATAATCTGCAAGCGCGGGATGCTAGAGGGGTATTCAAAGGCTCCAATCTGGACCTAGTCCAATACGGAAGGTTAAAGATGTTTCTGCATGCTAATTCCATGGATGCCTCCAATGGTGAACTTTCGGCCTTCCTTCGACTTGGAACTGATTATACAGACAATTATTATGAAATAGAAGTTCCTCTGGAAATCACCCCTTTAGGGACTCGGGATCCTTACCAAATATGGCCTAGCCAAAACGAAATTGATATTGCCATCGAAGAAATCGTAGGCGTAAAATCTGAGCGAGATAATAGTCAACATTCCCAAAACCTCCCCTACACGGTACAGGTGCGACAGTATAAGGTGACGGTGGTGGGTCGTCCTGAGTTAAATTATGTTCAGGGGCTAATGATCGGGGTGAGGAATCCGGCCAGCACAGGGACAGCAAGTAAATCGGTATGCCTCTGGGCCAATGAGCTGCGGGTGGTGGACTTCACCAAAGGCAATGGCTGGGCGGCAAATGCCCGTCTAAGTGCAAAAATCGCAGATGTGGCCACCATTTCCTCCAGCATCAGACATAATTCTTTTGGGTTTGGAGGCTTGGAAACCAGGCTATCCGAGAGAAGTCGTGAATCTACCACTTCCTATGATGTCTCTGCCAATGTACAGGTGGATCGCTTATTACCAGAGGGGCTAAACCTTAGCATTCCGATGTATGTGAGCATGGAAAATGCTACTACCAAGCCGCAGTATGATCCTTTAAACCCCGACGTTCCTTTTGAGGTGGCCCTAGCCAAGTTCCGGACAGACGCCGAAAGAGAAGCCTACAGGGACTTAGTGCTCGACCAGGTAAAACGTAGAAATATCAGCTTCTCCAATGTGAGGAAGGTGCCTAAGGAAGGCAAAGAAAAGCAGCATCTTTATGACCTGTCAAACTTCTCCTTCTCCTATGCTTATGGCATTGTACAACAAAGCAATATTCGTACAGAAGACTATACTTATGAAACCTATCGTGGGAATATAGCATATAATTATGCACCTGCCCCTGTGGTAGTCGAGCCTTTCAAGAATTGGGGGATTTTCAAAAGCCCACATTTGCAACTGGTAAGAGACTTTAACCTGAACCTTGCCCCGAGTATGGTAACTGCACAGGTGGATGTGGACCGGAAATTCCTACGGACCCAGTACCGAAATGATCAATTAACCACAGTAGGGGTAGCGCCATTATTCCAGAAAACCTATTATCTAAATCGGTTTTTCAGTCTCAACTGGGACCTTACTAATAATCTGAGTTTTGACTACCGGGCTGGGGTAAATGCCATTGTGGATGAACCTCAGGGAGATATAGATTCCGAATCCAAGCGGGATTCCGTGCGTACCAATCTGAAGAAATTGGGTCGTCCTACGAATTATAACCATTCCTTTTTGCTCAATTATAATTTGCCTTTGGATAAAATCCCAGCCATCAATTGGATCAGTGCTGATTTCAGGTATGAGGCTACTTATAGTTGGGTGACGGGTTCGATAGGGCAAAAAGACAGCTTAGGAAATGTCATTCAGAACACCCGTGACCAGTCCTTTAACGGGAAGATGGACTTCACCCAGCTATATAATAAATCCGCCAAGCTGAAGGCCCTTAATGCCCCTAAGCGGCCAAGTATCCCGGGAAGGGTAAATAAAGCAGACACCATCAATACGGAAGGCTTCGGGAATGGCTTACTGAAATTTGCCATGATGCTAAAAGAAATATCCGGGCGTTTCAGCATTGCTGAGGGTACTTTTCTTCCTGGATATATGGAAAATACCGGACTATTTGGTTTGGACAGGAGTTTTATGAACCCAGGCTTAGGTTTCCTCTTTGGTAGTCAAAATAGTGATATCCGATACGATCTGGCAGCTGCGGGGGTGATGGCGCCCAGCGCAGAACTAACTCAGGCTTTCAGCCAAAATCAAGTAAAGAACCTGCAGATCAATGCCTTGCTGGAGCCTACACGGGATTTCAGGATTACCATAGACATGCGAAAAAGAGTGACGGGTCAGTATGCCGAAATATTCCGTGCAGATACAGACAATAGCCCTGACTATTCCTCCATAAATCCCAACCGACTGGGGGCTTATAATATTACCTATAATATGATCAAGACCTCCTTTGCAAAGGATGACAGTCAATATAATTCGCCGCTCTTTGACAACTTTGAATCCTATAGGGTTGTAGTAAAAAGCCGGTTGGAAGCCAGCAATCCTGGGGGAGAATATAATATCAATGGTCAAGATGTCTTGGTACCCGCCTTCCTCGCAGCTTACTCAGGCAAGACCCCTGAGGATATCGCCCTAAATCCCTTCCCGAAAGTTCCACTTCCCAACTGGCGGGTAGAATACCGGGGCCTGTCTCGCTTGAAGGTATTTGAGGAGACCTTTAGTTCGATCAATTTGACCCATAATTATACCTCTACCTATGATGTCAGTAATTTCTCCTCCTCCCTACTCTATCAGAATGGGCTAGAGCTTTACAATACGCTTCAGAACTACCCGCAAGCCAGTGTAACCGATGAATATGGCAGTTATATCCCCGTATTCATTTTTAATCAGGTGGTGATATCCGAGCGTTTTGGACCATTTATAGGGATCGATTTATTGACCAAGAATAGGATGAATATCTCCTTTGAGTTTAATAGAGAGAGAAATATTGGCTTAAACTTCTCCAATGCGCAGGTGACGGAACAGAAAAGCAAGGATTTCAGGTTTGAATTAGGCTATACCAAATCCGGAGTGAAGATACCGTTTAAGGTACAAGGACAGCAAGAGATCTTGGACAACGACCTTGAGATCCGCTTAAGCACGAGTATTGTGGACACCCAAACCCTTCAGCGGAAGATCGAAGAAGGGAGCACTGTGACCAATGGAAATTTAAATTTGCAAATCAGGCCCACTATAGGCTATATCATCAATCAAAATCTAAAAATCACCTTCTACTTTGACCGAATGGTGAACGATCCACGGATCACCACAGCCTATCGTAGGAGTTCTACCGCCTTTGGTGGACAATTACGATTTAATTTAGGCCAATAGGTTTCATGATTTGGTGAAAGCTTGTATTTTTGGCTTTGGTTAATCCTAAATATAACATATGAACTTTCCTAAAGACTTAAAGTACACAAAAGACCACGAATGGGTCAAAATCGAAGGAACTACTGCCACGATTGGCGTTACGGAATTTGCACAGCGTGAGCTTGGCGATATCGTATATGTAGAGGTAGAGACGGTCGGAGACACCATCGAAGCTGGCGAGGTATTTGGCACAGTAGAAGCCGTAAAGACTGTATCGGATTTATTTATGCCCTTGAGTGGTGAGATTACCGATTTTAATGAGGAACTGGAAGGCTCTCCTGAGTTGGTAAATGAGTCTCCTTATGAAGGTGGGTGGATGATCAAGATCAAATTTGATGGTGAACTGACGGACGAACTATTATCTTCAGAGCAATACGCTGAGTTGGTAGGTGAATAAACAAAGGCTATTTTGGGAAAGGTATATGCCGGCACTCGTGTGGTTGGTCATTCTATTATCCCTAATATTGTCTCCCGGCAGTAAGCTTCCTGACACCTCCAGATTACCTGGAATTGACAAAGTAGCTCATTTCAGTCTATTTGCTGGCTTGTTATTCTTGTTCTTAAGAGCCTCGAACCACCCTATTTTTGGGATCAGCAGAAAAAAAATAACTACTAACTACTTAGTTTTAGGAATTTTTTTTGCTATATTGGTAGAAGTTTTACAACAGATGGTTCCAAACAGAGCCTTTGATTTGCTGGATATTGCGGCAAACCTAATTGGAAGTGCAGCCGGTACTATTTGTTTTTATATTTTGTATAAGAAGAAAAGTAAGCTTGTATAAGTAAAAATAAATAGTTAGAATTGTTATCGCTAAAAAGAGCAAAAATTATTAACCTTTATATGAAGTATTAACTATGGAAGCTAAAAAGACACCAAAAGCTGATTTGACCAAGAAATCAGGAATGTTCCTGAACCTTGGACTATTGGTCAGCGTTGGTCTTACGCTGTTTGCTTTCGAGTACAAAACGTACGAAACAGGAGACCTGATGGATCTTGGGACAGTGGAAGACAACTTTGAAGAATTATTGGACATTCCGATTACGGAACAACCACCACCACCACCGCCGCCAGTAGAGCAGCCAATCATCGAGGAGATTCCTGATGAAGTGGAAATCGAAGAGAAAATCGAAGTAAATTTCGATGTTGATGTGAAAGAGGAGACGGTAATTAAGGAAGTGGTAATCGCTGATGCTCCTGTAGAGGAGAAAGCCGATGAGATCTTTGACGTTGTGGAAACCATGCCTACCCCTCCAGGTGGAATGGAAGGCTGGAACAAATACCTAAGCAAAAACTTGAAATACCCAACTCAAGCGAGAAGAATGGGAATCGAAGGTACTGTTTATGTAGTGTTCGTTGTTAATACAGATGGTTCTATCCAAGATGTTGGTATCCTTAGAGGTATCGGCGGAGGTTGTGATGAAGAAGCTATGAGAGTAGTGAAAAACGCTCCTAAGTGGGAACCAGGTAAGCAAAGAGGTCGCCCAGTTAGGGTAAAAATGAGACTTCCAATCCGATTTAAACTTAGCTAATTAGTTTTAAGTGAAAATATAAAAAGACTGTCATCGCTGACAGTCTTTTTTTTTGTCCTATTCTACTGGCGGCAGTAGTGATTATAAATGATTTTTTGCCTGAACGCCCCAATTAGCCGCCGAATACCTTTCTCTATATTAAATAAGCTTATTCCAGCCAAAGAGAATTACCTCCTATCTAATCTGAATAAGAGAGAATTAAATTCCTATTCTGAAAAATATAAACTGAGCTGATCGCTCAATACTCCGGACACTCAACTTTGATTACACTCCTATCTTGTTGGTCTCTGATAATAAACTATCCCGCTGAATAAATCCTCCCTGCTCCCCCCTATTGCCGAAGGTACCTCCCCTTTTGTAATCAGATTTCTCCACGTATTGAACATGAAGGAACTTTGTTTAACTAGTTTATTAGTTTTTAAACTAGTTATTTAGTATATTGATTATACCATAAGCAAATAGCGAGGAGATCCAGGATCTCTATTAATGGAATAATCACTTTTACTAATTAAAAACTACTCAAAAATGGAAAGCAAAAAACACCCCAAGGCAGACCTTCGAAGGAAATACAGTTTATTTCTCCATATAGGTTTATTTCTAAGTGCATCAATTGTCTTCATGGCCTTTGAATTTAGAAGTTATAGGCAATTTGCCAAGCTAGAGATTGAGGATACGAACAGCAATTTCGCGGATTTAATAGACATTCCGATTACGGTACATATGCCCCCATCCCCTCCCCTTGTAGAATTACCACTCATTACCACAATACCTGATGATAAGGTAATTATAGATAAAATCAGTACGGTCATTGATTTGCAGATTTCCAGTCCACAGCTAACCTTGAGCATTCCCACGGCAGCGCCTAAAGAAGATCTTGCGGATGAGGTCAAGGATTTCGTAGAAAAGATGCCCGCACCCATTGGTGGTATGGAAGCGTGGAACCGATACCTTCAAGCCAATTTAATTTACCCACGACAAGCGCGGAATATGGGAATAGAGGGCACAGTGTTCCTTGTATTTATAGTCAATAAGGATGGCTCTCTCCAAGACATCGAGATCCTACGGGGGATTGCAGGCGGATGCAGTGAAGAAGCGCTTAGAGTCCTTAAAAACGCCCCTAATTGGGAGCCTGGAAAACAAGGTAGCTCAGCAGTACGGGTAAAAATGAGAATTCCGATCCGATTCAGATTACAATAGGCATTCCTAAGAGCTATGAATGAATAGAGGAAGGCAATGACATGAAGTAAGTAGAAGCCCATGGAAGAATTGGATCAGTTCAGGTAGAAGTAATTTGGGCTTTATTCTAAAAAAAACGCGAGGTAAATGAAGATTTATGATATCTGGAACTAAAATTGTATTAGTTTTGTCTCTAGTACAAATGGGGCTGACCGGTTTTTGACAGTAGGAGTGAAGACTGGGCCGGCATGTCGGGTGGAGCATGTACGCCCGTGAATAATTCATGCGAACCATAATTGGCGAATCTAATTACGCCATGGCTGCCTAATCAGACCCGTCTAGGGACTGATACTGCTTAAAGGGTTGAGTCTACTAGGTAGATTCCCCAGCCACATCCCGCAGCTCTACGTTTTGGCTGAGCTGAATTTGGGGTGTCGACTTGCCAGAACTAGCGTTGGAAATGCTGTTAATCCTTCGCGAAATTAAAACAGCTAAGCATCCGGATAGCTGTGTCATCCAGCAGTCCATTGACGAAAACCAAATTGATGACTAAACATGTAGAAGGTACGGTGTTTCCCTATCTGGACCAGGGTTCGAATCCCTGCAGCTCCACTTGACGGCACAAATCCAAATTTGAAGGATTTGTGCCTTTATTTTTAGAAGATAATTCACTATTTATCAGATAGATAAGCTTGATAAATTTATTAACCTCGGGAGTTCGAACTTTTTCTGCCTGAAAAGTTATTTTTTTTATAAATAAAGTCGAACTCAGTATAATTTTCTTCTCCTCGACACTCGCATTTTCATAGAAGTCTCCAAGCCTACCCATGACCAACAAACCCCTGTCTATCATTAATTTACAGTTTTTTTTTTTAAGGGTTAACTTCAATGAAAAAAAACAGAAGAAGGTGTTCAATTTTACTAACTGCTTAAATAATTGGACTGGTTTTGTTGCCTAAACTAGTAACAAAATGATCGAAGAACTAATCAAAAATNTCCGACTCTCATCAAGTGGTCGCAAGTTGCTTACCTCACAACAAAAAGCATTCATTGTTGAAAATTGGGAATCCTCTGGCTTATCTTGCCCCGAATATTGCCATTGACACGGACTGATCACCAGTTAAGTGTACAATTGGCGATCCAACGCTAAATCAGGAGCTATTATGAGTATTAAGAATCAAGGGGACTTACATACCAAAGCAGAATTAGAACTACTC
>NZ_KB890741.1 GCF_000373245.1 Echinicola pacifica DSM 19836
GACTCTAAGGAATCTGGACTGATCAGCTATATGGAGGGAATCAATGGTGCGACTTCCTCTCCTGGTACAACCACCAATGGAAATGGGACCGATGCGACTTCTAATACCACTTTAGAAATAGAAGGAGCAATAGTAGGAACGGGAACTCCTGTCGATTATGGAGAAAATGGTTTCTATAACCTTATAGAAACCTTGGATGATCAGGATGCGGCCTATTCTGGAATTTATACCTATACCTACGCCATTGATGATGCAGAGAGCGTAGGCTGCGTAGCTACCATCCGCAAAATATATTCTAACCCTGCCATGCGCTCTATCAAGGGCAAGAAACAGTAAACATTTCTGGAGAATATAGAACGAGCATTTTTTTTAATAACTGGAAAAAATAGCCGATTAAGACTTAGTATAAAGTAAAAAAGCAGTCCCGGAATATAGATCCGGGACTGCTTTTTTTTAGTCGTTGGGGTAGGGGATATATACAAAACTTGTGAAATCCTCATCCACCACAAATAAACAACAATACTCATCGGGGTCTTTATAGGATTTTTTGAAATCCTCCAGAGAATCCTCCGTAACCAGCTTACGCTGGATAAATTCATCCAAATACGTGATATAATAATTCCAATCCACTTTTATATCCGTATTCCCTATCAATAATTGCCCTATAGGCTGGGCCGTTTTACAAACGGGAAACACCGGGAATTGGGAAAATTTCCGGCTGCGGACCTGGTAGGAAGCTTCTTTTAAAGTATCTGAGACTTTGATAAAGTCCTTGGTAATCGTGCCAAGGTACTTGCCATTCAATTCCGGATCATTATCTTCTCTCATATTATTATTTATTTAAAGTCAATAATACTACATTTTCTACGTGATAGGTCTGCGGAAACATATCCACCGGCTGCACGATATCCAATTTGTATTTCTCACCTAGTAAGGCTACATCACGGGCCTGAGTGGCAGGATTGCAGCTAACATACACGATTTTTGGTGCTTCGAGTTTCAGCAGCATATTCACCACATCCTCATGCATACCCGCTCGAGGGGGATCAGTGATGATCACATCCGGCGCAGCATGAGAAGCGATAAACTCATCATTCAACATGTCTTTCATATCCCCTGCATAGAAGAGGGTATTCTCCAGCCCGTTGACCTTCGCATTTACCTTCGCATCCTCAATCGCCGCTTCCACATACTCTATACCGATGACCTGCTTAGCATTTTTGGCCACAAAATTCGCGATCGTGCCTGTGCCGGTGTACAAATCATAAACCACTTCTTCCCCGGTAAGACCCGCAAACTCCCTCGCGACCTTATACAGCTCATAGGCTTGAAGGGAGTTGGTCTGGTAAAAAGACTTAGGCCCGATTCTAAACTCCAGCCCCTCCATCTCCTCTACGATATAATCACGACCCATAAACGTATGAATGTCCTGATCATGGAAGGTTTCGTTTTTCTTCAAGTTGATGATATAGAGCAAAGAAGTGAGTTCAGGGAATCGTCCACTGAGAAACTCCATTACTTTTTGGATATTTTCGGGCTGATCCTCACCAAACTGCACGATCACCATTATTTCTCCAGTAGTACTGGTCCTAATGATAAGATTACGTAGGAGCCCTTTTTGCTGGATCATATCAAAGAAACTAATGCCATTTTCAAGGGCAAAATCCCTGAGAGCATTTCTCACCTCGTTGGAGAGGTTTCCCTGAAGGTAGCAATGCTCCACATCCACGATCTTGTCAAATCGCTTAGGGATGTGAAAGCCTAAGGCATTTCGCTCAAATTCCTTTCCGGAATCTATTTCCTCACGGGTGAGCCAGCGGTTATTGGAAAAGGTGAAATCAAGCTTATTACGATAATATTGGGTATTGGCCGAGCCAATGATTGGCTGCACCTCAGGTACAGGGAGTTTACCTATCCGCTGAAACTGGTCAATGACCTGCTGGCGCTTATAGGACATCTGTAGCTCATAGTTGATATGCTGCCACTTGCAGCCACCGCATACCCCAAAGTGGGAGCAAAAAGGCTCCACCCTATCGGGGGAATATTGATGGATCTTAATGGCCTCGCCTTCCATAAAAGTGCTTTTGCCACGGGTAATACGTACGTCCACCACATCTCCCGGGGCCACGTTTTGTACGAAGACCACTTTCCCCTCATGGTGTGCGACGCTCTTGCCCTCAGTGGCTATTCTTTCGATAGTAAGGTTTTCTATGACCTTATTTTTCATCTTTCTTGACATAGGCTGCAAAATTAATCATTAAAAATGGAATTTGACCAAGGATTGCAAGCTTAGAATCCTGACTGCCCTATAATATAAAAATAAATATCCCTCATTCGGAAATTGTGCGCTCCAGCACTCCCCTTCCCTGGCAGCTAAATGGTCTTTGATAAGGGTATATAAATTGCTATGGGTATAAATGAGATCATGCTATCGATCAGTTTCCTTCTGGCAGACCGGGAGGGCAAAGGATATTCCGCCAGACTTAGGGAAACTATTTTGGCATATATCCCATTGTCAGGAAGAAGATTATGCTTTCTCGAATGATTTTTTTAATCAGGAAATGAGTATAGTTTTATCGGAATTGGTCGAATTCATTATATTTAGGCTTAAAGAAAATTAGAAAATGAAATTTAAGGACAAGGTTGTATTGATTACAGGAGCCACGTCGGGAATTGGTAAGGCCTGCGCGATGGCTTTTGGTGAAGAAGGAGCAAAAGTGGCCATTACAGGAAGAAGCCAGGCCAATCTGGATAATACGTTGGTCTTATTACAGAAAAAAGGCATCGACTGCTTAGGGATATTGGCTGAAGCCTCCAGTGAGGAAGACAATAAAATGATGGCCGAAAAAGTCAGTTCTCATTTTGGTAAAATCGATATACTAATAAATAATGCAGGCATTTCCATGAGAGCATTATTTGAGGAGCTGGATACCAAGGTATTTCATGAGGTGATGAATATCAACTTCTGGGGAACCGTCTATGCTACTAAATATTGCCTGCCTGAAATACTAAAATCCAAGGGCTCGGTGATTGGGGTAAGCTCCATCAATGGGTTTCGTGGTACCCCAGCTCGCACTGCCTATACCGCAAGTAAGTTTGCGATGAATGGATTTATGGAATCCCTTCGTACCGAGGTGATGAAGCGGGGCGTCCATGTATTGGTGGCCTGTCCCGGCTTTACCGCTTCCAATATCCGAAACAAGGCCTTGACCGCAGATGGAAGCAGCCAAGGGGAATCACCCCGAAATGAAACCGCCATGATGACCGCAGAAGAGGTCGCCGCTCATATCCTAAAAGCCACCCTCAAAAAGAAACGCGATATCGTATTGACCCGAGAAGGAAAATTGGCGGTGTTTTTGAATAAATGGATTCCTGGGATAATGGATGGAATTGTGTATAACCATATGGCGAAGGAGGCCGACTCTCCATTTAAATAAATAGTAATGGCAAAGAAAATATTTCAAGCTTATAGGAATAGATTGGTGGACCTGTCTTCCAAAAACAAATCCATCTTCCTGCCCAAGCTTACCATCAATCAAATGGTGAGCCTGGCCGAGCTTGAAGGTTTTCACCATGCCAAACCTTTTTTATATATCTCAGATATTCTGGGTCGGAAAAAAAAGATACCCTTTCTACCTTCTGAGGACCCCAGAGATAAAGACCTAAACCTGCTCTCCGCCAGAGTCCAAAGAATCAGCCAATCGGTAAAGATTGCAGAAGAGGAATCTGGCGAGCAAAGCCTGTATCTCGGCTGGCCCTTTGTGGAAGGAATGCTGATGAATGGGCAAGTGATCCGCTGTCCTTTGGTCTTATTCCCCCTTAATCTAGCGAAAGAAGGAAAAAAATGGGTGCTGAAGAAGGATGCCGGAGATCAGCCCATCCTTAATAAGAGCTTTTTGCTGGCCTATTCCCACTCCTTGGGGGAGCCTTTTAAGGAGGATTGGTGGGAAAATCCCCTGGATCAGTTTCCTCGCGAGCCGACACCCTTCCGGACCGAATTATACCAATACCTAAAAAAGGAGCTTAGCGTCAATTTTACCGGAGAACTTTTCGAGGATAAGATCATTGACATTCCTCCCATAAGTCTGGCAGAAGCTCAGCAGGAATATAAGCCAGGACTGCTAAAGCTGAAGCCCTATGCCGTCTTGGGACAGTTTTCTCAAAAAAGCTCCTTTCTTATTAATGATTATGAAAAACTCATCGCCACCTCCGGAGAGACGGATTTGGAGGCTTTGTTTTCTGAGCGCTTCAGGCCCGACGAAGATACCGTCCAAACTGCAGACGCCAATTTACTGAATACCTTACCTCTGGATGCGAGTCAGGAAGAAGTGATGAGAATGGTAAGGGAAGGCGGTTCTTGTGTGGTAGAGGGCCCTCCCGGCTCAGGCAAGTCCCAATTGATCTCCAATCTGGTGTCTGACTTCATCAGCCGTGGAAAGAAAGTCCTAGTGGTCTCTCAAAAGAAAGCTGCCCTTGATGTGGTCTCCCAAAGGCTAGGATCTCTGGGATATGGCGCTTTTTTGGCTCCTGTGCATGATTTTCGAGCGGATAGAGGTGTCGTCTTTGCGCAGCTGGAAAGCCAGATCCAATCCCTGGAATCTTACCAGGAACTGAATCGGGGACTGGATGCGATTCAGCTCGAAAGGGAGTTTAGCCAGACGGTCCGTAGGATCGAAAACCACGCCGAGATTCTTGAGGATTATAGACATGCACTCTTTAATACGGAGGAATGTGGCGTTCCCGTGAAAGAATTATACATGAGCTCTTCTGTTGGGGAGGAGCATATCAACCTAACGCAGTATTATAAATATTTTCATTGGAATGATCTGGATGAATTCCTGAGGGATTTGAAGGATTACCTTTATTTCTACCCTAAGTATGAGCAGGCGGATTCATTTTGGCTGCACCGGGTGGATTTCTCTGAATTTACAGCCAATGCTATTTATCGATTCAAGGAAAACCTGGAGGAGATCAAAGAACTGAAGAACACCGCAGAAATGATTCTGGGGGATTTACTCTTTCAGCCGTTTGAATTTCCTCTTGTATATCAATCCTTCGAATATAAGGACCGCCTGCAAAGCCTGCAGTCCTTAATACGGAATGAGGAGATCTTTGAGGCCTTGAAGGAGCTTATGAAATACCCCATCGGCGAACTGGATGTTTTGTGGCTCGAGAATAAGGAGGATATTATCAAGAAGCTCTTTTCGGAGGAGGGAATAGAGTGGTCCGTAAAGGACGAGGAAGTGGAGTCCACCTACCAGAAAGTCCTTCACGTTATCGGTATGAAGGATTCCTGGTGGAAGTCTCTTTCCCTGAAGCTTTATAAGAAGGAGTATAAGCAGGTCTGGAATCTGCTCAATCATAATGAGCTTCCACATGACCGTAATGGCCTTTCCACCTTGCGGAAGATGCTGGAAAATCGGCTCAATATAAATCATCAATATACCCTGCTGGATAGGAAACCCTGGGTGGATTTACCCGAAAAACCATTTGGTTTTACTGAATTTAACCATAAGTTTCATGTGCTTCAGGAGGCCGTAAAGGCCCGGTTTGCCTTGGAGGACTTAGGGGTTTTGACTCCCTATCTGATTTTCGAAAGAGCCGATTACGATCAGTTCAGGCAGATTATCCATGAGCTGATCGGAATCAATGAGCTGATTGCTTTCAAATCCGCAGTGTGGAGGCAGTATTTTAGCGATATTCAGATCAAACACCTGCTGACCACCAATGATAAGCATCGCCTGGACCTGATAAGAGATACCATTACCTCTAATTTTACCGAAATAGTGGCCTTAGATCGTCTGAAAAGAAAACTTAGAGCAGTGGATTTGGAGGTGATCAGAAAACTGTTGGATGAATTTCCCGATAAATCCTTTGAAGAATTAAAAGGGATCTTTCTGGCAGGGCTAAAACTCAGCTGGATAGAGCATATAGAAGCGAAGTACCCCGTATTGCAGGAGGTAAGCCTTCCTCGTCTGAAGGATATCATTGATGAATTTGGAAAGGCGGTGGATGAGAAGCTGGCGGCAACTAAGTTTTTGGCCGAATTAAGGCTTCGTGAGAACACCTTCTCCCGCTTAGAATACAACCGCCTCAATCACTTGGTGACTTATCGGGAGCTCCTTCATCAGGTGACCAAGAAGAAACGACTGTGGAGCCTGAGGAAATTGATGGAGAGTTTTGATGAAGAGGTGCTGCGCTTGGTGCCTTGCTGGTTGGCATCACCAGAGACGGTTTCTGCGGTATTCCCACTGGAGACGAAGTTTGATTTGGTGGTTTTTGATGAGTCGTCTCAGTGTTTTGCAGAGCGAGGCCTGCCGGCCATGTTACGAGGAAAGCAGGTAGTGATCGCTGGAGATAGTCAGCAGCTTTCTCCTTACGATCTGTATGCTACAAGGCTGGATGCTCCAGAGGAATCCATAGAGCTGGAGACGGAGTCCTTATTGGATTTGGCTTCGCTTTATTTTAAGAAAATTATCCTTGAAGGCCATTACCGAAGCAAGTACTTTTCATTAATTGCTTTTTCGAACCAGCATTTTTATAATAATAAACTGGCGATGGTGCCTGATATTTCTCAGGTCCAGTCTCAGGCGGAGGTTTATAAATATGTGAAGACCACAGGGGTATGGGATAAGCAGATGAATCAGGTGGAGGCAGAGGAGGTTTTGCATCAGCTTAAGATTATTCTTAGCGAGGATCCGGAGGCCAGCATAGGGGTGGTAACCTTTAATTATTTCCAGATGGATCTGCTAGCTGGCTTGATAGCAGCGCATAGAGATTTGCAGAAGGCAAGGGTGAAGGTGAAGAATATCGAAAATGTGCAAGGTGATGAATTTGATACTGTGATATTTTCCATTGGCTATGCCAAAAATAAAGCGGGGAAATTGGTGGCTAACTTTGGCTTATTGTCCAAGGCGGGAGGCATAAACAGGTTAAATGTAGCGATCACGCGAGCCAAGCAAAAAATCGTGGTGGTCACAAGTATTGAGCCAGAGGATTTTAAACCCAGACAGCTGCTCAATCCGGGGGTGAAAATGCTGTCCGATTATTTGGGCTTTGCTCGTAATATCAGTGAAGGCATGCAAGCCTCGATTCAGGAGCAGTCTCCTAGTGGGTTTGAGGTGTCATGGTATTTGAAGAATAAGCTGGAGGGGAAATATGGCGCTCACCTTGTCCAAAGTGCAAAGCATTCCAGGATTATTGATCTTGAATTAGTAAAAGAGGATGGAGGCTTGGTGGCGGCCATTCTTACGGATGATGATCGGCTGTTTAATGCCCGATCGGCCAAGGAGGCATTTGTTTATCATCCGCGTTTATTGAGGTCCAAAGGCTGGTCAGTGATTCAGGTATTCAGCCGCCAATATTGGTTGGATAAGGAAGACTTGATGCAAACAAAACTTTCCCCTAAAGAAAATCACCATTAAAATCTGGCAGTCAGCAGACCACGTAAGCGTAGTTTAGAGCAAATAGAAAAAGGGATGAATCAATTCATCCCTTTTTCTATTTTTATTCCTAAAGACTCTATTCCGTCCAGGGCATTACTTCTCATGTATTGAATAAACTGCATTTTTGAGTTTTGCAGTGCCGTCGCTTTTAGACTAGGCAGGGTGTCCACCACGGTGAAGCTATTGCCATATCCACTGCCCAGTGGCTTGCCTGATTTAGGGTCAAAAAGCTTCAAATAGATCAGCTTATTGGTTTGGATACTGCCAGTGCTATCCCTGAGTATATATCGGAGGTATAGATTGTGATAATCGTATTCCTCATTATATTTCACACGGAGGGTCGCCAGAGCACCTTCATTTGGGATGGCCGGGACCATAAATGAGAGCGTGTCCTCAGCTGGCCAGGATAACTCTTCGAAGCTTTGGTACTCTTCCACTAGCCTGGCTTGATCGCAGGAGATCATTAGACCTCCTGTAATCAGCCACAGGCATATTCTGCCAAGGGTATGCTTAACTTTCATTAGTTGACGGTCCGTTATTTTGGTTTCCACGCGGGCCTTTTTTACGGTTATTATTATTTCGTCTCTTATTAGGTTTAGGCTTTGCGCCAGCTCCATTACCAGCATTTGCCGCTGGATTGCCACCGGTTTTTGGTGCTTGCGGCTGCTTTGGCGCATTAGCGGCATTGGGATTGGGCCTCGCTCCAGCACTTCCCGCAGGCTTATTGGCGTCGTTTCTCCTTCTGTTAGGATTATTTCTTCGCTTTTGATTTTTATCCCTATTCCCTGGAGTTCCAGTATTTTGAGGATTTTGAGGTCTGGCCTGAGCTTCGCCTCCATTGTTTTCCAATGGCTTTGGTCTAGGCTTACGCTTTTTCTTTCTTTTATTCTTGGTGCTGAATTTCTTATCCAGTACTTCGAGGTCTAGGTTTGAGCTTTCTTTTTCGTCCTCCAGATCCATCATTTCGTTGGATTCGAGGCTGAAAGGCTTCAGTCCTTGCTCATTCATGGCGATGATTTCCTTCACCCTAACACAGTCGATGGAGTGCCAGTTGTTTTCATTATTATAGCTAAACCACATCAGCTTACGGAAGATATCTGTCTTCTGCAATTTTGCCTGACCTGCTTCGGTCAGCAATGGTTTTTCGACATTTGGCACATCCTCCAAGGCATTCATATAGGTGTCTAATTCATAATTTAGACAACATTTCAGTCTTCCGCACTGCCCAGATAGCTTGGTAGGATTGAGGGATAGGTTTTGATACCTCGCTGCGGAGGTACTCACGCTCTTGAAGTCGTGGATCCAGGTGGAGCAGCAGAGTTCCCTGCCGCAGACCCCAATACCACCAAGGCGTCCAGCCTCCTGACGAAGACTGATTTGGCGCATTTCTACCCGGATTTTAAATTCCGAGGCCAGCACTTTTATCAATTCCCGAAAATCGACCCGGTCTTCGGCAGAGTAGAAAAAGGTAGCTTTGGAGTTATCTGCTTGGTATTCCACATCAGATAGCTTCATTTGCAGGCTTACCTCATCGATGATCTGCTTGGTACGATACAGGGTAGGTACCTCCCTGTTTTTCGCTTCCTCCCATTTTTCTATATCTTTTGGGGAGGCTACACGGTAAATTTTGGTGATATTATCGTCGTTTTTGATCTTTCTCTTCTGCATTTGCAGACGGACTAGCTCTCCCTGTAAGGAGACATATCCGATATGATGTCCATTAGGTACATCCACCACCACAGGGTCTCCTGTGTGTAATTTCAGGTGGTTTACATTTCGGAAATAATCTTTTCGTCCTCCTTTGAATTTTATCTCGACAAAATCAAAATTATCCACTGTTGGGATTCCCATATGAGAAAGCCAATCAAAGGAATTCATTTTATTACAATCGCTCGTTCCGCAGGTGCCATTATTTTGACACCCTCCACCACTGGTGGTCGAGCAGCTACTACATCCTGCCATATCACATTATCTATATTTTAGGGAGGCCGGATTTCCGGCTTCCTCGTATAAGAATTATGACTTTATTTGCCATAATTTATGATGTCCTGACCGATATCTTTTCGGTAGTACACATCCTTCCAGGTGATCTGTTCCACCCGGGTATAGGCATTGGAAAGTGCTTCCTCTATCGAGTGCCCCTTACCGGTGATGCCCATTACGCGCCCTCCATTGGTGACCACTTTATCCTCTTTGGAAGTGGTGCCCGCATGGAAAGTGATGCTTTCACTTGTTGATGATTCCAGCCCTTCTATCGGGAGGTTTTTCTCATAAGCGCCTGGATATCCTCCCGCCACCATCACTATCGTGGTGGTGTAGAAGTCCTCCAATTCTATTTTATATTGATCCAGGGTGCCTGTGCCCATTGCATATAGTAAGTCCACAAAATCACTTTTGATTCTTGGAAGTACCGCTTGAGTTTCAGGATCTCCCATTCTCACATTGTACTCGATCACATAAGGTTCTCCCTCCATATTCATCAATCCGATGAATACAAATCCCTTATAATCGATATTCTCCTTAGTAAGTCCATTGATGGTGGGGATCACCACCTTTTCTTCTACCTTCTGGAGGAAATCTCCCTTGGCAAAAGGTACCGGGCTTACCGCTCCCATTCCACCGGTGTTGAGGCCCGTGTCTTGTTCGCCGATGCGCTTATAGTCTTTGGCCTCCGGCAATATCTTATAGCTTTTGCCATCTGTAGCGACGAATACCGACAGTTCGATCCCTTTCAGGAATTCCTCAACGACTACTTTGTCTGAGGCTGAGCCAAATTTACTTTCCAGCAACATCTCATTAAAAGACTGCTCGGCATCTTCCAGCGTTTCGCAGATCAATACCCCTTTTCCTGCAGCCAGGCCATCAGCCTTCAATACCACAGGTAAGCGTTGCTGTCTAATAAAGTCTAATCCCTCCTCAATAGTTTCCTTGGTGAATGTCGCTGATGCCGCAGTAGGCACATTATTTCTTTGCATGAACTGCTTAGAAAAGTCCTTGCTGCCTTCCAGTGTAGCGCCCAATTGCTGAGGCCCCACCACGGGCAAGTTCTTTGTTTCTTCCTCTGCTGCGAAGTAATCAGCTACTCCCTTTACCAAAGGCTCCTCAGGCCCCACCACTAGCATATCAATGGAGTGTTTCAGTATAAATTCCTTGATCGCTGGAAAGTCGGTGATTCCCAAGTCCACATTGGTGGCTATCGCTGCGGTACCGGCATTTCCCGGGGCCACATATAATTGGTTACATTTAGGACTGTTGGTGATTTTATGGGCGAAAGCGTGTTCTCTTCCGCCGCTTCCTAATAATAATATATTCATGAATTTAACGCTAAATTTTAATTGGCATGATCTGATATAAACTTGATTCTATAGACCCGGATCTCTTCCTCACCAAAGTCATCATCTTCAAGTTCGTTTAATGCCTCTCTGATTTTGTCACTGTCTGCAGACATAAAATAGTCATGAAGGATGTCCTCTCGTTCATCATCCATGATATTTTCTATATAGTAATTTATGTTCAGCTTGGTACCGCTGTATATAATTTGCTCGATTTCATGCAGCAACTCAGACATATCTATATTGAGGTTGCTGGCGATTTCATCCAAATCGATTTTTCGATCGATCTGCTGAATGATAGAAATCTTTACTTTTGATCGGGTGCCTGCAGTCTTGACCACAACGTCTGAGGCGGTAATAATTTCGTTCTCCTCTACATAAGTGGTAATTAGCTTAAGGAACGGCGCCCCAAATTTAGTGACTTTTCCCATTCCCACCCCATTTATTTGGGCGAGTTCTTCACGACTGGTAGGATATACTGTCGCCATCTCCTCCAATGAAGGGTCTTGGAAGATCACATAGGGAGGCAGCCCTTTTGACTTCGCCACCTTTTTTCGCTCCACTTTCAGCAGGTCAAAGAGCTTCTCGTCATATGCCTTACCCGTATTGCTGAGTACCTCGGCCTCATCATTTTCGATCATCTCCTCGAAATTATGATCCTTGGTCAGGGTTACCTCGTAGGGAGAATCCATATATTCCTCACTCTTGGGAGATAGCCTGATGACACCATAGTTCTCGATGTCCTTGCTTAGTAGTCCCATGATCATGGCTTGGCGAAGGACGGATTTCCAATGCCGTTCATCCTTGTCTTTTCCCATCCCAAAGATCTTGAGCCCATCATGCTTATAGCTCTCCATATACTCATTTTGCTCCCCTCGGATTACATTGACTATATGCTCCAGGTTGAATCGCTGATGGGTTTCCTTCACCGCTTCGATAGCGATGAGGATATCATCTTTCCCGGGAAACTCCTCTCTTTTCTTCTTGCAGTTATCGCAGTATCCACAGTCATCTTTTAGACTTTCGCCAAAATAATGAAGTAGTACCTTGCGACGGCAAACGGAGCTTTCGGCATAAGCGGCCATTTCCTGAAGGAGAACTTTCGCATTCTCCCTTTCATTGACTGGCTTATCTTTATTGAACTTCTCGAGTTTTAGAATATCGTCATATTTGTAAAACATCAGACAGTGACCTTCGAGGCCATCTCTTCCTGCCCGTCCAGTTTCCTGATAGTATCCCTCGAGGGATTTTGGTACATCATAGTGAATCACATAGCGGACATCAGGCTTGTCAATCCCCATCCCAAAGGCAATGGTGGCGACTACCACGTCCAGCTCCTCATTGAGGAAGTCATCCTGGTTTTTGATCCGAACCGCTGAGTCCAGGCCTGCATGATAAGGCGCAGCATTGATGCCGTTTACCCGGAGGAGTTCGGCGATCTCTTCTACTTTCTTCCTGCTGAGGCAGTAAATAATACCAGATTTTCCTTTATGATGTTTTACGTATTTGATGAGCTGCTTCTTGGTGTCCGTCTTTACCTTTGGCCGAACCTCATAGAATAAATTGGTTCTGTTAAAGGATGACTTGAACAAGTCAGCTTCTTCCATATTCAAATTGCGCTGAATATCCTGCTGTACCTTAGGGGTAGCAGTGGCTGTAAGCGCGATTATGGGTAGGTTTTCACCTATCTGACCGATGATCTGTTTGATTTTTCGGTATTCTGGACGGAAGTCATGCCCCCATTCTGAGATACAGTGCGCCTCATCTATGGCTACAAAACTGAGTTGAGCAGTTTTCAGGAACTCCATATTCTCCTCTTTGGTAAGAGACTCAGGAGCGACATAGAGTAGTTTGGTGTCCCCACTTAAGACTTCTTTCTTCACCCTATTGGATTCAGACTTGCTCAAAGTGGAGTTTAGAAAGTGGGCATTGATGCCAAATGCATTCAATTGATCCACTTGATTTTTCATCAAAGCGATCAAGGGGGATATGACAATAGCCGTCCCACCAATGGTGACGGCTGGCAGTTGATAGCATAGGGATTTTCCTGCCCCTGTGGGCATGATCACAAAGGTGTTATTGCCTTTGAGTATGTTATCAACGATTAATTCCTGGTTTCCTCTAAACTGACTGAAACCAAAAATCTTTTTGAGGTTTTCTTTTATTTTTATATCCACTCCATTCTGTCTTTTTAATGATATGCCGAACGCTTTTCATTAAATTTTTAAAGCAAATAATTTTACCTTTGTACAAATTTAATTAATAACCTCGGTAAAATTGAAGATAATAAAAAATATTAGAAATAGCGCCATCAAAGTTCTGCAAACGGAAGCAGACGCTCTTCAAAATCTTATCCCCAACATCGATAGCGATTTTGAATCCTGTGTGGAAGAGATTCTCAACACCAAAGGAAGGGTGGTGATTACCGGGGTTGGCAAAAGCGCCATTGTGGCCACTAAAATCGTCGCAACCCTCAATTCTACCGGAACTCCCGCTTTATTTATGCATGCCGCAGATGCTATTCATGGAGATTTAGGTATGATTCAAAAAGAAGATTTTGTAATTTGTATTTCTAAAAGTGGAAATACTCCAGAGGTAAAGGTTTTAGTGCCTATGCTCAAAAGAATGGGGTCCCGTCTAGCAGCTCTGGTAAGTAATACCAGTAGCTTTCTAGCCCAACAGGCAGATTTTGTGCTCAATGCGACCATCGCCGAGGAAGCATGCCCACTTAATCTGGCTCCCACCACCAGCACCACCGCCCATATGGCGATGGGTGATGCTCTTGCCGTTTGCCTCTTGGAAGCGAGAGGATTTAGTAGTGATGATTTTGCAAAATACCATCCAGGTGGTGCCTTGGGCAAACAACTCTACCTGACCGTCGGAGATATCGCCATCAAAGACCAGTTGCCAGTAGTTTCTATGGACGCTTCCCTGGCGGAGGTGATTATAGAAATAAGTGGTAAAAGACTTGGGGCTACAGCCGTCTGGAATCAGGAATTCCTCCTGCAGGGTATCGTGACCGATGGAGATCTACGGAGAATGCTTGAAAATCATACCGAGTTAAAAGGCCTAACCGCCAAAGATATAATGACAAAAAACCCAAAAACAATACAAAAATCAGAATATGCCGTCAGAGCGCTTAATCTGATGAAACAATATAATATCACCCAATTGGTCGTCATGGACCAATCCAAAGTGGCTGGATTTATCCATATTCACGATATAATGAAAGAGGGGATTGTCTAAACTAAACATGCAAAATAAACCATATATCGTTATTCTTGCGGGAGGAATAGGCTCCAAATTTTGGCCTTATAGCCGGAATGAATATCCCAAACAGTTTCTCGATCTCCTGGGGACCGGACGGACATTGCTCCAGATGACCTATGACCGCTACGTGAAAATGACTCGACCAGAGCGGATTTATGTAGTCACCAACCAAGCTTATGTGGGACTGGTGAGCGAGCAGCTGCCGGACTTGCTGCCCGAGCAGGTACTAGGAGAGCCCCTTCGGAGAAATACCGCCACCTGCATCGCTTATGCCAGCTACGTCATTCAGAAAAAAGATGAAAACGCACGGGTTATCGTGAGCCCTTCAGATCACCTGATCATGGATGAAGTGGCCTTCCATAGAACCATGGCCCTTGCCCTTGCCGAAGCCGAAACCGACGACCACCTTATAAATATCGGCATCAAACCCGTAAGGCCTGATACCGCCTATGGCTATGTGCAATATATTGATCAGGATAAACCCGTCAAAAAAGTAAAAACCTTTACCGAAAAACCCGATGCCAAACTGGCCAAGGCTTTCCTGGATAGTGGGGATTTTGCATGGAATAGCGGGACTTTTGTATGGAAAAATAAAGCCATCATCCAGGCTTTCGAAAAGTACCTGCCTGAAATGGCCGAGGTATTTGAAGAAGGAACCGCCTATTTTTTCTCCCAGGATCAAGAGGAGTTTGTCAAAAGAGCCTATTCCCTAGTCAAAAATATAACCATCGACCTTGGGATCATGGAGAAGTCCGATAGCGTGTACCTTATTCTTGGCGATTATGGCTGGTCCGACCTGGGCTCCTGGCTGAGTATCCATAAACTCAAAGACAGAGACAATGCCAATAATGTGGTGGAAGCCAATGCCATGCTATATGATACCACCAATAGTTTCATAAAAGTCTCCCCCCAAAAACTCGTGGTAGTCCATGGATTGGACAATTACCTCGTGACAGAATCAGATAATGTGCTGCTGATCTGTAAATTGGACGCGGAGAAAAAATTCAAGGAATTCGTGGCGGATGCCAAAAACAAAGGTGAGGACTTTATATAGCCCTCACCTTTGTTTCTTTGCCCTGACCTAGATTAGGAATTAGTGAAGGATTGCTTCTTATTCGCGATCCTGATCACAGGTTTTTGCTTAATAGGGAAATTACAGCTGTTGGCAATGAAACAGTGCTCATGGGCTCCTTTATGGATCTCCATTGCCTTATGCTTCATGTCTTCGGATTCTACCGTCACCACGGGGTATAATACCACCTCGGAAAACTGCCCCGATCCGTTTTTATTTTCTGTCATGATCCCTTCTGCATGGTCCTCATAATGAACCACGCTCACTCCCGCTTCCGCACACAGATGCAAATACCATAACATATGGCAGGATGCTATGCTGGAAAGGAATAGCTCTTCCGGATTGTGGCGGCTAGCATCACCCCTGAATTGAGGGTCTGAACTGCCCATTAGCTTCGCTTTTCCTTCTGTTTTTACTTCAAAATTCCTTTGATAGGCCATATAGCCACGAGTGCCCATGCCGGTATTCCCGGTCCACTCGATCAAGGTTTGGTAGTGATGAAATCTAGACATACGTTTAAGTTAGGGAAAATTGATTGATCCTAAAATTAAAATTTAGTAAAAGTATATGGCTTAAACAAAAATGTAAGGGACTGACTGCTTAGGGCTTTATTTCAATTTTTGGTTCCTCTAGCCCTTTCTGTTCTTTTGAAAAGAATTCCCTGGAGGTCCCCTTTTTACTAATACCCTGCCTATCTGTCTAGTAATTAATGAATTGGTTAGGGTGGGTCCTGTGCCTTATCTATGTATTCTTAGCCGAGCTCCCTAGCGGAGTGGAAGTGTAAAAAAATGCAATTTTATTTTTCTTTAATACAAAAAAAATATCAAATGGCTAGATCCTAAAATTCTTTTATTGCTGCGCTACAGTCACCTTAATAATAAGGGTTCTGTCTATATCTCCTCCTACAGTCAATCGACTGGTGCGATAGCTGATGATAAATAGAAACGAGGGTAGCTATAAGTTAGGATAAAAGTGTTTTTAAAATCTAGCCACCTTTACTTATAGGTTGTCGAAATTAAAATCGACACCAAATTTTTCTCCTAGCGAGGCGAGATCTTTTTGGACAGGCTCCAATAAGGGGATGCCATTCGCCATTCTTTCGGTTTCCAGGGCTCTTTCGGGATCGCCTGGGATAAGCACCTTATCATTTCCGGGAGTGGTCTCTGCGCTTCTGAACCTACGGATCCAGTTGTCCATATGACTTTTAAATTCGTCTGCCGGTCTAAAAGCGTCCACTCTCATCGCGCCAAAGAAGTGGCCTATTCCTTCCCCAACAGGGTTAGGGTCGGGCTCCAGGAAGGCGACAAATGGAGGTACCCAAGGTCCGTAATTGGCTCCAGAGAGCACAGCAGAAAAGATATCGACGATAGATCCCAGTGCGTAGCCTTTGTGAGAGCCATGCTCTCGGTCTCCACCCAAGGGGAGGAGGGCACCGCCTTCTTTTACCCCATAAGCATTGGTGGTGGGCTTGCCTTCTTTATCCTGGATCCAGCCTTCTGGCGCATCCTGATTTTTTCTTTGTAAAATCTCTAGTTTTCCGTTGGCAGCAGTGGTGGTGGCCATATCTGCTACGAATGGCGGCTCTTCTCCCGCAGGGATAGCCACAGCGATCGGGTTAGTACCCAGTAGTCTCTCCTTAGAGAAAGTAGGGCTCACCAGTGGGCTGGCATTGGTCATGGACATGCCGATCATGTCTTCACTTACGGCTTTCAGGGCATGATGTCCAGCGATTCCGTAGTGATTGGAGTTTTTTACGGATACCCAGCCCGTCCCTGCAATGCGTGCCTTTTCGATGGCTACCTGCATGGCGATGGGGGCCACGACTAGGCCTAAACCTCCGTCACCGTCGATCACCGCCGTGCTTGGGGTCTCATGGACGGTTTTTACTTTTGGATTGGTATTGATTCGCCCTGCTTCCCAGAGACGTACATAGCCAGAGAGCCTGGCCACCCCGTGGGAATCGACCCCTCTTAAGTCTGCCGAAAGCAATACTTCCGTGGCTGATTGGGCGTCTTCCTCAGGACAGCCCATTTTTAGAAAAATATTCTTAGTAAATGCAAATAGTTTATTGAATTCAAATACCATGATTTCTTTAAAATGTGAACTCCGTATTATTATATCTTATTGATTCAAGGATGATTTGAGGCGATGTTATTTGCCTGTTTTTATTGGCTTAGGTCTTTACCATTGAGGGTGCAGAAATGATCGCTTCATTACGCATGATTTTAGAAATCACACCTTCTTTTAATGCATAATTGGAGCAGATTAGTTCGGGAGCATCCACAAATTTCAAAATATATTTGATCAGACAAGAAGCGACCACAATCATATCCACTCTCATTGGGATCATGCCGGGGATCAGCAGGCGCTCTTGTTTATTGAGCGAGATTACCTGCTGGGAAAGGTGCTGAAAAGCCTCTTTTGGAAGATGGAATACCGTGTCTGTTTTTTTCTTGGACTGATGGGAGGAGGCAAAATACATGTCCGTAAGCGTGTCAAAGGTCCCTGAGGCACCCACCAAGCGACTAGGCTTGTACTTCATTATGGCGGAAATAAGTGGGCTTAATCGCTCTTCTAGGTAACTATTGAGATTGTCGATTTCCTCTAGGTGGATGGGGTCATGATAGTGGAATAGATCAAGCATACGCTGTCCGCCGATTTCGAAACTCTTTCTCCATAGGGCCTTGTCCTGATCTCCGATGATAAACTCTACCGAGCCTCCACCGATATCCATCATCAGGCTGACCTCATCATTGAGCGAGCCGCTGTAGCGGATACCTTCGTAGATCAGCAGCGCCTCTTGGTCTCCATCAATGACATTGACCTCTATATCGAAATTTTCTTTGATCGTTTGGACCAGCTCATTGCCATTATGGGCATTGCGCACAGCGCTGGTAGCAAAAGCATGGATGTCTTTGATCCCTTCGCCGTCGATCAGATTCCTGAAATGGCCCATAGTATGGAGTGCCCTTTTCCTGGCATCTGGATGAATTTCGTTTTTTGTAATCCCTTTTTGGCCCACTTTTACAGGAATCTTCTCCTTAAAAAGTACCTCAAATTGATTTTCTCCTAATTCAACCAATAACAGGTGAAAGGTATTGGTACCCATATCTATGATGGCTGCTTTGTCTCGTATCATCTAGCCCCCTTTTTTAGTTGTGCGAATATAAAAAGTTTATTTAAAATGCCTTATGATATTCACCAGTTATGTGCGGTCTTAAGTAGATATGAGTAGATATAAGTAGCTCTACGTAGGTGAGTAGGATTATAATTTAGAATTTAAATATTTCTTTGCTTAAGGACTGATCCTTATATTGTACTAAATAACCGATACCAAAAGACCCATGAAAAGCCCAACCAAAGGCATCTATACTCTGCCTGGAAATAGCGAAAAACAAGCCTTACTGGAACGTAAAAATGCCGAGGCTCTGCAAGGCGGCGGCCCTCTCCGGGTCCAGGCACAACATGATAAAGGAAAGCTCACCGCTCGCGAACGGCTGGAACTCCTGCTCGATGAGGGGTCTTTTCAGGAAATTGACAGGTTTAAGATGCACCGATGCAAAGACTTCGGCCTGGATAAAGAATACTATTTGGGGGATGGAGTGGTGACCGGGTATGGTGAGATCCATGGCCGCTTGGTATATGTTTATTCCCAGGATTTTACGGTCTTTGGAGGATCCTTGTCAGAAACCCACGCGGAGAAAATCTGTAAAATAATGGATATGGCCATGAAAAATGGCGCACCGATTATCGGATTGAATGATTCTGGCGGGGCGAGAATTCAGGAAGGGGTAAACTCTCTGGGGGGCTATGCGGATATTTTTTATAGAAATACCAGAGCTTCGGGTGTCATCCCGCAGCTCTCCGCCATCATGGGGCCATGTGCCGGAGGGGCAGTGTACTCTCCCGCCATTACCGATTTTATTTTTATGGTCGAGGGCACCAGCTATATGTTTGTGACGGGGCCCAATGTGGTCAAGACGGTCACCCAGGAGAATGTCAGCGCGGAGGACCTCGGCGGTGCAAGCGCCCACAGCGTCAAAAGTGGGGTGACTCATTTCTCCTGCGGCAATGAGGCCATTTGTATTCAGCATATCAAATCACTGCTCAGCTATATTCCCCAAAACTGTGAGGACGAGGTGCCCTTATTAGATTATGACCTGGGTCAAAATGAATTGCGGCCCAAATTAGATACTATTATCCCGGATAATCCTAACCATCCCTATGATATGAAAATGGTGGTGGCGGAGCTCGCCGATAATGGGACCTTCCTGGAGGTTCATCAGAAGTTCGCTGAAAATATTATTACTGGATTTGTCCGTATTGCGGGGAGAAGTATCGGCGTGGTGGGGAATCAGCCCCAGTCATTAGCGGGAGTTTTGGACAATGATGCCTCGGTCAAAGCCGCAAGGTTTGTGAGATTTTGCGATAGCTTTAATATTCCCTTGCTGGTGCTCGTGGATGTGCCGGGATTTCTGCCTGGAACTGATCAGGAGTGGAATGGAATTATCACCAATGGGGCCAAGTTGCTGTATGCTTTTTCGGAGGCGACCGTACCTAGACTTACCGTCATCACCCGTAAAGCCTACGGGGGAGCCTATGATGTGATGAATTCTAAACATATCGGGGCGGACCTGAATTTTGCCTGGCCAGGGGCCGAAATCGCCGTGATGGGCGCACAAGGAGCCGCGCAGATTATCTTCAAAAAAGAAATCGCCGCCGCAGACGATCCGCAGGAAAAACTTCAAGAGAAAATAGATGCCTATACCCGGAAATTTGCCAATCCCTATAAAGCCGCCCATCGAGGATATATTGATGAGGTAATAAAGCCCTCCGAAACCCGAGAAAAACTCATCAAAGCTTATAAGATGCTAGCCAATAAAGTAGATAGCCTTCCTCGAAAAAAACATGGCAATATTCCTTTATAAGTTGACAATGGTAATTCGCTGATTTAGGATTAGTTATCTAAATCCATGCTTTCTCCCTGATCAAGTAGTATGTTTTTCATCGAAAAAGGAATATATTTTGTGAGAAATGGAGAATCCCAATCCTGCTATTTTTAGCCTTAGGTAGCTATGGCGAAGAATATTCTTACATTCTGCAAGGCTAAGGCCTAATATCACTATACAGGGTCGATGATATTCGCCTCTGCGGGATATTTAATTTGATGTTTGGAGGTAGGTTTTGTGTGTAAGTAAGAGAATTAAAAGTCAGGGCTTGGGGACAGGAATTTAGTTTTACAACAAAAAATAATGGAAAATATAATGATGCAAGATCACGAGAAATTTCTTTATAAATACCTTAATAATGCCTCACCGACTGGTTTTGAGGCTTCTGGTCAGCAGATATGGCTAGACTATATCCGGCCCTATGCGGACGAATACTTTACAGACAGCTATGGCACCGCGGTGGGCGTGGTAAATCCGGGAGCGGCCTTCAAAGTGGTGATAGAAGCTCATGCAGATGAGATTAGCTGGTTTGTAAATTATATCACCCCGGAAGGCTATATCTATGTGCGGCGAAACGGTGGCTCAGATCATATGATCGCGCCATCCATGAGGGTGAATATTCATACAGATGAGAAGATCATCCCTGGAGTATTTGGATGGCCTGCCATCCATGTGCGCAAAGGAGATAAGGAAGAAAAGCCAAGTTTGGAGAACATATTCATAGACGTGGGCGCCCGATCAAAGGATGAAGTGGAGACCCTGGGGATTCATGTCGGCTGCGTGGTGACTTTCAAAGATGACCTGATGGAGCTCAACGGTAAGTTCTATGCCGGCAGAGCCTTGGATAATAGGATCGGCGGCTATATGATCGCTGAGGTGCTTCGCAAATTACATGAAACGGGCAAGAAACTCCCCTTTGCCTTATACGTGGTGAATGCTGTACAGGAGGAGATAGGACTAAAAGGTGCAGGAATGATCGCCAATCGCATCAAACCAAATGTGGCCGTGATCACGGATGTCTGCCATGATACCACCGCTCCGATGTATAATAAAATCACGAGCGGAGAGCAGGTCGCCGGTAAAGGCCCCGTGCTTACCTATGGGGCTTCGGTTCATAAGAAACTTCTCGATCTTATTATTGATTCAGCTAAGAAACATAAGATCGACTTTCAGCGTGCAGCAGCCTCCCGTGCCACTGGTACCGATACGGATGCTTTTGCCTATTCCAATGACGGCGTGCCCTCAGCGCTTATCTCGCTGCCACTAAAATACATGCATACCACCGTGGAGACAGCCAGTAAGCAGGATATCACGGCCGTCATCGACCTGATCTATTCATTTTTGACGGACCTTGACCCCAATTATAACTTTAAGTATATAGAATAATAGCACTTATTTGTTCATCAGAAATAGTATGCTTTTATAAAGGCCAGTGGGATTCCAGTGGCCTTTTTTATTGGGAAAAATAGGGCTGAAAAAAGCAATGCTCCCTGGTGACTATAATTTAGCGCTTGAGCTGAAGGTCGTTTTTATCCTAAAAGAAGTGAAAAAATATTAAAAAAATGAAGTGAAGGTTTTTAGTTTTCGTTTTATTTCGTTTAATTTGATTAGTAACAAAACGAAAGTAGTGGAGTGGTTTTAAAAAACGTTAACTCATGATAGAGACAAGTTATTTAAATTTAGGAGTAGAGGAAGTTCGGAAATCTGGGGCAGAGCATACTGCAAGGGAGATTTCTGGCCAACCGGCACTTTGGGAAGACGTCTATGAATTGGTACTATCTCAGTCCAACGCACTGGATGGCTTCATGGACAATTTTTTATCTAAGGCTAAGGCTAGGGTGATTTTGACAGGCGCAGGATCCTCCGCTTTCATTGGTGAATCTGCCCAAGGCCCATTCCAGAAGATGACGGGTGTGTTGACTCAGGCGATTGCGACTACAGATTTGGTGACGCATCCAGAGTTATTTTTCATTAAAGATGCGCCCACGCTCTTAGTTTCTTTTGCGCGATCAGGCAATAGCCCCGAAAGTGTGGAGGCGGTAAGATTGGCAGATCAGCATATTAGCGATATCTATCATCTGATTATTACCTGCAACCCAGAAGGAAAGCTGGCAGAATATGCCAGCGAATGTGGGGGCAATTGTCATGCAGTGGTTCTGCCAAAAGAGGCAAATGATGTGAGTTTGGCGATGACGGGGAGTTTTACTTCCATGCTTTTGACAGCCCTCTTGGTGTCCGCAGGCAAGGAAAGAGCTCAGTTGAAAGGTTCCTTAGAAGCGGCGATTGCCGTGACGGACGATATGCTGACCAATAGATTAGGGGACTTTCTTGCGGTCGCTCAGCGCGAATTCAAGCGAGTGATCTTCTTAGGTTCCGGACCTATGCTCGGGATCGCAAGAGAATGCCATTTGAAACTTCAAGAGCTTACCGATGGAGAAGTGGTCTGTAAGCACGATTCCTTTTTGGGATTCAGGCATGGTCCTAAGGCAGTGGCCAATGAAGAATCCATCGTGGTGTATTTATTATCCTCGGACCCTCATGTGGCAAAATACGAGGAAGACTTGGTGGGGAATATCGCCGCTGACAAAAGGTCCATTGCGACCATAAGCTTTGGGGCTACCAATGGGGCTACGCCGCACTCGATATTGAAAATCGATTCAGAAAAACAAAATTCAACAGGGTATTTTAACGTACTTCCTGCTACCTTAATGGGCCAATTATTAGGTTTCTATAAATGCTTAGAAATGGGCTTGCAGCCGGATAATCCTTCCACCAGCGGGGCCATTTCCAGGGTAGTTCAAGGAGTGAAAATTTATTCAAAATAAGATATAATGGTTATTTCAGTCTGTCCAAACCTTTCGGTTGATACCTACGCCAGCCTAGATTCCATGGAGCTGGGGAAAGTCAATAGGATGAACAGCGTTCAGGAGTTTCCCGGTGGCAAAGGAACCCACGTAGCCCTGGCTATCGCGGAGTTTGCTGGTGAAAGTAGCTTGCTGGCCTTTTGGGGCGGAGCGACAGGCCAGTGGATGCGTCAAGCCTGCGAAGCCTATGGCGTGAGCACGGCCGGGCCGGTGCTGGCAGCGAATAACCGAAAGAGCTATACCTTTATTTCCGCAAATCCGTCCCTGCATCATACCGAGCTTTTGGAGCCTGGACCTTCTATTTCTAAGTCGGAGTTTGACCAATTAATAGCAGACATCCTGAAGTCCCAGTCTCAAGGGGATGTGGTGGTGATCTCTGGATCATGGCCAAAAGACAGTCCTGAAAATGCCTATCAATTGGCAGTAGCCGCCTCTGCTGATGCAGGTGGAAAAGTGATCGTGGACTGCTCTGGTAAGCACCTTTCCAAAGCCCTCGAGTCAAAAGTGTTTGGCATGCATCTAAATGCCCACGAGGCTGAGGATATTTGCGGATCAGGAGAAGTGGAGAAGGTGATGGGCAAATTAAGTACCAAGGTCGATCTAATAGCCTATACCAAAGGAGCAGAAGGATTATATTTAAGTTATTTAGGGAAGATATTCCATGCCAGATTGCATTTGGATGAAGTGATCAGCACCGTGGGTTGCGGAGACTGCCTCACTGCTGGCATTGCTTATGCCTTGGATCGTGGACTTTCGGTCGCTGAGATCGCCCGCTACGGGGTGGCTTTTGGCGCAGCCAACTGCCTGAGACCCGAACTCGGGATGCTCCATAAATCAGATGTACAAAAACTCCTCCCCATGGTGGAGATTAATGAATTGAAATATGCGTAATAAGGACTTGTTTGTGGTTGGAGAATTGAATGTGGATTTAATCCTCAATCATATAGATGGTTTTCCTGAGATGGGCTCCGAAAAAGTGGCTTCAGATATGACCATTACCTTGGGGAGCTCATCCGCAATTTTTGCCTCCAATATTTCGGTATTAGGCACCGGCACCGCCTTCTGCGGGAAGATCGGTAAGGATGATTTCGGGAAATTAGTGATCGATTCCCTTTCGGATAAATCCGTGGATACCTCCAGCATAGTGGAGGCGACGGCTTCCAAAACCGGCCTTACTGTGGTGATGAATTACGATCAGGACCGGGCAAATGTCACCTATTGTGGAGCAATGTCTGAGATGAGCCTAGAGGATATAGACTGGGAGGAAGCCTCAAAGTATAAGCATTTTCACCTGTCCAATTACTTTCTGCAAAAAGGACTGCAAAAGGATATTGTCAAGATTTTTGCCACAGCAAAAGAATATGGCTTATCCACTTCCCTGGACCTACAAGTGGACCCTGACGGGCAATGGGATTTTGACTATAAAGCCTGTTTGCCTCATGTGGATGTATTTATGCCCAATAAGTCAGAGCTTCTTGGTCTTAGTCATGCGGCCAGCGTGGAAGAGGGGATTGCCGTATTGGAGCCTTACGCAAAGGCCATTGCGGTAAAGATGGGAACGGAAGGCTCACTGCTCGCCCAAAATGGCGAGCGGATCACTGCCCCCGTTTATTCTCATAAGCACTTTGTGGATGCTATCGGAGCAGGAGACTCCTTCAATGCCGGCTTTATTTGCAAATATATTCAGGGATCCTCCTGGGAGGAATCACTGAAATACGGCAACCTGATGGGAGCACTGAATACAACAGGTCATGGGGGCACGGGAGCATTCTCCTCCTTCAGCGACCTGAAAACAAATGCACAAAAAATTTTCAAAGAAGATATCTAATCAATCGTGATGAAATTAAAAAGTAAATTACAGGAATTCCAACAGCATAAACGTGGGCTATTGGCAACCAACTTTTATAATTACGAAACCTTAAACGGCGTGCTTACTGCAGCATCCAACCTCGGTGAGCCAGTAATCCTACAGCTCACCAAAAGCTCCATTGACTATATGGGGCTGAATACAGCGGTGGCCTTGGGACGCGCGGCTTTGGCCGAGCATGGGGTAGAAGGTTGGATTCATTTGGACCATGGCGGAAGTGTGGATCTCGCACAGGCATGCCTGGATGCGGGTTTCGATTCAGTCATGATAGATGGGAGCGAGCTGCCATTTGAGGAGAATGTAAAAATCACCTCAGAAGTGGTGAAGAGGGCCCATAAATATGGTGCTAATGTGGAGGCCGAACTTGGCTATGTCGCCAAATTGGGGCAGTCTCATGAGCATGCTGGATTTACCACAGCTGACGAAGCCAAAGCCTTTGTAGAAGCTACCGGTGTAGATGCTTTGGCAATTTCTATTGGCACAGCCCATGGTTTTTATAAAGAGGAGCCTAAATTGCAGTTTGATAGGCTAAGTGCCATCGCAGAAGTGACAGAGGCCACCTTGGTGTTACATGGAAGCTCTGGGGTGCCCGAAAGCCAGCTGAGAGAGGCCATCTCCCGAGGAATCGTGAAAGTAAACCTGGCCACAGAAATCAAAAATATCTTCATGAAAACCTTGCAGCAACAGCTGAGAGATAATGAGGAAATTGACCTGCGTAAAGTGTTCCCATTCGCAACCAAGGCGGTTACCGAACTCGTGGAATACAAGCTTAATATAATGAAAAACAAAAAATAATACCTTCATGATTCGTCCTTTTATTGATGCACATGTGCACTTAAATAGCCTCTCTGAGGAAAAGATGAAATTAGCGGAAAGGTATAATGCGGGCTTCCTTTCGATCAATACCCAAATCCCGCATTTCGATAGCGTGGAGAAGCAAGGAGAAACTGCCCGGGCAATAGAGGAGAAGTATCCGGGTCGGGTTAGGTTTATTACCTCATTTGATGCGGAAGGTATGCATGAGGACGGATGGGCCCAAAAGGCCATTCATCAAATCCAAAAAGGCTTGGATAATGGCGCTGCAGGTGTGAAAATCTGGAAGAATATCGGAATGGACGTCAAGGATGCTCAGGGGAATTATATTATGATCGATGACCTTAGGCTGAAGCCCGTACTTGATTTTCTGGAACAAAACCAGATTTTGCTAATTGGCCATCAGGGAGAACCCAAGAATTGCTGGCTGCCCTTGGAGGAGATGACCGTTAATTCGGATAGAGATTATTTTTCTAAACATCCCCAATACCATATGCATCTGCATCCGGAATGTCCCTCTTATCAGAGACAAATGGAGGCACGCGATGCTATCCTCCAGCGCCACCCTAAGCTGCGATTTGTAGGTTTACACTTGCTGAGCATGGAGTGGAGTATAGAGGAAGTAGCGCAGCGCATGGATCGATATCCTCAGCTGCTTACTGACCTGGCCGAGCGCGTTTGCCACCTGCAGCTGCAGGCTCAAACCAACTGGGAGGATGTACGGGAATTTATGATTAAGTACCAGGATAGAATCATGTACGGTACCGACCTGATCGATGATGGATCAATGCCTGCCGTGGAGGTCGCCCAGCGATTTAAGCACCTTTGGGAATTTCATTGGGCTTTCTTTGCCGGAAAAGAAGAGTTGGAAGCCCCGGAATTTTCGGGGACTTTCAAGGGGCTCGACTTGCCGGATTCAGTATTGGAAAAGATCTTCTATTCCAATGCTAAGGAGGTTTATGGATTTACATTTTGATCTCCATAAACTTTATTTTAATGAATGAATGAATGGAAGTTTAGTGGCTGCAGAAGTTTTGACAAAGAATAATCTGTATTTCGCTGCTCCTGACCATAATGTGACACTTTATAATTTTGAATAATAAGATACTTATAGATATATAGCAATAATAAACAAAAGGGATTATGAGTAATAATAGAAGAGATTTTCTTAAGCTTTCCGGACTCGCCGGAATGGGATTAGTTGGTTCAGGCTTGACTGGTTTCAATCAAAAAGAACTCGACAAGGTGTTGGTTCAAAGCAAGCGTGGCCATGAGCAGCGCTTCAATATGTCAGGCTATTCAGCACCAAAACTCGATGTGGTTCGTGCTGGCTTTATAGGTCTGGGTATGCGTGGCCCAGGTCATGTAGAGCGAATGAGTAAAATCCAAGGCGTGGAGATTAAAGCAATCTGTGATTTGCTGCCCGACAATGTCGCCAAAGTAAAAGAATCTCTGAAAGGAACTGACCATAATCCTGAGACCTATTCAGGCTCTGCCTATGCATGGAAGCAGATGGTGGACCGCGATGATCTCGACATTATTTTTATCCTTACCCCTTGGGATTGGCACGTTCCAATGGCTGTATATGCCATGGAAGCGGGTAAGCACGTGGCCATAGAAGTGCCTGCGGCTAAGACCTTAGAGGAATGCTGGGAGCTGGTAGAGACTTCTGAGCGTACCAAAAAGCACTGCATGATGATGGAAAACTGCTGCTATGACTTCTTTGAGATGATGACACTCAACATGGCTAGAGATGGCTTCTTTGGGGATGTTATCCATGGAGAAGGTGCTTACCTCCATGATTTGCTTGGGCTAAACTTCAGCAAGAAGGGCTACCAAGACATGTGGAGATTGAAGGAAAATGCTACCAGAGATGGTAATCTATATGCCACCCATGGCCTGGGACCGATCTGCCAGATTATGGATATCAACAGAGGAGATCAAATGGATTACCTTACTTCCTTGTCCAGCAATGATTTTATGATGAGAAGTCATGCTCAGGACCTGGCCAAAGAGGATGATTTCTTTGCCTCCTATGCCAATATGGATTTCCGTGGAAATATGAATACCACTATGGTGAAAACCAAAAAAGGTAAGTCCATCATGATTCAGCATGATGTGACCTCGCCACGCCCGTATTCTAGAATTCACCTGGTAAGCGGTACCAAGGGAATTGCTCAGAAATGGCCAAAACAAGGAGTCGCTACAGGCCATCAGTGGTTTACTGATGAGCAAATGAAAGACCTTGAAGAAAAATATACCCCGGAAATCACCAAAAAAGTAGGTGAGATGGCCAAGCAAATTGGTGGTCACGGTGGGATGGACTTTATGATGACCTGGAGACTGGTGGATTGCCTGAGAAATGGCCTGCCATTAGACCAGGATGTCTATGATGCCGCATTGTGGAGCGCGATATCGCCACTTTCTGAGTGGTCTGTCGCTAACCGCGCCACTTCTATCGATGTGCCTGATTTCACTGGCGGTTCATGGAAAACCAACGCTCCGGTAAGTATCACCCTCGAAGGTGGTGGAACTACTAAAGTGGTGGTTTAATTGATGACACTATAAACCCTTCCTTTTGCGATCGGTGGAGGAGCTCAGGGAAGCTTGGAGACCTCAGGTAGTGGAGTCCAATTCGGACTAGCCTACCCGAAGTCCCCGTATTCCAGGCCCCTGCTGCTGGCCTGAGCTCGTGGAAGCGGAGGATAAGTAATAAGCCTCTTTTGTTTATTGTTGATTTGCCATTGTAAGCGGCTGATGAATAATCTATCATGCAAGATTATCATCAGCTTCCCTGCAATGGCATTTTTTTTTGATTACCTAGGCGGAAGCTTGTCCTGTGAACTTGATTATTTTTGCCGAAGGCTGAATAAAAACTACCGCACTCAAGCCAAAAGATGCATTAATGATTTGGCTCAGCCTGAGCAGGTATTAGATTCGGAAATTTAGCTAAGCCTGGATTAATTTTTGCGAGGGACGTGGTGTGTTTTTTTAAGGAATATTGCCCCGTGGGGAAGACATGGTCTGCAAGCCCACTTCTGTGATGAAGATCCTCGTTTTCTTTTAGGTAAAATTTGGACTTATAATTTCAAGAGACTTGGTAGGAAATAAAGAGGATCAGAGTGTTAAATATAATTTATAGAGAAGATATATTTTCAAAAGATGATATATTTACAGTATCTTTCTCACCAATTCATAGCGTTATAGCTAATTGGTGGTCATCCATTTGTGCACAAATCTGATGGGCCTGAAATATTGAAATAGGGTTAAAAACCCTAATTGAGGGCTTTTACACCAGAGCCTAAAAAATAAAGTAAAATATTTGTTATTTTTTTTTGGTGGAAGTGAATTTTTTGCTTAAAATTGGTCAACCAAAAATTGGTTAACCAAAACACCTATGGAAGCATTAAACAATTTTAAGGAGATTAAACTTGAGCATCCCGTAGATGTGATTATAAGTCAGATCCGTGATTTAATTCTTTCAGGCGAGCTGAATCCGGGAGATAAGCTACCTCCCGAGCGCAAGTTATCCGAAAAATTAGGTATCAGCAGAACCTATGTGCGTGAAGCGATCAAGAAATTGGAGTTTTATGGCATAGTAAGAACGCAACCTCAGAGTGGGACGGTGATTGCCGGTTTGGGCATCACGGCCTTGGAGGGCTTGATTACGGATGTGTTGAAGATGGAAGGCAGCGATTTTCATTCATTGATTGAGACGCGACTTATCCTTGAGTCCCAGACGGTGCGTTTAGCAGCTGAAAGGAGAACGGCCGAGGATGTGATCGCCATGGAGGAGGCCTTGGAGCTCTATGAGAGCAAGGTTAAATCCGGAGCTCAGGGGATTGATGAGGATCTGTTGTTTCACATTAAGATCGCTGAGGCAAGTAAGAACAACGTTCTGAAATCGCTAATGCTGGTCGTGACACCCGATATTCTGACGCACTTCACCAAGCATAATGTATGCGGAGGAGGAAAGCCATTCGGAGCATTGCTGGAACACAAGGAGATTTTGAAGCACATTATCCATCAGGATGCATCTGCAGCTGAAGCTGCAATGAAAAACCATTTATCAGATATCATTTCTAAAAAGTAAAATGCCTATGATAAAAAAAAATGGTGGATAGAATCCACCAAGTTTTACCATCAGGAATGTAAGAGCTACTCTTAAAGATTGTCGAGGTCCTTCATTGTAGTTTCCCTAATAGATATTCAAAAGTACAAAAAAAATAGGAATATCAATTTCGCCCTCTTTACCATTCCTGGTTCCTCTCATACAAACTAATTTTATTTAAACAATTTCATACCCAAAATGAGAAAACCATTACCATCAGAAAAACGGAATGGGCAGGTGAATTATATAGCCGTCGTTTCATTAATAATTGGCCTGTTTTTTAGCCAATTAGCCCAAGGGTTTGCTTTCCAAACCGCCAATACCTCGCCTATTTCAGGCCAAGTTACAGACAATACAGGGGAGTCCATTCCTGGTGCCAACGTTATTGTCAAAGGCACTTCAAATGTCACAGTTACAGACCTTGAAGGTAATTTTAAGATCAATGCAGCGCCAACAGATATTCTTATTTTTTCTTTTATCGGCTATGCAACCCAAGAAATTCCAGTAGGAAACAAAAATCAATTCAACGTAGTGCTTGAGGAGGACCTGAAGCAGCTGGATGAGTTTGTGGTAGTAGGGTATGGTACCCAGAAAAAATCTCACGTTACCGGTGCAGTATCAAAATTGCAGGATGAGCGTCTAGGGGAGATCCCGGTAACTCAAGCTGACCAAGCACTGCAAGGTAAAATCGCCGGCGTGCAAATTCAAAACACGACTTCTGAAGCGGGCGTATCCCCCTCCATCCGGGTGCGTGGCAATGCCTCCATTGGAGCAAGTAATGAGCCCTTAGTAGTTGTGGATGGCTATCCTACTCCTGATGGCTTGTCCTTTATCAATCCCAATGATATAGAATCCATCGAAGTGCTTAAAGATGCTGCTTCTGCTGCCATCTATGGGTCTAGAGGTGCAAATGGTGTGATCATCGTCACCACCAAAAGTGGCGTAGTAGATAAGCCTAAGTTCAACTTCAAGATGTATGCCGGGGTAAAGAACCCATATAAGGTCCATGATATGCTGACCTCTACGGAATATACCGAGATGCTGTGGGCAGAAGAGGCGCTGGGCGGAGTCGGTCCTACCTCCCATGAGGAAGCCGCTTGGTCTGTAGGTGATAATACCGACTGGCAGCAAGAAGGTCTCCGTCAGGGAGTTATCAGCAGCTATCAGCTAAGTGCCTCTGGAGGCAAAAAGGATGTGACCTATATGATCTCTGGTGGCTATAATGATGAGAAGGGCATGCTAATCAATAACGATTACCAACGCTTCAACGCTCGTCTGAAACTGGATGCCAGACTTAATAAAATATTGAAAATCGGGGTCAATGTAAACCCTTCTTATACGAAGAATATCCTTCCGGCGTCTAATTTTACAGATTATTTCAGAACGCCCTCTTTCATGCCGGTACGACATACAGCAGAAACTTCTGCCCTTACAGGAATCCCTGAAGGAGATTGGGCTCACGGCCGCCACTTTAATAACTTGACTTATGTCTATACCACTCCCGCGGGAGAGGATATGTCCGTCGTGGCCAGACCTTGGAATACTTCCAATAATAACCCACGCTTCATCAGCGATAATGATAGCCGTACCAAAAATCAATATCGCCTGATGGGATCCACCTATTTCCAGTTGGACTTCAACAAGAACTTATTCTTCAAAGCCACTCAAGGTGCATATGTCACCAATACCGTAGGGGAGGAGTACAGAAATGAAGGAACAAACCGGGCGGGTGATCCTAATCGCGGGGCTTATGAAAGCAGATTGCGAATCGATTTGTTGTCAGAAAATATCCTGAACTACGCCAAAACCTTTGGTGAGCATGACTTCTCGGCCTTGGCAGGCTTCACGGCTCAGCGTGTGACCAATACTTATGCAAGCATTGTGGGTACCAATTTCCCTACAGACTATGTGCCAACCTTGAATGGCGCCACTGTCCTGGATCTTGGTGATACCTATACCCTTAAGGACGAAAACCTGCTCTTATCTTATCTTGCGAGGGTGACCTATTCCTTCAAAAACAGGTATTTGTTCTCCGCAAGTACACGTACTGATGGTAGTTCAGTATTTGGTCCGGAAAATCGATGGGGCTGGTTCCCTTCTGTTTCCGCAGGCTGGGTGCTGTCTGAGGAAGACTTCCTGAAGTCCAGCCAGGTGATCGATATGTTGAAGCTTAGAGGTAGTTACGGGGTGACGGGAAATAATGATATTGAAAATTATGCCTCTGTAAACCGACTTTATTCGAATAACTACAGCTTCGGCTCTGGTACTGGAGTTCTCGTACCGGGCTTAGCACAGTCTGGCGAAACGCTGGCAAATAAGGCTATTGCCTGGGAAAGAACCTTCTCTTATAATATAGGAATGGATCTTGGGTTTTTAAGTAACCGATTCTTCCTTTCTGCTGAATTTTATAATTCTGTTACCGACCAATTATTGCTGAAACAACCGACCTTGGCTTTTACCGGCTATAATGAGTTCTGGAATAATATCGGTAAGGTAGAAAACAATGGTTTCGAATTGGAGTTGAGCCTTAATAATATCAATACCAGTAATTTCCAGTGGCAAACCTCCTTCAATTTTGCAAGGGTTAAGAATAAGCTCGTGGAATTCAGCGGTGAGGATCGTTTGCTAAGTTATGGTGAAAGACAGGAAGTTTACCTCGCCCAGGTAGGTCAGCCGTATATCCAGTTTTTTGGATACAAGACGATCGGGGTATGGAATTCTCAGGAGGAAATAGACGCCAATGCCAGCAACAGTCTGGACCGTCCAGGAGGCCTGAGGCTTTCGGATGAAAATGGTGACGGAGTAATCGATGATGATGATCGCGTGGTATTAGGAAATCCTTTTCCAGATTTTACCTGGGGTATAACTAACTCATTTAACTTCTTCAATTTTGACCTAAGTATCTTAGTTCAGGGTGTACAAGGACTCGATGTGTTCAACGGTGATGGCCACTATAACGAATCAAAAAGGATGAATCGTGCTTATGTCGAAAACAGATGGATCTCTGCTGAGCACCCAGGTGATGGTAAGACCCCTTATAGCACCAACGGTATAGGCTGGCAGTTTACGGATTATATGATAGAAGATGGATCATATGTGTCTGTACGTGATATTATCCTTGGGTACACCTTACCGAAATCACTGGTGGAGCGGATCAAACTGCAGAATATAAGGGTGTATGGCTCTGCTCAGAATGCTCTATACTTCACCTCCAAAGGCTACAGAGGCATTAACCCTGAGGCAAGATCTACAAGTGGATCTTATGAATCCCCTCTCGTGAGTGGATATCAGCGGGGAGCTTTCCCGGTACCTAGAGCATTTGTGTTCGGTTTAGACATTAGCTTTTAACCCAAATTTCCATGAAAAATATAAATAAACATATCTATACATTTCTGATTTCGGTAGGCCTGATCACCAGCTGTGATATGTCCTTAGATCTTCAGCCGATTTCGGAAATAGGTGAGGGGTCTTTTTATCAGACCGATGCCGATTTTGTGACCGCCATGGTTGCTTGTTATAATGGATTGCAGGCACCACTGGCCAATGAATGGGCCCTGACGGAACTGCGATCTGACAATACCCGTCTGCATAATTCTCAGACTTCCAGTAATACTTATATCCCCCTGCGGGAGCTGGATCTTATGACCTTTACCTCTGAGCATCTTCATATCTATAATTACTGGGCAGACACTTATCAGAATATATCCAGAATCAACACGGTGACTGACCGTCTCCAGGATATAGAAAGTCCAAGCCTTCGTGACCAATTGGAAGGCGAAGCTTCTTTCCTCAGAGCCTATCATTATTTCAATTTGGTAAGGTTATTTGGTGAGGTGTTTTTGGTGGACAGAAGAATATCCGCTCAGGAAGCTACCCAGATGAATGTAGCCAGCACGGAATCATTGTATCAGTTTATCATCGAGGACCTTACGAAGGCGGTGGATTTATTGCCCACTAGCTATGGTTCTTCTGATATCGGGAAAGCTACTTCCTGGTCAGCCAAGGCCTTATTGGCTAAGGTATATAGGGATCTCAAAGATTACGATGCGGCGATCCCGCTATTCGAGGACCTAATTCAGAATAGTGGTGCGCAACTGCTCACTGGTACTAATGCCTTCCAGCAGGTATTCTCTATCAATAATGAGATGAATAATGAAATCCTATTTGCCGTTCGCTATAAGGCGGGAGGTCTGGGAATCGGTTCTCCATTTGCAAATTACTTTGCACCCTTAAATAGTGGTTCTTTTGTGGTCAACGGCGATGGAGATCACTTCAATCGTCCTACAGATGAGTTGCTAAGCCAATACACTGATTTTGATCTTCGTAAAGAAACTACTTTCAAAACCGGTTATCTCGGTGGAAATGGCTCTTTCATAGCCGATCCATATGTTTATAAATTCTTCTCTGATGTTGCCATTAGTGAAGATGGAGAAAATGACTTCCCGATTATTCGTTTTGCAGATATCCTATTATTATATGCAGAGGCGCTCAATGAGGTTGGAAGAACCTCCGAGGCACTTCCTTACCTCAACCAGGTAAGAGTAAGAGCCGGCTTGGAGGCTTATCAGGCTTCTGAAATTGTTTCCGCAGATGATTTTACTGATAAATTATTGCAGGAACGTCGCTTGGAACTGGCCTTCGAAAACCAAAGATGGTATGATCTCCTCCATTATGGATTGGTAGAGCAAACCCTGGACGAGCAGTTTCAGACGGAAGCATTCTATTCAGAATACACCTTCGGAATAGACGCTGTTCAATCCGACAAACTATACCTCCCACTTCCTCAAAGAGAGGTGGATATATTTAACCAGACACCGTAATTATTTGGAGTTGGGAAAGCCGGCCTGGATGTTTTGGGTTTACTGGGCCGGCACCCTTTTCCTATATTAATGAGGCTTTTGATCCCTCTGATTACCGCTTTAGTGCGCAGCACTTTCATCTTACCCTATACCAATATCAAGCATCCCGCAGCATAGCGAATAGATCATAAGATCTGATTTGACCTCAACTCTGCCCGATCGCTTTACCATCGACATTTCCATAGCCTTGCTATGCCCCTGTCTCCATCCGAATTGATTTAAGCACATTATAAGGCCTTCGGTATTTTAAACCGAAACTTGCGAATACGATTCCAACTACTAATCCATGTTGAACCCTCATCTTTATTATTGTTGAGTTAATGAAATATTACGTCCTTTTTATAGCTCTTTTCGCCCTCCATCTAGGTTTTGTTGCCCAGGCACAGACTGAAACCTACGATATACCTATGCCCAGTGAGCAGGCTTTTTTTGAGGGACTGCCGAGCACCATTCCCAATGCCCAAGCGATTAAAGAATTGTATGCTAGCGGTGACCGCGCAGGTGCCATTGATAAACTGGCGAATTATTTTAAAGAGAAATCTAGCGAACGATTTTATTTTTCATGGAAGAATATAGCTTCCCGAATGGCCGAATATGACAGCATTTACCCTTCCGCTGCCAAAAGCCATGCAAAAGATGCCTCTTCCTATTTTAATGATTTTACTGCTCCCACGGCCTGGAAATTGCCTTTTACTAATAAGGCAGGAGTGGAGATGAATGCCTATGCCATCCGACACCTATTCAGACAACATAAAGCAGGAGACTTGGCTTTTGCCTATTATTTACAAGACAAGAAGGAGCTTTTAGGGTATTTTGTGGAGCAAGTGAAGGGGCTAAATGCCGCCTATCAAGGCCATGAAATTGAGATAATTGCAGATGGAAATGGCGCTTATGAGGCTTTCAGGGGAGGGAATAGAATGGAAAATTGGCTCCTTGCCCATCATCTGTTTCTAGGCTCAGAGGATTATCTTCCGGAAGATCAGATCACCCTTATCCGTACATTCCTGCATCATGCAGAGGTCCTTTATCAGACGAATACGGATTTTCAATATGGCAATCATCAGACCAAAGGCATGGTGGCACTAGCCTCAATTGCCATGCTATATTCTGAGTTTGATGCGGATACGAAATACTTTGACCGGGCTATTGACCTTTTAGGACAGCACTTGCAAGAGGAAATCAATGAGGATGGATTCCAATTTGAGCGTTCATATCATTACCATATTGGGGATATTGACAATTATTTCCGAGTATATAAACTGGCTCAGCTGACCCATAGCCCCATCTCCAAAACCTGGGAGGCGAAGCTGGAAGATATGTTCAAGGCGATTAGTTTGATTGCTTTTCCCAATGGAGAAGCTCCAGTCATTCAGGATGATACCGATCAGCCGATGGCCACGACCAATGTCCTCAATGAAACCATGGCCTTGGGCTATACCTTATTTCAGGATGAAGTTTTTGGTTATTTTGCCTCCTCTGTTCCTTCCGAGGAATATTATTGGCTCATGAGCCAAAAAGACATCGCCCAGCTGCAGCACAAAAAGACGAAGAAGCCTACTTATAAGTCCAGCGCGCTGACTTCCACCGGATATTACGTGTTCAGAGATGGCTGGAATGATGATTCCTTCTATATGCTCATCAGTACTGGACTGTCCGATACTAAGCCCGATCACCAACATGGGGATGCTCTGGGATTTCAGATTTATGCCAATGGAAACACCGTACTTCCAAACTATCAAGTTCGATATCCACTTCCGGAATATGAGTTTTTCAAAAATTCTTGGGTGAAAAATGTGGCCCTAGTGGACTCCATTCCTCAAGGTTTGGAGTGGAGTGGAAATCAGGGAGGAAGTGGATTTGGGAAGTTTAATAAACTACCTCGCTCCACGGTGTCCGTCTGGGAACCTAAAGGGAATGTTCAGGCTTTTAGCGCCACTCATGATGGTTATGCAGATTTGGGAGTCAGTTATCAGCGTACTATTTACTTTTTCCCGGGCGAATTTTGGTTGGTCAAAGACGTCTTTGAAGGGGGAGAGCCTCATCAGTTTTATCAGAATTTCCAAGGGAATTATACCTTGGAAGATGCGCCGTATATAGCGCGGGCTAATTATATGGATGCTTCAGGTTTAGATATTATACAGCTTAATAATAATAGAATTCAAGCGCTAATAGGTGGTGACAAAGGTAAAAATAGACTTACCTATCAGTCTGAGCCCATGAAGGAATTTGATTTTGTGTCCATCATCCGTCCTTATGGCAAATATGATGAGCGCACTTCTATCTCTACTGAGGGAGAAGCCATGCAATTGGGAGATTGGGATCTCCATTATCAATCCTTGAGCCTGCGGCAATTGTCGGTACAGGCAGATTATATTTTCATCAAAGGAAAGCAGCTCTGTGTGATAGGTTTGAAGGTGCTTAAGCTTGGTGATGATGAATTTATTCCTGAAAATACATTTGATCTATTGATAGAAATTGATGATCAAACATTAACTCTTAAATCATTCGATTCTAAACCAATTAGCCTGACAGGCGCTGATCGAGCGCTGTCGCTAAAGCCCTTAGAATCACAAAAATTAAACCCAAACCAATGATTAACAACATTAAAGTAAGCTCTTGTTATTTTCTCCTATTGGCACTCTTGGTGATGCCTTTTAGTTGTCAGAGTAAAGATGAGGGGAGGATCGTTCATAATGTGGAGGAATTCGAAAAGGCATTAGGAGAGCTCAGGCCTGGAGATACACTGAAACTCGCCAATGGGGTGTGGAAAGATGCCGAATTGGTGTTTCAAGGAACGGGGACTGCAGAAGCACCCATTGTCCTGATGGCTGAAGAGCCGGGCAAGGTCAGTATGGAGGGCAACTCCAATCTAAGCCTTAGCGGACAGTATTTGGTGGTGAAAGGTCTGATATTTAAAAATGGCTTTACCCAAACTGGCGAGGTGATTTCCTTCCGTAAAGACAGCAAAAATCTGGCTTTCAACTCCCGGGTGACCGAGTGTGTGATCGATAATTATAATAAGCCGAATAGAAATGATCAGGATTCCTGGGTAATGATGTACGGTCAGAATAATCGATTTGACCATAATCACCTGGAAGGAAAAAGAAATCAAGGCGTGACCATGGCGGTTCGTCTAAATTCTGAGGACAGCCAAAATAACCACCACCGCATCGATCATAATTATTTTGGTCCAAGACCAGTTCTGGGTTCCAATGGTGGTGAAACCTTGCGAGTGGGCACGAGTCAGTATTCTCTGACAGAATCTCATACGGTAATTGAGAATAACTATTTCGAAAAATGTAATGGTGAAACAGAGATTGTTTCCATCAAGTCAGGTAAAAATATTATCCGTGGCAATGTGTTTTTAGAGTCAAAGGGCTCCCTTACTCTTCGTCATGGCAATGGAAATCTGATTGAAAGAAATATTTTTTTGGGCAATAATGTGCCCGAAACAGGTGGGGTGCGGATCATCAATGCCGAACATAAAGTCGTGGAAAACTATTTCCAGGATTTGGAAGGAGATAAATTCCGCGCTGGTATTGCTATTATGAATGGGATCTACGATTCACCCATCAACAGGTACCATCAGGTAAAAAATGCAACCATCGCCCGCAATTCATTCATTAATGTGGCCCATATGGAGTTGGCAGTGGGAAGTGATGAGGAGCGGACGGCTACTCCAGAGGGATGTTTATTTACACATAATCTGATCCTTAATAAAGATGGGAAGAGTCCTTTTAAGGCTTATGATAAGATTGATGGAATTTCCTTTGAGGATAATAGTGCGAATGTTTCCACCCCACTAATCCCTTCTGGGATTGCAATCGCTGAAATACCTTTGGAGAAAGCTGAAAATGGACTTTATTATCCTAAATCAGCGGGTCAGGATAGGGGAGCACCGAGAGATTTGGTGATGCTGGACAAGTCCTTAACCGGAGTATCTTGGTACCCAAAGACCAATCAGGAAATGGTTTTCTCTACAGGCACGCAGATCGAGGTGGTGCCAGGCTTAAATAGCATCTCGGAAGCACTAAAAGAGGCCAACCCTGGGGATATTCTACATCTGACAGAAGGTGAATATAACCAAAATAGAGTGCTGAATATTAGTTTCCCAATTACCATCAAAGGAGATTCTCCGGCGGACAGCCGTATTAGCTTTGAGGGAACCCACCTATTTGAAATCCTTAATGGTGGAGGCTTACAATTGGAAAATCTTCAGGTTTCGGGAAGGCAGGCGGCGGATGCAGCGGGCAATGCCGTGATCAAGGTGACACCTGCGGGAACCCTTAAGAACTATAAAGTCAAGGTCCTCAATAGTGAGTTTGTGGATATGACCATCAATCATTCCTTTAATTTCTTAGAAGCCTCCAAAGGAAGTTTTGCTGATACTATAATGATCGAAAACTCCGCTTTTAAGCAGTTTACCGGGTCCATTCTTAGTTTGGAAAAGGAAACCGACGATCTGGGAAAATACAATGCGGAATATGTCATTATGAATGGAAATTCCTTTGACAAAATAGGGGATAAGGTAATTGATATTTACCGTGGAGGAACGGATGAGAGTACCTTTGGTCCCTATGTATATGCCAAAGGCAACGAACTAAGCGAAGTGGGCAATAGCTCTCGTAATCTACACGAGACCTCGTTTTACTTTTATGGGGTTCAGTGGTTGTCGTTTGAGGACAATTCTCTGACCAAGTCTAAGCCAGTGATGGTGACGCATACGGTGGGTGAGCCAGTGGTTTTATTCTCTAATAATACCAGCGACTTGCCCGAGCTCAGGTTGACACCCAAAAATTAATAATAAACTATGCACTATGCTGTTGCCTGGACGCTATTGCTTTGGCTATCGATAGGGGCGAGCTTTGGTCAGGGAGCTATTCCTTCAGCGGAAAGTCACTTGCTTTTGACGCAATCTGGGCGGGACTTATATACCGAATTGGCTAAGCGCTCGCCCAAGGCCCTGACTCAGATCGAGAAGATGAAGAGGAACTTGGCCGAGCTGATAGCTCAGCCCCTCCAGGTTCCTTTACCCAAAGATGCTGGTGGAGGCTATACTCATGAGCAGCATAAAGCAAACCAAAAGGCGATTTTTGAGGCAGGAGTGCTCTATAAGCTTACGGGCGAAGATAAATATGCGGAGCATTGCAAGCAATTATTGGATGCCTATGCCGCTATGTATAAAAGCCTGCCTTTGCACCCTGAGAAAAAAGAGCAAACGCCGGGCAAGCTATTTTGGCAGAGCCTGAATGATGCGGTTTGGTTGGTGTACTCTGTTCAAGGTTTTGATGCGATCAAGTCGTACCTAAGCCCTGTGGAAAGAGAATATCTAAAGACCGAGCTTTTTGAGCCCTATGTTCACTTTCTTTCTGTGGATGGTGAGGAGACTTTTAATAAGATCCATAACCATGGAACCTGGGCGCTGGCGGCTGTGGGGATGGCAGGGTATAGCTTAGAGGAGGACGATTGGGTACAAATGGCACTCAAGGGCAGCGCCGCAGATGGTTCAGGAGGTTTTCTGAATCAGCTCAATCAGCTATTTTCACCGGATGGATATTATACTGAAGGGCCCTACTATCAGCGATATGCGCTTATGCCTTTTGTGGTTTTTGCTCAGGCTATCGCTAATAATAATCCCGATCTGGAAATATTTGAATATAGAAATGGAATTTTGATCAAAGCCATCTACGCGGCGATTGATCTTACGTATAATGGTCATTTCTTTCCTATCAATGATGCGCTAAAGGAAAAGAATCTTACAACTTCGGAGATGGTTTTTGGGATAGATATTGCCTATAAGGAAACTGGAGATCCGAGATTACTTTCCATTGCCGCTTATCAGGGGAGTTTTGCTCCCATAGATGCTGGATTTGAGACGATGGCAGCACTTACGAAGTCGGAGGCCATTCCTTATGATTATAATTCGATCCGATTTAGAGATGGAAAAGAAGGCGAAGAAGGAGGATTAGCCATTTTCCGGCCATATTCAGCCAATAGTAAGGACGATGCCGCCTTGATCTATAAGTACACTTCTCAGGGTATGGGGCATGGGCATTTTGATAAGCTTACCTGGCTTTTTTATGACAATGGCAATGAGGTGATTCGTGATTATGGAGCCGCTCGGTTCTTGAATATTGAGGCAAAATACGGCGGCCATTACTTGAAGGAGAACAACACCTGGGCAAAGCAATCCATTGCCCATACTACCGTGGTGGTGGATGAGAAAAGTCACTTTGAAGGGAAATATAAGGTCGCCTCTGCGGCCTATCCTACCGAGATTCTTTATGATGTATCTGAGCCCAATTTACAGGTCGCCAGCGCTGAGCTTGCGGAAGTTTACCCTGGAGTGAAGTTTATTCGGACCATGGCCTTGGTGCAGGATGAGGCCTTTGAATATCCACTGGTTCTGGATTTATTTGAAGTGGAATCAGAAGAAGCGCATCAATATGACTTGCCCTTGTACTTTAATGGCCAATTCATTCATCTGAATAGCCCAATTCAGGCGCACCAAAATCAGCTTAAACCTTTAGGAAATGCTGAGGGTTATGAGCATTTATGGAATTTGGGTGAGGCACAGGCCAATGCTGAATTGACTCAGTTTACTTGGTTATTGAATGATCGATTTTATACCTGGAGCAGCCAGACGGACAGCGATGATAAGTTGATACTTGTGGAGCTGGGGGCACATGATCCAGATTTCAGCCTGAGGAATGAAAGGGGGCTGGTCCTTAGGACTCAAAGTGAGGGTAAACACTATTTCCTTTCCGCCTTGGAAACTCATGGTACTTTCGATGCAAAGAATGAGGTCACCGTCAATGCCTCCAATCAGATTTTGGAATTGAAGTTGATCACCAGAGGAGCTGAAAAAATCATCCAAGTAATGACTAAAGATTCTGGAATTCGGGAGTTTAAAATCAATTAACTAATCTGTGGCTTAAGGGTAGGATCCTCAAAGTCAGTGATTCTGATGAGAAGAAAATTGTCGAAAGTCAATCATTCTTCCACAAGTTCTTGTCCCAAAGTGTTGACATCTGCGATCAGCTGTTGGATAGAAGCGGTATTAAGGCCATTATAGATCCCTCTGATATGCCTTTCTGTATCTATCAAGACGAAATTTTCGGTATGAAGAAATTCTGTGGAGGATTTTTCTAAGCCTAAATCTTCCTCCACAAAATAGGACTGCCTTCCCAGCTGATATATTTCCTGTTGATCCCCCGTGAGTAAGCTCCACTTCTCGGCGAGAATTCCATTTCTTTCTGCATATTCCTTAAGTACGGGTACTGAATCCATTTCGGGGGTTACCGAATGAGACAATAGATATACCCTAGGGTCAGCGAGGAATTTCTCTTGTAAAATGGCCATATTGGAGGTCATCTTTGGGCATATTCCCGGGCAGCTGGTAAAGAAGAAATCCACGATATAGATTTTTCCTACCATGTCTTTTTCGCTGATAGTATCTCCATTTTGATTAGTGAAACTAAATTCCGGGATACGATGCAATTGGTTCACTGCAGGATCGTCGGAGTCCAGCCAGATAGGGGTGAAGCTGGCTTCCGAATAGTAGGGAAGTGTATTTTTGGGATTACTGGCTTCCTTTTTAGAAGGGCTGCTGCAAGATAGACAGACCATAATAAGTAGTAGCGTTGCGGTATGTTTTATCATAAATCAGCGAGTTCACCATCTTTTAATTGGAAACATAATTTAGATCGTTTGAGTCCGAAAATACGCCCATCTTTCACTTCATAGTTATTGTAGATTTTGCCATTTTCTCTCCATGATTGCTGTAAACCTAGTTCCTTCCCGTCTTGAATTTGAATGACTTTAAATTTTGCTCCGGAGGCATACCATTGTCTCTGGGTGCCATTGGCTATTCCTTCTTTGAAATGTGAAGAGGAGCGCATCTGGCCATTGCGCCACCAGGTATGGGATGCTCCATTTTTTTTGCCTTGGCTATAATTCGCCTCATAGCTCAATAAGGAATTTTCGAACCAACGATATTCTTTTCCTTCTTTTTTGCCCTCACTGTATTCGATGGAAACGGCCTTGGTTCCGTCAGGATAATAAGCAACCGAAATGCCCGAGAATGGCGCTCCCTGATAATATACCAAGCCTTCATTGGCATATAGCTGCAGCGAGTCTGCCACTACTTCCTGCGACGCCTCTGGACTGCCGGATCCCAGATATCCAGGATCCGAGCAGCCAAAGGCTAGGAGGATTAAAATCAATATTAATCTATTGAATTGCATTAGGTGTTCCTTGATAGTTGCCCGGGAATAATAAATAGAATGATCCTAAGAAAAGCTCATTTTGGATATGGTAATGATATTCCGCCACTTCTGCATGCTGCGTGGTGGAGATATGCCCTCCTGATTCATCCAAGTCGCTGGGATAAGTTGCGGTAGAATGGCACTTTCTACCATAAAGGAAAAAGCCGTCTGACATGATCCCGATCAATGTGTCATCATCCTCAGACCAGGCGTGTGGCTCCAGATGATAGTGATAACTCTGAGGGCCTGTATGTGCGGCAGAATAATCTAGAGAAGGCACAGCGTCGTTTAAAGGTACATTGGGGCCTTCTTCGTCATTATAAATCATGGCACCGCTGATAGCTATCCCGATTGGACCTAGGCCGGTGGAGGAGCTGGAGCTTGCCAGGGCGGGCGTGGCAGGCACTCGTAAGGTATAGGATCCATTGAAATCATCAATATTGCCAGGGGCCATACTGGCAAAGGAAGTCACGGTGGGCTCCACAAATAGCGGGTGGTTTTCTGCCTTTGCTTCAGTGACCATCTGATTTCCCATTGGATCTGTCGTGGATCTTTCCGTAGTATTTGACCAGTAGGGCGAGGTGTGGTTTGGCATTCCGTTGGATTCGATGACCACATTATTTCCATCGAGATAAATGGTGAAATTTTCCTGGTCAAATTCCGCAAAAGCTGGATGTAGCTCACCTGAATTATCCATTTCTGCATTATTGTCAGTATCACATGCACACATGCTAAGACTCACTTGGAGCAGGATCAAAAGGGATGCTTTAGAAAGGTTCATAAAAGAAATTATTAGGTTAGTAATTTCTCCTTTAGACCTTCATCATTTAAAAATCCTTCGGTGGGGCAGGGTTTTTATGTTGATTTCCTAAAATAATTTGTAGAACCTGATCCATGAATTCAGGGAAAATCGCCTTCTGATCCTCATTGAGGATGGATTTTACCTCCTCTAAGTGTTGGAAAGTTTTTTTAGTTTTTTGGCCTTCTATTTCTTTTATATGAGATAAAAGCGCCTCTGATGATGCCTCATCTTTGGTATTGAGCGTGGCGAAATACTGCTTAAGTAGTTCCCGTTTTTCTCCATCCAGCTCACGCATTAGTTGTTGATGGCTTTTTGCTAGCGTCAGAAATTCCTGATTTTGGCTTTCGGATAAATGGAGGATATCCACGGCATTGGTACCATGGCCCATTGGCATAGGGGGCGCGCTTGGTCGAGTGATGAAAAAGAAGCTTATCATCAGGATATTAATGATCAATAAGCCGATAGCTCCATATTTATATAGTTGATATTGAGTCATTATTCGTAATAATTATAATTTGAAATTAGCGATTGTTCCTCAGTATTGGAGGGGCTCGTATTGGTGACTTTTGCTTGGTCAATGCTTTGGATAAAGGCAAAAGTATTCATGATTATGATTGCTGCGGCAGCCGCTACAGAGGCCTTCCACTGAAAAGGACTGAGTTTCCTTTCAGGGGTAAAGCACTGCTCGCTGATCTTGTCAAATAGCTCTGGGCTGGGCTGGGCCCTTTGGCTGCCTTCCATACTTGAAAAGACCGATTCAATCCATTTTTCTTTATCGTTTTCCATGATTACCTATAGTCATTTGTTTCCTTAGACAGCGCTAATTAATTTTTCCTTCGGTTGGGGTAGATTTTTTCCAATACCGGCCTCATATTTTTCTTTGCCCGCTGTAATAGAGACTCCACAGCCTTCAGGCTTAGATCCATTATATCGGCGACTTCTTGCCTCGGAAGCTCTTCTATAAAGCTAAGAATAAAGGCCGTTTTTTGTTTCTCCGGTAAGGTATCCATTGCCTTAAAGAGGAATTTAGATAAATCTTTATTTTCCAGACGAACGCCGGGATGCTCAAAGTCAATCTTATCCTTCTCCTTAAGTTCGGTCCTGAAAAAAGAGAACCTTTTGTTCTTTTTGAGATGATTGAGGGCGGTATTGACCGTGATGCGGTAGATCCATGTGGAGAGGCTGGACTCGCCCTTAAATTGCCTGGCGTTCTTATAAATCTTCATAAATACATCCTGACAGACTTCCTCCGCAGCCTCCTTGCTTTTGGTATAACTTAGGGCGGTATTATATACCTTGGGAGAATAATCATGGTATAGCAGTTGGAACGATTTCTCGTCTCCTTCTCTGATATTATTGATGATTTCTAATTCCCCCTTCAAGACTAAATATTTTTTTGATAAAAGTAATACATCTTCCATTACAATAACAAGCAATGCCGAAATGCACTTTCAGGCAGGCTTTTTTCGAGCTTTTTTAGCCGTGATTTTAAAAGTAATGAGGAAAAGCTATAATAGATAGATTAGGTTTAAGACATAGATTTGTGATGACTGATTTTGAGAATCAGGTTGAGAAATGGCCTGGGAGGTATGAGTATGGAATTGGCTAAGGATATTTTTTTTCCAAATATAATTTCGAAATTTTTGGGTTGCGCTTTTCCATTAATGTAAGTGTGATTACCTTTGCGCATGGCAGAACAGATACTCATTCTTGACTTTGGTTCGCAATACACACAGCTCATCGCACGGAGAGTTAGAGAACTCGACGTTTATTGTGAAATCCACCCTTATAATAACATTCCTGAAATCACCTCAGACATCAAAGGAGTAATCCTTTCGGGCAGCCCATGCTCGGTAAAAGATGATGGTGCTCCAGACCTTGACCTTGATCAATTCAGAGGCAAACTCCCTCTTTTGGGCGTATGTTATGGCTCTCAGCTTCTCGCACAGAAGTATGGTGGAGCAGTAGCTCCTTCAGAAATCCGAGAATATGGCCGCGCCAATCTGAATTTTATAGATAAGCATAATGATTTGTTTCATGAAGTGACGCATGGCTCCCAGGTATGGATGTCCCATGGTGACACGATCAAAGAACTTCCTGAGGGATGGGAAGTGATCTCCAGTACTTCATCGGTAAAGGTTGCCTCTTTTAAGGTGCCAAATGAGCATACTTATGGGATTCAATTTCACCCTGAGGTGACGCACTCTGTAGAAGGTAAAAACCTGATAAGAAACTTCGTAGTCCAGATATGTGGCTGTAGCCAGGACTGGACCTCTGATGTATTTATAGATGCCACCATCGCCGAGCTCAAAGAAAAGCTGGGTAATGATAAGGTGGTTATGGGGCTTTCCGGAGGTGTAGATTCCTCTGTTGCTGCGACCCTGATTCACCGAGCCATAGGCGAAAACCTCGTTTGTGTGTTTGTGGACAATGGGTTATTGAGAAAGAATGAATACGAAGAAGTGCTTCATTCCTATAAGGACCTGGGACTTAATGTGATTGGAGTCGATGCTGCTCAGCGTTTTTATGATGCCTTGGCAGGGAAAACCGACCCTGAAGATAAGCGCAAGGCCATAGGAAACACCTTTATCGAGGTGTTTGATGATGAAGCACATAAGATTGAAGGCGTGAAGTGGTTAGGGCAGGGTACGATTTATCCCGATGTGATCGAGTCAGTATCCGTAAATGGACCTTCAGCGACCATCAAATCTCACCATAATGTGGGCGGCCTTCCAGATTTTATGAAGTTGAAAGTGGTGGAGCCTTTGAATACCTTGTTTAAAGATGGAGTAAGGGAAGTGGGGCGTGCCTTGCAGATTCCTGAAGCCATTGTTGGAAGACATCCTTTCCCGGGACCGGGATTAGCGATTCGGATTTTGGGGGATATTACTCCGGAGAAAGTGTCCACACTTCAGCAAGTGGATCATATCTTCATCCAAGGCTTGAAAGATGATAAGTTATATGATGAGGTATGGCAAGCCGGAGCGATCTTACTGCCTGTACAATCTGTAGGGGTTATGGGAGACGAAAGGACCTATGAGAAAGTGGTGGCCTTAAGGGCTGTAGCTTCCGTGGATGGCATGACCGCTGACTGGGTGCATCTGCCGTATGAGTTTTTAGGTAAGATTTCTAATGAAATTATCAATAAAGTAAAAGGGGTAAATAGAGTAGTATATGATATTAGCTCTAAGCCACCGGCTACTATCGAATGGGAATAATGAATTAAGCCTGATGTAAATCAGGCTTTTTTTATGGGCTTTTGAGTCAAAATCATTTAAATTCGTAGTCCATCTGAAAAAAGGAATAAAATTTGAATTGTCCCTCAGGAATAGGCTCCGTATCGGATTCTTTGGACGCTCCACGGTGGAGGTGATCTTGAAGATTAGACAGCAAGGATCTTTTCTGACTTTAAAATGATTGTAGATATACTTATGAAAAAAATACATTTTCTTTTCTTCGCTTGCATGATCTTCTTTGCTACTGCAGCTTCGGCGCAGCAGACGGGTAAGGGCTATAGTTCCGCTGTAAGACTAATCGATAGCGGGCAGACCCAGCAGGCTATGGAAGAGTTGAGACCCTATCTTGATTACAAGAATTATGGTCAATTGGCCCTTTATGCTCGTTATCACTTTGCGCGAGCAGCCTATAAGAATAACCAATACCAACTGGCTCAGGCAACCCTCCAGGAGTTGATCGATAATTATAAATGGGAAAAGGAAGATGATGCTTATTTCCTATTGGCTCAATCTTATTTTGCCCAAAACAAGGCCATAGATGGACTAAAACAAATCAATCAGATCAAATCTCCGGAGGTCCAAGAAGAAGCCTCGAAGGCTTCTTATCAATACCTCAGTCAAAATGCCAGTGTGAGCCTTTTAGTGGCCAATTTCCCCTCATACCAGTCCAATAAGGGATATAGCTTGGCTTTGAAAGAATTACTACTGAAACAATCCTCTCTTACCACCAACGAAAAGCAGATTCTTAATGACCTTAATCAAAGGGACCTGGCGGGTGATGGAAGCACAGAGCAAACTTGGCAGAAAGTGGAGAATAATACCCTAGATATTGCCGTGGTTTTGCCATTTAATTATCAAGGTGGATCGGGAGTGAAAAGATTGAAGTCTAATAACTTTGTGTTTGAACTTTACCAAGGGATAGAACTAGCGGTGAAAGAAGCCAAAGCTAAAGGGCTCCAAATCAATGTTCGTACTTTTGACACGGAGAGAAAAGATGATGTGGTCAGAAAAGTACTTCAGGATCCATTTTTTAAACAGGCTAATATAATTATTGGCCCGATATATCCGGAGGAAACAGAGCTGGTGGCCACCTTTGCAGATATGCATCAGATTCCCTTTATCAATCCCCTTTCTAATATCAGTACCACATTAGGATCTAGTGAATACGCTTACTTATTTAGACCTTCCACCGAAATTATTGTGGACAAGATTTTGGCTCATTCCAAATCGCACCTGAAAGGTAATCGCATAGCTTTGGCCTACTCAGCCTCCTCAAGAGATGAGTTGATGGCTAGCCAGTTTGCAGATGAGGCGCGGAAAAAAGGCTACCAGGTTATCTTGAACCAGAAAGTGACTTCCAGCAATATTCGAGGCTTCCTAGAAAGTGCGGGCATGAAACCTGGGATGACCGCCAAAGTGGATCAAGTGGTGATCTTCTCAGATGATCCTTATATCGCATCTCCTTCACTTGCGCTAATGGAATCTCTCAGCACCACCGTTCCCATCTTTGTGATGGACAGCTGGTTGTATTTTAATTTTGCCAATTTCGAGATGCTTGATGATGCCAATATTAATTATTTAGGTAATAATATGGTGAATTTTGATAATCCAGAAACAGAGGAGTTTAGAGCCAAATTCTACGAACAATATAAATCCTATCCTGGTCCGAACACTTATATCGGATACGATGTGACCTCATGGGTGGCAAGCACCATAAACCCGAACAAAGGCTTTGATTTCCAAAAGAACTTAAACCAGAGGGGCTATTCTACTGGTGGCCTAGGCTATGGGGTGGATTTTGGAAACAGCCATTCCAATCGCTATGTGCCGGTATTGAAAATGGAAAAAGGAAAACTCATCGAAATAAAATAATTGACTTCATGAATATCAGTAAAAGTAAGACGTTATTTTCCCAAGCTCAGCATTCTATTCCTGGAGGGGTTAATTCCCCCGTTAGGGCTTTCAAGGCCGTAGGGGGTGATCCCCTGTTTATCAAGCGGGCAGATGGAGCCTATTTATATGATGAAGATGATAATGCCTTCATTGAGCTGATCAATAGCTGGGGGCCCATGATCCTTGGTCATAATCATCCTGAAATTAAGGAAGCCATAATCAAAGCCATGGAAAATGGAACTTCTTTTGGCGCGCCAACAGCAAGAGAGGTGCATATCGCTGAGAGAATCGTCCAGATGGTGCCATCCATAGAAAAAGTAAGAATGGTAAACTCGGGTACAGAAGCGACGATGTCTGCCGTTCGCCTTGCCCGTGGATATACAGGTAGGGATAAATTCGTCAAATTTGAAGGTAACTACCATGGCCATGGAGATGCATTTTTGATCGCTGCCGGCTCGGGTGCGATTACCATGGGAGCTCCCAATTCCCCAGGGGTCACCACTGGCACGGCAAAGGACACTTTGCTCGCTCCTTATAATGACCTTGAAGCAGTAAAGCAGCTTGCTGAGGCTAATAAGGGGGAAATTGCTGCAATAATCTTAGAGCCTGTTCCAGGGAATATGGGTTTGGTTTTGCCAAAAGAGGGTTTTCTGGAAGGCTTACGAAGCCTGTGCGACAAAGAAGGAATCCTATTGATATTTGATGAGGTGATGACAGGTTTCCGCCTTGCTGCAGGAGGTGCTCAAGAGCGTTTTGGCGTTATTCCTGACCTTACTACCATGGGGAAAATTATCGGTGGAGGAATGCCTGTCGGCGCATATGGAGGCAAAAAGGAAATTATGGATTATGTATCTCCGGTTGGACCCGTTTACCAAGCAGGTACCTTGTCCGGGAATCCCATTGCTATGGCTGCCGGGATGGCGATGCTAGACCATCTTAACGACCACCCAGAGGTGTATGAGCAGCTGGAGACCATCGGTACACGCTTAGTGACTGGCGTAAAAAAATCGTTGGAGAAGCTAGGCTTAAGCTATACTATGACTCATCTGGGAAGTATGTATAGCCTGTTTTTTACGGATCAGGAAGTGATAGATTTCGAAACCGCAAAATCCTCAAATACAGAGTTGTTTGGAAAGTATTTTCAGGCCATGCTTAAAAGAGGCGTTTACCTTCCTCCTTCTCAGTTTGAAAGTCTCTTCCTTAGCACTGCATTGAAAGATAAAGAGATCAATCATATTCTTCAGGCGAATGAAGAATCCCTAAAAGAGATCTTATCTCTTTAATTATGGAATTTATGTGTCATCCCTAAAGCCGAAGACTGTGCTCAAAGTATATGGAATCAAAAATTGCGACACCATGAAAAAGACTTTTCGTCTTTTGGAAGAAAATGATGTGGCCTACGAATTTATTGATTATAAGAAAAATCCTCCCTCTGAAGAACTGATCAATGGTTTTTTGGATTCGATAGCCCTGGAGAAAGTGGTGAATAAAAGAGGCACCACCTTCCGGAAGTTATCCGAGGAAGAAAAAGTGCACTTGGAGGATGCTAAGACCGCTGTGCCTCTTCTGGCAAGCCATAGCAGTATGATCAAAAGACCTTTGATTGTTTATCCTAGTGGAATGATATCTGTGGGCCTTGATCCGGAAGTTATCCTTCAGAGCAAATAATACATAGATCTTTAGTCAAAAATCAAAAAAGGAGAACCATCTATTGGTTCTCCTTTTTTGATTTTATCACGAGATGAAAAATGTTTTTCTAGACTTATATTTGTTATTTAATCAATACCAAGCTATAGTTCAATTCGGATTCTATCGGCATACCTTCCTGGTCCAATTGAGTTAATTTATTGGTATCATTTTCTTGCATGAAGTGTCTGATTTTTTGGCCCTGGTCATCCAAAAGGCTGATCACCATTGCGCCAGGGTGTCCTTCCAGGCCATAGCTGACCTCATATTTACCTGTGGATTGAAATTTACGATTTCCATCAGCCGTTTCCATATATACTTCCTCCAGAATGTACTCCCTAGAAGTCTTACCGGGACTATTCTCCAGTTGCAAGGTAGTCTTGATAGCGCTGCAGTCGGCGCAAGGGAGGTTCCCCTCATAGTTGTACCACTTTGCTGACTCGGTTTCTAAGGCCTTGTCTGCGGGTTCAGCGGGGGCATCGGCCGTGCTGACTCCTTCATTGGTAGTCTCAGAAGTGGGAGAGTCACAGCTCCAGATTAGCAAGCTGAAGAGGATCAGGATAGTTGGAAAACGATTGCTCATATTAGTTTATTTGAAATGTGCCAATTGAGCAGGCAAATTAGCTAAAATTTCCTTAGTCATTGTTTCCAAATCGAATTTATGCTTCCATCCCCAGTCTTTCTGAGCGATGCTATCATCAATGCTATCCGGCCAGGTATCGGCGATTTTTTGTCTAAAATCCGGATGGTATGAAATACTGAGATTTGGATGATGAACTTTGATTGCCTGATAAAGATCATCCGGGGTGAAGCTTATACCACCAAGATTATAGCTGGAGCGCACCGTGACCTGAGAAGCCGGGGCTTGCATAAGCTGAATCGTCGCTTGGATTGCGTCTTCCATATACATCATCGGAAGGGAGGTGTCTTCCTCCAAGAAGCATTCAAAATGCTCATCAGCTAAGGCTTTATGGAAAATTTCCACGGCATAATCGGTCGTGCCGCCACCAGGCAGAGACTTATATCCTATTAAACCCGGGTACCTAATACTCCTCACATCCACCCCATATTTTTCGAAGTAGTATTGACACCATCTTTCTCCTGCAAGTTTCGAGATGCCATATACGGTGTTAGGATCCATGATACAGTCTTGCGGAGTATTGACTGCGGGAGTATTGGGGCCAAAGACGGCAATGGAGGAAGGCCAATAGATTTTGTTTAAGCCGCTGGTTCGAGCGAGTTCCAATATGCTCAATAAGCTGTCAATATTCAGCTTCCAGGCCATCAGAGGGTTCTTCTCGCTAGTAGCTGAGAGCATCGCTGCCAAGTGATATACCTGGGTGATTTTTTCAGTCTCCACCATACTAGCTATAGCCTCTTTGTCCATTACGTCCAAGGTCCTAAATTGGCAATAGTCAAATTTATGAGCGGACTTGGCATTGATATCAGTGGCGACTACCTGCTCTCCACCATAGATATCTGCCAAAGTTCTGGTAAGCTCGGAGCCCAATTGGCCAGCAGCTCCTGTGATGAGTATTCTTTCCATAATCTCTGTAAACCTCAAGTTATGCACTTCAGGACTTTCTTATATTTGGGGATGTCTAAATGAATATAGATTTACTATTTTCCTAACTATGAAATGCTCCTAAGCAATGAACTCATGCTGAATCATGAGCTTTTACTTTATATAATTGTAACTCCTGGACTTTCCTCCTTATTAGGCGACCAATAATGTCTTATTCAGTGTAAAACAAAATTAGTAAATTCATTTTTACCAATTGTAAATATTTTGGACTACTTTTATATGAAAGCTTTTCAGCTATAATGATACGAATTAAAATCCAAATATGCTATGTACGAAAGTTTAAAACCTAGATTAGAAAAGGAACTGAAAGAAATTAAAGAGGCTGGTTTGTATAAAAACGAGCGCGTAATTACCTCTCCCCAAGGTGCAGAAATTACCACTGAAGCGGGTTTGGAGGTCCTAAACTTCTGCGCTAACAATTATTTGGGGCTTTCTAGTCACCCCAAGGTAATAGAGGCGGCCAAAGCCGCGATCGATAGCCATGGTTACGGGATGTCTTCCGTTCGATTTATCTGTGGTACTCAGGATATTCACAAGGAACTAGAAGAGAAGATATCTAAGTTTCTAGGGACTGAGGATACTATTTTGTATGCTGCCGCCTTTGATGCCAATGGTGGTGTATTTGAGCCATTATTAGGGCCTGATGACGCGATTATTTCTGACGCTTTAAATCATGCTTCCATTATTGATGGCGTTCGTCTATGTAAGGCCATGCGATTTAGATATAAGCATAATGATATGGCGGACCTAGAAGCACAACTGCAGGAGGCTAATACTAAAGGTGCAAAAGTGAAGATAATTGTGACTGATGGGGCTTTCTCTATGGATGGTACCGTTGCTCAATTGGATAAAATAGTGGAACTGGCTGAGAAATATGATGCGCTGGTCATGTCTGATGAATGCCATAGTACAGGTTTTGTTGGTAAGACTGGCAGAGGTGTCCATGAGCTCAAAGGAGTGATGGGGAAGATGGATATCATCACTGGCACCCTGGGTAAGGCCCTAGGCGGAGCTTCTGGAGGATTTACCTCAGGGAGAAAAGAGATTATTGATATTTTGCGCCAGCGTTCCAGACCTTATTTATTTTCTAATACCCTAGCTCCTTCCATTACTGGTGCTTCAATTAAGGTGTTTGATTTGCTTTCCGAAACCACTGAGCTCCGAGACAAATTGGAGGAAAATACCCTTTATTTTAGAAAAGAAATGACTGCAGCTGGGTTTGATATTAAGCCAGGGGAGCACCCGATAGTGCCTATTATGCTCTATGACGCAGCGCTTTCGCAGAAAATGGCGGAGAAGTTATTGGAAAAAGGGGTGTATGTGATTGGCTTTTATTATCCAGTAGTCCCTAAAGGGCAGGCAAGGATAAGAGTTCAGATTTCTGCTGCCCATGAGCAAAAACACCTTGATACCGCTATCAAGGCATTTGTGGAAGTTGGCAAGGAGTTAGGAGTAATCAATTAAGAATTAGCAGATCATGATTCAGCAGCTTAGCAATACTGAGGTATCATTCTGAATAAAAAGAAAGCAGGCCTTCCATCATCAAATGATAGAAGGCCTGCTTTTAATGTTTTAGCAGCCTGTCTTTTATTTAGGCTTCCGCTGGCCTTTGCTTAAATTTCTTGCTTTCAAAGGGACTGAGAAAGTCAAATTTCTCGTCAATATCCTGTCCAGTAAGGTAGTTATTCAGGATTTCACGGACCTCCTGAAAGGATAGGTTGTGAAGTATATTTCCATTTTTAGCCATAGATACCTGCCCTGTCTCTTCGGATACGATAAGTACCAAGGTGTCGGTAGCTTCTGACATGCCTATAGCTGCGCGGTGACGAAGGCCAAATTGAGCAGGCACTTCTTTTTCGGTAACGGGCAAGATACACCTTGCTGCTTTGACTTTGCCATTATAGATGATTACGGCGCCATCATGGAGCGGGCTGTATTTATTGAAGATGCTTATCAAAAGCCTCTTAGAAACCATCCCATCAATAAGATCACCACTTTCTGCATAGAATTTTAGCTCTGAATTTCTAGACATCACCATCAATGCGCCGGTACTGGTACCGGATAGACTTTTGCAGGCGTCAATGATCGGAGTGATATTAAAGGCATTGGATTCTTTTTTTCTCCAAAAAAGGAGCTCTTGAAGAACATTTTCATTTGATAAAATCGAACTTCTACCGATGATGAGGAGAAACTTCCTGATTTCAGGGGCAAATAGAATAATAGCTGCGATCACCCCAACGCCCATAAACTGCCCAAGAATACTGGATAAAAGCTCCATCTTGGCGGCATTTACTACGAGGTAAACCAGGTAAATTGACAAAAAACCTAAGAAAATCTTGATGGCCACACTTCCACGCATCAACTTATAGACCTGATAAATCAGCACGCTTACCAGCGAAATGTCTATTATGTTGACCATCGAAATGTCAAGGAATCCTATTTTAAAAAGTAGATTCAAGGGTAAATTTGTTTATATAGTTTAATAGTTTCTAACGCTTGTTTTACATCATGTACTCTCAATATGGAAGCCCCATTTATCAGTGCAGCCATATTCAGTGCAGTAGTACCATTTAAGGCTTCATCAGGAGTGATCTCCAAAACTTTGTAAATCATAGATTTCCTTGATACTCCTGCTAATATAGGGCATTTAATATTCTTAAAATAAGATAAATTTTTAAGAATCCTATAGTTTTGATCTAGAGATTTAGCAAAGCCAAAACCTGGGTCAAGTATTACATCTTTAATGCCAGCTTGTCGACATTGGTTCAGTTTTTTGTTAAAAAAGAATAAAATTTCTTTTTCCAGGTCTATATAGTCCGTTTTCTCATGCATGTCCTGGGGATTGCCTTTCATATGCATGCATACATAAGGGACCTCCATTTTGCCTACGGTAGGGATCATCTCCGGATCCAATTCGCCGCCAGAAATATCATTGATGATATCGGCACCTGCGCTGACCGCCTCTCCAGCCACCTGGTGGCGGAAAGTGTCGATGGATAGAAGGGCCTCGGGAAATTCTTTTTTTAGCAGCTTCACAGCCGGTATGATCCTATGCAGCTCATCCGCTGTACTGACGTCCTTTGCACCTGGGCGACTGCTGTAGCCTCCTAAATCCAAAATCTTTGCTCCTTCCAGCAGCTGCTTCTCCGCACTGCGTAATAGTTGCTCAGTGTGTGGGTTTACCCTGCTGCCCGCATAGAAGGAGTCAGGGGTAATATTAATTATTCCCATTACCCAAGGTTCATCGAGCAGAAATAGCTTTCCTTTCGATTGAAGTGTTATTTTTGTGGGAAATAAGCTATCTTCGATCTGGGAAGTATCGCTGGGAATATTATTCATCTAAAAACCATTTATTGCTTTGAAAACGCAAACTGTAAGCGAATATAATCAAGTTATCACCCTTTGTAAAGAACTTTTTAAGAAGAAAACCATTGACTATGGTACAGCCTGGCGAATTTTAAGGCTTCCGTCTATTACGGATCAGATTTTTATTAAAGCGCAGCGCATCAGGTCTATCCAAGAGAAAGGGACTCAAAAGGTCGAAGATCCCATTCAGGATGAGTTCATTGGCATCATCAACTACTGCCTCATGGCTCTTATTCAGATGGAGCTTTTGGGGGATGATCGTATGGAACTTACCTATGCCGAGCTGGAGCCTCTTTATGACCATTGGGTCGAGAATACTAGAAGTTTACTGGAGAATAAAAATCACGATTATGATGAAGCATGGCGAGATATGCGGGTTTCCTCCATGACCGATATTATCCTGATGAAGCTATATCGAGTAAAGCAAATCGAAGATAATAGCGGCAAAACTATAGTATCCGAAGGCTTAGACGCCAACTATCAGGATATGATCAATTATTCTGTGTTTTGTTTGATTAAGTTGAATTTTAAATAACCGATTGATGAAGGTATTGCTCCATATTTTCCGCTATTTAGTGGGTGGCCTATTTGTTTTTTCTGGATTAATAAAAGTGAATGACCCTGTAGGAACCTCCATCAAGATGGAGGAATATTTTGAGGTATTCGCTCATGATATTGCGCCTGCCTTTGAGTGGTTGAAACCTTTTTCTCTATCGATTTCCGTCATACTTATCGTATTAGAGGTGGGCTTAGGAGTTATGCTGCTCCTTAATTATCGCAAAAAATTAACCTTAAGTCTCTTATTAGCATTGATCATCTTCTTTACTTTTCTGACTTTTTATTCCGCTTATTTTAATAAGGTGACAGATTGTGGCTGCTTTGGGGATGCTATAAAACTGACTCCCTGGGAGTCGTTTATCAAAGATATAATCCTTGTAGTGATGATTGGGGTATTATTTCTCCAGCAGAAAAAGTTGGCAGACCATCAAGGGGGATTTAGAGGTGTGATCGTAGTTTCCTCTCTAGTATTATCTCTTATCTTATCCATTATTGCGATTCGTAATCTGCCTTTCATTGATTTTAGAGCCTATAAGAATGGAGTGAATATTCAGAAAGGAATGTTACCCTCTGGAGTTCTGGAATATAGCTATATCATGAAAAAAGAGGGGGAGGAGCTTATTCTGGATGAATACCCGACAGATGAAAGTTATGAGTTTGTAGATATGAAACTTAAAAACCCAGAGGCTTTACCAAAGATATCAGATTTTGCGATTTGGAATGACGAGGGAGATTTTACTGAGCAGGCACTCCAAGGGAATAAGCTATTGGTATGTATCAGTAGTTTTGAGAAGATGAATCGGGATAAACTCGATGCCTTAGATGCACTGATGAATATTGATGGAATCGAGACTTGGGTAATAAGTGCCGCCTCGGCAGAGCAAACCAAAGCTTTGCTCCAGGAGCATGGGTGGCAGGTTCCATCGTTTTATGGTGATGCGACTGTCCTGAAGACTATGATCAGGTCAAACCCGGGTCTGATCGTCTTGGCGGAAGGTACCGTGATCGAGAAATATCATATTAATAATGCACCTTCTCCGGAAGAAGTTCTTGATATAATAAAATAGATGATTGACGCAGTAAAGATAGTTTTGATGGGTATGCCCGGAAGTGGCAAATCCACCTTAGGAAGGGCCGTGGCCAGCCAGCTGGGCTTTGATTTTTATGACCTTGATGCCGAACTGGTCAAGGAGGAGGGAAGCGATATCCCAACCATCTTCATGGAAAAAGGTGAAGGGTATTTCAGGAATCTGGAAACCAAGGTTTTACAGAAACTTCTGGGCCTCCCTGGAGGGATGGTGCTTTCAACAGGAGGGGGAGCGCCCTGTTTCAATGATAATATTAACCTTATTAATGCCTCTGCTGTATCCGTTTACCTAGAGGTTAGTCTTGATGAACTATTAGCAAGGTTGACAAAGGATGAGATTAGTAAGCGGCCAATGTTTAAGGGCCTAGATACAGCGGAAATTACCCTTAAATTGCAGGATCTGCTTACTGGAAGGGAAGAGTTTTACCGACAGGCAAAAATAATGCTCAGCGGAGATGATATATCCACTGAGCATCTTTCATCAGAAATGATGAGTTATTTTAGAAATTAAAGCCAAAGGTAAGTAGGCCTTGAATATCGGTGTTTTCTGTAGTCAATAAGTCGGCAGTTGGATAGCTTCTATAGAAGGTATCAAACTGGCTATGAACGAATCCTAAGTCAATAGACATTTTCGCTAGCTTCACCCCGATACCACCAGAGTACTGCGTTTTGCTTCTATCATTAGCACTGTCTTTATAGGGATCAGCATAGAAGGCTGTTCCTGCTCGCAATCTGAAGATATTGATTCTCCATTCTCCACCCACGCGGTAGTTGATCACGCTGGTAGCCGTGTTTTGTATGAATTGGTTTTCATCATTAAGGCTAAAAGACCTGGCAGAAAGGTGCATGGTAGAATAATCCAGATAATCTATATCAGCAGAAATGAAGCCATTTTTATTCAGAAAGAAAGCCGCTCCAGCACTCAATTTTAAGGGAGTTCTTAACTTATAGATTGGATTATAATAATTGCTATAGGCTTCTTCTCCATAGTCAAAGTTGCCATCCAGGTCATAAAAATCAGCGACAATATCAGAGTCATAGCCTTCCTGGTATTGCATCCAGGTAGGAGAGCTAAAGGTGAAGCCGAGGTTTATCTGATCTATAGGCTTGTATATTAAGCCTATATTTAGATTCACCCCAGAACCGCTGTGATTTAGGTTCTCGCGAATATTGAAGGCGGTAGCTTGGAAATTATGATTATCTACAAAGTCCTCACCATAGGTTTTGTGAGAGGTGAAATTGACAGAGGTAATACCCACAGAGCCACCAATGAATAACTTATTGTCATAATTGCCTCCATAAGCGAAGGTAAACTGGCTAGTATTTCCTTCAGTGATGATCATCTCATCCTGATAGGGAGCGATGGGGCTATCAAAGTTTACGCTGCCGTCATCATTGATATTATAAGTATAATCTGAGGGTCTAAATATATTTCCGTCCTGAACAATCAGCCCGACATCCAGAGGCAAGCCTGCTGGATCACCTATTGGTGGTTCTTGAGTAGCATTATATTCTGCGGAATAGTAGTCTAAAATCGAGGTAGGGCTTTCGATATTGGAATAATAACCAAACTGATTGTTAAGATTGCTAGATCTATTATAGCTGATTCCAAAGGAATGACCTCTCCATGAATCGGTGTTCATGGGGTTTTTGGTTTTAGCAAATACGGCGCTTACATTCGGCAGGGAAAAGGTAAAGTCACTATCGGACTGTTTCTGCCCCATGAAATAGGAATCTGAATTCCAGTTTTCAAAATTAGTAGTGAAGCTAACCTGGGAATTTCTAAAGAATCCAAGACCTGCGGGGTTACCGGAGATATTGGAAACATCTCCGCCTATGGCAAACTGCGTTCCGCCTATGCCCATGATTCTTGCGGATCCGGTGGCGTTATATTGGCTATATCGTAGTGCATCGTCGAAGGTCTGTCCTTGCGCTGATATCATCGCCAGGCCAGCCATAAATGGCAATGCTAGTAGGGTGACTTTAAAGGATTTCTTCATTTTTGTATAATACTTTTCCATTCAGCCAGAGATGGCTGCTGTTTCTTCCTGATAAGTGGTATGATTAATTAACGGTGAAGGTTGAAAAAGTGGTAAAAAAAGGGGGATTAATTCCCCCCTCTTCTTGAACTTCCAGAACTTCTGCTTACGCTTCCTGAGCTCCTGGAAGACGATGAAGATGAACTGCTGCTAGGCGTATAGCTTCTACTGCTACTGCTGCTGCTTCTGGATGGTGTAGTATAAGTATTAGTGCTTCTAGTAGGAGCGGTATAGCTGCTGCTTCTAGTGGTACTTCTTGTGTTATAAGATGGAGAAGTTGTTGCGCTTCTTGATCTGCTGTTTGCGTTGCTGGTAGAGGTTGAGCGAGTTGCATTGCTCGTGGCTCTGGTGCTGCTAGATGGGGTATAAGCACTTCTGCTGCGATCAGTACTGCTTCTAGGGCGAGACATGGTGGCAGAGTTGGTTGATCTTCTTGTGGTATTCGCTGAGGTTACTCGGCTACGACCATTGAGATAATCATTTTCCGATCTACTAAAATCTCTGCTAGATCTGTTATTATCCACACGGCTCACGGCGCTATTTCTGGCGATTGCCCGTGAAGTGCTTGGGCTAGCTGCAGAGCGACTACTAATGGCTCTCGTAGGAGAAGCGGAACCTCTGCTTGATCTAGAGGCTTGTACGATTTGACGACCTTCTCCAGTGTAAATATTATTATTAATAATCACTGGGCTACCATATCCATAATAACCACCACCATAGCCATATCTAGGGCCATAGAAAGGATCATAATAATAAGGAGAGTAAGGGCGACCCATACCGTATCCAAAACCAAATCCAAAACCAATGGACATGCTGAACCCAGGTCTATAACCCCATGATGGGCCAAAGAATGGATCATAAAATCCAAAACCCATGCTAGGATAGAATCCATAAGGGCTATACATCATGCTAAACGATGGCATAAACCATGAGTTTGAAGCATAACTTGGGCCTGTAGGATTATTATAGCCGTAGAAATTATTATAGACATTCACATTGCCTTCGCCGGTGGTTTGTGTGGCGGAAGAGGCTACTGCATTTTCATCAAAATAAACGTAATCATCCTGAGGGACCGTATCATTTTGAACTTGATACTTGGCTACATACTCAGGGTTTACATTTTTGGCTGAAAAGCTTTCTTGCTGATATTGCGGAGTGCTCTGAACCTCAGTGTACTGGCTGAAGTTGTCCGGAGTGTTATTGTTTACCGCATGGTTAGTTGGGATGGCGTCATCAGAGGCCATAAAGTAAAGGTCATCTGTTTCACCTTGCATGGCAGAGTAGCTGCTGCTACAAGATGCCAGCCCCAGTACGGCAAGGACAGCCAGATAACGATATGTAGTATTTCTTTTCATAATAAATTAGTTTACAACTCGTAACACTATATACGTGCACTTGGGAGGAGGGTTATATTTTTTTGATTTATATTTGCTCCCCAAACAAGTACGAAAGTTAAAGAGTTTTTTCATAACAACAAACATACTCATGAGCAAAGGACTGCCAAAAAGGAGCGAAGATTACTCACTGTGGTACAACGAACTAGTAAAAAAAGCTGACCTTGCGGAGAATTCTGCCGTCCGTGGCTGTATGGTCATCAAACCCTATGGCTATTCCATATGGGAAAATATGCAAAAAGAGCTTGACCGGATGTTCAAAGAAACAGGTCATTCTAATGCTTATTTCCCTTTATTTATTCCCAAATCCTACCTCAGCAAAGAGGCAAGCCATGTCGAGGGTTTTGCTAAAGAATGTGCCGTGGTGACCCATTACAGGCTGAAAAATAGTGAAGATGGTAAATCCGTAATCGTTGATCCAGAGGCGAAGCTGGAGGAGGAACTGATCGTAAGACCCACCTCTGAAACGGTGATTTGGAGTACATATAAAAACTGGATTCAATCTTACCGTGACCTTCCCCTTAAGATAAACCAGTGGGCCAATGTGGTGCGCTGGGAAATGCGTACTCGATTATTTTTGAGAACAGCAGAATTTCTTTGGCAGGAAGGGCATACTGCCCATGCTACCAAAGAAGAAGCCATTGAAGAAACCGAGCTGATGATGAATATCTATGCGCAGTTTGCTGAGGAATTTATGGGCTTACCAGTGGTGAAAGGGATCAAAAGTGAAAACGAGCGATTTGCAGGTGCTGTAGAAACCTATTGCATTGAAGCCCTGATGCAGGACGGTAAAGCTTTGCAAGCTGGTACTTCCCATTTCCTGGGGCAAAACTTTGCCAAGGCTTTTGATGTGAAGTTTGCCAGCAAAGAAGGGGGCTTAGAGCTAGTCTGGGGTACTTCCTGGGGCGTGAGTACCCGCCTAATGGGCGCCTTAATAATGGCTCATTCGGATGATAATGGCCTGGTACTTCCTCCAAAACTTGCACCTATTCAGGTGGTCATCGTACCTATTTACAGAAGTAATGAGGAGCTGGATGCCATCGAAGCTAAAGCGCATGAGATATTGAATGCCCTGAAGCCTCTCGGCGTCTCTGTGCATTTTGATCATCGCGATACCTACAAGCCAGGTTGGAAATTCGCTGAATACGAACTTAAAGGCGTTCCTGTCAGAATCGCTCTAGGACCACGTGACCTAGCCAATAATACGATAGAAGTAGCCAGACGTGATACGCTCAGCAAGCAAATGGTCAACCTTAATGAGGTGGATTTGAAAACCTTTATCCCTGAGCTTTTGGAAGAAATCCAAACAGGGATCTATCAGAAAGCTTTTCAGTTTAGACAGGACAATACGACTTCTGTGGATACCTGGGATGATTTCCAAAAGGTATTGGAGGAAAAAGGTGGTTTTATTTCTGCTCATTGGGATGGAAGCTCTGAGACCGAGAATAAAATCAAGGAACTTACCAAAGCCACCATTCGCTGCATCCCTCTGGACCAGCAAAAAGAAGAAGGAAGCTGTGTATATAGCGGTAAACCTTCTAGTGGAAGAGTTTTGTTTGCCAAAGCCTATTAGGTAGGACCTAGAAAAATTTCTTTATACAGGATAAAAAGCCTCCTTTTGGATCGCAGCGATTGATTCGCTTCGAACTGGAAGGAGGCTTTTGGTTGGAGAGCGGGAGATTGCTGCATGGTGAAAAGAAATAATTTCGTTTTGCCAAAAAATCTCTCTAATTTGAGCTATTAACTCTCTTACTAGAAATGACCTTAACATTAATAATTGGATTTTTAGTGCTCGGATTGATATTGATGCTGCTGGAGGTGCTTTTTGTTCCCGGTACCACATTGGTTGGGATATTGGGATTGGCTTTTAGTGGTCTTGGCGTATTTCTGGGCTTTGTAAATTATGATTCTTCCACTGCTTTCTTGGTTTTAGGACTAGCGACCTTAGCGAACGTTGCTGTGGTTTTCTATGGTTTTAAGTCAGGATTATGGAAGCGGTTTTCTCTAAAGTCAACCATCTCAAGTCGTTCTTATGATGATCGGCTGCTGGGCTTGCAGGTAGGATTGCGTGGTATGACGATTTCGGATATAAAGCCTTACGGCAAGGCTGAGTTTGGGGACACAATTTATGAAGTTAAATCAAACGATGGTTTTGTGTCAGCAGGGGTGCAAGTGGAGATTCATCAATTGGAAAATAATAGAATTATAATAAAAGCAATATAAAATGGAAATGTCTAATTCAGTGCTCATTTTAGTAGCGGCCTTCGGAGGTCTGATTCTACTATTTATTTTCTTGTACTTTGTTCCTGTAAATCTATGGATTACAGCTGTTTTTGCGAATGTGAAAGTGGGTATTGGCGAACTTATTGGTATGCGTATCAGGAAAGTTCCGCCAAGTGTGATTGTCAATTCACTGATTACGGCGACCAAGGCAGGGCTGGATCTCACCACCAATGAACTGGAAACTCACTACTTGGCTGGGGGCAATGTCCCGAATGTTATCCGAGCTCTGATTTCAGCAGATAAGGCGAATATTAACTTGACTTTCAAGCAGGCCACTGCCATTGATCTTGCTGGACGTGATGTGTTTGAGGCAGTGCAGATATCTGTAAATCCTAAAGTGATCAATACGCCAAGTGTGGCGGCAGTTGCTGCTGATGGAATTCAGCTGATCGCTAAAGCTAGAGTTACCGTTCGTGCCAATATCGCCCAACTGGTGGGTGGAGCTGGCGAGGAGACTATTCTCGCCCGTGTAGGGGAGGGAATCGTCACCTCTATTGGTTCTGCTTCCTCCCATAAGAGCGTGCTTGAAAACCCTGATAAAATCTCTAAACTAGTGCTTCAAAGAGGCCTTGATGCTGGAACTGCCTTTGAGATCCTTTCTATTGATATTGCTGATATCGATGTTGGAACTAATATCGGCGCCAAATTGCAAATTGATCAAGCTTCTGCTGATTTGAAAGTGGCCGAAGCTAGAGCCGAGGAAAGAAGAGCTATGGCGGTTGCTTTAGAACAGGAAATGAAAGCCAGAAACGTGGAGATGCGTGCCAAGGTAATAGAAGCTGAAGCCGAAATACCAATGGCCCTTGCCGAAGCTTTCCGCTCTGGAAACTTAGGGGTTATGGATTATTACCGTATGGAAAATATCAAGTCTGATACTGAGATGCGTGAGTCTATCGCTAAACCAGAGGAAGGCAAAAATAAAAACGATAAAAATAAAGAATAGAACAAAGAGGTAAATTACTTTGTTTCCATCAATGGGTCCAAATCCTGGTTTACCCTGGTTTATACTGAAATGATACCCTGTTCAGTTTTAATAAAAGTGGGACACTATTTTAAGGTTATAATTTCTCGGCTGTAATTTCCGAATCGAAACCTGAAGAGTCAAGGACACTGATAAATTGAAATTGGTACTTAGAGAATAAAAAGAAGCCTTGCATTAGCGGGGCTTTTTGTCGTTTTGCTGTAGGCTAGTGTAGATCGGACGGATTCCAAAGAGAAGGGATAGTTCTGGCCATCGAATAGCCTGCCATGATAGACTGCTATTCACCCTGGCTAGCCTGAGGTATTAGCAGTGGCTCGAGCAGATGGAGTTTCTTTCTTCTATGAGGTTATTGGGCTTTGAGAGGCCTATACCAACTCTATTCCTATCAAAAAAAGCAGAGTCTTTCCTTTGCAAGAGAAGGCTGGAAGAGCTTTGTAGATTCAAAAGCAAAAGGCAACGAATAGGCTCCGCTGCCTTTTATTAAGTATTTGGTCAGGCACTTAGAGAAGAGCTGCAATATGGCATTCCAGGGAAAAGCTGCGCCTTAATGCGGGCTCTCCAAACCTTTATTTACTTGGTTTTCTTTTTCTTTTTACCCTTGCCGTCCTCTTCAGAGATTGGGGGAGTGTATAGGTCTTCAGCAAGTATTTTTCGGGCTTCCTTATCCACTAGAATGTCTAGATAATAGATTGGTAAGATCACCTCTCCCTGCTCATCCATGATCCCATATCGATCGTTTCTTTGGACTACGATTTGATTAAAGCTTTCTCTACGAAGTGACTGGAAAATGGGCGGAGTAATTTCATTTCCCAATGGATCCAATATCCCAAAAAGCCCATTATTTTCGGTGATAAAATAAGAATCATCTGATCGGAATATATCATCATAGCCCTCTGCAAGTAACTTGCGGCCTTGAGGATCAATCAAATTGGCCTTTCCGGAAGATCGGATGACGGCCAAGCCTCGTTGAAACTGCCCTGCGGACTCGAATTCTGGGAAGATTATGGATTTTCCATAAAGATCGATATATCCCCAGCCACTATTATTGCGAATTGCCGCTAGGCCTTCACTAAAGGGTGAGGCCTCCTGAAATTGAGCTTTAATAATCCATTTGCCTCCTTTGTCCACATAGCCGTATTGCTGGCCTGTGGTGGCGGCATATCTATTTTCATTTCCAGCATAAATGACCTCGATACTGTCGGATGGGCTCACCTGCCAGTTGCCAGAATGATCAAGAAGACCTACTTTTCTGTCCTTGAAATATACATTATAATGCGTGGGATCGACTTTGACCACCTGCTGCATGCCCATCATGTCGAGCAGGATGCCGTCTTTTTCCATCACTCTACGAAGTCTTCCATGGATATATTCCAAGATAAGCCCCTCTTTTTCAGTGATTTTGTGGTAGCTGCTATAGCGTATTTCAGCCGTTTCCTCCCGAGCTTCTATGAGCATGTACTGGTTTTCATTGTAGCCAAAGTAAAACTCCCCCTCGAGGTGCCTGAGACTATCGAGGACGGGTTCGAGAATATATTGACCATGTCTATTGATAAGGCCGTATCCTTCCGCCTCCTGTGCCAAAATGGCCTTTGGGGATGTGGATTGTAAGTCAAGGTAAAGGTGGTTTGGGTCTTCTGAAATGGGTAAAAGATAGCCGGCGGGGATTTTTGCAATCACCTGCCCATTTGAAGCGATATGAGCGGCTTCGTACTGGCCAAGAAAGGAGTGGATTTTGGTACCCACATCGTATAGGTGATAGGCATTGCCTTTATTCGCCAGAAGCTCATTGTAGCGCATGTCTATCGCATCATATTCTGGTTTGAATATCTGCTCCCCATACTCATGGTAAGCGCCTAATTTGCCATCTTGCTCCACTAGGATCCAAGGGCTGAGGTACTGGTATATAGCCTCACCCTCTAGCTCCAAGAAAGGCTTATAATTATTCCCTAGAAGCTGAAGCCTGGCATCCTTATCACTCACCCGAATGGATTCGCTGAGAAGAAAGATATGATCATCATTGATCCTTTGTATTAGATTCAATTCCGAATCATATACCTCGTACATTTGAGCAGAAGCAGTTCCTGTGAAGGCTAGGATTAGCATACTGGCGCTGATCCATTGGCCTAAAACTTTTGACATTTTATGAGTAGTTTAATTTTACCTCTAAAGTATAACTAATGGCGTGCTTTACAAAAATAATGATAACAGCTATAAATAAAAACATCCGGAAACTGTCTAACAACGACTGTATTCCGGATGTAAATATATGATAACTCCCTCCGTGCTTACTCCTGATCGTGATGATTAGGGTCTTTTTGCAAGTCAAAGAGGTCAGAAATAATATCAATCATTTCTTCAGCTTGATCTTTCTTGCATGCTGCCTTCAACTGTACCACGGGTACCTTGATGATTTTTTGCATCATGCTTTTGGTGATTTTATCAATGATAGCATATTCCTTGGCGCTGGAGTTTTTGAGATATCGCTCCAGTTCCTCTTTTCGGATTTGCTCTAATGCATTTTTTAGTTTGTTGATGGTGGGTGATACCATCATCTCTTTCTTCCAGTCAAAAAACTCTTCAATACTTTCCTGAATGATGGTCTCCACCTGAGGGACTGCTTCCATTCTTCGCTCCAAAGCTTCAGTAGCCTTGCTTTGAATATTGTCCACATTATATAGCAGTACGCCAGGTACATCGTCCACAGTAGTCTCAATGCTTCTGGGAACCGAGAGATCTACGAACAGCTTATAACTTTGGATATCGAAATTTTTGACAAGGTCTTTCGTAATGAATGGCGTGGGGGCTGCTACCGAAGATATGATTACATCCGCGGCCTTCATCGCAGCATGGACCTCCTCAAAAGGGATCACTTCATACCCAAGCTCTGCGCCCATCTGCTGGGCTTTGGAGAAGGTTCTGTTCGTGAGTTTTACCTCTGCATTGGGCAGGTACATCATATTCTTAGCCACATCCTCACCGATCTCTCCAAGGCCAACTAGCAAAATACGCGGGTTGAGTGTATTAGAGGTCAATTCGTCTATAAGCTCCACTGCGGCATAAGAGACAGAGGCGGCACCATCTCGGAAAGCCGTCTCTTGGACCACGCGCTTGTTGGTGAAGAAGATGGTATGCATCAGACGATGAAGGAATGGACCTGCCATCTCCATGTCTGCAGCAGCTTGATAGGCTCGTTTTACCTGATTGGCAATTTGCATATCTCCTACCACCTGAGCTTCCAGACCCATAGAAACTTTGAAAAGATGCTCTATGGCCATTTTGTCATCCCCTATCAGATCGAAGTACTCGAGATATGAAATGACATTGTGAAGCCCCTTTTCTGTGCCGATCAGCTTGATGATCTCTACACTTAGGTCCAGTTCATGCGCATAGTATACCTCTGTGCGATTGCACGTAGATAGAATCAAGGTGTCCTTTACATTAAAGAACTCCTTTAATTTTACCAATAGAGAGTGTACAGCCTTGTCATCCAATGCAATAATCTCCCGAATCTCTACAGGAGCATTTTTATAGGATAGACTAATGGCTCTAAAGTTATGCTGCATTCTTGGTACTTTTATTTTGCAAATTTATTATAGAAACGGCACGAAATGAACTATTTCGCCTACGCAATCTTTAATTTAAAATCTGTCTAAATAATATTTGCCTTTTTCTCACATTTATTTCAATGCAATAATGATAAAATTTTGAAAATAATTCCAATATGATTAATTTATCACCCATAGCTAAAAACTATGTCCAGTCTTATGGGCTTCAAAATTAGCTGATTATGAATAGAAAAGTCCTTTTTTACCTGAAAAATTATTTGGGCTTTTCACAACGGGAATCAAAAGGTTTTCTGCTGGTGATCCCAGTACTTTTTATCTTATACTTCGTTCCTGATGTGATAGATGGACTTCAGGCTAGTGAATCACGTAAATTATACCAAGAATATTTAAAGAATGCCAGAGTTATTCTGAGCGAATTGGATACAGCTCAGGCATTCGAGCCTATCAATGATCCACTTCCAAACCTCAGGCTCGCTGCCGCTTTGGACACTGGTGGGTGGCAGAATAAACAATCCTCCATAAAGAAACTGGATTTTTCGGAAGCCGATTCGGTGCTTCTGCAGATAGTCCCCGGCGTAGGGGCAGCCCTGGCCTCCCGCATTGTTAAGTTTCGGGAAGGGCTGGGAGGTATGCATTCTAAAACACAGCTGGAAGATGTCTATGGCCTTAAGCCTGAGACCGCGCGTAAAGTCTTCGAATATTTCGAATTTTCACCCATGCCGATCAAGAAGATTTCTCTCAATTTGGTGGAGGTCCAGCAGCTTGCCCAGCATCCCTATATTGGTTATGGGGAGGCCAAGGTGCTCGTGGCATATAGGAAGCAGCATGGTCCCTATCACGAGGCCGGGGACCTAGTCAAAATCAAGATTTTCAATCAGACATGGATTGATAAGGTGGTTCCCTATCTGGATTTTGAGATGGAGACTCTCCCTTGATCCCCTGCTATTAATATACTTTCTGACCGCCGATATAGGTGGCTTGTATTTTTAGCTCACGCAATATAGTTTCAGGAGCGGTCATTAGATCCCTTTCCATTACCACAAAGTCGGCAAGCTTTCCTTTCTCGATACTGCCTTTTAGCGGCTCTTCAAAATTGGCATAAGCTGCCCAGATCGTCATCCCTTTTAAGGCCGATTGGCGACTGAGCTTATTTTCTGGCTGAAACCCTCCCTCAGGTTTATTATTCCCGTCCGTTCTGGCCACCGCAGCATGATAGCCATATAGCGGGTTGATGTCTTCCACCGGAAAGTCGCTTCCTAGCGCTAGCATGTCGTTTTGCTGCTCCAGCAGCTGATAGGTATAAGCGTGTTTTACACGGTCTTCACCTAGTCTGTCAGCGGCCCAGCCCATATCTGAAGTGGCATGTGTAGGCTGTACTGATGGGATAATATTGAACTTAGCGAACTTCTCGATATCCATAGGGTGAATGACCTGGGCATGCTCTATTCTCCATCTTTTATCATTCTCTCCGAGCAGGACCTTTCCATATATATTCAATAAGGTACGATTAGCAGAATCACCAATACAATGTGTATTCATCTGAAATCCCTTTTCATTGAGCTCTTCAGCCAAGGCTAGAAAATGTTCAGGCTGATCCAATAGAAATCCTGATTCCTCCGGGGCATCATGATAGGGGCGAAGTAAGGAAGCGCCTCTGGATCCCAAAGCGCCATCCCCATACACTTTAAAACTTCGTACAGTCAGGGACTCATTTTGATAGGGGCCTTTTTCGAAAAAATATTCTTTATTCTCTGGGCTGGGGTTGATCATCGCATACACGCGCATCATAAGCTCTTCCTCCTTTTGCATTTGCTCAATGAGCAGGATGGTCTCCTTATCCAGTCCTGCATCCGCCACCGTCGTTAAGCCGACTTCAAAGCAGTTTTTTTGAGCCGCAAGCAGTGCTTCCCTGGCGTCTGATTCACTTACATCTGGTATATTTGCACTTACTAAGTCAATGGCGTTGTCAATAAGTACGCCGGTCATTTTGCCATTTTGCGTGATTACTTTTCCCCCCAGGATAGTTTCTTTGGGGGTGATTCCTCCCATAGCCAAGGCTTTGGAATTGGCTAATGCGGCATGTCCATCGATCCGGGTTAGGAGCACAGGGATGTCAGGATATAGGCTGTCAAGAGTGGATTTGCTAGGGAAATGCTGGCCTTCCCAAAGGTTTTGATCCCAGCCTCGACCCAGTATCCAGGCTTGATCAGGGGTGTTGGTTCTGTGTTGCTGGACTCTTTCGATCATCTCCGCTTCACTTTTTGCTCCCGTTAGATCGGCGACTTTTAGCCCCAGACCGTATCGGTAAAAGTGGGTGTGGGCATCAATAAAGCCAGGGTAAATGAATAGTCCCTTGGCATCCATTACTTCCTGAGCCTCATATTTCTCTAAAATATGCTTACTGGTTCCCGTTTCAAGAATTAATCCATCCTTTATCGCAAAGGCTTCGACAACCGAGAAATCCCCATCTACGGTATAGATTACGGCATTATGGACGATCATATCGCTGGATTCCTTGGGAGCTTCGCATGAAATAAGAATAAAAGCGACGAGAAGAAGAGTAATAAAGGATCTGGCTTTCATATTAAATACCCACTTAATTTTTTTTCTTAAAGGTAGCCAAGATATTTGCAGGATGAAAAAAGCGGACTATCCATTTTTAGATATTAAACTGAACCTTCCTCAGGGTGAATTTAAATTGACCGAGGACGAGGGCAAGCTCTGGGTGTTTGATGCTTTGAGGAAAAAACAATTAGTCCTGACACCGGAGGAGTGGGTTCGGCAGCATTTGATCTATTATTTAATAGAGTTTAAAAAGTATCCTAAAAGTCTTTTTTCGCTCGAAAGAGGTTTAAAATATAATAAGCTGAGCAAAAGATTTGATATTCTGATACTGGATAGAAACGGAAAACCCTTTATCCTTATCGAATGTAAAGCTCCCGAAGTTCGATTAAGCCAGACTACAGTGGAGCAGGTGGCTGTTTATAATAAAACCATCGGTGCCAGATTTATGGCAATCAGCAATGGTCTTCAGCATATTTGCCTGGAATATGACCTGGATTCCCTCTCCTATAAACAGGTGCGGGAATTTCCTGAATTTTAGGCTAGGTTGAAAATAAATAGTTGCTAATAAATATAAAAATATGAGTTTCTCTTTTGGAAAGAAATTGACTAGCTAATTCTTTTTCTTTGCTTATGTATAATTTTGTATTTATTGTTTTTAAGGAATTATATTTTAAAATTAAGCCTATGTTAATTGTTGTGAAAAATATTGTTTTGTAATATGCCCTTGTCTACCTTTGTGGCATCAATAGGGATTCAGCGTGGCCAGATATAGAGGAGAGAGGCGAATTCAGCTAAAATATTGATAATGATTTGAGCTTTAGATCGTATTGAATACGAGTACATATTAAACTTAATTTTGGTTATAACATTAAAAATATCCCCGCCATAACGGGGATTTTTTTTGCCCCTTATTCAAGTGGAGTTGGTGACGCTAGTTGATGTTATGTATAAGCGAATTTTCATGGACGTCTAGGTGCATTTTTAGGATTATGTCATTTCAAATGGTGCATTGCCACATAATCAATTAGTTTTGTCAGATGAATTTTCAGACCACCGTAGATCAGATGGGACGTCAAGTGACCTGTCCCGAATTGCCACAACGTATTATTTCCTTGGTGCCTTCACATACTGAGATGCTGATGGACTTAGGGCTTGGTGACAGGCTCGTGGGGATTACGAAGTTTTGTATTCGCCCGAAGGGCTTAAGAGAAAGTAAGACGCTAATCGGTGGTACCAAAAATTTTAATTTCGATAAAATCACGGCCTTGAAGCCTGATCTCATTATTGGGAATAAGGAGGAGAATTATAGGGAAGGAATCTTGCGCCTGGAAGAGGATTTTCCCGTATGGATGAGTGATGTATTTGACCTGGAAGATACCTTGCAAATGATCTCTTCCCTGGGGAAAGTGTTAGGACTTAGCGCTTCTTCCGAGCAACTGGCACAAAAGATCAGGGCGGAATTTGCTGTGCCTGTGGCCAAGAAAGGTACGGCTGCCTATCTGATTTGGAACGCCCCTATGATGGCTGCGGGTCCATTGACCTTTATTGATAAGATGCTAGCTTTTGCTGGATTCGAAAATGTCGTTGTAAAGAGCAGGTACCCGGAGCTTTCCGAAAATGACCTGGCAGGGCTGGATCCTGAATATATTCTGCTGAGCTCAGAGCCATTTCCTTTTGGAGAAAAGCACTTAGCTACCTTTAAGGAAAAGTATCCTGAGAGCAAAATTCTTTTGGTGGATGGGGAGATGTTTTCCTGGTATGGAAGCCGCCTACAGTATGCCCCTTCTTATTTCCGTAGCTTGGATAAAGAAATATAATACCGCTTCTTATCTATTGGTGCTTGGCTTAGGCTGAGGGTGGAGTTTGGCTGCTTTCAGGAATGCTAGAGGCCTTCCTGGCGCAATCCAATTTCCGCATTATTTCTTTTGCTCCAGAATGGTGCCGATAAGGTTGGCTTTTTTCATTTTTCCATTAAGCTCCTCATACTGATCCTCGGCCATCATCTTTCTGAATTCGCTCAGATTTTTGATGTATCCATCTAGGGCTTCCAGAATATTCCCCTTGTTTTCCTTTAAGATGGGCGTCCACATAGCTGGGGAGCTCTTGGCCAGCCGCACCGTACTTTCAAATCCACTTCCAGCCATATCAAGAATATTCTTATCATCCTCCATTTTGTCTAGCACCGTCTGTCCCAGCATAAAGGAGCTGATATGAGAAAGGTGAGAAACGAAGGCTAAGTGCCTATCATGCTGCTCAGGTCCCATGTTTCGGACATGCATTTGAAGCAGGTTGAACAGGAAATAGGCTCTTTTTAATAAGTCAGGAGAGGTTTTTTCATGCTCGCATACAATCATTATTTTATTGATCAATAGCTCTGTGAATGCTGCGGATGGCCCCGAAAACTCGGTGCCTGCTATGGGGTGGGCCGCTAGGAATTGGCTTCGGCGAGGATGACTGGATGCCTGAAGGCAGATTTTTTCCTTGGTAGAGCCGAAATCCATCAAAAGTACTTCTGGGTGGATGGTCTCCAGAATTTCCACTACTAGGGGACCCACGGTATTGACAGGGGTGGAGATGACAATAACCTCGCTGGCGAGAGGGGGTGTCACGGTGTGTTCGTCAATAATGCCACGCTGAAGGGCTTCTTCAAGGTGACTTGGATTCTGGTCATGACCGGTGATCTTGAGCTGGGGAAGATGTTTTTTGAGCGCTAGCGCAAAAGAACCTCCTAAAAGGCCTAGGCCAATGATATGAATGTTTTTGATCTCCATCAATTAAATAATTATCTCGTCCAAGTCGCTTTTACTCGCTGGAGTGCTTCTTCTATCTGATCTTCTGCGAGGCAGAGGGAAAAACGTATATATCCTTTGCCATTACTTCCGAAGATATCTCCTGGAGTGATGAATATGGCGTTTTCATAAAGCAATTTATCCACTAGGGCCAAAGGGTCAGTTTGGTCTGGAAGTCTGGCCCACACGAACATTCCTGAGCTGTTTTTGTCATAAACAGCTCCTAATTGATCCGCGATTTTCCACACGAGTTCCCTGCGATGCTGATAGACCTTGTCCATCTCCTCAAACCAGGTGCCAGGAAGATTTAACGCTGCAATTGCCCCTTCCTGTATGCCCAAAAACATACCTGAATCCATATTGCTTTTAACCTTGAGGACTTCTTTCAGATAGGTGGCATTTCCACATAGCATTCCCACCCGCCATCCTGGCATATTATAGGTCTTGCTCAGAGAGTTTAGTTCCAAGGCAATTTCATCTGCCCCCTCCAATGATAAGATGCTTCTTTTTTCTTTAGTTAGTATAAAACTATAAGGATTATCATTGACAAGTAAAATCCCATGTTTTCTGGCGAAATCCACCAGCTTTTGAAGTGCATTTTCATCCGCATTTGCTCCGGTCGGCATATGGGGATAGTTGACCCACATCAGTTTGATGGGGGTTTGGGCGTAGCTCTCCAGTTGGTCAAAGTCAGGGAGCCACTGACTCTCCTGTTTAAGGTCATAGTATTCGGCCTTGGCGCAGACCAGCTCGGTTACTGAGCTGTAAGTTGGATAGCCAGGATTTGGGATGAGCACCCGATCCCCGGGGTTGAGGTAGGCCATGGAAATATGCATGATGGCCTCCTTAGACCCCATCATTGGGAGTATTTCATTGGCAGGATTTAGGGATACCTGGTAGTATTTGTTATAGAAATCCGCTATAGCCTGCCGCAGAGCAGGGCTTCCCTGGTAGCTTTGATAGCCATGGGAATTCGCAAGATGACTGGTCTTAGAGAGGGCCTCGATTACCGTAGGGTCAGGGGGAAGGTCGGGGCTGCCGATTCCCATATTGATGATGGGCTGACCTTCGGCCTTTAGCTGAGCTACCTCACGCAGTTTTTTAGAAAAGTAATATTCTTTGACAAATTGCAGTCTATTAGCCGGTTGTATCATGTGATTACTTAGTGTTTTTATACTCGCCTATAATTTTGACCTCGTGTCCCTGAGTGCTTAGAGAGCTTAAGGCCTGCTTGTATTCATTGAAATTCTGGAATATCAGGTCAATAAAAAAAGCATAATGCCAAGGCTGGTCAATGACTGGTAGCGATTGGATTTTGGTAAGGTCCAGGTTGTTTTGACTCATGGTGGTGAGTACTTTCGCTAGACTTCCTTGCTCATTCTTAATGATCACCTTGATCGATGCCTTGTCAAAGTCCGCGATTGGCGCTGCCTCTGCCGCATTTTCCACAATACAAAAACGCGTAATATTGTTTTTGATAGTTTGAATGTCGGAGGCTAATATCTCCAGATCGTAAAATTGTGCGGCGGATTTTCCTGCAATTGCACCCACTCCCTTGAGTTGTTGCTCCTTGATATCCTTAGCTACGGCGGCGGTATCGAGATCTTCCTTGAGTCTGATATGCGGATATTTCTCAAAGAAGGACTTGCACTGAAGTAGGGCCATGGGGTGAGACCTTACCTCCTGAATATCTTCTATCGTCTGGCCTGGAAGCACCATTAGTTGATGGGAGATGGGCAAGTAAAATTCCCCGGTTACCTGAAGATTATTCCTGTCCATCAAGTCATAATTAGGAAGGATGGCACCTGCAATTGAATTTTCTAATGCCAATACTCCAATGTCAGCCACCTTTGAGGTGATCTTCTTGACCAATTCAGAGAAACTCAGACATTCAATTATCTGGATGTCCTTCCCAAATTGATTTAATGCCACCTGATAGTGGTAGCTTCCTTTTATGCCTTGAATGGCTACATTTTTTGGATTTGTTTTCACAATATTATGGCTTTATGAAAGGTGGTTATATATTCCCAATATAGGGAATGCACTTCAGGCTGTCTTGTTTTTAGCTACTTTTGAGGGCCTTGCTTAGTCCTTTTAGGGCAGTGCATTGGTTTTCACTGACACTTCATTCTTTGCGTACCTTTTGCCAGCACAGCTGTTCCAGAAGAATCCAGGGCCTTTGGCTATTTCTCCGCAGTGAAATTAGATCAGGGATACAAATTATACAATGCTTCTTCCTTAAAAGTAAGGCTTAAGCTAAAAAAAGCTGCTTATATAAGAATTAAGCAGCTTCAGTATGTTTTTTTGCGCGGAGACCGCGAATATGATCGTATAAATTATTCTATTCCAGCAAGGAGACAATGTTTCCAAAAGCTAGGGTAAGATTTATTCACCACTTCGGCATCATCAAAGCTTACCTCAGTCTGTGTGGCTAGCGGCATGAAGGCCATCGCCATACGGTGATCGTCATACGTAGCGATGCTGACCTTCTCCGGAATCGAGCTGGAGGGAATAAGGGTGAAGACCTCATTTTCTCCTTCCACCAGCTGGGCGTTAAATTTTGCCAGTTCCTGCTGAAGGGCATAGATGCGGTCTGTTTCTTTGATGCGAAGGCTTTCCAGGCCTGTAAACTTGCTCGTCTGACCGAGCAGAGCACAGGTCACAGCGACTGTCTGCGCTAAATCGGGACAGTGTGTGAAGTCAAATCCCTCCAAGCCAGTCACTGGCTTCTTGGTTAAAAGAATTCCACCGTCCTGAAATTGACTTTCTATCCCCAGGTGGTCCATGATTTCCACTATTTTAGAATCTCCCTGAAGGCTGTTTTCTTTGAGCCCATTAAGAAAAAACTGGCCTCCTTTGGCGCAAGCCAATAGACTGAACCAATAGCTGGCCCCAGACCAATCACTTTCTACAGAGAAGGAGGTAGGCTTATAGGTTTGAGGCTTCACCTTGATGAGGTTTTCTTCAAAAGAATAAGTAACACCAAATTGCCTCATGAGCTCCAAAGTCATTTCTATATAGGTTCTGGAGCCTATTTTTCCGGTCAGCTCCAAGGTCAGGCCCTCAGGAAGCAGGGGGGCATTCATCAATAAGGCCGAAATATACTGGCTACTCACATCTCCTCTGATGGTGATATGGTTATTCAGTTGCTTTCCAAATCCCTTGGTTTGCATAGGAGGGAACCCCTCCTTGTCGAGATAGTCTATTTCTGCGCCTATGCTCCTTAGGGCATCCACAAGTATTCCAATTGGGCGCTCGCACATCCTAGGAGTACCTGTTAGTGTTTTTTTAACCCCCGTCAGCGCGGAGTAGGCGGTAAGAAACCTCATGGTGGTGCCAGCATCCAATACATCCAATGTTTCAGGATCCTGACTGAGCAGGCGGATCATGGTCTGTGTATCCCGGGCTTCAGCGAGATTGTCAATTGTGTTTTTACCTTCCGTGAGGGCATCAATGATCAGGACCCTATTGCTTTCACTTTTGGAGGAAGGCAAAGGGATCGTGACCTCACCAAATTGCTCGGTGCGGGCTAAGGTGATAGTGTTCATGGTTGTAAGTCGTTGTAGTATTCTAGGGATTTGGAAATATCATCCGTACTTACAGCGATATTATAGTCGCATTCCCCGATTTTTTTCAGGAGGGAGCAGTTGATGGTTTTGCCATCATTCTTCTTGTCCTGAAAGCAAAGTTGCGTAATGGAAGCAATGTCCTCAGCAGGTATTTCCACCTTGCCAAAGATCGTAAGTAGCGTGTCCTTGATCCTTTCCAGGTCTTCCTTAGGAAGCCTGATATGGGTGGTGGACAGGTACGCTTCAGCGATCATCCCGACGGCTATCGCCTCTCCGTGTAGCAGGTGCCTTTCGGTATCCAGATAATAGGATTCCACAGCATGGCCCACCGTATGGCCGAAGTTTAGGATTTTGCGTAAGCCTTCTTCCTTAGGGTCCTTGGATACCACTTCTTTTTTGATGGAGACTGATTTTTCTATAATGTCCTTCCAGTTTTGGGTTTCCCAATTTTGAGTTTTCAGGCTATTATAGTAATTCTCATTTCTGATCAGTCCATGTTTCAGCACTTCGGCATATCCTGAGCGGAGCTCAGAATGTGGTAAGGTCTGAAGGAAGGAAGCAGAGATGATCACAGATTCAGGTTCATTGAATACTCCAATATGGTTTTTGAAGCCATTGAAGTCCACTCCTAGTTTACCGCCAACACTGGCATCTACCTGAGAGAGGAGGCTGGTTGGGATATTGAGGAAGCGCAGGCCTCTCTTATAGGTGCTAGCACAAAACCCACCCATATCGCCGGTGACTCCTCCACCGAGATTGATGATCAATGACTGTCGGTCAAAGCCGCAATCCGTCATCCATTGCCAGATTTTTTGGCAGGTATCCAGTGTCTTATTTACTTCCCCTGCCTCAAAAGCAAAGTGTTCATGAGCAGGCAATACCGCCTGTATCAAGGGATAACAGGCTTGATGGGTATTGCTGTCCATGATTACCCCCAACTTGGAGTAGGACTTTGAGGAAAGATACCTTTCCAGGTCGGGGGCTATTTGTGTGGTGAAAATGATTGATTCCAAGGGATTTTTTTTAGTGTTAAATTCCTGAATTAAGCATTTTTATTGATGGCATCGCCAGATCTAAGTTGCTTTTCTTGTCTTTTTACAGATTCTTCATGAATAGTGAAAAGAAGTTCTTTCATGAATTTCTCGCTAAGACCTTTGTTTACGCCCTTGTCTGTTCTGGAATCCATTACTTGCTTCCATCTGTCAGACTGGAATACGGTTAGTTTATGCTCTCTTTTATGAGCGCCAATTTGGTCAATGATTGAGAATCTTTCTGAAAGAAGATCGATCAATTGATCATCCAAATGATCAACAGCCGTGCGAAGGTCATTAAGTTTCTCACCTGGTTTCTCAGATTCCAAAGAACTCTTGAAATCGATTTTGGAAAGAATTTCTTTTAGCTGAGCAGGGGTTACTTGTTGTTTTGCATCACTCCAGGCATTGTCTGGATCATGGTGTGTCTCGATCATCAGTCCATCAAGGCCAAAGTTAATGGCACGCTGAGAAACTTCCAGGATACCGTCTCTTTTACCTACAATATGACTCGGGTCATTGATTACTTCCATACCTTTCCATTCTCTTTTCAGGTGGATTGGCATAGACCAGTTTGGCTTATTTCTGAATCTTTTGTCGTAAGAATCACTGAATCCACGGTGGATGGCAGCAAGCTTATCAATCCCTACAGCGTGAAGTCTTTCCAAAGCACCAAGCCATAATTGAAGGTCTGGGTTCATTGGATTCTTTACCATTACTGGGATATCAGTACCTCTAAGGGCTTCGGCGATCTCCTGAACAGCGAAAGGGTTTACGGTAGTACGAGCACCGATCCACAATACATCGACTTTATGCTTTAGGGCTAGCTCTACGTGAGCTGTGTTGCCTACTTCTGTGGTGATAGGGATGTTGAGGTGGTTTCTTACGATCTCCATCCATTTCAGTCCATCTTCCCCGATCCCTTCGAAACTTCCCGGGCGAGTACGTGGCTTCCATATACCTGCACGGAACATGGAAGGGATTACATTCTGCTCTTTCATTTCTATGCAGACCTTCTCTACCTGCTCTGGCGTCTCTGCACTACAAGGTCCCGCGATGATAATGTGACCTTTGAGACCAAGTCCCCATTCCGATGTTCTTAAGTGATCTTTCATTGTTTTGATTGTTTAAAATAAAAAAGCCCGACTCTTTCGAATCGGGCTTCTTAGTATATGTATGAATTTTATTTTTCATTCAGGCAATAAGCAGCTCCGATTCGACCTTCTGGACGAAAGTAAAAAAAGAAAAAGCTAAAGTATGTTGCTGCTTGTATTATCATGGCGTCAAATTTAGGTGGTCAATATTTAAAAACCAATAAAAAGTAAATTAATTTTTTGTTAAACCCCTAATTCAAATATGCTTGCAGAATAAACAGGATAAAACTCTGGCTAAGATGGGCTAATTTGCCATATTTTATTTTGTTTTCATCCAAAGCATGGCTGGAATTTGACTATTTAGGTGCGAATATTTTTTTTAAGCTGGACCGATAAAAAAAATCAGTTCTTTTATTACATTACCCTAAATAAGGGATTTAGAGCGGTATATGGGATTAGAATAGGTAAAAAACACCTGATGTTGGCAGGCTTCTTGCCCCGAGAATGATAGCGATAAAAAGTCAAAGTCAGAAAGCGTTTTTTTAATATATTTGCACCTTGATTCAAAATGATGAATACAAAACCCAATATCTCATTTGAGAATACTGAAATAGCATTTGCGTCCAGGACGGACGTGGAGCTCAGAAAAATGTACCTTATCTTTGCAGTGATGGACAAAAACTGGGCAGTTAAAATCGGGACCAATTTGGCTGATTTTGCCTTTGCTTTGAGGCTTCCTGTAAAAGGGATAATGAAAAAGACCATGTTTGGTCATTTTTGTGGCGGCGAAAGCATAAGGGACTGCGCAAAGTCCATCAAGGAATTACAGGAATTTGGCATAGGGACCATTCTTGATTATTCTGTGGAAGGGAAGGGAACAGAGAAAAGTTATGACCTCACCAGAGATGAGCTCATAGGGACCATCAAGAGGTCTGCTGGAGCTGCTGAGATCCCCTTTACCGTCTTTAAGGCCACGGGGGTGGGCAGCAGTAAAATAATGACGAAAGTTCAGGCAGGTAAATCACTAAGCCGTGATGAACAGGTGTCATTTGATAAAATGAAACAACGGGTGGATGATTTGTGTCGCACAGCCTATGAAAATGATGTGCGAATCATGGTCGATGGAGAGGAAAGTTGGTTTCAGAATGTGGTGGACGAAATGGCGTATGAAGCTATGAGCAAGTACAATCGCGAGAAGGCCATCGTCTATAATACCTTCCAGATGTATCGAAAAGATATGTTGGGATTATTAAAAAAAGCTCATCAGAAAGCCGAAGAAGGAGGGTATTACCTTGGAGCGAAGGTCGTAAGAGGGGCCTATATGGAAAAGGAGCGAGACAGGGCAGAGGATAAAGAATATCCTAGCCCCATCCAGGACACCAAGGAGGATTCTGATAATGCTTTCAACGATGCCCTGAAGTTCAGTATGGACAATAAAGACCGCATTTATCTGGTTTGTGGTACCCATAACGAATTAAGTAATATCATATTAACAGAGCTAATGAACCTCCATGGCTTGCAGGCTGATGATAAAAGAGTTTATTTTGCACAACTATATGGTATGAGTGACACTATTTCTTATAACCTAGCTTTTGCGGGGTATAATGTAGCCAAATATGTCCCTTACGGCCCTGTGGAGTCGGTAATGCCTTATCTATATCGTAGAGCGGCAGAGAATACCAGCGTTTCCGGGCAAAGTAGTAGAGAGTTTGAACTGATCAAAAATGAGATTACGCGCCGTGCGTACCTCAAGAAAACCATAATTTAATATTTATACATTGCTATGCAATTACTGAGCGAACAAGAGATCGAAAGACGCAAGGACAGAGAAGCCTTGATGCAGCTTGGGATAGATCCCTATCCTGCCATTAAATTTCCTATCAATGCGTCCGCTAAGGATATTCATCAGAATTATGAAAATAATAAACTAGATTATAAGGATATTTCCATAGCGGGAAGGTTGATGAGCAGACGAATCATGGGGTCTGCCTCCTTCGCTGAGATTCAGGATTCTTCAGGAAGATTGCAGATCTATGTCCGCCGCGATGATATCTGCCCCGGAGAGGACAAGACTTTTTATAATACTGTATTTAAGAAACTCCTTGGAATAGGTGATTATATAGGTGTCAAAGGATATATCTTCACCACCCAAACAGGGGAAATATCGCTGCATGTTACTGAGCTGACGGTGCTTTCTAAGTCCGTCAAGCCACTGCCTGTAGTGAAAAGAGATGAGGAAGGGAATGTTTTTGATGGATTTACAGACCCCGAGCTGCGTTACCGTCAGCGATATGTGGACCTTACCGTAAATCCTGATGTGAAAGAAGTGTTCATCACCCGATCAAAAATCATCTCCAATATGAGGAGATATTTCGATGATAGTGGATGGATAGAAGTGGAAACCCCCATCCTGCAAGCTGTTCATGGTGGCGCTGCTGCACGACCTTTTGGGACACATCACAATTCCCTGGACATGCCTTTATACCTAAGGATCGCCAATGAACTATACCTGAAAAGGTTGATCGTAGGTGGATTTGATGGCGTATATGAGTTTGGTAAAATGTTCCGAAATGAAGGGATGGACCGTACACATAATCCTGAATTTACCTCCATGGAAATCTATGTAGCCTATAAGGACTATATCTGGATGATGGAAATGGTAGAAGACCTTCTGGAAAAAGTTACCGTATCTGTACATGGTAAGCCAGTCGTGAAAGTTGGGGATAAAGACATTGACTTTTCAGGCCCTTATCGCCGCTTGACGATGTTTGACTCCATCAAGGAATATGCAGATATCGACGTAAGCAAGATGAATGAAGAGGAACTTCGTAAAGTCTGCACTGAAATGGGGATAGAAGTGGATGATTCCATGGGTAAAGGAAAGCTTATCGATGAGATCTTCGGAGAGAAAGTAGAAGCTAACCTGATTCAGCCTACTTATATTACCGATTACCCTATAGAAATGACGCCATTGGCCAAGAAACACCGAACTGAAGCAGGCTTGGTGGAGCGCTTTGAGCTTTTTGTCAATGGAAAAGAAATAGCCAATGCCTATACCGAGCTGAATGACCCTATTGATCAAAGAGAGCGTTTTGAGGACCAATTGAAGTTGGCTGAGCGTGGGGATGATGAGGCTATGGCCATGGATGAGGACTTCTTACGTGCTCTGGAATATGGTATGCCTCCTACCTCTGGTCTTGGGATTGGAATTGATAGACTTACAATGCTATTGACCAATAAGTCTACCATCCAGGAGGTGCTTTTCTTCCCTCAAATGAGGCCTGAGAAAAAAGTGAAAATCGCCACGGATGAGGACTTTGTGGCGCTTGGAGTGGATGCTGGATTGGTTCCTGCCCTTCGCGATTTGAATATTCACACGATAGAGCAGCTCAAAGAACAAGATCCTAATAAGCTCTTTAATGACGTTTGTGGAAGAAGAAAGAAATTAAAGTTGCAAGTAAATAATCCTAGTAAGGAAGATGTGGCCAATTGGCTTGCCTAATTTGACCACTTATCATAAATAATTCTTAAAAAAACCGGATCATCTCGATTCGGTTTTTTTATTTTTAGTAATTTCACAGCAGTATAAACCTAACAAATATAATGATGAAGCAATATATACTTTTGCTGAGCATGGGTGCAGGCATGGCTATGATGAGCTGCTCTGGTAACCAAGCTCAGGAGGAAGAGACCGTCCAAGCTATCAATTTAGAGAACATGGACACCACCATCCGCCCACAGGATGATTTCTTTGGTTTTGTAAATGGCCAGTGGATCGCCAATACAGAAATCCCAGGTGACCAAGGCCGCTGGGGGAGTTTCAATGAACTTAGAGAATTTAATAACGATGCAGTACTCACCGTGCTTACCCAGGCGATGGAAGATGAGAACTTGTCCACTGATTCTGACCAGGGCAAAGCCGTGGCTTTTTACCAGATCGGAATGGATTCACTGCTTGCCGAAAAGAGAGGATTGGATCCTTTGAAGCCCGTATTTGAAGAGATCGAAAAGGTGAACGATATTGCCTCCCTTCAGAAATACTTAGAAATGCAACAGTTGTCTGGCGGTGGAGCTTTCTTTGGTTTGGGAGTAAATACAGACCTTAAGAACTCCGAGCAAATGGCTCTATACCTTTCCCAAGGTGGATTAGGCCTGCCAGATAGGGATTATTATACCGAGGATAATGAGAAATTCAATGAGATAAGAACCAAATACCTTGCGCATTTGGAGCGCACCTTTGGGCTTATAGGATATGAAAATGCCGAAGCAAAGGAAGCAGCTAAGCAGGTGATGGAACTGGAAACCCGACTCGCTGAAGCTAGTAAAACCCGTATCGAACTGAGAGATCCAGAGGGCCGGTATAATAAGTATAAAGTGGAGGAACTGAAAACTCTTGCTCCTTCCATTGATTGGGCGGCCTACTTGAATGCCCTTGGTGCAAAGACTGATGAGGTGATCGTTTCTACTCCAAAATTCCTGGAACAAGTAGAAGCCGTGCTGAATACCATGCCTGCGGAGACCTGGAGAAATTACCTTACTTGGCATGCCGTGGATGGAGCGTCTTCTTATTTAAGCTATGAGTTCGTGAAGAATAATTTCGACTTTTTTGGGAAAGAGCTGCAGGGTACTGATCAGATGCGTCCGCGATGGAAAAGAGTATTGGGGACTACAGAAAGAGCCGCAGGTGAGGCAATTGGTAAGCTCTATACTGAAGCTTATTTTCCTCAGGAAGCAAAAGATAAAGCCAACGAAATGGTTGAGAATATACTCGCAGCCATGGGGGATAGAATCATGAATCTCGAGTGGATGTCTGATGTCACTAAAGAGAAGGCCCTGCAGAAATTGGGTACCTTCAATGTGAAGATAGGTTTTCCTGACAAATGGAAGTCCTATGCTGCCTTGGAAGTGAACGGTGATCCTGAGACCGCTTCTTATTTCGATAATGTAAAAGCCTCCTCCAAATTTAGATTTCAGGAGAATATCGATAAACTAGGGAAGCCTATTGACAAAGACGAGTGGTTTATGACTCCTCAGACGGTTAATGCTTATTATAATCCAACCTGGAACGAAATAGTATTTCCAGCAGGAATACTGCAGCCTCCATTCTATAATTATAAGGCCGATGCGGCCGTAAATTACGGAGGAATCGGCGCAGTGATTGGTCATGAGATTTCTCATGGTTTTGATGATCAAGGCAGTCAGTACGATGCAGAAGGCAATTTGAAGAACTGGTGGGAAGAGCAGGATAAGGAGAATTTTGGCGAAAGAACAGGCAAACTGGTCGCTCAATATGATGGCTATGAGCCATTAGAAGGAGTGAAGGTAAAGGGTGCCCTTACGCTAGGAGAAAATATAGGCGACTTAGGCGGCCTACTAGTCGCTTATGATGGCCTTCAAAAACACTTTGAGGAGCATGGTCGTCCTGAAAATATCGATGGATATACTGCTGAGCAACGTTTCTTTATTTCTTGGGCCACTGTATGGAGAACTAAGAGCCGTGAGGAGGCCTTAAGGACACAGATTCAGACTGACCCCCATTCTCCTGCTCAGTACCGAGGCAATGGTCCTTTGGTGAATATAGACGCTTTCTATGAAGCCTTTGGCGTCAAAGAGGGAGATGAGATGTATAAAGCTCCTGAAGATCGAGTAAGAATATGGTAATCGTGGTTTAGAAATAGCGAAAAAGGGAAGGACAAAAGTTCTTCCCTTTTTTTGTTTAAGTTTATTTATAATATCTAGTTTAAGTATTTCAGTTAGAATGTTGGGATATGGTTAGTTTTTGAGCTAATATTAGTCTGATTGTTGTTGAGTCATTAATTTTAGGTTTATTTTTGGATAGGTTATTAAGGGAAATATTATGGATTTAAGATTACATTCGGAATTTGGTACTTTGAAGACGGTTTTGATGCACCGCCCGGGAAAAGAGATCGATCGACTTACTCCGTATAATAAGGAATTATTATTATTTGAAGATGTCCCTTACCTCGAAGCGATGCAGCAGGAGCATGATTATTTCACGAATGTAATAAAGCAAGTGACGGGGGCCAAAATACTTAGTTTGCATGAGTTGCTGATGGAGACCATGGCTGATGATGCGATCTTATTTAAGATGATGGAGGAAGCCTTGAGTTATAGCCGATTGTCACACTTCACCGAGAGTATTCTCGGTAGGCTTTCCACTTCTGAATGTGCCACGGCCTTGATCGCAGGGATCAAAGTCCATGAGTTGAAGAAGAAAATCAGCAAACTTCCCATGGTGGATTTGATGGATTTCGCTTTTGTGATTCCTCCTTGTCCGAACTTATATTTTCAGCGTGATCCAGCAGCATTGACGCCGGGTGGGATGATCTTCTCGAGCATGCGAATGGAAGGGCGCCAGCGAGAAGCCAATGTTATCCGGTCGATTTTTGAGAATCATCCTGACTTTAAGGATCAGCTAAACAGGATATATCCGGTGGATGGCCATAATAACCCAGCCTGCATAGAAGGTGGTGATGTGATCGTTATTTCTGACAAGGCTATCGCCATTGGGAATTCCGAAAGAACTGACGAAAAGGCCATTTATCATGTTGCAAAAGCGCTGTTAGCAGAAGGTACTGTGGAGCGTGTTTATGAGGTTCATCTTCCCAAAAAGAGAAATTTCATGCACCTGGATACCGTATTCACTATTCTTGATGAAAACCTGGTACTCACCTATCCCGATGCATTGGAAGCTGTGCTTCAGACCTCCCTTTATACTCTCAAAGAAAATGACGGCGATCAGGTTCATATCAAAAGAACCGTTCTGAAAGAGTCGCTATTGACTGTGTTGGAAAAAGAAATCCCCTACTTGGAAATTATTCACCTTGGAGGAAATGGAAACAAGGATTATGCACTTCGTGAGCAATGGTATGACGGGGCGAATGTGTTTGCCATTGGTCCTAGGAAAGTAATCAGTTATAGAAGAAATAAGCATACCAATCGAGCGCTACGGGATATGGGGGTAGATGTAATAGAAATCCCCTCCTCAGAACTGTCCCGCGGTCTTGGCGGCCCACGATGCATGACTATGCCTCTCAGTAGAGCTAAGGTGTAGATACCTCAAATAATTAAAGATATATTGTGTTGTTGATTACGATTTGGCTGTAGAGCGAGTCATATGCGATGGGTTTTTGCTGCCTGAGAATAGGGTATATCGTCGAATATCCCCATGCACTACAGTTTTAGCCTTCAACCATCCCATCCATTAAGTCGCGCTATCAATAATCAAAGAAAGAACGTCTTCTTGATACTTTAAGGTCTTGCAATATGCTCGCTTTCACTCGGATGTCGATATTATAGCTGGTAAATGCTCCAAAAGGAATCCAGCTCACATTCATCTGCCAGCAGTGTAGGTCACGGGCGATGCCTATCATTGTTTGGGTGATCTTGTCTGTGCTAAAATCAAAACCCGTATTAAAGTTCACTTTCCACTTGTCCGAGAGACTGACATCTCCTGATACATTCAGTGCCTGGGTGATATTGGTATCCCCTGTGCGGTCGCTCTTGCTATAGCTGAGGTTGTAGCCGTAATTGATATTCCATGGAATGCTCCAGTCGATATATTGCCCGGGGTCATTGGCAATCCTGTCTATCTCATTTTCCACAAATTCGTTCATCTGCCCACCTTGATCCAGAAACTCATTAGTCAGTTCCTCACGGGTATCGGCAGGGGTTTTTTCAGCTCCTCTAGGATTGAAACTGCCGTTCAGGTTTAGATTGGCCCGGCTGATGGAGCCAAGGCCTTGTCCTGCTTGCCATGCGTATTCATTCATACGTCGGTAGAGAGTGGATTCGCTGGTTTCATCATAGTAGCTGGTGGTGGCGTATGGGTTGAGGGTGGCCGATAGTGCTACGGATATTTTATTGTCAAAGAAGGTGGTCCTGGTACTCATGCTTATCGGTGCAAGCTTAAAAGAATCCGCTACGAAATTGTAATTGGTAGAGATATTGAAAGATTGCAGCAATGGGAATTTCTTAGTGGTGACTTCAGCAGTATCGCTTTCCACGCGCTTTTTGGCTTCCAGCGTGTTTCTTAGGGAGATGTTCAGCGATCTAGATTCGCCTCTGGGCGCTCCACCATATAGGAAGCCCTGGAATCGGCTGTAAAGCTCCTCATCCCCTTCCTCATTGACCTGCACACTCTGGTAATAGCCGTAGCTTGGGTCGGAGAAGTCAGGCGTAAATGACATTCCCACGGTCGGCTGAAGGTGATGTCGAATGGCCTCAATTTTTGATCCTGGCTTGAATTTATAGAAACCATAAATATTCGTAGCCATATTAAAGGAGGTATTATAATAGCCTACCCGGCTAAAACCATTCTCCAGTACCTTATCCACTCGCTCTTGCGGAGCATTATAGAAATAGTTGATCCGATCAAAATACCATAGTTCGGTATATTGAAACCCGGCTGTTCCTGTAAAATACTTAAATAATGTAAAGTTGGAGGAAACAGGAATAGAGTGACGGAAACCGTTATCCGCCTGCTTTAATAGTTTCGGGAGGTTGGCCCAAGTAAATGGGATGACATCCGGGGCTTCTAGGTCGTCCTCAAAGAAGTCATCCTGAAAATAATCGTTTTCCACTCCTAATACAGACTCTTCAGCATTGTCAATGGAGTTTTGAGCCGTGAAGTTCCATGCAAAATTAAGTGTTTTCAATGGCTCAAAAGTGGAATTGCTAAATGGGGTCTGCCTATTCATATTGACAGATATATCTGGGAGGATTAATGTCACCTCCTCAGTTTGCACATTTTGTGAATGCCTAAGGTTAGCGGACATACTAAATGGCGTACCGGTAAAGGTTTTACTATAGGAGATATTGGAAGTAAATTCCGATTGAGTATTCCTGACGTAGCTATTTGGGTTGACCACTATATTATTATAATTGGTCGTACCAGCATTAACAGAGGCTGAGAAGCGAGAATTGCCACGCGTTTCCGGAGTATGAGACCAGTTGACCCACATGGTGGTATAGTCGAGAGGCTCTGCGTCAGTTTCGGGACTGCGGAATTGTTGAAAATCAATATTAAATCCACCGCTATATCGGTACCGCTTCTTATAGGCAGTCGCTAATTTTGCTCCATAGCCTCCTTTGGAGTAGATCTCGCCCGTCAGCCGGGTATGTACATAGTCACTGAAGGCAAAATAATAGCCGAAATCCCTTAGGTAAAAACCTCTCCGCTGTTCTTCCCCATAGGAAGGGATGATGATGCCAGAAACCTGCTCTTCTTTTTGGTCTGGAATAAAGCCAAAAGGGAGACCCAATGGAGTGGGAATTCCGTTGAAATAAAGGTTGAAAGGCCCGGAAATGGTTTGTTTGCCTTCCACGGACTTTAGTTTCTTGGAAGAGATATGCCAGTGTGGTTCTGCCAGATTACAGGTGGTATAATATCCGTGATAGAGATAGACATTACCATCGTTATCTTTTTTCACTATTTCCCCACGTAATAAGCCGTCCTGCTGTTCGGTGACCACATCAGAAATAATGGCTTTCTTAGTCTTGAAATTATACCTCATTTCCTTTCGGATCTCATAGGTGCTATTTCCTTCCTTAAATATCGGATTCCCTTGGACAGTTCCAGTGGTATCACTTATACCAGAGGCATAGAGCTCGTTTTTTTCCCAATCGATCTCAATATAGTCCGCATCCAAACGGATATTACCGTACTCAAACCAAGCCTGTTTGTAGAGAAATACTTTTTTTTGCTTAAAATCAGATAAAATACTGTCTTCTGCTGCATATTTGATGACGGTTTCGATATCACCCTTAGGCACAACCTTTGCTGTGTCCGATTTAGGGATGCTGTCCAATACCGCCAAACTGTCCATAAGGGAGGGAAGTGGCCTTTCCGGCAAGGGGGATAAGTCAGGAGCAACAATTTCCTTTTCGGCACCCGACTGCTTCTGGAGCCGTCTTTGACCGTAGGAAATCTGTAGGCTAATGACTATGAGGAAAAAGGAAAGATACGCTACCTTAATATTCTGCACAGATTTACTTCTATTTGCTTCAAAAATTTATGAATTTTGCGTAAAGTTAAGCTTATTAATGTTTATGAAACGAACCAGTGTCAAAAATCTTATAATAATTCTTTTTCTGACTAGCATAGCATTGCTGTCCTCTTTTGTCCCCACAGGGGAAGGAGAGCGGGAATTTAAGTTGCGAAGAGTGGTCATCGATGCTGGGCATGGGGGGAAAGACCCCGGAACTCTTGGCAGTAGGTCCAAGGAAAAGGATGTTGCCCTTTCTATCGCTCTGCAAGTGGGAGCCTATATCGAGAAATATCTGCCGGATGTGGAGGTGATTTATACCCGAAAGACCGACGTCTTTATTGAACTAAAGGAAAGAGCTAATATCGCCAATCGTAATAAAGCTGACCTTTTTGTGTCGATTCACTGTAACGCCGTAAAGGGCTCCAATGCCTATGGCACTGAAACCTATGTCATGGGTGCAAATCACTTTGACCGTAACTTCGATGTAGTAAAGCGTGAAAACTCAGTGATCCTGATGGAAGATGGCTATGAGGAAAACTATGAGGGCTTTGATCCCAATGCCCCGGAGTCCTATATGATGTTTAACCTAATCCAAAAAGCCTATTTTGCCAACAGTCTTTCCTTGGCTCAAAAAGTGGAAAATGACTTCAAGACCAGAGTTAACCGTCATAGTAGAGGCGTAAAGCAACTACCGCTCTACGTATTATGGACCACAAGCATGCCTTCCATTTTGATTGAAACAGGCTTTTTGTCTAATTCTACTGAAGAAAAATACCTCAATAGCGAAAATGGCCAAGCTTATTTGTCTTCCGCCATTTATCGATCCATAAAAGCATATAAAGAAGAAGTCGAAGCATATTAATTCTAATTGGAGGTTTAGCTTTCTATCATTTAGGGCGCTAAACTTCTAATCAGACCTTATCGAAGTAATTTTTTTTTAGAACTCAGGCAGAGGGCTTTTTTTGCCTGGGTTCCATAGTTTAGCCTTACAGGCTGAAATATCATGATTATTCAGCCTAATGATCTTTTATTTCCATTGGAGGTAAGGTTTTTTGCAGGAGGAATCAAGCTCGATTTTTTTAGGCCTTCTATATTTTATCGCACTATTTTAAATTCAGTTCTTAAATCCAGTTCCTGGCTGCGGAGTGGTTTTTAGCATATTTCTTTAGAGAACGAAATGATGGCTGTGGAAAATAGCATTATTCTTGAACGTGTTGTGAGGATAGTGATATGCCTGTGGCTGCTATCTTAGGGAGAAATTATAGACAATTTAAATTCCCCTTTTTTTATTTCCCTCCAAAAAGCTGATTTTTAAAGAAACGACTCTGGTGTTGTAATGGGGAAGGGTTGAAGGCTGGCTGCTATTATTTATGGAAATTTTCTATATTAGGACTAGTGACAATACAAAAGATATAAACCCATGAAAGATTCAAATAAGGAGCAGCATTTGGCGCTGCTGGAGGAGCTGGTAAGAAAGCTAAGCGAAGTAAAGAAGGGCGGCGGCGAAAAGCGTATGGAGAAAGAGCATGCAAAAGGAAAGCTGACGGTCAGAGAGCGCATAGATTTTTTGATGGATGAGGGGGGGCAGTTTTTGGAGATAGGAGCTTTTGCGGCAGATGGCATGTATGAGGAGGAAGGAGGCTGTCCGAGTGCAGGCGTAGTGACGGGTATTGGCCGGGTGAGTGGCCGGATGTGTGTGATCGTGGCCAATGACGCTACCGTCAAAGCGGGCGCTTGGTTTCCCATGACCGCAAAGAAAAACCTAAGAGCTCAGGAAGTAGCGATGGAGAATAGGCTCCCAATAATCTACCTGGTGGATAGTGCCGGGGTATTTTTGCCAATGCAAAACGAGATTTTTCCAGATAAAGAGCATTTTGGGAGGCAATTTAGAAACAATGCCAAGATGTCTGCGATGGGAATCGTGCAGGTAGCTGCTATAATGGGGAGCTGTGTGGCTGGAGGAGCCTACCTGCCCATTATGTCTGATGAGGCATTGATAGTGGATAAGACAGGATCCATTTTTTTAGCGGGATCTTATCTGGTTAAGGCCGCAATTGGGGAGACCATAGACAATGAAACCTTGGGTGGAGCCACGACACATTGTGAGATCTCCGGGGTGACTGACCAGAAGTATGAAACAGATCAGGCGTGCCTTGAGGCTATACGGAGGATATTTGAGACTTTAGGAGCTCCAGATCTTGCAGGATTTGACAGGCAGGAGCCTTCCGAGCCAGCTCTTCCTACTGAGAAAATATTCGAACTGTTTCCAGCCGAGAGGGTGAAGCCTTATGATATGGAGCAGGTATTAGAGACTTTGGTGGATGCCGGGACCTTCGATGCCTATAAGCCTACTTATGGCCAGACACTAGTCTGTGGCACTGCAAGAATCGATGGCTGGGCAGTGGGTATTATCGCCAACCAAAGACGGGTGGTTAAGACCAGTAAAGGGGAGTTGCAAATGGGGGGAGTCATCTATTCTGATTCAGCCGATAAAGCCGCCCGCTTCATCATGAACTGTAATCAGCGGAAAATTCCACTTTTATTCCTCCAAGATGTGAGTGGATTTATGGTGGGAAGTAGGGCTGAGCACGGAGGAATCATCAAGGATGGAGCGAAGATGGTCAATGCAATGGCCAATTCGGTGGTGCCAAAATTCACCATCATCCTAGGCAACTCCTATGGCGCGGGAAACTACGCCATGTGCGGTAAAGCCTATGACCCAAGATTGATCTTCAGCTGGCCTAGCGCCCAGATGGCTGTAATGTCTGGGGCCTCTGCCGCTAAAACTTTATTGCAAATTAAGGTCTCTTCCTTGAAAAAACAGGGTAAAGTAATCTCCCCCGAAGAGGAAACAAAATTGCTGGATGAAATTACCCAAAAATATAAAGAGGAGCTCAGCCCCTATTATGCCGCCGCCCGCTTATGGGTAGATGGAGTGATTAATCCTCTGGAAACCAGAAGGATTATATCCATAGGGATAGAAGCAGCGAACCATTCACCCATTACTGAGCGTTTTAATGTAGGAGTTATACAAACTTGATTGTAAATTTGATTGATTTTCGCCTCAAAAAACACCCATTTATAATAAAATTAAAAGGCTTTTGGAGGGAAATACGGAAGTCGAATACAGATAGATAATATGGAAAAGCTGAGTGAAAAGGAGCTACATGCGCTGGTGTCTCTTCTCGATGATACAGATAGAGAAGTGAAGGATCATGTGAAAGGGAAAATCATATCTATGGGAAATGATGTTATTCCTTTTTTAGAGCAGAAGTGGGAGAATAGTTTTAACCCTGACTTACAGAGAGAAATTGAAGAGCTTGTGCATGAGCTTCAGTATAGCTTACTGAAAGAGCGCTTGGAGCAGTGGCTGCTGTCTGAGGATAGGGATTTGCTTCAAGGATTATGGATTCTAAATACCTATCAATACCCCGATCTGGAATTTGAGACGATCAATGCAGAGATGAATCAGATCTATTTTGAGGTGTGGACGGCCTTTGATCAGAACCTTACCGCCTTTGATCAGGTAAGACAAATCAATAACGTCCTTTTTAACCAGCTGAGGTTTTCGGCGAATACCAAGAATTTTCATTCTCCAGGTAATAGTATGATCAGTAATGTGCTGGACACCCGAAGAGGAAATCCCATTTCGCTCTGTGCTATTTATTATTTGGTTGCTCAGAAGTTAGGCCTACCGGTATATGGGGTGAATCTCCCCAACCTATTTGTGCTCACCTATAAATCCGCTGAGACCACTATTTATATCAATGCCTTCAACAAGGGCTTGATCTTTAGCCGTCAGGATATTAATAATTACCTTCAGCACTTGAAGATAGAGCCCAGAGATGAGTTTTTTGAGCCTTGCAGCAATTTGGATATTGTGAAGCGGACCTTACGAAATCTAATCGTGGCATTTGAAAAACTTGGGGAGCCACATAAAGTGGAGGAAGTCCGAGAATTATTGGCTATTCTTGAGCCGCCAATGTATTGATAAGGCCGTTGAGGCTAGTCGGTATTACCAGATGGTATAGGTGAGCACGAGGTCCTTTTCTTGCTCCACCTTCACCGCATAATAGTGATCGGCAAATTCGGTGTGATAGATTTTTCCTTTGACCACCTTATCCTCTGCGCAGAAGGGCGAAAGGAGGATGTTTTGGCGTAGGCTAATTCCCTTTCGACCTTGGCATTTGAAGATTGACTCCTTAGCCGACCAGGCGATAGTATAAAGTAAAGGATCATTATTGAGAAAATCCATCTCGGATGGGTCCAGGAATTTGGGTCCCAGGCGTACCACTTTCTCTTTGATATAATCAATATCTATACCCACGGGCATTTCCTTATGAAAAATTGCTGCTGCTAAGCCCTGAGTATGGGTGAGAGAGACATTGCCATAATTATTCATCGGGTAAGATTTGCCATGTTCATCCTTATAGAAGCCTGGGTAATCCAGGTTTATGGCATCTAGCGCCGCTTTTATAGCGATTCGTGCTCCTTTCCATTCTTTCTTCTTGTCAGGATGACTGATATTGGCGAAGGAAAGTTTTTCCCGGAAACTTAGGAAATCTACGGGCTTATTTTCCTCCTCATCAATATTCTTAATGGCCAAAGCAGATAAAGGACTTATTTTTTCTATTTTTGCTAGCATACAGCAGGCGAGGAGTGATGTTTGATTATTGTTGCAATATATGTCAAAAATTCAAGTAAATAAACTAAATACCCTTACCGGTCATAATGACAGCGTTTATGCGCTGGTAGAAGGTGCAAATCCTAGGTATTTTTACACAGGAGCTGGTGATGGATTGGTGGTACAGTGGGATTTGGACCAGCCCAAAGACGGAAAATTAATTGCTAAATTACCCCATTCCGTATATGCATTGGAGGTGAATATAGAGAATAACCTCTTATTTATAGGGCATAACTATGAGGGTGTGCATGTGATCGACCTTAATACCAATCAGGAAATCTGGTCACTGAAGATTACCGATGAGGCTATTTTTGATATCAAGACTTTTGGAAATAAAGCCTTTGTGGCGACGGGAAGTGGGATGATCATCGTTCTGGATATTCAGGAGCGTTCGGTAATAAAGCATCTCAAAATAGGAGAGAAGAATATTAGAGTGATGGATATCAATCCTCTCCAGCATCATCTAGCAGTGGGAGCGAGTGATCATTCTGTCAAAATTTTTGATCTGCGGAATTATCAGGCGCTTAGCCATATGGATGACCATACCAATTCGGTATTTGCCCTGCGGTATTCCCCCGATGGAGAGACGCTGATTACTGGTGGTCGTGATGCTCACCTGAAAGTTTGGTCCAGCGCTACATACCAGCTGCAAAAAGACATCGTTGCTCATATGTTTGCGATCAACTATCTCGACTTTCGGGAAGATGGCAGATATTTTGTAACTTGTAGTATGGACAAATCCATCAAACTGTGGGATTCTGCAAGCTTTGAGCTCTTGAAGGTGATTGATAAGTCCAGACATGCCGGTCATGGTACCTCCGTCAATAAGGTGATTTGGAGTCGCTATAATCAGCAGGTCATTGCCATAAGTGATGATCGGACCATTTCTATCTGGGAGATCGATCTGGACCAAATGCATTAACCATTCCAACTATTAGGCATTAGAAAATTTAAGTTATATGAAAATAACACCCTTAGAAATACGCCAGAAAACATTTGAAAAAATCTTTCGGGGATATGATAAAGATGAAGTGAATTCTTTTTTAGTGACTCTCTCTCAGGAATGGGAGCGGGAAATGGATGAAAAAAGGGAGCTGAAAATCAAACTGGAACAGGTACAAAAGGAATCTGCCAAATTGAGAGAAGTGGAAGACTCTCTCTTCAGAACCCTCAAAGCGGCTGAAGATACTGGTGCCAGCATCATCGAACAGGCCAATAAAACAGCCGAGCTTATTCTAAAAGAAGCTCAGATGAATGCCGATGCCATCCAAGCTGAATCAAAAAATAATTCCCGCAATATCGTAGATGAAGCGGAAACCAAGGCGAAGGGGATCATTGAAGATTTGAAGGAAGACGTGAAGGTGTTGGTGGATAATTATGAAGCGTTGCTTTCTCAAAGGGAGATGCTCGTGCGTAATCTAAAGAAAATGGCCAGCGAAAGCCTTGACAATATCAGCCAGTCTCAGGATGATTTTAAGCGTATTGATATGGATGTGCACCATAAAGCAGTGAAGGACCTTAACCGTCAATCTTCCTCCTTTGCTCCTGAGCAGGCATCACGCCAGCCCAAAGAAAGGTCGCATACTTTTGTAATTGAAAATAAAAAAGCGGAATCGGAGCCTTCAGAACATGAATCTCCAGCAGCGGAGCTTGCTGAACCTATCCCTAGCGCAAGCCCGGTAGAGTCTTCACTGGTTATAGATTTGAGGGAGGAAGAAACTCCGAAGATACCAGAGGTGAAAGTGGAGGAAAGCTCCCCTGCACCAGAGCCAGAGCCAGAGCCGATCATGGAAAAGGCAGAGCCGAAAGCCACCGAGGTGCCCAAACCCAAAGAGGATCTGCCAGCTAGCAAAAAGAGTTCGGGTTCGTTTTTTGATCAATTTGACTGAAAATGGGGAAAGTATCGCTTGAGGGAATAGAATTTCATGCATTTCATGGGGTATATAGTGAGGAGAAGAAGCTTGGAAACCGCTTTACGGTGGATATCCACGTAGAGACTGACTTTAAAAAAGCCATGCTCGAGGATAAGCTGGATGACACTGTTGACTACAGTCGCCTGTACCAAATAGCCAAGGCGCATATGCAGGAGCCTGTAAAACTGCTAGAGCATCTAGGGCATAGGATCGTTCAGGATATTTTGGCGTCTTACCCGGGGCTTCCCAAGGTGCAGATTACTATCAAAAAACACAATCCAGCTTTGGGAGGTGTGGTGAATTTTTCGGTAGTTACCGTTTCCTACCCAGAAGATTATAGATAAGTGTACACAAGAGCTGAAATCACAAAGACCAAGACTGATTTTTGGACCACTTTTGGCCAATATATGAAGCCGGTACCTTCTGCCGAAGGGCTTAAGGTAAATTGGCAGAATTATAAAACACACGTTCCTCAGGTGTTTTTTCGCATGAAAGCAGAGCGTGATTTTGCCTCCATAGGTATAGAGATCAATTTTAAGGATCTGGAGATGCAGGAGCTGGTTTTTGAGCAGTTCCAAACCTTCAAAAAACTGCTCGAAGGTGCACTTGGAGAGGAATGGCAATGGTCCCTTCATAGTACAGATGACTATGGCAAGGTCACTTCCAAAATCCAGAAGACCCTACCCAATGTCAATGTGATGGAGCAGGAAGATTGGAGTGAAATCATTTCCTTTTTGAAGCCTCGGATCATTGCCCTGGATGAGTTTTGGTCCAATGTCAGGCCCGCATTTGAAGGCTTTTTATAGGCTATTGAGCGAATAGTTAAAGGTTTCTATAGAGGAATTGCCTTCATGCTCAATGATTAATTGCAGGGTCATTTGATCATCTTCCCGAGAAATAGTCAAGCCATCGAAATAAGCCGTCTTTCCCTGAATCTTGATAAGTTTAAATTCTTCCCACCGATCTTTTTCTTCCCAAGGGGAATAGTCCTCACCATAATGTTTGAGCTTCAAATATAGCCGACCCTCTGCATCATTGGTTAAGGCCATATATTCGGTGAATATCAATTCGCCTTCACTAAAAAATCTAAAGATGCCATTCATATGGCCTTCTTTTTCGGGTAGCCATATTTCTTCACAAAATCCCCCAAGCCCTTCTCCTTCCCAGTAGCCTGTCATCCAATTAAGTTCAGCCACTGCTGCTACTGAAGAAGGCTCGTTTTCGACCAATTGCAGGACTTCCTGAGCTCTAAGCGTGGTACAAGCCAAAAGGTACAGGAGAATGGATAAGGTGGTTTTCATAGCATCTACTTAGGTGGCTGGGTCTAAATCATGTCGCTTAGGAATGTCTGGATTGACAAAGGTGAAGCCTCTAGCGTCATCCCCTTCATAAAAATCAATCTGCATGCCCATTAGAAACATCACATGCCGTTTCTCGATCAGCACTGGGATTCCTTCCAACTGAAAGGATTCATCTCCTTCTTTATTAAGGTCAAAACCCAGTGCGTAAGACATGCCGCCACAACCTCCTCCTTTTACCCCGACCCTTAAGGCGTAATCTGTTGGGATATTCTTATGAGTCATGATATTTCTGATCTCCTCCTGCGCTTTTTCAGTTATCGTAATAGGTATTAGCATAAAATCTAAATGTTCAAGGCACGATTATAGTTCAAAAATAATCATAAATAGGCAACTTGTCTTTGATATATTTGTGATATTCGGGATTAAAATACAAACTGATGGAATACATTTTTGCTCTATTGAAGATTGTTTTGCCAGCTGGGCTGGTCATTTACGCCATGTATTTGGTGATTATATCTTTTATTCGAAAAGAAAGAGAGGATCGATTAATAGATTTCAAAACGCAGAATACCAAGGTAGTAATCCCCCTTAAACTTCAAGCAGGGGAGCGACTTTGTTTATTATTAGAAAGAATCAGCCCCAATAATTTGGTGCGTAGGTTAAATGATCCTACCTATACCGCTGGCGAGCTGCACGGCCTTTTATTGCAGGAAGTAAGAAATGAGTTCAATCATAATTTCTCGCAGCAACTTTACTTTTCCGATGAAACCTGGGAAAGTATTCGTAATGCCGTGGAAGAAGTGATCTCCCTCATCAACTCGGCCATGCAAGATGTAAGCGTCGATGATAAATCAGTGGTTTTGGCAAAGAAGGTTTTTCAATTGTCACTTGGCAGAAAAAATGACGGCATATCATTTGCTTTGACTAAAGTGAAGGATGAAATTAGATTTTACTTGTAAGCTATAATAACCAACCATGGAAAATACAAGCAACGAACATAAGACCCTGATCGGAAAGGTAAAGCGGAACTATCAGGGAAAGGCGGAAAAGATCGCCAAAAGTAAAGAGAAAATACATGAATTACTGGAAAGGGTGGGCTCAAAAATCCATCTTTTGGCTGATAATCCCACCGTCAAAGAGGCCAAAATGTACCTGGACGTGGTGGTAAGAATGATCCGAGCCTATCAGCGAAATGAATATCGAGCCTTTAGCTCCAAATCGTTGATTTTATTGGTGGTAGGTCTGCTTTATTTTGTGATGCCCTTTGATATAATCCCTGACTTTATTGCGGGCTTGGGCTATGTCGATGACCTGTCGGTCCTGCTGGCTATCACCAAGAGCATGCAATCCGACATTGAAGCTTTTTTGGATTGGGAACGAACAAAAGTTTGATTCTTACCGTTAATCCGAAAAATATAACTTAATTATGACTGACCATTCCTCCTTGATTACCCGTGAGCTTCTTGACCGTTCTATGGACTATGCCACGTACCGTAATCTGATCGATACCTTATTAATAGAGAACAAAACTACCGGTGAAAATCACTCTGAAGTCATGCTGGATTATACCAGAATCAATGTGCAGAGAATGAAACGCTGGGACAAAACCTCTAAGATCAGCGAGGAGGCACAGTCCGTCGTGGAGGCTATAGATAGCCCTCAGACTTGGCTGGTGCTTACGGAAGCTTGGTGTGGTGATGCGGCTCAGAATATGCCATATTTGGAGAAACTGGCCTCACTAAATCCTTTACTTAAAGTAAGGTACCTGCTTCGGGATGAAAATCCTGCTTTGATGGATGCTTTTCTGACCAATGGCGCTAGATCCATTCCTAAAGTGATCGGCCTGGATGAGGACAGTTTGGAGGTATTATTTGACTGGGGACCCAGACCTAAGGAATTGCAGGATCTCATGCTGGCTTATAAGCAGAATCCTAATGGGGAATCTCCTGAGGATTTTAAGAAAAGCGTACACCTTTGGTATGCTAAGAATAAAAATCAACACTTAGAAAAAGAATTTGTCGACTTACTTAGTCAGAAATTAGTCTAATGAAAAAGCTAGCGATCGTATCTGGAGCATCAGGATTGGTGGGAATGCAACTGTTACATCAGTTGTTTTCCGACCCCACATTTTCATATGTCCTGGTGGTGAGCCGGCGAGATCTAGCGATCAAACATCCCAAGCTGCTGCAGTTAGTGGTGGACTTCGGGACTCTTCCTCAGGTCAGCTTGATCGGAGAGCTTAGAAAACAAAATATCGGTGGGGATCTCCATCAGCTTATCGTTTCATTGGAGAAATTTGAGTTGGAAATCCAGGGCTTCTGTGCTCTTGGGACGACGATAAAGAAGGCAAAATCCAAGGAGAATTTTTATAAGATCGATCATGATTATGTGATCAATTTTGCCAAATGGACGCATCAATGGGGAGCGAAGAAGTTTCATTATGTGAGTGCTCTGGGTGCAGATCAGACTTCATCAGTTTTTTATAGCAAGGTAAAAGGCGAGGTTGAGCAAGACCTCAAATTGATACCATTTGACTATTTAGGGATTTTTAGACCCTCGATTTTATTAGGGGATAGAAATGAGTCCCGCTTAGGGGAGAGTATTGGTAAGCGGCTGGCCAGCTGGGTGACGGCAGTGGGCATTTTGAAGAAATATAAACCTATTCATGCCTATCAAGTAGCCAAAGCCATGATCCATCAGGCACATACGGATGAATTGGAAGTGGTTAAAGTGATCAATTCCAGTGAGATGCAGATTTTTTAAATCTAAGACAAGTTAAATTTTTTCGAGGAATAAGATTTTTTTATACCCTCAAATATGCATATTTTAATTATTAATCTTCATTTCCTGATTTCTTTAGACAGTTTTTATTGAATTATGCCTATTTTTTTGATAATATGGGCTCAAAGAGCTTGTCGACAGTGTTTAATCCTCAATTATTCTAGATATTTGATCTGAATTTTATTCAATCAGCCTCTGATCAAGTATGTAGGTATTGCCCTGATTCCTTCTTAACGAGATACAGCCAAAACCACTAAACAGTGAGGAGAAGAAAATTGTATAGGTCAGCGTGCTTATAATAATTGTAACAATCGCAATTAATCATATGGTTAAAAAGCATTATATGAAGATTGTTCTTTGGGTGATAGTTGTCTGTTTAGTGCATTGCAACCAAGCTTTTGGGCAAGATTTATCTGAATTTCGTAACACCTACCAAGATGCAGTTGAATTAGGAGAGCTTGTTGCGGGATATAATTCAAAAAAGTATTCAGCGGATTATTGCAAACAAAAAATAGCAGTTATTTTCAAAAACTATGGATTGGAATTCACCCCTTTATCCATGGAAAGGAACCCCTTTCTGAGTGATTCTCTATTCGCAGATATGGGATTTCTCCACTCGGATTCAATACAGACGAGCAGTCAGTCGCCAGCTTCACCCGCTCCCTCCTCCATGGCCCAGATTGATGCGGCCAAGTTTAATATAGAAAGCGATTCTGATGATAAATGGAAATCAACTGCAAATGAGAATTTTGATAGTTTTCTGGTGAAGCGCTTTGCCAATGCGGGCTTGCACTTTGGCGTCCAGCGACTCATCAATCTACTGGCCAAAGACAGCTTGATAAACTCCTGCTTCCCCATGTCACTCCAATTAATCAATCAACTAGCAGAGGAAGATAGTGGCATATTTACCTCAGATATTACCCTTATTCGGGAGATCGTCAGGACAGAAATAGAGGACCTCCCAAAGAAGTTGATCAATAGCTCCGTCCTTTCATTCACTGACGAACAAAAATTCATACTCAAAATGAGTCATTCCATTTTACACAGTTTGGAGGAGGAATTTACGATTAAGGAGACGCTAAATAATATTGCCCTACAGGCAGATCTGAAATCCAAAGAGCAGAATCTAGTCAATGTCGCCGCAGGTATGCAGCTTATGGTGCTGCTGAGTCATGCCCTTGCGGAGGTGGAAGATAGCAAAGATCAATGGGTAGATATGAAATATAAGCGCTCACTACTGGACGAAAAAAGTGTGATTAGTCATTTTTTCTATGGATTACTTTATGAGCAATTGAGAGAATATCCGTTTTTTGAAGTAAATAAGGAGACATTTGTCGGCTATATCCATGAGCTATCGGACTTCGTGGAGCCACTTAATAATGCCTATAGATTGGCGAAGAATAAGTCCTATGACTTTACTTCCATGAGCGATTTTATGGATTATGCCATCCACGTGGCCAATGCCACTGAGACTTTTATGGCGCATTTTAAAGGCGATTCCTGCTATACTAAGCTTTTTGACTTGAGTGCTTATGAGATGGATGTACAGAAATATGTGAAAATGGTAAAGCATATTAGGCAGCAGGACTTCCAGCGAAGTATGGTGGAATTTTGGCTTATGTTTGGGGAAAATCATGACTCTCAAAAGTTTAGAAATCTAAATTTTTTAGTAGAATTAGCCTTATTAAAACAGCCTGATCAGATAATTTCACTTCTGAATACCTTCATAATGCCCATTAGCAGCTCCTCCATCAAGCGGGCGAGTAAGTTTAATATCTCATTCAATACTTATATAGGGGTGACGGGCGGGACCGAATATACCTTTGATGCCCCCAGCCTTCCGCCTAAAGGGAATATAGGGATGACGATTCCCATCGGATTTGCCATCACCTGGAATTATCATTGGACGGTATTATTGAGCGTTTTGGACTTAGGCTCCACCTTCAACCTGCGCCTGAATGATGACTCGACCTATTATTCCGATTGGCGTCCGTCCCATTTTTTTATGCCAGGAGCCGGCGTCTTGTATAATCTTAAAAAGTCGCCCTTGTCTTTTGGGGTAAATTACTCTTATGCTCCTCATCTTCGATCCTACACAGATCCGGACAATACCGTCTATGGAGAGGTGAGTATCGCCAGGACCAATTTTGTGTTATTATATGATATCCCGCTTTTTACACTATTCAATAAATAAGCTGAATTGTAATTAACTCCCCCTTTCTGTCCTTAGCGCTGTTTTCTGTTTCTATCGCTTCATCAAAGCAATAAATTGGACGGATCAAAGCTGTCAATCTTGAGCGAATTCATTTATCTTCAAGCTTTCAAAAAATTAACACTAGTAATGATAGCTATTATTCAACGGGTATCTGAGTCCGCCGTGCGAATTGACGGGGAGTTAAAGGGAGAAATTGGGCTCGGCCTCATGGTATTATTAGGGATAGAAGAGGCCGACGACCAGGAAGATATTGACTGGCTTAGCAAGAAAATCGTGAACCTGAGGATCTTCGGAGATGAGAATGGGGTGATGAATAAAAGCCTTAAGGACATCGGTGGGGAGCTGTTATTGATCAGTCAATTTACCCTTCATGCCAGTACCAAAAAAGGAAATCGACCTTCATATATCAAAGCTGCTAAGCCAGATATAGCCATCCCCTTATATGAGGGATTTATCCAGACGGTGGAGCAGGAGCTTGGCCAGCCCATACAGACAGGGGAATTTGGGGCGGATATGAAGGTTTCACTGGTCAATGATGGTCCAGTGACCATTTCTATTGATAGCAAGAATAAGAAATAATAAGAAATGAATAAGGGAAGTTTTATAGCCATCAAAGGGGCGAAGGTCAATTATCTGGAGCGTAACATTTTTCAGGATCTGGAATTTGAAATGTTGGAAGGGGAGCAATGGGCCATTTTGAGTGCTTCTGGAATGGAGAAGACGGCTTTTCTGGATACGATTTTGGGTAAGACTAATTTGTCTCAAGGGCAGATTATTCGAGAGTTTTCTCGTGAATATCAGCAAGAGAAAACCGCTGCTGGGGAGATCAATAGCTTCAGGGATCTCGTATCAGTGGTTTCACAGAAATACACCTTTACGAATAAGTCCAATCTCCAGAATTTTTATTATCAGCAGCGATTCAATTCTTCAGAGTCTGAGGAAGCAGCCACCGTTTGGGAGCATTTGTCCGAGGTGCCTGTCAAGCGTGCAGGATATTGGAATACTAAGAATGTGATGGGTTTGTTGGACCTGGAGCGGCTATCGGATAAGTCACTTATCAAGCTTTCCAATGGTGAATCGAGGAGGTTGGCGATTGCGTCAGCCTTGCTGCGAAATCCGAAATTATTTTTGATGGATCAGCCGATGACGGGTTTGGATGTGGGATCTAGGGCGCATTTTACGGAGGTGCTGGAGGCGATGATGGCTTCCGGGATTCAGGTGATCATGGCGACTTCTGCCGGAGAGATACCCGAGGCTATTACCCATGTGGCGATTTTGGAGGGAGGAAAAGTCTCTCAAACCCTGCGAAGGGAGGAATTTCATTCTTTAGACTTTCATCAGCACCAAGCTTTGGCCCAATTTGATCATCGTAAATTGGACAAGCTCATTCAGGCGAAGCCGATCCCTACCTTTGATCAGCTCGTACAGATGAATAATATTCATATCGAATACAATGGCAAGGTGATTCTCGATCAGGTAAATTGGTCGGTGAAGCAAGGGGAGTGTTGGGTGCTTCGTGGACATAATGGCGCGGGGAAATCCACGCTGTTGAGCTTGGTCAATGGCGAGAATCCTCAGGCTTATGCCAACGACCTGACTTTATTTGACCATAAAAGAGGAACTGGCGAGTCCATTTGGGATATCAAACGGCCGATAGGTTTTGTCTCCCCGGAGCTGGTTCGTTATTTCCCCAGCAACCAGACCTGCTTAAAAGTGGTGCTTTCCGGATTGTTTGACACCATGGGTCTATTTAAGAAAGTAAGTAGTGAGCAGGAACAGGAAGCAATGGATTGGTTGCGATTATTTAGAATAGAGCATATTGCTCAAAAAAGATTAAATCAAGTGCCCCTGGAAAATCAGCGCTTCTGCTTATTGGCCCGGGCGATGATCAAGTCCCCCGCCTTACTCATCCTGGATGAGGCTGCGCAGGGGATGGATGACGAACAGCGAATCCTCTTTAGGGAGACAGTAAATCACATTGGAAGCCATCCACAGGTATCCATGATTTATGTCAGCCATTATGATGAGGATATTCCCGAGGTGGTAGATAGGGAGTTGGTATTAGAAGAGGGGAAAGTCCTAAGGATGATTTGATGCTAGATCCAGCATTAGTGTGAAGCTAAAAAGTGGCTGTTGGCTTTAAATTGAAAATAGTAGGAGCAAGCCTTATTCATGTAAAATATAAATACGATGACGATAGAAGAAGCACAAGCCCAGGTGGATCAGTGGATCAATACCGTTGGGGTGAGGTATTTTAATGAGCTCACCAATATGGCGATTTTGACGGAGGAAGTGGGAGAGGTGGCCAGGATTATCGCCCGCAAATATGGAGAGCAATCCTTCAAGAAAAGTGATGAAGGTAAGGACTTGGGCGATGAGATGGCGGATGTCTTATGGGTATTGATGTGCCTGGCCAATCAGACGGGAGTGGATCTGACCAAAGCATTGGAGAAGAATTTTGAGAAGAAAAATATCCGGGATAAGGACAGGCATAAGAACAATGATAAATTGAAATAAGGCGGGGGATTTAGTTCCCCACCACCGCGCAGATTGCTTGCCCGCCAAATCCCAAAGCAGAGATCAGTATATTATTGATTCTGGAGGGAGCGGAGGCTGAGTTTTGGATATAGGAGGGGATTTCGGGGACTTGCTGATTCTTGAGTATAGCTAGGGCGAGGTCGAGATTGGCCGCTAAGCTAGCGCCTAAGGAGTGTCCGATCTTCCACTTATTAGAAAGGGTGTAAGGCCTATTTGGAAAGAGGGTTTCATAAGCCTTTTGTTCGGCCAGATCTCCTAGTTTAGTGCCTGGGAAGTGACCAATAATCAAGTCAATTTCTTCCTTTGGAAAATGCTTAAACGTCGCGTTGGCAGCTTGAATGATGCACTGGCCACTGTCGGATAGGCCGGTGGAGTGATGGATCTTCTCCATCCCTGAGCCAACACTTTTGAGGAGTGCTAATCTATTCTCTGCATTTTTTTCTAGTTGGAAGGCATAAGCACCTTCACCAAGAACCATGGTATTTTGGTTTTTTTGGAAATCCATAGATTGACAGGGATATTCTGCGGCAGGATCTGTGGCATAAATACGGATGGCTTTCATCTGGTCTATGGTAAGCGTGGCAGTGGGGCATTCCACAGCTGCCGCAATAAATGAGCTTGCCATGCCGCTATTTAGCCAGGCAAAGGCATTCTGAAGCGTTAAGCCAAAACTGCTGCAGGTGGAAGACTGGAAAAAGAGTGGTGATTCGGATGGATGAAGTAAGCTGGGCCAGCTGCTTGCAAATCCCAGCGTGGAGTGAGGCGAGGTCCATACGGGCACGGAGGGATGCTCCATCTGCATCCGGGAGAGGAAGTCAATACTTCCCCTTGATGTGGCCGCATTGATCATCTGCTCCTCGGAAGGACTGATGTCCATATGGTGCAGGAGATAAGATAATACCTTTGCTTCTTCAGGAAATCGCTCAGGCTTATGCCCCAGAATATGGATATATGTATTGATGTTTTCCCAAAGGGATGGAGCGATTTTTCCCACCCAATCTCCATTTTCATTTAAGCCAAAGTGATGGCTAAGGCTGTGATACCGCTGCGCTTCATCAGAAGAGAAGTGGCCTATTGGATTGATGCCGGAGGCTTTGGTAATACTTAGCGGGTTATATTTCATACTTCACGAATCTTTCTGTGGGCCGAATTATTGGCAATTAACTGATTTTTTGAATTCTTGGTAAGGCACTTGATGGGTCGGTCCATTCCTCCATCCGATATTGCGCCGAAGGCGTAAATCTTTTGAGTATCGCTTCTTCCGAAGAGGAATTGGGGACGCCATTCCACAGGATGGTGTACTCCTCCATTCCGGCCTGTACTAAGCCCTGTAGGGTCAGCAGGCTGTGATTTATGCTTCCAAGGTAATGCCTGATCACGATGACTGGGTGGAGCTGCGAATCTATCAGGAAATCCATAAAGGTATGCTCATCATTCAGTGGGACCATGATCCCGCCGGCTCCTTCCACGCAGATTTTGGAATCGGCAGGGAGGTCTTGCTTTCCTAGGGAGATGCTAATATTTTCAATTTTGGCCGCCAGATGGGGGGACTGTGGGGTCCTGAGGAGGTAGGATTCAGGGTGAATTAAGGTTTCCGGACTAAGTTTTTTGACTATAATAGCGTCGGACTGGTCCAGATCTCCACATTGGACAGGCTTCCAATAGCTATGACCAAAGGTTTTGCAGATGGCTGCGGCACAGATGGTTTTGCCCACGCCGGTACCTATTCCGGTTACGAATATTCTGTTTTTCATGGATCAGGATTCTAATAATTGGATAAGTAAGGACAATTCTTCCTTGGTATTAAAAGCATGAAGAATAATTCTGATTCTTTCCTCGCCAGGCTTTACGGTGGGAGACAGAATGGGGTAGCAATTGATTCCTGCTTGTTTCAATTTCTCCACCTTTTGCTTAAGTAATCCAATATCCGCACATTGCCAATATTGGATTGGACCGGGATTTTGGGAGAAGGCGGTTGATTTTTCTTTGACTAATGCGGTATAATAGTGGATGATCGAGGAGAGTTTTTCTGAATTGGTCCTGGCGGCAAATAGTTTTAAACTGGCCGAGATCGTGGCTACCTGATCCGATGAAGGAGCGGTGGTATAGATGAATGCCCTGCTGAAGTTGATCAGGAATTCTCGAAGGAGGCATGACCCCAGCACCATGGCTCCATGGCATCCAGCGGCTTTGCCAAAGGTAATTATACGAGCAAAAAGGTTGGGATGATCGGCGTAAGAATAAGAAAGCCCCTTATTGTCCTCCCCTAGGGTACCTAGTGCGTGGGCTTCATCCACAATTAGTGCAGCCTCATGTCTGGCACAGATTTCTAGGATTTCCCTGATGGGAGGGACATCTCCATGCATGGAAAACAGCCCCTCGGTAAGCACATAGACCTTCAGATCCTTTTTGCTTTGGGCTATTAATTTCTTCTGTAAATCCTCAATATCATTATGTCTGAAAGCTATTTTGGAGCCAAAGCCTAAGCGCATTCCCTCCTTGATACTGGCGTGGACATGTTCATCGTACACAAAGCAGCTGTTTTTATCCCCTAAAGCGGATAGCAAACCAGTGTTGGCCATATAGCCCGAATTGTATAGCAAAGCAGAGGGGGCCCGAAGGTAGCGGGCAAATTGCTCTTCCACCTGAATCATCTCAGGGTGGTTACCGCTGATCAGTCTTGAGCCGGTGGCTCCAATCCATTGATTACTGATTTCCTGGGAGGGGACATGGAGAAGACCTTTGGTCGAAAAACCCAAATAGTCATTAGAAAAGAAATCTATATAATCCGAGCTCAGGAATTGAAGTGATCTTAGGCGGTTTTGGCTGGCCATTTGGTCCAATTTTGTCTGGATGAATTGGAGGTGCTTTTCCATGGGGCACAAAGGTAAATCCAAAAGGAGGATTTCCCAAAAGATTAGCGCCTGATCGAGAAGATAGATTCCCAAGCCTTGGCTAAGAAGAGAAACAGAAGTATCTCTTATGGGACCTTAGGCTAGTGGACGGGGTGTTTGATTAATTTTTCATCCTCAAGTTTACCGATAAAGTCAAATTTGTCTAAGGTCAGACAGAAGTCTATGTCTGCATCAATATTATGATTCTGCAGCCGTTTGGCATGGGAGGCTTGGCTTAAGAATCCCTTTAGATCATCTTGGTTTTGCTCATAGAGCGCTTTCATGGCGATGGCTCCATCGCATTCAAAAGTGAAATGATCCTTTAGGGAATTTACCAATGCCCCTGCATATAAGGAATCCTCAAGGTTGAACATCCCTTTCCATCCGGCACAGTGAATGATGACATCTTTTTCTTGGATAGCGAGGTATTCTGCCGTGGCTTTAAGGTTAAGAAAGGCACCAATCAAAACTTCTGCGGCATCGGTTTTGGATTTCTCGATGGTCAAAGTGCCATTGGTGGTGGTGACGGCGATTTTTTTATTCTCAAAAGCATTGTTGAGATAGCTCAAAGGGGAGTTTCCTAATTCGAACCCATCGGCGGTCTGCCCATTTCGCTCACCAGCGATAATATAGCCCTGAGATTTCATTTGCCGGCAAGTCTCCAAACCCGCCACAGGGGTGATGGAAGAGACGCCATTGGCCAGGCCTGTGACCATGGTCGAGGTGGCTCTGAATATATCTACTACCACTACAATTTTTCCCTTAAGATCATAGAGATGAATTAATTCAGGGCTAAGGCAAACTTCGATTTTGTTCATTCTGATAGGTTAGTGGCTGTCAATATTTCTGATTTCTCTATAAATAATCGTAGGGAGGGGCAAGAGAGGATGTTTCCTGCTCAATACCCTCTTCATCCTCACGGAAAAACCCATATATCTGATGATCGTTACCCCTACCTGACCTAAAGTACTTCCCCTGGCGGCCTTGCTTGGGTTGATTCTATTAGGTCAGGTAGGGCAATTATAGACAGCATCGTATTGACATTGTATTTATTTTTTTAATAAAGGTAATTTTTCAATAACAGCAGGAATACTCTTATTCCTTACATTAATATATATGGTTGTTCCCGGTTTGGCGTATTCCAGATCGACATATCCCAGACCAATTCCAATATTCATACTTGGTGACATGGTCCCGGAGGTCACTTCTCCGATCGCCTCGCCCTCTTTGGTGACGATAGGATAATGGGCTCTAGGGATTCCTTTTTCGGTAAACTTAAATCCTACGAGCTTTTTGCTGACTCCTTCTTCTTTTTGTTTTTTTAGATTATCGCTATTGATAAAGTCTTTGGTGAACTTCGTGATCCATCCCAGGCCTGCTTCCAGTGGTGAGGTGGTATCATCGATATCATTACCATATAGGCAATAGCCCATTTCCAAACGAAGGGTGTCTCTGGCTCCTAGCCCGATGGGCTTGATTCCTTCTTCAGCTCCTGCCTCGAAGATAGCGTCCCAAACTGCTATAGCATCCTCATTTCGTACATAAATCTCAAAACCACCTGCGCCAGTATATCCTGTTCCGGAGATAATGACGTCCTTCTTTCCTGCAAACTCACCTTCTGCAAAATGGTAGAATTTGATTTCGTCCAGGTTTACAGGGCTTAATTTCTGCAGGATAGCAGTGGCTTTGGGGCCTTGAACGGCAAAGAGAGAAATGCTGTCGGAGATGTTTTCCAGATCGGCTTTCACATCATTATGTCGGTTGATCCACTCCCAATCTTTATCGATATTGGAGGCATTTACTACCAGCAGGTATTTTTCTTCCGCCATTTTATAGACGATAAGGTCATCGACGATTCCTCCGGTTTCGTTGGGGAAGCAAGAGTATTGCGCTTGACCGATCACAAGTTTGGAGGCGTCATTGGACGTCACTTTTTGGATAAGTGCCAATGCATTTGGTCCGGTAACCATAAATTCACCCATATGAGAGACGTCAAAAACGCCCACACCATTCCTTACTGTATTGTGTTCCTCCTTATCGGATGAATATCTCACGGGCATATTATATCCCGCAAAAGGCACCATTTTGCCTCCTAATTCGATGTGCTTGTCATTTAGCGCAACTTTCTTAATCGCATTTTCCATATACCTGGGTTTTTTTCGGTTTTGGCAAAGGTAATAAATGCCTGCTAACATAGCCAACGGCGATCAGGAAAAGAGAAGGGATGCGGTCACTATTAAGGGTTTTTAGAAGGGAGCCTGTGGTGATAGCAATATATTGATCAGATTCTGGATAGGGATTCGTACTTATCCTGGAAAATAATGGAGTGGTATGCCTAGACTTTTTTGCGAATTTCACCCTCTATGTTTGGCTGGAGTAGAAATTTAATCTCTTCCAGCCAAAAACCAAGAAGGAAAGAGGAGCAAATCTTTGGAGTGGTAAAGTGAATGTGCCTCCTCAAATAAAAGGAGGGAGAAGCAGGGCCAAAAAAAAAGGGCTGGTAACCGCCCAGCCCTTTAGCATTAATGTTTTTATTCCACCTGAAATGCGTGGGAGTGATGAATTATATCGAGAAGCTCTCGCCACAACCACAGGTTCTGGAGGCATTGGGATTGACAAATTGGAAGCCTTTCCCGTTTAGCCCATCAGAAAACTCCAAAACCGTCCCCGCTAAATAGAGGAGGCTTTTTTTGTCCACGATGATTTTGAGGCCTTTGTCCTCAAATACCTGATCGCTATCAGAGATATTCTCATCAAAGCCTAGGTCGTACATCAGTCCAGAGCAGCCCCCGCCTTTGACAGACACGCGGATATTTTCATTATCCGTTCGGTTTTCCTCCTGCTTCAACTCTATAATCCGTTCTTTTGCTTGGTCTGAAATTATGATCATATTTTTATGCGTTTTTCTGCTGAGATAAATTTAACAATAAGGAATTTCTTTGCCAATATTCTGTTAAGGATTATGTGCCCTGACCATTATTTGGCCAAGGCTTATTTCCTGACTTTGGAAAATATCGACATTAGTAAGCGTATTTTTGGAAACATACTTACCTTAGAAATAATTCCTACCACAAAAATACACAAATTTCAGCCATGAGAAAAATTGAGCATTTGGGAATAGCGGTAAAAAACCTGGAAACCTCCAAAGAATTATTTTCGAGGTTGCTGGGAAAGGACTCCTATAAGGAAGAGCAAGTGGGAGCAGAGGGAGTTCAGACGGCTTTCTTCCTGCTTGGCGAGACCAAAATTGAGTTATTAGAGGCCCTTTCCGCAGATAGTCCTATTGCAAAATTCCTTGAGAAAAAAAATGAAGGCCTTCACCATATCGCCATTGCCGTGGATGATATTTATTCAGAAATGGACCGCCTGAAAAAGGAGGGCTTTGAACTGCTGAATGATCTCCCAAAAAAGGGGGCAGATGATAAATTAGTTGTATTTTTGCATCCTCGAAGTACCAATGGCGTATTAGTAGAACTTTGCCAGGACTTGGAGACAGAAAAGGAATAAAGTGATCTTAATTCTTCGTTAGGCATTTAGCAGGCTTATTCTATTGGAGAGCCCTTTACAGATGCGCTAGAGTACGGGGAGGAATACTAAAAATTTGCATAAGAAAAAATAAAAATATGAGCGAAAAGAGAACAGAAATAGGCGCAATTGGTGAATTTGGACTTATCGAAAGACTCAATGAGCAAATCAAAATACGTCAGAAAGGAACTCTAAAAGGCATCGGCGATGATGCTGCGGTCCTCGATGCCGGAGATATGGTAAAGGTCGTGACGACGGACCTGCTCCTGGAAGGGGTTCATTTTGACCTGTCCTATGCGCCACTGCATCATCTAGGCTTCAAGGCGGTAGCCGTAAATATCTCAGATGTGGCAGCCATGAACGCTATCCCCACACAGATCACGGTGAGTATTGCGCTTAGCAACCGATTTTCTGTGGAGGCGGTGGAAGCTATCTATGCAGGGATCAATGCCGCCGCAGAGCAATATAATGTTGATGTAATTGGCGGAGATACCACCTCAAGCCGTTCTGGCCTGGTGATATCTGTCACTGCCATTGGTGAGGTGGAGAAGGGCAAGGAGGTGTACCGATCTGGCGCAAAGGAGAATGATATCGTCTGTGTTACAGGGGATTTGGGCGCAGCATTAATTGGACTTCAAGTGCTCGAAAGAGAGAAAGAAGTCTATATGGCCAATCCTAATATGCAGCCTGAGTTGGATAAATATTCCTATGTGACTAGCCGACAGCTGAAGCCTGATGCTCGGATGGATATCATCCATGAGCTGCGGGATCTGGAGGTGGTGCCCACTTCCATGATGGATATTTCTGATGGTTTAGCCTCGGAATTATTTCATATCTGTAAGCAATCCAAGGTGGGTGTGACTATTTATGAAGATAAGTTGCCGATAGACAAGCAGACCTTTGATACCGCAGTGGAGTTCAATATGGATCCGATCACCTGTGTGCTTAACGGCGGTGAGGATTATGAATTGTTATTTACCATTGATCAAAAGGATTTTGACAAACTCGAAAAGCATCCTGACATTCATTTTATCGGACATATCACCAAAGAAGATAGCGGAAAATTCCTTGTGACTAAAAGTGAAACAGCTGTGGAGCTGAAGGCACAAGGCTGGGTGCATTTTAATCAGAAGTAAATCTTTGCAAGCTGACCAAAGGGACTCCTGGCGGAAAGCTGTGGAGCTTCCTGAGGAATTTCCTGAAAACGAATTAAAAGTGCTTTTTTTAGCTTAACCAATCGCATAGGGCCGAGTAACGAAGGTTCTGTGCGATTGGCCTCTCATTATAGGGTCAGTATTTAGGGGCTGCATGCCTAGAATGGGGATTTGACTTAGGAGAGAGCAGAGGGTATTGTAGAAGTGGAGGCTTGATAGATCTTATTTTACGCGATCAGGGTTCTCGTCCAGGAAAGCTTTCCAGCCGGCGGTGCGTCCCCGTGTCTGTAGCCTTCCATCATGAAAGTGGTGACAGAGAGCCACCGCTAGGGCATCTGTCGCATCGAGCAGTTTCGGTAAAGTCTCAATATTCAGAAGGGTTTTCAGCATTTCAGCGACCTGTTCTTTGGAAGCGTTGCCATTTCCTGTGACGGACTGTTTTACTTTTTTTGGGGAATATTCAGCAATAGGGATATCTCTGGCGAGCGCAGCGGCCATAGCCACGCCTTGGGCACGGCCAAGCTTAAGCATCGATTGGACATTTTGCCCAAAAAAAGGAGCTTCCAAGGCCACCTTATCAGGAAGGAATTCATCGATGATTCCTGTGATTCGCTCAAAGATCTTTTTGAGCTTCAGCTCATGGGTTCCGTATTTTTTGAGATGGATGACACCGTACTGTATGACTTCATATTTATTCCCTTTTACAATAATCAGCCCATAGCCCATGACATTGGTTCCGGGATCAATTCCCAAAATGATTTGCTCTTTCACCGCCTTTTTCGCTATTTTGCTCATTGGCGCAATTTAGTGGTTTTCCCTGCATGGACATGAATATTCCATTGATTTTCTTTAGTGGGCTAGGTATCATTTACCTGTCTTTTTTAATTCTCTTAGCCAGATATTGGCCAAAGAAAAATAAAGGGAAGGCTATGCCCCAGATTCACAGCGTAAAGTATGCTGCCACCGTTTTGGTGCCCTTTAGAAATGAGCGTCATCATCTCCCTCAGCTGCTTACGAGTATTCAGAAGTTATCCTATTCCTCGCTAGAGGTAATTATGATCGATGATCATAGCGAAGACGGCGGCTATGAATGGCTTCAGGAAGAGGTGGCCAAGTGGAAGTTGGGTTATATTACCTTGATTAAAAGCGCTGGGGAAGGCAAGAAAGCGGCGCTATCTACGGGGGTAACGCTGGCGACTTCTTCGATAATCCTGACCACAGACGCTGACTGCAGCCTGCCGGAGGACTGGGTTCAGGCATTTTTGTCGGAATTTGATGATGAAAAAATTCAGCTTGTCGCTGGGCCTGTATTGACTAAGCGGGGGGAAGGCTGGCTGCGGCGATTTCAGTATGTGGAATGGTCCAGTGTATTATTATTAACTAATTTTTTCTTTAAGACGAAATCTCCGCAGATGTGTAGCGGGGCCAATTTGGCTTACCGAAAGGAGGCATTTTACCACCTGAAGGGATACTTGGGAAATGAAAATCTGCTCTCTGGAGATGATGCGTTTTTACTTAGGAAAGTGCAGCAGTTTTTTGGGAATCAGGCAGTGAAGTATAGCTTGGATAGAAGGCTTCTAGTATGGACCACTGCCGCCGATTCCCTTGGTGATCTTATGAGCCAGCGCATCCGATGGGCGGGGAAGTGGAGAGGCTTTGGGAGTAAAGTCAATGCCCTCGCGGCTTTATTGAGCTTTGTTTTTGGACTGATGAATATCGCTTCCTTTGGATGGCTGCTGTCAGGGAATGAGGGTTGGAAGATTTTTGCTGTCTGGTGGGGAAGTAAGCTGATGGTAGAAATATATGTTTTGACCTTCCCTTTTCGCTATTGGCAGATTCGCTGGAAGATGATGGATGTGCTCCTGGCCAGTTTTATTCATCCTTTTTATGTATTTTTGGTGGGTATAGGCACCTGGTTTAGCCAGCCCACATGGAAAGGCCGGCCGGTGATACAAGCAAAGAAACAAGCCTGAGACTATGAGTGAAGACGAATTTGACTTACTGGATGAATTGTATTTTGTCCAGTCTTATGATTACTTAAAAGGCGAATTAGGCTGGGAAGATGGTTTACTTTTGAGTACCTTGCAGCAGTTGCTAAAGATGGAATATATCAAATGCCTGATCAATCCTGACCAGGAATTGCATGGGGATATAGACCTCACAGAGGCAGGGAAAGAATATTATTTCCTCGCAACTAAAAAGGGGCTGCTTGCCCATAATACCCTATAATAAATCTCTCGATTTTGATTACAGAAACGGTAAAATATCAAAGAAAAGAACTTGAGCTAAAGGCTCTTCTTGAAATCACTCAGGCCATCAATGAGAATAAAGATGAGTCTGTCTTGCTCAATATCTTTAAATTTACCTGCCTCATACACCTTAATATTAAGGCCTTGGTTTTATATGTTGCTAATCAGGAGGAAGGTTTTGAAGAAAGGGTAAAACATGGAGTAAAGCAAAAAATCCCCAAACTCATTCCCTATACCGATGTAGATGATAATAGGGAAATTGGGAAATTGAATTTAGTAATGCCTCCCGAATATTCCTTTACCGAGCTGGATATCTATGTGCCCGTATATCATAAGGATAAAATGCTGGCGATTCTTCTGTTGAAAACCAAGGATGCCGAGAAGGACCTCGACTTGGATTTTACCCAGGCACTCACCAATATACTAGTGGTGGCACTGGAGAACAAGCGCTTCGCTAGACGTCAGCTGGAGCAGGAAAGACTGAAGAAAGAAGTGGAGATAGCAAGTAATGTGCAGCGTATGCTGTTTCCTTCCAATCTACCTGATACCGATCGGATTAGTGCCAAGGTGACCTATTTTCCCCATAGCACTGTAGGAGGTGATTATTACGATTTTATCTCTAAGTCAGCCGATGAAGATTTCTTCTGTATTGCCGATGTCTCTGGAAAAGGGATGCCGGCAGCCTTGCTAATGTCGAACTTTCAGGCAGCTTTGAGAACACTCCTGCGAAGCACCTCAGATCTGAAGATGATCGCCGAGCAGCTGAATACCACCCTTTTTGAAAATACAAAGGGAGAGCGCTTCATTACCTTCTTCCTAGGGCATTTCAATAGAAAAACAGGAATGCTTCATTATATCAATGCGGGGCATAATCCGCCGGTACTGTGCTATGAGGATCAGAATAAAAGTGAGTTTCTGGATGCAGGCACCACCATTTTGGGGGCATTTCCGAAATTACCCTTTCTGGAGCAGGGCTCCCGATCGGGCTTATCGACCTTCACCATCCATATGTTTACCGATGGGCTGACAGAAGTGTTTAATGAGAAAGATGAGGAATATGGCGATGACCGCTTCTTTGACTATGTCAATCAGCATCTTTGCGAGGATCCAGAGGTTTTTCATGAGCAATTCTTTATCAAGCTTGATGAATTTGCTGGCAATATCCCACGCCGAGATGATGTCACCTTATTGAGTATTCGCTTCAAATAGCACTGGCTATGCTGATCCATTATGTACCTTCCTTCATCCAAAGGTTTTTTCCGCATTATATTTGGCATAAATCAAGACAGGAAAAGGAGATTTACCTAACCTTTGATGATGGGCCTGTGCCTGGCGTCACCGATTATATTCTGGATGAGCTGGAGCTAAGAGGCATGAAGGCTAATTTTTTTATGGTAGGAGACAATGTCCGTAAACACCCTGCTCTAGCCAGAGAAGTGGTGATGCGTGGCCATCAAGTCGGAAATCACACCTATCATCATCTCAATGGCCGAAGGACGGCTGATACGCTCTATTTCGAAGATATCGTAAACTGTGCTCAAGAGATTCAATACGCCACAGGGGAAGAGGTGAAGCTATTTAGGCCTCCTTATGGCCAAATAAAATCCAGTCAGGGACGTATCCTCCGGGAGGACTATTCCATAATTATGTGGGATGTGCTTTCTGGTGACTATTCCCCAGCACTTTCCGCAGACCGCTGCCTGAAGAAGACTCAGCAATACTCCCGGAAGGGGTCTATTATAGTCTTTCATGATCAACAAAAAACCATGAAGAAAATCCCGCAGCTTCTTCCTTGCTACCTGGATTTTGTCCTGGCTCAGGGATATCGTACCTCATTGTTATGATGGCTCAGCTCATCTTGCTTTTGACTGGTCTGGCCTTGCTTCAATTCCTTTTGATGGTTTTGTTTTTAAAACTTGGCTTTAAAAATCATTCGAAAACTACCAAGCCACTATCCTGGCCCAAAATAAGTGTATTGATTCCTGCGAGGAATGAGGAATATAGTTTGCCCGCTTGCCTGAAATCTCTGGAAAGCTTGGATTATCCTATGGACAAGTTGGAAATACTATTGGCAGATGACGATAGTACGGATCGCACAGGCGAAATCATCCGAAGCTGGGTTTGCGACCATCCAGGGAGAGTGGAGGTGACTGTGGGGCAGGAGGTATTCTCTCACCTCAATGGAAAGGCAAGGGTGTTGTCCCAAATGGCAGAGCAGGCGACTGGGGATTATTTTTTCTTTACAGATGCTGATTGTCGCCCTGGCTCGGGCTGGATAAAGGCAATGCTAAGTGCTTACGATGAAGAGCAAGGCTTACTGGTGGGTTTTACCGCTGTGAAGCGAGAGGGCCTGTGGTCAAGGATGCAGGCGGTCGATTGGATGTTGGTATTGGGCATCGTAAAGGTCCTTGCAGACCGCGGCAAGAGCCTGACCGCAGTAGGGAATAATATGATGATTTCTCGGAAAGCGTATGTTCAAGTAGGAGGTTTTCCCGCATGCCCTTTTTCGCTTACCGAGGATTTTGAGATGGCGCGCTTGATGATAAAGCATGGGTTTTTTCCGGCAATTCAGTTTGAAAAGAACAGCAGGGTGGAGACCAAAAGCCAGGAAACATTGGCGGAGTTGCTGGACCAAAGGAAGCGTTGGAGCAGTGGAGCGATGGATTTGCCTTTGTATTGGAAGGCGCTATTGCTGATGATGGTTTTTTTTCCAGTGTTTTGTGGGCTGTTATTTATTTGGTATGGCTGGATTTCAGTGGGTTTTTATCTAGTGAAATTGATATTACAGGTGATATTTATAAGGGGATTGGGTAAAAAAGTAGATATTAGGATTCCATTACAGGATTTACTTATTTTCGAACTTTATTTTATAGGAATTTCGTGGTCCACAATAGTGTATTATTTTTGGCCTTCGAAAGTCAAATGGAAAGAGAGGAGATACTAATGCAATTTGTTGATACACATGCTCATATTTATTCCCAAAAGTATAACCAAGATCGCGATGAGGTGATCCAAAGGTGTAAGCTTGCTGGGGTAAATAAAATATACATGCCCAATGTGGACGTTGAATCTATAGACGCTATGATGGAGGCGGAACACCGGTACCCTGATGTGTGCGTGCCTATGATGGGCCTTCACCCCTGCGATGTGAAGAAGGATTTTGAGAAACAATTATATGTGATGGAAGATTGGCTGGGGAAGCGGGACTTCGTCGCCATTGGGGAGATTGGTACCGATTTGTATTGGGATAAGTCGCTGTTTGGCTACCAGGCCGAGGCCTTAAAAATTCAAGTGGAATGGGCAAAGCAGAAGAATAGACCCATCGTGCTGCATTGCCGGGAGTCGATAGATGAGACCATTGAAATTATTGAACAGCTTAATACTGCCGAGTTGACGGGGATTTTCCATTGCTTTTCAGGATCAGTGGAGCAGGCAAAGAAGATCATAGAAATGGGGTTCTTGTTAGGGATTGGCGGGGTTTCTACCTTCAAAAATGGAGGATTAGATGCGGTATTGCCAGAAATAGGACTGGATCATTTAGTTTTGGAAACCGATGGGCCTTATCTTGCCCCGGTTCCTTATCGAGGAAAGAGAAATTCCCCTGAGTATATTCCTATAATTGCCCAAAGGGTGGGAGATCTCACCGAGAATACGCTACAAACGGTGGCTGAAGTCACAAATAGAAATGCTAATTATGTCTTTAACCGATCTGAGCAATGAATTATAAGATCGTCCGATTAAATACCGCGGCCAAAAGTGAAATAAAATCATCTGTATTGATCGTCTATACTGGGGGAACCCTGGGGATGGCCTATGATGATTCAGGTGCTTTGGTGCCTTTTAACTTTGGGCAGATTCTTGAAAAGATCCCTAACCTTGGGAATTTGAATATCGCTGTTACGGTGATTTCTTTTCCCGAACCCATCGATAGCTCCAATGTAAATATGCAGCACTGGGTGGATATGGCCTATATTATCTATGAAAATTATGATACTTATGATGGCTTCGTTGTACTTCACGGTACCGATACCATGGCGTATTCGGCATCCATGTTAAGCTTTATGCTAAAGGGTCTTACCAAGCCAGTGGTATTTACAGGCGCTCAACTTCCCATTAGTGCGATGAGGTCAGATGCCAGGGAGAATTTGATGACTTCCTTAGAAATAGCGATTTCCAAGGCCAATGGAAGGCCCATAGTGCCAGAAGTGTGTATTTTCTTTAATCACCTTTTATTGCGAGGCAATAGGGCTAAGAAAATGCAAAGTGTCCATTTTGATGCTTTTGAATCCGAAAACTACCCGCCTCTTGCGGAAGCGGGCATTGTAATTGACTATAATTATGCCGCCATAAAGCCCTATAAGGAAGGGGTCCAACTCAAATACCTAAATAAGCTGGATAAGAATGTGATGATCCTGAAACTATTTCCAGGAATCACTTCAGAGATGATGGACAGTTGCTTCAATACTAAGGGGCTGCGTGGAGTGGTCATGGAAACTTACGGCTCAGGAAACAGTCCTACGGAGCCATGGTTTATAAAATGCATCCAGCGTGCGGTGGAGAAGGGGATCATCATATTGAATGTGTCCCAATGCAATGGCGGGCGCGTGATCCAAGGTCGGTATGAAACCAGCAAGGAGCTGAAGCGCCTTGGGGTGCTTAGCGGCGGCGATATCACCTCAGAAGCTGCGATATGTAAAATGATGTTTTTGCTGGCGAATGAGGCAGATGAAAACGAAATTCGCAAAAAACTAGTAAGCCCATTGGCTGGTGAAATGTCCCTGACCAGCACCTAAAACCCAAGTAATAAATATTTTTCAGTTTTGATTCCAAGTCCTATTGTCTATAAAATATTGATATACAATAGGATAAAGGGTTATGGGGCTAAGCCTCGATAAAAATCTAAAAGTTTAGGGGTAATTAAGCCTTGATTTGCTTGCAGATGCTGTTTTTATTCTCGTATTTTGTGCCCTTGATTAAACGAAATCAATAGACAGAGAGGTGGCCGAGTGGCTGAAGGCGCACGCTTGGAAAGCGTGTATACTCGTGAGGGTATCGAGGGTTCGAATCCCTTCCTCTCTACATATTAAAACCCTAACTATCTGAAATATTGATGGTTAGGGTTTTTTATTTTGAGTGAATAGCGAAATCAGTAGCGATTTAGGGTGTGTTTTGGTTTGCATTCCTAATTTTCAATACCACCGAAACTGACCTGCTTAAACCTTTTTTTGAGAGGAAAGCGTAATCTTACACCCTCGGAAAAGCCAAATCTTTACTTATTGCATTTTTACTCTTTATCCCTATACCAAATTTTTGTAGAGAAAATAATTCATATAACTGAGCTTGACATTTTCAAAAGCATTACAATAGAATATTCTCAGTTAGAAGAATTTGCACAATCACAGAATATAGAACTTTTTCAGTCGCCACACTTTACTCTCCGTGGGAATAGAGAGAAAAGTAGTTTGAATGTTAATTCCTGATTCCACTTCACTTTTTTAATTAATTTGAAGATGATTTAGGGTAAAGTGAAATTACAAAAAAAAAATCGATCAGGTCATTTAGTATGACTTACTCGAGTGAATGGCCTACTCTTACAAAAACATTTTTATAAAACTTGCTTTGGATAATTTCGGTAAGATTTCTGTTCTGAAACAGAATAATAGTGAAGCCAATGATGGATATTTATAGAAGTGTTGAAAATGAAATAGGGCGTCACTTTGAGCAGCAATAAAGAATGGGTCTAGCTACTCTTCATCCTAGCATAGGGAGTTTGATTAGGTTCGTCAATAGTCAATTTTTCGTTTTTCAGGATTCTTGAGACAAAGAATGGACCTTCTTCAGTGCCTACCTTAACATCATCAATGGAAGCATGCATAGATCTTCAATAATTTTAGACCCCATGAATTTGCTGCGATGATCCTACTGGTGAGAGCTAACTACCTTTTAGAATTATGGAATCAAGAGACCTTGGTAAGAAAAGAGGAGGGGGATGACTTCTGCAACTATACTATAGGTAGCAAATGCTGAGGTATATGAATTATTATTCTTTTGTGGTCTCCATTTTCTATGGGGCTATCCGAAGATTCTCAAGGGATTCTCAGAATGCCGGTTGGATTGTACCACCGAAAACCATCAAATCATAGAGTAATATAAGGAGTAGTGATTAGAATTTGGTTTGGAGATAGATCAAGTGATAATTACCATTTTCGCTGATCAGGCTTGTCGCTTTATGGTATACTATTATGGTGGATCAGGCTGGCGCTGGAATAAGGGTGAATAAGGAGCAAAAGATGAAGCCTATATATAAGGTGAGGATTGACACCTTATAGGTATTGAACAAAGGAAGGGTAGAGGCTGAGGGCAATGTAGCCTCTGCCGAAAGTGAGGGTACAGAGACTGGAGTGGGGGCTGGGAGATTCACCATAATATTGGTCAAAATTTACAGGTGGAAGAAAGGATTGTCGAAAAGGAGAAGGCTGGGATTTTGAGGAGAAGGATACTTTTTGGAGAAAAAGGGGAAGGCAATGAAAATCTCTATATTTTTATATAGGTTGTTTTTGGGAGGAATTATTACGGAAAGTGAAGGAAAGGAGGGTTTTGAGGGGGGAATTGATAGATAAATTTGCGAATAAATAATATCTTATGAAATAAAGCTTTTTTAGTTCATAAAAAGATAGTTACATTGTGCCATCAATCCAAAAACGAGTGGATACCGATAAAGTTGAAAAAAAATATCGCTACTTCCCTTGTCTTTTGAATTGAAAAAATTATATCTTTAAAAGCTCAATACTAAAGTTAGAAACCGTTTAACCTTTATTTAAAGTCTATTAAAAACTAAATTATGAAAAAGTTAATCGCTTTGTTCATGCTTACCGGAATGCTTATTTCTCCGGTTATCACAAAAGCACAAGACGCCTCAGAAGAAGCTTCTGCAGGAGACAGTACAGAAATGGTAGAGGAAGCAGCAGCTCCTGCTCCAGCACCAGTAGTAGTCGAAGATGACATTGTTGTTGAAGAGAAACCTTTCCACCAGGTAATCAAAGACAAGTTCATCGAAGGTGATCCTACCTACATGACCCCTGTATTGATTTGTTTAATTATCGGTCTTGCAGTTGCATTGGAAAGAATTATCACTCTTAACCTAGCAACGACCAACACTAAGAAGCTTTTAGCTAAAGTGGAAGATGCATTGGATCAAGGTGGCATCGAAGCTGCTAAGGATGTGACTAAGAGCACTAAAGGTCCAGTAGCTTCAATCTTTACCCAAGGCTTGATGAGATATTCAGAAGGCATTGAGATGGTCGAGAAATCCATCATTGCTTATGGTTCTGTTGAGATGGGTCGTTTGGAAAAAGGTCTGGTATGGATCTCCCTATTCATCTCATTGGCTCCTATGCTTGGTTTCATGGGTACAGTAATTGGTATGATTGGTGCCTTCGATTCCATCGAAGCAGCTGGTGATATCTCTCCTTCCCTAGTGGCCGGTGGTATCAAAATCGCCCTTTTGACTACAGTAGCTGGTTTGATCGTTGCGATTATCCTTCAGTTGTTCTACAACTATTGTGTGTCTAAAATTGATTCTTTGGTTAATGACATGGAGGATGCTTCCATCTCTTTGGTTGATATCCTAGTGAAGCACAAGCTGACTAAGTAATAGTTAGTGCAAGCACTTTACAGAACGAATAATTTTACAACCAACCAAAGAACTTAATCATATGGATTCTTACGATATAATGTTATATGTAGGGTATCTGCTGATTGGATTGGGTGCACTAGCAGCAGTTTTAATGCCCTTAATCAAGTCATTCGATAACCCTCAGAGTTTGCTTAAGATGGGTGCGGGTCTTATTGGTGTAGCAGCGTTGTTCTTTATCGCTTATTCAATTGCAAGCGATGAAGTACTTCCAAAGTACGCCGTAGCACCTTTTAACCTTACTCCAAGCGCTTCGAAAGCAGTGGGTGGCATTTTGTTCACCACATATATTCTGTCTGGCCTCGCTTTAGTAGGTATAGCAGTAACTGAAGTAAATAAACTCATAAAGTAATTTAGCAATGGCAAGAAAGAAAAACCGAATGAGTCAGGAGGTAAATGCAGGATCCATGGCGGACATCGCCTTCTTGCTGCTTATCTTCTTTCTTGTAACCACGACAATTGCTTCTGACAAAGGTATTACCAATATCCTGCCTCCAAAGCAGGATCCTAATGTGCCGCCACCGGATATTCAAAAAAATGAAAGGAATATCTTCAAGATTCTGATTAACTCAAATGATCAGTTATTGGTGGAGGATGATTTCAGAGATAATACCGAAGGGCTGGATGAAGAAATTAAGGCTTTTGTTCTTAATTTTGGGTCGCCAGATCAGGCGAATATTGATCTTTATAATAGCTTGCCGCCTTCATTGAAGGCTCAAGCTGGAAGAGATCCTGAGTCTTCTGATCATCCTAATGAAGCCGTAGTTTCAATCAAGACCAACCGTGGTACCAGCTATGAGCTATACCTGGAGGTACTTGATTTGGTGAAGAAAGCATATTTTGAAATTTATGCAGAGCGTGTAGGCCTTAATGCTGATGAATACAGGACCTTGTCCAATAGATCAGCAGCAGAAAAAGAACTACTTGAAAGAGGCAAAGAAAATATCCCAATGGCGATATCTATTGCAGAACCAGATAAATCAGGAGGAGAGTAATTATGGCAAAGTTTAAGAAAAAAACAAAGACAGAGGAGAATATTCCTACTTCTGCATTGCCCGATATTATCTTTATGCTTCTCTTTTTCTTTATGGTGACCACCGTATTGAGAGAGCAAGAATTATTGGTGTCGCAGAAATTGCCTGAAGCTAGTCAGCTTCAAAAATTGGAAAAAAAGTCGCTTATATCTTACCTTTTTATCGGTAAGCCTAAGAATACAGGTGTGTATGGTACCGAGCCTAGAATACAGGCCAACGATGCCCTTATCACTACCAACGATATTCTACTTTGGGTAAACCAGGAAAAAGATAAGCTGTCTGAGGCAGAAAGAGATCAAATTACCATTTCCCTGAAAGCAGATAGAGAAGTGAAAATGGGCCCTATCGCCGATATTCAGTTCGAACTTAGGGAAGCAGATGCTAGGAAAATCCTTTATGCTTCTGTGGGTAAAAACAAATAATAGTCTAACTATTAGATGAATTTAAAGCTACCTTATGTCTATAAGGTAGCTTTTTTGGTTTATTACAATTGCTGATCAATATGAAACCGCCAAAAAAGAAAGTCCAGTTTGCATGGGCTATGTATGATTGGGCAAACTCCGTTTATAGCCTCGTCATTACATCCACTATTTTTCCAGTTTATTTCAATAGTGTAACCTCTCAGGGGGAGGATAATGATATCGTAACATTTTTCGGCTTTGAAATCGTAAATACTGTTCTGTATTCCTGGTCTATCTCTTTTTCGTTTCTCCTTATTGCTCTCATCTCTCCCTTATTGTCCGGTATGGCTGACTCAGGAGGGAAGAAACTGGCCTTTATGAAAATATTCGCCGTGATAGGCGCATCCTCCTGTATTGGACTTTACTTCTTTACAGGTGAGAATCTCGAATATGGCATTTTCTGTAGCGTATTTGCCAGTGTAGGCTACGCTGGTAGCATCGTATTCTACAATGCCTTCTTACCAGAAATTAGTACTTTTGATGAATATGATGTATTAAGTGCAAAAGGCTTCTCATTGGGTTACCTTGGAAGTGTAATACTGCTAGTCTTAAACTTAGTCATGATTCAGATGCCTGAGCTTTTCTTTTTGAAAGATGGGGGAGAAGCGGCCAGAATGTCCTTTCTCATAACCGGGCTTTGGTGGATAGGGTTTTCTCTGATTCCTTTTAAGTACCTTCCAGAAAAGCCTGGTACAAAAAAAATCAGCACTTCATTGCTCCTATCGGGTTATAAGGAGATTTCTAATGTGTTTAGAGAGGTGCGGCAGCGCGGTGATCTTAAGCAGTTTTTGCTCTCTTTCCTATTCTATAGCATGGGAGTGCAAACGGTCATGTATATGGCTGCATCCTTTGGGGATAAAGAACTCAAACTCTCGGGCGATAAATTGATTATCACTATATTAATAATTCAATTGGTCGGAATAGGTGGCAGTTATTTCTTTGGATGGTTGTCCAAAAACTATGGAAATAAGTTGTCCTTATGCATTATGGTGTTTATTTGGATTGGAATTTGCATTGCTGCTTACTTCGTACACTCTGAATATGAGTTTTATGTGTTGGCTTTTGTAGTGGGATTAGTAATGGGCGGGATACAGGCAACTTCTCGTTCATCCTATTCTAAACTGATTCCAGGAGAGACGGAGGATACCGCCTCCTATTTTAGTTTCTATGATGTCACAGAAAAATTAGCGATAGTAGTAGGTACATTTTCATATGGGTTTATCGAAGAATTGACAGGAAGCATGAGGGAAAGTTCCCTCATCTTGGCTGGGTTTTTCGTAATTGGAATGGTCTTTCTTTATAAAGTGACCTTTCCTAATCATAAATTAGTTAAGGCTTAAATTAATTGAAATGCTTGAAATCATCTCTGGAATTTCTGTCAAAAAAGTAGATGAAGGCTTTGTCCTTGACAAAGGAATCTCTTCCCATAAACTTATGGAGAATGCAGCTTTGGCATTTTGTAATTGGTTTGAAAGACACTACCAAAGAAATGACAAGGTGGGGATCTTCTGTGGTCATGGAAATAACGGAGGAGATGGGCTGGCCATAGCTCGTATGCTGTGGCGTAAGGGCTATGATGTAATTGTTTTTTTGGTGGGAGAGAATAATGAGCCTTCTCCTGATTGCAAACTAAATAGAGAATTGCTTCCCGATAAGCTCCCTGCATTGTCAATGAGCCATGAGGACATTGCGCATATGGAGTACGATTTGAATATTGTGGTGGATGCGTTACTTGGTGTAGGAATTAATCGACCTCTTGAAGGAGATTATAAGAATTTAGTTAATAAGCTCAATTCCCTATCTGGCCTCACCAAAATCTCCATAGATATACCCACTGGACTTCCATCTGATGACTGCTTGGCAGGCGATGCGTTTATAGCTGATATCACATTGAGTTTTCAGTCTCCAAAATTTTCATTGCTCTTCCCGGAGCATGCTAATTATGTAGGACAATTGAAAGTAGTAGATATAGGAATCAATCAATTTTACCTGAGCCAGTTTTCCGAAGGTAAGTTCTATGTACAGAAAAAAGATATTGCCTTAAGGCATAAGAATTTTAGTCGGTTTTCTCATAAGGGTGACTTTGGAAAAGTAATGTTAGTAGGTGGCAGTTTTGGGTCTATGGGTGCTATTCGGATGAGCTCTGAGGCTGCTTTAAGAACGGGCAGTGGATTGGCCTGTTGTATGGTGCCGGGCTGTGGAGTGGATATTATGCAGGTCTCACTTCCTGAAGCGCAAGTATGGGCCAAGAAGGATTCTGACTGTATCGATGCAGATTATTTGGGTTATAATTTTGATCGGTTTGACGCTGTGGGCGTAGGGCCTGGAATGGGGACCCATGACACTACTGCTGAATTTTTGAGAGGATTCCTGACCAAATATAAAGGCCCAATAGTAGTGGATGCAGATGGTCTAAATATCCTGGCGAAACATCCCGAGCAACTTAGTTTGCTTGCGGATCGAAGTATATTGACGCCCCATCTGTTGGAGTTTGAGCGACTCGCTGGGCACTGTAAAAATCATAAAGATAGATTGCAAAAAGCTTCTGACTTTTCTAAAAAGCATAAGGTTATCATTGTATTGAAAGGAGCTCATACGTGTATTACCTTTCCTGATGGACGTCAGTTTTTTAATTCCACTGGTAATAAGCATATGGCTACAGGAGGATCCGGTGATATTCTTACAGGTATGATTACTTCGTTCTTAGGCCAAGGCTATTCTTTTGAGAATGCAGCCCTGTGCGCTGTATTTCATCATGGACTATCAGGAGAGATTGCCTCCGCGGATAAAAAGAGAGGAACCATTGCCACGGATATTATTAAGTCGATACCGCTGAGTTATCTTAGGTTAGGTATTGAATAGAAGGAGTAATAGGCCTTTCGCCTCCTTAATATTTATTCTAGAGCTATCGGATTATACTCATTTTATCGTCTGCTGAAAAAGATTCTTAGATCTGCCAGGAGTATAATACAAAAGCACTTTTTAGTATTAAACTAAAAGGTGCTTTTGTATTTATAAGATAGATGCTTTTAGAATTCTGCGTTTCCGGGAGTTCTAGGGAATGCGATTACATCTCTGATATTACCCATGCCAGTAACGAACTGCACCATTCTTTCAAAGCCCAGTCCAAAACCTGCGTGTGGGGTAGAGCCGAATCTTCGGGTATCTAAGTACCAATGAAGTTCTTCAGGGCTGATATCCATCTCCTCCATTCGGCTGGTTAATTTCTGAAGGCTTTCTTCACGTTGTGAGCCACCCACGATTTCACCAATACCGGGGAATAATATGTCCATAGCAGCAACCGTCTTTCCATCCTCATTTTGCTTCATATAGAAAGCCTTAATGTCTTTAGGATAGTCGGTAAGGATTACAGGCTTTTTGAAATGCTTTTCTACTAGGAATCGCTCATGCTCAGACTGTAGATCAGCGCCCCAATCTTCTATGAGGTAATTGAATTTTTTCTTCTTGTTTGGCTTAGAGTTCCTCAGGATTTCTATTGCCTCAGTATAAGTCAATCGTTCGAAATCATGTTCCACCACAAATTTCAACCGCTCTAATAGGCCTAATTCACTACGTTCATTGGTAGGTTTCTTGTTGTTTTCCTCTTCTGCTCTTTTATCTAAGAATTCCAGGTCTTCTTTGCAATGCTCCATGGCATAGGAAATGATGGATTTCAGGAAATCTTCTGCCAAATCCTGATTGTCCTCGGCATCGAAGAAGGCCATTTCAGGCTCAATCATCCAAAATTCCGCCAAATGACGCGTGGTATTTGAGTTTTCAGCTCTGAAGGTTGGTCCGAAAGTATATATTTCCGACAAGGCCATTGCAGCTAATTCTCCTTCTAACTGGCCGGATACGGTGAGATTTGTTTCTCTTTCGAAAAAATCCTCCTTGAAGTTTATATGCCCTTCCTCAGTAAGTGGAGGGTTTTTTAGATCAAGGGTGGTCACCTTAAACGTTTCTCCGGCACCTTCCGCATCTGAGGCGGTGATGATCGGGGTATGGATATAGAAGAATCCTTTATTATTGAAATACTGATGGACAGCGAAAGCCAAGGCATGGCGGACTCTGAATACGGCCCCAAAGGTATTGGTACGCATTCTCAGGTGAGCGATCTCTCTCAGGAATTCCAAGGAGTGACGCTTGGGCTGAAGGGGGTATTTTTCAGGATCTGCTTCCCCAAGGACTTCCAGGCTGGTCACCATTAGTTCAGTAGCCTGCCCCGCACCTTGTGATGCGACTAGGTCACCAGATGCTTTGATGCAGGCTCCTGTGGAGATCTTTTTTAGAGTATCTTCTCCCACGACATCCGGGGCTGCCACCAGCTGGAGATTGTCGATGACTGAGCCATCATTTAGGGCGATAAAAGAGACGCTTTTATTGCTTCTTTTGGTCCTTACCCATCCCATTACAGTTACACTGTCTCCTATTTTATTGCTGTCCAGCAAAAACTTTATCTTCGTTCGTTTGTTGAATGCCATAAGAATTTGTTTGTTATCGAGCTATTGCCTTAATTCCGTGGATTAAAGCTAACGATTGTTTTAAAAACGGAATGCAAAAAAACGATATAATCACGTTTTTATCAAAATTTTGCGGTAATTTCCTAAATTTGAATACGCAACCTAGGAGCCAGATAGCTCCTTAAAGTATTATGCTTAATTTTTATCTATTAAACCGAAAGATTCTAGAGCGCACTATATGCAGAAGTTAAATTTAAATCAGGTACTTTCCCAGAAGTTGAGCCCTCAGCAGATTCAATTCATAAAGCTGTTGCAGGTCCCTACCGCTGAGCTAGAGGCTAGAGTAGAGGAAGAACTGGAGGTGAATCCGGCATTGGAAGAAGGGAAGGATGAGGGTGACGATCCTCAGGAGGAGGTGCTCGCGGATTCTTACGAAGAAGAAAGAAAAGAAGATAAAGACCTAAACCTGGACGATTATCTCTCCGATGATTATGGCGGATATAAGATGCAGGGAGATGGTAACTATTCCCCAGATGATGAAGATCGCGAAATGCCCTTGTCCTCAGGCACCTCTTTACACGAGCAGCTTCTGAGCCAATTGAGTTTTTTGAGAGTAAGCGATCACCAAAAACTAATCGGTCGTCAATTGATTGGGAGTATTGAAAGTGACGGGTACATACGTAGAGACCTGGAAGCGATAATAAATGACCTGGCCTTCAGCCAAAATGTCGAAACAGATCTGGATGAGGTAGAAGAGGTGTTAAGGAAAATTCAGAATTTTGACCCTGCGGGAATTGCCGCCAGAAGTCTTCAGGAATGCTTAATTATCCAGTTGGAGCGTAAAGAACACCAGGAAGATCCGATTGTTCAAAAGGCATTAAAGGTCATTGGAGATTGCTTTGATGAGTTTACCAAAAAGCATTATGACAAAATTCTTAAGAAATGCAGCCTGAATGAAGATGATCTTAAGGAGGTAATCCATATGATTACGCGATTGAATCCTAAACCAGGAGGTGGATCAGATGGCCTGATGAGGACTCAATACATTATCCCTGACTTCATCCTAAATAATGTCAATGGAAAAATGGAGATCAGCCTTAATTCCAGGAATGCACCAGAGCTGCGAGTGAGCAGATCTTACTCCGAGATGTTTGAGGCTTATGATAAAAGTGACAAGAAAGATAAGAAGCTGAAGGATACGGTAAGTTTTGTTAAGCAAAAGTTAGATGCTGCAAAATGGTTCATCGATGCGATCAAGCAACGTCAGCAGACCTTATTGCGCACCATGCATGCCATTTTGGACTATCAATCAGAGTTCTTTGTGGAAGGTGATGAGACCAAGCTTCGTCCGATGATCCTAAAAGACATCGCTGAAAAGATAGATATGGACATCTCCACAGTTTCTAGGGTGGCCAATAGTAAGGCTATTCAAACTGAATTTGGCGTGTTTCCTTTGAAGTATTTCTTCTCTGAGGGGATTTCCACCGATGGAGGCGAGGATGTTAGTAATAGGGAAGTGAAGAGCGTCTTACAGCGGTTGGTGGATGAAGAAGAGAAACGTAAGCCACTTTCAGATGATAAATTGGTGAAGCTATTAAATGACAAAGGATATAATATTGCCAGAAGGACTGTGGCTAAATATCGAGAACAATTACAAATTCCTGTTGCAAGACTAAGAAAAGAACTGTAGTGTATCGAAAAATTGCCCTCTTTCTTTCGGTTTTGTTTCAACCATTGATGATGCCCACATTGGTCTTTGGCGTACTGCTCTATGCTGTGCCAGAGGCTACGAATATTCCATATCAAATGAAGGGCTCGTTATGGCTGATGGTGTCTGTGACCACGCTATTTATCCCTATGCTTAGCGTAATGGGCTTACAATATATGGGTTCCATTCCTAGTATCCATATGGCAGTCAAGAAGGACAGATACCTTCCTTTTGGAATGGTAAGCCTTTTTTACGTGATTATTACCTATTTCTTTTACGCGAAGTTAAATTTCGATGATCTGACGGTGTTCAGCTTGATTACAATGACAGGTACCGTTATCTTATTGACTATAGTGACCTTCTTCTGGAAGGTAAGTGCACATATGACCGGTTTATCTGGTGTATTGGCTATAATTATCATTTTGAGCTGGAAGTACCCAGGGAGCTCATTATTGTACCCTCTACTGGGGACGATCATGACCTGTGGCTTGGTAGCTTCAGCCAGATTATATCTGCAAGCTCACCGGCCTGGAGAAATCCTGGCAGGGTTTTGTCTCGGTTTTAGCGTATGCTTTATCGCCTTTTATTATTACCTATTAACCTGATCAAAAATGACCTATAAAACCATCCTGTACACCGACCACTCTCATTGGGCAGAAATTCAGCTTAACCGGCCAGAAGTTTATAATGCCATCACACCATTGATGCTGGAGGAGTTGCTGGATGCATTTGGGAAGGCAGAACGCAAAGAGCCTATAAAATGTGTGGTGCTTACAGGTCATGGCAAGGTCTTTTGTAGTGGGCAAGATTTGAAATCTGTGGGAACTGATATTGATGCTATCCCTTTTAGAAATATAATTACCGAATATTATAACCCCTTGATCATGCGTATCCGAACTCTCAAAAAACCCGTGATAGGGAAGATAGAGGGGTTAGCCGTAGGTGCCGGAGCTTCATTGGCTTTGGCCTGCGATATATTGCTGATGTCCAAGGAGGCGTACATTGCACAATTGTTTGCCCAGATCGGCCTGGTGATGGACGCTGGAGCTAATTATTTCCTGACCAAAAAAGTGGGAAGGGCGATGGCATTTGAGTTAGCGACCACGGGGAGGAAAGTGTATGGTGAGGAAGCCTTGGCCCTAGGGCTTGTCAATAAGGTGGTAGAGGAAGGAGAAATGGATCAAGCACTGCAGTTTTACCTGGATATTTACAAGGGGACGTCTTCTCATTCTATCGGTCTGATAAAGAATATGCTGAATAGAGCAGGGGAAATGAAATTAGAGGAGGTATTAGAGATGGAAGCAAACTGCCAGGAAAAGGCAGGGAGACATCCTGATTTTAAAGAAGGGCTGTCTGCATTTTTGGAGAAGAGGCGGCCCAATTTTAAATGATGACGCACCTGTCGTTTTTCTATTGAAGGACTTTATATAGCTAATGGCTATATAAATCAAAAGCCCGGGACTTAGTCTCGGGCTTTTGATTTTTTAAATAGTACCTGTTATTTAGAATAAGGCAACTGACATTCCAAAGTTGAACTGCTGGGCCTCCGTGTCAAAAGGACCTTGGCCTTCTTTAAACACCTTGTTTAAGCCATAATAAGCCCAAAGGTTAAAACCTGCAAATCCTATTCTGGAATATACGCCGTAGCGGAATTTATTAATTCCATAATCCTGAGCTGTTTTTATTTTCTGCTCTAATCCATTCGAATCAGTGAACTCGATTTTGGTGTGCGCATTATAAAGCATACCTACCTTGCCACCAAGTGCCATTCTAAAACCTTGCTGATAATCACTTTTATTAAAATGGTATCGTAGTTCAAGTGGAATATCTATATAATTCAATGCCGTCGTGTTTTTGGTGACGAGGATATTTTCTCCATACACATCCTCAATTTCGACCAATTGGCTAGAGTTGGATCCTTTGTCGGGATCATTGATTAGCATATGATTATGCTTAAAGGCTAGCTTATCCATTCCAAAACCAATGCCGGGGTTTAATGTCCAGCCACTGCGGTTGCCTAGGTTAATAGGTCTTTGGAAATATATATTGGCAGTTTTGGAGGGGAAGAACTCTGTTCCTAAATCATCCGATCTATGATTCAACATATTGAAGCCAAAATCAAAAAATAAATCGCCCTTAATATTCGGACGTCCTTTTAGTGATTGCGTGGTTTTATTTTCCTGAGCCAAAAGTGTCATTGGCAATACAAAAGCTACTATAAATGGAATTAATCTTTTCATGAAGAACTATTTGCTGATTTAATTTCAGGGAGCTAAATTATAAAATCTTGGGTGATTGTAAGTGCTTTTTATCTTAATAATTCTTAAGTAAGCTCAATAGCCTCCATTTTTGAAAGCAAAGCGGCATATATTTTCCTCTTTGTGGATGGGCTCCTGGCCATCGTTGGTCCTAATGATCTACTCCATGTCCTTTTACTCAGCAATGCCTTTATACTTATTATAGTGTAAACGAGCATAATGAAAAGAGATAGTTGTAAAACCAAAAGGGTTAGTCTTTAATAGCTGAGGCATAATAGGAGTCACGTTATGATCTTTTGTTATTTCCTCCCTTTAATTGGGAATCAGCTTATCATTTATATAGCGATTCAAGGCTGTGGGTGTTGGATTTCAATAGCTGGAGTTAATAATTAACCTAGGATTCCTGGCGTATGATTATTTGGGCGAATGAGAGGCAAGGGCGATACTATATATATAATACTAATGATTTGGCAAGAAGGATAATGGATAATCGGATAGAGTAGTCAGGTTGGGGAAGGCGAACAATCTATTGGCACTTCTGTTATAAGGATCCTGATTTTAGTGTCGATGGTTTTTACCATATATATATAGTGATTAGTTATAATAGGGTTCAATCCATGAGTAACACTTATGAGCTAAGCTTGAACTCCTGACGTATGATTTTTTGGGCGAATGAGAGGCAAGGGCGTTACTATATATATATAATACTATTGACTGGGCAAGAAGGAGAATTGCTAACCGTCTATATTAGTCAAGTAGGGGAGGGCGAACAATGTATTGGTACTTCTGTTTTAAGGATCCTGATTTTAGTGTCGATGGCTTTTACTGTATAAAGTGATTAGTTACTAGGGCTTAATGCGTGCGAAAGGCTTATGAGCTAAGCTTGAATTCCTGGCGTA
>NZ_KB890742.1 GCF_000373245.1 Echinicola pacifica DSM 19836
GCTAAACTTATCCAGGCCCTCACGCTCAGAAAGCGTATCCAGGCCCATTAGCACTTCCTCCAGCTTGCCTATCCGGTTGGCACTGCCTGCCAGGTGCACATAGTCAGAGGTCACTGCCTGCTCATAGCCCACGGTCTTCTCCCACCAGTCATAGGCGGAAGTATAATTGCCCATACGCTCATAGCTTTCGGCTGCTCCTTTGGCGGAGCGGTAGCGCTCCTTCTTATGGTAGGCCTTTACATAGCCATCCGCTGACTCCTCGTAATTGTACAGACCGTACTGTTTATCTGCGTAACGTAAAAGCGCATTCTGCGCGTTAGTCAGAGCAGGAAAGCCGGCAAAAAGCAAGGCTCCCATTAAAAGTATTCTTACAGTTTTCTTCATAATCAAAACCATCTTGAGTTCTGCATTCGTTGTGATGTGGGTTTGTAACCCAGCGATATCTTCTTAGACCCGTTATTTTAACAGTTCTATACATTCAGTGAATGGTCATACACATATCCAGACGTATCAGCAGGCCTAAGGGCTGCTAATGGCTATTTTGAGTAAGCGGCAGCCTACACACAGGGCCAGTCTTTCGCAATATCAACATTTTGGGCCTACAAGCCATAGTTTATTTTGAAATTAAATAATTTATATTCAATATCATTCTTTGATCACCTGGATCCACCCTTTAAATTCATGACTGAGCCCATCCCTATCGATGGTTTCCAAAATATAGTAATACGTACCTGCATCTAAGCCATAAGCCTCCCAGTCGTTTTGATAATTATCAGACTGATACACATGATCTCCATATCTATTAAAGATGACGATTTCACTGTGATCAAATTTGCTTAGCCCAAGGATTTCGAACTGGTCATTGTCTCCATCTCCATTAGGAGTAATTACATTTGGAATTCGGAATTCGAGAATCGTATTCACATCCGTGGATTCATTGTCTGTACGATCCGCATCTTCAGCACTGCTTATGACTGTGGCGGTATTGACTACCTGTCCAGCGCCAATGGCTTTGACTGTCAGAGTAATTGTGAAGCCCGATTTTGCACCCATCACAGGAATAGTCCACAGCAGCTTTTGACCGTCTACCTGAGGTTCCAGGCTGAGTCCGCCAGCAGTCACCTCGGAGCTAATATATTGCAGATTATCTGGCAAGACATCTGTGATCTGCACTTCCGTGGCTTCGGTATCCGAATCATTGAGTAGGGAAACTTGATAGTTAAACACAGCCCCTTCGTAGATTTCCGCTCCTTCAGAAGATTTAGAAATAATAAGATTCACATTTCTAACGATGAGCACCACCTCTGTAGGATCATCTGGATCACCATCACCATTTATATCCTGATCAAGTGGATTTTGAGGATCATCAGAAATATCGGTAACCTGTGTACCTCGTGGATTTTCCCCTATTGCTAAAGCGCTATGGACGACTATTCCGTTTTGGATATCTGCCTGGGTAAGGATATAATATCCAGTAAAGGTATTCTGGTCAGTGGCTCCCGGAGCAAGGCTCGGAATAGGCCCACCCAGCATCACGATATCCGGTGAGTCGATAGTAATATTATTGATGGTCACATTGCCCGTATTGGTAATTGTGAAAGTGTATTGGATGGTTTCTCCCACCTCGGCAAAGCCATCTCCATCATTATCTATCCATGATCCGGTCATAGTGGTGGAGATACTTCCTAATACTGCTGGAGCAGGAAGTAGCGTTTCGGTGACATCTTCCCCATCCCCATCCCCATCTGGGTCGATGTTTTCTGATATATTAGGATCATCTGAGCGATCCTCGACAGCAGCTCCCTGAGGATCCGTGGCGATGGCCATGGCGGAGTTTAGCACCACCTCTGCCAGTATATCTGCTTCTGTCACGGTATAGCTCGCCATAAATGTAGTCAGGTCTGATTCTCCAGGAGCCAAGAGAGCTATTGGGCCACCGCTAACTAGGACCTTCTCATCGGAGAGCGATATATTGCTCAGCGTGACATTACCATTATTGCGAATGGTGAAGGTATAGTTTATGGTTTCACCAAGATCAGCAGTTCCATTTCCATTGGCATCCACCAGAGTTCCTGATTTACTTAGGTCCATGTTTCCTGCAATTGGTGAGGTATGTGTGAGGGTGATATCTTCCTCATCACCATCACCATCCAGGTCTACACTTTCCGAGCTGGCAGGGTCATCCGAAATATCTGTCACTAGACTGTCCCTTGGGTCTATTCCTTTAGCCAGGGCTGAATTTAGAATTCCACCATTTAGAATATCCTGCTCCGTCACGGTATAGCTTGCGGTGAAGGTAGTATTGTCCGATTCTCCAGGCTGAAGACTTTCAATCTCCCCACCCATCATGGACACTTTTTCATCTTCTACGGTTATCGAATGCAAGGTAATATTGCCATTATTCAATACGGAGAAGCTATATTCTATAATCTCTCCAGCATCCGCCAACCCATTATTATTAAGGTCCTTAAGATGAGAGGACTTGGTCAGATCCATATTGCCAAGGGCAGTGCTAGTCGGGAATAGGGTAATATCTTCACCATCCCCATCCCCATCGGTATCAATATCATCAGGATTGGAAGGATCATCGGAGACATCCGTAATCACCTGACCTGTAGGATCCAGGGCTGAGGCGGTCGCACTGTTGCTGACCTCTCCATTGAGAATATCTGCTTCAGTGACTGTGTAGGAAGCACTAAAAGTTATTTCATCCATTATTCCAGGCAGGAGGCTAGAGATCGGGCCTCCACGCATGATCACCTTAGGATCATCAATGGTGATTTCGCTTAAGGTGACATTTCCATTATTCAATACGGTGAATTTATAATCAATAATTTCACCGGCATCGGCCAGTCCATTTTGATTTATATCATCAAGAACGGCAGATTTTGAAACCGCCATATTGCTGATGACCTCTGGGGTAGCAACCATGGTAATATCTTCACCATCCCCATCACCATCTTCATCGATATTGGCAGGGTTATTTGGATCATCGGAGACATCAGTAATGATTTGACCCACTGGATCTAGGCCTGAGGCTAGAGCACTATTGCTCACTGATCCCGCCAAAATATCCTCTTCCGTCACGGTGTAAGTAGCGGTGAAAGTACTAGAGTTGGTTTCTCCAGGAGCTAAGGACTCCAGCTGTTCACCATTTACGATAACTTTAGGGTCCTCAATGGCTACCCCCATCAGACTCACGTTTCCGGTATTGGTTACAGAGAAGGCATAATCGATGGTTTCACCCACATTGGCCAATCCATCACCATTGGTATCATTTAGCGTAGCGGCTTTGGATAAAGCCATATTACCAATTATCTCCGCAGTACGGCTCTCCGTAATATCCTCGCCATCTCCATCACCATCTCCATCCACATTAGTAGGATTATCAGGATCATCGGAGATATCCACTATCACATTGCCCAGAGGGTCTGTAGCGGTGGCGGTGGCGCTATTGCTCGCATTACCCTCAAGGATATCAGTCTCCTGGACGATATAGGTCGCTGCAAATGTGGTATTATCTATTTCGCCAGGGGCAAGACTAAGGATCGGTCCACCCGAAACATCGACTTTGAGGTCAACTACCGTAATTGAAGTGAGGGTGACATTCCCCGTGTTTCTTACCGTGAAGGTATATTCTATAACTTCGTTAAGATCAGCAAGACCATTACCATTGGTATCTAGCAAGTTAGCCTTCTTGGACAGGTCTATATTTCCATCTACAGGGGAGGTTTCCGTATTGGTAAAATCTTCTCCATCTCCATCGCCGTCTTCATCATTGTCCTCCAAATTATCCGGATCGTCTGATCGGTCAGAAACTTCATTTCCCGAAGGTTCTGTGCCTGTTACCAGCGCTGAATTACTCACTCCTCCATTGAGGATATCCAGCTCAGAGACGGTATAAGTCGCTGTGAAGGTGCTAGTGTCTTCTGCTCCCGGTGCGAGGCTGGCGATAGGGCCTCCCAGCACGGTCACCATAGGATCATTTATGCTAATATCACTTAGACTGATATTTCCAGTATTGCTCACGGTAAAGGTATAGTCAATGACCTCACCAGCATCCGCTAGCCCATTTTCATTGAGGTCATTGAGGCTTGCTTTCTTGGTCAAGGCCATATTCCCTTCGTTACATAGCTCATAGACCGTAGCCTCATCATTGTCCGGAGCTGTTCCGGAGAGGTCGCTGACCATCACATTATTGACATCCAGGGCGGTCCCTGTAGCTTGATTGACGAAGTCACCTCCATCAATATCCTCCTGGGTCAGAATATGCATTCCTATAAAGTTCCACGTTTCGGTCACATCCAGTTCTCCGTCCAAATCCTCATCGCCGCTGATCAGGCTCACTGAGTTTGGCGCTAATAATGGATCAGTGATTTCCACGGTGGACAGGCTCACGTTGCCCGTATTGGTCAAGGTAAAGAAGAAGCTGAGAGACTCCTCCGCCTGATCACAGCCATCCGCATTCTCATCATTGGAAGCGGCAGTTTTTACCAGTGCGATTCCTCCTTGCTGGCAAAGGCTAATCAAGGTGGCCACATCGTCCTCCGGACTGAGTCCTGAGAGATCTGTCACTGGGCTGCCTTGAGGGGAGTTTGCAGTGACAGAAGCCTGATTACTCACGATACCAAGGTCAATATCCTGCTGAGTAATGGCATAGTTCACTCCATAAGTCCAGGCCTCAGAAATATCCAATAATCCATCCCCATCAGTATCTCCCTGGATATATACGATTGGTCTTTCTGTGATAAAAGGATCGCTAATGCTCATATCCGAGAGCGTGACGTTTCCGGTATTGGTGAGGGTAAAGATAAAGCCAATGGTTTCGCCCACATCGGAGCAGCCATCTGCATTGGTATCTGAGAAGGTGCCAGTTTTGACCAAAGCAATACTTGGCATCTCAGAAATATCCAGCACGGTCACATCATCCTCCGTATTGCCATCGCTGTCATCCCCATTGTCGGAGACATCTTCCACAGGGGTATTGTTTGGACTAAGTGCCTGGGCGGTCAGGGTATTGCTTATTCCACCAGCATCCATATCTGACTGTGTCAGCGTATAGCTCACGGTATAGCTCGCCGTCTCTCCTGGCAGCAGACTACCTTCTGAGCTTCCTGAATCACTTGATAGAAATATTGGTACCGGCATAGGCTGGATAAGTAGCCCATTATTATCCCTCAGAGAATCGGTGAGGCTGATATTTCGCAGGGTAACATTTCCGGTATTGGTGATCCTGACAGGATATACGACTTGGTCTCCTGCATCCACAGAGGTATTGCCATCCATTTGATTGATTCCTGGCGAAGCCTTGACCGCTTCAAAAGATACTTGTTCAGGAATCCAAAGTTCTGTTCTGTCATTGATGGTATTGCCATCTGTATCATCTCCATCATCGGACAGCTCATTGATGGTCGTCCCTTGCTTAGTCTGGCCTTCCACCAAGACCCCGTTGGAGACGCCACCGGCATCGATATCTGCCTGAGTAAGGGTGTAGAGACCTATATAGCTGGCAGAGGCGCCAACTTCCAGTATGCCTTCCACACTTCCATCCTGCTGCGGTTGATACGTTGGCCCAGAACTTAGGCTTAGTGCATTGCCTCTAGCATCTGCAAATTGATCCGTCATGGAGATATTGGTCAGGGTTACTGAGCCAGTATTAGTGACAGTGATGGTATAGGTAATAATATCCCCAGCAGAGCTGGTACCATCTCCATCCACATCCTCTATAGCCAAGGTCTTTTCGGCTTCCATGCTTGGAGCTTCGATTACAGTCAACACGGTGGGGTCATTGATCAGGTTTCCATCGGTATCATCACCATCATCTGACACATCCGATATTGGGGTTCCTTGAGGGCTGGATACATTGACTTCAGCACTGTTTATCAACCCGCCTAGGTCTATGTCATTTTGACTAAGAGTATAGTTTACCTCATATATGGCGGTTTCCATCGGCAGGATAGTCCCCTCAGGGCTATTCATCGTACTGCTGACAAATGCCAGAGGAACAATAAAGGTCAATGGATCTCCTTGCGCATTGGTAAAGGAATCAACGATGGTCAGGGAGTTAATTGTGACATTCCCCGTATTGGTCACTGATATGGTATAGAAGATTTCATCCCCTTCGGTGATGGAGCCTGAGGCATCGAGGTCCTCAAGCCTCAATACTTTAACGGCCTCCAGCGCTGGCATTTCGGTGATCCAATAGTCTGTTCTATCGTCTGTAGTATTTCCATCTGTATCGTCTCCATTGTCAGATATATCTATGATGAGGGTATCATCTGGAGTCATACCAGATACCTCCACGCTATTACTAACACCACTGGCATCTATTCCCTCCTGAGACACGATATAGGTAGCTGTGTAAACGGCCACTTTCCCAGGATCTATCATTCCTTCTGGATTGTCAGAAGCAGCGGCATTGAAAGCCGGATTGGTGCTCAGGGCTAAAGGTCTACCGTCGACACCTACCAAAGAGTCATCCAAGTCCAAATTCCTTATGGTGACATTTCCGGTATTTTCCACTCGAATGGTATAGGTGATGACATCTCCTACAGACCCTAAGATCCCATCGCCATTGGTGTCGGCGATGGACTGAGTTTTTTCAGCTTCTAATGCTGGTGCAGAAGTCAAGATGGTAATCGTCGCATCATCGCCATCTCCCGCCCCATTATCTGAGGTATCCATGATAGTTTGATCCTTTGGATCAAGGCCTGAGACCGTGGCACTATTCGTGGCTCTTCCATCATTTAGATCTAGCTGACTGATAGGGTAATCGTAGCTTGCAATGGCCACCATTCCTGGCAGCAAAGTCTGCGGCATCAATGCCAAATTACTCACAGGTAAGCCCGCATCGTCTATTACCAATTTCCTCACAGAGACATTTCCACTATTGGTCACGGTGAAGGTATAGGTGATTAAATCGCCCACATCATGCCGTCCATTTGCGTTTCTGTCGATTACCTCCGAGGTTTTGATTAATTCCAGTAAAGGCTCCTGCGTGATATTCACGATGCTTTCGGCCTCCTGACTTACCTCTATGTCTTTAGGGTCGAGTCCTTTTGCCTGAGCAATATTAATCACCTGTCCTGCATCCATATCCAGCTGAGTAAGGGTATAATCCACCTGAGCTATGGCTTCTTCGCCAGGGCCAATAGTGCTGCGGGACAAGGTCAAATCTGCCGCAGCCGGCAGGTAATCATCTTGCAAAGTCAGCTCATCTACTGTTACGTTTCCGGTATTGGTAATCGTGATGGTATAGCGGATGATATCCCCTGCACTATATCTTCCATCCCCATTATCGTCTGCGTAAACACCTACTTTTGTCATGGCAAGAGCCGGGTTTTTAGTCAATCTGGTCAAGGTAGGATTATCTGGTCCGTCTGATGGATCACCATTATCGGAGATATCCGATACAGGCTCCCCATTCACGGCATCCACCCCACTTACGGTGGCGGTATTGCTTACCGAGCCTGCGTCAATATCTGCTTGCGTAAGGATATAATCCTGATCTGCGATGCTCCCAATATCACCTGGATCAAGGGAGGAAAGAGTCACAGGAACGGCCACCAAGCCCAGAGCCGGGTCATCAATGGTAAGGTTATTTATAGTGACAAATCCAGTATTGGTGACTGTAAACTGATAAGTAATCGTCTCCCCTGCTTCTGGTATTCCATCGCCGTCATCGTTCAGGGTGGCAATTTTATCAAACTTCAGCTTGGCCTCTGATGGCAGATAAGTGATGGTCGGGTCATTATCCGGATTGCCATCAAAATCAGTGTCCGCCGCATTTCCATCATCGGAAATATCAAATACTTCCGTTCCTTCCGGATCGATGCCATCGGCTCTAGCCCTATTTATCACCCTGCCATTATTTATATCATCCTGGCTAATGGTATATTCATATTGCGCCAGCGTAAACTCTCCCGGATCCAGACTCGCCACCAATAGCGTGATCGGAGCTAGCTTGGCATCGGTGATGCTGAGGTTATCTACGGTCACATTTCCGGTATTTTCCAGTCGGAAGGTATAGCTTATCAGATCCCCGGCGTCATTTACATCATTTGCATTATTATCGATTACCTCCTCGGTTTTTATTAGGTTTAGCGCTGGCGCGAAAGCTGTTTCCAGTAAAGTAGGATTAACATTTCCATTGAGCTTATTTCCATCATCCGTTTCCGAAGTGAGGCTGGTGCCTCGTGGAGTCATGCCAGTGATAGTGGCGGTATTAGAAAGACCCCCAAGATTAAGTGCCGATTGTTCCATAATATAAGTCGCCCTATAAGTGGCCGTCTCTCCTGGCAAGAGGGTTTGTTCCGGGCTATTTTTGCTCGCCTTCACAAAATCCGGCCCGGAGCTCAAGGTCAATGGATTCCCCTGCATATCACTAAGCTGATCCACTACGCTAATCGCATTAATGGTGACATTTCCTGTATTGGTCACAGTGATAATGAAGGTCACCAGATCGCCTGCAGTATCAGTACCACTGTCATCGGTATCCGCTAGAGAAGCTGTTTTGACCGCTTCCATAGCGGGCATTTCGTCTATCAACCAAATGGTAGGATTGTCATTTCCATTATTTTCATCGCCATCATCAGAGCTATCGGTCACAGCGCTACCGTCAGGAGATACAGCCGTCACGCTAGCCTGATTGCTCAGTCTTCCGAGATCCACATCCGATTGGCTTAGGCTGTACACCGCACTATAGCTTGCTGTTTCGCCTGCCTGCAGAGTTCCCTCAGCACTTCCTAGGTCTGCTTCCACGAAGTTTGGCCCGGCATCCAGGTTCAGAGGATTACCCAAGGCATCGGTAAATGTATCCGTAAGGACCAGCCCTGTCAAGGTCTGATTACCGGTATTATGAATACTAAAGGTGTAGGTAATAAGGTCATCCAATCCGCCGCTGAAGCCATCATTATTAGAATCTTCTACCGACTGTACCTTGATCATTTCAATCCCTGGTATAGCAGTAAATGGTGTTATCGTAGGGCCATTACCCTCACCATCATCAGAAGGGTCGGTGACCAGATCTCCATCAGGATCCGTACCGCTAACGATGGCCGAATTGCTCACTTGTCCGCGATCGAGATCCTCCTGGCTGATGAGGTAGGAGGATTTTACCGTTGCGGATTGATTTGGCAGCAAGGTAGATGGGCTAAAGCCCAGGTTAGTTATTCCCAGAGTTTCATCGGCCAGTTTGAGAATGCTCAGTGTCACATTCCCGGTATTGGTTACGGTAAAGGTATAGACGATATTATCTCCCACATCATCCATCCCTGAGCCATTGGTGTCCTTTATTTCAGCGACCTTGATCAGGTCTAAGGAAGCCTCTTTGGGGAGTTCCACCACCGTAGGACCTGTTCCATTAGGGTTATTAGAGACAGCATCCACCGTTTCTCCTTTTGGATCTGTGCCTTCGGCAAAGGCGGTATTAGCAAATTCTCCCGCATCAATATCCGCTTGGCTGAGTGGGTAGCTCACCTGAAGCTGCGCCGTTTCCTGGGGCAATATGCTGGCAGGAGATAGGGCTGTACCGGGACTGTTGATACCGATTTTCTCATCCGTAACTCTAATAGTATTAAGGGTCACATTCCCGGTATTGGTTATTAGGAAATCATACACAATATGATCCCCGAAGCTGGCTCTTCCATCGGCATTTGCATCCACCAAAGTAGCGGTTTTCATTAGGCTGAGGGAAGGAGCATGGTCCAGGTTGGTAATGGTCGGGTTATTACTTCCATTTCCCACATTGCCATCATCGGAGATATCCGATATGGATGTAGATCCATCCGCTGGGTTGGCAGTGGCGATAGCTGTATTTTCGGCATAGCCAAGGTCAATATCCGCCTGAGTCAAGGTATATATCACCAGAGCGCCGGTTCCCGTCTGGCCAGGCCCGAGATTTGCAGGGCTAATCGGCACTGCTACCAGCCCCAGATCTGGATCGTCAAAAGTGACATTTTCCACCGAAATATTCCCGGTGTTCCTTACACTAAATGCGTAGGTAATGGTTTCATTAACCTCAGGAATCCCATTTTTATTTTCCTCATTGAAGGTGGCTATTTTATCGAGTTTTATAAAGCCTTCGGTAGCCAGGTCAAAGAAGGTAGGATCATTGGTACCGTCCGAGTCGGGGTCTAGAGGGCTATCACTTGCATCTCCATCATCGGAAATATCCGTAACCATCAGCCCATCAGGATCACTGGCCTCAGCATTGGCGGAGTTGACGATCTGACCATTATCGATGTCCTCCTGGGTCAAAGTATATACTACCGAAGCTTCTGCAATTTGCCCTGGCAAAATCACTGTTGGCGCCAGGCTCAGGTCTGTTCCCGCAGGTAGGAAGTCATCCGTTAAGCTCAGATTATCCAAGCTGACATTCCCGGTATTTTCGAGGCTAAACAAGAAGGTAATCTGATCGCCAGCACTGTGATCGCCACTGGCATCTAAGTCCACGATTACTGTGACTGTTTTGGTCAAGGCCATAGAGGCTTCTTTGGGGATATTGAGGACTGTAGGATCATTACCCGTATCTCCGGCGCTGGTATCTCCATCATCGGAGATATCACTCAGAGAAGTACCCTGGATCGTCTCGGCACTTACCGTCACGGTATTGCTCACACCTCCAGCATCCACATCGTCCTGACTTATCAGATAAACAGCAGTATACGTTGCCTTTTCGTAAACAAGCAAGGTTCCTTCCTGGCTTCCCCGGTCTGCGGTGAGGAATTCAGGACCTTTGGTAAGACTGAGTGGCTCCCCATTTCCATTGGTAAGCACATCTGCCAACTGGATATTTCTCAAGGATACATTTCCAGTATTGGAGGCGGTGATCGTATATTTCAGACTATCACCAGCAGATGGGGATCCATTTTTATCCATATCCAATAACCTAAGTGTCTTAATGGATACCAGGCTAGCCGCTTCGGCGATTTCCATCTCCGTGGCATCATCAGTGGTATTGCCATCCGTATCATCTCCATCATCAGAGACATCCTCGATCGTCCCTTCAGGGGTATTTGCAGCAGCCGTAGCCCTATTGGATAGGCCGCCTGCATCCACTACAGATTGGGTAATATAATACTTGGCAAAATATGTGGCTTGCTCCCCAGGAAGTAATATTCCCGGCTCGTTATCAGAGTTAAGGGCATTGAAAGTAGGCCCAGCATCAAATTCCAGCGCATTGCCCAGGGCATCGGTAAAGGCATCTGTGAGGCTCACTCCGGTGAGGGTGACATTTCCTGTATTGACCAATTGAATAGCATACACTATCTCATCTCCTAATCCACCGATGATTCCATCGCCAAATCCACCATTATTCGCCAAGTTATTATTATCGGCGATGGCCTGAGTTTTGGTGGCCTCTAATCCTGGCACTTGGGTGAATAGGCTGACAGTAGGCTCATTTCCATTGCCAGCAGTGGTACCGTCATCGGATACATCTGTGATATTTGCCCCGTTCGGCGACTTCCCGGTTACCACAGCCGTATTAGTGACATTCCCCGCATCAATATCAGCCTGACTAATGTCATAGGTCACGATAGCCTGCCCTTGTTGGCCTGGCTGAAGTGTGGAAGGACTGATCCCTAGGTTCAGCTCATTGATTTCCTCATCATCGATGGATATCAGGTCTATGGTTACATTTCCAGAATTGGTCACGATGAAGGTAAATTCTATTTGGTCCCCTGCATCATCTCTATTATTGGTATTGACATCAATAAAGTTGGCCGTTTTTACCAGGTTTAGCGAGGGCTCGGGGGTGAAATTCACCACAGTTGGCCCAGTACCGCTACCATTTTTGGAGGTAGCATTGATTTCTCCGCCTTTAGGACCGACTCCGAAGGCGATGGCAGAATTAGTGATTTTGCCAGTATTGATATCCTCTTGACTGAGGCTATAATCGATCACAAAGTAGGCTGACTGCTCCGGCACCAGACTGAGAAGCGGGATAGTTCCTGCCAGGTCCTCAAAGAAGCCCTGGTCGGTAAGCCCAATTCTAGGATCATCAAGCAGTAGATTATCCACTGTCACATTACCGGTGTTGGTCACTGTAAAGGTATAGGTAATCTGATCCCCAGCATTGTCGGTATTATCTGCCCCACTATCCATCACCGCTTCCTTGAGGAGGCTGATGGATGGAGACTGAGCATAATCAGTTTGACTAGGATTATCTTTTCCATTTGTCGGATTCCCATCATCAGAGACATCTGTCACAGGGGTACTGTCATCGGCTCGACTTCCATTGACCGTCGCCGTATTGGTATTATTACCCAGGTCAATATCAGCTTGCCGGATGGTGTACACCTGATCTGCAATGGTCCCTACTTCTCCGGGAAGCAAGTTGGCTGGGCTCAGCGCTATCCCGCTCAGTTCTAAAGCAGGATCCTCCACGGCAAGATCGTTGATCGATACCTGACCGGTATTCGTCACCGTAAAGGCATAGGTAATCGTTTCGCCATCCTGTGCTAAGCCATCACCATTCTCATCATTGAAAGTAGCTATTTTGATGAAGGTAAGCTGCGCGTCTGTTTGCAGGTTCATTACGGTCGGATCATTACCCGGATCACCATCGCCATTGCCATCGCCAGGATCGCCATCATCAGAGACATCCGTCACCAGGTTACCGTCGGAGGCAGTGCCTGAGATGGTGGCGGAATTTTGGATTTCGCCCGAGTCAATATCGTCTTGAGTAATATAATAATCGACAGAAATATTCGTCACCTGGCCAGGAACCAGCTCATCTTCCAGCAAGGAAAGGTCCGTACCCACAGGGAAGAATGGATCCGATAGTGTCAGTCCAGACAGGGTAATATTCCCCGTATTCTCCACCCTGAAGGTATAAGTAATTCTATCTCCTTCACTGATATTAGTAGAAGCATCCAAGTCCGCTACCTGGCTATGAGTTTTGATCAAGGTCACTGCTCCAGCTCGCAGCACTCCCGTAATGGTCGGATTATCATCTCCATTGGAATTGTCTCCATCATCGGAGACATCCTGCACAGGATTTCCGCTATTGGTGTCACCAGTTACAGTGGCGGTATTTGCCACTCCGCCGGCATCAATAGCCGCCTGAGAAAGGGTAAAAGTGCCCCTATAGGTCACCACTTCACCCGGGATCAGGGAACTGCCATCTCCATCTTCCACAGAGCTATTCACAAAGGAGATCGGAGAACTTAGGCTCAGTGGATTTCCCTCAGCATCCGTCAGGGCATCTGTAAGAGTGATTCCTGCGATGCTCACGTTTCCCGTATTGGTAAGGGTGAAGGTATAGGTAATCACATCGTTTTTAGATATTTCACCATTATTATCAGGATCTGAGACCACGGCGGTTTTTAGCAGTTCCATCGAGGAGGTTTCAGGCACCAACAGTTCGGTGGCATCATCGCTAGTGTTCCCATCTGAATCATCGCCATCATCCGAAAGGTCCGAAATTGGGGTTTTCCCATCCTGCCCTATTCCGGAGGCAAGGAGCGAATTGATCAGTCCTCCTGTATCTATGTCTTTCTGAAGGAGGGTATAAGAAGCTGAATAAGTAGCAATTTCGCCCGCTTGAAGCGTCCCCACAGCACTTCCAGCAGAAGAAGACACGAAGCTAGGCCCTGCATCTAGGCTTAGAGAAGTTCCTTGGGAATTGGTAAAGGTATCATTCAGGGAGATTCCCGAGATATTCTGGCTTCCTGTATTCTGTAGACTTATAGAATAGTTTACGACATCCCCTTTGGTAGCAGAATTACTATTATCAAGATCGACAAGGGACATGGTCTTAATAGCTTCCAGACAATAGAAATCCACCTGAACCACCAGAGGCGAGGCCATGGAGCAGCCATTTGGATCAATAATCTCTACGGAATATGTCCCTGCGGCAAGTCCGGTAAATTGTCCAGTTGAGTTTTCAGAGGCAAAATTATCTATGCTAAAGCGGTATCCGCTGCCTGCTCCACCTGAAGTCTGAAGAGTAAATGCTCCAGAATTTGGTGCCGAGCAGGTGGTATTTTGGTGCTGTGCTAATAGCTCCTCCGCAGTGATCACTTCAGGCTCTGATAGCGTAATCGAAAGTGGGTTTATACTCAAGCAGCCATTGGCATCGCTAAGGGTGAGGTAATAGGTGCCCGCATTTAATCCTGAGGGGTCTTCCACGGTCTCTTGTCCGGCAGGAATGGTACCATCCTGAGTAGTCCATAAATAGTTATATGGTGCGGTGCCTCCAGTAGGGCTCAGATCAATGGAGCCTGTGCTGGCACCTCCACATAGGAGTTCGCCCACAGTATAAGTAGCCGTCACTGGAGCGGCAGGCTGGCCAATGGTAATATTTTCTATCAACTGCTGACATTGGGTTTCCACTTCGGTCACCAGCACCGAATAGGTACCATCATACAGTTGGCTCTGGCTAGGGCTTCCAGTCTGGAGTCCCCCACCATCCACAGTAGTCCAGGCGAAGGTATAATTTCCGCTGCCTCCTTCCGCAAGTAGGGTGATGGATCCGTTGTTGCCATCAAAACAGCTCACATCATTAAGATCTGTAAGTGTCACCTCCATACCTGAAATATATTCTGGCACCTCCACAGAATTTGGCAGCACCTTGCTACAGATTTCGGGATAGGCGGTGGAAGTGATGGTAATATCTATGTACTCTCCTGAAGCTAGTCCACTGATGATCAGTGTACCATCCGCTTCAGTGCTGATGATTCGGTCAGGAGTCACTGATCCTTCGAAGGTATAGCTAATCGAATAGGAGGTATTGGGAAATAAGCCTCCGCTGGAAAGGGTAATCTGGCCGTCATTAGCTGGTAAGCAGGTCGATGGGGAGCTGGCGGCAGCAGTGAGTGTGACTTCATCTATTTCGCAGCATGCATCATTGATGGATTCATCTATCCAGTCGGTGAGAGCGGGAGCTTCGCAGCCTATTGCTGAGATAGTCCCATCAGGACTGATATCACCTGCCCCGATGGTAGTATAATCTGCGGTATTGACCTGAGTCATATCGTATCCTGCTTCCAATCCATCGGGGCAGGTATCGCCATCACTGTCCAGGTCAAGGAAGTCAGGGTAATTGTCAGGTCTAGTACCTGAAGCAAGATCAGTATTTTGAGGAATAATAAGGCCTCCAAATGATTCGCCCGTTTCGCAACCCGTAAGTGGGTCAATGGTATCGCCAAATTCAAAAGCGCAGCCATTGGCAAGGTTACCATCGGCTTCTATCGCATCCGAGATGCCATCATTATCACTGTCTAGATCCTGACTATTTGGGATGCCATCATTATCAATATCATAGCAATCTGGCAGTCCGTCCTCATTGGCATCCAGGAGGAAGTGCACCTCGTAGGCGACAAATTCGCTACCTGTTTCTCCCGAAGACTGAGTACCATTTCCTTCCACGGGAAGGCGTACATTTCTATTGGTACCGGAGAGGGCTGTATAATCCACGCTAACACTTGCTTTGCCATAAGGCAATTCAATACTCCATTGAGAGCGATTATTATAAACAGCGAATAAGGTAAATGGTTGTCCAGAATACAAGTGGGCTCCATAGCCTTCGATTGCTCCTTCCGCCCCATCAAAACCTGCCGGAACTGCGCCGGTACTGACGGAGTTGGAAGGGCAGTCAGCAGCATACCTGAAGTCGCAAAAATCGGATATGGCGGGGTCGTTGATGCTTGCATAACCACCATTCGCCCAAGAAAAAGCCCATTCACTGCCTTCATTATTGGCGGCAGAAGTAGGATCACCGTGCTGTCTGATGGTGATGACGGGGATATAGCCCGGCGTCACATTAGAAAGTGTCAGGGTATGCCCAAAGGCATCCGGATATTGATTAGTATTGGTGAAATTTGTAACCGTCAGTCCATTGAGATCGGCAGAATACCTCAGGTCGGTATAGCCTTGGAGATTATTTCCTGTGATTTCATAATCTGCGCTGATACTGCCGCTAGTGAATGTCCCTCTTCCTCCTGCACCAATAGAAGGAGTGGCAAAGGTAATTGCTTCACATAATTGATTTTCCAGTACGTCTGAAATGCCATCATTGTCATCATCTACATCAAGATAATCAGGCACACCATCCCCATCAGTATCCAAGGCGGCATCATCAGCACAGTCGCACTGATCGCCGAGTCCATCGCCATCTCCATCGGCAGATTGGGTCTGACTGCTGCCCAATCCTTGGCCTGTGGTGGCTATGATAGGGACTCCAGTGCTTGGACTATTAGGGTCTAAATTCACCTGTAAACCCAAATTGGTATTTATAGGCTCAGCATAACTATTTCCTGCGGCATTCCCACCATCCATTGAGGAGGCAATCAGGTCGGCGGGGAAGAATGATCCTGCCCCTTCTGTGGCATCCGGGCAGCCATCACCATCTGTGTCCAGATCAAGGTGATTGGGAAGACCATCCCCATCCACATCATTATTACAGGTAGGTTTAGGAAACAAAGCAGGCTGATAGTCTTCAATTATTATATATATTTCCCGCACAGCGGCATAATAAACGATCCCCGCCTCGCCGGTAATTCGGTATTTCTCAAAAGGAATTCCAGGCTGCAAGGTATTGGCAAAACTCTCAATGGCATTAGTAGTGGTCCTATTGGAAGCCGTACTTAAATCTATCCACTGGGAACCATTATATCCCTGTAGCTTGACGGTATTGGCATTGCCGGAGGTAAAACCCCATGCATCCATGGAGAAGTCAAGGGAGCTAATGGCAATGGCAGTGGTAGGTCTGATCTCATAAATGCTGCGGCCGACGGCATTTTGATTGGGGCTTAGGGCCGCATACCTGCCGCCAGTATCTACCCCATCAATGGCAACCTGTGGCAACTGGCTATTTGCATTGGGTCTTAAATCAGACTCAATACCCGTGATCACCTTTGCCTCCAGCTCTGTAAAGAAACATCCCGGGCTTTCCACAATATCGAGAATGCCGTCATTGTCGTCATCCAAATCAATCAGATCAGCTATACCATCTTCATCTGAATCGAGGCATTTTACACGTTCAGCATCATAGGCATCAAACGAATAAGTATAATCCGGCAATCCATCGCTATTCGCATCTATACCATCCCCCTCATGTAATCCATCTCCATTGGTATCGGTGATAGTAGTGCCAAAGGTATGGTCTGCGGTCTCGGTACTTATGGCTCCAGCCTCAAAACTATCGCTACATCCATCACCATCACTGTCCAGATCGAAGTGATCCATCACCCCATCCTCATCAGTATCCCTACCTTCGCAGGCGGTAAAAAAGCTTGTGATTGATTTGGGAAGTAATAGCGTTATACGGGAGGAGTTTTCATATTTATTAGAAATATAAGAAATCTGCGTCCCTGAGGCATTGATCAATACCGCTCCGTGTCCTTCCCCACCGATAAGCTTAGTATCGTTAATCACAGAAAGGTAATTATTGGAAGTAAGCACACTAAGGCTGGCGCCGTCCTGGAAGTCAAATTCCAATGAGCCGTTATTTGATGGGTCAACAGTATTGCCGCTACCCATAGAGTAGATCTGGAATACAGGGTTCATGATCGGCTGGGAAAAAGTAAAGGTATGCAGCACGTCCACACCACTGTAAGAGGTAAACATAGTGCTGGCATTGGTCTCTGAGGAAGTCATGCAATACTGGCTCTTATTGGTCAGTACACCTGCATCGGTCAGGCCTCTTACATCCCCTGTATAAGTCACATCAATAGTGCTTCCGTTGATGACTACAGCACCGAAAGCAGTATTAGTATTTTGATCAAAGGACAGCCAGGTGACTGCTTCATAATCCGGCAGAGTCTCGCAGGTGAGTTCCTCGCAGACAAATCCTTCGGAGCGGTCCAGTATCCCATCATTATCATCATCCACATCCTGCATATCCGGCACACCATCTCCATCAAAATCGTTACATAATTCAAGATCGGTATTCAGCGCAAAGTCATTATAAGTTGAGGAATAATCAGGAATACCGTCATTATTGGCATCCACGGCATCCACCAAGCCATCCCTATTGCTATCTGGCCCTGTAAATTGGTGGTTTGCTATCTCCGTGGTAATGGCACCGGCTTCATAACTATCACTACAAGTATCTCCATCACTATTAGGGTCCAAATGGTCCGGAATACCATCTCCATCGGTATCTCTATCGGCGCATTTGCCATCGGCATCCGCCACGCTTCCTATCGCAAGGGTAAGTCCTGACCAGTTTTCTGATTTATTGGAGGTAAATTCGATGACCCTCTGGGTACCAGAAAACAATAAGGAACCATCACCTGTGGCCCCCACTATGGTATAATCATTTACATTAGCGAGGTATCCATTGGATTTTGTTATTGACACGCTGGCAGTAAAGGTATAGGTCACAGCGCTGGCAGAGGAGGGATCCAGGTTACTTCCAGCCCCTAGAGACCATACTTGGAATACAGGGCTTACCACTGGTTTAGAAAATGTAAACCTATGCACCACACCCACCCCGCTGTAAGTCTGAATCATATTGGTGGATCCACTTGCTGCGGCAGTCGGGCAGTACTCACCCGAAAGCTCCAGGGGTCTAGTGGAGCTTGGAAGACTTCGGACATCGCCCTCATAGGTTACGGTCACCACCTCACCTGAGGCCAAGGTTACTGAGCCCTGAGCCGTTTTTGAAGAGGTATTATAAGAAGTCCAGTTTACAGCCTTATAGTTGGCGGTAATGTACCCACAGTCGATCGAATTACCTGGGCAGATCAGCCCCTCATCGGTATCCAATATACCATCATTATCATCATCGATATCGATCAGATCTCCTACCCCATCATTATCCGTATCTATACAGGCATCTATCGTGGCATCATAGGCGTAAGGCAGGAGAGTATAATCTGGAAAACCGTCATTATCAGCATCTACAGCATCTACCAAGCCATCGTTATTGCTATCAGTGCCTGTAAACTGATGATTAGACACTTCTGAGGAGATGGCTCCCGCTTCGTAGCTATCGCTACAAGAATCATCATCGCTATTGAGGTCATGGTGGTTTGGTATTCCATCATTATCCGAGGCTACAAGGCATTCATCCTTGGGATATCTGGAAGCATTAAAATTAACTACATTAGGGACAATCTCATAAACCCTATTATAGTAAGTCGCTCCAGAGACTCCTAAAATTCGGTATTTTGTATAGATGGCACCTGTCTGATTGAAGGTATAAGTATAGGTCTTATTGGTGGTCTCCGGCTCACTAAGCTCCCCAGTCACATCCACCCATTCGGAACCATAATAGCCCTGCCACTTAAACACCGCTGTGCTTCTGAAAACGCTGTATTGGAAAATTATATCAATGGAACTTAGTTCCACAGGGAATATCAATTCTAGCTCATATACTGCCTGTCCTGTGATATCGGTGTTCAGGACTCCATAGCTAGCGATATTATTTTCCACGCCATCATAGAGCTCATCGAAGGAGTAAGCAGCATTAGTATTATAATTGGTCAGGGAGCTGGAGGCCGCATTGAATCTCACCTCTATAGGAGTATAGAAGCATTCAGGGCTTTCTGTGGCATCCAATATCCCATCATTATCATCATCGATATCTATAATATCCGGAACCCCGTCATTGTCCTCATCGGAGCAGAGGTTGATGGAACTGCTAAGAGCATATAGTTTATAGGTGCTTTTATAATCAGGAACGCCATCGCTATTAGCATCCACGGCATCCACTAGCCCATCTCCATTGCTATCAGCTCCACTAAACTGGTGATTGGCCGTCTCCGAAGAAATCGCTCCACCCTCGTAACTATCACTACAGGTATCTCCATCACTATTTAGGTCAAGGTGATTTAAAATAGTATCACCATCGGCATCCTCTGTGCAATTCTCTCGTGGATATTCGGAGCCTTTATAGGACTCATCTGTAAGGACTATCAGTTCTCCATACCCCTGATTACTTGTCAATCCAGATATACCACGGAGACGATAGTAGGTGTATTTTCCCTGGTTTTGGGTAATGACAAATTCATCCTGATCAGGATTTGGGTTACTGATATAGGTGGTTTCGGTATTTAAATCAATCCAATTGTTCCCATCATTGCTGCCTTGCAAAACGATCCTGGCGTTATTAAAGAAGCCATAGGTATTGGCATATTGGAATTTCAAGCCAGAGATTGCCATTGGAAGGGGGAATTGCACCATATATATTACCTTATCGGTTATATTTTGGTTTGCCTCATAGCGCATATTGCTTGCGGTGGTTTCCTGCCCATCGATGGATTGATTGACATTATAGGTAGTATTGAATAGCGACAAGCGGGTACTCACGATGAGTTCGCCGATTCTATCTCCAGCGGTGATACTTTCGGCAGAATAGAAGCAAGATGGACTTTCGTCTTCGTCCAGCACCCCATCATTATCATCATCGATATCTGTATAGTCGGGCACCCCATCTCCATCGGAGTCTATACATAAGTCATAGTTTTTCTTCATCGCAAAAATGAAGTAAGTGTTGGGATAATCAGGAACACCATCATTATCAGCATCCACCGCATCCACCAGCCCATCACCATTGCTGTCAGGTCCCGTGAATTGATTGTCTTTAATTTCGGAGGAGATAGCGCCAGACTCAAAACTATCACTGCAGTCATTGCCATCACTATCTGGGTCCAGTCGATTTGGAATGGTATCTCCATCTGTATCGATATCCTCACATTGGCCACGTATGGAGGCGATGTCCACTGCGGAGGAGCCATTTGCAAAGACTAATTCATGAATATATTTCCCTCCTGTATCCTCGAGGGTGACGATATGTTCACTTCCATCGGGATCCATCCTATCGAGTATCGTATTGCCATATTGGTCACGGGCGATAATCCTTACATTCCCGCTAGGAGCAGGATCACTGAATATCGAAAAATAATCAGTCACCTCCTTGGTCACCCCATCTCTGCGATTGATAAATTTGATGCTTGTCCCTGTGCCATTAAAGATCATTTTGCCATCGGTATCCCCGTAGGCTGTCCAGGTACTATGAGATATAATTCTAAAATAATCAGTATTGCTGGTGTAATTGGTTGTCTCCACATGGTTGATCCTGATTCCATACTCTTGCAACCAATAATCCTGATCATGGTTTCCCGTGGCGAGTCCATCGGTAAGATTGGCATAGCTCGCATCCACACAGTCCATTTCATTCACATCCAATACCCCATCATTATCATCGTCAATATCCTTTACATCTCCTATGCCGTCTCCATCAAAATCCGCGCAAAGATTGGCCTCCGCCTTTGTCGCATAATTCGTATAAGTACTTTCATAATCAGGCAGACCATCATTATTGGCATCTACAGCATCCACCAAGCCATCCCCATTGCTATCGGCACCACTAAATTGGTGCTGAGGAATCTCAGAGGAAATCGCATTTGCCTCATAGCTATCACTACATTCATCCCCATCCGAATCTAAATTCAAATGATTGTAAGCCGTGGCTACATCTCCGGCACAAGCTGCTTTAGTATATTTGGAAGGAACATAGCCGGAGACCTGTGGGATAATTTCATATACCCTATTATAATATGAGGTGCCTGATATTCCTAAAAGCCTGTACTTGGTATAGAGGGCTCCCGTCTGATTTAGGGTATATGTATAGGTTTTATTAGTCGCTTCTGCCTCGCTGAGCTCCCCTGTGACGTCCACCCAACTTGCCCCATCAAAGCCCTGCCACTTGAACACAGCGGAGGTGCGGAAAACATTATATTGGAATAGGATATCGATGGAAGTAAGCTCCACCGGGAAGGCCATTTCCAATTCATAAACGATCTGGCCAGTGATGTCGGTATTGATAACACCGTAAGTGGCCAGATCGGTGGTCACCCCATCATAAAGTTCCTCAAAGGAGTACGCCGCATTAGTATTATAATTAGTAAGGCTACTGGATGCATGAGTGAAAACCATCTCGGATAAAGCGTAAAAACATTCCGGGCTTTCGGTGGCATCCAGCACTCCATCATTATCATCATCGATATCCTCCAGATTGGGGACATTATCTCTGTCAAAATCGAGGCAGAGGTTATAATCTGTACTTCTGGCATATAGCTCATAGGTGCTGATATAATCGGGTATGCCATCATTGTCCGCATCCACGGCATCCACCAAGCCATCCTTATTACTATCTGGCCCTACAAACTGGTGATTGCTTATCTCGGAAGAGATAGCTCCTGCTTCAAAACTATCACTACAAGAATCTCCGTCACTATTTCTATCCAATCGATCCACGACGCCATCCCCGTCAGTGTCCACATCCACGCAGGTCGTGGCTAAAGATCTAAAGCCCGGACTTTCAAGATTTAATGCACCGCCATTCACATAGGTATGCCGAATGGAATATTGGTACATGGCAGGGATGATGGATTTTGATTTTATATTGATCACATAGATTGCAGAACCTTTGGTATAGGATATTCCACTTTCAATATTATCTCCGATATTTAGAGAGATGGTCGTATTGGTAGCGGAAGCCAGGGTGGCGGTAAAAAGCGATTCATCGTATTCGAGGATAAAGCCCGAATGGTCGGTGGTACCATAAGGATTGTCACTGCGGTTGGTAAACTCAAACTCAGCCCCACCAGTATAAAGTTGCGTGAGACTATACTGAATCCAGCCTCCGGGAGCTCCGCCCATATTGGTCACCTGATTGACCTCATCAGAGGTACCAAGCAAAGGATAAGTTTGGTCATCCGAGTCAGGATCTACAGAGACGGCCAAGGCAAATAGATTATTCCCCGCTTCATGGGATAAATTAGCGGTCTTGGTATTATCATTAATATTCGTAACCTTATTCCTTCCTCCGGTGGCGGGCAGACTTTCTGCGCAATCTAATATTCCATCATTGTCATCATCGACATCCACCAAATCCCCAATCCCATCATTGTCCGAATCAATACATAAATCCAGGTATTCATTCAGTGCATATTGAGAATAAGTGGATTGATAATCTGGAACCCCATCATTATTGGCATCCACCTCATCCACCAGACCATCACCGTTGCTATCCGAGCCATTAAATATGAAATTTGAGGATTTGGAATCAGTCGCTCCAGCTTCATAGCTATCGCTGCAATTATCACCATCAGCATCTGCGTCTAGATGATCCGGGATAAGATCACTATCCTTATCACAATATACCTTCCCAAACATCTGAAACAGCGTACTCGCCCCCCCTACAAATCCGGAGGATAAATTGCGAAAAGATATTCTTTTTATGGCTTTAGTCTGGTCAAAATAGATTATGCCTGAGCCTTGGTTCGCATTGCTTTGAGCTCTGGTGATCGCTAAACTATTTCTTGCCGTGATTTTTTTTATCCCATCAGTTGCCCCTGTTCCAAAATATGCAATTTCCTCAGCAGTGTAATCCGCCTTTACCTTAATGGTGAAATTTGCATTGGTAAGCACTGTACCATCTGCATACTCAATTTCAAAATCTCCATAGCGGGTTTCTGTAGCTACTGACTTGAAAGCAAGGGAAAAATTATTAATAGGAATATCAAATACCCATGATTGGCCTCCTCCCTGCAGATCGTTATCGTCATTAACCGTAAAAGTGGTGAAGGTCGGTACATTATTACCATTTACAGTAAATAGATCCTGGCCACCGCAAATGACCGTAGGTATCGTGGCGCTTTCCATTAATGAACGATATACGTTGGCCTCATCTACATCTAATATACCATCATTATCATCATCGACATCATCGCGATTGATGACCCCATCACCGTCATTATCACAATAGATATTATAATTACTATCTGCTAAAGTACAGTCCACCACTGCAAACTGCACATTATCCAGCTGGGGAGAACCGAAATCATCCTCCGAGGCACTGTCTGCACACTGCCCTTTTGCTACCCCAAAAAACTCAATGGTCACAGGGCCGGAGGTTTCTATATAATAACTTTGGGAATAGCTGGACCAATTGCTCGTGCCCGGAAGGATTCCCGAATCAGTCGCCGCCCCGGAAATGGTATAGCCTATGCACTCAGCGCTTTCAAAAACCGCAGAATGATCAAAGGAAAAATTATATACCTTCCCAGCAGTGACCGCTATGGTCTGAGAGATCCGAAAAGGACTCGCTCCTGTGCTGTGCAGTTGGAGTGCTTGAGTTCCATTACTTGGACTGGGACTGGCTGGATCGCATTCCTTCAGCAGCGTGACGCCTGCTCCCTCACAAGTCACCGACCAGCCGGGTAGGCTCGGACAGCCTTCAAAGCGACAGGCTGCGTCCGCCATCACGGTGGACTCAAAACTACCATTGACGACCAAGTTTGATTGTCCAAGTACTTCCTTTGAACAAAAAATAATATTGAGTAAAAGTAAAAATAAAAATAGTCTCATATCATTATAAAATTTTACTAGTTCATTATTGCCAACTCTTTAAAATCCCTACGCTGATAAATGATTAAAACCATCTTGAATTCTGCATTCTACGCTGCTTTGGTGCCAGATAATAGCCCAGAGAAATCTCATGAGAGCCATTCCCATAGTGATTCAGTACATTCAAATTATGATCATAAGCGTAGCCAATGCGCCAGCTGCTCCCCGCAAAAAACTCCATTAAGAAAACCACCGAATTCCTATTGCTCAGGTTATCAGGCAGGTTATCATTCCAGATCTTGGTATTGGAGCGGTAGCTGGAGCCTAGCCAAATTCTTTCGAGAAACAGAAACATTAAGTTGATATCATAATTGGTAGGAGCACCCTTCACTTCTTTCACCAGGAAAGACGGCTTTATTTGCACAGACTTGGAGAGTGGCAGCAGCATCCCGGCAGTCAGGTAATAATGGAAGTCATGGTAGGCCAAAGCGATGTCCTTGCGCTCCAGGGATTTCTTGCCAATAAGATTATAGGCACTTAAGCCTGCATAGAATCTTGGGGTATTAAAGAATATCCCGGTATTGAGGGTTGGGGTAAATAGATTTACCCTTCCCTGAGGGATTTCCGAATCCGGGAAATCATTGGGGTCCAGTACCGAGCCATCGATCACATATTCCGAAACGCCGCCACCTATTCCTAAACCTAGGAAGGACTCCTCTCCTGTCTGCACCCGGTAGGCATAAGTAGCGGTAATATTATTGGTCATGGCAGGCCCCAGCTGGTCATTATAAAGGGACAGACCGAAGCCCATCCGACCTTCATTGGCACTCATATCTACTGAGGCAGAAAATGTCCTTGGAGCTCCTGGAAAATTCACCCATTGGCTCCTGTAGCTGGACTGGAAATAAGGCATGCCCTTATAGCCCGCATAACCGGGATTTATGCTCAATCCATTAAACATGTATTGGCTATATTGCGGCAGCTGCTGGGCTAGGCCCCTACGGGGAGCAATACCTATTGCTCCCATGATAATTACTAGCCAGATTATTTTTTTCATCGCTTTCATGAGTATTAATCTTTTATTACCTGAATCCATCCTTTAAACTCATGCAGGTCACCTGAGGCATCCCATGCTTTGAGAATATAATAGTAAGTGCCTGACACTTGTCCTTTGGCACTCCAGTCATTTTGGTAGTCTTCTGACTGGAAGACATGATCCCCGTACCTGTTAAAAATCACCAATTCATTTTTATCAAATTTGCCCAAACCTAAGACTTCAAACGCATCGTTTTCTCCATCTTCATTAGGAGTGATGACATTCGGTACTCGGAAGGCTTTAATAATATTGATATCAGTCGCTTTATTATCAGAAGGAATGGCATCCTCCCCATCACTGCTTCCCACCGCTGAGTTGATCACCGTACCAGGATCCAGTGCTTTCACGGTCAGACTCAAGGCGATCTCTCCGCCTCCAGCCAACTGAGGAACCGTCCAGCTGATGATCTGTCCATTGATATTGGTTTGGATTCCCTCATTATCTGAGTGCATGATCACAGAATGGTAAGCCACATTATCCGGAAGGGTATCAGTAAAGATTACATTGAAGGCTTCCGCATCTGAATTATTAAACAAGTTCAGCTGATAAGTAAAGAGGTTGCCCTCGTAGATTTCCTGTCCTGCTGAGGACTTCTGTACCTGCAGATCCACATTCCTTACCGGGAATTCGGTCACGGTAGGATCATCAGGATCCCCATCTTCATTGAGGTCATCATCTGTGGCATTTGTCGGATCATCAGAGATATCAGACACCTGTACCCCGCGTGGATTATCTCCGACGGCCAGCGCACTGCGGGTCACACTACCTGCCTTGAGGTCCGCCTCGGTGAGGGTATAGAAACCTATAAATGACCCGGAATCCGCCTGTCTTGGCAGCAATCTATTCAGTCTATCTCCAATGATTTCGATGTCCCCCGCATCAATATAGACCCCATGAAGGGTTACATTTCCGGTATTGTCGATCACGAAACTGTACTGAATGGTCTCTCCTACATCGGCATATCCATCCTCATCATTATCCACCCATACGCCTTCCATGCTGAAGGAGATTTTGCCCACTACTGCTGGTACAGGAAGCGCCGTAGAGGTACGATCTTCCCCATCTCCATCAGCGTCATCATCCCTGTTCGTAGGATCATTAGGATCATCAGAGACATCGGTGATCACCTGGCCATTGAGCGTGGTACCCTCAGCAGTGGCACTATTGATGACTACGCCTGTCAGGATATCCTCCTCTGTGATGATATAGCTGGCCGTAAAGCTGGCTTCATCTATTTGCCCAGGCATCAGATTCGTAATAGGTCCCCCCATCACCGTCACTTTAGGATCAGTGACCATGATATTTGACAAGGCCATATTTCCATTATTTTCCACTGTGAAAGTGTATTGGATCAGCTCATCCAGGTCTGCAAAGCCATTGGCATTAGCGTCGATAAATATTCCTGTTTTGCTCAAAGCAATATTAGGGGCTTGACAAATATCCACCACCGTCGGCTCATCATTCGCATCCATGGTGCCTGAGAGGTCCTGAAGGATATCTCCAGCAGGGTCGGTCGCCTGTACCATGGACTGATTGCTTACGTATCCAGCGTTGATATCCTCCTGCGTCACATTATATTGGCCGGAATAGATCCATTCTTCGCCTACATCGAGGAGCTCATTCATATTAATATCTCCTGATTCATAATTTAAAGCATCCATAGGAACGAGCGGATCGCTGATAGACACCTCCCGAAGGGTCACATTGCCCTCATTGATCACTATATAGTTATAGGTGATCGGATCCCCTGCTCTCATGCAACCATCTGCCGCCAGCCTCAAATTGCTATCCGGCTCCTGGATCAGGGCGATTACCGAGTTTTGACAGATACTGGTGATGGTCACCTCCTCATTGCCAACGGCAGTTCCTGATAGTACTTCCAGTGGCACAGCGGTTGGGCTGAGCGCATTGGCTAGGGCTTGGTTAGAAACCTGACCTAGATCGATATCAGCCTGCGTGATGGTATATTGTGCCTGGTAGTTCCAGATTTCATCCACATCCAATTGTCCATCTCCATCAGTATCCCCACCCATCAGGGTAATAGTAGCCCCATCCAGCAGGGAATCTTCCAGCCTTATTTCAGCAAGGGAGACATTGCCGGTATTGCTAAGCTCGAAGGTATATTGGATGGTTTCATTTTCATCTGCACAGCCATTTCCATTTTCATCCATGGAAACCCCCGTTTTGACCAGGGCCATGCTGGCAGACTCGCAGATGATCACTGCTGTAGGTTCATCGTTATCTTCGCTGGTGCCAGAGAGATCTTTTACTCTTTCGCCTAATGGACTTGCCGCGATAGCGGTGGCATAATTTTCCACTATCCCCTGATCCACATCGGCTTGAGTAAGAGTATAGGTAGCGGAATAAATCCACATCTCGCCTACATCCAATTGCTGATCCCCATCGGTATCACCCGACTCAAGAGCGGGTAGGCTCACCGTAGGAATGGTATCGGTAAGACTGATATTCAGCAGGGAAACATTACCCGTATTTCGCAGCTCAAATCGGAAGGTCACGAGTTGTCCGGCCAAGGCACAGTCCTCGCTGTCGTCATCAGTGACCACCGTTTTCACCAACGTCATCTCTCCCACTTGGCATAAGCCGAGGACGGTCGCGGTATCATTATCCAGCGCGGAGCCTGACAGATCACTTAGTGGTTCACCATTAGGATCTAGGCCTGTTACGCTGGCTTGATTGGTAAGTTCTCCAGTATCTACCTCTGCCTGACTGAGCGTATATAGAGCAGTATAAGCCCATATTTCTCCCACATCCAGGCGCGTATCGCCATCCTCATCACCGGACACATATTCGATCAAGCCCTCGCCGAGCATAGGATCCCTCAGCTGTACCTCTGAGATGGAGGTATTGCCAAGATTATATATTTCAAAGTCATACTGAATAGTCTCCCCTGCATCGGAGCAGCCATCCTCATCACTATCGATAAGCTGTGCTCTTTTGATCAGACCTATTCCGAATTCCTGACACAATTCTATCAGTGTACCCTCATCATTATCGGCATCAGTGCCAGAGATATCCGAGATGGTAATTCCATCAGGGCCCACAGCGCTCACCTCTGCCTGGTTATTCACTGAGCCCAAGTCCAGGTCGTCAGTGCCCAGAATATAGACACCACTGTACACCCAGGTTTCGGTGACGTCCAGCTGATTATCATTATCAGTATCGCCTCCACCAAACACCAGTCCGTCATCGCCCAGGAGTGGGTCATTTAGGAGGATATTGCTTAGGGATACATTTCCGGAATTGGTCAATACCAAGCCATAAGTAATCGACTCACCCGGGTCAGCACATCCATCCTCATTCTCATCGATGAAGGCCGCCGTCTTGACTAAGACGATGCCTGACTGCTGGCATAGAGTCGTGGTGGTCACCTCATCATTATCGGCACTGCTGCCTGATAGGTCACTGACACTTAGCCCTCCAGCCGTGATGGCGCTGGCGGAAGCTTGGTTATTGATAAGTCCAAGGTCAATATCAGTTTGAGGTATGCGGTAGTCTGCTTTATATATCCAGGTTTCATTGACATCCAGGATTCCATCAAAATTGATATCCCCATCGATCAACACGATCGTCTCATCCAGCAGAAGTGGATCAGTAATTTCTGATACTTCGAGAGACACATTGCCCTCATTTGCTAGGGTGAAATTATACTGCACCGTCTCACCGGCATTGGCGCATTCGTCGCCATTTTCATCTAGCAGCAGAGACGTTTTGATGAGGGATATTGCCGGCTGCTGACATAGGGTCAATACGGTCGGATCATCATCCTCTGCGGAAAGTCCCGAGAGATCCCTGATGGTGGCCCCACTTGGTGCGCTGCTCACTATCGTGGCCTGATTCTCCACTGCTCCCTGGTCAATATCTACCTGGCTAAGAATATAAGATCCCTCATAGGTCCATATTTCGGTCACATCCAATTCCGAATCGCCATCCACATCCCCATCGATATATTGAATCTGTCCTGCGGCCAATTTAGGATCTGTCAGATCCAGCCCCCTCAGGGATACGTTTCCTAGGTTATGGACTTCAAATTGATAGAGAATTGATTCATCACTGTCTGCACATCCGTCGGCATTCTCATCCATAAACTGGGCTGTTTTCATCAAGGCCACTGCGGCTTGCTGGCAGAGTGCCAGGCTGGTCGGCTGATCGTTGTCCTCTGCCGTACCTGACATATCCGTAGGCGCACCACCCATAGGGTCGGTGGCGGTGGCGGTGGCTTGATTGACTATTACTCCTGCGTCAATATCCTCCTGACTGATGGTATAAGTAGCCTTATAGGTCCAGCTTTCGGTCACATCCAGCACCCCGTCTGCGTTCAGGTCACCCTGATCCAGTAGGATTGTGCCCTCTGGTAATAGTGGGTCAAGGATCTCCAAATTGGTCAAGGATACATTGCCAGTATTATTAATGATGAAGGTATAGGTCACTGTCTCCTCAGGCTGCACGCATCCATCGGCATTTTCATCCTCAAAGACGGCTTGTTTCACCATAGTCAAGGCCGATTGCTGACATAGGCTGAGCTGCGTCGGTTCGTCATTATCCCCTGCTGTGCCGGAGAGGTCAGTTACTTCTGTAGCATCCGGGGCGGTGGCCGTGATGCTTGCCTGGTTGGTCACCAGACCTTCGTCTATATTTTCCTGGGTCAGGAGATAGACTCCTTCATAAGTCCAAACCTCCGAGACATCCAGAATAGAATTGCGGTTTTCATCCCCACTGATGAGCAGCAGTTGAGCATCTGTAATCAGGGGATCGCTCAGCATGACCTGATGAAGAGACACATTACCCTCATTGCTGGCGGTAAGTGTATAGGTGATGCTTTCGCCTACATCGGTACATCCATCACCATTCTCATCCATAAACACCCCTTCTTTGACCAAAGTAATCGCAGGCAATGGAGGGATAATGGACTCAGTCACATCATCCACCACATTTCCATCGGTATCATCAGCATCATCGGAGATATCCAGAGTCTCTATATTATTCGGGCTCAGCGAAATGACCGAGGCGGAATTATACACGCCGCCAGCATCTATGTCTTGCTGCGTCAGGGTATAAGCCAAGGTATAGGTAGCGGTCTCCAATGGCAGCAGTTTGCCTTCCAGGCTGCTCCCGTCTGTTCCGCTATAGCTTGGGCTCTCTATCTCGATAATTTCATCCAGGTAATTATGGAGTTCATCGGAAAGGACAATATTTCTGAGCGTTACATTTCCGGTATTTTGGACCGTGATAGTATAAACCAATTCATCTCCCGCATCTAGGGTGCTATTTCCATCATTTTGATTGATGACTGGAGATGGTTTGACCACTTCTATTTCAGGTCGTTCTTCTATAAACAGGTCTGTGCGGTCATTTCTAGTATTGCCATCATCGCTGATGCCATCATCCGAGACGTCCATTATCTGGGTACCTTGAGAGCTCGTCGCAGTGGCGGTCACCGCATTAGATACCCCACCTGCATCCACATCTAATTGGCTGAGGGTATAGCTCGCGGTATAGCTGGCCGTCTCATCCAGCTGGAGTTCTCCTTCCGGACTGCCGTCTGAGGAAGAGGCAAATGCCGGTCCGTTGGTTAGGCTAAGTACCTTACCTCTTGCATCCAGCAGTTCGTCCACCAGCTGCAGATTCGCCAAGGTGACATTTCCTGTATTGGTCACGGTGATGGTATAATGGACGATATCGCCCACATTATCTTCCCCATTGGCATCCACATCTTCCACCGAATCCAGGATTTTCTGAGCGATCAGGGAGGCATGCTCCTGGATGAGCAATTCTGTAGGGTCATCCACCCTATTGCCATCCAGATCATCCCCATCATCAGAGATATCAGTGGTGCTGGTACCTGCCGGGCTGAGGGAGCTCACCGTCACGGTATTCGTCAGTCCGCCAAAGTCCACATCAGACTGAAGCAGCGCATAGCTGGCCTCATAGATAGCGACCTGTCCGGGAGCGAGTAGCCCTTCGGTATTATCCGACTGTGCCGCATCAAAATCAGGCCCCGCATCCAAGGACAGCAATTGCCCATCTTTTCTGCTAAACACATCCTCCAGCGTGATGGCGGATAGCGTTACATTTCCAGTATTTGTTACTTCGATCTCATAGCTAATAATATCCCCTGCCGAATACGCCGCATCGGCATCATCATCAGAGATGGACTGCATCTTAGTCACCTCCACAGAAGGGAATTCCTCTATGGTCATTTCGGTCACATCATCCTCGGAATTGCCATCAGTATCGTCCCCATCATCAGAGACATCGGACACCGCTGCTCCAGTAGGATCCACGCCTTCCACCAGCAGGCTATTGCTTAGTCCACCAGCATCCACCGCTTGTTGGTTGATGATGAAGGAAGCCGTATATAGTGCTTTTTGGCCGGGGGCCAATATTCCTTCCACATTATCCGAGCCCGCTGCCATATAGGTCGGCTCGCTGCTCAGGGTGAGTGGTAGGCTGTTTGCATCCAGGAATGTATCGGTAAGGGTCAAGGTCGAAATGGTCACATTTCCGGTATTATGGATGGTCATGGTATAGTTCACCTGATCTCCTATGCCTGTGAGCCCATCGAAATTGACATCCTGGAATACTTGTTTTTTCACTACCTCCAGTGATGGCAGCTGCGCCAGTGGCTGCTCGGTCGGGCTGCTACCATCTCCTGCTCCAAAATCCGAAAGGTCAGACACATCCTCTCCATCTGGATCCTGGCCTGTGGCGGTCGCTGAATTCACCACTTCTCCATCATCGAGGTCTTGCTGAAGCAAGTTATAGATATAGCTGGTGGTCGCCGACTCACCTGGCCCTATGATTTGAGGGAAAAAGCCCTTATTGGACACCTTCAATCGAGCATCCTCAAGGGTCAATGCACTTATGGTCACATTGCCTATATTGGTGACTACAAAACTGTAGGTAATATTATCCCCCACATCTTCCCTGCCTGAGCTATTGGCATCTATCCATTCTGCGGTTTTTATCAGTTCCAGTTCTGGAGATTTAGGTAGATCCACCTGATTGTTATCGCTAGCTGTGACTTTTACCATATCAGGATCTGTACCTTCTGCTGTCGCAATATTAATTACCGTTCCAGCATCGATATCATCCTGATTTAGGCGGTATTCCACAGTGGCAGTAGCCGTCAGACCTGGACCAATAGAGATCGGTGACAAGGTCAGGTCGGTTCCTAAAGGCAAGAAGTCATCTTTCAGTTTGAGTACTTTGATGGTGACATTTCCGGTATTGAGCACGGTGAAGGAATAGTTGATCACATCGCCGGCATTGACCACGCCATCGCCATTATCATCGGCATAGACGCCTGTTTTATCCAGGGAGATTTGAGCATCCTTGGCCAGCTCGGTAAGCGTAGGATCATCTGATCCATCACCTGCATCGCCATTATCAGAGATATCGGAAACCGGATTGCTTTCATTATCCAGCCCATTGACCAGCGCATCATTAGCTACTATGGCTAGGTCAATATCATTTTGGCTAAGGATATAGGTCTGATCGCTGATCGTACCTACCTGTCCTGGATCCAAGATCGCCGGGCTCACTTCCAGACCAGCGATGGCGAGTTTCTCATCATCTATGGTCAAATCGCTAATGGTCACATATCCCACATTGGTCACGGTAAATTGGTAAGTAATGGTCTCTCCAGCATCTGGACGGCCATTGGCATTTTCATCATTGAGGATGAAGGTCTTATCTAGAGCCAGCTCTGGTACAGAAGGTAGCAGGGTAATGGTAGGGTCATTTCCTGGATCGCCATCTCCATCCGTATCGGCGTCATTTCCATCGTCAGACACGTCGGTTATCGGCATAGCATCTGGATCTGTGGCATTTACTCGGGCTCTGTTGGAGACCTTGCCACTATTGATATCCTCCAGTGTCAGGGTATAGTTGACGATGACCTCTTCGATTTCTCCTGGCTGCAAGGTGCTCTGGCTTAGAAGGATTGGAGAAGGGAGTTTGGTATCCACCAATTCAAGATTGTCCACGGTGACATTTCCGATATTCTGGATGCGGAAGGTATAAGCGATTTCATCCCCCTCATCATTGGTCATATTATTATTAATATCAATGATTCTTGAGGTCTTGATTAGCTCCATTGCTGGGCTTTGCACAAAATCGACCTGGGTAGGGGTATCTTCTCCATTAAGCGGATCGCCTTCATCGGAGATGTCCGATAAGTTGGTGCCTTGCAGCGTGAGGGCATTCCCTGTGGCCGAATTGATTATTCCGCCCACATTGATATCCGACTGTGTGGCGGTATATACTGCCTGATAAGTTGCGGACTCACTAGGCTTGAGCGTTCCTTCCGCACTTCCCATACTGGCAGATAGGAAGGCCAGAGGGGCGTCAAGGCTCAGTGTATTATTATCCAAGTCTGTAATATCATCGATAAGAGAGAGGCCTGTCAAGGTGACATTGCCCGTATTGGTGGCGGTAATGGTGAAGGTAATTTGATCTCCTTCATTATCCGTTTGGCTATTATCGCTGTCGGCGAGTACCGCCAGTTTGATCAGTTCAAGTCCTGCAGCCTCAGGGATCTCCCAAACGGTAGGATTATCGGCACCGTTACTGATATCGCCATCGTCTGACAGGTCGGATATTTCCACTCCTGCGGGGCTGTTGGCGGTGGCGGTGATCTGATTGGACAGGCCTCCGGCATCCACATCAGCCTGACTGAGCATATAGGTGGCCGAGTAAGCCGCCGACTCACCAGGCTTGAGAGTTCCTTCCGCGCTGCCTCTGTTGGCGACGATATAATCCAGTCCACTGGTAAGTCCCAATGGTCTATCCATTTCATCCACCAGCAGATCCTCTAGTACTATACTGTTGAGGGTCACATTTCCTGTGTTTTTGACGAGAACGGCATAGGTTATCAGGTCATTCACACCACCTTTTACTCCATCTTCATTGGTATCAGCGGCAGACTGGACTTTCACCACTTCTATTACAGGATCAGGACTCAGAGGTGTAATGGTTGCCCCTGTACCTTCGCCATTATCAGAGCGTTGGGTCAGGGTGATGCCTTGAGGATCTTTGGCGGAAGCCAGGGCCTCATTGAGCACCTGGCCATTGTCCATATCCGTCTGGCTAAGATCATAAGTGGCATAGGCCATGGCGACTTGTCCCGGGTCAATGGAGGATGGGGAGAAGGCCAGATTTTCCACTCCTAATTTCTCATCCGAAACTTTCAAGGAGCTGAGGGTCACATTTCCTGTATTCTCCAGCCTGAAGGTATAATCCACTTCATCGCCCACATCATCTCTATTATTCCCATTGGCATCCACCACCACAGCGGTTTTTACCAAGGCTACAGATGGAGCTTTGGGTAATAATACGGTGGATTCATTGGAAAGGAATGACTGGTTAATAGCCGTTGATTCTGTGCTTCCTGATACGGTCGCCTGATTGATCACTTTGCCATCATTCATGTCCTGCAAGGTCACAGGATAAGTAATGGAGAGGGTCGCCGTCTCGGTAGGTGCTAGAATATCCGGCACCATGGATCGGCCGGGAGTGATCACTCCCACTCTATCGTCTATAAGGGTTATATTCGCAAGGGTAGTATTGCCAATATTGACTGTGGTGAAGGTATAGTTGATCTCATCGCCTACATTGACCACGCCATCCCCATTCGTATCGACATATTCGCCGGTTTTCTGTAGGGATAGTTTTATATTTTGTGCTAAGCTGGATTTGGTAGGGTTATTTCCACCATTTGCCGGATTGCCGTCATCGGAGAGGTCAAATACTTCCCCTTCCCCATCAAGGCGATTCCCTTGGACGGTGGCTTGATTGGAGACAGTTGCCAGATCGATATCAGCCTGACTCAGGGTATAATCCACCTGAGCCCCTGTACCAGTCTGTCCCGGACCGATTTTGGAAGGACTTATCGGCGCATCGGTGATGGCTAGGTTCTGGTCATCATAGCTTAGGTTATCGATGGTGATATTCCCCGTGTTTTTCACTGAGAAGCTATAGCTTATCGTTTCGCCAGCATCAGGGAATCCATTCCCATTTTCATCATTAAACAGGGCTGTTTTGAGGAAATTTAAAGAAGCTTCTGTGCTCAGGTCCACATAAGTAGGGTCATTGTCCCCTAGGGAATCCGGATCGAGATCTGAATCCCCCTCATCTCCATCATCAGAGACATCACTAATTCCGACAGCATCCGGATCCTGGCCAGAAATAAGCGCACTGTTCTGCACAAATCCTGCATCGATGTCCGCCTGAGTAAGAATATAGGTCACCGTAACGTCCACCGTCTCTGCTGGAGCCAGCACCTCAGGGGACACCGTAAGGTCTGTTCCTGCGGGTAAGAACGAATCCGTTAATACCAAATTACTGATAGTGACATTTCCTGTATTGATAATATGGAAAGTATAAGTTATGGCATCGCCGATATTATTATCCCCACTTCCATCGAGGTCCTCCGGACCACTGGCGGTCTTGATAAGCGTCAATTGCGGAGTCTTAGGAATGATCGTCACGGTAGGGTCATCTCCCGTATCTCCCGTACCGGTATCTCCATCATCGGAGATATCAGACACCGGCGTACCGGCAGGACTCTGAGCGGAGGCCGTCAGGGTATTGATGAGGCCCTGGGCATCCATATCCGCCTGGGTCAGGATATAAGTAGCATCATAGGTGGCGGTTTCGCCTGGTGCCAGTTGTCCCTCGGCGCTTCCTTGGTCTGCATTCCTAAAGGTAGGATCAGTGCTAAGGGATAGCCCCTCACCATTCCTATCGGTAAGCACATCGACGAGTGTGATCGCTGATAAGGACACCGTACCCGTATTGCTTACGGTGATGGTATAGTCCACCCGGTCATTGGCATCGGTGGCCCCACTTAGGTTAAGATCATTAATTTTCGCAGTTTTCAGCACCGTCAGCTCAGGAGATTCTGGGATGGCCAGTTCTGTAGGGTCGTCTGTGCTATTGCCATCCTCATCGTCCCCGTCATCTGAGAGGTCAGTAATGAGGCCTGTAGGAGAAGTGGCGGAGAAGGTGACTGAATTGGACAGGCCTCCGGCATCCACCACGGGCTGTACAATGACAAATGAGGCGTTATATACGGCTATTTGCCCCGGAAGCAGGGTTCCTTTGATATTGTCTGACAAAGCAGCATCGAAAGTCGGACCGGCATCCAGGGTCATCGAAACGCCCAAGGCATCTCTGAAGTCATCCACCAGGCTAATGCTTGACAGGCTGGTATTTCCAGTATTGGACAGGCTGATGCTATAGCTCACCAAATCACCAATTCCTCCCGTCAAATTATCCCCATTGGTATCCTCCACCGTCTGCACTTTTACGGCTTTCATGGAAGGCTCATTGGTCAGGAGGGTAACCGTCGGTGTATTTTGATTACCAATCTCAGATCCATCGTCTGACAGGTCTAGCACCTCAAATCCGAAGGGATCGAGTCCCCTGGCTGTGGCGCTATTGGTTATTTTTCCTGCATCGATATCCCCCTGGGTGATGGCATATTCGCCGCTCACCACGGCACTTGCTCCAGGAGCCAGGCTGGCTGGTACTGTACCCTTATTGGACATACCAATGCGTGGATCAGTAACAGTGAGGGTTTTTATAGTGACATTTCCAGTATTGGTAAGGTCAAATGTATAGGTAATGATCTCTCCTGCATCCACTCGACCATTGGCATTGCCGTCATTTACGAGTGCCGTTTTCTCCAATTCTAGCGAAGGTGCTTTGGCTAAGTTTACCACGGTCGCCCCGGTACCCAGCCCATTGTCAGAGGTTTGAGTTACCACAATGGCATTAGGGTCAGTTCCATTTACCTGCGCTGAGTTGACGACTTTCCCAGCATCCATATCTGCCTGGCTGATAGTATAAGGCACTTGGCTATAAGCCTTTGCTTCCGGAGCAAGACTGCTTACTTCCGTTATATTATCATAGGCCGTATAGACTGCTGCATCGGTCAAGCTTAGCTTAGCGTCTGTCAGCGTAGTATTGTCCAAGGTGACATTTCCAGAATTGGTGATTTCAAAGTCATAAATAATTCTGTCGCCGGCATTCACCACATTATCGCCATTGGTATCTTCATATACTCCTGTTTTGACAAGATCATATTGTGCCAACTGAGTCAATACCGTAAGCGTAGGAGTATCCACACCATTGGAGGAAACGCCGTCATCAGAAATATCGGACACCGTGCCGTCACCGTCTGCCCGATCTCCTGTGGCCGTAGCGGTATTACTGACTTCTCCCTGATCTATATCCGCTTGACTGAGGGTATATACGCGATTAGGAATAGATCCATTTTGGTTAGGGTCCAAAGAGGACGGGCTCAGGGCCTCGCCTGTAAATCCAAGCTCACTATCGTCGATCGTGATGGAATTGATGGTCATATGCCCTGTATTGCGCACGGAGAACTTATAGGTGATGGTTTCTGCAGCCTGTGGAAGTCCATCGCCATTGGCATCATTGAAGGTCGCAATTTTATGGAACGAAAGAATGGCATTGGTTTGCAGATCCACCACGGTGGGGTCATCACCAGTATCACCGTCACCGGTCTTGCCATCATCGGAGATATCCGATAGGGTCAGTCCATCGGGATCGGTCCCGGTGATCGTCGCCGAATTAGTAATGCTCGCAATATTCACATCTTCCTGTACCAAGGTATAATCCACCATTAGTGAAGTACCTTTGCCAGGAAGAAGGCTGGTTTCAAATAGGCTGAGATCGGTGCCATCCGGTAAGAAATCATCTGTCAGCACAAGATTGCTAATGGTTACATTACCTGTATTCCTGATGGTAAAAGTGTAAGTCAATCGATCCCCTACATTATTGTCGGAGCTGAAGTCAACATCCTCTATAGTACTGGCGATTTTGACCAGCGTCACTTCTGCCGCTTTGGTAATAAGCGTTTCTGTCGGATCATCCGCACCATTGTCAGGGTTGCCCTCATCAGACCGATCCGAGACATCGGTACCTTGGGCGGTGAGCCCTTCGATCAAGGCGGTATTACTCACGCCTCCGGCATCGATATCTGCCTGGGTAAGAAGGTAGGATGCGGTATAGGTTTTCACCTCAGACGGTCCAATATCCGTCGCATTATTATTCCCTGTAGAAGAACTCACAAAGGTAAATGGACTACTCAGATTTAGTGCCTTACCCTCCACATCCTGAAGTGTATCAGTGGCTTTGAGGCTTGTAATAGTGACATTCCCTTCATTGGTCAGGGTAAAGGAATAGGTGATTTTATCACCTGCGGTGGTCGATAGACTATTATCATTATCGGTCACCGCGGCGGTTTTCACCAATACCAATAGAGGCGATTCCGGGATATTCAATAAGGTAGGATCATCGGAGGTATTGCCGTCATCATCGATACCATTATCGGAGACATCCTCCACAGGGATGCCGTCATTTCCGGTGGCAGTTCCCTTCACTTGGCTGATGAGTCCACCGGCATTGACCACCGCTTGGGTCAAGGTAAATTCTGCCAAATAAATTGCGGATTCTCCCGAGGCAAGCGTTCCTTGTGGAGAAGCCTCAGAAGATTGGCTAAATGCCGGACCACTATCCATGGTTAGAGCCCTGCCTAGGGCATCTGAGAAAGTCTCGGCCAACGCAATGCCTGTAATTGGCTGTTCACCGGAATTAGTAATGGTGATGGTATAGTTTACACGATCCCCAGGATTGGTGGTTCCATCTCCATCGGTGTCCTCCACCGCCTGGCTGTTGACCACATCGATACAGAAGGAGCTAATTACGACCCTAAGTGCGCCGGGGATCACACATCCATTGGCATCCTGAGCCTGTACATTATAAGTTCCACTCGGCAATTCTGCAAAATCACCTGTGGTATTGCTGCTAGCAAAATCATCTATGGAATAAGTATATGGTCCGACACCGCCTGAAGCTACCACCACGAATCCGCCCGAATTAGGATCATCGCAGGTGACATTTTTATGGCTAAGCAGGGTTTCTTTAAGGACGATCTCGGTGGGCTCCGTCAAGGTCACCTCCACAGGAACTGGGTTGGTACAGCCATTTTGGTCGGTGATGGTGACGATATATGTTCCTGCGGTCAGGCCGGTAGGGTCTTGCACGATTTCCTGGCCCGATGGGATATTGCCATTGCTGGTGGTCCAGAGGAAGGTATAAGGAGCTACTCCTCCTTCCGGGATCAAGCTAATACTTCCGGTGTCATGGGCATTACATAGGATATCTACCTGGCTGGTACTTCCTGCTACTGATGCAGCAGGCTGACTAAGGCTAATGGCGAGGGCGGCATCATACACACAGCCATTGGCATCGGTGATTCTAAGGGTATAAGTACCTGCTGTAAGTCCTGATGGATCCTCTACGATCGCTTGGCCCGACGGGATATTGCCATCGCTGGTGGTCCATAGATAAGAATAGGGAGCGGTCCCGCCCACTGGAGAGGCGGTGATGCTTCCAGTAGCTCCGCCAAAACATAGAATGTCAGTTCCTGCACCCGTCACCGTCACTGCCGCCGCAGGTTGGGTAATGATGACCGCTATTGGGTCCGGGTTGGTACAGCCTGAGGCATCAGAAATCACCAGCTCATAGGTACCAGAAACCAATCCAGACAAATCTTGCTGGGTCTCCTGTCCGGCAGGGATGATCCCATCTGTGGTCGTCCATAGATAAGAGTAGGCGGGGCCTGCACCACCTGCCGGGCTGAGGTTTATCGCCCCAGTGGCAGCTCCGAAGCATAGCACATCAGTTTGCACATAGGTTCCAGACACAGGAGCGCTTGGTGAGGTGAGCTCCCATAGTAGCTCTTCAGGATTGGTACATCCATTGGCATCGGTGATCACCACCGAATAGGTTCCTAGAGGCAGATCGGTAAGGTCTTTATCTGTCAGCTGATCAGGGTTTATCACCCCATCCACGGTGGACCACTGATAGGTATAAGGGGCGGTTCCGCCCGAAGGAGTCAGTGTAATGGAGCCAGAGCTATCGCCAAAACAGACAATATCCACAGGCTCTCCTGCGCCGGACAATGGCTCAGCAGGCTCTGTAACCACTATATTATTGAGGCTTATCACGCAGAGGGTGGCTAGATCTGTGACAGTCACATTATAGGTACCTGCGGTCAGTTGGGTCTGATCCTCTATTCCTGGCTGAATCCCTGATCCATCCGCGGTGGTCCAGTCATACTGATAAGTGCCAGTACCACCAGAGATACTAATATATATCCCTCCATCAGCGCCATCGAAGCATTGCACATTGGCTATATCATCATTCTGTAATAGCAGGGTATTTTCAAAAACAGGAAGCAAAAACGGAGATCCTGGCACCGTCCCCATACAGATACTTGGGTATTCCTCAGAGGTGATGTTTATTGCAGTATATTCGCCTGGCGATAAGCCAGTGATGGTCAGTGAGCCATCCTCTCCAGTGCTGATTACGAAAGGAGCTATCGCCGCACTTTCATAGGTATAGGCTATAGCATATTCGGTATTAGCCTTTAAGTTTCCACCGCTGATGATTATACTTCCGTCATTTGCGGGGGAGCAGGTGCTTGGTGCTATTAAGCTTAGGGCTAATGTGCTCTCGTCTATTTCACAGCAGGCATCATTCACATCCTGATTGGTCCAGTCATCCGTGGTGGGCGATAGGCAGCCTAGGGAAGCGATCACTCCTTTAGCATCCACATCGGCAGGGCTTACCGTCAGATAATCTGCCGTATTGACCAGACTGGGGTCATAGCGTCCTTCCAAGCCATCAGGGCAGGTATCACCATCGCTATCCAGATCTATATAATCGGGAAGATCATCAGGATTCATATTCATTATAAAGTCTGTATTATTTGGAGTGATTTCTCCTCCCACAGATTCCCCAGTTTCACAAAGGGTAATCCGATTAATTACATTTCCATCTTCATATTCGCAGATTTCTAAACTATAATCTCCAAGAGCTTCCACCAGGTCAGAAATACCATCATTGTCTGAGTCCAGGTCCAAATAATCGGGCACACCATCCCCATCAGTATCGACAGAATCATCCCCTTCCAGGTAATCAAAAATGCCATCATTATCACTATCCACGTCAATATAATCGGGCACACCGTCCCCATCAGTATCTGGTAACGAATTATCATAGCAGTCACAGGTATCCCCAATACTATCTCCATCCACATCTCCACTCATCTCACGGCCCGTACCATAGCCCTGGCCCGAACCTACTATAGTAGGCACTCCATAAGCGCCGCTACCGGAGTTGGTATTTACAATGTTGCCCAGGTTTCGGACCACAGGACCCGCAAAGCCCAAATAATCCGGACCCGTATTCCCTCCATCAATGGCCGAAACTTCCAATTCTGCATTGGTAATGGAGCCCGATCCCTCTGTGGCATCGGGGCAGCCATCGCCATCACTATCCAGATCAAAAGCATTGAATAATCCATCCAAATCCTTATCCATACAACTGACGGAGGAGAGCATGGAGAATGGGACATCTCTTTCCCCAAGACTGGAGGTGGAATACCTTAGGGTTAATAATTCTCCTCCACTGACATCAAAATAATCGATCTCTATCGGGTATATTCCTGGACTTAAATAAATACTTCCACGCTTGGTGGTAGTTGCTCTAAACCCATCATTATCCACCACCAAAACATCATTGATATATAAGCCCGCTCCATCATCGGAGGTCAGGACAAAATTGTATTTATCACCAGAAAGGATCTCTATAAAGCCTTTATAGCGAATAGAATAGCTATCAGTATTTCCGGGGTCGACAGAATTTTGCAATTGGAATACATTGAAATTAGCGACTGTCCCTGTGCCTAGGGCGCCAGTGGTGGGGATATTTCTAAATGAATTGTCCGCGGGAACCCCATCATAGAACTCATAATCCAGTGATCCATAGCAGCCACTTGATTCTTCTAAATCAGGAACGCCATCGTTATCATCATCACGATCTTCGGTATTATAGATTCCATCACCATCCAGATCCTCGCAGCTGTCTCCTATTCCATTGGAATTATTGTCTGGCGAGATGCTAAGGCTTTCGCCTACAGCCTGCCCAGAACCAGCACTTATCGGTACGCCATAGCTATTACTTTGGGGATCAAGATTTACGGTGATTCCTAGATTTTCGGATACCGGTCCAGCATATCCATTATAAAAATCCCCGGTATTGCCTCCAGCCATGGAGGAGCTGGTAAAGTCGCTGCTCGTAAAGCCACCGCCACCTTCATAAGCGTCACTGCAGCCATCACCATCACTATCCAGGTCGAGGAAATTGAGGATTCCATCCTGATCGGTATCTGTACAGGAGTCGGGATAGAGTATGCTGAAAGGCACATTGGTATAGGCAATGGACGAACTCTGATAATATAAGCTTAGCTCCTGTCCTGCGCCATTTTCAAAATACAACAGTTCAATACGGTGAAATCCTTCTTCCAAATAGATATTACCAGAGGCATTCTGCGCAGGTCTTACCCCGTCATTATTGACGACCAAGACCCCGTCTATGTATAATCCAGTCCCATCATCGGATCGGGTAGTAAATATATAGGTGTTGGAGGATGGTATTTTTATAAATCCAGAATACCGAATGGAGTAAGTATCAGGGTCAGATGGAGAAACCTCATTTTGCAATTTCCATACATCGAAATCGGATACTTCCCCAGTGGAGTAAGGCGTGCCTGTGGGAAAATTAAAGAAGGTATCACCCTCTGGAGCGTCCGAATAAAAGCTAAAGGTCAGGTTGCCTTTGCATAGGTCCATTTCGAGATCATCGAGGATACCATCGTTATCGTCATCCTTATCTTCGTAATCACTGACTCCGTCGCCATCACTATCCTGACAGGAATCTGAGAGGTTATTACTATCCAAGTCCACGCCTCTAAACTGACTGGACCCCGCCTCCTGGCCGGCGCCCACGATAGTAGGAATGCCATTTCCATTTACATCCGTCCCAAAGTTTACCGCTATCGGGGCAGCATATCCAAGATAATTGTCGCCCGTATTTCCGGCATCCATGGTCGACTCGACATAGTCAGCGGCGGTAAATCCACCGTCTCCTTCCAGCATATCCGGGCAGCCATCTCCATCAGAATCCAGGTCGAGGTAATTAGCAAGCCCATCACGGTCTATGTCTATCGCCACGCAGGAGACTTTCTGGCGAATGGCTCCCCGGTTGGAATTAGTATTAGATAGGGGGGATTTCTGGAAACTTAGGGAATAAGAAGTGATATTCGTAGCGGTGATCGTCCAGTTAGAGCTGGCGATAGGCGTATGTCCGGTAGCCCGGGTAGGTACAAAAGATAGATTTGCGGAATTGGCACCGTTGATCTGCTGAAGTTCGCCGTCCGGATCATCCACTCGGAGCAAGCCTGCATTTACCTGAATGCCCCAGCCGTCATTTTGGTCAAAATCCGCTAATCCATTATTTGCTTGGGAAAAAATAATATTCACCGGACTGCTAAAGGTAAAGGTGTAAATCATCACCTGACTGTCTGAGTTATAACCCATTGATAAGTCACCATCGGTGGTCCCTACAATATAATTGGACGAATTCCCTGTTTCCAGTCCATCGAAAGTTCCAAAACTAACTAATTGCTCCTCGGTGATCATGGAGGATCCTACAACAATATCAGAAAGGTCAAGGGTAATATCGGTACAGCTACCTTCCTCCAGGTCAAGAATGCCATCATTATCATCGTCCTGATCCACATCATTGGCCACGCCATCTCCATCCGAATCCTGGCAGGCATCTCCTATACCATCACCATCTCCTATCCACTGTGGGCACCAGGCTGAAATTACTACCCTGGCCACCATTCACGATTGAGGGAACACCCGTGGCATCCACTGGTCCCGGGAAATTCTGAATTACTGGTCCTGAATAGCCCAAATACCCTGGCCCAGAATTACCGCCAGCTAGATTGCTATCCTGAAGATCTGCAAAAGTCACGTCTGCTTCTCCTTCATAAGCGTCCGGGCATCCATCTCCATCACTGTCCAGATCCATACTATTGATCAGACCATCCTTGTCAAGATCATCCAGGATATAGCCATAGCACACCTGAAAACTTCCTGTGAAATTGGAGGGACTTACGCCCACGTATCCCGATGCTAATGGGCTGGTATTGGTTCCAAAATCATAAAAAATCAATGGATTCATGTCCATATCATATATCCTCACCCCTACCACAGTCACATCCTCCCCTGAATAATGAATGATATGATCGGCCTTGGTAGCGGAAACATTTCGTACCGTTAGGAATTCACCTGTGGTACCGGCAAAGTTCACACTCAGCCCATCCACCGTCACTGTACCCGATCGGGCATAATCATTATCTCCAATAATAGACTCGATTATCAAGCCATGAGGAATAGATAGGGAAAGGTTAAACTCCCACTCATCAGTACCCGCACTCGCCTCAAAGATCAAGTCTCTTTTTAAATTGTCATTTGGCTTGGCTCTATCTCTGGATGCTGGGGTAAGTCCGGTAAAACCATGACTAATAATCATGCAATTTTCCAGATTATCCAGAATACCGTCATTATCATCATCGGCATCATCCCCATCTAGGAAGCCATCTCCATCAGTATCCTGACAAGCATCGCCGAGGCCATTCCCATCCGAATCCACCCCTTGCAATAAGCCAGTCCCAACATTCTGGCCACCGGTGACGATGGTGGGAACGCCATTGGCATCCACGGTATTCCCCAGGTTAACGGTGACCCCAGTAGCATAGCCAGTGAAGTCAGGGCCTGTATTACCACCTGCAAGTGAGGAGGAAATAAAATCGGCCTGAGTAATGCCGCCATTTCCCTCCAGAGCGTCAGGACAGCCATCACCGTCACTGTCAAGGTCAAATTCGTTATGAATCCCATCCATATCCGAATCTCCACAATCATCGGTATTCACCGCTGCTCTAACCCATATCCGCATATATTGTGAACTGAGAATCTCACCCGAATTACTGGAGGCCCGCTGCAAGCCCCCAGATGGAATCCAATGCAGTCCAAGAGTATATCCACAGGGGTGAAAAATATTAGCATTGAGAGTCGTGCCATTGGTACTTGTGCAAGTAGCAGTTCCATTGAGGTAAGTCGCATTAGTGCCTACCCAGGATTTATTAAAATTGTTATCCGGTACTCCTCTATTTAGGGTGGAAAAGCTTATGATCTTGTTCAGCAAGGTCGCATTGGTGGATACAGCATCTATGCCTTGCTTATTGGGGGTCTGGGCGGTATTTGAGGAGATTCTTACCTCGGTAAGATTGGTGAATTGGGCAAAAATAGCAGAGGACAGAATACCTCTGCCATCTGTTGCTTTGCTAGTTCCCAGGGCATTCACCTGAGGCAAAGAGCCGGATCCATCCCCATAGTCTATAGTCACCATGACATAGCCATTGGCATCTACAAAAGTGCTAAAAACCTCTCCATTTAAGTTGAAATAATAGATTCCTTCCTTGACCACTTTGGCTCGTGCCTGCCCCAGGCTGGTAAAGGGAACACTTTGGCTGCCGCAGGCTTCGTAATAATCAAGAATGCCATCATTATCATCATCTAAGTCTTCTCCATTACAGATACCATCCCCGTCATAATCATCTGTAGCCAGCGTGCCTCCAACAACTCCGGCACACTGAAGACTATAAGGATAGTCAGGCAAGGATATAACTCCTCTGGAAGTGCCTACCTCCAAGTCCCAATCTCCCCCAGCGCCAGTGATATCCTCTGAGGCGGCAATGCTTATCCCTAAATACCCCTCCAAATACGCTAGAGCCTTTAAGCCTTTACTGCCTTTGGCAAATTCACATCCATAGATATTGAGATGAGTAATCCCCATGGGAAGTAGCTCTTCAAAAAACGCCGCTAGCGCAATGGGATCCTGCCAGCTGCCATCAATAAGCAGCTCCCCAGCTCGACCATGGCTATAAAAGTGGTATAGCCCAGCCTGCTCGGTGGCCATACTAAGGGCAGTCCAAGGGAAATCTCTGACCTCCGAATCGACATAAACAGTGGGTGAACTAAGCTTAATCTTGGGCTCTTCAGCCCTGACGGAACCAGCCACTGTAATCATCCCTAAAACAAATATTTGTAGAAATCTAATCATAAATCGGCTTTATATTTTGTTCAGTCAGAAGAACTAATGAATTAGGCCAAATACCTTATAATGCCTAAAAGACTATTCTGACGATCTATCAGCAATTTTAAAAACTTAGTGGCGGAGAATCGGTTTTTTTAAACAATTCTACGTAAAAACAGCCTTAATTTTTCCTAAGATTAAAGCCTAATTATCCATTCAAAACCTATAAAAAAGAGGTTTATAAATTATTTCAATTTTATAAAATCCGCCCCACCAGGGCTAAGAATCACTATGAAAATCATTATTATTTATTCAAATAATATTAAAAGATAAAAATTACTATAAACGTACCTTTCCCCTTACACCAACTCAAATAGCGTATAATGGACACTTTATTTTTATATAAAACTGATAATTAAGAATCTAGTATCACCAAAAAAAAATAGACTGGTGAAATTGTCTGAACTATATTGATCGTTGGCTTAATTTTCAAACATTATAAAATCAAAAATCTATATCAAAAAGTTGGCTTGTTAGTTTTCTTACTCAATATTATTATTTCAAAGTACATATCACAACTTTTATTCATATTTTTTTCATTATTTATGCAAAAATTAATTTCACTTATGGTTATAAGTTAAACTTTGGCAAAAGAACCATCTTTAAAAATCAAACACTTTTTTTTAAACGTAATTAATACCTGTTATTGATTTGTTAATAACAAACCTTTAACCTTCCTATTACGGCTATCAAAAGCACTCATTTACTATTATACAAAAGCACTAAAAAATCCATTTAGCTAAATACCAAGCTCATTTCTTCTACTGAGATCCCAGTCCTGACACACTCTTTGCCTGTCATAAGGCCGCACCCCATCCATGGTACTGAGCAGGCTCATGAATAGAAAAAAGCCATCTCTAAGCTTAGCAAATTCTCCTTCTTCCCGAAGCTTTGTTTCAATAAAAAACAACCAGCAAACCCACTGATATTGAGTAAGTTTAGACCTATACAAGCTCAAAAAACCTCCTACTTCTAATTTTCATGAAAATAATCTTACTACTGGGTGAAAATGAACGCAATATAGCTTATTAGACCTCGGCTTTAGGACAAAAAAAGTCCCCAAGTCTTCCTCATTGAGAAAGCATTGGGGACTTCCAAAAATCCTCATTTGCTGTAAATCTATACTGAAACTACTTTTTTACAATCCAATAATTGGTGAACCCTGAAGGAGTCTCCAGGACCACCTTAACCAAGCCTGTATATACATCCTGAACAGGCAAAACCGCCTCAGCATCTTCCAGATCCACCTCCCCGATCAAGAAATAATTATCCAAGCCGCTCTTTCCAAAAGCATCCGTGCTACTCATCCAGACCTTTGCCTTGCCCGCTCCATAGGAGGTCCATGATAAACGTAACTCGCCCTCCTGAAGCGAGGCCTTCAGGTCAGCAGCCTCCAGCTTACCGAGGAAAGAAACCCCGTCTAATTCCATTGCATAGCGTTTTGGTAGGTGTAAACCCATAAATTCAGCCATACTGGGAAGAATATCCACCATCTCAGCTTTTGCCGAAAACCTAGCGTTAGTTTCCGGGAGATTGGTCAATATCCATATCTTTCGCTCCCTCTCACTCTGTCCGCCATGACCATATCCATCCATGGTCCTGCCGTGATCCGTGGTCACCACGAGCATCCACTCCTCATGGAAGTGTTGCTCCCGGTACTGAATGGCCTCCCATACCCTCGCGATCTGGACGTCGGCTTTCTTAAGACCGTCCACCATCTGAGGGCTATTACCATACTTATGACCCATATCATCCGAAAACTCTAGGTACATCCATGAAAGGTCCGGCCCCTCTGCTTTGATATGCCTGGCAGCCTCTGTCGACACCTCCTCATCGATATGGAAAATATATTCTCGGCCGGGGTCATGCGGAAATCGTAAGGTATCCAGCTCGAAACCATCATAATAATAATCGAAAACAAAATTATCAGTTTCGGCCAATCCTGCGCCTACCAGCTTCGTCCTATTGTCCAGCCAGGTGGAATAGATAGCTGCTTTCTTATGCGGATAAGCCTCTTTCATATACCTGAAGATGGTCCAATAGTTATAATTTGGGGCCTTGATGCCATTCCCCCAGACATTATGCTTATTTGCCCAGACACCCGTAAGCAGTGAGTTATACCCTACCGCAGAGATGGTGGGCGTCTGGCTGTACTCTCCCACATCGCCCCCCATGCTGGCCGTGGTGATCCCTCCCAGCTTCGCGATCGCATCAATAGCCGGGGTCGCGACACTATCCAGCACATCCGCCGGTATCCCATCCACGATGACAAATAATACTTTCTTTTCCTTCTGCTGCGCAAATACCTGCAAACCGGCCAATAAAAAGCCAAGGAGTAATAGATTGATTTTCATTATTTATGTTTTTTTATTCTTTTACTTATCAATTATGAAGCGTGCGCTGGGCAGTAACTGCCCAGCGCACGCTCACCTTCCTTAATCCCAGCCAAAAATCTGAGTCAAGTTAGGATTTAAAGTGGTCTCCTGAATAGGAACAGGCCTATAATAATACTTTGGCGTCTCAAAAACCCTCTCTCGAGTATCCGTGACCATGGTCCCTCCGGCAGCTCCTCCAGTCAGGTACAGGTCCACATTGTCTCCGACCTCTCCTGCCTTATAATAAATAAGAAATACACCCAATTCATTTTTTTCTTTATTGTCCCCGGTGGGAATGTCCTGGTCCTTACTTACCAATATCACATCCTCCACCCCATCACCAGTCAGGTCATACTTGCCCAGGCCAGGGAAATACATCCCCTGGGGAATATTTTCCAGCAAGTCACCCGCTGCCCATCTCATCAGATCATCGTAACGGAATCCCTCAAGGGCAAATTCCACTCTGCGCTCTCTTCGGATTTCCAGTAGCGCCCCGACATTAGCACCTGACAGCTGCGGATATTTCGCAGCTAGAAAAGGGTCAGGATTTGCATTAGCGACCCCCATACTCATACCCGGCATTCCTGCTCTTTCCCGAAGGGCGTTGATAGTAATATCCAGATCAGACTGCACCAGCTCTCCAAGCTCTGCCCTGGCCTCCGCAAAAGTCAAAAGCACCTCCGCATAGCGATACACTGGAAAATCCACGCTTCCTACTGCTATATTATCCACGGTATTGGCATAGCCTTTTAACTGATGGTAACCGCTGAAATTTTTATTTAACACCTGAATATAAGGTGTAGTATTGGGAGAACGCAGCCATCCTGGATAAGCGAAGGTCTGGGATAAGCGAGGATCGCGGTCCTGAAATTCCTCCACAAAGGTCTTATTTTGATAGGCCTCGGCATCTGTAAAGCGACTTCCATCCACCATCAAATAAGACCATAACAGATCTCTGGACGGAGACTGTTCATAATCCCCAAAAACAGTATAATTGATGTCTCCGCTTCTGTCCTTATTTACGTCATAGGGATTTGCCAGTATCACTTCCTGATTGCCGAGCAAGTCCAAACTAGAGAATAATGTGGCATAATCCTGCTCAGGACGGCCGGTGGTATAAAGCGAGAAATTCCCATTATCCATTATCTGCTGCGCCATATCTCTGGCTAGCTGCAGAAAAGTGGTTGCTGAAGCTTCCAAGGCTAGCTCCGGATGATACTTCCGATAGGTACCCTCATACAAGGCCACTCTGGCTAGAAAAGCTCTGACCGCCCATACATCGGGGGTGCCCGAAGGAACCGACTCCCGGACATGCTCCACTGCAAACTGCAAGTCCGCCACCACATTTTCTATGACCGTGGCTCTAGGGTCACGGGCTTTGTACAGCTGATCATCATCCGGGTTCAAAGAGCTGGAATACCACGGAAGGTCCGAATAGCGCTTGACCATATTGAAGTAAAACATCGCACGATAATAGCGTGCCAAGCCGGCAAAATGATTCCTGGCTTCCTCACTGGCATCGGCCCTTTCATAATTATCCAAAAAATAATTGATATCTCGAAGACGTCCCCAGCTCCAGCCAGAGGTTAAAGTCTGGGAGCTAGGATCTCCTGTCATCATCGTTTTCACCTCCACCGCTCCAGTGGTCGCCATATTATCACTACTTTGATCCGCATGATAGGCATCATAGGAACTCCTAAGGGAAAGAAGGCCATTTACATACAATTCTAAGTCTTCCTCAGACTTAAAAAACTCCTCCGGAGAGACCGAAGTCTGCGGATAGCGATCCAGAAACTCCTCATTACACGCCCCCAAACCCAACAATAATCCTAAGCCTATATATATTATTTTCTTATTCATGATTTTTAACCTTAGTGATTTATAGATCTATATTTAAACCAAAAGCTAGCTTTCTCTGGAAAGGATAAGCCCATCCATAGCCATCATTTACCGCTTCAGGATCCAGAAACTGCTTGATGGGTGAAAATTCAAAGAGGTTTTCACCCGTCACAAATACCCTCACGCGAGACACATTAATGCGCTCTGTCAGGGCACGGGGGAAGGTATAACCCAGGGTCACATTCTTCACTCTCAAATAGGCGGCATTTTGAAGGTATTTCGTTTGAGAGATATCCAGGCCACTTCCGTAATTATTATCAGCTAGCCATGACTGAATGACTGGAAATTCTGAATCCACATTGGCTTCGGCCAAGCCTGCGTCAATATAAGACTGTGAATGCTGGGCCATAAGAGCGGCATCATCACCTTGGGCTCGGTAAAAATCCAGGTTCCATGGATAGACATTGGCATAAGGCTGCTGATAAGGCCCCCAATACAGATAATGCCTCGGATAATAATCCCTCTTACCCACTCCTTGCAAAAACATCGACAGGTCAAACCCCTTCCAAGCTAGGTCCAAATTGAATCCATAGCGGTACCTGGCACTGGTATTCCCGATGATTTTGAGGTCCTTGGGATCATTGGCACTTTGGCCTTGTTCTATTTTCCCATCCCCATTGACATCGATATACTTCGGCCACCCAGGGACCACCTCTAAGGCACCCCAGGGAACAATGGCAGTCTGGTCGAGTGTAGCGATTTCATCTTCTGACTGGAAAAAACCATCATTGGTCAAGCCCCAGATCTCACCTATTTCCTGACCTTCCCTATAGCTCGAAAACACTCCTGTCTCGTTGTCAAACTTGGTAATATGGGAACGGGAATCAGAGACAATCGCTCTGATACCAAAATCTAAAGGACTCGCCGCATCTCCAAATCGGGTGCGATAACCCAGTGAAAGCTCAAAGCCTTTGGTCTGTAAGTCTGCTGCATTCTGCATGGGAGGGCTGGTCCCCAGTACTCCCGGAAGTTGTACCGGATCTGTCAGCATATCCTTGGTATCTCGAATAAAATAATCGAAGGTCGCCGTCAGCTTATCATCAAACAAACCAAGATCCAACCCTATATTCTTGGTAAGAATCCGTTCCCAGGTATAATTATTAGGATCCACCGCCAATCCTGGCGAGGAGGTAATCACCGTCTGTCGGGCTCCTCCTATCAAATAAGGCGATAAGCCTGTAGGAAGCGTCTGAATGTAACCAAAGTTTGACACCTCCTGATTACCCAGACTTCCGTAAGAACCCCTGATTTTGAAGGTCGGCATCACCTCGCTCATACTTTCAAAAAATGACTCCTGGCTAAGAATCCATGAGGCAGAAACAGAAGGGAAAAATCCCCAGCGATCCACCTTAGGAAACCGCGATGACCCATCATATCTCCCATTGACCTCGAGGATATAGCGATCCTTGAGGGTATAATTAAATCGACCAAACACGCTTCGTGTAGCATAAGTGCTATACGTGGGAGTGATAAAGGAATCCCCAGTGGCCAGACCTATATAAGGCAAGGAAGAAGAAATCAGCACCCTTCTCTCCGCCTCCACGGAGGAATTTTCATAGCTTTCCTGATTATATCCCGCTAGGAAGCCGAAATCATGCTCCCCAAGCGACCTATTATACTTGCCAAAAAGATCGATGATGGTATTGAATATGGTCCTATTTCGCTCCACCACGGATCCTTCACCCCCTTCGGATCTGATATCATCCGGACCAAAACCTATCTCATATTTGGTCTGATCCCAGTGATACCTCCACTGCTCCCGCTTGAAACTCCCTCGGGCTGTAAATGTCAGGTCCCCCTTAAGGAAAACGCCGGTAGCACTCAATATATCCTGAAACCCTATCCTGTCATCCCGGTTACTCCCTCCATCTAGGAGCTCGGCCGCAGCTCTGCCCGTACTATTATTTGCCCATGATCCATCCGGATTGGTCACCACATCCGTTGGCTGTAAATAATAAATATCGGTGAGGCTCTTCGTTGGCTCCGATTGCTCTGTTTGGTACACATTGAGGTTATTATCCAGTTTGAGCCACTTGGAAGGAGAAGCGGTGATTCTAGCCCTTAAGGAAAAGCGCTCCCAGTAATCGGGAGCCAACTTATTCATCCCGTTTTCTTTGGTATAATCCCCGGACAAATAATAGCCTATGGGCAGTTCACCGCCACTATTTCCACTAATTGAAATACTCTGGTTGGTAGAAAAACTGGAGGGATTGAAGAAGTAATCGTACCAATTGTTATTCCCCATATAAGCCCAGCGGCTAGGGTCATTGGGATCCAAGCGAGTATCCTCTACCGAGGGATCATTGGACCGCTCCTTAGCCCACTGGTAATGAGCATCAGAATAATTCACATAATCCCATGGGGTATTATTGGTAGAGGTTTCCAATACCCTCGAGAAGATATAGGGATCGGTAATTGGCTCAGGCAAAACACTAGGCTTACCCCAGCTATAATAACTGTTATAGCTTACTTTTTGACTACCCTCCTTTCCTGTTTTGGTGGTGATGAGGATCACACCGAAAGCGGCTCTGGCACCATAAATAGCGGCTGAAGCGGCATCACGCAGCACCGAATAAGAGGCGATATCGGAGGGATTGAGGCGCAAAAGATCATCATTTGACCCTGCCACTCCATCGATCACTATCAGCGGCCCGCCCCCATTGATGGAGGTGAATCCTCGAATATTGATATCCGGAACCGAGCCTGGCTTCCCTCCCTGGTAGGTGATATTCAGCCCGGGACTCATCCCCTGCAATCCCTGCATAACATTGGCCACGGGACGATTGACGATTTCCTCCCCGGACAACTGGTCCACAGCACCCGTGACATTGATTTTCTTCTGGGTCCCGTAGCCCACGACCACCACCTGCTCCAGCAAGGTCTCCTCCTCCTGAAGAGTAATATCCAATACCGTCTTACTTCCTGCCAGCACTTCCTGACTTTCATACCCTATAAATGAAAACACTAAGATATCCTTAGGCGATGAAACCTTAATGGAATACTCCCCATCTAAATCCGTCACTGTGCCTGTCTGGCTTCCTCTGAGCACTACCGAAACACCCGGAATCGACTGTCCCGAATTACCATCAATCACCTTGCCCCTTAACTCCTGCTGAGCCTGAGCCATCAGGGAAGAGCTAGTGAAGAACACTATCAATACCCATGGGATCGATACCGCTCTTCGTACTTGGAAAAACTTTCGTAAAACATGCTTCATAGAATAACTTGTTTTGATGCGTAATCTCAGAATTTTCACCCTTCGACTAGGCCGGTTATAGAATTTTGTTAGGATATTATTTATTGAACATTCATTCAATATTAAATATTGTAAATTACAAATCAAAAGAATACAATATAAATTATGGAATGATTCGACACTATTTAACATCGTATTAACAATGAAACGCAAAAATTCACAATAAGGAAAAGTTAGAGTAATAAGCAGAACTTACGGCCTATGACAGGGGCTGTCACCTGCTGGTACACTAGAGGAAAGCGCGGTATAGAATAAATTAGAGGAGGTGAAAAATGAGACTTCTGGACTTGATAATTTGGCACAATATTGCTAGGCTTCTAACTTTGACGACATGGGCTTCATTTCCTGAGCTATAGGTCAAAATTCCCTTAGCCCACCGGGAAATCCTTAAAATTTCATACTTAAAAAATCGCTATTGACAAGATCTTTATGTCTATAAACCAAGCCTAAAGCCAAAGAGAGGGAAGTATAATCCTGGATCATTAGTATTTGAAAATCAAAATAAATATATTGAACAGCCATTCAAAATTATATACCTTCAATCAGTCCTAACAAAGGTTTACATTAATTTTTTAAGCCAAAAGACAGAATTAACATTAGAAAAACAATGAAAAGTAGCATATCCACAACGAGAAAAAAAGAGATTATTGAGGGATTTTATACCTTGGCGAGGGAACATGGGTTGGAGAATACCTCCATTGCCAAGATCGGGAAACACCTAGAGATTCCTCCCAGCTTAATCATGCATTATTTCCCGACCAAGGATATACTGATCAGTCATCTGATAGACTATATTCTGGATCAATACCTAAAAATATATGAGCCCGCCATTCAGGAGCTGAAAGAAAAAAAACATGCTGATCCCAAGACATTTATCGATAAGCTCTTCTCTCGAGACTGGAATCTTCTCTTTGATGACGGCGTATTTTACAGTTGCTTTGCTTTGATTTTCAGAAACAAGCTGATTCGTAAAGAATACAGAAAACTTCATGACCGGCTGAGGGAGTTCTTGAAGGACCTATTGGACAAGGATGAAAACCTGAAGGATCGGGATACTAAGGTATTGGCTGAGCAGATTTTTGTAGTGGTGGAAGGAGCCTACTATTACCTCTCCATGCTGGATGATGAAGAAACCTACGAGCAGAAGGTATTGCTCTATAAGGAGCAAGTTTACGACTTACTTCGAAAATAAGCCTTCACTGCCTGTACCAAAGCCAGCAATGCAATTCCTGCCCAAACGGTATTCACCAATACATTGGCCTGATCAGAAAAATGAATGGCATTTACCACCAAACAGATGGCTCCTAGTAAGTTTAGTAGATGGTACATCATCCCATGCTGGCTAAGCTTGCCACTGGAGAGAAGAACATAGGAACTAATAAAAAGCACAGCTCCAATCCAACCGAAAACCTCAAATATCATTCTTTCTTATTCATTTTGCTCTGGCCCAAGGTACTAAAAAACAGTTCCAATACACTAAGGATTAACCCAGGACTGAGATGAATCTTTGACAATCACCTTTTTCGGACCATTGACGAAAGGGCGAAGCTGTTGAAGAAAGCGGAGTACTTCAGCGTCATACCTGGCAGTATCCACTTTCTGCTGAACGGAGGAACGCCAGTTGCGCTGCAAGCCCTGATCCGCATAAGCAAATACCAGCTCTCCTACGCTTGATTCTGGCCTTGGTAGCTCATCCACCCATCGGTACAGGGACTTCGAGATCTCCTGCTTGCCACCCTTGGCAAATGATTTCTTAAGCATCTTCCAAAAATAAGCCTCAGACACCAGGTATGCAGCATGGTGCTTCTTCCATTTTCCCCATAAATTTAGGATCAATTTGATCAACATAAAAATGGCAATCGCCAAACCGAGGCAGGCAAAAATCAACTGCTTCCAATTCAGTCCAAACAAGGAAAAAGGCTGATCTTCGGTCACTTCATCAGTGACTGCGGCTGTTGCCTGCAAGGAATCCTTGAGGGTCAGGAGCATGCCCAGATCAGGGTTTTCCCTGACAATCACCTTCCGCTCAGGCAAGGTCCGCTTATAGAGTTTCTCATTCCGAGCATGATAATAATAATAGGTAATCGCTGGAAAAGTGACGGTCCCAGGCTTCTCAAAGAGGTACTGCACCTGATCCAGCCTGGAGGCACTGATGGCCGTCTTACTTTCCTGATCATCCATCTCACTTCGCAGTGGGTATTCACTGATGCCAGGGATAGAATCCCAGATTGTTGGAGGCACCAAAGAAGCCATGGTCCCCTGGACGGATCGATTGATTTTACGCACCCAGACATCACCCACCTTGGCCGAATCGGCATTGGAAGACCAGTTTTGATTTACCTGCAAACCTGTGGCCACCAACCATTCGTCCCTAGGCACCCCATCTGGGATATGCTTTACACGAATAGACTTAGCCTGAGTCTTGAGCTTTATTTCCCTGCCTTTATACTCCCCCTCTGCCGGAGACTCCACCGTAAGGTCCAAAACAGGAAAGGTTATATTTTCCTCCTTAAATGGAAATACATTATAGATCAGTTCCACCCCCGCATAGGTCTGGCTGTCTTTGGTAAAAGATTTACTTACTGGTCTAAAATAGGTGGTAAAAGCGCCATTCACTTTGATATTACCGGGGTCTATTCCACTGGTAAACCAGGTGGAAGTATAGACCACAATCCGCACCTCCACGGGCTGCCCAAGGTACACTGAAGATCTATTAAGACTGACCTCTGACCATACTTTCTGACCATACACAGAGGACTCCATCACTGCTGGTAGGGCGCACCACAACAGCATTATAAGCCATATAAACCTAGTTTTTTTCATCCTGAAGGTTTTTTGTTTGACTGGACTTCACCTGAAATTCAAATTTCCTTTTCAAGAATAAAGCAGGGTCATCATCTACTTTTCTCATCATCACCTTAGTGGCCATACTTTGTTTCTCCACCCCAATATCCTCGGGCACCTCATCTAATTCCTCTGCCTTATGAATATCAGAATTAACGGTTTCCGACTTCCGCTCCTTTTTCATATCTTCCTCTGTCGCCTCCTGACCTCCACCACCCAGGTCTTCCATATCATTATTTTCGACGGTATTATCCTGACCAGACTCATCACCTGGGGGATCCTCTGCCGAATCGGTGGACATCTTATCGGTATTAGCGAGCATCTTACTTAGTCCTTCCCCTTGCTGCACGGCCTCCTCCATGGAGGGATCCAGTTTTGCTGCCAGGCCAAAGGCTCGTAGGGCTTCATCCAACTGCCCTTCCTGAAAATAAGCTAATCCCAAATTATATTTCCCCAAAGCGGAAGAATCCTCCGTATAGGCATTTATGGCTGCGTTAAAATCGCCAGCCTTGAAATAGGCATTGCCCTTCAGGAGCGGATCCTCATACCTCGCGGCAGCCTCTTCATATTTCCCATCTTTGGCTAATCGCTGCCCCTGATAATCCCGAGTAAACCAAAGGTCATCAAATCGCTCCACCTGTCCACAGGAGGTAAATATCATCAGGATAAGGCCATAGATTACCCATCCTTTTCTGAACCATAGTAAAAAGATAATCATCAGCGGGATGATCAGCCACCAGCCTTGGTCTTGCCATTCATCTGAGCTTTCCTCGGGTTTTTCCTGAAATACCAGATTGGTTTTTATCCTTCCGCTGACCTGTTTTACATCACTGTCATCCAAAGTCAAAGGGATGACTTCCACATAATCCATTGCCTGAAGCTGCTGAAGCACCTGCGTATTCATCGCTGAGTTCACCTTCTTCCCTCCTGCGCCAGACACCGAAGCACCTGTGGGGGTATTTATACAAAGTATATTGGTGGTCATACCTTCCGTCAAACCCATAGAACTGATCAGCTCCACTTCCTCAGAACCAAAGTCATCTGCCATTAATAGAATGGAACCTGGTGCATCCGTCCCCTCGATCATCTGATTAGCCAGCTGAAGTCCCGCCTTCATATCTGCGCCCTGCACAGGCATGATATTCGTTGATAAGCTTTTGATATGACTGCTAATAATGCTGTAATCTCTCGTCAGCGGTACCACCACATGGGCGGTTCCTCCATAGACCACCAGACCAAGCCGGGCCCGGGGATTACTATTGATAAAATCTTCAATTTTCAATTTCGCCCGATCCAGCCGACTAGGCTGAATATCCGTAGCCATCATGCTTGGGCTTATCTCCAAACAGATCACGGCTGAAGTCTCCAGGGACTTTTCGGGTAATTCTTCCTTCTCCCAAGCGGGTCCACTTAGGGCCATCAGCCCAAAGCTAAATCCCAGTACAAACAAGCTCAACATGACTATCCGCTGGGTATTACTCCCCTTGCGGATCACATAAGGCCGCAGTGCGGGAGCGATGAATTTCTTCCACTTATTCTGATCCTGAAAAAAGAATAAACTGAGCCCGAACAATAAGAACATCGGTAAGAATAACCATAAGTATTCTGGACGTAAAAAGTGAAATTCACTCCAATTGATTCCAAATAAAGGCTTATCCATTTGCTCCTCCTTCCTTTTTTAGCCGTCTAAGGGCCAAGGAAATCACTCCTATAAGCATTTCTAACAGCATCAGAGCCAAGGCTAATCCCAAAGGATATGGATATAAGAGCTTTAGTGGCTTATTGGTCATTTCCTCATATTCTATGGGTTCGAGACGGTTGATTTCCTCATATACTTGCTCCAGGCTGTGGGTGTCCATCGCCAAGAAATATTTTCCTCCCGTCATATCCGCGATTTCCTGCAAGGTCTTTTCATCCAAATCCCCTTTCTTGGTCTGTGGGTCACCAATACCAATCGTATAAATAATTACCGAATCCTGAGCCGCCAGGTCTGCCGCATCCAAGGGCAATACATCATCTCCGGCATCGACCCCATCGGTCAGCAGCAGCATCACTTTCTCGGGAATAGTATCCTTATCAAATAACTTCCGCCCAAGCGCTATGGCCTTGCCAATATGCGTCATCTGTCCAGCCATACCCACATCTGCCTCCTCTAGCAGCTGATCCACTGTGCTAAGATCCGGGGTAAAGGGAGCCTGAATATAGGCGCTGGACCCAAAGAAGATCAAGCCCATCCGATCGCCCTTTCGCTTAGGAATAAAATCATGCAATAAAGACTTAACGGCATCCCAACGACGCACCTTTTTATCTCCTACCTGCCAGTCAGGAGTGGCCATGCTAAAGGAGATATCTGCCGCAATAAGAAAACTTCTCGAGGTCTTAACCTTCATCTCTGGCTCACCCACCAATCTGGGTGAAGACAGCGCCGCTACCAAACATACCCATATCAATATCACCAATACCCAGGATACAAAGCCTCTTTTCTTCACCAATGCACCGACTCTAGGCTTCTGCTTCGTCTCCTCCACCACCACGGCATACGTAGGAAGAGTTAGGGAGGCGCTTTTCATCCGTAACCTAGGGAAAAGCCAATACACCAATAGAGGTAATGGCAATAAGGCAAAAGCCCATAAATATCCTATTTCAAAATTACCTTCCATGTGTCCTCAGCCATTTAACTGCCTCATCTCTTGCCTTAGAACTCATGCTTCTTTCCAGGGAACGGGAGGTATAATAACTATTCAAAATAGCCTCTTCCATTTTAAGAAATTCCACTCGATCACCTGTCTTATCGAGAAATTGTAACCATCGACTTCCGTCAAGCATAGCTACTTTATCCCTTCCAAAAGTTATAATTGCTGTCTTTTTTAATTCTAACATCAACTTAAATGCAAACTCATTATTATCCTCAATATTTAGCACCGTGGCAATCGCCTGTCTGCGATAGTGATTTTTCTTATAGCGATGGATAAAATAATATACGCTCACTATAATTAGCCCCAGCAACACTACAGCTAAGATCTTCCAGCCTATGGTGTCAAAATGAAAAACTAGTTCCTCAGGTTCTTTCAACTGCGCAGATTGCAATTGTTTGATTACCGCCAGGGAATCCTGCATTAAAGTATCGCTCTCTTGTCTAAAACTAATCATCTCACCAGCCTTTTATACACTTCTTTCAACTGGACCTCCAGTGGATCCACGGTATTCAGCTGCACGATGGGCACTCTATGTTTGCTCATCGCAGCAGCAAAATCATCATAATCCTTCTGCTGGCGCAGCTTGATCTTATCCGCCATCTGCTTGCCTTCATAATCTACCTGGTGCTTCTGATCACCTATTACTATCGTCTGATTAGGAAGCCTCCATTCCAGAGGATCAGATACTTTTATCATCAGCATATCATTATGCTGGGCGATCTGAGCGGAAAACCGTAATACCTCCGGTGAATACCGAACAAAATCACTTATCACCACCACCAAATAATCATGGGTGACGGTGTTTTTAATTTTTTTGAATACCTCCTGCAGCGCCTGGTCTATGCCGGGCGTCTGGGGGCTAGCCAATTCCCTATTGCGAATCACAATGCGTTCAAAAAATTTGAGAATATTCGTTCTATTTCGCTTAGGCAAGACGATATCTACTCCTTGATCAGCAAACACAATTCCTCCTACCCGATCACCCTCTTTCAGTGTTTTTAAGGCTACCAAGGCGGCGGATTGGGCGGCAATGACGGATTTCATATAGCTCTCTGAGCCGAAGAACATGGACTGTGACTGATCAACAACGATCAATACAGGCTTTTCTTTTTCTTCGGTAAACACTCTGGTATGCGTTTTCTGGGTGCGGGCGGTTACTTTCCAGTCGATATTACGAATATCATCTCCTTTTACATATCCTCTTACTTCCTCAAAGTCCAAGCCTCGCCCTCTCAATGAAGACGCATGGCGCCCTCCCAAAATGCTCTTCACCCTTTTTTTTCCGGATGTCCTAGCAAATTGACTTGCATAGCGTTCCATTTTCAGCAATTCTTCCAGAGAGACGAAGATTTTTTCAGGGAAGTGATTGGCTTTATCTTTCATAGGGCAAGATTTAGGCCACTACAGCTACTTTTTTGAGGATCATGTCCAGGACCTGATCAGCATTTATTCCCTCTGCGTGGGCTTCGTAAGTAAGTATCAATCGATGTCTCAGGCAATCGTGCAGCACTGCTCTTACATCCTCAGCAGACACGAAATCCCTGCCTTCCATATAGGCATGGGTTCTGCTGGCACGGTCTATCGCAATGGTCCCCCGAGGACTGGCGCCATAGGCTAGCCAAGTCGCCAGCTCCTTATCATACTTATCTGGATATCGGGTGGCAGACACTAGGTCCACGATGTACTTTTCCATAGGCTCAGCTATGGTCACTTTAGCGATTGAGTCTCTAGCCTGAAATATCACGGAGGCATCCAATCGCTCCGCTGCAGCCTCAGCCTCTGCATGGGTTTGCTCACCTCTGTTCAGCCTCATAATGGCCAGTTCGGAGGCATCATCAGGATAATCAATGATCACATGCATCAGGAATCGATCCATTTGCGCTTCGGGCAAAGGATAGGTTCCTTCCTGCTCCACGGGGTTTTGGGTCGCCATCACCATGAATAAGGGATCCATAGGATACGTCTTACCCGCTACAGACACTTGCCTTTCTTCCATGGCCTCAAGGAGGGCGGACTGCACTTTGGCAGGAGCTCTATTGATCTCATCGGCCAAGATTAAATTACTAAAAATAGGACCTTCCTGAAACACAAATTTCTCCTCCAACTCCGGCTGGTAAATTTCTGTTCCCGTAATATCAGATGGCAGAAGATCGGGTGTAAACTGGATTCTGCTTAGGCCACAATCCAGCTCGGAGGCTAGCGTCTTGATGGCCCTGGTTTTTGCCAATCCCGGCAGGCCTTCCAAAAGCATATTGCCATTGGCGAGTAATACAAGAATAAGCCGATCAATCAGGGCTTGCTGACCGATTATCGATCCGCCCATACGTTTCCTTAGTTGCTGAATGGCTTCCCACGAGGAACTTTTAGATTCTGTCATATTATAAAATTATTCTTAGGCCAAAAAAACCAGATTGCTATACTTACTTGGCAGGAAACACCTGCTTAAAATCATTTTTCATATCGACCACAAGCCATCCTTTTTCGTCGGCTTCGACCAAGGCAGTTTCGAGGTGGCCTGAAGCCGTATGTTTCTCATAGGCAAATTCTCTTTCTGCATCCGTATGCCTTAGCAACATGCAAAAAGATCGATAGTTTGAGGAGCTGGTATATTGCAGCATCGCCTGATCTCCATCGCTATTTCCCGCCGCAAAAATGGGCTTCTTGCCGATAAATCGATGAATAGCTTGGGGTTTGCCGCCTTTATCATCTATATATAAATTGCCTGGCACCTTAGAAAGGACAGGCTTGCCATCGACCACTTCATATTTCACCTCGCCATAGCTTCCTATCACCTGATAAGGTGGGATGCCATACTTCTCCTCAGCCCAGACGCGCATAAAATCCGCTCCTCCACCACTGACGATAAAAGTCTCAAAATCATGCTCACGCAATACATCTAAAAGCTCCAACATGGGTTGGTAAACCAAGTCTATATACCGTCGTTCAAATTTCTTATTTGTAGCCGTATCGGCCCAATTACGAACACTGGCATTAAATTCATCTTCGGTTCTGGAATTATGTGTATCCTGCAGGAGGGCCACCAGTTCCTTCATTCCCATGGATTTCAACACCTCCATATTGCCATTGACCAGGTCAGAATATATTTTGTTTTTGGCCCATTCTGGATGGTCCTTCCATTGGGCTTTTAGCATATCAATGGTAAATACGAGCTGATTGGGGAATGGCTGCTCGGGCCATAATGTGCCATCATTATCAAAAACGGCAATTCTATCGTTAACAGGAACAAAATCACTTGACTGATCATCGGTGACACGGTTCAGCCAAGTTAATATCTTTTGTCTTGGCTCTGCTTGCCAAGAGGCCAAACGCATGGTTTGACCAGTAATTTTTGGATTGGAACTAGGTTCTTCAGCCGTAGGGACATCACTCGGAGTTCCTTGGCAAGCGGAAAATATAAGCGCTATTATAACAGGTAAAAAATGAATTTTCATCTTGGTCATAATTATATGGTGGAGCTGAATACAAAGATAAAAAAAACTCCCTAGTACATTTCGACTAGGGAGTTGAGATGATTATTGAGCTCTAGGATTGCCTCGAGTCATTTGATCTACGACTTTGTCAACAGACAGAGAAGACCCTAATACAGGAGGATAGTCCTTAAACGTTTTTAAGAAATTAGTTGCAAGCGCCTGAGCAGGCACAAACATCCACATATTGTCAGCATACCAACGGGTATATAGAGCGGCTTTCCAAGAAACCTCATACGGATCGGCACGAAGGTTAATAACGATTGGCCAGCTTGGAGACTTTCTGTAAGCTTCTGCAATAGAACCTTCCATAATCGTAAAGTGAAGCTTGAAATCGTTAAATCTAATGGCATTAAGATTGCCACCTGCATCAAAATAGAATATCTCTTTACGAGGAGATTCAGCTTCTTCACCTTTGAAGAAAGGAAGCAGATTGTACCCATCCAGGTGAGCATTGAAGTTTTTACCATTTGCCTGGTAACCGTTCAATAATTTTTCTTTTACCTTAGGCTCGCCAGCGGCAGCTACCAAGGTAGGCATCATATCTTCATGAGAGAAGATATCATTATATACTGTACCCGGCTCGATTACGCCTGGCCATCTGATGGCGCAAGGTACTCTGAATCCACCTTCCCAGGTCGTTCCTTTTTCACCTGCAAATGGAGTGCTTCCACCGTCAGGCCATGTGAATTTCTCCGCACCATTATCAGTAGAATACATGATGATAGTGTTATCGATAATTCCCAATTCCTCCAGCTTAGCCAAAACAACGCCTACAGCCTTGTCATGCTCCACCATACCATCAGGATAAAGACCAATGCCTGTTACCCCTTGACTTTCCTCTTCCAGGTGAGTCCATACGTGCATCCTGGTTGAGTTTAACCATACGAAGAATGGTTTCCCTGCTTCATGCGCACGCTCAATAAAGTCAATGGCAGCCTCGGTAAATTCCTTATCCACGGTTTCCATTCTCTTTCTAGTCAAGGGACCAGTATCCTGAAGTCTTCCATCAGCATAAGAGTGGATCACACCACGAGGACCAAATTTCTTTCTAAACTCAGGATCCTTAGGATAGTAATAACTTTCCGGCTCTTCCTCAGCGTTTAGGTGATATAAGTTTCCGAAGAACTCATCAAAACCATGATTTGTAGGCAAGTGCTCATCTCTATCTCCTAAGTGGTTTTTACCAAATTGCCCGGAGGTATAGCCATGTGGCTTCAATAACTCAGCAATAGTGGGTTGATTTTCCTTGATACCCTGCTCAGAACCTGGCATACCAATAGTCAAAAGGCCTGTTCTGAAAGGGTGCTGACCTAGGATAAATGCAGCTCTACCAGCAGTACATGATTGCTGCGCGTACCAGTCGGTAAACATGGCGCCTTCTTCAGCGATTCTATCAATGTTTGGAGTCTTATACCCCATCATGCCATTATTATACATGCTGGTATTGGACCATCCTACATCGTCTCCCCAGAGAACGAGGATATTGGGCTTATCCTGCGCTTCCGCTAGGTAAGGCATTGATAAGCCAATTAGACAAGATAAAATAATTTTTCTCATAGATAAATAAGTAAATTGAACAAAATCAAATTATAAAACTATGCAGTAATCAAAAACTACTGCAGTGAACATGTGGGCTTAATAAAATGAATTTATGAACTCCTAAGCAACGATTCATCCCATAGGCTTTTCAACTATGCAATGCCCATTGACCCTTCTAACAACAGAAAGCAAATTTTAAGGTTTAATACCATTTGGACCAGTTTTTATTCCCTAGTTGATATTAAAAACGGAAATAATATAAAGGCATTGAATCCTAGCGAAAGGAGTCAATGCCTTAATCAATTAATTATTTTCCTTTTTGGCCTTCTGTCATTGCCTTCATCACCTCTTCCAGGTTGAAGGAAGCTGGGCGTTGTCTTGGAGGGTACTGCTCGAATGAATGAATCATTTGTGCAGCTATACTCTGTCCTGCAACGGCCGCAAACTGCACCATACCTTCCATCCATTCATAATAGGAATTGGCATTATGCTGCGCTTTTTCGAATGGATCCATTCTAAGGTCAAATACCAATGGAATACGCAACTGAACAAATGGATACATCCACACCCCAAATTTGGAAGATTGCTGCTCCATAAACACCAGTTTCCACCGGTCATAACGCATTGCTACTAGCTGCCCATCATCACTCCAATAGAAGAATTCGTGTCTCGGCCAGTTGCTTTTACCATATTGATCTTTCTCAATGGCTTTCTTTTCGGTAAGGAATGGCAAAATATTATACCCATCCAAATGCACCTTATAGTTTTTATTTCCAACCTGATGGCCGGCCTTTAACTCTTCCTTGATATTATCATCTCCCACCGCAGCCATCAGCGTTGGCAGCCAATCATTTCCTGCGACGATCTCATTGATAACGGTTCCACCCGGGATATTTCCAGGCCAACGAATGACACATGGCACTCGGTATCCACCTTCCCAGTTGGTGTTTTTCTCTCCTCTGAAAGGGGTGATACCACCGTCAGGCCACATATTGAAGTGAGGGCCATTATCCGTAGTATAGATAACAATGGTATTGTCGGCTACTCCAAGTTCATCCAATTTCGCAAGGATCTTCCCTACCTGATCGTCATGTTGCATCATGCCATCAGCATAAAAATTTAAGCCAGACTTGCCTTGGTATTCTCCAGGTACGTGAGTGACATAGTGCATTCTTGTGGTGTTGAACCAAACAAAAAATGGCTTATCATCATCCACTGCACGATCCATAAAGCCTGTGGCAGCATCCAAAAATTCCTGATCCACAGTCTCCATACGTTTTTTGTTCAATGGGCCAGTATCTTTAATACTCCCATCAGCAGAACTTCTAATCACCCCTCTAGGGCCAAATTTCTTGCGGAATTCTGGATTTTTAGGATACTCAGGATTTTCTGGTGTCTCCTCCGCATTTAGGTGATAGAGGTTTCCATAAAACTCATCAAACCCATGGTTTGTTGGAAGAAACTCATCCAAATCACCAAGGTGATTTTTACCAAACTGGCCAGTAGCATAGCCGTGTGGCTTAAGTAATTCGGCCAAAGTTGGATCTTCAGATTGGATGCCCAAAGTAGATCCCGGTACGCCTACTTTAGTCATTCCTGTACGCACTGGCATCTGGCCAGTGATAAATGCCGCTCTACCGGCAGTACAGGATTGCTCCGCATAATAATCGGTAAAAATAGCTCCTTCAGCAGCCAGTTTGTCAATATTAGGCGTCCTATAGCCCATCATTCCTTGGTTATTATAACTAAGGTTCCAAAACCCAATATCATCTCCCATTATCACAAGGATATTGGGCTTTTCCTGAGCAGATACTACCCCCGACATAATAAGGCCCATAAAAAACAGTAAAAATCTTTTCATTCTAGAAATTGATTATATACAAAATAATTAACTCAATATAAATAACTTTAAAAAACCTCAAACAGACTAAAAACATAGCTTATTATCTGCCAAAATTCACGTAAAATTGGCAATACCTACACTTAAAAACAAGGCCGAGCGGATTAAAGTAAATTAAATCCTGCCTATATCTAAAAATTCATCTTCCTTCAATAGCTTATTTTAGATCATTTCAAGGCCCATTTTACCAAAATGAGAACCAAATGCCAGGATCATACACGAGATGACCGCACCAATGGCGATGGCGATAAATGACTTTAGCGGTGGCAACTTAAAAATAGCCGCAGCGATGGTACCCATATAGACTCCTGTGAATGGAAGTGGGATCATCACAAAGAACATTAATCCCCAGAATCCATACTTCTGGATCTTATCCCCCACCCCGGTTTTTGCTCGGCGCATCAGCTTTACCGATTGCGATTTATAAGGTCTATATTTCCATAATTTGGAGTCAAAGGTGTTGATTAGGAACATCAATATGGGAAAGACCAGCAGGTTTCCTGCCAAGCCCACCAATAAGGCCGTAAGGGGACTAAGTCCGTTAATTATTCCGTAAGGAATGCCCACCCGAGATTCTCCAAAAGGAGAAAGGCTTATAAGAAAGGTATGTATGATAATCGAGAACATAATTTTTAAGTCCGGTAAAATGCTGCTGAAGAACACAATAATGAATGTATCTCAGTTTTCAAACAACATGGTAATAGTGTGTGTTTGGAGATGGGTAATAAGCTCCTCTAAATTTGAAGTACGAATGCTTGGGTAATTAACAAGCTGGTGGGCCACGGGAGTAGGTAGCCAGCTGAGGGATAGATCCCCCGCCTACACTTAGGTGAATATAAAAAGCTTTTTTGTGTGCAGAATAACCCGATTTGAGTGATTCAGTAAGCAGAATTAGTTTTTTGCCAGGGTGATGCTCCAGATCGTTCCAATCCTTAGCGGCAAAAGTAGCAGGTGAAAGCTGCTCGGTCAGGGTGGACCAGCTGGTAGTTTCCCGATTGAAATCAATCAATAGAGACTCCTCAAGCGATTTTTTGACAGAATGCTCCTCTGCTTCGCCTATCAAATAGGTGAAGAAGGTGAGTCCAAAAAGGACCATTAATATTTTGGAACATTTATTCATTGCTGCGAAACTAGAAACTTTTGAAATAAAAAGCATCATTTACCACCGATTATACGCAAAAAGTGCACCAGTAGTCACAATACTTCTACTATTAATCCAAAATAATTATCAACACCATAATTCAGCTTCATGGCTATTCGCCTCTCACCCATCTATAACCGTAAAAAGGCTATTCACAGCTTCCCAAAAAGAAGTTGTGAATAGCCTTTTAATTCTATCTTAATATATTTCATCAATGTATAAATGATCCCCCACCAGCCATGGGATGAGGGCGGAGATACTCAACCTTGGTAAGGTCGAACCTTCAGCTTTTCAAGGCTTGGCTGCGGACTTTCTCCACTTCCTCAGGTGCGATGGCCACTGAATTACCCAGCAGGGTAGAGCCATCTGCATTGATCACAAAATCTTCCTCCACTCTTATTCCTCCAAAGTCCCGGTAAGTCTCCAGCTTATCATAATTGATAAAATCCTTAAACTTACCATCCGCCTTATTGAGGTCTATCAATTCGGGAATAATATAGATCCCTGGCTCCACAGTAATGACATTATTTTCTTCCAGCTCTTTGCCTAATCGCAAAGATTTCAAGCCAAACACAGTTGACTTCTGCAATTCAGGCGTATAGCCTACGTATTGCTCCCCAAGGTTTTCCATATCATGCACATCCAAGCCCATCATATGGCCCAAACCACATTGGAAAAACATGGTATGTGCCCCGGCATTTACGGCTTCCTCTGCGTCTCCTTTCATTAGACCCACTTCCTTCAGCCCGCTCACCAGTGTTTTGGCGGCTATTAAGTGTACATCAATAAACTTCACTCCTGCATGCAGGGAATCCACCGCAGCACGATGAGCCCTGAATACGATCTCGTATAATTCCCGCTGGCGGCTATCAAAGGTGGCACTCACTGGAAAAGTCCTAGTCATATCCCCCGCATAAAACTCAGGCGACTCCGCCCCACAGTCAAAAAGTACGATATCACCTGCCTCAATGGTATTTCCATAATAATGATTATGAAGCGTCTGCCCATTGATGGTGGCTATAGGAGGAAAAGAAAGCGAAACATTATTCTCGGCAGCTATCCTTCTAGCCACTGCTACTAACTCATACTCCTTCATCCCAGGACGAGCTGCTTTCATCACCGCCAGGTGAATGGCTGAGGTAGTGGTCACCGCCTTATTCATCTCCACGAGTTCTTCCGGAGCTTTGATATTTCGCTGCGCCGCTATTGCTTTGATCAAAGGTATAGAAGCCATGGAACTCACTTCTTCCACCGATTTACTCAGAATCTCTCGAAGCTTGAGCGTATGCTCGCCCCGATAAGGAGGCAAAATATGGACCTTGGCGTTAAGCTGTGCACTTACCTTTGCCAATGGGAAGGTGGATTCCACTCCCACTTTTTCTCCTAGCTCCCGCAAGGTCGGCTGAGGACCGGTCCAGACGATATCATCAATCTGATAGTCATTGCCAAAAAGGTAATCCTGATCGCCATCACAGTCCAGCACTCCAATAAGCCCCGGAATGGAGAGCCCAAAATAATACAAAAAGGTGCTATCCTGCCGGTATGGGTACCAGTTATGGGCAAAATTGATGCTTGCCTCATCATTCCCTAATAATAAAATTTTCCCTGAACCTACTGTGGCTCTAAGCTTCGCTCTTCGGGCTTTATATATCTCTATGTCAAACATTATAACTGGGTTTAGATTTTTAATTCCTTAAACAAAAAACTAGTACATACCCTCTTTATTTGCCTAAAGAGGATTCTTACAAAGTTCTCAAACTAAAAGAATCAAACAAAAAAAGCACAGTCTTTTATTACTGTGCTTTTTTTATAAAATGGGCTATCCCTTTTATATAAGTATCAGAATGAAATATCATATTGTACCCTAAACCGCCACTGGGAGATCTCCCTTGAGAGCGTCAATTCATCAAAATCAAAATAGGTGACATCTGCAGTCAACTTGTTCAGGTGTTCATTAAAGAAGCAATTGAACGCCACACCATATTCCTCTTGTGAATTTTGGGGTAAATTTACTCTTGGCTCATAATAGGAATATCTTCCCGCCAACTCAAACAAAGGCCTTCCTTGCTCTTTTGCCTGATGATTGAGGACATATCCTCCCTGTACATAGAAGCCTTGCAGCTCGGTATGGATATTATTCTCATGATTTAATATATACTTTCGATGAACTTCCGACTGCCAGCTAAAGGATTTGTACTTAAGGGCTGTTTCCCAAACCCATTGTTTTACCTGGTATTGACCGTTGGTGCCGTCTTCGAATCCCACCAATTCCCCGCCACCGCTGGAGGAAAATCGTGTATAAGGACTGGTATTGGTCGCGGCAGCAATTGCCAGGGAAGCATGAGGCCTTTCATAATGCACGAGGTCCGAGCCAGATATATCTACGCCGTCGCCGAGCACATTCCAAAACACCTTCCCCACATACATAAGTTTCTTATCATCATTCTCCTTAGCTCCTAACCCTGTCCCTGTAAGTACGGATAGGTGATAATTGAAGTCTGCCAATCCCCCCTGATCGATCCTACCAAAGACAGACACTCCCTGCTGACGATCCAGGGTAAAGGCGCGATTGATGAGAGATCGCTCAAGCATTTGTTGCTTGCCACTGGAGATCGAGCGCTCTCTAGTGTATTCTATTTTCCACTGGCCGGCCTTAAATTTCAGCCAGGGCCACTTCTCCACCATCACCCGAAAATCCAATAGCCTGTTGACGCTTAAGTCATATTCAAAATAATACTTGAGCCAGGGCTGGTAGGCATGTCCCCCCACCTTTAGCCTTGCCCGATTAATTTTAAATACATTTTGGTCCTCAGACGTAAAGTCATTATAGGTCTCGGGATCCTGATCCATGGGAGTAGCAAACCTTAACTGTAAGCGACCAGCGACCTGCAGCTGAAATTTGTTATCCGCTGAGGTAAACTGGAATCCTTTTGAAGTATGTCTAATATCTGTCCTAAGACTGTCCTTGGCAAGCTCCTGGAATCCATAGGCTGGCACAGCAAACAGCATTATCAACAAGGCATAGACATACACCTTGCCTAATTTCATAAAGCAGAAATCTAATAATATTGTAAAACTAAGAAAATTTATAATCCTATCCCCTCAAGTTCCTTGCATTTCCTGAGAATAATAGGCTGATTATAGGAAGGGTAAGCCCTTAAATCAAGCCGCAAAATTACTCTTTTATTATTTAGGGTAAACAAGGCAAGTGTTAAGCTTTTGTTATGTTAAAGTTATCAAACACATCTTAAAGGTAATATTTCTGGCCATTTTATTTCTAAAATGTTATTTATTAATCAATTATAGCTCACCTATACAGTGCACTCGATGATATCAACCAAGTACTTAGGAGCTGCTTTTGGCAGTATCGTAAAGAAGCCATCCCGTGCGCAGTGGGGCCATATTGGAGCGCCCAGCGAAATGCCGAAATAATTATAACGGCAATATTATAGCTCACAACCGAGCTATCCTGGAAAAGAAAAACCTACCCTTTAAGACTGTCCTTCTCAACAAATAATGTGCCCGGCTAGCTTTAACTTTTTAAGAATTACATCCTTTTCCCTGAGCAAAAGCCTATAAAACCAGAGGAGGAAGGTAATTATAATCCTGATATTACCCCCTAGCAATACGCCTTGCAGAGGGCCTGGGGAATGCTGGATCACTGATATCAAAAATTAAAAAATTTCCTTGAGGTATTCTATCGGTCAACATTATCCAGTTCCCTCTTTTTTTTTATCTTTGTACCGAAAAATTCCTTAATTATTACCTTAACATAATCTACACACACATGCCCGAGGTTAAACTCTTTGCCGGAACCAACACTAAAAACTTGGCTGAAACCATTGCTACGAATTATGGTCAGGATTTAGGTGCGATGACATTATCCAAGTTTAGTGATGGGGAGATGTCCCCAAGCTTTGATGAGTCTGTCCGGGGGTGCCATGTATTCCTTATCCAAGCGACCAACCCCAATGCAGACAATCTGCTGGAGTTATGCTTGATGATAGATGCTGCCAAGAGAGCCAGCGCTTATAAGGTATGCGCAGTGGTTCCTTATTATGGATATGCCCGTCAGGATCGTAAAGACCGCCCAAGAGTATCCATTGCAGCGAAGCTAATAGCCAATATGATCATGTCTGCTGGTGCTGACCGGATTATGACTTGCGACTTACATGCTGGCCAAATACAAGGATTTTTCGACATTCCTTTGGATCATTTAAATGGATCTGCTATTTTTGTGCCCTATTTGAAAAGCCTTGATTTAGGGGATAACCTGATCTTTGCCTCTCCGGATGTCGGAGGAGTAAGCAGAGCAAGGGCCTACGCCAAGCATTTCGAAGTGGAAATGGTGGTATGTGATAAGCACAGAAAGCGCGCCAACGAGGTGGCTTCCATGCAGTTGATCGGTAATGTAGAAGGAAAAGACGTGGTATTGGTAGATGACCTGGTGGACACAGCAGGAACCATGTGCAAAGCCGCCGAAATCATCTTAGACAAAGGTGCCAACTCCGTAAGAGCCATCGCCACACACGGAGTATTATCCGGCAAAGCGTATGATAATATTGAAAAGTCAGTATTATCGGAATTGGTGATCACCGATACCATTCCATCCAAACAGCATTCGTCAAAGATCAAAGTCCTGACCGTCGCAGAATTGTTTGCAAAAGCGATCCATGCCGTCACAGGAAATGACTCGATCAGTGCCCTGTTTGTTTAAATGTGAATTTCAATTTATTTATATCTATTAATACACTATTATGAAATCGTTAGAGATTATAGGGTTTAAAAGAGCAAATCTCGACAAGTCGACATTGACTCAGATCCGTGAAGAAGGAAGCGTTCCTTGTGTCGTTTACGGCCCAGGTATCGAAGAGCAAATTCACTTCCATGCTCCAGCTATCCTTTTCAGAGAGTTGATCTATACTCCTGAAGTACACATGGTAACTTTGAATATCGAAGGAACCATCATCAAAGCTATTCTTCGTGAAGCACAGTATCACCCAGTAAGTGAGACACTTCTTCACGCTGACTTCTTAGCTTATAGTGACACTAAGGCTATCAAAATGGATATCCCTGTGGACCTTAAAGGAAAATCTCCAGGTCTATTGAAAGGTGGTAAACTGGAAATCAAAACCAGAACGCTTACTGTTAAAGGTTTTGCAAACGACCTTCCTGACGTTATCCCAGTATCTATCGACGGTCTGGAACTAGGTAAATCAGTGAAAGTAAACAATGTAAAAGCTGAAGGCTTTGAAATCCTTACCAACCCAAGCGTATCTATTGCTACCATCGGTATCCCTAGAGCTCTTAGAGGTAAGAAATCAACGGATGAGGACGAAGCTTAATTTAAGCCTCTCCCCATTGAAATCAGAAATTCTATCCTGCCAGCAATTACTTTGTTGGCAGGATTTTTATTTTAGCCGCAACTACCATTAAGCATGAAGTACCTAATTATTGGACTTGGAAATATTGGCCCGGAATATGAGCTGACCCGACACAATGTTGGATTCCTCACCCTCGACAGACTCGCTGATCAGGAAGGTGCTTCCTGGTCCAGCAATAGGCTGGCTTTCACTTCTGAAATAAAATATAAAGGCCGCATCCTCCAGCTCATCAAACCTACCACTTATATGAATCTAAGTGGCAAAGCGATGAACTACTGGATGAAGGAATTAAAAATTCCTAAAGAAAACTGCCTCGTCATCGTCGATGATGTCGCCCTGCCCTTCGGGAGCCTGCGCCTACGTGGCAAAGGATCCGCCGCCGGACACAATGGCCTCAAAAATATAGAAGAACTTACTGGCGGTCAAAACTACCCAAGACTGCGCTTTGGAATCGGAGATGACTACCCCAAAGGCCGGCAAGTGGACTATGTCCTCGGGAGATGGTCACAAGCTGAGATTAATGAGCTACCCATCTTTATGGATAAATCCATAGAAATGATAAAATCCTTCGTCACCGCAGGCATCAACCTCACCATGACCCAGTTCAACGATTAAGGTCCACTCGGTGGGCTGAACTCTATTCATTATTTCTCTATCCTATCCACCTATATAAACTACTCATCATGAGCAAGAGCATCAATCTTGGCCTACAAATCGTCCCCAAAAGTAAGGATATGGACACCTACGAACTAGTGGACAAGGCCATCGAGGTCATCCAAGCCTCCGGGGTAACCTATGAAGTCAATCCCTTCGAAACAGTAATGGAAGGCCCCGAAGACCAGCTGCTTCAAATCGCTAAAGAGGCTCAGCAAGCGGTACTGGATGCCGGCGCAGACGAAATATTAGTTTATTATAGAATGCAGATCCGGAAAAATGGAGATGTCACCATGGGGGAAAAAACCGATAAGCATAGAAATTAAGTACCCGTCACCTCCTATCCTTTAAGGATCAAATCTTCCATGCACTTTTTATAGAGATAAAGGAATGGCTTCTTCCTTCTTTCCAAATTCAGTATTTCTCGTCCCTTAATTGGTAAAAATGAGAAAAAACAAAGGATGCCAAATAGGCTAAAATCTCTAAATAAACGCCCAAAAACAGGGTAACAATAATTATTTTTAGTAAAAAAAGCCATTTTTAGACGTTTTTCGCATATACTTTTCGGTTTGCGTATATGTGCGTATGTCCCTATTAACCAGCGGCATATAATTTGCCTTATATTGTGTAAAATTTCACACCAAAAGTAAACATGTCCCTACGGCCACCGGGACATGCCCCCAGAAATCTGCTTCTGCAGACAGACCTGGAATCTTTAAAACTATTTCTTAAAATCCATATGAAGAAGTTTACTACATTATTACTTGTAGGACTATTATGTGCTGCGCACAATGTCCATGCCCAGATTGAATCCGTCTATTTTGATGTGGTTAATAATCAAATTAACGAGGGCAATCCTCTTCCATCCGAGGAGATCTTCTATATCAAAGGCATCATCCCCAATGGAATTACCTATGTGGAAGCCAAGGTCTATTTGTCATCCAAATCGGAAAGCAAAGCGAAGAACTATTCCTGGAAACAGCCATTTGACTTTGAAGTCAATCAATATGAAATGCTCGTGGGTGATCCGCTAAGAAGCAATGATAATTATACTATTGCTCTCTATTACTACCAGCGCGCCGATACCACCCAGATGCAGATGCTGAAAGGGGCCATCCACCATAATCTGGAGGCTTATATCCGCGCAAATCTAGAGATCAACAAAGGTAAGATCAAATCCTATAATACCGATAAGGTAATGATCAACCAGCTCAACGAAATCGTAAACGAAGGAGTAGCCAATTATTCCCACTTTATCCAGCAGGACTTCCGTGGCTTCAGTGATATCGTGACCCAAAAACTGGATCAGAGGGAAGAAATCAAGCTTAAGAAAGCCAAATTCAATATTCTAGGCCGTAAGGAGAAGGAGCATGATAACGAAAGAGCAGTATATGCCGCCCAATATGTGGATGAGCTGATCGCACTACTTAATAATGAAACGGACCAATACTTAGCCGACAATATGTTTGCGCTAGTAGATATAAGAGAGATCAAAAGATACCCGACCGAGAAGAAAGCGGTGAGCATTCCTCTAAACTTTGGCTATGGTGGATTCGCTATGAAACGTTCTTTCTCTGATACTGAATATTTCAACGGCATGTATGCTGGCGTATCCCTTCCACTTGGCAATACTACGTTCACCAAGTTTCTAGGAAACGCATCCTTTTCTACAGGGGTATTCTTACAGAATTTCGAGTCCAATAATGGCACCAAGTTGTCAGGACCATTCGTCAACCTTCCCATCTATGCAGGGCTAGGCTATAAGCTCTTCCGGGTATTCCGCTTCAATGCAGGCTTGGTAGGTGTTACTTCCGAAAACCAAGTCACCTTCAAAGAGGAATTTCAACTTCAGCCATATGCTGGCTTTAGCTTAGAATTCAATCTTTGGTTGGGATTAGACAAAAAATAAAAGCTCCATAATAATGAAAAAACTTCAACTCACATTGATGGCCTGTCTGGTGATGATCACCGGATATGCCCAGCAAGCCAATTATAACTGGCGTATAGGAGTAAGCGGGGGATTTTCCAACTATTATGGAGATCTAAGTCCTTATCCCATAGCTAACTTTGGGGATGTATCCCATGCACTTAAATTATTCACGTATAACGACCGTTATGCAAAGGACTTTTCGGGTGAAATTAGTTTAGAACGAAAACTGACCAACACTCTTGGCCTGAAAGCCCATTACGGAATGTACAATTTTGGCATGAGTGATCAATACATTCTGCCAGATGGTAAGGTATATGACCAAAGCCCTAACTTCAATCGGGCGCTGAACTTCAATACCTCAGCAGAAGAGGCTGGATTGTCCTTGGTCATCCGATCAGACAATGGCAAGTTGTTAGGCAAAAATGCCTTTCTCGCTCCCTACCTCACACTAGGAGGCGGTTATATGTGGTATTCCATCAAAGGAGATCTATTGGATGCAGAAGGTAATCAGTACGATTATGCCTCTGGTCCAGTAATTTTGGATGGCAATTATGAAACCGATTTGGCGAAGCTAAATACAGAAACAGGTGATAAATACGAGCTTAATAGCCTCTTTGCCTCTATAGGGCTGGGAGTAAAAATCCGCCTGAGCAATAAATTCGAGCTATTTGCCCAAAGCACTGTAAAAAGAGCTTTCTCTGATCAGTTGGATGATGTAGCAGGCTTATACCGTCCTGCCTATGACGATAGCTTTGTGGCCTATGCTGCACAGCCAAACCAAAGACCAGATAGCAACCAACCCGAATGGAGAGGCAACTCAGATAAATCTGACGACTGGTATATCTATCATGGAGCAGGAATAAAATTCAGCTTTGGCGCAGCCAAAAATAAATTTAGAGCCCCGTCTATATCCTCCACTTATAGCCAATATCAACCAAAAGCGAGCACCAGCCCCCTTCCAAAGCCGGTGGTCAATGATATACCGCAACCTAAGACGGAAAAATTTGAGATCGAAAAAGAGTTCCATACAGGCAGCCCTTCGATAATCAATAATTACTATACCTACTTAAATGGCAAGTCTCCTTTCTGGAACTATACGGACAATCAAATGGCCGCATTAGAAGTGGATATGGCGATACTTGAGCAGGAAAAACTCCGCGCTAAAGTGGGTAGGGATGCCGAAACGAGCAAGGCTGTGATGCTTGGCTACCAAGAAACTATCACCAAAATGGAGGCTGACACCAGCCTTACTAATGCTCAGCAGGCACAACTAAGATCCCTAAAACAATCTCAGTTCCAAGAGCAGCTGAACCTTGATAGCTTGGATCAGGAAAAGGTGTATTTGGATAAGAAAATTGATAAACTGGAAGAAAAGAAAGCTTTATTATTATCTACTGGAATGAATGACTCCATTCCTTTCAATGCTAGCCCATATTTCAATCAGGTACCGGTTTTCATTCCACAGACAGTATATAGTTCTTCCCAGAACCCTGCTTTTGGCGATTCCGCGGTATATTCCCGCACGCTGATAGGCAGTACAGACACTTTGGCGGGGGCCTATCCCTCGCCACCTGTGTATGCCTACGGGCAGGAGGAATATACCCAAGCCCCATTGACCAGCAGTTCTCAGGCCTCCACCCCTACCGGCTATAGCTCTCAGGAGGAGAACTCCTATAATGGAGGATACCAAGGAAGGTCATTGGAAAGTGAGTCGGGCAGCGGCTACCGTCAGGGCGATTATAAGTCCACCTCTGGTGGCTCACACAATAGCTGGATCCCAGTTCCCATTATATTTTCTGGTAACGGAAAGAAGTCTAAAAATGTCCCTGAAGATGCAATCACAGAAAGTGCTGCGGCACCTGCTGGTAATTGGTATGATCTGGTAAGTGCTGAGGATTATCAAAATTATTACCTTCCGGCGATGGCATTGGGAATGACCACTGCAGGATTATATATTGCGGCAGATAAGCCTGCTCAAGCCGAGCAACCGCTGGCCATAGGAGAAAGCTCCGCGCAACCTGCGAGCCCAGCCTTAGCTGGATCTATCAGCCCTCTGGGTGCTGACACGGTATTCGTGACTGGAGAGGATCGCGAAATATTAATCCCTTCCAAAACAGCCATTTACTTTGACACGAATCAAAAAACATTTACCGCTCAGGAGCAGCAAAAGCTAATACCTTTGGTAAACTGGGCAAATCAGCATGCTGAAAGCCAATTGTTCCTTGAAGGATTTGCAGATCAAACTGGAAACCTAAGCTATAACCAGAACCTTATCTCTTTGCGAATTGAGGCGGTAAAGTCAGTATTGATGACAGATTATGGCATTAAAGCTTCTCAGATTCTCACTTCGGTAGGAGGACAAATCCACAGAAAGCCCGACCAAAGTAAGCCCCTTAGTTCGGATCGTAAAGTGGAAGTTGCCATTCTTACCAAGCAATGAAAGGATTAAAGGCTGCTCAGGCCTGCCCTTAATCCTTTCACAAATCCTGGTTTAAGGCTTTGTCTTATAGCTGGCCGTGGAAGGTGGATAGTTACAGCTTTCGGGGGCCATTAATAGTCATATTTTTTACCCCACATTTTTTGCAGGTATTTACGAAGATCATTTTCTCTCGCATTGATGCCCGGCTCATACAACTTCTGCCCTTTGAGCTTTTCAGGCATAAATTCTTCCACCACAAAATTACCTGGATAGTCGTGGGCATATTTATACCCTTTGCCATAATTAAGGTCTTTCATCAACTTAGTAGGGGCATTACGAAGGTGAATAGGGACAGGAAGGTCTCCCTCCTGTCTTACAATGGCCTGAGCTTTATTAATAGCGATATAACTCGCATTACTTTTGGCTGAACTCGCCAGGTAGGTCACACATTGCGAAAGGACTATACGTGCCTCCGGATATCCAATGATCTTGACAGCATCAAAACACTGAGTGGCCAGCAATAGTGCATTAGGATTGGCATTTCCGATGTCCTCGGAAGCTAATATCACAAGTCGCCGAGCAATAAACTTCACATCCTCTCCTCCCTCAATCATTCTGGCCAGCCAATATACTGCTGCATTGGGATCAGAGCCACGAATGGATTTTATAAACGCCGATATAATATCATAATGCTGTTCGCCGGACTTATCATACATTGCCACTTTTTGTTGGGCAATTTCGGTGACCTTATCATTGGTGATCACTATAGGGTCATCAGGAATGCCATTGACCACTATTTCGAATAAATTCAGTAATTTCCGGCCATCTCCACCAGATAGACGCAGCAGGGCCTCAGTTTCCTTTAGCTCTATGGACTTTGACTTCATGAGGATATCCTTTTCCATGGCTTGGACCAGCATCGCTTCCAGTCCATCTCGCTCAAGGTGGTTCAGGGTAAACACCTGGCAACGAGAAAGCAAGGCGGCATTGACCTCAAAAGAGGGGTTCTCGGTAGTGGCACCTATCAGACGAACATGGCCTTTTTCCACCGCTCCGAGCAAAGCATCTTGTTGGGATTTATTAAATCGATGAATCTCATCAATAAAGAGCACCACTCCCTGCTGAAAACGGGCCTTCTCTATAACCTCCCGGATATCCTTCACCCCAGAGCTAATCGCACTCAGGATATAAAAAGGAGCCTTGACCTCATTGGCTATAATATTAGCAATGGTGGTCTTCCCCACCCCCGGAGGTCCCCAAAGGATGAGTGAGGGTACGGTACTGGATTTTATTGCCCGGTACAGAAAGGTCCCCGGCTCACTCAGATGGGGTTGCCCTATTAACTCATCCAGGCTTTTGGGCCTCATACGCTCTGCTAACGGCTCTTGACTCATATCTTTATCTCTTCTCTTTTCTGTAAACAAATTTCTACTACTCACCCATAGTTGACCTTCCCCAATATCGTGCTTGAATAGCTCCAAGAGAATATTCACTATTAGGGAAAAAGGGGTATTCCCTACTTTCTCTCTCATTGAAGCATTTATAAAGCCGAACTTACGCTAGCCAGAGAATTACCGGAAGGTTCCATGGCATGGAAAGTAGTCAGTTCATCGAAAGCACATTCCCTTTTCATTTTAAGGCTAAGTCACCATGGGGCATATTCTGTGCAAATCTTACAAGCCTCCTGCCAACTTCTCGCGTAGTCGGTTCAGGTCTTCATCTCCAAAATCCAAATGGGTCACCAATCGAATACTATCTTCTCCAAAAGTCACTCCTAAAATCCCGATCGCTTTCAGTTTCCCGATCATCATTTCCGGCTTCACCTTAGGCTCCAGTTGGGCAATTACAATATTGGTACGGACAGGCAAAACAGTCCTCACCCCTGATAAGTTTCCCAGGTAGCCCGCCAATATTTCTGCCCGGCGATGATCCTCTGCAAGTCTCTCAATATGATGATCCAAAGCATATATCCCCGCTGCTGCCAATAAGCCTGCCTGCCTCATTCCACCTCCCATTGCCTTTCTGATCTTCCTAGCTCTCCATATAGTCTGCCTATCCCCTAATAGTACTGAGCCTACCGGGCATCCAAGGCCCTTGCTGAGGCATACTGATAGGGTATCGAAACGTGGTCCCCAATCTTCTGCAGCTTCCCCGGAAGCTACCAAAGCATTGAAAATCCTCGCACCATCCAAATGCAGCTTAATGGCATTATTTCTACACCAATCCGAAATAGGCTCAATATCGGCCAATGTATAGATACTCCCGCCTCCCTTATTCATCGTATTCTCCAGGCTTACCAGGGCCGTTTCGGGAGCATATACATCATCTGGCTGCACCGCCGATTGGATATCAGCTAATGATATTTTCCCATATTCTCCTTCCAATAGTCTAACAGAACTCATAGAATTGGCCATTATCCCGCCACCTTCATAGAGGTAAATATGCGATTCTTTATGACAAATCACCTCTTTGTGGGGGCCAGCGTGTAGCTTAATGGCGATCTGGTTGGTCATGGTCCCTGAAGGGCAAAATAAACCTGCTTCCATACCAAACCGCTTGGCAAGTTTCTCCTCTAAAGCAATTACTGTCGGATCCTCCCCAAACACATCATCCCCTATCGCTGCGCTCCACATAGCCTCTTTCATTGCTGCTGTGGGTTTAGTCAGCGTATCACTCCTTAGATCTATTATCATGAGTCCAGCTTTTAATAAATGGATTCCGCTACTTCTATTGGGCGATCTGTCGCCAATATATCCGCTCCATTACTTACAAAATCCCTATATATTTTATCTCCGCGAGCTTCGGCCCGCTTATCCAGGTTCCCCAACACGCCCAAAATAGCGAATATACCCTGCTGGTGTAATTGCTGATTAAACTCAGCACTACGCTCAGCTAGCCCGGTAAAGGCGATTATATTTCCCTTTGGAATACCCGAAGCCAATACCGCAGACAATTCTTGCTCATTTCTGATGGTCACTGACAACATCAAGTCCGGCGCCAGGTGGTTCAGTTTTCTGGCTGCATCCAGGCTATAGGTGATCAATGCCACTGAGGCCTCAGATCGTGTTTGACGGATAGTTTCAATGATTTTCTCATAAGGAACACCTCTTTTGATATCCAGGGTTAGCACCGTCCTGCCCTTTGCCCAGATCAATACCTCTTCCAGCCTGGGGATTTCATAGTCGGTAAGTGCACCTTCCTCGTCCACCAATTTGAGATCTTCTAATTCATCCCAGCGCATCTTAGAAACCTCTCCATTTCCGTTGGTGGTTCGGTTTACTGTATTATCATGCATCATGAGCAGTACAGAATCCTTACTCATCGAGATATCGCATTCGATAATTACAGGGCTATGATCGAGAACATACTGAAAAGTCTCTATGGCATTTTCGGGATATCCAGGATAGCTCCCTCCACGATGAGCGCTGATCAGGGGACTTTGGCCTTCCTTCCAGTTAAAGAACTCCTTGGTCTCCTCCAGAGATTGGAAAGCCAATAAGGAGGAATCGACGGATTTTCCAGCTTCTTGAGACGATGGGCTGGAGCAGGCTACGAGTAGATAGGCGAGTCCTAGTCCAAACAGTTTGATTGGGGTAAACACTTTCATAAGCAGGCTTTTACTTTATTTTTTGAAATTAAATGGATTGGATCTGGATTTTTTGAAGACCTCCTCCATGCCACTGAGTTCTATACTCAAGGCTCTGGTGGAGAGGATTATTTCCCAAAGGGATATTCCTAATGAGATCAAAAGGGCCACCATGCTTAGCATGAAGGTAATATTTGCCCAGGTTTCTATTTCCTTATAGATCAAAAACATGCAGATGACACAAAGCAAAAAGCTCAACACGCCGAAGGTTTGCATATTTTTGATCATTATCGTTCTTTGTCTGAGACTTTTCAGTTGCTCCATAAGCCTTACATCGTCGGGTTTTTCACGATAGCGTTCGCTCAGGCCTCGAATCAGGCTCGCCATTGCCAAAAACCGATTGGTATAGGCCAGCATCAAAAGGGTTATGGCCGAAAAAAGCAGGGCCGGGGTGGACAATTGCAATTCCATAGGTGTGTTTGATTTTACAGGACTAAATTCAGGAATTTTGAAGGTATTAAAAAAGTTTTGGCAAAAAACCAGCAACCCCAGCCAGGAATATTGACAGGGGTTGTCTTAATTTTTTAAATAGGAATAGGATGTTGGCGATATTAAGTCACCTCGCCGAGTACCACGAGTTTCTCTAAGGTAGGCGATTTACTTCCTCCTTTAGGCTCTATGGTGATCGCAAAAGCTCCGGCGGAGGCGGCAGCACTCATCTGTTGGAAGGTCAGCTTCTGCCCGGGCTTTACAATTCCGATCCCCACGGGACCATCATCACCAATCGCCCATAGTTGATAGTCTTGATCTTCCTCCAGGCTGGCCAGTTGATTGACAGATACGAATACTTGTTGGCTTTCCTTATCCCAGAACACATCCACACGTGCCTCTTTCTGGATTTCAAAAGGCTCACCTTTCATCGGGATGCGGCTATAATTACCAGCAAGGAAGGTTTCCATCTGGGTGTCCAGCTCTTGATATTTAGCTTGATTGATTTCCAGGTCCTCGGAGAGGATATTTCTTTCTTGCAATAAGGCGGTAAATCGCTCTTCCACATCATAGAATTTACCTGCAAAGTAAATAGCGGCAGCAGAGGCCAATACAGCTACCACGGAGGCAGCCACGGCGAAGGTTTTCCAGCCGGAGGCATTAATCGCCACTTCTTTGGCCATCGGCGCAGAAGTCACTTTGGTAGTTTGCTTAGGACTGTTGATTATAGGTTTTTCCTGGAGATCTTCCTCCAAGGAATCAAATATCTTGTTTTTGGTATCCAAAGAGGGGGCAAGACCACTTTTCATATCAAAGGTCATCATTGCCTCCTGGATATCATCCAGCTCTTGTTGGATTTCGGGATATTGTTGAGCCAGGCTCAGCACTTCCTCTTGCTCTCTATCACTGAGTTCCCCCAGCACAAAGAGCTCCAACTTTCCTGACGCTATATAAGATTGGATATCCACTATATTCTATTAATATTCTTTTTTAATACCCCTAAGGCTGCACGTATCCTTGATTTCACTGTTCCCAGTGGAATTTCGAATTCTTCAGAAATTTCGGAATGGGTGTATCCTTTAAAATAAATACATTCTATCACAAATCGCTGTTCCTCACTTAGAGAAGTCATGAGTTCCTTTACACCGATACCATCTACTATTTGGGCTGTACCTGAGGCACCTTCCAAACCATATACGTACTGATCTATGGTATTGGTCTTACTATTTTGAGAAAACTCTTTAGAGCGTGTTTTGTCTATTGCTGCGTTTCGACATACGTTAGCCATCCAAGTATAAAGCTTACCTTTGGATTCATCATAGCTATCGATCTTACGGATAATTTTTACGAAGGCATCATGAAACACCTCTTCCGCGATATCGCGATCTCTAATCACCCTTGAGATAACGGCAAACAGTGCATGGGAATATTTATCATATAAATAATCCACGGTCTGCTTATCTCTATCCCTAAGCCCACTTATGAGTTGTTCTTCCTGCAAATGATGCTAAATTTTATGGGTAATTAGTTTCAAAAAAGAAACACGAGGCGGTTTCCCGTCTCGTGTTATAATATTATGATAAGTTTATGACAATTACAAATGTATCACTTCATCATATGCCGCAGCGGCTGCTTCCATGATGGCTTCGGACATGGTCGGATGCGGGTGCACCGTTTTGATCAACTCATGACCCGTGGTTTCCAGCTTACGGATAGCCACGATCTCAGCGATCATTTCTGTGACATTGGCACCGATCATATGACCACCAAGGACCTCACCGTATTTAGCATCAAATATCAATTTAACAAATCCATCCTTGGCGCCAGCAGCAGAAGCTTTTCCTGATGCAGTGAAAGGGAACTTGCCTACCTTGATTTCATATCCAGCTTCCTTAGCTTTTTCTTCTGTATAACCTACTGAGGCTATTTCCGGAGAGCAATAAGTACAGCCTGGGATATTATTATAATCCAATGGCTCCGGCTGTTGACCAGCGATCTTCTCCACGCAGATGATTCCTTCCGCAGAGGCTACGTGTGCCAAGGCTGGACCTGGGATCACATCCCCAATCGCATAGTATCCTGGCATATTAGTTTTATAGTATTCATCGACCTGAACACGGCCTCTGTCCACCAAAATCCCAACATCCTCAAGACCGCAATTCTCCACATTGGCCACTACACCTACCGCTGAGAGTACAATATCGCAATCAATGGTTTCTTCACCTTTCTTGCTTTTCACAGTTACCTTGCAGCCTTCACCGCTGGTATCTACTGCGGTCACTTCCGTACTGGTCATGATCTTCATTCCCGCCTTTTTGTATAGCTTCTCCAGAGTTTTAGAAACCTCAGGATCTTCATTAGGCACGATACGGTCCAAGAATTCAACGATAGTCACCTCAGTACCGATAGCCGCATAAAAATAAGCAAACTCCACTCCAATCGCTCCAGAACCAACAACCACCATTTTCTTAGGCTGCTTATCCAAAGTCATGGCTTTGCGGTATCCGATTACCTTCTCATCGTCAATCTTCACTGCTGGAAGCTCTCTTGATCTAGCTCCAGTAGCGATGATAATATGATCTGCACTGTAGGTGGTTTTATTTCCCTCTTTATCTTCTACCTCTACTTTTTTTCCTGGCTTCACTTTTCCCCAGCCTAAGAGTTGCTCAATTTTGTTTTTCTTAAACAAAAACTGAATCCCCTTGCTCATTCCTTGGGCCACTCCCCTGCTTCGCTTCACCATGCTACCAAAATCAGCCTTGGCGTCACTTACCGTAATGCCATAATCTTCAGAATGATTGATATATTCAAAAACTTGGGCACTTTTCAATAAAGCCTTGGTGGGAATACATCCCCAGTTCAAACAAATACCGCCTAGCTCGGCAGCTTCTACTACGGCAGTTTTGAGTCCTAGCTGTGAGGCCCGAATAGCGGCTACATAACCACCGGGACCACTACCAACTACAATTACATCGAATTTTGTTGAAGACATATGTATATGTTTTAAAATAGCAATTTTACCTTCGCAAATTTAAACTATTTAGCCACAGAAAAAAATTTGGTTTCTATTATCATTCCCTATTCCTGGCCAAATCCAGCAGGTTTCGACCTTGCCAGACCTTATTCAAAGTTCCTATACATTCGCCAAAATTATCCTGTTTCTCGAATATGAATCAGTCTTAAGAAGGATATTTATAGAAAGTGCTCCTTTATCCCCTGCCTATATCCCCTTATCCACGATAGATTTTGCGATAAAATCCCTATTTTTGACTTTCTAAAATGCACAAACTTTAATTTTGATATGGGATTATTAACTGGAAAAACAGCTCTGATCACCGGAGCCTCTAAAGGAATAGGAAGAGCTATCGCTATTAAATATGCTCAGGAAGGTGCTAATGTCGCCTTTACTTTTTTGTCAAGCGTAGAAAAAGGCCAAGCCCTCGAGCAAGAGCTTGCTCAATTCGGAGTAAAAGCCAAAGGCTTTCGTTCTGATGCCTCTGACTTCGCCGCAGCCGAAGAGCTCGTGTCCGAGGTAGTGAAGGAATTCGGCTCCCTCGATGTCCTCATCAACAATGCCGGTATTACCAAAGATAACCTGCTGATGAGAATGACCGAAGAAGCATGGGATCAGGTAATGAATATCAACCTTAAATCCTGCTTTAACACCGTAAAGGCCGCCACCAGAACGTTGATGAAACAAAAATCAGGTTCCATCATTAATATCACCTCCGTGGTCGGTATTAAAGGGAATGCTGGACAAGCTAATTATGCCGCCTCTAAAGCAGGCATCATCGGATTTACCAAGTCTGTGGCCCTAGAACTAGGCTCTCGTGGCATCAGAAGTAATGCCGTGGCACCAGGATTCATCGAAACAGAAATGACAGATGTACTCGATGAGAAAACCGTCCAGGGATGGAGAGACGCCATCCCTATGAAGCGCGGTGGACAACCCGAAGAAGTCGCAAACGCCTGTGTCTTCCTTGGTTCTGACATGAGCTCTTATATCTCTGGTCAGGTGATTCAGGTCGATGGCGCTATGCTAACCTAATACCTAAAAAATAAAAGAGGCAGAACATTCCATTCTGCCTCTTACATCACTTTTTCATCCTCCCGCCTCTCTGATTTCACCTGATGTCTAAATTGATTTGGGTAATAAATCAATAATCTCCTTCCACTTACTCATTTTATTTCCGACAATTAAACGACTAATAATCAACTTTTTGATTGATCTAAACGTATATCAAAATGATATCACTTTTAAATCATACTAACATGGAAAAAACAATCAAACCCATCAATGGATTTCTGATGCTCTTTGTCATATTGCTTCTGATTATTCCTGCCCAAATCGTACTATTTACTTCAGGACAGTTTATCATCGGCATTCTACTGAGTATTCTTATGATCTTTTTTGTACCCGGATTCTTCATTGTAAATCCTAATAAGGCCGTGGTTTTGCTATTATTTGGAGCTTATAAAGGCTCAGTAAAATCAAATGGTTTCTTTTGGGTGAATCCCTTTATGTCAAAAGACAAAATATCATTGCGAGTACGCAATTTCGAAAACCAACCGATGAAAGTAAATGACAAAATAGGCAATCCTGTAATGATTGGAACGATCGTCGTGTGGAAAGTTGAAGATACTTTCAAGGCCTCTTTTGATGTAGAAAATTTCGAAAACTTCGTCCATTTGCAAGCGGATGCAGCGGTGCGAAAGATGGCAGGATTATATCCTTACGATGATTTCGAAGCAGAGGATGCCGAGATCACTTTACGATCTGGCGTGGAAGACATCAATCAATCTCTGGAGCAGGAGATCAGTGAAAGACTGGAGCATGCAGGCATTCAGGTGATCGAAGCAAGAATCAGCCATTTAGCCTATGCCTCCGAAATCGCCAGCGCAATGCTCCAAAGACAGCAGGCATCAGCGATCGTTGCTGCACGGAGGAAAATCGTGGACGGTGCTGTGGGAATGGTGGAAATGGCCTTGGCAGACCTAAAGAAAAATAACATCATAGAATTTGACGAGGATAAGAAGGCTACTATGGTCAGCAACCTAATGGTGGTGCTCTGCTCAGACAAAAGCGCGAGTCCTGTGCTGAATGTCGGAACCTTACATCAATAATTCAGCTGCAAAATATCATAAGTAAAGGGCTCCGGAAGCAGATCCTGCCCTTTTCTTATGAAGGTACAGACCGATATACTACGTCTTTCCTAGCCAAGGGAAGAGTAACGGTACCAACCTATACAATGGAATTTCAATGGCTTCGGGCCTGATTATTGATTCTCAATGAGAGAATAGAAAAAGGGGAAACCCTCAAATAAAATAAGTTAATGTGCATTAAAAACATGAAGGAGGGCTTAGAAAATGGCAAATAAAAAACCTTTCGCTCTGAGAATAGATGAAAGGACCATGAAGGAAGTGGAAAAATGGGCTGCTGAGGAATTCAGAAGCACCAATGGGCAATTGGAATATATCATCTATGAGGCGCTTAGGAAAGCCAAGCGCTTACCAAATAATAAGGCCAGCAGCAAGGGAGAATAGTCTCCTTCACTGCTGACCCTAAGCATATATTCGCCTCCCATCCTCAAAGCCCAGGTGCTGACACCTCACTTTTTAGATTGGAATCCTACTTTCTATTTTACTCCTTATTATTCATTTCAGCTTCGGCATCATAAAGGAGTTTTTGACGCTCAAAATCATATAAGGTAAGCTGACGAAGTTCGTAATAAGCCAACCAATATTCTCTTAGGGAGCTAATATAGCTTTGTTTATTAGAGTCTTTTTCGGTCTGAGCAATATTGAGGTTGGTAATATCCATCTTTCCGCTGAGGTAGCGTTGGCGGGAAATCTCATATCTTTTGGCAGCCACTTCATCGGCTTTTTCGCTTATTATTATCCTGTCTCTTAGCTGTTGGAAGTTTTTCACTTGGGTAAATATCTCTTGTTCAAAAGTGATCATATCCTGCTGCACGGTATAAGTTACCAGTTCCTGATTGGCTCGAGCTATCCCCATTCTTGCTTTATTCCTTCCCCAGTCCAGCACAGGAACACTTACTCCCAGGCTTACCACCGCCTGTTGATCGGGCTGATCATAAATCCCTCCCCAGGTACTTGCGGCATTATTATACCCATATCGGGCATTGACATCGAGGTTAAACCGCTGGCCTTTGGCACGAGCTAATTGCTCATCAGCCTCTTTTCTTCTGATCTCGAAGTCCACTGCATCAGAGCGATTTTCGAAGGCTAGAGAAATGGCCTTGTCCACATCCACATCAAACTGCGGGATCACATCTGGCAGGAGGAGGTCAAACTGTACATTTTCATTCAGACCGATATAAGATCTCAAGGCTAGTGCAGTGCTCTCAAGGGCCAGCTGGGCCGATGCCAAATCCTGATCGGCCTGCAGCACTTGCAGCTCCACCTGCAATAATTGATCCTCTGTGGTGGTACCAATATTATAGCGCCCTTGCTCTATTTTATAGATGCCCTCCATATTGGTTTTATTTTGCATCGCAATGTCATAGCTTACCTGCGAGAGAAGGTAGCTAAAAAACAGCTGGGTAGCCCGCTCGCTGATTTGCTCCATTTCCTCGACATAGCCTTTCTTGCTTTGCTCATATCGTAAGGGCTCGATGAGCTTATCCCACTTTAGCTGGTTGAATGCAAAAATAGGTTGATAAAGTTGCACATTGACCGGCACCCCCTGCCATCTAGTTTTTTGGCTAGGGTCGTCCACGAGGTAGTTATTGTATTGGGTGGTGGAAGTATTGATACTGATATTACCACCAGTAAGCGCAATAGACTGCTGTAATCCCAGTCCTACGTCCACTATGCTCTGCTGCAATGGCAGGTATTCAATGGATCCATCATTTTGCTCCACCGCTCGCACTTCCTGAGAGTAGGAAGGAAGCGTTCCGGAAAGCCGCAGCTGTGGGTTATAGTTAGATTTATAAAACCGGTACTGCCAATATAAATTCTGCCGCTGCGTCTCCGCGCGCAATGCCGCCGGGGACATTGACTTGGCCCGATCGATAATATCTCCCAAAGAATAACGTATTCTTTCCTGAGAAAAAGCCTGGTAATTTACGCCACTAATAATTAAGAGGACTAGTATAATGGTCTTGTACTTATTCATATCTTAAAGAGGTTATAGGGTCTTGACTCGCCGCCCGTCGCGCAGGAGCAATTCCAAAAATCAATCCTACCGTCGCTGCGACACTAAAGGACACCAAGATGGAAGGAATGGTGATGATGGTGGGAAAATCCCCAAAATTAGAAACTAAGCTGGCAAGAACAACCCCTAATATGACGCCGATCACTCCTCCTGACACACTGATCATCATGGCTTCAAACAGGAATTGGTGAACAATATCGGTCTTCTTTGCCCCTAAAGATAGCCTTAAGCCTATTTCCTTGATCCGCTCCATTACCGAAGCGAGCATAATATTCATAATACCAATTCCGCCTACCAGTAAAGATATCCCAGCAATCGCCCCCAGCACTATATTGAATATATTTTGGGTTCTTTGTTGTTGCTTCAATAGTAATTCTGGAATGGTGATTTCAAAATCTACTACATTATAATGCTTTCTTTCCAAAAGCCGCGACAACACATCTGCCGTCGGGTTGAGCAGCTTACTATCACTAACCTGAACGACCAACTTATCGATCTGATGGTAATTGGTAGGTACAGTAGCACTATTTTGTGGCGCCTGACCACCTATAAAAAATCTTGCACTACCACTTCTTCCTGCCGCTAGATTGCCAGAGGTGATCATATCACGGTTTTTGTAGCGCACGAGCATGGTCTGTATTGGGATATAAACATCCATATTAAAATCCCTTATGCCCAACTTAGCCAAACTCTGGTCCGAGACGATTCGCTCTTCCATGACACCGATGACCCGCATCCATTGATTGCCACATTTTATTCGCTTACCGATAGGTTCTTCCTTGCTAAAAAACTTGGTCTGCACCCCTCTGCCTATGATACACACCGGATCGCCATGCAGCAGATTATTATCGGTAAACATACCTCCTTCACGTAACTGGAAATTGGTAACTTTGAAATACTCAGGAGTTACTCCCACCAGTTTTGCCGATCTACGGATACCACTCTTGACAATATAAGTATCCAAAATAATCTCCGGACTGATCCGCTCTATTCCTGGTATGGTTTTTTTCACCGCTTCCACATCTAGCATCCTTAGCCCTGGTGAGAATTTATTCTTCTCTTTCCCTGGGCCATTTCCTGCCGATCCTTCTACCTGCTCTTCCACCTGCTCCACAATAGGCTCCACTATTATATTATTTACACCCACGAGCTTAATCTGCTCTAGAATCTCCTGTTGGGCCCCATTACCAATAGCCATCATGGCAATCACCGCCGCAACACCAAAGATTATCCCCAATGCTGTAAGTAATGATCTCAGTCTGTTGGCCATTACCGCCTCAAATGCTATATAAAAATTAGACAGTAGTCTTGGATTAAACATCATATCTATTTTAAGAAGCAGAGGAATTTCTTTTACCCTTTTGACCAGCAGCAGGTCGGCCTCCCGGTCCTTGTTTAGGTCCAGCATTCCTAGCTGCAGGGGCTTTCTCTTCCTCCTCTTCCAGGTTTCGCTTCCCATTCAATGCCTCTAATAGCCTGATAGATTGATCTTTCTCTCCCCAGTTCGGGATGGATAGGTACACTTTATCACCTTCCTCTAAGCCCATTTCCACCACTACTTCATCATAGTTGGCAAGGCCCAATTTCACTTCCTGCTTGGCTCCATTATTTAGATAAACATAGTTAATGCTATCATTATGAACGTGAACTGCCTCCAAAGGAACGTGGACCACGTCCTTCAGCTCCTGGGCCAATATCGTATTACTAGTGGTCATCGCTGGCCTCATCACATCATCATTTTCATTGACGAGGATCTCCACTTCAAAAACTTTGGCGTCAGAATTTGGTCGCTGCTGACCTACATTGGCCACTCGGGTAACCTTGCCCGTAAATTTCTTTTCTGGAAAAGCATCTAATCCAATCTTTACTTCCTGACCCACTTTTACTTTCCTAATCTCCACCTCATTTACATATGTGATACTCTGCATCTCGGTAAGGTCAGGAAGTGTGGCCACCACCGGATTCCAGGCACTGATTTGAGAGCCTTCGGCAATCTTATTTCCATCCCAGTTAGTCTGATAAATTACCATTCCATCCTGAGGAGCGGTAATGGTAAATTCGCCTAACAAATCATTCATAGCTTGAAACTCCCGCTCTTCTTTCCTGAGTCGGGCCGTCCTTTCAGCCATCTTGGCTAGCGCCTGATTGTATTTGATTTCATAGTTTTGCTTGGCCTGATCCATATCACGCTTGGCCTTCTGCAGGTCGTATTCATTCTGCTTGATCGTTGCCGGTGGCTCGTATTGAGACTGCTCTAAGACCAACTTGCGCTGCTCCACATTATAGTCTAGGTTCAAAATATTATCGCGTTCCTGTCTCAAGGTCAGGGCGGTATCTAGCTTAGCTTGCTCATATTGGGCGGTCTCGGAATCCAGATTATTCTGGCCATCACTTAACTTCCCAAAAAGCTCCGACTTATCCAGTGAAGCAATAAAATCATCCTTCTTCACCACAGTGCCCTCATCGACCATTTTTTCAATGGTCAGTTGATTGACACGAAACTCCCTTGCGCGGGTGGGGCCTAGTATCATCACCGACCTTAAGGCCTTAAGCTCACCTGTGGTGGCTATCTCAACGGTAAAGTCGCTCTTTTCCACTGAGACTATGATATCTGAACCATCACTGGTCACGGATGGAAAAAAAATAAAGTAAAGTATGATAATGGCAACTATACTTCCTGCAGCAACAAATAATAAATTCTTTTTCATGACACTGGGTCTATTAGGTAATTTTAAAGTCTATTATTTACAAAATTAAATTTTTTAAATCTATTAATGCCCCCAACTAAAATCAAATATAGCCATTAACATAATATTTCAAACTAAAAACTTAATTAATAAATGTTAATATACACTGAAATGTTTTACTAAATTGCAGCCCAATTGCATCAAATTCCCTTTATGAAGTCCATAATTAGTTTTGTAATCAGGTATATCCCCAGAAGCTTTTTACAGCGAGTGTCGCCCCTATTTCTTAAGGCGGTCGCACTTGCGAATAAAGGTGATAAGGTAATATGTACTGTATGTGAAAAAGGTTTTAAGAAATTTTTACCTTATGGCAGAAAGGCCCGTGAGAATGCCCTGTGTCCAAACTGCTTAGCTCTGGAGAGGCACCGCTTAATGTGGCTTTATCTTCAGCAAAAAACTAATTTTTTCACGGCTCCATTACGAGTGCTTCATGTGGCGCCTGAGGCTTGCTTTATTGATCGATTTGAGAAGCTTCCCAATATTGATTATATCACAGGAGACATCGAGTCTCCACTGGCAAAGGTGAAAATGGATATTCACCAGATTCCTTTTGAGGATGCCTCTTTTGATGTAGTCTTTTGTAATCACGTCATGGAGCACGTGGACAATGATATTGCCGCTTGTAAGGAAATCAATCGAGTCCTGAAACCTAAGGGCTGGGGAATCATCCAATCCCCGGTATATAATATCCCCACCACCTTTGAGGATCCGAGTATCACCGCTCCAGCGGAACGCGAAAAGGCTTTTGGTCAACGAGATCATGTTCGGAAGTATGGGGATGATTATGCCATTCGGTTGAGTAAATCAGGTTTGATGGTTTCTGAGGACAGGTTTGTTCAGGAATTGCCCAAAGAGGTAGTAGAAAAACACGCCTTGCCCATCACCGAAATCATCTATTTCTGCACCAAAGGATCCACTACCGCCTAATTAACGCCAGCAATAGTCCAATTCCATAGGAAATCAGCTGACCATAGGAAGTAACTAGTGCAAGAGCAGCTACCGCAATCGATTTGCTGGCAGTCAATGCACTTATAAATAAGCCTATGCTCCACACTAAGTATAGACCTAGGAATAAGGAGAAAATTGACAAATTAAATAGATAAGTCCCTAACAAGGCCAATAAACCCAAAAAGAACGCTAAAGGCATTAGGTGAACCAGTTTGATGGCACCAGGATGAAATCTGGCCACATTTACACGGTTTTGACCAAAAGAAAAGCTTTGGCGAAAAAAAGAAGCAAGTGTATTTCTTCTTTTATGATAGACGAAGGCCTCTTCTATAAGCTCCAGCTTAAATCCCGCCTTCCTGATCCGAATGGAAATCTCAATGTCCTCCCCCTTATTGGGATCCAAAAAGCCACCCACCTCATCATAAACATTCCTGCTAAAGCCCATATTAAAACCTCTCGCTTGGTATTTTGCAGGAGCAGAGCCCTTTCCTCTTATCCCACCGGTGGTCCAGAAGGAGGTCATGCTAAAATCAATTGCCTTCTGCAATACCGAAAAGCTATCTTCGGCAGCATCGGGGCCTCCAAAAGCATCAAGCTTCCTTTCAAGAATCGCCTTATAAAGTGTGGTAAAATAAGTAGGAGGAATAATACAATCTGAATCAAAGAACACAAAATAGTGTCCAGTAGCCATTTTAACACCAGTATTTCTGGCAAAACCCTGCCCTTGATTAGCTTGATAATAGTATTTTATATTTAAGGAGCTGCTAAAATCAGCTATCAGGTTTTCACTTTTAAGATCGGATCCATCCTCAATGATGATCACCTCAAAATCATCAAAGAGCTGGCCAGTCAAGCTATTTAATAATTCGTGAAGCTCCTTAGGTCTATTGTAAACGGGAATAATGACCGAGAAAAACATACTTCTTAAAAGTTAATTTCATCGTCAATATTATAATCGCTTTTGCGCGAGCTATTGGAAGTCATCATCTCCGCCATAAATCCGGTCAGAAATAACTGTACTCCGACGATCAAAGCCACGAGAGACAAATAGAACAAAGGCTGATCTGTCACTTCCCTAACGGATAAACCCAGGCGAAGGCTACGTATTTTCTCAATCACCAGCCAACATGTTATTAAGAAGCCACCCAAAAATGAAATAGTCCCCAGGGAGCCAAAGAAGTGCATGGGTTTTTTCTTGTATCTATTGACGAAGGATACAGAAATCAGGTCCAAAAACCCATGAATAAAGCGCTCAATCCCAAATTTGGTAGATCCATATTTACGGGCACGGTGCTCCACCACTTTTTCACCTATCTTAGTAAACCCATTCCACTTGGCGATCAGGGGAATATACCGATGCATTTCTCCATAAAGGTGGATCTGCTTCACCACTTTCCTTCTATAGGCTTTGAGTCCACAATTGAAATCATGTAGTTTAATCCCAGAAATCAAGCGGGTCACCCCGTTAAAAAACTTAGAAGGGATGGTTTTGGTAAAGGGATCGTAGCGTTTTTTCTTCCACCCGGACACCACGTCGTAGCCTTCCTTAGAAATCATATGATATAAAGAGGGTACCTCATCGGGGCTATCCTGAAGGTCTGCATCCATCGTCACCACCACCTCTCCCAGGGCCTTGGAGAAGCCGATATCCAATGCGGCTGACTTTCCATAATTGCGCGAAAAGGCCACGCCCTTCACATGCCCATTGGCATGAGCAAGTTTTTCGATTACCTCCCAGGAATGGTCAGAACTGCCATCATCAATAAATAACAGTTCATAAGTAAGCTGGTGCTGTTGCATCACCCTTTCTATCCATTCTGTCAGCTCAGGAAGTGATTCCTCCTCATTATACACGGGAACAATAATCGAAACTTGTGTCATTTACTCCTTATAAAATATCAGGTTTTTTATTCTTTTTGATAATTGCGGATACAATTAAAGCTATAACTGCGTTAGCAATCAAACTTATACCAAAACCTTTCAATTGCCCTCCAACCGAATAATTGGCTAAAAAATCATTTTTCATTTTAGCAATATCAGCGGAAGACATCTCCCCCTGGCCACCAAAACGTTCAACAATGGCAAGAGTATTATCAAGGTTTGCCTGAGCAAGTACTTCTGGCAAAGAAGGATCAATCACCTGAAACAATAATATCATCCCTATCATATTAATAAAACCGGCGACAACTAAGGCGATAAAGGAAAATTTAAAGGCCTCTCCAAAAGTAATGAATCCGCCTACTTCATTCCTATACTGAAAACCAAAGGCTACAACTAAACCTAAAAACACTATCAGAGTCCCTATGCCAAACCAAAAAGAGGCCAGTAAAGCTGAATTAATAAAGTACGCAACAAAAGTTAATGCGACAGCAATTAGTCCAAGGACCAAACCCCATCTTAGGGCTGCCTGGATGGGGGAATTTGAATTTTCCATAGGTTAATGAGATTTTGTTCTTTTTAAAATTATTGAAATTATAATTGTAAAGAACAATTCAAGTAAGAATATTTTAAGAAATATATCCAATGCTATATCGAAAATATTCATTTCTTCACTCTCCCCTAAAGCCTCCAAATATGCTTGCTCTCCCACAGACTCAGAAATAAAATCCTGTTGGCTATGCAGCCAAGACAATTTTTCCAATTTATAGGATTCAAACACTTCAGGCATTAAATATAGAAAAGTAAGTACGCCCAAGGAAGTTATTACGGCCAACAGTCCATAAATGACAAAACCTACGGTCATCCCTTGACCAAACAGCATCTCTCCACCAGACCACTGTGCACGGAAATTCCTCATTCCCAGGAATACAAAAACCGGCGTAATCATACAGGCGGCAATAGTGGTGAAATCTATCGCATTCAGCTCAGTAAACTGCAGGATCAAAAATGACAAAAGGCACAGTCCCGCACCCGCAAGGCCAAAAGGGTATCCGGCCTTAAAATACTTATTCATGAGATCTATAGATTTGGTCTTTATTGATCACCATTTTTATTCTCCCTTGAAGCAGGGTGTTAAAATAGGGGGAATTGGAGGATAAAGAAGCATTGAAGCTATGATTAAAGTCCTGAGTCCCCTTAGGATCAAAGAGCGTAAGAGAGGACATTTTCTCCTGTGGCACGTTCAGTACGCGTCGTGGACCAGTAGTGATTTTATCAATCAATAAGCCCCATCCCAATTTAGGTTCTAATATGGTCAAGCCATGCAAGAAAGCCCCAAGGCCATTCATACCAAAATCAGCGAGATCAAATTCCATATGTTTGGAATCATAGTCTTTAGGTTGGTGATTAGAAATTAGCGCATCAATAGTCCCATCTCTAAGTCCCTCCAGTAGAGCTTCCTGATCGGCAGCACTCCTAAAAGGCGGCAGGACCTTCAGTTGGGAATCAAAATCATGCAGATCTTCATCGGTAAATAACAATTGGTAAATAGACACATCGGCCGTGACATTAAGGCCTTCGGCTTTGGCCTTTCTTATCAGGTCCACTCCTTTGGCTGTACTTAAAGCCTGGAAATGGATTCTCCCTCCAGCATATCGCAAAATGTCTATATTCTTCTGAATAGCCACTTCCTCTGCCAGGGAAGGTATGCCTTTCATTCCTAATAATGTACTGGTATAGCCTTCATGAATCTGCCCAAAGATGCTGAGAAGCGGATCATAACTATGATCGAAAAGAATTCCATCAAATTTCTGAAGGTACTGTAATACCTTCATCATACGATCAGAATTGGACAAGGGGATGACTCCATCGCCAAATACGGTCACCCCATGGTGATTGATATCAAGAATCTCTGTTAGGTCCTCTCCTTCGCAGCTTTTGGTAACTGCCGCCTGAATATGAAAATCAGGTAAAAGTGATCGTACTTTATTCTTAATAAATTCTACTTCAGATTTGGACTGTACCACCGGATGGGTATTGGGCAGCAGCACAGCTTCTGTAAATCCCGCCTGTGACAAGGCCGCACCGAGGCTCTCTAAGGTTTCCTGATGCTCCAAGCCAGGTTCTCCTACTCCACAACGCAAATCCATCCATCCAGAAGACCCCAGCAGGCCTGAGCAGTCAATTACCTCAGAAGCTCTGGACTCAGCATCAGCCACACTGATATGCTGACCATCATAAAAATAGTCCTGAGCATCTTGAATTTTATTATCGTGAATAAGTTGAAGGGACTTTAGTAGAATTGCCATGCTAATTTTATTTGTGCAAAACTGCCACTTTTTTTATAAAAAATAAACCCTTATCACTTATAAGTTAGGATAAAAATCAATTGAGTGGCCGTATTTCCCCATATGGATGGTTATATACAATAATAGTAGAACAATTCTGAAAGAAAAATAAATGAATGAGCACCCAATACAAGTAGTTGATGCACTATTTAGTAGTGCTATGATTCAGGCTAACCCTAAGCAATAATTGTGGAATCATAAGCTGCCCTCTAGATGAAAAAGATGGTGAGAACTTATCTGTTTTCCCTAATGCCAATTTTAGAGACGGTAGGCGACTTTCTCGTCCATTGAGGGCAATAATGCAGGCTAATACAAACCTATAAAAGCGGGCGGCGACCTATTTCCCCAGGTGTAAGCCTTATGCCATTAGCGCGACAAGGCTTAACTTCTCTGTTCGGAATGTGCGAGGTGGATCCTTGGCGAGGTATCAGTTTAAAGTCATTGGGGAGCAACCCTAAGCATTATATCGGTGCTAATATTTTTAGATTGACTTATTCTAAAGCAATATTAATCGATTCTAAGTAGTAGAACATGGAATAATCCCTATGCAGAATGTTAAAAAGTTAGGCTTAATATCCGTGTGCCCTCAGAAGTTCAGGATGATCATTTATTCTATAGCCATAAAGTTCGATAGCAGATTATTAGCAANGCATTAAACGCAAAAAAGCCTTTCACATTTCTGTAAAAGGCTTTNTAATAAAAGCGGGCGGCGACCTACTCTCCCAGGTGTAACCCCAGTACCATCGGCGCGACAAGGCTTAACTTCTCTGTTCGGGATGGAAAGAGGTGGATCCCTTGCGCCGTACCACCCTAAAGTCGTTGGGACTAG
>NZ_KB890743.1 GCF_000373245.1 Echinicola pacifica DSM 19836
CGCTGCTCCAGGGCATACAGCAGCTGCATTTCATCCAAGACATAATTGGCCTGCTTTTCGTCATCTTTGACCGCATCGACAAAATAGNGCCTTGCATGTGCCATACAGTAAGTAAGCAGGATATCCGGATGGTTCCCGTAAAGTGAATCATAGACGATATAGCCATCCGTTTGGAGGATTCCCTTAAANCCNGNAAGCATTTCCTTGGGNCCGGAACTGTCCCNNCCTTTACGGTAGTCAAACAGTACGAGNCTGTCCACNGGAGCATGGTATAGCNACANGTATCCTTTATGAATTCCATTTTTATGGTCCCTATCCTGNACCTTTATGGGGCTTTCATCCGCCTGGAGATACTTATGNGNGAAGACGACTANGCGGAGGAGCTCCCAGAGCGGTTGGAGTTGCTCCCATCCCTTCATCAGCCAGTCCGATGCGCTGGAAGCGGGGATNCTAACTCCCATTTTTCTGTATTTGTCGATCTGCCGGTGCAGCGGCATCCCGTAAACGTATTTGTCAACGGTGAGCTGTGCAATGACCGATTCGGAAGGGATGCCCTTNTCGATTACCCGGTCAGGAAGCATNCCGATCAGAATGCCTTCCCCGTTTGGCCTGGCATANTTTGGACGCACATANCGTTTCACATAGAAAAAAGCAGGTTCAATCTCCAACACCTCAGTNACNTCNTCCCCGATCTTTGTGCAGCCTTCAGTGGATTCGGACGGCTCTATCACGATCTCTTCCCTGGTCAGTTNTTCAGGCAGGCTCATACGNCCGGTTCCTTTGGCACGTTTCTTCGGTGCTGGTTTCTGCCGCTCCACCGAGCAGGACAGCTCTTCCTGTACCGACTGGGTGACACCGAGTTCAAAAAGTCCCATCTGGTTGTCTCCGACATTGCCGTTGCGTTTCTCACTTAAACCAAGTTTGTTGCGCACAAGCCCGGCAAGCGAGTTGATCCCGAAACGCATGTCTGTCGGTTCATGATACATGAAATACCTCACTGAGCTTGATAGGGCCAGCATCAGCCCACCAGCTCACGGACAGTTGCCACATCTACTGCCCCAAACAGTTCCACACAGATTCCGGATGGATAACTGATTCTGGCAACTGGGCTTGCTGCGATATGANCCATCGGAATAATCGAGAACGGGGGAGGGGAAGTTGAAGGGGCCGAATCGGTGTCAAACTTCTTACACCAATAATAGAACGTTTGCTTTGGGATGCCTTCTGCTGCGGCAAAAGTGGCCTTACGCTGACCCGATTCCTGCCACTTACAGAACAGGGAGTAATATACTTGCTTGGATTTCTTTCTCATCCTGCAACATTAGGTATTCAGAACGCCTGTATCAATATGGGGTTTGTCGGACGGATACAATCCAAACGCAGGATCAGCCACGATTACTTTTTCCGGAGTTGCCTCATAAATTACAACATAGTGTCGTTGTCTCCAATGTGCAATACATGGCAATGGAATTTGTTCAGAAAGAGTATTATAGTCTATTACTAAAGCAAGTGTACTAAGACCAATTTTCTCCACTGCATCTGCAATTCCTTCCAAAGTTGTTCCATCACCAGATTGAAGGGATATATCTCTTAAATAGCCAATTTCATAATTCTTCCCATAGTATTTGGAAATCATTCTTAGACAAGTTGGTCCACAATCCATCCTGTCATATTGGCAATAAAAAGGCAATTTTTTAGATTGAAAATTAATCATTTTTGTTCCTAACTGCTTAAATAACTGAACCGGTTTTCTTGCCTAAACTAGGAACAAAATGATCGAAGAACTATTCAAAAAAGTCCGACTCTCATCAAGTGGTCGCAAGCTGCTTACCTCACAACAAAAAGTGTTCATTGTTGAAAATTGGGAATCCTCTGGCTTATCTTGCCCTGAATATTGCCGACGACACGGGCTGATCACCAGTCAAGTGTACAATTGGCGATCCAACGCTAAATCAGGAGCTATTATGAGTATCAAGAATCAAGGGGATTTACACACCAAAGCAGAATTAGAACTACTCAGAAAAGAGAATGAAGAGCTGAAGAAGGCTCTTGGTGAATCTACCTTGGACATCAAGATTCTAAAAAAAAAGTTGGAAATGGATCAACAACGAAACAAGAAGTTGAATCGTTATCCAGGGAGTTCAGAGTGAGTATTAACAGAACTATCAAGACTTTAGGAGTAGCCAAATCTACCGTTTACTATAAGCCAAAGGAATATCCAGATCGTAAAAGAACAGCTCGGAAGGCGCTTTGTGAGCAGATGAAAGCAGCAATTCTCGAGCTTACTGTAAGCAAGTCTACCTATGGAGTGCCCAGAGTTAAGGCCTCATACCGGTCAAATAGCGGTAGAGGTTTCCAACACCCGCTGGGCAAGCGACATTACTTCGATTAAATGTTGGAATGGGGAAAAGCTCCGTGTAGCATTTGTGATGGACTGTTGTGACAGGTCTATCATTGCTTGGAGAGCAAGTAAACATATGCAGGCGGTAGATATTGAAGTGCTGGTTCAGGAAGCTTTACACAGGCGTTTTGGAGAGAAATTGCCTCCTCTGGGGCCGCTATAGTTCTTGCATGACAATGGGCCAGAATTCGTTGAAAAGAAACTTAAAGCGAGTTTGAAATCATGGAATAGTGTCGATTGTAATACACCAACCTATTCTCCACAATCAAATGGAATGTGCGAAGCTCTAAATGGCACATTTAAAATAGATTACGTGTATGAGAGTTGTCTAGACAACACTCAAACCGTATTCAATCAAATGCAGAAATGGGCATGAATACAATACTTATGCACCTCATTCAGCTTTAGAAATGAAAACACCGAATGAATTTTTTAACTATAAATTCGCAGCATAACTAGTCCAACTTTTTAGCGGAAAGAGCATTTTGGTTTGTTCCATCCCAGAAGCAATGTAACCCAAAATATCACAAGTCACCGGTATCATCACCGTAGTTTCCTCAGGCAAGTAATAATAACCTTTTTGATTTTTTCATTAGGTGAGTGGCAAGATACCAGTACCAAAATCAAGCATGAGAATAACAGTTTATCTATTTGACCCATATTTCTTAAGTTGTCTGTCCTCATTATACCTTTTCTGTTTTATTTTTTGATAATAATTATAGGTAGCTGCCCTATCAACTTTATTAGATGTAAGGCTTCTTATTACAAGCTGTACTCCAGAATGTGAGGTTCTTATTACTCTTGTAGGAGATATTTCGTTAGCCTTCACTGTTCTTTCCTCGGAACCAGGTATTACCCGCCGCACTTTTTTGTTATCAAACTTTGGTGAGGGATATCTGACCCCATTTCTTTTGCCGAATAGCTGATTTGCTTGTACGCAGTGGTGATATAGTTTTGGTTAAGTACTATATGGGTTCGTCGGAGGAATGCATTTATTCTCTCCTATCCATTTGCTTGGTTGTTTACCGAAAACTATGGAATAGCTCAGTCTGTGTAAAATTGCACTTGGTGGGATGGATACAGATAAATTAAACAGTTCTGAAAAAGTATTGGAGGGTCTAACTACAAAAAACTCGCCACTAGGCTACCAGTGGCGACAAAATGGCACTAAACCCCAGCGCTTGCCTGTCTTACAAATCGCAGGTGCACCTCTGTCCACTCCCCTTGCTTACTGCGAATAGCAATTTTAGCCCCGATAGCATTGACCGCCTTCTGGACGATCGACAGGCCTAAGCCACTCCCTTGTATCTCCCGATGTCCAAGTGCATCTGACCGGAAAAACGGGATAAATACCTGCGCTAGGTCTGTATCTTTTATCCCTAAGCCTTCATCACGGATAAAGCAGTGGCACTCCCCCATGCTATTCTCCAATCGAATCGAAAGGGTCGTATTTTCATAGCTATACTTTATAGCATTGCCCACAATATTTTCCAGAATGACGTTGCCATAATAATATGGCAGAATATAGTCCCCAGATTCATCCGCTTCCAGGGAGACTTTTATTTGCTTACGCTTAAGTTCTTTCTGAAATCTGGAAAGTGTCTCATCGATCAACACCGCGATGGGCACCCGATGCTGCTTTTGATGGGACTGCTGCTGGTCATTTCTCGCCAGAAAGAGTAATTGCTCCACTATGACAGACATTCTGTCCACCTCCGAAAGGCTATAGTTTATTTTTTCTTCATAATCCTCCACGTTTCTTTGCTTACGGATGAGGATCTCCAGCGTCCCACGCAGCGCCGCTAGGGGCGTGCGAAGCTCATGTGATGCATCAGAGGTAAACTGCTTTTCTCGCTCCATCGCGGCTTCGATCCGATCCAGAAGACCATTGATGGAAGTAGAGAGTTCGTAGAGTTCATCTTGATTCTCCGGTAGCGGCACCCGCTCGCTGAGGTTGTTCCTAGTGATGCTGCTGGTGGCTCCAATAATGGTGGCAATGGGGGCGATACTCTTCCCCGCCAGGTACCTGGAGATAAAGAATAGGACCATCACTGAAATAGGAAAAAGAATCAGGAGGGTTTTCATCAAATTGGTAAGCACCATCAGGGAGGCCTCCAGCGGAACTGCAGCGACGATGTATCCCTTTAGCTCCCCCTGCTCTAGGATGCCTATTTGTACCTGACGAATGGGCCTGTTCTTCAGTTTGGTGTCATAATGCAGATCGAGCACCTTGCCCTTGCCCATTTCCAATTGGTCCTCTTTCAAGTTGGGAGATTTGTCCATCACCTGTCCGGCGGGCCCCATTAGCTGCAAAAATACCGGATTGATCTGAACTTCCTTATGCTCGATTTCCTCCCACTCTTTCTTATGGGTAAAATACACCGTGTCCGCCTCCACGGCTATTTCTAAGAGGTGCTTATTTGCTTCGAAAGACAGGGAACTGTCCAGACTTTCATACACGGTGCTGCGGACCATGAAGTAAATAAAGGCAAATACCAGCAAGCTGATGACTGAGGTAGCCAGCAGGTATAAAAATGCTATCCTAGTCTGAAAATTCAACTTCATAATTCCTTAGCAATATATCCCACCCCTCGGATGGTCTGGATATAATTTTCCTTATCCTCCAAGGCTAGTTTTTTTCTTAAAGCATTGATATAAACGTCAATCACCCCGGTATTATAATCAAAATTGATATCCCAGACATGCTCTATAATCTGCGTTCGGCGACAGACCTTTCCTTTATTTCGTAATAAAAATTCGAGTAAAGAAAATTCCTTCTGGGTAAGATAGATTTCTTCTGAGCCCTTAAACACCTGGTGGGTACCAATATCCATGAGAATATCGCCTACCGAAAACTGCTCATGCTCACCCGAGCTCGGTCGCAACTGCACTTTTACCCTTTCCAGCAATTCCTCAAAATGAAAGGGCTTCTTGATATAGTCATTTGCCCCAGCCTGAAGTCCAAAGATGACATCAGCCACCTCGTCCCTGGCCGTCAAAAAAATAATGGGGGTGGTCGGGTCCACCTTCCGAAAACTCCGGCAGACTTCTATCCCACTGATCCCCGGCACCATCCAGTCCAATAACAAAATATCATAACGGTCCACCATCGCCATATCCAAACCCATCTGTCCATCCGTGGCAAAATCCACTCCATAGCCTTCCTCCTCGAAGCCCTGCTTCAAAAACTTCACTATCCCTGGTTCATCTTCTACGATAAGTATCTTCATATGCTATTTGGACTTCTATTCGGGTCTCCACCTTCCCCGGCCTTCTCCGTCCCAAATCTATCAAAAATTCCTGCAATATGCTCAGTCTCCCCAGTCCGTCTTTGCTATTCCCGGCCGGCTAGAGCCTATTCAGTGATCAGGTTAAAGGCCCCTTTGGTCAGAAACACCGATCCCTTCGCAAAATCTCCTGCATTGACGATCTGCACCATCCCCTCTTCACGATTCCCTGCCTTGACCATTTTCGGTGCGAAGGATCGCTTTCCATCCGCGGTATTGGTCTGCAGCAGTACCTTATAGTCATCCCCAATCTTCACCACGGCAGTTTCGGGTAGGGCCATCCCCGGTACCGCTTCCGTCCTCACACTGGCCTCAGCATACATGCCCGGCACGAGATTGGCCATCGTTTCCTCCTCTTCTATATGCACATGGACACGCACTATTCGGTCCGCCTCCGATACCGACTTACCCACCAGATGGACCTTGCCAAGGTACGATTGGGAAGGATTGTCCTGCAGGTAAAATACTACCTCCTGGCCTACTTTGACCTTCCAGGCATCCTTCTCGAAGATATTCAGCTCCAAATGCAGATGATTAGTATTGACCAGGGACATCGCTATATCGGAAGGAGAAAGGTACATGCCCTTCTCGGCAGAGATTTCCGTGATATATCCCGACATGGGCGCTTTCAGGCTTAGGGTCGAGGTAATCGACTCATCCTCCAGCTGATCCGGCAGAATGCCCATCAGCAGAAGTTTCTTGCTCAAAGCCTCATAGCGTGCCTTCATCACCTTATAATCCGCCTCAGATTTGAGGAATTTCTTCTCGGAAGCCACATTCGTTTTATAGAGCTCCCCCTGTCTTTTATAATCGGACTCCAAATACCGGAGCTCCCCTTTAGCCTCCAAAAACTCCAGCTGAATCTGAATAAATTCAGGGTTTTCCAGCTGTAATAAATCCTGCCCTTTTTGCACCTTTTGGCCGGGCAGCAGTTTTAGTTCTTTGATATATCCCCCAAAATAAGCACTGATAGCCATTCTATTTTCGGGTGGCACATCCAGCATCCCATTAGCTTTTATGCTTTGATGGAATTCCTTTTCGGTCAACGAACCTGTATGAAAATCATTGGCCTTCATCTGCTCCGCCGTCAGGCTAATGAGATGAGATTCCGGCTCGGAGGTTTCTACAATTTTATTCCCTTCTCCCTTGCCTTCATTACAAGAAAGCATAAGCAGTGGACTACCAAAAAGGGCTATCCGAATGAGGCTGATCGCTATTATCTTCTGCATATTATTAGTCTATTAGATAGTGGGCTTCCAATAAGGTCATATTGTAATGCCATAGATTTTCCAAGTAATTGATTTCTATATTTCGGGCATTTTCGAGCAACTGTATGTATTGTAAAAAGTCAATTTCACCATTCTGGTAAGCCATCTGGGCATTGGACAATAGTCCTTTGGCCAACGTATCGCCGGTGCTGTGGTAATAGTCGATTGCCTTTTTAAATTTCTTTAGTTCTTGGTCGAGCTCTTGATAGCTTGACTGTAAGTGTATCTCGTAGTTTTGCCTACGCTGTTGGGCGATCTGCATGGAGGTCTGCGCGGCCTGGATTTTCGATTTTTGGGCTCCAAACCACAATGGAATGGCTATTCCCGCCTGAAATCCCCGATACATCCGTGCAGCGGGAAGGCTATTGGTGCCTTGAAAGACCGAAAATTGCAGGTCAGGAAGCAGCTTATTTTTTTCCAAACCTAGCTCATAGCCTTTGGTTTCGGTAAGTTGGGAATGGTAATCCAGGCCAGGATGACCGGCAAAATCCCCTCCCAAATCCAGCAGGGGCAGGCTGTCCAACTCCACTTCATAATTTTCTTCCCCTTGAATCCAGCTGTTCAGCCGTACCAATGCCTGGTCTTTATTAAACTGATGCTGCTCCATCAGCAGGGAGATTTCCCGGGATTTACTTTCTGCCGTCAGCTGCTCCAGCATATTGGACTCACCGAGTTCATACTTACTCTGAGCAGCGGCGGCAAATTGAGAATACAAACTATCCAGATAACCGTAATTTGTGAGTAGCTGCTTAAAATAGACGACTGTAAAATAGGCTTTGGAAACTTCTTGTTTGATGCGGTATTCGTCGAGCTCATAGGCTTTCTCCTGCAGGGTCACTTTACTTTTCCGCAATCGATGCTGGGCGCCATAAACGGTCGGAAACTGTAAGGTTTGATCCAGGCCCCACACTTTAATCGGCGCACCATTTTCGGCGATATTATTTTGGTCATAGAGATAGTAAACCTGGGTTTTGTCGATATCCCAAGCCGTCCCCTTCAGCTCTTCCTGCTGCTGGATGAGCGCCCTGGAAGCAGTCAGCTCACGGTTGTTTTCCACCGCCATCTGTATCGCTGAGCTTAGGCTCAGCGGATTTTCCTGTGCATTGGAAGTCTTGGTGGAAAAGGCCAAGAATAGAATTACTCCAGCAAAAGAAGCCAGCTTTGGAGCCCTCTTGAGGTTAATCTTCTTTCCTGCCAATAGCGTATAGAGCACCGGCACCACCAATAAGGTCAGGAGGGTGGCCGAAATCAATCCGCCGACCACCACGGTGGCAAGAGGACGCTGGACCTCTGCCCCTGCGGAATGAGAAATGGCCATAGGCAAGAAGCCCAAGGCTGCTGCTGAGGCAGTCAAAAGCACAGGCCGAAGCCGCTTCCGCGTCCCGATCAGTACAGCCTTATGCACATTCCTGATTCCTTGGGCTTTCAGCTCCTTAAACTCCTCGATGAGCACGATGCCATTCAACACCGCAATACCAAAAAGCGCTATAAATCCGACGCCGGCAGAAATACTAAACGGCAATCCTCGAAGGTATAGCAAAACAATACCACCGACCGCCGCAAGGGGGATGGCGCTATAAATGATGGCGGCTTCTTTGGCAGAATTAAAAGCAAAATATAGCATAAGGAAAATCAGTAATAGCGCAATGGGAACCGCAATAATCAGCCTTTCTCTGGCGGTACGCAGGTTTTCGAATTGACCACCATAAGTGATGGTATAGCCCGTAGGAAGTTTTATTTGCTCCGCAATAATCCCTTGGACATCCTTCACCACCGACTCCAAATCACGGTTTCTCACATTGACACCGATTACGATTCGCCTTTTGGTATTATCCCTAGAGATCTTAGCTGGGCCCGAGGTGTACTTGACCTCCGCAAACTCGCTCAATGGAAGGCTACGCCCGCTGGGAAGCTGGACAGAGGTGGAGCTGATATCTTCCAGGCTCTGGCGGTGCTCGCCATCATAGCGAAGCACCAGGTCATATTGCCGCTCCCCTTCGAACACCGTGCCGGCAGGCAGACCCGCAAAGCCCATACTGATCAGATCGTTCAAATCACTGACATTGAGGCCGTATTTGGCAATTTTTCGGCGGTCATATACCACGGTCATCTGTGGCAAGCCGGCCGTTTTTTCTACAATTATATCCGATGCTCCCTCCACCCCTTGGATGGCTTTCTCCACCTCCTGGGCTTTTTGGAACAGAAGATCGAGGTCCTCCCCAAAAATCTTAATGGCTAAATCGGCCCTCACTCCCGTGATCAGCTCATTGAACCGCATCTCTATCGGCTGGGTAAACTCAAAGTCAATTCCCGGAAGAATGGCAAGCTCCGCCTTAAATGCTTCCGCCAATTCGTCTTTGGTGGAGGCCGTCACCCAGTCTCCTTTGGGTCGCAACTTGATGATCACATCACTTTCCTCCATGCTCATGGGGTCAGTAGGCACCTCAGCCGCACCAATCCGGCTCACTACCTGCTCCACTTCGGGAAATTCCAGCAGGATCTTCTCCATTTTGGTGGTAGTTTCTATCGTTTTTTCTAAAGATGTCCCCGTCTTCAGCACCGGTTGGATCACAAAATCCCCCTCGTCTAAGGTGGGCACAAACTCCCCTCCCATCCGGGTAAAAAGGAGAATCGATCCAACCAAAAGCCCTACTGAAATGGCCAATACTACACCTTTATGGCGCAAGGCAAGCAGAATTGCTGGTCGGTATATCCGGTAAACCGCGGAAATAAACCGCTCCGAAAAGCCAGGTTTAGAGGATTTACTTGGTTTGATAAATAAAGAAGCCATCACGGGCACATAAGTAAAACAGAGTACCATCGCGCCTATCAGGGCATAGCAAAAAACCAAAGCCATGGGGCGAAACATTTTCCCCTCCACATTGACCAGGGAAAGAATCGGGATAAAGACAATAATGATGATTAGCTGGCCAAAAACGGCTGAATGCATCATTTTTGAGGCTCCTTCGAAGGTAATCTTGTCGATAGCCCGCTGTTTCTCCGCCCCCTGGAGAGGGCCCAAGGTCTTATATTGGGAACTAATCTGATAGGCGATATACTCCACGATGATCACTGCACCATCGATGATAATCCCAAAATCAATGGCACCAAGGCTCATCAGATTCGCATCCACGCCTGTGAGGTACATCAGAGAAAGTGCAAAGAGCAAACATAATGGGATGACCGAGGCCACCACCAGCCCAGAGCGGAAATTACCCAATAGCAATACCACGACAAATACCACAATCAAGCAGCCGAGAATCAGGTTTTCGGCAATGGTAAAGGTCGTTTTTCCGATCAGTTCGCTTCGCTCCAAAAAGGGATTAATGATTATGCCTGGGGGCAATGAAGATTTTATTTCGTCCACCCTTTGGGTTACTGCATTGATTACAGCTTGTGAATCGGCCCCTTTGAGCATCATCACCTGGCCGAGCACCTTTTCTCCCTGGCCATTACCAGTGATGGCCCCAAAGCGCGTGGCATGTCCATATTGGACCTGAGCTATATCCGAGATATAAATAGGAAGACCGTTTCTATTTTCCACCACTATATTCTCAATATCCTCCAGTGAGCCGACCAGGCCCTCCCCACGGATAAAGTAGGTCTCCTCGGTTTTTTCTATATATCCTCCTCCGGCAATGCTATTATTATTTTCCAGCACCTCATATACCTTGCCCAGTGGAATCTGGATCGCCCGTAATTTGGCGGGGTTTACCGCGACCTCATATTGCTTCAGGTATCCTCCCCAGGTATTGACTTCTACTACACCGGGGATGCCAGACAGCTGCCTCTTGATCACCCAATCCTGAATGGAGCGGATATCTGATATGGAGTATCGATCCTGATAGGCGGGCTCCACATCGATGATGTACTGGTATATTTCGCCTAATCCTGTGGAAATCGGCCCCATAAATGGGGTACCAAAGCCCTCGGGAATCCGCTCTTCTGCGGTCTTAAGCTTCTCGGCGATCAGCTGGCGGGGCAGATAGGTGCCTGCCTTATCCTCAAATACCACCGTCACCACCGATAATCCGAATTTAGAAATCGACCGAATCTCCTTTACATTGGGAAGGTTGGCCATTTCTAGTTCCACGGGGTAGGTTAGAAACTTTTCCACGTCCTCCGTCGCAAGGTTTTTGGAGGTGGTAATGATCTGTACCTGATTATTGGTAATGTCCGGCACTGCCCCCAAGGGGATATGCGCCAGGGAATAAACGCCAAAGCCAACCATTCCCAAGGTAAAAAGTAGAATGATCAACTTATGATTTAAGCTGTACTGGATGAGCTTCTGAAGCATTCGGAAAGTTTTTTAATGTCCTTTCCCAAAAGTAATCTCCTACTCTAAGGGCTTTCTTAGCGTTTTCTTAAGATTTCCTTAAAATCCACCAAACTCCGGTTTTATTTACCTAGCTGCCCCCTCAGATACTCCTAATTGACAGGGCTCCGGTAGAAGCTATATAAGCTGTAATTTGGATTTATATCTATTCGTTAGGCTTGTCCTCTATTGAAACTTGACTAGGTAAACAGGGGAGAATTCTCAAACCTTGGGGGATATATTTAGGGATAAATATGATCTACTTTGCCACAGCATAAATACCTAAAAAGGGTCCTGAAGGAAGAAATAAACGCTAGTGTAAAAAGAGCTCTGATTTCCAAAGGCTAGAAAAGCCTGCTTTAGTAAATCTCTTTATAAATCTGTGGGATAAAAGGATAAAACATTAAGATTCAACACCCTTAATAAATCAAATAAAATTGACCCAGAATAAAAAAAATAGCCTGCTTCGGCTACCTGAGAGGTGCTGAAGCAGGCTATTTACTTGCCTTAATCAAAACTGATTAACGAGCTATATTTGTACCTCTAAACTTCAAGAACAAGCCTAGGAAGATAAAGATCAATAGGGCTGGCAAGAATGCCATATACCCAAAGGTAGAGGCTGAGCTATCGGAGCCATCCATAAATGAACCCATGATTGGCAGCACAATAGATACGGACAGCATTCCCAGTCCGCCAATTATGGATAAACCTAGGGCGCCGCTTTCGGGAATTCTCTCGGCGACAAAACTTAACATGGTCGGCCAGAAATACGTCACACCAACTGCAAAAACGAATGCTGCGCCAAACACGGCTGTGCCGGAGGCATAACTCAGCAAAATCAAGCCTATGCAGCTGAATACGGCTGAAAACAAGAGCATTCCTGTGGTATCCAACTTCTTCACCACCGGACCTGCAAAGGCTCTTCCTATGGCCATAATCCCATTAATAAACGCTAAAATCAGGATTCCTGAAACATTTGCATCTTTCAATAAACCATCTATTCTCTGAAGGGTACTCAGCTCTGTGGACGCGGTAAGCAGCATACAAAAGGCCATCACCAGAAATAATGGAGAGATGATGGCTTTCCACATTTGAGAATTGGAAACGCCCATCTGTACCCTTTCGGTTTTGGGTAAGGTCTTGCCATAAAACAAGAAAGCATACACCACCAAGGGGATAAATAACATGGCCACCAGCACCTGCCAAGGCAGGTTCATCACATCCATAAGGATATATCCCAGGACGCCACCGATCACCATTCCTCCAGGGAACCATACATGAAAACGGTTTAGCATTTTGGCTTTATTCTCCGGATACATACTGGCCACCAGTGGGTTACAGGCAGCCTCCACTAGTCCATTTCCAATTCCAATAAATAAGGTTCCTGCGAAGAAGGAATAGAAATCATAGGAGAAAATGGTCAATACAATGCCTGCCAAATGGCTAAAAAACGCCATCCAAATGATTTTTTTGATTCCAAAGTAATCGACCAAAGGGCCACCAATAAGCATGGCCAGAGTAAATCCCCAGAATGCGGGGGCAAAGACCAGCCCGATTTCCACCCCTGAGAGTGCGAAATCCGTCTCTAGTACTCCTTCTAATTTTGCGCGGACCGCAAAGGTCATGGAGGTCACAATAAGCGCCAGGCAACTGGCTTGGAAAAGAGCTTTCCTATTGGCAGTTTGATTCATGGTAATAAAGGTTATTTTGGTGTATAGTTATTAATTGACAATTTTCGTCATTGGGTCATTGGTAGTATTGGGGGTGGTTCCTCTCAAGAAAATCCACCCTTTTTCAGTTGCTGTACGGCATGATCACAGGCTCTGGCGGTAAAGGCCATATAGGTTAAGCTGGGGTTTTGACAAGCCGAACTCGCCATAAATGATCCATCGGTGATATAGACATTCGGCACCTCGTGCATTTGGTTGTATTTATTCACCACGGAGGTTTTGGGATCTTTACCGATCCTGGCCGTTCCCATTTCGTGAATACAGTGCCCCGGAGGTGGGCTATTATCGTAGGAATTGATATTTTTGGCGCCTGCGGCTTCGAGAATCTGCTCGGCACTTTCGCGCATATCTTTTCTCATATTCTGCTCATTCTCTCGGAACTCACAGTCGATATTCAAAGTAGCAAGCCCATAGACATCGGTTTTATCGCGATTTAGACTGACCATATTATCATAATGAGGAAGCTGTTCGCCAAAGCCATTCAATCCAAAATGCCAATGGGCAGACGGCTCCGTCTGTGCGATTTTGAAGGCCTCACCTACTCCTGCAGGACCGGAAGCTCCACGCCCCCGGCCGCCGCCGCCCTGGTAACCAAAACCTCGTAAATAATCAGCATTGGTGGTTTTAGCATCCAGGTTTCTGAAACGTGGGATATATATGCCATTGGGACGATTGCCATAGGTATATTTATCCTGCATCCCTTCAAAATCCCCCGAGGCTCCCACCCCGTAATGGTGATCCATGAGGTTATGACCTACCTGCTCACTGCCATTTCCCAGACCATTGGGGAAGGCATCCGAAACAGAGTTTAGGAGTATCCATGCGGTCCCCAGCGTGGAAGCATTTAGAAATACTACATCGGCATAATATTCATGATATTCCTTAGTCTCAGAATCCATGATCCTTACCCCTGTAGCTTTCTTCTTGTCCTTATCATATAAGACCTCGGTCACAATAGAATAAGGCCTTAGGGTCATATTCCCTGTCTTCATGGCCGCAGGAAGCGTAGCGGAATTGCTACTAAAATAACCTCCAAAAGGGCATCCTCTAAAGCATAAGTTTCGGTATTGGCAGGGACCCCGACCGTCCAAAGGCACGGTGGCATTGGCCACACGTCCGATAAGCATGGTCCGATCATCAAAATTCTGGCGGATCCGCTCGGCAACGTGCTTCTCCACACAGTTCATTTCCATAGCAGGTAGGAAATGGCTGTCTGGCAACTGAGGTAAGCCGGCCTTTTCGCCAGAGATTCCCACAAATTTCTCTACATAATCGTACCAAGGCTCGATATCTGCATAGCGTACCGGCCAATCCACGCCATGGCCGTCCTTGGCATTGGCTGCAAAATCCATATCACTCCAGCGGTAACACTGGCGCCCCCACATGATGCTTCTTCCTCCCACGTGATTGCCACGCACCCAGTTATAAGGCTTGATTTGGTTGTAGGGATTTTCATTGTCCTTTACCCAAAATTGCTTGGTACCTTCATTAAAAGCATAAATTTGGCTTTGGATGGGATACTCTTCCATATCAGCGCGGGTCTTTCTTCCATGATGGTCAAATTCCCAAGGATTCATATTGGTGGTGGGGTAGTCTTTTATGTGCTTCACATCTCGTCCTCTCTCCAGCACCAAGGTTTTTAATCCTTTTTCACTGAGTTCTTTGGCGGCCCAGCCTCCACTGATTCCTGATCCCACCACGATCGCATCGTAGGTGTTCTCAGCTTTTGCTTTTACGTTTAGGTTCATTATGGTTTTTGTATTTTTAACTTTTCAGTATTCCTCTCAAGGTGGAAGCAGTAAATCATTTTACTCTTCCATAGTTGAAGAAGGAATAATTGATACGTTTTAGGATTTTATTATCTGTCATTAAAATTTGCAAATCGAAAAATTAAACAATTTTTATGGAATTACATACATCAAAACAGAAATTAATACTAGCAATAAGCATCTAAAGCCCATATTTTAGTCAAATTCTACATGGGAGTTTGGACGACGGATCGACTTTGATACGGGAAATCAAAAACTTTCTTATCTTTCCATTTGTGTCAGGCCCATAGCTGCGGAAATATAGATGAAGCCATTATTATTTAAAATTGCCAAAAGCGAAGAACAGTCCGTAAAGGTGCTGGAGGAGGACTACCCTTACTTTTATGACAGCCTGCATTACCATATAGAGACTCAGATCATGGTGATTTTGGAGGGCAGAGGCACCTATTTTATTGGAGATGCCATCGGCAATTTTACGGCTGGAGACATCTTTCTCATTGGCTCCAACTTACCTCATTTCTTCCGAAGTGATCCCAGCTACTATGCCGCAGACTCCTGCCTGCGGGCTAAGAATATTTCTATTCTTTTCGCCTTGGAAAACCTCGGGGAGGCTTTCCTTAACTTACCAGAGGTCTATCCCATCAAAAGCCTCCTCCAAGCGAGCAAGCGAGGCTTGCAAGTCCATGGAAGCAGTCGGGAACGTCTCTTTCGGGCAGCACAGAAAGCCTCTCAGAAGAAAGGCCTGCGCCGCATCCTTCACTTGCTAAAACAGCTGAATCACCTGGTCATGTCGGAGGAAATCACCACGCTCAGCCATATTGTTTTTGAGCCCATGTCCAGTCCTGGCGACACCAAAAAGGTCAATTCGGTGGTTCATTTTATCATGTTGAACTTCAACAAAGATATCAGCCTTGCCGATGCCGCCGATGTGGCAAACCTAAGCACCAATTCCTTTTGTAGGTTCTTTAAGAAACATACCCGCAAGACCTTTTCCCAATTCCTCAATGAAATACGTATTGGCCATGCTTGTAAGCAGCTCATCGAGGAAGCCTATAGCGTAAAAGAGGTGGCATTTGACAGCGGATATTATAACATCTCCTATTTTAACCGTCAGTTTAAACTGATTACTAGCTATACCCCCTCTGAATACCTGAAAGCACATAAGAACACCCGAAATCTGGCTAACTAAGCCTATATCCTCTGATTTAATTTATCTTCATACTGCTGGTATTGGATCTATTCAGCGTCTCATTTCTTTTCTACATACATATAGAATGCGGGATAATATCTTCCCAGCTCATCGATGAGCCTCGCCTCCACATCATACTTGCCTTCACTTATCTCCATCTCAAAACTCACTTCCTCTGCTCCTGCGGTAATTGGGGAGGTTTTTTTGAATCCGGCAAGGCTAAGGTATGCTTCGGCAAAATCACTTTTGGTGGATGCCGGGGCGAGTTGCTCGATGCGGCGATCTGCTTGCTGAGCAGCAAAGGTCTCATTAATACCTAAGCCTGACTCTCTAGGGAATCTTCGCAAGCTAATCTTATAGGTCCCTCCGGACACAAATTCCAACTTCCAAAATCCACTTGCGGTCTCGGGTTTTATAGCCCCAAACTGATGCCAGCCTCTCTTAAGGTCGCCTGTCAGCAGGTCATGCGCCGCTATTCTGGAGGGATTTTCATAGACAGTCCCCACCTTGATATAGGCATAATCTCCGGTATTCTCCTCATTCATAATGGACTCCCACCATTTCTCGTAGCCAAGGGCCATGCGCTCCGCCACCTCAGGATGCTCGGCGATCACATTCTTTTCCTGCTTCAGGTCTGAGGGCATATGGTAAAGCTGATCTCCATTAACCAACCGCCAGTTTTGATCCATTACCGAATAGTCCTTGTATTTCGTAAGGTCAAGGACCCTTTGGGTATCCACATAGAGAAGCCTATTGGGCCAAGTATCGGCTCCATTCCCTTCTAATAGTGGCCTCAAGCTCTGGCCATCCAGTGTCTTTTGGGGATTAAACTTAAGGTCTGCCAGCTCCACCAGCGTGGGCAGGACATCAAAGTGAGCGGTCAGCTGATTGACTTCTTTTCCGCCTTCAATCCCCCTAGCGGGCCATTTGATATAGAATGGCACTCGGTGACCTCCTTCCATCACGGAGCCTTTATGGCCTGACATGCCTGCATCATATACTCTATTTCCTCCAGCAGTACCATTATCTGTCATGAAGATCAGGATGGTATTATCACTGATCTCCAGCTCCTCGAGTTTATTCCGCAATCGACTGAAGTTATCATCTATATTGGTGATCATACCATAAAATCGCTTGGTACCTTCGGACAATTCTGATTCATCTTTATACAAATCCATATACTCCTCCGGCACATTCAGTGGGCCATGTGGTGCATTGGTGGAGATATAACAGAAGAAGGGTTGGTCTTTATTTTTATCAATAAAATCCAAGGCCTCGTCAAAGAATACATCGGTACAATAGCCTTCATAAGCCTGCGGCTGTCCATTATGCCAATAGGTATCGTCAAAGTAATCATTTCCCCAGAAGTCCGGGCCTTGGGTTATTCCTCCGCCACCATGTCGGACCACCTCATGAAATCCCCTATCCATGGGTCTATAGGGATAGTTATCCCCCAAATGCCATTTGCCAAAGTGCCCATTAGTATAGCCATTAGCTGCAAGTATCTCTGGGAGGAGCACCTCGTCCTCAAATAGGATCGATCTACCCGCAATGGTATGATGGACATTGAGCCGGTTGGTATGTCTGCCAGTGAGCAGGGCCCCACGCGAAGGGGCGCAGGTGGTGGATACGTGGAAATCCGTCAGACGAACTGCCTCGGAATAGAACTGGTCGATATTCGGTGTTTTGATATAGGGATTTCCTTCGCAGGAAAGGTCATTTTTGCCCTGATCATCTGTGATCACAATGATAATATTGGGCGCTTGCTGCGCTTGGAGGGAGATACTCCCCAGACATAAACTCAATATTAATAGGAAGATGGTGTTTTTTCTCATATTCATATTATTCAGAAATAATGCTAATGCTTGCTTTTTTGAGCCCCTTGGATTGGGCGGTTAGGGAGATTTCACCCTTCTCTTTTGAGGCCTTCAGGATCGCTAAGCATAGGCCATTAAATGCCTTCCTATTATCGGCTTGAAAAGATGCCGTACTGGTAGGGTCTCCATTTCCGACGGCCTCTAGTCTGCCCACGCCCTCCACTATAAAACTCACCTTATTATCGGCCAAAGGACATACATTACCTTCCTTGTCCAACACCTTAACGGTGATATAGGCTAGGTCCACCCCATCTGCCAAAATCTTCTCTCTATCCACCTCCAAGGCCAGTTGATAGGGTTTTCCTGCGGTGAATATAGACTTTTCGTTTATTTTTTCACCATTCTTGTACCCAATCACTTTTATATTTCCAGCCTCATAGGGCACCATCCAGCTGAGACGATAGGGAGAATCAAAAGATTTGGGTTCATATCGTAAAAAATCCACAATAATATTTGTTTTGTCTTTTCCTTTTACCTTCCTGCCCATCGATTTACCATTGACAAATAATTCTACCTCATCACAATTGGTATAGCAGTAAACCGGGATCTCCTGACCTTCCATTCCCTCCCAGTTCCAGTGTGGCAATACATGAATCATAGGCTTGCTGGTCCACTGACTTTGGTACAGATAAAATCTATCTTTGGGGAAGCCGCTAAGATCCACCGCCCCAAAATACGAGCTGCGTGCGGGCCAATCGGCATTCCAGTAACCATTGGTGGAATTGTCCTTGCCGCCATAGGGGGTCGGCTCTCCCAAATAATCGAAACCAGTCCACATAAACTCACCCATGCTGTGAGGGTTTTGTTCCTGAAAATAAAACTCAATATCAGGTGGGTAAGCCCATGGCGGACCAATAATATCATAACTGGTCACCTGCAAGGACTCATGGGTACTGTACTTCTCTATCGGCAGATGATATACTCCTCGGCTACTGGTCACGCTGGAGGTTTCCGAACCATAAGTTGGCAGATACGGATAGTTTTTACGCACCTCACTGTACATTGAAGGCTTATAGTTCATACCCGCTATGTCCACCTGCTGCGCCATATTATTATCATAGGGTGCTGAATAATAATTGAATCCGGCGGTGGTGGGGCGACTGGGATCCATCTGCACACAGACCTCATGGAGCTGCTTGGCCAGCTTCCATCCGATCTCCTTCTTTCCTTGCTCCAGGATCTCATTGCCTATGCTCCACATCACCACGGAGGGGTGATTACGGTCCCTCCTGATCATATCAGCAAGGTCTATCTCGGACCATTCCTCAAAGAACTTATTATATCCATTGGGTACTTTAGCCAGTTTCCACACATCAAAAGCCTCATCCTGAACCAAAATCCCCATTTCATCGCATAATTCCAGGAGCTCCCGGGAAGGTGGATTATGGCTAGTGCGCACGGCATTTACCCCCATATCTTTCATGATCTGCAGCTTACGCTGAATGGCACGTCGATTGACCGCTGCCCCCAAAGGGCCATTATCATGGTGAAGACAGACCCCCTGAAATCGCAGCTTCTCACTGTTGAGGTAGAAGCCATCCTTATCAAAAGCTATCTCCCGAATGCCAAACTTGGTGGAATAGCGGTCCATCTCCTTCCCTTCCGACCATAGGCTGGTCTCCTGAGTATATAAATGAGGGTTTTCTAAACCCCAGATGGCAGGATTTTCTATTGTTACAAATAAGGCAGAGGTTTGCTCAGTGCCGGCTTTTACGAGGAGCTCTTCCTCGCCCTCGGCCACCTTATTCCCCGAAGGGGCAAAATACTCTTGCTTAACCACAATGGTCTTATCCTCCGAAAATCGATTGATAATGACCGTTTCATTTTGCACTACAGCCTTCTTTGGGCCCACGGTGGGCGTGGTGATATAGGTCCCCCAGTGGTCCACGTGGATCTTCTCATCCATCTTTAGCCAAACCGATCGGTAGATTCCCGCTCCGGGATACCATCTGCTGGACAAGTCCTCGGGGCTAAGCCTTACGGCCACCACATTGGTCCCCTCTCCGAAATTCAGGTATTGGCTGATATCGTATTCAAATCCGATATAGCCATAGGGGCGATTGCCGACAAACTTCCCATTAATATATACATGAGCATTGTACATCGCACCCTCAAACTCTAGGCGGATGACCTTGTCCCGTGCCCCTTTGGGAAGGGTAAACTCCTTCCGATACCAGCCTGTCCCATGGAAAGGGAGGCCGCCAGCCCGAGCATTATATTTCACATCAAAAGGTCCCTCGATGGCCCAATCATGTGGCAAAGTCACCTCTCGCCATTCACTATCATCATATTCCGGAGATTCAGCGCCCTCCGCTTTTTCATTTAAAAACCTCCAACCTTCGTTGAAGTTAAGATCCTGGGCACTTAGCTGAAGCGCATTCGCCAAGACAAAACCAATAAGTAATAAGACTCTTTTCATTTTAGGATTATTGTTATTCAATTGATCCTACAAGTTGTGAGAATTGAAAGGAGAAACTTAATACGAATGTCACGAATCCTACTTCATATGATTATTCCCGCAAAATAATTGATTAAAACAGCCGGTAAAGTACTCTTCTTGTCCTCACCAGTTTCCATTTCTCCCGGATTATATAATTGTTAAAAATAGAGCCGAACATTTCCCTTCTACTTCTCCTGCCTTATAAATACCGATAAACCACAGAATTTTAATAAGCTGACACCTAATTCAAACAGGAATATTCATGAATTAATAATCTTAAAATAACTTAATAAAAATAATTTTGAATCCTTATTTATTATATTTCGAATCCTTGATCTATTTATTAACCATTAGACAAATAGTCGCGGATTCCGATTCACGCCTATAGCCTAATACGAAATAGTATACAGAGGTGAGAAGTTCTCCAATTCTCCTTCCATTTACCATGAATAAAGCGGAGCTATATGGAACAAATCCGCTTTAAATAACCCATTATCAAATGAGAAATTTATCATTATTCGCCTTTATACTTTCCTTCCTTCTGGGAGCCTCTGCATGTGATTCCACTTCCAGCATGGAAGATCCTCTGGTAAGATCTATACAGGTGGATGGAGATCGTTTTGTAGATCATGCAGGCCGAGAGATTATCCTCAGTGGGATCAATCTGGTCAATAAATCTCCTAAGGATAATTATATGCCGCTGGTGGATAAGGATTTTTATAAGAGGCTACAGGAATGGGGTATGAACAGTATTCGCTTAGTTGTGATTTGGGATGGAGTGGAACCTGAGATGGACCAGTTTGACGAAAAATACCTTAAGGAACTGGATAAGCACATCAAGTGGGCAGCAGAATATGGGGTATTTGTCATATTGGATATGCATCAGGATCTGTTCAGCGCCAAATATTCCGATGGAGCTCCTCGCTGGGCGACTTTAGATGAGGGGCTAGAGCATTATAAAGGGGAGGTCTGGAGCGATTCTTACCTGATAAGTCCCGCGGTACAGGGGGCATTTGATAATTTCTGGCAAAATAAACCTGCTGCGGATGGCAAAGGTCTCCAAGACCATTACGCTGAGATGTGGAAAATGCTGGCTGAGAGGTATAAGAACCAGAGTAATGTCATTGGCTACGACCTGATGAATGAGCCTTTTCCCGGGTCCATTGCCCAGCAGGCCATGCCAGCCTTGCTAACTGCTTATGGAGAACTGCATGCCAAAAAAACAGGAATTATACTGGGTGAGGAAGAGCTAATGGGCATCTGGTCTGAGCCATCTTCCAGAAATGAAGCGCTACAGAAATTGGACAATGCGGCGGATTTTGGCTCGGTGATCCAAGCGCTAAGCCCGCTCACCTCAGCATTTGAAAAGGAGCGCTTGCAGCCTTTTTATCAGAAAGTGGCGCAGGCCATTCGGGAGGTGGACGAGCAAAAAATCATTTTCTTAGAACATACTTATTTTGGTAATATGGGGGTGGCAAGCAGCATTCAGCGGACCACCTTGCCTAATGGGAAGCCTGATCCGCAGGTAGCCTATGCTCCTCATGCTTACGATCTGGTGGTGGATACTGAATTCTCCTCAGAAACCTCCTCAAGCAGGGTGGATTATATCCTCCAGGTAATATCCGAGACCGCCAAAAAACTCCAAATGCCCGTGTGGCTAGGAGAATGGGGCGCTTATTATGGCGGGGGAAATAATATGGTACCTGTAGCACAACATGCGATCACACAAATCGAAAAGTATAATTTCTCCCATGCCTATTGGTCTTATGAAAATGGGCTGGAAAACCGTCCTTACTTCCTTCAGTCACTCCAAAGGCCCTATCCTTTTGCGATTAATGGGGAACTCAAAAACTATCATTGGAAGCCTGACACGAATGAATTTGAGATGACATGGCAGGAAAACCCCAGCCTCAAAGCAAGCACCTTAATTTTCTTCCCAGACCTCAGTGGTCTTAGCGAGGAGGAATTGAAGGTGGTAAATGGCAAGCTCATCACCCATGAGAATTCCAATTCGGGCTGGGTGGAAATCCCCGCTAATGGAAAACTGAGGAAGATCACCTGGCAACTGGACTAAAAACGAATGGGAAATGAATCAAATGCGCCTGCACCAGCAAGCTTCTTTGACTATTCTTTCTTTTATTACTACCCTAAAACCTACCCCCCAATTAGGGAGATTTCCATTTATATCCTTATAAATTGGATCATAATCATTATTTCAGGCTCATCATGAAGCCTTTTTGGCTGTTGTGGAATAAAAAACAGAGAAAAGTACCAACCTTAGCCTCCAAATACCGTAGTTGCTAAGGAGACAGCCTGAAATCATGAAATCCATTCCCAAAGCAAAAAGCACCGCACATCGAACTCGCCTTAGCACTAAGGTCAGTTCTCCTGTATGCTATTTGGAGGACGATGAGATACAATCTGATTATAGGCTAGATCTTCCCAAACCCGCAAAAAATACTCGGTCACTAGGCCACAGCTCCAAAAGCTAAGGCGCATTTTTTCAAATTATATGACCGATAAAACCACGATATTCATTAGAATTCAGGCTTCAGGCTACCTGTCTGCGAGAGGTAAATCTGTGTGCTTTTTTCATAATAAGGCTTTTATCAAGTTGCTCTCCTCAATTTGATACCGGGATTGTGGAGAGCTTCTGAAAGCGAGTAAATTCAGAACTATTTTTGGCTGATCCTCCGCACCGGTAATTCCTCTTTTATCTACAATCGAATTGTAATACTTATGAAAGCTATACTAAAAAAATCAGATTATCATACCATCAGAAGTATCATCCAAAGTGGTCAGTCTAATGGTCAACAAATTGACCTAAAGCAGTTACTGACAGAACTTGGCAACTGTGAAGTGGTGGCAGACGAACTAGTACCTACAGATGTGGTCTGTATCGGCTCCTCGGTGGAAGTGCTGGATATGGAAAAGAATAATATCATCAAGGCGACGATCGTCATGCCAGACAAGTCCAATCTTAAAGAAAACAAAGTCTCCTTATTGGCTCCATTCTCTGTGGCCTTGATAGGCTTCAAGGAAGGGCGTGAAATCGAATGGCAGATGCCTGCTGGAAAACGCAAACTTAAAATCCTCAAGGTCAACTAATATTAAGCTAGAAAAAACACCCCTATCGCTAAGAATCTATGGGGCAAGGAATAGATCGTAAAGACCTGTTCCTTGTCCCATTTATTATGGCCTCAGGCCTTACAAGCTATTTTCAATAGACCAATCTTCGGCAATACCTACGCATTTTGGTGGAAAATATTATTTTGGAGCCAAATAAATTGAATTCATTCTGACTAAGCCTTCCATACTTATGATTTCTTCCTTATTTTGCTACATAATAAATGCAAAAACCAAAGAAGACCATATTTCCTCTTTCAGTAAGGCGACTCTTATTGCTGGTAATCCTGCTTACTATACCAGGGTTTTTTGGCTATGCTCAACATAAAATCCACCTTCATCAGCTGCCGACTGAGGGACTTTCTGATCCGGGCATCACGGCCATTTACCAGGATCACCAGGGTTTTTTGTGGCTGGGAACACAGCATGGGCTCAACCGATTTGATGGATATGACTATTTGGTATATAATCACTCAGGAGAAGACGCCAGTTCTCTATCCAGTAATCAGATCAATACCATCATAGAAGATAGCCAAAACAGGCTGTGGATCGGCACTAAATATGGTCTTAATGTATTTGACCGGCAAACTAAAACCTTCAAGAAATACTTACCTGCTACGGATAAGCCTCATGCTATCCCCGGCAAAAACATCAAGGTGCTATTTGTGGATCATCAAAACAATCTATGGATAGGCACCAATGAGGGGCTGGCGAAATTCCGGGAAGAAACGGATGATTTCCTGGTCTATAAAAATCTGCCAAATGAACCTAATGGGCTTTCGGGAAATGATATTAATACCTTGGTAGAGGACCACCTACATCGCCTATGGATAGGGACAAACTATGCGGGTATCAGCCTGCTAAACCCTGAAACTGGTCAGTTTCGGAGTTTCATGAACCAAAACAACAACCCTTATAGCCTTAGTGGAAACACTGTAATCTCAATCTTTGAGGACAGCTATCAAAACATATGGGTGGGCACCTTGCAGGAAGGTCTGAATAAATATGATACAGAAACAAACCAATTTAAGCGATACCTTAGCAATGATTCCAAGCAGTCTATAGCGACCAATTCCATCTATTCTATTTCGGAGGATATGGACAGGAAGCTCGTCGTGGGAGGCATGCAGGGAGGCATGAGCATCTATAATCGCCAATCAGACACCTTCATTCGCTATACCACCAAGGGGCATATCAACCACCGAGGCAATACCGCCAGCGTACTGACCGACTATATGAATGAGGACAAACAACTGCTGATCGCAACCAGCAATGGTGGAGTCACTATATATGACAATTTCCCCTCACAAATCAATGCCTACCAGTCCATTCCAGGAAGCAGCAATAGCCTCAGCATTAACCATATCTCAAGTCTTATCGAAGATCAGGGGAATTCTCTATGGATCGGAACTGACGGAGGAGGGCTAAATCACCTTGACCTGCAAACAGGGGAATTTGTCCATTACCTCAAAAACTCCCAAAAGGGAGCCCTTCCAGATAATACCATTCTGGATATAGAGCCACTGGCCGAGGCCAACCAATACCTTCTTCTCACCCAGCTTCATGGCTTGGTTTTATTTGATAAGAACTCTAAAACATTTGAGGCACTGCCGGTAATGGAGGGGTTTAAGCCAGAAACTTTTCAGCGCATTAACCGACTTCAGGATGGCCGCATGCTGCTCTATGGCAAACATCACTATGCGATCTACTCTCCTCAGGAAAATAAGACTTTGATCGCTTCTGAGCCCCTGCCCTACCAACTTACGACCTATATCCAGGGCCCCGAAGGACAGGCCTATTTTGGAACTGATGAGGGGCTAATGGCGCTCCGCCTACCCGATAAAACTAACTTCCATAGCGCCGGAAAGCTTAGTCCTATCCCATCGGCAAGGCTGCCTATTAATTCACTAGCTACAGACCCCACTGGAAAACTGCTAATTGGCACGAATGATGGCCAGATCTTCCATTTTGACCAAAATGAACTCCGCCCACTCACCAATTCTATGATGGGTCAAAGTCCAATAACTAATTTGCTAGTCAGCAAAGACAAACTATGGGCCACCAATAGTAGCGGAATCTGGGTAAATGGCTATTCGGATATGATGGAAGCTGCGGGAGACCAGTGGAAGCTCTATAATAAGCAGGATGGTCTGGCAGGCAATGTATCCAAAGCGGGAACTTTAGCCCTCGGCCTCCACGGTAATCTTTACCTAGGCAGTATCGAAGGCTTGAGCATCTTCCACCCTGATAGCTTACTGACCAACCCTATTGCGCCGCAGGCGATCATTACCAGCATCGAATCCCCCTCAAAAGAGCTAAATAAAAGCTGGGCACAAACTGATCTAAATACCATCCAGAAAATTCAGCTCGACCCCAGGCAGGCCTCTATAAAATTCACCTTTGCCTCCTCTAACTTCATAAAATCCTCCAAGAACAAATACAAGTATAGGCTTCTAGGCAAGGATGAAGAGTGGCAGGTAAGTCAGCAGCGTAGCGCCTCCTATACGAATCTTCCTCCTGGCAACTATACCCTTCAGCTCCTTGCGAGCAATAATGATGGTGTCTGGGCCAGCTCACCGAAGACCATATCGGTCACAGTGCCTCCCCTACCATTAATTTTCTGGTATTGGTCGCTACCTATAGCCCTCATAAGTCTATCGATCGGATATCTATTATGGTTTAGATATAGGAAATCAGGACAAACCAGGGCTATGATCCCTGAAGACAAGGTGGAAATCGCAGAGAAAAAGGTAAAAACAGACCCCTTCTTTGAGGAAATAGATAGGATAATATTGGATAACTTAGAAAATGAATCTTTTGATAATAAAGCCCTCTGCACTGCCATGGGTATGAGTAGAGCACAGCTATATCGGAAATTCAAAGAAAATTCAGCCCTTACCCTTTCGGCTCATATCAAGAAGGTGAAGCTGATCCATGCCTCTAAGCTCCTAAGAACTACCTCGCTCTCCGTCTCAGAAGCGGCAAGCCAATCTGGGTTTAAGAATATTTCTCATTTTTCGAAGTCCTTCCAACAGGAATTTAATATGACACCATCGGTTTATGCTACCTCTTTCCGGGAGCTGGCATATGATACGCTTTAAGAAGGAATAACTATAAAGCAGGATTAAATAGTGAAAAATTAGCAATCAATAATTGCAAGCTTTTCCATATTAAATCCAAAGTCAGCACAATTTGAGTATATTGAAGAAATTGAAACTTATATTTATTCAAATTTTAATAGTAAATTATACCTAATATCATTTCTAATAATCTAATAGTTACAGCAATTTATGGCTGAAGCGTCTGAAGTGTATAAGCAAATTTTTGATTTAAATCCATTTCCAATGTGGATTTACGACTTGGAGACCTTGAATTTCCTGCGAGTCAACCAGGAGGCTATCCATCATTATGGCTATAGCGAGGAAGAATTTTTGTCGATGACAATCAAGGACATCCGCCCTTCCTCAGAGATCGAGAAACTCCTCCGAGCGGTGGGTAAGGTAAGGAGACGTGAAGCTACTGACTACGACCATCTCTATGTCCATCGCAAAAAAGATGGCACCATCATCCATGTCAAAATCAAAAGTCGGCCTGTCACCTTTGAAGGAAAGGATGCTGAATTGGTCACAGCCATTGATCTAAGTGATGTATATACCAGTCAGCAGAGTGCCTTAAGGGAAAAAAACTATTTAGAAATTATTGATCGGGTAAACCTAATCGTGAATGACCTGCAGAGAGTGTACAGACCTTTGGAGGCCTTTTATGCCGCAGCAGAATTTGTAGGGAAGAAATTAAATCTACACAGTATCTCCTTGAATTACCCGATACTATTTGGAGATATAAAAAAATGGACCTCCATAGAAGACGGTAGTCCCGAGGAGCAAAACTCCAGTACGACTTTTGAGACACCGCTTATTGGCTTGCTGCAAGATTATAAAAGTCCCAGATGTCTATTTTTGGAGGAGATCAAGGAACCCATCCTGAGAAATTACCTTGAACAGCAGCAGCTAAGCTCTATTGTCATTATGCCTTTGGACAAAGACCCGGAAAGACAAGGTTTTTTGTTGGTGGAAGTCCGTGATTCCTCCCGCCAGTGGAATAGTCAGGAGATAAAGCTTATCGTGTCTATCGGCGGAATTCTGGAGAATATGCTGATGCAGGATGTAAAGCGAAAGAAACTGCTGGAAAGCGAAATGCAGTTTAAAACCATGGTCCAGGAAGGCACCGACTTAATCGCCATAATTGATGCTCAGGGGGAATACAAATATGTAAGCCCTACTTCTGGCAATGTATTAGGAATAGAGCCTGAGCAATTTATCGGCAGGAATGCGTTTTCATTTATTCATCCAGACGATGCCGAAGCGCTTTTACCCTATTTGGAATCTGCTGCTCAGCAGCCACGCATCACCTTGCCCAAATATAGATTTGTGGGCAATGATGGCGAGTACAGATGGCTGCATACTATCCTCACTAACCAACTAGGCACCTCCCCAATTCATGGGATTATCGCAAACTCCTGGGACATCACTGAGCAGGTGGAGATTGCTGAGAGACAGGAAATATTAACCGAAATCACACGCTTTCTTATTGAGGAAAAGACCGTCCATGTGATCCTACAGAAAGTATCGCATAGTCTTTCGAAGCTAAATGGAATAAAGAATCTTAGCTTATGGATCAATGCCATGGATCGATCAAAGCTATTCCATATTGCCTCCACCGAGATGAGTATGGCCACCAGTTTACCCTACGATCATTGGAGTCAGGTCATCGCCAGGGAAGTCGGCGTAGTGCAGAAGCCTGTCCGATGGACCAGCCAAAAACTAAGTCAGCGGTTTCCCGAATTCAACAATAAGTCCGGAAAATCCTTCGAAAACCTGTTGGGGTTTCCACTTATGGTCAAGGATGAAGTAATAGGTGTGATACTGGTCACCTCCCAATTGTCCTTCGATAAGCTTGAGAAAACCGCTCGGAATTTGGGTATCATAGCAGATCAGATCAGCCCATATATACGCCAAAAGATCACCAAAGATACTTTTCGTGGTTTTTTTGAGAACTCCCCAGACTTTCAATGCATACTTAATTTTGACCTGGGCTTCATCAAAGCCAATAAGGCTTTTTCGAAAAACCTTCAGTATTCAACGGAATACCTGAATCAAAAATCCTTCCTGAATCTTGTTCCTGAAGATGAGAGAGAAAGGTGCAAGGATTTTTTTTCAAAGATATTAAGAAACCGTAGTCCTAGTGAATTAGAATGTAATATCCTCAATAATAATGGTGAGAAAATACCCCTATTGATCAATAGCATTATTCCACCGGAGCAGGACGTTATCTTCGTGATGGCAAAGAATATTAATGCTCTAAAGACGATAGAAATAAGGCTTCAACTGGCTTTCAACCAATTGAAGCGGGCTCAGAAAATAGCCAAACTGGGGTATTGGCACCGCAAGCTAGATCAGGATATATCCACATGGAGTGATAGCACCTATGCCATCTATGGGCAGGACAGGCTGAATTTTATTCCTACCATAAAGAATATCATAAACTTATTTCACCCGGAGGACCGCCATCTCTTTAGCCCCAAAACCGGGGATAATATCCCTTCTCAAATGCTCAAATCCTATGAGCATCGCATCCTGATTCCAGGTGGGTCCATCAAGTGGATACGTCAAGAAATACGTTGGCTATTGAATGAAAAGGGCCTGCCTTATATGATAGAAGGGACTATACAGGATATCTCAGACACCAAAGTCCACGAGCAGGAACTTCTGCTCAGCAACGAGCGGTTCAATCTGGCATTTAAGGCCAGCAATGAGATGATCTGGGAACTTGATTTTACTACAGAGACCATTATTCGCGGCACTGCCTATCTCAAGAAGTTCCCTTATGAAACGAGCGAACCCTTCAGCTCCACCAATTCCTGGAACCAATTGATAGCTAAAGAAGATCAAAAAAGGATATGGGAGTCACTACAGAAAGTATTGAGCACTCCTGAGGAAAATTATTGGAAAGATGAGTATAAGATTATTTTAGATGACGAGGATATTGCCTATGTGGTGGATCGGTGCTATATTATTAAAGATGAGGACGGTAAGCCTCTTAAGGCCGTTGGGAGCGTGTTGGATGTGACGGAATCCCGGAAATACCTCGAAAAAATCAAAACCCATAATAAGCAACTCAAAGAAATTAGCTGGATTCAATCCCATGAATTTCGCGCTCCAATTGCACGGATTCAGGGACTCCTTAATATGGTCAAATGGTACGATTGCAATGATAAGTCCTACCCAGAGGTATTGGACATGATCGAAAAATCAGTAAATGAGCTTGACCTAATTGTTCATAAAATCACACAAAAAGCTGAAATTATAAAATAGTGAATCATGGGAACACCAATGGTACTTTTAATCGACGATGATGAAATCAATAACTATGTCAATAGCAGTATTCTGCATAAGGAATTTCCACATCTTGAGATAAAACAGTTTACTTCCGCAGAAGAGGCCTTGGCACATATCCTCAGCAATGCCGATATACCTTATTATATTTTTTTGGATATTAATATGCCACTGATGAACGGATGGGAATTTCTGGATGAATTGGATAAGCTGGACATCATCCTCAACCTTACTATTTTTATGCTTACCTCCTCCATCGATCAAGCCGATAGAGACCGGGTAAAGACCTATTCCAGAGTCAACCAGTTTTTGGTCAAGCCACTTCAACGGACATTTGTTCAATCCTTATTTAATAAATAATCCTTTCCCTATTGGTGGGGCACCGCGCATTAAGAATTCGGTTTCCGAATCAAAAAAACCTAAAGATTTAAAAGTTTACACCCTGCATTCCTATACCTTTTGAAAGATTCAACTCCCTAATAAACCTAAGGTTTGAAAGGGGAATTATATTAAACCCTAAGGCTAATGAAGGAGGTCGAGGAGCAATTTCAAGAAGCTGATCTCTCATTTTTTAAATATAGTTCTCAGAAATCAGCCCTCCACCACTAGGAAGAACAAAGGCATCATTTTAGAATAATCTTTTACAAATCAGGGTTTGAGACGAATACACAAGGGTTTGAGACGCTCAGAACAATGCTTTCGTATTTTTTATTCCAATTTTAGGAGGTAGAATTTATTCAATTAACAAATCAACTCTTGATGAACCGAAGAACATTTACAAAAGCGAGCTTACTTGGCTGTGGAGCATTGGCGATCCCAAATATTAATTTTGGAAAAGAAAGAACTGCCGATGAGCTAATCATTGGTCACGGGGATTTCCAGTATAAGGTACAAAAAGACTGGGGTACTCAATCTCCAAATGCCTTCCCAGTAAAGGATTGTCATGAGATGGTAGAAGACGCCAAGGGTCGCTTGATACTCTTGACCAATGAAACCCGAAACAATGTTTTAATCTATGATAAGTCGGGCAAAGTCCTTTCGACCTGGGGTCATGATTTCCCGGGAGCTCATGGACTTACCCTTCACCAGGAAGGAGAAGAGGAATTTTTATATATCACGGACACGGAAAAGGGTCAGGTATATAAGACCACTATGGGTGGAAAAATAGTAATGACATTGGACTACCCCAAAGAATCCGGGGTATATAGTCAGGGAAGCGAATACCATCCTACAGAAACGGCGATAGGCCCGAATGGTGATATTTATGTGGCTGATGGCTATGGTAAAAGTTATGTGATTCAATACTCTCCAAAGGGGGAATACATCCGTCATTTCGCTGGGCAAGGCGAAGCGGATTACCAGCTTAAGCAGGCCCATGGGATCTGTCTTGATACGCGTAAGGCGGAGCCCGAATTATTAGTTACTTCCCGAGCGGCTCAGGAATTTAAGCGTTTCTCTCTGGATGGGAAGCATTTAGAAACGATTGCCACCCCGGGATGCTGGATTTGCCGTCCTGTAATTCAGGGTAACAATCTATATTTTGCAGTCATTGTCACTAAGACCTGGGACGCTTTTGATGGCTTGGTCATTGTGATGGACGAAAATAATAAGGTAATCTCCGCTCCGGGAGGTTCTGCACCTAGCTATATCGATGGGCAGCTACAGGAAATCGCCTACGATGGAAGCACTTTTTTAAATCCCCATGATGTCTGTATTGACAGAGACCAGAACATTTATGTTCCGCAATGGGCTTCCAACAAAACCTATCCTGTAAAATTAGAGCGAATATAAATTAGTAAAAAGATGAGGATTCGATTAGCGTCTTTATTAGGGCTTACGGGGGCCATGATGGCTGCGGGTGTATGGAGCTGCAATTCCTCCTCTGAGGAAAAAGTGGATTTCAATGCCGAGGTACGCCCCATCATCAATGGTAAATGCATTAGCTGCCATGGAGGGGTAAAGCAGTCGGGCGAATTCAGCTTATTGTTTGAGGAAGATGCGATGGAGGTCAATAAATCCGGCAAACATGGCATCATCCCCGGCAAAGCGGAGGAAAGTGAGATGATCAAGCGTATCACTCATGCTGATCCTGAGCAACGCATGCCCCCAGAGGGCCCTGCACTGAGCAATGAGGAGGTGGAAACCCTCAAGCGCTGGATAAACCAAGGAGCGAAATGGGAGGATCACTGGTCCTTTGTGCCTCCAGATCCTGCCGAGCTAGAGCTGCAAGATAGCCAATCCCCGGACGCTAATCCTATCGATCACTTTATCATAGCTAAACTCAATGAAGTGGGGCTGGAGCCATCGCCTCTGGCGAGTCCCGAGGTCCTTGCTCGCCGATTAAGCATCGATCTGGTGGGCCTACCCCCTAGCAAAGAGATGATTCGGGATCTGCAAGCAGACAATTCCCTGAAAAATTACGAAAAATGGGTTGACCGGCTATTGGACTCTCCTTCTTATGGCGAAAACTGGGCTTCCATGTGGCTAGACCTCGCCCGCTATGCTGACTCAAAAGGCTATGAGGCAGATCGCCATCGGGAGATGTGGAAATACCGAGATTGGGTCATCAAGGCCTTCAATCAAAATATGCCCTTTGACCAATTCACCATTGAGCAGCTGGCGGGAGACTTACTGCCCAATCCCACCAAGGATCAACTGATCGCTACTGGATTCCACCGAAACACCATGACCAATGATGAAGGGGGTACGGACGATGAGGAATTTCGGGTGGCAGCAGTCCTGGATCGGGTAAATACCACCTGGGAAGTTTGGCAAGGGATCACCATGGCCTGTGTCCAATGCCATAGCCATCCTTACGACCCTATCAGACATGATGAATATTACGAATTTTATGCCTTTCTAAACAATTCTCAGGACAAGGACAGCTATCCTGTGGAGAGCCCTGTCCTTCCGGTATATACAGAAATTGATCTTCAAAAAAAGGAAAATATCCAGCGATGGATAGATTCTGTGCAAGCCTCCGGTGGAATCGCCCAAAAAGCCTCTCTGCTGAAGGCCAAAGAGGAAGAACTTAAGGAGCTCAAAAGCTATTCATTACCCATAATGCAAGAGTTAGCAGAGGAGGAGAAGAGGCAGACGTTTGTATTTGATAGAGGAAACTGGACCACCCATGGAGAGGAAGTGTATCCTGGAGTACCAGGCTCCCTTCCACCACTTCCAGAAGGCAGTCCTTATAATCGGCTCGGTATGGCGCAGTGGCTGGTAAGTGGTGAAAATCCACTCACTGCCAGGGTGACGGTAAACCGACTATGGGCGAAGCTTTTTGGAAAGGGCATAGTGCTCACCCAGGAAGACTTCGGTTCCCAAGGAAATGCCCCCACGCATCCCGAGCTGCTAGACTGGATGGCGGTACACTGGGTGCAGGACATGAAATGGGATATAAAGAAGCTGCTAAAACTAATGGTAATGTCCCAGACCTACCGACAAAGCAGCACCATCAGTGAGGAGGCTCAGGAAAAAGATCCTGCAAACTATTACCTTTCCCGAGGGCCAAGGGTTCGGCTTAGTGCTGAGCAAATCAGGGATCAATCCTTGGCCGTAAGTGGTCTTTTGAGTCCTAAGATGCTTGGACCGAGTGTCATGCCTCACCAGCCAGAGGGGATCTGGCAGGTAGTGTACAATGGTGCTCAGTGGAAAACGAGTGAAGGAGAGGATCAGCACCGAAGGGCTGTCTATACCTATATTCGTCGGACCAGTCCCTACCCTAGCATGATCACTTTTGACGGGCCGAGCAGGGAGTTTTGCATTAATCGACGGATCAACACCAATACTCCATTGCAGGCGCTGGCCACACTGAATGACCCTGTATATATAGAAGCTGCTCAAGCTATGGCTGACAGCTTACTCAAAGTATCCAATAAGCCGGAGGAGCAAATCACTAAAGGCTTTGAGATGAGTATTTTCAGATCCCCCACAGCTGATGAATTGGAGATATTGCTCTCCTTATATCAGGAGTCGAAGGGGCACTTTAGCAATAGTAAAGAAGGTCTGCAGAATTTAGACCTTACCGAAATGAATCCCGAGAAGAATGCCTTGACGGTTGTGGCCAATGCGATCATGAACCAAGATGCATTTATCACCAAAAACTAAGTCGATCATGAATCTTTTAGAAGAAATAAATTATAGAAATGCCGAGCTAAATACCCGGCGTCATTTTCTTAAAAAATGTGTCGCAGGAATGGGTTCTTTGGCTTTGGGAGGCTTGATGGGGAGTGCATTGACGGGCTGTGACTCGGACAAGGAGATCGCTGAGACCCTAATGCGGGATGCCTCCAACCCGATGAAAGCACTTCCTCCGCACTATATTGCCAAGGCAAAAAGAGTCATTTATCTTCATATGGCTGGTGCGCCATCGCAGCTAGAGCTTTTTGACTATAAGCCTGAGCTCCAGAAGCTTCATGGGCTCGACTGTCCTCCCTCCTTATTGGAAGGTAAAAGGTTCGCTTTTATCCAAGGTACACCGCAGATGCTGGGCCCACAGTTTAATTTCAATCAATATGGAGATTCCGGTTCCTGGGTATCGGACAGATTGCCGCATTTCACCGAATGTGTGGACGATGTGGCTTTTCTTAAGGCCGTCCATACGGACGAATTTAATCATGCTCCGGCCCAGCTGCTGATGCACACTGGTGGGGCAAGGCTTGGAAAACCAAGCATGGGCTCTTGGGTCACCTACGGCCTGGGATCCGAAAACCAGGATCTCCCGGGATTTGTGGTTTTGGTCTCTGGAGGCACCACGCCCAGCGCAGGAAAGAGCGTGTGGGGCAGTGGATTTTTACCTTCCGTGTACCAGGGAGTACAATGCAGAACACAGGGAGACCCCGTACTATACCTATCAGACCCTAAGGGAATGAGCAGGGAGCTACGTCAGAAGTCCATCTCCGCGATCAATAAGCTCAATCAACAGCAATATGAAGAAGTGGGTGATCCTGAAATCATGACCCGCATCTCTCAATATGAGATGGCCTTCAAAATGCAAATGTCCGTCCCTGACACCATGGACATCAATGATGAGCCACAATATATCCACGATATGTATGGCACAGAACCTGGCAAGTCCTCTTTCGCCAATAACTGCCTGCTCGCTAGAAGGCTGGCAGAAAAGGGCGTACGCTTCATCCAGCTGTACCATTGGGGATGGGATGCACATGGAGCAGGCAAAAACGAAGCCCTTAATCATGGATTTAAGGACCGCTGCAAAGAAGTGGATCAGCCGATGTCCGCCCTATTGAAAGACCTAAAGCAACGAGGATTATTGGAAGACACCTTGGTGATTTGGGGAGGCGAATTTGGCAGAACACCCATGCGGGAAAACCGTGGGGGAAAAGAGATGACCTTTGTGGGTAGAGATCACCACCTGGAGGCCTTCACAATGTGGATGGCTGGCGGCGGGATCAAGCCTGGAATCACCTTTGGGGAGACTGACGAAATAGGGTATTATGGAATAAAAGACCGCGTCCATGTCCATGATATTCAAGCCACCATTCTCAACCAATTAGGTTTAAATCATGAACGATTAACCTATAATTTTCAAGGCCGGGATTTCCGACTTACCGATGTGCATGGGAATGTCATCGAAAAAATCTTAGCTTAATCCGCTTAATCATACCTATTCACAATGAAAAAATATATTGCATCACTTATTTTAATCCTGCTTACCAGTCCCGTCTGGGCGCAGAATACGGGTCAGGAAAACGAAATATGGTTATTTTTTGGACGGTTTCACCCACTAATAGTTCACCTTCCGATAGGATTTATTCTATTGGCCTTCCTGATGGAGCTGGTAGCAAAACTTCCTCGATTTCATCATCTGAGAAGCAGCACGGGATTCGTTTTAGGATTAGGGATTATTAGTGCCTTTGGAGCCGCTTTATTAGGGTATTTCTTATCCTTAAGTGGCGAATACCAAGGCTCCACCGTTTTTTGGCACCAATGGTTAGGCATTGCCACTTTTGTATTTGCTGGCATCGCTTATTTATTAAAGTTCAAAAAACTGGAGCAGGCCTATCTAGGTTCTTTGTTTGCGAGTGTGATATGCCTTAGCCTTACCGGCCATCTTGGGGGCAACCTTACCCACGGCTCAGATTATCTGACTAGGTATATGCCGGATCCATTGAAGAGCCTCGCGGGTATTCCCACGGAGGAAGAGAACCAGCGGCCGCCAATAGAGGACATCAATGAAGCCTTGCTCTATGCAGATCTGGTCAAACCCCTGATGGAGGCCAAATGTGAAAGCTGCCATAATGCAGATAAAACCAAGGGTAAATTAAGGCTTGACAGCCCCGAGGGTTTTCTAAAAGGCGGTGAAAATGGAGAGGTATTGATGCCAGGATCTCCAGAAGAAAGTGAGCTATTCAAAAGAGTAAACCTTCCCAAAGATCATGAGGATGTCATGCCTCCAGATGGAAAAAAGCCCTTGACGGCCTCCGAGAAAGCCTTATTGGAATGGTGGATCAGTAATGAAGCGAGTTTTGACAAGAAGGTTAAAGAGGTGGAGAAAAGTGAGGATATTGCCGAAATTCTTCAGGAAATAGCCTCGCCAAAAGTGAAATGGCAAAACCCCGCTTATGCGATACAGGTCTCCGCCGCCTCCACTGAGCAAGAACAGCAGTTGGTGGAGGCAGGATTTTCCGTATCTCATTTAGCGGCCGATAGCCCTTTTCTGCAAGTCAGCTACCTTCAATCTGGCAAACCCATAGGAAAGGAGCAAATAAGTGCTCTGGAAAAGGTCTCCGACCAAGTCACCTGGTTGAATCTAGGCCATGTGACACTCGCCGAAGGATTAGACTTCTCCTTCCTGGAAAAATTCCCTCATCTCAGCCAGTTGTCCTTGCAGCGCACCTCCATTACCGATGAAGAGCTTCAGTATTTGCAGAAAATGCAGTATTTGGAATACCTCAATTTATATGGTACCCAAATCAGTGAAAAGGGAATTGCCCCGCTAAAAAAACTTGAATTTCTAACCAAAATATACCTTTGGCAGACTGAAGTGGAAGGCGCTTAAGGGCATTCTTTCAGTCGGTCAATCGTCGAAAGTTTTTATAGAATCCTCGGTCAGGTGGTGGATATCCTGAAGCTCTTCCGGGCTAAGGTACCGCCACTTGCCTACGGGAACATCCAAGGGCACATTCATAATGCGTACCCTTTTGAGTCGGGTTACTTCATAGCCCAAATAGGTACACATTCGCCGAATCTGACGATTGAGACCCTGTGTAAGGATTATTTTAAACTTCATTTTGCCCAAGGGCATGACCTTACATTTATTCGTCATGGTCCCTAAAATGGGAATACCACCCCCCATTCGCTCAATAAACTGCGGCGTAATGGGCCGATCCACGGTGACATGATATTCCTTTTCGTGATTGTTTTTGGCGCGAAGGATCTTATTCACGATATCGCCATCATTGGTCAAAAAAATCAAGCCTTCGCTGGGCTTATCTAACCTGCCAATAGGAAATATGCGCTTAGGGTGATTGATAAAATCTATGATATTATCCTTTTCTCTCTTAGTATCCGTGGTACAGACAATCCCCACAGGCTTATGAAAAGCCATATAGATAAATTCTTCCTTTGGAGGAGAGACAGGTTTCCCATCCACACTGACCACGTCACCGGGGTTCACCTTCGTCCCCAATTCGGGCACTTTGCCATTGATGCAGATGCGCCCTTCCTCCAGCAGCTTGTCCGCAGCCCTTCTAGAGCAATATCCTATTTCGCTCAAATACTTATTTATCCTTACCGAATCCCCAGCCATGGCATTATTTATTACTATTATACATCTATCTGACCAAGGTCATATTTCCCAAGCGCCCCAGCTGCTTGATGACCAAAGGCAAAGTTAGGCAAAAAAGTATTGCATGCACTTCTTGTTGCCTATTTGTGTTCTTAGTCGCATTTTATAATCCACACCTTTTAGTCAAACTAGCAACTGCGGAAATAGGAAGTATAATTAGGTGCTCAGGAAAAAAAATTTCAGCGGGCCAAACCTTCTTTCTCCCTGCTTATTTTCTTCAAAGGCCATTTGAAAGCCCATGATATGGAGCCATCCTTACCGAAGAGGCTTGTATTGCAAATTCATCGATGCCCGAAAAAAAGGCTGCACTCGAGTGAATCAATAAGTAATTTATTTCAATGCTAGAGGAGATATAGGATATTGGATAAAAGAAGCTCAATGCAAATAATGAGCAAAGCGGACAGGAATAAGTGCTTAATTTTCAATCAATATTTGAGTTGGCATTTAAAGTCATTCCTTCTTTAACTCAAAAAAAAGGATGAAACCTTGTGTACTACAAACGAATTGTAGTGGAAGGCTCATCCTCTTTAACATTTAAATTGAAATCGGCATTAATGATTTATATTATAATTTCCAGAGAGGCGATCTAAAAATCGCCTTCTGATTAAAAATAACCAGGGTTTTGTTCTATAGGCTCTAAGCCATTATTTTGTATTTCATCTAAAGGGATGGGCCAAATAAACCGAGTACTGGTATAAGGGATCGCATGACTAAGAGGGATTTCGCGATCTGTAGTATAAAAATTGACATTGGTAATGGATCGGGAAGAGGCCTTAGGTGGCACCCCATTCATTCTACCCTCACCTGATAGGCGGTGGATATCGCCAAACCTCTTACCTTCAGCCAGGAATTCAATCCTTTTCTCATTTAGGATCGCCTGTATTACACTATTTTGATCTTCCAGGCCGGCGACGGTATAGGAAGCAGCTGTAGAGGGAATTGATCGATCTCTCACTAGATTTACCAGGGTGACAGCAGCAGCGAGATCATTTAATCTGGCGCTAGCCTCTGCGGCATTGAGTACCGCTTCGGAATACCTCAAGATCACATTAGGATCGGAGAAACTGGTGGCATCGACATATTTTGTGGTATATACCCCCAATCCACCAGAGGAGGTCAATTTCCTTCTAGTGTCATCAACCATCCAGAAATCTGCTCTCCATATTAAGGGGCTGATTTTGACCAAGCCACGGCCTCCTGTATTTGGATTTCCGAGCATCGCAGGAAGGGCACCATTGGTTCCGGGGTTGGATTCGGCAGAATTCAGGAAGGAGAAAATATTATCTGTGCTTTGGCCTCCTGATCTAAAAGGAGCTGCTGGATCACTGGTTATAGCGTATTTGCCTTCCAGCTTTTTAAATTCATCCAGCACCCCTTGCCAATCTCCTTTATGGAGTTTGATACGGGTTTTCAGGGCAATAACTGCCCCCCAGCTGGCACGAAATGTTCCACCTTCATTGATCAGATCTTCTGCTTGGTCCAAATCCGCCAATAATTGATCATAATCCTCACCCACAGTACCTCGTCTCACCATCTCACCTAGGCTTATTTTAGCCACTTCATCGATTCCAAAGATCCGGTAAGGCACACCTGGGAGAGATGGGTCATCCATATAAGGTCTCGCAAAATGCACCAGAAGCTCATGATGGCTCAAAGCTCTAAGAAATAATAATTCTCCACGGTAATTGTCCCGGGTATCGGCCGTCAGAAGCCCTGATTCGAAGGCTGGATCGAGCTTTTCTAAGATAATATTAAGACGGTTGATCATCCTGTATAAGCTGATCCACATTCCATTATTATTGGCAGATGTAGGAGAGTAAGAACCTGTATAGGTGATCTCATAAAACAGCTGATCATTATACAGATCCTCACCACGCAAATCGCCCTGTTCCACATTCGCAGCTCCAAAAGGATAGCCCCGCTGAACCACATCATTGTAAAAACCTATCTGAGCCGATTCATACACTCCCAATACAGCGGACTCGATACGTGGCTCAGTGGAGAAGGCCTCATCGTCAGGAATTAAATTCGCAGGAGTGAGATCAATCACATCGCAGGAAGAAGCTAGACCTATTAAGGCAATTAATATCAAGCTCCTTTTTATATAAGTGTTAAGTATAAATTTCATATTTCAGTAGTTTAAATATTAAAAGCCAACATTTAGGCCAACAGAATAGGTACGTACTATCGGTGCTACGTTATAATCCACCCCAAACTGAAGCTGGCTGGAATACTGGTTAGCCTCTGGGTCTAGCCCCGAATACCCTGTAAACAGGAAGGGATTTTGAACCTGTGCGAAGAACCGTGCATTGGTAATCATCCCGTCAAAAGCTGAGGCCAACAGTTCTGCAGGCAAGGTGTAGCCCACAATGATATTCTGTATTCTCACAAAGTCACCTTTTTCTATAAACCTAGAATTCGAAGCGGAGTTTTGCCACATATCCTGGTCGGTAGCAGTAAAGAGTTTAGGGATATCAGTTACCTGCCCGCTCTCCGTCCAACGATTCAGGATAGAAACATGATTATTTGAAAAACCTTGTCCCAATAAGCCTCTTAGTGACTCATTCATAATATAATTACCGCCAGAAAAACGAGTAAAGATTTCTGCATCAAATTGGCCAAATTTAAAACTGTTGGACCATCCACCTTGCCATTTAGGAAGGGTGTTTCCTAGAAAATCCCGGGTGGGAAAATCTCCTAGTACAGAGATGTTTGCGGGATTTTCGGGATCATAGGCTCTCCAGGTTTTTTGATTTTTCCCATCGATATCCTGCTCAAGATTAAATTGTACGATACCCTCACCACTATAATACATTGGATTACCATTAGCGGTATTTACCCCTGCCCACTGGTAGCCATATAATTGCGCAATGGATTTCCCTTCCACTGTTCTATTATATGCAGATGAAAGAGGCTGTACCAGGCTATTAACCTTATTGCTGATAAAGGTGATATTAAAATCTGTATTCCAGCTAAAAGACTCATTTTCCAGCACTTTGGACATGACCCTCAGCTCCAGACCACTATTGGTCATGGAGCCCACATTTTGGTTTATTTTATTCTTTGGCACCCCCAGAGAAGGGATGGTTGGAGCTTCTAGTATTAGTCCATTGATATTATTTTTGAAGTAATCAGCAGAAATAGTTACTGCTCCAATATTCATATCCAAGCCTATATTTAATTTCCGGGAGGTCTCCCATTGCAATTGATTATTGGCGATCCGATCATAGCCTATACCTGCACCAGCTCCCCCCAAAACAGGGCTATAACCACCAAAAGCGGCAAAGGATCCTATTTCGGTATTACCTACCTCTGCAAAGGAGGCTCGCATTTTCAAATCGGAAATCAAATCCGAATTGAAGAAATTCTCAGCAGAAAGTCTCCAGCCAATAGATCCTCCATAAAAGGTACCACGCTTATTTCCTGCGGCAAGATCAGAGATCCCGTCATTTCTCAAGGTAAAAGAAGCAAGGTATTTTCCTTGATAGCTATAATTAAACCTACCAAAATAAGAATCAAATCCTCTCTCGGTGTACCCCCCACCCGTAAACTGGTCATTAAATGAGCCACTAATCAGGTTGTTTTTTCGGTAAAAACTATCCGATAGGTCTGAGCCTTGCCCGAAGAAATTATAGAATTTACTAAACTGATACTCCAAACCTGCGGTAATATTCAAACTATGATCATTTGCAAAGACCGTTTGGTAATTCAAGGTATTCTGCCAGTTCCATCGAGAAGCAGGGCTATACCCCATATAAACATCCCCATTTGATCCTCTGCCATCTCCATGCCTAGGGTCAAGACTTCTGAAATCATTCGCTAAGGTGATATCCACACCAATCTGGGTCTTGGCAGTTAAGCCTTGGAGAAGATCCACCTCAGCAAAAGCATTACCCATCATTCTATGCACCCGGTTACGGTACTCATTGTTTTGTATGACAAAACCAATATTTGAAATATTGTTATCAGGTCCTGCAAGATTATTACCAAAGCCTGTAGTGCTACCATTTGGAGTCACATTAAACCCATCGAAAGCGATGTTTTCCGAATCGTAAATAGGAACATTAGGCAGGGATCTCGTGGCATTATAGATGACACCAGAGAGGAAACCCGGCCCGACATTAAGCCCAACAATCTCCGTAAACGAATAAGATAAGGAGGTACCTAAGCGCACTCTATTAGAAACACTATGATTCAAATTGGCTCGGAATGAATACCTGCTGAGGTCATTGGAGATAATAGATGACTCTTGGTCGGTAAATCCTAGGGAAAAGAAGTATTTAGTGGCATCAGAGCCACCAGATATCGATAAGTTGTGCTGCTGAGTGAATCCTGCCCTGAACACCATATCCTGCCAATCGGTATTGGTTCCAAGAACGGCCAGGGGACTTTGTCCTGCATTGGTCCTTTTTTCGTTTGCTATCGACACGAATTGGTCTCCTGTTAATAATTCGAATCGATTTATTTCCTTATTTACTCCCAAAGAGGTATTATAGGATACTTTAGCTTTACCTGTTGATCCACGTTTTGTCGTGATCAGAATTACCCCATTGGCAGCGCGAGAACCATAAATGGCAGAGGCCGAACCGTCTTTCAGGACTTCATAACTCGATATATCGGCTGGATTTATATTGGCCAGAGGGTTAGAGTCCACAATCGCCGACCGGTCACTATCTAGCACCGGCACTCCGTCAATAACGATCAGAGGATTTGCATTAGAAGAAATGGAGTTTACCCCTCTGATACGAATTATCGGTCTTTGGCCTAAGACACCACTAGGGGTGGTCACCTGCACTCCAGGAGCCCGACCAGCGAACTGTGACTCAAAAGACGGAGACATAAGATTCTCTATGGCCTCACTTTTTATTGAAGCCACTGAGCCCGTTATTTCACGTCTCTCCTGTGTGCCATACCCCACGATTACTACCTCATTTAGTAATTTGACATCAAGGTCCAGGACCACATTCAGCGTACTACTGTTCGTAAGAGCCACCTCTTTGCTTTTGAATCCTACAAAACTAAATATCAAAAACTGGGTATCATCTGGAACCACCAAGGAATATTCCCCTTCCAAATTGGTCACCGTACCAATGGAAGAGTCCTTAATTTTGATATTAACTCCGGGAATACCTTCCGGCTCCTCCACTGCGCTCACCTTTCCAGTAATGGTCCGCTGAGCCATTACTGACATTACTGATATTACAGTAATCATTAAACTTAGTATAAACTTTCGCATAAGTAGTAGTATTTATTTTTAAGTCATCTTCTTTCAAAACAGCATATAAGAAACTATTAATCAAGAAATTGCAAACTCAACACCTACCTTAAAGGAGAATTATCATTTAAAAAATCCAGCTAAACTGGTAATTGGTAAAAAGCAAATAGGGTCCTGCTTTTACTTCGCCATTTACTATAAATACCTCAAATTGGAATATACTTAATTTCACCTTTGAAATCCTGAATTTAATAGTACATTGACCTCATTCTGGTAAATGGTTTGCGCAAAAACGATTGGTGATTATCAAAACAATTTGATTTTGATATGGATCTCTAAATTTGGGTTTGCTATTCTTAATTGCAATTATCTATATAAAAGATAGCTAAACGAATCAAGAAAATAAATATAAAAAATCATATATTTTTTAAAAAAAGTAAAATTCACCTATCATTATATTACTTTTTCCATATTATAAATACAATTTACTCAATTTAACAAATGTGATGCGAACGGAACAGAGCTCTGTCCGATTTTAAACTCCCCCAGTTTTCCTCTAACCATCAGTTCGTCAACAATTATTTAATACTGATCTGAATAGCCCATTCTAAAATTTCACTCGATAAAGAGGAAAAAAAATCAATTCAAACCTGTCAATAGTATTACTTCTATGAAATAAAAAAACCTAGCCTGATCGAATCGAAGTCGAGGGCTAGGTTTCTTGGAAATAATGGACCTTAGTGCTATTATAAGCAGGGGCTATTGAAGGCCAGTCCACTTTAGAAGCATATGCGAAATGGGATAAGAACAATATCCACACACTAATAATCAGGTTATTCTACTTCAGAAAACCATCCTTATTATTTCATCAGTTCTATAAGCTTATGAAATACCTCGGTGTTCTCATATATTCCAGTGAAGAGATTGGCATGGGGACCATAAGCAAAAATGGGTACCATAATGCCGGTGTGATCTTCGGTGTCAAAATTCAATTCTACTTCATTTCGGGAGGTATTGCCTTGGGGAAGGGTAATCCCTCCTGTTTCATGATCGGCGGTGATCAGGACCAAAGTCCCTGGATGCTCATCGGCATACCGGAGCACCACCCCTATGGCTTCATCAAAGTCTATTCCCTCCTCCACCACTGTGGAAGCGCTATTCCAATGTCCGCCAGTATCGATCATCGCTCCCTCCACCATCAAAAAGAAAGGCTGATCTTTTTGACTAAAGAATGCTAGGGCGCTGGTGGTAGCTCTAGCCAGGAAACCTTCTCTACCTTTCTCTACCGTGGGTAAGCCTTGATTGCTAGCGAAATACCCCACGCGCTCATCGCGGGAAATGGCCAGGGCGTCTAGGCTACTAGCAAAGTGAAAGCCAGCCTGCTCTAGTGGTTTGATATAATCATTATCAAGGGTAAGAAAATCATTTTTTCCAGCTCCAATAATAAGATCCAAAACACTTTTACTCAAATCGTCGGCTATCGGCAGGATCATATCCCGATCCTGTCGGTGGGCATAGAAAGAAGCTGGCGAAGCTCCAGTCATATGGTCTGTGGTGACTATTCCCGACCTATACCCAAAGTCCACGATGCGCTCAGGCAGGTTCATTAGGGCTTTGCCATCCGGAGAAAAACCTATGGCTCTATTATTTGCCTTCGTCCCAGTGGCTAGCGCGGTGGCTCCCGCAGCAGAATCGGTGGTAAAATCATCCGCCGACTGTGTCTTGAGCAGCCCTATATGCTTTAGCTGAGAGAGGTTTAGCTGACCTCCATGGCCATAGAGAGCGGCGGAGATTTGGGCGAGGCCATTGCCATCCCCAATCATGAGGATCACCTGCCTGATCGGTTCAGGTTTCCCATCTTCCATAAAATCAGGGGTATATATCTCATGGGACCTCTTACCTCTGACCACATTTTGGGGGAGGCTTTTCAGGTATTGACTGGCCTCATAAGGGCTGTCTGTATTGATATAATTTATCTTCAAATCATAAAAAGCCTTCCAGGCGGTTTTGCTATCTGGGGCTCCCCAGAAGCGCAGCGGACGATCATAAGCATGCACCATATCTCTGATTTCTTCAATGCGCAGCTGCTCTTCTTCCACTATTTTTCCCTTGCCATTCCAGACGGATACCCTCTTATAAGGAAGGCTGACCATGGCGATTTTGTCCCAAGGCAGGGTATCATCTAAGTCCAGCTGCTGATAATCAAACCATATATAGGCAGGATAGCTGACATAGTCCTCTACCGCAGGTCGGCTACCTGAGACGACCACCCTCACCCCCTGACTGGGGTCTGTGGAAAGAATATCTGAATAATTGGCGAGGGACTTCTGAAGGACCTCCATACTGGCATAGGCTTCGGTCTTGATATCTACCAATAATTGAAAATCCAAGGCTCCGATTCCCATAACCTGGGCTTTGCGGATGGGGTCGAGATATAAGGATTCGATAGTCCATTCTTCCTTAATAGTCTCCGGTTCATGCGCCACCATCAGCTTGCCATTTCGCAGGATCACATCGACCTCTATGCTGTGAGCACCACTTGCCAATGCCGTCCAGAAAGGAGCTTTCTGAAGGTAATCATTATGCGAATGCAGGCGATAATCAAATTGGCCCTGACCAAATAAATGGAAAGAACACAATAGAAAAGAAAGGATTAAATTAATTTTTAAATTCATAATATCTATGTTTTAAGGAAACCCAGAGACAAAAAGGAAGCATTAACCCCTTCCCACTACAAATAAGCATCAGCCGACCATCACAGCCAATTAAAATCAGGTAGTTCGGCTTTTATGCTAAGACTCAATAGTACTGAGCAGCCTGCCATTCCCTCTACTCCGCACATCATTATAGTAATGTAACCTGCTACAGGTGCTTATCTAAAGGTAAAATTCAATACTAGTCAGAAATCCTCCCACTCTACAGAATAATGGCCTGGATTCCGGAGATTGTCATTGCCCCAGGGGCTAAAGAATCATAATATCAAGGTATGGAGAAAACAGGAAAGCGGCTGCCTTTTAGGTGACTTTCCACCCGCAAACAAGAGGGGGAAAGCACAAATAAGGCAGCCACTTTATACTATCTCAAAATAAGAAAGTGTGAAGGATTACCATCCCTTGTTTTGAGCTATTCCAGAGGAATTGACCACCTGATTTGGGATAGGCCATACTCCCATGGTAGCAGGATCAAAATCCCTGGCAGGCCAGATTATGCTGACATTGAAAGGAGAGTCAGGATTGGAGCGATCGGTATGGATACGGCCATAAAGAGGCTGGGCGTAAGCTTCCTCCGCATCTCCCCATCTAACGAGGTCAAAGTGTCTGTTGGCAAATTCTCCCGCAAGCTCCACCCGGCGCTCGTGTTTCAGGTCATCCATAGTCGCATTGGACACTGGTGGTAGGCCAGCACGGTCACGCACCCTATTGATCGGTTCATCGCCATTCAGTCCCTGCATAATGAGTGCTTCGGACTTCATCAGTAAGACCTCCGCATAGCGCATCAAGGGTACATTATAAATTGTCCCCGGGTTATTCCCGTTCGAATTGACATAGGTACCTATAGCATCTTCGAATTGGTACTCATACATATATTTATTGAACTGCAATCCCGACAGGGAGTTTTCGGACTGATACCTTCTATCTTCTCCAAAAAACTTAAATTCATCTCCAAATTTAAGTAGGGTAACTGAGCGACGGATATCCTCTTCTTCATATTCCTCATAGAGGCCATTGGTAGGCATATAGTAGCCCCAGCCATTGTACTTACCCCAGCCCTTATTTTCAAGGGCTACCCCTGGCAATTTGCTTCCGTCATTTACTCCGGAAACCACGGACCAGATATATTCAGGGCCCCAGTTATTGCGGTGACTGTGAAGCAAGCGAAAATCCAATTCCGGCTGATCTGTATCATATAGGCTTCTTCCTGAGCCAGAGTTGGTCACGGCATCCGCGTAGGTGACCACGTCTGCATATTTGGAAGGGTCATATTCGGCCCAGTACAGAAAGGTTTTGGCCATATAGGCAAGAGCGGCATCCTTATGAGCCCGCCCCAAATCATCAGAGGAGTACTCTGTAAAAAGTGGAAGAAGCTCATAAGCCTTCTGAAGATCTTCGATAATCTGGGCGTAATTTTCGGAAACGCTAGAAGGTCGGCTATAGCTCCCCGCATCGTCAAACATATTGTCTTCTGTCACGATGGGCACACCACCACTGACATCATCACCATACGTATGGGCGATCCAGAAGTAATGAAAGGCCCTCATAAAATAGGCTTCGCCGAGGATCCTATTTTTCAAGGTAGCACTGATTTCCATATCGGGAACGTTGAGCAGGATATCATTGGCGCGGCGGATGATTTTATAACTTTGAGGATACATCCAATACGTATATCCCTCATCACCGGTCATATTGAAGTTTTTGATATTATCGGCAGTGGAATTTATCCTCCCCGTCACCATATCATCAGAGGCATTGATAAACCAGAAGAAGCCTCGGGAGAACATGTCTTCATCTTTCATATAGAAATAAAGGCTATTTGCTGCTTCTATGGCATCTTGCTCCGTCTGGAAGAAGTTTTCGTACGAAGTACTCCCTAGAGGATCCAAATTGGTAAAATCATCGGAGCAACTGCTGAGGGTACCCAAGCTGAGCACCATCGCCGTGGATAGTTTATAGAGTATATTTTTCATTTTGATCATTAGCTTTTGAGATTACAGAGAAAGAGACAGCCCGGCAGTAAAAGTCTGAGGAAGTGGGTATCTACCCACATCCAGGCCCTTGCCGCCTACTTCCGGATCTATGCCGCTGTAATTGGTGATGGTAAAGAGGTTTTCGGTGGAGAAATAAACCCTCAAACTGCTGTCTTTGGCAAGTCCTTGCAATAAGGTCTCTGAGAAGGTGTATCCTATGGTGAGGTTTTTCATCCGGAGATAAGAGGCATCTTCCAAGTACCAGCTGGAGCTAGTACCGAAATTCAAATTGTCATCCTTAGCGGATATTCTAGGGATATCGGTATTGGTATGCTCAGGAGTCCAAGCATCCAGCACGCGGTTATCCAGATTATATCCCGACTGAGAAGCATTCAGAGCAGTGAATTTATAGCCATTAAAGACCTTCACTCCTGACACCCCTTGAAGGATCATGGAAGCATCAAATCCTTTGAAGTCAAAGGTGAAATTGAAGCCATAAGTGAAGTCGGGTAAGTAGCTATCCATGAAGATACGGTCTTCATCCGAGATCCGTCCGTCTCCATTGACATCCTGAAACTTGAAGTCACCAGGCTGAGCATTAGGCTGAATCAATTGACCATCCTGCGTATGGGAATCCACTTCCTCCTGAGATTGGAAAATACCAAGGTAAGGAACCAGATAAGTAGCATATAGAGGCTGTCCCACCATTGAGCGGTATGGAGCCAGGGTACTTCTGACATTATCGGTATGAGAGATGAAATCTACATTACTCTTATTATACCCGTCCAGATTGACCAGTTCGTTATGCAGCATGCTGAAATTACCTCGGGCACCAAATCTCAATTCCCCGAAATTATTGAAGTATCCGGCTGAGAATTCGAACCCTCTGTTTCTCACTTCACCCCCATTTACGTCAGCAGCAGAGGTACCTTGGTGCAGGTCTTCCAAGCCAGGGAGGATCATCCCTTTGGTAGTTTTGATATAATAATCCATGGTCAGGCTCAGTTTATCATCAAGGAATGAGGCATCCAAACCGAAGTTTGTTGATTCTGAAGTCTCCCATTTCAAGGCAGGGTTAGACTGCTGACCCGCATATACGGCCTTATAGTCCAGGGTGGCGCCCTCACCGAGCACCACTGTCTGAGTACCTAATGGCACATCAAAAGAGTAATAGCCTACCGAATTAATATTCCCTATCTGGCCCCAAGAGGCCCTCACCTTCAGACTATTGATCAGTTTACTTTGGAAAAAGCTCTCATTCGAGATATTCCAAGCCCCAGACACGGAAGGAAAGTAGCTCGATTGGTTTTCTCTCGCTAGGCGAGAAGTCTCATCTCTACGTACACTGGCGGTAAGGAAATAGCGCTCGTCATAGTTATACATTGCCCGACCGATGGCCGAGGTCAGCGCATCCTCATAGACGCTCGTCTGAGGAGTCAGGAACTCTGAGGCATTTCCCATATACTGATTGAATGGTTCCTCGGAGCTGAAGCCTCTACCCTCCTGGGAATAATAATCATACTTCGTGTATTGGGAGGAGTAAACGGCGGTCACATTCAGGTCATGTTTACCAAAAATCCGCTGATAAGACACCTGGTTATCCCAAATCCATCGGTTGGTAGTGGAATGACTTTGGTACAGATAGTTTTGAAGATTGGTACGTCCAAGTTCTGGAATTCTAGGATTAAACTGCTTATTTTCAGTATTAATCACATTATAGCTAAAGGTACTTCTGAAGGACAACCCGGGGATAATCTCATAGTTGAGGTAAGTATTCGTATTGATATTCACCACGGGATTATTGACGGTAGGCCTCAGCAGGAGTCCCATTGGGTTATACACATCGCCATAGGTCCCGGCAAACTGGCTCAGGTCAGCAGGCACCACGCCGTGAAAGGCACCATTTTCATCATAAACAGGGGCAGCCGAAGGCATATAAAGGGCACTAATGATACTTCCGGAGTAAGAGCTGGAAGAGTTGGTACCGACAGCATTAGATTTTGACAGGTAGATATTTTCGCCAACAGTCACCTTATCAGAAAGATAAAAATCCGCCTTTAGCCGGAGGTTATATCGGGTAAAGCCAGTTCCCTGAAGCAGGCCATCCTTATCGAGGTAGCCAAAAGAAGCCATATAATTGGCATTTTCTCCCGCTCCACTCACATTAACATTGGCGCTATAGATGGCGGCATTTCTAAAGATCTCATCCATCCAATTGGTTCTATTTACCTGTCCCCAGGGGTTGAGATCGGCATTATGAGCGGCCTGTCTATCTACACCTGCATTATCTGCGGCGAGGTTATACACATTTGCTTGCTGCTGGGCGGTCAGCGGAGTGGGCAGATTCGTCGCACGCTGCACGCCGGAATACAAGTCAAAGGTCACTTTAGGCTTGCCAAAAGCACCATCTTTGGTTTTGATAACAATCACCCCGGAGGCGGCTTGAGCACCATAAATGGCGGCTGCGGCGGCATCTTTCAGGATGGATACTGATTCGATATCATTTGGGTTGATGGAAGGTCCATAATAAGGTACCCCATCCACCACGGTCAGGGGTCTTTCATCTGCCAGAGAGCCATATCCCCGAATGACCACCAGGCCTTCCTGGGAAGGATCGCCACCTTGCTGCATCACCGTGACGCCAGGTACATTGCCTTGAAGGAAATCATTCAGGTTGGCCACAGGACGGGAAGAAATCTGATCTACACCAGTCACAGAAGATACAGAGGAGGTCAGGTTTTCGCGCTTGGAGGTACCATAACCAATCATCACCACCTCATCGAGGTCATTCAGCGATTCCTCCAATAAAATCGTCAGCTCTGCTCCTCCCCCATAAGGTATAGTCTGAGAGTCCATTCCTATAAAAGAAACCGTAAGGCTGCCGGTATTAGCCTCGACCTTTATAGAGAATTTACCGTGCACATCCGTGGTGGTACCTTGATTAGGTTTGCCATTTGGAATGATCGTGGCACCAGGAACGGGATTCATATCCGATTTGCTGAGTACAAGTCCTCGCACAGTAGTCTGGGCATTTGCCTGGACCATTAGGAAGAAACTCAGCACCATTAAAATGTAAAAACTTTTTTTCATTGGGTGTAGGTTTTGATTAATGATGTATCAAATCTACCCCAATCCCTGCCCCAAAAGGTGGAATATTATTTCAAACTAGTGGACAATATTGACCTATAAACCTCCATTTTTAACGTATTTGGGGTGTTTATTCATCAGAAACAATGTCGTAATATTCCGGTAGTATTATGATAATTTTGACCCCAATAAAACCTCACAATTCTACTGGGTGCTGAAAGTGCTTAGGAGATTGTCCAAGGTGCTTTTTGAAGAGTTTGCTGAAGTATTTCGGGTCATTATAGCCACAGGCAAAACTCACTTCGGAAATATTCATCTTTTGCTGAAGGAGAAGTTTCTGGGCTTTTTCGAGTCTCAGACTTACGAGCAGGTCTGAAGGGGAGGTACCCAGGACCTCTTTGAATCCACGGTAACATTTAATTTTACTGATGCCCATCTGCTCACTAAGTTGCTCCACCTTAAAATTACCATCCGCCAGATGGTCTCTGATGATTTGCAAGCCTTCCTTGACCAGTTTCTCATTGGGGCTGGCATAGGTGGAATCCTCTGTTGGCAGGAGGGAAAAGATATTTCGTTCTGCGTTTAGTCGTTTTATTTTATCGATTTGGGCACCGATTTTCTTCAGGATAAATCGGCTGCTTGCGGGAAGCTGGATAAAATTCTCCACGCCCATATCGATAAGCTTCTCCTGGAAGCCGACTTCGACTGTATCATAAACATAAAAAACAGGGATCTCCACCTTTTCCTTGGCTTTACGGCTGACAGCTTCCACTAGCTCGAGGATGGTCCCGGTCATTTTCTCATTATAAATAATCAAAGCATCAATAGAGGCATTTTTGATGGCTGAGATCACCATCTGCACTTCCTCTTCCACGATGATCTCAAACTCCTCATTATGGATAATATTCACCAGGCTATCGGACTCATATTTCTTTCCCAGCAGCACTATATGATGCTTATCGGGAGCCAGCTGCTCTTCGAGGTTGAGGTGCTTCCAATGCCTCACGTGCAAGGGCTGGTCTGGGGAGGCGAGTTCCTGGTAAGGGATGGTCAGCTGGACCATAAGTAATTGTCCTCCTTCTTGGCGATAGGTAATCTTGCCGGACAGGCTCTCAAGAAGTGAAAAAGCAGATTTCAAATAAGGGCTGTACCGAAGTATTTCCTCTAGATTATGGACGAGTAGGGAGCTATTGATGGTGAGATCGACCTGCAGGGCAGCGTTGGCGCTATGTGCTTTCACTTCAAATGCCGCTCCGGACTCCAGGTATTTCAACACCTCCCGGAGCAGATATTGCCAAAAAAGTTTGAATTTAAGAACATCTAGCTCCACCCATCCACCGGTGAGCTGGTATTCTTCGCGGAAACTGATATGATATTTGGTCAGTGGATTTTGGAAGTTCTGGAAGATGCTTTCCATGAGTTCGGGGAGCAGGGTCAGCGAGGGACCGCCAGATTCCAGCTGCTCCATTTTCTGTATTTTCTCCCAATCTCTCACCTGGGTAAGCATTTGCTCCACTAAGCCCATGACCGTCTCCTTGCCAGCTTTGCTATGGGCACGCAGCAGCTCCAGGTTCTCCTTCAGATCGGTAAGGGGCATTTTAAACTGCCCAAGGACGTAAGCTTTAAACTTGTCCATTTCGAAATCAGCGTCCTGATGCCTTTGGTGCAGGTCCAGAAGGGCTGATTTCTGTTCGTTAATTTCCTTATTCTTAGCATCCAGCCGATCATTGATCTGCTGAAGTTCTGCTTTTTGCTGTTGGATCAAGGCGGTACGTTCCTCAATTTTCCGTTGAAGGATTTTCTGTTCATTTTTGGCCGCCTTGGTTCTCCAAAGGATCAGGGCGGCACTGGCCAGCATCATGAGTGCGACCCATAGGAAGGGCGAATGCCATATCGGCCGAGGGATCAGAATGCTGTGTCGAAGGTAGTTTTCCGGGCGACTCTCAAGGGAATTTCTTACTTCTAGGGTATAGCTTCCTGGAGAAAGCCCCTCGAAGATAATCCTGCCGTCGCTAGGGACTTCTCTCCATTGTTCTGAGGCGGGCAGCAGCCTAAACTGCACTTGATTTTGGTCGGACCGACTAAATTGCACGGCTCTAACGCCCAGCTCGATTTCCCCCGCATTAAGGCCTGAGAGCTGCTCCTCCGTATCGGGTAGGAGTAAACTTAGCCGAGGCAGTTCGTCCTCCAACTCGATTCGCTGAGGATGAAAATAGTTGAGCCCATTTACCCCACCGAAGAACATCATACCGAGTTCACTTCGGAAGAAGGCACCTTCAGAAAACTCTGCCCCTTGCCAGCCCTCATCAGGTGCGAGGTTATGCAGGGTATAATCTTTCAGATTAATGCGGGAAATCCCATTGGTGGTAGATATCCACATATGCTGTTCATCCGGCAAGAGGCCATACACCAGCTGGCTACGCAGGCCTTCTTCTTGCCTAATATGGGTGATCATCCCCTGCATGGGGTGATACACAGACACTCCTGCCAGGGTGGCAATCCATATATTACCGGTCTGCTCGTCCTCTTGGAGCGCGAATACGCTATTGTTTAACAGTCCATTGGAATCATCCAAAAACGTAAGTTTCCCAGCCTCATACATGGCCACTCCATTTCTTTCGGTGGCCACAAATAAGCCGCTACGAGTGGATAAAACCTGTCGAATATGAAGGCCCTGAAATAAGCGCTGATCTTCGAAGGCTTCAAAACTTTCGCTCAGGTAGCTATACTTAGACAAGCCTCCCCAGCAGGCCACCCAGAGGCAGTTATTAGCCTTATCTTCGAAGAAATCATAATTTCTATCCGCCACAAAATGCGGGGTATCCTTTTGGGTAAAGAACGTCTTCTTCCCCTGAGCACTAATCCTCAGCACCCCGGCATAAGTACCTACCCATACGGTACCTGCACGATCGGTATATAAGCTGCGGATCCTATTCCAGTCAGAGGAAGAGTCATCCTGAAGAAGGTCAAACCGCTTAAATAATGGGGAATCCGCCTTGCGCAGGAACAAGCCACTATTATAAAAGCCCAGCCACAGCTGCCCTGATTGGTCTTGGGTAAGTGCGCGGAGGGTCTCATTGGGAAGTTGAGGCTGTTTTTCCGGATGCGGATAGACCGAGTAAACGGCCGATGAATTGCGATGGGCCATGCTAATGCCACCATCCTTCGTCCCTAGCCATATATTGCCATATACATCTTCATTTATGGTATATATTTCATTACTGCGAATGCTATAAGCGTCTGTAGCATCATGATGATAGCTATAAAATTCGTTTCCTGAATCGGGGGAAAGCACATAGACGCCATGCCTGAGCGTAGCGTACCATATTCTGCCCGACCGATCGGTATGTTGGTCGAGGATATCCACCCCGGGCACCTGCCGCTCCAATAGGGCATTTAAGCCCTCGGATTCGGGTTCGGTAAAAGAGCAGGTTTTGCAATAGGCCCATTTATTACCCTCAAAAGACAGGATAGAGTCTCTTACCTGCGCCATTGCCTGGCCATATTGAGACAGACCTAAGCGCTGTATATTGGAGCCCAGCGAGAAATTGGTAAAGCCTTTTGCTCCCTTGAGGCTGAGGGTTTCTTCGCTGGAGCGCACCCACATCTGCCCTTCCTGATCCAGGAGGATATCGGTAATAAAATTCCCCGGCAGGGAACTGCTATCACCGGGCACATTCCTAAAGACGGTAAATCGCTTGCCGTCAAAATAATTGAGTCCATCCCAGGTGGCTATCCATAATCCTCCATCCTGGGCATTGACGATTTTATTGACCGAATTATTAGAAAGCCCATCTTCGACGAGGTAGGTTTTGAACTTTAGGTTTTGTGCCCAAAGGTCCGAAGCCAAACCAGCAAGCACGATGCATAGGCCATAAAATAAATATCTATTTTTCATGTTCAATAACAGCAAACTGATCTTCGGATGAGTTCCTCCTAATGCTTTAGGGGCAGGAAGCTTACCGATATTCATCAAAAAAAACGATCTAATCGGGTATTAGGGTGGTTTAAGGTACAAATATAATGTAGTGAAAGCCAGTGAATGCGCAGAAAGGAGTTAACAAATAATTAATTCGCAGTGCTAGTTCCGAGCTTCTCGGCCAGAAGTGCCTCCTATAAGGCCTAAAGGCAATGTGAAGGTTAAGATTAGATAATTAGGTAGGTTTGGGGGGATATTTTTTGTAACTTTAGGCCTAATAAACAATCCTGAACAGAAGGCTCTTGAGACACAAACAATAGCTCCGGCGAGTATCAATCATAAACCCACCAAGCCGAAGCGATTGATTTCAAACCACTTAGCTCAAATAAACAAAAAATAGGCGAGCACAGGTAGCGAAGCATAATCAGGAAACAGGCATAAAATACCATGCTTTTTCCTTATCTTTGACCGGAAGAAATCGTCGAGAGGGCAAGTAAAATAGAATTTAAGTAACGATTAGCTTATCCATTTCACTCACCCCAGTATTTCCTTCTCCAAAGACTATAGAACTTAAAAAGCGAAAGGACGGTTATGAGACCGTATAGGTTTTTATAAACCAACCTTAGCGTACGATAATCATTTTATAATTTAAATAGCAATATTTATCAAAACAATCCGATTTACAGAATCAGAATTATCTGATTTTTCCCGAACACTCCGTAGCAGAGTGAACACCTATTTTAAAAGCGCTCAGCGCTCGAAATTTGCTAACCGCGAAATGGTGATTAAGACCATTTTTATGCTGACACTGTATTTTCTCCCCATCATGCTTGTGATTACGGGAGTGGCACAACAGTCTTGGCAATTATACACCTGCTTTATACTTAGTGGATTTGGAATGGCGGGTATCGGCATGGGAGTCATGCACGATGCGATCCACGGCACCTACTCCAGAAATAAGAAGATCAACAAGCTTCTTGGTTACACCTTGAATATGGTGGGCGCCAATGCCACAGTTTGGCAGATCCAACACAATGTACTGCATCATACGTACACGAATATCTCGGAGGCGGATGATGATATTAATGTACCCTTTGTATTGAGATTTTCTCCGCATGCCAAAAAACACCCTTGGCACAGCTATCAGCATTTATATACTTGGATATTCTACGGCTTATCGACCATCTTTTGGGTGACGGCCAAGGACTTTGTCCGGTTAAAGAGATATTATAATATGGGGCTACTGAAAGGTCCTCGTGTTTTTGAAAAAACAGTATTGAAAATCATTGCCTGGAAGATCCTTTACTTCTCTTTCACCTTAGGCTTACCTATTCTATTGAGTCCTTTTGGTGTTGGGCAGATATTCCTGGCATTTTTTATCCTTCATTTTATCACTGGTATTTGTATCTCATTCATTTTCCAAACCGCTCATATCATGCCGGACGTGGCATTTATGGTGGCTGACGAAGATGGTATGGTCGAAGGAGAGCGTATTATTCACCAGCTTTCTACTACTTGCAATTATTCTGAGAAGAGCAAGCTGTTCTCTTGGATGATTGGAGGACTCAACTATCAAGTGGAACACCATTTATTCCCGGACATATGTCATGTCCATTACCGTAAAATTGCTCCAATCGTACAGGCAACTGCGGCAGAATTCAAAATTCCTTATTATTCTAAAAGGACCTTTTTGGATGCGCTAAAGTCTCATTTCCATATGCTGTACTTATTGGGTAATACACAGGAGACCTAGTCTTCCATCTGGCTCTGCTGACGCAATAATAAGCAGGGAGAAGTCATCTCATTAGGCTGTAAAAGCAGCTAATTGGCTAAAACTGATGGAAGCAATCTCATCGGTTACAAGACATCAAAATCCAAACATCCTTCTTCATACGCTGATATTGAAGTATATTTTGGGTGTAGATAAAAAAAAACTTGTTTTTTAGCCTAATTTATACAAACTTCTACCTGATATTTCTTTCCTAGGCAGAGCTGCAGCCATCCAGTCAATGACTCATGCTGCATCTACTTTCTCCCAGACGGAACCACCTTCCTGTAGCTAGCTGACCTATTCGCCTTGGTTAATTGACCCAGCTACCCACAGCCAGATTCGTCTTTTTATTAACATCTCCCCGCCATTCACAGAGGCATGTATCCACATGAGTCCCCTAGACTCACCAGTACAAAAACCTCCAGGCGATCGTGAAACAAGGGAAAAAACAAACGAAAACCTATGGCAAAAAATCAAAACGCATTTATCAAGAAGCAAAAGGCTGAGCTAAAAAAACGTCGTAAAAAAGAAAAAATGGAAGAGCGACTACACCGTAAAGCTCAACCAAAAGATGGGAGTCTGGACAATATGACCGCTTATGTGGATGAATTCGGAAATATATCCGAAACCCCACCTGAGCCGCCAACAACCAAAGATAACGCACGCCCTAAAAACAGGTACCGTGGAGATTCTCGAAATGACTCCCGTGGCGGATCCAGAGAATCTCGTGGAGATTCTAGAGATTCTAGAGAGCCTCGTGGAGACTCCAGAGACTCCAGAGACTCGAGGGAGCCTAGAGAACCTAGAGAGCCTCGTAGCGAATCCAGAGGCGAGTCTCGCGGTGAATCCAGAAATGATTCTCGTAGCGAATCTAAAGGCGAACCTAAAAGTGAGCCTCGCAACGAGTCTAAAGGCGAATCCGACAAATAAAAACACCCAAAGCCCTTGCCACCATAAGCAAGGGCTTTTTTTTGTGCCTATTAACTCCTCCTCTTTTGGGATCAGTCTGAATTTCTGGGGACAGGTAGTTCAAGCATAATTTTTTAACAATCTAAATAGGAAGAATTCTATATTTGTGACGCCTCTAAATTGTGCTCTAAAAGCCTTAATTTTTGCAATGAATGACTCAGTCGAGGCATTGGTACTACGGTCGTCAAAAAGTTAAGGATAGATGTATAATGATTTTGTAAGGTTCTAGATACGGTGTTGAATGATCTCTAACCTGCGTTTTCTACCTCACTATACCATTGTGCCGGCTTGGTGAAGGCGTTCTTTTATTTTACTCGTTTGGTAAATCCTAGCCCAATACCTCCCCCCAACTTTTAGGACTGATCCCTCTTTTGGAACTTGGCTGTACCAATCATTAAAGCCGACCTATGCCCGCCTAAGGCTTTGCGAATGGCAAAAGCCTCTTGCAAGCCACAAGTGATAAATAATAAATACCCCTACCGCCTAGATAATAAGCAGCCTCAGCACTCTTACTTTCCACGAAAGTACCATCAGGCTTTTTTTAGTCCTACAGAAATAAGCTGCTGCACTTCCACGGAATAGACGCCAAACTCCTGCACCACCTTACCCATAATTCTATAAAAACCTCCAGCATGAATAGGATACCTCTTCAATACTGGCGGAAAGTGCACTGTATCCAACCAATCCCCTTCCTCATCCAGAAAAGTCCCAAAAGCCATCGTATCACCCCTGATGGTACGCACCGGCTTAGTCGTCACCAACTGTCCCAATAAGCACACCTGCTTACCAATCAGAGAGGCTAACTGCCGCACGTAAGTAAGCCCTGAGCGGTCATCATCCACCAGATCAAAAGGCCTCCCCAATGGGAATCCTATCAATTCTATCTCATCCATCGCGTCCTCCAGAGGCCTTTTAGGAAAGTCAGGCAACTGAAATTCGGGCATTTCCTCCTGAAACATGCTGTGCATCACCGGGACGGTGTCCATTCTCTTTCTGCTAAAATTGGCATGCCAGAGCAGCTCCTTTTTCTCCATACCCGTAAAGCGCATCGCGCCCACACGGATCAGTAGATTGAGCTGCTCCGCATCAATATGAGTTCGCTCAATAAAATCAGTCAGGTCATGATAGCCCCCATTCTTAGCCCTCTCCCCCAGGACCCTGTCCATGGTCTTACGCTCCAAGTTCTGCACATGCACGAATCCTGTAATCACCTCATCTCCTAAAATGGAGGTCAGGTAATGTCCCTGATTCACACAAGGTGGAAATACCTTTGCCCCAGACTTCTTGAGCTCATGAAAATAAAAGGAAGTCTTATAGAAGCCTCCAAAATTATTAATCACCGCCACCATAAATTCCATGGGGTAATAGGTCTTCAGGTAGAGGCTTTGGTAGCTCTCCACGGCAAAGGAGGCAGAGTGGGCCTTGGAGAAGGAATAGCCCCCAAAGGACTCAATCTGCCGCCACACTTCCCTGGACACCTCTTCTGGATAGCCCAAGCCCTTGCAGTTGGCAAAGAACTTCTCTTCTATCAACTTAAAGCGATTATGCGAACGGTATTTTCCCGACATCGCCCGGCGGAGGATATCCGCTTCTCCCATATCTAGACCTGCAAAATGGTGGGCTACTTTGATCACATCTTCCTGATACACCATCACTCCGTAAGTTTCTTCCAGCAGCTCCTTCATTTTGGGATGCAGGTAGGTGATTTTATGAGGGTGATGAAACCGCTCTATATACTGCTTCATCATCCCCGACTGAGCCACCCCCGGACGGATGATCGAGCTGGCCGCCACCAAGGTCAGGTAATCATCACATCGCAGCTTGGTAAGCAGCTGCCGCATGGCGGGGCTCTCGATATAAAAACAGCCTATGGTATCCGCTCTTCGGATCTGATCGGCCACCTTTGGGTCTGTAAAAAAACGCTCCACCTGACGGATATCCACCTCCTCCCCCTTGTTCTGCTTCACCAAGCCAATCGCATCCTTGATATGGGCCAAGCCTCGCTGACTGAGGATATCGAGCTTAAAGAGCCCAATCTTCTCGGCCAAAAACATATCTACCTGCGCCGTATTGAAGCCCTTCGGGGGACGCTCCAAGGCGGTATAAGAATGAATGGGCTTTTCGCTGATCAGCATCCCTCCGGGATGAATACTTTGGTAATTGGGAAAGTCCTCCATCAAGGCCCCATAGCGGAGAATGGCTCGCTGAATACCATCTTCGGGAGGATACTGCTCTTTGCGTCGAAAGACCAGATTATCAATCTCAGGCTTAGGAAGTCCAAACACCTTACCCAGCTCCCTGATAATCGCTCGTCCTTGGAAAGTAGAATACATCCCCAGCAAGGCCACATGCTCCCGCCCATATCGCTTAAAGATATAGTCAATCACCTCATCCCGGTCTTGCCAGCTAAAGTCCATATCAAAATCCGGTGGAGAAGTCCGATGAGGGTTTAGGAATCTTTCGAAGTATAAATCCAGCTTAATGGGATCCACGTCCGTGATTTTCAGACAAAATGCCACGATGGAATTGGCTCCGGAGCCTCTTCCTACATAGAAGAATCCTCGATTTTGCGCGTAGCGCACCACATCCAGCACAATGAGAAAATAAGCACTGAAATTCAGCTCATGGATAATACGCAACTCCTTCATCACCCGCTCTCTCGCCAGCCGATGCCCTGCGCCATACCGCTCCTCCAGGCCCTCCATCGCCAGCTTCTCGAGCAAGATACGGTCGTCCTCCTTGGAGGAGGTGAAGAATTTCTTATTCTTATCCGTATGCAAGGCCATGGATATTTCGCAGCTATTGATCACTTGAAGTGTATTTTCAAGAATAAAACCGTACTCCGAAAAACCATTCCAAAGCTCCAGTTTATCCTTAAAAAACTCGTTTTCACCCGCCATATCACCAGCATTCAGCTTGGAGAGAAGGGTGTTCAGGTCAATTGCCCGGAGGATCTTATGCAGGTTATAGTAGGTTTTATTTTGATAAGTTACAGGCTGTAGGACCACCCATTTGCGAGGGTGTTTCTCGGGAGATTGACCATACAGCTTCACCAACTCCTCCTGACGAACACCAATAAGCTCATACGCTTCCAGCTGCTCCGGCTTATACCTACCCAGCGGATAGATCACCCAAACCTGCTCCAGCAAGGGCCTAGAGGGAAAATCCTTCTTATCTATCAGGTGCTGCGAAATAAACTGATTGATATGCATAAGCCCCTGATCAGTTCTCGCCAATAGTATATACATCAACTGCTGGTCATTTCTGATTTCGGCTCCCAGTATAGGCTTGATCCCTGCCTGTCTGCAAAAATCCACAAAATCCCAGGCGTCCGCCGTGCTATTGACATTCGTCAAAGCCAGGGCCTTTACCCTCTTGGCAGCGGCAGTATCCACCAGCTCCTGAGTGCCAAAAGTCCCATAGCGATAACTAAAATACGTCTTACAATTCAGGTACATCTTTTCACCTCCTAGCTTTGTGCATCCCCACTGCGCGGCTGACCGCCTGGACTCCATACTTAGCCCTAATCGCATCCATTGCTTGATAAAGGCGGACATTTTCCTCTGTATCCTCAAAGAGATTGATCTGCTGATAGCCCCCCACGAGATGGCTGACCTTCACCCCGATCAGGCGCAGCAGCATCCGACGGTCATAGAGCTTGGCAAATAGCTCTTTGGCCTTCGCCAATAACACATCATCATTGGCCGTATAAGGCAGCACACACTGCTTACTGACCGTATCAAAATTCGCATAACGAAGCTTGACGGTGATGCAGCCACAGAGACGCTGCTGCTTACGCAAGGCAAAAGCCACCCCCTCAGTAAGCCGCACCAGTTCTCCACTGAGAAACTGCATATCAATGGTATCATTACCAAACGTCTCTTCCTTGCCTATGCTCTTCTGCTCCGAATAGGGAATCACAGGGGACTCGTCCCTCCCATTGGCTTTACGGGAAAGGCCGATTCCGCTCTTGCCGAGCAGATTATGCATCATGGGCTCGGGGATTTCCGACAGCAGCTTAATCGTCTCCACCCCCATCCGCCGCAGCAAGGAGGAGGTCTTCAGCCCTATTCCAGGCATACGCTCTATGGACAGAGGGGCCAGATAGCCCTTCTCGGCACCAAAAGGAATCTCCATCTGCCCATTGGGCTTGGCATCTTCCGTGGCCACCTTACTTACTAGTTTATTGGAGGCAAGGGCATAGCTGATAGGCAATCCCGACTCCTTTATTATTCTCGTCTTTAGCTCTGCTGTAAACTTGCTACAGCCAAAAAAACGATCCATTCCCGTAAGGTCAAGGTAGAATTCGTCAATGGAAGCCTTCTCCACCACAGGCACTTGCTCACGGATAATATCCGTCACCACCCGACTGTGATAACTATAACTATCCATATCTCCCTGCAGGTATTCCGCCCCAGGGCATAACCTTCGCGCCAGCTTCATCGGCATGGCGCTGTGCACCCCAAACCGCCTCGCTTCATAACTGCAGGAGGCCACCACTCCCCGATCAGAATTGCCACCGATGATCACCGGCTTGCCTTCCAACGCAGAGTTCCCTAACCTCGCCACACTTACAAAGAAGGTGTCCAGATCAAAATGCACCACATTCCTTTTCATTTGTCCGAACTATTTAGTAATATTGGTAACAATTACAACATTATTGTGTTCGAAATATTACCAATAAATTATGAGCAATACAAGTTTTTTTTGGTCTTCCAATATTAAATTTCTTCGTAACAGAAAGAAAATCAGCCAGATGGCCTTAGCAGAAAAGTTGGACATATCGCGCCCAAAAGTAAACACTCATGAAAACGGTCATGTGAAGAATCCTCCTTTGGCAGATATGATTTTGTTTTCAGACTTCTTCAAAATGAGCATTGACACCCTGATAAAAGTGAATCTATCGAAGCTCTCCGAGCTAAAAATAAGGGACCTGGAAGCAGGAAATGATGTGTATCTAAAAGGCGGAAACATACGGATCCTGGCCACTACCGTCAATGCGGACAATCAGGAAAACGTGGAACTGGTACCCATCAAAGCCAAAGCCGGATACCTTGCGGGATATAGCGACCCCGGATTCATCAGCAAGCTCCCCGTATTTAGCCTTCCTCAGCTGGACCCCAATCGCAAATACCGTATGTTCCCTACCGAAGGGGACAGCATGTTGCCCGTGCCTGAAGGTGCCCTGGTGATCGGGGAGTTTTTGCAAGACTGGAGTAGCCTGAAGAAACAAACACCCTGCGTGGTACTCACCCGGGACGAAGGCATCACCTTTAAGCTACTGACCAATAATAGCGCAGAGCGAAGTCTATTGCTCGAATCGCTCAACCCGCTGTACCAAGCCTATGAGGTGAGCATGATGGATATACTGGAAGTCTGGAAATTTCATAGTTATTTTACCGACAGCATCCCTGAGGCGATGAGCTCGCTAGAGCAAGTCGGAAAAGACGTGCGGGAGATCAAGGCGCAGCTGCAAAGCCTAAGGGCATTTGGCAATTAAAGCGCCTCCAATACCTCTGGGATATTGGTGTCTATCCGTGAATTGGTGACCCCATCCATGACGCGGAAGCCTTCCAGCCGATCATCCTCCGGATAGGGAGTCATAAGACCAGCCATTTCCGTCTTGCTGAGATCAGGAAGAAGCCATGCATCAGCCCGATCTCCATCCAAAATCAGTGGCATACGCTTCTTTTCATTATGAATCTCCTCCAATAAAGGGGAGGCGGCCACTGTGATAATGCTAAAGGTAGGAATATCCTTCCACACCGAATAGACCGCTCCTAGCGTGAAAAACCCTCCCGCTTTGGGCTTCACATAGTAGGATTGGGCTTTCTTCTGGCCTGAAGGATGATGAGGCTCAAAAAAACCATTGCATATCACCAAACAGCGATTCTGCCAATACGTCTTATACGCGCCTTTCTCAAAAAGCTCCTCCCCCTTAGCATTGAGCGTATTGGCTTTCCAGTCCGACTCAGATTTCAACCAGTGTGGGAGCAACTTCCATCGGTACATAGATATGGATGTGGCATCCTGCGTACTCAGCACCGGCAGGTAAGGCTGAGCAAAGCCATTGAGGTGGTAGCCGGTCTGGAATAGCTCAGGAGCATCCACCTTCTTCCCAAACTCCTTCTCCACTACTTTGATGTCTTTATTTAAGGATACGTGATAACACATTTTTTTTCTCTTTAGAAATTACTAATCCAGCCCCTTCAGCCCAACTGACACCATATCATTCTGGTAATATTTACGCCTTATTACTATAGGTAAAGATAATTATTCCCCTGCACTAATCCCGCCTCATTTTTAACCTAAATCCAAGCACGCTAAATCATAAGACAAAATAAATATGACTTTAAGAAAACAAAAATATGATTTTTTTCATGTACTTAATACTAGTTTTAGGTAATTTAAATAAGGCAATCCAGCGCTATAAAAACCTAGTCCCCAAGGCCTACCTTTCATTATGCAAAGCATTATATATCAAGTACTTACAATAGTGTTCACAAGTAAAATACGCACACTCAAATCAAAAATTTGGTGAACTTATCCTTGTCATCATTGGTAAAAAGCATATATTAGGCAAATAAAAATTAAACAATTTATAGCTTAAAAATGTGACATTTGCGTAGCTCATGTGTCCTAATAGTAAATAAGTACCCATTTTAATCTGATGACTATGGAAAATTTAATACTGCAAGGGAGTACTGACTTAATCACCAGGTATGAAGGCAAGCCATCGGCTGGCGATATAAAGTCACTCATTGAGAAAGGAGAGCTACATTTACTGAACGAGTTTACGGTTCGATTCCCAAGTTTTGTCGGCAGAATAAAGACGATGTCCTCTCAAATAAATGCGATGGATCTAAAATTCTGCATCCTGCTACGCTTAGGATTCTCCACCAAGGACATTGCAAGGATCACTAACAGCACGATACGCGCCGTCCAATCCAGAAAATATAGAATTAGGCGCAGATTAAATGTACCAAATCAGGAAGACATCAATCTATTTATGGTTACTATATCGTAAATACATTATCCAGATATAGGATGTGCTCATAGAAGAATCAGCAAACGAATCTTAAAACTGCAAATTTGACCCAAAACTACACGATACTTAATAAGAAGTAACAATTACTACTCTCGAGGGAGGTCCAGCACTATCAAAAAGTGTGGGCTTCCCTTTTTTTTATAGCCAATATCCTTAAGACTAATTGCTCCTTACCTATATAAGGCTACAATAGCTTAATCACTATTCACTTTCTATACTATCAAAAAGCCTTCTGTCGAGCACAAATTCAAATACTCCAGCCACAAGGCCTTTCAGGAGAAAGTAAAACTTCAAGACAGAAGGCTCTTATGTACCTATACCTTACTACCAAAAGGCTTCTTGATTAAATACAATTCACATCAAGGAAGGGATAAAAGGATCAGTTCCCCTTTGCTAGGCAAATCATTATTTCTCTGCTAAAGAGAAAAACTAATCGAGTACTACTTTTCCATGGAACGCCATTTAGCCGAAAATTGGCGAGTCACTTCTGTGCGATTCCCAGAGAAAGCCAAAGAATTCCCTACTATAAATCCTGCGGAGACTCATCCCGCTAATGGACCTGAATGATCATAGTTCCCTCGCATTTACCATTCATTGAAAAAAATTATTTTTTATTTACCCAATTTCATATGGAAGCCAATCCACTGATAACCAAAGGGCTACGCTAAGGCCTATTGGCCTAAACAGAATCCTGTAACTCACTAATTCACAACAAGTTATATTTACCCTGCACCTCTTTAATTCACACCCTTAAAAGATGTTTTAGTAAGGTATGGGGTGCTTTTATCGCAGATTTCACCACTTATGGAATAAAAAAAGAAGATTTATTTTACAAATACCTGTGACTTTTTGATAGACCATGTGTCCTAATAGTAAAGAAAGAAAATACTTACCAAAATATAAATATCATGTTGAACTTGATCGTACAAAAACTAGCTGAGAATCCAAATGTTTTCAAAAAGTCTGAAGATACTCAAACTGATTGGGCAAATTTGGTAAACAAAGGAGACCTAATTTTCCTTTCTCAATTTAATGAAGTTTTCCCTCGTTTTATTTCTAAAATCAAAGAGGCTTGTAACAGTTTCAATGCAATGGATATTAGATTTTGCGTTCTTCTAAGAATGGGCTTAAGCACCAAGGAGATTGCAAGGCTAACCAATAGCTCTGTGAGAGCGGTACAATCAAGAAAATATCGTATTAGAAAGAAACTACATATCCCTAATGAAGAGGATTTGAACATATTCATGGTCACCCTTTCTTAATGGGGGAAGCGCTAGGATCTACTATAAGGTCAGCAAAAATGACAAGGAGACCATCTTCTTGTCATTTTTGCGGAAATAAAATTCGAGAAATTAAGATGCAGACCTAAAAATTTAGCCCTATAGATAAAGGAGGCTTGACAATTAAAGTCTAATCTCTATTGAGAATATATTTGTTTTTGACAATTAAAAAGTAGGCCGATTTAAAAACAATAAATTCAACCCAAAAAAACACACATATTTTGATCAAAAATCATATAAAAATGGCAAATTTTACTATATTTAATTATAACTACCACAAAGGATAATTACTATATATAATACGGTAAATTTTGACCTGCGAGTATAAGAGGTACTTATACTCTACCGGTAATCTGCTCAGCCAACCATCACGTATGTTGAGCCATTTTTTTTGAATTATATCAAATAGACCAACCACAAAAACCGGAAAGGGTCAAGCAAATATGATTTTATTACCATAAGAAGGCTGCTGCAATCCCATCGTAACTGGCAGTTTATAATACACGAAATCAAGGATGGTTATTTCAATTAGGATTTGGTATTTAAATCACGGAAGTTTTAATGACTGCCTCCAAGCATAGGAAAATAGAAAATAAAAAAAACGATGCCAGCAAGCTGAGTGACAATGAGCTCATTGCCCTTATCCTTAAGGACAATGACTCACGGTTATTTGGGGTGGTATATGATCGATACGCCAATATAGTGTACAATAAATGCTTAAGCTTTGTAAAAAGTAAGGATGAAGCTCAGGACCTAACTCAGGACATTTTTATCAAGCTTTATTTCAAACTAAAATCTTTCAAAGGAGAATCAAAATTCTCCACATGGCTATACTCTTTCACGTATAATTTCTGTGTCAATTATCTACATCGCAAATACCAAAAAGACCAGGAAATGTTTAAAAGTCTTGATTATATGGAGAATGAGATCCCTGAGGAGATCAGCGATGGCGAAATATATAAGATGCAGGCGGAGCGTTTGCAGATCGCCTTACAAACGCTGGAGCCTAAGAATAAAATGATATTACTGATGAAATATATGGACGGAATGTCCCTAAAGGAAATTCAAGCGGCCACAGACCTTGGTGAATCTGCGGTAAAAATGCGATTAAACAGGGCAAAAACCCGCTTGTTGGATATATATAATGAAATCGATTCATGAGCAACCCATTTCAAGATATAGTAAGTGATGAAAAACTTCCTGAGATTCTCAGGCAAAAGGTGATTGATGATATCAATTTAATCAAGCTATCCATCGATATGGCCGACTTGTTTATGATCAAAAGCCCGGGAGTATTAGGGACTTTATTTGACAGCAATGATGATAATGAAGACGAATAACAACAGACTAATTCTAATAAAACTGATATGAAAAGTATTTTTGACCATAACGATTGGAGTTTTTACCTTATGGAGGGTACACTCAAAGAAATAAGCTTATTTATCCCTAAGCTATTGATTTTCATACTATTCACCTTGATAGCCTGGCTCCTATTGAAGGTAATACTGTTTATCCTGAAGAAGCTGCTGGTCATCTCTAAAATTGATGATTTGGCGCATAACCTCAGCGAAAGTGAGCTCTTCAATCATATCAATATTAAGCCTTCCACTATCATCTTTGCCTTTGCAAGGTTCTTCCTAATCATGCTGATTATAATCTTTGGGGCGGATTTCCTTGGTTTAGATGCGGTATCGAGAGAAATAGGGAACTTCCTAGCCTATATTCCTCAGGTATTTGTTGCTATCATTATATTTGCATTAGGCGTGTACTTATCCATAGTGGTCAAAAATTTCTTTCGAGAATTGCTCCGATCCTTTGGCTGGTCCGGCTCCAAAGTCATCTCAAATATCATTAGTTATATTATTCTCATCATAGTCGGCATCACGGCACTTGGCCAGGCAGGAATCAATACGGCGGTGATTACCGACAATTTATCCATTCTGCTTGGTGCTTTTTTAGCCTGTTTTGCTATCGCCATCGGCCTGGGATCCAGAGATATCGTTACCAGAATCCTTTATAGTTTTTATTCTAAGAAGAATTATAGAATTGGCCAAAGAATCCAATTTAATGGGATAGAAGGCTCTATAATGGCCATTGATAATATCTGTATTATTCTAAGAACTGACCAAGGTAAACTGGTGATTCCAATCAAGGACTTAGTCAATGAAAAAGTAACGATCCTCGAACCCTAATTTTCGCAGGATACTTTCTTCTCAAACTAAGCAATTATTATAAATCAACCGCAAATAACTTACTAGCAATCAATCTACTTGTCAATGAAATTAGGCACCCCGTATATGAGCCCTTTATATACGGTGGAAGAAATGTCGCAGCAGCTGAGCTTTTGCACCATTAATTCCTACTTTGCCTATACCTGATCCACTTTAATGAGTTCTTTTATCCACTCGCAAAAGTTTCTACCCTCCGTTTCTGGAACTTGGATTTGATACTTTACAAAAAAACCATTCTTACTATTATAAAATCTTCATTATGGTGGCAGATCTCCATTTTTTAAGCTCATAATCAAAGCTACCGCTTATGCTTCCCAAGCTATTCGCTTTTCATGCCTTGGGATATTCCTTTTTATACAGCCTCTAAAAATATGGTTACTGACTCAAATTGGCTGTTCGGAGGTGAATGATTAAGCGACTCCTAGTTTCAGCTTCGTGAAAATGGATGGCAATGCTATGAAAAGCACTGTTTTAAATTAATGCAGATGCTAATGCAATTACTTAATAGAAACCGAATAGGATTTCCATAAGTAGCGGCAAAGTAGCCATTAAAAATTTCCTACAATCCCTCCAGAGAAATATCGAACCATAATGCCACCCGTTTTGCATCTACAAAAATGGGACATCCTTATTTTATATCTGAATAAAACTGACTTTGGACACCCCAAGGAGATTCGCATCTATTTCTTCGCCCTTGTTTATGGCGATAATAATCCCCGACTGAGGATACTTTTGATGTAATAAGTCAATTTCCCTTTGGTTTTCGGCAGAGCTTCCCATGATTATTATATCTGGACTGAATTCCAATGCCCCCAGTGACTTCAGGTGCTGGGAAGAATGACTCTTTCCAATACAGGTAAATCGCCCTTGATCTAGAGAATTTATTATTTTATTAGTTATAATTTCGTCCTTATCGATCAAGAGGTAATTACAAGCCATTTTTGAATTTTTCATGTGAAATACGATTTTATAAATGTAACTACTTAGAAAAACTAAAGGTCGTCTTTGCTTTAATCAAAACAGTAGGGTAATAATAAGCGCCATTCCTTCAATGTTTAACGTGGGTTAAAATAAGCGAAGTGCAGCTACATTCACAAAAAATCACCTACGCACAGCTACTCAAAATATAATTTAAATGCAATTAAACGTTTAATCAACCCTTATTTTAGCATTTCACATTCTCAATTCCAATGCAAGGTATAAAGTAATTTTATTATTTCTCCTGACTAAAAACAGCCGCCATTCACAGTGAAATCGCCAAGAATTATATAGCTAGAAGGTTCTTCAATCGTGCTTCAAAGGCCAATAAATAAATTTCTGCAATAGGGATTAAAACAAAATTGGGCTTAGAATGATGGATATCTCCTATCAGTCTAAGCCCAATAACATTCCCACTGAAATGCATTATTCTATTTACTTCATCCAGGCGTCAGCTAAGCCTTTTCTCTTCATTCGATCCAATTCGGCAGAAGCGATCACCTCAATGGTATATCGCCCCACATAACAATAATAAAGTCTATTCTCTGAATCAAAAAAATAGGAGGCAGAACTGAGTCCTTGCTGCTGCAGCTCCATTAGTTGCCGATCAGCATTCGTTTTATTAGAGAAAACCCCCGCCACAATATATACCTCCGGGTCAGCAGGACTGGCTGAAGGTATGATGTTTAAGGAGCTACTAGTATTGATATTATCATCTCCCACCATCAGTCGAATTTCCGTACGACGGTTTAGCTGATGCTCCGACTCGGTACAGGGTGTCGAAGTACAGTCGTGTACTGGACGGGTTTTGCCAAACCACTCATAGCTAATCCTATCGGCTTCTATTCCCCGACCCACCAGATAATCTCGCACCACCTCTGCACGTCTCTCCGACAGTCCTTCATTATAGCCTTCTGAGCCACGAATATCGGTATGCCCCCCCAGGCTCAACCCCATCTCCGGACGCTCATGAAGTAGTAGCGCCACCCGATCCAGCTGGCTGATGCTCTTCGGACGTAAGGTCGATCGATCAAAATCAAAATAGACCGTGGGCACATCCATGCTCACGCCTAAATTAGGAATATCACATAAGTCCATTAGGTCTGCTGGTAGTTCGTACTCCTTCCCCTCCTCACTAAAAGCCATCAACACCAATTCACTTCGCCGATTGAGCTGGTACTGCCATTCGGCGCANGGCGCTCCATCAGCGCAGTCATTCACGGGTATTTCTTCTCCAAACCAGGCTTCCTTCACCCGGCCGCTATCGATGCCCTTGCTGCCAAGGTAAGCCGATACGGCATCGGCCCGATC
>NZ_KB890744.1 GCF_000373245.1 Echinicola pacifica DSM 19836
AAGTGTACAATTGGCGATCCAACGCTAAATCAGGAGCTATTATGAGTATTAAGAATCAAGGGGACTTACATACCAAAGCAGAATTAGAACTACTCAGAAAAGAGAATGAAGAGCTGAAGAAGGCTCTTGGTGAATCTACCTTGGACATCAAGATTCTAAAAAAAAAGTTGGAAATGGATCAACTACGAAACAAGAAATTGAATCGTTAGCCGGGGAGTTCAGAGTGAGTATTAACAGAACTATCAAGACTTTGGGAGTAGCCAAATCTACCATTTACTATAAGACAAAGAAGTATCCTGCTCGTAAAAGAACAGCTCAGAAGGCGCTTTGTGAGCAGATGAAAGCAGCAATTCTCAAGCTTACTGTAAGCAAGTCTACCTATGGAGTGCCCAGAGTTAGGGCCTCATACCGGTCAAATAGCGGTAGAAGTTTCCAACACCCCATGGGCAAGCGACATTACTTCGATTAAATGTTGGAATGGGGAAAAGCTCCGCGTAGCCTTTGTGATGGATGTTGTGATAAATAAATCATTGTTATACAATACTTATGCACGTCATTCTGCTTTAGAAATGAAAACACCAAATGAATTTTATAAATTAAAATCGCAGCATAACTAGTCAAACTTTTTAGCGGAAAGAGCATAACATGGGTTTATAACTAATAACTCAATAACATTGAGGTTAGATTTTATCTTTAGCAACATGAAGTAAATATAATAAACTTATGAAAATCATGGTTGTCAATAGCCAATCCACATATATGTTAGAATGATTAAACTCAAAATTAATTTCTTCTAATTCAAATTATTTTTAGGTTTAAAAATCTGTCTTTAACTTATAAAAAATCAAGACGGGATTGTCTGTGCTTTCTGTGTTTGACACCATATCAATAAGAGCTTCCCCACCGGTACCACTCTCAAGGATCATCTTTCTATTAGCGTAAACCTGCTCTGAAGATGTGTAACTTACCAAAACATTCTTTTCAGGAATAGCTGTTGATGCCTGAAAAAAACCTAACGAATAAATGTCATTATTAATTTTCCCATGAAACAATTTCCCCGTAGTATTTGATCTAAAAAGATGGGCGGTTCTACCACCTCCATAATAATGTTCAAAATAAGTAACATCACTTAAAAAATAAGCATTACCTACTATATATGAGTAATTTGAATATTCTTCTGCAAAATCACTTGCCATTTTAAAGTTGAAATTTGTATCATGCGGCAAAGTTTGATTTCCAAAATCTATGTAGCAATAAGGTGTCAATTTATTTTGTTGAAATGAATATACAATGTTTGAAAAAGGTCGAAGATAAAACACTTCTTCTCCCTTTTTACTAAAAACTTTCCCAGTAAAATAAAAATCTTGCTCATTTGTAGCATTATAAGAACCACCCTTAGCTATCACCTTCCAAGTAGTATCCACAATTGCCAATTGATTGTTTCTGATTTCTTCGAGATGATTATTGTCTGACTTATTTAGATCTACTGCACTCATGCTGCTATTGAGATATGCAAAATCTAAAAAGCGATAATAAACCCTTTGCTCTTTAATAAACTCTCCATCCAACGTATAATACAGCACTTTAGAAAGGCGGTCGTCATGAATAACCAATTGATTGTTATAGGAATCAATGGCAAAACTACTTGCTCTTATAAATTCTCCAGGTCCTTGTCCTGATACATTTTTTGAAAAGAGAAAGTCTCCAGAGAAATCAAAGATATAGACTTCATTTTTTTGGCCATCCATTAAATATATTCTTTCATCATGGATCTCTATTTCACTGATCCAATCAGAAATAATATCATTTGGAATTTCCCCGAGTTTCAAATACCATACACTATCAATTACTTCAGACATTAACACTTCATTATCATTATTATCAGGAACCTTAATTTCCATTTGATAAGAACTCTTTAAAGTATCGGAGTCCAGATTTAGCAAATCTTGAGAAAGAATCTTACTCTTTTCTAGATTGCTAAATTTATTATTAGAATTGGACCTTTCAGCTTTTCCACAGGATGAAAAAAAAATGGATAAAGAAAAGAATAACAAGATATTAATATTTACAATTTTCATAATTTATAGTAAATTTATTGAGGTGCTTAGCATTTTTGAAAACTCAAATAATTATTATAATTCTGTAATCCTTAAAACATTAAAGAAATAAGTGCTGCCAGATAATTATAAAGGATCAATAAATTAGGTATTTAATAATCCTTAAGTAGAATATATTAGGTTAGGCATCACATTCACCCATACACCGGAAGATAAACCTTCCCCTTATTAATTTGATATACTACCACAAAGTGGTTCTTGTCCCAGTGTACAATCAGAGGCATTTGAGCCTGCTCTAATCTCTTAAAATCTAACTAAGCCCCAATGGTTTTAAACCCAATGGCCTCTGCCGCATTGCTCAGCTTTAGCAAATTGCTTCCGGATCGAGTAGTTTCGGACAATTTTCTAATCTCTTGCAGTGAAATTAGCTTTCCATAATGTTTGGAAATAATCCGAAGACAAGTTGGTCCACAGTCTTTGGAATCGAGTTGTTTATAGAACGGAAAAGAGGATTTCAAGTAATTTAATTTTTTTAATTATTATACAATAATTTCATCAGCACTGAATTTCAATCGACTTATACATTATTAATCAGCTATTCTATATTTAAAAATTGCTCTACTTAAAACTTAAAAGTACTCCATATAGGGAATTTAATTAAATCACTAGACTTAAATATCCAACACGATAAACCCAAGCTCATCCAACAGATTTTGGAAAACCCATAGCTTTCCATCTTTGGCGAAATACTTTACATTTTCAGACCTTAATTCAGGAACATTCAACTCCGAAATGAGATTAAAATCGGCGTCGAAAACAGATAGAAACACCTTCGTTTCTTTTATTTCTGGAAGAAAAGCATCTTCTTCTTTTCGAATATTAGAAAAAATTCGTGTGGCAGATAAACGAAAATATCTTTTTTTCACATCATCCCACACTAAAGGTCCAAACCGTACCTGTTCCAATAATTTTTGATACTCATCTTGTAGCTGACCATATGTTGAAAGGCTCTTAAAATTAAAATCTCTGACACGACTAGATGTCAATTTAGGGCTGTAATTGATAGTTCTCACTGGTTTTCCTGCTGAATTGAATAAGTAAATTTCACTTGAAAATTGATGGCTTACTATAATATAATCATTTTCAGACATATTATAAACTCTTGGATCTAAGAAAGAATATGGATCATCAATCTTCAAAACAAAATCATGATAGGACTTCTCTGTATCTATATCATATCGAGCCACTGAATTATCTTGTACTGACAAAACATCAAAATACACACTGCTATTTGATTGATCATAGGTTAATCCAAAGACTTTCAAATCGCTAGAACCGATAGCAACCTCATAAGTAGGGATTTGACCATATGCTAAAGAATCTAAACCTAATGCATTTACCCAATCAATTTTTTCCAGAAGCTCACCGTTTATATTAAAGACTGAAGACCCAGTACTTGATTTGATGAATAGTGAAGCATTTTCTAAAAAATAAATATCATAAATATATTCACCCGTTCCGTTAGGTCCTTCAGCTTCAAACGAATAATTACTTACAACCTCAAGATCATCAAGGTTTATTTCATCAATCGAATGATCGAACTTATTATATAAAAAAATCGAACTTTTTTCTTCATTTAAATCTGATTTTAAAATATCCAAATCCAAATCCAGAAGCCGCCCCTTAGAATTAATAATAACTGTATCAATCAAATACGATAAATCGTCGTAAAGAACTTCACCTTTCCTGTTTTGACATGACATCGAAATACTTAGAATTAATAAAAATAAAAAGCGCATCATATGGTTTTTTAGTTAATTATAGAAGAAGCCAAAATTAACCTTAGCCTCTTCACACCTATTGAGAATCAATATTCTAATTCAATAAAAAAGAAACTTAACCATCTAGTGGTATTGGCTTCAATTTACATTTACCCTAGTCACACCAATCATGGTGACTCTTGCTAGGGCATTCAAATGAGCATAAACCCGCATTATGAATTAGAATAATTGAATGGAGGGCTTATGTTTTGAATTTGGGCAAATATCCCACCCATCCAATGCCTCTTTTTAGCAGGTAATGAGATTTTCAATACCTGCTTATTGGCATGATTTACCCTCCATGCTCCCAATGCAATGTAATAGGGTTTCAGTGTTTTTAAAGTGGCCCGATTTGGTAAATTCCGCTCTAAATGAAATTTTGATATTACGACAAATAAATCTCCATGCAAAACACAAAACCATCCGGTCATCCGTATTGGCGCTAAAGGTCTTGTGTAGGGCGGCTTGGGTTTTCGAAACGCGGCTCTGCCCCACATTGCTGAACAAGATTAAGAAAACTGAACTTCAAATTTACATTGAACACCAAGCTGGCATAAATATTTTGTGTAGGCCTTGGATGGTGAATATAAATCAAAAAGTTGTCGTTCCAACGGGCGAAATTCCCATATTCATAATTCTGTGTAAGAATCAGAATAAATATATTCTTTATAGAAAACCATCTTTAATCATTTACATTTTTACATAATTACATTTTGATTTAAAACACTAAATGAATAAATTATTCAGAATACATTCCATTCCCCCAAGATTGTAGCTAACATCTAGAAACTTAGCACCAAGAATCCCAGTTCATCATCCAAATTCTGGAATACCCAAAGATCCCCATCTTTTGTAAAGTACTTCTTGGATTCAAGATCTAACTCGGGCACGTATACTTCGGAAATTAAATTAAAATCACTGTCAAAGATGGACAAATACACTTCTGCAGTATTTTTAGGCACTAATGCCCCCTCCTCACGACTTTCTGAAAATTTCCTTATTGCGGACAAGCGCAAATATCTTTGATTAACTTTATCCCATACAGGAGGGCCAAATCTAACCTGCTCCATGTAAGATTGGTAATCCTTGAATAAAAGATCAGCAGTGGGATAATCAACTATTCCAGAAGGTTTCACACGCTTTGGTGTCAAATTGGGATCATATTCAACAGTTTTCAAAAATTTACCGTCGGAATCCCATAGAGTAATTTCATTTGAAAACTCATGCCCTACTGTTATCACACCCCCTTCATAACCTAGATAAACATAAGGATTCATTAAAGCAAAATATTGAGGATCTTCCGATTTCAAGATGAAACTCTTGTATGAATCTTTCGGATCTGCGTCAAACCTTTTAATTATCGAATCCTGCACCCACAAAACGTCTAAAAAAACCTTATTAGAACCAGAAGCATAATTCAATCCAAATGCTCTCAGGCCACTAGAATTTAGGAGAAATTCGGTGTTTGGTACATCATTATATTTTTGCCCAGATGAATCAAGAGAATTTCTCCAATCTAGTCTTTGAAGCAACTTACCCTCTTTATTAAATATAGCTGATACTACATTAGATTTGATAAATAATAAGCCGTCCTTCAGTAAATTAATAGAATTAACATTCTTCCCTGTACCATTAGGACCTTCTACCTCTAAGGGATAAGTGCCCGAAAACTCCAACTGATCAAGATTTATCTCATCGAGGGAGTGATCATTTTCATTAAATAATAAGATCGATTTACTATTCTCATCCAAAGCTGAAATTAGAATAGACCTTTTTAGATCCAGAAGTCTACCTTTAGAGTCAATCCTTACGGTATCAACAGAATAAGCTATTTCAGCATCCCCTAGATCTGAGGTTTTACTTTGGCACGCAATAGAGACACCAATAATTACGATTAATATTAAATATCTCATAAACTTGAAGTTATACTGATTCAAAACCATAAAGTATTTTTTATTGTGAAAAACAAATAATTTTTAAAATGAAATTTTCTCCTTTGGTATATAGGGGAGATAGACCCAAAAAGCGATTCAAGTAATCTATTGGAATTTGCCGTTTTCCATTGAATTCTCATGAAATGAAAATATCGATGTTTAAAATTGACTTCATTCAATTTGAGTATTAGGTTTTTAAAATACTATACCGTATTTTCTAATTTTCAGTAAATTTTCACTAAGACAATTAACCTTTTAATCGATAAAAATAGGTCATCAATTAAATAAAAACAGAGAATATAAAAGACTAATTCAATTTAGGTAACTTTTGGACTTTTCCAAAAAAAAGTCTTCTAAAATAGAAAATAATTAATCTCAGCCAACTGTTGCATAACTTGATTTGATGGAAGAAATTTATGAGATGGATGTAATTTTTCTCATATCGTAAAGGAGTAATAAAAAGAATTAAAATAATGGTTAAGGGATGTATTTAATATCAAAACGTCCTTCTGTTATCTGTACAGTATCACAGGTTCCACTAACAGTAGAAAACTCAAATATCCCTGAAACAATAAAGTTGGTCTTGTCAATTCTTGAAAAGTTGATATTTCCCCCAATAATATCTGTAGCTTCATGCCTGCATCTTTGACTTTCTGAATATTCCATAAATCTTGCCCTAACGGCGGGTAGGTCAGTCACATCGTAATTATGATTTACTTCGAAAGGATCCAGGACAGTAAAACCAACACTTTGACCTACAACTCCTGTATCCATCCTACCACTGATTTGAATTCCCCCTCCCTGATAAATAGCCGAGACATATTGTATATTATTGGAAACCATTGCCTTCCCATTTACTCAACAACCAAATGTATTTTCTCCGGTTTGGGTAATTGAAGGAAGATTTTCCAACTCAGTTTTTGGCTTACTATCCTTGCCGAAAAAATTCAGGTCACAAGCAGTACACATAGTAAAATAATAAGGTAGAGGATACTTTTCATATATTTAAAAATTTTGCTATATGAAAATGAATAATTTAAATATCAAACGAAAAAAGAAGATCTACAAGAGAAATCAGTTGTGGCTACCATCCATTGAAGATAAAATCTCACAATATAATTGCTTAGTTGCCGTGGGTGCTAATCACTTATTTTATAAGGCAGGTCTAATCACTGTACTTCGAGCTTAGGGGCATATCGTAGAGCCTGTTGAATAAAAGAAAAATTAATATTTTCTATTCAACTATTTGAATAGGGATTTACTATAACATTACTTTTACAATGAAATCACTTTCCATCATCAATGATGACCTAATATATGAGAATTTAAGCTTGAAATTAAATTATATCACTATTGCTGAAAATCAAATTCTATTTGCCTTAATTGATAGTGATGACCTAGAAAATCATCAGATAAATAATGAATTGGTTTTAGTTAGAAAAACAGCCTTTTCACTTAATTATCGAGACAAAAGGATTTGTTTAGACCCTTTAACAAAACTAAAAAATTATTTTACGTTAACTATGATTGCAATCCAGCATGCTTGCGGATGATTTTAAAATTTCATGGAAAATCATTTCAACTCGAAAATATATAAAAAGATTCCGCCGACCTTTTTGGGAGCTAAGGAAACTGTTGACTTTGTAGGAAAATTGACTAATTAAATTGAGTTTATTCGATTCCAGGTCCGCCCATTTTCCCAGAATAACAATATATATAACCAATGAATAAGATGGGATTTCGAACATTTAGAGTATAAAAATCATCCCTCCTTTATATTCCAAAAAGAAAAATCCTCAAGAAAAGAGATTGGTAAGCTATAAGCATGACAAAACACAAACTTTAACAGAATTCCTACCTAAATCGTGGGGCTAAGCTTCAAATAAATACTAGCTATCCGAGCTCCAGAATTAAATTTCTCGGCTACTACCGAGACATGGCAGCGATCATTTCCCTTTATCATCCAGCGATATGGATGTTCAGCTCGGAATTAGTTTTTGAGGCTAGTTTTTCGGCTTGCTTGATGGCTTTTCTTTTATTGCTATACGTGAAGGAGAAGAGGGGCTCCATATCATAGGAGCTTATTTGTACCACATAATCCCGTACTTTTCCTGAAAACGTGGGACTGATTCCATTTGGGGTATTGATTCTAATATAACTATTCGAAAACACACTTATTCTTTTTATTTCAGGCATGGGTACCCATGTTCCAAACTTATAACCTACAACCGAAAAATAGGCCATATACTTTTGCTCGGTAAGGTCGATTAGCATTCCTCCGTAGGAGTTTATTATCAGCATCCCCAGTAGAATTGCTCCTCCCCCTACCCCAAACACTTTTTCTGGGGAATTTTCAGCTTCAAAAATTGATGGACTCACCAAAGCAAAAACACCAGCCAAAATCAATATGGGGCCTAAAATATGGGGCCCCTGAGTAAAACTGCGTCTTTTAAAATTAAATTTATTCATATTAAAGCATATTGCACCACTCCTGACTCCACAAAGGGTGTATCTTGATGGGATGAGCAAAAATACCCACACTATTTTCACACTTATAGACCACCTATGGGAAGATATTTTGCCAAATTCTTAGGATCAAATTCCATCAGAAAATACACCAATGGCCAACAAAGTTATTAATTTAAGCAAGAATTTAGTGGAACAAAAATATATAGAAACTTAGCACCAAGAATTCCATTTCACGCTCCAAATTCTGAAACACCCAGAGATTCCCGTTAACTAATAATCCTCAAATGTAAGGGGAACCCTTGCCTTTCGGTTAATACTATTTTGTCAAATTATTTGACGATAATAAAGGGTAACACATTTTTTACAGGGGCTTTTAACCCAAAAAAGCGGGATCGACACATCCCGCTTTAATTATATTCTCATAAATAAACTACTTGATTTACTTCCTAAGGCTGCTCCTTTAGTTCAAGGATAAGGAAGCTGGACCAAACTCCTCATAGTGAATGGATTCACTCGGTACTCCTTCGGCTTTGAGGTATTCATATTGCTTGGTAATGAAGGGGGCGGGACCACAGATATAATAATCCGCTCCGTCTTTAAGCACCTCATCCTTGATCAAGCTTAGTTCCACCACACCAGTATGAACTGAGGCATCAGCGGAATCCAGTTGCTCATAAAAAATATGCTGATTGAGATGCTTATGTGAATCAGTCAATTCTGACAATCTATTCTTAAAGGCATGCACCGCCTCATTTCTACAGCCATGAATCCATAAAATCTGTCCGGTGGATTCACTATCCGCTAGGCTAAGCTTCTCCACCATGGAAAGCAGGGGTGTCTGTCCTACTCCACCACTTATAAATATTTTGGCTCTTGAGGGGCTGTCTTTTAGCACAAAGGTGCCAGCGGGTGCAGTGATCTCCACTGAATCGCCCTCCTCAATATGATCGTGAAGCCTATTGCTGATCATCCCATTTGGATGAGTGCCATTTGCTTCTTTCTTAACGGATATCCGGTAATATTCACCGTTTGGAGCACAGGAAATGCTGTATTGTCGAGGCTGGAGCAAGTTCATCTCCGGAAGAAATAATCGAAGGCTTATAAACTGCCCAGACTCATAATCTGCCACCGCTCCTCCGTCCGACGGATAGAGATAAAAAGAAGTAATTTCGGCAGATTCTTTGACTTTTCTCCTGACGATAAATGGCCTCCATCCTGTCCATCCACCCTTTTCATTGATCTGCTGATCATAGAGCTTCTGCTCATGGCCGCTCATCAGGGCAGCAAGCTGATTATAAGCCACAGTCCACGCATCCACAAGAGCGGGACTAGCGGCATCCCCCAATACCTCCTGAATGGAGGCTATCAAATGGCGCCCCACGATACTGTAATGCTCCGGACGAATATCCAGACTCGTGTGCTTATGACCAATATTATTCACCACTGGCATCAGGACAGAAGGATCCTCAATATGCTCGGCATAAGCCAATACCGCCATCGCCAAAGCCCGCTGTTGCTTATTATTGGTCTGATTGCCCATATTAAACACATGCTTCAGCTCAGGATTATGAGTCAGCATCCTCTCGTAAAAATGAGTGGTCAATAAAACACCGTTCTCTCTTAACACCGGCACGGTGTCCTTTACCAATTGTTTCTGTTCTCTAGTCATACTGATACTTTATTAATAAAAGATAAATTTGTCCTTTATTTGGACAAAAAATTATTTGTTCAATGTTAATTTCCCATTTAGGTGCTCTCTGTTAAATTCTCCGATGGTGGTTTTATAAAGCATGCTGGTTATTTGATTACGGACTATTTTAAAATCCTCATGGAGTGGACAGGGATTATTCTCTGAGCAATAGCTCAAACCCATACCACATCCGGTAAATAGCTCATTGCCTTCGAGTGCAGTGATAATATCTGCCATGGGGCGCTGGAGTCCTGGCGCATCGATATAAAACCCTCCATGGGGGCCTTTTATGGACAGCACGAGCCCCTGCTGGCTGAGTTTCTGTAGTATTTTAGCCAAAAAATGCTCTGGAGAATTGATGTTTTCAGCAATTTCCCTGATGCCTGTTCGCTGGCCTTCCTGAGACCTTACGGCAATATAAATAACCGCCCTCATGGCGTATTCGCATGTTTTGGAGAAAAAACCCATTTAACGTCTTCTTTTTTAAACTATTTATTCTTGTCAATTTTAATTAAGGAAAGCCTTACTATACTGTCCTCTCGAGCAGTCAGATGATGCAAAACATCCGCTTCCAAAGCGACCATCATTCCAGTCTTTAGGTGAAGCAGCTCCTCCCCAAGTCCAAAATCGATAGCTCCCCTCATCACACAGACCACAATAGGAAACCCCGCTTTATGCTCCTTCATCTCCTGCCCTTCCCGGAAACTTATCCGAATTTCCTTCACCGCAGGCGTATCCAACATTACTTTTAGCACTGGGCGACTGTCGCCATAGGTGATCGCTTCATTAATTGCTGCTACTTCCATGCTCCTATAGTTTATGTTTATAAGTCTCCCCTCTTTACCGCTCTCTTTATGCTCAAATATAAGAGAGAATTTAATAAAGGACAAGTTTGTCCTTTATTAAATTCTCAATAAAAACCAGTGAGTTGATCCACGCAGAATGAAAGGCAACACACAGAGGTATGGAAAAGGAAGATCAGCAGTTTTTTTTCCAATCCCACCGAGCAAGTTCCTCTGTGTATTGCTGGAAATTAACTAAGGAAGATATAATAGGTAAGTGTCTGGGGGCTAAATTCTCTTGACAAAAAAACCCTACAAACGCCTATACTCCCCTTATTTAATCTAATGAGAGAAGAACCGATACAGTCTAATTTTCTCCTTCCCCAACGACCACCCCCACCATACTATCGGCAGTGCCATAATACAAAAACCATTGCTCTTTAAAGTAAACAAGGCCTTCCAGGAAGGTAGTACCATCTTTATATTGTCCGGATTTCTCAAAAGGCAGCTCGGGTTGGATAAACGGCTCATCAGACCTGTCCAATAACTTCCACGGTTCTTTGGAATCAAATAGTGCCTGACCACCGGTATATACCCTATTTCCCAGATCACTTACCCCTATATTTGCGGAGTTGCCAGCATTATAGATTACCACGATCCCATCAGCGGTGCGTACAGGGGGCGGTCCAGCTTCGACCAACCAGGAATCGAAATACCCAGGTCGTGGGCTCAGCACCGGAGCCAAATTCCCCTCATAGGTCTCTACTGGCTCCCAGTGAATCAGGTCCTCTGAGGAAGCCAGCCAAATATGGGGAACGCCATAATACATCCAATACTTCCCATTTATCATCGCTGCCACCAATTCTCCATCCTGAAGCTCCGTGACGATAGCGCCCGACTTGGTCTCTTGATTATGGTATTTTCCGTCTTTCCATTGTTTGAAGATAGGCCCATGTTTCTCCCAATGCAGCAGATCCGAGGAGGTGGCCACCGCTAGCCGTGGATACTCTCTGTTCCATTGGGTATAGGTCAATACGTAAGTTCCCTCCGGAGTTTCTATTATGCGCGGATCTTCAGTGCCTCCTGTCCATTCAAATTCCTTCTGATTATCCTCTGCTGGATAGAATATCGGTACTTTATTCCTTATAAATTCCCTTCCATCCTCGCTAGTAGCAAGACCTATTCTTGAGGTATGTCCCCCAATTTCGTTTTCTCCAAGCTTCTCTTCGGCACGATATAGCACATGGATCTTCCCGTCTTTTACGATAGCTGCTGGGTTAAAGGTCGCCATGGACTCCCAGTGCACGCTTTCGCCAGACATTGGGTCCTCAAAAACCGTTTCGCTGGTGGGGCTGATGATTGGCTGAGGATCATCTCCTCGCAAAAAAGGCCCAAGCATCCAGCTTTTCTCCTGAGCCATGACGGCTGAGCCCATCCCCATACCTAGAAGTAGGAATAGCCTCCCTATATATTTTATTTTCATCTTCATATTTTATTTGATTGATTTGGTTTCAAAAAACGGCAACTTACCCCACTTCCAAAATGCCATTCTATTCCTTTCTAATATCCGGGATTTTGGCCAATCCTGCCGCCCGACTTATCGATTTCCCCCTGAGGTACAGGGTAGAGCATATGATAATCCTGGAAATTTTTGCCCAAGGCAGTGAGACTGGATTTGGCAATCCCCCAGCGCTTAAGATCGTTGAAACGCTGCGACTCAAAACCTAGCTCCACTCTTCTTTCTTGCCTCAATGCCGCTATAGCCTCTTCCATGCTAAGGCCCTTATTGGATAAGGGAGGCAAAATAGCTCCTGTATTTGGTAAACCACTTAAAGCAGGTGTATTGCGAGCTCTGGCTCTGACCTGATCTATCAGCAGAAGGCCTTGATTTATGTCTCCTTGCTGCAAATAAGCCTCGGCTTTCCATAATAGCACGTCAGCATAGCGGATGTAAATTTTATTTCCTGGAGAATCATCATTCCCTTTATACTCCCCATCGGTGGAGCCCAGCAGCTTATGGATCAATTGTCTTTCTGGATTTACGGTATAGCCACTGCGCGGATCTCCTTGCTCAAAAGCTGCCAAAAAATCCTCCGAAGGTGCCACAAACCCCCAGCCCATCAGCGCTCCCAGCCCATTTCCTTTATTCGGGTTTAATCCCTGTTCATGGTTATAAGCAAATATTACTTCCTGTTCCTTATATTCTTTACTTACCTCAAATGCATCAAAATAATGAGGGTTCAGTGCATAGAATCCCAAGCTTTCTATCTCCGCTATATACTGAAGCACCTTAGTCCAGTCCTCCTCAAACAGGGCTATTTTAGCCTGCAGTGCTTTCACCGCTCCTAATGAAACTCTCCATGGCTCAGCTTCACTGGAATATTTCGCTGTGGGTAATAAGACCGCTGCACTTTCTAAATCAGCCTTTATTTGTTCCACTACCAAACTTTTTGACACCCTTCCGGCCACCTCATAAGCCTGCTCAAAATTCTCTAAAGGCTTAGTCAATAAGGGGACATCCCCGAAATTATTGGTAAGCTCAAAGTAATAGTAGGCTCTTAAGAAATATACCTCTCCCAATAATCTATCCTGAAGGGAAGGGCTCATCCCCGTCTGTGCAGCTAGATTTTCCTGCTCCAGCAGCGCAATGGCCTGATTACATCTGGCGATCCCCTCATAATCGTAGGTCCAAGTCCCATTAAAAGCCCCATTCAATGAAGTGAAATTAAAGGAGGCAACTTGATCCATCCATGCCTGATCTCCGTCAGGATTCCATTTCTTCTCCATATCCCCGGAAGCAATATCGTAAATGATAAAATCAACCCTCAATACGGTTCCTCCTAGCCAATTCCACTCCCCAATTATATTTAAGGTATTGGAGAGGACTTGATAAGAAGAATTTACCGAAGAGGTCACCGAAGATTCCGTCGGCTCCGTATTGATCTGATCTTGCGTGATGAGTCCTATGGGTTCTTTATCCAGGAAGGAGTCGCAAGCTCCAAAACTGAGAGAAGATAGGACGAGTATTTTTATGACGTTTTTCATGATAGCTAGAATTAGAAATTAACATTCACCCCCAATAGGATGGTTAGTGACTGAGGATAAGTTCCCCTATCGATTAGATCGGTAGATTCAGGGTCCAGACCACTGTATTTAGTAAAAGTGAGCAGGTTTTGGCCAGAAATGTAAAATCGCATGCCCGCAATGTCTGATAGCTTTTCTTTGCTTATTGTATAGCCCAACTCAATATTCTTGAGTCTTAGATAAGAGGCATTTTCCACGAAAATATCAGAGATATTACTACTTCCATTATCACTAAAACTTACCCTGGGAATGGTATTCGAACTCCCTTCTCCATCCCAACTGCTGAGTACCCTGTCGGAGAAATTAAATGGTCGGGTGTCATAATCGATGATTTTTTTGAGGTCATTATATCGATCCACACCAGCCACTCCCTGAAATAAAATACTGAAATCAAAGGCTTTATAATTCATATTTACCGTGGTGCCGTAACTGATTTTAGGGTTTGGGTTTCCTATAAAATCGCGGTCATTATCATTGATAAGCCCATTTTGGTCCAGGTCTTTAAATTTTATATCCCCAGCTTGCTGTGCAGGATTTGGAGTGCCAAATAGGTGTTGGCTTACCTCCTCCTCATTTTGGTAGATGCCCTCTTGCACAAAACCATAATAGGCATTCAAGGAATGGCCACGTTGGGTTCTGGTCACATTACCATCCAGATAAGGCAGGTTGGGGTGCAGGCCTGTTACTTCGTTTTTGAGGCTCGCAATATTGCCAGTAATGGAATATTTGAAGATATTATCCCTATTCCGATACGAAAGTGCAAGCTCCAGCCCACTATTAGTTACTTCTCCCGCATTGATAAAAGTGGGAGCCACTTCTCCAACCAGGTTAGGCAGATTAATGGGTAATAGGATATCTGAGGTGGTCTTTTTAAAATAATCAAAGCTTGCGTAAACTTTGTTTTGGTACAAGCCCAAATCAAACCCTATATCCGTCTGCGCAGTGGTTTCCCATTTCAGGTCTGCATTGCCATACCGACTGATCAGATACCTGTCTTGCTCCCTTTTGAATAAAGTCAAATAGGCATAATTTGGAATCTCTTGGTTTCCAAGCTTGCCCCAGCTTCCGCGCAGCTTTAGCTCGGATAGCCAGCTGCTATTCCGTAAAAAATCCTCTTCCGATATCATCCAGCCTGCTGAGAAAGAAGGGAAATATCCCCATTTATTATTGGAAGCAAATCGGGAGGAAGCATCCGCCCGGAAATTCGTGGTGACCATATATCGGTCATTATAGACGTAAGTTCCCGAGCCAAAATAAGAAAACAAGGCCCACTCGGAGGCAAAACCACCATTCCATAAGTCCCGCTCAGTATTTCCAAAATCGATGTATCGGAAGTTTGGGTCAACAAAATCATAACGTCTTCTGGAAGCCCCAAGGTTTTCTGCCTTATTACTTATAAATTCACTTCCCACCAAAGCGGTAATGTAATTCTTACCAAAGGTTTTATCGTAAGTCAGGCTATTATTCCAGGTAATCGTAATTTCCTGCCCTCGGCTTTCATCCAGTCCATTTGGGCGATTTTGCCTACCTAGCCCCTTATCAAATTCATTTCCTCCTCCATCATCATCACCATAGTTGACACCAAATACCTTATTATGAAAAAAGTTGACATCAGCCCCTAGATTGGTCCTGAAGTTCAGTGACTTGTCCTTCAAAAAGGAATATTCTCCAAATATATTTCCAAAGGTTTTAAATGTTGACCGTACATCATCGGTAAAATAAGCCAAGGCTATAGGATTCTGACTCAACTCATACTTTGAACTTTCGTAAGTCGAGGGATTTCTATAGAATGGCAGATCAGTAAATGGATTTTCCGGACTATAAGTGGGGTCCTCCGCACTTTTGTAAACAGGTATAATCGGCGGCCTCAAGAAAGCATGCCGGATGATCCCCGGAGAGTCACCGCTGGAGGATATCTTATCCTGCTGGACATAACTTATTTGCAAATTCATCCCCACAGTAAGCCTGTCGGTCAATTTTGACTTCACATTTGATCGAAGATTGATCCTATTATATAGGTCATTATCAAAGACCACTATTCCATTTTGCTTAAAATACCCTGCTGAGATCAAATAAGATGTTTTATCATTACTTCCTGAAGCAGAAAAATCCACATTATTGGTTCGGCCTAATTCAAATAACTCATCAAGGTAGTTGACATCTCCAAAATCACTTCTTCCCAGGTCCGCGGTGTAAGGATTGACGCCGCCATATCCAGCATTATCCCAAGCCTTCTCCACGGTCTGCATATACTGACCTGCATTTAGCAAGGTGGGCAAATTGGTTACTTTCTGTATGCCACTGTAATAATTTACCTTGAAGTGATTCCCTTCCGTGCCACTTTTGGTGGTGATCACTACCACCCCACCTGAAGCCCTCGATCCATATATCGAAGCCGCAGCAGCATCTTTAAGCACCGTCATGGAAGCTATATCTGAGGGGTTCAGGAAATTAATATCCCGACTCGGAACTCCGTCAATCACGTAAAGAGGGTTATTGTTTCCGATGGTTCCATTGCCCCGAATACGGATTTCTACTTCATCTCCAGGTGCTCCCGTGCTTTGAGTAATCTGTACACCTGCCACCTGTCCCTGAAGGGCCTGAGTGACATTGGGCACCCTTCTGTTCTCCAGATTCTCAATATTTACTGGTGCAACAGCTCCTGAAATGGTGGCCCCCTTCTGAGACCTATACCCCACCACGACCATCTCATCCAAGTCAGCAATATCCTCCTCTAGATTTATCCGACCGACCTTGGGATCGGAGACAAGGAGCTCCTGACTGACAAATCCCACGAAGGAAAATACTAAAACTGCATCCTGCTGACTCACCTCTATGGCATATTTTCCCTCCATATCCGTCACTGTCACATTCGCAGTCCCCTTGACCATCACCGTCACCCCAGGTAGCGGAAGCTGATCCGTGCTGCTAAATACGACTCCTTCCACCCTCTCCCTAGGTGCAGTATTCTGCACATCCTGCGGCATCTCTAAGGCTACCACCGCTTGAAAATCGATCGAGAGCAAAATTAAAATCCCCAATAGGACCAGCGCTCTCGCCTTTTTGATAATTAATTGCTTCATATCATTTTGGGCTTAAATAAAATTTAGTAAAACGTTTTATCAATTGTAGAATAAAAAACAACACTTATTAGATGTTGTCAAATACCTAAACAATTACGAGCCTTAATATAACACTATCTTTCTATCCAGCACCATAATTTCAATTAAATATGTTTTTTAATTTAAAAATACAGAAAATTTTATTTATCCTCCAACCTAACAAAAATTGATAAACCTCCCACACTCCTTGATTGATCCAATAAATTTTCATTACTTTCACCTCACTCTTCCCTACTAACTTTTCCAAAATTCCAATTTCAAATGAAGTAAATCTCAAAGAACCTTAGCATCCAATAATCACCCTAATTGACACTATACCCTAAAAACCAATACATTATAGTATAATCCCGCTATAATCCCCTTAGCAATACAGGGAATTATTGAACTACTATTTTGAGAGAAAAGTCAATGGCGGCAAGTAAACATCACCTACTAAAAAAAAGCAATTTATTATTCAAGAGTATCTCCTGAGATGAGGATATACTTAGCTTTCACACCTATAAAAGGAATATAACACGAGTCCAATCTAATATAAAAAACATATCTAATTCAACTAAATAATTTTAAATTTAGGACTCTATCCCTAGACTAATAGTAATAAAATAAGTAAAAAAGATAAGGTCCCTTCTGATCAGAAATCAGAAGGGACCCTTAATTAATCACTTCCTCTCTAAAAGGTGGATACCAGAAACCCAATTCATCCTTTAATTTTTAAAGTTAAAGGATGAAAAGCTTTCAATCCCCTTTCCCCTATCTCGCTTAATGCTCATGGTCCTCCTCTGAGGCATGAATCTCAAAGTTCAACTTCAGGATATCTGAGCCTGCAAAGGCTTCTGCATAATCAGACCTGTTCCAGTCGGAGCGCTCCACAGTTGACTTTGTGGCAGGATCGGTGAATTTTCTCATAATAAAGGTTACCGCATGAGTCTGGGCTGAATTGGAATGACCTAGGGTAAAATACGTCAGCACTCCCGTCGTTTCATACTTTCCATCCACCAGCGTACCCTCACCATACTCCTTTTCACGGGCTTGGAATATCGCTCCGGACTCATCCTCTGTGTCCGCATTTAATAGTATATTTCCACCCACCAGGAAGGCCTTATACTGATCGGCCGTCTCTTTGTTCTGGACAAAATCGCCCTCTACCCGATTCCCAGCATAATCCCAGGCTTCTAAGGCCACTTTATAGATCCCATCCGGATCCAAATGGAGATGACCGCCAGAACTGGCATTTCCCAAAGCATCAAATTCTATCACCTGCGACTCGCCCTCCACCGCATCATCAATCCCGTGAAAGTGATCTCCATGTGCGCCTAATCCCTCTCCACCAGATATCTCCGTAAATATCAGACTCGCTTTCTCTATCCCTTCCTCAGGAATCACCGGGCTATCCTCATCTGTACACGAAAACCCTAAAACTGCAAATGCTAAACTGGCAATAATAACTTTTCTCATTCTTTTCATTTTTGTTATAGTTTGAATTTTAATTGGTTATGTAATTAATACTATTATTCGCAACAATGTTGCATATTATTTTTTTGGCAATAATTCCCCCTTCCTAGGGAATATCCCTAGGATTAGGTAAGTCTTACTCATAAGTGCAGACACCTGAAAACCGATGAATCTATAAGACCTTCAGTACTATTTTATTGAATCTGTAAACTGATCCCTTTCAGGCTTTGCCAGCCTTCATGATCTGTCAACTTGACTAGGAAATGATAATCTCCCGGATCAATATCTTCGGGCACGGAAATACTGAGCTCCGCCTCATAGGTAGTTTTCCCTGCGGGAATGGCATGGCTTTCGATTAGCAAAAAGGGATTCACAGGAGTTTTGGTAGGCATCATATCGCAGTCATTCACCTCTGTGCTATGCGTATGATGGTCAAAATTGTGATGAATATCCAAGCTGAAGGAACCGAGTTGGAAATTATCAGAAAACCGGGCCCTGAATATAAAGTCCTCGCCCCGCTTCACTAGAGCGCATTGGCTGGGGAAAGCCTCTGCAAAATCCATCGATATCTCTGGATATTGAGTATCCACAGCGTCATTTTCCGTACAGGATCCTAGGCCAAATACTATCATTATTAGCAGAATTGCCGATTGTTTTATTCTCATCCTCTTTTGTTTAGCAATTGTTTTATTGTTTTAATAATCAGGTCAACAAAGAAAAAATGGCTTTCTTTATCCTCCTCTTCCAGACCTTATTGAGGGGGGTAGAATTCTCACTGAAAGTTTAGCGCTAATCGGAGGACGGGTTTTCTGCTGCCCGCACCTGGACGAGATAGGACTCTTCCATCAGGGATCCATTTTGGTCCTTTATATAGAGGGTAAAGAGATATTCTCCCTCCACCGCAGCTGCAGGAATCATAAAATGCTTATGGACAGTGGTGTTTTTGAGGCCTTCAAACTCCTCCCACTGGATCTCAAAATTCCAGGGAGCGTCATAAAGCTTATCGGCTTGCTGCTCGATGCGTACCCCCACGGATTCGATCAGGTTTTCGGCGAGAACCTGGACATTGAGATGGAAATCCTGCCCGATGGTCAGCGTCCTATTATCCCCTGATCCTATCTCCAGCTCACTGAAGGAGGCGGGCCGTGGCTCCATATCTTCCTCCTGGCTACAGGAAAAAACAGCACCTAGTCCGATACCTATAAAAAGAGGAAGCCAATAAACGTTTTTGTTCAGGGGTACAAAGCGATTTTTCATGCGATACATTATTAAATTATTTAAAGTTGAAAGGGAATCAAAAGGGAAAAAACGAGGTTTCGACCTTGCTCAGGCAGGTCTATCAGTCGATAGAAACTAGTATGATTCATATAGCCTGTGTTTAATACATTTTGCACTTGGAAGTTCAGGGTCATTTGCTGGCCCCAGAAGATCAGATCTCCCCCTCCTTTGATGCTTAGCAGCTGGTAAGCCGGGCTAGTTTTTTCTGGTGGGACAATCCGATTTTGCCTCGCGGTAAGGCGATAATCGATTCCTATAAAAGGGGCTGTAAGCCAAGCGGTGGACCTAAACGACTTTTCTATCCCAGCGATCATGGAGGCGGGAGGAGAAAATGGCAGTGAATACCCCTTCTTTGACCCACTGACCTGCTGGCTATACAAAACCTCCCCTCCAAGGTCCAGATGTAATTGGGGTAACAGCCGGAAGTCCACATGAAATTCTGCCCCATACCGAATCACCTGCGCTTGCTGATAATTAAAAACCTGATTTCCAGCACCGTACAAATAATCGTAGGCAGCACTGGGGTTGAGGTAGATATAATTGGTGAAATAATTGAGGTAGGGGCTGAAATCAAAGGTCAGTTTCTCCGTCTGATAATTCGCCTCCAGGTCCAGCTGAAAAGAGCGCTCAGGATCCAAATTCGCATTACCTCTTTCGAATCTATAATAATGATAATTGACGCCATTTGCTCCCAACTCCTGGGCAAGAGGAACCCGATAGGCTGTACCAAAACTGCCCTTATAAGTCCATGTTCCGGGCGTATAAGTCAAGCCAATCGATCCCACTATACTGCTAAACTGCCGCTCCAACTCATTCGCCCGATAGAGATAATCTCCAGGGGTAGGTGAAGCCGAGGTGCTTGAAGGAAACCAATCTTGATAAGCCTCAATATTAATTTTATGATAATCAAATCTGGCGGCGACCTCGATCAGCCACTGCTCCGTCCACCGCCATTTGTCCAGCGCATACAGTCCAATAGCTCGTTTTTCATGAGCAGGAATCAAAAACCCCCAACCTCCAATTTTATTTCTCTGATATTCCGCGCCAAGACCCACTTGCAGCTGATGGCGATTCAGGAACCAATCTGACCGCGCATTGAGGATGCCCGTTGACTTATCAAAAGCCCGCTCCAAATCCGCTGGATCGCTACGATCTGAAGGATAATTGGCTGGCATAAAACCATGATTGACATATTGGCCCCATTCGCTGCGATCGTTGATTTGCCATCCCATATCCAGTTCCAATAGAGCTTTATCAAAGGTAAACCTTAGCTGATCCGCCACTTTCAGGTGACTTACCTCCTGCATCGGCAGCAGAATATCTGTGGAAGACTGATCATGCAGCTCAGTATTCACCGCCCGAGGCTCGAGCCCATGGGCATTGGCAAAGAATCCAGCTCTGGTACTTACCCGGGATAGGCTAAGGACATTGCGTAGTCTGGATGTTTTATAACCCCAGTTGAAAGCCCAATTCTGCTCAGTTCCGGCGGTATTCCTCACCCTATTTTGATCCAAAGCCACAGGATAATTATATACATGTACAGTGTCCGCGGGCACCCTAAAGTCACCATAAGTGGCTGCCGTCAGCCTTGCCTCCAGCCACCAATGGTCCGAGGTATAATAGATGTGGCCAGACCCGCCGGCCCAATTCATATTCGACTGAGTTCCCATGGACAGCTCACCACCAGCGGTATTTCTTTCCGGATAGTTGGATGCCTGGATATCCAGCACCCCTCCAATGGCATCCGAGCCATAGCGCACCGATGCAGGTCCCTTAATCAAAATAACCTCGCCAATTCCGTACTGATCCACCTCTAAGCCATGATCTGCGCCCCACTGCTGCCCCTCATGCTTCAGGCCATGCTCCACCACCATCACCCTATTGAACCCCAGCCCTCTTATCTGTGGCTTGGAGGCCCCGGAGCCCACGCCTATGCTGCTGATCCCCGGAATTCGCTCCAGGGACTTCATCAGACTGCCTGACCTATTTCTCCTTATAAAATCCTCTGAAATAAATGAAATAATAGACACCTCTTCTCTCCTGCGCTGAGCGCCTAAACCCTCAACCGTCACCTCCTCCAGCTCTACTAACCCGCTAGGCAGTTCAAGCACCGAAGTATCCCTTGGGGCGGTTTTGACTGGCATGTCCAGACTTGACCTAGCCAGCTCCTTAGCCTCCGCTGAGCCAGTAGATATCCAGAAAAATGATAAAAAGCCTAAAACAAAATTCATAAACAAAACTCATTATATGCAACAGTGTTGCAAATATAGAAATTAGCATTTATGAAACAATGTTGCAATTAGAAAAATTAGAAGAAATTACTGAGGAGCTTGATGAAATATGGCTAAAGCAAGCAGGTAAATCGTTTATTTATATAAGGATAAGGACGGGGAAATTGAAAATTGACCAGTAATAACATTCCCCGCATAAATCAGGAATCCATCTCCAAAATTCCCTAATTTTGGATTTAGGCGTCACAAGACCTTTATAAGTGGAAACCAAAGTTCTTAAAATCATTCCCATCAAAATCCTAATGGGCAGCAGGCCTAGGCTACGATTTTGGGATTATAAAGAGTTCGTTGGGGCTTTATTAGTTTATTGTGGTAATATGAGGGGCATTTAGAAGCCAATGCCTCCACCTCGCCGAAGACATTTACCCTTATATTTTGAATAAAAACAATATTTACCTCCATAAAATGACCTTAAAACACTATATCAGAATGCCCCTTTTGGGCCTATTATTAATGCATTGTTTCTCCTCATGGGGACAGACCAATAGGGATTCGAATCGCCCAAATATTATCCTTATCTATGCGGATGATCTAGGCCGGGGATTGCTTTCCGGAGAGGGCCAGGGGATCATCAAAACCCCACATATCGACCAGCTGGCTCAGGAGGGAATGCGATTTGAGAATGCTTATGGGAGTATGCTTTGTGCGCCAGCACGAGCCAGCCTGATCACTGGCTACCATGATGCGCATGGAGATCGCTGGAGAATCACCCAAGGGGGGATTTACAAAAAGATTTCTACCGGCGAAATGACCCAGGACGCTATCGAAACCATGGTAAACGAGCAGATTGGGAGTATTCCAGAGGAAGAGGTTTTCCTTCCTCAGGTGCTCCGGGAAGCAGGATATACCACGGGAGAAATCGGCAAATTGGAATGGGGATTTGCGACTACGGACCAGGAAATGAAGCGTCACGGATGGGACTATTATTATGGCTATTTAGATCATGAGCGGTGTCATGGATTTTATCCTCCATTTTTATTTGAAGATGGTCATCTTATAGAAATCGAGGGAAATACCCTCGTAAACTGTGGCAAAAGCATAGAACATGAGACGCCAGAAGCCTATGCAGAGCGCTGGAATATGGAAGGAAAAGCGCAGTATTCGCAAAACCTGTTTTTAGAAAAAATACTGGACTTCATACGGGACAATAAAGATCAACCTTTTTTCCTTTATCACCCTACCCAACTTCCTCACGGCCCAGTATCCATCCCGGAAGTGGCCGAGGAATACCTGCATGATGATCGTCTCACTCCAATCGAAAAAGAATATGCCTCCATGGTAAAGATGCTGGATGACCATGTGGGTATCATTATGGCCGAGCTGAAAGCCCTGGGGATTGATGACAATACCATGGTGATTTTCACCTCTGATAATGGGCACGAAATCTATTATTCCCAGGAAGGACGTATCCTCAAACCGGTGAGGAATATGCAAACGGGGAAGTTTTTTGATGATGTCAATACCAAATATTATAGCGAACTGGCCGGAGATGTCTTCGATGGCAATGACGGCATGGCCGGAGTAAAACGTAGCAACTGGGAAGGTGGAGTGCGCGTACCGCTGATCGCCCGATGGCCAGGCAAAATCAAGGCTGGCGCCAGCTCTGAGGCCTTGGTAACCAATTATGATTTCATGGCAACTATGGCAGACCTCGTGGGATCTGCCCTTCCGCCCAATAAGGATGGCCTTTCTTACCTGCCTGAATTGCTGGGCAAGAAAGTGGAAGAACATGATTATATCGTCTATTCCTCCTTTATGGGACCTGCTTTGGTCACTAATGAAGGGTGGAAAATCCGCTATTTCTCCAAAAAAGACCTTTATCAGCTCTATTATTTACCTGACGACTATCGGGAAGAAAATAATATCATCGCTATGAATCCAGAAAAAGCAGAGGAACTCAAAAAACCCCTAATCGAAGAATGCGAAGGAGATCTGGACAATGGCCTTTTCCAAAACAATAAGTCCATCGTCACTTACCCCTCTCATTAATCAGCTTCCTCCTTCATGACTTCAAAAGATGCCTGGTGATTGCGGATGAACCCTTATTTCATCCGCTCTGCCAAAGCCTTCTGAAGTTGTGAAGTGATTTTTTGGCTAATCTGCTCATATCCCTCCTTGGAATAATGAACATCATCAGGGCCGTTTCCAGCGGTTTTGTGGATCTTTTTGGTCCATGAATAAATATCATTGACCTCAATATCATTTTCCCGCATGATCCGCTTCGCCACTTTATTATACCGCTGGGCATCCTTATCAAACCTGCCAGGCTCCTCTTTGGGTACATAGCTGGTGGTGACAAAAATCAGTTTGGCATCGGACCTTTCCTTAAGGATGGACACCAAAGCCCTCAAATTACGCTCATACTCCTCCAGGGAGGCCGTCAGCGTCCCATTGACCTTGTCTCTATCCATCTGAGCATCCCTATAGCACAGGTCCCATAAGCCCCAGTTGAACTGGATGATATCAAATTCCTCAGCTCCCAGCCACTCCTCAATATGAGCCAGGCCATTGGCGGTAAATTTAGCATTGCCAGCATTATGGGTGACCTGAGCCTTTCCCTGAAAATAATCCGCCACAAAGGGGGTATAACCTATGGAAATAGAGTCCCCAATGATGAGTATTTTTGGCTTTTCAGATTGGCTGAAGCTCATTAGCATGAGCAAAATTATACTGCTTAAAAGAAAACGCTTCATCATAATACTATTAATAGGTTCATTAAAAATTAAAAATAAGTATTCCCAGCCAAAAACCGGGGTTTTGAACCAGTATTTTACCCTTACTCTATCTATTAGAATACTGCTCCAATAGTAGGTCTAAGAACTCAAACTGATCATAAAAACCGAGCAGCATAAGGGTACCTCCTCAGCATTTGCCGAATATAAATCTCCATCCAATCCGGCCTTTTTGTTCTTCCCCGAAAGCTCGGTGGCAGTGATCAATTGTACTTCCCTCTGCTTCATTTTTGAGTTTAAAGCCTAATAAGGACTCTATTAATAGCGGGGAATATGAAATCTATACAACAAAAGAAAGGGCTTATCACAGGGTAAAAATCAAAAAGGCATAGCACTTTTCATAAAGAGCTATGCCTTCTTTTTTTGCTAAAGTCTGGGAGCCATTCGGAAATCAAGGCCATGAATTGGTCTGAATAGAAATCAAATGGCTATTCGCCAAAACCCTCATGCTAATGGGTATCCTCTAAAAGGATGGTTCTACTGAAATCTATCAGTTGAAAGTGAGAAGTCACCGCCATATAATCAATATAGAATTCAGGCCTTCATTCCTTTATGCTGCCTATATGGATTAAAGTTTGACCAGCTTCCTGGCTATTTTTAGCAGATCAGTCTCTACGATTTCCGGTGTTGGAGCGAGAGGAAAGAGCTGTTTTCCTGGTCTAGCGATAAAGGCAGCTCTCCATCCGGCCCACTGCGCCCCGGCGACATCCCAGCCATGAGCAGCGACCAGCATGGATTCAGCTGGGGCTATACCTAGCTTTTTCGATGCCCATTGGTAGGTTTCGGAAAAAGGCTTAAATTTCCCTACATCCTCCACGCTCAGTCTTTCGTCAAAATACTCCAGCAAGCCGGCGTATTCAAATTGATTTTTCACCCCTGCATTGGAGGAGTTGGTAAAAGAAACCAACTTATACCCATCTGCACGAAGCATTTCCAAGGCTTCTTTCACCTCTGGATGAGCGGGCAAGGATTGCAGGGCTTTGGAGATCACCTTACGTGCCTCCTCCTCGGAGATATCGATATCATGATTGGCAGCCACCATCTGCAAGGCTGCGGCACCAATATGGCCAAAGTGCTCATACTGACCCGAAGCAGAGACCACCAGAGAATATTGCAGCATAGTCGTAAACCACAGTGATAGTAATTCAGATCGTCCTTCCAAGGCCTCACTCACGGTTTCTTTCATCGCCGTAAGGTCCAATAAGGTTTCATTGACATCAAAAAACAAGACCTTTGGGCGGCCGATAATGAGTGGATTCTTAGCGCTATTTGTGGTATTTGCCATCATAAGATTTGGGATTATAAGTCCAGAGGATCCGAGGATCCCTAATTTCTTGATAAACGAACGTCGTTGTTCTTCAGTATTTTTCATAATTCGTTGAATTGCCTAAAATTTGCTGTCTCTCGTCATATAAAGTCTAGCGATTAGCCTTGTCATGGGATTCTCCTGAGCCTAGTCTACAATGGGTGGAATCCCCAAAGATCATGCTTACAAAGTAATTTGGTGGTGGAAAATGCGTCCGGATGGACCTGCCAAGATAACCCCATTCAAATGGAAATCGCCTTTAAATAGGCAATTTCCTTACCTCACACCACCTCTTAATAGGTACCACAACTTCTATACCCCTGAAATCAGCATTAGGAAGTTATATAATATACTATTTAGGGCCTTAGGATAATTGATTTTGTCCTAAACCAATTAAAATTAAAATGGCACTGATCGCTGGGATCAGTGCCATTGAAAAAGATTACTTCTTCCATGCATATTTTTCAAATGCCTTATCCGAAGGAGTTTCAGCGATATGATTGGTATAGTTACTGATCACCTTTTGGGACAAGCCAAGGATGATATCCAGTAAGTTGGTCTGATTATAGCCCGCATCAAAGAACTTTTGACTTACCTCTTCAGAGATGAAGCCTCTATCCTTTACGATTGCCAAAGTGGTTTCGTGAAGAACCTGAAGCTTCTCGGTGGGCAGCTCAGTTTTATTTCTAAGAGCATCGATGATCTCTTGATCCACCTTCATGGAGTGAGCAATGGCGGTGTGAGCAGGCACACAATAATGGCATTCGTGCTCCACATTGATGGTCTGCCATACCACGGTAAGCTCATCAGCGTCGAAGCTAGAATTGGAAAATAACTCATGTAGCCTCTGATAGGCCTCTAAAAGTTGTGGAGACCCCGCCAATACCCCATGGAGGTTGGGCACATAGCCATAAGCATCCTTAGATTTCTGCAATAAAGGCTTGCTCTTTTCCGGTGCTGAATCGATCGTGTGTACTGTCAGTTGGTCTTTCTTTTCGGTAGTGCTCATAATAGTATTTGGTTTTATATAATGAAAATTTTATTTCTAAACGATTAGTTAGTTATTGAATAAAAATAAGGTTAGCCCTTATTAAATATAGATTCTATATAGGTACTGATTTGATCCTTAGTGAAGATCTTTGAGGATGAAGCAAGGCCAAACATAGAGATAATATAATAGTCCGCTTTCGACTCAATATCATCAGGACTTAGACCTTCTTTACTTAAAGCTTCGGCAAATACCGCACGCACCTCATTCATGAACTTAAGCAGCACGGCTTTGATTTCGGGCTCGGCATTATCGCCCAATTCATTGGCTGTATTGGTAATCAAACAACCCTTAGGGCTATTTTCATCTCTGGAAAACTCCAGAAAATCATAGAAATATTCCTTGATTCCTTCGATCCCTTTATCAGATACCAGCAGCTTCTCAAGGAGGACATTCAGTTTCTGCTTATAGCAATTAAGACATTCAACGAATACCCCATTCTTACTCCCAAAACTGGAATAAATAGAGAATTTATTAATCCCCATTTCTTTCTCCAAACGCTGCATGGAAGTGGTTTCATAGCCATTCTTCCAAAATAAGGCCATCGCTTTTTCAATTACTTCCTCTTCCAGGTACTCTTTTTTACGTGCCATTGATTAAGCTAACGGGAATAACTAACTGAATGTTTAGAAAAGAGTATACTTTTTTTAAAAATCAGCATTCATAAAAACAGCAATCCACCTATAACAAATTGATAATCAATAAACTATACGATAATAGGGATCTATAAATAATAATAGATGAACCTAAAAATAAGAGGGAGGCTGAGTCTCCCTTATTCCATAATAATCATTGTTTTGGGTTTTTGGACTTTCGACCGAGGGATAGTTTTGGCTCGGCCTTGGTTATTTTTACGGGGTTTTCCTTTCTTTTTCTTACCCCACCAGATGATAAAGCCCGTAATCGGTAAACTGCCAGAAATAATGCAGACTAGAAAAGCGATAATCTTGGTCCAGATCCCCCCGATAAGGCCTAAGTGCAGATCATAGTTTAAGCGCATCAGTTGCTCCCCTCCATTGGCCTCATTATAAGGCAGCCCTGCTTTCAATAGTTTTAAACTATGCTGTTCGTAATGATAATCGATTTTTCTAAAAGTACTTATCAGACTTGGATTGACCTGTAAGTTCCAGACGCCGGCCTCGCCACGCGGATAAAACATACTAAATCGGTTCTCTTCCACATCAAGACCTGATGTAACTAGCTTGCTAAATAAAATATCTTCCTCCAAAACACCCTCCTTGGCCATCAAAGTGGTATCTGAACTAAACCGATCAAATACCTCCTTCTCCCCTGCCGAGCCGACCCAATATACAGAGCTGCGGAACCAGTCCATGCCATAGACCATCCCCGTCAGGCCCAGCACGAGGGCGATCAAAAGGGAGTAAAAGCCGATTACATTATGTAGATCATAATTGAGACGCTTTGGGCTGGCGGGCCATTTCACCTTGAAGCTAGCATTTTTGGTGGCGCGGGTCCACTTTTTGGGCCACCAAAGCACCAAGCCGGTGATCAGTGTGATGACAAAAATCAAGGTACTATAAGCCACGACGGGCTTCCCTATAGGCCGAGGCAGCCAAAGCTGGTAATGCCCCATCAGCATAAATCTAAAAAAGTCATCATTTAATTTCCGAAGGTGCAGCACCTCCGCAGTATAGGGATTGACCAGCACCTGGCGGTAATTCCTTCGATCTTGGTAATAAGGTACCATGGCGCTTCGTCCTTCCCCTCTATACATCACGCCATACACGCTTGGGAAGCCATATTCCTGCTTCACCGCCTCTGCCAGCACGGATGGAGGCAATAGCTCCTGTCCTTCCGATGCCTGCACTGTTTCATATGGCTCCAACAGCAAGCGTATTTCATCCTCAAAAGTAAGGGCTGCAGCAGTAAGGCTCACCAAAACCACCACGATGCCCGACACCAAACCAAGCCACAGATGCAGCCAAGCTGATATTCTATAAAATAAGGAGCGATTTTTTACTGTTTTCTTTTTCTTAAGCATACCGAAAAGAGACTTGGCGTGAGGAATTGGGACTAGAAGTTTAGCATTAATTAAAATGCTAATCTTCCCTTAATGAGAGATATGGCGAGGAACTTGTCTACTTTAATAGGAGAGTTTTGGCCTACCCATCACAAGGTGGTTTAGCCTTGTTTATGGATAAAAATGAAGAAGAATGACCAATTGAACCCGGGAGTCCAATTGGTCAATACCTTTCTTATTCGGCGACAGCGAGTCGGCTGATGGCTGTGATGGTGCCACCTTCCACTTTTAGCCCTCGGCTGGCAGTGGCAGACTGTGCATCCACCTGATAGACATAGGATCCCTCAGTGGTGGTGAAGCCAATGAAGGCCGTTTTGCCATCCATAAGGGAGTAATTATTGGTGGTGACATTGGTGATTTCTTCCACTGCAGGAGTACCGCTCACCCAGGTGAAGGTTTCGTCATACACATTGAGTATTCCCAATCTTTTCCCAGTGGTATAGGCACCTTTTTCGTTGTGCATAAACACTACGAAATTGCCTAGGCCAAGATAAGTCTGGTTGGTGACATGATATCCGTCAGCCACATCCTCCACATTGAAATAATAATCCTGGTCAAACTCCGTCTCGCCTGCTTTTATCCGCACAAAAGCAGAGGGGCTGGTGGAGGTAGCGACCCCATTGCTGGTGGCCACGGCGGAGGAGAAGGCATAGGCATCTCCGTTTTCTACTTCTACAAGTCCATTGGTAAAATACCTGCCGATATAGCTAATTCTATTGTCCTTGATCACTTTTTCCAAATTCATAGAGGGATAGTCATACACGGCTACCCAGGCGCTATCAGGGTAAGAAGTCCCGAAAGTATCATTGCAGCAACCTTTGATGCTCATATAGGGGGCATATACCTTTTCGCCCACCTGAGTAAGCCAGGTAAAATGTGCTCTTTCTCCATTGGAAGCGACATCCACGATATTCGTCAGGCCATTGGCTTTGATCTGCAGCAGATCGGTATCCAGCTGATACCAAGAGGCATCCTCTGCTCCACTACGAGGAATTTTCATCATCAGGATATCATCATTCACCGGTGCAAACACCTGTACGGTCTCAGACTGGAAATCTGACAATTTCTGCAAGGCCCCATTTTCATCCAGCTGATAGGTGGTGACCGCTCCAGGATTCCCCTGTCCATAGAGCAGGCTGAAGAACTTATTATTATTGGTTACATAATAGCGGTAAGTCCCATCCTGCTCGATGCCATTACCCACAGTACTGATGGTACCAGAGCTAAGATCCTCAGCCGTAAGCAGATAATCAGCCACTCCCTCCGAGGTGGTCGGGGTGGATGCGATTATATACCTAGCCTGCACATCCTCTCCCGGGGTCACCGTAGGCTTTTCATCTTCACTACATCCAAACATCCCAAATGCGGCCAGAGCAGCTGCTCCGACACAATAATTAAATTTCACTTTCATAATTTTCACTTGATTAATAAATAAAATATCTGATTTTTCCACTGACATTTCGACCCGGTTTTTGAAGGCTGAAGTTGTCATATATTTTCTTGTCAAAGATGTTTCTGCACTCTGCGGTAAACTGAAAGCGGTTTTGCTTCCCGAAGGTATAAGTCATATTCAGGTCATGAGACAGCTGCTCGGGAACGCCAAACTTATCGCTGCCCAGACTCGGCCAATAGAGGTAAAAAGCATGCACATAAAGTAGATTATACCCGATCACCAATCGTTTTCCTTCCTTGATGAAATTTTCAAAGGTATAAGAGGCATCCGCATTGCCATAGAAATAAGGCATATTGGGAATTCTGTCTCGGTACACCACGCTTTCCACGGTCTGTCCCTCTTCATATTGGGTGTTATTTCGCAGACTTTGGTAGGTGATATTGGCGCCAAGGGTAAAGGACTGCTTATAAAAATACCTCAGCTCCCCTTCCACCCCTATATTGGTGACATTGAACAGGTTATCCATCACCTGCATGGTTTGATTATTATTAAGGCGAGGGCGGATGAAGTCCTTGGCATCTCTGTAAAAGACATTTCCCCCAATCTCCATTCGGTGACTTGGGCCCATCGTTTTCCAGTAGCTAGCGCCAAGGTTATAGTTATAGCTGCTCTCTGGCTTTAGGTCGAGATTTCCCTGCAGGTTGACCATATCGCCAAATAGCTCCTCTGGCTCGGGCAGTCTATAGCTCTTCTCAAAGGAGCCTTTGAGCTGGAGATTGTCCCCGAAGAAATAGGTAGCCGCAAAGCCATAGCCTTGGTAGCTAAACGTTTCCTTTTCGTTTCGGTAAGCCACATCCCCATAGTTGCCGCTGGGATTATAGGCTAGAGCGAAATAATTAGCTTGCAGGTAATTTTTACCAAATAATGAAATATTGAATTGGTCGTTGGCTTGGTACCTATAGCTTAAACCGCTGATATTCTTCTGGCTTTTTTGGGGCTTTTCATAGAGGTTTTGGTCGGGAAATAGTTCATTGGTGCCTTCTCTATCGAAGGAGTTGATCACATTGCTAAAGGAAATTGCATGATGGGCACCGAAGCTATAGTCCGCATTTGCCGTGAGCAAAGCATTATTGTTCTGGTATTTATATAGGGTATAAGAGCGCTCCCCGCCGGGAGTATCATATTCCAGGTATTGCTGAAACCAGTTGTATCGACGATGGACGGTATCGATATTCTGCTCCGAGCCAAAGTTATAATTAGCATTCAGGGTCACATTCAAACCCTTGGTAATGAGGTCTTCCTTGCGGTATTTGAGGGTAGGCATCAGGATGGTTCCATTCCTATTCCAATCCCCAAAAACACTCACCAGTCTGGCACCCGTTTGGATTTCTTTATAGTTCTTCCCCACAGTAAGCCCCAGCAAAAGCTTATCGGCATAGGGCTTATTCTGAACGCCTATCTGAGTGATCAGGGTCTCATTATGGTAAGTATCATTGAACCTTCGCACGGTCTGATCGGGGTAATATTTTCCGGTATTGATATCGGCCACATCCACGGTCACCCAATAGTCATTATCGGAGTAATTTTGGAAGGCATTCATCTGAAAGGTAAATCCCGAAGGCGCCACATAGGCCGTGTTGATGACTGTCTTATGCGTATTGAAAGAACCATAAGAATAGGAGATGTCCAGGTAACTTTTACCCGCTTGATTAGTGATAATATTGACTGCTCCACCGAGGGCATCTGCTCCTAAACCGACTGGTACCACACCCTTATAGACCTCTATCCTCTCGGCGAGATTGATGGGAAGATTATTGAGTTGGAAGGAAGAACCAAAATTATCCATAGGAATACCATCGATAAAAAACTTCACCTGCTTGCCCGTAAATCCATTGAGGGAAAAGTTCATCGTGGAGCCTACTCCCCCGGATTCTCTCACCCGCACCCCCGACACCCTATCGAGAGCATGGCCGATATCCAGGGTGGTATTATGCAATTTGCGGGCATCCACCACATCCACATTGAATGCCTTCTCCTTTATTTCTTTGACGATGGACTTCCCAGTCACCGTCACTTCGTTCAGATCCTGCGCATTCTCCTCCATTTGGATTTGGAGATAGGTACTAGTCTCGGGATTTACGTTCACCTGTGTGGACTGATAGCCCATAGAAGTGAATTCCAGCGTAAGGCTAGATTGGCTGGTAAGGGGAAAACTAAATTCTCCATTAAGATCAGTCACCGTCCCCTTATTGGTGGCGGTATCTCTAACCAATACCCCCGGAAGCTGCTCCCCTTTGGCGTCTTTCACCTTGCCCTTTAGCACTTGCTGAGCCAAAATTGGAAAATGCATCAGAAGAAAAATATAGAGCAGGATCAGTTCCTTTGTGTGTTTCATCGTACGTGTAGATTGCGTAATTTCATTCTAAATTCTTTTCTACCAATTGGTAAAAAACACCTAATCGTTATTTAGATTAAGTTTAAATTAAGGCAAAGGTATTTCAAAAATTGATTCACACCATAGGATGCTTCCCTATTTTTCAATTGTATTTTTCTATCGAATTAGAATCTTGATAAAAGAGATTTATCAGCGGAATTAAACAACTGTTTATCACCTGTCAGAGGCTGTTCACGCGCACAGTTTCAGGAATATGGAATAGGTCTGAGAAGGATGGTTGAGAAAAACCAGTGAGACAAATGCTAGCAAAAAGACCTTAAAAGTATTGACATGAGCATATATTTCTTGCATTATCCCCTAAAATCAAGCTCCTGCTTTTTCAGGTTTTGAGGTTCCTGGACCAGGATAATAAATACGCAAGCAAGCCTAAACCCAGTGATGGTAATCCATTTATTTAGCGTCCAATTCCGCCCTATTGCAGCATGGCTACTTGTCATTTGTTCCCGCTAACCTATGGACCAAATAGGATGAGCCAGCCCTCCGGTAGGTTAAGCAATTATTATTCTAAGGAGATTTTTTACACCAATTATTCATGGATTCCCTCAAAAGGTATTTGCTCCAGTACCCCAAGAGCTTCGGAAGCATCGAGAAAATTCAAGTAAGAGGAAAATGAGAGAAACCGCATTTTCGCATCCCTCAAATTTGATAGGGCTCAGAAACTTAAGTGATCATAATCCACGACAATCTACCTTAGGTCTTGGCCGGGTCTTATACTACCAAAAAATACGGAAGAAAGGGTTTCCTTCTCCCTTGGGGAGGAATTTCCCTGCAAGCTAGCCAATGGTTTCATTCATTTTTTCGGCGTACTTCCCAGGGCTGACCTCATATTTATCCTTAAAAATCTTAGCAAAGTGAGTACGGCTCTTAAAGCCAGTCATCATAAACACCTCACTTACGGTATATTGCTCCTGATACAGCATCTGAGCGGCTTTCTTTAACCTATAGTTTTTCAGTAATTCATAGGGAGTTTGACCGGTCAGGGCTTTTACTTTTTGGTAAAAATGGGTTCTGTTGAGGTAGAGTTCTTTGGAAAAAGAATTAAGATCCAAATCCTGATTATCGAGGTTCTTATCGATCAGCGAATACAATTTGTCCACAAAAGCATGGTCATTGCTTTCCTCTTTGGTGATGGTAAGCGGAAGATCAATCTCAAATCTTTTTCTGATCTGATATCGGGAATTCAGCAATGCTTCTATTCGCACCAGCAGATGGGTCTTCTCAAATGGCTTATGGACATAGGCATCTGCACCACCCTCATAACCTTTCAGTTTGTCATGCTCCGTCTGGCTAGCGGTTAGCAAAAGCACAGGAATATGGCTGGNTTTTATATTCGATTTTATCTGATTAGTTAGTTCAAAGCCATTTATATTTGGCATCATCACATCACTGAGCACCAAGTCTGGCCACTCGTCCTCCAGGGCTTCAAGGCATTCTTTACCATCATTGAAGCATTTGACTGTAAATAACTGGCCAAGAAAGCTGGCGAGGTATTGCTGCATTTCCAGGTTATCCTCCACGACGAAAAGCACGGCCTTGTCAAAATTGCTGGTAAAATCTACCGGTGTAGCGTCTAGTTTTAGTTCTTTTTGGAGGTCTTCCGCTTCCATTTCGTGTCTGAGCAGCTCACTTTCCTGCACCTGCTGATCCTGTGTGGTGGAATAATCCTGATCAATAATCGGCAGCGAAATATAAAAGGTACTCCCCTCATTCACCTGGCTTTCCAGGCGGATCGTACCATAATGCATTTCTATCAGTCTCTTGCTAAATGCCAGCCCTATTCCTGATCCGCCAATGGAGCTGGAGTTATTATAGGAAGACTGAAAAAAGCGATCAAAAACCCTGGCCTGATCTTCCTCCGGAATGCCTGTTCCCGTATCGGCCACAGCGATCAGCAGCGCCTGCTCCCTTTGCTCATAGCTGATCCGGATGGTATCCCCCTTATTGGTAAATTTGATCGCATTGGATAGCAGGTTATTGATGACTTTTTCGAGCTTGTCGGCGTCAGCATTTACATAAATAGCTGATTCTCCTCCTTGCACGGAGATTTTTTTATCCCCCTGACGGGTAATAAAATGGTAATCCTGATAGATTCTTTGGATAAATTGATCAAAATTAAATTGACTCCTATGCATCTTCAGCGCATTGGCCTCAGCCCTCTGGAAGTCATGTACCTGATCCACTAAGACGGAGATTTTGCGGGATTGTCTATGGATCAGATCCAGCTTATCCACCACGTCTGCATCATGCTTAAATCGGTCGCATAAATACTCCACAGGACCCTGAAGGAGTGTCAAGGGGGTTTTTATTTCATGGGAAATATTGGAGAAGAACCTGAGTTTTGCGCCATTCAGGCGGGTCTCAGCGTCCTTAGCCAGGCGATGCAATTCGATATTATGCTGCAATTTCTGAAATCTCAAAATGGTAAAGATAATTCCAAAAACCAGAAGCCCAAGGAGGATGCTATAGGCAAAATAGGCCAAGGGGGTCTTCCAGAAGGGTGGATGGATCACTAAGGTCAAGGCGCGCGGATTTCCCCACTCGTTCAGGGAGTTGCTCACCATTACATGAAGGGTGTACACTCCCGGCTGCAGACCACTAAAATAAATGGATTTTTGGCTGGATTTCACCTCTATCCATTGGGTATTGATCGGCCTCAGCTGGTATTTTATATAGTGATTTTCTGGATTTCCATAATGCAGGGAATTGACATCTATGGAGAAGACATTCTCATCATACTGAAGGTCTATTTGCTCCGTATTGGTCAGAGATTCCTTGAGGAGTATCCTGCCCTCTAGAGTGTCACCCGGCAAGATGGTCTTGCCAGAAACCGTCAGCTTGTCAAATTGGAAGGGCGGCACGGGCTCATCATCGCGGAGATCATCCGGATGAAAAAAGCAGATGCCAGTAATTCCTGAAAAAATCATCGTGCCGTCAGCCAGCTTCGCCGCAGCATAGCTGAAATCTTCAAATGGCAGGCCATCTGACCGCTTATACACCCTGATATTTTGACTTTTGGTGTTGAATCTATTTAATCCAATATTTGTGGATATCCATAAATTATAATCCTCATCATATAAAATGCTCTTCACCACATTATTTGAAAGGCCATTTCTCTCCGAATAACGGATAAATTTCAGATTTTCAGCATCGTTATTCAGCACCTTACAGATACCGCCTCTTTCGGTACCCAAATATAACTCCCCATTGGGAAGACGGATAATAGAAGTGACGAAATTGCTCGGTAATGAAGATTGATCAGTCGGGTCACTCAGGTACTGGTCCACCTGGATATCATCCAGCGCAGTGGACTCTTCTAATTTCACTCTAAACAAGCCATCGGCATCCGTCCCTACCCAGATAAAGTTAAATAGGGCATCATAATACAGCGTCCTAATCTTATAAATTGCGTTTTCCCTAAAGAAAGAATGATCCGTCAGCTTGTCAACAGCGATAATTTCACGCTTTTGATTCAATTGAAATCTATAAAAATCCTTGGTGCTCGCCACCCAAATATTCCCCAAATCATCCTCACACATGGTCACCAGGCGTAATCCCAAAGGAATCGTAACTCCCTCTGCCACTGGCGAAGTATCGTATGTCCCATCGGGGCGTAAAACCGTAAGCTCATTATTGCGCAGCTTAAACCACATTTCCCCTCTATCATTGCTATACACTCCCGTGATTTCATCCTGAATGCGGATGGGCATGCTCGCCGGCAAACTTTCAAATCCTCCCTTCACGAAATCATACACAATCTCACCTCCATGATGTGCCGTCATATAGGCGGCATACTGACCAAAAGGAGCAATATTCGGCACCTCATTGGTCTGTAATCGCTCCACGGAATTGGCCTTGCGGCTTACCTTATGAAAAGAACTGGGATACATATCATACCTCAATACGCCGTGATTAAAGGTCGTAACCCATACCCCGTCATTTGCACTGGTATAGATGCCACTGGTGCGGATAAATCCCCTTTCCTCATCGATGGTCTGCACCTTGGGCCGGCCCCCTTGTATTACCTCCTGAAAATTATCTACTCTCCGCAGCCCCCGATTGATCGTGCCCAACCATAGTCTTTTGCGCTCATCATAGGCCACACTATTGAAACTTTCTGTTGATAATATCCTGGTCTTCAACTTCCAATCACCGGACAGATGATCGATTACCATTGCTCCGGAGGAGCTAGTCACCAGGTACTGATCAGAAGGAAGGCTTAAGATATAAGTGGCCTCCGGAATGGCTGAGGCCAGGATTTTTTGGAATTCTCCTGAGGAGGGCTCAAAGATAAATAGCCCTTCGGAACTAGACAAAAGATAGCTGGCATCTTGGAATTTTACCATATTAAAAATGACAAAATCCTCGGAATTGGCCAGTGAAGGGGGAAGATAATTCCCTATATGCTCCAGATCAGCACTGAACACCAGGACCCCAAACTGCTCAGAGCTTGCGAGAATCAGTTCCTGCTCATGGTCCACCAGTAGATTCCTGATGATGGGCCCTTTATTAAGTTGCCCTTGCTTGGCATTGGTGTATAAGTTAAAAAACGACTCGGTTTTTTGGTTAAAAATAGTAATTCCCTCGTCCGTTCCTATCCATATATTGCCCCTGTCGTCCTCAGCAAGTGTCCTCACGCGATTGCTAATAAAATAGTTCTGCTCAGAGGTATTTCGATAAGTCAGGAAATCAGAACCATCATATCGATTTAGCCCATCATAGGTCCCGATCCAATAATATCCTTTCTTGTCTTTAAGCAAGGAAGTCACGCCATTATGCGCTAGCCCATCGGCTATAGAAATCTGCCTACTGGGGTAAGGATAGGTGTCGGTCTCCGCTGCCAAAAGATCTGCATGGTATAGCATCAGCAGTGCAAAAGCAAGAATACCTGGCACCGTAATTTTTATCTTTTGGTCCATCAGCTGGAGTACCATATTCATTAGATTATTTGGGTAGATGATTGTGCGTTCACTTCTTTTTCTCAGTACTAAAACTACTACTTTTAATTCTCAATTGGTAAATATCCCCAGGCCTAAACCAGGAATACCCTCCATTCAGAAAAATTATTAGTTCAATACTATCGGTCAATTGATCCATGCAAGATATAGCCTATTGACCTTGCAAGCAAAAAGCGGCTTAACCCTCGCTCGGATAAAAAGCCTCATCAATGGAATCGCTAGCGGTCCATTTCTAATAGTCCTGCCTTTAAGTAAAACTATGGTGACCTCGCATCATCTATGTATCCGCCAGTATATATCTTGTCGCTCAGGATACAGGGGAAGTACTATAATCAAACTCAGTTCCCAAGGCAAAACACGGCTCTAACAGCTCCTTAGGCCTGTTTTAAGACTACAGCAGCCTTGTTCTCACAGGCCACAGCGAAGTACCGGGTACTTCCTGGGCTGTGATCACAATAGAATAATTATAGGTTTTGATAGGTGGCAGTAGTGGTGAGAAATATAAAATTGACCCAAGTAGGAATAGGCTTTAATCGAATTTTATATTTTGATTTTGATTGGTATTCACGATCATTTTTTTGGCTTTCCCCTTATAGGTATTGTCTGTAAAATTCAGGTCTTTGGAGGCATTGATTTTCACCACCGGATTATCTGGAAACAGACTTGGGAAGGCATCAGAATACTCGATGGTATTTGCTTTGAAGAGGAACCCATCCACATTATTGACCTCAAGTATCATGGGGTCAAATTGTCGAAAGGTATTTCCAATGATCCGTATTTTCTCGAAGGCGGTATGCTCCTCATCATCATCGGTGATGAATCGGATTACCCCTCGATTCTGACCACTATGAACGCAGTTTTCGAAGGTATTCCCTTCGATCAGCAGGTCCCTTGCGCTGCCAGCTTCAAACCAGTGACCGCTCTCCACAGGCACCAGAATTGCTTCCATTTCGGTATGGAAATAGTTATTAAGTACCTTGACAGATCTGGGAGTGGACAATAAAAGGCCTCTGGCGCGATTACCCTGAATTTTGCAATTCTCAATGATCACCGCTGGGTAGGCATCGATATTCTCTAGCAAGTCGCCCGCTGCAATATTCTCAGGAAGAGATTCCCTAAAAGTCAAAATCTGGTATCGGCCATTCAGCACCTCTGTATCTTGCAGTGTCAGCTCGTGGAAAGGAAAGAAAGACTCGCTCAGCCTCACAAATCCAATTTTATCCCCTGGCCTTCCGATTTTGAACCCTTGCTGCTGGTAATGGCCCATCCGTACCCCCAGACGGTGGGCATCGATCCTCTCCACCACCTCCTGGTAAGTGCCATGGATATTGGCTGCATCGTCCAGCTGCCCTTCAAAAAGACTCTCAGAAATATGGATCTCTCCCCTACAGCCTACAAAATGCGTGGCATCGGCCGTGGTGGAGACTACGCGGTCTCCCGAAGGGCTGACCACCATATGGTCTATGCGGATATTTTCGGTGTTTTCTACGATCAAGCCCATCCCACCGGCATGGTGCACCGTAACCTGAGAGAGCTGGAAGTCCTTGCTGTCCACCACTCGGATGGCTGGGGCGAGGCGATTTTCGCCTTGCTCTCCTTTCATGGCCATCACCATGCCCACTGGAGGCATTTTCTTTCCGTGATTATGCACTCGTACCAAACCTGGCTCCAGCTGCTCCACCCATATGCGAGATTCCATTCCTATATCTCTGAGGCCTGGTGCCCGCTCATCCACCTTATAGCGGTATCTGATGCTGTCCAGGGAATACTGCTCGCCGCCTTTCTTGGAGGTGGTGACCGGCGTATATGACTCGGTATCAAACATGATAGCCTTGCGACTCCGGTCATAAAGAATGGACTGACCAATGGTATGCTCGTAATATTCCTTCACGAAAATCAACTGATTGTCCCTGATTTCATAAGGAAAATCCGTTGATATCTGCATATCAAAAGTCCCCTTCTCCTCATCATTCGCCACTATAAGGCCCTCACTATGAAAAGGCATATACCAGTCAATCGTAAGGTTTTTTAGCTGTATATTTTTACTGTTTTCTACGATAAATGGAATCATCTTTCCATGAAAAATAAAGGTGGCACCCTGACCATCTATTGTGATATTCTTCCGGTCTAGAAGTGGAAATGCCGTTGCCACAAAGACATCATTGTGATTGCTGATACGGCAGAACATCTCCAGGCCTTTGTCTGGGTAAAAATGATACGTGCCGGGTTCAAAGAAAATCTCCTCGACCTCAGGCGAATTCATTACTTTTTCTAATACCTCCGGCGTGGCATCCTCTGCAATAGAGGTGTCAAAACTCAGGGTTTTCTTAGCATCGGTGGTGATGCCTAGTACAGGGAAGGATAAAAAATTCACAGAGAATATCCCCCATAGTAGGATCGCGGTTATTTGGATTTTATTGAGCATACTTGAAATTATTTTGATCAAATATGAGCCTATCTCCATCTACTGCTGTATGTCTTAATAAATTACTTGTGTCTTTAAGTAATTTTGGAGAAAAATACGGGCTCTAAGTCATTCATTGGCACTAAATCATTGGTTTCTTCTAATTCCCGCCACAGGATTGAGTACTTGGTTTTGAGGCCCACCTCTTATTTCACCCGTAGGCCTCCCCCAGGCGCTGCTGATAGGTATAATTAAAATGCGGCTCCCAAAAGATCGGCTATCCCTATTCGGTTTTTGCTGGTAAATAATGAAGGGCTAAGTAGCTAGATTATCGTTTTTGACTTAATAAATAGATCCAATCAAATAGCCTAACAATAAAAAACCAGCTGCGCGAGGATTTAGCATCTTCGGGCAGCTGGCATTTATTCGGTAAGGCTCCTTTAGGCTTCCAAGGTTTCCTTAGCATCTAAAGTGATCTCGACTCCATCAAAAATCACTGGCGAGGTCTCACCCACTTCTATTCGATACTGATCCACCTGATACACAGGAGGGACGTATTCCTTACCTCGGATTCTAATGGCCTGGATCAGTTCACCATCACTTTTCTTATAGATCTTCACCAGTTGATTAGGCTCCTTGCAGCTCACTTTAGGGAGGTAGCCGAGGGGCTTCCTGCCATCACAGTCCAGCTGCTGTATGGTCAGTGGCCAGCCGGGAAAAGTATTTTCAGCACTTGGAGCATCCAGGTTTGCGAGAAATCTGATGGCTTCCATCTTGATGGTTCGCATCGACTGATCCATGGTGATGATTCCAAAGCCAGAAGCCTTGGCCTCAGCCATTTTATAGCGGTTAGGCTCTTTGGGAAGTTGCGGAAGGGGGTTGCCGGTGGCATATATATAATTTCTATTGCCGAAGACATCTCGATAAACGCCCGTATTGGGGAGATTATGAAGGGGGCGATCAGAGAAAGGCATATTCACATGGTCTGGCTCACACCAGCGCGGGTACCCTGTGGATATCGCCGGGGTACAGAAAGTCCAGGGGCCATCTCTATCCTCATCGATGCTGTACTGCACCAAGAACGGGATATGTTGATCTCCATTGATATGGAAAGCACTGGCACGTCTCACAATCCGCAGCACCTCATCACGCTGCTCTTTTGGCCAGCCTCCCGAGTCAAGGTCCCCAAACAAAAAGTCCTTGGCAGGTCCATGATGAGTGCAGACATTCGCAAACAGGGTCTGGCTCAGCAGGACTTTCATGCTGGCCCCATCCCAATCCTCCACCCAATCCTTCAGAAAGGATAGCTGCTGCTCGCCCACCATGCTCAGGCCCTTTTTGGACAAGGCATTTGGCGAGTATAGCTTTTTGATATGATCGATCCTGCCCGTACCGATATTCAGCATTTCGGGCCCCGACTTAAACAGACGGTCACTGATAATGGCAAAGCTAATTCCGCCATAATTCATCTCCGTAAACCAGGAGCTTATACCACCCTTCATACTAGCAGGCTTCACTGGAGGAGGTAGATGAGCCGTTTGCGTTTGATTCACCACATTGATCATCTCCACCGACTGCACCAGTCCACCATGGGCGTCCATCACTTCTTCCCACTGCTCCATGGAGATCCCTTCGCCACCCTCACCCCAGAGATTTCCCTGAAACACATCATGATCATCCGGTGTACATACAGTGGGCCTGTCCCTCATCACCTCCCCAAACGCCCATCCAAACATATACCATTTGCCAAGATAGCTCAGTATACTTTCCCTCTCAGGGCTTCTTTTGATAGCATATTGGCCATTATTTTCATAAATCTGGTCTCCTGAAAAGTACAGTAAGTCAGGATTATATCGGCTGAGATTCTCCACCAGAGGGCGATATGGAAACCCTGCGGCATGCTGACAGGTCAATCCGCCGATTACCAGAGGTTTGTCTTTGGGGTCCTTGCGGATCGTACCCTCATACTCGTGCAGATCTCCATCATGCTTGTACTGGAACTTATAGGCGGTATCCTCCTCCGGCTCCCAGTCGGCATAGGTGAAGGTGGCCACATAGGATTTAGGGTCTATAGACGTTTTTTGGGATAAGCTCCATTTGCCTTTTTCCTTGAAATACAGGCTGATTTGCTTTAGGTCTTTCTCTGCTACAGGAGGCAGCTGAGCGGAAATCCGCAGTTCGCCTTTAGACAGTGTGTACATGGACCATAATATCGGCCCAAAACACGATTCTGGACTGTATAGAAGCTTAGTACCATTAGCACTAAGGGTTTTCCAGGCACATTCCCCATCCGTATTGGAGCCTAAGCAGGTCAGGGCAATTAGGCCTTTTAGGCTTTCAGGGTGGTCCAGGCTTAGGGATTTTATGGGCTTTTGGTTTTGGGACAAATGTAATTCCAGTCCCGTATGCGATCCATCGTCCTGACCTATGAGCGTGAGTTCATAGGTCCCCTCATCCAGCGCAGGTAGGCTGATGGTCTCCTTGCCCAGGACCAAGTGCCCGGAAGAGGAAATACCACCAAATATCCCCTTCCCAAAATAACAGGCCGACTTGGCACTTTCGGGATCAGTGGAGTCCACCAAGCCCACCGAAATGCCCGCTGAAAAATCCGCATTGCTCCCTTGTTTATAATTCAAAGAAGCCTGAACAGTGAAATCACCCTTGCCTGGCTCCAGCTGATATTCCAGCAGATTGACTCTAGACTCCTTTTCCTTTCCAAAAAAACGTAAGGCTCCAGACTCCACCTTCCAGTCCTCCATAGGGATGGACCAAAGTGATTTCCCCGGCCATACGCGGTCGGGGAATTTCTTGAAATCCACTGAAAAAGCCCCTTCTTTTGAAATGGTATGTATTAATTTTTGGCCAGCTTGCAGGTCTGGCAATGGCATGATGGCAGGAACCAAGGCTCCCATTCCTTGAAGAAAAGTTCTTCTTTTTAATTTCATAGTATTCTAGGTTATTGACAATAGGTATGTGTGTATATCTAATTTATTATTTTCGAACAGCTAAATTCTATTTTTTATCAAGGTATGAGTCGCTCTCCATCATTATGATGTATCTCCCAATCCAAAACCTGTCTTTTGGTGGTGAATAGGCGCTTTTATGCCCATAGGAACCCCTTCCTAATGGAATTCCACTCCCTTACATCTCTGCCTCTCCCCCAATCATAGTAAGCCAAAAAGGCTCACAGGTAAAACAAAGAAGCATAATAACTCATATTTACCAAAGAAAACAATTAAATAACCAGTAAATACAACAAACATGGAGGATGCATGGAAATTGGAGCATAAATAATTTCAATTAACATAACCCATTAGTATTATGAACAAATTAAAACCATTGATCCCATCAGTATTATCTTGCCTGCTTATAGGCAGCTGCATCGTGGATTCACCCCAGGGCCACAGTGATATTGACGAATATGTAAATCGGGATGTGGGAATCAGGGTAAACCTGGTGGACGATTATGGCGCCAACGGCAGTGATGCCTTGGATGACACCCCATTCCTAGCTCAGGCAATCACTGAGCTATCCACTGACCATGAAGGGGGCACCATCTACATCCCCAAGGGTACTTACCATATTGGACAGATCAAAATGGCCTCCAATATCCATATTGAAATTGAGGGAGAGTCCGTTCTTATTCCTGTGGAAAGAGAAGGAGGAAAAAACTATTCGGTATTTTATTTTGGAGATAATTCTGCCGTGGTGGAAAATGTAAGTATCACTGGCGTAAATGGCCGTTTCACCATTGATATGTCAGAGGTGGAAAATGGCAATATCCGAGGCTTCCAACTCAATAACGTGGATCAATTTTACCTGGCCAATATTGATATCCAGGACAATCTCACCAAATTCAGCGCGATCACCTTTGGATTTGCAGAGTACGAAGGGGAATACTTCTACCCTCGCAATGGCATGATAAAAAATGCCAGCACCTATCAGGCTTCCTATGGCTATGGGCTGGTACAAATGCAAGCAGGGCAAAATATAAAATTCAAAAACATCCATGGCGATGGTGGCGTGACCCTTCGATTAGAAACGGGCTATAAGCTGATGAATGAACTCCAAATTGGAGGATTATTTGATATTATAGGCAAAAATATATCCTGCGACAATGGAAATGCTGCGCTAATGATCTCTCCTCATTCCATTCAAAATGGGCGCTTTGAAATGGAGAATATCACTGCCAAAAACTGCGGTATCGGGGTTAGAATCGGCGGTGGATATGTGGCAAAGTCCCAGGAGCACTTAGACATACAGCCGGGAACATTTGATGAGACTAGCTTTATCAAAAACATCCATGTAGAGTACGGCGAAACTTCCCAGTTGAAATGGAAGCATTTCAGGTATATGCCTTGTGAACTGAGAGACCAAATTATCCAAGTAGAGACCCCTTATGAAGGTGCCTCTATCTACGAAGGCCCATCGATTAGCCCCGTATTAAACACCGCTTATGGTGAAGATGCTGCCAATGGTGAGTTTAAAATCACCCTTGAAAACATCAGCGCCGAGGGGTTTGACCTGCTAGACAAGTGGGAACTGAGAGCTGAGGATGCTGTCATAGAATGTACAGAGGAATTATAAGCCAACTGATAATTAGCAGCCATAAAAGCGATGGAGTAGTTCTCCCATCGCTTTTTTTATATTATAGGTCAAGAAAAGCCTCAAACCAATCAAAAACACCTTAAGCCTGGCAATAGATAAGGTGAGAGAAGAACATTAAAAAGAGGTATGCTTTGCCTCCCAAAGCAGCTATTACCCTATTGGGGTTTATAGAAATAAAAAACGCCATAAAACTCCGAACAGCCTCAAAAAACTCAGGTAAAGTAAGGTATATATCAGCCGCAGATGGCTGATCTGGTCCATACCCATAGGACCTGATATTCCAAGAATAAAAACAACCAGCAGAAGATCCCGTCGATGCCCTTGTCCTGATCGCCAAAGGGTTCGGCATGTCAGGGGATGAGGTGATCTATTTCGATGAAAAAAGCGGGGTGCCCAATGAGATTTCTATAAGCGACAAGGCAGCCCTCGAACAGCTCTAGCTCAATAAGGAGCTGGAAGAGGAAGAAAAAACCCTCCTACTGAAGGTCATTGAGACTTTTGTCTCCAATAAAAGTTTCAAGGATTATATTCAGGAAAAGATCGCTGCTCTGTAAGCAAAAAGCCCGGCTACTGCGAGGCTCCCTATTCATTTCTTTAACTTAAGATTTCTTTTAAAGTTTTATCGACCCTATTCACTTCCATTGGGTCATGAGTTATCTTGTAGATAATCTTCTTGGCATCCATTCCGATAAAATCTCCATCTTCTAAATCTTTGAGATGAAAATACTCTTCATCACCAACAAAAACTGAATAAACTTCCGAGGGAGACACAACTGTTTTTTCTTCGTCATTGAGCAGGTTGACAATGCGATTGTAGTCAGATTCACCAACTAACTCCTTCTTAAAACTTGAAACATCAATTTTACTCAAATCAATATCACGCTTCTTGCTACCTCCTAAAGAATATCCGCTGATTGTACCGCTTGAAATATAAATTTCATACGGCAATGAACCAGATGATTTATTATCGTAAACTTTGATATTGGTTAGCTTATAATCTTTATCTCCTTCTTTATCATACTTCTTTAAAACATCATGGTTAAAAGTGAAAGCTACATAACCAGTAATATCACTTACATCTACAAGCACTCCTCTAAATAACCCATCTGTTATCTGGCTTATTAAACTTGAATATTCTTTGGGAAGCTTCTCTATTGTATAGCGAAGCAATTCTGTCTCCCAAGTTTCTACTTTAGTTCTTTTAAATAATCCGAACATTTTATTATTCTAAAACTTTGTAAACCAGTTGTATTTTCCAAACCACCCAACATCAGGCTTAAATCCTGCCCGCAAGAAATTATACCTATATGGGTCAATAAGAGAATGCTGAACAGTATTCAACTTCCAAACATTCAATCTATTTTTTACTGCCCAATTCGGTAAATTATAAGCACGTTGCATTCGTTGAGTTAGGAAAACATGATGAAATTCAGTACTAATCCTTTGAGTACCTGTGGAAGTTGAAATTTTAGCAAGCGTTTGTGTTCCACCTCTTGCAGCTTTGAACTGTGAAAAAGTTTTTCCGCCTCTTAAAAAGCTACTACTTCCCTTAGCGGCATCATCGGCCAATGAAGCTGATGATTAAAATATTTTTTCACCTAATTCTTTAGCAGGGGCCGAGAAATGGGCTATTTTAACCTTAGTCAAGTTAACCACTGCTTCGCTCATCTTCACTCCTCCGGCCAGTCCCGCAGATTTGTCAATTAATTGTAGCGCTGAATTGGAACCCGTAACTACACTTCCAAACTTAAATCCACTTTGTGCAAAATTAACAACCCCTCTTGACAAACTCCCCGCTCCTCCTGCAGAAGCACCATCCAAGACTTTATAACCAACATACTTAGCAATATCACCAGGATTTTCAAAGTTAGGAAGATTACCCGTATAAATATCAATCCCGACATTTAGTGAGGAGGTGGATCTACCAGACGAGTAAAATAAAAGCAGTGGTCTTTCTTAAACCCGATTCCTGCCACTTACAGAACAGGGAGTAATATGCTTGGTTGGAATTCTTTTTCATCCTTCAACATTAGGTATTCATAATGCCTGTATCAATATGGGGTTTGTCGGACGGATATTGAGAACGGTCATTTACTGCCCTCTATTGATATTGTGCAAAGATTGATGAAGGTATTTGCCGTAAGTGCTGATAACCTTTTAAACGATAATGAAAATAGCGTGGTTGAACTGGAAAATCACGCACTTAACGAACAGTTGATGCTCATTAACCAACTGGACAAGGAAGAGAAAAATGCCCTTATCAAAATAATCAACTCGATGCTGACAAAAAAACGGATGAAGGATTTACTCGATGGTAAAGCTAATTTTTAGGCATTAAAAAAGCCCCGGATTTCTCCGAGGCTTAATTCCTATTCAAATTCAGGATAGACAAAATCGTATTTCCCTGTTTGCATTCGGTGGACTATGCTATCAGGCGGTATAACACTTCCCACTTCTGCTTTTCGGTTTTCTCCTTCTAACTTGCCGACTTGTCTTTGTTCTTCGTTGATTTTCCAAACCCACCAATCTTGGGATACTTTAGTTTGTGGATTATCCCCACTACTTCTAAAAAGCACATCATCAAAGTTCCCTACATCATTAGTGTTCCCAATCTTTTCCCAATAGCCCATTTTAAGTCCAAGTTTCGTTACACAATGGGCATAAAACTCTACTTCTCCGTTTACAATTTCCGTTAGATCATCAAGATTAGCATTAACTGGATGTACTTTCTTAAAAGCCCTGATTACATCACTGTTCAGTTGTGTAAGGTCGCTGACTATGTATTGAAAATATTTCTTACTGCTGTCATTTATTTTGACAGAAAAAATGTCTCCTATTTTCGTGTTTGCTCTTGCCATTATTTGATACCGTATTGCCACCAATATTTCGGTGCGATTGAATTAATCCTGTTCAAAAGCATCCCGCCATTCTTTTGCAAACCATACTGATTGATCAGTCCTTGCTCCCAAACTCTTGCACCTGTCCTTGATAAATTAGTTGCGCCTGGAACAACCTCATATCTTAAAAGTGATTTCCCTGTACCTGAACTTAGATGCTCACCAAACCTAACTGCTGCCTGTCTTTCAGTAATACCAACATATCTTACAACCCCTGCTTTGTCAAATCCCTGATACACTAAATTACTTCCCCCCTTAGCGGCATCATCGGCCAATGAAGCTGATGATTTCAATATTTTTTCGCCTAATCCTTTAGCAGGGGCCGAGAAATGGGCTATTTTAACCTTAGTCAAGTTAACCACTGCTTCGCTCATCTCCAC
>NZ_KB890745.1:0-6330 GCF_000373245.1 Echinicola pacifica DSM 19836
AAGTAAGTCATGAAAACAGCCTGATCGTGCAGAAGGATGATTATTATCCTTTTGGGATGAGTTTTAATTCATATACAAGGCCGGGTTCAGTGGGGCAGAAATTCCTTTATAACGGTAAAGAACTTCAAGAGGAAACAGGGTGGCTAAACTATGGAGCCAGAATGTATATGCCAGAGTTGGGGAGGTGGACTTCGGTTGATATTTTAGCAGATGCCTATGTTGATTTTTCTCCTTATGCTTATGTTTTGAATAATCCATTAAAGTTTGTTGACCCTGATGGGAAGAAGGTTTTATATGTGAATGGATATTGGCAGGACACTTGGCTCGGTAAAAATGTAATTGGTTCGTCAAAGCCAGGAAGAGGATATTGGGGCAACGGTTTTGTGAGAGGTGCGAGTAAATTTTTTAATGATGGACAAAGAGGTAACGGAATGTTTATTGACGGATCATCTCAATGGGGCGGTGATGAAAGTGGTAGTGAACGGTACACGCGTGGATACGAATATGCCAAAAAACATTATGATGAATTAATTGCTGACATGAGGCAAGATGAGACCTTTAAGCTAGTTACTCATAGTGAAGGAGGTGCATATGGAGCTGGAATTGCACAATATCTTATTGATCAAGGAAAGACCGTAGGAACTATTTTGCACTTGTCTCCTGATGAAGCTGATGAATTTGATAACCCTGAAAATACTACCACCTATCAATTAGGATATGGAGGGGATTGGGTTACTGGTAATAAAGAAGTTAGTAATGCCGATGTATTTGGTGTCGTTGATAAATTTTCCAGTAACTCTGACAAAGCTAAGTATGCGCATGGTTCAACAAAGGGAGGGGGAGTTTTTAAAAGTGTAAATGCACTATTAAAAGCAGCGGCTTCTGGAGCAACAGGAGTGAATGTTACAGAAACTAGTAGTGGTGTCAGATTTGAATTTATTAGGAAGAACGAAGATGAAGATAAGAACAAATAACACATTGCTGATAGTTGTAAATCTAATAATGACAGTTGTTGGTATTGCTGTCTTGTATTTTACATCTCTATTTTGGATGGGTAGTCAAAAAGATTATCAAGAGTTAGTCAATAAGTCCTATTGGTATTTTTTTGCCAATAGATTGCTTTTTAATCTACTTATTGGATTAGCTATAATTTTAGTTATTGGATTTATTAATTGGTTAGTTCAGAAAATTACGAAAGCAAAAATGGGAATTAGAAAAGTCCTCATGATAGATTTTTTAATTTTTACTATTTGTTCAATAGCCTTCATCGCTTTGCAGCTATCTTGAGCCAGATAATAGCTATCCAAGGACTTATAATTGATTATAATAGAATCCCAATCAGCAATGTTTGGGATTTTTATATCAAATTAATTTTAGAGGCTTTAATAAAATGGTCAACAGTAAGCAGGATAGAATTACGTTCTTGTTCAGGCAGCTTGGTAATATCCTGTAAACGTTGGAGCATTTTTTTATCCTTGAACAAGTTAGACTCATCTGTCTCGCCAAGTAAGAAACCCACCGTAGTATCAAGAATATCGGCCAGTTTTTTAGCAGCATCAATGCTTGGTGTCATCTAATCACGTTCATACTTGCCAATAGTAGTATGACCAAAACTATATCACCTCTGCGTACATAATCGATGCGAAAATCAATCCAATCACGATAACAAAACCAGGATATGTATATATTTACCTATCAAATGAAACTGGATCCCACATTGAAGTGTTTTTCGATGATTTTAAAGTAAGTCATGAAAACAGCCTGATCGTGCAGAAGGATGATTATTATCCTTTTGGGATGAGTTTTAATTCATATACAAGGCCGGGTTCAGTGGGGAAGAAGTACCTGTATAATGGAAAGGAGCGCCAGGAACTGACAGGCTGGGATGACTTTGGGGCGAGGATGTATGACCCCGCTATAGGTAGGTGGGTCAGCATAGATCCGTTGGCAGACCATCCGAAGCAGATAGGAATGTCCCCCTATTCGAGTATGTGGAACAACCCAATAAGGTGGAATGATCCCGACGGCATGATGCCGTGTTGCGGAGGCGGGGCAAGGCCTGCCGTAAGAAATTCCCCGAGAGTTGCCAATGTGTCAAATGTCAGAAGGGTTGTGTCCCAGACGTCAAGAATGCATAATTCCGGTATCGCCACAATTGGCAGAAGTGAAGGTGCACTTATGAAGACGCAAAGATTCCATACCACCAGTAGAGGTGACGGAAATAATAGGTCTGGTCTTACTTCTTCTGGTATAGGGACGTCTGAAAATTTTGATAACACCCACTCTTTCGGGAATGCAAAAGGGAATTCTGCTAAGGTACTAGGGGATATACTTCAGACCGCCCAGACCATAACAAAGAATGAATCTTTTGCTGAGGTTAATGGATTTGAGGTTTCTCTTGGAGCGGATTATTTTGTTGATGACTATAATACAACAAAAGCATTGATGGGGTTACAGGAAGAATGGGAAAGCGGGGTCAGGGATAGGGCGAGGGGAGGAATGTCCGCCGAAGAGTTTGGGCAACTTCCAATCGAAGACCAAAACATGAAAATGGGCTTGTCCAGGGTGTTGTCCGGCCCATCGCCCCTCTCGGTGATTGAGAATATGTTAAAAGGCAAAAAGCCTGATGAAGTAGAGGTTAGAAGAAATGATGTGGTTAGAGCGGGTAATTAGTCTTTTCAAAGGAAGGCCGAAGTGTCCTGTGGGCGTTTTGGACAAGCTTATGCTCGATAAGGAGTTTTCTGTTTTAATAGAAGAGCTTGGGGAAGAATTTATTTTGGATTCCAGCGTGTATACTGACCCTAAGGAAATAACGGGGATGGAGTTTAGTGGAGATGAAGCATATGCCCAAATACTGTTTCAAAAACTTGGGGATATAATTGATGTGGACATAAGTATGGTGGAGATGGGCTTGTTCAGCGAGCCGGCGGATGTTGTGTTGGATTCAGGAGTCATCATGGTTTCGGAGGAAGGCAGTGAGCCTGCTTCCAGTAAGTTTACGGAATACTCTGATGGGAGTGTTGAAATCTTGATCAACAGAGGGTATTTAAATGATCCAGATTGTTTGGTGGCGTCCATAGCGTTTGAATTGATCCGACTGAAATCAAAGGTTAAGGGATTTTCAGAGGATGAAGTTTATATGGAGGTGGCACTTGTTTTTTATGGGTTTGGTGTGTTCAATGCAAATAATTCGGTTATTAAAATGGATACATGGTCAGGTGATTTAAGAAGTGGGTGGAATATTAAAAAGGGTCCCACCCAGCTTTCTCTGGAAGCCCATGGCTATCTGCTTGCACTGTATTCATGCTATAGAGGTGAAAATAATCCGCAGTGGACAGATTCTTTGGTACATGAAGTTTCCAAAGCCTTTAATGTTGGCGTGAAGTATTTAAAATTCGATTCCGAAAGAAAATAATAAGCATGTCAAAAAAGGGTTCCAACCATTTATTTTTAACTCTGTTTACAGTTTCAATTTTATTATTGTTAACGGGGGGAATAATGTTGGTGAACAACTTGTCAGTTTATGGAATAAACCGTAGAACGTTAATGGTGTCGGGATATGGCGGACACTTAATAATATTGGTTGGTATTATATTCTTGATTGTTTCCTATCATAGTTTATCCCCTTTTAGTAAGGTTAGGAACATTGACTTCAATTTTTTCAAAAAGAAAAGGAACGGAGACAAGAAAAAATGATTGATAGTATAATAGGTTCGGTTTTCTTCGAGTTTGTTGGAGCCTTGACAAAATGGGTTGTATATGCGGTGCTCCACAAAGTAAGGGGGAGAGAGATTATAAGTTTTAAGGAAATGTGGGACGGAAGAAAAGGAAGCCAGAAATCGGAAATCATCATGCATGGTTTTTCAAATATCCTACTTGGCCTTATAGTGGTGGTTGGTCTTTTTGTTCTGGTTATAAAGTTGACCTGACGGCACTATATTGAAATAAAAAGCCCGGCAAGTGCCGGGCTTTTGTTGTTTTTAAGCGCTGAGGGAGTTCTGTACCTGGCACATGAACAGGAATGCGTCCATGAGTGCGAAGATGTGCTCCCTGTCCTCGGGCAGTAGTTTTTCGATGTCCTGCAGGCGTTTGACGGTTTTTTTGTCGAAGGAGCTGTTGATCCCCTCGCCGACCTGGTAGTCCAGCGATACACCGAAGGCATCGGCTATTTTTTTTACCGCCTCGATGGAGGGTACCGCATCCCCGCGCTCATACTTGCCGATCATCTCCCTGGATAATATCAGTTTGAAAATAAGGAGGGATATTTATTATATAAGCATATAAAAAAACACGAAAGCAAAATATCCTCCATTATGATTATAGCAGCAATACAGGAGTACCCAAAGCCTATATCAACATCTTGGTACTAGACCAAAACCAAAATTATATCACCTCAGCCTACAAGCAAATCAGCAGTTCGGCAAAGGAAACGGGGGCAGATATCCCTCACCAAAACCTAAAAATCAATCCGATCACGATAACAAAACCAGGATATGTGTATATTTACCTATCAAATGAAACTGGATCCCGCATCGAAGTGTTTTTCGATGATTTTAAAGTAAGTCATGAAAACAGCCTGATCGTGCAGAAGGATGATTATTATCCTTTTGGTCTTACCTTTAACTCCTATCAAAGGCCGGGTTCAGTGGGGCAGAAGTATCTCTATCAGGGCAAAGAGTTCCTAGACGATTTAAACCTGAATATTTAAATTTTTAAACACGTGGATATGATCCAGTAATAGGCAGGACTTGGCAGTTGGATCCTCATGCGGACAAGTATCCCTCTATGTCACCTTACAGCTTGGTTGCGAACAATCCGATATTGATGTTAGATCCGGACGGTAAGGATTTTTTGATCTGGTACACCGACGACAATGGGAAACAGCAGAGTTTCAGGTTTACCGGCACCAACACGGATGGCGCCCCCAAGAACGAGTTTGTCCAGCAGTTCGTCAGTGCTTACAATTACAATGTGGAAAACGGGGGTGGGGATAAAATGCAGGAGATAGCCGGAAATAGCAAAGCGTTAGTGAATGTAGCATATACTGAGTATTCATCCCAGCATACTCCAGGAGGTAGGCCTAATGTTGGGAACATATACTGGAATCCCATGGAAGGTGCCCAGTATGAAAATGGAACGGTGGTATCTCCTGCTACAGTATTGGAGCATGAATCGGATCACGCCAACCAGAGGATAACCAATTATGAACAATATAGGGAAGATACTAGAAGTGGCAGAGAAGAGGTAAGGGTAATAGAAGGTTCAGAACGAAAAACTGCTCGAGCAAATAGAGAAATACCTGCAAATGGGGTTACGAGAACAAGGCATGAAGGTCAGGGGGTAATTACCCATGGGCCAAAGTCTAATAAAATTAACCCTCAAGCAACGCAGGTACATCGTCAGAGATTAATAAAACGCCAAAAGAAAGCTCGGGATATTAATTGGTAATATTATGAGAAGATATGTTTTAAGGGTTGTTTTGGTAATGGGAGCCACCTTCTTCCTTTGTTCGTGTTCTTTGACCTCTGTAAAACGCGCAAAATTCTTGTACGGATCAGATGAGGCAACGGTTATTACACCAATAACCTGTTCAAGCATAGAGTATAATCTGGTTGAGGTAAAAAGAAAAGACGTAAAGAACAAGGCGTTTTTAAATGCACTTGAGACTGAAATGAGGAAATTGGAACCTTATGAAAAAACGGACTTGCCCCGTGAGGTGGATATTAGGATAAAGCTTATAGTAGATTATAAGAATGAAACTTCCGATACACTATGTTTGGGAGGGTTTTATGGGACAATCCTAAACGGTAATTTAATGGAAGACAATCCCAAGTTGTTGGATCTTATAAAATCGAAGATCTATTAGATTTTAAAAACACAGAAGCCCGGCACTTGCCGGGCTTTTGTGTTTTAAGCGCTGAGTGAGTTCTGGACCTGGCACTTGAACAGGAATGCGTCCATCAGGGCGAAGATGTGTTCCCTTTCCTCTGGCTGCAGTTTTTCGATGTCCTGCAGGCGTTTGACGGTTTTTTTGTCAAAGGAGCTGTTTACCCCCTCGCCGACCAGATAGTCCAATGACACGCCGAAGGTATCCGCTATTTTTTTTGCCGCCTCGATGGAGGGTACGGCATCCCCGCGCTCATACTTTCCGATCATCACTCTAGAAAGATCAGTTTGAAAATAAGGAGGGATATTTATTATATAAGCATATAAAAAGACACGAAAGCAAAATATCCTCCATTATGATTAAAGCAGCAGTACAGGAGTCCCCAAAGCCTATATCAGGGAAACGGGGGCAGATATCCCTCACCAAAACCTAAAAATCAATCC
>NZ_KB890745.1:6400-10252 GCF_000373245.1 Echinicola pacifica DSM 19836
CGATGATTTTAAAGTAAGTCATGAAAACAGCCTGATCGTGCAGAAGGATGATTATTATCCTTTTGGGATGAGTTTTAATTCATATACGAGTGGGCAGGAGAACCTCTACAAATACTCGGGTAAAGAAGAACAAAAGGAAACTGGCTTGATCGATTTTGGAGCGAGAATGTATGACCCGGCTATAGGAAGGTGGGGTGTTGTCGATCCGATGGCAGGCGAGAGGGAATGGCTGTCGCAATGCGAGATGCTGGAATTCCTACTAGTCAGCAACCAAAATCTCAATCTAGAAATAGTTCAGGAAGAGAATATACATATGAAGTACCAGGAAAAGGAGGTGAAACTCAGACAAAATCTGTTCAACAACAAACATTGGATAGAAGTCACCAAGGACAGCCTCATTGGGAAGCCGGAAAGGTAAAAACAGACAACGGTAAGGTAAGGATGAACAATTATGGCAGACCTAAACTGGATAATAATAAATCAAAAGTAAACTATAATAATTAAGATGTTAGAGGAGACGCTTGATCAAAAAAAACGAAGATTGTTTGGAAAGCAATCTCTTCAAAGCTATTTAAATACGATTGAAAAGTTGACTACTGATAGTGAAAGGTGTTTATTGTCTATAGTTGAGACGGATAGAATACTTGAAAAAATCTCTACCCTTAAAGAAGTATTTAAGACTGTTCTTCCATTTGAAGATAAAGCGGGGCTAAAAAATATAGTAAATGAAAAGTTCAAATCGGAAGACAGTATTTATTTACTAACCTCCTTATCTCGTGATTGTGGTGGTATAGTCATTAATTCCATTGCCAATTTTAATTTCAATTTCAATTTTGACGATGATTCAGGAGGTATTTTTAGCCTAGTAAGTAATGACTTAAATGAAAGGATTCTCTTTGATTTTTATGAAGAAAGCGGAAAAAAAATTATTGAAATCGAATATTTTCAATAGTCAAAGTAAGTAATTTAATCAACAAGGTTTAAGCCCGGCAAGTCCGGGCTTTTTGCTTTTACAGCGCAGCGACATTTTTCTGGAAGAAGTCTTTGAATTTTTTGTTGGTGAGCATCTTGTCGATCAGCTTGAAGATGGTCTGTCTGTCCTCGTCCTCCAATTGCTGGATAAGCCTGAGCTGATCTACGGCGGTTTTGTCCTCGATGACGACTTCCGAAGGGATGTCCCCGTCGTATGCAAGTATCTGGTCAGTAGTCATATTGAGGAGTTGAGCCCCAGGTTCCCTTTTCTATTTTGCTGTATGCCGACTTGTCGACGCCAATACGCGTGGCATGTCCATAACAATTTTAAATATTGTGCTTTAAGAGATAACAGGCTAAGACAGCGGAACAGAGAAGACGAGAAAGCAAAATATCCTCCATTATGATTAAAGCAGCATTACAGGAGTACCCAAAGCCTATATCAACATCTTGGTACTAGACCAAAACCAAAACTATATCACCTCTGCGTACAAGCAAATCAGCAGTTCGGCAAAGGAAACGGGGGCAGATATCCCNCACCAAAACCTAAAAATCAATCCNATCACGATAACAAAACCAGGATATGTNTATATTTACCTATCAAATGAAACTGGATCCCGCATTGAAGTGTTTTTCGATGATTTTAAAGTAAGTCATGAAAACAGCCTGATCGTGCAGAAGGATGATTATTATCCTTTTGGCGGGACTTTTAATAGCTACCAAAGAAGCTATTCAGAACCGAATAGGCTTAAGTTTAATGGGAAGGAAGAGCAGGAAGAAACTGGATGGATAGATTATGGTGCTAGGATGTATGATCCAGCCTTAGGGAGATGGAATCACATTGATCCTTTGGCAAATCAGTATGATATGCATAGTCCTTACCATTATGCACTCAATAATCCGATTCGCTTTATTGATCCTGATGGGATGCAGGTTGAAGGTGTCACAAAGAAGGATGCTGAAAAGGTTCATGAAGATTTAAATACAACGTTTGCAGGAGAGCAATTTGATGCCTTCAGAGCATTGATTACTCGTTCTGGTAAAAAAGGGAACGGAAAAGATTTTAACAAAATTGATTCGGATGCTTTAGCTGGGGCATTAGAAGGATTAGAGGGAGACGACTTGGCTCTTGCGGGGTTAGTTGCTGGTGCTATCAACTCAGATGATATTCATAAGGTTGAGTTTGTTGAGAAAGGAGATGATTTATCTGGTGAAGGTAGTGATGCTTTTGCGTCACATCTGAATAGCGTACAAAGTGGTTTTGGTGACGGCACTAAGAATGCGGAAGGTAAGGTCAATTCAAATATAGTACATGCATTGGGCGGTGCAGGGTTTAATGTGCCAACTTCTGATGGTTCTCATTCAATAATAATTGAAGGACAGGGAGTTCAGCAGTCTGGAGGTAATAGAGCTGTCACTACTGGTCATGAAGTCTTTGGGCATGGAATCCCTTCTGCTCAAGGAGCTGACCCCAAGGCCAATAATACCCATGCTATCAGGACAGATAATTTAATAAGGAGAGTCTTGGGAATACCAACGAGAGATGGTTCTAATCATGCTGGTGGTAAAGTTGTAGATCCTAATACATTACCGAAGACTGGAAATTAAAAGTGATATCATGAGAATACTTACATTATTAATTCTTTGCTCATTTTCTATCCAAGCTTGCTCCCAGAGATTAAGTGAAGCAGACTTGAGAAGTAGAAAAGTAGCAGATTCTTTATTGGAGAGCCAATTACAAAAGGAAATAGAAGGTAAAAGCCATGTTATATTCTCTGTTGCTGATAAGGAGATGATTGTAGTTGTAAAAAACACCGACTCATTTAAAGAGTTCTATCTCAACAAGGATACTGGAATTATCAAGGATACCACACTAATGGCTTCCGATCCGGTTATCATCAAAATGTTTGATAAATCTATCTACAGGGAAGGTTTTACAACGTTTAACTCTGGATTTTTTGAATCCGGTTATGAAATATCCTCAGGGAGCATTACATATTTTGTTTTTAAAGATGAGCAAGGTAAAAGATATGGAGAAGCAAGGTTATCTGTTTTTATCAAGCCAAACCCAGTTGATACAGAGGTTTATGCATACTTTGTTGAAAAGCTGATATTTTATTCGAAAACCACTTAGAATCAACCCTGCTTCGGTAGGTTTTTTTGTTGAATAATATCAATCTTCAATGCCTGCATAATCTCCATGAGACAGTAGCGAAAAATCAGGAATTTGATCGAAGAGAAGAGTTTGGGTTAAGATATGTTCTATTGGCTTCGATCCTTTGAATGTATCATTTTCATGCAGCTTTACGAGTTCATAGATATCATCATAAATCCAGTGAAACATGCCATCAGTGTAACCGTCCGGCAACCCACATATTGATACAGGCATTATGAATACCGAATGTTGCAGGATGAAACAGAAATCCATCCAAGCATATTACTCCCTGTTCTGTAAGTGGCAGGAATCGGGTTTCAGAAATACCACTCCTTTTATTTACTCGCCTGGTAGATCCACCTCCTCTCTAAATGTCGGGATTGATATTTATACGGGTAATCTTCCTAACTTTGAAAATCCTGGTGATATTGCTAAGTATGTTGGTTATAAATTCTTGGATGGTGCTTCTGCAGGAGGAGCGGGGAGTTTGTCAAGAGGGGTTGTTAATTTTGCACAAAGTGGATTTAAGTTTGGAAGTGTAGTTACGGGTTCCAATTCAGCGCTACAGTTAATTGACAAATCTGCGGGACTGGCAGGTGGAGTGGAGATGAGCGAAGCAGTGGTTAACTTGACTAAGGTTAAAATAGCCCATTTCTCGGCCCCTGCTAAAGGATTAGGCGAAAAAATATTGAAATCGTCAGCTTCATTGGCCGATGATGCCGCTA
>NZ_KB890746.1 GCF_000373245.1 Echinicola pacifica DSM 19836
CTACGCAGCCTACGCTTTCCGAATCATCAATGGCGTAGGTATAGGTATAAATCCCAGAATAGGCCGCGTCCTGATCATCCAAGGTTTCTATAAGGTTATAGAAACCATTTTCTCCATAATCGACAGGAGTTCCCGTTCCTACTATTGCTCCTTCTATTTCTAAAGTGGTATTAGAAGTCGCATCGGTCCCATTTCCATTGGTGGTTGTACCAGGAGAGGAAGTCGCACCATTGATTCCCTCCATATAGCTGATCAGTCCAGATTCCTTAGAGTCCGGGCAGCCATCACCATCTGAGTCCAGATCAAAGGAATTAGGTACACCATCGCCATCGGTATCTACAGTGTTTTCTTCGATGGTGTTAGAGGCCATAAACTTAAAAGTGCCCGCAGGGAGGATACATTGATAAGAAGAAATCCTTTCATCATTTGAGGACCCATCCCCAAAGGCATACTGGAAGTCATGCCCCACATTACAATAGGACCCGTCTGCTTTAATTATTGGAGTAATATGCGCCCCTGTTTCTACATAAGTGTATTGCTGCCCCTCAGTTCCTGCCGGGACAATGGGGTAATTATAGCCAGTAAAGCCGGGACCACCAATTGTAAACTGATCATTTGAACCCCAAGCTCTTACACTACCATCCTCTAGTATTACCGCCACGGTGGAAGAACTTGTATCCTTATCCTGAGCTGAGAGAAACCTTACATTCTCTAAATCAGAACCATCTTGATTGGTCACTCTTCCCCATTCAAGATAAACCTTATTCTCTTTTGTCGATGAATTATATAGGCCCCTACCAGTCTCCCCTGAAGTATTATTTCCCATAGAATACACATGACCTGATGAACTTAAAATAAAATACCCATTTAAAGTTGTACCTATTTGAACGATCCTTTCACCTTCTGCTAAAGGATTTACCATCTTGGTGGGATAAACCCTACTTGCTTCTGCGGTTCCATCTCCTACTATTGAGACTGACCCCCAAGTGTAAAGATTACCTGACTTGGTCTGAGCAAAACTAAAATAGAAGCTTCCTTTTATCTTATAGACCTCCTCTCCCTCAGGAAACTGCACTTCGTGCCATAGGGCATCAGCTGTGCCCGAATTGTCGCCATAATTTTTTTCATTATCTCCCATCACCCATAATTTCCCATCTTTGGTCACAATATAAATGCTACGAGTAACGGCATCTAGAACTTCCACATCTGATGGTTGGTAATCTGCGGGAAGTGAATACTGATTTTTCACCGAACCAAAACCATAAGTAGAAGTACTCACAATCCTAGAAAAACGTGTCGTATATCTAGACCGAAGAGCAGCTGGGATCAAGGTATTATAATACTTAGTGGAACCTTCTTGGCCCGTTTTATTTCCCCAAGCGTATAAGCCCGCCTCTGTTAAGATAATAGCCTCTGACGAAAAAGTAAAGGTAGTAGCATAAGTGAATTTTAGTATATTCCCTTCGTAATTGTATCCATTTGCAGGGGTGATCTCTGTAGGGACTTTTAGGTGATCTTTACCATTGGCGTTTAAATACTCTCCCCATCCCATAAGACCGCCATCTGCAGTACGTCCTAGAACTCCATGAAATCCAGCAACAAGAATATCTTCCTTATATCCAAATTCAGTTACTTCATTTCCTCTCTCCACCACATCCAGCACNCCATCATTATCATCNTCTAGGTCGAGGCTATTGATGATNCCATCNCCATCAAAATCACAGTCGGGNCCCATACTGGTGGGATCATTACAGGGAGCCTGGGCAAAAGCCAATCCTATACTAAGGATGGATAGCAAAAACACTAATTTTATTCTTTTCATAATACAAGATCTTGAGAGATGAAAACCTAAAAGTTATGTAATANAACAATTTAGTCATGTCAATTTATATAACCAGCCATCCTAATCGGGACCTAAGTCGCTCTATGACAGTCTATAGCTCGATAAAAGAGGGCTTCAGCCCTNTTAAAATGCTCGAGCATTAATTATTTAGGTTTATTTCAAGTCCGTTATTCAGTAAGGCAAAGCCTTAAGCAGTTGGTTTATAATGGNTTTATTGTATCATCTTAATGCATTAAATCTATATGATTCACCTGGAGGTTATACTTGCGCTGTCTTTCTTATGGGCCATAATAGGCGATGAATAATTAAATCTTCAAATGGTAAATAAAGAATCCTCAGCCTAAGGAAGAGGATTCATATTATTGAAATAATAATCACCTCCCTTTATGACTTCAAATCGGGTTAAGCAGCTCATCATCTTTAAAGAATAAATCCTCACCCACCAGAGTGAAGACTTATTTTTGTTAAACCAAAATTAAGTTTTTCAATTTTTCTGNCTGTATTTGATAGATCTCATTGCAGGGTTGGAATAGACTTCCTTTTGGACGACTAGGCATTCACTGTCTATACTCTCATCTATCGCAGGCTCATAAGTATAGACTCCGGTATAAACCGCCTCGGAATTGTCGGCATCCTCAATAAGGTTATAGAACCCATTCGCCCCATACTCTGCTGGCGTGCCACCCCCTACAGTCATATTACCTTCTCCGATATTAGCCGAAGGATTATTTAGGCTAGAAATATAATTTATTAGTCCTGCTTCCTTAGCATCAGGGCATCCATCATTGTCAGAATCCACGTCAAGATAATTTGGGAATCCATCATTATCGGTATCCAGGCTTTGCTCCTCCACAGTCTTGGAAGCTTCAAATGAAAAGGTTCCAGGAGGCAAAATACATTGGTAAGTGGGAATTCTTTCATCATTTGAGGAGCCATCTCCAAATGCAAACTGCAGATCATGTCCCACATTACAATAGGAGCCGTCAGCTTTGATTATAGGAATAATATGACCCCCTGTTTCTACATAGGTATATTGCTGCCCCTCTGTACCAGAGGGAACGATGGGGTAATTATAAGTAGCATGGTTGCTTGGTCCACCATAGGTAAATTGATCATTGGAACCCCAAGCTCTTACACTACCATCCTCTAATATTACCGCCACTGTGGAATTACTTGCATCATTATCTTGAGCGGACAGAAACCTAACATTCTCTAGGTAAGTCCCATCCATATGGGTTACTTTCCCCCATTCAAGATAGACTTTATTCTCTCCTGTCGTTGAATTATATAAATCCCTTCCCGTCTGACCTGAAGTATTAGTCCCGATAGAATATACATGGCCCGATGAACTTAATACATAATACGCCCTTAAATTGCTAGCGATTTGAACAATCATTTCACCCGGCCCAATAGGGTTTGCCATCTTGGTAGGATAAATTATATCAGCTACTTCCGTTCCGTCTCCCAATTGTGATGAAGATCCCCAGGAGTATAGGTTACCCGATTTTGTCTGAGCAAATCCAAAAAACAAACTTCCTCTTATCTTATATACTTCCTCTCCATCGGGAAATTGTACCTGGTGCCAAAGAGCATCAGCTATACCAGAATTGTCTCCGTAACTCTTCTCATTATCTCCCATCACCCATAGCTTCCCATCTTTGGTTACGATATAGAGGCTATGAGGCACGCCATATAGAATATCAACATCTGATGGCTGATAATCGGCTGGTAGGGAATATTGATTTTTCACCGTACCAAAACCATAAGTAGAAGTACTCACAATCCTAGAAAAACGTGTAGTATATCTAGATCGAAGCGCCTCTGGAATCAGAGTATTATAATATCTATCTGAATTTTCAGGACCCGTTGTATTACCCCATGCATACAAGCCTGCTTCGGTAAGTATTATCGCCTCGGACGAATAAGTATAAGTCGTCACGTAAGTGAACTTTAAAATACTTCCTTGGTAATTATAGCCGTTTGCAGGCGTAATTTCTGTTGGGACTTTCAAGTGATCTTTGCCATTGGCATTTAAATACTCTCCCCATCCCATCAACCCACCATTAGTGGTTCGGCCTAAAACCCCATGAAATCCAGCTACAAGAATATCTTCTTTATAGCCAAATTCGGTAATCTCCCCTTTGCCTTCATTCACATCCAGGATTCCATCATTATCATCATCCAAATCATGAAGATTAATGATTCCATCTCCATCAAAATCACAGTACGGATCCTTCGCAAAGGGGTCCGTACATGTGGTTTGGGCATTGGCCAGCCCCATATACATGAAGGCCAGCCCAAATACCATTTTGTTTATTTTCATCGGTTATTTTCTAATTCAATACCTTATTTTAAGAAAACTGAATTCCCTAACCAAGTATTAAAGGGTGCCTCCAACGGCATCTTTCACTACGAATACAATATTCATAAATGAACCTTCATATACCTCAGCTCCAGGCTTCACCGTATAGGATAATACCCCATTGTCATCCACTGAAACATTTTCGAAGATGTCTGTATCGTACCAAGTGATATGGTACTCAAGCTCTGATGATGGCAATACAGGTATCCCTTCTAATGAACTAGGACTACTTACCATTGGCGCACCAAATTGGGCAAGGTATTTCTGATACAAGTCGATCGTTCCGAAGGTATCACCCACTGGCACTTGCTCAGCAACTACTGGAATAAGCACTGAAGGCATAAAGAAGAATTTAGGCATGGTTGCTTTTAATGTTTTAAGCGTTCCATCTGCATCAGCTACAACTATTCGATCTTTTTGACCGTCAGTCGCTGCCACAAGTGTACCCTTATTTCCATTTATCGTTCTTACCCTTGCATCACCAGTTTTCACATCCAATGCAGCACTTACAGCCTCAGCAGTGAAGTCACCGATACCTACATTTCCATTTTGGAAGATATTCTCCGCATTGGAAGTAGCGGCATCCGAGGTGTTTTCTACCATCCATGGTTCTACCACATTAGATACTACCCAAGTGGAATCACTGATGTCTCCATCCCCATTAGGGTCAGCAACAAAAGAGTACACATCACCGGTGCTTTCGTCAATAAATATTGCTCCAGCTTCACCCTTAGCACTGTTGGCACTAGGAGTTCCTTCACCACTTTGACTGATTCCGAAACTTACTACTGTACCGTCCATTGAAGTGTGCGTTGCCGTTCCGCCAGAAACTAGAAGCACATCTGTCCCGCCTGATTTAGTCCATGAATTTCTAGTTACATCAAATACATAGGTATCACCTAAAATACTATTAATATAGACATCGCCAGGTACGCCAGGAGTATTATTGTCTAATGGAGAACCTTCATCGATCGTCAGTCTGATGTCGCCTACCATCACCCACTCGTTACCGTCATGAGCATAGATATCGCCAGTCGCTTCATCCACATAGATGTCACCAGCTACACC
>NZ_KB890747.1 GCF_000373245.1 Echinicola pacifica DSM 19836
GTAAGAAAACCACAGGATAAGGCTTTGGTGGAAAACCAGGTCAAGATCCTGTATTCAAGGGTATATGCCAAACTCAGGAACATGCAGTTCTTTGATCTTACTGCTCTCAACGGGGCCATCAGAANGAAGGTAAAGTCCCACAACCAAACACGGATGCAGAAGAAGCCATATTGCCGGGAAGAGAAGTTTCTTGCAGATGAAAAGGCGCTGTTGGGTGATCTTCCTGCTGAGCGTTTTGAGCTCAGGAGTTATTCACTGCTTACAGTTGCCAAAAACAACCACGTCTATCTGTCTGCCGACAAACACTATTACAGCGTCCCCCACACCCTGATGGGCAGCAAAATAAAAGTGGTCTATACCAGATCCATGGTTTTTATATACCATGAGGGCAAAAAAGTGGCAGTCCATTCCAGAAGCGTCAAGATCGGGGCTTACTCGACGGTCAAAGAACACCTCTGTTCCCATCACCAACACTACCGCGACAGGAGTCCGGAGTATTACAGAAACCTGTCAGCGAAGATCTCAAAAATCCTGTATGAGTATGTATGCCTGCTTTTTGAGCAGAACAGATATCCCGAGCAACTCTACCGGTCCTGTGACGGACTGCTTGCCCTTGCAAGAAAATCAGATACAGAAGCTTTGGAAAAAGCATGTAAAACGGCTATGGAGAACGGGATATTCTCCTACAAATTCATCAAAAACATACTAGAAAACCATATGGAAGACGAATCTGTCCAAAACAGCAGTACAGCGCTGCCCAAACACCAGAATNTAAGGGGAAAATCATATTACAGTAACCAACAAGCGATTAAATTTTAACAACTATGACAAACCAGATCCAATCGCAGCTTGCCAGACTCAAGCTGCACGGCATGTCCAAAACATGGACGGCAATTATCGAAACAAGAAAAAACCAAAGCCTCTCACTCGCTGAGGGTCTTGAACTGTTGCTGCAGGCCGAAGAGCTTGAAAGGGATAACAGAAGATTCAAAAGACTTGAAACCAATGCGGCATTCAGGTATAAAGCTTCTATAGAGGAGCTCAAACTGGACGAGGTAAGAGGTCTTGACGATGTGCTTCTCACCACACTTGCAACAGGAGAGTTCATCAATAAAGGGGAATCAGTCCTGATTACCGGGGCAACAGGGTGCGGAAAAAGCTATATGGCTTCCGCACTGGGACACCAGGCCTGTATTCTGGGATTTAAAGCCGCTTACTTCAATACACAGAAACTGATGCTTAAAACCAAGATGGCCAGGCTGGAAGGGACAGTGATGAAGTTCTTTGACAAACTGGCCAAGACAGATCTGCTGATCATGGACGATTTTGGGCTGACACACCTGGAACAGCAACAGAGAATAGATTTTATGGAAATGATAGAGGACAGGCACGGGAAGAAATCAACCGTAATCGTCAGTCAGCTGCCCGTTTCGAGTTGGTACGATATAATTGGCGAAGAAACTATTGCCGATGCCATTCTTGACAGATTGGTACACTCCTCTTACAGAATAGAGCTTAAGGGAGAAAGTCTCAGAAAAAAAATGTAAAATTGTCAGCCTAACAGATTATAGTACCAAACCCATTTTTAGAGGGGTCAATATGACCGGAACAGGGGTCAGTATTGTCCGGAATATCCAACATTTGCTTCAGCGATCCTAATCATAAAAAATCCCTTCCAAAATAGACCTGAATGGGCGTATGACTGATTGGAAATAATACTTTTCAAGATAAAGGGAAGCTAAAATCCCATTTTTAGAGCTTCCACCTGAATAAAAAATGCTGATAATCCTGACTCAATCCCCATAAGAACCTCTTCGGTTCCGTGCAACAGCGGTTTCATTGTTCTTGCTACGCACGCAACGAAAACCTAGTTGTTGTGTGTAGTTATTTTTTCATTTCATTTTTTATATCCACTAATTTCAATTCTTTATGATAAGTTTCAATTCTTGAGTGTGCTGTTCCGTCAACCAATAAAATAACGGTCAACATAGCAATTGTTGTAATGCTAATTGCTCTCCACGTTGGTGTATTAATGAATAGTATTAGTAAAGCTGCTACGATAATTAGAATCGGAATGACCTTAAATACAACTGTATATTCCTTTAAAGTACTCTCGGAACGCTCAATTTCGGACTGATAAAAAGAGGTTGCATCTCCACTGAACGCTTTTTCAAATTGTGTTATTCTTGATTTGTTGGTACAAAATAATCCAAGTCCTATTGTCATAAGTAACAAACCTGCTACCAAGGTTGGAATTACATAAGCCTTTGCCAAATCAGTTTTTCCCACCTGCCAAAATCCAATGCTTGCGATTAAAAATAAAATGGCAAAGAAGATGAAAAATCGAGTTGAAAAAACTTCGGCTTTTGCCCAGTCGGTGGCTAATTTTAATATTTCCATTGTTTCCATAATTATTAGTTCAAACTATGTTTTTGTTGATATGCCGAAGGACTAATCCCTTCTTTCTTTTTAAATAATCTCGAAAAATATTGAGGATATTCAAAACCTAATTCATAGGCTACTTCCGAAACACTTTTTTGAGGGTGCAACAGCATATTTTTGGCTTCATCAATTAAATAAAGTTGCAAATGTTCGGTTGTGGTTTTTCCTGTTTCCTTTTTTAGTATGTCACTAAGGTAACGTTGTGAAACATTCATTTTATCTGCTATTTGCTCTATGCTCGGAACACCTTTTTCTTGCAATTGTCCTGATTCAAAATATTCAGTTAAATGCTGATTAAAATGCTCTAACAAATTTGAGGCTATTTCCTTCCTGTTTAAAAATTGTCTTTCGTAGAAGCGATTGGCATATTTTAACAAGGTGTCCAATTGAGAAATGATGATGTCCTTACTGAATTCATCTTGGTTGTTCTGATATTCAATCTCAATGTTTTCTACAATTAATTCTATCTGCTTTTCTTCTTTTGGTGAAAGATGTAATGCCTCATTTACCGAATAGGAAAAGAAACCGTATTTTTTTATTTGATGGGCTAATTCTGTTCCTTTCAAAAAATCTTCGTGAAAGTTGATTGAAAAACCTTTTCGCTCAAATACTACGCTGTTATCCCATTGTAGAACTTGCCTGGGAGCAATAAAAATTAAAGCACCATTGGTGAAATCATATTTAGTTCGTCCGTAATTTAAATTTCCCTCTACAAATTTTTTAAAACTAATGGAATAGCAATCGTTAGTAATGGGTGGTGAACTTTCTCGTGGACAAGGTAAGTAGCCATCACCTTTTGAGTTGAACACACTCAACATAGGATGCTCTGGTCGTGGCAATCCTAAATAATCTAAATACGATGATAATGTTTTAAAATGTTGCATACTACAAATTTAGATATTCCATTTTACACCTGTCTCTTTTTCCGATAGTTCCCACAGTCTTTTAGCTACTGCTTTATCTTTGGCATGTGGCTCCAATTTATGTGCTCCAACTGGACCAACCCAATTGCTTCTTCCTGTAGGCCCATAAAACTCTTTTTGGTCTAAATTGGGTTCTGTCGCACACATCAATTGCGGATAAGCACCTTTTTCAGCCGATTGTGTTAATGGTGATAATTTCATCATACCAAATATTAGTTTCATCATGAAACTTCCACTTGTGCTGATAAGGTTGGTTCTTGAAGAACCGGGATGACAGGCATAGGCTTTAACATCTGTTTTACCACTTTCTTTCAATCTATCCTGAAGCTCATACATACTCATAATCTGAGCCAGTTTACTTTGACTGTAAGCATTGTTAGGCGTGTAATCTTTGTCCCAGTTTAAATCGTCAAATTTGATGGTTTTAATTCCCATATCATACCCCATACTTCCAACGGTTACAATTCGTCCTTTTGATTTTTCAATAAGTGGGTACAATAAAGCCTGAAGTGTGAAATTTCCATAGTAATTTGTTCCCATTTGACTTTCCCAACCGTCTACTGTTCGTGTTTGTTTTGGTACCTGGGCAATTGCCGCATTGCAGATTAAGGCATCAATTTTCGGAACTGTTTTTAACACTTCTTCAGCTGCTTTTTTTACTGAATCCTGTGCTGCCAAATCCATTTTTATCGCTCTTACGTCGATTTGGTTTCCAAGTTCTTGTTTCAAAATTTTAATGGTGTCTTTAGCTTTCTTTGGGTTTCTGTTAAGCATGACCACCTTTGCACCTTTTGAAAGTACTATTTTTGTTGCTTCAAAACCGGTTCCGCTTGTAGTTCCAGTTATGACATATGTTCTGCCATTCAAATTTCCAATTCTATCAGGTGTCCAACCTTTTTTGCCAAATTTATTTGTATTCATTTTGTCTGTTTTTTAATGATTAAAAGAATAAGACAAAGGTCGGTTTGAAGTAGTCATATTTCCTTATACAGATTTTCGAATGTTGTACACTTTTTGGTTTGTCATAATTACACACAACGGTTTGGCTAAAAAAAGTTGCGGTTTGCGGAGCGCGTTTTTGTCCCCCGAGACAAAAAATACTTGCGGGAACCGGAACGGCCAAAACCCTGCCAACCCGCAATTTGTTTTAGCTTTTGTTGTAGTGCGTTTTTATTCAATTTTGGGCTTCCATTTCACCGTATTTCTCCATTGTTTTTAATTCCGATTGAAGTTTATCCAATTCATTCGAGAAATAAAATCGGAAGCATTTTTTTACATGTTCATTATCTTTTGCGATAAATATCTCTAACCAATTTATCTGTTTTTCTTTTCCAAGTCCAAACAAGCCTTTTTTCATTTTTGGATAAACGTAGCCCACCAAAAAAGTATTATCCTTTGTGTCTCCCATTCTTGAAACCCAAAATGAAGTCTTAATTTCTTTGTATCCGTCCGAGGAACCCATAGGAATTGTGCTTGGAATTTCAGGGAATCGGATTATCTCTGTACTTTTTCCAGTTTGAGGGAAGGAGTTGGTGCAGGTCCTTTTGTTTTAGGCTCTGGATTCTTTCAAACACATCCTTAAGCCATTCAAATTCATTGATAGTGTTCTTCTTGCAGCTGGCCATAAAGGAATACATCCCAGCAGTCATCTCTGCTGCTTGATGGGATCCGGCAAATAGGTAATTCTTCCTGCCGATCGCCAGAGGCCTCACTGCATTTTCTATTAGATTATTGTCGATCTCCATTTGACCGTGGAGTTCGTATGCACTCAGTCCCGCCCATCTAGGCAGTGTGTAGTCAATGGCTTTTCCCATTGGGCTTTGAGGCCTGTACCGGTACTGGTTCTCCTTCAGCCATTTTTCCAGCCTGTCCAGAACTGGTCGTGCGTGT
>NZ_KB890748.1 GCF_000373245.1 Echinicola pacifica DSM 19836
CAATGGGAAAAGCCATTGACTACACACTGCCCAGATGGGCTGGACTGAGTGCATACGAACTCCACGGTCAAATGGAGATCGACAATAATCTGATAGAAAATGCAGTGAGGCCTCTGGCGATCGGCAGGAAGAATTACCTATTTGCTGGATCCCATCAAGCAGCAGAGATGACTGCTGCGATGTATTCCTTTATGGCCAGCTGCAAGAAGAACACTATCAATGAATTTGAATGGCTTAAGGATGTGTTTGAAAGAATCCAAAGCCTAAAACAAAAAGACCTGCACCAACTCCTTCCCTCAAACTGGAAAAAGTACAGAGATAATCCGATTTCCTGAAATTCCAAGCACAATTCCTATGGGTTCCTCGGACGGATACGTATGGATTGATAGCCGAAAACTGGGTTAGGGAAGGAGAGGCTCTTACAAAAGAACTGTTCCAGTCCAAAACCCTTGATGATAAGACAGGCTGGTACGATTTTCATGCAAGGCAATATGATCCGGCATTGGGAAGGTGGTTTGCGGTGGATCTACAGAACCAGTTTATGAGTCCTTACTTGGCGATGGGGAATAATCCGGTGGTGATGGTGGATCCGGATGGGGAGTTTGTGGTATTAGGATCTATTCTTCTAGGAAAGATTGTTGCTGGAGCTTTGATAGGTGCTGGGGTAGGGGCGGCCTCTTATTCTGCTCAAACTGCGATTACCGGTAATTCTTGGAATTGGAGGCAGTTTGGCAAAAGTATTGGAATGGGAGCTGCAGGAGGAGCTTTGGCAGGAGGGGTTGGTCAAATATTTGGAGGAATAGGCAATTTTGGGCATGAACTGGCTAGAGGGGTTACTCATGGAGTTACCCAGCAGGGTGTAGGAGCTGCATTCGGGGTAGATCCATCCTTGGGAGGGTTTGCTGCTGGGGTGGCAGGCAGTATGATGGGTTCTGGACTTCAGGCACTGAAAGCACCCCAAGGAGTAATGATGGGTGCATCTTCGCTCTTTGGTGGAGCAGTCTCGGAACTATCCAATCCTGGTACATTTTGGCAAGGGGTTACTGTGTCAGGTGTAGCATCTGGTGCCAATCATGCTGCACATTATGGAATTAATAAATCAGAAGATTCTTTTCTTATCAGAAAAAAAAGAAGAGAAGGTTTAAGTTCTATTGATTTGAGCAAAACTCCCTACGCAAGGGTTATGAAAGGAATGTGTATTGCCAGATTGTATAATAGAGGAAAACTTCCAATGCTTGATGAGCAGTTTCCAGATGGAATGAGAATTCAAGATTTATTTGATTTTAGTACTGCTACAAAGGAATCGGGTTGGAAAGTAACAGGAGGAAATTATGGGACAAGGTATTGGTATCAAAATAAAGTGTCCAAAATTCAACTTCACGGTAGTTCAGTTCGTGTAGGTGATGTAGTTGTAGGAAATAATGAACCATATAGTATTACAATGTATGATAATTCTGATTATATGGCGTTTAGGAGAATAGGTTGGGTTCATTATAATCAATTTGGTTTTACCCATTGGCAAAAAGCGAGAAACTATATTTGGTATGGTAAATAGCATCATTTATCTATTAGCAATGTCATTAATTTGGCAGTGCGGAACCGGTTCAAAGAACGAATTGGAAATGGAGTATTTTATTGGAAGTTGGGCATCATGTTATGATGATAGTACCTATGTCGAATTGCACTTTACTAAAGATAATTATTATGCATTTCATTTTGATAATGACGTTTTGGATTACAATGTTGGAAGGTTTAAAGTGTGTGGAGATAAATTGTTAGTTGCTATCCGAGAACAGAACATAAAATGTGATGCAAGAAATATAAACACAATTAATATAAACTATATTTCCGATGATGAATTTGAGAGCATTGAAGAAAGTAAGAAAAATGTGTTTTTTAAGTTATCATCTGAACCTAAAATGGATTTTAAATTGGGTACACAGTTGTTGGAATCAGAAAATTACTTAGATGATTTTAAAAATCGAAAACTAAGATTTAAGTGCGTGCATTAAAGTAAAACTTTCGTTGATGATTTCAAAGTGGAAGTTGCCGAAAGTCCCGTAGTCTAGATAATTTTCACAGCACATACTGGCACATCGACTCCTTTCCCTGTCCTCCGTGTGGATTAATATCACATGAAAAGGTACGGGAAGGTGAAGGAGCTTCCATACTTGGTAAATCCATGAAGGCTGGGATTCATTTGAGCAACGGAAATGTTCAAGGTGCAGTCCAAGAAGGAGTTAACCTTGCGGTAGGTGCAATTACTAGTTCGGCTACAGGTGCTGCAATTCAGCAATCTAAAAAAGTGGGATTGATAAGTAGCCCTATTCAGGAATACACCCAAAAAGCGGCCTTAGGTGTTGTTGAAAGTGGAGTGAATAAAACTAGTGGGTTAGTCAATGAAAATGTCCAAAGAAGAGATGAAGAAGAAAAAAGATGATAATGAGTTTTTATTAGCAGGCAGGATTAATTTTATTGGTCTTATAATAGTGTTACTAATGATATTGTTATATTATCTTTATGGGTAGTTTTCTTTAAAAACTATTTAGTAAGTTATATTAAAAAAGCCCGATCAAGGGGCTTTTTCTATTTAGCGAAAGCTTTTTTGGTTTTAAAATTTTGGATGTAGGTGTCAATTACGTTGAAGAGGACGCTTTTGGTGCGTTCGTCCATTTTTTGGATGTTGTTGATCCTGTTTACCGTTTCCTTGTCATAAGAGGCGTTTTCACCTTCCCCGATCAGGTAATCCACCGTTACGCCAAAAACTTTGGCCAACTTGACCACCATCTCGATAGAGGGTAAGATTTCGTTACGCTCATACTTTCCTCTAATCTCCTTGGATAAGATCAGTTTGAAAATAAGGAGGGATATTTATTATATAAGCATATAAAAAGACAAGAAAGCAAAATATCCTCTTATGATTAAAGCAGCAGTACTGTAGTCCCCAAAGCCTATATCAGGGAGACCGGGGCAGATATCCCTTACCAAAACCTAAAAATCAATCCGATCACGATAACAAAACCAGGATATGTATATATTTACCTATCAAATGAAACTGGAACCCGCATTGAAGTGTTTTTCGATGATTTTAAAGTAAGTCATGAAAACAGCCTGATCGTGCAGAAGGATGATTATTATCCTTTTGGTATGAGTTTTAACTCGTATTCAAGGCTGGGTTCAGTGGGGCAGAAGTACCTGTATAATGGCAAGGAGCGCCAGGAACTGACAGGCTGGGATGACTTTGGAGCGAGGATGTATGACCCCGCTATAGGAAGGTGGGGAGTTGTGGATCCGTTGGCAGACCATCCGAACCAAGTAGATAAGAGCCCTTACGCCTATGCTTGGAACAATCCTGTTAACCTTACTGACCCTGATGGACGTTGTCCTTTCTGTCCTTGGTTGGATGCAGTAGTAGATATTGGTTTTGCTCTTTATGATGTTGGGGAAATTACTTATGACTATGTAACTACTGGTGAAGTTGACCCTATTTCAGTTGCGGCTCTGACGGCAGATGTTGCAGCTATTGCAATACCAATGACCACAGGTGCAGGATTAGCCGTAAGAGCTACCGCCAAAACTGTGAATGCAGTCGATAACGCAAATGATGTTAGAAAGGCTGTAGATAAAACAACAGATGCCATTAAGAAGATTGGACCTGCTGGAGATGCTGGGGCAACTGTAACAAAACAAGTTCCATCCGACTGGACAATGAAAACAAGTAATAGTAAACAAGGAACAGTATTTAAAGACCCGAAAAATCCGAGTGGAAATAATGTAAGGGTTCAAAGTGGTAATCCGAATCGTCCAAATCCAGCACAGCAAAAGCCATACGTTAAACAAACTCAAAATGGTAAAACAGTGGATGTTAATGGCAAACAAGTACATCCAAAATCAAAGGAAGCACACATTCCAAAAGAAGATTTTAAGTTTAATAAACAGTGATAAAAGAAAATGAAAATATCGAGAGCTGGGAGTTTAATCTTTTTAATGCTATAAAAGACGTTTCAGATATTAAGCTTCAAAAAAAAGCTTGGTTAGGGAAACATCCAGTTTTTGTATCTTCTTATTCGGAAGTTATAAGTGTTTTGTATGACGATTTTGATTTTGAAAGATATATTGAATACTGTAATTCTTCGGAGAAAGATGATGTTTTTTGCCAATTGTTGACTGATTTAGATGAGATGATTTCTAAATACGAACCTCTTTCAACAGATGAAATGACATTAACAGATCCCTTTTGGTTGAAAATCACAGAAAAAGCAAAAGAAATATGCTCTTCAGATATTGTTAAGAGAACACTAAACAAATAATAGACCGAAGAATTTATGATATTGAATCTCTTATTGATGCTGAGTTTTTTTTATCAAACATCTGACTACAGTCTTGATATTGGAGAGTATTACGATAGTGAAAGGCACGATATGCCGAAGGGCTATGTAGAAGCTTATACGGTACTGGATGGAGAAGGAAACCAACAGTATTTTTTGAGCATCACCAAAGTAGGCTTGCCAGTCGGCAGACCTTTGCCAGATGTTTGTATCCGTCCGACAAACCCCATATTGATACAGGCGTTCTGAATACCTAATGTTGCAGGATGAGAAAGAAATCCAAGCAAGCATATTACTCCCTGTTCTGTAAGTGGCAGGAATCGGGCCTCAGAAAGACCACTCCTTTTATTTTACTCGCCTGGTAGATCCACCTCCTCACTAAATGTCGGGATTGATATTTATACGGGTAATCTTCCTAACTTTGAAAATCCTGGTGATATTGCAAAGTACGTTGGTTATAAAGTCTTGGATGGT
>NZ_KB890749.1 GCF_000373245.1 Echinicola pacifica DSM 19836
GCTCCCTGTAATGATCCCACCAGTATGGGACCCGACTGTGATTTTGATGGAGATGGCATCATCAATAGCCTCGACCTAGATGATGATAATGATGGAGTGCTGGATGTGGTGGAGAGAGGTGATAATATTACTGAGTTTGGATACATGGAGGATATTCTTGTTGCTGGTTATCATGGTGTTATGGGAAGGGCTTCTGATGGGGAGATAATGGCTTGGGGAGAGTTTTTAAGTGCAAACGGTAAAGATCATTTAAGATACCCTACCAAAATAACCCCGGCCAATGGCTATAACTATCAGGGAGAAATTTTAAAATATACCTATGTTACAGCAGGCATCTATGCTGGTGAGGCAGTTGTTTTGACAGAAGCAGGATTATATAGCTGGGGCTCTAAAACTGGACCTGAAAATGCTTCTTATTATTATGTTCCTTTAATACCTGAAACTCTTAGATCCAGATTTTCTACTCATTTTGCAAAAGTCGTCAGTACCTCTACTTATGGCTTTGGTACAGTAAAGAATCAATATTCCTTGCCTGCAGATTATGCCCCAGCAGATGTTGAAATATTATATGGAGTTTATAATAGTTTGTTTGTAGTCACTAAAGATGGGAAATTGTGGGTATTAGGAGATAATGAATCTAACTATGGAGATGATTCTGGCGTGATAGATTCAATTTGGCATCAGGTTCAAATCCCTGCTGGTGAGGAAGTATATAAATTAAGAGCTAGTCTGTCCCTATGTTTTGTTCAAACGAAATCTGGTAATCTATACACTTGGGGAACTAGAAGTGTTTTGGGTGATGGAAGTTCGGAAGTTTTCAGGTCACTCCCGACGCAAATGGTTAATCCCTTACCATCCAATGAGAGAATTGTTCAGATAGGAGCAGGAAATTATACCTATTATATTTTAAGCTCTTCGGGAAATGTCTATTCTCTTGGTCATAACTTTTACGGGCAAGCAGGAAGGGAGCCATATATAAGCTCAACAAAAGAAAACCAATATTTTTATGATTGGGGGAAGGTGACAAATGAGGAAGGAAGTATCCTTGAGGGAGTTAGGTTCCTTTCCGTGAATGACGTGGGAGGATCTCAAACTGTAGCAGTTTTATTAGAAGATAAAAGCTTAAGGGCTTGGGGAGATAATAATCAATATACTATTGGAGGGGTAGCTAATTACCAAAAATATAATTATCCTATAATACCTACAGGGTCGGAAGGTCAGGAGTATTCATATGTAGAAGCAGGAGGACATATTACTCCCATTATTAAATCAGATGGGTCCTATTGTAATGTAGGGCATGATTTGCAATTTTCCTTTGGAGATGGTGCCTCAAATGATGATAGGATTCCCTATTATCAATGCGTCTCCCCTCCTGGCACTTTTAAATTTTTGGCCTCTAACACCATCGAAGAAAACCGCGTGGATACCGATGGCGATGGTGTACCTAATTCCTTTGATCTGGACTCAGATGGTGATGGCTGCCCAGACTCTAAGGAATCTGGACTGATCAGCTATATGGAGGGAATCAATGGTGCGACTTCCTCTCCTGGTACAACCACCAATGGAAATGGGACCGATGCGACTTCTAATACCACTTTAGAAATAGAAGGAGCAATAGTAGGAACGGGAACTCCTGTCGATTATGGAGAAAATGGTTTCTATAACCTTATAGAAACCTTGGATGATCAGGACGCGGCCTATTCTGGGATTTATACCTATACCTACGCCATTGATGATTCGGAAAGCGTAGGCTGCGTAGCTACCATCCGTAAGATATATTCTAACCCTGCCATGCGCTCTATCAAGGTAAAGAAGCAATAATAGTAGGGTGGTAATAAACAAGAATTTTAGGGATAGCTATAGCGCTCTTCCTTATTAAAATAAGAAATAGTATGAAAAGAATAAAATTAGTGTTTTTGCTGTCCTGCATAAATATAGGATTGGCCAATGCCCAAACCACATGTACGGACCCCTTTGCGAAGGATCCGTACTGTGATTTTGATGGAGATGGAATCATTAATCTTCATGATTTGGATGATGATAATGATGGAATCCTGGATGTGAATGAAGGCAAAGGGGAGATTACCGAATTTGGCTATAAAGAAGATATTCTAATAGCTGGATACCACGGAGTAATTGGGCGTACGACAGAAGGAGATGTAATGGCGTGGGGAGAGTTTCTTAGCGCAAACGGTAAGGACCATTTAAAATACCCTACCAAATTAACTCCTGCGAATGGCTATAATTATCAAGGGGAAATATTAAAATACACCTATGCTACTGCAACCATTTATGCTGCTGAGGCAGTCATTTTAACTGATGCAGGATTATATAGTTGGGGATCAAAAACTGGCCCTGAAAATGCCAGTTATTATTATGTTCCATTAATACCTGAAACCATGCGATCTAGGTTTTCAACTCATTTTGCAAAGGTGATAAATACTTCGACGTATAATTTTGGAACAGTAACAAACCAATATTCATTACCTGCAGATTATACACCTTCGGATGTGGAAAATCTCTATGGAGTTTACCATAGTCTATTTGTAGTCACCAAGGATGGGAAGTTGTGGGTGTTGGGAGATAATGAAAACAACTATGGCGATAATTCAGGTGTGGTTGACTCAAAATGGCATCAGGTGCAACTTCCACCAGGTGAAGAGGTTTATAAGATAAGAGCCAGTATAGTAATGGTTTTTATACAAACCAAATCTGGTGATTTATATACTTGGGGCACTCAAAGTATTTTGGGTGATGGAAGTCCTGAAACTAACCGGGTACTTCCAACAAAGATGGTAAACCCTTTACCCCCAAATGAGAAGATAATTCAGATAGCAGGAAATACAAACACTTATTATATTTTAAGCTCTGAGGGTTATGTTTATTCTATGGGGAAAAATAATTTTGGTCAGACTGGTAGGGGACTATATTTAAGTGCCACGGGAGAAAACCATCATTATGACGAGTGGGGGAAAGTAACAAACGAGGATGGAAGTTATCTCGAAAATGTTAGGTTTTTATCTGCTGATGATGGCGGAGGGTCTCAGACTGCCGCGGTAATATTGGAAGATAAAAGTGTAAGGGCCTGGGGACATAATGATCAATATACCATTGGAGGAGTAACTAACTACAAAGGGTATAATTATCCAATTATACCCACTGGGACGGAAGGGCAGGAGTATTCCTATGTAGAAACAGGAGGGCATATCACTCCTATAATCAAAGCTGACGGCTCCTATTGTAATGTGGGGCATGATTTGCAGTTCTCCTTTGGAGATGGTTCTTCAAATGATGAAAGAATTCCCGCCTACCAATGCATATTGCCTCCAGGAACCTTTTCATTTGAAGCTTCCAGGATTGTGGAAGAGCAAAGCCTAGATACCGATAATGATGGATTCCCAAATTATCTTGACGTGGATTCTGACAATGATGGATGCCCTGACGCTAAGGAAGCAGGACTAATAAATTATATTTCTAGCCTAAATAATCCTTCGGCTAATATCGGAGAAGGTAATATGACTGTAGGGGGTGGCACGCCA
>NZ_KB890750.1 GCF_000373245.1 Echinicola pacifica DSM 19836
TATGATGGCACAACGTTTAGTTATTTAGATAATGATGGTGCATCTCAGAGCATCAATTTTGCGGCGATAGTACAGGATAATGAGACGTTGACCTCCTTATATTATGATATCAGTCTTCAACAATTGTCCTATTCTGATGAGAAAAGTGATGTCACTAATATTGACTTGAAGGAGCTTGTAGGTAATTCTGTCCAAGTAACGAATGGTCTTAACAAAGATAGTGGCCATATAATAAGATTGGGAGGGACATTGACTGAGCCAACCAGTATCACAGCTGACGCTACAAATACCCTTTCGATCAGTGGTTTGGAATCGGGGACCATCGTGGACAACGTGATGGTGACAGATGCCAGTACTGGACAGGTGAAAGCCTTGGATCCAAGCTTGCTTATGGCTAGTAATTACAGTACAGATGAACAAACTACGGGTAAAACATGGATTAATGGAGCTGATGTGTATTGGAAGACTATTGAGTTTACCCAGGCTTCCAATTCAGCGGTATTTGCTTTGGGTGCTGCAGCGGGTTTTACTGCCACTCAAATCCTCAACATTAAATTGCTTCATAAGGATACAAATATTATTGTCTCCAATATAAAAAGCTATGACTTATCCACGAATACCTTGGTGGTAGGAAGTGGAACCACTAGTTATGTGCAGCCGTCTGGGGATTATTATATCATAATTGAATACCTGAAATAATAATTAATTTATAATTATTATAGGGTTATTACGATATTTATTATTAACATATTATGGGATCGGCTAGTAACCATAATAAAAAAATGTAAGGATTTACTATTTGATACTCATTAACAAAAAACAAAATGAAAAAGGTCATTATTTGCTTATATGCTTTACTTTTCTTTTCTGCAGGTCAGGTTTTCGGTCAGCAGGGGATTGGAACAGATATACCTGATAATTCATCGGTCCTAGACATTGTATCCACAGATAAGGGGGTATTGATCCCAAGAGTCGTACTGGACAATGTGACTCAGGATCTAGATGGGATTACAGGGCAGGCCGCGGGTTTAATGGTATATAATACTGGTGATGGAGGTCTTATGGCGGGGTTTTATTTTTGGAATGGGCTAGAGTGGAGAGCTCTGAATGATAAGACCGCCATTGCTCCAGAGATCGAAACCTTACTCTGTGCTACTGCCAGTCTGGAGCCCGGGGTTTTCTCTGCTGGGACAGCTTATAGTGGTATTATGAAAATCAACTATACTGGAGGCAATGGAGGAACCTATCAGGCAGGAGAACCTATTTCTTCTGTGGGAAATACAGGCTTGACGGCTACCCTCAAAGGTGGAGAATTAGAATTTGGCAATGGCACCTTGGTATTTGATGTGACAGGTACGCCAGCTTTGGACAGTCCAAATGGCGCCTCCTTTGATATCTCTTTTGGAACCTTGGATATACAATCTTGTACGGCAACAGTGGGTGAATCCACCTCTGCAAAAATAGACTATTTAGCTTCTATTGGTTCTTTATATGCCACCAACGATAATGGAAGAGAGGGCTATCATAGGTTTTTGACCAGTCCTGATGGTAAGTTTTCAGTAAGGGTATTTGTACCTAAAAATACAGCTCTACAGAATGCAGATATTCAGATACGGAGTAATACTGGGCCATCGGTCATCATGTGGAATAATCACCTGGGCTATCAGAATGGAACGATGGGAAATGCCAGTAATGCTTTTAGATTGCCTCAGGCAATGGTGTGGTATGGTAACGTAGGCAATGATTCAGATAATCCGGATTCCGGAACTAATGCAGCTTGGGGGGATGCAGATGTTTATCATATTGCTCCTGAACAGCGAAATTATATGTGGACCACCTCAGATACAAAGGAATTGACCACTTATATCCTGAAATTCATGATGGGGGCTCCTCAAAGTAATATCTCTGCTAATGATTCAAATATTGGCGAGACAAAAGCTACCCTTTACCTTACTCAAATCAATGCATTAGAATAAGCTATTTTGTACTTTAAGTACCAAAATTATCGACCTGTGTGTTTTCTAGTACCTTTATATTATTGAAAGCAGCTGGGGGGAATAGGTGATGAAGAATAATGATAATCACTGACTAGGCCTATTAATGAGTCTGAAAAGACTGGTTAATAGGCCTAGTTTCGTTAATGATCAAACTTGGTACTCGTTTAATGACTTTATATGTTTATCCGTACCACCGATGGGAGGCGATTCTGAAAGCAGTCCTACGGGTCCTAAAACGAGTCAGGAGCAATCTGACTATTGATTTTGAGAAAGCTTATAAGCGAATTGTGTTGATATGCATTTAGATAAAGACGCTCTACACCATTATACAATTACCAGAAGCGATTGACCATTTTAGGAATAGCCTTAATCGCTGATCGATCGAAAATAATAGAAGGAGGGAAGAAAGGAGGTGAATTATACCTATTCACTAGAGGGCAAAAAAAAACCTTCCACCAAGGGAAGGTTTAATAGTAGCGAGGACGGGAGTTGAACCCGTGACCTCAGGGTTATGAATCCTGCGCTCTAACCAACTGAGCTACCTCGCCAAATATCATATAATCAATCCATTAAGGATTACTTAAATTAAAATCTCATAGTATCAATTTCTGAAAATAAAGTAAAATCACTTTTACTGTATATAAAATCAAAAGTTAAGCTCTTGTTTAGAATAATAATAATTACCAAATATGAAGATGGAACCCGTCATATTTACTATATTATTAAATATAAAGTCACCCACCACCTAAATAATAGAAAAAGTGAGCATAAAGAACAGATATAACTATTTTCGAGAAACTGCCAAAACACACCGTTAATTGTGTTACATTCAGCTTTGAAGAGTATATGACTTCGGTTTGTTGTCATCCCCTTGCTGAATGGGAATGCAAATATGTAGGGTATTGATTTTAAATGCAAGGCTTAAGGGGAAAAAAAATGACATTTTATTCATAAAAATTTTAAAGGTTATGGTTAAAAATAAATTTGTGTCTGACTATCAGATAAATGCTTCCAAAAAAATCATCTTTCCTTATTTGAGTACAGCGAGTGGCCTAGGGGAGTGGTTTGCGGACAATGTGACCATTGATCACAATAAGACCTTTCATATTGACTACGATGGTACTGATCACTACGCTCGTATTGTATCGATAAGAACAAACCACCTAGTGAAGTTTGAGTTTTTTGATCCAGAAATAGAGAATGAGGATGATAATTCCTATGTAGAATTTAAATTAGAAGAAAACGAACTTACCCAAACCATATTCTTAAAAATCATTGACTATAGCGACGGATATGAAGAAGATGAGTTAGAAAAAATTTGGGAAGGACTAATTGCTAATTTAAAGGAAATCATTGGAGGATAATGTCCCTAATATTACCATTTTTCATATAATATGATGAACTTAGCGCATTCATATTACGTGAACATTGGTGGTAAAGACGCCTCATGAAGAAATTAGATAAGTTAATCCTTGGGTCCTTTATCGGGCCATTTTTGTTAACATTTATTGTAGTAGATTTTATACTGCTTACAGTCAACATGCTGAAGTATTTTGATGAGATCTTTGGTAAAGATCTTGGCTTTGGTGTGTATATGGAGCTGATAGGATACTTTGTCATTTCTATTTCCCCCATGGCCTTACCTTTGGCCGTATTGCTCTCTTCCTTGATGACTTTTGGTAATTTAGGGGAGCATTTTGAGTTGACCGCCATTAAGAGCAGTGGTATTTCCCTCCTTAGAGCTTTATTGCCCATCGGTGTATTTGTAGTCTTTCTGGCGATAGCCGCTTTTAACTCCAATAATTACCTGGTGCCTAAGGTAAACCTTAAGACCTTCAGTCTGCTGTACGATATCCGAATGAAATCACCCGCTTTGGAAATCCGTGAGGGAATATTCTATAATGGAATTCCCGGCTATAGCATCAAAGTAAATCAGAAGTTAGATGATGTCCGGCTAAAGGATGTAATCATCTATGATCATACCGGTGCTGGCGGTAATAACTCGGTTATATTGGCCGATTCGGGTAGGATGGAGCCCTTTTTTAATGATCGCTATATGAAGCTTACCCTATATCATGGGTATAATTATAATGAGGAAAATACTAAAAGAGGCATTAGAGGTAAACCTTCCCCATTCACACGAACCAAGTTTGACGAAAATCAAATCATATTTAGTCTGGATGCTTTTGAACTTAATAGGACTCCTGAGAACCTATGGTCTTCAAACCGCTCCATAAAAAATATTCAGGAGATTCAGGCCGATGTGGATAGCATGTCAAATCAGCTGGTGAATTTCCAATACTATAATTACGCCCAGCTACAGTCGGCCTATTCGTTCTTTACAAAGCAAAGAACAATTGAAATTCCCCAGGATTTAAAAATCAAGAAAGCCTATGTGGACTCGCTGAAAGATCTCAGATGGAAGGAAGCGCAGAAAAGGGAAATGGAGAGCGGCGGGCTCAATGAGCCATCAGTCATGGACAGACCAGAGGAGCCAGACACGCTCAGTTTGGAGGACGAGGAGGAGCCAGACTTATTACGGCCTACTTCCACCCCCGTGGTGGAGAGGAAATTATCCTTGGATATGGATGTTCCTGAGGAGATAATAGGAGAAGGTAAGGCTCAGGAAGAGCAGCAGAGCCTGATCCCTTCTGAGACGGAAGAGGACGGAGCGAAGGTAGCCGCCAATGAAGAAGTGCTGAATAAGGCCAATAAGTTGATTCAGGAGAAGAAGATAAAGGAAGAGGCGAATAAGTCAGCGTATAGGGACTTTAATAAGACGGATGTAGCGAAGGTGGACAGTGTATTATTGGGCGGGAACTATATGAACCGGGCGGCGACGATAGGGCTTCAAAGTGCTAGAACGCTAAAAAACAACTTCAGTAGTAACTTGGGGAATGTAGAAAATATGTCAAGGGAGAAGCGGCGTTTTCAGATTTCTTGGTATCAGAAATATACTCAGGCCTTTGCGTGTATCGTTATGTTTATGATAGGAGCGCCTCTGGGAGCGATCATCAAGAAAGGAGGCTTAGGAATGCCTGTTTTGTTCTCCATCATTTTCTTTGTATTATTTTATATGCTGACGATTACAGGAGAAAAATGGGCGAAGGAGGGGATGGCAGACCCGATGATAGGGACTTGGTTTTCAAATTTGGCGCTCTTGCCCATTGGCTTGTTTTTTCTAAGACAAGCGAGAAAGGACGCTAGGATCTTTGAAGCAGATGTTTACTATGTGTTTTTCCAGAAAATAAAGGCTAGGTTTCCATCAAAAAGCCCAAAAAGTAAACAGTAGGTTTTACTATTCCAAATAATACAGCTATCTTTGTAGCTGTTTTACATAATTATAATATAATTTTAACTAAGCATGTATTTAACTTCAGACAAGAAAGAAGAGCTATTTAAGAATCATGGTCGGTTAAAATCTGAAAAAGACACGGGTTCTCCTGAGTCTCAGATTGCGCTGTTCACTTATCGAATCAAGCACCTGACTGATCACCTTAAAAGCAACAAAAAAGATCACTCTACGAGATTAGGTCTTTTGAAATTAGTAGGAAAGCGTAGATCGCTGTTAAACTATCTTTACAAGAATGACATTGAAAGATACAGAGCAGTACTGGCTGACTTAGGATTACGTAAATAAGCTTAACGTGAGGTTCCCTGTATTGGGAACCTTACTTTTTTTTTGAAATTCCCCCAATCATTTAAACCTTACTTTTTAAAATTTTATTAGAAGATTTATTCTTAAAGAGAACGTATGTTACCAAATGTAATATCAAAAACTATCACCCTAGAGGACGGTAGAGAAATCATTATCGAAACAGGGGCATTGGCTAAGCAGGCTGATGGGGCTGTTGTCGTTAGAATGGGCAACGCCATGCTTTTAGCAACCGTGGTTTCTAAAAAAGAGGCTGGGGAGGGAGTTGACTTCCTACCTATGTCGGTAGATTATCAAGAAAAGTTTGCAGCATCTGGCAAAATTCCGGGGGGCTTTTTGAAGCGTGAAGGCAGACTTTCGGATTATGAAATCCTTATCAGTAGAATTGTGGACAGAGCCATCCGTCCTATTTTTCCTGAAGATTACCATGCTGACACTCAGATCATGATCACCCTCATGTCTTCTGATGATCAGGTATTGCCTGATTGCTTGGCAGGTCTTGCAGCATCTGCAGCACTTTCTGTATCAGATATCCCATTCAATGGACCAATTTCCGAAGTTCGCGTAGCGAAAATTGATGGCAAATTGGTGATTAACCCAACTCCGGAGGCATTAGAAACTGCTTCCCTTGAATTTATCGTTGCTGGTTCTTCCGAGTTTATCCTGATGGTAGAGGGTGAAGCAAACGAGATCATGGAAGATGAAATGGTTGAGGCCATTCAATTTGCCCATGAAGAAATTAAAAGACATTGCGAAGTTCAGAAAGAACTTACCAAAGAGGTAGGCAAGGAGCAGAAGCGTGAGTATTGTCACGAAAAAGAAGATTTGGCTTTATTCGATAAGATGAAAGCTGAGCTTTATGACAAATGCTATGCAGCTGTGGGTATGCTATCCCCAAATAAAACCGAAAGAGGTGCTGCGATTGACACCATCAAAAGTGACTTTATAGCAAGCCTCGGTGAGGAGCACGAGTATGAAGCTTCTCTAATCGGCCCATATTTCAAGAAAATCCATAAAGAAGCCGCCAGAAACCTTACTCTAAACGAGAAGAAAAGACTTGATGGCCGTAAGCTGGATGAAGTAAGACCTATCTGGTCGGTGGTTGATTACCTTCCATCTGCCCACGGTTCTGCAGTATTCACCAGAGGAGAGACCCAGTCTGTCACCACATGTACCCTAGGTACCAAGCTCGATGAGCAAATGGTGGATGGAGCGACCATCTCTGGTTATAATAAATTCTTCCTTCACTATAACTTCCCTGCTTTCAGTACTGGTGAAGTACGTCCTAATAGAGGACCGGGTAGAAGAGAAGTAGGGCATGGTAATCTGGCCATGCGTGCTTTGAGAAAAGTGCTTCCTCCAGTAAATGAAAACCCTTATACGATACGAGTAGTATCTGATATCTTAGAATCTAACGGTTCTTCTTCCATGGCCACCGTTTGTGCGGGATCATTAGCGCTAATGGATGCTGGTATCCAGATCAAATCTCCAGTAACAGGAATCGCTATGGGGATGATTTCCGATGCGACCACTGGCAATTACTCTATCTTATCTGATATCCTTGGAGATGAAGATCACCTGGGTGATATGGACTTCAAGGTGACAGGTACCGCCAAAGGAATCACTGCTTGTCAGATGGATCTAAAAGTGGAAGGATTGGATTATAGCGTCCTTAAAGAGGCTCTATACCAAGCCAAAGACGGAAGGTTACATATTTTGGAAGAAATCAGCAAAACACTAGCTGAGCCTAAAGGCGAGATGAAGCCTCATACGCCGAGATCTTACAACCTGACCATTCCTAAAGAACTTATTGGAGCGGTAATCGGGCCCGGAGGTAAAGTAATCCAGGAGATCCAAAAAGATACAGGAGCGACTATCGTCATCGAAGAAGTGGACAACGAAGGGAAAATCAATATTTTCTCCAATAACCAGGATTCTATGGACAGCGCGATCTCTCGTATCAAGGCAATTGTTGCTCAGCCAGAGATCGGGGAGACCTATACTGGTAAAGTGAAAAACATTATGCCGTTTGGTGCGTTTGTAGAGTTCATGCCAGGTAAAGATGGTTTGCTGCATATCTCTGAAATCAAGTGGGAAAGACTTGAGAATATGGATGGGGTATTGGAGCCAGGTGAAGAAATAATGGTCAAATTAATTGACGTTGATAAGAAAACTGGGAAGTTTAAACTATCAAGAAAGGTTCTTCTGCCTAAACCAGATAAATCTGAAAAAAAAGATTAAATTAATAAGTCAATTGTAAATTGAACTTATTTAAGATAAAAATCTGTTATAAGTAAGTCCTAACCAAAAAAGAAATTCCTGAATGAGGCAGCTTAAAATTAGCAAACAGATCACGAACCGAGAGAGTCAATCTCTTGATAAGTATTTACAAGAAATTGGAAAAGTGGACCTTCTCACAGCAGATGAGGAAGTGGTGCTAGCCAAAAGGATTCGTGAAGGTGATCAGCTTGCTCTTGAGAAATTAACTAAGGCAAACCTTCGATTTGTGGTGTCTGTTGCAAAACAGTACCAAAACCAAGGCTTGTCTCTAGGAGATCTTATCAATGAAGGAAACTTGGGACTTATCAAAGCCGCTCAGCGATTTGATGAGACCAGGGGCTTTAAATTCATCTCTTACGCCGTTTGGTGGATTAGACAATCTATTTTGCAGGCTTTGGCCGAGCAATCTAGAATTGTAAGATTGCCACTAAACAGAGTAGGGTCATTGAATAAAATCAGCAAAACTTTCAGTGAATTGGAGCAGCGTTTCGAACGTGAACCTTCTCCTGAAGAGTTGGCAGAGGTACTTGAAGTGACCGCTGGAGAAGTGGTGGATACCATGAAAATCTCCGGAAGACACGTCTCAATGGATGCTCCATTCGTACAAGGGGAAGAAAATAGCCTTCTTGACGTATTGGAAAACGACGGGGAAGAGAAGCCTGATGATGGCTTGATGAATGATTCATTAAGAAAAGAAGTTCAAAGAGCACTGTCCACCCTTACTCAAAGAGAAGCGGATGTAATCACCCTATATTTTGGTCTTAATGGCGAGCATGCTATGACTCTGGAAGAAATCGGTGAGAAATTCAACCTGACTCGTGAGCGTGTAAGACAAATCAAAGAAAAAGCAATTCGAAGATTGCGACATACTTCCAGAAGTAAGACCTTAAAACCTTACTTAGGGTAATATTGAAAATCCTATTATCAAAAAAGGGGGCAAAATGCCCCTTTTTTTTTGGGGTATAATTGGAAATTGATCGCTTATAAGTTCTTCGTCAGATTGCCTCCATTTAGAAAATGAGGCAGCTCATGCAAGACCTGATCCTTTTCCCTGAAACTAAAATCGCTTGTGCCCAAAATAATCACCATTGCCCCAGCAAAATAATAAACCAATACCCAGCTGAATTTAATTATCTTACTGGCATTCAGTGATCTATATATTTATAAATTGTATAAGCCAGCTGGCTAAAGCCATAAATCGACCGTGTGCAGAGCCCAATAAATTCTCCTCTAGAAATTTTATATTCAGATTTAGGGAATTTTAACAGTTTTAAGTTTTGTTACATAGATTAAAATTTTAAAATTTGCCAACCCAAAAAATATTGGTCAATGAATAAAGAAGCAGAAAAAGTAAAAGTATTGATAGTAGGATCAGGTCCTGCAGGATATACAGCGGCTATTTATGCCTCAAGAGCAGGTCTCAGTCCTATACTCTATACTGGTGGTCAACCAGGAGGTCAATTAACCATCACCAATGATGTGGAAAACTATCCTGGATACCCTGACGGGGTGATGGGACCACAGATGATGGAGGATTTTAGAAAGCAAGCAGAGCGATTTGGAACTGACGTAAGGTATGGCATGGTCACTTCGGTGGACTTCAGCCAGCGACCTCACAAAGTAATCGTGGATGATAAGGATGAAATAATCGCTGATACCGTTATTATTTCCACTGGAGCCTCTGCCAAATGGTTGGGTCTGGAAAGTGAAACCCGACTGAATGGTAAGGGTGTTTCTGCCTGTGCTGTATGTGATGGATTCTTTTTCCGTAAACAAACGGTGGCCATCGTGGGTGCTGGTGATACCGCCTGTGAGGAAGCTTCCTACTTAGCTAATATCTGTGATAAGGTATATATGCTGATCAGAAAAGACGAAATGCGCGCTTCTCAGATCATGCAGAAAAGAGTCACCTCAAACCCGAAAATCGAAATCCTTTGGAATACCGAAACAGAGGAGATTTTGGGCGAAGAAGAGGTGACTGGAGTAAGAATAAAAAATAATAAAAGTGGTGAAGTTAGAGATTTGGATGTAAATGGCTTCTTTGTTGCTATTGGTCATCAACCAAACACTCAAATCTTCCAGGACTTCATAGATATGAACGAAGCTGGGTACATCATCACCCAGCCAGGAAGTACCAAAACTAATATTGAAGGAGTATTTGCCTGCGGAGATGCCCAGGATCATGTGTATCGTCAAGCAGTAACTGCTGCCGGGACTGGCTGTATGTCAGCGCTGGATGCGGAACGTTTCCTAGCTGAACAAGAGTTGTCATAAAAGCATCAATGAAATTTAGAGTTTTAATTTTATCAGTGATCTTTAATCTGTGCATAGGCCTTACAGGTACCTATGCACAGATTTTTTCTAATAATAAAAAAAATCAGGCCCCGCCGGTAATTTTACCCGATGCCCGAAAATTACAAACTTTTGATGTACAGGAGTACCTTCAAAATCTCCAAAAAGGAACCGATTCCCTTATCTATAAGGATCGAATAGACCTTAGACGGAGACTTTCCTATGCCAATGCAGATACGCTGTCCTTGGTCTGGGTACCTACTTATCAACTGGCTCAGGTGTCTGAAAAAATCCAAATCGATAGTGTCTGGGTGACCGCCTACGAATACTATCAGTCTTGGGATACCCAGCGCATCGATAGCTATAATTTCAACCCAAAAGAATTTAAAGATACTGTCTATATCAAGCTCTATGATCCCTTCTTTGGGACCAACTGGAGTAATCCCCTTGATCATACTAAAATTAATTCGGAATTTGGATTTAGAAGATATCGCTGGCATCATGGGACCGACCTGGACCTGAATACTGGCGACCCTGTCTATAGCGTATTTGACGGCATTGTAAGGATGCGATCCTATGATCGATATGGCTATGGGTACTACGTCGTGATCCGTCATAAGAATGGCTTAGAGACCTTATATGGGCACCTGTCCAAATTCAATGTGGAAGTAGGGCAGGAGGTACAGGCTGGAGAGGTCATCGCCTATGGAGGTAGCACTGGAAGGAGCTCAGGGCCTCACCTTCACTTTGAAGTGAGGTATCAAGGTTTATCCATTAACCCCACCGAGCTTTTTGATTTTTCTGTAGGCCGATTAAAGAGCTCTGTTTATACGGTGAGCTCCACCAGTTTTGAGCATATCATAAAAATGCGGCAGGCGGTATATCACCGCGTGAGGAGCGGCGAAAACTTAAGTGTTATAGCCAAAAGATACGGCACTTCCTCTAGGTCCATCGCAGTTCTCAATGGCATATCTACCAATTCCATCATCAGAGTCGGCCAAAGATTACGGATCCGATAAACTATTTCGCAGGGAATGCTGTTGATATTCCTGTTATTATAAGATTCCGCTTTAAAAAGCATAAGGGTCAATCAAAAACTACCAATCATGAAATTAGATATCCTCGTGATAGCGGCGCATCCGGATGATGCGGAACTATCATGCTCCGGTACCATCGCAGCACATATAGCCAAAGGCCATAAAGTAGGTGTTTTGGACCTAACCAAGGGGGAGATGGGGACCCGCGGGACTCCTGAAACACGCCTTCAGGAATCTGCCGAAGCAAGTAAGATTCTGAATCTTTCAGCCAGAGAAAACCTATCTTTTAGGGATGCATTTTTTGTAAATGATGAGGCTCATCAGATGGAAATCGTAAAGATCATCAGAAAGTACCAGCCGGAAATCGTATTGGCAAATGCTATCACTGATCGCCACCCTGACCATCCTAAAGGCAGCGAAGTGGCTTCTCAGGCCTGCTTTATAAGCGGCTTGCGAATGGTGGAAACAGACCATGAAGGCCTTCAGCAGGAAGCGTGGAGACCCAAATATGTCTATCATTATATTCAAAACAACTATATAAAGCCCGATTTTGTCTTTGATATCTCGGAGTTTTGGGAGACCAAACTAGAGAGTATTAAGGCTTTTAAAAGTCAGTTTTATGATCCTAATAATCAGGAACCCGCGAGTTTTATCAGCAGTTTGGAGTATTTCAAATTTATAGAGGCAAGAGCGAGGGAATTCGGACATATGATTAATGTCCAGTATGGAGAAGGATTTACCGTCGAGAAAATGGTAGGGGTAAGGGATCTTTTCGACCTGCACTAAAGAATAAATCAGGAAATAAGCTGAGCGCTAAAGCCTGCTAGGAAGGGGATTTCCCATTCTGTTTATATAACCTTAAAAAATAAATGTTGGCCTTATTAAGGAGCCAACATTTTTTTTGTCCACTGATTATCCATTTTTTCATAGACGATACGGTCATGCAGTCTGGAGCTTCGACCTTGCCAAAACTCCACCAGGTCGGGCTGGAGTCTATAGCCTCCCCAATGGTCAGGTCGCTTCAATTCCTCTTTTTCAAATCGGATTTTAGCCTCCGCTTCCTTTTCTTCCAAAAACTCCCGATTGGGTATAGTCTGACTCTGGGGGGATGCCCAGGCGCCGATTTGACTTCCCAGTGGCCGGGAGTGGAAATATTGGTCGGAAAGCTCGGTATTCACTTTTTCTACTAAGCCTTCTATTCTTACCTGACGCTGCAACTCGGGCCAGAAGAAGGTCAGTGAGGCCTGCGGATTTTCTATCAGTTGATGTCCTTTTTTACTATTATAATTGGTATAAAAAATAAAACCCACATCCATTCCTTTTAACAAAACAATCCTGCTGCTAGGTTTTAGGTCCTTGCCCACCGTGCAGAGGTTCATGGCATTAGGTTCAGTGACCTGAGCAAGAAGGGCTTCGTCCATCCATACGGCAAATTGCTCCATTGGGGACTCCTTTAGCCCATTGATATTAAGAGTTTTAAGACTGTAGTCAGTTCTTATTGAAGATAGTTCCATATATTATTGCGAATTTACCTAGTATAAAAGTACCATTATCAATTGCATTTATAAAATTTTGACCTATATTAAAACCCGATTACCAACCGAATATTGATGGATAAAGATAAAAACATAGTTCCCAAATCGGGGAATCTGCTTATTTCTGAGCCCTTTTTGCAGGACCAAAACTTTGTGAGGTCTGTGGTTTTATTATGTGAAAACAACGAACATGGATCTTTTGGCTTGGTATTGAATAAACTATCCATTTTGAAAGTCCGGGATTTATTGGATGATTTGGAGTTTTTAGACCTGGAAGTGTATGTCGGTGGTCCTGTGGAGCAAAACACCTTACATTTTATTTATAGGGGAGATGCGGCAATTGCCGGGAGTGTAGAACTGGCGGAGGATTTATATTGGGGAGGTGATTTTGATGAGTTTGTTACAAAATATAAACTTGGCCAATTGGATTTGGATAATTTCAGGTTTTTTATTGGCTATTCCGGTTGGGCAGAGGGGCAGTTGGAGAGTGAGTTAAATGATAAAACATGGATAGTCAGTGACCATGTGGATTCGAAGGCCATATTTCAGTCCTCTCCGGAAGACTTATGGCGGGTAGCTCTCAAAAAGATGGGCGGAGATTTTCAGGCCATTGCAAATTATCCCATCGATCCACGATTAAATTAAATTATTTATTACTTTTGTTTAAAGCATATTTGGTAAGAAGTATTCATAGGATATTATGGAGAACGATAAGGAAATCTCAGAAGAAAATAAGGTGACCCAAGCCGCAGAAGTGCAGGCGCAAGAGGGTATTAATCAAGAACCTGAAAAAGCACCAGAATCTCACGAAGAGGAATCTTCAGGAGAAGACGATTCACATGAGGAGGATCTTCATGTAGATTACGGTAATTTTAACAAAAAGCAACTGCTTGGCGCCATCAAGGAATTGTTGGAAAAAGGAGATTTTGTTAAAAATGATCATCAGGCGAATGATATTAAAACCCATTATGAGGAAGATCACTTTAATAAAGAAAAAGAAGCTGCCCTCAAAGGCTTCGTAAAGGAAGGAGGCAGCCCTGATGATTTTTTCTATCGCCAGTCCGATGACGATAAATTATTCTTTGCTTCATACGGTGAATTTAAAAATCGTAGATCCCAGCAGCTGAAGCAGTTGGAAGAGAATAAGGAAAAAAACCTTTTTGCTAAGAATAATATCCTTGAAAGACTCCGTGAATTAGTCGATGGAGAGGAGACGACTCATAGTATTTCCACGATTAAGGATATTCAGAAAGAATGGAAAGAGATAGGGCCCGTTCCCGGATCTCAAAATAAGAGCCTTTGGGCCTCCTATAATGCGCTTATGGATCGCTTCTATGACAATAGGAGTATCTATTTTGAGCTTAAGGAGCTCGACAGGAAGAAAAACCTGGAAAGCAAGCTAGAACTCTGTGCTAAGGCTGAGGCACTCAGCGAGGAAGCTGATCTCAGGACAGCCATCAGAAGCCTTAACGAGCTTCACGAGGAATTTAAGCATATCGGACCTGTACCTAGGGAAGATCAGGAAGTGATTTGGCAGCGTTTCAAATCGGCCTCTGATGCGGTATATGCTAAGCGTAAAGCCTACTATGAGAGCCAAAAAGAGGTTTTTAAGGAAAATCAAGATAAAAAAGAAGCCTTGATCACTAAGCTGGACGAGTTTACTGACTTCAAAGCCAATAGAATCAAGGAGTGGAATGCTAAAACTAAAGAAATATTAGAAATCCAAAAGGGTTGGGAAGCCATAGGCCCTGTACCTCGTGAGAGTGGTAGAGATATCAACAGAGCCTTTTGGGGACATTTTAAGCAGTTCTTCCACAATAAAAATCAGTTCTTCAAGGAGCTTGATGAAATCCGAAGAGTCAATAAAGAAAAGGCGGAGGAACTTATCCTTGCAGCTGAATCCATAAAAGAGAGTACCGATTGGCAGGCCACTTCCAATGCACTAATCAAGCTGCAGCAGGAGTGGAAGAAACTGGGACCCACGCCTGAGAAGGTTCGTGATGAGCTTTATCGTCGATTTAAGGGGGCATGTGATACCTTCTTTGACAATAGAAGACAGGCGAATAAAGAAATCAATAAGGAGTTTGAAGATAATCTAGCTAAGAAAGAGGCCATCTGTGAGGAAATTAAAGCCTTGCCAGGGACGGAGCATCTGACTATGGAGAATCTGGAATCCTTGATTGAAGAGTTTAATAGCATTGGCTTTGTTCCCCGTAAGAATATCAAGGATATAGCTGCCAAATTTAACGAGGCAGTGGAGTCTTGTGTTTCTGTGATGGATACAGACGGTGATAATAGAGAGGAATTCCTCTTCCGTCTAAACCTCAATAAACTCCAGGCTGATCCAAATAGCGATCGTGTACTCAGCAAGAAAGAACATGGAATCAGAAAGCAAATTTCTGATTTGGAAAATAATATTGCACTTTGGAATAACAACCTTGCCTTCTTTGCATCCAGCAGAACAGCGGATAAATTAAAAGATCAATTCGATGAAAAGATCAGTAAAGCAGAGGCGGAAATTGAAAAGCTTAAGAAAAAACTTTCAATTTTAAGAGAATTTTAAGTCGCTAATAATTAGGAGGATAGTTTTATCCTCCTTTATTTTTTTGTTTTTAAGTTTGTCTGGTAATATCAAAGCCCTATATTTGCACTCGCAATACGGCAATAATAAGCTTCTAATTACAGTGTTTCAAATTATTTTTGAGCCTGATTGGAAGAAATAATTGTCTTAAAAGCCTCCTTAGCTCAGCTGGTAGAGCAACTGACTTGTAATCAGTAGGTCGTTGGTTCGATCCCGACAGGAGGCTCATCTTGATGAAATAAACGATTTCATTATACAATTTTATTATTAAGCCTCCTTAGCTCAGCTGGTAGAGCAACTGACTTGTAATCAGTAGGTCGTTGGTTCGATCCCGACAGGAGGCTCTTATATTATCCACTTACGTGCTATATTCGTAAGTGGATTTTTTTTTGATCGATAATAAGAGTACGCCTCCATTTCAAAACCGCGAATTTCCCCCAAAATGAACTTCAAAGCGAGGATCCGTGAAGTCCTTTATCGCAATCACCCTGCCCCAATCTTATGTGAAATAAAAGTAAATAGTTTCAAATCCTTGTGTAAATTATAGGGATAAGTTTAATTTGTAGAAGGGCATTGGCATTGAAGTTTAGAATCAATATTGGCTCAATGCTTATTTTTACTCACATCAACTATAGAAATTTTGAACAGACGAAAATTCATGGGGCATATCGGAGCAGTTTCCACCGCGTCTATGTTGCCTTTTACCTCCCTTGCTTTTGAGCCGTCAACCTCTTTATCGGAAAGGGCTGCGACCTTACGTTTTGGTATTGTTTCCGATGTGCATAAGGATTTGATTCCAGATGCTAATGAGCGGTTGGAAAAATTTATAGATAAAGCCAGGAGGGAAAATGTTGACTTTATAATTCAACTTGGGGATTTCTGCATGGGCGATCCTAAGAATAAAGACTTCCTGTCCATTTGGGAGAGCTTCAAAGGACCAAAATATCATGTCTTAGGTAACCATGACATGGATAAGAATTCCAAATCAGAAATGTTAGATTTCTGGGGAATGCCCAAAACGCATTATTCTTTTGATAGGCATGGCATTCATTTTATCGTGTTGGATGCTAATTTCCTGTATCAGGATGGGAAGTTTACCGATTATGATAAGGCCAATTTCTATGTGGATTCCAGTCTGAGAACTTATGTCAATGACGAGCAAATTGAATGGTTTAAAGGGGAAATAGAGCAGACTAAACTACCCACTATCGTTTTTTCTCATCAAAGCTTATGGCATTACCAATGGGGTGTGACGAACCGCCTGGCCATACAACAAATTATGGAAATGAATTCTGATAAAATCATTTGTTGCATGAATGGTCACAATCACATTGATTTTCATCGCCATCAAAATGGAATAGATTATATCGAAATAAATAGCATGTCCTACCAATGGATGGATGATAAATACCGAAGTACAGCCCATTACCCTAAAGAGTTCTACGAAAATTATGGGTCCCTGCCAAATATTGCCCCTTATAAAGATCCGCTATTTGCATTCGCCACCGTTGATCCCGCGGGGTCATTTATGATTGATGGAGTCAAGAGTGAGTGGGTACACCCTTCTCTGGCAGAAATGGGAATGCCCTCTCGCATCTATGGACTAGAATACTCTGCGACCATGTCTGATTATCAACTTAAATTTTAGGGATATTTCCTTGATCAAAGGTCAGGAGGGCTGCCTTATAAGAACATCTAGCTTTCCATCCTTTTTCTACAGCCTGCTATTATAAACCATCTATCATGGACCGCACAATTATTAGCCGACTATCTTGGTGAGTTTGCTTTATACTCATCAAGATAGTTTTGAACTATCATTTTTTAACCTTATGAATTTTTTGTAGGTGTATCGAGAGGCTATTTTCTCTTAAATGAACCTTAATGAAGTAAATTAGCTCCAACATTACCTAAACCGCTTCGACTTGTACTCCCTAATCATTAGTTAGGCTTGAAATGGAAAATAATAGAAAAATGAAATAAGGGTGCTGGAACCATAAGTCATCATAGGCATAGTCCATATATTGACGACCTTCAGACAGAATAAGATAGCCCTTAAAATCAAAAGCATAGAGGAGCTTGATTGCTCAGCCTGGCTTGCGAGGCATAACGTCTTATTCGGAGGGTAGGATCATTTTCTATTAAAATGAGCGCTAGTTATCTGCTTTTGGATCAGGCTTATTGACGCAGACTTATAAGATCTTTTCCTCCATTTTTTTCACATAATCCTTGAGGAAGGGCACGGAAACAGAAACGATAAATTGCCACCTATTCCACAGCATGCTGCCTTGATCGCCGGCCGGAGCCGTATTGTCATTGATGTCGGGGAATGCCGTTGGCTTCATGAAATCCGTGGTCCCGCTGGTGTGGGTGGCGCCTAGGGTGAAGTCGGCCCCTTTAAATTTCAGCAGGACGCCGCCTGCGAGGTGAAAGAAGTTGGCGTCAAACGTTAGGTTACTGGCTACCTCCCGCTGAGCCACAAAACTAACGGCGTCATTTGGAGCGGCATTGAAATCGGTGCTGAAAGAGGCGTAACCGCTTACCTTCTCACTGATATACCATTCGGCACCAATTCCCATATTCATGATAGACTTTAGCCCATCCTGTAGTGAAAAAGACACCAAAGAATCCGGCTGGCTCTGCATGGTATGGGGCTCAGCCTCGAAAATGCTGTAATTATGAACTTTCTTAAAATATTCCATGCTAAAATGAAGGATCTTTTTCTTCCCAAAATGATAGCTTGCTCCAGCTCCAATGGATAGAGGAGACTTTAAGGTCACATCAAGATCACTTTGGTAACTGTTGGCGTAAATATCACCTTTCGGGCTGGCCGAAGTAGGAGCGAAGTACAAATTGTAACCATAATCGGCACTTCCCAATAAATTTACCCTAGGCGTGGTCATGGTCAGACCAAAGTCAAGCTTATCCCTTTTGTATGCCATCCCAAATTTGGCTAGGAAACCATAGGTTTTGACACTATAATTCCTATTATACTGGTATGTACTCACCTCATTATCAGTGTCCAAAGCAGTTAATTGGAGAGAGTTGCCCTTAGCGAGTTCTGTTCTGGATCCAAACAATGAGAGGCCAAAACTTAGGTTCGATTTTGCTTGATAGGCCCAGCTGCCACCAAACCAGTGGTCCTTGGTGATATTTTCCACATTGATATCTCCTTCAAAAAGCTCATCACCTGGGATATTGGGAAGCACATCTGACAGGTATTCATCCCGATAGGCAAAGCTGAAATTGTTATCAGTTCTTAGAAGCACCGCATAGGCAAAAGTATGCTTGCTATCTCTGCTCGCCCCGATAGTCCCTGCTGCCAAAGATGGTGCCCCCCCAAAAGAGGACTTATTGATGTCCTTTTGATTTCCAATGGCGTCTTTTATCGTATAAGTATTGAGCTCATACACATCAGCACTTATCAGAAATGCCGGGTTATCAGTAAGTGCCAATCGTGCAGGGTTATAGTAAACAGCTCCCAGGTCTGTCACACCTCCCACTACAGAGCCACTCAATAACATCGACTCACTACCATAATTCCTGGTCCAATAATGATTACTTTGAGCCTTTAGCTGACTATAAAAAGTAATAAATAAGATCGTAAGGACTAATAATTTTCTCAGCTGCATGGCTTCGGGAGTTTAAAAATTAAATGATAGTCGAAATGAGATTAAGATATAAAAATAGTTCTCATTTTAATTTTTTACTATTATTATTTCCTTTTTTAATCCTACTGATTATGGGAAAATCAAGAAGGATACTGTCTTACCAGTCGTCCAAATCTTCATTTTGCTCAGTCTCTTTTGGGCCGGAGGAAGCTTGACCTTCCACCCAGCTAGCAAAGCGTATATCATAGCTGATCGTGCCGCGCAAGAGAAATTGATTGGTTTCTAATAGGCTTTCATAAGTAGGATTACCTATATGCTTAGGTATTTTGGCCCATCGCAGGTCTTTCTTAGGGATGGGCAGCACCTTGCTAGCGTCAAATAGATAAGGGATCAGTGTGGTGGCGCAGGCTAGACCTAATTTGTCAATTCGAAAAGTTTGTTCGTAATAGGCAAGTCTCTCATTAATCTCCTCAAAGAATTCAAGTGTCTCCGCTAATCTCACCCGAGACCCTGCTCTTGACTTCCCCTTGGTCTTCAAATATTTGATTTGACTTTTACCCTGTTTTTTCCGAACCATATAAGCTCTGAAAACTTTATGGTCCATGTTTTCTCCATTCTCGAAATAGCCTATAGAGGCGATACCTGATCGGACCATCAAAAGAGCGTAATTAAAATTGTCAAGGGTATTTGTCAACGGTTGTAGAAGGTCCGTCCAGAAAAAAGGCGCGCGGATGCTGAGGCATTTCTCTTCCTCCAGGAAATAATTGATCGTATTCTTTGTATCATTGATTTCCATCGAAAAGGGAGCGGTTTTCAGCCGCTCAACGATTTGAGCACATTCTGCACTGCTTACTTCTTTGACCTTCATTGTTGACTAAAATTCCTATTTTTGGTGCAAGCTATTCATTTTACTAACTATCTTTGCCATTCAAAGGAAAAATTCTATTATGACTGATAATATTGATGTACTAATTAAGAAAATGTGTGATCGCGAGGAGGAGGAATCTTTTGTCTTTGCCGATCGGTTGGCGGAAATAGGAGGGGAAGAAGTCCTAAACCGGCTGGTGGCTTTGCTGAAGGATGAGGATATCGAAAACGCATACCTTGCCGCTAGGGCCTTATCAGCGATGGACAATAATGAAGCGGCTCTCGATCCACTCTTAGAAGTCATCAATGACCATAAATATAAAATGAAAAATGGCACTTTGGTTCAGGCTTTAGAAGGCTTTGACCTGAGTACTAAGTTTGTGGATATCTTGCGCATTTATCTTTTTGGCAATTTCAAAGCGTCTTTATTAGCGAAAGAGTACTTAGATTTTACGGAATTTGATATTACTCCTCGCGTGATCCGCAAGGCTGAAAAGCATTATAATCATTTCCTGAATAATGAGCCAGGCGATGAAGCCGTGGACATCAAAAAGCAGGAAGCTGCCGAAATCCTAGCCGACTTAAAGTCGATGTTTGAGGGGGAAGAGGAATAAGAATAAAGGCAAATATGCCTCACAACACCTGAAATCAAAAAAGCCAGTCTCCGAGGATTCCTCAAGGCTGGCTTTTTTTTCTATTTCTATTTTCGTCTTTACCTTAGCTTAACTTATAAGCATATATACTGCTTTATTCACAGTGGCAGGACAGAGAAGCTTAACTTTCTTAGTGAATTGGCGAATAGGCCATTGGTTTTAGCAAGTTGATGGTGATGGAAGAAACATTGTTTTGAAATTGTGGATCATTTTTCATTCCTACCCAAGCGCTATCCTTTCCGAAATCCTGCCACTTAGATTTTTGAGAAGCAGCATTGTCAAAGGAGGTCATATACATCAAGTTTGGCATGGTGGCTCCAGCGAGAACTTCCGCATAAAATACAGCATTGAAGCCCAAGCGGTCAAAGATCTCCACTTCTCCCTCATTAAACATCCTCACTTTATTGTGATAATGAAAGTCTGTCGGGCTTTCATAACTTCTCAATTCGAAGATATGATCCGCTGCTTTTCCCTTCAGCGCAGGGGCCTCAAAGCCAGGCATGCCAGCAAATGCTTTTAGTAAGGTGGTTTCATAGCGCATATACATCTTCTGACCGCTCTTTTTTGCGCCTTCGATATCACCTTTGAGCTTCTCATTCCATTGACTGGAAAAATTACCGTATTCCGCAAGCGTGGTGAAAGGCGTGAAAACATATATCCGCTTGCCCGCCAAAGTATCAGCTTCTAAAGGCTCAAATACTCCGATTTCATCAATGCCTTGATCCTTGGCAAAGCTGATATAGGCATTTTTAAGAAAGCTCGATAAGGCTGAGAACTGTTGCTGATCCTTTAAATGATACACTTTTATCTCATAAATATGACGTGCATTTCCCTGAGAATAAGCCATTGAAAATGTGGCAAGTACAAAGGATATTGCTAATGTCAATGGTTTGAATAGTTTCATATAAATAGGTTGATTAAGGTTGGTATTGATTTTATAGGTTTAATTATTACTAATGAAATTTCATTTATTATTACGATTTCAAAATTTTATTTTGGCACTAAGCCCTACAATGAAATGAATATCCTATGATGATGAAATTGAATTTATATAAAGTGCCTTATAATTCCACCATTGGCTAAGGATTTTTCCTTTTGACCCCTCGAACAGCTTCTGCCTGCAACGGGTCTTCTGGCCAGTGATGCTTAGGATAGCGTCTTTTTAGTTCCTTTTTGACTTCGAAATAAGTATGGTCCCAGAAACTACGGAGGTCCTCCGTTACTTGAACGGGTTTGTATCCTGGAGATAGCAGATGCATTACCACCTTTATCTTTCCATTATTCAGGGTAGGAGTGTCCAAAAGCCCAAATACTTCCTGCAACCGAACAGCCAATACAGGAGTGGATCCATCGTCCTGATAGTGGATGTGGATAAAAGAGCCACTGGGAACCTGGATTTTATCTGGAGCAAGATCGCCTAATTTAGCTTGCAATTGATGATCCAGGGAATGATAAAGTATTGACTTCAGGTCAAGCTTCTTGAAATCTACCTTAGAAGAAATGGAATCCAAATAAGGGGCTATCCAATTGAGGTCTTGGAGTAGGTTAGCGGTGCTGACCTCTGGCCATGATTGATCGGGATTCCAAGTTCTGAGGCTTAAAATCCTCGATTGCAGCTGGATAAAATCCTCAGAAAAATCCAATACCCGCAAGCCATCCTCCTGTAGCACGGTGGTGAGCGCCTTGGTTTTTTTAGAGTTATCCACAGCTTTTAAGGCCATGCTTTTGAGGACGATATTCCCAATCTTCCATTGTTTCTCAGCTTTGAGCTTCTCTAGCTGATAATCCCAGGTGACAATTTCCTCTTCCACCACATGCTCCGCCAAGTCCCTTGGATTTAGTGGAGCAGCCAGGAATATCTTGCCCATGCCGTCGCGGGCATCTAACTGGGCTACGCTGATCCAGGCTTCATGGGCCAGGTCATCGCTATGGTGCATCATTGCGATCTTACCATTGGTAAGTTTAAATTGAGCGTTATTGCCAGGCCGTGCATGAGCTATTCGCTCTGGATAGGCGTAGGTTAGAAGTAAGCCAACTTCAAAAGGATCAAATAAGGTGGTTTCTGGCTTGGTGTCGAATATCTTCAAATAATTGGAAACGACTTTTTCGATCCGATCAAATTTGCGATTTACGCCTTTTGAGTTTCTCGACCGTCGCAGTTTTTCAATGCGCAGGCTTATATCGGTACCTGCAGCTTGGTCTAGAGGATCCTTTTCCTCCAACAAGGCCGCCAAGTCCACCGCCAAAGCCAAGGTGTCATGATCTTTGGCCTTAAGAAGCATATGAGCTATTCGGGGATGGCAGGGAAGCTTTCGGATATCCTCACCATGGGAGGTGAGTTTATCTTCCTGTATAGCACCGAGTTCCTCCAATAAGTCCAAAGCCTGTGATACAGGGCCTTCTGGAGGAGGAGTAAGCCAGGTCATCCCGTTGATATTCCTGATCCCAAAATCTACCAAATCCAAAACCATGGTGGCGAGGTCAGCTTCTACAATCTCTGGGGTTCTAAATAATTTCATCCGGTCTTCGGTGGCCTTGGACCAAAGCCTATAGCATTTGCCAGGTCCTAATCTTCCCGCCCGGCCAGTACGCTGGTTTGCTGAATCCATAGATATACGGTGAGTCACCAATTTGGACATGGCTGACCTCGGGTCAAAGACGGAGGATTTACCATAGCCAGAATCCACCACTATACGCACCCCTTCGATCGTTAAGCTGGTTTCGGCGATGGAGGTAGCCAATACGATTTTTCTTCTGCCGGAAGGGTCTGGCGAAAGCGCCTGATGCTGCCTCTGCGGACTTAGCATTCCATATAAAGGATGAATGGCTATCTCAGGAAACCTCCGTTTGAGAAGCTCAAAAGTTTTAATAATATCCCTTTGACCGGGTAGGAATGCAAGGACATCACCCTCATCTTCGTTGATGGCCAGATCAATAGCCTGTGCCATCTGTTCCGGCAATGTGGATAAGTCACTATCGCCGAGGTTTTTGACTTTTACAGGATATTGTTTGCCGAGGCTTTCGACCACTGGAGCATCCAGAAGTGTGGATAACTGATCGAGATCGAGCGTTGCTGACATGACCAGAATCTTAAGGTCGGGTCGTAAAATCTGCTGAACTTCCCTGCACAGTGCCATAGCTACATCAGAATGGATATTCCGCTCATGAAATTCATCAAATATAACTAAGCCCACTTCTTCCAGTGAATTATCCGCATGAATCAAGCGACTCATTATCCCCTCAGTGATGACTTCTATTTGTGTAGTTTGGGTGATTCGCTGCTCAAATCGGATGCGATAACCGACCGTTTCTCCCAGTGGCTCTTGTAATAGATCGGTCATCCTCTTAGCAATGGATTTGGCCGCAAGTCGCCGGGGTTCCAGCATCAATATCTTTTTGCCCTTGATGCCCGGGAGGTCTTTTAGAACCAGTGGGACCAAGGTGCTTTTTCCTGCGCCAGGAGGAGCATGGAGGATGACGGTTTGATGATTGGAAATACGCTCTTGAAGCTGGGGGATGATCTCCACCACAGGAAGTGCAATTTGTGTATAGTCGAAGCTCAAAGGTTCCTTTTTTTTGTTCAAAATTAATCCCACATATCCACAAATCCCAATGAATACCCAGACTTGCTACTAGAATGGGTGGAATTTCTCCTGGACCTTTATATACTTAGTGTATTTGTCAAAATGAATTATAGCTACTCGTGTATTGCCAAAGGCTAATCCAAAAAAAAAGGGAAAGGAGAATGCTTTCCATAGATAAATAACACTGGAAATAAGGTGCCTCACCGGATTCCTTTGGCAAGAGAATTCCCTCTTTTTCCGCCAATTCTATTACTTTGCTGAAGAGGCTCGGAAGTTAAGTGGGGTCATAAATTATTCGATTTAGTCCTAAACAGCAGGTATTTTATACCAATCATATCATAAAAAAAGGAACAAACCTGAAAGTTTGTTCCTTTTATAAGTAGTAATCAATTTAATGATCTAATTATTTTATGCTTGCTTTAGCTTTTCCATGTTCCCATCTTACCTCAAATCCGCCTTTGGTTACTTCATAAACCAATTGCTCTTCCATAGTGGAAGTTTGCATGCTACTTACGGTTACACGAAGAACGTCTTTGGCCTCATCGTATTTGCCAGAACCCCATTGCTCAGCGACCTCGTTGAAGATAAATGTGGTCTCCATTTCTCCTGGGATGATAAAAAAGCTATACGTTCCGGCAGGAAGTTTTTCACCTTCTACCATGATGTCCTTGGAGGTTTGGAAAGTGGTAGCTTCATTAGCACCTGCACGCCATACTTGGTCAAAAGGAACTAGGTCACCCCAGATCACTCTTCCTCTTACGCTTGGGCTGGAATAGTTGATGGTGATAGTTGCTCCATTGATTTCACCGGTTGCGGTGGCTGGTGGGGATTTGGGTTTTTCATCTTGTGCCATTGATGTGCCATACACAAAAAAGGCTGTTAACATTAAAAATGCAATTTTAACTTTCAATAAGTTTTTCATAAGTGTGCAAAATTAGAATTGATAATTTAGGATTGGTGAATATAACCAAATTGGAGGGAAGAATATTACCAAATATCAAAAAAACCAGCAGAATTACTGCTGGTTTTTTTATTGATTATGGATTTAGGCAATTACGCCCGAACCTATACTTTCATTGTCCTTATACCACGCTACAAATTGTCCTGCAGCGATTCCTTTCTGAGCCTTGTCAAATAGGATATATAGTCCATTTTCTTTCCTAATAAGGGTCGCCTCGGTTAGTGGTTGCCTATACCGTATTCTACCCAAATAACGGGCGCTTTCTCCCACTTCCAGCGCTAGGTCCTCCCTGATCCAGTGGATATCTTCCGTGGGTACAAATAATCCATGCCGCATTAAGCCGGGATGGTCCTCGCCCAATCCCGTATAAATAAGGTTTTCCTTCGTATCCGTGGCGATTACAAATAGGGGTTTGCCTGTGCCTCCCACATGTAAGCCTTTTCTCTGACCTACTGTAAAATAATGGGCTCCATTATGCTCAGCGATTTTCTCTCCCTGCTCTTTATGATAGCTGATAGGAAGACAAATCGTATCCAACGTTTCCTGATCATAGTCCTCAGGACTTATTCCTGCGGGCTGTTTCATAGCCTCATAGATGGCGAGAGTCTCTGGAATGACCATGATATCACCCTTCTTAGGCTTCAACTGCTGCTGAAGAAAATCCGGTAGGCGAACTTTACCGATAAAGCAAAGCCCCTGACTGTCTTTCTTGTCGGCAGTGATTAAATCCTGCTCCTTGGCGATTCTCCTGACCTCGGACTTCTGTAGATGCCCTATGGGGAATAAAGCTTTTGCTAGTTGACTTTGGTCCAATTGACAAAGAAAATAGCTTTGATCCTTATTTGGGTCGGCACCTGCCAGCAGTTGGAAGATGGTTTTTCCCTCTTTTTCAATTAGGCCTTTTTGGCAATAGTGACCTGTGGCCACATAATCTGCCTTGAGTTTTTGAGCTGCTTTTAGGAAAATATCAAATTTGATTTCCCGATTACACAAGACATCAGGATTGGGTGTTCTGCCGGATTTGTATTCCGAGAACATATAATCGACGATACGCTCTCGATATTCCTCGCTCAGATCAATGGCCTGAAAGGGGATTCCCAGCTTTTCGGCCACAAGCATAGCATCTGTGCTGTCCTCCATCCAGGGGCATTCATTAGAAATGGTCACGGATTCGTCGTGCCAGTTTTTCATAAACATTCCAATGACTTCATAGCCTTCCTGCTGGAGAAGATAGGCGGTAACAGAGCTATCCACTCCACCGCTCAAGCCAACAACCACTCTTTTTTTCGTATTCATAGCTTATTTAGGATCACAGATTCAAGGTCTGTGAGGTTAAATATAGTGATGGAAATAATCATTTTATTTCCCCTTCCTGATAAAGTATCATTGGGACTCAATAGTTCCCAGAACATCAGTTTACGAAGTTAAAATATTTTATCCACAAACAGAGGTTTTCGACTCATTAAGCCATATCTGTATAGGCTTGAAAGGATAATTTGCCATGTCAATGGAAATAATGTGGCTATGAAGGGACAAATTGAGAAATATGCCCATGTTGCTTAGCCAAATAATCCATTAAATAAAGTACTTTTGCATTATGATTAATTTTGGTAAAAAAGGAAGGGTATTAGTTACCTGTAAAGACAGATTCGGTTCCTACCTGGAGGATGAATTGGTAAATCTTGGATTCAAACCGCTGGAGATAAACCGTACTAATATTGCAATAGAAGCTTCTTTAGAAGATTGTATATTTTTGAATATGCACTTGCGGGTGGCAAGTCATGTTTTATTTGAATTGAAATCTTTTTATCTCCATCATGCCCGGGATATCTATAGACGTATCAAGGCCTTCCCATGGGAAGATTATATTGAGAATGACAGTTACTTTTCTATCGTCTCCAATGTGGATCATGAAAGCATAAATAATCCTTTATTCGTCAATGTAAAGGCCAAGGATGCCATTGTTGATCGATTTAGGGAGATGACAGGTCGCCGACCGGACTCTGGATCTGACTTCCATGGTGCAGTATTCCAGTTGTACTGGCGAGAAACACAAGCGACCTTATTTATCAATACTTCTGGTGAAACGCTATCCAAAAGAGGCTATCGAAAGATGCCGTGGAAAGCACCAATGGTCGAAAACCTTGCGGCAACCACAATTTTGGCCACCGAATGGGATCCCAATACACCATTCATCAATCCCATGTGCGGAGCGGGTACATTAGCGATTGAGGCGGCATTAATAGCTTCCAATCGCTACCCAGGCTTATTTAGGGATAACTATTCCTTCATGCATATCAAGGGCTATAATGATAGCATCTATAAGCTTCTTAAGGAGCAGATGGTTAATAAAATTAATGACAATATCTCCGCCCAGATTGTCGCTTCGGATATCAGTGAGCGAGCGATTTTTGCTGCTGAAGAAAATGCAAAATTGGCAGGGGTGATTGATCATATAAAATTTGAAGTTGTGGATTTTGCGGAAACCACCGTACCCGAAACTGACCAAGGAGTGGTGATTTTTAACCCTGAATATGGGGAAAGACTTGGAGAGGAGGAGGAATTGGCTGAAACTTATAAGAGGATTGGTGATTTTATGAAGCAAAGTTGCTCAGGGTATAATGGTTATATATTCACCGGAAACCCCGCTTTGGGTAAAAGAGTGGGGCTAAAACCTAAGCGAAAAATTGAATTCTATAACGGTACGATCGAATGTAGATTGCTGAAATATGAATTATATCAAGGTAGTAAAAAAGCCAAGTACAATACTTCAGAGGAATAGTCAAAACTTATCCACATTCTGAATAGCTGGAAAAAAAATCCTATACCATTAAAAAAGCCCCTCAGGTAAACCGAGGGGCTTTAATCGTTCTGGAGGATTCCAGAAACCAATAAGCAACTAATTCTGTGTATAGACTAATAATCATTAAACGCTATTCGATATTAATTGTTATCCACATTAATTAATAATTTTATCTACTGAGATAATTCTTTCGCTGGGCACCTGTCGTATTCTCTTGGTTCTCAAGTATCTTCCTAATTCATATTCATCAAAATTGGCACTATTAGGATCAAAACTGCTGACTCTCACTCTACCTCTGGAGTGGATGAAAGAACCATTGCCTATCCACATGCCCACATGTATTACCCTTTCCGAGGTAGAATCAGTTGCGGGTTTACCAAAAAACAGCAAGTCGCCGACTTCCAGCTTATCCCAATTCTTTTCGCTATCCACCAAATCACCTTCATTGATCTGCTGCGAGGCATCGCGAGGGATCACTTGGCCATTGAGATAGTAGATGGTTTTAGTAAAGCCGCTGCAGTCCACCCCTTTGATGGAAGTACCGCCCCAGAGATAGGGGATGCCCATCATGCTTTTGGCGGTATTAATAAGATTTTGATCACTAAGGCTTCGCTCTGCCAGCCAAGCTTCAAAAGGCTCGGCCTCCGACTTATTTATATATCCCTCTCGTCCATCAGGAAGGGCAATTTTGTACCTTGATTTCGATTCACCTTTCAGGGCCAGGACATTCCCGGCGGTAAGATCACTGACCATCATCGATTCATTCTCATCCTCATATACATAGCCCAAGAGGCCGGTATAAATTACTTTTTCTTCCTGCGTCCACGCATTAAATCCCTGCTCATCCATCACTGCGATACCTGCGGCATCCACCCAACTGATATAGTCGTCTGGAGTCTGCACCAGGTACCAGCTTCCCTCTTTTTTAAGGACATTTACGGGCATTCCCATTGTAGCTTGAGTCGCCAGTTCGGCCGAATGCTTAGGCGCAGATCTTATATTGGCCACCGAAATAGTAACTACGCCCTTGGTATTTCCATCCAAATCTGCCGCAGGCAATAGCGCAACATTATCCACATAGTTAAGGCCTTTCTCATCCATTTTAGCCTTCAACGCTGACAACGCCTGCGGTAAGTTGGTCTCCCCGCTTAGCGTGTCCTGAGAGGCTTCCACATCAAATAACGCAACACGCTTATCAGGAGCATATTCTTCCTTTACAGCATCTATGAGTGCGGCCCTCTCATTGGTGGACTCCACAGGTTCCTGACATGCCCAGGTGCTCAGCAAAAGGGCTGCTACATAATATATCTTATTAATTTTCATTTCTATCTACAATTGATTATTCTAATCTAAGTTAACATACACTCGGCTATCCGCCATCTATTTGAACCAATAATTAGCAGGGAAGTTCAAAAATCCCCATTTTCAGGGATCAAATTAGCATTCATCTATATCCTAAATCCCTCATTCAGCTCTTCCTCATTCCAAGCCAAATCAGCGGTAACGCTGCCTATATTCTTATATGGTAAGGGGATTCCTACCTTTATTTCGTATCTAAATAGCTTTACTGTTTAATATATAATTATCTGTAATTCAGTGATTTAAGGATATTCTCAATAATAAATCAGCTCTCTTTGTCCTGCACGAACCGTCACTGCTAATTGAGGTTTTAAATCTAAATTATTTTATAATAATTAAAGCGGATAGGATGCGCGATGGGAAGGTTAAGAAAACATTTTCGCTTGAATTAGGAACAAAATTAAAGGGAACTACCTGAGGTATTAAACCTGCAGATAGTCCCCTTTATACCATTAAGAAGTAAGGATGAGAATTATATTATTCTACTAATCCCGGACTTCTTTCCAAAAATTCCTGATACAGTCTAATATGCCTGCTGGTCATTGGGATTCTATATCCATCAATGAATACATGATTGATTTGTGTTTTAGTTTCAAAGGGATCGCCATCTGTGATGAAGAGTGTAGCACTTTTGCCAGTTTCCAACGAACCTAATTGATCCTCAAGACCAAAGATTTTAGCAGGGTTAATTGTGACAGCTTTCAAAGCCTCCTCTTTTCCTAAGCCATAAGCTGCCGCAAATCCCGCGTTGAAAGGTAAGTTTCTTACATTTTCTGCATCGGAGGTTCTTATTGCTACCAAAACACCTGCCTGATGTAATTTGCCAGCATTAGAATAGGCCGCATCATATCGATCAGAATCTCTGGAGGGGATGGCCAATACTGGGCCAGTGATCACTGGTAGATTGGCGGCAGCGATCTTATCGGCCACTCGATACCCTTCGGCCACACCAGTCAATGCGGCATTCGTGATATTTTTATCTTTAAGCCATTTGATCGTATTGACGATGTCTTCGGCCTTATTTACTTCTACCAATAGGGTGAATTCTCCAGTGGTGGCTTTTGCCAATTGCTCCATTTCTGGGTAATAATCCAGCTCAGCACCTTCTGCATCTAGCTTAGCATATTGGATAGCCTTGTCCCACAGGTCGTTGATATTTTTTAGAGCTTCCTTGGCATCTTTGGCCACTTCTTCGTCGGATCTTCTATCCCACCGACCTCTTCTTGCTGAGGAAGGGAAGTTTAGAGGAATGCCCTTGAAGCCTGCGTACATTTGGTCAGGGGTATATCCATTAAGGTTGATTAATGCGGCGGTACCTGGGAAGAGCCCTCCAGAAGGAACAGACAATACGGTCGTGACCCCACTTACCCGAGTAACAGGTATTGCCACAGAGTTAGGGTTGATCGCAGTAAGCGCCTGCATATTAGGAGTGACATTACCGATTTCGGCATAGTCCTGTGTTTCGGCAAGTGAGCCCACTTCCACCAAGCCTAAGCGAGTTCCAGAGTCTATCATTCCGGGATAAACAAATTTTCCTGTACAGTCAATCACTTCTGCATCGTAAGCATCGATATCCGCACCAATTTCCAGGATTTTACCATCCTGCACCAATAGATCAGTATCGGGAAGGTTTCCCTTGGTCACAGTAACCAAAGTCCCACCTTTAAGGAGAAATTTTCCGGTATAAGGTTTTAGCACTTCACCCTCGATCTGCCCAAAGGACAAGGATGGAATGAGGAATGCTAAGAGTATATAAATACTTAAATTAAATTTTTTCATACTTCATATAGTTTATTGATAACCAATACGATATAACTTAAAATGCATGGTTGAAAAGTTGACCTTCTTCCATGAAAAGCTCAACGCCATGCATACATCTTTCATGCTCTGCATGAAGGTAAACTGGCTCCACCAATTCGGATGGGCTCACTTTTAGGCGTTGATCGTCGTCATCATTTTTTATATCAAAATATTTAACTCCATCCACAAAGGTCATCTGCGGAACGGCATATACAGAGAGCGGGTGAGTATTAAATAATACTAAGTCAGCCTGCTTTCCTTCTTCGATGGATCCTACGAATTCATCGATTCCCAACTGCTTAGCGGGATTGATGGTGATCAGGCTCAAGGCTTGATCATCGGTAAGGCCTCCATAACGCTGGGTTTTTCCTGCTTCGTGATACAGGTGACGAATGAGTTCGTCTGAATCACTATTGATGGAAGTCACCACATTATTGGCCATCAGGATGGCTGCATTATAAGCGGTAGAGTAATAAACTTCAAACTTATAAGCCCACCAATCACTGAAAACTGAGGCCCCCATTGTGTATTCCGCCAATTCTGGAGCCACCTTAAAGCCTTCATTCACGTGGGTAAATACCAACTTATCCACACCGAAATCCTTACATACATTGATCAGCATATAGATTTCATCTGCTCTATAGCTATGGCAGTGAATGATCAGTTCTCCATTAAGAATGTCTGAGAGGGTTTCCAGTCGGAGGTTAAACTGAGGAGGAGTGAGGGTCGAGTTTTTCTTGCCTTTATTCTCATTATATTCTTTCCACGATTTCTGGTATTGTAGGGCTTCATTGAAACCATTACGGATCACCGCTTCCACGCCCATTCTGGTTCTTGGCTGTATGTTTTTACCTCTGCCATGTACTCGGGTAGGGTTTTCGCCTAAGGCAAATTTGATGGTTCTTGGTGCTTCCTTCATGACAATATCCGCAGGGTCACTGGTACCATATCTGAATTTCATCACGATACTTTCTCCGCCGATGGCATTTGCTGAGCCATGAAGGCCGTGAGCCACCGTGGTGCCACCAGCGAGGGCGCGATAGATTCCCACATCAAAGGGGTTAATCACATCGGACATTTTCACCTCTGCGGTGATAGGTGCAGTGGCCTCATTGACCACGTCTAATGCCAAGTGGGAGTGTGCGTCGATAATTCCTGGCATCAGGAACATGCCACTTGCGTCAATACTCTCCATATCCTTGCCGGCGGAGAGATTAGTGCCAATCTTCTTAATGGTACCATCCTGGACCAATACGTCCGTATTCTCTAGTGTCCCTTGCGTGACCGTAAGCACGGTAGCGTTTTTGATCAGGACATTGCCCTTTGGGGTCTGAGCGATGGATACATTGGCAGCCATTCCTAATAGGGCTGCCGCTAAATATCTATATATGTTCATATCTCGAAAGTCTATTTAAAACGTTGTGGAAGGTCTTTTCTCTGCTTTTAGAGAATAAGTTCCCATATCCCTAATGCTGATGCTTCCATCAAATTTATCTCCTTCAACCAGGCCTTTGGTATTAACCGTAAGCTCTTCTCCTTGCACCTGAATGGAAAATGAGAAACTTAAGTTCTTGCCATCAAAGCTGATATTTTCCAATTCACGGGTGATGGTGCCCCCGCCATTAGGGTTATCCACATCAATCTCGCCCGTAAGGTTTTCTCCCTTTTTCTCAAATCGGATTTCTCCTTGTGATTCGCCACCGGGAGTTTCTGAGGTATAGCTCCACTTACCAGCGATTTTGTCCGCATCCTTTACGCCATTCTTAGACTTGTCAGCATCGAACTCATACAGGTAACCATCCGCCATGACATAGTGGATGAAGGCATCTTTAGAGAATATAGGCGCATCCGAGATAACCAAATTGGCCATTTTCCCTGAGGCAATGCTACCACTGTACTTGTCAATATTCAACATTCTAGCGGGAGTGCTGGTGAGCGCTTCCAAGGCAGCATCGGTACTCAGACCATTTTCGATCATCTTCTGAATATTCTTCAGCACCTCCTGTTTTTTGACTCCATAAGTGGTGAAGGCAAATTTAATATCCGCTTTTTCGAGTTGTCCAGCCTGAGAAAGCGCCTTCTTATAGGCTTCTTCCACTCTTTTATGACTGGTTTTGGCCTCCTCTGTGGCCCCTTCCATATCTTGCTTGAAGGCTTTGTCTTCTGGAAGGTCTAGAGATAAGATTAAGTTTGCACTAGATTCCTTTAGGATAGCATCCAGATCTGCAGTTTCTTTTACATTAAATAGGGTCAGTCCGAAACCCAGTTCCTCCTGAAGTTTGATTGCTCTTCTTATTTCCAGCGCTTGCTCAGTACGGAAAATGATAGGGCTCTCCTTATTTATTACAGGATAGAAAGCCGAAAGACTGTGATCCAGCTCGGGTCTTCTGATTCCATCCTGATCTGATCCATATTGTGACTCATGTGTAGATTGCAACTCGGCATTCTTATAGAGCTCTCTGAATTTTGCCATGATCCCCAGGGTGGTACCTGGATATAGGCCGCGATGAGTTTCAAACTGGGCATAGAGCCCTGTATTTTCACGGATAATATTGTTTGAGCTCTGATCTCCCAGGATGACCAGGGCGGTATTTCCTGGAAGCATCTGACCTTGTGGAAGCAGCTGCACCATGGTAAAGCCTGATTTTCTCCATTCCATCGTCTCTTCATGCGCTTTCCAATAGTCCAAAACAGAACTCTCTGGACTGATGCCTGCGATCTCATTTGGTGGGTTGGAGGGGTCTAGATTTTCGGGATGCTTTACCTCCTCAGGTTTTTTTACCCCTGACTGACTTCCCATGTCGATAAAACCCGGATAGATGAAAAGGGAATCTCCTTTTATTACCTGAGCGCCTTTAGGGATCGTCACATTCTTCCCAACGGCTGATATAAGCCCATTTTTGATAAGGATGGTCCCCGTAAATGCATCACTCCCCGGGGAAGTGACGATTTGGGCATTGGTGATCGCATATAGATCCGTTACTCGCCGCTGACCACTCGGGTCACTCTGGGCATAACTGTCAGATGTCCTATACAAGGAGATGACTGACAATAAACAAAATACAGCAGTTAATCTTCTAATCATACACTTTAGGTGAATTATAGTTATTATATATTCTTTTGTTTTAATTTTCGCATACATTTTACGAGCTCTGCACCCTTATAATAATGATTTCCAAGGCGGGTCGGAAATAAGGCTATTCCTCCGAATGTCTGAGAAGGATAGGAGTAGAAAATAGGCGTCCTAAAATCATTTGGGTTTAATAATAATTCCATGGCCTTGCCCTTCAGACAATAAGCCATTTGTGCATCGATCATTGATTATTTCGAGACACTATCCACTTATAATAGTGAAAGCCTCGCCAGAAAATGACAATTCAGTTAGTAAAACCGTCATTTCCAAGTAGTGAAACTAAATAAAATAATTTAAACCCTCTAGGAAACTTTATAATGTATGGTCTTAGCTAGTGCAAATGGTTAAAATCGGTTATGAAGGTGTTTTCTTAAAGCCACCATTTTATTCAATTCAAGTTTTAGCATCCTCTTTCTGGGATAGTCTAGCTGTTTTAGAACGTTAATTACCTAAATTCTCCGATCAGAGATAAAATTTTCCTTAGAGTAAATTGTAAATATAATCCGATTACTATCTTTGGAATTCAATTTTCTCCTGATAAGGCTAGCTACGATGAGACTCCATAATGTTTAATTTTTTGCCAAACCCAATACCCATTATTCAAGGCTACTTTCCATCATGAAAGAAATATGAAAAGTAACTTTTTCCTAATATCATTTAATATTTAAGGGATAAATGGTGAAAAATGTAAGGCAGCTTTCTGGGAAATATTCAATGAAAATGTTTTATTTAGGTCATAAATAGAATGATACATGTTCGATAAACAGGCAATACAGGAATTTTTCCTGATTTTAGTTATAATTTTATCAGTACTCCTAGTCTTTATTGTAATAATATTGAGAATAAATCGTATTAGAATAGTCAATTCTACACGAAAACAAGATAAGGCCCAAAGAGTTATTGATGATTTTTTAGCAGCCTACCTTTTTGATAGTTCCGCAGACCTGAAGAACCTTTCCAGCACCTTGGTGAGTCAAATTCCCTTTCATAATAAATGGTGTAAAGAACTAGTAATCAGTAATTTGGTGGATTTGGAGGCCAATTTGAAAGGTGGGCTGAAGGATCAGGTGCGAGCCTTATATATTGATCTAAACCTGCATGAATACAGCTATTCTCTCATGCGATCCAAAAGATGGTACATTAAAATCAAGGGAATATACCATTTGCGCATGATGAAGTATCAGGATGCCATAGGGGATATTAAGCACTATATAGATTCAGAAAACCCTCATTTACGATCTGCAGCGGTCATGGCTTTGCTCATCCTGGAAGATCATGAGCCACTGAGCATGCTAGGAAAGGTAAAGGGCGTGTTTTCACGATTAGATGAAATAAGGATTTTAGAGATTATAAAAACCAAGAAACTAGCAAGGCCACAGGATATTGACACCTGGCTGGAGTCTGACAATCCTTCTTTCGTGATATTGACCTTGAGGATCATGGCTTATTATAATTATAGCCCTAAGCATAGCCTCCTAAGGAAACTATTGAAATCAAACAAGCCAAAAATCCGTGGACAGGTAATCGTCCTCATTCGCCTGCAATACCTGCATACCTTTGAGAAACGAATCATCCTCACTTTTGAGACCGAAACGGAGGACAATAAGCTGGAGATCCTAAAGACGCTGACGGTAATAGGATCTGAATATTCACTCTTGCTCTTTGATAAGGTGATATTTGACCTTACCGCCCCGCTGGAATTTAAGCTGGCTGCTATGGAAGGGATGAAACAAGTGGATAGCGAATTTCTAGAGCAGAAATTTGAGGATGCTGACGAATATTATCAAAAATTAAAATTGCATATAAACGACCCGCATTTATGATGAAACAATGGTTTCTTGAATTCATGGAGTATTATGAAGTATTTGTAGGCTCCTATGGGATAATATATTTGACCTTATACCTGTTTCTGGCAGTGGTGTCTTTCTATGCGATCAAGGTATATAGTAATGCTAAATACAGTATAAAGGATAGCGCCATTCTCAAGAGCAATCATGTCCTTGGGGTGTCCATCGTTGCGCCAGCATTTAATGAAGGCGTGAATATCGTCTATAATGTACGCTCATTACTCGCATTAAACTACCCGAAATTTGAGGTGGTCATCATAAATGATGGCAGTACTGATGATACCTTGGAGAAGCTGATTAGGGAATTTGAGTTGGTCAAGGTAGATTTTATGTACGACGCTAAAATCGCGACCAAGAGGATCCGTGGACATTATAAATCCTCCAATCCGGTATATTCTAAATTGCTGGTGGTGGATAAGGAAAATGGAAAAAGTAAGGCTGATGCCTCCAATGCGGGGATTAATTCGGCGAAATATCCCTTGTTTTTATGCACAGATGTGGATTGTATCCTCCGCCGTGACACCATCATCAAGCTTGCCAGGCCATTTATGGAGAGCACCGTTAGGGTGATAGCGAGTGGAGCTGCCATACGCGCCTCCAATAGTTGTGTGGTGGAAGATGGCTTTATGGAAGAAGTGCATTTTCCCAAAAAACGCCCTGCTGCCTTCCAGGAACTGGAATATATCCGAGCATTTTTATTTGGAAGAATGGCTTGGAGCCAGCTGAACGGCCTATTATTGGTGTCGGGTGGCTTAGGCCTTTTTGACAAGGAGATAGCAGTCAAGGCAGGTGGCTATTGGCATAAGTCCCTTGGGGAGGATATGGAGCTCATCACGCGCATGAGGAAATTTATGCATGAGCGGAAGGAGAAATTTAAGATTATCTATATCCCTGAATCCCTCTGCTGGACCGAGGTGCCACCAAATTTGAAGATTCTAATAAGACAGCGAACCCGCTGGGCGAGGGGCTTAGTGCAGACCCTATACCTGCATCGAACGATGTTTTTTAGACCAAAATATGGTGTCACTGCCTTTATCACCTTGCCGTATTTCTTTCTGTTTGAGTTTCTGGTGCCGATATTAGAAGTTATTGGCATCATTGTACTCATCATGAGTGCCATTTGGTTGGATTTTAACTGGGAGTTTCTTTTGATCGTCTCCTTATTCGTGTACCTCTTTTATTTCATAATTACCCTTATTTCAGTGTTATGGGACGAGTTACTTTACGGACATTATAAGAATAGTAAGGATGTATTCTCTTTGGTATTGCATGCTGCGGTGGAGCCGATTATGTATCATCCATTTACGGTGTATGCGGCAATTAAGGGCTATATCCAGTTTATAAGAGCGACAGAACAAAAATGGGGAGTCATGCAGCGTCAGGGCTTCGCCAAAAAAGAAGATGAAAAATAATATGAAGCACAAAGCGATCTTTTGTTTAGTCGGCCTCTTTCTGGCTGGAGTTTCACCCTTGTTTGCACAAAGCTCAGCCAATGTCAATACCGATAGTTTATTGCATGAGGCATTTGCGAGCATTCAGCAGGAAAACTATTCCTTAGCAGAAAAACAAGCCAAACTGGCTTTGGCTATTGCACCCGACTATCTCGATTATTACCTGATCCTGGGCAGGGTATATGCCTCCAGAAATCAAGCCGACAGTGCTAGGTACTGCTATAATAAAGTCATTAAGGAAATTCCCGATTATGAGGATGCATATATCTATTGGACCAATCTGGAAGTCCAGGAAGAACAGTGGGAAGAAGCTGGAAAACTTACCGATCAGGGCATCGCACTATTCCCCGACCAAATATGGTTTTATAATAAAAGGGCTTTGGTGTATCAGCAAGAAGGAGAGTTGGAGGAAGAAGTGGCTTTTCTGGAAACCGTCCAGCCTCTTTTTCCGGATCATTCGAGTTTTAGACAACGCATTAATTTCCTGCAAGGAAGGCTGACCAGTGACCGTATAGGTTTGCAATATAGCCTCACGGCCTTTGATAGAGATGGTGTGGGGCCTTGGCATCTCGCAGGACTGCAATATATCAGAGAACGGAAATGGGGATCGCTTATCGGTAGGCTCAGCTGGGCCCAGCGTATGTCTGATGGGGAAGTCTTGCTATCAGGTTGGCAATATGAGATCGAGTCTTATATTATCATGAATGACAATAATTATTCCTATGCAGACCTTGCTTTGAGCGCAGATGATGTATTTCCCAATTATAGGATTGCTTATTCCTGGTTTCATAATTATGATAAAGGCTGGGAATCCGAACTTGGCGGACGACTCACCGGGGTAGGCTCAAACTCCACCGCTTCCACCATATTCTCTGGCATTGCCGGGGTAGGGAAGTATGTCGGCAATTCATGGCTGAACCTTAGGTCTTCTCTGAACTTCCAAAATGATAACCTCTATCCCGCATTTACAGCGACTTGGAGGTATTATTGGGATACTCGCTTTGATTATTTTACCTTGTTTGGCGGATATGGCACCTCCCCGGATGAGCGGACCGTGGCCAATCAGCTTGAATATAGAATTGCCCTGGATTCTTACCGAGCAGGGATCGGCTATTATAGACTATTAGGAGATCACTATCAGATAGGCTTACAATTCATGTACAATAACCAGGAATATATAGAAGATAATTTTCAAAATGAATATGAGAGCTACCTTCTGCTGCAATACAGGTTCTAAACATGACGTTATGAAGCTATAATCTCAAAGGAATTGAAAATATACATCGACGTATTTCTGTATATAAGTTGTCTCAGCTTATTTATAGCTTCTGCACAGCCCGCTTTTTCTCAGCCTATGAATCATCCGCTAATAATAGCCAGTGGAAATCAGGAATTAGATGCTAATATCCCTTTTTTGGAAAAGCAGTTGGAGGTATTATTCCAAGGCGTAAAAGAGGATTCTTCCCCGCTGGAGGGGCTTACCATTCGACTTAAATCTGATAGCAGCTGGTCTGAATCCCAATATAGGCTGCGGATAGACCGGTCTGATATTTCTTTATATTCGTCCTCCTCAGCTAGTATGCAGCAGGCCATGGTGCATCTCCTGGAGCTGATGGGGCTGAAATTGTTAGGGCCTGAGCTGTATTCTATCGCCGAAGAATCTGCGCAAAAATTCCCTCAACAGTATGAATATACCTATACACGGCCCTTTGCCTTTACCTCCTTGCTCTATCCAGATGCGTACGAGCCGGCATTTCGAGCCTGGTACGGTATAGACTGGTATTTGGATGATTTTGGGGTCTGGGGACATTCTTTTGACCAGCTGGTTTCTCCTAAGGCCTATTTCGATAGCCACTCTGAATATTTCGCTTGGTATGAGGGCGAGCGACATGCCGAAGCTTTATGCCTTACTCATCCTGAGGTGAGGAATATTGCGATACAGAATTTGAAGGAAATCTTAGCCAAAAATCCTGAGGCAAAGTACTATTCCATTTCCCAAATGGATGACCTTATCTACTGCGAATGTGATCGATGTGCGGACGTCAATGCCGCTAATGGTGGCCCCCAGGGGAGTTTGTATTTTTTCGTCAACCAACTGGCACAGACTTATCCCGACCAGGATTTTGTCACCTTGGCATATTTGTATTCATCCAAGGCGCCTACGCAGATCCGGCCAGCGAAAAATGTCATTACTATGCTCTGTCCGATTAGTATGGATAGAGGCGCTGGAATCAAAGAGGGAGCCAGAAATCAGTACTTTAAAAAGGAGGTCCTGGATTGGAAAAAAGTACAGGAAAGGCTGTTTGTATGGGACTATACAGTACAGTTTACCCATTATTTCTCCCCATTTCCTAATTTCGAGTCCATGACGGAGAATATTAAGTTTTACCATGAAATGGGTTTTGAGGGGCTTTTTATGCAAGGTTATGCAGATATTCCTGGAAGTTTATATGCCTTACGGCAATATTTATTGGTCCAACTGATGAGAGATCCTGACTTGGATGCAAGTGTATTGACGAGGGAGTTTCTCGAAGAATATTATGGTAAGGCGGCTCCCTATATGGAGGAGTACTTGCTTACGCTTGCCGATGCGCAGAAGAAATCATCGAAGCGATTGGGGATATATGGTGGGCCTGTGCAGGCCATTTTCAGCTATTTATCACCTGAGATAATGGATCAACTTGACCAGGTCGTAACAAAGGCCGAAAAAGCAGTCCGTGGGGAAGCGCATTTCGCCAAAAGAATTGCCGCTGTGCGGATGGATTTGGAATATACCTATTTTGAGCAAGCCAAATATTATGGAAAGGATCAGCATGGAATGTATGTACCTTCCGCCACAGGCTATTCGCTGAAGGAGGGACTCAATGCTAGGGTAAAGGCCTTTGCTGACCAAGCGGAGCATTTAGGAGCCTATGAGTTAAGTGAAGCCGGCCCTGGTCCGCAGCAGTATTATCAGGATTGGTTGGGCTATCAGACCTTTGCTACTGTGAGCCATAGGGGAGAGTCAGCCGATTATAAATTCATATCTCAGCCTTCAACGGAATATAATTTCAAGAAAACCTATGGCCTTCAGGATGGCTTGCGTGGCAGCAGTGATTTCTCCTATAATTGGACGGGATGGTATGGCGATTCTCCTGTCATAGAATTTACACTTTCAGATACCAAGCCACTCAGTAGGGTGGTTTTGAATTTTCTGGAAGATCAGCGCCATTGGATTTTCCTACCTGAGAAAGTGAAATTATTTGGCTATTATAAAAATCACTGGAAGCTTTTGGCCGAGGTCAAGGTAGGGGACTTGGAGGAAAATTGGCTGGTCGATCGACGGACTATTTCTCTAATGTCCTCTGGAAAAAGGAAGTTCAGTAAATACAGGGTAGAAGTTTCATCCCTCAAAAGCCTTCCAAAATGGCGAAAAAGAAGGAATAAAATGCCCATGACCATGATTGATGAAATAGAGATCTACTAATGAGGGCTTTACGCGTAGAATTGTGGGTGGGAATCAAATATTATTTTCATTTTGACGATATAAAATGGCCATTTTATAGATAATAAATTCTAATTTTATGTACATGAAAGGTTACTTTCAGGATTGACTATAGTAGAAATATACCAACTATGAAGAAATTACTTTTGATCGAGGATGATGTATTGATCCTCAAAATGGTAGAGTTTAAGCTAAAAAAAGAGGGGTATGAGGTTCATATCGCTAAGGACGGAAAAGAAGGGATTGAGAAAATTGATGAACTAAAGCCGGATATCATTATTTCCGATATTGTAATGCCTTATAAGTCAGGGATTGAGATCGTCCATTATACGAAGCAAAACTATCCCGATACACCGGTGATCGTATTGTCTGAGCTTGGTGAAGAAGAAAAGACTGTGATCGAAGCCTTCCAGCTTGGAGCGGTAGATTTTGTGTCAAAGCCATTTAATCCTCAAGAATTGGTTTTAAGATTGAAAAGATTTGTCTAATTTTAGAAATTGCTATTACTATTAAAACCAAAAAATGAACAAAAGCTTTTTAATAAAAGAACTCTTTTCGAACATTAAAACAACAGGGGCGGTTACTTTTAGTTCCAAGTTTTTAGTGAATAAAATGCTCAGCTTTGCCCAATTCAAAGGGGTAAAGGTGATTGTAGAATTGGGTGGTGGAGATGGCAGCATCACCAGAGGAATCATCGAAAGAATGGATGCTGATGCCAAATTACTCGTTTTCGAGATCAGTGAACCGTTTTGCAATAACCTTCGCAAGCAATTCCCACAAAAAAATGTGGAGATTATCTGCGATTCAGCAGGCAATATGGACAAGTATCTGCCCGAAGAAAAAGCAGATCTAATTCTTTCTTCGCTTCCTTTTAGCCTAATCCCCAAGGATTCCCGGATGGAAATATATGAGAAGACTAGAAGCCATCTCAAACCCACTGGCTTTTTTATCCAAATATGTTATTCCTATATCCTTAAATTCCAATTTGCCCAATACTTCAAAAGCATCAAAACGGCATTCACCCTAAGAAATTTCCCCCCAGCTTTTATAATCATTTGTAACTAACAGAATAATCATCAACGGTCTTATAAGTAACTGATTACTAGTGTTTTACATAACTTATCTACAGTTTGTGTTTAAGTGTAATTATTGGCCTAAAAGGGTGAAATTTATCGGTTTTGAGGATTTAAACCCTAAGATCATAGCCACTCAAAGAGAAGACTGCGATAACAAAAAGTTAGAATTTTGGGGAGGTTTTTAGGCGAATAGGTGGCTCATACCAATGACCAAAAATACTTCATTCCTCAATTGTGAATGGATAGATTACCATGGCGTGAAGTGGGTTTTCGACTTAGTGGTTTTTTCCATATTTTAAGGATTTATGGTTGAGCTAATTACTTTGGTAGAGGTTTTGTGACAATTCATGACAAAAAGTAAGAGTCTAAAAGAATAACCATTACCTTCATCAGCATGAAAGAGGATGTTTTTAAGGGAAGAGGTTCAAGGATAAGTCCGGATAATCCCCACCTTCAGCGTCGGGAGCATTTGGTATTTATGGAAGGAATTGATGAGGAGAAGCACCTGGATAGACCTGTCACCAAGTTTTATAAAGAAACCTCCAAAAATGCCCTTAGCAAAAATAATAGCCCCGACTTACCACTCAACTATTCTGTAAATCCCTATATGGGCTGTGAGCATGGATGTATTTATTGTTATGCGAGAAATAGCCATGAATATTGGGGTTTTGATGCAGGCCTAGGCTTCGAGACCAATATTGTGGTAAAACATAATATTGTGGAGAGTCTCAAAAGCCAATTTGATAAGCGTGGTTATATTCCGCAGGCCATTATGCTTTCTGGAAATACCGATTGCTACCAGCCTGCAGAGCGCAAATTCAAGCTTACCCGTGGAATTCTGGAGCTTTGTCTTAAGGTGAAACACCCCGTGAGTGTGATTACCAAAAACACGCTAATCGCCAGGGACCAAGATCTCCTGCAGGAACTGGCCGTTCATGGCTTGGTTCATGTTTATTTTTCGATCAATCATCTTGACCCTAAGTTAAAATCCGTGCTGGAGCCACGTACGGCCTCTGCTAATAAGAAAATAGAGCTTATACGGCAGTTTACCAATGCGGGAATTCCCTGTGGAATAATGGTCGCTCCGATCATTCCTGCCCTGAATACGGCTGATATCGCTGAAATAATCCGCTTTTCCGCCGATGCTGGTGCGCTTACCGCCGGATATACGGTGGTGAGATTAAATGGAACTGTAAAAGAGGTTTTTTCTGCTTGGGCTAAGGAGACTTTTCCCGATCGAGCGGAAAAAATTCTGCACCAAATAGAATCCCTGCATGGAGGAAAAGTGAATGATACCGACTGGGGGAGAAGGATAAAAGGGGAAGGGCCTATTGCCACGGTAATTAAAACGATATTTGACGCTGCTAAAGCAAAGTACTTAGCGGGCAGGAAAATGCCTGATTTTATCCTAAAGGACTTTAATCCTAATGGACAGCTGAACTTATTCTGAAAATCATGCTGCCAGTTATTAAGCATATTTATGAATTTTGATCATTATGGTAAATAATATTTTGGAAATCGCTATTTTAGAAATGATTAGGCAAAAGGGTGAAGAGGCTTTTTCCCCCTTAGAAATCATTAAGTGGATATATCCGCAGGATTGGTGTCATTTCGAAGAGGATATTCTGGCCGTAAGTGCCCAAATGAGCGAAAAAGGCTTGATAGGGCTTGATATGAATGGGAATATCCATAAAGCTTAACAGGTGCTTTTTTTCTATTCTTAAGAATCATTTATTAATCTAGTCTCTAAATCAAATTGTATGGAAATATCAAATGATCCGAAAGCAAATCCCGGCAGAGCTAAGGAGGAATACCCATTAGCTACTTTTGGTGCGGGATGTTTTTGGTGTACGGAGGCCGTATTCCAAAATCTTCGTGGAATTAGCAATTTGCGACCAGGCTATGCTGGGGGGATTATTGAAAACCCCACTTATGAGGAGGTGGTCTCTGGTACCACTGGACATGCGGAAGTTATTCAGTTTAATTTTGACCCGAAGTTAATTGCTTACCAGGATTTGCTAGAGGTATTTTGGGCCACCCATGATCCCACCACCGTCAATCAGCAGGGGGCAGATATGGGGCCTCAATACCGTTCGGTAATATTTTATCATTCCGATATTCAAAAACAGACCGCTGAAGAATTCAAAGAGTTGATCGGCAAGGCAGAAGTGTATGATGGTCCCATTGTCACTGAGATAGCGCCTTTTGAGGGATTTTATCCTGCTGAAAAAGAGCATCTTGATTATTATAAAAACAATCAAAACCAGCCCTATTGTCAATTTGTGATCCGACCTAAGGTCGAAAAACTTAAAAAAGTATTTGGCAAACATACCAAATTCGTTTAACCCATTCAAAATTCGCCCATGCCTGCTAAAGATGCTAAATCGTAATCCATCATGAGATGAGGCTGGGAAGAAGGATAGAAAAAAGGGCTCGTCTGGATCAAAATGATTCAATCGGGCCCTTTTTTTAGTTGATAAACACTATGTGCTGCTTTCTAATTTGCAGTCTTCCTAATACCTTACCAAAACTCTACCTTGCTTTCGGAATTATAAAAGCCTCGCATCGGTCATAATTTCGAGAATGGCGGAGCCTTCATGAGCGAGGAATCTTTTCATGGTTTCATGCAGCTGGCTGATCTCATCGACTTTGAAACCTTTGCCTCCGCAGCTTTCCGCAAAAGCCGCAAAATTAGGGTTTACCAAGTCGGTACTCCATTTTTGCCAGCCGCCAGAGAGTTGCTCTTTGGATATTTTCCCCAATTCCATATTATTAAGTATAATCACTTTCAGGTCCATATGGTATTTCACGGAGGTGGTAAATTCGGCTAAGTATTGGCAGATGCCACCATCGCCAGCCACAGCAATTACAGGTCGTGTATCACCAACTGCGGCCCATGCTCCCAATGCGGCGGGCAGCGCAAAACCAATAGATCCTAAGTACCCAGACATCAGGAAAGAGTGACTTTTGGCTTCGAAATACCTTCCAAAGGAATAGGCATTATTACCCACATCTACGCACATCACGGCATCTTCTGGTGCCAATTTTGTTAAGCAATCAAATACACTGACCGAGCTTAATCCATTTCCTTTGTCTTCCCGTAACCTTCTTAGCTTTTCGGTACGCCATATTTTCCATCGGGAAGCAATTTCCTCCCTTTGGTCCTTTTTATTATGCTGTAAAAGGCTGGCGCTTTTGAGAAATAACTGCATTGTTCTTGATATTTCGCCATAGAGGCCAACATCAATTTTGTGAAATTTGCTGATAGCCAAGGGATCAAAATCCACTTGAATCGTGGGGATTTTGGAAGTGATCCCTGTATGGTTGGAAAATGAGGCGCCAATCACCAGCAGTAAGTCTGCTGCATTCATGAAGTAAGAGGCGACTGGAGTGCCACTTCTGCCCAAAACGCCACATCCTAAAGGATGGAAATCAGAAATAAGGCCTTTACCCTTAAATGTCGTAAGAATCGGACACTGGATACCTTCGGCGAGTTTCGTAATTGCTTCCATATGGAATCTTGCGCCATGGCCCACGATGATCACTGGGTTCTTGCTTTGTGAAAGCAGGCTGATGGCCCTTTGCATTTCTTCCTCTGGGGGAGCAATAGACAGATTTGGCATACGCCCTTCAGGCCCGGAAATCTCCGTAAGCTCAGCAGGAATGACCTGTACCTGATCGGGAAAAGTAAGGTGAGACACCTCTCTATTGAGCAAGGCATGCTTGATCGCCAAACCCATGAGTTCGGAATGTTTGCTTCCTTGCTCCACACGATGATTAAAGGCAGCCACAGTCTGAAAAGCACGAACCAAATCCACCTCCTGGAAATTTCCTGTTCCCACCACCTGGGTGGCCACCTGACCGGTAAGTGCAAGCAATGGGGCACGGTCCACCTTGGCATCCCACATTCCTGTGAACATATTGGTGCTGCCAGGCCCTGCAATGGCAAAGCATGCCGCGGGTTTACCAGTAAGCTTGGCATAGGCTGAGGCGGCAAATGAGGCCGCACCTTCATGGCGGATCCCTATGTATTTTAATTTTCCCTTGACCTCTAGTTTTCTGAGGGCTTCTGCCAAACCAAGGTTTGAATGTCCTACCATCCCAAAAACTGTGTTGATTCCCCATTCGCTCATAGTCTCAACCATAATATCTGATAGGGTAAGTGGGGGAGTCTCGGGCATGGGCATGCCCACATAGACTGCTTCGCCTTCGATTTTGATAGGGTAGGTCTTTAGTCCATCCTCGAAGCCATCACTATTGCCACCACAGGGATTAAAATCCCATCCATGCCAGGGACAACGCAATAGCCCATCTTCTATGGATCCTTCTCCCAGAGGGCCACCCTGGTGCGGGCACCGATTATCTAAGGCGTTGATTTGCCCACCATAATTAGTCAGGCAAATCTGTGTGGTATCTGCCGTGACCGTCATCACCCTGCCTTCGGGAAGAGTGCTTTGTTGGTCCAATACTTTGAACCATTGGAGTTTAGAAGTATTTTCCATTGTATTATTTAGTTGTGTCGAGGATAATATTTTTTTAAATACCTCCTCTTCAATCGTCTAATAGGATTAAAGGCAGGCAGATTGGTAATCGCCAAAGTGCAATCAGAACAGCGAATGCCGATCGAAAAGCATAGATCGTTTTCCCCACCATAGAAGGTATTCTTCAGCCTTACGGCAGCATTGCTTACTGCAGGGAATAGTTATTATTTCCCACCCATGATATCCCTGTCATCCGGTACATATTCCAATCATAGGTACTCAAATCAGACATTTGGAAATCTTGCACATTATGATAGCCACAAGCTCTGGAGATTACTTTTACCAGCTCGTTAGAGGCAGTCAGGAAATTATAGAGTTGCTGAGCTGACTGCTTTACAATTAGTCTATTCCTTAGATTTTGTTTTTGTGTGGCTATCCCCACTGGGCAGTTATTGGTATTGCAAGCTCGCATCCCAAGGCAGCCGATTGCCTGCATGGCGGAGTTAGCGATGGCCACGGCATCGGCACCGAGCATCAAGGCTTTTGCAAAATCCTCTGCCACTCTGAGTCCCCCGGTAATGATCAGGGAGACATGTTCGGCTTTACGTCGGTCGAGATGCTTTCGTGCTCTTGCCAGAGCGGGGATGGTAGGGATATTAATATGGTCTCTCAGGATGGTCGGTGCCGCACCTGTACCGCCTCCTCGTCCATCCAGTATGATATAATCGACTCCCACTTCCAAGGCAAAATCAATATCTGCTTCAATATGACTTGCTGCCATTTTAAAACCAATAGGAATCCCCCCGGTTCGGTCGCGGACTTCCTTGGCAAATTTTTGATAGTCTTCCACGGTCACCAGTTCGGAGAAGGTGGCGGGGGAGATCGCTGCCTGACCTTGATTCAATCCACGGACCGCGGCAATTTCTTCGGTTACTTTTTCCGCTGGAAGGTGTCCTCCAGTACCGGTTTTGGCACCCTGTCCTGCTTTAAAGTGAAACGCCTGACTTTTCTGTACCAGATCCCAGCTGAAGCCAAATTTTCCTGAGGCTAATTCATAGAAATAATGGGTGTTTTCGGCTTGCTCGGCAGGCAATACGCCACCTTCACCACTGCATATACCGGTCCCGGCCATCTGAGCTCCCATGGACATGGCCACTTTGGCCTCGCGGCTCAGGGCCCCAAAACTCATGTCGGAGACGAATAGAGGCATGCTAAGCTCAAGAGGTTTCTTAGCCTCTTTGCCTATGACCGTGCGGGTGATGACTTCTGCACTATCTAGTAAGGGTTTTGTGTGAAGCTGAGCGGGAAGAAACTGGATGGAGTCCCATTTTGGAAGTACATTCCGATCCACACCCATGGCGGCGGTGGGACCATGATGGCCCAGGTTTTTTAGGCCATGTTTGGCCAATTCTGATATATAGGAGGTATATGGCTCGTTGGTCTCCGGATGAGTATCCTGGTACTGGCCCAAATACGCTTCCCGATTGAAGGGTTGGGGATATTTGGCCACAAATGCCTTGATTTCTTCCTCATCGATTACCACCCAATCATCCTCGATTAGCGCCTCAAATTTATGAAGAGCTTCCGAATTATCGTATTCACTGACGCCGGTATCGTATCTATAATCCCAATTGTGTACTCCACAAACCAGGTTATGACCCTTGATATGCCCGTCGGCCATTAGGGCTCCACGGTGAAGGCATCTCCCATATAATATAGAAATCTTATTTTCGTATTTGATAGACACCAAATCGAGTCCATGGACAATATGATGTGAAGGTTGCTTTTCAGGTAAGGTGGAATACCTTACCAATTTGATTTTCGTCATGATCTTCCTAAGCTGTAAATGATAAGAAAAAGGAAGCCAGTCTGGAAAAATTTTTGCCTGTACATTAACCAACTAAATACAACGAAAATTAAGTCTAAGACTTAACAGGCAAGAAAAATCCTACTGGCTTCCTAATGTTAAAAAGGTACTTTCTGATAAAAAAATAAAGGTCAATTGGGTTTATAGTTACTCTACTAATTCATGATTTTAGCACAAATCCTTTATTTGTCTTAATAGAAAGCCTTGGCTAGGCATGATAATACCTTTCACGGTAGATTTTGCCCTCTTTCCACTCAGTCACCACCACCTGCTCAGAGACCAAGGTGGTTCCATCTTTTAACTTCAGGGTCATCACTCCATCATAATAGGAGTGATTTCCATTCACTGCATAATTGCTGACGGTATAGCCAATAAATTCTTCCAATTGGTCTTTGATAAAGTCCTCCTCCAGTTTGATGCAATAGGCCTTCCCCTTTTTGGGAGGATCATTGGCCTCTCGGAGCTCTACATCCTCATGAAGAAACTTCTCCATGGCTTCTATAAAACCTGCTTTTGCCAATAATGCATGAACTTCTTTGAGGTTCTTTTCAATTTGATTTTCCATAGTTATTGTGATATGAATTATTGGTAAACACTGTACGATGTTTCAAAATTGAAAATTCTAGTACAGTCTATTTTTTCTTTTATAAATACAATTAGTTTTATGAGAGCCATTTTGGAATTATAACTCTTAATTCAATTCAAAAGCTATGCATTATGTTTATAATATGCAATTAAACAAGTGTTTGGTTGGCTTAGCCTGAAAAAATACAAATAGGTAACTATTACGTGCTATCTTCTTAAAGGTAAAAAATTTATATTAAAAATTCTATTAAATTATTTGGTATTAGTAAGTTCTACTCGAGAATATTTGATTTTCCTTGGTGAAAAAAAATAGATTTGTCCAAAAAAAATAGTACAAGCGCTGGATTATCTGCCGTAAAACAAGAGATAAGATCTGGAGGACTTATAATTGAGGGCAACCATCATAAGCAAAAAGCAGTATAAGACCAAAGCCCAATTTTAAAACAGCAGCCTAAGGGTGAGGAGAGAGCAGGGTGAAGGAAAATGTGGAATAACCTTAGGTCGAAAATATAGAATTGATTAATTTGAGTAAAATAAGCTTTTTTACCATTTATAGGGGTTTTCAACTGGGCAACCTATCAGAATCAGGGTAGGACTTCTATAAAAAATGTAAAAATCACCTAAATCGATATTTAATTTTTAATATATATAATATGCGTACAAGAGCACAAGAGTCCAGAGCAGCCATCGAGCGGCTGTATATCACCATGCGTCACCTTTTTATGAGGGGCAATTATAAGCCACTTGGAATATCCGGCGAATCACTAATAAGTGCACTACTGGTCTTAAGACCTGAAATTTATGGTTTAGTTACTGAAGCAGAAAAGGTAGAGTTGGATGGATTACTCTATGTCATGGAGCGCTTACCGCGTGGAATTGAGGAGTGTAGGTATATCCGACTGATAAGCCGTGAAGGGTACGAGCATTCGGACTTTGAGAAATTGATCCCTAGCAAGAGACGTAGAAATTGCTATAGGGTGGATAAGGACCAGATGTTTGTGGAGATGACCCGTGGCAAGAGTGATATCTATGATATCCTTACTCACTTGACCTTCTTATATATAGAAGCCGAGAAAATCAGACATAACAGTACAGATAGCAAAGGTCGTATCCATCTCAACTGGAAGCGGCTGGAGAAGATCGTTGATAAAGTGCAGATGGGAGAGCCTTTTGATTCAGAGGCAGCCTGTTCGTACCTGAGTCACCTTACGGGCAGAACCTTTGATGAGACCCAGCAGGCCATCCGCAAATTTGAAAGTAGCAGCAACTCCAATTCTTTATTTTCCATTATTTACCAGTTGGGGAAATTATCCATGGATGAGGAAATGCTGCAATTGGATCGAGAAATATCCTTTTCTGCCACGCTCAGAGAGCGCATAGGCCATCACGTATATGGGGAAATGTGGGCAGATAATATCAAGTCCATCCTAGACGAAAACGACCTGCTTGGCCGACCGATACATATCATATCGGCGAACTTACACAGTGTGGTCAATACCATCTATGGGCATCAGGCATTAGGGCTGAAGGATTTTGCGGCGATAGAGGATGAGGCGAATCTGATCAGTCAGGGGGCCAAAAACCATAAGGCGAAGGAGATCCTAAAATACGCCTCCAAGCATGGATATATGGAGGTGCCGGATGTGTCTGGAACCAATATCGGCGCTCAGATTATAGATACAGCAAAGATGGATAAAGATACGCTCATCCCGGGAGTGGAGATCGAGAAGGACCTGAGCAAAAGACCAGTGATCGTGGTGATGGATTATGCCTTTGGTGAGCAAGCCTACGAGTGCTTCGATGAGCTATTGAAACCTTTTGATAAGGGCCTGAAATCCATCCCACTAGATGTGGTTTCTGCTTCCATCATGGGTAAAGCGGGGATTTTGGAGGGCCAAAAAGGGGACCTGATGATTCCTGATTCTCACGTGTTTGAGGGAACAGCCGATAATTATCCGTTTAAAAATGCCCTTGACCCAAAAGATTTTGAAGGTTATGGTTTGGGAGTATATGAAGGCCCTATGATTACAGTCCTGGGGACCTCCTTGCAGAATAAGGATGTCTTGAGTTATTTTATGCAGTCATCATGGAAGGCCATTGGCTTGGAGATGGAGGGAGCGCATTACCAAAAAGCCCTGCAGTCGGCCAGTAAAATTAGACGAAGTATTCGTAAGAATGTAAAAGTGCTCTATGCCTACTATGCCTCGGATAATCCACTGGAAACAGGAAGTACCTTGGCCTCAGGAAGCTTGGGAATGGACGGCGTAAAACCTACCTATCTGATCACGTATAAAATTCTGGAAACATTATTTGCTAAGTAAAATCACGATGCCCCTGGAGAATCTGCCAGGGGCATCTGTTTTTATTATGACTAAAGGTTAAATATCGATCTTACCCTGAATAATAGCCTCAAAAAAGGCTTGTTTTTAGGCAAAACTAAGGTGCTAAGAATGCTTTTTGATGGACATTTCAATAGCTAAAGGAAATTTCTTTAGCTTCTTTATCATTAATACTATTAGAAATTAAATATATTTGTTAAGCGGGTAGCGAAAAAACAGATTACCATTCGCAGCCACACCCTTAGGATTTACTGAATAGGTACTCTTAATGTACCTTCAAATAGCCTGGCTGAACAACGGAATACCATTGAACCTGACCATTCAATAGCATGACCCTTGCTGACCTAGCGTCAAGTTCAGAATGGATTGTAATGGAAATCAGAAAATAAATTATAGAATAAGTTACAAGCAAAAGTCTTTTTAAGGGGCCACGCCCCAAATATACCCGCAGTAAAGCGACTGATACTTTGGCTTAGAGAATAGCAAAATATGACAATTGAAACTTTTGACGGATTTGACTTTCATCCTTCCTTACAGGAGGGCCTGGATGCCATGGGATTCAACAAACCAACGCCCATACAACAGCAGGGCATCCCACAAATATTAAAAGGCAAAGACCTAATCGCCTGTGCCCAAACTGGTACAGGAAAGACTGCCGCTTTTATCTTACCCGTATTGAATAAAATAGCCCAAGCGGAAAGCAATGAACTGAACACCCTCATCATCGCGCCTACTCGAGAACTCGCCATACAGATAGATCAGCAGATCCAAGGTTTGGCGTACTTCGTAGGCGTAAGTTCCATCGCCATCTACGGTGGCGGGGATGGCATGGCTTGGGAGCAGCAACGCAAGGCCCTCGAGCAAGGTACCGAAATCGTCGTGGCAACACCTGGACGACTGATCGCGCTATTGGCCGGAGGCAAAATAAATCTTAACACTCTAAAACACCTGGTTCTCGATGAGGCCGATCGAATGCTGGATATGGGATTCTCCGATGATATTCTAAAAATCATCAATTACCTTCCCAAAGACCGACAGACGGTGCTTTTCTCTGCGACTATGCCTCCTAAAATACGGCAGTTTAGCAAGAAAATCCTGAATAACCCTGAGGAAATCAATATTGCGATTAGCAAAACCGCCAAAGGTGTGACCCAGCAGGTGTATATGGTGAATGACGGTCAAAAGGAACAACTGCTCGAAAGCATCCTTACCCAAAGAAACTATGATGCTGTGATCATCTTTTCCTCCACCAAGGAGAAGGTTAAAAATATCTATAAAAGCCTTCGTAAGAAATTCCAGATTGAAGCCTTTCACTCCGATTTAGATCAGATGGAAAGAGAGAAAATCATGTCCGAATTCAAAAACAAATCCCTTAAAATCCTTATAGGTACCGATATTATTTCCAGAGGGATTGATGTGGAAGGCATTGAGCTGGTGGTGAATTATGATACGCCTGGAGATGCGGAGGATTATGTACACCGCGTAGGAAGAACCGCCAGAGCTGACAAAAAAGGGGAGGCCATCACCTTTGTGAATGATAAAGATCTTCATAAACTGCATAAGATTCAGAGCTTAATAGGCATAGAAATCGAACGCGTACCGCTTCCGGAAGGAATCAGCCCTGGACCGGAATACAAAGAAACCGCTCCCAAAGGAAAAGGAGGAGGAAAATCTTCCTCTTTCGGAAATAAAAGAAATGGTAATTCCAAAGGTAATGGCGCCAGAAACGCTGGCTCAAAACCTCCGCGCCATAAGAATAATAATCGGTCCAATGGTAATGATAGACCTGCAGATAAAGTAACGCAGGAAAGCCCTTCCAGTCATAGTCATCAAGCCGAACCAAAAGCTGCCAGTCCTTCTTCATCTGATGCCCAAAATGGGAAATTCAGAGCCCGAAGGAATGTGGCTGATGATAACTCCTAATACTAGTATCAAAGCGATATAAATTGCCCTTTTAAGGCTGTTTTAAACTCTATTTTGATGATTCCATCCTGAATGGTATCCCTCAAAAAGAAGGTTTAAGACAGCCTTATTTTTTTGTATTTACATCTATAGAAAAGATTAACGGTCTCCCAAAGCTAGGCAAGCTCTCAAACCACCTAGCACGGTGGATGCATTGACTTTTAAACTCGATTCAAGCTCTTCTGAACAGTTAAGTGAGAATATCTCTATTCACAAATTCACTATTATCGTAGCTCTTATACTCCAGAGAAAAGGAGCTTTTGAAGTGTACTTGTATCGCTAAAATAAATGGACTTGGAAAAAGTACTTTCTGTATTTAATACAAAAAAAACTTTAAAAAAAATTAAAATGATGATTTTTCTCAGTCAGTTAGGGAATCACTTATTATCAATGAGTAAATCCTAGGTTTGAATGAGTATTCAGATAATGATATAGTATAAAACTGTAATAATATTCTATATAGTGTACTATGTACAATATTATAATTTGCTATTGGCTCATTTTAAAGCTATTTTTAGTTAAATAACGATGAAAGCCAGTTCGGGTGGTTTAATAAAATCATTGGTGATTTTGGGGAATTGGGAGGGCTTAAACTATAAATATTGAATTTTTTAAAGAAATATTTATTCTAAGCCATTTTAGGACTGTATTGATATTCAGTTTGATAATTTGATTACTAGTAATAAGAAACTATACTCCGTTATTCTTATGATTTTTGAAGTTTTGACCATAATAGCTGGTGAAGTCAATAAGCATTTTGATATTCTGGAATTGGATGAGTCCAGAGTTGTATTAGACAATGTGGCCTTACTGGAATCTCGACAGGAAGGAGATGATTCCCTGAGCAATAAGATCGTACTATCCATGATCAACCTCCAGGAGGAGGTCACGCTAAAGAACATTCCCAATCAACGCTATGATGGCGAGTCTTTTGTCACCAAAAACCCCGTATTGAACTTAAATCTTTTCTTGATTTTTTGTGCCAATCGCACCAAATACAAAACCTCCCTGAGTGACCTATCTAAGATATTGGCTTTTTTTCAAGGCAAAAAGGTTTTCAACCAATCCAATACCGTATTTGACCGAGATTTAGAAGAGATGAATTCGGTGCAGAATTTTCATTTCACCATGAACTTATATACCCCGACTTTTGAGGAACTTAACTTTATTTGGGGTACCCTGGGCGGACGCCAATACCCCTCCATTTTCTATAGGCTAAACGTCATAGAAATAGATAGAGACCTGGTTCAAGCCAAAAAAGGAGTGATATCCACCATCAACAGGACCTATACTCAGGAATAGCAGTATGGAATATACTTCACAATATCGCCCCTTCTTCAAAATTGAGTTCTATCATCAGTACTTCCTTGATGACGGATTAGCAAGTTTTGCGAGTCTCTCCCCAGCGGATTCAGCGAGGCAATTAGCTAATTACGACTGGGGAGATATCTTAGCTATTCGGCCGAGTCCAAAATCAGCACAATGGCTGGCGGGAAATCAAATTCTCTTAAAAAATACCGCCCATGGTCTGATGGGCCTGATTAAGGTGAATAGCAATGCTATTAATGAACCTTATATTGATTTGGAGTTAATGGAGGATTTTCAGCTGATAATTAGCATCCGTGATCCCTTGTTTTATAATTATACAGGGCTGGAGCCGGCAGAAGGGATGATTTTCTTAACTAATAAAATTCCAAGCTTCCCCGCTGCCCATTCTGTACCCACACTGAGCAGAGCGGCTGATGCACAGATGATTACATCAGATTACCAATTGTCTGCCGAGAATGCGCAATCACTGGACCTGACTTACGGTCAAAAAGGGCTTTCAAGGGCTCAGATGCTTCTTAACCTCAGCATGCAAGGAGATCAAAGCAATCTAGGATTAATAAATCTAGATGGAACACTCAAGGCCCAGATGCCATTATTCCGGGTGCATTTTCCCAATCGCAAAACCATCTGGAAGTATAACCATAGTAGGGATAACTTCATATCTGAGACTAAAGTGGCCTATCCTCTGACCAGCACGGGGTATATAGATCTTAAGAACCCCTCCGATTTCAATAATCCGCCAACGGATTTTGACAAGTATTCATTTCCTAATCCGACTGCTAGCCAGATAATTTATAGAGACAACAAAATTTATTCAGAAATATTCATTTAACCCATTTTGATCATGGCAACAACATACAAAACCCCGGGGGTATATATCGAGGAGATATCGAAATTTCCCCCCTCAGTAGCGCAGGTGGAGACCGCCATCCCTGCCTTCATAGGCTATACGCAGAAGGCAGTGATTGATGAAATCGATTTTCATTCCTCAGGAACCGTAAAGCCGATAAAAATCAAGTCATTACCTGAATACGAGTTGTTTTTTGGGGGAGCTCCAGAGCCAACCACCCTAGAGATCAATTTGGATGCGAATAATGCGGTGGTGAGCACCACTGTGAATGGAATCAATCTGCTCTATGATTCCCTGCGGATGTTCTATTCCAATGGGGGTGGGGACTGCTATATAGTGTCTGTTGGGGCGTATAATACCCAAGCCAGCGATGTGGACAAGGGGGATTTACTAGCAGGACTGAAGACCTTAGAGAAAGTGGATCAGCCCACCTTACTGGTCATTCCAGAGTCGGTCAATCTGCAGGTTGCCGAAGCGGGAGAGGTCCATGCTGCCATGCTGGCCCAATGTAATAAGTTGCAGGATCGATTTTCGGTCCTTGATCTGGTCAACGGAGACCAGGAAATCACGCCCACGATGGATCCTATACAGGATTTCCGAAATAACGTGGGGATGAATTACCTTAAATACGGAGCAGCCTATTATCCTTGGCTAAAAACCACCTTGCCCTTCAGCATCTCTTATGAGGCCATCACCAATGCCACTGCTACCAAAGATGGCAGTGCAGTGACCTTAAGCACCTTATTTAACCAAACTCTGGTCAATGGTATAAATATGATCAATGCAGATATTGTATCTGCAAAAGCCGTCCTGGGCCCAGATAATACTGAAATCACTAACCGAACAGACCTGGTGGACTATGCAGAGTTGGTCTATGATTACCTAAAGGCCTTCCACGATCTCAGTCCTACCGATGCGGATATCAGCGACCCTAATAATGCTGCAGCGATCCATAGCAGGTATTTGGATGCCAGTGGGAACTATCAAGGGCTGGTGCAGACCTTCTATGATTACCTGCACTATAGCGATAATGATAATAGTACGGCGAATATTGCCAGTTGGGCAGACCCATTATTAGACTTAGGGCCAGGAAACGGCTTCCATGCTGGGGAGAATTTTTCTAAGTTAACCCTGGCGGCTCCTACGGCAAGCAACGATATTTTTACCGCCACCCAGACCGCCACCAATGCCACGCCGAGTTTTCGAAGTTTGGTATCCAAGCTCAATGGAATGGTGGCAAGCTATATCAATGAATTGATCGAAAGTAAAAAACAGAAAGTGGAATCCCTGGAGCAGCTGGATCCAGTCTATACTTCCATCATCACTGCGATCAGCAAAAAAGGCGTGGTGCTACCTCCAAGTGGAGCTATGGTAGGCGTCTATGCCGCCGTGGATAGTAATAGCGGGGTATGGAAAGCTCCAGCAAATGTCAGCATCACTGCCGTGAAGGGCCCAGCCGTGAATATCACGCATGAAGAACAGCAAAGCATGAATGTGGATGTGGATGCTGGAAAGTCCATCAATGCTATAAGGACCTTTACCGGCAAAGGAACCATGGTCTGGGGAGCTCGGACTCTGGCAGGAAACGACAAGGAATGGAGATTTGTACCTGTACGCCGCTTCTTCATCATGGCGGAGGAATCGATCAAGAAAGCCTCTGAGCAATTTGTATTTGAAGGAAATGACGGCAATACCTGGGTCAGAGTCCGAGCCATGATAGAGAACTTCCTTACCCTTCAGTGGAGAGCGGGAGCCTTGGCAGGAGCCAAAGCAGAACATGCTTTCTATGTGAAAGTAGGTCTGGGACATACCATGACCTCTCAGGATATTCTAGATGGGATTATGAATGTGGAAATAGGATTGGCCGTGGTAAGACCCGCAGAGTTTATCATATTGAAATTTTCTCACAAAATGCAAGAATCTTAATTAACCTAGCCACTTAAACAGCAGAAATCATGAATTATCCTTTGTCTAAATTTCACTTCTCCGTCCAGTGGGGAGGAACCAAAATCGGCTTTACGGAAGTTTCTGGATTGGATGTAGAAACAGAAGTTATCGAATACCGGCACGGAGCCAGCCCCGAATACAGCAAGATCAAAATGCCGGGTATGCAGAAGTTTTCTAATATCACCCTTAAGCGGGGCACCTTCCAGAGTGATAACGAATTTCACGAATGGTACAATACCATCAACCTCAATAAGGTGGAGCGAAGGGATATCACCATCAGCTTGCTGAATGAGGAACATAAGCCTGTGGTAAGTTGGAAAATCAAAAATGCCTGGCCACTAAAAATACAATCCACAGACCTGAAGGGAGATGGCAACGAGGTGGCCATCGAATCGATGGAACTGGTGCATGAAGGGCTGTCCGTCCAAAACGAATAAGCGACCATGAGTACTTACTATCCCCCTCCGAGTTTTCACTTTCTCGTAGAATTTACAGGCATAGAAGCGGTAAAAAAAGACCAGGAATTCCAGTCAGTCTCCGGGCTGAGTGTGGATATAGATACGGAGGATTTTGCGGAGGGAGGCGAAAATCGATTCAAACATAAGTTTCCTGTACGCACCAAATATCCAAACCTTGTCCTCAAAAGGGGAATATTGATCGATTCGGAGGTGATCGCGTGGTGCCAAAATGCAATCGAAGACTTTGAGTTTAAGCCCATTGACCTGACCGTAAAACTGCTTAATGAGGAACATGAGCCGCTGATGACCTGGAATGTGGTGCATGCTTACCCGGTAAAATGGAGCGTGGAAGACCTCAATGCGCAGGAAAGTAAGCTGGCTATAGAATCCATAGAATTGTCTTATAATTATTTCAAAACGATCCATTGATATGCCTATAGAAATTAAGGAATTGCACATCAAAATCACGGTGGATGAATCTGGCAATACCTCCACAAAACCCGCGGGTAATGAAGGCAAGGAAGAACTGGTTTCTAAATGCGTGGAGCAAGTTATGGAAATTCTTAGGGAACAAAAAGAGCGATAAGCCATGAGCGAGGGAAAATTAGAAAAGCTAAAAATCAAAGCCTATAAGGATGAGAAATTTACCGAAGAGGTAGATGATGGGGAGTTCGTCACTCTGCTCAACCCGGAAAAATATAAGTTCCAGTTCCGCGTGGACCAAAACGAGGATCAGGCCTCCGGCACCAGCGCAGCCCCCATACGGTTCAATAAAATTCTCCCAAAGGTACTTTCATTGGATTTTCTCTTTGACCGCACAGGGGTAATCGCCGGATATGAGGCCAGTGAGGATGGCGTGATCGAAGATCTGGAGCATTTTAAGAAGCTAGTCTATGAATATAATGGTGAAAAACATAAGCCAAACTACCTTCTGATAAGCTGGGGAAGCCTGCTATTTAAAGGCTACCTCAAGGAAATGGATATTGAGTATAAGCTGTTTCGACCGGATGGCACGCCCATTCGTGCCATGGTAACCGTGAAGATCGGGGAATTTGTAGAGGAGGAATTAAGGGCTGCTCAGGAGAACAATCAATCCCCTGACCTGACCCATTTCCGAGTCGTAAGTGATGGAGATACCCTTCCACTGATGACACATAGGATCTATGGGGACGCTAAATACTACCTAGAAGTCGCCAAGGTAAACGGGCTTGTTAATTTCAGGAATCTCGAGATAGGCACAGAAATCTATTTTCCTCCACTTTCAAAACAAAATTAATACTTCCATACTATGAGCTCAAATGACACAACGGTTTCCTTAACAATCCTAACCAATGGGCAGGCCATCTCCAGTAGCTATGGGGTGAAGAGTGTTCAGGTAAGCATGGCTCTGAACAAGATCCCGCTATGCAGGATAGCGCTGATCGATGGTGATGTGTCCACCTCAGAATTTGCTGCCAGCGATTCCCAGGATTTTGTACCAGGCACGGAGATAGAGGTCGCTTTGGGCTTTGGGGGAAAGAATAGCACTGTTTTTAAAGGAATCATCACTCGCCATGCCCTAAAAATCAGGGAAGCACAATCCCATCTTATTTTGGATGTAAGGCATATCGCCATAAAATCAACTTTGCGCAAGCGAAATAGATATTTCTACGATATGAAGGATGAGGATGTCTTTCAGGAATTATTTTCCCCTTATTCCATAGATCTGGAAGCTGATGCGGGCACTGCCAGCCATGTCCAGCTGGTACAATATGAAAGTAGTGACTGGGATTTTGCCCTTCAACGTGCCCAGGCTCATGGGAAGGTGATCAATGTTGGTATAGACAAGATCAAAATAGAGAATCCTTCAATGGATACCGGGGAAGTAGCCACTATTCATTATGGTGAAAATGTATTGAGTTTTGATGGGGAAATAGATGCTCGTACCCAAGTAAAGAAGGTGAAAGTAAGATCATGGGATCCCGATGAGCAGGAGGAAATAGAGCTGGATGGAGAGGACAAAAACTGGCCAAGTCCGGGAAATATTTCGGCCTCCACGCTTGCAGAAAGTCTCACCGAAGATCCTTTAGTCCTAAGTCACGGAGGGAGTATGGATCCCGAGGAACTGAAAAGCTGGGCTACTGGGGAGTGGAGCTATAGACAGCTGGGAAAAGTGAGGGCGCGCGCAAAGATTACTGGAGATGCCAATATACTACCGGGAACTTTAGTAATACTAAAGGGCTTGGGCGCAAGGTTTAGCGGCAAAGCGTATGTGACTGGAGTGAATCATCAGGTCTATGAAGGTACCTGGGAAACTGATGTGCAAATAGGCTTAGAACCTAATCAAGTCCAAAATGGGATTTCCAGCCCTTCACATCTAACCAATAGTGAGCTGTTTTCCGGCATCAAGGGGCTTCAAGTCGGAACTGTCACCAGTCTGGAAGACCCAGACGCAGCTGAGCGCATTCAGGTGAAATTGCCAATGATCAATAATGAGGAGGAAGGCATATGGTGTCGCTATATAAGTCTGGATGCTGGGGAAGATAGAGGCTATGTCTTTAGACCCGAGCCAAAGGATGAGGTTTTAGTAGGATTCATCGATAATGACCCCAGCCAGGGGGTAATCCTCGGAATGCTCTATAGCAAAAAGCACCCCAGCCCAATAGAGGCTTCCAATGATAATATGGAGAAAGGCTTTGTTTCCAAATCCGGAATAAAAATCATTTTTGATGATGAGATAAGCCAATTAACTATTGAGACGCCCGGGGGCAATAAGATAATCCTCGATGATGATGATGGCAGTATCCTGATGGAAGATCAAAATGGCAATAAGGGCTATTACAGTTCGGAAGGGATTTCCCTCGAGAGTGAAGGTGCCATCACTATCAAAACCAAAGGAGATATCTCTATGGAAGGCATGAATATCAGCCTGAAGGCCGAAGGGGAGTTTACTGCAGAGGGCGGTGGAGGAGCAGAGATAAGCAGCAGTGGAATCGCAGTGCTCAAAGGCTCACTAGTCCAGATAAATTGATGAAAAAATACTGATTATTGAATAAAAGTCAAACTATAAATAATAAGTGAAATGGGGATGCCAGCAGCAAGAGCAAACGATATGCATGTCTGTCCAATGGTGACAGGGACTGTCCCACATGTGGGGGGACCGATCATGCCTCCTGGAGAGGCCACCGTGCTGATCGGTGGGATGCCAGCCGCTCGGGTAGGAGATATGGCCACCTGCACTGGGCCGCCCGATAGCATAGTGGTGGGATCAGGTACGGTGCTTATTGGCGGAATGCCTGCCGCCAGACTGGGTGATAGCACGGCCCATGGAGGCACGATAGTTTTAGGTGAAATGACAGTTTTGATAGGATAAATCATGGAAGATAGCGGAGATTTCTTAGGTGTAGGATGGACTTTCCCTCCGGAATTTGATAAAAATACCGGGCAGGTGAAGCTGGTAAAGGGCGAGCTTGATATTTTGCAAAGTCTGCAAATCCTCTTCACCACCAAAATTGGTGAGCGTATCATGCATCCTAATTTTGGTGCAAACCTAGATGACCTACAGTTTAGCCCTATCAATAGAACGCTGATCACCTATATATCAGATCGTATCCGCACCGCCATTCTCTATCACGAACCACGCATAGACCCCGAAAAAATAAGTATAAACCAAGGAAATATAGAAGATGGGGAGGTGATCATTGAGCTTACCTATAAAATACGATCCACCAACTCCCGCCGAAATATGGTATTCCCATATTATATTCTGGAAGGTACTAATCTATAATTAACCGACTTATATAATGAGTGCAAATTGTAAAAAGATATTGGATATATTAAGAAGAGATGGCACCGAGCGCGCCAGTTCACTTAATGCATCATTGGACCCAGACCACCTAAATTTGCACGACTTGGGGACCAGTGACTGGATACTTTTTGCAATTAACTTCTCCAAACATATCAGTTATTTCTCCACCAAATCCGCGGAAGAGGCTACTGGAAACTGGGAAGCTTTTTTTAAGACCTTTGACCCCAAGGGATTGCTAAAAGCCGATAGTAGTGCTTATGATCTGGACTCTCTTCGAGAGAATATAAATGAAACTCTTAGCCAAATAGAATTTCAAGGTACTTTAAGTCCTCATTTGACATTATTTGTTTCCTTCCTAAACCTTCTGACCAAAAGTCAGGAGTCGTTTAATGGACTGACCAAAAGGCATTTGGATTTTTATTACCAACAAGTGCTACAGATTGAGAAGGAGGCCTTGGTGCCTGATAAGGTATATGTTATTTTCGAATTGGCTAAAGGCCTAAGCAGTGGCTTGATCCCTCAGGGTACCTTATTGGATGCAGGGAAGGACCCACTGGGACAAAAACTAAGCTATAAAACCAGCACAGAATCCTCCGTCAATACGGCGCAGATTGAGGCCATCCAAAGTCTCTATCATGATATAAAAGTGATTAATTCTGAAATTGATTTCCATGATTCCAGTTTGGATTCCGGAACGGTGGTCATCGCACCTATGGCCAATTCCTTCGATGGTCAAGGAGCGGATTTCCCCACTGGTGAGCAGAAATGGTGGCCTTTTGGATATACCGAACACTGCAATGCCTCCACGCTGAGACCTGCTCTTCCCACTGCACCGATAGGCTTTGCGATCGCCTCCTCGCTGCTACAAATGGCAGAAGGTACTCGCTTTATCGACCTTACTTTCACCTTTGACACGGCCTATTATCCGCAGAAAATAGACACCAGCCAACTAAATGATGCCCTGAGCTTAGAAATCACCAGTCCCAAAGGCTGGTTATTATCACCTGATATAAGCCTAAGCATTGAACCTGAGGAAGATGAAGATCCCAAAGTATTTAATATCAAAGCGATCCTCTCGCCCGAAGCGGCTGCCATCAGCAACTATGAGGTCAAGGTGCATGGAAAAAACTATGCGACAGTCCTTCCAATATTGAAGGTAAATCTGGATACCGCTATTCCTGAAGGCTATAAGTTATTTAGGCTTCTCAGCAATCCTAAGTTTGTCAAAATAGATATTTCGACCACCGTTCTGGATGGCAGCTCGCTGATCATCGAGAGTGATATTGCAAAACTAAACCCCAAAAAGCCATTTTTACCCTTTGGACCTAGACCTTTGCGGGGCTCGAGTTTCAGTCTATACAGCCCAGAAGCCGCTACCAAGCCGGTGAAGCAGATCACCTTTGCTATGGATTTTCTAAATCTACCAGAGGACTTAGTCGCTCATTATATAGCTTATAAAGATAAAGATGGCAATGCCGAAATTGATTCTTTGGATTATTTCGGGGTGAAAATCGTGCAGGCAAGCGTCAGCAAAAGTCAGAATTTATTTGGGGCGGAAGAAGAGCCTAATGAGTTTGCGATTGAACTTGAGTCAAATAGTAATCTATGGAATAAGCCTGCTGACGCAAAGGTAAAAGTCAGCTTAAGCAATAGTTTCCTTCATGAAAAATACCCTCACTACTATACTCTAGCCACTTTGGTCAATCAGGAAAGCATCACTTTGGAGCAGATTCCCAATGAGCCTTATACCCCGATCGCCGAAAACATAAAATATTCTTATACAGCCAGCCAGACAATTTATTCGGAGAACTTGGGGCTTGAGTCACAGTTCGGATTTTTCCATGATTATCCATATGGTAATATTTCCATTAGCCACGAGTCGGAATTTATTACACTATTTCCTCAAATTTCTAAGGGCGGATCCCTCTATATCGGGCTGAGAGATGCCGGGGAGCTCCAGCAGGTGTCTATTTTATTCCAATTGGCAGAAGGCAGCGAAAATCCTACTCTTGAAGATATCTTTGAGGGGGATGAAAAAATTAAATGGTCTTATCTGGTGAATGATCGATGGGTGGATTTTCCACCCGGAAGCATCACTAAGAACCAAAGTCCGCGCTTCCTAAAAACAGGCATTATCACCTTTACCATTCCCAAAGAGGCCAGCAGTCTGCACAGCCTTATGCCTGCGGGTGTAAAATGGCTCCGCGCCTCCATGGATAAGGCTTATGATGTGGTCTCTCAATTCCTCCAAATCAATACGCAAGCGGTGGAAGCGGAATACTATCAGGATCAGGAAATCTTAGGGGCACATCTGCCAGAAGGCATAAAACCAAAAACCATCTCCAAACTACAGAAAAGGCTAAGTTGGGTAAAGAAAATAGAGCAACCTTTCGCTTCTTTTGATGGGCAGATCCAAAGTGATGAATTGTATTATCAAGGTATCAGTGAGCGCCTAAGGCATAAAAACCGGGCGGTTACTTCATGGGATTATGAGCACCTAATTCTCCATAAGTTCAAAGCTATCTATAAAGTAAAATGCCTAAATCACAGTTGCGATAGCTCCTTTCAATCCCCTGGAAATATTACCATTGTACTGGTTCCTGATACGATTAGGCAGAGTGTATATGATATCTACCAACCGCGGGTTTCGCAAGGCATGCTCAATCAGGTCAGTACCTATGTCAATAGCCTGAATAGTTTTCAGGTTCAGGCAAAAGTCATCAATCCCAGATATCACGAAGTGCAGATTAGGCTGAAGGTAAAATTTAGGGAAGGATTGGATTTCTCTATATATAAAAGCATCCTAAATGATGCGATTAGGGCCTATTTGTCACCATGGGCATTTGATCGGGAACTGACCGTATCCTTCGGGATCGCCTTGCACCGCAGTCAGCTGATCCATCATCTCGAAAAACTAGGATACGTCGATTATTTGGAAGATGTCATGCTACTTCAGGCAGCAGCGGGTAGCAGCCCTTGTGAGTCGGTATTCGAGGAAAGCCCCAATCAGGTGTATATCCGTCCAGAGCATCCGGCGGCTATCTTGGTGTCTGCAAAGTCCCACCAAATAAGCGCTTCCACCACCGCCTGTGAAACCATCCAAGCCCAAACGATAGAGGAATGTTAACCAATACCCAAAATATATCCATCAAAAGAGATCCAGCTAGCTTGGATGACAAGGATTTCTCTTTCTTAAGGGAGGAAGGAATCCGCTATATTCAAGAATTGGGAGGGAAGTTGTGGACTGATTATAATACCCACGATCCTGGAATTACCATGCTGGAAGTGCTTTGCTATGCCATTACTGATTTGGGAAATCGGATAGACCAGCCTATCGAAAACCTTCTTAGCGACCCCGGTAAGGGAATAGAAGGGCAGTTTTTTCCTATTCAGGATATCTTGCCTGCTGCTCCCACCAATGCACTGGATTATAGAAAACTGATTATTGACCTAGATGGCGTGAAGAACTGCTGGATCTATCCCAAGTCCATCCCAGTATATGCAAACCTAAAGCTCGAGCAGCTTTCCTATTCTCAGGATATTCAGCAGGGACTAAGCCCGGGTCAAAAAACACAATTTAACCTTCGGGGGCTATGTACTATAGTCGTGGATATAGAAGAAGACGAACTCTCCAAGGCACTCGAAAATCAGATCAATAAGGCTTATCATGCGCACCGAAACCTCTGTGAAGATCTCTATGAGATCAGGAAGGTGGAGCGCCACCCCATTTCGGTTTGTGCCAATATAGAAGTGAAGCCCGAAGCGGATGAAGAGCTGGTACATGCTCATATTTTGGAAGCCTTAGAAAATTACCTAGCTCCGGAACCTCGATTTCACTCTTTGACTGAGATGATGGACAAGGGCTATAGAATGGATGAGATTTTTGAAGGCCCTTTATTGGAACATGGTTTTCTGGATGATGAGGAGTTGGCGCAGTCCACTCTGAGGACTCAGGTGCGTCTGTCGGACATCATTCAGCTCATCATGAATATAGAAGGGGTGACTCTTATCAAGGAAATCACCCTTCAAGGCTGCGAGGAGGGGATAAGCAGAGATGCATCTTCATGGATTATGTGTATTCCTGCAGGAATGAAACCCGTCTTATGCTCCAAAACCACCCTTAATTATTTCAAAGGGGTATTGCCTATCAATATCAATCAAAGTAAGGTCCAGGACTATCGAAGGCTCATCCGGCAGGCGAAGGCTGAGCAAGCCTTAAGGATCAAAGAGGATCTGGAGCCTTCTTTTCCCAAAGGCCAATTTCTGCCCATTGGTGATTATATCAGTGTGCAGCAAAACTTCCCTGAAAACTATGGGCTGAGCGATAAGGGGCTTCCTCCACATCTAGGTCCAGAAAGAAAGGCGAAAACACTTCAGCTTAAGGCCTATCTGTTATTCTTTGATCAGATCCTAGCCAGCTATTTTAAGCAGCTTGAACAGGTGAAATCGATGCTTTCTGTCCATGCCAGTGCCGGCAAAACCTATACGACGCAGGCTGTAAAGGGCTTGAAAAATATAGAAAAGCTACTGGATCCTTCCCTCCTTAATGACGAGGAGCAACTGTACGCTACCGTAATGAGTTTTCTGGATGATCCTATCAAGCGAAACAATAAGATTTTGGACCATCTGATCAGCAGATTTGCTGAAAACTTCGGGCAATATGCCTTCTTGATGAAGTTCCTGTATGGTAATGCCACCGATGAGGTGATCCTTGAAGATAAGGTCAATTTCCTAAAAAACTACCCTGTGCTCAGTCGGGACAGAGGGCAGGCCTTTAACTATTACCATCAGCCAACGGCAAATCTATGGAATAGTAAAAATGTATCCGGGCTCCAAAGGAGAATAGCTTCCCTTACAGGAATGCCTGACTTTAGCCGAAGGAATATCTCTAATTCACCGCTGGAAATCTATAAATACGGACCAGAAGGGGCTGATTCATTATATCGATGGAGGTTAAGAAATCAAAATGGAAATATCGTATTGTCGGCGACCACTTCCTACGAGAGTCATGATCTTGCGGGGAGGGAGTTTTATTTTGCCCTGCTAAAAATCCTGGAAACAGACGCTGAGGCCTTAGAAAAAGCCCGTGTAGCAGGAATAGGAGCGGAGCGGCAGGTAGAAAGTTTTCATTTTCACCGCTCTTCTACTGGAAAGTATAGTTTTGACATCATCAATCCGGAGGTGGAAGCTACCTCAAGTGCGGATTATATCATTGCAAAGCAATATCATTATTTCTCCGATGGGGAGCAGGTAATTGAGGCAGCTTTGGCATTAATCAGCTTCGTGAAGAAAAAATTTACCGAGGAAGGGATTTTCCTGGTGGAGCACCTCCTGCTAAAACCAATGCAGGAAGATGCCGCCTATGCTGCTGTCAGTGAGGAAACCGGGGAGACTTATGAGATTGGTGAATTTTTGGGCTTCTGTGCGGATGATTATCCGGAGTGTAATTGCATTGACCCTTATTCATTCAGGGTGAGCATTATCCTTCCGGGATATACCTATCGATTTGCCAATAAGGATTTTAGGGATTATCTGGAGAACCTGATTAGGCAGGAACTTCCTGCTCATATCCTCGCCAAAGTCTGCTGGATAGGCTATCGCAAAGGGGAGGAGCCTGAGATCAAAACGGAGGATGTGGAAAACACCGGTACCAAAAGCTATAAAGAAAACCAGTTGGTGAAATTTGAAAAGGCTTATAAGGAATTCCTGCTGGAGCGCACTAAGCTAGATACGCTGGTGGATAAGCCGAATAAGCTCCAAAAATATAATAAGGTACTGAACACGCTGATCGATAGTATGGCGGGACTTCATAGCATATATCCAACAGGCAAATTATATGATTGTGAAGATGAAAATGAAGAGCTGACCGGAAAAATAATTCTGGGCAAGACCAATTTAGGAAATTTATAACACTCAAAGTCATGGCTAATAAATTAACCCATATCACCACCCAATACCGCACTTATAAAGTGGACCAGGTATTGACACATACCCAGCTGAATGAATCGATAGCCTTTTTTGAGGATCAAGATCGGCTGACCAGGGTATTTCTGCAAGGGGTAGGCATTGTTTGTGGGTTTACGGTCAGCAAACTTTCTAATAATAATATCCGCATCTACCAGGGAGTAGGCGTCACCACGGATGGGGATTTGCTCAAGTTACTGAGCCATTCCACGGCTGAGGAAGCCACACCGCAGACAGAGATGCCTGCTTTTATGGATTTTTCCCACTATCGAGTATTTGAAGATCCCCATGCCCATTACCAAAAATTCATTAGGGAAGAGGGCATTCATAATCTATGGGAAATCATTCCTGAATCCGCCGCTCAGGATACAGATAGCGCCTTGAATACCATGGAAAGTTATGAGGATAAGGTAGTATTACTTTACTTGGATTCCTATGCCCAAGAGCCGGGCACCTGTGCAGGAATCAATTGTGATAATCAAGGTGTGGAGCAGGTCGCCAAGCTCCGTGTTTTACTTACTGATATGGAGGGAGCCAGCGCCCTTGCTGCCCAGGATTCCGTCTATCAAAAGCTGAATACCAACGATTTATATAGACAATTAAAAAGTATTCCTTTACCCAAACCGAAACTCGATGCTGCCAGTACCCGGGATTTGGCGAGGCTCGAAAAGGCCTATTATGATGCCATCGCCGCCTGCAACTTAGACCAGTTGGAGCTAGGGCTTTCTGCAATTCATGGCTTCATAAACCTTGGCATCAATCCAGCAAACAGCCTCCAGGCATTCCGTGAAAGACCTTCCAGCTTATACAATAATCCTTTTCAGTATCATTATGATTGGTTGAGAGATGTGTTGGACACCTATCACGAGCTGGTGGAAGCCCTCTATAGTCTGGATACTAGCTGTATGCCCGATATCAACGCATTTCCAAAGCACCTACTTCTGGGGAGACTTATCGAGAATAATAGTGAAGCAGCCTTTAGACATTCCTTTTATCGCTCTCCCGCCAGTGGTGACCGAAATCAATTGGGACTTTTAAATAGCCTCAGGGATAGGCTGATGACCAGCCTTTCCAGCTTCCGACTGAGACCCGAAAATATTAGGATTTCTCCTTCAAAGCGCCATGGAATATTGATGGATAAGGCTATTCCTTTTTACTATCGACCTAGCCTGACCCTGACCAAAAGCTGGAATAATAGAAAAACCCTGAGAAATAGAACCGATGAGATATACCATTACCATCGGGAATACCATCAGGAAAGTCAAAGCACTAACAATCCGCTAGGTTACAGCTTGGCGGAGGCGGACTTCTACAGAATCGAAGGGCATCAGGGCATGAGCTATCCCAAGGCGATGCAGGATATCTCTGATTTAGTGCATAAGTATAATCTTGATTTTGATGTAAAAGCGCTCTCCCTAGGAGCTGCTCTTGAGCAGATCAAAATGGAGGATTATGAATGTCATTTTGAGGACCTTATGGTTTTATTAGATGCCTGGAATGACGAGATAAGCTGTATCACAGCCAAAATCACTTCCTTCTTCACCTCCATAGATTTGGAGAAAATAACGGAAGTAAGGCCCAAGGATGAGTCTGATGGCCAGGTGGTGCCGCCAAAAACAATAGGTAAGGGCACTAAAGGCGCAGAGGCTATGACCCTAGCGGAGCTGGCTATATTGATAAGAAATAAGAAAATAACACTGAATGAGGCTCAAAAACTCTACCCTCATTTATTTGAAAATACAAAAGAGCGTAGCACCAAGAATAGTAAAAGTATCCGTGATAGTGTAGCCGATTCCGTCAAGGGAGAGGATACGGCATTAGGGAAAGTCCTTCAGCCTCTGTTTTTGGACGTTTCCCCGCAGTATTATACTTACGGAAGCTTCACGATGGAGGCAGAGAAAGAGGTGAAGAAATACCTCGATACGATGGAGGTGGATGATTCCTTAAAAGAAGTCCTGGTGATGAAGCCCGTCGAGATCATTGCGGCTTCCTATGACCTCGCCAATTTCATTCCCGAAAGGTTGAATGAACTCGATCGTGGCTATATAGAAGCTTATGAAAATTCCATTGAGGAGCTTTGCATGAAGTTAGAGGATTTTTCACGGGAATTGGAGAACCTGAATATCGATCCTCAGTTAAAAGCCAATTATCAGGCGCAGGCCTTATTCTTTTCTTCCATCTGCTGCGCGGCGAATAAGCTGAAAATCCTACAGGCAGAAATAGACCTTCGTAAGCAAAACATCTTGCAGGAGCTGCAACTCTCCAGCTATGTCCTTCATCATCCCGGGCTGGATCATCAGGCAGGGGTAAGTAGCGGAGGGACTTTTATTTTAGTATATATCTCAAAATCAGAAGGAACTGCCTCCGCAGTTGAAGAAAAAGAAACCGCTGGTAGAACTAAGTTTTTGGAAAGCGCTGAGGAAAGAAAAGCAGCGGCAGTGCTGAAAGAAGAACTCATCAGCATGATAACCTCCAGCAAATCGGATACAGAATATAGGTCACTTAGAACCAAATTAGCTGAGAAAATCAAAGGAGTACAAACCATAGGAAGCAAGGCCGCCAGCACCTCAGCTTATAATTTGAAAAGTCAATTAGCCAACCATACCGTGGTCGCTGACTTTATGCTCCCTTATCGATGCTGCTCAGATTGCAGCCCGATAAATTTCATCGTGCCCCGCCCCGTGATTTTGCTGACCCTAAGTCAGAATACCTTCTGCATTGGATTGGAGCAGGATCCAATAGAATATGAGGTGCTTCCTCCAGATGCGGATGTAAGTCTGGAAAACAAACTGGATGGGGTCACCATAGAAAACAATACCATAACTATAGACCCTGGTGTTTTTCCTAAAGAGGAGCTGGATAAGCCCCTGACATTTCTGGTAAATGGAGAATCGGTAAGGGCCGAACTGACGGTAAGAGAAAGCCCGGAAATAAGCATTAATGCTCCAGCAAATCCAATAACGAACCCTTCCATTAGCTTCTCAGCAAATAGTAGCATGGAGGACATAGATTACCTGTGGGACTTCGGGGACAACAGTCAGTCCACCGAAGCTACACCATCCAAAACCTATCAGCTGCCACTCGGTGAAACCAATCGGGTAACGGTGACGCTGACGGCCAGTCCGAAAAATGGAGCATGCCCGCGAACCATTACCAGGGTACTGATTTTTGAGGAGGAGACGGAGGAGGTGAGTTTGAGCCTTACCTATGATGAATATTGCAAGACGCCAAATTCTATCGCAGAGGAATTTACGGTCGTTCCCGAGAATGGAACAGTGGCAGGAGTAGGCACTACCTTCATAAGTGGTAAATACCACTTCGACCCTAAAATCGTGGGACCGATGAATTTGAATACCAGCCTAAGCTTTACTGTGAATGGACAAGCCACTGACCTTTTTGTGATAGTCAGGGAAAGACCTGTGATAACTTTCATCTATACGGTCAATAGAGATGAAAATACGGGGGCAGGTAAAGTGGATTTTGTGATCCCCAACCCTCCAAGCCATGCCAGTGCATATATATGGAATATAAATGGTCAAGAACAAGACAAGGTAAATAGTGATACTTTCACAATAGAATTTGGCCCTAATGATATTGAGCTTAATGTATATGTCAGCGCCCTGCTGGATACCGCCTGTGAGCAGAGCCAATCCGAAAGCCAAACTATTCCACTAATAGTAGAGCCTCCCCTTAACTGCGAAGAGGCAGGAAAACAATATCTATTGCAGACTCGGGAAATCTATATCTCCTTATTACAAAGCCCAGCTTTCAAGGAAATCGATCAATGGGGGCAAGAGACGCTAAGCACTATTATCGATAAGGTACTAGTCACCTTGGCCAATAATGCAGATCCCTATATCGATGGTACTAGAAATGCAACATTAGAGAAACTATTTGTACCTCATATAGATATGGCTGTGGACTATTTGATGGAAATGAACAGTGGAAATGGTCCAGGAGTAGCGCCATTTAAAAACATGTTCAGGCAGCTTGTCAAATTATTATACACCGTGCTTAGGTGCCAAGGTTCGGATTCATTGGACAAGGATAAGGAAACTATAGCGAAAACGCTGGAAGCACTTAGCAAGGCTATGTCCGATCTTAAATTGGAAAATATAAATTGGGATAGCCAGCAGGAGATCAAAAATTATCTAGATCAGATGCTAATCAATTTTGCAAATGCTGATTTTATCAAGACAGAGATTGAGAATCAATTGAGCTTATTGGATGGCTAGAAGATGATCGCTGAGGAAACACATATTGTTCATTGCGTTAAGGTGGAATGTACTGCTCCATCGAAGGTTTCTGCTGAAAAAATCCAGCAGCTGATCAATGAATTTGTGCGAGAGTCCTTGGAGAAAATCTTACTGGAGTTCTTCCAAGAAATTCAGTCAGTCAGTGAATTTCATACCCTCACCATTTCAAAGCTGGACTTATCATTTGACCTAAATTATAAGCAAGTCCTTGATCATGGTTTTGACAGCAACAAGCTACTTCTGCAGGCGGTGGGTGAGGGAATTAAGAACCAACTTAAAGATAAATTGGAGAAATGGAAAGCTTCCTCACCGCATGGGTCTATGGCTAAGAGTGGGGAGGAGAAGGCTGACTTTATGGATTGGCATAATTTGAGGGAGGAAGAGCGACAGGTAAAAACGATTCTGCATATTCTGAAAAATGGCAGCTCGCCTTGGTGGCTTAGCAAAACGGAAGACTGTGCCTTTTTTGACCCCGACTATAGGCTGGAAGATAGTAAGATTAGTCTTGGGTCCAGTTCGCATCTAGGAAAGTACCTGTACCAAATTAATTATGAAGCTAAACCCTTCGAAAGACTGGTTTTACAGTTGACCGAAAGCCAATTGGAATCGATATATACACAACTCATATCAAATTTCAGTCATTTAAATTATATTCAAAGAGATTTACCTTCGGTCAAATATAGTTTTAGTTCAGCACTTAAAATCAAGCTCTGGCAGCTAAAATGGGCGGTATTACAGCAAAAAGGCATAGAGAAAATCCATGAAATTACCCACCGGATCATAAAAGATTCAAAATCCCTTAGTGCTGATATCCAAGGATCAATAGTTCAAAACATATCTCTACCATTAGATAGCTATAATATACAGTTCGCAAAAGAAAATATACATTTGGACGATATTTTAAGTCAATTGATCTCAAATGATGCTAAAATTAATCAGGCTGATCCTAAGGAGCAGATCAGAGATTCCAATGAAGAGTCCAATCTAAATTCAGAAGCTATCTCCAGCGCCTCAGAGGATACTATCCGTGAACAAGAGGACTCAATGGCAAAGCAGCAGGAAGATAAGAAAGTGCTGGAGATGGATATCATAGAAGGGATGCAGGTACGGAATGCAGGCTTGATATTGCTCAATCCTTACCTGCCACGATTAATGACATTATGCAATCTTTGGAGCCCTGAACAAGGCTGGATTCAGCAGGAGCTTGCGGTAAGGACTTTACATTTCCTAGCCACAGGAAACACCCAGGCCCTGGACTATAAGTTGGGAATGGAGAAATTTATTTGTTCGTTTCCAGCTGAAAATATCATCTCTATAGAGACTTCCCTGCCCCTAGATATCCAGAAATTCTGTTTGGAATTATTAGAGGCCTGTATTTCGAATTGGGAAAAATTGGGCAAAACTAGTGTGGATTCTCTGAGGAGTTATTATCTAATTCGATCGGGAAAACTCATGCCAGAAGGGAATCACTATAAGCTATACATGGATAAGAATAGCATAGATATTTTGCTGCAATACCTGCCTTACCCGATTAGTGTCATAAAGCTTCCATGGAAGAGCAGCTTGTTGTTTGTTGAATGGTAAAATCTAGGATTATGAGAGAATTTAAAAAAGGGTCAAAGACCTCTTCTGCAAAAATGCCGAATCATAATAAAGTTCAAGCTGCTGGTTCAACTTTTTTTGGCGTACAGCCAAAACTAAAAAAGGGCCAGAAAGGTGATGCCTATGAAGTGGAAGCTGACCGTGCTGCGGATCAGGTGACTGCCGCTATGGATAGCCCCGGAGTACAAGCCAAAGGAATGGAGGAAGAAGCAGTACAATCAAAACCAATAGCTGATGGACTAAGCAAGCTCCAGATGAAGGAGGAAGTACAGGAAGAGCCGGCGGTTCAGTCTAAGGAGGATTCGGAAGCGGAGGAAGTCGCACAGATGCAAGAAATGGAGGAGCCTGAAATTCAAGCCAAGGAAGAAGAACCTGAAGTTCAGGCTAAGGAGGAAGAACCTGAAATTCAAGCCAAGGAGGAAGAACCTGAAGTTCAGGCTAAGGAAGAAGAACCTGAAGTGCAGGCTAAGGAAGAAGAACCTGAAGTGCAGGCCAGGGAAGAGGAGGAGACGGCAGTACAGGAGAAATCAGAAAATGAAGCTACTTCCCTTCAGGATAGTAGTTTGCTCGAACAGTCCATACTAGAAGCTAGGGGATTAGGAAGTCCCTTGCCGATAGAAGTACAATTACAATTAGAGCAGGGATTTGGGGCTGATTTTAGCGAGGTCAGGATTCATACAGATCCCGCCGCCATACAGATGTGTAGCGAACTGAACGCCCAGGCTTTTACGCATGGTAATGATATCTTCTTCAATGAGGGGAAATATCAGCCGCAGTCCAGGGAAGGGCGGCATTTGCTAGCTCATGAGCTTACCCACACGCTGCAGCAGCAGGCCTCAGACAGCGAGTCAAAGAATAAAAAGGGGGCTATTTCTAAAATAAATTCCAAAGCCATACAACCTAATATTAGCCTTCAAAACCTGCTAAATCAGCAGAAAGAACATCCACCTATTGCGGGTAAGCTATTGCTTCATAGTAGCTGTTCCTTAGAAGATTTCCTAATTATTCCCAGCAAGGAAGCAGGTCCATTATTCATACCCCGCAGTAGGCTGGTTCGGGATATTGGAGGTTTTTGGTGCCGCCAACGGAAGGATGCCTGGTTTAAGATACCCAATGGATGCATGGTAAAAGTTTCCTGTATAGGGGAGCAGATTGGTTTTGAAATCATCACCTCGGTACCAGAGGCTCAGGCTGCATGGATCCACGAAACAGGTTATCCCTTCTAATCGGTGAAAAACTATAGCCCAAAAAATAGCGCCCCAGCCTCCGAATCTAGCAGCCCGGCAAGATCACAGGCATTCTTTCAGCCCAAATTGACCATGGGTAAAGCGGGTGATCCCTATGAGGTGGAAGCAGATAAAATGGCCGATCAGCTAGTGCAGCAAGGAACTACAGAAACCAAATCATCAATACAGAATCGTCCTCTGGCCAGTAGCATAAGCCCCATTACTCAGCTAAAACCTACCGAGGATCCCATCCAGGAAAAGGAAGAAGAGCTGCAAAGTAAAGAAGAGGAGGTCCAAAGGATTCCGGAATTTGGCTCACATGCAGATGAGCCTATTCAGCGCAAAGAAGGGGGAGAAGCTCCTTCAGGAATAGCCTCTCAGCTCCGCAATGGCTCCGGCGGAAGTACGCTTCCCGGCCCTGTAAATCAGGAGATGTCTCAGGGATTCGGGGCGGACTTCAGTGGGGTGAAAGTACATACCGACTCTGAGGCCGTGCAGATGAGCCAGGATCTGGGGGCTCAGGCCTTTACCCATGGAAATGACATCTACTTCAACGAAGGCAAGTACCAGCCAGAAAGCTCAGGCGGCAAGCACCTGCTGGCACATGAGCTTACCCATACCATTCAGCAAGGAAAGAGCAAGGCTGTCCAACAAACTGCAATCCAGAGAACGGAAGAAACGGAGGCCCCTGCTATGGAGCCCGAAACTGGCGTATTGGATGAAACGGCCAAAACCGTCACCTTCAGCAAGATTGGTGTACCCGGGTTCAAATTACTTAACCATAGAGGAAATCTATTTTCTGGCAAGAAACCGCTAAAGCGTAAAAACGACTATCTGCGTGGCAATACCAATCAGCGCAACGGCGTATGGAAGCCTCAGGTCAGCAAGGATACTATAAAAACCAAATTGAATGAACTCTACTTCAATCATAATCATGTTGCCGCTACTCCGGCCACCACGCACGTATTTAAAGCGAATATTACGGGCAGAAATGTCATGCCTACTTATATTGGGAATATTGATGATATAGCCACCGAACTGACCACACCGACCTGGGGTAAGGATAAGGAATATCGGCGATTTGATGTGGATCATGTCGTGGAACTTCAGCTAGCCAACTGGTCCACCGAAAGCTGGCCCAACACCACAGACAATATGGAGCTTCTTGACTCGTCAAAAAACAGTTCCAGTGGCTCTACGATTAAAAATAAAATTACCGAAAAACTTAATGGTTTCCGTGAGCGCCATAATGGCCAGTACCCTGGTGGTGATGCTGATTTTAAAACCAACTATACCCTGGTGTTTACTGAAGCCGAAGCGATTCCGGGAGGAGATAGTGAGGTCACCGAAAATGAATATTGGACCAAGGAGCAGATAGAGGAGGGCGAACAGCTAAATGCCATCGAGGTGGGCAGTCTGGCGGATATTGGAGGAGAAGGAGAAGTAAGAATTTTCCCTAATGCAGGTGGTGGACTAGGGCAGCGTTTTTATTGGACGGGAGATAGTGCAGTGACCGATAGTAATGAAAAGAGGTACTTTAATAATCCGTTTAGAATTACAGCAAAGAATTTTGTCACTACGGGAGAAGGGGTGGAGCAGACTAATTTATTGGGAACGATAAGCGTCAATATTCCACCAGGTGATAAGACCTGGGAACCCTGGACCAATGACAAGGAGATCGAAGTCATACGTTTTAAAGGATCCAAATATGCAGGCTATATCACCAAGCAATCCATTCAGTCCAATCTATATGGCTTAAGAGTTAATAGAACTAGCCCGGTGGAGATATTAGAATTGGAACTTATGCCGGATGGTATACAGGCTTATGGACAGATCATGCCTTCCATCCCGATATTTGAAGGCAGTCCCATCGAGCTATTTCTGTCCAATGGGGATGTGCGAATATCCAAAACCTTCAGTTCGGGAGAAATCAATGTTCCCCCACCTTTTGCGATTAGTGATTCTTCGCTTACGATTTTTGCGAGCTCCTCTGATGGGCTGGGACTTACCGGTGAGGTGAATTTTGGTATAGACCGCGTAGGAACAGGAAGTATCACCGCCACCGCTGCGACAGAAACTGGCTTTAGCTTAGTGGGTAATTTTTCCTTTGACCCCAATTTATTTGATAGTGCAGAGATAGAAATCAGTTATATCGATAATATCTGGACGATCGGCGGCACGATACAGATTCCTGAGGGGAAGGTTCGGGGAGTAAAAAGTGCCACCATTAATGCTAGCTATTCAGAAAATATATTCTCAGCAAGTGGGGAGGCAGAGCTAGACATCCCTGGCATAGAGCGTGGTAATATGTCCGTAGAATTTGGAGAAGGAGGTTTTTCCATTGGCGGCGATTTTGATTTGAGCAGTGATATTCCGGGCATTCAGAGCGGCAGTGTATCGGCCAGCATCGCTCAGGAGGCGGGCCAGGAAGGATATAATGTATCGGTCACAGGTACGGCCGTCCCGGATATTCCAGGCATCAATTCCAGCCTTAGTGTAAGCTATATCAATGGGGCTTTGACCATCGAGGGTTCTGCGTCCTACAGTCGGGGGATGCTAAGTGGTACGATAGAAGTAGGAGCCACCAATCGCCCACTTGATGAAAACGGAGATCCAAATGGAGACCCAGATGACACTATGCGGGTATATGGTGGAGGCACATTGACCTTGCAGCTCACGCCTTGGCTGGCAGCAACTGCTGGGGTAACCTTTACCCCGGAGGGGGAAATAGAAGTCCTGGCCCGACTGAGCGCCGAGCGATATGAGGTTTTTGCCCGAAAGGAAATGAATCGAAATCTCTTCCAGGTTCCCACTATTGAGATTCCTCTGTTTGCCATCCCTCTAGGACCTAGGAGTTTGGGGCTTGTGGCACAGATTGGTGGTGGTTTGGATTTTACCTCAGGCTTTGGTCCGGGGGAGCTGCGCAATATGTCGGCTGAAATCAATTATAATCCCGAAAGGGAGGATGAAACGACCCTCAGTGGGCATGGGGAATTTGGGATTCCAGCGGATGCAGGGCTTACCCTCCGTGGAGATATGAGTTTGGGATTGAGCGTGGGCATCGCTAGTCTTACTGGTGGCATCGAACTGGCAGGAACCTTGGGGCTGGCGGGTGAAGCACTGGCTTCCGTAGATGTAAATTGGAGCCCGCAGACAGGGCTTACCTTGGATGCAGAAGGACGGATTACTGTCAATCCCGCCTTTACCTTCGAGGTGAATGCCTTTGCCAGGGCCAGTTTGGGGATTGGCTTCTTGTCCATTAGTGAAACGTGGAGACATAATCTGGCTTCTTACGAATGGGGTCCGGGAATCCAGTTTGGAATAGCCTTTCCCATCCATTATCAGGAAGGAGAAGCTTTTGATATGTCCTTCGATGATATAGAGGTGATCTATCCAGACCTTGATGTGATTAATATGGCCAAAGGGTTAGCCTTAGATATTAAAAACGATTTATTTGATTAAATTAAACTATGGAAAAACGCAACGCGATCAACCTCAATAATCAGGGAGCCCGGCATTTCCTACATGGTGATCTGGAAAAAGCCCTGGACTGCTATCAGCAAGCTTTGGCTATCTATCCTGATAACGCAAGTCTGCTCAACAATCTAGGACTGTACTTTCACCATAAAAATGACTTTAATCAAGCCATTGACTACTTTAAGAAAGCCCTTGACCAGGAGTCAAAACCTAATTTTTGGTTAAACTATGGGAATGCTATAGCGATGACCGGGGACTTTGATAAGGCCAATTCCATTTTTCTGAAGGTGGCCGAGAATCATCCTGACCTGTCTGCGGCCTGGCTAAGCTTGGCAAAGTTGGCAGGACATCTCGAAAGGCATGCCGAAGCCATTGCCTACTGGAAGGAGCTACTTAAGCTGCAGGAGGAGCCGGAGTATATTTTGGGGCTGGCGCAATCTTATATTCACCAAAAAAACTATGAAGGAGCTTTGGAGGTATTATATGACTATGATATAGACTATAAGCATTCTGAATTGTGGTTTTGTATAGGTCAATGTGAATTTCACCTCCGAAATCATGGGACGGCAGAGCGAGCATTTAAAATCTGCCTTTCTACCCAACCTGATCAGCTGGAGTACCGTCATTTTTTGGCCGTCAACTACCTCGCCAAGGGAGAATCCGTCAAGGGGCTGCAGGAGTTGGAGCAGATATTAAAGGTGGATCCTGATAATCATCATATTATTACTGAGAAAGGTATTATTCTTGCCAGTTTGAATCAATACGAGGAGGCGATCCAATTATTGGATCGGGCTTTAGAGATAGAGCCAGCGTTTAATAAAGCCATACATTATAAAAATCTTATCGAAAACCAAAGCAGTTGAAACCATGAGAATGATCAAATACAGGTCCCGTGGCCCCGAGGTGCGGCTATTGGAAGAAATATTACAAAAGATGGGTTATGACCTCTATGTATCCGATTATTTTGGCAAGGACACGCATGAGGCCATTATGGATTTTCAGCGGAAAAACAGCCTGGTGGTAGATGGGATAGTGGGCATAAAATCCTGGAGTAAGCTTTTGGCGCTCAACCCGGATATCCTCAATGAAAATAGCAAACTACTTTCGGAGCGGGATTTGGAGGATTTTGCGACGAAATATGGTTTGGAGATCGCCACAGTCAAAGCGGTCAATGAGGTAGAAAGTAGGGGAAAGGGATTTTTGGTGGACGGTAGAGCCAAGATACTTTTTGAAGGCCATGTATTTTGGAAGCAGCTTAAGTCCCGTGGTGTTGATCCAAACGCCCATTTTAATCAACAAACCAGTGATATTCTCTATCCGGAGTGGACCCGGTCTCACTATAAGGGGGGGGCGGGAGAATATGATCGGCTCCAAAAGGCCAGGGATATCTCGCCAGGGCAGACCTTCAGTGATGCCGCCAATTCATCCGCCTCTTGGGGTTCTTTTCAGATCATGGGCTACCATGCCAAGACCTTGGGGTACTCTTCTGTGGATGATTTTGTAAGCAAAATGCAATTGCATGAACGTGAGCACCTGGATGCTTTTGGCCGATTTCTGGAAGTCAATCAACTGATAAGATTGCTTAAGGATAAGAACTGGCAAGGTTTTGCCAAGCGCTATAATGGACCCTTATATGCTAGAAATAAATATGATGAAAGGCTTCAAAAGGCTTATGATCGCTACTTAAACGTATGATTTTATGGTGGATTTGATTCACTTTGTAGAAATGGCCATCAAGGCTAGAATGGACTTTTTTACCAAAAAAACAAGTACATTGGTTCAGCCTCAGCTCAATTTGCAATTTGACCCAGGGACTGAATTGGGGAAGTTTGTGCAGGCTAAGACCATTCCCAATCATGAATTATTGCTCTTAGGCATGGCTTTGGTCCCCCACCTGGACCCAGGTTTTTATAGTAGAATTATCGCCCAATACTTTCCTGATGGACATGATTTGGTGGAATTTGGAGGCCTCCGGTCCAAGAGCCATCGCGGGATTATCCCCACCGGAGAAACCTACCTTTTTGTGGTGGCAGGAATCGACATTGCCACGAGAAAAAAATATTTCAAACTTCTAAAAACAGCCCTATTGATACAGCTAGGGGTGATCCACTGGGGTTCTCGCGAAAGCCATGAGCCAGAATGGGCCTCGGCACTGGTCATGGACGCTGAATATGCCGAGCGCTTTACCACCGATCAACTTTCTAAGCCCGTTTTTGGAACGAGTTTTCCTGCCGAACCCATAGAAACCAGCTTGGAATGGACGGATTTAGTTCTGAATGCTAAAACCCTTGCCTATATCTTAGAAATCCAGGAATGGCTGGAGCAGCATCAGAAATTATGGGAAGACTGGGGGATGGCTGGAAGAATTAAGCCTGGGTTTAGGGTGATGTTTTATGGTCCTCCAGGAACTGGTAAGACCCTCACCGCTGGTCTGCTCGGGAAGCATACGGCCAGGCCGGTTTTCCGAATTGACCTGTCTTTGGTGACCTCCAAATTTATTGGTGAAACCGAAAAAAACTTATCATCGCTTTTTGATAAGGCTGCCAATAAGGACTGGATATTGTTCTTTGATGAGGCAGACGCCATATTTGGCAAAAGAACTACGGTCAAGGACGCTCATGACAAATACGCTAATCAGGAAGTATCTTATTTGCTACAGCGAATAGAAAATCACCCCGGATTGGTAATTTTAGCCTCCAATTTTAAAAGTAATATAGATGCCGCTTTTGCCAGACGGTTTCATAGCATCATCGAGTTCCCCATGCCTACCGCCTCTGAGCGCCTATCGATATGGCTAAAGAACCTCCCCGAAAAGGCAAAATTGGAAAAAACGTTGGATTTTGAGGATTTGTCCAAAAAATATGAATTGACTGGGGCGAATATTGTCAACATCATCCAATATGCCTCCATCAAAGCACTGGCCAAATATAATGGGGAAATCAAGGAGGCGGAAATCAATATCGGCATCCGTAGAGAACTCACTAAAGAAGGAAAAATGGCCTTTTAAGGAGGATTGATTTTATCCTCCCTAAGCCATTTTGAATTAATCTTCCTCCAAAGCCTCTAAAATATCTGCCAGCTCGTCAAAATCCTTATAGCCAGGCTTAATTTCATCTCCGCCTTTCAGGGCTAAGCCCTGCGCACCCGTTTTTTCGAGAATAGCCTCTAAGTTTTCAGGCTCTAAACCAAATCCTAATAATACCTGACACTGTCCACTAAGCTCCTTAATCAAGCCTATCGCATCCTCAGCAAGCTCCAGGTTTCCAGACTCTAAAACCAGGGTGATATTATTTTCGGCTAAGCTAGGAGCTATGGCTTTTAGGTGTTCCAATTCTCCAAGTGCATTCAACTCTTTCTTGAAAAGTAAATTATATGAAGTGTTCGCAAGCATTCTTAAATGGGCCTCTTCACTGATCTGTATATGGTCTATACCCTCATAAGCCTTTACCTTCTCCAATATATTATCTGGATGACTGGTCTCAAATTCTGCTACATATTCCAGACCGCTGAGCCATCCGGTGATTTCCTTATAAGTCTCAGGACTGATATAATTTTTGTCGTATTCTTCAAGGCTAAAGCCCAGTAAGCTTACATACATTCCTGCACAATATCGGGCATCACTTAGATTATTTACACTGCTGACTTTAACGAATGTTTTTAGTGCCATAAATTATAATATTCTTCCTTATTAATTTTTATATAAAGCTGAAAATAAATGCATTATCCCGGTCTGGTTCAATTATTAAAATCAGCTAATGGCCTCCGCTGGGAAGCGTGGGATCAGGACTTCCATATGAGTCCAACTGCCTATAGATTTCAATTAAGCCTTGCAAGGCTACTGGTGAAAATGACCTATTATAAATCCTAATGATTTATTTTCTAAGGCCAAAGATAAGCAGAATTAACACTTTATCTAAAGCGATGGAAGGATTCGAATTGAAAACTAATATTTGATATATTAGGTTTTCATGCTTTATTGTATTTTTGCATAATGGTTTTAAAGTAATTAGTTTACTAGTACTATACCTAAAAGAGGGTTGAAGGCGGATGGATCTGCTCCTGATATATAATGAACAAATAAAATAAAGCAGGGATCTTGCTAAGAAGTGTCCTATACCTATGCTACACGTATGAAGAAACTTTTCCCATTTCTAATGATCCTATTATGCTTTGCCTGCGAGCAAGAGCCCGTGGAGCCGGTGGAATTGGGCTATGAATATATGCCATTGGAGGAAGGGCGATTTTGGGTCTATGGGGTAAATGAAACGGTCGTTTATGGGGAAGATGATATTGAGAGCTCCTACTTTTTTTATCAGGATCATATCAGCCATAGCTATCTCAATCAGGAAGGAAGACTGGTCTATACCGTCAGCAGGAGCAAGTCCAGTGACCAACTGTCCTGGGAGAGCCATAGCACCTATACCTTGCAGATCAAAAACAATGCGTTGATCCGGTTACAGGACAATCTCAATAAAATCCCCTTGGTATTTCCCGTGGCATCTGCCAGTCTATGGGATGGCAATGCCTATAATGTTTTTCCTATCGATGACTATCAGATGCAGACTCCCGGGCCTTTTACGATAGAGGGAAATACTTATAATAATGCGGTCAAAATAATCCAACAGGAAGAGGATGACCTAATTACCATTAGAGATAATCGTTTTGAAGTATATGCCTTTGGAGTGGGAATGATAGAACAATATATCGAAACATTGACTTATTGTTCACGAAATGATTGTTTGGGAGAACAAATCATAGAAAGTGGTCGTTTATCTCATTTAGAACTTATCACCCATGGAAAATATCAATAAAATCATCATGCTAGCCTGTTTTTGCCTGCTTGGAGGACTGGTGCAGGCGCAGGACAGGTATGCTATTAGGTATAAATATAAGCCGAATACAGCGTATAGTCTGGATCAGCCGGAGGCATTTTTGACTGCTGATGCCATACAGCGCAGAAGCCATGAAGGCATCCCTATTGATAGTCTGGACCTGCCAGTAAGTCCCTGCAATATCGATCAGATCAAGCCTTTAGTGAAAGAAATCATCTATCAGAGTAAATGGATGAATGCTTCCGTGGTGACTGCGACCGAGGAGCAAGTGAAGCTTATCGATAAGTTGGCCATAGTGGACACGGTGGAGTTGGTGGCCAGGGGGTTTTATGAGGAAGGTAAGAGGAGTGGAGGCAATCTTCTGCAGTCCAATGTCTCCATCAGAATACTCTCCAGGACCTCTGCAGAGGAGGATTATGCTTATCAAAATGGATTGATTGGAATATCCGAAATGCACCAGGAAGGCCTTACGGGTGAGGGCGTCAAAATAGCGGTATTGGATGGTGGGTTTATGAATGCGGATAAAATTAGTGGACTTCAGCACTTATTTGACAATGAGCAAATAATCGCAACCAAAGATTTTGTTAAACCCTGGTCAAACGATGTTTTTAGAACCGAAAATCACGGTACTGCGGCCTTATCATTGATCGCCAGTAATGACCCCGAAAACCTCGTGTCCGGGGCATATGATGCTTCGTATATACTGTGTATCACAGAGGATGTGGCTTCTGAATATAGGATAGAAGAGTATAATTGGTCTCGTGCGGCGGAATATGCTGATAGCTTGGGGACTGATATTATAAGTAGTTCTTTAGGTTATCGATTTTATGATGACCCCCGAATGGACTATGATATAGAGGATCTTGATGGGAAGACGGCCATCATAAGCCAGGCAGCCAATATCGCTTCCTCTAAGGGGATCATCGTGATCACAAGTGCTGGAAATGCGGGAAATAAAACGGCCAGCACCATTTCCGTGCCTGCAGATGCGGAAGGAATATTGGCGATAGGATCGGTGGATAAGAACCTGGAGGCTTCCAGTTTTAGTAGTATCGGGCCATCGGCAGATGGTAGGATAAAACCTGACCTTACCACGCTGGGCAGAGGAGTATGGCTCTGGCATAATGAGAATGGCACCAGCACCTCCAATGGCACCTCTTATTCTGCACCTCAAATCGCAGGCTTGGTGGCGGGGATCCGTCAAGGGAGACCAGAGTGGAAAAAAGAGGAGTTGCTGGGTTATTTATTGGCCAGCGGCAGCCAGGCAGAAGATCCCGACAATTATTATGGCTATGGAATTCCTAATTTCCACCTAGCTTATTTTGGCCAGGTACTAGACGTCGAGAAATCTCCAGAAATCTATCAAACCAAAATCTATCCTAATCCTACTGATGGTCGGGAATTTTTTATCCAGTTTGGTGCGCAGAATAACTGCCACTATCTTCTATATGATACTCAAGGGCAAATCGTAACCAAGGATAGGCTGAGCCGACAATCCCAAAAAGAACCCTATGAGATGGAGTTTAAAAGAAAACTCTCTGGGCTTTATATTATCGAATTGCAGGAAGGAAATGTGAGGGAAAGACATAAGGTATTTATCCAATAAAGGGCCTAAAAACAGGCTATTGAAAGGAAGCAATAAGCATGGGTTCCAGTTTGGGATTAAACTTATATAAGCTTAGCAGAAACATTCTTGTCAATTTTTATTTTCTTTATAAGCCCAAAAGGTGCATCATCTTTGTGTGGGCTTGTTTTAAAAAGAGAAAAAATCGATGAACGAAATACTAGTTTCCCCCTCCGTATTGGCAGCAGATTTTGCCAATTTACAATCCGAAATCACCATGCTCAATGAATCCTCTGCAGATTTTATCCATGTGGATATTATGGATGGTGTTTTTGTGCCCAATATATCCTTTGGCCTGCCGGTGGTAGAGGCTATTCATAGACACGCCAGGAAGCCCTTGGATGTGCATCTGATGATCGTAAATCCCGACCAGTATTTCCAGCAGTTTCAGAAAGCGGGGGCGGAGACCATCACGGTCCATCTGGAGGCATGTCCTCATCTTCACCGGAGCATTCAGGCGATCCATGAACTGGGCTGTAAAGCAGGTGTGGCGCTCAACCCACATAGTTCGGTGCAGTTGCTCAGAAATATCATAAGGGATATTGATCAGGTGATCGTCATGTCGGTGAATCCCGGCTTTGGTGGGCAGAAATTCATCGAGCATACTTATGAAAAAGTAAGGGAGCTAAAGGCGATAATTACAGCAACAGGCTCCAGGGCTAAGATAGAGATAGATGGCGGGGTGAATTTAGAGACAGGACATAAGCTAAAAGAGGCTGGGGCGGACATTTTGGTGGCCGGAAGCTTTGTGTTCGGTGCGGATGATCCCAAGGATATTATTAATAAATTGAGGGAAGTATAATATTTTCAAGAGGTTAAGCCAGAAAACTTAGCAATTCTGCCCGATTTAGATCATTTAAAAAAGGTTTTTTTTCATTTTTTTCTTGCTTAATTAAGGCTAATGCCTTTTATTGGAAGCTAGTTTATTACTTGAATTTTAATTAAAAAGATTGAAAAAGATGAAGCGTTTATTTGGATTGGCATTCCTAATGTTGTGTTTAATGAATGTAAAGGCATTTGCTCAGGAAGCAGAAGCTGTTACAGATGAAGAAATTGAGAAATTCGCAGCAATGAAAGATTCTGTGAATCACTTCATGGAAGTGAAACAAGGGGAACTTGAAAGCATGATTAAGGATAACGAGGTATTTGATGTAGCTCGCTATAACGAAATCAAAGAAGCGTGGGGCGACGACACTAAGTTGGCAGAAATCAGCATCACTGAAGAGGAGAAAGCAGAGTATACCAAAATCATGGATACTAAAAACTCCCTTTCTGATGTGATCAAGGAGCGTATGATCTCTTTAATTAAGGACGATGAGATTCTCGGGGCAGCTACCTATAATAAGGTAAATACCGCCATGAAAACTGATCCTGAAGTAAAGACTAAGGTAAATGAGTTGATCGCGGAGAAAGCAAGCGAGAGAACTCCAGAAGAAGAAGACGCCGAATAAGCCTCTTTATATTTTCCATTGATGGAATAAAAACCTCAAGGACTCAGATTTATCTCGTGGTCCTTGAGGTTTTTTATTGCCCAAAATTTAAGATAGCTATAGGGACCAAACACCATTTTTCAGAGTTTCTTTAGCTTCCACCTTCCTGCTTTTACCCGTTGCGGAATAGGGACAAATCCCCATCAACCTAGTTGGATATCAAAATGGTAATTTGGCCCCTATTTTACTTTCGATTGAGGGGGGATTTAGGAGCAAACGAAAAGTTTTATGGAAAAGAAAATTTCCATGAGGCAGTGATAAAAAGTATTTCTATCATTTTTTACTATTTTTAAGCATTATTTGATATACACAACGAATCAAAGAAATGCTACACCTAACTTTATTTAACAGACCTAAAGCATCCAATTCCCAGTATTGGAAAGCCTTCATCATTGTCAGTATTGGCATGCTGCTTTACCAACCTGCGATGGCGCAAGACGAAGACCTGTTTGGGATAGACACCAAGGCCACGAAGACCCGTCGCAGCAATAGCGGCTTAGGGAATATCAGCAGAGGCATCATCAGCAAGATCAGCCTGGAGATGAGCACTGGTTATGGGCTTCATTATGATGATATGGCCTTCCAGGCCTCCATGCCCGAAACCTATCCCATAATCCCCATTCAGGAGGGTTTAGGAGCTATTTCCCCAAATGAAATCAAGGATTTCAGTTCCTCAGGGCATGTGGTTCCGATAGAGGCGGGGCTGAGAATTGATATATTTGGCATCCTGAGCGTAGGCGGAGGTTATGGGAGGGATTTTGGGAAGATTAAAACATTAGAAAATCCTGAGTATCAATTTACCTTAACGAGCGACAAATTAGTGACTGATCGTTTTTTTGGTACGGTGGGTTTGGTGCTTTGGGATGCTCAGCGGCGAAGGCAATTCTTAGCGATGAAGTATAAGAAATTTGATTCCAATAATCTATACATGCAGGCTGAGCAGAAGATAAGGATGCGGCAAGATTACCCATGGCGGGTGATAATTGAGGGGGAGTTTGGCAGTCTGACCATCAAGGATGGGGACCCTGCATTGGCGGCAACTGAGCCTTATTATTCTTTTGGATTACGGATAGAAAGGGAGTTTTCTGAATACACCAAGATGTTTATTAAGCCCAATGCTTCCTTCCGGAAGTATGATTATATTAATTCCAGGCTAGAAGAAGTACAAACTATCAACCAAAATCTCTTCATGGTGAATATTGGGGTGGCCTTGCGACTTCCGGGCACCAAGCGCTGTAAGTTTCCCGGTTGTGGGGTGAAAATGAAGCACTTACATGATGGTGTGGAGTATCGGGGCAGCTCAATTTGGGAGATGCAAAACCGAAAGGTGGGTCAGTGGTACTAAACTTATAGGTTTTATCTTTTTTATACCTAAAAATTGGGTTTTAAAACCTTATTCTTTTTATTATCTTGCAACCTTATATTGAGAAACAGTTAACATGGCTCATAGAGAAAACGAGAACATTATACCGATTAATATTGAGGAGGAAATGCGCGGAGCATACATCGATTATTCGATGTCGGTCATTGTTTCCAGAGCACTTCCTGATGTGAGGGACGGAATGAAGCCCGTTCACCGCCGGATCCTGTTTGGTATGCAGGAGTTGGGCGTATTACATAATAAGCCGTACAAAAAATCCGCAAGGATCGTCGGGGAGGTACTTGGTAAGTATCACCCACATGGTGACAGTGCAGTGTACGAGACCATGGTACGTATGGCACAGCCCTGGTCCCTTCGTTACCCATTAGTCGATCCTCAAGGAAACTTCGGTTCCATAGATGGTGACAATGCCGCCGCTATGCGTTATACCGAAGCAAGGCTAAAGCGAATTGCCGAAGAATTATTGATCGATATCAATAAAGAAACGGTTGACTTTCAGTTGAACTTCGATGACTCCCTAAAAGAGCCTATCGTTCTTCCCGCCAAAATCCCAGCCCTATTATTGAATGGAGCATCGGGTATTGCGGTAGGTATGGCGACCAATATGGCTCCACACCAACTGGGAGAGGTGATCGATGGTATCACCGCTTATATAGAAAACAATGAGATTACCATAGATGAGTTGATGAAGCACATTATTGCCCCTGATTTCCCTACTGGTGGGATTATCTATGGCTATAATGGTGTGAAGGCAGCTTACGAAACGGGTAGAGGCCGAGTAGTAATGCGTGGCAAAGCTACAGTGGAGACCAAAGAAAGTGGACGTGAGATGATCATCATCCACGAGATCCCTTATTTGGTCAATAAGGCTAATATGGTCGAGAAGACCGCTCAACTTATTCAAGAGAAAAAACTTGATGGAATCTCTGCCATCCGTGATGAGTCAGATCGTCAAGGAATGCGGATTGTATATGAGCTCAAGCGGGATGCCATTGCCAATGTCGTCTTAAACAACCTGTATAAGCAAACTCAATTACAGACTTCTTTTAGTATCAATAATGTGGCGCTGGTCAAAGGCCGCCCGCATACCCTAAACCTCAAGGACCTGATCGTGCACTATGTGAGTCATAGGCATGAGGTGGTGACCAGAAGGACGGAATACGAACTGAAGGAAGCCGAAAAGAGAGCACACATCCTTCAAGGCTATCTTATTGCCTTGGACAATTTGGATGAGGTGATCAATCTGATAAGAAGTTCTAGGGATCCTGAGGCGGCAAGAACAGCCTTAATGGAGAAATTTGAACTTTCAGAGATTCAGGCTAGAGCCATTTTGGATATGCGTCTCCAACGTCTTACAGGCATGGAGCGCGACAAGATCGTGAAGGAATACGAAGAGCTTATGCTTTTAATAGAAGACCTGAAGGACATCCTGGCCAATAAAGAGCGCCGAATGGAAATCATCAAAAATGAGCTTATTGAAATCAAGGAGCGATATAATGATGAGAGACGTACGGAAATTGAGCATAATGCCGAAGATTTTAGTTATGAGGATATGATTCCTAATGAGGAAGTCATCATCACTGTATCTCAGCAAGGCTATGTAAAACGAACTGCGCTGAAAGAATACCGCATCCAAACACGTGGTGGAGTAGGATCAAGAGGAGTGAAGACCAAGGAAGATGATTATACAGAATACATTTTCTCGGCGTCCACACACAATTATCTGCTGATCTTTACGGACAAGGGTAAATTATTCTGGCTCAAAACCTATGCTATTCCAGAGGGAAGTAAGACTTCTAAGGGTAGACCAATCCAAAATCTTATTCATATTGAGGCTGATGATAGGATCCGTTCCATCATCCAGGTCAATGATCTAAATGACGAGGATTATATCCAGAATAACTACCTGGTGATGGCGACAAAGCAGGGTATAATTAAGAAAACAACGCTTCAGCAGTACGCTAGACCACGATCTAACGGTATTATTGCCCTGAATATCCGGGAAGATGATCAGTTATTGAATGTGGAGCTTACTCATGGTGATGCGCATATCATCATAGCGGCCAAGTCTGGACGTGCTATCCACTTCCACGAATCAGCAGTACGACCAATGGGAAGGACCGCTACGGGCGTTAAAGCCATAAAACTTAGCGATGACAGCGATTTTGTGGTTGGCATGGTTTGTGTGAATAGGGAGGAGGCTTCTTTGCTGGTAGTATCTGAAAAGGGATACGGAAAGCGAAGCTCCGTAGATGAGTATAGGATTACCAATCGTGGTGGCAAAGGTGTAAAAGCAATGAACGTCACAGAAAAAACCGGTAGCCTAGTTGCAATAAAATCAGTAATAGATTCTGACGATCTGATGATTATCAACAAATCAGGGATAATCATAAGAACACCAGTCGCTGATCTGAGAGTAATGGGTAGAGCCACTCAAGGAGTAAGGCTTATTAAATTGAATGATAATGACGAAATTTCTTCTGTAGCTAAAGTCGAACAAGTAGAAGAAGACTTAATAGAAGGAATTGAAGACATTGACACTTCTGAAGAAAATCAACAAGATTCAAACAATAGCGAAAAACCAAAAGAGGAATAATTAGACAAAAATGAAAAAATTAGTTTTATCATTAGCTTTGGTTGGTGTGGCTTCTACGTTAGCCTTCGGCCAAAAAAAGGTAGTTAAAAATGCTGAAAAAGCACTCCGAAAGGGAGAGCTAACGGAAGCATTAACTGAAATCGAAAAAGCAACTCAGGATCCTGAAACAAGTGAGGATCCCGAAACCTATTTCATCAAAGGTCAGATCCTGACCTTGCAATATGCTGCTGATTCCTCCAATACAGAATCTACTTATGGTGTGGGAAGTACTGCTTACGATGCATTCTTCAATGCCTGGGAACTTACTGGAATGGACTCTGCCAGCAAAGTAGGAAAAGACCTTTTCAAAGAAGTAGTTCCAGGTATGCCTGAATCTCTTCAAGGTGAAGGAATGTTAAGCCTGAAAACCACTTCAGTAAATAAAGGTATCGAAAGATATGAAGAAGATGATATGGCTATGGCCACTAAATTCTTTGGAATTGCTGCCGATATCGATCCAAAAGATACCTCTATTGTGTTCAACGCAGGTTATACTGCAAATATGGCAGAGGATTTTGATGCAGCCAAAAAGTACCTTACCATGCTTTTGGACAATGAAGAATATAATAAGCTGAATGCCTATTACTTCCTGATCCAAATCGCAAATACAGAAGAAGAAAATCAGGAAGAAGCTTACCGCTTGGTAAAAGAAGCTAGAGAAATCTACCCTGATGACAAAGGTCTTTCTGAATTTGAAATTCAATTGTTATTACAATTAGAGAAAATGGATGAGGCTATGGCTTCCATCAAAGAATCTCTGGATAAAGACCCAAATAATGCACCAGTTAGGTTACGCTATGGCTACCTAAAGGAGCAATCAGGTGATATCGATGGTGCCCTTGAAGAATACTTGAAAGCGGTAGAAATCGACCCTGACTTCTTCGAAGGTAACTATTATGCTGCTGCAGTATATGTGGACAAAGCTAGAGAAATCATCAATGAGGTAAACAACCTTCCTGATGATGAGTGGGAATCCAAGTCTGAAAAAATGCTAGGTGAGGCTGATGACCTTTATTCTAAAGCAGTTCCATTGTTCGAAAAAGCTTTGGAGCAAAAGCCTGAAAATACAGAAATTATGCAGATCTTATTCCAGATTCATACTCGTCTGAAAAATGAAGACAAGGCAAATGAATATGATAAAAAGCTGCAACAACTTATCGGTCCTAACTGGATGGAAGGTTGATCGCAACTAACCTATAATTCCTTAAAAAAGGCTGCACTAATCTGCAGCCTTTTTTTTTGATCTATTCCCAACTATTCCCACCTGATGTCTTATTTTTTGATCTTTACCATTGCGCTGCTGGCAGAAATAAATTACTTTTGGTCAGGAAAAAAGAGCAGGTATATATCCTTTCCCTCAAAGAAATCCATTTAATCTCACCCCAAAAGCCTTTCTTTAACTGGTGTTCATAACTTATTGTATGTTAATTAGTTATGTATTCATTATCTCTGATATTTAATTGCATAAATCATGAGTAAATTAGCTGCCCTTATGCTAGGGATTTGCCTGGTATCAAACCTTTCTGTATCCGCTCAATCCACGCAGCAATACGTTTTACTAATATCTTTAGACGGGTACAGGTATGACTATACTGACCGATTTGAACCCCTCCATTTAAGGCAGTTTTTGGAATCAGGAACTAAGGCTTCAGCTATGATTCCTGTCTTTCCCTCCAAGACTTTTCCCAATCACTATTCAATAGCTACTGGCATGAGAACCGCCCATCATGGGCTGGTTGATAATTTATTCTATGACCCGAACCGCGATCAGGTATATAAGATTGGCAATCGAGAGGCCGTTCAGGATGGCAGCTGGTATGGGGGAACGCCTCTTCGGGTCCAGGCAGAAAAGAATGAGCTCCCCGCAGCCAGCTTTTTCTTTATAGGTTCGGAGGCGGATATTCAAGGGATAAGACCTAGGTATTATTTCGATTATGATGGTACGGTGAGCAATCAGGAAAGAGTATCCCAGGTGCTTCAATGGTATGAATTGCCGGAAAAGGAACGCCCAAAATTGATTACACTTTACTTTTCAGATATAGACGATATTGGCCATCGCTATGGACCAAATAATGAAGAGAAACTCCAGGAAGCTATTCATAGCCTAGATAAGGAGCTGGGAAGATTATTTGAAGGGATTAAGGAAACTGGCTTACCCATAAATACAATTTTGGTTTCAGATCATGGGATGACGGAGATTCGGCAAGATCGCCTCATCAATATCCAGGAAATGCTGGAGCCATTTGACCTGAAATATTATAATAATGGAGCATTAGCACATCTTTACCTAGAAGACCCCGCAGACAGGAAGAAGGTAAAGAAGGGCCTAAAAGGATTGGAAAATATCAAGCTAGTCCATCCTACGAATAAGAAATACTATGGAAAAGGGCCTCAGCAATTTGAAGATCGAATGGGTGATTTATTGGTAATCCCTGAGGATGGCTACTACCTGGTGGAAACATCTGGGTTCATAAAATACCAGAATAGAGCAGCTATGTTTAAGGCCGAAGCTTTTGGAGAGCATGGATTTCATCCTGATAACAAAGACATGGGAGCGATATTTTATGCTAATGGTCCAGCCATTAGAGAAGGTATGGAAATAGAGCCTTTCGAAAACATCCATATTTTCCCATTAATCTGCGAAATTCTCGGCATTCCAATTCCAAAGGAAATTGATGGTGATCTCTCTGTATTGGCTCCCATTCTGAAGGTGCACCAATAGCATGAACCGTAAAGTGTTATGTTCTGATCTTTAGTTACTTATTCCTTGTTATTTGCATGAGTGTTGGCCAGTAATAGGGTGCAGGTATACCTTAATCAACTTTAGTATAATTGAGCATACAGATCATGGTTTTATGAGCTGAATTGATTATTCCTATAGTAAAAGAGTAAATATCATTGGTATTTCAATTAGAATGCTTTGGTCATAGTGATTGATTTTTACTTGGAGGTAATAAAGTATAGAGTTTAAGCAGCTTTTTATTGAAGCTAGTTTTGTGATAAATAGGCAGATACTTATTTCAAATTTAATTTTTAGGTCATAATACTTTTGAATCTGCATTAAGATGATACCTTTGTAATCACGTAACAGACTTTAGGGGTGTTCTGATATTTATATCTGGACTGAGACATACCCTCCGAACCTGATCCCGGTAATGCGGGCGAAGGGAAAAGTGAAGCGTCCTTCCGACAGATTATCTTCATTCCTGAAGTTTTTTTATTCAATTCTAAATTTTACAACTATGAAGTTGCTCCTAAACGGTGAACCTATTGTTCATGGCGACGGGGAAGCTACCTTATCAGGAATGCTCAAAAGCCAAAAGATTCAGGCCTCTAGAGGAATCGCTATTGCGATCAATGATGAGGTAATTCCCAAAAACCACTGGGAAGATCATGCCCTAAAAGAAAATGATCAGATACTTATTATTAAGGCCACCCAAGGAGGATAATCACATTAATTATGAAGGAATTAAGCCAAGAAAACATCAGTAATTACATCACCACTGCGCCATTTCCAAATTCCAGGAAGGTCTATGTGGCTGGAAAAATCCATCCGATAAAAGTGGCAATGAGGGAAATATCCTTGCACGATACCGTATCTCATTTAGATCGTCATCAGACGGTGGAGAAAAATCCTCCAGTGACGGTCTATGATACCAGTGGTCCTTATACCGACCCTGGCATCCAGATAGATGTAAAAAAGGGGCTCCCTAGATTGCGGGAGGAATGGATCCGTGAATCCGAGGATGTGGAAGAGCTCCAGCAGCTCAGCTCTCAATATGGGCAAAGAAGGTTGGATAATCCCTCTTTGGAAAAATTCCGGTTTGACCTACTTAAGAACCCTTTGCGGGCAAAAACGGGAAGAAATGTCAGTCAGATGCATTATGCTAAGCAGGGCATCATCACCCCAGAGATGGAGTATATCGCCATCCGGGAAAATCAGAAGATAGAAGAGCAACAGCAGCTGACTCAGCAGCATCCGGGTGAAAACTTCGGTGCTAATACCCCTAAAAACCTGATCACAGCCGAATTTGTAAGAGAAGAAGTCGCGATGGGAAGGGCAGTAATCCCTGCAAATATCAACCATCCTGAGGCAGAGCCGATGATTATTGGCAGGAATTTTTTGGTGAAAATCAATGCCAATATTGGTAATTCGGCGATAGGATCCAGCATAGAAGAAGAGGTAGAGAAGGCAGTCTGGGCTTGCCGATGGGGAGCGGATACGATCATGGATTTGAGTACTGGGAAGAATATTCATGAGACCAGAGAGTGGATTCTTCGCAATTGCCCCGTTCCCATCGGGACGGTGCCTATATATCAGGCCTTAGAAAAGGTAAATGGAAAGGCAGAGGATTTGACATGGGAGCTATTCCGGGACACCCTGATAGAGCAGGCGGAGCAAGGCGTGGATTATTTCACCATCCATGCGGGCGTATTATTGAGGTATGTACCTATGACCGCCAAGCGGGTAACTGGAATAGTATCCAGAGGCGGCTCTATCATGGCAAAATGGTGCTTGGCTCACCATAAGGAAAATTTCCTCTATACCCATTTTGAGGAGATTTGCGAAATTATGAAAGCCTATAATGTCACATTCTCCCTGGGAGATGGACTTCGACCAGGCTCCATCGCAGATGCAAATGATGCCGCTCAGTTTGCCGAATTGGAAACATTGGGAGAGCTGACTAAGATCGCCTGGAAGCATGATATTCAGACAATTATAGAAGGTCCTGGGCATATTCCTATGCATATGATCAAGGAGAATATGGATAAGCAGCTGGTAGAATGTGGGGAGGCCCCGTTTTATACTTTGGGTCCCTTGACCACGGATATTGCTCCGGGATATGACCATATCACCTCCGGTATCGGAGCGGCGATGATCGGATGGTATGGCTGTGCAATGCTCTGCTATGTGACTCCTAAAGAACACCTGGGATTGCCAGATAAGAAGGATGTTAAAGATGGCGTCATCACCTATAAGATCGCCGCTCATGCAGCCGATCTCGCAAAAGGTCACCCTGGAGCTCAGCATCGAGATGATGCCCTAAGTAAAGCACGCTTTGAATTCAGGTGGGAAGATCAATTTAACCTGTCCCTGGATCCTGAAACTGCCAAAGCCTTTCATGATGAGACACTTCCAGCAGACGGCGCTAAGGTCGCTCATTTCTGTTCTATGTGTGGGCCGAACTTCTGTTCTATGAAAATCACTCAGGATGTAAGAGATTATGCTGAGCAAAATGGACTCGATTCTCAGGAAGCCATTGATAAGGGAATGGAAGCAAAGGCCTCTGAATTTTCTGAAAAAGGAGGGGAAATCTATCTTAATCAATGATTTCATTGATTGCTATATCGGCCCCCGATGCGCAGCCAAATGAGGTGCAGACCTTTATTTCCTTATTGGAAGTGGGGCTGCACCGACTTCATATCCGGAGACCTGACTGGACTAAGCAGGAATTGATACAGCTATTTCGGGAGATTCCTGAGAAGTATTTTCCTCAGATCAGCTTACATGGTCATCATGAAATCGTGAGCGAGCTGAGCCTTGGCGGCAGACATTATAAAGGTCATCAGCAGCCAAAAGAAGGAAAGGAAATGATCAGCAAGTCTTGTCATTCTCTGGACGAATTGGCTCCTGAGCTAAATACCATTTTGGATTACGCGTTTATCAGTCCAGTATTTGACAGCCTTTCAAAGCCCGGATATAACACCGGATTTTCTTCGGTAGCGCTTCATTCCTGGCTGGAAGAAAATAAGTGGAAGCTGGACTATGAAGTCTTTGCCTTGGGAGGTGTCAGCCCAAAACACCTGAAGGCGCTTAGTAGTATGGGCTTTGATGGAGCGGCAATTCTGGGAGGAATATGGAAAGAAAAAAATCATCTGGCCCGTCTTAAGGCCTTTTGCGCCTATTTAGAGGAAGCGGGGTAATCATTTGGATAAAAATAATATACTATGAAGGCTTCAATATCATCATTACATTATATAAGCCCTAATCTCAATCATCCACAGGATTATATTAGCGCTATTGAGCGGTTTTGTGAATCAGGAGGAGATTGGGTGCAGTTGAGGATGAAGGATTTTCCTAAATCTATCATTCTAAAAACTGCCCAAAAAGCGAAAAGTGTGTGTGATCGCTACGCGACAAAATTGATCATCAATGACCATGCAGAGATCGCTAATAAGGTCGGGGCTTATGGCGTCCATGTTGGCAAGGATGATCAAAAAGCGCATGAAATCCGCGAACGATATGGGGATAAGCTAATAATTGGATGTACCGCCAATACCCTGGAGGATATATTATCTGTGGCCGATAGCGCCGATTATATTGGTTTAGGACCCTTTCGATTTACAGAAACCAAAAAAAATCTATCTCCAGTTCTTGGCCTGAATGGCTATTCTGAGATGGTCAGCGCTATGTCCCAGCGTGGGATTAACCTACCTGTCATCGCCATAGGGGGAATAGCAAGGGAGGACCTGTCCTCCATCAGTGAAACAGCGGTTCATGGCGTCGCTGTAAGCGGCTTGCTACACTTCTCGAAGGATCAAAAACAAGAAATTCAAAACATTAAAAACCACTTTACCTATGCTAACCATCGCTAATAAAACATTCCAAAGCAGACTTTTTACGGGTACTGGAAAGTTTCCCAATTATACTTCCATGCAGGAAGCTATTAATATCTCTGAGTCTGAATTGGTGACTGTGGCGCTAAGAAGGGTGGATATAAAAGGAAAATCGGACGATATGCTGGCCCATCTTTCCCATCCTCGCATCAACTTACTACCCAATACCTCCGGCGTACGAACTGCCAAGGAGGCAGTATTTGCAGCTAAACTTGCCGCCGAAGCACTAGAAACGAATTGGGTAAAACTGGAAATCCACCCTGATCCAAAATATTTATTACCCGATCCAATAGAAACGCTCAAAGCAACGGAGGAGCTGGCAAAGCAGGGATTTATAGTCTTACCTTATATCCATGCAGACCCAGTTTTATGCAAGCGCCTGGAAGAATGCGGCGCTGCGGCGGTGATGCCGTTGGGTTCACCTATTGGTAGCAATAATGGACTAAAAACCATTGATTTTCTGAGGATTATCATTGAGCAAAGCAATATCCCAGTGGTGGTGGATGCTGGGCTGGGAGTGCCCTCCCATGCCGCCGCCGCCATGGAAATAGGAGCAGACGCGGTGCTAGTAAATACGGCCATCGCCGTGGCCCAGGACCCTGTAAGGATGGCCCGAGCCTTCAGGATGGCGGTGCAAGCAGGAAGGGAGGCGTATGAATGCGGTCCCGCTGCGGCCAGCACTCAAGCCCATTCCAGTAGCCCACTTACAGAATTCCTTTCCCTATGATAGCGTTCAAAGACATCCTCGATCAATACCAACCAGAAGAAATCCTACACAAAATAAAATCAATAACCAGCAGGGATGTGGAGCAGGCACTCGCAAGCCCCAATCGCAGTATATGGGATTTTCTAGCCTTGATTTCGCCAGCTGCTGCTCCTTATTTGGAGGAGATGGCGGTGAAAAGTCGCAGCCTCAGCCTGCAGCGCTTTGGGAATAATATGCAGCTTTTTGCCCCGCTATATTTGTCCAATGAATGCCAGAATATCTGTACTTACTGTGGTTTCAGTCTTGATAATAAGGTGCGAAGAAAGACCCTCAGCGATGCAGAAATACTGAAAGAAGTAGAAGTGCTCAAATCCATGGGTTTTGACCATGTATTACTGGTGACAGGTGAGGCTAATAAGACCGTTGGTTTGGCTTATTTAAAAAATGCCATTAAATTAATCAAGCCCCATTTTGCAAATGTAAGCATGGAGGTCCAACCATTGGATCAGGAGGAGTATGAGGCGCTGATCCCCGAAGGGCTGCACAGTGTATTGGTGTATCAGGAAACTTACCATCGGGATACCTATAAAATCCACCATCCGAAAGGGAAAAAGTCGAATTTCGATTATCGATTGGAGACTCCCGACCGACTCGGAAAGGCGGGTATTCATAAGGTAGGACTGGGGGCACTGATAGGCTTGGAGGATTGGAGAGTGGATAGTTTTTTTACGGCTCTTCACCTGCAGTATTTGGAGAAAAAATATTGGAAAACTAAATATGCCATTTCCTTTCCTCGATTGAGGCCATTCAGTGGGGGCCAGGAACCTAAGGTCGTGATGACTGATAGGGAATTAGTTCAGCTGATCTGCGCCTACCGACTGCTGGATCCAGATGTGGAGCTATCATTATCCACCCGCGAAACCGAGCACTTCAGAAATCACGTGCTCAAACTGGGCATTACTTCCATGAGTGCAGGCTCCAAGACCAATCCAGGAGGCTATGCGGTAGAACCTCAGTCGCTGGAGCAATTCGAGATTTCTGACGAAAGAAGCCCCGAGGCCATTGCCTCTTTATTAGTGAAAAATGGATATCAACCCGTTTGGAAAGATTGGGATCAGGCTTTACAATATGCAGAATAATAGGGATAGTCGATATTCACGACATTATCAGTTAACGAGTTTTGGCCCTTCAGGGCAAGAAAAATTATCTCAAACCAAAGTGTTAGTTATAGGAGCAGGGGGGCTGGGATGTCCTGTTCTGCAATACTTAGCGGCTGCGGGAATTGGTAAATTGGGGATTGTGGATGGAGATCAGGTGGAGCTGTCAAATCTCCAGCGGCAGGTACTTTATAGTGAAATTGATCTGGGCCTTCCCAAAGCGAGGATAGCGGCTCATAAGCTCAAGCTTATGAATAGAAATATAAATATAGAGGTTTACGAGGAATTTTTGACGAAGGATAATGCTCAGGAAATAGCTGCAGAATATGATATAATCGTAGATGGATCGGATAATTTTGCCACCCGTTATTTGGTAAATGACCTGTCGCAAATGCTCGGTAAACCCTTAGTTTTTGGGTCGATTTTAGGCTTTGAGGGTCAGGTTAGTGTATTTAATTATGGTCCAAACTGCCCTAGTTACCGATGCGTTTTTCCCGATCCACCAGCGCCGGCAGATAGCCCAAGCTGCAGCGAGGCAGGAGTAATTGGCGCCTTGCCGGGAATAATAGGGAGTTTGCAGGCGATGGAAGTTATAAAAATTGCCTCAGGAATCGGTAAACCCTTAGCGGGAAAATTATTGATTTATAATGCTTTAGACAATAATCAGTATAAGATCAAATTATCTCAATCTACTGATATTAAGAAGATTAACAGTCTTGATCAAAAGGAATACTTCTATCATTGCGAATTTGATAATCATGAAATTGCGGCAGAGGAATTCCTCCAAAATCAAAATCAATGGGAGGGAAGACTTATTGATTTGCGGGAAGCGCACGAGAGGAATTCGGAATTAGAAGTTGGACGTAATATTCCATTCAGTGAGCTGGGAGAACGAAAGGAAATATTTAGTGAAATCGTTGATCCCATATTGATCTGTCAAACAGGGAAGCGGAGTCAGGCGGCTATCAATTTTCTCCATTCCGAAGGGCTCCTGAACCTATATCATATTAAAGGAGGATGGGACGAGCTGAGCAAATTAGCTGATAAATAGAGGTTTTTTGGTTCGCTAATTGCTTATTCATAGCGTAATATGGTATTTCCAAGACTGCTTATTCTTATTTGTCACCACAAACTGACATATATAAGATTCTAAGGAACTTTTACAGGCAAATTATCATTGATAAGGCAGCCCATTAAACGAGATGGAAAAGCAGTTTATCCACAGGAATTGACAATCCTAATGCATTCTAGAGATGGGAGGATACCGCTAGGAATAAATCAATGTTTAAAATCAACATTTTCAACTAATTATGAAAACACTTTCATTTAAGAACGGGGACACCATGCCCATTTTTGGATTAGGAACATGGCAATCAAAGCCCGGAGAAGTATATGACGCCATTTTAGAGGCCATCCGTGTGGGGTATAGACACTTTGATTGTGCTTATATTTATCAAAATGAAAAGGAAATTGGGGATGCTTTTGCGAAGGCATTTGCAGAGGGCACAGTAAAGAGAGAGGACTTATGGATCACATCCAAGCTATGGAATGACTCTCATAAGCCACAGGATGTCTTACCTGCCTTGGATAAGACCCTAGCAGATTTACAACTAGATTATTTAGATTTATACCTTATTCATTGGCCATTGGCATTGAAAAAAGGTGTCAGTTTTCCTTCGCAGAAGGAAGATTTTGAATCGCTGGAAGCCATCCCTTTGTCCAGCACCTGGACGGCAATGGAAGCGCTACAAGCATCCGGAAAGGTAAAACATATTGGAGTATCCAATTTCAATATTAATAAACTTAAGGAGATCCTAAGATCTGCTAAAGTGAAGCCGGAGATGAACCAAGTAGAGATGCATCCTTTCCTTCCTCAACAAGGCTTGGTAGATTTTTGCCATTCCGAAAATATCCATTTGACTGCTTATGCTCCCTTAGGAGCAGCCTATAGGACTCAAGGTGAAAACGGCGTGGACTTACCCATACTATTGGAAAACGAAAAGGTGAAAGCCATCGCAACTAGACTTAACGCTAGTCCAGCACAGGTGGTTTTGGCTTGGAATATGCAGAGGGATATCGCGGTGATTCCCAAGACAGTAACCCCACATAGGGTAGAGGAAAACTTTAAGTCAACTTTATTAACCCTTAGTCAGGAAGAGATGAATGAATTGAATCATTTGGACGGTCCTCATAGGTTTACTGATGGTAAACTTTGGACCAATTTTGATTCACCGTATGAGATGGCTGATTTTTGGGAAGAATATAATTAGGATTCCTAATTCAAAAGATCATAAAAAAAGCGCAGGTAAATCTGCGCTTTTTTTATTTCCTCCAAAGTCAAAAAATGATTACTTAGATCAGTTCAGCATCGAGTGTGATTTTGGTATTAAGTAGTACTGAAATAGGACATTCAGTTTTAGCTTCATTGGCTGCAGCTTGGAAATCTTCTTCAGAAATATCAGGAACAGAAGCTTTCAGGTCCAAGTGAGCTTGAGTGATTTTGCCGTCTTCCATGGTGATGGATGAGCTGGTATCGATATTAGAGGCGGTAAAACCCTTTTCGGCCAAGACGAAACTAAGCTTCATGGTAAAACATCCCGCGTGGGCTGCTCCGATTAGTTCCTCAGGATTGGTTTGTGCTCCACCTTCAAATCGGGTTTTGAATGAATAGGGGCTATTATCTAAGACCTTAGTTTCCGTGCTTACAGTACCTTTTCCTTCTTTACCACTGCCTTTCCAGTTGGCTGATGCTTTTCTTGTAAATTTCATGATTGATTGTTTATATGGTTGAAAATTATGTTTAATATTGAAGCAATGACCTTACCAAAACCTAAAAGAAATAATAATATCTCAATACTTATTCCTATACTATAAATATTCTCTAAAAAAAATGAGAATTTGCCTGTCTATAGTGATTTTCTATTGTTGACGTTCTTCTCTTAATAGGATTTATTATTTTTCCGCCTGGAAAAAGAAAAGGAGCTAGGTCAAAAGTGAAGGCTGGAAACAGAGCAATGGGAGAGTGTTGAGGAATAAATCAAGAAATAATGAAATCAGATATTCAAAATCGAGAAGATATAGAAACGCTTGTACATACTTTTTATGGCCAAGTGCGGCAACATCCTAGGCTAGGGCCTATTTTTAACGGAATTATCACCAATTGGCCGGAGCATTTGGAGCGGTTATGTGATTTTTGGGAAATGATATTGTTTCAGTCAGGACCGGGGAAGAATAAATTTAACCCGATGAAAGCCCATAAGATGGTGGATCAACAAGTTGGAAACACCATAGACCAAGTTCATTTTGGAAATTGGCTAGAATTATGGTTCAGCACTTTGGATCAGCTGTTTGAGGGCAAGGTGGCGCATCATGCCAAGGAACATGCGCGTAATATGGCAGGCATTCTCTTCATGAGAATTTACGAATCCCGATCGGAAGACCGACCTTCAGATTAAGGATATGCCTAAAAGGGGTAAGTTTGAAGGTCTATGTTCCATAATATTGGAAGCAGGTAATACACGAAAAGGCTAATGAAGAGAATAGAAAGGATATTCATCCACAGCCCAGCTTTGACCATATCGGGAATGGTAAGGTAACCACTTCCGAAGACCACTGCATTGGGTGGAGTGGCAACGGGGAGCATAAAAGCGCAGCTAGCCGCCATGGTGGCGCCGACCATCAGCGCATAGGGATGGACGCCCATTGCCATGGCCACAGATCCCAGGATAGGTAAAAGCATGGATGCGGTGGCCACATTAGAGGTGATCTCTGTAAGGAAGTTTACCGATGCCACCACGATAAATAGGAAGATGAGGAAATGTATGCCTTGTAAGGAGGCAAAATGGCCGCCTAACCAAGAAGCAAGGCCAGTTTCCTTAAAGCCGGCGGCTAAGGCTAATCCACCGCCAAAAAGCAATAAAATCCCCCAAGGAATACTTTCGGCTGATTTCCAGTCCAGCAAGCGCTTATTTCCCTTATTAGCGGGGAGGATAAATAATAATAATACGCCGATAAGCGCAATAATGGTATCATCCAAAAAGGGTAGGAGCTCACCGAGCAAAAAGCCCCTGGAAATCCAACAAAAACTTACTAAGCTGAATACTGCCAAGACCCGCTTTTCGGGTATGGATATTTTTCCTAAAGCGTCCAACTGACTTTGAATTTCTTCCTTGCCACCAGCTAGAGCTAGATTTTTTGGGAAGGGGTAAGCGTATCTTACCAAGTACCACCAGCAGATGCCTAGAAGCCCCAGGGAAATAGGAAGACCCACCATCATCCATGAGGCAAAACTGATCTCGATTCCATATAGTTCTTCTACGATTCCTGCAAAAACCAAATTGGTTGGCGTACCGATAATCGTGGCCATGCCCCCAATGGAGGCACTATAAGCGATGGACAGCATGAGAGCTTGCCCGAGCATGTTTTCGGTGATATTAGCATGGTTTTTTAGTCCATTAGCCAGCTGATGGACCACGGCGATGGCGATGGGAAGCATCATAAGGCTGGTGGCCGTATTTGAAATCCACATAGAAAGGAAAGCTGTGGCGATCATAAAGCCCAGTACAATCATGCGGATATCGGTACCGATCATTTTGATTATGGTAAGTGCAATTCTCTTATGCAAATGCCATTTCTCAATGCTTACCGCGATCATAAATCCCCCCATATAGAGAAGGANTTTGGGGTCGGCATAGGAACTTGCTGTTTGTTCCATACCTAAAGCACCCGTCATCGGTATGACCACTAGAGGCAAAAGTGCTGTAGCAGCGATGGGAATGGCCTCACTAATCCACCAGGTGGCCATCCAAATCGCTAATGCCATGATGGCTAATGCCTCCTGTGATAAACCCTCGGGTTTAAAAAAAAGAATAATAAGTAAAAATGCCAATGGGCCGGATACCAGCCCGAACCGTTTCCACAGCGAATTGTTCATAAAGTCAGCAGCGATAATACCTGGTCAATCCACTAAATCCTAGCGTATTGACATTAGATTGTTTTTCAATAATAGCAAATCTTTCTATAGATGCACAATGAAAGTAAATTTTAGATGCATTCTATACTGAATTACAAGAAGAGGATAAGTTAGTTTAGGCATTCTAAATTCCAAGGGAAGCCTTTATTTACTTTCAAGTATAATGTGGAGAGATATACGACCCCGTCGGGGTCGAATTAAATTAAACCAATGCCTGTATGCTATAAACATTTGACCTCTTCGAGGTCTGGATTTCTTCATTTGTGATCTTTTGTATTCATAATGTGGCCATTTTTGTTCTTGACAGATTCACGTGATTATAGCCAAGGATTATGAGGCTAAGGCTATTTTTGATCCCCAGGGGATCACATGTTTATAGCCGAGGATAATGTGGAGAGATATGCGACCCCGTCGGGGTCGAATTAAATTAAACCAATGCCTGTATGCTATAAACATTTGACCTCTTCGAGGTCTGAATTTCTTCATTTGTGATCATTTGTATTCATAATGTGATCATTTGTGGTCTTTATAGTTACACGTGATTATAGCTAAGGATAATATGGAGAAGGCTATTTTTTATCCCTTTACGAGCTAATATAAAAGGGTAGTATTAGATGGCACATAAGATAATCTTAAGTGATAAATAAACTCTATTTAACATAATGTAAATTATATAACAATAGGTTCGAATCTATCTCAAGACAGCAAGCCAATCTATAATCGGTACATTGGTCGATTATGAATACCTGGGGTTTTAGGCTAAGTCCCAGCGGTTGATGCGGGATTCGGAATAGAGATCGTAAACGGCGACCAGGCCTTCCTGGCCAGAGTTATTGGGGTACCAATCGTAGGCGGCGATCTCATCACGCGTTTCGACATACACTGGCTGGTAGATTTCTTCATGTGCATTCCAGACCACCAAGAGATAATTATAGCATATCTTCTTCTCTCGGCCTGACACCAGCCAGTTTTCAAAAAGTGCTTCATCAAGCGCTAAAGGGTAATCTGAACTATCGAACATAAACTGATATTTTATTGAAGAGGTCTTGCCTCAGCGTAATGATTCTCGATTAAGCCATAAGAAGCAAAATAAAAAGGAAACAGCCCAGAAGATTGCTCCTCTGCTGTTTCCTTTTTAATGATTTTCTTTGACTACTATAACTTATAATTACTTACAATATTCTTCCATTGCCTCGTCTGCCTGGGCATAGCCGAGTTTTGAGGCCTGCTTGAAGTCGTCGCAAGCGCCACGCTTTTTCTTCGTCGCATATTTTAGAATTCCCCTATAATAAAAGGCCTGCCCAAATTTCTTGTCCTTCTCGATTGCGGCTGAATATTCCTTCATCGCTTCCTCTGTATTGCCAATCTGGTGCAGTGCTCGAGCTTTCATAAAATACGCCATGGCAGGTGCTCCAGCCACGTTGGTCGCATATTCTGCATAGAGTAATGAGCGATCAAATTTCTTTTGCTTCTGATAAACATTGGATAAGGCGAGCATGATCCTGGTATTCTTTTCATCAATCTTATACCCTGCCTCAAAATCCGCACTAGCCGATTCCAAATCGCCTAACTCCTCATAAGCACGACCTCGAGTATAGAGGGCTTCCACATTCTTGGGGTCTGTGCTGAGTTTATCCGTTAGGTATTCTACCGCCTCAGTGTAGTTTCCTTGTTTAAAATACTTTTGTCCCTTGCCTTCACCTGGCTCCGAACAACCCGAAAAAAGGGCTGCACCTAAGCACAGCCCGATAATTACTTTTTTCAACATGCCAATTTATTATTTAAAATTCCTTTTCAATGTTCTCCCCTTGCCTGAAAGCAGAGCGGAAAACGGTCTTGAAATATGGAAATTTCCTTAGACGGCTACGTTGTTTTCTCGCAATGCCTCATTGAGGGAGGTTTTCTTATCTGTAGAGGCCTTTCTTTGACCAATGATCAGGGCACAAGGAACCTGAAATTCTCCAGCAGCAAATTGCTTAGGAATAGATCCCGGGATTACCACTGATCTTGGCGGTACATATCCTCTATATTCTTTAGGCTCATCACCAGTCACATCGATGATTTTGGACGATGCAGTAAGTGTGACGCCAGCGCCAATTACGGCTTCTTTTCCGATACGAACACCTTCTACGATGATGGCTCTGGAACCAATGAAAGCTCCATCTTCAATGATCACTGGTGCCGCCTGTACTGGCTCCAATACTCCGCCGATACCAACGCCACCACTCAGGTGAACATCCTTACCGATCTGAGCACATGATCCTACGGTAGCCCAGGTGTCCACCATTGTGCCACCGTCCACATAAGCGCCGATGTTCACATAGGATGGCATCATCACCACTCCACTTGCAAGAAATGCGCCATAACGAGCCACGGCATGAGGGACTACTCTTACGCCTTGCTTAGCATAGTCCTTTTTTAGGGCCATTTTATCATGAAATTCAAATGGACCCACCTCAATGGTGTGCATCTTTTGAATAGGGAAATAAAGGATTACTGCCTTTTTGATCCAGTCATTTACCTTCCATTCGCCATCTTCCAAAGGTTCAGCCACACGGATTTTGCCTTTGTCCAATTCTTCAATCACCGTTTTGATGGTGATCTGTACCTCTTTTTCCTTCAACAATTCCCGGTTATCCCAGGCCTTTTCAATGATAGTCTGTAATTCCATAAATTTATATTAGATTCGCTCTGTTTGTTACACCTTAAAATTTGATATGAAAAAAAGGAATATTGCCATTTGTTCTGTCCTGAAACCCCTTAGAGATTCCAGAGGATTTTACAAACTCGCAATTTCACTCCGTGAAACAAATAAATACCGTATTAACATCATAGGATTTTTAGAAAAAAATACCCCTAAAGAGGAAAATATTGAATTTACCGAAATCTTTTCCCAACATCGACTCCATCCCAGTCGATTATTGGCCCCTTGGAAGGTGCTGCAGCAGTGGCGGAAATTCAAGCCTGAGCTTATCATTATCTCCACTTGGGAGCTCCTAATAATTGCTAGGATTTATAAGCGATTTCAGCCCTGCAAAATTATTTATGATGTGCAGGAAAATTATTCTTTAAATATCAAATACAATAAATCCCTGCCCTCGCCACTGAGGAAATTGGCGCAATGGTGGGTGCAAAGTGTGGAAAAATTCAGCAAACCAAGCATCGATCATTACCTGCTCGCCGAAGCCTGCTACCTAGAAGAACTAGCACATTTTCGACCTGCTACCTTAATAGAGAATAAATATAATGGAGCAATTAAGCCTGGAGAAAGGAAAAAATTAAGGCAGGAAAACCTTCATTTTCTAATTTCGGGAACCCTCTCTCCGGCGTATGGTACCACTGATGCGATTCGCTGGTTTGTAGATTTAGTGAAGGATTATCCACAGGCAAAATTGAGCATTATTGGACATTCGCCTCTAGCTTCCTATAGCTTGGAGATAGAAGAATTGTGTCGTGGGCAATCCGAAATCACCAGTCATATCAGTCCTCTTCCCGTCCCAAAAGCGTCGATAGAGCAGGCCATTTTGAGGGCCAATGTGCTCCTTCTGCCATATCATATTTACCCTTCCATAGCGGCAAAAATACCTACAAAACTCTATGAAGCTTTGGCTAATAATAAGCCAGTGGTCCTTTCAAAAAATCCCGTTTGGGAAAACATTATTGATGCATATCCGGCGGGAATAGCGGTTGATTTTTCCTCCAAAAACACGCACAAAGCTTCTATAGAAAAGCTTCTATCTACCAGATTTTTTGATCACCCAGTAGGCTCAGAAGTCTCCTGGGATTCTGAAGGAAAGAAGCTTATTTCATTAGTAGAAAAGCTTCTCTCAAATCGCTAAAACTCTAGCTTCATTCAGCCCTATTTTAATCTGTATTTTTCTCCCATTTAGGGCGCTGGCAAGGGCCCTGATTTCTCTGCTTGCTATAGCTTAGGTTTATGTATTTTTTCGTGGAATTATCGCGAGTTCGGTTTCCTTGGATTCCCTTATTTTGCACAAGTTTTACATTTATTTCCCTTGAAGGCAAGCGGCTAAGATTTCTTACCTGATGTTAATTGAATGAATTCATGGGCCTACCTATGCTGCCATAATCCTTCATGAGGAAGGGGTAATTTTTATAAACTTCAATCTATTTACCCACTAATCCACCACAGATACTTATCCACATTTTCGGAATGTGTAAACTGAACCTATGATTTTGGAAACTTTGGCTCTCCCGGAAACCCCTCCAAAAACAGGCTTGTGGATAAGTATATAAGTAATTGTAAAACAATATATTACGAATAGATTTAGGTGTAAACGTAATTAATATTTAGATAAGGCTAAATGGGTAATCACAATCTATTTTTACTTATCCACAGCAGATTTAGTATATAACGTAATATTTTTTTAGTACAATCTAAATTACTATATTTGAGGAAACATAGAAAAACCAAGGCATGTTAGTATTGACCTACGCTGAAGAAAATTATCTTAAGGCCATTTATCATTTGAGTGAAGGTGGCCAACATAACGTCTCGACGAATGATCTATCGAAGGAGATGAAAACCAAGCCGGCCTCGGTAAGTGATATGCTCCGTCGCCTATCCGAAAAAGAGGTGATCAACTACCGGAAATATTACGGTGTCACCATCACGGAAATGGGCAAAAAAGCCGCCCTACAAATCGTCAGAAAGCACCGCCTCTGGGAAGTGTTTTTGGTGGAGAAATTAATGTTCAGTTGGGACGAGGTCCACGATGTCGCTGAAGAGCTAGAGCACATCAAATCACAGTTGCTCATCCAGCGTCTGGATGACTTCCTTGGCAATCCAAAATATGACCCACACGGTGACCCCATTCCTGATGAATATGGAGATGTCAAAAGTCGTCCTCGACTTCCACTAAATGAAATGGAAATCCAGGAGTCCGGGCAGATCGTGGCAGTGCGTGATAGCAGTGCAGCTTTCCTCCGCTACCTCGACAAGGTGGGTGCCTATATTGGGGCTCGGGTGAAGATTCTCGATAAGGTGGAGTTTGATGGTTCGTTGGAGATTTTGGTAGATAATAAAAAGAACCTGTTTATGTCTAAGGATGTAGCGGGAAATATATTAGTAATACAGACTTCATGAAATATAGCTTCCTGATAGTACCACTGCTGCTCATTACTCTATATTCATGCAAATGGAATGAAGAGGATGAAAAGTCGAAATTCAGAATTACAACCACCACCAATATAATGGCCGATGCGGTCAGGAATATTGTGGGTGACAGTGCAGAGGTCACCCCTGTCATGGCCATTGGGGTGGATCCCCATTTGTATAAGGCTTCCCAGAGGGATCTTGATTTGCTATTCGAAGCGGACTTGGTCATCTACCATGGTCTCCACCTGGAAGGAAAGATGGTTCAGGTCCTGGAGAAATTCTCCCGTACCCATCCGGTAATTGATGTTGGAGCTTCGCTCCCTCCCACCCTATTGATCGCTAGCCCCGATTATGAGGATACTAAGGATCCGCATATCTGGTTTGATGTCCAGCTATGGACCACTTCAATGAGGAATTTAAAGGATGAAATTATCGACAGAAAGCCTGAATGGAAGGAATATATTGACAAGAATTGGGCGGAATATGAGAGGCAACTGCAAGAATTACAGCGATATACCCAAGATCAGGTGCAGAGCATCACCAATGAGGGGCAGGTATTGATTACGGCTCATGATGCCTTCTCCTATTTTGGCAAGGCCTATAATATCGAGGTACGGGGTTTGCAGGGCCTTAGCACGCTTAGTGAACCTGGATTAAACGACGTTTCGAGGCTGGTAAGTTTCATTATAGAGCGGGATATCCGTGCTATTTTTATTGAGCAATCCATTTCTCCCAAGGCCATTAAAGCAGTGGTTGAAGGCTGTAAGCGAAAAGGCCATGCCGTGCAGCTAGCGGGCCCGCTCTATACGGATAGCTTGGGCGATAGCGATGGACCGGCTGGAACCTATGTGGGGATGGTCCGTACCAATGTGGATGAAATAGTAAATAACCTGAAAAGCAAATGATACAACATATAGAAAATCCGGTAGTTGAGGTGCATGATCTCATGGTAAGTTACGGACAGAATCCAGTACTTTGGAATGTGGATTTGAGTTTGCCAGCGGGTTCCCTGGTGGGGATTTTGGGTCCAAATGGCGCTGGAAAATCCACCTTAATCAAGGCCATCATGGGTTTGGTAGAGGCCAATAGCGGATACTCCAAGTTATTTGACCAGGAGTTGAACCAAGTCAGAAATAAGGTAAGCTATGTCCCTCAGCGTGAGTCGGTAGATTGGGATTTTCCGGCTTCGGCTTTAGACATCGTCATGATGGGTACTTACCACCACCTAGGACTATTGAAGCGACCAGGCAAAAAGGAAAAGGAATTGGCCATGGATTGTTTGGACAAGGTGAATATGAAAAATTTTGCCGGAAGGCAGATCAGTGAGCTTTCCGGTGGGCAGCAGCAAAGGGTTTTTATTGCTCGAGCCCTGGCACAGCAGGCAGAACTCTACTTTATGGATGAGCCTTTTGCGGGCGTGGATATGAGTACCGAAAAGGCTCTGATCGAATTATTCAGAGAGATGACTGCCGAAGGCAAAACTGTCATTGTGGTGCATCATGATATCTATTCTGCAGGGAAGTATTTTGACTGGCTGATCATGCTAAATATGCACCTGGTGGCTTCTGGCCCTACGGCGGAGGTGCTTACTGAGGAGCTATTGACTAAAACCTATGGTGGTAAGCTTTCCACCTTGGCAGATTTGGGTGAGATCATCAAGAAAAGTGGCTTCAACCCCCTAAAAGATTAATATGGAAGACTTCCTCTATTTCTTTTCTTTTCAAGATCCAAATGTCCTAATGGTGGTCATTGGGATTTCCTTGCTTTCGATAAGTGCGGCCATGGTGGGGACCTTTACTTTCTTGGACAAAAAAGCCTTGGTGGGAGATGCTATTTCCCATGCCGTGCTCCCGGGGGTATGCCTGGCCTTTATGTTTTCGGGAAATAAGAATCCCTATTGGATCGTTTCCGGGGCTTTCTTTACCGGGGCCTTATCGACCTATGTGATCTCATGGGTGGCCCGATATACTAAGCTGAAGGAGGACACGGTAATCGCTTCAGTGCTTTCCATTTTCTTTGGCGTAGGGATCGTGTTGATGACCCAGTTGCAGCAGACCGGTAACGCCTCGCTTTCTGGCCTGGACCATTTTATCTTTGGCAATGCCATCTCTATCGTCAGGGAGGATTTATGGGTTTACGGAGCCTTGGCCACCTGTATTATTGTGGTACTTCTGGTATTCTATAAGGAGTTTAAAGTAATGGTGTTTAACCGCTCCTTTGCGGAGAGCATAGGGCTGCCGGTGAAGCGGCTGGACTTTGTATTCAATTCACTGATGGTGCTAGCGGTGGTTACAGGCATTCAGGCCATTGGGGTGGTGCTCATGGCAGCCTTGCTGATCACCCCTGCAGCAGCTGCCAAATTCTGGACAGACCGCCTAAGCCGTCTTTTATTTTTGGCGGTGCTCTTCAGTCTGATCAGCGGTATTTCGGGAGCGTATATTTCATTCTCTCTTCCCCATATGCCCACCGGACCATGGGTGGTGGTGGTCTTATCGATCATCGCTTTTCTGTCCTTCTTCTTTTCCACTAAGAAAGGTATCCTGACCCGCTGGGTTTCTAGACGCAAATACCAGAGCAAAATCCATCGGGATCATATCCTGAAGGCCTTGTATCAGGCGGAAGAGCATGATAAGAAAGGATTACCCCAAAAAGACATTGTGGATAACTTTCCTGGCAAGGTGGTAAAGACCCATCGAACTTTGCGCCAGCTAAAGAAAAAGGGATATATTACCAACGACCGGGAACTGGTGGCTCTTACGAGCACTGGCAATTCGGAAGCCAAACGGATCGTTCGTCTGCACAGATTATGGGAACTATATATGACCGAATACATGAATATAGCGCCAGATCATGTGCATGAAAGTGCTGAGAAATTTGAGCATATCATCACACCTGAGCTAGAGCGACAGCTGGATAAGAGTCTAAATTTCCCTAAAGAAGATCCGCACCAATCCATTATTCCACGAGACCAGAACAAACCATGAGCTTTGACCAAAACGCCTTTATCATCATTTTGACAGGCTCCATGATCGCCATTAGCTGCGGTCTATTGGGTGCTTTCCTGATGCTTCGCAAGATGGCCATGACTGGCGATGCGATATCCCATGCGGTATTGCCTGGGATAGTCATTGCCTTTTTGATTTCCGGCAGCCGCCATGGCTTGACCATGGTGATAGGCGCTGGTTTGGTAGGCCTGATCGCCACGGCCTGTATCGAGTACCTCACCCAAAAGGTGAAATTGCAGTCAGATGCTTCTATCGGCATTACCTTCACCTCATTATTTGCCATAGGCATTATATTAATCACTTTCCTAGCCAACCAAATTGATCTGGATCAGGATTGTGTATTGTATGGGGAGATAGCCTATGTGCCCATTGACTTGTGGATCACCAAAGCCGGGACCATTATGGGGCCACGAACCACCTATTTGGCCGTGATCAATCTGGTATTGGCAATTGCCTTTGTCAGTTTATTTTATAAGGAGCTAAAGCTAAGCACCTTTGACCCGGAGTTTGCAGCGACCATTGGTCTGTCCACTGCTGGGGTCAACTATGGACTTATGGGCATGGTGTCTTATACGACGGTGAGTTCCTTCGAGGCGGTAGGCGCCATATTAGTCGTGGCCTTATTGGTGGTGCCCCCCGCCACGGCCTTTCTATGGACCAAAAATCTAAAGAAACTATTGACGGTGACCGCCATACTTGGCGTGCTGATTTCCTTTTTGGGATATTACCTCGCCTATTTACTCAATAGCTCGATCGCCGGCGCCATGGCCAGTGTGGCTGGTGTTTTCTTCTTTGTAAGTGTAACACTGAATCGCCATCAGATTCCTCGCATCAAAAGCAAAATGCGCAGGCTTCGCGAAGAAATGGCTTAAGCCAAGCCTTATATTAATCATGAATAGCATTTTCTACTGCGGATCTAAAATGATGAAATAGGTCCGCAGTATTTTTTCATTAGCCCAAAAACTTTTCATAGGTCCACCCTATTGGTTGATTCTATTCATCTGGCATTATGTTCAAGGCTGATAGCCTCAACGGAGAATAGTAGATTTGCTGATTCTGAGCTAGCTTCCAGAATGCTGCTGGTTCATTTTGAAATGATTCATTAGGGAGAAAAGCATTTATCTCTTAAAACGGATAAGCCTCCTTAAGCTGGACATAAAATATAAATTGCTTGATTACTGGAGTTTACGGTGAAAGGCCTCAAACAATTCTCCTGCTTTTTGGTTATAAATAATATAATCCTTTCCCTACATTCCGTCTTATAGTATAATATTTTATTCAGTTCTATATCTTAAAATATATTATTCATTTTAATTCTAATGTAATTAGGATTTTTTATAATAATTTATATATTTTTTAGATCAAAACAATGTCTTTTGGTATGGTGATTGAGTATATACTTACAAATAAGTGTTTAACCAAAAACCACTAATGATGGAAAATTTAAGAGAAAAAACAGTAGCTATACTAGCGACCAATGGTTTTGAAGAATCAGAATTGACCAGTCCTAAGCAAGCATTAGAGGATGCAGGAGCGACCGTACATATCGTATCTCCAGATGCCGGAACTATCAAAGGATGGAAAGATGGGAATTGGAGCAAAGAAATTTCGGTAAACAAAACTTCCTCGGAGGTGACTGTGGATGACTATGATGCCTTGGTATTACCAGGCGGGGTAATCAATCCAGATATATTAAGGAGAGATGAAAAATCAATGGAATTTGTGCGATCATTTTTCAGGAGACATAAGCCGGTGGCCGCAATATGCCATGGACCACAGATCCTGATCGAGGCTGATGCGGTGGAAGGTAGAAAACTAACCTCCTTCCCTTCTATCAAAAAAGACCTCATCAATGCTGGTGCGCATTGGGTGGATGAAGAAGTCGTAGTTGATCACGGTTTGGTGACTTCCAGAAACCCTGACGATCTTCCAGCTTTCAACCGTAAGCTGATCGAAGAGGTGGCAGAAGGTAAGCATGCCGAGCAAACGCTGTAAGGATAAGACCAATACAGATAAAAAAGGAAGATGGTCATACATCTTCCTTTTTTTTTTGCTTCTATATCTAGTATGCTACTATAATCTAACCCTCCCTTACGCTTAAGATCTAGCCAAAAGCCATAAATCATAAAATCTTAGGCGGCACTTCTTTTTTATCCTATTAAGGTTAGCTCAAGGCTTGGTTTTCCTTATGGAATTAGCTTTTTAGAATTACCTTAAAGAAAAATTGAATTAGATTTAAATAGTAAAATCCTTTGAATTATACTTTGCTTAAATAATTGATTTACAGTTGTTTATATGGTATGGGTCTAAAAGTATTTAAAGCCTATCAAATGCCCTTAAGGCCGACCAGGGTCATAGAATGTGGATATCTCAATAAATAAGAGTTATCATCCACTAATGGTGGGAAAAAGGTACTAAAGATTGTGGACCTTATCCATCGATGCATTCATCGGAATCGACTTTACGATGTATTTTCTTATACTTTTTTAAGCCTGTTTTATCCTCTCCCAGCAGTTTAGCAAAAGGCATAGTGTCTGGGCTCAATTCAAAAATCCTTCGCATAATAGCCAGCGTAGGAATAATCAGTACCATACCGACAATTCCCCAAATGGCTCCACCCACCAATAAGCCCAGCAAAGTAATGAAGGCATTTAGGTTGACATTGGAGCCCACGATTTTTGGAGTAAGGAAATTGCTTTCGATCAACTGGATTACAGCAAAAAGCACGATGATAAAGAAGGGGGAAACGATAGAACTCGAAGTCAAGAAGGCGTAAAAGAAAGGAAGGATGGCGCCTAGAAAGGGGCCCAAATAGGGAATAATGTTTAGTAGAGCAGCAAACAGACCGAAAAACAAGGCATGTTCCACTCCCAGAAAATACAGTGCCGAAGTATTCAGCACCGCGAGTATAGCCATCACTTTTAATAATCCTATGATATAGCCCTGGACCATCCGTCGGATGGTGAATATTTCTCTTCGTACCAATTTAGAGTCTTGATTCTTAAACAATTCAGCAATAAAATCACCTAAGTGATGCCGGTAAATCAGCATAAAAAATACAAATATCGGGGTAAGTATCAAGCCCGTCAGTGACCCAATAGTATTCAGAAGTACCTGTGGAATAGTCTGATTACCAGACTGGATCAGGTCTATCAGTTGGGAAGCATCCAGTCCATGATCCAGGCCCACGTCCATACCCAGGGAATCTTGGAAAAACGTATCAATATCCAAAAACCATTCATTCATGCGCTGGCTCACATTATCCAAATCCTTGCTCACGCCCTTGATCTGGATAACGATCAGGGTAATAATGCCTCCAATAATGATGATGCCACTTAGCAAAGCCATAAATGCACTCAGGGTGCCAGGCACTCGCTTTGACTCCAGCCAGGTACACATAGGAGTCAGCAAAATGCTCAGCATTCCGGCTATAAATAAGGGAACCAAGAGGTTTTTGCCCATGATCAGGATAAAAACTATCGTGATGATCAATAATAAGACAAATAATACGCGCATGAATACTGGCAGATGAACTTGTTGCATAAGTCTAAAATATATAAAACTATTGGATGAAAAATGGTCCTACAGGCACTTCCCCTCTTCACTCAAAAAATCGACCACAATTAGTGATTTTAACCTAAAACTACTAATTAATACAGATTGTTTTCATTCGGGTTAAAATCTCTTTTCGCCAAAGGCGCAAAATATAAGGAATGGACGAGCATGCTGCTTATGAAGTTCCTCTTAATTTACCCCTAACTACTGAGAGCGCATTTTGGGGGAAAAAATCATTTTTTAACAAATTTTAACAAGGCAGGTATTTTGCATTTTTTCTTCAATATTTATTTTTGGTACTGTATCAATTTAACCTTAAAAGATTATGAAACGTTTTTTATTGCTACGTTGTACAAGAGTACATTTCCTATTTATTGCCTTTGTCGGAATAATCATCTCCACAGGCTCCGTAACCTTCGGACAGCAATTAAGTCTTTACACCCCCTACACTCACATCAAAGTCCCCCCTGGAGAATCGATCAAATACGATTTTCAATTGATCAATAATGGGGCAAGTCAAGGCTCCTGCCCTATCAAAATTTCAGGCCTGCCAGAAGGCTGGGACTATACGCTGAGTGCAGGAGGATGGGCAGTCCAGGAGCTCTCGGTTTTACCCAAAGAAAAAGAGAAGTTTACCCTAAACCTCCAGGTACCGCTGGAAATCAAGAAAGGTAAATACCGGTTTAACGTACAAGCCGCCGGCTACCACAGCCTACCTCTCACCGTGGCGGTAGATGAAGAAGGCACCTTCAAAACAGAGTTTACCACCAAGCAGGCCAACCTGGAGGGGCATACTGATACTGACTTTACCTTCACCACCCAGCTGAAAAATCTGACTGCAGAGGCTCAGTCGTATTCCTTGCGAAATAAGGCGCCACGTGGATGGTCGGTTATTTTTAAGGCGAATTATAAGCAGGTCTCAGCCGTAAGCACAGAGCCAAATAGTACTACTGATATCTCCGTAACCGTCAAGCCCCCCTCAGATATTGCCGCAGGCACCTATACTATTCCTGTATCCGTCGGCAATGCACAGATGAATGAAGACCTCGATCTGGAGGTGGCTATATCTGGTTCGTATGATATGGAGCTTAGTACCCCTTCGGGAATATTGAATACCCGGATCACTGCAGGTGGCGATCAGGAAATGGAATTGCTCCTAAAAAATACTGGAACTGCCAATCTCGAAAATATAAAACTGAATGCTCAGACCCCTTTGGACTGGAAGGTGGACTTTGCTGAGGAGGAAATCCTTCAACTTCCCCCTGGAGAAAGCAAAAAGGTAAAAGCCATAATCAAAGCCTCTTCGAAGTCGATTCCAGGCGATTATATTGTAAATATAAATGCCAAAACCCCTGAGGCAGACAGCAAGGTTAGCCTTAGAGCCCAAGTCAAAACTCCCCTATTGTCCGGTTGGTTAGGAATGGGACTCATCATTTCGATACTTACAGGCATGGGCTATTTATTCAAAAAATACGGAAGACGCTGAGCCATGAAGCCAATTATAGAAATCAGCCGCTTATGCAAAAACTATGGAAAGCATAGGGCGGTCAATCAATTGGATCTCAGCATCCAACAGGGGGAAATTTATGGGCTCCTAGGGCCAAATGGAGCTGGTAAATCCACCACAATCCTGATGCTAATGGGACTATCTGAACCAGATTCAGGAAGCATATCCATCGATGGGATCGATGCAAAGCGTCAGCCCTTATTGATCAGGAAAAAGGTGGGATTCCTGCCAGAAAATGTGGCTTTTTATGAGGATATGAGCGCATTGGAAAACCTCATTTTCACCTGCAGGCTCAATGGAATAACTAGAGATCAGGCCATGAAGGTGAGCCAGTCATTATTAAATAAAGTAGGCTTAGAAGGTCGAGGGCAACAGAAAGTAAGTACTTTCTCCAGAGGAATGCGTCAGCGGCTTGGGCTTGCTGATTGTCTGGTAAAAGATCCACGGGTCATTATTCTGGACGAGCCCACCCTTGGCCTTGATCCCATTGGGGTGGCTGAGCTGCTGGAATTGATCAAAGACCTGAATGAAAAGGAGGGCATTACAGTTTTGCTTTCCTCCCATCATCTCCATGAGGTTCAAAAGATTTGTCACCGGGTGGGGATTTTCGTAGAGGGCCAAAAATTGGCTGAAGGCACAATTAACTCTTTAGCTGATCAACTATTTGGTCCCCAATCCTTTACCTTAGAATTGGAAGCTTATTCTTCTGATAATGAATTGATTACACCCGAACAAATAAAGCGTTTGACTAAGGGTCAGTATGAGATTTTGAAAGTGCTGGAGAAGAGTGGCTGCCTCCTATTGACTATGAGTCAGGAGAATGTTTCAGGTATAGCAAAGTTGCTGATAGAGCAAGGCTACCGATTAGAAAAATTACTACCTAAAAAACCAGGATTAGATGAAATTTACCAACGTTATTTCCAAGACCATCCCCAACCATTATATGCCTAAATGGCCAAGGATGAAGCCTCTGGATTTTGGATCCCTAGGCAGTGATTTGATAGAAAACTTCAAGGCACTTACACATAACTATGCTCCTGGATATTTGCCTCGGGGAATATTTAGAGTAGTAGTAGAGAAGGAAATTAGTGATCATATCAAAAGCTGGCGATTTATAATTCTCGCCGGAATACTAATTCTCACGGGAATAGGCGCCGTACTTTCAGCCTACCAAACGATTTCCACCAGTCTGGAGGCTAGCCGATGGGAGGATCCTTTTTTCTCATTGCGATTATTTACTGCTGCAGAAAATGGGCTCCCCTCCTTCCACATGTTGATTAGCCTCATGGGCCCCCTGTTGGGGATTGGTTTGGCCTTTGATGCGATCAATGCCGAGCAGATCCGGGGCACTAGCTATCGCGTGCTGGCGCAGCCCATTCCCCGGGACTATTGGATCAATGCCAAATTGATAGCCGCTTTAGCAGTGGTGAGCGTGCTATTATTGGCCATCACCTTATGCGTGATGGGTAGCGGCATGATTTTATTAGGCGCCATTCCCAGTATTGAGGAGTTTTGGAGACTCCTCGGTTTTGTGGTGATCAGCACCTTTTATATAGGTTTTTGGATTAGCTTGGCCTTATTATTCTCTATTATATTCAAGCAGCCAGCGACTTCTGCCTTAGCCTCAGTGGCTGCATGGCTGTTTGTGACGGTCTTTTACAGCATCCTAGTCACCATGATGGGCCAAATGGTGAGCAGCATGCGCGGGGGTTATCTGGTGTGGACCAGATCGCTGATGAGTTTGCTGCCCAGTCAACTGTATAGTGATGCGGTAAGTGTGATTTTGATTCCAGAGATACGGAGTCTTGGTCCCCTGAATACTGCCCAAACCTATGGTGCCATCCCCAGTCCGCTACCCATTGGGCAAAGCGTATTATTAGTTTGGCCACAGATCACGGGCATCATTGCCCTATGCCTGCTGTGTTTTGCGATCTCTTATAGAATCTATATGCGCCGGGAAATCAGGTCGAGATAAGAAATATTGCTTTTGCCGCTAGGCCAGGAATACCTACTGTTCTCATTCGGAATAGTAGGTTATTTGGTTTTTGGGCTACTAATTATGGTGGTGTAACAAAAGCGATGGACTGTACAAAGTTTATCTAATCTCCCCTAGCCTAGCTTCTTGGATCAGCAGTGAGCTTAAGGGTTTATTATCCTATTGGTCTTATATGTAAGAGCATATTCTTTTGACTTGGATCTCTTCTTTTAGTTTTCTTTGACCTTCGGTCAAAATCAATTTTACCTTGCCAAAATAATTCATTATCAGATGTTTATAATGTTCCCTACTTTATATTCTACCTGATTATCTATAGGAATTCCTAGCCTAGGAAGTATGGGGTGGTTTGTTGATTGGGGAGATTTAGAAATACTCGCTAAAGGGATCTGGGAGATTGGAGGACTTGGAATCCTGGTTCGATAACTTTTTACGTAGGTACTGCGTAAGGAACTAAGAATAAAAATGCTTAGTTTAGTTTATTAAACAATATGATGATGAAGAGATTATTAGCCCTAGCAGCTTTGGTTTTAGTTACGGTGGCGTCGCAAGCCCAGAATAAAGCCGAAATTAAATGGTATTCTTTTGAGGAGGCCGTAGCATTAAATGAAGAAGAGCCCAAGATGGTCCTGGTGGATGTCTATACCGATTGGTGTGGATGGTGCAAGAAAATGGACAAAGAAACCTTTACTGATGCGGCGGTCGTGGAATATCTAAATGAAAATTTCTATGCGGTGAAATTAGATGCAGAAAACACTAAGGAAACCTTTGAGTTCAAAGGCGAGGAATATACTCAGGCCACCATGGCTCAATCGATGCAGGTACGCTCCTACCCGAACTTTGTGATCATCAATGAGACGATGGAAAACATCACCCAACTTCCTGGATACCGTCCTGCAGACACCTTCCTCAAGGATCTAAAAACGACCCTTGAGCAGTTTAAATAAACATCAAAAATGATAATGAAATGATAAGGAGCTTTCCATAAGCTCCTTTATCTTTGTAGCTCATTCTTAAACTATACCCATGGCTTTTTCTATCAGCGAAAAAGAAGATACAATCATAGCATTGGCCACCCCACAGGGCGTTGGCGCGATTGCGGTCATCCGGCTTTCCGGCAAAGACGCTATTCAGCTTACCAATGCCGTCTTCAGAGGCAAGGACCTAGAAAAGCAAGAGAGCCATACCATTCATTTTGGGACCATCAGGGATGGGGATACCATCATCGATGAGGTTCTTGTATCGCTATTTATTGCCCCCAAGTCCTTCACCAAAGAGAATGTGGTGGAGATATCTACCCATGGAAGTTCCTATATTATCAACAGGGTCCTGAAGCTATTTATCAGCAAGGGAGCCCGCCCAGCAAAAGCTGGAGAATTTACCCAGCGCGCCTTCCTCAACGGGCAGTTTGACCTTGCTCAGGCGGAGGCAGTCGCTGATCTGATCCACTCTGACTCAGAAGCGGCCCACCAGGCTGCGCTCCATCAGATGCGCGGTGGATTCAGCGGTGAGATTAAGAATTTGCGTGATCAGCTGGTGCATTTTGCCTCCATGATAGAGCTAGAGCTTGACTTTGGTGAGGAAGACGTAGAGTTTGCAAGTCGTCAGGATCTACATCTCCTAGTAGAAAAGCTTCTACGTGTGGTAGAGCAGTTAATTGGTAGTTTTGACCTGGGCAATGTCATCAAAAACGGGGTGCCCACCGTCATTGCAGGCAAGCCCAATGCAGGAAAATCCACCCTTCTCAATGCCCTACTTAACGAAGAAAAAGCCATAGTATCGGATATAGCAGGAACAACCCGCGATCTGATAGAGGATGAAATCAACATCGGAGGCGTCATCTTCAGGTTTATCGATACTGCCGGCCTGCGGGAAACCACCGACACGATCGAGGCCATCGGTGTATCGCGGACACAGGAAAAAATGAAGACGGCCAGCCTCATTCTTTATCTCTTTGACCTCAGCGATACCGACCTTATCGAAATCAATCGAGACATCAATAAGCTAGAAAATCTGGGTGTCCCCTTCGTGAAAGTAGCGAATAAGATTGACAGGGCTAATGATCAGTTTATCAGTGATTTAAAGAGAAATCATCCTGACACTATTTTTATTTCTGCGGGAAAAAAAGAAAACCTCGACGAGCTAAGTCATAAGATTTTGGAGCTGGTAAATTTAGATAAATTCAAGACCGGCAATACGGTAGTCACGAATATCCGCCACTACGATTCCTTAGTAAAAACTAGGGATTCTTTGCTCGACGTATTATCAGGAATAGATAACGAAATCACCAACGATTTTATGGCCATGGACATCCGCCGCAGCCTATATTTCCTCGGCGAGATCACCGGCGAAATCACCACAGACGACCTTCTCGCCAATATTTTTAGTAAGTTTTGTATCGGGAAGTAAAAAAACTCTTATGGGCATTTTCTACCTATATATTTAATTGAATATCAGATTTTTATGGTTTTTTTAGGGAGCATTAGGCTGTTTGGTGGGGGCTACTTATCAGCGGAACTGACCACTGCTGTGTACTCATTTTTGGCCAACTGTAATAAATATAAAATCAATAGATAAGATTGGCTAAAGGAAGTATGCCAAGCAAAACAGTATGGTAAATAACTATAATGTTTTAAAGGGCCATTACCTCCAAATTTTAAAGGATTACAGTAGATGGCCGAATGGATGCATATAATTATCGTTCTACCTTTATTAATTCTTTGCGGACTTAGGCATAATGCTTAGGAATCTTTCTGCTTCTGGAAATTTTAAGAAAAGCCTCAAAATATAAAAGTAAAAGAGCATTTAATGAAAGTCAAACTCAAAAGTTATTCTGGAATTTTTTTAGGTATTCTATTGGTGTAAAAAATTCCTTAATAAGTATTTTATAATTAAACACTTAATCAACCAAACCTCAGCTAACATATCAACAATGGTTTACAAGAGGAGGAACTCGGTCAGACTTAATTGTCAAGGAAACCTTAACCATGATGCAGGAAATACCAGTTCTTTTATAATAAATGCACCTCTCATTGTACAAAATGGTTTTTCCTTTTGGTCTCAATTTAATATCTTTAGTCGTGAAATTTTTATTTTGATTTTTTTCAATGGACAAAAAGAAATTATCTGAACGTGACGTTTGCACGAAATTGATTACAGTGGCTATTGAGAAAGCTGGCTGGAATATTAAAAAACAAGTTCGTGAAGAGGTCTCTTTTACTGATGGACGGGTGATTGTTCAAGGCAGTCTACTCACCAGAGGTAAGCGCAAAAGAGCTGATTACATTCTTTATTATAAGAATAATGTCCCGATTGCTATCATTGAAGCAAAGGACAATAAAAAACCTGTTGGATCTGGAATGCAGCAAGCGATAGAATATTCTGAAATCCTTCAACTTCCATTTGTCTTTACTTCCAATGGTGATTCTTTTGTATTTCATGACAAAACCAATGAGCAGGTTAGAGAGCAGGAAATTAGTCTTGACTCCTTTCCCTCACCTGAGGACCTTTGGATAAAGTATTTAAATCACAAAGGCTTAGAAGATCCCGAAAAGCGTAAAATCGTCGAGCAAGAATATCATCTTGATGAAAGTGGCATGAGTCCCCGCTATTACCAAGCTAATGCTGTCAACCGAACCGTTGAAGCAATTGCAAAAGGACAAGATCGGTATCAGCCCCGAATACAGCGTAGCGAAATTCGGGGTAAGGTTGGGCAGGTAGATCACGCGAGTGCCAGCGGCACGATCGGTATTTTCTGTTAATTAATGCCTTTATCAAGAGAGCAGAAATCACAGGAAGTTTTCTTCGACTTATTCTCAGAGATAAAGACAATGAATTTTAGTGATTCAACCAGCAATAGATTTGATCCCTAGTTTTCGCAATGACGAAAACAACATAAAATCAATTAAGAAATCCCTTCAAATAACCCATTTTTCCTTATCTTAAGAATTCCATTAAAACGACAGTAACTCCCGCTTCATGAAATCCATCAAACCCTCCCTACTTTTTCTCCTTTTACTTGTAATCGGAACACACAATCTCCTCGCCCAAGTCAAACCTATTTTTGAAAATGGGGAAGCCCAAATCGTCCCGGAACTGGCAGATTCTGCCAACTGGATCCGAACTGATCTTTGGGTGGAAACTGAATTTGATACAGATGGTGATGGGAAAAAGGATCGAATGCATGTGGATGTGACCCGTCCGCAGCAAACCGAAACGGAAGGACTCAAGCTTCCTGTGGTCTATGCCAGCAGCCCATATTATGCAGGCACTGCAGGAAATGCTCCGATCTTTTGGGAGGTAAAGCATGAACTAGGCGAGTCAGCTCCTCCGAGAAATAAAACCGAAATCGTACGCACAGGTAAGCGACCGATTATTTCCAATTCCGAAATTATGAATTGGGTTCCTCGAGGATACATCGTGGTGCACTCCTCCTCTCCTGGCACCGGACTTTCGCAGGGCTCGCCCACCGTCGGTGGAGATAATGAATCTTTGGCACCAAAAGCCGTGATCGAATGGCTGACTGGAAAAGACAATGGCTACACTACACCGGATGGGAATGAAAAAGTGAGCGCATTTTGGTCCACTGGAAAAGTGGGCATGACCGGAACTTCCTACAATGGTACCCTCCCACTAGCAGCTGCAACTACCGGAGTGGATGGCCTTGAAGCTATCATCCCTATCGCTCCCAACACATCCTATTATCACTATTACCGATCCAACGGACTTGTGCGATCACCGGGCGGATATCTGGGCGAAGACATCGATGTCTTGTATGATTTCATCCATAGCGGCGAAGAGTCCAAAAGACCCTATAACAACAAAACTGTCCGTGACACCGAAATGGCGCAAGGCATGGATAGAATCACCGGCGACTACAATGACTTCTGGGCTGGCCGTGACTACCTCAATGACATGGAGCCAATGAAAGCTGCGCTTCTTATGTCGCATGGCTTCAATGACTGGAACGTGATGCCAGAGCATAGCTATAGAATTTATGATGCGGCTCGCGCCAAAGGTATTCCTGCCAAAATCTATTATCATCAAAACGGTCATGGCGGCCCTCTCCCATTTGCTATGATGAATCAATGGTTCACCAAGTACCTACACGGGGTGGAAAATGGTGTGGAAGAGGGACCTAAAGCATATATTGTCCGAGAGCGAGATGAGCAAAATAATCCAACCCCTTATGCGGACTTCCCAAATCCGGAAGCTACCAAAGTGAATTTTTACCTAAGTGCAGGCGCTCCTGCAGCAGGTGGATTAGGACTTGAGAAGAGAAATACCGGCAAACAAGAAACGCTGGTAGACAACTATTCCTTTCATGGATCAGCACTGGCGCAGGCAGATTACACCGAGCATAGATTGATCTATCTCAGTCCGGTACTCACCGAGCCACTTCATATCTCTGGAATCCCAAAGATTACCGTGAAGCTGGCATCAAATAAACCTGCGGCCAATCTTTCGGTATGGTTGGTTTCCTTGCCTTGGACAGAAGGAAGAAATTCAAAAATCACCGACAATATCATCACCCGAGGCTGGGCAGATCCACAAAACCATACCTCCATCCGTAAAGGAGAGCCCTTAATCCCTGGGAAGTTCTACGAGGTCACCTTCGACTTGCAGCCGGACGATCAGATCATAGCAGCAGGTCAGCAAATCGGGCTAATGATCTTCTCCTCCGATGCCGAGTTTACAATTTTACCCAAGCCCGGCACCGAACTGACGATAGATCTGGATGGAACGGTGCTGACCCTTCCGGTAGTGGAAGGAAAAGAAGCGGTAGAGAAGGCGGTGAAGTAAGATTAGGCGCTGAATTCCTGAAAATTACCCTGTATAGGGTATTGCGGGGGAATGGGAAAGTTGGGTTCTTACGGTTGGGGAATCCTGAATTAAGAGAATGGAAATTTACTCAGATGCCACTATTAAGAAATTGACAAAAAGTATGAAATCAAAAAAAATTATCGAATACTTATCGTATACTAATGCAAATTACAACAATCCCGAACAAGCTATAACAACAGCAAATCTATGTGATACGATTTCAAGGGACATAAATACTGACAGTCAGAGATTTATATATGAATTGTTGCAAAATGCGGATGATGCAAGTAATCAAACTGGAACCCTAAATGTCAGTATAGATTTTGTTGGAGATTACGTTATTTTTTCTCACAATGGAGAAGCATTTTCTGAGTTAGACATTGAAAGCATTTCAAGTGCTGGCGATGGCACTAAATCAGGTGATACCAACAAAACTGGATTTAAAGGTATTGGCTTCAAATCTGTTTTTTCGCATTCAAAATCGGTTATAATTAAGAGTGGTGATTTTTGCTTCAAGTTTGATAAGCAACATTGGTCAGATCATTGGAACGATGCTTGGGGATCTCAAAGTGATTGGAAGCTAAGTAGAAAATTAAAGAATAAGGACGAGAACCTTAAAATGCCTTGGCAGATTATTCCAATATGGACCATACTTCCTACAGAGCTCAAAGGCATTTCTGTCTTTGAAAATTACAATGTATCAACGATAATTCGTTACGACAATGTAGATCAACTGAAAGAAGTTTTAAATGAATTATTTTCCAAAAGTCAAATTGTTCTTTTCTTACGTTGTAAGCAAATCAAAATATCTATTAACTTAAGTGAACAGATTATTCTCGAAAAGAAATTAAGCGAAAAAATCACTTCTTTGAAACGAAATGGCATTGTGTTGAGTGATTGGCTTATCAACACCGAGCAGTTTAAAATCCCAATAGATGTCCAGAATGAAATTAATCGCGATGATAAATCTCCTAAAAAGCTTAAAGAAGCCCAATTAACAGAAATTTCTTTTGCTATACAATTAGAAAATAATAAGTTAAAATCTGTAGAAAAAGAGAGCAGACTGATTTTTACTTATTTGCCTACTTCTATAAATTTTGACTTACCATTTCTCGTAAATGCAAGTTTTTTGACTGATGCGGGAAGGCAGCATTTGCACCAAGATATTTATTGGAATAACTGGCTTTTCAAGCAAATTCCGATAAGCTATTTTTCTTTGATTGCCGATCTTGCCAAAAAAGATAGTGAATACAACACACAAATTTTATCAGTTTTACCCCATAAACATAATGGTACAAAGCTTGGAAATAGTTTTAATGAAGGCTTTGAAATAGCTCTCAAAACAATTGCTTTTATGCCAAACATAAATGGGGATTTATTGAAAGTAAAAGAAGCAATCTTTGACCAAACGAAAATTTCAGAGTTTATTTCCCCTCAAGTTCTTATTAATCATATCAATGAAAAACATGATAGCGATTTTTCGATTTCTTCACTAATCCCATCCCTTGAACCACACAGTACATTACGCAGGTTAGGAATAAGAACACTTGATATTAACGATTTAGAAGGTTTCTTTGCTTCCGAAATTTTTAACGCTGAACATCATTTAGATGAAAACTACAATCTAATTTCTTTTCTGTACAACCAAACCTTAAATCATAAAGAAGAACTTGTTGAAAATAATTGGAACGATAAGTTAGGAAGAATGACATTCATATTTGACGAAAATGAGGAGCTTAAATCACCCGAAGATATCTATTTCCCGGCAAATGAATTTTCATCGGAGTTTTCGAACGAATTGAACATTGTTCATGGAAATACTATGTCGAGGGTAAATTATAATTCGAATATTAAAAAATGGTTGCGAGATAATTTAGGTATTGTAGAACCCTCCGCATTGATATTTATCGAAAAAACTATTATTAGGCAAGGCGATACTTTCGTAACCCAAGATAATGCTATAAATGTTGGAAGATTTTTGTTCAAAATATATCAAGAAGGCTTGCTTAAAGACAGTCATTACAAAGGCTTATTTAATTTGCCAGTATTAACGCAAGAAGGCTCATTAAAGAAAGCTTCATCCTGTTACTTATCTGATTATTACGAACCAGCTTTTAAAATAGAAAATTTGTATAACAATGATTTTTTCATTTCTGAAGAATATGTCGACAATACAAACAACAAAAGAGATTGGGGGAGTTTTTTAATAAAAATCGGAATAAAACAAGACATTGAAGTAATTAACGAGAAAATTGAATTTGATCATAGCGGGAACTGGAAAGAAAGGTTTGATTTTGTTTTGCTTGAAAAAATTAGGGAGGCTTCTTCGAAGGTTTCTTATACAGCACCAAGTGGAACATGGTATTTTTATCCTGAGTCAATCGATATTAAAAGTTTGCCCTTTTTCGATTTAGCAACAGATTATAATTTTTCTAAAGTATTTTTTGAACGAATATTCGAAAACATATCTCCTGAAAGCCTCGAAGTTAACAAAGATTTTTATGTTAATGGATCCACAGGCTTCGTAAGAAGACATGTTAATTCGCAAGAGTTAAATAGTCGCGATTGCCCATCAAATTACTTCAAATGGATTTTGGAAAATCAATCCATATTTCCAGTATCTAACAAAACAGTTAAAAGATCATCAGACGTTTTAATAAATACAGTAGAAAACAGATCTATTGGTGGTGATTATTTGGATGTATTAGACTATAGTGGAACTCTTTCTCCAGAATGGAAAGAAGTTTTAAAATTTAAGGAAATCTTAAGTCTTGCAGATTATTTAGAAGTTCTTTCAAAGATATGGAAAGGAAGTGAAAATTCTTCTGATGATGAAGTGACTGATAATCGACAGCGTATTGGATTAATTTATGAGAAAATAGCACAAATGGATTTGCATCATTCTGAGAAGGAAAAAATTCAGAATTGGAGTAAGACAAATAAATTATTAGCAGCAAACGGAAAAGATTTTTACTACCCAAATGAGCTATCAGTTGTGACCATTGAAGGATTTAAGGCTTCCAATTTAATATTTATAGACAACCAAAGTAATGAGACATTAGATTTGCTAGGATTGCTTGGGGTTAAAATAATTGACAAGGTTATTCCTACAATTTCAAGCAGTAAAGTTGAAATAAACGACTTAAAAATTAAACTAAAGCATATATCACCATTGATTGCATTGGTTTCTGTAGAAAAATCTAAAAACAAAAAAGAATGGGAAAATGAGTATGGAAGAATACAACATCAACTATCCAAAATCCAATTTTTTGAGACAACAGAAATTTACTTGTCGTATGGAAATGAAGACGACCGACAGAAGAAGAGTTCATGGGCAAAGGAAGATAACTTTTATTATGTAGGAAATTGGTACTCTCCAAGAATCTTAGATGGATTGGTTGAACCATTAGGCTCATTTTTAAAAATTCGTTACGCAGAACGCATACTTACAGTATTACTGTTAGAATCATTTTCAGGAGGCATTGAATATTTAAAGGAGAAATTTGGAGAAGATATTGTTAATGTTATTCCTGAAATATTGCTCAATCCAACATTTATTCCTGCGCCAAATATTTCAACCGGAGATACTTCACAATCGAATGAAGAATTTTTACGTACAATTGGGAGAAAAGGAGAACTAGCGGTATTTGATGAGCTTAAAAAAATTTATTCAAGAAAATACGGTCTAACTGTAACAGATACTAAAACAGGATTTAATATAGGTAATCAATTAGAAGTTTTCTGGCGAAATATTTCGGAGAACACTACTGCAAATCATGATTTCAAAATTATAGAATCAGGCAAGGAAATTTATATAGATAGTAAAGCTACAAAAGTTGGGAAAAATATGGATAAAATTGCTTTGTATATATCAGGGGCAGAACTTGAATTAATGGAAAGAGCAGAAATGTATTTGATTGCCAGAGTGTATAATGTAATCACTGATCCTACTATAGAATTTGTAAAGCTAAAAAGAGAAGATATGGTAGCATCCCATTAAGTGTGTAAGTGAAGAAAAGTTATTCTATGATTTTTCGGGGTAACTTTACACATTTAAAGCTATGAAAAAAGAAGATGTACCCTGCTAGGCGTTGAGGATTTGACTAAGCGTAGGTACCCCTTCTAGGTGTAGAATGTTGATTAGGACTAAGCGTAGTTTGTAACTACGCTTTTATATTTTGAGGAATTTGTATTTCCTTTTCTCATCCAACAGTTAAAACTTCGATTAACCGAATTCCTCCAGATTGTTTTGCGGGACTCTATTAGATATATAGGTGTAGTTGCAAACGCTTGGCCAAGCAATCTACACCTAATCAAATTAAACACTCTAAACCTAGAATGGATGTTGGAATGCAAAAATATTATTAGACAAACATTCTACTCGCAGTCATAGTGGTTTTCTTACGATTAGAAATCACTAAATCTAGGTTCATAATTACAAATCTCGAACACCCAAAAACAATTTGTGATATTAATTATTCGGTGAAATTGAGTAAGTATGAAAATGTATTTCTAAATTCTTTGTTTTTTTTATTACCAACAAGAGATACCAACTCGTTTGATATTCCTCCAAAAACTGCTGAGCCACCAGTTAAATATGCTATCATTTCAGGGGATAATCCCTGATGAGTTAAATAATACCCAGAAAGTGAAGTCAATGCAGTACCACTTGAAATTGACAAAAACTTATAAAACACTTCCCAAAAAGAATTCTTATACTTTGAGAGTTTGGGTTCTAAACTTTTTTTGATATAATTGGAGGCTTCGTTTAAGAATTCATCACTAAAATTTGTAGATGTTAAAAAAGATATGTCTTTTATTAATTCACTTCTCAATTTGTACAGTTCATGAAATGTGTTATTCCTCGCAATCATGAGTTGTTTAATTGGAATTTCATTTATAACATGATCAGGAATCATAGAATCAGTAATAGAATATAATAGATATTGAATATTACTTAAATCAACACCATTAAAGGAATTAAATCTATTATTTAATTTAATTTCGTCATTATTTTTTGCTGAATTAAATTTTTCATTAAATGCGCTGGCAATATGTTTATTTATAAAAATAGGGGTTAATTCAAACTCAGCGCATACTGATAACCCTCGATTTATTTTTGCAACAGTTGAATATAATTGAATATCTAATTGATATTTTTTATTTTCTTCTTCATCAAATAATTTAATCATAGGAGGAGCTTTTGGAACATTCATTGGTTCACTATTGCCTATAGATATCCATCCTGCTCGAATCAAACCACTATATGGTTCCATAATCTCTCTTCGCTGAATTCTACGAGTCAAAACATTTAGAATTTCGGCATTTCCAGTATCAAATTCGTAAGAAAGACGAAGTGGCAACCAATTTTTTTCGTAAAATTTTCTAACTCTTAAATCAATGATACGTAAATAACCTTTATCAATTGCATAATCAAATTTGTCTATTAAATCACATTCTAAATCGAAGTGTTTATCTTTATTTTATAAAGGAAGAAGTGGAGCATTAATAATCATATCTCTACCGTTCTTGTATTTAGCGACTTCGCCTGGGATAAAATAATCGTTTTCAATAGGATCTAAAAAATATATCCGATCAAATATTAATAAAAGTTTTTTTAAGGTCGCTTCAGAAACAGGCTTGTCGTGAAGTATCATTCCGTTAATTTGTTCCATAATAAGGGATGTAGTTATTATTATTATTTAGGTTCTACCACGAATTTAGTGGAGATCTCCCAGAATTAAGTACGCCATGTGCCGATTATACCATGTAAAGTACTGATAAACAGCTCAAGGCTCTATCCTGACAGAGTTCCCGTTCTATATTGGGCCATATCCAATACTATTCTCCACTAACTTAAGGGTAGAACCATTATTTAATTGTAGAGTTACCCCCCTTCCCTTCCGTTCAGGTAATTGACTCAACCTTTGACAATTTCTACTTCCAAGCCTAAAAATTCTCCCAAGGTATCCGAAAAACGCCTGTGCTTCCCAGATCTCCAGATCCAGGCTCTCTTTCCACAATAGCTTGATGGTCAGCTTATCCTCCGAAGGGATGCAATAGACGTTTTCCATCCATTGATTTTTGGTTTTATCCAATCCTACTTCGACCCTCAAAATCCCTGAAAGTCCTTTGACCAATGTACGTAAATTCTTATCCAGCTTTTTGAACTTTTTGTGACGTTTTTTTGGACCGGATTTTCTGTGGTATCTGGACAGATTGGCTAGTATTGTTAGTTCACTCTTGTTGAAGCCCCTCAGCCTTCCCTTCAAAATCAAATACCTAGAATGCTTATGGAAATCCTTAAAATTCACAAATTGGCCTATATCATAGATCAGACTTGCATGGTGCAGCAAATCCCGGCTTGAATCCTCTAGGACATGCAGGTCTTTCAGTTGGTCAAAACACAATCAAGGCGGCACTTAGAATGATTAGGATGATAGCACCAAAAGTGAATAATAATGTAAGTCCATTGTTTTTTATGATCCCTCTTTGACTGTCGGTCTCATAGGAAATATTTATTCCCCTAAACAAGAATTTTGTCGCAAGATTGCCTATCCAAATACCCAGCAGAATTCCTAAAAAAGTGCCCCAGCCTAGGGATTCTCCTTCGGGTTTGATAAAATTATCCACCCGGTATTGAAGGATTTCATGCATCTGCTCCGGGATCATAGAACTGATTTTGGAAACCTGTTCCTCAATTTGCTGTGGGTCCATCACAAACCCATAGATGGAAATGAGTGCCATAAGAGCAGGAAAAATGGCTAAAAAACCAAAAAAGCCCACTCCAGCCGAAATAATTATTACATTATTTTCGACAATGCGTTCTTTTACTTTTATCAAAATGCTCTTCCATTCAGAGAATGATAATTTAGAAATGGATTGAACCGTTTTGTTCATAATTCTAGCTTAGGTGAAATCGTCAAGCAAGATAAAGGATGCTTTTTTCCTCTCTAAACTTAGTTTTCAATCTCGAACCAACTATTGTAGTATTTTCAATCCGACTTATTCGATATTCTTTCATGCCAATAGCTCCTTAAGCTTACCAAGAGAAGTTGTACAACTACTCATTTTGACCTATTTTCACATATAACCTAAACCCATTAACCTATGAAAAAAACTTTCCTATTAACCCTACTCCTATGCCTTGGATTCACTGTCACCAAGGCACAACAAGGAACCAAAGAACGAGTCAAAGTACATAGCCGCGCACTGGAGGGAAACCTGATTGGTGATCCTGCAGACCGAGACGTGACCGTCTATCTTCCTCCTACTTATCAAACTGATCCTGAGAGAAACTTCCCTGTTCTTTACATGCTTCATGGATTTACCGACACCGATTCCCAGTGGTTTGGATGGGAAGATCATTGGATCAACCTTCAGAAAGTGATCGAGCAGTCACTCTCCGCTGGAACTTCCAAAGAGATGATTGTGGTGATGCCCAATGCTTATAACAAGTTCAAAGGGAGCATGTATGCAAGTTCGGCCACCATTGGCGATTGGGAAACTTTTGTCACCCAAGAGCTAGTGAGTTACATAGATTCCAAGTACAGAACCCTTGCCAATAAGAATAGTAGAGGACTTGCCGGACATTCTATGGGCGGCTATGGTACACTTCGGCTAGGGATGAAATACCCGCAAGTATATTCTGCCATCTATGCCCTGAGCCCCTGCTGTATGGACGGCGGAGCATCTACCAATCCTGAGATGATCTCAAAGTTGGAAAACATGACTCCTGATCAACTTGACAATGCATCGTTTGGCGAGATAGCTGCCCTCGCTACTTCTGCTGCTTTTGCCCCAAACCCACAAAATCCTCCCTTCTATCTGGACTTACCCGCAAAGGACGGATCGCCCAGTCAGGAAATTATCAATAAGATTACCGCCAACCGAACACTCACCATTATTGATCAATATATCCCAAACTTGAAAAGGCTAAAAGCCATAGGCATGGATGCCGGCACAGAAGATAGAAGTATCAGCGCGGCCACCAAAAAGCTGCATGAGGTATTGGAATCTTACCAAATCGAGCACCTTTATGAAAGCTACGAAGGTGACCATCTCAACCGCATTGCAGAACGCATAGAAACCAAAGCCTTGCCTTTCTTTTCAGAACATCTTACTTTTCAGGAACATACTGTAAGCGAAATCATTGAAAATGGAGGTACAGGTCAATATCCTGCCATAATGACTTCAGAAAGCAGTTTGCCCACACATACGTTATTTAGACCCCAGAACATCGAGGCATTTGGCGGAACAGACAAGCTTCCTTTGATCGCTTGGGGAAATGGAGCCTGCTACGATTCTCCTTGGGAGCATGTCAATTTCCTGAATGAAATAGCTTCCCATGGTTTTCTGGTCGTCGCGATCGGTACCATGCCCAAGCAGACCGATGTTCGTTCCAAGTCGCAGAAACTATTGGATGCCATAGATTGGGCCATTGCACAAAATAATGATCCCAATAGCCCCTATTATCAAAAGATCGACACCAAGCATATTGCAGTGAGCGGTATGTCCTGCGGAGGCCTGCAGACTATTGAAGTTGCCGATGATCCTAGAATAAGCACTGTTGGCGTATTCAATAGCGGGGTATTGGGGAATCCTGGAGGTGGAATGTCTGGCTTGCCACAGGTCACCAAGGAACAATTGCAAAGAATCAAAGTTCCTACCCTCTACTTGCTGGGTGGAGAATCTGACATTGCTTATGGAAATGGAATGGACGATTTCAGCCGTATCAATCATATTCCTGTATTTGTGGGGAATCTGGATGTCGGACATGGTGGCACCTATGCACAGCCATATGGTGGAGAATTTGCCCGAGTAGCTCTGAACTGGTATCAGTGGCAGCTTAAAGGAGATGAGGAAGCAGGAAAGCTTTTCACCGGAGATTCTCCTGCATTGGGGAAATCAGAAGGTTGGGTTGTGGAGAATAAAAATATGGATTAAGCTTTTTGGCTGTACCAAGAGCTATTTGTTAAACTCGTTTATTAAGATTAATCAGTTATATCAAGTCACATTAGCAAAAAATTAATGAAGGTGAGCTAGCCCAAACAGTAATATGCAAAATATGCATATTGCTGTTTTAGATAAACCCATGCATTTTTTGACCTAAACAGATTATGAAAAAATCAATCTGAGGTTTACCCCATCGGGAGATAGTAGCGCGTATGCCTCAGTTTTCCAGTCTTTTTTAAGGCTCCAATGGCTACCATTTCCGCTAGATCTCTGGTTGCAGTAGCGGCAGAAGTTTTGCTAATTCGAATGTAGTTCTGGGCACTCACCCCCCCTTTGAAACCCTCTGGTCCTTCTTGAAATAATCGTAGTGCTACCTTTGACTGACGCTCATTCAGCCTATCCCGGAATTCCTCGAAATATCGAGACTTTTCCACGATAAATAAAATCAGTTTTTGCACATGGGCTTGGGCTTTCAATACTTCTTCAGAAAAATATACTAACCAGTCCGTTACCTCCAACGAGCCATTTGCACGCTCCAAGGCCTTATAATACGCCTTTTTATTCCCCTCGATTGTACTGGACAGTGAAGTAATCAAGGGGTGTTTGGCTCCCATCGCCAGAGCTTTTTCCGCAATAGCACGACCAATTCTCCCATTTCCGTCCTCAAAAGGGTGGATCAATTCAATAAACAAATGTGCCAATCCAGCATGAACCAGGGTGGGCATTCCTTCGCTGAAAGATCTGTTGAACCATAGAAGAAAATTTTCCATTTCTTTTGGCACCCGGTGAGAAGGCGGAGCCTCATAGAAAACTTGAGACAAATCCAATCTTCCAGATACAATCTGCATCGGATCCTCATGAACTCGATAGCCTCCTACAATTTCTAAATCAATCCTTCCGTTCAAAATCATCTGATGCCAGCTGAAAAGACGCTCCTTATTAAGAGGTTCATCGTAACTTTTATAAAGATCCACCATCATTCGGGAAGCACCTGTTTCTTTGGGGCCTGACCTCCTTCCATCAATCTGCAATCCTAGCTGACCCCGGATGGATGACTGAACAGAATCTCTGTCCAGTATTTCCCCTTCAATTTTTGATGTATCCAGCGCTTCATTACTCAAAAGTGTCACTCTTAGTTCATCTGCATCTTCTAAAGAGACAGAACTAAGTGCACCTAAAATCAAACCCGTATTCCGATGAAATTCGCGTTCAAAATGTATGAATGCCGATGCGTCAAATGTGAAATTTGGCCAATCTGGTTTCTCCCAAATCCATTTCATATAATTATATTCTTTTTTTAAAGGATATATAGCCTGTCCCGATTATTCATCGGGAGAATGCCTTGAAAAATCATCTTCCAGTGCGTGTAGACTTTCTCAAAAGCATTTCATGAGGTATTAAATTATTTCTATAGCTCAATAATACAAAAAATATGAGGTATAGAATAACTTTCTATAGCTCACATTTCGATTCTTCCACAATATTTGAAAAAAATCATTTCCAATTTCAATTGAGTAGTAAGTATGAAAAAAGCCTATTAATCACACATTTTATACGTAAAAGCATATAAGTAAGCTTATTTTCATATATTTATATGTAAATGCATACAATATGAATCATATATCTGAATTTGTAAAAGCAAGAAGGAAGCAACTAGGCTTAACTCAAGAAGAATTTTCGGACAAAGCTGGAGTAGCACTTACTGTGGTCAGAAAGATCGAGCAAGGAAAAGAAAATCTAAACCTATCAAAGATAAATCAGGTATTGAGCATGTTTGGCCATGTTCTGACACCCATTAGTGAAAAAGATAGTAAGTTGGTTAAATAAAAAAGATGATGGTGGGTCGGGAATTCCGACATACCACTTGTAGTAAAACACAGTAGATCTTCAAAAATCGAATTATTTATGGGTGATGAATGTGATTGAAGCCAACATCTTAGCATGAACCATCGTAAATTCAACTTGATCTCTCAACCGATTTGTAACTATGACAATCAAAGTAACAAATGCTCCTACTAATACTGAGCTTTTAAGTTTTCTACAAAGTGAATTGCCTAGCAATTATAAGTCAAAGTTATTTGGACTAGGTGATAAAAGTATTATTGTACAAAAACCCACTTTTCTAGGGGTTCAACTTACGGTTAGAGAGAATGAGATTTCGATACTTGCATCTCCCCCCTCTTATGGAGGCGGTTTACTGTCGGGATTAGCAATGACGGAATTAGCTATTGTAATTCTACCTATTTTTTGGCTCACTGGTGCATCCCCTTCGCGTTTTCGAAAACTGGAAAAGGAGGTGGCTAGTTTATTAAAGGAGAACTACAATTAATTTATTGAATGAATTGAAATGGCAAGTGTTGCAAAAAATGCAATAGTTCATCAAACATAAGAATACTAATCTGACCCAACCTGTTCCAATTCGGAACAAGTTGATAAAAAGAGTATTACGCCCCCCCCCCCATTCACTTGACCTAAATTCAACTATTTTTCAACCACCGAATATTTCTCGGTAGTTCAACACTTTTAGATTTCAGAAACTTTCAAATTTTAACTTTTCACTAATCAGTCAAAGGCTAATAATTGTAACTTTTGGATCTAGATAGAAAAGAGAGTCATTTTTAAATCTGAAAAAGAGTACCCACCAATGGAAAACCAAATCGAAATATATCAAGGAAGTGATGGCTAGACTCGAATTGAGGTAAAGTTTCGAAGGATTCAACTATCCTGAATTTCCGGATAGTTCAACTTGAGGGAAAAAGAAAAATTGTAAGACGATTGTCAAGGTGATTGATCAAATAACTGGTTATCGCAAAATTTGCGACAACCAGTTAAAAGTGTGTTCTTAAAAGAGAAATCGCAAACTTAACTGAATGGATACATGAAAAAAACAGCGCTAGTCCTAATTTCAGTAATTTTCTTATTAGCATTCAATAATGTCATTGCTATAAATCCAGATCGGGAATACTTAATGACCCCGGATTCAGTGTCGTGGAACTACGAACAGTTAAAAATTACGACTAAGGATAATTACAAATTGAACACTTGGATCTATGAGGCGAACAGTGAAAACAAAAAAGACACCGTCATTATTCTAGCCTATCCCGATGCCGGTAATATGTCATATTTTGTATACTATGCCGCAATTCTAGCCAATGAAGGTTATACAGTAGTTACGTTTGATTATAGGGGATTTGGCAAAAGTGACGATTTTGAAATTCAACGTGAATATCTCTACTACACTGAGTTTGCGTTAGACCTTGAAGCTGTAGTCGATAACATTTCAAAGAAATTCAAGGATAAACAAATTGGCATTTGGGGAATGTCGATGGGGACTACAATAGCTTCCCGTGCCTACCCAGCTATAAAAGGAAAAATTGATTTTATTATCGGAGAAGGTTTCGTGACAGACACTTCAACCATAATAGATCGGTATATAGCGCTTGACAAAGAGTTACTGCTTCCCGAAAAATCCAGTGTTTACGAAAAAGCAATTCAATCCATTAAACTTCCAGTTTTAATTTTGACAGCTTCCAACGATAAAATCACTACGAACCAAGATGCTCTAAAACTTCAAGAAACACTTGGGCAAAATTGTAAAGTCGTAGAATATGAAGGTGATCACCTATCAGGTTTTCAGCTTGATGCCGAAAACATAGGTTTTGGTACGTGGTATGTAGAGCAAATCAATTCATTCTTAGGAAATATCTGAGTCATGATAAGTACTGAAAAAGAATATGAAGCAACTCTTTCGAGAATAGAAGAATTGCTTGTAAAGCCTGAGAACATAGAGAATTCAGAATTAGAAGGATTTGAGGAGCTGAATAGGCTTTCGGATTTAGTTGCTGACTTTGAAGAGAAAATCTTACTCAAAGATGAATTGATCAAAGGTGAGGAAAGCGGACTATCCAACAAATCCGTGGCTGAAATTTTAGCAGAAGCCAAAAGACGCGCTCAAACAAACTTGAAGGCAGTTATAATTTGAATCTGGTTCATAAAAATTTTTTCAACAATAAAATTTACCTGTTTTTCATAAAAAGTATTTCTTTTTACCCATTTTTCATGTGAATAACCTGTTTTTCTAGTATTTTTGAATAACCTGTTTTTCATGAAGAATGAATCATAATACCTCCTTTTCAATTAATACACCCACATTTCATGGCCGAAATCTCCCTGAAAGTGGATATATCGTCGGCTATCCAGCTATCATTGAACACTATGGATTGGAGACTCCGATTCCTGAAGTGATCGCACTGATAAACATAAAACATAAAACTTATCAAACTGAAGCCTGGATGGTTTTCACTCCCCGATACCAACCAGAGGAAAGCTGCTACCACCATCTCGTATTTGCTTTAAAATATGAAGGAATCAATTTGTTGGTACTCAAAAAACTATTTGAAAAACTAAGTGAAAGAGAAATTCTCGAGCTACTTTCCATTGAGGTAACCGGGCAATATTCCCGCAGAATTTGGTTTCTATATGAATGGTTAATGGAAAAAAAGCTCCCTATACCTGACTTAATCATTAAAAACTATGTGACCCTTCTTGATAATAAGCTACAATTCACTTTGTCAAAAGGAGAAAAGTCACCCAGACATCGTATTGTCAATAACCTGCCTGGTACAATCAACTTTTGTCCTTTGGTGCGTAAAACCAAAAAAATCAAAGAGTACGCCTCTCAGGATTTTGTTAGATTAAACGATCAGTATTTAAAAGGAATCCGGAAGAGTATCTTACAAAGAGCTGCTGCCTTTCTTTTGTTAAAGGATTCCAAGGCATCTTTCACGATTGAAGGTGAAAGCCCTAAAAGTAAAAGGGCAGCACGATGGAGTCAGGCGATTGGTCAGGCGGGAGTAAAAGACCTTAGTCATGAAGAGCTTTGCCGATTACAGCAACTAGTCATCGAGAATACACGGTTTATTGAGATGGGCTACCGTAAAAAAGGTGGATTTGTGGGAGAACGAGATAAGGATACATTCTCTCCACTACCCGATCACATTTCTGCAAAGCCTCAAGACATTGAATCTTTGATGACTGGACTCATGGAATCAAACCGCCTTTTACTATTGGATGATACCGACCCTATTATGGCAGCTGCAGTAATAGCTTTTGGATTTGTATTTATTCACCCATTTGTCGATGGAAATGGTCGTATCCACCGATACTTGATCCATCATGTATTGGCAAAGAAACAATTTTCTAAACAAGGTCTTATTTTTCCAATTTCTGCAGCTATTCTTGATAGCATATCAGATTATCGATCAGTGTTGGAATCCTACTCTATTCCACTATTGGATTTGATCGAGTGGAAAGAAACCAAAGATCATAATCTAGAAGTACTTAATGAAACCATAGACTATTACCGTTACTTTGACGCAACAAGACAGGTGGAGTTTTTATATAAATGTGTGAAAGATACCATCGAAAACATCTTGCCTGAGGAGGTTGACTATCTGACAAAATTTGAGGAGTTTAAAAATTTTGTCGACGAGACTTTCGAAATGCCCGACGATATGGTTGCGCTCTTATTAAGGTTTTTGGAGCAGAACAACGGAAAACTTTCAAGTCGGGCAAAAACTAAAGAGTTTAAAGACCTCTCCTCTAACGAGGTCTTAGAGATTGAGAAAGAATATAGTTTGATATTTGGGAATAGAAACTTCAAGTAAATTAATAACTAAGATAAGCGAGATTTGGGTGTCAACTTTGAAAATTAGCAGACACACTTAATTGAACAGTCTCAGTCTCAAAGTTTAAAGAGTATTGAAATCAGAATCTTCAGCAGACCATTTTAAACTTGAACCTCGTTCGTAAGAGTTTTTTTGATGAGGGTTTCTACCCGTTTTTAGTAAGAACTGTATCTTTTCACCTATTTTTCATAGGAATAACCTAATTCTTTTGAATCTAATAAATATGATACTGAAGCATTGCGACAAAAATTTGTTTTTCGAAGCATATTTGAATTTGAGTAATGAATACTGTATATTTACACTATACAAAATCTGATGATAAAGAGTATCAAGCATAAAGCCTTAAAAAACTATTGGATAAAGGGTGACAGAAGCAAACTTCCATCTACTATGATTCGGAAAATTGAAATGGTAATGGATATCATAGATAGTATTGAAAAAGCGCCTGATGATCTATACCCCTTCCCCGATTTGAAACCGCACCCACTAAAAGGAAATAGAAAAGGCGACTGGTCCCTTGAAATTTCAGGCAATTGGCGTATTACATTTAACTATGACAATCATACTGCATCTGCATACGATTTAGACTTAGAAGATTATCATTAAAAATTCAATTGAAATGGAAAGACACGTAGAAACTTACATTCACCCAGGAAGAATTTTCTTTGAGGAAGTAGTAAAACCTAATAAGCTTAAACTTGGAGAGGTTGCTGATCTCTTACAAGTTTCGAGGTTAACTGTTTCAAAAATTGTAAATGAAAAGAGTGGGATTTCACCAAATATTGCGCTTCGAATTCAGACCGTTTTTGGCGGGAGTGCAGATATATGGACTAGAATGCAAAATAAATATGACATGGCTCTTGCCGTCAAAGAATTCAACAGAAACAGTCCAAACTTGAAAAAATTTGAAAGAGGTAAGAAAAAGTCTTGTGAGACAATTATTAAGAAGAAATAAAAATCGACTTACGATATTGGACTCATGAACTATGACTCAATCACAAATGACCATGAATATGAAGCTGCTTTGAAAAAGTTAAGCCCAATATTCGATGCAGATCCTGAAAGCACTGAAGGAAAAGAAGCTGGGCACTTGGTCAATCTAATATCCGAATACGAAAAAACACACTACCCACTTTCTGAAATTGAAGTTAAAAACCATACTTCTAATAATTCAATTTAATATTTAAATAATCTCATAAAATGAAGCTGAAAGGATTTTTTGTACCGAATTTGCACCGATACAACCCGAACCTACTGACTAACAAATAGCTGTACTTTCTGTATCGATAAAGCATCAATTCTTTCCAAGCCTCATCTCTTTCCCTTACTAGTCATTAAGATTTTATTACTTTTAATATTTTAGAGTAAATGCCTTCCTATTTGACGGTTACTTCTACGCGAATAATCTGACTGAGCGCTGATCGCCTTTGTACTTTGGAATCTCCCGGATTTTTGAAGCACTGATGGCCGGAATTATTGAGACCCTATCAACGTAAACGATGGACTCCTTCCCCTTAGGTTTTGGGCCAAACCTGATAGCTATATTAAGCTATAATTCAAAAAGGTAGTCGAGCGCTGCTGGGTTTAGCAGCATTCGACTACCTTTCAAATTATAAACCTAAACTAAAATTTTATTCTTCAGCCTTTCTTAGCCTATATGGAGGTACTACTTTTTCAGGGCTTAAAATTGGTCTTGATTCTTAATACCCTGGATTCTGAACCAGATTTGTATTATTCCGAACCTCACTAGTAGGAATAGGGAATAATAATTCTCGTGCCGTCAATATAGGACCATATGCAAACTGATGTCCTACAAATTCATCAAATGTGCCATCGCTTACATTGTACCCTTTTCTTACCCTAACCATATCAAACCAAGTTACCGATTCGTAACTTAGCTCATGCCACTTTTCTCTCCACACTGCTTCCCGAAATTCATTTTGAGAAAGCCCTGCATGGGCGGTTAATCCCGCTCTGCTTCTAATTGCATTCAATCCCTCATACCCCAGGGCCGTCGGTCCTGATACTTCATTTGATGCTTCAGAATATATTAATAATAGCTCAGCATACCGATATAGAGACCAGTTGAGATCGGCACTTGCAGAGAGGAGATTGGCCTGAATATCAAAATGCTTATACAGAAAATAACCTCCTAAATTAACTGTTTTGGTTCTGTCGGTTTTCAAGGTATATTCGGTATAATAAAATGCTTTTTCTTCTACCCTTTTATCGCCTGCTTCATACGATTTGATGAAGTCAAGATTAGCGTAAATAGCTCCGGTCTGGGCTGAATAGGCCGAGATGTTCATATTATAAGGTATGATGAGTGGCTGCCAATTTGATGGCGCGGTAAGGGTTTTATACTGCACCATAAATATGTTTTCACCTATATTCTTCTTTGCCGGATTATGAAGATCATCATAGCTTGGAAACAAACTATATCCATATGTTGCGGCATTGTCGATGACCTCCTTGGCCTTATCTGCAGCCAATTTATAGTGTGTTGCCCCTTTTTCCAATGGATATCCAGCCATGGTGAGATAAACGCTCGACAAAAGGGTTTTTACAGCACCTAAAGTTACTTTACCATCAGGATCCTTTACTGGCAGGCCAGCCCCCTCCGCATCCATCAAATCGCTTACAATCTGCGCATAGATCTGATCTTCTGATGCCTGTGAAGGGTAAAGATCTTCAGAGGCTAAATCGATTGGCTCCAGGATTAGGGGTACCTTTCCAAACAACCTTACCAGCTGGTAATAATAATGAGCTCGCAGGAATTTAGCTTCTCCTAAATGCCTTTTCTTGAGTTCTTCATTCATCTGTATTCCCGGGATTTTAGTAATCGCTAAGTTTGCATTGGCGATACCTTCATAATTCGATTTCCAGTGAGCCAAACCATATTCGTTGTCAGAGTTATTATTCAAATTTCTAATGATATTACTATTGTCAGCCTGGCCCAAATCTGAATCAGCCAGGCCAGTAGCAAACTCTGCCATCAACCAGGGCCCTCCCCCGTATGCTCCACCTCTTATGTCCTTCAAATTGGAATAGACGGCATTAATAGCGGCTTGAGCCTGTTCTGCCGTCTTATAATAACTATCTGCGGTGATATTCGAAGGATCCACTTCTCCCAGGAAATCAGAACAACTGGCAGCAAGGAATAACAGGCTTCCTGTAAGGATGACTTGTATCTTATTTTTTATATGAGTCTTCATTTGTATCTTATTTTAACTTAGAACGAAACATTCAATCCGACCATAAATACTTTTGGCCTTGGGTATTGATTAAAATTCACTTCTCCTTGTCCAAATGGCGTGTTAGAAGTTTGAGCTTCCGGATCATACCCCTGGTATTTCGTTATCAAAAAGAAATTCTGCAATGACGTATATACTCGTAATCGCTGCAAGTGGATCTTTTCCAATAGATCAGGAGCGAAATTATACGCCAACAGCATATTCCTGCCTCTGATGAATGAGCCATCCTGGATCATATGATCTGTATCCCTATTGTCATATCCTGCTGAGACAGGTCTCCACTGCGCTATCTCGGTATCCTGATGGTCAGGCGTCCAGGCATCCAATACTGTTCTAAGGCTATTGGCAATTCCCTGGCGGTTTTCTTGCGGACGGGTGGTCAGATACATGATATCATTTCCATAGGTAAATTGTAAATCCAGGGAAAACTCGAAATTTTTATAGTTGATGGTATTGATAAAACTTCCGTATCCCTTAGGCATCCCATTTCCGATGATGGCCTTGTCGGCATCATTGATGGAACCGTCATTATTAATATCGTTTAGCTTGATATCACCCGGCAGCCAATTATAAACGGCTGCTTCGTCTTCTTCATCACTTCCCCAGGTACCAAGGTGTTGCCATCCCCAAAATGACCCTACCGGCTCGCCTACGCGGATAATGGTATTGCCAGAGAAAATATCACTGCCGCCTGATAATGCCGTTACCTCATTTTTATTCATGGAGATATTAAACATTGTTTCCCAATTGAAATCGCCTTTCTCTATATTAACCGTGTTTATGGATAGTTCTATCCCTTTATTTTCCATGCTACCAATATTTCTGAATACGGTGGCATATCCACTACTCAAGGGCACGGGCGCATTTAATAGCATATCAGTGGTTACTTTCATATAGATATCGGCTTCCAGGGATATTCTTTGATTAAAAAAACCAAGCTCCACTCCCGCATCTATTTGCTTGGTTCTCTCCCATTTCAGCTCAGGGTTAGCCAGTGAACCTTTGCCTATTCCCTTAACTACGGAGCCTCCGTACACATAGGAATACGCACTACTTAAGCCTGCTAATGCACCATATGCGGGTATTCCGGAGTTGCCGGTTTCACCATAACTTGAACGTAATTTAAGATTGGAGATTAGGGAGGATGTGGATAGAAAATCCTCATCGGAAACTCTCCATGCTAAGGCAGCCGAAGGGAAAAACGCATACCTGTTGTTCTCTCCGAACTTGGAAGAACCATCAACTCTACCAGTAACTGTCAATAAATATTTGTTTTTTAGGCCATAATTAATCCTTCCAAAATAGGAATTAATGCCCTCAACAGATGCATTGGAAGTGGGTGGTACAGGTACAGCTCCCGCCGCTAAATTATTAAAACTGAAAAAATCATCCGAAAAATCGTTTACACGGACATTATAATTTGACCTATCCGTCTGCTGCCAGGATATACCCAGCAAACCTGTAAAAGAGTGGATATCGCCGAAAATCTTATTATAAGTCAGGTAATTCTCAAATTGCCATGAAAAGAATTCATTGGTGAAAATTTGCGCATAGCCATTTGTGGGTGTACCAATGAAATTAAGATTTCTTCCTGCATATTCCTGTGTCTTTTGATGAATATAATTGACACCTACAGATGATCTCATTTCTAATCCATCAGCTAAAGTGAAATTGACGAAGACATTTCCCAAGACCGTATTAGTCTTCAGGTATTTCTGATATTCTTCTCCCACCTGAACTGGATTTGGCCCGCCTTCCATTCCCGGGTAATCTAAGTTACTGGCCCATGTACCATCTGCATACTTCACCGGGATGATAGGAATAGCCTCAATCATATTTCTACCGACCCAAGAATCATGGATCAGCCTTTCATTCTGCTGGTTATATCCAAGTCCCCCTCCTACTTTAAACCACTTTTTATAACTTGTATCAAAAACAATTCTCGAAGAATAGCGATTGAGCGAGGATTCTTTCATAATTCCTTCCTCACCTGTATATCCTAGAAAGGCTCCAAAACTACCCGCCTCGGTGCCGCCGGTGAAAGACAATTGGTGATTTTGGGAAAAGGCATTTTGAGTTACCTGATCCTGCCAATCTGTGTCATATAAGGGATTGCCATTTGCATCAAATAATAAGGGATCGGTTCTTTTTAAGGTCGGATCTGTATATTTCCCGTTAGCCCATCCTACAGCATCGTATTTCTCTGCATTTTGATAAGCTACATCTTCAATCATTAAAAACTCCTCTGAATTAAGGACTCCCACTTTTTTGGCTATTTTACCTACTCCGTAATAGGTGTCATAGCCTATTTTCACGCCAGAGGTACTGCCTCTTTTGGTGGTGACCAATACTACGCCATTGGCACCTCTTGACCCATAAATGGCAGTTGCAGAAGCGTCCTTGAGGACCTCTACAGATTGAATATCATTCGAATTGATATAATCAATGGGGCTAGAGTTATCGCTTAAAGAAGTGGAGACTAGAATTACTCCATCTACTACGTACAGAGGACTATTATCAAGACTCACAGAGGTATTTCCTCGAATCCTGATCTGGGTTTTCCCTCCTGGTTTTCCTGAATTTTGAGAGACATTTGCACCGGCGATCTTCCCGGAAAGCGCTTGAGGTAATGAGGAGGTGGGTCGCTCTTGAAGCTCTTTTCCTGATGCAGAACCTACAGCTCCAGTCAGATCGCTCTTCTTTTGGCTTCCGTATCCAATTACTACTACTTCTTCGAGTTCTTCTTCATCCATCTGCAGGGTGACATCTAAGATGTTGCTAGCACCTACAGTTTTTTCAATCGAAGAATAACCGATGAATGAAAATACCAGAGTAGCTCCCTCAGGAACTGATATGGAATATTTCCCATCCATATCTGAGGCAATGCCATTGGCAGTGCCCTTTTGGATTATGGTCACGCCAGGCAAGGTATTACCGGACGTATCAATTATTTTTCCGCTAATTACTTTGTCTTGGGCCTGGAGGCTAAAGACTGTAAAAAGCATGAAAAACGTAAGCAGGGTAAAGTAATTTTTCATAAGGTATAGTTTTGGGTTAATTATTAATGGATTTAGTCAAAAGACTTTATCTATCTTCCGCAAAAGATATAATTTTTAAATTAACCTACTGTGCTTATAGGTAGGTTTTTATAAGACACACCTGTGCACAGTCGATTTTAGCAAAATTCTTAAGCACTAATAATCAATCTATTATGAATAAAAAATCTATTAAGTATTATTAATTCCTCTAAATAATTAAAAATCCTAACAGGTTATAGATTTAATTGGCTTAAAATGAATGCACCGATATACATCATTTATCATGATTGAATCTATTATCTTCATTTATTATTCAGATATAATCTTATTCCTAGGAGAATAGAAAGCTCACAGTTGTAAAAAATACCTTCTTTAGTCCAGGATTAATTTCAAAACCCAAAGACATAATCACTGAAAATGATAAGTGCCAAGGCATAATAGTGCTTACTACTTTTCCAGAAGTTTTTCCTTTGCCTCCCAGGGCACAGATCTGTCAAAAAGCACTCCATACCGGGTGTAATCATTGTAGGAAACGCTTTCTTTTTTCCATTGCTCCACCTCCTTAGCATACTTTTTCCGCATCATCTCAAGTTCTGATTTAAACTGAGGATCGCTCGCATAGTTTTTCAGTTCTAAGGGATCATTCTTAACATCAAACAATTCTTCCACAGGATCCATTTTCTCATCTTTATACCACCAATAGGTATATTTCCACTGACTTGTCAGGCAAGTTAGACTGTGCGTCATTATAGGTCCGAATACATTCATAAATGCCATTTGGTCGTGTACTTCTTTCTTTGGGTTCTCTATAAGTGGCACCAAACTGGCCCCGTCCATGTTTTTGGGCACAGGCAATCCTGCCAGGTCCAAAATGGTAGGAGCAAAATCTATATTACCAGTAAGCGATTGGCTTCTGAACTTCTTTCCAGCTGATTTGCTGCGCGGGTCATAAATCATCAAGGGGACTCGGGAAGATTCCTCCATCGGTAGCACCTTTGATGCATACCCATGGGAACCACTGATATAGCCATTGTCACTGGTATAGATAATGACTGTATTTTTATCCATTCCCTGACGTTCAAGTTCTTCCCTGATCATTCCTATAGCCACATCTATTGCATAGACCTGCTGGTGATACTTACGCATCTCTCTGTCATAATCTGTGTCGTAATGCCATTCGGTAAAGCGTGGATACTGCCTTCCTCCCTTGCTCTGTTCGGAAAGATACTTTGCATATTCCCTCCCAAAATTCCCAGGTTTTGTAAAAACCTTATCCTGATAGATCGCATCAAACATAGGATCAGGATCTGCCGGCTTATGAGGAGCTTTAAAGCTAATAGAAAGGCTAAAGGGCTTGTTTTGTTTCGCAGCTGCTCTGATTACATCCTGTCCAAAGGCTCCATAGGAAAGTGTGGAATGTGGGTATTTCTCAGCATAGCCGGCCATGGATTCATTTTCCAATGTAGTATAACTGCTTTGGCCTGGTGCTCCTCCCCAAATATCAAAATCCTCCTCACAAATCCCCTTGCTATCCACTTTTATCCCAAATTTCCCAGCAAAAGCCGTGAGATAGCCCGCTTCTCTTAATAGAACCGGATAAGATTTTTCCCATACTTCCGGATGCATATCTCCATGGAAAAAATTTGTCCCTGTCTTGTATTCATACATTCCGGTGAGGACAGTTGCTCTACTTGCCATACAGATTGCAGTGGTATTATAATGCCGGTCAAAAATAAGCCCATCCATCCCCAGCTTATCCATATTGGGAGTCATAACCTCTTTATTTCCATATATACCTACCGAATAAGTACTTTGGTCATCAGCCATGAGGTATATAATATTTGGCCGCTTATCGGGTTGAACATCCTTCTTAGACTGTGCATATCCTCCAATAGCAAGGGTAAAAATCCCTAATAAGATCAGTGTATTTTTCATTATTGCCAAGCTTTTAATGGGTAAATCCGGCGCTGATGAAAACTAAGCGCTCCAATATCATTATCACTTCCTGTCAGCCATGGTCCATTATATATCACCTCTGTTCCTTCATAAAGTTTGCCTGGCAAATAGGTAACCAATGAAAATGTGGTTGCTTGTTCCAAGGTAATTATGAGCTTGTTTTGCTGAGCTTTAATACTGCTAACCTTTGCCGGGATGAAAGCGCTGTCCATTTCATTTTTGAAGAAAAATTGATCCTTCAGAAAGTATGTTTCTTCATGAACTTCTCTTTTTTCTTCGATCCTAATAGCTTGATCAAATGTGAGTTCTACCTCATTCGTACTCACATAATTAGCGCTAAGCAGTTTGGGTGGAGTGATTACGGTCGTAGCTTGTATACCATAAAAATCCCGAGAAACCAAAGGGAAGATTCGTTTAGCAAATTCCAAATAGCCCTGATAAGAAAAGTGACAACCATCGTGTCCAGAAACTCCCATCGTGGACATGATCTCAACCTTCTCGTAGGAGTCGGCCAGTTGAGATTGGATCTCTCGAAGCTCATTATAATATCCCTCCCTTTGTCTCCCACATCCAGGATGTAATTGGAACAAATAGATTTTTTTGAGTCCTGTATATACTCGCTCCCAGTCTTTTTTAAGGATATTGAAATTGGCAGAATAGGATTGATATCCTTCTTCAGTATTGGAATTTGACTCGCCCTGATGCCAAAATATAGCCTTGACCTGATCTTTCAGCCCTGCCTGATTTACTCTATAAGCAAGCCGTCCAAAACTGGTCTCCAGGGAGGGCTGTTCCGGGTAAAGCATATTTTGCTCTATAGAAGAAGAGCCGCTACCACCATTGATGATGCATACGGGGATTTGATGTTTTTCTATGATTAGTCTCGCCAAGTCCATTCCCCATACTCCTACTCCATATGGATTTTTGATGAACCATCCCCCAACTTCATTTTCCAGTCCGGGACAATTCCCGGTGGCACTCCCCCAGCGCACTGCCTTGTCTTCCTCATTATACGTCTCATATCCAGTTTTGACTCCAAAACTCCTAGCAAAGGGACTGCTATAGGTGGACAAGGTGCTGCTGGGGTGGGAATTTGACTGGCCGGTAATGATATAAGCATCGCCACAGACCACTTGGTCGGCTACCAGGTTCAAGGATTCCTTCTCATCCTGTAGGGTGAATAGTTCAAATCGAAATTGATGTAAGCCAGCATGAATTTGTGAAGAAAGAGAAAATGCCTGATCTTCAAGGTTTACCACCTGCTGATCGTAGAGCACATCGTCTTTATATACTTTTAGAACAAGGCTCCTCACCATCTCCCCTTTTTTTACCTTCCCTGTGAAGCGCACAGCTGCACTGTCATTCTGGTTTCTCGCATACAGACGGTAATTTTCTGGAGCCTCCGTAAAAGTCAATTCTTGGGCATAGCCAGTGCTTATCAGTAGCATGCTAAAAAGTAGCGCACTTAAGGCAAAGAGTTTTCGAGTTTTCATATTACTATTTGTGGATTTCTAACCAAGGCAGTGGCTGGTCCTGCGCTTATTTCTGATATTCTACAGTGAGAGAAGCCCCAGCCTTCCTCCATGAATCGTCAATCCGCACTACTCAGGCAAACCAGCCTTCCATTGATCCCACATTGCTAAGAGCTCTTTTACTTTTTCTGGATTAGAAGCAGCCCTATCTTTGGATTCAGCGCGATCATTTTCAATATTATAAAGCTCCACCCTCTCGCGTTTTTCATCAGCCATAAGCTTCCATTCTCCTTCTCGAACTGCTGAGTTTACCCATCCATTTGGACGCTCGGCAGCAGCAAATCGCCATTCCCAGAAAAGTGGTTTTGTTCTATTGAAGGTCTTATTATCGAAAATTGATATAATATTTTCTCCATCAGGATAATAGTCAGCCGGCAAGTCTTTTTTAGCCAAAGCAGCGAATGTAGGAAGTAGATCCACTGTGGAAAGCACACTTGTACTATCCACCTTGCCAGCCTCAACTTTCCCTGGCCATCTCACAATAAAAGGAACATTCACTCCTCCCTGAAATATATCTACCTTTCTACCTCTCAGTCCACCTGTGGATCCCACGGTCAGGGCTGGCATTGCGATAGCAGGACCATTATCGCTACTGAATATCACGAGGGTATTTTCATCCATTCCCATCTTTTCCAATGCCGCCATCAGGCGACCTATATGTCTGTCAGCATCCGTAAGCACTCCGTAATATACTTCCTTATCTGGCCCCATTCCTGAGTAAGGTGCTTTTTGCTCCTCTGTCGGCCAGAGTGGTGTGTGGGGATCTTCAGCCATAGGTTCACGAATAGGGGTGCTCCCTTATCCTTATTTCTCTCAAGAAAATCTATGGTCTCATCCACTACAATTCTGCTAGAGCTATGCACCCAGGTGCTGTCATCATCCATATATCGGGTAGTTGGCCATAATTGGTCGCCTTTCCAGGTCGGCCCATTGCCATTCCAAACCCGGGTCTCATCATAGCCATACTCCTTAGGTTCTGGAGCAGATAGATCACCATGAGGTAATCCGCCTCCTCCCAAATGCCATTTGCCAAAATGTGCAGTAGTATAGCCGGCATCCTGCATAAGTTGAGGCATGTAAACGGGCAGATTTTCGTCCAACCAATTTGGCATATTACGCCTAGCATTAGGCTTATTCCCTGCAAAATGCCCATGTACCCGGTGTCTCGCTGGAAAATGCCCCGTAATTACTGAAGTCCGGCTTGGTGAACATACCCCACTAGTCACATGAAACTGAGTATATTTGGTTCCTTCTTCAGCTAATTTGTCAAGATTGGGTGTCTTTACTTCAGAAGCTCCGTAAGCGCCCAAATCCCCATAACCCCAGTCATCCGCAAAAATGAAAATGATATTAGGACGATCAGCTGACACCGCTTTGCTATCTTCAGTTTTTGACGTTTGGCAAGAAAAGCCTAGGAAGAACAAATCTACAATTAGAGCTATCGAAAGACTCGAAAAGTAAGGCAAAGCGTATGGAGGAAGACGAAATTTTTTCATGATGATAAATTATTGTTTGGATACAAAATGATTATGGAGCCTTATTCAAAGACTACTCTAAGATCGATAATGGTGTGAACCTGATTTCTTTAAGACTTGCACTTTTGATGTCTCCTTCTTTCACTTCTACTGATACCGTATGCTTTCCGGCTTTCTCAAAATTGAGTAAACCCATTTCGTAATAATGGTAAACATGAGAAGCATTTTGTTCATTCTGAATAAAATCGCCTTCAGAGTTGCTCACGCGCCAAACCAATCGGCTGTCTCCAGCATAATTTAAGTCCACCTGATAATATCCAGGCTCCAGGACCTCTACTTCCCAGAGTACCTTGCCACCATCCGCAAAATCCTGAGCCTGGGAGATATGCTTCCATTCCCCAAATTTCTCCATCCATCTCGTTTCTTTAATTATTGCTCCATCACCTGAAGCAAAGGCTGCAGACAAAGCAGTAGGATAAAATGGATCTAAGCTTGGAGATTGATCTACGGAAAGCTTCCCTTCTACTTCAATTTCTACTATTGAAATCAGTTTCTCTGGCCGCTTCGCAGGAAGTGTGATGGAAGTCCATGTTCCATTTTTTACCGTTTTGACAGGATGCAATGTACCATTTACCCAAAGACCTGCAGATTTGATTATATTATTCAGGCCTGGCATCACAATCTCCCCATCCAAAGGCCACTCATAAATAGCGAGGTTTAATTTTCCATTGGACACCGTAGCATCTCCCCAGGGAAGGGCACGACCCCATGGGGAAGGATTCGCCGCATATATCATTTGGGGATAAGATTTGATCCATTCTCCAGCAGCTCGAAGGCTATATTGGGCTTCATCAGGAATTGTTCCGTCAGGCTTTGGGCCTACGTTAAGCATATAGGTGCCACCTCGTGCCACCGTAGAAATCGCGGATTTCAGGATGCGCTTAGGACTTTTCCAATTCTCATCATACCATGCATATCCCCAGGAATCATTGGTAACATCCACTGTTTCCCAAAGTCCAGGGACATTTTTTACCGGAATATTCATATCACCAAGAGAAAGGTAATCTCCCAGATTATGGCCTGCACGGCCAGAGATCATGGCATTTGGCTGATTTTTTCTTACCACATTTACCAGTTCCTCCACATATTTCTTTTCCATATTGCCCGGCGTATCAAACCACACCATAGCGATATCTCCATACTGAGTGGTAATCTCCTCTACCTGAGGAAGGCATTTTTCTCTGAAATAATAATCAAAGCCTACCTCCTCGCCTTTTTCACTGACTTTGGGCCCGCCATTTCCTCCTGGGAAAGTCCAATCCTGGTTATGCGAATAATAAAAGCCAAACCCTAAACCTAGTTCCTCGCAGGCCTGAGCCAGTTCCTTCATCGGATCACGGCCAAAAGGGGTAGCTTTTACAATATTGAAATCGTTGCTTTTAGAGTCGTACATCGCAAATCCGTCATGGTGTTTGCTGGTGACTACGATGTATTTCATTCCAGCATCACTGGCGAGTTTCGCAATAGCCATTGCATCAAAATTTACGGGATCGAAGTTTTTGGCTTCGGCCATGTACTGATCCACCGAAATACCCGCTCGACGAGGACTCATAATCCACTCACTGATGCCATAATAGGTGGTATCATTCCACTTATTAGCGATATTAGAATAGAGCCCCCAATGGATAAACATGGAATAGTTGCCATCATCAAATAAGGCTGCCATATCTCCTTTGTCAGCACGAGTTACCCTATTTTGCTCACCCCACATCTCATCCATACTTTCAGATGTCTTATCCTGGGCAGCGAGGTGCAGTGCTGCGGTGAAGCTGAGGACTGTCAGCAGGTATTTTAGATTAATCATATATTTCATATTATTTGAACTAATAATTTTAATTTTTAAATCACTAACCTCTTAGGCCGTCTCAAATGATCTCAGCATTGGATCATAAACCTTGCTGAATAAGATCGTGAATTACCTGCCTTGAAATAGACTCCAAGGAGGTAGGTTTTAATCTAGCTTAAGATCTTTATAAGTTTTCTCCACACTTGTTTTAAATTCTTCATCATCAAAACTGCTGATATATGTTTCAGGCAATTCATTGTCTCCTTTGGCTTCTTTTAGCAGTTCCGTAGCTCTCCTTCTCAGCATTTGCAAAAGGGCTTGCGAGCTTGCTTCAAAGGCCAGGTTGTTTTCTTCGTTCGGATCATTTTTCAGATCATACAGCTCTTCGTATATAGGCTCCTCGCCTAGGAATGGAGCTATCAGAGAAAGTATATGATGCTGATCTTTTTCCTTGCTGAAGTACCGAATGTATTTCCAGTCTGGGGTCCGGACGGCCTCGGTGCGTGGATAATTTTGGCCCATGAACATGTTTTCACTAAAAAAATCTGTTCTCCAGGCTACCTGTTTATTTTCGATCAGTGGCTTCATGCTTTTCCCCTGCATCTCCTCAGGAATGGCTACTCCCGCCATATCTAGCAAAGTTGGACCAAGGTCAATATTCAAACATAAGTCATCCACTACTTGCTGCTGCTCCAAGCCTGGAGCATAGATTACCAGCGGGATTTTCAAATCCACATCATAAAGCAAGGTTTTGCCACCAAGTCCATATTCTCCATGCAAAATACCGTGATCAGAGGTGAAGACTAGGATGGTATTATCAAGCAGTCCTTGAGAATCTAGTTCCTGCACAAGATTTCCGACCACCTGATCCATTCCCGTGACGGTCTCTAAGGTTCTTATCTGATTTTCATGCAGTGATTCTTTTGACTTCACCCAATCGTAGCTGCTAAGGTATTCTCCGCTATACACCTCGACGGGAAGCTTTGGTGTTTGGACAGAATCAAACGGAATATATGTTTCCGGAAGGGTCAATTGATCAATTTGATCTCTATAGCCAGTCCGATAGAGTGCCGGATCATCAGACCGCTGCTTCATGCTGTTGGTGCTATTACTATGAGGAACGTTGAAGTTTATCAGCAGGCAAAATGGCTGATCCTGAGGACGGGTTCTGAGGAAACTTTTAGACGTTTCTAATGCTTCATCCACACTCAAAAATTCATCTACAGCTTCCTGAATTATATCAATCTGATTATCAGCTTTGGCATCACTAAAAATCTCATGTTGATCTTTTGGGTAAAAGGTCAGGTGTCCATGACCTGCTCTCCAATAATCGAAAGACTCCTCCATTACGCCGCTTTTGTACCCCAGACCCTTATCACTCTTACCAATTGGCGTGTGATTTTTCCCTACCCAGCCGGTATAGTAGCCACTTTTACGAAGTAGCATCGGATAGGTATTGTCCCAGGCCTCTTCGGTCATCACAGAGTTTGACCCGAAGGTGACCCCATGTTTGCGCTCATACATGCCCGTAAGTATGGAGGTTCTGCTGGGTGTGCAGATGGCGGAGGTCACAAAGGCATTGCTGAAAAGTGTTCCCTTTGCTGCAAGCATATCCAAATTTGGGGTTTCTATGATATCATTCAATCCCGCTGCTCCCAGGTAATCCCAGCGCATATCATCAGCCAAAACCACCACAATATTTGGTTTTTCTGTCTGCTGTGCGGCTACTTGGCCAGCAAAGAAAATCAGCATTGCCCCCGCTAATAATAGGAAAAGGAAAGATTTATTAGTCTTAATTTTTATCATAACTACTATCATAATTACTTCCTGCGCTAAGTGAAACTCTATTGTAATGCCTTATTAATATAAAATACCACCTGCTCTGCCTGTCTTTCCATGCCTTCTGGAGTAAAGTGAACATCCTTTGGTTTTTGATCCTTGGGGTGTTTGCGTGTCAATTTATACTGGTCATCAATCCTAATATGATTAGCTCTCATGATCTTAGACGCCACCTTATTATATTTTACCTCATCTCCTTTTATTCTGCCCTGAGCTCCTTCAGGTACCACAGAAGTTGTGGCCCAGATTAGTGCTGCATCCGTTTGAGATTTCAATTGCTCCACTATTTCTTCCAATTTGACAGCGTATTCCTCCGGCCTGTTTACGATCTCACCAGATACATCTAATTTGTTATTAGTCAATCGCTTAAGGTCATGTAGTCCAAAGTTGAAGTGGATAACATCCCAGTCGCCATCGCCTAGCCAAAGGTTCAGTTTTGCAAGTCCCCTGTCGGTCTCACCCGCATTTTCTGGAATTCTATAAACATTACATTTTCCTGCAAGAATCCGTTGAACATAGGGTGTATAGCCTATTGAAATGGAGTTTCCGATAATAAGCACGTTTGGCAAATCCTCATTGCGTTCCTGAAATTGGAAGGAAGGATGATTTTTGAAGTTTCCAATTGCTTTCAGCCAATTGTCCTCATCTGTATAAAGGCTTCCGACGTCCACCTGATCCTCTGCATAAGTGATCGATTTGGAAGAGGTAATACCATTTTCGTTGGTAATTACCAGTTCTATTTCCACCTCTTTGGTATCATTTACAGTTAAAATAGCCGTCTTGCCTAGGGGGGCTAAAGTAGCATCACCTGATTTGATTAGGTAGGTATAAATAAGATTTTCACTCTCATTCTCGACGAATCCTTTCACGATCTTTTGTTCTACCCCCTGCTCTCCCTGCTTTTCAGTCGAGACGACTAGTTTATTGATGACTGGTGCATTGCTTTGAGCCAGCACAGCCAAAGTGCTTAGTAAGTAAAAGATCAGTACCAAATATTTTGTACCCTTCATATGTTTTGAATTTTAGTATTGTTCCACTTTTTTAATTTCCCTATTCCTTGCTGAGGAAAGAGCATTTTCTCTAGGTTCGGTCGGTAATGTCTCCTTCCATTCCTCAATTAATATCAGTAGCTCCTCCACTTTTTCTGGATTATTCTCTGCCTGATCTACCTCTTCTTTCCAATCCTCGGTGATATTATATAGCTCATACCGATCCATTTCTACATCCACGACCAACTTCCAGTCACCATCTCTTACCCCTAAAGATGGCCAGGTATAGTCATTATTTTCGCCTCCTCTCCATTCCCAAAATATTGGTTTTTGTCTGGTAAATTGCTCTCCCTTTAAGGCCATCATCATACTCTGCCCATCTGGCTGATAATTGTCCGGAAGGGGAATACCCGCCGCCTCAAAGAAGGTCGGCAATAGGTCTACTGCGGTAACCACGGCTGTTTCATTTACTATTCCCTCAGGAATAACTCCTGGCCATTTTGCCACAAAAGGCACACGAACACCACCTGCAAAAAGAGATCTTTTCTGCCCCTTCAATCCTCCTGTTTCACCCACAGAATAGTATTTGCCATACCCAAGGTCTCCAGTATGCTTCTTTTCATCTTCATTTCCTTCCCATTCCGGCCCATTGTCTGTAGAAAATACCAATAGCGTATTATCCTCAATACCCAGTTCTTCCAGTAATCCCATGATTCTCCCCACAGCTTCATCCCCTTCTGCTATTACAGATGCGTAAACCTGCTTTTGCTCATCCAGATTACCGAATTCATCCATGAATTTCTCCAATGGGAAATGGGCCAAATGAGCTTCGTGCAGCCAAAGGTTTATAAAAAACGGTTTGTCTTTATTTCTCTTAATGAAGCTTTCTACATATTCCACTCCTAGCGAAGCAGCCTTAGGTATATCAATAGTATTAGATCCATTGAAAGTAGCATATTCGTCATAGCCATAGGCTGTTTCGTTTGGCATATCCGGCGCTGAGCCCAGGTGCCATTTCCCGAAATGCGCGGTGACATATCCGGCTCTTTGAAATTCTCTTGGCATAGACATGTCTTCTATATCCATCCAATCAGGCATTCCTCTATTTTGATGGGCTTTCAATGCTTGAAAATGCTGATGAATAGACTGTCTGGCTGGAAACTGGCCAGTCATTACCGCCACTCTACTCGGCGAGCAAACAGGACTGTTTACAGTGAAGTTGGTGAAATCCATGCCTTCACTTATCATTTTGTCTATATGTGGAGTTTTGATCCATGAACTTCCATGAGCACTCAAATCTCCATATCCCCAATCATCTGCAAATATGAAAATGACGTTGGGCTTTTCGTTTTTACTTTGAGCTTCAGCCCTTGGTGGACTTAGCCCTAACCACCAAAGGGACGCAAGTAGTATATAGTATGCCTTATTCATTGCTTATCATCTTTGTATTGTAGGATAAAATCGATTGTCTTTTCGACTATTACTTCTAAAGGAGGATCGATTTCACCTCCTGCCTTACGCCAATTATGACCTGCATTTTTGACTACAAAAAGCTCCACATTGGCACCGATTTCATCTGCCTTCTCCTTCATATGATAGGCATGGGCCACTGGAATAGTCGTATCCTTATCTGCTGCCATCATATAAAGTGGCGGACTTTCATTGGTGAGATAAAATACGGGACTCATTTCCTGATATAGCGTCTGCTTCGAGGAAGGATCAGTATTAGGGCCTATGATTCTTGGACCAAACCTATCTGGATTTTTCGTGGGATCATCGGTTTCAAATAATTCTATTTCAGTGAAATCACTGGGCCCATACCAGGAGACTCCGGCAATCACCTTGTATCGGTAATCCAGCAAGGCAGGATCACCAGGGAATAGAGAAGGATCAGCAAGTACTATCATTTGAGCCAGCTGTCCTCCAGCAGAATCACCTATGACGAACACCCTGTTTGGGTCCAATCCATAGGTCTCACTGTTTTTGGAAATAAAGCGAACGGCATCCATGACATCCACTACACAATCTTTCATGACGACGGTCTTAAGCTTGGTCAGTCGATAGCTGACCGATACCACGGCAAATCCCTTATTCACCAATTGCCGGAAAGTGTCTTTGATGAAACCCTTTTGGATATTATCCTTAGTGCCTGCCGCCCATCCACCGCCATGCGTATAAAAAATCACAGGTAGCTTTTTACTTTTATCCCGATCCGCTGGGTAATAAATATCTAGCAATAAATCCTTCTCAGGACTAGTCTTATACTTAATATTCAATAAGCCCACCCCTATGGAATCCAATAGTTTTCCGGTGGCAACTTCCTCCAAATCAGGAAGTGCTTCGACTTTTTTATTTTCCAGTTTAGGAGCGATTTTCAATTCCAAGTCTGGAGAGATAGGCCTCCAGATCAAGAATAAAAGGTGGAAAAGAACTATTTTCATACTGATCTTATTTATTTGATACCTGACACTCTAATTCTAAATTTTTAAACTTGTAGCTTCTTCACTTTCGGAATCCACTTTGGAACTATATCCTCTCCGCCAGATCCATTCAGCAGCCGCCTATTTACCATCCGATTTGCCCTCATTGGTTGGTAGATCCTATTTTGGGAATTTATCGTCCTTTATTTTTTCAATTGGAATGAGCATTAAACTTCTAAAAGCGGGATTGGAATCGGTAAACTCAGAAGTCACTTCCAAGCTGACTGTGGTCATCCCAGCATTCTGTAGGGTAAGAGTTCCTAGCTCAGCAAATGAATTCATCACTTGCGTTGCCATGCGAGGGTTCAATACACGCTCCAGTTCCACTAGTTCATTTTCTACAGACTTACCTGCTATAGTAGCTTTCAATCTGCCGTCGGCATTTAATGGCTGACCTTCGCGAATGCTGTTCACTACAAACACTTTGTAGGTACCAGTTTGCACCAACCTAAAGTCCCAGGTCAAAGCTTGACCGATTTCGGTAAACCCATTTAATGTCATTCCATGCGCAGGCATGATTCCTTCTCCTTTTTTAGGAACAGTGAACGTTTTATGGTCTAAAGGCTTCAAAAGTTTGTTAGGCACAATTTCCTTATCTCTAATTATCGCCTGAAATCCATCAAGGTATACGGTACCATCCCTTTGCTGCAGGATGGCCTGATCCATCAAAGCATCACCTTCCACCTCCAATGCAATTACCGATACGTAGGGATCAGGGGCACTTTCTGGCACTTGAATAGTTAGTGTATTTAGTCCTGCGGCCGAATTATAAGTGGATTCAACTGAAAGTGACTTACCGCTCGCCAACAGTCTGGCGCTGACTACTTTATTATTCAATCCATACAGTTGGAAATTCCCATCTTTGGGCCAGTCCACTATATTTAGATACAATAGGGTATTCTCCCCTTCCTTCCGTTGGGTGATGGTCCCCCAGCCTAAATCATGCGGATGCGGCCCTGCTTCCACTCCATAAATGGCATCGCCGTTTTGCTTAAGCCAATCCCCCATTATTTTAAGTCGGGAAACCGAAGCTTCAGGTATGAGTCCTCTGCTATTAGGCCCCACATTTAGAAGGTAATTCCCTCCTTTTCCCACTATATCGATCAAATTAGCAAGCAGCTGTTCAGGTGATTTCCAGTCTTCATCCGCAGCATTATAATGCCAGGAATCATTCATAGTTTGGGCTGACTCGAAGTCCATACCTATATTTCCTGTCGGAATCATATTGTCCCCCATGGATAAGTAATTCACATACCTAAGTGCGTCATCATCACCTAAACGACTGTTGGAAATAGCGCCATAGCCATTCAGCATATCCACCATTTCCTGTTGCCCGAGTAAGCGTTTACGATTGGGATTTCTGAATCCTGCCGAACCGTCAAACCAGAATAGGCTAGGCTGGTATTTCTCATTCAATTCCCGCAATTGTCCATACATATAATCCATGTATTTAGTGATATCTGCTTTTGGGTTTGGGTGGAAATGGAATCCATTTCTGTTGCTATAGCTGGTATCGTACTCGGGATGGTGCCAGTCCGCAATAGAATAATAAAAGCCCAGTTTGATGTCGGCCTCTTTACATGCCTCGGCCAATTCGGCGACGATGTCCCGTTTGAATTCCGTTTGGTCGATTACATCCCAATCCGTGAGATCAGAATCCCATTTGCAAAATCCATCATGATGTTTGGTGGTAAAGACGATGTATTTCATCCCACCTTCTTTGGCAATTCGAACCCATTCCTTTGCCTCAAAATCCACTGGATTGAATTCCCTTACCCCTATTTCATACTTTTCAGTTCTCGTCAAATCACTGTCTTCCAATCGCTCAGGGATTTCTGCTCCGAAATGTATAAACATACCAAACTTAGCCTCACGAAACCATTGCATTAGTTTCTCATCGGAGAGTTTTGTGATAGGTGTCTCCTGAGCCATAGCTGGTTTTATAAACAGGATTATTAATAACACCAGCATTCTGGTACCTATATTTTTCATAGTTAGCATATCATAAACACTTTTGTCATTTTCCAATTTCTTTCTGATTTCCCACTGATAATCCCCATACCATACCCTCTATTGGCGGATAGCAGAGAATTACCTATATGGAAGAATAGCTGGCCTAAGGTGCAATAGAGTTCTGTACTTTTCCTTTTCATGATTTTTAGGAAGCCTAAACCTTATTTCTTAAGATTTCTGAGTCCTATCTCCGAAAGGTCAATAGGAATAATACCCATTTCCAGAGCCGGTGAGCCAGGCTTAAACCTGAAGTCCCCATTTTCAGCATCCACAAAAAGAGGATCCACAGCCCGACTGTGCTGGTCTATTCCATCTTTATGATTTTTTTCAATTAACTCTTTTCCTTTTTCTGGATCAGGCAGGCAGTAATAAATATTATAGTCCAATTCGGCGTCTTTTGCACGTGCTAGAGGTCGTCCCCTAGCATCCTCCGTACTACTTTCTTTTCCTGGGGCCAATTCGTCGATAAACTTGTCTGTGGCACTCAAAGAATAAAATATATTCCGCTGAATCACACCTGTTAAGGGTCCTTCACGTAAAGAAAGATAATAGCCTCTAGGTGGGGCAATCACATTTACGACAATGTTATTTTCTATCCTATTGTCGAGCTTGGTGAGGATGCCTTGCGAGGTAGCCTTATATATTATATTTTCGGAAATGGTCGTACCCGTTTGTCCCCCATCAGTACGAATGGCAGCCTGCATGATCATATCGGCTACCATATCATGAATATAGTTTCGCCTGATGAGGTTATTTTCTCCAGCTCCTCGGATATATATCGCATTCCCATCCCCCATCCGCATCATAGCATGGTGAATCTCGTTGTACTCGATTTTATTATCATGTGTATGCAGATAAGGAAGCACCTCTTCATAGCTAACCTGCTTTGGAAGATGACTCAAATCTTGTTTGCGAATGGTCCTTGTCAATTCTCTCCCATTTTTCATGAAAAAATCAGTCATCACCCCAGACAAAATCAAACCTGTATAATTGGTGTGATGAATTAGATTATTGGAGACTTGATTTTCACCACTTTGCCAAAGGAAAATGCCAGGGGAATGCCAGTAAACCTCCCCGATATGATGAATATGGTTATTATAGACCGTGTTCTTTTTATTGACATCTTTTGTACCAGGGCCATAGCCAGCCAGTACAATTCCTGCGCCACCCAAATGCTCTATATGATTGTTGGCTAGGGTGTTTCCTATCGCATGCAAATCCATCCTGATAGCTCCGCTGCCGCTGTGTAAAAAGTGACACTCTTCCACCACACAATTTTCCGCACCACGAAGACGCAGCAGTGCATTATCTTTATCCAGCATATCCCAGTCGTGCTGCAGTCCTTTGTCCTCCGCTGTCAATTGATAGCGGTCTCCATGCTTGAAGGTCAATCCTCTAAATAGCAGATTGCGAACTGGAATGTCTGTGGCTCCATCAAAATCAATTTTTCCTTCTATTCGAATCAACTCGTTTAAGGTGGGCGCCAGGACCGGGGAATCATTTCGCTTCCACAGATAGAGTTTTCCTTCTTTAGTATTTAAAACCCATTCCCCGGCTTCGTCCAGTTCCTCTAATACATTCTCTACCCATACATTTTCAGTTTCGGGCAAAAAATGAAGTGTATTCATCGCATAAGTAGCATCGATAGAAGTAGTGGCGATAGAAGTTTCTTCATTGACCGATTCAAGTGGTAGTATATTGGTAATCCAGGCATGATGTGGACGCACCACTATTTCCACATCGGTGATATTGGACCAATTCTTTAACTTTCCCTTAGGAAAATGAAGCTTATTCCTTCCATTACCACCTTTTTCGGAAAAGAATCCTGCAGATCGTGCCCGAGGTAGCATTCCTTCATTGTCATATAAGGTGAAAAATCGTGTATCTATATCGGCTACCCAAATATTAGCCTTTGCCTTCTCTGGCAAACCTGGGAGCGAAGCACTTACTTTTTGCCAAGCCAAAATCTCCTGCCCCGAACTGAATACTGGATTTTCGCCAGGATAAGCCTCATATATAATGGTAAAATTATCCCCTCCGGAATCCTCCAGGCCGAAAACCACCGTCTCCCTTAATTTATAGACCCCTTCCCGTATCTGAACTTTAATATCCTGGGATTTACCCTTCTTTAAAGTTCTTACCGCATTTTTGGCAGCTTGCAAGCTTGCAAAGGGACCGTCTGTACCTTGAGTATTCGGTTCATCCAACGTACCAGACCAATGATCTGAACCCAACGGAGAGACGTAGAAATCAGCTTTTTTTGTCATAGTAGAAGTCAATGGCGTATTTCCACCGCATCCCAATATGGTGGTGAACATTATTAGCCAAAGAAGCTTCATCATCATCATTGCTTTCATAGTATTCTAAGTCCTTTTAAATAGATCTTTATTCGTTTGTAAAAGCCGCTTGTACCCAAGGGGTAGTGATTGGGTCATTACTTTGCTCTTCGCCAGGAGTACTTCTACCCGCTTTAATTTCCCTGATGAGCACCTGTTTCAATTCCGCTACTACTTCCGGGTATTCTCCAGCCACATTTGATTTTTCGGCAATATCCGTTTTTAGATTATATAAGATCAGGTCTGGAAGCTCAGGGTTCGCCGGCTCAGGTTTTCCAGCTGCATTGACCCCGGAATTGGGAGCTACTATCAGTTTCCAGTCACCCTTTCTGATGGCAAAAATCCCCGTCTTGGAATGATGTATGGTGGATTTTCTCTCGAAGTCTCCCTCCTGGGTAAGCAAAGGCAGCATACTGAAACTGTCCTCCGCTTCATTGTCAAGCAATTCATACCCTACTATCTCAGCCACCGTAGCCATGAAATCTGTGGTACAAACCGTAGCATCAGAGATGGAATTAGCTTGAATTACTTCTGGCCATTTGACCAAAAACGGGACTCGATGACCACCTTCCAGATAACTGCCTTTTGCTCCGCTATAGATATAGCTGGGATTATGCCCCTTGGATTTTAATACCGCAAAATCCGCAGTGGAGGCACAGCCATTATCACTGGTGAAAATGACCATAGTATTGTCTTCTATTCCAGCTTCCTGAATCGTTTTGAATATTTCCCCCATCAAATCATCTATCATCACCACAAAATCTGCATAGGGATTGATGTTACTTGAACCCTTCCATGGGGTAATAGGCACTATTGGATTATGTGGAGCAGGTAAAGGCAGGTAAATAAAAAATGGATCCACTGCGGAGGCATTTTTCCGGATGAAGTCATTGGTCTTATCCACCAAAACAGGTAAAACCTCCTCATGGACAAAATCCTCAGATATATCTCCTTTGATCCAATGACTATATTTGTTTACCGAACTTTTCTGCTCGGATATACCTGAAGGCTGCATCACCACCCGGTCATTCTCCAGATACACATAGGGAGGCATATTCAGGGAAGCCGAAATCATATAAGAATAATCAAAGCCTAAGTCCAAAGCACCTTTCTTTAAGGGCTGAGAATAATCAATTGCTGAGGCATCAAATCTGTCGGTTATTTTCGAGTAATATTCATACTCCTGACTACCTTCCTTCATTGACCAATTGAGTCCCAAGTGCCATTTGCCTATACTTGCAGTTTTGTAGCCTTTTTCTTTTAATAAATCGGCTACCGTTAGTCTATCCTCTCTTATAAGCATTGGGGAATTTCCCCAAAGCACAAAATTTTTAAGGGGCGTTCTCCAATTGTATCTGCCAGTAATAATACCGTATCTCGTCGGAGTACAGACGGAAGAAGAGGTATGGAAATCATTAAACTTCATTCCCTCCGCCCCCATCTTATCCAGGTTTGGGGTGATAATCTTGCTGTGCTCGTTATAAATGCTCAAGTCCCCTATCCCCAAATCATCTGCTAAAATATAGATGATATTAGGTTTCCTTTGTGGAGCGGTAGCCTGCTGGCCTGTCGCAGAGAAAGCAATCAACACTAATAACAAACACAATAGATTTTTCATTACCTTTTTTAATTGTATGGGAAAATAGAATTTTTAGAAATACAGGCTTAGGTATTCACGATACCTAAGCCTAGGTCTTTCTTATTTTAATTTTTCGATATAGACATAGTATGCTGGATAGACTCTTTTATCCACATCGATCAGTTGAGCTTCCATGTCATATTTTCCTGCTGAAATCTTCCCTGTGAAAGTCACTTCTTCCTGCCCTTCCTTTATAACTTGGGATTTATTCAGGTCTGCTACATATAGGTAAGCCTCCTTGAAATCATCCTTTACACTTGCTGGTCTATCACTTTCTATTTCTATGGTCTTCTCTTGCAGAGGGAAAGTAGCATTGATACCTAATCCACTTTCTCTTGGGAATCTGCGTAAACTAATGGAATACTCACCATCTTCCACAAATTCAATCTTCCATCGGCCTGTCACCTGAGAGGCAGTAATTGCCCCGTTTTGATGCCACATAGAAAGGAATTTCCCGGTTAACATATCGTGGGCAGAAATCCGACTTGGATTCTCTTTGCCAGACCCAACTTTGATATAAGCATAGCGCTCGTTTGGACCTTCGGCCATGATGGATTCCCACCATTTCTCATAACCCACAGCCAGTTTCTCGGCCTCCAAGGGGTGTTCATCAATTACATTTTTGGATTGGATTTTATCATTCTCCATGTCATACAGCTCAGTCCCATTGACGAGTCTCCACCGATCATCCATCACTGAATAATCCTTGTATTTATTTAGGTTTTGGAGTCTTTGAGTATCCACATAGAGAATTCTATTTGGCCATGGAGCATTGCTGTTGGAAAGCAAAGGCTTTAGACTTGTTCCGTCAAGAGGTTTTATCGGATTGAATTCAAGTCCTAGCAAATCCACAAAGGTGGGCAACAAGTCATAATGAGCTACTAGCTTATCAATGTCCTTGCCCCCTGTCAGCTGTCCATCAGGCCAGCGGATAAATAAAGGGACACGGTGGCCACCTTCATACATACTTCCTTTTGATCCCCTCAAACCTCCATCGTAAACGCTGTTTCCGCCCGCTGTACCATTATCTGTCGTGAATATCAGGATAGTATTATCGGTCAAATCCAGCTCATCCAACTTCTCTTGAAGGAGTTTGAAATTGTCGTCAATATTGGTAATCATCCCGTAAAATCTCTTGAATTTCTCCGGTAATTCCTCTTCGCTTAAGTCCTTATACCTATTGTAATATTCCTCAGGCACGTTAAGCGGGCCATGTGGAGCGTTGGTGGAGATATAGGCGAAAAAAGGCTTATCCTTGTTTTCTTCAATAAAGTTTATTGCCTCTGAGAAGAATACATCGGTACAATATCCTTCGTATTTTTCAAGCTCCCCATTATGCCAATAAGTATCGTCGAAGTAATCATTGCCCCAATAGTCGGGACCCTGGGTAATACCGCCGCCACCATGACGAACTACCTCATGAAAACCTCTATCTTCTGGTCGATAGGGATAATTGTCTCCCAAATGCCACTTGCCAAACATCCCGTTGGTGTAGCCATTTTGGGCAAAAATCTGAGGGAGGATCACCTCGTCTTCAAATAATATAGAACGTCCGCTAATCGTATGAAAAACATTCAATCGGTTAGTATATCTGCCCGTCATGATTGCTCCTCTGGAAGGAGCGCAGGTAGTGGAAACATGGTAATTGGTGAAATTTACAGCATCATCATGGAAGGCATCGAGGGTTGGAGTCTTAATAATGGGGTTCCCCATAGATCCTAAGTCTCCAGTCCCCTGGTCATCGGTGATTACAAAAATGATATTAGGTTTTTGCTGAGCAATAAGTTCGCTCTGAAATACCATTGCAAGCCCGAGCAAGGTGATTAGCGGTTTAAACAGGTTTTTCATCTATTTTATATTTAAGTTTAAGTAATTCTTTGTAAGTAATCTAGAGAGAACAGTCTCCTTTTACACTGCCTTAGTCAATTTTCTCTGGAGCCCATTTGGGTATGCCCATCTCTTCTAGCTGTTCCGTATATCGTATAGCCAAAGGTTGATCTTCGGATTTGACCAAGGGCAGGCCTTCATTTACCATCAGAGGCTTTGTGGCTACCCACCAGCTATCGTATGCTGCTCGTAGTTGGGAGACCACCTCTGGATATTTGGCTGCAACATCATTATTTTCGGATGGGTCTTTAGAAATATCAAACAACATAGTATTGTTGACAAACCGCCATTGCTGCGTTCTTACCGCCATGCTTTTATATTTTGCATTTTCCATTTCTCCAGCAGCCCACCTTCCACAATGAATAAATAATTCCCGGTCGGCCCAGGATGCCTGAGGATTCTCCAATAGTGGTATGAGTGATTTTCCACTTAAGTCCTGCATAGTATCAGGTAATTTTGCGCCAGCCAGCTCACTAAAAGTCTGATATAAATCAATGTGAGCAGTAAGTCCATCAATGTCCACTCCTTCTCCCAGCTGACCTTTCCAATACCAAAATGCAGGAACGTGAGTACCTCCTTCAAAAGGTGAATTTTTAGCTCCACGCATATTCGCATTAAAGTGGCTGACCTCTTCACCATTCAAGGAACCTTTCAAATGTGTTGCGCCATTATCCGTCATGAAGATGACCAGCGTGTTTTCCAAGGCATCCCATGCTTCCAGTTTTTGCATGAGTTCGCCGATATTATCGTCAATATTCTCCACCATTCCATACCTTCCGGCAGTCCCCTGGTCGTAACCCATTTCCAAAAAGCGCTCTGTATATTGCTCTGGCGCCACCAAAGGAGCATGCGGAGCATTTAAGGAGATATAAGCGAAAAATGGCTGTTTTCTCTCATGCTGCTTTCTGATCCAGGCTTTTGCTGCGTCAAAAAATAGATCCGTACAATAGCCCTCTGTTTGGACAATGGTATCGTTATGTAAAAGCACATTATCAAAATATAAATTCTCTTTATTGGCAGGGAAATCGCCAAACCTGCTCTGCCCTATCCCACCAGCTCCATGTATCAGGACCTCATCAAATCCCCGATTTCCAGGTAGATACTCTTCCTCATCTCCCAAGTGCCATTTGCCGAATATACCCGTGGTATAACCCGCCGACTGTAAAGCCTGAGGCAGGGTAAAGACCTCCAGGGCCATTCGCTCCCGTTGGAAGATGGTATGCGTCACCCCAACTTCAAAAGGTCGTGCACCACTCATAATTGCCGAACGTGTCGGGGCGCAAGTAGGGCTCACATGATAATCAGTGAAGCGGGTTGATTGGCTATAGAGCTTATCCATATTAGGGGTTCTCAGCACAGTATTACCCATGCAGGACAGATCACCCATTCCTTGATCATCTGTCAACACCAGGATGATATTAGGACGGCTATTTTTTAGGGATTTGGTTTGCGCCATTCCGACCGTCACATAGAATGTGAGGAAAGAAAAAAGAACGATGGTTCGAGTGGTTTTCATTTATTGGGTTTAGGTTAATGTGGTAATTGTTTAGAATTGAAGGAATTATCTCTTGATTTTAGGGAAGCAAGACCCCTATATCGGATCACTCCTTTTTTGCCTTATTGGCCCAGTTTTTTTCGTTTCGCTCAGCGATTTCCTGACTCATCTTAACAGCATTATTCGGATCCATGCGGTTTAGAAGTTCCTCGTCAGGTTCTCCGCCAAACTGTTTCCAGTAAAGCTCCTTCATTGGATTTATTTTGGGGCCAATCTTATCTTCATTTATCAATAATGGTTGTACTTCCATCCACCAGAGTTCATAAATGGCGCGAAGCTCTGCCACCACTTCAGGATGCTCAGAGATGACATTTTTATTTTCCCCACGGTCCGCTTTTAAATCATACAATTCGGTATTATTTACAAGTGTAAATCTGGAATTCTGGATTGCGGACCTCCTATACTTGGACTCGGATGCTTTGCCTTGAGCCCAGTTTCCGAAATGATGCACCAGTGTGCGATCTTCCCATGCGGATTCTGGGTTTTTAAGTAAGGGCACTAGGCTTATCCCATCAAGTTGATTTTGTGTGTTTGTAGGCAATTTCGCTCCGGCCACCTCAGCAAGTGTTGGAAAAATATCGATATGTGCGGTCAGGGCATCGGTCTCGGTATTGGGTAGAATGCCGCCCTTTGGCCACCTAACAAACATTGGCACGCGAGTTCCACCCTGATAAGGAGAACCCTTTCCCTCACGCATACCAGCATTGAAGATGGGTACACCTTTGGTACCTCCATTGTCAGATCCCATAAAGATTACAAGTGTATTATCGGAAATACCCCAGTCCTCAAGCTTAAGAAGGAGCTCTCCAAAATTTGTATCTACATTTTCCAGCATTCCATAAAACTTTGCCGTTTCCTCATCTACACCTGGGAGGCCAAGATAATGTTGGTAATATTTCTCAGGCACTATGTATGGGCCATGGGCAGCATTTAGCGGTAGGTAAGTGAAGAAGGGTTCATTCTTTTCCCTTTTTTCATTCATCCATTGGAGGGCTTGCTCGAAAAACAGATCAGTACTGTATCCTATCTTTTTCTCCCAGATTCCATTATGCCAAAGTGCAGGATTGATATTGCTGTTTCCTGGTGCATCACCACAGGATCCCGGGAAAGTTTGTCCGATACCGCCTCCGGCGTGAATATACACTTCATCAAACCCACGGTTTTCTGGACGGTAAGGCGCTTCATCACCTAAATGCCATTTGCCGAAAATTCCAGTGGCATACCCTGCCTCCTGAAGCATCTGGGAAATAGTGACGGTCTCCAGACTTAAGCGCTCCCGCTCAAAAACGGTATGTGTTACACCATTCTTAAACTCATGGCGACCACTCATCAGCGCTGCCCTGGTGGGAGAACACTTCGGACTTACATGGAATTGGGTGAAGAGCAGACTTTCCTCTTTGAAAGCATCTACCATAGGGGTATGGATAATCGGACTTCCCAAACTTGCATAATCCCCATAACCTGCATCATCAGGCATAATTATTATGATATTTGGCTGGGCAGATTGCGCATGAGCCAATGAAGTACACTGTGCCGATATCAACCAACCAAAAATAACCAGCAGTATTGCAGTTGGAAAGGACTTAAATCTTATCGTTTGTTTCATTGTTTTGCTAATTTAATCTTCGACGTTTACCGACCTCTTTGAGCGTTTTTATATCATCAGGAAAGACCGTCCCATCCGGTAGTGGGCCAATATTCAGTAATAAATTTGCCTTCACTTTTTTGGTATCACTTAGCATTTGCATTACCTCATCGGCTGTTTTGTGCCCGACATCATTGTCCCTATCATAGCCCCAGGCGTAAGGCTGCATCGTATTGCTGATTTCCAGCGGAATGTCAGAGTCCCCTTCGTAATCCCGCTCTGGCGCTTTGAAATCCTCTGTTCCCAAAATACCTTGCTTATAAGAAACGAGCACTTGAGGCTGCAGAGAATGAATATGATCGTACAATTCCTGTAGTTTCAATTCTGGAAGCAAGTCGGGACGGGAGTTTGGCACTGCCCTTCCATCCAACCAAATACCAGCCACAGGACCATATTGGGTCAATAATTCAGTGATTTGATTTTTCATAAATTCCACATAAAGTTGTAAATCTTTCTCCTCACCATATTTATAGGATTCCTCTCGAGGATCATAGTCGGGTTTGGGATTTCCACCCCACTCATCCCTATCAGGGGAATGAGGGTGTTTCCAGTCGCGACCATGAGAGTAATAGAAAAATAAGCCCAAGCCTTTTTCCTGACATTGCTCAGCCAATTCGGCAATTAGGTCACGCTTGGCAGCACTATTTGTACTTTTGAAATCACTGTATTTGGTGTCAAACAAACTAAATCCATCATGGTGACGCGTCGTAATATTTATATATTTCATGCCTGCTTCCACGGCTAAATCGGTGATAAAGTCTGCATCAAAATTTTTGGCAGTGAACTGATCGGCCAGCTTAGCATATTCATCAGGTCTGATTTTGGCGCGCAATTGCACCCATTCGGCTGGAGTGGAGTGGATATCACCCCAATAGCCTTCTGCTAAGCTGTATAATCCATAGTGGATAAACATCCCAAATTCAGCCTTCCTAAACCAGGCCAGTGCAGCCTCTCGTGGATCCTCTGCATAGGTGTTTTCATAACCTTTGAGGTAGGTAGGGACTTGATCGCGTGTGCTGCATGCGGAGATAGTGATACAGAATATTACTATACCCATGAGCGCACAACTAACATTATTTAGTCTTTTCATATTCTAAAATTTCACTTAACGCATAAGCCAAATCACGGTGGCACCTTCCTTACTTTCGCGACCGTTCTCCCCTACTGCGGTGACCTTTAGAGTCATCTGGCTTACCCTATTCAGATCAGGGATTATATATTCATAATTGGTTTCTGTGATTTTTGAAGCTAGTAGCTCATAATCTGGCGCATTGCCCACAGCACGATAAATAGTATATGATGCAGCGTCCGGGCTAGCCTTCCATGAGAGTTTGATAGCCCCACCTTCAGCAGACCTATCCATTGTTAGCTTTGAGGGAGCATTCACGGCAAGGTATTGGGGAATGGAAGTAAATACATAGGTCTGACCCATTTCCGTAGGGATACTTATTTGGTCTGTACCATTAGCCGTAAATTCCACCGGCTGATTTTTAGCTGTTTTAATAGTTGCCTTTGCGATATTGGGATACTTTAAGGTTAAGATTCCTCCTGATTTTGAGAGAATTTCAAGCTTTTCAGCCATTCCAACGGACCATTTCGCAGAAACCTCAAAGTTTCCGCGTGCCAATAATCCACTGTAGCTCCCCTCTGACCAGGCTTCTGGTAGTGCGGTCAATGGAGCAAGTATATAGTCCTGACTCTGCAAGAGCATCTCAGCAAGTCCGGCAGTGGAACCATAATTCGCATCCGCCTGAAACAATGGGTCTCCTCGATGATCATTGAACAAGTTATGTAAGTAATTTTCACTCAATAATTCTTTATAATATAAATAGGCCTCTTCCCCATTGTGAAGTCGAGCCCACATGGCTATCCGTTCGGCTCGTGCCCATCCAATTTTGGTTTCGTGAGAACGTTTTATCAAACTAACTCTCGCAGCATCAAGCCATGCAGGAGTATTATCATTGATCAACTGCCCTGGATATAAGCCTAGAAGCATGGAGGTATGGCGATGTAGGGTGTCACCGATATCGTCAAAGTATTCTTCCTGACGGAATTCTTTAATTTGTCCTGATTTTCCGACCTGAATTGGGTCTAGTAAAGGGAGCTGTGATTCAAATGTTGGCAAGCGTGGATCAGAACGGCCCAGAATCTCTGCGGCCTTCAGGGTGTTGTGATGATTTTCATAAAACATCTGCTGGTCGAAGGTGGTGCCAACTGTATTTCTTAGCTTTTGTTCCGGGCTGGAAGATGGATTCGCGAGAAGGAATCCATTGGTATTCGTGACAAATCTGGATACAAAATTGGCCTGATCATAGATTACTGGATATATTTCATCGGCTAGCAGTGACTCATCCCGCAAAAAGTCGTAATAATCCCAAAACAGAAGTCCGATCCAGGAACCTGTACCAAAGCCAGCAACGGGTGACTTGCCCGGGACATTATAGGGGTTGCTCCAAAATGGGCCAGACCACCCATTTTCTCCATTAGGGTCAAGCTGCGAACTGTTATACTGCTTGATGTATTCGGTAGCATATAGCCTTTGTCGAGGCTCAAAAGTGCTAAAATAGTCCAAGTAGGACTGAAATAACTCAGACAAATTAGTAGAGAAGACCGGTGCATAAGCCATTTGCAGGTTTGTATCATGCAAGTACTGAGACGACCATGGTGGTCTTTCATACACGTTCCAGATGCCTTGAAGATGTGGTGGAAGGGTGCCTTTCCTGGAAGAGCAAATCAACATATAGCGCCCAAATTGGAATGCAAGCTCCTCAAGGTAAGTACTCGAGGCACCATTGGGATAGGCATCTACCAACTCGTTGGTGGGAATAGTCGGTTCAGTAGCTCCAAGATCAAAATTTACCCGACCATATAACTCTTGATAATCAGCTTGATGTCTTTCTAATAATTCCTCATATGATTTCCCTGCCGCATTTTTCATATAGGCATTGACCTTCTGATGAGGATCTGGGAACCCCTCCAGTTTCCCGGTCGGATTGTCAACTAAAAATACCTGAGGGTCAAGCTCATAGTTGGTCCCTACGGCTATCAGAATCACAGCACTATTAGCATCCGAAACGCTGATAGTACCTTCATTTGATGCCTCCATTGTGCCCCCTTCCGGGATAACTTTAAATTGTCCCTCATACTTCACTTCATAGTAATTCATTACCCCCGAAAGCGTAATTAAATCACCCGATGCCGATACAGAACCTGACTTCCCTTCTCCCAGGTAGGGAATAGTAGGACGTAGTGTAAATGACAATTTTCCTTCTTCCGAGGCAGCCAAGCGGATTACCATGACTTTATCAGGGTAACTGGTAAAATAATCCCTAGAGTACTTTATACTATCTTGCTCATAGCCCACAGAAGATACCCCTTTATTTAGGTTCAATTCCTGCTTATAATTCTGGGTATTAGGGTGATCGAAATCAATATAAACCTCTGCAAAATTGTTTAAGCCTCTTCGGTTAAGGCCACGATCCTCACCCCAATCGTATAAGCTATTTTCGGTGATTTGAATTCGTTCCGTTTCCGTACCACCAAAGATGTTGACCCCCATATAGCCATTTCCCATTGGAATCGAACGATTGATCCAGCCTTCATTATTATTTGGCGCTGATTCCTTGTACCATAGGCGAAGTGTCTTGTTCGGTCTGTCGGCCTTATCAGAAGTTAATAAAAGAGTATTTTGGCATCCTGAGAAAATCATGCAGGATAGCAGTATTACCAGTACATTTGCCTTCATTTTTTTTGACACCATTAAAACCATCTTACTTAATTGATTACTATTATTCTTCATGATTTCCTTATTCTTATCAGAGGGAAAATGAAAATCCCATTTAGTTTTTGCAGCCCTGGCACCCTTGGATTGGTGCCTAAAAGCCTGAAAATAGATACCCCTATAGGCAGCCAGCATTTCTTCATTTTTCATACCCATCGATTAATCTTTCAAACCCATTTTGGAAACATCCAATTGTTCTATCCCTAGCTTTAAGGCAGGACTACCGTCCTGGAAACCAAAATCCCCTTTCGCAGGATCAATGAATTTAGGATCTCCAAATAGACTTGCCTTCTCATTTCCTACCGCTCTCATCCGCTCAAAATGCGCTACCATCCAATTCGGATCAGTAGGATGGAAATAAAGATTGGAATCCATTTTTGTGTCTTCCAGATTTGGAAGACCTGTGATTTGATCTCTTCGAGGTCTTTCATTATTGGCGTTTCCACCATCTGGATGTGCAATAATTATATTATGGTAAATTTTTGATCCCGGCACCGGAACCCACTCGAAACTCAAATAGCCGGAGAAGGGGGCAACTCGTGGAGCGACGATGAAATTGTTAATGATATCATTGACCCCCTTCGAAGCAATACCAGCACTGAAGCCGAAATTGTTGTATAGCACATTGCCATATATGAAGGTTTCATGCTGATCATCATCACATCTGATGGGGGCTGGCATGGATTCTTCCAGATTATCATGCAAATAATTATAGCGGATTATATTACCGGTACCAGCACCGGATACATAGATGCAATTGCCATCAGAAAGCAATTGGACGGCATCTGTGATCTCATTATATTCTACCAGGTTGTGTCTGGAGTGGTTGTACTTCTCGCGTTTCTTCCAATCTTCATAATGCTCATCACCCTCATTCTTGTCTTCCTGAGTGATTTCCTGATGTCTCACCGTTTTTCCTCCCTCACCACCTGGCTTCCTGTTTGGAGTCACACGGTTAGTGATCAAGATTCCAGCATAACCACTGTGATGAAGGAAATTATTGGCGATATGATTATGGCCACTCTGCCAAGCCCATATCCCGGGAGAATGCCATGTGATCTGGCTAAAATGGTGAATGTGATTATTGATGATATCGTTATGATGATTGACGTCTTTAGTGCCAGGGCCGTAGCCTGACAATAGAATACCCGCTTCCCCCAGATAGGCAAATTCACTGTCTTCCACTCTGTTTCGCTGCGCAAATAAATCAAAGCGAACACCGGAACCTCCAGACTGAGTAAAGGTACATTCGATCACCTGGCAGTTTTCAGCTCCCCGGAAGCGAAGCAGGGCCGTAGGTCTATCAAACATATCCCAATCGTGCTGCATTCCCCAGCCAATTTGATCTTCATCATTGGTCCATGCTCGGCGATCAGCATGTGAAAAAGTGATGCCCTTGAAAGTGATACCCTGTACTGGCCGATCAGTAAGACCATCATAGTCTATTTTACCTTCTACGCGGATAAGCTCACTGGTAGCAGGTGCAAGGATTCCATACGGAGAACCATCTTCTGCGGGATTGGCTGGCCATAAATAAATCTTGCGAGTTTTGGAATTTATCACCCACTCTCCTGCTTCATCCAGTGCATCCATCGTATTCTCAATCCAAGCGGAGTTCCCATCTTTAGTATGGACCCATCCGGCTAAAGGCCCTATTTCATAGGTTGCCGAAACACTTGTTTTTGCAATGCCATTTTCCTCATCCACAGATTCAAGCGGAAGCATATTGATCATCCATGCGCGGCTGGGTCTTATATTCAGTTCCACATCCTGAAGGTTGTCCCAGTTCTTTAATTTTCCTTTGGGGAAGTACAAGGTCTTTTTATCGCCTGATTTTAATGGAACAAAGCCATCTGCTCTGGCACGATTTAGCCGACCAGAGCCATCATATAAGGTGTAGAATTTATCCAGACTTGCCGGAATGTCCGCAACCCATACTTTTCCTTTGGCTGCTTCTGTAAGGTCAGACAAATCATCAGTTGCCAATTGCCAGCCTTCCACAGGAATACCCGAACTGAGAATCGGATTTTCCCCGGGATAGCCCTGAATTGTCAAATATGCCGGCCCCTCTAAGGTACCGGCTCCTGGCTTATCAGGTTTATTATTTTGTATCGGAGACGGATCACCATCCTCTATTCCCAAAACCAAAGTTTCCTTGAGCTGATGCCTGCCCTCTCTGAGAAAAACAATAGCTGGATTTTCATTCCCAGCATCCCGCAAAGATCGAATAGCATCTATTGCCTGTGGAAGTGATGCAAAAGGTGCTTCAATACTTCCATCAGCCTCATCGTTTCCTTCTACAGAAACATAGACTTGAATAGGTTCCTTGGGACTACATCCGTAGAAGATAAATACACATAGAAGAATGTTGAAATAGAGGTTTTGGGTTTTCATTGGTTAAGGGTTAATGTGTAATAAGTGGAATTAAATCGCTGATTAAAAGTTGGTTTGTCTATCCAATTTATTTAGTCAAATGCTTACCTATTAAAATCTTAACCGCTCCTTCATTCAATAGCCAGTGAATGAGCTCCTCCTCAAATTGTCTTTATAGGCAAAATTCTAGCTGTCAATCAATAAGACTGACAGCTATGTTTTGAAACCTGTTTTCTACTGCCAAAGTGGATTTTGAACCAGTCCTCCACCCAAGTCTTGGCTTTTCAGAAGTTCCTGGCTTGGCACTGGAAACACACGAAATTTACCCATTGGGGCATTTGCTATTTTGGTGGAATCATCCATTGCACGGGAAATCGCAAGAGTATAAGCCCCCGCCGCTCTTTCAGCTGCCGGTGTGGCCATCACCGTTTCCTCCAAAATCCCCCATCTGATCAAGTCCCTTTTATGACCAAAGTAGCCTTCTGCTGCCAGTTCCCAGCCGCGTTCACTCATGATGTCTTGCATGGTCAGCTCGGTTAATTCTGGAAGGTTGGCTCTCCTCCTTACCCTATTGAGTGGGTCAAGGGCTGCTGCCGATGAACCTTCCATCATAAATTCCGCTTCAGCAAGAAGCAATAAAGCATCCGAAAGTTTGAAAATTCTTGAGGGCATGCTGGTCGTATGAACGGGATTTGCAGTGGTAAATAATGGGTCACTTACTGGAACTGGTCCATTTTGGAACTTGGTGATATAAATCCAATTAAACTCAGCCACCTGGCCATTTGCAAGGGTATGACTTCCAAAAATATTGTATGGTTTTCTGGCATCATTTTCATCGTAGGAATCAGCATAACTCTTCCTAAAAGTAGTAGCAGCAGATGAAGCATAAAGCCCCAACTGATTCATAGCGGTTCTTGTGCTAGCATTTTCAGCATTAGAGTTATAGTGTGCTATATTCTGGGTTGAGCCATTATTTTGAACATTCGCCAGGTATTCTCTACCAAAAATCAGTTCATGATGTGCTTCATTTCCTTCCTTGTACATTTCTCCATAAGGTGACAAGTCCTTATGCGGCGAATTTTGAGTAATCTCAATCAACTCCGAACGTGCTTCCGACCATTGTTCTTGCCAAATGTGAAAGTGTGCTTTCAACATGCGAACGGACCATTCTGTAGGCCTCCCGTTATTTTGGTTCCATCGATCTGAGGACAGATAGCCAGAGGTAATCGCCTCATCCAAATCACTAATCATCTCATTCTGAATAGTATTAGCGGCAGTTTGCCCTAAAAGACTTACTTCTGCCATATTAATCTCATCCCTCCAATAAGGCACATCCCCAAAAAGCGTAGTAAGCTCAAAATAGAAGGTGGCACGATAAAATAATGCCTGTGCTCTGACACTTCCTTTTATCTCCTGTGTTAATGGGGAGTCACCTATTCGCGCCAATAATAAATTGGCATCTCTTACTCCTGCGTACAAGCCTGCCCAGGTGTTGGCGAAGGATGAATGATTTGCCTCTGCATCATATACAGCCGCTACCCATCCTGGTGCAATGGCAAAGCGACCACATACCCCCTGATCCGTACCCAGGATGGCATCCATCCCTGCCGATGCTGGCATTTTGCCTTGCAAACCGTTCAAGGCTAACTTGGCTTCATCTTCATTCTTGAAAAAATTATCTGGCGTCAATAGACCTCTTGGATCTTCCTCTAGGAAATCGTCGCAACTGATCATCGCCGTGCTAAACAAAGTAACTATAGCTATAATAAAATATCTCGTTTTCATTTTTTTAGATTTTAATTCTTAAAAAGGAATTAGAAAGTAATATTTAACCCTAACATTAAGGACCTGTTTTGCGGGTACTCATAGTTATCAAACCCTCTGTTTACAGGGTTGTCGCCAAAAGTGCTTACATCTGGATCAAAGCCCCAGTAATCTTTGGATTTAACCAAAAACAGGTTTGTCCCGGTAAAATAAAAACGGAAATTCTTTACTCCTTTAATCAAATCAGCAGGCAAGGTATAGCCTATTTGTAGTGTCCCGAGTCTTAGAAAACTCCCATCCTGAAGGTAGAAATTACTTGAATTACTCATAGAGGTACTGCCCACACTAGCGAATGAAGCGTTTTCGGTATTCTCAGGCGTCCACATGTTTTTTCTTAATGAAGCCAAGCCATTTATATTGATTTCATTAGCCCAAAACGCCTCAGTATTATAGATTTGATTTCCATAAGTGAATGGGAAGAAGGCATTCATATCAAAGTTTTTGAACCTTATATTTGTACCGAAACCGCCATAGAAGTCCGGATTGGCGTTGCCTATAACTGTTCGGTCATATTCAGTGCTGATTTCACCATCGGGAATACCCTCCGGACCACTGATATCGGTGAAAATAGCATCTCCTGTGGCTGGATCGATGCTTTCATACAGATACCCTACGAAAGTACCCACGGGTTCACCTACAATTAATTGACCTGCAGGCTGGTTTCCAGTCATATTGACGGTGGTGATAAAAGTTTTACTACCCAGATCAAGTACTTTGTTTTTAAAGGTGGAGAGGTTAAGAGAGGCTGACCATGCAAAATTCTCCTTCTCCACTATCACTCCGTGAAGGCTAAAGTCCAGCCCTTTATTTTCCAATGAACCCACGTTCTGAATGGTCGTGGAATAGCCAGTGTGAGTTGGCACCTCAGCGGCAAGCAGCAAATCCTCTGTTTTCTTATAGTAGAAATCTAGCTCAGCAGTCAATCTACTTTGGAACATTCCGATTTCTATCCCAAAATCAAGCTGGGCGGTAGTTTCCCACCTTAAGTCTGGATTATTCAATGTCCCTTGGGTAACCCCGGCCACTGCGGCACCACCTAAAATCGTGCTCGTCCCTAGGACAGCATAAGTAGGAAGCGTGCTGAATGGGTTCACTCCCTGATTACCCGTAAGGCCATAGCTAGTTCTGACTTTAAGGACATTTATTGCTTTTATTTCATCAAAGAATGACTCCTCTGCCACGTTCCACGCCAGGGCCACAGAAGGAAATAATGCAAATCTATTGATTGCTCCCAATCGTGAAGAACCATCTCGTCGGATGGTAGCCGTTGCAAGATATTTACCGTCATAAGAATAATTCACTCTCCCCAATAAAGAGAATAAGGAATATTCGGAATAGTTAGAGTTGAGGCTTGTGTTTTCATTAGGAGCGAGTTCAATGGCATTTACGCCTACCCCATCACTTGGTATTTGGTTTGCTGAGATGATAACCGTCTCTCTACTTTGTGTCTGGAAAGTGACTCCGCCCAGCACGCTCAATGAATGCTTTCCCCAAGCCTCTCTATAGTCAATCGTATTTTCATTTAGGAATTCAGTATCATTTAATCGGTTGATATCAGCCTGCCCTAAAAGTCCGGAACGAATACTGGTGGGATTGATGGAAGGAATAAACTGATGCTGCTTACTGAAAAGAAAGTCCCCACCAAACGTGGATTTAATCGTCAATTTTTCAAATAATACGGCCTGAATGTAAGTATTGATCAAAGCTCTCTTCTGAAACGTGTCATTTTCGTTTAATACGTTATCTGCAAGGATATTACTTTGTTGGTTTGCCACGCCATAGACCTGCCCATTATAAGTGCCATCGTCGTTATAAACCGGCATCAAAGGATCGGCTCTTATCAAAAATGTTAAGTCCACATTATTGTTGTCGCTATAAGTACTTGAAAGAGATAGATTAAGTCCTGTGCTGAAGACTTTAGATAGCTTACTATCGATATTAGAGCGAAGACTATATCTCTTAAAGGAGGTGCTCTCTATAATCCCATCTTGCCCGAAAAACCCGGCAGACACGAAATATTTGGTTTTTTCTGTACCCCCGGAGATTGATATCTGATTATCTGTAATCGGCGCCGGAGAAATCATCACATCTTGCCAGTCTGTTTCCTCGCCCGGCAGGTTGTCCAAATCAAAAGGTAATCCATCACTAGGATTAGTATCCTGACCATTTATCCATTCTGCAAACTCTCTACCGGATAGGACATCCACTTTTCGTGGCAATTGCTGTATGCCGTAAGAAGAGGAAAGATTGACTTCCATAGTGCCGGCGCGACCTTGCTTAGTAGTGATTAATATTACGCCGTTTGCACCTCGCGCTCCATATATTGCAGTCGAAGAGGCATCCTTCAGGACCTGCATGGATTCAATATCATTGGGGTTGATTGAGGAAATATTACCAGCACCCACAAAGCCATCTATTACATACAACGGTTCGTTTCCTGCGGTAATAGAATTACCACCACGAATCCTAATTGATGCTCCAGCTCCCGGGGTGCCGTTGGTGGAGGTCACCTGAACCCCTGAGGCTCTTCCTTGCAAGGAGTTGCCCAAATTGGCTGTAGGCGCCTTAAATGTCTCTTTGGTGTCAATTGTGGATACCGAACCTGTAAGGTCACTTTTCTTTACCGTTCCATATCCTACCACGATGACTTCCGAAAGTTGTGAAAAATCTGCCGTAAGCGTTATATCCATTACACTGGCATTGCCTACCGTTCTTTCTACAGGATCATATCCAATATAGGAAAATACAATAATTGCTCCTTCTGAAACTGATAGACTAAAATTTCCTTCCAAATCGGTTGTTGTACCATTGGAAGTACCCTTTTCTATGATATTTACTCCAGGTAATGTTTCACCTGTATCATCAATAATTTTTCCACTCACGGTCTTGCTTTGGGCAACAGATAAACCAAGACCAACGAGCATGAAAAACATAGTCGTGGTAAAGAACTTTTTCATTTGGTTTGTTTTTGGGTTAATGTGTTAGGGTACTAAATCACTTTCGCAATCGATTGCTAAGCTAGCAAACGAGCATTAACTACAAATAAAAACAACTGTTTTAACGTGCACACACCTGTGCACAAACTCAATTTTAATACTTATTAGTCGGATCAGTTCAAAAAATAATTGCCCACATTTATTTCATTTTCAATAGGTACTTATTACTTAAGCCCTATAATTTTTATACTAAAGTGTCTGATGATTATATAGCCAATAAAAAATTCCAACTAGCTATTGACCAATTAAACGAAATAAGATTAATCAAATGCAAAGCAGATCTTTTGTATAAAAAATAAATTATCAGTAATTACTTTAATTAAAATTTGGTGAACAGGAAATAACTAGCCTTATTTTTTTAACTAAAATTAGCTGAGGATTTCTTAAAACCGTCAGGCCCGGACATAATATTATTCCTCTACCCTTGGCCAGATAAGCCTTTCTGGATAAGGGTCTTCTTGTGCCAGTAGAATATTGTCTAAATAATCATTTTTCAGTAACTGGTTTTTATGCATTTTGGGTCTAGCTAGTAAATCATTATGCTTGCATACAAGCTGGATTTGTTGTTGATTTCGATCATAAATAAAAATAGTTGCTATGCAATGAAGTGCATATTATATTGCTCCTATGGGAAAGTATGTCACCATCACCGAAATAGCCAAACAACTTAATTTATCGCACTCCACCGTATCACGTGCGCTGAGCAATCACCCACGCATTAGTAAAAAGACCTGTGATATAGTGCAAAAGCTTGCAAATGAATTAGGGTATCAGGCAAACTCCACAGCCCATCATTTGAGCAAGGGAGAAAGTCAGATCATTGCCATAATCGTACCTCAGCTTTCTCTACATTTTTTCTCAAAAGTGGTGGAGGGAATTCAAAAAGTCTTAAAAGAAACTGAATATTCTCTTCTTCTATTCAGTACGGATGAGTCATTGGAAGAAGAAATTGAAGCAGTAAAGACGTGCATTAAACATCGTGTTGACGGAGTGCTTGTTGCCATTTCTAGAGAAACTAAAACGTTTGACCATTTCAAGCAGCTACTCAAACATGAGGTGCCCATGGTGTTTTTTGACCGAGTAGCGAATTTCCTTCCTGTTCCTAAAGTAATCACTAATGATTATCAAGCTTCTTTCGATGCCACCGATCACTTATTGAAAACCGGCTGCAAATACATCGCACACATAACGGGCAGTATTAATTTAAATAATAGCAATAATCGGCTCTATGGTTATTTGGATGCGCTCACCTCCCATGAAATAAAAACCAGAGAGTCCTTGATACATTATTATGAATTTGAGCTTTCCTCAATTGATGAATTTCTTGAAAAAACATTGAAAAAATACCCCAATCTCGATGGCCTATTTGTTTTCAATGACTATGTAGCCCATTACGCAGTCAATGTACTGAACAAGCTGGGCAAGCGAGTGCCTGATGATATCTCTGTTATAGGCTTTTCTGACGAACCTGTAGCTACTTATATGAGTCCCAAGCTCTCTACAGTACAGCAAACTGCAGCCAAAATGGGTGAATTGGCAGCTCAGAAAATTATTTCCATTTTAAGTAAAAAGGAACCTATGGTTTCAGAAAAAATTATCATTAATCCTGAACTTATACTTAGAGAAACTACCAAAAGTCTGTGCGACACTGCTGATTTCAGTCCGAAATAGATACAACTAATCCCCCCTTAATTATTGAATCCAGGCTCTAATGCCTGCGTAAAATGGCAATCACCGATGAAGCCCCTTTCAGTCAATCTCCAGAATATTTATGATTAAATGGACTGAATTTTAGACCTCGAAGAGGTCATATGTTTATAGAAAAAAGATAATGATATGGTTTATTTCGACCCCGATGGGGTCGCACCTATCCTTTTTATTCGTATCAAACCTAATCTTCCATACGTCTATACAGCCCATTTTTTAATCTATGATTGTTTTTACCTGGACTGATAACTAGGATCCCGATTCCAATAATCTAAAAAACTAATCTGTGCCAATCCGTGGTCGTCTTTTTACCTCGGATTGACACAGATCATATTGGATTGATTGTTAATTGGCTTACCGGAATGCTATAAATATATGATCCCGTGGGGATCAAGAATGGCCTTTTCCGAATACTATAGACATATGATCCCTTTGGGATCAAAAAGTCCATTTCCGCGAGATCTTTTGGTTTCATTTATATGGATCCATGGGGGCATAATTGATCTTCTCCGAATGGTATAAAAGTATGATCCTAATGGAATCAAAAAGAGCTTTGTTATGGATACTTATGATTTAATGGAACGAATTATAGACCTCGAAGAGGTCATATGTTTATAGAAAAAAGATAATGGTATGGTTTATTTCGACCCGGACGGGGTCGCACCTATCCTTTTTATTCGTATCAAACCTAATCTTCCATACGTCTAAACAGCCCATTTTTTAATCTATAATTGTCTTTACCTAGACTGATAACTAGGATCCCAATCCCAATAATCTAAAAAACTAATCTGTGCCAATCCGTGGTCGTCTTTTCACCTCGGATTGACACAGATCATATTGGATTGATTGTTAATTGGCTTACCGGAATGATTCAAATACAAATCCCTTTAAGCAAAGAAGCTTACTCTGGAATCTTGGGGATGTTGAGCGCTTCTGATGGGTCGGGGGTTCTGTTGGAGGTGGATAGATGATCAGCGTACCACATCGTCGCTACACCATAGCCCATTTCACAATCTGTCCAGCTCCATATCTCCATATCGAGCTGGAGGGAGTTGGCAAATGGGATTCCATCCAATGCTCGGGTGCGGGTCTCAGTGCTATATCCCTTGGTGTTCCGCTCTTTGGTGGTTTTTCTATTTAGCTTATTGTATTTATAGCTATATGGCTGCGCATGAAAGGGGTGTTCGTAAAAGTCCGTGCTCCGGCCTCCCCAGCTGTAGCCATAATAATCTTCTGTGCCTGTACCAAAAATGGATGGAAAGTCCTCCCCATCTACCCAGATTTTCTCGTCACCTTCACCCCACCATTTCTCCACAGGGTTCATTACCGTAAGTGCATCGCCGATATATACCCCTCTCCCCTCAACGGATACATAGTTCCAATCGGAAAATGGACGGGTGGATATGGGGTATTCACCTCTCCACGCAGCGTGAAAATACATGCTTCTATCATCCCATTCATAATCCTCTACCCTTACCTTTACCCTTATATCGATGGACTGGTCTCCTAAATTTTCTATACTGATACTCCCTGATTCCTGATAGGGCATTATCCATTGTGTAGTGAGTTCTCCTGTTTCGGAGACGGTTTGACTCCAGCCTTTATAAGGATTTAAGCCTATGCCAGACCCAAAGAAATCACCTATAGGACACCAAACGGTCTCTTTTCCATCAAAACTCATCTTTATTACCGTGCTACGCATTACCTCTTCTTTCGTATAATCTCCCAATTGGATTATCAGCGAATTAATGGCATTATCACCTTTAGGCAAAGCAATTGTTTCTTCCCCTTTGGGAGAAATAGACCCGGTCATTTCTACAAGCTTTCCTTCAGAAGAAACCGAAGGTTGCAATAGCTGTTCTCCCACCTGGCTAGCCAGCTTCTCTGCGGCATGAAAATCCTCAAGGGTGAAGGTTTTTACCTTTGTTTCTTTCGGAAATTCCCGATAGGTAAACTGGTAAAAGAAAGGCCTTCCGGTGGTTGTGATCTTGCAGCTTTTCGCATAGGGAATGGGATAAAAGGAAACCGCTGATCGCAGGGATTTATGGGCAAAAGGAAAAGGTATCAATCCATCGCCATTAAACAATTCCAGCATATTTCCCTCCAATGCCGGCTGTTCCGCGCCGTCCAAATAGATCTTTATTTGGATATCAGTATCGGGAGTATCCGGGCTGGAAAAAGGCATCCAGGTACGGACAATTACCCCGGGCTTGTCCACCTCCATAAGCACCCACTCCTGCTGCCCATCGTTTTCTTCTATTCGGATAAAGTTACGGTCCTTGTCATTGGCATTGAAATCATGATTGATAAACCAGCCTGCACTATCCTCGGGATGAGTGGATGCCCGATTATAGCTACTTTGTTGCTTTAGCCTAAAATTACTTTCTGGAAAGCGGGTTTGGCTATCCCTATCCACCATCTCAGTCAATAGGCTTTGGATGGTGATTTCTTGCTTAGGATCATTAAAGGATAGCAAGCCTATACTTAGAATGGCTACCAAATAGATGGCTTTGAGCGAGTTAATATGGTTCATTAGGTTATTGATTTGTGATTGTACCTGACTATTGTAATTAAATGTATTTTTCGAATTATAGACTTTCCAGTAGATTGAATCTTGTTCAATAAGTATTCTTATTTATTAGTCCTCCCCTTTCTTGATTAGGTAAGGTCAATTTTTTTGGAAAAGAGAATCTGCTTTTTGCTCTTATAAAGTAAGCCTGCTTCAAAGCTATTCTATATTAAAGTTTAGCGATTTTCGGTCCATTGAAACCGTTTCTGCTTTTATTTAGCATACCAACTATTCATTTGGGTTAAATAGTGGATTGACCCTATCGGGGACTGGGGCTTCCACGGTGCTGGTCCAGGCCTTGAGCTCAGCAAGTAATTTCTTAGTAATTTCCGGTTGCTCCATCGATAGGTCCCTGGACTCCCCCATATCATTCAATACATCAAATAATTTGACTGACTGATCTTCATAGTAATAAATCAACTTATAGTTTCCTCTCCGGATGACCGTCGCGGGAACTCCACGCCAGTACATATGGTCCGTTCCCAATACCGGGAATGTTCCTGGATACACCCCATGATCGAGATCTGCATACAGTGGAAAATGCCAGAATATGGCGCGTTCAGGAAGCGCATTCCCCTGCATTAAAGGAAGAATGGATAGGCCATCCACAGGATGAGCACTTTGATCTAAGGAGGTGCCGGCGATCTCGGCAAAGGTGGGTAGGTAATCCACAAAGGTGATGGGGGTATCACAGCTGGAGCCTGGACTGATATGTCCTGGCCACACCATGCTGGTAGGAATTCGGATTCCACCCTCAAATAATGTCCCTTTATATCCATACAAAGGGAGATTGCTGGTGGCGTCAGGAAAGCCTCCATTGTCTGAGGCGAAGATGAATAGGGTATTATCCTCAAGGCCAAGCTTACGCAGCTCCTCTCTCAATCGGCCGACGGAGGTATCAGTAGCTTCCACCATGGCGGCATAAATAGGGTTAAAATCTCCTCCGGTAGTACGTTTTTTCTCCTTGTATTTTTCGATAAGTGCAGAATCTGCCACCAAAGGTTTGTGAACCTCATGATGTGCCAAATACAAAAAAAATGGTTGTTCTGTATGTTCCCGGATAAAGGCAATTCCAGCATCTGTAAGTTTCTTCGCAGAAGCTTTATCATTCCACCCTTTATGAATATCCATGCTATAATCAAAGCCCTGCTCATCCTCCCCAACATGCCACTTACCTATCCTTGCGGTGGTATATCCTGCTGGTTTTAGCACCTTTGCTAGGGAATTGACTCCAGGATCCAATTCTCCTATGGCCTGGAACCAGTCATAAGTATCATTTTTGACCTCCCTATTTGGAACCGCTAGCTTCATATATTCTACTTTTCCACGGGCTCGATTGCCGGGGTGATAGATATGATGCCTTGGGGAATACATTCCGGAAATCAAGCAAGCCCTGGAGGGCGAGCATACCGAAGCTCCGGAATAGGCCTGATCAAAGCGCATCCCATCGACTGTCAGCGCGTCAATATTAGGCGTTTCAAAATATTGCTGACCATTATACCCTACGTCTGCCCAGGCCATATCATCTGCTAATACGAAGACTATATTGGGTAAAGATTGAGCTGATTGTTGCCCAAAAGATTGGCTAAGCGTCAATATCATTCCGCAGAATAAAACTAACAGAATTGATTTACTGAGGTTCATGGCTTCACGTTATTTATTAGTAAACTAGGCCTTGACGGCCAAAATTGAGAATCGAAATACCTACAACTTTCCTTCACAGCCCATCGATTTCCATCTAGCTTTGATAGGTCATTGATGCACTTTTTGCTAACTGTTATTTCCCATATTTTGCTACGATCATTTAGGAAGAAGATTGATGCTCTCTCTAATAATTCATGCATTTGGCACTCCTAAAACTAGCCTAAATAGCTAGAAATCGGACGGCTTCGCTCTGAACCACTGGATTTTACTCCACTGGCTTTATCCACATACAATGTCCCCCTCCTGGGGCCATAACCGCTTTGATGAGATCTCCTTTTTTTGCATTCTGGGTTCTGATCTGGTAGGCTTCAGGATTAGTTTTCCCATGAGTTTCTGCTGTATCTTCATATAAGGTCACCTCGTATTGCTTACCTTCTTCCAAAAAGTCAAGCGAAATATCCAAAGTACCGCCTTTTTGACTATACACACTACCTACAAACCACTCTTCTCCATGCCGTCTGGCGGTGCTGATATACTCACTGATATTGGAATGGAGGACATGACTTTCATCCCATTTTCCAACGGGGAGCTTTTGGATAAATTCAAAGAGATCGGCTTTGGCGGCATAGGCCTCTGGAGCATCAGGAATACATACCAAACCACTGAAAATCACCACCGTCCTTGCTGCTTCCGATACCACAGTGGAGACATAAGAATTGGTTTCTTTCGGGCCTTTTTGACGTAAACCGCTATTGATTCCTGTCAGGTCAAAATTACCATTATTCATATCCAGTGGTCCGGTGATGGCATTTATCAATGCCATTTTGATAAATGATTCGGGGGTAAAGGCCCTTCTGGAGTCTTGCTGAGCATGACAATATTCCCGAGTGATCGCATTGGGGAAGGTCCTGCTGATGCCTGTGAAAGGCACGGGACCATCATGAAAATCTATTAATAAATGGCTTTCTGCACTTTTTTGAATGGCCGATTTTGTAAACTCCACATCGTTGCCCATGAATCCATACTTGATCCCTTTCATCCCCAATGAATTATAGTAATGAAATAGCTTCTCATCACCATATTCACCATGCTTCCGATCATAATACAAAATTAATTCTACACCCTTCTGAGCAGCATAATCAATGACCTTCTGTAAATCCAATTTTTCTGACAATTCAAAATGCCCCTCAGTCGCATGCTTATACCAGGAATCATCGATGAGGAAGTACCTGATATCTTTTTCTGCGGCAAAATCAATAAATCTAAAATAACTCTCTGTATTGATGCCATATACGAAACCATCAGGCGCCGTATAGCCATGTACTCGCCAATCCCATAAGGTCTTCCCCGGTTTTATCCAATCAGTATTCTCCAATTGGCTAGGCGTCGCAAGATTGACAGGAATGGTATTTACCACCAGGTCTCCAGCGGATTTACCTAGAAGAATTACCCTCCAAGGACTCTTCCACTCCTCCTTTGTCATACTTACCTTATTGTCCGAGCTTACAATATCTGTCTGATCGGTCCCGCCAAGGAGCATAGAGCCAATTCCAGTGGATGCAAATAAATCAGACTCTAGTAAGGACAGATAGGATTTGTCCTTCAATTCGACGAGAAGAGGAACGCTTATTTTTGGTTTTTTGCCGTTTCCCTGTTTTAAGACCTCCTGCAAACCATTATAATTTACTGGTCCCACTGGCTCCGTTTCTCCCTTCGGGAAATAATAATTGCTGCCGTCAGGTAGCTTATAGGTCAATTTGAAATTCCCTTCTTTTGGCTTTTCACCTTCATTCAGGACTATTCGGAAACCCAGGCCTTCATCGTAAACCCGTGCTAGTAATTTGCCTGCCACCCCATCAAAATCGATATCCAACTGCAATTCCCTAAAATGATCCCGAATGCTGCTATGCTGTCCCCAAACGGGTTTCCAGGTACTGTCACTCTCCGTTTCCTTAGCTCCTAAAATGGTCACTTTTCCATTCTCAAAAATCTCCAAAGTAGAATGTCCAAGCTTTTCCTGGCCATCCTGCTTTACACTATAGCTCAGCTTATGGTCTATCAGATTGATATCTAGGATGATACTTGCATCCGGGGAACTGATTTGGAAATTATCCATAGGTTCTTTGCAGGAAGAAAGGCTACCTAGGAAGGCTATGATTAGTAAGAGTCTTAGAGACATTTTAGGTCGAATTTTAGTGTTTATCATTACTTTATTCATTATCATTCTTCAAAGGCATCTCCGCATCTATTTCCTCTTGCCAGGCCTCCAGCTTAGCCAGTAGCGCTAGCTTTTTATCTGGAAAGCTATCGGAAAGGTTATTTACTTCTCCCAGGTCATCTTTCAAATTATATAGAAAGACCTCCTCCGTCTCAAAACTTGTGATCAATTTCCAGTCGCCTTCTCGAATCGCTGCTCCCATGGAAAGTCCTTCTTTACGATGATGTGGAAAATGCCAATAAATCGGACGCTCAGGAAAATCAGCCTTGCCATAAACTAATGGTAATAGACTCTTCCCCTCCACTTCCGGGTACAGGGAAGGATTGCCACCAGCCAATTCCAAGAAAGTAGGAAAAAAATCAACGGTAGTAACCGGTGTTGCGGACTGGCTGCCTGCCTTTATTTTACCATGAAAGCTAACAATCATAGGAACCCTTATCCCTCCTTCATTCAGCGTGCCTTTTATACCTTTGAGCGGCGCATTGCCCCAAAGTCCTCCATTGTCAGAATAAAAAACCACTAGGGTATTCTCCAATAGGTTTAGCGCTTCTAATTTATCCATCACCTTGCCCACATTCTGGTCCAGCTTCTCTATCATCGCAAAGTATTTATTCCCCTCATATTTCTCTACTATCTCCTCCGGCGCATCCAAGGGAGTATGTACGGTATAAGTAGCGAGATTTAGGAAAAACGGTTGATTTTGATTCTGTTCTATAAACTGTACCGCTTCATCTCCGAGGCGATCGGTTAGGTATTCCCCTTCTTTCCGATCCTGGATCGTACCATTAAAGTAAGGATCAAAATAGCTTTTAGGCTGACCATAAGCATTTCCTCCGATATTGATGTCAAAACCTTGATTATCTGGATGGTAAGCGGTATTTATAGTGCCATCTTCTGTATAGATAGAGCCCGCACCACCAAGATGCCATTTGCCAATATAGCCAGTAGAATACCCCTGTTCTTTTAAGGCCTCGGCTATGGTGAACTCATCCATTGGTAAATGATCCCTAAAATAGGCCTCCTTTAGTGAGTGACCCTCGCTGAGCTTTTCTAAATACTTTTCCATCCCCATTCCCGGGATATGGCAGGTCAACTTCAAGGTGGCGGGGTACTTGCCAGTCATCAGGCTGGCTCGAGTGGGTGAGCAAACGGGTGCGGCAGCATAAGCATCGGTAAATACCATTCCGCTCTGTGCCAATTTATCAATATTCGGCGTGTTGATGCCCTGTTTATTATGCATATAGGCCACATCAGAATAGCCAAGATCGTCCACCATGATGAGGACAATATTGTTTTTTTCAGGGGCCAGATCCTTATCTTGCTTTATGGCAGAAGTGCTGCAAGCAGCCATACCTATCAGACTGATAGCTAAGATCCATGGGTGTATCGTATTCATTTCTAAGCTTAATTTTAATCTTCTTCAAAAACAGATACCATCTCTGTCAGAGATACCTGAAATAGGTTATTGACCACTTCGTTCAAGTATTTTTCCTCCCCAGTGATATGAATGATACGTTGGGAATGCTTTATGCTCTCTCCAGGTTGAAGAAGGGCGGCGGGTGAGGAACTTTCGATTTCATAAAAAGGTCCCAGAATGGAGCCATCCGCCACCGGACCATCATTATAGGAGTTCAAAGCGTCTCCTTTTAAAGGATCCTCTTGTTCTCCCCATTTAGAATTGACATAGGGTGTGGGATCCTTCGGTTTGGAATACCATAGGATGGTTAAGGTTTTTGATGTCGGATCATAACTTCCACTGTAGGGGGTGGACCGCTCCGGAGAAAGACCTATTTTGCTGCGATGTTTTCCATCTACTTTAAAATAAACCATATTCCCTTTTATGATTAATCGTTCTTCGGGTACCTTCCCGAAATAATTGTCCTCTACAATTTTCCCTAGCTCCTCTTCACTGCCTTCCTGAAAGGGCAAAAATACCAGCCCTTCTTCAGAAGGATTAAACATGGATAGCAGCCAGATGGATAGAAATCCGGAATTTTCATCCCAGCTATCATCACCCTTATTGCTCAGAATATTTTCTGATTCATAGGCCACCCAGTCGAGTGATCGGTGCAAGGAAGTACTGAGCGTTGCTTCAGTTTCCTTAAGGTCTAATAAAGTGATGGTCCGGTCGATGGATAATTTTAATGGATGACCCGAAGCATTGGAGATTTGCATTGATTTCTGAAACTGAACGCTGCGATCACTTTTCTGGACAAGCTCAAAGGGGCTAGTATCCAGCTCCTTAGGCACTCGCCAGTTGCCGAAATTTTGCTCCTCATCCTGGTCAAAATAGATGGAAAATGGCCCTCCTTCTGGTCCCAACCAAATCCGTTCCTCGCCGCCAAATGGGTTAAATTGGTCATTGATTTTTCCTGAGCTGATATAGTCATGATTGATCCAGCCAAAGCTTTGCCCCTGCATGCCACGAGAAGTACTGGTCATGATTCTGCCTTGATAGCCCGGGGAAATGAGAACCGCAGCACCATTATCATTTGCCTTCAGCTGAATCATTTCTATGCTTTCCTTCTCAAAGAATTCTACGTCATAGCCATAGGTCCCTTTTGAAGCGGGCTTCTGAGCGGTGCAGGATCCCATTATTAGTAGTGTTATTGTAATTGCAAGTTTCGATTTCATAACTGACAAGGGCTTTTATTGCCTAAAAATGACTTAATTAATTATCGTTTTTATCTGCTTCCAGTTGTCCATGCCTTCATTTGTTTGAATGGCCCCGGAGGTACTTCTTCCATCCAAAATGATTTTTTTGAGCGCGGCTTTCATTGCTGCGGCTTTCTCAGGATAGCTCGCAATCAAATTATTCGTTTCACCTATATCTTCCTTCAGATTGTACAATTGCAGGTCTGGCAGGTCTAGGTTGTCATTTTTAATGTCCTGTGGTCTTGGGTAGCTCCATCCCCCCGAATCAGGGCATATACTCAATTTCCAATCTCCCTGTCGGATAGCAAAGGACCCATTAATGGAGTGGTGGACGGTATATTCCCGGATTTCTTCATCCTTCTCTCCGCTGATCAGCGGCAACATGCTAAAACTGTCTTCTGCTTCAGTGTCCTTTATTTGGTATCCCGTGATAGCTGCGCAGGTAGCAAAAAAATCAGTCGTACAGATGACCTTGTCGGAGATGGAATTTTTCTTTGCGCCAGCAGGCCATTCTACAATAAATGGCACACGGTGGCCGCCCTCGAATATATCTGCTTTGGTGCCTCGGAAGGTATAGCTTGGATCATGGTCCACCTTGGCCAATTCCTCAAAATCAGCCTTTGGAGAGCAGCCATTGTCACTGGTGAACACCAGTAGCGTGTTTTCATCTATACCCTGACGCTTTAGCGTTTCTCTGATCTGCCTTACCACATCATCTACCTGCATCACAAAGTCTCCATACATATTGGTATTACTTTTACCCAAAAATTCGGTGGTTGGTAAGATGGGGGTATGTGGTGCCGGTAGCGGGAAATACAAAAAGAACGGGGCTTCTTGTCGGGCATTTTGATCGATAAAATCGATCGCCTTGTCGGTCAGGTCTTGAAGCACATTGGCATGAACAAAATCGTCCGAGGTAGGTCCACGTCTCCATATCCCCTTTTCATCCACCGAAATCGTGGATTTAGTAGGGACCATGGTGGGCATATCATTTTCCACATAGACATAAGGCGCCATATCTAAAGAACCACAGAAGCCAAAAGAATAATCAAAGCCATGTGTGGATGGACCGTTTTGAATGGGTGCAGCATAGTTTACCTGGGGAATAGCGCCGAGATTGTCCTTATTGGCCTTAGGATCTTCTTTCTGGATGGCCCAGTCCCAGCCAAGATGCCATTTTCCCACAAATGCCGTTTTGTAGCCTTGCTCCCTCAGCATATCAGCCACCGTTACCCTTTCCTGATCGATAAGGGAAGTAGAATAGCCACTTAGCACTGAGCTCTTCAGCCTGGATCTCCAATTATACCTTCCCGTAAGGATACCGTATCTGGTCGGCGTACACACTGCTGAGGAAGTATGAGCATCGGTGAATTTCACCCCATTTTCGGCCATATCATCCAGATTTGGGCTTGGGATTTTTCCATTTTCATTGAATGTTCTTAGATCTCCGTATCCCAAATCATCTGCCAGGATATAGATAATATTAGGTGAGCTAGCGGTTTTATCTTGCTGGGCTTTTACGGCCAATGGCTGTAAGGCCATGAGTAAAAAGACGATGGGAATTACTAATCGATGGTTCATTTATCTTTTGGGTTAATGTGGTTTCCTTTTAGGTAGCCATTAGTTAATTACTAATCATTGATAGTTACCAAGGTAAAGCGCTAAAATCAGCACCCTATTCGGTAATTTTTAAGTGGTACGCAGGGATAAATCGATATATTATTTTGCTGACGCAAAGGTGATTTATCCATAATTTGACAATTTTCAGTAGCTATCCAATAGCTGCTTATAATCAATTAATCTATCATTTGGCACAGTTCAGGCCTTATATTATCGTTTTGGAAGGTGAAAATGCTTTCTACCTTGGCTACTCCTTATTAATTTCATATCGAAGCAGGTAAGCTTCCTTCTGTCCCTGGATCATGCTTATGCCCCATCCGGGAATTTTGGTGGCCACATTGCCGTCTTCCAGATGGGGACGATAGAGACCAGGTGCTTTAGGAAGGTTCTGAAGATTGGTATATAGGTTTGAGAAATGCAGTCCATCGGGAGCAAGATTTATGGACTCACTTATGGAGGCTAAGGAGGCCACACCACCTTCTTCCTGCCATATCAAGACCTCGTGACTTTTATCCAGAATGGGCTCCGCATGTTTAGTGAATGGCCCCGTCGGATGCTCCGCCATCGCAACTCCCATTTTGGTCCGCTGAGGTCCTTCCTTGCCATCAGCAAATGAGCGTCCTTTATAGTACAGCCAGATTTTATCTTCCTTGACCAGCATACTTGCATCGTCTATGCGGTAACTATCAAAATCTTCCGCCACACTGCTTATTTCCAGGATAGGAGACTTACTGATGCGCTTAAAGGGTCCCGCCGGACTATCTGCCACCGCTAGGCCCAATGCAGTGATATCATTCACCGAATTATTCTCAAATTCATTATTTGAATTCCCCGGTGTAGGCATTACCCCGGTATAATACATATAATATTTGCCCTCATAAGCGAGGATATTAGGAGTGAAAACTGAATGACTATCAAAAGTCCCCTTTTCCCCAAGGCCAAGGGCCATGCCTTGCTCTTTCCAGGTATGGCCTTCATCCTCGGAAGTGGCATACCAGATCGTCCCCCAATAGCCTGAGCGAATAGGTGCGTCCATACGGGTGTACCAGACATAATAGGTGTCGCCCACCTTGATCACATCGCTGGGATCTCTCCGATTGTACAGCGGATCTTTCCCAATTCCATTGACCTCCTGATAGGAGAAGGTCACAGTATTGTCCTCGACGGCCTGCTCCTCTACCGGATCTGCTGCTTTTTGAGTATTTCCGGAGCTACAACTTGCAAGCATAATCACAGTCAGGCCAATGATTGCTTTTATATAGCTTCGTGGGTGAATTTTTAATAGGTTATTTTGATGCATTTTCATTTGTTTCTTTAAAAAAAGTCACTGATTATTTAAGAGAAATAATGAGGCTTTATCCACTTTATTTCAATTACCAATTATTAATCACTGCTAATCGTATTACTTCTACCTAGATCCTTTTCCAGTCTTATAGAGTAATCCTATGAGTGAGTCAAATATAGATAGAGCAAAGTGGAATGATTATCAGTATTTATTCAAATAGTATGATATTTCACTTATCCAGGCCTTAAAAAGACTTCTTTAATCACACTAAACCCCATTTCCCTTTCTCTGGCTGCCACTTACTCCTATGGATTATTAATTATGGAAAGCTATTAAATTTTGTCCGACTTTACTTTTTCATTCACTCTTCATTCCTTCCAATCAGCTGTTATTGGTTCCTATCATCTACTAATTCTTTGCTCTTTGTTCTGAGAAATTCACAGGTTTTCCTTGCCATAAATTGACCCAATCTATTGGTCCTTTAAGCTTCAACATAGTTCCGCTACCAAGAGTCTCCTTTTCCAGATTAGTAGGGTTTCCCTAGTTTGATATTTCAGGATTTGAAGAAGCCCGGTAAAATTAGCGGCTTGTATTTCCAAGGGAAAACACAGCCGCTAATTCCTATAGTTTCATCATTTATTTGCTGGGTTTAATACCCGGGATTTTGAAGATCTCCATCAGATTCCAAAATATTAATTTGGCTCTGAGGGATCGGCATTAGAATATAATAAGGCTGAATATTCTTTTTGATTTCAAAGGTGGAGGTGGTCGCTGGATTAGGAAAATCCTGAAATGTACTTTTAAAATCCTCCATGGTGCTGACATATCGGTTTTGCCTTACCAGATCAAACCATCTGTGGCCTTCGCCAAATAATTCCCATCTTCTCTCTCTATATACCGCTTCCTGAAAGTCGGCATAGCTCAGTCCAGAAAGAGCCTCCAGACCCGCTCTACTCCTCACTTCATTGATAGCGCTAAATGCAGGGGCTGTAGGGCCATTATTCACCTCATTCAGCGCCTCAGCGTATATCAAAAGGATATCTGCAAAGCGCAGGACTTTTGTATTTACGCCTCCATCATTCAGCACCAATCCCTGCTCAAGGATGTCCTCGACCTCGATATACTTAAATACATGCGGATCAAAACTGGCGGTGGCCCCATCAGGATTAGATAAGCTGGTGAACATCCCCGTTTGGTAGCGCAGATCCTGCGGATCAAAGGAATTTACCAAGTCAGGCGTAGGTCTAAAAAGTGCATTTCCCCGGTAGTTTGCACCTAATATCCCTGTAAGATTCCTCGGGAAAGTGGCAATTCCAGCCAATGACCCTCCCTGGGATACCCCAATTCCGCTTTTCATCTGAGCCTCAAATAAGGACTCCTTACCGACATTGGTCCTGAAAGCATCCAGGTAATTCTCCTCTAATCCATAGCCGTAAGTGGAGCGGTTGTTTACCAGCTCGCTAGCCATATCGGCTGCCAGCGCATATTTGGAGGCATCCTGTAAGGGATAGCCCGCCCATGTCAGGTACACCTTGGCCAATAGTCCGTAGGCGCTGCCTGAAGTGACCCGTCCCAGATCTCCCCCAGACCATTGATCAGGAAGTGCTGCTGCGGCATCCATCAGGTCTTGCTCTATCAGTTCATAGACCTCCACCGAAGGGCTGCGCTTTGCCGCAATCAAGAAGGCATCGTCGAGGTTTTTGATGATGGAGGTGGTCACAGGAACATCTCCAAAATACCTTACCAGATTAAAATAGGCCAGGGCTCTAAAGAATTTGGCCTCACCTACCAAGCGATCTTTGATATCGATATCATCAGAAACCAGGTCTATTACGGCATTTGACCTTCCTATAGTTATATAGTGCTGGTTCCATACATTATCAATTTGACCGATTTCAGCGTTAATATTAAGTTGACTCCACGCCTGCCAGGTAGCATTGCCGACACTTGGATCGGTAAACATATCATCGGTATTTACATCCGTGGTGGAATAGAAATCACCGAAATACCAGCCACCATTACCACTTTGGACGGAGGCATAGATGGCATCCACCGCCGAGATAGCATCAGTGGTGGATTGGTAGAAATTGGCCTCAGTCAATATTGCACTGGGAGTTTCTTCCAGGAAACTTGAGCATGATAATAAAGCAGTTCCACTGATGATTACCAGCCCTTTGGATATGCTTGAATAAACCCTATCTATATTTTTCATCTTTGTTTTCATTAATATTAAAAGCCTATGTTTAATCCCACAATGAAGGATTTTGATTGGGGATAAATCCCCTGATCGTAGCCCTGTTGGGTCACGGAGGCTGATCTGGCGACATCTGGATCATAACCAGAATAATCCGAGAAGGTGAGCAAATTGGTACCGGTGACGAATAGACCTAGAGAACTGACATTTAATCTCTCTAAAAGACTCATAGGAAATTGGTACCCCAAAGTGATGGTCTTCAGCCTGATATAGGATCCATCTTCCAGCCATTTATCCGAAAATCGCATTGGCGCCCTTACCCCGGTAGCCCTTGGGATATCGGTATCAGTATTAGTGGGCGTCCATCTATCCAGCGTCGATATATCATTATTCGACTTCCCATCCAGAGACAATAGATAAGTGTTACGGTTTAGGTTTACAATTTGGTTGCCATGGCTTCCCTGAAAAAACACACTTAAATTCACTCCTTTATAGGTAAAGGAATTAGTCAGACCCCAAAAGTGCGTAGGGATAGCATTTCCTATGACCACCCGATCGTCCGGGCTGATATTTCCGTCACCATTGATGTCCACATATTTCAGATCACCGGGAGCCTGAGTGGCCCCATCTATCGTGAGACTTACATCAGAGCCATAAAGTCCATCCGACAGCCAGCCTCTAAATACGCCTAATTGACCGCCTACTGCCAGAATTTGGCTTCCAGCAGTTTGACCAAATTCACCACCATAACCAGTGTATATCGTGTCATTTTCTGCTAGCGCCAGCACTTCATTTTTGGTATAAGTAAAATTACCCGTTACGTTCCACTGAAAATCCTTGGCATCCAGTACATTGATGTCCACTTCTACTTCCATGCCTGAATTCCTTACACTACCGATATTGGTGGTAGCCGTGAGGTTGGTGGTGCCGACCACAGAAGGTAGGGCTCTGTTGAAAAATAATCCTTGGGTCTTGCGGTTAAAATAATCCACTACCAAGCCTACCTTGCCATTGAAGAACATTCCGTCAATCCCAATATCCGTTTGCTTAGAAATCTCCCAGGTCAAGGCCTGATTGGGTAGATTCAGGGGTGAAAATCCAGTTCTTATGTCCTCGTTAGCGCCAATGATGGCACGATCCGGACCCAGGATACTTAGGGTAGAATATACATTAACACTTTGATTTCCAGACTCTCCATAACTTGCTCTTAATTTTAAGCTTGAAACAGCGTCCATAGAAGCCATAAATGGTTCTTCACTGATCTTCCATGATACCGCTCCCGAAGGAAATAGATTCCACTTATTCCCCTCCGCTAATCGGGAGGCTCCATCATACCTGCCGGTGAAGGTCATCAGGTACTTGTCCTTTAAGCTATAATTGGCCCGAAGGGCAAAGGAAGCAAGCGCCCATCGGGTTGCACCACTATTAGGAATAAGGGCATTGGAGCCGGAACTTAGGTCATTATAGGTAAGATTGTCCAGTACATACCCCTGCGAACTAGCCGAAAAACTTTCATTGATCACTTCCTGCACCTCGGAGATCAGGTTACCTTGCAGCTTATGATCAGTCCCAAAATTCTTATTGAAGTTGAATTGATTTGTACTCACCCAGTTGGTGTTTTGAGAAGTACTTCTGGATGCAAATCCATCATTACTGCCTATTATAAATTTCTTCGTATAGAAGCCGTTCAGGTTGCTCTGTAGACCAAAACCAAAGGTGGATTTGAAGCTCAGCCAATCCTTGATATCGTAGTTTAGGTAAATACTTCCTATCATCTCAGTGGACTGGGCATCATTTACTACGCCATTTAGCAGGGCCACAGGATTATCAAAAATGGGTTCGGGACCATTGGGAATGAAATTCCCATCCTCATCCATAATATCCAGCGTAGGATTGGCCACCAATGCCGACCATACGACATTAGAATTACCAGTATTGCTTCGGGTGGAGCCTCCGGCAGTCACTCCGCTAGTGGCTTGGCGACTTACAGATAGGGTATTTCCAATCGATAGTTTGTCCGTAATCTTCGCATCCAAATTGACCCTAAGGCTGTATTTCCTGAAGGCGGATGTTTTGATTATTCCATCCTGGTTTAGGTAATTGCCAGATAGGTAAAAGCTTAATTTCTCATTGCCACCGGTAGCAGATAATTGATGGGTTTGGGTGATAGCTGAGCGGTAGATCTCATCCTGCCAATCTGTGCCTTCCCCATTATTATGAAAAGCACTTATATCGGCAGCAGAGTACCTTGCCGGATTTCCAATGGCTGCTTCCGCTTCGTTGGCCAGGTCTGCGTACTGACTGGCATTCAATAGGTCGATTTTTTTCCTGAGGTTCTGCACGCCATAATTGCCATTATAACTGATGTTAAATCCTTTTCCCAGGCCTTTTTTGGTGGTAATGAGGATTACGCCATTCGCTCCCCTGGACCCATAGATAGCCGTGGAAGAGGCGTCTTTTAAGATTTCGATGGAGGCTATATCATACGCATTGATGGAGTTGAGATTGCCAGTATAAGGTAATCCGTCCACCACGTATAATGGATCTACACTACTATTGATACTGCCCAGGCCTCTGATCCGGACCTGCACATCACTTCCCGGTTCTCCACTGGAGGAATTTACGGCCACACCTGAGACATTCCCTTGTAAGACCTGACCAAAATTGGAAATAGGTCTTTCTGAGATAGCCTGACTTTTGATCGAAGATACCGCACCGGTCATATCGGATTTTTTGGTGGTGCCATATCCCACGACCACGACCTCATCCAGCCCCGCTTCACTTTCTTCCAGCTGGACGGAGAGGGAGGATTGCCCATTTATATTGACTTCCTTGGAGGTATATCCTATAAAGGACAGGACTAATACGGCATTTTCCTGACTTACGGTCAGGGAAAAGTTACCATCAAAGTCCGCTTGAGTACCATTGGAAGTCCCTTTTTCCATGATATTAGTAAGTGGAAGTGGATCTCCATTCTGGTCGATCACCTTTCCCTTTATCTTCACGGTATCCATTTCGCTGGTGGAGATTTCCTTAGCGGGGAGGACTTTTTTGGCCTCGGCTTTTCTTAATATAATATGTGTGCCATTGATCTTATAGCTTGTGTTGCTGTTTTGAAATAAGCGATCCAATACGGTATCAATACTTTCCTTATTGGATTTGAGGGAAGTTTTGCGCTCCAAATCAACATCCTTGGTCTTATAGACAAAATGAAAATCTGTCTCTGTCTCTATTTTGTCTATTATTTCACTGACTGTGATATTCTTTGCTTCCAGTGTTATCTGGACTTTTTGGGCGTAATTATCATTGGCAAATAAACTAAGGCTGCTTGCAAAAACGAGCAATAATGTTAGCCTGATTTTTAGGTTAATGCGGAATAAAGGCCTATTTATCCTTCCTTCCTTTGGGCTTTTTTTCATACCTTTAATGGTTTGATTATGCGTTGTAACAAATTTCATGATCATTCATTTCTCCGGAAAATGTTGGCGCATTTTCCGGTTTTTTTTATAACTCTTAGGAGCCTCGTGTCTGTACATTATATTTCATATGAGCGTATTTAATTGATAATTATTTTATCATTTTTAATGGTATAATCTATCGCATGGACTTCATTAAAGAATTCCAGAACTTCGGCAATTCCCACTTTGCCAAAACTGGCATTAAACAGCTCTTTGCCTAGTTGCTCATCGCGGTTTTCGATTTTCACATTGAAATGCCGCTCGAGCTTTGTGAGGATTTGGTTGAAGCTTTGGTCACGAAATACGAGTCCACCGTCCAGCCAGGCGGTATATAGGCCCGTATTTACCTTGTCCACCTGGATTTCCTTTCCGTTTATTTCAAATGTACCCCTCTGGCCAGGTAGCAGTTGGACGGCATGTTCCTCTTTTGCATGCTCTCGATGAAGGCCTACCGCCCCTTCCACCAATACCACTTCTATATCCTGATCCTCCTCATAAGAAGATACATTGAAGGCCGTCCCATATACTTCTACCTGAAGCCCATTTACATTGACCAAAAAAGGTTTGGTCTTATCCTTGGCCACCGAAAAATAAGCCTCTCCAGTAAGAAAAACTTCCCTGGTTTCCGCAGACGAAAAGTCTATTGGATAGCGTAGCGAGCTGCCCGCATTCATATTGACCTTTGATCCATCTGATAAGGTAATCTGGAAGGTTTTACCATTCGGAATATTCAATTTATTATATACCAATTCTTTACCAGCATGCGCCTCTGAATAGTCCAGGCCATCCCCTTCTTGCTTTAGGATAAGGCCACCTGCATTATCGGTAAGTACTTTGGACTCACCAGAATGGATGATCTGGACTCTGCCATCTCCCATGTCTAGGGTAATGGTGTCAGCCGGAAGTGCAGCAAGCTCGTCCTCGGCTCCGATATACTGCTTAACGGTAAAAAAGAAACCGATCAGGAGTACCGCCGCAGCACTGTATCGTAACCATGGTGTTATTTTCCTTGCAACTGGCTTTTTAGGTTCCTGGATTTTGGTGAGAGTCTTCTGAAATGCCTGCTCCACCTCATCCTCCAGGGAGGCCAAATTCACATCATTATGCTCCAATAATCGCTGCTGAACCAATGCCTGGTTTGCTGGATCCTTCATCCAGTCCTTCAGTTCTTCGAGCTCGGAATCAGTTATCGTCCCCAATAAAAATTTAGTTATCTTTTCTTCCATTACTATTATTCTAGAAATTCTCTGGAGCTTACACTGCCTTTCAAGTCTTCTACTGATAAATTTTAGAAAACCCTTAAAAAAAATAATTTTATTTTCAATATTTGTAGTACTGCATTTGATAATACACCCACCCATAACCAAAACAGAATGAATGACATTTCTGCAGTGAAGGAATTGAAAAACGGTAAAACCCAGGCTTTTCAGTACTTATTTACCAAATACTATAAGCATTTGGTGGCATTTTTAATGACTTATAATCATGACAAAATGCAGGCAGATGACCTTGCTCAGCAGGCTTTCATCAAGTTATGGGAGGAAAAACATAGGCTGGATGATAAGACCAGTCCCAAAAACTATCTTTTTACCATTGCCTATCATCTCTATATAGATACCCTCAAAAAAGAGAGTCGTCGTAATGAATTATTATACGAAATATGGCAACAAGCCCTCTCCGAACAAGCTCAGGAAGATCCCCTTTTGGAAGAAGAGCGTCTCAATCAAGTACGAGATATCATAGATTCTCTTCCTTCAAAATGTAAAACGATTTATCAAATGAATAAAATGCAGGGGCTTAAATATAAGGATATCGCAAAGACGCTAGGAATATCGGTGAAGACCGTGGAGTCTCAGATGCGTATCGCCTTCCTTAAGATAAAAGACAGGATAAAAACCGAAATTCATATCTGAACTTTCGGAGCGGTCAAGGAAAAACAAACCCTTTCATTTGAGGCAGAAAATTTCAGTCATCTTGAAGATTATTTTGTGATCACCACCAAAAGTGGTTTTAGGATTTTGAAACTAGGCCTAATCTATGGTGCTAATGCTTCGGAAAAAACTACAATTCTTCAGGCCCTATTTTCTTAGAGATTTGATACTTGAGCCGGAAGAAAAGAAAACTAATCCTCTTAAATTTTCTCCGTTTCTTTTTGATCAAGAAACGCCTAAAAATCCTACTATACTGTCCATTGAATTTCTACAGAATGAAATTAAATATTCCTACACAGTAGAATTCAATAGAAATGCAGCCTTAAAAGAGGAATTGAATCATTATAAATCAATCTGATGCCAAATTTCATATAAAAGCTGAAATCCCACAAAAGAAGGAGCTATCCTACCAATACGATAGAATTTAACCCTCTATAATGACTATGATGAGGTAATTTGGATTACGGATATGGACGTGATCTTGAAAGAGACTAGTGAAACAAAGAAAGGTCAGGAAACAGCCCTACACAGGTTCATTAGGTATAAGGATAAACTTACACTAAAGTCAAATGTCACGGTCATTATCAATCAGCCCTGTATAGAGATTTGGTTATTGCTTCATTTTGAATATACAGGTGCTCCTTTTGCCAATTGTGCAAGCGCAACACGTCGTCTTTTAAACCATATGGAGGATTATTCCAAATCTCAAAAATACTATACCAGAGAGGGTGATGATATCTATATCAAACTGAAGGAATTTCTCCTTATTGCCATACCGAATTCCCAAAAGTTTAGAACCTTTGACATGAAAAATCCAGATCGGGCCTTTTCAGGGATGAATAAATTATTTGAAATTTTGGGCTTAGTTTAATAGGAGATAGCTACAGAATATTACTTCTTTCAGAATCCTATCAGAGCTATGATGGAAAAGGATATCCAATCGGTGACCACCGTTAATCTATTCCAGCCCTTTCTTTTCGGGATTCCAGAAGGGTTTGGTCTTTATTTGGTTTGGGAGCCAATGGAGCTCTTTTCTGAAATAATGGGTCAAATCTATGCATATCCTGCTGTCTCCCGCAATATAGACTATGGAATTTACTGATAGCTGAGGCACGATTTCCTTCAATTTAGATATTATTTCCTTGCTGGCATTGGCTGGCAGCTCGTGGAAAGCCAAGGGGCTGCTCCCATCAAGATCAGGAAATAAGTCACTTTTATCAGGACTATAAATGAAGCTTTCGACTTGCTTCCCTTGCCCGATGTTCCGATGGATCATATATAGGTGAGAAAGTGCAGACAGGTCGCCTATCATCAGGTAACTGTCGGCGCTGGCGTCGGCCAGGAACTTGCCTTTTTTCCATTTGAAATAAACCGTATCCCCCACCTGGCATTCCTTCGCCCATACGGAACCTATTCCATTACTATGAGTCGCAATGGCCAGGTCCACATAGCCTTCGTCCTTATTGATACCCCATACGCTGTAGCTTCTGATCTTGTCCTTCATTGACAATTCTTCCTTGCCTATACCTATGCCCAGTCTTAGGAATGAACCTGCTATAAAATCGGTTTCCCGAATGCGATCACTTTGAATGCGGACTCTAATGGCGGACTGTGAAAGTGCCGCCTTTTCTATGATTAGGCCCTCCTCAAGTACGATTTTCTTTATAATATTTTCTATGAAACTCATTTCTACTGTAAATTTATTAGAGGCTAATGCAATAGTTTAGCACCACTTTTCGGCTTAAAAATGTGCCCAAAGAATAGTGCTAATTAGCTGACTTTTTGATGTTTATTCCGCGTACGGAAGCCAATAATTTTGTCCTTGATAGCTGGGATTCTTATGATAAAGCCCAGGCCAATTATTATCCCGTAGATCAACCATGTTTTTTCGATAAGTATGATATGGAATAAGCTTAGTGCAGCAGCGATATAGGCCAGGCTTTGTAGTTTTTTCCATTTGCTTTTTAGCCTTTTCATGGACTTCCTATTGGAGGTCAGGAGTAAGGGGACTAAGATCACTACGGCCACAAAGCCTGCGATATAGTTCACTTGAGTAAAAGTCTCCAAAAATCCCTCTGCCCAAATGAAAATAATTAGATGCAAAATACTCCATACTGCTGTGGCAATGCCCATAGCCTGCCGCACGAATAAGTTGTTGGAGCCAAAGAGGATAAAGAAAGGAGTGCAGGTAAGTACTGCTGTCATCCATCTGATCGCAAATTCCCCGGATATATGATATAACATCGCCACTGAAGATCGGCTTTCCTCTCCTGCCTCGTCCAGCGGTACCTGCATGAGTTCACCTGGCAATTCGCTTATCATTTTTATGATGATAAATAAAGGTAAGATCGCTAAAATGGTGACAATGATCCAGCCGTAATTTCTTCTAATAAAATGCATATATTATTTCTTAAATGTTCTGCCTCTCCAGCGCTAAGTCCCAGCACATATTGAACATCAGCTTTGTCCAACTGCTGCAATGGGCATTTTTAGCAATAATTTCTTTCAAAGGATTATTGGTCATTAAAATTTGGGGAGTAAATTCTGAATGTTACTGGCATATTTTGCTACAAAGTTCCCCAATGCTGCTGGCCTAAAAAAGGTAAATCCCTTCATAAAAATGGTAAATATGAAACCAATAGGGTAAACCACAAAAAAAGAAAGGCTGATAATAAAGTATAGGAAATAAAACCTTTATACAGGCAAGACTCTAAAGTGAGGATTTGAATTCTTTGGGGGATTGCCCGGTTTGTTTTTTGAAAAACTTGGTGAAATTGGTGACTTCATCGAAGCCAGTTTGAAAGGCTACTTCCTTTAGGCTCTTTCGGCTGCTGAAGATGCTACGTTTGATTTCCAAGGTCACGTATTGATCAATAAAATGCTTGGCAGTATTTAGCGTTATTTCCCTCACCACCTGGTTGAGATGTTTTGGAGAGATGCTCAATAGATTTGCATAATCCTTAACATTTCTCGTTTCAGAGAAATTTTGCTCCACCAAATTTTTGAATTTTATAAAAAGGGCCTGATGCTTTTGGTTTAACTTTACCGACAGTTCCCCATGCGCTTGCCGTTCCAATCGCAACAGGTATAATTCCAGGATTTTTGCAACTATTTCCTTTTGGGCATAGCCATTTTGCTGTTGAAGCTCACTGGTGATTTGTTCCAGGAAGGAGTCGCTGAAAGTGATGTTCTTCACCAAGGGTTCTGAAATATGATAGTTATATAAATGGGAAATAAAATCAATCGACGACTTCGAGAAATACCGAAGCACAAAATCCTCGGTAAACACGAGTAGGTAACCATCATAGTTGGAATTCTCCTGAAAAGCATGCACCTGCCCTTTGGCGATTTTCAGCACAGTCCCAGCAGTTATCTCATATTCCTTCAGGTCCACATGGTGAAGCCCCGCTCCTTCGGTCACTACCAGAAGTGCAAAAAACGATATTCTATGCGGCAGCTTAGGATTATGATTAGGGTCATTTTCTATTCGGGAGAATAGTTCTGCCAGATGCAAAAACTCTATATCTGTGGCTCCTTCAGCGCTTTTGAAAGATATATCAGGAATGGGATCCAAGGAGAATTTCTTTTATTGCCTATATTAATTGGTTAAAAAACCCAGCCCAGCCTGTCGATTGAGGCTTAGCTCAGTAGCAGGATGTTGGCTGTGGAAGGACCAAATTACTAATTTCGCCTGGTATTAATACATCTCCTCTACCCTTTCTGTAATTTTTACAATGGACTTGACCCAGTATAAATCCCTCTTTTGTATTCCTTATGGTCTGGAAAAGAACTATTTGGAGGAAGAATGAATATTCTAAGCAAAAATGAATGGATAATGATTAATGGGGAAATGGTGTCTGCCAAGGAACCCAAATAGCTATTATGCCGTAGAGATTTTAGCCTATGGAAGGTCTTAATTATGTACGGGCAAGGTTTCCAATTCGATTTTTGGAGTACTCTTGATGCTGGGGCCAGCGATATAGATTTGGCACAGGGGATTTGATTTTTGGGTAAAGCAAAATAAAAAATTACAAATATGAAATGTTCGGTTTTTATAGCCACGAGTACAGATGGGTATATTGCCAGGCCTGATGGAGCTGTGGATTGGTTGCACAGTGCTGGAAATGGTCAGACGATTGAAGGGGATAAAGCCGATATGGGTTTTCAGCATTATATCTCTTCGGTGGATTGTATGATCATGGGAAGAAAAACTATGCAGACGATCTCCAGCATGGATCTATCTCCCGACCAATGGATATATGGTGATCTTAGGATCATCGTCTTAAGCCAAAGTCTAAAGGAAGCTCCAGAAAACCTCCGGGATAAGGTGGAACTCTATCATGGAGATCTACAAGACCTCCTTGCCTCTTTGGAAGCGGAAGGCTTCCACCACGCCTATATTGATGGTGGTGCCACGATTCAATCCTTCCTTAGCTTACAACTCATTAATGAAATGACCATCACCTTAGCGCCTATTTTACTTGGAGAAGGAATACCTTTATTTGGTAAAACAGGAAAGGATATTCATCTGCAACAAGCTGAGTCCACTGCCTTTGCCAATGATTTTGTGCAGGTGAAGTATAAGGTCAATTATAAATAAAAGAATCAAATGGCAGTAATATCTTTTTCTATTATTATTTCTAACTAATCAAAATTCTCCCTTTTGGCTTTGCCCATAATTTTCTAGATTTACATTAATGAGAAATTCAGTTTCCATATTATTAGCTATTTTATTGCTTTTCGCCAACATCGGTGTGGTCAAGAGCAGTCATATATGCATGGGATCTGAAATGTTGAAAGCGGTAGGGCTATCCGCCCAGGATTTGGACTGTGGAATGGAGCATTCCCCAAAAAGCTCCTCTTCCCCTTTTGGCGAATTCGAGGAGGCTAGTGATTGCTGCAAGAATCAATTTGAACTGATGCATTCTGAGACCGATCAGAATCTGAAGTTGATCTCCACCTATTCGCCTCAATTGATTTTTATTGCGGCATTTACAGCTGTTTTTGTTTTTGGACGGGATACACTATCGGAAAGCATCGCTTCTCCAATCTTTATCTCCCCACCTCCTATTTGGCGGGATTATACTGTCCTATTCCAATCTTTCCTTCTATAGTTTACCCCCATCACTGGAGGGCTAGAACTCTTTTCCTCGCTACCCATTGGAGTAGCTGAATCGCTTGTGGTTTGCCTCTGAATAGTATTCATGAGCCTCTCATTTATGGGCGATTACATTCAAATCTTAATATTAGCTCCCTTTTGGGAATAGCTATTCTAAGATAAGACCCATAGAGCCATTCCTTTGGAATCCTTAAAATCGTAAAGGCTCATTGCATTCCTAATAGAATCTATTCCATTGCGCCAGCGAATGAAAAAGACCAAAGGAACTCCGGATTTCCATAAGAGCCCCTTTAGTCCAGGCATAAGGACTCCCCTAGCAGCATTTAATGATTTTTATAGCAATTTATAAATTAGAAGAAATGAAACGAATAATTAATCCCCTTATACTACCAATGGCAATAGTCAGCCTTTTGGTGATAGGAATGTATAATGCTTCGGCGCAGGAACTTCCATCGGATACGGCCACCTTTTCTCTTACCATCCGTAAGGATATGGTCTCAAAAGCTGGGAAGTCAGTGCCCGCCATGACGGTGAATGGAGGAATTCCCGGGCCTACCTTGACATTCCAGGAAGGTGGCTATGCGGTCATCTATGTGACCAATGAGATGGATGTGGAAACCTCCGTGCACTGGCATGGCATCCTCCTTCCCAATTTTTTTGATGGAGTGCCCTATTTGACCACTCCACCTATCCTACCCGGGGAAACTCAAAAATATGAATTTCCACTAAAGCAGGCGGGTACTTATTGGTATCATTCGCATACTATGCTCCAGGAGCAAAGTGGAGTTTATGGGTCTTTTGTCATTGAGCCCAAGGAAAAGACCTTGGACTATGATTCGGAATTAGTCATCCTACTCTCTGACTGGACCAATCAAAAACCCGGGAATGTCATGCGAAACTTAAAACGTGGAAATGAGTGGTACACCATCAAAAAGGGTACGTCCACTCCTCTAAATCAGGTGATTGGTCGTGGGGCCTTAGGTGCGCAGCTGAACTTCTGGAAGCAGCGGATGGAAGGAGCGGATATCGCTGATATCTATTATGATGCCTTCCTGAACAATGGTCAGGAAACGAGTCATTACCCTGATTTTGCTCCTGGAGAGAAGGTTCGTTTGCGCTTTATTAATGGCTCTGCCTCCTCCCAGTTTTGGTTGACTTTCGGGGGTGAGGATCCTTTATTGGTTTCGGCGGATGGTTTGGATATAGAGCCTATCAGCCGCAATAAAACCTTTATTGCGATAGCGGAGACTTATGATTTTATTGTCACACTCCCTGAATCCGGCAAGATAGAAATCAGCGCCATGGCTCAAGATGGGTCTGGGAAGACCAATGTGTATTTAGGAGAAGGAGATATACTCGCTGCTCCGGAGCTTCCGCGTCCGGACAAGATTGGGATGATGATGAAGATGGCCAAAATGGATATGAAAATGGGGGCTCCTGCAATGAAAGCTAAACCCTCAGAAGAAAATCCCAAAGCCATGATGGATAAGTGGGGTATGCAGATGGATAAAGAAGGAATGCAGAAAATGGACATGAAGCAGAAGGGACAGTCCTCCGCGATGGATTCTGAAATGAATGACTCTCGTGATAAACCTATGGATCACTCGAAGATGGACCACTCAGCTATGGATCATGGAAAATCACAGGCTATGGACCAGCAGAATACGATGGAGGGTAAAGGCCATAAAATGCCCGGAATGGAGATGTTTTCTGAGTATAATTATGATTATCTAAAATCGCCTGAGAAAACAAACTTTCCAGCTGATGAGCCGGTAAATGAGGTACTCCTGAATCTAACCGGCAATATGTGGCGCTATATCTGGAGCATGAATGGTGTCCCACTTTCAGAGGCGGATAAAATAAAAGTCGAAGGTGGAAAGGTAACCCGTATCACCCTGAATAACCTTACGATGATGCATCATCCTATGCACTTACACGGCCATTTCTTCAGGGTAATCAACGAAAATGGGGACTACTCCCCGCTGAAGCATACAGTAAATGTACCGCCAATGCAAAAGATCACTATAGAATTTGAGGGCACAGAAGAAGGTGATTGGTTTTTCCACTGCCACGTTCTCTATCATATGATGGGAGGAATGGCTCGCGTGTTCTCTTATAATAGTCCGCGTGACCCTAGATTAAAAGGTTTCCCATTGAAAAAGCTCATTAATGAAAGTGATGAATATTTCAGCTGGGGAACGGCAGAAATAGCTTCCCATTTTGTGGGGCTCAACCTAGTTTCTTCCAATATCAGAAATCAATTTAATGTGAATGTTGAATATGGTTTCAATAAAAATTTTGAAGCAGAGCTGAGTTATGAGCGATATATCTATGATTATTTCCGAGTCTTTGCCGGACTTAATATGGAGAATGAAATCCCAGAAAGTATGGATGATATCGGTGCTTCAGCGGTGGTAGGGATCCGATTCCTTACGCCATTCTTATTCAATTTAGATGTGCGCCTGGATCATAAATTGCGAACAGAGTTGCGCATTGACCGTGAAATCATGATTTTTCCTCGTACGAGCATCTTTGGAAGTTATGAGTACCAGATGGATTTTGGATGGACCAATAGCCTTCCGGAGACAGGTGAAGACTCCAGCTATAAAGGAGAGACCACCTGGTCCGCAGGAGCTAGCTATATGATCTCGCGAAACTTCTCCATTATGGGAAGCTATGACAATCGATTTGGTGCAGGCGGTGGCTTATCGCTTAGGTTCTAGGCTAGCTGCCCGCAGCCTATCGTGGTTGGCTTCATGTCCTTGGATTTATACTAAATAAGTCCTAAATACAGCAAAAAAATTGGAAGTTTTAAGGTGATATCTTTAAGGATGTGGAAGGTGTAAATAATTCATATACCGTTGAATATTAATTATTTAATCCTATTATGAAAACTATTTTATAACCGCTATCCCTGGCTTGCTAGCCCTGGAAAAATTCTCGGCAAGCCAACAGCTGATAGGTATAAAAAAAGGGCTAAGATTCAGAATTTCCTGAATCTTAGCCCTTTTTTATTGGTATGAATTAAAGACAAATAGCTTTAAACCTATTTTCCCAATCCTATTTATTTTTATTATATGCTTCAAGATAGGCATCCAGGAATTTCTTATCATTTGCATCGCTATCCCCATATTTTTCACGGAGTTCTTTTAGCCGCTCATGCATTGTCGCTCTTACCTCTGCGTATTGTGGATCTTCATAGATATTATTCATTTCCTGAGGATCTTTTTCCAGGTCATACATTTCCCATTCATCGATATCATAATAGAAATGCATCAGTTTATAGCGATCAGTGGCGACCCCATAGTGTCTTTTGACCATATGGACGGATGGGTATTCGTAATAGGTATAATATACGGCATCCCTCCATTCGCTACTTTCTCCACTGACGAGCTGTCTGAAAGATTCACCTTGCATCTCTTTAGGGACGTCCACGCCAGCATAATCAAGGAAAGTGGGGGCAAAATCCAGGTTTTGCACCAATTTATCAATGGAAGTGCCAGGCTCTATTTCCTTAGGATAGCGTATTAGGAGCGGTGTACGGAAGGATTGTTCATACATAAATCGCTTATCAAACCAGCCATGCTCGCCAAGGTAAAAACCTTGGTCAGAGGTATATACGACGATTGTATTTTCGGCCAAGCCATTAGCTTCCAGATAGTCCAGGACTTCTCCTACTCCATCATCCACGGATTTTATGGTGCGGAGATAATCCTTGATATACCTATTGAACTTCCAATTGGCGATTTCACGTCTTTTCTCAGGGCTGAAGGTGGCCTCATCACCTTGTCCAAATGCTTTTTTGAATGCTTCATTTTTCGGATCATAGGCTGCATTCCATTGCGCCAGCTGCTCTGGAGTAAATCTGGCAAGCTCCCTATCGAAGCCCGTGCTATCCCCATAAGGGTCAATCACCATTTTGAAATCATGTCCCCACATAGCCTCACCGTCGATTTCCATCTCCTGAGTACGTGCGGCAGTGCCTCTACCTGCATATCCTGTTTCCTGGTCATAGAAATTGGAAGGTGGAGTAAATTCCTGATCATCATATAAAGTCAGGTACTCCGGAGCTGGTTTCCAGTTTCTATGTGGTGCTTTCTGGTGGTACATAAGGACAAATGGTTTGTCCTTATCACGTCCCTGATCCAGCCATTTCAAGGTCTCTTCCGTGGTAATATCCGTTACATAGCCTTCGAATCTTTTCGTTTCGCCATTCACCAAAAAGTCAGGATTGTAATAATGACCTTGGCCAGGCAGGACCATAGAATAGTCAAAACCAGTCGGCAATCCATCGAGGTGAATCTTTCCTATCAGCGCAGTTTGGTAGCCGTTTTTCTGGAGTAGTTTGGGGAAATTGTCTTGCTCCCAATCGAAAGGCTGGACATTATCCACCTTCCCATTCACAAAACTATGCTTACCTGTCAAGAGCACTGCTCGGCTTGGGGCGCATATGGAATTGGTGACGGTAGCGCGTGTAAAAATCGCCCCTTCATTGGCAATTCGGTCAATGTTTGGGGTTTCGTTAAGGCCATGGCCGTAGGCGCTGATCGCCTGATAGGCATGATCATCTGCCATGATGAATAAAATATTCGGTGGACCTTTTTCCGTTTTTTCCTCAGTTTTGTCCTGGCAAGCCATTGCCATAAAAGCAATGAGCGCCGCCAATACGGGAAGCTTGAGCTTAGTTAGTTTCATATCTTTATAATGTTTAAAAGTTAATTATTTTTCCTGCTTCACGGCGATTTTTACCGGGCTGGTCAGTGAGCTCATCGCCTAGATCCTCACGAACATGATTAGCCAATTCTATCAATTCATTCACTATTTCCGGATTCTCCGATAGTACATCGTACCTTTCTCCAGGGTCGCGGCGAAGGTCATATAAAGCCATCTCTGCGCGAAGCTGCTGCGTCTTGCCAGGCAGCCCGTCGGTGCCCGGTGAGGAGCCTTCATAGGTTCTGTGGCTATGGGGAAATACTAACTTCCAGTTGCCTTTCCGAACCGCCTCGAGTGCATTTTTTTGATAATAATAATTGAATGTTTCCCGAGGATTAGCATTTTCTTCATTGCGCAGCAAGCTCAAAATACTTACTCCATCAATCTTCTCTTCCGGAAGAGAAATACCAAGAATCTCTGCAAAGGTAGGAAGAAAATCGATGGTAGAAGCCAGTTTATTGTTTACAGTCCCATAAGGAATTTGCCCCGGCCAGCTCATAATGCAGGGTACGCGCTGCCCTCCTTCATAGCTCGTACCTTTACCCTCTCGCAGTCCGCCAGCTGAGCCTGCATGAGTCCCGAAATTTAACCAAGGGCCATTGTCAGAGGTGAAGATCACGAGGGTATTGTCCACCAATCCCTGGTCCTCCAGGGCTTTCATTACCTGCCCCACAGACCAATCTATTTCCATCACCACATCACCGTAGAGTCCTTGTTTACTTTTGCCCTTAAATTTGTCCGAAACCGCCAATGGCACATGGGGCATAGAATGGGGAATGACGAGCAAAAACGGAGAATCGCTATTCTCAGAGATAAACCGGACCGCTTCCTCGGTGTATCGAGTGGTCAGCTCCGCCTGGTCATCGAGATTCTCGATGACACTATATATGGTGTCACCAGCCATCAGCGGCAGTTCGGGAAAGCTAGCTTTTCTAGCGTGAGTTTCCTGAGTGGCTAAGGTCATCTCATAGGTCCATTTCCACATATCATTTGAGTAGGGTAAGCCTACGAACTCGTCGAAGCCTTGCTGCAAGGGCAAGAAAGGCTTCAAATGGCCTAAATGCCACTTGCCAAATAAGGCTGTTTTATAATTTCCCGCTCTCTTCACCACTTCAGCGATGGTTTCCTCCTCAGGATTAAGACCTATGCTGTCAAGGGGGCTAAGGGCGCCACTTAAGCCTAGTCGATTCGGATAGCAGCCCGTTAGGATCCCTGCTCTCGATGCGCTGCACACTGCCTGAGCGACCTCAAAATTTGTGAACCGCATGCCTCGGGCGGCAAGCTGATCCAGGTGAGGTGTCTCTAAATCCAGCGCACCATAAGATGCCAAATCACCGTAGCCAAGGTCATCCGCATAGATGAGGACTATATTTGGCCTGCTATGCTGCTGAGCATTGACTCGAAGGCTGACCGCCAATAAGCTGCAAATTGCTAAGAAAATAATTTTATAATGAAGGTACATAGGTCGTGGGATAAGCCATTTCGGAAAGGGAGGTAAATCACCTTTCCGAAATGGTAATAAAGAAGTCACTTAATACCCTGGATTTTGGGTTAAAGCGGGATTTAGGTCAATTTCACGTTGAGGAATAGGCATCAGCACCATATAGTCTTTGATATTTTGGGCTATTTCCACCTTATTAGTTTCCGCCACACTCGCTTCATACGCGGCATGGTCTTTCATCCGCTGAATAAATCGTCCTGTGCGCACCAAGTCAAACCATCGATGGCCTTCCATCGCCAGCTCCTTATTACGCTCTTCATAGATCAGCTCGCGCAGCTCATCAGCAGGCATTCCAGATACATTATGCGTGGAAGAGTTATAGGCTCTTTCCATTATTCGATTTAGCTGCATTGCGGCAGGTTCCGATTGCCCTATTTCATTTAGGGCTTCGGCATACATCAATAGAGCATCAGCATACCTGATCACATGCATATTTGCATCGCTATTATTGGGATTTGGCTCATTTTCCTCCCAATACTTGGTATAGATAGGAATAGTAGAAGTATGGATGGACCCATCGATAAGGCTTACGAAGTCTGTCCTGAAGGTTCCCGCCTTCCTTTCATCATCCTCGGTGTACCTGTCATATAGGTCGCGTGTTGGGATATCAGCTTCATTGGAGTTTACCAGGCCAAGTACCGCAAATCCACCCGGCAAGGAATATTTCGGACCTTGAAGCACCATTGCCCCATTCCCATTTCCTGGAGGATCCATAAATTCAACACTTAGCACCATTTCCTTCCCGGTTTCAGTGGCTGGATTCCAATTGTCCCTAAAATTCTCGTGTAGGCCATAGCCGTATTCTGCCTCATTATTTATCACCTCTGCCAGCTTCTCCGCTGATTTCGAAAACTCCTGCTGGGTGAGATAAACCTTGCCAAGCAAAATTTTTGCGGCTCCTTTGGTTACTCTTCCGATATTATTGCTGCTATATACTGCGGGCAGGCTAGCTTCTGCATCGCTAAGATCGGTTATGATCTGGGCGTACACCTCTGCTGCGGGTACTCTGCCTCCAAGGGCATCTTTTACTGATTCTAACTTCAGTATCATAGGTACATCGCCATAAAACCTCACCAGATTAAAATAATACAAGGCCCTGAGGAATTTGGCCTCGCCAATTAAGCGCGCCTTAATTTGATCATCCATTTCTATAGATGGGATATTGATTATGGCTGTATTAGCCCTAGCAATACCAGAATAACACTGTAACCACATCTCCCGAGTAAATTGATTTTCTGAAGTATGCCTCAGGAACTCCAGGTTTTGGAGGTACTGATTGGGCATTCCCAGGCCATTTTTCTCGGTATCTGCTGGTAGTTCATTTAGAATGAACATATTCCTTTCATACAGATTATATAATTTCTCATACACAGCGGCCACAGCGGCTTCCGCATCGGACTGGCTGCTATAGAAATTATTGATGACAAATCGGTCTTCGGGCGATTCTTTTAAGAATTCATCCATGCAGGAAGACAGACTCAGGGTGATAAAAACTATTAGGATATAATTTATATTTTTCATGATCAGTCTGTTCATTATTGAATATTCACTTTTGCACCTACCATAAATGTCCTCGACTGCGGATATCCGCCGAAGTCCTCACCCAACTGCAGGTTGGTGGCTCCTCTATAACTTACCTCAGGATCATAGCCCGTATAGTTGGTAAAAGTGAAGAGGTTCTGCCTGGTAATATATAATTTCAAGCCACTCAATACTTTCGATTCCATCTTAGGGAAGGTGTAGCCAAAGGTCAGCGTCTTGACTTTGAGATAAGAGCCATCCTGGATAAATACATCACTGAAGACCGAGGACCTGTTGGTGGTGGCTTTTGGATAGATGCTGCTGGGATTCGTCGGTGTCCATCTATCCAATAATTTTGTGTACACATTTTGTCCCCCAGAAGGCAGCAGCAGCTCCATTTCATTATAATTAAAGATATCTCCTCCATAGGAAAATTGCGTAAAGACGTTTACCTCAAATCCCTTATAGGAAAAGGTATTGGTGAAGCCCCCAAAGAAATCAGGGTTTGGGTCACCCACGATGGTTCTATCATACGTGGCATTTACCAATCCATCGGGCACGCCATTTGGCCCGCTGATGTCCAGGTATCTTCTGCCTCCTACCCAGTTGGTAGGCCCCACCGGCCCTGCCGATAGCTCTTCGGAACTTTGAATGATTCCATCCGCAGCATAGCCATAAAATAGACCTATGGGCTGCCCTACTATCAAGCGATGCACCGATCCCGTTTTGAGGTGACCATCATCAGACCCTACATCCTTATAGTCTTCGCCTCCGAGTTCTATTACCTTATTTTTGTTGAAGGAAATATTGAAGGAAGAGGTCCAATGAAAATTCACATTGGAGATTATATCCGCCTCAACCATCAGTTCTACCCCTTGGTTTTGTACACTTCCGATATTCTGAAGGGAAGAAGCAAAACCTGATACATAAGGAACTGCCACATCATAGATCAGATCGGTTGTCTTCTTAAAGTAATAATCCGTGGTGAAGCGCAGCCTTTCTTCAAAGAAACCGAAGTCCAAGCCTATATCAAATTGGGAGGTTTTTTCCCATTGCAAATTAGGATTTGGGATGGAATTGGGATAAAATCCAGTTACCAATGCGCCTCCTATAGTGTAAGTAGTATTGGACAGTGTGGGCAGGGAATTATATAATCCGATCTCCTGATTTCCTGTGATTCCGTAGCTTAGTCTCGCCTTCAAGTTAGAAAATGCATTCATATCCTTGATGAAGTCCTCTTCAATCGCTCGCCATGCGACAGCGCCAGAGGGGAAAAAAGCGTATTTATTATTATCACCAAACCTGGAGGAACCATCTATTCTTCCATTGAAGGAGAATAGATACTTTTCTTTTAAGTTATAATTGACCCTTCCCAGATAAGATACCAAGCTCCATTCGGTTTTTGCAGACGAGGGCTGGTTATAGGTAGAACCTGAGCCTAATGAATTTTCCTTCAGCACGTTATTCACAAAAACCTGTGAAGAAGCTCCAACTGCCTCATAAAAATTCTTCTGAAAGGTAATCCCGGCCAGCACAGAAAGTGATTGCTGATCATCGATCTTTTTATTCCAGTTCAGGGTGTTTTCATTCAGCCAGTTAGTGGTATATCCACCATTAATACGGGCTAGCGCCACTCCACCGGATTCAAAAATATTGGAGGGGATAAAGGTGTCAAATTTAGTATTTACCAAATCCGTTCCAAAGGATACCTTGGCGGTCAGGTTGGGAACAAATTCCCATTCTCCATATATATTACCTAGTACGCGGAGCATTTTGCTTACCCTTACCTGCTCCTTTGCGGAGGCTATAGGATTGGCGTAGATGATTCCGGGACTGTTTACCTGCGTATATTCACCTAATTCCTCATTGGTATAAACTGGTAGAATAGGATTAAACTTCATTGCCCCCGTGACCACGCCTCCAGCTCCGCCTGCATCGGTAGGCACTGCATTTGAGTTGGTTTGACTTAGATTTAAGTTAGTACCTACCTTGAATTTGGTATTGATATTTCTGGATAGATTTACTCTACCAGAATACCTTTTGAAGCCCGAATTGATAATGACTCCTTCCTGATTGAAATAATTACCAGAGATGGAATAATTGGTCTTCTTGTCCCCACCAGAAAAGGATAATTGATAATTCTGTATCGGGGCAGATCGGAATAGCTCATCCTGCCAGTCAGTACCCTGAGGATTTGACTTCAGGTCAGCCAGCTTATTGCTATCATACACAGGACTTAGGCCATCATTGGTATAGGCTTCATTCACCAGATTGGCATAATCGTAGGCATTCATCACCTCAATATTCTTGACCACAGACTGTACCCCATAATATGCATCAAAGGAAATCTGATCTCTCCCTTCTTTACCACTTTTGGTGGTGATTAGCACCACTCCATTCGCTGCTCGAGCACCGTAAATCGCCGTGGCTGAGGCATCTTTGAGAATTTCTATGGATTCTATATCGGCAGGGTTGATGGTCGATAGTCCACTTACCTGAGCATTTCCGCCAGTCTCTCCATATCCAGATCCACTATACACAGGAAAGCCATCGATGACATATAGGGGCTCATTTCCGCCTTGAAGAGAGCTAGATCCCCGTATCCTAATCGAAGCTACGGCGCCAGGCATACCGGAGGTTTGGGTGACCATCACACCAGATGCACGCCCCACCAGTCCCTGGTCAATAGAGGTGATGGGGGTTTGCTGAATCTCGTCTGCTTTCACAGAAGATACTGCGCCGGTAAGGTCGCTCTTCTTTACCGCTCCATAGCCGATTACCACCACTTCATTCAGGGAAGAGAGGTTGTCGGTGAGCACTATATTGATCTCTGTCTGATTGCCCACCTGTATCTCTTGTGGGTCGAAACCTATGAATGAAACCACTAGCACTGGATTATCGATTTCATCAGGTATCGTGAGTTGATAGAAACCATCCAAATCCGTGGAAATCCCAATAGAGGTTCCTTTCACTATAATGGTGGCTCCAGGCAGGCTCTCCCCATTGGCTTCGGTCACCTTTCCGGAGATTTTTTTATCCATTTTTATGGAATAGGCTTTCTGGGGCTCCTGCTTGACAGGAAAATATTCGACTTGCTGGCTTTTAGAATAAATAACAATATACTTATCCCTAAGCTCTTTAAAATCGGCTTCCAGAGGTCCCAAAAGCGCTCGTAGTCCCTCCTCCATTTGACCAGAAAGAGGGGGAAGCTCTACCATCTTACCATCTAAAAGGTCCGTCCTATATAGGAATGAAATTCCATAATGGGCGCCAAATTTCTCCATGGCCGACTTGAAGGGCATCGCCTTTCTCGTCTCATTGGGCTGCTGATCTGTGGGATCATCTTGGTTATAGGAAAGAAGGGATTGGCCAAAGCCATTCACTCCATTCCCCATTACCAATAATCCTATCAGTAAGGTCATTGAGTAATACATTTTTCTCATGAGTGGGTTATTTTGATTAGAATTGGGTTAATTAGTTAATTCTTCCTGCGAATTGCTGATCGTCACAATATCATCTTTGAGCTTTATATCAAGCTTGGTCACTAGGTGAAGGGCTGTAATTAGAATTTTGATTTCATCAGAGGGTACCTTCCCCTCCAGAGGAATTTCCTTGTCACCTGGATTTTGGAATATGACCTTCTTCCCATATACGGAGGTAATAATCTGCGCGAGTTCCCCCAGTGTTTTATTGTTTAGCACGATGTATTTGTCCTTCCATGAAGTGTATTCTTCTGGCTGCACCTTCATTCTGAGCATTGCGCTAATGCGGCTGTTATAAGAAATATAGTCTCCAGGCAGCATCTCTAGTGGCTTTTCTGCTTGCGGAAGGAATAGCTGAACGATACCTTCTTCCAAGACGACGGATTCCTTCCCAGCCCTATCGATCACATTAAAACGGGTGCCTAGTACTTCTATAGTTAAGTTTCTAGTTAGCACCTGAAACTTGACACTTTGCCCCTCTTTCTCCTTCTTTGCCACATCAAAAAACACTTCCCCTGTGAGTTTTAACTTTCTTGAGTCAAATAGCTTCCATACCATCGGCGAATAGCTGATGGACGAATTACCATTTAAGGTTACCGAACTGCCGTCGGGTAGTTCCAGCTGCAGGAGCTGGCCATAGGCCGTTTCATAACTTTCCTCCTTCAATACTAAGAAAGTCCCAAGGCTCAATAAGAGGACTATAGACGCCGCCGCTTAGCTGATCCAAGGACTTTTCTTTCGGCTTCGAATAGGGATTACTGGCGGCTCCTCTTCCTGCGGTATCCTATCCATTAGGCGAAGCTTTTCACTTTCCACAATCGCTTCAGGTAATCTTCTTTCTACAAATTTTATTGACTTCCAGAGACCTTGATCGCCTTTTTGGTCGGTAAATATGGATTTTGATTTCTTCATAGGATGAATGGCCACAGGGTCTTATTAATAAGTCCTTCTTAAAATTGATGTCCCTTTTATATAGAGAGCAGTTTTCATGGTTTAGCTACTCATGAATTTTTGAAAAATGTAAAAAAAGTTTTTTTGATGCCCTTTCAATATAGAATCAGCCCCACAAAGACCAGTTTTAATAAGGTCATTATCAGTGGGTTGTTTCTCATCACCTCGTAGGCTCGTTGGAGGTTATTTAGGACCGATTGATAATGGATACCCTGGACTTCGGAGATCTCATTGACGGACAACTTCTCATAATATCTGAGGTAGATCGCCTCTTTTTGCCTGGGAGAGAGCTGATTGATCGCCTCGATTATTTTATGCCTTCGGTCCTCATCGAGTTCTTGATCAATTAAAAAATCCTCGTGGGAATAGTCAAAGGGGATTTCGGGTGGCTCCACATCATTAGAAATGAGATGGGCACTTAAAGAATGGTTTTTGGGGAGCATTCTAAAGAGCTTCCTCCTTGATGAAACCAGCAAGTAGGCCTTGAGAGACTGAATCTCTCCCAAGGTTTTTCTTGCCTCCCATAGGTCCACAAATAGATCATGAATAGCATTTTGGACCAGGTCCTCCTGAGAATAGAATTTCAAGAGGTAAAAATACAGGTCCTGATAATAGCAGTCATAGATGCCAGCAAGTGCTTGCCTATCTCCCCTCTTCAGACCCTCTATAAGTTCATGTTCCTTTTTCATTATGCTCACTCAAATTAAAAGACTCCCTCCGAATCTTTTACCAGACTAGAAGTTACTGTTTTTATTATTAATTATACCGTCCTCCCTTCCGCTTTTAGGTCAAATGTATAATTAAATTATTCTGCTTAAAAATGATTTTGAGGCAGCTAAGTTCCCCCCCTTTTTAGGAGTCCTAATTCGTTATCTTAGAGTATAAACACCTCTTTTTAGGCAAAGAGTATAGAACAATCGAGATAGTACTTTAGGAATAGGCATTTGTAATTAATGCAGATCAAAAAGCGCTAATCTTTAGATTGCCTATTTTTTAGGACTATTTATAGTGATTTGTATAGGGTAAAGTCAATTTAAATGAAAGTCTTATAAGAAGCCTCATTCTCCCGATAAATTATAAAATAATTAAAAAGTTTCCACCCGCTAGGCTGTTTTCCAGTTCACTACTGACCTTATGATCCGAAGGATTTTGAGGGGACCAAAAGTTTATCAAGTCTCCCTAAAACGATAAGCACCTTTGGGAGTGGTGAAGCCCTATTTAGGCCTGGTTACCGGAGCGGAATGGGGAATGGGTGTAGATTTCTGATATTTATGCTTTCATGCTTAAATGGTTTCCTGATAGCTATGCTTTATAAAAGCTCCTTTGCCAGTCATTTCTTGAGGCAATAAACCTTTTAGTTATATGTCAAAATAAAAAGTCCTAACCGATTTAGCCTAGCTAATTCCGATAGGACTTTTTACCCACTACCCTTTTATTTGGTAATAATTATTATATATCTATATTACTTCTCCAGCTGCCTTAGCTTGGGAGTACCTTAGTTTTTCAAGGTCAACCATTTTCCGCTTAGGCTTGGGTCAATATTGAATCTGATTGATCCCTTATTAGTTTTATAATAAATACCATTCCCTTGAGGGTCGGACAAGTGAATGTTGGAACTTTTTCTATTGCTTGATAGTGGAATACTCACCTCTCCTTTTCCTTTTACCATGATCAGCGTTTCATTAGGACTTTCAGGAGAGGGAACGAAGGCTATTTTTTCCAATTTCTGATCAGAAAACTGGTACTTTACCCCATCAATTTGGATACTATTGCAGGATTCCCCTTCAAAGGCCTCCAGCTTCTGGTCTGCGTTCATTCTAAAGGCCATCGTCAAGCGGCCATTATAGGTCAGCTTATGGCCATTCACCTTATAGTCCACCAAATCTATCTCAACTGGCGGCATAGGGTTAAGCTCAAGGTCTCTTTGGTCCTCAGACTTATTTCTGGAGAAGCCCCCAGACCAGGTTTCCCGGTGATTTTTATAATGCCTGACGATCACGGTGGTTCCATTTGGAAAACGGGTGCTTAGGTAGTCGCTGGTTCGGGAGAGGTGTTCGGTATTGTCATTTACACCTACAAAAGTCCCCGTGGAGGGATAGGCGCCCAGCCCATCCAAAATCTCAAATAGGCTGCGGGTTTCGTAGCCTAAACTAGCAGATTGGTCATCTCTAGGTCGGAATCCGAAGTAATAAGCATTGTCATTCCCTGTGCCTACCAATAAATCCGTGTCGCAATAAGCTAAAGGCGCGGTCCCCTGGGCTGCTTCTACCGGATAAATTCTATCTACAATAAAATCCGTAAGGATCAGCTGGGAAGGAATATCCGACAAGTGGCCAGCAAAGTCAATTTTCATACCCACTGCAAGCTGCCCTTGGTATAATGAAGGCTGGTAATTTAAGCCAAATAGCTTCTCCCATTTCTCCAAACAAGCTTCTCCATCTCCATTGATTAATGGAGGCGGTCCAAACCAAAACACTTTCCCGGAAGCATCGACCAGGTCAGCCATCAGGTCTAATACCCCTGCTTGTGGCAATGGCTCATAAAGGGTCACCAGACTGCTATATTCCCTGTCCTTGACCTGAAGTTTACCATTTTCGTTGATAGTGCCTAGTTCCAGCAGTTTCTCGGCAGTGATAAAATTGGCATAGCCATACTGTACCATCCAGCTGCCAAACCGCTCTTCTGCTGCCACCAAATTCATAGGATAAAGAATTAAAACATCCACATCACGGTGGACTTTGCCCGTGATAAACTGCATGGATCGGGACTTGGTCTGCCCACCATAGGCATCATTGATAGCTCCTTTTCGTTCCCTTACTTCATCTGGCATTCCCCAGAATGCTGGATAAGACGCGGGATTCTTATTCAACACGCCCAAACTAGCCGACATAGCTGCTCCATAGTAATTGCGGTCATTCCATCCCAGTTCCGCAAAATCATTCCGGGTAGGCTCCAAGTAATCTCCCCAATTAAAATAATCATAACAGGCTGCAGCAGCCTGCTGAACGGTGTTTCCCCAAATAAAATTAGAAGTGTATTCATACTTATACGCATGTCGATCTAGGTCTTCGGTATTCCACAGGTCCACAGTGGGGCTTTCTGCCCATGATGAATGACCGCTAGTACCAAAATCATCAATATTAAATAGATCACTGGCGTATTTCTTGGCTTTAGAAAATAGATCCACAATATGGCTATTTAGTAACTTATAATACCGATCCCGAAACAGGATACTGCGCTGGATATCTTCGGCAGTCTCGCCAAATACATACTGTATATTCTCAGAGGCGGTGGCATTATTGCTCGTAATATTAGGGCCATAAGCAAAGTATAAAATGTCCTTCTCTTCAAATGGTTGTCCAAATTTTTCCTTATATACTTCTCCTAGAGTGGGTGCATAATAGCGCAGGGCAAATTGACCGTTGTCATGATGTTGAAAGTATTTCCAATCCTGCTGGATATGCATTTCATCGGAATAGAAATGGTTGATTTTAATCCCCTCGTCGGCATATTTTTTTAGTAAGTCCTTTAGAAAAGGTAATGCCTCACTGCTGAAATACTCCATTTCAGGAACTTCATATTCGAGTAATACCAGGACCTTATCATAGCCCTCCATCTCATGAGTTTCCTCAGAATAGATGCTCACCCGATTGGCACGGTTAGGACTGGGCTTGGAGGGATTACTCCATAGGTCGGTATCCATTTCCTTGTCCTTATTATCATTAGCTTCTGGCTCCCATATATCGATCCTGATATCCTCTAGAGGAAGTATTTGCTCACGATTCACGGCAATATAAGGTGTATTCCTGATTGCCTTTTCCTTGAATGCATAAGCCTTGTATGACTTAAGTTTAATAGCAAAATTACCCTTATTATTAGACCAAATACGTTGCTGCCAAAGAGATACATGAAACTCCCCGGTCTCTGGATTTCTTAAGCCCACCTTATAGTGCAGCCATGTGCCGTTTTTACCAGTTTTGTTTTTGAAAGAAGGCCCTAATTCCAGTGGACTCAGCAGGCTAAGTCCCATGCTCAGTCCATAGTCTTTAGCAAAATCGGCAATGATTTTAATTTTATCTACATACTCGTCCATATCAGGGGTGAGCTTTCGCTCTGTGATTTCCTGATTTCTATATTGACGAAAAAACTCATCAAAGGCGATCGTTAAGGTATGATCGCCCTTACGCTGTGCCGCTTCACATACCTCACGAAGACTAGCATAGCGCTTGGTAAATCCTGTGGAAACATCTATTTTCTTATCTGGATCGGTCAGGTCCTCCAGCTGCTGGTCACTCGTCAGGATGATCGTGCTGGCGATCACTTCCTTAGGTACGATAAGAGTGGCCAAACCAAAGATAACCAGGTATTTCAAATGGTTTATAAGGTTTTTTTTCATGGCTTATTGGGTGTTTATATTTGATAAAATTTACGCTTTCTCATATTAAGGGCATAGCGATTCCGAGAGCTTCTCAGGGATGTCCTGAGGAGACTTATAGAGAGAATATATATAGACTTTGATTGTATTTATTGGCCTTCGGCAAAGTGATTATTTTTGCCGAAGGCGCTATTCCTGAGCCTCACGCTTCCCATCCAGATACCAATCAAAGTATTTCTGACCATTGGAGCTCATCTCATCACCATTTGCTGGCTCCATCAGACTTGCTTCCCATTGATCGAGTTGCTTTCGCAATTCTTGGGCTCTGGTGGGGTATTGAGATAGGAGATTTGTGGACTCTTCTACATCTGCCTCCAGATCAAAAAGGTATTCTCTCGATTCACCCCTTAGGTATTTCCACTTACCAGTACGTATGGCAGACTGTCCCACCCAGCGCCAAAATAATGTCTCATGGGGCGCTCCATGACTTTGACCATTCAGGAAGGGAATAAGGTTTACTCCGTCCAGCTCCTCCGCTTTCGGTAGGCCAGCAATCGCCACCGCTGTGGCAGCCACATCCAGCGTAATCACGGGCTGAGCATACACCTGACCACCTGTGATCCTCCCCTTCCAATAAGCCACAAATGGTACTCTAATGCCTCCCTCAGTTAGCATTCCCTTTTCCCCATTCATGGGCGTATTGAGCGAACCATCCCAGCCTGGGCCTCCTCCGGGTGCATCCAGTTTGTGGATTTTCAGTGGTGCACCATTATCACCAATGATAAATATCAGCGTGTTTTCTTCAATTTTGAGGTCTCTTAAGGTTTGCATAATTTTTCCGACTCCATCATCCACCGCAGACAGCATGGCCAGAGCCTGCCTCCTTCTTTCTGGCATCTCCCCAGGAAAGCGGTCCAGATAGTGCTGGGGTGCATCCAATGGTACATGAGGTGCTCTGTAGGCCAGATAAAAGAAAAATGGCTGCTCCTTAAACTTATTAATAAAGGTAACCGCAGCATCGCTACAGGCGTCCAGGTGATAAGCATTCGTATTTTCTGGTCCTAAGTCTTTTTCTGTGCCATCCATTCGGAAGTTTGAAAGCCCAGGCCGATTGCTATTCTTATAAAATACCCAGTCGAACCCATGGTCTGTAATTTCAGACCCTTCTCCCAAATGCCATTTTCCAGCCATGCCCGTTGCATAGCCCGCGGGCTTTAGTCTCTCCGCTATCGTCAGGCTACTATTAAATCCATTAAGCCCACCAGTCTTATAATCTCCATTGGACTCCAAACCAAATTTATTTTGGTACTGGCCACTTAGCAATCCACCTCTGGAGGGGACACACTGGGGAGCCGTAGAATAACCATCCGTCATCCGCGCACCGTTGAGCGCAAGTTCATCAATATTTGGCGTCTTTAGATCCGTCAATACACCTTGGGCATTGATGTCAGCATAGCCGTGATCATCCGTATAGATCACAATTATATTGGGCTTTTGGGCATAAGTCTGATAGCTGAGTCCCCCCAAAACTATGCAGCCTAGTATAAATTTATTTATCATAAGTGTCTCATTTTATTTGTTATATGCTTCATTTTTTACCTACTCTGCCTCTATCTGACCTTAGGTCAAACCCTATTCCTTATAGAGTATGTCCTCCGGAAAAGGCTATCACCTCCATAATTAGGGAGGTGAGATTAAATAGATGAAGAGAATCGCCCTTGAATTATCTTTTAATGGTCAAAGGTTATGGAGTTTTACTTTAGGACACAGGAGCAAATCTTCCAGCACCCTTCAGGTTCTAATTATCGAGTTTTGATTTTAGCTGGTATTTCCCTGCGGGCAATTGAATGAGTTCAGCATACCCTTGACCATCGGTAATTTCCTGTTTCTCCACCTTGATTACTTCTTGCATCTTAGTAATTTCAATTAGCCGCCCTGGAACTCTTAGCTTGCCTGTGGCTCCGGCAGGTACTTCTACGGTCCAGGACAGCAGCGAATTTTCCTGTTTCCATGAACTTTCGATTTCTCCCATTGGTGAAGCAAATCGGCAGGTAACCCATTCAAGCTCATCAATTATTTGGGGCTGAAAATGAATCAACTCATAGCCGGGGAATTCCGCATCGGGCTGGACTCCGGCAAGCCCTTCATAAAACCACCTGACGAAGGCTCCCTGAAAAGGATGGCTCATGGACTGTATATAGGGTATATCTTCATCCTGCTCAGTGGGCCATACCTCCCAAAAGGTGGTAGCTCCTCTTTGGATCAGATAATTGAAGCTTGGGGCATCTGTTTGATTTAGGACTTTCCAGGCAGTTTGGTAATAACCGTACTTCCCTAGTACCCGCCATAATGAGGGCATGCCAAACACGCCTGTCTCAAAGTGATATCCAGCATCTTTTACCTGTCGGTTTAGATTGGCCGCCACTTCCTTATGCCGATCAGGAGCCAATACATTCCAATCTATCGCTATAGCATTGACAGTCTGATCAGGTGTATATTCGGGGCTATCTCCATAGAATGCCTCTGTGAATGCCTTTCGAATCTCCCTTGACAGTTGGTCAAAATATTCATAATCCTCTTGCTTCCCCAGAAGCCTGGCCACCTCTGCAGTGATCCGCGCACTGCGGTAATAGCAGGCAGTGGAAAGCATAGGAGATATGGCCCCATATATTTCTCTATCAGTTTTTCCTTCAGGATTGTCGATGATAGGCTTTACCCAATCTCCCATTCCCGAATATACCAGGTCATTGGTGGAGATTCCCTGTAGATGTCTAGTCCATTGTATAATGGAAGAATAGTGTTTTTCCAGCGGCCGTAGGTCGCCCGTGTGCAAATATATGTCCCATGGGATAAAGGCGATGGCGCTGCCCCAATCCGGAGAACCTTCACCGATAAATCGCTTGCCGGGTGCCACCATCGTGGGTATTCCACTTTCCTTGAGCTGGACGCTGCGCTCTCCAAATTCATCTCCAAAACATAGCATTCTCGAGCTGATCAAAGCCGTGCTGGCGATGTCCTCTGTATATTTGCGCCACATACTTGCGGCATCAAATCGAAACATGGTATAAGGCACGGTCAGGTGAGCATCTCCTGTCCATCCGCATCTCTCCCGTACGGGACAGTCCACCGGTACCCCTAGCACGCTGCCCACTTGGGTCCAATGGGCCATATCAAAGAGCTTATTTATCAAGGAATCCGAAGAACTGAAATGTCCCGTAATGGCCATATCAGTATGGATAACTATTCCCTCCAGGAAGTCCCTACCAGGAGATTTTTCCTTTAACGCTCCATCTTCGACGCTCACCTCAGCATATCGGAAACCATGGTAACTGAATCTTGGCTCCCAAATTTCCTCCCCATTTCCCTTGCAGATATATTCATCGGTCTGGATCACTTTGGTGGCCTTTACTCCACTGGTGGCATAATTCAGTTCGCCCGAGGGCAGTTTATCTTCTGCATAGCGAATGGTAATCCTGGTTCCCGGAGAAGCATTTACCTTCATCTTTGCCCAGCCCACGAGGTTCTGCCCAAAGTCAAGTATCCAGGTATTTGCATGTAATTGACGGACATCCTTTACAGGAACTCGACCAGTGCGGATGCTTGGAGGCAATTGCTGAGCCACCAGCTTTCCACCGGCGGGAGGTAATTTATTTGCGGCTTGCCAACCTGTTGGAGCAGTGTTAACCTTAGCCCAGTCCGCAGTATAAAGTCTGGCATCATAGCTTTCTCCAGCGTAGATATTGGAGGCCTTGATAGCGCTTTGTTTAGTCTGCCATGATTCATCGGTCCCGATGAGCTCTGTGCTGCCATCTTTATATTCGATTTCCAGTTGGGCAATGACCTTGGGCTGGCCATAGCTCAGGCCATTGGGCCCCCAAACTCTATCCTGATTATAAAAGCCATCTCCAAGCCAAAATCCCAAGGTATTGAGCCCCTGCCGAAGCTGCTGGCTGAGGTCATGCGCGATATAGAAACTTCGTATATTGTAATCCGTCTGCGCTGGCTGTAAGACCTCCTCCCCTATTTTCTGGCCATTGAGCCAGCTCTCATGCAGTCCCAAACCGCAAACATATAGTCTCGCTTTGGAGATCTCCTTGCTGATCTCAAAGCTCCGGCGTAACCATGGCGCTGACTTTTCCCTTTGACTACTGGTCATTCCTATCCACTCCGCCGTCCAGTCACTATCATGTTTTAGGCCGACCTCAAAATGAAAATTATCACTCCACACTCCCCTTTCTTTATCTTCATAGACACTGCGTACTTTCCACCAGACGGAGGAGCGTGAAGCTAAGGATGAGGCATCGAAAATCATCCATGCTCCTTTGCCAATGGGCCTTAGAGTGACAGGAAGGAGATTTCCTTGGTTTTGAATGAGCTTTGACTCTTGGTCAGAGGCCATTAGCTCGTAGCCGATAAGCGGTTTGCCGGGGATATCCTTAGGAGCCTGCCAGGATAATCTGGGCTTTGCTTCATCAGTGACTACCCAATTGGCAAAACCTTCCACCTTTAAGTTTATAATTTTGCTGTGCTCCCCGAGACCGGCCTTCTCTACGGTAGAAATTCGTGAACATCCCCATGAGAAAAGGCCAATGAGTAAGCTTATAGAAATTATAATATGTCGCATGATATCGATTCGTTAATCTTTACTACTCAGGCAGTTCCTGATCCCTTTCTTTATTGACCTTGCCAAAGGGATATATTCTCCCCTAAATTGAATCCTGGTTAATTACTAAATAATATTCCGGAGGCATTAAGAGTTACTTTCCCTTATCCAGTTCGATAGCTTTATTTTTTTTATAAAATTACACAAGCAGCTATAGGATATTTTCAGATCCTTTTGGGAGTCAACATGATATAGGATTATCTACTGGCCTGTAATCTCTTTTAATTTGGAAAAGAAGGCTTTTTTACGAGCAGAGCTTATTCCCCAGTCGATAGGAACACTTTGATAACCCTCTGTGAATCCTTCACCTTGCATTCTGAAATCAAAATATCCCCAGGAAGCATAGGATTTTATAGCCGCTTTAAAATTGTAATTTTCATCGTCGTAGTTAAAGTGGTCGTCTTCATTAAACAGTATTGGCTGGCCTCTGTAGCTGGGAAGGTTTTTAGTTTTGATAACCATATCGGTGATGCCAGTCGGCTTACTCACGCCATTTCCATGAAGCAAAATAAAGTCCGACACTTCTACCACCTCGGCTGAGGGTATAAGCTTACCACCATAGCTGGTACTTACTAATAAGGATCCCTTGCTTTTTTCGCGAACTCTTACGATCAATTCCTGTATTCTCTTTTGGGTCAGTATCGGATGATCATAAGGGCCATTGCATTCATTATTGATCTCTATAAGCAGGTTTTTATATCCTTTGTCCAGTATCCATTCTGTGATATTGTCGGTGGCATTCAGCACTGCATTTTCATCCTTGAGGTATTGGTCCTGCCCAAAGTAAAAATATCCGAAGATGACGACCATGCCCAGGTCGTCGGCTTTATTCAGCAGCCGTTCCAGACGATCTATATATGCCGGGACCAATTCTCCCTGTGCGTCAAAAGCTGAATTACGACAATTGTGACCACTGTACCCCACAGGGCTGCCTCCTTGGAGGTTGAGGGAAAAGGCCAGCAAGCCATGGGCTCGCCATTCCGGCATTGCAGCAACAAATTCATCCGTATTCCTATCTGCATCCCATTTTTGGGTGTCGGGATATACAAACTCGCCCACTGTATTAGGGTTTTGATCATCAAAGATACCCTGGACCATTCTTGAGTTCATCAGCAGGCCCTCTATTTTGTTGCCTTCCCAATACCTCCCTTCATAGGTCAATGTATCATTGATATAAAACTGCCCATCCTTGATAGACACTTTGGTTTTAGCCATTTCTTGAGCTAATAGTTCCCCTGAAGTCATGACCAATATCAGGACCAGGTGAAAAACTTTTTTAAGTGTATTGATTCGTATCATCTGAGTTTTTTTTAGTCTTGATTTATCTTTTCCCTTTATATTTTTTTCTCAAGAAGATCCTACTTATAAGCCTATCTAAGGCGGGAAAGTTGATTATAGATTCCCTGTGAAAATCTATTTGACCTAACTTTTAGTCTTTAATGGCCTTGATATTTACTTTTATGACGCGGTTTTTGCTCATTTCTGGAATCATGATTTCTCCTGATTGTGGGTTAATTCCTAAATCCGCAAATTGATTAAAGCCAGTAACAATTTCTTCTACATTGCCCTTTGCATCGATTTTCAGGAGTTTACCTCCTGTCCAGTCGGTGGCATAATAATGTCCATCATACAGTAGCACGCCATCTAAGTTGGCGATTGGAGCTCCTATGCCCACGGGCTTTATAGACTTATCCTTAAGGTTAATCTTTAATAGGCTTCCTTTTTTGCTTGTTTCGAAAGTAGCCAGATTTGTCATAGGACCCCAGGTGGCCACTATCAGCTCATCTTCTGATATCAAAAGACCATTGGGAAATTCCAGTTTTTCGCTTTCTAGCCATATCTCCACTTCACCAGCAGGGCTTACTTTATAGATTCTATTAGTAAAGGTGTCTGAGATATAGATTTGTCCTTCGGACGAAATGGCAACATCATTTATAAACTCTGAACCGGGAAGTTTGATTTTCTGGATGACCTCTCCTGACTTTAGGTCAATATCCACCAAAACGCCTCGATCTCCCACATACAGGTGGCCCTTCCAGGAGGACATGCCTGTGGGGGCATCCAGCCCTTGTACCCATCGAGCCTCGACCAGCTCCCCCTGCTTATCCAATTTAGTAATCCAGCCATATTGATCTTTTTCTAAGGTGACTTTTCCACCACCAAGGTTAGAAATATACCAGGCCTCGGATCCCTCATCATAATAGGCACTTTCGGGAGCATCCAGCGCCTCGGAGATACTGGAAATGGGTGCGTTAATGATCTTAACCTCTTCCTCAAAAGCTTCCACTGAACGACCAATATGGTCTTTTGCGCCTTCCCGTATGCCAAACGTATGCAGAAATATCTCCCCCTGATACTCGATTTTATTTAAGGCGATGAGGAATTTGCTAATATCATAGTCGCCCTGATCCAGCGGTTTGATGGCATCCGTCCAGTTTGCATCCGTATTTGGGTTAAGGGTAATATCCGCTCCGGCGATGGAGACGAACTTCAAATAAGGTTTTGCTTTTATAGCAACCTCCAGCATTCGATCTCCATTTCCAGCCCTAAGCTCATGGCATGAATGCATGCTGAGGTATAGGTTAGGTGCCTGAATGGCCTTGATATAGGGAATAGCATCTTCCACAGACTCGATAAAGGTATTGTCATGGGGGTAAATGACGATATCCTTGCCAAGAGTTTGGGCTTCCTGGCTCATCTTTGTTAATAAATCAGTGGTTCCTGCGGTGGTAGCGTCAGTATCCAGAATGATCACCCATAATGCTTTAAGCTCTGGAAGTGCCAAGGTCTTTTTCCATAAGTCATCTTCTGATGCATTGCTAAAATTATAGGGAAAATACACTACAGGGATGGCCATTTCGCCATTTTTGAATGCTTCACTATTTTGGTATTCCAGGTATTTGTTTCTCTGTCCCTCTGTTTTGGCGGCAAAGGTAAAGCCTTTTAATCCTAGATCAGAGAAAAGTTCCACGCTTTGATCTATCGTTAGGGCGTCCATACCAAAATCAAAAGCGTATAGATTTTCCTGTAAGGATTGCCCCTGAGCAAGGGGTCCAATGAGGAGAAGAAAGTTTATAATAAGGTATTTTATTGGTCTTGGTTGCATAATGTTTTACAGCTTATTTTATGGTTTTGGGTAGGTAAAATTCATACCAGGCCTCCTCGGCAGAGGTAAGAGATAATTGAGATATGCCGGGGTTTTTCAGTTCATCTGTCCATCGTTCCAGCTTTTTGCGCATGACCGCGGCGAGTTGAGGATATTGACTTATGATATTTTCGTCTTCTACAGGACTCTCACTCAGATCGAAGAGGTATTCTTTATTGCCCGCCACCAAGTACTTGAAGTCCCCGGAACGGATTGCGGTTTGATTCCAAAATCTCCAGTATAAGTTTTCATGGGGATCAGTCCGTAAGGATTCCTTAAGAAAGGGGATTAGGTTTACACCATCTAAATTAGGATTAGGATCCAGGCCTGCCACTGCCAAGGCGGTGGCGGCCACATCAAGGCTAATAACAGGACGGTGATAAACCTTGCCTTTAGGCAGCACTTTTGGCCAGGATATGATATAGGGGACACGAATTCCTCCTTCGGTGATCATTCCCTTTTCGCCCACCAGGGGTCCATTCAAGGATCCGTCCCAAGCGCCTCCTTTGAAGGAAATGGGAATATCTTTTTTATCGATTTTCAGGGGTGCTCCGTTATCGCTGATAAAAAATATGAGGGTATTCTCTAATAAACCCAGCTCCTCTAGCGTCTCTTTGATCTGCCCCACGCCATCATCGATTGCAGACATCATGGCTAGACAATACCTTCTACGCTCAGGCATATCTCCAGGAAATCTCTTCAGGTATTTTTCGGTAGCTTCCAGCGGTACATGTGGGGCAAAATACGAAAGGTAATAGAAGAAAGCTTGGTCTTTATTACGTTTGATAAAGGCCGTGGTAGCCTCAGTTTGTAAGTCGAGTCGATATCCTTCTTCTTCTTTCCATTGCGGCTCCACCTTATTTCCTTGCAAATCATAATTGATCCAATAGCGATTCATAGGGCCATAAAAATACTCATCAAAGCCCCTCGAAGATGGGTAATAGGGCATCTTTTCCTCCAAGGATATATCACTGGGCTGCACCTCTTTATCTTTGAGTTGGGGTAAGTTTTCTTCGATCCAGGTGATTTGCTGGTGATTGGGCTCCAAGTGCCATTTTCCGGTCATACCCGTGATATATCCTGCTTTTTGCATCATCTGAGGAAGCAGTTCCTGATCCAAAGGCATGGGGATGGTTCCATTATGATCCAGCCCATATCGCTGCTGGTACACTCCCGACAGCAAGCCCGAACGGGAGGGAATACACTGTGGGGCAGTCACATAGCCAGAGGTCATTCTCACCCCTCTTCCTGCCAGCTGATCGATATGTGGTGTTTTGATATCGTCCACCAGTCCCTGGACTCCCAGATCTGCATAGCCTTGATCATCGGTATAGATCACGATGATATTCGGTTTGTCTTGACTATATAGCGGTATTACCAGGGCTATATAAGTAAGGAAAGCGAAAGACACCTTATATATATAGTAGCGATTCTGGATAGCTCTTATCATAGGTCATCGGTTTATTGCGTGATCGAGATTTTAGTACTCTGTTTTATAAAAATACCCTTAGTCTTAGGATCTTATATCCTGCCGCGTGATGCCCAATACAAAACAGGATACCTTTCTGATCTAGTTCTGCTAGTTTAGTCGGAATTAACATTAACCCATATTATATCCGAAGACATGAGTAATCTGCTTTCCTTATTTATAGTTTTTCTGCCTATACTATTCCCTGCTGAGCCTGATCCATTGATTTTTGATCTTAGCAAGGCACATGATATGGAGGTCAGCTCGACTGACTTACACACCTATGACATTACCACGACAGGTGCAGACCCATATATATTCGCTCAGCCACTCACAGCAGACCTGGATGAAAATGCCAGCATGGTTTCCTTTGAATATTTCTGTCCCACAGGATTGGATTTTTTCGAGCTCTATTTTTATCCCCTAAAAGAAGATCCTCATCCTATTATCATCAAGGACATCGGATCTACAGAGGGCTGGGTAAAGTTTACTATCGATATCTCCGCAGTCCGATCCTACTGGGGGAAATCTGGGGACATCTTACGAATGGATTTTGGTGGAGCTGCTGGCTTGAATATCCAAGTCAGAGCCATGGAGATACGAGCGATGACAGCCCGGGAAAAGGAAATCCTCTCAAATAAAGAAGCCATAAAACAGCAGGAGGCTATATATGAAAAAGGATTACAGGAATACCTTGGGAGGGATTATGAGGCGGGCATCCATCAGGTCAGCGTAGGTGAAAGCAGCGTAGATATAGAGGGAGATCTTGGGCAGAGCCAAGGTCAATATGCCCTTGCCGAAGTACCTGTTTATGCCAATGCCACTGAAGCACAGGAACTGGTAATTGTCCAGGAATTCAATACAAAAAATAAAGGGACTTTCTCAAGCTCTATTGATCGGTTCATAGAGCGTGATGGATACAGGTATGACCGTCTTTTGTCCAAGTGGCTGGTGGTGAAGAAAACGGAGGAAGGTTTCCGTCCAGCCTCCCATGCTCGTCATCCTGACGCTATAGTTTCCAAGTACGATTACGATTTTGTGCGGCCCTCGACTATTAAGGGAATAGGTGGATACAGTGCTGGCCGCGAAGCTCCTACCTCCGATTTGGATGATCTGGGGATCACCAGTGTGACCATCAATATATGGTTGAATAAATTCTATCGCTCCTCCGCTGCTCCAGGACATTTGGAGCATGAATATATGGGCAAAACCTATTATATAGACCAGAAATCCATTGAAGGATATGACCGATCATTTAAAGAAGCGGCTGACAGAAATATAGAGGTTTCTGCTATAATACTGGTGGACAAGGCCTCTGGCTCCCCAGACAAAACCATAGGCGAGATCTTGCAGCATCCGGACTGTGATCCAGCGGGCATATACAGCATGCCAAATGTCACCAGCGCTGAGGGGGTACAATATTATGCAGCAGTGATCGATTTCCTGGCAGATCGGTATATGCGCCAGGACAAGAAATATGGCCGTATCAACCATTGGATAGTGCACAATGAGGTGGATGCTGGCTGGGTATGGACCAATGCTGGGGACAAATCGGCCCTTGTATTTCTGGATCTCTATCATAAATCCATGAGGATCATCAATAATATCGCGAAAAGCTATAACCCCAATTCTAAAGTATTCATCACACTGACCCACTATTGGAACTGGACCTCCAATCCTCACTTCTACCTGTCCAAGGACTTACTCGAATACCTATTGCAATTCTCCAGGGCGGAAGGTGATTTCGATTGGGGCATCGCCCAACACCCTTACCCCGAATCCTTACGCGAGCCCAAAACCTGGCTGGACAATAAAGTAAGTTTCAACTATGAAACCCCATTGATAACTTTCAAAAATATCGAAGTATTGAATGCGTGGGTACAGCTGCCTGAGGTACGCTATAAGGGTACGGAAAAAAGGCTGCTATATCTATCCGAAAATGGGACGAACTCTCCCACTTATAGCGAAAAGGACCTCCATGAACAAGCCGCAGGAATGGCTTATGCCATGAAAAAAATCAAATATTTGGAGGGAATCGATGGCTTTCAATATCATAACTGGCAGGACAACCGCCGTGAGGGAGGCCTGCGTATAGGCCTACGGAGATTTCCTGATGATGAAGAAGATCCCTCAGGCAAGAAACCTGTGTGGGAAGTGTACCGGGCCTTTGGCCAAGAGGATGAAGACCTAGTGTATGACCCTTACCTAAAGACCATCGGCATAGAGTCCTGGGATGAGGTGCGCTATAAAGAGCCCATTTATGGCAAAAACCTAAGTCTAAAATCCAAACGAGAGGTCATGAGTGATACATGGGTCGCTACGGACCACCTGGGACGGACTCTCCCCTCTGCCAGTCAGACAGGACCCCTAAAGCAGGATCGTACGGTGGGGATGTTTTACTTTATCAATCATGATACTCCAGCCAAAACAGGCCCATATAATGTTACTGAGATCCTCCAGGAAAACCCCAAAAACCCCAACTGGGGCCCAGGGGCACATTTCTGGGGCGAGCCTGAGATAGGATATTATCTCAATAATGAGGAATGGGCCATCCGAAAGCATGCCTATCAACTTATGGATGCTGGAGTGGATGTCATCATCATGGATGTCACCAACGACCGTACCTATCGGGAAACTTACCTGACCCTCTGTAAAGTCTATACAGAAATGCGTGCTATTGGCGAAAAAACTCCCGATATAGCGTTTCTGGCAAGTGAAAAATCAGTGAATAAACTTTGGGAAGATTTTTATTCACAGGGACTTTATCAGGATCTATGGTTTTATTGGAATGATAAGCCACTACTGCTTTATGGGCAACATGAAATCCCCTCCCGAAATAAGGTGAATGATATAGTATTTTCATCTACTATCCGGGAATTCTTCACCTTGAAACAAAGCTGGGCCTGGACCACGCTCCCATGGTATGAGGAAGGTCAGGATGAATGGCCTTGGGTGGACCATTTTCCACAGGCCATATCATGGAGCAAGGATCCCTCGGAGGCGGAAATGATCCCGGTATCGGCAGCCCAGCACCCCCTATCCAATATAGGCCGAAGTTATCATAATTTTCACCAGCCCGAATTGGATGATCAAGACCTTACGGCTTTTACTGATGAAGGCTTGTATTTTCAGGAGCAGTGGAACCGGGCCATTGAAGTGGAACCTAAATTCGTGTTTGTGACCGGCTGGAATGAGTGGTCGGCCGGCAAAAAAGTAATGGAAGAAAATGTTTCCGAAGAGCTTCAACAATGGAATTTCTACCCAGGAGCCCATTTGGGTAAAGGAGGAAAGCCCATTCAGCCCGGTGAAGCCTATTTCATTGACCAGTATAATCAGGAGTTTAGCCGTGATATCGAACCCATGAAAGGAGGGCATGGAGACAATTACTATTACCAGCTTATGGCGAATATCAGAAAGTATAAAGGCAGCCGAAAAGTTCCTTCTGCTACCTCCTACTCCATCAATATCCTTGGTGATTTTGACCAGTGGGATGCTGTAAGTACAGAATACTATGACCATATAGGCGATACTATGCATAGAAATAGCATTGCATCAGGTACTGTAGGTCCTTATATTGATGAATCTGGACGGAATGATTTCGAGTCCTCAAAAATATGCTATGATAAGGATAAGGTCTATTTCCTTGTCCAAACACTACAGCCCATTAAGGTCAGCAAAGGAGGCAAATTAAGCTTACTAATCAATATAGACAGAGATAGCGATACAGGTCTTGCTGGATATGATTTGGCGGTCGATCTGGACCATTATGGAAAAAACACCAGCACTCTGCAAGCCTTCCAAAAAGATAAAGGCTGGAAAAAACTGAATAGCCTGGAGGTTCAGCTTAAGGGAAATCAATTGATGCTCGCTATTCCTATAAAATACCTGAGAACGTCTGGTGGGCTGGACTTTGAATTTCACTGGGTGGATGCTATCGAAAAACTGGACTGCTTAGAGGACATTCTCTCCGCAGGGGACAATGCACCTTCCAGGCGAGCGAATTATCTTTTTACCTTAAATTAAATAGAATGCACTTATGATATTCAAAAAATTCATACGTCGATATATCAAAGCCAGCACAGCTCTATTGCTGGGAGCGATTGCCTATTCTTGTTCGCCGGCTACAGAAGCACCCCCGCCCAATATCGTTTTTATCTTAGCGGATGATTTAGGCTGGGCGGATCTGCCGCTTTATGGAAATGCATTCAATGAGGCGCCGAATTTAAGTAAACTGGCCAGTGAGGGCATGCTTTTCACGAATGCTTATGCTGCCAATCCAGTATGCTCCCCGACGCGGGCTAGTATTCAGACGGGCCAATACCCCGCTCGAATAGGTATCAATGATTTTCTTCCCGGACACTGGCGCCCCTACGAAAAACTAAGAGTTCCGGCCAACAAAACCCAATACCTACCGGAGGAATACCAAACGATTGGCGAAAATCTCAAGGAGGCAGGTTATAAAACCGGTTACTTTGGTAAATGGCATTTAGGAATAAAGCCAAACCATCTTCCCGAAAATCAGGGGTATGATGAAAGTGTGGTTTATAATGGTGGGGGATATTTTAATTTTGGGGCTAAGCTGCATCCACCGCAGGAATTCCCCAAAGATAAGGTGCTCTCTGAGGCCCTGACCGATCTGAGTATAGACTTTATCGAAAGTAATAAGGAGCAGGCGTTCTTCCTGTTTTTGGCACACTATGATGTGCATGTGCAGTTGGATGCAGATGCTGAGCTGATAGAGAAATACCTCAGGAAGCCCAAAGCTAAAAATTATCCTTCCAATGCCATCTATGCCGCCATGATTGAGCATTTAGATACAAGCGTGGGGAGGATCATGGATAAACTGGAAAAAGAAGGACTCGCAGAAAATACATTGGTAGTATTCTTTTCTGATAATGGAGGACTGGTGAAGCGCTTCGATGAAATCCCACTTCTTGACAAACATAGCTTATCCTATTACGAGAACGACTCCTTGCAATATATAGCGTCCTCCAATGCTCCTCTGCGGGCGGAGAAAGGGACGATATTCGAAGGGGGAATTCGCGAACCCATGGTCGTCCGATGGCCAGGGAAAATCAAGGCGGGTACGAAATCCGATGCCCTGATCAGCAGCATAGACTTCTTTCCCACCTTCATGAATATCGGCAAAGGAAGGGTATCGCACGGCCAACAGATAGATGGCCAAAACCTAGAGGAGATTTTTGAAGGGGAAGAACCGCAGCCTGAGCGTAGCCTCTATTGGCATTATCCTGTTTACCACCATGCAGAGCCAGCTAGCGCAATTCGAAAGGGCGACTGGAAGTTGATCCACTTTATGCAGGACGATCATGTGGAGCTGTATAATCTGGAAGAGGATATAGGTGAGAGCATTGACCTGAAGGCTCAGCAGCCAGAGCTAGCAGCAGAATTATACACTAGCCTTCAGAATTGGCGCGAGGAGGTGTCTGCGGCGATGCCAATCCCAAATCCAGATTTTGACTCCGAAAAAAGGCATCTTTGGGTCCGTCATCCTCATTTTGATGATATGCTCCAAGGCTTAGATAATTTCAAAGAAATCATACCTCAATAAATATGAAGACTATTAATACCCTATGCTTACTCCTGGCAGTATCACAGCTCTTCAGCTGCAATAGCGCCCATACCAAAGTAAGCAACAGCACAGCCAAACGCCCCAATGTCATCTTCATCCTTGCGGATGATTATGGCATCATGGATACTCAAGGATATGCACAAAAGATTCTCGGCATCGACCCGGAGCTGATGTATTATGAAACCCCCAATTTGGATCGAATGATGAGTGAGGGAATTTCTTTCTCCCAAGCCTATGCCAATCAGCTATGCTCCCCCACCCGAGCCAGTATATTAACAGGAAAGTACGCAGGAAGGCTGGGCTTTACCACGGCTATGCCTCCTCGCGAAACCTACTATAACCAAAACTTAGAAGTACCTGAGGGCTATTATGCTCATGATGTGCTAAGTCATGCCGATAATATCAAAATCGAACAGGCCATGCTCAATAGCACCTCCAATTCAGCTATCCCTTCTGGTGCTGATTGGGATAAGGGAAAGGATGAATTGTCCATTGCCGAGGCCATGGAAGATTACCATTCTGCTTTCATCGGCAAGTGGCATGTTGGAGGCTTTGGCGCCAAGGGGTACCAACCCGAAAATCAGGGCTTTGAGGCCCTCGCTTGGTATGACGCTGGTGGATCAGCCTATTATAATTGGAAAAATGCCTGGAATATCAATACCAAAGGTCCTTATCCAAATATGCCACAAAGCAAGTGGGAAATGGGAGATGCTGGAATGGAAACCGGGGAAGAATACCTTACCGATGACCTGACGGAACAGGCTTTGAGTTTTATCGAGCGGGAGGCCAAGAATAAGGACAAACCCTTCTTTCTCTATTTCTCTCATTTTGCGGTGCACAGCCCTTACCAAGGACCTGAGGAAGAAATAAACTATTATGAAGGAAAAGACAGTAAAGGCTGGAATGGGCACCATGATCCAGTATATGCCACGATGGTCAAAAATCTCGATGAATCTGTCGGGGCTATATTGGATAAATTGGAAGAGCTGGGCATTGAAGAAAACACCTTGGTGGTATTTATGTCCGACAATGGCGGCATAGATTCCAAGATCACTCCAAAAGGTGATGGCACAGATAACAGTCCCTTTCTAGGGGGCAAAGCTTGCCTCACAGAAGGTGGTATCAGAGTACCGCTGATCTTCAGATGGAAAGGGACTTTACCCGAGAAGAAATGGGTGGACATCCCTGTTGACTGCACGGACATCTTCCCTAGCCTGCTGGATGCTGCGGGATATCCTGCGGAGCAAATCGTGAAAAGCAAAAACCTAGATGGCCAAAGCCTTTTACCCTTGCTTACTGATCCACAGAATAAGAAAAAGAGCTATACCAAAACCGATCACTTCTGGCACTATCCCTTCAATGTAATCTATAATAATCCGACAGATGGATATCCACTTACTCCCCATTCGGCCATACGATCAGGAGATTATAAGTTGATTTTCGATTGGCATGGGAGACTGGCTTTATATAATATTGAGAAAGATCCATATGAGAAAAACAATTTGTCCGGCAGTGATCCCGAACTTACTAATGAGCTTTTCGGCAAGCTGATGAGCTGGATGGAAAGTAATATTGAGGCCCGCTACTGGCCCATTCCAAATCCTGAATACGACCCTCAAAAGGATGTTCGGGATGAAAAATACATCGACCTACTTGGTCAATATCAATCTCAAGGATATGTTATCACTAATAAAAAATAATAAAATGGCTTTAAATTATACCCGGAATCGCTTTGCATTAGCGGTGGTTTTCCTTCTGATATTATTCAAAGCTCAGGCCCAAGGAAACAAACAACCTAAAAACATCATTTTCATCCTTGCGGATGATCTAGGCTGGAGCGATGTGACCTTATATGGAAATACAGACTTCTATGAGACGCCAAATCTCGAAAGGCTTGCGGCTAAAGGTCTTACATTCACTCATGCCTATGCTGCGAGTCCATTATGCTCGCCCACTAGAGCTAGTATCCTGACAGGGCAAAATCCCTCTAGAAATGGTATTACGGCACCCACAGCACATACAGATCAGTTGATCCTCAAGGCACAGGTAGCGCCAAATGCCAGTCCTTCAAGTAAGGCTATCATCACCCAATCGGTCTCAAGGCTGGATACGCAGCTTCCTACTTTGGGAAAGTTGATCAAGTCTGCCGGCTATTCCACGGCTCACTTTGGCAAATGGCACCTTGGAAAAGAGCCTTATTCTCCCCTGGAGCATGGCTATGAGGTGGATATCCCTCATTGGCCCGGACCAGGGCCTGCAGGGAGTTTTGTCGCTCCATGGAAATTCCCGAATTTCACAGAAAACTATCCGCAGGAGCATATCGAAGACCGAATGACCGACGAAGCCATTCTGTGGCTAAGGGAGCAGCAGAAAGACAAGCCTTTTTATATGAACTATTGGCAGTTTTCGGTTCATGCCCCATTTGATGCCAAGCAGGGACTTATTGAGTATTACCAAACAAAAATGGACCTTAACGACCCCCAACATTCTCCAACCTATGCTGCCATGGTGCACTCTATGGATCAGGCGGTTGGGCGTCTTTTGGATGAGGTGGAGCGTCTGGGTATTGCCGATGAGACCGCTATCATATTCTTCAGTGACAATGGAGGAAATATGTATAATGGTCTGGTCGATGAGCTGCCTTCGGGGGAGAAGATCCTCAACCCTCCCACTAGCAATGCTCCACTTAGAGGTGGAAAAGCCACTATGTATGAAGGGGGAATTCGTGTGCCCTGCATCGTGGTATGGCCCGGGCTTACACAGCCAGGAACCAGAACTGATGTCACGATCCAATCCACAGATTTTTATCCAACCATCCTGAAACAGCTTGGTATTTCTTTACCTTCTAACTATGCCATAGATGGTCATGATATCAGCCCTGTACTTAAAGGTGAGGAATACGAAAGTCAGCCGATCTTTACCTACTTCCCTCATACTCCAAAAGTACCTGATTGGCTGCCTGCCTCTATGGCCGTCCATTCCGGTGACTGGAAGCTTATACGCTTGTTTTATGAGGGAGAAAATGAAAAACATGATTATAGACTATATAATATCAAATGGGATATCAGCGAGTCTAATAATCTTAGCTCCTTATTCCCTGAGAAAGTAATTGAGCTGGATGCGCTTATAGAGGCTCATCTGCAGGACGCCAATACGGTGACGCCTATTCCTAACCCAAGCTTTGACCCTTCAAAATACCGTCCACAGGATATTGGAGTGCCTCCTATAGGACTTCATAATGCCGATGCTATCAAAAAATAAGGTTCTTTCTTAGCCCTTCCTACCCTGCAACTTCCTGGATATCCTCAGGGAGTTGCATTTTTTTTGTCTGTAATAGCAGCTAGATGCTAAGCAATCATAAATCGATAAAGCAGATCTTTCTGATTACATTAGGTCAATAAAGAGAAGATTATCTTAATCCTATACTTTATTATTTATATACAGGTCTCCAATCTTCGGTATGGGGGCAGATACATTTAATATGCCTGCCAATGGGGACAGTACAAGGCAGGATAATTTCAAATGGATAATTCCCTTAATTTATATTAAACCTTAAGTCCAATTCTCAAAAGCCCAAACACTATGAAAAATTCTCATCCTTCCAAGAGCCAATTTTTTCCGTCAATAAGAATTTCTAATGAGTGGATAGACCTTCTCCATTCATCTATTAAGTCACTATCGATAATATTATTTGGCTCGGCCAATCCCTATTTTTCTTATAAAGGCAGAACGCTTAGATCACAACAAATAGCTAAAAATAAGGATAATGATCTCCAATTAGAATATATCTATATCACCTCTTCAAGATAAGTGATTTGAAAATAATTAGTAGTCGGCCCGCAAGCCATCATCTCATCAAAAATAAAAATTCTATGAAACTGGATATATTATCTAGAAAGAACAATTTCTACTTTTTCCTTTTAGGCTTATTGCCCATGCTAAACATAGCCTGTCAATCCACCCCTCAAACGCCTGAGATAGGAAGAATAGATTACGAGACCTTGGTAGATGGATTTCAGATACCGCCAGACAGCGTAAAGCCCTGGTGTTATTGGTATTGGATTAATGATGATATTTCGAAAGAAGGGGTTACTAAGGATTTAGAAGCTATGAAAGAAGTGGGCATCGGAGCGGCGCTTATTGGGAATATCAACCCGAATGGCGAGGATGGACCTGTCCCGCTATTCAGTGAGGAATGGTGGGAGATATTGGTGCACACCGTAAATGAAGGCAAGAGACTCGGTGTAGATATTGGATTATTCAACTGTCCTGGCTGGAGCCAATCCGGCGGGCCTTGGGTAAAATCTGATATGGCGATGCGCTATACTGTTTTCTCCGAAACGGTCATTCTTGGAGGTAAAAATATTGAAATACCCCTTCCACAGCCTACCAGTGAATTTCAGGATACCTATGTGCTAGGAGTTAAGAATAACGGAGATCTATTTACTGTTTCCTCCGAAAATACCCGATTTTCCAGTTCTCCATCCGTAACTGATGGTCAATTTTGGGCTGACCGGAAACTAACGACCACGCCATCTTTTGATCTGGCAAAGCATAAAGAATATAGCCTATCAATACAGACTGATAAGCCTATTCAGGCCAGGAGTATATCTATCAGCCCAGGGGATAAGCCGCTAAAGTGCGACTGTAGCCTGGAGGCCAAGGTGGATGGTGAATATCAGATGGTTCGGGAATTTACCTTTGACCGAAGTAAAATGGAGCCCAATGTGGGCGCAAATATCCAAGGAGCTGTGGCGCTGTCCATCGACGCTCCAGAGACGAATGAATTTCGTCTGACTTGCAATAATTTCAAAGGTGCCAGGAATGTAGGCTTTGCAGAAATCTCCCTCTCCGAGCAGGCTACGCTAGACCATTATGTGGAGAAGCAGATGGCCAAAATGCACCCTACCCCGACGCCCACCTGGTCGAGTTACCAATGGGCATCCAATCAGCAGGAGGTGGATCCAAAATTGGTCACTCAGGTGGACGAAATCATCGACCTAAGTGACAAAATGGATGAGAATGGGAACTTAAACTGGTCCGCTCCTGAGGGAAATTGGACCGTATATAGATTCGGGATGGCTCCCACGGGAACCGAAAACTCCCCATCTGCGCCGCAAGGCAAAGGCTATGAAATTGACAAGATGAGTGAGGAACTTATCCGATTCCACTTTGACCAATTTGTAGGTAAACTACTGGAGAGGCTTCCGGAAGAAAGTAAATCCGCATTCAAGTATGTGATCGCCGATAGCTATGAGATGGGATCTCAAAACTGGACGGATGGCTTTGCAGAGAAATTCGAGGATAAATACGGCTATGATCCCGTACCCTTCCTTCCAGTATATACAGGAAAAGTGGTGAAAAGCCTGACCCATTCCGAGCGATTCCTCTGGGATATGCGTAGGCTGGTGGCCGACCAGGTCGCCTATGAATACGTGGGTGGACTCCGAAAAGTCAGTAATGAGCATGGGTTAAAACTTTGGTTAGAGAATTATGGACATTGGGGATTCCCATCCGAATTCCTCATGTATGGAGGGCAGTCCAATCTGGTGAGTGGGGAATTTTGGAATGAAGGTGCTCTGGGAAATATAGAGTGTAAGGCCTCCTCCTCTGCTGCCCATATTTACGGCAAACCGGTGACCTCTGCGGAGGCTTTTACCGCCGCCAACAGCAGTTATTTGAGACATCCTGCCTTGCTTAAGAAGCGTGGTGACTGGAGTTTTACGGAAGGTATAAACCATTTCGTGCTCCACTTATATATTCAGCAGCCCGATGATAGCCGTAAGCCAGGTGTCAATGCCTGGTTCAGCACCGAATTTAATCGTCATAATACTTGGTTTGAGCAGTCAAAATCATGGATGGACTATATCCGAAGAAGCCAGCATATGCTGACCAAAGGTAGATATGCTGCCGATATCGCTTATTTCATTGGAGAAGATGCACCGGTGATGACTGGGGTGAAAGACCCGGAAATTCCGAAGGGATATTCTTACGATTATATGAATGCGGAGGTACTGCTGGAAAGAGCCGAGGTGAAGGATGGCAAGCTCACTCTTCCCGATGGGATGAATTATGGCCTGCTGGTATTGCCACCATTAAATACCATGACTCCGGAGTTATTGACAAAGATAGAGGAAATGGTAAGTCAGGGATTGGCTATTTATGGTTCAAAACCTAGCACCTCCCCTAGCCTGCAAAATTTTCCGGAATCAGATGAAATAGTGGCTAGCCATGCCCGAAAGATGTGGGGCGAAAATGACTATGGTGATACTGAATTCATAAAACCCTTTGGTAAAGGTCTGATCTTGGATAATATGCCGCTTCAGAAGGCTCTCGACCACCTAAACCTTCGCAAAGATGTGATCCTCTCAGAAGATGACCCTATCCTATGGACACACCGTGAAGCTCCGAATATGGACATTTATTTCCTTAGCAATCAGAGCGATGATAAGGTCTCTACCAAGGCCGTATTCAGGGTGAAGGACAAGACTCCCGAACTATGGAATGCGGTAACAGGAGAAATCAGAAAACTATCCGAATACGAGGTGCTGCCAGAGGGTCTGCGTGTTCCCCTGAAGTTTGAAGCATCCGAAAGCTGGTTTGTGGTATTTACTGAGGATGAGCACGGAGAGGCTAAAAGCTATAAGGAGAACTTCCCTAAAAGCCATCAGGTACAGACTATCAGTTCTGCATGGTCACTGGACTTCAATAATAAGGATATCGGCCCACAAGCCCCTATCAAATTAGATAAGCTGGTGGATTGGACGAGTTTTGACACCGATTCAATTAAATTCTACTCAGGAACCGCAGATTATAATACGACCTTCCAAGTGACAGAGATCGAAGAAGGTGCAAGCTATCAGATAGATTTAGGAGATATTAGCGTGATGGCTACAGTGATCCTGAATGGTCAGGAAGTGGGTACCTCTTGGATCAAGCCGTTCCGATTGGACATTAGCCAGGCTATAAAGAAGGGGGAAAATACCCTGGAAATCAAAATTGCCAATTTGTGGAGAAATCGATTAATCAGAGACTTGCAATTGCCGGAGGCAGAAAGATACACTTGGACTTCGGTCAATGATGTAAAAGTGGACGAGGCGCCGCGCAGCTCTGGACTATTGGGTCCAGTGACGATAAATAAAATTGATTAACCGCAACGTACTCCTATGAAATCGCTCCTTAATACCGTACTCATTATTCTGCTGATAGGCCTAAGTGTCCGATGCAGCCCCAGCCTCCCACAGGAGGATAGGGAAAGTATGGAGGTCAACTTCATTACCAATATTGACGATGTGCCTAGATTTAGTTGGGCAGGATCCAGCCAGGCTTACTACCAAATAAGTCTTCACCAATCTGGCAAAGAAATATGGAAAGGGGAAAAACAAGCCACCTCTGAGCATACTGATATCAAGTATAGCGGAGACCTTCTAAGCGCAGGGGAAGAATATCATGTTACTGTAAGCACCTGGGATGCCCAGGAGAATGCACTGGAAGAATATGCCAGTACCTTCTTCCCTCCTCTCAGCTATCCTGGAGACTGGAATAAGGCCCGTTGGATAAGTTTCGACTATCATGCGGACTCCGCGCTGCCAGTATTCAGAAAGGAAATAGCGCTTAACAAGTCCAAGGAGGTGGAGAATGCACGATTATACATCTCAGCACCAGGGTTCTATGAGGCTTTCCTCAATGGAGAAAAGATCGGCGAGAATGTATTAGACCCTGCTCAGACCAACTTCGAAGACTATACCTTCTATACTGCTTATGACCTTGATCCGGAGGAGCTTCAAAATAGCTTGCTGGAGGTCATGCTAGGCAATGGCTGGTACAATCAAAATGTGGTATGGAATAAATCCATGATCTATGGGCAGCCTGTATTCATCGCACAAATAATAATCAACTATGGTGATGGGACACGAGAGGTCATCGGGACGGATGAGTCCTGGCAGTGGCAAACGGGCCCCATCACCTTCTCCAATATCTATGCTGGCGAATATTATGATGCCCGCAGGGAGCTAGATGAGACTAGGGAGGACAGATGGAAGGCTGCATCCCCAGCCAAGCTACATCCTAAGCAGCTAAAGGAGCAATACCTGCCTCCTATCCGGGAGATGGAAGAGGTGAAAACGGTGAAAATCACTGAGCCTGAGCCAGGGTTATATGTCTTTGACCTGGGGCAAAATATTACCGGCTGGCCGTCAATTCAAGTGAAAGGTACTGCCGGACAAGAAATAACAATGCGATTTGCCGAAGAAATAGACAACAGTGGAAATATCGACCCCACTTCCACAGGGGTGAAGGCCACCAAACATGTGCAAACCTGTAAGTATATCTGCAAAGGGGACGAGATGGAATATTGGCAGCCACAATTTACCTATCATGGCTTCCGATATATAGAGGTCAGTGGCCTGAAGGAAAAACCTGGCTTGGATTTTCTAACCGGTAAAGTCCTATACTCTTCCATGGAGCAAGCGGGAACATTTACCAGCTCAGAGCCAACTATCAATAAACTCCATGATCTGACTGTGTGGACCATCAAAGGAAATATGCAAGGCATCCCTACAGACTGTCCACATCGTGAAAAATGTGGCTGGACAGGCGATGCACATGCTGTCATCCATGCGCTGATCTATAATATGGATTCGCGACTGTTTCTGACCAAATATATGTTTGACATGCGCTCTTCCGGGCGTAATACCACTAATGAACTGTATTTTGGGGAGAGCTTTCATGATCGAAGTGTGATCAAAAAACCTGCTGGGATACCCACTATGATTGTGCCCGGCAGAAGAACCAGCGGTATTGCCTCTCCGGACTGGGGTACGGCGCAGGTTCAGGTGCCTTGGTATCTTTACCTGTACTATGGACAAGAGGAAATTTTGGAGACCTTCTACCCAGACATGAAAGTATGGACAGATTATATCCAAGCCAAAAACGTGGATGGCATCATCACCCATGGACTTGGCGATTGGTGCCCTCCTTCGGGAAATCAGACGATCGAGTGCCCAGTGCCAATCAGCTCCAGTGCCTTTCATATTCTGGATGTAAAACTAATGATCGAAGCGGCCAAAGTATTAGGCAGGAGTCAGGATCAAGGGAGGTATGAAGAACAGCTGAAGCAACTCATTAGCAGCTTTAATAGGGAATTTCTAAATCCTCAGGACAGCACCTATGGAAGCCAGACGGCTGATGTTTTGGCCTTGGAAATCGGCATCGTACCCGATGAATTTAAGAAAGGCGTGGCCCGATCCATAGTGAAAGATATCCATGGAAATGGAGATGGCTTCCTGACCACTGGGATCTTTGGCATTAGCAGGCTATTTAAAGTGCTCAGTGAAAACGGCCAGGAAGCAGAGGTTTATCGGCTTCTGACCAAAACGGGGGTGAATAGTTTCGATTATATGTGGGAAAAATATGATGCCACCACTCTCTGGGAAGTGCTGCCAGTAAAAGACCTGGCCGAATTATATAATGGCCGCTCTCATAGTCATCCCATGCAAGGAGGCTTTGATGCCTGGTTTTACTCTGGATTAGGCGGAATAAACCCCAGCGTGGAGACTCCGGGATTTGAAAAAATAATCTTCAAGCCCTACCTCAGCCAGTATATCCAAAACACAAAAGCCTCCCACCGCTCCCGCCATGGACAGATCACCAGTGAATGGCATAATGAGCAGGGGGAATTTACATGGAACATCACCATACCCGAAAATACCACTGCCGATATCTATGTGCCTATCCACGCCAAAGACCAGAAAATCACCCTCAATCGTGAAGCGGTCATCGCAAGGGAAGAATCTGATGAGAAATTTTCCTTCATCGGATCCTATGAGGCTGGATCCTATACAATTAATGTTTCTACTACTTCAAAGTAAATTATAACTATGTCTATTCTAAAGCCCTTCCTATTGATGTCTATGCTCTTATACAGTATGCAGGTAATAGGACAAGGACCACAAGCCAGCAGCAACAGCTATAAAGATACCCGTGTGCGGGAATATATCACGCCTCAGCGTATCATGTGGCTGTCTGATTCCACTCTTATACAGAATAGTGAGGGGCTCTTACTCCCAGGAAATGGTCAGGCTGATTTGGTCGGAAAAAATATCTGTACCCTCAGCGGTTCGCTAGGTGAAAATCCTGCTTTTCTACTTGATTTTGGGAAAGAATTGCACGGTGGTTTGCAGATTGTCACGGGGATGTTTGAGGGAAAGATTCCCATCAATGTCAAAGTGACTTTGGGAGAATCTGTGGCAGAGGCCATGTCCGATGTCGTGGGATCCTCCGCCACCAACGAGCATGCGATCCGACAGATGGACGTGACGGTTCCATGGTTAGGAAAAATCGAGATTGGCAATAGTGGTTTCCGCTTTGCGCGCATCGAACTATTGGACAAAGATAGGACGCTAAAACTCAAAGAGGTCAATGCCATATCCATATATAGGGACATCCCTTATCTAGGTAGTTTCAAGTCAAATGATGAACGCCTGAATAAAATTTGGGAAGTGGGTGCCTATACAGTACACCTAAATATGCAAGAATACTTATGGGACGGGATCAAACGAGACCGTCTGGTATGGGTGGGAGATATGCATCCTGAGGTAATGACGATTACTTCCGTATTTGGTCCCAATGAGGTGGTTCCTAAGAGCCTTGATCTCATCCAGGACATCACAGATCTGCCTGCCTGGATGAATGGAATCAGTTCCTACTCCATCTGGTGGATCTTGATCCAACATGAATGGTATAAGTCCTTCGGCAATATTGAGTATCTCAAAAAACACGAAGACTATATCTTTAAACTGTTGAGTTTATTGCAGGAAAATATTGATGAAAACGGCAAGGAAACACTGGAAGGAAGGTTTCTTGACTGGCCCACTAGTCCAAATACTGAAGCGGTACATGCAGGCCTGCAAAGCCTCATGGTGATGGTGTTCCAGACGGGTATAGAATTGGCGGAAATACTGGAGCAGCCTCAGCATATCGACTCCTATCAAAAAAGTATTGACCTGCTGAAATCGCATGTTCCCGACCCAAATGATAATAAATCTGCTGCAGCCCTGCTGGCTATCTCAGGACTGGAGAAGGCGAAGAAGGTGAATAGAAAGTGGCTATCTAAAGACCCTAACGCCGGTGTATCCACCTTCTACGGTTATTATGTCCTGCAGGCGAGAGCAATGGCGGGCGACTATACTGGAGCAATGGATGTGATCCGCGACTATTGGGGTGGCATGCTAGACCTTGGAGCCACGACATTTTGGGAAGATTTTAACCTCGATTGGGCAGAAAATGCTGGCCGTATCGATGAATTACCCGAGCCGGGTAAAGTGGATGTGCATGGAGAATATGGCGATTATTGCTATATCGGCTTCCGTCACTCCCTTTGTCATGGCTGGGCTTCAGGCCCCACCTCTTGGCTATCCCAACATGTGCTGGGCATATCTATCCATGAAGGAGGAAATGCCGTCAAAATCGACCCGCACCTCGGTGATCTCGAATGGGTGGAAGGAAGCTACCCTACCAAGTTTGGCGTCCTATCCGTAAAGCATACCAAAAACTCCGAAGGTGAAATCTCCACAGAAATACAGGCACCTGAGGGACTTACCATCCTCAATGATTAAAGCTATTTTGACTACTAATTGAGGAGTCCTGATTATCATTGGGCTCCTCTACTTGTCAAATTTCATAATGATAATGAGTTCGCTAAAAGTTGCTTTACCCTTATGTACTATTAATAAGAAGACCACACCATGAATAGATTCTGGTGTGGTCATTTAGTTTCAGTCCGGATTGACTATTAGTCAAATTGATGTTTTTTTTCAATATGGGACCTTTTGCTAAATAATAGTCCTATGGCAATGAATAAATAATTTTGACCGAAGGTCAGATAATTTAGTATTAAGGGGATTTAAATACTATTTCAACGTATGTATATAAATAAAACGGACTTATAATCGTCAATTTATAAGGGAAGGTAGAAGGGGTTTTGACCAGTGATATTATTTACTAAAGGATGAAATACTTTATAAGCAAGAAATGAGAGGATGTGGCAGAGATTTTCTTAAGCAAAAGCCTCCATTATCTCTTTAACGGATATACAACTATGAGGAAATTTAGCATTTGGGCATTCATCGGATTACTATGCTTATGTGGATGGAGAAGTGAGGGAAATGCTCAGCAAGTGAGCAAGGGTAAAAGCCCCAATATTATTTTTATATTGACGGATGATCAAGGTGCGCATTTATCGGCTTTGGGCACCAAGGGTCTCCAAACCCCCAATCTGGACCAGCTTGCTCATGAGGGGGTATTATTTACTAATTCCTTTGCCTCGGTGGCCTCGTGCTCCCCGAGTAGAAGTTCGATCATGACGGGTATGTATCCCCATGCCAATGGCCATTGGCGGAATACTGTCACGCCAAGACTTTCGGATGCTGATCAGGAATTTGGCAGGCAGTCGTCCACCGTGGACAAGGTGGGCGTGCATGAATACGTTCAGACGCTTCCTGAGGTGCTAAAGGCCAATAATTATTATACGGCAATCACCCAGAAATTTCATATGAGCCCCCCATGGAAATTTCCCTATTCCGACAGAAATCCCGTGAGCAATGATCCTGAGGAATTCCGGAAGGTAATAGCGCAATTTATTGAAGATTCAGAAACAGGTAATCAGCCTTTCTTTATTCAGGCGAATATCAGTCCACCTCATAGGAATTTTGATCATCATATGAGCAAGTTCCCTCAATATATGGCAGATCCTGATGATATAGAAGTTCCTGCGTACCTTCCTGATACACCGGAGATGCGGAAGGATCTCAGTAAGTATTTTGGCTGTATCCAATTAGCGGATGCTTGCGTGGGGGCCATCGTGGAGCTATTACAAGAAAAGGGCATTTATGAAGAAACCCTAATCATCTATACGAGTGATCAGGGGGAGCCTTACCACCGTGCCAAGGCCTCTCCTTATTATGCCGGGATGCATGTGCCCCTTATCGCAAGAGGTCCTGAGATTCTTCAAAATATCGTCCAGGACGAGCTAATATCACATATAGATATTATGCCCACTATTTTAGATTATGCAGGACTGCCTATTCCAAGTACTGTACAGGGCAGTTCTTTGCTAGGAATATTGGAGAATAAGGTAAATACTGGTCCTCAGCGGCAGTATATATTTGCAGAGCACAATTCCCATGGGCCACCACGAGCGGAGCATTATCCCAGTCGCGCTGTTTTTGATGGGCAATTTTATTATATCCTAAACCTGATGCCCGATAAGGACTACCTTCTTCCTGCAGATCTCCAGGAGCAAAAAGTCTGGGGAAACCAGAGCTATACGGCTACTGAGCATGCGGAAGAGTTATTTCCTGAGCAGTATGCTGCCTTACGAATGCTGGAATCAGGGCGACCTGCTGAGGAATTATATAATATGAATACTGATCCCGGGCAGCTAAATAATCTCGCTCAGGATAAGGACTATGAAAGCAAGCTAGAGGAACTCAGGAGCGCCATGAAGGAATGGAGGAAGAATTCTGGGGATGACTTTGATGATCCTCTGGATATCCCAACACGCCTAGGGAATCCCTAAAACAAAGCTGGCTGGATGATCAGATAATCCGGTCTACAAACCATTAGAAAATTCTTCTTAATAGTCCTGTTATTGCCGGCCAGGAAATCCTGGAGATTAAATTATTATGGATGAATTGCTTTTTTACGAGGTCTGATGGAGCTTTGTTATTCTTCTTATCTCCTCAATTTTTCTTCAATTTTTGACTCTTCCTGCCTGAGTTTTGGTGTTTGCCAAAGACTGAGTGTTACCTTATACAGTGAAAAATGCAAGGAATAGCGTGGTTCAGCAGGGTACTTGGAAATGTAAAAAGGCTGGTACTTCTCAACCTAATGAGAAGTACTAGCCTTTTTTGATTATGATATAATTTATTTCAGTTAGACCAAAGCAACTTTACCTTTGACTGCACTAATCTCAGGGATTTACACTTGATTTATTTTGTCTTAGGCTGGAAGGAATAGTCAAATCGCCGGTCTGGGGCAGAGTCACCCTCTAGGAAGAATGCCGAAATGTCCTTCAACTGCTGAGGATTGTCCATCCAATGGAAGTTAAATTCCGGTTTATTAGCCCCATAACCAAGGAGTTTTTTTTGTACGGCCAGCTCTAATTCCGATCCTTTCACTTTCAGGTTCAGCTGAGTTACTAGCTCCCAGGATTCCCCATTCCATTTCTTCAAAGTGCTATTATTATTATCAATTTTTCCATGGTTGACCACAAAATCATAGCCTTCCCAGCCTGTGGATTTATCCTGGTCCGCATCAATAAACAAGAGCATCCAACCTTCCTCATCTGGAGAGGTCAAAGGAGCAGCTGTTTGGGCATAAAAAAAGATGGATTCACGGTCATAGCTTACCTTTGAGGCTATTATATCATTTCTCCCTGAGGTATTCGTGTAGTTCATGGTGGGATCATAGCCCTCAAAATTTCGGTGTCCAATATCCCCTTTAGGATCGCGATACACTGGGCTTACGGTCTTCCAATCTTCAAATTTTCCTTCCACGCTTATGGGGCTGGACTGATAAGGCTGTGGTGCTTCCATACCTTTAAATTTCCTGATATTAGCCACCATTTGGTAGTAATAACTATCCGAATATCCACCTTTCATGGGAGCGATATCGCGATTATACTCTTTGGTGAAAGCATCCACAAACCAGCTATCGCCGATAGCGATGGGCCGACCTGCATACATTCCATCATAGCTTTTGTCCATTTTTTCATTCCAAATAAATCGCTGCGCCACCCATTCATTCCATTGGGTAATCATCACTATGCTGGGGTCTATACGATGTGCTTGGTTCCATTGCTCTGCAAATTGCTTTCCTTCGTCTGTTACCTCTGTGATATACTGTTCATTTACCGCTGGTTGGGCACCATCATGGAAGCTTTTGCCAATATTTGGATGAGGGTGAGAAGCCGTAGAAACGGTAATTTGCTCAGGTCTGGAGCGGGTATCGCTCCATCCATAGTCCTGTGGATAGGTATCCAGCCATTGCCAGTGGTTAGGCTCTGTCCTGGATTTTGTCCATGCCCAGCTTTTTTTGAGGGTAAAAAATTCCTTTACCTCAGGCCGAAGGATAGGGTCGTTTGGCTCAGCCATGGCCAAGGGCTTTCCATCCCAATAGAACCACAACTCCTTGAAATCATTTTTACTGTAAAACTCATCATAAAGCTCATTCATCACCTTCCCACTTTTCGAGTTGGTAAGGAAACAAATTTCTGGTGTTGGAATTCCCTGGTTTCTCATTTCCAGAGACACCTCACAGAGTTTCCTTACGGTATTCAGATAGCTGAATCCATTGGTGACGTCAAAGAAGATAAAATCCACCTTGGCATTGCTTAGCATCTGCAGATCATGGCGGATCACCCAAGGATCCTCAGACCTATAATACCCATATTCTGGCTCCGACCAAAAGTGGAAAGCGCCCTCTGGACCCCATTTTTTTGTGGCCGAATCATCCGCAAGGATTTGGGTGATATCATACACTTCCTCATTATGGGCACCATGCCATATATAATAGAATACGCCCACGAGTTTGTCTTTCCTGAGCTCCCCCACCTCGGCAAAGGAAGGCAGCTCTCGGCCTAGTGCATCCGTGGCCACCCAATCATCCGCAATCATCCTTGTCTGCGCCATGCTCTCTGCCCCCAGCCCTATCCCCAATACTGCTAGCCCAAAACCAATAATTTTTATTATGTTAAACACAATTTGTAGTTTTAATTGAATAATAAAAAAAGGGACGAAAAAGGCTTTCACCAATATTCCGTCCCCAGTTTTCAAAGGGTAATTCTATTGCCACACAGAAGGCTGTCCGATACCTGGTAACCTTCTCACCTCTTCTGTAGCCAGAGGCAAGATCAGGTAATGATCGGAAGTCGCACTTCTAGGCACGTCGATTTTCACTCTTTCGTAAGAAAACTCTCCTTCTGCGGTTCCGTCAGAACTGGTAATTTTCATTCCTGTCAAGGCTCCGTTTGTCTCAAGGATATCCCATCTTCTCTGATCATAAAAGCGATGATCTTCAAAGCACAGCTCCACACGTCTTTCATTGCGAACGCGATTCATCAACCAATTCTGATCATTTGAATAGCCCAAAACGGACTGGATTTGTGGCTGACCGGCTCTTTCTCTTACGATGTTGAGTGCTTCGGCTGCTGCTCCCAGGTTACCCAAGGCACATTCTGCTTCTGCGAGGTTGAGGTAAAGCTCTGCCAACCTAAAGAAAATTTTGTTGGCATCGACCCCCCCTGTGGTAGAACCCCAATAGTTGGCACTTCTAAATTTTTTAGCATAATAGCCTGTGGTACTTCTTCTCTTGTCCACCTCGGTATCAGAGGTTGGAGTTTCATTAAATCCTGAGCCAGGAAAACCCTGGAACGTGAATATTTGTATATCTGGAACAGCTGCGGCCATGCCTTTAAAACGACCATAAATGGCTCCATTATAAACTATAGCATGGTAAAAACGTGCATCTCTATCTTCGTAGGGGTCAGCTCCTGTCGCCTCGCTATAATTAGGTGCCAATTCCACTGCAGTATGGCTTTCATTGGTATATGACTGCACTGGCAGGCTTCCGTTGGTCAGCTCAAAGCTATCTACCAATTCCTGACTTGGTACCACCCCAGCATTGTTACTTTGTGTAGCGGAGCCATAAGATGCTAGATCTACCCCGTTTTGGGCATTCATTTCTGGTGCACCATTGATAGCGGATCTCATGATGATCTCCGAGTTTAACACTGTCGCATCCTGACTGAATAGTTTATCATAGTCCGCCATAGGCAATAAAGAATAGGTTCCCGCCACCTTATCAATGGCCTCCCTTGTCGCATCTGCGGCACGTTGCCATTTTTGACTGTCCCCATTGGGGTTATTGAGCGGGCTGGCATTGAATAAAAGCACCCTGGACTTCAAGGCATAGGCCACAGCCATATTTACCTTGTCAAATTCATTATTGGCGGCTTGTCTAAGTGGGATTCTTCCCGCCGCGATCACCTCATCTATTTCCAGTACTATACGGTCTGTGATCTCCTGATAGCTAGGACGAACCAGGTCTGCCCAACCTGTAAAGTCCGGGCTATAAGCCTGGTCAGTAAATGGAATAGGTCCAAAGTTTTTGATTAGCATGAAATGATACCAGGCCCTCAATAACTTAGCCTCATCCACCCACATTTCGATATTTTGTCTGGTAATCAAATCCTCTGGCACCTGTGACTGTGGCAGATATTCCATCGCCAGGTTAGATTTTCGGATTCCCTCCCAATAGGAGTCCCATAAGGTAGAGGAAAACATATTTCGATCCGGCGATAATAAGCCACTGTTCCAATCAAAGGGAGTACCTGTACCTGCCCTGAAGGCGTCATCGGTATAGGCGTCCAGAATTTCACCATTATGATAGCTCTGAAAGGTGCTGTTTAGTTTATCATAACTTCTATCCCGAAAATTGACGATGGTGCTTTTGTTTAGCAGGCGATCTACCGTCAGTTTATTGACAGGCTCTTCATTTATTTCACTTAAGCAACTGCTAGTTCCTAGCAATGAAATCACTAGCAGTGCTTTGGTATATATATTAAATAGTTTCATCTTCAGTTCTGTTTAAATGGAATAGCATTAAAATTGTACACTGACACCAAGATTATAGGATTTGATCAGTGGATAATTGATATTACTTCCTGCTGCCACTTCTGGGTCAAAATCCTGATTCGGAAGATTGTCGAAGGTGAGCAGGTTGAGACCACTTATATAAAATCGAATGGACTGAGCATTCAACCGATCTGAAACCTGGGTAGGCATGGTATAACCGAGCTCGATATTTTTGAGTCGTAAAAATGAGCCATCTTCGATCCAATAATTAGTAGTACGGTAGTTGGTAGTATTATTTCCCAATCGAGGATATACAATATCTTCGCCGCTGGCCGCCTTTTCAGGAGTCCAGGCATTTTGCATATACTCGGTGAAGTTATCTCTATTTGCCCATCTACCAAATCCTGAAAGCAGTACATTCCTGCCAGTGGCACCATTAAGGAAGATGTTGAGGTCAAACCACTTATAGGTGGTCTGTATATTGAGACCAAAGAAGGTTTGAGGCACACTTCCACTGGCCAAAGGAGCAATATCCTTTTGATCCACTAGACCATCTCCATTGAGGTCTTCAAACTTGATATCCCCAGGGATGGGAACTCCACCTAATGCGGACTGATCTGCCCAATTGTCAATTTCTGACTGGGAGTTAAACAGTCCTGCTGAGCGATATCCCCAGTATTGACTAATCGGATAGCCCTTACTTCTATAAGGATAAGCAAAAGTATCATCATAAGGCACCTCGGCTAGATCGGTAATTTCATTTTTAGAATAGCTCATATTCGCTCTCAAATTGATATACCAGTCTTTGGAAAGGTTTTTGGCATATCCTGCAGCCAGCTCAAAGCCTCTATTGAAGGAAGAACCTATATTGGCAGGTGGCAGTGAAGCTCCACCCAGTCCCATCATCCCATTAGGAATAATATCGATGTTTTGGACGACCAAGTTTGAGTTGTCATTATAGAAGAAATCAGCACTTAAATAGAGCGAATTGAGCAAGTTTGCCTCTACCCCAATATTATAATTGGTAAAGGTTTCCCATTGGAAATTCTCATTGCCTAGCTGGTCTTCCGTTCCATTTGGATTCCAGCTGGTGATGTATAGAAATTGATTATTCCCATCATAATTAAAGGCTGCATTTCCAGTGACACCCACCGTAGCTTTCAGCTTCATATAGTTTACCACTGTGGAATTTTTCATAAAATCCTCATTGGAAAGTACCCATCCTAAGCCTAGGGAAGGAAATACCCCATATCTATTGTCCTTAAAGAATTGCTCCGAACCTTGATAAGCAAAATTGGCCTCAGCTATATATTTACTATCATAGGCGTATAAGAATCTCCCGGAGAAGCCTAAATAATTATTAGGCAATAAAATTTGCTTTTGTGCGCGGTTTTGCTCCCCTAAAAGGGTGGCCATTACCTCATGTTTTTGATTAAAAACACGGTTATAGTCCACTCGTGCACGGAGGTTATACATATAGTAGAAGTACTTCGTTTGGCTGTCGGACAAGGTGGAATTGGAGGTCCCCGGAATCAGGGCATATCCTAATGAATCTGCGCCGCTGATATCGGAGAAGGTGGTCACCTCATACGATTCATAGGAGCGACTCCTTTGCTGAGAGCTCCTTGAAAGTACATCAAAGGAAACCTGACCAGAGACAGACAGGCCTTTGATGGCATTCAGCTCCTGGCGTATCCCGAATGTATTACCCAGACGGGTGACGGTTTCGGCTTGAGAGCCTGTTCTATTAAGGTATCCGAAGATGGATTGGGTATTTCTAAATTCGATTTTATCACGCTTTACTAGCACTTCTCCATCTGGGGTAAGGTCATTATAAGCATTGTTTGGAGTTTCATAGAGCTTGGATATTGCATAGTCCCAGCCTTGTCCCGGACCAATATACGGGGAATTATTGCGCTCCAGATAGCCCCCAACATTCACCCATACCTCTGTGGTTGGGGAAAGGGTGATATCTAAATTGGTTCTGAAATTAAAGCGGTTGGATTTTGATTTGGAATTATAGCTATATTCATCAAAAGGAACGTTTTCAAAAAGACCGCTTTGATTCATATAACTTACGGAGGTGAAGAATTTCATTGCATCATTACCACCTCTAAAATTTATATTTAACCGGCTCATCAGGGAATAGTCTTTCATAAAGTCCCCTACCATATCCCTTACTGGATAAAACTCCGTGGAATCCGCCAAGCGGTATCTTTCCATCTCATAAGGAGTGTAAAACTGAGTTCCACTTTGGTCAAGGCCATTGCCCCCAGAAGCGATATCCTGAGCATCTGCGTATAGGGTATCGTTGGCCACTCTTTGGTTATACATTCTGGTATAGTCGTATGCTGAGACCAGGCTAGGCAAGCGAGTAGGACTCTGGAATGCCTGATCAAAAGAGATATTGATTTTGGACTTACCGTTAAACCCTCTTTTAGTTTCAATAAGAATAGCCCCTGCACCGGCACGCATGCCATACATCGCACGTGCTGCCCCATCTCTTAGGACGGTAACACGCTTAATTTCGTGGGGGTCTATTCCTTGCGGATCACGCTCTATTCCATCCACCAAAAACAAAATAGTATTGGCATTTGGAGAATCCTGGCCTCTTACCTGAGCGGAGAATGTCTCCAAGCTAGGCTCACCGCCGGTTTGAATGATATTCAAGCCAGGAAGACGGCCTTGAAGAGCGATCATGATATTAGAGGAGCGGCTTTTTACCAGCTCTTCTCCACTTATGGTCACCACGGAGCCATTTACATAAGGCCTTCGCATGGTACCAAAAGCCACATCTACCGATTCATTTTCTACCTTTCCCTCTACGATCGTACTGTCCTGAAGGACGCTTTTGGATAGCCCAGCAGTATAGCCGTCCTTGCTTATGAATAACAGCGTCAGAAGAGCCAGGGAATATATATAGTTAACTTTTACTTTTATCTTCATTTTAAATATCCTTTAAGGTCTTTGAATGATTATTGCCAAGCTTCAGGTTGATCCAGATTAGGGAGCAACTTTTTATCCACGATAGGGATAGGCAGCACCTTATACTTTTCGTTGTGACATTCCCAAGTAAATGGCATTTGATACCGCGAGTGCTTAAATTCTCCCGGTCCTACCTGCTCGACTTCCATTCCGCTGATGGTATTGTAATTTTGATCACTAATAATATCCCATCTTCGGATATCATAGAACCTATGATCCTCCAGCACCAATTCTACTCTTCTTTCATTATGGATTCTCTTCATGAGCCATTCGTTATTGCCTGCCATATAATCTGGCACCTGACGGATGGAAGGTTGATTAGCTCTCAGTCTGGTCATATCCAGGGCATCACAGGCCTCATCAAATCTCCCAGCGCCACAGAGCGCCTCTGCATAGTTCAGGTAGATCTCTGCATATCTCATCAGGATAAGGTTTTGATTTACCCGAGCATTAGCCTGGCCCTTTGTTCCGGCACCATACCAGAGAGGATCTCTATCTTTGCCGTAGTAGTAGCCTGTAAAGGTTTTTTTATCATCTCCTGAGGAAGCATTGCCATTGGATCCAGTGCCTGGTGCATTCAGGAAGGTCCATACGGTGATGGGGCCTAGCTGATAAGACTGTCCAAAAGTGCTACCGTTATAGAGTATATCTCTGTAAAACCGATCATCACGATTGGCATAAGGGTTATTTTCATCATCATATCCTGCGGCAAGAGCCTCAGCCGTGAAGGTTGGGTTGGCATGGCTGGCATCATAATTTTCGACGATCAGTGCTCCATTTTTCAGCTCATAAGAATCCACCATCTCCTGAGAGGGAGTTTCCCCTGCCTTATGGTTTGGAAAATTACTTTTCTTAGGTCTGGCTGTGGCCAAGTCCATTCCATGAACATTGGAGAATTGTCCTAGTTGGCCTCTATATCTCCAGATTACCTCGGTGGCTTCCACATTCTCTCCCATATTGGAGATATACATTTTCTTAGTATTTTCAAATGACTCTAAAGAATACTGATTTAGATCCAGGAATGATTTTGCGGCAGCCGCCGCAGCGGCATACTTAGCTTGATCTCCAGAAGGATTATTGAGCGGGCTGGCATTATATAGAAGCACACGGGATCTCAGTCCATAGGCAAAGGACAGTGGTACCCTGTATTTATCATTGGTATTAAAGGGCTCCCTTTTCATAGGAATATTGCCATTGGCTATCACCTCATCGAGTTCAGCAACGATCTGATCAGTAATCTCCTGAAAGGTAGGTCTGGACACATCATCCCAACCATCATATCCCAGATCTGGAGTTTCATACATGAATGGCAGTGGGCCATACATACTGATCAATCTGATATAATAAAAGGCCCTGAGAACCCGCGCTTCGTCCACCATCAGTCTCCTATCGGCCATCGGGAGTTCTTCTTCGGAGACGGTGATATTGTCCACATTATTGATTAGGGTATTGCACTGACGTATGGCGCCCCAATAGCGACCCCACCAGCCCACCTGTGGGCCCATATATTGATTTCCTGTATTACGGTCTGCCCAGATTGCAGCAAATGAAGGTGACAAAAGTCCTGACCTCCAGTTTTCCATACTTTGACCTTGTGAGTCAAAGGCATTATCTGTCAAGGATTCCTCAGTGGTCCAAAAATACAGGTAAGATCGATCCATCGGTAATCCCAAATAGGAAGCGGTAAGCATGCCGCGGATTTTGTCTGGATCACTTAGCATCCCCGCCAGATCTTCTCTAGAATCATCCGCCCGGTCCAAAGCTTTCTCAAAGATTCCCTCGCATGAAGGCAGAACGAAAAGTGCCGCTAAGCCTATCAAAAGGATATGTCTGCTTATATATTTATATTTTTTCATCTCTTTATTCTTTAAATCTATCATCTAGGTCGCGATCAAAGGGTGATGTTCAACCCCAAATTATAGGTGGCAAATATGGGATGGCTGAGGGAGTTAGATACTTCCGGATCCATCACTTTATATTTCATATTATCCCAAAGGCCCACATTGGCACCATTGAAATAAACCCTAAGATTGTCTATCCGCAGTCGGCTTAGCAGGGATTCTGGTAAGGTGTATCCCAGCTCCACATTTCTCAGTCTGATATACCACAGATCCTGTATCCAGTAATTGCTTGGCTGCTTACTGACCGATACGCCGTCCACATGCATACGAGGGTAAATGATCTCTTCCCCATTGGCGACTTTCTCCTCTGTCCAGGCGCCCTTATGATGTTCAAAGTAATTTTTATAACTATTGAAGGCATTGCCATTCCAATCTTCTACGCCCCTGCCAGTGACATTAAAACCATAATTGCTCACGCCGTGAAATAGGACGCTAAAGTCCACTCCCTTATAGGACGCATTCATCGATGCTGAATAGTTAAATTCCGGTACATTGGGAGACTGCATAGGGACCTGATCTCTTGGATCCACAAGACCATCACCGTTTACATCCTCATATTTAAGATCTCCGGGGAATACTTCTCCACCCAAGGTGGTTTGATCTGCCCACTCATCGATCTCCGTCTGATCTTGGAAATAACCCAGGGCATTATAACCCCACATCGTGCCTCGGCGAAACCCTTCCTGGCGGATAGGATAAGCGTAATCATCTCCTAAAGATGCCTCATTGATGCTGATCACCTTATTTCTCGCAAAGGAGGTACTCAGCCTTGAGGATAGGGTAAATCCTGAAGGGAAATGATTGGTATAGCCCAGGGAGGCTTCAATGCCTTTGTTGGTCATCACCCCATTATTAGTCGGAGCTAGGCTCAGCTGACCAAAGACATAGGTTGGAATATTACTATTCGTAATAAGGATCGAGCTTCTTTTTTCATAAAAGACATCCATATCCAATTCAAAGCCATCCAGGAAATTAACTTCCACTCCCAAATTGGCCTTATTACTTACTTCCCAAGATACATTGGCATTGGGTACTGAGTTTTGATATACTGGAGCAGGAAGACCTGGCATCCCTCCAAGGCCGGCAAAATACCCTCCTGATCCTTGCGTCCAGTCATCTACATAGATAAATCGGGTATTGGATATCTTATCATTTCCTACCAGGCCAAATGAACCTCTAAACTTCAGGAAATCGATAAATTGAGAGTCTTTTAGGAAATCCTCCTCACTGGCCACCCATCCTAAGGAGAAGGAGGGGAAAAAGCCAAATCTATTGCCAGGAGCAAACTGCTCTGAACCATTCATACCGAAGTTAAACTCGGATAGATATCGGTTACGATAAGCATAAGTCACCCTACCGACCAGGCCTACATAATTATAAGGCACTTGGATATTGATCACTTTTTGGCTTTGCAGATAAAGAAACTGGCCAGTGACATTATGGTCGTTAAACTTCCGCTGATAGTTTAATGAAGCCTGAAGGTCAAAATTGGTATAGAAACTCTGAGTTAAGATGGAGTTTAACTCGGTGTCATTACCAGCTCCAGGCAAATAATACAGGGAATCCTGTGCGCCAGAAGTATCCAGCTCGCCAATATAGGTCTGATAAGTCCTATTAAATCCCCTAATATGGGAGGCTCTGGAATCGTAAGATGCCATCACCCTTGCCGATAGACCTTTGGTGATGAAATCAAGATCTTGCTCTAAGCCTAAGGTGGTATTAAGGGTATTGTCCGTGGAAGTTCGGTAACCCGTTCTATTTAAGTTGCCATAAGGTGTACGGTCAGCCCCAGGCACACTTACCACCTCACCATCTGAGTTCAAATCTGGATAAGAGATAGCTGGAATATCAGCATATGCTGCCATCTGAAGGTAATAAAAGGACCCTGTGGTGGCAGCATCATTGCTGGCGCCAAAAATGATGGGGTCATTCTTATCTTGCAGATAACCTGACAAATTTAACCAGCCTCTAAGGCCCTTATTGATTTGCATATCAATATTTGCCCGGTAATTAAATCGGTCAAGACGCTGCTCATTATCATAGTTATATTCATCCCAACGTTCTGTTTTGAAGGGCCCACCTTGACGCATATAGCCGACACTGGTGAAGTACTTGGTTTTTTCGGTACCCCCACGCACATTGACATTGGCTTTCATCATCGGGACGTAATCATACATGAGTTCCTCGTAGAAGTTTCTATCCACATAATAGTCCGGCAGGTATCCATTGGCATAAGCATCAAATACCTCTTCCGAAAAAGCAGGAGGAGTATTCCCACCAGTAAACTGATTGTGTTGCTCAATGACCGCATTACGAGTATTCATATAGTCCACGGCTCCCATAGGCTGAGGCACACGGGTGATAGACTGTAAGGAATAATTTAAGTTTCCAGTAATCTGAGCTTCACCGGCCAGGCCTTTTTTGGTGGTGATAAGGATCACACCGTTGGCACCTCGTACCCCAAATACAGCTGTTGCAGATGCATCCTTCAGTACGGAAACTGATTCCACATCATAGGGGTCGAGAGTAGAGATCTCACGCTCCACGCCATCCACCAAGATCAATGGACTGGAATTATTTATGGTCGCTTGTCCACGGATGAGGGTTTGTACATTTTCGCTTCCTAGCTCGCCATCTTTGAGCATCACGGTAAGTCCGGGAAGCTTACCCGCCAGACCGGTAGTCAAATTGGCCGTAGGGCTGCGGACGATGTCTGCGGAGCCGATGGTAGATATAGCCCCAACTACACTTTCCTTCTTTTGGGAACCATAACCTACCACGACCACCTTACCCAATTCCATAGAATCCTCTTCTAAGGTCAAATCAATAATGGAGCTGTTTCCTACCTCCATTCGCTGAGGCTTAAAACCGATAAAGGTGAATACAATCACATCTCCCTTTTTGGCTTTAATCTCGTATGTTCCATCCAGGTCGGTGATAGTCCCTACCATGGGCCCGCCGCTGGTGTTTTCGAGTATTACATTTACCCCTATCAGAGGCTCTTCATCCGGACCAAGTACGGTCCCTCTCACTGTTGCCTGTTGTGCATAGCCCTGCATACAAACAACGCATGTAAAGAGCAGTATCCAGTAAATCTTCCTTTTCATATATTAATTGATTATATGGGTTAATTAATTTGTTTTTAATTGAATGAAAATCATTTGTTTTATTATAAACTGCTTCGATTAAGCAGTTGTCAACAGTACCAATATTAGAAATATAAGGCGCAGAAAGCATCCTGCCTCCTACTGCCTACACCTAGGCATTTTCAATAATTCGAAGTGAAATCATAAGGTAATTCAATAATTTATAATAAAAATTGAATGTTTTTCAGGAAATAGTAAATATCAAGCTCTATTCTTAGGTAAATTATACATGCATTTTCGGGGCTGCCGTATAGGCTACAAATCATTTTCCATATATAAAATAAAAAAGGTGCTCTCTATCATGATAGCGACCACCTTATGAGGTTATTTAATTAAAACTGAGTAGTGTTTTAGATTGGTTTATTTAACCGTATTTAATTCATGTAAAAGATCATAAGGCCTCGAGGTATAGTTGTATTGCCAGGTCTCCTCAGGCATGACTTTGGCAAAATCCTCTGGCCCATAAAATGCATCACCAAACTGCTCCATCCAGCTATAAGTAAGGGTGCGAAGGGCCGCTTTGGTATCATGGTAATCGGGGTGATAAAACAAATTATTCAATTGATAAGGATCCTCCTGACGGTCAAAAAGCACATTGCTTAGCTCCAGAGAATCCTTGCTCATGGAGAAGGTAAAGTCCTTGGTGATCACTCCCCGCCAACTATTATTGTTTCCCTTTCCTTGCTTAAGCACCCATATAGGGACCGAATTCACCGCTTCATTATCTCCCTGAAGAATAGCATCGGAAAGGTCCCGCCCATCATAATCCTGCTCGTCCTCCAACTCTAATAAACCCAGCAGGGTGGGCATAATGTCCAAGGCACCAAATAGCAGTGAAGTCCGTGATCCCTCCTTCAATTTTTTTGGATACTTCATTATAAATGGAATATGACTGGAATAATCATGCGGATATTGCTTTGGTAGCAGAGCATTATGGGATTCCAGCATATCTCCATGATCAGCAGAAAAAAGGGTCAGGGTATTATCCTCCTCCCCTATTTCTTCCAGCTTGTCCATCAATAAGCCAAAAGCTTTGTCCACTCCAGAAACCATGGACATATATCCATGATACATCCTCATCCTGTCCGCACTTGCTGCCAGCCCTGGCCGCAGCCGGATCGAATCCCTTTCGTATAGCTCCATTAACTCGTCCATGGTGTCATAACGATAATGCATTTTCCCGTCCTCACCCTTAAACTTCCCCCAATCATGAGGTGGATGCCAGCTAACTATTAGTGCAAAGGGCTTATCTTTATCTATTTGATCCAAATAGGCTATCGCTTGATCCGTTTGCCCATAAACCTCCCATTCATCAAAAAAATCCTTTTCTCCTTCATCATTCCAATAAAAAGCCTTCCCTGGCCGGAAATCCACATGACAATTATTCGTCAAAAGGCGGTCAAACCCATAGCGCATCTCCCCCTGCGGTATAGGCCGATCCCGATCGCCACCGAGCAAATGCCATTTTCCTATATATGCGGTTTGGTACCCCTGTTTCTGGAGTATCTCTCCCAGGAGTTTTGACTGATTGGGAAGCAGTGGTGCATCATTGACAAAAGCCCCATTCTTCAATGGATGCATCCCGGAAAATAACATCCCTCGAAAAGGCGTACAGGCAGACTGGTTGGAAAAGCAATTTTCGAATAACAAGCCCTCTCTTGCAAACTGGTCCAGATTTGGTGTTTTTACCTGACTATTGCCGTAGGCGCCAAGCATATCATAGGAATGCTGGTCAGATAATACAATCAACAAATTGGGCTTTTTCTGGACTTCCTCCTTCGCTTTTCCGCAGGAAATCAATCCTAGACTAATCCATATATAGCCAATCCAAATTGCTCTTTCCATAAGTAGAATAATTTTATTTATGCCAGATTTTTATTAATCCAGCCCTATATCAGGGGGATTTCATACCTCTCATGAAGTTTTAGGAATATATAATTTCAGTGATCCGGCATATGCTATTCGGTCACGACATCCCATACTTTGGACCGGACGGACTGCCCTGCTGCTCCTGTCGCCGTAAGCACCACGGTCCACTCCCCTGCTTTGGAGTAGGTATGGCTGGGGTTCTGCTCTGTAGAAATTTGCCCATCTCCGAAATCCCAATGCCAGGCCGTCACCTGTCCAATAGACTTATCCATAAATTGGATCCATCGCTTCTGCCGATCCAATTCCACGAAAGACCAATTGGCCTCAAGGGCTTTTTGGTACTCCTCCTCCAAAGGCATAAGACGAAAAACATTGAGGTATGAAGCGTCATAGATCATCCTGGTATCATGCGCGAGATTCATAAACCCCTCAAATTTCCCATGGTTTGTATCATAATCGATGACACACCAGGAAAGTCCAATGGCTTGATTTTCCTTCAACTCTGAGATTTTGGAGGACTCAATTCCCTCTACTGCCGCATAATCAAAGGGGGTAATATAAAATTCCATTTGTAGCCTTCCACTCTCGCCATGGACAAAATCATAGTCGTAGGCCACATTGAAATAGGGAAAGTCCTTGATCCATGGAGTATTTCCCCAAATCATAACAGCATCTTTATTTTTCACTGGAGTAAATACATGATAATTCTGTGCGTGAGCACCGTGCCCATTAAAATGAAGCGCTTCCTGCGGAAACTTTGTCGTATTGCCATTATGCCTCTTGATGAAAGGTCCCCCGGAAAGGTCCGCATCCACCACCAGCTCAAAAATATCCTGACTTAATGCCTTATCTTCAAAACTCCAAAAATCATCATAGGCCTCTAGGTAGAAATATAGGCGGTTTAGATCCTTAACCCAGGCCACTTTTACGGTAATATCATAATCTGCAGAATCCAAGGTCTCTAAGGGCTCACCTTCTGTTTGCAGCAGTTGATCCAAGCCGATATTATAGGAATCAGGCACCATATCCCAATCCTCAAATTCCCCATCAATCCGAGGTATCCTGTCCTGTGGAAATTGAAATACTTTATATTCTACATCTGGATTCGAAAAGGACATTAAGAGTATTCCTAATAATACGACGATTCCGCTATGAAGCGGAAGGGCAATGACCTCAAGTGTATTCCAGCTATTTATTTGAACAAATGCTTTCATATATTTCTTTTTATTAAACGCTACACTTTCCCCTGGCTACTTAAGCAAAGCCAAGGTTTTTTATCATAAAAAGGACATAATAGGAGGATCTTAATTTAAGGGATACTTGCTTTGAAGTTTGGTGGGCATAGCGGAAGGAATATAGTTATTACCAGTTCCACGGTCACCTTGGGGCTTATAATGCGGGCTATTCTGCGTGCTAGTCGGTTCATAATTGGACTCACCACTTTCGGCCTTCCACCAACTTAGCCACTGCTGATTGAGTTCACGGAGTTTGCTTTTATTTTGACTAGAGAGATCTTTGGTTTCTAGAGGATCTTCCTGAGTATTATAGAGCTCCCATCCGCTACCATCCACTTCCACCAGACTCCAATCTGCGGTTCTGATGGCTCTATTGTCCATAAATTGAAAAAACATAGGTTCTTGTCGGGACCAGTTTTGGCCTTTTAGCAAGGGGGCAAATGATTCTCCAGCGAGTGATTTATCCGATTTTTGCTGAGCCATATTCTGATCGGAAGGGCTGGCAATATCCATGAATGTCGGCAGGATGTCCACCACATGTAGCGGTGCAAAGGAAATCTCCCCCATCTTTTTAATAGTGCTTGGCCACCAGGCAATCGCTCCGGTTTTCACACCACCACCATGTTGGCTTATTTTATATAGTCGCTGTGGGGTGCCACTTGCATAGGCCCAGCCAGTTCCCGGTTGATAATTTGAGCCTATATCCCCAGGAAGGAGCCCTTTTTGCAGCAACTGCGCGTCCATTACCGAAAAGGAATCCGTACCATTATCACTCAAAAAGACAATCAAGGTGTTTTCATCCTGGCCCGTCTCTCGAAGACTCGCCATTAATTTGCCAATGCCACGGTCCATGCGCTCCACCATGGCCGCATATACTGACATCCTCAGATCCTCCAGATCCTTCTGAGCATCTGTCAGTGTTTCCCAATCGGGTAGATTTTGCGGATAAGCAGGCAAGGGAGTGTCTTTAGTGATTATACCTAATTCAATTTGTCTTTGGATCCTCCTATCGCGGCTGGCCTGCCATCCTGATAGATAAGACCCACGGTATTTCATGATATCCTCTTTAGGTGCTTGTAAGGGATTATGTGGTGATTGATAACTGAGATAAAGAAAAAAGGGCTCTTTCTGTGCCGAGGTGTCCGCCTTCACAAATTCTACCGCCCTATCGCTAAAGGCATCAGTGCTATAGAATCCGGGGTCGAAATCATTAAACTCTTGGTCATTTATACGATAATCGGCGCTTCCATTAAAATAAGTCGAATATCCACCTAGAAAACCAAAGAAGTAATCAAACCCCTTATCATTGGGTTTGCCCTTTAAGTGCCATTTTCCTATCAAGCCTGTTCTATATCCTTCATGCTGTAACTTTTGCGCTAGATTTTCCCCGTTTTCTATGCCATATCCCACCGCTGGCCACCATTTACCGGTCAGCATAGAACTTCTTGAAATGACGCACATGCCTGCATTATGCATGTTTGGTAAGCGAAGTCCCTCCTCCGCCAGCTTATCCAGCACGGGACTCTCTATCTCCCCACCAAAACTCCCCAAATCACTGTAACCAAGATCGTCGGCCACAATAAGGATGATATTGGGCTTCCCGGGGGAGGATGGCGCCTGCGGTGCACAAGCAAAAAATAATGCTGCTCCTACAAGCAGCAGGAATAAGCGCTGAACGATTACGATTTTATTCATTTTTTGTGCTTGTATCTTGGTGCATTTCTGTGTGAAATAATGGTATGTATCCTTATGGGGGAAATAAATATCCTATAGGATAGATCATAAGGGAAGATTAGTAACCTTCTGTAAGACCGACCTTTGCAGCTAGTGAAGTGTGGAATTTCGTTAGCGCAATTTTGATCTATCGTTTTCAGTGAACTTTACTATTATAGACTGCCTCTGTCGATGAAGTCAAAGTAATTTTGCACAGTTTCGCACTTGTTCTTTTTCAACATATAGGCGACAGAATCTGCCATCACCTCAAAGTCAGTACTGAGCACGGAGATATCCAGAACCTTCTTAAGTGGGGTGTCATTATAGGAAATTACGCCTACATCATGGCCTAAGCTAAGCTCGGTATTTCGGGTCTGTTGCAGAAAATTGATCAAATCTTCCTCATCAATGATGATATAGGCATCACCAGGTTCAAATTCCATATCTGGATATATTTTATCAATAATCTCAGAATTACAATTCATGTCCTCACAAAACATCTCAAAGCCATCTTTGATTTCTGTGGGATATGGGTAAATATGGTTTTCTGGAAATACTAAGATGATTTTTTTGTACATACTAATTTTTTCAGCCCCGGAAGTCAATGCATTATAGATATCCATTTTGAAATCCTGATAGATACAAGGTACCGTTTCCTCTAAGGCTGGAAGGTGCTTATCCATCAATAGGAGTTTGCCGGTAGGCATCTTCCTAAAATAATCAATCGCTGTATCCACGATCTCCTGCTCATCATTGAAGTGTGGCATGACTACAAAATGATCATACACAAGCTGATTTTCAGTAAGAATCTCCAATAGATAAGGTGCATTACAATGGTGCACACGGACGTCCACCTGATAGTCTGCCCCCAGTGCGTCCACAAAAGAGTTAAAAATCTTAAGCTTATAATTGCTCAACTTATTCAAGATGATCATCACCTTGGTTTTGGTCAAATTCACATTTCTAGTGACATAAAACCCCTTACTCATCTCTGAAGCTATCACTCGTTTTTTTCTCAAAAAATTCAGTGCCTTTACAATAGTGTCTCTCGAAAGCCCTGTATTCTCACGTATTTCGGTAATGGAGGGTAATTTCTCCCCTACTTCAATGTCTTTACGCTCTATGGCCTGAAGGATCAAGTCGGATAACTGTCTATATTTGGGAACACTTGAGTTATCATTAATTCTTCCATCAAAAATATCGACTTCTGTAATCATAATATATTGGGTTTTGGGTTAATGTTATTTTCACTCAGTGAGAGGCTAATGACAAGTTCCACACTGGTGGGTTTTCTTGGATAAGAAAGCAACTTTATACACGTACATCTCACTATAAATCATAGGTTTTTTTTCGATTCCCTTCGGAATAAAAATAACCCATAGTCGCAGCAAACTTTAATGTAATTGGGGCTTATTACTAGTGCAATGGTTAAATATACTAAACCATAGGCTGAATAGTAACCTGCTTCCTACTGCAACTGTATGATAAACACTTTATACTAAGCAGATGAATAGAATCTTTTTTGGGTAATTAGGGGCTAAGTGCGTAACGATTCGCTGACAACACTTCACTATTAGTAAGAATACCTCAGTCCAGGGTGATAGAAAACTGGAGTATTTCCTTTATAATTCCAAAGATTTCGAAAGTCTAATAAGTACAAATAACCATTTATTAGGATTAAATCCTACACTTATACCTTTTGGCTATGCTATTAAGAATGGATCAAATTTGTGATGGAAAGAATTTCCAGTAGGAAAATTATTTTTTCACCAACTTATATACCTCAGAACCAGCATTAAGGAATCCTCCTACTCCAAATATCGCAGTGGTGTCGGGGTCAAAAGCCACAGGAAAGCCACCCACGGGCTGGATATTGGTTAGCCTCCCATTTTCCAGCTGTCTAAGACATAGCGCCTTCCAGCCATCACGGACTGCTGGCTCATAAACCTTACGATCCAAAAGACCATTATTTATACCCCAGGCCAAAGCATAAACAAAAAATACAGAACCGCTAATATCATCTTGAGCTGGGTGATTTTCATCTAATAAACTAGGCGCCCAAGTTCCATTTTCCTTTTGAATACTAAGTAATTTGGTACTCATCATTTTATAAATCCCTTCAAAATAGGAACGATCAGCATGATCGTCTGGGAGATATTGCAGCACTTCTACCAAAGCCGCCATTACCCAGCCATCTCCCCTAGCCCAAAATACTTTCTGGCCACCCGGAGAAATTTTAGTAATATCACGACGGTCATGGAAATATAAACTATCCGCCTCGGACCAATACCAGTCTTGCGCTTGCTTCCATTCCTGAACCATATAGTCTATATACTTCTTCTCCCCTGTCACCGCTCCCAGGCCGGTCCATACCGGAGCAGCCATATAGAGGGCATCACACCAGTTCCAGCGCTCCCGATTATACCTAAGCCTTATCAGCCCATCAGCTCCCACTATGGTTTTCTTTGGTGGATTGGCTAATATCCAATCAAATTCGGCCCTTACCTTTGCGATCATGGAAGGGTCTTTAAAATGCTCTGAAAGCTTTAGATAAGACAGGCCTACTGCATGATCATCAGCATGATATTTTCGATCACCGATATTCCAGGCATTTTCAGTCCCAATATCCTGTACTTCCACGAGGTATTTATCATTTCCGGAGACCTCGTAAAGATCCGTCAATCCCATATAGAAGGGTGCACAGTGCCATTCCAGAGGCCCAAAAGGGCTGGGATTTGAAATTTGCCACTCTGCCGCCTTTTCCATTCGGGTGAGGATCACCTCCTCATCAAATACATCTTCATGAGCCTGATAGCTCAGCATGATCCATAAAAACGAAAGTAAATTGATGCTATACATATCTAATTATTTAGTCGTATGAAAAAGTGAATGTTCTGACAGATAAGATTGCCATTCCGCAAATGATTTGATTTCTCCCGCCTTTTCCCAGCCATATCCAGCCTGGTAGTGGACCTGCCCTTCCTTGTCTGTTTCGGTAATGAATAAGGCATTCCCCTCATCTTTACGCTGCGCATCGACCAACTTGAATTCTCGGATGTGCTTAGGATTCATCATTATTCCAGTCCCCAGTCCATAGCCATCTATATTTTCCCAGCAGGCCAGCCACCCAGAAGACAGCTCCCTGCTGACCTCCGCCTTTCCATCATGGGTCGTAATTCCTATTGCGATTGGGAGGTTTACTGCTATCTTCCCATTCTTCCAGAAAGTAGAAACCGCCTCATAATATCGGTTTCCCAGACGAATGCTGATCTGCTTTTCTTCCTTATAGTGATCACCAGCATACTGCCATTCGTAGCTTAGTACAAATTTGGTGTCCTTTGTTTTTTGTTTAATAATCTTCCATTCTGTATAGGTGTCAGAGCTAATTAGCGAGTCTCTGGCCCACAACCCCAAACCTCCGCAGCCTCGGGAGGAACCCACGTGATAGGGATCGTAGCCCTCTCCATGATCACGATGGTAGGATTTCTTCTCTACATTTTGCTTATACCATTTATCAATGATGGGATAGTGTACTCGCTTCAACCAGCAGTCAATCCCACTATCTTCGGGCCGATCGCGCATAGCAGGACCGTATGCCCTGAAGGCCACCAAATCATTTTCCCATGCAAAATCATCCGCACGTTCAGGAATATATCGGGCATAGCTGCTCTCCCTGGTTTGCTTATGGCTATGACAAGAAGCTAGTATAAATAAGCTAATTAGTGCTATATATAATCCCTTTCCAGTAAGAGCTCTCCTCATGGTTATTTTTTTCATTCTATACTTTTAAATTTTTCACTAGTGAAATTTTATATTTAATTATATAAGAGCCTATCCTTGCAGGAGCCTTGAAGCTTATATATGATGCCAATACCAATCGACTTCTCTATCCTTTATTCTCAGCCGTAGCCCCAAGATCTTTAAGACCCTGTATATATCAATGATTGCCGTCTATCTAGCTCGGTTTTTAAATTTATCGACAAAAGCAAACCTATTTATCCTGCTGCGTGATGCCAATACAAAACAGGATACTTTAGCCCCACCTTATGCCTACATTAGAGTGAATTAGAATTGCTATTATCTCAAAACCTCAGTCAGAGAAGAAGAATGAAAGTGGGGCTACTTTTATAAAATCAAATTGCCCTCTCGTCTAATTATCGGAATTGAGCATTATATAAATAGTATTTGGCAAGGTTTCTAAGCGTCCAAGTTTATAATAAGCTTGGTTTTTTATTAGAAAAAATTATTCGTTTTTAAATAACATTTCATTAATAACCAGCCCATATAACACCTTATTTTCATAAGACCACTCATTAATTATTCTATTATGAATCAGCACTAGCTGTTACCTCCCCCCAAAAAAACCACTATGAAAATTACGATAAACATCCTAATGATTTCCTTTTGCCTGATATCCACTCTGCATGCTCAGCAAACAGGCAGTTGGGGAGATCAAGGAGACGGCACCTATATCAATCCAATCCTCAATGCAGATTATCCTGATGTTGACATAGAGAAAGTTGGCGACACCTATTATATGATTTCTTCCAAGCAGCATATGTCCCCGGGGATGGTAATCCTAGCGTCTAAAGACATGGTAAATTGGGAGACTATAGGTCATGTATGGGACCATCTATCATGGGATGATACGTATGACTGGGATCAGATGAATGGCTATGCTTTGGGTGTATGGGCGGGTGATCTGGCCTATCATGATGGTCTTTGGTATTGCTATGTAATAGATCGGAATAAGGGCTTACTGATGAGCAGCGCCACAGATATACGGGGACCATGGACTAAGCCCCATCAAATGCTTCCCCCAGAGACTGTAATTGATGATCCCGCAGTATTTTGGGATGAGGATAACCATCAGGCCTATCTAATCTGTAATACCGGAGGCATTCACAAATCCCCCGAAAATAAGATCAAGGGAAATGAAAATAGGCTTTATAAAATGAGTTGGGATGGCAGAGAAATACTTGATACTGGCACACTCATCTATACTGGCCCTGGAGCAGAAGCTGCCAAAATATACCAAATAGATGGCCGCTGGTATATATTTATGGCAGAATGGTTTTTTGGGGAGCCTCAGACTCCTAGAAGGATAGATATTCCGGCCAATGACCGAAAGCAACTCGTCCTTCGTTCGACTAGCGAAAGCATCTATGGACCATATGAAAAGAAAATCGTAATGGAGCGCGGTGAAGGACAGGAACGTAGTGCGAGCCAGGGCGCCCTGATGCAAGCTCCTGATAGCTCCTGGTGGTATAGTCATCAACTTATCCAAAATACCGCCACGCCTTTTCAGGGAAGGCCCCAAATGCTTGAGCCTGTAAGCTGGGTCGATGGCTGGCCAGTAATTGGTGTGGATGAGGATCAGGATGGAATTGGAGAACCTGTGCATCAGTATAAAAAGCCCATCCAAGGTTTTCCTATTACCGCTCCACAGACCGACGATGACTTCTCCGCAGAGCAGCTTAACCCACAATGGGAGTGGAATCATAATCCACGGGAATCCCATTGGTCCCTTAGCGAAAGACCAGGATGGCTACGGCTAAAAGCCAGCAACCCAATATCTGAGGATGGTGCCAAAGGCCCCGGTAATAATAGGTGGTCTGATTCCAAAGCAAGTAGTTTCCCCTTCTGGCGAGCATCCAATACCCTGAGCCAGCGTATCATGGGCAACAGTACTGGCACCGCTGTAGCCAAAATCGATATTTCAACCATGGCTGAAGGGCAATGGGCAGGCTTTGTGAGATTTGGAGGTGTCTATCATCTCCTCGCCGTACATATGGATGATAGGGGTAAGCGCTACCTTTACTTTGTCAATTCTGAGGGAAATAAAACAAAAGGACCGGAAATCAAAGCCAATACTATATATATCAAGACTTCGAATAAGGGAAACCAAGCCCATTACGAATACAGCCTGGATGGAGATTCTTTCAGCAATTTCGGACCAAACTTCACCTTGAAGTTTGGAAATTGGACTGGTGATAGGCTGGGGTTCTTCTGCTGGAATGAAAAAGACGAGCAGGGTTATATCGATATAGATTATTTCAGCTACGACTATGACGGCCCAAAAGCTGCCGATACCCATTAAATCATTAGCGACACAAAATTTTTAATTCCTCATTATGGTTCCTGGATTATATTCTCAATTTGGTAAGACTATGCCATTAATTTATATAGTAGTTTTTTTGACTAGCCATTTTTTTGCCTGCTCAAGCATTGATGTGCAGGAGCTGGAAATAGAAAGGGCTTTTATGAACCCACCAGACTCTGCACGAGCGCATACCTGGTGGCACTGGGTGGATGGGAATGTTTCCAAAGAAGGCATCACCAAAGACCTCGAATCCTTCCGTGCAGTTGGGATCGATGGATTCCAGCTCTTCGATCTTGGCCTGGGCTTTCCAAATGGTACGGCAGTCTTTAATTCCCCCACCTTTCATGAAAATATTACTCATACCATCTCTGAAGCAGAGCGCTTAGGGCTGGAAATGGGCATCAATAGTGCTTCTGGTTGGTCAAGCACAGGAGGCCCCTGGATAGAGCCAGAGCATTCGATGAAAACTATCGTGTGGAGCGAGCAGTCCATCAATGCCAGTACGCAGCATCCCCTGCACCTTGCACGACCAGCATTGAATGAAAAGCAACAGAAATATGATTTCTATGAGGATGTGGCGATAATTGCCTTTCCCACACCCCAAAATACCCGCTATCGTCTTCCCAACTGGGAGGCAAAATCCATGACAGATATACAAACCAGACCGGATGGATTTGTCCCTAGTCAGGAAACGGCCCCGTTGGCGGCCATTATTAGGATGGATGATATCCTCCTGCTTACCGACCAGATGGAAGCCACGGGCCTGCTAAATTGGAAACCTGAGTCTGGGGACTGGACGGTACTTAGACTTGGCTATACCACGACTGCTGCAGTGACTCGGCCAGCTTCCCGAGGGGGGATAGGCTTAGAATTGGATAAGTTGAGCAAAGAGGCTGCTATCCTTCATTGGGAAGCCCTATTGGATAAAGTTATCGCTGATGCTGACCAAAGGGAGGCCTTTACGACCCTGCTTATAGATAGCTATGAAGTAGGTTGCCAAAACTGGACCGATGGATTTGAAAATACTTTTCAACAGAGAAATGGCTATGACTTGCTTCCTCGTTTGGTATGTCTTACCGGTAGGATCGTGGAAAATAGTGAATATACTGAACGTGTACTATGGGATTTGAGAAAAACCGTAGCCGATGAGATGTTTGAAAATTACTTTAAGTTTTTTGCAGAAAAATGTCACGAAAATGGTATTAAGCTCGCTTCCGAGCCATATGGCACAGGTTCCTTTGATGCGGCTCAGGTGGCCGCCCTAGTGGACTTACCGATGACCGAGTTTTGGCATACTGATAAGCCTTGGCCAAAGAGAAATCTTTGGGAATGGACGAGTCATATCGCGGCCTCGGCAGCTCATCTTACAGGTCGGGCTGTGGTGGGGGCAGAAGCCTTTACTCGCATGGCAGGGGACTGGACTGTACACCCGTACATAATGAAGGTATGGGGAGACCGTGCTTTCACGATGGGCGTAAATCGCTTTTATTTTCACACCTCCGCCCATCAGCCATGGAGTGATGCCATAAAGCCGGGGATGACCATGGGCAGGTTTGGTTCTAATATACACCGCAATAATACCTGGTTTTATCAGTCAAAAGCATGGATGGATTATATCGCACGGTGTCAGTATATCATGCAATCCAGCCGATATATGACCGATATCCTTGTGATGTATGGTGATGAGCGTGGTTTCAATAGTTTTATTGGTAATAAGGAACCTGTGGATATGGAATATATCGATGGATATAAATTTGATTTAGCAGGTATAGGGACCTTAGACCATTTATCAGTGGATGAGCAGGGGAATATCCGTGCTAGCCATGAAGGCAAATTGATCGATAATAAGTATAAATTATTATACCTAAAAAGAAGTTCCTTCATGCGGCTAGAGACCATAGAGAAATTAGCTGATTTAGCAGATCAAGGGGCATTGATAATAGCCCCGAAACCTCAACGTACTCCGGGGCTCACCGATTATATAGTGAATGATCGGAAGCTTGCTAAGATAATTGAGAAGTATTGGGATACAGGTATTATCCAATTGCCTGAGACCTACGAGAAGTCGGTCAGGGAAATAATGCCTGATTGCATTTTGCCAAAAAAATTCGAGTATTCCCATCATAAATTGAATGATGGAGACTATTATTTTATTTCAAATCAATCCTATGAAGCTAAGACACTAACGGCCAAATTTAGGGTTTCAGGAAGACAACCTGAAATTTGGAACCCTGAAACAGGTGAAATTTCCGTAGCAACAAATTGGAAGCAGTCAGAGAATGGAAGTACTGAGGTAGGTCTGGAAATGAGTCCGGCAGGCGCAGTATTTGTGGTATTCAGGAAGGATACAGATCTTCAGGAAGTCTCCACTCCCAGCCCTGTATATGAGGAGATTTTAGCGCTCAACCAAGATTGGGAAGTTATATTTGACCCTAACTTTGGCCCCAAAGCATCCCTTATTTTCCGCAAATTGATTCCTTGGAACGAGCATTCGGATGAGGAGGTAAAATACTATTCGGGCACAGCCAGCTATATAACGCAGTTTGATTTTGATGCACAGCCTAGCTCCGTGATTTTGGACTTAGGCAGAGTGGATGTTATTGCGGAGGTATTCCTCAATGGGACTGCTCTCGCCACTTTGTGGAAGCCTCCCTTCCAAGTTGATATTTCGGATCACCTCAATAAAGGTAAAAATGATCTGGTCATAAAAGTCACTAATCTATGGCCTAATCGCCTGATCGGAGATGCTAAGGAACCTGAATTAGCAGAGATAAAAGGAAAAACTTATCAGGCTTTCCCTGATTGGACCCAAAACGGTGAAATTCCATCCAGCAGCAATAGAAAAACCTTTACCCCTTACGAACATTGGAAGGCAGATGCACCATTATTGCCATCTGGCCTGCAAGGTCCCGTCAAGCTTATTCGCCAGGAAAAAAAACACTAAAATCGATTTAGTCTAATTATATGCCGTTTAGCCCTTATATACCTAAATAAATTTCATTCATTCTCTCTTACCTGAACTATATACACCATAACGAAGCAGAATACTCTTTAGCCATTAAGTAATTGGTAGTTTATAATAGATAATTCTATGGAATGGTAATCTTCTAGTTTATGCTACCTATCCTATTATTTTAATACGAATAGTTCGCCATGGCTATAGGGGTGATCACCAATGATCCCGCCCAACCAGTATTGCCAGACTTCATAGAAAGCCCAGAAATAAGCATGGATAATATGACCTAATTATTGCACCTGGCAAGATTGCTATCCACCGATGATTTTGAGCAAAAACCTGACGGTATATCTGGATGAAACAGGAAATGCCAATATCAGTCCACAGGATATGGATGGAGGCAGTACTGATCTGAGTGGAATCAGCTCTTATACAGCTTCCAGAACTGCCTATAGTTGTGAGGATATTGGAGATAATGAAGTGGTATTGACCGTAACAGATGCTTATGAAAATGCAGTTTCAGGTACCAGCACCGTGACCGTACTTGACAGCATCCCACCCACAGTTGCGCCATTGAGTACCATTACTGTGGGAAATAACACGGGTGTTTGCGGTGCAATTGTTAATTTTGATATCGAAGCCTCGGACAACTGTGGCATTTCTTTCATCCAAAGTACCCCCGCCTCTGGAAGTGAATTTACAAATGGAAATACCACTGTCAATATACTGGTAACCGACCACAGTGGGAATAAAACGGCATTATCCTTTGAGGTAATCGGGATAGATGGCGAAGTTCCAGTCATACATCTGACCACTGAGTCGATTTCCATGTGGCCACCAAACCATGAGTACCAGAATTTTGATGTATCAGATTTTGTAGGTTCGGTAAGTGATAATTGCTTAGACCTATCTATAGACAATATCCTGACCCTATCGGTAAGCTCTGATGAGGCCGATAATGGTCAGAGAGATGACAATACCACCGAGGATATCGTCATCGGTGCAAATTGTAAATTTGTTGACTTGAGAAAAGAAAGAGCAGGTTCCGGGGATGGCAAAGTCTATACGATAGAGCTTGCTTTCTATGAGGAAAATCACAATATAAGTCTAGAGCAAGTAAGGGTCACCGTCCCCAAAAATAATAATAGCCCCGCAGCTGACAATGGGCTGATGTATTCGGTAGGAAGCCACTGCACTGCAATTCCTGCAGGTAAAATGTCTATCAATGAATCCGAAGGAACATCCAATGATTATCAGAATAAATTAGGGGTTTTCCCAAATCCGGTGACGCAAAATTTCACGATCGATTTTGGGGAATTGGGGACTGTTCAGGTGTTAATTCATAACAGACTTGGAGCCTTGGTTTATGAAAAAACCGTATCAGAATCCATCCTTCAGCTCTCCAAAGGAAATTCCTTCCGCAGTGGTGTGTATATAATCACCCCCATTGACCAATTCGTTGATAAGTACGATCAAAAACTAATTATTGATTAAATCAGTCGTGCTTTAAAGACCAATTATATGGGTAACTAATTTAGGAGTTGAATAGTAAAAGGCCTTCTCACAATAATGAGAAGGCCTTTTCTTTGATTAAATATAAATTCCCTTTGATAAGGGGGATTAGGATTAGACTTAAGATCCTTTTGAGCCAAAGAAAATAACCGCAAATCATCCATTACCATCCAAATCTGGGCTATACGCATTGGTTCAAAATCTGTTGACCAAAAGTTAAATTTCGGAAAGGTTGATCTTAGAAGGTATCATATAAGGGTTTTTTGGGACAATTATATTCCTCCATCCCCACTAGCAAAATCTCTTAATGAGAATGTCCTGCCTCACTTTTATTTTTCTCGGCTTTCAAATAATAAGCTTGGTTTTGGACGATATTGAGGGTGGAATCGACTTTTGACATAAAGGAAATCCCAACCCAGTCATTACTTTGATTTTGGGTGATGACCTCAATGGGTTTAAATACCCATTCTTCTCCCTCTTTTTCTGCCGAGAAGACATAGTTTCGCTCATTTTCGGAAACGATAGCTGTCTCGGGCACCGCCAGCTGCAAGGTATCCCCTACCAAAACCTGCCCTCGGACATACATGCCCGGGATGAGCACCCCTCGTTTATTCTCAATTTCCGCATGCAAATGTATGGCTTTTGGATTGTCCTCAAAGGATTTTCCGACAGCATATACCTCTGCGATAAGATCCTGCTCCGGGACTGATTGCACCTTAAATCGGACCTTCTGACCTTCATGGATTTTGTGAATATCCTTTTCGTACACCATCAGATCGGCATGGATATGATCTATATTTTCTATCTCAAACATCTCAAATTCCGGTTGTACATATTGTCCCATCTTGATATGTACCTTCTTCACATAGCCGTCTAGCGGGCTTCTAATAGGGATTTTATTTTGAATATCCCCCTCTTTGATTTTAGAAACCTGAAGGCCGAGAAGCTCAAGTTGCTTTTCCAAGCCCAGCACTCGTGCATCCATGGCCTTGAGTGAGGCATGGGTACGCTGCAGGTCTCTACCGGCGCCTACTTCCTCATCGAGGAGGGTTTGCTGGCGCTCATATTCTTGTTGCAGAAAGTCCCTTTCGTAGAATTTCTCGATATAATCACTTTGGATTTGGACGATTTCCGGATGCGATATATATGCCAACACCTGCCCTTTGCTGACCTTATCACCTTCAATGATGGTGATACTTACCACATTGGCCCCAATCATACTGGTGATGGCGGCTTCATTCTGAGGCGGCACTTCCAGCATCCCATTGGCTTCTACATAACTGGTTAAGTTGCGCTCTTCTACCGGACCCCATTTCAGACCGAGTGCATCTACTTGACTTTGGTTCAGGTGCACCCCATCATCATGGTGCTCCTCATGTGGGTCCTCTTCATGGGAGGATTCCGTCTCCGAGCTGTTGCCACAACCTGAAAAACTTAAAAGCAGAATTAAGGATAATATATAGGAATAGTTCATGATTACTTGCTATAATTTTGGTTAAGATAATCCAATTTGATCCTGGCAGTCAGTAGATACTCCAGCGCTTCCAGGCCTTCCAACTCTAATTGTAAGGCATCATTGACATTTTGCATGAGCTCCAGGTAATCGATTTGTCCTGCCTCATAGGCAAGTCGGGCACCTCGGAGCTGCTGTTCAGCGAGTGGAAAGGCTTCTGTTTGGAAATACTGGTAGGTATTCTGCCATTTTTTATAGTCCAGAAAGGCATTTGATTTTTCCAAAGACAACTTCTCCTCCATCCAGATTAGGTCCGAATAGGCCTGTTTAGATTCCACCTTGGCGCGCTGTACTTGAGCTTGGCTTTGGTTGAAAAAAAGCGGTAGGCTGATCCCCAGTTGGAAAGTAGAGTAACCAGTCTGCCCGCCCACTTCCTGAATACCATATTGACCAGATATTTTGGGCAGATAGCTGGCGGTCGCTGATTTAACAGCCGTTTTGGAAGCTTCCAGTTGTGACTCTCTGATCAGCACCAGGGGATGCGGCTCCTGGGAGAGGTTGGTTTCTGGATTTGAAGCTATCCAATCATCCACAGTAAGAGACTCCACGGTATAGAGCGTATCACTAAACATCCATAGATTAAACCGCCCTTCGGCCATCAATAAGTCCTGCTGGCTTTTCTGAAGATCTATGGAGGAGCGTCGATGACGATTTGCCACTGCCAGCCATTCCAGTTTGCTGCTCGCCTGAGACTTAAAACGTACCTCGGCGGCTCTCTCCACCCTAGCATAGGTAGAATCTATTTTTTGGAATAAGTCCAATTTTCTTTTCTGAATATACACCTCAGCATAGGCTTTGCGAACTTCCTGTGTGAGCTCGGCCATGCTAAGGTTTAAGGCGGCCTCTGCCAGTCCTATCCTAGCCTCATGGTATTTGGTTTTGGCGGGAATCCCAAAGATATCCATCTGCTGTTGCTGCAACCCTATGATGGTATAGATCCCATTGCCATCCTTGAGCTCCTCCCCGCCCGTGAAGACCTGCGTATTCCCAAAATCCCAGGCGGACTTCTTCATAAACTTCTCCTTTTCTATTTCCAGCCGTGCTCGCTGCAGTTCAGGATAGTTGCGCTGAGCTTTTTGAATGGCTTTCTCCTGACTAATGCTAATGGCATTGGTATCCTGTGCCTCGGCGGCAAAAGGAATTGTCAGGGCGAAAAAGGTAATTATTCCCATGGCTTTGGTGAGCGTATTCATAGATCGTCCATTTGAAGGTCTGGATTCCATCCACTGATAGAGAATCGGTAAGATAAATAAGGTCAGGATGGTGGAAGTCAGTAGGCCACCGATGACCACTGTGGCCAGTGGACGCTGCACTTCTGCACCTGCCGAGCTGGACAGAGCCATGGGAAGGAAACCCAGGATATCGGTAAGCGCGGTTAGCATAATAGGTCTGAGCCTTCGTTTGGTAGCCAATATTATTCTTTCCCTTAAACCCAAATTCTCATTTTCCTTGAGTTCATTTAGGCCATTGATCAGCACCAGCCCATTGAGGACCGCTACACCAAATAATACGATAAAGCCGACGCCAGCTGAAATACTAAAAGGCATCCCTCTGAGCCATAGTGAAAATACCCCTCCCACTGCCGCGAGTGGTATGGCGATATATATCATCAGGGTCTGTGGCAAACTTCCCAAAGCAAAATAAATCAAAACAAAAATGGATAATAATGCCACAGGAACCACGATCTGCAAGCGTGAGGATGCGCGTTCCAGGTTTTCAAAGGCTCCTCCATAGCGGATATAGTAGCCTGGAGGCAAGCTTAGGTTTTCATCTAACTTAGATTTTATCTCCTCCATGAGCGTTTGTACATCCCGACCACGCACATTGATGCCCACATAGGTTCTTCGGTTGGTATTGTCACGGCTGATCTGCATGGGACCGGGTTGGTAGCTGATTTTAGCCACCTGGCCCATCGGCACCTGCTGCCCGCTTGGAAGGTCTATAAATAGATTTTCCACATCGTCTATGCCACTTCTGTCCGCTGAGTCAAGCCTCAAAACCAGGTCGAATCTTTTTTCTCCCTCGAATATCAGACCAGCACTCTGTCCTGCAAAGGCCGTGGCAATGGTGGTGTTTAGCTTTTCTATATTCAAGCCATATTGGGCGATTTTCTCGCGGTCATATTTCACCGTCATCTGCGGCAGACCGGTGGTCGCTTCCACCTTTAGATCGCCGATCCCTGGCGTATCACCGATTATGCTTGCGATCTCATTGGCCTTATCAGCCAATATCTCCAGATCCTCACCAAAGAGCTTGATGGCGATGTCCTCACGAACCCCTGTCAGCAGTTCGTTGAACCGCATTTCTATAGGCTGGGTGAACTCAAAATTAACCCCTGGCACCTGGCTGATTTTCGCTTTTATTTTCTCTATCAGCTCCTCTTTGGTCGAGGCAGACACCCATTCCGACTTGGGTTTGAGGATAATAAAGGAATCACCTATGTCCATGGGCATGGGATCGGTGGGCACATCTGCCACCCCAAACCTACTTAATACCTGATCTACTTCGGGGAAATTTTCCAAAAGGATCTTCTCTATTTTGGTGGATACAGCTACCGACTCGGTCAAAGAACTCCCTGGAGCAAGGACGATATGAAAGGCAATATCCCCTTCATCCAGCTGAGGGATAAATTCTGCTCCCATATCGCGAAATAAGAATACGGTCGCAATCACCAATCCAAGCATAAATAGCAGTATCAGCTTGCCTTTCTGCAATGACCAGGTAAGTAGAGGAAGGTAGAATTTCTCTGTCTTCGCCAGAATTTTGTCGCTCCAGCTGGCCTTAGTACTTTCCTTGACACGAAGGAATAAGGCGGACATCATGGGAACATAGGTCAGACAAAGAATCATGGCGCCAAGCATGGCAAAAATAAAGGTCAAGGCCATTGGCTTAAACATCTTACCTTCCACCCCTTCCAGGGCTAGTACTGGTAAGAATACAATAAGGATGATCAGCTGACCAAAGAAGGCAGAATTCATCATCCTTTTGCTGGAGGACAAGGCGATTTTGTTTCTCGACTTGGCACTGATCAGCTTGCCTTTTTTCAAATGCTGATGAAGGTAGAAAACGGTGCTCTCCACGATGATCACGGCACCATCCACAATAATCCCAAAATCTATCGCCCCCAGACTCATCAGGTTGGCCCATACATCGAAGATATTCATGAGGATAAAGGCAAAAAGCAAACTAAGGGGAATGGTAGAGGCCACGATAAGGCCACCTCTCCAGTTACCAAGCAGAATCACCAAGACCAATATCACAATCAGGCCCCCTTCGAGCAAATTGGATTTGATGGTGCTGGTGGTCTTTTCGACGAGGTTACTTCTATCCAAAAAGGGTTCGATATGCACACCTTCAGGTAGGCTTTTTTCGATCTGCTCCATTCGTGCTTTTACTGCGGAGATGACCTCGGCGGAGTTTTCTCCCTTTAGCATAAGGATCATCCCCCCTACGGCTTCACCCTGTCCGTTTTTGGTAAATGCGCCATAGCGGATTGCAGCGCCAAATCGGACTTCCCCGATGTCTTTGATTGTCAAGGGAATGCCCTGAGACTGCTTGACCACAATAGATTCTATATCGGAGATGCTTCTGGCGATCCCTTCACCACGAATAAAATTGGCCTGGTGGTTTTTCTCAATATATGCCCCTCCGGTATTCTGATTATTTGCCTGCAAGGCGCTCATGATCTCAGCCATACTGATATTCATGGACTTAAGCTTGTCCGGCGATACGGCCACCTCATACTGCTTCACCTCTCCGCCAAAGGCATTCACCTCGACCACACCGGGCACCATAGCCATCTGCCGGCGAATGATCCAATCCTGGATCGTCCGAAGGTCCATGAGGCTGTATTGGTCCTGATAGGCGCTATCCACCTCGATGGAATACTGATATATCTCTCCAAGTCCAGTGGAAATCGGCCCTAAGCCGGGCTTTCCTATATTCTCAGGGATACTTTCTTTCACTTCTGTTAGCTTCTCAGATACCAGCTGCCTTGGCAGGTAAGTATCCATTTCGTTGTCAAAAACGATGGTGACCACCGATAAGCCAAAACGAGAAACGGAACGCACTTCTATCACTCCAGGGAGATTCGCCATTGCCAGCTCCACTGGATAAGTCACAAACTGCTCAATATCCTCTGTACCAAGGTTGGGAGCTTGCGTGATCACCTGCACCTGATTATTGGTGATATCTGGCACAGCATCCACGGGTACCTTTAGCATGCTCCATATCCCCAGGCCTATGATCACCAGGGTAAATAGTCCGATGATGAGCTTATTGTGAATGGAAAATGTAATAAGCTTATTTATCATGCTTCTTGTCTTTTATGATCAAACACTTTCTTTTATTGCAATTCATAATCAATTGATTTACAATAGATAAAATTATAATAGTTAAATGAAAATTGATGAATGGACTATGATTCTTGATAGGGACTTGGCTGCTTAAAATGAAAGTACAGCCGATCGATTTTCCGCTCCATTTGGTGGAAAATCAATGATCCAAAACCTATTAATGACTCATTGAAAATGTTTGCTAAGGTCTGAGAATGATTGACAATACAGCCCTCGCATACATGGCCAGTGGAATAGGTATCAAGAAAATAGTGGGAAAATGAGCCCGGTGATATCTGCTTTAGAATAGCTAAAGCGAATAAAAAATCAACCTGCTCTTAGGCAATCCTGGGAGGTTTCAAAAATTCAAATAGCTCCTCTCCATAAAATAATATACCGACCTCGGTCTTTGGACTGGGATAAGTAATGCTAAAATCAAGTTCCATCAATTTGGCTTCTACAATATGGATATGACAACAATGGCATACGCATAGCGGAGAACAATCATCTCCTGTACAATCGTCATGGTCCACCATTAGGTATTGCTGGGCAGCGTCCCCTTCACTGTCAGATAGCACGTCCCCGCAAGGCACGGCTACGATGCCCAATAGATAAATACTTAGTATGATGGTAAACCATTTCACGTTGCTAAGATAATAACATAAGCATGCAATTGTTTTGCAACTAGGGATTTACTGAATTTTTTATTGGGAATAATAATAGAAAATCTTCTAAAAGGTGGACACCATGGCTGGATTATCTAATAAATCCCTGACCGAGGACTATAGGTCTTTGGCCCGGAAGGGCTTATAAATGACCCTGAAATTGGTGACTTGAGACAATAAACCTCCAAACTCCAGGTCGGAGAAAGCATCATTGATGAAAACCACGGGCATCTCCCTTGTTTCCCCTATCTTCTGCATAAGCTCCAAGGCATGCTATCATGGATGTGGAGTAAAAAGGATGTGAAAGCAAATAATCGATATATAGAATAAACCGAGGCGAGAAGTAGTGATTTGGGAGGAAAGGTTCCTTGGTATTAACAAATCATTAAACCTAAACGCTGAAATAGTTCCTCTCTGGAAATGCGTTAACTTTGGTGGATTATAAGAATTATCAGTATAATAGAACTAATATTTATCAGCATTCCTAAATTGTAAGTCCAATATGAAATTTTTGGGTAGTATTTCAGTCATTTTATTAGCCTTAGTGACCATAAGTTGCAATATGAATAATCAATTTAACACCAATAAGGTGATCGCTCATCGGGGGGCGTGGAAGAACCATAGCTTTCCTCAAAACTCCCTGGCTTCTCTTCGGGAAGCGGTCAAATTGGGCTGCGAAGGAAGTGAGTTTGATGTTTGGATGACTCAGGATAGCGTGTTGGTGGTAAATCACGATGCTGATTTTGAAGGAATGGAAATAGAGCACAGCACCTATGAGCAGCTGCTCACCAAAACGCATCCCAATGGAGAGAAACTTCCTACGGTGGAAGAATACCTGATAGAAGGCATGAAGCAAAGCAGCACCAAGCTGATATTTGAAATTAAGCCATCAAAAATCGGGGTAGAAAGAAGTGAAATTATTGCCAGAAAATCCGTGGAAAAAGTGATCGAGCTAGAGGCTCAGGACTGGGTAGATTATATCACCTTCAGCTATGAGGGAGGTCTGGAAGCTATTGCCACAGATCCTAATGCGAATATAGCCTACCTTACTGGCAATAAAAGCCCTAAGGAATTGTCCGAAAAAGGATTCTTTGGTTTTGATTATAATATCAAAGTTCTGAAGGAAAATCCAGAATGGATCAAGGAAGCACAATCTCTGGGTTTAACCACCAACTCCTGGACGGTTAATAGCCAGGAAGATATGGAATGGTTACTGGATTTGGGAATAGACTTCATCACCACTGATGAGCCAGAGTTACTATTGAAGGTAATAGAAACCAGAGACTCCAAATAGGAATTTCACAGCCATATAAGTGCTAAAGCCTGCGAAACATAAGGGTTAACTCTTTTTTCGCAGGCTTGTTTTTTTTAGCCTCAGCTCATAAGGTTTTCTCTCCATCAAATTATATGAAGGAACACTATGGGAATCAGGCTAAAAGGCTTCCCCAATATAGATATAAAAGCCATGTCCTTCTCTGGTAAAAGCGGCATCCACGCGGGTGTAGATGTCCTTTTTTGGAAAGAGAAGGAAGCGCAGCCCTGCTCCTCCTGAATAGACGACCTTATTTAAGGCCAAATTGGAGAAATCATCAAATACGGTACCTGCTGATGCAAAAACCGCTGCGCCAAAGCGCTTCGAAAAGCCGAGTGGAAGTGGCAAAAAACGCATTTCCACCTGTGTGGCCATATAATCCTTATCTCTGTATCGGCCCATATAATAGCCCCTCATGAGGCTTTCTCCACCCAAGGCGCTCATCATATTAAAAGGAACATTTCCTGTATTAAACTGCCCAAAAAGCTGACCAGCGATAATATTATTCTTGCCCACAGGGCGATAAATCCTACTGTCTGAGATGATGGTGGAAAATTCATATTCGCCCGCCCAGAATGGAGCGTATTTGATATAGGCTAGTTCTGAGAATAATCCATCCCTCACATTCAGCACATTATGGCGGTTGTCATATACAAAACCCAGCCCCATACCGATATTGGTAGAGCCTTCATAGCCCACAGGATAGTCGATAACCTGACCCTCATGATGAGGCTCAAATTCTACTGATCCGAATTGGTTATAATCAAGTTCGACCCCAAGGTAAAAATCCTTTCTAAGCTTTTTTAAGACCCGTTCTTTAAGCAGGATTTGGTGAGAATCCACCAGTGCCTGATAGTCTGATGGGCTGTCTGGCCCGAGGCCATAATAATACATGGGAAAGCGCTGAATCCTTAACTTACCAAGGAAAAACCACTCCTCCTTATCGCTATAGATCGCATGGTCAAACCATAATCCATATTGCCCTGCAAGGGTAAAAAAGGTAAAACCATTGATCTCACTGAGGCGATTGGCCGTGTCCATCTTGGCATAATAGACATATAAAGAGCTGAAGCCTAGTTCCCAGCTGGTCTCGGGAGCATAGGCTACGGTCGGATAAACCAGAAACTGGGGTTTATAGACTGCACTGGTATCATTGATAATGCCATTGATATATCGCTTGATGAACCCTTCCTTTTGGGCGAAGCCCGATAGGCTAAAGCAAAACATAAAAAGAAGGAAGACAGGTATGATTTTTTTCATTGAGTTTCGATAAGAGCATTCCTTGATATTCCCCAAAGCCAGATACCTCAGGCTGAGGAAAAACACTATGCAGGAGCAAAAATATACTTTATTCTACCTTTATTCAGCCTTCCCTGGCAAATACCGCGAAAAATAATCAAAATATAATAGGTACTCCCCTTTCCCGTACCCGCCAGCGCTTTTCGAATAATGTGTATTTAGGACTAGTTTAACTAATTCATTATCTGATAATTACTGTGAAATAAAATCAGAATCCCCAGGCGAGCTGGCCAATAATCTTTTGTGCACCCACGGGAAGGGCCAGAAGGGAATTTTGACCTAGGAAATTAGCTTTTATCTGATTGATGGCGGGATGAATCCATGCGGCGCTTTCATGATCCTCCTGATGCAAGAGCATGGATAACTGGATATACATGATCAGGTTTTTCATGATTTTGTCAGCATTAAAATCCAAAAAGTCCGGATCATCATATCTGCTTTCTTCGATATGGCTGAGCAGTTTCTTCAACTCCACCTTCAGGAGCTCTAAGTCAGGAAAATGCTCTAGTGAGCTTGTCAGCGGCTCAAAGAAGGAAGAAATATCCTGTACCTCTGCCCAGTTTTTTACGATGACGGAGACGGTGTGGATGGAGGATTGATGCAGGAGCGGAAGGGCGAGGCAATCCTTTATGAACTTAGGGATGACACCTTGCTCCATATAGCCATGGGATTCCATGATCTTCATGCTCTGACCGATGCCCGAAATAGCGGAATTCACACAGTGATTTTTGATCAGAGGGATCAGGTGATTGAGGTTAGATTCCAGATGTGGCTTTTCAGGGCCGGTTTTGTCCATCATACGGATGGTTTTCCAGAGCAAATAGAAGTCGGCTACGAATTGATTATTCAAAGCCTCTAATTTGGCCAAGGTGCTGGGATGATCCAGAAGTCGGCGATTGCCATCATACGTTTGGTAGCAGGCATACTGATAGGCCTCGACCAGTGATCTTCTGAAGCCAGCCACGGCGGAGATGCTTGACCAGATATTGGTGACCTTCATGAGCTCTTCCAATATTTCCATTCCCTGGCCTTCCTCGCCTAGCAGAAATGCGGTACAATCCTTAAACAGCAGGTCTCCGACGGGTAAGCTATGCATGCCGAGCTTTTGATCCAGGTTTTTGATTTCAAATTCCTTGGAGACACCTGGTTTATTATTGCCTTCGATTAAGAATATAGAAAGCTTCGGCTTTTCGTTGTTTTCTGATGGCACGGCAGCGAGCACCAGCTTTAGATGAGCATGTATATTTTCACAATGGCTCTTCTCTCCTGATATCTTATAGACTCCATCTCTTAAGGGGATGGCCTTGGTGCTGATCGCATCAAATTTCAGCCCAGCAGCATTTTCTCTGAAGCAAAAGCAGACTTCGGAAGCATTTTCAGGACCTAGCAAATAGTCATTTTCTATAAATTTGGCTTGCAGCTCGGGGTTGGCATATCTTTTCATGATCTGCCCAAAGGCATCTTTCATCCCGATAATATTGGTCACTGAGGAGTCCGAAAGGGCCAAAATATAGGGCAAGGCATAACCCATTCGGTATTGCTGTCCCTCAAACTCCGGCGACAAAAAGGTGATGGCACTGGAGCCCATCATGCGAGTTTGGTTGGCGGCTTTCATCAGCTCATGCCGCGAAGGATGAAAGATGATATTGTCAATATCTCTACCAAAAAGGTCCCTTTTGACAAATTTTGGACTATGCATATGAGCACTTATGGAGAGCTCATTTAGTGTGCTGGCAGCCAATTTACCTAGTTTTACCAGCTTGGGCTGCAAAAACGACCAGGCATCCGGGCTAAGTTCTTTCTGTAAGAAATGAACAAATATCTTATCACTGACAAAAAAGTTCTTGCTGGGTTCGTAATCGTCCCATATGTGCTGACCAGAATCCCCTAAACTTTCCATAGAATAATCCACAAAATCCTGCATAGTTCCTTTTTTAATTACCTAACAATAGTTTTCATAATCACTGGCTCAGTACTGATTTGGCAGCCTTTCATTTCCCTCAAAACCTTAATGAAAACAAAAAGGGAAAGTAACCCTTCTCTAATAGGTAAATGATGAGAGAGGATGCGGACTCCTACCCGGAGTACCATTCTCTCTATGATAACTATCCTTACCTCTAACTGTTAACGTGTCTTATGTTAAAAATAAATAAAATAATTAATTTTTACCAAGGTACTTTATAAAAATCCCTAATAACTGGTAGTTTTTGTAAGATAATATTAAAAAAATACAATAAACACTGAATTTTCATTCAGTCTGATTTTCTAAAAAAGCATTTAAGCTGGGCTTAGTCCTTAGGAATGCCTCTTGCTGTAGAGAGTATAGCCATAGAATAGACCTTTATAGGGCTTCAGATAGGCTGATCGTTGGGGGGCAATAGGAAGTAAACTTTGCATTTATAAATTCATACCTAAAAAAAAGGCCTCCAAATGAATGGAGGCCTTTTTTCAAATTATTGCAATAGTATGATCAAAGCTCTTATCAGGGCAAAATCATTTTTAGATTATAATCCAAATAAACCTGGCAGCCAAAGGGTAAGTTGTGGGAAGATCGTGATGACGATCAAGCCAATAATCATGGCCACAAAGAAGGGCAATAGGGGTTTGACGACCTTGGCGATGGAGGTGTTTGCCACCCCGACGCCTATGAACAGCACTGATCCCACAGGAGGGGTACATAATCCAATACATAGATTGAGCACCATGATGATCCCAAAGTGGACTGGGTCTATGCCCAATTCGGTAACCACAGGAAGGAAAATCGGCGTAAAGATCAATACTGCCGGAGTCATATCCATAAAGATCCCCACAAATAGCAATATGAGATTTATGATGATAAGGATTACGAATTTATTATCACTCAGGGACAGTAAAACTGCGCTTATAGACTGCGGGATATCCTCACTGGACATCACCCATGACATGGCCATGGACGTCGCGATCAACATCGCCACTACGGAGGTGGTAGCGGAGGACTTCAAGAGAATCGCTGGTATATCCTTAATCTTCAACTCTTTATAATACAACGAAAGGGCTAAGGTATAAAGTACGGCGATAGCTGAGGCCTCCGTTGCGGTAAATACGCCTATGACGATCCCTCCGATCACAATGATCAGAAGTGTCAAACTAGGAGCGGCATCGATAAAAACTCTTCCAAGTTCGCTCATGGAGGTAGCTTCTCCTGGAGGCAATTTCTCCTTACGGATAAAGTACGCCGCGGTAAGCATCAGCAAAAGGCCCATAAATAGGCCCGGAATATACCCTGCCACAAAAAGCGCAGCGATGGAAACTCCCCCACTGGCGAGGGAATATACGATGAGCACATTGGAGGGAGGGATGATCAATCCGGTGGTGGAGGAGGTGACGTTTACAGCCACTCCCAATTCCTTAGGATAGCCTTCGTCTTCCATTCTCTTCCCAAGTATACCTCCCAGTGCGGAAGCTGCTGCTACAGCCGAACCGGCGATAGCACCAAAAAGCATGGCTGCGATGACATTGACATAGAGCAATCCACCGGGGAGCCTTCCACTCATGGCTTTGGCGAGGTTGATCAGCCGATTGGCGATCCCACCTTTATTCATGATCTCCCCTGCCAATATAAAGAAGGGGATGGCTAAGAGAGAAAAACTGTTGAGCCCTGCTCCCATCCGCTGGGCAATGGTGGTCATGGATGGGACGGCGGAGACCGTCACCATCAGCGTCAGCAAGCTCGAAAAGCCTAAGCTCCAGGCGACTGGCACCCCAAGACTCATCAGCGTGATGAAGCTGAGTACTAATATTATTATAGTGATGTATTCCATGGTTACGATTTTGGGTTACGTGATAGCAAAAGTTTTATATCTGCTATTTGATAAGCAAAAATTAATATCCCACTTATAGGTATGACAGTATATACATAGGCCAAAGGGATCTGTAAGGTCGTGGATTTCTGCCCAAGCATATAGGTAATATATACCAGGTTACATCCTCCAAAGATCATCACCGGTACGGCAAAGCAGATGATGATCAGGTGAATAAATACCATCAACCTCATTTTTGGTTTTCCGCTTAGCTTGGAGGGTAGTATATCGATGGCCAGGTGCTCATTATGTCCCGCAACATAGGCTGCTCCTAACATCCCGAGCCAGATGAGTAAGAATCGGGCTAGTTCGTCCGTAAAACTACTCGGGGACATAAGGATATAGCGTGATAATACCTGCCAGGTCACATTGATTACCATAAGGGCCATGATGACCATAAGGACATAACCCACCGAATGATTGATTCTGTTTTTGACTGAGTGGCTTGGGTTAATCATGTTTTCTGATTTTATCTATAATTTCATACATTTCAGGCTCGGACTGTTTGATCTGCTCGTACATAGGCTCCACGGCTTTTCTGAAGAGCTCCTTGTCTGGCTTGGTGATGGTCACTCCCGCTTCTTCCAGGAGGCGCATGCTTTCTGCCTCGGCTTCTGCCCATAACTTGTACTGAAAAGTAGCTGATTCATCCGCCGCTTCCTGCACCCATTGTTTTTCCTGATCGTTTAGTAAATCCCAGACTTTGGTACTTACGATCAGCATATCCGGAACAGCTGTATGCTCATCCAAAGAATAGAATTTGCAGATTTCATAGTGTCGAGAACTGATCACACTCGGAGGATTATTTTCCGCTCCATCCACGATTCCCTGCTGTAGGGCGGTGTACAGTTCTCCCCAGGATACGGGAGTCGGCGAGCCTCCAAAACTATTGACCATATTGATGGCCGTATTACTTTCCATCACACGGATTTTCTTGCCGACAAGGTCCTCGGGAGTTTCCACGGGCTTATCTTTGGTATAAAAACTTCTGGAGCCTGCATCATAATAGCATAAGCCTTTGAGCCAAAACTGCGTCCCTTCATTGAGCAGCATTTTACCAATGTCCCCTTTCAGGATACGATCGCGATGCTCATCATCTCTAAAAAGATAGGGCTGGCTTAAGACTTGTATTTTTGGGGCAAAACTCTCCATCACTGCCGAGGAAACTTTGGTCATGCCAAGGCTGCCGATCTGCAATAATTCCACTAGCTCTCTCTCGTTGCCCAGCTGGGCATTGGGATAGACTTTCATGATCATCTTGCCATTGGATTTCTCTTCCAATCGCTCTGCCATATAGACCATGGCATCATGGACAGGGTGTTTGGTATCGAGACCATGACCGAGCTTGATCACCCGGACACCATCTCCACCACCGCAGGAGGACAAAATCAATAATGCAATCAGTAATAGAGGTTTAAAAGTAATTTTAGGTTTATTGTTAATTGTTATCATAGCAATTATTTGTTTCTAATAGCTTGAATGATGTTCAGCGTTTCTGAGATTTGCTTTTCCAGTTCATCAAACTTCTGCTGGCTGATCCACTCTTTTTTGAATAATTGTGAGCCCATGCCTACGCAGGTTACGCCAGCGCCAAACCATTCCTTCAGATTGTCTTCTGTAGGTTCCACTCCGCCGGTGGGCATGATCTTGAGTTCTGGCATCACGGCTTTCACTGCCGAGACAAAGGAGGAGCCGAGGACATTACCCGGGAAAGCTTTCACGACTTTGGCCCCCATTTCTTTAGCGTTAAAAATCTCAGTAACTGTTCCACAGCCAGGGATCCACAGCACATTATTTCTGTTGGATGTGACAGCTACATTAGGGATCAGAGCAGGAGAAACAATAAAATCTGCTCCTGCAGCGATAAAATCCTCTACTTCTTTTGGAGTAAAGATGGTACCTATTCCCAATACCAAATCAGTATGTCTGGAAGCATAAGCCTTAAGGGCTGTAAATACTTCGAGGGCATTTTCTCCCCGGTTGGTAAATTCAAAAACGCGGACACCACCATTATAGGCGGCATCGAGCACGTGTTTTGCCACTTCTACATCTGCATGGTTAAAGACAGGGATCATACCCGTCTGCTCCATGGCATCGATAATTTCGTTAATCTTCATTTTGGCTATTTTATCGTAATAATTTTCCTACATTTTCTCCTTTTACCAGCTGGCTTACTTCCTCTACCGATACGAAATTGGCATCGCCAGGAATGGAGTGTTTCAGCACAGAAGCCGCTACCGCATATTCCAGGGCTTGCTGATCTTCCAAAAATAATAAGCCGTAAATCAATCCAGCCATATAAGCATCTCCCCCACCCACGCGGTCAACGATATGGGTCATATCATAAGATTTTGATTCCAGGAGCTGCTCACCATTCCACAGGATTCCCGATAGACCATTGTGCGAAGCACTCACACTATCTCTATAAGTGGTGGAAATATACTGGATGGAAGGGCATTTTTGTTGTGCTTTTTTACAGGCACTGATATAGTCTTTTTCATGGATATCCATGCAATTTTCGAAGTCTGTGAGTCCAGCGATCACCAAATTGGTTTTGGCGATAAGTTCGGGCATGATATCCAGAGGACCTTTGCCGTACTGCCAGAGATTTCTTCTGTAATTGATATCCCCGCTGATCTTCACGCCTAGTCTGCTGGCGGCTTCCACGGCGTCTTTGCAAATCTGTGCCGCTGAGGCAGAGATGGCTGGCGTGATACCGGTCCAGTGAAACCAATCCGCTCCATCAAAAATCTCCTCCCAATTGATTTTGGCAGGGTCAAAATTGGCAAATACCGAATCGAATCGATCATACACAATTTTTGAAGAACGCTGCATCGCTCCGTTCTCCAGAAAGTAAAGGCCCATTCTTCCCTCATCAAAAAATACATACTGAGTGTCGATGCCCGCAAAACGTAAATATTGCATGGCGGCCTTGCCGATATCATGGCTTGGGAAGGCCGTCACATGTGCTGTTGACACTCCCCAATTGGCAAGTGATATACCAACATTTGCTTCTGCTCCACCATAGACCACATTATACTGGTCTGCATTGATAAACCTCTCGTGCCCTGGAGTAGAAAGTCGCATCATGATTTCTCCTAGGGTAATTACTCGTTTATTCATGGATTTGTGTGTTTTTATTTCCCGAATTAACTTGAAAATAATTTCCTTTTGAAAAAAATCGGGAAATTTATTCACATTAATTTTTTTTTACCTAAATTGTGCAATCGATTGCGCAATATAATAAAAAATTTATCGAACATGCTAAATAATATTTTAAAGATTCACCCCAATGACAATGTCTTGGTGGCTCTTACAGACCTCAAAGCAGGTGAAGTGGTTAATTATGAGGGTAAAAGCATCACTTTGACACATGATGTGAAAGCCAAACATAAATTTGCACAACAAGCTTTTGCTGCAAAGGAAGAAATATTCATGTATGGCATCATCTGTGGTGCCGCCATGAGCCCCATTGCCGAAGGCGAAGTACTCACCACCCAAAATGTAGCCCACAAAACTTCCGAATTTACCGGACTGCGTGATTTTAAACCTTGGACGCCTCCCAACGTCTCCAAATGGCAAAATCGTACCTTCCAAGGCTTTCACAGACAGGATGGCCAGGTAGGTACCGCCAATTATTGGTTGGTAATCCCATTGGTTTTCTGTGAAAATCGGAATATCGAAATAATGAAGCAGGCCTTTGTGGAAGAACTAGGCTTCGCAAAACCCAATAGGTATAAGAGCTTCGTAAAACAAATGAAAGACCTATATACCCAGGGCAAAAAATCTGAAATCGAAACCCTTAGCGTCGAAACCATCGAGCAAGATGGCGAACATAAAGTTTTTAAAAATATTGATGGCATCAAATTCCTCACTCACCAAGGGGGCTGCGGAGGAATTCGCCAGGATTCCGAAATGCTCTGTGCTCTTATAGCAGGCTATATCAACAATCCAAATGTGGCTGGAGCCACCATCTTGAGCTTAGGATGCCAAAATGCCCAACCTGCTATACTCAAGGAAAAACTGGATAAGATCAATTCGGATCTGCAAAAACCAGTAATCGTCCTGGAGCAACAAAAGGAAGGCACTGAAAATCAACTTCTGACTACTGCTATTCAGCAGACTTTCCTAGCGCTTACCGATGCTGACCAATATGAAAGACAAGCTGCTCCTCTGAGCAAACTTACTGTGGGACTAGAATGTGGCGGATCAGATGGATTCTCTGGCATCTCAGCCAACCCATCTGTGGGTCATGCCTCAGATCTGGTGGTGGCACTAGGTGGCAAAACCATTTTATCAGAATTTCCGGAATTATGTGGTGTTGAGCAAGAACTCATCAACCGCTGCACGAGCGATGAGTCAGCGGAGAAATTCGTTTCGCTTATGCGCTCTTATGCAGCCTCCGCAGAAGCCGTGGGTTCTGGATTTGATATGAACCCTAGCCCTGGCAATATCAAAGATGGCTTGATTACTGATGCTATGAAATCTGCCGGAGCGGCCAAAAAAGGTGGAACCTCCCCCATCGTGGATGTGCTCGACTATGCAGAATATGTCACCAAACCAGGCCTAAACCTGCTGTGTACACCAGGAAACGACGTGGAAAGTACCACGGCTATGGCTGGTTCAGGGGCAAATATTATCCTATTCACCACTGGACTTGGCACCCCAACTGGCAATCCAGTCACTCCCGTGCTCAAAGTATCTTCCAATCATATCCTTGCCAATAAAATGGATGATATCATCGATATCAATACCGGCGGCGTGATCTCTGGTGAAAAGACCATTGATGAGATGGGCGAGGAAATTCTTGAGCATATCATCCAAATAGCCAGTGGAGAAAAGAAAGCGAAGGCCATCCTGCTAAATCAGGATGATTTTATCCCTTGGAAAAGAGGCGTGTCTTTATAATTCAGCTTTGGTGAATGCGATAGGATGAAAACAATCGCGCTAAAGTTGCTTTAAATAAATAAAACCAACCAACTAATAAACCAACGGATTTTTCACTCATTACCACTTCAATGCCATGACCTACCGTCATGGCATTTTTTTATGCGCTCCTGAGTAGGCGAAGATCTTTATGAAAAAATGATAGGCATATGCATATTTCATGGGTATCGGTGATTTACCTTATAGAAGCTTTAGGATTGCCTCCGGCAAAAATAATAAATGATCATGAATACGATATTCCGAAGGTATTTCATGAGCTCTGTCCTAAACAAAGCGTAAAATAGCGCTGAGGGGATTAAGGTAAGTCGCGGCTAATCAGGTATATTGGAAAGAATGCCGGGATTTGGCGTGGGCGGCATGTAGAGGCCGTTCTCGGAATCGATTTCGTAATTAAACTAAGACCAATAGTTGAAAACGAAAGATTAAATCCTCATTTTTAACTTACAAAATTCAATAAAACCAATATTAACATGTTTAAGAAATTATCTTTTCCATTTGCGTTGATACTAAGTGGATTGGTTTGCTTTTCGTGCTCACAGAGCACCGAGACTGCTGCTACACAGGATGGCTGGACCTCCTTATTTGATGGTGAATCCTTAGAGGGTTGGAAGCCATTAGGTGGAGAGGCAGAATTTAAGATTGAGGACGGCGTGATCGTCGGTTACTCAAAAATAAACACTCCAAATACCTTCCTATCTACAGAGAAAGAGTACACCGATTATATTTTGGAACTGGACCTCAAAATAGAGGATATTACTAGTAATTCTGGTGTAATGACCAGAGGCCAATATGATGCTGAGAAAAACAGGGTTTTCGGCTACCAAATTGAAGCTGACCCAAAAGAAAGAGCATGGTCTGGCGGACTATATGATGAGGCGAGACGTGGATGGTTATATCCATTGACGCTAAATCCAGAGGCTAGAAAAGCCTTTAAGCTTGGCGAATTTAATCATTACCGTATCGAAGCGATCGGCAATGTGATCAAGACCTGGGTGAATGACGTCCCTGTTGCCTACGTGGTAGATGATATGGATAGCAAAGGATTTATCGGTCTTCAGGTGCATAGCGTGGGAAGTAACCCAGAGCATGCTGGAAGAAAAACCTCTTTCAAAGACATCAAAATCCAAACTGAAGACCTTCAGTCTAAGGAATTTCCTGCTGGCATATATGTAGTTAGCACCATTGATAACACCCTTACGGATTACGAAAAACAAGACGGATGGAAGTTATTATTCAATGGTAAAGACAGTGATGGCTGGATCGGTGCTTATAAGGATGAATTTCCTACCGCTGGTTGGTCTATCAATGACGGTGTATTAAGCATCGCTGAGTCTGACGGAAGCGAATCTCAGTCTTATGGTGATATCGTCACTAAGGATAAGTATAGTGCATTTGATTTGTCTTTCAACTTTAAGCTAACTGAAGGTGCAAACAGTGGTGTGAAATATTTTGTCACCCTTGACGAAGAAACTTCTGGTTCTGCTATTGGATTGGAATATCAGGTATTGGATGATGAGCGTCACCCGGATGCTAAAAAAGGTCGCGATGGCAATAGAACCATGTCCTCTCTGTATGACCTTATTACTGCTGATAAGCAGCCTAGATTCGTGAAACCAATCGGTGAGTGGAACCTTGGCCGTGTGGTGGTATATCCTAACAATCATGTGGAACACTACCTAAACGGTGTGAAAGTTTTGGAATATGACAGAGGCTCTGAGGCTTTTAGAGAGCTGGTGGCTAAAAGTAAATATGCCAAATGGAAAAATTTCGGTGAGGCTGAAGAAGGACATATTCTCCTTCAGGACCACGGTAATAACGTAAGTTATAAAAATATTAAAATTAAGGAGCTGAAATAAAATCCGCTTCTTAAATAGATCCTGATCACATAAAACTGACCCTGTTTCTCCTAAGAGTTGGCAGGGTCTTTTTTTAAACAATAAGCCCTAACCCGCTTTCCATTACTAAGCATACCCTTTGGAATTGGGTTAATGAATTTTCTCTGAGATGCAGGTAATGAGGCGGGCTGTTTTACTAGTCGAATATTATTTATAAAAGACCATGAAAAAGAATAATAACCGTAGAGAGTTTTTAAAAAAATCAGCTTTGGCAACTGCCGGGATTTCAAGTTTGGGATCTTTGGGGTTTTCTGCTAAAAGCTATGCCAATATCATTGGTGCAAATGAGCGTATCAATGTAGCGATATGTGGCCTGGGAAGAAGATTGGGCGCTTATTACGATCCCATCTCCCTTCCTCAGTCCAATGTAAACTTAGTCTATCTGTGCGATGTGATGAAATCTCAGCGTGAAAAAGCCGCCAAGAGCTTCTCCACCCGCATCGATAATGTACCGAAACTGGAGAATAGCATCTTTAAAGTGCTGGAGGACAAGGATGTGGATGCCATCATCAATGCCACTCCTGATCACTGGCATGCACCAGGTACCTGGATGGCCGTGGAAGCTGGCAAGCATGTGTATGTAGAAAAACCATGTAGCCATAATCCTCGCGAAGGCGAATTGCTCGTTGAGTACCAAAAGAAATACAATAAAGTGGTGCAAATGGGAAACCAGCAGCGTTCCTCTACTCCGTCTCAGGAGATTGTAAATGCTATTCACGCTGGAGCCATCGGCAAACCTTATAAAGCCACCGCATTCTATTCCAATAGTAGAGGCCAGGTGCCTCAGCCAGTAAAAGCAGCTGTCCCTGAAGGATTGGATTGGGATCTGTACCAGGGTCCTTCTCCACGTAAGGAGTATATGCACGATACCTGGGATTATAACTGGCACTGGTATGGATGGGATTTTGGTACGGCAGAGACCGGAAATAATGCTACCCATGAACTAGATATCGCACGCTGGGCCTTACAGGTAGATTTCCCAAATCGTGTAATGGTCGATTCTGGCAAATACCACTTCGCCGATGATGGATGGACCATGTATGATACGATGGATGCAGTATTCAAATTTGAAGATAATAAAACCATTCAGTGGGATGGCAAAAGCAGAAATAGCTATAATACCTACGGTGGCGGAAGAGGAACGATCATCTATGGTACAGAGGGTTCGGCTTTCATCGATCGTAGTGGCTATAAGCAATATGACCGTGATGGAAAATTAGTAAGAGAAAATTATGGCGGTGGAAATGAGGCAGGTACTGCCCTTGGTGGCGGCGGTGATGTGTCCACCACACACGTCTATAATTTCTTTCAGGCCATCCGTGGAATAGAGAAGCAAAATTCTCCTATAGACGAAGGAGCAAAATCCACCCTTCTTTGTCACTTGGCCAATATCGCCTCCCGTACAGGAGAAGTATTGGAATGTAATCCAGCGGATGGGCATATCACTAATTCTAAGGCCGCCAAAAAACTATGGTCCAGAGAATATGAAAAAGGATATGAGCCTACCATCTAAGGTTTCGGCTTTCTGATCTACTTAATGATAAGTAAAAAGGTCACCAGAAATGGTGACCTTTTTTTTATTAAACCAATATTAAATATAAAATTATTCTATAGTCTGGTAACTAGAGCCTTTATCACCACTGACAGTGGGTGATAAGATCTAGTCACTGTAGGAATTTACTTAAGAAAGAACTTTTGTTTTTCCAGGTACAGCATGAGGATATAATCCATCTGCATTTGGCAATAACTTCGGCATAGCATCCCAAGCTAAGGTCTCCGGCATAAGGTCCACTTCAGAGTGGAAGGCATCATCCCAGCTTATTTCCTTACCGGAATAGGTAGCATCTCTACCTAGAATCGCCGTCATAGTACTCATCGCCGAGCGGGTAGCATCTTCGTATTTGTACTCCCCTTTCACGATGGCATCAAACAGCATATTATGTTCCTGCTGGTAAGGATTGATATCTCCTTCGCCATTGTGCTCATAGAGCGAGCTTCCATTGAGGCTAGTTAGTTTTCCCACATTACTGGCATTCATATAGGCCCGACCTTTGGTCCCGATGAAAGATTCATCCACCTTATTGAAAGCTCCGGGGAAGTGACGGCATTCGCTATCGATCACAGTACCATCAGCATAAGTAAGTCGTACGGTATGGTGATCAAAGATCTCTCCGGTGTCCAGGCCAGTCCTTACCATTCTGCCACCAGTGCCTTCTGCTTTCACAGGATAGCCACCTTTTACCCAGTTGGCAATATCAAGGTTGTGAACGTGCTGTTCGGTAATATGATCACCACATAGCCAGTTGAAATAATACCAGTTACGCATTTGGTATTCCATTTCTGTTTGGTCTGGAGTACGTGGTTTAGTCCACACTCCCCCACCATTCCAATAAACGTGGCCACCTACGATTTCGCCAATAGCCCCATCATGGATACGCTGAATGGTGTCTATATAATTATCCTGATATCTTCTTTGCAGCCCAACGACCACATTTAATTTCTTGGCTTTGGCCATTTCTGCTGCAGCGATGACCTTACGGATCCCATTGGCATCTGTGGCCACGGGTTTTTCCATAAATACATGCTTTCCTTGTCTTACTGCTTCCTCAAAGTGCATCGGTCTGAAACCCGGAGGAGTGGCCAATAATACCACATCAGCCTCTTTGATGGCATCTTTATAAGCGTCAAAACCTACAAACTTCTTATCTTCACTTACGACCACCTTTTCGGTGCCTATCTTCTTGGATAGCGCCTCATAGCTACTATCTAAACGATCGCGAAAGGCATCTGCCATTGCGACCAGCTTAATATTCTTATCAGTGCCAAAAGCCTGAAAAGCGGCTCCAGTACCTCTTCCGCCACAGCCAATCAAAGCTACCTTGATCTCATCACTTCCAGCAGCATAGGCGCCAGGAAGTGTAAATGGACTTACCATGGCTCCACCAGTAACCAAAGCGGTGGTTTTCAGAAAGTCACGTCGGTTGTTCTTTTTTAGGTTCATTGTAAATAGGTTTTATTAGTTAATAATCGTCAATAGGTTCTTGATTATAGTAAGCCATGATCTCCTCTTCTGAGGGAGTCTCCAATGGTCTTACCACCCTAATTCCCAGAAATGGAGCCTCAGGGAACCACCATCGGCTTTTGGGTATTTGAGGATCTATTTGTTTCCAATTAGGAGTAGAGGCAAATCGCGTTGCACTACGCAAATCCTCCGCATCACTCTTGAAGCTTCCTCCTCTCAATACGCGTGGATATAGCTCCTCTGTTTTCTCTTCTGGATTATCAAGTGTACCCTTCGCAGAAGGGTAATTGGCCAAATAGGCATCATTGGTCCACTCAATTACATTTCCATAAATATCATATAAACCCCAGGGATTGGCTTTCTTCTCTCCTATCTTATGGGTGGTTTTTTCACTATTATCTGCATACCAAGCGTATTCCTCCAGCTGCGCTGCATCATCTCCGAAAAAATAAGCGGCCTCAGATCCTGCACGGGCAGCGTATTCCCATTCCGCTTCCGTAGGAAGGCGATAGAATACACCTGTTTTGGTGTAAAGCCATTTGCAAAACTGTATGGCACCATATTGGGTCATGCCTACAGCCGGCATCTCTTCCTTACCCATGCCAAAGGTCATATCCAAATACGGCGTGCTTGGTCGGGTGAGACCATCCACCTCTGGCGGAAGGGGCTTCTCCATCACCGAAGCTTCAAAATTCTTATTCAAAAACAATTCAAATATATCCCAGGTAATTTCATGTGTGCCCATCCAAAAAGCATCCAATTTCACCTCCCTAACAGGTCCTTCATCGGATCGGTGTGAGGGACTGCTCTCAGCGCTTCCCATCTTAAAACTTCCTGCGGGAATCGGACTTAAGCCAAAGTATAAATCAGTATCAGGAATCTTCTGGTCATAAGCCTTAAAATCGACAGTATCATTGCGGGGTTGTGGGGCTGAGGTCATGGCACCAGTTAGGAAAACTGTTGCGATCACCAACTTATTTATAAACATACTCTACTTTGGGTTATAATTTATTTCGACCCAATATAGCAACTATTTCAACAAGTCTTTAGCCGATTATGTAAATTATGAAAAAAAATAGCTTCACTTTTCTTTCATAAAACTAAATTTGTCCACTCAATGAAAGTTATTGAAAGTATTCACTCTATAATCGCTTCCTTATATCCAAGCTTTGGGTTCAGGGAATGAATTTGGGAAATCGACCTTTAAGCAGAATTTAAATCGGTTGCGGTGAAGGCTCTATCCGAAGGTAATAGAGAAGTGATCTGTTCTATTCAAAGAAAATTTGCTCAGCACTATTCATCCTATTTTTTTCTTTTTCCTGACTATAAAATTCATTTCTAACACCATAATATTCTACTGAACTAGAAAAAATAAAGGTGGATCCCGACTTTTAAAGTCAGGATCCACCCTAAATCTTTCACTTTGCCGAGCTAAGGGAATCCCCTATTTCAGGCTATAGCTATCTCCGTTTCTATTTCATTATTTCTTAGTAAATACAACCTCCTGCCCGGGACTGGTTTCGATATAATAGACAAAATAGTCAGGATTTACCAGTTTCGGGAATTCCCCATCAAAATGGCTAAGGTGCTCACCTGGTTGAATAGGCATCATTAGCTCATTTTCGCCATCCGTCAGCAGTTTCACCTCTCCCTCAAAGGTCAATTCCGTAAGGGAGCGCAGTGGGAGTATCCCGCCTTTAGAGGAGATTACCGTTCCTTTTTCCAGCTTGTTTCCGTCCCAAGCAAGGCTCACCTCAAAGCCACCACGGCCTTTTAGACCAGAGAACTTACCGTCTTTCCATACCTTCGGTAAGGCTGGCAATAAGGTCAGGAATCCATCATGACTTTGCAGCAGCATCTCCCCGATGCCAGCGGTAGCGCCAAAATTGCCGTCAATCTGGAAAGGTGGGTGCGCATCAAAAAGATTGGCATAGGTCCCACTAGTTTGGGTTCCCTTCTCCCCTTTTCGCACCAGATGCAGTAGGTTGGTTAACAGCTCTAAGGACATATCTCCTTCATTTAACCGCGCCCATACATTTACTTTCCATCCCATGGACCAGCCAGTAGCTTGATTTCCTCTTCGCTCCATGGTCCTCTTTACGGAGGCAGCCAATTCTGGATTACTAGTGATATTCATCTGATTGCCCGGATGTAAGGGATAGAGATGAGAGATATGTCGGTGAGACGGCTCATTCTCCTCAAAATCCATTTGCCACTCTTGCAGCTGCCCATATTTCCCGATTTGATAGGGTAATAATTGTGATAACTTTTGGCTAATCTCCTCCTTGATATCCGTATTATATCCTAATAATTCGGTGGCTTCCAGGTACCTGGTGAAAGACTCCTTTATAATGGCCATATCCATGGTTGGGCCAGGGCTCTGCGTAGAAAATTCATTATCTCTATAGATAAAGGTGTTTTCGGGACTATGTCCCACAGGCGTCACGAGATAGCCCTCGGCATTGGGAATGAGCCAATCCTTATAAAACAGTACCGCTCCCTCCAATAATGGGAAGATTTCTGTTCTCAGAAATTCCTCATCACCAGTAAATAAATACCGCTCCCACATATGACTCATCAGCCAACCTGCCACCATAGGCCAAAATGAGCAGGCACAAAAATCTACCGGTTCTGCATGTCTCCAAATCGTCATATTATGATTGGCCATCCAGCCCTGCTGACCAAATAGCTGTCGAGAACTCTCTTCCCCATTCACCGCCAACTCCTTGATGGCCGTAAATAAAGGCTCATGGCATTCCGATAGGTTCGTCAGCTCCGTAGGCCAATAGTTCATCTGTAAATTAATATTCATCGTATAGGCACTGGCCCAAGGTGGAATAACCTTATCATTCCAGATTCCCTGAAGATTCAGTGGCTGCCCTCCCGGACGTGACCCGGAGATCATTAGGTATCTCCCAAACTGGAAATATAAGCCGACCAAAGACTGGTCTTTTCCATTTTCAAAGAATTTTATCCTTTGATCGGTAGGAAGGGATGATTGCTTAGTAGGCTCATCGATTATTAACTTGGCCCTAGAAAATAAGGCCTGATAATCATCAACATGCGTATTGAGTAATTCATCATAAGACTTATTGGCCACTTTCATAAGCTGCTGCTTCACCTTGGCCACCTGATCTGCCCCTTCAAAGGCCGGAGACTTATCGAAACCATTATAGCTCGTCGCTGCTGACAATACAAAAATCACCTCATCAGCCTCTTTTACTTTCACCATTTCGTCGGAAATATCAGTTTGGCCGCCCTTATTCCGAGTTACCACCCGAGTATCAAATGCCATCCCCAAACCAAACACATCCTCATCATACATTACCTGGCTAGCTCCTGGGAGTACATTTCCTTCCAAGTCAAAAATCTCCGGATACTTATACTGATCACCAGCCGCAGTGACCTGGTTTAGAGTCCGTCTCAAGGCTATTCCTGGCGCCTTACCCTTTAGCACCAGTTGGTCCTGATCTGCCAGCAACTGCTGTGTAGGCTCGTGGATGGTGGAAAGATGCAAATTACAATTGATCGCCCCAGGCTGGTCGGCAGTTACTCTTACCACCATGATATGATCGGGATAACTCGCAAAGTACTCTCTCTTATACCTTACCTTGCCCACCTTATAGCTAATAGTCACCAGGGACTTACTTAGATCAAGTGTCCTCTCATAATCTTCGACAGGCTCTTTATGGTCAAAATCCAGCCATACATCACCCATAGGTTGGAAGCACTGCTGAGCTCTGCCGAGCCAGTCTTTTTGGATCATTTTCTGAGCATCTCCATACTCTCCAGCTTCCAGAAGTGCTAGGACCTGAGGATACTGCTTACGGATATTGATACTTTTGAAGGTGTGATCAGGGTCCCCGGAATATAAGGTGCCTTCATTTAGCTGGATACGCTCATGCTTAGGATCGCCAAATACCATTGCTCCCATATAGCCATTGCCAATGGGAATCGCCTCCGTCCACTCCACCGCGGGCTTATCATACCAGACCTTCAAGTCTTGGTCCTCTAAGGCGATATTCAACTGATCCTGCGAAAAAGCCGGGCTAACCATCAGACAGGCACCTATAAAGGCTGCCGTCCTAATTATCTTTCTTTTAATTTTCATTTTTAGGAATTTATGATTCACCTAAAGGAGAAAAGCTGAGTAGGATACAAATCGTTAAATCTCAGCTTTTCCCTTTAAGGTTTTATAATTTTATGCTAAAAATATCCGGGGTTCTGAACAAGCTTCACCTCCGTATTCGTTTCTATCTCCCTAAAAGGAATAGGCCATACACTTTGGTGATCGGCAATTCTATCTCCCGTCACCGGATTGTACTGCTTTACCCTCTCGATAAACTTCCCAGTTCTCATTAAAGTAAATACCCGCAATTCCTCCCAGGCCAATTCTCTGGACCGCTCATCCAAAATATAATCCATATCCACCTCGGCGGCAGAAATTAGGGGGGCACTGGAGCGATCTCTGACCACATTAATATCTGCGGCCGCACTTCCCGGATCTCCATTAAGGAAATGGGCTTCTGCCCTCAATAGATATGTCTCCGCTAATCTAAAGATGTATTGGTCAGTAAGCATATTATTGGAAGAATTATTTAGCAAACCCGTTTCTGGATTGAGGACAAATTCGTCTGGGAAATTATTGACTGGAGCAATCTTGGTAAAAATCACGTTCCACCAGCGATCCAAAATATTAGGAAAATCATCAATGGCACCACTTTCAACTATCTTTTGACCATAGAATGCTGAGTTCGGGTTATTGGCTACGATATCCCTCAAAATATTATTGTCTGAGGTTCGAATGTCATTTTCGGCATTCTCCCAGATGACGTCTCTGGCATATAGCGTGGGTGCATACCAGCCGATACCCCGGCCACCGTACGCATTACTTGGGCCAATGAAGAGGTTTTCATCATCAGCACCTTTCAGCTGCCAGTACATTGGAATCAGGAATCTCGGCCAGGGATTGTCAGCGCCTCCCCCATCTACCAGGTATTCGAATTGTCTCACCCATAAAGACTCTCTATTTCCACTGCTTCGATTTTGATTGTTGCGGCGAAACAGATCCCAATAGACGTCACCTTGCTCTGTCATGCGGGATCCAAATCTATTTTTCATCAGCTCATAATTTGGATTATTAATCACTTCATTTGCTGCAGAAATAGCGGAGCTATAGTCCCCTTTAATGATATAAACCTCGGTGAGAAGGTGGTTTGCCACCGCTTTGGTCAACCGACCGTCTTCTTTAAGCTCGGTGACTTCTGGAAGGTTTTCCACAGCAAATTGTAAATCAGAGAGCGCCTGATCGATCACCGCATCCTTAGAGGCTCTTTCAAAATCTCTCCTAGGGGTGGTGGTTTCCTCCAGCACTATCGGTACCCCACCATAAAACACGGCCAGTGTACGGTAAGCTAGGGCTCTAAAAAACATCGCTTCAGCCTTAAAGCCATTTCTCTGCTCTTCGGAGTCAAATACCAATGAAGGGTCGTCAATTCTTCCCAAAACTACATTGGCGTCGAATATCATCCGATAGAGATTGGTCCATAAGTCCTGAACCACGTTAGTAGTTGGCGTCATCTTATCCTCATAAAGATTCAAGTCATGGGTGACGTCAATCGCATCCCAAACCATATCTGAAGGGTAATGCATTGCCCTTCCCGCATTGCTATTGATATTTAGTAGCGTGGGGAATACATTTTTATAAATTCTGGCTATCGCCGAATTGAAGTCAGAGGGCTTCGAAAATGAATTACCTGGTGTATAAAAATCCAGCGGCTCTTCCTGCAACCAGTCATTTTCATTACATGATAGGCAGCTCAGTAAGCAGACTGACAATACTATTTTATATATATTTTTCATGATTTTCGGATTAAAATTCAATATTTAAACCAACAGTATAACTTCTCATTAGAGGAACACCTGATTCCAGGCCAAGTCCAGTTTCTGGATCCCAACCTTCCCATTTGGTCAGAGTCGCGAGGTTTTTGCCACTCAAGTTGACTTTCAGATTGGCTATTTTGAGTCGCTCCAATAAGGCGGAGGAGAAGGTATAAGCGATAGACAAATCTTGAAGTCTCACAAAATTCCTTTGGTCATAAGGTCTTCCCACAAAACTCGATGGAGTATCAAGTCTTCGGTATTTTGCATTTGGATTTTCGGGCATCCAATAATCAAAGGCCATGGCATTGGAGTAAGAAAGTTGATCCTTCTTAAACAAATCCCCATCCTGATAAGGGCTTCCATCTGCATAATAGAAGTCTCTTCCTCCCTGAATGGAATTCACAAATACATACAGTGAAAAGTTCTTATACCTGAGGGTATTGCTGATACCAAACAGGTAAGAAGGATCTGTATTTCCAATGATTTTCCGATCATCAGGAGAGATTATCCCGTCGCCATTGGCATCATCTAGCTTATAGGTTCCCGGGAAGAAGCCTGTAGGCACTTCATCTTCTAATTGCCACATTCCCGTCACTTCATAGTCATAAATGACGCTTTGAGGATGGCCAATGAATAATTTATTGGTTACAATATCATCTTCCTTCCCATCGTCATTATTATCAGCGCCAAGGATAGAGACGATTTCGTTTCTATTTCGGGAGAAATTAAACCCTGTCTCTAAGCTGAGGTCTGTAGTTTGGATGATTCTTCCATTTAGGGATAATTCCACTCCGTGATTCTTCACTTTACCGATATTGGTCGCAATACTGGAGAAACCGGTAAGCTCAGGGATTTGGATATTGTACAGAATATTCTCTGTATTATTTCGATAGTATTCCACATTACCATAAAGCCTGGAGCCAATAAGTTCAAAATCCACCCCAAGGTTAAGGCCTATTGTGGTTTCCCATTTCAAATCGTCGTTTGCCATAGATGAGATCCACTGGCCGATGGTCGCATTGCCCCCATCACCAAAGACCACACTCTGCTCAGAACCCATTCTTGCGAGTGTTTGATACCTTGATAGTCCTCTTCTACCTGTCTTGCCATAAGAGCCTCTAAGCTTAAGGAAATCTACACCGCTATTACTCATAAAATCCTCCTCACTCATTACCCATCCCAGCGCTACCGAAGGGAAAACCCCAATCTTACTATTCGAACCAAAACCCGAGAATCCATCCCTACGCACCGTAGCGGTAATCATATACTTATCTTTCAGTGTATAGATGGCTCTCCCCATGGTATATAAACTGGTTTCTTTCTCCGCTCCTGAAGAGATGGCGTTAAGCGTTGGATTTCCCGCATCCATCTTATTAAATCCTAGCGTGGGGTTTACAAAATCCTGCGCAGAGGACTTGGTGTTGCTCGTCCGGATACTCTCCACTCCATATAAGAAGGTCAGGTTAATCCGGTGGTCACTATTAAAGGATTTCTTATAAGTGAAAATATTATCCACGATATAACTGTACAGATTATCAGTGTTCTTATAAGCGCTTCCAGTATAATTGGCTCCCCAGGGGTTAAATTGGTTATGGTTGTTTTGAATATAATTATTACCGAAATTCAACCGGTAATTAAACCCTTCCACAAATGGCAGCTGCACATCAAAGTGGAAATTGCCGAATAGGTTTAGTCTTTTTTCCTCATCATCTATCTGATATTGCAGGAATGGGTTGAGACTTAATCCATTTGGCTCCAAAATATAATCTCCATTTTCATCATATATTGGCGCAAATGGCTGCAGGTGAAAAGCGGTGTTTACCGTAGGCGAAACACCCGAATAATCACTCGTGGTAAGGAAGGTCTCCATTCCAAACTTCAACCAATCGGTGATCTTCGTATCCATATTGAAATTTAAACTCAGGCGTTTATAATCATCATTTTTCACGAAGCCCTTTTGATCCAAAATGCCTGCTGAAACAAAGTATCCGGAATTTTCCGACCTTCCTCTGATACTTATATCCTGTTTATTGATACTTCCATTTCCAGTGAGCATTCCCCACCAGTCATTGTCCAGATTATTTTGATAACCCTCGGTGATTTGAAGGGTTTTTAGAAACGGAGTAACCGAAAATGCAGGGTTATCCTCGAGGTAATCCGGGCCGATACGACTATCTGTCCAATACACATCATTCAAAAAGGCCTTACTATCGGCGGTATTAAAAGGCTCCAAGGTGTTGGCCGGCACCTGCACCGAATATTGACCTGAATAGCTGATAATAGGTTTTCCTTCCTGCTGACCTTTCTTGGTGGAGATCAGTATGACGCCATTGGAGGCTTGAGAGCCATACACCGCCGCCGCACTTCCATCCTTCAATATCTCTATGGATTCCACATTCGAAGGATTGATATCGACCATACTGCCACGGTAGATGATACCGTCCAGCACGATCAGCGGAGAATTGTCGGCTGAGGTACCAGACAGGGTGTTTTGACCTCTAATGTCTATTCTTGGGTTGGCACCAGAGCTGGTAGTCGCACCTATACTAAGTCCAGGTACTCTGCCTTGCAAAGATTGCATAAGGTTTACATTAGATAGTTCCTCTTGCTGCTCCACTCCTACACTCACCACCGCGCCGGTAAGATCTCTCTTCTCCACCGCTCCATAGCCGATCACCACCACTTCCTGTAAGGATTGGGTATCCAAGGCCATGATAACTTCCAGTGTGGCCTTTCCGTCTAGACTGATCTCCTGACGGCTGTAGCCAATATATGAGAATACTAAAACCGCATCCTCAGGAACCCCGTCGATGGTAAAATTGCCATTGAGGTCCGTGACCGTCCCAAGAGTGGATCCTTTTACCAAAATACTTACCCCTGGAATAGGATCATTATTGGAGTCTTTCACGATGCCTTCCACCGTCAAGGCAATATCCACCTCCTTGCTTCTGTCACCTATTGATGACTTGCGTACGCTTATCCGGTCGTTTACCTGCCGGAAGCGTAGATGATAGGTAGCGGCTAATTCATAGAGAACTTTCTCTAAGGTCTGATCATTCGCCTTGATCTCCACCGTCGGAAAATCTCGGAGTAGCTCCTCTTCATAGAAAAAGCTAAAGGATGACTGCTCGCCAATCTTATCAAAAACCTGTGTCAATTGGCTATTCCTAAGATCCAAACTTACCAGCACTTTGGATATATCATATTGCCTTTGTACTTCAAGGACCTCGGCTCTTAGCGGCATACTGCCCGCCACCTGAATCATCAGGATCAATAGGAGTAGTCTTCCTATTATTTTGGGAATGGGTATTATTGTTTTCATATTCGGTTATTTTGGTTATGGTGAATTGTTAAATTTTATGACTATCTCATGGTCGTCTATCGAAAAGGTGAAGTCCAGAGAATACTTCATCGTTTCCAGGACATTCTTTAAACTTTCTTGCTTGAATTCTCCATTGATTACCGGTGAGGACTTCCCCTTGCCCAGTACCTTAATTTGTACTCCGTACCATCTCTCGAGCTCTATGATCACTTTATCAAAGGGCGTTTTATCAAAAAATAGTGTCCCTCGAGTCCATTCATATTGTTTCAGGTTCTTCTCTTTCTTAGAGGTTAGCCTCTCCTTCTTACTCAAATAAGCCACCTGACCAGGTACGAGCTGAACCGAATCATTCTCCTGACCCTCGTTTTCCTTCGCTACAAGCACGGATCCTGTGGCCAGGAATACGGTCATAGGGCTATTGGGATAGGCATTTATATTGAATGAGGTTCCCAGGGCGGTGGTACTTAGGCTACCTGTCTGTACCGTAAAGGGGCAATATGGATCCTTCTCCACCTCAAAAAACGCCTCTCCACTCAGAATCAACGCCCGCTGATCCTTGCCAAAACCATTTCTATCATACCGTAATTCGCTATCCGCATTTAGGATTACCGTACTGCCATCTGGCAGATACAACTTCGATTTCTGCCCCTTAGCGTTTTTTCTGATTACCCAATCCGCAACCGGTGGGACAGGATTAGGGCTGTCGATTTTTTCATTCACTTTCCAGAAGGAAATCGATGCTAGAAATAAGGCGAGGACTGCTGCTATTTTTAGGTAGATACGTAGGGGGAATCTTCTCCGCTTTGCTTGAGGCTTTGCGGAATCAGGCTTGCTTTCAGTGGCAATGGTTTCATTAATCCTTGCAAGAATAGCATCCTTTCTGATAGGAGCAATCGGCTGAGTATCGTGCTTCAACTGTTCCAGGATGGCCTTGGCTTCTATTACTAAATCCTGTTTTTCAGGATGCTCTTTTTGCCACTGGCTCCAAAAAATATTCAAATGCGCAGGATCATCCTCCAGCACCCATGCTCTGAAGTCTGCATCCTCAAATAAGTCGGAAAGGGTATTTATATGATCTTTCAATTCTTGCCTCTTTATTATATAGAGGAAGCGCTTAAGGAGATCTAACAAAAAAAAATGTTAATTTTTTCTCAAGCCCTCCTATACCACCCTTAATGGTATATTGAAGCAGTCTGTGATAGGGTGGGAAGGTAAATCGCTGGTGATTTAGAGGTAAATTCTGCTGCTGGATATCTTTTTTTGGCTGTAGGCCAAGATTATTAATCTCAAGCGTAGGACTACGGCATTAGCGGCAATAATGAAAAATATAGTGTGCAATGCCGTAAAATACTAAGACTTTGAATTTGTAATTATATTTCTGAAAATCCTGCTTAAGGAGCTTTATGGATCGAAAAATCATATTATAAAGTGTGGGAACCTGAATACCCATAATCGCTGAGATATCCTCATAGGATAAGTTTTCTATATACCGAAGGTGAAGTGCCTCTTTTTGTCGCCTGGATAATCCCCCCATAGAGAATTTAAGAACCTCTAGCTTCCCATCACTCTTTTCGGCGGCAATTATCTTTTCCTGACAGCTCTCCTCCATCGAAAAGTCCTCATGAATACTTTCGTAAGCAATCAATTTATTGGCCTTTTTCAGTTTATGAATAAGCTCCCTTTTTAAGGATTTAAGAAGGTAGAATTTTATTGAACTTGATATCTCAATACTTGATCTTTTTAACCACAAACTGGTGAAAATATCCTGAAGTGCATCCTCTATTATTTCAAGATCAGGTGTTATTTTTTGCCCAAATCTATACAGATCATCAATATTGCTTTCGTAAATAAAAGTGAAAGCACTATTACCGTTTTCTTTCACTTTGATCCACAAATCAATGTCTGTATATGAATCGTATTTTTCCATTAGATCTATATAGAATACTTAAATACACACTATTATACGCATTTTATTATAATAACCTGTAATTGTTACATATAATATTTTCAATTAAAGTAAACTAATTAGTTAGTATTCGTAAGGTTATTAGGTTTTGAAACACTATTAATTTTCCATCCTAACACATGAAAACAAGGCCTAAAGGCCTATTATAAAGATCAATAGAATGCTTGTACAGTAAAAAAATCATAAGAGATAAGGCCTGAAATATGGAAAAACCTATTCAAAATTTCCACTCAATTAGAACGGCTAAAAAAGGTATTTTAGAAATAAGCTAAAACAGAAAAAGCCAATCTAAAAAACTTAGATTGGCTTTGAACTTAAATTAGTAGGTTGCTGGTTTAGAACACCTGACTGGCGACTTTATGAACGGTGCTGGCCTTGCTCATAGTATAATAATGAAGGCAAGGAACACCAAATTCTATCAATTCTTTACTTTGTTGGATGGACCACTCTATCCCCACCTGACGCACGTCGGCATTGGTTTTACACTTCTCCAACTCGTCCATCAGAGCATCTGGCATATCTAGGAAGAATATACTTGGCAGTACGGTCATTTGTTTTAAGGTCGTGATTGGTTTTAACCCTGGAATGATGGGAACGGTAATTCCCGCTGCCCGCACATTTTTGACAAACTCAAAATATTTTTGATTATCAAAAAACATTTGCGTCACGATGTATTCAGCACCTGCATCGACTTTTGCTTTCAGGTTTTTGAGGTCAAACTTAAAAGAAGGCGCCTCAAAATGCTTTTCAGGATATCCTGCCACACCAACACAAAAATCCGTTTGGAATCCCGTTTCTGTTTCTTCGTGCAGGTATTTCCCATTATTCATCCCTACTATTTGACTTACCAATTCATTGGTATAGTTATGTCCATTTTCATCTGGGATAAATCGCCCATCAGATTTGGGCGCATCACCCCGTAAGGCCAGGACATTTTCCACGCCTATAAAATTCAAATCGATCAATACATTTTCGGTATCCTCCTTTGTAAAGCCTCCGCAAAGAATGTGAGGAACTGCATCGACCTTAAACCTGTTCATCAGCGCAGCGCAGATCCCTACGGTACCGGGACGTTTCCGGGTGCTTACTTTTTCGAGTAGGCCGGTGGAGTGCTTCTTATAGATATATTCCTCACGGTGATAGGTGACATCGATAAATGGCGGGTTGAAATCCATCAGTGGGGAAATGCCCTCCAGCATATCATTTAAGCTTTCCCCTTTTAGGGGAGGAAGGATTTCAAAGGAAAAAAGCGGTTTCTTCGCTTGATTGATGTGATCGATTACTTTCATGAATTTATGGTATTAGAACCCATTAGTTTTAATCTAAGGTTTAGATAATGGGTAATATTTCTGCTTTTAAATTGATTAACTTTCTACGGGTTTCAGCCTTGGTGTATAGGCCAGATTTGGCGAAAGCCATTTCTCAGCCTGCTCCTTGCTCACCCCTTTACGCTCAGCATAGCTTTGGACCTGGTCCTCACCTATTTTGCCCAAGCCAAAATATTTACTTTCCGGATGGCCAAAATAAAAGCCACTTACCGAGGAGGTAGGGAACATAGCAAAGCTATCGGTAAGGCTAATACCTATGCTTTCCTCGATCTGTAACCAGTCGAATAAGGTGGTTTTTTCGGAGTGTTCCGGGCAGGCAGGATAGCCTGGTGCTGGTCGGATACCGGCATAAGCTTCCCTGATCAGCAGGTCATTGTCTAGCTGCTCAGAATCCGCATAGCCCCAATATTCTTTCCGCACCATCTCATGCATATATTCCGCGGCTGCCTCCGCGAGTCGGTCGCCAAGAGCTTTGAACATGATCTCATTATAATCATCTCCTTCCGCCTTATATTGCTCGACTCTATCATCCATCTTCAGCCCAGCGGTGACGGCAAAGCCTCCAAAATAATCTACCTTATCAGGGTGCAGATAATCCACCAGGGAGCGATTTGGGACCCCCTTGCCTTTTTTGCCTTGCTGACGCAAGAAGTGAAACTTGATGTTCGTCTCCTTTTCTTCCTCATCCAAGATGACTATATCCTCCCCTTGTCTCTTGATTGGAAATAAGCCGATAACTGCTTTGGCTTCCAGCCATTTCTCAGCGATAATCTGGTCCAACATCTGGTTAGCCTCCTCAAATAGCTTTTGAGCCTGCTCGCCTACCACTTCATCCTTGAGGATCTTAGGGTATTTTCCAGACAGCATCCAGGTGCTGAAGAATGGCGTCCAATCTATATAGCTGCGGAGGGTCGCTATATCGAGATCCAGGACGGTCTTGCCTAGTTTCCTCGGTTTTACCGGCTGGTAATCCGACCAATCTATTACTACAGGATTGGCGATAGCCTCTTCAAATTTTGCTAATTGCTTGGCCTCTTGCTTGGCCTGGTGGGCCACCCTCAATTCGGCGTATAATTCCTTGATTTTAAGTCGATATTCTTCTTTAGTCTCCTCATAAATCGCCTCTCCTGCCACAGGCACAGACTTGGAAGCATCGAGCACATGCACCACAGTACCACTATATACCGGGTCGATCTTCACTGCAGTATGGATTCTGCTGGTAGTTGCTCCTCCCACAAGTAAGGGGATTTTGAGCCCTTGTCGCTCCATTTCGGAGGCTACATTCACCATCTCATCCAGGGAGGGGGTGATCAGGCCACTAAGGCCAATGATGTCCACGTCATTTTTGATAGCCTCATCGATTATCTTCTGAGCATCCACCATTACTCCCAAATCTATAATTTGGTAGCTATTGCAAGCTAATACCACCCCTACAATATTCTTCCCAATATCATGCACATCCCCTTTTACGGTGGCCAATAGTACTTTTTTGATGCTACTCTTTTGCTCGTTAAAGTCTGCGTCCCCGGCTTTAGGCATAAAAGGTTCTAAATAGGCCACGGCCTTTTTCATCACCCGGGCGGATTTTACGACTTGGGGCAAGAACATTTTTCCTGATCCGAATAGATCTCCCACCACATTCATGCCGTCCATAAGTGGGCCTTCTATCACCTTAAGAGGGCTTTTGAGCTCCTGCCGGGCTTCCTCTGCATCTCCTTCAATATGGTCTATTATTCCTTTGACCAAAGAGTGCTCGATCCGCTTCGATACCGGATCAGATCTCCAGGCTTCATTCGCCACTTCCTTCTTTCCTGTGGACTTTACCGTCTCCGCAAAATCCAATAAGCGCTCGGTAGCATCCTCTCTCCTATCCCACAGTACATCTTCCACATGCTCCAGAAGGTCCTTAGGAATATCATCATAGATCTCAAGCATGGAAGGATTTACAATGCCCATATCCATACCATGCTGAATCGCGTGATACAGGAAGGCGGCATGCATGGCTTCCCTTACCGGATTATTTCCCCTAAAGGAGAAACTTACATTACTTACCCCGCCACTGACTTTGGCGCCAGGCAGGTTTTCTTTGATCCATTTGGTGGCTTTGAAGAAATCAATGGCATTGGAGCGATGCTCGTCCATGCCTGTGGCCACTGGAAAAATATTAGGATCAAAAATAATATCATTAGGGTTGAATTTCACCTGCTCCACGAGTATATCATAGCTCCGCTTACAGATATCCACTCTCCGCTGGTACGAATCAGCCTGCCCATCCTGATCAAATGCCATTACCACCACCGCGGCACCAAATTTCTTGATGGTCTTCGCCTGGTGGATAAACTCCTCTTCACCGTTCTTTAAACTGATGGAATTCACAATTCCTTTGCCTTGAATACACTTCAGGCCCGCCACAATAATATTCCATTTGGAGCTATCCACTACGATAGGAATACGGCTGATCTCGGGCTCAGAAGCCAGCAAGTTCAGGTACTTCACCATGGCCGCTTCACCGTCCAGCATCCCCTCATCCATACACACGTCCAATACCTGAGCGCCGCCTCTTACCTGATCCAGAGCGACCTCCAAGGCCTCGTCATATTGACCATTTAGGATTAACCGTGCAAATTTCTTGGACCCTGTGACGTTGGTTCGCTCCCCGATATTTACAAAATTCAATTCAGGGGTAAACACCAAGGGTTCAAGCCCGGAGAGTTTGAGGTATTTGTTATTGTTCGTATCCATTCCCACTATTCTTCTACAGTATTAAAATCTAATTGACGAGGTTTATATTTCTTACTTACCGAGGCGATCACGCTGATGTGCTCAGGAGTCGTCCCGCAGCAGCCCCCAAGGATATTGATCAAGCCGTCTTTAAGGAACTCTTCCACCTGATCAGCCATTTCCTGCGCAGTTTGGTCATAGAGACCAAATTCATTTGGCAAGCCTGCATTAGGATAGGCGCTGATATAAAAAGGTGCTTTCTCAGACAATACTTTAAGGTAAGGTCTAAGTTCTTTTGCCCCCAGGGCACAGTTAAGCCCAATACTTATCAGTGGCACGTGAGAAAGAGAGATCAAAAAGGCCTCGGTAGTCTGACCACTTAAGGTACGCCCCGAAGCATCGGTGATCGTTCCAGAGATCATGATGGGGATTCCCCCTTCTTTTGGGTCTAGAGGAATGCCCTTTTCTTCATACACTTCCTGGATAGCATAGAGCGCCGCCTTCGCATTGAGAGTGTCGAAGATGGTTTCTACTAATATGATATCCACCCCTCCATCGAGAAGGCCTCTTACCTGCTCGGAATAGGCTTCTGCTAGCTGGTCAAAATTAACCGCCCGATAGCCCGGATCATTGACATCTGGCGATAAACTGGCCGTCCGGTTGGTCGGGCCAATAGCACCAGCGACGAATCTAGGCTGATCCGGGGTGATCTTATTGTATTTGTCTGTAGCTTCCTTCGCCAGTGTCGCCGAGGCCACATTGAGTTCATAGGCAAGGTGGGACAAGTCATAATCGTCCTGGGCGATGGAAGTACTACTAAAGGTATTCGTTTCCAATATATCCGCCCCAGCTTCCAGGTAGGTTTCATGAATCTCCCGGATCACATCTGGCCGACTTAGTGACAGCAAGTCATTATTGCCTTTTAGGGCCTTGGGATGAGACGCTAGTGCAGGAGTCCGGAAGTCTTTTTCCTCCAGCTTATAGCGCTGAATCATCGTACCCATGGCACCATCCAGTATTAAAATTTTTTGATTCAGTCTTTGAAGTAAAATATCAGTTCGTATATCCATGTGCTCATTTGTATAAAAGCTTAATCGAGCAAAGAACCGATAGAAAAAAGGTAATAATCTATCGCTCATCTTTTCCTGACATTCTCAGGATGGGAGTTAGCACCTTGTTAGTTTCAGGTTGCTAAGACGTCATAGGGCCCTTCCCTCAGTCTTTCTCGATAAGCAATCTCAAAGGTAATAGGAATATGTGAATTTCATGCATATTCCCTATATAAAATTTTCAAAACTTCCTAATGAAATAATAGGAACAAAATCCATCAGGGTCTGATCCCCAAGCCCACCTGCAGGTAAGGAGCCCTGAGGTATTTGGACATCGATACATCTCCCAGTATATAGCTTCCCAGGGGCATTTCGACCCCTCCATATACCGATGCGATCAGATCTATCTTATGATGGCGTGAGAGTGATATGGCCTTGGCCAGGTACACTTCTGGCTTGGCCATCATCCCGGCCCTACGCAGCTCACCATCATAATCCGGCAAATTGATCAAATCCTCAAAAGGTAGTTTTCGGGTATGAATGAGATTATACCTTAGCGTCGCATAACCTAGGCCGCCCGTCGCCCCCACTTCCCAGTCATTGATATCAATGAGCTTGGTTCCAAGGTTTCCATAGAGCCTTAGGCTATTGAGACTTTGGTTATAATCCTGATTGGCTCTGCCGCTTTGGCTGGAATTATAGACGTCCAAGCCGTAGAGAAATCCCCTATTTTCACCCAGAATCTTTAAGCCCAGATTCTTCGGAAAGCCGGTGAGCTCTTCATAGCCATTTTCACTCAGGGCTTTATTTAGGGCATTAGGTTTAGAGAAATTTCCTCCATATAGTATATGAAAGCCTAAGGAGGCATCACGGTAGAAGTAATTGCTTTCCGGCAAGCTTATCCCTGCCCCCAGACGGACGAAAGCCCCACTTTGGAGATCGTCAAAGGTCATTCCATTGATATTCCAGGAATCCTCAAAGGGGTTGAAGGAGTAGCCTACTTTGGCAATTAGGCTGAATACTTCTTCGTTGGGAAACAGGTCAAAATCATAGCCCAGTTCAAAGCCAATTTCCGTCAGGAAGCCTCCCATATACTGGCTGCCTTTATTGATATCGTTTTTTCTGAGGATAAAGCCATGCGCGGGATCCTGAAGGAAAGCATCTAAGCTCATATCCTCGGGCTGATTCATCATCTCAAAACTCAGATAACCCATCCCTATGGACATATAATGTATCAAATGGAATTTTCCTTCTTCAGTAAAACTATAGCCGAAATTCAGGAAAGCCCGGGTAGTCCTAAAATCCAATTCATACTGGCCAAAAGTGGAGTTTAGGCCATTGTTTTGATATATTTCTGCCCCGACAATGAAGTCATTGAAGCGGGTCTGATAGCTGATTCCATAGCTTCTATAGCTGTTGGGCATGGGCATGCCTCCGTTATTTTCCAATAATTCATCAACTCCCTGAAGATTGGCTCCGGAAGTGCCATAAAAAGCATTAAAGCTGGTTCTTTGATATCCATGCGACTGCTGTCCCTTGGCAATATTAGCCATCAGGCATAAACTAATAAAAACAATATATCGCCTCATTTTTCTTGATTTCTCTCCAAAAATATAACTTTAACCTGGAATATGCATCAGGAATCGACCAGAGTTCTAAAAATGCCAGTGAATCAAAGTTCATACCAGTGTTATTCCTTCCTAAGCCCCCTCAAATGCTTTTTTTAGCGAAGCGCCGTAATCAGTCCTGAAAGCTGGAAGGGTATACAAATTTTCCCTTTGGCATAAAGGCATTTAGTAGGATGGATCAAAAGCGCTGAGAAGAATGAAATATTAGCTCATTAAAATTTATTATATTGGTAGGGTAAAATTATTTTAACAAAAACCAAGAATAGAATTTATGATTACTACAACCACTCCAAATGTAGAGGGCTACGAAATCAAAAAATATTATGGCATCGTCACAGGCGAAACCATCATCGGAGCCAATGTATTCAGGGACTTTTTTGCCAGCATCACAGATATTGTCGGTGGGCGCTCAGGGACCTACGAAAAGGTGCTAAGAGAAGCGAAGTCCACTTCACTTATGGAGATGGAAATGCAAGCCAAAGCGATGGGCGGCAATGCTGTAGTAGGCGTGGATCTAGATTATGAAACCATCCGTGACGGCATGCTGATGGTGACGGCTAGCGGTACGGCGGTGTTTTTGGAGCAGAAATAAATAATATAGGCCCTTTGGGAAGGATGATTTTTCTCAAAGGGCCTTTTTTTAATGTCCTATTTTTCTTTCCAGTAATTCCCGCAGCTTATCGGGAGTAGAGGCTTTTTGGACCTCATTATTGACCACTACGATTGGGCCACTTTTGCAGAAATCCATGCATTTGGTTTTCACGATTTTATATTGTCCCTTATGATCATCCAGGTTGACCATATCCTTAGCGGACTTTATTAGGCTTTTGCAACCGTTCTTTTTGCAGTCTCCTCCCGTGCAGATGAATATAAATTTCCTATATTTTGCCATATTTTAGTTCGTATTGGATACCCACTGTAGCAGCAGTCCACAGATATACGCCCCATAGGTCCCCGCAGCATATCCAAATACCGCAAGTAAAACTCCCACTGGCGCCAGCGAAGGGCTAAAAGCACTCGCCACAATCGGTGCCGAAGCTGCACCGCCCACATTGGCCTGCGATCCCACAGCCACATAGAAGAAGGGCGCTTTGATAATAAATGCCACCACCAACATAATGGTAATATGGAACAACATCCACAAACTACCTACCAAAAACAATAAGGGGTTCTCCATAATTGCAAATAAATCCATCTGCATCCCCACCGTGGCCACCAATACATATAATAAAACACTGCCCATACGGCTGGCTCCCACACCCTCGAGATTCCTCGCCCGGGTAAATGACAGGGCTAGCCCGGCCGTGGTGGCGATCACCACAATCCAAAAAAAGGCTGAATCCAATGAATATTTTTCCAAATCAGGGTGGTTTTCAGCAAACCAAGGCGCAATGCCATCGGCCATCCAGTGAGCAATACCCGTGATCCCAAAACCTACTCCCAGAACCATAAGCGTATCTGCCATGCTCGGGATCTTCATGATACTCCCCCGATAGGCTGCCACCTTGGCTTCCAGAGCCGTAATGGCACTGGTGTCTGCCTTGAATAATTTGTCGATCCTGTCAGGCTTGCCCGCCCAAAATAAAAGCACTGCCAGCCATAAATTGGCAATCAAAACATCCACTGCAATCATCTGGCTAAATAGTACCGGGCTGGCGCCAAAGGTCTTATACATCGCTGTCTGATTGGCCCCGCCGCCTATCCAGCTGCCAGCGATGGTCGCCAGTCCTCTCCACACCTCATCAGGGCCCGCTCCTCCCATCACTGAGGGATCTATAGCCGATACCACCAGCAATGCCAAAGGCCCTCCAAGGATGATACCCACCGTTCCTGAAAGAAACATGATTAGCGCCTTAGGACCGAGTTTTATGATGGATTTGAAGTCAATACTCAATGTAAATAATACCAAAGAGGCAGGCAGCAAGAAGCGGGAAGCTACCTTATATAAACTGGATTGCTCCCCGGATATCACCCCAAAGGAGTTCAATATAGAAGGCAAAAAATAACATAATAATACCGTGGGAACCACGCTATAAAACTTTTTCCAGAAGGGCTTGTCAATAGAGGCAGTGCCAAATACCAAGGCCAGAATCCCCATCAAAATTCCCAAAACTACCGCATCATTTGTGATTAGAGGTATTTGTTCTTCCATAAATTCTAATATTAATCGACCAAAATACTATATTTTATTTCAAAATTTAAGGTCTTCAACCAGTTTTTCCTGCTTGTTCTTTGGTACGGGCCTTCGGCAATAAAATATAAACTTTAAGCTTATTTGGTCATCATAGAGTGTTTTATCTTTTTATGATGGATTAAGGGTTTTTACCAAAAATAATATTCAAAAAAAGAGGTCCACTGCATTCTCTCAATGAATGCTGTCCTGGACTGGAAGAATAATTTATTTCCTATTCCATATCGATACCAGTTCCCCAAGCATCATGGCAGTGGCACCCCATACCACCTCTTTATTGATATCAAAATAAGGAGCCTTTAGGCTAAACCCCGGGTTGACCTTGATCATCGTGGACTTATGATAATCCTGGTCTATCAGTACATCAAAATCACAAGGCACCACAGCTGCTACTTCCCGAGGGTCGGGAATAAATAGTGGTTTATGCCTAATCAGACCTATAAAAGGACTTACGAGAAAGTTACTTGGAGGTATATATAACTGTGATAAGGCGCCGATTACTTCAATATCGCTGGCCTTCACCCCTATCTCTTCTTCCGTTTCCCGAAGGGCGGTTTGGGATAGTGAGCCATCTTCTGGCTCCACTTTTCCACCTGGCAGCGCCATCTGTCCGGCATGAGTGCCATCATATTCCGGTCGCTTGATCAAGGGAAAGAAAAACTTATTCTGGTCTTCATAAAACAAAATCATCACCGCTCCTTTGCGCGCATTGACTTGCTCTTCTCCTCCAAATCTCGCTTCATCCACTGGTTTTGGAGCCATGACAAGCTGGCCCTCCCGGCCGGGCAATGGGCCAGAGAGTTTGACTTTCAGTATATTAATAAATTGAGAAAAATCCATATGAAAATTAAGATTATGAATTAACACAGACGGTGATAGATCCAATAAGTTTTAGGGAATGGTAAAGCTGGCAAATAAAGCATTTACCCAAAAAATACTGGTGATATCCACCCCTAAATAATAGTGCATAAAAAAGGCCCAAACAAAGTGCGGGCCTTTTTTTTACTATCAAACCTATTAAACCTATTGTTGAAGTATTCAAATAGTTGAATAACTCAATCGAAAGGTAAAAAATAAATCTTATACTACAAACAAACGATTGCATTACAATATACAGAACTAAATACTAGAAAAACCATCATATTGCGCAGTATTCAATATTTTATTGTTAATAAATAGTTAAGTTTCAGAATATTATTTTCTAAAAATTATCAAAATCAACATTATACGGAAAAAAATTTTTAGTCAAAATTTATAAAAAAAATTATATTTCCACCCATCTATTTTAGTAAGTCCCTTATCATCAAGCCAAAATGCGGTAAATTATTAATATGAATTAGAATAACTTAGAATAGGTTGTTTTCACCAATCCCCCCCCTATTTTAAACTTGTGGGATGCTATTCACTAATGCTGCCTACTTTTAATCCGCTGAGTATTAAGGAGGGGCATAAACCAGTCATTTTTGTAATCCTCAAAAGGGATTTTATAGTTATATTGGATTTTCTTTACCCAATATCAATCCCCACGATGATGCCAGCTACTCGCCCACAGATAGTCCAGCAAATTGTTTCCGGTTATATCACCTATATAACGGCCTTCAACGAGCATACGAAAAGAGCTCCACAGTATTTCCGTGATCGTGATTGGGATGGGGTCCGGCTGAACCACCGCCAGCGCTTGAGGCTCTATAAAGATTGCGTCAATAAGGTGGTGCAGTATTGCAGGAAAGAATACCCCAGTTCGCTTAAAGACCGTCAATTTTGGTTTGAGGTGAAATTTAGTTTTTCTGAAACCATCAAAGATCGTAAGGATCGGGAGCTGGCCGAGTCATTTTATAATTCGTTCATCCGTAAAGCCGTGGTGGACCTGTCTATTGATGAGGAGCTGATGTTTGTCCTGGAAGGCTATGATTCCTGTGAGGTGCATTCTCAGGAGCCTTTATTCCATAATTATCCCTCCAAATGGGGAGTACAAAGGATAATCCGGGCCATCTTGGATGATTTTGACTTTCAGGTCCCCTATTTACAAAAGGAAAGGGATGTGCAATTCCTTGTAAGAAGTATAAGAGAAGTGATACTCACCAGGTATCAGGTGGATGAGGACACCACCACGCAGGTCTTAAAGCAGGTTTTTTATCGAAACAAAGCGGCTTACCTAATCGGCAGAACTTACTTAGGAGGTAAATGGATGCCTTTTATTATCCCTTTTCTAAACGGCCCAAAGGGCATCTATGTAGATACCTTGATTTTTGACCCGAATCTAATGAGTGCTATCTTCAGCTATACCCGCTCCTATTTCATGGTGGAAACAGAGATCCCCAGTCAGATCGTGGCCTTCCTCAATAGCGTCATTCGACATAAGGCGGTATATGAATTATACAATGCCATTGGATTCAATAAGCATGGGAAGACAGAGTTTTACAGGGATTTTCTTGCCCATTGCAAGGGCAGCAAGGATGATTTTGTGGTGGCACCAGGCATCAAGGGCATGGTAATGACGGTATTCACCCTTCCCTCTTTCAATACAGTATTCAAAATTATAAAGGACAATTTTGACCCGCCTAAGAATATGACGCGCCAGGAGGTCAAGGATAAGTACAAACTGGTCTCTCTCCATGACCGGGTGGGCAGGATGGCTGATACACATGAATTTGAATATTTCAAACTTCCCCTAGCTCGTATAGCTCCTGAGCTGATGGAAGAGCTGAGGAAAACCGTAAATTCCCAATTAGAGATCAAGGGCGAGGACCTCATTATTAAGCATCTCTATACCGAAAGAAAGCTTACTCCGCTCAATATGTATCTGGAAAGCTGCTCGGAAGAGGATGCTCAGACCGCTGTGGAGGAATATGGAAATGCCATCATTCAGCTAGCCAAGGCCAATATTTTCCCTGGAGACATGATGACCAAAAACTTTGGAGTCACGAGGCAGAAGCGGGTGATTTTTTATGACTATGATGAAATTGAATTTTTGACCAAGATGAATTTCCGTCTTAAGCCTAAACCTGTGGGTTTTGAGCAAATCTACGCTTCTCAGCCATGGTACGATATTGCCAAAAACGATGTGTTCCCTGAAGATTTCAAGAGATTTATGATCGGGAGAACTGACGTGAAGGAATATTTCATTGATTTCCATGAGCGTATATTTGATCCTGAATATTGGAAGGAAATCCAAGGGAGGATCGAGCAGGGTGAATTATTACACGCTTTCCCCTATCCCGAATATATGCGCTTCAGACCTGAGGAGGAAGTATAGCCGCCGGCCAAATTCTTATACTCGTTTTCATGCCGTTTATACTTTATTTTTAACATAAAATTGGTAGATAAGCCCAATAAACACTTATAATAGTCTTGCAAAATTTTAATAAATCATATGATTTTTTGCAAGTTATAACTTTGATTAATCCTTATAAATCACTAATATTCAATAGGTAATACAGTTTTAGCGGCGAATATATTTCGCCATCCTCTTCAAGCTGAGGATTTTGGTATTGAAGCAGCTCTCATACTGCTTCTAATTTTCTATATCAACCTTTCGTATCACAATGAATATTCCTGATTTATGAAAAATCTCATTTTATTATCCTTATTGATTTTATTCAGTAGTGGCTGTTTTTCATCAAAAGATTTTGTAGCTGAATATGATTATGATTACCGTGGAAATTTCAAAAAATACCAAACTTTCGCCTTTATGGAGGATACAGGTACCGACTCGATAAAGCAGATTCCTGTAATAGATAAGACCATAGTTTCCCGCCTGCACTCTCAAGGCTTCAAGCATCAGGAAAGTAAACCTGATATCCTTATTTATTATAAGCTATTTGTAAGTCAGGTACGTTACAGAGGCTATATCCAACCAGAATTTAACAATTGGCTGTCGGCCCGCGGGATGGAGATCCTGAAGGAAGAAGAGCGTAAAGATAAGTTGAAAGAAGAACTGGCCTCCGAAGAGGAAGAAGATCGGAAAAAAGGGGAGGATTATGAGAATATTAAATACTTTGAAAACGATGGAATGCTCATCATCTATGTGATCGACTATAAGAAAAATAAAACTATCTGGCAGGGTTACACTTCTGCTAGCTTTGACGTCAACTCTCCAAGCATCAACCTAGATCTCACCAGAGCTACTTATAAGGTCATGAATCAGTTTCGCCTCGTGACGGACAATTATACCTTCTAATTTTGATACTTTTTGGGCATTATTTTTAGCCCTCTCCTTTATTTAAATAAGCTCCTAAATGAGAAGGGAAAAGTGCGCCCAAATTCCCCTAGATAACTTGGCAATATTACAGTATTTTTTAACTAACTATTAAGGAAATCCCCTATTCATCCCTACCTATAAGAGTCGGCAAAAGCTATTGGGTAAAAATGAAAAGGACATTCCATTAATCTATAAATCAGCCCATTTTTTACACCTAATAGGCGCAATTTTTATATTCAAATTATTATTGGTATATTCATATAACTTTAATAAAAAATTTAACAATCTTAATTTGTAATTTTCGTTAAATGGGGAATAAAAACAATAAAAGTCTCACATACCTTTAATTTTTATCATATAATAGGTATTTGGCACTAATTTTGGCGCTTAAATTTTGTATTATATATACAGCTTTTAGATTCTAATAATTATTATATCTGAATGTTTTATTATATTAATAAATTGCGCTTAATTGTATGGTAAATTGGATTATATCCACACCCTAATACTTTAGTCACCAACAATGCCACATCCTATTATGAACCTTCAAGCCAAGCCAAATACATTAAAAGCTATTCGCAATTGGCTTGAATTATCCTGTCTAATAAAACCCTGTGAAAGCAGTCTCCTATTTCATTATAATGCTGCTAATGAAGCCAGTATTATAGCCCATTCTGGAAATGAAGGGGAGGATAAGCATTTTGAAAAATTATTAGCAAAACTTCCCCAAGATTTCTTATCAAATAATCCTGAGCGTCTAGCCGAATCCGAGTATTTTACCATTGGCCATGCTGACGAGGGACGATCTATGGCTAGCCGCAGAGTTTTCGCCAATAATGAAGAGGCTTATACCCTTCTATTTTTAGGTGAAGAAAATAAAACTCTAAGCAAAGCAGCTCAGGAGAAGCTGGCTTTAATCAGTACTTCTATTGAGGAGGAATTTGAGAAGGAGTTGGAACTTCAGAAATCCATTTCTCAAGACAGCCAGTTCAAAAACTTTTTCGAAAAGTCCTTAGGAATGATGTGCACACATGATTTGGAAGGCAAATTACTTAGCATCAACAAAGCTAGTGCTGAGAGTATCGGATATGAAGTGGAAGACCTGATCGGAAAGAAACTCTCTGATCTACTGCCTAGCCGAAATGCTCACCGACTAGAAGCCTATATGAGCGCTATCCGCAGCAAAGGGTCCGCTAATGGAATGATGGAGGTAATCCATAAAAATGGGCAGAGTCGCTATTGGTTATATTCTAATGTACTTCAAAAAGACTCTCCTACTGGCCCTTACGTGCTAGGCAATGCCCTTGATGTCACGGTCAAGCAGGAGCTGGAAGTGGAATATAACCGTCTTAAGGAAATGCTGGAGCAAACCAACCATGTGGCCAAAGTTGGCGGTTGGGAGGTCAATTTTATTAAGAATACTATATTTTGGTCGAGCGTAACCCGCAAGATCCATGAGGTAGAGGAAGATTTTGAGCCTGACTTGGCCAGCGCTATGGGTTTCTATAAAGAAGGGCGTTCTGTAGAGGTCATCAATAAGGTAGTCGAAATTGCGGTTACCAAAAATGAGCCTTTTAATGTCGATCTGGAGCTGATTACCGCCAAAGGCAATCAAGTATGGGTCCGATCTTTAGGAAAACCAGAATTTAAAAATGGTAAATGCATTCGTTTATTTGGAACCTTCCAGGATATCACCACCGAGAAACTAGCCGAACAGGAGCTGGTACGCTCAAAAAAGCTAATAGAAGAGGTAATTAATTCCAGCTCCGAAGTATCCATCATAGCCACAGATACTTCAGGAATCATACAGGTATTTAACCGAGGAGCAGAAAAAATGCTAGGCTATACTTCTGCGGAGGTAGTAGGAAAACTCAGTCCTGAAATCATCCATGATAAAAAAGAGGTGAAACGCAGAGAGGCCGAGCTGAAGGAGGAATATGGTGAGAAGATAAAAGGATTCCGGGTGTTCGTCCATAAGTCTGAGGTCGATGGCGTGGATGAGCGCGAATGGACCTACCTCCGTAAAGATGGTCAGCGACTCAATGTAAACCTCACCGTCACCTCCATCAGAAATGAAGAGGGACTGGTCACCGGATACCTGGGTATGGCCACGGACATTACTGAAAGAAAGAAAGCTGAAAAGCAATTGACCATAGAGAAAGCTCGCCTGGATGCCTTCGTCACGCACGTACCTGTGGCAGTGGCGATGCTGGACACCAAGCTGCGGTACCAGGCTTACAGTAACCAATGGCTAAAAACCTATGCTCTAGAGGGAAAATCCCTATATAACCTGAGCCATTATACGGTATTCCCCACCCTACCAGAGGAATGGAAAGCCATTCATCAACGTGGACTTGCAGGTGAGGTCATCAAATGTGAGGAAGATGTATGGAGACCTCCGGGATGGGATAAGGACCAATATATCCGCTGGGAAGTACGGCCATGGTATTATGGCGAGAATAAAATTGGCGGCATACTCATGCTAATCCAGGATATCACAGAAGCGGTACAACAAAGACAAGAGCTCAAAAACGCAAAAAATCTAGCGGAGGAAGCAAGTGTGGCCAAATCGGAATTCTTAGCCAATATGAGCCATGAAATCCGTACCCCACTGAATGGAATCATCGGCTTCACCGACCTAGTCCTCAAAACAGAACTGTCTGATGTGCAGACCCAGTACCTGTCCATCGTCAATCAGTCTGCCAATTCTCTACTGAATATCATCAATGATATCCTGGACTTCTCCAAAATCGAAGCGGGAAAATTAGACTTAGATATAGATCAATCCGATATCTACGAACTGGCGGAACAGTCTAGCGATATTATAACTTATGAGGTACATAAGAAAGGTTTGGAAATGCTTCTTAATATTTCCCCGGAGATCCCACGATTAATCTGGGTGGATCAGGTGCGACTGAAGCAGGTATTGATCAATCTATTAGGAAATGCCTCTAAATTTACTGAAAAAGGAGAAATTGAACTCAAATTATCCTTGCTCCCTGCCGAAAGTAACGAGGAAGAAGTATGTATCCGCTTTGCCGTGCGAGATACTGGCGTGGGCATAAAACCTGAAAAACAAGCGAAAATCTTTGAGGCCTTCTCTCAGGAAGATATCAGCACCACCAAAAAATATGGAGGGACGGGATTAGGGCTTACCATCTCTAATAGCCTACTGGCACTTATGGGAAGCAGGATGCAACTGGAAAGCAGCCCTGGAAATGGCAGTACCTTTTATTTTGACCTCAAGGTAAAATTTGAAAATAGCGATATCATTGCTGAGAAATATGAATTGGTGGACATCCATCATGCCCTAATAGTGGATGATAATGAAAACAACAGAATGATCCTTGAGCGTATGCTCGCACTAAAAGGAATAAAAACCTCTCTCGCAAAAAATGGCTATGAAGCCATCCAGAAGTTAATCGATGGCGAACAGTTCGATGTAGTCTTGATGGATTATCATATGCCTTATCTTAATGGCATTGAAACCGCCCGACAGATCCGAGAGAATTTTGACAAGCAGCCCATCATCTTCCTACATAGTTCTTCGGAAGATAAGGGTATCATTCAGGCCTGTAAAGAACTTAATATTCAGCACAGACTGGTGAAGCCGATCAAGATGCAGGAGATGTTTGAGACGCTATTGAAGATAAAGCAAAACAATCCCAGCAAGGTACATCAGGAGCCTAAACCCGAACAAGACACGCTGGAGGTCATTGCCAATGATGCTTCCATCCTGATTGTAGAGGATAATTCCATCAATATGCTTTTGGCTAGGACGGTATTGAATAATCTGGCTCCAGGGGTAAAAATCAGAGAGGCCACCAACGGTCAGGAAGCCTTGGATAAATTTGAGGAGGAAGTTCCTAATATTGTTTTGATGGATGTGCAGATGCCGGTAATGAATGGACTGGAAGCCACCAAAATCATTCGAAACCTCTATAAGGATAGAGATATTATGATCATTGCCCTGACAGCAGGGAATGTGAAAGGAGAAAAAGAAAAATGCTTGAATGCAGGTATGGATGATTTTATTTCCAAGCCATTTGTAGAAGATGACCTTATCAAATTACTCGAAAAATGGGATGGGAACTTTGGGATAGAAAAAGTCAATAAATTTAAGGCTGCATCCGATTCCGTGGATACATTTGACCCTGCTAAGCTGCAAGCCATGCTGGGCTTTACGGATCATAGTGATCCTGTCCTGCAGCATTTGTTGAAACTAAGTCAAAAAGAGCTCAGCAACTCCATGAGGGAATTAAAAAAACTACCGCCAAAAGCTAGCCAGGACCTGGCTCAAGTGGCACATAAGCTATATAGCTCTTCCAGCACGCTTCAACTTGGTCGTCTCTCCCAGCTGTCGGCAGATCTGGAAAGAGCTGCCACGAAGAAAGACAATAGGATAAATTATCAGAAATTGATTACGCAAACCATCAATGAACTCGCCCACAGACTTGATGATATGGTCAATTATATACTGGACTAAGGGGCTTACTTTCTATTAGAAATTCATTGCTTAGGAATAGGCTTATTCATCGACTCCAAATTCAACTCACTTTTCTGATTTATTCAGGAGAGTGAGTTTTTTTTTTAATAAATACCATTAACTCCGTCTCAAAACCCTTCGATTTCAATAGTAAAGAATAGATGTTGGCAAGTTAATTAGTGGATAATCTTGGTAAAAATTGATAGAATGGAATATTTCCCCTTTATTTCGGTTATGATTATTCAGAAATTTTGTTCGGGGGTATTTTTGAGAGCCTTTATTTTTCTTATAATAATGGTTGGAGGGTACGGATGTTCTCCTAGACCCAGCACAAGCCTAAAAATCGCTACTGCCGCTAATATGGAGTATGCTATGAAGGAGATCATCGCAGAATTTGAGAATAACACCACAATAGACTGCGACCTAATTTTGGGTTCTTCGGGAAAGCTTACCGCCCAAATCCGCGAAGGAGCGCCATTTGATGTATTTGTCTCCGCCGATATGAAATACCCGGAAACCTTATTCCTCGGTAACCTGACCACCACCCACCCCAGAATATATGCTTCGGGTCAGCTAATATGGTGGAGCATGACAGGAGTTGAATTGGATTCAATTAATAAAAATAGCCTAAAACAAGTAAAAAATATAGCTATAGCAAATCCCAAAACCGCCCCTTACGGGCAGGCCGCCAAAGAAATGTTAACCAACACACAATTATGGGACAGCATCCAGGCAAAATTAGTATTTGCAGAGAGCATTGGCCAGACCAATCAATATATAGAATCCGCAGTAGTGGACCTTGGCATCACCTCATTGTCGGTGGTCAAAGCACCTAAAATGGAAGGGAAAGGAAACTGGAAAATTATAGATTCCACTAGCTATTCTCCCATACACCAAGGGGCGGTATTGATACGGTCAGACAAAAAAACTCCTTCAAAAGAGGCTAAAATATTTTATGATTTTTTATTTTCGGAAACTGTTAAGGCGATTTTGGAAAAAAATGGCTATCAGGTACCTCAATAATACACTACGCTCACTTTGCTTTATACAATGCTTTGGAATCCAATTCTTCTAAGTTTAAAATTAGCATTAATTACCACCATTATATTATTTGCTATTTCGATCCCCCTATCCTATTGGCTATCGAAAAGCAGCAGTAAACTCAAGCCCATCTTAGAAGCCATCATTGCCTTGCCGCTGGTGCTTCCCCCGACCGTATTAGGATTTTATTTGTTGCTCGCCTTCAGTCCACAGAGTAGTCTTGGTACCTGGGTGCATAGCTGGTTTGGAATGGACCTGTTATTTTCATTTCCAGGGCTGGTCATCGGTTCATGTCTATATAGCCTACCCTTCATGGTACAGCCTTTACAATCGGGTTTCCTCTCCATTCCAAAAAGCCTCATGGAAGCTGCGCGCCTGATGGATAAGGATTTTTTCACTGTGTTATTTAGGGTGTTATTGCCCAATATGAAGTCAGCAGTATTGAGCGGATTAATACTCACCTTTGCGCATACCATGGGTGAATTTGGCGTGGTCCTCATGATCGGTGGAAATATCCCGAATCAAACTAAGGTGGCCTCCATCGCAATATATGACGAGGTAGAAAGCCTCAATTATGCCCTAGCCAATCAATACGCTATGATCTTAGTGGCCCTATCATTTGTTACTCTATTGGTCGTTTACACCTTCAATGGTGGGTATTTTAAACAACAGTCAAGATGATTAAACTTGATATAGAAAAATCCTTTAAAGGCACCTCTTCCCTATGGGAAATGGCCCTAAGCTGCAATTGGGATTTGGGGAGGATCATCGGAATAAGTGGCCCCTCAGGAGCCGGGAAATCCACCTTATTGAGAATCATTGCGGGACTGGAGCAGCCTGACCAGGGCCATATAATGATAGATAATCAAGTCTGGTATGACAGCACCTCCAGCATCAATACTCCTGCAGGCAAGAGAAATATAGGCTTTGTATTTCAGGATTATGCCTTATTTCCCAATATGACCGTGCAGCAGAATCTCCTTTTCGCTCAAAAAGTGAAGGATATAAGACTGGTCAACGAGCTTATAGAGGTGATGGAGATGGAAGCGTGGAGAGATATCAAGCCACAATTACTCTCTGGAGGCCAGCAGCAACGAGTAGCTTTAGCCAGAGCTATTGCTATGAAACCCGACCTATTACTGCTGGATGAGCCATTTTCGGCTTTAGATCCTGCACTAAGAGATAGACTGTTGGGATACCTTAAGATGCTTCACCAAAAATACAGGATGACCATTTTCTTGGTAAGCCATGACCTAGATTCCTTAACCAAGGTTTCGGACCAACTTTTATTCTTGGATAATGGAAAAGTTACATCCCAGCAGAACAGTCCATTTACCCCAATAAAAACGAAGAGATGTTTAGCAAAATTGATAAAGATCAATGCGTCTGAGGATCATAGTGCTTTTGTATTTGAATTTGAAGGAGAAAGAATAGAACTAAAATTGCCAGCTAACCTTCCCATAAAATGGCAGATTGGAGATAATATCGAGCTTCCTTATGGATGATATTTACCCTTTTTGGTATTTATAGCCTTTATTGAAGCAGTTTGCTCAGGGTCCTTTTCATTTTATGCCAGCTAAAAGCATGAAAAAAGACGGCCAGATTTGGGTATTTTTCACCTACACTACCCACTATAACCTACTAAAATTCACATCACTAATGTGTAATTCTGGTAGGTCATAATAAATAATGGGTATGCATCTTCACCTATTCCCCAAAATCCATTTTGCGATCCCACATCCTCATGATACAATCTGGCAGATCAGGCAAGGGCTACAGCTTATCCATCTGATAAAGGGGTCGTTTACTAAAAACCTCTATTTATAATAGGCCGAGAAATTCCTTGATATTATCTTCTAAAGGGCTATTATTTCCATAAATTAGTGCCTGGTTCACCTTTTAAGTTTATGAAATAGTCTTATAAACTAACCTATAAGCATATTCCACGTTATGCCTATGGAAAATATAGGAGCTATTCCTGGGAATCAAATTACCTATTTGGGGGATTATTTAAGAATTAACATAAGTAAATGTCATTTAAAGCACAGTTTGGGGGGTCATTTCGCAAGGATGATTTAGAAAGGGCCAAGAAAAGCAAGCACTGGAAGGGTAAGAGTTTTCAGAATCTCATTGAAACGACAATGGATTTTTCCTTTTCAGGAATGTATAAATTAATGAAGGACAATCGCTTGGTAAAGACTACGAAAGGTCCCAAGGAAAATATTCCTGTTCTGGCTTTTGATAAGGAAGCATGGGAGGCAGACGTCGACCAGCGTGCTAAATTTATTTGGTATGGCCATTCGGTATTATTAATCCAACTTGCGGGCAAAAACATCCTAGTTGATCCCATGTTTGGGCAGGATGCCTCCCCCATAGCTCCCATTACCACGAGTCGCTTCAGCGCAGGCATGAGGGAAGCTATGCATAATTTGCCGGAAATTGACTTGATATGCTTAACGCATGACCATTATGATCATCTTGATTATGATAGCATCAGGTATTTTTTTGGAACAGTGAAGCATTGGTTAGTGCCCCTAGGGGTTGGTCGGCATCTGGAGAACTGGGGATTGCCGGCAGATAATATCGAGGAGGTGGATTGGTGGGACAGCACACGTTATTTTGATATCAAGATCACCTTCACTCCCAGTCGTCACTTCTCTGGTCGGGGACTGCTGGACCGGGCAAAATCCCTTTGGGGTGGATTTATTTTTCAATGGGAGGAGGTTTCCATCTATCATAGTGGTGATGGTGGCTATGGCCCACATTTTAAAGAAATCGGTGAAGAGTATGGTCCATTTGACTTGATGTTTGTAGAATGTGGCCAATATTATGAACAATGGGCTAATATCCATATGTACCCGGAAGAGAGTGTCCAAGCGGCACTGGATGCTAAAGCCAAAATGGCTTTTCCTATCCATTGGGGAGGGTTTTCTCTAGCCCCACATACCTGGACCGATCCTATAGAGCGCTTCCTAAAAGCGGCAATAGAAGAAAATCTAATGGCTCTTCACCCTGAAATTGGGCAGATCGTCAACCTCTCAAATCCACCAGAGGCCAAACGATGGTGGGAAAACATCAAATAAATAAGAGCATAACATTCCTATTATCATAGGCAACTGAAACGTTTCCAATCAAAAATCAAACTTGCTGCAGGTCGGCGTATTATATGCTTGCTACTTCCATAAGATTTTTACTCTAATTCTTCACGCCTATAGGAAGCAAGGATGGAATTTTATTCCTACTACCCTATTATTATGATATTATTTAGATCTCACTAAGGGTAAGTCCGCACTTGGGTGTCCTATTTAAGAATGGTAAGCAAAGCACTTTCTTTATCAGAGCTACGCTTCATCTTCCCTGAGGGTTTTTTACCTATGTTTTGTAGGAAAAAGATGATTTCATAGAGGAAAAATTTCGATATTGAACCAAAAATAAGGGTAAAAGAATACGATAATCCATAGACAGTGGAAATAATACAGCAGGAAAGTCAGACCTATATCGACGACTTACTATTTGAGCAAAGTTTCAGGGACTATTTTCAGCCCTTGTATGCGTATGCCTGCATGTTATTGAAGCAAGAGGAGGAGGCTGAGGAAGTGGTGCAAGGAGTATTCTTAAAATTATGGGAGAAACGGGAGCAAATCACCATCAGCATTTCGCTAAAGGCTTATCTCTATCAGATGGTTTATCGTGACTGCATGAATCATATTAGGCATGAAAAGGTAAAGATGAAACATCAGCAATATCAGCAGTATGAAATCCAGAGGCATGGAATGGGTGAAGACCCTGGTCATGACGAAGAGCTTATGGAGCAGCTGAAAAAAGCCTTAGCAAAATTACCCGAAAAATGCCGTAAGGTTTTTCTTCTCAGCCGATATGAATCCCTGAAATATCAGGAGATCGCAGATCGTATGGGGATATCTGTCAAAACGGTGGAGACCCATATGGGTAAAGCATTGAGGCATTTGAGAAGTGAGTTGGCGGATTTTCTACCCCTAGTAATTATTATGTGTTTAGAATGGTTGGAAATATGGATGAGAGCAAATTAATTAAGAATATTATCAAGGAAACCAGTGCTCAGGAGCGGGAAGAAATAGAACGATGGATCAATGATCATCCCTCGAATCGGGAGTTTTATGATCAAATCGAATGGATATGGCAAAAAAGTCAACGCATACAGCCTTCTTATAAAATAGAAGTGGATGATGCGTGGGAAAAATTTCAGCAGCTTAGAGATCAGCAAACGTCTCGGAAGGGAAAACAGCGATTTCTAAATTCCTGGATTCAAATAGCCGCTGTATTTATGGTATTCTTCATTGCCGCAGGCATACTATATTCCAGTTTTATGGAACCCGACAATTTTCTAATTAGTAATATACAGGTTTCCAGCGGTCAGGAAACTCATACGGAAGAGCTCTTTGATGGGAGCATCATCACCGCGAATAGAAATAGTCAACTGACGTTCAAACAAAACTTCCTGTCTCAGAGCCGTCATGCCGAACTTCAGGAAGGAGAAGCCTATTTTAAAGTTGCCAAAAACAAAGAAAAGCCCTTTATAGTAAAAGTGGGCGATGCTTCTGTAAAGGTTTTAGGAACCTCCTTTAATATTAAGAAAAGTGAGGACAAGATCGAGGTGATCCTTACCGAAGGAAGTGTGGAAGTGGAATGGATGGATAAAACCACCTTGTTAAAGCCAGGCGAAAAAATCCTGCTTTCTAGTAATAATCCCAATGTCGCACTCAGCACAATAGATGATAATCTATATAACTATTATGTAGGCGACTATTTCCAAGCTCAGCAGACCCCATTATGGAGAGTGGTGGAAATTTTAAATGAGGCTTATTCGGCAAATATTATAATCCTAAAAGAAGATTTACGTAATTTACCATTGACAACGACCTTCAAAAATGATTCTTTAGAAAGCAATCTTCAGGTATTGCAGGCTACTTTTGGTCTGAATATCATCCGAGAGCCCAATAGGATCATTATCAAATAATGGTTTAGACATCGTATGAAAAGCCTTTCCCTGTTCAGGATCTCATTATTTTTTGCACTTTTCGCCTATTATAGTCCACAGCTTAAGGCTCAGAATGCATTGGATCAGTCACTTTCTGTGAAATCCATGGAGTCGGTAAGCATCCAGGAGGTGTTAAAAACGGTGGAGAGGGATCAAGGATTTTATTTTTCCTACAATAGCAATATTATCCCCGTGGACAGCCTGGTATCGGTAGCAAGATTTAAGGGCTCCGTGCGGCATTTTATGTTAGGGCTATTGGGTAATGATTATGAATTTGTGGAGACTCCAGGCTATATTATTATCAGATATGCTCCCAATCGTCTATTCTTGGATGAAAATGAAGAGATTAAAGAAGGCAAAAGCTGGCTGATCACCGGAAAGATCAAAGACCTCCGGAGTGACAATCTGATAGCCTATGCCAGTGTATATGACCGCAGCACCTTGCAGTCCTCCCTGACCGATAAGCGGGGTTATTTTGAGCTAAAAGTCAAAAATCCTAATGAGTCCATACTCCTCACTATTAGCAAGGAAAATTATCGCGACACCACTTTTATGCTACTTCCGCCAGTGGATATTCAGGCCGACAGGAAAAGTACACCTTTCCGCTACTCTACGGAGAGCAATAATGATGAGGCACTCCAAAGTACCTTCTTTGGCCAGATGATGATTGGCTTCAAGCAGCGAATGCAATCGCTGAATATAGGAGATTTCATCACTGAAATGCCTGCTCAGGTTTCCTTACTCCCACGAGTAGGCACCCATGGTTTGATGAACGGGCAGGTCGTAAACCATGCCTCGCTGAATATTATAGGCGGATATACGGCAGGCACCAGCGGAATGGAAATCGGTGGTATATTTAATATTAACCGCCAAAACACCAAATATTTTCAAGTCGCAGGAATCTTTAATTTGGTGGGAGGAAATGTAGAGGGCATCCAAATCGCTGGTATATCCAATCGAGTATTGGGCGCTGTCGATGGGTTTCAGGCAGCCGGCGCCTTTAATATTACCGGGGATTTCCATGGCATGCAGGTGGCAGGATTATATAATAAATCCAAACAGGCAAAAGGCTTACAAGTCGCTGGCCTGTTTAACCAAGCCGAGGGTCTATCCAATGTCCAAGTAGCGGGTATTCTAAATAAAGCGGAGATTTCCACTGATATGCAATTAGGCCTAATCAATATTGCCGATTCCAGCGCCTACCCCATCGGGCTCGTGAATATTATAAGGTCAGGAGAAAAAAGTCTTAGTTTCGCTTATGACGAACTGGACTACCTTTCCATGACGCTGAGGACTGGGGGGACTTTCAGCTACGGCCTCTTGGGAATCGCTTATGCATTGGAGGACAGAACCTATAATTATGCCCTGGACGTGGGCTTAGGGCTCCACCTATCCAATTCCCGTCTATTTTCTCTCGATACAGAACTGATGTCCCGCACTAGTCTGGGGCCGGTGACTAGCACCCTGAATACGGGCTCTCTTAAAATAATTCCTGGATTGAAACCCAAGCCACATTTTAAGCTATTTGTGGGGCCATCCCTTAATTTCATTTCACGCCAGGATCTCAGCGAAACTCATATTCCAGGATGGGTGATTGAGGATTTCTCTGATGATAGATCCATTAAGGCTTGGTATATAGGCTGGTCCACCGGTCTTTCGTATATTTTTTAGGTCAATAGATCGCTTTCTGACAGCTGTGAATACTTTCTCAGTCATACAAGCATTATTTCTCAGAGTCCTTTTGATAAGTTTAAAATTGCCCTTCATGGATAATTCAGCTAGTTTTTAAGGGTAAACCATCGTGGAGTTTTTTAGATTTTTGGATATATCTATACTTTATTGCCATGGAAATAAGGGTAATGGTTAAGAAAGGTGTCTTGGTAATAAGAACAACAAATTATTACCACAAATGAAGAAGATATTAATATTGGCCGCGGCTTTAATTCTGACCTATAGTCAGCAAGCATTCTCACAAAACGATTCGATTCCACTGTACACGGTTCTCTATAATCAAGCGCCTGAGGGTTTTGACTACCCTCTTATTGGATTGATTAATCATGGTATAGGATCCCATAAAGGTGCACAAATCGGCCTGATCAATATGAACCGTCAGGACTTTTTGGGTGCACAGTTGGGATTTTTAAATACTAGCGGAGGGGATTTGAATGGCCTGCAAGCCGGCTTTGTAAACACCGTAGTGGGAAATGTTACCGGGCTACAAACGGGATTTATTAATACCACGGCAGAATCCCTCAGAGGCAGCCAGCTGGGTTTTATAAATACGGCGGTAAAGGAAAGCAATGGCCTCCAGGTAGGGTTTATCAATACCTCCGCCAAAAAACTGGATGGGGCCCAAATAGGTTTTGTCAATACCAGTCCGGAGGAAGTCACTGGAGCCCAGATAGGATTTGTGAATAGCACGGGTAAGCTAAGTACCATTCAGCTGGGTTTCCTTAATTATGCGGATTCCTTAGATGATAGTGGGGTTCCTATCGGCTTCTTATCGATCATCCGCCATGGAGGTTATCAGGCAATCGAAATGGGATATACTGAGTTATTTACCTATAACCTAGCGGCGAAAATAGGTATTCCAGCCCTATACACCACTTTAAACGCAGCCTATAATCCAGATTTTCAGGATTCCTGGGCCCTTGGGGCAGGTTTCGGAAGTAATATCGCGGTAGGCCCAATATTTTTCGTAAATCCAGAGGCCTACTACCTGCATCAACTTAAAAGCGAAAATTACCTGGTCAGGTTCAATTTTAACTTTGGTGTTAATATAGGTAGGCGTTTCCAACTTGTCGCTGGACCTTCCGCCACCTGGACTAGGATAGAAAGTGGAGAGCAATTCCTTGATCCTCAATTTTACTTCCATAGAGAATCCTTTGACTGGGACGACGAACTGCTAGTAGGTTTCAATGCAGCCTTAAGAATCAAATTGTCCAATTAAAAATATTCCACCTCATCCACTCATATCAATAATAAATAGGATTATCCATGCAGTAGACTGCTCAACAAAAGAGCCTGGACTTTCACCCAGTCTATGGTCTTGTTAGGAAGTACTATTTTGATCTTAACTACCATATCGTAAGAGTTTTATGAGAAGCCGCTACTGTCCCTACTTGTTTATTTCGGTTCGTAGATTCTTAGATGGACTGTGGACTGGGGACTGGATTTTTGGGATACCAGTGAAATGAATTAATTCCAATGAAGTCCTTATCCGTAATTGGTATAAGCCAGCCATTTCCTGCTTAGGATAGGCTGGCTTTTTAATATCGAAATAGTGAGATTAAAAACACTGACTTAAAGTCAAACCCAATAGAGCTTTAAATTAGCTTCCGCCCACAGGATAGATCAGATTCATTAGGATACTCACATTCTCATAAGTTTGTATGTTATTGACTTCGTCAAAATCAAAAAATCCCAATGCCATACATTCCCCGGAAGCCACAAAATCAAAACTTTCTAAATACGCATCGTAAATAATATTGGCGATGGGCTCCCCTTTTGGATTGTTGCAGGTAAAGAAATAGCGGGGTACCTCATTTTTCAAGCTTAGCTGAAGGCCCATTTCCTCTCTCACCTCACGGACCAATCCCTCTTTGACGGATTCCCCATGATCCAATCCTCCTCCAGGCAGATCCCACAATCCATTATCCTCCTGAATCAATAAGACTTTTCCTGTTTCATTTTTGATCAGGGCTTTTACACTTATCCGATAAAAACACTCTTTAATAAAAGCGGACTCTTTCATAATTGGGATTTTTATTTCCCTAAAAATAATAAGGAATCAATAAATAGTGATTCTTCCAAACGATAATTTTTCAGGTGTAAACCTCAGTTACCTTCGGCTTTTAAGGATACCCCTTTTGGACCCAAAACGACCTGTTGACTCCCTTTATCTTTGGACCTGGAAGCCAACCAGTCCGATGCTTTCTCGAAGATATTTCTATCTGCAAAGGCAATTTCCTCATGATGCACACTCACCATATAATCAACCAACTCTTCGCCTTGACCAGAAGTCAAGGTGTCAGTAGGATTTAAAGGATTATTGCTCAATGAAGTACTCAGCCATTGGCCCTGATCTATTAATAGTGAGGCCTCCTGGCTCAAAACAGTTAAAAACTGGGGATCAAGGATTTCATTGATCTTGCTGGTTAGATGATATACCGTATCCATTTGAGCGTTATGGATATGCCAATAGACATTCGCTTTTGGATTGTTGGACTCGGGATCCACCTCCTTCGTGATGACCAAAACATTCTCCGATGGAGGCGAGGAAGAGTAAAAAGGAAACAGCAAATCTTTCCAAAATTCGGCCTCCGCAGTGGCATTTTGAATTAATAACTCCACCACATCTTCTCCTTCCAGAAGATTATATCCTACTACTTTCTCCAGGTTAAATATCTCCGCCATATTAAAATCCTCCTCTAGCATGCAGTATTTGATATTCAAGGCTTCTATATTGGGCTTTTTATGGGAGAGTTTTCGGATGAAGTCATTGTATTCCTTCGCAAAAACCATGGAATCCATATACCAATAGGCATAGGAGGAATTCAGCCTTTTCATAGCTTTTGCTTTAGAACTTCCTGGCTTGGAGAAATTTTCTCTGATCGAACTTAAAAGCAGAGTTTCCTCTTCGCTAAGCAGGCTATCCTTCAGGATTTGACTGCCGGTTAATGAAAGCATCGTGAATGATTCTCCATCCATATCGTATGGATATCGCCTTAATTCGGTCAGGATTTCCCGCAGGATTAGGGCTTTCTCTTTCGCCAAGGATTGATTGATCGATTGATTTTTGACCGTCCGATTGAGGGAGTCAATTAGAGTTGCCTCCATGACCATTAAGGAATCCAGAAGGAAGGCCTCATTATAGGTTATATGTTCATCTTTTTGAGCCTCTTTTACATAATCGAAGAAGGGATTATGGTGAAAAAACACCTGTTTGATCTCGGTATTAGTAAGAATAGAAAATAGGTTCTTTAAAGCCAGTTCCCCTTGAGCTTGCGCATTTTGAAGCAATGCAGCACGGTGGGCTTGCAGCGTCAGCTTATCCAGGCAATAAGATTTAACTAATTGAGCGTCTTTAAATTCCACCTTTCCCTTTTCTTCCAAAATCTGAAAACCAGGAATCCCCTTTTCGGGAATAAACCAGGGGTTGATATCCGTATTAAGGATTTTTGGATAAGCGCCCATTATATGGATTACACTACGTTCTTTGTTCCAAATAATAGATTCCTCATCCAAATCGGAAAAGTCAAATCCAGCCTTTACCCATCCTCTGCCAATCATGGTAAGTTTCTTTTTGGCTTCACTCTTGGTCCAGGTTTCACGCTCCCGATTGGAAAGTTGCTTTACCAATGATTGACCATCCTGAACGGTCCACTGTGGCACATCCTTCTCATAAAACTCCAAAAATAGCGCTTCTTTTTCCCCGTTTTTCAATCCGGTGTTATTCTCTCTGAAGGTTTTGTTATATAATAAGATCAATAACTCAGTAAACATTGGGTGGGACTCCATGAGGGGCATAGACCCTAGATAATCGAGTTTTCTGCTAATATTATTTTTGCGGACCTTATATTTTATAATAGACCTCCAATTAGGGATTTTTGATTGCAATTGATATTCCTGCACGCGGACCTCCTCAGGAAGTTCCTGGAAGTCCCTAAGGTTATCAATAGAAAGGTCCAAGGCCATGTACAAGCTATCTGCCTGATCCATCAGCCAGCCCTCATCGATCGGCCGTAAGCGAGCTTCTTCGATGGAGCTGACCACTTCCCCATAGTATTCGGCAGTCACCAATTCGCCAATTTTATGTATCTCCGTGAGCAAATTCCCCGTATCCTCCAATTTTAATCCCCCGCCAAAAATCTTCCAGGGATTCCACCAAAAAACCAAGCCCACCAGCACCATTACCAGCAGAACATCGACTATAATCTTCCAATATTTGAGTACAGCGTTTATCATTCTAAGATCCTCATATCTTCAGCGTCCAGTAAATTTACCTGTGGCAGCAGCAGCTCATTTGATTTATAACTGATATAGATTTCCTTATAGCCAAGTGCACTCAGCAGCACTTCAAATAACTGCCGGGTGTGCTGCTGGGAGGTCTTTACCAGACCCATATACTGTAAATTGCTACGAACGTCCAGCTCAGCTTCCTGGAAAAAGCGCTCTTGATCCCTTAAGGAAAGTTTATTTAGAAATGCCTTGGTATCAGTAATGACCGAATCCACCACAAAATCTGGCGCTGGATACGAGAAATTTACCACTTCGATGGCCGGAAGAACAAGGATAATCTTCTCCCCTTCCACCTCTATATCCTCAGGTTGGATTTTGCTCAGGTCGATTCCCGTCTTTACATACACTTTAGAATAAGCCATAAATTGGGTCTGGCTTATATCCACAAAGAATATTTTCTTGGACTTACTTCCAAATACCACCTTGTCGATCACAAATTCTGTGGTGGCCAGGTCAGAGGCCTCCTTAATTTTGCCCACTACCATGGCCCTCTCGTCCTTTTTGCAGGATAAAGTCATTAGCAGCGCTAATACAACGAAAATGCAATATCTGAGTAGCGGTCTATACATCATCATTTCAGTTTAGCCTTAAAACTTTGATAAGCTTTGGCCAGCCTAATATCATATTGGCTCACTTTATAGCCTCTACCATTATAGCCATAGGCAAAAGATGCCCAGTCATACTGCCCCTGATTCTCCTCGGAGATATAATGAATTAGGGCTTTATCTTTGACCTTTTTATGTTGGATGAAAGCCATGAAATCTAAGAAATGGTAATATTCCGCCTCATGCTGCTTAGCCTCAAAGTCCTCTGCATCCTTATAATGCCTAGATTGAATATTATGGGTGATATTTTCGCCCAAAATCTGGAATAATCCCCAGGATGAGGCATAGATAGGAGCGCTGTTACTGATTCCCTCGGCAATTTCCTTAGCTTTATTCAGTCTCTGGTATTCATCTGCTCCCATTTTATAGTGTGAGGTGGTCCATTTGGGATAGATAATCGTAGGATGCTGCTTTTGGAGATCCTCCAGCTCCTCGGTGGATTTCCCCACCTTGCTCATCCAGTACCAGAATTTATGTCCCTCGAAGAGTATTTTGGCTCTTCCATCCGGCAAATGGCCTCTGCCAGAGGATTCCACACTAATAAGGGCCTTGACCACGGCCAAAGAGAGGTCTATTCCCTTATTATTCCTCAATTCATCTAAGGCCTCCATTATCTCCTCATCGATGAGCACCTTATCATTTGCATTATCTCTGATCTGTACGAAGGCCGAGGTAGGCACCTTTCCTATGGAGGAGGTGTCTATCATTGGCGCTGTGATCAGCCCTTTCTTTAGGGAACTGATATTTGGTGGACTAGGAATATCATTGATCATTCTAAAGGCCAAATCTTCTTCCAGAAATTCCAAATCGTCCATAGCAACAGGATCTGTATTTGGGAAATCACCCTGCTCCTCTATGGGGGAAGGTGCGGAGTCTGCGCGGTTAAAGTTGGCAGGATCTGGACCTGGGTCAGGACCTCTTTCCTTGGTTTTATTTTCTACTGTCCAGCGATCCCGCAGGTATTTCAGGGAGCGATCCCCAAAATAAAAGGCTATCATCATCAAAAATGCCGTTTCAAAAAACTCAAATTGCTGAGTGCGCAGTGCCATTTCCGCATTAGACACATAGTCCATACCATAGCTACTTATCAAGAGGGAAATGCCTCCCACCAAAAGGGTAAATGCGATCATGCCTCTTACAGTCCCTGGAGGAAGGCCAAATGTCTGGCTGCGGTAAGGGTTAAATAGTGGTTCTTCCTGGCCTGTAGAGGCATTTTGCATGCCATACTGCTGCATTTCCTTCCCCTTTTCTATTTTGGCCCACTCCTCATCGGTGATGCCATAGTTGATATTATAAAAATATACCGCCCATACAAAATAGATCATAAAGACCGATACCCATACCACCGTCACCATCAGCCCCACAATACGGTAGGGATTTCCTCCTTCGAAATAGGACAACACCCCATATCCAATCCCCATCAGACTTAGCAAGACTGCAAAAATTACGGTGCCTTTAAAAAACACATCATGGTACTTATTCCTATAGATCCTTCGCCGATCCGCCTCTGACCTCAGATGGCGAATAGACACGGCATAGCCCATCGCCAAGGCAATTAGCAGGGCCATACCATAATAAAGCTCTCCCCCACTTTTCAGAGAAAACCCTAAGATGGCGAGAACTATGATCAGGCCTATAATAATGCTGCCTAGCTGCAGGATCAGCTTTTTGTATCGGGTAAAAAGTCGTTTTATCATGATCTAATGGGGGATTTGCCAAACCAATCTTCATTGTAAATGGCTATTGAAACATTTTCATGCGTATGAAGAAGGCTACTGATTTTCTTATAAAACTGCTCATAAGTCTTGCTGGAGGAGAGAATGGAGCGCGGCATTCCTGCACTTACCCCATCGGCGATTAAGATACATCCACTGGTATGCTCATGATTATTACCTATATGGATATAGATCCCCTCAAATTCCGGTACGTCCTGCAATTGTAAGTGAAAGTCAAACCAGGAATTCTTATCCCTGTACTTTTGGGTCATAGGCGTAATATTCTTATTGAAATTGATAGCATATTGACCAGCTGGAATGCGAGTTTGATGTTTTACTTTCAGCTCCCTGTGCGTATCCTCGAGCGTATAACAGAAGAATTTTGTCCTCATAAACATCAGTCCAAGCGTGGTCTCCCCATCATCATAATACCTAAGAAGTGAAATGGTGGCAGTTTTCTCCGCCACAGTGCCCTGCTGAGCTAAGGCTAAGTCGCTTTCAAGTTTGCGTATTCTGCTCTGGAGATGGTCGATTTCAAAATTGGCTGGTTCATCTGCTTTTGGTGAGGGGCTGATGATGCTCTCTATAGGCTTTGGTGAGCGCTCAAACATCTTTTTGACCGCGCTAAAGCCCTTTTGACCCAGGGTGATAATATATCCCACAAAGCCGATGAGGTATAACCATATTTTGGACAGTAAGTCAGGATTGGTGAAAAACACCAAGAGCATAACCAACACAATACCTATAATAAATAGGCCTATAAAACGTCGCATAATAAAAATCTCCAGAAGTGAATTTTAACGACAGTTGGCTTAGTCTAAAAAGTAAATAACTATGTAAAATTTAAGAATTTATGTTCTCTTATCAAACAATAAGGCCTTTTAATTATCCCCAAGGCCAAAAAACTTAATCCGTTTATGAAAATTCAGAGTTTCAATTGACCTTCACTCCTTCCTTTCCCATAGCTCAAAATACAAGCTTTGAAAGCCTGGCCTTTTCTATAGCCCTTCCCTATATCTATATTATTCGCATGCTGAATAATCAGAAACACCAACTGGTCTCGATAGCTCCGTTGCTATTTCAAATAAAAGGCTTTGCTTTTAGTCCAAACCCCTATTAAGAATACCCAGTTCCTCCTAGCTAGACTTAGCGCCATTGTATTACTTTGACAATCAGTTTCTTACGTAAATCACCCCCATTAATCGGTAGCGTTTTGTTCCTCCTGGTTTTCATCTTCCCGGCTATTCATAGTTGATTTTTTACCGAAATTATAAATGATGGCCAGTCTATAATACCTGCTGTCATCAAAATGCCGAATGGAAAAATTATACTTAAAATAATCAAAGTCAATTGCCAATTTCCGGTTAAGGGTATTTATATCAAGGGTAAGGTGATAGTTTAGGCTATTCATTTTTTCTCGTAGGCATTTCTACTTAGCGTATTGATCAGGGAATCCGGGGAATGATCGTTGGAATTAGCCATCCAAGCCTCATTCTTTGAATCTTATAATATACTATTTACTAAACCACTATTGCCTGCACTGGTAAATCTGTAGGTGGTTTGGCCACTTCCAGGATACTTTAGCTATCATCAGCAAAGAGCAATTTGAGGTAGTTTACCTTAATTTATAAGGTAGCTAGTGGAAGATTAATATTTATAAAAAAACTAAAGGGGGAAATCCTTTGGTATATAGCTTTCCCCCGTGATAAAATCTAAAAGCGTCATAAATCATCCTTATCCGCTAGGGTCAAAACCAGCGTTGATTGCTAAGTCTTCGATTCTTAGTGACCAGGTAATAGCCGATGGATAGCTCATGGGAATTGTTTTTATAGGTATTCAGTACATTCAGATTATTATCATAGGCATAGCCAATTCTAAGATTATTGAAGGCAAAGAATTCCAAAAGTATGGCGATGGAATTTCGATTGCTAAGATTCTCGGGAAGGTTGTCATTTCCCCATTTCACATTGGAGCGGTAAGAACTGCCGATCCAGAAGCTTTGGTAGAAGAGAAACATCGCATTCAGGTCATAATTCGTGGGCGCGCCTTTGGTCTCTTTTACCAGGAAAGAAGGTTTGATTTGGACATTTTGGCTCAGAGGGATCAGGGCACCCGCTGTCAGATAGTAATGAAAATCATGATAGGCTAGCGCAATATCTTCCCGCTCGAGGGAGTTTTTGCCAATCAAATTATACATGCTTAATCCAGCATAAAATCTCGGCGTATTAAAGAACAGACCACCATTTAAGTTGGGAGTAAATAAATTTACCCTTCCTTGCGGCAGTTCCGAGTCCGGATAGTCATTGGGATCCAGCATGGAGCCATCGATTACATATTCGGAGACTCCTCCGCTGAGGCCCAGCCCCAAAAAGGATTCGTTGCCCGTCTGTATCCTATAGGCATAATTGACTAATAAACCATTGGTCACGGTGGGGCCAAGCTGGTCACTCATTACTGCAAAGCCGAAACCCATGCGTCCTTCATTAGCACTAAAATCCCCCGTCACGGTAAAGGTTTTTGGGGCACCGGGAAAGTTCACCCACTGGCTACGATAGGTGGATTGGATATACGATTCTCCCTTGTATCCAGCATAGCCAGGATTGATGTGCAGGCCATTGAACATGTATTGACTAAACTGTGGCAGCTGTTGCGAAAAGGCAGCGGACAGCCCTCCACAAAATAGGAGAGCTGCTGCCAAAATTATTTTATTATAAATTGATCTCATCTTTTACTTTTTAATCACTTGAATCCAACCTTTAAACTCCGTTTCATTTCCTTGCTCATCATAGCAAAGGAGAATATAGAAATAGGTGCCGGCGACCTGCCCTGGAGCATTCCAATCATTCTGATAATTTTCCTGCTCTAGTACATGGTCACCATATCGATTGAAGATCGTTATCTTATTACCTGCATATTTCCCTAGGCCGAGCACCTCAAAGGTGTCATTGTCTCCGTCCCCATTTGGCGTGATGACATTCGGGATTCGGAATGGATTGATCTGGTTGATGTCTGTGGCGGTATTATCTTCCGGCTGAATATCCGTTTCCATCGCCTCCACCGTTGCGGTGTTGATGAGGGTGGAAGGTGCACCGGCCTCCACGCTGACCGTAATCCTTACCTCTCCTCCTACCGGAAGTAAAGGCATCGCCCAGATGATCTCCTGTCCACTTATATTAGTATTGACCAGAATATCATCATTATTGGTGCTGATGACAGAGCCCAGGTACCTCAGTTCGTCAGGAAGTATATCGCTGACAAATACATTGGTGCCGTCGGTATCATGGACATTGGTCACGACCAGCTCATATTCAAACTGGTCACCTTCGAAGATCTCCAGTCCAAAAGAAGTCTTGGTAATGGCCAAATCCACCTCGTCATTTACCAAGGTAAAGGTGATGATCGCCGTGTCAAAATTCTCCTCATCACCAGTTTCCTCCAGACGGTAGCTCAGCTGATATTCACCTGGTGCATTCACTCCAGGTAGCAGACTGAGGTCACCATTATTAGCGACATTGAGGCCTAGCAATCCGGCATCATCTGTGATGACAATCGTCACCTCCGCTGGCTGAGCCTCCTCCCCATCGAATAGATCATTGGTGAGCACATTGCCCATCACACCATCATAGCTCAGGAAGAATTCACCGAAGGCATCATCATTGGCAATAATCTCCTCTTCCACTAGGCGGCAACTTAATCCATAATCAAAATCAGGGACATCACCAGGACTGATCATCTGCACCAGGGTCTGCGGTGTGGTAAATTCACAAAGCAGATTCTCCTGTAAAGCAGCCGTCCTTCCATTGCTATTTGGAATCACCTTCACCTGTCTGGTGGCCGCTAGACCGATGCCATTTTCGGCAAAGGTACTATCAGGCCTCAGCGTAATGGTATATTCTCCAAACGGATCAGACTGCGTCAGTTGATGTTGCCAGAATCCATATTCATTTATTTTCTCCTTACGGAAATAACCATTGGGTCCTTCGATCTCTATATTCAAGCCTGTGGAATTTCCAAAACCACCCTTATTTAGTTCCCCTTCATTGGTAGGGCCTTCATAGCTGCCGTCCCCATTGAAGTCAAACCACTCCCAATTATTAATATCCAATAGCGCACCAGGCACCAGGGTATTGAGGGTGACTTGGCCATCATTATTGGCATCATACCATTCATTCTGGGTCTCATCGGCATTCTGATCATACCATGCATAGCCATGAATTACCGGTACGCCGGTGGCGGCATAGGCGAAATCCTGAAGGATGTATTGGCAATCGGCGACATTTACATTAACCGATCTCTCATTGACTGGATAGAGCTCATCGACCTTATTGAGGTTTCTGTCAAATACCGTCAAGGTATAAGCGCCTATGGCTATTCCCTCAAACTGGTAGGTTCCCTCCTCATCGGTGATCGCTATCAATCCTTCACCACGGTCAGCACCTACTGGTATCAATACCACAGGAACATTTGCCAAGCCTGTATTGGTGTCGGTGTCGATCACCTGGCCGGCGATGAAGGTATTGCCTTCGCAGACCACTTCTACCGCTGCACGATCTGAGTCTTCCACTATTTGGCCATTGATGCCTGTACCACTTACACTGGCGATATTGACGATATCCACCTGAGCCGCTATATCCTCAGCAGTTACGGTATATTCTGCGGTAATGGAGCTGGACTGTCCAGGAATCAAGTCACCTATCAGCTGCTCCGTCCCGGTCATAGGATCAAGGATGGTCACAGCCGTCAGGAGCACATTACCCATATTGGTAGCAGTCAGGGTATAAGTGATTAGCTCCCCAGGCGCTGATACCATTTGCTTATCAGCTGACTTCTCGAGTAAGATCGCTGGCAGCTGGGTCGCCCTTACTCTGGCAGAATCCTGGCTGCTGACTTCTATGCCATTAGGACTTTGGCCACTTACCGTGGCAATATTAATTACAGACCCTGCATCCAGATCCGCCTGCACGATGGAGTAAGTACTCTGCAGCTCCATGGATTCGCCCACCGCCAGATCACCAATACTGTGGTTGAGGCCTGTGAGAGGATCCCTAAGGATGACCGAACTCAAGCTTGTATTTCCGGTATTGGTAGAGGTCAGGGTATAGCTGATCACCTGTCCCACCGTACTGTACTTATCAGGGCTTGCGATTTTTTCCAGAAGTATCATAGGCTGCTGAATGGCAATCACCTGATAGCTATCTTCATCTTCCACGAGCAATTCTGCCGGGCTATATCCCTGAACGGTAGCAGTATTGTCAATATATCCTCGATCAATATCCGCAACCTGCACCTGATAGCTGCTTTCCACCGCCCTGTTTTGGCCCGGAATCAGTGTGCCAATGGTCCTGTCCAGGCCAGTAAGAGGATCTCTAATCTGAACCTGATCGAGGCTGACATTCCCCGTATTCCTCACCGTCAAGCTATATACCACGGTCTCACCGGCTCGATATACAGTGTCCTTATCGGCTGACTTGCTTATGCTAATGGAAGGAGACTGAACCACATTGATCAGCACCATATCCTCAGCACTTACTTCTATTTCCTCAGGACTATATGCCACCACACTGGCGGTATTTTGGACAAAACCGGCATCAAGATCTGCCTGAGTCACAGCATAGGAAGTCTGGACGGTCCCTGATCTTCCCGGAACAATCATTGGCGCAGTTTCCTTATAGTCCGTCATGGAATCCAGTAAAGTCAGATCATATAAGGTGACATTCCCAGGATTGCTCACCGTAAGTTCATAGGTAATTAGTTCACCAAGCGTAGAAACTTCCGTTTTGTTGGCCGATTTCACCAAGACAATCGTCGGGTTTTGAATGGCATCCACCTCGGCAGTAGCCTCATCAGAAACCTGGATATTCAGCGGAGTCCTACCGCTAGTCGTTGCCGTATTGCTCACAGATCCCTGGTCAATATCCGCTTGGGTGATGAGGTACTCCGTGGATAAGCTGACGCTCTCCGCCGGATCCAGATTACCGATGGCTTGGTCTAAGCCGGTCAGCGGATCGCTCACCCTTACTCCCAGTAAAGTCACATTTCCTGTATTGGTGATCTCTAAGGTATAATCAATTTGATCCCCTACATTTTCAAAACTGCTTACCGAAGGTGTTTTGCTGATAGAGATAGCTCCCTCTTGGACCGCAGGGACGATAGCCGAATCAACATCCTCCACCAACCTGCCCGAAGGAGATACACCAGACACCGTAGCGGTGTTATCCACCTGTCCAAAATCAAGGTCATTCTGATCCACCGTATAGGCGGTATTATAGGTTCTACTTTCCCCTGGGCTTAGTCGGATTATGGACTCATTCATGCCCGTCAGTGGGTCAGTCACCGTCAGTCGAACCAGCGTCACATTTCCGGTATTGGTGACGATCAGCTCATAGGATAACTCTTGTCCGGTTTGGTTATAACTTTCAGTTAAAGGGTTTTTCTCAATTTTCACCCTTCCAATTCTCACGGCATTGACTTTAGCATCATCCTCATCGCTAATGATAATATCTGAAGGATCTGTACCTTCCACCACTGCGGTATTGGTCACGGAACCAGCATCTATATCTGCCTGGGTAATCTGATACGTGGTATTAAAAATAAGCGTATCACCGGGAGCCATACTACTGATGTCTTCTTCGAGGCTCGTCAATGGATCGCTGAGATGCACATCGGTGAGCGTGGTATTTCCGGTATTGCTGATGGTAAGGGTATAACTGATTTGCTCATCCACCTCATAGTATACCCTAGGGCTGGCCACCTTATCAATAGATATGGAAGAAGCCTGTCGTCCGCGGACTTTGGCATCATCCTGATCGGAAACCGTCAGACCTGCTGGGCTGATCCCCTGGACTGTCGCCGTATTGCTCACCAGACCGATATCCATATCCTCCTGATTAATAGTATAAGAAGTGGAATAGGTGGCAGTCTCTCCTGGGGCAAAACTATTAATCTGAGTGCTAAAGCCGGTCAGAGGATCAGTGAGTACCACCTCTGTAAGGGTTACGTTTCCGGTATTGGTCAGACTTAGCGTATAAGGAATGATATCTCCGGCAGCATCATAAAACTGCACATCGGCGGTTTTCACGAGGCTGATGCTGGCTGAGCGCAATGCTTTCACCAGAGCCGAGTCGTCACTTTCCACCACTTTGTCGGTCGGGCTGGTGCCGGTGACTGAGGCGGTATTGCTGACAGATCCACGATCAATATCCTCTTGACTAATGGTAATCGAGGTATTAATAGTTACGATTTCCTCCGGTTCCATTTCTCCAATGCTCTGATTCAATCCAGTTAAAGGATCGGTAACCAGCACATTGGACAGGGTGACATTTCCTATATTCTCTATCTCCAGGGTATAATCGATGACTTCATCCGGGCTGGAATATAATTTAGGATTCGCTGTTTTCTTAATTTCTATTGCACCTTCTCCTCTGGCTCCTACCACCGCCTTATCGGTATCCGATACCTGCTCTCCATCCGGGGTATCGGCGGTCACGGTGGCGGTATTGATGAGGATAAGCCCATCGATATCTGCCTGGCTAAGGGTATAATTGATGGTATAAGTGCGGCTTTCACCAGGACCTAGCAAGGCTATATTCTCGGCAAATCCCACCTTATCATCTTCTACTACCACGGAGCTAAGGGTTAAGTTCCCAGTATTGGTAACGGTAAGGGTATAAACTACCACTTCCCCGGCATTTTCGAAAATACGTGGGCTGGCCGTTTTATCGATCTCCACCGCTCCCGCTTGCAGGGCTTTCACCGTCTCCGTATCGTCATCTTCTACCATCACCCCACCAGGCGTATAGCCCAGAGCAGTCGCCGTATTAATGACTTCCCCTTGGTCAATATCACTTTGCTTGATCGAATAGCTCGTGGTAAAAGTTCTGCTATCTCCCGGAGCGAGTTTATCGATTTCCCGGTCAAATCCTGTCAAAGGATCCTCTACCTGTACTGATTCCAAACTGATATTACCATCGTTGATTACCTCCAGGGTATAGCTGATGATATCTCCAGGGCTATCGTACGTTTTCGGATCTGCCGTCTTATGGATAATGATACTTGGAGCTTGCTGCGCAATTACAATTGCACGATCCGAGTCGGATACGCTGGTATTATCCGGCGCTTGCCCGCTGGTCGTAGCATCATTGATGATCTCACCATTATCCAGATCCGCCTGAGTCACTTCGTAGCTTATAGTATAAGTGCTGGTACTGTCCGGAGCGAGGCTCGCCACAGTCTCATCAAAAGTAGTCAGTGGATCCACCGTATTCACATTCGTCAAGGTGACGTTTCCTTCATTGGTCACCACCAGTGTATAGGTGATGATTTGGCCAAGCTCGGAATAGGTTTTCGGACTTGCCGTCTTATGAATAGAGATGGCGCTATACTGATCGGCTGGCAGGCTGAGTGAGGTTTCATCACTTACTTGCTGCTTCGAATCGGATATCCCCGTCACATTAGCCCTATTCACGATCTCACCATCATCCAAGTCTTGCTGGCTAACATTATAGGTACTGTTGACAGTGATAGCTTCTCCTGGTTCCAGGCGTCCTATATTTTCCTGGAAACCATTATGAGGATCACGTATGGTCACCTCATTCAAGCTGACATTGCCGGTATTGGTGGCGGTAAGGGTATAGGTGATGGTCTCATCTACCAGACGATAAGAGTCCAGGTCGGCAGTTTTCTCCAAGGTGATGGAAGGACTTTGTACAGCTGGGACGGTGACGGCATCCTCATCGGCCACTTCCACTCCTTGTGGACTGATGCCAGTCACCAAGGCAGCATTGATCACCCTTCCACTATCTAGGTCAGCTTGGGTGATGGTGTATTGAGTAGTGAGAATTGCGGATTGGCCAGGGGCCACATTATCTGCCGCTCTGTCCAGCCCTGTGAGTGGATCCACCAGGTGGACCTCTAGGAGGGTGACATTCCCAGTGTTCTCTGCATATAAGGTATAGGTGATGACATCTCCTACCTCATCATAACTATTTACATCAGCTTCCTTGGTCAGCAATACATCTGGATCAGGAATACCATATACTGTAACTGATGCACTATCCACCAAGGTTTCTCCTTGTGGATCCAAGCCGCTAGCATGGGCATCATTGATCACCTGCCCATTGTCCAGATCCGCCTGACTAGTGGTATATCGGGTGATGAATTCCTGACTTTCTCCTGGCGCCAAAGTCGGGATGCTGGTGTTTAATCCAGTAAGTGGATCGGTTACCAGCACCTCAGTCAGGCTTAAGTTCCCTGTATTGGTCACCACCAGGGTATATCTGATTACCGTCCCTGGAGCGTCAAATTCATTAATATTGCTGGATTTCTCGAGGCTAATGGCTGGTTCCTGCCTTCCTGGAAGGGTCAGGATCGCTGTGTCTCTTGCAGCCTCCGCGGCATCAGAATAGCCAATCACGGTGGCTTGATTATCCAGATAGCCGCGATCAAGATCTGCTTGTCGAATGGTGTATTGTCCCTGGAAAGCTTGAGAATCGCCAGGCAACATCCTTCCCCCACTGAGGTTCATCCCTATCAGTGGATCATTCAGGTTTCCATTACTAAGCGTTACATTTCCAATATTGGTGACGGTGAGCGTATAGGTGATTTCTTCCCCTACCTGCGTATAGGTGGCTATATTAGCCTCCTTGACCAGTTGCACCGCTGGTAACTGTACTGCTGGAACCTGTGCTGTATCTCTATCTATTATAATTTGCCCTTTAGGGGTGAGCCCTTGCGCAGTAGCTATATTTTCTATTCCCTCCGCATCCAGGTCCTTCTGCTGGGAGGTGTAGCTGGTGGCAAAAGTAAGTTCCGCTCCCGGCTCCATAAGCTCCACAAGTTCATCCATTCCCGTGAGTGGATCGGTGATTGCTACTGAGCTCAAGCTGACATTCCCTGTATTGGTTACCACAATGGTATAAGGGATGAGGGTTCCCACCGCATCAAATTGAGCGATATTCGGGGTTTTGATAATTTGAAGGTCTCCATTGATATCAGCTGGAACAAAAGCTTCCGCCTCATCGCTTACTGAACTCAATGTAGGGGTTAAGCCCATTGCAATGACGGTATTGTTTACTCCTCCATTATCTATATCTACCTGGCTGGATTGATAGCTGGTCCTGAAGATCATCTCGTCTCCTGGAGCCATCGTCGCAATGTCCTCTGCCATACCGGTAAGAGGGTCAGTTACGGTGACATCAGTGAGGGTCACATTACCAGAATTGCTTACTGCAATGGTATAGTTGATCATATCTCCGGCAGTGTCGATATGAGTTTCATCAGGGGTTTTGGTGACAGTGATCTCTCCTGATCGACGTACCAGTACCACAGCACGATCCTGGACGGATCCAGAAACACCATTTGGCGCCACTGCTGTCGCTGTGGCAATATTGGTAATTCTTCCAAAATCAATTTGCGCTTGCGTGGCATTATACGGAACTGTAAAAGTACGTATATCTCCCGGCGCCATGGTACCTACCTCCACTTCAGCACCTATCAGGGTATCAGAGAGCTTCACCTGCTGAAGAGTAATATTTCCATTATTGGTAAGCACAAAGGTATAAACGATCTCCTGACCAGCGTAATCGATCAATAGAGGATCAGAAGTCTTCTGAAGGTCCAGGCTCGCTGCCCAGGAAGCCACCACCAGAGCATCATCTGCATCCGATACCGCCTGGCCATTGCTGCCGGTACCTTCTACCGTGGCGCGGTTGCTCACTTCCCTTCGGTCCATGTCTTCCTGACTTACCGTATAGCTGGTGTTCAAGAGCACTTGCTCCGCAGGAGCCAGGCTAGCGATGGTTTGCTCAAAACCCGTCAATGGGTCTTTCACTATTAAGTTTTCCAAGGTTAGGCTGCCTATATTCTCCACCATCAACACATATTCTATTTGCTCTCCAGCGGCAGCATAAGTGTTTTTGTTTGGTGTTTTGGTAATCTCTACGGCAGGCTCCCCATTACTATAAACCCGTATTTGATCGGTATCGCTGACCGTACTTCCATCTGGTAAATTGCCAGTGGCGGTAGCGGTGTTCAGTACAAATCGGCTATCGACATTCTCTTGGGTGATGGTATAAATGGTATTATTCGTCTTGGCTTCCCCAGGGGCCATGGTGCCCACTTCCACTTCCATATTGGTCAATGGATCCACTGCCACCACATTGCTTAGGGTGACATTACCGGTGTTTTTCACTGTAACAGTATAGGTTACCTCATCACCAGCTTTATCGAATATTCTAGGAACTGCAGATTTGGTCACTAGAATACTTCCTGCCTGCTGGGCATCGGCAGTATAGGTATCCTGATCACTAATGGTGTCACCATTCGGCGCTAGACCCGTCGCATCTGCAATATTGGTAAATGAACCATTGTCTATATCCTCCTGTGTGATGATGTATTGGACGGTATATAGTTTGCTTTGACCAGGACTCAGTACGCCGATATTTCGGTTGAAGGACAATTGATCATCGGAAGTCATCACCTCAGATAAAGTGACATTCCCCACATTACTCACCACGATGGTATAGGAGATTACCTGCCCCACCTCATCATAAGTATATAGGTCGCCTTCTTTGGTAATCTGGATGGCTTCTATCTGATCAGTGAGTACCAGGTAATCATCGGTATCATTTAGCAAATCGCCATTTGGATCTTTAGCACTTACCACGGCAGTATTTGGGATTTCTCCATTGTCCATATCCTGCTGACTCACTGTATAGGTGCCAGTATACACTAACTGTTGGCCTGGGGCCAAACTAGCTATTTGTTCATTATTGCCCGTCAGGGCATCGGTAAATTCGATATCTGTCAGGCTTAGATTTCCATCATTGGTGATGGTAAAGGTATAAGTGATGACTTCGCCCTTATCAAAAACCTTAGACTTATCCGCTTCTTTCAGGATAGAAATCGAAGGATCCTGAATAGCGAGTACCTGCTCATCCGCACTGTCCGCTACCATTTCTCCATTAGGATCGAATCCTTGTGTGCTGGCAGTATTATCTATTTGTCCCTGATCCAGATCTTCCTGGTCAATGGTGATGCTGGTAGTATAAGTACGGCTATCACCAGGGCTCAGACTAGCGATGGACCTGGACAAACCAGTCAATGGATCATTGACAGTAATGGTGTTCAAGGTGACATTTCCTGTGTTTGATACCTTGATCGTATAAGTAATCGTCTCGCCTACCGTATCATAATTTTGAGGCGAAGCCGTCTTCGTAATCTCAATAAGTGGATTCTGAACAGCATATACGATCACCTCATTGGATTGGACATCGAGTCTGCTGTCACTCACATCCAAAGCCGTGGCGGTGGCGGTATTGGCATAGCTTCCTGCATCGAGGTCTTCCTGACTGATGCTGTGCTGTGCACTGATATAGGCCACTTCACCAGGACTTAGCAGGCTGATAGGGTTGCCTTGGGTAATGTCCGTATTAGGGTCAGCCACCACAATATTATGAAGTGTGACATTCCCAGTATTGGTGACTTTGATTTGATATAGGCTATTATCACCTACCGCATCGTAGGTTGGGGTGCTGGTAGATTTCTCAATAATAAAGGAAGGTTCCTGAATGGCATTAAGGGTAACCTCATTGGAAACCTCCGCTACGGTATTGTTTTGTGGATCCTTGCCGTTGGCGGTAGCTTGATTGGTATAGTACCCCTGATCAATATCCGCCTGCACCACGATATGTCGGGCGGTAATATCTGCCGATGCACCTGGTGATAATCTTGTAATAGGACTGCCAGTCAAAATGTCCGCCCTCGGATCGCTCACTTCGATATCAGTCAAGGTGACATTACCGGTATTGGTGACCGTAATGGTATAAGGGATTTCCTCGCCGACGCTTCTGTAGGTGGTCTTGGTACTGGATTTCACCACTTGCATATCTGGCGTCTGAATGGCCGGCACGATAACCTCATTCGAACTATCAGATACTGATTTATTATTGGTGTCTTTGCCAGTGGCCGAACTGGTATTCCTATATTCTCCGGCGTCAAGATCGGCCTGCGTGACGGTATGTGTAGCGGTGAAGCTCAGTTCCTCCCCAGGCGCCATCGTTGCGATATTGGTGGAGCCCTGGATGTCTGCTTTGGGATCTGACAAGGTAATATTGCTAAGCGTGACATTACCCGTGTTCGCCATCACGATGGTATAATTGATGATGTCTCCAACCTCATCATAGCTCTCCGTACTGGAGGATTTGGTCAGGGTAAGCTGAGGATTCTGTACAGCAGGCACAGTGACCTTATTAGTATTATCGCTGATGGGGTTCCCAAAAGGATCATCTCCGGAGGCATTGGCCTGATTGATATATTTGCCAGCATCCAGGTCTGCCTGCACCACTGTATGCTCAGCGGTGACAGTCACCGTTTCATTTGGAGCAATGCTCGGGATAGGGTTCGTTCCAGTGATCACCGTATTAGGGTCAGTCACCAGCACCTCAGAAAGGGTGACATTGCCGGTGTTTTTCACGGAAATAGTATATTGGATCACCTCGCCCACTGCGTCATAATTGGCGGTGGAGGAAGATTTTGTGGCCTGTATTCCAGGCAATTGTGTGCCTATTAATAACTCTGAATCAGAATCGGTAAGCGTATTACCATTAATATCCAGTGCTACCACGGTGGCGGTATTGGCTAGCTCACCCCGATCCACATCCGCTTGGGTGATGGTATAAGGGTCTTCAAAATCATGTCTTTCACCCGGATCTAATTGATCTACAGTCACATCAAGATTGATCAGAGGATCAGTGACCTGCACATCGAATAAGGTTATATTGCCTGTATTCTGCACAAATAAGGAGTAGTGGACTTCCTCGCCAGCATAGATATAGCCATTTTCTGCTACATTTTTGATTAGGTTTATGGAGGGTGATTGGGAACCATTGATGATTTCCGTGTCTTCCACATGGATAAGGTTACCTTCCGGATCAAAGCCATCTGCAGTGGCCGTGTTTTCTATAGTCCCCACATCCAGGTCATTTTGGGTGACCCTATAGAGTTCATGAAAGGTAGTCGTCTCCCCAGGTGCCAGGGAGGCAATCGTTCTATCCATTCCAGTCAAAGGATCCTGAACCCTAATGGTACTGATGGTTTGATTTCCTGTATTGGTGACAAAAATGGAATAGTTTAAGAAATCCCCTACCTTAATATATCCAGCTTGCTGTACAAACTTCAATAGGGTAAGTTCAGGTCGGATCAGTGCCGGTACCGTTTCCTGACCTATGGCATCTGCTAAGTCACCAGCCTGGACGGTTCCATTTGCAGTAGCGGTATTTTGAAATTCTCCATTGTCCACATCTGTTTGGACCGTCTTATATTTTCCGGTATAATTCCAAATTTCTCCTACATCCAGCACCCCATCTTTATCGGTATCACCGCCTCTATAGGTGGGGCCTTCCAGCAGATTCGGGTCTTCCACACTCACATCGCGAATACTTACATTCCCTGTATTCTCCAGTTCAAAGGCATAGTTCAGGTACGTATCAGGCTTATTGAAGGAATTAGGCTGTGTAGTGCTGGTTTTGGTGAGCGTCCAGGAAGGCTGTAGGTCAGCAGGAATGGTTTCTTCATCCTCTACCGCCTCTAAGGTTCCTCCCGCAGGCTCACCAGAAGCGGTGACAGTATTCGTATAACTTCCCGCATCAATATCCGCCTGAGTGGCAATATGACTTGCGGTATATACCCAGGTTTCTCCAGCATCCAACTGGCCGTCTGAGTCCAGGTCACCGCTGATCAGTGCTGCAGGACTGTCTGCTTCCGGATCGGAAAGTTGGATATTTCTGACCACCACATTGCCGGTATTAGCCAGGCTAATCTCAAAAGTCATAAGGTCTCCGACTGCTGCATAGGTATTAGGAACCGTGGTACTCACCTTGGTGATCTCCCATTCGGGCTGCTGATCCGCAGGTACTGTCACACTAGCTCTGCCATCCCTGAGGTTACCCCCGGCAGGAGTTCCAGTGGCGATGACCGTATTGGTATATCCACCATTATCCAAATCATCCTGATTGGTGGTATAGGAAGCAGTATAGGTCCAAATTTCGCCTACCTCCATGATGTCATTTTCATTGGTATCTCCACCCGTATAAGTAGGGCCAGAAAGGGCGGTGGCATCAGTGACGGTCAGATCGCTGATAGTGATATTACCGGAATTACTTACCGTAATATCATAATTAATCTCCTGCCCCGTTTGGTCAAAAATGGCGATATCTTGTGTTTTAGTGACGGTCAATTGAGGGTTTTGCTGAGCAGGGACCACCGCCGTGTCTGTTTCCACAACTGGATTATCATAAAAGTCACTGCCACTCACCTGAGCATTATTAGTCACATTGCCAGCATCCAGGTCTTCCTGGGTGACACTATAAGTCGCCGGGAAAGATTCGCTTTCTCCTGGGGAAAGAACGTCAATGGTCGTGCTCAGCCCAATTAACGGATCGACAATTTCCAGATCAAAGAAGGAGGTATTTCCTTCATTGGCAACAGTCACCGTAAAATGTATTTCCTCATCCACGGAAGAAAAGGAAGTTTCCGTGGCGGTTTTTGTAAATACCAATTGAGGATTCTGTGCTCCATAGATTCTAACCGTGTCCAGGTCGCTTACTTCCTCGCCTTTGGGAGCTGTGCCGACCACATCAGCGATATTCTCCACATAGCCTCTATCCAGATCTTCCTGGACCACCGAATAGGTAAAGTCCACTCGCTCCAGCTGATCAGGGGCAAGGCTGGCATAGCTCTGGCTTATTCCCATCCTATCATCCGTGATGAGCACATCAGAAAGGGTTACATTCCCCTCATTCCTTATAAAAATGGTATAGTTCAGTACTTCATCAACATTTTTATAACCTGACTCAGCGACGGTTTTTCTTATTTTCAAATCTGGGCTTTGACTACCATAGATGATTTTGGTATCACTATCAGCCAAGGTTACCGGATTGTCCGTTTGGGCAGTGGCGGTATTGGATATTTCTCCCAAATCCACATCTTCCTGAGTCACCTCATAAGGGAAGGTGAATACCTCAAAACTACCAGGACTCAAGGAAGGGATCTGCTCGCTGAACCCTGCCAATGGATCAGTCACTGCTATCGAGGTCAGATCGACATTTCCAGTATTGGTGACTCTAAGGGTGTAAGTGAGTGTTTCGCCTGCTGCACTATAGCCCAGAGGACTTACATTTTTGTCTATCCTGATTGAAGGCCTATTCTGCCCATCAGGAAATATGGTGTTGCTGTCATTGTCCGAAATATCATCACCATCCGGCGAGGTACCTGAAGCACTGGCGGTATTGGTGATGGAGCCATTGGCCACATCGGCAGCGGTAACCGTATAGGTGGTGGTTAAGGTCACTGTTTCCCCTGGTGCTAAGCTAGGAATCACATCAGTAAAACCCGTTAGTGGATCAGTCACCTCCACATCGGTCAAGGTCACATTTCCCGTATTGGTAACGGTGATGCTATAGGTGATTTCATCTCCCGCTTGGGTAAACTCATCTGGGTTGGCAGATTTAATAACCAGGATATCTGGATTCTGATTTCCATTGATTACGATATCATCGGAGTCCTTAACTTCATTGCCATCCGGATCTACCCCGTCAATATCGACGACATTGGTCACTGAACCATTGTCCACATCTTCCTGGGTGACAGTATAGGTGGTGGTATATGTGAATGTTTGACCAGGCTCCATTAAAGGAATGGTCTCTGTAAGGCCTGTCAACGGATCCACTACGGTAGCATCGCTAATATTTACGTTGCCTGTATTCACCACGGTGATGGTATAGTCTAGCTCATCACCTGCTTCATAAAAACCACTTTGGTCCACCGTCTTTAGAATATTGACTGAGCCGGTCTGCCCACCATTGATAGTGACATCATCGGTATCTTCCACCGGATTTCCGTCCGGATCTTCGGCAGTTACAGTGGCCGAATTAGTTACTGAACCTGCATCCACATCCGCTTGGGTTACGGTATAGGTGACTGGGATTTCAACAGTTTGACCGGGAGCCAAAGTGCCTATATCTTCTGTTGTGCCCGTCAGCTCGTCCGTAACCACGACATTGTCCAGGGTGAGGTTTCCTGTATTGGTGACGGTAAGCGTATAGGTAAGTACATCCCCTGCCTGCACATAACCTTGCTCATCCAGGTCTTTTTCGATGCTGATAGTAGGATCTTGGCTGGCATTGGCAGTCACATCATCAGTATCATCCACGTCCACCCCATCGATATCCTGCCCTGAAGCGGAAGCGGTATTGGTAAAGCCTCCATTGTCCATATCGGCTTGGGTGACGATATAGGTCCCCGTAAAGGTCTGGCTCTCCCCAGGCTGCAGGTCTCCTATATTTTCTGATAAGCCCAGCTGAGGATCTACCCCCACCACATTGACTAGCGGCATATTACCATCGTTGGTTACTGTGATACTAAAGGTAATTTCCTGGCCTGCATGATCGTAGTTTTGCGGTGAAACCGTCTTCTCGATGCTTAAAGAAGGTACTTTTATGGCGTCGATGGTCTCATCATCGGTGACGTCATCCAGCTCTCCGTTGGTTGGAGTTCCTGAGGCGCTAGCGGTATTGGTATAGCTTCCGTTATTAATATCCTCTTGGGTAATGGTATGATTAGCAGTATAAACCCAGACTTCTCCTGGATCGATCTCTCCATCCTGATCTGTATCGCCAGATTGGTAGGTGGGATCTGCATCAGCCTGGGGATCGGAGATGACAGGGTTCTGTATCGAACTGTTGCCGGTATTTTCCACCTCAATGGTATAAGCAACCGTTTCGCCCAGGGTCTGGTAAGTGGGCTGACCGGCGGTTTTGGTGAGGGTCCAACTAGGATCAGGAACCACCGGAACGGTTTCATTGTCATTTACCTCCGGTAAATCACCTCCAATGGAGATACCATTTGCAGTGGCCACATTGGTATAGCTTCCTGCATCCACATCAGCCTGACTTACCTCATAGCTGGCTTCATAGGTCCAGCTTTCTCCCACATCCAGAATATTATCCGAATTGTCATCGCCGCTTATATAATCAGGACCAGCGCTTGCTGTGGGGTCAAATACCTCTACATTGGTAATGGAAACATTCCCAGTGTTTACAATTACAATATCATAAGTAAGAATATCTCCAGCCTGAGAATAATTGCCGGAGGCATTGGTGTTATTTTTTGAAATGGTCCATTCCGGAAGCTGGTCTGCGTCCACTGTCTCAGAGTCAGAATCTTCTGGGAGAGTGCCTGCCGCGGGATCACCTCCAGCCATAGCGGTATTGGTGAAGCTTCCGTTATCTATATCCTCCTGAGTCACCGCATAAGTAGCCTCATAGTTCCAGATCTCACCCACATCCAATACCCCATCACTATTGCTATCTCCCGATACATAGGTAGGTCCGGTAGTCGCTTGCGGATCGCTTACGGTAGGGNTATTGATCGTGATATTGCCAGTATTTTCTACCGCAATGGTATAAGTGATTTCTTCTCCTACCTCATCATAAGATCCTAGTGTTGACGTTTTTAGGACGGTAATTTTTGGCGTTTGAGAGGCATTTATTGTTTCATCATCCTCAGAATTATAAGGATCACCATTTGGATCATCTCCCGTCACTGTGGCTAGGTTGGAAATACTTCCATTGTCTATATCTTCCTGTGTCACAGTATAGGTGGTGGTCAGCAGAATGAGTTCGCCAGCGTCGAGCACCTCTATGGTCTCTGTATAGCCTGTAAGGGGATCGACCACCTCTACATCGTTCAAAGAGACATTCCCATTGTTCTGGACATATAGGGTATAGGTAATCACCTCTCCTACCTCACTATAGCCACTTTGATCCGAAACTTTCACTATACGTATGGAAGGATCCTGCACTGCCGGGATCGTAATCTCATCTGTGACATCCACCAAGTCTCCTCCGGCAGGGGTACCAGAAGCGGTAGCCGTATTGGTAAAGGAGCCATTATTCATATCGTCCTGCGTCACCACATGGGTAGCAGAATAGATCCAAGTCTCCCCGGGAGCCATAATATCATCTACCCCCTGATCGCCACTTATATAAGTGGGCCCGGTGGTGGCCTGTGGATCAGAAATAAGCACCTCACTGATGGATACATTTCCTGTATTGGTGATTTCAATGGTGTATTCCAGAGTTTGTCCTACGGAATTATAGTTGATTTCATCCGTACCCTTAGTGATGGTCCATTCGGGAGTTTGCACCGCAGGTACGGTCTCATCTTCCGAAGCATCAGGCAGGTCTCCACCTGCGGGAGTGCCTGAAGCAGTGGCAGTATTGGTATAGCTTCCTGCATCGATATCTGCTTGGGTGACGGTATAGCTCGCCGTATAAGTCCAGGCTTCTCCCACATCCATGCTATTATTAGAATTGCTATCTCCTGAGGAATAGTTGGGACCTACGCTAGCACCTGGATCAAGGATCGCAATATCATCTATGGAAACATTCCCCGTGTTTGTCACCACGATTTGGTAATCGATGACATCCCCCGGAGAGGAGTATTCCAAGGCATCGGTAGCCGTCTTACTTATGTCCCATGAGGGGTTCTGGATGGCAGGAATCGTCTCATCGTCGGAGGCATCGGGTAGTGTTCCACCAGCTGGATCACCAGAAGCAGTAGCCGTATTTTGGTATTGCCCATTATCTATATCCTCCTGGCTCACGGTATAGCTTACCTCATAATTCCAGGTTTCACCTACATCCAGAATAGAATTACCATTATCATCACCTGAAATAAGCTGCGGTGCGGCATCAGCTCCAGCATCGCTTAGCTGTACGTCCGAAATGGAGACATTCCCTGTATTGCTAAGGCTAATATCATAGTTGAGCGTTTCTCCTGGATTGGTATAGTTATTCGGGTTAGTCGTGGAGGTTTTGGTTAGGGTCCATGAAGGCTGCTGATCGGCATCGACTACTTCATTTGCCGTGGCGGTATCCAGTTCGCCTCCTGCGGGGCTGCCATCTGCACTTGCATTATTGGTAAATTCGCCGCGGTCCACATCTTCCTGAGTCACGGTATAGCTACCGGTATAGGTCCATATTTCCCCCACTTCCAGAATCTGATTATTATTGGTATCCCCTGAGCTGTAATCGGGACCTGTACTAAGATCCGGATCATTTAGAACCAAGTCTGAGATGGATACATTTCCGGTATTGCTAAGGGTAAACTCATAGCTAAGTTCCTGTCCGGGACTGGTGTATTCGCTGGGGTTGCTGGTGCTTTCCTTGGTGAGCACCATGGCCGGAGACTGCTGAGCGGGCACAGTGGCCGAGTCTTCTTCCGGGTCCAAATTTCCCGCGAGGGGATCACCATTTATCTGGACGCTGTTGGTAATGCTTCCATTGTCAATATCGGACTGGCTCACCGTATATTCTGCCGAATAGGTCCAGGTTTCTCCCGGATTTAGGATTCCATCTGAATTACTATCTCCCGAGACAAGAGTGGGAGCTTCATCTGCCAGGTCATCGCTTAGCTGAACTTCACTGATATTTACATTACCAGTATTGGCCACTTTGATTTGGAAGGATACCGATTCGCCAGGGCTAGTATAGTTAGGGCTTGTAGAGGACTTGTCCACCGTCCAGGAGGGATTTGCTACCGGGTTGATGGAATTGGAGGCCTCATTATCTGAGCTGTCGGGATCTTCTTCATTCAAGGAGCTGATTTCAACACTATTTTCATAGGTGACGGATCCATCCAGTGGTTGTAATACGAGTAATTTCAGATTTAATGTCGCAGAGGCTCCAGCTCCAAGACTAGCAATATTCCACTGCCTATTACTTTGGTTGATATTTCCCACACTGGCATTTGCAGAGCTGTATTGAAACCCGGATCCAAAGTCATCTTGGATGAGGATATTGGTAGCAGTGGAAGGGCCATCATTCGTTACGGTGATCGTAAAAGTAACGATATCTCCAATGGCCGGACTGGCATTGGATACACTTTGGACGATGGATACTGAGGAAACCGCTATCGGTCGGATGTTTACTGTGGAGGTATTGTCAGCGGGGTTTTCATCTTCTTGATTGGAAGATATGCTGGCACTGTTTTGATATTCCCCTGAAGGGTTTACCGTAGCGACAATCTCCAAGGTGGTACTATTGGTTTGTCGCAGCACACCTATCCCCCATTGACCGGTGGATGGATCGTAACTTCCGCCGCCATTATCCGAGACATAGGTATATCCTGAGGGAAGAAGGTCATCGACCACCACGCCGGTGGCTATGATAAACCCTATATTTGAGGCCTCAAGGCTGAAGGTAATTTGATCCCCGACCTGAGGCCTTGCTGAATCAGCAGTAAGGCTAATTTTCAGGTCATTAGTTGCTGATTGAGAATAGGCCAAATGAATGCAGGCCATGCTGAGAATCAGAAAAAAAAATAGAAATTTTTGACGCACCAAAGTCATAGTGTTTAATGAATTAATTGAAGCCTATGCCCCTTACTATTCCTAGCAGGATGACACTGCTTCCTTCCGTTGATAGTTATACAATTCTAATCTTTCAAAAAAGACCTTTTGGATCTTAGCGGTACTTGGTATTTTTTACTGTTGATAGCGTAAGATTTTATCAGGTTTTCACCAGAAATCAGTTTTTATAAAGGGATTTTAACAATCTTCCAATAAAAATTCACATAAAAAAAAATGGAACAATATTCCTTGGGCATTTTCGTTGAAAATTGGCAAAATACCCCTCATATTGCATCCATCCCTTCATTTATATTCCCGCCTTCCCCTCATTTATCACTAGTATTCTCGACAAAATCAGGTCAATTCACCTATTCAAATTGGCAATCCTAAATAATAATTCGTATATTTTTTAGGAGTTATTTCAGTACATATTACCAAGAACCTTCAATAAAAGTAAGGAATAATTTCTAATTGAAAAGTCATATTATGTTTTGAAAAAGTATTATAAGTCTTAATTAGTGATTTTTTAACATAAAAAAATCAAACTATTAAGAAAAATATATACATATTTATAAGTACAAAATACATATTTCCTGAGCTTAAAGAATTCTATTCTCACAAAATGATTCGATAAATCCTCAAGAAAATTTAGGTAAAAAGAACTAGGCCCCATTCATAGGGCAAAACCACGCTATGGCAAGTAAAAAATCCTAATTGCCTTAAAACAAATGAATAGTAGGAATTAATGAATTATTGACATAAAACTAATTTGATTCTTATAGAAGGAATAGGTTTCCTTAAGATTACCAAAACTGAAAAACATATCTGAGTTCCTTTTTATAACTTAAAATACCTTTGGTATGAGCCACTCTTTTACTGCTTTATTGATTACCCAAGCACTTGCTATCACCGCAGGAATATTGACTATAGCCATATTATGGGTATTTACCAATACAGAAAATAAACATAGAAGATACCTTGGGGTGGCTTTTGTTTCCCTTATCATCAGCTTGGTCGTAAGCCAGCTCACTCATTCCAATTTGCTGTATTTCACGCCTCAGCTCCTCCCCTTTGCACTCCTATCCTTATTAGTTTTCATACCTTTTTCCTATTTATATATCCGCTCTGTCCTAAGCAACCAGTCCCTTTCTACTAAGGACTTTATTCATTTTTTACCCTTTGTATTATACCTGCTCAATGTCACTCCATTCTTTCTCCTGGATCATGCAGGTCAGCAAGGGGTGGTTCAGCTGATGATGGAGCAAAATAATCCGATTCAGTTCCTAAATTATTCCTTTATACCCGTTCCCGTGGAGGGATTATTACTCCTGTTTCATATCATTTTTGCTTTTTATTGGCTTGGCCAACTGCGTTTGATTATTGGATACCTTCAGGAGGATACGAATGATAAAAACAAGGTCAGCAAGTCCATGGTGAATTGGTTGTATTTTTATGCTGGAATGCAATTTATTCTATTTTACCCTTACCTGATCCATTGCACCAACCTTATAGGTAATAATACCTTAGGAATGGTTTATCAAACCACTGGCGCCCTATTTGTATTAATATGTACAGGTTATCTATTTGCCCAACCAAAGCTCCTATACGGACTTGGAGATATGATAATCTCAGCAGATAATTTGGAAACTGTGATGGTGATCGAGGCAGATTCACCCAAATTAAAAGTGGAAAACACCAAGTATTTATCTCAAGATAAAGTAATAGAATTGGATCAAAAGCTTACGCTTCATATTGAACAGAATACTCCTTATCTCAATCAGGGATACAATCTCAAAAACCTGGCAGAGGACCTCGATGTTCCTTTATATATACTAAGCTCCTTTATCAATAAGGAAAAAGGCCTTAATTTCAACGACTTTCTGAATAAATATAGGATAGAACATTGCAAGCAAATTATCTATAAAGGAGGCTGGAAGAGCATTACCCTAGAAGCCCTAGGCTATGACTGTGGATTCTCAAATAGAAATTCTTTCACTTCGGCTTTCAAAAAATGGGCTGGTCAGACCCCCTCTGAATTCATCAAAAATCAGGAGAAAACAGCCTGATACCTTTATCCTCTGCGTCTTAGAAGGTCGGAAGTGACCTTGATAGACATATTAATTGATATCATAATAGCTTCTATAGCTCCTAAGGTATATTTGATATCATTATTCATACCCATTATTTTTCTCCACGGCCCCGTACAAACGGTCCATTTTCGCATTCCATTTCTTAATTACGCCAGTTTTCTGTCTCAGAGTAGGAAACCGATTTTAGGGTTAGGTCTTTAAGGCAGAACCTATCGATTTTAGGCAATCTTTCGTTTGGCCTGTTAGGTTCATAATATTTGGCAACATTTTCATCTTTTATGGCAGACCTAGACCAAATAATAAGTAAGATTACATCATAATTTCAGTCTTTCCACAAAACGAATATCTTTTTCACATTGACTAAACCATGATAGATATAGGTGTCATTTCCTATTATATTCACCTGATTGCAGCATTCACCGCCGCTGCAATAGCGGTAGTTCTATGGTTTTTTCCCTCACAAATCTTCACCAAGCTACAGTCCAGGAGACTTTTTGCGGCCACCTTCATTTGTATCTTTCTTATTCAATTACTATGTTTTTATAATTACTTTCCTGATCCTTATGGAGGATTATCTAAGGAAGAAATTGTCTATATCCTGCCCCTATTGAGTCTCTTTTTCTCCTTGTATTATATTTATTTCCAGTCTCTTACCGGGCCTATAAGCTTAGGGCACGTCTGGTTAAATTTACTTACCACCATATTAATATTACTACTTTGTGTTTCTTCGCTTCCCTTTCAATACCCTTCGCTGATTTTAGCGATACAAATGCTTACCAGCTATAAGGTATTCCACGATTATTTCCGCACGCTGGGGATTTTAAGAAAAAAGGGCTTGCTAAAAATCAATTCTGAATGGAGCAATTATACTCGGTTTACCTTGAAGATTTTGCCATGGCTTACCCTTCCTTTATTGGTCCAACTGATATTTTACCATATCAACTTTATCCAAAACACGGTCATTCTCTTAGTGCTTTCATCGACCTTATTTCTCCTTACTATTGTACTGTTATTTTATCCCTATCTGCTGTTTGGATTGGGTCGTATTCCGCGCAATTCACACTTTAAAAAACAAGGCTTTACGCCTCCTAAATAAGTAGAATGGGCATTTTATAAATAGTAAGATCAAAAGAAAATACAGTAATAATACTTTGACTTTCTAAGTGATAATTAAAAATTTCATTATTTTTGACTTCAATTTTGCAGTTTTAATGCTCGATAGCTAATAACTATTTGACTATCAAATGTTAATAAAAACCAACCTATTATTTTTAATGCATTAATAATCGTGATAAATGGCATTTTGAACCAATTCAACAAGTAAAAAACTCCCTGTACTCCCCAGAATCAGTGAATGTTCTGGTAAATAATGGCCAAAATCTATAAATATTGGCAGGTGAACAGGGCTTATCCATAGATGCTAAGCTTTTTACTTACTATCTTACTTTAAATAAATTAAAATAGAATTAAAACTAGGAGGATGTGCCGGGCATATTTTCTTTTAGGACCAAAAATTACAAACATGAAAAAAACGTTCTTAGTACTTCTGAGCATTATAATTCCATTTATTGGATCGGCTCAGGAAAAGAAAATTGATTCCACTGCCGTATTTATTTTAGATCATATGTCTGAGGTAATCGGCCAGTTGGAATCTTGCAGATATCAGATTACCACCTCCATGGATCATCCTTCCACAGAGGTGGAATATGAAAAGGATTTTACTGAAAGCGAAGTTTTCTTGCAAGGTCCGGACAAACTTCTTATTCATTCGAAAGGAAAACATGGTCATCGTGGATTCTACTATGATGGTGAATTATTTACCCATTATTCGTACAGCGAAAACAATTATACCACGGTGGAAGCGCCATCCACTATCATTTCTATGATAGACACCATCAACAGCCAATATGGTGTTGACTTCCCTGCCGCTGACTTCTTCTACCCTACCTTCACCGATGATCTTTTAGAAAATTTCGACAAATTAGTTTTTCTAGGAAACAAATATGTAGAGGGCAAAGACTGCTTCCACATAGCGGCTACTAATGACAAGCTGAATGTACAGCTTTGGGTGGCGAATGACGCCATGAATATGCCGGTAAAAATGCTGATCATCCATAATGACCAGCCTCACTCCCCCCAATATGAAGCCACCTTTACTTCATGGGAGTTCAATCCTGTATTGCCCACTTCGATTTTCTCTTTTACGCCACCTCCAGGAGCAAGGTTAATCGCAATTTTACCAAAAAAACACTGATTTAGATATGAAGAAATACACGAATAAATCTATATATATAGCCTTATCATTAGCTATACTTGCCCTGCTGGCAATGCCAATGGAAAGTCAGGCCCAGCGTCTCAGACATGGCGGCGGCGGAGGCGGAGGAGCTGCTCGTAGTACAGCGGCTGCAAGACCATCCGGAGGAAGAACGATCAATGGTGGAGCGGTAAGATCCCAGCAGAGAACTTCCAGCTTCCAACAGCATAATACCTCTACCGCCAATAGAGGTAGCAATATCAAAACCAATAACACGAAAAATTCCAATAGTCGTCTCTCTGAGGTTAAGGGAAATAACAATAAAATTGGCGGCGGTCATAATTCCGTAAATATTGACAATAGCAAGAATGTAAATGTCAATGTGAGTGGTAATAAAGTGAAAACGCATAATAGAAGTACAGTGGTAAGGAGAAATCCTCGACCATATGCGCGTCCTCCTTATCACTATGGTCATTATAGATTCTATAGTTACCATCCTTATTATTATCACCCTTACCGTCCATTCTACTGGGGTCCTGTATGGCATCCATGGGGCTTCTTTATCGCTTCTCTAGCCACCACAGCAGTCATCATCTCTATAGAAAATCAGCAATATCACTATGATCAGGGGGTATTCTATGCCCAAAGCAATGGTGGATACACCGTGGTGGAAGCTCCTGCTGGTGCCACCGTCACCACCATCCCTAGCGGGGCTGAGAATGTCACCGTCAATGAAACTAATAATTATTATTATGGAGGTACCTATTATGAGAAATCTGGTGACGGCTATACAGTCGTTCCTCCTACCTCTGGTACCGTGGTAACTAACCTTCCGGAAGGTGCTGAGGAAGTAAAAGTAGGTGATCAAACTTATGTAAAGTATGGTGACACCTACTATCAGCCCGTACAGGTGGATGGCAAAGATAAATATGAAGTAGCCGACGTACAGGAAGACGATAATTAAGTCCTTTTATTCAGCATTGAAAGAGGTGCATGTCCACCAGCATGCACCTCTTATTATTTTTGATAGAACTAACCCAGAGCAATAATGAAATATACATTTCTTTTCCTTGCCACTTTTATATTCTGCCTCTCCACGCCAGTCCTGGCACAAACCTTCACCATGGGGAAAAACTGCAAGGAGACCCTCGCTAGTGCCCAAAAACTCATGGATCAACAGCAATACAATGAGGCACTTACCCTGCTCAATACCTTCTCCTCAGACTGCAAAACCAAAGACGCTAAGGAACAAGGCGCGGTAATGAAAGCCGAAGCTTATAACCAGGTAGGGAACTATGATCAGGCCATCACTCAGGCGGATCTGGCGCTGAAAGTCACTAAAAACAGAAGTCTGGCCGCTCATTTTCAAAAAGGTATAGCCTTGCAGAAAACAGGCGATATACAGGGTTCACAAATGGAACTGAAAGAGGTCATCACACTGACTGAAAAAAATCAAAACACTCCTGAGCGAGCAAAAAACTATGCGCTCATGGCGAGGGTATATGATCAGCAGCTCATGGAGCAGGATTCGGCAGATTGGTACTTAGAAAAAGCCATCAGCCTGGATCCATCAAACACCTCCTTCCTGATTCAAAAAGGTGATATGAAACTCTATCATGATGACTACCAAGGCGCCTATGCGGCATATGATCAAGCACTAGCCAAGGGTCATGATGCTCAGGAAGTTTATATCAGCAGGTCCAATACCGGCCTAAAGGAAGTGCAACAGAAATATGGCACCGATAAAACTCAGGACCTGCGCAAAAAGATGAGTGCAGAAGAAAAAACAAAACTTTGTAAGGATATCAATCAGGCACTGGAGCTGGGCTGGAGAGACATGAATATGGATATGTTCTCTGCTCTTATCTGCAAATAAAACATTTTTATATAAAACCAAGAATACCATGAAAAACATCATAGCCTATTCAATGATCATCCTCCTTCTGGCCAGCTGCGCCAGCTGGAACAATCAACAAAAAGGAACCGCAATAGGCGCTGCAGGTGGTGCCGCAGCCGGAGCTGCAGTATCTAAAGGGAGCATTTGGGGCATCCTAGCCGGTGCCGCGATAGGTGGTGCCGCAGGAAACCTGATTGGCAAAAAGATGGATAAGCAAGCCCAGGAGCTACAGCAGGCCATTCCTACCGCCGAGGTAAATAGAGTGGATGAAGGCATTAACGTGACCTTTGACGCCAGCTTAGCTTTCAAAATCAACTCTGCCACCCTTAGCGACTCCTATAAAGAAGACCTGATCAGTGCCGCTCAGGTATTTGGGAAATATCCTGATACCAATATCCTGATAGAAGGCCATACTGATGATACCGGATCAGAGGATTTTAATATGCAGCTTTCAGAAAAAAGAGCCAAAGCTGTATCGAGTTTTCTGGTATCCCAGGGCGTGGACCCAAACCGTCTCACCAACAAATGGTACGGAGAAACTCAACCTAAATATGCGAATGACAGTGAGGAAAACCGCTCCAAAAACAGACGAGTGGAGATGGCTATCTACGCCAATGAAGACATGAAGCAGGATGCCAAAACAGGCGACCTTTAAGAACCATAATGATTAAATGAAAAATAAATTAATAGTATTTTCAGTTTTTACCCTGGCCATGCTCCTTAGTCATATGCCAGCAGCTCATTCTCAAGTATTGATTTCCTTGATACTGGGTGATGATTTAAATTCAGATAAAATAGAATTTGGTCTTGATGGGGGCATCGCATTTACCAATATGAATGGGCTTCCTACCAGCGATTTTGCGAATTCCCTTCATCTTGGATTCTATTTCGACATCAAAATGAAGGAGAATTGGCAATTGCATACAGGCGTGATTGTAAAATCCACCATGGGAGCAACGGGACTCCCCTCCTATACCCTAGGGGACGAAAATCTGGACCTTCTTCTCGCAGATGCAGAGGTAAGGAGAAACTTAAGCTATTTCAGCATTCCGGCCCTCGCGAAATACCATTTCCCGAACAGCCACTTCTTTGTAGAAGCCGGCCCTCAGCTAGGTCTTAGGTATAAGGCCGTGGATCAGTTTACAGGAAGTATCCTGGACAAGGATGACCTTGAATATAATAATAAGATTGGCGATGACTATAAGAGATTTGATCTGGGAATCACCTCTGGAGTCGGATATCGGCTCATGCACGGCCATGGGATGAATATTGGAATGAGATATTATCTAGGGCTAATGAATATCGCTAAGTCCGGAGAATCCCTCAAAAACAACGCAATCTACCTTTATGTAGGCATCCCTATTGGAGCTGGAAAAGCCGAAGAAAAACGCAGTAAAAAAACTAATTAATAAATATTTGAACCAATATATACTTAACTCAACAATCAGAATGCAATCTGTAATAAAATTAATCGGTGTGGTGGCTTTAGCCATTGTCCTTCTTCCTCTTCACAGTATGGGTCAGGGGAAGGATCGGTCCGATATCCCTGCGTATAAGCCATATTATGATAGTCTGAAGAGTATGGACTATCCATTTACCCTTCCTATATGGGGGAAGCAAGCTTATAAAAGAGGCTATGATATCCCCTTGGCTTATGGATTAAGTGCTATTTATTTTACCCAGCGTCAGGAAATCCTTATGGAGAAAATACTTCTGGGATTTAATGGTAGCCCTCAGGCCGATTTTAGCGATTTCATCCAATTTGGTCCCACCATCGGTACCACCAATGCCTATACCTTCCGGCCAGATATTTGGGTGATGCCTTTCTTAAATCTTTACGGGATCATAGGTATGGGAACTACCGAAACACAGGTAAATCTTAACGCTCCTATTAATCTTCAGACCACCCAGCGATTCAATGTAAACTCCTATGGGCTGGGGATGACCCTTGCTGGTTCACTGGGGCCGGTATGGCTGACCTGGGATAATAACTATAACTTCGCCAATATTGAAGTGGTGGTGGAGCCTGTTCCGGCTTTCAATAGTGGAATTAGAGTGGGCCACACCATGCTCAACGCGACTAACCCAGAAAAATCCTTATCTGCCTGGGTTGGGGTGTTTTACCAAAACATCTCTAATGATACCCGTGGAAATATCAAGGTCGAGGAAATTTTCCCGGGAATAGGTCAGGGAATTATCATCGATGACCTCAGAACCTGGGCAGATGACTTGCCAATCGCCCAAAGGGTAATCGCCAATCAGATTATCGATAAAATAGAGGATATCAGCAATGGCATCGATGTGGAAGATGCCACTATCGATTATACCCTGGACAAAAAGGTGGCAGCGCCATTTAATATCGTCCTGGGCTCCCAATATCAGTTTAATAAACGCATTATGCTTCGTACTGAACTAGGGGTCTTTGGTAAAAGAAGCCAGTTTTTACTCAACCTAAATTACCGCTTTGCCGGGTTTAGAAAAGGATATAAAATCTTCTAAGGCTTAATCACAATTAGACTAAGCCATTAATTGAAATTATGTTTAAATATTAAATTTTACGCTATTGAAAAAGTTATTTACTTTATTGTTATTGGTTTTTGCGGCTTCGCAGCTAGCGCATGCATCAGTCGACGTAAGGGACTCTTTGGTATTTAAAAACAACAATATCATTGTAGGAGAAATCAAATCCATGGACCGTGGGGTCATCACCATTGAAACGGATTATAGTGATACAGACTTCAAGATCTCCTGGCAGGATGTATTGGAAATCTATTCCGACCAAAACTATCTTATCACCCTTACCTCAGGTGAAAGACATAATGGCTCATTTTCCACAGATTCACCAAAAAATATTATCATCAGGAGAACGGAAGGTGGAACTATGGATGTAAAAGTCAATGAGATCGTTTATTTCAAAACCTATGAAAATGATATCTGGAGCAGGCTCTCTGCCTCAGTAGATTTCAGCTATAGCTTTACCAAAGCCAATAATTACGTCCAGACAGGTATCCGAAGTTCTGTGGGCTATGTCGCCAGCAGCTGGTCTGCCAGTGGTAATTATAACCTTATCCGCTCTAATCAGGACGATGTGGAACCCACCAGACGTGAAGATGGTGGCCTGAACTATAAGAAATTCCTACCAAAGGACTTCTATTTACCAGTCAACTATTCCTTCCTCTCCAATACGGAGCAGTTGATCGATCTAAGAAGTACCTTCTCTGCGGGTATTGGTAAATACATCATCCACACTAATGACTCCTATTTTGGGGTAGAAAGTGGTTTCTCCTATGTGAATGAAATCTATACCACCGAAGACCCAAAGAAAAACAGTTTGGAAGGCTATGTAGGTGCCGAACTTAACCTATATGATATCGGTGACCTAAACCTCCTCACTCGTGCCACAATATATCCTGGGATCACGGAAAAGGGTCGTTGGAGATTTGATTATAATATTGATACCAAATACGACTTACCCTGGGACCTATATGTCAAAGTAGGCTTTACCCTCAACTTTGATAACCAACCCGTAACTGGTGCCACACGCGCCGATTACGTTTTTCAAACAGGGATAGGCTGGGAACTATAATTTCCCAGCCCATAATTTAAAAAAGCGGTGCTATCTTTCGATACCACCGCTTTTTTTATTAACAGCTTTTTAATTAATTCAAGTCTCCTTAATTGAAGATCATCCGAATATCCTGCCAAATTATCGTTGGCATTTACTTATTTTTACTCATTAATAAATCAGCTAAAACAGGATTATTAGAAGAATAATATTCAGAAAAAGAATGGTTTTCACACAATAATCAAAAATTTCCAAGTCTAAAACATGCTTTTGGCACATACATTGTTTAATACTACCCGAAATCTAAACACTAAATTTTAACTAATCGAAATTATGAAAAAGGTACTAGCATTATTCGCTGTTGCAGGGATGCTTTCTTTATATTCCTGTGGAAATGACAAAAATGACGACGTAGAAGATACAATGGAAAACGCAGGTGATGCTATCGAGGATGGCATGGAAGACACTGGCGATGCCATTGACGATGCTGCAGATGATGTAGAAAGAAAAGCAAATGAAACTTCTGAGGAAATCGAAGAAGGCGTAAACTAAGCATTAGCTACACCAACTTTTAAAAAAAGATGCCTGGATCCAGGCATCTTTTTTTTTGCTATAGCCCGCTTATCCTACGATTAATGGCCTATGGCCCCTATTTTTTTATTTAATAGTTCTCTATTTTTTTAAACCAATACATCGGCCAATCAAAGTTTCACTTTTTATCAACTACCTCTTCGCCCATTCCTGCTAAAGCATTTCTTACTTTCTCCCATGTTCCTTCATGGCCAGCGATTAATAAAATATCCACTCAATCTATGGACTATTAAGCTTATTCCAATGCTAAGTTTGTCAATTTGACCACGACGGGGTTATTCCATTTTCGGTCATTATAAATGCGTTGAGAGCGGGTAACGGATATTTCTGTCCCTTCCATGGTAGGTGTGAAAAATGGGCCGGGGTCTGCTTCTTTATTGTATTCGAGTACTTCTCCATTATGGCCCAATACTGAAATCTGACTTTCGGAACTAGTTTCAAAGCCCTTTAAAGTGAATACTTTTCGATCTCCGAATTTCCACTGATCTTCGTCAATAAGGATATAAAGTGTTTTTTGATCCCGGGAGGTGAGAAACCACATATTATCCTGTCGGATCTTATTATGATGAGGAATGGTATGTTCCATGGCTTCTTTATTGATAAACATCCACAAGGACATTTCATTCAATACTGCCATTTGCTCAGGAGGGAAATTCCCTAAAGCATCCGGACCAAAGTTCAATAAGAAGTTACCTCCCTTTGCTTTTATTTCTATCAATTTGAGAATAGCGTCTTTTGCTGACTTATACCTCTCATTGGTTGGGCGATATTGCCATTGGTTCCCAAGGGTATAACAGGCTTCCCAGGGGCTTGGTATAGCCATTTCTGGTAGCTTTTGTTCTGGTGTGGTGATAGCGCCCCGAGTGACGACCACCTCAGGATCTATGTCCCAGCATACCTTGGCCAGCTCAGTTTGGCCATAGGGGTCAAGGCCATCCAAAAATACAATATCGATTTTACCATACTGAGTCATCAGCTCACTCATCTGCTCTTTGATATAGGCGGTCAGCGCTGGATTATGACTCGGCCAGGCCTCATCCCGCACCCTACTGATGAGCGTTCCTTGGTTATAGAGAAAATAGAAATCGTCCGGCGAAAAATATATCCCTACTGCCAGCCCAGCTTTACGGCATTCTTCCACGATCATGCTGGTCACATCCTTACCATAAGGACTGTTCATTATCCCAAAATCGGTGGTTTTGGTATCATACATACAGTAGCCGTTATGATGCTTAGCCGTAAATACAATGTATTTCATGCCGGCTAGCTTAGCTGCATTTACCCATTCTTTAGGATCGAAATTTTCTGGGTTAAAGGTCTTGGGCAGCTCCTTGGTATATCGGTTCAAATAATCCTCCGATGCCCCCACCATACTATGACTAATGACCATCCCAAGCTGTACATCCATACTCCAATGGATAAACATCCCAAAGCCAAGAGAGGTGAACCATTCCTGGCGGTCCGGTTTATTGAGATTTAAAAGCTCCTGCTCCTGAGCAAATCCATTGTGAATAATCAGCAAGGGAAAGATGAAAAGGATAAACCTCTTTCTAAACATCTTTATGCTGGAATAACAACTCTTCATAGTTCTCATTTAGGTTATTTTGAAAGTATATTTTTGTAATAAGTCAAGACAAAAACGAGTGGGTATAAAAATCATTTCTAAAAACCCCAGCACCTCATCATTAGCGCTAGTTGATCTATTTAAGGCTGATGTAAAATTTCTGTGGCCACTTCTGCTAAATAATATAGAGAATAAAATGGGTTAATTCAAAAGTTATTCAAAACCCTCCATCTTTAATAAGACTTTTGTAGGATCATTACTGGTAGAAAAGGGAATTAAAAAGGACTTAAATGGGATGATCCCATTCTCCATAAAAAGAAACACTTTAAGAATGGCTCAGCATTTTCACTAGCTAGCGGGCTGGGTAAGCCTTATATTTATAACCTGTTCTCAGGACTTACGGATTTACAATATAATTGGCTGCCAAGCTACTTTTTTAGTAAATGAACATAAATAATATAAGGAGCAAGCCGAAAAAATAAGGACAAAAGTTCTAAATTGGAATACTCAATTCTGGTAGAAAAATATGAGTAACCCTATAATAATTACTTTTTATAGGGTAATTATTCAAAAAGTCAATTATTTTTTTAAAATATTTCAACAATAAACCACAGAAATCCCTTACCTTCTATTTTAAGATTATAGCATAAAGCCATTCCCAATTTACCATTTCAATAAAATAAAATGATTTTTAGAGGCGATACAGGTGAATATTTCCAGATGGAGGAAATACAATGTAACAACAGTCTTGGATTAAATGAATCCATGGAGCATCCACTAAGTGTCTTATGGTTTACCGAGGATCATTGCAAGGTGACCGTGGACGCTGTTCCATATACCTTCAATAAGAACACCTTATTATTTCTCACCGAGTTTCATAAAGTCGATATTAAGGAAGTTTATAGCATAAAATTATTAAGATTCAACAGGCCATTTTATTGTATCAAGGACCATGACAGCGAGGTAGGCTGCAATGGGCTATTATTTTTTGGAGCCTCTCAGGTCCCTTATATAGAGATTCCTGAGGAGCGAATACGAGCCTTCTCACTGATCTGGGAGACCATGGATATGGAAATGGTATATACGGATAACCTGCAGTTGGAAATGCTCCAGACCGTAATGAAACGCTTATTGATTTTGGCGACGCGGATATTTAAGAAGACTCATCACCTTATGGATATCAATCCCGTAAAGATGGATTTGGTCAGGAACTTCTGTTACCTGGTAGAAAAGCATTTTAAGACGGAGCATTCGGTGGCAGCCTATGCAGATATGCTTTTCAAATCTCCAAAAACAATTTCTAATGTCTTCCGAGATATGGGCACCAAATCACCCTTGGAGTATATTCATGAGCGGATAATGATAGAAGCCCGCAGACATCTTCGCTATACCGATACAGGGATTTCTACCATAGGATATGACTTGGGATTTGCCGACATACAGACCTTCAGTAGATTTTTTAAGAAAAAAGAAGGGATAAGCCCTAAGGAATTTAGAGAAATGGAACCTAAGGGAAATTTTGCCAATATTATAGGAAGCTTGCATGGAACCTAATAACAGTAAAATTACTTTTAAATATACGATCAGCAAAAAGACCCATAAAGGATGAAAAAGCAATTATTAGAAAAACTAGCCTATCTGATTGGTGTGGCAGCCTTAGTCCTTCCCTTATTATGGATAGGGATATTTAAGTTTACCCCTACAGAAGCTGCAGCCATAAAACATCTGGTGGTAAATCACTTTGCTATGGGATGGATGTACAGTGTAACCAGTGATCAGGGTGTTTCTAATATCATAGGGGTATCAGAGATCCTGGTGGCTATAGGCCTTATTCTTTCTTTTTGGAATTCCAAAATAGGGAGATATGCAGCCATGGGATCCACCATAATATTCATTACTACTTTAAGTTTCATGTTTACCACTCCAGGAGTATGGAAAACAGTGGATGGTATATTACTCACCGATTTTTTTATTCTTAAGGATTTAGGGCTACTGGCGCTCTCCTTATGGGTTTGGGCAAAGAATAGTTAACCACAGGGAATAATAGCCAAGTTAATAGGTGAATTCCCCTAACCAAATTGCTCTTACATATGGTAAATTTGTTATTATAAATGTAAAACAAATAGTACTCCTCCTTCTTTAGGACCTCAAGTAGTTATCAGGTAGTGATGGGGAATGGGCTGGAGGATGAAAAAAATAGAAACTAAAATAGAAAGGATTAATATGAATGCTACAAATGTAAATTATGCCATTTTTGGCGGCGGTTGTTTTTGGTGTATAGAGGCGGTATTGCAGCGTATCAATGGGGTACTTACTGTGGAATCAGGTTACGCTAATGGGCATGCCAAAGAGCCGAATTATAGAGATGTCTGTAAGGGTGACTCTGGCTATGCGGAAGTGGTAAAAGTAGGCTATGACCCTGAGATAATTAGCTATGAAGACTTACTATTGATCTTTATGACTAGCCATGATCCTACCTCACTCAATCAGCAGGGAGCGGACAGAGGCACTCAATATCGCTCTGGAATATATTATGAAAATGACGCTCAAAAGGAAACCGCTGAACTGGTAGTGAAGGAATTGACCGCGCATTATTCATCAACTATCGTGACGGAAATAGAGCCACTTCGCAATTACTTCGTTGCAGAGGAATATCACCAGAACTATTATAATCAAAATTCTTCTGCTGGCTATTGCCGCGTAGTCATCGAGCCTAAGATAAATAAGCTGAGAGCTATGTTTTCAGATAAACTTAAGAAGACGGTTTAATATAGCTGAGCCTTCAAAACCCTGCTGAAAGCAAGATAAGAAATAGTCTTTTGATGAGTTGGCTTGATTATGGCAGTACTATAGCTATAGTGAAAAATAGCAAGATCGCACTATACAGGCGATCTGCTCTTAGCTGCTTTAGTAATCAACTCACGATGCCATTGGGCTAGCAAGCTTGATAAATCGAACTATTAATAATGTTTACCCTAATGAATCAACGGGACTCAATTAGGGCCATAAGTAAAAAAAACACCTCCCTTTTGGGGAGGTGTTTTTTTTTGTGCGGACGAAAGGAGTCGAACCTTCACACCCTAAGGCACTGCCACCTGAAGACAGCGCGTCTACCATTTCGCCACGTCCGCTTTTCCCAGCTGATTTTGTATCTAATGGGAGCGCAAATAAATGGACAATGATCCTATTTTGCAATGCTAACAGGAATTATTATTGCCCATTTTAGACTTCCAATTAGTATCTTATTCAGAATCAAGCACTTTAATATCCATAAATATTCAAGCTTATAAATCATCAGTATTAAAAGTATCGCCCTGGTTAATATCACCAGTTTGATATCCTTTCTTAAACCACTTCATACGCTGGGCGGATGTCCCATGCGTAAAGGAATCAGGCACCACCCGACCTGTGGATTGACGCTGTAAGCGATCATCCCCGATGGCATTGGCAGCATTTAGCGCCTCCTCAATATCCCCTTCCTCTAAGGAATTTTTCATTTTTTGGGTATGATAAGCCCATACGCCAGCCAGAAAGTCAGCCTGAAGCTCCAACCTTACAGACAATTGATTATACTCTTTTTGGGACAATTTCGACCTTTGGGAGTGTACCTGGTCAGTGATACCTAATAAGTGCTGCACGTGATGACCCACCTCATGGGCGATGACATAAGCCTGGGCAAAATCCCCCGCTGCCTGCAGCTGCGTGTCCATATCCTCAAAAAAACTCAAATCGATATATAACTGCTCATCCCCCGGACAGTAAAATGGACCGGTGGAGGAAGAGGCTGAACCACAGGCGCTCTGCACCTGATCGGTAAAAAGTACCAAAGTAGGCTCCCTATAGTTTTCCAATAATTGATTCCATACATCCTCGGTGTCTGCGAGAACCGTGGCGGAAAATTCGGCCAAGGTCTCTTCCTCGGGACTTCCCTGATAGTCAGTAGCCACCTGCGACATGCCGCCACCGCCCCCCAACAGTTGCTGGACCAGCTGCAGTGGGTTATTGCCTGTGAACCATGAAAAGGCCAGAAATCCACCTATGGCAATCAGGCCGACCTTAGAGAACAAGAGTCTCATCAGTGGTTTAATTAATAAAGGTGAAAATCCTCCCCCACCCGTACTCCTACCACGACGATCTTCGACATTAGAGCTTTGCCTTCTCCCTTTCCATTTCATATGCTTACAAATTTTGGGTTAACAAAAAATCAACCCTAAAAACGCAATGTTAATAGGGCTGAATGATCATTTCTTATATGCAATATTTTAAATTATTCCCACCATAGTTTACCTTGGGAGACCCCCATCAGGTTAGCCATGCGATATAGAATCCTTGCGCCTACATTGCCATCCCACTCGTCCTCACCTGGAGCAACTTCCACCAGATCAAACCCTATGATTTTTCGGCCTGATTTTACTACCAATTTCATTAAGTATAAAACCTGATCCAATTCAAATCCGCCAGCCACGGGCGTACCTGTATTAGGGCAAAGCTTAGGGTCTAGCCCATCAATATCAATGGTGATATACACCTCTCTGGGAAGGGCAGCGACGATCTGATCGCAAATCACCCTCCATGTCTTCCCTTCATATAGCCCCTCTTTGATCTGCTGGTCATAGAATGTTTTCACCTTTTTATGATGCTCCGCACGCTCGGCTTCTTCTTCACAATAATCCCTAACTCCTACCTGTACGATCTTTTCTACCTGCGGAATCTCAAGCATATTATAACTTATGGAGGCATGTGAGTACTTGAAGCCCTCATATTTTTCGCGTAAATCGGCATGAGCATCGATTTGTAATACTCCAAAACTGGAATATTTCTCAGATAAAGCCCTGATCAATCCCAATGGAGTACTATGATCGCCGCCTAATAAGGCCACAATTTTACCATTATTCAGCTGATCCTTGGCTGTCTTATAGACATATTGATTCATGGACTCGCAGGCCTTATCAATCAGGGAGGTCACCGCACCGAAGCGCTCATTCTCCTCCTTTGGCTTACCCCGCTCCAGCCATTCAATATAATTTTCCGCCAGAATACGATACTTATGATTGCTCGCATATAATTCGTCTGGAAAGGGCAATAAATGGATGCCCATATTCCACGCATCCACGATGTCTGGCTGATATAAATCCACTTGTGCAGAAGCTTTCAGCACCGCTTTGGGACCCAGGGCCGTACCATTCGAGTACGATACTGTCACTTCCCAAGGGACTGGAATGACCACCAAAGAGGCGGTATCTTCCCCAAAAGGCAAACCAAACAATTGATCGTTGGTGGATACACCATTAGGATCAAAAACGTCAATAATTTCTTGTTTCTTACTACTCATTATCTACTGTAATTATCAATGATACTCTTTATAATAGTGTGATAATAACCATGTGCTGACTATTCGCTGTCTTTTGAAACAAATTCCATACCCCAGTCCAAACCATGCAAGGAATATTTGTATGAAGGTTTGTTGAGGCAATCCTAGCACATCAAGGCTCAATATAGTTGTTCGGAATATTTATTGGTACTATTCTCTCCAAAAAAACAATGAAATATGCACTACAGCCCTATTATTATCCCGTAAAGACCTGTTTATTCTATAATTTCTACTAAAGATCCCATGGCACGATTCATGGCGATCTCCCAGGACTCCGCTTGAAAATCAATGATTACTAGCATGCCGGGGCTAAAATTTATGCGATACTCTCCTATCAGATACGCCAGCAATCCACTAATACCGGGATTATGACCTATTAATATGACGGTATTAAGATCCTCCCGAACGGCTGAAATGGCGGCCATCATGGTCTCGATATCTGCTAGGTACAAATCATCCATATAGATCTCCTCGGCAAGGGATAGCTTGTCGCCCATAAGACTGGCCGTTTGGCGGGTTCTGACCGCCGAACTGCATAGAAGCAGGTCTATATCTATATTTTTTTGCTTAATAATATCCGCAATTCCCAAAATCTTGCTAATGCCGGATTGACTGAGTTTCCGATTGAAATCCTCCGCTTGACCCGATCCAGTAAGGGCAGTGCCGTGTCTTTGTAAAATTAATCTTTTTATCATCACAGGTCTATTCCAAGCCGAAAACCATCCAAACCTGCCCTATTAAACTTGTAGAGAATGATCTGAATATGACTCGCTTTGCAGCTATGGTAAGTATATTATAAAGTATGAAAACTATTTTATAATACTATAAAATAAGCTGGTCAAAGACAATATGATATTAATTATTATTTGGAGGAGAATAGAATCGCTTCTATTTTTGGAATTTAGTGGAGCATTCCAATACCACTGATCATTGTTAAGTAAAAACCATTATGCCAAAAAATCTAGTCATTGTCGAATCACCGGCCAAGGCCAAAACCATAGAAGGTTATCTGGGGAAAGATTTCAAAGTTACATCCAGCTATGGACATGTCCGTGATCTGCCAAAGGGCGACAAGGCTATAGATATACAAAACCACTTCAAACCCACTTACGAGGTCACTGCAGACAAGAAGGATGTCATCAGGGAATTAAAGAAGATGGTAAAAGAAGCAGAGACTATCTATCTAGCAAGTGATGATGACCGCGAAGGAGAAGCTATTTCTTGGCACCTAAAGGAGACCCTCAAGCTGAAGGAAGCCAATACCAAGCGTATAGTTTTTCGTGAGATCACCAAAAATGCCATCCTAAAAGCCATCGAAAACCCACGGGACATCGATATTGACCTAGTCAATGCCCAGCAAGCCCGAAGGATCCTCGATCGTTTGGTAGGGTTCGAATTGTCACCAGTGCTCTGGAAAAAAGTAAAAGCGGGTCTCTCCGCAGGTAGGGTGCAGTCTGTGGCGGTACGATTTATAGTGGAAAGAGAACGTGAAGTTGAAAAATTTGACTCCAAATCCTCCTATAAAATCACGGCTGTTTTTGACGTAAAAGGCAAAGACCTGAATGCAGAACTTCCGAAGAAATTCGAATCGGTGGACGATGCGGAGCAGTTTCTTAAAGAATGCCTAGAGGCGGAATTCTCCATCAAAAACCTGGAGAAAAAGCCCGCAAAGAAAACCCCTGCCGCACCATTTACCACCTCTACTCTACAGCAGGAGGCCAGCCGGAAGCTAAGCTTCTCTGTGGCTCAGACCATGACCCTGGCCCAGCGACTCTATGAAGCTGGTAAGATCACCTATATGAGAACGGACAGCGTAAACCTCTCTCAGGATGCGCTCCAAAGTGCCAAAAATCAAATTGTCTCTGCCTTCGGGGAGGATTTTCATAAATTAAGAAGTTTCAAATCCAAGATCGAAGGTGCTCAGGAAGCTCACGAAGCCATTCGACCTACCAACTTCGCCGAGGACAGTGTGCCTGGGGAAAGAAACGAGCAACGTCTATATGAATTGATCTGGAAAAGAGCCATCGCCTCTCAAATGGCTGATGCTCAGCTGGAAAAAACCCTCGTAACCATCGCCATTAGTAATTCAGACAGCACTCTTAGTGCATCTGGTGAGGTGATCAAGTTTGAGGGATTCCTTAAAGTATATCTCGAAAGTACCGACGATGAGGACGAAGATGAGTCCAATGAAAATAAGGGCTTACTGCCTCCATTGGAGATCGGCCAGGAATTAAAAATGGAAGAGATGAAAGCTCGTCAGAGTTTTACCAGACCTCCAGCACGCTATACAGAAGCCTCTTTGGTGAAGAAATTGGAAGAAATGGGCATTGGACGACCGTCCACCTATGCCCCTACCATCTCCACTATCCAAAAAAGGAACTATGTCATCAAGGAATCCCGCGATGGCAAAGCGCGCCAATATATTGAAATGAAAATCAGAGGTGGAGCCTTCAATAAAGAAGAGAAAACCGAATACGCAGGCTCTGATAAGAATAAACTCTTCCCTACCAATATCGCTATGGTGGTCAATGATTTCCTGGTGGAGCACTTCCCCAACGTCATTGATTATAAGTTTACCGCTAAGGTGGAGAAGGAATTTGATGATATCGCCCAAGGAAATCAACAGTGGGACGATATGATCGGCAATTTCTATGGTCGATTCCATAATACGGTAGAAGAAGCCGAAAATGTGGAACGTGCCAATGTAAGCTCCTCCCGAGAATTGGGAAATGATCCTGTTTCAGGAAAACCGGTAATTGCACGACTAGGCAAATTTGGTCCACTGGTGCAGATCGGTGATCAGGAGGATGAAGAGAAGAAATTTGCCAGCCTTAAAAAAGGTCAGTTTATCGAAAGTATCACCTTGGAGGACGCCATGGAGCTATTTAAGCTTCCACGTGATGTGGGTATGTACGAGGATAAGAAAATCGTGGCCGCCATAGGTAGATTTGGTCCTTATATTAGGCATGATAGCAAATTCGTGTCCCTCGGTAAGGAATATGACCCACTGAGTGTCACGGAGGAAGAAGCCATCGAATTGATAATGGTCAAGCGGGAAGCAGACGCTAAGAAACATATCAAAACCTTTGAGGAGAACCCAGAGATCCAAATACTCAATGGACGATGGGGGCCTTATATTAAGTTTGGCAAAAACAATTTTAAAATCCCTAAGGACAAGGTAGCCGAAGACTTACAGTATGAGGAAACATTGGAAATAATAGAGAATCAGCCTGAAAAGAAAAAAGGTAAATTCACCAAAAAGAAAAAATAATTAAATGCCAGCTAGATTTAGCTGGCATTTTTGCTTTTACACCGCATTTTATCCCTCTGGGCTCAATAGCATCAAATTATTCCAAAATTATAATTGCGCAGCAAAGATGCACTCCTTGTCAATCAGGAAGTTCGAAATGACTGGAATATGCTTTTCATTTATCTTCATAAAGATTGATTATATTAAAGCCTATAATCAATTTTGGCTCGGCCATAATAAAATCAAAAACACAATCCTGAAGGATCCTCAGCGTCCACGAAGTGAAGCAAGGGAAAGAATAGGACGGATATAAATTTTGCTGGACCTTAGTTTTCGGAGTTATTTTTTCTCCTTAGAATGGCAATAAAAGCGAAACATAGAGAATTTGATAATAATAAGTGCCACTAATACCAGCTATATAGGCTGTAGCAGAAGGCTTAATGGGAATTGGCTAGTGAAAATTATAGAGCGATGAAAAAGAAATTTGTGGTATTGACAGGTGCCGGAATATCAGCTGAGAGCGGCATCAGGACTTTTAGGGATAGTAATGGACTATGGGAAGGACACGATGTGATGGAGGTGGCCTCTCCTGAGGGATGGCATAAAAACCGGGACTTGGTTTTGGATTTTTATAATCAACGCAGAAAGCAGGCCAGGGAAGTGCAGCCGAATCGGGCGCATTATATTCTGGCGGAGATGGAGGAGGATTATGATATGACCATCGTCACCCAAAATGTGGATGATCTGCATGAAAGAGCGGGATCGACCAGGGTCATTCATCTTCATGGAGAGCTTTCAAAAGCCCAGAGCACGGTAGATCATCGCTTGGTATATGATTTGGAACATTGGGAGATGAAAATTGGGGATACTTGCAAAAAAGGAAGCCAGCTAAGGCCCTTTATCGTATGGTTTGGAGAGATGGTTCCCAAAATGGAGGAGGCAATCCATGCAGCTCAGCAGGCCGAAATCTTCGCAGTGGTGGGCACCTCACTATTGGTCTATCCAGCAGCGGGATTATCAGAATATACCTCCAGAGACATTCCTAAGTATATTATTGATAAACAAATTCCTAATAGCCCCTTAACCAAGTATTTCCATGCCATAGAAGGGAACGCCAGCACTGGTATGCAGGAACTAAAAGATTTGCTGGCTAGCGAATAGCTTATAAATAGCATATTATATTCCTGTTTTCCTCATTATATATTAAGGATAGCTATCGGGGTAGGCTGTAAAACCCTAAGGTAATTTCGGAAATATAAAGCTGTACACCCATATAATAACACAGCGTAGGATAAATTCAGATCAATTCATCTGAAAAAAATGAAATTGGAGGCGGTGAGCCTTTCTATTTTGAACTTTTCTGCGGGAATAGGGATTCTCAATTTATCTAGCATATAATCCAGAAACCTTTAAGCCTATGAAATTCATTCATCATCCGGCCGCTTCCCGAGGAAAGGCAGACCATGGCTGGCTCCTATCCTATCATACTTTTAGTTTTGCCAATTTCTATGATCCCCAGCGAATGCAATTTGGTATGCTACGGGTGCTAAATGACGATCAGGTAGCAGCAGGAAGGGGTTTTGGAAGCCATCCTCATCAGAATATGGAGATCATTTCCATCCCTTTGGAGGGAGATTTGGAGCATAAGGATGATATGGGAAATATCACCCTGATCAAGGAAGGAGATATCCAGGTCATGAGTGCGGGGACGGGCCTGGTGCATAGCGAATACAATAAGAGTCACACCAAAGAGGTGAAATTCCTTCAAATATGGGTGATTCCAAATAAACAGAATGTAAGCCCTCGCTACGGGCAGCAGACAATTCCACAACCGATCAAGGACAATGAGCTCATACAAATCCTATCTCCAAATCCTGAGGATGAAGGAGTATGGATTCATCAGCAAGCCTGGTTTCATCTAGGAACCCTAAGCAAGGACTATAGCCTGACTCATAACTTAAAAGATCCTGAGAATAATGGTCTCTACCTATTCGTTCTGGAAGGCAAAGTGGAGATAGATGGGCATACCCTGGAGCGTAGGGATGGCTTCGGTCTATGGGATAGTAAAGATATTACGATCGCTGCCCTCCAATCCTCCAAGCTGCTAGTCATGGAAGTACCCATGAATTCCTAATTTTGACCTTTAAAGAATATGGTGGACGGAGAGGTGAAAAAAATTATGTGCTAAATCAATTTACAAACCTCTATCAGTCTTGTTTTTACAAATCACGATCACTAAATTAGACGCTATTAATCAATAAATAATAACTCCGATGAATGACCTATATACAAATGAAGAACATTCTCCCCTAAAAGATATTGAAGATTGGGAAGCAGACTTGAAGGATAGGTATCCTGATACCGATGCGGAAAAGTCTAAGGAAGAGTATAGAAACTATCTTGATAGTGAGCGCCAGGAGATGGTAAAGAACTTTTATAAGATAAACCATCAGCACCAGACTTTCGAATTTGTACAAGAAAAGGAAAAGGAGTTTCTACAGTTTAACAAGAAGGAGATGGCTTTTTGGGAAGCCGTGGACTTTCTAAATACCTTGGTGGATGATTCGGATCCAGATACAGACCTTGACCAATTGCAGCATTTGCTCCAGACCTCTGAAGCCATTCGTGCAGATGGGCATCCTGACTGGTTTGTATTGACGGGTTTTATTCATGATTTTGGTAAGGTGCTTTGCCTCTTCGATGAGCCTCAGTGGGCCGTGGTGGGGGATACCTTCCCTGTGGGCTGTGCCTTCTCTGACAAAATCGTATTTCCGGAGTTTTTTGAGTTGAATCCAGATTCTCAAAATCCCCTTTACAATACTAAATATGGAGTATATACACCAAACTGTGGCTTGGATCAGGTAAAAATGTCCTGGGGACATGATGAATACCTATACCAAATGGTAAAAGACCATCTTCCAGAGCCCGCCTTATATATGATTCGTTACCATTCTTTCTATTCTCAGCATAGAGAAAATGCCTACGAACACCTAATGAATGAAAAGGATAAGGAGATGTTTGAATGGGTGAAGAAATTTAACCCTTACGATCTTTATTCCAAGCTCCCTACCCCTCCGGATGCCAAGGCTTTGAAGCCTTATTATCAGGAATTGGTAGCCAAATACCTTCCATCGGTATTAAAGTTCTAAGTTTTATAAGCGTATATCATAACAATTTCAAGCTCAGAAATAATATTTCTGAGCTATTTTTTTTCCATTTCTCACCTAGATAAATGCATTTCCGATTGCATTTTTTAAGATAAACGGATCATAATCTACACCAGTGGTGAATATCTCTTTTTACTTTATTTAAAATTAATCCAATTAACTATTGACTATTTTGAATCAATCTATATATTTGCATCATAATTAAAATCAGTCTAAATAAAAAGTCAAGACCCATTATGAAAAAGAGTTATCTACCATTTTTAGGCCTAGCCATGTGTTTTTTTGCCTGTTCTGAAACTGAGGAAACCCCTTCTGTGCAAGTTCCCACGACGTATGAGTTCGAAAGAAATGGAAGTTCTTCAGTTTACTTTCAAGGACAGACTGACCGCTTAGACATGCTCAGCGAGCTAAAATCCTATCTTGCAGAAGGCAATGCCGGAATGGTAATCGAAGCTTCCAAGCTTTTAAGTTTGTATAGCAATGCCAACGCCCCATTTGCTAGCGCTGCGCTAAATGAATCAGGCAAACAATTAGAAAATAAAACCAATCCAGCGGATATTGAATTCATCAAGTCTCTATTAGTACAAGCTGCGGAAGTAAGCAAGGATGTAGCGACTAATAACACTCAGGCTGCCGAAGGCGTGGCAGGAGCTATAGAAAGAGGTACCTCTGGAAAAATCATCAATGTCACTGAAAAAGGTTGGGAATTCACCGAATTCATTGAAAAAGGTGTGATGGGATCTGTTTTTTACCATCAAATCTTCAACGTTTACCTGTCTGAGTCAAAGACAGGAGATGATGTGGACAACGTAAATCTGGAAGATGGTGCCAACTATACTCCAATGGAGCATCATTGGGATGAGGCATTCGGATACTGGGGAGTTCCAGTGGATTTCCCTAATGGCGATCCGGTCCTCGATGATGCACATAAGAGATACTGGGCTAGCTATACCAATGGTAGAGATGCATTATTGGATATCAATACTCCTTTGATGAATGCATATATCACAGGTCGTGCGGCGATCGTGGCCAAAAACAATGGTCTTAAGAATGCTCAAAAACCAATCATCATCGGCTTACATGAATTGGTGGCTGCAGCCACAGCGGTACATTATATCAATAATAGCATGAATAGCCTAAGCACAGGTGATACAGGAAGCTTATTTCATACCCTATCGGAAGCCTATGGTTTCATCAAAGCCATTGGGCAGAGCCCAAATAAGCAACTTTCTCAGGCTAACATCGATGAAATCCTAAATTCTGATTTTGGAACTGAGGGTGATTTCTGGACCATAACTATGGATGGTTTACATGCGGCCAAAGATAAATTGACAAGAGCCTATCCTTCATTAAAGAATGTAGAAGATGAGCTTTAATAGTATAACAAAAACCCTCCTTACAGGTATAGCATCAGCAGTAATTCTGCTGATGCCTTCTTGCGTTACAAGCGAAAATGAAGAGGAAACCTTATCCCTCGATCAGGGACCTTACCTGGAGGATATTGCAGATGATTATATTATCCCGGCCTATAGTAGCTTTTTAGAGAGCTCTATTTCTCTCCAGAAGGAGGTAAATTCTTTTACCGAGCAGCCCTCGCCTAGTACTTATACTTCTCTATCTGAGACATTGATGGACGCCTATTATGAATGGGAAGCTATTGGTTTTTTGGATTTTGGGCCTGCTTTTACCCACACTCTTCGGGCTAATATCAACACCTTTCCTACAGACAATTTCGCTATAGAAATAGCTATTGAGAGTGGTGAAATTGATTTGGACAAGATCAGCTCTTATAATAAGAAGGGCCTTCCTGCCATGGATTACCTTATCAATGGAGCTGCTGCTGAGGAGGTAATCGGAAATTTCACTACAGATCCATTTGCAGAAAATCGCAAAAAATATCTTGTGGCCTTGGCTCAGGATATTGTCGATCGCAGCAACCTGGTAAGCCAAGCTTGGTCCTTTGATGGTGGCAATTACCGAGGCACCTTTATAGGTAATAAAGGCACAGCGGTCGGCTCCTCATTTGGGCTTATGGTAAATTCGCTTTCTCAATACCTGGAATCATTTACCCGCGATGCCCGAATAGGGATTCCATTAGGGAAGCGATCTCAGGGAGTACCTATTCCGAAATCAGTAGAAGGCTATTATTCTCAAAATAGTATTGCCCTGGCCAGCTCTCATATCAATGGTCTTAAGCGATATTATCTGCTTGGCACTAGTTCAAATCATGGTATGGGATTATATGATTATGTCAAGAGCACCAAAGCCAGCTATGGTGAAGAGCTGCTAGCAGATGCTATTCTAAATCAATTTGATGAGGCATTAACAAAGGTAGAAGCCATCAATTTACCTCTCGAGCGAGCAATAACGGAAGAGTATGACTTGGTAAACGAGGCTCATACCGCCCTTCAGAAATTGGTGGTAATGACCAAAGTGGAGATGTCCTCAGCCTTAGGTATTTTAATTTCCTATCAGGATAATGACGGTGATTAAGTGATATCTACCCTAAAAAACATTCTTTCAAAGCCAGTATCCATCGCACCCTTGATAACATTCAGGGTGCTTTTTGGCTTTATGATGTTGTGTAGTATCCTTAGATTTATTACCAAAGGATGGGTATATGAGCAATATATACGTCCAGAATACCATTTTACTTATTACGGTTTCGAGTGGGTACAGGTGCTTCCTCCCCTATTGATGTATGCCATTTTTGGAATAATGGCCCTCGCCGCTTTAGGGATTATGATGGGTTGGGCCTATCATTGGTCTGCGGCGCTATTCTTCCTGACCTTCACCTATGTGGAGCTGATTGACAAAACTTATTATCTTAACCATTATTACTTTGTGAGTGTAATGGCATTGGTACTTGTTTTTCTGCCTTTAGGAAGAGTCTCCTTTTTCAAGCCAAAAGAAGGCCCTATATTCTCCCATATCCCTCAGCTATATTTACTCCTCCCAAAAGTTATAATAGGCCTCGTGTACTTCTATGCCGGTGTCGCAAAACTCAATCCTGAATGGCTTATCGAAGCCCTTCCTCTTAGGATCTGGCTTCCTGCCAACTCTCACCTCCCCCTCGTGGGGCCCATCATGGGCGAACTATGGCTAGCCTATGCCTTTAGTTGGTTTGGAGCGATATATGATTTGAGCATACCTTTTTTATTATGCTATCGCAAAACTAGAAAGTACGCTTTCTTTATGGTCGTAGTATTCCATATGAGCACCTGGCTATTATTTCCAATAGGAATGTTTCCTTTCATAATGATAGCGAGCTCCACCCTGTTTTTTTCCTCCAAATGGCATAGAAGCCTGTGGAGTTTGTTCCCAATAAAGTCTCTCCCAACGGATAGAACCATTTATTACTCAAAGCACTTTAAATCCAAGGCCTTATTACTGGGAGTTTTCTTACTGATACAGGTGTTGCTTCCTTGGCGTTTTTTGGCCTATCCGGGCAAATTATTCTGGACAGAGCAAGGCTACCGATTCAGCTGGCGCGTCATGCTCATGGAAAAAGCCGGCTATGCCATCTTCCATATTACAGACCCCCTTACCGATAGGTCATGGGAAATATATGCTAAGGACTATCTGACTCCTGCGCAAGAAAAACAAATGTCCACCCAGCCAGATATGATACTTCAATTCGCCCATTTTCTGAAAGACAAACTTCGTGAGGAAGGCTTGTCATCCACAGAAATACGAGCAGAAGTTTACGTCAGCCTCAATGGACAAGCCAGCAAATTATTAATCGACCCGAGCCTTGACCTCAGCACCATTCGTGATGATTTTGGTCATAAAACATGGATATTACCTTATTCCCGATGAAACACTATTTAAGCCTTTTCCTCATCCTTCTCAGCTTCTCTGTGCAAGCTCAGATTAGCCTTTCAGGAATCATTAGCCAAAACCAGCAGGTGCTGCCTGGAGCTTTGATCTATATTCCCGGCTCTAGCTTCCAAGCGAGTTCTGATGCCAATGGTTATTATAGACTAAGGGGTATTCCTGCCGGAAAGCACGAGTTGGTTGTCTTCTATACCGGAAATCAAACCCTGCATAAAACGATAAATCTGGATGAAAACTCTGGTGAAGTGACGATGGACTTCAGCATGGAAGAGATCAATGCCGAGTTGGATGATATCACCGTAAGGGATCAGCAGCTTAATCAAATGAGCATTGAGCGGCTCAAGGCTGTGGAGGGCACTAATATTTATGAGGCTAAGAAAACAGAAGTCATCAATCTCCAGGAAATTTCCGCCAACCTGGCGACGAATAATAGTCGTCAGGTATATGCCAAAATTCCCGGGCTTAATATCTATGAAAGCGATGCCGCCGGCCTGCAACTCGGCATTGGTGCGCGAGGACTGGACCCCAACCGTACCTCCAATTTCAATGTAAGACAAAATGGATATGACATTAGCGCAGATGCCTTGGGCTATCCAGAAAGCTACTATACTCCTGCTCTGGAGGCCGTGGAGCGCATCGAGGTGGTCAGGGGCGCTGCCTCCCTGCAATATGGAACACAGTTTGGCGGATTATTGAATTTTCAGATGAAAAGCGGACATCCAGATAAGGAAATTGACGTTCGCTTGCGCAATACTGCCGGTTCCTATGGATTCTATAATACCTTCACCAGCCTAGGTGGAAGCTCCGGAAAATGGAATTACTATGGTTTTTTCCAATATAAAAGAGGAGATGGCTGGAGAGAAAACAGTCAATTCAATTCCAAAATGGCCTATGCCGCAGTAAAATACCAAGCGAATGAAAAGCTCTCCATTGGACTTCAATATACTTATATGAAATACCTAGCGCAGCAGCCAGGTGGACTGACAGACGCCATGTTCAATCAGGATCCACGGCAGTCGATTAGAGATAGAAATTGGTTTCAGGTCAATTGGAATTTGATAGCTAATACCATTGATTATCGGTTTTCGGATCGCTTAAAGTTAAATATCAGAAATTTTGCCCTTATCGGAGGGCGTGATGCCTTGGGGAATTTGGGGCGCATTGACCGCGTGGATGATATGGGTCCTCGTAATTTGTTCGTAGATGACTTCAGTAATTTCGGTTCGGAATCCAGGCTGATGTATCATTATCAGATCAATAATCAGCCCCAGGTGGCACTGATTGGGTTTAGGTATTATAATGGCCTTACCGACCGAAAGCAGGGTCTCGGTGACGATGGCAGCGATGCAAATTTCAGCTTCACAAACCCGGACCATCTGGAGGATTCAGATTATGACTTCCCCGGCAAGAACCTATCGTTTTTCGCCGAGCATATTTTTAATTTGAACCCTAGGTTCAGTGTAACGCCAGGTATGCGAATTGAGCATATCCTTACCGAGGCGGACGGATATTATTCCCAGACCACCAAGGTATTGGATCCCGATACTGGCTTTGCTGTGGACTCGACCTATCAGGTGCAGGAGTACAAAAGCAATAGCAGAACCTTCGCCTTTGCAGGCATAGGCCTGAGTTATAAACCCAATGAATTTTTAGAGGTATATTCTAATTTTTCCCAAAACTATCGCTCCATCAATTTCAATGATATTCGGGTAAACAACCCCAACCTAGTGGTGGATGAAAATATCAAGGATGAAAGCGGATATAATTTTGACTTAGGTTTCCGAGGAAGTGGAAGTCCTAATAAATATAATTTTGACCTGAGCTTCTTCTACCTCCGATACAATGACCGCATAGGGGCTATCCTACAGGTGGACCCGGAAAATTTCAGGATTTATCGCTACCGGACCAATATTGCCGATGCTTATAGCATGGGCTTAGAGGCATTTGGTGAAGTAAACCTTAAAGAAACCTTTATTAAATCCCTGCCCATCGATGTTAATGTCTTCGCAAACTTCTCTGTGATCAATGCTAAATACCTAAAGAGCAGCGAAAGAAGTGTGGAAGGCAATCAGGTGGAGCTGGTACCTCCCTTTAGTCTCCGCCCTGGTCTTACGCTAGGAAAAGACCATTGGAAGCTAACCTATCAATATGCTTACGTACAGGAGCATTATACCGATGCTTCTAATGCGGTACAGACGGCCACAGCAGTGGAAGGGATCATCCCCTCCTATTCCGTAATGGATATCTCGGCCTTCTATAGATGGAAGAGGTATAAAGTCGAAGGCTCTATTAATAATTTAACCAACAATATGTACTTTACCCGCAGAGCGGCAGGATACCCTGGCCCGGGAATAATACCATCGGACGGCAGGTCTTTCTTTCTTACTTTGGAGATCAATATTTAGGAGAATTAGGCCTGAACAAAGCTCTGGGAATCATCTACTCCTACCAAGGATCGATAAGATTAGATTTACCTGATTGTCATCTTCCTTAATTCCATCATCCATCAAAAAATAATGGCCAGTCATTGTCTAATGACTGGCCAATTTTTAGATTAATCAATTTAGAGCAAGTTTTTAGTCTGCCAAATTAGGGTTGATATTTACCTCAGATTCAGGGATAGGCCACAGGTAATCGGTGGATCTAAACGCCTTAGAAGTCACATACCATCTGAATTGCGGATCTAGTTTCTTAGAAGTGCTGGCATATTTTTCAGAATCCGGGAAAGGTGCTCCCCAGAAATCGCCGCTTAGGGCCTCTGCACCGATTTCCCATCGGAATATATCCCACAATCTGCTTCCTTCAAAAGCCAATTCTATTCGTCTTTCGTTTCGAAGAATCCCTCTAAGCGCATCAGGGTTGGTCTCCTGGATGGGAGGAAGCCCTACGGAGGCTCTGCCACGCACAGCATTGATGGTCAGATCCAATAGTGATTGATCAATAGCAACTCCAGCCTCAAGCTGAGCCTCCAAAAACCCCAGCAAAACCTCTGCATACCTGATGACTGGGATATTGCCTCCGTAATCTGTTCTTAGGTTTCCGCTAAAGGACTCGTCAAAGTACTTTCTAAGACCGTATCCCGTTCGGGTAGCCTGCTTAGAATACGTAAGTTGATCCACAGACCCTACATGATCTGGGTGGCAATCATAGATATTAGAGCCAAACATGGACCCATCCCAGAGGAAATTATAGCGGAATCTCGGATCTCTATTTTCGCCCATATCGGCATAGTTGAAGCGTGGATCATCATATGACAGTGGGCTGCCATCATCGAAACCATAAGCATCCGTCAAGCTACCTAGAGGATTGATAAAGTGCCATCCACCAGCAGCAGCTGGATAAGCATGTTGCGGAAGGGCATTTGGTGCCTGACCGGAGATAAACTGCACGCTAAAGATGTTTTCTGCACTATTTTCACCTTCTGTATTGAACAATGCCTGATACTCAGGGTCAATGATATTGTCTCCGAAGTCAATGATTTGCTTATATGTAGCAGCAGCTTCAGTAAAGCGTTTTTCGCTAAGGTACATTCTTCCCAAAAAGGCCAATGCCGCTTGCTTGGAAGCACGTCCCATTTCAGAGGCTTGCAGTTCGCCATAAGTTGGCAGATCAGCCACCGCAGCATTCAGCTCATCAATGACAAATTGCACGATTTCAGCCTTGCCAGCTTTCACCACGGAATTGGCTTCCTCAGGGGTCAGCGTCTGCGTAACCAATGGTACCGAGCCCCAAAACTGGGACATATAGAAATACTGTGTGGCTCTAATGAAGCGCGCTTCGGCAGCCATACGCTGGATTTTAACCACATCCATATTCACAGATTCTATATTTTCCAGGAAGTCATTACAGATGGTTATTCTCTTATACGATCCCTCCCAATAGCCTTTTACCACATTATTGTTGGGTAGCAGGGTGCCATCAGTAAGTCTATTAATGGTGGAATTGTCCCCTCGACGGTCATAGCCATTGTCTGTGGCCAGATCCATGAATATTATTCCACAATACGTCCACCAGTCGGAAGGCACTACCTGAGTACCATATTCTATTCCTCCCCGATACATCCCTGTCAAAGCAATTAATGCATCAGATTCTGTCTTCCAGAAGTTCTCCTTTGCAAATGCATTGGTGGGGTACTGCTCCAGTTTGCTCTCACAGGCACTGAATAATACGATGCTGCAAAGCAAGGTCATGAGCCCTGCATATCTATTTGTCTTTCTTCTTGATATTTCGAAAATTGTCATGTCCTTAAAATTTAATGTTTACACCAAGAGTATAAGTAGCCAGGATAGGATAATAAGCCCCAGAAGTATTGATCTCTGGATCCCAACCCTGTCTATAGGAGTTTAAGGAGAAGAGGTTTTCACCACTTACATATACTCTGCCAGTTCCCAATCCTAGCTTATCCAAGGTTCCCTTTGGAAGGGTATAACCCATTTGAAGGTTTTTAAGTCTCAGGTAAGAGGCGTTCATCACCCAGAAATCAGACAATTGGGTGTTGGCAGTTCCACTATTAGTGAGTACTTCCAGCCTTGGATAATCTGGATATCGCTCAGGGCTATCAGGGTTATATCTTCCCTCCATTTGCCATCTTTGGATATTTCCCAGGTTAAAGAAAGCTAAGCCGGCATAGTTGTCCAACAGCCCGTTTACCCCTGCCGCTCCCTGCATCAATGCAGAAAAATCAAAGCTTTTGTATTTAAATCCTAAATTCAAGCCAAAGGTATATTTAGGAATACGACTACCTAAGAAGGTCTTATCATAAGTAGGATCCACTTTGCCGTCAGGCACTCCATCAGGTCCACTGATATCTTGGAATCGTATATCTCCCGCTTGGGAATTTGGGTTTACCGCCTTCTGATCTGCCCAGGCAGCCACATCATCTGCACTGAGGAATACTCCATCAGACTTATACCCATAATACATCTCCATTGGGTAACCGATGAATAGATTGGAGCCATTGCCCACATATCCATTTGGCTGCTCGACATTGCCCAGACCAAGGGTAATCACCTCATTATTGATCAATGAGAAATTAGCAGCAATGGTATATTCGAAGTCTCCTCTACGGTCTCTAAATCCTAAGTCAAACTCAAAACCAGAGTTTTTAGCTTCCCCTGTATTGGTTTCGCTCATGTCCACGCCCAAAACAGTCGATACACTGGCCGTTGGCTTAAAGAGAATATCGGAGGTATTTCTGCTAAAATAACTGACGTTGAAGGTCAGCTTGCCTTCCAAGAAGCCTGCCTCAACCCCAAAATCAGTGGTCTGAGTAGATTCCCATTTTATATTCTCATCCTTATACGTGGAATAGGCTGCACCTGTGGAGATATTACCGCCAAAAGGATAATTTCTCGAAGACTCCAGCACCCGCTGATAAGGGTAATTACCTATATTTTGGTTTCCTAATACCCCTATAGAAGCTTTCACTTTCAAGTCAGACACCCATGAGACGTTCTCAAAGAAGTCCTCCTCCGAAATTCTCCAGCCCACCGCCATAGAAGGAAATAGGGCATATTTATTACTCTGAGGAAATCTAGAAGACCCATCGTACCTGAGCGTGGCCTCCAAAAGGTATCTTTCATCATGGTTAAATTTCACCCGGGTAAAGAGCGATTGGATCGCCCATTCATCATCATAACCACCAGTAAGCTGATTATCTGCGCCACCCATACCGATTACAGTGTAATCATTGGAAGGGAAATCTTGTCTATATCCTGTGAAATAGCTTTTAAACTGATTTTCGAAAGAATAGCCTACCAGGATGTCCAGGGAATTAGCATTGAATTTTTTGGAGTATTCACCTAAAAACTGTGCCGTGCGATAGATGTCTTTATTGCTGAACTGGTTCAGGTAAGACTGAGCATGATATACCTGATCATTAAGCCGCTGCGAGGCCAGATAAGATCGCTCTTCAAACAAGGCAAAGGTATAACCCCCAATTGCCGAAAACACCAAACCTTCAATTGGCTTCCAGTCCAGCTTCATATTTATCCCTCCTCTGGTTTTGGGATTGATAAGATAGGAATCTGATTGCAACCAGGATACAGGTGTTCCGCCACTTTCAGGGCCTATGCCAAAATCACCATTGGAAGCCTGACCTAGATATACCGCTGGATAACGAACCGCATTTTGAATCAGTTGAGAAGATAAATCCCCTCCTTTATTGGCGGTAGCCTGTGGTTCATTTCTCTCCTCATACGATCCAAATAGTCTAGTGCTCAGCGTAAAATTACTCCCAAGATCACTTTCTAAATTCAACCTTAAATTGTACCGCTTGAAATTATTCTTCTCAATAATCCCTTGCTGACTCAGATAGCCACCAGAAAGGAAATATTTATGAGATTCACCACTACCAGTAAGGGAAAGATTATGCCCGGTTTGTACGCCCTTGCGGGAAAATAAACCATCGAGGAATTTAGTGTTTGGGAAATTATCTGGGTCAGATCCAGACTTAAATTTAGCAATGTCATCTTCAGAGAAACTATTACTTCCGGAAGCTATATTATACATTTCTGCATATTCCCATGAATTCACCAAATCAGGTAACTCAGTAGCCTCGTTGAAGCCTATATAGCCATTATATCCAATCGTTAATTTCTTTTTCCCACCATTTTTGGTCGTTACCAAAACCACTCCATTGGCTGCTCTGGCTCCATAAATTGCCGCTGAGGAAGCGTCCTTCAGCACAGAAATCGTCTGAATATCGTTGGGGTTGATATCATTTAAGGTACCAGGGATCCCATCGATAATAACCAATGCATCCGGTGTGGCTCCAAAGGATCCCACACCACGCACGCGGATGGTCCCTCCGCTATCTCCAGGTCTCCCTGAGCGCTGGATTACGGTCACACCTGGCATCTGCCCAGCCAAAGCTTGGCTTACTTCAGGCACAGGTCGGTTTTCTAAAGCCTCAGAGGTCACCTGAGATACAGAGCCGATCACATTGACCTTCTTCTGAGTACCATATCCTACGACTACGACCTCCTCTAGAGATTCCATATTCTCCTCCAAAGTGATATTTATAATACTCTGGCCCGTGATAGCTACCGACTGACTATTGAAGCCCACAAAGGAAAACACCAAGGTGGATCCTTCGGGAATGGAAATGGTATAATTTCCATCAATATCAGTAACTGTTCCGATGCCCGTGCCGGGAATGGAAACGGTGACTCCAGGAATAGGATCTCCATTGACATCCTTTACTTGCCCGGATATCGAGACCTCATCAGCAGACTGCACCAATTCGCTTTGACTCTTATCTGCTTTTTTGACGTGGATATTCTTATCCACCTGCTTAAAACTCAGATTGGCCTGACCACCTATTTCCACCAAAACAGTGTAAAGACTCTTGCCCTCCCCATCAAAAGAGATGAGCGGAAGCCCTTTGATTTCTCTGCTGGTGAATACGAAATTATAATCGGTATTCTTCTGAATCTCCTTAAAGGCCTTTTCAATCTCACTATTTTCCATAGAAAAATTGACCTTAACTTCCTCAATGCTCTTTACTTGAGCGCTTCCTTCCATCGCCAAAATGAAACTCATCGTCAGGCATTGGACTATTATTGATATTGTAAACAACTTGGTCATGTACACAACATACTTAGGTATGGGTTTTTTCATATTCTTACATGGTTAATTTAGGTTTTTCAAACAAAATTAGATTCACATTCAGGCTAGCGGAGACCACCGTCTCAGCAAACCTGCATTAACTCGGTAGCTCCCTCTACTTGGATTTCTCATTGCCAATGCTTTAATGTAGATGGGCAAGAAAAATGATTTATTGGGATTCCCCGAATTCACATTTCCCATCAGTATTAAGCCACTTATGGGTTATGCTTTGAGAGATTTTAAGTTTTATTCATAGGCTTATTTTTGGGTTAATGAAAAGTCAAAAAGACCTGGTCCTTATCTATTATAAATTTAAATCGGGCGGAATAACTCAAGCCTTCCAGTACATTGAGCAAGGTCTGATCGCGAAACCAGGCTGAAACTAGCAGGTCTTTGGAAGGTTGATTTATGAATATTACCTTTACGCCATACCAATTTTCCAGTATTCTGGTCACCTCATCCATCGGGGTATAGTCAAAGAAGATGGTTTTCCGAGTCCAGGCCAGTTTGATATGTTCATCGAATTTAATGCGCTTGACTTCTTCTTCCCTGAGGTCTATTTTTAATCCCTCCCCAGCGTCTAAATGAAGCTTTCTTGGAGAGGAACTCTCCAGGTCAAGGTCCACTTCTACTTTTCCTGTCACCAGGGAGATATTCAGGTCTTCATTCTCATAAGCTTCAATATTAAAGGAGGTTCCTAGTGCTCGCGTCACCACAGCGCCTGTTTTGACAGAAAAAGGCCGTAAACTGTCCCTTGCCACTTCAAAAAACGCTTCTCCATACAACTCCAATTCCCGTTTGTCTGCAGAAAAATTCTTAGCGTATATCAGTGTACTGCCGGAGTTCAAAATCACCTTAGACCCATCCTGAAGGGTCAGGTTAGACTTTACACCCGGCGGAGCATAGTGCTCTTCATACACTATAGGCTCGAGCGGAAGAGGGATTGGAGGGGAAGGAAGGGCTAAATTTATCGTAATGGCCATCGCAAAACATAGAAATATAATCCCCGCCCAGCGTAGGACAAATGGGTATTTATTTTCCTTGGGATAATGAATTTGATATTTCTTGATGCTGCTTAATGCATCCAAAGGAACGACTTTTCCTTCAGGAGCTGTGTTCTCGTCTATTAAGCCACTTTCAATATTCTCCCATATAGCTTCAAGAAATTCATCCTCGACAGTGGGAAGGTCACGCGATATATTCAACAGCAATGTTCTGGCTATGTTGATATCCTGTGCCTTATTCGGGTGATTTGCCAAAAAGCTATCCCAATAGAGCTTAAGCTCTTTAGTGGGAGCCAAGACCCATTCTTTAAAGTCTGGGTCGAGAACAAAATCTTCTATGGTGTACTTACTTCTATCCATTATTATTTAACTACAATTACAAAGAGTAGCAAAACATTAAAAGTTATCCTTGCTTAAAGAATAATTTTCAAACTTTTTTGAGATAATGGGCAAGTAATGCCTTCTATCATTTATAATTAGCTGGAAATAAACGGGATAGAAAACTTTTAGCCTGACGGCCAAAATTTATATTCCTTATGAAAAAACATGAGAACTCCTCAGAGAACAAATACGATGGAACGAAAAACAGTAAAAGGTAGAAATGTAAAAAAGCTTCAGCTCATGGATTTTTTCAGACTAGAGATGGCCTTCCAGGCAAGAGTATATACCGAACGCAGGTTGATCCCCATCAATTTGGAGGTTTCTTCGTAGGAAAAATTCTCAAAAAACAGATACTGAATAACCTCCTTCTGCCTGATCGGAAGCTCCTTTAGTTTATAGGCCAATTTCCTTTGCAATAAGTCCTCGCGTTGAAAATTGATCAGAAAGCTCTCGTTTGACTCCGAGCTATAGCAGGCCTCTACTGATTCTAAGGATTCAATAGATTCCTCAATGGTCCATTTAAACTCCTTCTTATGCTCCTTATAAATTTTATTTCTGAGGGATTTGAAAAAATAAAGTTTGATGTTTTCGACGGCTGGCAGGCTCTGGTGATATTTCCAAAGGTCAATATATACCTCCTGCACACAATCCTGAATAAACTCCCTATTAGAATTTATCGTCAGGCCATGGATGAAAAGCATTTTGGAGTAATGACGGTACAGCCCTGCCAGGCCGGCTTTGTCACCACTGCGCAGCTGCTTCCAAAGCAGATCAATGTCATATAGATCAATTTGGCCTTTGAGGTTTTTCAAAATAGGTAATTTTGGGAATTTGCAATTTGACAATAATTATAAAGATATTTTCATTAGGTACCAAAAAAATGATAAATCTATACTTTTATTTATCTCTAGCTGATTATTAACTATCAGTACTTAAGGGATTTGAATATTTTTTTTCCAAAAAAAACCACCCAAAGATCCTCTCCCCGGGTGGTTTCAATGTCATTTAAAATAAAGGTACTTCTATCAATGAGAACCTCTTATAAGTCGTGATTCTCCCCTTCTAATAGTGATAGCTAAGCTTAAAGTAAAGAATAAACTAATATTCCATTACCACTAGTAAATCAATCAGTTATAATTTACAAATCCCAGTTTTCGTTAAGCTGGGTTATGGCATGGTAGGCAGTAAGGTCAAACTGACAAGGGACAACAGAAGCATAATTATTTGCAATAGCCCATTCGTCATTATCTTCTCCTTTGTCAAAATTCACAAAATTACCGGCCATCCAGAAGTATTTCCTTCCATTGGGGTCATAGCGCTCGTCAAATTGCTCCTGCCATTTGGCTCTGGCTTGTCTGCAAAGTTTCACTCCTTTGATGGGTTCATTTCTTTTTGGAGGGAAATTGACATTCAAGGCAGTCCCTTTGGGCATACCATGATCAAGGACATGTTTAGCTATCTTATACACATATTCCTCAACATGCGAAAAATCCGCTTGAGCACCATAATCACACAGGCTAAATCCAATGGATGGATAGCCTTCGATGGCCCCTTCAATGGCGGCAGACATGGTGCCAGAGTAGAGAACCGAGATGCTGGTATTGCTGCCATGGTTGATTCCACTGACGATCAGGTCAGGCTTGCGATCATGAAATACATAATGCTTGGCCAGTTTGACACAGTCTGCAGGCGTTCCGCTAGACTTATACGCTTCCACATCTTCGAAAATTTCCTCTTCATCTAGACGAAGGGTATTACCAATGGTGATGGCATGGCCCATGCCCGATTGGGGACTGTCAGGAGCCACCACGACCACCTCACCTAATTTTTTCATTACACTGACTAATACTCTAATTCCACGTGAAGTGATACCGTCGTCATTTGAAACTAAAATAAGTGGCTTGCTCATTCAATAAATTTTTATGGGTTAAAAAAAAATAATTAATAGTTGATCCTCGGGAAGGGCGAAATCATCAGGATAAGCGGCTATTTGTTTTCTTCATTCACAGGATGAAGACAGAACTTATTGGGTATTCATCAGGGTCAATAAATACATCATTCGTCCCATTCCACAGTTCAAATATAAGGAATCGATAAAGGAAACCAGCCCTAAAACAAAAAATGATGGAAAGTATATTCCCATCATTTTTATAAGCCTTATTTATTTGATTCTATTCGTTTTTGAGCTGGTTATAATAAGCGGTGATCCTCAGCAAATCCCCTCGTTGGTCAGGGTCAAGGCGGTTTTTACGCATATATAATTTCACTTCATCCTCCCGGTCCTGCATATAGCCCAGGAGGTCTTTTTTCTTTTCACTGTACTTTACAATCTTCCCGTCGGTCAGGAAATAAAAGTCAAAATCTAATTTACTGGAATTCATCATTTGAGAACCATACATCGGTGACATATACATATTATACATCCCCATATTTCTATTGTCCGCAGCGATAAACTCCCTACAAAGTAGTGTGATATCTTCGCCTTCGGTCAGCAATTCGAAGAAAACTGGAACAGCATAATCATTATTATTAACATCATAAGGAAGGCTATAGAAGGTTCTTATTCCCCCATAAAACTCATCAAAAAGCTCAAACCGGGAAATGGAAGAACTGCTATACGTGTGCACGCTATTGTCTTGCAGCTGAACGACGTTATTATCAAGGTTATATTTTACCTTTCCTTTATGGATTTCACCATCATTGAGATAGACAGTGCCGTCATGCCATATTTCTGAGGGGAAATTCTGCGCCTGTACAGCGATGATGCCGAGCAGGGCTAATAGTAGGGTTGCAGCTATTCTTTTCATATTTTCTATACTAAGCGTTCTATATATTAACTAGTACTAGTCGATTCACCTGCTCAAAAACCGAATAATCTTGATACCTAAATGGTACTATTGAGACAGAGGAATTGCGTTCCGTGCTTTTACTAACGAAAACCATTACGTATAAGTTAATAATATTGTCTCAAAAGGGCATAAAAAAACCCTGACGATGCAGGGCTTTATCTATTTTATTTCAACTTATCGATATGCTTTTTCAATATCTGATGGCCCATCTTATCTCGCTTAGTGGTGAGATATCTTTCATTATGGGCATTTGGTGATATTTCCAAAGGCACAGTATCCACTATTTCAAGCCCATAGCCCAGGAGGCCGGCTCTTTTGGTAGGATTGTTTGTGATCAATTTGATTTTTGATAAACCCAAATCTCTCAGGATCTGAGCCCCTACGCCATAGTCTCTTTTATCCATTGGGAACCCTAAGGCTAGATTAGCCTGAACGGTATCCATTCCTTCTTCCTGCAGTTTATAAGCTTTGAGCTTATTGATCAAGCCAATGCCTCTTCCTTCCTGATTCATATAGAGCACCACACCTTTGCCGGCTTGCTGCACCATCTCCATGGCACTATGCAGCTGTGGTCCACAGTCGCATCGGCAAGATCCGAAGATATCACCGGTGATGCAGGAGGAATGAACTCGTACAAGAACAGGTTCATTTTCATCCCATTCCCCTTTGATCAGGGCCATGTGGATTTCATCTGTATTGGTTTGCTTAAAGGCGATAAGGTTAAAATCTCCCCATTCGGTGGGCATCTCCACCCCTATTTCTCTTTCGATCAGGGATTCATTTTTGAGCCGATAGGCGATCAAATCCTTAATGCTTACGAGCTTAAGGTTAAATCTTTCCGCTACCTTCACCAAGTCCGGTACCCGGGCCATGGTGCCATCATCATTCATGATCTCCACGAGCACGCCTGCAGGATACATCCCCGCCATTCTGGCAAGGTCAATGGCCGCTTCGGTATGACCAGTACGTCTTAATACCCCACCTCTTTTGGCTTTTAGGGGAAAAATATGTCCCGGCTTACCCAGCTCATCGGGATGAATGGAATCATCTATAAGCGCCTTGATCGTGGTGGCTCTGTCACTCGCGGATATCCCCGTGGTACATCCATGCCCGATCAAATCCACCGATACGGTAAAAGGAGTCTCGTAAGCAGCAGTATTTCGTCCTACCATCAGCTCTAATCCCAACTCCTCACAACGATCTTCAATAATGGGAGCGCAAATCAATCCACGGCCGTGAATGGCCATAAAATTGATTATCTCCGGGGTTACTTTCTCAGCTGCACAGACAAAATCACCCTCATTTTCTCTATCTTCATCATCTACCACGATTATCACTTCTCCATTTCGAATGGCCTCTATAGCGTCCTCGATTGGGTCTAGTTTAAATTCTTCAGCCATAACTTTATATTCAATGGTCTAGTTTAGGGCGCTAAAATACGCCGTTTATTTTCTAAAACCGAAAAAGCATCTCTTTAGTTTGGTTTAGCGAGACTTTACCGTTCCTAACTGCGCATTTATTTCCCGCAAGGAACTGTTTAGCGTAATGAGTATCCGCTGAAAGTCTGTGACTTCCGACTCACTACCCCTTTGTTCGGCCTCTTTGATATTCTGTATTGATTCATCCACCATTTTCTCCAATACCCGCCGCTTCAATCGCAAAATCTCCTTAAAAGTGGTCTTCGACAAATCATCATATTCCCTATTGGTATAGATTAAATGTTTCTTCTGCCAATTTTCGGACATATCATGCCTATGAGCAATTAAATTAATCACCTCTGACTTAATCTGCGAGTCGTCCAGCTTGATAAAATACTCTGGATCAGGCAAAATCCCTCGCTTCAAGGCTTGCTTATATTCGGAGAAAATCCTTTGATATAATGGCGATTGGAATACCACATCCGATATTTCCTGTATCAGATATTCGCAGACGTGAAGTTCCTCAGAGACCTTCTCAAATCCATAACTAATCAGCAAGCGCATCATCTCCCTCTCCTGGGCAATCAGCACTTGAGAAATCGAAATTTTCTGCTCTTCTACTGGCAGGTAATCCTCCGCAAATAGGCCATCGGGCGGCGGAGGCCCTGGGTCGGGACTTTGATAATTATTACTTTTCTGAGCTTTGAGCAGTATTTTGTTCAGCTCAGTAAGGACTATATCCTCCTCCATCTGGAGGAGACGGGCAGATTCCTTCACATATACCGAGCGGGTAAGCGGATCAGGGATTTTGGCCACACTCTGCACGACCTGCCTCACCGTATCCGCTCGCTTGATAGGGTCATTTGCAGATTCCTCTGCATACAGGTCGACCTTGAAGGCAATAAAATCTCGCGCATGATCCTGAAGGTGCTGCCTAAAAGCCTCCGAACCCACCTTGCGGGAGTAGCTATCCGGATCATCCCCATCAGGAAAGACCACGGCTTTTACATTGAGGCCTCCCTCCAGCAGCATGTCGATTCCTCGTAAAGAGGCCTTGATCCCTGCGGCATCACCATCATAGAGGACGGTTACATTATCAGTAAATCTCTTAATTAGCTTGATCTGATTCTCTGTCAGTGAAGTACCGGAAGAGGCCACCACATTCTCGATTCCTGAGAGATGCATAGACACCACATCGGTATAGCCTTCCACCAAATAGCAATTGTCCTGACTTCTGATCGCCTGCTTGGCTTGATAAATCCCATATAGCACATCACTTTTATGGTAAACAGCCGTCTCCGGTGAGTTGATGTATTTGGGCTGCTTCTTATCATTGGTCAGTATTCTGGCCCCAAAGGCGATGGGCTTGCCGGCAAGGTTGTGGATCGTAAAGACCACACGTCCCCGGAAGCGATCATACTTCCGGGAGGGATCCCCTTCTTTTTGGAGAATTAGTCCTCCTTTTAGAAGTATATCATCCGAATGCCCCGCCTTATTGGCCGCATTATGGAGGTGATCCCAGCTGTCCATGGCATAGCCTAGGTCAAACTTGTCGATGATGGACTGATTAAATCCTCGCTCCTTAAAGTAGGACAAACCTATAGACCGGCCTTCATCGGTATCCTTAAGGTTTTTGACGAAAAGGTCCTTCGCAAAAGATTGCACGATATATAAGCTTTCCCGCTCATTATAGGCCTGCACCTCCTCGGGCGTGACGGCTTTATCCTCCTCTACCTCGATGCCATATTTCTGTGCCAGTTGGCGGATGGCCTCGTTGAAGCCGATTCCTTCGATGTCCATGACGAACTGAAGGGAATCTCCAGAGGCTCCACAACCGAAGCATTTATAAATCTGCTTGGCAGGAGAAACGGAAAAAGAGGGAGATTTTTCGTTATGAAATGGACAGCAGGCCCAGAGATTTTGACCTTTTCTCTTCAGGGAGACATAATCATTGACTACATCTTCTATATCTACCCTATCTTTTACTTTGTCTGTTGTCAGTTTACTTAGTGCCATTCGCTATTTCCTTTCAGGGCTCAAAGATACAAAAGTACTCAAATAGATATGGTATTCTTCAGTAGGAAGAGAAACTATTCCCCTGGATCCACGGTTATCAATTTGAAATCTAAAATTCTTTAATTGCGAAAAAAATTTGCTTCTGAAATAAGGCGATTAGATAATCCATTCATTAGTTTTAATTCGCACGAATAAGCACTAAATTGCGCAAAATTTACCATACCTAATGACTATCAGTAAAGAAAACGTACTTAAAGCCCTCTCCACCGTAGAGGATCCGGATCTGAAAAAGGATTTGGTAACCCTCGGAATGATCCAAGACATCATTATTGAGGGTGATAAGTTGAGTTTTAAGGTGGTACTCACCACTCCTGCCTGCCCGCTAAAGGAATTAATTAAGAACAATTGTATTGATGCCCTGGAGAAGGAATTCGGTACTGAGGTAGAATTGGATATCCATATGACTTCCAATGTCACCACGGTACGAAACAATGCTCCTTTGCTCCCTCAGGTCAAAAACATCATCGCCATAGCATCTGGCAAAGGTGGAGTAGGAAAATCTACCTGTGCTTCCAATTTGGCTGTGGCCCTGGCGGCGACAGGTGCTAAGGTAGGACTGATAGACGCCGATATTTCTGGCCCCTCCATCCCTGTGATGTTCAATGTGGAAGGTGAGCAACCTGCAGTTAAGAATGAAAATGGAAAAAACACCATTATTCCTATTGAGCAGTATGGCGTAAAATTGATGTCCATAGGTTTCCTTACACCTGCCGATAGCGCTGTAGTTTGGCGTGGACCAATGGCCAGCTCCGCCTTGAAGCAGTTTATAAGTGATGTAGAATGGGGGGAATTAGATTATTTATTGATTGATCTTCCTCCAGGCACCTCCGATATCCACCTTACCATGGTACAGACTGTACCGGTGACAGGAGCGGTGATCATCACCACTCCTCAGAAAGTCGCTTTGGCGGATGCCACTAAGGGCTTAAGCATGTTCAAGCAACCCCAAATAAACGTACCTGTTTTAGGTGTTGTAGAAAATATGGCTTATTTTACACCAGATGAGTTACCTGATAACAAATATTATCTTTTCGGTAAAGAAGGAGGACAACGCTTAGCCAAAAAGTTCGATGTTCCATTTTTGGGAGAGATTCCCATTGTGCAGAGCATTCGAGAAAGTGGCGACACTGGATATCCAGCTGTATTGAAGGAAGGCACCACCAAGCAAGCTTTTTCACAATTGGCAGAAACGCTGGCTCGTCAAATAGCCATCAGAAACGCAGATCAAAATAAAACCGAGGTAGTGCAGGTCAATACCTAAAAAATAATAATGGAAGAAGGAATAAAGTTAAGAATTGAAAGTGCATTGGACACCATACGCCCCTACTTGGAAGCTGACGGAGGAAATGTTAAAATTGTGGACCTCACCGAAGACATGGTGCTCTTGCTGGAACTTACAGGAACCTGTAGCTCCTGCCCGATGTCCACCATGACCTTGAAAGCGGGTGTTGAGGAAGCGGTAAAGAAAGCCATTCCTGAAATCACCAAGGTGGAAGCCATCAATGTTCCAGTCACAGAATAGACCTAATTGTAAAACACTGTTAATGAAAAGGATATCACTACTTTTAAGGATAAAGTTAGTTTTATCCTTTTTCTTATTTTATAACGTCTCTTTTTCTCAGGCTCAGGTAAGTCCTAGCCAAACGCAAATCATTAATTATGATGAACGCTGCACCGCTCCACTTTGGGAAAAGCAGCTGGAAGATAAGCTGGGCATTGTAGCCTCCAAGGATTATTTTGAAGCCTGGGTCAATGATAAAATAGACGATAAGAAGCATTTCCCAAGCCTAAGGACCTTAGCAGATGAGGTGCGCACCATTCCCGTGGTAGTCCATATTATCCATAATGGAGAGGCCCTGGGACAGGGGGCCAATATTCCTGATAGCCAAATCTATGCGCAGATCAGGATAATGAATGAAGATTTTAGGCGTCAAAATGCTGACGCCAGTAGCACTCTCCCAGAGTTCCAACCTGTAGCCGTGGATGCTCATATCGAATTTGTCCTAGCAAAACAAGATCCCCGCGGCCTTCCCACCACAGGGATCAACCGCGTAAAAGGCAGCCAATCAGAGTATGATCTTTCTGATGCCGGCACCCTCTCCGACCTCTCTTACTGGGATTCGAATGATTACCTTAATATATGGGTGGCGCCACTTTCAGGAATAAACCTGGGCTATGCCTCCTTTCCTCAGTCTGATCTTGCAGGGTTAAATTTTCCGCCTTCGGCAAAAGAAACGGATGGAGTCACCATTGATTATCAATATTTTGGAGAAGGTGGAAATGCCACCGGAAGCTCTCTGGGCCGCACCGCAACCCATGAAGTGGGGCACTTCCTAGGCCTACGACATATCTGGGGCGATGGTGGATGTGAAGTGGACGACTATGTCACCGATACCCCCGACCAAAATGGGTCCAACTCCAGCTGTGTCACCAACAGAACTACCTGTGAATCCCTCGATATGATCCAAAACTATATGGATTATACGCCGGATAGATGCATGAACCTTTTCACCCAAGGTCAGCTCGACCGTATAGATGTGGTCCTCGCCAATAGCCCTCGAAGGGTAAGCCTAGTCAATGGACGCGCCACACAGGACCCCGAAGTATTCGCTCTAGACCTAGCCTTGGAATCTATTTTGGCTCCCCAAAACTATATCTGTACTACCTCGATAAGCCCCCAGGTACAAGCTTTCAATGCTGGAACCTCCTTATTGACCTCTGCTGAGATCGCAATCGAAATTAACGGGACCATAGTCCAACAAAAAGTATTCAACTTCTCCATTGAGCAGGGAGGAACTACCCAGTTCTCCTTTGACCCGATCGTGGTGGAGCCCACTGGCGACCAGTTCACCGCAAAGGTCATCCGGATCAATAGCTCGGAAGATCAAAACTCAACGAATAATACGCTAAATAGCTTTCCTGAAATTCAGCCTAGCTTAAGCCTGCCTTATCAATTCTCCGCTACAGACTTCGATAATCTTTGGACGCTGGTAAATGAAGATGAAGCCATCACCTGGGCTCCAGTGAATCTGAGCTTGGATGGACAGCCTGAAGATGCCCTTTATTTGAACTTTTATAATTATGAGGCTACGGGAGCTTTTGACTATTTGATTTCTCCCCAAATAAATCTTGCCCAATACCCCGACGCTCAACTGGTCTTCGAAATGGCCTATGCTCAATATCCGCAAGATGGACTGGATGACCAGCTTACTATCGGCATAAGTACCGACTGTGGCAATACCTTTGACCTTATAGATCCTCCTTACCAAAAATCCGGAAACTCACTAAAAACTTCAGCTGCCAGCTCCAGCGAATTTATCCCTACTTCCAATAGCACCTTCCGTACCGAAGTGGTCGATCTAAGCGCCTATTCTCATCTTGGAAATGTAAGGATTGCTTTTATAGCTGAGAACGCCTTCGGCAATAACTTATACATTAAGAATATCCATATAAACACCAGTCAATCAGAAAGGTATACACTAACAATTGACGAATGGGTAAGCCCCTCACCAGTATCCAATGGGGAGCAGGTGGAGGAGCTGCTGAGTATCAAAAACGTAGGGACCTTGTCTGTAAATAGCCTATTGCTTAACCGTACTATAAACGGCACAACCTTCCCTACTCTCTTATATGAAAACCTAAGTCTTGAGCCCGACAATACTGCGCTCCTGGCCATTCCTAACTCCACTTCAGAAGGGTTCAATGCGGTGACCGTATCCGTCTTATCACCAAATTACGATCAGAATTCTACCGTTCAGTCAAGCTTAAATTATTACCTAGTAGAGGATATCACGAGTATAGAAGTCCCTTGGCGGGAAAATTTTGATGAAGCTAGCGACCTGGATTCCTGGCAAAGTATCAATCCGGAAAATAATTTTGAGTCATGGGGATTGGTGAATTTGCAAGCTAGTGATAACCTGAAAGCGATCGAATTAACTAAGGCAGTAGCAGAGAATACCTATTGGTTTGCCTCTCCTATCATGGACTTATCCGGACTGCGCCAGGCAAGTTTAATGTTCGATTACGCTGCAAGTGGATTGGACGACCAGAGTACTTTTACGTTTTTGCTCAGCCAGGATGGGGGGATTCATTTTGACCAGGAACTCCTCTCGATAAGTGGAGCCGATATGAATACTATTCAAGGGTCCAGCCCTGTCAACCCTAATAATAAGGAAGATTTTCAGCGCTTATTTGTGGATCTCAGCAATTATACCGGCGAGGAAATGGACCAAATCCGCCTTGCGCTGGTTTTCGAATCCAGTGTGGAAAACAGCTTGCCAATCTATTTAGACAATTTTGAGTTTTTCTTATCCAATAACCCTGACCCGGTTTATCCAAAACCTGGAGCGTCAATTCTCTATCCCAATCCAGCACTAGATCTATTCAGCTTAGCCTTCAACCTGGATTCCAAAGAAGATATCCAGATTCAGGTTATTAGTGTCTCTGGGGCGGTGGTGCAGGATATCAGCTATCCTAATACGCTAAACCAAACGTATAATTTCAGTACCTCCTTATTTGGCTCCGGCGTATATATCATCAAAATACAAGGAAAATCTATACAGGAAACTAAGCGATTAATCATATTATAAGGTATTGGCAACTGCTAAAGTTGGTCTTATCTTATAAGATATGGCCCTCCAATGTGCACTAAATCAAGCCGATGAAGGGGTTTTGGGGAAATGAGAATTTTAAAAGCTTCAGTAAATTATAAATTCTATATAGTAGATGAATTAATTCATTCACTTGCTTTGGCACTATTATTATGGCAATTCGTTTGATTTGAAACTCAATTCATTTCCAAGTAGAAGAAATTAACTTTACCTTTACAAAAGGATTAACTAACCATTTGACATTCCATGAGTAGTATTGCAGCGGGAACAAAAAAAATCATCATTCATCTGGCCCTGGCCTTTGGACTTTTATTTCTGATTTTATTTGTGTTTTTTAAGGTCTATCTTCCCAATTATACCCATCACGGTGAGGCCGTGACGGTGCCTGATTTAGAGAATTTCAATTATTCCGAAATAGAAACTTACCTTGAGGCAAGGGACCTGAACTATATCATCACGCCCGACAGTGGATTCGTGGCTGATGCTGATCCTCTCACTGTACTCAAGCAAAATCCGCGTCCCGGGGCGAAGGTAAAGCAGGGTCGGAAAATATATATCACGCTGAATGCACAAAATGCTCCTATGATCCAGATGCCTAATCTGGTAAAGACCCAGCTCAAGAATGCGCAGGAAGTTCTTGCGAATTATGGCTTGGTGCGTGGCGAGATCATATACGTTCCTGATATTGCCATCAATGTAGTGCTGGACCAGAAATTCCACGGGCGATCTATAAAAGAGGGATTTGATATTCCCAAGGGATCGCAAATAGACCTAGTGGTGGGCGATGGCTTAGGAAAGCAAACTTTGGATATCCCTAATCTGGTCGGTATGGAAGAGGATGAAGCCGAATTTTTGGTGATAGGATCAGGCCTTAGAATGGGTCGTATTAGTTATATCAAAACAGACACCGTACCTAAAGGCACCGTGCTAAAACAATTACCGCCTTCCGGCATTGAGGCCAAAACTGGTGAACTAATCGATGTATGGATTTCGGAATTGGAGGATTCATCAAACTTATAAAATGAACTATAAACTAGGCATATCTTTATTTTTTTTCTTTGGCCTGCTGCTCGCCAATAATAATACCTATGCTCAGCTGGTCCAACGACCAGTGGATCGCACCATCGGCAAGCAAGAAGTTACCGCGAATAATGCAAGGATATTAGCCGAACCACTTTCATTGCCATTTTGGGATGACTTCTCATCAGGCAAAATGGATAGTACCAAATGGCAAAATTCAGGAGCAAACGTCTCCCTTGATGTGGGCATCAATGCTCCCACCATTGGGGTCTTACTACTTGATGGCTCCAAGGCCAATGGCCAGCCCTACAGCACCGATATTAGCCAAATCCAGCCCAGTGATCAGGTAAGCTCACAGCCTATAGACCTCTCTAGCATAAGCAGAGATGATAACAGCCTTTATTTAAGTTTTTTTTGGCAAATGGGTGGAAAGGCGGACGTCCCTGACCTTTCGGATTATCTCTCCTTACAATTTCTGGATAGCCTTGGCATATGGCAGGAGGTTTGGAAAAAAATCGGTGGAGAGGATATCCAGGATTTCCAGCAGGAGCTGATAGCGGTAAACCCCATCTTCCGCCATCAAAACTTCCAGTTTAAATTCACCAATTCTGGCCGACTCGCAGGGCCTTTCGATACCTGGCTGATAGACTATGTCTATCTTAACGCTAAAAGGTCTGACACAGACCTTTACTATCAGGATCGCGCATTGACAGGTCTAAATTCGACCATCATGGGCGACTATGCCGCCATGCCATGGTTTGAGTTTAACCATCGTAAAGACACTATATTCACTAGTTTTTCTAATGAGTTTTATAACCTGAACAACCGATTCAGGGCCATGGAATATTCTATGGTAATTAATAATAAGACTAGTGATCAAAACCTTTTTGTCCTTAATAACAATACCCCCTTCAACCCAGTCCCGCTGGCGAATGAACGCCGAGAATTTACCAGTAACGCCCCTGGAGACTGGACGTTTGGAGAGGTAGAGGGGCCTTTTGATCTTGAAAGCTTGGTTTACCTTAGTTCCGGAGACAATTACCTGATCGCAGAAGCCAGCCTTACCGATACCGTTTATTATGAAAATGTGGATTTTCGGGTAAATGATACCATACGCACCACCGTGAATATCCAGGATTTCTACGCCTACGATCGTGGTACGGTGGATTACGCGGCAGGCATCAACCAACGCTCAGGAATGCTGGCTATCAAATATGAAACCTCCTCCCCCATTTACCTCAATGCCATGAGTATCAACTTCACCAACGACGGTCAGACCGGTACGGCCCTGGATCTTCTGGTGTGGGGGAATTTAGAGGAGGATCCCATCCTTGTGCAGGAGATTATTATCCAGCCCAAGGACAGCCTGGACCAATTCACAAAATTTGCCTTTGATTCTCTGGTGCAGGTGAACGGGGAGTTTTATATCGGCTATATACAGTACTCCAATGACTTTATTGATATAGGGCTAGACAAATCCAATAATACCTCCTCTAAGCAATTCTATAATGTATTGGGAGAATGGCAAGCTTCCACCGCCATCGAAGGTTCACTGATGATCAGGGCTCATGCGCAGCTGGAAGCCCCCGCTCCCGCACCAGCCCCTCTGAATAGCCAGCGTATCAAGGCTTTCCCTAACCCGGTAACCGATCAGCAAGTAAGCGTGGAAGGAGAAATTGACCAAATTAAGATGTTTGATGCCTTCGGCAGGGAAATTAATATCAATGTGATGCCAATGGAAAATGGCAAAATCATTAATTTTACATCATTACAAAAAGGTGTTTACCTTTTGAAGGCCTGGAATAAAGGCCAGTCATTAGAACCGATTCGAATTTTAGTAAAATAACAGTTATGGAAGACATTACAGTAGAAGAACTTAAGGAAAGATTGGACAAAAAAGAAGAATTTGCTTTTGTAGATGTCCGCGAAGAGTGGGAGTACGAGGAAGATAACCTCGGCGCTCTTAATATCCCCCTCGGTCAATTGGCCAACAATCTTGGCGAAATTGACGAATTCAGAAATCAGGAAATTGTCATTCACTGCCGCTCAGGCGCAAGAAGTGCCAATGCCAAAAAATTCCTAGAAACTAAAGGCTATAATAAAGTGAGAAATGTCATTGGTGGCATCATGGCCTATAGAAATTTGGAGGAAGAATAATCTTCTTTTTCTATTCCTACCTTTAAGCTGTCTCAAGATCCCCTTCTTAATCCTGTCCCTTTGGATTTTAGATCGGTTTTTGGGACAGCTTTATTTATTTCTGCTGATAAGCGACTTTTAGCTTTTGTCCTGCTGGCGCAATATCACCTCTTTCACCGGCGAACATAAGATCCTCATCGAATAAGGAATAAAGTCCGCAATTTTCGGGTCGGCGATATCGATTTTCCTTTTTACCTTTAGGTCATGGAGCAGCACGAGATAAGTTCACAGGAGCAAAATATAAACTACCGAAGGGTGGAGCAGGCCTTGGAATACCTACTTGACCAGCATAAGTCTCAGCCTAAATTGGAAGATATTGCTCTACAGTCTCATCTTAGCCCCTTTCATTTCCAGCGGATATTCTCCGATTGGGTAGGTGTAAGTCCAAAGAAGTTTATTCAGTATATCAGCCTACATCAGGCTCGAAAAAGCCTAAGGACCTCTTCCCGCAATTTGCAAGAAACCAGTGCAGCCTTGGGGCTTTCCGGATCTGCCCGGCTTCATGATCTATTCGTAACTATGGAAGGCATGACTCCCGGGGAATATAAAAACGGAGGTCGCTTATTAGAAATAAAGTATGAATTTGTATCAAGCCCATTTGGTGAGGCCCTTATCGCTTCCACTCCCAAAGGGATCTGCCACCTGACCTTTCCAGATACCAAGGAAAAGGCACTGGAGGATTTGATTGGTCGATTTCCAAATGCATCTTTCACAAGTCAATCGAGGGAATTTCATAAGCATGCTATGGGCATCTTTCAGGATGATTGGTCCAATAGAGAGCAAATAAAACTACACCTGAAAGGAAGTCCCTTTCAGATGAAAGTCTGGGAGGCGCTGCTCAGTATCCCTTCGGGCCAGCTCAGTACCTATGGCAATATTGCCCAACAAATAAACAATCCTGCAGCCTGCCGAGCGGTGGGCACTGCCATCGGCGCTAACCCCATAGCCTTCCTTATCCCTTGTCACAGAGTCATCCAATCCACGGGGCTGTTTGGCGGCTACAGATGGGGGCCAGTGCGAAAAACAGCCATGATAGGCTGGGAAGCGGCACAATGGGATAAAACCAGCCAGGAAAATAATCCTTGAACATGCCATTTCCTTAGGTCTAAACCAAAAACAGAAATCCTCACTTAGTTAAAACTCTAATCTCTACCGTAAACCACTCTCCTATGGAGCTTTTTGAAAGAAATCCCTTGCAAAATATTCTGCCTGAAGATGGCCAGGTGAGCTATTATGGGGTGATAATGAGTCCTGATCAGGCTGCTTATTATTTTGACCAACTCCTACACCATATCGAATGGAAACATGATGAGGCGGTAATCTATGGTAAACATTATATCACTAAACGAAAAGTAGCTTGGTATGGGGATGAGCCCTATGATTATAGCTATTCCAATACCACCAAACAGGCTCTTCCATGGACTTCGGAACTATTATTTCTCAAAAAACTGGTGGAAGATACCTCTGGACATACTTTTAATTCCTGCTTGCTGAACTTATATCATGAAGGAAGCGAGGGAATGGCTTGGCATAGTGATGGGGAAAAAATGCTGGGAAACCAGCCTATTATTAGTTCATTTACGCTAGGCGCAGAACGAAAATTCAGCTTTAAACATAAGCAATCCAAGCAAACCGTCAATATCCACTTGGAGAACGGGAGCTTGCTCATCATGAAAGGAGACACTCAAAGAAACTGGCTCCACCGCCTTCCTCCCACCAAAAAAGTCACCAAACCACGCATCAGCCTTACTTTTCGTACCATTATCAGCTAAAGAGGTGATGCTGATTATTTAAAAAAACATACGATAATAGCAGGCCTAAAAACAAAAAAAGATGGAACCAGGAGCTCCATCTTTTCTGAGAAAACATATGTCAAATCAAGTTAACCTTTTCCTTAAATCTGTTTTTGATCAGGGTTAAAATGTCTTGGTGCCGTTGGGTTGCAATACATACCTGAAGGTGAAATAATACATATTCTCCAATGCCATTTCACTCGTGGTAGGATTGCCTTTGAAAAAACTCAAAATATCCATTTTTGCATAATTCCCTGCATTGGTCTTCACCACGATTACCCTTCCGGCAATTGGCGTGATGAAGTGGCTGGTCATATCGTAATTATACCATCCATTTCCCATGCCAGTAGGAATCGCCAGCCCTTCCTTCGTGTCCACCGCCAAAACCAGGCTGGTCGGGATTTCCTTTAATTCCTCAAAGACTGTTTCTTCAATAACTGCAGCTTGGGCGCTTCCTGAGCCATATACGCCGCCACTGGTAAAAATGGAAGTTCCAAAGAACCCCAAATCCCAATCGCCTTCTTTGTTAGGTACAATGGCATTATTTTCTAAACTATAATAAATCGTATCCGTGCCGCCCGAATGAGCTCCAGCAGCATGCAGGTCTTCTACCAGCACTATTTCTAATTCTTCTTCCACCATAGGCTCTGTATCATCATCGCTGGTGCAGGCTACAAATACGGGCAGGGCCATCAATAAAAGGGCAATAAAATTTACTTTTTTCATGAGTTAATAATAATTTATGATAAACGATTTTAGTGTTTTAATAGCTGGTTTAAGGAGATATTCATTCCCATAAAATAGGTTCTTCCGGGGTTGGTACTGTCATATAGGTTTACTGCATCGGAGAGGTTTCTTACACCAGCTTCCATTCTTATCCCATTGTCAAATTCCTTATCTATACTGAGGTGTACTTGTAGGACTCCATCTGCATATTCTGAGGCATCATCGAGGATCTGATTGCCATTCACATCCCCAAATCCATATTTTCCTCTATATATTCCTCGAAGGCTAAAATTCAATCCGGTTATTTGTTCCCAATAGTTTACTTTGAAATTGCCACTATGACGACTTCTGTTAAATAAGCCACCATAATCGCCCTTCACCACTCTTACGGTGGTCCCGGCAGCGGTGCGCTTGAAGTATTTCTCATCCTTAATATCCTGCAGCACTTCCTGGTCTTGACTATCCAAATAGGCATAGCCTATGCTGAAACTCAATTGGGGATGAGGACGATAGGAAATATCGATTTCCACCCCTTGGGTGACGATTTGATTTAGGTTCAGATAGCTGTACACAAATTGTCCGTTGCTAAGGCGTGCCACTGCGGCCGTTTCGATAAGATTGTAGATTTGATTTCTATAGAAATTGGTATTGACAAATAGGTTTTCACTCCACTTCCAGCGGAAGCCCGTATTTATGGCCCAGCTGTTTTCAGCGCTAAGGTCCCCAAAGATGCCAGGGTCCATGAGGTATTGCTGGATCTGACCCTGATCATCAAGCTGGCTAACTCCCTCCTCTACCACCATGGAGCCATAGACATAGTAGCCCACCGCAGCATTATTGAAGTTTAAAAGCAATTGTCTAAAATCCGGTGATTTATAGCCCGCTCCGAGGGAAGCTTGCCAGCTAAACTTTTCGGTTAGTTTATATTGCGCCGAGATTTTTGGGCTCAGTCTCCTGCCATATTCGCTATGGTTATCCATTCGCGCACCAGTTACCAGATTCCACTTCTCCGATGGGTTCCACTGATGCTGAGCATAGAGATAAGTAGAGGTGAAAGTATTGACCTCATCGTAGCGTGTGGCCTTTACCGATTCGAGCTGGTGACCGATTCCAAGGGTAAGTAATTGTTTATCATCGATCCTATAATCGGTCTGAAGCTCGGTACGGTAGTAATTTTGTGCAAAATCTTCCTCATCCAAAAGCGCATCATCTTCCTCAAATTCGCTAAGGGAATAAGTTTGGTAATAACTGCTCATATTCCGCAGGGTAAAAGTCCAGTCCTCCTCAGGCTTAAATCGTATGGAAGGATTAATATTCATTTCCTTTCTGTCAGCGCTTAGCCTTGCGGAAGCAGTTTCATTATCCCTACTGGCTGAGATTCTATCTTCTGATTTTTCCTTATACCAGCGTCCATTTATACCAAACTTCCATGTATTTCCCAGCTCTTTGGCGAGTTTCAGTTGAGCGGTTTGAGCCTGAGATGGAGCTTTGGTATGGCCAAGGCTTTCGGGATCCAGATCGTAGCCATCTGTTTTATAGTGATCATAATTCCCATATACACTCCATCCATTATTTTTATGACCCAATTCTGCTGCAAGATCCCGGGAACGAAAACTCCCATACCGACCCCTGATAGTAGCCGTCCATGGTTCTTCTTGTTTTTTGGTGATAATATTGATTAGCCCAGCCATGGCCTCACTTCCATATATGGCACTCGATGGTCCCCAGAGGATTTCGATGCGTTCAATATTACTTACACTTATTCTATCCAGGTCAAATAAACCACCCGACCGGCCAATCAGCGGTTCGCCATCCAGCAAGATTAAAATATAATCAGAATCCAGTCCTTGCATCTGCAGGCCTGTGCCATGGTCTGCGACGAGCTGCAATCCCGTTTGCTCACTTAAGACATCAGAAAGCCTGAAAGCTCCTGTTTCCTGAATTTTCTCCTTGGTGAGCACCGATACAGGCATGGGTAAATCTTGTACGCTTTGGCCCGTACGTGTGGCAGCGAGCACATATTCCTCCAGCTGCCCAAGGGACTCCTGCAAGATGATCCGGGGATCCTTTAGCAGCTCCCCCACTGAGACACTTAGCCGATCAAAGCCCATCGCATAAATCTCCAGTGAGGTCTCTTCCTGATACGCTTCAATGTCAATCTCCGCAGCCCCCCTTTCGTCCACCATAATCGCAGGGATTCCCGGCACCCGAATAATGCCATGAGGGATGGGGCTGCCCTTCGCATCCAGCAGTTTGATCCGCAAGGGATCCTGCTTAGCCCAACTTTTAGGACTGATAAGCAGCAGAAGAAAGGTGTATAGTATTATTCTTTTCATAATTAATGCGTTTGGGGATTTGAACCTCGGGCCGTCTGCCCGAGGTATCAAAACAACTCAAAAAATCAAGAGACAATCATAAAAAATGCGTTCACACTATCTTTTAGGAAGTTGCCCTATTAGCTGCTTCCAAGCTACATTTTGAGGGATTCCCGGCTTGCGAAGTCCAAAATACTGAGCGACCAATTCGCCGGTAGCATCAAATAATTCGACCGAGCTTACCAGCCCATCAGCGGTATTTTTATGCACTACCCAGGCCTTATCGATACGGTCTTCATTCAGGTGCATCACAAAATCCGGATCCATGATATTAAACCAGTTGTCAATCTGCTTTAGGTTTTTGACCTTGCCTTGATGGATCTGAATAATTCCTTTATTACCAGCAAATATCATTATGGGTAACTGCTGGTCAGAGGCTAGCTCGAGCAGTCGACGCACCGCCAGGCGGTCCACCTGATAGGCCCATTGACTTCCTATCTTTTCTAAGGCCACCTGACGGTGCAATTGGTATTTTTTCAGCATGCCGTAGAAGTCGTGGGTGTCTTTCATTTCTTCCCAATCTTTCCTAAAAGCATCTTCATCTATATTCGTCTGGTAGCTTACGGCTGGGGCTGGACTTATAGCTAGCGGAGCCATTTGGTCCAGGGCTTTGAATTCGGTTTTGATATGATCAAAAACTTCCAAATTACTTTCTTTTTGCAAATAGATTTTTAAAATGGCTACCCCAGCAGCGTCAAAGAATTGGAAACTCTTCATGGGACCTCTAGCCCCGTCCACCTCTGCGGAGAAGCCATACTTCCAATTGCTAAAGAATATTCGCTGCTCGATGGGACCGATCACAGTAGCCATCTGGTGAGGTGCTTTCCCATGAATACTGATCTTCTGAAAAGTCCCTTTATGCTCCAGCACGCAGCCCTCTGATCGGGCGAGCGACAGGACTCTTCCGAGGTCACGGCATTGCAGGATAAGGTCCGGCCAATGTCCTTCCAAGCGACTTACTCCCTCTCCAATTCCTGTAGCTAGGAGCTCTGCTTCGGAAACTCCAAGCTGGGCAGCCGCTTCACGAATCCTTACTGTAGGATTATTGATTTTGAATTGCTGGTATTTCTCCTTCAGGCTATAGGCTGTATTGATGGCTGTGTTCATAGTTTATGCTGTTTTTATGGATGCGTATTTAAATTGTTTTTCTTGTTGTTGTACTCGGGTTTCTGAGGTAATAATGATGTCTTGTGCATATAAAGGGTGATTTATTACCGATATAGGGTGGTCAAAGACCTCAGTAAGCTTTTGCGAAGTCATCACCTCTAAGCGTGGCCCATAATGAAGAGCCCTCCCTTTATTTAATAATAGAACCTTATCGGCATATTGCGCGGCTAAGTTGAGGTCATGGACTATTGCTAATACTCCAATATTCTTATGCTTTACCTTCTGGACAAGTTTCAGAACTTGATGCTGCTGGGCAATATCCATGCTGGAGGTTGGTTCATCAAGAAAGAGGTATCTAGGGTTTGGCTTGTCTTCCCAGATTTGTAATAAAACCCGAGCAAGGTGCACGCGCTGTTTCTCACCGCCCGAAAGCTCCTCCATCTGCCGATAGGCAAATTCCCTGGTCTCTGTGAGGCCCATGACCTCCTCCATCAGCTCATACGACCGGCTATTTTTCTGATGGGAAAGCATCCCCAAGGCAATTACCTCCAAGGCAGTATAGGAGAAACTTACCTGACTATGCTGAGGCATCACCGCTCGCAACATCGCCATTTGGACGGCAGTCAATGTCTGTAGCGGCAGGGAATTGATCGATAGGTCTCCGCCGCATGCAGTGGTTTCTCCAGTGAGAAGCTTGAGTAAGGTAGATTTTCCAGCGCCATTTGGCCCTAATACCACGAGCAGCTCCCCAGGATGAACGGTCAGGTTGATAGGCTCCAAAATGGCTTTATGTTGAATCGAATAGGTCAATGCTGTGGTTTGGATCATATCGTCCGCTTGCTTTTGAAGTTCAATAGAATATACAGAAAAAAGGGAGCACCAATCAGCGCTGTGATGATGCCAACCGATAATTCCGCAGGAGCCACCAGGACCCTGGCTAGGATATCGGAGCCCAGCATCAGTATTGCCCCAACGAGAAACGAAGCGGGAAGTAAGGTATGATGGTCCGCACCCAGCACCATTCTCACCAGATGCGGAACCACCAAACCTACAAATCCAATGGCGCCAGTCACGGATACGCCAGCGCCTACGGCCAGAGCGCTGAAGACCAAAAGCGTCATTTTTACTTTTTGGACATCGATTCCCATATGAAAAGCCTCTGATTCTCCTAAGGCAAAGGCATTCAATGCCCGGGGAAAGGATAACATAATCAGACTGGAAATAATGATCAAGGTGCCCACAATATATAGTTTAGTCCAGCTGGCTCCACCTAGACTTCCTAAGCTCCAAAAGGTGAAATTCCTAATGGCATTGTCATCACCAAAATAGATGGCTAAGCCGATGAGTGCACCCGAAAGTGCATTCATGGCCACACCAGCAAGTATCAAAATAGCGATATCGGTTTTGCCGGCTTTGCTGGCAAGCTTATACACCAAAATGGTGTTGAGCAAGCCGCCAACAAAAGCCGACAATGGCAAAGCAAATACGCCTATAAAAGACTGCAACTGCCAACCGATGGAACTAGAAAACACAATTATAATTACGGCAAATAAAGCGCTGCCTGAGCTCACTCCAATAATTGCCGGCTCCACCAGGGGATTTCTAAAAAGCCCCTGAAGGCAGACCCCCGCTACAGCCAGGCTACCCCCTACCACGATTGCCAATAACACACGCGGTAACCTGATGGTCCAGAGGACATTCATTTTTTCGGCAGCCAAATGGCTGACAGGCATCCCTAACTTATGAGCAAAAATCCCGAGCACCTCAGAGGCAGTGATGGGGTAGGCCCCTGTCACTAGCGATAGCATAATCGCCACCAGCAGCACACTGCCAATAATTGCCAAGGCCATTTTGCGATGACTCGAGCGGGTAGAAAGATAAAGGGATAGCTGCATGGCTGATTAAGGATGGATTTTTTGGAATAATTCGATCGCTGCCTGCCCAAGCCTTGGGCCAAATCCCGAAAGATAATGTCCATCCATGGCGATCAGCTGATTGCTCCTCCAGGCTGTGGTTTCAGTGATTCCCTGGATTGACTTCAGGCCTTCCTTACCCCCAGCTGCCTGAAAGCCGGATTCGAATAATAAGATATAATCAGGGTTTAATGCCGGCAGAGCCTCTGGGCTAAGGGGCTTCAGTCCTGTAAAATCCACGGCCACCATTTGTCCCCCAGCCAAAGTGATCATGCCCTCCGCAAAGGACTCCCTACCTGCCAAAAACACCATCTCTGGCCCGTGAGACATGATAAATGCCACGCTTGGCCTTCTTCCATCTCCTTCCTTCATCGCTGATAATTTCGCCAAATCCTGCTGCAATTGGACAATTAATGACTGCGCCTTATCCTGCTCATTTAATAATAGGCCTAAGTCTGTTATCAATTGTACTGCTTCTTCGGGATTTTGTGGCTTATGTTTTTCATGAATGGATTTCCCACTATTCTTAAGCTGACTCACCACATCATTATTTAGATAGCCTTCCTCTATGATGACCTGATCTGGGCTTAGGGAAAGAATACCCTCGGCTTGAATCTGATTCCGGTAGCCTATGGAAGGAAGCTCCTGCATGCTATTAGGATAGGTGCTGGTACGGTCTGTTGCGATGATATCTCCACCGTGCCCCAGTGCATAGACTATCTCCGTGAGCGTGCCTCCCGCGGTGATGATTTTCTGGGAGCTGTTACTGGCTTCCTTTTCGGCCTGCTCCTCTTGAGGCTTATTTGTACAGCTGATGAAAGCGATGATGATCAAAAATAGGCTAAGTGCTCGATTCATTATTTAGATTAATTAAAGATAACTCTACAAAAGTATATCTATTTAGATTTAATCCAAATAAATTCTAATTGATATAATTTATCGAAATGCAGATCTCATTTACCGATCATGAAAATGAAATATTCATAGGCAATATCAATGAAGTACGAATGTGGCAGACCGTAAATAAATTAGGCGAAATCCTAAAGGAACACAATGAAAAAATGGTGGTTATGAAAAATGGTCATGGAATCCAACCATACTTTCAATCATTAATTATCGGTGCGACGCAATTTTAGAAGGATTTTTTCCTTTACGTATTTCCTTAGGTGAGATGGAGAAATCAAATCTGCGTATTCAGCCACCATAATAAACCATCTTGCGAAGTCATCCTCCCTACTCACTAAAAAGGTCATTTGGATTTTATCATCAATGGTGGTTTCATCGACCAGACCATAATCGTATTTCTCTTTGGCCAGGTAGGGCCAAACTTCCTGATCCACCCTACACACAATTTTACTCAGTTGACCATTTTCCTTGATCCTATCCAGGTATTCCTGCAAATTGAAATGATTGGGTTCGAAGCATTCCTGAAGAATGCTAAGGCCTACAAAGCGGTCAATTCTGAAAGTCCGGTAATCCGCTCTAAGCTGGCAAAAAGCAACCAGGTACCATTGGTCAAAATGGTAATACACTCCAAGCGGCTCAATGAGCCTTTCCGACACCTCATTTCCCCTTGCGGCATAGTGCAGTTGACATAGCTTCTTTTGGGTGATGGCTTCCAGCAGGACGGGAATAGATTGGGGTTTGGAGGCATTGGAGGTGGAATAAGGGGTTTTTCGAATGGAGATGACATTATCCATTTGATCTGTAAGGTCCTTTTCCTTCTGTGGCAATACGGAGCGCAGTTTGATCATGGCATTTCGGAAATGGATCATGGTGGACGGATCGGAGATATTTTCCACGATCTTCTCAGCCAATACAAAAGCGGTAGCCTCCTCAGAAGTAAACATCACCGGAGGCAGACGATAGCCATCCACCAGGGAATAGCCTTGCCCCGCTTCACCAATTATGGGCACTCCAGCCTCTTCGAGAGATCGAATATCTCTATAAATGGTCCGCAACGAAACCTGAAACCGATCGGAAAGGGTTTGCGCCTTTACTGTGCGCTTGCTTTGCAGATGAGTAAGTATGGCCGTCAGGCGGTCTATTCTATTCATATTGGTCCATTTATACCTCTAAATTTACCATTTAAAAATTGAAGACGTAAGCTAAACCCAAGTCGAAAAGTTAATTCTTAAAAGCCTATTCTAGCTATATGCCCTCTCCTTCCGATCGAAAGCCCTCTTATATAGCCTATTAAGAGGCTTCAAGTCCATTTAGACTGGCGAGATCCTTTGATACCTATAAGAAATACTACTTCTATTAACTATAATAATTATTTGTCTAAGCTTAGCTTAGTCCTTATATTAGGAAGCTTTTGTTAATTCTCAAAAAAGCCAAATAACCTACAATTAAAAAACCCAACTTAAAAACAATGGAACATCAAAACAACCCAAGAAGAAGTTTTTTAAAAAAAGCTGCAGCTAGCGGCGCCTTAGCCACTTTTACGGGGGGAATTAGCTTCGCCCAAAGCCAATCTGAACCTATTAGGCGGGATTTTAACCTCAATTATGCACCACACTTTGGGATGTTTAAGCATCATGCTGGGGATGACTATGTAGATCAAATCAATTTTATGGCCGAGCAAGGATTCCCAGCGCTGGAGGACAATGGATTAATGAAGCGTAGCCCAGAGGATCAAAAGCGAATCGGTGCAGCCTTGGAAAAAAACGGGATGCAGATGGGAGTATTTGTCATTGACCCCGGATTCAATTGGAAAGTCGCCCTGACCACTGGAAAGCAGGAATACATCGATGCCTTCGTCCAGGAGTGCGAAAAAGCTGCTGAGCTAGCCAAAGTAGTCAATGCCAAATGGATGACGGTGGTACCTGGATACTTCGAAAGAAAACTACCTATGGACCAGCAGACCTCTAATATCATCGAGGCCTACCGCCGTGGTGCCGAGGTACTAGAGCCACATGGCCTGACCATGGTTATGGAGCCATTGAGCGATAATCCTGACCTTTATCTGCGCCATTCTAACCAATCCTATATGATCTGTAAGGCTGTCGATAGCCCTGCGGTAAAGATCCTATATGATATCTATCATATGCAGCGAAATGAAGGCAACCTAATCGCCAATATGGAACTCTGCTGGGATGAAATAGCCTATATCCAAATCGGCGATAATCCGGGAAGAAAAGAACCCGGAACAGGAGAAATAAATTATTTGAATGTATTCAAATGGATCGACGAAAAAGGCTTTAAAGGGATCTGTGGCATGGAACATGGAAATGCCCAGCCTGGAAAAGAGGGAGAAGCTGCTTTAATAGAAGCCTATCATACTGCTGACAAATTCAAATAATCAACCTAAAGTCAATCATTTTAAACCTTGGTTAATACTGAGTTTAAGGTGATTGACTTTACCCCTTCTGCCTTTGGATGGTGGGCACTAACAGATGCACCGCCAGGAAGGCCAAAAGGTAAGCCGAAGAAGCAAAAACAAATAGTGGGAAGTACCCATATATCACAATTATCCAGCCGGCCAAGGCCGCAAAGATAGTCCCCCCTATTGCCCCGACCATTCCGGCAATGCCCACCACGGAGCCCACGACCGCTTTGGGGAAAATATCAGAAGAGAGTGTCAGGATAGTCGCAGACCAGCCTTGATGTGCGGCTGCAGCAAGGGCCACCAGAGGGATAGCAATATATATATTAGAGGTCAATGCCGCCAGCATTAGCGGAATCACTAATAGAGCACAAATCAATAAGGTGGTTTTTCGACTTTTATTCACCGACCATCCCATCGCCAAAAACTTACCTGAAAGCCATCCAAAGAATATACTCCCTATATCCGAGCTCAGATAAATAACTATAAAAGGTAAAGCTAGCCCCGTTAATTCTAATTTGGTATCTAATGCCTCATTGCTATTGAAGAAATCGGGCAGCCAGGTCAGGTAAAACCACCAGATAGGATCCGTGAGGAATTTACCAATAGCCACCGCCCAGGCTCCTCGATGTTTTATGAATTCCCTCCATCTCAAGGTCCTTTTTGCAGCCATATCCTGATCAGAATGAATATGATCCAATTCCTCTTGACGAATATATGGATGCTGATTTGGTTCGTAATAGACCCAACGCCATAGCGTCAATAAGATTAATCCAAGAAATCCAGTCATGAGAAAGCTGGCTTTCCATCCGAAATTGCTAATCATGAAAGGGACAAGGAATACGGTGGCCAGTATCCCCATATTGGCGCCAGCATTATAAATACCTGTGGCTAAACCACGTTCTTTTTTAGGAAACCATTCAGCGATGGTCTTTATGGCCGCAGGAAAATTGGCCGATTCCCCAAAGCCGAAGCCAAAGCGGGCGATAGATAAACTCCTGAAATTTCCCACAAAAGCAGTAGCCAAAGCGGCTAAACTCCAAAGGCCAATGGCTAGCGAATAACCTTTGCGCACACGCAAGCGATCCATCAGGTATCCCATGATGACAAAACCCAGCGCATATGCCGCCTTGAAACTGGCATCCACATAGCCCATTTTGATTTTAAATGAATTAATTAAAGCGCTAGTCAAAGGCTCATCTATCGGAAGGCCAAGCAGTTCTCTTCGAAAACTTTCATCAATCATTGTGAAAGAAAGGACATTCCTATCGATATACTTTATGGCAGTCGCCAGGAACAATACCGCCACCACCTGCCATCTATACCCTCCAAAAATCCTATTTTTCATAGACTCGCTATTATTCTAATTCCTTTACACTATATTCGACAAAACATTCATCTACATTATTATCCAATTATATCAATTTATTACCGCTAGCTATTACCCCTGCCAAATATAAATCACGGAATCGATTGCGTAAATAAATTCAAAATCCTCCTTGAAAAGGTACATTAGAGTACCTAATTTAATCCACGGAAAAGTATAATATTACCCATAGGTGGTAGTATTTGCACTTTTCAGAACCCTTATAATTAACAATAAACCAAATAACTTATGCGAGTAAAGAACTACAAAAGTGTAGGAATTCTTATGTTCCTGGTGCTTATGAGTTTCTATTCCTTTGGACAGAACGTCCAGGTGAAAGGAACCATAAATGACGAGAATGGACAACCCATTCCAGGAGCAGCAGTCCTGGTAAAAGGTACCACTACTGGTACAGCCGCCGACCTAGATGGTAATTTCACCATCTCTGCCAGTCCGGAAAACACCCTTCAGTTTTCTTTTATTGGCTATAAGACCCATGAAGTAAAAGTGGGCAACCAATCAACTATTACCGTTTCCCTTGATCCCGATGTTTCTGATTTGGATGAAATCGTGGTGGTAGGTTATGGTAGTGTAAAGAAGAGCCAATTGACCGGAGCCATCTCCTCAGTCAGCTCCAAGGACATCACTGATCAGCCGATCACAGATGCTCGACAAGCACTCCAAGGTCGCTCCTCTGGTGTGGATGTCACCTCTCCAGGAAGTAAGCCAGGTGCATCTCCGCAAGTAAGGATCAGAGGTAGAAGATCCTTCAATGCAAGCAACGAACCACTCTATGTGGTGGATGGTATCCCTACGGTAGGAGGTATTAGCGATATTAACCCAAATGACATTACCTCCATGGAAATCCTAAAAGATGCCTCTGCAACGGCCATTTATGGATCCAGAGGTGCCAATGGCGTGGTATTAGTAACTACCAAACGCGGTAAATCTGGCAAAACAGAAGTTTCCATCAACTCTTATTATGGGTTTAATAAGTCACTGGGAACCATTCAGGTATTTGATGGGCCAGGTTTTGCAGAATACAAAAGAGAGTCCAGAAGAGCCACAGGAAACTATCCTGAAGGCCCTGCCACGGCCGCAGCTGATGAGGCCCTCTTCGAACCTGTCGAATTGGATGGTATCGCTCAAGGCCGAACCACCGACTATGTGGATCAATTATTACGCACAGGCATCATCCAAAACCAACAAGTATCGGTATCTGGAGGAAATGAAAAAACTCAGTTTTTTGTGTCTGGTGGATTCTTTCAAGACAAAGGAGTCGTGAAAAGCCAGGATTATACACGGTATAATTTCCGCGCTAATATTGATCATAAGATCAATGATAAAGTAAGATTTGGTACTTCCACCTTGATTTCTTACAGTGAGAGAAATGGTGAAAATTTCAACCCTATCGGAGGAGCTATGCAGGAGAATCCTTTGGGCAAGGCCTACGATGAAGAGGGTAATCTTATCTTCCTTCCTACTTCTGATGGATTGAGAACTAACCCTCTCGCCGAAATAGTGCCAGGTGCTAATATCGATCTTACCAAGCGATATAGAATTTTCAATAGTGTCTATGGTGAGTGGAAGATTGTAAAAGGATTGACTTATAGAGTGAATTTTGGCCCTGATATCACCATTGATAGAAACGGCAGATTTACAGGTTCCCAAACCAATGCTCGTAGAGGTGGCGATCCAACAGGAAGTATTGATGAAAATTTCATATTCAACTATACTTTAGAGAACGTAATTACCTATGAGCGCTCCATCGCTGATGACCATAATCTGAAATTCACAGGACTTCAGTCTATACAAAAAGACAACCTTGAAGAAACCATGCTAAATGTACAGGGTATCCCTGCCGAATCTCAATCTTATAATCGCTTAGGCGATGCAAGCCAGATCACACTTGCCAATACTTATCTTGAGCAATGGTCATTATTATCTTTTATGGGTAGATTAAACTATGATTACAAAGGAAAGATCCTCGTAACTGGAACAGTAAGAGCTGATGGTTCTTCGAAGTTTGGAGCAAACAATAAGTTCGCTTACTTCCCTTCAGTGGCTGTAGGATGGAATATTACTGATGAGCCTTTCTTCAAGTCCAATAAAACCTTTGATCAGCTGAAGCTGCGTGTGAGTTATGGTTCTATTGGAAACCAAGCCATCGATCCTTATCAGACCCAGGCACTTTTAGGACGAACCACTTATGCCTATGACAATACCCCGGCATTCGGATATGGTCCAAATACTATCGGTAATCCTGATCTTCGTTGGGAAACTTCCACCACCTTCAATGCTGGATTGGACTTCTCATTAGTTGCCGGTCGAATCTCTGGTAGCATGGAGTATTATATTACCACTACGAAAGATCTATTGGCTCCACAGCCTTTGCCAAATTCCACAGGTTTCAGTGGCTATACCACCAATATCGGTGAAACACAGAACCGCGGGATAGAATTGACGATCAATACCACCAATATTGACAATGGTAATTTTACTTGGACCACCGATTTTATCTTTAATAGAAACAGAGAAGAAATCCTCTCACTGCCAAATGGTGATGATATTACCAATGGACGATTTGTAGGGCAAGCTTTGACTGTTTTCTATGATTATAAAAAAATAGGCATCTGGCAGACTGATCAGAAGGACCTCGCTAATTCATTTGAGGATGAAGTGGGTGAAATACGTGTGGAGGATTACAATGGTGATGGACAGATCAATGCGGATGACCGTCAGATTCTTGGCTCGGCAGTTCCAGACTTCGTGATGGGAATGACCAACCGATTCAATTATAAAAACTTTGATTTCTCCTTCTTTATTTACGGGAGATTCGGTTCCATGATTCGTAGTAGATTCCACGACCAGTTCAATAGCTTATTTGGTCGATATAATAACTTAGCGGTGGACTACTGGACTCCAGACAACCCTACCAATGAATTCCCAAGACCTAATCAAAATCAGGAAAGTCCTAAGTATGCGTCCTCCATGTCTTATTTTGATGGTTCATTCATCAAGGTGAGAAATATTAACATTGGATATAATTTTGATAAGAGCATTGCTTCTAAATTGGGAATGAGCAGTTTGAGAGTGTATTCTAGCATTCAGCAGCCCTTCATCTTTTCAAGCTACAGAAGCAAGCATCAAGGGATAGACCCTGAGGTTTACCTGGATGGTGAGCAAGGTGCAGGAGCTGGAGAAGTAAATGCAAACATCTCCCCTGCGGTAACCTCGTTTACCTTTGGTATCAATGCTAAATTTTAATTGTGGGATTTAAAAATTATAGAAATATGAATATCAATAGATTCAAACATAAATTTTCACATTTACTAATAGGCTGTTCCATTGGACTTGGGCTTATGAGTCTCCCCGCTTGCGAAGGCGTGCTGGATGAAGATGTGATATCGAATATAGGTAACGATTATATGAATACCCCTAGTGGGCTAAAAGACGGGCTAAATGCTGCTTACAGCACCTTCAGAACGTTTTATGGTACCGAAAGTGGTAATAATTTCACCGTTTTTGGTACCGATACCTATACCAATGGAGCGGATGGAAGCTGGAAATTCATGAACCAGTACACTTCGCAATTTGATTCCAGAACAGGCCATGTGGCTAATGTCTGGGATAACTTCTATAGAGGGATTAATACCTGTAATGCGGTAATTGACAGAGCCCCAATCGTGGTTGGATTGGATGAGTCCACGAAAGCTAAATATGTGGCGGAAGCAAAATTTATCCGTGCGCATCTTTATTTCCTGCTCACCCAGCATTTCGGAGGGGTAGATCTTCAGCTTACCGAAACCATCATCCCTTCCACGGATGTGACTCGTTCCACCGTACCCCAAATGTATCAGGCGATCATTTCCGACTTGGAATCAGCTATTCCTGATTTAGAGGCAACTATGAAATCAACTGATTATGGTCGTGCTACGCGTCCAGCAGCAGAGCACCTTATGGGTTGGGTATATCTCACCAAAGGATACTCTGAGGCCAGTGAAAGTACTGACTTTGCCAATGCAGAGACCTATTTCGAAGCTGTAATCGATGGCTATGGCTTCCAGTTACTGCCTGATTTTGCAGATGTCTATGCCTTCGGCAATGAGATCAATGATGAAGTGATCTTTAGTGTGCAATATACTCGTGACCCACTAACCAACGGGGGCGGTAATAATACCCACCTGTATTTCCTAATGGAGTATGATATCCAGCCAGGTATGCAGCGGGACGTGGAAAATGGCCGTCCATGGAAAAGATTCAGACCTACCAATTATACCTTAAATGAGGCATTTGTAAATAGGGATATTGATAGCAGGTATCAGAAGTCTTTCAAGGATGTATTTTATTCTAATACTCCAGGTGCATATAATACCACTTTCGATTTGAGTAAGACTTCCTTGAATTTTGCACTAGGTGATACCACAATCTATATTCCTGGATATGAAATTTCGGAAGCTGAAAGGGCGAAGAAGCCTTATCAGATCCTGACTCCAAGTATGTACACTGATAAGCTATATCCTACCCTAACCAAGCATCTGGATCCGGGAAGACTGGACAAGACTCAAGCTGCTGGTGGACGTGATTATATCGTATTCAGGTTAGCGGATACTTACCTGCTATTGGCAGAAGCTCAGTTTCAGCAGAATAAGCTCAGCGAAGCCACTGAGACCATCAATATGGTACGTCGCAGAGCCGCTTGGCCAGGTGCTGAAGCCAGCATGGAAATTGCCGCTTCTGACCTTAGCCTGACTTTCATCATGGATGAGAGAGCTAGAGAATTATTAGGTGAGCAGAAGCGCTGGATGGACCTCGTAAGATGGGGTACGCTAGTGGAGAGAGTGAAGCTATACAATACTCAAGGAGCTCCTAATATTAAGGATACGCACGTATTGCGACCTATTCCTCAAAATCAAATTGACCGGATTCCTGGTGGCAAAGATGCCTTCCCACAAAACCCTGGTTATTAATTCACCATTATCCTAAACTAAGTAAGGCCACCTTTCATCAGGTGGCCTTTTTTTATGCGTTCGCTTCATTAGGCTATTTAAGAAGTGCTAGTCAAGCCTCTAATTCATTAGCCTTCTCTCCTTTTGATCCCTCTTACTGAGTATTAATACTTTGCCCTAGGGCAAAAATAATACTTCTAAGCCTTGGAAGAGGACCTACGGATATGGAGTTTAGAGGGCAGGATCACTAATTCATCCCTGAAGTCAGGGGCATTCTTTTTAGTAAGTTTGTTCATCAATAAAGCGGCAGCCTTACGGCCAAATTCATGCGTAGGTTGAGAAATTGTAGTTAAGCTGGGGTTGAGCAAGTCAGCAATTTTCATATTAGAAAATGTCGCCAACTTCAGATCACGAGGTATATTCATCTCCAGATCTCTCACCACATAGTAAGTGCTAATCGCCAGTTTTTCCACTGCCGCTAAAATCCCGTCAGGCGCCTGCTTATCGGTAAGCAGCTTATTAATAATATGGTAGTTTTCATCATCTGAGTTTTCACACTTGATGACCAAGCCCTCATCCATCGCCAACCCTGACTCCTCCAATGCATCCATATATCCCTTCAAGCGCTGTTGACTAATGGATATTTCGCGGGACAGCAGCAGAAAAGCGATTCTTTTACAGCCTTGGGCTATCAGGTGTTTGGTCACCTCATAGCCACTTTCATACCCATTGGTTACAAACTTGGTGGTGGGGATGCTCTCACATACTCGGTCAAAGAAAATCAAAGGAATGCCTTTTTCGAAAATCGTCATGAGATGCTCCGTTTCCCTGGTCTGATGCGAGACAGACATCATGATGCCATCCACACGCCCATTGAGCAGGTGAGCCACGATTTCCTTCTCCCGCTCGAGGTTCTCATGCGTATGATATACCAATAGATGATAACCATGCTCCTGAGTAATCTCTTCTACTCCCTCGATCACCTGAGCAAAAAAATTATTGACAAGATCAGGGATGATCATGGCGATGGTTTTACTCTTATGCTCCCGCAATCCTCTGGCAAAAGGATTGGGCTGATAATTCATTTTTTTGGCCATATCCAGCACCCGTTTCTTGGTTTTGTCACTGATTTCATAACTATCATTCAGTGCTCTGGAAACCGTGGACGGGGCTAAATTTAAAATTTCAGCTAGTTTTTTTATATTAACTCCACTCATGAAAATATTCCTCTCCGGTTATTTAATATCAAATTTAATTTTTTTAGCCATTAATCCCTTCACACTACCCAATAAATCCATTTTTTCATTGATTCCGGGCTGCTTATCACGAAAACGATTCCGTGATTAAAGTGCTTAGATTCCTTATATAATAGGCTAATATTCCCTATTATTACTTAGCGAGAATCGATCTTAGAGCGGCTTATACTCTCACTATCTCGATTTAATACAATAAATTATTTTGGTGCAGCCTCACTAAAATTCGCAGTGACAGAACCTTTAATTGTAACCTAAACCTTTGGCGAAGCTCAACAATTCTTTTTTGATGCTTCAAAAAAAATTGAATACCCATATGACTCATTCTGCATTAAGCTCTTCTAAAACCTTCATTACAGACCAGTTTCTCTTACAATCGGATTTTGCAGCTACCCTTTACCATGATTATGCGAAGGAGATGCCTATCATCGATTATCATTGTCATCTCTCTCCCGAGGCCCTGGCTTCCAATAAGAAATTCTCCACTATCTCCGATATCTGGCTCGCCGGTGATCACTATAAGTGGAGAGCCATGAGAACCTTAGGCATCAATGAAAAATACATCACCGGAGAAGCTAGCGATCAGGAGAAATTTGATAAGTGGGCTTTCACAGTGCCTTATACCATGAGGAATCCCCTTTATCATTGGACGCATTTAGAATTATTACGCTATTTTGGCATAGATGAATTGCTCTCCGAAAGGAACGCTGCTGAGGTATATTCCGCCACCAACGCCCAACTATCACAGGATGCCTTCAGCACCCAGTCCCTCCTAAACCAGATGAAAGTGGAGACGGTCTGCACCACCGATGATCCTGCGGATGATCTCGAGCACCATATACTAGCCGCAAAAAACAATATGTCCATTGGGCTATTCCCTACTTTCAGACCTGACAAATCCTTTGCAGTGGAAAACCCCGCTGTCTATAAAGCCTATATCGAAAAGCTAGGCCATGCCGCCGGCACCAGCATCTCCAACTATGATGACTTGCTCACCGCCTTATCGAATAGGGTAGATTTCTTCCATCTGCATGGCGGAAGATTAGCCGATCATGGCTTAGAGAAACTCTTTTATTTCCCTTCGGGCAAATACAATGTCCACACACTATTCGATCAGGTTTTACAAGGCAAGTCCCTGAATACTGACCAGATAGGTTATTTCAAATATGAAACGCTCTTGGCTCTGTGTAAGATGTACCATGCCAAAGGCTGGGCTCAGCAGTTTCACCTAGGGGGACTTCGTAATACCAATGAAAGAATGTTGACCAAATTAGGTCCAGACACAGGATTTGACTCCATGGGAGACTATAGCCAAGCCGAGTCACTTTCCAAATTCCTAAACGAATTGGACAAGTCCGACCAGCTTTGCAAGACCATCCTTTATAATCTAAATCCTCGCGACAATGAGGTAATGGCCACTATGACGGGCAATTTCAATGATGGATCCTACCGGGGTAAGGTGCAGTTTGGATCTGGATGGTGGTTTTTGGATCAAAAAGATGGGATGGAGAAGCAGATGAATGCCCTATCAAATATGGGATTACTGAGCTGCTTCGTGGGCATGCTCACCGATTCAAGGAGCTTCCTGAGCTTCCCCCGTCATGAGTATTTCCGCAGAACCCTCTGTAATCTCATCGCTCGCGATGTGGTCAATGGAGAACTACCCGCAGATGAGCAGTGGCTTGGCAAAATGGTCCAAGACATCTGTTATAATAATGCCAAAAGTTATTTTAATTTTCAATAAAAAATAAGCCAAGATGTCGTCTTTATTTTCATTACAAGACAAAATAATATTAATCAGTGGAGCCACTGGAGTACTAGGCAATAGCATTACACAGTTTTTGGCAGGAGAAGGTGCCAGTGTAATTATATTAGGCCGAAACCCAAACAAAGTAAGGGATCTAGTGGAACAAATCGAGTCTGCTGGTGGCAAAGCCAATCCCCTGATAGCGGATGTCACCAATGAAGAGGCCTTAATAAATGCCCGCGAACAAGTGGAAAAGAAATTCGGTCAGCTGGATGTATTGATTAATGCGGCCGGCGGAAATATGCCGGGGGCTATCGTAACTCCTGATCAGAAAATCACCGACCTGGATATAGAAGAAGTAAAGAAAGTGATGGAGCTGAATTATTTAGGGACGCTATTACCCATTCAGATCTTTACCCCTTTATTGATCAAAAACCCTCAAGCTAGTATTGTCAATATTTCCTCTATGGCAGCTTCCCGCCCTCTCACCAGAGTCATGGGATATGCCTCTGCCAAAGCGGCCATTGATAACCTTACCAAGTGGCTATCTGTGGAGTACTGCCAGAAATACGGCAAAAACTTCCGGGTAAATGCCGTTGCGCCGGGATTCTTCCTTACGGATCAAAACCGTGCCCTGCTTACCAAAGAAGGTGGAGAACTTACCGACCGTGGCAATCAGATCATCAGCCATACTCCTATGGACCGCTTTGGTAATCCAGAGGATTTATTTGGCGCATTAGCCTTTTTGTGTAGCGATGCTTCACAGTTTGTGACAGGGACCATAATCCCTGTGGACGGAGGATTCAGTGCTTTCTCTGGCGTGTAAGCAGTTAGTAGAAAAGAAATTACAGCATAGTATATAAATATTTCAGTATGAAAAATACATTATACATGGAACAGACCATGCGTTGGTATGGTCCAAAAGACCCCGTTAGTCTAGCTGACATTCGTCAGGCTGGAGCTACGGGGATCGTTTCTGCCCTGCATCATATTCCTAATGGGGAGGTATGGCCACGAGAAGAGATCCAAAAAAGAAAGGCGATAATCGAAGAGGCTGGCCTTACCTGGTCTGTCGTCGAGAGCATCCCTGTACACGAAAATATCAAAACCAGATCGGGTAAATTTTTGGAATATATAGCCAATTATAAACAGTCCATTCAAAATTTGGCAGCTGAGGGTATTTATACCGTCTGCTATAATTTCATGCCGGTATTGGACTGGACCAGAACAGACCTTTCCTATGAATTGCCTAATGGTGCTCGAGCCCTGAGATTTGAACTTCAAGCTTTAGCAGCCTTTGACATTTATATCCTGAAGAGACCCAATGCCGAAAAGGATTATTCTCCAGCAGTAATCGAGCGTGCAAAAAAATTCCTTGACAATGCCTCTGAGCAGGATAAAAACCTTCTGATTAATAATATTATTGCAGGACTTCCAGGAGCTGAAGAAGGTTATTCTTTGACAGCCTTCCAAAAAGTTTTGGATACCTATAAGGATATTGATACCGAAAAACTCGCAGAGCATCTTCAGCTATTTCTGGATGATATCGTCCCTGTCGCTGCGGAGAACGGACTGGTATTAGCCATTCACCCGGATGACCCACCCTTCCCCATGTTTGGTCTTCCAAGAGTGGTCAGTACTGCCTCCGATGTGAAGCGGATCGTTAGCCAGACCCCTTCCCCATCCAATGGGCTTACCTTTTGCACAGGTTCCTTTGGGGTCAGAGCAGATAATGACCTTCCTGGTATGGTACGCCAGTTTGGAGAGAATATTCATTTTATCCATTTGAGAAGTACCTTGAGAGATGAAGAAGGGAATTTCCACGAAGCAGATCACCTCGCTGGTGATGTACCGATGGCCGAGGTAATAGAAGCTTTGATCGAGGTACAGCAAGAAAGGGGAATAAACCTCCCGATGAGACCAGATCATGGTCATCAGATGCTGGACGACCTCAGGAAAAACACCAATCCGGGATATACTGGCATTGGACGATTAAAAGGCCTTGCAGAAATACGAGGCGTGGAAGTAGGAATAATCTATAGCAAGGGGAAATAATTTAGAAGATGCTAGCCATCCGATAGAGTCCCAGGACATAACCACCAATACCAACAACCTGTGATAAGCAAAGTTATTTTTTGCACGTCACAGGTTGACTTTTTTATACGTCAACAAATAGCCAAATAGCTGCTAAGGTCTCGAACCTTTTGACTGATACTTTAACAATGGAGTTATTGAGAAGATGGTCAGGAAATAATGTTAAAGAGCGAGTATTAAGTCCAAATCCTTTCATCAGATACAGGATCAATTCATCCCTTTAAGGCTTAGTTCAAATCGATAGTGCTTCCCTTTTTAGAGCTTTCATAGATTGCTTCGATAAGCCTGAGTGACTTCATACCTTCTCGTCCATCTATTTTAGGTACGGTATTATTTTCTATGGCTGATAGGAATTCGGAGATTTGTTCCTGATGCAATAGATGACCAATGGCCATAGGATCTGAAGTCCCTTTTTGGGATTCAGCGCTGCTGTAACCTATGTTTAAAGAGGATATTTTGGAATGAAAGGCGATCAATTTCCCTCCCTCCAGGATGGCACTTCCTTCTGAGCCAAAGATCTCCAGGCGCTCAGGGTAACCGGGATATAAGGCCGTGGAAGCGGTGATATTGCCCATGGCACCATTATCAAATTCTACCACCGCGGCACCAATATCCTCCCCTTCAATAGGATGTAAAGTCGTCTTGACTTTGCCAAAAACTGAGCGAGGCGCACCCATGATGGCAAGTAATAAATCTATGGTATGGATGCCTTGATTAATAAAAGCACCTCCCCCATCACCTTTAAGTGTTCCCTTCCAGGGGCTGCTGGTATAATACTCCTTCTTTCGAAACCAATTGATATGTGCATTACCCATGAGCAGTCGGCCTAAGCTGCCTTTTTCCAACTCAGATAGCAGGGTTTGAAAGCCTTCGTTGAGGCGGTTTTGAAAGATTACCCCTAGTTTTACGCTATTATCTTCGCAGCTTTCTACAATCATCTTTGCACGCTCCGTGCTGATCTCAATAGGCTTCTCTATCAATACATGGATTCCTGCCTGGGCGGCTGCTATGGAGGGCTCCATATGATGGCCACTCGCCGTACATACGATGATCATATCCAAGTGGGGATGATTTAGGAACTCACTCATTTCATGGTAGGCCTTGACCCCAAAGTCCTGTTCGGCAGCGGAGGCTCGCTGAGCATCGGAGCTGCATACCGCCACTAGCTGGGCATTAGGAAGGTCATGTATCGCTTTGGCATGTTGACGAGCGATGGCTCCGGTTCCCACGATTCCAATTGTAAAAATCTTAGACATGACTTGTATATTTTAGCTGTAAATTCAGGATCTTTTCCATTTTTATAATACCATAAAACGGGCTTCAACAAGGGCTAATCCTAATTGTTTTCCTAAAGCGCCCTCTCTCAAAGGCGATATAATGCAATATACCAGCCTACAGGCGAAGCTCCAAAGGCAGTATGCTAGATGGCCAAATTTTAATCCGAAAAACCATGTATGAACTAATTGAGCACATAAGATAAAATTATGGGAATACTCAGCAAGCCTATTTGCCGCTCTATTATTCCTATAAAAATTATCACTCATAATAATCATTCCCGCTGATTTATTCCGCAATAATACCCCTACAATTATCTCTTCAAAATGTGCATTTCAGGAAAAGTGGAGGGTCATTATATTATTATTAGTAAAGGAAAACAATGATAAATAGGAGGAATAAAATTCGCGCATTCATTACAATTATAAGGGAATTAAGGTTTAAAAATGAGCTTATTTCTTTTTGAAATTAAGGGTTATTTAAGCCAAGTAAAAATCGAATAGGCGAGCAAGGTTTTATCAAAAAAATCACCAACCTTCAAGGAAAACCTTGTTAGTTGGTGATTTAGCAATAGGTGGAATTAAAATCTATTTTTCAGGAGAGAGGTATTTATATACCCATCCTGCAAGGATGGCACCTACAATCGGGGCCACCCAGAATAACCATAGTTGACTGATCGCCCAATCTCCAACGAAAATCGCCTGACTGGTACTTCTTGCGGGATTCACAGAAGTATTAGTCACTGGGATACTGATCAGGTGGATCAGGGTAAGGCATAGGCCAATGGCTATCCCGGCAAATCCTTTAGGAGCCTTGGAATGGGTAGCTCCTAAAATGACAATTAGAAAGCCAAAGGTCATCACTATCTCTGTCACCAAAGCAGCGACTAAGCCAAAACCTCCAGGAGAGTGTTCTCCAAAACCATTGGCAGCAAATCCTCCCACAACGAAATTCGGATTGTCTGAGGCAATGATATACAGGATACCTGCGGCCAGAATGGCCCCAAGAACCTGGGCGACGATATAAGGCAATAATTCCTTGGAAGAAAATCTTCCTCCAGCCCACAGGCCAAATGATACAGCAGGGTTCAGGTGACAGCCGGATATATGCCCAATAGCATAAGCCATCGTCAGCACTGTAAGGCCAAAAGCCAAGGCTACTCCAGCAAAGCCAATCCCTAATTCAGGGAAACCAGCCGCCAAAACAGCACTGCCACAGCCCCCCAATACTAGCCAAAATGTACCAATAAATTCTGCAATTAACTTTTTCATATTATGGTTGTTTACGTGTTGAAACAAAGTCAAAAGCAGAAATTCACCGCACTTATTTAACTATCCACCAAAATTTTCGTGGAATGCCTGCTGTAAAAATTGTAAAAGGGTATTGCCCCTTTTACTTTAGTTTGAATACCAAGCCACCGCCTAGTCCAAACTGATAAATCGAAGAGTAACTGCTCAGACCAGCTCCACCGCCGCCTGTGCCAAAATAGAAGCCACCACCGACAGACTGCACAGCAGACATCAATTCTGCCTGTAATTTTACGCCCATACGGTCAGAAGCCCAATATATTCCTCCTCCTTTAATTCCCCAAGCTAGCTTGGTTACAGTGTTTTTATGTCCATTGTCTGGATTGTTGAGGCTCGCAATAAGCATCCCACCCATCATACCTACAAATCCTTCCACTGGACTTCCCGGTGCACGGAAATAGCGTGTAGGAGCCACCATGATATAATTAAGACCCAAGTCAAAATTAGTGAACTGGTCTGGTCCAACCACGTATCGGTAACGTGTAGGGCTATTGGTGTCCTGACGGAGGTAAGATACTTCTATACCCAGCATATCATTTACCATATATTCAAATCCACCACCCCACTGGAGTCCTTCTTCTAGTTTTCCGTTATAGTAATAATTGTTTCCCGCGTCCCAATAAGAATCAAATTGGTCAGCAAACATAAATGAACTATACGCGTTGAATCGGATCTCCTGAGCGCTTGAGCTCAAAGAACAAAAGGCGAAAATTGCTACTACTAATAGATATTTTTTCATAAAATAATTGGTAAAGGAGACCATGCTTTGCTTTTACTCTAAAGCATCACAATAATCTCTAAGATTGATTTTTGTGTGTTTAATTATTATCGATTTTCATCTACCTTAAACAATCTTCTATATCTATATAATTAAAGAATACGCACAAAACCGAAATACTTTTCAATTTTATGAATAAATTCAGATTATACTAAATAAAACAAAGAGTAATTAGGTAAATTTTATAATTCTTGGCATATAATTTTTTGGCAAAGTTTTCGAATGGAAACTATTTAATAGTACCATTTCTTGTCACTTATCCCCTATTTAACCCCAAATTTCACTACAAATCCACTACTGGTCACAGGAAACTCAGGAATTTCTTCCAGCTTCTTCACCTGGACCGAAGAGGCTAGCGCACTGTCTTTTTCTGCAAAAGCCTGCGTCAATTCCTGCGTTCGGGTCTCCTCAATACTTAAGGCCTGGCTTAGAAGATGCTGCTGATCCACCAATAACATCGCCAGACTATCCGACCCCACTTCCAAGGACGCACTGTCCAAATTTGGCTGCTGAATGGCTAAGGTGGACTTCATATAAGAAATGAAATGCACATCATTATCGGCAATCTCCGGAACCTGGCTAGAACTCAATTCCTTATTCAGCTGAGCTTTCATATACTTGACTTTCGCCTCTCTCATGGCCAGTGCTTTCACTTCTATATTATCAGGCACATAATACTCTAAGTCCACGGTCAAGCCTGATTTCTTCTGCATCAGCTCGATTAGCTGCTGGACGGACTTTTCCTGACTCGCCCCAACGAGGGTATCCAAAGGTTGGAATTCAATATATTGTATATCTTTTTCCTTTACGCCAAATACAGAGGCCAGCAATTTGCCCGGTGCAGAAACTACCTTATCTAGATTTTGCTTAACCACCTGCCATACAATGGGCCAAACCGCAAACTGCGGATCATATAGACTTCCTTCCACCGGTACGTCCAGATTTACCACTCCGTTCTTGTCTTTCATCAGGAACACGCCAAACTTCAGTGGCAGAGCATATAATACATTTTTGCTCACCCTATCCCCTACTTCCAGGTTATTTATGGTGAATTTATTTTGACTCTCCATTTTACCATCCAGCACGGTGGTCTTTCCGCTATAAATTAGCTCTCCTTCGAATATAGGATGGCCTGCATACATCAAACTAAAAGGGCTCAAATCACCCATTTGGAATCCTTTGACCGCAAAGTCAATGGAGAAATCCAGGGGATTTTGGGGATTTACACTGACATTCGCATTATACTTCCCCTTTTCGTTCAGCAGACCGGTACTGGAAATCACCGCAAGCTCACTATCCGACCTGATCTTCTCTGAGGTCGCCGTAATCGCACTAATATTATATTCGAAATAATCTTCAAAAGTATAATCTCTGTACAGCACACTGCTATTGATGATCATAAAGGTATCCAGGGAATAAAACAGGTCCGATTGATCTGCTATCGACTGTACGCTATCTGTCACCACCGCTGCGCTATCTTCCTCCTCTAGCAGAGGCTGGAACATGGCGATCATGCTATTGGTGCTGTCCAGCATATCAAATCGAATATGAATGCCATCCGCCAGAACTCTGGAAACCTGATAGGACTGCTTAAGCACATCAATTTTGGCCAGGGAGGCATATATAGAATCTGCCTTCATAGCGGGAATCGCCGCACTATCCAGCAGGCTCAAGTCAGCCGCCCATACCTGTCCGTCCAGGAGGAGCTCTGGCAAATCCGAAAAATCTCCCGTGATATTAATATTGCCACCGGCATGTCCCGAAAATTCTGTGAAATTGAGGTACGGCTTGAGGTAGGGCTCTATAAGATCCAAGTCGATCCCTTCCATAGATACATGGGCGATCAGCTTATTGGTTTTAGGAAAATAATTGTTTTCAAGTTTTAATTTACCCGTTTGGTTCAGCATCAGTTCCACCTCCATATCTGCCGACTCACTATCATAACCGAAATGGGGTAAGGCCAGGGACAGGTCCTCCATCTCCACCATATGATCCATCTCCTTATCATAATAAGTCACCAAACCCTTGCTCAATACAAAATCATAAATCTCAAAGGCAAACTCTGATTCCTCCTCTTCAGAAGCTAGGCTATCCTCCTCAGATTCAGGAATCAAGTCAGAGAAATTAAATGTGTCATAGTCCTTTATGGTATGCACATAAGGGCTATCAAGATAAATATGCTCAAATTCGACGGCCCCGGTTAATAGCTTTAAGAAATAAATATCAGCATCCAAACTGCCAAAGCCCGAAAACTCCGTGGAATCTTCCTTTTCATAAACAGTAAAATTCTCTACTCTCAGCCGCCCTTGGAATGGATTAAAAGTTAGGGATTCTATCCCGGCCTTGCGACCGATAAGCTCCTCAGAATGAGCGTTAAAATACTTTTTTATTATAATTGGAGAGGTGGCCAAAAGTACATAGACTAGAATAATAAGACCACCAAAAATCAATAAAACCTTTTTCATAAAACCTTAAAAAGATTATAAAAACGAATAATACGTCAAATATACTACTTATTGTTTGTGAAGGAAATTTCCAATTAGAGAATAAGTCCTATCTTCTTGCATAAAAATCTCTACTAGGCTGGCACCTTGCAAAAAGAGGCAGTGTCACCTGAATTAGTGCACACTGCCTCTCCGCTGAATCCTGAAAATCAGGCCTATTATAGCTTTCTATTTTCCCTAAGTTAATTCGTAGGAACCTTCACTTCGTCTTTATATTCATGCATTAATTCTATGAGTTTCTCATGCATATTTTCTCGAACTTCCATATAGGCAGCATCCTCATATACATTATTCATTTCCTGAGGATCCATTTCTAAATCGTACAACTCCCATTCATCCACGTCATAGTAAAAATGGATAAGCTTATACCGATCTGTCCGAATTCCATTATGTCTTTTTACTGCGTGGATTCCTGGATACTCATAATAATGATAATATAAGGCCTTTCTCCAATCCACTTTTTCACCTTTTAGAAGAGGTACTAAGCTTCTGCCCTGCATTTCTGCGGGGATTTTCACTTGTGCTGCTTCCAGAATGGTCTCTGCAAAATCCAGGTTTTGAACCAGCTGACCATTTACAGATCCAGGCTGGGTCACCCCTGGCCATCTTATCAGCAATGGAGTCCTGAAAGACTCCTCATACATAAAGCGCTTATCAAACCAACCATGCTCTCCTAAATAAAATCCCTGATCGGAGGTATAGATGACGATCGTGTTTTCTGCTAATCCTTCTTCCTCCAAAAAATCCAATAAACGTCCCACATTATCATCCACGGAGGCTATGCTGCCGAGGTAGTCCTGCATATAACGCTGATATTTCCAGGAGGTAAGCGCATCTCCCTGAGGGTTCATCTGCTCAAACTCCTCATTGATAGGGCCATATACCTCATCCCAAGCTGCCCTTGTGGAAGGGTTCATCCGAGCGAGCATTTCATAATAACCGTTTTTATACCAATAGATAAAATCCTTATGGCCCAATTTTTCTGCTATTTCAGGATTAATTTTATTATCATAAGTCACCCCCATATGGCTGGAAATCCTCATCTCAGCCTCCTTAGCGGCAGTACCGCGACCCGCATAGTCATCAAAGAGCGTTGCAGGCTCCGGAAATTCCTTTTGGGTAAATGCTCTGAAATGTTCTTCCTTAGGGCTCCATTCACGATGGGGAGCTTTATGCTGATACATAAGCATAAAAGGCTTTTTGGACTCTTTATTATCCTTGATCCATTGGATGGAGCGATCGGTAATGATGTCGGTCACATACCCAGAATCGACCACAAGACCCTCAGGAGTTCTGAATTCAGGATTATAATAATGCCCCTGATCCGGCAATACCCTCCAATAGTCAAAACCTGTCGGTTGGGTCTTAAGATGCCATTTCCCTACTATGGCCGTTTGGTAGCCGTTCTCCTGTAATAACTTCGGAAAAGTCATCTGTGTGCTATCAAACCGGACCGAATTATCCATCATCCCATTCAAATGGCTATGCTTTCCAGTCAAAATCACCGCTCTGCTGGGAGCGCAAATAGAATTGGTGACATAAGCATGCTCGAAAAGCATCCCCTCCTCTGCTAGCCGATCTATATTAGGTGTTTGGATCAACTTATCATCATAGGCACTCAAGGCCTGATATGCATGATCATCCGACATGATGAAGATAATATTCGGGCGGGAATCCGCCTTATCTTCTTCCTGTTTGGTTTCTCCACAGCTGCTTAGGGCTATCAGCAAAACCAGTGAGTTAAAGGCGTAGAGCCCTTGGAACCCAGCTAAAGGTGATTTTTTCATTTGTCTTAGGGATAAATAAGTATGATGCCCTAAAACTAAGAATTTTCTTTCATATACTATCCTTAGCTTTTCGAATCAGGAGATAAAAAAGGGGGATAAAAGCTAGTTCTATCCCCCTAATAAGGCTTTTAATCCAATTTTACTTTTTCATTTTTCGGATATTTCACCGAATAGCTCAGCACAATTTTGCTGCTTTGCTGGGGTGCTAGTTTCATCCTCCAGCTGACTATCCCAGTGGCTGGATCCAGCTGTCCACCAGAAGTTTCTAGAGCCTCGACCTCTATGGTATTTCGCAGGGCTAGCGGAATCTGATCCTGTATCATGACTGATGCTTCCTTACTTTTTGTGTTTTTGACGGTGATCTCTATGGTACGATAATCCGTTTTATTTCCACCAATAATCTTCTTATCCGAGTACTCCTCAGTAATAATCCGATCGATCTGAATGCTAGGATCCTTGCCTAGGGAAAGGGCTAAGGTATCGGATTCATTTTTGGGGTTAATGATAGACTTACCCACGAAGCTATCACCAAAGTACAGAAATGCCTCACCCTCCAAAAGATGAAGTTTGTCCCAGTCAGTGATCCTTGCACTTAAGAAAGCCTCTGGCCCAAGTTTAGGGACGCTTAGGTATTCATATTCCGCGGGCAAGTGATATTCGTTCAGGTCAACGCTTACGGTGCCGCCCTGAGAAGGGACAGAATAGGGTTCATCCACAGAGAATTTTACTGTAGTGGGATTTTCTACCGCCGTTGCTATCCCTCTCGCCGGCTCCTGGGCCACTTCAAAGTCGCTATTCGAAATATTAATCCCGCTTACTTTACCTCTTAAGCTAACCTGAACTACTTCCTGGAGGGCTTGATTATCTGGGCTCATTTGCAAATTGATTATGGGGGAATTAATAGGTTTATAGGCGGTTTGATAGCCTATAAAATGAAACTCGAGATTTTGGGCCTTGGAGGGTATAGTAAGGGAGTAATTGCCCTCATAATTCGTGGTGGAAGCCAGGGAGGTGCCCTGAACTCTCACGATCACCCCTGGTAGAGGCATGCCCCCTTCGTCAGTCACCAGACCAGACACCGTACCTATTCCCCTCACGATTGCAGTACTCCCATATCTGGCAAAATCCAATTTCCAACTCATCAGATCGGGCAGAACGCCTGACTCATCAGGATTTCCAGAGGAAAAACTGAGCTTTACCTTGTCCCAGTTGACCCCCGTGTTTTGGTACACTTCTGCTTTATAGAGCAAGTTTAAGGGTTCGTTGATATCCGCGGTGCGAAGGTCATATTTCGGATACCATCCTGCATGATCCACCAGATAAGAGAGTCCGATCGCAGTATTGATGGCAGAGCCCGCCTTTACTCTGATTTTTACCATGCCGGATGGCAACTGTAGGTTAGCCTGCAATTGGTTAAGTTCCTGTTGCAGCTGATTCCTATTTATGGATAATTGCTCATTCGATTCGTTTATTTTGATGGCCTCTGTCTTGATAGACCTCAGTTGCTTTTCGAAGAAAGCCATCGCCTGCTCCAGCTGACTTAGATTTAGCCCAGTGGATGTTCCGCCGAGCTGTTGGTTGGCCATTAATAGATTCTCCTTTTGGATGAGCACCTCCAATTGTGCTTGATTGGCTTTGATCTGGGCATTGATGCTTTTTAAGGCCGCTTCCAGTTCATTGACCTCCTTATTGTTTTCCAAGGTGCTCAAATGATCCAGTTCGTGGGACACCCCTTGGATGGACACCTGGGCATTGGTCTTGATGCGTATGCTGTTTTCATGAATATGTGGAGAGAGCCCCATCAGGATCAAGGTGCTTTCTCCTTTTGGAAGGCTTACGCTACCGCTGCGTTGGATTTGGGCTGCATTCACGAATACCGTGACTTCCTCTATCGTGCTGCTCACCTTTACTTCCTGCTGCGCAGTCACCGTAAAGGCTATAAAAAGCATCCAGATACTTGTGATAAGATTTTTCATCGTTTCTTTTGAGTTTATATAGGGAGTTAATAGTGGGAAAATGGAGAATAATACTGCTCTATTCTCCGGGTGATCGACTCATGGAAATTATTCTACGCCAGCTCCAGGTTATTACTCTTCGGCTTTCCCGGAAATGTGCGCCAGTTCTAATAATTCTAATACGTAACTTAGATTCTAATTGTCTCAATCAAAAAAAGTATGAGTCGCTTCCCTTCAGGAAGGATCAAAGATATGGTATAGAAATAAATGTGATCTTCCTCTTTATGACATTAACCGTAAACAAATATAAATCAATAGGTTTTGAACTGCTAATAATTAGGAGCGTATCAGGGTCATGGTAATCAAGCCCAGAAAAATCGCTATACCAAAACTTAGCAAGGTACCGATCAAGACATACTCCGATTTGGAGGCATCTTCATTCTTAAACCTTAGGATAGACTTGGCGGCTATCAAAAAACCTACTGCCTGGAATTCCCCAATAACGATAAAAGTAAACACCAATATACGCTCCACCAGTCCGATCAATTTGCCGGCATTGGGAAGGTCCCCGGTTCCGGGCACGCTGATTTCATAGAATTTAAAGATCTCTTTGATCAGGATATTGGCAGGTTTCAGGATGAGCATTCCACAGAGAATGACCATGCTCAGCTCCATGGGCCAGATTATAGGAACCCATGGCATCGAAGGCTTGCCGCTGGCATATATCCAGGTCAGGACTAATATGATCAATAGGTGGAGGTTCTGATCTATAAAGAATGCGTATTTGCCGAGGATACGACTACGATTTATATAGGGTTTGGTGCCATCGATTATATAATGAGTGCTGCCTATCAGCAAGGCTACCCACCAAAAAGAGGTCTGAAAGCTCAGCAAAAAAGATAAAGCGGTAACAATAATAAAGTGGTACTTCAAGAAGGAGCTTCTGAATCCCAGCTGATTTTTCTGATTGGCGAGCCGGTCATTCTGAAAATAATAATCGGCCAGCGTATGAGCTATAAATTGCGTAATCAACAGGTGTATAAAAGTCATTTCAGGGCTTGTTTAATTATATTTTTATAGTACTCCACGGACTCCTCAATGGCATTCCAGCCCAAAGCGGTACTATGTTGGTTGATTACAGACTGGCTTACCCCTAGTTTTTCGGCGATCTCGGTTTCGGTCATTCCCTGCAGCTTAAAATACAACACCTCGGATTGTTTTGCGGTGGCCTTATTGCATAGCACATCCAATAAAGCAAAGTTTGGGGAAAGATGAAAATTTAATTGCTCCTCCTCTGAGACAAAAAACGTGGTTTGCTTCAAAACCACTCGTTCCTTATTATGACTTGAATAGGCATTGATCTTCCTGCCAGCCATAAATATCGCTTGGCCATCTATAATATCGTTTTCTGTATCCAATATCCCCAGCTCCCCATACCCGATGGCCATGCGCAGCCCATGAGTGGAGAAATTCTTCGTTCGTGAATTGTTTTTTTTGACCTTCAGGTCCAGTGATTTTATATAAGACTTGATTATCAATGCGATCCTCAGAGCCTCAGAAGGTCGCCGACACACACATTCTATATAATCCCCCTTACTGATGCGCGCATAGCAATCAAAATCCTGCATTAATTTCAATACGAGCTTTTCCAATTGCCCGTAAAGCTCCACTCTTGCCGTCTCGCCTAAACTCGTGGAAGATACAATATCTCCAGAAATCACTGCATATTTTTTCATCCTCAATACTAGTTTTGTCCTACACCCATCACAGCTAGAGGTCTGGTAGTCTTATAGGCCTATACCTGTGCTAATGATGCATAAATATAAGTACTAAAGCTTATATTGACAATATATAAGTTGATAAACTTATAAATAGACATTATAAGCTTTAAAGACTATAAATATATATTATAAGCTAAAGAACTTATAAATCACTAAATTTAAGGAATGAGAGTTAGCTAGGGGAGCCGCAGATATCTTCCATGACTTTATTGGTCCGCATTGCTGATCGACCGATGGAAGGGCTCAAACCTCTCCCCAGAATATCATCATTAATAAGCTCGATAAGAGGCATTTGAATATGCTTTGGTAAATCAAATTCGAAGAATTGGTCTTCTTGGTCGGGCAGACTAAGCACCAACTTCCCTGCACCAAAGGTCTCATAGGAGATAGACCCTTTAGCCCCATAGATGACGGTATGATCGCAGGCCTCTCCAGCGGAAAAAGACCAGGCGCCAGAACCCATCACTCCGGATTCGAACTGAAAGTGAGCTACCACCATATCTTCTGCGGCATAGGCCCCAGCCTGATTAGCCACTGCACCGGAAGCAGTGGATATAGGTCCCAGGGCATAATCCAGAAAATCCAACTGATGGGAGGCTAGATCATAAAAATATCCTCCTCCGGCAAGTGCTGGATTTACGCGCCAATTATCCTGCGGCGCTCCATCTCCCACAGCCGTCATGAGGGGCTGATTCAGAAGAATCTGAACATGGCGGATCTCACCGATAACACCTTCCTCGATCAGCTCTTTGATTTTTACAAAATGAGGAAGGGCACGGCGGTAATAGGCCACATAAAGAGGTACATTCGCCTGCTCACAGATATGGACCATCTCTAAGCATTCGGCATAGGTCCTCGCCATAGGTTTCTCGACATACACGGGCTTGCCGGCTTCGGCAGCTTTGATCACAAAATCCTTATGCAGATGAGGTGGGGTGGCAATATAAATGGCATTCACGCTATCGCTTTGGATCAAGGCATCAGCATCGGTAAACCATTGACTTACACCATGCCTATCGGCATAATCTTTCACCTTCGCTTCATCCCTTCGCATCACCGCCACCAGCTCACTATCTGGGAGGAGCTGCATCGCTGGAGCACTCTTCACTTCACAAACATCGCCCACGCCGATTACTCCCCAGCGTACAGTATCATCATTTATCTTTTTCATCTGCTAATTGCTGTATTTTTTTCCAAATATCAATTTCTATAGGTACACCCAATCTCATGTTCTCCTCGCGAGTCTGGAGGGTGTTTTGGCCAGGATACCGGACATTTCCTGAATCTGAAGGTGTCCGACTGCCCAATAAATCTTCGATAATGCGATCGAGGTGCTGGTCCCAATCTTCACCAAGCCCCATCACCAGTGGGTCCAGAGAAATAAACACCTGCGACAGGCCCGTTTCCTCACCCAGCTGCCCAATTTCACTGGTTGAATTGCCTCCGGAAAGCACCACTGTCAGCATATCTATTAAAAGAGAAAGTCCCGCCCCCTTCCAAAGTCCCATGGGCAAGGCAAGTTCGTCGGCGATGATCTGCCCCGGATTGCGGCTTAGCTGCCCTTCCGGAGTCAAGCCAGCGTCATAAGGCATCTCTTTGCCATTGCGAGCGTAAATGGCCATCTTTCCATAGGCAAATTGGGACATGGCCATATCCAGGACCACCGGCCCACTGCTGCGTGGGATGCCAATGACCAGGGGATTGTTTCCCAACTTAGGCTCCACCCCTCCCCAGGCAGGCATATTGGGTTTGGTATTTGTAAAACATAATCCCAAACAGCCATGATCTACCGCCTGCCAGCCATAATTTCCAGCGCGCATCCAATGGTTAGTATTCTTTAGTGTGACGCAGCCGATCCCAAACTTCCTACTCAGGTCTATCGCACGATCCATCGCCCCATAGGCATTACAATTGCCAGGACCTGCATTCCCATTCCACTGCTCAAAAGCTGAGAATTGGGAGATAAGGCTCGGCTCCGCTTCAGGAATGACTAGGCCTTTACGAATATAATCTACAAAAACCGGAAACCGGTTGAGCCCATGAGAAGGAACACCATCAAGGCTGGATTTGACAAATAAATCTGCGCTTAAGGCAGCCTTTCGATCCGGAAAACCCATAGAGATCAAAATCCCTGATAAAAGTGAGGTGATTTGCTCGTAGGAAACTCTAATTTCGTTCATAGCCAAAAGATAAGTAATAATCCCCCAGGACCAAAAAAAAATCTACCCCATATAAGGCTATTACCAGTCCACAAGCTCATTTAAGTACACTTCCACATTAGTATAATGCAGAGATAAACCTAAGCCACTGTCATCCGGAAGCTGTGGATCTAAGCCATGTGCCAGCTCCCAATCATCTGGCATACCATCCCCATCCGAATCCTTCACCGGATTTCCTTCAGGCAATAGCGGCCATCCGCCTACAGAATTTTGACTGTCTATAATCCCATTATTCTTTGGCCCACCAGGACTGTGCCCCAGGAGAACCTCCTCCACCACTCTGCTATCCACAGGATCACGGAAAAAATTTGCCCCTGCATTGGCGAGTACTTTAAGGTAAGCTTCTCTGGCTGACTCCCCGGCAAATTCCGCTACGAAAGGGAAGGCAGTGGCTGCCAAAACCTCCTCGGGATGGTCGGGCCCGTCCAGACCCTTTGCGTTCTCTAAGCTGACTTCCGGAAAACCCTCGACATCGTTATCCATCAAATAATAATTGCCGTAAGGCGCATAAGCCTCAAAAATCCTGTCACGATTGGAGGAGGTCGCCGGGCCAGCTTTATAATAATTGCCCACCATATTGATCCGAGCTTCCTCTCCTCCATAGCTGCTATTCTGTTCCCAGTTATAGATTATATTATTCCTGAAATCCACCAGTTCTGTCATAGGACTGCTCTGCGTTCGGGCTCCATTGAACCGGGGGAGTCTGCTGGAGTGAGAGGCGATCAGGTTATGGTGGAAACTCGCATTGATTCCACCCCAAATCCCCCCATAGCCATGATTGCCTTTTTCATGTACCGAGGCATTTAGGCTTTCTGATAGTATGCACCATTGCAAGCTGAAATTTTCATTATCATAAAATGAGCCGCATTCATCCGTGGCCCAGCTCAGGGAACAATGATCAATAATTATATTCTTGTTCCTCAAACAAGACATCGCATCATCCTGAACTTTCTTTTCATCCCCCAGCCGGGACCGAATATACCGGATGATGATATTGTCCCCTTTAACCTTCAAAGGATAGTTCTTCAGCGTGATCCCGCCCCCAGGAGCCGACTGCCCCGCTATGGTGAGATCGCCATGGTTTATATCCAAACTTGACTGCAATTCGATTGTTCCGGAAACAGCGAAAAGGATGATTCTTGGCTCCTTTTTCCGCAGAGCTTCCCGAAGGCTTCCAGGTCCCTCATCATTTAGATTGGTGACCTTATATATCTTACCTCCACGACCTCCAGAGGTATATTTCCCAAAACCATCCGCTCCCGGAAATGCCAGGACCTGGTCTTCCCCGGAAGAGAATGCCTGGCCTCGGACCAGTCCCGTACCTGGAAGCATAATTGTCAATAGTAGTAATAGTGGATAGATTTTCATTTTTGCAATTGTTTTATACTTCATTTCTTGCGGATCTTCATTAGGCATAGCCCATGATATAAGCTAGAAACTAAGCGCAATCCGCTTTAATTATAATATTAGGCTTGATTCAACTTAGCTAAATCAGAATCATAGTCTTCTAGAGGAAGGTCTGGAAGTAGCATTCCAGCCTTCTCACAGAGAGCTATCTATTCGTAATTTCTCCGGGCTATAAGCCAATTTCTGCTATTCTATTTACAGCTTTCGCCTCAAAGAAAAAGCAGACCTGAGCAGAACAGAGAAGTAAATGGGGTTTATTAGGATCAATCAAATCTATCCGACTATTATGGCATTACCCACCGATGCTTTAATCCTTGAGCATGGGTTTGGCGCGTTTACATAACTGCAGGGCAAAGCCCCAGGGATCACGCAGCATCACTAAATGCGAACCGTCTTCCAGCACATCGTCAGAAATCAATTCTGAGCCAGCAGCGATCAGTCGATCTCTATCCATAGCAGGATCCTCCGAAACCAAAGCCAAATGCACCACCAAAGGATGCTGCTCCTTGAAGTCCATTATTGGAGCAAGGGGATTATTATAGATTTCTATCATCACATTCCCACTATCATCTGCCAGGAAGGTCATATAGGGAGACTTATCCTGTTTTTTGACCACCTTAAATCCCAAATGCTTCTCATACCAATCTGACATGGCGCGTGGCTGGGCTACATTAAGAGCAAAATGTTCAATTTTCATAAATCACTGTGTTTTGATTAGTAATAATGACCAGTACTTTTCGAACCCTACAGGTTCTATTTGCCAATAATATGAATTTTGTACTAAATCACCTTATTGCAAAATACATTATTGCTTCTGATCAGAATACTAGCCCGCCAGACCTGTCAATTCTTAGGGAAATCCTTAACTAAACCATTCAGATAGACCTCTAACTGGGTATAGGGAGTACCAGCCTTGAGAGTACTCCCATCAGTCGGGCTGTTTGGGTCCAACTGATGTGCCTCTTCCCAATCGTCGGGCATTCCATCTCCATCGGTATCCAGTACGGGAGTACCCGGCTCGAGGAACGGCCATCCTCCTACATCTGATGGGCTATCTATGATACCATTGGTGCTTCCCACGCTCCCAGGGGCGCTATAGTCAGCATTTTGGACATTGGCGATAATCCGGGCATCGACCGCATCTCTTTTTAGACTTGCTCCAGCCTCAGCCATCACCAATTCATAGGCCGCTTCTGCGGTATGTGTATGAACGGTATAACCCTCAAGCTGATGAGCTAGCTCCATCCTGATACCCTCTTTTTCCGCAGCTGTCAAGGTGCCATAGCTGCTATGAAACTGATTGAAAACACCATACTTCCAGTTGTCGCCAGTGGCTTCGGAACTCCCATGTACCACATTTCCATCTACAAAGAACTTTCCCCAAACGCCGAACACTTCGGTGCCTTCATTCTTGTTTTTGTCAATGGACATGATGCGATTTCGTTTGCTGCCACCGGGAGTCGCAGGTCCGGGTTTATAATAGCAGTTTACGATATTGACATTCATGGCCTCGCCACCGTAAGCCGCATTATTTCCCCAATTATAAATCACATTATTTCTCAAATCCACCAAATCCGTCAAAGCAAAAGCCTTCCCGGCTTCCTCTCCCAGGCGTGGGTTTCTGCTGTCATGATGAGCAAGGAGATTATGATGGAATGAAGCGTACTTGCCACCCCATATTCCTCCATAGCCATGGGAGCCCTTTCCATGAACAGAATTCTTAAGACTTTCGGAGATAATACACCATTGTAAGGTGAAGTTTTCATTGGCATAAAAAGACACGCATTCATCTGTGGACCAGCTCATCGAACAATGGTCAATAATTATATTCTTATGGAACCTTCCTCCTAGAGCATCTCCTTCCTGGCCAGCCTCATCGCCCATTCTAAACCTCAGATAGCGAATGATGATATTATCTGCATCCACCGTCACTGGATAGTTTTTCAGGGTTATACCCCCGCCAGGCGCGGATTGGCCCGCGATGGTGAGATCACCATTGGAAATATTCAGTTTTGACTTTAGTTCGATAGTCCCACCAATAGAAAATAATATGGTCCTGGCACCAGCCTGATTAATGGCGTGCCTTAGGGTTCCGGGCGAATTGTCATCCGTCAATTTACTGACGTAATACACCTTGCCCCCTCTGCCTCCTGAGCTCAGTTGCCCATATCCTTCTGCACCAGGGAAGGCGTAATGAGGTCCTTCATAGACTTCTTCCTCTTCGGGATCCTGAATATCGGGCTCTTCTTCCGCATTGGAACAGGCATATAGAAGAAGAAAAGTCAAGGCAAAAAGCACAAAATTATATCGACTTGATAGTTTATAATTCATAGTGTCATCCGGGGTTTATTAAAAAGGTGCGGCAGGATTTGCCACACCTCAGTTTAAATAATCAAAAGATTAGCTTATATAAGTGGGGAGACAAGCAAAAGGAAGCTAAAAACTTCCATTCACTCATCCCATTGCACTTAATGTCAGGCTATAATTTCGCTCTCCATCGAGGATCACCCGAATCGTACCTACCAGCGAATCCTTTATCCTTGAAGTTGAAGTCATTGATATCGGGGTTTACCCATAGGTCCGCTTGAGCTCCTTTATAGTTGCCCACCGGGAAGCCCGGGATTTCGCCACTAGAGAAGCTAAAGTCGAAGGTAGAATAGACATTTACGATATCGAAATTGGTACTTTCGAGGCCATCATAAATCCCCCGAATGGCATAGGCATCATCCAAATCCTCATCCCAGCCGTGACCGAAGATGCTATTATGAATGACGATGCCATTGGTGACATTATCATTTCCATCACCTCCACGGTACCTGAATATCCCCCCACCTGCATTGATGAAATTGCCAAAGGTGCAGCTTTCGATAAGGAAGGATTCAGAGCTACTTCTGGAGGTAACACCAAATTGCATTTTGTTGAAAGTGGAGTTTACCAGCTTGATATTCTTGACCATGGAAGTGGCTTCGGAATCTACGGTAAACAAACCATAACCTCCGAGGCTGTCCACCAAGGTATTGGAGATGATATAATTATCGATCACGGTGGTTCCTCTTGCTCTTAATATTCCTCTGAAGGTCCCTACTTCACAGTTTTCAAAGCTCAGCTCACCCACGTGCACATTGTCACGATTGGGATTGAACACATAATCTCCGCCGTAATCTTCCCCACGGATTTCCAGGTCTATAAAACGTATAAATTCAATATCCGATCCATCGGCTATATCCCAGTTGCCGGTTGTGCTCAGTTTGGCTTTTTGTTCCCCAAAACCGTAAGCCGCACGGATGCTGATGGCTTTGGTCAGGGGATCTGAAGGCAGATCGTAGGTCATCCCACGCTCCACGAGTATGGTGGATCCCGCTGGGGCAGTAGCTATAGCATCGGCTACAGCGGAGGGACTGGTATTGGCACGAATATCAATCACGCCAGGGCCAGTGGGATCAATATCGGGCATAAGAGTGGTATAATTTACCCAGCCTCTCAGCACCGTTTCGCTATAGATTGCCACCTGATAGGTAGTTTCTGGATCAAGGTTGGCCAGTACCATCTCGCCTGCCGCCTGCTCACTACTAGTCACTTCCTGCTCCACCAGTGGTGTACGCAGGTAAAGGTCATCCGCCGCAAAGGCCTTAACACTTGTGACGGCCGCGCCGGCTTTGGTCCAGCTTACCTGTGCCGCTATATCGATCACATCGTAGGACTGTGGACTGTTGAGAATGGTCGGGAAGCGCTGTGTCCTTACATTTCCCAGGTCGGATATTTCACTATCATATTCCTCATTATCTGCATGGGCTGTGGCCCGCACTTGATAGAGCATATTCCAAAATAAAGGCTCACCTAGCAGTTCCTCATCCAAGACTACATAATTAGTATCTGTATCGATGAGGTACTCGGTGGTCGCAAAGGAGTCCCTGCTGACCTCCAGCGTATAGGACATTGCCTCTTTGAGCTTACCCATATTGACAATGATGGTATTCTCTTCCGAAAATAAGTCCTCTATAAGCACGGGACGGAAGAGCCGCGTTCTTTCAAACATCTCTTCGTCTTCCTTACATCCTGCCAGAGCTATCAGGCCGAGGGTAAGGATACAAAGACTCTGGTATATATTATTTTTTATGATTTTCATAAGTTTTGATTTTTGAATTTTAGACGAATTCTTAAAATCCATATCCATCATTTAATAGAGTCCCCTGGCTATTGGCGATGGCCTCTGATGGAATAGGGAAAACATACCGGGCCACTCCAGCTTTTGGGCCACCAGTGATATAGTTTTCCCAGTCCTTGGTGATCCAAGGCTGATAACCAAATTCCTCACTGGTAAGGGCCAGCAAGAAAGACTGCTGAGTCCAGGTTTCATCTGGTGGAGCAACGACCCTTTTATAAGGGTTGTAAATCACAAAATCCCCCTTAGCATCGGTCTTCCAGTACATATAGATGGGATAAGGTGAATTGCCAGATTCAGCCCCGTCGGCTAGCATTTTAAGCTCCTCCACGGTCTCAGCCATTTTTTGGGAATAAATCCCCCAGCGGATCAACTCGTATTTACGGATCATCTCTCCGCCAAATTCCCACGCTCGCTCATCTACAATCGCCTCAAAGAAACTCTCCTTACTACCAGACACCTGGTTGGTATAAGCATCCACTTTTGTAGCCCAAAAGCTCTGATCAAATGCTCTTCTACGCACTCTCTTCATCGCTTCCTGCGCCTGCGCGGTGGGGCCATTGAGCTCATTTTCGGATTCTGCATACATCAGCAGGACATCGGAGTACCGCATCATGGGCCAGTTGATTCCCGTTCCTTTCGCAGTGGATTTGCCGGGAGGAGTAGGAAGGAAATGTCTGCTCCACTTACCCTGGCCAATATCTAAACCACCATTCACAAATTCATATTCAAAACTCGTATTGATCTTATATAAAGAACAGGTCACATCACGCCTTACATCCACACTATCAAAAGAGAGGTAGTAGGTGGGCGGGATAGCCATATAATTATTGCCAGAACCATAATCATGGGAGGCAGTCGCTCCCCCTTCTACTCTCACTCCGATATTCCAACCTACATCTCCATTGCCCAAGGCAAAGGGTACCTCAAACAAAACATCCTGATTCACGGGGGTCTGGAAGGTACATTGGTTCATAAATACCTGTCGGAAATCGGGATTAAGCTCTCGGTCTTTCAGGGAAATCAATTTCTGAGAATAGTCATTGGCAATTTTATAATAGTCCAGATAATCGTCCTCGCGATTCATATTCAGGTCAGGAGAAAGGTAATAGCCCCCTCTTTGCAGTGAGAGTCGTGCGATCATACCCAAGGTATATTCACGGTTGACCTGCTCTATCCCGAAAGGCACCTGGTCTGCCCAAAGCATCTTATCCTCCATGTCTATCATATGTTGGATTTCCTGCTCCAATATCTCATTACGATCCATTTTGGGAAGGTTGAAATCATTCCCGGCTCGAGGCGCCTCCACCATATAAGGCACATCTCCAAAGTGAAAAGTCAGCATGCTATACCAATAGGCCCGGAGGGTATAAGCCTCTCCCAGCAACTGGTTCATGGCATTGGCCTCCGTCACATCATTGGATTCTAGCAAACCACTACTTTCCAGGCCTTCTATAGCGATATTGGCATCACGAATCGCCCGATAGGCATAGGTCCAGACGATCTGCAAGTCACGATTACTCTCCAGTGCGTCAAGATTCCATATCTGGTACCGATCGGCATTAGAGTTCCACCCACTTTGATGTTCTATATCCGTATTACCGGTCATATTATTGGATAGCCTGGAGCGGAAAGCATCCTGGCCAAAATGGGAATATATCGCATTCACCCCTTTGCGGGCATCATCCACATTGGAGTAAATATACTCCAGGTCGAAAGTGGACAGCGAATCCGGCTCCATAAAGTCCTCACATGAACTCATCAGGACCGAGGTAGCTGCTGCAATTATTATATATTTTAATTTCATAATGATGGTCTCTTTTAGAATGTCACATTGATACCTACTGTATAGGACCTGCTGCGAGGGAAGGAGGAATAATCCACCCCCGGAGTCAAGGCAGAATAACTGCTGCTCCTGCTGGTACTTACCTCTGGATCATAGCCTGAGTAGTCGGTCCATAACTTTAGATTGTTTCCTGTACCATAGATCCTGAATTGGCTCAAGCCTATGCGGGAAATCAATTCTGTGGGAAGGGAATAGCCCAGAGTCAGGTTGTTTAGTCGGATAAACGACCCGTCCTCGATCGCCCAACTATGCACCACCGCACCGGCGATACCATAACTGTTATGCGACCAGATATTCTTATCAGCATTCATCTCCTTTAGCTGCGCAAGGTCGGTAACGATCTCCCCGGCAGTGCCAGTATAGGCTCCATCCACATCCAGATAAGTAAACCTATTGTCCGAAGACATCGTGGTCAGCATATTGCCATAAGTGACTCTCCTGAACTGATTGTACTGGATTTTGCCTGTATTATAGACATCATTCCCATATTGATAATTGAAGAATACGGAAGCGTCAAAGCCTTTCCAACGGGCATTTACCCCAAAGCCACCCTGGTTCTTGGGAAGCGTATTTCCTATCACCTTTCGGTCATCTGCATTGATCTGACCATCGCCGTTGAGATCCTTTAGTTTTAGGAAGCCAGGGCGAATATTGGTGTTTCCCACCACCGAACTTGAGTTGGGCACATCTCCTTTGAGGAGGTACTCATCAGCCACAGCATCATAACCCTCAAAGTCATCCGTACTATAATAGCCGTCAGTCACATAGCCGAAGACATCGCCTATTTTCCCACCTACTTCTAGGTAAAAATCATTGATATTATTCAAATCCGTACTCGCCCAATTGGACTGGAAAAAACGGGACTCTGTACCATCTAGTTCCTCGACTTTCCCCTTATTGATCCCTGTATTGAAATTCACAGAAAGTGAAAAGTCTTGCTTATCGATCAGATAGGCGTTGATCCCCAGTTCCACCCCTTGATTGGAGGTGCTACCGACATTATTCCACTGAGTGGAGAATCCTGTATTAGGCGGAATGGCAGATTGCAGCAACAAGTCATTGGTCGTGTTTTTATAGAAATCCAGACTACCTTCCACTTTTGCATTGAATAAAGTGAAATCAAGACCAATATTTTTAGTCAGCGTAGTCTCCCATCTGAGGTCCGGATTATACAGCGTGCTGCTGGAAGGCTCATAGAATACATTATCCGAATTGCCAAATCCTGGTCCCTTATTCGTGGAGGCACTGAAGAGAAACTGGGTAGCGGTGGAGCTAATACGATCATTTCCCGTCTCTCCAATACTGAGTCTCAACTTCAATTCGTCCAACCATGAAGAGGTTTTCAAGAAATTCTCTTCACTAATCTTCCATCCCACAGCCACTGCTGGGAATACCCCTACTCTATTGGATTTGGAGAATTTGCTAGAAGCATCCGACCTCACGGTGGCAGTGAAGAGGTACTTCCCATTGTACTGGTAATTGGCTCTACCAAATAGTGAAAATCTATTGGACTGGGTGAATTGCTCGGTTTCATGGCGGTCTGCTCGACCGAAGGTCATATTGGCAAACAGCTCCTCAGGAGTGATGGAAGGTCTAAAATCCTCCGCTCTCAGCATATCTCTGTTGCCTCCGCTGGAGTAAATCTCCTGGCCCAGTAAGAAGTCTAGGTCATGGTCACCTAGGTCGGAAAACTTATACGCCACGCTATTCAGCCAGCGATAAGAAAAAGTAGAGCGATCTTCTTTGACTCCTAGGGGTAGGTTATTTCCATTATTAAAAGACTCACCTGTCAGCGGGCCGTAGAAACGAAGGTTTTCACGGAAGTCCCTTGAGCCGTTGAAGGTGGTTTTGAAATTTAGATTTTTGATGATCTCATAGGTCAAGCCTGCATTGAACACATAGTCAAATTCTGTCTGCTTCCTCCAATCCTGCTCTGCCAGCTCCACAGGGCTCACCAAACTTAATAAGAAAGACTGGAAATCATCCTCAGCATTGATCTGCGTCATGTCGATATCCAGCTCGTCTGCTATACCATTGGTGGGACGCGTCTGGATCGCATCTTCAATATTTATCTGGGCATTCCCAGAAGTTCCTGCCCCATCGATCACGGTATGGGTTATCCTGGCTCCGATATCCATGGTAAGACGATCGGAGATCTCATGGTTCAGTTTAAAGTTGATCACATTCCTTCCATACCCGGAATTCAGCATCAGTCCCTCATCGGTATTATTGGTAAGACTGAGCATAAATTTAGTTTTTTCCGTTCCCCCACTTATGCTTAGGTTATGATACTGGCTAAGCTTTGGGTCCCCAAAGAGTTCATCCTGCCAGTCTGTGGAAGGCTTTTGCTGGTATAATTCCAAGTCATCATACACCCCATAGAACTTCTCAAAATTCCTTACGGCTGCGTCTGATTGGATTTTAGCGTATTCATAGTTTGCTAGCGCAAATTCATATGAATCAAGCACCTCATATTTTCTATCCTTAGGTAAGCTTTTCCATTGGAAGAAATTATTATAGGATACGGAGGTTTTTCCTGCTTTGGGAGTTTTGGTGGTCACCACGATCACTCCATTTGCGGCTTGTGCGCCATAAATAGCGGTGGCGGCGGCGTCCTTTAGCACGGTAATCGCTTCTATGTCAGTGGGAGGAATATCACGAATACTGCTTACAATGAACCCATCCACTACGTATAGTGGAGAGTTGTCCTGGGTGACAGAGCCACCTCCACGTACACGAATGACAACATCTGCGCCAGGGGAGCCATCGGTGGTGAGCACTCTTACACCTGGAAGGCGGCCGGTGATCGCCTGTGCAGCACTGGCCACAGGGATTCTCGCCAGTTCTTTTCCAGACATGGAAGCCACAGAGCCCGTCATATCCGATTTTTTGATGGTGCCATAGCCATAATCGACCACTTCCACCATGTCCAGCTGCGCAATGTCCATTTCCAAGGTGATATTGATCGTGGAGCGTCCTTCTATTTGGACCTCCTGCTTGATCATTCCTATGGAACTAAACATCAAAGTCCCCTGGGGATTATTTACAGTTAGGGAATAAGCACCATCCAGGTCAGTGCTGGTACCATTGGTACTGCCTTTCATTAGGACCGTGACTCCGGGGATGGTTTCCCCTTCAGAACTCTTGACTACACCAGAGATTTGCAGGCTTTGAGCGCGTAGCTCAGTTACTGCTATCACCAGCAATGCCAATATCATAGGCAAGCGCCAGGCTTTGCCTGACAAAGGTTTGGTAAATAACATTTCGATAAGGATTGGGTTTTTGTTAATAAAATAAATTGAAATGGACATGGCTGTGCTGCCAGGACTTGATCGTTTTCAATTTTGTGTAAGCGGCGAGTAAAAGCTCCCGGACATCGGGAGCTCTGGAAGGGATATTCATAACTATTCTAATTAAGGGTTTATTAATCAATTCTCGATTGTAGCAATCACTTGCGCAATCGATTGCATTTTACGGATATTTTTTTAGTAATACAAGTTATTAATACACTTATTTTATTGCTAGTAATAATCTTTTATAACATGAAATACAGATATATAAGCAGGTAAAAGGCAGAAACTATACAATTAATCAAGGCTGGTTCAGCCCATCATACCATAGATTTTAGGCGAAATCGATTGCGTAAAAGACTCAAAATAACTTATTTAAAAAGCTGAATAAGGAATTCATCTACCCAATTTACTGTGCTCCCAAACCAAGGCTCAAACAGCCAAAAAGGATGCGGACTGGAGGAGTATTCCTCCACTTGGGAGTAAATTTCATACCCATCCAATAGCGCAATTGCATCGTCCTGACCCGCATGAAATCTAGGGTATTGACTATTAATAAATAAACTTGGAACGGCCTTCTCACTGATCTGATGAAGGGCCGAAGCTGCCTCCCAGATTTCGGGGATCTCTTCATAAGTACCGCCCAGCCACTGAGCCGCCATCTCCCCTTCTTCTGATTCTGAATGATGAAAAGCCATGACCCCATCCATATTAATCAAGGCATGGACATCTGTACTCGCCGCTCCTTTCCTTTGGGAATATGCTTCGTACATTTCCATACCATTAGTATAGGCGACCAAAGCTGCCAACTGGCCGCCAGCCGATCCACCCAAAATAGCGATACGACTGCTATCCAGCCCAAATCTGTCCGCATGCTCCTTCAACCAACGAATGGACTCTTTCACATCATGGACACCCGCAGGAAATGGCGCCTCTAAGGACAAGCGATAATCCATCACTGCCGTGATATACCCCCTACTTGCCAAAGCCTTAGCCAGGGGCAATTGTAAGGAGCGGTCACCAGAACGCCATCCACCTCCATGCACCAATAGAATTCCCGGAAGAGCCACGTTGGCTTTGGTTTTTGGCGCAAATACATCCATTTTTAATTCACGGTATCCAAGCGATTTGTATTCAATCGCCAAAAAATCATCTATTCCATCGGCCTCCTTGCTTATAGGTTTAAGCTCTGGGAAATTTTTACGGTATTTATCATAAGAACTAGATAGCGTATAAGTGCTGTCCTTTTGGTAGCCATACCAAGGAAAGCCATAGGCGTTATTGACCGATAGATCTCCCCCAAAAATCATGGGGGCCGTATAGCCTTCCGCCTCTATAACGCTTAACTGATGCGCCCAATCGGCTCTTTCTGCGCTATTAGCACCAGGCCCTGATGAGCCATATTCAGCGTAATAGGTGGTTTCTTTAGCATTTGGACGTCCCCAAAAGTCCCAGCCTGTTTCAACAATATGATCTTCCAATTGGCAATCGATAAAAACCGTTTTGGCAAAATCTCTCCATGGTCGGCCCAGATACACCTTGTCCACTCCCTCTGCCGCTGTCAGATGGCAATTTTTAAATACATAACCATACTCCACCCACTCGGGAGTAGATGCTGCCGTGATGAAGGAATTGCTCTTGCTATAAATCTCGCAATTATCAAATAATGCGGTGGCAGAACCAAAGATAAAGTCGGTTGTCCCCTCTATATAGCAGTCTCTATATACCTGCCGGCTATTCTCCCCTGAAGCAAACATGGTATCCTGATCCCCTCTAAAATGGCAATTCTCAAATAAAAGCCTGTCGCCCTCCGCGTGTAACGCAACGGCCTGCCCTACGCTTCCAGCGGTATTTTGGATAGTCATATCCCTAAATATCAAACTATTGCCAAGGACCATAAGGGTATAAGAATCGAAGGTGTCCATGAAGTTTTTGCCCGTATGATCATCATAACTGATAATGGTCTTCTCTGGTCCATCACCCTTGAAGGTGACATTGCTTATAGTTCCCGGAATCAGTAGCTTCTCCTTATAGATTCCCTCCTTGATATAAACAGTAATCGGCTTGGGTAGATATACCCGAATTGCCTCTAAGGCATCTGCAATAAATAAAAAATCGCCTGAGCCATCTTTTGCCACGACTATATCCTGCTGCAGCTTTCCCTTTAGGTTAATTAGCTTGCCATCTTTTGAATAGGAATGCACCTGCTGAGCAGTGACTGCTCCTATTGGCAGCAGAAGAATCATCAGTAAGAGATGGATTTTCACCTTCATGAATGCTATATTTTCTTAGTAATTATTCCTTAAAGACGCCAATACTTCTATTCCTTTAAGAACACCCTTAATTCCGGCACTTCCCGGGAAAGTTCCTCTATGGCGATATCACACACTTTAAAAGCACCGGTGGGCGAAAGATGGGTATTATCTTCCTTGCCCTCTGCAAATCTCGAATAATCCCCAGGTCGGTAATGTAAAAACAACTCCTTAGACTTCTCCACTCCAAATTGCTCCAATAGCGCTACCGTCCTTCCATGCATCTCGAGAAGAGGCACTTGATACTCTGCGGCCACCTCTCTTACCACCTCCGAATACCTCCCATGGGTATCTATTAACACGCCCTTCTCATCAAAACTCCTTCTGGAAATGGGAGTGGCTAATATAGGCTTGGCTCCTTTGGAATAGCTTTCTTCAATATACCGGATAAGATTATTACGATAGTCCGTATCTGGAGCCGCGTATCGGTCCGGTGATTTTTCCTTTTGATCATTATGCCCAAATTCAATGATGACATAATCTCCCGGCTGAAGCTGGTCGAATACCTTTTGCCAGTGGCCTTCATCGCGGAAATTCTTGGTACTGCGGCCATTCAAGGCATAGTTATCGACCAACAGCCCATCATTAAAATATAAGCCCAACACCTGCCCCCAACCTTTTTCAGGATTGCTTCCTGCATAGGGCTTATTGGCCATAGTGGAATCCCCAATCATAAACAGTGTAATCTGTCGATCGGCAGGCATAAAGGAAAAGGTCAGGAGAACAACCAGCAAGGCCGGTATCAGCAATAGCTTATTATCTTTCATATTATTTGATTTTTACCGCGCCATTTGTAAGCTCAGGACTTTGGAAAATTTGGGTTTCGATATTTTTAAAATCACTTTTATTCACCCTGACATTTTCAGTCAATCTGCCAAATATCCTCAGGGCTGCCTTGGAATCTCCCCCGAATTTAAGCCCCTCCACCTGGATGTTTTGGCTATTATATATGGTCAATGCGGGGCTATTTTTGGTGATAACTGCCACATTTTTAATTTTTATTCCTGCTCCATCGATGATGGTCATTCCTTCATTTCCTACCAGATATGAGTCTTCAAGTCGTACATTTTCTAAGCTCTTCTCCGGTAATCCCATAAAAAATGCGGTCTTTCCAGCTCCTGACACGGTAATATTTTTCATATAGATATTTCGGAATATGGGAGTTTCCTCAGTCACCGGCATGGGCGTCTCATCTCTCACCTCCGCTTCCTGATCTTCTTCTAATACTGGCGAGTTGCCACCATAGAACATATTAAAGCGGATCGCCTCAGCGGGAATATCAATCATGTCTATATTAGAGATATAGATATTCTCCACTATGCCCCCACGCCCACGGGTACTCTTAAAACGGAGGCCAATATCGGTTCCGATAAAAGTACAATTGGAAACATGGACATTGCGAACTCCACCAGACATCTCACTGCCCACCACAAAGCCGCCATGACCATGATACACGGTATTATTTTTTACGATTACATTTTCTGTAGGTATTCCTCGATCGCGACCATCCTGATCTTTGCCAGATTTGAAGCATATCGCATCATCACCCACATCAAAAGTATTATTATAGATCAATACATTCTTGCAAGACTCCAAGTCTAGCCCATCGCCATTTTGGCTGTACCAGGGATTCCGCACTTCCAAGTTTCTGATGACCACGTTTTCGCTCATAAGGGGATGGATATTCCAGGCAGGGGAATTCTGAAAAGTAGGTCCATCAAGAAGCACTTTATTGCAATGCACCAAGCTTACCATCACTGGCCTCAGGAAGTCCTTTACCGAAGCCAAATCCTCTGGGTCAATCAAATCGGGGACATTGAAATTAGAGCTACTGGTGTATCCCTTTTTGGATTTTTCGGAAGGAAACCACATTTTTTCGTCATCAGAAAGCACCCCGCCAGATTTCAACAACTTGCTCCACTGATCCGCAGTCATCTTGCCTTTTTTCACCAGTCTCCAAGCATCTCCATTGCCATCAATTACTCCAGAACCAGTAATCGCAATATTCTCGGCCTCGTACGCATTGATCGGCGAAATGCAGCGAACCGTATTCAATCCCTCAAAACTAGTATTGACCAATGGGTAATCATCAAAATCCCTACTAAAAAGCAATAAGGCCCCCTCCTCCAAATGGAGGTTTATATTGCTCTTTAAGGTAATGGGGCCTGTAAGCCAGATGCCTCGAGGAACAGTCACTTTTCCCCCACCCTTAGCTTGCACTGCTTGGATTGCCTCTGCAAAAGCTTCTGTACATTTACTCTGCCCATCACCCTTCGCACCAAAATCTCTAATATTCACTTCATATTCGCCAAAGGATGGTAGTAGGACTTTGGGCATATTTATTTCTACCCCTTCATAGATACTGGCATCCACGGGAGCTATTTGCCTCGCAAATCCCTGCCCGAGAAAAAGGCTGCAGGCTAGGGTCATTATTATATTTTTAGAAATGTTTTTCATAGTGGTAATCCCTTTTTGGTTGAATGAATTCTATTGGATAGGTGAAGAACTAATTATTCGCAGATAATTAATGGGCTGCTCGCATAGCTTATTTGTCAAACCTGAACCAATCCACATCAGCATAACCCGAATCATTGATTTTGGTGTCTCTGGTAGCAAATAGTCCTACCTTTGCTCCAATCCATTTGCCGGGAACTGCCGTGAAGGTCTCCTCAATGGATGTGAATTTTTTACCATCTTCGCTATAGCTAAATTGACATATAGCCCCTTCGCTTACCCTTACCCGAAGGCTGAGGCTGTCGCTGGATAATTTCTTAATCAGCTGCTCTTTTTCTTCCTTACCATGCTCAGCATCATGGCATATGCTGTATTTCAGATAGATACCATCCTGAGCACTTTCCAGCGCCAGATAGGCATAGCTCATTCCCATGACGATCAAGCCTACTTTTTCATTCTCTAAATCTTCATTTGGGTGGAAAGTCAATTTCGTGGTGCTCGTAAACTCCTCTGCGGGAAACTTCTGTAACAGTAGATTAGGAGCCGCCCAAAGGTTCGAGACTTCCTCTGGAAGCTGCTCAGTATATAGCCTAAGAGTTCCTGCGGCAGGATTGGCAAATGCCCAAGTAGCCTTAGGGTTGGCATGCCACTGCCACTGCATTCCGATCTGATCTCCTTCAAATTCGTCGCTATCGTCCGGTGTGGCTATGGGGTAGCTTTGACCTACGTCAGGCTTTTGGTAATGGAGCACGGGCTGTCCGGTCCCATCGCCATCTGGGTCCTCGCCCATGATTGGCCAATCTTCCTTCCATACCATGGGTTGCAAGTGAAGAATCCGCCCATAAGCTTCCTTATCCTGAAAGTGCATAAACCAGTTTTGACCATTTTCTAATGTCACCCAGCCTCCTTGGTGAGGGCCATTGATGGCGGTCTCTCCCTGGGCGAGTGAAATATGTTCTTCGTAGGGACCATAGGGGTTCTTAGCCCTCAGGATCAGTTGCCAGCCTGTGGATACTCCACCAGCCGGTGCAAAAATATAGTAATAGCCATTTCGCTTATAGAACTTACTTCCTTCCACCGTACGGTGGTTTTCATGGCCATCAAAAACCAGTCGGCCTGTGCCAAGGGTTTTGGTACCATCCCAGCTCAGTGGCTTTACGACCAGGACACTCTTGATGCCTGCTCTACTGCCTGCATAGGCATGTACGAGATAGGCCTTTCCATTCTCATCCCAAAGCGGACAGGGGTCAATCAGGCCTTTCCCAGCTTCTACGAGCACTGGCTCATCCCATTTCCCTCTGGGGTCCTTGGTCTTGACCATATATATTCCAAAGTCAGGATCTCCCCAATAGATATAATATTCGCCCTCATGATAACGGATCGCCGGCGCCCAGACACCATTGCCATGCTGAGGACGACTAAAATGATCCAAGGGAACCTGTCTATCCAGAGCATAACCAACAATCTCCCAGTTGATCAGGTCCCTGGAATGTAATATCGGCAATCCTGGAGAGGCATTAAAGCTGGATGCGGTCATATAAAAGTCCTCTCCCACTCGGCAGAGATCTGGATCAGAATAGTCTGAATGAAGCACGGGATTGATATAGGTGCCATCTCCCTGATCGGAGACCCATACCTTACTGGCTTGGTCATCTTGGGCAAATAATGGGCATGACAATCCCAGGACCAGTAGGCTACTGGCCATAATCGATGATATAAAGTTCATGATTAAGCTGTATTAGGTTTATTAGTATTTCTCTACTTATTCCAGGTTTAGCTGTGCAGCAGGATCCCACTTATCGTCACCGGCGAGGATATTCTTCAGAGAATAGGCCTTGGCAATATCTGTAGTCAGCTGCCAGGACCATATCACCCTATCTTCAGGAGCGGCACCAGGTCCTGTGGATTGATATTCGGCATAGAAGCTATTTTCTTCTGCCTCGGGTTTGCCCCAATTATGCCATCCTTCAGCCTTGATATGCTTACCCATTTCACAGCCTATAAATACAGTCTGCGCATAAGGTCTCCACGGCCGGCCAAGGTAAACGGAGGCTTCGGGAGCATCTCCAGTGAGCTGGCAGTTTAAGAATACAAAGCCATGTAGATTACCCTTTTCGGTGGATGCAGCCGTTATATAGTGGCCACCGGACTTTGAGAATATTTCACATTGATCAAAGACCACCGTGGACCATCCGAAGATAAAATCGGTGGTGCCCTCGATATAGCAGTTCTTATAATATTGACGACTGTATTTGCCATGCGGGTACAGGGTATCTTGATTTCCTAAGAACCTACAATTCTCAAATACCACTTTATCTCCATCCACACGTACAGCAACTGCCTGGCCGACGGGGCCGGAGGAATTTTCGAAAGTGATATTCTTGGCTGTAAACCCATCTCCAAAAACAAAGAAAGTGCTGGAACCAGTGGTCCCCATTTCCTCCCCGAAGCTATTTTCCTTAGAGGCATAGTCATCATAAGTAATTTTGGTACTCAGGGGATCCTCACCTATAAGTTGAATATTGGTTTTGGTGCTGGCCAGCGTCAGTTTTTCCTTATATATACCAGGCTTTAGATGTATCACAGTGACTTTTTTTCTAAAATCTGGCACATGATCAAAGGCTTCCTGAATGGTTACAAAATCTCCCGAGCCATCTTGAGCCACAGTTATTTCACTAGTTTGTTGAGCCATTGCCGCGCTGATGGATAACCATAGCATCAGACCGAAAACACCAAAATTAAATTTCATAGGTAAGGGTTAATTGATTGATTCATATTCCAGGGAGGCCAAGATAAAAGGCCCCACCCCTTTGGGATCATTATCCCGAATGGGCTCACTAATATAATATTCATAGGAGCCATCACGATAAGGATCGCCGCCTAATCCCGCTACAGCGCATATATTGGTTAGGCTAATGCCGCCATCACTGTCCTCACGGACAAACTCCCTTAGGAGACCTTCATAGGCTGCTATAGCATTTTTTTCATATTTGGCATCAATATATCCCTTTCTCACTGATTTTAATAGAAAATAAGCAAACATACTTGATCCCGAAGCTTCCAGATAGTTGCCCTCACGCGTTCCTTGGTCCATCACTTGATACCATACTCCGCTTTGATCTTGGTATTTTACTATTCCTGCGGCAAGTTTCTTGGCTACTTCCACGACCATCCCACGCTGAGGATGATCCGCTGGCATAAAATCCAGTACGTCCACCACCGCCATGCTAAACCAACCTATACTTCTCCCCCAATAATTGGTGGAAAGCCCCGTGGCTGGATCCGCCCATTTCTGAGATTTGCTCTCATCCCAAGCGTGATGATATAAGCCCGTCTCCTCACTGTAGCCATAGTGGTCCATCAAGAAGATCTGATTGGCCACATCATCAAATAAGGCCGCCTCATTCATTTCTGCGGCATATCGAGCGAGGAAGGTGGAACCCATATATAGCCCGTCTAGCCACATCTGATGAGGATATCGCTTCTTATGCCAGAAGCCTCCTTCGGAAGTCCGAGGGTGATGACGCATCTGATCTCTCAGGTCCTCGGCTGCCAATTTATATTTCTCCTCCCCAGTCTCCTCATAGAGGCCGATAAGGAACCTACCGCCGTTGACGCGGTCGATATTATAGTCTTCTTTCTTATACGTCTTGACTGCTCCACCTTCCTCGACCATAAAATCGGCAAAGTGTAAGATATAGTCCAAATATTTTTGATCACCGGTGCTGTCATATACCGCTTCCATGGCGGTCATCATTAGTCCGTGGGTATATTCCCATTTTGGCTTTTCATTAAAATCAAGCGTCCAGCCCTCAGGGTTTCGTTTTATCTCAGAGTCCGCCATCCATGTAGAATATTGAGGAGTCTCCTCTATGACTTCCGAAGAATTTTCTGTGGTCGATTTTTGGGTATTTGAAGAGCATGCGCCAAATAAACACGCGCTGCTCAATAGTAAAAAGGAAGCACCTTTTAGGGATATATTTTTAGCATTCATAGGAATCAAAGATTTGGGTGGAGATAGAAAAAAAAATTAATCTCTGGTTAAGAATAGGCCCTCAGAAACGGGCACCGGTATTTTGATGGTCTTGAATGACTGCACTTGATTATCCCATTTTCCAAGGTATAAAAACTTGATTATGAGAGTAAATCGGTCAAAGATGGTAGTAAAATTCATGGTATATGGGGGTTTATTGGTAATGTATTACTTGAGATTAGTGTAGTCTAGAATTTTGAAAGGTCCCCCTCAAGCGAAGGGGACATTTCACATCATTAACCCTAAACTAATTATATCTTCAATAATCAACCAGAAATATAGGCTGATTTTATTTTCTCAATCGGCGATCACATTGAGCAATCGATTGCATATTTAAATATTTTTTTTGAGGAATTAAAATTTAAGCCTAAAATTTCGTCAAAAAACTTCAAAAAAGTCAATGAGCAAAGCAAACAAAGGATAATCAGGAGGTAAAATTCACTTAAGCAGAAAAAAATATAAGTGTTTATTCTTGACAATTAGAGAATAATAAAACTATATTGCGCAACCGATTACATTCAATTTGGGCGTGGAATACCCAAATTCAAAACCCAATTTAACCGAGACCTGAAACCAGAAACGAAGCGTAAAAAAAGCACAAGAATCAAAATATGTTGAGAATTGTGTTAGATTTGTGGTTTTTGGCCACCTGAAGAACAATGAATAAACGAAAGAAAGCGACGATCCATGATATAGCGTCTAAACTGGGGATCACAGCCAGCACGGTATCCAGGGCCTTAAACAACCACCCTAGAATCAGTGATGCGACCAAAAAACTGGTCACCAAAGCAGCAAAAGACATTAATTATCAGCCAAATAATATTGCGGCAGCATTAAGGAATGGAAAAAGTAGATTGATAGGCATTATTGTCCCTACGGTCAATCGTAATTTCTTTTCCTCGGTAGTCCGTGGCATTGAAGAGATCGCCAATCAGCTCAACTATAAAGTAATCATAAGTCAGTCTTATGAGAACTTCGAACAAGAAGTGCAGATCGTGGACACCCTGCTCAGTGCTCGTGTGGATGGGATTATCATGTCCATTAGTAAGAACACTGAAAACTTCGAACACCTGGACCGGGTGAAGGAGAAAAACATCCCTTTGGTGCTTTTTGACCGGATTACCGATAGTGTAGAGGTAAATCAGGTGGTAATCGATGACTATATGGGAGCCTATAAGACGGTCGAGCATCTCATCGCTAATGGATACAAAAGGATCGCGCATTTTACTAATCCACGAAAAATAAATATTTATAGCGAACGTATGCGTGGATATATCGATGCCCTGAAAGCCCATGGCATGGAATATGACCAAAACCTGGTGATCGAGAGCAATATGCAACTCGAAGATGGACAGCAATGCGTAAAAACCATGCTGGACCAAGGGCTGGAATTTGATGCGATATTCTCCTCCAGTGATTATGCTGCCATGGGTGCCCTCCAAGCGCTCAAAGAACGTGGCATCGCCATCCCTGCACAGGTAGGACTGGCGGGATTTGGGAATGAGCCCTTCACCTCGTTTACCACCCCTTCCCTTACCAGCGTGGATCAGGTCAGTATTCCTATGGGAAATGTGGCTGCCGAACTTTTCTTTGAACTCCTTAAGGCCGACCCAAAAAAATACGTGCCTCAAAAGACCGTTCTAAAACCTGATCTCATCATAAGAGAATCTTCCACCAGAACTCCCTCAAAACCTAATTCAACCCCTAATTCAAAATAATAATTAACCAAAAAAACAGACACTAATAATGTTGGACCAAGTGAGCAATCGATTGCATCGTGGCAGTAAAGAATTTTTGGATGAGAACTTCCTTTTGCAAAATGATTTTGCACAGCAGCTCTATCATACTTATGCAAAGGATCTCCCTATCATCGACTACCACTGCCATCTATCCCCTAAGGATATCACGCTAAACAGACCCTTCAATAACCTATCAGAAATATGGCTGGCGGGCGATCATTATAAATGGCGTGCCATGCGTACACTAGGTATAAATGAAGAATATATCACCGGAAAATCCACCAGTGATAAGGATAAATTCCTGAAATGGGCCGAAACAGTGCCCTATACCTTGCGCAACCCCCTATTTCATTGGACACATTTGGAATTAAAGAGGTATTTTGGAATCAACCAACTCCTGAGCCCTGATACGGCGGAGGAAATCTATGAAGAAGCCACTGCCCAACTTCAGCAGAAAAGCCACTTCACGAGAGGTTTATTGGAACAGATGAACGTGGAAACAGTATGCTCTACGGATGACCCCATAGATACGCTTAATTATCATATCCAAGCGAAAAGGGAAGGGATAAAACCAAATTTGTTTCCGGCATTCCGCCCAGATAAGGCCTATGCCGTAGAAAATCAAGGTAGCTACCTCTCCTACCTTAACCTACTTGGCCAAGCGAGTGACACCGAAATATCTAGCTATAAGGCACTATTGGACGCTTTAAAAAATCGAGTTGACTATTTCCATGAGCATGGAGGAAGGCTTTCGGATCATGGATTGGAGAAATTATATTACTTTAAGAGAGGTACCTATGACTGTGAAAAACTCATGGCCAAATTACTAGGTGGAGCTAAGTTATGTGGAGAGGAGATACATTATTTTAAGTTCGAAACACTCTTGCACCTTAGCCATATGTACCATGCCAAGGGCTGGACGCAGCAGTATCACTTAGGGGCACTCAGAAATACCAACCAACGAATGCTACGCTTATTGGGTCCGGATACAGGATTTGACTCCATCGGTGATTTCTCGCAGGCTAGCGCCATCGCCCAATTCCTCAACGAGCTGGACAGCAGCGATCAGTTGGCCAAAACTATACTTTATAACCTAAATCCCTCTGATAATGAAGTGCTGGCCACGATGATCGGCAACTTCAATGACGGCTCCATTCGTGGTAAGGTGCAGTTTGGCTCAGGCTGGTGGTTTCTCGACCAAAAAGATGGGATGGAAAAGCAAATGAACGCACTTTCTAATATGGGTTTGCTGAGCTGCTTTGTGGGGATGTTGACCGACTCCAGAAGCTTTTTGTCCTTTCCGCGACATGAATATTTCCGAAGGACCCTATGTAACCTCATCGGCAAAGATGTGGCCAATGGAGAACTACCGAACGATGAAGAATGGCTAGGCAAAATCGTGAGTGATATTTGCTATTATAATGCTAAGAACTATTTTCAATTTGATTATTAAGTTGGTATTTTGGTACCATTTCTACTGATAAGCCCTGATTTTGAGTAAGTAAAATTTTAAACAACACAAACAAAATCGCATAACTGATGAAAACACTAAACAGACAAAATGTTTCTGATCTTCCTCAAAGACCCATCAAAATAATACAATTTGGAGAAGGTAATTTTTTGAGAGGCTTTGTAGATTGGATCATTGAGACCATGAATGATAAGGCCAATTTCAATGCCGATGTACAGCTCGTGCAGCCGATCGCTCAGGGCCTGGGCGAGATGATCAATAAGCAAGACGGACTATATCATGTACAGCTTAGCGGCATCCAAAGCGGGGAAGCTCGGGAAGAAACCAAACTTATCACTTGCGTTAGAGGTGTGATAAACCCCTACGAAAACTATTCGGCATATCTTCAATTGGCAGAAAATCCTGATTTGCGGTTCATCATCAGCAATACTACCGAGGCAGGCATATCCTATAATCCTGAGGATGATAACAAGGACCAATTAGCACAGTCATTTCCTGGCAAACTAACCGCCTTGCTGTTCAAAAGATTTGAAGTATTCGGTGCCGATAATAGCAAGGGACTGCATATAATCCCCTGTGAGCTTATCGATAAAAACGGAGAAAAACTCAAAGAAATCATACTGCAGTATGCCAGCCTATGGAAACTGCCTGAGGCCTTCATCCTTTGGATCAATGAGGCCAACACCTTTTCCAATACCCTAGTGGATAGAATTGTACCTGGATTTCCGAGAGAAAACATCAAGGAGATTCAAGAGAACATTGGGTATGAGGATAATTTGGTTGTAAAAGCGGAGCCATTTCACCTATGGGTGATCGAAGGACCTGATGCAGTAAAGGCCGAATTTCCAGCGGAGGAGGCTGGCTTAGATGTCAAATTCGTCAAAGATCAGTCTCCCTACCGAACCAGAAAAGTAAGAATTCTAAATGGTGCCCATACCTCCCTGGTGCCCGTGGCATACCTTCATGGACTGCGAACGGTAAGGGAATCAGTGGAAGATCCGATCATCGGCCCCTTCCTCAATGAGACCATCCAAGGAGAAATCATCCCTACCCTGGACCTTCCTAAGGAAGAGCTGGAGCAGTTTGCCAATGATGTGATGGACCGCTTCAAAAACCCATTTGTGAAACATCAATTGAGTTCCATCGCCCTGAACTCCATCTCCAAATTTAAAGTGAGGGTTTTGCCTTCTCTCCTGGAGTATGTGGACCGCAAGGGTCAACTACCACCCAATTTGGTGCGCTCACTGGCGGCATTAATCGTGTTCTATAAGGGTAGCTATAATGGCGAAGCCACGCCAGTGCAGGATGATGAAGAAATTATCAATTATTTTAAAGCCATTTGGGAAAGTGATGACCTCGACCACGTGGCTCATGAGGTTCTAAAAAACATCAATTTCTGGGACACTGACCTCACCAAGGTGGAAGGCCTCCAAAACGCCGTGGCTCAGGAATTAAGCCAACTGGTAGAAAAGGAAAAAGTATAAGTCTATATAGCTAAATCTAAAGCGAGAAGGAATAAGGAAGCCAGTTTGTTTCCTTATTCCTTTTATTTTCAGACCTGCATTTTTAGCATATCTTACACTTCAGCCTAAGGGGGGATTGTCTACGAATAATAATATCTATATTCAAGCCTAAGGAATCATGCTAGAGTATAAACCCCAGTCCTGCTCTTACCTAGTGACCGAAGGTGCATTTGTACTTTCTAAAGGAGCCTGGCACTTAGAGTAGTGGAGTATTAGGCATAGGGACTGGACTTTATTGATTTTGGGATAATTCCTGTAAAACTCTAATCGCTTTTTTTGAGTCTTTTTTATCGACAAAAATATGGTCGTGAAAATAACCAGCAATCACATTGCAGCTAATACCATGTTTTGCTAATTCACTTGAGAAAATAGCGGTCAGACCTACTGCCTCGAGCGATGAATGGATCATAAGAGTAATCCATGAGGCTATATATTCATAGCGCAAACCTATAGCGTCCGCTTTACTTTTTTCGATTATAATGGTGGTCCCTTCCATTTCTCTGAATTCACCAATCGTATCCTCACGTTCAATCTTGCTAAGATCCTTGACCGTCGAGAAGACGTAATCTCCCTCATTTAGTTTAGGCGTCATCCCTTTTATTAATTGCGATAAATTTGTTTCTCCAGCCATTTAGACAATTATTATATCAAATTGAAAATTAGATTATTACACCACACCAATTATAGTTTTATAAATGAATTGACCATGTGATTGACCCCTGTAGGGTAAGAGCATGATTTGAAATCAGGAAACCTTTGTCTAAATTTCTTGTCAGACATGATGTATTTCTGTTCAAACTGATATTCCATTTCTTTAGTTTCGCTTAATACAGGTATAAAAAGCGGTAGTATTTTTTTCATGAATGATGGCACCATCCTTAATTTAAAATTACTGTGCAGTTTTTTATTAAATAGGGTAAGCATTTCATTTATAGTGATTGGTCTTCCCACCGGCAAATGCCACACCTGACCATAGCAATCTTCATTCAAGGCTAATTCCACCAATGCTCGGCCATTATCGCAGACATAGCCTCATACCTTTCCTGAGCGGTTTTTGATTGAAGCATAGAAATCCATCTTTCTAAAATAATAAATAGGTTCTCGGCAATCACTCTTCTCCATATTTCCATCTTTGGAACCTCCTGGGATAGTTTTTCTAAATTATCCCTATTGATCACCATTCAGCTCACCTCATTTACGGCTTCAATATTTTCCTTGCTAGGGCTGTGGGTTAAAAACTGGTAAATGAAGATATGAAGTTGTTTTCAGGCATGAAGAAACAACTAATTTCTTTCCCATCCGGATCATTATAAAAAATGCGAAATATTCCTTTTTGGATAAAAGCAATTTCGTCACAATATTGTCCTTCCTTGATCCATAATCCCTCCTTAGGTATTGATAGGGTCCTAAAGTGACTTTCAACTATACCTTTTTCTTCCTAGCTAAGCTTTATGACCTGATCAATATTATCTAGAAATGACATAGCAGTATCTTTAGTTGGCAGGCAGCGGCCATTCAGAAGATTTCGACTCCTGTTTCAGTCCCTAATCTATGAATTATATACTGTATTGGAAACCGGAAGAATAAGAAAACTATGCTAGCCAACACTTAAATGAGGTCCTAAAAACATACACCCTATAACTTCCCCTTTTAGAATACAAAAGTAAGATAAGTAGGTCCTTAGTTTTATAACTGCATACTTATCGGATCCTTATAGAAAGGACAACTTCAGACCCCTGCTCCTATTAAAACGCAAGAAATCAATGCTGGATTAAACATAATCCATTTGGATAGCACCCACTTTTCCGCTCAAAAATAAAGCCACAGAGGCAGGAAGGATACCTTCCGTGCCTCTGGGGCTTTTTATAATGAATTCTTACCATCGGCAGAGTCCTTCTTTGTTGGAGGAATTACCTGCTGGCTATTTCTTATAGATTCCTATTCGGACAGTTCGTACTTTAAGGTTCTTCCTTTCTCTACAGCAGGTAATCCCTCAGTCATCCATAGTGGCGCTGGTGCACCTTTGAGGTAATAGTCAAAGAACTGACTCAATCGGATCGAAAGGTCTTTCCTGTTTTTTCGTAACCTCAGATTATGGTCTTCCCCATTATAGACTAATAGCCATGCAGGAGTTCGATTACGCTTTAGCGCCATAAAAAACTCAATTCCCTGATACCAAGGCACTGCTCCATCCTCATCATTGTGCATGATCAGCACGGGAGTATGCACCTGATCGGCATAGAATAATGGTGAATTTTCGATGTATTCCATAGGCTTTTCCCAAAGCGTGCCGCCTATTCGGGATTGTGTCTGCTCATATTGGAACATTCTGCTCATCCCTGTGCCCCAGCGAATTCCGCCATATGCCGAAGTCATATTGGCTACCGGCGCACCAGAACCTGCCGCCTTGAACATATCCGTTTGGGTAATCAGGTATGCCACCTGATAGCCTCCCCAGCTTTGGCCTTGGATAGCCATATTATCCGTGTCAATATAGCCTTTTTCGGCTACAGACAGCACTCCTGGCACTATGCAGTCATAAGCGCTCTTCCCCGGATGGCCAATATCATACTTGATATCCGGAACAAATACCACATATCCATTACTCACAAAATAACTGATATTAATGGTCGAGGCACTTGGGGATGGACTAATATATCGATGAAGGCGATCAGAACTTCTCTCATAAAAATACACCATGAGTGGATACTTTTTGGAAGCATCAAAATCCTCAGGTTTGTAGATCAGCCCTTGCAAAGAATCTCCCTTCAAGGTTACATACTCCGTCAATTCTACCGTTCCCCAGTTTACTTCCGCCTGTTGTGGGTTGGTTTCTGACACCTTTTCCAGGTTTTCAAAGCCCATATCTCCAACGTAAACTTCTGGGTATTCTTCAAAAGTGGACCTTCTCAACACAATAGCTTCACTTTCCTCAGCCTTCAATAATTCGAAGTACTGATGGTCCGAATATACTAAAGAAACCGGGGCGCTTTTAGCCTCCAGATCCCCTTTGAAATAGCCGCTTTTTTTAGTTTTGTCATTAAAAGCGCTTAAGATTAAAGGTGCTTTAGCATTGATATATTCCAGTTCCTCGTCCAGATCCTCTACTCTATAGCTGGTCTCCTCCCTATTCCCTGACCCTAGCGTGATATTTACAGCCTTGTCTGGGCTACTCGGATCTATCTTCCAAATATCATATTGGCTATACACCAGGAATTCCTCATCTCCCTCGGTCCATCCAGCACTTCCATAAGACCTAGGCATGCTCGGGCTATCGTGAATCTGATCATAGAAATTATCCTCAATCGCAGCAGTTAGGTTGATCAAGCTGCTTGATTTGGCATCATAGGCTATCCAGGCACTGTCGGGATAGCTGTACCAGGTCAGGAATTTCCCTGCTGGGGATAGCTCCGGATAACCCTGCACTTCTTTTGCTACCAGCTTTTTGTCGCCAGACTTCAGATCCACCCAATATACATCTCTACCGACCTGAATGTCCCAACTATAATTTATCCGATACGGATTATCATCGGTACCATAGGCCACTTCCAGCTTACGCTTGGGATCCAGCCTGATGCTGGTCACTGTTTTGTCCTCCAGCTGAGTGACTTTACCGTTTTTCAGGTCCATCACCGCCAAATAGCCTTTTTTTGACTCCTTATCTTTATTAAGCAGTTGCATCGGCTGGATTTCAGCATCTTGCCATCCCCAGATATCCAAGGACACCCTCTCATCCTCTAGAATGGTGCTGTCTTCTTCATAATCAAACGTCTTATAGTCATCAGAAACCTCAAAAAATAAGCGCTCTTCATCATAGGAAAAAGAAAGGCTGCCATTTTCGGAAATCCTTGAATCCTCCATCAAGGCCTTTTTCTGACTTTCTGGGAGTTCGCTGATCTCATTCTTTTTGGAAGAATAAGCATATAATGTATAATAAGGCTTCTTAGACTTAGCCGAATCCGCGGTGGCGAGATAAGCCAAAGCTTTCCCATTTCTGGATAAGCTTACTTGACTATACTTAGTTTTGCCGGAATCTAATAGTTGTTGCTCCCCCGTCTCTAAGTCCATTATTCCCAAAGCGGCATTTTCTAAGGTATCCTGACTTGCCAAAACATAGAAAAGTTTCTGGCCATTTTCGCTAAAGCCGTATTCATCTACTCTGGAGAGGGTATAGTTGGTCATCCCGTCGTAGGTCCGCACGATAAGGTCCGTTCCATCCGTTTTTAATACGGCTTTCTTGGTGCTATCTGCTGCAGTGGTATCCTTTTTTTCCTTGGTTTTCTCCATTAAGATAGCCAACCAATCTCCCGATTTCTTAGGAGTCTTAAAGGATTTGACCTGAGGGATAGTTTCGATTGTTCCTGAAGCGAGTGACAAGATAAACAAGGAGTCTTTAGGTAAATCCTTGGATTTTTTACCTTTCAGTTTGAGCATGCGAACCGTATCGTATTCAGCATTGATCTTGCCAACGGCCCATTTATTATTATGAGAAAAGCTCAGGTGAGCTCCTCTAGGAATAATTATTTTGGAGGCGGGCTGATCATGGTTTGCCACCTCTATCCTTCCATCCCCCTCCTGGGGACTGATTTCATAGCCGACCCACTGACCGTCTTTACTTAATTGAACAGATGACAGGGAATTCCACCGGTCATAGTCTTCATGTACCAAGCTTGGTTTTTGCTGCGCCAATACTGATCCAACCAGGAACAGAAGCAGCAATGTAAATTTTAATCTCCTCATAAAATACGAGCTTATATCAAATTAAATTTGGTTTAATCCTGAAAAATTAAGGATTTATATCCAGACCAATAGCCTTTCTATGACCAATGGTCTAAAAGGTTTTTGAAATGCCACATAGATACAAGAATCATCTTGGAAATTCCATGCTTGATTGATCTTTTTGAAAGATGGAACCAAAATAGGCTGCTAAGATGAGTCCGAAAACCATGTCCTTTAAATGCCCACGCGTCATACCCTTCAGCGCTTATTAATTGGACTTAAACCAACAATTCTAAAACTCCGCTCCAGCAGCATAGGAATGCCACAGGATCGATGCTGTGTTCCAGATCAGAGGATAAGGTAATCGTGGAATGAACACTGGATAGGAAGGTGGGATATAAAAACTGGATTTGAGTCTACTAATGCTCAAAAAGCGAGGAAAATGCCTTTAGAGGCTAATTTGTAAGTTTTAGGGAAGTTATATCTCAGGAATATTAAAAAAGGCAAGGATACTTCAGCGCTTTTAAGACCAAGAACTGGTCGAATATTGGCGAAGTGGAAAGGGCTAAAATCAAAAAAGTCTCGCCAGTAGCAAGACCCTTTTCAGAATATAAACCCAAATATAACTTTAGAGATTAAAAGTTTCACGTTCAAAACCATTGTAAAATAAAGAATTACACTAATAATCAAAAGATTATTCCAAGCCTCACTAATTCATCCCGAATTATAATTCCCTTTCACTATGTAATCCCAAAGTAAATACATTTTTATGTATTTTGCAAATCAAAAAAAATGTTCCCGTAAATTTTGACAATTCAACAATTTAAATGCATCTTTATTCAAATAAAGACAAGCAAATAAATAAATAATGGACAAAAATTTAGATATTGACAATGTTGATTTAAAGATCATCTCCTTACTAAATGAAGATGCCAAAACGCCATACACAGAAATTGCCAAAAAAGTGTACGTTTCTTCCGGTACTGTTCATGTAAGAATGCGAAAGCTAGAGGATATGGGCATTGTAAAAAGCGCCACCCTCAACATTGATTTTTCGAAATTAGGCTATGATATCTCTGCCTACCTGGGGATTTACCTTGAAAAAAGCTCCTTATACGATAATGTAATTGAGAAATTGAAAGAAATTGCCGAGGTGGTAAATGCCTATTATACCACGGGTAATTATAGCATTTTTGCAAAAATAATCTGTAAGGATACTAACCATTTGAGAGATGTGCTTAATAAGATACAAAAGGTGGATGGAATCGATAGAACAGAAACCCTTATTGTACTTGAAGAAAGCATCAACCGTCCTATCCAGCTTTTTGAGCAAGATGCTAAATAATATTGTAGAGAAAGTTAATTATTTAGATTAAATCTAAATAAAAAAAATATATAATTAAATACAGATATTCTTATCTTAAACACATAAAACCAAAAGCGCAAGAAAGCGCTTTTGGTGCATTAAACTTTTGCTATCAAGTACCTTAGAATCATTTTTTAATTGTTTTTCTCAATTTATCATAGAGAATTTTAATCCAATCGGAACAATAAATTTTAGATAAATGTTATATCTTTGCGCTACAAAATATAATTAGTCTAAATAACTCACTTTATGAGCAAAGACAATCAGATTTTAGAGGAGTTCACCTCGAAGGAATATGAACACGGTTGGTCTGTGGATTTTGAAGCTGACGAGGCTCCAGCCGGATTGAATGAAACCATTATCAGATGGATCTCCGCTAAAAAGGAAGAACCAAAATGGCTGTTGGAATGGAGGTTGAAGGCATTTCAGACCTGGCAAAAAATGACCGAGCCTGAATGGGCCAATGTTCATTACCCTAAAATAGACTTACAAGCCTTAAAATATTATTCTGCACCTAAGCAAAAATCCAAGCCTAAGAACCTGGATGAGGTGGATCCTGAATTGCTTCAAATCTATGAGCGATTGGGTATCAGCCTTAACGAGCAGAAAAAACTCCAAGGCATAGCCGTGGATGCAGTATTGGACTCTGTTTCTGTAGGAACCACTTTTAAGGAAACTTTGGGCAAATTAGGAATTGTATTTAGCTCCTTCAGTGAGGCGGTACATGAGCACCCTGAATTGGTCAAGAAGTACTTAGGTTCTGTGGTACCGATGACAGACAACTATTATGCTGCCCTTAACTCAGCAGTTTTCTCTGACGGCTCATTCTGCTATATTCCAAAAGGCGTAAGATGCCCAATGGAGCTTTCTACTTATTTCAGAATCAATGCTGCCAACACAGGACAGTTCGAAAGAACCTTGATTGTGGCGGAGGATGATGCTTATGTATCCTACCTGGAAGGCTGCACCGCTCCTCAAAGAGACGAAAATCAGCTTCACGCTGCTGTGGTAGAGATTTATGCTGCCACCAACGCTGAGGTAAAATACTCCACCGTTCAAAACTGGTATCCAGGAGATAAAAACGGTAAAGGTGGTATATATAATTTTGTAACTAAGCGAGGCATCTGTGCCGGTAATCACTCCAAGATTTCCTGGACACAGGTGGAGACCGGTTCTGCAGTCACTTGGAAGTACCCATCATGTATCCTCAAAGGGGATAATTCTATTGGAGAATTCTATTCTGTGGCGGTAACTAATAATTACCAGCAAGCTGATACCGGAACGAAGATGATTCATATTGGGAAAAACACCAAGTCAAGAATCGTATCCAAAGGTATCTCTGCGGGCAAATCTCAGAACTCCTATCGTGGACAGGTGCAGGTGATGAAGCGTGCGGATAATTCCCGTAACTTCTCTCAGTGTGATTCCTTGCTGATGGGAGACCGATGTGGCGCCCATACCTTCCCTTATATTGATATTCAAAATTCCAGTGCCAAGGTAGAGCATGAGGCCACCACCTCAAAAATTGGCGAGGACCAAATTTTCTATTGTAACCAACGTGGTATCGCCACCGAGGATGCCGTAGCATTGATTGTCAACGGATACGCCAAAGAAGTGCTAAACCAGTTGCCAATGGAATTTGCGGTAGAAGCTCAAAAGCTCCTGGCACTTACCTTAGAAGGAAGTGTAGGTTAACCCTACGCTTACTAATAATTCCCACACAGAAACATGGATTTTTGGCTAGCTAATTCTCCATGTTTCTGAGTATAATACCAATCCTGAACAGAAATACATACAAATCATGTTATCCATAAAGAATTTACACGCATCTATTGAAGGGACGCCAATACTTAAAGGCATCAACCTGGAAATCAAAGCAGGAGAAGTCCACGCTATCATGGGTCCAAACGGTTCTGGAAAATCCACTTTGGCCTCAGTACTCGCAGGTCGTGAAGAATATGAAGTGACAGAAGGAGAAGTTACTTTCAAAGGCAAGGATCTTTTAGAATTGAGCCCTGAAGACCGCGCTAGAGAAGGCGTATTCCTTGCTTTCCAGTATCCTGTTGAAATCCCTGGCGTAAGCACCACTAATTTCCTTAGAACTGCCGTAAATCAAGTTCGTGAATATAGAGGTCAGGAAGCGTTGGATGCTGTTAAGTTTCTTTCTTTGATGAAGGAAAAAATGAAGTTGGTAGAGATCGACCAAAAGCTGATGAGCAGAGCCCTCAATGAAGGCTTCTCTGGCGGGGAGAAAAAGAGAAATGAGATTTTTCAGATGGCCATGTTGGAGCCTACCCTTTCCGTATTGGATGAGACGGACTCAGGCCTTGACATTGACGCTTTGAGAATCGTCTCCAATGGAGTGAATAAATTAAAATCTAAGGACAATGCTACCGTGGTGGTGACTCACTACCAGCGACTGCTGGACTATATTGTCCCTGATTTTGTACATGTATTGTACAAAGGCCAAATCGTAAAGTCAGGCACCAAGGAGCTGGCTATGGAGCTGGAAGAGAAAGGATATGACTGGATCAAAGCTGAGGTGGACGGAGCTTCTGTCTAAGTCATTAGATCAATACATGTCACACCTTATTATTAAGTAATTCCATGACTACCCTTACGCATAACAAAATCACTGGTTCTATCCTAGACCTCGCCAAGGCCCAAACGAGCTTTGGTACCTTAAGACAATCAGCTATCAAGTTTATAGAAGAAAATGGACTTCCTGCCCAAAAAGCGGAGGAGTATAAATTCACACCTATAGTAAAGAAGCTTGAGAGTAAACTTAGCAATTTCCACTTGGCAGCAGCCACATCTATTAGCCAATCTGATGTGGAGCAGGCGATGATTCCTGGATTAGAAGCAGACGTACTGGTATTTGACAATGGTCATTTCAGCCCTGCCCTATCCAGCTATACCCAAGACAATTATACCGTTAGTTTATTTTCTGAACTGGATGAGCAAGGACAATCCACTATTGGCCAAGTGGCAAAAATAGAGAAGGATCCTTTCACAGCGCTTAACTCTGCGATATTTGCGGATGGAATCTCCATAGAAGTTCAGAAAAATAAAGCGGTAACCAAGCCTATCGTTTTCATGCATTTTATGCAGGCAAACCAAGGTGATATCATTGCTCCCAGGATTTATATTCATGGTGCAGAAGGGACCGAAGCTTCCTTCCTGGAGCAGATCATCAGCACAGATGACAAGGCTTATTTCTTCAACCCAGTGGTTGAGGTGAAGGTAGAGCGTAACGCCCACCTGAGGTATTATAAGCTTCAGGATGAGAATCCGGAAGCTTTGGGAGTGAATAACCTGGAGGCGGACATCCATCGCGATGCCACTTTCACTACGGTGACACTTTCCCTTCGAGGTGATATGCTGAGAAACAACCTCAACCTAAACTTATTAGACAGTGGTTGTGAAGGCAATATGTATGGATTGTACCTATTGGGTGAAACCACTCATGTGGACAACCACACCAATGTGGATCATACCATGCCGCATTCCGAATCAAATGAGCTCTATAAAGGCATCCTGGCGGACAAGTCCCGAGGCGTCTTCAATGGCAAAATTTTCGTAAGACAGGATGCGCAGAAAACCAATGCTTTTCAGCAAAATAATAATATCCTATTATCCAATGAAGCGATCATCAATACCAAACCCCAGTTGGAGATTTGGGCAGATGATGTGAAGTGCTCCCATGGATGCACCACGGGCCAGTTGGATGAAGAGGCATTATTTTACCTACAAGCCAGAGGAATAGGAAAAGATCAGGCAAAAGCCTTATTGCTTTATGCCTTTGCTGGTGAAGTAATGGATCATATAAAAATTGACGTGCTCAAAGAGCACTTTATAGGCTTAGTTCAGGCAAGATTAGAAAAATTCTAAAACATCTTTCATGACCTTAGATATCCAAAATATCCGAGGGGAATTCCCGGTACTTCACCAAGAAGTCAACGGAAAACCCCTCATCTACTTAGACAATGCCGCCACTACGCAGAAGCCTTCTGCCGTACTGGAGGCATTGTCTGCTTATTATACCCAAGACAATTCCAATATTCATCGCGGTGCTCACACCTTAGCGGATCGGGCCACCCGATCTTATGAGAAGACCAGAGCGATGGTGCGGGAGTTTCTGAATGCCAAGGAGGAGGAGGAAATCATCTTCACCAAGGGCACCACCGAAGGCATCAACCTGGTGGCAGCCACTTACGGCAGGAAATTCCTTCAAGAAGGAGATGAAATCATTATATCAACTCTTGAGCATCACTCCAATATTGTTCCCTGGCAATTGCTTTGTGAAGAAAAAGGAGCCATTCTTAGGGTGATCCCAATCAATGATCAGGGGGAACTCCTGATGGAAGAGTATGATAAAATGCTCAGTTCCAAAACAAAGATCGTATCAGTCGTACACGCCTCCAATGCCCTTGGGACGATCAATCCCGTTCGGGAGATCATCGAGAAGGCACATAAAGTGGGAGCAAAAGTCCTGCTCGATGGAGCTCAATCCAGCGCACATTTGGATATCGACGTGCAAGCCTTGGATTGTGACTTCTTCGTGATGTCTGCGCATAAGCTCTATGGTCCCACAGGCCTAGGCATCCTTTACGGGAAGCGGGAGATTCTGGAAGCTATGCCTCCTTACCAGGGAGGCGGAGAGATGATCAAAGAGGTGACTTTTGAAAAAACCACCTTCAATGATATCCCCTTCAAATTTGAAGCTGGCACACCTAATATTGCTGATGTGATAGCTTTCCAGAAGGCCTTAGAATTCATTAATGCCATTGGAAAACCTGCGATCAGGGCCCATGAGGAGGAACTGATGGCGTATGCGGAGGAAAAACTCGCACAGATCAAAGGATTCATTCCAGTGGGGACTGCGGATCAGAAGGTGAGCGTTATCTCCTTTTTGATCAATGGCATGCATCCATTTGATATTGGAATGATGCTTGATGCAAATGGTATAGCGGTTCGTACCGGTCATCACTGTACCCAACCTTTAATGGGTAGATTTAATATTGAGGGAACTGTCAGGGCCTCTTTTTCTGTTTACAACACCAAAGAAGAAGTGGATCGCTTATGCGAAAGTATAAGTAAAATAGCCAAATTGAAGAATAAATGAGTGATATAAAGCAAGTTCAAGATGAGATCATCGATGAATTTACCATACTTGAAGGGGATCGGGAATCCACCATATACTATATAATGGAGCTAGGAAATAGGCTGGATCCATTTCCCGAGGAGGCTAGATTGGACGAAAACCTCATCAAAGGTTGTCAGTCCAAAGTTTGGCTGAGCACGGGGGAAAAGGATGGTAAGGTGATTTTCAAGGCAGACTCTAATACAGATATTACCAAAGGACTAATAAGTTTATTGATCCGTGTCTTATCTGATCGCAGTCCAAAGGAGATCATCGATGCTGATCTTTATTTCATAGAAAAAATAGGTATGGGCAATATCATTGGATCTCAGCGATCCAATGGGCTATCGTCCATGATCAAGCAAATGAAGCTTTATGCAATTGCCTATCAAACCAAACTTAAGGTATAACCAATAATGGCTGAAGATACTTCCAATACTCAAGCAGCAAATATTCCCGATCTAAGGGAAAAAGTCGTTCAGGCTATCAAGCTAGTGTACGATCCAGAGATTCCTGTGGACGTATATGAGCTAGGGCTGATTTACGAGATCACTGTGTATCCTGTAAATAATGTGTATGTGATGATGACCTTGACCTCACCCAACTGTCCTTCTGCGGAGTCTATTCCAGCAGAGATCAAGGACCGTATTCAGCAGATTCAAGGCATTAATGATGTAGAAATAGAGCTTACCTTTGACCCGCCCTACTCTCAGGACATGATGTCTGAGGCTGCACAGCTGGAGCTTGGGTTTCTATAAAGGTAGGATCAGCAATAATAATCTTTCGAATAAAATTAAAACAAATAGTTATATGTACCCTGAAGAATTAGTAGCACCAATGCGTGCTGAATTGACAGAAGTAGGATTCTTAGAATTCAAAACTGCTGAAGATGTAGAATCTCATCTAAAGGACCATAAAGGCACCACTTTTATTGTAGTCAATTCTGTGTGTGGTTGTGCAGCAGGCGCTGCCCGTCCGGGAGTAAAATATGCTTTGGACAAGACCGATGCCCGTCCTACGGTATTAGCCACGGTATTTGCCGGCAATGACACTGGCGCTGTTAACAAATTACGTGAAGCCTGCCTTCCTTACCCTCCTTCTTCCCCAGCCATGGCTTTGTTTAAGGATGGAGAATTGGTACACTTCGTAGAAAGACACCATATTGAAGGTAGAAATGCGCAGCTGATCGGAGAGCACCTTGTAGAGGTATTCGAGCATTTTTGCAAATAATATTGAAATAGTCCGCCATTTGCGGACTATTTTTTTTGGGAATCCCCCAAGCAAATGCCATTCACTCCATCGGCACAATATTCTGAGAAAATCAGATAATGCCTGATAAGATTTGAGCAATTTACCAAACCTTATTTTTAAATTGCGCGATTGGCATCCAAGGCATTTTATGGAACAAATTTTAAGTAGTTCTACTTAATTTTATTCATGTAAATAATGCCGTTATATATGTAAATAAGGCGGTTTTTTATTATCTTAATGCCGCCAAATACGGTTTCAAGATAAGATAGAACCATAAAATAGATAAACTTAAAACTTATGTCTGAAATAGCTAAGTTATCCTTCGATGGTAATGAGTATGAATTACCAGTTACAGAAGGTACTGAAAATGAAAAGGCAATAGATATTGCCAAATTACGAGGTCAGTCTGGATTAATAACTTTAGACCCAGGATTCAAAAACACAGGATCCACCCAAAGTGCCATCACCTTTTTGGATGGTGAGCTAGGAATTTTGAGATACCGTGGGTATAACATTGAAGATCTGGCCGAAAAATCAAACTTTTTGGAAGTTTCTTATCTTTTGATTTATGGTGAATTACCTACTCAAGAGCAATACGACACCTTTGCAAAAGAGATCACGTATCATACCCTTGTACATGAGGATATCAAAAAGATCCTTGACGGATTCCCTTCCGTTGCCCACCCTATGGGCGTATTGTCTTCTTTGATCTGCTCACTCACTGCCTTCTACCCTACATCACTTGATCCTAACAGGACAGATGATGAGATTATGCTAAGCATCGTGAGACTTATGGCTAAGCTGCCTACTTTTGCGGCCTGGGCTTATAAAAACAAAATGGGGCATCCAGTAAATTATCCTGACAATAACCTTGATTATTGCTCTAATTTCCTGAAAATGATGTTTGCACTTCCTGCCGAAAAGTATGAAGTCGATCCTGTAATCGCCAAAGCACTGGATAAGCTACTGATCCTTCACGCTGATCATGAGCAAAACTGCTCTACTTCTACCGTGAGAATCGTAGGTTCTTCCCAAGCCAGCATCTATGCCTCCATCTCTGCAGGTATCAATGCTCTATGGGGTCCACTTCATGGCGGCGCCAATCAGTCTGTAATTGAAATGCTCGAAGCAATCAAGGAAGATGGTGGTGATACCAAAAGATACCTAGACAAAGCAAAGGACAAGAATGATCCATTCCGTCTGATGGGCTTTGGTCATAGAGTGTACAAAAACTTTGACCCACGTGCTAAGATCATCAAAAAGGCAGCAGATGAGGTTCTTGCAAAACTCGGTGTAAACGATCCTGTATTGGAGATCGCCAAAGAACTGGAAGAAGCAGCCCTTAACGATCAGTACTTCGTAGATAGAAAACTATATCCAAATGTGGATTTCTATTCCGGAATTATCTATCGTGCCCTAGGCATCCCTACCGATATGTTTACAGTGATGTTTGCACTCGGTCGTCTGCCAGGCTGGATCGCTCAGTGGAAAGAAATGAGAGAAAATAATGAGCCTATCGGTCGTCCTAGACAGGTATATACCGGTGCTAACGAGAGAGGCTATAAGGAAATGGGTAATCGCTAAGAAATTAGCCTTCCTAAGAATATAGAAAGCGGAGAGAAATCTCCGCTTTTTTTTGGTCTAATCCAGAAACTCAGCCTTAATAACCAGGGTCGTCAAAAGCTATAATTTATAAAACATTCATCTCATGGAGTCTAAAGAAGGGATGGTAAAACCCAGTAATGAGCAGGGTATGTTTGTGGATTTTTTAGAAATCTCATTCGACAAGTTCAATATTTTCAGGTCTAAATCAGGCGAAAGAGTTCTTAAAAAATAGACTGAGTCATATTAGGGTTGACAGAGAAAAGGGGGTAAAATATTCCTCGTTTTGGAGGTAAAAGGATCAAAATGAATGATTCTGAATTAGTCAAATACAAATTAATCGACTTCCTATTGAGCAGGTTTAGACCTCTTTACCAAATTATTTACCTGCTTTACGGCTATTTTTTGAGGATTATTCTAAATATTTTCTAAACCCATTTGCATATTAAAAAGATAAGCCATATCTTTGCAGCTTAATAATTAATAAAGTATTTTTCTGAGTCGTGATATTCCTTACTCTGTCGTTTTGAGGGTTAAATTAGAGGAAATCAGGGCGCAGATGTAAGGAAAACTTCATGGAGAACGAAATGTTATTTTCAGACCTGGGTATTTCAGCAGAAATCCTACAGGCCGTGGAAGAGATGGGCTATACCCAACCTTCCCCAATTCAAGCACAATCTATCCCAACAATGTTGGAAGGTCGCGATGTAATCGGACAAGCACAAACTGGAACTGGTAAGACTGCGTCTTTCGGTATTCCAATTGTGGATATGGTTGATGCATCAAGCAAAGCCCCACAGGCGCTTATCTTATGTCCAACGCGTGAACTTGCTGTTCAGGTAGAGGGCGAAATCACCAAACTTTGCAAATACAAAAAAGGCATCTTCAGTACAGCCATCTACGGTGGTGAATCTATCGACCGCCAGATTAGATCCCTCAAAAAAGGTGTTCAGATCGTGGTAGGTACTCCTGGTAGAATCATGGACCATATGAAACGTGGTACTTTGAAGCTGGATACTGTTAGAACCATCGTATTGGATGAGGCTGATGAAATGTTAGACATGGGTTTCAGAGAGGATATTGAAAAAGTCCTTAGCGAAATGCCTGAAGAAAGACAAACCATCTTCTTCTCTGCCACGATGGCCAAGCCGATCATGGACTTGACTAAAAAGTACCAGAACAATCCTGAGATTGTAAAAATAACTAAGAAAGAGCTTACTGTAGAAAACATCTCTCAGGTGTACTATGAAGTGAAGCCTTCTCTTAAAATGGAACTGATCACTCGTTTGATCAATATCCATGCCTTCAAACTAGGCGTAGTATTCTGTAACACCAAAAGAGCAGCTGACGAAGTTACTGAAGGCCTTATCGCCCGTGGTATCTCTGCTGAAGCCCTTCACGGTGATCTATCTCAGGCACAAAGAGACAAGGTGATGAACAAGTTCCGCAAAGGACATTGTACTGCCTTGGTAGCTACTGACGTGGCAGCTCGAGGAATTGATGTGGACAATGTGGAAGTAGTATTCAACTATGACCTTCCATTGGACGAGGAGTATTATGTACACCGTATCGGAAGAACGGGTCGTGCAGGTAAGTCTGGTCAGGCCATATCATTCATCACAGGTCGTAAAGACATCTTTAGACTTAAAGATCTGGAAAGATATATTAAGGTATCATTGACCAAAATGACTCCTCCTTCTGTTACTGAAATGTTAGAGCAGAAAAAAGAGCAATTGGTACGTGACGTAACCACCCAATTGAGCAAGGATGAAGATAACCAGATTTTCGAATCTGCTATCGGACAGATGCTTGCTGAAGGACTAAGCATGGATCAAGTAGCTCTTGGCCTGGCTAAACTTCAAATTGGAAATTCTATGGAAGAGCTTTCTGATATGAACTTTGAGCTTAACCTAAGTAAAGAAAGAGGCGGAGAAAGAGGAGATAGAGGCGCTAGAGGCGGCAGAGATAAGTTCGAAAGAGGTGGCCGTAGAGGTGCCGGAAGAGAGAGAAGCGGCGGAGATCGTCCTGCTCGTAGAGGCGGACCTAGAGAAAAAGGCAGCAGAGATGCAGATATGGCCAGACTATTCCTAAACCTTGGAAAGAAAGACCGTATCAGACCAAATGATATCGTAGGTGCCATCGCTGGCGAAGCTGGAATCTCCGGTAGAGAAATCGGCGGTATCGATATCTATGATAACTTCTCTTTCGTAGATGTCCCTTCAAAAGACGCAAACCACGTGATCAGTGTCATGAAAAAGAATACCATCAAAGGTAAATCTGTAAACATGGAACTATCCAAAGGTTAATTATATAAAGGTTAATTAAGGTTAAAAAAGCGCAAACCATCTGGTTTGCGCTTTTCTTATTTTTACCCTCAGCCATTTTTTACCCATGACGCTGAGTACATTGACCTCTTCAATTATAAAAAGTATATCCAACAAACCATTTCAACCCCTCTAACCCCTATTGCGATCCAGCTGGGTCATCAAATTCCTGATAATTTCAATTCTTACTAAGAATTTTGAAAATTAGATCCAATACTAATTCCTCCCATTGCAGGAAGTCTTTTTAAGCCCTGGAGATATAATCCCTACATCTTTTTATATTTGCAGCTGCAAACACCTTGCTTTTGGTGTTTTATGAAAGGAAATAGAGGAGTCCTATTTTGACATGGCTATAGCCTATTTAGATGGATAGCTCTAACTCTTCCTATTCCCTTCGGCCTTAGTTCTGATCAGCACCGTATAATTATAGATAGCATGCAACTGTTTTACCAAAAAGAAATCCACTCCGCTCAGATCGATTTGGAACAAGAAGAATCCAAACATCTCGCCAAGGTATTAAGGAAAGTAGTGGGTGATGAAGTCCACCTGACGGATGGTGTGGGCACCTTATATACCTGTAAGATCGTGGAAATTACCTTGAAAAAAACAAGGCTGGAAATAATTCAGAAAAGTGAAACCCCTGCCCTCTCCCACCATATCCATCTGGCCATAGCCCCCACCAAAAGTGCGGATCGAATGGAGTGGATGCTGGAAAAAATAACAGAAATAGGCTTTCAGGAAATTACTTTTCTGAAAACTCAGAACTCTGAACGCGTATATCTCAAACCCGATCGACTCGAAAAGAAGCTGATTTCAGCCTGTAAGCAGAGCCTAAAAACCCAGTTTCCAATCATCAATCCTCTGGTAAACTTTAAAGAATTACTTGCTACTACAGCCCAGAATTATGAGGAAAAATACATTGCCTATGTGGATGAAAACAATCAAGATCACCTCTATAATTTAGCTGAATCAGGAAAAAAGTATCTGGTTTTGATAGGTCCTGAGGGAGATTTTAGTCCCCAGGAAATTGATTCGGCCTTTAAAGCGGGGTTTAAAGCCTGCAGCTTGGGACACAGCCGACTGAGAACCGAAACGGCGGGATTAGCCGCGGTACATTCACTAGTACTGAAAAACTATTAGTATGCTATTGGAAGAGATTCTGGCTCAAAATCATCAATTAGACCCAGCAAGTATTGCAGAAATAGCTGGGTCAGGAAAAATCACTAGCTACCCCAAAGGACATCTTTTAATCGAGGAGGGGAAATTAGCCAAAAACTGCTTTATCCTCATACAGGGAAGCGTAAAAGCCCACTTAAACCATGAGGGAAAAGACATTGCCTTTTGGTTTGGATTTGATGGAGACATCCTATTTTCATATAATAGCAAATTACTCGGACTACCCGGATATGAAAGCATCACCAGTCTGGAGAAGTGTCAAGTATTCGAAATCTCTAATGAAAGGATCGAGACCCTGTGTCGAAGCAATATAAGGTTAGCACTATGGTGGAATAGAATAATTGAGCTCGAGCTGATAAAGGCAGAAAAGCGGCTAATTGACCGTCAATGCAAACCTGCCGAGCAACGCTATAGAGATTTGGTTTCCAGTCAGCCAGAGCTCTTGAACAGGATTTCCCTTGGGAATATCGCCTCATATTTGGGGATAAGCCAGGTTTCCCTCAGTCGAATAAGGAGTTTATCGAGAGCTTGATAAAACATATTACAAAGTAACACATTGGGTTTTTATGTATTTTTTTTGCCCTCTGCATGTGTTTTTTAACCTATGTAAAAAGATGAAAGCTTCAGGCTGATTACCTTTACAAAAAGAAAAAACTATGCCTTGGATTATATTAGTCTTAGCGGGCTTATTTGAAGTAGCCTTCACCACTTGCTTAAAATTGTCCCAGAATTTCACTAATTTGAAATGGTCTGTGGCCTTTTTTCTGAGTATAACGATGAGTTTTTATCTTCTAAATCAAGCTATAAAGAGTATCCCCATGGGCACGGCCTATGCTGTATGGACGGGAATTGGTGCAGCAGGCACCGTTTTGGTGGGTATTTTGCTGTTTCAAGAACCTGCCAGCACCCTACGTTTATTATTTTTGATACTATTAATTTCCTCCATCATCGGTCTAAAAGTCGTAGCCTAAAGAAGGTGTTTATAGAAAATGTCTTTGGTAAAAGGCAATGGCACGATCCAAATCCAATTTGGTATCAATGGCCACGGCTTCATGAGTAGTTTCTACCATTTTGATCCGTACTCCATGTTCTAATAGCCGAAGCTGTTCTAACATTTCGGCCTTCTCCAGCATGGACTTTTCCCAGCCGGTATATTCCATCAGCATATCCTTCTTATAAGCATATACGCCTATATGTCTATAATAATTGGGCTGGTATTGGTCCCGGACAAAGGGAATGGGGCTTCTACTAAAGTACATGGCAAAGGAATTTTGATCCACGACCACCTTTACTGAGTTCGGGTTGATGACGTCCACTTCATCGTCTATTTTACGCATCATGGAAGCCACCTTCACTTGTGGATCGGCAAATACCTGCACCAAATTAGCCAGGGATTCTTTATCCTGAAAGGGTTCATCCCCCTGGACATTAACCACCACATCCGCCTCAATGGAGGCAATAGCTTCGGCTATCCTGTCTGAGCCACTTTCATGGATCTTGGTGCTAAAAAAAACTTCACCGCCCTCCTTTTTTATTTGCTCAGCAATAGACTCATGGTCTGTCACCACTATTACTTGATCAAAAAGCCCCGTAGCCACCGTACTCAAATAGGTCCTTACAATCACAGGCTTACCACAAAGATCAGAGGTGAGTTTTCCTGGAAATCGAGTTGCCCCAAATCGGGCCGGTATCATCGCTACTATTTTCATACCGCAATGTTAAAAAAAATCCTGCGATTTATGCATTTTAAAATGCAAAATCCACCGGAATAGATAGTTCATATCTTATCAAGTCGGCCTGCTGTGAAGGCTTTAATTCCTTAGGGCAGAGCAAAATCAAGTCATTCGCTAATCTTTATTTATAATTAATTCAATTTAATATAACCAAATTATATTTTTTAGATTTTTACTTATACCAATTCTAAATTCCGATTTCCTCGTTTAATCAAGGAACTTTATTCTAATAATTTGGTTATGTTTGTTAAAGAGATCAGAAAATAAATAAAACAGATATAGCTATGAAAACGAAAGAAAAAAAAGAAATCGTGACCCTTCAGAGGTCATTACTTCACGATACAGAGGAGATGCTGAATAAGCAAATCGAAATGGAGGGTATTTCCTCTGCCTCTTATTTGTCTATGGCCTCATGGTGTGATATGATGGGCTATAATAATGCAGCAAAACTCCTTTATACCCATGCCGAAGAGGAAAGACAGCATATGCTGAAACTCTTCCATTATATTAATGAGGCGGGTGGATTGGCCATTCAACCAGAAATTACTGGCATTAAGCATCACTTCAATTCCCTGAAAGAGATATTCCAACTTACTTTAGAGCATGAAATTCAAGTGACTAAGTCCATTAATATCATTGTAGATCATTGCTTTGGGGTGAAAGATTTTGCCACCTTTAGCTTTATGCAATGGTATGTTACCGAGCAGAGAGAAGAAGAAACTTTGGCTAGAAGAGCTCTCGAGCTTTTCGATATCATCGGTGAAGAAGGCATTGGACTATGGACCATTGATCAGGAATTAGGTAAATTACATGATGCTAGCGCTGACGCGCAGTAGTAATAGCTGATAATCCTATATTAAAGCGACTCTCCTATGAGTCGCTTTTTTTTTGCTGATATTTTGATTCAGATATCGCCATTACTCCTCAAAACCCCTAAGCCTAGTCAACAAATTTTGCCCGTTCCTACCCTTTCCCTTTTTATTATTTCCAGTTCGCAACACCCTAAAGATTAAATCACGAAATCAATGGCTTGATATTTGACTTTATTTTTTACTTATATTAGGTAATGCATACTTGTTTAAAATTCAACAAAAACCAAATAGCCAAAATATGATCGATACCTTATTGAAAATAGAGAAATCAGCAAAGATGGCCTTGAGGTACCTTATCGTACTCTTTTGGGCGGTCATCTTAATCAAATCACTTTTCTTTGCTGGCACTGCTCAAGAGCACTTCGTCATGGAAAATGCGCTATGGAGTATAGCAGGACTTATTACGGGCATACTTCTATTGTTTCATTTAAGCCAGCCACGATTGGCCATCATAGGCGGAGTAGCGAGTGCGCTTTACACATTTATATTATCCATCATTGCCTTTTTGAGCCCACCAATGGCCTTGTTGAATGGATTATTTTGGTTAATATTTTGTACCTCATCAATTATATTGACGGGAGAATCTTTAAAAGAAATGATCAAGAAAAGGATCACAAAGCCATTTCCAAAACGCTAAAAGCTAGCCACAATGTTTCTTTACAAATGAATTATCTTACTTATATTCCTGTTTTCAAAATGTCTGCTTATAATCTACCTAAATAGTCGGCAATTTGGCCCATAATTATTAGGGGAGGTCAATTTTATATTCAGATCGTTTCATATTTTAAAAGCATAGGCATAACTTAGGCTTTGGAAAAGAGAGAACTTAGAATAATTAGTAAGATTTATGAAGAAATATAGTTTAAAAAGCTTTATCAGTAGCGCCATGGGATATTCATGTATCCTGGCGATAGCCGTGATAGCAGTCTCCTGTGAGACAAAAAGCACTACCGATCAAGCTGGTGAAGAAGCAGACACAGCCCAAAATACTATCAGCAAAATTGAGGATGCTCAGGCAGAACCTGGACAGAAGCAAGATGGAATGGTCTGGATACCTGGTGGGGAGTTTATGATGGGCACGGACGAGGAAGATGCTTATCCGGCAGAAAAGCCAGCGGTAAAGCGTAGGGTAAATGGATTCTGGATGGATGAAACTGAAGTCACCAATGCTCAATACACCAAATTTACAGAAGAAACAGGCTATATCACTGTGGCGGAAAGAGATTTGGATTGGGAAGAAATGAAGAAACAACTTCCTCCTGACACGCCTAAACCAGAGGAGTCCCTAATGAAAGCTGGATCTATGGTCTTCTTTCCTCCTTCTCAGCCTGTGGATAAGGGCGATATTTCTAACTGGTGGAAATGGGTAACTGGTGCTAACTGGAGACATCCAGAAGGTCCTGAAACTGATCTAAAAGGCAGAATGGACCATCCTGTCGTTCATATAGCTTATGAAGATGCTGTTGCTTATGCGGACTGGGCGGGCAAGCGTCTGCCTACCGAGGCCGAATGGGAATTTGCTGCTCGTGGTGGAATAATGAACAAAAGGTATTCCTGGGGTGATGAGTTGAGACCTAACGGTAAGATTATGGCCAACACCTTTCAAGGCAACTTCCCCAACGCAAATAAAGGTGAAGATGGCTTTATGGGCACCGCCCCAGTTAAAAATTTCGAGCCAAACCAATACGGTTTATACGATATCATCGGCAATGTATGGGAACTTACCGATGATTGGTTTGACGCCATCAAATTTCAGCGTCTCGCTGGAAGCGCTCCAAAATTGGATGCAACCATGAATCAGTGCTATAACCCAACCAACCCCTATGCGCAGGAAAGAGTCATCAAAGGTGGATCTTACCTATGCTCTGACAACTACTGCATCAACTACCGCCCTAGCGCCCGTCAAGGACACGCTTACGATAGTGGTACTTCTAATGTAGGCTTCAGATGTATCAAAGAAAGCCCATCGAAAACAGTAAGCTTAAAATAAAATATTAGCTAAGGAATATAAAGCTTCGCTTTATGCTCTTTATACAAAAAAGGTCTTGAGTTAAATTAATAACTCAAGACCTTTTTTTTAACCCATACTTGATATTGGCACCAGCTAAAGCCGGTTCTTTCATTATATAAAATGTATGGGCTTCCCGATCGCTAATCAGCTTAGTACATAAACTATTATTATACCTATAGACGCTATTAAGCAGTCTCAGAAAGAGGCTTGAAATGGATACGATTCGGAAATACTTCCATCCCTTCTAAAAAGAATAGGTTTCAAGGAAATCATATCGTTCCCCTTCACCGGGAGAGCTTGGAAATAGAAAGGCCGCAGTCCTAAGAACTGCGGCCTTTCTATTTATTATTAGGAAAAGATCAAAGCTTCCTGTTAAAGTATAGTATCAATAATACCGAACTTCACATTCTGGATTAGATTCTTTGAATGAGGCGATTTGTCTGCTATTGATCCGTGTATTAAAGCAAATCAATCGCTTGATATTTCTGAGGTCTTCTATTTCATTAATGCTTTTCACATTGGTGCTGGCAATATCCAATTCTTCCAAACTTGTCATGGTATCCAGTCCACGGAGCCTTTTGATACTGGTTCCCGACAGGATCAAGCGCTTAAGGTTAGTGAGTCCTTCCAAGGGGCGTAAGTCTTCCACACCGGTATTTGAAAGGTCCAGGGACTCTAAGGTGGTGAGGCCCGCCATAGGTTCTAAACCGACCACAGGTGATTGGGAGATTTTCAACACTTTGAGCACCTCCATCTGAGTCAGGTCGGAGATATCATTCAATGGTACATCATGAATATTGAGTTCCTGAAGATTGATGAAAGTCACCAGTGGTCTCAAATCACGAATACTCTTTTTCTCAATCGCCAATTTCCTCTTTGAGGTAATTTGGTGAAGTTCTTCAGTAGATGGATTCGTATCGATATCGTATTGCTCCACGAAAATCGTCTGCCAGTCGCCATCCAACTGTTCCCACCAGCTCTTCAGGGCGGAGGATCTAAAGATCACCGTTGCCTCTGGTACCTGCTGGAGCAGCGCTTGCACCTCCCATTTAGCCACCTCGGTACCATCCACATTCAGGTAATCCAAGGACTTGAGGGATTTTAATGGCGCTATACTCTTCACCAGAGTTTTATTCAAAGACAGGTATTCCAATCCGCCAATCCCTGAAAAATCCTCCAAGCCTGCTATTGGCGTACCATTGGCAGAGACCATTTTCAGCGTTTTTAAATCCCGAATAGGGCTAGTTTCATGCACTTTGGTCTGATCTATATTCAGAGCAATAAGTTTCTTAAACTTGATTACCGGGCGCAGGTTAATGATATCGCTATTGGACAGGTCCAAAGAATCCATGGAAACGATCCTTCCCACCTGCTCCACGCTAGGCATTCCTGCTCCTGCTTCTGGTATATAAGTCCTGAGGACCTTCTCCCAGCCTTCCGGAAGGGAAGTCCACCAAGCTTGTAGATTTTCGACATTATGTATCAGCAACACCCTTCGGTTTTTTCGGGCATAGTCATCAGCATGGTCTTCGGTCACCTCGGTCCTATCCGCATAGATGGTGGCCAGACCGGTTTTCTGATCCAGCGGGCTTAGGCTGTTGATCGCCGTTTCATTGATCCGGATCACTTTGAGCTTCTCCAGCTCCTTCAGCGGGCTGAGATCAGTGATATTGGTTCTCGATACGTTGATCTCCTCCAGGGAAGTCAGCTGTGCCAATTTGTCGAAGTTGATCAAATAGTTTCCTTGGATTTCCAGCTTTTTTAATTGGCTTAGATCCTGGATGGTTTCGATATTATTGAGACCACTTCGTTCTAGATTCAATTCTTCCAAGTTCTGAAATGAATTGAACACCCCAAAGCTCATAAGTGGGGTATTGACAGCTTTCAGGACTTTCAATTTTGGCAGTCTGTTAAGATCGTCAATATTACTAATCAGGGTATTGGAGATATCGAGGTATTCTAAGCTTTCGGAATACTTAATAAACTGTATATCGGCAGTAGGGGTATTAGACACGTCCAGGTAAGTCAGGAAAGTGACATTACTGATCGGTCCAAGATCCTGGATCATGGTATTGGAGAGATCAATAAACTTAATGTCTCGCAGGGCTTCCAATGGGGACAGGTCCTGAATAAGTTCATTGCCACTAAGGTCCAGCGAGTCTAAACCGCTGATCAGATTCAGATGATCAATGGTAATAGAATCTTCCATTAGGGAAAATTCCGTTCTAAAATAAGTTTCCCATTCCAGGGAAAGGTTTTCCCACCATTCGGCTAGTTCCTTATCTCTGGAGAGTTTGGTGGTATAGATACTGGCAATTTTCAATTCGCTGGATTTGCCATTCAGGTTGACCTCCACAAATCGGGGTTTGGTATTATCGATCTTCTCCCCTTTCAGGCCGGTGGCGCTGAGGGTACGGTCCATGGATACCAGAAATGACAATTCGCCATTATCACGAAGAAAGGGCTTAACGTCTCTTACTTTAAATTTGAATTGGGCATCTTTGAAGAAGAATTCCACATCTTTTAGGTAGGCGGGAACATCCTTATTGGTAATTACCTGACGGTCCAGGATTAGGTCATCTTCTACCTGCACCTTCCCATCTCTAAAAATTTTCTTATAGCTTTCGGTAATAATGACGTCTTTATCCCGAGCAGGGGTACTTTCGCTTCCCACAGTATTGAGGAAATACTCCAAAAACTGAATCTGATCTTCCACTTTTTGTGAAAAATCTTTAATTTCCTGTTTTGAATATCCGCCCATATCCTGGGCGCTGACCGCTAGTGGGAGCCCCACCAGCAATACAAAGACGATGAATAAGCTATTCCTGATCATAAATGTATTTTAAGATAACTTCTTTTTCTTCCTCATTCTTAACCTTGATAAGGTTACTGATTAACCAACCGGTATTAAATCCCGGGCGGTTAAACTGATTCACCTCAAAATACCATCCATCCACTTGGAAGAAGTGGAATTTGACGCCGTTTACAGTTTCGAATTTTATATTACCATTTTTTATCTCATAGAGAAATAAGGTGAGGTAATCGGGGGTAAATCCGTCTGCTGTATAGGACTCGGGAGTTTTCCCATCCTGCAGCGCTTTCCTTAGGTTCATAAAATCCAGCTCATGCGATAGCGGATGCAGAAACGGTTTTTTATTTCCTTCAGGCTTATTAAAATATTGCTTAAATGGATCAAAGGAGATCTTATCAATCACCCATTCATATCCAAGGCCTTCTTCTTCCAGCTTCATATATAGAGTGACTGGAGTCCTTTTTCCTTTATAGGTAAAGAAGGAGGATACTTCAGCAAACCAATTGCCTCGGTGAAAGCTTAAATATTGGGGGTAATTTTCGGCATTGACGACGGTGATAAACTCTTGTTTGAGTTCCTTAGTCACCTGCGAGGTCTCGTTGTCAAAAAGTATATTAATGAATTTACCTCTTAGTTCTCTATCGTGGTAGCGAGCATCACCGGGGTTGAATCGGGTCTGCCCATCTTCACTTTCTTCGGCGTTGAACCGGCGAAAGAATTGGTTTAGTTGTTTGGTAGAAGCGGCAAATCTGCCATCATCCTTAACTTGTCCGGGGCTGGGATAACCCTGCCCCGGAGCAAATTTTATAGATGAAATGATTAGTACTAGGATTAAGCTTATTTTCTTCATGCGGAAGTTTCGGTCACTCTAATGTCACCCAGCATTACATCCCAGAACTCGATCGTTCTGCCAGCTACCTGAGTTTGTTTTTTCTCTACGTAGATGGTGATATCTTTTTTGGTGGTATCCTTATAGTTAAGGCCAGTCTCAGCAGAAGTTCCTTCGAATCTCTGATAAACGGTCACAACACCAACATATCTACCGTCAGGCTGTCTCTCTAAGTCAGAGATATAATGGATATCATACCAGCTGATAGACACTTGGTCATAATTAAGCGCCATAAGACGTTCGAAATATCTTCTCACTGGATAGTAAGCCACTTCTTTGGAGTTTACAGAAGAAACACCCATTTCGGATCCTGGAGAGAATAATTCCTCAGCACGGTCCATTACACGGTTAGCTTCAGAAAACTGCGTGTCTTTGCTACCGATGATGCTGATATATTTACTTAAATCCTTTACTTTTTCCAAGGCCAAGGAATCAATTGCCTGTTTTCTTTGAGGGCTGATATTATCTGACTGTGCAGAAACGGTCAGTGTAGCCGCAAAGAACAATAGGATAAATGCTTGAATGTATCTTTTCATAATTTCTTTATTCTGAGTTGGAGATATTAACGTCTACGAAGTTCGAGTTCTGTGATTTTTCCGCTACCATCAAGCCTAATATCACTGATGAAGTTTAAGTTCTTCTTCGTGTCTTTAAGGTAATTGAGGTACTTCACAATGGTGGTAGGCTCATCATAATCCTTGATACCATTTTCTTCATGAATGACGATCAACACAGGAGTGTTTTGATTAGAAAACATACTCAATGCTTCCTGAATGGAACTGTTCGCACTTTGTACGCTACTTGCATTGGCGATAGTGGAAAAATAATTTTCTAGCTTTCCTACGGCTACTTCGTCAGCGCTAGGCGCTGCAGGAGCTGGGGCGGGTGTGGTCTCCTCAACTGGTGCCGGTGCTGGAGCTGCTTCTACTACTTTCTTTTTGCTTTTACAAGCGCCCATAGCCAGCAATCCGAAAAGTGCTACTGTTGCCAGCCTGGTCAGTGGTGATTTAAAACTGCTTTTTTTCATGTTAAATTTATTGTTATTAATTGTGACGGTAATTTATTTCCGGCAAATGCCTTTCATCAAAAAGCATTCCATTATTCGAAAATTTCTTTCAATTTATTTTCAAGGCTCGCACCCCTCAAATCCTTCGCAATAATATCTCCCTCAGGACCTATCAAATAGGTCGCCGGGATAGCGTTGATCTTATAGGTAGCTGCTGCCTCTGAGTTGAAATATTTAAGGTCTGATACCTGCGCCCAAGTCAAATTATCATCAGCAATCGCCTTCACCCAGGCATCCTTGCTCCGGTCCAGCGATACGCCAAGTACTTCAAACCCTTGGTCTTTATACTCATTATAAAGTCTTACCACATTTGGGTTTTCTTCTCTACATGGCTTGCACCATGCCGCCCAGAAATCCACCATCACATATTTACCCTTGAAGTCGGATAACTTCACCAAGTCTCCATCAGGGTTTGGTAGGGCGATCTCAGGTGCTGGCTGCCCGATGCTCAATGCTCTCATCTCTTCAAGCTCCTGCTTCAAGCCTACAATCATCTTGGTCTCAGGATACTTCTTATCCAATTCGGTAACCAAAGAGTCAATATAGTTGAAATCATTTCGCGGATTGAGCATGCCTATCGCTGCTAAAGCCGCAAAACTACCATCCATGCTATTGATGACTTCCTTCACCTTATTGGCATGACTCGATTCCAGGTCCAGTGCTTTCTGCTGAATATTCTTTACAGTCTCCTCATCCTTGGCGGATAAGGCCTCATAGTAATCGCTATTTAGCTGATTGATCTCTTCCTGGTATTGCTCAGCTAGTTCATCCACCTTAGCAATCTGCTCAGAATCCGCAGATCCGGAAATCGCAAGGCTCTCTTCAGCTGCAAAATCATAATCCACCTTGGCATCTTCACTAAATAAGGCTAAACGTACCTGCTTCTCGCCATATAAGTCCAGCTCATAAAATGCCGGCTCCTCAATGCTCAAAGTATATTCATAGGCTCCAGACTCTCCCACCGCAAGGGTATCCACCGTCTCTATACTATTATCCATATATTTGGACAGCAGCAAAATCCCTTCCTCTGGCACATTCTTAAGGCTGCCACTGATGACTACCTCCCCATCAAATTTTTCCTGCTTCACCTCATTCGAGCAGCTTGCTATCAGTAGTACAGCCGCTAGGGCCATGAGATAATTTAACTTAGTCATATTTATTAATCTTCTAAGAGTTCTGTTAATATTTTGGTAGCGACTTTTGGATCGGCCTTCCCTTTAGAACGCTTCATCACCTGCCCCATAAACATTCCTAATAAACCTTTTTTACCCGACTTATATTCAGCCACTTTCGCCTCGTTTTCGCCAAGAATCTGCTCGATAATTGGCTTCAAGGAATCCTCATCACTTTCCTGAATCAAATTCAGCTCCTGAGCAATCTCAAGCGGTGACTTAGAAGGGTTTTTCAGTAACTCCGGATAAATTTTCTGCGAAGCTACAGAAAAATTCACCTTTCCCTCATCAATTAGCCTAATAAGATTTGCTAATTGCTTGACGCTGATCGGAAAATCTGAAATATGTAAGGTCAATTCATTCAAATACGACTTTACAGGTCCCATCATCCAGTTGGAAGCAGCCTTATAATTGGAGGTTTCTGTACACAATTGCTCAAAGAACAAGGCGATTTCCTTGCTATCTGTCAGCACATTTGCATCATACTCCGGCAGGCCATATACATTCACAAAACGCTCATGTAATTCTCTAGGTAAGGATGGCATAGCGACTTTGATGCTTTCCAGCCACTCTTCAGAAATCACCACCGGACTGAGATCCGGCTCAGGGAAATAGCGGTAATCGTTTAAGTCCTCCTTGGTACGCATGCTCGCCGTGAGGCCTGTGGTCGCATCAAAAGTCCTCGTCTCAGAAACTATCGTCTCCTCCTTCTCCATCATGTCTATCTGGCGGTCAAACTCATGCTCGATGGCTCTGGCCACATTCCGGAGGGAGTTCATATTCTTTACTTCTACCTTTTTGCCCAAATGAGTTTCCCCCTTCAGACGAATAGAAATATTGGCATCACATCTCATGGAGCCTTCTTCCATATTCCCATCACAAATCTCAAGGTACCTTACCAGCTTGCGGATTTCCGATATAAACTGATACGCCTCCTCGGAAGCTCTGATACATGGCTCAGTAACAATCTCCAAAAGTGGTACCCCGGCACGATTATAATCGACCAAGGTGTCCAGCTCTCCTGCAAGGTGCATGGATTTACCAGCATCTTCCTCCATATGGATTCTGGTAAGCTCGATTTCCCGGGTTTCACCAGTTTTGTCCAAGGTGATCGGTACGATACCACCCACACACACAGGGTTTTTATCCTGCGTCAGCTGGTAGCCTTTTGGAAGATCGGGATAGAAGTAATTCTTTCTTGCAAAAATATTATGACGGGTAATCTCAGACTTACATGCCAAACCCAGCTTCATCGCAAACTCTACTGCTCGCTTATTCACCTTGGGTAAGGTCCCGGGATGACCCAGAGTGATGACTGAAATATTTGTATTAGGTAGATTCCCAAATTCCGTGGAATCTCCCGCATACATTTTACTCTTGGTTAGTAGCTGAACGTGTACTTCAAGTCCTACTACCAACTCATATTTATCTTTTATTTCCTTAGAAGGCATTGTATAATATTAAATATTTCAACTTTCGTGGTATGATTAACCAAAAATGGCAGAGTTTTGCGCCAAAACCAAATTCAGCAAGCGCAAAAAACAGGTCATATAGAAGAAAACATTGATTTTGCTCTATCAACAACCTCCTCTAAGCCCTCAAGACGCTTTCCTCCTGCCGTAGCAAAGAAAGCCTGGCCTCCGCCGCCACCCTGAATGGATTTAGCCAGATCTCTTACGATCGTTCCTGCATTTAGCGATTTGCTCTCTACCAGGCTATCAGAAATAATTACAGCCACCTGAGGCTTCCCTGCAATGTCCGCCGCAATTACCACCAACACATCGTCCACCTCATTCTTCAATTCGAATGCCAGCTTCTTTAGTGCATCGGCAGAAGGTAGGCTTACCTTACTGATGATTTGATTGGTACCAGCTATGCTGACCACTCCACTCACCAGTTCGTCCTTAAGTGCCCCTGCCTGCATCAAGTGCAGCTTTTCAATTTCTTTTTTGAGCTCATTTCTTTCCTGAGAAAGAGCTTCTACCGCCTTCAGAAGATCCTTGGGATGCTTAAGCAAATCCCCCAAACTTTGGATCAGCTCCTGCTGCCTGGATACATACTCCTCCGCAGCCACGGCTGTGATCGCTTCGATACGCCGCACCCCTGAGGAGATGGATCCTTCGGAGGTGATCTTAAACAGACCTATCTGTCCTGTGGCTGATACGTGTGTCCCTCCGCAAAGTTCCACCGAGTATTCCTGATCAAAAATGATCACCCGAACGAAATCGCCATACTTCTCACCAAACAAAGCCGTGGCTCCCATGCCCTTAGCCTTTTCGATAGGGATATTTCTAAGCTCCTGAAGCGGGATATTTTCTCTTATTTTTTGATTTACTATTTTCTCGATCTGATGAATTTCCTCTTCCGTCACCTTGCTAAAATGCGAAAAGTCAAATCGAAGCACCTGATCATTGACCAAGGAACCTTTCTGCTGCACATGATCGCCAAGTACTTCCCTCAATGCTGCATGCAGCAGGTGGGTAGCACTGTGATTGTTCATGATCAGATTTCTTTTTTCTGACTTTACCTTAGCGGTGAAGCTAGCGGTAGGATCCTGTGGAAGTTTATCCACAATATGCACAAAAAGATCATTTTCTTTCTTAGTATCGATGATCTTTACGGTCTCCTTATCATTAACCAGTTCTCCCTGATCGCCCACTTGTCCACCACTTTCGGCATAAAATGGCGTTTGCGCCAGTACCAGCTGCACTTTGGAGCCTTTCTTATCACTTACCTCACGGTATTTTATGATATGCGTATCTACTTCCAGTTGGTCGTAACCTACGAACTCCACTCCTGCTTCATCCTGCACCATCACCCAGTCACCTGTCTCCTGCTCTGCGGCGGCACGGGAACGCTTCTTTTGCTGCGCCATCTCCTCATCGAAGCCTTTCTCATCCACAGATATCCCTGCTTCACGAGCGATAAGAGAGGTCAGATCCAGCGGAAAACCGAAAGTATCATAAAGTTCAAAGGCTACTTTTCCTGTGATCACCCGTTCGCCTTTTACACTAAGGTCTTCCCTGATCTGGTCTAGGCGCTTCAGGCCATTGTCCAAGGTACGCAGGAAAGCCGCCTCTTCTTCATAGATCACCTTACTGATGAAGTCCTCCTGAGAAGGTACTTCTGGGTAGATATCCCCAAAATGCTGCGAAAGCAAAGGCACGAGCTCATACAGGAAGGGCTCCTGAAAACCCAGGAAGGTATAGCCATAGCGCACTGCCCGACGAAGGATCCTTCGGATCACATAGCCCGCCTTATTATTAGAAGGCAGCTGACCATCGGCGATGGTAAAGGCGATCGCACGGATATGATCCACGATCACCCTTACAGCGATATCTATCTTTTCATCTTCCCCGTACTTCTTACCCGCCTTGGTCTCCACCGCTTGGATGAAGGGCGTAAATACATCCGTATCATAGTTGGAAGACTTATTTTGGATGGCGCGGACGAGCCGCTCAAAGCCCATTCCAGTATCTATATGTTTTGCCGGCAGCTCCTGCAAGCTTCCGTTGGCAAGACGATTAAATTGGATAAATACCAAATTCCATATTTCTATCACCTGAGGATGATCCGCATTGACTAAGTCCTTGCCTGGTATGCTGGCGATCTCCTCTGCAGACCTAAGGTCAATATGGATCTCTGATGCCGGGCCACAAGGTCCCACATCACCCATTTCCCAAAAGTTGTCTTTCTTATCGCCAAAGAGAATACGATCCTTATTGACATGCGCCGTCCATAGGTCGTAAGCCTCCATGTCCTTATCGAGTTTATCGCCCTGGTCTCCGCCAAATACCGTCACATACAGCCGATCCACGGGCAATCCATACACCTCAGTCAATAGCTCCCAAGCCCAATCTATAGCGTCCTTCTTAAAGTAATCCCCAAAAGACCAGTTGCCAAGCATCTCAAACATGGTATGGTGATAGGTATCCACCCCCACTTCTTCCAGATCATTATGCTTGCCCGATACCCTCAGGCATTTTTGGCTGTCGGTGGCTCGGGTATAGGATGGTACTTCATTGCCGAGGAAAAAGTCCTTAAACTGATTCATCCCCGCATTGGTAAACATCAAGGTTGGGTCGTTCTTTAATACAATAGGTGCGGATGGCACAAATTGATGTTCCTTCGATTGGAAGAACTCTATAAAAGTACTTCTGATTCTTTTAGCGTCCATTGAATAGCTTATGCTTATTTATATTCGGATAATACAAGTGTTATGCCTATATTGGCGGTTATCAACGTCGGGCGATACACCGCGCTTCCATCACACATAGGGCTACAAAAATAGGAGAAATACCATTTAATTAATAATGAGTAGAATAAAATATTACTATGATCCTAAAACGTGTAAATATGAACGTTACACGAAGAGCAAATGGGATATTCTGTTAGGGGTATTAGGCTTCCTCTCTCTGTCTATCATTTTGGCTGTGGGAATACTAATAGTCTTCAGTTATTATTTTGATAGTCCTAAAGAGATTATGCTCAAAAAAGAGAACGATGAGCTCAAGCTATATTATGAACTGATGGAGAAGGAAGTGACACGGCTCACCGATGTCGCTGCAGACCTCAAGGATCGTGATGACAATCTCTACCGAGTGATTTTTGAATCCGAGCCTATCCCCTCTTCCATCCGGGATGCGGGATACGGCGGATCTGACCGCTTCAAGGAGCTCAAGGAAAAAGGCCTGCAGCAAGAAGAACTGATCATCGATGTGATGGCCAAGGTCGATCAACTAAAAAAACAACTTTATATACAGTCTCTCTCTTATGATGAGCTGGCCGAAAACGCCCTGAATAAGGAACAATATTGGGCATCTATTCCGGCCATTCAGCCCATCCATAATGAAGATCTCAAGAGCCTGGCCTCAGGTTTTGGGATGCGTATACACCCCATTCTGAAAGTACGTAAGATGCATACAGGCATCGACTTTTCTGCCCCCAAGGGCACCCCAATCTATGCGACTGGGGATGGCACAGTGGTTGAAGTGAAAACCGAATTTGGCGGTTACGGCAAATCGGTCTTGATCGACCATGGATTTGGCTTCCAAACCCGATATGGGCATATGAATGAATTTGAAGTAAGAAAAGGCCAAAAGGTAAAACGCGGCGATGAGATAGGTAAAGTCGGCAATACCGGCTCTTCCACTGCTCCCCACGTGCACTACGAGGTCATCAAAGACGGTAATATCATCAACCCCGTCCACTATTTCTTCAAAGATCTTGGCCCAGTGGAATTTGATAAAATCCTCGAACTGGCCTCAAAAGAAAACCAATCACTATCTTAATTCCTACGCTTCTGTCATAGTCCTCCTTAGTTATATTATTATGGACGCTTCGCTCAAAGGCTGTTCTAGCCTCAGTGATTTAAGCATAATTCCATGGGGTAAGGGAAATATTATAAGGGAAGATTCCTCGACATTGCAGCGCTAAGCTGCGCTCAATAAATATGGGAAAAGGCCAGACACCTTGGTAGAAATCATCCGCCGAGGATACTATAAGCAGGAAGAGGTATAAGTAAATTGAATTACGATCTAGCAAATTAATTATAAAATGGACGGTACAAACAGGAAAAATATAAAACTCGGAGACTGGGTAGAAGTGGTGCAAAAGCAGCATCAGGGATCAGGCGAATTGACAGAGGGACAGGTAAAAAGAATATTGACCAAGTCCCCTACCCATCCTCATGGGATAAAAGTCCAGCTTAATACTGGCGAGGTAGGCCGGGTAAAGAAGGTATTGGAGGAATAAAAAAAGGCGGTTCATAAGTTGAACCGCCTTTTTTAGGTAATTTTTTAAAGGTATTCTTCTACTTTTCAGCAAAAAAGAGGAGGTCTGAAGGGGGAAATCTTATCCTAACCAAGCAGACCAAGGGATTCTAGCAATAATCATGATGAGAGCGATCCCGTAAAACATGTATAGACTTCTGAATCTGGCACGGCTTTCGGTCAATTTTTTCGCGCGGCTATAGCCCACCGTGATCAATACTATGGCAATAATATTCATCAAAGGATGCTCCAAAGCATATAGGCGACTCATGCTGTCGGCCATTGCATTGCCAGAAGACATATTAGAGAAGCCTAGTGGACTTACAAAGTAAGTAATGATACCCACCAAAAGTTGGATATGTGCCGGGATGAAGCCAATCAATCCGAATTTCCGGTCCTTGTCAGTAAATTGACGGTTGGAAAGTGCGCCGATAAGGGCATAAATAAAAACGAAAGCTAATCCGGCTATTACCAAATAAGCCATTCCTGAATGGAGATGTTTAAGTCCTGTTTGCATTGTATATCATTTTTTCGATGCCCAAATTAACGCAAAACTTAGGAGATTTGTTAAGGTAAACAGCAGTATTTACCAGATTTTGTCATTTTCGCGGAAATAGCTCCGCCAATTCCTCCTTAATCTTAAACCCACTAGCCCTTTCTAGTCTATCTATAAATGTCTGTTCCTCGAACCATCTCCCCGGGCCTTATTAGTTATAGTATAAGGAAGGGGGAATTTGAAATACCATTCTCCTACAAGTTTTATAAAAGTCTTGGTAAAAATTATTTAAAACTAACACTAAATAGGCCTACGGGACTATATAGGCCGTTTTGAGGCAAAAAAAAAGGCGGCAACGAGGCCACCTTTCATAGGGTTTTATAGGTTTTGATAGTATAATTTCTTGCTGTTATTAATTAAATTAACCTAAAAACTTTCAGTCCTGCAAGCCCCAATTCTCCGCAACCGATTGTGCAATCAGTTCCGATGGGCTAATTTAAACAAGGTCTAAATAATTTGACAAAAATATTGCCCATATTAGGGGGTTTCCGTATGTTCATGCTTTCATTTATAATTACCCCTCTAAGACATTTATGGCCGAAAAGCATCAACTTACCCTTAAGGATATTGCCAGAGAACTTGGTTTGGCGGTGAGCACCGTGTCACGCGCACTTAAATCCCACCCGGATATCAGTGATGAAACTATCAAATTGGTAAAGGATTATGCAAAGGAGCATCATTATGTCCCTAATCTGCTAGCGGTAAATTTCAGGAAAAGTAAGACTTTTAATATTGGCTTGGTCATCCCTGAGTTGGTGCACCAGTTTTTCTCCACGATCATCAGTGGCGTCCTGCAGGAGGCCAATGATAAGGGATATAATGTGTTGATCTGCCAATCAAACGAGAAGCTAAGCGATGAGAAAAAGGTCGCTCAGGCCCTGCTCAACAGCCGGGTGGATGGAGTGATCATCTCCCTTTCCAATGAAACAGAAGATTATAGTCATCTCAAGGAGTTCTTAGATGCAGAAATCCCCGTGGTTCAGGTGGATAAGATCATTGAGGGTTTTGACACCCCCAAGGTAGTGGTAAATGATTATAGTGGTGCCTATCAGGCGGTGGATTACCTCATTGGTCAAGGCTACCAGAAGGTCGCTCACCTCAGAGGACGGCTGATCGTCCAGCACTCCAACGAACGCCACAGAGGCTACGCCGAAGCAATGGAGCAGCATAAACTACCCATCAAGGAAGACTATATTAGAATCTGTGATCTGCAGACTGAAAAAGAAGGATATACTTACGCCAGGGAAATGATGAACTTGCCCGAGCCTCCGGATGCCATCTTCTGTGTGACCGACCTGGTGGCATTGGGAGTTATGGAATATCTGAGAGAAAAGAACATTAAGGTACCTGAGGAAGTAGGCGTTATTGGCTTTAGTAATTGGCAACTTGGGGAGATCATACGCCCCACCTTATCCACAGTGCATCAGCCCGGCTTCGAATTGGGTGTGAAAGCTACCGAATTACTTCTCGACAAGATAAATAATGGCTCCAGCAGCCCCAATATCAAGGTAGTCTTAGATGCCGACCTGATTATCAGGGATTCTGTGAGGAAGTTATAAACCTTTGCAAATAAAGGGCATATTAACACCAGTTAATATTTTGGTAATATTGACTTAATTTTCTAGGGAAATAATAGGGTAATTGGTAAAAGTAAATTAATTTTAGCCAAAATTAAAACCAGCTATGGATACCGCCTTCACCCTAGTTCTACTCACCCTTGCGTATGGTCTGTGTTTACTTTCGTTTTATCCCGAAAAGTACCTCCGCAAATTAGGTTATAAAACCTATACGACTAATACCCCCGAGTATAAGAAGCTTAGGCTTTCGGAGCCCCTATTCCTTAGCCTTTTAGGTGGTTATATCATGGCCTTTGTCGTTATGGTATTCTTTAAATAAAATTCGAAATTCTTCCGGATCCCGATAAATCATTCCGATTAGAAGAGGCCTTAGAACAATGATCTTCTATAATATTCCGGTTTTCCACCTCTCCTTATTAATTAGGAAAGTGCATTATTTAATCCATAGGCTTGAATATTTTTTAACGAAAACATATCTTTGTTGCAGATTCCGCAAACCCCGCCAATCCTGGTGATTCTCTAATAGTGGAATCCCCAATAATCCCCTGTTCATAAATACTTTATTAAACAAAATAATATTTTGCTAATAAAAGCCCTACCTTTGCATTTGGGTTAATAAGATATAGCTATGTTTCTATAGCCATTGATGAATAGCTCAAGTAAAGTATAAAATCGATCATTCTAACTATTAATACAATTTCTGAAAGACATGACACAGATGTTCTTTAATCTATTTCGACCAACGCAGTCCAGCCTAAAAGACGAGGTGCTCTCAGGCCTTACGGTAGCATTGGCATTGGTTCCTGAAGCAGTGGCCTTTTCACTTATCGCGCAGGTATCCCCGTTGATTGGGCTTTACAGCGCATTTTTCATTGGTTTGATCACCGCCATATTGGGTGGTCGTCCGGGCATGATCTCTGGAGCTACTGGCGCCATTGCCGTGGTGGTGGTAGCCTTAGTCGTGCAGCAAGGGGTAGAGTACCTCTTTGCCGCGGTAGTCCTTATGGGCATTATTCAGGTTTTGGTGGGAGTGCTTAAACTGGGGAAACTCATTCGATTGGTACCCCATCCTGTTATGTTTGGTTTTGTCAATGGCCTTGCGGTGATCATATTCACCTCACAATTTGGACAATTCCAGATCGAAACCAGCCCAGGACAGTATGATTGGATCACGGGCCCTCCTTTATATATTATGCTTGGTCTGGTGCTATTGACGATGGCCATCATCAAATACCTCCCTAAACTTACCAAAGTAATTCCCTCTGCCCTGGCAGCGATATTGGTGATTTCTGGAATAGTAATTTTTGGCAATATCGATACGAAGACCGTAGGTGATATGGCTTCGATCTCTGGTGGGCTTCCTGAGTTCCATATTCCTATGGTTCCATTGACCTGGGAGACCTTCATGATCATATTACCTTATTCTGGCATTATGGCTGGCGTAGGACTGATAGAGAGCTTACTTACGCTGACCTTGGTGGATGAGATCACTGAGACCCGTGGCAATGGCAATAAGGAATGTATCGCTCAGGGTGTGGCCAATGTCACTACAGGCTTCTTTGGAGGCATGGGTGGGTGTGCCATGATCGGTCAGTCCCTCATCAATGTAAATGCTGGCGGCCGTAATCGTATTTCTGGTATCGTCGCTGCCTGCGGCTTATTGACGTTTATCCTTTTCTTCTCATCGTATATTGAGATGATCCCTATGGCGGCTTTGGTAGGCTTGATGTTTATGGTAGCCATAGGCACATTTGAGTGGGCCTCACTGAAGATCTTCAAGAAAGTACCGGTATCGGATGTCCTTGTGATGATCGTGGTGACTCTAGTGACAGTATTCCTGCACAATCTAGCCCTGGCGGTATTAGTAGGTGTGATCATCGCAGCACTGGTTTTTGCCTGGGAAAATTCTAAAATGATCCGAGCAAGAAAAACGATGGATGGCAATGGTGTGAAGCACTATGAGATTTATGGTCCCTTATTCTTTGCTAGTGCCTTGACCTTTGGTGAGAAGTTTGATCCGCTCAACGACCCTGATGAGATCATTATTGATTTTGCAGAAAGCAGAATCGTGGATCATTCGGGCATTGATGCGGTACATAAGGTGACCGAGAGGTATAATAAGGCGGGTAAGACCGTTTATATCCGTCACCTGAGTACCAGCTCCAAGAACCTACTAGAAAAAGCCGAAAAGATAGTCAATATCAACTATGCTGATGATGATCCGAGTTATAAAATTGTAATGGATTAATTTTCATTCCCAACACAGTAAACGACAAAAGGCAAGAGCATAAGCTCTTGCCTTTTGTCGTTATAATTATTGATGCCTAACCCCAAGCCCCTAAAGGGCAAAATTAAACCAACCCTAGGTAAATCGTAATCAACCTAGGTGGGGTGATATTTAATTCTCATCTACCCCCAAGCCCCTAAAGGAGGCTAAAAAGCACTGAAAATCTTAAAGAAGGAGTTTCTTCAATTCTTATTAACGTTCCAAAATAGCTTCTTTCTCCCAATTTTCACCTCTTGACCGTGGGTCTTCAGTGCTAAGCTGGAGAGACATACGCTGGGAGATCGGGGGAGTCTTGCGGACCTTGGCGCGTACCTTGCGTAAGGTCACCACATTGATCAGGCCACCGGATGCGATGGCTAGCACAAAGATGGTCGGCAGCATAATATGGTCAGACATATTGCTGCAAGCAATCACCAAACCCAGAAACAATAACTTCACTCCTCCTAATAGCATTGCCACCTGATCATGATCATGTCCCATTCGCATGAGGAAATGGTGGATATGTGATTTGTCAGGCGAAAAAGGAGATTTACCTCTCCGAATTCTTCTGATAAATACCCGCAAGGTATCATAAGTACACACGATCATCAAGGATAATCCTGAGGCTATCGGCGCATGGAATTTATATGTACTTTCTATGGGCAAGGCTCCATTGGCATTGATAAATATAATGGTAAGCGTGGTAATAAAACAGCCTATGGGCAGCGAGCCTGTATCTCCCATGAAGATCTTTGCCGGATGCCAATTATACACTAAAAAGGCTAAAATCCCTCCAAACATCGCCAGGCATAGCAAGCCTTCCACCTTATAGCCAGCATAAAGAAACCATACCCCAAGGAAATTGCAAGAGATCAGACCCAAAGTGCCCGCAAGGCCATCCAAGCCATCTATCAAATTATAGGCATTCGTCAGCCCGACGAACATGAATATCGATAGGGCGTAACTGAAGATCAGCGGCAATTCGTATATCCCCAGTAAACCGAAGAAACTGTGTATCCGAATATCTCCGAGGATCACTAAAATGGAGAAGGCACTCAGCTGCCCAATCAACTTGTGCATGGCCGACATATCCATCTTATCATCCCAAAAACCGATAAGTGTCAGCAATCCCAGGGCCACCATAATGGCATAATGACTGTGCAGACTCTCCCCCTGGAGGATATAAGCCGCACCCGCCGCAAAAGCCAACATAATTCCCAATCCCCCCATCGAGGGGACCGACTGCTTATGAATCTTCCTGCCTCCAGGCAGGTCCATAATATTATTCTTCTTGATCACTCGAATGACTAATGGGATAAGCAATAGTCCTGAAACAATGGTAAGTGCTAAAACAATGATGACTTGCATACGAAATAGTAGGTTAAAAGCTAGTGGACGTATATATATAGCAAAGTAAAATATACTAGTTTACTTGATTCAGACAGCTTCCCTGTCTGCAAAAATCCCAAACACCCCGTCTGGGTTATTTACCACGAATAAAGTGGCCATTGTATTGTCTTGTAATGTCAGAAAGTCGTGGCATGCCGGTGCGAAAAGACTGATTTACCAGATCTTCATTATTATAACTGTACTCCCAACGGAACTCCTCCGTGGTACGTAGCTCTACTTTCCTGCCCCGAAGGATCTTACCCGGCCATAATGGGAAGGCAAATTGGAACCCTATATTCGTGCCTGCCTTGGACACTGATCCAAATAAGCCGATATCTACATTCCCAAACTGCTTGATCATATCCAGTCTGGCCCCGATATCCTCATACAAAAACTGCCCGGCCGTAAGCTTCAGGGACACATCCTCTATAGGCGTGCGGTATTCCACATCTGCCGTAAGCATAAGGTCATCCATCACCTCAGTATAGAACTTCCCATCCTGAATATGATAATAGCCCGTAAGTGCCAGCTCTGCGCCAAAGCTCCAGCGACCATTTATCGGAGCAAACCGATACTGGAGATCCCCGCCATACCTATTATTAAAGAAGGTACCTAAGCTCAAAAAGGCATAATGGCTGCGGGCTAAATGTCGAAAAATGGACAGCTGACTGGGCGCCAGGCGTGGCTGGAGGTCCTGAGCATCTAGGGAATTCTGGATCGGAATCAATAAACCAGACTGCAAGCTGATCCCCTCCATGAAGTACCATCGTGTATCTAAAATCAAACTCGTCTTTGCCCGTACGGGCTTATCATAATAGCCAAAATTAGCCGCTATACTGGGCACCAGACGAATGTGGAACCGGTAATCCGAAAACTTATTATTGGCCTTGAAATAGCGGTAATCCTCCCGAGTCAGCTCCGCAGTCCAGGACCGGTCGGCGGCATACTCTCCCATGGGCTGATTATGATATAATGGCACATAAGACAGCCCCGCAGGACTATATTGCTCCAAAATCCGACTGGCATACTCCATGCTATGTATGGGATTCCGGAATTCCCTATGCTCAAAAAACACCTGGAGACTGTCCCCCCGTTCCCGAATATGAACCTGCTCAAATCCCTGATGGTAAAGCGCCTTCTCTAAGTCTGCCAGGGACACCTGCTCCTGTCCAAAAACCCTTCCTCCCAAAGCCAACAGCAGGAAACTGGAAGCGATCATCACTCTAATGCTTCCTCTCATATGCCCTCAGCTCTTTAGGTTTGAAATCTAATGAAAACTGCATGGCGATATTAAATGCCAGCTTCTTACCCTCAAAGGTATAGGCATTGACGCTGAGCCAATCCTGAATATCTACAAAAACCCCTGCATTAATCGTATTGGTATTGTACTCGACCATAAGTCCTGCCCAGTCCAATGGCTTCACAGACATCCCCCCAAACGGCCCTACCAGATAATCCACCCCGAAGAAGGAATCTTTCTTGGCAAAGCTATATTTTGGACCATCCCCTGTACGATTCTTCTTGATCATATAGGGAGAACCATAGCCAGCGGTGAACTGCAGCATCCAGCTTTTCAGGGCTATATTCTTGGTCAGGACCAAATAATCTTGCGACATAAAGGGAGCATTAGATCCTGGAGGTGTGATGGCCAGCACGATCGAAGGCCAATATTTATTCTCCTCCTTCAGCCGAAACCGAAAATCTACCTGCCGATCCCCTATCCCAATCCTATCCCTCAGGCTCGGACGGTAGGTTACAGTAAAATTCACCTCCATAAATCGTGTGAGCCCCGCCCGCACATTATAGAAGTTTAGCGTATTGAGCGATATGGGGGTATTGGCTCCTGGATTGATATCCTTAGAGTACACCCGTGGAATATACCCAAAGGACAGCCCCAGTCGCTTCTCCTCGTTCCAGGAAGCGGAGGGACTCGTCATGTAGCCCGGCTTTCCCAAAAAATTCACCTGTGCCTTAGCCTTTTCACTGCCTATGCCCAGCAATAATGGTACGCCGAGCAGGAGGCAGTAATATATTTTTCGAATCGAAATCATTAAAAATTAAAGGTTTGGCAGTAAAAATTCAAAAATGAAATTGCAATGCTCACTTAATGTCTTGGATGATAGTTAGTATTCTGATGACAGATCATCCTTCAGAAGAAGGATTTTCATTCCCTAGCTCAGCCCTTCTCGGGGAGGCTACTAGGATAAATGGGTATAAAAATTCAGCATAGATCATCCCTGGATGAATTTTAGTATTGGAGTGTAGTTTTTTTTATTCATTAGGGTAATCACAACTTTTTGCATGATTTGTAATTATCTCAGCCTTATAACCTGTTGGTTTATCTGTGCCTTTCCCTATGGAAATAGCAGAAAATGAAGGTCATAAAAGGTGATGGAGATGGAAAAAAATAAGGTAGTAAGCCCTGATGAGGTAAGTTGCGGTGCTTTCCCGGGGAAAACTTTCGTCTCCCCGGGAAAGTACACTGCAACAAAAAAATGTACATCAAAACATCTTTTACTCCGGATCAGCCCTCAGATACGCTATCCTGTGCACGGTATGCAGCAGTCCAGCTCAAATGCAGGCATTCGGATTAACTACCTTGGTGTTAGGGATCAGCTTCCTGAGCCCTGATTATGACAAGCTGCCAAAGCCTTTTTCAACACTTTGTCTGCAGCAAATACACATTTCTCGAATTCCATTTGAATTTCATAGATACACTCGTCACGTGCTTCGATAGCATCAAGTTTCTCCTGAAGAAGGGCCACTTTCAGCATCGCTTCACTGCGCTCATACCAAAGGTCGATCTGCTGTCTGCCATACACGGCATAGATGATGGTAAAATACTTCAATACTGCACCCAGCTCTGGGCTGAACTTACCGATCTGATCTGCTACGCCATTCAGCGCCAATACAGTGATCTTCAAAGTGGCAATTCTCTCTTTACGCTCTTTATCCAGCTTAGCCATACGTGAATCATAACGATCCTCAGCATCCTCTACTCTGCGCTCATAATTCTTCTGCGCTTTAGCGACTGCCTCGTCACGCTGCTTCATTAGGTTTTCCACTTTCTTATCGTAAGCTTTGATCGCTGCTCCTTGGCATGGGCCAAATTCTGCTGCATAATCACGCTTTACGGTACTTTCAGAAGGGAATTCCTTGTTTAGCTCAGCACTTGGAAGTTGGATATCCTTATCTAAGAAGCTATAATCCTCAGAATAATTTACCTTAGGCAAAAGCGCAATGATACTTCCTGGAGCAGAGGCCAGGTGATCCTGAAGTTCCTTATATATGCCAGTAAGTGGCTTAGAAGGATCAAGAATCGCATCGATGGTCGCTTCATCCAAGGTCTTAGCACTTTCTCTGATTTCAGCAGAGAAGCCATTAGAATAATCAAGGATATCGTCTAGGCTACCTTTAGTGCCTGCATTGATATCACCCTCGCTACCCGCATTGATCAGATCATCCAATACCGAAGTGGTGGATGGAGAGGTCACTACTTCGCCGAGCTCAGGCTCTATAATCACTGGATCTGGATCTTCAACATCCGGTAAATCCGGTACCGCCTCAAACTCCTCTTCCTGAAATTGGTAAGGGTCTAAGGTCTCTTCGTCTTTGTTGCTACAATTGCTGAGGAATAATACCACCAGCAAGAAGCATAGGCCCGTGAGCCCTCGCCGTAAACTTTGGTTCATTTTCATACTTTATTGGTTTTGATGTTATAAAAAAGGTTTGTGTTGTTCTTTAAGTAATTAGGGAATAAAATACCTGCTTCAAAGGCCCTCCTCATTCTTCACTAAAACCCCAGTAAATCAACCGCTTCCATGCTCAAACTACGCCTTAGTTTATTTCCAAATCCTAGTGGATTATCAATAAAATTATACGCCAAAATAGCTTTTGAAAACATTAATTTACGGAATTATGCCTTTTATATTTAATCGCTCTTCTAAAAGGAAAAATATCCTCAAAAATTCAATTAAAAATACAATTAGCCAAGTGAATTACCAAGTATTTCTAAGAATTATCCCTTAGAATAATGAATAAATAAATTGCTTACCACATAGCCGGTACAAACTCCAATACCTTATTAAAATACCGGCTATAGAGATGTAAATAATTGGTATATACACCATTATGACGGCAGGCACGGAGATTCTCCTGATTGATCGTCCAGTTATTCTTCAGGTATTGGGTACTCACGCCACCGGTGCGCATCTTCAGAATATCCAAAGGCAGGTATTCATAGCTAAGGTGGTTTTTATAGAGAAAACGCAGGAGCAATTCAAAATCGGCCGCTATGCGATAATCCGTCCTATAATACCCAAATTCCTCAAAGAACTTATGGTAAGTGAAGAAAGTCGGATGAGCGGGCATCACTCCTTTTTTGAAGAGGTTATGGTGAAATTTCTTAGAAGAATAATACCGTACCGTCTTCTCCAGATTTTCTGGAGATACAAAGCGCACATCAGCATAGACGCTATCCTTACCTGAGGTATGGAAGCATTCCACCACCTTGGAGATGGCATCGTCACGATGATAAAAATCATCCGAATTGATGATCCCCACGATATCGCCAGTGGCGAGCCTTATCCCCTTATTCATGGCATCGTATAGGCCGTTATCTGGTTCTGAAATCCACTGATCCACCCGCCCTTCATTGGCGCGGATGATGTCTAGTGTGCCGTCCGTGGAACCACCGTCCACGATAATGTACTCGATATCATCATACAGCTGACGTGTCACGCTGTCGATGGTATCTTGAAGAGTCGCTGCTGAATTATAGCAGGCAGTTATTAAAGATACTTTCATGGTGTGTGTGTGGTAAAAATGTGTTAGATCAAATAGTACACCCTGAGATCGCCAAATAATAAGTAAAAGAATATAAGGCGTATTTTGGGCAAAACGTTAAATCTCCCCCTTTAGCCTGTAGTAGAGGAGACCCAACCACTCCTTCAGCAAGGTCTCCCAGGTCTGCAAACTCTGCATGCTTGGGATAAATGCATAAATCAGTGGCTTTGGACTCCGGCTCTCCAGAGGATCCGTAGCGAAGGTTTCTACCCGAAACCCTTGCTTTTCGAAACACATCCTGGCCCGGTGCAGATGATAGCCCGAACTCACCAGGATGATATCTTTGGCCCAGTTATTTTGCTGAAAAATATCGCTGCAATAACGGGCATTCTGTGCGGTATTCGTTGACTGTGGCTCCGTCACTATGCGCTCAGGAAACAAACCTAAATTGGTCAAAAATGCTTTAATATGTCTGGACTCTGAAGCGATGGCCGGCCCATACAGGGAACCACCACTGAGTACTAATGTGCTATTTCCGGAGGCTTTCATTAATTTCATAGCCCCCATCAATCGATCTCCCGCCTTAAAAAACACTGGTCGATCCAACTCCGGCAGTGACTCGGCCATCCCGCCAAGCACAACAATCGGCCGCCCATTCACCTGTACCTCATCCACCTGCTGCAGGCCCTCTTCCCAGACTTTGGCCACCTGCATGGACATAAATGGATTCGTAAAAAACACCAAAATCCCCAATGCAAGCCAACACAGCCTATTCTTCACCAGGCGATTTCTAAACCCTATGCTCAACAGCAAAACCATGATCGCCCAACATAACGGGTTCATCAAGGCAATCACAAATTTATCAAACCAAAACGGCAAGGAATAACGGAATTAAAGGAAGGTGAAGGATTAAAATAGTATTCTAGTATTACTTTTAATTATAGGCAAGCTGATTACTTGAATGACGCTCTCTCACTATTTTTGCTGGGTTACCTTGATAAATAGTATTAGGATCAAGTGAACTCGTAGCAACAGAACCAACCGTTAAAATCGCATGAGAATGAATTGTAACTCCAGGGCATACAATCGACTTGGCACCGATCCAAGCCCCTTCCTGGATATTAATCTCCCCCAGCATTAAATCAAAAGTGTCTTTTTTGTAATTATGGTTGCCACATAATAGCATGGCTTGCTGAGAAATACATACGTGATCATCTATATTTACTTGAGCCAAGTTATCAATCCAAACTTTCTCTCCTATCCAAACATGATTTCCTATTGTCAGGAACCAAGGATATTTAATATTTACGTGTGGCTTGAAAATCACCCCAGTACCCACAGATGAACCAAACCACTTCAATAATTTAGCTTTAAAACTATTGGGATAAGGAAAACTAGTATTAAAAAAAAGGCGATTGATTAAATACCATACGATCAATTTCACCTTATTTCCTGGCTTATAGGCTGTATTAGAATATAGGTCTAAACGAGTTTTCATCAGTTAATCTAAATAAACAAAATCAGGCTTATCACCTTTACCAAGTACCCAAGAGTATAATTCTACAAAACATTTACTACCATCCCTTTTAACATGGGTAAATATATGCTATAAAGCCTTACATAAATCATCAAAACCAAATTTCTTAGTGTGTTGATCGTCCAAAATCACCTTTTTATGAGTATCTTGCTCTTCTACAGTAGTAAATCTAGATTTTATTTTCTTAGCTGGAACACCTCCATAAACTGAATAAGGCTCAACATCTTTTGTCACAACCGCCCCCATTGCAATAATGGCTCCATCACCTATAGTAACCCCCGTTACTATTTTTACAAAAGCACCAACCCATACATCCTTTCCTATTCGTGTTGATTTTAATTCAGCCCTACCTGAAAAAATTATAGGAATCCCTGCTCTTTGGTATAAATGATCACCGCCAATAATGGATACATTGTTCGCTAACATGCTAAAATCGCCAATTTCAACCTTCGGATAAATTATGCTATCGTTTCCAATAAAACTATACCTTCCCGAAACCAAATCTTTTGAAAGAGATACATTCGATCCAAAATATGCTGTATTATGAACATATTTTAGCCCCTTAATTTTTCTCAAAATGGACATCCGCACATTTCGGTAAGTCCTCCTTAGGAATTGTTTCATTATATAATAGTGATTTAAGAATTTTGACTTGGAAATCAGGATTGTAAATCCTATCCATAATATTATAACATCTCTCCCTAACTACAAATCGATTCTCATTGTCATCTATCCAATTCAAAATTACGTTTGTCAAATCTTCAATATTGTCCTTTTGGAAAAAGTCTCCTGTAATACCTGATTCGATTGCCTCAAATTCAGGCATTTGGTTTTTATAATCATTATGGGTTATTACTGGCGTTCCATACATAAGAGAATGCATAGCGGTTAATCCGACATTTCCAGGTGAAACACATATATCAGCATTATAAATCAGTTGGGCATTTAACTCCTCATTATAAGATTCCCCATAAAACCATACTTGATCATTTAACCCCTTCTCCTCCACCAGCGTTTGCAAGCTGTGTTCCTCGACACCGGTGCCCACTATCACAAGGTTAAGATTTCTTTCAAACGCCTTTTTGCAATTAGAAATTAATTCTATCAATTGATCCAATCGTTTAACTTTAGTCAATCTTCCGATAAATAGAATGACTTTATTATTATTACCAAAACGATCCTCAAACAATGGGGATGAATTCAGGCTTTGCCGAATTGAAAACTGCTTATTATAATCAAGGGAATTATAAATGACATGCAATTTTTTGGGCTCAAACCCCTCTTTAATCATTAATTCTTTGGCATGGTTCCCATAGAGTAAAATACCATCAGCCAAATTAAAAAAGAGCTTTTTTACCACCTTTTTTAAAGAAGATTCATTTCCATACCAACCATGAGTCCAGAAATAAATTTTCTTATTCTGCAATTTACGTAGGATGGTAAATACCCAAGTGCTTAAGCAGTAATACTCACCCAAAAGTATATAATGTGAATATTTATTATCAATAGATAAAATACCTTTTTGCCAATATATCGGCGGAGCAATTGGGATATTTATCAATTCTCCTTTAAAATTCCTTAGTTCATTATAATCTAACTTTACAATATCATCAGAGGCATTACCAAAATAGAAGTCAGAATCAAGTTCCAATTCCATTTTTTTGAAAACACCCAATCTATAATGTTGAGCAAAATTATATACTAGACAAAGATTCATTCTTTCCATCAAATAAATGTATAATTAATGCCAATGAAACCCAAAAACCCACATTTAAATACAAGCTACCTGTAGTTATCCCAAATATAACATTAACTAAAAAAACTATTTTCAAGAAGTCATCTTGTAATCTAAAATTGAAAATCAATGATTTTAGAAATGGTATAAAGAAAAAAAATCCGCCTAAAACTCCAGTTGACAATAAAACTTCCAAATAAATATTATGTGGATAATAATTATCGTAATCATTCAAAATTTTATCTCCAATAAATGGATTATTTAAAAATTGTTCCCATGAACTATTCCATTCATGAGGCCTGGCCTCATTTTTAAAATTATTTCCTGATTGATCACTGTCGAATAGGGTACTAATCCTATCAATACTCTCGATATTCAAATCATAAGAATAACTTGAAAAGATAAAGCCTATAAAAATAAATGCGGCTCCATAAGACAAAAAAATTGCTTTTTTATTTAAAATTCTAATATTATTTATTATTAGAAAAAACACTATTAGCAAGGCCCCTAACAGTGGACCTCTAGCTGCTCCTATTAAAAGATTAGATGCACCCAATAAAAAAGGAATAGTATATCTAACATAATCTTTTCTTTTTAAAAACTCATTAAGGGATATTAATAGTAAAATTGCTCCATAGAAAGAAATTAATATAGTATTTAAAACTAACTCACTAGATCCATCACCTTCTGTAATAGATACTCTATCAGATAGCATCGATAAAGATAATCCTCCAAACTGAATATAAATCCCTATTATTATCAACACATTAGAGAATAATAATGTGAAAAAAAAGAGCTTTTTAAAAAGTTCAATATTTAACTTCCATCCATTGTTTGCAATAAGCAAAAATGGAATCAAGCAATTTCCAATAGCATATCCAAATATGTGAAATGACCCAAAGGGACCTACAGAAATATTTTCATATAATAAATCATGAAATAATCTAAAAAAATATATAACCCAGAATACTACAAATAATTTATAATAGCCACAGGTTTTAAAATTTCTTAGATTTGAAATCCCAGCCAAAACTATCAGAATTAAACACAAAAAACGATATAAAATATTTATTATTGAAGAAGGTAAATTCAGTATTATTGATAAACATGCACTAATGGGATATCCCACTAATAACAGTACTATTGCAAAATGGAATAAAGTGGTAGAAGTGTTAATCCTAATAGAATTAATATAGATTCCCATACTATTTGGCACATTTACCACCTAAAAGTAATTTAGAAAATGACTCTGTATTAGGATATGTTAAATCACCAATATTTTTAGAATGATTCATTTTTGAAAAAAAATTTGTAATACAGTTTGTAAGGTCTTTATATGTGATAGATTCCACTGGAACCGAAATCCCGTATTTATTTCCAATTTCAAAAAGTAAACTTCTATTAGGAACGATTATTGGCTTTTTGGCCTTGGCAGCATGCCCGATGATTCCACTGCTCCCTTCCGTAAATTTATATGGGGTTAAAACCATATCACATTGATCAAATAAGCTTTTCATCTTATTGTTAGATACAAAATCCTCCTCCCAAATTACTTGAAGTGAAGGTGAAGATTCCGTTTCATCGAGCTTATTGCTAAATTCATTTCGTTCCTGTTCATTAGAAAACTTCCCTACAAATAAAAATGTAAATCCATAAGAACTGGCCTTTCTTAAATGTTCTACCGTTTCCAAGATTTCATAGGTCCCTTTTCTACTTCCTAATGATCCTATATGTAATAAAATTTTATTGGAAGACGGAATGGAATAATGGCTCCTAATATCAAAGTCTTTTAATGGAACTAGATCAGGTATAGGATCATCCAGAAGTTTAAAAGCCTTGGTATTAAACCTGCTATTAAAATAGTCAACCGATTCCTGATCATTTAACACATATATCGATTGCAATCCTCTACTTCCTACCAACCATTTCATGGTAAGTTCCTTCCTAAAATATTTTAGTTTTTGAAGCATGGTAGTTTTGGTCATGCGATAATACTGAAAAAATAAAATTCCACTTACAGTATAAGCTCTTTTCCTAAAAGGCAGTGCTATTTGTAAAGTATTAAGATATAATAAGATAGCATGATCAATTTTAAATTCCCTAGCATAATGCTCAAGCATTTTATGCTCCAGAAACGACCTGCGAATTAAGCCCTTCCCTGCTAATTCCTGATCCTGACCTGTTGATAAATACTCGAAATGAAGATGTGTTTTTAGGTTTGCCACTTTAATTAATCCTGGCAGCTTTTCCTCAATAGATGGATGCACTATAAAGTAATATTCATCTCCTGAAGTATCTTCTAAAAGATATGAAATGATATGGTCTAAGTATTCAGAATGATGCCCCGTAATTTGAGGATCAAAAACTAAAATTCGTTTACCCACGATTCAAGAATTTATTCAAAGTTCTAAAATAAATTGTATAGGCCATTTCTTTGATTGCAAATACTTTTCGAGCCTGATATAGAAACCTACCAAAAGATACTTTTGTAAAATCTGCTTTTATCTCACCTCTCTTCGAAAGACAGTAAACATCCCCTTCGATATCCATCTCCAGATTATACTCATAAGGGATTAGCTTATTAGAATATGATTTTATAGGATTGTTTGAAGGTTTGCAGGAAAAAACATAATCAGCCCTCATGTTCTCTGCTTTCTTTGTTCCAAATAAGTCAAATTCAATAGTAACTGATTCACCAATTTCTTTTATATAATATTGTTTATTTCGAGGTTGAAAAAAACTGTCATAATATAGTTCATCATTGGGGAAATTAGTAAATGCTAATGGATAATTGCCATGACTTTTACCTACCAGAGAGACATTATTATTACGGGAATCAGCAGTATGATGGGTTCCTAATCCATCCATCATTGAGGTATAGGATTGGTAAGGAAAAGCAAAGTATTTATTTTGATCAGCTAAATAAGCTATGAAATATTTTTTCCAGGAGTTTTTCCAACCTTTTACTTGGCTTGGAATATTTATACCTTCAAAATCTGAGAAATCTTTATACCAGTCCATGAACCCAGTCCACTGCTCATGGCTCCAAGCTTGCCCCCAAGATGAAGCCCATTGCATAAAATAAGTGTTTGTCCCACTTTGTTTTGGATAAAATCTGTACCAGCCTAATTCCTCAAATTCGTAAGCATACAAAGAAAGTCCGGCTATATCTGTCTTATTATCATAAAACTTGATCCCTTGAACGGCATAATTATAGAATTGAGGCGATACGATAAGGTCATCTTCTAATAAAATAATACTGCCATATTCTTTGGTTAAATGTCCACATTCTAATATATGTTTTTCCAAACCTAAGTTAGAAGTATGCTGAACCACTTTTTTAATCCCATACTCCCATTCAAATGATTTAGCAATCTCAATTACTTCTGCATTTGATTCAGTATCTGTATGATCAATTGAAACGATTAAAGGGATATTATCGCTCGAATATTCTGCCAGACTTAGGGAATTAAGTAACCTTGATAATGACTTAGGCCTATTAAATCCTACGACGACGATTGCACTTGTCATTTAGAAACCTCACTTATTTGCCAAATTTTACCCCACATATCTTCAATTTTTTGAGATTGATGCTTTTTATAATGAAGTAAACTTTTCTTAGAGCTTTGAACTAAAGACAGTTCTTGCTTTATTCTTTTAGAAATCTCCTCTTTGGGAAGATCCATATTCAATACGCCATCAGTTATGCCGTACTCTAAAAATAGCATCTCATATTTATGATTCCAGCTGGTAGATAAACAAGGAATTCCTTGACTAAGTGCACTTGCCACTCCATGAAATCTAGATGAAATTGTAAACTTAGAACTTCCTATCACACCTTTAGTTTCAAGAGCGTTCTGCCCATTAACAATTTCAAATTTATTACCGAATTTTGAATTCAATTTATTACATAACTCTAAATCTCCCTTGCCTTCATGATTCAAGAAGAACGGTTCTTCTCCTTCTGCTATCAGAATATTGATAATATTTAACAAAAACTCTTCATAAGAATTACCATTAGATTTATGATGAGTATTCATTTTTTTATTTGGAATAATGCACACTTTATTATTAAATCGGCTATACTCCTGTTTTACAATCCCATCAGTAATGCAAGTAAAATCCGGATAGCACCACACCTTTTTAGGATCCACACCTAAGTTGAGCAAATATTTTTTAGACTTTTCCTCGCGAGCAATTATCACATCACAATAGTCAATTATTATTTTTGCTTGAGCGCGACCATTATCTGTATTAAATGGTCCTAATGCTTGGGGAAGTAAGATTATTTTTGCGCCCTTCTCTTTATGTGCTTTATAGTAATTTTTCCAATTATCTAATTTCTTGGAGGAGTAAACCCATTGATCGGAGAACTGAAAACCTCCTGCATCAAGAATTAAATCAATACCATTTTGAGGATAAAAATTTGAAAAATATGTCCCTTTATATCCTAATCTAAAAAGAATGGCATTGAATATTTTACCATACTTACTAGCTGGTCTCTTTATTACTCCAACTTCCTTTTCAATATTAGGCCTATCCGAAAAAGGAACATTAGTATTATAGACAATTTTTATTTCAGATGATCTTTTCTTGATCTGCTGTACCACTGACCATAACATGAGCTCCGCACCTTTATTCAAGGTGTTAGCTCCGTCGACTTTAATAACTTTTACATTCACTTAATTATACTTTCTAAATTTTTCTAAAGGTCTTTTTTCGGAATACGCCACCAATCCATCGGGATCTGGATAGCCAAGTGCTAAGCACATAATTGGACGCTGTGTTTTTGGTAAACCTAAGTATTGCTCCATTTTAATTTCTAATTCTTCAATATCTGGCCAATTGATTGGACAAGATGATAATCCTAAAGTTTCAAGTGCTAACATAAAATTCATATTAGCTAATGACGCATCTATATAAATCAAATGTCTATCCCGTTCATCAAAATAAGCATCCAAATTACCTATCACCACTACCATTACAGGTATTCCATGTTCATAACCTTTAACCCCCATTGGAGTAGATCTAACTTTCTCGAGAAGGTCTGGATCATCTATAATGCGGTACTCAAATGGCTGTCTATTACAAGCACTTGGAGCTTGACCAGCTGCAAGTAAAGCTTTGTCAATCAAATCTCTCGGAACACTCTTATTCAAAAACCACCTTACAGATCTCCTGTGTCTAGTTAATCCAAAAAAGTTTTCATAGGAAACTTGAGAGTTCTTATCCAATATTCTACTGTATGGGATTGACTTTAGCTCCTGGGCATGATGCGATGTTCCCTCAACCTTATCTAGGAATTTTTCTTGATACCCCTTTACTTTGCTATGGTTACCACAATGAACAAAATACTCAGACAACACATCATGGAACCATTTAAACTGAGCATCTTTTTGAAACTTTTCACCATCCCAAATATTACAAAAAGCTTCAACAGTTTCTTTTATATAGTCTAAAGCAAATACCTCACGTCTAGGTCTCATTAATAAACCCTTTTCTATTCTATGGGTATTTCTAATTAATGTGTAAATGTTTGCTTTTTCTTTTTTAAGGTGCCTTAAATGATCTACTTTTCCTTTTAGAACGGCATGTTGCTCTCTTCGAAATTTGTTGGAAAACAATGAGTAATAGAAACTACTTAATAGGGGGTTTTTAACAAAAAGGAAAGGAAGACGATTATCCTTAAACCCCTTATACATCAAATAACTATTCTTAAAAACTTTGGTCATAATCTAAGCGAAATGTTTAGTTAAGGAAAAAAGAATAGATTTTTCTGAATAAATTATTCCTCCAAAACATAAAGTAAAATACAAAGGTATTTTTAATAGTGTAGAAAACTCTGGCAAATATAGGTTTGAACAAAAAACTATCGCCATGCTTCCCAATACTATAAAAATTGTAGAAAACACAGCTCTAAAAACGTCATGAATTGAAACATCAATATATTTTCTTAATGTTGCTAAGCCTAAAATTACCAATGCAATTTTATTGAATAACACTGCTGACGCTGCTCCTATAATACCAAAATAATATACCCCAATTAATAGCGATGGTAAAAAAACCAAAACGGAGGTAAATAGAATAATTTTCATTTCAATTTTTGGATGCCCAATTCCCCTCAAAATTGAGGCAAAGGAGTTTACAGTGATATGAACCATAGTGGCTAATGCGAGAATTTGCAATGGAATTATTGCTTCCCCCCATTCTGGACCAAAAAAATTGACAACATCTGTTGCAAAAACAATTAAAAATCCTAAATACGGAAAAATCACCATGGCATTAAGCTTAATGATTTTCAGAAAATATCCTTTAATTACTTCTTTTTTATCTTGAACATTTCCAAATACAGGAAACATTACTTTATTTAAAACCGCACTTATGGTCTGTCTTATTTGCTCTGTAAGAGAAAAAGCTAAAGTATAATATCCAAGTTTAGTCGCTCCAAACACTTTCCCAATTACAAGATTATCCACATTATACATAATCATTGAGAGGATTTGAGTGGTTGAGCTAAATGCTCCAAACCCAAAAATATTATTAAAATATTCTTTTTTCCATTCCCATTTAGGCTTCCATCCTACATTTAAATATAGTAGGGGGAGCGATATTACAGGAGCTAATGCCATATTTAGAACCAATGCCCATACTCCTCCTCCAAAAAATGCTAAAATCAGAGCAAGTAATCCAGCTATAATAGCTGAAATATTAGAGATTTTCGCTAAACTTTTGAAATTTAATTTTCTAGTTAGAATCACGGTATGTATGAGACCTAACGGCCTAAATAGTATACTTAAACTGAGTACAGGTATTAAGTAAATTAATTTAGGTTCACTATAAAAATAAGATGCAAACGGTCCTATCACAAGTGCCATTATTAAAAACACCACCCAACCCCACATAATACCAGTCCAAAAAGCGGTAGAATACATAGGGACTACCTCATTTTCATTCTTCTTCTGTATTAAAGCGGCTGACATTCCCAGTTCACCAGCAGCCCCCGCTATTACAATAAATATTGAACACATGCCTATTAGGCCAAATTGCTCAGGTAAAAGTAGTTTAATAAGGATAAATTTAATTCCAAACCTAAAAGCTATATCTATAATAGTTTGTAATGTGGCCCATTTTATCCCAGAAAAAATCTTTTTAGAATCCATTTTAAAATATGTAAATAGTCACAATTTTACAAAAATATGTAAATATTGTGACTATTAAGTATTCCAGATCTCCCCTACTCTGCTTGAATCAAAATTTTGTGGCCGCCTTCTTTGAGGTATAGGTCACGGAGGAAGAGGGCTACGTCGGACTGCATCATATCATAGACTAGGTCATTGAGGTCATAGTCCGGTGTCCAGCCTAGTTTTTCTCTAGCTTTGGTGGCGTCACCGATTAGCAGGTCCACTTCTGTAGGACGGAAATAGGCCGGATCCACATGGATGAGTGGCTTACCGATCATCTCCAGTTGCTGGGTATTAGGCACCTGGCCGGTTGCTTGAATGTATTTTTCCTGGTCGATACCATCGAGAATACCAAGCTCATATACTCCTTCACCTTCAAATCGCAGGTCAAAGCCTACATAGCTAAAGGCCATGCGAACAAATTCCCTTACGGTGGTGGTCACGCCGGTGGCGATAACCCAGTCTTCAGCTTCATCAGCCTGGAGGATCATCCACATCATCCGCACATAATCTTTGGCATGTCCCCAGTCTCTTTTGGAGTCCAGGTTACCCAGATACAGGCAGTCCTGCAGTCCCAAGGCGATTTTTGATGCTGCTCTGGTGATCTTACGGGTCACGAAGGTTTCGCCACGGAGTGGAGATTCGTGATTGAAGAGGATGCCATTACAGGCAAAAATATTGTATGCCTCACGATAATTTACTGTAATCCAATAGGCGTACATTTTCGCTACGGCATAGGGAGAGCGAGGGTAGAAAGGCGTGGTTTCGGTCTGTGGCACAGCCTGCACCAACCCATATAGCTCAGAGGTGGACGCTTGGTACACCCTTGTTTTCTTTTCCAGTCCCAGGAATCGGATGGCTTCCAATATCCTCAGGGTACCGATACCATCGGCATTGGCGGTATATTCCGGCGTGTCAAATGACACTTTCACATGAGACATAGCAGCGAGATTATAGATCTCATCGGGCTGTGTCTCCTGGATGATACGAGTCAGGTTCATGGAGTCCGTCATATCCCCAAAATGCAGGATGAGCTGCGGATCCTGGGTATGAGGATCTTCATAGAGATGATCGATCCGGTCGGTGTTGAAAAGTGAAGACCGACGTTTAATGCCATGCACCTTATAGCCCTTTTCGAGCAGTAGTTCGGCCAAATAAGCTCCATCCTGACCAGTGATGCCAGTGATGAGCGCTACTTTTTGCTTATCGTTCATAGGTATAGAGTTTGGTGTGTGGGATAATGAAAAAAAGTGCCCGGCAAAATTGGTGTGTCGCCCACCGGGCATTTTCAAGTATTTATTAGGGTCTAGGTCTATCGACCGGGATAAGTATTCGTGGTTGGGAATAGATATGGCTCCGTAGCATAAAAAACACAAGGAGACCGTACTAAAAAAGGGAGCTGTTCTCCCTGATCAGAGTTTTACCTCTTTGATCTGATGGGCGTTGTTCAGAAACCACTGATAGGTCTGCTGAATACCCGATTCGAGGTCAATTTTGGCTTTCCAGCCAGCAGATTTCATTTTAGAAACGTCCATTAATTTTCGTGGTGTACCATCAGGCTTGGAGGCATCCCAGGAGATCTCTCCCTTATGGCCTACTTCCTGCTGGATGATCTCCGCGAGCATTCGGATGCTAAGGTCCTCGCCGGTACCTACATTATAGAGGTGCTCGGGAAGGTTATTTTCCATGGCGAATACTACGCCATCAGCCATATCATCTACATGCAAAAACTCACGCAATGGGCTTCCGGATCCCCAAAGTTTTACGGGGATATCGCCTTGCTTTTTGGCATCATGAAACTTCCGGATCATGGCTGGCAGCACATGGGAAGTTTCCAGGTCAAAATTATCAAAGGGACCATAAAGATTGGTCGGCATTAAACTTATAAAATCTCTTCCAAACTGTTTTTTTATCGCTTCGCAGGCTTTCACGCCGGCGATTTTGGCGATAGCATACCATTCATTGGTCGGCTCCAGAGCGGCAGTGAGCAGACAATCTTCCTTCAGCGGCTGTGGGGCCTTACGAGGATAGATGCAGGAAGAACCCAGGAAGATAAACTTGCTGACCTCATGTCTCAGGGAGGCATCGATCAGGTTGTTCTGAATCTGCATATTTTCCATCAGAAACTGATAGGGATAGTTATTATTGGCGAGTATCCCCCCTACGCGGGCGGCGGCATCAATAACGATTTCGGGCTGTTCCTCCCGAAAGAAGGCTTCTACGGCGGACTGGTCTCTAAGATCCAGTTCAGCACTTTTGCGACCTATGAGATTTTGGTAACCCTTGCTCTCTAAGGCGCGCCAGATAGCTGCTCCCACCATTCCTCGGTGGCCGGCAATATAGATTTTGGAAGAGGTTGATATCATATAGAAAAGCGGTCTAATCTAAAAAAATGCTTCGGGAATCCCCAACATTCGTTATCCACCTAAAAAAACGCTTTTTGCTGGGGACTCCGAAGCACTAAACAAAACAGACACTATTATAAATAGCCAATAATTGAATGCAAAGCATGATTTCTGATACTTAAATCTACAAATCATTATAAAAGAAGGAAATGACCTCCCTAAAGAATACAGCTTCGCCACGTAAGTCCCATTTTTGCTGTTTTCTTAAAAATTCTGGAGGGGAAACTTTCAGGAAAAGATGAGACAGATGAAAATATTAATTCACGTATTAAATACTATTATCCTCCAACAAAAAACAGATAGAAGAGTTAATTACTCTCAGATCCTTATACAAATATGCTCTTTTTATTATTAAAAAACGTATTTTAAAATGGTCAAAATGCTTTTCACACAAAAAATACCCCATATTGGGTATTTTAACAAATATTTATTCCGACCCCTTGTTTTGAAATGAAATTTTCTTATTGAAAGGTACAAATGACACATTATGAAGGCTAAAAAACATAGATAGCCATATATTATAATTTATTAGTAATAAATTACAAATGGAAAGGAATTCAAAATTTGCCATTTCGGAATAAATTGTGGCAAAAAGAACCTTATACAATGAAAAAATGGCAAATCTGAGCTTATACCCAACTATAAAATGCCTCACTAAAAGTCTTATAATTCTATGAAATAATTTTTTTTTTATATAAATAAGCATAATATCTATAAATCATCAATATAAAATCAATTTTACGTTAGTTTAGTACCTACCAATATTTCGTTTCATTATAAATAATACAATTTATTGTTTTAATACCATTAATTAATATATGTATATATAAATAATACAATACACTACAATAATTATATTTTAACCATTTCTATTTGCGCTATAATACATAATAGATAAATCCTATATTTTATTGATTTAAAACAAATAGCGAATATTTTCAAATCTCCAGTATTTCGGTCTTCAATTCGATAAAAAAGCATCAAATCCTGGTTAAAGCCCTGCTAAAATGAGTGATTTTGGGGAGGATAGTCAAAGTCCTCCTCCTCCAAGCCTACTTAATAATGGTAAAAATCACCATTCTATAAGAAAGTCAAAAAAGATCCCCTCCTAAGCCAAAGAATGCTGGAGCCAGAGCAGTTGGAATTGCCAAATGCCAAGGATAAAAAGTCAGGGCTTATAGGATGGTTTGTCAGCTCTCCCACCCAGCTTCACCTGAAAGGAAGGAGAAATCAATGGGTACTGGCAGAATGAGTTTATAATTGGAAAGCTTCTTTGACTTGAATGGATCGCAGAAGATCCATCATCTCATTCTGTAAGATCAAGAACCCTCTTTAGGCGCAGGGGCTCAGTGAAATGATGAGGTTTATTATATGCCACCCAGCCATTAGTGAGAGGGGTATCAGACCCCACCCAGCCTCACCAGCAGCGAAGAAGAAAAAACACCTTACCATACCCTTGTAAAACCACAAAGCCCTCCACCGCTATTATGCGATGGAGGGCTTTTATATTAGGCCTTATATGATTTTTTATGAGCGTTGGAAAATCCGCTTCCACCAAGGCTGTTCTACATCGTCATGGTAGCCGTAGCCATAGCCGTAACCGTAATTATACCCGTGATGATTGATATGTATATCATTGAGCAGGCCATATAACTTCTTCACTCCTCCTTTTTCGCTTAGCTCATTGAGGAGCTCCACACTATCTCTGCGTGAGAACTGCTGCCTGAAGACGAACATGCTTATATCTGCAAATCGGAATAGCTCCTTGGTCTCTGATACCAAGCCTACCGGTGGGCAATCCAACACCACCACATCATATTCCTCCTTGATTTCCGCCATGATTTCCTGAAATTTATCCTGGAGTAATATCTCTGCGGGGTTGGGTGGTATGGGTCCTGATAGCAATACATCAAGGTTTTCGCTACCACTGTTTTTTACCATTTCCCGCCAGCTGCGATCGGAACTCAGACAGGTACTCACGCCCTTATCATTGCTCAAGCCAAAATCCTCAGATATCTTAGGCTTCCTTAAATCCAAACCCATCAGTAGGGTTTTCTTACCCGTCAAAGCAAAGGCTGAGGCGGTATTAACAGAGCAGAAAGTCTTCCCCTCTCCAGAAATAGTGGAAGTGAATAGGATCACCATCTTGGACTTATTTGGGCTCAGATAGGTCATATCGGCCCGAAGACTCCTGAAAGATTCAGTAACGGGCGACTTCGGCTTATTAAGTACGGGGGTATTCTCACCATACTTGGCTCTTCCCACCTTGGCCACCACCGGCACCTTAGACAGCTTCTCCAGCTCTTTGACATCCTCAATATTGACATTGAAGAAGTCTCTGATATAAATAAAACCTACCGGAATGAATAAGCCTAATAATAATCCGAGCAGGTAATTCACCTTGGATTTTGGTGCTACAGGAAGGCTTCCGGCCTTCGCCATATCCAGCACCGTATTCTTGGGCGCATTAGAGGCCCGGGTGATTTCTGCCTCTGCCCTTTTCTGTAGCAGGTACACGTAGATATTCTCGTTGATATTAAATTTCCTCTGTATGCCTAATAGCCTACGCTCCGTTTCTGGAAGGGTATTGATCTGCTTTTCTATCTGGTAAATATTTCCTTTGATCTCTCCTACCAGCGACTGGGTATTACGGATGGCCGAACTGACATTTTCTCTCAGCGCACTTTTAGTATTGGTGATTTTATTGGTCACCTCCCGGATGATTGGGGTTTGGTCAGAGTAATTGGCTGCCAGACGCACCTTTTCTGCCTGCAACTCACCCAGATTCAGCACTAGAGAGTTAAGCATAGGGTCACTTATCCCTACCACTGAGGGCACCACCAGGTCCTGGTTGGCATTATTATCCAGGTAATTAAGTAGGGTTTGGTAATAATTCAAATTGATCTCCGTCTGGGATTTTTCCGTTTCCAGCTCTTGCATCCTTTGAAAAATCTGAGTTCCCTCCTCGCTTAGGTTAAACACCTTGTTTTGAGTTCTATATTGCTCAAGGCGATCTTCGAAGAAGGTGAGGGAATCAGTAATTCCGCTCAGTTGATTCTCAATGAAGTTTACCGTATTGTCAGAAGTTCTGTTTTTCTCATTCAGCTCTCTTTGGAGGTACACCTCCATGAGCTTGTTCAGGTAGTCCTCCCCTAATCGGCGCACAGGAGTCTCCAGCTTGAGACTTAGAATAGAGGCTTCCTTATTGATAGGAGAAACAGACAGGTCTTCCTTATATCGCTTGGCCAGGGAAGGAGTGTCCTGTAGTTGGAAGTAGAATTTCTCCTTTTCCTCAGAGCTCAGGTCATTGACTTTAAATTTATAATTATTGCCTTCCACCCACTGTCCAAATTTAAATTCCTTTTCCTCAAAGTCGAGGGTTTGCACCAGGGTTTTATAGAAGGCATCGGCGGGGTTAAACACCTGAAAGCGATCATTTTCGATCTCCAGCATGAAGGTATTTGCGGAGGTTTTGATGGCTTTGAACATCCCTCCGACCATTTGGGGATGCTTCCAGTCCACCTCTACGAGCATGGTTTGACCGCCATAGGTCCGCAGGGGGCCTAGCAATCCTTCAGAATAAGCCTGTACATTGAGGTTTAGCTGGGACACTGCTTCCTCTGCGAGGGAATAGGATTTCAGAATACCGATTTCATTTTCAATATTATTATTAGCTTTTACCAGCCCGGTATTTTCAAACAGGTCGAGGCCTGGGCCTGCACTTTCATCCTTGACCAATACGGTGGACTCCACCGACCAAACGGGGGTGCTGTATCGATTGACTAAAAAAGCGATGATTAATCCTAAAGCGGTAAATGCCAGGATCCATGGCCAATGTCTCAGGTACTTCACCAACACCGATCTGAAATCAAAACTAGCGTCCTGATTAAACTGAAAAACGGGTGGTGGGGCAGGTTGGTTATTCGAATGCTGAGTATTCATGTCAATTGGAAAGATTAATAATTAGCGCTACGGCGGTAATTGCCGAAAAAACCATGGCCAGAGTTTGAGCAGTATTTTCGCCGGTACCTAACTCCCGAACTTTCATAGGCTCCACATAAATCTGGTCATTGGGCTGAATAAAATAATAAGGTGACTGAATGATGCTCCTGTCATTCAGGTCAATTTTGTGTAATTTGGTGCCTTCCGGATACTGGCGAATAAGCATCACCTCATCCCGCTTGGCCACCACGGTCATATCTCCCGCATTAGCGATCGCCTCAAAAATCGTCATACGATCCTGTAAAACCACGTACTTTCCTGGCTTTCTGAATTCCCCGAAAGCCGTATAGCGGATCCCTCCCAGTTTGACACGAACATATAGCTCAGAAGTCACGTAATCACGCAGCTTATCCTCTATAGATAGCCGTGCTTCCTCCAAGGTCATATCCTGCACTTTGATCTGTCCCGCCATGGGGATACGAATGGTGCCATCCTTGTCCACGGTATAGCCGGTCATATAGTAGATATCTCCCCCACCCTGTCCCATGCTATTCCTCATGGACGAGTTGGAATCATCAGTGGTATTGAAGCCGTTTTTTACTAAATCCTCAGCTGTCAAAACCTTCACATCAATGATATCATTGAATTGAAGGCGGTATTCAGGGATATGATAACTCAAAAGTTTATCCTCCTCCAATGATTCATCTTCGGACTTATTCTGTAAATAAGTTACTTTTTCATTGGAAATACAAGAACTAAAAGCTATCAAAAAAATCAATACGAAAAACAAAAAAGATTTTTGGATATGCATTTTTCTATATTTAACATGTTACAAAATGTAATTTGGTGTAAATATATAAAACTTGTTTTCAATTAAGTTACCTAATATGTAAAAAATAAAAAAAATACCCAATTTGGGGTATAATATTCCTGATTTCCGATTTAACTGCGTGTAAATCGTATGGAATACCTAATAATATTAGTTCTAACTGGTAAACAATGCTTTCTAATCCAAAACATAAATTATATCAATATTCCCTACTTATATCCCCCAACCTAGACCGGGGACCGTAAAGAGTGTATTTAAAGGAGTTTAATTAGAAACTCGATATGGTTTTAGATCTTAATTAATTGCCTTCCCTATTCTCATCCATCCACCCTTAAGATAAAGGAGGAAGTCCAATTTCATTTTTATGGTATTATTTTATTTGCCGCCAGGCGGCAAAATCAAGTGGATTAATCACCCTTGGATGATGGCTAGGGAGCAAAAAAAAACCGATAAGTTGCCTTATCGGTTTTTAATATGGTTTAGACTAAGGAATTAGTCTTTTTTTGCAATATAAGTAAGAAGGTCAACTACCTTATTAGAGTAACCCCACTCGTTGTCATACCAAGACACCAATTTCACGAATTTATCGCTAAGTTGGATACCAGCACCTGCATCAAAGATGGAAGTTCTAGGATCACCGATGAAGTCATTAGAAACTACGGCATCTTCAGTGTATCCAAGGATACCTTTCAATTCGCCATCAGCAGCTTCCTTCATTTTTGCGCAGATTTCCTCATAAGTAGCGGCTTTCTTAAGTCTTACGGTAAGATCTACTACAGAAACATCTGGAGTAGGTACACGGAAGGCCATACCAGTCAGTTTGCCATTCAATTCAGGAATCACTTTACCCACAGCTTTAGCAGCTCCGGTAGAGGAAGGGATGATATTTTGTCCAGCACCACGTCCGCCTCTCCAGTCTTTCGCAGAAGGACCATCCACAGTTTTCTGTGTAGCAGTGGTAGCGTGTACCGTAGTCATCAGACCTTCTTCGATACCCCAGTTATCATTCACCACTTTGGCAAGTGGGGCAAGACAGTTGGTAGTACAAGAAGCGTTGGATACGAACTGCATATCAGAGGTATAAGAAGCCTCATTTACGCCCATTACGATCATAGGAGTGTCATCCTTAGAAGGTGCAGACATGATTACTTTCTTAGCGCCAGCGTCGATATGACCTTTTGCACTGTCTTTAGTCAGGAATAGACCAGTAGATTCCACGATGTATTCAGCACCGATATCAGACCACTTCAAGTCAGCTGGGTTACGCTCAGCAGTCACACGGATAGTGTCACCGTTTACGACCAACTGGCCATCTTTCACTTCCACTTCACCCTTGAAAATCCCGTGAGTAGAGTCATATTTCAGCATATATGCCATATAATCCACATCTACCAAGTCATTGATACCTACAATTTGGATATCATTTCTCTCTTGAGCAGCACGGAAAACCAATCGTCCAATTCTTCCGAATCCGTTAATTCCTACTTTAATCTTTGTCATGTGTAATTAAGGTTAATAGGTAAAATTATTTTTTATTATTGTCGCAGCTATTAAGACCACATCCTATCAACAATAGGATATATAAAGTGGTTCATCATCTAAAAAATCCCATCACCTCGTCTAGGTTGGTGATTTTTTGCTATGCCAAATTTATTGAATTATAATTTAGTAAAGAAATTAAGCCCATATTATTCTGAGGTAATGGTCACATTTCTGGCAACAAACTGATCATTTTTGAACCAAACAGCCTATTTTAATATGAAAACATCAATAAATTTGGCAATTACTGAGTTTTCTTCAACCGATTGCCCGATTTTTTTGGCTTTTAGAAAGCCAATATATAGTCAACCATCTGCTGCATCACTTCCTCACTAAAGGTTTCTTCCAGTATTCCATACTCTGATATACTGCCTGTTTCACTATGCTGAAAAAGGTGGTTAAGGCCTGGCACGATGATATGTCGGATGTTCTCCTTACCCCCTTCCAGGACGATTTTTTTCAGTGCCTCATTATTCACTTCCGCATTTACCTGTACATCCTTCTCTGCAAATATTGCTAAAACAGGAATACTGGTATTTTTGATCGCGGGGGTAGGGTCCATCCTGATGAATGCTCGAAACCAAGGGGACAGTATACCCTTGGTTTGTTGTCCCAGCTGAGCCTCTGTCAAACTAATACCTTCACTTTCCGCACGGCTTTTCAAAAGCGAGTACACTTCGGTGGTGATCACCTCTATATCATCATAATCGATGAATAATGTGTACATCTGCCTATTGAAGTCTTCAATGGATTCAATTTGCTCTTCAGACATTCCCTCCATGACCATAAGGTCACGCGTTTGCTGTAGCATCAAATCAATAATGGGCACCGTGGGACCAGCCAAGGAAATAGCAAAATCTCCAGCTTCATTAGTACCGGCCAGCATCCAGGCCAGCAATCCGCCTTCACTATGACCAATGATCCCTGTCTTATGGGGATCCACCTTTGGGGATTTTTCCAGCTGAGCCAAAGCTGCCGCAGCATCCTCTGCCAAGTCATAACTGGTCGCCGTACTGAAGTCGCCTTCCGACTGCCCCAAACCTCTTTCATCATAACTCAACACAGCAATGCCCTGTCTGGCAAAATAATCGGCGATAACCAAAAATGGCTTGTGGCCAAGAATATCCCCATCTCTGGTATGAGGACCAGAACCACTGACAAGAATCACAGCTGGAAAAGGACCCTCCCCAGGAGGGGTAGTCAGGGTGCCATGGAGGGTAATTCCTGCCTTATCATTAGTAAAACTATAGGTTTCACTATTATAAGGAAAAGGGCCTCTGGGCTCCTGAGGTTTTGCAAGGCTGGTTTCCTCATCCGCCTCCATTTTCTGTAGGACCAGAGGGGCTTCAAATCCAGCTTGCGTAAAGGTGCCCTGAATAGAATCGCCCATTAACAGCCCCTCATACTTCAGGCCCATCTGTGGGGATTCGATACTAAGCATGGGCTCAGCATAAAGGACTTTGCCTATTTTAATTCCCTTGGCATTTTGCTTTGGGCTATCCATCGTTCCCCGCCATTCCCCGTCCGATTGCTCCAGGTGGAATATTACGGGTAAGGTTTGTCCACTGACCTTCAGCTCCCCCTTCCATGCACCAGTCAGCGGACTGGTCTGGGCGAGGATATTAGAACACGTAAACAAGCCCATCAAAAGTATTACAATCAAATTCAGCGTAGTATAGGATCTCATAGGTATAGGTTAATCAAATAATTAATCCAACAATATATACTATTTCTATGGCTATATAATATTTAGGATAATAGTTTACTTACTAAAGCCTCCCTTCTAAGTAATCAACCCTTTAATCCCTACACTTCAGGCTAGGTGGGGGAAATAAAACAATCCTTTCTCTACCCCCACCCCCAAACCCCCTAAAGGGGGCTTACATACGCTGAGGCTTATAATTTATTTCTCCCAAATCAAGCATCAGGTTATTTTTATGGATATCAATTATCGGCTTTTTACGATCTTTTCTTTAGTCCCTCCCCTTAAGGGGAAGATAGGTGGGGTAAATAAAACAATCCTTTCCTACCCCCATACCCCCTAAAGGGGGCTTAGTAATGCAGAAACTTAAATTTTACTCCTCCCCAGAAGCAGCATCAGGTTAATTCTTATGGATATCAATCATCGACTATCTACGAGCTATTCTTTAGTCCCTCCCCTTCAGGGGGGGTAGGTGGGGTGAAAAAGACAATCCTTTCCTACCCCCAACCCCCTAAAGGGGGCTTACATACGCTGAGGCTTATAATTTACTTCTCCCAAATCCAGCATCAGGTTAATTCTTATGGATATCATTTATCGACTTTCTACGAGCTATTCTTTAGTCCCTCCCCTTAAGGGGAGGATAGGTGGGGTGAAAAAGACAAAGCTTATGCACTTACTCCTATCACCGAAAGCGATGAGTATTTGATGAATACTAAAGTCATGGAAGATATTTTGGAGGGAATTGCCCACCATAAGAAAGGCAATACGGTTAGGATTGATAAATCCGATTTTAAAGCACTTTTAGGTTGATGAGTTATTCGATAGAAATGACACCAAATGCATTAGAAGGAATTAAAAGACACAAGAAATCAGGCAACAAGCCATTGTTAAGGAAGAGTGAAAAGTTAATGAATGAACTTACAGAATATCCGGAAACTAGGACATGACAGCTAGTTAAAATATGAATTGTCTGGATATTGGTCCTGAAGGATAAACGGGGAACAGGGGATTGTATATGCCATGGAAGAAGAAAAAGTAGTGGTGACGGTAGTTTCTACTTTTGGACACTATTCTTGATTTGAAAACATGGGTTCGATTCCCGCATGGACTATGAACCGTGTCGATAAAAAGTTTGTATATTAGTTGCTAATGTGTTTATTAGGGTATTATTTAAACTTTAATATTTTAAGAAATCATTAAAGTAAAAATTTTAATTGCTCTTCTTTTTATTTCTTTTATCAGGGCATGTGTGGAAGATATAAAGGAATATGATGATCAAACTCAAGAAAAATATTTTATGGTGTTTCAGCGATAGAATCTGAGATTAATTCCATTGATGGATGGTTGTATAGTTCCAATGAAAAAGCTAGATACAACGACCTATTAAGTGATTATGATGTAAACGATTTATTTAAGGTAGTTGATAAAGAGTATGGTATGCAAATACTTACTATAGTCAACAAAACTGATGGGAATAAAACTTTATGTTTTTCATTGGTAAGCGATGGAAGCGTAATTACAAGCTTTTTCACAAATGCATATAAGGATAATGAAGATAATATTACCGTTGAAGTTTATGATTTGAGCAGTGGAAACGAGTTTTCGTTTACTGATTATGTAGATGGGACTAGAAAAGTTAATTATACAAGAGATGAGGCAAACCTAAGAACACTGGGATGGTGGAGCACTGCCGATGAGTGTGTAGGTAAATTCCATAACCTCACTAGATCTAATATTGCAAATATTGCCATAATTTCTGTTTTTGATACAGTTACTTTAGGGGGGTATACAATAGGTTCTATAGTTGTGTGTGCTGGGTATGCAACTGCAAGCCGATAATTTAGGTCATATTTAGACTTGTCTTATTATGAAAAAGCTATTTATATTTCATTTGATAACACTTGTTCCAATGGTAGTAATATTATCACTTTACATATACGAGGTAATATCTACAGGTGCTTTTGTAGGACTATTTGTAATATATGCCATGATCTACCGACCATTTTTTGATTATAAAAAATTAAAAGAGAAGAGACTTGTCACTAAAAGACAATTTTTAAGAACATTAGGGTTTATCAGGTTTAAATATTTTTCAGAGCTAATGCTAGAAAAATAATTTTTCGGATCAGACGTATCCTACGGTTGTTTAGAATATGTTATAGATCTGCCCTATACATGGCTGATCCTCATTTCGTAATCGTAATTTGGGTGTATTCCTCAACACAGCAATGCCCTGTCTGGCAAAATAATCGGCGATAACCAAAAATGGCTTGTGGCCAAGGATATCCCCATCCCTGGTATGAGGGCCAGAACCACTGATAAGAATCACAGCTGGAAAAGGACCCTCCCCAGGAGGGGTATTAGGTTTATTTTTATGGATATCAATTATCAACTTTCCACGATCTTTTCTTTAGTCCCTCCCCTTCAGGGGAGGATAGGTGGGGTGAGAAAAACAATCCTTGCTTACATACGCTGAGGATTATAATTTATTTCCCCCAAATCCAGCATCAGGTTATTCTTATGGATATCAATTATCAACTTTCTACGAGCTTTTCTTTAATCCCTCCCTTCAGGGGAGGATAGGTGGGGTAAATAAGACAATCCTTTCCTACCCCCAAACCCCCTAAAGGGGGCTTAGTAATGCAGAAACTTAAATTTTACTCCTCCCCAGAAGCAGTATTAGGTTATTCTTATGGTTAATATTCATCGACTATCTACGAGCTATTCTTTAGTCCCTCCCCTTCAGGGGGGGTAGGTTGGGTGAGAAAAACAATCCTTTCCTACCCCCAACCCCCTAAAGGGGGCTTACATACGCTGAGGCTTATAATTTACTTCTCCCAAATCCAGCATCAGGTTTATTCTTATGGTTATTAATCATCGACTTTCTAGGATCTTTTATTTAATCCCTCCCCTTCAGGGGAGGATAGGTGGGGTAAATAAAACAATCTTTTCCATGGATAGTAAAGTGAGGAGAAAAAACCATTTTTTAGAAAACCTAAGTGGATGAAAAATAATTGTTTAGCCACAAACCTTTAGGGGAAGGTTCATAAATTTGGCTTAAAAAAATAATGCCGAGGGGAAGGGTAAAGGATTTTTGCAATATCTTCGTTCATGCAAAAGGAAATACTGATAGACATAGTCACTAAAAGGATGCCCTTCGGGAAATATAAAGGTCAGCTGATCTGCGATATCCCCGAGCACTACCTGGTATGGCTCCATAAGCAGGGCTTTCCTGAAGGTAAGCTCGGCATGTGGCTCCACACCGTCTATGAAATAAGGCTCAATGGGCTGGATGATATCTTAAAGCAACTCAAAAAACAGTATGGCCTAAATCAGTCCAGGCACTGATGCACAGCTATTGGGTCACATTTGCCATCAGGATCATTAAGCACCATGCCACCTTTTGAAGGCCCACCCAGCAGAACTAAGCCTGCCACATGTGGCGCGGCCATCGAGGTACCTGAGCTGTATTGATAAACTTTATTTTTCCAGGTGGACAAAATCTCCACACCAGGAGCGCACCAGTCTATTGGTGGATTGCCATAATTTGAGAAATCAGCAAAGACATCATTTTCATCCATGGCTGATACCGTCATGATTCTCTTATGCGATGCCCGGGCGGGGGAAACATTGGATGCCTTACGGCTTTCATTGCCTGCGGCAATGGTGAAGTAGATACCGTTTTTAGCCATCTTAATCACGGCCTCATCCACGGTCAAATTGGCGGGGCTTGTGAAGCTTACATTGACCACATCTCCCTTACAGGCTACCTCGGCAATATGCTCTAAAGCTGCCAGAAAACCAGAAACGGTACCCTTTCCACTTGCATTAAAAATCTTGATGGGGACTACAGTCGCTCCGGCAGCCACTCCTACGACGCCCTTACCGTCCTGCTTGGCAGCTATCACCCCTGCCACATGCGTACCATGCCCATGATAATCCTCCATACTGGCTCCCTCCTTGCCCGAACTAAAGGCATTAAAACCTAGCTTTTCATTAATATTCAAATCAGGATGCCCAAGGCTGATGCCGGAGTCCACCACAAAAGCCACCTTATCTCCCTTATAACATACAGGACCACCCACTCGCTTCACTCCATAAGGAATCAAATCCCCCGAAAGTACACGCGCCAAAGGAGACAGGTTCTCTATCCCAGGGCTATCTTTCATCGCTATTATATTGTCAGGAAGGGAAATCTCATAATCCTCATCGATCTGCTGCACTTCTTTGCAGTCCAATAATAAGGCTTTCTCCTCCTCATTTAACCTGGCAGCAAAACCTATAAAATTATTTTTGAATATATAATCGATCCTAGAGCTGTCTATATCATAATCAGCCAATACTGAGCGACAGCGAGTTTCGGCATATTCTTGCCTGGCGGCAAAAGAATTTCCCTCACGTAATGAAAAATGCTCCTCCTCCATGATAATCACATAACTGCTCAAATCCTCCTCAGAAGAATGAAAATTCACCTCTTCCCCCTCCTCCAACTCAGGAGCGCTACCAAGGTCATCTGTGCAGGAAATGCTACATAAAAGGAGTCCTATTAGCTGAAAAAAAAGAACATAACTTCTCCAGTAATTCTTCGCACCCATAGTTTCTAGTTATTATAAAAGGAGTCTATTATTTTCAATTATGCGGCAAGTTAGTTATAAAGATTCCAGAAAATCTTAGAGCCTAAAGCAAAACCCCTCGCCGAAGCAATAAAGTTAAATATTATGTATATATAAGACTTTTTTATGTATATAAAAAATGAATCCCTTATTTTTATCGTCTCATCCCTGCTTCTGCGCAACTTGGTCAAAAAGACCTGCAATCACTGAAGTTTACGGTAAATTATACTTTACCGAATTGCCCTAACGATTGGTAAAATATATGCCTCCTCTCCTGCCTATGTGCTCGCAAAGGTATTAGTCAAGGATAGTTTCGGGGCTTAGGGCATTTCCCCTTTGACAAAGCGGTCATTTTATTAAGTTTTCCATAACATAGCAGGCTTTATATTATTAAATACAAAAAAATGCTTTAGAAAAATTTCAATTTCAACCAGCATTTCCCCCACTCACCTCAAATACGCCCCATTCATACAATAAAGTAAATATGGCAAAACCCTTTGGGTAATTTTGTAGTGTAATTAAGTACATAACACCAACTTACACTACCTATTTAGCTTATAATCAGACTTATGGATAAAATTTACTTATATACCATCATATTTCTACTGTCCAGCTTTCAGCTATCCGCCCAACAGATGCTGAACGGAAAGATTGTGGATGAAGAAAGCCAGGAAACCCTACCGGGAGCTTATATCTTCATCAAGAGCGAATCTGGTGAAACATTATTCAATGCTTATACCGATGAAAATGGGGCTTTTAAAGTTCAGAAGCCTGCGGTGGGCACCTTTGTGCTCGAGGCTAGTTTTATAGGTTACCAAACGACTCGCAAGACCTATTCCGATCTTAAGTCGAATAACCTTGGCAGTATCATCCTTATGCAGGATGCCACACAGCTACAGGAAATAGAGGTGACCGGACAGATAATGACCGGAGAGGTAAAAGGTGATACCGTTAGTTTCAATGCCAATGCTTATAAAACCCGCTCACAGGCAAGTGCTGGCGAGCTGGTACGAAAGATGCCAGGCGTAAGGATGACTGGTGGCACGATAGAAGTACAAGGTGAAACAGTCGGCAGAGTCCTTGTGGATGGGGAGCCTTTCTTCGGAGATGATCCCGCCATGGCCATGCAAAACCTACCTGTTGCGGTGATCGATAAAATAGAATTTCTAGACCAGAAAAGTGATCAGGCAAGGCTTACAGGCTTTGATGATGGCGAAACCATAAAAACCATCAATATCATCACCAAAAAGGAAACCAGAGGCGGGAAATTCGGACAGCTATTCGCCGGATACGGTACCGATGACAATTACCTCGTGGGAGGTGCCGTGCACTTCTTTGAAGGGGCACAGCGGATCTCCGTCATGGGCCTGAGCAATAATATCAATCAGCAAAATTTCTCAGCAGACGACCTCACAGGAGCCTTTGGCTCAGGTAATGACCGGGGATGGGGACGTCGTAGCAGTGATGACCTTACCGTACGAGAACTGCCGGGTATCACCAAAACCAACTCCATAGGAACCAACTTCACCGATAAATTTGACAATGGAAAGGCCAAATTCTCCGGAAATTACTTTTTCAACGACAGCCAGAATAGACTTCAGCGGACCTCAGAAAGAGATTATATCCTTCCCAGTGACAGCCTTCAGCTCTATGATGAAAACAGGAATGACGAGACTAACAGTCAGACCCACCGCCTCAATATGAAGCTGGAATACGATATCAGTGAGCGTCACGCTATCATCTGGAGACCAAGAGTGCAATATGAAAAAGGCACCTTCAGTGGCCTGCTGACCGGGAGAAATCTTTATGATAAACAAACACCTATCAGTGAAACTGCCAATGCCACCAAATCCTCTAATGAGGCGCTCCGAGTAGATAACGACTTTACCTATCGGTACAAATTCGGGAAAGTAGGTCGTACCATCAGTACCAGCATTGAGACGGGCTGGAGAGAAAATAATAGTGAAAGCAACCTGGTATCAGTCAATAGAAATTACCAGTCAAATAATATTGATAGCCTCATTCAGCGGACCCTATCCGATAATAGTAGCTTCCAATATGAGGTGGAAATCGAATATACCGAGCCTATTGGTGAAAAATCCCAGTTGAGATTAGAATACGAAATTGGCAATGATAAAAGTGCCAATATCCAGGAGGTAAGCCAAAGGGAAATGGAAAATCCTGTTTTCGAAATGGATAGCACCCTTAGTAATGAGTTTGACAATGGATATATGCGTCATGAAATGAGCTTAGGCTACCAGTATGCTGGAGACAAACTGCGGATCTATTCCTCCATGAACTATGAAATCGCCAACCTGGACAGTGATCGCTTATTTCCAGGATATGAAAATACCCAGCGGACTTTCAAAAACTTCATTCCCCGCCTATACCTAACCTATGAGCCAGACAAATCGACGAATATACGTATAGGCTATCGGGCGGATACTGATGCACCATCCGTGCGCCAGCTCCAGGATGTCATCGATAATAGCAACCCCCTGCAAATCTCCATGGGGAACCCTGCGCTGGAACAAGAATATAGCCATCGGTTCTTTGCGAGAGCACGGAAGATCAATCTGGAGAACTCTAAATCTTTCTTCATGTACCTTTCTGGTGGTTTGAGAGAAAACTTCATGGGAACCAGCACCTATATTGCAACGCAGGATACACTGATCCAAAATGACGTGCTGCTGCGCCAAGGTGGACAACTGACCCTACCAGTCAACCTTAATAATGCTTGGAATGCCAATACCAGTATTTCCTTTGGCTTCCCTCTCTCCTTTATGAAGAGTAACCTGAATCTCGACACTCGACTGAGCTATTCCAATCAGCCGGGATTGATCAATAACGAGCTCAATACCAATCATAATCTAGGCCTGGGCCAAGGTCTGAGCATCACCAGTAATGTTGGTGAAAAACTGGATTTCAATATTGGCACCAGTGCCAATTATAATATCGTGCGCTCCACGCTTCAGGAAGATCGGGACGCTAATTATTACTCCCAAAGCACCCGATTGGATCTATATTATAATTTCTGGAAGGGCTTTTTCTTCAGCACCAATGTCAATAATCAACTCTATATAGGTTTAGGAGAGGAATTTGATCAATCGATTTGGTTGATGAACGCAGACTTTGGCTACAGGGTCCCTCCTAGTGAAAATCTAGAATTTAAAGTAACGGTATTCGATCTGCTGAATCAAAACACTAGCATCAACAGAAATGTGACTGATGTATATATCGAAACCGTCCGTACCGATGTATTGCAGCAATTCTTTATGCTTACCATGACCTATAATATTCGAGCTTTCGGAGCAGCCGCTAAGCCGGAATATTAACTAATATTATTGGCTGTCCTTTCTCTCTGATCCGGATACGCCACATTCCTATCAGCCTATGAGCAGGCATTTCCTTCTTGCTCATAGGCTGATTTATTTTTTAGGGGAATGAGGAAAAGCAGTAATTGGAACAAAATAATGCCCGCTACTTATTTCGATTTAATGCTCGAAGAAGATTATTTTTTTGAAGGGGCCTGATGACTTTTCTGCGGACAAGGCCTGCACACCACCCCGCTCATGCAATAAATCCTTCAAAGATTGGACTTAAAATGAAACACTGTTGCAATAAGCAACGTTATTGCATTATATTTGTGTCTCAAAAGTAATTCTATCAAGTGAAAAACATCTTTTTGATTGGCCTACTAAGTCTTATAAGCAGTCTGACGTATGGCCAAGATGCATGTGAATATACAGTCCGTGGGAAGATCCTCGCGCAGGAAGGCAATACCCCATTGGAGGGCGTTTACATCTGGGTGGATGAGTTGGAGCGAGGCACGATCACCAATTCGAATGGGAATTTCACATTAGACAGGATCTGTGAAGGACATTACCAGATGAAGGTGGTCAGTCTGGGCTATGATAGTCTAATGGTCCCGCTGAATGTACACGGCGAGGTACACCTCACGCTAAAATTACAAGCCACCGAATACCAAATAGAAGGAGTGGAAATTTTAGGTCATAAAGATGCGGTAAACACCTTAAATAATATTAGTCATATTGGCAAAGAGAACCTTATCGCTAATCGCGGCAAGAGCCTTGGGGAAACCCTCAAGGACCTTCCGGGAGTGACGACCTTCAGTACCGGCGCCAATATCAGCAAGCCAGTAATTCATGGCATGCATAGCAACCGGATCATGATCCTCAACAATGAGGTCCGTCAGGAAGGCCAGCAATGGGGAAGTGAGCATGCTCCTGAGGTGGATCCCTATATGGCGGAGGACATCTCTGTGGTCAAAGGGGCCGAAACGGTTCGTTTTGGGCCAGAGGCTATGGGTGGTGTGATCATCGTCAGCCCCGCAAAACTCCCCTCCTCTGGAGGCCTCACGGGCTCCGCCTCTGCCATAGGGGCGAGTAATGGCTGGAATACCGGAGGATCAGTAAATCTGGAAACCGGCTTCAAAAAAATCCAGGGTTTGGGGGCACGTCTGCAGGTCTCAGGACGAAGAGGCGGCAATGTAAAATCACCCGAATATTACCAAGACAATACGGGCATGGAAGAACTCAACTTCTCCGGAGCTTTAGGCTATAATCGCAAAGACCTGGGGATGGAATTGTTCTATAGCCGATTTCAAAGTACCATCGGTATCTTGAGTGATTCTCATACCGGAAACTCCAGTGATCTGGAGGCATTGATAGAAAATGGACGCCCCTTTTCTGATCCGGGATTTTCATATAGTATCCAAAACCCTCGGCAGGAAGTGGTCCATCAATTGCTCAAAGCTAAAGGCCACTATCATCTAAAGAATGATGGTATCGTGAACTTGCAATATGCTTTTCAAAAAAATCACCGCCAGGAATATGATGTCCGCAGGGGTAGCCTCAATAATAGGGCAGCCCTGGACCTGGAGCTTTATACCAATACCTTGGACCTATCCTATGAGCATCCCTCTTACCAAAATTGGAATGGATCCCTTGGAATTAATATTTTCCAACAGGTAAATAATAATATCCCCGGCACCGGTGTGACCCCATTGATCCCCAACTATGACTTATTCAATGCGGGGGTATTTCTCATAGAAAAATATGTGAGTGGCCCGCTGGAGGTAGAAGGAGGCATGCGCTATGACTTCAGGTATGTGGACGCCGCACGCATAAGCAGCGACGGGGAACTGGATGAGCAGGACTTCACCTTCCAAAATCTCACCCTATTCTTAGGGGCTGCCTATAGCTTCAACAATCACTGGACTCTAAGCTCCAACCTAGGCTCTGCCTGGAGACCACCGAATATCAACGAGCAGTTTAGCCAGGGACTACACCATGGGGCTGCGGCAGTAGAGATAGGGAATCCGGACCTCATCAGCGAGCAGGCCCTGAAGTGGGTAAATACTATCAACTATACCGGCGATAAGCTTCAGCTGGAATGGACGGGCTATTTTCATCGAATCAACAATTATATTTACCTCAATCCAACAGGAGAAACCTATGTCTCCCTCAGAGGTACTTTCAACGTATTTGAGTACTTACAGACGGACGCAAACTTCTGGGGAATGGACCTCAGCAGTGCCTACCAGATCAGCCCAAAACTGGAAGGCTATGTCAGAGGAAGTATGATCAGGGCTAAGAATACCGTGGAGAATAATTTCCTGCCTTTCATTCCGGCGGATAAGCTGGAGGCTGGATTGACATATACCTTCGATAAAAACGGCGCCTCGCTGGATCTGTCTAACCAAACAGGATTTCATCAAGGTCGGGAGCCGGACTTTGACCTTGCGCCAGCACCTCCAGGCTATAATATATGGAATATTAGCTATGGCAGGGATATCATGGAAGGAAAGAATTCCGCCCTAAAAGCCTACCTCAGCATCAGCAATATTCTCAATACCGAATACAAGGATTATATGAATCGATTCAGGTATTTCAGTCACGAACCCGGGCGGAACATTGCCCTGAGAGTCAATTATGAATTTTAACTAATAAGTAATAAACATCATGAAAATCACAAAAAATCTACTGGCAGCCCTTGCTATTGCTACTATGGGAATGGCACTTCAATCCTGCAGCAAAGATGACCCTGTTCCTGAAGTGGACCAGGAGCTCATCACTGACGTCACCCTTACCTTCACTGAAGTGGATGATGCAGGAATGGAAATTGGTACAGCTATGGCCTATAAGGCTTCCTCTGCCGAAGGAATCGAGCTTAGTACCAATATCGATATAGAGGTGATCTCTGGCCTGGAGGCTGATAAAAGATACCTTCTGGAAATCACCGCTTATAATAGCATCGCAGGTGAAGATATCACCACCGAAATACTGGAGGAAGGAGACGAGCATCAGTTTTATTTCCTGGGATCTGCCTTTGTGGCTGACAGTCCTAATATGGTATATGCTTATGATGATCAGGACGAGGACGGTTTCCCTATTGGCCTGAAAGGCTATGTCACCACTCAGCCGACACTTGTAGGCAATGCCTCTCAATTCAGACTGATCCTTCGTCACGACCTGGACAAGGCTTACGCCGGTGCAGAAAACCCAAGCTGGGAAAACTTCGTGCAAGCAGGCGGTGAGACAGATTTAGACATCACTTTCCCAGTTACCTTTTGATCCAAAAGTCTGGGGATCGGAGTAATTACTATTTACCGAATAATTAGAAACACCAAAGGCTAGCTGGATTCAGCTAGCCTTTGGTGTTTATTGGTAAAATGAATATTCATTATTCCACCTCTTCACCACCTATATTGCCTGCCACCAATATGGTCTTCGCTTCCGGGCCGCTATCGGCAAGATGGACTTTGATGTGGAACTGATGGGTCCGCAGGTCCTCAATGGAATAGCCCTCCAGGATGGTGACACATTTTAAAGGACGGGCATCGACCCCATTTAGCGCTTCTACCATAGGGGAATCCACATTGGGCTCGTAAGGACCCCGATGAAGATGCGCTGGGAAATAATATTCCGCTTTGGTATGCTCACCGCTCAGGGTGATGGTGATTTCTAATCCGCTGCCATTGGTAAACTCCTTGACCACAGCCTTGCCTGTATAGCCTAAAGTAGCATCCACTGTATTAAGTGGATATTCATAAGTATCATCTAAGTATAACTTATCTTGCAATTCCTGGCAAGCACCTAGAAATACTATGCTGCTCACCAACAAAAACAAGGCTCGGAGAGGGTGAATTATTATAGATTTCATCTTCAATTGTTTAGAAATAGACACCTTAAATATACGGATTAGGAAATAAGAATAATATGAAGTCTCCAATTTACCTAATACAATCTACTATACAGCGTATAAGTTGCTTGGTATTCGGAAGCAGGCTCCGATGCTGAATCTCGCCGTGCCCATCGAAGAAATCGCAATGAACACCACAAAAGGTTAGCGTAGAAATTACAGCATTTTAAAGCAGGGGAATTTCCCAACCCACATTATAGCTTGTACGGCTAAGAATGGAATATAGGTGCGTGAGGATCATTATTTGTCTAGAATTCTTTATTCTACCTGTCAATAATGTATTCTCTGCTAAAATAATCTAGTCAGGCGAAGTTGTTATTTTAGTGTTCTAGGAAAAGAATCGCTCCTAAATACGGACCTAATCTAATCTATCAAATGTGATATTAATCTTCCTTCATCAGGAAAAAACCACCTGAGGCCAAGGAGAGGCCAGCAGTCTATATATTAAATATCACCATTCATAATAGATTGTATCCACTTTTAGTGTCTGTACACCGTTTGCGGTCATAATTGATTATATTTATCGAATTATAAAACTCATTAAACCTATTATGAAGAAATTGAATCTATTGAGAAGATTGATTACACCAGTGCTTCCAGTGGTATTTACCATTGGGATTGTGAGCACTTCCTGCGGTCAGGACGATCGTCCGGGAATCTTCGAGAACACCCCTACCATTCAGGATGATGCCAAAAACTACAGTACTGAATATATTGTAGAAGGATTGACTAACCCATGGGGAATGGTCATTTTGGCTGATGGAAGTTTGCTCATTACAGAGAAAGAAGGAAAGCTTATCCACGCCAAAAACGGCACCAAAACAGAGATTCCAGGTCTTCCTGAGGTTTCCAGCAGAGGCCAGGGTGGCTTATTGGACATTGTTCTTCACCCTAATTTTGAGAGTAACCAGTGGGTTTATTTTTCCTATGCCTCCGAAGAAGGTGAAGGAGAGGGAGCCAATACGGCGATCATGCGTGCCAGATTTGATGGCAGCAAGCTAAGTGATCAGCAGGTACTCTATAAGGCAAGTCCAAACAGCAAAAAAGGTCAGCATTTCGGAACACGAATGGCCTTCGATGATGAAGGATACTTATACTTCTCCATTGGAGACCGTGGCGACAGAGATGTAAATCCACAGGATATCACACAGGACTGCGGCAAGGTATATCGAATCCACGGAGACGGCACCATCCCCGAGTCCAACCCCTTCTATAATGAGGAAGGTGCTAAGAAAGCGATCTTTTCTTATGGCCACCGAAATCCACAGGGAATGTTTTTTCACCCTGAATACAAGGAAATCTGGGTCAACGAGCATGGACCTCAGGGCGGTGATGAGATCAATATAGTTCAGAAAGGAGCTAATTTTGGATGGCCGCTAGTCTCTTACGGCATCAATTATGACAATTCTCAATTGACCGAAATCACTTCCAAAGAAGGCATGGAGCAGCCGATTTATTATTGGGTTCCTTCCATTGCGCCAAGTGGATTTGGACTTGTGCCAGGAGATGTTTACCCGGATTGGGCAGGCTACCTGGTCGTTGGATCTTTGAAATTTCAGTACTTGGAGTTATTAGAAATGGACGGTAAGGAAGTCGTTGGCAGAACCAAACTGCTGGACGGTGAAGGCCGATTGAGAAATGTGACTATCGGACCTGATCACTATATCTATGCCGCCATTGAAGGAAAAGGTATCATCAAAATCAGCCCTAAGAACTAATGATTAAAGTAGCAATTATCTCCGCTTTATGCTTTTCGTATATGGGCTATGCCGCTACTAATTTGCAGCCACAGGACGATCCCCTAAAAGCGAGTATAAAACGCGGAGAAGAAGTCTATAAGGAATTTTGTATTACCTGCCATATGTCAAACGGCAAAGGCATTGAAGGAGCTTTCCCTCCTCTTGACAGTGCGGATTTTCTCCTGAAAAATCGAGAAGCCAGCATAAGAGCAGTGAAATTTGGCCTCAGTGGCGAGCTGACCGTAAATGGTAAGGAATATAATAACACCATGACTAATCTCGGTCTATATGACGAGGAGGTGGCCGATGTGATGAACTATGTTCTCAACAGCTGGTCGAATAAATCCAAAAAAATGGTCACCGAAGAAGAAGTCAAAAATATCAAAAAAGCTGAATAACCTAAAAGGCACCGTTTATAGCAGACGGTGCCTTTTTTTATTTTTTACTTTGCCCTAGGGCAAAAGAAATTATCCTGGATATACCAAAATCTTAGTGGCCGAATACATTAGTCCTAAACTTCTGCTATTCTTCTCGTTTGTACATAGCCTATGATCACTATTTACACTAAGGATACTTTGCCTGGTCTCTCCGGGGTATATTCTCCGGTCAGAAACACTTTCCCCTGACCCATTCGACAGTCAAAAGCCCCACCTCTTTCACTAAGTTGCAGTGATTGAAGGTGATTTTTATTGAGGATTTTCGCCCAATAGGGGACCAAAATCGCATGGCTGGAGCCAGTAGCATAATCTTCTTTCTGCCAGGTATGCGGCACAAAGGTACGGCTCACAAAATCCACCTCATCCCCTTTGGCCGTGACGGCATATCCGAATAAATCCGAATCACGAAGTCTTTGGTAGTCCGGTTTTATCGACTGTATATCAGCTTGGGAGTCGGCTATAATCAAATGCTTATTATGGGTCTTGTACATCGTTTGGAGAGGAATCCCCAGGCCTTCTCGTAGGGCAAGTGGGATTTCTATTTCCTCCGCCAGCTCGATTGGTGCCAGACTAAGGGTGATTGTCTGATCAGGATTGAGCACACCCTTTATCATCCCCTCGGGACTATTGAGCTCATAAGATTCAGCGGGGTATTTGCCATTGGCCGTGGCCAAATAAGCGGTGGCTGCAGCTGATCCATGGCCACAAAGTCCAATTTCTGCATCAGGAGCAAACCAACGTACAAAAAACCTCCCTGGGCCGTCTTCAGGCACCAAAAAAGTGGTCGCCGGCTGCTGCAACTCCTTGGCTATCCTACGCATCTGCTCCACTTCTGGAAACTGATCGCTGATAATGACCGCTGCGGGGTTGCCTTTAAAATTATGCTCTTTGCTGGAAAATGCAGAAATAATCTGATAGTTGATTTCCATATTTATGGTAGTTGGTTAAAATTCACAATGGCCCCTTTTATAGGCAAAGACAATACTCTTAAAAATTCTATTAGAAGTGAAAAATAACACTCCTATTTGATTAAATCAAGGATGATGACCATGTATAAGAACCAAAATCGTTTCATGTAGAATGACCTTGAATCTATTTATATATTCCTTTTATAAGAATATTCCCACACTGCTGCGTGAATGATTTTCTCAAAAGGAATAGCTTAATTGGCCCTCCAGAAATAAGGGGTGAATACGACAAGGATGGTAAATAGCTCCAATCGGCCAAGAAGCATAATCAGGCATAGGAATATTTTCGTAAAAGGATCCAGGAAAGAGAAGTTGTCCAATGGACCCACGCGACCTATAGCCGGACCGACATTCCCCAGGCAGGTGGCCACCGCACCAAAACTCGTCAGCATATCATACCCTACGATGGACATGACCACACTTCCCACCACAAAAACCATGAGGTAAATCAATAGAAATATCATGATATGGGTAATGATTTTTCCAGTAACCCGCTCCGAATTGATCTTCAAGGGCACTACTGCACGGGGGTGCACGATCCTTTTGAATTCCAGGATGGTGTTCTTAAAGAAGGTAAGGTGTCTGATAAACTTGATACCACCGGCAGTACTTCCGGCGCAGCCGCCTACGAATAGAAGGAGGAAAAATAAGATGGTCACTCCATGGCCATAGCTAGTATAATCTGCGGACACAAAACCTGTGGTGGTCACCAGAGAAACTACCTGAAATGCCGTATCCCGGAAGGCTTTTTCCAGCACATTGCCCGATAAGAAATAGACGGGAATGGCGAGCCCGATGATGATCAATGCCACCACGAGCACATAAGCCTTGAATTCATCACTTTTCCAGACCTTATCAAATTTGCCCATCAGGGCAAAATAGACTACGGTAAAATTGGTACCTGCGATAAACATAAAGAGAATGGCCACATATTGGATGAAGGGTACGTCAAAATAGGCCATACTGGCGTTTTTGGTGCTAAAACCTCCCGTTGCCAGCGTGGTCAGTGAATGGTTGATCGCATCATAGACATTCATCCCTCCCAGATAATACAGTAAGGCACAGAGGGCGGTAAGTCCCACATAGACATACCAAAGTCGCTTTGCGGTTTCCCGAATTCGAGGATGCAGCTTATCGGAGGTAGGCCCGGGAGACTCAGCCACGAAAAGCTCAATTCCTCCAATCCCCAATAATGGGAAAATGGCCACTGTCAACACGATAATGCCCAATCCCCCAATCCACTGGGTCATGCTACGCCAAAAAAGGATACCCTTGGGCAGGGCTTCTATATCATTCAGCACAGAAGCTCCCGTGGTGGTAAGTCCCGAGACGGTCTCAAATAAGGCGTCAGATATCTGCGGTAGAGTTCCACTTACCAGATAAGGCATCATGCCAAAAATTGACATAAATATCCAGCTCAATGCAACAATCAGGTACCCTTCTCTTTTTCGGATATTTTGATCTTGCTTAGAAAAAGAGAAAAACAATAAGGCCCCCATGGCCACCGACACAAAAGCCGAGTAAATCAAGGGCACTTGATCTCCACTTTTGTAGTAAAAGCTAAAGGCTATCCCAGGCAGCATCAGTATGCCCAACAGCATCAATAAGCCTCCCATAACTTTTGCAATGGCCTTATAATGGATCATATATTAATTAAATAATTTCTCCAGGTTGGATTTAGCTGAAGGAAGCGCAAGGACTATTGCCTTATCATTAAGCTGCAACTGAAAATCGCCATCAGGAATAAATACATCTTCTCCGCGGATCACCCCAGCTACAATCGCCGTATCAGGGAATCTCAATTCTCGAAGAAGCTTTTTAGTAAGCCGATTGTTTTTGGAAATTACGTATTGGATAAATTCTGCATCCACGCCATAGATACCAGAAATGGCCTCTACCTTCCCTTTACGGAGGTATCTAGCGATCTGGTTAGCGGCCACTAGCTTCTTATTGATCAGTGAATCCACCCCGATACTGTGGGAGATGTGGATATATTCACGGGTATCCACATGGGCAATCGTCTTATAAACCCCGTGGTTTTTTGCACTCAAACTCGTGATGATATTCGTCTCCGAACTCTCTGTAAGTGCCAAAAATGCATGCATCTCTTCTAATCCCTCCTCTATCAGGAGCTCAATATTCTTATAATCTCCATGGATGACTAAGGTGGATTTTAACCGCTCACTTAGCCATTTGCAGCGTTCCTTGTCCCTATGGATAAGTGTGATCTTATACTCACCCTCCAGCTTCAGCGCTGAGGTGAAAGCCAAGTCATCCCCACCAATAAGCATCACATTCTTTATCGCCACCTCCTTTTGAGCCGTCAGCTGTGCTATCGATTCATTGGCTTTGGTATTGGAAACAAAATATACGTGATCATTATTTCTCAGAATGGTGGTGCCACGAGGGATAATGGTCATCTGATCTCTTACGATAGCGATGATCCTCACATCATCCAAAATCGACATGGCATTGGTATCCGCCAATCGCTTATTCACCAAGGGTGAATATTGATCCAAAATAACCCCTACCACGTTTAATTTGCCCTCTTCAAACTCGAAAATATCCGAAAAAGTGGAGTTTTTGATCATCCTATAGATCTCACCGCTGCAAAGCATGGTGGGGGAGATAATATTGTCTATTCCTAAATTCCGAAAATAATTCACATTCTCCTCCTCTAGGTAATCATGATTTCGTACTCTGGCGATCACCCGCTTAGCTCCCAGCTGCTTAGCTAGCATGGCCGTCACGATATTAGTCTTCTCCGAGGTGGTCACCGCCATCACTAAATGCGCCTCTTTTACATTTGCATTCTTGAGCACATCGATGGATGCCGAATCACCTATCACCGTAAGGACATCTATCCGGGAAGCCACATGCTCCAAAATATCCTTATCCGTATCGATTAAGGTAATATCCTTATTCTCATAACTCAACGATTCGGCAAGGTGAAATCCCATATCCCCTGCCCCCGCAATCACGATATTCATAGCCATAGCCGTAAAGATAAAGCCTTTTGAAATGGATTATCAACTAAGTAAACAAAATTTAGTCTCAAGTGTCTTTTTAGTTAAATAGAAAAATCAATAATAATTTTGCCTAAAGGCAGACTGAATACCATAAATTCTGATTTTTACATCCATATTAATATGTCGATCCCTGGCTTTAAACTCAATTAAAATCAATCTATAACCTATTAATTTCCCCCCTCTTTCCTATCTATCCCTTTATAATCCATGAGGCTGGGACCAACACCTTTCTACTCCCTGCTCTTATCCCGAAGGTCAGACTTCCTCAATGATCGATTCGCCCGTGGACTTATCCCCTGAGGTCCAACGCCATTTTTCATATAGACGGATTTTGCCGCTAGGCAATATTTCCGGCACTGACTTACACTTTCCACTCATGATTTTGCCATCATTATTGATATGCTGGTACCTCATATCTATCCGTCCACCATCATCCACCCAGCCAATAAGCTGCCCTTTCTTTATGCTGCCTCCAAAATAAGTACCCGCTAATACCCGCCCTTCCTGAGCATAATGAAACTCGGTATCTGAGGACACCTCTCCATTATCTGAATTGCTGATCGCTCTAAAAACTCTATTATTATAATTCATACTAAATTGTTTTACACATCTAATAAAATAAAGTTTGTGCCATTAGACAAGTTTTGACCCGCTTTATCCTTCAGGATCTGAAATGAATCTATTTATACAAAAAAACCTCCCTCTCCTATATGCCCAATCAATTAGATCTCCCCTAAGCCCAATACCATTGCTCACTCCTCAGACTATGCAGGCGATAGACCTTTTCTCCGTTCGCAGTCACAAAGTGAATTGGGACAGGCACAAAAAAAACCTTGGGTATCGTACCCAAGGTTTCTACTAAGCGTGTATTGCTGACCGCTAGTTAACGGGAACTTATGGCGCCTCTATGTTTCATATTTCGTGAAAACTCATATAGGATTTTCCCGGCGGACTCTTCTATATTCTTGTATTTTTGTTTCATATTATTGACCTCCCCGACCGCGCTGATTCGCATCACCAATTCGTCCACTCTAGGATCAATAAAATCGATGACTACCTCTCCGAGCTTGTATTTTTCTATTTCTGTTTGGCTGGGCCAATAGGAATTGCGGTAAGGATAGCGATACATATACGGGTTGTACATTCCGTAGGGAGACATTCCATATGGGCTGCTCTCCCTCACTTCTTTTTCACCATCGCTGAGGAGGGTATTGTACCTAAGGATGAGGTCGGGAGCATCTTCATTATAATGATAGCCTTGATCCTCCATACCACTGATCAGGGCCTGTCTGAGGTTTTCATCCAGCGATGGGGAATTCCAGGCATCCTTGCCCATATATTCATTGATGATGGTGAAGGAAGAAAAGTTCTGATTGGGCTTAACTTTATTTTTCTCCAAATATACACGGACGGGACTGCAAGAAACCATCAGCAGGGTTCCGGTAAGAATTACTAATCCTAATATACGTTTCATGGGTAGTTTCCTTTCTAGTTACTTCTCCAAAACGAAGTTTTTTGAACTTATGTTACAGGCTTCAAAATTATTTTTATGCTAAAGCCCTAATTATAAATTGAAAAGCAAGGGATAATATACTTTCTAAGTTATATAGCTGACGCTGACTACTATCGATTAAGAATCCAGCAGATTTTTGCCCTCTTCGCCTGGTAGCTCCTCCACTTCTCTGAGCTTCCGCTGGATGACTCTGGTTCGGGTGCCCACCAGTGTATCCAGTTCGGTATTGGCTTCATTTAATTTCCGTTGGGCTTTTTCGATCAGCGTCCCAAACTTCCCGAATTCTGATTTGACCGCACCGAGCACCTTCCATACCTCGCTACTTCTGCGCTGGATCGCCAGGGTTTTGAATCCCATTTGGAGACTATTCAGCATGGCGGCCAGGGTGCTGGGGCCCGTTATCACCACTTTATATTCGTTTTGCAGCTGCTGAGCCAAACCTGAGTCTCTTATTACCTCAGCATATAAGCTCTCCATGGGTAAAAATAGTACCGCAAAATCCGTGGTCATCGGAGGATTGATATATTTTCTGGCTATATCCTGAGCCGATTTCCTTACGGCCTTATTCAATTCGGCCTTTGCAAAATCCACCTGCTCTCGCTCTCCGGTATCGTAGGCATTCAATAAACGGTGGTACGCCTCCTGAGGAAATTTGGCATCGACGGGCAGATAGACTGCCTCGTGGGAATTTTGTCCTGGTAACTTAATCGCAAACTCCACCCGCTCACTACTCCCCGCTTTCATGGCGGCATTACTTATATATTGCTCACTGGTGAGGATATTCTCTAGAATACCCTGCAATTGATATTCGCCCAATACTCCCCGTGATTTCACATTGGTCAGTACTCGCTTGAGGTCCCCCACTCCTGTGGCGAGACTCTGCATTTCTCCAAGGCCCTTCTGTACATCCTGTAGCTGCTTGCTTACCAGCTCAAAACTCTGCCCTAGTCGCGCCTCCAAGGTCTTTTGAAGCTTTTCGTCCACCGTCTCCCGCATTTTGTCCAGTCGCTCCTCCGTCGATTGCAGCATGCGCTCCTGCCGCAATGCCAGCTCATTAAACTTCTCGCGCTGCAAATCATTAAACTCCCTGACATTCTCTCGGAAAATCTTCCCAAAATCACGCAATCCATCCTGCTGATCCTTCGCCGATTGCCGCATCGAATCGAATACCCACTTGAACTGCTGCGAAATCAGCTGATTCATCTCCTGCCTGCTTATGGCCAACTCCTGAACCATCAAGCCCTTCCATCTCTCCATCTGCAGTTCCCACTGCTTTTCAGAATTGCCCTTTCCTATCTTTATCAATAAGAATATAGTGAGCATAAGGTTGATCAATACTCCTGCTATAATAACGATATCCATATAGGGTGCAAGTTAGCAACTTCTATAGTGTATCACTACCTATAAAAAGATCATATATCAATTTTCACGACAACTAATGTCGCATTTCCACATATTATGCTAGGTTCATCCATCATTTACCTTTCTCGACTTCCATGCCTATTGACAAAAAGAAACGATTAAGACCTGAGCTTATCTTGGCACAAAGGGCAATCTTTATTAACTTGGATTAGCCAAAACTATTTTTGCTGATCAGGGCCTTAAAAAAGCCCTGTGCACTTCTTTACCTTTATTTGGCAGTTCTATATTCATCATTAGATTATTTGGAGAATAATATTCATGTCCACTATAGATATCAATAGCGACCTGGGAGAAGGAATAGGAAACGACGAAGCCATCATGCCCTATATTACCAGTTGCAATATAGCCTGCGGAGGGCATGCGGGAGATCTATCCAGCATGCAGGAGACCCTGCTGCTAGCGCAGCAATACAAGGTAAAAATAGGGGCTCATCCCTCCTTTCCGGATCGTGAAAATTTCGGAAGAAAGACAATGCATCTTTCTGATTCGGAATTAAAAGAAAGTATCCTAAGCCAAGTATCCGCCCTAAGTCATGCCGCAGGGTCTCTGGGCCTTAGCCTCCATCATATCAAGCCTCATGGAGCACTGTATAATCAAGCGGCAAAGGACCCAGCATTAGCCAAAACTATCGTTGGGATCATTAAGGATCATTTTAAGGAGCTCACGCTATTTGCTCCCCCGGGCTCAGCACTATTGAAGGAGGGAAAGCAGCAGGGGATAACCGTATGGACTGAGGTATTTGCAGATCGGAATTATAGGGAGGACCTGAGCCTGGTCCCTAGATCAGAGGCCAATGCGGTAATTCATGAAGAAAAAGAAGTTCTGAGCCATCTGAAAAACATGCTTTGCGAAAGGAAAGTAAAAACCATCAACCACCAGTGGATTCCGATTACTGCTGACACCATCTGCGTCCATGGGGACAACCCTCATGCGGTATCCCTGGCCAGAAATATTCATAATTTTATACACGGAACTCTCCAATCATGAAGCCACTTATCTGCTATAAGCAATTTAGTCCACAGCATTTGGAATTACAGTGGAAGCCTGAGATAGCTCCGGACACTTTATTTGCCATTCGGCAGGCCAAGGCCATTGTAGAACGAGAGCTAGGATCCACTTTCCATGAAGCCCGCATAGGCTATCATAGTCTTTCCCTGCATTTTAAGGAAGGTATCTCCTTCCAAGACGTGGTGCCCACCATAGACAAGCTGCTTCACAATCCACCTAAGGAGTATCATGAATCACGAAAAAGATGGCGAATTCCGGTATGGTATAATGGCAAAGACCTACAGCAGGTGGCGGCCACACATGAGCTATCGAGCAAGGAGCTGATTCAGCTCCATAGTGCTCCAAATTACCTCCTCCATTTTTATGGATTTATGCCCGGCTTCATGTACCTGGGAGGCTTAGCCAAAACCCTCCATACACCACGCAAAGCCAAGCCCGATCCGAAAATAGAAAAAGGATCGGTGGCTATTGGCGGCAAACAAACTGGCATCTACCCGCTCGAAAGCCCGGGGGGATGGCATATCATCGGCAAAACCCCCATCAACCTGTTTGATCCAGCCGCCTCTCCGCCTTTGAAGCCAGAACCGGGGGATGAAATAAACTTCTTTCCTATAGATCAGGAGGAATTCGACCAATTATCATTAGACGCTAAATCAGCCATTCATTATGAGTCAATATAAAGGAATAGTCGAAGTCATCAAGCCGGGATTTTATACTTCTGTTCAGGATCTTGGCAGGCCTGGTTTGGGCCACTGGGGCATCCCTATTTCTGGCCCAATGGATGAACAATCGTATCTGCTGGCCAATCACCTTCTCCAAAATGATCCCCCGAGCGCATGTCTGGAAATGACCATGACAGGCGGCACCTTCAAGTTCCATCATCAGGCTATCATCGTCCTCACCGGTGCCAATGGCAAAGCCCATATCAATGGTAAAGCCATCTCCATCAATCAGGTGGTGGAAATAGCAGCGGGCCATGAATTGGAGATTGGGCCTTTTTATAAGGGAACACGAATGTATCTGGGGATAAAAGGAGGCTTCAAAACAGCGCTAAGCTTTGAGAGTCGCAGCTGGTATCGTGGATTGACGAAGTATTTTAGATGTCCCAAAGGACTGAGGATTCCATTCGAGGCGGTAGCAGAGCATTCCCATAATAATCATTCGAAAGTGGGTATAGATGATTCCTTATTTGAAAATAATGTATTGGATGTATATCCTGGACCCGAGGCCACAGAGATGTCCAATGGCAATTTTGAAGCGCTATTCGAAAAATCTTTCCACCTCTCAGATCTTCAAAACCGAATGGGAATCCAACTTTCAGAGACCTTTAAAAATCACCTCAAGGAAATCCTTACGGCCCCTGTCTATCCAGGGACGGTCCAGCTGACCCCTGGCGGCAAGATCATCATCCTCATGAAAGATGCGCAAGTCACTGGAGGCTATCCACGAATCCTTCAATTAAGCCCAGAATCAATTAATATTTTGGCTCAAAAGAAGCCGAAGGACCCAATCAGGTTTCGCCTGAAGGAATTTTGAAGTGGATAAGCGCACAGTCTCCTCTGGCAATTCCATATTCATTCCGATACTATTAAAAAACAGGTAAACTAATAGGCCAGAAAACAACCCTTGATGGTATTTTGCGTTAATTTGCATGTACTTTTATACCCTGAAAGTCCTCCTCAAACTGAAATCAAAGAAACTAGACTATATAATACAGAGCTTAAGATGATAAAGAAATTAATTGGCAATAGTTTATTGGGTATTCTAATTTTTGGTTTGAGTTATTTTTTATCCAGTGAAATTATCATTCTTTCACGCGACTTTATTTTATGGGGTGTGGGGGCCATAATTGCCTTTGTAAGTATGTTTTTATTGACCTTCCTAAGTGCTAAATACACCAAAACGTGGATGCCAACGAAGGTCATATTGGTGGCCGCTCTTTTAGGGATAATGTTATTTGCTTTTTTGGGACTGCCCAGCTGGAAGTTCAGCACCAAGGTCGCACCCACCCTTATATCTCTAATTTTGGGTGTGCTGGCAGGGCACCTAAGTGCAAGTCCAGGTTTCAGGTCCAAAACAGCCATTTTAATGGCTTTATGGGCATTTCCCTTTCTTTTGAATCTACAAATCTATAGCACTTGGGTTCATTATATTGAATTTGGTACCCTCACTGGAAAGGTCCAATCCGAAGATATCATCGCCTTCGAAGCCTTGGACAAGGCGGGCCAAACGGTCAGCAACGAAACGCTGCGCGGGAAGGTAACAGTGCTTGATTTCTGGTTTATAGGTTGCGGTCCATGTTGGAAAAAATTCCCCGAATTGCAGAAAGTTTATGAGGAGTATAGTACTCATCCGGACTTTGAGCTTTATGCACTCAATCGCCCCATGAGCAGCGACAGTCCTGATCAGGCCTTCACCTCTATAGAGAAGAAATCCTATTCATTTCCAGTATTAAAAGGCAGCCAGAAGATCATGGATGATTTTGATATTTATGTCTATCCCACGATCATCGTTTTGGATCGGGATGGCAAAAAGGTTTTTATGGGGGAAATAGAAGATGCAAGGGCAGTGATCGACGACTTATTAGCCAATTAAGCCTCCGCCAGCTCAAAAGGAATGCTGGGAATCCATCTTTTATAGGTCTTATAGGATTTTATAGATGCTACTATCCTGGTGTGATCTGCTGTATTATTGCCTCCGTTGAATATTTTTTAAAATCAATATTTTCAATCAAATCAAAAATACATTAGTCCTTAATCCTATTTTTCAGTATTATTATGCTAAAGTACCTCAATCCTTGACTATGGACAAATGATAGCTTATAGTGAGGTCTGGCTAAATGGATGATTCATCCTAGCCCCATTCTAAGGATAAAGAGGAACAGAGCGTAATCGATTCACCTAATTATATATGAAGAAATCTTTATCACTTTCATTTTTATTTTGCAGTCTCTTCCTGTTAATTGGATCAAGTGCTTTAGCTCAAACGGGGAAAGTATTTGATGACCTAAGCTTAAGCAGTTCCCTCTTGAAAGGTGAGCGGAAATACGCGGTATATCTTCCGCCGGATTACGAAAGCTCTTCTCGCAGCTACCCCGTGCTCTACCTCTTACATGGCGCAGGGGATGATCACAGTGGTTGGGTACAATTTGGGGAGGTGCTCCAAATCACCGATAAGGCCATTAGCGAAGGAAAAGCCACTCCTATGATTATCATCATGCCTGATGCAAACACAGGAGTTCGAGGTTATTTTAATCAGCTGGACGGGAAGTGGGATTATGAGGATTTTTTCTTTGAGGAGTTGATTCCGCATGTTGAAGAAAAATACCGTATCCGCAAGGATAAGCGCTACAGAGCGATCTCAGGCTTAAGTATGGGTGGTGGCGGCACCTTCATGTACGCCCTTCATCGACCAGATATGTTCTCCTCTGCTGCTCCCCTAAGTGCCTTTGTAGGACCACTTACCGTGGAAGCGATGAAGAAGATGATCAAATCTGAAGGCCATTCGGAGGAAGAAATAGAAGCCTATTTTCATCAGCATAATGCTATAAGTTTGGTGAAAAACATGGAGGAAAAAAACAAAAAAGCGGTAAGATGGTATATAGATTGCGGAGATGACGACTTCCTGTATGAGGGCAACAGTCTTATTCATATAGAAATGAAGAAAAATGATGTCCCCCATGAATATAGAATTCGTGATGGAGTACATTCTTGGACATATTGGAGAGAATCTCTCCCAAAAGTGCTGGAGTTTGTGTCGGATGCTTTTCATCAGTATTAACATAAGCACCGCAAATGTTTAACGGATAATTCATATTCACCAATTATCGGTACAAAATGCATATAAAATTGTGTAAATAACATTTTTATATATAAATTAGGCCTTGATTTTGAATCAAAAATGGGCAATATTAGTAGATAAATTCGTTAAGCTATTTTCATAAAATAGTCACCTTAAAATATAAATGTTTTTAAACTTAAAGCAGCACCTAAAATGATGGAGGAAGAAGTAAAAGAAAAAATCAGTCTTCAAGGTAGAGACCCAAAGGCTATTGAAATTCAGATCAACAATTTCAAAAATGGGTTTCCTTTTTTACCAATTGAAGAACCTGCAACCATTGGCAATGGAATAGAGGAAGTAACAGAGGAGGATATTGCTTCCTATATGGCTGACTATTCTTCAATCACCCAGGACAAGGAGATGGTAAAATTTGTCCCCGCCAGTGGGGCCGCCACTCGGATGTTTAAGGATTTATTTGCCTATCTGGAAGCAGAAGATCAATCATTAGCCTCAAATTCATTTGTAGATAAATTTATCACCAACCTAAAATCCTTTGCTTTCTATGAGGACCTTAAGGCGGCCATTAGTGCCGATGGTAAGAGTTTAGACAGCTTATTGGAGCAAAAAGATTACCCAGCGATTGTTGGCTATTTGTTGCAGGATGAAGGTTTGGGCTATGGTAAGCTTCCAAAAGGCCTGTTGAAATTTCATAACTATGACACAGGTAGCCGTACTCCTGTATATGAGCATTTCATAGAAGGATTACATTATAGTCTGGGCAAGGGCAATACGGTGAGGCTGCACTTTACAGTATCTCCAGAGCATCAGGAAAACTTCGAAGCGAAGGTCGCTGAGCTCAAAGCAAAGCTTGAGGCGCAGGAAGGCGCAAAATTTGAAGTAAGCTTCAGCCAACAAAAGAAGTCTACCGACACCATTGCGGTGAATATGGACAATACGCCATTTGAAGATGCCAATGGGGAAATCCTTTTCCGTCCTGCAGGTCATGGAGCTTTATTAGAAAACCTCAATGAAATCGATGCAGATCTGATCTTCATCAAGAATATTGACAATGTGGTTCCTGATAAGATGAAGGAAATCACTCACAAATACAAAGTTGTGCTGTCAAGCATATTGATAAACAATCAGGAGAAGCTTTTCTCTCTAATCAATGCTCTTCAGGATGATCCTTCAGATGAGATTATTCATGAGTCAGCCGTTTTATTAGAGAATAAACTAGGATTACGTTTGCCACCAAATTTCAAAACTCAGGATCGGGTGGAGAAAATCAATTATCTGATCACCAAGCTGGATCGACCACTTAGAGTGTGTGGAATGGTCGAAAACACAGGTGAGCCCGGCGGAGGTCCTTTCTGGGTGAGTGAAAAGGACGGGTCCATGTCTCTTCAAATTGGGGAAACTGCCCAGCTGGATTTGAATGATAATAAGGTAGCGAAGATTTTCCGTTCTTCCTCCCATTTCAACCCTACCGACTTGGTCTGTGGAGTAAAAAACTATAAGGGGAAAAAATTTGATCTGATGAAATACAGAGATCCGGAAACGGGATTTATCACACAAAAATCCAAGGATGGTAAGGACCTAAAAGCGCAGGAGCTTCCTGGCCTTTGGAATGGATCGATGGCCAACTGGAACACCATTTTCGTGGAAGTTCCTTTAGACACCTTCAACCCTGTCAAAACCATCAACGACCTCTTGAGAGAAGAGCACCAGTCGTAATCTCATTGTAAGTAAATAGTAATAGTGTATATTTATGAAACTTGCTCTATAGTTGATAATCAACTTAAGGGCAAGTTTCTTAGTTTTTATTGATATTTCAAATAGTAAAATGCGAGCATTAGTTATTTCAGGAGGAGGCAGTAAGGGCGCTTTTGGCGGTGGCATCGCCGAATATTTAATCAAGGAATGTGGCATTAAGTACGACTTATTCTTAGGTACCTCCACTGGAAGCTTATTGGTCCCGCACTTATCCATAGGAAAGATTGATAAAATCAAGGAACTCTACACCTCGGTCTCTCAGAAGGACATTTTTACCATATGCCCTTTCAAGACGACCAGAGAAGGAGAAGTTTATAAGAGTAAGATCAACCACTGGGGGATCATCCAGATGTTTATCCGGAAGGAAAAGACCTTTGGGGACACCAGTAATCTGCGTAAGCTAATTAGGAAAAGTCTAAGTATTGAAGAATTTGAAGAGATGAAAGCCAATGAGGCCGATGTGGTGGTGGCGGTATCTAATCTCAGCACGAATAGAGTGGAATACAAATTACTCAAGGACTGCCTTTACGAGGATTTTTGTGACTGGATGTGGGCCTCTTCGAATATGGTTCCTTTTATGAGCTTACTCGAGAAAAACAGGATGCAATACGCAGATGGAGGCATGGCCGATCTTATCCCTATTTCTGAGTCGATCCATCGAGGAGCCACAGAAATAGACATCATAGTATTGAAAACCAATAAGCCTAGGTCGCCAAAACAAGGGGTAAAAAACGCCTTGGAACTGACCACTCGTACCTTTGATTTCATGCTGAATCAAATCAGTAATGATGACATTGCCATTGGAAAATTGCAGAGTTCTCAGCAAAAAATAAATTTAAATTTTTATTACCCGCCAAGGGTATTGACGGAACATTCATTGATTTTTGATCCGGTGCAGATGAAGGAGTGGTGGCAGGAAGGCTTTGATTTTGCGAAGCAAATAGGCCCTGATTGCAAGTGTTTGGAATAAGCTAAATCGAATTGGCAGAAAATAAAAAAGCAGGGAAAATTCCCCTGCTCTTTACTTTGAAAACTAAACCAACTATTATTTAACTACCACAGTTAAACAAAAATAACAATTTCCGCTAACATTCAAAATATTTTATCAAAAAGGAATGTTACACACTATTTTTTGTTGCTCACCTTATAAAGGAGTCCTAAAGCCAAACCTTGGCTATATTGGATGCCTGGATCCTGATCGATATCATAAACATTGATGCTGGTAAAGGTCACGCTGATGATTTCGGTGATCTTAGCAGTCATGGTGATATCCAATCGGTGATCGATTGTTTTGAAGCTTAAGTCCTGATAATCGGCATACATCTGATACCTTGTTTTGATATTGAAGTTTTCGGCAATATCCTTATCCCATTCCGCAAAAATCTGAAGGGCTAACCATTCGGTACGAACATTCTCACCAATAGGTACCCCGTAGTTATTTGGCACATTAGCAGACACCTCATCATTGGTCACAAAAGTCCATCTTGGAGAGAAGGGACCAATTCTCAAATTGAACTCATCGTTTGGATTATACTCCAAACCCAAAGAAGTGGTCAGATAACCCGGCGACATAAAACTAGAGATGAGCGTTCTAGGCTCGGTATCGAAGTCATAGCCATTGGCAAATTGGGACAGGAAGTTACCGGAAAAATAGGCACCCCATTTTTGAGTAAGCTTATAACCTACTTTAGAATCCAGAAATATCCTATCATTGGATTTTCTACCATCTTCACCGTCGTTTTTTACCATTCCATAGAGCAGCTCGACTTCATTGTCCCAAGACCAGCGGTCTTTGGCATAATCGGCACTTCCTGATAAGATGGAACCTATGGCGATGGAATTTACCCCACCATTACTCCAGTTGCTACTGAAGGCTGCCTGATTAAAATTCAAGCCTGCGGCGAATTCCTTGACCCAATAAGTGGTGTCTTTTACAACTACTGCAGGGTCAACCCCTTGCGTATCCTGAGCAATAGCCATATGCGAAAGCATGGTAATCACTGCCAAAACGGATAAAAATTTCTTCATAGAAAAAAGCATTTTTGAAAGATTTATTATGATATTGATACAAATTTGCAGCTCAAAATTATGGAAAAAGAATCTGAAAATGAATTAATAGTGAGAGATTATCTGGCAAGACAGCGAACAAAACTTGCAAATGACAGAACTTTACTATCATATATCAGAACTAGCTTGTATTTTTTGGTGAGTGGAACGGCATTGGTGAAGGTGGAAGATTTACAAAATATAAAGAGTCTAGGTTATATATCCTTTGGGATAAGTATCGTTTTTCTCTTCGTTGGAATTACTAATTTTTTTAGGATAAAAAGAAAAATTAAAAGAGGCATGTACGCCAAGATGTAAGCTATGACCCCAGAAATTATCATCGTATTAGTCATCATTGCCCTTGCGATGTTCATGTTTTTGATAGAGAAGTTATCGATAGATACCATTTCTATTATTGTCATGACGGCGTTTATGGCCACGGGCATCCTTACTTTTGAGGAAGGGATCTCTGGATTTAGTAATTCGGCCACTGTCACCGTGGGTGCCATGTTTGTGTTGAGCGCGGCGGTGTTCAAGACAGGCTCGCTCAATAGCATCAACCTGATTTTCTTAAGAATCAGCAGGAAAAATGAGTTTACCTTTTTATTGGTTCTCATGATATTCTCAGGAATACTATCGGCTTTCATCAATGATACTGCCGTGGTGGCCTTACTTATGCCTACGGTCCTTAAGATATCCAAGGATACTGGCATCCCTCCTTCCCGCCTGCTCATGCCTCTCTCCTTCGGGGCGCTGATGGGAGGAGTATGTACCCTGCTTGGTACCAGCACCAATATCCTGGTTAGTGGAATTGCTGAAAGCCACGGGGTGAAGCCCTTTGGGATATTCGAAATGTCCGGAATGGGCCTGGTCTTTCTGGCCGCCGGTATCACTTATATGATGACGATCGGCAATTGGCTTCTGCCAAGCAGAAAGCCCTCCAAGGAGATCTCTGAGACCTTTGATATGGGGGATTATATCACTGAAATCATCGTCACCGAAAAATTCGATGACACAGGAAAATCCATCAATATGACAGGACTTTTCAGAGATTATAATGTGGATCCTATCCAGATCATTCGAGAAAATGGCGAAATCATCAATGCCTACAAATACACCGTTCTGCGTAAAGGCGATACCATCAGGGTGCGATGTGATAAGGAAACCTTAACCCAAATACGTAATATTCAGGGAATCGAATTAAAGATAGACCTTAAGCTGAAAGATGAGGATTTCCGATCGCAAGGTCATAAGCTCTATGAAATGGTGGTCCCACCCAACTCAAGTCTAATCAATAATTCAGTGAAATCAATAGATTTCCGGGCGACCTATCCAGGACTTACCGTATTGGCTATCCGTCATAGAAATGATATTCTGCACACCAAACTTAAGCATACCAAAATCTCTGCAGGAGATGTATTGCTCGTCCGTGGAGATGAGGAAATGGTGGCCCAGCTCAAGGGAAGTGAGAATTTATTGGTGATTTCTGAAAACAGTACTCCCCCTATCATCTGGCACAAAATCGTCATTACGCTGATGATAGCCGTGGCGGTGGTCACGGTGGCCGCATTGAAGATCCTCCCCATCCCTGTAGCTGCAATCATAGGCGTGGTATTATTGATATTATTTAAATCGATCAGCACGGAGGAAGCCTATCGGGCCATTGACTGGAAGGTATTATTTATGCTTGCGGGCATACTCTCTATGGGGGTGGCACTGGAGAAAACAGGCGCTGCAAATTTATTAGCCGATAGCCTGGTGAATTTACTGGGAGATTATGGCCCTAGGACTATCCTAAGTGCAGTGTTCCTGGTTACCTTCCTATCCACTAATATCATGTCAAATAATGCGACAGCGGCTTTGCTGGCGCCAATCGCCATAAGTATAGCCGCAGCAATGCAAGTGAGTGAAAGGCCCTTCCTGATGGCTGTGACCTTTGCGGCTTCGCTGAGCTTCATGACTCCAATGGGATACCAAACCAATACCATGATCTATACTCCCGGAAATTACAAATTCATGGATTATATCAGGATTGGCACTCCCTTGAATATCCTTTATTGGATACTCGCTACCTTAATGCTTCCGTGGTTTTTCCCTTTCTGATAATATGCACTGTTTGAGGAGAACTAAATAACTGTTAGCTTTGCATCTTAATCTAGATCTACCTTGGAATACATCAAAGAAGAAAGCACCACGCTTATAATTTTCGGAATCATAATAGTGGTTTTATTACTTGTGGACCTACTGGTTTTCAACCGAAAATCCCATAAGGTAAAGATAAAAGAAGCGCTACTTTGGACCGTAGTCTGGGTGGGGATAGGACTGTTATTTGGCTTGTATATTTACTGGGATATGGGCTCAGAAAAGGCTTCCCAATATTATACCGCTTTCCTCATCGAAAAGGCCTTAAGTGTGGATAATCTTTTCGTATTCATCATGGTCTTTAGATTCTTCAAAGTCCCTGATCAGTACCAGCATAAGGTTTTATTTTATGGCATCCTGGGAGCTATCGTGATGCGTGCCATCTTCATATACTTTGGTGTATCCCTGATCGAGCTGAGCTATCTTCCTGCCATAGAAATAGCAGGACACAGCCTACGCATCAATGTGGTCATGACCCTTTTTGGTTTGTTCCTGATCTATGCTGGCTGGAAATCCTGGCAGCCAGAACAGGAGGAAGACGGGGATTACTCCGATTCTCTAGGCACCCGCTTGATTCATAAGCTCTTTAAAGTAAGTCCTCATTACCACGAAGACAATTTCTTCACGCGCATAGATGGCAAAAAACACGCCACCCAGCTTCTGGTGGTGGTGGCCGTAATTGAATTCACGGATCTGCTATTTGCTGTGGACTCCATCCCGGCGATCTTCGCGGTCTCCAATGATCCAGTGATCCTTTATACCTCCAATATTTTCGCCATCCTTGGCCTTAGAGCACTGTACTTCCTTCTTGCCAGCGCCTTTGACATGTTCCACTACCTGAAGTATGGCTTGGCAGTGATCCTGGTATTTATTGGGGCCAAGATGATTTTATCTCCCTTATACCATATACCGAGCACCTTATCGCTCGTAGTGGTAGGCCTGATTCTCCTGGCCTGCATCCTATTTTCGGTCTTTAAGTTCAGGAATAAGGAATCAAAAATCTAAGGTCAATTTAAGCCCTCATTCTATGATATTTACCAGAATATGGTATTTTTGCTTAGTTAATAATATAATTTAACGCGATCTAATCCTGAAGAATAGGAGGGATAATTTCCTATTTCACCTTGGAGAAAATTGTTTTAACCACCTAACCATTGCTAAATTGAAACTAGCCGCAGTAGATATTGGCTCCAACGCCATACGACTTCAGATTACCAATGTAACCCACCACCTAGAGACGGTAAACTTCAAAAAAATGGAATATGTTCGCTTCCCATTAAGATTGGGCAAGGATGTATTTCACCAAAAAAGAATCTCTGACCAAAATCGCCAAAAATTCATTAAGCTTATGCATGCCTATAAGCTGCTCATTGACCTCTATGAGGTAGATGACTATATGGTATGCGCGACCTCCGCCATGAGAGAATCCGAAAATGGCCGGGAAATAGCCCAGCAAGTCAATGAAGAACTAGGCCTAAAGATTCAGATTATCGATGGAAATAGAGAGGCTGACTTGATCAATATCGCACTGTGGAGCTATATCGATCATAAGCCTTATCTCCACGTGGATGTAGGAGGTGGAAGCACCGAACTAAACATCTACCACCACCGCGAAAAGGTAGCCTCAAAATCCTTTAAAATTGGCTCAGTAAGAGCTTTGGACAATAAAGAGTCGCCAAAGGTATGGAGCCAAATGCGGGATTTTATCCAAACTAATATCAAACATAAGCAAGCCATCACCTGCATCGGTACTGGGGGGAATATCAATAAGATTTTTGAACTATCCAATCCACGTAAGAATAAGCGCTTTATCAGTCTCGATAAAATAAAGGAAATCCAAGCCTACCTGGCCTCCTATTCGTATGATGATCGGGTAAATATCCTAAACCTTAACCCCGATCGGGCAGATGTGATATTACCGGCTTCCGATATCTATCTTGCTGCCATGGCGGCCGCTGGATCCACGCGGATGATCGTCCCCGATGTGGGCCTCAAGGATGGGGTAATGAATGTACTTTATGAAAAGAATAAAAAGAAATTGGTCAAAATAATCTAACCATCCCAAAAAAGTCACTGACCGAACATAATCCTACTCCCTAAAAGCCGAAGGCAGTAGCAATGATTATCCTCTGACCTCCTCGACTCGATTAGGTGACGATTTATCATTTAAGATTCAGAAATGGAGTTTTCACCTATCAGCATAAAAAATCCCCATCACCCAATGGACGATGGGGATTTTTTATTGATAATAATCATTATTTAAACTTGGGCCTCCTTTACTGGCAACCGGACATTGTCCACGATGTCATGAGTAAGCTTATAGAATTCATGGTGAATATTGAAGGGTTCCTCCCCTTCCTCAGGGTGCTTAGCGCTATAGGTACCATCCTCTTGCATCATATAGGCATTTACATTATCCTTTAGGTTAAAGGCCAGAATATTCATCAATTGCTTCTCAAGGAAGGAATCTTGGACCCTAAACAGTGATTCAAGTCTTTTCTCAAAGCTTCTCACCATCATATCTGCACTTCCCACATAGGTGCGTGAGTCCCCATTATTATGAAAATGATAAATACGGCTATGCTCCAGAAAATCTCCCACGATGGAATAGACCTCGATATTTTCACTTAGCCCTGGTCTTCCAGGACGTAAGCAACAGATTCCTCTAATGATCAGCTTCACTGGAACCCCGCTTTGAGAGGCTCGGTACAGCGCATAGATGACCTCACTATCCTCCAGGCTATTGACCTTAATAAATATCCCGCAAGGGAGACCTTGGCGGGCATGCTCCGCTTCCTGCTCTATAAAATCAATCAACTGAGTTCGCATTCCCTGCGGAGCCGTAATCAGGTTTTTATAAGCAGTAGGCATAGAGTGGCCCGTAATTACATTAAAGAATTCCGAAACATCATTGGCAAGTACCTCATTGGTGGTCAATAGGCCAAGATCCGTATATAGTTTTGAGGTGTCCTCATTATAGTTGCCCGATCCCAAGTGCACAAAACGTGTCACCTTATTCTCATCTTTTTTGACAATAAGCATCAATTTCGTATGGGTCTTAAAATTACTCACACCATAGATTACAAAACAGCCAGCCTTTTGGAGTTTCTTAGCCTCCTGCATATTGTTTTCCTCATCAAATCGCGCTTTCACCTCAAAGAGTACGGACACGTGTTTGCCATTCTCGGCAGCTCGTAAGAGTGCCTGAGTAATTCTTGAGTTCCTAGCCAAACGGTAAATGGTCATCTTTATCGCCATCACGTTCGGGTCCTCAGCAGCCTTGCTTAGGAGATCCATGATAGGATCCATACTATTATAGGGATGATGAAGTAGCACATCCTTCTGCTTAAGCACCTGGAAGATATCCTGACTGCTAGTCAATGGATAGCTGAGCGGTGGCACCTGCATTGGTGGCTGGTGGATACGGTCCTTAAACCTGCGGTTGCCGATGATTTGCCAAAAACTGGTAAAGTCCAGCATGCTATGCTGCCTGATCTTGAAAATGCTATCATTCTGCAAATTCCAGCGATCTTTCAGCAGGTTCATCATCCATTTGCTATAGCCTTCTTCCACTTCCACTCGCACCACTCTGCCGGTCTTCCTCTCATTCAGCTTTCTCTTTACTTCCTCAAGGAAGTTAGAGTCCATATCCTCAGTTTCTTCCAGTGTAAAATCCCCGTTACGGGTGATTCTGAAGAGATTAATGGACTCAATGATTACATTACGAAAAAGGGAAACGATATGCTCACGAATCACTTCCTCAATGGGCACATAAACCACTTCTTCCTCTCTTTCGATTTCAAAGAAACGAGGGATGTTAGATGGAATCTGCACGAATGACAATTTCCGATTGTCTTTTTTCTCCCCTGGATTGATGGTCACCACACCAAAAATCAACAGTTTATTCATTAGAATAGGAAAAGTATGGTATCCATCAAAGACCATTGGCGTAAGCATAGGATATACCGCCTTATAAAAATACTCTTTGATAACATCCTTTTCCTCATCACTAAGGTTTTTCACATTGCTAAGCTCGAAGCCTGCCTCTTTGGTGTTTGGGAGGATCTCATGGAGAAAATGATCATGCTGAGCAAAGTGGAAGGCCTGAGCATCATCCATCAGTTTCACCTTAAAAGGTTCCTCACGAAGTCCGGAATAATCGATGCGTTCCTTTTCATAATCAAGGTAATTATACAAGGAACCTACACGGATCATAAAAAACTCGTCCAAATTTGAGGCAGTAATCGCCAAAAACTTAAGTTTCTCAAAGATAGTTCGTGACGCCTTCTGGGACTGATCCAGTACCCTATAGTTGAACTTCATCCAACTGAGGTCTCGGCTAATCAGGTCACTACTTTGGATTTTCACTTCCATCTTGTCCCTTTCTTGGGCCTCCATAGTATGCTGCTCCATGTTTCTCTAGGTTCTTTATTTGATGTGGAAAAATACTTATAAAAAAGGAGAAATAATATACGTAAAAAGGGGCATAAAGCCCCCGTAAGTTAAATTTGTATTACCAATTTATTAGGTATCAATTTTAGCGTACTTCGCATTTTTTTCAATAAAGTCACGACGAGGCGCCACCTCATCGCCCATCAGCATGCTAAACAAGTGATCTGCCTCAGCGGCAGAATCAATGGTTACCTGCTTCAAGGTACGCGTACTTGGATCCATCGTGGTAGTCCACAGCTGCTCAGGGTTCATTTCTCCAAGCCCCTTATACCGCTGTATCCCCACACTCTCCAGCTTACCATCTCCGGCCATTTCTCTCATCAGCATCGCTCGCTCGTCTTCTGTCCAGCAATAACGCTCATCTTTGCCCTTCTTCAATAAATACAAAGGAGGTAAAGCAATATAAACGTAGCCGTTTTCGATCAACTTACGCATATACCTGAAGAATAATGTCAGGATCAATGTTCTAATATGGGATCCATCAATATCAGCATCCGTCATGATGATGATTTTATGGTATCTCAGACTTGATGCATCGAGCTCTTTATCATCATCCGCCGTTCCGAACTTAACGCCCAAAGCAGTTAGAATGTTTTTGATTTCGTCATTATCATAAATCTTATGCTCGTGTGCTTTCTCCACATTAAGGATCTTACCTTTCAGCGGGAGAATAGCCTGGAAATCACGATCTCTACCTTGCTTGGCAGAGCCACCAGCCGAGTCCCCTTCGACAAGGTAAAGCTCACATACTTCAGGATTGGTATTGGCACAATCGGCCAGTTTACCTGGCAGTCCGCCTCCCCCAAGTACATTCTTTCGTTGGACCATCTCACGCGCCTTACGCGCTGCGTGACGGGCTTGGGCCGCTAAGACCACCTTACCAACGATTATTTTTGCCTCTTTCGGATGCTCTTCTAACCAGTCACGAAGGGTTTCTGATACCGCACTATCCACGGCACTTACCACGTCGGAGTTACCCAATTTGGTTTTCGTCTGCCCTTCAAACTGCGGCTCCGCTACCTTCACCGAGATCACTGCGGTAAGGCCTTCACGGAAATCATCACCAGAAACTTCAATCTTCACCTTGTCCAGCATTCCGGACTTATCCGCATAGCTCTTCAGCGTTCGGGTAAGTGCTCTTCTGAATCCTTGCACGTGAGTTCCTCCCTCGTAGGTATTAATGGTATTCACATAGGATACCACATTTTCACTAAAAGAAGAGTTATAGCTCATCGCCACCTGTACAGGCACCTCGTTCTTCTCAGATTCTATATAAATAGGCTCTTGAATGATTTTCTCACGAGTCTCATCCAGATATTGTACAAACTCCACCAGGCCACCTTCAGAGTAGAACTCATCCGATTTTGGATTTCCTTCCTCATCCAATTCCCTCATGTCTTTCAGAGAAATGCTAATCCCTGCATTCAGGAAGGACATCTCTCTTAGACGGTTTGCTATGGTTTCGTATTTATACTCTAATGAATTGAAGATATCACCATCAGGTCGGAAGTGTATGGTGGTTCCGCGATTTTCGGTGGTACCTATTTTCCTCACATCATACTGAGGAACTCCACGGCTATATTCCTGCTCAAATACCTCACCGTTTCTATAAACCGTTGCCTTAAGCATGGTGGATAGTGCATTCACACATGATACCCCCACACCGTGCAGACCGCCAGATACTTTATAGGTGTCCTTATCAAATTTCCCCCCTGCGTGCAGGACGGTCATTACCACTTCTAAGGCAGAACGCTGCTCCTTCTCATGAAGATCAGTTGGTATTCCCCGACCATTATCACTTACCTGGACGGAGTTATCCTCCATCACTGTTACTTGTATGGAATCACAATGTCCGGCAAGAGCCTCATCTATCGAGTTATCAACCACTTCCCAAATCAAGTGATGGAGGCCTTTTACCCCCACATCACCAATATACATGGCAGGTCTTTTCCTTACCGCTTCTAATCCTTCTAGAATTTGAATATTCCCTGCAGAATATTCCCCTTGGTTCGACGCTTGTTCTTTACTCATAATTGGATTTATAAAAGAATAAAGAGGAAATTATCTTCCCTCTCCAACTTCAGTTTCAACCTTTAATAATACGACATTTTTGGCAGATTTCAGCCATAAATAGCTAAAAAATAAGGACAAATTCACATATTTTAGGCCTAATATTGTCCAGTTCTTAACATTACCAAAGTACAAGCCACCACAGGCTCAATTCCCTCCTCACGCAACCTATCCATAAACCGCTGGTTTTCAGTACCAGGGTTGAAGATTATACGTTTTGGAGCTAGAGAAATCAGGTATTCCTCCCATTGGGTTTGGTTAGTTGGGTTCACATATAGGGTAATCGTGTCCACTCCTTCCACGGCTGGCTTGTCCGCCAGCAACTGAAATTCATGTCCTGCTACCTCCCCCTTTCGGATACTCAGAGGGACAATATCATGACCATAATCCAAAAGCATTTTTGCTGCCATATAGGCGTATCGCGAAGGATTTGAACTTGCGCCAATGATTACCGTGCGCTTATTTGTCTTAGTTTCCATATTTTTCCATTAGTTTTTCTGCACATCTTTCTCCATCCATAGCAGCAGAAACAATGCCACCTGCATATCCGGCACCTTCTCCACAAGGATAAAGCCTGCGCAGCTCAGTGTGCTCAAAGGTCTCCTTGTCTCGAGGAATCCGTACTGGTGAGGAGGTACGACTCTCCACCCCTATTATCTGAGCATCATTCGAAAGATAGCCTCGCATCTTCTGACCGAAGCCTCTGAAAGCCTGCTTCAAGCGCTCTGCGATAAAATCAGGAAGCACCTCGTCCATCGCGGCGGACACTAATCCAGGCTGGTAGGAACTGTCCAAAAGCGTGCTACTCACACGACCATCCACGAAGTCCTTCAGTCGCTGAGCCGGTGCAGTCTGCGTGGATCCACCTGCCTTCCACACCGCCTTCTCCACATCAGCCTGAAAATGCATAGCTCCCAACGCTCCCTCCTCACGATAAGCCTTCGGTAAGTCCTCAAGCTCCACAGCAGAAACAATACCCGAATTGGCAAATTTGCTGTCCCGGCGGCTGGGACTCATCCCATTCACCACCAACTCCCCAGGAGCAGTGGCTGCAGGAACGATAAACCCTCCAGGACACATGCAGAAGGAGAAAACTCCTCGCTGGATGCCATTCACCGTGGTTTGCTGAACCAGCGAATAAGCCGAAGCAGATAAATAAGGCCCTCGGTCCACCTTGCAGTTATATTGAATCTGATCGATGAGCTGTTGGGAATGCTCCACTCTCACGCCCAATGCAAAGGGTTTGGCTTCTATAAAAATATTCTTCCTATCTAATAATTCGAAAATATCCCTAGCAGAATGACCCGTGGCCAATATCACTCCCAGCCCTTCGATACGTTCTCCATCAGCCGTTATTACGCCTTTCAGCTCATTATCTGCGATAATAAAATCATTGACCTTGGTGTCAAAAAGCACCTCTCCGCCAGCTTGAATGATGCTTTCTCGGAGGTCAGCCACCAAGGCTGGAAGCTTATTGGTACCGATATGCGGATGAGCATCCACAAGAATATCCTCCCTGGCTCCATGAGCCACAAGTATCTCCAACACTCGACGTATATCTCCTCGTTTCTTGGATCGTGTATAGAGCTTACCATCCGAGTAAGTACCGGCTCCTCCTTCTCCAAAACAATAATTAGATTCTGGGTTTACCGTATGTTCTTTATTTATGGCTGCAAGGTCCCTCCTTCTACTTCTGACATCCTTCCCTCTCTCCAGGACGATGGGCCTGCCACCAAGCTCGATCACACGCAAGGCTGCAAACAAGCCTGCTGGACCCGCTCCGACAATCACCACCGGGTCTCCCTTACTCACATCAGAATACTCCTTCGTAGCAGTGATCCGGGGACTGGGTTTCTCATTGACAAATACCTCAAGGCTTAAGTTGACTTTTACCTGGCGGGAACGTGCGTCTATAGAGCGCTTATGAGGCCTAATATAGACCTCCTCCTGCTCACTAATGCCAGTGATCTTAAGCACTTCTTCTCTTAAATTTGCCTCATCAAAGGCTACCTCCGGTGGAAGTCTTAACTGTAATTCTTTTTTCATGTGTAAGGTTTTTATCCTTAAATATTTTATTGAAACAAATAACTATAAATCACTTATAATAAATAATTTACACCTCCTTTGCGGATCATTACTTTAAGCTTGATCCGGAACTATTAATAACAAATAAAAAAACCTGAATCCATGGAGGGAGATTTTCTATTCATCGTGGTAAAGCTTCTATTTTGGCGTAGCCAGAAATAAAATAAAAACGGCAGGATACAATCCCCTTATATGCAGAGCAGACTTAAGGCCTGTATCATGATTTGATTATAGAGATAAGCATAACTTAATCTTCCCTTCCAAAAACCTCATCCATAACCCAGCCTTTGCCCCACTCTTCCTGTTCTTTTTCGGTCCACAATTCTGGGAAAAATATCACTTTCTGGAAACGCGGAGGCAGGTATTTCTGCCAATTGGTCCCCCCAGTAGCTGCAATATCTCCCGGATCTTTATGAAGGTATTTTACGGCTGATTTATAATGGGCCAGGGGCCAATAAACATTCGCTTTCTGATCCAGACTCTTCATCAGAGAAGTCAGTTCCTCATCTTGATCTGGTAGATATTGATATATCTTCCATAAGTTGTTTTTTCTGTATTTAAGAATCAGATCCTTCAGCCTGCGTCCGTATTTCTCCTCAAAAGACTTAAGGGTCAAGGTTTTTTTGCCGGTGGCCAGCTCTTTAGCACCAAATTGCCAATATAGGATATCAAAAATACTATCCACATTGGTAAGGTTGATATCGCTATATTCCGCTCTTTCTTTAAGGTTTACCAGATTTTGGATTTCAGTAGCCATGATTTCAATGATACGATATTGGGCACTTTGGAAACCACTGGAAGGTAAAAGGGACATTCTAAACTTCAGGAACTGCTCTCTCTCCATCCCATTACCCATAACCGAAAAGGAGGAAATCAACTGGTCGAAATAGATGATAATCCTCTGGAGCCTTTGCTTCAGGAAGCTCAGCTCTATTTCCTCTGCATCACAGATCTGCTCCATTTCCCAAATGATCAGATTGAAATACAATTCGGTGATCTGATGGTAAACGATAAAAATCTTTTCATCCTTAAAAGAGGTCTTCGGCTGCTGTAGAGTCAGTAAGGTGTCCAAATTAATATAATCCCAATAGGTCAAATAGTCCGCATATAGCAACCCTTCCAAATAGGAAAGCATATCCTGACCCGATGCCTGATACTTATGATGCAGGGCTTTGATTTTTTCTATAATCTCCTGGGAAGGTTGTTCCTCACTCATAGTTTATTGTTAAATACGCAGCGTCAATAATGGTAATTTTTAGTCCTGATAGGTGCTTAGAATCTTTGCCAAACGCTAAATGGGTCATTCCATAAGTTAAATAATCAAACCATAGAAGCCTAATAGTGATCACCACGCAATTAGCTTGGCGATTTCGAATAGCGGGTAATACCAGCATAATAGCATTAGCCTGCGATCAGAAAATCAGATAATACCAATCTCCTCCTGAAAGTAATACTATATATCCTCAAATTGATTTATATTAACGAAGTAATAAAACACCAGCAAAGCAATAAAATCAAGGGGACAAAGTACAGCACATCCTAAATCAAGATACTATTTCACCACAAAACTCTGTCTAAAAACCCAATAAACCAAAATAATATGTCGTCAATATCACATTCAAATCCTCATAAACGAAATGATCCCTTTGATGGAGTGGATTTTTACCAAATTGATGATCTACTTCTTCCTGATCATCTGCTGGTAAGGGATTCGGTAAGGAAGTTTGTCAAAGAAAATATTAGTCCTTTCATAGAAGACTGGTGCCAGGAGGCGGTATTCCCGAAGGAAATGATTAAGAAATTTGGGGATTTGGGGGCATTTGGGCCTCAGATACCGGCAGAATATGGAGGAGGCGGGATGGATCAAATAGCCTATGGGCTAATCATGCAGGAAATAGAAAGAGGAGATTCTGGGATGAGGTCCACCGTTTCGGTGCAAGGTTCCTTGGTGATGTACCCTATTTTTAGTTTTGGGAGCGAAGCTCAAAAGAAGAAATACTTACCCAAGCTGGGCTCCGGGGAATGGCTGGGTTGCTTTGGACTTACCGAGCCCAATCATGGCTCAGATCCGGGAGGCATGGAAACTCATTTTACCGAGGAGGAGGATCATTATATTTTAAATGGAGCAAAAATGTGGATTTCAAATGCTCCACTGGCAGATGTCGCGGTGGTTTGGGCCAAAAATTCAGAAGGACGGGTGCACGGTTTGATTGTGGAGCGGGGCATGGAGGGATTTAGTACTCCTGAGACGCACCACAAATGGTCACTACGCGCCAGCAGCACCGGCGAATTGGTTTTTGATCAGGTGAAAGTCCCTAAAGAAAATCTGTTACCTGGCAAATCAGGTCTAGGTGCTCCACTAAAATGCCTGGACTCGGCAAGATATGGAATTGCCTGGGGTGCAGTCGGGGCAGCGATGGACTGCTATGATGTGGCACGAAGATATGCCCTGGAGCGTCATCAGTTTGGCAAACCCATTGCCTCTTTTCAGCTGGTACAAAAAAAATTGGCCGAGATGCTTACCGAAATCACCAAAGCTCAACTGCTCAACTGGAGACTGGGCAACTTAAAGGAAGCTGGAAAGGCAAGTACAGCACAAATCTCCCTAGCCAAAAGAAATAATGTAGCAATGGCGCTGAGCGTCGCCAGAGAAGCCCGCCAAATATTAGGTGCTATGGGGATTATTGGAGATTTCAGCATCATGAGGCATATGATGAACTTAGAATCTGTGATCACTTATGAGGGCACACATGATATACACTTATTGATCCTGGGTCAAGAAATCACCGGAATCCCTGCCTTTAAATAATGGGAGTAATTAAGGTTTGATCTTACTTTTCAGGACTATCGTACGAGTGGGATTGAGAGGGTCATTGCTGAATATGGTGACCATTTTATGATCTATCCCCAGTCTTCCGGATGGGTCAAATGTAAGACTGAGGTCCATCGATTCTCCTGGGCTCAAGGTGTATTTTGGAACCGAAAAGCTCATGCAATCGCAGTTGGACACAATCTTCCTGATATTAACCTCTTGCTTACTGCTATTACTGAGAGTGATGGTCTTCAGCACTTCCTTATCCGCAGGAATGCTCCCAAAGTCCACCTCTACCTGAGCGACCCCTAAGCGAGGCACCTCGTTTATTTGGCTTACCGGAACAGGGGCAAAATACTCGTGAATGGTAGTTAGCAGCCTTAAATTAACTGACTCAGGATTTAGCGCCTCAATATTGAAGGATATCTCTTCATCAAAAAAGCCAAAATCATCCTTCGCCAAGCCGTCATATGATATGGCCAGTAGGCCTCGGGATTTTGCTGGAACTATCGCTGGAATCAAGGCGATATTAATATGCTCGGGCAAGGAGAAACCTCCTCCATCCAAGGTAATAGGAAGGTCTTTGAAATTATAAAAATCAACATATTTCACTTTTGGAGAATTGGTAAACACTTCTCCCATATTGACTGAGCTAAATCTAAAGCCCAAGTCGCCTACCTTAAACTGATAATAATTGGAGGCATTTTCTGGAAAAGGAATATTAAATCCCTCTAAACTCAGGGTATCTCCGGCTGAATTTCTATTATTCCTCACAATAATTTCTTTATGAAACGCCCCACCAAAGCTAGTTGGCTGATAGCTTACTTCTATTTTACCTACCTGGTTGACATCGAGGGTGTCGGTCACAAAATCCACGGAAGTACAGCCACAATCTGTTTCGACCTCATTGATGATGATAGGTCCAGCGCCTTCGTTAGCCACAAAAAACGAGGCGGTGACCGTGCCATATTCCTCCATAACGGAGCCCAACTGGAGACTTTTCTGTTCCCAGTGGAGACTGGCATCATCAAGTTGTTGAGCCTGAAGTGAAAAGGCAGTGGCAAGGCCGAAAAAAATCAATAAAAGGGTGGTAGTCGGTTTTTTCATGTCCACAAATAACGGAAAAAATACGCCAGATTGTGTGCTAAATTATTTAATTTGCGTCAAAAATCTTATAAATGGCAAGAGTACTTACAGGAATACAGAGCTCCGGAAGGCCGCATTTAGGAAATATTCTTGGCGCCATCGTTCCGGCAATAGAGTTGACTTTAAAGAGCGACAATGATTCGTTTATTTTTATAGCTGATTTTCATTCATTGACCACCATTAAAGATGGAGAGCAGCGTCGGGAAAATGTCCGTGCTGTGGCAGCCGCATGGCTGGCTTTTGGATTGGACATCAACAAAACCACCTTTTACCGGCAATCAAGAATCCCGGAAATAGCTGAACTAACCTGGTACCTGAGCTGCTTCACTCCTTACCCTATGCTCGCCAACGCTCATAGTTTTAAGGATAAATCTGACAAACTATCTGATGTCAACGCGGGACTATTTACCTATCCCGTATTGATGGCCTCAGACATATTGATCTTTGATGCGGATATCGTCCCTGTGGGCAAGGACCAACTGCAGCACTTAGAGATGACACGCGATATCGCTAGTGCTTTTAACCATAGAACAGGCGAGGAACTACTTACGCTGCCTGAACCTAATATAAATGAGGAGGTGATGATCATCCCAGGCACCGATGGCCAAAAGATGAGCAAGTCCTATAATAATTATATAGACCTATTCCTTCCTGCCAAGCAGCTTAAGAAGAATATCAATAGCATCATTACCGATAGCACCCCCTTAGAGGAGCCCAAAGATCCTGATACCTGTAATGTATTTAAACTCTATAGTCTAATCGCTAGTAAAGACCAAATCAAGGCCTTGAGAGAAAAATACCTTGGAGGTAATTTTGGTTATGGTCATGCGAAGAAAGAATTTATGGATTTGATCTTAGAAAAATACGCCAAAGAAAGAGAGACATTTGATTACTATATGAATCATCCGGAGGAACTGGAGTCCCGGCTAGCGGAGGGAGAAGCGAAGGCTCGCGAAGTTGCTCAACTGACTTTAAATAAGGTCCGGGAAAAATTGGGATACAAATAAGAAAATTACCTAAGTAATTTACAGGCCATAACCTACCAGTTATGGCCTTTTTTGTGCGCTTATTACCAAAACCAAAAATATATTAAATACATTTTTCATAATATTTAATACTTTTTATTACATTTAAACGTAGTAAATGAACAATATATTATTTAAACCACCACCGTTATGCTGTTCAACTCGATAGAATTCGTTTTCTTCCTACCTATTGTGTTCCTTGTCTATTGGGGACTTCTCAAAAACTCAATTAAAGGGCAGAACATCTGGCTCTTTTTAGCAAGTTATTTCTTCTATGGATGGTGGGATTGGAGATTTCTATTTCTGATATTCTTCAGTTCCATTGTAGATTATACCATTGGCCTCAATATGGCAAAGACCAATGAGCCTAGCCGGCGAAAGCTATTGCTCTATTTGAGCTTATTTATCAATCTAGGCTTCTTGTGTTATTTCAAATATTTCAACTTCTTTCTTGATAGTTTTGAAGGAGCCTTTACATTCTTTGGAAACCCTATAGGTTCCAGCAGGCTAAATATTATCTTACCAGTGGGTATAAGCTTTTATACTTTCCAGACTTTAAGTTATACTATTGATATATACAAAAGGGAGATGGAACCCACCAAGGATATTATCTCCTTCTTTACTTTTGTGAGTTTCTTTCCTCAGTTGGTTGCAGGCCCTATCGAAAGGGCGAGTCATTTATTACCGCAATTTTCTCGTCCACGAATATTTGACTATAGCAAAATCTCAAATGGAGCCAAGCTTATGTTATGGGGATTATTTATGAAGGTGGTAGTAGCAGATCGGTTGGCCCTTTATGTGGACGATGTATATGTAGAGCTAGTTAATCACTCCTGGCTAACGCTCTTTACCGCTCATGCTTTCTTTGCCTTTCAGATCTACTGTGACTTTGCCGGCTATTCTCTGATTGCCATTGGCTGTGCTAAGCTATTTGACTTTGATTTGATGGAAAACTTCCGTCGTCCCTATTTCGCTACCTCCTTCAAATCGTTTTGGAGCAGATGGCATATTTCTCTTTCCACTTGGTTTAGGGATTATGTCTATATCCCCATGGGCGGAAATAGAAGGGGGAAATTCTATGCAGGTGTAAATTTACTATTGACCTTTATCATCAGTGGCTTTTGGCATGGAGCCAACTGGACCTACATCATCTGGGGAGGGCTTCACGGAAGTTATCAGATCTTCGAAAAGTACGGGCCAAAAGTAAGATTACCTAATGCTATCAATTGGATTATAGTCTTTTCCCTTACCTGCTTGGCATGGGTGTTTTTCAGAGCGCCATCAGTTTCAGATGCCTTCCTTATATTGGAGCGCATCGTGACTTTTCAGGGCTCGGGCCTGTATTTTGGGGATAAAGGAATCTTTCTATTTAGCTTATTTAGCTTAGGGGTATTATTACTGCATGATTATGTAGTGGAATTCAAGCCCCACTTCCAATTGATTTATCACCCTAGGCCTATCATACGCTATGCTATCATTATAGCCTTAATGATTTATATTACCTCTTTTGGGGTATTTGATGAAAGCCAGTTTATCTATTTCCAATTTTAACAACCGCCACTATGAAAAAGTTATTTGTCAAAGGTCTGATTATTATTATAGGATTTTTCATGATTGATTTCGTTGTAGGTCATGCATTGGAATTCATCCTAAAGAACTCCCCTGACGGAAGATTCTACAAGACGCACTATTCCCTAGAAAGATCCAAAGAGGAAATCATCATTTATGGCAGTTCCAGAGCCGAAGGAAACTATGTGAGCCAGATATTTGAAGACTCGCTAGGCATGAGCTGCTGGAACTCAGGAAGAGGGGGACAAAGCTTACCTTATATGTATGCTGTAAACCAAGCCATTATTCAACATCACAGTCCTAAAATTGCCATTATAAATGCCGAAAGTTGGTTTTTGGAAAACTATGATCATGACAACCCGTTCTTTGATCGCGCAGCAGGATTATTAAGGCCCTTTTATTATGACCATAAGGAAATCCAAGCCGTCATTAATGAAGTTTCCTATGCAGAACCCTTTCTAAATCTCTCTAGCTTATATGCCTATAATTCATCGTATTATTATCTATTGAGGCCTTATGCATTCGAAGGAATAGACGGCAAAATAGAGGACAAGGGATGGAAACCTAAAACAGGAGTGCTCAACCCAAGTGGTAAGCCACTGTCTATCCTCAACACGGATAATAAAATAAACCCCATCTATAAAAAATTCTTTGATGACTTTATACATCAGCTCAATTCCAGAGGAACCAAAGTTTACCTGGTTATTTCCCCGGATTATAATAAAAAAGTGATTAATACATCCACCATAGAGTATTTTAAATCATTGGACAATATAGTGCTACTAGACCACTCCAATAATGAAAAGTACACAAAAAATCACCTGTACTTCAATGATCAAAATCATCTAAATGAAAAAGGAGCACGAGAATTCTCGAATGATTTGGCACTTACTATCGCCTTGGACATGTCTTCAAATTACTTGCAAAAGTCAACTTTAGCTATTAAATAGCACTGCAAATCACAATGCTCTCATCAAGATATGGGAGTATTGTGATGATTCTTGCCATCCATTACCCCTTAAAAAATCTGGAATGCTTTTCCAAACTATCTCACTTAGCTCCTGGAGCACAAATTGCAAAATCCTGATTTTTGGACTCCTCTGCCTCCTTAGCTCGGGGACACTCGACGCGCAGGATTTATCCCCCGTCCTCCAAAAACACCGGGAATTATTGCTCAAAAACAGGGTGAAAAGTGGGAATATGGATAATTATATCAAAAATTTCAATCTACAGGAAGGTGCTTGGAGTGATTTAAATTATCAGGATAAAGACAAAACCGGTTGGGATGTGACCACCCACCTCTATCGATGTAGGTATCTGTCTTACGCCTATGCCAATCCCTCTTCAGGCTACCATAATAGTCCAAAAATCCTAGCCATCCTCAATTCAGCATTGGATCATTTCCTCTCTATCGGTTATAAAAATCGTAATTGGTTTCCGATGGAAGTTTCCATTCCCAGTGTCCTATTGGATGTGGAAATCTTACTTGGGGATGAGCTCTCAGCTAGTAATAAGCAGAGGATGAATGAATTTTGCTCCCATGTGAAAATCTATAAATCTGGAGCCAATTTAATTTACCTAGGCAATAATGTGCTTCATTATGCTCTATTGACGGGAAATGAGGCTTTGGCAGAGGAGGCAGTAACTAAGATGCTGGGAGAAATCACCCGTGGATCCGCTACTGCCATCCAGGATGATTATAGTTTTTACCACCATAAAGAACGATTACAGCAGTTTTCCTATGGAGGAGCATTTTTACAAATAAGTAGTCAGCTGGCATGGGAATTATCAGATTCCAAATACGCTTTTCCCGCAGACAAGGTGGACATTTTGAGGCAATTTATGCTCCAAGGAATGCGCTGGATGGTGAGAGGCAAATACACCGTCCCTCCTACTATTGATCGAGCTGCCAGCCGCAAAGAGTCCTTAAGCAGCACTATTTCTATTGAGACCGTGGAGTTTTTGGAGGACTTGGACCCAGCCAATAAAGCAGCCTATCAGCAGATGAAGGAGCAGCTTTCTTCCCCAAAAGCTATGTCGGTGATAGGCACAAGAGCCTTCTATAAGGGCGAGATCCTCACCCATCATACACGCGAGTTCAGTACCTTCGTCAAGGTCATATCCGACCGTACGCAGCCTGTAGAAAGCATAAATGGAGAAAATACCCAAGGGAAATTTTCCAGTTTTGGAAATAACTTTTTCTTGAAAAATGGAAAGGAGTATTATGACTTAATGGCCTTTTGGAATTGGAATTTACAACCCGGGTTTACCTATTCACCCTCTGCCAATGCCATTATAAGAAAGCCCTTTTCAGGAGTTCTCGCCACCGAGGAGCTCGGTTTGGCATCGATGGACTATGCCTTGGAGGATGCTTCCCACAAACCAGTGCTGAAAGCTAAGAAAACATGGTTTACCCATGGGGATATCATGGTAGCTCTGGTAAGCGACCTGCAATCCTCTACTAAGGAGGTCAAAACTGCCATGGATCAATCTCGCTGGGCAGGCTGGGTGCAAACGAACGGAAAGAACCTTTCCTCCGCTCAGGGATATACTATGGACCAAGGCGAATTTGTATTCCATAATGGCTTGGTATATGGCACTGGACCTTCCAGCTTAATCTCCCTTGACTTGATCGACAAAAAGGCCTCCTGGGGCGATATAAATATCAAATATAAGGGCGAAAAGCCTCTTATGGATAAAGTTTTTCTGCCGTATATCAAGCAGAGCGAAGGTGATTTCTACTATTATATTGCGCCAGCAAGAAACCTTGGAGAGGCAAAGGCCATCCATTCATCAGCAGGGTTTGAAGTTAATATGAATAATGAGAAAGCCCAGATCATTCAGTTTTCTGAGGATATAATCGCTGGAGTAATTTGGGATTCCTCCTATAAAGTGATGCTTGGTAAGCATAGTGTGACTTTTTCGCATCCCAGCTACTTTATTTATAATAATGGAGACCTGACTTTTACCAACCCTAGCTCCGAAGTGCTGGAAATGGAGCTTACCATTGATGATAAACGAATAAAGGTAGTATTGGACAAATTGAATGGAAATACTAGAAGGATTCCAGAATAAAGAGAAAGCTAAAAGGTGCATAATATATTTATGCGTAAGAAGGCTCTAAAAATGTAAACAGATTTTGACCTATTTTCTTTTTAAAAAATCTATTAGCCCAATACCTAATAAGGGCTGCGCTATTAAGCAGTTCTATAGTAGGATTTTTCAGATCAATTCCTCGCAATAAATCTGCTATGAAAAGGAAAATTTATCCTTAAAAAAATCATGCTAGGAAGTCATGTTTTCAAAGATTCAGACATAAAAAAAAGGCAGGAATTTATACCTGCCTTTCTAAAATATATTTTTTTATCTGGATCTCCAGAGGTCTTTCATCATGGTTCCGTTGATTTGCATCACGAATCGGGTAGGATTAGGAATAAGTATAATCCGAACATCCTGGCCATCAAACTGTTCTGATTCGATAGGGACACCTTCTTTACCTTTCACCTCATAGGAGACTATACCTTTGGCATCGGGCAACATAGGCACGTATTTATTAGCCAAATAGGCTGAAGCCAATAGAATATCGGTATCAGAATCCAGCTTATCATAAATCTTCTCCAGCTCACCTTCTAGTTCATCGCCAAACTCCTCGTTAAAGTCGTCCTCCAAATCATGCAGTTCTTCCTCAATATCATCGTATTCAGCATCAGCATAAGTGAGCTTACTTAACTCTATTCTCTTCTCTACAATAGCGGTTAGGTCTTTATCTAACTTATTTAAATCCATTATCGTTTTTATTGGTTTTTGAATTGAAATATGAAGTTAGATAATCCTATAACAGATTCCAAAATTATGGGATTAGAAGAGGAATCTTTTTGAAGAAATTAACCAAAGTAATACCCGCCAGCCCCTAGTAATAAATGCCTAAAAACACCAATTATAAACTAGTCGGTATTTTACATAATAAATGCAATTTTTAGTATTTTGAATATAAAAAAAATATTTTTAAACTTTTTTTAAGGATATAGGATAGGTACCGATGGCATATACAGTAAATATGCTTAAATTAGATTTTCATATTTAGCTTTTTATTGAAAATGACAGATTCAACTATTAATAGCAAAGCCCAATCGTGGCTAAACAGTAACATCGATCAAGACAGTAAACTACAGATTCAAGCGCTGATAGACTCACCCGACTCTACTGAGCTAATCGATTGTTTTTACAAAGATCTGGAATTCGGTACCGGTGGGTTAAGAGGCATCATGGGCATTGGGTCCAATAGGATGAACGTCTACACCATTGGTATGGCCACACAAGGCTTGGCAAATTACCTGCTGCAATGCTTCCCTGGTGAAGATATCAAAGTAGCGATCACTCATGATTCTCGAATCAATAACACCCTATTTGCAGATACTACAGCCAATGTACTTTCCGCCAATGGGATCAAAGTAAAATACTTCAAGGAGATGCGTCCTACTCCAATGCTGTCCTATGCTATCCGGCACTATGGCTGCAAAAGTGGGGTCATGATTACTGCCTCTCATAATCCTAAAGAATACAATGGCTATAAGGCCTATTGGGATGATGGTGGCCAGATCGTAGCTCCTCATGATAATAATATCATCCTAGAAGTCCAAAAAATCAAGTCTATAGATGATGTGAAATGGGACAAAAACCCAGCTCTCATTGAATATATAGGAGAGGAAATGGACCTCAGTTACCTAAACGACATCAAAAAATTCAGCTTATCTCCCGAGGCTATTCTAAACCAAAAGGACATGAGTATTGTCTTCTCCCCCATTCATGGAGCTTCAGGAAAAATGGTTCCTGCCGCGATGAGGACTTTTGGCTTCGAAAACATCCATATTGTAAAGGAGCAAGCTGAGCCGGACGGTAATTTCCCTACGGTAATCTACCCGAATCCTGAGGAAGCTGAAGCGCTATCCATGTCCATCAACCTGGCTAAAGAAGTAAATGCTGACTTGGTATTGGCCTGTGATCCTGACGGTGACCGATACGCAGCGGCTATTCCTGATGGAAAAGGCGGTTATGAATTGCTTAATGGAAATCAAACAGGTACCATCCTAACCTATTATCTCCTCAATCAGTGGAGAGAAAAAGGTCAGTTTACAGGAAACCAATTCATGGTAAACACCATTGTAACCACCGAGCTGATTGAAGAAATCTGTAAAGGATTTGGCATTCCTTGCTATCGAGTACTTACTGGGTTCAAGAATATAGCAGCTATCATCCGCGACCTAGAAGGTAAAAAGCAATTTATCGCCGGTGGTGAGGAAAGCTACGGATACTTGGTAGGTGATGCCGTGCGTGACAAAGATGGCGTATCAGCCTGCGCCATGGTCGCTGAAGTGGTCGCTTACTATAAAGAAAAGGGCATGACCCTATTCGATGTATTGGCGGAGGTGTATGAGCAATATGGCTTCTATAAAGAGTCGCTTATATCTGTAACTAAAAAAGGTAAAGATGGCGCAGAGCAAATTCAGCAATTAATGCATGGATTCCGCACCAATCGTCCAGTGTCTATTAACGGTACTAAAGTGGTGAAGGTCATCGATGTCAAGGAAAGTAAAATTTACGATATCGTAAATGGCACCGAAGAAACCCTCGACATGGACAAATCTAATGTCATTCAGTTCTATCTAGAAGACGGTAGCAAAATATCCGCAAGACCTTCTGGCACCGAACCAAAAATTAAATACTATATTTCTGTAAACGAAAAACTTCCTAATCGTGGCGCGTATGAAGCCGTAGAAGCTTCTTTAACAGAAAAAATAGAGAACCTTAAGAAATTCTTTGGGTGATAAAAACCTTTTAAAGGATCATAAAGCGGACTAACCTATGGAGAGTCCGCTTTTTTTTTGTTTAGCAAATATCCTGGGACGACTTTTTTAAAACCAAACCTCATATAATACCAAGCCTTCCGCTGGAGCCTTATGACAAATAGGTCCGGGTGGTAATTCTCCATTAATAGCTTTTTGGAAATTAGCTAAATCCAATTCTCCACGTCCCAGATCCACCAGAGCCCCCATCATAAGCCTCACTTGGTTTCTCAAAAAACCCTTTCCTCGTACAGAAAAACAATATACCGGCTGATCAATTTGCCATTCGGGTCTAGCCTCCCCTACTACCTCAAGACCACAGGAGTCTATATCGCGCTGAAAGTCACTGATCTCCTTGGGTTTGGTGCAGAAATTTTGAAAATTTGAACTTCCTACAAACAGTTCAGCCCCCAGCTTCATGACTTCTAAATTCAGTACCTCAGGGAAAACCACCAGATAAGGGGAAGAAAAGGGGTGGGGCTTCTTGCCATATGAAAAATAATATCGGTATTCTTTTCCCTTTACATCTTGAATTATATTAAAATGGGAAGGTGAAGGCTTGACCGATAGCAATTTGATATCCACTGGAAGATAGCTATTCATCTCCTCAAGGACGCGATCCATATCGATCTCCCTGGCAGAGCATAATTCAAAATATCCATGCTCACAAGACACTCCTGCATCAGTTCGACCGGCACCTAAAATGGAAAAATTAGCGGCATCCAGCCAGGAACTGAAGCAGCGATTGAGCAGACCTTGTATGGTCTTCACACCAGGCTGAACCTGCCAGCCATGATACTTATAACCTAGATATTGCACGCCGAACAAATACCGAAAGGGTTTGCTATTCATAATGTTTTTCTCGTGGTAAGGAATACTTCCAATCCCGAATTTCATTAGTCTTAAAATAAATAGCAACCTTAAAGGCCAATTACTCCGAAATTAGCTCGCTACCGCCTATCCTTTTGTTGAGTGGAGATCACACCACTTCCCAAAGGCTGTCGGTAAAATAATGCTCACCATCCTCAAAATGACGGGAAATTTTAAAGCCAGCTTTTTCAGCTAGCTGCTCTAGTTCTTCATGGTTATATTTTTTGGACACCTCAGTATGGATGGCCTCAGACTTCTTAAACCTAACCTCCATATCCAAAGCAGGGATCTGCACCATCTGGTCCTCCATGCTAATAAGATAGCTTCTACACTCTCCAGACACCGGATCATAGGTAGGCCAATGCTTAAATTGGTCCACCTTAAAATCCGCGCCAAAGACCTTATTTATTCTCTCTAACACATTTAAATTAAAGGCTTTGGTTACTCCAGTAGCATCATTATAGGCATCCAGGATAATTTTCGGATCCTTTTTAAGATCAAAACCAATCAATAAAAGATCTCCAGGATTTAGGGAAGAGGCTACTTGTTTGAGTAATACTACCGCATCTTTTTCTGGGAAATTACCAATATTGCCCCCCAAAAAAAGCATGAGGTTTCTTGCTCCATTCTTCCATACGCAGTCTTTTAGCGCATTCACATAGGTGCTGGCCACGGGCCTCACCTCGATATCCTTAAAGTTGGACAACAGGTCATGCTCCAAATGCCTAAGCACCGAGGAGGAGATATCTATCGGGAAATAACGAAATGGAAAGGATTGCTTAGCAAGGTATTTAATGAGAATTTTTGTTTTTAGACCATCTCCAGCCCCTAGCTCCACCATATTAAATTTCTCCCCAGTCTCGATCAGGGATCCTAGCATGGCGGAAGTATGCTCTGTCAAAACGGAAAATTCCTTCCGAGTAAGATAATATTCAGGGAGATTCATGATGTCCTGGAATAGTTTATCCCCAATTTCGTCATAGAAATATTTGGAAGAAATCCATTTCTGTGAAGCTCCAAGCCCAGCTTTGATATCATGGGCAAACTCTGTATCTAGTTTAAATGCGTATTCCATATCCTTAAAGCGCTATTATTTTTTACAAAGTCTAATTCCAGTAAACTGCCATCTATAGTGAGGGTGGAAAAAATTCCTATAAGTCGCTCGACTATGTCCCGGGGAAGTAGCTATTGAACTCCCACGCAGGACCATTTGATTGACCATAAACTTGCCATTATACTCGCCTATAGCTCCTGGAGCCTTGGCAAAACCCGGATAAGGCAAATAGGCTGAATTGGTCCATTCCCAACGATTCCCCCAGTCAAATTTCTCTGCGGCGGTTTCCCATTCAGCTTCTGTCGGAAGCCTTAGGTTCATCCATTCAGCATAGGCAGCCGCTTCATAGAAAGAGACATGGGCGACAGGAGCGTCAAGATCAATTTCTTTCATACCATCCAAGGTATAATAAAACCAGCTTCCCTCCTTCTGCTCCCAATAATCCGGACACTTTATGCCTTCCGCTTCCACCCAGGTCCAGCCGTCAGAATGCCAATATTGAGGATCAGCATAGCCTCCATGATTTATAAATTCCAAGTATTCTCCATTGGTCACCAGCTGGCTGGCGATGGAATATTCTTGCAGATACACCTTGTGTTTTGTCGCTTCATTGTCAAAGGAAAACCCATCACCTTCGAAGCCTATTTCATATATCCCTTCAGCAATATCTAACCATTCTGAAGGATTTTGGCCAGGATATTCATTAATTTCCATCACTGAGGGCCGCAGCGGGTTGAAGGAAAGATTATATTTCAAGTCAGTAAGCATAAGCTCCTGATGCTGCTGCTCATGATTAAGACCTAGGACAACCGTATCGATCATTTCAGAAACGGTACTTTCCTGAAGCAAGGCATACATCTGTTTATCGACAAAAGACCGATAAGCTAAGATTTCTTTGACGGTGGGTCGGGTCATAAGTCCACGTTGGTTTCGGGCGGTTCTTTCCCCTACCGCATTATAATAACTGTTGAATAAGAAGCTAAAATCAGCATGATATTCCTGGTAATTTTCCTTGAACTTTTTGAGTATAAAAGTCTCAAAAAACCATGTGGTATGTGCCAAATGCCATTTCGCTGGGCTCACATGCTCGGCCGCCTGAATAACATAATCCTCTGGATCCAGATCTGCACAAAGCGATACACTTCGCTCCCTAATTTCCTTATACTGGTTAAAAATCATAGTTGCTTGAAATAACAATAATAATGCCTAAAGCACGAATATTTATGTAGGTGCGATCAGCTAAACATTATAATAGACTCAAAATATCATGCATAATTTACATTGGCAAACAATTTTAAGTAATTAGCAAATGGAGACCCACCTGGCTTATAATTGGATGTGATAAAGTGAATCCACGCTAAGTCCATTTTGACCTGCACAAGATTTGGGAATATTAAATTTAAACCTGAAAAAGAAGTAAATGTTTACTGAGCCGGGAAATCAGTATCAAAGCTTCATTAATCAAAATAATATCACAAAACCATCAAAAAAACAACATACAACACCTAAAAACCACAAGCCATCCATTAGCAGAACACTTCGATCAGCAGGCTAATGGATGCTTAGGAGCTTCTGTCAGTAGCAAATAAGACAAAAAGGAGGATGGATTATACCCCCTTAATAGTCTGGATAAGCTTATATTTTTACTTTCCCAATATGTATCAGTGCATCTCCAGCATTGACCACGGGGGAATTATTAAGGCCCACGATGTATCCATTTGCATTGCTTTTTACGGGTACTTTTACTTGCCCATAAGGGTCGGATATCTTGGCTAAGATCTGGCCTCTTTTCACCTGGTCTCCCGGTAATACGGCTGGCGTAAAGATACCGGAAACCCTGGCTCGGGTCCAGGCACTTTCCACGATGGTGATCGACTCCTGCGGTTCGACCATGCCTTCACAGATTCCCAAATGCACCAATAATCTACGAGTCCCATCAATGGCTTCTTCGATGGAATGCCCATCTAGCCGCATGGATTCCCCACCTTCATAGACTAGAATATGCTTATCTGATTTATAAGCCTCTTTTCGGAAGGATCTATCGATATGTGGAGAGTGGATAATAAAGCGACTTCCAAAAGCCTTGGCTATTTCAAGCCCAACTTTATCTTTAAAATCGACTCTTATCTGAGGATAATTGGCCAACATGCGCCCACCAGTATGGATATCAATTCCATAATCTATCAGGGGAATGATTTGTGTGGTAATAATTTGAGCAATTTGACTCGCCAGGGAGCCTTTATTATTCCCCGGAAAACTTCGATTTAGGTCTCTTCCATCGGGAAAAGTTCGGCTATTGCTCAGGAATCCATACACATTGACTAGGGGAATATATATGATGGTCCCGCGAACTGGAGTAAACATATTTTCCTCCAACATCCTTTTTACCGCAACCACTCCATTGATTTCATCACCATGCACACCACCGCTAATCAGCACTACAGGTCCATCTTCCTTGGCTCTGTGGATAAACACAGGCAGGTCGATCAAGGTATGAGTAGGCAATCGTGCAATGGCGATATCGATATTGAGGGATTGTCCTGGGCGAACTTTCACGCCATTTATGACCATCTCTTTCATTTATTCCGTTGTTTTGTTTAAATAATAGTTTTCAATTCATCAAATTTCTTCCTTATTTCGCAACTATAAGTTGTAGGATTTACAACTAATCCAAGCACCAAAGAAAGGGAGATGAATCCTTCATCTTACGCATTTGCATCCATGAATATACAAGAAAACATTTCTTTAAAGCCTTATAATACCTTTCAAATCGATAAATCGGCTAAATTATTTGTGGAAGCGAGAACACCTGAGGAGGTTATAAAAGCACTTCAAATCGCTAAAAACAATGAAAGTCCGGTTTTTATCCTAGGAGGTGGGAGTAATATTCTCCTGACCAAGGATGTGCAAGCCATGGTCATCAAGGTAACTATCAAAGGAATTGAAGTTACGGATGAGACCGATGATCATATATGGGTCAAGGTGGGTGCAGGAGAAGTATGGCATGACTTCGTATTACATGCCATAACGAACAACTGGGCAGGAATCGAAAATCTATCCCTTATCCCGGGCACGGTGGGAGCCTCTCCCCTCCAAAACATCGGGGCCTATGGCGTAGAGATAAAGGATGTATTCGAGCAGCTTAGCGCTATCAATCGACATACTTTAGAGGAAGAGGTATTTACTGGGGAGCAATGTCATTTTGGCTATCGCGAGAGCATTTTCAAAAACGACCTAAAAGACCAGTATGTCATCACTTCAGTAAGCTATAAACTCACCAAAAAGCCTCAATTTAAAGTGAGCTATGGAGCGATCCAGCAGACGCTGGAAAGTCGAGGCATTCAGTCAGGGGATTTCACCATCAAAGCCATTAGCGATGCGGTGATAGCGATTCGCCAAAGTAAACTCCCTGATCCTAAGGTTATCGGCAATGCAGGAAGCTTTTTTAAAAACCCTGTGTTAAGCGCCGACCAATTTAAGCAACTGCAGGACGCATACCCTGATGTGCCTGGATATCCCCAGACCGATGGGGTCAAAATCCCTGCGGCATGGCTCATTGAACAAGCAGGATGGAAAGGCCGGACCTTTGGGGAAATTGGGGTACATAAAAATCAGCCTTTGGTACTGGTAAACTATGGCGATGGAGATGGGCTAGCCATCAAGACCTTGGCAGAAAATATACAGTCCGATATTTCAAGTAAATTTGGAATAAACCTGTTCCCCGAAGTAAACTTCATTTGATGCGATCTTCCATTTCAAAACCACACCTATCTTCCATTTCAAAACCACACCTATATATAAGGTATAAAAAATAGCGCTAAAGAGGAGCCATATAAAAAAAGCACACTATATATACAGTGTGCTTTTTTTAAGTTTTATGGACTGATTTACGCAAAATCGATTTGTGATGAAATTTAATTCTATACTATATATATAATGTATAGTTTCAGATCAGAGCATCATCGAAGGAAATTTCTTTTTGATACTTCTCCACCATAACTCCAAATCTGTCCAGGAAGTCCACGCCTTCATCGAATGGCAGACCTTTGTATTCGGCGTAGGAATACATATAGATAACCTTGGAGACGCCCATGCTATAGATTATCCTGGCACAGGCAAGGCAAGGAGCAAGAGTCACATAGAGGGTAGAGCCTTCTACGGAGGCATTATTCTTTACGGCATATAATATTGCATTTTGTTCTGCATGAAGTGCCAAAGAACAGCTACCTTTACTATCTCTACTACAGCCAGTTTCTGGAAACTCCTCATCACAATTATGAGTTCCGGGAGGGGGACCATTATAGCCTATGGATATTATTCGAGTTTCTTTGGTCAATACTGCTCCTACATGCTTTTTGATACAATGAGAGCGTTTGGCAAGATTTATTGCCAATTCCATAAAAATATCATCAAAGTCTGGTCTTTCCATTATCATATCGTGTTTCCGGCTATAAATGTACATAAGAAAACAGAGCACCTTAAGAAAAAGGGGTAAAAATGTAGTTTTAAGGCCTATTCTAGGTCAAATATGAAATGCAATAAAATGCGTTCAAAAAGAGCCCAGAAGCAATCTTCAACTTTTTTATGTATATAAACTTCATTTTTTTTGATTTAAAATTGTTTAATAGGATATTTTTTTTTTACCTTTAAGCATTGATAACGGAACAGACTTTTATTGATTTTATCCAACCTAAACACAATGAAACATTTACGCACTTGTACAATTTTCTGCATTATGTCATGGCTTTCTTTCAGCTGTATATCCAACAAGAAGTTGATATACATGCAGGAGCAAGATTCTGACGAGTTAGTAGCGACCGCAGGAGAGCTAAAAGTACACCAATATGTAGATTACACTCTCCAATTGAATGATGTCTTGGATGTGAACATCAGGACTACTAGTGAAGAGCTGAATTTATTATTCAGTGATTCTGACAAAAACAGCTCCAGCAGTGTAATGCGAGGAGGAATGGCTGATGGAGGTGATATATATTATATGACAGGCTATACAGTAGATGACGGTGGATATATCGAACTTCCTGTGATAGGAGAAGTAAAAGTGGTAGGCCTTACCATCGACGAAGTAAAAGTCCTGGTTGAAAAAGAGGTTGAAAATTATGTAAACTCTACATCAGATTATTTTGTAAGAGTTAGGCTTGGTGGACTACGATATAGTGCATTGGGAGAATTTAACAGACCTGGCAAATACACAATTCTACAAAATCGGGTGACGATTTTTGAAGCTATTGCTAATGCAGGTGAAATGAATATCGTGGCTAACCGTCATGAGGTAACAGTAGTAAGACAGTATCCGGAAGGTTCTAGAGTATTCAAAGTAAATCTTTTGGATGAGAAAATCATGGAATCAGATATCTACTTTTTACGCCCAAATGATCTCATTTATGCGGCCCCTATGAAAGTAAGAGAGCTAGGAACTGGAGCAACCTTCATACAGACCTTCCAGTTGTTAGTTACTACCTTGACCTTAGGAGTCCTTATTTACAACGCCTCCAATAATTAATTAAAGACTTTAGAAATGAGCAACAACGAATTTGAACACTACAAGGAAGACAGCTCCGACAGCTACGACTTTAAAGAGCTGATTTTCAAATACATTAAATTTTGGCCCTACCTGTTATTATCGATTTTAGTATTTGGGGTGGCTGCCTATTTTTACAATCTAAGTCAACCTTATGAATATAAGGTGGAGAGTAAACTTGTAATTGAACATGATGATTCAGGGAATATACTAAACCTGACTGATCTACCTCAGACGATGAATAAGCCATTAGTTAACAAAATGGCAAACGAAGGTCACCGAATTAAGTCCAGGTCTTTAGCTAATACTGTCTTGGATAAACTTAATCTCGAAGTAGAATACTACGAGCCAGGGGCATTCAAGGATATCGAGCTTTATAATAGCAGTCCTGTAAAGGTAGAAGTAGATTGGGATCACGCTCAAATTACTGAAAACTATTTTGAGATAAATTGGAAGGATGATCAGACCTATACTTTGTCTTTTATAGATGAAGAATATACTATGTATAGTCCTGAAACTACTAAGCTTAACCCTATCGAATTGCCAAATTACAGGGACAAAGCCTATAAGTTTGGTCAGTGGGTTGAAAATCCATATGGAAAATTCAGGATAACTGCAGAGGATATCCAGAGTCCAGGGGAATTAAAAATAATTATCAGAAATAGAGCGAGCTTAATCAGTCAGTACACTTCTGATAATCTAGCCATTACTCCTGTAGATGCGATAAGCTCTATCTTAAATATTTCATTGACTACTACAGTTCCAAATAAAGGAACTGATTATCTCAACACTTTGCTTGCAACATTTCTTGATGAGATGCTGGCAGAGAAAAATGCTCAGGCGAGAAAAACGGTTGATTTTATAGATAGACAAATATCTGGCGTTTCTGATACCCTATCAATAATTGAGAGTAAACTTCAAGAGTTTAGAAGTAAAAATAAAACTTATGATATTGGTAGTGAGGGGAGCTCAATTTTCACCAACATCTCTAATTTGGAGACCCAATTATCACAGGAGCAATTCAAGAACGAGTACTATAAGAACCTTAAGGTTTATGTAGGATCAGAAGACTATAATGATATTGTTCTTCCTTCAGGAATAGGAATTGAAGATGCAGTTTTAAATCGATTAATAGAAGATTTAATATTGCTCCAAGCAGAAAGATCCCAATACTTAGCCACTCAAACTGCTTCTTCCCCAAGGGTTAAGGAAGTTAGTAAGAAGATTGGCGACTTGAATAAGTCTATCAATGAAGTATTATCTAATACAATCGATAATTCCGACAGAACTTTAGCAAATCTTAAGAAGAGACTAGGCTCTCTTGAAACTGATTTCAGAAAACTGCCTAGCACGGAGCAAGATCTCCTTAGAATTCAGAGGTCATTTACTCTTAATGAGAATATCTATACCTTCTTAATGCAACGTAGAGCTGAAGCAGCCATTTCTATGGTCTCCACTAGCCCGCCGGATAAGATTATGGAGGAGGCAATCCCTAATTACCTTCCCCTTAAGCTAAAACCGCTTACCAACTATATCGTAGCAGTGGCTTTAGGTTTTATTCTACCCTTAATCATTATTAGTATAATAATTTTCTCTAATAATAAGGTTAAAAATAAAAAAGAACTAGAATCGAAACTAAACAATCCAGTTCTAACATCCATTGGCCACAATAGAACTAAGAAAAATTTAATTGTAGTAAGCAAGAACAAATCAGCGATTGCGGAGGCATTTAGAGCGCTTAGAACTAACCTTACGTTCATTGTACCGAAAGAAGAAAAAATCACTATAGCTGTAACTTCTACGATCGCAGGAGAAGGTAAATCCTTCACTTCTATGAACTTAGCATCAGCCTATGCTATTAGTGAAAAGAGAACTGTGCTTGTAGGCTGTGATCTTCATAAGCCGAAATTGTATGACGATTTCAAATTAACCAATGCGGTAGGCTTGAGCACCTACTTGAGCCGCCAGGTAAATGATTTGAATGCGATCATTCAGAAAAGCAGCTATCCTAACCTGGATCTCATCGCTGCTGGACCTACTCCTCCAAACCCTGCAGAGCTTTTGATTAGTGATCGCTTTGAGGAATTGATTGAGAAATTGAAGGATAATTACGATGTCATTATCTTTGATACACCTCCGATTGGGCTTACAAGTGAGACCCTATCGATCTTGAAGTTGGCAAAAGTTACCCTTTGTGTAGTACGTCACAATTACAGTAAGTTATCCTTTATTGAGGACATCAACTACCTCAAAGAAGGCAAAGGCTTCAAAAACGTCTATACCGTATTTAATGATGTGCCTTCCAAGGACCTGAATTATGGAGGCTATGGCTATGGCTATTATTCTGATGACAAAGCCAAAGGCGGCGTAATCAGCAAGCTGTTCAAAGGTGGTCGAGGCCAGGCAGCAGTCTAAACACCTCAATGGAATCACCAATCTTTTTTGCTTAGTCAATTGACCCTACCCCAAATACCTAAACCAATTCATCCACCAGTTTTATATAGAACTGGTGGATGGATCCTAAATATATGGATGATAAGTTTCTGCCTTGGGACTGACGGGGCGAAGCTGTATTCAGACGGAATTGATTGCAAGTAATTTTTAATAAAACCAACAGACGGAATAGCAATGTTTAGCGTAGTCATCCCTTTATATAATAAGGAAGATAGTGTAGCAGATACACTGGCTTCTGTATTAGCACAAGAAAATGCTGATTTCGAAGTCGTCATTGTTAATGATGGTAGCACGGATAGTAGCTTAGATATAGTTAAAGGAATTAATGATAGTCGAATAAAAATATTCGAAAAAGAAAATGGAGGAGTTTCTTCCGCTCGGAATTACGGAATAGCAAAGTCGGAATTTCCATATATAGCTTTTATGGATGCAGATGATAAATGGAAACCAAACTATTTATCTGAAATGTCTAAGCTTATAAATGATTACCCTCAGGCAGGCATGTTTACTTGCTACCATTGTACTATTTACAATGGAGAGCAATTAGATATGGAATTAAATATCGAAAGAGGAATTTTAGATAATTATTTCAAACATTGTCTTAGGTTCCCGATTGCCTGGACATCTTCTACTATAGTAAGAAAAGAAGTTTTTGAGGTTGTCGGGGGATTTCCTGTAGGCATGGTTAGTGGTGAAGATGATTATACCTGGGCCAAAATTGCGCTTAAGTATCCTGTAGCTTTCTTGCCTGAAAATTTAAGTATTTATCAAAAGGAAGATATTTCCATCATTAGCCGTCGAGGCAAAAGAGATACCTGCAAGGAAACTTGGCAGCATCTGTATACAGAGGATCAGCCTTATGTCAATAAATACATTGCCATGAAAGCTATTCTAAAAGGAAAAAGGTATTCGTGGGGTGGTCATACTGATATAAGTAAGCAGATCGAAAAAGATTTTAAATATGTCAATCAATACACTGACGTCAATCACGATTGGAAACTTTTATTTTACCTTAATAGAACTCCAAATTTTATTAAAAAAATAATCTTAGGTTATAAAAAAGCCGCTTCGAAATCAAATTATTCTGGATCATGATAATTATTCTCATAGCATTAATATTAATTGGCTATTTCATTTATGATCAAAAGAATTTTATATATGCCTTAATGGTATTCTATCTTCTATTTGATATGTTTGATGGTTTTTACAAGGACTTAAAAGTTTTTGCAGCCATCCGTTATGTATTGCCATTAATAATGGTGATTGCTTATATCATAGCAAATAAGGCTATAAAAGCAAAAGATGGTATCTTCTTCCTTTTATCAGCTTACTTGATTGCCCTAGTAATATTCAATCACGGTCATTTAATCCTGTCGGCAAAGACCACCTTTGCAGTTATCATTACTCTTTCAATGGTTATTGTAGGGAGATATTTCGGAACGCAACGTCAGTTCATTACCGAATTTGAGCCTTTCAATCGTTTTATGTTAATTGCAATACCAATTTATATTGCATATGCTAATATATTCCGTGTGGGTGACTCCTATTCAAGTAGTTTTACCACTGGGTTTCTAGATACTTCCAGGATGTATATCGCTCCAATAGTTATTTTTATGGGAGTTCACTACGTCCTTAACAGCAAAAAAAATAGCCTGTTTCTTAAAACAGTGGACATCACCTTCATCACCTTGAATATCATTAACCTAATGGTAATCACCCGTAGGACCTCTGTAGGTATGCTAGCATTTGCCATCATATTATATGCAGTGATTAACGGAAAGGTTATATTCAAATTAGCTACGGTCTTTGTAATCTTAGTTGGGATAATGATCCTGGCCTATCCCCTATATGAAGGCCAGTTACAGGCTCAACTTGCTGAACGAGAACGAATTCAGGATGTAGGAAGCTACGAAGACACCGAGCCTCGGTATCAGGAGGTTCTATTTATGATACAGCATTTTGAAAATGAAAATGATCCCAAACAGGTGTTTTTTGGAGTCCAACTATTTGATACCACGGATTTTGGAATCAGGTATTTTGGATATGGGCGTCCTATTCATAGTGATATAAATATGATTATCTACAGTACTGGCTTAATTGGTTTAACCCTCTTCCTATTATTCTTTATCACTTATTTCATTGCAGATAATAGCAAGATCGCCTCAGAAAACAAGATGATCTATTACCCACTACTCATCATGTTACTTATCGTCCTTATACCAGGAAGATTTATAGGTACATTTACTTTTGGGCCATTACTTATTCTATTGCTAAGTGGTACAAAATACTCTCGTTCTAAGAAACGTACTCAAACTATTGTACAGAAGCGGAAAGGAATACCTATGCACCAACGCATAGTTCAAACTCCAACGACCTGATCATCACTTCCTATCCTTTCAAGCAAACAATATCTCTCAAATGAACGCATCAAATAGAGTTGCATTTAACACCTTAATTTTATACTTCAGAATGTTCCTCACGATGGGGGTGACATTGTATTCTACCAGACTAGTATTAAATGCATTAGGGAGCGTCGATTACGGTATTTTCAACCTTGTTTCTGGAGTTATAGTTATGCTGTCATTTTTAAATACAGCAATGTCTATCTCCACCCAACGGTACCTATCTTATAATCAGGGCCGAAAAGATCTAAGTAAGCAGCAGGAGGTATTTTCTAATAGTCTGTTTTTGCATATGGCTATTGGTACATTCATCGTGATAATATTGGAAATTGCGGGGCTTTTCCTATTTGATGGCTTCCTGAATATTCCAGCTGATAGAATCTCCACAGCTAAGAGTATTTATCATTTCATGTCTTTCACTGTATTATTTACCATCCTGGCGGTTCCATTCAATGGCGTATTATCATCAAATGAAAATATGCTTTGGATTGCAATTGTAAATATCATTCAGACTTTATTGAAATTTGCCATCGCTCTTCTATTGTATATTATTGCCTATGACAAATTGCTTATATATGGATTTTTAACTGCAATAATTGCCGTAATCACATTTGCATTATTTGCAGTTTATTGCTTGAAAAAGTATCCGGAATGTAATCTTAAAGGATTGTTCAACCCTAATATTTCCTTCCTAAAAGACATAGGATCATTTGCAGGTTGGAACTTGTTTGGCTCCCTATGCAGCCTTGGAAGAACTCAGGGCCTTGCTCTAATACTCAACCTTTTCTTTGGCACAGTAGTAAATGCGGCTTACGGGATAGCAAACCAGGTGGGAGCCCAACTATTGTTCTTCTCCAACACTATGCTTAAAGCCTTGAATCCACAAATCATGAAAAGTGAAGGGGCAGGTGATAGAAAACGTATGTTGAGACTATCTATGATCGCAAGTAAATTTGGCTTGTTCCTATTAAGTTTCTTCGCAATACCCGTGATTTTTGAAATGGATAGCATACTTAAGGTGTGGTTGGGGAATGTCCCGGAATACACGATTATATTTTGTCAATTGGTTTTGATAGCTAGTCTAACTAATCAATTAACTATTGGTCTGCAATCAGCATTACAGGCCACTGGAAAAATAAAAGTTTATCAAATACTGGTGGGCGGAATACTTCTATTGAACCTTCCTATTGCCTACTTTTTATTAAAAGGAGGAATGGAACCCTATGCAGTACTTATAAGCTATGTTGTGATTGAGTTTCTTGCCTGCTCGTTGAGACTATTTGTGGCTAATAAAATGGCTAATCTGAATATCAAAGAATACCTCAATAATGTAATACTAAAAGAGATCATTCCTATTTCTACCATAATACTGACTTGCTATTTGACCACTCACTTCCTTGATTTTAATTATAGGTTCTTGTTTACAGGAATATGTTCTGCAATAACCTTTTCGCTAACCATTTACGGTTTTGGCTTATTGGATCAGGAGAAGCAAATGTTAAAACAACTATTTCAAAAATTACTAATTAAAAGTAAAATTATTGCAGCTTGATGATGGACACAAAATAAACCTATTCCATAAGACTTGTCTTTTTTAACCACCAGACGGTCATATCGACTTTAACTTTCTAACTTTCTCGTATACCATCACAAAAATATTCAATTATGAAATTGGCCTATTATAAAGCACCTAAAGGAAATTTTGGAGATGACCTAAACCCATGGTTATGGGAAAAGCTCTTAGACCTTTCAAAGATGGAAGAAGAATCCTATTTTTTAGGAATTGGCAGCATATTACATGGCTCGAATAAATTAATTAACAGTATTCCTGCAAATTCAAAAAAAATCGTATTCGGCACAGGTATCCGACCTAATCACACCCCTATTGCGGTGGACAAGACCTGGGATATTAAGTTCCTAAGAGGCCCATTGTCTTCAGCATATTTAGGAAATGGAAACCCCTATATTTCTGATGCTGCCTATGCGCTTTGCTTGACGGAGGAATATGACAGGTTGATTAATCTCCCTAAAAAGCATAATATATCAATTATGCCCTACTATAGATCATGTGAGATATATGATTGGGAGAAAATCTCGGAGCAATTGGGTTTTAATTATATATCACCTTTATCAGAGGAAGGTGTTTTACATACTATGGAAGAAATTGCCTCCTCCAAATTTGTTATAACAGAAGCTATGCATGGAGCAATCTTAGCAGATATTCTTAGAGTTCCATGGCATAGATTTATTTTCACTACTCCCTTTACAGAGGGTTCTGGAATTGCTGAATTTAAGTGGATGGATTGGCTTCAAACTATCGATATGAAACAATCTTCCCCTTCTATTGTTCCCTTTTTGAATGATAAGGGTTTATTAAATAAAGCACTTAGAAAACTTGGGAATAACCAGTTAGTTATTAATTCCTTTAAAAAATCAAATACAAGAGAATTACTTATTGATAATCTTGCAGAACCAAAAGACTATCGCCTTTCTACTGATTCAAAAATTGATACTATAAAAAATCAGTTTCATGATCAAATAGAAAGTTTAAGATCAACAATGTCATAAAATTCTCTAAATAGAAAATTTGTACCATATGAGGAACGTAGCGATAATTGACACCAACAGTACGGGAGCTGATCACGAAATCATTAATGCATCATTATTGATAATGACAGCAGAAACCAATAATCAGGTTTTGTATTACGCATCTCGTGCTAGTATTGAAAATATTAAAGGTCACTTAATAAATCAAGGTAAAGCTGATCTTCTGGAGAGGGTAGTGTTTAAAAATACATATGTATTTACGGGGAAGAAGACCTATTATAATTATTTAATAAAAATTTTCATAGCCGCACTAATCAACACCAGAATTGCATTATTTGCTAAAAAAGACACCTATTTAATATATAATTTCAATAATATCATTTCTTTGTTCCCATTGAATTTGGTAAGCAAATTATTTAACAAAAAAATATTGATGTGTTGCCATGCTGAATTAGAAGCATTGATGATACCTTCTTCCAAGAAACGCTGGAACTTTAGAGCACAGGATTCCTTCTTTAAAAATTCTAAGATATCCGAATCAATGAATTTCCTGGTATTTGGAGATTCCATTTTGGATAATTTATCTAAAATTCTTCCAGAGAAGAAAATGCTTCATTTTAAAGCCATTACCCATCCTTATTTCCTAGCTGACGTTTCTCTTGAGGATCTTTCAAAAGAAAATCTTGGAGGAAAAGATGCTATTAAAATTGGAATTGCTGGCATATTAGATCAAAACAAGGGACTGAATAATTTGCTGGAACTGGTTAAATTATTAAAGCCCACTATGGATCAAGGTCTAGTGGAAATATATACCATTAGTCGTCTAAAATTTGATAAAAAAATAGTATTGGATCTTGGAGTGAAAATATATAATACCGAGAACAAATTTTACTCAAGGCAAGAATATTTGAATGCTATCCATCAGATGAATTATATTTATTTGCCATACGATAGGGATAGGTATAAACTAACTGCAAGTGGTGCTGTTTTTGAGGGGATATTTTCTAAAAAACCTATATTGGCTCTAAGAAATGATTATTTCGACTTCCTTTTTAATACCTATGGAAATTTCGGATATTTGCATGAAACTAATGAGGAGTTAGCTTCTACCATTGTAAATGCAGCAAACAATAAAAGTCAAAATGATTTATTTGATTTGAAATTTCCAGAAATTAAAGAGCGGCTACATCCTTCATTTCTAGCCTATGATTTCAATAACATCATAAATACTAGTTATTTAGCTCCAAATCTATAACTCCATTATTCGAAATTACAATATACACTCTACTAAATTTTGATGAAGATGCTAGGTTACATTTTTAAAGATTCTATAGTTCAACCCACTACCACTAAAGTTATAAGCGGTAATGAACTGAACACGCTCATGGAGGATGAAAACTTTAAGGAATCTTGGGATTCTTTATATGCTTCCTGTCCATGGGCAACTATCTTCCAGGATCGGAAATTCATCTTTTCATGGTATAAGGCAAATCAAACAAGCACTACTCCACTTGTGATTTTGTCTTATGAAAATTCCATTCTAAAGGGGGTTCTGCCATTGGTAATTGACAAACCTTATTTTAAGGAAAGTTCGTCACAGCAGGTAAAAATAAATGGTGCTGGTAAATACGATGCTGAATATCAAGCTTGGTTATGTTCAGAAGAATTTAATTATGATTTTATTCATAATGCCTTAACCACTTTATTCACCCATTATCCAAATGCAAAACTATCTTTGAGATTTATCCCCAGAGTGGATTTGGCATGTGCGATAGTTGAAAACCCCGAATGGAAGAAATATACGGTCATGCAGAAGCATCACCGGCCACTTATGGATTTTAAGCTTACTGAAGAGACCAAGCTATTTCGCAAGCGTCACTTAAAGGCCAAGTACAATCGAATATGCCGTGCCGGAAAGCTGGAGTTTATCAAGGTTTCTGATATCAATGAATTCAAGGAAATACTGGATGAAATACTGGTAAATCTAGATTTTAGGCAGGCAGCCATGTTCAATAAAATGCCTTCTAAGAACAATCCGAATCGCTCCGAAATGCTCATTTCCTTGTTTGAAAGGGACATCTTACACGTCACAGCCCTTAAGCTGGACGGAGAAACGATCTCTTCCATCATTGGTATGAAAGGTAGCGGCTGGATGCACCTGGCGGGACTCATTAGTTACTCCTCTTTTCACAGTAAATATTCTCCTGGTCTGGTACACCTCTTCCTACTGGGGCAGATGCTTCAGGAAGAAGGTTATGAGTATTTTGACCTTACGCCGGGTTATGATGCCTATAAGGAGCGAGTGTCCACCAGCAGTGATGAGGTGGTAGAGCTTAATATCTCCAAGGTCACTCAATATGGCTTTAAGAAATATGTAAGGAAGAAGTTCCACAAAGTCCTTCTCAATTACAATATTCGACCAATGACTTTTGATCTTAAGGTTGATAAATTTGCCTATTTGGTCAAAGGCAAGAGCTTGGGATTTGTTCAGAGTTTACTTCCTGCCAAGAAGCAGATTCCACAAGGAATAAGTAATCCAGAGGAAGCTGGGCTGAAGGTGAATAGAAATAAAATCAAGGATCTGATGAAGTATGATTCTTCCAATACCTTGCTTACTCGNTGGGAGTTTTTGGAGAATGCCTTTGGGCTGATCAGTAAGGGAGAATATTTCTATTCATTTACAGATGATAAGGACCTGCTCGCTGTGGTATGGTTCCAATCAGTAACAAATGACAATGGAGATGAAACGGGAGAAATCAAAATTTCTGATTCTTACATTCATCCATCGATAAAAAAATACGAAAAATCTTTCATGGACTACGTCCAAAAAGAAAACCCCCAAAACTCTACTCAGAAAAATGGATCTCACTAACTTTGAAATAATCTCTGGCCAAAAGGCCAGAGAACTGTTCCGAAGCAAGGATTTCCTTAACTTGTGGAAGGATTTGTACGCCAAATGTCCTTGGTCAACCATATTCCAATCTCCAGAGTTTATTATTACCTGGTTTGACGTTTACGAAAACCAAGATCCTTTTCTCCTGATAGCCAAGAGTGGCAGACAGCTGCAAGGCCTAATGTTTCTGACCAATAAGGAGGGAGAAAGCACCCTGTATTATCCAGGGTTTAAATTGGCAGAATATCAATCATGGCTAAGTACAGAAGCGGATAATTCTGAATTCGTCGCAGAGGCTTTCTCATTATTCGCCAGTGAATATCCCAATCGAGGTATTCACCTCAATTACCTGAATGTAGGCACGCCTATAGATCAACTGGCGACAGATTCTAAGGTCAGCCAAAACCTTTGGCTGAAGAGTCATGAGCAGCCCCTTATGAAATGTGACCCTGAGGCGTTGGAAAAGGAGCTCAAGAAAAAGAATAAAAAAGAGAAAATCAATCGTCTGAAAAGATTAGGGAGCCTGGAGTTTGTCCAAATTAAAGATTCCACCTATTTTGAGTCTATAATGCCCACTTTAGCGATTCAGAATGATATTCGAAAAGGCGCCATGTATGGCAAATTTGCTTTCTCGGATGATCCAAAAAGATCAGAATTTCTTATTGACTGCTTCAAAAAGGGGATTCTTCATACGACAGTTTATAAAGTGGATGAGGAAATAATCGCCTCCAACGCTGGATTTCAGTCCGAATCAATGGTGCATCTGCAGGGAGTAAATACGCACTCTCCCCTATTTGCAAAATATTCACCAGGAATCTTACATTTCCTTCATCTAGGAATAGAGCTTCATCATCAAGGATTTGAGTATTTTGACCTCACGCCTGGCGGAGCCGGTGGCTATAAAGCCATGCTTTCTACAGATATTATGGAGACACAGGAATTGTTCTTCGGCTCTAAGTGGAAGGTAAAAAAGCTTTATTCTAAAGAATTTGTCAAAAATAAGGTCAAGAAGTTTCTAGAGAAAGACACTAAAGGACTTGAAAAGTGGCTTCAACAAAAAATTGAAAAGAAAACTCAGAAAGGAAAAACTGTGGATCAATCTATCCAACCTGGGTATTTTATGGATTGCAGCAACTGTTCCAAAGACCTCTATACAATTAAACTTTCTGAACTTCCAGAAGCTCAAAAGATCAAAAAAGCTTCTTATCAGAAAAATTCATTAGCAGACTTATTACTATTCGATCTTTCGGACAAAAAGCAACTATTTATATCTGATGCCATGCGCAGGCTAGAGAATGGCCAGCAGCTCTATACGCGTACCGAACAGGATCGACTTATATCGGCATTATGGCTGATTCCCCAAGGGGTAAAGACTACTTCAGGACAGAAAGTAGAAGAACCTTATATTGAATTTTCTTACCTTAACCAAAAAGAAGAAGCATTCTGTATGGATATCGTAAACTCCATGATCCATCATGAAAGCATCCCTCTCCCAATACTAATAAAGACCCCTATTGAATTATCGGTAGCCTTACCAAAGAATGAATCATCCATTTCAGTAAATCCCACTGTTTAGTATAAAGCATTTTTTAAAATGAAAAAAAGAGTTAGAAATTTCACTGCACAGCTCATAGCCAAATCACTGATATGGACAGGCGCGCTGAAAAAGGCAAAAGCAAAGGCCTTACGGGGAGACCATATTTTATCGATTTACTTCCATAAGCCGACGAAGGAAGAATTCGAATATGTGATTTCGTGGCTGTCCAAGAACAATTTCAATTTTATTGATTTGGAGGATTTGCAAGAAATCAGATTGGGAAACAAGGCCTTTCCTAAAGGGGCTGTATTGATCACTGTGGATGATGGATGGGGAAATAATGAGGTTAATATGGCAGAGGTGGCAGAGAAACATCAGGTGCCGATTACGATTTTCCTGGCTACAGAAGCCATAGAGAAGGGGTACTTCTGGTTTTCTATTGCAAAAAAGGCTTTTGCAAAGAAGATAGGAACTCCACACTCGGAAGAAATGAAAATGCTCCCTAATCAGGAGAGGATGAAGATAGTCCAAAGTATACTCAGTCAGCTACCAAATGATCGGGAAGCGATGACTTTAGGGCAAATCAAAAAGATTAATGAATTTAATTTTGTAAATTTAGCTGCGCACACACATTCTCATCCCATATTAATTCAGTGTTCTGATGAAGAAGCTTTTCAGGAAATAACGACCAGTAAAGCCAAAGTATCGGAATGGACTGGGAAGACGATCACCGCCTTTGCCTATCCGAATGGTGATTACGGTACCCGGGAGACCAAGATTCTAGAAGAACAGGGTTTCTTATTGGGATTTACTACTAAGGCTGTCCCTATGACGCCTTCTGCACTCGACAAACCCTATGAATTGCCTCGGCTAGGCTTTTTAGAAGGTGCCTCTAAGGAGGAAAATTTATGTAGAATATTAGGAATCTGGAAGACAAAGAAAAACTTAACCTTAAAATAATGACTCTACTACCCCTAAGGTTAAATCTATATTTTTTAGAATAACCCAAAATTATCGAATAATTATGAGAAAAAGTAACTACTCCGATGACAATATAGTATTAGATGAACATGATACTACCTCCTACTCCATAGAATTTAGTGACAATAATCATTACCCTTCAAAAAACAGTGTTAAGCCTTTAGAAGTATTATTTGTTAGTTCAGGTAATTTAAAAAACTTTGATCTTGCTCCATTTATTAAGGTACAGGGAGAAAGTTTAACAGAAGAGAATATCAATGTCACCTATTTCACCATCAAAGGAAAAGGAATAAGAGGATACCTGAGGAACATAAAGAATTTAAAGAAATTCCTCAAGGAAAAGCAGTTTGATCTGATTCATGCGCATTTCACGCTCTCCGGCTGGGTAGCGGCGCTTAGTTTCCCCAAACACACACCATTGGTACTTTCTCTAATGGGGACAGATGCTTTGGGAAGGGTTAAGAAAGGCTCCATTTGGCCGGCCTCCTGGAATCATCTGACCTTTTTAACTTATATCATACAACCCTTTGTGGATGCGATTATCTCAAAGTCTCCAAATATAGATCAGCATGTATGGATGAGGAAAAACTCTCATATAATCCCCAATGGTGTTGATTTAGAAAAGTTTGACGGTTTACGCAAAAATTATAGGCATGAATTGGGGCTAAAAGAAAACCAAAAGTATATTTTATTCCTAGGCAATCCCTCTGACACCAATAAAAATTTCAATTTTTTAAAGGAAGCAAAAGGGCAATTGTCAAAAGATGGCTTTGAAATTGTAAGTCCTTACCCTGTGAGTCATGATAATATCGTGAAGTACCTCTCCTCAGTGGATATGGTGGTGATGTGCTCACAGCAGGAAGGATCGCCAAATGTGGTGAAAGAAGCATTGGCTTCCAATTGTAAAGGAGTCTTCACAAATGTGGGGGATGTCGAATATGTAATTGGAAATACTCCAGGCTATGCCATTACTGATTTTACGCAACAGGAACTCGTCAAAAAAATACACGAGGTTGATCTTATCGCTAGCTGTCATGGCAGACAGCGATTAATCAAGTTAGGCCTAGACACAAAGAATATAGCATTACGGATAAAAGATATATATACCTCTTTATTGACCAATAAGACAGCATAACAGTTACCCTACTTATCACCTCCTACTACTTCAATACATTTACTTCTACTTTCTTATGTATCAGAAATTAACAGACAGAACATTATGGAATATGCCAAAAACTTAAGCACGACTATTCCCGCCATCCAAGAAGTGCACAAACCAGTCGATCTGCCAATCAAACGTGAAATGAAGGTATTATTTGTTTCCTCAGGAAACCTTAAAAATTTCGATGTTGCTCCTTTTATAAAGGTGCAAGGAGACTCACTTTTGAATGAGAATATCGAGGTCAATTACTTCAGGGTAGTCGGCAAAGGAGCTAAAGGATATTATTCGAATATCAAGCGTCTCAGAGAGCATCTAAAGTCTAATTCCTACGACATCATCCATGCGCATTTTACGCTTTCTGCGTGGGTTGCGGTATTGGCTAGACCTAAGGCTCCGATCGTCCTTTCACTAATGGGCACCGATGCTTATGGAAGAGTTCAAAAACTCTCTCAAAATAAGCCAAGTTTAAACTATCTGACGGTTTTATCTTTGATGATACAACCTTTTGTAACCAAGATCATTTCCAAATCTCCAAATATTGAAGAGGTGGTCTGGCAGAAGAAAAAATCGTATTTATTACCTAACGGTGTGAATACAGAGAAATTCTACCCAAGTCAGGAAGATTTCAGAGGAGAATTAGGCCTTGAACCTGGAAAGAAGTACGTCCTATTTTTAGGGAATCAGACTGATCCAAGGAAGAACTATGCCCTACTTAAGCCATTAAAAGAAAAGCTTGAGGCTGAAGGAATAGAAATTGTCGCTCCATATCCGGTTTCCCATGACAAGATATTCAAATATCTTAATTCTGTCGATGCATTAGTCATGTGTTCTCTACAGGAAGGATCTCCCAATGTAGTGAAAGAAGCGATGGCCTGTAACTGTAAAGGGATATTCACGGATGTTGGCGATGTAAGGTACCTGATCGAGGACACCCGTGGGTATGAAATCACTGATTTCAACTCTGACGATCTTTTTAAGAAAGCAGTGAGCGTGGTAAATGCTAAAGAATGCGATGGAAGAAAAAGATTAATCCAACTCAGACTTTCACTTCCAGAGGTGGCAAATAAGCTAAAAAATATTTATTCCTCAGCCTTCAATTAAACTATAAAAACACATCAAATCATACTTTTGAATATAGTGTATATGAAAGTGCAGCTAACAGTCTAGTTTTGGAATGAACTACAGGACGATCAGCTGATGCTATCTTGAGTAGACTCTTACCAAGCTGCTTAAGAAAACTCATATACATCACCAACTAAAACTATTGAAATGAGAATAATCATTGATGTTAACCATCCGGCCCATGTCCATTATTTTAGGAACTTTTACAAAATAATGACTAGCCAGGGGCATGAAATTCTGTTTGTTTCCCGAAATAAGGAAATTGAACATATCTTGTTGGACTCTTATGATATCCCATATATTGATCGCGGTAAAGGAAAAAATGGTAAACTGGGCAAATTCTTCTATTTATTATACGCTGACTTCACCCTATATAAAATTGCCAGAAAATTTAAGCCCGATGCATTTTTGAATTTCTTGCACCCTTACCCTTCTCATGTTGCAAGTTTTATTAAAAAACCTTCGATAGTATTTAGCGATACTGAGCACGCTTCGCTTCATACAAACCTTACGGTTCCCTATGCTACCGAAATCCATACCCCAGCTTGCTATAGAACAGATCTTGGAGAAAAGCATAATCGATTCAATGGGTATATGGAATTATCTTACCTACATCCAAACTACTTCACCCCAGATCCCTCTATTTTAGATATTATAGGAGTGAAGGAAAATGAAAAATTTGCCATTGTAAGGTTTGTCGCCTGGGGAGCAGCACATGATTTTGGTCATACAGGAATGTCCATGGACAATAAAAGGAAGGCCATCAAAGAAATCAGTAAATATGCTCGACCTTTGATCACCTCAGAAAAAGAGCTTCCTGAAGACCTTGAGCAATATAGAATTAAGATCCCTATTCATAAAATGCACGATGCTATCTATTATAGTTCACTACTATATGGAGAAAGTGCGACCATGGCCAGTGAGGCCGCCGTATTAGGCACTCCTGCGATCTTCATGGACAACGATGGTCGTGGTTATACAGACGAACAAGAGGCAAAGTACCAGTTGGTCAATAATTACACTGAAAGCCCTGAGGATCAAGAAAAATCGATCCTAAAGGCAGTGGAAATCCTATCTAATCCAGACAGTAAAGATTTATACAAGGCCAAAAGGAATGAGCTGCTAAACGATACCATCGACACTACGAAATATATGATTGAAGTTTTGTTAAAGCACGAACCGAATAAGGTTAAATCCCATTAGAATTGCTCAGTATAGTGGGGCCTAAATCTTTAAGTCCTACTCTATTTAGAATTAAATACTAAAATTACAAAGTGCAATTTGCTAAAATCCAGCCTAGGCTCGACCATAGTAAATTGCACTTTTTTTTATGTGGTATTGAGTACCCTGAATTTTCTATATCATCCAAGACCAACACTATTAGAGGTACATCCCTTACTACCTTTTTTATCGCAGAAACTTTAGCCAGTGTTCCGCTGATGGGATCATATTATTGGGTGAAGGAATTACAAATTTATAAGGTATGGTATTGGTGCAAAAAAAAGGCCCTCCTAAATAATTAGGAGGGCCTTTTTTGCTATCTAATAAATATCAATAAATTTTAAAGCTTGACTCATATTTATCACCTACTTGGATAACTGATTCCTTGTCAGCATAGGCAGATACGACCACTTTGTATTTTCCTTTATCTAATATAGTATTTCCAAAGTAATAGTTTCCTTTACCATCGTCTCCAAATAATAGGAAGGGGAAGGAAGTATCAGTAGTGGTTAGCTTTAATTCGTAGGTATTGCCTTTCATTTCGTAAAGCTTAAAATTAACTGACTTTATTCTACTATCTACGTCAGCATATAAACTCAACTTATCCGAACCTAGGCGCTTTCTATATATTATCTCGCCAGGATGCAGAGTTCCGTGTAAGGATTCATTATCTGCATTTACGACGATCAATTCGATATCCTTACTATCGGTAATCATCTTATCTGCAAGATTTAAAACACCACCAGTAACCATATCTGAAACTTTAACTCCCGCATCTCCGATTCGGATATTATCCATATAGATCACCTTGGTAACTCCAGTATTGCTTGAATTCCAGGAAGCTTTATAGATACCCAGTTTCCAATTTGGAAGAGGTTCTGAGTCATAATTATTAGGACCATAATGCTCAACTACTTTTTCTCCATTTCTCCAAATTTCGATTAGTCCTTTGCTATCTTCTCTGTGAATTATGTGGAAGACAAATTCTGTCCAGGTATCTCTAACAACTGGGCCAAAGTATATATTCTTCCAATTTGAGTTTTTTTCTGTAGGTAACGTTCTGATGTAAAACTGATCATTTATGATTCTTAAAGAAGTGGAAGGGCTCCCTGCATTTTGATGCCATTGAGCTATAAGTTCATTCTTATTATCAAAGGAATATCCATTTTCAGGAAAATAGACCGCGAAACTATACCATTTTTCCTTAGAATTTGACTTATTCATTAATAACATCTCAGTTCTAGTTCCATTTGCAACCAACTTATCACTGGATCGCAATTCAAAACGAGCTGACTTTTTACCAGTCATAGCATATCTATCTGATATGGAGTAGCTATAGTCTTCTGCAGCTTGAATATGGACTCCGGATAAGGGATTAGTACCTTCGAAATTCTCTCCAAATAAGAACCCCGTAAGACCTGTTACTAAGTTAGGTACCTCTTCGATTTCTTCTATCTCATCTAATTGCTGAGCATCCTCCATTTGGCAGGAGAAGGTGAAAAAAACTGTGGCTAGGGCAAGGCATAGCCCCATTAAATTAATGTTGGTGATAGATTTCATAATAATGTTAGGTTAGGTGATTATAATAATTAGTTGGTTTGATTCTTCGATCATGATCAGTAGCCATCATCGGATGTGTAATTGTTTTGGTTCATGTGGTGTTAGTGTTTTGTGGTTAAACATTTTAATTGATGTGAGCAAGGGTGGTAGTTGCTGTTTTAATGAATTCAACGTCCATGCTCAAACCTTCATTGCCAATTACTATACCATCAAAAAAATTTTCATCGTGCCAAAAACACCATATTTGACAAACGATTGAATTACGTAAATAAACGACCGTTTATTGTAATCAAAATGCAAAACATTTCTAATATTTAGACGTAGAATGTAAAAATCATATTAACATCAAAAACACCTACCTCTATCCTATATAATATTTGAATATTACCATTATGCCAAACTTTAAAATTGTAATATCTTTAAAAAACAATTATACCTATTCAAATAATTAAAAAGAGGATATAAGAAAATTCAAAATATTTAAGGAAGATTGGATGCCAAAAAAATAAAACTGTAGAACAAATTCCACAGTTTGTTGAATGAATACTCATCAGCTTTTACCGATAAATCAAACAAATGTTCGTATTACTATCTTCTAATCAATGAGGTAAAGGGAATATTGAAAATAAATGGAAAATAAATTGCTAAAAAGGGTTTACAAAAAACTTTAATACCAATTCAAAATCAAAAAAATAGCCAAAAAAAGGAATATAAAGAAATCCATGGAGAAATTGTACTTCTCCATGGATAAATAAGCTTTAGAATGCTGCTCCGTGTGTTTTCTTGCCAAACACAGTCAGATAAATGATTTTCATGTCAAGTTTCATCGTCCAGTGCTTCAAGTACCACAGATCGTGAGCGATACGTTGCTCCTTCTGCTCGGCAGTCTCAGTAGGACCTCTCCAGCCACTCACCTGAGCCCAACCCGTAACACCTGGCTTCACATAGTGACGAACCATCGCCTTATCTACGCTCTTCTGAAACTCCTCATTCAAGAAGCTTCTGTGAGGACGTGGTCCCACCACACTCATATCACCCATGAATACATTGGCAAACTGAGGTAATTCATCAATACTATATTTACGTAGGAACTTACCTACCTTAGTAATTCTTGGATCATTCGCTTGAGTAGAAGCCTTACCTGTGGTGTCATTTTCACGCATGGTACGGAACTTAAATACTCTAAATGGCTTACCACCTTTACCGATCCTTACCGGACAGTAAAATGCTGGCCCTGGGCTATCAATCTTAATAAGCAATACAATCACAAAGAATAATGGTGAAAGCATCAATAATACTAAGCTTGAAAAACACCAGTCAAATACCTCTTTTGCAAATAAGTTGATTCTATCATCTAATGGCAACTGACGAACAGCAACCATATCCATATCACCTTGCTTTACAACCTTGCAATTCTCGCCAAGTAGATTCTGATAATCTGGAACAAAACGAACCCGAGTACCATAATAGTCTGCTGTGCTAAGGATTTTTTTGATTTCTTCAGGATATTCAAATGGCAAGGCTACAACTACCTCATCCACCTGATTCTCTCTTAAGTACTCACCCATATTATCAAGATCACTCACATAAGCACCATCTTGCACGGCCAATTGTGGTTCTAGACTAGTCTGGTATTTTACCATGCCCTTTACCATATACCCTTTATTTGGATGCTGTTGGAAGTATGAGTTTACTCGTTGAGCGGAATCACCTTGACCAGTTACCAATACATTTTTACCAGTACCGCCATGGTTCTTCAATCTATTTATAATACTAAGGATCACAAAATTGGTAACTATACCTACCAATGGGAAACCTATAGAAAATGACAATACTACTTTTCTGAATGTCGGAGGAAAGGTGAAGACCAAATAGGTCAATCCTAAAATCACCACCAAAATGGCACTGGATTTTAAGTAATTTACTATCCTTCCAGACAGATCCTCATTCAAATTGAAAAAATAGAGCTTTCTCCATTTCACAATTATGAACCACATAGAAACCAAGCCTAAGAATAAGGCCCAATCTAGGGTTTGAACTCCGTTTCCTTTAAATAAATACAAGGAAACCAGGAAGGTCAACCCTAACGTTACGGTATCCCATATAAAGAAAAAACCGGCGACAATTTTACTAGAATTATTCATAGTTGATTAAATAAAAATTAATACTTTTCCCTTTAGACAAATCATTGAATGACCATTAAACCTTAATTACAGCTAGACACATTTGGTAATTAACATACTGATTAAAACGGTTTTTGAGTCTATCGTAAATGGCTTGTTACTCTATTAGGCTATTCCACTACCTGATCTGAGACTTCCCTATAATTGAACTTCTTGATAGGCAGCTTCTTTAATCACAACACTAAGGTAGAGTACGGGTGGCATAATTACAAACAAAATACATTAATTTTATTTCAAAAAACATTTTTTGATATTTGAAATACATTAATAACAAACAAATATCTGTACAGGTACTATTACAAAATGTAGATGTACGCACCATTTTCAGGTATTTAATGTATCAAGTCAATTCCTCGACAAAAAATCAACTGCAAGTTCAAGTCAATGACCTTATCGGGAGAAAAAATATATGTCATCCCATTTTCCTCTCTCAGCCAGAATTATAAAACAGACCGACTAAAGGTCACACCATGTTCATACTTTCATAATATACCTATGGCTAGGAGAAGCTTTTCATTCCCCAAACTTCCTACAAAGCTAACAATTACAAAAACAGCTTGGTGGTACTTTATTTTTTTTCTTCAAAAAAATATTGAGCTATTGTGTCAAATTCATTTTTATCGTAAATAGCATCAAGAAATAAAGCTTATTATTCCACACTAACCAATCTAGTATGGCACGGGCAACACAAGAATTTTATGACGAATTTGACGACTTCCAGGAAGACGACGAATTCACTCCAGATGATTTTGATAATGATTCATTCGATCTGGATGACGATGATGATGACTCATTAATTGACGATTTTATCGACCTTGAAGAAGATGATTTCGAGGAATTCGATGAATTTGAAGGGGAAGAATTAGACGAGTTCTAAGGATTCAATTTGACTTGACTAATAGACTGGGTACTGAGATCATTCTCAATACCCTTCTTTGTTTCTACCCCTCTCCTCTTTTATCATTCTATTATAATGTAGTATAATCTGAAATCACCTGTCACTTTATTACCCATCCCCCCAATTCCAAGCCATAAGCTGCACTGATTGCTATTCCTCCCCATTTTTTTTAGAATTTAGCTTTGAGCAATCACCAACAGATAGTACCTTGCAAGGAGTTTAAGAAGATAATCAAAACATTTACATCATATGTTACTAGAAATATTCAATTCTCCACTTGGTTCAGGTGCCCAACTGTTTATTTTAATTGTGTGTATTCTAATTGGTTTAGGTGCTGGTATTTCAGCTATCGATGTTAGAAAATCACTTTTCAAAGGAAATAAAAAAGATCATTGATCATAATTGATCAATATAAGAAGAAATAAAAAAAGGAGCTGAATGCTCCTTTTTTTGTGCCTCATTATCTTTAATCCTTGCCTATAGGGCATTCATATCATAAAGCAAAAGTAGAAGATCTCCATCTATCTTCCTTTACCTAACTTTACTCTATCCTCCTCAAGCTTCACTAATGCCCTGGTTTCCTATAAAATTTTTGTAACTAAAAAATAAAGCGCTACCTTCTCGCTCCCACTTATCTACAGGGATCTACCTAAATTTAAATATGATACTATATATATAGTACCTTAAAATAGGAGTGATTCTTACTGAGCAACAATCCTAAGGGGTTTCCTGAAAACATTCTTGGAACACTATCCTACCCCATACCCTAAAAGACTCATAAATAGCGGAAATGACTTATAATAAGCTTCGTGAAAAAGTAGAATAAGCGGCGAAGGAGGGATCAGGAAAGTGAAACCTCCTTCCTCCACTTAAAACATCCTTTGGTCCTCCTCGGAGGAAAGTGCTTCAATCTCCTTCTCAAGTGCCGATCTATCTGATAAATCCTCTGGCTCAATTCCCTCCAAACTGATAGAATCTACTGATTCCCCAAGTTCGCTAAAGATCATTATAGACAGCACTCTTTCGAGTCTATCATCAATTAGTTCGGGATATGGTTTTCCAACCCCCAAATTCCGCGGCCATTGCCTAGCCTCCTCCACTTTGTCCTGTGCCTGCTGCAGTTCATTATTCTCTAAAGCCCTAAAAGCCAACATCAACTTGGTCTGGCGGTAATACACCCGAGCATCTGTGGCCCCTTCAAATGGCAATACAGTCAAGCCTGACAAAACCCTCTCCGCCAATTCATACTGACTGGATCTCATCAATAGCTTCACCAAATCCAAACCCACCATATAATTAGTGGTATCGGCATTATAGGTCTCCAACAGCACGTCCGCAGCCTTCTTATCCTCTCCACCCTGAGCTAGTAAGGAAGCGAGAATCCGCTGGTACCTCCACTCAGAAGGCTGCAACGAAATGGCATCCCTTACGGAGTTGATTTTTTCCTCCAAAGGAGCCTCCTCCTGCACTCGTGCCTTCACTATATAATAAGGTGCATAATCTACCTCATCATTGAGTAGTGTGGCCGCCATAGCTCTATTTCCACGAAAATCATTTATCAATGCCAGGAGGTACTTGGCCTTCCAGGAATCCTGCGTGGATCGCACCCAGTGCAACACCTGAGCAGACTCTTCCCTAAATGGAAATACAAATGCTAATGACGCCTTGTCAGCTTCTTTCAAGTATTGGGTAGCGGCTGGAGTACCTTTATTAAGCCAAGCCAACCAATAAGTCCCCATGATAGTCCTCGGTGCTATGCTCAGAAGTTGCCTGCTCTCTTCAAGCCTATTCCCATTGGCATACCAGATAGCTAATTCTAGAATGGTCTCTTCGGGTAGCTCATTTCGAATTAAGCTCAAAAAAGCCTCCTTATTTTCCTCACTTGGATCCTGAAGGTATTTTTCAAATCTCACAAAATGGTCCAATGGATTAGATGCTAAGATAAGATGTGCGGACTGCTTCATAAGAGAAGCATTCCCATCTATTCTGGCTAGCAGATATAGTATTCGTAGGGCTTCGATATTGGTAGCATTATCCTTCATGGCCACCTGGGCCTTTTGCAGCGCCATCGTCCAATCTCCCTCTGACAAATAGAGTTTACTCAACTCAGTATTCGCTGCATTCCTATAGTGTGGCGATAAGCTAGCCACTTCAAACCCATCTTTTGCATCATAAAATTGTGATAGCTTCTTGGAAGACAAGCCGTAATAATAGTTCGCTTCCGGATCATAGGTATCTATACTCAAAGCCCGCTTGCTAAACCATAGTGCTGAATCAAAGTTGAGCTGATGATACTTAATTTTAGCCATTTCTACCAGAGCTGGCAGAAAGGCATCATCGATCGACAGGGAGGCCTTCACCTTATCATTCGCTAGGGCATACTGCCTCAGCCTATAATGATCTCTTCCCTGCATATATAGTCCATAGGCGCTGTTCTCCTCATAGTCCTGTAAGCGCTGCAATGGTCTCTTGAGACTTTCATCCTTATTCATGGGCATACGATGACCGTCCAATGTCATATAAGACACCGTTTCTCCTTTCGGGATATTCACACTAAAGCGCGCGGCCTTCAAAGGCTCCGCGCTCATGAAGGTAGAAGCGATCGATTGCCCTTCATTATTATATAACCGGAGCGAATCATTTAAATACTTCACGGGACTTATCGCAAACAGCAGCTCATCGTCCCTGAGCTGAATGGAATAGGCTCCTAACAGGTTGGCCTCCGAAAAGCCATTTAAGTCACCAAAAGGAAACCAATATTCTGTCCATGATTCACTGGAATAAGGCGCAAACCCTATTTGCTTAAAGGGGGTTGAGCTACTGCTAAACACATTCTGGTTAAACAGTCTTCCACTTTGAATCTCTACATATTGGCCACTGTGATCGGTAAGGAGCTCCTCCCATAATTGCCCCTGAGCGGACTGAGCCCAGAGAAATATTTTCTTACCGAGTTTCGCTTCCCTATCGGAATAGTGGATCATACCAAAATCTTCCTTGCTCCATAGCGCCCCAAAGTACTTACTAGAGGCTCCCAAAACGTGGTAGGACTTAGACCCTTCAAAGTTATTTTCATTATAATAAGACAAGTTTCTACCCTCCTGATCAATGGGCCAGTCATGAGCCTGTCCATCATGGCCTATAAAATGGGTGCCAGGATATAGAAATTGCAAATCTTCCCCTGCGGGAATGCCCGCATTCATCCAGGTATAATATGGCTGCTCGATTCCAGTAGCATTGAACCAAAATGATCTCGTGGTAAAATAGGCTTTGTCTGCTTCCAGCTTAATCTCCAGTACCCAGCGGGTTCGGGTCAGCAGATCCAAAGTGCTAATAAAACAGCTTTGACTTTCGTCCTCGTTTTGCACCAGCACATAATCTACGGGGGTAGCACTATTTGGAGTATGCCCAATGGTGCCATAGTTTGCCTCTATCCCTCCACTCACCCAGGGCCCACGCATGGCGATATCCCTGAATTTCACTACTTCATTATTGTACAAAAAGTACTTCTTATGAACCTTATCATAGGCTGTCCACACCTTCCCTCCTATTTCCGGCATGATCTGAACTTTGATAAAATCATTCTCCAAATCAACCACTTTCCACTTTTTCGCTTTCCCTTCGCTGGTAAATCCATCGAATCTAAAATAGGGGTACAGCTTCTCCTGTGAAGGTATGGGGTTGGGATCCGAAAATGGATAGGTGATATACTCCTTTTCGTACTCCCTAGAAATCACCTTCTCCTGAGCACTGCCATAGGTGAATTGGAAGAAAAGTATCAAAACTATTCCTATTCTTTTCATCGCTCCTCTATTATCAACATCCAACCTTCATTTTTCTGTACGCTGATTTTTTCTGCAATGTCAAAGGTCCTTCCCTCTTGAAATCCCAGAATCTCAGGAGCGGTGATTTTTGCCTTTTTAGGGTCAATACCTAGGCTGTCCCAGTCGATATCCAGCTGGATATCCACAGCTGTGTCTGCCCAGGAGGCCAGAGACACGAGTGCTCTCCCATCTTGTTTAAATACGGTGGCCAGTACTTTCTGGTGATCAGTGACTACAGGGCAGTCTGAGACCCAGTACCCAATCATCTGTGAGCCTTGCATCCCAAAGTCATCCCAGGCTTTCCAGATATGATCAGGCTTTTGCTCCTGATACGGCATTCTATTGGTCATGCCATAGAGCATTCCACGCCATGGGTTGCCGCCATCTTGCAGCATTTCGCCCATAAGGCCAAAGGGAATCCCACTCACTTCGGTCATATAAAAATCAGGGCTCTCTTTTTCGTAATCGAAATATTCCCCAAACCACAATCTATTAATATATGGAAAATGCTCCATATAGAGATGTGCGCTATTATTATAGCCATCACGCTCATTATATTGATTAGCGGAATGCAAATCAATTAATCCTGGATGCCCTTGTTTGGTCAATACCCTCTTGATTCTTTTCATGGTAATCCGATCAAAAGCCACATCATCAAGGTAAATACCATCAATACCGATATTCTGCACCAGCCAGTTCATTCCTTCCACGTAGTAATTATGCCAGCGGTTCATTCCGCTATTGATAATCGCGGCATCCTGCAGGTGAGGCACATACCAAGCCGCAATATAATCGCCTTCCAGATGCTCTTCCAGCCAGGAATATCCTCCACCATTCCCTGCGGAAAAAACCTCATGATTTAAACTCATAAGCGGATATAATTCATAAAGTCGATTGGACACTTCCCTTACTGTATTATAGATTTTGACTTTAAGGTCCTTCCCATGTGCCTCATCGACATAGGCCTTCATCTCTTTAGTCGCAATAAATGGGTAATTAATATAGGGGTTAATCTCATTGGCATGGTGGATATTAATAATATTTGCACCACTTGCTTTTACACTGTCCACTGGTTGGTAGGCATGGAAATAGCGCTCGCTCCATTGAGCGTCGGTCTGTAGGGGGTGAAAAGGCGTGATGAGCAAGGTGAAATTATAATATAAGGTGTCGCCAGCCTTCATTTTTCTCGCCCCACTATAATTTAGAACTTTCACGGCCTGGTCTTCCTCCTTAATTTGGATCCCGCCTAGATCACCATTTCCCCAGGAAATAGGAAGTGCCAATGGTTTTTGAAGGTAAAAATTAGTATTCAGAGGTCTTTCATAATGCTGATCCCTTAGACTCATTTGCAGTCCTCCATTGACATCGCCTAGCCACCATCCATCTTGATTCTTATGTGTGACATCCCACTTCCACTCGACCTTCTCTGGTCTCTTAGCCCCCTTCTGGCCTAAGCCCAAAATATATTTGGACGATTCCATAGTCAGGGGCACTTCTAAGGCTATATCATCTAAAGCTATATCTTCCAGTGCAGTGACCTTTATTTCATAATTCATAAATCCATCAAACTCCAGCTTTCCATTGACCTCCATCTGCACAGCGGAGGAAAGCCCTTTGGCGGTCCATGTAACTTCTCCAGCTTCTTTGGTAAGTAGCCTTACCCCACTGAATGATAGAGGTATTTCGGCCCCACCTTCTTTGATGAGTTTCAAATCAAAAGGGGCAGTTAATAGCTCCTTTGGGGTCTCCGAAATAGAGGTCATTTCCTCGGTGAAAAAACTCTGTACCTGAAAAGGCAATCCACTCTGTGCTAATATCACCTTTCTCCCCAGAAGCGATAGGGCATTTCCCTCCACCTCAAGGGGAGTGTAGGGAGCTATCACCGTATTTTCCTGTGCCAGCGTGGAGTTTAGCCAGTTCAATCGGGTTTGCTTCCAAGGCTCCTCTATCCCCCCATTCTGGCTTTTGGTGTCGAGCACCGTCAAGGTGATCGGAACCTCGACTTTCTGTCCATTCTGAGGATTTAAGGTAATCAGCCCTGAATAGCTATCGGCTCTTATGTCTGTAGGTATCTTCAAGCCACACCATAGGGCTTGGATTTTCCCCTTTTCTATATTTATAGTTTTTGAAAATTTCTTTCCTGTATAATCGATTCCTTCCTGATTGAAGCAGGTAAAAAGCTCCCTGGAAAGAACCTCACCATTTGTGGATTTTAAATCCGAAAAAGTAATCTCAATATCATTTAATGCTTGATTCTTTGCCCACACCCCGAGCTGAAATGTGAAATTCTCATCCAATTTAACCTCTTCTTTAATAGCAAAAGACAGGTCCTTTGCCATCCATCGCTCAGGTAGATTATCAGTCATTTTAATTGGGTAGCTCCTTTTTTCGGGTATTACCAAATAGGATTCTCCCTTATATCTTTGCTCAAAACCCTCCACTTCTTTTTGGCTGGCGATTCGCTCCATGGGGTCATTGCTATTGAATGCATCCACTGACTCTAGTCTTATTAATCTGGCCGTTTTGGAATCACTAAGCTGATATTCACCTTGGTTTTTGGAGCTATTTTCGTCTTGTTTTTTATAGCTTACATTGGGGTAATTCCTTCGTCCCACCATTTTATAGGGCATATAGTAAATATAATATTGCCCCTGTCCACTGGTCGGTTGGAAGGTGATCACGCCCCTTTCGGGCTTCATTTCATGCACCATCACTTCCTGAATGAGCTCCTGGCTGTTGCTATCCACCACATAGACCATTTGCTCTTCAGTAATATTCCTATTTCTCCACTCGATCGCCACTGTCACTTGACTTACATTGCGATCAACGCTGATCACCGCCCGGTGATTTCCTAAGGAATCAGCCTCCCATAATGCCTCTTCAGGAGGATAAATATGCTGCTGAGCCTTTGCTTCTACCGACACCATTGCAGCAATGATGAATGCTAGTCGTATAATTAGTTTAAATCTATCCATGAATTAATTTTCTATCTTAAAATATTGATTCCATACGGTGGACGGCACATACTCCGCCTTATAGGGAATAAAATGTGAGTTTAATGTCCATAGTACCTTCCCATTTTGATCGCTTATCACCGTCACGCCAGTTTTGGAGATGGTCTGAAGTATATGTTCATTGGGCATCAAAAAGGTACTTCCCATTCTAGAGGTATAATATTCCTTAGGAAGTACAGTTTCCATTTGTAGTTCAGCTTTCATATTTATCGTATCCAGCTTGAACGAAAGGCTTCTGGACAGCTTATTGACCTTAGAAGTATCATTGGGAGAAAAGTCTCCATTATCAAAAAGCATCAAGTCCCCGTCTTTATTGATATGGGCGGCATGCTGGAAATGAAAATACGCGCTGGAGTCCATTTCAAAATCTCCTCCCTTACCAAGTTTCCAGACAATCTCACCAGTATGAGAATCCACCTTCCATATTTGGTTTTCTATAGGGGTAGAAAGTAAATAATCCCCCTCAGCGTCTAGCGCTACAGAATTAAAGTGAAATCGATCACCGGAATATTCCTTGATCCTCTCATCCGAGGCTATATCCCAGACATTCCATGCAGACCATTTGTCGGTCACATTGCCAAGGGTGTCCATGATCATGACGCCATCTCCCCAGAGGGTATCCAATTCTGACTGAGTGTCGGGAAGATCATATAGCTTATAATCCCTGTAAATGCTCATAATGCGGGAATCCTCTGTCATTCTGAGATCATGATGAAATACAATTTCCTTTTCTTCCAAATTGGTTTGCCATAAGACATTGCCCTCTAAGTCGATCTCTGCGATTTCCGTCCCTCCCACAAAGCCTATCCTTCCTGTGCGGAGATAGTAGCTAGCGACATCTGGTTTATCATTGTTTTTGACCTTCTTAAATTCATCCTTCCTGGCAGGAGCAAGTAATGCCAATATGGTATTGCGGGGAGTAATAGTTGCGAGCCGAACGCCTAGCTTCTCCGCTTGCCAGTACCAGCGCACAGTGCCTTCGCCATCCACCATGGCGATATAGCCAGGGTAACCTCTATAGCAAAGCATGACCAAACCATCTCCAAGGGCCGTCTTATCATGCGGTTTATCCTCTTTGATCCATTCATGCACCATCCAGCTGGAGGCTTCCCGTGTCTCAAACGAAAAAATATCGGTGGATTTATTGATCCAGTTGTCGATCACAATCCTATATTCATAGGTAGTATTGGGCTCCAGTAGTAAAAGGTGGACCACATGGTCCACCTTTTTATTTGTTACCGGACTTGAGTATTTGACAGGATCTCCCTTCTTCCAGTACTCTATCTTCAGCGAAGAAGGCGTACTTAGCGATATATGTATATCTTCCTTAAGCGCAGAGTTGTCTGGAGATTTTAATTCAACCTTGAGAATTCTAACATTATTCGTGGAATAATAAAGAAACCCAAAACCACCCAGAACTATACCTACCAGAAGAATTACGATGCTTGTCTTTCTCATAATCATATTTACTTAAGGCAATCTTGATGCATTGGCTGCTGCCATTTCGGTGTGAATCATGGCTTCCACGAGAGGATATGGAAAATAACGCATATTCTGGGTTACCACAGGAGCAAGTCCCCTAGTAGTCAAATATTCATTACTCATTTCTACAAATCTTCCAAGACGAATAAGATCCGCTCTTCGGTGGTATTCAAATACCAATTCATAGCCTCTCTCATCCACCAAAGCATCCACCATTTCATCCTGTGAAGCTGGAGCAGGAAACTCAGCACTACTTCCATAGGCAGGGGCCCCTGCACGCGTCCTGATTTCATTGATATATGGCAATGCCGCAGAAGGTCCTGAAAGTGCATTCTCTATCTCCGCCTTGCAGAGGATCACGTCTGCCAATCGGAAGACCTGAATCGTCCTGCCATCCAAATATGAGTTGGATACCATTTCATACGAATACTTCTTAGTCGATACATTTTGCAGCAACCTGGTGGTGTCATTCGGCGGAGTGGTCTCCCCTATATCCGGTACCTTATAGAAGAATCCATTGTTGGTAGTACCGTCTCTTGCAGACTGCCCTTCATAATCGTAATAGAAAAACTCTTTTCGGGGATCCATATCAGAATATTTCCTCCAGAAGGGAAGAGAAACGGCATAATACTGCCATCTATTCTGTACCTGTCTATGATCTTTAGGACCAAAATGGTTGGTAATCTCTCCACCATTCTGCGCAGATTCATGGAAAATTCCAAAAATAAGCCCCATATCTATTTTATTATTATCAGACCACTCATTCTTAAAATCAGGATTCAAAGAATAATATCCTTCATCACGAAGTTGCAATACCTGATCTATATAGATTTTGGCATTGGCATAATCATGAGAACGCATATATACTTTACCTAATAAGGTAAGCGCCGCGCCTTTCGTCACTCTGCCTATTCCATATTCCGCTGCCCACTCCTCTGGAAGGTGCTCTATCGCAAATGTACAATCCTCAATAATTAGCTTATCGACCTCTTCTACGGAAGATAAAGGGTAATTATTGATCTCAGTAGGATTCAGAGATTCTGTAATCAGAGGAACTGGCCCCCAGGAATCGGTCAAATCTCTATAGGAAAGGGCTCTTAAAAATCGCACCTGGCCTTTTATTTCATTCCTTTTGTCCTCATCCATTTCCACCCCGTCTATCTTAGAGAGCAGAATATTGGCATTGCTGATCACCTCATACATATTATTCCAATTCAATCGGAAATAACGGTTATTATCATCATAGGTGAAGTCGCTCATCTTGGTGGGGTCACCTGCCGCAGTGGAAAAGCCCATATCTGCCGCATAGTCGGTGATCATCACCAAATACCCAGCATAATAAAGATAGGCATCACCAGGATAAGGCTTCAACTTAGCATAGGTACCTGTCAATGCGGCCTCAAGATCACTTTCTGTGCTGTAAGCATTTTTGGTGGTAAGATCACTGTAAAGCTCCGGTTCCAGATTGGTACATGCAGCCATAAGCGATACCGCTATACCCAATGTTATATATTTTTTAAAGTTCATCTTTATCCTGTTTAAAATTTAGCACTAATTCCTATGGTAAATGATCTCATGCTTGGGTAGGAATTGAAATCCAAACCAGCTCCAGCGTTTGCTGATTGAGCATTTCCTCCATATTTCACCAAATTATCGTTTTCATAGCCCTTGGTATCTACCTCAGGGTCCCATCCAGAATAGTTGCTGATAGTAAAGAGATTCTCTCCCATAGCATAGATTCGAATAGATTGGACCGCCTTAGTTTTCAGTGGTACATTATAGCCTAAGGTTATATTTCTCAAGCGTACAAATGAGGCATCTTCAATAAAATGGTCATTGATATATCCACCATATTGGGAATAGAAAAAGCCATTTCTTGGAATATCAGTCTCTGTATTGCTTGGCGTCCATCTGTTGAGCGATTCCTCTGTCCTGTTCCACTCCAAATTCATTCGGGTCATATTCAGCAGGTCATTGCCCACTTTGCCATAGAAGAATAAGGTAAGGTCAAAATTCTTATAGAAGAAACTATTATTAAACCCAAAGGTAAACTTAGGATAAGCAGAACCGATGATGCTACGGTCCGCAGAAGTGATGAGTCCATCACCATTTACATCCACAAATAATGGATCTCCAGCTTTTGAATTTGGCTGAGGGGCATAGGTCTCACCTTCCTGAAGGACTCCGATATACTTATATCCATACAGCGAACCCAAAGGCTGTCCTTCCTGAATGATCGCATAACTTTCCTCAGACACATTGCCGATCGGCTTGGAGGAGGTCAATAAGATCTCACTTTGATCGCCGAGGCTTAGTACTTTATTTTTATTTACTGAGAAATTCAAGCCTGTCTTCCATGAAAAATCACTGCTTGTAGGTACTTGATATTCCATCCCGAATTCAAAACCCTTGTTTTCGGTGGAGCCTACATTACTTAGACCAGAAGAATATCCGGAATACTTAGGCAGGTTTACCCTGATCAGCAGGTTATCGGTTCTTTTATAATACCCATCCAAGTTGAAGGTCAGGCGATTATCAAATAAACTAAAATCCACTCCCAAGTTATACTGATCGGTGGTTTCCCACTTTAGCTTGCTATTTTCCGGAGAGGTATTATTCAGATAAGTTCCTGAGCTATTGGTAAATCCATCGTAGGTGTATTTAGCATTAGAAACAAGACCATAAGAGGCATAATTCCCAATTCTTTCATTCCCTGTACGACCATAGCCCATTCTGAATTTAAGATCTGAGAAGAGGGTTTGGTTTTGCATGAAATCCTCATCCACCACTCTCCAGGCAAAGGATCCTGAAGGGAATACACCCCACTTATTTTCCTCCCCAAATCGAGAAGAACCATCCGCTCTTACTGTGAAGGTAAATAGGTATTTGTCATCCAAGGAGTAATTTCCTCTACCGAAGAAGGACACTAATAGATTTTCTGATTTTCCTGAGCTCACCCCGGTTATAGTTGAGGCTGCTCCCACATTATTATAGCCATATAGGTCCGTGGAGAAACCATATACATTGATGCCATTGCTCTCATTGATGTATTTCTCATAAGAGTATCCACCCATTACCTGAAAGGTATGTCTATCGTTGATATCCTTATCATAGGTAAGGAACATATCAAACAAGTTATGCGTCAAGGAATAGCTGGAAAGATTTGCCACTCCATCATTGATTCCTCCCTGGTAGGAAGCTCTGGATAGATAGCCTCCTAATCGGTCCTCTCTAATCTCTGTACCTGCATCGATTCGTGCTTTTAGGCCTTTTGCCAGCGCAATCTCCAAGAACATGGAGCCGTTCAGGGTGCTTTTTTGAACGTCATTCTGTCTTGCCGTCAGGTTCGCCAGAGGGTTATCTCCTCGGCCTCCCGGAGGACGTGCAAAACTCCCATCAGCATTATATACTGGCACCGTGGGATCATAAGTCAAGATACTATACAGGACATTTGAATTGAGGATATTCCCATCATACACCTGGTAATTGGAGTTTTCACGCTGAGCCATCATGGTTACCCCAGTTTTGATATAATCATTGATCTGGTGATCCACATTCACACGGCCAGAGAGTCGCGAGAAACTCGTATTATTTAATACTCCCTCCTGGTCAAAATACCCTAAGCTGGTAAGGATCTTTGTTTTCTCACTTCCACCTGTGATCTGCAAGCTATAATTCTGCACCAGGCTTCTTCGGGTGGTCACATCGATCCAATCTGTATTTACATCAGAGGCCAATTGAGAGGCGGTATAGGCTCCATTTTCCTGGTTTTCCTGGCCATTTATCTCCTTATACAGATCATTTGCAAGGTTCATATAATCCTTCCCATCAAGCATATTGAAAGGCATGATCACATTTTGGGTGCTGGTATAGGCATTGATCGCTATATTTCCTTCTCCTGCTTTACCTCTTTTGGTGCTGATCAATACCACCCCATTTGCCCCTCTAGATCCATAGATGGCCGTGGCTGATGCATCTTTTAATATCTCCATGGAGGCGATATCCTCCGGATTGATATTAATGCCATTGTCTGTAGGGAAGCCATCCACCACATATAGGGGCTCATTGGAGCTACTCACGGAGTTGGCTCCTCTAATACGGATGGACATACTTCCACCTGGAGCTTTGGAATTTTGGGTGACCACGACTCCAGAAGCTCGTCCCTGTATCGCCTGAGCCACATTACTCACAGTTCCTCCAGAGGTAAGGTCATCGGCGTTCAAAGATGATATAGCACCTGTAAGGTCACTCTTCTTCTGAGAACCATAGCCTACTACCACCACTTCGTCCAGCTGTGCAGCATCTTCTTTTAATACAACTTCTATATTCTGCCGATTTCCAATCGCCACTTCCTGTGTCACATAACCCACAAAGGATATGATCAAGGTAGCTCCATCAGGAACATTAAAAGAAAAGGCTCCATTGAGGTCGGTTGCCGTCCCCGTAGTGGTTCCTTTGACCAATACAGTGGCCCCGGGAATAGAATTACCCTTCTCATCTAATACTGTTCCCTTGATCTTGATTTCCTCTACGGCTGAAGTGGTGCCAGCAGAAAATAATTCCGTATTTCTTACCTTTACGGATATGTTTTCGTTGACTTGCTTAAAGGAAAGTCCGCTTTGACCTGCTATATCATATAGAATTTTTGACAAGGTCTCATTTTCCGCCTGAAGGGAAATTCGTGATGGATTGTCCTTGAAAAGCGTCGTACTAAACTGGTAGGTAAAGCTCATACCACTTTTCTCCTCTATCTCCTTAAATACCTGAGGTAAATCCTGTTGGTCAAGCTTCAACGAAATTCTTATATCGTCGATGCTTTGCGCATCCGAGGTATAGGCAAATAGCACCCCGGAGAAAAGGCTAGTAATAAATAGCATTAAGAATGAGTTTGCCGTCATCCTTAAAATCCTGAATAAATAGTTTTTCATATAATTGTAGTGGTTTATATATAATAATTCGACTTTTGGAACCGCCATTACTGCTTCGGCCCTGCTTTTTTCATTAGTAGTTTTTCATAGGCACCCTATTAATTTTGACAATTGCCCCCTTTAATGGTTATTTTCTTTGTTTTGCTATCTATTTCATATTCAAATCCCAAAGCATATTGCAAGGAGGTAAGTACGTTCTCCAGACTTTCATTGGTGTATTTGCCATGGACAAAGCAGCTATTGGTAGAGGGATTAAGGTTTTCGATCTCCACACCATACCAGCGCTCCAGCATAAGAATGACCTTGGCAAAAGGCTCTTTATTAAATAATAAAGTCTTCTCCTTCCATATCGCAATCTGCGACTCGTCCACCTTCCCTACGTTCATCGTCTCTTCTTTCTTATCATAGGAAACCTGCTCCCCAGGAAGCAGAATGGCCTTATGAGAATGGCTATCGGCCACAGAGTCATACACTGCCACCTGCACCTTACCACTTAGCACCGTCACCGCAATATCTTCTTCCATATCGAAGGAATTGATATTGAAGGATGTACCCAGCACCCGGGTGGTTACCTTGCCGGTATGCACCAAAAATGGCTTGTCTTCATCACGGAAAACCTCGAAAAAAGCCTCTCCTTCTAACCAAATCTCCCTCTTGTCTCCAGAAAAAGCTTCCGGATAACTCAACTTACTGTCAGAATTTAACCAAACCGTGGAGCCATCGGCCAAGTGGATCTTGCTCTTCTTGCCCGCAGGGTTAGATTTGGTTTGGATAAGAGCGATATCGGTATCGACACTCCCGGGGTTTTCCTGCTTACTAGGTGACAAGCGATAAAGAAGAAAGCTCACCGCAAATAAACCGATCAATACTGCCGCCCTATTTCTCCATTGGTTCATCTGATAGACAGGCTTCTCAGGCTTCTTACCCATACTATCTTTCAATCGGCTATAAATCAAATCCTTAGACTCCTGCTCCGTATCATTTACCGGAAATGAGCTGGTGGAAGGATTGGACCTATTAAGCAGCGTCATATAATGCTCCATCCCTTCCTGGGTTTGTAAGAGTTCACCAGCGGCCTTAGCCTCCGAGGGGTTGCATTTATTTAAAACAAATTTTTGTAATAAGATATAGTCCTGGCTCTTCATTTATATTCTGCTTATATCTGGTAATACAGGAAAAATGGAATCCCCATATACTCACTTGTGAAATTTTATTGATTTTTTATTTTCAGAAGGTCCTGCCGGGATGAAATAAAATTTTATAAGGACAACTAAAACTGTCTTCTAATTAGATTCTCATTCACCAAAAAATGACCTTATGCGCAATATTTGCATTCAAAAATAAGCTTGGGCTCAGTTCATCAGAAAGACGCTTAGACTGATCAGCAGGAAGTTTATACTTAGCTTAAGAAAAGCTTTTAAGCTTCTGTTCGCCTTTATAATATGAGAATTTACTGTTCCCGTGGTGATTCCCAATATACTTGCGGCTTCCTCATAGGACTTGCCTTCCACTCTACATAGCTTAAATACATGCTGACGGATAGGCGGCAGGCTGTCTATGGCATTTTTGATGCTGCTCTCCAGTTCCCTGGCTATCAGCAAATCCTCTGGTCCAGTATCCTTGCTAAAAATTTGAGCAGCAGTGATTTCATTCAGTAATACAGGGTTCTTGGAGGCTTTTTCCAGGGTATTGAGAATATGGTTTTTGCAAATTTTATATAAAAATGGACTAAGCAAGCCATCATCATGCAAGCGCTCCCGATGGTTCCAGAGCTTCAGGAAGACATCATGAACCACCTCTTCAGCTAATTCTTTGGACTTTAGAAACTTAATGGAATACCGAAACAAGGAAGGAAAAAACAGATCATAAGCAGCTTTAAAGGCTTTCTCATCCCCCTTTTTTAATGACTTTATCAAAGTCTTTTCCTCAAAATGTGTGTTTAGATATGACATGCTTTTATTCTAAAGTACCTGAGAATTTGATCTACCACGATTTTGGGTTGTACTGCATCATAGTTCCTGTATTTGAATAAGTAGTGCTATGAATAATACGAAACTTTTTTATGCTAACATTGGCTAAAACCAAGCATACTGAAAAGCATTCGAAAATTCAATACCTCTAATATAGAACAATACGGTATAATTAAAAATATTTTTATTTACAATGATAAGTTTATGAAATAAAAATTAAATAATTCAAAAGGATTTAACAATTAGCACATCTGTATAGACTACTATTCTCTATCTCTAAATCCTATAACAGTAGCAACTCTATACGAAAGTTATCTTTTCATTGATTTCCAAAATATTACACCGCCTACCACTCTTAGAACTTATCATAATCACCAATTTATAAGATTCACTTTCTTCTCAAATAATGGAGTTTTATTGCAGCTATCGCTGCAAAGTGATTCCAGAAGAAGAACCTTACAATTTCAGATCCTTTCCAAACTAAGACCTTCTGCTTTATCCCCCCACTTTTTATCAGCTATGCGGCTGCTTTTGGCTTGCAGCTGCCAATTTTAATAGAAGACCGTGAAAAGGAGGAAATAAAGCTGAGGTAAAAAATAAATAGGTAGCGCTTGGAAACAATTTTTTAGAAGGTAATGAATGAATTCTAACTGAATTCCAATCGGCAGGACTACGGTTAAAAAAAAGTGTCTTGACCCTAATGGCCAAGACACTACATATAATCATGCTAATTTGAATGAAAATTCTTTATCTCACATTCCCCATCAATTTCCTAATAGGTTTGGTGATAAGTGCCAGGAATATCCCTGCCCCGACGGTAATCAGGACGATTTGCATATACTGCCCAGGCATCTGTGCCAAGGCTTCGTCGGTTCCACCACTGGCTTCACCGGCGATCAATCCAGCGATCAGGTTACCAAGTGCTACGGACATAAACCACATCCCCATCATCTGTCCCTGGAACTTCTTAGGAGCAAGCTTGGTAGTCAGACTCAAGCCCACAGGGCTAAGGCTGAGTTCTCCAAAAGTATGGAAGAGGTAAGTCAATAATAACCAAGTCGGGGCAGCAAGATCTCCGGAAGCAGCGATTTTGGCAGCAAAATACATCACCATAAACCCAACTCCTAAGAGTACTAAGCCAAAGCTAAATTTGATTGGAGAGGAAGGTTCTAAGTTTCTCTGCGCTAGCCACACCCATAAGGCTGCAAAAATAGGTGCAAATATGATGATAAATAATGAATTGGCTGATTGGAAATAGCCAGTAGGGATTTCCCAACCCATAAAACTACGGTCGGTAAATCGCTCAGCAAACAAATTCAAGGTAGATCCAGCCTGCTCAAAACCAGACCAGAATAAAGCAGAGAATATCAATAATATAGCAATGACGCCAACCTTCTTTTTCTCATCAGAAGTCAAGCCTCCAAAGGCGAGTATATAGACAAAAAACAAGACGGCAATTACCGCTATCACTTTATAAGAAGCTTCTGCTATGGAAGCAGCATTAATGGAAATTACCCCTTGGAACATCATCGCCAATAGAATAACTATCAATACTACTATGCCGAAAAGAATCTTCTTCATCTTGGAACGAGAAGTCTTCTCCTCTTCCGTCACTGCTGGGCTCAGGTCTCCTTTTCCTTCGAGATTGCCAGCAGTTAGTTTATATTGAATAAGGCCGAGCACCATCCCAAATCCTGCTACACCAAAACCTAAATGCCAATCAATCTTGGCAAAAGAGCTGCAGATAATGGGAGCGATAAATCCCCCAATATTAATACCCATATAGAAGATGGAAAAACCTGCATCCCGCTTTGAGCTACCATCATGGTATAGCTGCCCCACAATGGAGCTGATATTGGGCTTCAGTAAGCCCGTACCCACCACAATCAAAATCAACCCCATAAAAAACGAGACCGTATCTAAGGTCGAAAGGGCATTTGAATCACCGTGAGTGGGATCAAATAAGGACAAGATTCCCGGCATCCCCATTGTAAAATGGCCGAGGGCAATAATAATCCCCCCATACCATACTGAACGCTTTAGTCCAAACAGTCTATCTGCTAGCCATCCACCTGGAAGAGCCAGCAAATAAACCCCCATAGTGTACAAACCATAAATGGCTCCGGAGGTCTTATCATCAAATCCCAGGCCACCATCTATCACAGCGGTGGTCATAAATAGAATCAGAAGAGCTCGCATACCGTAATAGCTGAAGCGCTCCCACATTTCTGTAAAAAACAGAGTCATCAAACCTTTGGGGTGACCAAACATCGAAGGGCCATCAAATCCTCTCTCCAGTTTGTGACTGGCATTATGTTCTTTTTGTACCATTTGGGTGTATAATTCTAGTTTTTACCTGTGACCTATCTTCTCTGACACCAAGCAGTCTGTAAACTACCTTCTAACCAATCGATTTTGCATAATTCCTACGCTTTACTCCCTTGGTAAAACGCTAAATCCATTTCAAAATGAGATTCCTTGCAATTTTCATGACGCTCAAGTCATTCTGAAAAATCCAGGTATTATATGATTTTAACAATTACAATGATAATGTATTTTTTCCAATCTAATACACTTAATACCCAGCTTAGTCCTTCTGAAACCTAATGAAAGGGGAAAAAATGTCATTTATTACCCTTAATCGATTTAGGAAATTATTCGACTCAATACTTTCAATAATATTAGATAAAAAATTCCAAAAAACCCCTACGAAATCGATTGAAAAACGGGATTTTTATTGAAAATACTGCTCAGCCAATGCTGAAAAGCCCTATATTTGTACCCTATCCTGAAAGGGATAACCCAAATAACTTTAGAGATTTATGATTACAACAAAAAACCCAACATCCACCCTTGGGGTAAATGGCCTATCCACTTATCCCAAAAACGCCCTTCATAATTTATGTGCTTCCAGCTTGGTGGAAGAAGCACTACTCAATAAAGAAGGCAAACTATCCTCCTCCGGCGCTTTAATGGTCAATACCGGCACCTACACAGGTAGATCCCCAAAAGATCGGTTTATCGTCAAAGAGCCCAAAACTAAAGATCATATCTGGTGGGGAAATATCAACCTCCCGCTCGAGGAATCCTTTTTTGCTCTATTGCATCGTGATATGCTGGAAGAACTCAGCAGCAGCAAAATATACTCCAGGGATGCTTTTGTCGGTGCAGATCGTCGGTATCGGAAGTCCTTAAGAGTATTCACTTCCCTTGCCTGGCATAACTTATTTTGCCTAAATATGTTTCTGCGGCCTGAAGTGGATGAATTGGCGCATTTCTCTCCGGAATACACGATTATATGTCTCCCGGAATTCGAAGCAGATCCCCGGCGACATGGTACAAGGGGAAAGAACTTCACGGTAATTAACCTGGAAAAAAAACTGGTTCTTATCGGGGGACTGCCTATGCTGGCGAGATCAAGAAGGCGGTGTTTTCGATAATGAACTATATTCTTCCCTTGGAAGAAAAACAATTGTCCATGCACTGCTCCGCCAATATGGGCGATAAAGGAGATACCGCTATTTTCTTTGGACTTTCGGGAACCGGCAAGACCACCCTTTCTGCTGATCCTAAGCGCGTGCTCATCGGAGATGATGAGCATGGCTGGTCAAATAATGGCATCTACAATTTTGAGGGAGGTTGCTATGCCAAGGCGATTAATTTGGACCCCGAAAAGGAACCACAGATTTGGAATGCCATCAAATTCGGGGCAATCGTGGAGAATACCATCTTCCATCCAGGCACAAGCATCATTAATTATAAGGATAATTCCTTGACAGAGAATACGAGGACGGCTTATCCTATCTCGCATATTCCAAACTCCATAGATCCACCATTGGGGACTTTACCACAAACTGTATTTTTCCTGACCGCAGATGCCTTTGGGGTGCTGCCGCCGATCTCCAAGCTCAATCCTTCTCAAGCTATGTATCACTTCATCTCAGGCTACACCGCCAAGGTGGCAGGAACAGAAATGGGGATTAAGGAGCCGCAAGTCACCTTTTCGGCTTGTTTTGGTGAGGCTTTTCTACCGCTAAACCCCACAGTATATGCTGCACTCCTAGGTAAACTCATGAAACAACATCAGGTGGATGTGTGGCTGATCAATACCGGATGGACCGGCGGATCTTATGGTACAGGCAAGAGGATCCCTTTAGCGTACACGCGCGCCATGGTCAATGCCGCTTTGGAAGGCAAAATGAATAATGTTTCATTTGAAAAACATCCTATCTTTAAAATTCAAATCCCCTCCTACTGCCCGGGCGTACCCAGCGAACTCCTAAATCCTAAAAACACTTGGGAGAATCCTGGTAATTACGATCAAACGGCGGCCCAATTGGCGCGAGCTTTCCAGGAGAATTTCGCCAAATATACCGAGGAGGCACCTCCTGAGATTATGGACGGAGGGCCATCTTTAGACTTCTAGGCTTACCTTATTAAGGGCTTTATTATGGAAGTCCAGGTAGCTAGCCTTGATCTTCATCTACTATAACAAAACCAGAGGCCAGACTTTAATGCCTCTGGTTATTTTTATCCCCCCCCAACTCTGACCGATATTCCAGGACCTTCTGACTATTAGCTCTACTGGGGTGAAGGACTCTTACTGCATAAATAAGAGCTCCTACTATTACCATCAAGGGATACCTGCTCATCCTAAAGCTGTGGCTTAAGGCATAAAAATCATAATAGGAGCAATAACCTGCAGGTATAATTTAGATAGTTTCATATATTTGCAAAAAATAAATCTATGAAGACTGCTGAAATAATTACCGAAAAAGGTACCATGAAAGTGGAGTTTTATGATCAAGACGCTCCAAATACTGTAAAGAACTTTATAGACCTTTCTAAGAAAGGCTTCTATGATGGGCTTACCTTCCATAGAGTCATCCCAAATTTTGTAATTCAAGGAGGATGTCCTAATGGCACTGGCGCAGGTGGACCTGGCTATAGCATCGACTGCGAACTAAAGGGAGATAACCAACACCATGAGCGTGGGGTACTTTCTATGGCGCATGCTGGTCGCAATACTGGTGGATCCCAATTTTTCATCTGCCATAGCAGAGACAATACTGCTCACCTTGACAGAAATCATACTTGCTTCGGTAAGGTGGTTGAAGGACTTGACATGATCGATGAAATCAAAGCTGGTGACAAAATCGAAAAAATCACTGTTTCTGAAGATTAATCCTCATCAGAGCACAAAAATAAAGCCGCTGCAGAACGTTCTGTAGCGGCTTTATTTTTGTTAGTATTACTATTTTTAAAATATCTTCCATTTCCCAGGCATAGCTAAATAATACAGATTGGAATTGGATGATAATTAATACGATATAATCTTTCGCAAAATTCAGGCTTTAATGTTAGGCCAATTTCCTAGTCATCAAAATGAGTTCTTGCCTTAGGCGAACAACATTCCCGCGAGGGTTGCTGTCATCATACAGGCCAAAGTCGCCGCCAGCAAAGCATGCATTCCTAGTTTAGATAAGTTGCCTTGTTGGTTGGGAGCAATACTTCCGATTCCGCCTACCTGGATAGCAATGGAGCTGAAGTTAGAAAACCCACAAAGGGCATAAGTGGCGATAATGATGGATTTTGGAGAGAGGTTACCCGCGGCCTTCATCTCAGAAAGATCAGAATAAGCGACAAACTCATTAATGACGGTCTTCTGCCCCAGCAAAGAACCTACCTGCAGGGTGTCCTGCCATTCTACTCCCATTAGCCAGGCGAATATTCGAAAAACCTGACCTAAGATATACTCCAAAGAAAAGCCATCAAACTGTCCCTTGGTGGAGGAAACCACATAGGCATTTAATCCCGTCAAATCTCCTATTACTCCAGACAAAAAGTAATTTACCGCTGCGATCACCGCGATGAAAGCTAGCAGCATTCCCCCAACATTCAGGGCAAGCTTAAGTCCATCGGAGGCTCCTATGGACATCGCATCGATGAGATTGACCCCTAATCCTTCCTTATTAACGACCAGCTTATCATCCAGGCCCTTTTCGTTGGTTTCCGGGATCATAAGTTTTGACATCACGATGGCAGCTGGCGCATTCATGATGCTGGCACCTAGTAAATAGGATGCAAATCTACTTTGCTCCTCCAGGCTGTCTCCACCCAAAAAGGCTACATAAGCTGCCAATACCCCGCCGGCGATGGTGGCCATACCGCCTGTCATCAAACACATAAGCTCCGATCGGGTCATGGCAGGGATAAACGGCCTCACCAATAGCGGTGCTTCAGTCTGTCCCAAAAAGATATTCCCTGCTGCTGATAAACTCTCGGCACCAGACAGCCCCATCGTGCGCGACATCACCCAAGCGATCCCAAACACGACTTTTTGTAAGACGCCTAGATAGTATAGTCCCGCAGATACAGTGGAAAAGAAGATAATGGTGGGCAGTACCTGAAAGGCAAATATGGTCCCAAAGGAATCTGTGGCCAAGTCACCGAACAGGAATATAGCTCCAGCCTGCGAGAAACTCAACAACTTCACAAACCCCTGGCTAAGGCTGATAAACAAGCGCTCTACAAAGGCCACCTTAGTGATCAGAAGCCCAAAGACCAGCTGCAATATTACTCCTATACCTACAAGCTTCCAGTTTACAGCACGTTTATTTGCCGAGAACAGAAAAGCTACCCCCAGGAGAGCACACACTCCTAGTAATCCTCTCAGGTAATCCATATATTTTTTGGTAAATGTCTAATGTCGATATGCTTATTAAAATATAATAAAGGGTAAATATAAAGTTTTTTATTAAAATATCGGAAACAAAAAAACCCGGACCTTTAATAGACCCGGGTATGGTATGATATATTGGCTAGTTTCGCCGATTTATTTCATCTCTTATTCTGGCAGCTTGCTCATAATTTTCATTCGTGATGGCCTTGTCCAGCATTTCATTTAGTTTATCCAGGCTATAATCCTTCCATGGTTCATTGGACTTGGCAGGTTTTGATACGGGTTTGGAGGGCGAGGAGCTGGCAGCATCAGGGCTTACCTCCTCCTCATTCTCATTAAACTCTATGGCTGCCTCGGACATTACCTTTTGCTCACAATAGATAGGTGCTTCAAATCTCACCGCAATAGCAATAGCATCGGAAGGTCGAGCGTCTATTTCCACCACTTTACGGCCGTCTTTGCATACTATTTTGGCATAAAAAACCCCTTCTCTCATATCAGAAATGAGGATATAATCAATGTTAAACCCAAAGTTACTAGCAAAGGACTTGAACAAATCATGAGTCATTGGCCGGTTAGGCACAATTTTCTCAATCTCTATTGCGATCGCTTGGGCTTCAAACATCCCTATAACAATGGGCAATCTCCTCCTGCCGGAAGTCTCCCCCATCACCAAGGTAAATGACCCTGACTGGGAATGATTGGATGATAAACCTAATATTTCTAACTCTATTGTGTTCTCCACGCGAAATTATTTTACAGCTTTTATAGCCTCTGTTAATTTAGGTAATACCTCAAATGCATCTCCAACAATACCGTAATCTGCGGCTTTAAAGAATGGCGCTTCAGGATCTTTATTGATCACTACGATATACTTAGAGGCATTTACTCCTGCAAGATGTTGAATCGCTCCTGAAATTCCAACTGCCACGTATAAAGTTGGGGCTACTTTTACACCAGTTTGTCCTACGTGCTCATGATGAGGTCTCCATCCGCTATCCGATACTGGCTTAGAACAGCCCGTGGCTGCGCCTAAGGCTTTCGCCAGGTCTTCTATCAGATTCCAGTTTTCAGGACCTTTCATTCCACGACCACCAGATACCACTATATCTGCTTCCGGAAGTGGAATCTCGTCATTGGCCTTGTCTATAGAGGTGATCTTGGCTGCAAAAGCTCCTTCCGATAGGTTCACTTCCAAAGCTTCTACACTGGCTGGAGCTCCATCAGTCTTCAAAGGAACGGCATTTTTCTTTACCCCTAAAATCTTATTCGTCTTGGTGATCTCTGATTCTGCAAAGGCTTTGCCGGTATATATACTTCTCTTGACCGTATAAGTGCCAGAAGTAGAAGGCAAAGCCACCACATTGGAAATATATCCTGCATCCAATTTGACCGCTAGGCGGGCTGCAACAGCATCGCCCAATGAGGACTTGGCGAGGATAAGCGTGTCGGCTCCAGCCTTTTCGAAGGCCTGAGCCACAGCTTCAGCATGAGCCTGAATGACCCCGGCGTTTAGCTGATCATCATTCACATGATATACTGTGCTTAGCCCTGCAGTACCCACTGAGGCCAACTGGTCCTCACTTACTGTACCCAACACAACGCCCTTTGCGTCCACTCCCTGCTGTTCCGCCAAGGCGCTGGCATAGGATGCAGCTTCTAAAGAGGTCTTCTTTATTGCCCCTTCGATATGCTCTATATATACTATAATTGACATTGGATTATCATTTTAATGGTTGAAAAAAATTACAATACCTTGGCCTCTGACTTCAACAGCTCCACCAACTCCTGTACATTATTGCTGTCAATAAGCTTCACAGCACCCTTGGCAGGAGGCATTTCATAGGCTACAGTCTTAGTCGCCACTACGTCTCCGCTCAGTTCCTGCACCTGAAGTGGCTTAGAGCGAGCAGACATGATGCCTCTCATATTTGGTATTTTCCACTCAGCGATAGGCTCTTGACATCCAGCAACAAAAGGTAGCTTGATCTCCAGATATTCCTTGCCGCCTTCTATCTCACGAGCGATTTTGGCTGTATCTCCTTCCAAATCCAGCTTCATCACTGGCGATACCGATGGCATCCCCAATAATTCAGCAACCATTCCATGGACCATACCTCCATTGAAATCGATCGACTCTCTGCCCATTAATATCATATCATAACCAATTTCCTTAGCATGATTCGCGATTTGGGTCGCCACAAAAAACGCATCAGTAGGTTCAGCATTGATCCGGACTGCCTCATCCGCGCCAATAGCCAAAGCCTTGCGAAGCGTAGGCTCGGTCTCGGCCTCACCGACATTCAGTACCGTGAGCTTGCCTCCCGTCTGATCTCTAAGCTCAACCGCACGGGCCAAAGCATAATCATCGTAAGGACCTATTATATACTGAACACCCGTCTTGTCAAACTTAGTGTTATTATCGGTAAATTGGATTTTGGATGTGGTATCCGGCACATGAGTTATACAGACCAGAATTTTCATATCGTTGTTATATTGGTTAGCAAATTTATTCAAAATTCCTCCCCCTTGTCAGCGCTTTTCCTATAATAGAAGCTCCACCGACTAAGAGCGAGTATAAAGTATCTATTAAACTAAAAAATCACCAAATCAGCAGATTATTTTAGCCTACCTCTTCCCTATTCTATTGAAGATGTGCCCAAAATTAAAAAAAAGGCACCTGATTACCTATAACTAAAAGGATGATTTTACCGCTCCTCGATAACCAATTATTATATCACTACCTTAACCTCTTGATTCACAATGGAAGCCATTGAAAACCAAAGGCTTTTGACTGCTTAATACAACTAAAACTACAGAACTAAGGTAAAACTGTCCTAAAAAAGATAATTTTGGCATGGTGATGGCATAAAATTCTTTAAAATAACCAAACTATAATCCTATCATGAGCGATACAACCAACACAAGAAAAGAATCACTGCTACAGTATATAAAAGAAGACCCGCAGGCCCCCTTCAACTATTATGCACTGGCATTAGAATACCTCAAGGAAGACAAGGAAGATGATGCCCTGAAGTATTTCAATATTCTTCTCGAGCAACATCCTGATTATCTGCCCACTTATTACCACGCTGCTGCCTTATATACTGAGTACAATATGCTGGAAGAAGCTCGCCATACCTATGAAAAAGGAGTGGATCTCGCTTATAAGCAGCAGGATTTTCACGCTCGAAGGGAGCTTCAAAATGCCTTTCAAAACTTCCTCTTCGAGCATGATCTGGAATAATTTAATCCAGGTTGAGAACTAATTTTCCCATTTGTTCTCCCTTATTCATCTTCAAAAAAGCCTCTTCTGCCCCATTTAGATCAGTCACCTGATCTATGATGGGGATGATGTGGTGCAGACTCACAAAATCGATCATATTACTAAAATCTATATCGCTACCCATAGTGGTCCCTTGCAGCGTAAGCTGGTTCCAAAAAATCCTTCGTGCATCTATCGCCTCAGGATTGCCTAGGGTGGCTCCATAAAATATCAATTTACCCGCAGGACTGAGTAGCTTGAGAAGGTCATTCACACCTGCTCCCATCGCCGAGTCTATGATGATATCAAAACCATCACTACGTACCAGCGCTTCCTCGACCCAGTTTTCTGCACGGTAATTAAATCCCCCTTTGGCCCCCAGGTCCACGGCTTTTTCGAGTTTTGCGGCGCTGCTGCTGGTAACATACACATCCGCTCCAACCGCAAGAGCAAACTGGCAGGCAAACTGCGCCACACCACCACCAAAACCAGAGATGAGCACTTTCTTCCCTGCGGTGATATTGCCATGATAAAACAAGGCCCTATAAGCAGTCACCCCCGCAAGCGGCAATGCTGCTGCCTCCTCAAAAGACATATGCGAAGGCTTATCCACTAGCCGGCTAGCCTCGATATGGATATATTCCGCCAAAGTCCCATTGGAGGGCATGCCAAGGATCTGAAAGTCCCCCGACTGTACCGCCTGATCATCGCCCCAAAAATGAGCAGGATTAATAATCACGGCCCTACCTAGCCAGTCCTCATCTACCCCTTCACCAATTTCTTCCACTATACCCGCTCCGTCAGAGCCAAGAATGATTCCATCCTTAATTCCAGGATATTTCCCCTGTCGGCACCATTCATCCCGATGGTTAAGGGCGGCAGACTTTACCTTAACCCTTACCTCACCTGGAGCCAGGGCAGGTAGATTTACCTCACTTATTGATATACCAAAACTGCTTTTTTGATCTAAAACTAATGCTCTCATGCTTATATATGTTATTGGTTCGTGAATTTTCAGTTTATCTGCTTTGCACCCTAATTTCTGTCATAAGGATTTGTACTATTTACTACTCAAAAATAAACCCTCAAAGATCTTACCATCCATAAATCCCATAAAACTTCAAAAAAAAAGCTCCCAACAGTTAGTGGAAGCTTTTATAAGTGTTATCAATATTAGAAAGGCGCCGGTTCATTACTACCCAGACCTCCCGGGAAGCCAGGATCCTCATCGGGACCATTCGCCTTACTTTGTATCCTTATCATATTGGAATCATCAAAGTCCTTACCCCCTGCTGCACTTGGGAATTTCTGTCCATACAGCGCCTCCTGAGCCTGAGGCTGGAAGGGCACATTAAGCTCCAGATCACAGAATTTAGTGTATTTACCGATAAATCTCAACCTTACGGTCTCCAGGGAACCACTTCTGTGCTTGGCGATAATTACTTCGCCTGTACCCAAGGTGCTATTTCCATCTTCATCTTCATTGATCCCATAATATTCGGGACGATAAAGGAACATTACGATATCGGCATCCTGCTCGATCGCTCCTGATTCCCTCAAATCCGATAGCTGCGGTCGCTTATCACCGCCCCTGGTTTCCACAGCCCTTGACAACTGAGAAAGAGCGATCACAGGCACTTCAAGCTCCTTCGCAATTTTCTTCAGCGCTCGGGAAATACTCGAAATCTCCTGCTCCCTGTTTCCACTTGCACTGGACTTGGAGTCACCAGACATCAGCTGAAGGTAATCGACTACGATCATCTGAATATCACTTTGGGCTTTTAGCCTACGGCACTTTGCCCTTAATTCGAGAATGGACAATGCAGGCGTGTCATCCACAAACAATGGAGCGGAAGACAATTTATTAGTTTTATGGATCAGCTGTTCCCATTCATAATCCGCCAGGTTACCTTTTTTGATTTTTTCTGAATCAAGCTCAGCTTCAGAGGATATGAGACGATTTACCAGCTGAATGGCGGACATCTCCAAGGAGAAGATCGCTACGGGGCGGCTGTGATCCACCGCCGCATTTCTCAATACTGATAATACGAAGGCCGTTTTCCCCATCGCTGGACGGGCAGCTATAATTACCAAATCTGATTTTTGCCATCCCGAGGTCACCCTATCCAGGGCGGTAAAGCCACTAGGCACACCTGTGAGCCCATCCGTAAGGTCTTTTTTACCTTCCAGTTCGGCAATGGCCTCACGCATGATGGATTTCATATCCGCATAGTTCTTACGAATATTGTTTTCGGAGATCTCAAAAAGTGACTGCTCCATCGTATCCAGAAGCTCAAATACATCGGTGGTATCCTCATACGCTTCTTTCTGTATCTCAGAGCATATACGGATCATATGGCGCTTCATCGCCATCTCCGTGATGATCCTGGCGTGATATTCTATATTCGCTGCCGAGGAGATCTTCGTCGTCAGCTCTGTAATATAATAAGCCCCGCCGGAGACTTCCAATTTCCCCGTCTTACGCAGCTTATTCGTTACCGTAAGCATATCTATCGGCTCACTTTCATTGAAGAGCAGAAGAATAGCGTCATAAATTTCCTTATGTGCGTCTTTATAAAAACTGTCTGGCTTCAGAATATCCACCACCGCAGTAATGGCCTCTTTCTCCAGCATCAATGCTCCCAAAACAGCCTCTTCCAAGTCTATCGCCTGCGGGGGAATTTTCCCAACACTTCCCAGCTGCATGGGGTCACTTCCGCCCAACCTCTTATATCCATTACGGTCTTTACCTGTGGTATTTCTATCTGCCATATTTACAAAGTTAGTGGCTTTAAATGAAACATTATAAACAATTTACCAACGTGTTATCAACAAAACCATTAAGCCCTATTAATCAGCACTGTACAGGCCAGATCCTTCCTGTAGATTTTTAATATAATAATCCTTATCCCCAGCTCTTACCATAAGCTTACTTATGTCCCCAGCAATAAAAACAGTCTGAAAAAGGCAGATCCCTCCTATTACTTCACCTCCCTAGGAATAAACAGCATTATCATAAGCTCATTACTGTGTTTTGGCCAACAATCATTGCTTTGATTAGGAGGTAAATTAATTTATAGGCTATCAAAATAGTGTGGACAACTGCCTTCATTCATGGAGATAAAATTCTAATCGCAAAATTTTACATGCCTCTGATGCTGACTTTAAAATGGGATACGATTTCCCCTGGCCATAAAGTACTTTCAACCCGTTTAATTTTGGTCCTATTATTCTGGCCTGAATAGTGCGGATCTCGCTGTTCCACGACGCGAGCTAGCACCCATTACTTTACGGCCTCCATAATAGCCCCAAAACCGTCACCATCAAGGGCCAAGGGATGGAGCTTCCTAGCACATTTTCTCCTCTATTCTCCTTAAAATATGTAAACCTACCCTCAATGACTATAGCGAATATCAGACAATGTTTCCATCATGAATAAGCAAGCGCCACACTATAGTTCTTCAAATTATTGGGGAAAACACGAGAGGGTAGTAAAGGTTTGAATGGTAGTTGGATTCAGGGAAAGACAGTTTGATTTTAAGGACTCCAATTCCGGGAAAAAGAAATTTCCAACAAGGAAGATGGTGGATAATTAGTAAGTACTTTAAGAGCAGCTGGCTTGAAAACTAAAAAGGTATAAAAATAAAAAAGCTATGAAACAATATCTCATAGCCTTAGTCAATTAACAATAAACCCAAAATAACCTGCTGTAGGAGAAGGACTCGAACCTCCACGGAGTAGTTAGGCAAAACACGAGCTCGATATTTGCTTTATCCTAGCATCTCCACCCCCGAGACAGGAGGGCTTGTCTGCCAATTTCAACATCCTACAGTATATAAAGACTCTTTTGTCTTTTCCTTATGATACAAATGTAAAGCAGTTTCGTGTAAATTCAAATTATTTCAATAAAATAAATATATTTTTACATATTCAGCAAATATCAACTTAAAATATTACATATATCGAAATAGAAAACGCATTTTGGACTATTTCATTATCAAGTTTTCAATAGCTGGAAAAACATAATTTGGTCACTTTCAGACTTTTGGTATTTTAAGCATAAAAAAAGCCCTGAGCATTACGCTGCAGGGCCTTTAGTCAAACCAATTCTTATCTAAATTTTCAGGAACTTAGTTCACATCCCAGAATATCTTCACATCCACCTTATCCTCAGAGGCCACCTCACTGTAGTTTTCAGCGTTGAGCGTACGCTCGGTCTCTGGGTATAGCAGTCGAGTTGGAGGAAGAGATGACTGAAAGGAACTCTCGTCCTCTATGAAGTTCAAGGCTGGATAGCCTGTTCTTCTCAGTTCAGACCAAGCATGATAAGCGTACATCAAGCCATGGTTTAGCCATTGCTGTGTCCCTATCTTAGCCAGTTTATCCTGACTGCTGCCAGTATAAGCGATCAGCTCGCTAGCCAAAAACTGCTCAATTTCGGCTGCTGTTGGAGCGGTTTCCGGAGTAAAGCTGGTATTATCGGCATTATCATTCAGGCTATTGATATAGAATAGAAAATCGATAGATTGTCTGATGCCGTTCTCATAAGCCAGGGCAGCATCTCCACCAAGACCCCATCTTTCCGCTGCTTCTGCTTTGAATAAGCTGATTTCCGCTGCGGTGATGATGATACCCGGGAATTTGTCATTTCTGCTATATGTAGCGGAATCGATACGGGAGAAATAATTTACCTGCAAAGAATCCTGCTGTCTTGCCAGTGTCCAGTCATTCGGCACCCCTACATAGTCACCATATTTGTTTTCAGCAAACATCGCTCTCAATCTAGGATCCATGCTTGGCACCATTAGGTCATTGACCATATATCCAGGTGCTGGAAGACCTATCGTCGCATCCTTGATTCCGCCTCCATGGTGATTCAGCACTGAGTTCAGCTCAGTACCTCTAGCCACAAACTGCACGGTCTCACTCACGTTATTTACCACTGGATATACTGATGGATTGTCAAGGATCTCAGCCACTATTTGTTGGGCTTTAGCCTCATCGTAGTATGAGATCCGCATGGCCAACCGCAAGCGAAGAGAATTGGCATAAATTTTCCATTTCTGTACATCGCCCTGATTTAGGATATCAGCATTATCGAATATTGCTTTGTAAAAGCCGATTGGCTGATAGTCATTGAGGTAGTCAGAAATCACCTTCAGATCATCGATCATGGAAGAGTAAATTTCCTCCGCCTTATCATACTTTGGCTTGACAATATCCCCACCTGTGGCGATAAGGCCACCCGCTTGCGAGAAAGGAATATCACCCCAGGTATCCACCATCTGAGAAGTCTGCTCATAAAGGTGGATTTTGGCAGTTTCGATGAATAGCTTTGCCTGCGCTTTTTCTTCCTCGTCCTCGATGGCTTCATACTGATTCTCCAGTTCTCTGAAACTAGCCATGAAAGCGGTATAGTAATAATCCCAACGGTCCTGATTATAAGCAGTAGCCTGCTCATAGATGCTGGTATTATTGAGGTATCCATTTGTCTGAGAATAAGTCCCCATCATCGGAATCTGATAAGTGGTCAAATTCCAATAACGAGGGAAGCTAGTGTTCCTGTTTTCCATGCTTTGGTTATACATGAAACCTGTAAACAACTTCTCCATGGTGGCGTCCACTGACTTTTCGGGATCGTAATAGTTATCCTCAAAATCAGCTTCTGAGCAGCTTATTGTCGCCCCTGTCGCCAGGAGTATAAGGAGAGATCTCCAATTAAATTTTATCATTTTCATACGTTGTATCCTTTGTGAATTAGAAAGATGCTCTGATAGAAACACCATAAGAGCGTGGCACTACACCACCGTTACCGATATTGCCTCTGGTAAGGTAATTGGTTCCTACAGATGCCTCAGGATCCAGGTGAGGAAGTGTCTTATAGAAGTAAAACAAGTTTCTACCATAGGCCGAAACAGTCATATTTTGGATGCTAAGCTTACTTACGATGCTCTTTGGAAGGGTATAAGACAATACCAGTTCACGCATTTTGATGAAATTATTATCAAATACCGCTGACTCATAAGTACCTGCCAGACCTGAGCCTGGGTAAGATCCCCAATAGTAAGTGTTCAGGTAGTAGTTTGGCGCATCTACGATGGTAGTATTTTCTTCACCAGTGGCAGTCACCCCGTCCATGATCATACCATCATGGTAGATGGTCTCACCATTCGGCCCATTCGACATGCCTTCAGCTCCGATATAATTGCCATTGGCATCTTCATAATACGGCAATCCACCATACTCCTCACTTCTGCCGAATAAGGTTTCTTCATACATCCCGGCACTTCTCGCATACTGAATAGCAGGAGAATAAACCTGTCCGCCCCACTTATAATCGATTACTGCGTTTAGGTTGAAGCTTTTATAAGTAATATTATTGATCAATCCACCAGAAGCTTTTGGCTGCACATTCCCTAATTTCACTAGGTTTTCATAGTCAGGAATATAAAATCCATCTTCGCCTACCAATAACTCACCATTTTCATTTCTGCTCAGCGTATAGCCCATGATATCACCGGCAGGCTCTCCCTTACGGGACACCAATTGCAGGGAACCATTATCCGGACGGGAGTGGATCAAGGTCTCTAAGCCTGGCATCAACTCCGTGATCTCATTACGGTTGATACCGGTGTTGACCTGGATATCCCAGTTCCAGTTCTTCGTCTGAATAGCCGTGGCGGATAAGCCAATTTCCCAACCGTAGTTTTTCATATTACCCACATTGGAAAGTACATAACCAGCTCCTGTCGATGCAGGCACCTGTAAACTGAGGATCATATCATTGACCGTATTATAATAATAGGTCAGGTCCAAGCCAAAACGGTTGTTGGCAAATTTGTTTTCCCAACCTATTTCTGCCTCATTCTTGATTTCGTTTTTCAAGCCATTGTTTCCGTAATTAGTCAATGGATATAGAGCGGGTCTTCCGTCAATACTGGAAGCGCTGTAAGCCACATTGGCATCATAAGGTCTGGCAGGATTACCCACTATACCGAAGGAACTGCGGATTTTACTGTAGGAGATGATCTCTGGAAGGTCCGCCACCTGGCTCAATTCAAATGCTGCACTGATGGAAGGATACACGAATTTATTATTGTCATAATAAAGTGTAGAAGTCCTCTCCTGTCTGATAGAAGTCTCCAGGAATAGATAGTTCTTCACGTCCAATGAAGCCATAAAGAAAATACCATCCTTCACCAAGGTCTGACGACGGGTATATCCCTTGTCCACTGTAGGTAAGGTCCTAGATGCATTGAAGCTATACCAGTTTCTTTCGGTAAGTCCACCTTGGGTGCTTTGACGGGCATAGCGGTAGTTTTCCTCTCTCGCCTGGTAACCTGCACGCAAGTTTAAACCGAGGTCTGGGTTGATATCCACATTATAGCTTACCAATAGATCACCGTAGAATATGCTGTATCTATTATTCTCTGTGCTATACGAACCGGTGTTATTCACAGTAAGAGGAACCGTATTTGGCTCTTTATTCTCAGTAACATAGCCAGTATAATCTGTACCCACCCGACCTCTTACGGTCAGGTTATCCAGGATATCATAGGTCAAAGTAAGAGCTCCCATGAGGCGATTGGTATTCTCCACATATTCCTTCTCTCTTTGATTCCAGTAGTAATCCATATAGTCCAATCCATTTACAGGAAGGGCAAAAGCCTCTTCAGGGTCATATACATTATCGCCGGCAGCGATGTACTTATAGCCCTTGCTAGTCTTATATTTCTCCTGATACCAGGTGATATCATTAGCTGGATTGAGGAAACCTGTATAGTTATTGGTCAGACGATCCACCATATAAGGTCGGTTGGTCACTTTCTCATTGATATAAGTAGCCACCATGTCCACGTTCACCTTAGGATCTATTTGGTACTTTGAGTTCAAGCTAAAGGTATTCTTGCCCTGAGGGCCACCTTCCATCACACCCTGATAGTCATTTCGGGTATAGGACAATCTGTAGTTGGATATATCCGAACCATTGGAGATCGCCACATTATAAATACCACTGTGACCGGTGTTATAAAAATTCTTCATATTATCCTCGTGTGCTACAAAAGGGCGAATCTCTCCATCCCAATAGTAAACATCTCTACCATCCAGCTTAGGTCCAAATTGGCCCCAAGTCTGCCATAATGGTGACTGCACCTCCTGGCCATTGACGTTTCTAGTCACAAAACCTTCTTCGTCTGTTCCTCGCGCCAAATTATAAGAACGCTCTCTACCAGGTCCAAACACATTCTGAACGTCTGGCAAAACGCCTACTTCCTCTATACCATAAGACATATTGAAGTCCACGCCCAGTCCCTTGCTCTGACCTCCGTCTTTGGTGGTGATGATAATCACCCCTGCCGCAGCATCAGAACCATATAAGGCAGAAGCTGCCGCGCCTTTCAGGATGTTGATGCTTTCAATATTCTCAGGGTTGATATCTAGTAATCCATTACCACGGATACGAGGATTTCCCCAAAAACCTTCGTTGTTTGCCTCGCCATTTCGGGAGATCACCCCATCCACCACCAATAAAGGCTGACTCTGATAGTTGATAGAACTCAATCCACGAATCTGCACTGCTACTGCACTGGTGGCACCACCAGCATTGGAGGAGATGGACACGCCAGGAGCTTTAGCATAAAGTGCGGAAGCTACATTCGTCGGAGAAGATTTCACGATATCCTTGGAGCTGACGGTGGACACCGCATAGCCAAGTTTCCGTGGATCCTTTTCGATTCCCATGGCGCCGGTAACCACCACTTCCTGGAGGTCATTTACACTTGGCATTAGCATAATATCAATGGTGGTTCTGCCTCCTATTTCCACTTCCTGAGCTTCAAAACCCACAAAGGAATAAGTCAATTTAGTACTGCCGGCAGGAACCTTGATGAGGTAGTTCCCATCCAAATCAGTCACGGTGCCCAGGGTAGTATCGACTACTCTCACACTCGCACCCGGGATGGCCTCCCCATTATCATCGGAAATCACCCCTGTGATAGAGGTCTCTTGTGCCCAGGCGGATAGTCCCATACCTAAGCACAATAATGTGATTAGTAAAAATTTGTATTTCATAAATTTAATGTGGTTTGCATTATAAATTCTCATTCTAATCCCCTAAAAAAAGGGAATGTTTAACTCTTGCTGTGGATAGAGTTACCGATTGCTCTCTTTACAAATTTGGTTGATGTATCATTTACTATTTTTATTTAATTGTATATAGGTCATAGGCAATTATTTAGGTGAATAAAGGATACTTTTATTATTTTTTACCAGGCCAAATTAAGTATTAAAAATTGTTAATCAAAAATTAACATGACCTTTTGTGTGCGCACACAAATGTTTTGTTCACGCAAACATAAACGGTATCAATCCTTTGGCAGATAGGTCTTTTTACCTATAATCCCTTGGTAATTATCACTTATTCAACAAAGGCCAATAATGATAAGTGTTCTCATTACTTTTCTAGTCATTTATTAACATTTCCGTAATAAGCTGTTCTAACCATTCCCAATTGTGACGATTAGAGGACCTCGAAAATTATTTTTGGAGGCGGTATGAAATTCATTGCCTCTAGGCCAAAGGATTCAAAAGCTTCTCCACGGAAATTATACTGTTATGTATCGAAATTCAGCTGGTCTTTCACGCTATTCCGAGAGCTGATATTCATTAAAAAAAAAGGGAGATAAGCAATCAGTCTTTAGGTTATTACTATTGGGAATCATTGAATGGAAAATTTAACGGCCATGACCTATTCACTCAACCCTCTCAATCCTCCACTCCTATTCCATAATAGCTAATAGGAAAGGGCCTGTTTTAGTCTTATGGAAGCAGTGCTTAGCCATCGCCAAAAAGCGTAAAAAAAGAAGGTCATTTTCTATAATTTTCTTAAGTAAATCCTTTTATTGAGCTATTAATGATAAAAATAGAATCAAGGCTTAAAAAAAATTAGTATTTTGGGCAGGTTCAATTTTTTCATTATACAAGCCCTGAATAAACAGAAGTCTATATGGACAAAAACAAGATTATAAGAATTAAAGATATCGCCAAGCTGTCCGGGGTGTCGGTAGGTACTGTGGATCGAGTCATACACGAAAGAGGAAAAGTATCTGAGGTCTCTAAAGCTAAGGTGGAAAAAGTGCTCAAAGAAATCAATTATACGCCAAACCTACTGGCCAAAACCTTAGGCTCCAATAAAGTTTTTAAAATAGCCTTACTCGCCCCTCACCTTGATGAGGATCCTTATTGGAATCTGGCGCTAAGCGCATTGGGAAGTACCCAAAAGGAATGGCAACCCTACCATATAGAGATCCTGCCATTCTATTTTGAATTACATAATGCTGATTCTTACCATAAGGAATCCGAACGGCTGCTCGCCTGTAATCCCGATGCCGTAATCAGCGCCCCGATCTATTTGCCGGAGGCTCTAACTTTTTCTAAAAAACTGAAAGTGATGAATATTCCTTTCATTCATTTCAACACCCTGATCACTGAAGCTGACCCGCTGGCATTTATTGGCCAGGACCTCTATCAAAGTGGTCGATTAGCCGCATCCCTACTGAACCTGGTATGTCATGATCAAAAAGGTAGTCTTGCCACCCTCCACATCGTGCAAAGTATCCAGCATTCTATCCACTTTCAAGACAAGGAAAATGGATTTAATGACTATTGCAAGGCCCTCGCCTCCCCTCAGAAAACGACTTCCATCTTGATAAATGCTCATACTCAGGAATTGTTTGAAGCCTCTTTGCTAAAAGCAATAAATGAATTTGAGGTCAAAGGATTATTCATCCCTACCTCCTCCGGAGCAAAAAAGACTGCCGAAGTCCTGAGAAACAACCATCTGAAGGACATCAAGATTGTAGGTTATGACCTTATTCAAGATAATATAGACTTACTTCGGTCTGGTGAAATTGAATTTCTGATCAATCAAAGTCCAAACAAACAGCTTTATAGAGGGGTTTATCACCTTGCACATCATCTATTATTTAAAAACCCACCCCCCAAAAAGGAGCTGTTTCCTCTGGAGATCATTACAAGAGAAAACATTGATTCATATACCTGCGCGCAGATCCTCAACCAATAATATCAAACCACCTCTTATGCTCCATTCTATACCGTTTCTTACTACCTTATTTTTCATCTATAGTATGGGCTCCACAGCTACCTTCTCCCAGGAGCATCATGGAGGACCGGATTCCAACACGGTAAGTTTATTCTATTCTGGACAAGAGGAAGGAGTAGTCTGCTACAGAATTCCTGCCTTGGTGACTGCTCGTAATGGCCACCTTATCGCAGCCATTGACCAGCGAGTACCCAACTGTGGAGACCTCAAATATTCTAAAGATATCAATATCGTCATCCGGCGCAGCCTGGATAATGGAAAAACATGGCTGCCAATAGAGAAAATAGTGGATTTCCCTTATGGCCAATCGGCATCAGATCCTTCTATGGTGGTGGACCAGCAAAGGGGTACAATTTTCCTGTTTTATAATTATATGGACCTGGATAAAGCTAAGGACCGTTATTTCTTTCATATGATAAAAAGTGAGGATCATGGAGAGACCTGGTCTGCCCCAGAGGATCTCACTGAGCAATTGTCATTAGATGGCTGGGAAAATGACTTTAAATTCATCACTTCGGGCAGAGCTTATCAAAGTCCCGAAGGCACGATTTTACATACCATTGTCAACCTTGAGAAGGGAGGTTTTGTATTTGGGTCGGAGGATCATGGAATGAGTTGGTTTGTAAAACCAAGAGCTATTCAGCCCTTTGATGAATCTAAGATCATAAGCTTAGCAGATGGAAGCTGGATGATCAATAGCCGTGTCAATGGCGCCGGGTATAGATACCAACATGTATCTACCGACAAGGGCGAAACCTGGACCACAAGTAAATTGACCCAATTGACAGATCCTAGTTGTAATGCCAGTCTGATCACTTATACCACATCCGCGGGGGAAGAATTACTCCTTTTCAGTAATCTCAATGATGCTAAAGAGAGAAAAAACTTGCAAATCAGGGTCAGCAAAGATGGGGGAAGGTCATGGCCTATTGTCAAAACCGTCTATGAAGGAGCTGCCGCCTATTCCTCCATGACCATCTTGGGCAATGGAGATCTAGGGATTTTCTATGAAAGCGATGATTATAGCATTAATAGATTTACCTCCTACCCCATGAGTTGGCTAATGGAATAATCTCCATTCTATAAAACTAAAATAGATGATCCAAGCCAGAGGGGGAGTCACTGACAGATGGTCATGGAGTCTGCTGTGGAAGCCCCAAAACCAAAATCCAAAACGGGGCTCAGCATATGGAGTCCTAGCCCCATTCCTCTCATGATGAACATCACACCGATAAACATCGCAAAATACGGCATGGAATTGAATATCCTTTGCCGCCATTTTAGGTTTACCAAACTGTGCCCAAGCATCAGTCCTAGCAATAAGGGAGTGGTCCCCAAGCCGAATGCAGCCATATATAGACTTCCCTGCCATGGATCAGATAATGCCAATGTGGCGACCAAAGCAATATAAACCATCCCACAGGGCAGCAAACCATTTACCAGTCCAGTAACAAAAAATGCAAGTCCTCCTTTGCGCTTTAGCCATAGACCCAAGTTAGCTTTGATGCTGGAGGTAAATCCAGCGAAAAATCGGCTTGAGGGAAGTTTATTCTTTTTGCGGAAAAATACCGCCATCACTATGATAAGCAGTCCCAAGCTGATAGACAAAGACTGCTGGATACCTGCCATTTGGAGGCTCTTGCCGACTAATCCTATTAATAATCCTAAAACCGCATAGGTACAGGCCCGGCCGATATGATACCAGAGTTTCCTAGTCCATACTTTGACAGGGATGCTTTGGGAAGCGACCAGAGCGATGGGGCCGCACATTCCTATGCAGTGAAACGACCCCAAAAAACCCAAAACAAAGGCAGTCCAAATCATGGCAGATAGATTTTTCTCTCTTCATAATATCCTTTTCCTTCCTCGGTCCAGGTGAGTTTCACCTTCCAATACCCTTGCTGCAAGCTGGTCAGGTCTATTTCCTGAAAACTCCCTTGCTGAGATTGTACGGCTATTCTTCTGTCCATACCGGCATCAGAAGGCCGGAATAAATGTAATTCACCCTTTGATTCTGCCTCCAAGGCAAGGGTAAGGATTTTGCTATTTCGATCATAGTTCATCACTTTTGCGTCCAATTCGGCCGCATTGGTGAGTTGATTGATATGTTCCTGATAGTTGATTTCATCCGCATAATAATTTGTGCTTACCAGATGGATATCTTCTTGCTGCATACATATCCCCACCAGGGTAAAAAGAAGCCCTGTAAAACATATAAAGACAATGACAATCCCAGTTCCCCAGTTCATAGTTTTACTTTTAGATTATTTATTTTGGCATAGGAGCCATAAAGTTGGTGGTCACCGTAAAGGCTTCCTCCCCATTCTGAAGAACGATCAGCTCGACCTTTTCATTAATCTGCTGTACATCCTTGGAGTCCAGCACCAAAAAGAAGCGCCCTTCCATTCTCGACTCTCCTTCCAGAGCCCAGCTTCCCCCATCATTTCCCTCGATCTGGTACCGCTTATCAGAAGATATAACGCTCACCTTCTGATCTTCGAAGGTTTTATTGATGAAGGTCACCTCGTATAAATTACTGACATTACCATCTGTGCGCTCCTGATAGGTCATTCCTGGAAACCGCGTGATCGTCGCTCCCAGCTCCTTTCTAGTGGCCAATAGCCCTACAAAGGCCGCCATTAAGACCACCAGGACCACCGAATAACCCTTCACTCTAGGCGTCAGAAGCTTTTGATGGCCACTCATAATTGAATTTTCCGAAGCATATCGTATGAGCCCCTGTGGTCTGTTCACCTTATCCATAATCTGGTCACAGGCATCGATGCAGGCGGTACAATTTACGCATTCCATCTGGACGCCATGACGGATATCTATTCCCGTAGGACAGACACTCACACATAATCCGCAGTCCACACAATCACCCGTATTCTCTTCCAGACTTATAGACTTTTTAAGTTTTCCTCTAGGCTCTCCTCTCTTATGATCATAAGCCACATTGATGGAATTTTTGTCCAGCAATACCCCTTGAAGCCTTCCGTAGGGGCAAGCTACCAGACATACCTGCTCTCTCAATAGGGTAAAGACTATAAAGAAAGCAGCAGAAAAGGCTATTAAACCAATAAAAGTGGAGAGATTCTCACTTGGAGGATGCATAATGGCCTGCTGGACCTGCTCAATACCGATCAAATAAGCCAAAGCGGTATGGCCGATGAGAATGGAGATCATTCCGAATATTGACCATTTAATCGCTTTTTTTCTGATTTTCTCTCCATTCCACGGCATTGCATCCAGCTTTTTTTGCTGCGAAGCCGTTCCTTCTATCCAATACTCGATTTTCCGGAAAACCATCTCCATGAATAAGGTCTGCGGGCAAGCCCAGCCACAAAAGACCCTCCCAAATACCACGGTGAATAGGATCACAAACACGAAGAATATCAGCAGTAAGAACAAGAGTATATGAGTATCCTGAGGCCAGAATACCTGCCCAAAGATGATAAACTTCCTTTCAAAGAAATTCAGCAGCAATAGGGGTTTTCCCTGGATCTTTATAAATGGCCCCGCAAATAATATGGCCAGTAAAACCCAACTCAGGTATGTTCTATACCGGAAAAAGAAGCCGGTAATTTTCTTTGGATAAATCCAATTTCTTTTACCATCTTCCCTTACGGTGGCTAAGCTGTCGCGAAACTTTTCATTTTCCAGATTATCGATAGTAGGCTCCATTCTATGAGATTTATCTCAATTATAAGGAAGAAACCATGAGGGTAGAATCTGCCGGACTGCTGGCATCTTCCATCTCGGGAATTTCCTCAGGTGTATAGATTTCGCCTTGCGGCTCTTTAGGATTTGCAGAAGGTTTTCCTTTTAGTGATAAGATGAAGTTAGACACCTGCATGATTTCTTCAGGGCTGAGCTGATCTTGCCAAGGGATCATTCCTTTTTCAGGAACACCATATTTGACCGTTTTAAACACATCGTGAATACTTCCGCCATGTAGCCAATATTCATCGGTAAAATTCGGACCTACTCCGCCACCACCATCTGCCGCATGGCAGGCTACGCAGTTGGCATTATAGATGGACGCCCCTACAGACAATACAGCATCGGACTGATCATAGGCCACATTGGTTTCATCGATTGAGGCTAGGGCCATGGACTTGCGCTCCTCCGCAGCAACGGCCTCTATGGCTAGCTCCGACTCATACTCCTCGAGTGGAGTCATGCCCCATCCCCATCCTGAGTAATAAAACATATAGCCTAGGGCAATAATAAGCGTGCTAGAAAACAGGTACCGTAACCATGGAGGCATATAATTATCAAGTTCACGTATGCCATCGTAATTATGCTCCAGCATGATCTCCTCTTCATCCTCGACGGGTGTCATATCCCCGGTTACAAATTTATTCTTGAAGTTCTCCCACCAGCTAGGCTCCTCCGCCAGGGCAGGATTGCTTCGCTGCATCACGGTCTGTAAGAAAGACAGCAGGTAAATCATCAGCAGCAATAAAACCACCAAAATAAACAATACGACACCTATCATAAGCAGTAGTGCCCATTCTCCAGCCCCTAATCCACTGAGACTTTCCGTCACGCTACCCGTGGTATCCTGTCTAGCAAAGGAGGCATTGCTCATTAATACCAGGACTAACGATACTATATATGTTAAGAGTTTATTCATGGCTATTATTCGTTTTAGGCTTCTCATCCATTGGCAGGGACTTCATATGGTCTATGTATTTTCTATCTACTCGAAATACCCATATCCCCATTCCAACAAAAAACAACACAAAAACCAGCAGGGAGATTATCGGATATATCTCTATGTTCTCTATCGATTTCAAAATTTCTTTTTGCATATCAAATGGTATTTAATATTTAGAAGTTATTCCAGTGTCCTCCCCTGTCGTTTTCTTTATATCGGTCCCTAATCTCTGCAAATAGGCTATTAGAGCGACGATTTCGGAATGAGGCAGCACTTCAATATTCTCAGATTTCAGCCCATTTGCGATCTCCATAGCTTGAAGATCCAGGTCCTTCATGGCTTCTTCATCCGCATATCCTTCAGGATAAGGTATCCCTAGCTTTTGCAAGGTTCTTATCTTTGCGGGGAGATCCTCATGATCCATGATATTAGTGATCATCCATGAATAAGCCGGCATCGTGGAGCCTGGAGACATGGTGCGCGGGTCCATCATATGGTGGTAATGCCAGCTGTCCGGATATTTCCTTCCTACCCTATGCAGATCAGGACCAGTACGCTTGGATCCCCATAGGAAGGGGCGGTCATAGACAAATTCTCCTGCCTTAGAATACTCACCATATCGCTCGGTCTCTGACCGGAATGGACGTATCATCTGGGAGTGACAACCTACGCAGCCATTGGAGATATACAAGTCCCTGCCCTGCAACTCTAGTGGAGTATAAGGTTTGACGTGGCTGATGGTCGGCACATTTGATTTGATTAATATGGTAGGGATAATCTCTATTGCCCCCCCGATAAGAATGGCAATGGTCGCCAGAACAGTAAAGAAAATTGGCTTTCTTTCCCATACATGATGCCAGTATTCATTTTTATTCTTAACCGGCTTGCTAAGTGGGGCTGCTTCATCATACTCCTCAGCCACAAACTCTCCCATTTGGGAAGTCTTATAAAGATTGAAAATCATGATAAGTGTACCACTCAGGTATAATACCCCGCCAAAAGCCCTAAGCATATACATAGGAACAATTTCCAAGGTGGTCTCCAGGAAGTTTGGATAGGCAAGTCTTCCCATTTCATTAAACTCCTTCCACATCAAACTCTGAGTAAGGGCGGCCACATACATAGGCAGGGCATAGAATAAAATCCCCAAAGTCCCCAGCCAGAAGTGAGTATTGGCCAGTTTGGTAGAATACAATTTGGTGTCCCACATTCTTGGCCATAGCCAATAAAGCATACCAAAGGTCAGGAAACCATTCCATCCTAAGCCACCAATATGAACGTGGGCCACTATCCAATCGGTATAATGGGCAATGGCGTTGACATTTTTCAGGGATAATAAGGGTCCCTCAAGTGTTGCCATACCATAAGCGGTCACGGCTACCACCATGAATTTCAGAACAGGATCCACTCGTACCTTGTCCCAGGCTCCTCTTAAGGTCAGTAAACCATTGACCATCCCACCCCAGGAAGGGGCTAATAGCATAATGGAAAAGGCAATTCCTAATACCTGTGCCCAGTTAGGCAGGGCAGTATAAAGCAAATGGTGAGGTCCAGCCCAGATATAGATAAATATCAGTGCCCAAAAGTGGACGATCGATAGCTTATAGGAATAAACCGGCCGATTCGCTGCCTTTGGAAGAAAATAATACATCAATCCCAAATAAGGCGTGGTCAAGAAAAAAGCTACAGCATTATGCCCGTACCACCACTGAACTAGCGCATCCTGAACACCTGCATAAGCAGAATAACTCTTAAACATGGATACAGGAAGTGCCAAGGAATTGAAAATATGAAGCACCGCCACCGTCACAAAGGAAGCTAAATAGAACCAAATGGCTACATACATATGGCGCTCCCGACGCTTGATCAGGGTCCCTATCATATTCGCTCCAAAAGCAACCCATATCACCGCAATGGCAATATCAATTGGCCACTCCAGTTCGGCATACTCCTTGGAGGAGGTAAGGCCTAGCGGCAAAGTAATAACCGCCGAAAGAATGATCAGCTGCCAGCCCCAGAAGTTTATCCAACTCAGGGCATCACTGTACATTCGCGCTTTCAATAAACGCGGCATGGAATAGTATATTCCTGCAAAAATAGCATTTCCCACAAAAGCGAAAATTACAGCATTCGTGTGCAAAGGCCTTATCCTACCAAAAGTGGTATAGGGATTTCCCAAATTTGCCTCAGGAAGAAATAGCTGCGTGGCGGCCAATATACCCACCAACATCCCTATCACTCCCCAGGCAATAGTGGCAACCCCAAAGTATTTTACGATCTTATTATCGTAACTGAACTTCTCAAGTAATGGTTCTGACATAGTGTTTACTCGTTTTTAGTTGTATTATCTTCCGTTAGTGTTGATTTTTTCTTTTTAGATTTATCAAATAATATCCGCACCGATGGCGTATAGGTATCATCATACTGCCCACTCCGCAATGCTCGAATAAAGAGAATCAAAAATGAGATCGCTAAGACTAAACTTATTGCGATCAGCACAAAAATTATTTCCATAACCAATTGGGATTAAGACCTCGTTGACTGGCTTTTACCTTTACCATCAAACTCGTAAATATTACCACTGAAATACTACTCAGCGGCATTAGTATCGCACAGAATACTGGACTTACCATCCCTTGAACGGCCAGACTCAGACCCACCACATTATAGAGAAAACTAAGGGCAAAACTGAGCATAATGATCCGCTTGCTGTCCTTAGCCATCCTCAGAAACGCTGGCAACTTATCTATGGCACTGGAATCTAAAATCGCGTCACTCGCCGGACTGAAGTTGGTGCTGGTCTCGCATATCGCGATCCCTACCCTGCTTTCATATAAAGCCCCCGCATCATTGAGCCCATCCCCAAGCATGAGCGTATGAGAACCAGATTCATTCAGCTGGCGGATATATTCTAATTTGTCCTTGGGACTTTGATTAAAATTCATCTCTAGGTCCTTCCCAAAAAACTGCTCTAACATTCCCCGCTCGGATCCATGATCCCCTGATAGGATATGGACGCTCCCATCCGCCTTCACTCCGCTCACCAATTCAGCTACGCCCTGTCGGAGGTTATTCGAAAAAGTATAATAGCCTCTTACCTCCCCATTAATGCTTATATACACCCTTGAGCCCACTTCGGGATGATCAATCAAGCGCCTTGCCGACACCCAGCTGGAGGATCCCAAGCGAAAATTCTGATTATTATAGTGGGCTTCCAGACCCTTACCGGCGGTTTCTTTTGTTTCATTGAGAGCCACAGGATCTATGCTAAGCTTGCGGTCCAATCTTCTGCTTAGCGGATGAGCAGACTCCCTTACCATCGACTTGATCACTTGAAGCTCCTCCTCAGACAGCTCACTACCTACGTAAAGGACCTCACTTTCCTGAGGATCCGTGAGGGTACCTGTCTTATCAAATATATAGGCGTCTATGCCTGCCAGGTCCTCTATCACCTGGCCATTTTTGAGGTAAAATCTATTCGCACCGAACACCCTAAGCGTATTCCCCAAAGTAAAGGGAGCTGATAATGCCAAGGCACAAGGACATGCCACAATCAACACACTGGTAAATACCTGAATCGCTACAGAAATATCATAGGACCACCAATAGATCAGGGATATGGAGGCGATCAGAAGAATGGCAAAGGTAAACCAGCCACTAATCTGATTGGTGAGATTGATCTTTTGCTCCTTGGTACTTTCTGCAAAACTGCTGTCATTCCACAAATCTGTCAGATAGCCCTGAGAAGGCTCTTTCTCTACTTTCAGCTGGATGACCGCTCCCGTCTGCCGACCTCCTGCATAGATGGTTTCTCCACATTTTACTCGTACAGGCTCTTCCTCCCCTGTCACAAAACTATAATCTATCCAGGCTTCCCCTTCCAGCAATATCGCATCAGCAGGAATTAATTCAGCGTTTTTCACTACAATCAAATCCCCAACTTTAATCTTAGGCAGAGAAATAACCTCTTCATTCCCCTGAGCGCTGATGCGAACCACCGACAATGGAAAATACGACTTATAATCCCTATCAAAGGATAAATTGTCAAAGGTCTTTTGTTGGTAATATTTCCCGATCAAAAGGAAAAAAACCAAGCCTCCCAGAGAATCAAAATAACCAAGCCCTCCTACTAGCAGCATATAAAAACTATAAGAAAATAAGGCCACCATCCCCAAGGCAATGGGTACATCCATATTGATTTGGAACCTCTTTATAGCGGTCCAAGCAGAAATAAAATAGTCATTTCCTGAAAAAAACAACACTGGAATGGCAAGAGCAAAATTCAAATAGGAAAACAAATTGGAAAATGAATCTCCTAATAAGGCCGCCTCATTGAAATATTCTGGAAGACTAAAAAACATCATATTGCCAAAACAAAAGCCTGCAACGGCAATTTTGACAATTAGCGGATTGGTAACTCGCTTGGTTTTGCGATCACTCAGTGCAGATAATTTCAGGTGTGGTTCATACCCTATCTTACTTAATAGCTGCACGACCTCTTTTAAGGATATTGTGCTTGGTGAAAATTTAATTTTGCATTCTTTTTTGACAAAATTCACCCTTGAGGAACGGATCCCGGACTGCAATGAAGATAAATGCTCCAGCAGCCAGATACAACTCACACAGTGTATAGCTGGTACCTCAAATACCACATGCATCTCCTCTTCATTTTGGAAGCTGACCAACTTCTGAATGACCTCTGGTTCCTCCAGATAATCGAATTTAGCATTGGAATCGTGCTGATCGGATTTCCTGGTGCCGGGCTGATTTGCATATTCATAGTAACTCATAAGGTCATTATCCTGCAATACCTCATAGACTAACTTACATCCGGTACAACAGAAATGCTTTTGGTCATGAAGTAAAAAATCTGTTGCACATGATTCACCACAATGAAAACACAATGCAATACTCTTTTCCTTAATTTTGGTCATACTTAGAATATTATATTCTTAATATAAATAAAAATAAACATATTTATAAACCAAATACACTTATTAACAATAATTTCTTATCCTAAATAAAATGATAGCCGCTTTCCCCATATGCCTTGATTATCGAAATGCATCATCATTTTGAGCAAATCATCCTGGTAGGATTTGGAGGTTAATAGCAACTTAAAATCATGTTTGATGGCATAAGACCAAAATTCTCCGATTTTTGAAAAGTTCAATTTTATAAAACTGGTTTCTTTCGCATACTCCTGAATGGATTTTACCAAGGCTTGCTCATCCGCTAACCTGTACTTTGGAAGGGAGCGTGGAGAGATAATCGTCACACTGCTATTCGACAGCTGCTCCTTCATCTCTTCCATAAAATGATGAATAATCAAAGCAGAATTCTCCGAGCCATCATAATGAATCAATATCTTATCGAAATTAATCACCTGATCGTACCAAATAATTGGGACCTGGTTTTTAGCTTCACTCAGCGGCAGAAAATTCTTTTTATTTTTTAACCAAGAAATGATATGCGGAAGATTCATTAAAATCATTTTGAGATCCACCTCATATCGACTGATGTCCATCAGCCTAAAAAAATCCTCTATGGTCACATCCATGGGTAATTTACCCTTGTAGATAGGGATACAGCGCCCTTGAGAAAGGTTATCCAATAAAAGTAAAGTGTTTTTCATGGGTTAGTTGGTGTATATAGGACAAATATACTTTTACCCATAGAGACTACTCATGACAAGGGTAACTTCAAAACATGACAATAATCATTTGTTTTTTGTATTTCATTGCTTAAAAAAATAGTCAATTTTCAAACGTTTGATTTATTCATCTTCTATTCAAGTCTTTACCCTCCCACTACCCAATCAGTATAGTCTTCCAAAAACTCATCACCCTAAACTCTTAAGCAAAGTCGGCTATTTTAAACCTTAATATTGATTGTCAGAAAGTGAGGAATTATTAAAAAAATATATAGTCATTTTCCGATTTATCATCAGATCGAAGAGCTATTAAGCTAAAGGTATTGGAGTAATAAATAATGGGGCAAAAAAGTAGCTCTCTTAGGTCTGGAAAATAGCTCTAACAAATAAAGCTATTTTCCTCTCCACCAATCCAAACTGATTGACCAGGGATGGGAAGCTTGAAGTACATAAGACCCAACTCAACTGTTAAATAGTGTAGATACTATCTAGCTTAAAATTGTTTTTGGACAAATGGATCCAGATGGATTTACCTTAAGAGTGATTATAAAAATCCGATAAACGCGCCAAACCATTGCGGTCAAGCACTTTGATTTTCTTTCCTTCAAAGGCTATCATTTGATCTTTTTTCAATTCTGAAAGTAGTCGGATGACAGTTTCGGTGGCCGTGCCTACGAGACCGGCGATCTCTTCCCTGGTCAGTACAATATCAATGGTGGAATCTACCCCTCCCTCAATGCCATAGGAATCGCAAAGTTTGATAAGGGTAAAAGCCAATCGTTCACGGATGGTCTTTTGAGTCGCATCAGTCAGCTGGGCTTCCATCAAGCCTAAGGATTGACATACGGATTTGGTAAGACGCTGATGGAAAGTATTGTCTTTGGACATGATTTCCAAAAACGTCTCTTTGGGAATGAAGCAAATTTTAGCATCCTCTACGATGGTGGCGGTGGAAGAATAAACCTCCTCGCCCAATAAGGATGTATAACCTAAAAAGTCCCCTTTTTGGGCTAAGCGAATAATTTGTTCTTTCCCATTGGAAGCGGTCTTGAACACCTTCACTATCCCTGAACTTATGCAGAAAACCCCCAAAGGCTTTGTTCCCTCATAAAAAAGGATTTGACCCTTCTTATGGGAAATTAAATTTTTATTTTCTGTCAAGCTACACAGATGTTCATCTGCCAAACCAGAAAACAAGGAAAATTTCCTACTTAAACAAAGTTCACAGGGGGTGTTTTTTTCCTTCATGATTATTAATTTTATGAGTGATTGTTACAAAGTAACTGATTAAACCACCAACAAAAAGATGATTTTTGTCATACTTTATAAAATAAAAGGAAAATCATCCACGATATCCCCTCACCGATCCCTCTCAAATGATTATTAAACTTATAAAAAATGAATGAATTCTAATTCGTCAAACTTGCATTCAGCAATTTACCAGAAACCAGCTTAGCACTGGTCTGATTTACCTATCGAATATACCATTAAATACTCACTAATCTGGGATAACTGGGCAGTTTATTAAGGGCTCACCCTTTATAAACCTGTTTTCCTTTAGGGATTGATACCGAATAAGTCCTTTCAAACCTACCAACGTATTCCAATCCATCACCTATGAAAATTAAGGCCGAATAAGAATTCACCGTTTCTGCGCATAAAAAAAGGCTGAAGAAATAAATCCTCAGCCTTAAACTTATGTCAATTCTTGGTAAAAAAATCTATAGTTATTTGAATCAAATTTTAATTCGATACTTATAATGATCCCCTTATAAACTCCCGGATAAATGGAATTAGGGTGAAAGCCTATTGCTTCTCGTAATATTTCAATGCATCAGGCATTTGTTTTTGAAGATCTTCCATTCTACGTCCAGGACCTGGGTGAGTGGAAAGGAATTCTGGAGGAGTTTCACCACCGCTATTAGATTCCATTCTTTGCCAGAATTCCGGTGCTTCCCTAGGGTCATAACCGGCCATAGCCATAAAAATCAAGCCTAGCTGATCCGCTTCAAGCTCCTGGTCTCTGGAGAATTTCAGCATTCCGATCTGGCTTCCCATGCCCACGGCCTGCATAAATAGGTTTTGGGTAAGCGTAGGATTTTGTCCCATTGCTCCTTGCAAACCACCAAGCAGGCCATTGGCCACCATTCCTTGAGACATCCGTTCTCTGGAGTGACTGGCGATAGCATGAGCCACCTCATGGCCCATCACCACAGCGATACCTGCATCATCCTGACATATAGGCAAAATACCTGTATAAAAGGCTACTTTGCCGCCCGGCATACACCATGCGTTTACCTGGTCATCCTGAATTAGATTGAACTCCCACTGAAAGCCGTCCAGCAAATTCCCGTAATTATTGGCATTTAAATAAGTCTCCACAGCAGCGGCAATCCTCTTGCCCACCCGAACGACACTTTCACCATCGGCGGTGTTCGTTACGATTTTACTTTCGGTTTTCACCTCATTATATTGCTGAAAAGCCATGGGTAAAACTTCTGAATTGTCCACTAAGCTCAGCTGCTTCCTACCGCTGAGTGGCACCGTGGCGCAACCATAAACGATTAATCCGGTAAGTAAAAGTAAAGTTATCCTCTTAAACATGCTATTAATGATTGTAAGTTAGATCCGTGTATAAAAACATTATAAGCCTAAATAACCAAAAAGAATGCCAGAGCTAATCTTTAACACTTCCCAAATGGATATTTTTAAGCCTGCAAATCTAATGGAATTTAAAGGATAAATACTATTGTCCTACAATTTCATACCCTTCGACCCCAAAATATCAACCCTTATTACGGACATAGATATGCTTATGCTTGCCTCTGGAGTTTTCCCTTTGCTCTATTTCAAATTGAGGAATGGAGCCAATCATTGGAGTAAGCTTATTAAACCCGAAGTTTCTAGGGTCAAAATTAGGTTGTTTCTTCTGAAGTAGATTTCCGACATCACCAAGGAATGCCCATCCATCCTCATCCTCACAATCGGAAATGGTATTGGAGATCAAGCGGATCACCTTGGCGGTGATATTGTCCACCTTGGCCGATTTATTTTGTCCTGGCGTAGCTGACTTTCCACCTTCTGGCTTTTGCTCTTTATGAAGGACTTCTAAGTAGATAAACTTATCGCAGGCTGCAATAAAGGGAGCAGGCGTCTTTTTTTCGCCAATTCCGATTACCTTCATACTAGCCTCTCTCAGTCGTGTCGCCAATTTGGTAAAATCACTATCACTGGACACCAGGCAGAATCCATCCACCTTTCCGGAATATAAAATATCCATCGCATCAATGATCATCGCGGAATCCGTGGCGTTCTTGCCAGTGGTATAGCTGTACTGCTGCATCGGAGTGACGGCATTTTCTAATAATACGGCCTTCCATTTCCCCAGCTGCGGTTGGGTCCAGTCCCCATAGATTCTTTTCACTGTGGGATTGCCATATTTGGCAATCTCCTCCATCATTTCTTTTACATAATGGGAGGGTATATTATCGGCATCTATTAATACTGCCAGCTTCAATTCAGTTTCCATGTATTTATTTTTTCTCTTCTTATTATATTCTTTTCTAGCGACCATAGGTCTGCAAGCCTTCATTCATCGATTTATCCTAGTTTCCTAACCTATATATAGTGACAGCCAACGGAAAAAAGTAGGATCCATCATTATTTTCCAGCCATTAATTCTTACCACTATTATCATCAGGACAGGCTCTTTTATTATATTAGAATTCGAAAAGCAAGCCCTAGTGTCTCATCAAGGTAATATATTTAGGGTAAAATAAGAACATAAAACATTTCTCCTATCCCCTATTCTTAAAGACCTAAAGGGACAAAATGCCTCGCTATTGACCTATGAATCCATTTTCTCCCGATATTACCCTCACGCGAATTGCTCCAACACCCAGTGGTTTTTTGCATATAGGAAATATCCTATCCTTTGTAATCACCCATTCTATAGCCCAAAAGCATCAGGCCAAAATCATGCTAAGAATTGATGATCTCGATCAGGGAAGGCTCAGGGAAGAATATTTGGACGACATCTTTGACTGCCTGGACTTCTTAGAAATCCCTGTGGACCTGGGACCAAAAAACAAAACAGAATTCCGGCAAGAATACTCCCAAATCCATCGATTTCCATTATATGCGGAGGCCATCAATCAGCTCAAAGCAAATGACTTACTTTATGCATGCGATTGCTCCAGAAAAAAGATCAATGCCCAATCAAATAAGGGAAGCTATCCCCAAATATGCAGAACTAAATCGCTACCTCTTGAGGCGGAAAATGTAAATTGGAGACTAAAGACCGATAATACTGCAGAAATACAAATAATAGAAGAGAATCAACCTTTCAAGTCTATTCTGCCCGCCCAAATTACTGACTTTGTTATCCGCAAAAAGGATAAGTCTCCCTCTTATCAGCTGGCCTCCCTGGTGGACGATATCCATTTTGGTACCAATATCATAATAAGAGGTAAGGATCTGTATGACTCCACACTGGCGCAACTGTATCTTAGTGAACTGATTCCTGCAAACAGTTTTCACTCGACTAATTTCCATCATCATGATTTGGTAAAAGCCCCCTCTGGCAGGAAGCTCTCTAAAAGTGAAGGGGCTAGTTCTATAAAAACGATGAGAGAATCCGGTCAGACAAAGCAAGCCATCTACAGACAACTAGGTCAGTATATGGGCTTTCAAGACCCTATTGGAAATTTGACAGAGTTCATTCAAGCTTATCATTCAAAAAAATAAGTCCTAAACCGGTTGAAACCCCGGTTTAGGACTATTAATATATTAGTATTTTGCAGCTTGGCTATCTTCGGGTAGTGAATTAAGGATAAACTGCCTGATGTCTTCATTGGCATTGGCGAGATCTTCCTCTCGCAGGTACATCATATGCCCACTTCTATAGCCTTTCCACAGCAGTCTATCTTTAAGTTTACCACTTGGATCCATCTGCCACATAGAATATTTGGCGTTGAAATAGTCCGTACCACCATCATAATAGCCAGATTGGATCATGACATTTAGGTAGGGATTCTGAGCCATAGCAGCCCGTAGATTTTCACCGGTACGATCTCCAGAGCGATCCCAAGGATGCACAGGGCCAAAAAGATTGTACTCTATGTCTGTGTTAAACTGGAGCTTATGATTCATATAATGATTAAATGCTGGCGCAAAGGCATGATTCCAACTCGACAGGGCGGGATCATGATCAAATCGATCGCCCTTATCTGCTCGATCGATACCTTTATACCTGCTGTCAAGTCTTCCAACCGTCAGGCCTTCATCCCTCAGCAAATCTTTCCAGAAAAAGGAAGTAGGAACCATCAGATTATGTTCCAAAATCACCTTTTGGCTTAATCCTGAATAATGAGCCATCTGCTTTGCCAATCGTTCTTTCTCTGCTGAATCCATAAATCCGCCCATCATCAGGGCCGGTACCAGCTCCTTTCTTGTAAATAGCTCCACTTCAGGCAATATTTCCTCCAAATCTTTACTTTGAAGGCTTGGGTCAAGCTGCTTATGATACCAAGCCGTGGCAGTATAATAAGGCAAATAATTGGCTGCCTGAACTGGCCCTTCTCTATCGATCCCCAAGTCCGTCGGAGAAACCAAGATCACTCCGTTAAAAAACATCCAATGACTTTCCTGTAATCGATTGGCCATGCCAGACACGCGAGTGGTGCCATAACTCTCCCCAATGAGGAACTTGGGGCTGGCCCAGCGTTTTTGACGATTTACAAAGGTCCTTACCCATTCGGAAAGGTAATCGATATCACTGTTTACCCCAAAGAACTGGCTACGATCCGCCTCTTTGTCTGTAATCCTAGAATATCCAGTATTTACAGGATCTATATATACGATATCCGCCACATCCAAAATCGAATGGGGATTATCCTTCACCCCATAGGGCTGCAAGGGGTATCCCTCCTCGTCAATATTCAGAACTACTGGCCCGGTATAGGCAATATGCATCCAGATGGATGCCGAACCCGGACCTCCATTGAAGGAGATTACCAGGGGACGTTGCTCAAGATTGCTGACTCCCTGCCGTTGATAATAAGTGTAAAATAAATAGGCTACTTCCTTTCCTGTTTTGTCCCAAACGGGCTGGGTACCCACCGTGGCGGTATAAGAGATGGTTTTGCCATTGACTTTCAACTGATGCTCACTCGTCGCACTGCTATCTGATGACAGCAGTTGTTGCGCATTTAGAAAGTATAAGTTGCATATAAATAGGGCAATCGAGTAAATAATTGTTTTCATAAAATATACTATTCGGGTTTAGACAGTTAAGGTAGATATAAAAGGCATTAGGAAGCAATACCGCCCATGTAAGGTCCTATTCCCCATATCACCCAAAATGGGGAAAAATCGCTCCATCGGTCAATGAAGAAAATCACCAAAATTGATTTTTTTATGCCATTTATCATAAAATTAACCAATCTCACCCTTCAAAATCGACCAATCACCCTCAAATCGAGTGTGTTCCACTCAGAATTCACAAATAATGGCACTTTTATTGATCCATCCGCAATTAGTCTTCCTTCGGGAAAAATGGTCTGGAGAAAAGTGTTTTAGATTAAACCACCTTTCCCCCCTCAATAGAAATTAATGTTCGATTTAAATTTTAAAAATCTCTTACCTATGAAGTTCCGCCTTTTACTGTCTATATTTTTACTGGGCATTCTTACTTTTTCTTTGGTTTCTTGCTTTGACCAGCAATTAGAAAAAAATGAAACTGTATATATTAAACATTATCCTTCGATAATTGTTGATGATGAGACCAGTATGGGCAGTTTAGCTCTTCAGGTGCAATTTGAACATCAGAAGGGAAAAGACGAATGGACTTTGGTTCCCATCGACGCCATTGAGGGCTTTGATTATACTATGGGAGTGAATTATGAAATAGAAATTAAGAAAGCTCAGGAGTATGATGAAGATTTGGAGGCTTATATGATTAAGTACCATTATTTGTACACCATCAAAGAAACCAAGGTTACTGAAACGGAGACTTTCGAAATCCCATTAAAGTCTGAAAATTTTGAGCCTAATAATTTGGTTTCGCACAATAGCGGATCAGGTTATTCGTTGTTAGGAAAACTACACATTTTCTGCTTTGATGATTGTCAGGAATTGGAGGAAGCTCTAAACACTAATAATGAGGTGACGGGGGTTTTTCGCCATGAGGACAATGAAAATATTAGATTAATCCAGCTAAAGTAAACTACCACAGTTTATACTTTTACTTTACTGATCAATCAAAGGCTGAAAATGTAAATTCAGCCTTTTTTATTTGCTCTTTTAAATAGGCAATCAACTCATCCCCCTCTTCCACAACAATTTCTCCTGGCAGTCCCAATATAAAACGCGCGATTCCAGGTAAATTTGGCACCTTACCTTCAAAAATATAATCCTGACGGTCTTCTACTTGCACAAAGGGCTTCGCATCAGGATGCTCTTCCAGTAGGAGTTGATAGGCTTTCTTGCTAAGCTTTAGCCGTACATGGAATTGATCAGTACCGGTAAATCCAAATAATCCCTGCTTTAGGGGTTCATGAAGTTTCTCGTATTTATTCTTTTTCCCAGTCAGGTATATTTCACTTATCCGCTCCAGTTTAAAAGTCTTCATTCCCCGTGAAGCGATTTCAAAAGCATATACTGCATCGTAATTATTGGTAAATACTACGGGCTCTATCAGCCGATCGCTCACCGAGTCACTGCTTAGCGAATAATAATCACGTAGCACAATCTGCGTTTTACTTTTGATGGCCTCAGCGATTGTATCTACAAACAGCCCAAGGTTTGCGCTGAATAAATGTCCGGCACTCTGCTCCAGCTCAGACTTTAGCCTTACCTTTTGGATAATGCTATGTTTGAGCAGGTTTTTATTAGAGGTTCGATTCAAGACCCCCATCAAAAAGGTCGCTTCCTCCTCCGTAAATACCCCAAAAAGTGAGTTCCTGCCCTCCTCCACCTGCTCGGAAATCTTGAATTTACCGAATTCCTTCTCAATGGTAAACCCCATGCCCTCCAGCAACTGAAAATATCGATACACTGTACGCTTATCGGTCCCCAAGGATTCTGCCAAACGAGTTACTGGTTTGCCTACTGAAGAGCGTAAAAGGTTGATCAGCTTAAAAACTCTTAATATTTTTTGTTGCTCTACGCTTTTTGTTTCCATTTTATGAGATTAAATTCAAACGCAATTTAATAGATTTTTGCTATCGCCCCATATTTGAGACACAAATTGTCATACTAAACAAAACATCAACCCATCAGTTGTACTGGGATAGAAAAATCAAAATGTCAAAGGAATCTATAGTTAGTAAAGACTCTCCCCTGATTGTTGGAATACTATTCCTCACCTCATTGTGGTGGTTGGGATACACTGGCCCCGCTTTTAGTGATGATATTTCCTATCTGCACTTTGGCTATAATTTGTTTGCTGGAATCCCAAATCCCGAGCCTGACAACTTTAGTTTGAGATGGGGGGCCTTCTGGCTGCCTGGTTTATTGCTCTATATTTTTAATTTCAGTGATCATCTGGGGTCTCTAGCCTCATTGATTTACACCTGCGGAAGCTTAAGTATTTTATATTTCCTTTTACCCGAACGATTTATGCGGATCACATTGGTAGTGTTTTTTACTACTAATGTGTATTTAATTCATTTTATCAATCAAGTTTTTCCAGATTCAGCCTTACTGCTATGGGTTACCCTAATCCCTGCAGCACTCTATCGCAGGGGTTATAAGCCGATGGTTGCTGCTTTATTAGTAGCCTTAGGCTTTTGGATGGGAATGAATACAAAGGAAACCATCATTTACTTGCTACCCCTCCCTTTGGTGCTCTTGGTTTTCGATTTTTATCATAAGCGTTCATTGGTGTTTTATATTCATCTCGCCGCCTTTACAATATTATTTGGGCTGATCTATTTTGGATACTTTTATCTATTTTATGATGACCCCTTTTATAAGTTTATAAGCATCAATGAGGCGCATTATATAGGTGAGTTTTCTTATTATGACAAGTCCGTAGGCACTATATTTAGCCGTGTGAGTTATCGTCCATTGATGATTTTTATATCTAGAACCTATTGGATATGGATCATTCTTGCTGTCCCGGGTATTCTTCGGGCATTGAAAAACCCTAAGGAACTTCACTTTGTTTTTGCGGTAAGTTCATTATGCCTATTGCTGGGATTCTTATTTATGTCCACCAGTTTTTCATTTTACAATCCGATACATCTCAATCCCCGACACCTGATCATCTTGATTCCCAGCCTTAGTGTAAATATTGCCTTAGAGATCAAGCGGTGGACCAGTCATTATTTTTGGAAGAGATTCGTCTTATTATGGATATGTTTTGCAGCGGTGGTTTCCTTCGCCTTGGTGAGTTGGCAATATGGACTGTTTTATTCTGGAATTGCAGCATGCTTTTTATTTAAGCGTCCAAAATTGCAGGTGGCAGGTATTGCCTCAATATTGGTATTCACCACCATCTACGCTGAATGGACCGTCAAGGAGGAAAAACAGTATGAGCATATGGTAAGTATGCTTAAGGAGACGATTGCGGAAAGTGGCGAAAACACCCCTATTATCACTCATGCCCTGCTGTGCCAGGCCGCACCATTGATTTTTCATAGCCCAATTGCAGAATTACCGCTATTGGATATCACTGCGCTTGAGGAGAAAATAGAGGCAGACGATCTGCAGGAAGAATTTTATGTGTTTACCTATTCTTATCTTTCCGAAATCACTCCTCAGGACAACTCCTTGCTTTCGCAGTTGCAAAAATTTGGAATAAAGTACAATTATAGTTGGCTGAAAAAGCACGAAGATCCGTGGGTAAGCATATATCATTTGAAAAAAACCATTACGCTACCTACCTTCCCTGACAATACCAGCACCTTTGGTGCCGAAATGCAGTAAGATTTAGCCGTAATCAGCCTTAAACAATTCCCTCTACTTATGATTTAAGCCACCAACACCTAGTCTGTCTAAATTGCTGTATCCAAAACCGACGCATCCATGAAAGATTTTGGTGCTGAAGGAATTATTATCTTAGGCTGTTTTCATATTTCAGGTCGCCAAAACATCCCTGTCAGCCACTGATGGTTTGTGCCAACACCTTACTTGGGACTCCAAGCTTCTGGTGTTTAACTTGCAGGGCAAAAAAAAATCCACCTCTCTCAAGGTGGATAAAAATAGAATTTTCAAAATTCAAAAAGGTTTTTGTTTTAGGGATAATTAGGGTTTTACTTCTTGATGAAAGTATAAACTCCATCCACGGTATTTTGGCTAGTATGGCCATCCACGTCTCCAGGTACTGTTAGAGTAAAGGATACTTTTAATTGAGTATCAGAAAAATTGATTATATCAGCCTCGATTGGAGGGATTCCTCCATAGTCAAAAATAAATTTCTCATTATCCATGATCCATGTTCCTCTCTTATGAACATTTTCAAAAGGGAAAATTGGTTTCATGGTGGTACCTTCCAAATCCGCAGGGGCTTCAATCAGATAGAAACCTTCTGCTAGAAACTCGTCAGGATCCTTCATTATCGTCAATTGTAAGGTGTTGTCAGTTGCCATTCCACTATTAGATAATGTTATGGTTTCTCCATCTTTCATGACCGTTGATTTGATCGTATAAGAATGGCTTTGTAACTCCCAAACTCCTTCAACCTCTGGTGGCGTAACTAGGTCCTCTAAATCCTCCGAACAGGAAGAAAATACGCCTACCAGTGCAAATAACACAATAGATTTTAAAAATGCGATTCTCATAGACTTTGAATATTTTAGAATTTTTCGATATACAAATATACAACGTTTTTATGTATTTAAAAAACATTTATATATAAATAACTATGTCCTTTAGGAAATAACCCCTAAAATGCTCAGCATCCAATAATTGCGAAATTCACCTAAAATAACTCACTATTTTTACAGTAAAAAACAGAATTTTTCCGTGAAGCAAAGCCCTAAAATAGCAGTTAAAACACAGGAAATATTCTTGTGAAAAAATGGGGCAATTTTGTTCATTCACGTACAGGAATAATGAGCGAACTGTCCTAAAATGATACAGTAAAATTCACTCCAAACGCCCTAATGGGAGCTTAAGCCTGTTGGCAAGGAATTTGGCTATTGTGAAATCCAATTCATCTATTATTAAATAACTATGAAATTATTCATTAGCCTGATTGTTTGGTTTATTCTACTGGTAATCTGTTGGCCAATAGCACTGTTCGTTTTGGTCTTTTACCCTATAATTTGGTTAATATTACTACCTTTCCGGCTCTTAGGATTTGCCGTATCGGGAATTTTCTCCATTATTGAATGGCTCATTTCATTACCATTCAGGATGTTAGCCCGCTAATAAACTCCTAATCCCTACCCTATCCACTTTCTATCGAATCCTAAGGCTAGGAAAATCTAATTTGCTTGATTCACCACTCTAGTTGAGACTAGGTCTGGGGAACTGCATCTTAGGAGATGATTTGAAAAGTGGTGGGCCAACAGAAAACTATCAGGCGGAAAAATAAAAGAGAAGGTCATCTACTCCCCCAGAAATAGATGACCTTCTCTCAGCAGCCTGTACTTAGCTTGAAGCTTTATCGAGTAGCTCTACGTCCTCAGTCTCTAACCGAAGGCTTATGGCTTCTCTAAATGCCTTTAGATGGCTACTCTTGGTGGCACTGGCGATAGGAGCAGTTACCAGATCACTATTTATCAACCATCCTAAAGCGATAGCAGCCTGGGAAACACTATGCTTGGCGGCTAACTCATCCAGAGATTTCAAAATTTTCAGCCCGCGCTCATCCAGATACTTATTCATTCCACCTCCCCGCACACTCTTATCAAAATCATCCTTTGTCCTGTACTTCCCTGTCAGGAAGCCACTAGCAAGGGAAAAATAACTTATTACCCCCAGGTTTTCTTTAGTACATATCTCAGCAAGTCCTGACTCATAACCTTCCCTCTCTAGCAAATTGTATTCAGGCTGAAAAACCTCATATTTAGGCAAGCCCTCCTTTTTGCTAGCGTCCAGACTTTCCTGAAGTCGCTCGGGGCTAAGGTTAGAAGCACCAATCGCGCCGACCTTACCAGCCTTGATCAGTTCCGCATAAGCTCCTAGTGTCTCCTCCACCGGAGTACGCTCATCATCCCAATGGGTGAGGTATAAGTCAATATGATCTATTTGAAGCCGGCGTAATGAAGCCTCTACAGCCTCTGCAATGTATTTCCTACCAATGTCCTTATGCCCCTGGCCCATATCAGAGCCTACCTTTGTGATGATATTTACTTTATCCCGATTACCAGATTGCTTCAGCCACTTGCCAATTATAGTCTCGGACTCCCCACCTTTATTTCCGGGTACCCAGCTAGAATATACATCCGCGGTATCGAGGGTGTTCAGACCCATCCCCACTAGTTCATCCAACATTCGAAACGATTCATTTTCATCGAGTGTCCATCCAAAAACATTGCATCCAAAGACAATGGGTGCGGTGGTCAAATTTGTATTGCCTAATTTTTTCTTATCCATTATATCCTACTTTTATGATTTGTCCAGTTATTATTCCTTTGATACTCTTGAGATAGGCCATGGCCACCTCCCCCATAGGAGCTGGTATATGACCAGGAAACTGATCTTTGAGTTTTTCGTAGGAATCCTCCACCAGCGCGGGGCTTACTGCATTAATGCGGATTCCTTTCTTAATCAATTCACCATAGGCTCCTATTACAAAGCCATTGACAGCTTGATTAACCATGCTCAGGGCGGCTCCAGACGGGATGGGATCCTCGGCGAGCACCCCAGAAGTCAGGGTAATGGAGCCTCCCGGCCGAATATTATTAATTGCATGCAAGGCGATATTCACCTGGCCCATGAGCTTGCTCTTTAGCCCTGCCTCAAAATCCTGTGTAGTCATCTCCTCCAAAGCCTTAAAGGGCGCAGATCCTGCCGTTACAATAACTGCATCCACCATACCGATGGATGAAAAGAAGGCTGATACAGAGTTCTCATCCGTAAAATCCACCCTATACTCTCCACTAGACCTACCCGCAATAAGCAGCTCATCCGCATCAGAAAGCTTATCCTGAAGGGCTTTGCCAATAATGCCCTCCCCACCAACTATTACTATTTTCATAAGTATAGATTTATAGTATTGAATTTACAATTCCACCATCCACACGCAGCGCAGCACCATTAGTAGCAGAGGAGAGTGGGCTTGCAATATAGGCCACCATGGTCGCCACTTCTCTGGGCTCTGCAAATCGCTGAATAAGTGAGGATGGACGACGCTCCTCAAAGAACTCCCGGAGCACCTGCTTTTCTGATTTCCCTTCTTCTTTGACCTGTTCAGCGATGGCTTTCCTATTGGCACGACTCCAGGTGGGACCAGGAAGCACACTGTTTACGGTGACGTTGGTCCCTTTACTGAGTTTTGCCAGTCCTCTGCTGATCGATAATTGCGCAGTCTTACTCATCCCATAATGAACCATCTCCGAGGGAATATTAAGTCCCGACTCACTACTTATAAAGATGATGCGACCCCAATCCTGTGAAAGCATCTTTGAAAAATATGCCCTACTGAGCCTTATTCCGCTCATCACATTGATATCAAAAACCTCCTGCCACTGCTCATCAGTAATCTCACCAAAATCCACTTGCTCAAATATCCCCACATTATTAATCAATATATCCACCTGAGGGACCGCTCTGATCAAAGCATTGATTTCTTCCACCTTACTGAAATCCGCCGCAACCCCTGAAATAGCAGTATTTCCAGACTTTGCTTTGAGTTCGGTGACCATCTTCTCGACATCTTTTGACTTGCGACCATTGATAATCACCTCTGCCCCCTCCTCTGCCAATGCTAAAGCTATCTCATAGCCTATACCAGCGGTCGATCCCGTCACCAAAGCTTTCTTTCCTGTGAGTTGTAAATCCATAAGTTTATTAGGTTTGATTTTGAAATAAATAAGGATTATCTGAATCAATAGACATTTTTACTGTAGGGAATTCTATAAAATAACCTTTCCCTGATTCTTTTATCCTTTATAAGTAGCCCTTTACCTCAAAGAACAAGCCATAGAAGGTTTCAGGGTCATAAAATATTGATGATTAAAAATTCCTCCTATACTCAAAATCCCATCCCTAAAGGTAGCAGCCTACCTAAAAAACATGATATAAATCATATTTAGGTCAAAAAACCTAATCTTAAGCACCAAATATTATTTCGACCAAAAAACTTAAACCATCTAACCTATCTTAAAAAACCCAAATAATCACACTAAACCGCTGCTAAAAATCACCATACCTGGAATAATCAGGAGGTTTTATATGAAAAAACCTAATATAACCTTCTCCGTTAATCCTTAAGCATTCGAAGCATAGAACTGAACATAATTCTAACAACATATGAAATACTTACCTATAAAATTACTTGCTGTACTTGGCTTAGGACTTACGCTCTCTTGTGTAGAGGATGATGATCTTAATCCTGAAATTGTAATTCCTACCACGGAATTGCCAGAGAATTCTGTGGCATTCCTTACCACTTACTTCTCCGCCGAGACGGTAACTACTGCATCCAAAAAGACCAGTCCGGACCCCGATGATGACGGGTATTATGAAGTGCGCCTTAGCAATGGTGTGGAGATAGAATACAATCAAGAAGGTGATTGGGTGGAGATTGATAGTAATAATGGCCAGATCCCTGATGGGGTACTTCCGGTAAGTATGACGGATTATATTTCTCAGAATCACCCTAACCAGGTCATTGACAATGTGGATAGAGAGAGGTTTGGCAATACCGGCTATACAGGATATGAAGTGGAGCTAGAGCCATCTGAAATTGAGTTATACTTCGATGCTGAGGGAATGTATATTGGTCAGCACAAGCCGGATTATTATGATGTGGACAGCCATGATGACAAAATGAGCATCACTTATGGCCAGTTGCCAGCGTCTTCCCAGCAAATACTGGCAGATTTAGGAATCACTGAAAGTGCTAATCCTAAGGTTTACCAAAGCACCGACAATGATTTGGAAGACTATTACGAGGTAAAAACCGCCGAAGGTATTTCCATTGAATTCAATAAAGAAGGCAGCTGGACCTCTATTGAAGCAGAAACTACACCTTTGACTATTAGCTATTTTGAAGGAGTATTACCTGAGTCGATAACCAGTCATTTCTCTACCAACTATCCAAATGAGAAAATAGAAGAGGTAGAAATTACCGGCACCATCATCACGATAGAAACTACCACTGATAAGGATATTAAATACCGTACCGATGGTACATTCATCGGCGTATCTTAAAGTCTAAAAAGGATATAAAAATAAAGGCTGCTTCCTGTGGGGAGCAGCCTTTTATTGTTTTATACTTTATAATATTGTTCCCAGCCTTTTCTAGGTGGCGGACCTACCAGAAGTTCATTAGCAACTTTATTATTAGTGATCACTTTTTTGTCTCTGTCAAATTTCAATTTGGTATTTAGGCGTTGAGCAATGGTGCCCAAGGTAAACACCTGGCTCAGTGGGCCAGAGATGGAGAATGGAGAGCGCGTTTCTTCTTCGCCTTTACAAGCCAGAAGGAAATTGGCAAAATGATCAGAAGGGCTTTTAGGCACATCTGGAAGCTTGCCTTTCATTTCCCTCGCTTTTTCCTTAGGGATAATGGAAAGAGTACTTCCATGAGATCCACCTTTGAAGGTCAAGTCCTTGCTGTAAATAATTTTCCCTGGATTGAGTTTTGCAGGTTGGATCTTGCCTGTGCTAGCTGCAGGAATATCTGCGTCCAGTTCAGAAGTACCGTATCCTTCTGGCACCTCAGGTACATTATCCACTCCATCATACCAGGTTACATTGACCTTCGGCATATTACCACGTTTCGGGAATTTGAAGTCCAAGGTGCTGGATTGTGGGTAGAATAAAGGATTATGGCCTTCCAGCATAACCGGATCCACCTCATAGGGTAATCCAAGGTCCAGGAATTGGTGGAAGGTATCCATGATATGTGCTCCCCAGTCACCCAAGGCTCCCATACCGAAGTCATACCAACATCTCCATTGGCCATTGATATAGTCTTCATTATATTCATGGAATTGTGCGGTGGTCAACCAGGTATCCCAATCTAAAGTAGAAGGAATAGGCTGTCCAGCGGGGAACTTAGTCATGGAAGTATCCCAGCCATGCCATCTACGACGGCTATTCATATGACAGGTAATATCGGTCACATCCTTAATGATGCCAGCATCCACCCAAGCTTTGAACTGGAAATAATTGGCTTCAGAGTGGCCTTGGTTTCCCATTTGAGTTACCACGCCATATTTATCTGCTGCTTTCATCAGCAGTTCGTTTTCCTGGAAAGTTCTCGCCAGAGGTTTTTCTACATACACGCCTTTGCCAGCAGCCATAGCCTCTATGGTGATAGGAAAATGGCTAAAATCAGGAGTTCCAACGGTAACTGCGTCAAACTCGCCGCTGATCTCGTCAAACATATCTCTGAAATCCTGGTATTTCTTGGCTTTCGGGAACTTACCAATAATTTCTGTGGTATGTGGAGCGCCCATATCGGTGTCACATAAGGCCACGACATTAGCCAGTCCGGTAGCTTGAATAGCATTGATCACCTGACCACCTCTGTTTCCGATGCCAATACACGCGATATTCACCTTATCACTCGGTACCACAGATGCGGCACGGATGATTTTCCCTTCCCTATCCCGTAAGGCAGGCTTGGAAAATAGAACATGGCTCGGCACTATGCTGATCGCCCCCATTGCTAAGGCGCCTTTCTTCAAAAAATCCCTTCTTTGTTCTCCAGCGGTGCTTGGCAATGTCTTTTTATCAGTTTTTTTCATAATTTAATTTAGGTTAATACTATAGGCTTACTCATGAATTGACTAAAGCTCCCATTTGGCTATCGTTTGTTTGACACCTCAAGGTGTAAATAGTACCTTATGCTTCGTACTAATAAATACTGATCAGGAAACAAGATAAACCGATATAGCCTACAGTTAAGTTTTAGACAGTTTTTTAAAAATAGCTATTTTATTCATTTTATTTCAAATAAAACCTATAAAAAGCCATTGATTTCTGTTATACGGTAATATTTCCAAATGAAAGCTAAACATTCCTTATATTCTGTAAAATAAAAAACCACCTCATATCATGAGGTGGTCCTAAAAAATGGTTTTAACTACTTATTTACTGCGTATTCTGATAGATGCTCACCGTTCCTGAAACTTCATTAGACACGATCAATAGGTCCTTGCCGTTAGGGCTTTTGTTTCTGTTCACGGTAATCAAGCCCTCAGGAGCAATATCGGTATCCCTTTGGATCCATTGCAGGAAATGTGGGGCACCTGGTGTGGACACATCATAGACCATCACCGCAGATACTCTCTCCAGACCGATGAAGGCGATTTGTCGCTCTCCAAATAGATCCAGAATGGCAGTAGACTCTGGCTCTGCTCCTTTGTCATCACTTCTTCCATCTGCCTCCCCTTCCGTGAGGCTACTGGCATCATCATCTGTGTCCAAATTAAAATACTGAGGAGCATGCTCCAGAGTCTTGCGTGATATATCATCCCCGCTGTCAAAAACTAAACTCCCAGTCTCCGTCCAGATAGAGAAAGATCGGGCACCGTAACTATATAATATATCGTAATCCCCATCACCATCAATATCTCCTTGAGCGCTGGTCACTTTTAGTCTCCCCAATTGATCATCCTCCTGCAAAGTCGCCGCATCAGGAAAGGCTATAGGATCCAGTACCAGGTCCTTTACTCTCTCTTCCTCCGAATAGCCGTCGTAATCTCTCGAATCCCCTTCATTGGCAGTGATCAGATAGCCCACACCATTGGCCGTGAAATGACTCAATGCATCAGGATGATAAAATCCTAGCACTGGCCAGTTCTTCAATTCCATTATATCGTCTTTATTACTTGCATCTAGCTTATTGCTGGTGGCCATATGATCCTTCACCCCTAGCGGATAGACTTCCGTCACGGTGGCTGAGGCCAGGTCAATTCTAGCAATCCCATTATTTTCCTGAAGGGTCACCCAGGCTGTTTTCGAATCAGGAGAAACTGTGACATATTCCGGCTCCACGTCCATCGCTAGTGAGGCACCCGGGCCAAAAACCCTGAACCCTGAGGCTCTCAAAGCATTTATTCGGCTATTAAAGGCGCTAAAATACGCATGGGCCACCGTGCCATTCTCCAGATCTATCACACTTATAGAACCCTCTGGATCTATGGTATAATCATCATTGGGCTCACCCTCATTCGCCACGACGATATATTTACCATCAGGGGTGAAGGCCACCATATCAGGCAAGGCTCCTACTTCATATACCGCAATCTCCTGTAGGCTGGGAGTATCATATACTTTCACCTCTCCATTGAGCTGCTTATTATCATTTTGTACCGCTACCGCTATCTTGCCCTGATACGCGGCTACACTATTTACCTTGCCCGCATCGATAAAACCAATTTCTGCAGGAGCAGAAGGATCAGCCAATTCCACCACCGTGATGCCTTCTTTTTCTGCATTGGTGATAAATAAGTGTTTGGACACCTCATCATATGCGCTGATCTCAGCCGCACTCAGTCCACCTATATCAATGGTGGATAGGAATTCGAAATTTACCGCTGTATTATCGATCTCATCCGTGGCATTATCCACATATCCCTCGGGCTGCTCACAGGCTTCCATCGACATGTCAGCGTTACCTAGTCCATCGCCATCCAGATCCTGATACCATAGACTCGCTTCACAATAGTCGCTGTCATCCTCATCATTGGCATTATCCACATAGCCATTGGGCTGCTCGCAGGAGTTGACCATAGACTGGGGATTTCCCAATCCGTCATTATCCGCATCCTCATACCAGGCGGTAGGCGGGCAGATTTCTTCTTCCTTACAACTGAAGGCGATCACTATAACTACTAAAAATAAAGTAAAAGTGTGTTTCATGATTATAAAATTGGTTAAGGCACCAAAAATCGCCCTAGAAAAACCATTCTAAAAACACATCAGGTTACTAATAAGTTATGAATTGGAAATCAGGTAACAATGAATTAACCACCTCTATGGGGCATAGCCTTCACCAGCTTCTCAGCATCTTTTCTCCAGGACAGGAAGGCGCGCCATTCATCTTCCCTGATCATGACTCAGGGACTGCATCATTTGGATTGGATCTATTTATTTGCGCTCCGCGCCAAAAAAATGGCTTCTCTCCTAACGTAATACGTCCTTTATTTTTTCCTCCTCCTGAAATAGAGACTTGGCAAAGGGACATTGAGGAATGACATTGTAATTATGGTCACGGGCATAATCCACCAGATTCATCAGCAGCACCTTGCCGATGCCCTGCCCTCGATAATCTGGATTGACCTCGGTATGGTCGATCAACATCAAGAAATCATCAGCCATCGAATAAATCATTATTCCAGCCTCCTCTTCATCTTCCATCGCTATAAACCTACCGCCATTATTCTGTTTTTGGACATGAACTTTCATATAAAAACTATTATAAGTTAGAAGAAATAAATCTATTTAAACTGATCCACTCAAAAAGCAAATTCTATGAAATGTCATCATCCTCTATGCTCCAGCAGAATAATAACGGGAGGAAAATACAAAAAATAAACCTGTAAACACCTCAAAATCAGACTTAAATTTCTTAGAATCTTTATAATCACCACTCCTATAAGCTTGGTGTAAGGCTCAGAAGATGGGAGGATAGCTATGGTCAAGGAAGAATACAGGGAGATAATTACTGCCTAATGGCACAAAAACAGGCATTCACCTGTATAAAAAATAAGTAGTCATGGAGAGGAAATCACTAGTCAAAATAGAGGAATAAAAAAGGGAAGCATATGCCTCCCTTTAAATCTTATTATTAAAATGGTATTCCTTAAGACTGACTCAGCTTCGAGGCTGCAGCCTCATCGACCAACCAGGTGAGTGAGCCATTTTCAGGCTTGATCATCTGAGAAGGATACTGATTAGGATTTCTTTCCCCTTCCAGTACCTCGTATAGAGCAGAAGATTTATTTTCTCCAAACACAAAGAAGATGATTTCTCTGGCCTTATTGATCAATGGAGCCGTAAGGGTAATTCGGTGAATATCCTTTGACTTGAGGAAATACCCTTCCACCCACTTATCCTTTTCTTTTAGTACCTCGGTACCTGGAAATAAAGAGGCACAATGTCCATCATCGCCCATTCCGAGCAGGATCAGGTCAAACTGCCCTTGTGCACCCAATTCTTTTTTAAGAAAGCCTTCATACTCCGCCGCTCTGGCTTCAGGAGTTATCCCTGCTGCCCACATAGGGTAGATTTTATTTTCAGGAATGGGCACATGATCCAGCAGGTTGGCATGGGCCATACCAGCATTACTTTGGTCATTGTCCAGGGGAACCCAGCGCTCATCACCCCAGAATACCACTACCTTATCCCAATCCACCTGGCTGCGATAGGGTTCGTTTCCTAGCAATTGATACAGCATGACAGGTGAGCTGCCACCGGTCAGGGCCACGACAAATTTGCCGTTCTTACTGATGGCTGCTTTTGCGGCTTTCACGAACTGATCTGCGGCCACCTCTCCTAGAAGAGCGGGGTCTTTCTGTATATTTATCATAATCTACTTAGTCTTTTTGATGGTTTAATGCCCATACATGGCCATCTTTTGCGATTAATGCTTCGGCATTTTCTGGTCCCCAAGCTCCTGCGGCATAATTAGGGAAGTCCAGAGAAGGTCGATTTTCCCATACCTCTAGGATGGAAGTAATCACATCCCAAGCTTCCTCCACCTGATCAGATCTCATAAACAAGGTGGGATCACCCCGCATAGCATCCAAAAGTAAGGTCTCATAAGCCTCAGGAGTCTGCGTACTGCAAGCATCATAATCATAAATCATATCTGCTTGGTTCAGATTCATCTCTAAGCCGTGGCGCTTCACTGTAAACCTCAGACGTATATCCATCTGAGGCTGCAAGTTGATCGTCAGTCGGTTTGGCATCACGCTATCTCCCTGCTCCTTAGCAAAAGTACTATGCGGAACGGGTCTAAACTGGATGGTGACAGAGCTGGTTTTCACTGGCATGCGCTTACCTGTACGCAGGTAAAATGGCACTCCCTGCCATCTCCAGTTGTCCAAATAAAACTTAATAGCGGCATAGGTCTCTGTACCAGAGTTTTTGTCCACGCCTTTCTCCTCACGGTATCCGGGCACTTTCTTTCCTTCCACCCAGCCAGGGCCATACTGGCCTCTAACGGCAAATTTATGTACATCCTCGGTTTTGATACGCCTTACGGCACGCAGAACGTCAGCTTTTCTATTCCTGATTTCCTCCGCATCAAAGGACACTGGCGCTTCCATGGCGACCATGGTCAGTATTTGCAAGAGGTGATTTTGGATCATATCTTTCAATGCACCACTACCTTCATAGTAGCCGCCTCTATCCTCTACCCCCACCTGCTCGGCCACGGTAATCTGCACATAGTCTATATAATTCCTATTCCACAAAGGCTCAAAAAGGGCATTGGCAAATCGGAAAGCAAGGATATTCTGCACGGTTTCCTTACCCAGGTAATGGTCGATTCTATAGATCTGCTCCTCTTTGAAGGTTCTGCGCAGCATATCATTCAGCTCAATGGCAGTTTCTTTATTAGTGCCAAAGGGTTTTTCGATAATGATCCGATCCTTAGTTTCATTGGCAGCAAGGCCCGATTCACTAAGGTTGAGCGTCACTGTTTCTATAAATCTCGGGGCCACAGAAAGGTAAAATAGCCTATTGGCTCTCTCTCCAAGCTCCTGATCGATCGTATCTAGTTTTTCTGCAAGCTCCTTATAGGAAGCTTCGTCATTTATATTGGACTCAAAATAGCTGATTGAGGGGCTAAAAGCCTCCCATTTTTCTGCTTTTGGCTTTCCACTTCGTGAAAATTCCGTTAGTCCTTCATGTAAGCGCTCACGATAAGCTTCATCATCCAGCTCGGTCCGACCCAGGCCGATGATGGCAAACTTATTTGGCATCCATCCATCCAGGTATAGGTTATAAAACGCCGGAACTAATTTTCTTTTGGCCAGGTCTCCTGTGCCTCCGAAAATCACGATAATGGTCGGTGTTGCCTTTTTCGTTGTTTTCATAGTTGCGTGTATGGGTTATTTGGGCTATGCGAGATCCGTTTGATCCCATTGTGCATGAAATAGCCCTTCTTTGTCTATTCTTTCAAATTGGTGGGCACCAAAGAAATCTCTCTGGGCCTGAATAATATTAGTGGACAAGCTCGCGCTGCGATAACTATCAAAATACCCCAACGCAGCCATATAAGCTGGAAGTGGTACTCCCTTATCTATGGCTATTTTGGCCACTTTGCGGATAGATGCCTGTCTGCCTACCAAATCTCGCCCAATTTCTTCATCTAACAAAATATTGGGTAAATTAGGATCGCGTTTATACGCCTTACGGAAGTCTTCCAGGCAGGCTGCACGAATGATACAGCCACCACGCCAGATCTTTGCGACCTCCTCCAGGTTTAAGCCGTAATCATACTCCTTCGATGCCACCTTCAGCTGAGCCAGCCCCTGAGCATAGGTGCTGATCATCCCAAAGTATAAGGCATCCTTCAGCTCCTCCTCTGTGATCTCCGGCTTGGAGTCCTCAGACCAGGTAAGCAGTTTTGAGGCGGCTATTCGCTCCTCCTTAAACTTAGAAATATCACGCATCAATACCGCCACATCTATTACCGGCACAGGTACCTGTAAGTCCATGGCATTTTGGGAAGTCCACTTGCCGGTGCCTTTGGACCTGGCTTGGTCCGCCACTAAGGTCACTAGCTGCTTTCCTGTTTCCTTATCCTTTTTCTTCAGTAAGGTAGCGGTGATTTCCACCAAAAAAGAATGAAGCTCCGTGCTATTCCACTGCTCAAACAATGATTGGATCTTATGATCTTCATAGCCTAAGCCCTTTTTCATAAGGTCATAGGTCTCGGCTATCAATTGCATGATTCCATACTCGATGCCATTATGGACCATCTTCACATAATTTCCTGCGGATCCTCTGCCGAGATAGGTCACACATGGATCTCCATCCACCTTGGCAGCTATCGCCTCAAAAATAGGGCGCAAGCGCTCATAGGCTTGTGCATCTCCACCAGGCATCATACTTGGGCCTCTTCGAGCGCCATTTTCACCACCAGAGATACCCATTCCAAAGAAGTGAATCCCTTTTTCGGCTAGCTCGGCATTGCGACGGTCGGTATCTGGGAAATAAGAGTTTCCTCCATCCACCAAAATATCTCCTTTTTCCAAAAAAGGAAGCATGGATCCAATAGCCGCATCAACAGGCCTTCCCGCAGGCACCAATAACATGATCGCTTTGGGTGCTTTTAGAGAGGCCATGAAGGCCTCTGCATCTGTGTATCCTTTGATCTGCTGCCCGGCGGCAGCGGCTTCTGTTAAGGCCTCAGCCTTTGCAGGATCCAAGTCCAAACCAGCAACAGCAAAGCCGTGGTCAGCCATATTTAGCAAAAGATTTTTGCCCATCACTCCTAACCCTACTATCCCAAAGTCAAATTGTTTCATTCTTAATGTAATTGTGTAATTATAATATAGGTGATTTTATTTCCTGAATTCTCGTTCCAAGGCTTCCACCTTTCGCAGGCGACGCTGAAAACGCTCTTTCTCCACATACTCGGCAGTCAGAAAAATCTCCACCAGCTCCTTGATCAATACACCGCCAATCACACGCCCGCCGAGACACATAAGGTTCATATTGTCGTGCTCCACACCTTGATGAGCCGAATAGGCTTCTGTGATAAGGGCTGCACGTACCCCTGGTACCTTATTCGCCGCCACAGTCACCCCTACTCCACTGCCACAAATAGCGATGCCTTTGTCCACCTCTCCACTGACCAAGGCTAGCGCAAGGGGCTTTACCCTATCCGGATAATCATCACACTCGTCAAATTCATGGGCTCCAAAATCAGTCACCTCATATCCCTTCTCTGTCAAATAATCAAAAATCTCCTGTTTTTGGTCAAATCCTCCATGATCTGCAGCAATTCCTACTTTCATATCTCTGCTATTTTTTGTCGGTGTATTTTCATAGTTTACAATAAATCCAGCCTTTGGCTCAAAGTTATGCAATGAATGTTCAAAAATAGTCTTTTTTTGATGAATCTAAGTCATTTCTACTGTCAATTCCTTTATTTACAATTAGCCGCTCTCCATTCGCCTATACAGGCATATCACGAAACTTTATTTCCCACATGACCCAACCGACCTTACTTATCCTTTAACCCTATCGCTATCAATAGTTTATTGAAATGAGAGGCCATCCTTATCCCTTATGACTATGCCGTAGTGCTTCTGGTTTGCACACTATTTGGCGCCTCCTACTGCCCTTACAAATCCTTTCCTCTTCCAGAATTCCAAGAAGAGTAAAGACCATGCGCTGCAGTTTATTTTTTCTACTACTAAGTTCTGAAGACTGATTATTTTGCTTTCGATATCTCTAAAACCGAAAGAAGCATTCCGTTGATTGGTCCAAGATCAAGGCCTATAAATCTATGATCTTCCACTGGATTATTTTAAATTTACAAGCCTAGGTTACCAATGCTAAGTGATGAACCATCCATTTTATATGAAAACCATAAAAACGCAGAACCGATTGATCGGTCTGGCTTTAGCTGGGGTGCTGGTGGTTTTTGTGGCCTGTATCTGGCTTTCCTTTAGTACGGGCTGGTATGGATTGGCATTTATTGCGGGTTTCTTCATTATGATGGCAGCGCCCTTCGTGGATACTCCGATAGCCACCAGAAAGGGTCGACTGACCTACTATTCCCCAATGTTTATCACTGAAAACCTTCCCAATGGCTCTATACACTTTCATGGTGGGACCCTCTTTGACTATGTCTATGTAATAAACTTTGACCTAAATGGCCCCGAACGAACGCGTTTTATTCTCGCCAGTTACCTGAGCGGTTTGATCAATTTCATTGATCATCATAAAAATACCAACTCCCCTCCACGCTCCATGGAAGGCACCAGCTATATCCTTCAAGAAAACACAGCCAGAAAGCTTGGGTTCAAAACCCTGCCCACTAATCAAGTCCAACTGCTAGTGTTGATCCTCAATTATCCCACCTTAATTTTGACTCAGTCACTAGCCAGTAAAAGGCTGCGTTTTCCCAATCTTCGAAAAGTCAGAACCTATCACAGCTCCCTTGATGAGCTTATTGCAAAGGAAGAATTTATCCGCCACTTACGAGACAAATTAACAGACCAGAATGAGCTTTAAACACCGATTATTTTTATTGATTTCAGGTCAAAGTGATCAACTTTAAGATAGAATTTTATCGTCTTAGATTGTCTGTTTATTCAAGTCAGTAAATATCATTGCCCCATAAAAAAAGAAGATCAAAAGCAGCTGCGGCCGGTCAGGTCTGCGATATGCTCGGCTAATAAAGCTAATACTCACGCCACTTACGAGACGAAACAACANACCAGAATGAGCAATATTGACCGATGATTTTTTTATGATTTAGGGACAAAAAGATCGTTCTTATGTATAGAATTTTATCGTCTTAGATTGTCTGTTTATTCAAGACGGTAATTATCATTGCCCCATAAAAAAAAAAGATCAAAAGCAGCTGCGGCCGGTCAGGTCTGCGATATGCTCGGCTAATAAAGCTAATACTCACGCCACATACGAGACGAAACAACAGACCAGAATGAGCTATATTGACCGATGATTTTTTTATGATTTAGGGACAAAAAGATCGTTCTTATGTATAGAATTTTATCGTTTTGGATAGTCTGTTAATTCAAGTCGGTAATTATCATTGCCCCATAAAAAAAAAAGATCAAAAGCAGCTGCGGCCGGTCAGGTCTTATTGGTAGAATTACTTTTGGGGCGAGGCCAAAAGAAAAGGACCTTACTCTAAAGCAAGGCCCTTTCTCCCACAAATTAACAACATTCAACTAATCATAAAATGGAGCTCTTTTATTTAAGCTTCTGACTCTTCTTCAGAAAGCTTATAGGATACGGTTGATTTTTTGAACACATGGATCAGCACTGGAATGGCAGCTAGCGACATCAGGATAATCCCTGCCATGAAGATCGGATATGGATTCATGAAATAGGTTCCTGAGGAGAAAACCCCCAGGATCACCAAGGTGCTAAAGGGGAGCGAAACCGCAAGGATATTTAGCCCTAGGCCCATATCAAAGGTCTGCTCATGCTCCATCTTATCCTTTTCCAAAGCCGACACCGCAGACATATGTGCGTAAGGCCAAAAGCTACAGGCACTTTGCGGAAAGACTACCGCAAGTAAAATGGCCGCTTCGGTAGGCATGGGAAGGAAGGCCACCATCAAACCACTGATGATAAAGGTAATCCCTGAGCGAAAAGCCAGCAGTGAAAAGATCATTTTTAACTGATCCCACTTCAGCACCGCGGCCACTCCGATGAATATCAGAATCAATGGAGTCATCAGGTCTTTCATGGCTAAGATAGCGCTACTCATGAAGAGTGGCAAAGTTTCCATATTCACCCCAAAACCAAGGAGGATGATCGCGACAATCATGACCATATTGATCGGTTCATTCAGCATGGATAGTAATAATCCCTTAACTTTCTGATTGCCAGTCTGGCTGACGGAGGTATTGGCTTTATAATACCACTGCATCGCCATCAGGTAAGTCAGGATAAGTACGAATACCTTATTGCCAATATCTCCGAGCGCTCCCCAAGCCAAAGCCTCATCACCGAGGTACTCCACCAGGAAGGGAAAACAGGACAATCCCGGCGCCAGGGAAGGCAATAACATCAGCAGGGTCCGCATCGTGGGACTGTCCTGATCTATGCCATATACCGGCAATACATACTTACTGAGCCCAAGCATAATAAGGTTAAATGCCAGGGCCATCAAAGGTAAGAAGAGCAAATCCGGCTGGATATTGATCTTAAGTAAGGCCACAAAGATGATAGCAGGAAGAGCTATATTAAGAATGAGAATTTTCAGTCCCTTTTTATGCTCTTCCTTGTTCAGCTTGCTCCTCAGCAAAAAACCAATTCCTATTAATAATAATAAAGAAAGTGTTTTTTGGATAGCTATACTCATATAACAGCTGGTTTATTAGGTGGTGACCTTCTCGAAGGCTTCCATGAAAATTTTCATTTCGTCCATAGTTCCCATACTTACACGGCACCATGGTTTGTCTAAGAAATTATAAGCTCTGACACCTACGCCTTCTGCAAACATCCCCTTGAGGAAGGCATCCCCTTCCATCTCAATAGGGAAGATCATAAAGCTGGTGGAAGAAGGAATCACATCATAGCCCATGGCGCTGATTTTGGCGAAGGTGAAGTCTCTACACTCCTTGTTCATGCCCTTACATTCGGCAAGGAATTTCTCCTCTTTCACGCTAGCGATAGCGCCTTTCAGGGAGGTCACAGAAAGCCCCATGGTTCCACGAACCAGATCAGTAATACTCTCTATTCGCTCTGGCTTGGCGACCATATACCCGATTCTCAATCCAGCCATTCCGTGGATTTTGCTGAAAGTACGCGCCACCATCACATCATGGCCCTCAGCGATCAGACCAACCATGGTATTGTCCTCGGCATCATCCATAAATTCGAGGTAGGCTTCATCCACAAACACTGGTGTTTTGGCGGATACTTTTTTACAAAATGCCTTTAGATCACTGGCATTGGTCACCGAACCCGTGGGGTTATTGGGGTTGCAGATATATACCAATTTGGTCTCGCTATCGATGGCCTTTTCCATGCCTTTCAGGTCGTGGCTAAAGTCCGCGGTCAAAGGAATCGGCTTCCAAGTCGCTCCTAAGCGCTGGGAAGTATTGATGAGCGACATATAAGAAGGATCTGCCGATACGATATTGCCCCCATTCATAAATCTCACAATGGCGGTTTTTTCAAGCATATCAGTAGAACCAGGACCCAGCATAATATGATCCTTGGTCACTCCTTCCTTCTCTGCCAATAAGTCGATCAGGTAGGCTGCATCACCGTGCGCGTATCGGTTACCCAAAGATACCGCTTCAGTGATGGTGGAAACCACCTTTGGCGATGGTCCATATGGGTTTTCGTTGGCTAATAATCTCGCTCTGAGTGCCGGGGCCTCCTTGAAGATGGGGCTGTGCTCCCATAAAAGACTGCTGCCGCTCGCAAAATTCCCTGCACTTGGAGAATGGAAGGAGGTGGCTGAAGCTAGCGATGGAGCAAGGCCGATTCCTCCGGCTGCTAATAAACTGGACTTAAGCCAGGATCTACGGTTGATTTTTGTTGTCATGGTTGAAATGGTTTAAGAAGTTATTATCTGAAATTGTAGTAAAATTCACGTTGAAACTATGGGTATCCTGGGTGGGAAAGTCGCAGGCTCCTGAAGATTTCATTTCTTACTGACCTATACTGCGGCTTCTATTAATATGTCAACTAAGTCGAATATTCCCTCCATAGGTATTAGTGATTTTTAACCTATATTTTAACAATTTTCATAAATCATAAAAATCACCTATAATTTTTAAACCACATATCATTTGTTTTACATAAAAACTATAAAAATTATGATTTTATTAAACCAACCTTAGACAAATCAACATACCCACCCACCCCATATAGGCCGATCTATTTACAAAGCACTGAAAAGCCTGCTTTGGACAGATGCTTCTTATTAAATGTGCAAATTGAAGGAAACCTATATAATAGCTCTAAGCCAATGAAAAGTTCTGGTTATTTAGCATTTGTGAAAGTTGAATTTATACACGAAGGAAAAATCAATTTTCCCGAAGGAAAAGGCACTGCTTCGATAGGAATTCAAAATATAGATCAGGTTGAAAGCGGGTAGGAGGATTTATAGAAATAGAGACTCACTCCTGTGGAGGTCTTAAATTATTATTCTCACTATCTCTTATTATTTCATAGCAATAAAAAAAACCTGAACAGCTGTGCCGTCCAGGTTTCCACCTATAGAATTACCCATTACTAATTAAGTTCTTAAGCGGCCTTATTGCACGCGGACAGTATGGTACTTCCGGAAGGCTATATTTTGGTAGGTTCCTGTAAACTCAAGTTTTACCTGATCGCCACTGCCTGGGCTGCTCAGCCCAAGGTCAGCCCAGGATACGGTCAGGTCAGCAATGCCTTCCCCGTCCGTCATAATGGAACTTACTTCATCTGTTTGGTTGATATAGACCATGATTTGTAAGTCAGACACCGGGATGGAGTCTATACCGACGGTATGGTCCAGAATACCCGTCTTGTCCAGTTCCAAGAACTTTGCACTAACCTCCACGGGACTATCCATGGGAAAAGTGCTGCCAGCCACCACCACCAGCACGGGAGAAGCGACATTTGGCGTAGCCAATTCTATGGCATCTTCACAAGAAAACATGAAAGGAATGAGGACTGCCAAAGCAAGGAATGAATGTTTTATACTATTTTTCATAATCTTTTGATTCTAAGTTGAAACTAATAACCCTCAATCTTCCACCCACCAGAGTGGAACTCTCATATTGTCGTCCCCGCCCAGGAGTCTTAAGCCTTCGTCCAAGGCAGCTTTATTAAGACTGTATTCGGAAGTAGGATACTCCAATCGGGTAGGAAGCACACCATCATTATAGAAAACGGCATCTGGATTAGGCGCTGGAAATACTGGGAAGCCAGTTCTGCGGTATTCCGTCCAGGCCTCTACACCTTGTCCAAATAAGGCTAGCCATTTCTGGGTCATGATGGTTTCTTTGGTGACAGCCCCTATGCGGGTCATATAGTCTGAAGGCATCACCAAACCATGCTGATCAAATGAAGCTGCAATAGCCTCCTCCAATAACATCGCTGGATCACCGTCAATGTCTCCATCAAAGGCTGCTTCGGCTTGGATAAACATCAGTTCGGCATAACTCATCAGGATGCTTGGAGCGGCTGGGTCGAGGTATTTAGTCCCTATGATACTTGCGGAATAATTCCCTGCTGCCGCATCCGTCAGCCCATTTGGCAGTCCTGCATAAGAGCCATCCGCCAGTGGCTGGGCATAAATGGTGATCCTTTCATCATCCAACTCAAGAAGCTCATTGATGAGCGTCTCGCTGATATTCCAATCCGAACGTGTGCTAAACACGTCAAACATCTTATTTCGGCTACCGATAACGTCCACATGCATGAGCTGGGCAAAGTCCCTGTTGTCTGTAAAGATGGGGAAGGTCCCAGGGTCTGCCAAAATCTCATTCATCACTGACTGCGATTCAGAAGGCTTTTGGGAGGCCTGATGATTGGCTAATTTCAGTCGTAGGGAGTTTGCAAACTTCTTCCATCTCATGATATCACCATCAAAAAGGATATCGCCAGAAATAGCGGGGCCATTTATATCTAGACTTTCATTGGCCAATTTCAAGTCGTCTAAAAGCCCCGCATAAATATCCTCCATAGAATCGTATTTCGGAGAGTTGATCGGAAACTCCCCTGTGCCCTGTAGAGCTTCCGAATAAGGAATAGGCCCAAATACATCGGCCATATAGCTAAAGGTAAAAGCCTTCATCACCAATGCCACGCCCACATAATTGCTGTTTTCAAAGGCACCACCGACTTGGGACAATCGCTGTACACTTTCGAAATTCACCAGCGCATCATTGTACAGTGCGTCCCAGGTACCAGAGGAAACGGTAAGTGGAATTTCATAACTGTCTCCCTCCACATTGATATAGATATTCCGAGCCAAATGCTGCATCCAGCACATGGCAGCATCGATATTCAAGCGCTCATACCTGGTGCTATGCCCCCAATACCGATCGACGGAAACCTGAATGGCATTTGGCAATAAGAGTGCAGGACCAATAACCACAGGGTTGTTCGGATCTGTATTCATCTCCTCAAAGTCCCCGGTACAGGCAGGAATAAAGAGTCCTGTCACGGGAAGCATTAAGATCATATATAATTTTATAGCTGATTTTCTCATCTTTACTTATTTAATGGTTAGACGGCCTTTAGATCAAAAAGTAAGGCTTAAATTGAAACCAATACTTCTGGTGCTGGGCTGCTCGCCATAGGCAAAACCCTGAGCATTGCCACCTTTCATATCCACTTGTGGATCCATATGGGGGTGGTTTTTGTATAGTATGGCCAGGTTCCGCCCTACTGCTGATAGCTTTAGGTTTTGGATAAAATTATTCCCGAGGAAATTCCGGGGAAAAGTATATCCAAAGGTCAATTCCCGCAGCTTCACATAGCTCCCGTCAAAGATCCCCGCCTCATGGTAGGTTCGCGGGTTTTGGGCATTCCAGAAAGTCCCGGCATCTACAATCACATCATTGGAAACATACACCGGGTTTTCGGAGGTACCTACGTTCATCACTCCTTCTCCTATTAATCCTTCCTCTCTACCAATGGCGGTCTCCGCATACTGACCGGTTTTTCGAGCCAATCCTGTACCTACATCGAAGATATCTCCACCCATTCTAATGTCGAGCAAGGCGCCCAAAGACCAGTTGCGGTAGCTGAGATTATTGCTAAAGCCACCCATCCAGTCCGGCTGGATATTTCCCAAGGCGTAGGTACCATCCTCCAGCTGAGGCAGACCATCCTTATAGATGATCTCTCCCTCCGGAGATCGCTGATAGCGTCGGCCATAGAGTGTGCCGTAAGGCTGCCCTACTCTAGCCTCCGAGGTAAGGCTATTTTGGCTCGCCAGGATATAGTTGTCCAGCCCTTCTGCGAGCTCTACAACCAGGTTACGGTTACGAGAGAAGTTGAAGGACATATCCCAGGTAAGGCCGCCTTCCATTTTGACAGGAGTACCATACACCATCAGCTCTACCCCTTTATTGGTAATCTCCCCGGCGTTGAGCACCTGGCTGGCAAATCCCGATGAGCTAGAGATAGCTACGGCCAGGATCTGATTGGTGGTGGACTGAACATAATAAGTGAAATCAATCCCTAACCGGCCATCAAGGAACCTCATGTCCAAGCCTATTTCCTTGCCTGTGGTGATTTCTGGCTTCAAATTAACATTGGCGATCTCATCTGAGTTGGCATAAGTAGGGGTTGTACCTGCCCATAGTCCTTCGGAATTGTACACCTGATTGAGCATATAAGGATCTGCATCACTGCCCACCTGAGCCCAGCTGGCTCTGATTTTTGCAAAGGATAGGAAATTACTTTGGACATTAAACATATCCGTAATTACCGCACTCATGGCTACAGAGGGATAAAAGAAGGAATTATTATCCACTGGCAAAGTGCTCGACCAGTCATTCCTTCCGGTGACATCCACGAATAAATAATTGTTAATCCCAAAGGTCGCCGAGCCGAATAAGCTATTCACCTCTTGCTGACGGATGGTACTTTCCGGGTTCACCGGACTGGCATAGTTACCAAGGTTATAAAGTCGATCAATGGTCAACTCAGAAACATCGACATAATTTCTTTTATAATAATTCATCCTGTTGATCCCCCCGGCCTGGGCTTTCAAGGAAAAAGCAGGTGAAAACTCCTTATCATAGGTGAAGATAAAGTCACTATTGGTCTCTTGACTACGGAGCACCTCTTCCTCATAGCTACCTTTGGTGGTCACGAAGTTCTTGGTTCTTTCCACTCCAGTGACATTGATACGGGTATCTGTCCAGAAGTCAGTTCCCGATCTTACCATCAAGCTAAGCTCATCGGTAAACTGGTAGTTCACTGCGATATTTCCGAGCATACGATCTTTGGTATTGGCATTGGTATAGTATTCCTGGAGGAAGTAAGGGTTGCTGAAATACTCATGCTGCCAGTTGGCATAAGGGTAATCATCTCCCTCGCGGAAGGTTTCCCGCTGAACGCCGTAGTAGTTTCTCCAGTCTTGGAGTTTCTCATAATCCGAGTGACGGTGCGCCCAGATGAAATCCTGGCTGCTGGTAAATCTTCTATTGTCGGAGCCGGAATTCACATATTCAGCACTTACGGTTACGTTTAGCTTATCGGTAAACATATACCCCGTATTGAGCTTGAAGTTATTACGGTAATAATCATTATTCCACATGATACTTTGCTGATCCAGCCTACCGATGGAGAGTCTAAAGTTTCCTTTATCATTACCTCCGGATACGGCGATATTATTGCTGACGGTCTTGCCAGTTTCCCAAAACTGCTCCCAGTTGTCGGGCTGTGGAGTAAGGGCGACCAGCTCAGGAGCGGAATACCAGAGCGGTACCAATCTACCATCCATGGGAGCGCCCCAGCTTTCATCCACGCCGGCAGTACCGCGAACGCCATTATCGTCAAAGCCATTTCGGCCATCCACATAGTAAGTTCTATAACCTGCACCACCGCCATAGGTATTTTGGAAGTCAGGCTTTACCAGTGGATTATCGAAAGTCATATTAGAATTGATGGCCACGCCGATTCCCTTGGTTCCTTTGCCGTCTTTGGTGGTCACCATGATGACACCATTGGCGGCTCTGGAGCCATAAAGAGCCGCAGCGGTGGCACCTTTTAGTACGTTGATCTCTTTAATATTATCTGGGTTAATTTCTGAAAGGCCATTGCCATATCTTCTTGAGGACGTCTGGTCCAGTGGGAGCCCATCCACCACGATCAAAGGCTGGTTATTGCCTGCCACGGAGGAGGAGCCACGGATGATCACCTGTGAGCTACTTCCGGGCATGGAGTTACTATTGATCTGCACCCCAGCCACTCTGCCGGAGAGGCTATTGACGATGTTTGGGTTTTGAGCTTCTGTAAGCTCATCACCTTTCACGGCCTGCACGGTATAGCCTAGGGCTTTCTTGTCTCGCTCAAGACCAAAAGCCGTCACGACGATTTCATTTAGTGCCATGGTGCTGGATGACATGACGATCGACAGCTCAGTCTCCGAACCCACCGTCACTTCCTTTGACTCAAAACCAATGAAGGAGACCACTAGCACTTTGCCAGAAGGATCCCCGTCTAAGTCCAATGAAAATCGCCCATCTAAATCCGTCACACTGCCCACCATCGTGCCTTTGATCAGGATACTGGCGCCAGGAATCGGCATACCCTCCTCATCGAGCACTACTCCCGTAATTTCCTCAAAAACGACAGCTTCCTGCTTCACCGTTGCCTTTAGGGATTCTTTTTTGACTGGGGCTTGGCCGGTTTTCACGACCACAAAAAAATCGCCTACTCCTTTTCGATAATCCAAACCGGTGTCTTTGAGCATGGCTTGGAGATTTTCTTCGATGGTCTTATCCTGATTAGGTACAAAATCCCGGGACCAGCTCTTGTCTGCTAAGTCTGATGGGAAAGCGATAGACACATGATACATGGATTCTAATCGCCTAAATACGTCCGAAAGCGAGGGCTGATGGGCAACGGTGTACCGATCAGGAACCTGCGCAAACTCTGCCAGTAGCTGTGCTCTGGACTCTTCGACGGCCATACAGGCCACCATTAGCACAAGCAAGCGCTTTGTAAAGGTGTTTAGCATAGGTATTTGGTTAGTGGTTAGTGGTAAATACTTTCGTATTTTGGGCTTTAACTGTAACTGACAACTGGTTGCTAAACAAGCCATACCTTTCCCTGCACACCTATAATGTATAGGCAATAGAATTCCATGGGACCCTAGTGTGGTAGGTCTCCCTAAAGCCTGATTTATCAGGATGGTTAATAAATTTTTTCTTTTTAATGCGCCCTATTTGCTAGCAAACTGATTCCCCTGGGCCAGGAGACTTATTATTATTCCACTATCTCAATGGAGACGTTGAATAGGTTTTCTAAATTATAGATCAATACTTTTGGGTCCCTGGGAAGGGGTAATGTCCCCGACACCTTATGCCCTGACCATCGGCTACTGTCTATCGCCAGCTCTAAGCCATAAGATCCCTTGATCTCTTCCAGGACCTCCGCCAAACTTAAGTCCTCAAGGATCAGTTTTCCGTCTTTCCACGACAGGTAGCTCTCGAGATTTATGGGTTCGTATATGTTCATCTCCTTGCTTTCGGAAGAATACGAAGCCACCTCTCCGGGGCGGATAAACAAACTACTATAGGATTTGAAATCAGTCTGTGTAAGCTTCACACTCCCCGATTCTAGTGCAAGGAGCTTCTTATCCCCTCGCTTCTGATAGGAAAAGGTGGTCCCATACACTTCCACTTCTACATCCGTTCCTTTATTGATCACAAATCGCTGATGATCCATCGTGTGGGTCACATCGAAGAAGCCTTCACCATTTAATTTGACATTCCGATCAAAATTACCCAAAACATCTAAGGTATATTCTAAAGAAGAATTTCCATTCAGGATCACCTTAGTGCTATCAGGCAAGGTGAGCGTCAACTGCTCCCCTATTCCGGTCTGAAACTTCAGCTCCTCAGGACGCAAAACCATCCACACGGAAGTCAGCAGGATCATCATGCAGATCATTACCGCTGCAGCTCTCCCAAGATAAACCTTAGAGCCCTTGATATCTTTAAGCTTTGAAGACTCCTCTCCAAAGGCCTGAGCTTTCACCGCTCCTAATATCCTGGAGCGGATCTCCCACTGCTCCTCCGCTCTCATCCCATCCGTATGGCTAGGAAGATACTCATAGCCATCATACCAGTCATCCAACTTGCGCTGCTCCTCCGGACTGATATTTCCGGTCAAAAACTTGTCGATTAACTGTTGGATTTCTATTTGGTTCATTTCTTTTGCTTTCTATATTTAAGTCAACTAAGCAGGGTCTAACCTCTAGTAAAAATATAGATTTTAATAAAAATATTTGATATTGATTATCAACTAGGCATTCAAAGGCGTGACTTAATACACATTTGACAATTCCTCACATAGCTGTAGGATGCTTAGGCCAAAGATGGAGAAACTGTACCTTCTTAGATTTTCACGGAGTATCTTGAGCGCCTTGATCATATGCTTTTCCACGGTGCTGATGGATATCTCCATGACTTTGGCGATCTCTGCATAGGTCATGCCTTCGCTATTCTTAAGCTCATACACTATTTTAGCTTGCCCTGGCAGGCAGGCCACCTCTTTCTGGTAGGCTTCATCCAGTTCTCGGTAATAAAGCTTCTCCTCTACCTCACTACCGAAAGTATTATTCCGGGATTTCACAAAGTCCACATACTTTTCCTTCACCACCTGAGATTTGATATGATTGATCACCTTGTATTTCATGGCGGTAAACAGATAGGCTCCCAGCGAGGTATGAACTTCAAGGCTGGTCCGCTTCTGCCACATCTCCACAAACACCTCCTGTACCAAACCCTCCACAATCTCCTGCTTTCTCAATCGCCTATATCCGCTATTATATAGCTGCTTCCAGTATTTATTATATACTTCCACAAAGGCCATCTCATTTCCTTTTCTTATTTGTTCTAAAATTCTTTGTTCAATTTGGCTCATAGGCGAACAGAATGTTGTTAGGTGAAAACTGGTATTAGAACTAGATACCCAAAGGAGGTAAAAATATTAGATTGGTATATTTTTAAACCAATATTCAGATATCTACCATTAAATTAATAAAATGAGGTTTATAAACAAACCTATATTTTACAATACTTAACATTTTACCATAAAACACCATAAAAAAATACCCTACCTTTTAGAAAATTACATAATTATCAAAAACGAAGGTATAAAATTATATTCGACGTAATCCAGAATAGACCTTAGAATGGGTGCTTTACAAAGCCTGTCCCGAATAAAAAAAATCAACGCTGATCTTGGGCATACATAGTTTCACTATTCCAGCTAAAAAATACGGTTACATTTGATTCTTATATCTCTAATAGAATGACACCTTCCAAATCAAAAGGTGCTTCTTCCACGACCGTCACTTTCACCTGACGATCCATTTTTTCCTCGGCCTTCAAAATCAAGAAACTTAGGTATTCCTCATTAATATCCTTACCGACCAGCACCAGCTCTATGACCCCTGAATCTATCCCCTTAGCATAATCTCCCACCACCACGGCTTTCTTCACCGTTCCTAGCTTCTTGATCACCACTTCCACCAGTTTATCTAGTCCCAGATACTTTGCCACCAGACTCTTCAGCTCATCAAAAAGAGGATGCTGCCGGTTGGCGGAGTAGGATTTCATCTTTCCTTCTTGCTGAGATACCAAAATCCCTGCATCCGAAAGCCGATTGAGCTCCACACGAACCGAATTAGTGGATTCCTTAAACTCCTCGGCAAGCCCACGGAGATAACCCTTATTGGTCTCTTGAACAAAAAATTTTACTAAGAGTTTCACCCGGGTCTTTGAAGTAATAAGAATATCCAACATGAGTATGTCCTTTCGTATGCAGTCTAAAAATTCATTGAGTAACAAATTTACTCGTTAAATTCGAAAAAGCAATCGACTCCACCGGCTCCTACTAGACCCTTCCTTTAACACTGACATTGGTTGGTTTTAGGACTACAGCCTATTTTTTTAGATCTAAAAAACGACAGGATCCAGGGCTTCCTATTTCCTTATCAATAAAAAAGCCTCAACCTGCTCCTAATATTATATAGAGGCAAATTGAGGCTTATAAAAATGGGGATGATTCTGCTAAAACTCTTATTTGCTAAGCACCAAACTGCTAAATGCAGGAAGGATTGCTTTGTCTTCTTTTATTTCAGCACCTTTCAGCGCATAGACTTTTTGGCTATATCCTTCCGGGATCATAAACTCCTGAGGCTTACTTCCAATATTGTGAAACACTAGCAAATCCTCTTCTGCGGCGATACGCTTATAAGCCATGATCGGCTTTGGAAACTCCTCTTTTAGAAGTTCCAGCGAACCTATAGCCAAGGCAGGATGCGTGCCACGAAGGTGAATCACTTCCTTATAGTGGTTGAAATAACTCTTAGGGTCTGCCTTCTGCGCAGCTAGCGGGGTTACCGTCTCATCCGTGGAGAACTTGGGCTCTATCCAGCTAGTTCTGCCACTGTCTTTGTCCCTGGCATCCCAAAGGAATGGCTCTCTAATATTGGGGTCAGGCTTCTGTCCAAGCATACCGATTTCTTCTCCATAATAAATATATGGCGCTCCCGGCATGGTCATCAGAATGGCAATGGCCTGCTTCAACTTCTGCTTGCTCTTCCCTAGCTCATTCAATAAGCGGGGCTGATCATGATTGGAGGAAATAGTAGCATCGATAAAGTCATCCGTTATTCCATTATAATAGTTCAATACCTCTGACTGTTTCTTTGCCAGCATCATACCATCTTGCTTTTTATATGCATCCAAAAGGGTATAATGAAAATCAAAATTGAATAAGGCAGGCAGTCCGGTAAGGTACGGAGCCACCACTTCTTTCATATCATACACTTCGCCGACCAGGTACACATCAGGATTGATCTTCTCCATCTCTGCGCGGAACTCGTTCCAAAACTCATGGCTATCCTCAGCTCTATCGTCAGGATAGATATGCTTCGCCGCATCTAGCCTGAAGCCATCCACACCCACTTCTTCCAGCCAGTATCTACCAATTTCATATATTTCGCGACGCACCTCCGGATTATCGAAATTCAAGTCCGGCATATCTCCGGTAAAGAAGCCATAATAAAAATCCTCTCCAAATCCTGGGTCATGCCACTGGCGAATATTATCACTGTCCAGAGTAATGACCTTCTTATTCAGGAAATCCTGAATGGTATCTGATTCGGCCCATACATAATAATCACGGTAGGGATTATCTCTACCTTTTCTGGATTCCACAAACCAGGGATGCTCATCGCTGGTATGGTTGATGATCATATCAATGACGATTTTGATATCCCGCTTATGGGCTTCCTCTATCATCACTTTGAATTCATCCATGGAGCCATAGTCCGGATGGATCGCTTTATAGTCGGTCACATCGTACTTATGATAAGAAGGTGAAGGCATGAGTGGCATAAACCAGATAGCATTGGCGCCCAGCTCCTGGACATAGTCCAGTTTCTCTGTCACCCCCTTGATATCGCCGATCCCATCGCCATTGGTGTCATAGAATGACTGAATAAATATCTCATAGGTCACCCCATTTTGAGGCCAGTAATTTTTCAGTTCCATCTCCTTTTCTCCAGATTTACTGCAGCTTGCGATCATCAACAGGCAAGCTGCTACAATGAATGAATTTCTAATTTTAGACATATTTTTATTAGGGTTTGGGCACAAAAAAACCGCCTCAGAAGTTCACAACTACTGTTGGGCTCACGGATGAAGGTGGGCACAATAATAATTTAGTAAACTCCTGAGACGGCCTAAGTACCGATTATATCAGTTAATCTTAGTTTCTATTCACCGCGTTTAGCATATCGAAGGCGACTTCAAGTCTTTTCACGAAGTTTTCTTCGCCTTTTCTTAACCATACACGCGGATCATATTTCTTCTTATTTGGCACGTCAGGTCCCTCAGGGTTACCTAGCTGGGTCTGAAGGTAACCTTCAGATCCTTGATAATATTTCAATATTCCTTCCCAGAATGCCCATTGCATATCGGTATCAATGTTCATTTTGATCGATCCGTATCCGGTAGCTTCTCTGATTTCCTCTACAGTAGATCCTGAACCGCCGTGGAATACGAAACTTACAGGCTTACCGCTCAATCCGAATTTCTCACAGATATGATCCTGAGAGTTTTTAAGGATTTTAGGCTGCAAGCTTACATTACCTGGCTTATATACACCGTGAACATTCCCAAAAGCAGCTGCAATGGTAAATAGATCACTCACTGCACTTAGCTTTTCGTAAGCGTAAGCTACTTCTTCAGGCTGAGTATAAAGCTTGGAGCTATCAATTTCAGTATTGTCAACGCCATCTTCTTCACCACCAGTCACACCTAGTTCGATTTCCAAAGCCATTTCCAGCTTCTTGAATTCGGCTAAGTATTTCACGGAAGTTTCGATGTTCTCCTCGATGCTTTCTTCTGAAAGATCAAGCATGTGAGAACTAAAAAGAGGCTTCTTATAGGCATCATAGTATTCTTTGCCAGCAGCAAGCATACCATCTACCCAAGGGATCAGTTTTTTGGCTGCGTGATCTGTATGCAATACCACAGGAACTCCATAAGCTTCGGCCATTTGGTGTACGTGCATCGCACCGGATACCGCACCTGCAATAGAGGCTTGCTGCTTGTCGTTTGCCAAACCTTTGCCGGCATAGAACTGCGCACCTCCATTGGAGAACTGAACGATCACTGGAGAGTTTACCTTCTTGGCAGTCTCTAATACCGCGTTGGCTGTACTAGTGTTGATTACATTGACTGCAGGAAGTGCAAATTCGCTTTCCTTAGCATACTCCAACAGGTCTTTCAATTCTTCACCGTACTTTATTCCTGGTTTGAATTTCATAATTGAATGGTTTAATGGTTTGATTACTTTATGATAAATTGCTTTCGCAATACCTGACTATTGTCAGTAAGTTCAAAGATATAAAGACCTGCTCTAATATCCTTTAATTGAAAGCCTAAATTGTTATCATTTTGGTAATTTCTCCCCTCAATCCATACTTTTCCACTCATATCCACCACCCTATAGCTGAATTCTGTAATATTTCTGGGCAAAACCACATTAATATCCCCTTCAGATGGCACTGGATATATCTTTAATTCTACCAGCTCACCACCTATTTCCGGTAAGGCCGTAATCAAATCCTCCTCATGGATCATCCCTTCCGGACGGTCCAAGTCCCAATTTAACAGGAGTCTATACTCATTGACACCAAGATCCATCGCTAAGGAGTTATCCTCCCCAAGCCGAACTTCCTCCCCACTGATATGATCATACCATTGGTCTGAATCAGGCATGTCCAATTCATAGTCAGTGGCTTTGGTAAGTCCATAATTGCCCACCAATACCATCTGCTGATCGCCTGACTTCAGCTTATACCATTTCACTTTTCCAGACACATTCATCTCTAAAGTAGCCTCTTTGCCAAATAGCTCCGTGCTATTCCTTAAATGGAGCATGGTCCGATAAAGTAAGAATAATCGCGCTCGGTCCGGGTCTTCCAGATAGTCCCAATGTGCGGGTTTCATGCCAAGCCTATCGTTATTCAGCTCTTCATCATAAGCCATTTCTCCAAACTGCCAGATCATCTTTGGACCGGGAATGGATAGGTAAAAGGCGGCCAATAACTGCGCACGGTTCACGGCATTGGGCAGCGCCCTCAGGTCCACAATGGAGCGATCCCCATAGTTTAGCACTTCCCACATCAGCCGCTCCTCATCATGACTCTCCATATAACTGATCAGGTGATTGTCCGACCAGCCTCTATTGAGGTAGTAAGCATAGGAAAAGTCCTCTTGGCCCCCTTTGATAAGCTGACGGAAAGTATGGTTCATATTGCCCCAGAACATCATCCCATAATCGGAAAGAATCTTCTCCTCACTATTTTCTGATAGGTGCTCAAGGATCACATAGGTGCCAGGATGGTCTTTCTGAATTTCATCATAAATACGCTTCCAGATAGCAATCCTACTCTCGTCCTTTTGGCTCCATTTATTTACATCTTCCCCAGAATATACCTGGGTAAAACCCTTGCTGAGATCAAATCGATATCCATCCACATGGTACTCCGTCACCCAATAATTGGTCACCGAATCCACCAATGCCTGGGTATAGTGGCTTTCATGATTGAAGTCATATCCCACATTATAGGGGTGCGTAGCGCTGGTGTTTAGCCAGGGGTTTTCTGAATCAGGGGCACCATAATCCCCCTCATTGTACAGCCTCACCAGTGGACTCTGCCCAAAGGCATGATTCAGCACCATATCCAATAGGACCACCATCCCCCTACCATGCGCAGCATCTATCAGCGCTTTCAGCTCATCCTTGCTGCCGTAATATTTGTCCGGAGCGAAATAAAAAGAAGGGTTATACCCCCAGGATAAATTCCCCTCAAACTCATTTATCGGCATCAACTGAATGGCATTGACACCCAATTCCTGCAAGTAATCAAGCTTATCCGTCACCGCAGTATAGCTCCTCTCCTCCTCAAAATCCCTCACCAAAAGCTCGTATATCAGCAGCTCTTCCTTCTCAGGTTTTGCGTAATCCGTGTTTTGCCAGACATAAGGAAGCTGGTCCGTCTGGAGGTAAGACAGCTGAAATTCCTGACCTTCAGGATAAGGCATTAAGCCGGGGTACCTTCCTTCCTCTATGATAGCGGCATCATCATAAGGATCCGCCACCTTATCTGTATAAGGATCTGCTATCTTAATTTCGCCATCTACCAGGTATTGGAACCTGTACTCCTGTCCAGGCACCAGCTGTTCGATGTCGATCCAAAACATTTCCCCGTCAGGGGTCTTATTCATCCGATAGTCTTTATTGACTTGCCAGTCATTGAAGTCCCCTAATACGAACACATTCCGCTTACCTGGGGCTTCCAGGACCAAGCTTACTGTGCTACTATTAAGGTAATTAATGCCTTTTTTTCGCCCTTCGGGCAAAGCAAGTACAGCGGATTTATCATATACCTGCAGCTCCAGCTGAGTGTTCGCGGACTGCTCCCCCGCCTGGGCGGTAGCCTCAAATGACACTAATCCAGGCGATTGAGCGAGATAGCTATAGCTCAGCACAGTACCTGAAGGAACTGAAGCGAGTTCCACAGCATTGGCCTTCAGGCTTATGGAGGCAGTTTTGGAGCTTAGTACTTCCAGCTCTATGGTCTCTCCCACCTCTATCATCGCGGGCCTATTGCCCACTGTATTCAGCCTCAGCTCAAAGCCTTGGGCCAGATTTACAAAGAAGTCTCCATTGGAGCTGGACTTCCCTTCCTTGGTCCCATCGCCATTGCGAAATACCATACCAAGACGATACACTGTCTTGCCGGCAGGCAGAGCAAAGAAATCACTAGGTGTCAGGACAAATTCCCATACCTGAGCTTCACCTTCCACCTTGGTCATCTGCGCCTCGGGATCCATGGTTCCCCACTGGAAGGGTACTATATCCCAAGCGGTGGAACTGGCTCCTTCGGTGACCGCACCAAGATGGATATACACCTGGTCGGCATCCACCAAACCCGTATTACCGGCTGAGGCATCATATCTGATTCGGAGCTCCTGGCTGGCCTCTGGAAATGCCGGGATAGTCGTCACCTGCCCCATCAAGGAGAAGGAGGCTAAGCAAGCCCAAAACAATAGACAGAAACCGAATAGAGCCCTCATGATGCATCTGTTAAAGAAATCCCCCGTGCCCAAATAGCTCCGGGGGATTGAAGTTTTAACCTAGCCAATTAATTTTTCTCCAAAGAGTACGTCGTCTGACCTGGCACTCTGAAGTCCATGATAATGGTATAGTTTCCAGCTTCTTCGACAGGAATATTATCACCACCAGCTTCCAGAACCCCATCGAGGTCAGAGTCGCCGAAGTTATTGTCCCAAGCGTCATTTGCACGGAACTTCAAGGCTCCTACCTTAAGGTCTGTAGTCAGGGTAAGAACGTTTTCATCTGCATTAAACTCCATAGGAGTGGATGCATCCCAAGAACCTGGAGTAGCATCTCCGATGATTCCCCAGTATAGCGGAGCACCCATGGTATAGGTTTTTGCATTGAGGTTTACGGTCAGCAGGAAGGTTCCCACGCCAGTGGCTTTGATATTGGCGCCACCGGATTCCATGGTTCCATCGGCCCCATCATCCCCATAGTTCACGTCCCAATTAGGCCCTTCGTTAATTTTGAATTCTCCGGATCCACCAAGGATATGAACATAACCTGCATAGATATTATCTGATTTTATGGAATAGATTATGGTATTTTCATTCTCTGGTTTCCATCCTTGATATTCACCAGGCAGGTAGAGTCGTGGGTATTCCAGCGCCACCTCATAAGGGGTCAGACTCATGGTGATTACCTCCGAATACTCGGTGGCTACATTAGCGTTGATCACGGACTTGATCCTTACCTCCACGTCCTGGGCCTGATCGGTAGCTAAGCCTTTGGCAAGTAGTTTTTGGTTTAGCTGTCCATAGGTAATCAACACCTCATCCGTAGAGGAAGTCGCTAGTTCCACAGGCTCTGCAAAGCTATTTCCCGGCAGATCCATTTCCACAGTATAAAGAGCGGCAGCGGAAAATCCATAATCGGCCTTGTCATAGGCAAATACCAGCTCTTGCATTTCCGCCTCGGCGGTAAGTACTATACTCGTACCTGAGGCAGGGGAATTTAGCACGGGCGCAGTGGGATCTGACTTGATCACAGGGTCCAGGTCATCTGTACATGCACCAGCAAAAGCCAGGCAGCACAGGAGGAAGATATTTTTTATAGTGAGTTTCATCATCAATGTCATTTTGGGATTAATAACCATCATTCTGCTTCAGGTTAGGATTAGCAGTCAAGTCAGCAGTTGGCAGAGGATAAAGTCTTCTGAAAGACTCCACTTTTCTACCTTCATAAACTCCGCCTTTCCACTGCCACAGGTATTCTTCACCAGTGAATTTGCCAAATCTGATCAGGTCTGTTCTTCGCTGCGCCTCCCACTTCAGTTCACGGGCTCTCTCATCTAGGATAAAGTCTAGGTTGAGATCAGCAGCGGCGATATTGCCAGTGGCATTCCCATAGGCTCTTTGGCGCAATTCATTGATATATCCGAGTGCCTGGGCCTGGCTCCCGCCTGTAGCGCCTCTTAGCACCGCCTCTGCATACATCAGGTACACATCTGCCAGACGGAACATCGGGAAATCAGTATCCACGATATCCGTCCCTGGGCTAGAGCCTCTCTGGCCATCTCGGGTGACATTTTTATATTTCTTCACGGCATATCCCTCCTGGAAGATGCTGATATTCTCAATATCCAAAGTCTGATCCTCCGTATGGAAAGATCCTCTGGCATCTGGAGTACCATCGGTACCGGGGTATAGGGCCACGATCTCTGGACGAGTACGTAATCCCTGCCATCCACCGGGGATACCAAATTCCTCTCTATTCATGGTGCCGCCCACCGCAGCATTCACCAAGAAGGTAGTGCCACCGTAAGTGGTCGTATTTACCCCATCAAAAGCCACAGAGAAAATCAATTCCTCAGAAAGGTGATTATCTGCCAAAAACAAATGATTATAGTTGCCCTCAAGCATAAATCCACTTGCAAGGATTTGATTGATATAGGTCAGGGCATCTGTGTAGCGGTCTTCACCTATATACACTTCGGCATTCAGGTAGAGTTTCGCCAGCAGCATCCATGCTGCAGCCTTATCAGCACGAGCATATTCATTTTGTCTGGCATCTATAAGCGTAGGGATAATATCAATCAGCTCACTTTCGATGTAGGCAAATAATGAAGAACGATCAGTTTGCTCAGGGAAATAAGCACCTACACCATCCTCCTCAGTCACAAATGGCACATTGCCATACATATCCAAGGCGTGGTAATAACTCAAGGCCCGAAGGAACCTAGCTTCTGCCCGGAATATTCTTCCGGTCTGCTGATCTGCTTCGGAGATTCCCCGGGAGGCCATATTGCTATCGCTGGTTTCGCGGATATATTCGTTTGCCAAGGATATCTGGTAGAATATACGGTAATACATCGCGGCAATAAAGCTATTGTCTGAGGTCCATTCGGAGGTATTGAGTCGGGGAAGTCCCTCGTCATTCCAAGTGATGATGGCCTCATCGGTAGGCAATTCCTGCAGCTTCCACAGGGCCCGAATATAGGTGGAAGCACCTTCATCAAGGCCTGAGATATCCGGCTTTCCTGCTGGACCTTGCTGGCCACTTACCGCAAGACCCGCATAGAGCTTCGCCAATACTGATTTATAATTGTCAAAATCTTCATATACCTGGATCGAGGTCACCTCATTATAAGGTTCTAAGTCCAGATTGGTACATGATACCGCGCTCACTAGCCCCAGCATCATGGTTATTTTATATATCCAATTCGTTTTCATTGCTATTGAGGGTTAGATTAAAATCCAAAATTGAGACCAAAGGAGAATATTCGTGGCAATGGATAGAAGTTATTATCGATCCCGCCACCAGTGGCATCATCAGTTCCTGGTGCTATTTCAGGGCTTACCCCTTCATAATTGGTGATCACAAATACATTCTGTACCGTCGCACTTGCACTGAGACGAATCTTGGAATCAAATAGATTCCCAAAATCATATCCTACGGAAATATTTTCCATTCTCACAAATGAGGCATCCTGAATATAATAGTCAGATCTCAACTGGTAATTCTGGAAGTTGGTGGTCAGGATATCAGAAGGAAGATTATTCAGGTAACCAGGAAATTTCAAGCCCTGATAGGCGGCTTTGGAGGAGGACACATTATTATATGCTTTATTGCCTGCATTGCCTCTAAGGACAAATCCAAAGTTCCAGTTTTTATACCGCATGCTACTGTTGAATCCGAAATAATGGCGAGCATCCGGGAAGCCATTTCTCACTCGATCCTGCTCATTGATGATACCATCTTCATTCTGATCCACATACACCCCTTCGATAGGAACTCCATTCTCTCCATATACTTGCTCATACACGTAGAAGGAATTTGGCTGGTAGCCTACAGTATGCACTTGGATGGTATTTCCTGTACCTCCGCTGATGCCACCCACGAGTATACCTACGCCGTCTTCTTCTACATTGCTGAGGCTGGTGATGGTGTTTCTGCTATTTGTATAGTTTCCACCAATATCCCAGTTGAAATCAGTCGTTTTGATCACATTAAATGTCAAACCTATCTCTAACCCTTGATTTTCTATGCTTCCCACGTTGGTAAAAAGCTGATTAGTCAGGTTGGTTCCAGCCGGAACAGGGATCACGGCTAAGAGGTCATCGGTCTTCTTATAATAGTAATCAAAAGTACCGTAAAGCTTGCCATCGAGAAATTCATAATCGATCCCCACGTTATAGGTAGTCGTTTCTTCCCATTTGATATTCTCATCATAACCCTCAGGTCTGAGTGTGTTATAATATGTAACGCCGAGGCTGTATCGGGTAGCATTGTCACTGGTAATATACCTAGGCAGATAGGGGAAATATGAGCCAATATCCTGCTGCCCAGTCACCCCGTAACCCAATCGTAATTTCAGATCGGTAAGGAAGTCATTAGCCTTGAGGAAGTCTTCTTCGCTGATTCTCCATGCTGCAGCCAAGGAAGGGAATACCCCCCAGCGGTTGTCCGGAGCAAATCGGGAGGAACCATCCGCACGAATGGTGGCGGTAAATAGGTATTTATCTTTCAGGGTATAATTGGCTCTACCGAAGTAGGAGATCAATCGATACTGAGGGCGACTTACCACGCCTGCTGCGGCCAGGGTATCACCTTCTATATTTAACCTTGCAAAGGTGGGATTTCGGGTTAAGAAATCCTGCGCTGAATAGCCCACCAGTAGGCTCAACCTGCTATCCTTATATTCCTTGACATAGTTAAGGTAGAAGTCGGCCAGTAGATTTCTTTTGCTTTGCTCATAAGGAGCGACACTTCCGCCTTCATAATATCCGGAAGCAGAGTTGGCGTCAATTATCGTTCTGCCATTACTAGAGCTCACATCGTAGCCTAGATTTAGATTGGCCTTCAGGCCCTCCAAAAAAGGAAGTTCATAATCCAACTGCAGGTTACCGATGCTTCGTTTTACTTCTCCTCTATCATCCTTGGCCATGATCAGTCCCATAGGATTTCTAGGTGCTAGGGTCTGTGGAGTCCCATCAGTATTCAGCCACTCCCAGTATCCACCGATACCTTCGGTATCATATACAGGCTGAGTCGGGTCAAATGCCGCTGCAGCACCGATGGCGTCCTGATTTGCAAATCTACTTTTGGTGATGACTCCCTTTACATTAAAGTTGACATGGAGTTTATCCTGGAATAAATTAGGGTTTAGGCTAAGACTTCCAGAGGTTCTCTGCAGGTTATCAGTTTTGAGCACCCCGTCTTGGTTCAGGTAGCCAACAGATAAGCGGTAAGGAAGGGCCTTATGAGCACCCGAAATCGACACGTTATTATCATAGCTTAGCGCAGTCTGATAGATTTCACTCTGCCAGTCGGTAGCATCCGTTCCGATAAGTGCCGCCTGAGCAGGTATTGCCTGGGCGTCCACGATTTCCTTAAACTGGTCGGCATTGAGCATATCCACTTTCTTGGTCACCGAAGATACAGACATAAGAGAACTTACATTCACCTTCATGGCTTGACCTTCTTTACCTTTTCGGGTGGTGATCAGCACCACCCCGTTGGAAGCTCTGGAGCCATATATGGCGGTGGCAGAAGCATCCTTCAAGATGTCAAAGGTCTCGATGTCATTTGGATTCAGAAAATTCAATGGGTTGGCCGTGCCAGATGTTTTGGAATTATCCAAGGGTACGCCATCAATCACTATCAAGGGGTCATTGGAAGCATTCAGAGATGCGCCACCACGGATCCTGATCCTACCTCCGGATCCGGGTGCACCTCCATTGGGAGTTACCTGAACACCTGCCACCTTACCGGCGATCAGTTGCTCAGGGTTGGTTACCTGACCTACGTTGAAGTCATCTCGGTCAACAGAGCCTACTGATCCCGTCAAATCAGCTTTTCTCTGCGTACCATAACCTACCACAACTACCTCATCCAATTGCTTGGTATCGCTTTCTAAGGACACATTAATAATGGATTGATTACCCACCACCACTGATTTGGGGTTATAACCAATAAATGAAAACACCAGGATATCCTCGGAGGAATTTGCATTAATAGTGTACTTTCCGTCAAAATCTGTAGTGGTGCCTTTTGTAGTCCCTTTAATCAGGACATTCACAAAGGGTAAAGGATCACCTGAGTCGGTGTCTGTTACCGTTCCGCTCACTGAGGGAGCTTGTGCGTAAATACGATGTCCGGCAAGGAGCGCCAGACACATCACCGTTACCTTAAATACGGTATAAATCTTTCGCATAATGGTTTGTTTTTGGATTAATTGTTAATTTTTACCTAGTAAATTAAATATTAAAATATTACCATTTACAGGTAACATTCCAGTAATCGCTCCAGATAGGTGAATGAATCACTTAGAGGTGTTTTCCTGAATTGTTCTCAAATATTAGGCAATGCAGGCCGTATGAGCAAATTATTAGTCCTAAAATAATTTGGAAAATAGTATGCAAACGTCACCGCAAACGTGTTCATAGCATAAAATATATTTTCACTAAAAAATTCAATTTTGAACAAATGCGAACTAATCGCCTCCAAAGGCTCTCTCAGGTATTATTTGATTATAAATGTTAAATAGTATATTAGTTTCTTAGAAAAGTATAATAAGCATGAAGTTCGGACAAGCCACCATTAAGGATATTGCCAGAGAGTTGAACATATCATCTTCTACTGTATCTCGGGCACTAAAAGATTATCCAGGGATCAGTGATGAAACCAAAGCTAAGGTCAAGGAACTAGCAAAAAAGCTTAATTACCGACCCAATGCGGTGGCTTTAAGTCTGCGAAAAAGCAAGTCACTCACCATTGGGGTGATTATTCCTGAGGTGGTTCACTTCTTCTTCAGCACCGTCATCAGTGGAATAGAGGAGGTCGCTTATGCTCATAACTATAATGTCATCCTCTTGCAGACCAACGAAAGTGAGGAACGCGAAAAGGCAGCTATAGATACCATGATGCGTAATCAGATCGATGGGCTCCTGGTGAGCTTCTCCAAGGACACCACCGACTTCAGCCATTTCAAGGATCTGATGGACTATAATTATCCTATCGTTTTCTTTGACCGCTTACCGGCTCTGGCAGATACTGTGAATGTGGTGGTAAATGACTTTAGTGGCGCTTATCAAGCTACCACGCACCTTATAGAGCAAGGCTATCGAAATATCATGCATCTCGCGGGCCCTGAAAACCTCACCATCAGCAAAGAACGTAAAAAAGGATATATTAAGGCATTGGAGGAAGCAGGCCTACCCATCAGAGAAAAATGGATCATCCCCTGCCCTCTAGGCACCTCCGAGGAAAGCCAGCGGCTTACGGAGCCTATCCTCGCCGCTGAGGAAAGACCCGATGCCGTATTTGCCTCCAACGATGTGGCGGCTGCGGGCGCCATGATGGCCGCCAAAAAACTAGGCTTGAAACTACCTAAGGAATTTGGGGCTGTGGGTTTTAGCAACTGGCAATTCTCTTCCATGATCGAGCCTCCCCTATCCTCGGTATCACAACCTGGCTTTGAGATGGGCGAAAAGGCTGCTCAACTGCTCCTGCAGATGATAGATAGCCAAAGCTCAGAAGCTTTCCAAGCCAAAACTGAGGTCCTTGACACAGGGTTAATTGTCCGAAAGTCATCGCTCAAAAACTCATAAGAACCCTATACCATTTTTAGGCGATGGTATAATTAGACTTTTTCGACTAGCACCAATCCACTTTCTACCTAATACTGCTATTACTTATTTGCACTATCTGGTGGAAACCAGCTTTTCCGTTGGCTATATCGCAAGCATTTCTGCTCGGGTGTTTGCCACGTGTCCGGTAGCTGCTCAATGGCTGAGCCAGAAGAATAATGAAAAAATAGTAGAATTTTGAAATTTATTGATATTTCTATGCACACGATTGAACAAGCGCTCAGATGATGATTTAGGGCTTATAGTGGTCATATAGAGGGATTATCCCCTTCTTCATAATTTTTTACTTAGGATTTCCTTTATAAATTAGCTGCATATTACCTGTCATTATGCAAGCTGTCCGTCACCAGCCAAACACATTACAGGTGCTTGCCCCTCTCTTTGATCCTACCTCAGCCTGCCTATCGGCACTGGCAGGGAGGGCAGCTAAATTTATGCATTTTGAACACACTATAAACTCAACCCAAATGACTACTGTATCCAACCCAGTAAATCATACGCAAAATAGAACTGCCGGAAAGGTCCTCTCCTGGAGCAAAACTTCCTTCGGAATTAAGGGGAAAACTGAATTAGGGAATTTCGAAATATCCACCTATGCCGATAGCACCATTCGAGTGCGCATGAGCCGTATGGATGAGTTCAGCCCAAACCCCTACAGTGTAATCGCCGAAGAGCAAGCCTGCATTCACTCCTTAGAGGAAATAAATCAGCAACTGGTAATTAAAACCGGGAAAATAATTCTGGTTTTAAATTTAAATCAATGGGCCATTAAGTTTATGGACCATGATGGGAATGTCCTTAATGAGGATGATCCTTCCTTTGGCATCTCATGGCTGGGCACAGAGGTCACCAATTATAAAAAACTTCAAGACGGCGAAAAATTCATAGGCCTTGGGGAGAAGACCGGCGGCCTCAACCGTGCTGGCCAGGCATTCACCAATTGGAACACCGATTATTTTGCCTACGGCACCTCTGATGATCCCTTATATATGTCCATTCCATTTTATATGGGCATTCATCATCAGAAGGCTTACGGGATTTTCATGGACAATACATATAAGTCCGTCTTTAACTTTGGGGCGTCCAATAGGCGTTTTTCTTATTTTTCGGCGGATGATGGAGATATGGATTATTATTTCATCCATGATGACACGATTAGCAAAATCATCTCTGCTTATTCCCATCTCACGGGAACGATGGAGATGCCTCCACTATGGTCATTGGGCTATCAGCAATGCAGGTATTCCTACTATCCAGAGTCTGAGGTAAAGACATTAGCACAAACCTTCCGTGACAAGGATATGCCAGCTGACGTCATCTATCTGGATATCCATCATATGGAAAATTATAAGGTATTCACCTTTGACAAAAAGAATTTTCCCGATCCAAAATCGCTAATCCAGCACCTAAAAGCCAAGGGCTTCAGGGTGGTAGTCATAATGGATCCAGGCATTAAGGTGGAGAAAACATACGAGCCCTACCAGGAAGGGGAAGCGCAAAATCTCTTCGTAAAATATCCCGACGGAGAAATCTATGAGGGCCAGGTATGGCCTGGATGGTGTGCTTTTCCTGATTTCACCGCAGAGAAAACCCGCATATGGTGGGCTGAGAAGATGGCCTATTATACCGATCTGGGCGTAGATGGATTTTGGACCGACATGAATGAGCCGGCCTCATGGGGTCAGCACACCCCCAATCTTATAAATTTTGACTATGAAGGCGAGCAGGTAAGTCATCGAAAAGCCAGAAATATCTATGGCATGCAGATGGCCCGAGCGGCACAGGAGGGCGCAAAGCATCAAGGGCAGCAGCGGCCATTTGTCCTGACCCGAGCGGGATTTGCAGGCATTCAGCGGCACGCAGCCGCCTGGACCGGCGACAATGTCTCCAGTGAGGAGCATATGCTGGCTGGGATTCGCCTGGTCAATAGTCTTGGCATCAGCGGAGTACCTTTTGCGGGCTATGATGTTGGAGGGTTTTGTGGGGAAGCTAGCAAATCGCTCTTTGCGCGATGGATGAGTATAGCCACCTTCTCGCCTCTATTCAGAGCACATTCGATGATCAATAGCAATGATGCCGAACCATGGGCATTTGGGGAAGAGGTGGAAGAAATCGCCAAAACCTATATGAAATTAAGATACCGTCTATTGCCATTTATCTATGCGGCATTTAGGCAAAGTTCGCTTACCGGCCTGCCAATTGTAAAAAGTTTGGTGGTGGATTTCCCTTTCGACCATAAGGTCTTTGATGGAAGATTCGAAAATCAATACCTGTTTGGGGAATCATTATTGGTCATTCCCGTGGAAAGCACCAAGAATATCACCAAGGCCTACCTTCCTGAGGGCAATTGGTATCATCTATTTACTGGTGAGGCCTATGCTGGAAATCAGGAGGTGTATTTGGATTGCCCCATAAACTACCTTCCAGTAATGGTCAAAGGTGGAAGCATCATCCCTATGCAATCTGCCATAGCTCATACGGGGGAGACTCCAGAAAGCACTCTTTCTTTACATCTCTTTGCAGGCGAAACCACTGGTACTTTCCATTATTATGAAGATGATGGAAATAGCCTTGGCTATCAGAATGGGGATTATTTCCAAAGGAAAATCCATTTGGACAGCAAGCAATCCTTTGTGCATTTTGAAAAAGTGGAAGGAAGCTTCTCAAGTAAATTTGAGGAAATCGAATTGATTTTCCATGGATTTGACATCTCGGAGGCTTCGGTGGAAGATAGCGCTATTAATATAAGTCAGAAAGAAATAGCATTCCTGGATAAAATCTCAGATTTTGATCCTTTGCCTGATAATAGCTTGCCTTATTATACCTGCGGAAATAAATCCACTTTGCGGATTCCAAATAGTAAGGAAGCCTTTACCGTGAAATTTAACTAGATTAATAATTCCCTAACAGCTTCCTCTCGTCCTCATGGATGAGAGGGCTTTTTTTAACCCAAAAAAAAATAATGCAACCCAAAATAGAAAAGAAGAAACTGAGCTTTTGGCAAATCTGGAATATGAGTTTCGGATTTCTAGGAATCCAAATGGGATTTGCCCTTCAAAATGCCAATGCAAGCCGAATTCTCCAAACTTTCGGTGCTGATGTGGAGCATTTATCCTTGTTTTGGCTAGTAGCTCCCATTACCGGCATGATAATTCAGCCAATCATCGGTCATTATAGTGATCGCACCTGGACCAAACTAGGGCGAAGAAGGCCCTATTTCCTAGCTGGTGCCATCCTTGCAGCCATTGGCTTGATGCTAATGCCCAACGCCTCCCTCTTCGTAGCTTTCCTGCCTGCTTTATGGGTAGGAGCTGGTTTTCTAATGATTATGGATGCTTCATTTAATGTGGCGATGGAGCCTTTTAGAGCATTGGTGGCAGATAATCTCCCCACTGACCAACGCACCTTAGGCTTTGCGGTTCAGACTCTGCTGATAGGTCTGGGAGCAGTGATAGGTTCTTGGTTGCCTTATGTATTGACAGAATGGGTGGGATTATCCACCATCGCGGAGCAGGGCACAGTGCCTCAAAATGTCATTTGGGCCTTTATGATTGGTGCCACCATTCTGGTTGTGTCCATTCTGTGGACCGTACTGAGGACAAGCGAATATCCACCAGAAGAAATCGAAGCAAATGCCTCCTCCTCTTCCCTCCAAAAAGAAGGGCTTTCCAATATATTTAAGGACTTCGTCCAAATGCCGAAAGCCATGAAGCAACTTGGAGCGGTGCAGTTTTTTTCCTGGTTTGCCTTATTCTCCATGTGGGTATTTACCACCCCTGCTCTGGCCCAGCATGTATGGGGACTCCCAGCTACGGATAGTGCCAGTATTGAATTCAATGAGGCAGGAAACTATGTAGGTGTGATCTTCGGGGTCTATAATCTTGTATCGGCAGTATTTGCGATGGCCCTACCAGTTATTGCGGCCAAAATAGGTAGAAAATCTACTCATGCCATTTGTCTGATCGCAGGAGGGCTTGGCCTTATCTCCATGCTGTGGGTGAACAGCCCCGAGATGAAATGGATGCTTAACTTATCCATGATTGGGGTGGGCATAGCCTGGGCAAGTATCTTAGCCATGCCTTACGCTATTCTGGCAGGATCCATTCCTCCCCACAAAATGGGCGTATATATGGGTATCTTCAATTTCTTCATTACGGCACCTCAGATTCTCAATGGCTTTATTGGTGGCGCTATCGTAAAAAATCTCTATGGGGGTCAGGCGATGTATGCCATTGCCACCGCTGGTGTATTATTTATTATTGCAGCTGGATTTACCTTTTGGGTAGAGGATAAGGATGATGTAGTCGTTTCTATTGATACTCTCGAAAAGTGAAAATTATAGCTATTTAAAAATATTTATTGGCCTATTGGAAGTCCGGAAACTAATTTTCATGGATTTTTGATAGGTCAATTTTGCTTTTCTTACAAGTTCCATATCCTAGCCTTTCCTCACTCAGGACTTCTCACTTCCCCCTCATCAAAGAAACACTAGACTAGTTTCGAAAGGATTCACATCGAAATCAATAGATAGGTCAAGTTGGAAGGTACTTTAATTTTTCGAAACTTCTTTTTGAGTATTGGGATCTGGCTGAGGATTAATCGGGGCTGATTTGGGAAGGGTGAAATGGAATGAACTTCCTTTGCCCACGGTACTATCCACCCAAATTTCACCTCTATTTTTGAGGACAAAATCTCGGCTTAGCATCAAGCCCAGGCCAGTTCCCTTTTCCTTATTCGTCCCAAAAGTGGTGAAGGATTCACTCGAAAAGATTTTTTTAAGATTTTCTTGGGGAATCCCTACTCCTGAATCTTTTACAATTACTTCCACGTTGTCTTGATGATCACTAAGGTAGAATTCTATTTCCCCATCCTGCTCACAGAATTTTATAGCATTGCTTAGTAAATTGCGAATGACCAATTGGATCATATTCTGGTCGGCATATACCAGGGTTTTTCCTGGTGAATGGAAGCTGACGCTCACCTTTTTCTTTTCGATAGAAGTCCCAAACAAGGAAATTACTTTCTCAATTTCTCCTCCTATATTAAATTCCACGCAGCTCATATGCTCTCCGGAAATTTGTGATTTTGCCCATTCCAGGAGGTTTTCGATGAAGCCGGATACATGCTTGATATTCTGAGAGAATTCCGGCAACATATTTCTGAATTCCTGATCAGAGACCCACCCAGACTGGACCATATCCAAAAACTGAGTAAGTGAGCCAAGGGGATTTTTGAGGTCATGAGAAAGAATGGAAAGTAACCTGTCCTTAGTTAAATTTAGATTCTTCAATTCCGAAGCTTGTTTCTCAAGTCTATTTTGATCCTTCCTGTACTGGGTAATATCCTTCATAAGAATTAACCTACCTTCATAAGGATGTTTTCCCTCATCGAAGAGCTTACAAGTTGCCTCAAAAACCATGTTTTTACCTCCTACAACCACCTCCAACTCACAATTCATCTCTTTGTCGGTACTTACCATTTCCACCCAACTGGTGGAGTCCAGGCCTAATTTGGAGAAATTAAAACCTGTCACCTGACCGGAGGATTTCCCCACTATGTTTAGCATATAGGGATTAATATCGACCACCCTATTGAATCGGTCGAGCACCAACATCCCATTCTTCATGGAATCGACCACCTTATTCCGAGCTATGGGCCTCAAGTCAAAAAGTCGTAATTCATAAAAACCGAAAATAATAATAACACAGGCGATCATAAAAGCATGTGGCGTGGGATCCAGGCTATTGAAAGGGCCCACCTGGAATACTACCAAAATATTTGCAATCCATGGTACGAGGGTTCCCAGCAAAATAATAAAGGTTTGTTTCTTATACATTCCTTCGGTAGTCCGAAATCGCCGAAACAGCAGGAAGACCCCTAGTCCCATGGACAGATAAAAGTATGTGGTATGAATAATATACCAAGGCCCCTTGGCGGTTAGTAAGCCATAAACCCCATTAAACTCATAGATATGTGCATCCTGATAATGCAGATGGTGGAGCGAATTAGTCCAGACCATGGCCAGGCTGATTACCGGAAAAATAAACTGTACCACAATCCATTTCCTGGTCAGCCACTGATCTTTACCAACAAATCTCAGGGTAAATAATAGCCAGAAGACCGGAACCGTCACTATCCCCAAATATTCTATATTGAGGACAAACATCACGGCCTCTAAGTCACTCATTCCCACAATGATACCCTGACACGCTGACCATACGGCCACTGATATCATCATTCCACCAAACCACCGTACTTCCTTACTAAACCTACTAAAAAGCATGGCCGCTAGTAACAGGAGAACTACAGCAAATATTAACAGTGATAAAGAAAAACTACTGAGAGTGAACTCCATGCCATTATATTATACTTCCAAATTACTAAAATAGTAATTCTATTCTTAAACTGGTCATTTTATTTATGGTTTAAAGTCAGCAAACTCATTTATAAAACCTTATTATTGAGCAATATAAACTGTGTATTTACGAAATCAAGAAGTAACTATTTGTAAATCAACTAAATAGTAAGCCCTTTAAAATCAGCTTATTCAATTATCTAATTTTCCCTATTAATTTTTAAGGAGTAATAATTACCAATAAGATTTTTATAAGTGTATGCTCCCGCTGAACTATTTAGCTGGGGCTGGATTAAGGGTGATAAAGGAAGCCTGGTAATCAGGATTAACTTAACAATGACCATCCATGATGCGGCTGATAGGCATATTTTCGCCTGGGAGCTGTGATTATGATGGTATTGTTATAGAGAAAGGCCAGGTAATCTTAAGAAGTAGCCCTATAAACTTTGGAATGATTTATATATACTCTGTATCTTTAGGTCATGAAAAAAATCCGCATTATAGGAGTTCCTGAACACTTCAATTACCCCTGGATTCGCTTGGTAGAAAAACAAGCTATCCCAGGCTACGAACTGGAGTGGACAAATGAATCTAGAGGCTCCGGCGCCATGAATAAGGCGCTTAGAGAAGATGAGGCTGATATAGCGATTATCCTGACCGAAAGTTATATAAAAGATAAAATTGAGGGTAACCCAGGGCTGATGATAGGTTACCATGTAAGGTCTCCATTGACATGGGGGATCCATGTGCCTGCTCAGTCTGCAGTACAGACGGTAGAGGACTTAAGGGGCAAGCCATTTTTGATTAGCCGATATGGATCAGGATCACATTTAATGGCTTTTGTGCTTGCGCAAAAACACAATTGGGAAGGTCAGGAATTAAAGTTTGAAGTGGTCGGGAATATGGATGGAGCCTTGGACTCCTTCAAAGACCAAGAGGCTAAGGCTTTCCTATGGGAAAAATATACCACCAAGCCATTAGTTGATCAGGGTCATTTCCGAAGAGTTGGAGAGATTCCTACGCCCTGGCCTTGCTTCGCAATAATAGCGCAGCAAAAGCTGGTGAATGAACAGCCGGAGGTACTCCAAATGGTCCTCAAAGAACTCTATAAGGAGTCAAAAGCAATCTCCTCCCTACCAGAACTTTCTAGCCTATTGAGTGAGCAGTACCAAATACAGCAAGCAGATATAGAAGCTTGGCTGCTACAGACCCAATGGGCAGAATCCTCTGAAGTATCGCGTGAGTCTCTTAGCAATACCGTCGATACCCTATTTGACTTGGGGCTGATTTCAGAAAAAATCTCAGCCGAGGATTTAGTCTCCACCACTTTGGTAAGCCTAAAATAAGGAGTAAAAAAAGCGCTCTGCAGATGAATGGTGCAGAGCGCTTTTTTTTAGTTCTAAAACTTAAGCCCTATTTCCAGTCTTACCTTGGTTTAGAAACCCAAGAGAATTGGAAGTAGAAATCAATTTTAAGTTGCTATTATCTGAGGATTTTTATTTTTCAGTTTCAGCTTTCTTTACCAAATCCCCTTCTTTGAGACCTTTGCTTACGACGAAATAAGGGCCAGCAATGATCTCTTCACCTTCTGAGAGTCCTTCAATAATTTCTATATTTTCAAAATCAGAGATTCCCGTTTTTACCTTTTTTTGTTTAGCAACATTTCCATCGAGCACATAGACCAGTTCTTGCAAGTCACTATCCAGATTGGTGGTATCCACACGGACTTCTTCACGAGTGGTCACAGAAGCTAGGGGAACAGAAAGGATATTTTCTTTCTTTTCGGTAATGATCTCCACAGAAGCGGTCATGCCAGGGCGGAAGGGGTACTTATTTTCTTTAGTAATCAAATCCCTGTACGATTCATTGACCACTCGGATTTTCACTTCAAATTCGGTTACGGCATCCTGGCTTGCTTTTTCATTGGCGGAGTTGGCAATGGAGGTCACGACACCAGTGAATTTTTTGCCGGTATGGGAATAGGCATCCACCTCGATAATAGTGGTGTCGCCAATGGATAGCCTTACGATATCATTTTCATTGACATCTACACGGACCTCCATTTTATTTAAATCTGCAATTCTCAACATTTCGGTACCCGCCATTTGCTGAGTTCCTACCACTCTTTCTCCTTGTTCCACCAATAATTTAGAAACAATGCCGCCTGCTGGGGCAAAAACATTGGTAAGACGGAGGTTTTCATTGGCCTCATCCACTGATGCTTGGGAGCTTTTCACCACATATTCAGCAGCTTGCACAGATTGCTGGGAAGCTTTAAGGTCATTTTCGGCTGAGATATAATCGGCTCTAGCCTGCTCATATTCAGCATCCGATATTACTTTAGAGTCATATAAGCTTTCATTTCTGGTAAATTCTAGCTTAGATCTATCAAACTGGGCCTCGGAGCGTTTTAGGTTGGCAATAGCTTGCGCCAAGTTCGCTTTTTGCTGATTATAATTTGCCTTCATTCTGTCCAATGCAGAGATGAAGTTGTCAGGTCGGATTTTCACCAAAAGGTCATCTTTCTGCACAGAATCTCCTTCTTGGACATTAAGTTCAATGATTTCCCCTGCCACATCAGGACTGAGTTTAATTTCTATTTGAGGCTCTATGACACCTGAGGCACTTACCTTCTCTACTATAGTTTTCTTGCTAGCAGATTTTATTTCCACCTCAGTTTCGGGAGCGCCCCCAACTAATCCTGTAGCTTTACCGATGACGATTAGGACGACAAGCGCACCTACAACTCCCAGGAGAATATATATTAATTTATTTGATTTTTTCGTAGCCATGATATTGTCCATTATAGGGTTAAGGGGTTGCCTAGATAAAAGTCGAGTACTTTAACTCGGAAAATGTATTCGTATTTTGCTTGCAGCAGGTCTGCCTGGGCACTGAAAAGGTTATTTTGTGCAATTTGGAAGTCAACTGCATTGATCACCCCAATTTCAAATCTCTTCTGCGCCATTCTGAATGACTCTTCTAATGAGGTGACCCTGATGGTCGAAGACTCATAAGACTGCTTAGAAGCAATAGCATTGGTATAGGCAGTTTCGATATCCTGTCTCAACTGGTTTTTCACTTCCTGTTGGGCTATTTCACTTATATACTGTTGCACTCTTGCTCGCTGTAGGTTAGCCGTATTCCTTCCATTGCTAAAGATAGGAATACTCATATTAATCCCTGCCCCTTCCGAATGGTTTCCTGTAAATTCATTCCAGAAAGGTGGAGCTGGTGAAGAATAATCATGCACATAATTTGTCCCGATATTAGCCCCTAAACTAATCGATGGATAAAAAGCTCCCTTCGCTATTTTCACTCCATATTCGGCACTCTCCGCACCCAAAGCAGCGGCCTTTACTTCCGGCATGATACCTTCTGCCACAGAGAATATCTCATTTGCATCCTCACTATTGATCATGAAATCCGCCACCTCAAGCTCCGGAACGGACACATCAAAATCATCATCAAAAGGCAATTGCATGGCTTGAGATAAGTTAAGCTTTGCTATTCTTAAGTTATTAATAGCATTAACAAGGTCTAGTGCACTAGTCGCATTTTGCGCTTCCAGGTCCAACTGATCCGCCATGGGCAAGGAACCTGCATCAACCAATTTTCGAGTACGGTCCAATTGTTGGCTGGTTGTTTCAGCTTGAGCTTCAGCCACACCTATCTGCTCTTTGGCAAAAACAACATTTACAAAAAGGTTGACTATGTTCAAGCTAATATTATTCCGCGTTGCTTCAGTATCGAGCTCACCTGCTTTTAAGTCTGTCTGTGCCTGATTGATGGAATTCGATATCTGTCCTCCTGCAAATAAACTCATATTGGTGCCTGCACTGAAACCTGCACTACCAAATTGATGAATAGAAACCACATCAGTCACGGGATTAATCGACCGACCCCAGTTTCCTCGATAAGAAGACGATACCGATAATGAGGGATACCGCTGCATTTTCATCTCCTTTAATCTGGTCTCATTATTGGTTTGATTGAGCAGGGTTCGCTGCAGTTCAAGATTATTTTCTAACCCTATCTGAATGCATTCCTCCAACGTCATGGAAGTAATATCTTGCGAATTCACTTGAAATATAATGCCTATATAGATAAGCAATAAGGTAAAAAGTCCTTTATTCATAATGTATAGCTATAAGTCAATGTCAGGTATATATATAATTTCATGTATCCAATTAATGCTTTTTAGATAGGCAATGGTAATAGGATTTAAGCCAGAATCCATCTCAATCACATGGCAGGCTAAATCTCTTTTCCCCTTACGGGAGACCGACATGGTGGCAATATTTGCCTGCTCCTGAGCTAGGATACTTGTAATAAAGGCTATGGCCCCAGAGACATCATCAGCCTTGATAATCAGCGTATGCTCCTGAGCGGAAAAATCAGCTATAAATCCATCGTATGCCTTGATATTGATCAGGCCTCCACCTAGACTCTCGCCAATTACCTCCACATTACGCTCTCCCTTAGTCAAATTTAATTTTATCGTATTGGGGTGATAAACAGAAGCATTTCCAACTGACCTGAAGGTATAATCCAAACCGGCCTCTTCTGCTAAGCTAAGAGAGTCTTTTATCCTTTTATCATCTGTTTTGAAATCTAATAATCCTCCGATAATCGCTCGATCACTTCCATGCCCCTCGTAGGTCCGTGCAAAGGAATTATAAAAGGTAATGGTTGCCTGATCCGGAACTCCTCCTAACACCCGAATAGCAGCCCTCGCTATCCTCACCACCCCCGCAGTATGCGAAGAAGATGGGCCTATCATAACCGGTCCAATCATATCAAAAACACTACTCTTTCTTGCCATATTTGGGTTTTACTCTTCAATCATAATGCTAGAATTCGTGATTTGAATCCTAAAAAGGATATACTAAATTTGATTTATAAGAGGTCAAATCAAGATCCCCCATCCAAAATCCCTCTTAGGCACGTTTCAGAGCATAAGTTAGGAATTATAAAGCAATATGTATTTTAAAATGAGAAGAATTAATATTAATCGATTTATTTTGTAGAATTATTCAAGCACCATAAGTAATCAATTTCCAAAACTGCCCAATAGCGCACAGTAGATGTCCGATTTTAATACAGTATTTGAAAAACTACCCCTTAGCAATGCGTTCATACCCGGAGCCACCAACCCTCTAAACAGAGGCCTGTATTTCGGCGATGGATTATTCGAAACCATGATTTTTATGAATGGGGAAATTAGATTTTCCGCCGGACATCAACAGCGCATAAACCATGGGCTGGAAGTCCTTAAATTCAACACAAAGTCCATAAGTAAAATTACTGAAATAGAGCGCTTTCTAAGGTCACATTATGGAATCCATACTTCGCTGCGCATACGGTGGAATATTGTACGTTCTGGAATGGGGAAATACACACCACAGGAAAATCTCAGCTATGAAACCCTCCACTGCCAGGACATTACACTAGGACCAAAAGCAAAAATGGAGGCCTATATCAGTGAGACCGTCACCATAGGGCCTTCACCATGGGCTTCATGCAAAACTCTAAATGCCTTGCCCTATGTCATGGCAAATATTGAACGTCAGGAAATGGAAATGGATGAGGTGATCCTTACTACTCCTGATGGCCATCTTTCCGAGGCGGGCAGCGCCAATATATTCTGGCAGGAAAAAGACACCTTTTATACTCCCAGCCTAAAGGCTAATTGTATCGCTGGTGTGGGAAGGAAAGTATTGATAGACTTCCTCAGAATCAATGGACTGGATATCAAAGAAGGCCTTTATGCTCCCCAAGACCTGCTAAAAGCCGATAAAATATTTACCACCAATATCACTGGCACCAGCTATATCAAAAAAATCATGGGAAGGGAGTTTTCTATTACCCCCATTCCCATGATCGAAAGGATATTTAAAATATAAAATCGAAAATAGCTCCCTAAAGGCTACTTCGCCTTTACCTCCTAGCAGCTTCGAGCCAATATTGAGGCATCAATCAGCCCAGGAATTATATATAAAGTGGTCATTTAAGATTGATTATTATCTCTGGATGGTCCACAGCTATTCATTATGTATGGAATCAGACCGAAACGGCTGCCTTGATATGGGGATGCGGATCATAATTCACCAATTCGAAATCTTCAAATTTGAACCCGAAGATATCCTTAATATTAGGATTAATTTTCATGGTAGGAAGTGGTCGGCACTCTCTGGAAAGCTGAAGATTTGCTTGGTCGATATGATTGGTATAAAGATGTGCATCACCGAAAGTATGTATAAAGTCCCCAGGCTCCAGGTCACATACCTGAGCGATCATCATTGTAAGCAAGGCATAGGAAGCGATATTGAAAGGCACTCCTAAGAATACATCCGCACTGCGCTGATAGAGCTGGCAGGAAAGCTTCCCGTCGGCCACATAAAACTGAAACATCGTATGACATGGAGGCAAAGCCATATGGTCCACATCGGCCACATTCCAGGCACTGATAATATGTCTTCTTGAATTAGGATTCTTTTTGATCTGCTCGATGAGCTGAGTAATCTGATCTATCTCTCCCCCTTTCCCATCTGGCCAATGGCGCCACTGATAACCATACACTGGCCCAAGATCACCATTTTCATCCGCCCACTCATCCCATATCCGCACCTTATTTTCTTTGAGATACTCTATATTGGTATCGCCATCCAAAAACCACAGCAGTTCATAAATTATAGATTTGAGATGAACCTTTTTGGTGGTTACCAATGGAAATCCCTCTTTCAAGTCAAACCTCATCTGGTACCCAAAGACGCTGGTCGTGCCAGTGCCTGTGCGGTCCCCTTTGGTGACTCCTGTATCTAGTATATGTTGAAGTAATTGATGGTATTGTTTCATGATATCTTTCGTATTTTCTCCCCTACAGCTATGCTTAAATAATATTTAAAGCTTGCTCTTTGATTTTCTCAAGCTCATCTTTCATTACGATGACATGCCTTTGGATAGCAGCATCATTCGCCTTGGAGCCGATCGTATTGATCTCTCTTCCTATTTCCTGGCTAATGAATCCCAGCTTCTTACCTTGGCTGCTTGCCGCATCCATGATCTTCTGGAAGTAATCCAGGTGAGTCGATAATCGTACAATCTCCTCGGTAATATCCAACTTCTCAAAATAATATATCAACTCCTGCTCAAAACGATTTTCGTCGAAGGAATTTTCCTCCATCCACTCCTTAAAGTTATTGCGCACCCGACTTTTTATTCTTTCCTTACGTTTGGGCTCTTCTTCCTGGATGCTTGTCAGACCATCACGTATGATTTGAAGGTTTTCCTTGAACTTATGATAGAGTGTGTCTCCTTCATCTTTTCTGAAACCATCACAGTTTTTAGCCGCCTCAACAATGGTTTTTTTGACCATTTCCCATTCCTCAGGATCATCGCTTTTCTCAGAAATAGAGGTAACCACATTGGGTGCCTGCAGGGCCATCCGGAAGATGTCATTGCTCTCCTCCACGCCTACTTGTGAGCCCATCAGTTTATAGGTGCTAAAGTAAGTTTCAAACAGGCCTTGATTGATACTCACGGGTAATTCAGAACTATCTTTGGAGGAGAATTCAATATTCAGGTTTACTTTTCCACGCTCCAATACATCTGACACTAAGGCACGAACTTCAATCTCACGATCAGAAAACTGCCTTGGGCTTCTTAGGTTTAGGTCTAGAAATTTGGAGTTTAGCGTTTTTATTTCGGCGCTAATGATATAGCGTTCATTTTCAAAATTGGCTATACCATAGCCGGTCATGGATTTTATCATGAGGCAAACTTAATGATTTCCGATTAATTTTTAGAAGTTATAACCCAGGGTAACATAAAACTTAGGGTCTTGAACCTGATAGTTTCGTATCGGCCAAGCGGTGTCAAATTTGATATAATAGTTTAAAAGCACCGTTCTAAGCCCTGCACCATAACTCTGTAACCAAGGGTTATTAAAGTTGTTGAGGGTAATATTGAAGGGAGACCCTTCGGTATCGATCACTTCGGTATTTTGATCATTGATCCTCTCCCACGGGGCGGCACTATCCCAGGAAGATCCTGCATCATAGAAGCCCACCAATTGGAAGTTCTTGATAAAATTAGAGGCTATATTCCCTCTAGAAAGATACGAAAACAAGGGAATCCGAAGTTCTGCAGAGAAGGTCACCACATTCCTGCCGCGGATTTCATCGTAATCGTAACCTCGAAGGTCTACAAATTCCGCAAATAAGATATTGGAATTTTCTACCCCAGTCGGATTCCTGACTGGAGAGGACTCAGGCCTATTGGCTGGCGGCTCATGGAATTCATTAAACAACCAATTTTTCATCCCTCCTACCATATACGTCTGAGGATTATTTCCCATAAAAGAGCCAATAAATAACTTGGTGGCAAAGGTGATATTCTTATGGACTTTCTGATAGTTTCTAAAGTCTAAATAGAAATTACTGAAGGAACGATCTCCTTCATTTATTCCTTGATAATGCTTAAAGCCAATCTTTCCCTTGAAGCCCTGCTCCTGGTGAAGCCCCAGCAGGGTGGTTTTATCGACTACCAGCTCTGCTTTTCCACCAATATAATTGACATCAAAACGGTTGTCGATTCCCTCACTTCCATAAATTAAGGAATCAGGATTTAAGTTAAAATACTGCGTTTTGGCAAAGAATGGAGCAATAGTAAATCGGGACTGCTCGGAAAATGGATAAGAGAACCCTAGCTCGGTCTTGGTAAGTACATACCGCTGATAAGTCTCTGTTTCCTCCGCGATCACCAAGGCCCTGCGGTCAAACCTAGCCCTTATATCTATCCTTCCTTTCAGGTATTCATATTCAAAGTAAATATCACTTCCAGATCTGAAGTCCAATGGCGTCATGATACCTCCAGCAAAGACATGGTTATTGAGCAATTCGGACATTTTACCCTCGATATTAAGACCAAAGCCTCGTAATGGATCCACTGCAAAGGTGGTCCTTAGACTATTGGTCTGCACCTGTGGGCTATACATTTGAGGCCCGCGAACCGGGTTTTGAAGGTTTTGCTTTCTATAGGCCTCCAATACGTCACTTCTGCCGAGAGTCCTACCTGCATTCTGCGGCCTTTCCTGCGACTGTGGCGAAGGAATACTGTCGAATACATACTGATTGGTATTGATCCCTCCCTGATGCTCAAACCTTAGCCTGTCCACATTGATGCTTGTCGTGGAATTGGTAGTGGGAGGAATGGAGTCTAATGGCTTGATATCATTCTTAGGTAAAGAGACCGCAGGAACAGCCTCGGAGGTCTTATCCTCCTGGGCATTGTCTAGTCTCCTTGCGGCAAGCCTCTCATTTAGTTTTTTTGCTTGGTTCAATTGTACCCGCGGTGTGCCGGGAGTAAACTGATCCAAATTAGGGAAGTTTTCGACCACCAACATAGACCCTGTTCCCTCTTTGAAAGCATAGGCCCATTTATTTACTCGAGGAGAAAAGTCAAAGCTCTCCACACTGGTATTAAAAGCTGAAACCTGGCTGGATACCTCACTTCCCAAGCCATATCGCATGACATTGACGATACCACTTTGGTCACTGAGGTGAAGCACAAAATTCTGGTTCATCAGCCTGGGCATAAAATTCCGGGAATTCATATTCGTCAGCTGCGTGGTCACGATGCTGTCTCCAAGATCAATTTTGTAAAGGTTGAAATAATCCGGCAACTCCCTTACGTCAGGCGTACGCGTGAGCACACTATCAGGAAGGTCGGTGCGATTGGAAGAATAAATGATAGTGGTATCATTTACAAAAACCGGTGATATATCATCAAACACATCATTGGTCAGTCGTCTGCCGGTTCCTCGTAAGTTAAGGGTATAGATGTTGGTTCTGCCATTAGACATGGCCGAAAGGACCATCGTTTTCCCGTTGGGAGAGAAATTCAGAGAGTTGATCTGAGTGATATTTCGTAAGAAAATTTTATCCTGAGCACTCCCATCAATACTTCGCATCCTCAAGGTGGTAAGACCTCTCTTATAAGTAGCAATGGTGAGGTTTAGCGTATCCCTCCAGGCAATTACCGGACTGGTCAGATTGGCCTCTCTATCCTCACTTGCAGAGCCTCCTCTAAAGATAGTGACCTCATTATTTGTGGATAGCTCCCTAACGATCACCTTAAATTTGCCGCCATTATTCAGCACATAGGCCAGATTTTTGGCATCGGGGCTAAACTTGACATCATTGATAGCTCCTTCGACATTCTTTTTGGTGCTGGCGATGACCTCCTCATAGTCAGGATCTTTGAAGCTAGTAAACACGGGTTCGTTTACAGTGGAATAATATTCTCTCCACTGCTCTTCAAAGCCCTTAAAGCTTAGTCCCAGCGTATTGGCAATGCTATTTTCTTCATTTCTATTAATTCGGCTGAGGTTAAGAATGCTGGAGATATACCGCTTTCCATATTTCTGCCCCACAAAATTCCATATGGACTGGCCCACCAGAGCGGCTTCCTTTTGATTTAGCTTATAGAGTTTTGGCTTTTGATTGTCTTTGAGGTAATGACGGACATAATCATCCATCTCCATACTCCAACCCTTGGAGAGATATAATGCGGCTCCGTCGATAAACCACTCGGGAAAACTGTTTACTAAATTGGACTGAAAAGCATCGGCAATGGTGCTTCCATAGAGCATTTCTTCCAAAATCACCTTGATGGTTTTATGCACTAACTCTTCTTTAAAAGAGGCCCAGTCACCAGTATAAGCTGCTTCAGCTAATAATTTGGAGAAAAATGTTTCGCCATTGACGGTATAATTATTTTCATTGAGGTTGAGATTGCTTTCCAGCAGCTCCTCCTGACTATTATAGATGAAGATTTTTGGTTTGGTATAGGCCACATAGCCCACCATCTGGGTGATTCGCTCAAATTCATTTTCTAGGTAATCAATGGCCATGCGGGCATTGTCTCTGCCTCCACCGTAATAATATACTTCAAAGTTATTAGAGGAAAAAAAATACCATTCAAACTCATGGTGCTGAACCCTGTTTTTGCCAAATTGCTCCTGATCAAATTGGGCTTGCGCAGAAGTAAGCCCTCCAATCCAGCAAATAAGTAAACAAACTAAGCGTATTTGTATCTTCATTGAATCGAATAATAGTCTTAAATCTAAATATAATTAAAAAATCGACTTATGTTAACATCTTTTTCAGGTTCAATGTCTTCAATTAAAAGTCGAAGCATCATTTTACTGAAGTAAGGAACTAAAGAAACTCCCTTGGCACCAAAGCCATTGAAAATATAAACGCTTTCTTCCTCCGGATGTTTTCCTAAAAACGGTTTTCTATCCTTTGTAGCTGGTCGTATGCCACTTTTATGACTAAGAATGCCCTGAACCTGACCTGGAACAATCTTCTCCAGCCGCTCCAACACTTCTTCCCTGCCCTGCTCCGTAGGGCCATCTTCCAAATCGTGCCAGCTATAAGTGGAGCCAACTCTGACCCTTCCGTCAGGCATGGTAATCCTGAATACGCCCCTATTGATAACATCTCTTGGCTGAAAATCACTGCTGATCTCAAGAATTTCTCCTTTCACGGGTGCGAATGGCAGCTTCCCAAAAAACGAACTTTTCATAGCCCCAAGACCATTGCAATAGATCAATTTTGAGAATTCTATATCCTTATACTCCCAATGGTCCTCTTTCTTTAGAAGAAATTCTTCATCGAATTCCTCCTCTCTAACTGCCTTATTTCTGGAGAGATGCTCCCGATAGCCGTCCATTAGGGTCGGCAGATCCAGGTAGCCAGAATTTTGAAGTAATATTCCCCCATGAGGGTTGTTCACTTCCGGGTAATAAGGCTGCATTTTCACCCCCTGAAGATAAGGTATCACCTCAGGCTCGCTACTTTTGCCCATCCACTCATTTTGTTCTTCCACTCCAAAAAAAGGCCTGTAAATACCAGCTGGATAGATAAAGGTCTTGGCAATAAGCTTTTCCAATTGGGAATAAAGCGGAATAATTTCCGGAAAAAGATCATCGGCTCTCCAGGTTTTGACCATTTTCCTTCCAGTGATGGGGTTATATAGGCCAGCAGCCACTCGGGTACTATTATTTTTAGCTGGGGTATCAAGGACCATAACCGTCTTTCCATCCTGCATAAGCTGGTAAGACAATACAGTGCCTGCAATCCCCTGACCAATGAGTAAAAAATCTACTTTCATACCCAAAATTAATTTCTTTCTTCGTTATTTTGACAGGAAAACAGATTTGATTATCCACTTTTCTGTATCTCGCTGTTCAATCCTCTGCTAATTAGGGGATCATGTCCTTGAACCAAAAACACTAATGCCCAAGCTTGGAGCAAATAATTATTGTTAGAAGGCGCTAAGTGGATCCATAGAATTAAAAAAGAATATACCTGATGCTAAAAGTCAAAACCTTCACTTTTAATCCATTTCAAGAAAACACCTACCTTTTATACGATGAAACCAAGGAGGTCATTATCATAGATCCGGGATGTTACGAAAAACGTGAGAGGGAGGCCTTACATGCTTTCATCAGCGCCGAAGGCCTGAAGCCAGTCCGCCTTCTCAATACCCATTGCCATATCGATCATGTTTTGGGTAATTATTTCGTCAATCAAAGCTATAAGTTGCCCTTGGAGATTTTTGCCAAGGAAGAGCCGGTGTTAGCGGCTGTCGCCAGCTATGCATCCAACTATGGTTTCCCTGCATATACCCCTTGTAAAGCTGAAAAATACTTAGAAGAAGGAGTCCCTGTTACCTTTGGCAATAGTTCCCTTGAGGTCATCTGGGTACCGGGACATGCCCCTGGACATATCGTGTTCTATGACAAAGACAGCAAAACCTGTATCGGTGGAGACACCTTATTCCAGGGAAGTATCGGCAGAACAGACCTTCCTGGTGGCGATCATCAAACGCTGCTCACCGCCATCAAAGAAAAGTTATTTGCACTACCCGATGATACCACTGTATATCCAGGTCACGGCCCTAGCACGCAAATAGGAATAGAAAAAATTCATAACCCATTCGTGGGTAAAAATGCATCACATTGACTATAAAAAAACATATCCCCAATGCCATCACCTGTCTCAACCTGGCTTGTGGACTGGCAGGTATCAACGAAGTATTTGCTGGTAATTTCTATATGGCGACTTACCTGATGCTGGCCGCTGCCGTATTTGATTTTCTGGATGGCATGGTAGCTAGGCTTCTGAATGCCTATAGTGAGATCGGTAAGCAGCTGGATTCCCTAGCTGATATGGTGACCTTTGGGGTATTACCTACTTTTATTGTCTTTCATTTATTGTTGATCATTTTTCCCGAAGGTTATATCCCTTATCTGGCTTTTGTGATAGGCATCCAATCCGCAATGCGATTGGCCAAATTCAATATAGATACCCGCCAGACCGACCAATTTATCGGTCTTCCTACTCCTGCCAATGCCCTTCTTATTGCCACTCTGCCCTTCATGGCAGAAGAGTTTACCTGGGCACAATCCTTAATCGAAAATTATTATTTCTTACTGGGATTGATTTTAGTATTATCCTATTTACTGACAGCCGAACTCCCATTAATTGCATTAAAATTCAAGAATTTCAGCCTTCAGGACAATGTTTATCGTTATGTATTGATTCTTATTGGTGTCATTTGCCTGATCCTATATGGTCTTGCGGGTGTGCCATTTATCATAATAGGCTATATACTACTTTCCCTGGTGGAAAGATTAGCTAAACCTTCGCATGAACCGGCACCTTAGGCATATACTTCCTTTTATTTTACTTGTAATTACCCTCAGTAATGGCGGGCGACTAGCTGCCCAGCAGTCCTATACTTTCTCCATCACTGAGGATGGCCTATACCTCCTTCGCTCAGACCAGCTCAAAGCCTTAGGATTTCAGGATATCACGAGGGTAAAAATTACTGGCCAACCCTATACTTTGGATCAAACCCTTAGCAAAGGGCAATTATTTCCAGCCGAAATCCCCAGTTTAGTAACGGAGGAAGGTTTATTGCTTTTCCTCTCTGGACCCCATCAGACGAGTATAGAAGCTGGTAAATTGCACTATGACCTTCATCCCTATACCGAATCTGCCTCCTACCAGCTTCAGTCCAGCACGGATCCTCCTCTTAGAATCCAAACATCCAGTTCGGATGAGATCGATGGATCCTCTACGGGTTTAGTCTATCAACTTTATTATTACCATAAACCGCAGTACAATATCCTCTCCTCAGGCAGAGACTGGTACGGGCTCAGAACCTTCTCCAATGATCTTAGCTCCTTTAATTTCCCCGTAAAGCCCTATACTATCGGCCCCATCTACGCTCAGGCGAATATGATGGCCCAAAGCACCAGCTTAGCCTCCCTCACTATCGAAAGTTTCGGCAATGTGCTTCTGGAAACAAGCATAGAAGCCGTGCCCAGCAGCACCTATGGAATCAAAGGGCGAGAAAAAATAATAGAGCACTTCAGCCCTTTTTTTGAGCTGGGGAGCACCACGAAGCTTAGCCTGCGGATGTCCAGCAATGATCCAAATGCAACCGCCTACTTAAAATACTTCCTGCTGGGTCTTCCCCATAAGTCGGAAAATCTCCCTCCAGGAATTTACCATTCGCTAAAAACCGATGAATCAATCGGCATCATTCCTCAGGAAAATTATCGGTATTGGGAGATATCAGATATATATCAGCCAGCCATTATTCCCAGCGGCGGTCCCTTCACCCTTGATTATGAGCAGAGACTTCTCGTCGCGGATCAAAACTCCGCCAGGGCCATTGAGACCTTTGAGAAAGTAGAAATCGACCTTGCCTCAAGCCCCGCGGCCCAATTTATAATTATTAGCTCCAGCAATTTCCGTTATGCTGCAGATAAACTCGCTAGTCACAAGCAGGGGCTTGGGATATCCACGCTGGTCACCAGTCCCGAGGCCATATATGACTCCTATAATGCCGGAACCATGGACATTACCGCTATACGGAATTTTATTGCCCATCAGTACCATACCCATGGGCAACTGAAGTTTGTACTTTTTATGGGTAAAGGCACATTTGACTATAAGGGACTTTCGGGAGGATATGAAAATCAAGTGCCGACCTATAGCTCCCGAAATAGCCTAGACCCCTTACGGACTTTCAGCTCAGATGATTATTTCGGTTTATTAGCTTATGGCCAGGGCCAATGGGAAGAAACTAGTGATGGCGATGAACCCATGGCCATAGGGCTGGGCCGTATCCCGGTGATCAGTAGTACGGAGGCTCTTCAGGTGGTAGATAAGATCATCGACTATGAAAACCTTCCCCGACAGATTGGCAATTGGAAAAATAAGGTAATCATGGTGGCGGATGATGGGGATAATAATATTCACCTTCGTCATAGCGAAAATCACAGTCAGTACCTCAATGAGTATTTGCCCATAGTGGATTTGGAGAAAATATACCTAGACGCCTATCCGCAAACTGGCACCCGTCCCGCCCAAAACTCAGAGGCTGCAAGGAAGAGTTTCGCGGATGTATTTAGTTCAGGCGCCTTACTGGTAAACTATATCGGGCATGGAAATGAGCAGCAACTGACAGAAGAAAGGCTATTTGAAACCCGTGACTTGGAAGATTGGCCAGAGGCCGACCATCTTCCCGTGTTCATCACCGCTACCTGCGAGTTTGGAAGGCATGACAGCCCCTATATCCGTTCTGGTGCGGAAGCCATGCTTAGTGCCAAAAACAAAGGTTCCATCGCCTTACTCACCACGGGAAGACCGGTATATAGCAGCAGCAATTATGAGCTAAATCGCGCCTTTATGGAAGCCTTTGTCAGCAGGCAAGCAGGAGCTGAAATCTATTTAGGGGACTTATTTAAGGACACCAAGAATCAATCTTTAAATGGCCCATATAATAGAAATTTTTCCCTTCTGGGAGATCCAAGCATGAGGCTTGCCAGCTATGAACTCGCAGTGCAACTTACACTGGAGGAGGAAGCCGAAGAGATCTCAAGTGGGAAGCCTACCTTCTATTCCGGTCAGCTCATAGACCCTCTGACGGGCATGGTCGTCACCAGTTTCGACGGAGAATACACCTTAGAAGTTCATGGAGACTTCATAGAATCAAGCACTTTAGGAGATGAAGGAAATACAAGCACTTTCTTTGGGAAACCAGACCTACTCTTTCAAGGAAGCGGGGAGGTGATCGATGGAGGTTTCACAGGATCTCTGAAGCTAGGTGAATATAAAGAAGAAATTAGGGGACCGTTACGCGTAAAGCTCTACGCTGTAGACACTCAAAAGCAGATCGAGGGCCGGGGGATCTCTTCCTTTGGCGCTGGGGATCATGCTCCTGATGAAACTGACCTGCTGGGTCCATCCATCCATCTATATGCTGGAGACAGCGTAAATCCAGTCTCCATCACGGATTCCAAAACCATCCGTATCCTCGCTAATGTATGGGATGATGATGGGCTGTATTTCGGAAATGATGAAAACTATCAAGCTCAGCTAAGCCTAAATGGAAAAGTGATACCAAATGGGGCGGAATTTTTTAAAGCGGTAAATAATAGTTATATTCTAGGCCTGATGGACTTATCAGTTAGTGGACTGAAGGAAGGCGAGAACAGTATAGTAATAAGTATATATGATCTAGCCGCGAATCGATCTTCACAAGAAATGAAGCTAATAGTGGAAGGTAGCCAGAGGATTAGGATAACCAAGGTCCAGCACTTCCCTAATCCAGCGACAGAAAAGACATATTTTCGGATAAGTCATAATCGAGCGACAGAAACAATTCTAGTGAAGTTGGCAATTTATAATATATTAGGGCAAGAAATATATTCTTCGGAAAAGCGTTACGTAAATGCGAGTGCAGATATCGTTGATTTAGAATGGTTTTTTTTGGGGAACATCACGAAAATTCCCGCAAAAGGAACTTATATTTACAGATTACAGCTGCTAAGCGAAAGCGACGGAACTTCCGATCAGGCTAATGGAAAAATAGTTATTCAATGAAGAGATTAAATGAGAATATAACAGCATTTATTTGTTTGATTGCGGGAATAATGTTCTGTGGAGTCGCTCAAGCGCAAAACTCGACCATTATTTCGGGTCAGGATGAGGGCCGACGGGTGATCATCACCGCTGTTCCATTTCTCAACTTTGCCCCTGATAGCCGTCATTCGGCCATGGGTGATGCAGGTGTGGCCACCACACCAGATGCAAATTCCGCTCATTGGAATGCGGCCAAACTCGCTTTTGTGGAAGACAAAACAGGCTTCTCATTATCCTACTCTCCCTGGCTAGGAAAGCTCGTTCCTGATATGTCCCTGAGCTATTTAACCGGCTATTTTAGAATTGACGATATGTCCACCTTTGGGGTAGATCTGCGTTATTTTAATATGGGAGACATCCAGCTTACCAATGGTTTTGGTGAGGAAATAGGACAATTTAATCCTAGAGATATTGCCATTGGCACCACGTATTCCCGCAAACTATCAGAGACCCTATCTCTCGGCATTTCAGCAAGATTTATTCATTCCAATCTAGCAGGAAACATCACTTCCAATGGTAATGGAGATAGTAAACCAGGCGTGAGCGTGGGTGTGGATGTGGGCGTTTACCAACGAAAAGAAATACTTCTAGGAAATAACGAAAGCTATTGGAGCTGGGGAGCCATGATCAGTAATATTGGCCCGAAGCTTACTTATAATAGTGCGGCTGACCTAGACTATATCCCTACTAATTTGAGAATAGGAACAGCATTGGAAACAGCCTTGGATCCTAATAGTAAGCTGACTTTCACCCTGGATCTGAACAAGCTGATGGTCCCTACTCCACCGATCTATGAAACGAATGAGGACGGTACCTTGGTCATCGGCCCAGATGGAGAACCCGAAATCGAGAGTGGAAAAGATCCTAATCGACCATTATTGAGTGCTATGTTTGGTTCTTTTGCTGATGCTCCTGATGGTTTTAAGGAAGAGATGCAAGAAGTAATGATTTCTTTTGGAGTGGAATATTCCTATGCAGAGCGCTTCGCCTTGCGTACGGGTTATTTTTACGAAAACAAACATAAAGGAGGTAGAAAATATTTCACTATGGGGCTAGGTTTTGCTGTAAAAAGGCTTGACTTTGACTTCTCCTATTTAGTGCCTCAAAAGCAAAACCATCCAATGGCGGAGACACTTCGCTTTTCTGTAGCTTACAATATCCCTAATTAAATGAATGTACTCAACCGTGCAAAAGCTCCGGAATTTCAAATTCCGGAAAGTATAGATCTTATTCAACCCACAAAGAGGACTCTTGCTAACGGAGTCCCTTTATATTTTATTCCCACCGCTGAAATAGACGCTGTCAGGATAGAATTGGTGACGGAGTCAAATAAAAAACTATTAGCGGAGGAAGATGGATTAGTCCCCTTCTTTACTCTAAATATGCTGCTAGAAGGAACCAAAACGATGAGCTCTGAGGAAATCGATACCTTCTTTGATCACTATGCTTCTGAGGTGGATACTGTATCCAGTTTTGAGCAGCAGGGCGTGTCCTTGCTGACCACCAAAAAGCACTTCAAAAGGGTGCTGCCTGTATTTAGGTCATTGATCACTGAGGCGATTTTTCCGGTAAAGGAATTGGAAAAAAGAAAATCCCAAAAGGCGCTTACCATCAGTCTTCAGCACGAGCAAAATGGCGCCAGAGCCAATCAGCTCTATCGAAAAGCTCTTTTTGGCACCAGCCATCCCTTTGGTTTTATAGCCGAAGACTATCATGTGGATGCGGTAAGCTCAGAAAAACTAGTGGATTATTATACGCACAAATTCCTAATTCAACCTGAGCTATTTGTAATTGGAAACCTGACGGAGGTGGAAGTGGATAAGATCGCTGAGGCCTTTGGAGATTTGGCTATTCATCCCACTCTCAAAGAGCCCGAAATCTATGAAATCTGGCCTGAAAAGAGACTTTTGGAAGCTAAAGACAAGGCTGTACAGTCCAGCATTCGAATGGGCCAGCATCTGATTCCAAAATCTCACCCTGATTACCATGCCTTGACCGTCTTCAACACCATCCTCGGCGGATACTTTGGCGGACGCCTCATCAAAAACATAAGGGAAGAAAAAGGAATGACCTATGGCATCTACAGTTCTATTGGAAGTCTGGAAAAATCAGATTATTGGGTGGTCATGGCAGATGTCCAGAAGGGATTTGCCGACGAGGTAATCGAGGAAGTATATAAAGAAATCGAAATCCTCAAGACGGTTCCATTGGATGAAAATGAGCTGGAAACAGTGAGGAACTATATGGTAGGCCATTTCCTTTCCAACTTCAGCAATGCCTTTGATCTAATAGGTCGATTTAAGGGAATCCATTATGCGGGTTTGGACTATTCTTTTTATGAAAGCCAATTGGAATACTTCAAAAACTTTACAGCTGACGAAGTGATGGAAATAGGGCAAAAATATTTTGATCGGAAGAATATCATTGAGGTGATCGTGGGCTAATGCCTCTTCAGAATCTGGTATAGCCAGGAGACATCCACCTTACTATGTGACCAAAACTGAAATAAGCGAAACACGAAACCGTGAGCACCCAGGGCCTCGGCGACTTTTAGGAATCCCAGTCCTGAGTCTCGATTCCCTGAAGCCAGGGCATGTTTAGCCTCATGCATACAACGGTAAATCAACGCCTTTCTTTCTTTTTTCGATTTATTCATCACCGCTATTTTCTTGCATACCATCAAGGTGGAAGGAAGCATCTTTGACTGGTATCTCTGGTATTGCTGCCTGGAATAGGAATGTCTATGAATGCGTTTCTTTATTCCAATATGAGGAGAAAAGGCAAAATGATATTTGCGGGCCAGCTGACTAATAATATCAAAGTCCTCATAAACCAGTTTCTCATCATAACCTCCATGTTGCTTTAGAACCTCCGCATCAAAAACCATCGTTGGAGTACAGACGATATACCGTCTTATCACCTCCAGATAGATATTCCCTTCGGGAACCCGTCCTAGGATATCCCCTTCTCTGTCCACTGGAAAGAAGGTGGACTTTATCTCATTAGTTTCAGAAATCAAATAAGCATTACTACTGCACACGGCTGCTCTTGGCTGTGAGGACAAGGTCTCCACCGACTGAGACAGATGACCAGGGAGTAAGAGATCATCTCCTGACAGATCGATTATATAAGCACCTTGAGTCTTGCGGAGGGCTTCATTGAAGGCTGCACAATAATTTATTGCCTTGGGATAGAGAACGGTTTTCACCTGATTCTGGAGATCATTCACCCATACCCAATCCTGTATCTTTTCCGCTCCCCCATCTTCACTCCCATTATCAATAATGATCAGCTCATAATCGCTATAATCCTGATGCAAGACACTATCCAAACAGTCCCAAATAAAGGGGGCTTGATTATGACAAATAACAATAATACTGACCAAGGGCACCCTTTCTAAATTTTAAAACTCTATCTCCCAATTGTATTTATTGACCCGCTGATTGGCATATTTATTTTTAAACCGGATCAGGTTATGGTTTGGCTGATTCTCCAGATCGGAGGATCCTAGATCTATAAAATCTACACCTAGGGACTCTCCAAGTCGAACCACCTCGAATAGCAAGGCCTCACCCGTATAAGACTGCTGTCGCTGGGGGTCGATCGCCGGCAGGAAATAATATAGACTATTAGGAGTAAGCCGCACACACAGGGCATGTGCTAAAGGCTCCGCATCCTGCATAACTGATACCAAATGGTACCGCTCAGGGTATGCAGCCACCTGATGGATCAGTCTCTCCTCGGACAGCTTATAGTCATGTCCACGCTGACTACGCCATTTCTTTATATTCTTAAGAAAATTGAAAGTCTTTATCCCAGACACTTCAGTGAGGTACTCTAGCTTTTTGAGTTTCTTTTTATGCTTGGGGGCCTTGGCTTGGACATAGCCTTTGATAAATTTCCTGTCCACCATATAATGATGAAGGAGGATTTTCTTCAGGGCAAATCCTTGGCTGTCCATGACATAATTTATCAGTGGACTATTTTCCTCATAAAGAATCGTGGATTGATTGACTTTAAAAGTCTTCACCCCCATAATTTTCAATTCTCTAAATAGCTCCTCCATGATGGATACTAAAGACTCTGTGGAGACCTTCTTATCTGCCCAAAAACCGCCAAATGGGGCATTAGGCAAAGAATAAGCTACCTTATCCTCCCCTATCACAAAGGTAATCATCACCTTCACTTTGGCCTTCTTTGACAGCTTGGCCATATAATACCGCTCTCCAGCACCTGACTGATAATCCAGTAAAAAATATGGATGCTCTATTTCAGGATTTTCTTGAATAATAAACTCATAGTTTTTGGCTATGTTCATTTTTTAACTTTTCAAAATCATCTTTATTTCTTAAATAATCCTGTTCGTTGAATTTATTTTCTGCCAAAACCAACAAAATACTGTTAGCATCAAAAGTAAAAGTGGACCAAACCATTGGAGGCAAAAACAGGCCTTTGCTGGGCTGATCTAAAATAAAACTAAACTTCTCCCCCTCAATAGTCTCCAGATTCACCACGACCTGACCCTGGGGGCAGACAATAAGTTGATGGTCTATCCGATGTGCATGATGGCCTCTCACCTCAGCCTCAGGGACATTAGTGATCCAAAACACTCGGCTCACTCCCATGGGAAGCTGGTCTGAGTCCCAGAAATTCAATCTTCCGGAGGCATTTTCCACTTCTCCAAAGTGGAAAACATAAGGCTTAGACATCATTTTAACTCAAAAATTGGGTGTTGAAAATTATTGCTGCCAATTTAATTAAAAACAACGTTGCAATGGGCAAAATAGCGCATTAATTCTAAAATAGAGTTCCCCATCCCCTTGGGAAAGATAGCTTGGATCTGTAGTTTTGATAGTTGGAATAAAAAATAAGCATATGGACGATACTTTTTTGACTCTTAAAGAGGACTCAGAAAGCATATACAAAGAGAAAGGAAGTAAATTTTTGGCCTTTGCCTATCCGGTGGACCATGAAGAGGATATAAAGGAAAAGCTCGACGCACTAAGGAAAAAATATTACGATGCGCGGCATCATTGCTATGCCTATATGCTGGGCAAAGATCAGACACAATTCAGGGCCAATGATGATGGGGAGCCCAATCATTCGGCAGGCGACCCCATTCTTGGCCAAATCCGCTCCTACAACCTCACCAATGTGCTGATCGTGGTGGTTAGGTATTTTGGAGGGGTAAAACTAGGCGTGGGAGGCTTGATCAGTGCTTATAAAACCGCAGCAAGCTATGCCATTGAAGAAAACGAGATCATCACGGCCATAGTCACCCAAAAAATCCAATTTCAATTTGAGTACCTGGATATGAATGAGGTCATGCGCTTAATAAAAGATTATGAGCTGGAGATCATCACGCAGGATTTTGATAATACCTGCCATATGAAGCTTCGGGTAAGAGAAGGGGTCCTACCCGAAGTGCTCGCAAAGATGGAGGACATCCCCTCTGTTAAGATGGCTCCTTAGAAAATAGCGGATCCAGATACCCCTTACTATACAGCTCCTCAAAGACTTCCAAACAAGCCCATGCATCCGTAGCGGCATAAAGCTGCTGTTTTTTGGTCAATTCCTCCGCTTCCCAATTGGATACCTGCTCGGCTTTGGAGATACGGATGTTCAGCACCATAGCGCTCAGATTTCGGACACCTACATTATGGAAGCCCACCTTCTTAAGTTCCTCATTGAGGTCAAAAAAACTAGCCTGCTTAAAGGTAGGCTCGAGTTTTTTGAGTGCCTTGATATCATCTCTGACAGCAGCACCAATCTTCACTCTGGAAGGGTCCTCCAGGATTTTCTGCACCGGCTTTGGCAAGCCAATATGATTTAGGCGAAACAGATAGGCTTTGTCAGGTGTGGAGAGCTGCAAAAGGGAGACATCATAACTTACCCCCTTTCGGAAGGAGGGTCTGGTCTCCGTGTCGAAGCCTATTCGATAATATCGCTTCAGATCCTGAATGGCTTCAGCTACCTCTTTTTCGTCTTCAATCAGGTAAATATCTCCTTCAAAATGCCCTAAAGGCAATTGATTTACTTCGTCTTTTGATATTTTCATCGGGATCATACGGCCAGTTCTTTTTGAATTTCACGCATTTCTTCTTCTGAATAGTAGTTTATGCCCAGCTTCAGATATCCATAAAGGATGGTCATAAAGGGGCTGATGATATTAAAAAAGCAATAAGGTGCATAGGTCAATGTTGCCACGCCTAGTACAGAAGCCTGGGTGGCGCCGCAAGTATTCCAAGGTATAAGTACCGAGGTTACGGTGGCACTATCTTCCAGAGTTCTGGAGAGATTTTCAGGCTTAAGCCCACGCTTCCTATAGATGTCGGCATACATTCTACCAGGCACCAGGATCGCCAAATATTGGTCAGAGGTGGTAAGGTTGAAGAATACACAGGTAGCTGCGGTGGAAGCGATAAGCGAGCCCAAGGAATGAACCCTAGAAATCACTGCCTCAGCGATCACCAGTAGCATGCCACTTTCTTCCATTATTCCACCAAAAATCATAGCACAAATGATCAGCCAAATCGTAAATAGCATTCCTGCCATTCCTCCAGTGGAAAGCAGTTCGTTCACCATCTCGTTTGAGGTGACGATGCTTATATCTCCATATAGCGCCACCATCACGGCCTTGAAAGACTGATACATATAGGATGCCCCTGGCTCACCCGCAATATTTTGGATGATCTGGGGTTGGAAAATAATAGCAAAAATACCCCCTAGTAGGGCGCCCATAAATAAGGCGGGGACGGCTGGAACCTTCTTTACGATCATTCCTAAAACCAAAACCGGCACTATAAATAGCCATCCAGTGATATTGAATCGCTCAGCAATAACTGCGGAAATCCCTTTTACTTGCTCCACAGAGCCATGTACCTCCGTGGTCAAACCCAAAATCCCAAAAATCACCAATGCCAAAACAATGGAAGGTATGGTGGTCTTGGTCATATGTCGAATATGGGTAAATAAATCAGTTCCTGCCATGGCTGGCGCCAAATTAGTAGTATCAGAAAGTGGGGACATTTTATCTCCGAAATAAGCTCCAGAAATAATCGCTCCTGCAATAAGCCCCTCTTCAAAGCCCAAGGCTCTCCCAATCCCCAAAAGGGCTACGCCAACTGTGGCTACGGTGGTCCAGCTGCTGCCTGTGGCGATGGATACAATCGCACTAACAATACAGGCCGCTAATAAAAATATCCCCGGACTTAATATTTGCAGACCATAATAGATCATAGCAGGTACTATCCCACTCAATAACCAGGTCCCTGCAAGGGCCCCAATCAATAATAATATCAAAATTGACGGCATGGCTGCTCCGATGCTGTTGACGATGCCTCGCTGCAAATTATCCCATGATATGCCCAATCTAAAGACCGAAAATAAACCTGCCACCGCTGAAGATAATAATAGTACCATTTGGTTGGAACCCGACAAACTGTCTGTTCCAAATATCCTGATATTGATCACCAGCAAAACAATCAAAAACAGAATTGGGACCATTGCCTCCCATAAGCTTGCTTTTCTGTGATGTTTACTCATCGATATGAGATTGAAGTAATAATTTCTAATTAATAATCATGCGCCAGATTCAAAGAAAAAAGGCGATTTTTATTCTACCCTAAAGGATGAACTAAGGTAGAACAATTTCAAAGGAATCTTAAAATTAACAAAAAATATGGTTTTATCAGTCACTTAGAAGACTAGCAAGATCATTTCCTGTTTCCCAGCCTAAGGCAACTCCCATTCCTCCAAGCCTCCCACCGACGGCCACTCGTGGATTGATCCGCTGGACGATCGGCTGCTTGGACTGACCAAAGGCCATGGTTCCTGACCATTCCATTTCCCAGCTGATCTCCCCCTCTGGCCTGATCACTGACTTGGCAATTTCCTCGAGGTAGCTTTTGATATTCGCATTGATCCCTCGCTCGGGAGTATGCTCGTCTTCCTCAAAGGCCTGCCGCCCACCTCCAAGCAATATTCTTGAGTCTATATTTCTGAAATAAATATCCCCCCGGTCCATATGGAAATTCCCCTCCCACTTAAGCTGAGGAATGATGGAGGAAACCATGACCATGCCTCTGCCTGGCTTCACATCCAGACCTGGACTGAGGTCATTTAGAAAGGCATTGGAGCATAAAGCAATCAAGCGACTCTGGAAGGGAATGGACTCGTCATAATATGACTTCACATAGGTCCGGCAGGTGTCGGTATCCACCTTGGAGACCTCAGCTCCAGTGAAAATGTGAATCTTGAGCTCCTGGCAGCGCTGCAGCATAGCCTTCATATATTTGGCGGGGTCCAGCTGTCCCTCAAAGGGGTTATAAACCAACTGTCGTACCAATGGGCTAAACCCAAAGCTGGAGATATCGCTCTTTAGCTCATAGACATCCTTACCAAAAACAGGCCTGAAGAGTGTATTGATTCGCTCCAGGTGCTCAAGCACGTCCATTTCAGACTCAGTAATGATATCATACCCTCCAGTGGGTCTATAATCCATGCTGTCTTCTCCAAATACAGAGCGTATATTTTTTATTCCCAAACGTCTTTTGGTTACCAATCCATAAACCTCCTCTTCGGAATAATGTTTCAAATCATCGACCACCTCCGCCAAGCTCCCAAAGCAGGCAAAACCAGCATTTCGGGTACTAGCACCACTGGGAAATACCCCTCGCTCAACCACCAAGACACTTCGACCGGGATTTTTTTCCTTATAATGTATGGCCGTAGAAAGCCCGACATATCCGGCTCCAACCACCACCAGGTCGTAGTGTAATAGATTTTTTCTTTCCCAATAACTTAACATATTTGGCTTATTTTGTGAGATTTAACGGTAGAATCATTATTTTAATTCTTTAAATTAATGGCAATAGGCGGAATTTCAAATTCATTTCAATATGGCTCAGACGAACATAAGAAAAATAGATCAATTATTGGCGGAATATGGAACCAGTCATCAGAACCCTACCAACAAAGCAATTCACTGGCTATGTGTGCCCATTATCTTCCTGAGCATTGTAGGCTTGATCTATTCGATACCTGCCGGCCCCATCGCATTCCTCCATCCTTATTTAGGACCTTTTGCCAATTGGGCTAGTTTTGTCCTGGCCATCATCCTCTTTTATTACTATGCGCTCTCTCCTCCCCTGGCCCTTGGGATGTTTTTGTTTGCCTCTTTCTGCCTGTTTATTTGCAATCTTATCACACTTATCTCACCTATTCCTTTAGCAGTGATTTGCATCCTACTTTTTATTATAGCTTGGATTTTTCAATTTTATGGTCATAAAATAGAGGGTAAAAAGCCTTCCTTTATGAAGGATCTACAGTTTTTGCTTATTGGCCCAGCTTGGTTGATGCATTTTCTATACAAAAAATTTGGCTTCTCATACTAATTTTATTTTTGCGCTATAGCTCTTGGGCTGTATATTTCCACAACTATAGTGTATTTTTAAAAAATCAAAAAGGTCTTCCTTCCTTAAATCACCAATAATGATTCAAACTTTACTTGCATCAACGGAAATTCCCATGTTACCGGAAATAGTTGTTATTTTCGGGCTTGCCACCTTGGTAATTTTAATATTCACCCGATTTAAGGTACCCACGATTATCGGATATTTGTTCACTGGTGCCCTAGCGGGTCCTTATGGATTATCCTTAGTCAATGCTTCCACCACGGTGGATGTCCTCAGCGAGATCGGGGTGATTTTACTGCTTTTCGTTATCGGCATGGAATTCAGCATCAAAAGCCTGATGTCCATCAAGAAAGCCGTGTTTATTGGAGGCTCTTTACAGGTAGGCCTCACTATTCTGGCCACCACCGTCACTTCTTATTTCTTTGGTTTCGATTGGAATGTCGCTGTTTTCTTTGGCTTCCTGCTAGCCCTTAGTAGCACCGCTATTGTGTTGAAGCTTTTGCAGGAAACAGGGCAGGTAAATAACCTATCGGGAAAAACCATTTTGGCCATATTGATATTTCAGGATATCATCATCGTGCCCATGATGCTGGTGACCCCTATGCTGGCTGGAGAATCCGACAATATTCTGCTCTCATTATTATTTATGGCTTTGAAAGGTGGCCTGGTCATTCTGATCACCTTTATATCTGCCAAATACCTTATTCCAAACCTACTTTACCGTATTGCCAAAACTAGAAATGAGGAGTTATTTCTACTCAGCATCATCGTGATTTGCTTTGCCGTCGCTTTCCTCACCTCTTTATTAGGCCTATCCTTAGGCTTGGGGGCATTCCTGGCGGGCTTGATCATCAGCGAATCCGAATACAGTCACCATGCTACTGGTAAAATCCTGCCATTTAGGGAGATTTTCCTCAGCTTCTTTTTCGTATCTGTAGGGATGCTATTTGACGTTAGCTTTCTCTTTCAAAATATAGAAATCATCTTGGGCATTTTTGCCATGGTCTTAGTGTATAAGTTCTTGCTAGCAGCCATAGCTGTAAGGTCAATTGGTACCGACTTCAAGGAAGCATTTATTGTGGGCTTTTCCATCTTCCAGATAGGGGAATTCTCTTTGCTCCTAGCGCAGGAAGGATTAAAAGTTGAACTGATCAATCAGAATTATTACCAATACTTCCTGGCTGTATCCATCCTGACCATGGCCATCACCCCTTTTATCATCAAAAAAAGAGAGTGGCTAGCGCTAAAAATTTTAAATGCCCCTTTGCCCCAAAAACTAAGAACCCACCTAGCCTCCACCTCAGCCGGCATCTCCATGGCTAATATGGAAGGGGAAGAATTGTCTGATCACCTCATCATCGTGGGCTATGGTCTCAACGGCCGGAACCTCTCCAAGGCAGCCAAGCGAGCCAAAATCCCCTATGCCATTATCGAGATGAATCCTGAAACGGTACGCGTGGAAGGCGAAAAAGGAGAACCTATCATCTATGGTGATGCGGCCAACGATATGGTACTGCACCATGTCAATATTCACCTAGCACGGGTGGTCGTCATCGCCATATCCAATAGTGACGCCACAAAAAGCATCATCGGAGCCATCCGCATGCAAACCCAGAATGCCTCCATCATCGTCCGTACCCGATATGTAAATGAAATAGCGGCCAACCTATCCATGGGGGCTGATGAAGTGATCCCTGAGGAATTCGAAACTTCCATAGAGATATTTACCCGAGTCCTGAATAAGTACCTGATCGCCAAGGACGATATTGAGGACTTTACCGAAGAAGTGCGTTCTCACAATTATGAGATGTTTCGCTCCAGCCAAACCAACGGTCGGGATAAGCTCAATATAGACTTGCCAGAAATTAATTTTGTCAGTCTAAAAATAGCCCGTGATAGTGGGCAGTATATCAATAAGCCACTAAAGAATCTAAAAATCCGCGAAACCTTAGGCGTAAATCTCGTCGCTATCAAAAGAGAAGGAAGCACTAGCTCACAGATGGATGGAGATACTAAATTGAAGTTTGGGGATGTCATCTATGTGGTCGGAAAACCTGAAGCCTTGAGCCAATTTGAAAAAGAGGTGGGAGAGAAATAGGATTTAGCGGGGCGGTGCCCCAAAGAGTTCCTTTACCTGATCCAGTGCATATTGATTCTGTGGACTACTGATACTATTTAGGATGTCTCTTTTCTCTTTAGAGGTGAGTCTCCAGTTGAGTGAAGCACGCTGGATTTCCAGCTGCTCACTATCCACCTCGCTGTCACCAAGCTGATTGAGCTGCCCCTCTAGAAAGTCCTTGGAGGAATATTCAAATTCTATCCTGTCCATAGCAAAAGGAAGCTTTTCTTTCATATAAGTGAAAGCCCTTTCATTATTGAGGGTCTGGACATTATCCCAGTTGATATAAATGTTTTTTATGGGTATAAATAGCTTCTGCAAAATACTCGGTGGCTTCTTATCTTCGATCTCCTGGACCTTCTCAGAATCCCGGATAGTGATCAGTACCACCCCATCGGTGTTCTCATGAATCCAATCGTCAAAGGTATCTATAAACCGCAGGGCATCACTAATTCCAAAATTATCCGAAAGGCCAGCATCCATAATTTCCATTTGAGGATTTGAGGGCAATTGTATATTTGGGGTAATAAAGGGAAAGGTCGCTCCCATCCTCAAGGCGCTGATAAACCTTAAGTTAGAGGAATTCTGCTTCTCAAAAAACCGCAGAAAATCAATGACCTGGACCTTTTCCGTGCCCTCAGCTTCCATAGCCGTGCCCCCCATAAAGCTCATGGAATGAGGAGCGATCAATAATTTCCTCCCATCATTCACGATCAACGGGGTGATAGGCAGCAAGGGAATCTGTGCTTCGTACTCTGGAATCTCATATTCGGACAATGCCTTATCAAGCACACCCATAGTGTTTTTATTCAGCTGATTTTCAAATGCATAACCCCTATCCTTTAGATAATAATTATCCTCATATTCTATATACTGGTTTCTAATCAAGAGGTCATTTACCATTAGGGTAAAAATGATAGGATTAAGATTATCGGAGGAAATTTGATCCAAATACTCTATAGAAACGGGGGAATCCAGCTCGCCTAATTGAGTCCGCAGGTATAGCTCTCGAAAAAAGGCGGCACCTATCAGTCCTCCGGAAGCACCAGTGATCAGCCGAGTATGATCCATGATTTTACCTTTGGTGATCGCATGCATCTGCTGGATGACGTGAAGGGTCCATAAGGCAGAGCGCTGCCCTCCCCCACTACAGGCGAGGATAACTAATTTTGGGCGCTCCTCAGCAGGAAATTGGGCCTTCCAATTTTCCAAAATCTCCAGATGAAGAGCCTTATCTTTCGCTAGGTTTTCATCACTCATCAGATCCCTGATGGTCTGAAGGTTATATTCGGCCTTATCAACAGAGTAATCCATCCCTAGAGCAGTATGAGGGCGGTTTAGCCAAGGGGTGCGGGAAGCTCCATTGATGAGCAGAAAGAAGGCGATGACCACAAAACTCGTCCAGCTTCGTAACCAGAAGGTTAAGGCACCGACTAATAAGGTCAGGATGGATAGGATCAGAAGGACACTCATGGCGGCTGGAAACTGTAACCATTCGGTATCACCCACAAAGCCTAAAAGTAAAATCACTGCAACTAAAATGGCTTCAATTACCACCAAATTGAGGTGATTCTGATCAAAGACCTTAAGGATCTTATGCCCCTCAAAATGAGCCAGATCCATCCTCACTTCTCTCAGCTTGAGGTTTAGGTCTAAGTAGGAATATACGGTGTCCTTGGCGAGTTTTTGATCCTTATACCTTCGGATCACATTGGCCCTGCTTACCTTCGCTCGGCGGAGCTGGCGGTCAAGGTTATCCGCAAACATGATAAAGAAGTCCTTATTGGTAAAGGCAAAATAGATAAATAGCAGAGCGAAAGTCAATAAATTCCCTCCCGAAAAACCCATTAAAAAGCTCCATATAATACTGCTGCTCTGATCCTCGTTTCCTAGTTGGAACTGGATAACGGCAAAGCAGTAGGTCAAATAAACGAGGAAAGGTATAAGACTGTTATTAATGCAAAACTTCAAAAATGGCTTGGAGAGCACCGCTAAGAACTTAAACCTCGCCGCATCCATAATATAAGTGGTCATATGAAAGGCCATGGTAAAAATGGAGAAGCCCACGCCCATCATAAAATAACTCTGCCAGCCTACCTTATTTAAATATTCAGGATCCAGAAACAAATAAGGAATACCGAGCACCTTTCCGAATCCTCCCAAAAATACCATCACCAAAATCCCCCACAAAGCCACCAAAGTCAGGTTCTTTTTCAGGTGTAACCTTAGTAATTGTACCGGAAAACTGTGAGAAATACTATTCCACATGCAGGCTAATTTTTATTTTAATATACACTTTTTGAATAGCTATTGGTACTTAACCGACTTATTAATGTGAAAGTTAGGATAAAAAGGGAATATGCCATTAAACAGACAGCCTCCTCGCCCTCCCAAGAACCATTTAATTGTAGTTTACCCTTATATCGCCGCTTTTGGTAAATCTTTACATCAGTGATTACCAACTTTACCCACTTAGGGATCAGGAAGGTATTATCTAATGAAAACCCCATCCTACTGCCCTCATTTACATTAATAATATACAATAATAGTCCAAGGATCAATTATTCCCTTCATTGCTCAGGCTCTAAATAAGCTTCGAAGGACGATATACAAATAATGGGCCCAAACTCATTGATAGACTTATTTCCCAATAACATCATAGCCTGTAGGTCGGTGTTTTTTTAGGCTTCAAAAGTCAGGTAGCACCTAGGCCTATGGTTTAGGATTTATTATGAATAATTATCAAACTAAATGAATTTAAATATTTGGCCTTTATGGGATTGGTATTACCTTAGCCTTCCGAATTTAACTAGGCAGTAAAAAGACAATAGAATAATGAGAACTTGGTTTTTGTGTAAAGTAAAATACGCCAAAGAAAATGAACAGGGCTTATTAAAGAACGTCAGTGAGCAATACCTCATAGATGCTGTGTCCTTCACTGAGGCGGAAGCAAGGATATATGACATGCTTGGCAGCGTCATCAGGGGCGATTTTCAAGTGACCAATATCAGCAAAAGTAATATCGTAGATGTATTCTTCTATGATGATATAGATGTATGGCACAAGTGCAAAATCACCTATGTGGTGGCGGATGCAGATAGTGGAAAAGAAAAAAAGGTGACCCAATACATGTTGGTTACCGCTCACGATGTGAAGGAAGCTTATGATAGAATCCATGAGAGCCTGAGCAATATGTTGGTGACCTTTAGAGTTCCTGACATCAATGAAAGCCCGATTGTGGAGATCTTCCCTTACGAAAGCGAAGATGAAGAACTACTTCCTCCCCCTCCTTCAAACTTAAAGCCTGTCAGCGAAGTGAAAGCGGACCAGGCTAGGCGTGATGAAGCAAGAGCTGCTTCCAAAGCAGCAGAAATGGAAGAAGAGGATGAGGATTATCCTGAAGAGCCGGAAATCAACGAGGAAGATGACCAGGATGAGCCCGACATCCAGGATATGGATGAGGAGGACGAAGACCGATAATATCTATATTATCCAATAAAATCAGAAGCTACCTATTCATAGGTAGCTTTTTTTATGCCATAGACCAACTATCCCCCCCTCTCCCTCTGAGCCACCAACCATATTATGGCAGATTACCCCTCCCACGATTTCGGAAGTAGGGAGTACTATAAATAGGTAACGGAATGGAATTTAAAAAAGGACCATTTAGAGCATATTATACCATTTTATTCTAAGGCTATAATTGTGAGGAGGCCATAATTTCATATCTTAAAATAAAATTTACCCAAAAGTCCAACCTGTGAAGCAGCTTTTATTTTTATGTTTTATATGGATTGCCGTTTCCTGCGGCCCTATCCAGGAAAGTCCTAAGTACAGAATAGGCTTTTCGCAATGTGTCACGGGCGATGCTTGGAGGAAGGCCATGCATGAGGAGATGTATCGCGAGCTGAGCTTTTATCCGGAATTAAGCCTCACTATCAAGGATGCAAAGGGTGACAATTCACTTCAAATCCAGCAGATCAGAGAATTTATGGAGGAAGGGGTGGATTTGCTCATTGTATCTCCAAATGAGTCCGCTCCCATCACCCCGATTGTGGAGGAGGCATTTAACCTGGGCATTCCGGTGATAGTGGTCGATCGGAAGATCACTAGCAACCAATATTCGGCCTATGTGGGAGGAGACAACTATGAAGTGGGCCTCACAGCTGGTCAATACATCAGAAACCTCATGGAGGATAAAGGGCAGATTCTGGAGATATGGGGACTCGAAGGAAGTTCGCCAGCCATAGAGCGACATCAGGGCTTAATGGCTGCATTGGAAGGCTCCGAAATAGATTTGACGGTAAAAATCCGTGGAGAATGGGAAAAGGACACTGCCAAAAACCGACTAAAAGAATACTTGCTGGAGGAAGACCCTAATACCTTCGACCTAGTGCTAGGGCATAATGATGTGATGGCCATTGGAGCGTATGAAGTATTACAATCCAAGGGCGTATCCGGCAAGCAATTTATTGGGATAGATGCATTGCCAGGCCCATATGGTGGCATTCAGGCCGTATCAGATCAGGTGCTGAACGCCACGTTTTTTTATCCCACAGGAGGCGACCAGGCCATTGAGGTGGCCTATCAGATTTTATCAGGTCTCCCTTTTGACAAACAAAACATCCTTCAAACTGCCGCAGTGGATAGCTCCAATGTGAAAATCATGAAGCTGCAAACAGACAAAATTATTGATCAGCAAAGTAATATTCTTCGCCAAAAAGAGCGTATAGGCGTCCAATTAGAAATTTATCATAATCAGCGAACCTTCCTTTTTGGCTTTGGTCTGACCCTCTTTATCGCTATTATTTCCTTAGCCTATGTATTTAAATCATTGAGGGAAAAACAAGAAATCAATGAAGAGCTCAAGGATAAAAACAAGGAAATATCAGAGCAAAAGGATAAAATCGTCGAATACAGCGAGAAGGCCGAAATCGCCACCCAGCAGAAATTTGAATTCTTCACTAATATTTCTCATGAATTCAGGACCCCGCTTACCCTTATCCAAGGCCCCATTGAGGATCTTCTCCATCATCCTACTACCGGGCCTTTCAAAGGGGAGCTAAAACTGATAAAGATGAACACCAATAGGCTGCTTCGTTTGGTAAATCAGCTGATGGATATCAGAAAACTGGATAATCAAAGGATGAAATTAAATGTTCGGGAAAATGATTTGATTCCTTTTTTAGAAATGATTATGGCTTCTTTCAAGCCTTTGGCTCAAAAGAGAAATATCACTTTCCGCCTACTTACGGAGGATAAAAACCTTAAAGTATGGTTTGACCCTATGATGATGGACAAGGTGATGTTTAATCTCCTGTCCAATGCCTTTAAATTCACCCCTGACCGTGGAAGCATCCTGATCAAAATCAGATTGCAGCAACTTGAAAATAGCATATCGATAGTGGTAGAGGACACCGGTACGGGCATGGACGCAGAGACTGCGGAGCATGTTTTTGAGCGGTTTTATCAAGGGAAAAATAATGCTAAGTCAGGCACGGGAATAGGCTTGGCCCTCTCCAAAGAGCTCGTTCACCTTCACCAGGGAAGCATAAAAGTACATACTTCCATTCATGAAGGTACCCAGTTTGTGGTGAATCTATTACTGGGCCACAGTCACTTCCAGGACACCGATAAAATGACTGGTGAATCCCAATTGATCGCCCCAGAGGAGGTGAATTTTGAGGAGGAGGATACCCCTACCTCCCCCGTCATAATTCCTGAAGATGCCTTGACTCTTCTCATTATAGAAGATGACGAAGCCATCCGAAAGTATATGAGTCGACAATTATCAAAAACATACCATATCCTGGAGGCAGAATCAATAGACGCAGGTATCGCTAAAGCTCTTGACCAGCTTCCTGATTTGATAACATGTGACCTGATGGTCCAAAAACAAAGTGGGTATGAGGCAATTCAGCGACTCAAAAACGATGTAAGAACAAGTCATATTCCCATTATTGTAATCACTGCCAAAGGAGAAATCGAGGATAAAATCGAAGGGATACGCCAAGGTGTGGACGATTATATCTCCAAGCCATTCTCCATGGTGCTACTTTCGGAAAGAATAAAAATGCTATTGGCCAACCGCCAGAAATTACGAGAGCATTATCTTCACCAGCTTCCGATCGAAAGAAGCCTAGATACAAGCAGCTCCCCTGACAAGAAATTTATCAGTGAATTCACTGCGGTAGTGGAGCAACACTGCCACCACCCTTCCTTTTCGGTCAATGATATTGCGGAAAAAGTGGGGCTTTCCCGCGGGCAACTATACCGTAAGACCAAGGCCATGCTTGGCTATACCGTAAATGAATACATCAATAAGGTGCGTCTAAAGAAAGCCAAACATCTCCTGCTGAATAGCCCTGAGAAAGCGATCTCTGAAATCGCTTTTATGGTAGGCTTCACCTCCTCCGCTTATTTTTCCACCGCTTTCAAAAATCATTATGCCATCACCCCTTCAGAGTTTCGCGACAAAAACTTAAAATAAGACTACTTTACTATTATTTTGTAAATCCAAAACCTAGAGCAAAAGATCTGTCCCGATCTTATTTTTCATAAAATAATACCCTCCTTTTCAGCCAATACACCTATACATAGGTGGTCGACAGATAGCTATTTTATGTTTTCTAATTCTAAGAATATAAGTATTTTTTTATTGGGAGTATGTTCTCATCCCATTGTGAAACAAATTCGAAATCCATGAAACAATAGTGGAAATGGTTATAAGGTAAAAGAAGATTTTATTTAGGTAAAAAACCTCTGTACAGCCATCAAAGCCCCATTATTTCTAAAGTTTAGAATGAATTCAAAATATAAAGGTACAGTATTGAAATTCTAGCTGCACATCATTTTCTAGCTTGTGATCAACAATAAGCCATGAAAAAGATAACTCAATTTTACACGCATTTAGCGGCCTTATCAGGATTGCTGTTTGGATTTGACACGGTAGTCATCTCTGGGGCAAACCTACCGCTCAAGGCAGTCTGGGAAACCAGTGATTGGTTTCATGGCTTCTTTATTATGTCCGTGGCGCTATGGGGTACCGTATTAGGAGCCTTATTTGGAAGTATCCCTTGCAATAAAATTGGGCGTAAAAACACCTTATTCTGGATTGGTGTATTTTTTCTCATCTCGGCATTGGGCACAGCCCTCGCCACAGACCCCTTTATGTTTTCATTCTTTCGATTTATAGGGGGAATCGCCATTGGTGCATCCTCCATTGCCGCTCCCACCTATATATCAGAGATATCCAATGCTTCTCACCGAGGAAGGAAAGTCATGCAATACCAGCTATTTATCGTAGTGGGAATAGTATTGGCTTATACCTCCAATTTTATATTACAGGGTGTCGGTGGAAGTAATGACTGGCGATGGATGCTGGCAGCAGAGCTCCTTCCTGCTTTGGTTTATCTGGGATTAATACTGGAAATTCCAGAAAGCCCACGATGGTTGCTATTATATAAAAAAGATGAAGGAGCAGCCTTACGCGTGTTGAATAAGATCACTTCTCCAAAAAAAGCGGAAGCCATATTAAATAGCATTAAAGCAGACAACTTAAAGAAACAAACCACCAAACTCTTCAGCCCTCAGCATCGCTTTAGTCTTTTATTGGCTGGGAGCATGGCCGCGTTTAATCAGCTGAGTGGGATAAACTTTATTCTTTATTATGCTCCGGAAATCATGGAAAAGGCAGGTTTCATGACCAGCGTTTCCTTGCTTGGCGCGGTATTGATCGGCGGCACCAATCTAATTTTCACCTTCATTGGCATGAAGCTAATTGATTATCGGGGCAGAAGGTCTCTGATGTGGATGGGCACAATTGGTTATCTGGTGAGCCTATCCTCGATCAGCTTGTGCTTTTACCTCAACCTTGCCCCATGGCTAATTTTGACTTTCATTCTGTTATTTATAGCTGCCCACGGTATAGGTCAGGGAGCGGTGATTTGGGTATTTATATCCGAGATCTTCCCTAATCAATGCCGAGCACAGGGACAGTCCTTCGGAGCAGGAGTGCACTGGACTACGGCCGCACTGATCACCCTATTTGGGGCAGTGCTGATCGATTCCTTTGCAGCGTACCAGATCTTCCTGGGCTTTGGAATCCTGATGCTATTCCAGCTGCTCTTCGTTGCCTTCATTATGCCCGAAACCAAAGGGGAGGAATTGGAAAAATTACATAAAAAACTAACGCTTAAATCCTTATAACCATGAAACATAACCCACCAAAACTAATCAAAGAGCAGACAGCAGCTCCAAAACCAAGCCTTCTTTAGAATCAGGAATACCAGAAAAGAGTCTTAAATCTTTTGGCTGGCAGGTCATCCCTTGCTCATGATTAGCCTCTATAAATCGTAAAATTTAATTAATTAATTCAATAACATGAAAAACCCATTTACCCGATGAAAAAAGCACTATTAATTCTAATAAGTACCTGCTTTATAAGCCTGGGTCTATTTGCCCAAGGCTCAATAACAGGTATAGTCTCCGAAGGAGAATCAGGTGAACCCCTTCCCGGAGTGACGGTACGAATCAAGGGCAGCACCACTGGAGCCATCACCGATTTGGATGGAAATTACAGCATTACAGCAAGCAACAGCGATATACTTACTTTCTCCTTCATCGGATTTCAATCCATTTCGGAGGAAGTCGGCAACAGATCCGTGATTAACATCTCCTTAAGTCAGGAGGTATCCAGCCTAGACGAGGTGGTGGTAGTGGGCTATAGCTCCCAGAGGAAATCGGATATGACAGGGGCAATAGTCGCTGTGGATCTGGGGCCCATAGAAGGCCAAAGTATGACTGCGGGAAATCCCATGCAGGGCCTTCAAGGCCGTGTGCCGGGACTTTTTGTGGAGAAAAGCGGTGATCCATCAGGGGCTAGTAGTCGGGTATTGATCCGAGGAATAACCACCTTGGGAAATAACGATCCCCTATATGTGATCGATGGGGTGCCTACCAAGAGACCGGAGGTATTTGCCAGCTTAAGCCCTGATGCCATTGAGTCTATCCAGGTATTGAAAGATGCCTCTGCCTCCTCTGTCTATGGCTCAAGAGCTGCCAATGGGGTAATCGTCGTCACCACCAAAAACAAAAGCCGAGGAGGAGACAAGGTTGATATCAACTATAACTCCACCTTCTCCATCCTAACCGAAAAACCTCAGCGATACGATATGCTCAATGCAGTCCAGCGTGGTGAGGCCCTGTGGAGAGCCTCCGTCAATGACCGGGCTGACCCTACCAATGGTTACGGCGAAATTTACAATTTTGACTGGAATGGTGATTTTGATAATCCTATACTGAACAGCGTCACCGTGCAGCCTTATGTGGGCGGAGATACAAATGTCCCCGCTGGAGATACCGATTGGCAGGATGCCACCTACGAAACGGGCTATGCCTTTAATAATGAACTATCCGTGTCCACCAATTCTGAGAAATCTTCCCTAATGATCAACCTTGGTCATTATAAGAATACGGGCTTATTGAAATATACCGACTTTGAGCGGTACACCGCTCGACTGAATGCCAGCACCTGGCTCTTCAACGATAAGGTGAAATTGGGGGTCAACTCTCAGTTCTCCTCTTCCAATGAAACCTTGGCCTCTCAGGATGTAGGTAGTGCCCCTACTCCCGGCCTAGCCATATCCTTAGCCCCTACCATTCCGGTATTTGATGCAAACGGGAATTTTGCCGGCCCTCAAGGATCAGGCTATTCTGATCGTAATAATCCGGTATTGATGCAATACCTCAATAGGTGGGATAATACCAGAAAAAACAACCTATTTGGAAACGTGTTTTTGGAATGGAATATCCTTGAAAACCTTACCTTCCGCACCAATCTGGGATTGGACTATAATGATTTTCAGCGCAAGGACATTGAACCTCGTGTAAATAACGGTTTTATCACAAGGAGCAATAACCGCCTGATATGGGATACCAACAAGTTTTCCAGCTTGGTATTCTCCAATACCTTAAACTATAAGCTCTCCAAAGGAGACCATCAATTTGATTTTTTATTAGGTACTGAGGCCATCAAAAACGATTTTAATAGAATCCTCTCCATGGCGGATAACTTTGCGGTGGAGACGGAGTCCTATTTTGTTCTCGATGCAGCCTCTGGCGCTAGAACCAACAGTGGTACGGGTACTGGAAACAGATTAATATCCCAGTTTGGAAAAATAAATTACGCCTATTCCGATCGTTACCTAGCCTCATTCACCCTACGAAGGGATGGTTCCTCAAGGTTTGGCAAGAATAACCGATATGGTATATTCCCTGCGGTGACAGCTGGCTGGAGAATCAGTAATGAGGAATTTTTGAAAGACAATAACACTATTTCAGACCTTAAACTAAGGGTAGGCTATGGAGAAGTCGGTAATCAAGAGATCGGAGACCTGGCAAGATTTGGACTGTATGAATCCCGCTACGGCCCCAATCAAGCCCAATATACCGGTGGTTTTTTTGAAATCTACTATAATATCGGAACGGCCTATGACCTTAGTGGCAATAATACAGGAAACCTTCCCTCAGGCTTTGTGTCTATTCAGGCAGAAAATCCTGATCTAAAATGGGAAACAACTAAAGAATGGAATCTGGGCATGGATTTCAGCATCCTTAACTATGCCATCAATGGTTCATTTGACTATTTCACTCGTAAGACCACCGATATCCTGACCACTCCGCCGATTGCCTCGGCGATTGGAGAAGGACAGCAGCGAGTGTTGAATGGAGCTTCCACCGCCACACAGGGATGGGAACTGGCTTTAAATTATGCCAATGACATCAACCAGGACCTTACCCTCTCGGTCAATGTGAATTTTGGAGCTTTTAAGGATGAAATCACTTATCTACCCGAGGAAGTGCGCACCGCCTTTCCAGGAACGATCAATAACTCCATTTTAGGGCATTCCCAGTTTTCGATCTTTGGCTACCAGTCGGATGGCTTATTCCAAAGTCAGGAAGATGTGGACAACAGTGCTGAGCAGGTGGGAGCTACTCCAGGAGGCCTGAAATTCAAGGATATTAATAATGATGGCATTATAGACTCGGATGATAGGGATTTTATTGGAACCACCCTTCCAGCGCTTGAATACGGACTTGGCTTTGATATAAAATATAAGAACTTTGACTTCTCCATTTTTGGCTCAGGAGTGGCAGGAAGGATTGGTCAGGATCCCTATATTTTCTATAATAACTTTGTGCAAGGACGTGAAAACGCCGGCCTGGGTGTAATAAATGGATGGACCCCGGAAAATACAAATACCGATATCCCTGCACTTTCCCTGGCCTTCAATGACCAGCGAGTTTCGGATTATTTGTTTAGAAACAACTCTTATTTTAAGATTCGAAATTTACAAATTGGCTATTCATTACCAGATGAGATGATCAGCAAATGGGCGGGCATGTCTCGATTTAGACTGTATTTCCAAGGTGAAAATCTCCTGTGGATTACTCCGAAGGACTATATCGGTTCTGACCCCGAGCGTATAGACGTAAACCGCATCCCGGTTCCCACTTCATTCACTTTAGGTCTAAATGTAAATTTCTAAAATCAAATCATCATGAAAACATATAATTTATATATAGCAACATTACTTCTGGCCCTAGGATTAAATTCCTGCTCCAGTGAGTTTTTGGAATACGAACCTCAAGGTGTCCTTAGCAATGAGAATGTCACCTCTCCAGAAAATGCTGAAGGTCTGGTAACCGCCGCTTATGCCGGAATAGGAAATGATGAGATGGTGGGACCTGTGACCCATATGTGGGTATATGGGAGTGTACGATCAGATGATGCCTATAAGGGCGGAGGCGGCAGAAGTGATGTCGCAGAAATCGATCGATATGAGCAGTATAATTTGACCATCGCCGACCAAGGGGATGCCATGGGACCCCGCACCTGGACCAATTTCTATAAGGCCATCTCCAGAGCTAATTTTGCGCTGCAGGTGATCGAGGGCATCCCCGATGCCGAGTATCCTAAGAAAACAGTGCGTCAGGCCGAATTAAGGTTTTTGAGAGCTCACTCTCACTTCATGCTTAAGATACTATTCAAGAAGATCCCTTATATCACGGAAGATCTGACTCAGGAGCAAATCGCCGAGGTGTCTAATGACATTCCGAATGATGACCTATGGAATAAAATAGCAGAGGACTTTCTCTATGCCTATAATAACCTTCCCGAAAATCAGGATGAAGTCGGCAGAGCCAACCAAAATGCCGCGGCTGCCTACCTTGCAAAGCTGAGGCTATATCAAGCTTATGAGCAAAATGACCAACATCAAGTAACCAATATCAATCAAAGTCGATTGGAAGAAGTTATCACCTATGCTGACGAGGTTTTAGGAAATCTCGAAGATGACTTTGGAAACAATTTCCTGGATGGCTTTGATAATGGCCCCGAATCTATCTGGGCAGTGCAGTTTTCGATCAATGATGGCACCACTGTGGGCAGAGTAAGCTATGTGACGGGGCTCAACTCCCCTCATGGCACGGGGCTTTATGGCTGCTGTGGATTCCACCTCGCTAGCCAAAATATGGTCAATGCTTTCAAAACGGACGACAATGGCTTACCGCTTTTGGATGATTTCAATGCCACTGATATTTTCAATTCCGTCCTTCCTGACGGGACCAGTCCACCCTCTGCCAACCTCACCGTGGATCCGCGATTGGACCATACAGTGGGAATCCCAGGAAGACCCTTCAAATACCGCAATACAGTAAACGAAGAAGGAGATATGATCTATAATTTCAGCTGGGCTCGTGATCCAGGCGTCTATGGCTATTTTGGAAATATGAAAGAACAACAAGCCCCTGATTGCTCTTGTTATAAAAAGGAAGGACCCTTCGTAGGCACCTCAAAGAATATAGACTTCATTAGATATGCTGATGTATTGCTGTGGAAAGCAGAAGCTCTAATCCAACTCAACCGATGGAATGAGGCATTGCCTCTCATCAATGAGGTAAGAGAAAGAGCAGCCATGAGCACGGAGAGGCCACTTGCCGCCGGTGCTGATGATATCTATAGGGTACAGGGATACCCCTCCTTCCCCAATAAAGAATATGCCTGGAAAGCATTGAAATTTGAACGCAGATTGGAGTTTGCCATGGAAGGCAGCCGTTTCTTTGATTTGGTAAGATGGGGAGAGGCCGAAACGGTACTTAACTCTTATTTGGATGAGGAAAAAACTAAGCGTGATTTCCTATCCAATGCTGAGTTTACCGCTGCCCGGGATGAATATTATCCTATTCCGCAAAGGGAAATCGACTTTACCGGTGGCGTCTATAAGCAAAATTCAGGTTATTAAGGATCTGGCAGCTTAAGCATATAGGCAAGAGCTGCCACTCATTTAGCCTTCGGCGAAAATCATTTACTATCAAACCACCAGAACCTCTAGCTATTTTCCAGTCAATAATAGGTGTATTATTGGCTGGAATAGTTAGAAAATAAAAATTAATGCAGCCACTTAATGAAATCCTACTGCGAAATTTTAAATATATTAACCATCAGTCAAACCCCGGTTTTTAGATTCAATGTCCTTATAGTTCTATTTCCAATTCAAAAATTAAATAAACCATGAAAAATATAACCTATCCCACACTCCTCTTAATAGCCACTATACTCCTATCCTCCTGTGAAGATAAGGCCTCAGAGCAGGTGGAGGAATCAACTATAAGCTACGAATTTGACGAGCCACATCGTCCCCAATACCACTTCAGTCCACCTGAGCAATGGATGAATGACCCCAATGGTATGGTGTATTTGGATGGTGAATACCATTTATTTTACCAGCATTATCCAGATAGCAATGTCTGGGGACCCATGCACTGGGGCCACGCCATATCCACGGATATGATCCATTGGGAGCATTTGCCTATCGCACTTTACCCGGACTCCCTAGGCTATATTTTTTCTGGTAGCGCGGTAATTGACCATGGCAATACTTCCGGTCTAGGCACAAATGGTATAGATCCTATGATAGCGATATACACCTATCATCATCAAGAGGATCCACAGAGTCAGGGCATAGCCTTCAGCAATGATAAGGGACGTTCTTGGACCAAGTATGATAAAAACCCAGTCCTAAAAAGTCCCGGCATTCCTGATTTCAGAGATCCAAAAGTAAGCTGGTATGAAGATGCCGATGGGAATGGAAAATGGATTATGACCCTGGCAGTGAAGGACCGTATAAGTTTTTACTCTTCCCCAAACCTGATCGACTGGAAGCATGAGAGCGACTTCCAGCCCGACTGGGCAGCCTATGGCGGGGTATGGGAATGTCCTGATTTATTTACTTTAAAAACAACAGGCGGAGAAGAAAAATGGGTGCTGCTTGTCAGTATCAATCCTGGAGGGCCTAATGGTGGCTCTGCCACCCAATATTTCATTGGGGATTTTGATGGAGGACAATTCAGTGCGGAAGGAGAGAAAGTAAAGTGGATAGACTATGGCACAGATAATTATGCAGGGGTCACCTGGTCCAATATTCCTGAAAATGACGGTAGAAGGTTATTTTTAGGCTGGATGAGCAACTGGCAATATGCCAATATCGTCCCTACTACGGAATGGCGATCTGCCATGACCCTTCCCAGAAGTTTGGAGCTGATCTCGATCGCTGATGAGGATTATCTGGCCTCACGGCCTGTGGCGGAAATCTCAAACCTCCTATCCCAGAATGCTACCTCAAACGAAAACCCTATCCTCTTAGAAAACCCGCTTGCCGAGATCAAACTTAAAGCTTCCGATGCTGGAAATAAATCCATCGTTCTTTCCAATAAGGAAGGCGAATCGCTGCTGATATCAATGGACATGGAGCAATTAAAAATTGATCGCTCCAAGGCGGGGAAGGTGGATTTTAGCGAGGTCTTTTCGGCCATCCAGCATGCGCCACTTGAGGGATTAAAAGTTGAAGAAGTGACACTCTATTTGGATCGTTCCTCCATTGAAATATTCATTAATGATGGAGAGATGGTCATGACTACGATCTTCTTTCCTTCGAGTTCTTTCAACAGCGTGGAGCATACGGGATTTGTTCAAAAGGCAGAAATAGCCTATTTTCAGTCCATCTGGAAATAATATTAAAAACATCTAAGGGGATAATTCATAAGATCTGTTTAGTTTTAGAAAATGACCTTAAAATAAACCTATAATGAAAAGTAAAAAGTACGTAGTCTTTTTGTCTATCGTGGCTGCCTTGGGAGGATTCCTTTTTGGATTTGACACCGCTGTAATCTCTGGGGCGGAGCGATTTATTCAGGAAAAATGGCAGCTTAGCGATTGGACCCATGGCATGGCCGTGGCCATCGCCTTATACGGAACAGTTCTTGGCGCTTTATTTGGCGGCATTCCTGCGGATAAATACGGCAGGAAGATAAGTCTTTTGTGGATTGGGGTATTATATTTTGTATCTGCTTTGGGATCCGCATTGGCGCCAGACATCGTCAGCTTTATGATTTTCAGGTTTATTGGTGGTCTTGGTGTAGGTGCCTCTTCGGTGGTGGCGCCTATGTATATCAGTGAAATAGCCCCAGCCAAAAACCGTGGTGGACTAGTAGCCCTATTCCAGTTCAATATTGTCTTTGGTATTCTAATGGCCTATTTTTCCAACTACCTGATTGGCATCGCAGATCTGGAAGAAAGTTGGAGGTGGATGCTCGGAATGGAAGCCATTCCTGCATTGATTTATACCTTCCTTACCTTTAGGGTTCCCAAAAGCCCAAGGTGGCTCATCTCCCATCAAAACCAGGTGGAGGAAGCCAGGCTTATCCTTACTTCTACCGACCCTGAAGGAGCGGAGGAAGCGATACGCTTAGCCATTGAGGAGCGCAATCGCGAAAAAGTTAAGGTTGGTTTTGGTACTTTATTCAAGAAAAGTCATATCAAAATCACTAGTTTAGCCGTATTGATTGCCCTATTCAACCAGCTTTCGGGTATCAATGCTATCATCTACTTTGCTCCCAGAGTCTTTGAGATGGCCGGTATCAATGCCGAAAACGCCCTATTATCCACTATTGGTATAGGGGTGATCAATATGATCGCAACCATGCTGGGCTTATACTTTATTGATAAGATCGGTAGGAAGAAACTCATGTTGATCGGCTCCTTTGGGTATATCGTTTCCTTATGCCTGATTGCAGGCTCGTTTATGGGAGGTGGTATCGACCCTTCTCTGGTGCCTTGGTTTGTCTTTTTATTCATTGCCTCCCATGCGGTGGGTCAGGGAAGTGTAATCTGGGTATTTATTTCAGAGGTCTTCCCCAACGAGACTAGAGCATATGGCCAGTCACTGGGGAGTTTTACCCACTGGATATTAGCGGCTATTATTGCCAATATCTTCCCTTTCTTCGCCAATACTTTTGGTGCAGCCTCCATATTTGGCTTTTTTGCCCTGATGATGGGACTGCAGCTATTATGGGTAATTACAAAAATGCCGGAGACCAAAGGGCGATCACTGGAGGAAATTCAACGAGATATGATGATTCATAAAAAATAAAGATCCAATGCATCTCTTTCTACCTAAGCAAAGTGATAGACTGGCCTTATCCCTGGATCCAATTTTGAAGAAAAACAAAATCCTTAGTCTTTGAATAAAGTATAATCAAGGGAAAAAACTAGTGATGAAAAACTGATGAANCCCTGCCGATATAGAAATAAGCATGAAGAATAAAATTGTAATTTTCGGAGAAATACTATGGGATTGTTTCCCTGACAAAAATATCCCTGGTGGAGCGCCAATGAACGTGGCCGTTCATACAAAATATTTAGGACTGGACACCACCTTCATCTCCAAGGTAGGGAATGACACCTTGGGTAAGGAATTGGTAGCTTTTGCCCATAGTAAATCACTCCCTACCCGATTTATTGAAACTGACTCTATTCATGACACGAGCAGAGTGCTGGTGGACAATTCCGACAATGAAAATATCCGCTATGAAATTGTGGAGCCTGTGGCTTGGGATTTTATGGAGTGGAATGAGGAAAAGCAACAAAAAGTGGATGAGGCAGACGCCATGGTTTATGGCAGTCTAGCAGCTCGTAATGCCACAAGTCGTGCTACCCTGCTAAAACTTCTGGCTACTTCTAGTCTCAAAATCTTTGATATCAACCTTCGTGCTCCGCACTATTCTCCAGAAATACTGCAGCAGCTTCTTGCAAAGGCCGATATTCTCAAAATTAATGAGGAGGAACTAGACCTGCTAAGCCAAATCCACCAGCTGCCGCAGGAAATCACTGCCGCCTTTGCCCTGCTGGCAGAAAAATTTCAGCTCAAAATGATATGTCTCACCAAAGGATCTGCTGGCGCCATGATATACGACGGAAAGCAAATCCATCATCATCCCGGTTATAAAATTAAGGTGGAAGACACCGTAGGATCAGGTGATGCCTTTCTCAGCGGATTTATCTATCAATTCCTCCAAGGAAAACAACCTGAAGAAATCTTGGATTTTGCCTGTGCCCTTGGTGCTTTGGTGGCCACACAAAAAGGGGGAACTCCGATATATGAAATGAAGGATATAAAACGGACAATGGATAAATCGCTATAGAAATATAGAATGATGGTATCCCTATCATCTATTATTCTAGACTATTCTCATTTTGTTCAAACCAACCTTAAATATATTTGTAAAACAATTTAGAATTTCTAGGGGCACATCTCATTCTCTTTAATACGAGGCCCTGCATTATTGCAGGGCCTATTTTCCAGCACCAAAGAGCTAAATTTTATTTCTAATCGATCATTATTAATTCCAGGTTCACCATCCTCCCTCAGCCAAGGTATAGCCCACCACCTCAATGTGTGCATCTACCCTTCTTCTAGGTGCCATGTCAAAAGCTAGCAAATACCTGCTAAAATTTCCTTCTTCCCCCCTAATACCTTAAGTAAACCATGTTTTTGACCTATGGTCAACTATAATAAATCCAGACTGAAGGCTATTTCATATTGATTTCTGATCAAAACCTTCCCCTCATCTAGTATGGCCAGCTCTATTTCGGCAATGGAAATTACCATCTCAGTCATGACATTTGGCGTTCATTCTTTCATCAGTGTAAATTCCACCAGATCCAGCTTTTCATCCGAAAAAGGATAATAGGGAGTCATATAAACGCTATGACGATATAGAAAATTATTGTGCAGCCTTCGTTCGGACCTTTTACCGACATGGATTTCTGTTTTTTCCTCACTTACCATATCATAGGCGATCAGGTATTGGCTGGTATTATCGGTCACCTTACCTGCTTCATCCCGGACATTTATCACCGGAGAAACGTAAAGCTTTCCCCTTTGCTCATCATATAATGCTTCAGAAAAAGAAGTACTCTTCTTCAATCCTCCACGGTTTGTATTCTCCACCGCTGCCATATGATTGCTTCCATGACTGGTATTTGCTGCAAGTTGCTTCTGCTCCCCGGTTTTGGTATTATAGAAGAAAACTAGCGATGAAAAAGGATAATTATACACTAGCCAATCTCCGCTGCAGGAATACCCTGGGTTTTCATCATTTTTGTAGGATTTTCCCTTTTCGATGCTGAACTCTGCTGGAAAGTACAGGGGAAGTATTTCCAAATCTGCATTAAAATCACTGTCAATCGACAGTTTTGCAAATTGTGGAAAATCGGGATATCCGGTCATACCAGGAATAAAAGGTCTTACTATATTTAAAAAAATCTCCCCTTTCACAGGATGATTCATGACCCCATTTCTACTCCAAATTCCCATTTTCTCTATAGCGATTTCTGAGAGCCCTGCCTTCTGTAAGCCCTTACGCAATAAATCATAAATATCGATGACTTGCTTCACCTTCCCCGTGCTATCCACCACATAATAGTCATACAGGCTTTCCACCACATAGTGGTTGGCGTCAAGCATATAGGCCCTGCTTGGTTTATGCTGCAGCTGATCCGGGCTGTCGCCCAAAGAAAGATTAATGACACGATCGCAGGTCATCTTCTCCAAATCATTCACCACAATGCTGCTTTCACCACCCAGAAACACCATATACGTTTTATCCCCTACGGAATTAATGGTAGGCGAAGGGCATTTCGTTGAAATGGTATAATCCAAATAAGTGATTTCAGATCTGCCTTCGACAAATGCTAAATTGGTTGAGTGCTCAGCGCTATTTTTAGTGCAGGCTCCAAGCATCAATAAGCCCACTATCAGCAGGTAGAGTACTGGCATCCGCATAAACATCTGCTGACAGTCTGCACTCTTCATAGGCTCCCTCTCGGATCTGCTCATTTGCCCGTCCAATAATGATCATTCTCACATACATCCTCTATTTCCATATTGCTTCCTTCATTGCAGTTTTCATGAAACTGATCGATCATCTCAATGGCCTCATCCGCTCCACACGCATATAACATCCCACCACAGGCCTTTGCCTCAAAACTCAGAAACATTCCTGTGCTCAGATTCATTATACTTATAAGCATCAGCAATTTGGGGATCCATTTAATCTTTTCCATTTTCATTGGTCTTTGGTTTTAACTAAAAATAAAAGTCAAATAAATTAATGAAAAAAAATATGATAAATAGATAAATTCAAAGGAATTAAAAAAATAAAAATTGATCATCGCGCCAAAAACGCAAATAAACGGCATATTATCACTGAAAATAGGAAGAAAAATAGGTTGACATAGCTTTGGTCGCCAAACCCGGCCTCCTCTATTAAGGGAGGCCGGTAAGCAATCCAATCAGCAAATGTCTATTTTCGCTGGATTCAATGGTCGCTGCATAGACCTTATTCATTATATAAAGCGAATCTTAAACAAATATTTAATTAAAGATTATAACTTTTCGCTCCAAAAAGATCTAGACCTATACTATATTTCATCAGGCCGGGTATTTAAATTAATTACCTCATAAATACCTCAGCAAATGATTAAGAGATCGGAACCCTTTGCCCTTCCTTCGCTGATTTGAAGACAGCTTCCACCACCTTGATATCCTTCAGGCCTTCCTCTCCGGGCACCATCACAGGCGTATCATTCATAATGGCTAAAGCATCATCATCCATCTGGACGGCTTGCTGGCTCTTCACTTGATTGGTAAATATCGTCCCGTCACTCGCGGAACCCTTAATGCCGGTATAAGACTGGAAAGGCTCCAGCCGGAAATTACCATTGGCGCAGGTTGCGGTCAGACGGCCCATGTTCATCCCGAAGCTAGTGGCGCAATTGGCCATCAATCCCTCTGGAAACTCTAGGATGAAATTCATAGTTTCATCCACCTCGTTAAATTTATCTGGCCTGGTGCCACTCTCATAGGCCATCACAGACAGCGGCTCCCTCCCTGTCAGGTAACGGACAGCATTGAGAGGGTAAACTCCCATATCATACATAGCACCACCGCCCATTTCTTTATCCAGACGCCAGATTCCCGTGCTGTTCATCCTAAATCCCGCCACTGCTTCCAGCATCAAAAGCTGGCCAAAAGTCTGCTTGTTTACATATTCCCTTAACTTTTGCGTATTGGGTTCATGCTGCATTCTATAGCCTACGGAGAGTTTTACCTTGTTCTTTTTGCAGGCATCGATTATTTGTTCACATTCTTTGACGGTTTTGGCAAGTGGCTTTTCGCACCATACATGCTTTCCGGCATTGGCGGCCTTAATCGCAAATTCGGTATGCATACTATTGGGCAGGACCACATAAATCACATCGATATCGGGATTATCAGCTATAGAATCAAAGTTCTCATAGTTATAGATATTCTTATCAGGGATATTGTATTTCTCCTGCCAGGTACTGGCCTTAGAAGGGGTGCCCGTCACGATCCCAGCGAGATAGCAGTTGGAGGTCATCTGCAATGCCGGAGCCAGCTGGCCCGTGCTGTACCCGCCTAGCCCCACGAGGGCGACGCCGAGCTTGTCCTTCTTTTTGCCAAAGCTTATCGAGGGGAATCCTAATGCTGCCGTGGCCAGAGCACTACTTTGAATAAATTGTCTTCTTTGCATGGTTTGGTGTATTTTGAGTCAAAATTAAGATACAAAAAAAACAGCCCATCCGAATTTACGAACAGGCTGTATTTATAAAATTTTCATATATGATTAAAAATCCTTGCCTAGAGACACCTTAAATACGCTGTTTTTGGAGTCAACCTCATTATAATTCAGATCGACAAAGCCAAAATCATAGGAGCCTTGAATATTAAATCCTAAAGGCAAGTTAATCCCTACCCCCACGACTCCGCCAATATCAAACTTGGTAAGGCCATCCAGAGAGGTAATATCAGTGGTTCCCTTATAACTCCGCGCTACTAATACAGAGGCCTGCGGACCAGCAAACACATTAATAATAGGCAAAAACCCAAAGCGAGCCAGGATAGGCACATCGATATAATTTAATCGCTCGGTCCCCACAGTAGTACCATCATCAATTTTGCCGCCCTTCTGGGAATATTGAATTCCCGGCTCTAAAGCGATAAGGCCCAAAAAATTAATTTTGTGATAAATCCCTGCATGAAAACCAGAGTTACCATCCGAGGAAATTCCTGATAATTCAGGGTAATTCCACCCTGCCCGGATTCCAGTTTGTGCATTAGCATAGAAACCCGCACTAAGCATCAAAAACAAGACAATTAAAATACTTTTTTTCATGAAATAATTGGTTTACAGTAAATTAAACTTCTATAGAAAAACTTTCAAATAATAATTCCTATAACGTACGAATTGAAATTTTGTGGTATTATTCATTAGATTTCATGTAAATATTACCTGTTTAATGAATAAAAAAAAGGGAACTTCAATTTAATGAAGATCCCTTTAGCACTTTTTGGGCTGCTTAGAAGCTATAACCTAGAGAAACTTTAAAGCCTCTATTATACACTTCCGCATCCGAGTCCTTGAATACTGGCGTGAGGCCCAGGTCATAACTACCCTGGACATTTATGCCCACTGGCAAGTTATAGCCTACCCCGAAAACCAATCCTGCATCCAAGTCATTGATATCATCTCTTTCGAATCCGAAGGTGGTGCCAAAAGCATCGCCTTCCAATTCTGCCTTGGTCAGGATGGAACCTTGAGGTCCTGCAAAAATATTAAAGCCATCAGTAGCGTAGAATCTCAGTAAGATGGGTACATCCACATATTCCAAAATGGTACGAGATTCTGCAATATTATCTGCTTCTGTACCTTTCTGAGAATAATACACCCCTGGCTCAATGGATAAGCGGTCCGTCACGAACATATTACCATACACACCGGCGTGGAAGCCAGCCCGATTGGTATAGTCGTTATTGGAGCCATCATCACCGCCCCAGTTAAAGAAGTTTGCGCCACCTCGAATACCAAAGGTACTCTTCTGATCACTGGCATCCATTCGTCTCTGAGCGCTGGCGTCCCATGCAATTAGGGAGAATGCGAAAATTGCAAAAATTACTTTTTTCATGGTATTTATATAGTTGGTTTGGCCACTCATACGCCAATTCCATGCCAAAAACTCCATAAAAAAAGGGAGAAATTACTTTCTCCCCCTTATATTTTGAGCTAATAATTTCAGTATCAGTCAAATAATTTTCTTCTCTATATAATAGGAATTTAATATCGCTAAAGCACCCATATACTTCAATTTGAACTTAACCAATCCCCCCACCTCATACTTCTTAGGATTTCGCCCCAAGTCCAGGATCAGCATATCAGAACTAGCCCCTAATATCTCAAACTCCTCCTTATCATAAAGCAGGTATTTGGGATCCACATCCAGCAAACCAAGGTCCAGAATGGCCCGGAAAGAGGATTGCCCATATAGGGATTCATCGATCTGGGTGATCTCCCCTTGCGGATTTGCCGCCAAAGTACCGGTGGGCAGCAGTGGCTTTTCCTGCATTTCTATGATCTCAGCACAGAGCTCAAAGACCTCATCGCTCATCCCGGAAATGGTACTATCATCAAATAAATCCGCTCCAAAATATAAGGTCTCCCCGACGCGGAAATGATTTACCCCTTTCGGCAATTGATGATTGAGCATCAGCGGAATGGTCACCGAAGTGCCTGCTGAAACCCAAGGGATGTCTTTATTAAACTTAAGTTCTATTATTTGCTTATAAAGCGATAGCTGCACCAGCTTATCGGTAGAAGGCATTACGCCATTGAGACAATTAAGGTTGGTGCCTAGCCCGATGACCTCCACATTGGGTAAGTGGAATATTTTTTCATAGAAACCCACTAAATCATCGCCCATGACGCCTTCCCGAAGGTCGCCTGTTTCGACCATAATGATGATCTGATGCTTTCTTTCCTGGCGGACTGCCTCCTCGCTTATCCAGCGGATCGTGGTCAGCTCACTATTAAGGCTTACATCGGCATACCTCACCACATCAGCCAAATTCCGCTTAGAAGGTGGTTTTATATAGACCGTTTTCACCTCAGCATTGATTTCCTTTACCTTAGCAAGGTTACTAATTCGTGAATCATGGATTTCATCCACTCCCAGGTTTAGTAATTCCTGAATGTAAATTTCGGTGCCACATAGCAACTTAGATACTACTCCCCAAGCCACTCCATGGGCATTGAACTTATCCTTCAAAAACTCAAAATTCTGCTTTAGATTACCTTTATGTAAATTTAAAAAAGCCATTATTTATTTACCTCCTTACTCGTAAAACCTATTAAAATACCAGTTGGCACCTTTATTAAACTTAAAAAACAATAAAAAGTTCTTGGTCGTATTTTATTCCCCCACAATATAGAGCATTATTTTTTCAGTCTCATTTCCAAGTATTTGTTGGTAAAGCCGAGTTTTTCATACAGCTTTTTGGCAGGATTATCCGGCTCCACGTGCAGGGCAATATCACCTGTAGTCATATTTATGGCCGTAGCCATTAGCTTCTTACCTATTCCCATCCCTCTGCATGAGGCATCCACGGCGATATAGACCAGTATATTTTCGGGAATGTATCCTGACATTCCTGTTTTATTTAGGATGGTCGCCCCCACGATCTGGCCTTTATCACGGGCCAGCACCACAAATCCCCCTTTGTCAATGGACTGGTCCAAGGCATAATCCAGGCACTTCATGATATCCTCATGCGGATCACCAAACTCATCTAAATGGTGAAATAAAAAGTCTGCGACTTCCTTCTTCTGTAGGAAGGTAGCATTATCTATGGTAGATAGTGTTTGAATTTCCATTAATCTCTATTTATTATATTTTAAAATGTAATTTTCAACCTATCCACAAGCAAAAACACTGCTAAAGAGGCCAGCAATCCAAATAAATTAGCATCCAGCTCCAATGGCAAAGGTACCTTGGCAATCGCCAAACCTGCGGTCACTCCTCCCCCAACCAGCATAGAAGCAAGAGCCGCAGAGGGATTTTTCTTCTTCCAAAACAATCCTGCGAGAATAGGAATCAGCAGTCCTGATACCATAAAAGCATAAGAATAAAGCATTAGCTCCAGGACATTGGTCATCTGTAAAGCTATCACCAATGCCACCGCACCGATCACCAAAGTACTGATCTGACTTACCCTTATTCCAGCATCCTCAGACTTGTTTCTAAGCCACTTCCCTAATAGGTCCGTGGTAAGGTTTCCTGAGGCAGCCATCAGGCAGGAATCGGCTGTAGAAAGCACTGCCGAAAAGTAGGCAGACATCATCAGCCCCATAATACCAGCAGGCAATACATGTCGCAATAAAATAGGAAGTCCCATCTCGGGGTCCAGGCTGGCCTGATCTCCCACGATCATACCCTGCTCAAAAGCTACCTTGGCCAATAAGCCCAAAGCTACGCCCATAAAAGCCATGATAGGCCACTCAAAAAGCCCAGCGATAAACCAGGCTTTGCGTGCGGTCTTCACATCCCTGCTTGCAAAAATCCGCTGATATAAGGTCATCCCTACAAACCAAATAGGCAAAATCGTAATCCCCCAATTGGCAAGGTCTTGCCATCGGATATTAGAAAGACTAAAATACTCTGCTGGTAAGGTCTGCTGGATTGCCTCCCAACCTCCTACGTGGTAGTAGGATATGGGCAAGCCAATAAAGATAAAGCCAGCCAAAAGAATAATCCACTGAATGGTATCAGTATAGATTACCGCCTTCAGCCCACCCATCACTGTATAGATGACCGCGATGGCTCCCATGATCATTAATGCCGTATTCAAGCTTAAGCCCTCAAAAGTCCCTGAAGCCAGCTTGGCACCCGCCAGGAGCTGAGAGGATGTGAATCCAATATAGCCCACAAAACATATTATCCCAGCCACAAAGGCCACCCTCCTGTCAAAAAGGTATTCGAAAATCTGTGGAAAGGTATAGAATTTACTAAAGGCAGGGTTTGATTTCACCGCAGGAATCAAGAATACCGCTGCCAACCAGGCACCAATAAGGCCTGTAAATAGCATCCAGCTCCCCGAAAGGCCCATAGCAAAGCCTAAGCCTCCTAAGCCTATAGAAAACCCTCCTCCCACATCCGTGGCCACCACCGACAGTCCTATATGCCATGGCCCCATACTTCTGCCTCCTACATAATAATCATCCTGGCCCTTATTATTCTTCATGAAATATACTCCCACGCCCAGCATGACTAACATATATACAATAAAGATGATGAGGTCAATTACTTCCATTTACCCTTTTTATTATTTTATACACTGATTTCTAAAAAGCTTAAGTTATAATTCCGATGATATCATCCTAATAAAACACCCAAAAACCTTAATATTCACAGTATAACCATATGTCAACTTATTTTAAGACAGGACATTTTACCTCGTCAGGAAAAATGGATGCATCGCTCCCCAGTTAATAGCTGCGAAAAACCCACCTCATAAATCGTAAGAATAGTCCCTTACCCAGCCAATAATAGCCTAATAAAAACCTATGAATTAAAGGTGAGAAGGAGCTGGATGAATTCGATTTTTAAAGGGAATTATTATTCGAAAAATTAAGACAAAAAAAAAGAGCCGGATCAACCGGCTCTTTTTATTAGATATATGAAGGTATCTTATACATTTTCACTACTGGCAACAGCCGAGAAGTATTCTCTATTCATACGGGCGATATTGGTTAGGCTGATACCTTTAGGGCATTCAGCAGAGCAGGCACCGGTATTGGTACATGCACCAAATCCTTCTGCATCCATCTGAGCGACCATCTGCTCGGCTCTTTCTTTTCGCTCCACCTGCCCTTGCGGCAGCATAGCCAATTGAGAGATCTTAGCGGAGGTAAATAGCATGGCAGAGGCATTCTTACAGGCCGCTACACAAGCCCCGCAGCCTATGCAGGTCGCTGCATCGAAGGCTTCATCAGCGATTCTCTTTGGAATAGGAATTTCGTTGGCATCGGGTACGCCACCTGTGTTCACAGATACATAGCCACCAGCCTGGATGATACGGTCAAAAGCACCTCTATCCACCACCAGATCTTTTACCACAGGGAAAGCAGATGCTCTCCAAGGCTCAATCACAATGGTATCTCCATCCTTAAATGAGCGCATATGAAGCTGGCAGGTCGTGGTCTGTTGTGGTCCGTGAGGCTTACCATTTATATACAGTGAGCACATACCACAGATCCCTTCACGACAGTCATGATCGAAGTGTACAGGATCTTCATTTTTTTCGGACAACTCCTCATTCAGCACATCGAGCATCTCCAGAAAAGACATATCTTCAGAGATCCCCGTCAATGTATAATTATTAAAACTACCCTTGTCAGCGTTGTTTTTTTGTCTCCAAACTTTAAGTGTTAAGTTCATACGAGTTATGAGTTTTAAATTTAGAAATAATTACTTGTAGCTACGCTGAGTCAACTTCACATTTTCGAACTCAAGGATTTCCTTATTAAGTTCTTCCGGAACATCGTTTCCTTTATGCTCCCATGCTGCTACGTAAGCAAAGTTTTCATCATCCCTCAAGGCTTCACCCTCTTCAGTCTGATACTCGTCTCTAAAGTGACCACCGCACGATTCATTTCTGTGCAAGGCATCTCTTACCATTAGTTCGCCAAGCTCAATGAAATCAGCTACCCTATGCGCTTTTTCCAGCGATAAGTTCAGCTCCTCATTATCCCCTAGAACTTTCACATCTTTCCAGAACTCTTTCTTCAATTCCTGGATCAGGCCGATAGCTTTTTGCAAGCCTTCAGCATTACGGGCCATACCACAATATTCCCACATGATCTTGCCTAAGCGCTTGTGGAAATCATCAATGGTTTTCTTTCCTTTGATGCCAAGTAATTTTTGAATTTTATCTTTCACTGCCTTTTCAGCACTTCTGAATGCTTCATGATCGACAGGTAATTTATCGTAAGGCATACCAGCGAGGTAATTACCGATGGTGTAAGGAATCACAAAATACCCATCAGCAAGACCCTGCATCAATGCAGAGGCTCCAAGTCTATTGGCGCCGTGATCAGAGAAGTTGGCTTCTCCAAGGGCATATAATCCTGGCACACTGGTCATCAGGTGGTAATCTACCCAAAGTCCGCCCATGGTATAATGTACCGCAGGGTAAATTTTCATTGGGGTTTGGTAAGGATTCTCACCAGTGATCTGCTGGTACATATCGAAGAGGTTACCGTATTTGGCGCTGATCAGGTCTTCTCCATCTCTGCTGATCGCATCTCTGAAATCCAGGAATACAGCTTCACCAGTTTCATTTACACCGCGACCTTCGTCACATACGTATTTGGCATTACGGGAAGCCACATCACGAGGCACTAGGTTACCAAAGGAAGGATACCTTCTTTCCAGGTAATAATCTCTGTCCTCATCCTTAATATCTCTAGGAAGAATCTCTCTTTTCCTGAGTTTCTGGGCTAGTTCTATAGTTTTAGGCACCCATACACGACCATCATTTCTCAGGGATTCAGACATCAGCGTCAATTTGGACTGATGATCTCCGGAAACGGGGATACAAGTAGGGTGAATCTGCGTATAGCAAGGGTTGGCAAAGAAAGCACCTTTCTTATGCGCTCTCCATGCAGCTGTCACATTGGATCCCATGGCATTGGTCGATAGGAAAAAGACATTTCCATATCCACCAGTACACAGCAATACCGCGTGAGCACTATGAGATTCGATGGCTCCGGTGATGAGGTTTCTGGTCACGATGCCTCGGGCCTTACCCTCCACGGTCACTAAGTCCATCATTTCTGTCCTTGGGTAGAGTTTTACTTTACCATTGGCTACCTGACGGCTCAGGGCAGAGTATGCACCGAGGAGCAACTGCTGTCCAGTCTGGCCTCGGGCGTAGAACGTTCTGGATACCTGAGCGCCACCAAAAGACCGGTTAGCCAATAGGCCTCCATATTCTCTGGCAAATGGCACCCCTTGGGCCACACATTGGTCGATGATGCTTACAGACACTTCTGCAAGGCGGTAAACGTTAGCTTCACGGGAGCGATAATCTCCACCTTTGATGGTATCATAGAACAACCGGAAAACGGAGTCCCCATCATTTTGGTAATTTTTGGCGGCATTGATCCCCCCTTGAGCGGCAATGGAGTGAGCACGACGCGGGCTATCCTGGAAGCAAAAAGCTTTCACATTATAGCCAAGTTCTGCCAATGAGGCCGCTGCTGATGCGCCTGCCAAACCAGTACCCACGACGATCACCTCATATTTTCTCTTATTGGCCGGATTGACCAACTTCATATTGAATTTATGCTTTGTCCACTTTTCAGCTAATGAACCTGCTGGTATTTTAGAATCAAGTATCATATTGGCTTATTATTAATTCAGGGATGAGAAATAGATGTAAATCGGCATGGATGCAAACAATGCCGGAACAAGGATAGAAAATGCGCTTCCAATAAACTTGATTGCAGGAGTGTATTTCTTGTGATTAAGCCCCAAGGTCTGGAAGGCACTCGCAAAGCCGTGATTGAGGTGAAATCCTAGGAAAGCCATGGCTACCACATACAAGATCACCAAACCAATATTAGAAAAAGCCAGGTTTACGACTGCATACAAATCTCTATATTCCCCACTCTCATAGGTCACCATTGGAATGGATCCCCAGTGCATCTGAGCCCAGAAATTCTGAAGGTGAACGACGATAAAAATCAGAATGATGGTACCCAATACGCCCATATTGCGAGAGTTCCAAGAGCTATTGCTGCTGGCTTTCACCTCTGCGTATCCTACAGGTCTCGCTTTCTTGTTTACCACTGATAGTATGATCGCATAGACCACATGGGCAATAATCGAGATATAGGTCAGATAAGACAAGGCCTTTACCAGTTGGTTGGTTGTCATAAAATCTGCGTATTCATTGAAGGCCTGACCTCCATCTCCCTTGAAAAGGAGCATATTTCCAGACACATGTCCTATCAGAAATATAATCAGGAATAATCCCGTAAGGGCCATTAGCAACTTTCGTCCCAAAGTGCTAGAAAAGGTTTTGGTTACCCAACTCATAAATTTCTTTCTTTATTTAATGTAGATGGTTTATTATAGTTCACTAGTCTAACAAAGTTAAAGGCAGGAAGGTTATCAAACAATGGGCTTTGGGACTAATCAACTTATTTTAAAACGTTCTAAATAATTATTAAAACCACTTTCTACTGCCTTTTTGAAACTTTTTTGCCCCTGAGTGCTTTATTTTCCGTTTGGATTTCAATAAATAGGTTCACTTCATTAACTTTAATCCGTATATAAATGTAAAATGAAGTGAAATAAACTTGTTTACGTAGATTCACATTTACGTATATACACGTGAAATTTTTAAGTAAACTGCCTCCAATTTGGTTTTGGGACCAGGCAAAAGCCATAAGCATACTTAATATGAGAATAAAAGCTTTACTACTCACAGCTGTTTTATTGACCCTCGCAGGATTCCATGAATTGATGGCGACCCATATTCGGGCCGGTGAGATTATTGCAGAAAGAATATCTACCACCTCGCTGACTTATAGGATCGTGGTGGTGGGCTACACCGATACACGTTCCTCCGTGGTCTTTGGCCCGGGAAAAATCGCCTTTGGTGATGGTCGGGTAGTAGAAAACCTCAATACTGAAAGTGACTTTAGTAGAGTCGAGTCGCTGGGAAATCAGATTGAAAAAAACATTTTCGTGATTACCCATACTTATCAAGGGCCTGGCCAATACACGATAAGGTTTCAGGAATTTAACCGAAATGACCTTACCCTAAACATGGACAATTCGGTGGAAACCCCCTTCTATATCGAAACCATGATCACAATTGATCCCTTCGTAGGCATCAATAACTCCCCTATCCTCACCATCCCCCCGGTGGACAATGGGCAGATCAACACACGATACATTCATAATCCGGGAGCTTACGATCCGGATGGAGATAGCCTCGCTTATCGATTTAAGGATGTGGTGCCACTTCAGGATTTCAAAACGCCCGTAAGCAACTACCGAAGTCCTGCCAGCAGCGAATTTAGCTTCAATAGGGAAGATGGCTCTCCCAATCCCTTCATCACCATGGATCCCCTTACGGGAGATCTGGTCTGGGATGCACCAGGCATAGCCGGCCAATATAACGTAGCTTTTCATATAGAAGAATGGCGAAAGGTCAACGGGGAGTATATGAAGATAGGCTATGTGGTCCGGGATATGCAGATCATCATCGAAAACTCCGATAATCAGCGCCCCGAGCTCATACTTCCACCAGACTTATGTGTCATCGCAGGCACAGATATTAGCGAGATTATCCAAGGCTTTGACCCGGATGGGGATGATATAAAAATTGAAGTCTTCGGAGATCCTATTGAGATTTCCTCCTCTCCTGCTACCTACAGCCCGCTGGCCACCTATCAGGCCTCTCCAGGCATCATCAACTTTGACTGGCAGACGATCTGCAACCATGTCAGAGCCCGCGACTATCAGGTGAGAGTGCGTATCACTGATGATCCTGACTCAGGCCCTGCCCTGGTGGACATCAAGACTTGGAATATCCAGGTAATCGGCCCCGCCCCAATCATACAGGATGTGGTGCAGAGTGAAGGGCGATCGGCGGATCTAAGTTGGGATCCCTATTCCTGTGCCAATAGCGCAGAGATCATGGAAATCTGGAGAAGTGTCAATAGCAATCCTTATACTCCGGACTCTTGCGAGACGGGTATACGTGACGGCTATGAGCTCATAGGCACTACTAATATGAGTACTTTTGAATTTGAAGATAATAATAATGGCACCGGGCTAGCTCCAGGAAATACCTACTGCTATCGTCTTGTGGCCAGCTATCCTCAGCCACGAGGTGGCGAAAGTAAAGTTTCTGAAGAATTCTGTATCACCATCGATGTAGATGTTCCCATCATCACCAATGTGAGCGTGGAAAATACTGATGCGGTCACTGGCGAAATCGATGTAAAATGGACTCCTCCTTACGATATTGATACACAGCAATACCCTGGCCCTTATGAATACCAACTGTTGAGATCACAGGGCTTTATGGGCAACTCCAATCTAGAATTGGTGACCACCACAAGTGATACCTTATTCACCGATACTGGCTTGAATACCGCAGACCATGTTTACAGTTATAAAGTCGTCCTATTCGATGGTGGACAAGCGATAGACACTTCCAGTGTGGCTTCCTCTGTATGGGTGCAGCCCACCATCATCAATGAGGCCATAGAACTTAAGTGGGAATTTAATGTTCCTTGGAACAATCGCATTGCTGAATATACCCATGAGGTCTATAGAAATCGAACCGATGCCAATGCCACTGATGAAGACGTCTTTACCCTAATTGCAGAGGTAAATGTCAGCAGCTCAGGCTTCATTTTCTTAGATGATGGTAGTCATAATGGAGTCCCACTGAGCAAGGATACCGAATATTGCTATTATATCATCACCAAAGGAGCCTATAATGTCCCTATGATAGAATATCCACTGGTCAATAAGTCTCAAATCATATGTGCCCGACCAGATGATAATACCCTGCCATGTCCCCCAGTGCTCACCTACGAAGGGCCAGACTGTGCAGAACTGCTGGCAAATGAAGAATGTAGCTTTTCTAGCTACTTCCATAACCTAAGCTGGGAGCCGGACTTCACCGCCACCTGTGATGATGAGCTAGGTGCATTCCGCATTTACTTTAGCCTCACCGGTGAGGAAGGTACTTTTGAGCTGACCCGCACGGTAAGCTCTCTCGATAGAACAGCCACACTTTCAGAATTGGATGATTTTAAAGGATGCTACTATATCACCGCCGTGGATCGATCTGGGAATGAAAGTGCCCCGAGCAATATCGTATGCGTGGACAACTGCCCGAACTACGAGCTGCCAAACGCCTTCACTCCAAATGCTGATGGTACCAACGACACCTTCATGGCTTTTGACAACCCTTTCTCTAGATGCCCTCGATTCGTGGAAGCGGTGGAAATTAAGATCTTCAATCGCTGGGGCGTCCAGGTTTTTGAATATAATAGCAGTTCCTCAAACGAAAAAGACATTTATATTCGTTGGAATGGTACCGACCAAAATGGTAATGAGCTTCCTGCTGGAACTTACTTCTACAATGCCACCGTATTATTCGATGCCAATGAGGTAAGTCTCCAGCGCCAGGAGCTTAAAGGACACATTCAAATTATCAAATGAGTAATATAACTGAGCAATACGATATCGTACTTTTCGATGGAGTCTGTAATCTATGCAATCAAGCCGTAGATTTCGTGATCCAGAGAGATCCGGAAAATCATTTCAAAATAGCCTCCCTGCAAGATAAACCAGGCAAACGTCTGCTTAGAGGGAGAAATTTAAATGAGGATTACCTGGATTCTTTGGTACTGTTGAGAGAGGATAAGGTATATTATAAGAGCAGAGCGGCTCTGGAAATCACTAAAAAACTTAAGGGGCTCTGGCCCCTTTTGTATGGTTTCATTATTGTACCCGCATTCATCAGAGATCCTGTTTATGACTATATAGCCCGAAATCGCTATAAATGGTTTGGAAAAAAAGAAACCTGTAGGTTTCCTACTGAAGAGGACAAAATGAAATTCCTAAAATTAGAGGATTTGGAAAAAGCCTAATATATTGAGCCTTTGGCAATTATTATTAGCTCTTCCGCAGGATAATTCTCACTAGCAATAGGAAGCCCTCTCATCCTATTATTCCATTTGGCCATAGGGGTTTTGATGCGTCGTTTTTTTGGTATATTTGCTATCCAAATTAAAGAAGCCTAACCTTTTCCGGTATTTAATTTAGTATCCATAAAAGTCTAATCAGGGCTTTCCGAAGCTTTAGGGTTTTGGGTATCTTTTGAGAATGGCAAGGCTAAAGGTAGCATTAATAGGACATTATTTAAATTATTATTTCACTGATAATCAACACTATGCCATTCAAAGAATTGGTATAAATCAGCAGCAGAAATAGTGATAGTTTATTAATCTGATTTTCACACAAAAAGACCTTATAGTATGAAAGCATATGTATTCCCTGGTCAGGGCGCCCAATTCCCAGGAATGGGTAAAGACCTATACGAAAGTAATGAAGAAGCTAAGAGATTATTTGAGCAAGCAAATGAGATTTTAGGTTTTAATATCAGTGAAATCATGTTTAATGGAACCGCTGATGAGCTTAAGCAAACCAATGTCACTCAACCAGCCGTATTTTTACATTCCGTAATTTTGGCTAAGACCACTCCCGATTTTAAGCCAGATATGGCTGCGGGACATTCTTTGGGTGAGCTATCTGCCTTGGTGGCAGTAGATGCGCTATCCTTTGAAGATGGGCTAAACCTGGTTTATCAGCGCGCACTTGCAATGCAGGAAGCTTGTGAAATCAATCCTTCCACTATGGCGGCGATCCTGGGGCTGGAAGATGCCAAAGTAGAGGAGCTTTGTGCCTCCATAGAGGAAGAAACGGTGGTTGCGGCAAATTATAATTGCCCTGGTCAACTGGTGATTTCTGGCTCCAATAAGGGAATCGAAATCGCCTGTGAAATAGCCAAAGAAGCAGGTGCAAAGAGAGCCCTGCCCCTTCCTGTGGGCGGAGCATTTCACTCCCCATTGATGGAGCCTGCTCGCGAGAAACTAGAAAAAGCCATTGCCGCCACCAGCTTCAAGACGCCCTCTTGCCCTGTATACCAAAATGTAAGCACCAAGGGTGAAACCGAGGTGGAAACCATCAAGAAAAACCTTATCGCTCAACTTACTGCTCCCGTAAAATGGACCCAGTCTGTCCAAAACATGGTGGCCGACGGAGCAACAGAATTTGTTGAATGCGGCCCAGGAAAAGTACTGCAAGGCTTAGTGAAGAAAATTCATCGCGAAGCCGAAGTTTCAGGCCTTTAAACATCATATTCTTTCTATAGAAATGCATCAATTGCTTTTCCGACCCTGCAGTTCGGGAAAGCAATTTTTCTTTTACTCAGTCCATTCATGCGGCACTTTAAAGTCACAGGCTGAATGGACTGAGATATAAAATAGCAAACCAAGGCTATAATCTGCCTTTAGCGCAGCCTAATCACCAGTACCTGGCTGCCAAAAAACGCAAAACTCATATGACGGAGCGAGAAATCCTTTCCATAGATCATAATCATATCTGGCACCCTTATACTTCTGCCACGAGGGACACCGACAATCTGGTGGTGAAGAGTGCAAAAGGGGTGTTTCTGGAGCTGGAAGATGGGCGGAACTTGATCGATGGAATGTCCAGCTGGTGGTCCACCATTCATGGATATAATGTCCCCGAGCTCAACGATGCCATCAACGAACAGCTTCAGAAGATGGCTCATGTGATGTTTGGCGGTATCACTCATGCCCCTGCAGCAGCCCTGACGAAGAAGCTCCTGTCCATTATCCCTAAGGGCTTGGATCATGTTTTCTATAGCGATTCGGGCTCTGTGGCGGTGGAAGTAGCTTTAAAGATGGCGCTGCAATACTGGTATGCTGCTGGAAAACCTACCAAAAACCGCTTCATTACTGTGCGTAATGGCTATCATGGAGACACCTGGCATGATATGTCCGTCTGTGATCCCGTGACTGGCATGCATAGTATTTTCAATAATCGCTTATCCCCACAGCTGTTTCTGGAGGCTCCTCAGTCGAAATTTTCAGGGCCATTTGATCAGGAGGAGGTTCGCAAAATCGAAGCGGTATTATCCGATAATCATCGTGAGATAGCAGCATTTATCCTGGAGCCCATTGTGCAGGGTGCGGGAGGAATGCGGTTTTATCATCCAGAATATTTAAAAGCCGTACATGCCTTATGCAGGAAATATGATATACTGCTGATAGCGGATGAGATAGCCACGGGTTTTGGAAGAACAGGAAAGCTATTTGCCTGCGAGCATGCGCAGATCAGCCCAGACATCATGTGCGTTGGGAAGGCACTTACAGGGGGTTATTTATCCTTTGCGGCGACATTTTGCTCCAGCGAGGTGGCCAGGACCATTTCTTCTGGATCCCCGGGGGTATTTATGCATGGTCCCACTTTTATGGGAAATCCGCTGGCCTGCGCCACGGCTTTGGCAAGTATAGACCTTCTGCTCGCCTCCGATTGGAGCTCGCGGATTGAGCAGATTGCAAAGCAACTTAGCGAAAAACTGAATCCACTGAGCAGTCTGGGCCAAGTTGCCGATGTACGAGTACTGGGCGCTATAGGGGTTGTGGAAATGCATGAAGCGGTGGACATGCTTTCCATTCAGCAGGAATTAAGTAGTCGTGGATTATGGCTTAGGCCCTTTGGGAAACTTATCTATACCATGCCGCCATTTGTAATCACTGAGCAGGAACTTCATCAGGTTACCTCCGCCATGGTGGAGGGAATACGTGCTTATTGTAAATCCAATAAATAGCAAAAAGTAAAGAAAAAACTGCACATTTCACTTAACAATATCGGTAGCTGTCCGTTAGTAGGGTATAACTATTTTGTACACCAAAAACATCTACCATGCCATTTTTAACGAATAAATCCGGCAAGCAGCCGGTAGATTTATTTTATCAGGATTACGGAACTGGAAAGCCAGTTATTTTGGTCCATGGCTGGCCATTGAGTCATCAAGCTTGGGAAGGCCAGATTCAAAGCCTCCTGGAGGCTGGCCATCGGGTAATCGCCTATGATCGCAGAGGCTTTGGCTTATCCTCTCAGCCTCTCGAGGGCTACGACTATTCCTCACTTGCAAGTGACTTACGAGAAATCATTCTCCAGCTCGACCTTCAGGAAGTTTCCATTGTGGGATTCAGCATGGGGGGCGGCGAAGTGGTCCGCTATCTTACCAATTATGGCCCCGATCGCATCGCTAAAGCAGCACTTATTGCTTCCATCATTCCTCTAGTCGCTCAGAAATCCGACAATCCCCATGGCGTACCTGCAGAGGGTTTAGAGGAGATTATGGAGGCCTTAAAAACCAATAGAGTCGGCTTTTTGAAAGATTTTCATAAGAACTTCTATAATTTTGAGGAGAATAAAGATCGACTATCAGAAGCCAATTTGGACTATGATTTCTCCATCGCTTCCCACGCCTCCCCTATCGCCACCATCAAAGCTGCTGAGGCCTGGGCGGGCACAGACTTCCGTCAGGAACTTAAAAATGTCACCGTCCCCACCCTAATCGTCCATGGGGATGCCGATAATATTGTACCTATAAAAACCTCTGGAGACCAGGCCGCAGAAGGTATCGCCAATCGTGAATATCATATCCTTAAAGGCGCACCACATGGGCTAAACCTCACTCATAGAGAGGATTTGGATAAATTATTGATCGAATTTTTGAAATAAATAATTCCCCCTTTGAGAGCAAACTATCAAAGGGGGAATTTACTTTTTAGTCATTTTCAACTCTAATCAAACCTGATCTAACTAATTGCCATGATAGGTAAACTGCCATCCCAGCTCCTAAAATCCAGGTAATACCTATTCATAGTATTAGGATAGGAGAAATATTATTAATGGATATCACTGACCTTGCTGCAAGCAAAGAATAAAATCCATGAGGTCTCCAAAGTTGAATGGTCCAATACTTCTATTTCTGTATAGATTTTGCAGCTAAACGGAGGGATTTTCTATGTTCATTTTATAAATTTGTGGCAAAACAACGAATTCATGACCTTTTTAGAGAAAGTAAAATCCAGCCCAGAGCAAATAAGCTTCCAGGAAACGATCAGCTATATTGATGCGAATTATCATTTTGAGCCCTGCCAATTCACCAATGGAAACACGGTAAATGAAGCGGGAAAAAATAACGGATCGTGCAAGATATTCAGTTTGGGGCAGCAATTAGAACTCAGTAAAGAGCAGACGCTGCAATTATTTGGGGATATATACAGGAATGATGTATTAGGAAATCCCGAGGGAACTGATCATCAGAACATTCGAAATTTTATGGATAGCGGCTGGCAAGGTATTGCCTTTGAAGGCCAGGCCTTAAGGGCCAAGTAATCCTGGTTTAGGAATATTAATAGCTTCAGGAAGCTAGATTTTCTACCACCGGCCTGACCCTAAAAAGAATCAGGCCGGTGGGTTTATTAGATCTTTAAGGTCTTCCATTTCCCCTTATTAAAGATATAAGCACTTACCAGCGCATGGACCGAGTGCCCCACTGCAATGGCTATAAAGACGCCCTTAGCACCAAGCCCCCAATACTGACTAAGGAAATAAGCCAGGGGCAGCTGAAACATCCACAAGACCCCAATATTAATCAAAGTTGGAGTACGGGTATCTCCCGCGCCATTTAGGGATTGGCTCATCACCATGCCATAGGCAAAAAACACATACCCCAAACATATAATGCCCAAGCCTGTGGATCCCACCGCTACCACTTCTGCATTATCATTAAACAAAGCAATAATATAGGGTCCAAAAATAAAGAATAGCAGACCTATGCTTCCGAGAAATATAGCGGTAAAATGAGCTGATTTCCATGCCGACTGCTCCGCTCTATCGGCAAATCCTGCCCCAAGGTTTTGACCAACCAAAGTGGCGGAAGCATTAGAAAAGCCCATTGCAGGCAATAATGCAAATATTATCAATCGAATGGCGATGGTAAAGCCCGCCAAGGCTATACTTCCTGAGCTGGACACTATGCGCATCAGCACGATCCAACTGGCCGATTCTATCAGGAACTGGCCCATCCCACCCATGGCTATTTTCAATATATTCCGGACCATAGGCCACTTCCACTGTAAGTGACTTGCCTGGTACTTGATTATGGATTTGCCACCAAAAAGCACGGATAGCTGATAGATAACGCCAACTGACCTGCCGATGGTGGTGGCCCAGGCGGCACCTTCCAAGCCCATGGCAGGGATGAAGCCTAAACCAAAAATCAATAGTGGATCCAATACAATATTAATCCCATTGGCCAGCCAGAGGGTGCGCATGGCGATCACAGCATTGCCAGCGCCACGGAAGACACCATTGATCAAGAAAAGCAGCATTACACTAATATTCCCGCCAAAAATCACCTGTGTATATCGAAATCCGCTATCCACCAGCTCAGGCTCGCCACCCATAAGCATCAGCAGGTCTCTGGCAAACCAAAAACCCAGGGCACCTACCACCAAAGCTAAGATGGTGCAGATGCCTATTGCTTGAAAGGCCGCTTCAGAAGCCTCCACCCGCTTCTTTTCGCCGATTCTACGTGCCACCACTGCCGTGGCGGCCATACTCAAGCCGATGGCCACCGAATACACGATGGTCAGTACAGACTCCGTAAGCCCCACCGTGGCGACAGCCTGTACGCCCAGCTTCCCCACAAAGAAAATATCGACCACCGCAAACAGCGATTCCATCAACATCTCCAAAATCATAGGAATCGATAGATAAAATATAGCCTTGCGGATACTCCCCACCGTAAAGTCAAGGTCCTGACCCGTGAGCGCAGCTTTGAAGTGTTGGATTATTTTTTGAAATGTCATAATAAATAAAAATGCAGTTGGAAAATGTCCACTTGAAAATCAGGTATAGTGCTACCTAATATGGACTAAATAGTAAACCGATCGCTTGATTATGACTTCATGATGGGACAAAATTGATTATTTTTGAATAAAAATACACTATCCTAAAAGATAATTTTTTAGTTCATAAGGTATAAATCCTTAAAACCAAAAGGCTCATTCCCTCCATTTCTCCACTTTGCCCAGGTCCTTACATTCCTCCAAGAGATCCTGGATAGACTTCTTATAGAGTGGATGAATAAAATCAGGCATTATTTCCGCCAAAGGCGCGAGGACAAACTTCCGCTCCCTCATATATGGATGAGGGACAACCAGATCTGGCTCCTGGATCAGCTGCTTTCCAAAGAATATAATATCTATATCCATGGTTCTATCCCCCCATTTGATATCCCTTTGTCGGCCCAGCTGAGTTTCCACCTGCTGAGCGAAAGCAAGCGTATCCATAGGATTCAGGGGAGTCCACATGCATAGGGCCTGATTTAGAAAGCCCTGCTGGGCCACACCTCCCCAAGCGGCAGTTTCATATATTGAGGACTGCTTATCCAAAGTGAATTTCTCCAACAAAAGTGCCTTTGCTTCAGAGATAGCGGAAAATCTATCTCCCAAATTGCCACCGATTAAAAAGGTAACCTGCTCCATGGAATTGTGGTATTTTAGATTGCAAAGCTAAAAGAAATAAGAAAAAAGCTGTATTTTCGAGCCAAGAAAATCAAACAGAATAAATATGAAATTTTTAGGCAACGTGCTGGCGGTAATAGTTGGATTGATGGTATTTTCCTTTATTGGAATAATATTATTCGCTGGGCTCATCACTCTCTCTGCCTCAGAAGATACGGTAAGTGTAAAAGAAAATTCGCTTTTGCACCTGAAATTAGACAATGTGGTGCTCGTGGAGAGGACGGCCGAAGATCAGCTGGATCTTTCCTCCTTTGGCCCCTTGGCCTCGCAGTATCAGATGGGAATCTCCAATATCAAAAAGGCTATCCGCACTGCTAAAGAAAATGAAAATATTAAGGGAATATATTTGGAGGCCGGAATGGTCATGGCCAGCCCTGCGGCATTGACGGAAATCCGTCAGGAGCTTCGGGATTTTAAGGAATCAGGAAAATTTATTATTGCCTATGGGGAATTATTCTCCGAAGGCGGGTACTTCCTTGCTTCCGAGGCCGATGAGGTTTACCTCAATCCACTTGGCGGATTGGAGTTTAATGGACTGAGCTCGGAAGTATTATTCTTCAAAGGTCTATTTGAGAAATTAGAAATAAAGCCGGTTATCTTCCGTGTGGGAGAATATAAGAGTGCCGTGGAGCCCTTTATCCTTGATAAGATGAGCGATGCCAATCGTCGTCAGACGGAGATATTCTTAAATGACCTTAATGATTACATGATACAGGGAATCGCTGAAAGCCGGTCTCTGGATGCTGCAACACTTAAGGAGGTCAATGATCAGATGCTGGTCAGGAAACCTGAGGATGCCCTAAGCCATAAACTCGTGGATGGCATATGGTATGATGATCAGGTGAAGGATCTGCTTCGGGAGAAGTTAGGCTTAGAGGAAAATGACGAAATTCCGGTGATCAATATCACTAATATCAATAAAACAGCAAAGACCAAAAACATTAGCGCTGGCGATCGAATCGCAGTCATCGTGGCAGAAGGAGAAATCCAAAGTGCTGAAATGGAAGGCACTATAAGTTCGGAGGTATTTGCCAAAGAAATCAAGGAGGCCCGCTTAGACGAGGACATCAAAGCGATCGTGCTCCGTGTGAATTCCCCGGGAGGCTCAGTGTTGGCTTCTGAAGTGATCTGGAGAGAAGTGAATGAGGCCCGTAAGGTAAAGCCTGTAATCGCCTCTATGTCTTCAGTGGCTGCTTCTGGTGGATATTATATCTCTGCCCCAGCGGACACCATTGTGGCGCAGCCAAATACCATCACCGGTTCCATCGGTATTTTTGGGATGTGGTTTAATGCCAAAGATCTATTAAACAATAAACTCGGCATCACCACCGATGTCGCTAAGACGGGTGAGTTTTCGGACTTTATGAACCCTACCCGTGAACTTACTGAGCTGGAAAAAAGCATTATTCAAAATCAAATTGAAGATGGCTATGATACCTTTATTCAGCGAGTGGCTGATGGCAGAGGGATGAGCAAGGAGGCCGTATTGGAAGTGGCCTCAGGAAGAGTATGGAGTGGCATCCAAGCTAAGGAAAATGGCTTAGTCGATGTACTGGGAGGCTTGGATGATGCGATAGAAATAGCCGCTGCCAAAGCTGGACTCACCGACAACTATCGGGTACTCTATCTGCCAAAACAAAAGAACATCCTTGAACAAATCATGAGTGAGTTCGGTGCAGATATTGAAGCTCGCTATGTGCGCTATCGATTCGGTGACACCTATCAGCTGTATCAGCAGATCGAAAAGGTGAAGAAAATGCAAGGAGTAATGGCTCGAGTGCCTTATGATATTACCGTAAAATAATAGATCATCACCTTTCGATTATATCTTCGGAAAATTTTTCTGGTTTATAAATCGATAGACATCATTCGACTTAATAATAAGTATTCTTAATAGAATTAAATAAACAAGCCTCCTCAAGGATAATTGAGGAGGCTTGTTTTGTTGGAGACCTATAGGATCTATGATCAGGAAGCTCCCTCAGCAGGTTCTTCCAGTACAGGTTCACTCATTGATCCTCCTAGCGCTTTATATAGATCCACGAGGCTTTGCAGCTTCTGAGTCTTAAGGCCTACATAATCCAACTCGGCCTCCAACGCTCTATTTTGAGAATTGATTACATCAAGATAGTTGGCATAGCCCACCGAAAACATGGTGTTGGCATTAGAGATGGACCTCCTTAGCACCAATACCTCGTCAGTTTTCAGACGAAGCTGACTATCCAGAGAGGAGTACCGATTTACCATATCCAGTACCTCCAGGTAAGCATTCAAGGCCGTTTGCTCATAATCGAGGAAGGCTATTCTCTGGGAGGCTTTCGCCTGCTCAAAGGAAGCCCTGATTTGCCCTTTATTGAATAGTGGCGCCATCAATCCCGCTCCTGCTTCATAGAAGGTGGAGGCTGGGCTCAAAAACAATTTGCTAAACTCAAAGGCATTAAATCCTGCCGAGCCGAATAGCCTAATACTTGGAAAGAAAGCCGCTCTGGCGGACATGGCATCTGCTTTAGTTGCTTGCAGCTCCATCTCAGCCTGCTGGATGTCGGGTCTTCTCTGAAGGAGATTGGCCGGCACCCCAAGGTGGATGATCTCTGGTACGAAGTCCACCTGAGAAAGGGTGGTGCGCTGTAGCCCTTCCTCATAGGTTCCAAGCAAGCTCATCAAGGCAATTTCTGCTGACCTCAGCTCCCGCTCCCTTTGTATCAATAGGGACTTGGAATTTAACAGCTGAGCCTCGAATTGATCCACTGCCAACTGAGTTTCTTTGCCAGAATCCTTCAGGTCTTTGGAGAGCTGATAGGCCATTTCCTGATGCGCTATATTCTTGCTAAGGATAATAATTTCCTCATCCAGCCCCACCATCTTATAGTACAGCTTGGCGACCTTTGAGATCAGCTGAGTTTTGACGAGGTTGGCAGCCTGCTGAGAGCCTAACCATCGAGCAACAGCCGCCTTCTTTTTCTGCTTGAATTTGCCCCATAAATCTAATTCCCAAGAAAAATCCGCTCCAATAGCGAAATTTCGGTAGGGGTCAGGGATATGCTGATCTTCTGTAAGATTTTCTGAGAAATTAGTATCATAATTTCCCACTCCATCCATGGTATAATCGCCAAATTTCTTCTGGCTGGCGCCCAGCATTCCATTGACAGTAGGAAGCCAAGCTTTCTTTCCTTGCGTCATTTGGATAGTAGCGATCTGAATCCTTTCCATAGTCTTCAGCACGTCCTGATTGGACTGCAGTGCTGTGGAGATCAATCGCTTCAACTTCTCATCCTCAAAGAAAAGATTCCAATTCTCCTCCGCCATGGTTCCTGATGAATCCTCCGCATAATGATAATCAAGCGGGATATCCAAGGATTGGTCTTCTACTATTTCTCCGGATTTACATCCCCAGGCCATAGAAAGGATCAGGGCGCTACCGATGATATATTGTCTTTTCATGATTCGTCAGTTGCTGCTTTAGATTTGTTTTTAAAATGTGTGGACAAGGACTCGAACACCACATACAATCCTGGGATTAGGAAGATCCCCACCAGGGTCCCGATCAGCATTCCCCCGGCGGCAGCCGTCCCAATGGTCCGGTTACCGATGGCCCCAGCCCCACTGGCGATCGTCAATGGGATAAGGCCACAGATAAATGCAAAAGAGGTCATCAGGATCGGTCGAAGTCTTTCCACTCCCCCATTGATCGCTGACTGCAAAATGCCAATACCGCGATCTCGATTTTGGATAGCTATCTCAATAATCAAAATGGCATTTTTGCCCAGCAGGCCTATCAGCATGACCAGGGAAACCTGCGCATAGATATTATTCTCCAAGCCTGTCAACTTCAGCAGAAGAAAGGCCCCGAAAATCCCCGCCGGAAGGGAAAGTATCACTGGCAGAGGCAATAGGTAACTTTCATATTGCGCAGCTAGAAGCAGATAAACAAAGACCAAACAAATCGCAAAAATATATAGCGCCTGGTTTCCAGATTCTATCTGCTCACGGGTGATCCCCGACCAGTCAATATCGTAGCCTCTAGGAAGTGTCTCCAGAGCGGTGGCTTCCACGGCCTTGACCGCGTCACCGCTACTAAAACCAGCCGCGGCTTCCCCATTGATCATCGCTGAGGTAAACATATTATAGCGGGTAAGCTGCTCAGGGCCATACACCCGCTCCAAAGTCACGAAGTTGGAATAAGGCACCATATCTCCTCTGGAGCTTTTGGCATACATCTTCAGCAGTGATTCGGGGTTGGTCCTGTACTCGGGGGCGGCCTGAATCATCACCTTATACATCTGACCAAATCGAATAAAGTTGGACGCATAAAAACTCCCGATAAAGCTCTGCAAGGTGGCCATGGCATCATCCACGGATACGCCCAGCTGAGCGGCTTTGTCATGATCTACATGAAGGATATATTGAGGGAAATTGGGGTCAAAGTTTGTAAAAACCCCTGCTAGCTCCGGCTTCTCATTTAGCGCAGCTACAAAATCCTGCGTGGTCTGAGCGGTGATGTCCAAAGGCCCACCAGTCTTGTCCAACAGTCGCATCTCAAATCCACTGGCATTACCAAAACCAGGCACACTTGGAGGCGGGAAAAACTGAATCTCCGCTCCAGTAATATGACTAACCCGATCCTGGTATTCTACGATCAGCTCATTGACACTCTGCTCCCTATCTCCCCAGGAGACCAGGTTAATCATCCCCATGCCATAGGAGGCACCGGCAGTCTCAGTAAGCAGGGAATATCCGGCGAGGGTGGAGATGGTCTCCACCTCATCCAGTGGCAATAAAGCCGCCTGCACATCATCAAGAATCACCTTGGTACGCTCCACAGTAGCGCCCGGAGGAGTGGTCACATTCACATAGATCATCCCCTGGTCCTCTGTAGGGATAAATCCAGATGGCAAAATACTGCTTATCCCAAAAGTGGCGATAAAAAACACGCCCAGAATTCCAAAAGTTACCGTTTTACGTCCCACGATGGAGGTAAGCACCTTTCCATATTTGCCAGAAAGCTGCTCATAGCGTCGGTTAAACCCATCAAAAAACCGCTGAAGGAAGCCTTTTGGTTTTCCCTCTTCTTGATGGTTGGGCTTCAGCATCATGCTACATAAGGCGGGGGACAAGGTCAATGCATTCACGCCAGAAATCACGATGGCTATCGCCAAAGTCAATGAAAACTGACGATAAAATATCCCCACAGGCCCCGTCATAAAGCCTACTGGCACGAATACCGCTGACATCACCATGGTGATCGCTATGATCGCCCCGCCTATTTCCTTCATCGCCGCAATGGTCGCATCCTTGGCATTCATCTTTTGCTCATGCATCTTCACATGGACCGCTTCCACCACCACAATGGCATTATCCACCACAATTCCTATCGCCAATACCAAAGCAAAAAGAGTCAGTAAGTTGATCGAGAATCCAAACAACTCCATGAAGAAAAAGGTACCGATAAGCGATACCGGCACCGCAATGGCGGGTATCAGCGTGGATCGGAAATCCTGCAAAAATATAAATACAACGATGGATACCAGAAGAAATGCTTCGATCAGGGTTTTGATCACCCCCACGATGGATGCATCCAGGAATCGGGAGACATCATACGAAATATTGAAGGACATGCCTGGAGGGAAGGTGCTGGCTTCCAGCTCTGCCATCTTTTCTTTGATAGCCGTGATCACATCCCGCGCGTTGGAGCCGGGTCGCTGCTTGATCATAATAGAGGCCGAAGGTCGCCCATCGGTAATAGAAACCATATTATAATCTTCCGAGTCAAACTCCACCTCAGCCACATCTCTGATTTTCAGTAAGGAGCCATCTGGTAAGGCTTTTATGGTAATATTTTCAAACTCCTCCTCTGAATTAAATTTGCCACTATATCGCAATACATATTGGAGCATCTGAGGATCCTTGTCCGAGCTGATGCCGGATTTTCCTGGTGCCGCTTCCACATTCTGAGAACGTATAGCGCTGGTGATGTCTTGGGGAGAAATGTCGTAAGCCACCATTCTATCAGGATTCATCCATATCCTCATGGCATAATCCCGCGAGCCCATGATCTCAGCAAAGCCCACTCCATCGATCCTCTTCAGTTCCCGGAGAATATTGATATCTGCGAAATTATATACAAATTTCTCATCCTGGGTGGAGTCAGAACTCATAAGGTTCAGGTATAGCAGCATACTATTTACCTCTTTTTCGGTCATCACCCCTGCACGGATCACCTCTTCTGGGAGCTCATCCACCACCGTGCTGACACGGTTTTGGACGTTTACCGCGGCTTGGTCAGGGTCTGTACCCACCTTGAATACCACGGTAATCACCGTAATGCCGTCATTGGTATTCACCGAGTTCATATAGATCATTCCGGGTACCCCATTGATGGCTCGCTCCAGGGGAGTAGCCACCGCCTTGGCTAATACTTCAGCATTGGCCCCCGTGTACTGAGCTGTCACAGTCACCGAGGGAGGTACGATCTCCGGAAACTGAGTCACCGGCAGAGACGTCAAGGACAGCAGCCCCATCAAGGTGATGATCACCGAGATGACCGTTGACAAAATCGGTCGTCTTATAAATAATTCGAACATAGTCTAATCAGAAAATAAAGTGTAAGGATCTTTTAAAGGGAGTTATAAAGGGTATCATAAGCCTCTTTTTCAGAGACGGCTACCGGATTGATCGTTGATCCATCCTTCACCTGCTGGATACCATCATAGATTATGCTGTCACCTTCCTTGAAGCCTTCCGCAACATAAAAAAGTCCAAACCGCTTGATCGGCCTGAAACTCCTCACCTGCACTTTATTATCCTTATCCATCACATAGACATAAGTATAATCCTGAATTTCAAAACATGATTTTTGGGGAATCAAAAACACACTATCCATCTCGCTGATCGTCTCTATCTTTCCACTGGCTCCATGCTTGATCAGACCGTCAGGATTGGGAAAGCGTACCCGGAAAGCGATGGATCCCGTGCCTCTCTCAAAATCCGCCTCCATGGTTTCCAACTTCCCTTTATAGGGGTATTTTTGGCCATCTGACAGGATGAGAGTCAGTTCTCTCTCTATTTCTTCCTCGCCCTGGGAATTCATTTTTTCACGCATAAATCTCAGGTATTCATTCTCATTCACCTTATAATAGGCGAAAATCTCTGAGATATCGGTGATATGCGTCATCAGTTCCCCCGTGGTCACGAGGCTGCCCGTCTTGAAGGGAATTCTATCGACAATCCCATCAAAAGGAGCCTTGATAGTGGTGTAAGAAAGGCCCGTCTGGGCGTTATTTAGCATAGACTCCGCCTGCATGATTCCTGACTTTGCCATGTTTAGTTTGGCTTGCGCCAATTCTAATTCGGAAGAGGTGATGATTTTCTTATCCACCAAAGTTTGCAGCCTTTCCACTTCGAGCTTGGCTGCCTGGGATTCAGCTTTTGCCTGCATCAGGCGAGCTTTATTGCTATTCACCAGCTCCTGAAGCTCCGCCGAGCTGAGTTTAAATAATGCCTGCCCTTTCTTCACATATGCGCCTTCATCTACATAGATCTCATCCACAAAACCCTCTACTTTAGCGCGAACCTCCACAAACTGAACTGCCTGAATATCGCAGACGTAAGTCTGAGGCACTTCTATATTCTTGGTGGTAAGCTTCATGATTGGAATATCCAATGGCTTATTTCGCTTAAGCTCTCTGGTCTTTCCGTCATTACAGCCCACCAGCGGCAGGTACATCGCAAGCAATAAAATGGCCCACAAGGATCGTTTGGTAAACAATTGGTGATTTGACAGCATTCTCATAGATAGGTTGAGTTATAGTAGTGATTCTGATATTCCTTATTTTGGATAAGACATAGTTATCCCCTGATTTTTGGTATAATTTTTAAATTAGGGCAATTACAACTATTCCGTTCGAGGCGTCTTGCAATAGGGTGGATGCAGGATTAAGGCGTAAATATTATAATTACCACTAGTAAAAATGGTACATCAGTTCACAGAACCTTAAAGCCACTATCATCGCACAAGATGTATTTTGGGTCATTGATCAGCTCATTAGCCAATCGAATTTTCCCTCAAAGCAAGACTTTCATTGATAATATCCCTCAATAGTTTTTGTCCTCCCCGAAGGAAGAATTCCAAACGTCTAAAGATGATACTACCTCATAACCTCTAATGCAAAAATATATTTTTTATAATCTGACGGCATATTTATTACATGATCGGTAGTTATTTTGTCCAAACATAAATCATACACACGCAAAACCATCACTTTAGTAAGAATATAACAATTTGAAATACAGTAATTTATAGATTGAATTAATAGGAAAAGTCTATTAAAATATTTTTTCCAGTAAATACCCAATGGTTTATCGAAAATTTTATTAAACACTGATTAATATTTTCCAAAAAACGAGGCTAACGAAAGGTTTCTGTCCCTACTATCAGAAAAACAGGATGGAATTTATCGCAGGAAAAGTAATGAAAAGGATAAACTAGGGGATACTAAATAGCAGTTGAAATTTATGAAGAAAAGCTCTGGCAACTTTTAAAAAACAAGAATTTCCAAGAGTATCAATTCTAATCGATCCGGATCAATTTTTATAGGAGGATGAAAAGAGAAGAATTCTAAAAAATGGCTATACCGGGGCAGTCTCATAGAAGTGGATTTTTGGCGAGCACCGTCTCTGATCCTTTCGCCGTGGGGATCCCATAAGGACCGCTGGGATTACCTGACCTCATCGAGGTCATAATCCTTCCCTATCCCCCAGCGCAGTAATTCATCTAATTCATAAACCTCCAAAGTGGCTAAGTCCTTCACCTGGAAATTATCTCTACCAATCTTTGCCATCACCTCCAGTTGGCGGTGTTCACCATAATTGGTAAAGGAATACACACGACCAACCCTCAAATTATCCAATGCAATTGCCATATTTTAATCTATTATTATCTAGGTAATACTATTTCAATGATAAGCCAAATTCCCGAAAAATGGTCTAATCAGGAGCTGCAGCTATAATGCTTTGCTGGAGAAATTTAGTTCCCAGCTATGCAAAGAAAACATATAAAAGCATAGGAATCCTAATGTTTTTTGGCGGGCCACTAAAAAGGTAGATTTGAGCAGTAAAAACCGATAAACATGACCATTTTTTATTTTGCTGGTATAATATTCAAAAATGCGGTGCGGGCTAGGTTTGGGTGATGGAGGGGCCAATATCCATCCTATCTCTTTTATTTCATTGATTTTGCAAAATGATGGGGAGATAGAGAAAAAACCATTTAAAATTTTTAAAAGTATTTTTCATAACAAACATTCTAATAATTTAAGAAAATACTAAATTTACAGCCAAATCATTAAAAGTTCATCACAAAAATGACCACTGATAAAAAATTTATCATCGATTTCGACAGTACATTTACGCAAGTTGAGGCCTTGGATATTTTAGGAGAAATCAGCTTACGAAATGATCCCCAAAGGGATGTAAAACTACAAGCCATAAAGGACATCACTGATCTTGGGATGGAAGGCAAAGTCACCTTGCGCGAGAGTCTGGAGAAGCGCATAGAGGTTCTCGGCGCCAATAAATCGCAGATTTCCGAGCTAGTGGAGGCCCTTAAGAAGAAAGTATCGAAGTCATTTCATCGTAATAAGGACTTTTTGCTTGAAAATGCGGACAATATTTATATTATTTCCAACGGATTCAAGGACTTCATCACCCCCGTGGTGGGACAGTATGGTATCAAAGCCGAGAATGTATATGCCAATGAGTTTGTCTATGATGCCGATGGTAATATCACGGATTTTGACAGGGACAATTTACTTTCGAGAAATAATGGTAAGCCAGAAACCATCAAGACGCTGAACCTCGAAGGGGACGTATATGTTATTGGGGACGGATATACCGATTATGAAATCAAGGCCTCTGGGCTTGCTAATAAATTTTATGCTTTTGTAGAAAATATAAATAGACCCAAAGTTTCATCCAAAGCCGATCATATCGCTCCAAGTTTAGATGAAATTTTGTATGTAAATAAGATGAACAAAAAATATAGCTATCCGAAAAGCCGCATCAATGTGCTGCTTTTAGAAAACGTCCACCCTATAGGTGTGGAGATCATGAAGCAAGAAGGCTACAATGTGGAAGTGGTCAGTTCTGCTATGTCTGAAGAGGAACTATGTGAGAAAATCAAAAATGTCTCCATCATCGGTCTTCGCTCCAAGACACAAATCACCAAGAAAGTATTAGAAAATGCCAATAGGCTTATTGCTATTGGAGCATTCTGTATAGGCACCAACCAGATCGATCTGGAGACCTGTCAGGAAAAAGGAATTGCCGTATTCAATGCACCGTTTAGCAATACGCGTTCTGTGGTAGAATTGGCGATTGCGGAACTTATATTCCTTATGAGAAATCTCCAGGACAATGCGGTAAAAATGCACCAAAGCATTTGGAATAAGTCAGCTTCCGGAAGTTTTGAGGTGAGAGGAAAGAAACTCGGTATTATAGGATATGGTAATATCGGTGCTCAGCTTTCAGTATTGGCGGAAAGCATGGGGATGAATGTCTTCTATTACGATATCGTGGAGCGTCTGGCACTTGGTAATGCCACCAAAATTGACTCTTTAGACGAGTTATTGGAGACCTGCGATATGATCTCTCTTCATGTGGATGGCAGACCAGACAATAAGGATATTCTCAACAGAGAGAAGATCTTCAAAATGAAAAAAGGGGCTATTCTAGTTAACCTAAGCCGTGGACATGTGGTGGAAGTACCCGCCCTTCGTGAGGCATTGGAGACAGGCCATCTTGCAGGTGCTGCGGTGGATGTATTCCCTTCAGAGCCCAAAAACAATGATGAGCCTTTTGAATCAGAATTGAAAGGATGTCCTAATACCATCCTGACACCTCATATCGGTGGTAGCACCCTGGAGGCGCAGGAAAACATCGCACAGTTTGTACCAGGCAAAATCATCGAATACATCAATACTGGAAACACCTTCAACAGTGTAAACTTCCCAAATATCCAACTGCCATTCCTTAAGGATGCGCATCGATTGATCCATATTCACCATAATGCTCCCGGAGTATTGGCGAAGATCAATCAGGTATTGGCGAATTATAAAATCAATATTGCGGGTCAGTACTTGAAGACGAATGAGAAGATCGGATATGTGATCACCGATATAGACAAGCAGTATTCCAATGATGTGATCGATGCCTTGAAGGAAATAGAAGGAACCATCAGGTTTAGAATATTATATTAAATCACTAGAAAAACCACTAAACCAAAGGAGAGGGAAATGATGATCATTTCTCTCTTTTTTTTTGAGTAAAAAAAATAAGACCCGGGCCTAAGAGTGTTACCAAACCCCTTTATAGACAAGATTTGAGCTGCCCTGACTTCGCAACCTTCCACTGTTATCCTGCTTCCGAAGAAACGAGGTCCCGACAGAATCGGGATGAGGCCTGGTTTTGAAAATAGGCTTCACTCGGCATTTTTGTTAATTGTGAAGTTGGAACATGTCTGTGACCCGAGCCTAATGCAAATATACAAATAAGAATGGGGAATGGTAAATATTACCTTCATTCTTGGAATTCCCTTTTAGAACTCTTTGATATTCTGTGAAGAAAATACAAGATTAATGCCAGAGATGGGATTTGCTTATCCAATTTGTTCGCATTAAATTGGTATAATGGATCAGAGCCAAAATCATGCAGTCTCTATTAATTTAATAGTCAGCGGATCAGGTCATCTATACAATAGCTTAATGCCCAAAATGCTCTATATAAAAAAAATAAGGCGGATAAAAACAACAAGATATTGCACCAAGCTGGTATTTCACTGGCAAATTTTAAACATTACCCTTATATTCGCCTAAGATTAGAGAAGTCATAAATTTGCATTGAATTTATTTACAGATATAATTTTTAATTACTCTATCAAAAGAAGGTAGAGGAGAATCACTAAACAGCTGCTTAGGACATGTACCAAATTAAAAAACTGATCGTTTGCCTGGATCACACAGAAATGGACGTTACCCTGGTTAAGTTTGCATCGTTTATTGCAAAGATAAACCAGACTAAAAAAATCTACTTCACCAATGTGATCCGCAACCTTCAAATGCCAAAAGACATCCTAAAGGAATTCCCCAATTTGGTGGAAAACATGGTAGATGAAAGGAAAGGCCAAATGCAGGCTGTAGTAGAAAAACACTTTGACAAAAGTCATGAGGTAGAGTTGACCTATGTGGTCAAAGAAGGCCAACTATCCAAGAAGATATTGAAACTGGCGCATGAAAAATCAGCGGATATGATCCTGGTAGGTAGGAAGACCACCCTTGCAGGAAGTGGCGTGGTATCGCAGCGACTGGCAAGAAGAGCCTCCTGCTCCCTGACCATCATCCCTGAGACCATCACTGCACCCAAGGTGGACAAAATACTCGTTCCCATTGACTTCTCCGACTACTCCAAAGACGCACTCGAAGAGGCCATCATGATCGCCGAAAGAAATGGCAAGCACGTCGAAATCGTATGCCAAAATGTATTCTCAGTACCTTCAGGATATCACCTTACCGGTAAGTCTTACGACGAATTTGCCGAGATTATGAAATCCAACTCAGAGGTAAACTACAAGAAATTCATTCGGAAAATAGATACCAAGGACGTTAATATTACACCTATCTATACCGTGGATAATAATGATGATCCTGTGGAAGATATCATCAATATGGCTAAGGAACTTAAGGTCGATAGCATCGTAATTGGTGCTAAAGGTAGGACCGCCGCCACAGCCCTCTTCATCGGTAGCATCGCCGAGCGATTGATTCAACTCAACGAACAGTTTCCGCTCGTGGTCACCCGACCAAAAGGTAAAAATGCTGGTATCCTTGACTATATCCTTGAAATTTAATTCTGCTTCATGGAAGATTACCTGATTGGTATTGGCAAGAAGATCAAGGAAATTCGAAAAAATAATAATCAAACCATACTGACCTTGGCCCAGGAAGCCGAGGTCAGCAATGGATTAATTTCCCGCATCGAAAACGGTCGTACCATCCCTAGTTTACCCGTACTTCTGAATATCATCCAGGCCCTAAAGGTGGAAGTACCCGAGTTTTTCAATGCCCTCCCCAAGCAAAAACAAGCCAATTTTTTAGTCTGTAAAGCTGCCGATCAAACCTTAATTGAGAAAGAAGAAGAAGCCGAAGGCTTTGTATATAAATCCATCCTTGGAAAGCAGTTTTCCTCTATGGGTATGGAAGCCGTCCTATTAGAAATCCACCCCGGCTCCAAAAGAACCGCTGTGGTCACCGATGCCTATGAGCTCAAATATATGATCGCAGGAGAATGCGACTATCATATTGGAGAAGAAAAAGTTTCCCTCAGCGAAGGAGATTGCCTGTTTTTCGATGGAAGAATCCCTCACCTACCTTCCAATATTAGTCAATCCGTCGCTAAAATGCTGGTCATCTATTTCTATCAGGAACCAGCACACTAAAAGCCCCCCGCAAAATCAAACGGAGGGCTTCAGCAACAAAACAAACAAAATTAAATCCGGAATGAATGGGAATCGTCCATCCTATCGCGAATAGCAGGAAGAACTGATCTCTAAAAGCTTGCAGACGCTAGCGTCCAAACCTCCGGAGCATCGCCCCTGCCTTCTGCGGAACGTCCACTCCCTCCCCTCCGGATCAAATCAATAGTGCTCGGAGCTCTGTAATGGTTTCAAGAATATAATCGGGCTTGGCCAGGGCCAATTGATCTCTGGTCTGAGCACCACTTAGCACTCCCACAGACAGCCCGCAACCCGCAGCTTTGGCCTCTTCTATATCAATGGCAGAATCGCCCGCCTTCAACACCAATTTTGGATCCTCAATCTGGGTGAGCTCCATGGCCTTTAGGATCATATCAGGATGAGGTCTTCCCCTCTCCACCTGATCAGAAGTCACCAATCCATCGATCTGCTTACCTACTTCCCAGCCCAATTTCTTCACCAGCATCTCTGCGATTCGCTGGTCATAGCCAGTATTCAGGACCACTTTTATCCCTGCCTTATGTAGTGCTTCAAAGAGCTCTTCCACCCCCTCAAAAGTTTTGACGTTTAGGGTTTCATAGGCCTCTATCAATGAAGGCTTAAAATTCGCAAAGGCATGCTTTGCCTCCTCTTCTATCTCCGTAGAATCCGTACAAGCCGCCAAAGTATCAGTGATAGCCTGCAACTTCTCCTTACCAGCACCATGCTTCAACACCTCTTCCAGGGTCACCTTATACCCCAGATCCAATATCACCTGATGGACAGTTTTGTACACCACATTGTCCTCATCCACACTTGTGCCTGCCATATCAAATACGGCCAGTTTTATGCTTTTCATATTATTTACTATTTAAAATACTTTTAATATTTTCCTTGGAAAAACCCGCGCTGCCTGTCATTCCTTTCCCGCCTATCCCGGTGAGAATTTGGATTGTATTACCTATGTTTTTTTGGAAGATATCCGATGTTTTACACTGAGAATACATACCCCACCACCTTTGGCCTATCTCATAGGTAGGAAGTTCAATAATCTTCCTGGCCTCAGCAATCATAAAATCATCAATGGCCATATCTAAGTCAAAGCCTAGAGTCTCCACAGAGGAAGCATCGGCATATTGATGGGAGTCCCCAATGATCACCGAACCGTCCTCCGCTTGCTTAAACAAAATATGCACGCCCCATTTTTTCTGAGGAGAGTTTTCGTTCTCCAGCGCTTTGATCGCTGCAAAACTAGGGCACTCTGCGAAGGCCTCATATCGGCGGATAGACCAGCCCGTCAATATTGATCCGGGAAGAGAGTATTCCTTCCCCTGAGAGATCGTTTTCATCATCTGGAGCTTGGAAACTTCCAAGTCACTATTGAGAAATATTTCTGGAAATAAAGCTTTGAAATCCCTGCCACTGCATACCAATGCTTTTGCACCTAGAAAACAGGTCCCCCCAGCTGTATGAACCTCCACCTGACCATTGACCTCCTCACAATGTATCACGAGCTGGTTGGTCACTAAGCTTAAACCTAGGGAAGTCACCAGATAGTCCAGGAATTGGTGGATCATGCGATCAGGCTCCACGGTGACCTCATCCGGGAAATAAAGACCAGACCTTACATAATCGGATCTTAATCCCGAAAATTTTGTAAGGCATTCCGTTTTGGACCAACGAATGGATGCGTAATCATTGGTTTTATTGATAGCACATAATTCGTCCAGCAGCGCTTCTTCCTGCTCATCAGAAGCCAAATATACAGAGCCATTCTGGCGAATGGAAATATCAGTAATTGCCTGGATTTCCTTATAGATCTTCAAGCTTTCCCTGCCATAGGCCTGCCACTTACTGTTCATTCCCGAAGGTACCACCTGCCCAAAATTCCTAACTGTGGCCTCCTGTGGCTGATAATCCTTCTCCACCATCAAGACGGTATAGCCCATCTTCAAGGCATGGTAGGCATGAAATGCACCGAGCACCCCAGCTCCTATTATTATAAGGTCATACTTGTTGTTCATGAATCATTAATTTTTCGGATGTAATCGCTTTATATTTTTTCTGAATTGCCCAGCGGGATATGATCATCAATATAAAGCCTACCAATGCAATCATATAAGAGCTATAAATAAAGAAGTTTAGCCAACTAATATCATCCATAAAGAAGTTTTTGTACACCAATACCATCACACTGCCCAGGTACCCAAAGGCATCGGCAATATAGATGAGAAATCCTGCGTTGGCTTTAAGATGAAATACTCCTATAAATCGATCAAAAAAGAGGCAGTTGAAGGGTACATAACAGATATACAAACCAAATCCAGAGGCTACCATCCACGAAAACGGCGATAATATCCCTGCTTGAAACAACATCGTGGATCCACCCACAGTCAACACCCCCATCAGCAAGAGAGCAAAATAGGTGTTCAATGCCTTGAGATTGTCCCTAATCACCACTACTCCTCCAAGGATCAGCAGGACAACCACCGCTACGATCATCTCCGAATAACTAAACACCATAATGTCCCCCTCAAAGCCAACGCTGTCCCAGAGCTCCCTGGCAAAATTATCCCTAAAATCTCGGAATGCAGTCAATAGGGTGTAGAAGAAAACCAATAATAATAGAGGAAAAATAAAGCGTGTCATCACCCTCATCCTATCCTCTTTGGTCATCGGTACTCTCGGTGACTTAAGCGCCTCATCCTCTGGGCTGGGCGCAGGAAGCCTCTCCAGCATCCAGGCAAAAACCACCATTGGGAGAATGAAAATAGCCCCAGTGACCGCCGGCATCCAAAAAGCAGATATACTCCACTGGTCCATCGTCCATAAGCCTATGCTCTTCACCACCCCACTAGAAACTATAAAGCTTCCACATAAAGCCACTCCAAGGATCTCCGTAAACTTACGGCCTTCCAAATACGAAAAAACTATCCCCCAGACCATCCCGAGAGTCAGTCCATTGAATATCATCAGGAGAAAATTATAGGGAGCGGGAATCAATGCAAATAACACCAAGCTAAGCTCCGCAAGCAAAATCATCCCTACCAGGTACCAGGGGCGGTGCCTGGCCTCCATCTCTGACACATAACGGATGCCTGCAAATTTGGATATTGCGTAACCCAGTACCTGAGCAATAATTAGCAGAATCTTATAGTCCATTCCCCAGAGTCCAAGGCCTTCAAAAGGAACCGCCGAAAAGGGCTTCCGGAAGGCATACATGCAAAAATACGCACCAAATGCCGCCAAAGCGCCATGTGCCAGAAATATCATTTGCTGTTTTTTCACTTCCATAACCTGCCCAAATCGTTAAATTTTATATCTTGCTGATTGCTAAATACAGCCGCTGCATTGTTGAGTATTAATTAATATTAGTAAACTTAATTCTTCAAAATTGGCAAAATGTTTACATATAGTAAACTTTACGATTTTAAGAATGTGTTATTTTCTTGAGGAATGCTTAACATTACAGTCATCTATCCATTGGGGGATTAAACCTCTCGCATAGGGACTAGTCTAAGGGACAATGAGTAAATTTGAAGACCAGGAAATATTAGCTTTAATAAGAGACCCAAATACCCTTGAGCAGGGGTATAAGGTTTTGATGGAGCAATATCAGCGAAGGATTTACGGCGTAATTCGGAAGATGTTGATCATTCATGAGGACGCTGATGATGTCACCCAAAACACCTTTATTAAGGCTTTTAGGTATATTAAAAATTTCAAGGGAGATTCCAGCTTGTTCACCTGGCTGTATAGAATTGCGACAAATGAAAGTTTAACACATTTGGAGCGAAAGAAAAAGCGATTTCTGATACCGATAGAGGATCATCATCAGAAGATGCAGTCCTATCTGGACGAATCCCCCCTTATCGATGGGGATGAGATAAGCATCCGTCTCCAAAAAATCCTGCTAACTCTACCGGCAAAGCAGCGCCTAGTGTTTAACCTGAAGTACTTTGAAGAATTGAGTTACGATGAAATCAAAGAAATAACGGGCACCAGCGTAGGCGCCTTAAAAGCCAGTTATCATCATGCCTCCAAAAAAATAGAAGCAGAAATAATGGCGGCAGATTAAACCTCTACAGAAAATATAAGTCAAACCCACACTATTATGAAAAACATACCCGAACATACATTATTCAAGACCCCGGAAGGTTATTTTGAATCTTTAGGCACGAAAACCCTCGCAAGGAAGAAAAAGAAAGCGCAGATGGTGGTGATGTCTAGGATAGGGCTAGCCGCAAGTGTACTTTTGGCGGTGGGATTATACTTTAGTAATCCTTTTGCAGAAGAAATAGAGCAGAGCCAGTATGTATCCATGGATGCTGAAATTGATCAAATGATAGAGCAAGGAATATGGAGTGCAGACGATGTACTGTCCATGTCTGAGGATCCTGATGCGGTCCTGGATGAGCTCCTGCAAGAACAATGGGGCGCTTATCAGATGAATGATGCCGATTTGGACTTGGAATTATTGACCTATTAATCGAAAAAAAATGAAGAAGATACTATTATTTCTAGTAATGATCGCCTGCAGTGGTGCGCTCTATGCTCAGCGGCCAGCTGCTGCTGACTATGACTCCGAAAAGCTACAAGCCGCCAAAATTGCTTTCCTAACGCAGAAACTAGACTTGCAACCCGATCAAGCCACCGAGTTCTGGCCTTTGTATAATAAATTTGACGAGGAAAGACGTGGGTATTTCAAGCAGATGAGGGGTAAAGAAAAAGTCGAAGTTGAAACCCTTACTAATGAGGAAGCCAAAAAATTGATCGAGAATAAATTTAAGATGCAACAAGGATTGCTCGATTTGGAGAAAGATTTTACATGGAAGATAGCGAAAATTTTAAGTGCAAAACAAGCCTATATGCTCCAGGAAGCAGACCGTGATTTTGTTAGGCATTTGTATAAAATGAACCGTCAGCATGGCCCTGGCCCTCGCTAATCACTCAATAGCTTTCATCTATCACCTAATACATAGAGCACCGCATTCCTAGAATGGCGGTGCTCTTTTTTTGCTCCCCTATTGATAGATTTCAAAGCACTGAAGAATCGCACCATTCAAGGAGAAACCAGCCATGAAAAGATCCATGGCGGGTTTCCCGTATTCCAATAGCCAAAGGTCCTTTGACAAATCAATAAGTTATTATTCTTTCTTCATCAGTCCATATTCACATTTGCTTTATAAAGTTGGCTATGTACCTTCTGGAGGAACTCAGGAGTAAGTTTCACTACTTTTCGATCATAGGTCATCAGGCCATTGGTTTCCACTTCCACATCAGTGGTTTGGGTGTACACTGCGGCAGAGAGTCCTTGAGGAATTAATTTTGTCAAAGCTTCCATGAGCTCCGCATAGCGATCCTGGAGTTCTCCCACCGACTTAAAGCTCTGATATCCCCAATTGTCTTTTTGCTGCCAGGTATGTCCTTCCACGGGAAGCCCCAATCCTCCAAATTCGCCCAAGGTAATCACCATATCTTTCCCGAAAAACTGAGGGTTTGGCATCGCAGGTTCAGGATAATGATGTAGATCGATGATTTGCCCAACAGGGAAGAAATTTCCTCCGCTGGCACCATTGATCAATCTACTTTGGTCATAATTCATGGTCCATTTCACGATTTCTTCGGTCTTGAATTGGCCCCAGGCTTCATTAAATGGCACCCAAACGATAATAGAGGGGAAATTATGAAAGTCATCCATTATTTCCTTCCACTCAGCTTTAAAGATCGCCTCTGATTCAGGGCTTCGTTCTTTTTCGGTTCCCACACCGACGATTCCAGGACGCGGATTCCAATTATTACCCAGGTCTCCACTAGGCATATCCTGCCATACCAGCATCCCCATTTTGTCGCAATGATAATACCATCTGGCGGGCTCCACTTTCACATGTTTACGGATCATATTGAAACCCATATCCTGTGTTTTGGCAATATCAAATACCAGGGCTTCCTCAGTGGGAGCGGTATAGAGGCCATCTGGCCACCATCCTTGGTCCAGCGGGCCATATTGAAAGATGAATTTATCATTGACCAGCATCCGCTGCACTCCCTCCGCATCAAGCTCCATACTTACTTTTCGCATGGCTGCATAGCTCTTGGCCTGGTCCAGCACCTTCTTGCCATTGGTAAGACTTATCTCCAAATCATATAAAAATGGATTTCCCGGCTCCCAGAGCTGTGCATTCGGAATGGCTAAGACAGCCGCCTGGCCTATCGTCACTTGCTGCTCAGACAGCACTTGACCTTCGTTTAATACTTTAACCTCTAGCATTTGACCCGGTAGGGCTCCCTCCACCTCTGCTTCCACGGTAAGGGTACCAGCATCCACATCAGGGGTGTTTTTGGTTGATGAAATATAGCTTGCAGGAACCTTCTCCGTCCATACGGTTTGCCAGATTCCTGTCACTGGAGTGTACCAGATTCCATGTGGATTCTTCACCTGCTTGCCTCTAGGCTGCGGCCCTTCATCTGTGGGATCCCATACCCGCACCATGAGTTCATTTTCTTTTGCACCGCTAAGGGCCTCGGTAATATCAAAGGAGAAAGGCGTATATCCACCTTGATGAATACCAATGGATTTACCATTAATAAAAATCTCTGCTTCCCAGTCCACCGCGCCAAAATGAAGCAAAATTCTTTCTTTGCTGGAGGCTTTCGCCTCAAAGGAGGTTTTGTACCAAAGCTCTTGGTCCTTCCCCACCGATTTGCCCACTCCTGACAAGGCCGACTCCACAGCAAATGGCACTAAAATCTCCCCGTCAAAAGTCTCGGGCAACTCAGCACCCTTCGCCAGAATGCTGTAGTTCCACAGTCCATTGAGATTATTCCAGTTGTCTGCCCGCACCAGTTGAGGTCGAGGGTATTCGGGATGTACTGCATGAGGATTAATATTCTCGGCCCACTCGGTCATCACTTTTCCTGCCACTGGAGCCCATTTTCCTTCCTGGGCCCAAGCAAATGATTGAGCTAATAGCATAGCTGCTCCTAGCAAAATTGACTTTTTCATTTTGGTTTATTTTAAGTTAAAAATTCAGTACAAAGAAATTATTCATTGATAATCCATAAGCTAAAGCGGCTTAATCAGCTCCGGAAATGCCGCTATCCGAAGCCTTGCTGCACCCATAGGAATTAGCACGACATCTTCCACCCTCTCTGCCGACTGCTTTGGCAGGTCCTTCAGCTCTCCTACCAAGCCATGAGAATCCAAGGTCCAGGAGGGGATTTTTTTACCCTTCGCTTTTATGAGGATAGGGACTTCCTCAGGAGTCCAAGGGAAGTTCGAATCTGGCCAAGGCCTCTCAATAACTTCCATACTAAGCCCGGGCTCAGCCCCATTTACGACCAAGCTATAATTCCAATCGCTGGAAGGATGGACTTCCCATGAAGGCCATTTTTTAGTATCCGCTCCTTTCTGCCATTTAGAATCCCATATAGCAGTTTCCTCGCTATCTCGCTGAATATATTCCTCTTCAATTTTGAGAGAATACGTCAATGGGCCCCGCGATACACTAAAACTATTGCTATTTTCTGCCCAAGTCTTCACCTTTAGTTTCATGGAAAAATGTAGGCTAACGATATCCTCAGAATGCCACTTTCTAAGTATTTTTATATAGCCAGAGCCACTTATATTATCTTTAATACGCTCCCCATTTATTCTAAGCGAAGCAGCAGAAGTCCAAGAGGGGATTCTAAAATAAAGAGGAAATTCTACCGGATATGGGGTTTCTATCTGAAATTCTAGCGATTCCCTAAACGGGTATTGTGTATTTTCTTTAATGCTTATCTCGACTCCTTCTCCCACTATAGCCTTCACGGTACTGGGACCATAGATACCGGCCACCAAGCCATTATCAGGTGTCGCCATCCATAAGTTTTCAATAAAATACGGCCAACCTTGGGAGTGATTATGTTGGCAACATCTAGAGCTGAAGGGATTCATCATCAAAAATGGGCCACTATTGGCTATGCCAGGAGCATGATTTTTGGCATCCAGCAAGACCATATTGGGGGAGGTAATATAATGTAACGATTTAAAATCTGGCATTACTGCAGCTGGGTACATATTATAAGCCACCTCCTCCACATGGTCTGCCCAAAAAGGGTCGCCTGTAATTCGCAATAAATGCTCATCGGAATTCATCTGCTCCACCAGACCACATGTTTCGGTTCCTTGCCGTGGGTCTGCATAGCCAGGACGGGCATTTTCATCACTCCCAAACATGCCCCCAGGCACCTGCCCAAAATAAGCTCTAATAATTTGGAAATTACCGTAGGTAGCTTCTAAATGTTGTTCATTATGACTTAATAAATAATACTGTGCTGGCTCTCTAAAGGCCTGAGCATGGTTCACATTGTGCCAATCGATCTGATCTCTATACCAGTCTGGCACTTCTCCCCCACCTCGTACTTCGTAATAATTATGAATATCCTTAAGGTCATGACTTCTTCCTATCCAATCTGATGTGTTTCGATGGATTTTTTCTGCCAATTGGAGCAAAAAAGGCTCTGCGGTCCGGTTATAAAGCCAATAAACACTATGGAGATTATCGCCTCCGCGCAACTTCTGCCAATAGCCTTTCAAGAATTGATCATCAGGAACACTCAGCTGAAATTTAAAATAATCGGTCATCAATTTAAGGACCCTTTCTTCCTCTGTATATTCATAATAGGATTGTAGGCAATAGAGCATAATCATATTAGCCCAGAAATCCTGCTTGTCTCCATCAAAGTGTTTTGGTCCAAAATTACCGTCAGAACGCTGACTATTCATGGTACCTTCTATCCAAATTTTTGCTTCCTCTAAAATGGCGGGATCATCTAGGAGATATCCCAAATGGGCATAGCCCTTTAGCCAATATGGCACCTCTTCCCATCCCCAGCTCCCTTCTCCTTCAGGGTCTAACCAAGCGTTGTCTTCCTTCTGTAGCCAGGCACTTATCTCCCCTAAATGGCCTGTGAGCCCCTTACTTTGTCGTAGTAAATATTCCTTGAGAAACCCCTCTGGTCGCACAGCAGCTACCGGCAATTTTATCAGTGCACTGGGAAGAAGCGGGGCCCTGTTGCTAATATAGTGGGCATTCGTGCCGCTATTGTCTATCCTATCTACCTTAGTGACCTGACTGGGATTTTGGTCCTGTGTACTACAAGACATCACTATAATAGTCAGTATCAACGTTCCTATCAAGCCATTATTTGTTTTTCTCCACATGTCCTTAAGCCTATTTATTCAAAAAATAATCCTTTAGTACTGGCATAAAATACCCGCCTACTACTGACCTGGCTCTAAAACCTACAGATTCCGCTGTGGTGGTTTCATGCCAATCACTCACCGGAATCCGGTCGGGAGTGTTATTTATATAGTCAATCATGGGAGCTATTAGCGCTTGTTTATCGTGATCTGACTTTGCCAGTGAGGCCGTCCAAAATACCCAATCCGACTTAGTATAGGTTTTCCGACTATCCAAGGGAAGGCCAAAAGCTTCTTGCTTGCTTAGGTAATAAAGGACCTCCTGATGAGCTACCTCATCAGGGAAGATGTCTAGTCCAAGAAGATTATTCCATACCAAGTTATATTTTTGGCTCCAAGAGCCTTTTTGGTCAAAAGTCAAGCTGTAATGGTCTCCATCAATGGCCTTATCCATCCACTTCTGCGCAAAATCCTTGGCCAATAGTGTGTATTTCTCCGCCTCTGCCGTTTTCCCTAAGGATTGAGCCATCTGCCCATAACCGGCTATCGCTAATATCGCTTTGACTGACAAGTTGGTATTATGTGCCAAATGTCCAGCAAAATCATCCGTACAAAGCTGATTTGCTGGGTCAAAGCCTTCCTTGGCAAGGTATTCCACCCAAGTGGTCAATACCTCCCAATGTTGGCTCGCATAGTCGGCTGTTCCTTCCACTTTAGAGATCGCTGTAGTTAACAAAATCATATTTCCCGCTTCCTCCACAGGCATATCCTCGCCATAAGTCTGCCCGTTGGCGAGTGGGTAAGTTCCTATATCGTGGGCGGGAAAAGGCTTGGCCCATTTGCCACTTTCACTATAATAAAAAATAGGGTCTAACATGCCTTTTAGCAAATCAGGATTATATAATAAAAATAAAGGAGCAGAAGGATAGCTTATATCCACGGTACCAATGGAACCATTACTGAAGTTTTCTTTAGAAAAAAAATACAACTCCCCATCAGGCCCTTCCACTGCTTTGTGTGCAGCTATGGCTTGCCTATACACTAGCGCACATATCTCCGCATATTCCACACCTGCCGCCGCTTTGGCATCCTTATAAAGCCTCTCGTCAAACTGCTTAGCGGCCCGCATTATTGACTCATAGTCTGAGCGTGCAGCTTGGAGCATCTCAGCGGTACTTTTGCCATATTTCTTCCACCAAGCTTTAAGATTGACACTAAAAAACTGAACGGAATAAATATCATCATAGGCGAGAGTAACAAAATCAGTAGTTTCTTTCTTTCCCACCTTTCCAAAATCAAGAGCCATTGCCGCAGTAATCATGCCCTGTACTGGCGCGGAAGCATCCGGCAAGGCTCCTTCCACCGTCAGTTTACCATGATTTACAAAGTCCAAAATGCTTAACTGATTGAAATTTATGGTCGAGCTAATGGAGTGCTGGTCTGAGGCAGTCAGGTACATATACCCCCAATCAATTCTTATATTATCTCCTTTCTTTTGAAGCACTGGCTGTGTAACAGTACCCAATCTTAGAGCTGTTAAACCTTCAATTTCCAAACGCTCCCCTCCCACCATCTGATCTGTAGTATTTACCGCTAAGTCAGATGAAGCACTAAGATACACCTGTACCTCATGAAGTTGGGTATCCAATGAATTGGCCGAAAAGCTTATATAATTTGCAGGCCTACTGAAGACCTCCAAATCATCTGGCAACATCGGAGAAGTGAACTTTACTTTCAGAGCCACAGGTCCGGCATGAAAAAAGTAGTCTGTTGAAGTGGCGCTTACACTTGCACTTATTTGTTCAGCCGTGTCTATACGTACTGATGATGGGATTACCTCCAAAATTCCTGCATCCAAAAAAGCGCCCCCCCGTGTATTCTCACAATGAATTGCCAATACATTTGTTCCCTTATGCAAGGACTCTTTCACTTCCTCAGGAAGAGTAATTTGGATAGGAGCATTTACCCAGCCTATTTTCTCATAGGCTTTGATCCCATTGATAAATACCTCTACATTATCATCGTGATGTATATTGAGTAGTAAATCATTAAAATCCGTTCGATCCAACTCAAAAGTTCTTCTAACCCAAATATCTTTGGTCGTCCATTTGTTTGGAGCAGGACTATCTTCCCCATTGGTAAAAGCACCCTTGGTGGTATGCCAATTTACCCCCTCCACAAACTCCTCCTGCATCCATGAGTCATTGGGCTGCGAATAGGTATATTTCCACTGCCCCTCCATCCCAGACATAGGTAACAAAGTGGATGTTTCGGTCATTTCTTTTCCTAAAAAATAATATGATTTACCATCTACACGCACCAGCCCTTGAAGTTGGTTTGGAAGGCCCGTCCAGTGCTTAGTAGCACTCCCTGCAAGTTGATCATCCATACTCCAAATACTTAAATAAGGATCCACAGTGATCAATGGAAATGCTGGCGGCCGAATGGACATTTCATCCTCTTGGTGAATCTTGGTACTTTGAGCCTGGCAACTTATTCCAGCCAAATATAGAGGGAATAGCAATGTATATTTTAGTAGATTATTCATCATATTATATTTTATTTCAATAATTATATGAACTGAATTTAATTTAAAACACTGGTTTTTTCTCTGGATGATGACTAGGTTCTTGACCATAAACCAATGGCCAATCTTCCCTCCATATCAACTTATCCAAGCATAATGTTCTTCTATTGGTTTCATTAGAGGAGCGTGCTTTCCTTTTGAGCATGGCATGGTAAATCAACCAATCTGTACCTGCCTTATCGCTGACTATCTCGGCATTATGACCTGGACCAACAAAGCCCTCTTCTCCTAAATTCCCCTTGAGTACCAGCTCCCCGTAATGGCCATCAAGAAGCTTATTCCCTGCCTTATCCTGATAGGGACCTTCTAGATGAGATGACCTGCCCACCCAGACCTGGTAGCTACTATTGATACCTTCACAACAGGACCCATAGGAGGCAAATAGATAATAAAAACCATTTCTGTGAAGGATATAACTTGCCTCCAGATGGTCTCCTGCAATTTGGGTTTTATCCCCTACCACCGACTTCCCATCCTCACTTAGTGAAATCATATATAACCCCTTAAAACTCCCCCAAAACAGGTATTTCTGCTCACCTTCCTCATAATAATGGGGATCAATTGAATTCTCCACACCTATACTTTTAGAGTCAAATAACTTACCCTGATCCACAAATGGGCCTTCTGGGGAATCTGCAATGGCTAAGCCGATTCCTGGATTCGGATCTCCCCAAGTGGAGTATGAGTAATACATGAAGAAATGCTTTCCTACCTTACTTACATCTGGTGCCCATATCCCTCCTTCCTTCTTCCAATTGGGTTTGGTAGAAAGCGCATCTCCTACTAATTCCCAATCAGTAAGATCCGTTGATTTGAGAATAGGCAGCAAATGGTATCCGCCCTCCTCTGCCCAATCATTCTCGGTCCCGTAAGCATAAAAATATTCCCCCTCCTTAATTATTGTTGGATCAGCCAAAATAGGTTCCCAAACAGGATTGGTATAGGTATTATTGATTCTATCCTTATCGATAGTGCTTGCTGAGGGTTCTTGTGCATTACTCGTACATGCTACTGTATGGAACAATAGCAGGAGGAGCATAAATATATTTTGGCGAACTTTCATATTATATATAGGTTCATCTATTCAATATTAAACTGTACAGAATGTAAGAGGAAATAATATCAGGCGTTAAGAATACCACTTGTATCATTGTCGAGGTTCTTTGACTCAGCAAAATGGTCATTTATGAATGGCAACTTCACTCGAGACTCTCAACTAGAGTATATCTTCTTAGTTAGGCTAAAATTATAGGAGGAAGAAATAGGCCTGTGGTTTTTAACACCACTTGTATTAAACCTCAATTTATCTTCCTCCTACATTTTAAATCCAATTCAATGAAGGTCTATCTGACATAGATTCAAAAATCAACTCGCTCAATAGCCGAAAATATCATATCCTCAACGCCTTCTATTTTCAAGCCGACCCTGGCATAAACATAGCCTTGGGTGGGACTGATAGTAGGAACAGAAGTCGTCAAGTTTATAGAAGAAAGGTCAGTAATATCCGAGCCACTAACCCTGGCGGCGCTAATGCTCGTCCGTCCATCCACAAAGGCAGTTTTGCTTAGGTAAAGAACTGCCTCATTTATCGGTCGGGCATCACTGTTAGTGATCACCTGTTCTATACCAAAACTGGCTAATACGGAGGTGCTATTTCCAGTTATGGTCACATTCCGAATCATATAATAAGGAAGCACTTCAATATCCATCGTTAAGCCAGTCCGAAGGTTCAGGGGAATAGTATCCGAGCTGGTTTCAGGGTTGGGAATATTCATGAAGGGACCTTGATCAGCGGGAATGATTAGTTTATAGTCACCAGAGAATAAAAGCGATGAAAATGATCCCGCCTGATCAATCGCCACACTGATATTCCCAAAGGTTTGCCAGCCTTCTTCGTAAAGTTGAAAATACACGTCATTATAGCTTACACCTATCGGGTACCCATTATATACCAAATTTCCTTCGAAGAGTAATTTAGGTTCATCGTAATTATCATAAGCACAGGAGGAAATACCTATTGCTAACAGGCTAATTCCAAGCAAATATTTTATATTATTTTTCATAGGATTTCAAAATTTAACAGGTCTCTAATGGTTGGGATTTCTTACAATCTTTGGATTGTCCGTTAAGATATTATCACTGATTTTAGAATAATAATTTCCCAAACGAAACCGATGAGCATTGAAGACTGGCGTGGGGATAAACTCCTCAAAAACATACTTCAGATGGTTAGGACTACCGGGACTATAAATTTTGTAAGGTTTCAGTCCAAATACTCTGGTGCTAATGGCATCAGCATCCCCAGGTGTATCTGTCAGTGGTACCGCTTCTCCATTCCATACTTGATGGGCGAGCCTCCATCGTTTCAAATCCCAAAGGATATGATTTTCAAAGGAAAGCTCCACCTTTCGCTCATGTACGATTCGGTCAAAATCCATCTCTGCTGGAGTCAGGTCTATGGGCATGCCCGCACGTCTCCGGACCTGGTTCATATAATTTACAGCCTTCACGGGATCACCAAGTTCATAGGCGGCCTCCGCTGCATTGAGGAGTACCTCAGCATAGCGAAAGCGAATCCACCATACGGAACTTCCTGTGCCTCTTTGACCCGAGCCTACTTGTGTATCGACGTATTTGCGGAGATAGAACCCATTCTGAGCAGACCATTCTAAGTTGGCAATAGGACCATCATAACCCACCACTTGCTCTGGATCCGTCTGGCCTGGAAGCGTGGCTCTTCCTCCCAACTGATCCGAGGTGACGATGGACCCATCCTGGAGTTTGTATCCGGCCCATATGTCCACCTCAGCCCCTCTAAAAGTGGAGCCAGGGAGGATGACTGTTCCTGCTAGACGAGGATCACGTCCCGAAAATATGTCCTGCGGATTTTCATAATATATCACTGCTCCAGACGGGTCGGTGGTGGGTAATGGGGCGAAACTATTATCCATAAGTTCAAAAGATTGAACTAAATTTAAAGATGGATTTAACTTACCACCGGCGGTATTTTCTTCTCTCAAACTTCTCGGGATAGCATCAATGGTGAACCCATGGGTAGTCGCTTGCACAAGAAAATCCTTTGCGAAAATCACCTCAGGATTATTATTTTTAGTAAGAAAAAGGTTGGCAAAATTTTCAGACCGATTAGCATCATTATTATAAAGTTGGTACGTACCACTTTTGATCAGCTCTTCTGCTGCAGCTAGAGCAAGGGTATAATAGTCAGAGGCCATACTAAGGGGTATGCCCACCTCATCCCCCGGAAGGGAAACATTAGGGGTAGATTGTCCATATTTAGCAATAGAGCCAGCATATAAAGCCGCCCGAGATTGCAAGGCCAGAGCGGCACCTTTGGTAGCACGGGAGTAGGTCCCACCTTCGGGAAGCTCTGATTTGATGGATTCCATCTCACTAATCACAAAATCATAGATCTCATATTCCTTGGCCCTGGGATGTTGGAGGTAGGTAGGATCCCCACTATTATCATATTCGAGAGGTTCTAAGATCAATGGTACTCCCCCCATGCGCTTGACATGCTCAAAGTACACCATGGCGCGGATAAAACGAGCCTCGGCAATAAATCGACTTCTACTTTCTGCATCCAAATTCCCGGCTTCCTGAGCTTTAACTAAGAATAAATTAATATCCCTGATGTAAGAATAATCCCATATTCCCCAGTCATCATAATCATAATCCTGGTTTTGATGTCTGTAATAGTCGCCAGCATTGGAGGCAAATAATTCATCAAAGTTGGCAAACTCCCACCATATTTCGACCGATTGATAATCAGGAAGTCGATTGTACAAGTCAGCGAGTACAGAAAGTACCAGGTCTTCATTTTCCCACACTTGATCCTCAGTCAACAGGTCAGTAGGCTGTCGGGTCAAGAATTCTTCGTCGTTGCAGCCTGTCAGCAGAGCTAAACAAGTGCATATACTTAATATGATTTTTTTCATGATAGGTTCTGGTTAGAAAGTCAAATTAAACCCTAAGTTCATATTCACATTTTGTGGATATTGAAGCCCGTTTTCATCCCGTACCTCCGGGTCTATACCAAATTGATGAACATTGTCCACAGAGAACAGATTATAAGTTGAAAAATATACCCTAGCTCGTTCAATCTTCAGCTTACTTAATACCTTAGGAGGCAATGTATAGCCTAGAGAAGCTGTTCGCATTCTTAGGTATTTGACATTGGTGAGCCACCATGTTGAATTTTTATTATAATTACTATGGTTTCCAGCATTGTACCGTAGGGCTGGGCTTTCTCCGGAAATCCACTCACTATCCAAATTATAAGGATCTGCACGATGCCACCTGTCATCGTACATATAAGCTAGCAAATTGCCACCATTCTGATAAGGCCATCTCATCTCCCAATTCTGATTATAGGAAGCCAACGACCCACCTGAGAAGTCCATCGTTAGATCAAAGTTCTTATAGTTAAAATACATATTTAACCCATAACTTATGCTTGGTGTCCCGTCCAAGCTATAGCCGATTGGACGCTGGTCAAAATCATCGATCTTGCCATCCTTATTGACGTCTTTATAGATCAAATCTCCTGGTAAGAGCGTTCCATTTCCTTGCCCATCTATATTCACCATATAGGAGTTTACCTCCTCTTGAGACTGGAATTGACCTATCACCTCATAGCCCCAAAAAATCCCATTCCACCTGTCTTCCCTTGAGTTTCTAAAATGATCCCAACTGCTACTAAATGTAGGGTTGTAAGAGTTTAGATACTTTCCTCGCGCATAGCCAAAAGTGCCGCCAATTCGAAAAGTCAAATCCTGCACCTTTCCATTATAATATAAGCCCATGTCCCCTCCCAAGGTCACATCACTAGCCAAATTCTCATCGGTAAGTCCATATCCCAGTTCCGAAGGCAGGAATACATCATCCTTTATATCTCTAAGACCATCTCTTTTTCGATGGAAATAATCCAAAGTCCCCGTAATCTTTCCTGAGCCAAAAGAAAAATCCAGCCCTATATCAAACATCTTACTAGTGTACCATGATAAATTATCCACAGGCTGCCCTGTATTACTTGATCCTTGCACATTCTCCCCATCAAGTATGACGGTGGATACCCCATAATTATAGCCTGTCAGATAGTCAAATGAATTAATATACCGCGGATCATCCGAATTGATACCGGCATTGATATTATCATCGCCCAGCTCTCCATAAGAAATCCTAAGCTTCAGTTCATCAAAATTGGTTTTGGTAGAGAAATTATCCAAGAAAGCCTCATCACTCAATCTCCATCCGGCAGATATCGAAGGGAAAAATCCCCATCGCTTATCCGGAGCAAACTTCCATGAAGCATCATACCTTCCAGAAACTTCCAGTAAATACTTGCCTTTGTATTCATAATTGACCCGCCCTACATATCCAACTCTGGCTTCCTCATATTCATAGTCATTATAAGTATCGGTATCCGCAAACTGCACGAGTGGAAGAAAATTATTGGTGGGTACAGAGTGGAGATAATTGCGATAATCTAACCTCTGGATCCGCTCATATAGTCCTAAAATGGCCAGCTTATGGTTCTCAGCAAACACCCTATCATAATTCAATTGGAACTGATAAACAGTCTCTTCTATTTTCTGTTGATTTCTGTCTCTATAAGGATTGTCATTCCCCCCTGTCCGAATATATTCCTCTGTCTGCGGGATATAATCATATACATCATAGGTATATTCGAAGGTATTGCTATATCGATCTGCATAGTAATAGGAGTAAAGTGCTTTGGCCTTTAGCCCCTCTACAGGAATGTCATACTCTGCGGTAAAGTTGGTCTGGATAGTCTTCCAGTAATCCTCATAAAACCCTGTCCTTTCGTAATTAAGTAAGGCCCAATTGGTTTCGATATTATTGATATTGGCTGGATAGTCTGGATTATCATTAGCATAAGGGCGCTCTGTAGGCCGATTTCGGAATAAGGCAAATCTAGGTTGCCAATAATCATCCCCTCCCGGGACACCAGGATTATCTCTATTTTCTATTCGACCATTGAGCTGCAATCCTATGGTGATCCGATCCGTGACATCAGTAGTGATATTGGATTGAAGATTAGTCCGATTGAATTCAAATTCATCGCTGAAAACTGACTTTTGGTCAAACCTGGTTACTGCCAGATAATAATTTGTCTTATTCGATCCACCGGATACACTCGCACTAAAATTACTTTGAGGAGCGTTGCCTTTGATAATATAATCTCGCCAATCAAATGACCGATATCCGTACTCCGTGCCGGTCTTCCATTTGTCAAGCTCCTCAGGAGTAATATTAGTAGATCCAAATTGGTTTAGGTCTGCATCTGCCCTTCCCAGCATCCATTCGTAACCATTAACTCCTTCGGGAAACCTAGACCAGTTTTGAATACCGTAGTATCCATTAATGCTGATCTGCGGATCATCACCACGTTGCCCTCTTTTGGTGCTTACCACCACGACCCCATTGGCCGCTCGAGATCCATAGACCGCTGCTGATGCGTCCTTCAGGATTGTAATACTTTCTATATCTCCCGGAGCTAGGTTATTGAATTGACCCTCGTCTTTCTGGATGCCATCAATTACATAGAGAGGCGAGCCAAGATTACGAATCATTAATTGAGCGCCAGCACCTGGACGGCCATCAGGCTGGCGAAAAGACAGCCCAGGCAGCTTTCCTGCCAATGCACCACCCACTGTCGCGGTGGGCACCTGATCAATATCTCTGCTGGTGATATTAGATACCGCCCCTGTTATAGACTCCTTCCTTTGCTCTCCATAACCGACCACGATCACCTCCTCGAGGTCTCCCAACTCACTCTCTAGGTGCATATCGAAATCGCTTCTATTTCCTACTTCTTGTTCTAAGGTTTTGAAACCTATAAAACTAATTCTAATTACAGGATTACTCCCTGTAAGCTCCAATTTGAACTCACCATTGATTCCTGTAACAGTCCCATTAGTGGTACCTTTTTCCAAAATACTTACTCCTGGGATAGGTTCCCCAGTCGCTTTCTCTTTGATGATGCCTTGAATCTCCTGTCGTCCTTGCGCGACCACAGAAAAAACAAGGCTACATAGCAGAATAATTATCAAACTGCCATACTTCAGTAATCTTGATTTCATAAAATATTAGGTTTTGGGTTAAGGTTATTTTTATATAAATCGACACCTTACTGGCAATAAAAGTAAGGACCATGACCAAATCAGTACTTAAGTGACTAGTCCACAAATACTATAAAGACCGGGGTCTCCTATCTTTTAATCAAATGTCCTTGAAGACGCGAATGAAGGGCGTAAAAAACCAGCATCTAAAAATGCAATGTGAAAATGAATCATCATTATAGGGTTTAGTGTTTGAAAACTAAAGACTGTCTTACCGAAACAGCCCTATACTATCCTAGCTTCGTGAGCTTGAATACTACTTTGCTAAGTTATCCATGCTCCTCCCAAGCGGATGGAACAAATCCTTCAGAAATGGAGACTTTTCCTCCAATATTGTCTTTCTAAGTTTTTTGAGTGATATTATTCGCTTTGGGGAGGAAATAGAATTGATTCTTTATAAATGCACCGTGGCAATGCTTAGGGCTTAAGGGACTGACTCGAAATGCTAAAAATCCGTCACCTCATCGTAATAATCCTTCAATTTTGAGTTTGTAAATTCTATTTTAGCACCCAGCCTATCCCTAAATCAAGCATTTTGCTAATTTTAGACTGTTAAGCCTTTACGCTGTCCCTTTGACTTGCCTTTTGGAGGCTTGATCCGGTAGCTCTTATTTATAGAATCATCATCTAATGCCTAATGTCTTCGCCGAGGCCTGCGCTAATGAAAAAAATTATTCTCCTTCTATATGTCCTTTCTTGCTTTTTGACTTCAGTCCAAACGCATGGTCAGTTGGCAAAAGACCATTATTTTGAGCATTTGGATATGTCTGATGGCTTGTCTGGAAGTACGGTCTTTAGCATTCTCCAGGATAGCCAAGGCTTCATGTGGTTTGGGACCAAAAATGGGCTAAACCGATATGATGGGCATAGCTTCCGCCATTTCGGCGCGCAGCCTGACAAACCTAATACCTTGAAAGACAATTTTATTTATGGATTGTTTGAAGATAGCCAGCAGAGGATCTGGGTCGGCACTGGGGACGGACTCTTTATCTATAATTCTAAAACCGAAGACTTCATCTCCTTTGACCTACAGTCGGATTTAGGAAATCAGGTACGTGGATCTATTGGAGAGGTGAAGGAGGATCAATCGGGAAATATATGGATTGCGGCAAATAGGAGAGGCTTCTTTAAGTATAATGAAAAAGATAATACCTTAATTCAACATCAGCCATTTTCCGAAAACCAGGAAGGATTTACTCCTCCGGACAATACCTCCAGCATAGTCATTGATCCTAAAGGAGATATCTGGGTGGCCACCACCTCACGAGGACTTTTCAAATTTAGCATTCACGAAAAGGGATTCAAACCAGTAAAAATGAACCAAGAGGTGATCGATGCTTTTATCTTAGAATTGGAAGATTTTGGAAATTACCTCCTTATTGGCACTAAGAATATGGGGGTGGTAAAAATGGATAAATCCACTGGACAATGTATCCCCTTACTGACCAAAGACCCTTACGGCAAGAATTTATTCATAAGAGAAATCTGTAAAACTTCCCCGCAAGAGCTCTGGATTGGGACCGAGTCCGGGATATTCAACTATAACCTGGAAACCAATACCTATCAGAATCTAAGGGAAAATCCTAATGACCCTTATTCAATATCAGATAATGCGATCTATTCCATCTATCAGGACAATGAAGAAGGGATGTGGGTAGGTACCTATTTTGGAGGGTTAAACTATCTTCCAAACCACCCCACCTCCTTTAAGAAGCATTACCCTATCTCCACGTCAAATTCCATCAGTGGCAAACGCGTACGGGAGTTTGAGGCTGGTAAAAACGGCACGATATGGATCGGCACTGAGGACGCCGGCCTCAATCTTTACGATCCCAAAACTGATCTCTTCCGCCATTTCAAACCTGAAAACAACCTTCATAGCCTCTCCTATCATAATGTCCATGGATTAGCGCGTAAGGGCGACCAGCTATGGGTGGGCACAGCGACCTTTGAGGAGGGATTAAACCTCGTGGATCTATCTACCAACAAAATTAAACCTATTAGCCTGCATAGTGAAGAGCATATTCCTCATGATAATGAGATCCATTCCCTTATTGTGGACCATAAGGATCGACTATGGATGGGCACTGTCGGTGGCCTCTTCCGCTATCATGATTCCTTGCAACGGTATAACTGGGTGCCAGAGGTAGGGCACAAATTCATCTACGACCTACTCGAGGATAAGCATAATAACCTTTGGCTGGCCACCTATGGAGCCGGCCTGATCCGCTATAATCCCGAAACAAAGGAAACTAAACTATATACTTCAGACAGCGCTATTCCTGAAAGCCTTCCTCATAATCTCGTAATTAGCCTTTTTGAGGACAGTCAAGGTAGAATATGGATAGCAACAGAAGGCGGTGGATTCTGTCTATACGAGCCATCCACCGACAGCTTCACCCCTTATAATACCTCCAATGGCTTCCCCTGTACCAATGCATATAAAGTAGTGGAAGATATCTCGGGTCACCTGTGGATCAGCAGTGATAAGGGATTACTGGAATTCAACCCACAAACTACCCAGTACCGACTATTTACGAGTGATAATGGGCTGATGCCTTATCCTTTCAATTATAAAAGTGGGTTTCGAGATAAGGATGGAACCTTATATTTCGGTTGCTTGAATGGCTTTATTTCCTTCGACCCCAGGGATTTCAAACCTTATACTTATAATCCCCCGATAGTCTTTACCGGAATTCAAGTTTTTAATAAACCAGTGGAAATCAATGGTAAAAATCCAATATTAAAACAAGCGATCACCCACAGTTCTCAGATCACATTGAATTACAGTCAATCTTCTCTAAGTTTTGATTTTGCGGCATTAAGTTATACCGCTTCCAAGGCTCGCCCCTATGCCTATAAAATGGAAGGTTTCGATCAAGACTGGACCTATCTCAGCCAAAACCAAAGAATTAATTATACCTATTTGCCTCCCGGTCAATATACCCTCAAAGTAAAATCGGCGAATATCTTTGGGGAATGGTCCGATTCTATAGGCAGCCTGGACCTCCTGATTACTCCTCCTTTTTGGAAAACCTCATGGGCTTACCTTTGCTATTTCTTACTGCTGGGCACTATCCTGTTCTGGCTTAGCCGCAGCTATAATAATCGAATTGCCCATCGCCAAAAGCTTGCTTTTAAACGCCTGGAGGATGAAACTCAAAAGGAAGTGTACCAATCCAAAATAGAATTTTTCACCAATATTACCCATGAGATAAGGACACCTTTGACGCTAATCAAAGGACCTTTGGAGAGCATATTGAGGAAAAATGAGAGCCTTCCTACGGAGATACGAGAAAATCTATGGATCATGAATAAAAATGCCAACCGCCTGATAGACTTAAGCAATGAGCTATTGGATTTCAGAAAAACGGAGAAGCAGGATTTTCGACTCAATTTCACACGTACTGATGTAGGAAAACTCCTTAATGACACCTATACGCGTTTCAAAACCAGCGCAGAGCAGAAGCTCATCAACTGCCATCTGACTGGAATTCAAACGCCCTATTATGCCGATATTGACCGAGAAGCCTTTACCAAAATCATAAGCAATTTATTATCCAATGCCATCAAAAATGCAGAGGCAACGGTAACCATACAATTGATTGTCATGCCGCAGGAGGAGGATTTTAAAGTATTGATCTCCAATGACGGTAAGCTAATTTCTGCAGAACTCAAGCATAAAATATTCGAACCTTTTTTCCAGATAGATGGAAACACTGAATCCGGTTCTTCGCCGGGTACTGGCTTAGGCCTCCCACTAGCTAGATCGCTAGCCGAGATGCATGGAGGCAAGCTTTTCCTCGACCAAGCCCTAGAAGCCAACAGAAATACCTTCACCTTACAATTGCCTATAAAGCAGCAATCCAGCATCATTTTGTCAGATCCCATGGACCAGACGGAGGAGCAAGACAGTCATGCAAAACCTCCCAAGGAGAAAGTTGAAATGCGGTCAAACCAAAAGAAGCCTAGCTTATTGGTGGTGGAAGATCATCGGGAATTGCAGCAATTCATCTATAAGGAACTCAAGGCGGAATACCTTATTCATAAGGCAGAGAATGGAAAGCAGGCCTTAGCAATATTAAATGAAAAGCCCGTGGACCTCATCATTAGTGATGTTATGATGCCTATTATGGATGGCTTTGCACTTTGCAATGCGGTCAAATCGAATCTTGAATTTAGTCATATCCCCCTTATTCTTCTGACCGCCAAGAACACCCTAAGTGCAAAAATCGAAGGGATGGAAATGGGAGCAGATGTCTATCTGGAAAAGCCATTTTCTATGGAGTACCTAAGCCTACAAGCCAAAAATCTCCTTCAATACCGAGACAAGATCAGACAGGCATTCGCCAACCAACCTCTGGTTCATGTGGAAAGTATTGCACATACCCGTGCGGATGAGGAATTCCTCTTTAAGGCCAATGAAGCCATCTTAGACCAGCTTAGCAATGAAGCCTTTGGGGTAAACGAGCTTGCAGATGTCCTCTGCATGAGCCAATCCAGTTTATTGAGAAAGATCAAAGGCGTCTCAGAATTGACGCCCAACGGCTATATACGATTGGTACGGCTAAAGAAAGCCGCAGAACTCCTACGGATAGGAAACTATTCGATCACAGAAATAAGCGAAAAAGTAGGCTTCAGCTCCCCTTCCTATTTCTCCAAGTGCTTCCATAAGCAATTTGGAGAACTACCTAAGGATTTTAGCAAAAAGGCTGATTTCAACTAGCAATCACTTTCATAGGAAGAGCTGGTATGTTGAGGTTGATTGGTTTCGTAATTCTATTTATAAGGAGGGGCAAAATCAATTTTCCCAAAAAAAACGAGGGCTATAAACGAAAAAAAGCTATGAAAACAATCCATAGCTTTAGTCAATTAACAATAAACCCAAAATAACCTG
>NZ_KB890751.1 GCF_000373245.1 Echinicola pacifica DSM 19836
TTTATAACCAACATACTTAGCAATATCACTAGGATTTTCAAAGTTAGGAAGTTCGATGCTGGCTAAAAAACGGATGAAGGATTTACTCGATGGTAAAGCTAATTTTTTAGGCATTAAAAAAGCCCTCACATCTTTGCAAGGGCTTTCGATTCATAAATTCATTTTCTTTTTAATAGATAGGGTGATAAAGCCTATCCTCTCGCTTTCCTTTAAATGAAATACCTTCACTGTACTTAAAATTATTGGTACACTTCCCGTCCTGACCAAACAAACTGATTAAAGTCCGAGACGCACCGTGATATTCTACAAGTACGTGGTTTGTGAATAGATTCTTAAGCATTGTTGACACAATCGAACGGGATTCCTTTAAGTCTTTATCTGACCAGTCAATGGCTTCTGCTATTCTATCTAATCTAATTTCCAAGCTCGTTTGTGTAAACGTTAAGCTTAGTGGGACCTTATTATGACCTCCGTCATTTAAATTGATTTTAAGCCAGGATTCCATAGACATCTCATCCACTGAAAAATCAGGATTTTCAAGCAAATGAGGAGCATGGATTTCATCAAGCACCCCATTTACTAATTCTACTTTCTCGGACACTTCTTTAGTATAGTTCATAACTTAAGGTTTTAGTCCGAGATTGAAAAGTGAACGTTTTACTTGAATAGATGGGTTGGCAAAACTATTTGGCACAAAGCTTTTCGGAACATACATATGGAATCTCGCAATATTTGGATTTGCTGAACTAGACCCGATTCCAATTCTAAATTTGTAACCCCATTGTCCAGCAGAATTTGTTCCTGTAGACCACCCTGCTTTAAACAGTCCACCACCTTGATTTAATGCTCCTTGTGCATTTGCAGCAGAGCTACCACGTAACACCGAATTTTTCACTTAAAAATAGCTTCTGCCCGAAGTTACTCCCCTTAGCGGCACTATTTTATCTCGTCTAACAATAATAAGTTACCCTCATAGTCATCAATTGATAAATTATACTTAGGACTAACAGATAGCTCTCCAGTTATTAAACCTTCCATTTTTTTTGTACTCTGATCGAAATAGAAGAAACCTGAAGACAAAAGCAATTCATCATTATGATAAAACTCGATTTGCACCAAATACTTAGCTGCTTTGAAAAGATTGATTCCTTTCCTCTTCCAACCATATATCTTGATTCCTGATATCGATTTATTATTAAATTTTGAAAAGAGTTTTTCAGAATATCTATTTTTTTCAAATTTTAAATCTAAATCTCCTTCACCATAAAAATGAGGAATATCATCTGTGGTAATTTCTACTGTCTTGTCATCTGAGAAGTATATCTTTACCTCTTCTCCAAAAAGTGTGTTTTCATCTTCACCATCTAAAATCTGACCGTCCACACTGACAGCTAATATTAATCTTTGAAGTAATGGTTTTAGTTGTTTCGAGATTTTTTCTATGATCTTTTCCATAAGCTCCCTCTTAATTTAATAAGGTCCTAACCAACCGTTTCTTAATTGAGACCCATCAAGAATTTTGTTTCCTGTGCCAAATTGCATATGGTGAGCTCCGGTTTTCCCTCGACCCCAGTGATAATGCCAAAATTTCTGGTTGATAGGTGTTTGCCCTGGTTTTCTTAATACCCAATTATGTCGATCAATTGCACCTTGGAATTTACCATATTTAAACCCTACTACTCTGTGTCCAGACATGCCTGGTGCCTGAACTTTCGACATTACTGAAAATTGAAACTTCTTTCCAACATTGAAATTACCACCCCAATTTGGCAGTCTCGCCCCACTAGCGGCATCATCGGCCAATGAAGCTGACGATTTCAATATTTTTTCGCCTAATCCTTTAGCAGGGGCCGAGAAATGGGCTATTTTAACCTTAGTCAAGTTAACCACTGCTTCGCTCATC
>NZ_KB890752.1 GCF_000373245.1 Echinicola pacifica DSM 19836
GTGGAGTGGAGGATGAGCGAAGCAGTGGTTAACTTGACTAAGGTTAAAATAGCCCATTTCTCGGCCCCTGCTAAAGGATTAGGCGAAAAAATATTTTAATCATCAGCTTCATTGGCCGATGATGCCGCTAAGGGGGGGAATGTCCGAATTGCAGCTTGTAACTAAGGCAGCACAGAAGGCAGAAGCAGCTATTGGAGGTTCAGGAGGCGTTGCAGGAACATTAAAACATACTTATGCTAAAAATCTTTTAAGTCGTTATCAAAGTATGTATGGAGGAAACCTTAGTTTGGGTAGTAATTACTTTAATGGCCCTGCGGGAAGAGGATTTTTAGATGCAGTTAATCACAGTACCAAGATGATTTATGATTTCAAATTTGGTAATGCTTTCATGAGTAATTCTCAATTCTTGAAATATTCAAATAGTTTCCCAGGCTATGGAATACAAATTATTAAACCTTAGCAACAGGAATGGCAATAGATAAAACAATAAAAAAGAAAGTAATTGAGGATTGGCAAAATGCCTTTCCTCAATTGACTATGTATGCTCAAAATAAGTTGTATAAGGTTGTTGGTTCTTGTGTTCTTGGAATTGAGTTGATAAAGTCTCCACATACTGAAAGTTACAGTCCATATTTTGTATTATATCCAATATGGAAAAAGGATATAAAGGCAAGTCTTGATTACCCTATTTATTTGAGTGATTTTAAAAACAAAAAAGGTTATCAGTACGATATACCTTATGAAAAGCATAGTGTATTTTTTGATGATGTGGTGAATAGCGTAAAGAACCAAACGCCATTGCCATTTGAAGGAAATATTTCTTTAAAACAGTTAGCAACTTCAATTGAGGATAGTTCCCAAAAACCGCCATTGAGTGCTGCCCCAAACTCTTATTTACAAGCTGTACTTCAAGAAGCAAAATTAAAAACGGCTTTATTTATAAGTATTGAAGAAGCTCAAAAAGTATTAGAGCAGATAAGTAAAAGAAGTTGGGATGTAAACCACTTTAAGGCTTGTGGAATTGATGTAAGCCAATGGCTTCAAGGTTTACAGGCAACTATAACCAACAGGGATGAATTTTTAAAGCAGATAGAAGCAAACAGGCAGGATAAAAAAATATCTCACTTGAAAAGTTCAGAACTTACAGCATAATCAAAAGCCCCGAACATCGAGGCTTTTTTATTGTCCAAAATGGAAACTTTATAGTCGTTATAAATTGTCCTAAAAGGCAAAAAATGTATTTTAGAAATTTACTTTACCGTCTAATAAATCCTTCATTCGTTTTTTGGTAAGCATTGAGTTGATAATTTTAACCAGTGCATTTTTTTCATCTTCATCAAGTTGATTAATCAACATCAACTGTTCGTTAAGTTCGTGGTTTTGAAGCTCCACCACACTGTTTTCATTATCGTCCAAAAGGTTGTCGGCATTCACGGCAAATACCTTCATTAAGCGTTGCACAATATCAATAGAGGGCAGTAAATGCCCGTTCTCAATATCCGTCTGACAAACCCCATATTGATACAGGCATTATGAATACC
>NZ_KB890754.1:0-18583 GCF_000373245.1 Echinicola pacifica DSM 19836
CCGAAAGCTTACCTGTTACAAGGTTGTATTATCTTATCAGTAGTCAATAAACTACCTAAAAATATTAACAGCGAACTAAAGCTGTGGGNCTAGTCCCAACGACTTTAGGGTGGTACGGCGCAAGGGATCCACCTCTTTCCATCCCGAACAGAGAAGTTAAGCCTTGTCGCGCCGATGGTACTGGGGTTACACCTGGGAGAGTAGGTCGCCGCCCGCTTTTATTACAAAGCCTTTTACAGAAATGTGAAAGGCTTTTTTGCGTTTAATGCATTCTAATAACCAGCTATCGATTAATATAATATGGCTATAGAATAAATGATCATCCAGAACTTCTGAGGGCACACGGATATTAAGCATAACTTTTTAACATTCTGCATAGGAATTATTCCATGTTCTACTACTTAGAATCGATTAATATTGCTTTAGAATAAGTGAATCTAAAAATATTAGCACCGATATAATGCTTAGGGCTGCTCCCCAATGACTTTAAACTGATACCTCGCCAGGGATCCACCTCTTACATTCCGAACAAAGAAGTTAAGCCTTGTCGCGCTAATGGAACAGGGCTTACACCTGGGAGAGTAGGTCGCCGCCCGCTTTTATTATAGCGCCATTTACAGAAATGTGAAAGGCTTTTTTGCGTTTAATGCTTTGCTAATTACCCCTTCTAATCCCTTGGATGATGCTTCAGTTTCCCATCCCAAATAGGAGCGATAATCATTATCCCCTTATTTTTCAAGATCACGAGGTATTTGTCTATTGGAGGAGGATTTATCGGGAATGGTCCCTGAAAACTGAATACTTGGGATGGCGTAATATCATTTTTAATTGAGTCATTAAACTAATATTAATAGCACCGACCTGATGCTTAGGGCTGCTTACTAAGGACTTTAAGCAGATATATCACTAGGAATCCACCTCTTACATTCCGAACAGAGAAGTTAAACCTTGTCGGGCTAATGGAACAGGGCTTACACCTGGGAGAGTAGGTCGCCGCCCGCTTTTATTATAGCGCCATTTACAGAAATGAGAAAGGCTTTTTTGCGTTTAATGCATCCTAATAAGCTTCTATCGATTAATATGGCTATTAATAAGTCAATAAGCTAAAAATATTAGCACCGACCTGCTGCACGCCTTATTTAATATCTTATTATTTTGTGTTTTGTTACAGGTGATTTCCATCCGTCTTAATAGTAATATTTGGTTAATTATCCTCCTTGAATAATAAACTAAAAATGAATAAATCCCTCCCAATTGGCTATAAACGCATAAAGGGCTATGGAATCTATTATTATGATTTCATAGCCCTAGCGATGGATATTATAAATAAACATAAATTAATTTAAAGCTATATTAGCTTACCATGATTTTAATGTTTCGTAAACTTTATGGACAGGAAGACCCATCACCGTGTAAAAAGAGCCTACTAATTTATACACCGCTACATAGCCGATCCATTCTTGCACACCATAAGAACCCGCCTTGTCATAAGGCTGATGCTTATCAATATAGGCACTGATTTCCTCCTCAGATAGGGATTTGAAATGCACCTCCGTCATATCATCAAACACAAGCTTCTTCGTATTGTCCATAATGCAGACACCGGATACCACCTGATGGACATTTCCAGAAAGCAATTTCAGCATCTCCATTGCCTCAGTTTTATTGCCAGGCTTATTTAATATCTGACCATTTACCAGCACCGTGGTATCAGAAGTGATCACTATCTCATCTTCCGCTAACTCCCCTTCATAAGCCATCGCCTTTTTCTCTGCCAAATAAGCAGCTACCTTATTATGAGCCATATCTAAAGGAAAATCCTCATTGACATCCTTAGACTTTACCTCAAATGGGATTTCTAAACCTGCCAATAGCTCTCTTCTCCGTGGTGATTTACTCCCTAAAATTATTCTTTTGCCCAATACCATTTATTCTATCTTCTATTCCTATTATTAATCTATTACACAAAGTAATGGCGAGTCCTGCCATTTGAAAACCTGGTCTGCGGCAAAGTTAAAACTTATTGGCTATAAAATAAGAAGTAAGGGTTCAGTTCCTGTTCGCCACCAAACCCCCATCCAGTGCGAAGTGCAAAGAGTTTTCGGCCGGTTTGGGGTAAAAATTGGTGGATTTTGGGGGTAGGATTATCCCATTTTCACTTGAACTAATGATTTCCTCCAAGGGCAGTGCAGGGAAGAGTATTCCAAAATCGAACTGCCCATTGTCTAGTTGATCATAAAACTCCACTTCATCCTCCGTATAAGCATAGTTTATGATGCTGGGCTTAAGGCCTTCGATTACCTTATCGATTTGCAATAGCGTGCTCACCACAGGAAATTCGGAGGAATGGGCTTTATATCCCAAACTATATATTTCTTTGCCCCATAATAAATAGAAACCCTCCTTAGGTAGGTCTGCTAGGCTAGGACCTGATGGTAATAAGCTTAAATTAAAGCTCGCTTTTAACTCTGCCCATAGGCCTTCACGGTTTTCGGGATTCATCTTATACATCTTGTGAAAAGGCTTGATGTCCTTCAGTCGTGGAAATGCATTGACCAGGTACATCATATGATAGCTCTTATGATCGGAACTGGATTTTGCCTGATGCGTTGATAGGTGTTTTGAGGCTGCGAGACGATGGTGACCGTCAGCCAAAAGGATTTTTCTTTCTGAAAGTACCTCTTGGAAAAGGCTGATTTTCGATGGATCAGTTAACGGCTTAAGCTGATGAATCACCCCTTTAGGATCGGTCCACTCATGAGGCTTTTGCTGAATGATCTCATCCATGATGGGCTCTAATAGCTGGCTGGGGTCATCATAAAGCCCAAAAGTGGGTTGGATTTGTGTGTTTACCTTTTCCAAACTTGCTATGGTACTTTGGACATGATCTGGAAAAGTGGCCTCATGCTGTAATATGCAGGAGCTGTCCAGTGGGTCTATCAACGCCACGAACCCTTTTTGACACTGATTATTGCCGAAAAGTTGATAATAGATATAAAGGGAGGGCTGATTATTTAGAGGAAAAACATCAGCTTTTGCCAGAGGCAGAGTAGCACGGAAAGGAAATAGTTTAGGCATTAAACCTCCTGCTTTTCCATTTTGACTGCTCAGATTGATTAGGAGCATTGGATTTGGCGCTTGGCTTTACCTGTTGGAGGCTTACCGCGAGGATGGCCAGAACCTCCTTTTCCTCTGCACTGAGGGGCCTTATAAGCGATGATGGGCTGAAATGATTTTCCACGAATTTAGTATCAAAGTTACCATTTATGAATTCCTCATGCTCTAACACAAATCGTGCAAATTCCAGCGTGGTGGCGATTCCGCTAATATTATATTCTTCAATTGCCCGCTTCATTTTCTGAATTGCAGCGGGTCGATCTGCCGCATGTACGATCAGTTTTGCGATCATGGGATCATAGAAGATGGGTATGCTCATGCCTTCTTCAAAGCCATCATCCACCCGGATGCCGGGTCCTTGAGGCCGCTTATAGGTCATGAGGGTTCCGATGTCGGGCAGAAACCCATTCGCTGGATCCTCGGCATAAACCCGTACTTCCAATGTATGTCCATGGATGCGGAGCTCTTCCTGGTTGATGTTTAGGATTTCGCCTTGTGCCACCTTTATCTGGGCTTCCACCAGGTCGATTCCCGTGATCATCTCGGTCACGGGGTGCTCCACCTGCAAGCGGGTATTCATCTCTAAAAAGAAAAAATCCAAATGCTCATCCACGATGAATTCTACTGTGCCGGCACCGACATAATTACAGGCCTTAGCCACCTTTATAGCTGCTTCGCCCATTTCTTTTCTCATCTCAGGGCTTACCACAGGAGAGGGGGCTTCCTCAATTACCTTTTGGTGCCTGCGTTGAATGGAGCATTCTCTTTCGAAGAGGTATAGGTAATTATCATGATTATCGGCTAAAACCTGAATTTCTATATGCTTAGGAGAGCCGATATATTTCTCAATAAATACGGAGCCATTTCCAAAGGCAGATAGTGCCTCACTGGTTGCTCGATTCATTTGGGATGCGAGCTGATCGGCCTGCTCCACGACGCGCATGCCTTTGCCTCCGCCCCCTGCGCTGGCTTTTATGAGTACAGGATAGCCTATCTGATTGGCTACGGTGCTAGCTTCCTCGGTATCGACGATAGGATGATTGGTCCCCGGCACCATTGGGATACCATATTGGGCCACGGCTTGCTTTGCCTTGATCTTGTCGCCCATGGTCTGTATGGAATGCACAGAAGGGCCGATGAAAGTCATGCCTGCGGCTTCTACTTTTTGGGCGAAATCAGCATTCTCTGAGAGGAAGCCATATCCAGGATGGATAGCGTCCACGCCAAGATCCAGAGCAGCTTGGATAATCCTGTCTGCGTCCAGGTAAGATTCCTTTGCCGGACTGGGACCTATGCATACCGACTGGTCAGCATAGAATACATGGGGGGACTTGCGGTCGGCTTCACTATATACGGCTACGGAAAGGATCCCCATTTCACGAATGGTACGCATGATGCGAAGGGCTATCTCGCCTCTGTTGGCCACAAGGATTTTTTGAAAAGTCATCGGGAGGGATTTTGGTTTATTGATATTAAAAGCTGGATAAGCTCAAGTTAAGGATAAATGTTAAAAAACCTGAAAAAGAGGGACTGTTTTGTATATGACCTGAAAAAGTGCTATTTTTGGGGGTTTTCACACAGTCTATGTGAAGAAAAGATTAAGTACTCTAAACGTAATAAGTTTTGGATATATTTGAAAAGTTAAACACGAATTTAGGTCCCCTAGGAAAACATTCTGATTTGTCAGAAGGATATTTTATGTTCCCTAAATTAGAGGGTGAAATCGCTCCTCGAATGAAGTTTCAGGGAAAGGAAGTATTGACCTGGAGTTTGAACAATTACCTTGGTCTGGGGAATCACCCAGAAGTAAGGAAAGCTGATGCTGATGCCGCACAGAAGTGGGGTGCCGCTTATCCGATGGGAGCAAGGATGATGTCCGGGAATACGGACCTTCATGAGAAGTTGGAAAGTGAACTTGCTGCGTTTGTAGGCAAAGAAAAAGGCTACCTGCTTAATTATGGTTACCAAGGTATTATGTCAGTAATTGACTCATTGGTGGATCGGAAGGATGTGATCGTTTATGATAGCGAATGTCATGCTTGTATTATCGATGCATTAAGAATGCATATGGGGAAACGATTTGTTTTTCCTCATAATGATATGGCCAACTGTGAAAAACAGCTTGAAAGAGCCACAAGGCTTACTGCTGAAACAGGTGGTGGTATCCTCGTGATTACTGAAGGTGTCTTCGGTATGACAGGTAATATGGGCGATTTGAAAGGCCTCGTTAAATTAAAAGATAAATTCCAATTCCGTCTATTGGTGGATGATGCTCATGGTTTTGGTACTATGGGTCCTACTGGTGCAGGTGCTGGTGAAGCTCAGGGCGTTCAGGATCAAGTGGATCTTTATTTCTCCACCTTTGCGAAGTCTATGGCCGGTATCGGTGCATTCATCGCAGGTGATGAGAAGGTGGTTCACTACCTTAAATACAATATGCGTTCGCAGATTTTTGCAAAATCTCTGCCTATGATTTATGTGGAAGGTGGATTGAAGCGTCTCGAAATGATCCGTTCTAACCCTGAACATAAAGAAAAACTCTGGACGATCGTCAATGCCCTGCAAAATGGCCTTAAAGAAAAAGGATTCAGCATCGGTACGACTACCACTCCTGTGACCCCTGTGGTGCTCAATGGTACCGTGGGCGAGGCAGCAACGCTAAGTAAGGACCTTCGGGAAAATTATAATATCTTCTGCTCCGTGGTGATCTATCCGGTAGTTCCAAAAGGTATGATTATCCTAAGGCTTATTCCTACTGCTTCCCATTCCCTGGAAGATGTGAAGGAAACGATCGTTGCCTTTGAGGCAATCAAGGATAAGCTAACCAGTGGATATTACAAAACCACTGAATTAGCCGCTTCATTTGGTGAATAAAATGGAAAAATGTACCTCCTCTGTTGTTTTTTAAACATTTTGACTATATTGAGAGGGTAAAAAACATTTCATCAACCAAAAAACTAATTTTTACTATGAGCAGATTTAGTGAAATTAAAGATCTCGTGACCTCTTTGGAGGCAGACTTCGAAAAGTTCTATGATAAAGGAAATTCAGCTGCTGGAACCAGAGTAAGAAAAGGCATGCAAGATCTGAAGAATATCGCTCAGGATATTCGTAAAGAAGTACAGGAAATGAAGAATGAAGATTGATATATTTCCGAGTAAAACTAAAAAAAGGAGACTGTAATTACGGTCTCCTTTTTTGGTTTTTATATGCTATGGTCGGTTAGACCAACGCTTTGATTTTTTCGTCAAGATCTTTGGAAGCCCTTAGCAGTGGCAGGCGGACCTGATCGCCACATACTCCTAGATGCTTGAGCAGGTTTTTGACCCCTACAGGGTTACTCTCTGCATACATCAATGGATTGATTTCCAATAGGCCAAAGGTAGCTTTCTTGGATTCCTCCTCGCTGCCATGGCAGATCGTCTTGAAGGTGGAAGGAAAAGCATTTGCCAATACCGAAATTACCCCTTCTCCACCTATCGCACGGATGGAGCTGGTCAGCATATCATCTCCGGAGATCAGGAGGAAATCCTCAGGCTTATCTCTGGCAATCTGCATGCACTGAACAAAATCCCCGCTGGCTTCTTTTACTCCAATAATTCGCTCATGCTTGGCAAGACGAAGGACCGTATCAGCGGTCACATTGGACATGGTGCGACCGGGTACATTATATAGAATGATAGGCAGCGGACATGCATCTGCCACCTTAATATAATGCTGATAGATGCCCTCCTGAGTAGGCTTATTATAATATGGACTTACAGATAATATGGCATCCACCTCGCTGAGGTCGGTGGCTGAAAGCTCATCCAGAACCGCCTGAGTGAAGTTGGCACCAATACCATATACGATGGGCAGACGTTTATTGACGATCTTGATGACCTTGGCCAGGACAGTGCGTTTTTCTTCTCTAGTCATGGTTGAGGCTTCGCCGGTAGTTCCCTGAACTACCACATAATCAGCACCGCCCTTTATCACATGTTCGATGACATTTTCCAACCCTTGAAAATCAATATTCCCTGCTTCATCAAAAGGGGTAACCAATGCTACTCCTGTCCCTGTAAATTGCTTCATTTTTTAAGTATATGCTTTAAATATTTTACTAAATTCTCCAGATTTGACACCATTTCCTGACCTTCCGGCTGCACCATAATGTCTAATAGTTGGAGATTTTTACTGTAATAAAATCCTGCTTTATAGCTGGAAATCTTGTCCCTTATGATCTTTGTGATGAATGGATCATCCGCCGTGAAAGTAAGAATCATTAAGTCGGAAGGACTTTTTATAAACTCTTGAAGTTCCGGATTTGCTGAACCAAAAAGATCAAAATCTTTATAGGATAAAGCTCCCTCATGATTGGGGCTTTTCTGATATATTTTTCCAATAATCTCCAGCTCCCCATCCCATCGGTCCTGAATTAGAGCTTGAGATTTTACCAAATTTTCATAAGAACATGCTAAAATATGAATAGATTTTATATCCTCAATCGATTTTTTGCTTTTCTCAAAATTGGCAGGCCTTTTTTTATTGGATTTATACTTTATAAAGATTTTTTTGATCCATTTCATGGTGTTTCACAAAGGGCTTTAGTCATTTATCATTTTCAGGAATGCTTCCTCACTGATCATTTTTATCCCCAATTTATCCGCTTTTTCCTTTTTACTCGGTCCCATATCCGCCCCTTCAATGATCAAATCCAAGGTCTTAGAAACGGATTTTACATAAGTGCCTCCATGCGCTGCTATCGCATCGATAATCTCATCGCGATTAAAATGCTCAAATTTGCCGGAGGCAAGCACCTTAAGCCCTTCGAGTTTTTGGCTGGCCTGAGCCGGCAGGTCTTCCTCTTTGAGCTGAAATTGCAAACCTGAATCTCTTAGCCTTTGGATGGTGTTTAGATTTTTATCGATCGCAAAGAACTCATGAATGCTATGCACTAGCGTCTCCCCAACACCATTGATCTCCAGCAACTCCTCGGTACTCGCCCCTTGGATGGCCTCGATGCTCTTGAAATGCCTTGCAAGCAGCTGAGCGGTATTCTCACCTATATTTCTGATCCCTAAGCCAAATAATACCTTCTCAAATGGCTGAGACAATGAGGCCTTGATGCCAGAAAGCATATTGGAAACCACGCCCTCCTGGAAGGTATTGCCTTTCAGTTTTTGGATCTTATCCATCTGCTCGGAGGCCAGGTCCAGATCCAGTGCTAGGATGATATCATGAATGGTATTCTCCCGCTGACTGACGCTGATCAGGTGCTCCAGAGTCACCTGCTTACCCACAAACATCGCTAAGCAGGGCGCCACCGGCACAAAGTCCTCGATAGTATCTAAATTGGCCTCATGAAGCAGGGCGATAAACTTCTCCAAAGAGGCCACATTCTGGGCGGTTTTCTTTTTCTGAGAGCGGATAAATTCCTCAAAAACGGTCAATCTAGCCTGAAGCTCCAGCGTTTCTGTATCGGTGATGAATTTATCTATTGCCGATAGACTGCTGTCCGTGATCGCATATAAGGCCTTACGTAAGGTGACATATAGGTGCCCAGACCCGTTTTTTTCGTATTGATCGGTATTGATTTCTAAGCCCAATAATTGGTCTTTTTTGGCTTCCAGGTCGTACAGATCCGCTGGACTTTCCACATAGCCTTGGTTGATCAAAGCGCGGATTCTCTCGGTGCCCATGCTATCAATATTCATGGCTCTCTTATGCACGAAATGTTCTATCCGGCCCAGTGCCTGAGGCGGGCAGCTTTCTACATTAGGGCAGAAGTGCTTTGCTTCGCCTTCGTTTCGCTCCAGGGCGGTGCCGCATTCCGGACAATGGCTGATATATTGGATGGGCTTGGCTTCCGAAAGTCGGTTTTCTAGGGCTACTCCTGTGATTTTTGGGATGATTTCTCCACCTTTTTCCACAAATACCGTATCCCCATCATGCAGGTCCAGCCTTAATATTTCATTGGCATTGTGAAGGGAGGCACGCTTTACCGTTGTCCCAGCGAGCTGGACAGGGGAGAGGTTTGCGACTGGAGTGATAGCCCCCGTTCGCCCCACCTGATAAGTGACGGACATGAGCTTGCTTTCCGCACTTTCTGCCTGATATTTATAGGCAATGGCCCATCGTGGGATTTTTGCCGTGAAGCCCAGGGTCTCCCTTTGCTCATAATTATTCAACTTGATCACCACCCCATCGGTGTCTAAGGGCAGGGAGAGTCGCTCTTCCCGCCATTTTTCTATAAATCCAAAGACCGACTGAATGTCGGTGCAATTTTGGTAGGTTGGGGAAATATTGAAGCCCCATTTTTCAAGTAATAGCATGGCTTCATTATGCGTTTCCACGCCAATCTCATCTCCAAGAAGCTGATAAAAATAGCAGTTGAGCCTTCGCTTGGCCACCACACTGCTGTCCTGCATTTTTAGGGTGCCTGAGGCAGTATTTCGAGGATTGGCGAGTAAGGCTTCTCCCTTTTCTCCCCGCTCTATATTCAATTTTTCAAACTCTCTAATGGGCATGAATATCTCACCACGGATTTCGAACTTTTCGGGAATATCTTTGCCTTCCAGGTACTGAGGGATGTTTTTGATGGTCCTTACATTCGCCGTGACATTGTCACCACGGTAGCCATCTCCACGAGTGACGGCACGCTGCAATTCTCCGTTTTCATACACCAAACTGATGGCGACACCGTCAAATTTTAGCTCACAAAAATAACTATAATCCCGATGACCCAGCCCCTTGGCCACCCGCTCATCAAAAGCCATCAACTCCTCCATACTGTAGGTATTGCCGAGGCTTAGCATGCGCGTCTCATGTTCTACCGTCTCAAAATTCTTCGTAATCGTGCCCCCGACATGCTGACTCGGGCTGTTTTTGGCTTTCAGCTCCGGGTACTCCTCCTCCAGCTCAATGAGCTCCTGAAGTAATTGGTCAAATTCATAATCACTAATCTCATTTCGGTCTTCCTGATAATATAGATTATTATGATAATGAATGGTCTGGGTTAATTTAGCGATTCGCTGCTGCGCTTCTTCCTTAGAAATCTGGTTCATGTAAAACTAAAGATCGGTTCTTGATGTACTATTGACTATGCTTTTTTTTGGTGATTTTCATAAATTCACCCTAGGAAATAATTGGACCGAGGCCTCTATACCTTCCTGAGATAGACCTTATCCTGGCAATTAAGAATTAGGTCTAATCAAAATCCTGTAAATTCATTCAACGGATTTTTTTCAGTTCAAATCTACACTTTTTATGGGACTTTAATGGTAGCAGAGGGCTAAAATTGCCAGCAGATCCAGAGGAACTGCTTACCCATTTTGGGCATTGACCTTAAGCAAAATTGCCCATTCTCAGTACCTGACTTATCAAGCGAATTATCCTCCTATAGATATAAAATTACTCTGCCTCAAGTCCGAATAGATAGGTAGTTGCAAAGGATAACCTAAAGCTTCTGAAGCTCAGCCAATTATTTTCGGTGCTTTTTTTAAGTAAACCAGGAGATGGCTGGGGAATAGAAAGAAGCCTAAATATTAATGGTCAAATACTTGGTGATCAGGTGATTTTGAGATTGGATCTATAATCCTGCTGGTGGAATGGGGCTTTTGGCTCCGTGCCGAGGGGCTGAGTAATTACCCCTAGCTATTCTTTGTCTTTTTTTTAAGTCAATTGAATTTTTATATTTGGGCCAAGATCAAAATTAGAATGAAAAGAAATTATCATCCAGAAATAGAGCAAAAGATTTTAGAAGGAGCCAATGAGCTCTTCTTTGGCAAAGGCTTCAAATCAACCACCATGGATGATATTGCCAAAAAATTAGGCATGAGTAAGAAGACAGTTTATCAGTATTTCCCTGGGAAGCGGGAACTGTTAGAAGCCTCATTTGATCTTTTGAAAACCAACTTAAGTATCAAGGTGGAGACGATTTTGGAGAATGAAGAGATGACTTTTCTGATGAAATTGCGCTCCATGCTCACGGCCATAGCCAAGGACCTCGGCCCGATCAATCCTGAACTCCTCGCCGATATGCGCGATCAGGTGCCGGAAGTTTGGTCCCAACTGGAGGATTATATCCGTACTTCTGCCTATCTGCGCTTCCAGCGGCTCATTCAGTCCGGAATCGACCAGGGATTGGTGGGATCACATGTCAATAAAAGTATGGTGGTCCTTCTATATGCCTCCGCCATTCAGAATCTCATAGACCCTAAATTCCTGTCCCAGTTTCCAGGAGAAATGGTGAATAGCCTAAAAATCAATCCTGCCAAGGTATATGATCAGGCCATTTCCATTATTTTTGAAGGCATACTGACACCTGAGGCCCGCCAGGAATACCTGGACCAAAAGCCAAATTAATTCTTTCCAAACCCAATATAAGGGCCAGAAGGCCCTGTTAATCCTCCTCTGTGAAGGCGGCGGAGATTTCTTCCTCGGTCATTCGGAGTTTTCCTTTACAGCTTTTGACTAAGCTGCTGGCTTCCTTGACGAGTTTAGAAAGCTCATCGATGCTGGTTTCATCGGCTTCTAGCTCAGTGATGATTTCCTCAATCCGCTTGACAGCCTTGTCGTAGCTGAATTCTGTTTCTTTATTCATGATTTTCGGTGGAATTGATAGTACTTATTATTTTTAGTTTGGCACCATAGGTGACCATAGTATCTCCTGCTTTGGGTTCAGTTTTGCTGATCGACCGGCCATTTATCTCGGTTCGGGTATAGCCTTTCTGCAAGTAATGATCAGGATCCAGTCGTTTTAGGTCCTTGATTATAGTGTCCATCAGCGCATTTTCCTGGTTGAGGGTATGCCTGCTGGCCCGCTTTAGGCTTTCGTAGCGCTGGATGAGCTGCTGGTAGTGCGTTTTGGTAATTTGCTTAGCGGTATTTTGCAACTTATAGCTCAGCAGGTTGCTCATTTCTTTTTCTTGCTGAATCCTATACGAGAAACCACTATTGAGCCTATGCTCCAGCTGAGCAAGATGCCGACCTTCTGCCTGTAGAGAAAAGCTGACTTTTCTTTCCAGCTGTTTCATGAGCTGATTGAGCCCATCTTCATAGTCCCTATAGCCGGAGAGGATAAATTCTGCCACGGCGGTGGGGGTCTTCATTTGAGTGTGTGCCACCAGATCGGCGATGGATTCATCTCGCTCATGACCGATACCCGTGACCACAGGCAGCGTGGTATTGGCGATAGCCCGTGCCAAATCATATTCATCAAAGCTGTCCAGGTCCAGCTGCGCGCCGCCACCCCGGATGATGATCATCAGGTCAAAGGGGAGCTGGTGTTGGTCTTTTTCGATTTGCTCGATGGCCTGCACGATACTCGCCACGGCCGCATCCCCCTGCATAGTGGCAGGATAGAGCTTATAATGCACGCGATAGCCTTCCCGATTTTGATCTACTTGGTCTTTGAAGTCCCCAAAGCCCGCGGCAGTTGCAGAGCTAATCACGGCTATCTTTTGGGGTACAGTGGGGAGCAGAAACTGCTTATTAAGCTGCATCAGACCTTCCTTCTGCAAGCGCTGGAGGGTTTCTTGCTTCCTCCGTGCTTTTTCGCCCAAGGTAAAGTTTGGATCGATATCCTTGACATTCAGGCTAAGACCATACACCGGGTGGAACTGGACATTAACCTGCGCCAGTACCTTCATCCCCGTCTTGAGCGGCGTGCCCGTGATGGACTGAAAACGACTGGATATACTGCTATAAGCGTAAGCCCAGATATTCGCCTTGACCTTGGCGAGTACCTGTTGATTGCTCTTCTCCACCAGTTCCAGATAGGCATGCCCCCGCGGAGATCCCCGCAGGTCGCCAATCTCCGCCACCACCCAATAGGTGGGAGACAAATGACTGTCTATGGCCTGCTGAATCTGCTGATTTAATTCCGATAGGGTCAAGGGTGTCTGCATAATTGCAAAATAAATAAAAAATACCGAGTACTGAATAGTTTATGCGGGATAGCTTGAAGGTTTATCGCTGTCCACCTCTCACCAATACTCATAAGTCCTGCCGCCAACTAATGAGGCATCCTATTTCACCCAGCCTATCCCAGCCTAGCAGAGGGGGATTTAGCTTATTGGAGGAGGCATCATTTTTTGCAAGGCAACCAGAAATCACTCTTTAAAGCTTCATTAAGTCCAGCGCAGCTCAGCGGCAGCAGGAGATTTTGGGAGAGTGAAGTTTTTGATTTCGGCCCTGGGCCAAAATTGATTTTCCTGTCCATCGGGATTTTCCTTTCTGCCAGGGAGAAATAAATAGGACAGTATTGTATCATGAATCACCAATTTGGTGCAATTTATCCTGAAGTCATCGCGCTACATTTGTAAGGAACTAAAATAAATAACTATGAACTGGAACGGTGTATTTCCCGCTGTCACTACCAAATTTTTTGAGGATGGCAGCCTTGACTTTGATACTTTCTTCAGAAACCTGGATGCACAGCTTGATGCAGGTGTGGCGGGGGTGATTTTGGGCGGTACACTGGGAGAATCCAGTGTGCTGGAGGAAGAGGAGAAGATAGAATTGACCCGCAAAACCATCGATTACCTCCGTGGGCGTGTGCCAGTAATACTGAATATTGCAGAAGGGGCCACCGCAAAGGCGGTCCACTGGGCCCGGCAAGCCGAGGAGCTGGGAGCACAGGCCTTGATGCTGCTGCCTCCCATGCGCTATAGCTCAGATCATCGGGAGACCGTAGCTTATTTTAAGGCCGTGGCAGAAGCCACTACTTTGCCCATTATGATTTATAATAATCCTGTGGACTATAAGACCTATATTACACTGGAGATGTTTGACGAATTACAATCTTGCCCCACTATACAAGCGGTCAAGGAGTCCACCCGGGATGTCAGCAATATCACACGTATGAAAACCCGCTTTGGTGACCGCTATAAGGTGCTATGTGGGGTGGATACGCTGACTATGGAAAGTGTCATCATGGGTGCTGATGGTCTTGTCGCTGGGCTAGTATGTGCTTTCCCCGCCGAGACCGTGGTATTATTTGACTTGGTGAAGGCTCATAGGATCAAGGAAGCCATCGCATTATACCAGTGGTTTTTGCCTTTGCTGGAATTGGATATTCATCCTAAATTGGTACAGTATATCAAGCTGGCCGAGCAGATGACGGGAATAGGAACCGCCCATGTAAGGGCTCCGCGCCTCCGCTTGGTGGGGGAAGAAAAAGAAAGAGTAGAACGCTTGATTCAGCATGGCTTAGATACCAGACCCAATTTATCCTCATTAAAAACACTTGCCTAATGCAACTAGACCATATCATGCAGCAATCTGCTGCCGCCTTTAGCCAATATAAAGAAACAAGCTTGGCGCAGCGGGCGACTTTTCTGCGGCATCTGGCTGAGCTACTCGACCAGGGAGTAGAGCGGCTGCTGCCGATCGCCTGTGCCGAATCTCACCTCCCCGAAGGACGTATCAAGGGGGAACTGGCTCGTACGACGGGCCAGATTCGCTTATTTGCCACTTATCTCGAGGAAGGCAGTTGGCTGGAGGTGACGATCGATCATGGCGATCCTGATCGCAGCCCCGCGCCAAAGCCTGACCTGCGAAGGATGCTGGTGCCACTGGGGCCGGTGATTGTCTTTGGGGCCAGTAATTTTCCCTTAGCATTTTCTACTGCTGGCGGAGACAGCATATCGGCCTTGGCGGCAGGCTGCACGGTGGTGTACAAGGGGCACCCTGCCCATCCGGAAACCTCCCTTTTGGTATTTGAATTGGTGCAGGCAGCGCTGAAGGAGCAGGATTTGCCTGCGGCAATATTCCAGCATGTGGCCGGAGGAATAGCCGAAGGACAGGAGCTGGTACAGCATCCTTTGGCAGAGGCCGTGGCCTTTACAGGTTCATATACCGGAGGAAAAGCCCTCTTTGACCTGGCTTATGCCCGACCAAAGCCTATTCCTGTATATGCCGAAATGGGAAGTACCAATCCGATAGTTGCCTTGGAGGAGTATTGTGAAGCCAATATGGAAAAGATGGCCTCCGATTATAGCCAGTCGCTTACCTTGGGTGCTGGGCAGTTTTGCACCAATCCTGGTTTGCTGTTTATTCCCGAGTCTAAGGCCGATGACTTTGCGGCGCTAGCCGCTAAGCTACTTGCCGCCATGCCCTCTCAGCTGATGCTTCATCCTGGCATCCAAAGCGCCTATGCCTCCGCAGTGGAAGCCATGAAAGCCCAAGCGGGGCTGGAATGGATATGTACTCCCGATCATCTCACTGCGGCCTTACCGGCATTGGCAAGGGTGAAAATGGAAGACTGGAGTGCCAGCCATCGCTTGCATGAGGAGGTATTTGGACCTTTTGGGCTGATGGTGACCTATGCGGACAGGGAGCAGCTCCATGCGATGCCAGCGCTGTTGCAGGGCCAGCTGACCATTACACTCTGGGCCGAGGAGCAGGAGCTTGCGGCACATGAGGGGCTGATCGCAGGACTAGGCAGCCGTTGTGGCAGACTACTCTTTGGGGGAGTGCCCACCGGAGTGGAGGTAGGCCATGCCATGCAGCATGGAGGACCATTTCCTGCGACCACCGATAGCCGAAGTACCTCCGTGGGCGTCCATGCGATCAAGCGATTTGCAAGGCCCCTGGCTTATCAAAATTGCCCCGACAGCCTTTTGCCGGAGGCACTAAAAGAAAAAAATCCACTAAAAATCAGCCGTACTGTGGACGGTAAGCTGAGCCTTGGGGACTAGCCGACAGGAGAGCCGGGAAGTGATTTATTCCTGGCCTTCGGCAAAATAGAATAGCTTAGCGAGGGTATATTTGCTTTTGGATTTAGATAAATAGATGAAGAAAACATTCAGTTGTATTGATGCGCATACCTGCGGCAATCCGGTGCGGGTGGTCACCGGCGGACTACCTCTACTGGAGGGAAAATCCATGTTCGAAAAACGACAGTTTTTTGTCAAAAACTATGATTGGATCCGTCGGGGGCTGATGTTTGAGCCTCGAGGCCATGATATGATGTCCGGATCCATGCTCTATGCGCCCCTTGATCCCGCCAATGATATGGGGGTATTGTATATAGAAACCAGCGGCTGCCTGCCCATGTGCGGCCATGGGACCATCGGCACCGTGACCGTGGCGATAGAGGAAGGGCTGATACAGCCCAAGGTCCCCGGTCAGCTACGACTGGAAACTCCAGCTGGTCTGGTGCTGGTCTCGTATGAGCAGCAGGCCGGCAAAGTGAGCGCTGTAAGGCTTACCAATGTTCCCAGTTTTCTGAGCGCCAGGGACCTTTATATCTGTTCGGAGGAACTGGGAGAACTGTCTTTCGACGTTTCTTATGGGGGGAATTTCTATGCGATTATCGATCCGCAGAAGAATTTCCCAGGCCTGGAGGCGTATAGCGCTGAGCAGCTGATCATGATGAGCCGCAAGCTACGAAGGGATATCAATCAAAAGTACGAATTTGTACATCCCGAAAACCCGGAAATCCGGGGACTGAGCCATATTCAGTGGATTGGGAAGCCAATCGACGAGCACTCTCATGGGAGGAATGCCGTATTTTACGGGGAGAAGGCCATCGATCGCTCTCCCTGCGGCACAGGTACCTCCGCCAGGATGGCCCAGCTATATGCTCGCGGAAAGCTGGGGCTGCACGAAGCCTTCATCAATGAAAGCTATATAGGTTCTAAATTCACTGGCGAAATCCTCGCTGAATGTACCGTGGGTGGTATTTCCGGTATCATCCCCAGCATAGAAGGCTGGGCCAAAATCACCGGATATAATACCATTTTCTTGGACGATGATGATCCCTATGTTCATGGATTCCAGGTGATATAAACCACCTTTCTTAGTCAAAAAAGCATAAATAATAAGCCAACGATGAAACCAAATCTAGTGATCGGTGGAGGGATAGTGGGCCTCTATACGGCCTATTATCTCCTGCAGCAAGGAGAAGAAGTAGAGATTCTCGACCAAGGAGAAATGGAGGTAAACTGCTCCACGGGCAATGCCGGGATGATAGTGCCGAGTCATATCGTGCCTCTGGCCTCACCGGGGATGATAGCGAAGGGATTTTCATGGATGCTATCCTCAAAAAGCCCTTTTTATATCCAGCCTCGGTTGGACAGGAGATTGGTGGATTGGTGTATGCTGTTTTACCGTCACTCCACCCTCCAGCATGTCAAAAAATCCATCCCTTCCCTGAAAGCCCTCAGCCTGTTGAGTCGTCAATTATATGTGGATTTTGTGGCAGAGCATGGCGATAATGGCATCCAGCTACAAGAAAAAGGCCTGCTCATGCTCTATCAAACGAAGGAAGGAGAGAAAGAAGAAAGGGAATTCAGTCATCTGGCCAGGGCCAATGGTCTGCAAGTGGAGGTACTGGGCTCAGAAGACATCCAGCGGCTGGAGCCCAATGTGGAGGTAAGGGCTCGAGGAGGAATTTATTTCCCGGAAGATGCCCATCTATCACCTGCGGACTTACACCGATATCTAAAAGGCTATCTAATCAAAAGAGGGGTGAAGATCCACACAAACCGAGCTGTTAGGGGATTTGATAAACAAGGAGACATGGTGACCGCAGTGCAGACCGATAAGGGTAGCATTCCCTGTGGCCAGCTGATGATCTGCGCGGGAGCTTGGTCCGGCGATCTGGCCAAAATGCTAGGTTTTCGCTTGCCTATGATGGGAGGGAAGGGCTATAGTTTTGAGCTTCCCAACCAGCCCCAGCTGCAACAAGCCAGTATTTTGACCGAAGCGAGAGTTTCGCAAAGCCCCTATGGACCCAAGGTGCGATTTGGGGGGACCATGGAGATCTCCAATCAACCCCAGAAGATCAATCTCAACCGAGTGCAAGGGATTTTTGATGCTATAAGCAGGTATTATCCCGACTTCCGGGCCGAGTTTCCCGCGGACCAGCAGATATGGTCAGGTCTGCGGCCCTGCTCCCCGGATGGCCTGCCCTATATCGGCAAGTCTCCAAGGTGGACCAATGTCTGTTTTGGCACCGGCCACAGCATGATGGGCCTCAGCCTGGCCCCCGCCACCGGCAAGCTCCTCGCCCAAATCGCCCATCACCAAAGCCCCAGCTGCCCACTAGAAGGATTCGTGGTCGATCGGTTTTGCTAGATAGGGGGAGGGGGATGGCTTTTAAATCGCAATAGTGAGACTTCGAATTAGTTTTTTGATTTAATGAAGTATTACGAATTAATATTTAGGCCCTGCGTGGAAGGTTCGAATCCCTCCGCGCAGGGCCTCCAGGCAGGTGGAAGAGAGCCGGTGTATATTAGGTCAGGAGAGATTGGAGCAACTAATAGCATGTAGCCCATTATATGGATGCCCTTTCAAAATTAAAATAGTCACCTTTTAGCATCCGCCCATTTTTTTATTCTGAGTAAATCCAATAAAAATGACCCTAGATTATGTCGCTGGTCAAGTGTTTTTGCTTTAATTGTGGAATGAGGGGGGTAATAGATGGTTATCAAACTTATACCTTGCATAGGTAATCACAGCACAGGAATATTCGGAA
>NZ_KB890754.1:21055-486141 GCF_000373245.1 Echinicola pacifica DSM 19836
GTTGTGAATTGCTTTCAGACTTGTACCTTGCATAGGTAATCACAGCATACCTGGTCATAATAGGCTGGTATGCTGTTAGTTATGTATGAAATTAGGATTGGAAAAACAGAGCTGGAAATATATCAGAGTATACCAAATATCCTTTTAAAATAATTCAATCAAAAAAGCTCTAACTGTTGAGCTGGAGTCTCTTTATCAGCCAGTTTTGTCCCATAAAATAGATCCATCATACCAAATTGTTTGTCGGTAATCGCCATTATACCTACTTTCCCTTTGGGAGGAAGATTAATTTTTACTCGCTTGGTATGTACCTCTGCATTTTCCCTGCTAGCACAAAACCTCATATAGATGGAGAATTGAAACATATTAAAGCCATCATCCAGAAGTTTTTTTCGAAATTTACTAGCCCTTTTCCTATCAATTTTAGTGTCGGTAGGAAGATCAAAAAAAACTAAAACCCACATACTTCGGTATTGATTTAATCTGGAATAAAAACGATCATTCATAAACTGGATATAAGATTTTTCGACTTATTCCTGCATAACACTCAAATAATGAATTAGTAGTTCTACTTGCTGCAATCATAAGGGGACTTTTTTGTCCATTTATATTGACATCTAAGACAGGAATAGATAACAATTCTGTTTTTAATGATAAATTTAGCTCTTCGTAATTATCCTCAGTTTCGACAATATGCCGAACCACCATATCCACAAAGGGACGATAAGGTTCCATGATGTCATCCGCAAGGCAATAAGCATTGTATTTATTTCTATGCCATATACCGATTACAGGTAATAATCCAGAACTTACTAGTGCTCGAGCAATTATCGCTCGGAGAATTGCATACCCATAATTGAGCAAGTTATTAGGAGGAAGTCCATGTTGTCCCCTATTAAAATCAGGTAGGTCAAAGATATGTTGCCAATAATAGGCGGCTGCTTGAGATTCATTATTTCCCGAATCACCTGATTGTACTGTTTTGGCTAGATGAGTTAGTTTTTGAATAGGTACATCTCGTTCTGATAACAAGGCCGCCTGATTTTTTATTTTGGAGCTTATGGTCTGTTGCCATAGATTCTTTTTAAGGGGTTGACTGGCATTAAGTTGAAATCTTATGCGTTCGGTTTGCTCAGTATGTCCATGCAGAGGTAGATGCAGTCCATCAGGCAGATGTTGGTTATTACAAGATACTACTGCCACCTTATGATCAACCAGCTTACCGATTAATCCATTGGTAATGGTGATTTGGGCATTTTCTAAAATCACCATTCCAATGTCTTCAATTGGTACTTGCTTTTCTCCTTGATTATCAGGGTAAGTCACCAAAAGTTGTTCATTATTGGTGCTTAAATATGCTGGGTTTCCAAAGAAAAGTGTCCGTTTTATCATAATAATCAGTATTACCTTGTTTCCCCTATCGAGACCACATCTCCTAAGTGATTTATTCGGACCTTTACTATTCCCTTAAGGCCAGTCAAGCCAGTCCTTTTCCACGTAATTCCTTTTAACTTAGCATTTTCCTCTACGCTTGTATCCAAATGATGTCTAAAGAAATAATCTTTTGTCGCAAGCTTCTGTACTCTAAATAAATGTGGGCTAATAACGCTTTTATTATCTTTACTGAATAGATCGAAATCACTTGGGTTAAAACCATTTCCTAAATCCGGAAAAACAAAATGCTCATTTTGCTTCAAGGAGAATAAAAATGTCCAGCCTAAGTCCTTGTTATAATTTTTGTCAATTATTTCTAATTTCTGATTTGCTCTAGCTACCGCCTCGAAAAATGAAACTATATTTTCTTGAAGATTACCCTCCTTATCAATATAAATTGCGACATGATGATTGCTTCCTGTATTTACAAAATCTACAGGGATCTCAAATCCATTTTGATCTAAAATTTTATTTCCCAAATGATCCTTTTTAGAATGAAGGCTTTCTGCATTTTTTTTACCCCTAATCCGTACATTCTTAATGCTTATTCCTTTAGCTTTATTTAGCCAAATTGGATCCTTTTCTAGGTTTGAAAAAGCTTTTTTGCGATCATTATTAAACCTTTCTAGACGTTCCATTAGTATTTGTTTTACTCCTTCATCAATTACTTTATCAATATTTAATAAATGGTCTATCTTATTTCTAATAGAATAGCCCTCCAAAAATTGTGTTATCGATATTTTCTCAGGTAGTTTTTCTGTTTTATCGGGATTAATGAAGATGGGGTTTTTAGCCAAAGCATTTTTTCCAGTGAAAGCTTTCTTTGGATCATTTCCAAACTCATATAATCTTAATAACAGAAGCTTTTTGTAATGAGGATTATTAACCATCGAAATTAGTTCTTCATCAAATCTCCCACCTATTTTAACCTCCTTTGTTATTGGGTACTTATATTTTTTATAAATACTTTCGTTATGGAGTTGGCCCCTTGGGGTTAATTCGGTTTTTATTAATACCTCCTTAACAGTTTTAATTAAATTTTTATTTCGTGTAACAACTTTGTTTTTTGCTTTCCTTGAAACTAGCACTGATTCCAAATGAGCTTTTGCCGCCTGTCTGAAATTTGGTATAGGAACATTAAATTGAGTTTTTTTTCTCCCATTTTTACTGAGGACCTTATGAGTCTCCTTATTCTCAATCTGGTTTATTAAAATGTGTTTTATATGAGTTTCATCTTTGCGAGCGTTCAAATGATTTAGGTATTGAATATGACTGTGTTTAGTGAAGGCTATCGTTAATGCGTCTAAAGCGTGATGCCTATGATCATTTCGTTTATTCCATCCTACAATTCTTTCTTTGAATGTTCCGTCTTTATTTTCAATTACTTCAGTTAGCCCTATATGATTGTACTTACTAAAATTTAATTCCTGCATTACATTAATTAAATTCCAATCCCTCCTCAATCTATCTGTTATATTTCCAGAAGTTGCAACTACTGATCGGGTTATTTCAAAAAGGATAGATTTTGCTTGCTTAGCAATATATTGGCTATCTCTCAAATCTCTTTCAATAAAACCCTCCCCAATCTGGGAATTAGTTTTTAGAAGTTTCTGATATTTAGCTTTTGAAATGCCTTCCTTATTGTTTTTTTGACCTAAATCAAATAAGACTTTAATGCGTTCTAAATAGCTATCTAATGCTATTTGACCAAATTCTCCTAAGATATAATCATATGCAGTAAGGTTTCCTTTATCATTATTAATCTTTCTAAATGTTAAAGTTTTGTTAGAAAAACTATCGTCAAATACTTTAGATTGTGGGATAATATGTTCTATATCTATCTCTTTGGTAAATATTTTGTCACGAGGAATATAGACATTCGTATAAAGATCCTTAAATCCGGTGCTTTTAAGTTCTTCATATAATTTATATCTTAATATATCATTTCGAGTTGGGTTTTTAATACCAAATTCATCTTGAAGAGTGGAAAAAATTGAGTCATGTAAATTTTTGGCATGAGCAATATTTGTGGTCATTTCTTCCCTCTCCTTAGCATTTTTCTTTAATTCTCGCGCTAATTCTATTCGTATTTCATCAAAATGAAATTCTGGTGGAAGACCTTGTTTTACAAGGAGGACATTTTCCTGGTCAATTAATGAATTAACCACGTTTATCATTTGATTTAGAATTTTCTCTACTACAGGATTGCGTAAACTATTTTTCTTTAATAAATCTAATTTATTTTTTAATGAGCGATTTTGGACCTCACTTTTTGTAAGTGATGATTTAGAATGCCTATACCCTGCATATTCACACGCCTCTGAGTACTGGTGTTCTTTGATGAATGGATAAATTTTCCGAATGGCCTTTGAACTTAAGCTTCCGTATTCTCTATCAAGGGGCAGGTTGGTAAGGATCTTTGCATGATGAGGCTGGAATCCATATTTATTACATAGTAGTTTTTTTAAGTCAATATTATCCTTTCCGAATGTATGTATATCGTCCGCACTATGATTATTGCTGTCATCCTCTGCGGAATAAAGCAGGTGCCATAATTGGTATGAGGCTTGCTTTTCAAAAGCTTTTCCTTCTAATTCTGCATTAAACTCTAAAATCTGAGAATTTATTTTTAAGGATTCAAAAATTGTCAATATTTTATCCTTTAAATCAGATGCTGAAATTGTGAAATCACTTAATTTTACCTCGTCAGAATCAGCCTTGCCGCCAAAGATCTCAATAATGTCATAACCTTCGGATTCAATAATTTTTAAATAAGCTTCATAAAATAGCTTATTTGTATTATTTCCTTCTATCTGTGTGTAGTTAGCTACTTCCCATTCTGTAGTTTTATATCCTAAATGCTTTATTATTTCGGTCGCCTTTAAAGTTCCTTTTATATTTAATTCTGAATAGAGATGCTCTCGGGCAAGTGAATCAAGTATGAAAATATCAGATTCTTCAGTTAGAATTTTTTCTTTTGCTACTGATCTTTTTTTACTGCCTTTTTTTCGAATTTTGATATTATGTAAAAGCTGTAAAATTTTGAATTCCTGAAAAAGGGGAGAGGATCTAGGGATAACTTTTGACCCAATTGTCCTTGTTGAAATTTTTCCTCCTTTTTTAACTGATATTTCTCTATTCTCAAATTCACAAAGACTTATTAATCCTTTTTGAGATTTTAACTTTCGTTGATAAAAAATAATAATGTCCCTAATTTCCTCCTTTAATTTTCTGGTTAATTCAGGATGATATTTAGCTTGGGTCTCCCATATTAATTCAAATTCATCAAAATAATCTTGCCTGTAAAAAACTGTATTTTTAAGTTTTGAATTTTTATCTTGCTTTAGGGTGTTGTATAAATATTGGCCAATAGTAACTTTATTAAAGTATAATTCTTTACTCCTATCTGATATTGCTCCAAGATATCCACTAGATTTTTTCAATTCATTATTAATATCTGTAATCACATATGCAGCTTCCTCTTTCTCTAATTTTGAATGAATTCCAATATTTCGCCAATAATATCCTTGATATTTCTTCTTTTCTCTTAAACCAAATGAGATGGTTTTAGGAGATTTTAACTTTTCGTGGATGTCTTTTATATCTGCGGTGTTAAATCCAAAATTTCTCCAAAAGGCCGCGGATGTTGCTTTTTGGCCTTTGCCCATGATTTCTCTATAAAAATTATCAGTAAAAACCTCGGGGTGATATTTTTTTTGAGTATCCCATATACAATCAAATTCCGCTTGTAAATCAGACCGATAAAATTCTGGCAAATTTTTTATTCCCTCATTTAATAGCCGAAAAACTAATTGACCAGGATGCAGATTTTCATCATATAATTTTTTTGCTATAACCATACCATCAATAGAATGACCTTCTTCCTCATTCTTAGCTTTTCGACTGCTTTTATAGCCTCTTTTCTTATTAATAGCCAATAGTACTCTTGCAAGTTGGTTTTTATTTATCCTTTCAGAAACAGCAGTTGATCTCAATTTCCATGTCTCAAATGTGGTGTTTTTGCCGGACTCGGCTAAAATTGATTCATTGGTGATTATTCTCTCACGAATTAATACTTCAATTAAATTGTTTCTTCGAAGCTGATATCTGTCAAGGTTTCTTCTAGCACTTCGTTTTAATGTTCTATTGGCATTTGTTGTTATTGGTTTTCCTTTTTCAAAATTGGTTTTTTCGTCTGAAGATAGGGTATTGACTCTGACCCCTATTTTCTCAATTGAGGATTTTTCTTTTTCACTCTCTGCCTCTTTGATGTATGCCCATCCAATTGATGTAGTTCCTAAATCAAGTCCTAATATTCTTTTCATAAAAATTATTTATATTTTGAGGAGTGTTTTTTTGATTCTATTAGTTTTTCCATATCTTTCTGACCTGAAAGCAATTCACAATAAGGATTATTCCGTTGTGAAAACATTTGGGTTGCCTCTTGTCCATTATAAACCAGGAGGCTTTTTTTATGCCCCTTTGGGAAGCCTGGTTAATTGATATTTTTAATTTTGAGTTTATCATCTATAATAGTATTTCTTTTTTCATTATAGTTAAACGGGTTTTCAAATTACATAATTTCTCCAATTCATAAAATACCCGAAATGGGGTATTTTTTACTAGTATATCCTCGTGTTAGGGCCCTTTATTGGCGGTTTTAGGGGGGAGTGGAGGGATGGGCATTCCGAACATTTTCCTATATTTGCTGGAGGTTTTGACTTCATTAATTGACTTATATTTACGATTCATTCACCCTATTATAAAAAATTATTTATGCGTTATAATCATTCTTCTTCATGGACCTCAGGCCTGGCTTTTTTGCTGGGGGTCTGTGTTCTATTTTCCTGTGCTCCCATGCCGACCAAGGACTATTCGGAGGGCAAATCTGTGGTGGGCAATCAGGCGATGGTAGTCTCTGCTCATCATGAGGCCAGCCGTGTGGGTGCTGAGGTGCTCAAGGCGGGTGGCAATGCCATCGATGCGATGGTGGCCGTGCATTTTGCCTTGGCGGTGGTGTATCCTGCTGCGGGAAATCTCGGTGGGGGTGGATTCATGATGTACCGTCCAGAGGGTGGAGAAGTGGTTTCGCTGGACTTTAGAGAGAAGGCTCCTCTGGCAGCTTATGAGGAGATGTATCAGGATGAAAATGGAGAAATTATCGATGGCCTTAGCACTGCCGGGCCGATGGCCTCCGGAGTACCGGGCTCGGTAGATGGTATGATCCGTGCTCATAAGCGTTTTGGCACTATGCCACTTAAGGACCTGATCGAGCCTGCCTATCAGTTGGCGAAGAGAGGATTTGCGATTACCGCTCAGCAGGCTGATAATTATAATGGCACCAAGCAGCGATTTATAGATAATAACCGTGATAGCACAGCTATTCCCTTGGTGAGGCTGGATCGTCTCTGGCAGGAAGGGGATGTGCTAAAGCAAAAAGACCTTGCGGCCACCTTGAAGCGTATTCAGAAGTTGGGCTGGGAGGGTTTTTACAAAGGTAAAACTGCCGAGCTCCTCGTGGCTGAGATGCAAAGTGGCAATGGCATCATCAGTATGGAGGATATGGAGAGGTATGAATCCAAGTGGAGAACGCCTGTGTCTGGCAAATATCATGATGTGACGGTGTACAGTATGGGACCGCCCAGCAGTGGGGGAATCGCCTTGATACAGTTACTGAGGATGTCGGAATATTTCCCGCTGGAGTCTTATGGATTTCATAGCCCAGAGACGGTACATGTGATGACCGAGATGGAGCGACGCGTATATGCAGACCGTGCAAAGCATCTTGGTGATGAAGATTTTTGGGAAGTGCCTCGGAAGGAGCTTATGGATGAGGATTATCTCGCTGGCAGGGTGAGCGAAATCGATCTTGGCGAAGCCACCGACAGCAATGAAGTGGAGGCTATGGAGCTGGCAGGGCAGGAGAGTGAGGAGACGACGCACTATTCCATCGTGGATAAGGATGGAAATGCCGTCTCGGTCACCACCACTATTAATTCCGGCTATGGCTCTAAGGTCTTTGTGACAGGAGCGGGTTTTTTGATGAATAATGAAATGGATGACTTCAGCAGTAAGCCTGGAGTACCTAATCTATATGGTCTGTTAGGCGGTAAGGCGAATGCTATTGAGGCGGAAAAAAGAATGCTTAGTGCGATGACTCCCACCATTCTGGAGAGAGATGGCAAGTTGCTGATGGTGGTGGGTACACCTGGCGGTAGTACCATCATCACCTCGGTATATCAGACGATCCTCAATGTTCTCGATCATAAGATGACGATGACAGAGGCCGTAAGTGCCGGAAGAGTGCATTCGCAGTGGAAACCAGATTTTATTTTCCCTGAGGAGGGAGCCCTTGATTCTGCGGTGATAATGGCATTGGAGAAGATGGGGCATGCCATCAAAGTCCGTGGAACCATCGGTAGAGTCGATGCGATCCTGGTGCAGCCTGACGGCAAGCTTGAAGGAGCTGGCGATCCTCGTGGAGATGATTGGGCCGCAGGATATTGATCTAGAGAGAAGTGCTATATAAATATAAAGGCTGGCCAAGGGAATCAAATCCCCTAGCCAGCCTCTTTTTTTGGACTATTTTTTTCATTATTTGTCGATCACCCCACCCAGCCTCCCCTGAAGGGGAGGAGCAAAAAAGGCAGATTTCAATGTCGAATTCTATTGGTCTGGTTCACTTTCTTGAATCTTCAATTTCGGGATCTAATTGTCCTTAAGAGAAGAATCAAGAACCCCCTTTAGGGGGCAGGGGGTAGTCGATACGCTGTCAATTTAACTCAGGATCCAAATACAACTTGTAAACTATTTATAGGGCAAGTCAGGGTTTTATTCACCCCACCCCGCCTCCCCTGAAGGGGAGGAGCAAAAAAGGCAGATTTCAATGTCGAATTCTATTGGTATGGTTCACTTTCTTGAATCTCCAATTTCAGGATCGAATTGTCCTTTAAAGAAAGATCAAGACCCCCCTTTAGGGGGCAGGGGGGAGTTGCCACGCTGTCAATCTAAATCAGGATCTAAATACAAACCTGTAAACTAGTTTTAGGGCAAGTCAGGGTTTTATTCACCCCACCCAGCCTGCCCTGAAGGGGAGGAGCAAAAGAAGCAGATTTCAATGTCTAATTCTATTGGTTTGCTTCACTTTCTTGATTCTTCAATTTCAGGATCGAATTGTCCTTAAAATAGGATCAAGAACCCCCTTTAGGGGGCAGGGGGTAGTTGCCACGCTGTCAATCTAACTCAGGATCTAAATACAACTTGTAAACTATTTTTAGGACCAGTCAGGGTTTTATTCACCCCACCCAGCCTGCCCTGAAGGGGAGGAGCAAAAAAAGCAAATTTCAATGTCTAATTCTATTGGTCTGGTTCACGTTCTTGAATCTCCAATTTCGGGATCTAATTGTCCTTTAAAGAAGGATCAAGAACCCCCTTTAGGGGGCAGGGGGTAGTTGCCACGCTGTCAATCTAAATCAGGATCTAAATACAACTTGTAAACTATTTTTAGGACCAGTCAGGGTTTTATTCACCCCACCCCGCCTCCCCTGAAGGGGAGGCGCAAAAAAAGGCAGATTTCAATGTCTAATTCTATTGGTCTGGTTCACGTTCTTGAATCTCCAATTTGAGGATCTAATTGTCCTTTAAAGAAGGATCAAGAACCCCCTTTAGGGGGCAGGGGGTAGTCGATACGCTGTCAATCTAAATCAGGATCTAAATACAAACTTGTAAACTATTTATAGGACCAGTCAGGGTTTTATTCACCCCACCCCGCCTCCCCTAAAGGGGAGGAGCAAAAAAGGCAGATTTCAATGTCGAATTCTATTGGTTTGCTTCACGTTCTTGAATCTCCAATTTCGGGATCTAATTGTCCTTTAAAGAAAGATCAAGAACCCCCTTTAGGGGGCAGGGGGTAGTGGATTAAAGGACGGTGAAGGTCTTGGTTTTTTGGTAGTGATTTCCTTGCGTATCAGTATAGCTGAGGACGATTTCATAGGTTCCCGCTAACTCGGAAGTGGTAAAGGACCATTCTTTTTCTCCATTGCCTTCCATAAAGATATTACTTTGCCAAAGCAAAATATCCCTTAAGTCGGGGGCTTTTACCTGCTCTTCCGCCCCGCTGGGCTCAAAATCCCAGATCACTTCCTGCTGTATGCTTGGGTATTCGAGATAGAGGGCATTTTCGGGTAGTGGATATCCTGCAAAATCATTTTGATAGGACTTTAGATCCAGCACCCCCTTGAAGGACTTATTACGAATATAATATTCACGATTGGTGATCAGTGCCTGTCGTATATTTTTTGGGTGGAATTTTGCCAGTTGGTCTGAGTCAAACACAGGCATCCCATCGATAAGCATCAGTGGGTTTTCATCAAAGACGGTTCCCAAAGGTTTATTGATCAATTTGAAATGGGTCTTTCCATGGGATTTTCTTACCATTACCGTAGGGAAATATTCTTTAAAGGTGGTACCCATATCCTCAAATCGGTTATAATCATCCAATAGATAACTTAAATCGGCGGTAAAACCGGTCACCAGGCTGTCTTGTGGCAGGGGAAGCGGCGCAAGGTAATGCCTAGCGATGCTTTGGCCCAATACCCATTGGTCGAGCCAGGCCTGATCTTCCTCGTCTATCTCCAGCTTTGGCAACCAGGAAAGATCGGGTGGACTGGCGAAAGGGGACTGGATATGGAAGTCAAAAGCAACAGAATCGCGCTCTGACTGCAAGATCAGGAAGTCATAATGCTTAAATACCCCAAGATCAAAATAAATCTCCCCCTCGGCATTTGGACGGGAGAGAAATAGCTCCGACTGCTTGCCATGGGCACTCAATAGGTAATAACTTAGGGTGTCCACCGGGCTGCTCGTGACCTGGCCTTGGATTATATGTCCACGGATTTCAGGGATCATTTCACTGGAAGATGCTGGCTCACTGTTTAGTTTTTCCTGAAACACCAGCCTGCTGCTGTATGGATTTTTCAGGCTGATGGATAGGTTGACCTTGCCTTGGCTTGGCGCCTTTATCTTTAGTTTGGCTGTTTGAGCACGGCCCATGGAGCTGCTAGCCATATCGATTCCCAGTTCGCCCGCACTCAGCTGGAGGGTATTTCCGGAAGAGGCAGAAGTGCCTCCTTGTCTGGTCGGAGGGATTTCCGGATTGATGATAGTTATCAGTTCCTGATAGTTGGCCTTAGGATTGGTAGATTTAGCTCCCAGTCGGCTATAGACTCTTAGCAGATAGTGGTCACTTGGGGTCTCATCGGTGATTTGAATATAGGCAGAGGCCCGGCCATTTTCCAGAGGTATGATCGCTTCAGCATATCGTATTCCATCTCGGCTGAGCAGTTCGGCATAGACAAAGTTCAGGGGGCTTGCCTGCCCTTGAAGCTGCAGGGTCACTTGCACGGGTACTTTTTCACCCGCCACAGCGATGGTTTTTGCCAGATGAACGCTGATGGATTCCTCGAAGGCGGTATTCTGAGCTCCAGCTGAAGCTTGGTATATCGCAAGGAATAATATTGCTAATAGTATGGTTTTGAATTTTTTCATAAATTATCGACCCAAAAATCTGGTGCTACATTTACCCCTCTCAAGGTACAGTCGGTGCATCTCACGGAGGCGCCTCTATAGCCTAAAATTCCTCCTGTGGGACCCTCTACCACTAAGACAGGGTTGGCTCCTAAGTCCTGGAACCAAAATCTTTGTTCGCTTATTTTAATGGTGTCATCATACATCTCACATCCAGCATAATAGGGGTTATCCACGCGCCAGAAATCAATCTCCGATCGATCAAAAAAGACCCGCATAGATACGGAGTTTCCTGCGGTCACCATACCAATCACCCTTTTGTTGGGATCGGTAAGGTGATGGAGATTGCTACTTAGATTAGAAGGCAGTGGACTGAAAATATCCCCCATATCATTGGTGTTTTTTTCCATAATATTAAAGAAGGTATATGCCTCACGGCTAATAGCGCGTTGATTGACCAGAATGGAATAGCGTTCGGTCATCTTTTCGGATCCATAGGGGATATGTTGGATTTTCTTCTCAAAAATGAAGTTTTCCGCGAATTGGCTGGCGGAGCCGATATTGATGAGATCCGTATATTCGGTCCTCCAGCAGCGCTCAATACGGTCGGCAGGATTGCTACGGAAAACCACGGTGTCGCGGACCGCATCATACTTATAGAAGGAGGGAATCCCCGCCCGGAAGATATAGGTTTCCTCATAATCCCAAATGAAATATTGCGCCTCCTCGGTTCCGTGGGTGGATACATAGACCTCCAGATCCTGCGTTCCGCCCTCAGGCTTATAGCCAATATCATCTATAGGTGAACTGTCGATGGGAAGGAGCCAGTCGCTTTCATAAGTACCATTTTCGCTGGTGGTAATGACCAGCTTATACTGCTGGTCGGAGGATAATGCAGGGCTTCCAGTATAGCGTCCCGGATTATTTTCATCCAGTGTATAGCTGCCATTATTCTGATCCAGTATCCTCACTTGCGCCCCTTGAATGGGAAAATAAGAATTGAAATAATCATCTAATGAGCCTGTGGTGCTGAGCGAAACCCAGGAGCTACCTCCCTCCGTTTCTATATGCCCTTCCACGACCAGCACATTGAGGTCTTCACTGTTTATCTCTGGATCATACGGCTCCCGACAGGCCATAAAGACCGCAAAGATCAGGAGGTTAATGAGTATTGATTTATTTAGACGAGTCATTTTCAAAATCTAAAATTATAGGTAATATATGGAATAGGACTGGCAAATATCGATAATTGATATCCTTTAAGCTGGCCATTTACAGGGGTATAATAGATGGAATAAGGGTTACTTCTTCCTAATAAATTATAGACGCCTAGAGACCAGGAAGCATGCGCAGGCTTATCCACCTTATGGTTGCCTTCCAGGTTTAGCGCTAGATCTATCCTGAAATAATCAGGAATCCTATAGGCATTTCTTTCAGAAAACAGGACTTGCTCAGCTCCATTATAATAGAATTTTGCCACGGGCAAGGTAATGGGTCTTCCCGTACTATAATTGGTATTTACCGATACGTTGGCTCGCTTGGAGAGTTCGTAATTGGCTGCTAGCATCACTGCGTGGGGCTGGTCAAAATTACTAGGGTACCAGCTTCCTCCATTGATGGATTCGGATAGCTCCGTATCGGAGGTGCGCATTTCAGATCTGGAATAGGTATAGCTAATCCAGCCATTTAGCTTGCCTGTGGTTTTCTTCAGCTGCAGCTCCAGCCCATAGGCTCTGCCATCTGTATCGAGCAGGTCCTGCTCAATATCATTATTCAATAATAACTCCGCACCACTTCGATAATCGATCAGATGACTCATCCCTCTATAATAAACCTCCACGGAGGTTTCTATCAGTCCCTGATTAAGGTCCTTATAGAAGCCTAGGGAGGTCTGATATCCGCGCTGCGGTTGGATATAGGGATCGCTAAGCTTCCAGGTATCAGTAGGAGTGACTGCCGAGGTATTGGACAGCTGATGGATGTATTGCCGGGTGCTGTGTATGCCAGCTTTGATGGAGGTGAAATTGTCCAAAATATACCTTCCACTAAGCCTAAACTCTGGGGCACCATAAGTGACGATGGTTTCATTTTTGTCATAATCCACGATTCCCGTGACAGTTTCGTCGTTCTTTGGAGCATCAGGGGCATATTCCTTAAACTGGTTTGGTCCGAGCATGCGGTACATTCCATAGCGAAGTCCAAGGTCTGCAGTGAATTTTTCGGTGACTTCCCAGCGGTCGGTAAAGAATAGGGCCGACTCTAGCGCTCTTTCGGTGATGACGGTCTCTGGAAGGACGATGGAGTTTGGACCCAGAGGCATAATATCTCCAGGCTGTAGGTTATAGAGAATATTATCTACTCCAAATTTAAACGTATGATAATCGCCCTGCTCATAATCGAAGTGGGCCTTCAGGTGGTACTGCTGGATATTAAAGTCAAATTCAAAGGCATTGAGCTCATTTTCATAGCCTTCGATACCAAAGGTATATTGATCATAACCCATGGAGAAATCCGCCTCGAGTTGGTCGTTGAAATAATGCTTCCAGTTTACGGCAATATTTCTATTGGTAAAGTCATATAGGGTGTCGGCGACGAAATTAAATGAATCATGGCTGAGGTAGCTGGTTAGGCTGATCTCATTTTTCTCATCGAGATAGTGTTTTATATTTAAATTGAGATCGTAGAAGCTTGCTGCCGCAGCGTCGAGGTCCGACTTGTCATTGACCAGATTCAGCAGCCAGTCGCTATAGGTCGTTCTGGCACTGGCCATAAAGGTGGTTTTGTCACCCACAGGTCCATCAAATGCCAGCCGGCTAGTGAGCAGGCCTATGCCTCCTCTACCACTGATTTTCTCACGGTTTCCGTATTTTCCCCGGACATCCAATACCGAGGATAGACGACCTCCATATTCTGCTCCCATGCCTGCCTTATGCAGGGCCACACTTTCGACCATATCGCCATTGAAGGCAGAAAAGAAGCCGAAAAGATGGGAAGGGTTATAGATGGTGGACTGGTTGAGTAGCACTAGGTTTTGGTCGGCCCCGCCGCCACGGACGTTGAAGCCTACGCTGGATTCTCCCACGGTTTTCACGCCTGGCAGGGTAAGTATGCTCTTGATTACATCGACTTCCCCCATGACCGAAGGGAGTTTTTTCATGGAGGATACCGACATGGTTTCCACTCCCATCTCTGTTCTGTTTACATTGGAGAGTCGGTCTGAGCTCACCACCACCTCATCCAGAGACACTATGCTCTCGTCTATCTGGAGCTCCAAAGAGCCTGAGCCCCGCATTTCTACCTGACGTTGCTCCTGAAATTGACCCAGATGCTGGATATAAATCGTCTGACGCCCCTTAGGAAGTTCGAGGCTAAATTGTCCATTTTCATCTGTGATGGATCGGGTAAAATTCGTTTTTTCATAAACCACTGCTCCGAATACTGGCTCGCCTGTTTTGAGGCTAAGGACAGTTCCTGACAGCCTAGCGGTGGGCTCGGTATCGCTGCTCTGCGAGCTTCCTATTACCCATAGCTTGTTTTTGGCAAAGGCTCGATCTAGGTCCAACTCGGAAGACATGCTTTCAAATTCCCCCTGCTGCGGTTCCTGCTGAAAGAAATTGGCGCTCAATCCCGTATGAAAAGGACCCGAACGATATATGAATACCCGCTTGGACTTGTCTATGCGGAATTGCATCTCTTTCCCCTCAAAGATCAATTTTAATACATCCGCCAAATCGTTATCCTTGGCACTTATATTAACCTGAATATCCTTGACATCCGATTGCTTATAATAAAACTGATAGGAAGTCTGGCTTTCCACGGAATTGACAAACCTGGAGAAGCTGATGCCTGGAAATAAGCCGGTAATTTTTTCCTGACTGGATTTTTGATCTTGGGCAAATCCACTGCCGAGGCCCCCCATAAATAAAAGGACTATAAAAATAAGTTGGGTTGACTTCATTGACCTGGGGAGTTATCGTTAGAAAAATAGGCTTTGCCAACCTCGATCATGGTGCGGTGTTGATTTTTATTAAACCGCAGACCATTTTTTCTTAAAACGCTGTTGATTTCCTTTTTGCTAATCCCCGCCGCATTGGCCAGGTCTTTTTTGGTCCGAATTCTTATAAATTCCTGATCCTTCATTACGAAGAAATCCTCATGATTTATAAAAATAAAAGCTTTTTCGGAACTCCCGTAATCGCGCTGAATTTCTTCGGTTTTATAGTGCTTGGAGAGAAATTTGATTTCTGCATCCAGCAAAACCTCGTAAAATCCATTCTTATGCCATGAATAGGAGGTATTTCGGTCGATTTTCATGAAGATCCTGTCATTGGCAAGGCCAAACATCTCCACTTTGCGTGCATCCAATACGATCTGCTGGAAATTAGCGGAGTGGTAGGTTACCAGTTGGTCTCTCATCACATCATAATTCAAGAATAAGTTCCTGAAAATTTCCCGATTGATGGAGACGTTTCCGCGGATAAATTCGGAGGAAACCAGGAAGGCAGTTCCTTCGATATGGAATGTTCCTCCAGCTTCGTAGATTCCTCCAGCGGAAATTTCCTGCGGGTAGGGGATGAGCTCTTGATAGAGCCCTTTTAGCTCATTGAGCTCGGTTTGGTTGGCCTGTACTGCTTCTGTATCACCTTGAGCCAAAAGTATTTGGTAAGGAACGCAAAGCAGGTAGGCACTTATGAAAAGGTAGAGTTGCTTCATTATTCGGAATAATCATAATATTCCAGCAAATTTGCAATAGAAAAAGGATATTTATTCATTCATTTGATAAAAGGTTAAATACGCGTTTAAATGAATACCTCTTTTTAACCCAGATGAAGTCCATCCTATATATTAAGGCTATATGAATAGGCGGTTATTTTATGCCTCAGAACTGATGTAATATGGCTTAATATCAATTGATTTGAAGAAAAGGTGGTTGATTCTCTAATCGGTGGAATAAGATATGGTAAATCTTTAATTATTAGTAATAATATTAATTTAATTAGAGGTAGTATTATTTGTAAATAATGATTTTTCTAATCGAGAAGTTAGCAGCATTTCAAGCTTATCGATTAATTGAATTACTCTTTTTATTGGGATTTAAGTTGAACCCTGATGGAAATCGAAACAAAAAAGGTCTGAAGTGAAACACTCCAAACCTTTAAACATTCAAATCAAATTAGGGCTAAGTATCAACCTTTATTTATCTACCGATAGCCCATTTTCGGTAAGCGTGTCCTTATTATTGGATAGGTCTTTCCAGTTTATAGTTAGTTTAGGGTCTATTCCATTGATATATTTTTCGATATTGGTATAGCCATCTCCATTGATATCCCCGTTTGCATCGCTGGGGTCATGTGGATCCAGCCCCTGGGCCTTTTCCCAGGAGTCGGGGATACCGTCCATATCCGAGTCGAGGTAAGGCTGACCTTGATATTCCGGATATCCACCCACCTGACGGATCTCGGTGATGATTCCTTGTTTATAGGCATCGTTGGGCAGTCGTCGGTGTTCGAACTGGTAGAAGGATTCAGGATCAAGTCCTTTGGTGTATTCTATTTCACCCGTCTTGACGGTTCTGATGATCCGTTCATCAACAGGGTCACGCTTAGGAAGGGTCGCACCAGCATTTTCCAATACATGATCATAAGCATTTTGTGTGGGTAATACACTCATATGAGGCATGGGGAATGGTTTGCTGGCCTTCATCCTAGAGAAATAATGCTGTGCCTGCTCTAAAGTCATAGCTTGGCCATTCTTCCCTTCCATCTGTACTCCACCATTCCAATTGTCCTGAGTGACAGCGGACATACCCTCCACGATATTTCCATGGACATAAGCTCTGCCAAAGACCACGGAGTCCAGGTCACTGCGTCCCGACTCAGGTTTCAAAATACGGTAGGACACCGGAGAGCTTCTATCAGTGACAGGGCCGGGTTTATAGTAATTATTAATGATATTATAGGTGGCCTTATAGTCGCCTCCATCGGTGGTGCGGTGTGCCCAGTTGAAGATCACATTATTGACGAAGTTGAATATGCCATTCCAGCCAATGGAGGGGTTTCTTCCTGCATTGCTGGCCCATAAGTTTCTCATAAACGAGCAATTTTCGCCTCCCAGGGTGCTACCCAAAGAGTGATTATAGGTGTCCAGGTCTTCGGAGAAGATGCTATTCTGGATGGTGATATTGACGGTGGGGAGTTTCTCCTGTTTATATCCACCTCCAGGGTCGTACATATGTCGGTAGATAGACATATTTTCGTCCAATCCCCAGCTGGCAGAGACATGGTCGATCATGATATTTCCGACGGGATTGCCACCAATCGCATCATCTCTTCTGCCTACAAAGGTCTCTCCTCGACGGAATCTCATATGGCGAATGACCACATCATGGCTATCTATCCATACGGACTCCCCGGCGATACAGACGCCATCCCCGGGAGCGGTCTGGCCAGCGATGGTCAGGTAAGGGGCACGGATGATCAGTGGTGTCTCCAGCTGGATGATCCCGGCGACATTGAAGACGATGATCCTAGCTCCGCCGGTTTCGCAGGCTTCGCGTAAGGTGCCAGGGCCATGATCTGCCAGGCTGGTGACAGTGATTACCTGTCCTCCTCGTCCTCCGAAGCTGTACATTCCTCCGCCTTCTGCTCCCGGAAAGGCCGGCAGGTCTGATTGGGGTAGGTCGCTGGGGCGCGCTGCCCATGGGATATAGGGCTTGCCTAGGGTCTCCTCTTCGTACACCCGCTCGCGTGCTATTTCCCACATCTTATCAGAATGTGCGAGAGCGGCATTTTTTATGGAATCGGCTTTGGCTCGGTCCGCACCCGATTCTTTGGGGTACTGGGCCATGGCCGCAGTGAGCAGCAACGACCCCGTGAGGGTGAGTAAAAATCTCTTTTGGTTTTGCAACATGGGTAGGCGTATGGTTTATTGTCGAATAGTATCGTTTCTGGGGAAATGAAAATCACTCTTCCCCGAAATATGATTTACCTTAGAGCCTTCTGGCTGCTAGGGGATATTCGAACTTAAGGTATAAGCCATACTAAAGAAAGTTGCTATCTGTCAATAAGGACATCTTCCTGCTGAACCGGGATTTATGCTCGCTTAAAATTACTGGTCTAGCCAGGCTTTGAAGCTGGGGGTTCTTTCACTGCTGATGATAATCTCCTGGTCCAAAGAAGGCGTAATTTCGAGTTTTACCCGCCCCTTGAAATAAGGATGGATGACCTTGACCGCGTCAATATGTATGATCAACTGGCGGTTGGCGCGGAAAAAATCCTGAGGATCCAGCAGCTGTGATAGCTCATCTAGGGACTGATCAACAGGGTAGCGGTCTCCCTCACCAGTGACGAGCAGGTTCAGCTTGCGGTCCGTATAGATATAAGCAATTTCGCTGCTCTTGACCGATCGTATTTTGGTACCTGCTTTGACCAGAAAGCGGGACTTAAAGCGCTGTTTTTGACCTTCGAGAGCTTCCATAAGCTGGTCCATATTCACCGGGGAAGGCTTGAGCTCCTGACGGTTTTGCTGGATATCCATAAGTTTATTGAGGCTGATCTCGAGCTTCTCATAGCTGAATGGCTTCAACAGATAATCAATGCTATGCACCTCAAATGCACGAATGGCGTATTGGTCATAGGCGGTGGTAAAGATCACTGGACTCAGAACTTTCACCTCCTTAAAAATCTCAAAACAAAGCCCATCGTCGATCTGAATATCCATCATGATGAGATCGGGAGCTGGATGACTGCTCAGCCAGGCCACCGTCTCCTGCACCGAACTGAGATTGGCCACCATCTCCATTTCATTACTGTACCTCAGGAGCATCTGCTTCAGCTTATTGGCCGCAGGACTTTCATCTTCTACGATTAGAACTTTCATGATTTAGTTTCCATTTCGATCAGGGGGATTTTTACCTCGAAAAAATCCTCGTTTTGAATTAAAATTACTTGTTTTTCTGTAAAATACGCCAGCCTTTTTCTGATATTATCAAGCCCCGATTGAGGCAGTTCGCTGGGTGCTTTTACCTTAGGTTGGTAGGTATTCCTCACGGTAATGTACTGATCCTGTTCACAATTGATCTCAATTTTCAGCGGCCGCAGGGCGCTTGCGATATTATGTTTAATGGCATTTTCTACCAGCATCTGCAGACTCAGGGTGGGGATGTACAAGGCCTTATTTCCACCCGAATAATGAATAGCTATCTTAAGCTGACGGTCCAGACGTTTTTGAAATAAATACATATAAGAACTGATAAAGGCCACTTCCACCTCCAACTCTACCAGCTCTTCTTCACGATGCTGAAGCACATAGCGGTACACCTCTGCGAACTTGTCCAGAAAGCGCTGGGCCTCCTCATTTTCCATATCGATCAGCGAGGAAAGCACATTGAGGTTGTTGAAAAGAAAGTGAGGATCGATATGGCCTTTAAGTGTTTCCAGCCTTGTTTTGAGATTTTCGGCCTGCAATTGTTCGGATTTTCGTACCGCGGCCTTCCAGCGCTGCATAAAGTACAGCCCAAAAACCAGGGAGATAATGGGAATGAAGAATAGTAGCCCATAGATATTAAGGACCAGAAACTGATCCGAGCTGGGAGGACGGCCGATCAGCAGGGTTTTTAGGCTATAATAGCAGATATTTATACAGGCTAAAGAATAGATGCCGCTGAGGATAAATTGACTGAGAAACCGCCTTAAGGGAATATGATCCCAAGGCTGAAGTTTTTCTAATTTCTGGTGGATAAACAGATTGCCCAGCACCAAAAAAACTAAAACCGCCTCAATCCATAATATGGCAGCTGCAAAATCCGTGTTTCCAAGGCTCAGCAGCAGGATCACGGGCAGTATAAGCACCAGCAGTAGGATTACCAGCCTTTTTTTACTGGGATATATTTGATTGTTTTCCTTCAATTTTAACCTTTTATCATGCTGAATATACTCACTTTTATCAAAAATCTCCTTGCCCCCATGATTGTCCGCCTGGAGGCTGCTTATTGTTTTCCTGCCCTTGCTCCTAATTAATGGATGAAGGAAATTTCCTTTATTTTTGCCCATGGGAAATATTGGAAGGTTTCATCGCTTTTTTGGATCATAATGCCCCAGTTTTGGGAGTTTACATCACTTCTGTCCCCCAGCGTAATCAACTCCCCACTACGCAGTAAGACCTTAGACTGGCTGTCATTAAGGGGAGTGATTTTTTTGATTTCCCGAAATGGGATTTGCAGCAGCCCTCCACCTTGAGCCCAGGCGTCTAGGGTTTCTATGTCCCATCGCTCGTCCAGGTCATAAAATATCGCTCCGGATATCGTGGAATTGTCTTTCAGCGTCAAGCTGCCTCTAAGGGGTTTTGGGGTTCTGAAATCGGAATAGCTGTAGCCGGTTCCACTGGAAGTATGCGCAGGTACAGGGCTGAAATGGGCGTTTTTGAAGTCCCCCCATTGGAGGGTGATCTGGCCCCAAAGGGGATTTCTTATCTGAATACCCGCGTTGGTATTGTTGACATTGGGATGGTCATCCATATAAATTTCCTTTCCCGATTGCAGCTGGATGAGGGAGCCGTGATTCTTTGGGCGGATGCTTTTGACCTCGGCAAATTGATGACGAATGTGACGATGGTCTATGCTCGTCCCATCGAGGTATTGCTGGGAGAGATATTCGTCCATATCCCATTTGATCAGGCCTGAATAGAAATAACCAAACCGTGTCTCTACCTTCCCATAAAGTGGACTATTTCCATTGGGGTTAGGGGCCTTCTCTTGCAGGAACACGATACTTTGCAGGTCTTCCCACTTCACGGTGACTTTCTTTTGGTCGGCGGTCACAATGACCAAGTCCTTACCCAGTTGGTTTTTGTATTCTACATCCTCATTGATGAAGATGCGAATATCATGGTTGTTTTTGAGTCGAATGGTGGCTTCATTGGCTCCTGTGACGGTGAGCTGACGAATATTGCCAAATTGGCTGCGGAAGGTTAGTTTTCTATTGGGATATTGGTTTTCCCATAAAGCCATAAAACTCCAATCGGTTTTCTTTTCGGAGGCGCTGAGTTGACGGAGGTCTTCCTTGCTGAGGTATTGCAGGATGGTATTGTCCTTTTTTTCGGCAAGGAGCAGGTCCACCCATAGGCTTTGGCCAGCGGCCCAGCGTATATGTCCTTCGATTTCGCTGGAATTGCGGAGTTTCACCTTGCCATAGATAAAAGCCCCATTCTGCCCCTGGGCATTAAGCCCGAGCATCAGCGTAAATACGATGGAAAGAAAAATGGTATGGATAAGTTTTTTATTCATTATTCGCTTGCGAAGATATGAATTAAGGGAAAATAAAACAGCAGGCCAAGACGCCAGCCTCTAAGGAGGAGATGAGAAAGCTGAACTGGGATATGAATCCACTCAATCTGCAGGATCCGGGATTTGGAAGTGGAGGAAGGCAGCAGGACTCAGTGGGTTTTGGGCGGTGGTATTGAAAGGTAGATTTTCCCGATTCGGCAAACTTATATCCCTATTGGTCAGAGAGGCTAGAAGGGATATAATTCTCTATGCTTAAGTTTATCATGAATTAATACTAAAATTTTATTTGGGCCGAAGGCCATATCCTATAATAACCCAATACGCCATGAAGAATACGATGTCACGATTTTTCCATATCGCTCTAGTTATTTACTGCTGCCTGGTCGGTGGGGAGGCTTTTGCTCAACAGCCCACAGTGAAGGTGGACCTTGATTTTGCAGGCAGGAAGGCTGCTGAGGTAAATGAGCCGGGCTATCAGCCATGGGTGATAGAGGAAGGCCGATCAGCCGAGTTTTCCGCTGAGGGGCTTCAATTTAAGTTTGACGGGGCTTTTCGCAGCAACTGGTATAAGGCCGGTGTGCAGGCGCCTTATTGGGCGAGGCTAAGCAATGATGGCTTGGTGGCGGAGGGGCAATTGACACTTACCATTTCTGGCCTGCCTAGTGGGAAGCATAGTCTGTTGACCTATCATAATACCTTGGACAAGACCGATAATCCTACCGCTCCTACCTTTCGAATTCAGGTAGCAGGGACGGATAGGCCTATAGAGCTGTCACCCTCCAATCGCGTGGGGGCCAATGCTGAGGCGGCTACGGCCTATCTCACCTTTGAAGCCATAGAGAATCAGCCGGTCGTTTTGCGGTTTAGTAAAGCGGAAGGGGATGCCTCCTCATTTATCCTGAATGGGTTTGAGCTCAATACGCCCAATATGAAGTTGCAGGCGAAACGGCCTTTCCCCGCAGATGGGGAGGAGCATGTGGAGATGGGGACTTCCTTGCGCATGGACTGGGAGCCAGGAGAGAAGTCCGTGAGGCATCATATTTACTTTGGTACATCGAAGGCAGAAATTAGCGCTGCCGAGCAGGGAGACAGCAGCTATCAGGGGGTGATGGATAGACCGGGATTTGTGGTTAAGGATTTATATAGCTTGGATCATTATTATTGGAGAGTGGATGAGGAAAGCAGCGATGGCCGCATCACCAAAGGGGATGTATGGTATTTCCAGCCGGCCCAGCTGGCCTTTCCGGGGGCGGAGGGATATGGCAGATATGCTCGTGGAGGACGTGGAGGAAAGGTGGTGACGGTGACCAATCTGCATGATGATGGGCCGGGGTCTTTAAGAGAAGCCATTACCAGTGATATTGGACCGAGGACTATTGTATTTGCGGTGGGAGGCACCATCGAATTGGAGTCTCGGCTAGTGGCCAACCAGCCCTATATCACCATCGCAGGACAGACCGCTCCAGGGAAGGGAATCATGATCAGTAGAGCCCCGCTGGGCATGACAGGAAATGACGGCATAGTCCGATTTATGAGAGTGGGAATCGGTGCTGGAAGGACCTATGACGGCATGGGGCTTACTGGCGCCAACCATAGCATAATGGATCACTGCTCGATCCGATGGACGATAGATGAGTCATTCAGTTCGCGAGGTGCCCATAATATTACACTACAGCGTACCCTGATCGCCGAGGCGCTAAATGTAGCCGACCATGGTAAATATGCTGGAGGAGCCATGCATGGCTATGCCGCGACGATTGGTGGGGATATTGGCAGTTTTCATCATAATCTCCTAGCGCATTGTTATGGTAGGAACTGGAGTATGGGTGGAGGACTGGACGGCAATGGCTATAGTAGTGGACGGCTGGACATCAGGAATAATGTGGTATATAATTGGGGAAAAAGAACCACCGATGGAGGGGCGCATGAAGTGAATTTCGTAAACAACTATTATAAACCAGGGCCTAGCACGGTGTTTTTTAAGGCCTTGAAGGCGCAGCATGAGGGGATAGGCAAGGGGACTCAGCAGTATTATTTTGCAGGAAATGTGATGCCTGGGTATTTTGGGCTTGAAAATCAGGAAGAGGGAAGAATGATTCAAGGCAAGGTGGATTTTCCCACTTTTATGGACCAGCCGTTTTTCCCCTCCTTTGTCACCAGCCAAAGTGCAGAAGAGGCCTATAAGCGGGTGCTTTCGGATGTAGGGGCAAACCAGCCCGTGTTAGATGAGCATGATTCGAGGATCATCCAGGAGACATTGGATGGCAGCTATCGCTATAAGGGAAGCATTAGTGGCCTTGCAGGAATGCCGGATACAGAGCAGGATGTCGGGGGTTGGGAAGAATACCCCGAGGTAAAAAGAGAGGAGAACTGGGATAGCGATGCCGATGGACTGCCAGATTGGTGGGAGCTGGCGGTGGGAAGTAACCCTCACAGTTCCCCGGGGGATTTTTCGGAAGCCAATGCCGATCCTGATAGGGATGGATTTACCGAATTGGAAGACTATCTGAATTGGCTGGCCGAGCCTCATTATTTCCTGGAAGAAGCTGAGGCTCTATCGCTGGATATACCGAGTTTTTTCAGAGGATATACCATGGAGCCACAATATAAGCTGATCTCCCATTCAGGAAACTTGAATGCTGAGATCTCTGGGGATAAGCTACAGATCCACACCAAAAGCTCAGGTTTTGCGGAGATTCAGCTGGCCGTGGAGGATCCGGAAGGAGGCAGCATGCAGAGGACACTTCATCTTTATATACGATAAGGGCCTTCATCAGCTAAGGAAATACTCGTCGTTAGAAAGTGTCTAGCTGGAGCCTAGGGAGAAAGTATATCCGATTATTGAGGAGACTATTTCTTATTGGCTAGACGATATGCTCTCATCTGCACAATGCTAAGCGTTTGCGGGAGGCAAAGTGTTGGGTTATTTTATTACATTATTTTCTGGTTTTACTACTATTTGAGTTCTTTATCTGTTATTTTCATGTCATTCATTACTCTTTAATTTTTAACAGATGATAATAACAGTTTTTAGTGCACATAAGTATGAGCAAAGTTATTTGCAGGAGGCGATGCCAGCGCATGAGTTGCGGTTATTTGAGGTGAGGCTGACGCTCAAGACGGTGGAGCTGGCTCAGGGATCGGAGGCGGTAGCGCTATTCGTGACGGATGATGGTTCTGCGCCGGTGATTCGTCGGCTTGGGGAGATGGGGGTGAAGTTTATCGCTTTACGTTCGGCAGGGTTTAATCATGTGGACCTGTCTGCGGCGGAGTCCTTGGGGATCAAGGTGGCCCGGGTGCCAGAGTATTCACCTGCAGCGATAGCGGAGCATACGGTGGGGCTTATGCTAGCACTGAACAGGAAACTGGTCAAAGCTCATAATAGAGTGAGGGATTTGAATTTTTCCCTTGAGGGATTGGTAGGTTTTGATATGGAAGGCAAAACGGTCGGCGTGGCCGGCACGGGGAAGATTGGGAGCAAGGTGGTAAAGATTCTCCATGGTTTTGGCTGCAAAATCCTGGCCTTTGACCCTTATATTAATGAGAAGCTTCAGCAGGAAATTCCGATTAGCTATGTGGATTTTGATACGCTGTGTCGGGAGTCTGACATCATCACTCTGCATCTGCCACTTACGGCAGAGTCCAAGTATATCATCAATCTGGAGAACATCAGCAAGATGAAGGCAGGGGTGATGCTGATCAATACGAGCAGAGGGGCGCTGGTCAACACCCGGGATGCTATCGAGGGGCTGAAGAGTGGTCAGATTGGCGGCTTGGGCCTTGATGTATATGAAGAAGAAGAGGATTTGTTTTTTGAAGATCATTCGGGGGATATTCTTCAGGATGATATTATTGCGAGGTTGATGACTTTTCAGAATGTACTTATAACCAGTCATCAGGCTTTCCTGACAGTGGAGGCCCTGCAGAAGATCGCCTCTGTGACGAGCATGAATATCGATAGCTTTGCGAAATCGGGTACCAGTCCCAATGAATTACATCCTTCCTAAATAGGAGGTATAATGGACAATGTCGGTTATAGTATCAAAATAGGCTGGAAAAATATTGGTTAAAAATGATATTATAGCTATTTTAAAGGAGATTCCAAGGGGAGGACTTTCCCACTTGCAGAAAATAAAGATTTAGTTTAGCAGATAGTTTTTAACAGTACGGTTAAGCTAAGGCGATTTGACATTTTGAGCAAGATAAAGATGATGACAGAACTCCTACAAAAGCGGCAAGAGGTATTAGAACCGAGCAATGAGGCCAATAGCCTGGTGCAATTTTATGCATTGGGAGAGCATTGGCGATCCGATGTGGCCTTTTACCATGACGAAATTCGATTTCTTCAGGATTTGATGGAGAGTTATTTCCATCACTTTTTAGATCAGATGAATCTCGCTTGGGCAAAACGAATGGAACGTAAAATCTCTATTCTTGACCGACGAAGGGAGGAAATAGAACGAAAGCTGAACCTTCATTTGCATCATATCTGTGATATGATAAAGGACAATGACTTCCGCCAGGAGAAGCATCTCTTGCAAGATCAGGAAGAACTGGAAAACCTGCTTGCGACTTATGCCAAAGACTTCCGAACCTTAAAAAAGCAAATTTTTACCTTGACAGAAAACGGTTTACGGAATTTTCAAAAAAATCAGGATTGATAAGGAGAGAAGACTGCCTTTTGGGGTAATTTTTATTTCTAGCATGGTTGTTGTTCCTTATAAACTAGTTATTCCTCAATTGATTAATCTCGATTTGGGAATAAGTTTTTACTAATAACAAGGGGAGATAGCCAGTCAAAAGTAGATTGTACTTAATGCATTTTGTCACATCTTTTGAGATGGCATATTACTTGAAGTATTCAACTTGTTATTCGAAAAAAGATAAAATTATTTTAAACACTAAAATTGAAAAAATCATGGGTGAAGGAAAAGTATTATTAGGAGTCGTTGCCGGTTTGGCGGCAGGTGTAGCATTAGGTGTAATGTTTGCTCCTGATGAAGGGACCAAAACCAGAAAAAAAGTGCAAAAGCAAGGCGAAGATCTTGCCAGCTCCCTAAACGGCAAAATAGACAAGAAATTTGATGAGCTCAAAGGCTCAATTTCTGAGCTATCCAAAAAAGTAAAAGCACAAAAAGACGCCGTGCTCGAAAAAGAAGTATAGTTTGGTACAGGTGCAAGGTTGGGAATTATTCCACAATCTTGACCAAAAATTCCCCGATGATCCATTCGTCGGGGAATTTTTTTTTGCCCATGGCAAAATGATTTTCATCCCAACCCCATAAATAAATCTCCCAGCCTGACTCCAAAAGCTGGGGAGATGAAGGGTCCCAAGACCTGAAATTCCGTATGGCTCATAGCCATGCCTACTATGATGGAAGAACTTAAGGAAGGGAGGCTGCCCTTTGGGAATTAGCTATAATAAAGTATGGGACTTTTCATTCTTTACTAGCAAAATGATTTTCCTCCCAACCCCATAATTAAATCTCCCAGCCTGGCTCCAAAAGCTGGGGAGATGATGAGTCCTTGAAAATCAATTCGCTTTTGAGATAATCCTTAACTCTTCTTCTCCCTCAAAATCGACCTATCTTTTTAATTTAGGGTTCCGATGATTCTGCACCATTACCAAGGGAAAACTGACTTTTAGTTCCATGATAAATGGGCGGTGGAAAGACCTGGCAGAAGGCGATAGTAAAGGAGGGATGTTTTTTAGTTGCTTAGTATCTGATTGATTTCATTAAATGTTTTTTACCTATAATAAAAAGGAAGTACCTGAAAAAAGCCTTTTTTAGAGTTCCTGCGCATGTTTTTAATGATCTGTCCATGTTTTTGAAAAATTTGTCCATCCCTTGGGGAGGCACAAAAATTACCTTGGAGCTATTAACAATAAACTCAAAATCAATATGCTGAAATTTACTATGATGCTAATGGCATTGGTGTGGTCCACCATTGCTATGGCCCAGGTCAAGGTGACCGGGGAAGTGTATGATGACCTAAACGAACCTTTGCCGGGGGCCAATGTGCTCATCAAAGGGACGACCAATGGAACTATTACAGATCTCGATGGCAAGTTTTCACTAACGGTTACCGATTCCAATGTGACTTTGTCGGTATCCTTTATAGGTTTCGAGACTCAGGAGTTGACCTTGGGCAATTCAAATCATTTCAAAGTGAAGTTGCAGCCTTCCCCTTCCAGCCTCGATGAGGTGGTGGTGATCGGCTATGGCTCGGTGAAGAAAAGAGACCTTACTGGCGCAGTGGCTTCGGTGGATACCGAGACCCTGACGGAGCAGAAGAAGACCGATATCGGCCAGGCCCTGCAGGGACGGATCGCCGGTGTGGATGTAAGGACCTTAAGTAATAAGCCCGGAGCGCCACTATCTATCGACATTCGTGGAAATACGGTAATCAAAAATGGCGATGCATCGCGGGATGGGATTAGCGATGATCCGGCTTCCGATCTTTCCAAGCCACTCTATGTGGTGGACGGGATTTTCTTTGAGGATATCAATATGCTGAATCCTGCTGATATCCAGCAAATAGACGTGCTGAAAGATGCTTCCGCCACAGCCATTTATGGTGCCCGTGGGGCCAATGGTGTGGTAATCATCACTACCAAAAATGGGATCGAAGGTAGGTCTGTATTTAGCTACGAAGGAACCTTCGGGATTCGCTCAGCGACCAATAAGCCTGATTTTTATGACGGGGATGAATATGTGGAGTTTGTAGATGGAGTCCTTAGAAGTACCGCCTGGAAAGGGCTCTTCAGCACTGGAGTGCCTACCGTGGAGGATTATAGAAACCTTACCGTGGACATGGGCCGTGAGATCCGATCCTCCAACGAGGAGGCGGATAATGTCGCCAACCGTCGTTATACCGATTGGGCTGAAGATTACCTGCATCAGGGAATCCAAACCTCCCATAATATCGGAATGTCTGGAGGAAGTGATGGACTGGTGTACAGCGGATCCATCAGTTACCTTAAAGATGAGGGCGTCATGGGTATTGAAAACTATGAGCGATATAATATCAGCGCCTCTCTGTCCAAGAAAGTTTCCGAGAAATTTACCGCCGGATTAAAAACCTATTTGGCTTATGCCAATAGGGAAGAAGGTAGCCGTGAGCTATTTAGAAGTACGCTGAGACTTCCACCTACGGTGAACGAAAGAGATCCTGAAGGCAATGTGATATTGATCCCGGATGATCAGGATCAGCGATTCCTCAATCCTTACTATGATGCGAATGGCGCATGGATCACCAATACCAAATCACTCGATGTAATCGCCAACGTTTATCTGCAATTTAAGCCGGCCAACTGGGTGAATATCAAAACGCAATTTGCACCCAATATGCAGAGTAATAGGTTTGGGGAGTTCAGAGGGCTCTATACCAAATCTTCACGTAACGAATCTGAGCGTGTGCAGTCCATTTATAATAACTCCTTCAGAACGGCCTACACCTGGGATAATATTGTCAATTTTGATTTTGACCTTGCTGAGGGCCATAACCTGAAGACTACCCTGGTTTCCTCTATCTATTATAACCAGTTCGAAAGAGGAAATATAGAAACGAGAGATTTTGATACCGATTCTTATCTCTATTATAATACTGGCGCGGGCTTGGACGTGAGAAGTTATCACTCCAACTATGTGAAAAGCACCCTGTCGTCATTTGCCAGTAGAGTAAATTACTCCATTAGCGACCGTTATTTATTTACCCTCACAGGCCGATATGATGGATCTTCTAAGCTGGCCGTGGATAATAAATGGGCATTTTTCCCTTCCGCAGCCTTTGCATGGATCGTAAGTGATGAGAACTTCATCAAGAACACCAAGTGGATCAATAACCTAAAACTCCGCTTGAGCTATGGTGAGTCAGGAAATGACAGCCCAGTGAGCCCTTATAGTTCGCTGGCCTTCCTGGGAGGTGCTGATTACCTTTTTGGTAATACCCATACGAATGGGGTGGATGTCAATGGCCTACCCAACTATGCCTTGACCTGGGAGCGCTCCAAGGAGTTTAATATTGGCGTGGACATGTCCATGTTCCAAAATCGAATCCGTGTGGGAATGGACGTCTATAGCAAAACCACAGTGGATGCGATCCTCAATAAAACCCTATCAAATATCACTGCTTATGGAAGTGCTGTAGGTAATTATGGTTCGGTTCGTAATAAGGGCCTGGAGGTTACTTTAAATACCATCAATATCCAGAAGAACAATTTCAGATGGAGCAGTAGTCTTAATTTCGCGCGAAACATCAACCAGATTTTAGAGCTTGATGGAGACCTGGATCAGGAGCCCTATGGTACTCATGGCGTGTTGAAAATCGGGGAGGCTGTAGATGCAGTATATGCCTACGAAAAAATCGGAATCTGGCAGCTGGAAGAAGCTGATCAGGCCGCAGTATATGGCAATTTTCCCGGACAGTATAAATACAAGGACCAAAACAATGACGGCTTCATCAATCAAGAAGATAAGGTCGTACTGGGGTCTGTATCTCCAAAATGGATCGGTGGCTTGAACAATAGCTTTAGCTATAAGAATTTTGATCTATCCGTACAGATCTATACCCGTCAGGGAACCTATGGCCACTCCGAATTTTATTCTCACTTCGCTCCCTACCAAGGGGATGATGCCAAGTTCAACAAAATTGACCTGGACTATTGGACACCGGAAAATACCGATGCCAGCTATCCTGCATTGGAATACGGGCATCCCGGAGAGTGGTATTATGAGTCCTTTGATTTTGTGAAAATCGGAAATATCGGATTAGGATATCAGGTGCCTACTGAGGCATTGGAGCGACTGAAGATGACCAGCTTACGCTTTACCCTGGATGTGCAGAACCCATTCACCTTTACCAATTATGAAGGTCCCGATCCTGAGACAGGCTTGCAAAACTCCTATAATGGAGGGTATATGACCAAGATTATTCTGTTTGGAGTGAAATTGACTTACTAATATAAAAAGTGGTAAAAAAGATGAAAAAGATAATTAATACAATACAATATAAAATAGTCATACTTGCCTCTTGTTTAATGATTTCGGCTTGTAATGATTTTATAGATGAGGATATTTATTCTCAACTTACCAGCGAAAACTTCCTGGAGGAGTCCAATGCGGACCAATTGGTCGTGGGCATATATGGAGCCATGCGTGGGGTGTACCAAAACTACGGATATAAGTTTGAAGGAACAGATATCTTTACCACCCAATCTGAGATTTTCAGTACTTCCAGTGGCAATGATTACTTTGGATTTGTGGCTCCCACCACCAATGGTGTTTGGAATGCCAACTATAATGTGATCTCCAAAGCCAATACCGCCATCAATAGGTTCGAAAATCAAATCGAGTTCAGCCCGGGGTTTCAGGATGAAAAGGAATATGGAATCGCTCAGGCTCGCGCATTAAGAGCGCTGGCTTTTTTCAACCTTGCCCAGCAGTTTGGTGGCGTGGTACTGGACCTTGAAGAGCCCCAGAGTATCAGGAATGATTATACACGTTCTTCCGAAGAAGATACCTATACGCTCATTATCAGCGAGCTGGAAGCGGCAATACCGACCCTATTGGATGAGCCTCAAACAGGTAGATTTTCGAAGCGTGCGGCGAAGCATGTTTTGGCGGAAGTGTACCTTACCCGAGCTTATAAGTCCTACGGACAAAGCACCGATTTTGCCAAGGCTGGCCAGCTCGCCGAAGAGGCTATCGGAGATTATGATATCCGCGAGCAATCCTACGCAGAGGTATTTGCCTATGACAATCAGGTAAACCCTGAGATTCTCTTTGCCGGACAATGGGGAGACACTGGTTTTGCCGAGGATAAAGGGAATACTAAACACTCTTTATTCATGTTTCAGGTGTTTGACCTTCCAGGTATAAGCCGGGCAAACTTATATGGTACCAAAGGCAATAGTCTGATGCCAACGCCTTATTTCTATTCCCTATTTACGGATAATGATAGCCGTGAGGAAGTGACCGTGCACAGAGCACTCATTGCCGATATGAGCGATAAGCTGGGTACGGACATTATTGCCCCCGGGGATACCATCATGTATTTCCCTAAATACGCCTTGAGTCAGGAGGAGCTGACGCGCCGATTGAATGATTATTGGGTGTATCAGCCGGATCAGTACCTTTTTGGTAGACCGGAGGAGATTCCAGGGGTGAATTATAGATATACTCTCAACCCAGCCTTTACCAATTTCCCCATTTTCAAGAAATTTGACGATGAGAATAAGGAAGCAGAAACCAATGGTGCCAGAGATACCTTTATCTTCCGTGTGGCAGAAACTCACCTAATCGCCTCAGAGGCCTATCTAGGGGATAATAATACTGCAAAAGCCCTGTTTCATATCAATAGGGTAAGAGAAAGAGCCACAGGAGTCGAAAACCCTTATGCTAGTGTAACTATAGATGATATCCTAGTGGAGCGTGCGTTAGAATTAGCCGGAGAATCCAATCGTTGGGCCGTGCTGAAGAGGACTGGAAAGCTGCAAGAACGAATAGAAATGTACAATCCACATGTGGTGGATCATGGGGCTTTCAATCCTGCCGTGCATTTATTGCGTCCTATACCTTTCCGTGAACTGGAGATTTCTCCGAATACGATGACACAAAATCCCGGGTATTGATTTGCCTATAATAAATCCCACAGGTCAATTGATCCCGCATTGAGGGACGCTCTTGACCTGTGGTTTTTTTGGATTTACGGCCACGAACTGGGTCGGTTTAGGACTTTTTGAATGATTTTGGGGATAAATAAAATATGAGTTCGCATCAGAGGACTATAAAAAATGAAATTAATCGTATTATGGCAGCGGAAAAAAAGAGGGCCAATTTGTAACTATGATTATTCGGCTATCAAACCAACCTGTTAAACCAATGTTAGATTTAATTTCGACTGAAATTAGAAAATCATTATTATGAAATATAAAATTAAATTGCCACTGCTAGTGGCACTTACTTTTGTGGTCTCTTGTATGATGCTACCTGAAGGAAGCTTTGCCCAAGGCAAAAAAGTAAAAGAACCTGTAGATAAGGTGTTTCCTCAGCTGGATAGCGAAAATTCAAGATGGTTTTTCTTCTCATCCGCTTCCCGGCCTTTCGGCATGGTCAACTTAAGCCCCGACAATGAGGTGGATGGCGCCTGGGGCAGTGGCTACCGATATAAGGTGAATACCGTGCGTGGTTTTAGTCATATTCATGCCTGGCAACTTTCGGGATTGTCGGTGATGCCAGTGACGCTTGAAGAGTCGGGTGAGGAGAATATTTTTACGGATTACCCCTCATCCTTTAGCCATGATACCGAAAAAGTTCACCCTGGGTATCACTATCTGGAGCTGGATAAATATGGGATATCCGTGGAGCTCAGCAGCACCAAAAGGGTGGGCTTTCATTCCTATCACTTCCCAAAACATAAGAAATCCGGCATTCTTTTTAACCTAAATGGCCCCCTGGGTCCCAATGATAACCTGAATGGAAAGCTGGTCCAGGAGGATAAGCGTAGCCTGTCGGGAGAGCTGCTGATACAAAAAACGCATAGAAGACCGAAGCCGGTCAAATTATACTTCTATGTCCGTACGGACAAGGACATAGTGCAGATAGAGCAGGATAAGGCCACGGGAAATTACCTGTTGATGCTGGACAGTGAGGGCAAAAAGGCCGCTATGAAAGTGGCCATTTCCTATACATCCATCGAAAACGCCAAAGCCAATATGCTGGGAGAGCTGGACCATTGGGACTTTGATCAGGTGGTAGCCGACTCCAAATCTGAGTGGAATGCTATGCTGAGCAGGATCCAGGTAGAAGGCGGCAGCGAACAGGCTTCGAGTCGATTTTACACCGATCTATGGCATGCGCTGCAAGGACGTAGGGTGATCAGTGATATCAATGGAGCCTATCCAGACTATACAGGAGAGAAATTCAGAAAGGGACAGTTGCCAGTGGACAATGATGGAAAGCCATTATTTAACCATTATAATTCAGACTCCTTTTGGGGTGCTCAGTGGACCCTCAATACACTCTGGGGCTTGGTATATCCGGAAATCATGGAGGAGTTTGTGCATTCTATGATGCAGTACTATCGTGACGGAGGCCTGGTGCCTAGAGGACCATCAGGAGGAAATTATACCTATGTGATGACGGGTGCCTCATCCACACCTTTTATCGTCACAGCCATTCAGAAGGGTATCATCACCGAGGACTTGGAGGAAATATATCAGGCCTTGAAGAAAAACCATATGCCCGGAGGGATAATGGAGAAGGCCGGATATGAGCATAATACTAATCTCGGCGGTGGATTATCTTATTATATCAATCAGGGTTATGTGCCTTATCCTATTCCCGAAGGGAAATTTGGTGGCCATCAGGATGGAGCTAGCCTGACCCTGGAATATGCCTACCAAGACTGGACCTTGGCGCAGCTGGCCAAGAAGCTAGGACATAATGAGGACTATATTTACTTTATAGAGCGATCAGGCAATTATAAAAATGTCTTTGATGACTCCATAGGATGGATGAGACCGAAGAATGTGCAGGGAAAATGGATGAAGAACTTCGATCCATATGAGCATGAGCACGGCTTTATCGAGTCCAATGGCGCCCAGTCCACTTGGTTTGTCCCACATGATATATCAGGTCTTGCGGAGCTTATGGGAGGCAAGGAGCAGGCGGTAAATAAGCTAAACCAGCAATTTACCACTGCCCAGAAGATGAATTTTGCCGCAGGCAATTCCCACGCTCAGGAGCTGCACCCGGAATACAGAAGGGTGCCGATCAATTATGGTAATCAGCCTTCTATACAGACCGCTTTCATCTTTAACCAACTCGGCAGACCCGACCTCACCCAAGCCTGGAGCAGGAAAGTGGTCGATGCGATTTTCTCAGGCTTGAGCCCTTCCACCGGCTATTTCGGGGATGAGGACCAAGGGTTAATGGGAAGCCTGGCGGTATTGATGAAAATCGGCTTATTTCAAATGAATGGGGGAACGGAACAAAACCCATCTTACGAAATAGGTAGCCCTTTATTTGATAAGGTGACTATAAGCCTCAACCCGGATTATTACTCGGGCGGTAATTTTGTGATTCGTACCACAAATAATGGCCCAACCAATTATTTGGTAAAGAAAGCCACGATAAACGGTAAGCCGGTTCAAAATTTTCAAATCTCCCACCAAGACCTTATAGAAGGTGGTGAATTGCTGCTGAAAATGTCCGGCTCGCCAAATAAGGAAGACTAACTATTCCCATCATTAACACCCTAAACTCTATAAGGACGGCCTCTCAAAGGGCTGTCCTTTTGATTTGGGGAGGTTTTAGGAAAAGGTAGAAGTACAGNGTTTTTTCCACTTCCTTATTCTCCCCAAAACCCATTTTATAAATAGGCTTCCATGATGATGGAATTGATTAATTAATTTGCTAATACGCCAAAAAGTACCTAGAATAGGGCTTACTATTTTGGACCAAAATAACTACTCTTGCTCTTGGGGAGGAGACTAATCTAAGTCTATAGATTCCCCTTGCTGAGCATCCCAATAAACCCATGAAAGGCCGGATAAGCTTATATTTATTATTGATCCTCGGGTCGATAACTGACCTCTATGCTCAGACACTGAAATTTGAGCATTATAATGAAGTGAATGGACTCAGTCAAAACTCCATTCGCCATATTGTACAGGACCGCTATGGCTTTTTGTGGATAGGCACTTTTTCGGGGCTCAACCGCTTTGATGGCTATGAGTTCAAGCCTTACCTCAGTTCAATTGAGCATCCAAATGCCATTCCCAATGATGATATTACGGCACTGGAGCTGGATGAGGAGCGGGGACACCTGTGGATAGGCACAAGGAATGGCCTTGCATTATTCGATATGGACAGCCATCAATCTCAGACTTTTCACAGAGATGTGGCTATTTCGGGAAGCCTGCCAGATGAGGAGATCAGGTCGGTGATGGTGGATACACATCAGCGCATATGGGTGGGCACCAAGAGTTCTGGGCTCTATCAATTTTCCCTTCAGACCAACGTATTCGAAAAGGTAGCGCTGGAAGGTTTTACCTATATCAAGGAGATTTTTGAGGACAGCCAGGGGGCCATCTGGGTGGGGAGTTATGAAAGTGCCGGAGTGGCAAAACTTAGCCTGGACGAGACAGGGGAGGTCATCCGAAAACAGCTATTCACCATTGCCGTTCCCAATGAGACGCAGGTAAACCCCTATTTGAATTTTATAGTGGAGGACCATAAGTCGGATATCTTTGTAGGTACTAGAGAGGGCCTATATAAGCTCAACCGCGAGGCGGATACCTTTGAGAATTTATATATAGACAATGCTATAATCCGCGATAAGCTGGGGCCATTCTTTATCTCTGTTGCCCAGGATCCTAACGGCAGCTATTGGCTGGGGACTCTGGGGGGGCTTTTACGAGTGGACCGGCTGGAGGATATTGCAGATCAGAAGTACCAGTGGTATTACTCTGAGTTGTATAATGATGAATCTCTAACTGATAATATGGTTTCGGCCTTATTTTTTGACCATTCGGGTACGCTATGGGTAGGGACCGAAAACGGCCTTGACAAGTATAACCCCAGTGCTATCCAATACCGATATGATACCGATATCTCCAATTATATAGGCAACCAAAAGCCTCGTATTCGGGGATTTGCAAAGACCCATGATGGCAAGATCATCTCTGCCACCCGGCACAATGGCCTGTTTATATCCGATGGCAATGGCCTGCATCCGCTGTACCATAATCAGGAGGATATCGCAAGTATATTTTCGGTGGATGGCAGGGTGTTTTATTGTGGTTTGTGGGATGGGAGAATCTTGATTTTTGATTATAAGTTGAAAACTTCCAGGGTCATCGATATAGGAATTGAGGCTTCCCCCGTGGTGGCTTTTGCTAAGGTCGATGAGCATACTCTAGTGGTAGGCTCGCATGGGGACGGAGCTAGATTTATGGATATCAAACTGCAGCAAGAATCCCTGAAGCTGGATAGGCCTTTGTCCACGATATCTATCAATAAAATTATTGTGGATACGGAAAATAATATCTGGTTTGCTACCCAGTCGGGAGTCCAGCGATATGACCTCCGAACCAAAATAAGCAAGCATTATTTAGCCAAAGAAAACGGAACCCCGGGACTTTCCCATGACAATGTAAGCGATATAGTCATGGATGATGCTGGGCGCATCTGGGCGGCTACACGGAAGGGCCTCGACTATCTGGACACCGAGGCGGATGTCTTCAGGCCCGCAGCAGATATGGAAGATATCAGTGGCCGATGGGTGACAGATCTGCTGAATGACCATCAGGGGAATTTATGGTTGAATATCAATAATAATAGGGTGGCACGCTACAATATCCACAACCACGAAATTACGATGTTCTATATTGACAGCGGAAATAGGCTGGATATATTTAGCTTCTCAGGCTTCTATTATGATAACGATTCCAGCCTATATATGGGAGGGAAAAACGGCGTAATCACCTTTTCCCCCAGAAAACTTCAGGCCAACGAGCGCTCTCCAAAACCAGTAATTACCAATCTGAAAGTGCAGAATAGAGATATTGAGGTGAAGGATATCGTGAATGGACAGGTAATATTGCCGGTGGATTTCAATAAATCCCATACCCTTGTTTTAGAAAATGTTAATAAGAATTTTTCACTGACTTTTTCGAGCCCTTCCTTCACCAATGAGCGATTCAACAAGTTCAGCTATATCCTCGAAGGCTTCGACGAGGACTGGACCACAGTGGATTTCAGGCAACGTACGGTCCAGTACACCAATTTATTTTTTGGCACTTATAAGTTTAGGATCAAAGCTAAAAATAGTCATGGACTCTGGAGTGAAGAGGCCATTTATACCATTAAGATACTTCCTCCTTTTTGGCTCACTTACCAGGCCGTGATCATAGTGGTTCTTTTGCTTATCGCAGTGTTTTACTTCGTTCGCAGGCAATTGCTAACGCGGTCCAAATTGAGGCAAGAGTTACTTATGGAGAAGGTCAAAAGAGAGCGGGACGAAAATCTTACTAAAGAGAAACTTAAGTTTTTTACTAATATATCACATGAACTGCGCACGCCGCTGACTTTGATCCTGGGGCCGGTGAAGCAATTATTGGAGAATAGTAAGGGGCAGGAAAATCAATTTCAATCCAGCAGATTCAGTCTTATCCACCAAAATACGCAGAGGTTATTGAATTTGGTGAATCAGATCTTGGATTTCAGAAGGGCAGAATCCGGCGAATTAAAAATTAAAGTTACCGCCACCGACATAGTGGCGCATACCCAGCTGACTTTCCGATCCTTCCAGGATTTGGCAGAGGATAAGGAGATAAAGTTGAATATGATTTACGGCGATCAGCCGATAGAGGGATATATCGATCGGGATAAGTATGATAAGATTTTGTATAACCTGCTGTCCAATGCCCTGAAATTCACCCCTCGCTATGGGCATATCGATTTGTTCCTAAGCCTCAAGCAGGAGAATGGGCAAAGCACCTTGGTCGTGGAGGTCTGTGATGATGGGATGGGGATACCGGAGGACAGTCAGGAAAAGATATTTTCCAGATTCTACAGGGTATCCGAAAACCAAGAGAATAATACAGGAACAGGGATCGGCTTATCCTTAGTGCATGCCTTGGTGCACCTTCATAAGGGATCCATCAGTCTCAGCAGTGAGTTGGGGCAGGGGAGTACCTTCACGGTGCTTTTGCCAATAAGTAAGGAGGCTTATGAGGCTGCTGAAATCTTCAGTTATGCCAGTCCTGAAGTACCACTTCCGGAGCCTGAAAAAATAACCCTGCCAGCCTCCCCGGGTTCTGCCGATGAGGCGAGGGCAAGAGTGGTGGTCATCGAAGACAATGTGGAATTAAGGAATTATCTGAGGGAATTTCTGTCCGAATATTATCAGGTATTTTTGGCTGAAAATGGTCAAGCCGGCCTGGAGCTGTGCCAGAAGATAAAACCCTCGCTTTGTGTGGCGGATGTGATGATGCCGGTGATGGATGGATTGCAGTTTTGCAATAAACTGAAAAATAACCCGGAAATAAGCCATATTCCTGTCATATTACTGACGGCTCTCTCAGACAATGACGACAAAATCCGGGGCTATACTTCCGGTGCAGATGGCTATGTAGTGAAGCCCTTTGATCCTTCCCTGCTCAAAACACGAATAGAAAATATCCTAAAATCCCGCAAAGAACTTAAAGCACGCTTTTCAGCGGAGGTAGAGGGAGAAATCAGAGCCCTGGCGCATTCTACCATTGATGAGGAGTTTATCATGGAGGTGTCCCGTCTGATAGAAGGTAAGCTTGATGATCCCGAGTTGAATACAGATTACCTCTGCAAGGAGCTGGGGATGAGCACTTCCAAGCTTTATCGCAAGATAAAGGAACTTACTGAGCTGGCGCCAAATGAATTTATACGAACTTTTCGACTGAAGAAGGCCGCCCAATTATTGCGTACAAGGAAGTATAATGTGTCTGAGGTCACCGGCATGATCGGCTTCAATGACCCCCTTTATTTTAGCCGTTGTTTCAAAAAACAATTTGGTTTTCCCCCAAGCAATCTCACCAAATAGGAAGCCTAAACTCCACGTTAATGCCTGATAAGGGTAAGCATAAATTAACTATCTTATTGAAAATATTTGCAATAAGGCCTTTAATTAGGTGAAAAAATACAGTATTTTGTTCCAATCCTTTGTACTTTGTGTGCAATTCATATTATTTGCCAAAACTTCCATTATCCCTATGTTAAGAGTATTAAGTACCCGAAATTTAAGTATACTTTTTGTTTCATTTGGTCTGTTGATTTCTTTTGAGATGCAGGCTCAGGAGCGGCCAAACATTGTTTTTATCCTCGTGGATGACCTTGGGTATCATGATTTGAGCTGCACAGGGAGTGAATTTTATGAAACCCCCAATATTGACAAGTTATCCCAAAATTCCTTTCGGTTTACTAATGGCTATGCGAGTAGCCGGGTTTGCAGCCCCAGTCGAGCGGGGATTATGACCGGAACCAGCCCTGTCATTCATGGCATCACGGACTGGATAGGAGCCCCAGAGGGAGAGGCTTGGAGGAAGCATGGCAGGCATACTCGTCTATTGCCACCTACTTATACGCACTCCTTACCTTTTGATCTTGAGACTTTGCCGGAGGCAATGAAAAAAGAAGGCTACGAGACATTTTTCGCTGGCAAATGGCATTTGGGAGGAGAGGGATCCTATCCTGAGGATCATGGTTTTGATATCAATATCGGGGGCTACGAATCAGGCTCTCCAAGAGGAGGCTATTTTGCCCCATATGATAACCCAAAGATGAGCCAGGGCCCGGATGGAGAGAATTTGAGTCTGCGCTTAGGTGCTGAAACGGCGAAATATATCAATGAAGATCATGAGCAGCCATTCTTTGCGATGCTATCCTTCTATGCGGTCCATGGCCCCATACAGACGACCGAAGATCTATGGAGCAAATATAGAAATAAAGCCCTGGCCGCAGGCACTGCTGATCATGGGTATGAAATGGAAAGACGTATGCCCATTCGTGTGGTGCAGGACAATCCAGTGTATGCAGGTCTGATGGAGACGATGGATCAGGCCGTAGGCTTGGTGATGGAGGCACTAGAGCAGGCTGGCCTCGCGGATAATACCATTGTGGTATTTACCTCGGACCATGGCGGTGTGGCTTCTGGGGATAATTTTTCTACCTCTAATCTGCCGCTGCGTGGTGGCAAAGGCTACCAGTGGGAGGGAGGACTTCGAGTACCATTCTTCATTAAAGTGCCCAATCAAAATGGCGTTGAGCTATCTCAAATAGCAAGTAATATTGATTTTATGCCCACCCTTATTGATATGGCTGGGGGCGATCCCACCGCCAATTCCAAGGTGGAGGGCATCAGCCTGGTCCCTTCCATGATCAAGGGCCAAGAAAGCCCAAGGACACTTTTTTGGCATTATCCACATTATGGAAACCAAGGAGGCGATCCTTCCTCGATAGTACGCTCTGGCAAATGGAAGATGATCTATTATTGGGAAAATAATGAGGCCAGCCTTTATGACCTGGAGCAAGATCCTATGGAGCAAACGGACATTTCGGCCTTTTATCCGGAGGAAGTGTTGAGTCTAAGTGCCTCCCTTTTTGACTATTTGATGGACAATAATGCGAGGTATCCAGTGCAAGACCCTGAGTATAGCGCTGAGGAGGAAGCAAAAGTGTTGCTACGCCTTCAAACCAACAAAAGAGAGGATCTGGAAAAGCAAAGACTTCAGATGTTTGATGAAAACTGGCAGCCTAATTCCGACTGGTGGCAGAGTAAAGTGACTAGGGATTAAGAACTTTCTGATCGGACAATTAAAAAAAAACAGGAGGCTGAACAGGCCTCCTTCTTTTATCTTATCTTATAATTTTATCCATAATTATCATTTATAATAAACCCATTTTAGCATGTTGAAACGTATTCTGATTTGTTTCCTGATTCTATGTCAAAGCCAAATGGTAATGGCAGCGGATCCCTTGCCGGTGAAGGCATTTGCGATCAAAGCCCCCAATTCTAAAGAGCTGAACCAGTTTATTCAATTTATGGATGAGGAGATGGCGCCACGAGGAATCAATACGCTGATCTTGCGGGTGGATTACACCTATGAATACCAAAGCCACCCTGAGCTCATCGGGAATAATCCTCTTTCTCATGCTCAGGTAAAGCAGCTAGTGGAGGCGGGAAAGAGAAACCAGATTAGGCTCATTCCTCAGATCAACCTGCTGGGGCATCAGTCATGGCATACCCAATCTGAAAAGCTGCTGGAGGTCTATCCTGAGTTTGATGAAACACCACATATTAAACTTCCTGATACCTATGAATGGCCCAATGAAGATGGTTTATATTGCAAAAGTTACTGCCCTCTGCATCCTGAAGTTCATGGAGTAGTATTTGACCTGGTGGATGAGATTTGCGAGGTGTTTGAAGCAGATGCTTTTCATGCTGGGATGGACGAGGTTTTCTATATCGGGGATGATAACTGCCCTAGATGTGCAGGAAGGGATAAGGCGGAGCTTTTTGCTAATGAGGTGAACAAAATCCAAGGGCATTTGGCGCTGAATGATAGGGAATTGTGGATTTGGGGGGACCGACTGCTCGACGGACAGGCCACAGGCATGGGGATGTGGGAGGCAAGTATGAATAATACCCACCGCGCCATTGACCTGATTTCGAAAGAGGTGGTGATCGGTGACTGGCATTATGAAAGACCCGATCAGTCGGCCGTGTATTTTGCGATGAAGGGCTTTAGAGTCCTTACCTGCAACTGGCGTCGGCCAGAGGTATCCACTCAGCAAGTGGAGGATATGTTCCGATTTAGAGCTGCGGCTACCCCAGAGATGAAACCTCGATTTTATGGAATCATGCAGACTGTCTGGTCCAGTGCCGGCGCTTTTATGGAGGGATTTTATGACCATAAGCCCGATAGTGATGGGGGAGATCAGACAGCCTGGAATACCTTTCGTGTTATGTTTGAGCGAATAGAAACCCTCGAAAATCAAGCGAAGACAGTCTCACAAGCAAAATAGGGCATTTCTTATATTCCTCCTATTCCTCCACCATTCTCTTGCCGACGGCTGGGATTGTGGAGGCTATTTCATTAGTCCGGATAGGGAAGTGTCCATTATAAAGGATTAGTTAAAAATAAATATGAATTGCCTTTGGAGGCTTATCGATTAGCTTATTTATTAGAATAACCCTACAAGCTGTATTGCACAGTAATTAACCCATATATCAATAATGAAGATCAAATATATTGCCCTTGCATTTACCCTATTACTGGCTTATAGCCAGATGGCTACGGCACAAAAGTACGAGGCTGACTGGGCCTCGCTGGACCAACGACCCATTCCTGGCTGGTTTGAGGATGCCAAGTTTGGGATATTTATTCATTGGGGGCCTTATTCTGTCCCTGCATGGTCGCCGAAGGGAACCTATTCGGAATGGTATCAGTATTGGCTGCAGAGCAAAAGCTTATTTGGCAATGGTGACTTCAAGGGAGATGAGGTCTATGAATACCATAAGAAAACGTACGGGGATGATTTTACCTATTATGACTTCGGACCGGAGTTTACCGCAGATTTATTTGATCCGGAAGCTTGGGCGAGCCTGTTTGAGAAGGCAGGAGCCAAGTATATTGTACTTACATCCAAGCATCATGATGGATTTACCCTTTGGCCCAATGAGCAAGCCAATGACCGTGGCTTTGCCTGGAACAGCATGGAGGTGGGCGCCAAGCGTGACTTGGTAGGCGAGCTGACTCAGGCGGTCCGACAGACGGAGGTCAAGATGGGGCTTTATTATTCCTTATATGAATGGTATCATCCGCTATGGTTGAGCGATAAGGATAAATTTGTCGATCAGCATTATTTGCCACAAGTTAAGGACTTGGTGCAGCGCTACCAGCCCGATATACTCTGGACCGATGGAGAGTGGGAAATAGAGGATACCCAATGGAGAAGTGAGGAATTTTTGGCCTGGTTATATAATGAGTCTGCCGCCAAGGATTATATTCTGGTGAATGACCGCTGGGGCAAGGGGCTCAGGCAAAAGCATGGTGGCTATTATACCACCGAGTATGAGGCTGGGAAGGTATTTGATAAGCCTTGGGAAGAATGCCGGGGTATGGGATTTTCCTTTGGGTACAATCAAAATGAGGATGCCTGGGATTATAATTCCACACAGGCATTGCTACTGATGCTAATCGATATTGTAAGTAATGGTGGAAACTTATTACTGGATATAGGTCCGGATCATAGGGGGAATATCCCGCCCATCATGCAGGAGAGATTGATGGAGATGGGAGAGTGGCTGGCTAAGAATGGAGAAGCTATTTATGGGACCAGACCGTGGAAGCAGTCTGTGCAGTGGTCTGAGGGAGATCGCACGATCGATCACTCAGGGAGCTATTTGGGAGGGGACTATATCCTCAAACAAACCGTGGATAAGCAGGATGGAAAAGCAGTGAAGGAAGTGTTTTTTACTCAAAATGACAAGTCGGTTTTTGCGATTATTCCGGATGGATCAAAGCAGGAACTAGTTTTGAAGGGGCTGAAAGCTGATAAGAGAACGACCGTTCGTCATCTCGGTTCAGGAAAAACCCTAACCTACAAGCAAAAAGGAGATGACCTACATATTATGGTGCCTGAAGAGGTTCTTCTCGGTAGTAAGATGAATTTACCTTATAGTATCAAACTTCAAAATGTTCAGTAATTAAGGGGATTGCTTCAACAAAACCTTCTTTTGGCATGTTATGTGTTTAAAATTGTCTGAAAACTAAACCATAACCATAAAAATTTAACAAAATGAAGAATGTTTTGATTGTTGGAGCACATGGCCAGATTGGACAGTTTGTAGTTCAGAAACTGCAAGACCAAGAGGATTTTTCCCCAATAGCGATGGTAAGAAAAGAAGACCAGCTCAAGGAGTTTAAAGAGAATAAGGTGGAAGCAGTGATGGGAAACCTTGAAGATTCTGTGGACGATTTGGCCAAGGTATTCAAAGGTAGCGATGCGGTGGTATTTACCGCCGGTTCAGGTGGGAGTACTGGCCCGGAAAAGACTGTTGCTATTGACCTTGATGGAGCGATTAAGAGTATAGATGCGGCCGAAAAAGCAGGAGTAAAGCGCTTTGTGATGGTCAGCGCCATGCTTACAGATGATAGAGACCAGTGGCCGGAGGAGATGAAGACCTATTATATCGCCAAGTACTATGCTGACCGGGCACTGAAGAATAGTAAACTTGATTATACCATCATTCGACCAGGGATGCTGGAGAATGAAGCGCCAAAAGGTAAAGTTTCTGTAGGAGATAAGCCTAAGGCCAAGTCGGTGCCGAGAGAAGATGTGGCCGAAGTCATTGTGGAAGTGTTGGCTCAGAATAATACCATCCATAAGACCTTTGACCTGGTGTCTGGAGAAGAGGAAGTGAAGGAGGCAATCAAGAATATATAAACAAGACCCTAAGTTTTTAATTGATATTTTAAACATATCAGAAGATAAACCCAGCAGGAGACCTATTAGCCTAGGCCTCCTGTTTCTTTTTTTAACTCAATTATTCTTCCTTAGCCTCCCGTCTCTTAGTTGGCGTTAATAGGTGTTTTCTGACAATAATAGATGATATTTACCTTACTGCAAACTGTTCTTTTTCGGAGGATTGAGCCTTGGCAAACTAATAAATGAACTTCCTTCTCTTCTCTTCACATGAAGGATGTTGTGCCCATGAGATTGGATCCAATTTAACGGAGGGATTTGAGGATGGAGGAGTCATAGTTTAATAGATTAGCTGTTAAAATGGCCAACCTTTGGGGGTGAATAATGGGTGGAAGGATAGCGTATAAATTACTTATATTTCGAGTCGAAATAGGCCAAATGGACGTTTTTGAAGTAAATCGATACAGCAAACGAATGTTTGCGTAAATAATATTTTTGCAGATACTTGTTTTATTAGTCGAATTTTTTGTGAATTGCATCTTATTTGGCTAAATTGCTTCAAACCCAAAAATTCCCCTAGATGATTCAACGCCTCAAAGTACTCTCCTTGGTGGGAATGGCTATTTTGCTAATTTCCTCTTGTGGAGAAAATTCCTCCAATGAATCCTCGACTCAGCTAAAGTCGGGAGATCAGGTCAGCTATAATTTTCATATTAGGCCAATTTTATCAGACAAATGTTTTGCCTGTCATGGACCTGATGCGAATAAGCGTGAAGCTGGCTTACGACTGGACACCGAAGAAGGAGCTTATGCTGCTCTTAAGGACAGCCCTTCAGACCATGTCATCGTTCCTGGAGATCCAAAGAAGTCTATTGCTTACCAAAAAATCGTGTCAGAGGATCCTGCTGAGCAGATGCCTCCCCCAGCTTCCAATCTTAAGTTGAGCGCTGAGGAAATAGCCACTATCGAGCAGTGGATCAAGCAGGGTGCAAAATATGAGCCTCACTGGGCTTTTGTAGCGCCACAGAAGGCCGCCCTTCCCGAGCAAACCTCCTGGGAAAAAAATGAAATAGACCGATTTACCCTTGCCAGAATGGAGGCAGAAGGCTTATCCCCATCAGAGGAGGCCGAATCTTCCGCCTTGGTTAAGAGGTTGGCGCTAGACATTACTGGGCTTCCTCCAGCACCGGAATTGGTGGAGAAATACAGCGATATGGATGAGGTGGCTTATGAGGACCTTGTCGATGAGCTTTTAGCCTCACCTGCTTTTGGGGAAAAGCTGGCGGTGCTCTGGATGGATATCTCCAGGTATTCGGATAGCTATGGCTACCAGGATGATGAATACCGTACCCAGTGGCCTTACCGCGATTGGGTCATTCATGCCTTTAATAATAATATGCCCTATGATCAGTTTATCACCTGGCAGCTGGCAGGTGATTTATTACCTAATCCTACCAAGGAGCAGATATTAGCCACGGCATTCAATAGAAATCATAAATATACTGAGGAGGGTGGCGTGATCCATGAGGAGTATAGGGTGGAATATGTCTTAGACAAGACCAATACCTTCTCCAAAGGCATACTTGGGATCACCATGGAATGTGCTCAGTGTCATGATCATAAATATGACCCATTCTCGCAGGAAAATTATTTTCAGCTTTATGCATTTTTTAATAATACTCCGGAGAAGGGCTTTGAAGGAGATGTCTCCCGAAGTAAGCCTGCCAAGACGCCAATATTATGGATAGAGCAGGAAGACTTTAACCCTGAGGGCGTGTTAAGCTACCTGAATCATAAAGATACCACCACCATCATGGTGTCGGTGATGGAGGAGCTGGATACCCTTCGCCAAACGTACCTTCTGGAGCGTGGCGTCTATGATGCCCCAGGAAAGAAGGTGAGCCCCAATACGCCGGAATCAGTGATGGCTTTCAGAGAGGATTTACCCAAAAACCGCCTTGGGCTTGCTCAGTGGGCTACGGACGCAGAGAACCCCCTGACCTCAAGGGTATTTGTCAATTTACTGTGGCAGGAGACCTTCGGCCAGGGAATTGTAGGAAGCGCTGGCGATTTTGGGATGCAGGGGGATTTACCCACTCACCCACAGCTGCTGGATTGGTTGGCCGTGGACTTCAGAGAAAACGGCTGGGATATCAAGCGACTCTTAAAACAGATTTACCTTTCTGCTACCTACCGCCAAAGTTCAGAGGTGACCGAGGAAAAAATGGCTAAAGACCCTGCAAACTTATATCTCGCCCGGGCGCCACGACTGCGGATGACCGCTGAGAATATCCAAGATTTAATCATCGCGAGCAGCGGACTGATCAATCCTGAAATCGGAGGGCCAAGCATTAAGCCTTACCAACCGGATGGATTATGGGAATCTGCCACTTCTGGAAGAGGAAGTCTTGCCAAGTATGTGCAGGATACTGAGGAGAAATTATACCGTAGAGGACTATACCATTTCATTAAGCTTACGGTTCCCCCTCCGAAGATGATCATCTTTGATGCGAGTAATCGTGATCGATGTGAGGTGACGCGCGGCAGGACAAATACCCCGCTGCAAGCGCTGGTCATGCTTAATGATCCATTTATATTGGAAGCAGCCAGCAAATTGGCACTTCTTTCTTCCAATGAGTCAGCGGAAGAAGGGATAGAAAATGTGTTTAAGAAAATTGTGTGTCGTGCAGCTACAGAGGAAGAGATGGAAGTCCTGACGGAATATTATCAGGAAGAAAAGACAAGATTCGACAAAGATCCGGAGAAGATAATGCTGAGCATGAAAGTCGCCGGAAAACAGCTGGAAGCCGCAGAGCTCGATGCACATACCGCAGCACTCACTCAGGTGATTGTCGCACTATATAATTTGGAAGAAACGATTACGAAAATTTGATATGGAAAAGGAAATATTAGAGCATGGGCTGAATAAAAATCGGCGTAAATTTCTCTCACGAGCAAGTTTGGGCCTTGGAGGCATGGCTTTAGGATCCTTGCTGATTCCTGACCTGTTTTCGGGTAGCTCTTCGGAGGAGGAACTGATGGCTGCATTGCCTCATTTTGCTCCCAAGGCAAAAAGGGTGATCTACCTCTTCCAAAATGGTGCTCCTAGCCAGTTGGAATCGTTTGACTATAAACCTATGCTGAATAAACGCATAGGTGAAGACCTGCCGGAAAGCATTCGAAAGGGCCAACGATTGACAGGAATGACCGCCGGACAGAGCACCTTCCCTTTGGTAGGCTCCTATTTTGATTTTCAGCAATATGGTGAATCCCGGGCATGGATAAGTTCGCTATTTCCGCATACCGCCAAAATAGTCGATGATATCTGTATCGTGAAGTCCATGCATACCGAAGCGATTAATCATGACCCCGCGCTTACCTTCTTTCAGACCGGAGCTCAGGTGGGCAATCGTCCCAGCATGGGTTCTTGGCTGAGCTATGGGCTGGGCAGTGAAAATAACAATCTGCCAGCCTTCTGCGTGCTTCTTAGCCGTGGTAAAGGTAATGGCCAGGGGGTATATTCAAAATTATGGTCTAATGGATTCCTGGATGCCGTCCATCAAGGGGTGCAGTTCTCCAATTCCGAAGACCCAGTTCTATATCTTGGAGATCCTGAGGGGCTCAAGAGAGACGATCGAAGGAGGATGCTGGACAAGATCGCCACCCTCAACCATATGTCTTATGAGAAATTTGGTGATCCTGAAATCCAGGCTAAAATCCAACAATATGAGATGGCCTTTAGGATGCAAACCGCCGTGCCAGAGGTGACGGATGTATCCAATGAGCCAGATAGCATCATCAAAATGTATGGTCCCGACTGCCTAGTCCCTGGAACCTATGCGGCCAATTGTCTCCTGGCCAGGAAGCTATCGGAAAGTGGAGTGCGCTTTGTACAGCTGTATCATCAAGGCTGGGATCAGCATGGTAATCTACCCATAGAGATGGCCGGCCAGGCCAAGGATGTGGATCAAGCTTCTGCTGCTTTGATTTCTGATCTGAAACAACGAGGCTTATTGGATGAAACATTAGTGATTTGGGGCGGGGAATTTGGCCGTACCAATTATTGTCAAGGCAAGATGTCGGTGGATAATTATGGCCGGGATCACCACCCCAGAGCATTCTCCGTCTGGATGGCCGGCGGCGGCGTGAAATCAGGGATGGTCTATGGCGAAACGGACGAATTTGGCTATAATATCGTCAAAGATCCTATGCATGTGCATGATTTTCAGGCTACCATGCTCCATTTGATGGGCATAGACCATGAAAAACTAACCTATAAACACCTCGGAAGAAGGTATAGATTGACGGATGTCCATGGTGCTGTGATCAAAAGTGTCCTGGTATAAGGCGCCCATGCCCATAATTCTTTTCCCTATTTCTGCTAGTTGAAAGTATATATATGAATAATATGAATAAATGGATCAGTGGCTTAGAAAACCTGTTGATCGTTTTTGCAGGATTGCTATTGATTTTTATTATTGGCGGCCAAGGCTTGGTAGTTCCTGCAGTGCTTCAGGTTTTGGGCCGAAGTCATCCCTTGCTGCTGCATTTTCCTATAGTACTCTTATTGCTGGCCATTATTTTTGTACTTATTCCCGGGATTCTCCCGGAAAATAACCAGAAGCAGTTTACCCGTATATTCTTATTAATAGCTGCTTTCTTTGCCGGGATCACCGTGCTGAGTGGATGGATGCTAAGCATGGAAGAAGGCTATGAGGGGAACGACCTGGAAATCCATAAATGGCTGGGAGTGGCGGTATTTGTAGCTACTTTATTATTGTATTTCTTACGCAATATCAGTGGATACAGCCCTAAAATTATTGCTTCAGCATTGGCTATTACGCTATTGGCTGCAGGACATTGGGGTGCTAACCTGACACATGGCAGTGATTTCCTCATGGAGCCGCTGAATGCTGGCCAGCAGGACCAGGTTCCTCTGGAGGAAGCCCTAGTATTTGATCATGTGGTGAAGCCTATTTTGGATAAGAAATGTGTCAACTGTCACCAAGCCAGCAAAAGTAAGGGAGATCTGCGCTTGGATGAAATAAATTTTATCCAAGCGGGTGGAAAATCAGGCGCCTTATTTGACAGCGCTGCATGGCAGCAATCTCTATTAGTGGAGCGTCTTGATCTTCCCATGGACGAAAAAAAGCATATGCCGCCCAAGGGCAAGGTGCAGCTTACACAGGATGAGCTTGCCATCCTCAAACTATGGGTGGAAGATGGAGCCCCGGTGGAAGGGAAACTCGCCACCATGGAGGCCGAAAGTCCCTGGCATACCCTCGCCGCATCTTTGTTCACTGAAACTACTACCTATGACTTTGAGCCTGCGGATGAGGAGCTCATCGAATCCCTAAATAATTATTATCGAAGGGTAAGACCTCTGTATCCAGGTTCTCCAGCCTTGGAAGTGAATTACTATGGAACTGCCGCCTTTGCCCCTGCATCTCTAGCTGAGCTCAATAAGGTAAGGCATCAGGTGGTCAGTGTCAATATGGCTCGCATGCCCTTGGCGGAGGTAGGCCTTGATTGGCTGGATGGCTTTGATAAAATTGAAGAGTTGAATTTGAATTTTACAGGAGTAAGTGTGGAGCAATTGGCGGCTATCGCCAAACTGCCTAACCTTCAGCGGCTGATGCTAGCAGGTAACACACTTTCTGCCGAGATTATTCCTACTTTAGAGACTATGGGCCAGCTGGATTTTGTGAGTCTGTGGCAAACGGGATTGGACGCTGGGGATTTTGAGGAAAGTAAGCTCAAATCCAATCAGGTGGTAATCGAATGGGGATTCCTGGGTGGAGGGGAAACCTATCAGCTCAATGCCCCACAGGTGAAGTATGATCATGTGCTATTTGACAAAACCGAAAAAGTAACCCTCAAACACCCAATTGGGACTGTAAAGATAAAATATACCCTAGATGGAAATGCCCCTGATAGCCTTAATGGTAATTGGTATACTGAGCCTATCACTGTCGATCAAACCTGTGAGCTGCAGGCGGTGGCTTATGCGGATGGATGGGAAGCAAGCTTACCCCAGACCGTAAGCTTCTATAGGAAATCTGATGAAACTGTCAGGATGAACCTAAACACGAGCCCTTCTGGTAATTACCAAGGCAAAGGAACCGAAACCTTAATGGATGGAGAAAAGGGAGATGTGAATTATGCCTCCGGAGCTTGGCTTGGGTTTAAGGACCAACCCTTGGATCTGGAAATCACACCTTCCGGTGAGGAGCTGTCACTATTGGCGATAAGCATGATGTACCATGAGGAAGCGCATATTTTCCCTCCTAAAAGGATCACCATCCAAGGTCAAAAAGCAGGCTCTAGCCAGTGGACAGACCTGGCTCAGGAAACTTTTGATGTTCCCAGCTCATCACAGCCCAACAGGTTGGTGCAACTACGGTATGAACTCCCAAAAGGTAGGTATGAAAAATTAAGATTGAAGGTGTTTCCTGTGACGAATGTTCCTGCCTGGCATAGGGGAGCAGGAGATAAGGCCTGGGTATTTGTAGATGAAGTATTGGTGAATTAGTTTTTCTAATCCTTTTAATATTTATGCTAAAGCCGTTTATTGTATTTATAAATAACTAGAATCTAAACGTGAAAGCATGGGGCTTTCGAATTTGACATACACTCAGGAGCTTTTATCAGCGGTCGCTTTAGGGAATGAAGCTGCATTTAAATGTTTGTTTTCAGACTATCATTTAAAGGTATATCAGTATGCTAATTCACTTCTGAAGGATCCAGACCTAGCAGAGGATATGGTGCAGGAGGTGTTTATAGGCCTCTGGCAGGAAAGAATTCGCCTGACGAAAATTGATAATTTCGATGGGTATTTATTTACGATTGTCAAAAGAAAGTCCATCGATTATATTAGAAAGATAAATTCAAACCATAGACTCAAAGAAAAAATCATCCATCAATACTGCTCTATAAGTCATCCAGACTTTGAATTTGAAGAAAAGGGCTTTTTAAATAACTTGAAGGAAGTGCTTTCTCCTCAGCAAAAAATAATTTTTGAATTAAGTAGAGAACAAGGACTTAGCTATGAGGAAATAGCAGAACATATGAATATCTCCAAAAATACAGTGAGAAATCATATGGTAAAGGCCTTAGAAAATCTGAGGAATGTCCTCGATAAACCCCTGATTTTACTGTTTTTATTGATTTTAGCGACCCTTCGTGATTGGTAGATTGTGGGCTATACTGCGTGTATTAGCTTTAAGATCAGCTATTCCCATACCATGGTTTTCCCTGGGTGTTCGGAGGTATAGGAGGATATTTCTATCTTATCTACTAACTTCTGAGTTTTAAAACAACAGCAATTATCACCTTAGATTTTTAGATTTCTATGCCTAGGGGATTTTATTACGAAATAAATAGCTGATTTTTTTCACCTGCACTAGTCCTATTGCCTGCTTAGGTTCGACATACCTATATAAAAGCAAGACGAAGACATTGGACCAGGAACAACTAATTAAGGATTTATTCCACAAATATTCTGAAGGAAAGGCCACAAAGGCAGAAGCAAGGCAGCTTTTTGACTTATTGGAGCAATTGGATACGAAGCCAGAGGCTTATGGTCATTTGCTGGAGGACCTGTGGAGCAGGACAAAGAATTCAGGGAAAACTTCCTACCAGGAGGAGGATCTTTTTGCACGAATTCAGGAAAAGAAAAATTCTCTATCCGTATATCGGCCAAAGCCACAAAACAAGTTCAGAAGACTGTTGCCTTGGGCGGCAGTGCTTGTGCTGGGTGGCCTGGCCATGGCTTATTGGCTGGGCGGAAATCACAATTCTCCTGAGGCTGAAAATTGGCTAAGTCAATCTGCGGGGCTCGGAGAGGTGCAGGAGATAGAGCTGCCTGATGGATCAAAAGTGTGGCTCAATGCGGGGACCAGCATTTCTTACCCTGAGAGTTTTCATAATCGAACAGTGAGGCTAGAAGGCGAGGCATTTTTTGAGGTGCTTAGAAATGAAGAGAGCCCCTTCAGTGTATGGACAGGCAAGGTAAGCACCCAGGTTTTGGGGACCTCTTTCAATGTGCGATCGTATAGGCAGGATCCAAAAGTGAAGGTGACCGTGAGTACGGGAAAAGTAGCTGTGGCCATGGAGGAGCGTGAGCCGGTATATATCACCAAAAACCAACAAGTATCTATGGATGTCTCCTCAGGTGAGCTCGAGCGAGCCACCGTAAATGCCACCGCCCTGAGTGCTTGGAAGAACGGTTGGCTTGTTTTTGAAGGAGTGAGCTTGGAGGAAGCCGCTTGGATTTTGGAAAATTTCTATGGAATGGAAGTGGAGTTTAAGCATGACCAAATCAAAACTTGTCGCTTTACTTCAAAATTCAAAGCCAATGAATCCCTGGATCATGTACTTGATGTGCTGGGGCGGGTCACAGGAGCTGATTTTATCATTGTCAATCAAACAATCATAATCGATGGTACCCTTTGCAAATAAGCTAACCTATGATGAAAATCAGTACTAGGGAATGGGCGAGTGATCGTACCAAAAAAATAAACAAGCATTCCTATTGATGCCAATAATATAGAAGGGGAAGAAAGGTCTTCGTAAAAAGCAAGCTGCATTTCCACCCATGTGGTATTCATTAAGGAAAATGATTTTATAAGCTAATAATTAACATAAATAAATAAACTCAAAAAAAATGAAACAGATTTTACAAGAACCATTGGCTTGGGGTCCCCCAAGGAAAAGAGAGCCCGGCTTTCAGCCAAACCAAATTTGGAAGAAAGTAATCATTTTATTCCTGCTAATAAGCCCATTTACAGCCTATGTGCAGGCGTACACGAATGATCTTCTTCCTCAGCTGAATAAGGTGTATATAACCCTCGGTCTACAGGACCAATCGCTGGAGGAAGCACTTCAGAAAATAGAAGGGGAGACGCCTTATACGTTTTCCTATCGCTCTGCACATATAGCGAAATATGCTAGTCTTAGCCTGAGCGAAGAAAAGCGAACCTTGGAAAATACGCTTGAGATCCTACTTGGAGAAACAGACCTGACTTACGAAAGAGTAAAAAACAGCATCGTGATCCTTCCGCGTGGGGAGCAGGTAAATCCTGAGGTGAAAGCGGCGCTTGTTTCTGAAGCTATAATCGAAAAAAAGGTATCAGGACAGGTTACCTCGGAAGCGGAGCCCATGGGAATCCCAGGGGTAAACGTTCGGGTGGAAGGTACCACCAAAGGCACCGTGACCGATATTGACGGCAAGTACAGCTTGACCGTTCCGGATGATGCCACTGTTTTGGAGTTTTCCTTTGTGGGATATAAAACCGTGAAAATCACAGTGGGCAATCAGTCCACTGTGAATATTGAAATGGAAGAGCTCCTCAGCGGGCTTAATGAGGTCGTGGTAGTGGGCTATGGTGTCCAAAAGAAAAGCGACCTTACCGGATCTGTGGTTTCCTTAACCGAGGAGAATTTTACCCAAGGGGCAAATTCCAATGCCCTTCAGCTGCTGAATGGCCGTGCAGCAGGGGTGAGCATCAGCCAGCCGAACTCCGCTCCTGGCGCCCAAACCAAAATACAAATTCGTGGAGCAGGATCTATCAATGGAGACAATTCAGCATTGATCGTGGTGGATGGACTTCCGGGAATCAATCCTGCAGACCTTTCACCTGATGATATCGCCTCCATAGAGGTGCTGAAGGATGCTTCCTCTGCGGCGATTTATGGTACTCGCGCCGCAAACGGCGTGGTCCTAATCACCACCAAGACGGGTAAGAAGGGTGATCCGGTATTGAAATATAATACCTATTATGGAATACAATCGGTGGCGAAGCGCGTGGATGTCCTCAATGGCCGAGAGTATATGGAGACCCTGAATGGCATTAGGGCCGATGGTGGCGGTCAGCCCATCTATACAGATGAGGAAGTGGCCCAGATGGGTGCTGGTACCAACTGGCAGGATGTGATTTTTAACCAAAATGCACCAGTCCAAAATCACCAGATCAGTATGTCTGGTGGCTCAGACAAAAGCACCTATTATGCCGGTTTGAACTACTTCAATCAGGATGGCTTAGTGAAAAATTCTAATTTCAAAAAGCTTAACCTGCGTGCCAATATGGACTTTAAACCTAAGGAGTTTTTGAGGTTTAAGTTCAATGTTAATTACACCCGCTCGGTACAAAATTCTATTCTATTTTCTAATGCAGCAAATGAAAGTGCAGGACCGATCAATTCTGCGATCCAATTTGACCCTACCTTGCCTTCAGGCTTGAATTCGGATGGTCGGTATTATTTGAATAGCTTCATTGCTTTGGATAATCCTGAGGCGCTAATAAATGGAGTGAGTCAGGAGAATTTGGATAGTCGATTTTATGGTACCTTCACCACGGAATTTGAGCCTATCAAGGGTCTCATCGGCTCTGTGCGATTGGGAGGTACAAATGCCACGGGGATGACCTCTAATTACCGGGACCGAAATACCATCAATGGCCTAAGTAATGGAGGGATTGGCTCCAGAGAGGCTTCGGATTATACCCAGTGGCTTGCTGAATTTTTGGTAAAATACGATAAGGAATTTAATAAGGACCATCACCTGAATGTCTTGGTAGGGTCCACCTTTGAGGAATTCCTTACGGTGGGGGTGGATGCTAGTAGCAGAGGCTTCCTGTCAGATGTGACCAATGCGGATTTGCTGCAAAGTGGTGATGGCGATGAGGGAGACAATGTCCAGAGCTCGCGCTCAAGAAATAGACTTAACGGTTTTCTTGGTCGGGTCAATTATGACCTTAAAGGACGCTATCTTTTCACGGCTTCCATCCGTGCAGATGGGACTTCACGTTTTTCGGATACTAATAAGTTTGCAGTGTTCCCTTCAGGAGCTTTTGCATGGAGAATCTCTGACGAGCCCTTTTTCCAGGGCTTGACCAATACCTTTAGCACCGCCAAAGTAAGATTGGGTTATGGGCAATTAGGAAATCAGGGAGTGCCTAATTTTAGTACTATTCAGACGCTAATAGCTGGAGGATCAGCAGTCTTTGGAGATGCTATCTACCAAGGAGTGGTCCCTGCCAGGCTTCCTAACCCGAACTTAAAATGGGAGACTACTGAGGAAATTAACTTAGGTTTGGATTTCGGATTTGCCGGAGATAGGGTAAACGGCTCCCTGGATTTTTATGTGCGGAATACCAGAGATCAGATTTTCAGCAAACCTATTCCTGCAGTGGTGGGCTTTTCCAATATTTTGGTCAACTTCGGATCCGCTCGTAATTCAGGGATAGATTTTATGCTGAATTCAGTGAATATTGATCAGGATAAATTCAAATGGAATTCCACCTTGAATTTCTCGGTTCTGAAGAATGAAGTGACCGCATTACCTGACTTTATCCCTGAAATCGTATCCGGACAGATCGGTACCTTTATTAGTAATTATCTGTTGGTACGGGAAGGGGTGGCAATGCGCTCATTCTATGGCTACGAAACGGAAGGGATCTTCCAGTTGGATGACGATATAGCGGATTCCTCTCAGCCTGATGCCAAGCCCGGTCATATCAAGTTTAAGGATCAAAACCAGGATGGCGTCATCGACCTAAATGACCGCGTGGTATTGGGAGATCCATTTCCGGATTTCTCTCTAGGTTTCAGCAATTCCTTTACCTATAAACACTTTACCCTGGATATATTCCTGCAGTGGATCAATGGGATTCAGACCTTGGATGCGAATGTTACCGAATCGCTGTATCCCACCAATGAGTACAGAAACCGTATTGCGGAATACCTGATCAACCGTTGGACTCCTGAGAATCCCACCAATGAGTACCCAAGTGGGGTAAACCCTACCGCTTATGGAGGAGATTATATTATCAATTCCATGACGGTCAAGGATGCTTCCTATATTAGGCTAAAGACAATCACCCTAGGCTATGACTTCCCGCTGAATGGCAGCAAGATTTTCCGCAATATAAATGCCTATGCGGCGGTGGATAATCTATTTACCATCACGGATTTTGAGGGCTTTGATCCGGATGCCAGCGCAACAGGCACTGGAAGTGTCTCCAAGGTCAATTATAACAGTTATCCACTCAGCAGGACCCTAAGATTTGGGCTGAATGTTACATTCTAAAATTACAGACTCATGAAGATCTTCAATAAGTATATCAATCGCTCAATAGTAGTACTATCTGGCCTGGCGGTGGCCCTTACGGGATGTATGGGCTTTCTGGAAGAGGAAGTATATACTCAATATGACCCTGATTCTTTCCTTCAGGACCCCTCAGGCGTAGATGCCCTCCTTACCGGGGCTTATGCTCGGTCGAGAATTATCTCATATAACCATAGAGATTATGCTTTTTTGCTAAATGAATTCGGCACTGATATCGCCTGGGAAACCGGTGGTGGTCTGGAGCGGGTGGCAGCACCTTTCATCCAGTTTTCATGGCCTGTGAACAATTCCATCCTCAATGGGGTTTGGAACAAGATGTACTCGGCCATTTCTAGTGCTAATACCGTCCTACTGGTGGCCAATGGCCTTAGTGGCCCAAGTGAATCTGAGTTGAATGCTCTCCGGGCAGAGGCGAGATTTATTCGGGCCTCTTCTTATTATTTTCTCTATAATCTATTTGGCCCTACGCCAATAATAGAGATTCCAGCCGGAGCAACTCCCGCAGAAATTGAGGAAATCGGGCAGAGCACTCCGCGAGCCTCCAAGGAGGATTTCCTAAAGTATATGTTTGACGATTTGGATTTTGCGACAGCAAACCTTCCTGTGCAGGAAAAACTCATCGGTAGGGCATCCAAGGGAGCTGCTTTAGGTTTCAAGATGAAAATCTACCTCAATGATAAGCAGTGGGACAATGTGGCTGCCACCGCTCAGGAGATAATGGACCTGGGAGTCTATACATTATATGATGATTATGAGGAGCTATTCTCCGTGGATGGGGAAGCCAATAAGGAGTATATATTCCGTGCACCTTGTATTCCACAGGATGGCTACCAAAATAACTATATGGCTCATGCCTTTCCTCCAGGTTATCCAATCCAAAGTTCCTGGGCCAATTATGGGGCTCAGTACAGAACCTATTCCGCTTTCTACAAAACGTTTGAGGAAGCAGACTTAAGGAGGAATTTGTTGATTACCAATTATGTCAGCACCACAGGAGAGAATATAGAATTGCTGGAAGATGAAAATGGAATGCCTTTGGATAATGTAAGGAGCTTCAAATACTGGCCAGATCCTGACGGAATTGGTGAGTCGCATGGCAATGACCTCGTATTTATCCGCTATGCAGATGTACTCTTGGCCAGGGCAGAGGCACTGAATGAACTTAATGGCCCCAGTCAGGAGGTCTTTGACCTGATCAATAGTGTGAGAGAGCGAGCAAATGCTTCCTTGGTGGGTTCGGCGGAATATAGCTCTGCAGATCAGCTGCGTGCATTTATCCTGGCAGAGCGAGCAAGGGAGTTTTATAGCGAAGGTATGCGAAGAGAAGACCTGATCCGCCATGGAGAGTTTGTGAATGGCGCCATCTCTAGGGGCTGGAATGCCAAGCCTCATCAGGTACTTTATCCTATTCCCCTTCAGCAGATCGATACAAATCCTAACCTGGAACAAAACCCGGGCTATTAAGCCTTTCAAACTGAGAACTGAAGATGACTCAAGCGAAATCAATAAATAAGATAAAAGCCTTCACGTTGGTAGGCAAAGCCTTGCTTGGCCTGATGCTACTGTCTAGCTGTGGCAAATCGGGAAAAAAGGAGGCGCTAAATTCCAGCCCTCCTAATATCCTTCTGATCCATGTCGATGATCTTGGATGGGCTGATGTGGGGGCTTTTGGGAGTGATTTTTATCAAACTCCGAATATAGACCAGCTGGCAAGGCAGGGCATGAAGTTTACCCAGTCTTATGCTGCGGCAGCCATATGCTCTCCTACTCGTGCCGCCATGTTGACGGGGAAATACCCGGCACGCATAGGCATCACAGACTGGATAAGAGCCGAATTTCAGGGAGGGGTACTGCCTGCTGACGGAGGAAACCCCCAAGGATATGATGAGAATGAAGGCTTGGCTCTCAAAACGCCCAAGAACTTCCTCTTCATGCCTTTGGAACAAAAGACCATAGCAGAATACCTGAAGGAACTGGGTTTTGCTACTGCTCACGTGGGAAAATGGCACTTGGGCTCGGAGAGTCATTTTCCAGAACAGCAGGGCTTCGATGTGAATAAGGGCGGCTGCGACCTAGGACAGCCACCAAGCTATTTTGACCCTTACGAACCTTTCAACGGTAATCCAGACTATATTATTCCTAATCTGCCACCACGCAAAACAGGCGAGTACCTTACCGATAGGGAAGGAGATGAGGTGGTGGATTTTATAAGTAATAATAAAGATAAACCCTTCTTTGTCCATTGGGCTAGCTATACCGTGCATACGCCGCTGATGGGAAAGGAGGAAGTGGTGGATAAATACAAGGAACTTCCCACGGGTAAGCAAAATAATCCGACCTATGCCGCCATGGTGGAGAGCCTGGACGATAATGTGGGTAAAATCCTTGATGCTTTGGATAGCCTGGGGCTGGCGCACAATACCCTGGTGATCTTTACCTCTGATAACGGCGGGCTGATGGGGAATCCAAATCGTCAAGTGACCAATAATGCTCCATTGAGATCTGAAAAAGGGTATCCTTATGAAGGAGGGATTCGGATCCCCACCATCATGAGATGGCCAGGGATGATCCCTGAAAACACCGAATCGGCCACCCCCATCATTTCTATGGATATGCTGCCCACCATTCTGGAAATCACAGGATTGGATCAAGGGGCCGAGAAGGTGGATGGCAAAAGTCTGACCGCCTTGATGAGCGATCCTGATCAGAGCTTGGATAGGGATATGTTTTGGCATTTCCCTCATTATCGGGGTTCGGATGTGGTGCCTTATTCCATCATTCGATCAGGAAAATATAAGCTGATCCATTATTATGGGCAGCAGCAGGATGAGCTGTTTGACCTTGAGGCAGACCAAAAAGAGGAACAAAATCTTATTAATAAGGACCTTAATTTGGATGCGGCCTTACTGGAAAAGTTGATGACCTGGACGGAAGAAACTGGAGCAAAAATGCCAGTTAAAAAATAAGTTTCACCAAGCTTTTGGCGGACGCCACTATCAATTAGGCCATAAAAAAAAGGAGACCAATGTAAAGTTGGTCTCCTTATTAATATTAGGTCTCAAGATTGATTTCTCAATAGCAGAGGTAGTTTCTCTTTCGGAGCCTTACCGTATAGGAGCTTCTTCCAAGGTAATCATCACTTTGGAAAAAGCATGACGGAAGGCCTACTTTGATTATTATTCTCACAGCAAGATCTTGGGGAACCCTATCCTATAGAAGCTTACTGTACCGATATTATTTGCTTGCCACACCGAAGGGTTCAAAGTCCAGCGAAACACTGTTCATGCAGAATCGCTTATGAGTGGGTGGAGGGCCATCATCGAATATATGCCCAAGGTGGCTATCGCAACGCCCGCACTCCACTTCTATTCGTTTCATACCATGGCTATTGTCTTCCTTATAAATGACACTATTTTTCCTTACCGTTTCGAAGAAACTAGGCCATCCACAGTCACTTTCGAATTTTGCTTCTGAAAGAAATAACTTATTGCCGCATACGGCGCAGTAATAAGTGCCTTTGGTATCCTTATCCCAAAATTGCCCCGTAAAAGCTCTTTCGGTGACTTCCTCCCTTGCCACAGCGTACAGGAAAGGAGGGAGGATTTCCTTCCATTCTTTATCAGTTACCTTCAGTTTAGTGGTATCCGTTTTGGAATAGTAGGGATTTTCTTTTTGAACATTGCTTTGCCCCATGCTGCAGCTCCATAAGCCGGTCATTGCCAGAGCAAAAATCATTATCGTCTTCGTCATCATATTTTTAGAGGCTTAATTACTTACTTGTTTTTAATTTTTCCTTAAACACCTTTTTGAACTTCTCCAATTTAGGGCTGATCACATACTGGCAGTAGCCTTGGTTTTTGTTAAGGTTATAATAGTTCTGATGGTAGTCCTCAGCAATATAAAAGGTGTCATATGGAGCCACTTCCGTGACCACGTTTTTAGGATATACCTTTTCTTCATTCATTCTTTTGATATAGAATTCAGCTTTTTCCTTTTGGTCCTGGTCATGATAAAAGATAGCACTGCGGTATTGGGTACCCACATCATTTCCCTGTCGGTTGAGCTGTGTAGGATCATGAGCCACAAAGAAGGCCTCCAATAATTCCTCATAACTGATCACTGAGGGATCGAAAGTAATGTCTATCGCTTCTGCGTGACCGGTATTACCTGCGCTTACCTGCTTATAGGTAGGGTTTTTTACATGGCCGCCGATATAACCGGACACGACCTTGGATACTCCTTCCAACTGAAGAAATTGGGCTTCGACGCACCAAAAACATCCGGCGGCAAAGGTTGCCGTTTCATTTTTGACAGGCTGGCTTCCCGCTATAGAGGGGGAGGAAATCATCATCATAAGACCTCCTAATACTAATAATAAGTTTTTCATAATTGTTGGGCTGAGATTATTTCTCTTGATACTTTAGGTTTCTATTCTAACGGTATATTAATAGGTACGGTAAATGCCCATGGAATGGTTGTACCCTTCGGCGGTATAAACCCAAAATGGGCCAAATAGCTAACTAATAAGGAAGGATAGGCCATTAATTGCCTTAGGATAAGGGCAGATAGTCCGATATAGCCAATAACTAAATTAGAGAAAGTATAAGTTCCCCGAAGAGTATAAATGCGGTTAATTTGGCATTTTTTAATACTTCCTTAAAGCCTTGGGTGGCCAGAGAAAGATGATTCTCCACGGTCTTAGTGCTGATACCTAAGCGCTCAGCAATCTCCTTATGACTCATTCCTTTGAGCCTGGCCATTTCGAATACCATCCTCCTCCGCTCCGGGAGATTGGCGAGGATTTGTTCCATAATGTCTCTGAGCTCATTATATTCCACTGTATCCTGCGTGCTATTGCTGGGAGTCATCAGCTGCATTTGGTATTTATCAAGTGCCACTTCCTTACTTTTTTTCCTTAAAAAGTCTAAGATAAGGTTTTGGGCAATTTTGAATAAATAAGATTTAATGGATTTGTCCACCTGAATGTTTTGGCGATTACACCATAATTTGACAAAGCTCTCTTGAGTAATTTCCTCTGCATCTGCGCGATTTATTCCATAATTTAGGCAGAAAGAAAATATCTGCTTATGAAACATGGTGTACAATTGATAAAAGGCCTTCCTGTCATCTGAAACGATAAGTTTTGAAATTTCATATAAGGAGGTATTTATCATTTTACTGAAACAATAGGGGGTGAAAATAAACTATTGAAAGTTATTTCGATAAGTAATATATAAAATGAAAGTAACATTTTCTTAATATTTGTTAAAAATTCTTCCTGATAATTTGAAAGGAGGCGTGTAGGACGATTACCCTTATTTCCCACCTCCAACAAGGGTAGGGTTAAGCTTCTATATTCCACTTTAGGTTCCTATATGCAGGATCTAGGGAATATAGTATCAGGAAAATGGGGTCATTTCAAAAATTACCGAGAACACCTACTGGGTTTTCGGTACAAAACGCTTAGGCTCTATGATTTAGTAAAGGTAGGACTGGCTAGAACTGGTGGTTTTAGGGTATAGTGAGTAGGTTGAATTTTTAATAGATTCGAAAACTTCACTAAGAATGGGACTCAAGAAAAATAAATGTTTAAAATTTTTTAATAACGCTTGGGGGGTAAAGGATCTTTTGGCGTATTACTTATATACAAACGAATATCACTGAATGAATCCAGATCTTATACGTAGATTTTTTGAGGGTAAATGCAGTCCCGAGGAGGCTCACGCTGTCTTGCTATGGATCAATAGTGACGCAGCTCCCGAGGAAATTATAGATGGGCTGGACGACTACCAGGAACAGACTGTTGATCCTATTGATTCTGAGAAGATGCTAGCAAGGATCCAATTTAAAGTGGATTTGGAGGATGAATTGGCGAAAGAGGGGCAGCGCTCGAAAATAATAGAGCACACCCATTATAAGGCTAAAAATAAGGTAGCCAAAATTCGTAGAACTTGGGTGGCGGCTTGTTTTTTAGCCTTGATTACGGGTTTTGGAATATGGATAAATTTAGAGAAAGAAGAAAAAGTCGAATTAGCTCAGACTCCTATACGCTGGGTAAATAAGCAGACTAGTAAGGGGCAAAAGCTCACCCTCAGTTTACCTGATGGTTCCACAGTAATGCTAAATTCAAATTCTTCTATAATTTTTCCTTCCTCTTTTTCGGACAGTATAAGGGAAGTGAAATTGATAGGGGAGGCGTTTTTTGAGGTGAGTAGAGATCCCTTAAAACCTTTTATTGTTACCAGCCAGTCCGCTAGTACCCAGGTGTTTGGGACTTCTTTTGTGGTCAGGGACTTTAAAGATAGCCGCTATGCCACTATTGGGGTATTGACAGGAAAGGTGGGAGTACATCCGAGTTTCAAAACAGCATCGGGGGAAACAGCAGAATTAATTGACTTATTGCCGATGCAGGGCGTCCGCGTGGCGAGGGGATCTACTAAAGTTAAAAGAATGAAGCTGAGTTATGATGAGATGTTTGCTTGGAAGGACAATGTCATAGCCTTTGCGAAGGCGGATTTTAAGGAGGTGATTTTAAAGTTAGAGGATTGGTACGGGGTTTCTTTTGAGGTGAATAGAAAAATCTCACCTACCCGTGACTTTACGGGCAAATTTGATGGCTTGCCCTTGGATCAGACCTTGGATGGCTTGAGTTTGACTTTTGGATTTGATTTTAGGATTGAGAATAAAAAAGTAATCATATTTTAATACTATTTAAACTAATAAGAAAGTGCCTATGAATAAACTACTATAAGGCCAAAAGATCATCAAACGAAGCTGTATTTGGTCGTCCAGCCTCATTTAATGATCCCAAAGGTTTTTCAGACAATTGTATTACCTAAAAAACAAAATTTAATTATGACAACAAAGTTACTGAAAATAATCGTAACAGTGGGAAAGTATGCCTTTTTTGGAATGATGCTTCAAGTAATATTCTTAAGCACTTTGCTAGCTGGAGAGACCAAGGGTCAAGTCAGCCTGGAAGAGGTACGTATTCATTTGGAGCATTCCAATATGCCCATAGAAGAGGTTTTTAAAACGATAGAGGAAAGTACTGATTTTAGCTTTAGTTATCGCCAGGGCGATATAATCAAAGCACCTAGGTTACAAGTGACCGCTACAGATTCATCCATTGCAGACTTACTCAGGGAGGTCTCCAAAACTGGAAATTTACAGTTCAAACGTATTAATAATACGATCTATGTTGGCCCAAAGGGCGAAAAAGAAAAGGTAGAATTAACGGAGGTATATAGGGAGAAAATCACAGGAACAGTGACAGATGCCTCCGGGCTGGCTATTCCCGGTGTGACAGTGACGGTACCTGGAGGCTCTCATGGTACCGTGACCGATCTGGATGGTAGGTACTTTTTGGACGTGCAGGACGGCCAATCCCTGACCTTCTCTTTCATAGGTTATATTTCCCAAACAGTATCCATTGGCAGTAAATCGGTCATTGATGTGGTGTTGCAGGAAGATACCAAATCTCTGGATGAATTTGTCGTGGTAGGGTATGGTAAGCAGAAGAAAGTAAACTTGACCGGCGCCATCACTGCGGTGGAAACCGATAACCTCACTCAGATTCCTTCTAATAACCTATCCAATACCCTGGCTGGTAGAGCCCCAGGGGTGAATGTTACAGGAACTTCGGGGCTGTCAGGGGCCACCTCATCCATAAGGATTCGGGGAAGTTTTGGGGATCCATTATACGTTATTGATGGCATTGTAAGGGATAAAGAGGCCTTCGATGCACTAGAGGCAAGCGAAGTGGAGCAGATAAGCTTCCTGAAGGATGCAGCTTCGGCTTCCATTTATGGATCCCGAGCTGGTAATGGAGTCGTATTGGTGACCACCAAGAGTGGCACGGAGCAAAAGCCTACCTTTAATTTCCAGACCTCCTATGCTTTTTTTAGCCCCACCATGGAGCTCCTATCCGACAAGACCACCGCTACTGATGAGCTAATTTATCAAAACCGTGTGGCGGAATTTAGAGGTACCGCCCCTCCAAATGGAGAGGAGGAATTTGCCTATTTTTCCGATCGGAGTTATAATGTGAATGATTTTATCTGGCAAAATCCCTGGAGTCAAAATTACTCCCTAAGTGTAACGGGAGGATCTGATAAACTCACCTATTACTCCTTATTAAGCTTTAGAGATGAAGAAGGCTCCTATAAGAGTCTTGAGCATGGGAAGTTTAATCTCCGGACTAATGTCACCGCTCAGGTGTCTAAAAGAATCAAATTGGGAGTAAATGTCTCCGCTACCCAGCAAAATCACGACAGGTTTTACTGGCCATTTTCGGGAGATGATGATTATGATGTCTCGGATTTGTATCGTGTGACTTTCAACTGGCCCAAAGTATATCCTTTCTATCTCGAAGGAGATGGTACCCCGGCCGATTATGTGACAGATTATCCTGTACAGACGCCTATGGGAAGCTGGTTGGCATGGAGTGTAATCGATCAGATCATCGGGGAGCGGTATATCAAAACACGCAAGCGTCAGATGAATACCATTCTTTCCCTGGATATTGATTTAGGGGATTTAGTTCCAGGCTTGACCACCAAAGTGGTTGGTAATTACCTGGCTAAGGATTATATGAGAAAGAAGTTTTTGACTTTTCAGGAAAATTATGTCTATAACCAGGCCGATCCTGATGGCAATCGCTTCATTCCAGCGCCTCCAAATCCTAACCAGACGAACACCTTTACCTTCAGTTCCAATCAAGAATTCTTAAGTTATGAAATCAATACCTATTGGGGATACCAATTTGACTGGTTTTTGAATTATGATAGGACTTTTGGCAAACATGGAGTGAATGCGATGGTGGTTTATGAGCAGGCAGAAAATGGGCTTTACGGAGCTTATTCCAAAGCTGAAGACCCAGTGACTAATTATGATCAGGATTTTGTCTATTCTACAGATGCGGAGAGAAGGTATGGCTATGGCTATGAAGAGATTGGTGCAAGGAAATCCCTAATTGGGCGAGCCAATTATAATTTTGATGAGCGATATATAGCGGAGTTTTCCTTTAGATATGATGGGAATACTTTATTTCCAAAAGACAGCCGTTGGGGATTCTTTCCTTCTGTATCTGCCGCTTGGCGCATTGTGGATGAGTCCTTTATGGCCAATACCAAAAGCTGGTTGAGTGACCTGAAACTACGAGCTTCCTATGGTACCACAGGCAATGACCTTGATCTAAATAATGATAAGATCATTCCATTCTCTTATGTCGATACCTATGGTAATAATGGGGGATATATCTTTGGAGATGACTTATACAGGGGCATAGCTCCCGGCAATACTCCTAACCCATATTTGACCTGGGCCACTTCCACCACCTATAATATAGGTTTGGATTTTGAGCTAATGGATACCCGACTTTTTGGTAGTATAGATGTATTTACCAAAAAAGAAAAAAATATCCTGGGCTCCCGACTTGTGACTCTGCCAGATAATTATGGACAAGCACTAGCTCCTGAAAATTACGCCGCTCGATCGTGGAAGGGTGGAGAGCTCTCTCTAATGTGGCGTGATAAGGCAGCAGAAGGTCAAATCAACTATTCAGTATATGGAAATCTGGGCTATGCACGTGATCAGTGGGATGTATTGGATGAAAATCCAATTTTCCAGGAAGGAGGAAATCGTAGCAATGAATCACAAATAGGTCAGCCTCACAATCGGATTTTTGGACTGAGAGCAATAGGAATAATCAGAAGTCAAGAGCAGCTGGATGAGCTGATGGAATCAGGTCTGAAGCAATATGGTAGAGATCCGTACCTGGGAGGTTTGTATTTTGAGGATGTGAGAGGGGATGGCTTTAGCGAAGGTCCGGATGGGAAAATTGACGGTAATGATTTCCAATTACTTTCAAATAATGCTGCGCCTCGTATCAACTATGGCTTTGGCTTCAATGTAGAATACAGCAATTTTAGCGTAAATGCTCACTTCCAAGGTGTGGGGATGTATGATCGGATCATCAGTAACCAGGAAGGAGAAGGTATGAGACAACATGGCGGCACGATCAGACCTTACTATCCACTCTGGGCTGGGGATGTCTGGACCCCTGAGAATCCCGATGCACAGTATCCACGGCCGATCGGCTACAACTGGTATGAGTCAGGCACAGGATCAACCTCCTTTTGGATAAGAAATGGTGCTTATATGAGACTGAAAAACCTTACAGTAGCCTATAATTTACCCAAAACCTGGCTTTCCTCCATCAACGTGGCTAATGCACAGATTTTCTTTAATGGCACCAACCTCTTTTCTATTTCGGATATGAAGGAATTTCATGATCCTGAACAGAAAAATTATGATTCATTTCCTTTGATGAAATCATTGACACTGGGCCTTAATGTTAAATTCTAAATCAGAGAAAACAATGAAAAATTTAATCTATATACTCGCTTTGATTTTGGGACTCAGTGCTTGTTCGGATGTGCTGGACATAGAAGATATTGAGCACTATAAGCCCGAAGATATCTGGAATGATGAAAACCTTGCAACCGCCTATATGGCCAACCTTTATCAGATGTTTGGCAATTGGAATTCGACGCTGGATAGGTCCAGTCAGCAGATCGCAGGTATCGAATGGTATGCAGATAGGATCACCATCAGTAATTCCGATTATAAGAGTTGGAATTATAATATCATTCGGTTGATCAATCAGGCTATTCAGGATGTGAATTTAGGATCGATGGATGAGGATACCAAAGGAGAAATATTAGGCCAAGCCTTATTTATGCGGGCCTATAGATATTTTGAGATGGTCACTTACCATGGAGGGGTCCCCTATATCAAAGTGCCCCAGGATCGCTATGAGGACGAATTGTATGTGCCTAGAAATTCTTCGGAAGAATGTTTTGATTTCTTGATAGAAGACCTTGATCAGGCCATCGACTTATTACCGGCACATATCAGCTCCTCCAGCGGAGATCATGGGAAAATTGACAGAGATTTTGCCTTGGCATTTAAGGCAAAAGTATTACTGTACAAAGCCTCACCACAGTTTAACCCCTCTCAGCCCTGGGACAATCCCTACTGGCTGGACGCCTATGTCGCCAATAAGGCAGCTTATGAGACGCTCATGGCCAATGGACATGATTTATTGGACGATTATAGCAAAATTGCCCTGGAGGAAGGGAACAAAGAGATCATTTTTTCAGTGATAAATAATTATCCTAATAAAACCGCAGGCTGGGACCATGGGGTAAGGCCGGGCTCAGAAAGCCGTGGTCCTGCCAATGCCACCCCCACCTGGGAATTCATTCAGGATTTCCCTATGAGGGACGGTAAGCGCTATGATGACCCTACGGGCAAATATGCCATGTCTGAGGAGGAGTTTCTTCAGAATTATTGGAAGAATAGAGATCCACGATTTGAGAAATCCATCGTATGGGCAGGCAAACCCTATCCTGTATCTGGCAAGGCAGATAAGCGTCAGTATACAGCGCTAGGCATAGCTCATGAGCTGGATGATTTTGGGATCAATCCTGCCGCTCAGACTAATAGTACCAATCTGGATCGATATACCGGGTTCTTCATACTTAAAAATAGCCTCTTGGAGCTCACTCAGGCGGAAGTACAGCAATATGATGTGGACTTTGTGCTGATGAGATTTGCGGAGCTTATGCTTAATTATGCCGAAGCAGCCAACGAAACTGGGGATAGGGGTACCGCTTTGGAATTGCTGAAGCGTATCCGTGAGCGAGCAGGAATAGAGCCGGGAGCGGATGGTAATTATGGCATTGTGGCAACTGATAGGGCTACGATGAGAGAAGCTATTTTGGCAGAGCGAAATATCGAATTGTGTTTTGAAGGCCATCGATTCTGGGATTTGAGAAGGTTGCGGATGCTGGATAGACTGGATGGACAGACCAAGCATGGGGTAGAATCTATAACAGTGAATGAGGATGGGTCTGATATGCCTCTTAGCCTGGCCAGACAGATGGCCATCAACTATGAGTTGGTAGAGGAGGATTTTAGGTATTCTATCTTGCAGGTCCCCCGGTCTGGAGTGCAGACTAGCGTGGTACCAGACACCTATTATTTCTTCCCCATTCAAAAAGAAGTAATCGATCGAAATCCAAATCTAGAGCAAAATATGGATTGGGGAGGGACATTTGACCCCACCTTATAATAGTGAAGGATTTGGATAGGTGTTTTTTGTAATTTCAGAGGCTGGTTGCAGTTCCTTGGGCCCTGTAACCAGCCTTTTTAGTGAGATAAAACCATATATTACTCAGAAAAATGGGATGAGATCGGATTTATAGTAGTTTTATAGAAATAAAATAAGCGTAGTATGAAAAATAAGGAGTTTTTATATCGAATAGGCTTGTATGCTTTTTCAATCGTTTTGCTAACAGCTGCCTCAGGGATGGTCCCCAAGGCTAAATTTGTTTCACTTTTTAATGGAAAAGACCTTGATGGCTGGGTAGGCAATAAGGTGGACTATCAAGTAGAGGATGGGCTGCTGGTCATACGTCCGGATAAGGGAGGAAATGGCAACTTATACACAGAGGAGGAGTATGCCGATTTTCACCTTAAATTTGAGTTTCTCCTAAGTCCTGGAGCCAATAATGGACTCGGCATCAGGACTCCACTCAAGGGCGATGCCGCCTATGTGGGCATGGAGCTGCAGATCCTCGACAATTCTTCTTCTATGTATGCCGACCTTAAGGAGTACCAATACCATGGCTCAGTATATGGTATTATTCCTGCCAAGCGGGGTTTTCAGAAGAATGTAGGGGAGTGGAATCAGCAGGAAGTGATAGCCAAAGGAGATGATATTAAAGTAATCCTGAATGGTAAGGTAATATTGGAAGGTAATATCCGCAAGGCCACCAAAAACGGTATGCCTGATGGGAAGGATCATCCTGGCTTATTCAATAAATCAGGTCATATTGGCTTCCTTGGTCATGGATCTATGGTGAAGTTTAAGAATATTGAAATTAGGAAATTATAAGATTTTAATTGTCAACTCCCTCCGGCTTTCACTATAAAAGGCAGGGATTGTATATTGAGGTATGCTGATGGAGATCTTCCAAAGATTTATGTCGGCATACCTTTTTTTTTATTCTTCTATTATTGCACTATAAGAAGGTGTATTACCCGATAATTTATTTTCCCTATTTAATTACGAAATTCAACTAATACTAGAAAATAAGGCATATATGGCTTTAATTAATGATGGAGGATTTAGTGCCAAAATAGGTGGTTTTTGAAAGTGGTTAATATGAATTTTTGATCCTGCTGATCAGGTAATTTATTGATATGGGACTTAATTCCCATCCACCAGGATGTTTTGCTAGGGAATTGAACTGGGGGTTTTTGACCAGAAATCAGTAATTAAAACGAGCCTTACTCATACAATGAATGAGTACTTCTAAGCAAGCCATAGGAAAGGAAAGGGCATAAAAAAACACCATAGGAACGATCCAATGGTGTTTTTCTAAAATCTTATTTAGATCTTTAGGAATTAATTTCCTGAATTCTTACGGTCAGTAACTTCTTTTCTGATGTCCTGAGCCAAAGTTTTGATCGCCTGCATGCCGTTTCTAACTCTAGTACCAGCTGCTTTGTTTCCTTTTTCGTAAAACTTGGTGAAATCTTCTTCAAGAGAATCAATCAGTTCTTTTACTTCAGTGAATCTACTCATAGTGTTTGATAATTTAGTTTATGTCTTTAAAAACGTGAATATAGGGAGTTTATTTAGTTTTCAATACTTATAAGAGGAAGATTTAAAATTTAATTTGTGAGCAACATTCCAAGTGTAGGACTATGCTAAGGTGGATTATGATGACTTTTTAGTAGCAAAACCTAATCTCACCAATGGAGTTTTAGAATCTATTTCCAGCCTCCTCGGCTTGGGTATTTTCTCACACTATTTTAGATCTTTCCAGATTTATAATTGAATTTTTTTAGCTAGTTGAAAGAGGAAAAAAGCATGACCAGACTTCCGGCCATGCTTTCAGTAATCTATCACCTAACATTAATATTATATATCGAATCAATCGAATTTCTTGTCAAAATTGTATTCAGCTTTTAGTCTTGCCAAACATTTAATACCTTTTGTATTCTGATAGTGTTATTAGCAAATAATAGGCCACTCTGTTCGTTTATAGGTGAAAAAAACCAAATTTGTTGATTTTTTTCTTATTTCAAGTATTATTGGTTACCTCTTTTACTCCTGCTCGTGCTAGTGGATTCTGAACTGCTTTCATTTGACCTGCTGCTAGTTGTGCTGCTACGAGGAGAGCTGGTGGTGCTGCTTTTTGTCCTGCTGGAGGGCTGGGTTGTAGAGCTCTGTCTATTTGGCGTGCTGGTGGTTTTTACCCTGGAAGAGCTCGAAGAACTGTTTTGCCTTACAGAAGGACTGGTCCCTGTGTTAGACCTACTGCCAGTACTTATAGTCCTGTTCGATGGAGTCCTGCTATTGGGCGTCCTCGTCGCAGGGGCCTCGGTGGCAGATGTCCTAGGAGTAGATGAGCTACCTCTGCTTGCATTTGATTCATTCCTACTGCTGCTTGGGCTGGCATTTCGGGATGGGGAATTGGTAGGTCTAGCTCCTTGATTTGTCTGATCTGTCCGATCTGACTGTCGAGGACTGGTATTGCCCGAGTTGCCAGCACTTCCTCTGGTATTCGTAGCAGGGGAGGTTCTGGTTTCTCTGGAGGATGGTCTGTAAGGATTAGTGGTGGTTCCATTTTGATTAGAACTTCCAGAGCTTCCACGCACGGCATTGCTTCTACTTGTCCTCGCCTGGGAGGAAGTGATGGTTCTGGAAGGCCTGGCCGAGTCATTCCTATTATTACCTGATGGGCGTAAAGAAGGCTGATATACGGCCAAAGACGATTTGCTTACCTTTGATCGACCTGGTTCCCTTGAAGGGCTAATTCTCCGAACAGGAACCTGATGACGGGTATAGCGCTCAATTTCTCTTCTGTCTGGTCCTCCAATATATCTTCTATTATTATAGACGACGGTATTAGTAATGATGGTAGTGTGCTGATAGATATTTACCACATTTCTTCTGGAGGGATAATAGCGGTACACATGACGGTGCATGAATCTCCTTTGTGGAACAAATACCCAATGCGAATTAGGGATGTTAAGGCTGATATTTACGGATATTCCAGGCCCCAATGGTGCCCATCCATAGTATCCTCCTCCTGATCGCCAATTTACCCAGGCAGGTCCCCATTCATAGCCAGGAACCCATGCCCAGCCGAAATAGTCGTCATACATCCATCTTCCATAATGAAATGCCGCCCATCCCCATTGGTAATCGGACACCCAAGTATTTCCATATTCGGACATTACCCAGTAGCCTTCTGTACCATATGGATGGAACCCTTGGTTTACATAAGGTAACCAGATATACCCATATTGTGGATGTTGCATCCAATCTCCATAGGGAGAGAGTTCGTCATAAAATACCTGAAAAGAAATTCCGTTATGGTTTTCTGCTTTGGAAGTAGAGGGATACAAGGCTATTGTCATTACTATTGCTAGTAAACTTACTCCCAACCAATTTGTTAGTTTCATCTTGTTCATAATGCTGTGATTTAAAGTTTATTTGGGGTGCTTGGTTGGTTTATGCTGAAATCGCCCATTTTGAAACCAGGCTTTTAAGCGATGACTACAACTTTTTAAGCGATGACTACAACTTTTGGGTGATATTCCTTATCTATTAAGGCTACATCAATGGACTTGTAGTCGTTAGTTATAGTTTCTAATCTCTTATTAGAATGGTACGTCTTCGGGTAATTATAGGTTTGTTTTAGAGCAGTTAGCTAAAACTGTTCCAACCTGCACCAGGTTTACTGCGCTCACTAGCGGTAATTTTTTGCTAAATAGATTTAATAGACTCTAAAGGGTGATTTGACAGAGTAGAAATTTTATAAAAGTGCGGAGTGCTTATAAGTAATTGGGAATTAGAAATTTACACGGGTAGAAGAGCCGGATTAAGAAGTATTTTTGGCAAACACATCATTAGTTTGTAAAAATATTATACCTACTGATTGCGTATTAATGGAAAAAATCGATTAATTATAGTTTGAATTACCTAAAATATAGATTTTTTGTTGGAGGTATAATAAAAAAACAAACAATTTTTTTGTTATTGAAGTCAAATGCATATATTTAAATTGTATTAGCGGAAATACCGATTAAATGCCTTATGGGTGTTTCAAATTGATAAAAATCCGTTTATAATGATTGGTCTTTCAAATGACAAGCAAGGTGGGGAGGCAGCGTGAATTCACCCTCAGTGCTGTACCTTTTGCCTCAACTGTATTTGGGAGTAATTGAAAGTATATAAGTACCCTGTTTAACTTTAACCCTATGTTTTATGAGAAAAATTCTACTAGCCATGTTTATCATGGTGTTGTCAGGAGGCTTGGCCATGATGGCCAATGCGCAAACGTCCTCAGGGCTGTCGGTCTCCGGCGTCGTGAGAGATGCAGACACTGGTGAGGGAATTCCTGGAGTCAATGTATTTATTAAAGGTACAACTACAGGAACATCTTCGGATCTAGATGGCAATTACACGCTGACTAATGTTCCCTCAAATGCTACCTTGGTTTATTCCTTTATAGGATACACCACCGAGGAAGTATCGGTACAGGGCAAAACTTCCATTAATATTTCCCTCTCTCAGGATGCTGAGGATCTTGGGGAAGTGGTGGTGACCGCCCTAGGTATATCCAAAGATAAGCAAACGCTAGGATATGCTATTACCGAAGTAAATAGCGAGACTCTAAATAAGGCTCGAGAAACCAACGTGGCCAATTCACTGGCTGGGCGAGTGGCCGGATTAGTGGTGAAAGGTACCAATTCAGGTCCAGGTGGAACTGCTAAAGTCACCCTTCGAGGTTTGCCAAGTATCAGTGGAACAGGTTCTCCTCTCTATGTGATCAATGGTGTCCCAATGGATAATACCCAACGTGGAGCCGCTGGACAATGGGGTGGTAGTGATAATGGCGATGGTATCGGAAACCTAAGTCCTGATGATATCGAATCCATGACTGTCCTTAAAGGCCAGGCTGCTTCTGCCCTTTATGGCTCAAGAGCCTCCAATGGCGTTATCTTAATTACCACAAAAAAAGGTAAAAAAGGTGGAGATTGGGGAGTGAACTATACCATGAACTTCATGGCCGAAAAGGCAGTTGATTATACTAATTTCCAAAAAGTATATGGTCAAGGTACAGGTGGGCAAAAGCCTACTACGGCAGATGCTGCACAGACCACAGGTCGATTGGCTTGGGGTGCTAAAATGGATGGCTCTCAGGTTATAGGTTTTGATGGAAACCAATATGCCTATTCGCCAGCCAATGAAAGTTATATCGATTTCTACAGAACAGGTACCAATATCACCAACTCGGTGTCCTTATCTAAGGGATTGGGAGATGATGGTTCTTTTAGATTATCATTTTCTAATTTGGCAGCCAATTCTATTGTGCCAAACAGTAGTGTAAACAGGACCACCATCAACCTGAATGTGGACCAGAATATTACCGATAAGCTTACTGTCAATGCCATGGTCAATTATATTGACCAAAAAGCAGATAATATCCCTAACCTAAGTGATGGTCCTAGGAACCCTAACAACTTCATGTTCTTAGCTCCTAATATCGATCATAATATCTTTGCTCCAGGTTATGATCCGGTTACGGGTGCAGAAACTGTGTTTAGTGATGATATATATGTGACGAATCCTTACTTTATTACTGCCAAGGGAATTAATGACCAGGATCGTGCAAGAACTATTTCTTCCCTTTCCGCCAAGTATAACTTCACTAAGAAAATATACGCATTGGTACGCATGGGGAATGATATCTCCAATGATAAGGTAAATAATATAGAGCCTTATGGCTTGGCATATACCGCCAACCTCCAAGGAGCATTGAGTGCCAGGGGGCAGTCCTCTCGATCTGAAATGAATATTGACGGGATTATCGGTGCTCAATTTGATCTTTCAGAGGATTTTAATTTAGATGGTATCGCCGGGGTGAATATGAGGAAAAATAAGTATGAATCTATTGGCTTGAATGGTAGCAGATTTGTATTACCTTATTTATACTCTCCTTATAACACTGAATTATTTAATAGAAATAATAATAGTTTAGTTTATGATGAAAGAGAAGTTCACTCTGCATATTATTCATTAGGTTTTGGATATAAGAGTCTGTTGACTCTGACGACCACTGGCCGTTATGACGTCTATAGCACCTTACCTCTATCGAATAATAGCATTTTCTCTCCTTCTGTGACGATGGCTTTTGTCTTTGATCAGTTGATTAATTGGGATGCTTTGGAGTTTGGTAAACTGAGAACTTCCTATGCAGTGACCAGTGGAGAGCCTTTTGATGCTTATCAGACTAAATTTTATTATAGCTCTCAAAACTCTTACCTGAATGTTCCTTCAGGATCAGCGCCTTCTTCACTTCCTAATTTGGACTTGAAGCCGTTTACGACTAGTGAGTTTGAAATTGGTATGGATTTGTCTTTCCTTGACAATAGGTTGACATTCGATCTGGCTTATTTTACCAAAACCTCTCATGATGAAATCATGAGGGCCGATTATAGTATTACTTCAGGTTTTAGTTCTGCCTTGGTTGCGACTGGATCTACCTCCAATAAAGGCCTGGAGGTATTGGTTTCAGGTACTCCTGTGCAAACTTCAGCAATTTCATGGGTCAGTTCCTTTAACTTGACCAGCGTGAAAAATGAGGTGTTGAGTACAGATTTAAATAATAACCCTGTTTCTTTAGGTCAAAACCGAGCGACTTTAGGAAATGCGACGACTGCCTATGTGGTAGGTGAAGCCGGACCTCAGATAAGAGCTTATGATTATGCATATGCAAGTGATGGTAGCATCATGGTGGATGAGTCAGGGGTTCCGCTTAAAGGAGAATTGAAGAATTGGGGTTCTGTATTACCAACCTTGTATGGAGGATGGAATAACGAAATCAATTATAAGCGTTTTAACCTGGGTGTATTAGTTGATTATAACTTTGGAAATAAAGTGCTGTCCGCCACTGAGTACTATTCCCGCACTAGAGGATTGCACCAGACTACCCTTGAGGGAAGAGAAGATGGAGTAACCACTAATGGAATCACAGCCTCAGCGGAGGCATATTATGCAGGTTTAGCGAATAACGTAACCAGTACCAGTGTAGTCGATGGTGATTTTATTAAACTTAGACAGCTTACGCTTGGGTATTCCTTACCTGCAGAGTGGTTTGCTAGTACTCCTGTTCTTAAAGGACTTGACATCTCTTTTGTAGCTAGAAACTTAGCATTCCTGATGAGAAAGGCTGAGAATATAGACCCAGAGGCTTCCTTTGGCTCTAATATTAACTATACAGGTATAGAAGGTACCAGCTTACCAAGTACCAGATCTTACGGGTTTAACCTGAACTTTAAATTGAACTAAATATGAAAAGATATATAAGTTTATTCCTTACAGGGCTGATCCTGGTGGTGTCGGCTTGTGATAGCAACTTTGAGGAGATCAATACTGATCCCAATAAGGCAGATGGTGCTCTATTTGACCCATCTCTGATCCTGCCTACAGCTCAGAAAAACTATAGCAACCTTACCACGGGTTATACAGGTGCTATTCTGTTCCAGTCTATGTGGATCCAAGCCCTGGCCTCGACTTCTACCGGAAATGCCAATTACTATTCAAATGGTGATAAGTATGTAGTTTCTGGAAGTACTAATAGTTATATCCAGAGTGCTTGGAATGTGGGTTATGGTAATGCCTCACAGTTGTCCCAAATGCAAGAATTGGCACTTACTAAGAATAAGCCTAATTTGAACCATGTGGGTACCATTATGAAGGTCTTGACCTTGGCTTATGTGACGGATATTTATGGTGATATACCTTATTCGGAGGCTTTCCAAGCCACGGAAGGCATCACTCGTCCAACGTATGACCAACAGTCATCCTTATATCCGGCAATGTTGGCAGATTTGGATGCGGCAATTACCGGTCTGAATGCAGCTCAGGATGCCATTACCAATGATGTGCTATATGCTGGCGATCTGACTAAATGGAAAAAATTCGGATATTCCCTTATGTTACGCATGGCCATGAGGCTCGTTGATGCGGATGCAACAACCGCCAAAACCTATGTGGAAAAGGCAGTTGCTGGTGGTGTATTTGCATCAATTGCTGATGAGGCAGTTCTTGCCTCTGATCAAACCAATGGTTATTCTAACTCTAGTGCCAATGCGCTGAATGTGGTGGGAGATGTATATGAGGTTCGCTGGTCAAAAACAATGATCGACTTCCTTAAATCCAATAACGATCCACGCCTCGCGGTGGTGGCAGAAGTTCCGCCTGCAGGTTTGATAAATAATAGAAATGGTAATATCTCGGGCGATAATACCCCTGCATTGCAGACGGGATTACCCAATGGATATGATCTCAACGGTGGATCAACTGATGTGTCTCTTGAGCCAAATTATCCGGGACCCACCGGTACGGGTGCGGATGCGACACCACTTGGAAACTATTCCAGACCTACCGCAATCTACAGAGATAGAGATGCCCCTAACTTTATATTGACTTATGCTGAGGTGAAATTCCTGATGGCAGAGGCCTTAATTAGAGGTTATAATGTAGGCGGTACTTCCGCTCAGCACTACGCTGATGGCTTATCCGCTGCGATGAGCACCATAGCTAAGTTCAATGGTGGAGTGGTGTCTGCGGCTGATGCAACTGCCTTTGTGGCTACCAACCCGCTAGATACGAGTTCTGAAGCGGCATCCCTCAAAATGATAAATGAGCAGATCTGGGCAACGACCAGCCTATTGGCTGATTTTGTGGAGGCTTGGAACAACTGGAAGAGATCCGGATACCCGGTGTTGACCCCGGTGGACTATAGCGGTAATTTCTCTCAGGGAATGATTCCGGTACGTCAGCCTTACCCGAGTTCTGAAGCATCCACTAATCCGGATAACCTAAAAAATGCCATTTCAAATATGGGTGGTGATACTTGGGTGAATTCTGTATGGTGGGATGCAAATTAATCCTAAAATTCTCTCTGTTATAGTTATCTTATACTAAAGCAAACAGGGGTGTTTCCCATAAATTAAGAGGTTATCCATTGGATAGCCTCTTTTTGTGTTTATGAAGGATTGGGTCTGAAAATTTCAATGCCATAGTGGTGGAATTCCATACTGCCTGATTTAATGATCTAAAGAAAGGGAAATCAATCAAGTGCCCTTACGGGGGAGGAGTGGACTGATGTGATATCGCCATTTAAGAAAAATGAGCAATTGCAATACTTATATATTGGCGTAATAAATGACCTTAAAATGATGATATCGGCTAAAATCGATCCCAAATCGCCCAAAAAAGGCACCTGGTTAGGTGTTATTTAATTGTAAAAGGTGTAAAAATACCATTTGGCAGGCTTTAAATCTTATTTTATTGGACAAAATCGTTTATATTTGGTTCATACCATATTTTTACCAGCCTTTAGTATTGCTGAAACAAACCACTAATTATTAAGAATGCAAAAGAAGAGACACTCAATCAAGGCGATCGCCAAGGAGTTAAATATATCTGTCACTACCGTATCTTTTGTCCTGAACGGAAAGGCTGAGGAAAATAGAATTAGCCAAAAACTTATCGATAAAGTCCAGGCCTATGTCAAGGAGATAGGCTATCAGCCAAGCCAATTAGCCAAAAGCCTACGGACGGGTAAGTCCAATATCATTGTTTTTATGGTGGAGGATATCTCCAATCCATTTTTTGCGACTATAGCCAAAATGATAGAGGATAAGGCCTATGAAGAGGGGTATAAGATCATCTATGTGAGTACCAATGATGATGCTGAAAAAACCAAAGGATTAATCCGCATGTTCAAAGACTTGCAAGTGGACGGTTATATCCTGACTCCACCTCTCGGCTTGGAATCCGAGTTTGTAGAGGAGATGTCTGGTGATCGTAATCCCCTGGTTCTATTTGATCGTTATCTTCCTGAGGTCAATTGTAGTCATGTGGTGATTGATAATTTCCAGGGCTCTAAGCAGGGCTTGGATCTTTTTCAGGCCCAGGGAAATAAAAATATTGGCTTCATAACCATCGATTCAGATCAGTCTCAAATGCATGATCGACTAGAGGCTTATCATCAGATGTGTCAGCAAAATGATATGGAGCCAAAGGTGCTGGCGATCCCTTATAAGTCATATTCTTCACAGGAAACCGAGCAAGCCATGAAGGCTTTCATAGAGGATTCCCCTGAGATGGACGCTGTTTTCTTTGCTACTAACTATCTGGCCATGCGCGGCATGCAGCTAATAAAGCAATTGGGGATAAAGGTGCCAGCGAATATGGCCGTTATCGCTTTTGATGATAATGAATTCTTCAAGTTCAGCACTCCTTCAGTCACTAGTATCGTCCAGCCCAAGGAGGAAATTGCCAATCAACTTATCCAGACTATGTTGAGTCTGATCAATACCCCTGTAGAAAAAAGAGAACCCTTGAAGATCGTGCTTCATGCCGAATTAAAAGAAAGAGAGTCCACTCAAATAAAGGTTAAAGGCTAAGAACCATCAACACTTTTCTTAAGTTAATTTTACTATTTTCAAGGCCTTCCTTAGACCTTGCTGATATTTTATGCCTGTACTTCTGGTGAAAATGTAATAGGATTGATGACCTATTTTATAATTATAAGAGCTAAAATTTGTACTTATAATAACTTTTTATTACTAGTTTATGGTTATTTATACTAATTTTTATTTCCTTAAAAAACAGATATCAACCACTCATGTAAATAATTGCTACTTATTCGCGTTGGTTTTGGCTTGTATTTTATAGTTTATACACGCTAATCATCATTTCTTTACTTTTTTGCTAAATATTCAAGAATTTAAGCTTTTGGGAAATGAATTATTATAGTATTAGGTAATTTAATTATAAAATGAAAAAATAGTATTATCTAATTATTGTTATGAAATGTTTTTTTACAATTGCGAACAACTTTTATGTGTATAACAATTGAAACGATCGAGGTTTATAGATTTCTCCTTTCCTACTAGTGATCATATTTCTATTTTTCAATTTACTAAAAGGGTTTAGCTTTGAGAAGATCTGCTTATTGGAAATGATTTTTTTCCATCATTGAGTAGAAGTATGTTTTACCTAAAACCCAAAATTACATGAAAGAAAAATTACTAGTTGTCAGAGGGAGTCACCTCTGCAGCAATTTTAGCTTTCGGCAGGTTAGAACTGGCCTATTAACGGCTGTTTTTTCTACTGCACTGACAGGTATGAGCTTTGCGAATACCGCTGAGACTTTTCTTCCAAACCATGTCCCCAACCTTGAGCCTTATGCGAAAAGCCGTCTTGCCAAGCAAGTCAAAGGCGTGGTAAGAGATGATTCCGGCGAGCCAATCCCGGGTGTTTCTATTCTGGAAAAAGGCACCACAAATGGGACTGTAACCGATTTGGAAGGAAATTTTTCCATCGATGTAGCCTCAGATAATTCGGTGTTGATATTCAGCTTTATCGGCATGACCACACAGGAAATCACCGTGGGATCACAATCTGCGCTCACTATAGAATTGGCTTCCGACACCAAGTCTTTAGAGGAGTTTGTGGTAATCGGTTATGGTTCACAGAAGAAACGAGAAATCACCTCCTCCGTAGCCAATGTCAATGAGGATGATTTTGTCCAGGGTGGGGTGAGATCTCCCATGGAATTGATCCAAGGGAAAGTAGCAGGCCTGAATATCACCAGAACCCAAGGAAACAATCCAAATGGGAATACCGATATACAGCTTCGAGGCTTGACCTCCATCAAAGGGACCACCAGTCCACTGATCGTAATTGATGGAGTGCCAGGAGGAAGCCTGGATCTATTACAGCAGGATGATATTGAGTCTTTCGACGTATTGAAGGATGGATCTGCCGCTGCGATCTATGGTACTCGAGGTAATGCCGGGGTGATCCTGATTACCACCAAAAAAGGCCGGGCCGGAAATGCAGTATTTAATTATTCGACTTATTTCCAAAGAGAATTTGTCGACAAAAAACCTGATTTCCTGACCGCCAATGAATTTAAGGGCCTAATAGATCAAGGGTTAATCGATCCTTCCAATGATTTGGGTTATGAGACCGACTTGTATGAGTTATTGCTCAATAAGCAAAACCTCAGTCAATACCATAACTTTTCTGCATCTGGTGGAGGAGAAAGCTCAAACTATCGGGCTTCCTTCTATTTCAATGAAGCCGAAGGTATAGCAGTGGAGAATAACAGGCGACAGTTTGGTGGAAGAATCAACTTCAATCAATCAGGCATCAATGATCGCTTAACGGTAGCCTCAAATTTGGCGGTGAATTTTAGCGATGCCAATAGACTTGGCGGAAGCACTGGCGATTTTGAACAGGCGATCCAGCGAAATCCTACCGCTCCCATCTATAATGCTGACGGTAGTTTCGTAGAAACTCAGGCTTATAATAATTATAACCCGCTATCTAGATATGCTAACAGAATTGACGAGCGTAATCAGCAAACTTTTTCTGGTGATCTTAGGCTGAGTTATGAGATAATTGAAGGCTTGAAGGTCTCTGCTTTTGGAGCCCACTTAAGAACCAATGCCAATGACCGGTATTATCAATCCATGAATGATTTTGCCAATCGTCCGACCTCTCAGTATCAGGGGATGGGCTATGCCTCTAAGTCTGATTCACTAAACTATTCGAATACTTTTGAATCCACCGTGAATTATAAAAGGGTATTTGATGGAGTCCACTCCCTGGATGCAATAGCCGGGTACAGTTATCAGTATTTTACTACGGAGACTTTTAATGTAAATAATAATGGCTTTACCACGGACGTCTTTTTGGATTGGAATCTAGGTGCGGGTAGTGCTATTAATAATACCAATTTGCCACGACCTGGAATGGGAAGCTTCAAAGAAGATAATACCTTGATCGCCTTTTTTGCGCGAGCAAGTTATTCTTACGATGATAAGTACTTCTTCCAGGCCACCTTACGTCGTGAGGGATCATCACGGTTTGGAGATAACCATAAATGGGGTAATTTCCCAGCCATTTCTGCTGGTTGGGAGCTTACGCAAGAGGACTTCCTATCTACCAGTTCCACCATTAATAGCCTCAAAGTCCGCTTAGGATATGGGGTTACAGGTAATCAGGGAATAGGGAATTACAATTCGATCGTAACCCTATCAGGTGGTGGTGTATATCCTCAAGGAGGGATATATTATCAAACTTATGGGGATTCCAGAAACCCTAACCCTGATCTGAGATGGGAGAAAAAGCGAGAGTGGAATTTAGGGTTTGATTTCTTGCTCTTCCAAAACAAACTGGGTGGTTCATTGGATTTATACAGCCGGGAAACGGTGGATTTATTATACGATTACTCGGCACAGCAACCGTCTTTTGTTAGAAGTACTCTCCTGACGAATGTGGGAAGTTTGACCAATAAAGGCGTGGAGCTTTACCTGACTTCTACCATTATCAAGAATGCGGATTTCTCCTGGAGAATGGATGTGACGGCCAATACTCAAAGGAACAATATAAAGTCACTATCGAATGATATTTTCACAGTTTCATGGATAGAAGAAGGCGGGCTTCCGAGTCCGGGTAACCTCGGGAATGCCATCCGGGTAGAAGAAGGTGGAGAAGTAGGTAATTTCTATGGAAAACGCTTTGCAGGATTTACTGAAGATGGCAAATGGCAGTTTTATAAGGCGGACGGTAGCATTGGCGGAGCCGGAGATATGAGCTCTGAGGATTTGCAGGTGATTGGCAATGGTGTTCCAAAGTACATGGCCTCCATCAATAATACCTTCACTTATAAAAACTTCGACCTTACGGTGTTCTTCAGAGGGAAATTTGGTTATGATATTTTGAATACCAAGGACCTTTATTTTGGGAACAAGAGATGGTTGCCTAACAATTTATTGAATAGTGCAATTACCACACATAATAACCTGGATGATGATCCTCAATATTCCGACTATTACTTAGAAAAAGGCAGCTTTGTCAAGCTTGATAACCTGACTTTAGGATATAACTTCTCCTTAAACAGCGAGGTATTCAGAAATCTAAGGGTATATGCAACAGGCAGAAACCTTCTGACCATCACCGGATATTCAGGTTTAGATCCAGAATTACAGGATGTTGGATTTAATACAGGTATAGACGGTAGAGGGTTCTATCCTAGAACAAAGTCATTTGCACTGGGGCTAAAAGTTGGATTTTAAAGAAGAACAATCATGAAAAAATATATAAATAAAATAGCATCCCTGATAAGTCCAGTCTTACTTCTCGGGGGAACTGCCTGTATGGACTTGGAAGAAACCATATACAGCGAATTGTCGAAGGATAATTTTTATAATAATGAGATTGAGGTTATGCAGGGGGTACTAAGACCCTATACGAAGATGCAATCCTGGCTAGCCCCCACCGGCGGTGCTGGCTTTTATTATCAAAGTGAAATGTCTGCCGATCAAGTCGCATGGCCTCAAAAGGGGCGACATGGTTATGATGGTGGTGATCATATTCGGATGCATTACCATACCTGGACCTCGCAAGAGCCTCGAATAAGAAGTGCTTGGTCGTCCATGTGGGAAAGTCTTGGCTATGTAAATTCGGTTCTAGGTGATTTGGAGGGAATAGATTTTGAGGCAATAGGCATGACAGAGCAGGAAAAAGAAGCCATATTTGCCGAGCTTAAGGTCTTGCGTGCTTTTCATTATCTGAAAATCATGGACCTCTGGGGCAATGTGCCGATAGTCACTACCGTAGCGGAGCCCATCAACCCCTCTACAAGCCCTCAGTCGGAAGTATTTGATTTTGTGGAGGCAGAAATCCTCCAGAATATGGAACAGTTGGAGCCGCTATCTCAAGCGATGGTGGGCAGGATAACTAAGGCCACGGCTTATGCCATGCTTTCTGACCTATACCTGAATGCTGAGCGATTCAAAGGGACCGCTATGTGGGACCAATGCATCCAATATAGCGATAAGGTGATCAATGGAGAAGGAGGAGGCCTCACTGGAACGATGGCTTTGGATCCAACTATCCGTGGGGCTTTTGGTCCTGATAATCACCTTTCTCCAGAAAATATATTTCAATTTGCCTTCAGCCGTGAAGGAGGATTCACCTTCAACTGGTCGGGATTTTATTTTGGGTATGGAAATATGGCCGAAGCGCTTAATGTAACCTATAGCGGTTGGAATGCCTTTGTGGTGATTCCCTCAGCCTTTGATAGCTATAGTGAAAATGACCTTCGTAAGGAAGAGTGGTTTCTCTTTGGTCCCCAATTTAAATATGGGACAAATGAGCCTATCATGGCCACCGAGGAATATGAAGGCCAACAATTGGTCTATGTAAATTCCATTCGGAGAAATAGCGAAGGCGCCACTGGAGAAGGAAGTATGACCGAAGGTGATGAAAACAGCGGAGCCAGATTCAATAAATACCAATCTGGTACCAAGGATCAGGAAAATTACTGGGAAAATGATTATGTCATTTATCGCTTGACCGAGATCTATTTCAATAAGGCCGAGGCCCTCATGCGTCAAAACGGAGGGACAGCCAACGCTGAGGCTGTTCAGCTGGTCAATCAGTGCCGAATAAGAGCCTATACGGCAGCGGATTGGGCCCAGGCCCAATATACCACGGCTAGCCTTACCATGGAGGAGCTGCTTGAAGAACGCGGAAGAGAGTTCATTTTTGAAGGCAAGCGTCGCTCAGATATGATTCGGTTCGGAGAGTTTGCAGCGGGAAGCTGGTGGGATCATGAAGCCACCAACGACCCTAATCGTAACCTTCTGCCCATTCCATATGTACAGCTTTCACTTAACCCTAATCTGGTCCAAAATCCAGGATATGGTAGTTAATCCTTAACGCTTATCCATCCCATCTGCTTCGGTAGATGGGATTTTTTTTTATTAACTATTAGTAATACCTCGGTCGGACTTTTTTTTAGGGAAATAAAAATGATCCTTAAGCTTTTATACATTGAAGCAGGGGTAAAATTGGTGATTCTTAGGAGGCTTTAGCCTAAATGGACCTATGATAAATGGGGGATAGTGGCCAATTCTAAAAGCTTCGAATAGAGAAAAAAGCATTTCAATCAAATTCGAAATAATACTAAAAGGGTTTAGCTTTTTAACTTTATGCTAATATATTTGTAAAGTGGAACCTAGTATTTTCTACTTCCTCGACTATTTGTGATGACTTTGCTCTCTTTGAGCTTCATCTCTATTTACGTGTCAATTAACAAAATCCAATATGAAAAAGCTTCTTTTAGGGTTGCTGCTCTTTACTGTGGGCAACTTATCAAGCCAGGCTCAGTCTGATCACCTCATCATGAAAGTGGACCAGCCGGTTGATTTTGTAAGGCCTTTGATGGGTACAGATTCGGATCATAGCCTTTCCAATGGCAATGTTTACCCTGCGATCGCCATGCCTTGGGGGATGAATTTCTGGACGCCTCAGACGGGTAAGATGGGAGATGGATGGGCTTATATGTACGATGCCACAAAAATCCGAGGTTTCAAGCAAACTCACCAGCCGTCTCCATGGATGAATGATTACGGGCAATTTTCTATCATGCCAGTGACTGGAAAAGTTGTATTTAATCAGGATGATAGAGCCAGCTGGTTTTCTCATAAATCCGAAACGGTCAGTCCCTATTATTACTCAGTATATCTTGCAGATCATGATGTGACCACCGAGCTGGTTCCCACCGAAAGGGCCGCCCGGTTTAGGTTTACCTTCCCCGAATCCGAGCAGTCTTCCATCGTAATCGATGCTTTTGATAATGGATCGTCTATTGAAATTGACCCAAAAAATCGTGTGATCACTGGATACACCACCAAAAACAGTGGGGGAGTGCCGGATAATTTTAAGAATTATTTTGTCATTGAGTTTGACAAGGATTTTAGCTTCACACATACCTTTAAGGACAGCCTTCTCCAGCAGGATCTCCATGCCAAATCCAATCACGTAGGAGCCATTATAGGTTTTGAAACCAGCCGTGGTGAGCAGATAAATGCTAAAATCGCCTCCTCCTTTATCAGTATAGAACAGGCTTTTATTAATCTTCAGGAAATCGGAGACCAGGATTTCGAAACCTTGAAGGAACTGGGACGGAAGACATGGAATGAAGAGCTAGGTCGAATTGAAGTTTCTGGTGGGACGCAGGATCAGATGGAGACTTTCTATAGCTGCTTGTATCGCTCTTTATTATTCCCACGGAAGTTTTTTGAATATAATGCGCAAGGAGAAGTGGTGCATTATAGCCCCTATAATGGGGAAGTTTTGCCAGGATATATGTTTACAGATACGGGTTTTTGGGACACTTTTCGCTCCTTATTTCCATTTCTTAACCTGATGTATCCCGAGCTCAATGCTCAGATGCAGGAGGGGCTTGCCAATGCTTATGACGAAAGTGGCTGGCTTCCCGAGTGGGCCAGTCCTGGCCTTAGGAATGTCATGGTGGGGAATAACTCCGCTTCAGTCGTGGCAGATGCCTATCTCAAATATGAGGGAGACTATGATTATGATATCGAAAAACTATATGAGGCCCTGATTCATGGCGCCAATAATGCTGGGCCACTTACCGCCGTGGGCCGTGCAGGAGCTGAGTATTATAAAGACTTAGGCTATGTGCCATATGACGTGGGGATTAATGAAAATGCAGCCAGAACCTTAGAGTATGCCTACGATGATTTTACGATCTATCAGTTGGCCAAGGCACTCGATAAACCCGCAAAAGAAATTGAATATTATAGACAAAGAAGCTTAAACTATAAAAAGTTATTTGACCCGGAAACGAAGTTGATGCGTGGTAAAAATAAGGATGGGAATTTTATGGCCCCTTTCAATCCGTTTAAATGGGGCGATGCCTTTACGGAAGGGAATAGCTGGCATTATACCTGGTCGGTCTTCCATGATATCCAAGGCTTATCGGAGCTGATGGGAGGAAGAGAGCAGTTTGTAGCTCAGCTAGATAAGGTGTTCTCCTTGCCACCGGTGTTTGACGACAGTTATTATGGTGGAGTGATCCACGAAATTCGCGAGATGCAGATCGCCAATATGGGCCAATATGCGCATGGTAATCAGCCGATACAGCATATGATCTACCTATACGACTTTGCGGGTGAGCCTTGGAAAACGCAGTATTGGGTACGGGAAACGATGAATCGGATGTATATGCCTGGCCCTGATGGCTACTGCGGTGATGAGGACAATGGCCAGACTTCCGCCTGGTATATCTTCTCCGCCCTGGGTTTTTACCCTGTATGCCCAGGTACGGATCAATATGTAATTGGCGCACCACTTTTCCAAAAAGCTACCTTGAGCCTCCAAAATGGAAATAAAGTGGTCATCAATGCTCCAAATAATAGTGCGGACAATCGCTATATCCAAGCGGTGGAAATGAATGGTAAGCGCTATGATAATAATTGGCTTAGCCATAAGAGTTTAATGAAAGGTGCCGTGATTGACTTTACGATGAGCGCTGCACCCAACAAAAGTCGTGGCATAGCTCCTGAGACTTTCCCGTATTCCCTTTCCACTGACTTAGACTAATTTTTGACCCTATATTAATTGTAAATTTTGATGACTGAGCAAAAAGTAGTTGGCGTTGACATAGGTGGTTCGCATATTACGGCGGGCGTAGTGGATTTGCACAATCAAACATTGATGGAGGGCACCCTCATCAGGAGAAAAGTAGATTCTACCGCAAAGGCGGAGGAGATATTAAAGGCTTGGAGCGACTGCATATCTGATATTCCGGGGTATCATCCTTCCATCTGCAAGATAGGCATTGCGATGCCTGGACCATTTGATTATGTAGAGGGGATTTCTTTACTGAAGGATCAGGGAAAATATGCCTCTTTGTATGGTATGAACATCAAGGAGGAACTTGCCAGGGCATTGCAAACCTCGACCTGCTGCATCCATTTCGAAAATGATGCTGCCTGCTTTTTGCAAGGAGAGGTTTCCGCAGGTGCAGCACGCCCTTATCAGAAAGCCATAGGCCTTACCTTAGGCACTGGATTGGGAAGTGCTCGATTCCATGGTGACTTCGCTGAAGATGCGGCCTTATGGTGTAGCCCCTTTCGAGGGACCATAGCAGAAGAGTACGTTTCCACCAGATGGTTTCGGGACCAATATTCTGCCAAAGCCGGAAAGAAGATTAAAGATGTGCGTTCATTAGCAGACCTGTCTGCCACTGATGCTCTTGCAAAGGATATCTTCCACGAATTTGGTGAGAATTTAGGTGAATTTCTCTGCAACTTTATCAAAAATGATCAGCCGGAAGTAATTGTACTTGGCGGGAATATCTCCAAAGCTGAGGGATTGTTTATGCCTAGTTTGCAAGAATATTTGCTGAAAAATGGCCATTCTACACCCATTGCAATAACTCAGCTAGGAGAGCAAGCTGCCTTAATAGGCGCTGCTTATAGCTGGGAATACAACCAAAAAGCGATTTAATCTAATACTAACCCCAAATCATCACCGCCCATGGCCTCAATTAATGTGAGCAAGGATGCTCCTCAATCGAATGCTGACTTTGACACAGGGAAGTCATATTCTGGTCCCTTATTTCTAGTGACCATGTTATTCTTCATGTGGGGATTTATCACTTGCCTGAATGACATCCTTATCCCTCACCTCCAGCAGGTATTTACCTTGCAGCATTGGCAGGCGATGCTCATTCAGACTGCCTTCTTTGGGGCTTACTTTATTATTTCTCTGATTTATTACCTGATCTCTATTACCAAAGGGGACCCTATCGGGCGAATAGGATATAAAAATGGAATTATCATAGGGCTCGTAATTGCGGCTATTGGCTGCCTGTTTTTCTATCCAGCAGCAAGTTTTGTGAGTTTTGGATTTTTTCTATTTGCCTTGTTCGTGCTGGCTTCGGGCATCACGATCCTGCAGATAGCAGCCAATCCCTATGTGACCATTCTTGGGAATCCGTCGGGAGCCTCCAGCCGACTGAATATGACTCAGGCTTTCAACTCCCTAGGTACCACTATTGCACCCATCATTGGTGGGTATTTGATATTTGGCACCATAGGGGAGGTTGAGATTTCTGCCGACGCAGTGAAGCTTCCCTATATTGGATTGGCAGTGACCTTATTGGTGATAGCTCTTATTTTCAAGATGTTTAAGCTACCTCAAATCGGCGATCAGGAGGTCGTCGTCTCTGATAGTGGAGCCCTCAAGCACCGCCATTTGCTTTTGGGCGTAGGTGCTATCTTCGCTTATGTTGGTGGAGAGGTGACAGTGGGAAGTAATTTGATTAATTTTGCCAGGCTGCCAGAAATCACGGGCTTGGATGAAGCCGAAGCGAGTCATTATTTAGCGCTATTCTGGGGCGGAGCCATGGTTGGAAGGTTTTTTGGGGCGATAGCCTTAGCGGATTTTAAGAAACCTTCTAACCGATTCTGGCTGATTCTGGGCATTGCCATCTTGGCATTTGTCAGCATATTATATGTATATGAACTGCAGATGGCCTTATATGCATTAGCTTTTATTGCCTTGAATATCTTGGTGATCCTTGTTGGTAGATTCATCCCTAACCGTACTTTATGGTTATTTGGCCTTACGGCAATGGCCTTATTGGTAGTGGGATTACTTACCGATGGCCTGCTGGCTTTATGGGCAATTGTTGCCTTAGGTTTGTTTAATTCCATCATGTTTCCCACCATATTTTCTCTTGCCATCCGTGGCCTGGGTAAATATACCGGTCAAGCTTCCTCCTTATTGGTGATGGCGATCGTGGGTGGAGCCATCGTTCCCCTGGTTCAGGGATTGGTAGCGGATATTTCTGGCAGTGTTCAGCTTTCCTTTGTCGTCCCTCTGATATGCTATCTCTATATAGTATATTATGGAGTGAATGGTTACAAGGTTGAATAATTAGAATTTAAATCTAATGTATGAGGATTTATGTCTGGCAATTCATAATTTTAAGGGTCAATCTATTAAACCGAAGAACAATATGAAGATAGAAAAGAACGCTTCCAAAGAAGAAATTTTTAAACAAATCAAGGACTGGTTGGATTTTAATGAATATCAGGTTGCCGCCGAGGACAGAGAAAGACCTTGGGGTGGTTTTTTTGTTATTGATGAAAGCCAGATAGCTAAATTTAGATCCCAGTTTTTTGCTAGTGTGGACTTTTCGGAAGATCAACTTAAGCAGAAACTTAGCCCCAAAATTTTACTTGTGGGTCCTGAAAAAAGACTTTCCTGGCAATATCACCACCGCAGAGCCGAAATATGGAAATTGGTAGGTGGAGAAGGTGGCATTGTTACCAGCCCAACCGATGAAGAGGGAGAGCTTAAATCCCTAGTCTTAGGAGAGGTCGTGGAGCTTGCCAAAGGCGAAAGACATCGCCTGATAGGAATGGATAATTGGGGTGTCGTAGCTGAGATATGGATGCACACCGACCCTGCAAATCCTTCCAATGAAGATGATATCGTCCGCGTTCAGGATGACTTCCAGCGGAAGTAATCGTTGGATTAGTAAATGAAAAGTATGAGATATGAAATTATTTCAAAAAGTCTCCTGAGGAATTATTTCTAAGGAGACTTTTCTTTTTATTATATCATCATCTTGAATACCTTATAATTATTTGGACAGGTTAAAATTCACATTCAGCACCTTAGTAAGTACTTTTTTTTGGTATTTTGTGTTTATTTATAATTTAAAATTGCTAAATACTTTTTTTCATTATTTTGTTTTGCTTTTATTGCTTGGAGTAAAATGACAATGAGGCTGGTTGGTCATTAAATAGCTTATTAATACTGGTGGTTTTTCCAAGGCTATTACTAGCATATTTGACTCTTGTTTCCCGAAAAGCAAAAACGTGAGGAGTTATAAAAGTTTATTCATTTTTACCTTATTTCTTTTATCCCATCTATCATTTTCACAATCCTATGAAAGAACAGTGATCTATAAAGGGACGGTGACCGATGCTGGAAATAACCCGATAGGGTATGCAACGGTTTCTGTCAATATAGTAGGCAGTGATAGCATGGTTACTGGGGTGGTAACCGATGAGATGGGGAAATTTGAAATTGAGATAAACGCCGAAGGTCCGTTGGAGATAATAGCGAGACATATTGGTTTTGAGGATAAAATCTATCAGGTTTCCGAGGATAATAAAGGGGACTTGGGAAGGATTATTTTGACAGAAAGTGCGCGTGATCTGGAGCAGGTAACCGTACAGGGAATTGGTCCTGTGCTGGAAAGGAAAGTTGACAGGTTGATATTCAATGTGGAAAATAGCATTGTCGCTTCATCGGGCGGGGATGCTTTGGATGTATTGCAAAAAACTCCCGGCATTAGGATTAGTGGAGATGAGGTCAGCATAGTAGGTAAGAGCAGTGTCAAAGTGATGATAGACGATCGGCTATCGCCACTTTCCGGAAAGGATTTAGCAAATTACCTCCGATCATTGACATCCAACGATATATCAAGAGTGGAAGTGATCACTAATCCTCCGGCCAAATACGAAGCTGGTGGAAATAGCGGCTTGATCAATATTGTACTAAAAAAAGCAAAAAAAGATTATATCGGTGGGAATATCCAATCTTCTTATAGACAAAACACCTACCCGACAGGATATCTCGGAGGAGGTTTTACTTACCAAAAGGATAAGTGGTCGCTTTTTTCAAATTTAAATAGCAGATTGGGATCCATTGAAGCAAACGAAAATAGTGTAATTGACCACAGTACCCAAGTATGGGAAGGAGTTTCGAAAATCAGATATTTTTCAAAATTTGTTTCTGGACGAGCTGGAATAGATTATGAGTTGGACGAAAAAAGCACTATTGGCATTCAGTACCTTGGATCCACCAACAGACCAGACAATAATGAAGAGAGCTCAACCTACCTGTTTAATGCTTCCGGTGGACTGGATTCTTTATTGCGAACCTTGGGAAACTCGGATGAAAAAGCATTTTATCATTCGTTAAATGGACACTTCAAAACCAAATTTGACACCGTGGGTAAATCCATGTCCATTGATTTGGATTATTTTATTCATAGAAATGGGTCTGACAGGGTGAATAGCACTAATGTTTTTCTTGCTAGCGGTAATTATATAGAGAACTCAACGGAGACATTTAGGAATACCTCCTTTCAGGATATCGAGTCATTCACTTCCGGGATTGATTTTGAATGGCCTACAGCATTTGCTGATGTTGAATTTGGCAGTAAGCTGTCATTTATAAAAAACAACAGTGAGGTGGGGGCTTTCCGTTTTCAGGAAAATGTATATGTCCTTGATACGGATCTGTCAAATGTGTTTAGGTATAAAGAAAATACCCAGACCATATATGGAAGTGTGGGTAAATCCCTTCAAAAGTGGGACTTTAAAGGAGGTTTACGTCTTGAATTTACCCAGACTGAGGGAAATTCTCTTACTCTTCTAAAGACAAATAAAAATGATTATTATAAACTGTTTCCGACTGCTTACGCCACTTATACTCCCAATGAAAACCATGTATGGTCGATAAATTATGGGAAGCGTATAAACCGTCCGGATTATGCGGACCTGAACCCTTTCCGTTGGTATCCTAATCCTTATTCCTATACAGAAGGGAACCCTTTTCTTCAGCCTTATTTTATTGATAACTTAGAGCTGTCCCATCTCTATAGGAGCAACCTGAACACATCGCTGTATCTAATGAAGCTCAACAATGGCAGTGAGCAGGTCACCCTTATTGATCCTAAAACAGACATTCAGGCGACGATAAGAAGGAATTTTTTGAATGAGCAGATGGTAGGCATTTCCCAATCCTTTACATTTGATAGGGCTAGGTGGTTTGAGAGTTATTTGCAATATGATCTATACTATTCCCGCGTCACCTCCATGCTGCCAAATACGATCGATAAGCAGGAAGGAGCGGGCTTTTACTTTTCGATGGATAATACGATCTATTTTAATTCAGAGAAGACATTTCTTGGAGAATTGAATTTTTGGTATATCGCGCCAGGGGTATCCGGTGTGGACAGAATTTCGAAAAGCTGTGCTGTCGATCTGGGTGTCAAGGCTGTTTTATTGGAGGATCAACTCCATTTAGGCCTTGTGCTTTCTGATATTTTTAAAACTGATCGAAGAACGATTGTAAGTTACGTGGACGGTTTAAGACAGGAATACCGAAATTACTATGATATTAGGCAGCTAAGATTATCCGCCGTTTATCGATTTGGCAACAGCAACCTTAAAAGTAAAAGCAAAAATTTCAGCAATGAAGATGAGAGGGACAGAGCGGAATAACAAAGGAATTTATGTGTGTAGCTGCGCTTTAGATGGCCATAGCAAGGCACTTTATCAATAGCATTTGATTATTGGAACTAGCGGTAGCGGAAAAATAGCTATCATTAAACTCCCAAGAAGTATTATGAATGACTGACTCTGAGATTAAGGACAAAGGATAAATCCTCCTTAATAGTAAGCCTGACCTATGGCGAGATCTTATCAGTGCTGAGTTTATTGACAGATTCCCTCAAAAGAGCTGACTAAAATTGGAGAAAATGGATTGGGACTTAGCAAAGGTCAGATGCAACGCATACTGATAGCCAGAGCAAAATAAAGATCCTGAAATAATTATCCTAGACGAAGTAAGCTCAGCAGTAGATGCTGAAAATGAGAAAATTATTCATGAGAATTTACAGGAGTTTTTTAAGAATAGAACAGTAATTATTATAGCCCATAGGTGAAGCACAGTGAAAAAGGCGGATAAAATAATAGTACTAAAGGAGCGAGTTATTACAGTCTAATCAAAAACCAATTGGATCTTGAAATAGAATCGGATAGATTCCAAATAGATGTATAAACTGTTAATTATTACTAAGAGACTTTGAATCCACATGCCCAATAATGAATTCTCCAATTTTGGCACCTTGGCGGACACCTTCTTCGATCGCATCACGGAAATGGATGCCTCCATACAATCTCGAGATTGCCGCCTCGTCAGAAGCTTGAAGAAAGGATTTAAACTTTCTGGCGGGCAGGCCAAAGTATTCCTCAGAGCTGTCTGTATAGCTGATAGTTTGATCAAAATACCAAGTGAGTAACACGGCGCTGGTTCGCGAGATCACGCTATGTCCACTGGTATATTCAGGGAAGGGTGGAGTCTGGAGGATCGGCCTCCATTGATTATCGATATATTTATTGATGGCCGTCTCGGGACGTATCCGATCACTATCGTACTTTTCTTCCCAGCAGCTAATGAATGCATCATGCAAGCCAGTGGAAACTAAAGCATGTGCCTCCAGGGTCTGGGCGAGGGAAAAGCCTGCCTTTAGAGCGGCAATTCCAGTGATGCTCACCCAGTGACCACCAGGACTGATTTTTTTTAGCCCAATAGCCATATGACCGCTATAGGATACCATAAAAGGGTTACAATCCCAGAAATTAGCGATGAGCCTTTGCTCTGAGGTTAATTTTTTGGAAACACTGTGCACTTCCATCATTTGGGTATAGAAGCTGCTGGTGCTGTCCATATCAAAGGGTGCTGGTGGAATTGGCTTAAATTGGCTGAGGTCTCTCAGGAAGAAAGGCCGTATGGTTCGCCACTCCGGGTCAATCGCTCCAAGGTACGCCGGAGGGGTGGGATACCAGGTTCCTACCTGCTCCGAGGGCGAATATCGTGGCAGTGCACTTAACTGAGAATAACCATCCGTTTTGCTATAGGCAATCACCTGATCGGCAATTTGCTCAGCATAGGATATGCTGGCTACCATTTCCTTTTTGCTCATCCAGCGGTTGACTCTATAGCGCTCCATCAATCGGCCCTTGGCTGCTTCGAGGCGTTTTCCAGAGGGCATTATAGCCTCTCCAATGCGAAGCATACAGTATAAGGCTGCAAAATCAGCTTTTATATCAACCTTCCCAGGCCTGTCGATAATCAGTGGAACGCGAAAACTGCCAGTGAAATTATTAGGTAGTTTTACGGGTTTATCCAGAGCCATATATGCTCCCAAGGTGCTATAAGCATAAAATCTCGCCGCTCCGGTAGGAGCAGTGACATCACTTACCATGATTTGAGTGATCTCAAACAGGTTATCAATATAAAGCTGAACCTGTTCTTTTTCGCTTTGAGAAAATGCTTGTTTCCCGCAGGATAAAAGTACAACCAGCAACAAGCCGAAGGTTTTCAATAGCCTTGATGGAAATAATTTATCAGAATAAAGTAGGGAAAGTCTCATGGTTTTTGTGATAATTTATAGGCTTGAATGCCATAGTTTCCCATCCCAAAGAGAAGATAATCCTCTCCCTGACTGTGGAGAGGAAGGATGGATTTTAGGTCGCCTTTCAGACTTAGACCTGACTCCAGCTGGGATATATAACGGAAATTTCCCTGACCATCACCAAGGAGAACCTGACCATAATTGGCATCGATCACTCCAATTCGCAGTCGGGTATAATGCTGGTTGCCTCCCAGCACCAGATCCAGATTGCCATCTCCATTGATGTCATTGGCTAGAATGCTATAGATCGGAGAAAACTGGGCTTCTATCGGTAGGTTCCTAGGGACAAGCTTCTTGCCGGTGTTTTCGAGATAAATAGATTTGACCTGTGTAATGCTTAATTTCTGGCAGCTAGCTAATTGCTCCTCCGATAAGATGTCCGTGATGCTTGCATTAGAATAGCTTTCATAATCTGTAAAATTACTTCGCATACCATACATCTGATCCAATAGCTCATCTCTGCTCGCAAAGGGATAGGCTTTGCCTTGAATATAACGCACCAATATAGGGTCCACAGAACCGTTACCATCAAAATCCCCATAATAAATGGTGACAGGCTCTTCCTCGCTGGGGTTCATCTGAGTATTCATTCCTAAATTTCCCAATACTAGATCGAGGTCTCCATCCTGATCAAAATCCGCTGTGGTCATCGTGTTCCACAGGCCATGTAATGCTTGGTCTAGCCATATATTGGATTGGTCGGTAAATTCCCGGCCCTCCTTATTGATAAAGATTTTTATGGGCATGCATTCCCCAATCAGGATCAGGTCCATCAGACCATCCTCGTTGAGGTCCAGCCAGCTGGCATCAGTGATCATTCCTAGATCTGCCAGGGCTGGTAAATAGTCTGCTGTGACGTCCTCGAAAGTGCCGTCGCCTAGATTTCTTAGCAGATAGCTGGGGGCTGGCTGAGGATACTTCCCGGGTACGATCCTGCCTCCCACAAATAAATCCTGATCTCCATCAGCATCATAATCTACCGCCGCCACCGTAGCAGTGCTTATTGGCATATCGGGTAGCGCTGCATCTTGGAGTATATATCCTCCATTGCCATCATTTATATATAATCGATCTTGTAATTCCCCTTCGTAGCCAGAGTAATTATGATAACCGCCACTGGCGATATATAAATCTTCCAAATCATCCCCATTCGCATCAAAAAACAACGCGTCAGAATCAGTATGTTTAGGGTCAGATTTGAAATGATCGGAGGGAAGGAATGCCCCGTTGGACTGCTGCTTATATAAGGTTCCGGCAGACCCTTTTGTTCCTCCAGCATACACCCATTTTGGTTTCTCTAAGGCCATGCTGCTGGCTAATACCGGAGCCGTATAGCTTGGCATCACTTGAAGGAGTGGTTGTCTTTTAAAGTCATTGACCTGGCTTTCCGTATATCGGTAAGGAATGGGCGATTCGGTAGCTTGTAGCAAAGGGGGCTGTGGTGCAGATGATGGGGTAGAGGAAAGTGTGGCTAAGGAATAGTCCATGGTCAACTGGGTATCTAGGCTGGGCTGAGCGAGGGTTTGGCTTTTTCCATCTGCCCAGAGCACGGTGACTGAATCCACCAGGGTGTTTTTTGGGATGCCAAAATGAAGAATATGGCTCATGGAGGATTGAAAACCTCGAGTGGGCATTTGGACTTGCTCTTGTAAGGTGGAGCCCTGAAATAAAGTGATTTTCGCCCCTATCCCAGAGGTATTGAGTCCGCTCCCCTTCAGTTTGATTTTTAAGAAATGATTTCCGGGAGCACCAGAATTTTTATAGATAGAAGGGAAGTCATTTAGGTTGTTGACGACGAGGTCCATTTGGCCGTCATTATTAAGGTCGGAATAGGCGGCACCGTTAGAAAAACCCAGATGATCTAAGCCCCATTGAGCCGAGCTATTCTCAAAAGCTAAGTTTCCCTTATTTCGAAATGAATAGTTCTTTAGTGGGGTGGAGGACATGCTGGTGACAAGATCGAGCGTGTCTGCTTTTTCTCTAGCGATCGCTTTCTGGAAATAATAGTCACCCTTGTATTTAAGAAAATCCCTATTGGTATAGTCTCTATAATAGCCATTGGTAATAAAGAGGTCTTTGAGTCCATCATTATCGGCATCAAAGAATAGGGAAGACCAGCTCCAGTCGGTATTGGAGACTCCCGCAAGCTGCCCCACTTCACTAAAAGTGCCATCTCCATTATTGATTTGGAGCATATTCCTCATATTCTGATGATGAAATCCCTCCTGAAGCATCAGATGATAATGCTCGTAATTTTCAGGTCCATAGAGCAGCTTTTGGCGCTTATTGTCCTCTGGCAGCATGTCCAGCGTGAATATATCCTGGTAGCCGTCATTGTTTATATCTGATAAGTCCAGGCCCATGGAGAAATGACTAATGTGTCCTAGGTTTTCCTTCATGGATTCTTGGAAGGTACCGTCTCCATTATTTAGATAGAGGTAATCATGCTCTATATAATCGTTTGACACATAAAGGTCCAATAAGCCATCTCCATTAAGATCGGCAGCGCTTATTCCCAGCCCAAAGCCTAGGGAATTGGAGAAAATGCCAGCTTCCTGAGTGACTTCCACAAAATGGCCACCTTCATTGCGGAACAACTGATCTCCTGCTCGATCATGCTTTTTTGATTTGGCTTCCACGAATTGAAATTCTGTGATGACTTCTGTATTATGGTTTAGCAGATACATTTCCAGATCACCATCTTGATCATAGTCAAAAAATAAGGCTTGGGTACTATTATAGTTGCTGTTCAGACCATACTTACTTGCTTGTTCGGAGAAAGTAAGATCTTTATTATTAATGTACAATTCATTTTGCCGGCTATCGGCATCTCCCTTTCCAGAATAGCACACATAAATATCCAGGTAGCCATCTGCATTAATATCAGCCATGGTGACGCCCGTGGTCCAGCTATCCTTCCCGCTAATCCCTGCTTTTTTGCTGATATCTTTAAACTTAAAGTCTCCGAGATTTTGGTATAAGGCATTTGGACTCATATTTCCCGTTAGGAAGATTTCGTCTAATCCATCATTGTCCAAATCCCCCAAGGCTACCCCACCACCATTATAGAAATATTCATAGGTGAGAATATTATTGGAGGCATCTTCGATCAATTGGTTCTTAAAGCTGATTCCTGCTTTTTTGGCTTTGATAGGGCTGAAGCCAAAAGGCTTTTCCTGAGCAATGGTGTTTATGGGAAGAATAAGAAGCGATACTAAACAGAAAAGGAGGGTGGGGAAGGAATAGGTGCGGGGGTAAATGTCAAGCATTTTTATATAAATAAGGGGATATATGTGTCAGGGTAACTGTAGATCAATATAAAAGGAAAAGCAAACATTTGCAATGAGTTTTCCCAAAAAGAAAATTGATACAGGGCTACTAAATCCTCGCTTAAAAAGAAAAATAGAATAGGGTAAGAAGCGGGGGATTAAGGAGAAAGTTAAAAAAATAAGCCCCCCGAGATTTCAGAGGTCCGGGAAGGCTTATTTGATACTATTTACCGCTGGTGTGCGGTCTTCTTCCACCAATGCTGCAGCTCCCATGATTGCGGAATCTTCCAGTTTGGAGGTGTATATTGTGAGGTTTTCACTTATTGAATGATAAGGAAAGGTGCTTACTGCTTCGTACATTCCTTCCGAAAAGTAAGGGAAGGCTTTACGGATAGAGCCACCAATTACAATTGCTTCCGGGGCATAGGTAAATAGGATGTATTTAATCAGGTTACCAATGTGCATTCCATATTCATGAAACAATTTTAATGCTTCAGGATCACCTTCAGCAGCCTTACTGGCAAGTTTTTTTGCTGTGGTATGGTGTAAATTCCGGAAGAACTTACTGCTGCAATAACTTTCAAAATTGCTGTCTTTATACGGCACTCCACCCCATTCGCCAGCGCCACAGATATAGCCTGTGTAGAGCTCGCCATTGGTGATGATGCCCGTTCCTATACCTGTACCAAGGGTAATCCCCACCATATTCTGGTGATGGTCAGCACCGCCGAACCTATACTCCCCCAATGCAAAGCAATTGGCATCATTATTTATAAATACGGGCTTTTGGAGGGCCTCTTCGAGGTAATCCTTCAATGCCACCTTGGTGAAGGCAGGGATATTTTCCAGGTTATATACGATTCCTTTATTGGAATCTACAAGCCCGGGAATACCAATCCCAATACCATCTATATCATGAGTAAAGTACGATCGTATAAATTCTGCAATTGTATTTAAAATTTCCTCTTGAGTAGCCTGTGAAGGGGTAGGGATCTCCTTTTTTTCTACCAAAGTCCCATCCTTCATTATACCGGCATTGATAGATGTCCCTCCAATGTCCAAACCCAAAATCAGCCGATTTCTTTTCATATTATTTCGTTTATAAAAACCAAAGATATCCGAAAGTTTTAACGCCTTCGGATATCTTATAAACAGTTAGGCGCAATAGGGAGCAGATCGCTTAGATCATTCCTTCGATGGATTTCTCCAGCTCTCTTGCATGAGCGATGAATTCTTCTACATTCATATCTTTGAAGAATATCAGCCCATGACTGGCTCTAACTTTTGCCATATCATGTTGGTAGAAATAATCTTTTCCTAAAAGCAACTGGATATCATTAAGTTGTTTTACCCAAGTACGCTTAGCGATGGTACTGAATTTACCATTATGTGCATAGCTAGGGAAGGAGGCATTCACCTGACTTAGGTAGCAGTTGGCAAAGGAATCTTCCATCACCGATAGATCTCCTAGAGATACTGGGACGATGACATTGGACTCAGATGCTTCGAACTGGAACCATACGTTTCTATAGCCTATGATTCGAAGGTCACTAAGGTCTTTTTCCTTGCTCCACTGACGTACCGCTTCCGCAGTAGCCTGTAGTACTTTATAGTGCGTATCAGGGCCACTTCCTTCCGGATCGAGTGTCAAGCTGATCTTGGTAGGGTTCACTTCTCTGAACATTTCCACGATCGGTTCCACATCACGTTTCTTATCCGGCTGCTCGGTGAAGATATCACCAGTATAGAAACCAAGTCTCAAGTGATGAACATTCTTTACTTTCACTCCAAAGTGAGCCCATACCAATTCTTCCTCAAACTCACGGATCATACCCTTAAGCTTCTGGATTTTTGGTGGATTCTTCTCTCCATCATAAGAGTTTTTCAAGATGGCTAATACATCATTGATCGTCTCACGGAGCTTCTGGCTATTTGGTACCTCGAATATAGACACCAAAGCTCTTACCACTCGGTGACAAAGTCCCCTTTTAATTTGGTCTGGCTCTTCTGAGGCTACATTGGTAAGGTAATGATAGATGTCCTTGTCCATCTTAAGCTTGTAGCCAGTCTGGAAGAAATCTTCATAATTCACCATTTGGATCAGATCCTGGTCCAATAGTTTTTTGGTGTACTGCAAGGTGTCGATCACAAAAGTGTTGGTCACCGCAGTAAAGCCAGAGGTCAATACAGAGAAATGAGCCTCATTTGACTTCTCACTCAGTTGATTGGTGATATGAGGAAGGATACCTAATGAAATATCATCATGGTGAGGTCCTGTGTGAAGTAAAACTTCACCTTCCTCTTTTTCGATTCCCTTGTTCAGCTTAGCAATGGTGCTGTCGATAACCTGCTTTACAGTGTTTTCGGACAAGTTTGGAATCAATGAAGTATAAGGATCGTTTTTCAGGTCCTCAAGTTTCAATCTATTGGCATATTTGCCTAGTTTTTTGCAGAGCTCCAGGATAGACTTTTCAGTTTTAGCCTGAGTCCACTCTCCTTTTTGGAAGTAGCTGTTTACACTGTCGGTAAGCTTAGAAGCAGCACCTTTGGTCAGGTAAAAACGGCCGTTTTTCAATTTCTGAAGAACGGTAGCTGGATAGATATTGTCTAAAGTAGTCTCCAAAGAGTCCTTTACGATCTGTGCTTTAGCTTCTCCGGCAGCGATGATGATGCCTACTGCTTCAGGATTGTAAACGATCGTCTCCAAACCAATGGTGATCACAAGTCTATTGGCAGAAACTTCTATGCCGCCAAGGTCACCTGCTGCAACTGCCTGAGTTTCAAAATTCGTCTCAGTTAGTCGAGTGGTGGAGTATAAGTCACTTCCCCGGGTATTGAAAGCGATGTGACCATCAGGGCCGATTCCCCCAAGGAAGAAACCAATGCCGCCTTTGTCACGGATTTTTTGCTCGTATTCGCCACACCATTTGTCAATCAGATAAATGGATTCTTGCTGAAGTTTCTCCTCCTTAGTAGAGGCTTCGCGGAATCTAAGCGAAAGATCCACCTTCAATGTAGGGAAGATTTCGGAGAAGTGCTTGCCTTCTGCCAAAGTGATGTCGTCAGAATTGATCAAGAGGGCCTTTGCAGGATCTAAACCAAAACCATCAATATAAAATTTGTTCACATAGTGAAAGAAACTATTCGCCTGCTCAGAAGCAATAGGATAGAATTCATCGATTTGAACAAAATGAAGGTCCTTGAGAACTGGTTTTTTAAGGTCAGACATTCCGTATTCCGCACGGATGTCCTGGCCTTTTTTGCTATCCCAATTTTCAAGTAAGAACTGGGTCCACTTGATGAAAAATTCAGGAGTTTTTCCAGTTGGTAAGCTGATCACCCCATCAGGGTTTGCTGCTGCCCACTCGAGGAATCTACATGCTGTCAATAGCCCCATTTTAGGGAAATTGTCCACCATCAGGTATGGGATCTTGGTAGTGATCTCCGTGACACCTGATTCTTTTAAGAAACATTTTTCTACTTCCGATAAAGGATAGTTGCTTAGCATATTAAAATGGTTTTACGTTGATGCTGTTTAAAATGACCCTCGAAGCATGCAGACTTGCAGCCTCAGATCAATTAATGATATCTTCAAATATATTTTCTATCACCACAGCTACTCCTCCCAAGAGTCCTACTTCCTTGCCCAACTTATAAAGGACAAGCTCGGATTTCTCTCTGGATTTGGCCATGCTGAAGATGTTCAATGCTTGTTGTATTGGCGTGATCAGGTATTGCTGGGCTTCTGCTACACTACCACCCACGATGATCAGGTCGGGATTGAGCAATTGGATCAGGATGGAAATTCCTCTTCCGAGGTCCAGCCCTACATCCGATAGGATGGTGATAGCTCTTTGGTCGCCTGCCAGTGCGGCATCCACGATCAGGGAAGGGTCTATATTCTCACCACGCTCGCGCGCCATTCTGCTCAGAATAGAATCGGTATCCTTAGTAATGGCATCTTCCGCCATACGAACCATCGCCGTGCCTGAGGCCACCGCTTCCAAGCATCCTTTTTTGCCACAAGTACAGGAAATCTCCCGTGATTCGAAAATAGGAGAGTGGCTAAACTCGCCTGCAAATCCTGCACCGCCTCGGTATAACTTGCCGTCTATGATGATGCCAAGGCCAATGCCCCAGCCCACAAAGATGCCCAATACGTTATTGTACTTCTGATCCTGACTGAACTTAAATTCGGCCAAGGTCATCGCTCGGGCATCGTTCTCAATAAAGACTTTCTTGTCAAACCTGCCTTCAAAATTCTCTACCAAGGTCTTCTTGCCAAACTTTAAATAGGTATGGTTGATGCCATTTACGGAATCTACCAATCCTGGCATGGACATACCTATGGCGATGATCTTGTCATTGGCTACTCCGGACTCCTGCATATAGGTTTCCATGAAGTCGGAAATCTTGTCAAAGGTACTCTTTTCGTTATTCAGCGTGATCTTAAACGTACCCGTCTCTGTCACGGCCTTATTAGAGCTGTCATATATGGCTGCTCTTATCGAAAACTTACTGATATCTAATGATAATACATAGAAAGAATCTGAACCCAGTCGGTAAAGGTCCGGCTTACGCCCACCTTGGGATTCTGCCCGGCCTTGCTTTATTAGCTGGCCACCTTGAATCAAATCAGTCAAGAGGGAATTGACAGTCGGTAAACTGATCCCCACCTCATTGCATATCTCACTGGCAGTATTGCTGCCATTCGTATATAGATTCTTGATGATTTTGATCTTGTTCAGGTAGTTTTTAATTTCAACTACTCCTTCTTTTTCTTCTAGATTTTTTTTTGGATCTATTAAATTCATTTGTTGCTTTATTTATTAGGGTATTCAAATAAACAAAATATACCCCAATTTAAAAAATACTTTTATAAAAAAATTAAAAAAGATTTAGAGGTTTTAGGTAAAATATTATTTGGCCTCCAGATTTGACGCTAGGCTTGTGTATAAATATAAGGCAATGCCATAGTGATTTTTGCCTTTTTTCCGAAGTCAATTGCCCCCTGAATAGTCGTAATTTATATTTTTACCCTCTTAATCTTATGATATTTAGGTCTAAAGGTGACTTAAAGTTTTTTTTGCCCTGCTTATGTATAATAAAATTGCGTGTGCCTAAAAGGGAGATTTCCTGAAGGATAGAGCCGCTCAAATTGATAAAAGCAAGAATAAAAAAAATGATCAATTAGTCAAAAAAAAATTATGTGGATCAGACTTTTAGGAATGGGTAGAATTTTCTACCAAAGCTTTAGGCAGAAAGCACCATTTTTAAGGGCATAAAAAAACCGAAATCATTTCCTTAAACTAGGTGTATGATTCCGGTGCTAGATTATTCAAACATCTGGAAAGGTAAATCCACTTGTGGGATTTTGTCAGGAATGATCTCGTCATCCTTATAAGTGATGATTTCATGTAGTTTGCCTGATCTATTAAAATAAGTCCAACGTCCTTGTCGCTTGCCTTCATCCATCATTCCAGAGGAGGCTATTTTGCCATTGTCATGATAATAGGTCCATTTCCCATCTGGTTTGCCAAAATTATAAGTGCCTTCAGATTCTTTATTTCCATTGACATAATAGGTGTATCGGCTTCCGTCTCCATCTTTTAGCGTGCCCTTGCCTAAGGTGTCTGTTCCTTCGTAATTATTATATTGACTGATATTCATCAGACGGCCATTGCTCCATTCTTCCTCTTGGGTCAGCTGCTTATTGTCGTAGAACAGTCCCCAGGTGCCGTCCTCGAAGCCATAGAAATAGCTTCCTACGGACTTAAGCTGGCCACCATCATAATAATAAAACCATTGGCCATGCTCAGAGCCCAATTCATATTCTCCTTCTCCTATCAGGATTCCGATTTTATTGAAGTATTTCCATAGACCACTTTTTACACCGTTTTTATATTCGCCAATAGAATAAAGTTGCCCATCGGCATAGAAGCTTTTCCACAGACCAGTCTTGATCCCATTGCTATACTGGCCACGAACGGATGGGGATTCGTCCTCGTGGTTTTCTATATAGTCGCCAGTAGGCGCTCCAAGCTCATAGGTTTTTCTTTTTGCTAAGTTCTTATTGGAGAAAAATTCCTCCCAAGTGCCTATCGGGATATCATTTTCGTATTTCTCTGTGCGGGCGATTCTTTTATTTTCATAATAGTATTTCCAGGTTCCTGATTTATTACCATTCTCATCGTAATATTCTTCAGCGGCGAGGATTTTGGTGCCTGGAAAGTAAGTTATCCATTCACCCACCTTGGTACCCATGTCATATTCTCCGATCTGCTCCAAAACATTATCGAAGGAATACCTCTTGAAAACTCCATGAGGTTCATTGTTTTTATAATTGACCTCTATCATGAGTTGGCCATCGGCAGAATATTCTAGGTAAGGGCCTTCCAGTTTGTCCTCCTTATAGGCGTTTTTTATGGCCAATTGGCTGTTTTCATAATAGGAAAGCCATTCCCCCTCTTTCTTGCCATTTTTATATTGACCTTCTTTTTTTATTCTTTTGCCCAGATTAAATCCATATACAGGGGAGTCGGAGCCATAGAATTCAATGTATTCACCTGTGGCTACGCTGTCCTGGTAAGTGATTTTTTGGATCAGTTCCCCGCCAGCATCGTACTGCAGATAGGCTCCGTTTAGCTGGTTGTCTTTGTATTCGGCCACCTTGCTTTTGACTCCATTGGGATGGTAAGTAGTCCAGCTGCCATCTTTCTTTCCCGCTTTTAGATAGCCTTCTTCCAGGAGTTTATTAGTCTGGGGAGACCGTAGCTGCCATAGGCCTTCCATCTTGCCATTTTCGACCACACCTATCCCCACTATGGTGGAATCTTTATTGTACATTTTTACCGATTGACGCTGTCCAAATACGTGTGAGACAGAGAGTAATAGGGTACTTAGGAGCAGGAGGTATTTCATATATATTTAGGAATATTGTCTTCTAATTATCAGTAAAATAGGTTTACGGTTAGCATTTCACCAGGGTTCTAAATTATCATTTATTCATGAGAAAAGATTAATTTCCCTCATGGATATTGACAATCATCGACCATTCCCGCTGCAATAAGTCCAATAATTGGGCTGTGTCAGTGGGATAAGATAGCTGCTTAATCAACTGTATATGATGGTATTTTGTTAGGTGCTTGCTGAGATTTTCAGCATCCGGGATACTAGTTTTTCTTCCCTGGCCGATGATCCCGGCATAGTCAAAGGGAGAACCGGTCTCGGTGATTTCGAAAGAAGCCGCCTGATAGGCTTTGTATTGCCGAGGACTAAGGGTATTATTTTGGCCCATAAATACAAGAAGGTAGAGACCATGGCCCCACCAGTTCATAATCCTAATATTAAACCCTGAATGCTTGTCAAAATCCCTGATAATATCCAACACCTGATAGGGGCAATGTTGCAGAGCATTACCCTGACTTATCTTTACGCCCTTCTGATCGGCATGAAGAGCGAATAAATTGGTCTCGTTTATTTTATTGCCCAAATCCGAAAATACGTGGATAAACTGCTCCCTCAATTGGTGGATAGAATGAAACAGCCCTTCGTCGTTCAGGATATTTAGGTTCAGCGAATTGTCCATAGGATCACTACCAGTTCAATAATACCGATCCCCAGGCGAATCCGCTTCCAAAGGCTGCCAAGCAAATCAGGTCTCCGTCCTTGATTCTTCCTTCTTCCCAAGCTTCACTGAGGGCCAAAGGAATGGTCGCAGCGGTGGTATTCCCATAATGCATTATATTATTAAATACCTTTTCGTCTGGCAGACCTAGTTTCTGCTGTATATATTGACTGATTCTTAAGTTGGCTTGATGTGGAACGAGGAGATCGATATCTTCTACGGTTTTATTATTGGCCTGTAAGGCCTCCAAAATTACCTCGTTGAACCTTACGATGGCATGCTTAAACACCACATTACCATTCATCTGCATCCTGAAGCTATCATCATTGACCATTTCTGGAGCCAGGCGGACTTCCCTGCTGCTGCCTGGATCCTTTAGATAGAGCTCCTCGGCATAGTCACCGTCGGCATGTAAATGAGAGGAAAGGATGCCAGATTGAGCGTCGGTGGTCGCTTGAACGATAGCTGCGCCTGCACCATCTGCGAAGATTACTGCATTTCCCCTGCCGGCAGTGGACTTATCAAGTGCTGAAGATTGGATCTCAGCGCCGACCACCAAAATAGTTTTGTACATGCCAGTTTTGATGAACTGATCTGCGATCGAGAGGCCATAGATGAATCCGGAGCAGGCATTGCGAACATCTAAAGCGCCTATTCCTTGCAGGCCTATCTCACGCTGAAGGAGTACGCCATTGCCAGGGGCAAAATAATCAGGTGTGCTGGTAGCAAAAATAATAAAATCTACCGTGTCAAGAGTGATGCCTGCCCTTTCGGCGGCCATCACGCTGGCTTTGGCTGACATATTAGCGACAGTATCTTTTCCAGGAGTAAACCATCTCCTTTCATGGATGCCGGTGCGCTCCACAATCCACTCATCACTTGTTTCCATGATTTTGGTAAGATCATCATTGGTGACCACCTGGTCAGGAACATAATGTCCCACACCGATTATTTTGGATTTATTCATGGTATTCTAATTAAGATGTTGAAAAAAAGCTATTGTCTTCCAGCCCTCGCCCTAAAGGTGAGGACTGTTGGAAAGTAAAATTACACAGCTTTGGCCAAAAATTATTTAAAATATTAACCAAATAGGGTGTAATTGCCAAATTGATCCATAGGGCTGGTTTTTCGAATGAGGTATTCAGAATCGTTGGTAATAAAATTCACATTGGGTGAGACAGGGTAGGTGGTCATTTTGTCCTCGGAATAGGTGCTTAGCACTGACTGAAGTTGTTCGGGACTGCTATACTTATCTAACCATATTTTTTCTTGCCCCTTATCCAGGATGGCAGGCATGGTATCGCCAAAATCCCGATGCAAGGGATTGGCAGGGACCGTGAGGATGATAAAAGTATGATTGATCTCCCCATTTTCATTTTCATACTCCTCCCATAAGCCGGCAAAACTCATCAGGCGATCAGGAGGAAAAACAAAGCGATGTGGAATTTTAGTTTTTTTACCGATTTTTTTCCAGGCATAATAACCATCGGCAGGTATGATACATCTTCTGCGCATAAAGGCCGATTTGGTGGCCGCCTTAGTGGCTGCAGTTTCCGCAGCAGCATTTATATACTTTAGAGACAATGGCTTGTTTTTAGCAAACCCCGGCGTGGTGCCCCAGTAAAAATGCGAAAATCCCGCAGGACTGTCAGATGTAATAACTGGGAGCAACTGGGTCGGGGCTATATTATACCTGGAATGGAAATTTTCCAGCATTTCGGATCCAAATCGTTGTTCTAGTTGCTCCTTAGAAGCGCCTAATGTATATCGTTCGCACATGGTTATTAGCTAGTTTGGTGTAAAATAATCATCCCTAGTGATAAATTCAAGTGCTCTTTTTTCAGACCAATAAATTTGGTTCCTTTTCAGTGGTCTGAATCCCACATGACCACCTGTATCAGGAAACTCCATAAATACATTATCGAGTTGGCTGGCGAGGGCTTTAGGGAAGCAGTGATCGCTCAGGAAAGGGTCGTTTAAGGCATTAATGACGAGTGTCGGGGTTTTGATCTTAGACAGGAAATGGATAGAGGAGCACTGTTCATAGTAGTCTTTGGCGCCAGTGAAACCATGAAGAGGGCCAGTGAAGACGTCATCAAAATCCTGCAGGGTCTTTACCGAGGCCAGCGCAGCTTCATTGAGTTGCTCTGGGAAGAGTTTCGCCTTTTGCCGGACTTTTTGCTTGAGCGTTTTCAGGAATCGGTTGGAGTATATGATATTTTCTCCCGTGCTTATCTTATGACAGCTGGATTCCAAGTGCAAGGGAACAGAGATGGCGACCGCCCGGTGGATGGGCAGTGGGTCGGAGAGTTCTCCCAGATACTTTAAGGTGAGGTTTCCTCCTAAGCTAAAGCCGATAAGGTTTACCTGATCATAGCCTGCCGCGGCATGGGAGATGACGGTTTGGAGATCGTGTGTGGCTCCCGAATGATAGAATACCGGGCGCTTATTCATGCTTCCACTGCATCCTCTGAAGTTCCAGCATAGCACATCGAAACCATTTTGGAAAAAATGTTTGGCCATTCCTTTCATATAAGGACGCTGACTATCTCCCTCCAAGCCATGACTTAGAATGATGAGTTTTGGGTGATTATTTCTCAGCCAATCAAGGTCCAAAAAGTCGCCGTCGGGCGTGTTAATTCTTTCTCTTTCAAAGGGTAAGGAGATGTTTGGCCGGAATAGTGCGGGGATGATCGTCTGCAGGTGTCCATTGAATAATATCGGAGAACCTGAATATTTTGATGAAGGAACTAAAGGCATTATTTGATTAATCGAAACGTTTTCATGATATTCCATCTTGAAATTACCATTATTAAATTTGAATAAAGATATTTTAAGAACTATTTTTGACTAGCGTAAATTTGAATAGGATATAGAAAACTTATGGCCGAAGTAATAAGAATGCCCAAAATGAGCGACACCATGGAAGAAGGGGTGATCGCAGCTTGGTTAAAGAAAGTAGGAGACGATGTAAAAGCAGGTGACATCTTGGCGGAAGTCGAAACCGATAAAGCCACTATGGAGCTGGAGTCTTATGATGAAGGGGTGTTATTGCATATTGGTGTGGAAGAGAAAGACGCAGTTCCTGTTAATGGCGTAATTGCTATTATCGGTGAAAAAGGCGAAAACATCGACGACTTGCTCAAAGAGGTGAATGGAGACGGTGGAAGCACTGAATCCAAGAAAGAGGAACCTGCCGATGAGGCGCCAAAGGAGGAGAAAGAAGAGGAAGAGCAGACAGAAGAGAAAGAGGAAGCATCCACTGAAGAAATCGATACCTCTGATGTAAATGCTACCCTGATCACCATGCCTAAAATGAGTGATACCATGCAGGAGGGCACTATTGCTTCATGGCTGAAAAAAGAAGGAGACGAAGTAAAATCCGGAGATATACTTGCTGAAGTCGAAACTGACAAGGCGACCATGGAACTGGAATCTTACGAAGATGGAGTACTCCTTCATATTGGTATTCCTGAAGGTGACAGCGTCCCTATCGACGGGGTGATCGCAGTCATTGGTGAAAAAGGAGCTGATTTCCAGAAATTGCTTGATGCCCACGGACAAAAGTCCTCTGGTGGTCAAGAAAAATCTGCTGCCAAGGAAGAGAAAAAAGAAGAGCCTAAAGCAGAATCTAAGCCTGCTGATAAGCCAAAAGAAACTAAAGCTCCAGCTTCCTCATCCTCTGAAAATGGAAGAGTAAAGGCTTCTCCACTAGCCAAAAAACTAGCGGAAGATAAAGGAGTAGATATCGCTCAGGTCAAAGGATCTGGCGAAGGTGGACGAATCATCAAAAGAGATGTGGAGACTTTCGATCCAGCCTCTGCCAAGCCTGCCGCGGCCGAGTCTCAAGCTGCCCCTGCAGCTTCTGTAGGTCAGGAATCTTATACGGAGGAGAAGGTATCTCAAATGAGAAAAACCATCGCCAAAAGACTTGCCGAAAGTAAATTTACGGCTCCTCACTTCTACCTTACCATGGAAATCAATATGGATAAGGCGATCGAGGCACGTAAAAGCATGAATGAAGTGGCGCCAGTAAAAATCTCCTTTAATGATATGGTGATCAAAGGCGTGGCTGCATCCCTTAGACAACATCCTAAGGTCAACAGTAGCTGGTTAGGCGATAAAATCCGCTACAATGATCATATCCATGTGGGCATGGCCGTAGCAGTGGAAGAGGGTCTGCTAGTTCCTGTGATCCGTTTTGCGGATAGCAAATCACTTTCTCAAATCTCCCAGGAAGCCAAGTCCTTAGGCGGTAAAGCCAAGTCTAAAGAGCTTCAACCTAAGGATTGGGAAGGAAATACCTTCACCATCTCTAACCTAGGGATGTTCGGTATCGAAGAATTTACCGCTATCGTAAATCCACCGGATGCATGTATCCTGGCTGTGGGCGGAATCAAAGAAACAGCCATCGTAAAAGACGGCCAGCTTCAAGTAGGCAATGTGATGAAAGTAACCCTTTCATGTGATCACAGAGTCGTGGACGGAGCCGTGGGTTCTGCATTCCTAAAAACCCTCAAAGGCCTGTTGGAAGATCCTGTTAGATTATTGATCTAAGCTACAGAAGCATTCAGAATGCTATAAATAATATGTCAAAAAGTCCTGTTTGGTAATATCCTGACAGGACTTTTTGTTTTAGTATGGATTTTGTGAATACAGTTTAGCCTTTGGCCAGGTCTATAGGTTTTATGGATCTTGGGAGTAAAGGCGGATTTTTGACATTTATAATAGGACAGAAAGTACTTATGGAAAAATTAAAAGCCACCACCGTCGTGGCAATAAGACATAATGGGCAGGTGGTCATCGGAGCAGATGGCCAGGCAACCCTGGGCAATACCATAGCCAAAAGTAGCGTGAATAAAGTGCGTAAGTTACAGGGTGGCAAAATCGTTACTGGTTTTGCAGGTTCTACCGCAGATGCCTTCACCTTATTGGAGAAGTTTGAGGAGAAGCTGGGAGCCTTCGGCAATAATATGAAAAGAGCCGCCGTGGAACTCGCTAAGGAGTGGCGTACAGATCGTATGCTCAGCAAACTGGAAGCGATGATGATCGTGGCCGATTCTACAGACGTTCTCATCATCTCTGGTACTGGTGATGTGATTGAGCCTGACCTGGAGATCGCAACCATAGGATCTGGAAGTATGTATGCCCAGTCTGCCGCTCGCGCACTTAAGAAATTTGCTCCTGATCTTACCGCAGAGGAAATGGTAAGAGAAAGCCTAAGCATCGCCGCCGATATCTGTATCTATACCAATCATAATATTGTGATTGAAAAAGTGACGAACTAAGACTTATTAAATTTAACTCCCTCACAAAATCTAAAACCTAGGGGGGCTTAAGCTCGATATTGATGATCAGGTAGGTGAATCGGAAGGCCTGATTAGGGTGAAGAATCTCGAAAGTTTTAAAGGAGGACCTGAGATGAAGAAAGGTTGAGCCAAAAAAAGGCAGCTTAAATTTTTAAGCTGCCTTTTTTCGTATAGATCAAGCAGGCTGATGGGTGGAGAGGTACTTTAATAGCAGGTCCATAATGGCTTCTTTGTCCATAGGTTTACTAGTAAAGTCATCCAGCCCTGCGGCCTTACTTCTTTGTTTTTCATTATTAAGTATCCCCGCAGTCAAGGCAATGATGGGAACGTGATTTCCGGGGCTTTCCAGCTTTCGGATCATTTGAGTGGCCTCAAAGCCGTTGAGAACAGGCATTTGTATATCCATAAAAATTAAATCCAAGGGTTTCTCCTGGAAGATTTCCACCGCTTGCTTACCATTTTTTGCCGCATATAAGGTCGCGTTGGGTACAAGTGAGTTCAGGATTTTACGTGTCAGAAGCATATTCACCTGATTATCCTCAGCTACCAATATTTGAGGCTGAATCGGTTTTAATGTCTCAAGTTTCTTATTTGTATTTTGGTTTTGCTTAGGCTCTACATGGTGATCGGGAGAAAAAATCCGGTTCGTAACACCTATGAAGTCTGCCTTCTTAAAAGGTTTGATCAGATAAGTGTCAATAATATCAGGCAATACACTGTCTTTTACAAAGGCATTATGCATCAGGATAATCTTGGTCGTGGACTTGATTACCTTGAGTTCATTCTTCAACTTATTGACCAAGGTAACCCCATTGGTCTTATATAGACTTTGATTGACAAGGATAATATCCAGACTAGGCTCCGACTTTAAGTATTCAATAATTTTGTTCTCATTCGTCAGCCATTTGGTTTGGATATCCAGGTTATGAAGGGTTTTTAATACGACTTCTCCATGCGTCACATTTGCGTCAATTAACAAGGCTTTAAAGCCATTGCGAATCAAATGAGGCTCTTTATTATTCTTCGCCTTGGTAATAGGCAGCTCAAGGTCAAACCAGAAAACACTTCCCTTGCCCACCGTACTCTCGAGATGAATATAGGTGCCCATCATTTCCAATAGTTTTTTGGTGATGGCTAACCCCAGGCCTGTCCCCCCGTATTTTCGAGTGGTGGAGGAGTCCTCCTGAGTAAAGGCCGAGAATATTTTCTCTTGATTTTTAGCATTGATCCCTGTACCAGTATCTTTCACCGAAAACCTTAGGACGGTCTGCGCATCGGTAAGCACGAGCTGCTTTATTTGTAAGAGGATCTCTCCTTTGGAGGTGAATTTGATGGCGTTGCTCAGTAGGTTGAGCAGGATTTGCTTCAGCCTCACCTGATCGGTGGATACCTGATAGGGGATATCATCATCTATATCCAGTATCAGTTCTATTTTTTTCTTATGCGCTTGCAGCGCAATGAGATTTACGGTTTCGGCCCCAAGCTTGGAGATATTGGTGGCGGCATCTTCGATCTCTAGTTTGCCTGCCTCGATTTTGGAAAAATCCAGTATATCGTTGACGATTTCCATCAGTGCTTTGGCGGACTGATTGATGAGATTTACATATTGATGCTGGCCTGCGTCCAAGTGAGTGGAGGAGAGTAATTCTGAGAATCCAATTACCCCATTCAGCGGTGTCCTGATTTCATGACTCATACTAGAAATAAAATCCGATTTGGCCTGATTGGCACTATCCGCTTGCTGCTTGGCCTTACGCACTTTATAGGTGCTATAAAGGATAAAAGAGGCCACGATGATCATGAGGATAAATCCGGCCAGAAATATATTCCTTCGGAAAACCTGCTGCTCCAGTTGCTCCTGAATCAGTTTCTCATTGAAGGCCATCTCTGAATTTATAGCATCTAGCCTTTGATCGAAGTCAAACTTGGCTTCCAGGCGGCCCATGTTTTTGGCATTTATTTCCTCACGAATGGTATCTCTTAGTGCTAGGTATTGCTTTTGATAATATAGTGCTACTCTATAGTTACCGATGACCTCGTAATAGGAAGAATATTGCTTGGAGATTTTTACTAAATGCTCTCGATAATGGTTTTTATTACTTATTGCAAAGCCTTTGTCCAAATAGGATTTGGCAATATAAGGCTTGCCGGTATGGAGGTAGATATCTGCAATTCTATTAATGCAGGTTACGGTGGTGAAGAGCTGATTGTCACTTTTTACTAGGGACTTATAGGCTTCCAGGTAATTTTTGAGGGCTCCGGTAGTATCACCTTCCATCACTAAGATATCTCCATACGTTCGCTTAGCGAAGGCCTGCAAATAGGGGGTATTATTGGATTGCAGAAATGGGGTGATCAACTCTTTGGCATCATCAGGACGGCCTAAGCGGCTGAGGATATAAGCCATATTATTGAGTGCCCGGCCAGTGAGTACACTGTCCTGGAGCAGCTTGCTCTTTTCATAAGCTTGAGAAAAATATTCCAATGCCTCTTCAGGCTGACCAATTCCCTCACTATAAATAGCCCCAATATTAAAAAGAGACTTGGCTAATAGGCGTGGGTCATTAATGTCAGTGATGCTCTCATGCCCTTTGAAGGCATATTCTATTGCATCGGCATATTGATTCATGCGATAATAGATCCAACCCAAATGCACCATGCTTTCCGCTTCGCCAGCGACATATCCCTGCTCCTTAGAGAGGGCCAGTGCACGTTTGGAAGTTTTAAGGGCCTCCTTAATATTAGATTCGAAGTGTTTCTCAGACCACTGGTTTAGACTATCAATGAGCCCTTCCTGTTGGAGAGATTTACTGGGCGAACTGACCTGTCGAGCTAGAAGGGAGGTACTTTCGGTCTGCAATTGCAGAAGTATAATAAAAATGAAACCGTAAAGTTTCATAGATGAAATTTTTAGAATGAATACCTTGCTTTTGAACTGAGGCTTGGGTGAACCTGAATTTTTGTCAATTTAAGCTTTATTCAGTTATCTTTTACAAAAAATTGTTATTAGTTACCTAATTTGGATAGATTGCCCTGTTTTTTCTACTTATTATTTCCATATTGACCCTAAAACCCAAAATTCAATTTATTATTAATCACGAATCATTTACACTATTTTGACCGCTAGCAGCTTTTTTTCTCACCGATTCGTTAGGTCGGTTAACGCCCTTGTTCATTAATAGAATTCCTGAATACCTGCTGGGATGAGCCGGGTAAACCTTTTTCTAAATAGTTGAACCTGATGAAATAATAGATGCACTTAAGGATTTTAGATTGCCAACCTATTTGGAGCTTTAAGCCTGAGAGCTGAGCTCAAATTATTTAATGAAGGGAGCCGAGCTTTAATTGGAAATGGTTAAGGGATAAAAAAAATGCCGATATCAAGTATATCGGCATTAGGGAGTAAATTTTTAATCAATTTTGCTATCGTAAACTTGGACCTTCTTCCATTTGTCCTCATGATTTGCCACGAACTTGGTGTGATCCTCATGAAATTGGTAAATATTATGGTCCTCAATGGACTTAAAATGGACCGTAAGCGATACGTGAAAACTATGATCGACCACTTCACGCCTTTCGGTGGCAGCAGGTACGCCGATGTAGGCCTTCTGAATGCTATCAATTTTAATAAGATTTTCACAGCCTTTCATAAAGCTCTTCATATCATTTTGTGGGTCCTTGAGCCAAAAATATACTTGATGTATCATAAATGAACGTCCTCGGTCTTCTTCGGCTTGCGCTGACTGTACCACTAATGCTCCAGCTCCCGCTAAGCCTAATTTTTGTAGAAATGATCTTCTGGTTTTCATAATCGTGTAATTGAATGTCAAAACAACGTAAAAATGTATTTTGTTGCTGTAGTGATTTAATATGGTAAGGTAAATGTATTTATTTATCTTTCAAAACGATTTTGGTACAATCCTTGGACGTTCCTAATTGGTAAAAAATACCAATTAAGTTCTTTTTTAGTACTTATATATAACGATAAAAAACACGCACTAAAAGATAAAGACATGAAGTATAGAGCACTTGGAGATACGGGCATGAAAGTTTCAGAGATTTCACTTGGCACATGGCAGCTAGGTGGAGGATGGGGTGGTAATTTTGATGCCATCGCCGCACATAAGATTCTGAGTACCGCTGTAGATCAAGGCATCAATTTTTTTGATACCGCCGACGTTTATGATAATGGCCTCAGCGAAGAGGCGATTGGAAGATTTCTTAAAACTACCAATGAGGAAATTTTTGTGGCTACCAAATGTGGTCGTCATGTCTCCCCTCATGTCAATGAAGGCTATACGGTGGCCCTCCTTCGTAAATTCGTGGAAGAAAGCCTTCGCAATATGGACCTTGATACCCTGGATTTGGTGCAGTTGCATTGCCCTCCGACGGAGGTATATGAGCGAGATGAGATCTTCGAACTCTTTGACAAGTTAAAAGAAGAAGGTAAAATTCAGAACCTTGGGGTGAGTGTGGAGAAAGTCGAGGAAGCGCAACGGGCGATTCAATATCCCAATGTGAAGACGATCCAGATTATCTTTAATATGTTTAGACAAAAACCTGCGGAGGAATTTTTTAAAACCGCCAAGGAAAAGAATATCGGTATAATATCCAGAGTTCCTTTGGCCAGTGGCCTGCTCACCGGAAAGTTGCGCGCAGGAACTGAGTTTGACGAAAAGGATCATCGTAATTTTAACAGGAATGGAGAGGCCTTCGATAAGGGAGAAACCTTCTCTGGTGTGGATTATAGTCATGGCTTGAAAGCCGTGGAGGTTCTTAAAGAAAAGCTTGGTAAAGACCATTCTTTGGTGGAGAAAGCCCTGAAGTGGATTTTGATGCATGAGGAGGTCAGTACCGTGATTCCTGGGGCAAGTAGCCCTGAGCAGGTGATCGCCAATGCTGCCGTTTCTGATGCTTCCGGCCTCAGCAAAGAGGAGATGAATGCAGTCTCGGAAGTGTATCAGGAATGGATCCGTGAAGAAGTTCACAGCCAATGGTAATCTAAATTCACCTTGTGGGTGAAGCGGGATGGTTTTTTGCAAATCATAAAGGATTAAATCACTTAATAGTAAGAATAAAGAGGACTTCATTGGACGCTAAAGCAACAAACCATCTCGTAGCATTGACGAGGGCTTCCAGTTTTTTCACAAGACGCATTGTCTTTCTTATGGAGTAAAGGATAAAATAAGATTTTAATTTTCACGCATAAAAATGCTATTCAATTTAGATCAACCATGAATTATATCAGCCTAGGGAAATCCAATATTCAGATTAGTGAAGTGTCCTTTGGGACCATGTCCTTGAAGGGCGCCAAGAGCCATGACAAGGGACTGGTACGCAAAGCCTTTGATTCGGGAATCAACTATTTTGATACCGCCGATCTTTATGATAAGGGTGAAAATGAAAAACTGATAGGGGAGGCACTTAAGGAAATACGGTCCAAAGTGGTGATCGGAACAAAAGTGGGGAATCAGCTTCGTGCGGATGGTAGTGGTTGGGACTGGAATCCTCGCAAATCCTATATTCTGAGCGCCGTGGATGAAAGCCTGAGACGCCTGCAGACCGATTATATTGATTATTATCAGTTGCACGGAGGTACTTTAGAGGATCCTATGGATGAAACTATAGAGGCATTTGAGCGGCTAAAAGAGCAAGGGAAAATCAGAGAATATGGAATTTCTTCCATTCGGCCAAATGTCATTCGTGAATATGTAAAAAGGTCGAATATTGCCGGGGTAATGATGCAATATAGCTTGCTGGATAGAAGACCTGAAGAAGCCTGCTTTGACCTGCTCCAGCAAGCGGGGATTCCAGTGCTGGTGAGAGGAGGGTATGCCAAAGGTATTTTGCTGGATAAGGCTCCCCAGTCATTCTTGTCATGGTCGGTGAAAGAGGTGGAGCAGATGATGGAAGGATTAAAAGAGCTGGTACCGGCGCTGGATATCCGGCGATCATGGGTTTTACATTTTGCTCTGGCTCATCCCGCAGTGGGCTCCGTGGTTTCTGGAATTCGTACTCCAGATCAACTTGCAGAAACGCTGGAGGCCTATATGAAGGAAATCCCACAGGAAAATTGGTATCAGGATTTGAACCAGACTTTCCCAGCAAAAACATACCAAGATCACCGGTGAAAGAAGTTGAAGATTTTGTTTGTGAGCTATTAGTCAGCTGAATTTCGATGCTTATTTCCTTTAGGGGGGTGTTTCTGCTTGGGAATAAGAGGTAAATCAAAACTTAAATACTGCGTTTTTACAATATATTTTAAACTTTTGATTACTTTTGTCGTTATAATTAGTCGATAATTAGCCCAGTACAAACATTATTTTCACTTGAACCAAAGAAACACAAATATCAAAAAAGCGATAGCTGCCCTTTTCATGGTGCTGTTTACCGGGTTTATTTTTACCCCGGTAGTGGTGACCATTATGGACAGTTCTGTGGATGTTTCGATGTTTTATAATATTGTAGAAGAGGAAGAGGATACGTCTGAGACGCATACCCCTGACAAGTCAAAATTTTTGGGAATAGTAGAAGACTGGGATTTGGCTCTGGCCTTGACCAACGATAAAATCAGCGTAGATCTGCATAGGGAGAACAGCTACCCTTTTATTTTAGCGGATCAATTTTGCCCCCCTCCCGAACAGTCATAAGTAATACGTTCTTTGATCATACTATGATCAGCCTTGATTGGTGTTCCATGGCTTAGCCATGCTACATTAATTTGAGGATTTTAGTAGCCTGGCCCTATGGCAGGTTATAATTATCATTTCAAACGTTAACTTATTTATGACAAAGATGAAAAATCTCTTTGCGAATTTAAAATCAGATGTACCCTCTGGTTTAGTGGTATTTCTGGTAGCTCTTCCCCTTTGTTTGGGGATAGCCATGGCCTCTGGCGCTCCTTTATTTTCAGGTATTATTACTGGTATAGTTGGGGGTATAGTGGTAGGGCTTTTGAGTCAATCACATATTTCTGTATCTGGCCCGGCCGCCGGACTTACCGCCATCGTATTGGTGGCTATCCAGGATTTGGGAGCCTTCGAAATCTTCTTGGTGGCAGTGGTTCTCGCCGGACTTATGCAGCTTGCCTTAGGGTTTCTTCGTGCAGGAAGCATATCCAATTATATCCCTAGTAATGTGATCACTGGGATGCTTGCCGGTATTGGTGTTATTATATTTTTGAAGCAAATTCCTGTTGCCTTAGGCTCTAATGCCGAAATAGGTTCTGGCTTTGCTATTTTTACAGGCATTGCTGCATCTTTTACAGATGTGCAGTTTGGAGTGATCGTGGTGACCGTAGTTTCCTTAGGGATATTGATCGCCTGGGAAAAAGTTCCTGCTTTAAACCGTCTGAAACTGGTTCCTCCAGCTTTAGTAGCCGTAGTGTTTGGGGTTTTGGTCAATGAGTTTTTTATGATGACAGGCAGTGCCTTAGCCATCGGTGAAAATTACCTAGTGAGCCTTCCTGTACCCAGCACGCCTGAGGAGTTCAAAGGCTTAATTACCCTCCCTAAGTTCTCTGCCATTGGCAACCCTGAAGTGTGGATCGTTGCGGCAACTATCGCCGTAGTGGCCTCCATTGAGACCCTATTATGTATAGAAGCAGCCGACCGTATGGACCCTATGAAAAGGGTGACCAATACCAATGTAGAGCTGAAAGCACAAGGAGTAGGTAATATCATTAGTGGTATTCTCGGTGGTTTGCCGATGACCTCTGTGGTGGTAAGAACCACTGCCAATGTTAATTCCGGTGCAAAATCAAAGATGTCTGCCGTTGTTCATGGCATTTTCTTATTATTAAGTGTATTGACCATTCCGTTTATACTGAATAAAATACCATTGGCCACTCTGGCTGCGATATTATTGTTGATTGGTTTCAAATTAGCTAAACCTGCCACTTTTAAATATTTCTGGCAACAAGGGAAATACCAATTCGTGCCATTTATCGTGACGCTTAGTGGGGTTGTATTCCTTGATTTGCTTAAGGGTGTAGCCCTTGGGCTTGTGGTAAGTGTATTCTTTGTATTGAGAGGAAACTCTCGTCGGGTATATTACTTCAACAAAAAAGGCTACCAAAATGGAGATGTGATCCATGTAGATCTAGCGCAGGAAGTTTCATTCCTCAATAAGGCAGCTATAAAGCAGACCTTAAATCATATCCCTGAAGATGCCAATGTGGTCATCGATGCTTCTGACACCGTTTATGTAGCTCATGATGTTTTGGAGTTAATCAGAGAATTTAAAAACATTCAGGCAAAAGAAAGAAATATTACCGTTAAATTGGTAGGGTTCAAGGATGCCTATAATTTGGAAAACGATCTTGATGGATCAAACCATGTTTCTTTGGAACATAAAGAGGTATTAAATTACCGTAAAGAAGGAAAAACTTCCCATAAGGAAGTGATTACCGAGTTATTGAATGGAAACCAAAATTAAAATAAACCAAAAAGAATTAAGCTAAATCTATGAAAGCACACACCGCAGAAACTCAGGCTACCGTAACTCCGGCCAAGGCTTTAGAAATTTTGATTGAAGGAAACCAACGATTTGTTAATAATTTAAAGTTTAACCGAAATCTGCTAGGTCAGGTAAATGATACCAAGGATGGTCAGTGGCCATTTGCGATCATTTTGTCATGCATCGATTCTAGGACCTCCGCAGAGTTGATTTTTGACCAAGGCTTAGGCGATATATTCAGCGCACGTATCGCAGGTAATGTGGTCAATGAGGATATCCTTGGAAGCATGGAGTATGCCTGTAAGGTCGCTGGATCAAAACTGGTAATGGTCCTTGGACATAGCAAATGTGGCGCCATCAATGGAGCCTGCGCTGGAGTGAAAATGGGCAACCTTACAGGATTGCTTGAGAAAGTAAATCCTGCAATCGATGCAGTAAAAGCGCAGTCTAGCAATGGTACTTCTGACGCTGAGTTTGTAGAAGCCGTCGCTCATGAAAATATCACCCATACCATGGGAGAGGTGCTTCGAAGAAGTGAAGTATTAAATGAATTGTATGAAAATGGTGAAATAGCTATCGCCGGTGGTTATTATGACGTTGAAACTGGTGAGGTGGAATTCGTTAAATCCATGATAAAGGAATAAGCTATTCCCTCCTCAATAATCTTAAGGCTACTTCCCAGAGAAGTAGCCTTTTTTTGTTGATGATCTATTTCATCATTTCCCTTCCGAGCCGTTAAATACCTCAGAATTAACCAAATTACCGGCGCTGACTCGTTTGGTATGATTGTATAGCAGGTTCTCCGAGACTGTCCCGTTTGGTGTGGATTGGTCTGGTCTGGTGTACCTGGGTTTTAAGCTCTTTCCCCGTTTACTTTAGGATCTATGAAGGTTAAAAATAATTTCATATTGAAAACACTTTTAGTATCATTATGTGTTTCTTTTTCCATGTCCTTAGCTATCTGTCTCCTTAGGCGTAATAGCCATTCAGAGCTTCGCTAAAGTGTTTTATTCTGCCGGCTTATGTTAGGGACTCAAATAATAGTTCCTCTGAGAGTGGCCTTCACTGTTTACGATATTGGATAGAGAGACCTGCCCTAACTTCAAGCTTATCAATGTTCATGCACTTGCGGTAACGAATATGCTCTGGTCATAAACTAGCCGTTATTCCCTTTAATCATGGATGGATAATTTTTTTGTATGATCGCCTTCTTTTAGGTATCGCTTCTAACCCAAAGCTTGGGTGCTGGGCTTTTAATATTCTCTTCAATACCTGTGGATATACCTATCAAATTATTTATGACAAATAGATTTTGGAAATAATAAGTTGAAAAGTAGGAGGGGATGGACCTATTTATATCAGTGAGTCATATTCACAAAAGATTGATAGTTAAAATTGCCCCATACCTCCCAGGTATGAGGCAATTGATTTTGACTTTAGACTGTAGCTTTTTTATCGCCGAGTAGGACGACTTCATTGGCTTGGACCTCGGTGCTGTACCGTTTTTCGCCTTCCTTATTGGTATAAGAATGATTGATTAGCTTGCCTTCAATGGCGATTTCAGTTCCCTTATCCGTGTATTTATCAATGATTTCAGCCGTCTTGCCCCAGGCCACCACCTGATGCCAGGTGGTTTCATCTACTTTTTCGCCCTTATTATTCTTATAGACCTCATTTGTCGCCATGCTAAACTTAGCCATGGCGGTACCGTTATCCAATTTTTTGAAGTCGGCTTTGGCTCCTAGTCTTCCGATTAATTGTACTTTGTTTCTTAGATTGTTCATGATATTTGTGATTTTAGTGATGGATTATAATTCCTTTCTTAGCGCTCCCCTGCATAGGGGTTTTTATACTAAGGCGTCAATTAGGTTTTTTGATACTGTGGCTGAAATACCATTTTGATCCTTGTCTCTAATCGCTTGTAACAAAGGTGCATTAGAGGGGTATTTATACCCGATTTGCAAACGTTTATTTCCGTATCTAGTCGTATATAAATGCTTTTAAACGAATATAATCGGCTTGGTTTCCTTGCGTTTCTGATTAGAATTGGATAGATTCTATGGTTTTATTTCAAATTTAAAATCCTAGGCATGAAAGGAAAGATGTGTATGAACTGTGGGGAGCCTATGCAAGGTCGTTCGGATAAGAAATTTTGTGATTCCTATTGTCGGTCAAATTTTAATAATAACCTCAAGGCCAATCATTATACCCTGGTAAGGACGATAAATGATGTCCTGAAAAAAAACAGGAAGATACTCTCCGGAATCCTTGGAGACGAAATGGAAACCGCCAAAATATCGAGAGAACAATTGCTAGAGCGGGGATTTCAATTTAAATATCATACGCATTATTATAAAAACCATAAGGGAAATGTATATGTTTATTGCTATGACTATGGATACCTAAAACTCGATGAAATATGGTATCTCGTGGTCAGAGATAAGAGATAGCATAATAGAGCGTCAGCATGGGGCATTTAGCAGGGAACACAGAAGATTTTCTAGTTTGAAAGCTGTTGAAAGTATAATTAAGGTGTTAAAACAGAATGAAATTGTGACCACAAAAATGAAAGACAGGATTTGTCCTGCAAGTCCTAATGAATGGAGACAATGGTTAGCATCTAATCATTCTTCCTGTGCATCTGTTTGGGTGATATTTTATAAGGTAGGCTCCGCTAAGCATAATTTGACGTGGAGCCAGGCGGTGGATGAAGCCCTGTGTTTTGGATGGATCGATAGTACAAAGAAAACACTGGATGAGCACCGCTATATGCAGTATTATTGCCAAAGAAAACCCTCCAGCACCTGGTCCAAAATCAATAAGGATAAGGTCAAACTATTGATTGAAAAGGGGCTGATGAAGACTCCCGGGATGGAAGTCATCAATGCTGCCAAAAAGAATGGTACTTGGTCACTCATGGATGAGATCGAAAGTGGAATCATCCCCGCAGATGTGGAAATTGCCCTCGCTTCGGTTCCTGCAAGCAAAACCTTTTTTTTGAGCCTAAGCAAATCCATCCAAAAGACACTCTTGCATAAGGTCGTAATGGCAAAAAGACCCGAAACCAGAGCCAAGAGGATTAAAGAAATTGTAGAACTGGCTGGGAAAGGGCAAGTTCCAAAGTGAGGTTGTAAAATTGAAACTTTAGCTTAAAAAAGAGTTTTTTAGGTGTTATTGTTCTATATGTTTTCTAAAAAATAATTTATATTAGATTCAGCATAATTTTTGTAAGCCGACAGACCTATAGTTAAAATGAAAATAAAAATCGATAGTGACTGTGGAAATGCCCCCAAAAAGGAATTTTTGAAGGATTTTAATATCGCCTTTGCCGCTGGAGATACCGCTTATCTTCTAAAACATGTCTGCGAAGATTTTACCTGGAATTTGATAGGGGATAGGCAATTGGAAGGTGTTCAGGAATTTTCGGATGAGCTAGCTAAAATGAAAAGCCATAAATTAGCTGAATTGCACCTTGAGCGAATCCTAAGCCATGGAAAAGAAGGCGCAATCAGTGGAATTATGCATATGGAAAATGGAAATCGATATGCCTTTTCTGAGTTTTATGAATTTACCAGCGCCAAAGGCCACCAAATAAAATCCCTAACTACGTATGTAATTGAAATTAAGTAAATAACTCGACTGGGGATCACGCAGCCATAGCATTATACCAGTTCTCATCTTATTACTAATTAAATCAAAATTGAAATGAAATTACAATTCTTGAACTATAGCCTTATTGTTGTGATAAGTATTCTTTTTGTAGGCTGTCAAAAGGCAGCCAATCAAAAGGAGCATTCTGAGACCGAGACCAACAGCAAAGAAGTGCTACAGGAATCCGCCGCTGATACCCCTGCGGGATTGGTGGATTTTTTGGGAACCTGGGAGGGTCCAGATCATTTTCCGCTGGTCGAAATACGGTACGAAAATAAGCAGGTCCATATTCGTGAAGTCTATGGTTTGGATGCTGATAAAGGAACCAAATACACTGCCAGCTATGCTGACCATAAAATCACTGCCGAGGGCGAGGAAAAGAATTTCTATAAATGGACTTTACCCCAATTTAAACTCAAAGGGGATAGTCAGGAGGTCATGGAATTTATGTCCGGGCTGGGGCCAGTGGATCTAAAGCCTAGTTCTCAATCCATGCCGCAGATTGATTACCTGCCCCCAAGAAATAATGATTAATCAGGGTTAAAAAATCAGCCATTTTTAATAGCCGCTAAGTCCGAAGCCACTTATTTTTTATATGTTGTTATAGTAAGGTTTCATACTTCGGGTCCTATCGGGCCTTGAGGATTATATAAAAGGTTCATATTGGGTTAGGCTTTTTACTGAACATCCTCCTTTTGCAGAATCGAAGCTCTGTGAAATTGATTCTATTAGGGAATAGTTTAATGTTTTTTATTGCGTAAGCGGTATACCGCTAAACCTGCGGAGGATTATGACCGTATTGTAAAAGCTTAATCGAGAGCTGAAAACGAGGATTTCCTCTAGCGTGGCATCCAAACCTTGTTTATTAGTGGTTAGAAAATACCTTTAAAGCTTTTTAGGGGATATTAATTGTCAAATATTATTGGGTTTCCGCAATTTAATTGATTAAATTTTATATTATTTTCTAAATAAAGAGTTGAAAAATAGTGACTTATGGAGGTTTCTGTAGGTGACTTATTATTTAATAGAGCAAACAGAATTTTTATATTCTAAATAATGATATCAACAGGAACATGAATGATATACTGGTTGACTTAAAGACAGAAAGTAATATAGCTTTTGGGAAGTTGTATAAGGACAATTTTGGGAAAATTTCCAAGTTTGTAAAGAACAATGGGGGAAATGAGGATGATGCTGAAGACTTATTTCAGGAAGCGATGATGATTTTAGTCAATAAGCTTCGTCAGGATGAATTTCGGCTTTTCGCTTCTATTAATACGTATATTTATGCTATTTGTAAAAATCTATGGTTCAAAAAGCTAAGGAATAAAAACTTCCAGGTGTCTATAGATGAGATAGATAAGAGTGATTTCAGGAATTCGATCAATGAATCCATAGAAGATGAAAAGAGTTATTTGGAGAAGCTAAAAGGATACTTGTCCAAAATTACGGATCATTGTAATCGGCTGATCCACGATATATTTTTTCAGGAAAAAGAGATAGAGCAGATTCAAAAAGAGTATGGCTATAAATCAAAGCATAATGCTCAGAATCAAAAATATAAATGCGTAGAGCAAATTCGCAAAATCAAGGAGCAAGAAGAAAATATTAAAAAATAATTTCTCCCTCGGGTGATTTTTTGAAGCTATTGGTATTAACAGATAAGTTTAACAATTTAAAATTTATCAATCATGGTTTCAACACTCAAAAAACTAAGTCTTGCCGTTTTAGTAACAGCAATAAGTGCAGCAGGTGTCCAGGCGCAGGATGCTACAATGTGGCAAATAGACAAGGCGCATACTTCTGTCAACTTTTCAATAAGTCACTTTTTTACGCCTGTGACTGGCAAATTCAATGAATTCGAGGGAGCGATGAGTTTTGATCCTGATCAGCTGGAAGCTAGCTCAGCATCCTTTACCGTAGCGGTCAACAGCGTGGATACGGAGAATGAAAAAAGGAATAATCACTTACAGTCTCCAGACTTCTTCGATGCTGAGACCTACCCATCGATGAGTTTTACTTCTACAAAATTTGAGGAGATTAGAGAAAATGAATACCTCATTCATGGAAAACTGACCATCAAGGATGTCACCAAAGAGGTGTCATTACCTATGACGGTAAAGGGCCAAATGGATCACCCAATGAAAGAAGGCATGGTGATTCTGGGGCTTACTATAGATCTTTCTGTCGATAGAACAGACTATGGGGTGGGCACAGGCGATTGGGCTGCCACTATGGTGGTGGGCGATGAAGTGGAGATCCATATCCCTATGGAATTGCATTCTACCAAATAATCATTAACCCTATTTAGTGCCCTTTTCCACCACAATGGCGGGAGGGCACTATTAAACTAAGAAACATATGAATCCTAAAATTCAAAAAACAATTCTAGCAGGGCTTATCGGCACCGCCGTTATGACCCTTATTATGATACTGGCGCCCATGATGGGAATGCCAAAGATGTCTGCTCCAGGTATGCTTTCGGGGATGCTGGGAACGCCACTTTTTGTTGGCTGGCTGATGCATTTTATGATCGGAATCATGTTTGCCTTTGCGTATAGCTATGCTATTTTATGTTTGTTTAACCACAAAATCCAGAATATCTACCTCAAAGGAGCGGTTTTTGGATTTATGGTTTTTGTGGTCGCCCAGATCATGATGGCGATAATGGGTGCCATGATGCCTATGCCTGATATGGCGGGATCCAAAGCCCTGATGATGTTGGGTAGCCTAATGGGACATATCTTTTATGGTATTACAGTGGCCAAAACCGTGGGTGAAGAAGCCTGTGAGGTGAAACCCGATGGCAGCCAGGCGAAGTGATCCCAGAGGGAATTAAGGTGATTGAAGTACACTAAAGCCTTAGTCTTTTGCTAAAAATTATAATGCACATAATTCTGGCGTATAGTAACGAAAGAAATTACAGATTTGCATTGACTCTACTAGTTTACAATGGCCTAGATAAGCAAATGCCTATTTAGGTTTCGAAACCAAGGGTTCATCCCTTGGTTTTTTTTATGGCCTGTGCATTTTTCCACGTCCAAGGAATATGGCTTTACCGGTAGTTTACGATAGGCTCCCGCAAGGAGATATTTTATGGTTTCAATAGCCTCACTTTGGTGCTAGCCATCTAAACAAAAAAGCTGATTTTTTGCCTGTTTTTGAAAGAAGGAAGATGATGGGTATAGAAAGAATCACGCATAAAGGCCAAAATTGACCTACTTTCCGATAAGGTTATTTTTAGAGAATAAGGTGAAATTGGAAGGTAAATCGGTATTTCCGGACTGAAATATCATGAATTAGATCATTTAGACCTATGAAGACTAGGATGTATCGGTTTGAATTGATTTAATTTGGTAAAAAGTACTTAAGCTGTGAAAACGAAACTACAATATTTTTGGTCCACCCTGCAATCCTCTTTTTGGTTCATCCCTTTGATGTTGATTTTGGCAGCGATGGTGGCGGCAGTGGCCTTGGTGTATGTGGATGAGGTCTGGGACTTTGAGCCCGAGGGAGTTTTTAGGTTTCTCTTGGTGGGGAGTGCTGATTCTGCTCGCAGCATTTTATCGACGATTGCTGGAGCCATGATCGGGGTGGCGGGCACGGTATTTTCCATCACTCTAGTGGCCTTGACCCTTGCTTCCTCGCAGTTTGGCCCACGCCTGCTACAAAACTTCATGCATGATCGTATTAATCAGGTGGTGTTGGGATCCTATATAGCCACATTCACCTATTGCCTGATCGTGCTAAGCACCGTGAAGTCCAGCGATTCTTTTAATTTCTTGCCTGTCTTAGCGATTAGCTTTGCTTTGTTTTTGGCGGTAGTAAATATCTTCCTATTGGTTATATTCATCCACCATATTGCGGTCAACATCCAAGCAGATCAGGTGATCTCTAAGGTGAATATGGCCCTTAATCAAAATTTCACCAAATTATTTCCTGAGATTACAGATGGTTCTTTTGAGCAAGAAAAGGATCATGATAGCCATATCCAAAGGCTCAAGGAGGTATCTGGTAAATATTCAATAAAGATCCGTAAAAGCGGATATGTTCAGCATATTGATTATAAGTCATTAATAGCAATAGCCAAGGAGAATGATGTTTTCTTGGAAATTCGAACTCATGCCGGGCATTTTCTGGTAGAAGGCCAGGTGGTAATAGAAGCCTATCTCAGAGGTGATATGTTGGACAAATGGGAGGATAAGGTCACAGATGCTATAATCGTAGGACCCAAGCGCACTTCACTTCAGGATGCTGAATTTGCGATTCGGCAAATGGTGGAAGTCGCTTCCAGGGCCTTGTCACCGGGAGTGAATGATCCCTTTACCGCCATCACCGTAATTGATAAGTTGACCGATTCGATAGCTTACCTGACTAGGGCGCAGATGCCCGGGGCGTATAGGTATGATGATAGGGGGCAGTTGCGCCTGATCGTGAAGACCATGTCTTTTTCCGGCATCGTGAGCATTGCCTTTAATCAGATCCGGCAGTTTGGCCAGGGAAGTCCGGCGGTACTGATCCGGCTGATGGAGGCCATGCTGACTATACACTCTCTCTGTCGGACGGAGGACCAAAAGCAGGTGGTGCTTCTTCACGCCAGGATGATCCATGAAGCAGCGAAACGAAATTTTGGAGAGCCCCGAGATTTGGCCGATCTTGAGGATAGATATGCTAGCATATGTCCGATTGACTAGAATATTGTATGGTTTTATAACTGTATAGGCTAGCCAAGAGCAGCCTTTAGCTTACTTTAGAAGTGATCTGTATTATAAATTTTTTAACAGATATTTTATTTTATTATTCATTAGTTGGCTGATCTGTTTTAATTTTATGTCATGTCTAAAGAAGCAGCGAATTTATCACCTCAGTTGGACCAATTGGCGAAAGAGTTAGAAGGTGATTTACATTACGATCAACTTATGAAAACCCTCTATGCAACGGATGCTTCCGTGTATAGAGAAATGCCCTTGGCAGTTGCCTTTCCGAAGTCCAAGGAAGATATAAAAAAGCTAATCCATTTTGCGAAGCAAAACCACACCTCACTAATTCCTCGGACGGCGGGGACTTCCCTCGCTGGACAGTGTGTGGGTGATGGCATAGTGGTGGATGTTTCAAAGCATTTTACCTCCATATTAGAGTTCAATAAAGAGGAAGGATGGGTACGTGTGCAGCCGGGAGTGGTGAGAGATGTGCTCAATGCATTCCTTAAGCCTCATGGCTTTTTCTTCAGCCCTGTCACTTCCACCGCCAACAGAGCCATGATTGGGGGGATGGTAGGGAACAATAGCTGCGGCACCACCTCTATAATATATGGCTCCACCAGAGAGCATACCTTGGAGATCCAGACGATTCTCAGTGACGGCAATGAAGCCATATTCCATAAAATAAGTAAACAGCAGTTTGAGGAAAAAAAGCAGCTTCCGGGGCTGGAAGGTGATTTATATCGCATGATCCAGCAGGAACTTCAGGATCCTCAAACTCAGGAAAACATCCGAAAAGAATTTCCTAAGGCCACCATTCATAGGAGAAATACAGGATACGCAGTAGATTATTTATTAGAGTCGGAAGTGTTTAGCGACAGCGATGCTTCTTTTGACTTCTGCAAATTGCTATGTGGATCAGAAGGCACCCTGGCGTTTACCACCGAGGTAAAGATCCACTTGGATCCACTGCCCGCCCCAAAGGATGTGGTGGTGGCGGCTCACTTCACCACTTTACATGAAAGTATGATAGCCACACAGCTGGCGATGAAGTTTAAGCCCACAGCTTGCGAGCTGATGGATAAGATCATCCTGGACTGTACCAAGGAAAATATAGAACAAAGCAAAAACCGCTATTTTGTAGAAGGAGATCCTGAGGCGGTCTTAATGGTAGAATTTCGAGGGAATACTGAGGAAGAAGCGCTTGCTCAGGCGCAGCTTATGATCGATGCGATGAAAGCCGCCAATTTGGGCTATTCCTATCCACTCATCACTGGGCAGCGCACCAGTAATGTGTGGGCATTGAGAAGTGCGGGACTTGGCCTCCTGGCAAATATCCCCGGTGATCGCAAGGCGGTGGCTTGTATTGAAGACACCGCAGTAGATTTGGATGATCTGGCGGATTTTATTGCTGAATTTGGTGAAATAATGAAGGGTTTTGGTCAGAAGCCGGTGCACTATGCCCATGCAGGGGCTGGCGAGATCCACCTAAGACCAATTTTAGATTTGAAAAAATCCGAAGACGTTCAGGATTTCTTTAAGATCACTGAGGCTGTAGCTAAATTGGTGAAGAAATATGACGGCTCCTTAAGCGGTGAGCATGGTGATGGCCGAGTTCGGGCTGCCTTCATACCTATTATGGTGGGTGAGGAAAATTACCAGCTCTTCCGCAGACTTAAGCAAGCTTGGGACCCTAATAAGATTTTTAATCCCGGCAAAATAGTCGATACTGCTCCCATGACAAGTTTCTTGCGCTATGAGCCAGACATGGCTACGCCTGAAATTGAGACCGCTATGGACTTTGGTCATGTCGGGGGAATATTAAGAGCCGCAGAAAAATGCAATGGCTCTGGAGACTGCCGCAAAACACCGGTTTCCGGAGGCACCATGTGTCCCAGCTATATGGCGACCAGAAATGAAAAAGACACCACTCGTGGGAGGGCCAATACCTTGCGGGAGTTTTTGACCAAAAACACCCAACCTAATCCTTTTGATCATCCTGAAATAAAGGAAGCATTGGACCTATGCCTTTCCTGCAAGGGATGCACCGCTGAATGTCCCTCCAATGTGGATATGGCCAGCCTCAAGGCGGAGTTTTTACACCAGTACCACAAAACACATGGGGTACCCTTGCGAAGTAAGGCTTTTGCCTATATCAATAACCTAAATGAACTCGGCAGCCTAGTGCCAGGGCTTACCAATTTTTTCATGACTAATAAGGCCACGGGATCTGCCATGAAAAAAATGCTTGGGGTAGCTTCGCAAAGAAATTTACCCACGATAGCCAAGGTGAGCCTGAAAAAATGGTATCAGAAAAACTATAAATCCTTAGCTGCTCCAGATAAAAAAATAGGCGCCGTCCATTTCTTCTTTGATGAATTTACCAATTTCAATGACACAGAAATAGGTATTAAAGCTATCAAATTATTACATCATCTGGGCTATGAAGTGAAGATGGTGGACCATCCGGAAAGTGGAAGGGGAGCATTATCCAAGGGCCTCCTAGACCGGGCAAAGGCCATGGCGAATAAAAACGTTGCAGCATTTAAAGATAAGGTTTCCATCAGTGAGCCTTTAGTAGGCGTGGAGCCTTCGGCAATTTTGAGTTTTAAGGACGAGTATCCCCGACTGGTAAATGCTGACTTGGTAGAAGATGCTAAAAACCTGAAGCGACATGCGATGATGGTAGATGAATTCCTCGCCAAGGAAGCCATGAGAGGTCATATCACCGCTGAGCAATTTAGCACAGCCACCAAAAAGATAAAGCTACATGGGCACTGTCACCAGAAGGCACTTTCTTCTGTAAGCTTTACCGAAAGGCTATTGAGCTTACCCCAAAACTATACGGTGGAAACCATCCCTTCGGGCTGCTGTGGTATGGCAGGGTCTTTTGGATATGAGGAAGAACACTATGAGGTCAGCATGACTGTGGGTGACTTGGTCTTATTTCCAGCTGTACGAGAGGCTGCCGCCGACACGCTTATCGCTGCTCCTGGAACCTCCTGCCGCCACCAGATCGCTGATGGCACAGGTAAGAAAGCCTTGCACCCGGTAGAAATCCTCTTTGAAGCTGCGGGGCTCTCCTGATTTCCTGGGAAAGGAAAATAAATTCCAAACCCTACTTTTAAACCCATTCTGGTTATTTGATTAAGCCAGGATGGGTTTATGATTTTGTAGGCAAAAATATTTTTGGTCACATATTTGTTAGCTTGCCTATCAATAACGTTAATTATGCCAAAAGAAAGTGTTTTCCTTCGTTAATTAGGTATATATTTGTGCTTTTAAAATAGAATTTAATGCCAAAGCTGATACGGATCACCACTGTACCCCTCTCCCTAAAACAACTGCTTTCTGGGCAAATGAAATACATGAAAGCTGCTGGATGGGAGGTAAAGATGGTGAGTGCAGATGGGAAAGAAATTAATGAAATCATCAATAAGGAAGGGTGCGAGCATTTTACAGTTCCTTTTACCCGAAAAATCACTCCTTTTCATGATTTAGTATGCCTGTGGAAATTATACACGTTTTTTAAAGAAGAAAAGCCCGATATCGTACATACTCATACCCCCAAAGCCGGCTTGCTCGGCATGGTTGCGGCTAAGCTCGCTGGGGTCAAAGTTCGTATCCATACCTTGGCGGGCATGCTTCATGTCACTCAGGAGAATAATAAGAAGAAATTACTGGAAAATACCGACCGGTGGACCTTTAGTAATGCCACACATATTTGGCCGAACTCAAATTCAATGAAGAATTTTATCCTTAAAAATAACTTCACCCAATCGGCGAAGGTGGAAGTCCTGGGACATGGCTCTTCCAATGGGATAGATTTAGAGCGATTTAGCAGGGAAAACCTGAAGGAGAATCACCTGGTTGCTGCCACTATGCGGGTGATGCCCGGTGAAAATGACTTCATTATCCTTGCGGTGGGCCGATTAGTCAGGGATAAAGGTATCGAAGATCTTGTGAAAGCCTTCCTGGAATCCAAAATCACCAATAGATCAAAATTAGTTTTGCTTGGAGATTACGAGCAGGAACTTGACCCTTTGGATGAGGATATCCTCAGGAAAATTGAAGATCATCCGCGGATCGTTCAAGTGGGATGGTCAGACCATGTGGAGCATTATTTGGCGATTTCTGACGTATTAGTACACGCCTCTTACCGGGAGGGATTTCCAAATGTCCTGCTAGAAGCTGGAGCCATGCAAGTGCCAGTGATTTGCTCAGATATTATGGGCAATACAGACCTGATCCAAAATAAAAAAACAGGCCTAGTCTTTCCGGTGAAAAACCTTTCGGTGCTTAAGGATGCCCTGGAGTTCGCTTATGTGAAAAGAGATTTTATGCAGGATTTGGCTGATAACCTCTATAAGCAGGTGGTGGAAAATTACGATAGAAAGAAAATGCAAGCTTTGATATTGGAGAAATATACCAAGTTATTGTCCTGATTTTTTGCTTTCGAGAGTGGAGCCGTGCGGAGTTTTCCTCTGCGGGCATTGTAGGTTGAAAGTTATATATTTGGTTTATGGATTCACCCAAGAAAGTATTGATCATTACCTATTACTGGCCTCCAAGTGCAGGCTCAGGGGTTCAACGCTGGCTGAAGTTTACCAAATTCCTTCCTAAATTTGGTTGGGAACCGACGATTTTTACCCCAGAAAACCCCGATTTTAATTTTACGGATGAAAGTCTTCTGAAGGACATTGCAGCTAGCACAGAGGTGATCAGATATCCCATTTGGGAGCCTTATAATTTGTTTCGCTTTATAAAATCAAAACCTAAAGGCCAAAAAGTGAATCCTTTCTCGGTGGTCGAGAAATCGCATAAATCCTGGTTTGATCGCTTAAGCATCTGGCTAAGAGCCAATTTATTTATTCCAGATCCTAGGGTGTTTTGGGTGAAACCCTCAGTGAAGTTTCTAGAAGAATACATCAAAGAGCATTCTATTCAGGCAATTATAACCACCTCCCCACCGCATAGCCTTCACCTTATTGGCAGAGAGCTGAAAAGAAAGACAGGCATTCCCTGGATAGCTGATTTTAGAGATCCTTGGTCGGGCTGGGGTTTTTATGATTCTTTACCCATGAGCAAGAAGGTAAAGCGCCAACACCAAAAGTTGGAAAAATCGGTGTTGCAGGAAGCCAGTGCAGTGATTTCGGTTACGCCATCATTTGTAAGGGAGTTTACCAAAAATGGTGGGAGGGAAGTCAATTTAATTACCAATGGATTTGATAAGGATGATTTTGCTCATGATAAAAGCAGAATTAGCTCTCAAACCCCTGGTTTCGACCTGGTCCATACCGGGATAATTAATGTTTTTCAAAACCCTATCCCGTTGATTCAGGCGTTTAAGAAGGAGTTTTATGCCTATCGGGATCCAGTCCGCTTTATTTTTGTGGGTACGGTCACCGAGACGGTAGAGGAATATATTGCTGGAGATACTTGGCTTCAAGAGCATGTAAAAGTGACAGGATATGTTTCTCATGAAGAAGTGTTTTCCTATTATCGTCAAGCCTCGATGCTGGCATTGATCCTGCCTGAGGGCAAGCATTCTGCGGGAAATATCCCGGGGAAGATTTTTGAATATATGTCCACAGGCAAGCAAATTATAGGGCTGGGAAATCCACAGGGTGATGCCTCAGCTTTGATTTGTCAAAGTCAGACGGGGCTAGTATTTTCTCCGGAAGATGAAGTGGGCCTGCGTAATTATTTGAGAGCAGGCTTCTCCGGGGAAGCCCGGCCAAATGAAAATATAGAGATTGCGCAATATAGTAGAGAGTACCTTACCGGAAAATTAGCAGATATATTAGATGAACAAGTCCATTCCCTTTCTTAACCTTCAGGCCATGCATTTTGATTTGGCTGATGACCTGCAGGCAAAGTTTAAAACAATTTTGCAGCAGGGGGTTTTTTCCGGTGGGAAGGAGCATGATCTTTTGCAGGCAAATATGCAAGCATACCTGGGTTTGGCTTATTGTATGCCTTGTGCCAATGGATCAGATGCCTTGGAAATTGCCCTTCGCGCTTTGAAAATAGGGCCAGGAGATGAGGTCATTGTTCCCGCTATTACCTGTGTAGCATCCGCTGAGGCGGTGTGCTTAGTGGGAGCCAAGCCGGTTTTTTGCGATTGCGATGAGCATGGCTTGATGGATTTGACAGTCCTCCCTTCCCTAATCAGCCCTGAGACCAAGGTGATCATGCCCGTCCATCTGTATGGGATGATGGTGGACATGGATAGACTTATGGAGATCGCAGCCTCCCGGCAGTTATGGGTGGTGGAGGATGCTGCTCAGTCCTTTGGTAGTGTTTTCCAAGGAAAGGCAGCAGGGAGCATTGGAGATATAGGTTGCTATAGTTTTTATCCTACCAAAAACTTAGGCGCCTTGGGAGAGGCGGGTATGCTTGCCACTAATAATCCTGAGCTTGCTGAGGAGATAGGGCAGATTATTAATCATGGTCAAAGAAATAAGGATGAGCATGTTTCGGTAGGTCGCAATAGTAGAATGGACAGCCTTCAAGCAGGATTTCTTAATGTGAAGCTGGACTATTTCCCTGCCTGGCAAGCGAAAAGGAAGGAGCTGGCAAAAACCTATTTGCTTCACCTTCAGCATATAGACGGATTGCTTGTTCCTAATCATATCCTTGGCACCCATCATAATGCGCATCTTTTTGTTATTCGTACGAATTTTCGGGATGAATTGAAGCTCTTCTTGGAGCTTAATGACATTGGCACGGCCATACATTACCCTCTTTCTCTGCCGGAAATCCCTCCATATGGTGCTTTTGGGCCTTTAAGGAAAAACGCTGAGCTCCTTTGCAAAACAATTTTGTCTTTACCCTTACATCCTTATCTTTCGGAGCAGGAAGTACAATTTATTAGTATGAAAATCGCTGAATTTTTTAAAAATCGCTCCGCAAATGTGAGAGATTAGATCTTATTTCTCAGCAATACTGGGATCAAGATTAGTTTTCCTTGAAGGAAACACGGCGCTTAGCGAAGACGATTCAGGTTCTTTTGGATGATTTGATTTACGTCTGGAGAGCATTTGGTAAAGTAGATGGCTGGAAGATAGATTATTAGCACCAAAAGCCCCTTAAATAAAAGGTTTAGGTATAAGTTATTGAGGTTTGGAATAAAGTCCACCACTGCCAGAACGCCAAAAATAATCGCCAGGGTTTTTAAACTGCTTGAGGAGAAAGGACTCAATTGGTACTTGGATTTTAGAAACCAAAAACGAAGCACATTGATTAGGCTCATGCTGATCAGCGAGGCCAATGCGGCTCCAGTGACGCCCATGATGGGGATGAGGATATAATTACTCAGTACTAATAAGGCCAAGGTCATGAAGCCTATGAAGAGGTTATAATAATAATGTTTGGAGACTGCGATTATCTGGTAGTTGACAGAGGTAATGCAATCCACCAACTGGGCAAGGCCTATAAATAAAATAATGCTGATTTCCTGAGCATAGCTGTCTCCCAAGTAGGCCTCTACGCTGTATCTATTGCACCAAATCCCCAAAAATAGTAGCCCTCCAATTACCAGTAATGTCTGACTGCTTTTCTTATATATAGTGTTGATAGTGCTGAAATCGCCCTTTGAGATGGCTTCGCTTAAGGTGATGATCGATATCCTGCGTACCGATTTTGCAGGGACACTGATCACCAAACCAAAGAAGAATAAAGTGGTGTAAATCCCTACGGAAGCCTCGCCAAGCAACCATTGAATCATATATGAATCAATATATAATATCAAGCCGCCGCTCAAAATTTCTAATACTCCAGACATGCTGATCCCAGCAATAGTCTTCTTTTCTTCTGATGTAAAAGGACCTGGTTTTCTTAATTCAAATGCCTTTGACTGATAGAGTTTATAGGCAGAAACTAGGATCGGGATCCCAAAGATGAATAAGTTGAAATAAATTAATTCTTGAAAATTGATATACTCATAGTAATATAATAGCAGCCCAATGATAGGGAAGAACTTCTGAATAATGGATTCAGCAAATACGCCCGGAAGAGGCTGATGGATGGTCCTCAGGTAGGCATCCAGGATATTTTGGAATATCCTAAAACCGATGACGAGCAGTATGGCCCAAAAAAAATGAGTGGAATAGTCAAAGTTCGGAAGCCCTCCATCCTCAGGTTTGAAGATAAATTGTTTTAAACCAAAGAAGATAGGGATAGATACAATCAGCCCGATGATTCCCAAAATTACAGAAAAGCTGATAAAGGACTTTTTCTTGGAAGGTTGGTTGACGAAGGCCGGCACCATTTTTAAGGTGGTGAGGTTGGTCCCTAAAGTGAAGATCGAAGAAAATAAGGCTGTGGTATTTAGCACCAGTTGCAATAAGCCAATTTCGCTCTCATCGAGGAATTTTGGGCGTATCAAAGCAGAACCTACAAATCCTATGATGATTCCAGCATAGGCGATGAGGGTGGTTTGGGAGGATTGCTTTTTTATTAAGCCCATTCGCTTATGGTTTTACCCAGAAGGTGGTATCTGATAGACCTGTGGTGCAGGTATAATACTCCCATTGGGCGAGAACCTTAAACGCCAGCTGGTAGCTTGGCCGGTCGGAATTATCCAATATCATGATGCCACCAGATTTCAACTTATCTATGCTATTTAGTAAGCAGGCTACCCGAGCCCTTCCGTCCACTAGTATAAAATCAAAATAGGCATCTTCGAACTCATCAGCCATATGAAAATAATCCCAAAACTGATTTTTGAAGGAGTAATCTGCGGCTGTTAGCTGAAGGCGGGAATAGAAATCAGGTAGACCTAAGGGCGTATATCCCGGCTGCTCACCTATAAATCGGTAGTCAATATTGCTGAGGTTATTATCTTTAAACCAGTTTTGAACATGCTGATACCAACCTTCATGATGCTCCACGCTTACCAAAGTATGGATGCGCTGAGCAAAAAACTTAGAGCTAGCGCCGCTGCCAAATTCTAGACCTTTCATGTCTTTGCTCAGCCAATTCTTAAAAAATTCTACTGCTGAAGGCGCAAACCAAGGGCAAGGATCGTTTTTTTTCCTATAAATATAAAATATAGACTTGATAATAGGTCGAGCGATTCTATATCGAATATATCCCATCGAAAGCGATTTTGGACGATACCAGTTGGTATTGGGCAATATGCTTTGCTGCTGAGCAGAATGGAGCTGATTGATGATGGGATGAGTCATAGTGGAAAGAAATGGCAATAAACCGAAACAAAATTCAAACTTAAGGAAATTAGCCTTATTTACCAGTGATTTTGGCGAGGATATTCTGCCAACGGTACTTTCGGATGAATTTACCTTCTTCTGGGCTTACCGCAGCGCGAGTTCCATCAAAGTGGGCTTTGGCATATCCAATAATGCTATCTACAAAATAACTGGCTTTTTTCTGTTTCCAGCTGGCTTTCGCCATTGTCAAAAAGGCTATCCCTGGATCATATCGCATCTTATACATGGCTTCCCCTTGCATATATTTTGCTTTTTTGGAGTAAGAACTTGCGGTGGGGCGCAGGTGTTTTATATGAAGACTTTCTAGGGTCAGCACTTCAAATCCATAATACCTTGCTAATAATTCATCGATGGTATCCCAGCCCATGCTGCTCCTTAAGCCTCCCATGGTGGTGAAGCATTCCCGCGTATAGGACTTAAATGCGCCTCGGACATGGTCCTTGTTCATAGTATGATTTAGTGCCCAGACGCCATTTTGCTCCTCATAAGCGAAGCCTCCAGCAATGCCCAGCTTAGGGTTCGACTCGAACGCTTCGGAAATACTTTGGAAATAATGCTCAGGTAGTATAAGATCAGCATCTAATTTTACCAAAAAATCCCAGGACTCAGTAATATGGTCCACGCCGGCATGGAATGCGGCCACAACCTTGCTGCCTGGAAGGCGAGTGCTTTCTGCCACACGATTTAACTTGCGGATAATCGGGTGGTTGGAACAATACCAATCGATAAGCTCCTCGGTAGTGTCGGTGGAGTTATCATTAACTATGACGATTTGAGTAGGTAGATGGGTCTGGTGGAGCAGAGAATCGAGCATTCCCGACAGGAACGCCTCCTCATTATGAGCAGGCACAACAACACAATAGGTCAACATAAACTACAAATTCGTCTAAAGTAAGTTTAAGGGATTAATGGAGATTTTATCCTTACTAAGCGCCCATTTCCTCTTTAATGCAGGAGATTCAAGCCTTTTGATTGGTTTAAATATAAAATACTGATAATCTGCTTCCTCATAAAAAACACTATAAGGAACGACCTTCTGAAGGTAGAAATCATTAGCGGCGAGGCTTTCAATCAGGCCACTCAGGTTGATCGTTGACTCGACGAACTGCAGGCTCTCAGGGTCGTTTTCGGCCTTCCATTCCGCAAATGGCGGGGTAGGGAGGTTGATAAAGATCACCGTATCCTCATGAGAATGTCGCCTTACTGCCTCGAATAGAGCAAGATGCTTATCTGTGGTGACCTGCTGGATGATTTCTGATAAGACAAAGTAATCGTAAGTTTCACCTTGGCTTTCAAAGGCCTTTAATTCAGCCTTAACGAAGTGGAGGTTTTTTTGCTTTTCCCAGAGCTTGGTGGCTTTTGAGACATTATTTTCATTAATATCTACCCCTAAGGTCAGACCATTTTTCACCTTCTGAGCGATCAAATTACTGAGCTCCCCAAGGCCACTTCCACCTTCTAATACCTTATGGTTTGACTTTAGTCCTTCTGCCACCAGCTTATCAAGCACATGCGAATGCAAAGTGCTGATCTCTTTCTTTTTAGGATCGGTGGAAAATTGATCATAATAGCTGATGTATTTATCATTTTCTTCCATAATGAGCAAATTTGGTAAAGGGTAGCAGCAGGCTGCCAACGAGTAGTAATATAATAAAATATTGGCAGCTTGCTGCAATTATAGAACTCCCTTTATAGCCATCTGGTTCGAAAGAAAAGATAATTTCTGCATTTCCCTCGGGCAGCATCAAGCCTCTCAGTAAATAATTGACACGGAGGATATCAGCTTCCACTCCGTTTATGGTGGCTGTCCAGCCATTAGGGTAATATACTTCCGAGAACACCCCTAGTCCTGCTTTAGTGATCTGGGCTTGATAGACCAGCTGATTCGGCTTATAGCTCGTCAATTTTATTTTTCCACTACCTTCCTTAGCGTCAAATTCGGAGGTGTTTACCGTGGCTTCCTTTTGGGTATTTATAGTCGTAAGTTTCTGGATTTCCTCATCGTTGGAGGAGACCGCTACGATCTGCTCGGCCATCCAGGCGGGACCATTGGCCTGCGGGTTTTCAAATACAGCATTCGCCGTGGTTCCAGCCATGATGTATTTTGTATTAAGCATATTGATTACCTGAAGATTATTATAATTAAAGTCTCCGGCTTGTGCAGCTTCCACAAAAGCACCTATCTCTGGCTGAAGTATATTTTCAATTAGGTCCTGATACCTTCTCATTTTTGCTCCGTGATAGCCACCTATGCTATGAAACCTATAGCTTGTTCGGGCTTCCTGAAAGGTATTTTGCAAGTTCAGCACTCTGAAATACGCTTGGTCTTGCATGATTTTTTGGTCTGCAGCGGTCGCTGCAAAATAGCTCTCTGATGGGCTTTTACGGAATGACTCCTCATTGAGGTAGCGCTTGTTGACCGTCCATACGTCCACCAGCACCAATATGGCTATTCCTAGAATTGCATATTGGGATTTAAGCTGGTTTTTTATGATGAGAAAGATCATTGCGCCAGAGGCAATAATAAAACCCAGGCTTCTCAAGGCGTCTTTTTGTAGGAGGCTTTTTCGATCTGCACGTAATGCATCGGCCATCCATGGGGGAAGATTGGCGTCCACGGCACCCTTGAGCCCAAAGGCCCCAGCTAAGATAATTAGCAATAGTGTGAACCCACCCACTATGCCGAGGGAGATCAGCAATGATTTAGTCTGCTGCTGAGTAGATTTTTCACGTAATAAATATTCCAATCCAATACAGCCTAGGACAGGAATAGAAAATAAAGTAACACCCAAGGCCATGGATACGGCTCGGAATTTATTATATCCAGGAAGGTAATCGAAAAGTGTATAGTTGAACCACGCTAAATTCTTGCCCCAAGCGAGCATTAAGGAGAGCAGGGTGATGATAATAAATATATTCCTAAAGCGAGCCGGCGCATATAAAATTCCGATGACAAACAAGAATATCATGATCGCACTGCCATAGATTGGCCCTCCAGTGAAGGGCTGATCTCCCCAATAGGTGGGGATTCGTTGAAGGAAATTATTCAATTCCGCCCCAGAGTAGCCATTCTTCTGAAGGGCTTTGGCAGTATGGGAGTCTGTGTCCAATGCCTCCTGACTCGCGCCTCCAGAAAAGTTGGGCACCAACAGGGTAAGGGATTCTAGTTTTCCTTGCGACCAGCTGAAGGCATAGTCTTTACTTAATCCGGAATCATTATTCTCGCTTGTGCTGAGAGTTTTTTCGCCACGAATGGAATATTTTCCATAATTGACGGTGCCTATAAGCCTGCTGGTATTTGCTCCGACGGCTAGGATTCCAGCGACGATAAGAAGGGCTGCGATTTTGGCAAATGACTTTAATTCATGATTGTTTTTATAATAAATGAATTGACCGATAGCGTAAACGAGGACAATAATAAGGGTATAATAGGTAATCTGAAGGTGGTTATACCGGATTTGCAGCATTAGGGCTAAGGCCGTGAGTGTAAAGCCCCAGATTTTGCGGCCATTGAAAGCCAGGTTAATTCCTGCCAGGAGTAAAGGGATAAGGCAAATTGCCCAGATTTTGGCATTATGTCCGGCCTCTAAGCTCAACATATGGAATGTATTGAAGGCAAATGCCCAGGACCCCATAATGGAGATTTCTGGCCTTACCCGAAAACTCAATAGTAAGAGATACATCGCCACCATGCCCATAAATAAGCCACTTATAGGGTGGGGCAGGCCCAAGGTCAATACCGCAATGATGGCCTTGGATATATCTCCAGGATATTCCATATTAACCAGGTGACCGGGCATTCCCCCGAACATACTATTGGTCCAGAGTCCCTCCTCGCCAGTTTCCTCTCTAAAGTCGATCAACTCTTTTGCAGAGCCTTCCCATTGAAGAATATCGTTTTGGAAGATCATCTTTCCATCAAATACCAATGGAGAAAAGTAAAGGACCACTAATAGGTAAAAAGAGAGGATGCCTAAAAGGTGAGGTAAAACCTGCTTATTAAGTTTGATTTGCATGCTGTCCGCTTAGTTTTTGCTTATCTAAAGTAGGGTGCAAATTAAGTATTTATATGCATTTATTATAACATTTTAAAGGGCATATCCCCCTTAGTATAGTTAACTCTGGTAATATTTGACAATCGGTATTTACCCATGATCATGTGCTCCCTTTCTTTGGCTTCTGTTTTTTTACCATCCATATAAGTTAAAGATATTCTTATATAAAAAAATATGGTATGATAAATGAGTTGTTTAAAAAAATTATATATTTACATCAGTAAGTGTATTGAATGAGACATTGGGATTGGCGTTTCAGTGTGGATCATGCAAAAGGTTGAGCTTAGTAGTTGAAGTTTCCTTTATAGGTCCAGACAGGTGTCTTTAGACTGACGCTTACTAATTGGGTTTATGTTAATTGACTAAGGCTATGAGACGATGTTTCATGGCTTTTTTTATGGTATTTATTGAATAAAAACAGGCCATCAGCCTTTTGTAAAAAAGAAATATTTTTGAAGCCAAAAAAGGTAAATAGGTTGAAGGCGAAGTTTCGATGGCAGGTTGGGAGGACTAATCTCAGTAAAGTCCGATAAAATTTTTTACCTTCGAATACCATTTATATACTTAACATTTATTGCGATGAAAATCATAGAATGTCCGCGAGATGCGATGCAGGGGAAGGATGAATTTATAGATACTGCGATCAAAGCTGCTTATATCAACCAACTTTTGAATATTGGTTTTGATACGGTAGATTTTGGGAGTTTTGTAAGTCCCAAGGCCATCCCTCAGATGCGCGACACGGCAGAGCTATTAGATTTATTGGATTTATTTCGCTCCAGGTCGAAGCTGCTAGCCATCATCGCCAATACCAGAGGAGCTAGCGATGCTTTGCATTTTGAGGAGATTGACTATTTAGGTTTTCCTCTGTCACTTTCGGAGACTTTTCAACAGAAGAATACCAATAAAAGTATCGCTGAGGCCCTGGAAACAGTGGAGGATATCCAAAATCTATGTGAAACCAAAGGGAAGGAGCTGGTGATTTATTTAAGCATGGGCTTCGGAAATCCCTACGGTGAGGCATATAATGGAGAGTTGGTGGCCGAATTTGTTAATAAATTGAATGCAATTGGAATTAGGACGATTGCATTATCTGATACGATCGGTGCTGCGAGTCCGGCCTTGATCAGTAGTGTGTTTCAGCTCAATGTGGAAACTTATCCGCAAATTGAATTTGGCGCTCATTTTCATAGCCGGCCAGACAAGGTGGAAGAAAAGATCCTGGCGGGAATACAAGGTGGCTGTAGGCGATTTGATGGGGCTATTCAAGGCCATGGTGGATGTCCATTTGCTACCGATGAGCTAGTAGGAAATGTGGCTACGGAGAAGGTGATTGAGATTATCGAATCCCAGGGCTTTACCTTAGGGCTAAATATGGAGGAGTTTCATGAGGCGGAGAAGCTTGCTCAGTTTGTATTCCAATAGTTCAGGCTAGGCTATATTTTTTACCCGGTAGGGCTTTTATCACTCCTTGAAATTCCAGGTTGAGCAGGAGTGAAGCTAATTCAGAAACAGGAAGTTGACTTTGCCAGCCTAATTGATCGATTTGAATGGTGGTATTTTCTTTTATAAGGGTCAATAGCTGCTGTTCTGGTTCGGAAAATTGACTGAGATCTAAGCTTTGTTTTATAGGTTCCTCGTTTGCTTCGGTCCATGATAGGGCCTCTTTGATGTCTCTACTTCCGGTATAGATGGCTGCTTTCATCCCGCGAATTAGGTTATTGCAGCCCTCACTATAGATGTTTTGTAAGTTGCCAGGAACGGCAAATACCTCCCGATTATAGCTATACGCAATTTCGGCGGTGATCAAGGCACCTCCTTTTTTGGCTGCTTCCACCACGATCAAAGCATCGGATAGAGCGGCGATAATTCGGTTTCTTGCAGGGAAATTATTGGGATTCATCACCGTTCCTATGGGGTATTCAGAGATCAGTCCTCCCTGTTCGCAGAGGCTCATGGCGGTGACCTTATGTGCTGCGGGGTAGATTCCTTCCAGGCTATTGCCCAATACCGCGATGGTGGGAAGCTCGTACTCCAGGGCTGCCCGGTGGGCAGCTATATCCACGCCATAGGCCAGTCCACTGATAATAGTGGGGCCATAAGGGCTTAATTCTTCGACAATTTTTCGGGTGATGGTTTTGCCGTATTCGGAGGCATTCCGAGTCCCCACGATCCCCACGGTTCTGGAAGAGTTTAGGTCTATATTGCCTTTGCTGTAAAATATAATTGGTGAATCGGCAAATGACTTTAGCCGTTCAGGATAGTCCGCATCAAGGTAGGAGTGGAGGCGAATAGCATGCTTTCTGCATTCCTCCAGGATTAGGCTGGCCTTCTGGACCAGCTTTTCCTCATGTTTGCGCTCTGCGAGTAGCTTGGGGCCGATGCCAGGAATCTTGGCGGCTTTTCCGGCAGGCATACGGAAGAATTCCCCGGGGCCTCCGCAGTAGCTAATGATGTTTTTTATTCCTTGGGAGCCCAATTGAGGAATCAGACTTAGGGCTAAGCTGTAAAGTAAAAATTGATCATTGTTCTTTTGCATGAATATTGTCCCGGATTTCTACCAAAAAAGTCCTGATTTCCTTCAATCTATTTACCATCCCCGCTTTATCAGATACTTCGTATTGATCCTTTTGGATAATATCCTGTGCTCCCTGTAAGGTGTACCCTTTTTCCTTCACCAAGTGAAATATCAAACCGATTTTTTCGATGTCCTCTTTGGTGAAACGTCTATTGCCTTTTTTATCCTTTTTGGGCTTGATGATTTCAAATTCCCCCTCCCAATACCGAATTAGTGAGGTGGCTACCCCAAACATCTCGGCTACTTCTCCAATGGAAAAATACTTTTTCTCGATTTCTCTTTCTTTATACGGCACAGCTTGAAAATTTAAATTCAAAATAACGAATTTTGAACTAAGATGACAATGTAAAAATGGTATTTAGTGTCAGATTATCTTCATTAGGTACTTTCTCCCAATAAGTGGCAAGAACTTATGGGATTAAGGATGAATTTTGAGGATGAAATGGATCTCCTAAGCTACAGCCAAGTATAAAAAGTATTGCTAAAAAAAATGTGCTGAGGTATTCCCCAGCACATTCCTATTCTTCTTAGCTCCTCTGTGGCAGAGAAGCCAAAGTATAAGTTGTTTTATTAATTGTTTAGCAATTTTTCATAGCTGCTATCGATAGCGCTAAAGTCAAATTTGGCCAAAGCCTGGTCCATCTTAGCTTGAATTTCCGGCAGACATAATTGGCCAATACTTCCTTCATGGCTATGGTTTACGGTTTGCTCTGGCGAGAAGTCATCTTTTTCGATATCCAAGCCTACCTTTTTATAGGCATCGCGGAACGGCATTCCTTGAAGGACAAGCTCATTGACTACTTCTACGCTGAAGAGGTGCTTATAAAATTTCTCTTGCAAAATGCCGGATTTCACCTCGATATGCTCCAGCATAAACTTGGTGATATTCAGACAATCCTTAAGTTTCTCAAAATCGGGAAAGGTGGTTTCTTTTAATAGTTGCAGGTCACGGTGATACCCTGTGCTGGTATTGGTCATCTGCATCATGAGATTTTGCGGGCCACTTTGGATCTGATTAGCTTTGGCACGGATCAGCTCAAACACATCCGGGTTTTTCTTATGAGGCATGATGCTAGAGCCAGTGGTGAGGTTATCAGGGAACTTCACGAATCCAAAATGCTGGTTCATGAAGATGATAATATCATCCGACAGCCTGTTGAGGGTTCCTGCAAGGCCCGCCATGGCGAAGGCGATCACTTTCTCGGTCTTTCCACGACCATTTTGAGCGTTGATTACATTATAGTGCATTTCCTTGAAACCCAGGAGCTTGGTGGTCATACTGCGGTTTAGCGGAAAGGAGGAGCCAAATCCCGCGGCCGATCCGAGGGGATTGCGGTCCGCAAGATGATAAGCGGCAAGCCACAGCTCCATATCTTCAGCGATAGACTCAGCTAAGGCGCCAAACCAAAGACCAAAAGAAGAAGGCATGGCCAGCTGAGTATGGGTATATCCTGGCATGAGGTCGCCCTTATGCTTCTCTGCTAAACTGATCAACAGATCAAAAAGCCCTTTAGCCGCATCCAGTACCTCCCGAATCTCTGATCGATAATACAGTTTCAAATCAACTGCCACCTGATCATTTCTGGATCTTCCACTATGAAGCTTTTTGCCCACGTCACCGTAGCGCTCGGTGAGTAAGAATTCCACCTGAGAATGGACATCTTCCACTCCGGGGTCAATACTGAATTTCCCCTCGAGGATTTCTTGATAGATTTCCTTTAGGCCTGCTTTTAAGGTCTGGAGTTCCTCCCGAGTCAGCAGGCCAATACTTTCTAGCATGGTGGCATGAGCCAAGGATCCCAGCACGTCAAAAGGCGCTAGGACTATATCAAACTCGGGGTCTCTACCGATGGTAAATTGCTCTACTTCTTTAGTATTCGTGGTGTTTTTTTGCCAAAGTTTCATGGTAATCGTCTTGTATTCCTATTTATAGATATCGATAAATAGGCCTGAGTTTTTAGAATCGAATTAATTTTATTCTGCTGGTTTATCCAGCAGTCAGCTGCCAGTCCCCAAGCGCTATTTCCGTCAAATAGTAGCCTTTTATAGTCCTGGTATAGGCGGATGAATTTACGTAATTAATTTTTTATAGTACTTCAATCATGATTTTTCTATAGGTACCATTGAGATAGCGATCTAATAATCAAATGATTACGGATTAAATTTTGAGCTATAAGCTTCAAGGATCTCTACGTACTTTTCGATTCCTTGATTGATTTCTTCCACATAAATGAACTCATCTGGAGTATGAGATCGGGCGGAGTCCCCAGGTCCAATTTTGACGGAAGGGAAGGGAATCAGAGCTTGGTCAGATAGTGTGGGGCTGCCATAGCAGGATAGTTTCAGCGCCTCTATCGTGGACCAAAAGGTATGATCTTGGGGCAAAGCAGAAGAATTCAGCCTCATGGATCGTGGCTGCAGAGTGGCGTCCAATAAAGTCTCCAACTCAGCCAATGCTTCCTGGAGCGTATAGCTATCCGTGACCCTTACATCCAAGGTATAAGTACAGGTGTCTGGAACGACATTGTGCTGAGACCCCGCCTGGATGATGGTGGCTGAGACTTTTGACTTGCCAAGGTATTCTGATACCCGTTTGAATTGGTACTCCTTTATTTTATTTAAGTCAGGCAAGGCTTGATATAAGGCGTTGATGCCTTCTTCTCTGGCGGCATGGCCTGCTTTGCCTTTTACGGTGGCATCGATTACCATCAGGCCTTTTTCTGCAACTGCCACGTCCAGCAAAGTGGGCTCACCCACGATGGCCAGCATTAGGTCTGGCAGCTCAGGAAGAAGGCTCGCTATGCCATTCTTTCCGCTTATTTCTTCCTCAGCGGTCGCCGCCAATATTAGATTGAAAGGTAATGGTTTATCGTAGAAGTGGATGAAGCTGGCAATGAGACTTACCAGGCAGCCGCCTGCGTCATTGCTGCCAAGTCCATAAAGCTTGCCCTCTTCCACGATAGCCTGAAATGGATCCTTGGTATATCCGTTGTTTGGCTTTACTGTATCATGGTGGGAGTTTAGCAATAGGCTGGGTAGCGAAGGGTCAAAATGCTTGTTCTTTGCCCATATATTATTCTGATGCCTATTTACCGAAATCCCTTTTTGGCGGAGGTAATCCTCTATTAGCTGCGCGGTGGCCGCTTCCTCGCGACTGAGGGATGGGGTTTCTATTAACTGCTTGAGAAGGTCTAAAGCTTCTTCTTTTAGCTTGTTCATCGAATATCCAGGATTATTTAAAAAAAGTCCTGTCTGAAATAGGGCTGCAGGCAGGACTTCAATAGGTTTATAATGAAATAAATGGGAGGATCAATATAGATCGTAGCGATGCCTCTCGATATTGGTACCTGACTTCATGCCCTTGGAGGCCAAAATCAGGTTTTCAGCTTTGCCTATCCAGACATTGCTCACCCCTCTCTGGAGTGCACTGAAGGCATTATCTAACTTTGGTATCATCCCCGAATGAATTACATTATCTCTTTTTAGCTCATCATAGATGTCCTCATTGATCTTTGGGACCAGCGAGTCTTCATTGTTTTCATCAATGAGAACGCCTGCTTTATTGAAGCAGAAATATAGTTTCACCGTATGCTTATGCGCCAGGGAAGTAGCCAGTTCAGAGGCGATGGTATCTGCATTAGTATTCAGAAGGTTGCCTTTTCGATCATGAGTGATAGGAGAAAATACAGGAATGATGCCTTGACTAATTATTCCCTCCAATAATTCAGTGTCGATTTCTTTCACATCTCCGACAAATCCATAGTCTATCTTTGCCACCGGTCTTTTGGCGGAGCGTATGAGATTTCCATCTGCGCCGGTGAAACCCATCGCATTTTGCTCTAAGCGCTGGAGTTTAGCGACGATTTTTTTATTGATAAGGCCTGCATAGACCATGGTGACAATGTCGAGTGTTGGCTCGTCGGTGATCCTGCGGCCGTCCACCATATTGGCTTGAATGCCCATGGATTCACCTATTTTTGATGCCATTACGCCACCGCCATGGACTAGGATTTTTTTACCTTCCAGACGGGCAAATAGCAAAAGAAAGTCCTCCAATTTCTCAGGATTGTCGATGACATTTCCTCCTATTTTTACAATGCTGATATTCATATGGGTTGATGGGTTAGGGTCAAAAGCACTTGGTTATTTATCTCAGTATTTCACTGATAGCAGCTTGGGCAGCGTAGATTCGGTTGTTTGCCTGATGCTGTACCAGACTTCGGGGGCTGTCAAGGATCTCATCGGAGAGCTCGACATTTCTTCGTACTGGCAGGCAATGCATCACCTTCGCATTGGGGGCTTTTAGGAGCTTCTGCTCTGTAAGCATCCATGATTCATCAGTGCGAAGGATTTTACCATATTCATTGAAAGCAGACCAGTTTTTAACATAGACAAAATCCGCATCTGCCAGGGCTTTTTCCTGATCATATTCTATGGTCGCCCCTTTAGTAAATCGCTCATCCAGCTCATAGCCTTCAGGGTGAGTGATGGTGACTTCATGTCCACATCCTATCGCCCATTCGGAGAAGGAATTGGCCACCGCATGGGGGATAGCTTTGATATGAGGCGCCCAGGTGAGCACCACTTTTGGCTTAGGCTTGGATTTTAGCTCTTCTATCGTCACCATATCAGCCAAACTCTGCAGTGGATGCCGGATGGCACTTTCCAGACTGATTAGCGGCAGGCCGCTGTGTTTTATAAATTGATGTAGGATAAAATCCTCACTATCTTCAGATTTATTGGTCAGGGAAGGGAAGGCTCGCAGAGCGAGAATATCAAAATAACTTCCAAGTACACCCGCTGCGTCCTTGATATGCTCGACCTTACCTTGATTCATAATTGCCCCATCTTCCATCTCCAGCGCCCAGCTTTCCTTGTCCATATTGAGGACGATCGCTTCCATCCCTAGGTTGGAAGCGGCGATTTGGGTACTGATCCGCGTTCTTAAACTTGGATTTAGAAATAGCAATCCAATTCGTTTTCCCTGGCCAAGGGTCTTGTCCAATAAGGGATTTTCTTTGTATTCTAATGCCTTCTGAATTAAGGTGTCGGCCAGTTGTTTATTTTCAAATTGGGTGTAATATTTCATTGTTTATAAATGGTTTTGATATGCCAGGAGGCAATAAAGACACAAGGATTTTGGTTTTTACTCTTAAGAATTATTATGCAGTTGACTTCTGTAACTTTAGCACTTCCTTAAGTTTTTCCAGGAATAAGGTTAAATCACTGGTTTCGATATTCAGGGGAGGGAGCAGACGAATGGTGTTTTTGCCAGCGGAGCTTCCTGTGAATATTTTATGCTCATGAATCAGGGCGGAGCGAACTGGCGCCGCAGGGACATCCATATCAAAGCCTATCATCAGACCCTTTCCACGAACAGCGGTTACCCCTTCGATTGTGGATAGTTCTTTCATGATCCATTCACCATTTTCTAGGGCTTTTTGCTCCAGCTGCTCTGACTCTATTACCTCCAATACTGCCAGGGCAGCAGCGCAGGCAAGGTGATTTCCACCGAAAGTGGTTCCCAATAGTCCATGGGAGGCTGTAAAATCCGGACTTATCAAAACTCCTCCTATTGGGTATCCATTTCCCATGCCCTTAGCGATGGTGATAAGGTCAGGCTTTAAGTTTTCGACCCACTGGTGAGCGAAGAATTTGCCTGTACGGGCATAGCCTGACTGCACCTCGTCCAGGATTAATTTAGCATTATACTGCTTTGTGAGCTTTGCGAGGCCAGAAAGGAAAGCCGCATCTGGCACCTGAATACCACCTACGCCCTGGATGCCTTCTACGATGACCCCCGCTATATTCCCTTGAGACAGTTGCTTTTCTACTGCCTCCAGATCATTGAAAGGTAAAATATATACATGATCATGCTCATTGAAAGGAGCAATGATCTTGGGATTGTCCGTCAGCGCAACTGCTCCTGCAGTACGACCATGAAAGCCTTTGGTAAAACTTATGAAGCCCTTCTTTCCTGTATCGAAACTTGCTAGTTTAAGCGCGTTTTCATTGGCTTCCGCCCCTGAATTGCATAGGAAAAGATCATATTCAGAATAGCCAGAGACCTCCCCAAGCTTGCTGGCAAGTTCGGATTGAATAGGAATCTGAACCGAATTTGAATAAAAAGCGATATGATCCAACTGATTTTTGATTCTATTGGTAAAGTGCGGGTGGCTATGGCCAATACTAATCACCGCATGACCTCCGTAGAGGTCCAGGTATTCGATGCCTTGCTCATCCCAAATTTTACTTCCGGCAGCTTTGAAAGGAGTTACATCGATCAGGGGATATACGTCAAATGGTTTCATGGTTTTTTGCTGTTAAAAAGCTAGGCTTTTAAGTTTTAATCCTTCTTTTTGGTCCAATCCAAAGGCCAGGTTATAGTTTTGTACTGCTTGTCCTGAAGCACCTTTGAGTAGGTTGTCTATAGCAGAATAGACGACCAGCTGTCCCCCTTCTTTTTTGAGGTGGACGATGCATTTATTGGTGCTGACCACCTGTTTCAGGTCTATATCTCTTTCGGATACATGGGTGAAAGGTGCATCGGCATAGAAATCATGATAGATCTTATAGGCCGCCTCTAAGCTCCCTTCATATGGGAAATAAGAGGTGATCCATATTCCCCTGGAGAAGTTGCCACGATAGGGCACAAACATGAGGTTTTGATCGAAACCTTCCTGCAATTGACCGAAGGTTTGTCCTATTTCTTTCAGGTGCTGGTGTGTAAATAACTTATAGACCGATACATTTTGGTTTCTTTCACTAAAATGAGTGGTTTCACTAAGTTTTTTGCCTGCGCCAGTGCTACCGGTTAGTCCGGTGATATGAATAGTGTCTTTGGCTAAGCCCGCAGCTACCGCGGGAACTAGGCCCAGCTGGATAGCCGTGGCAAAGCATCCGGGATTAGCGATGCGCTTGGCCCCTTTGGTTTTAGCCGCATTGATTTCAGGAAGACCGTAAAGAAAACCGTTTGACTCGTCCCGAAAGTCGGTACTCAGGTCAATGATGACAGTGTCTTTATTGAATTTATGCTCTTCCAGGAAGCTTTTAGCTTGCCCGTGGGGCAGCCCTAGAAATACCGCATCTAAGCCCTCAGTGCTTACCTCATCGGTAAAGACCAGATCGGAATCTCCTATAAGGTCAGCATGTACTTCGTCGATTTTTTTGCCTTTTTGGCTGTTACTATGTATATATACCAGCTCACAGGAAGGGTGATGCACCAATATACGGAGCAATTCTCCCCCTGTATAGCCAGCTGCGCCTATTACGGCAGTTTTGATCTTAGTCATTTTCTAAGGTTTGATTCACTTTATGAAATATAGCGGTTTGGTTTCCAAGGATCTTGGTGAAGCCTTTTACGTCCTCAGCAGTATATCCCTTGTTCATTTCTCCATAAGAGCCAAATTTCGCTGACATCAAGTCATGTGGAGAGTCAATTCCGATAAGCTGGAACTGGTAGGGCTTCAAGGCCACTTTTACCTCTCCAGACACGTAAGTTTGAGTGTCCTGAAGGAATGATTCAAGGTTTCTCATCACTGGATCCAGGTAATGGCCCTCATGCAGGTGGTTACCATAGAATTCAGACAACTGGTTTTTCCAGAAAGTTTGCCATTTGGTGAGCGTGTGCTTCTCCAACAGCTGGTGCGCCTTGATGATGATCAGGGCGGCTGCCGCCTCAAATCCAACACGACCTTTGATGCCGATAATGGTGTCCCCCACATGGATATCTCTTCCGATTGCATATGGATCTGCTAGCTCCTGTACTTTTAGGATGGCTTCTACCGGATTGTCAAAAGTCTGGCCATTTACGCCTTTAATTTCACCCGCTTCGAAGGTCAGGGAAATAGTTTCTGGCTCATGTTTGGTCAGCTGAGTAGGATAAGCAGATTCAGGGAGCGTGTCCCCGGAAGTCAGCGTTTCTTTTCCTCCAACGGAGGTACCCCAGATCCCTTTATTAATAGAATAAGCTGCCTTTTCGAAATTCATTTCTACCCCATGTTTTTTAAGGTATTCGATTTCGGCTTCTCGGCTCAACTTCAAGTCACGGATTGGCGTGATGATTTCTACCTCTGGAAGAATGGTTTGGAAGATCATGTCAAATCGTACCTGATCATTTCCTGCTCCAGTACTTCCGTGGGCAACGCATTTAGCACCTATTTTCTTTGCATATTCCGCCAGCGCTTTGGCTTGTAAGATCCTTTCGGCGCTTACCGAAAGGGGATAAGTTTGGTTTTTTAGCACATTTCCGAATACCAAGTACTTGATGACTTCTTGGTAATAGGTCTGAGTGACGTCTAGCACTTCAAAGGAAGCGATGCCTAGCTTTTCAGCCCTTTCTTCAGTGGATTTAAGCTCTTCACTGCTGAATCCTCCAGTATTTACTAATACTGCATGGACTTCATAACCTTTCTCTTTGGACAGGTGAATGGCACAAAAAGTGGTATCCAGACCACCGCTATATGCTAAAACAACTTTTTTCATGTGTTTATAATATTGATTTTAAGATCAAATAGAAATCAACTAACGAAATAGCCTTGGCTACCGCTGAAGCTGAGCTTCTATTGCTAAATTAATTCTAATGTTTTAATTGTCTTTTTTTTTATACCCGTAAATACCGCACGCTTCATGCGCACGAGTCTTTCGAAGAGATTGAGGTTTTCACCAAAATCCTTCTTGAGTGCGATATCTTTTTTCTTTTGATCCTTAGGCACATAAAGCATAGCCGTACACAGACAGTTCTGACGGTTTTTGCTTTTGAGGATTTCATAGTTTACACAGCTTTGACAGCCCTTCCAGAATTCCTCATCATCAGATAGGTCAGAGTAGCTTACCGGAATATAGCCCAGTTCAGAGTTGATTTTCATTACCGCCGCTCCAGTGGTAAGCCCAAAGATTTTAGCATCAGGATATTTGGTGCGGCTGAGTTTGAAAACGGCACGCTTGATCTCTCTGGCTAAGCCCGATTTTCGGAAGTTTGGAGAAACGATAAGGCCTGAGTTTGCTACAAATTTGCCGTGACTCCAGGCCTCGATATAGCAGAAACCGGCCCATTCTCCATCTTTGGATAGGGCGATTACTGCTTTGCCTTCCCGCATTTTCTGAACGATATATTCAGGGGAACGCTTGGCAATGCCAGTTCCACGCGCCTGTGCGGACAAGGCCATCTCGTCCACAATGGTTTGAGCGTATTTACAGTGCTGCTCTCCAGCAGGCTGTATGATAAATTGACTTTTTGTCATGCTATAAATTTATCGAAGAAGCCATGGTTTGACAAATGATTCCCAACTTTGCTGCCAAAGATAAGCTCCTTAAGGTTCAATGATATAAATATATGAATTGGTGCAGAGGATAACATCCACATAGGACGTCAAAGAATATAGAAGGGACTATGCCCTAAAAAGACTCCTAAAGTCTTTCCTGATAGAAAAAATAGGCATAGCAATACTGTTAATGGATAAAATGTCCATTTTATTGTTATCGCTCGCTATGTTAATTAAGTTGCTCATTGCTCTATTGCGGTACAAATGTTCAAATTAATAATTAAATATACAAAACTTTTTTTTAGAAATTTCATGAAAACATGCTTCCACTTATCATTTGAGCCCTAATTCCACAGGTTTTGGCAAATATGGTTCTGTGTTAAATTTAATTTTACAGATTATCCTTTCGTTTTTTAGGGATATACCTTTTATAGCCTTGATTTTCTTGGAAAATGTTCTCGTTTAAAATACAACCTGTGGACTATTATTGCATTATTATCCTTCTCGCCCAAACATGAAGTTTTTACCCACACTGTTCTATTTATACCCCAAAAGTCGAAATAAGTACCTGGGGCAGGTAAAGGATGAAATGAGAAGGGAAAATTGTAAAACTAACTAAAATTGACTATTTTTGTCAATATTAATTTTGTCAAAATGAAAACCTTAGCTCAAATTCTACAGGATGCCCGCGAGCAAAAATCCCTCACACTAAAAGAAGCCGTAATGCGGACAGGAGTGGATGCGGGATTGATCAGCAAAATCGAAAGAGGGAAAAGATTCCCTTCGGAGGGAAATCTTAAGGCTTTTTCTGAGGCCTATGAGCTGAGACTGGATGCCTTGAAGAAGCAATGGCTGGTGGAGAAAGTTTTCAATTTGGTTCAATACGAGGAGCAAGCCTCCGAGATTTTAGCCCTTGCGGAAAGTAGGGTGGAATATCTCGCTGGAGCAAAGGCATTGGAGTTTAGTAAACTATCAGCTTCTGTACTTGCCAAACTCAAGGAAGTGGATCAGCTTCAGGTCCAATGGCAGCAAAAAAGGCCTTTGATTGGTACCCAGCTTCAGAAGATGCAAGAATACTTCCATGTGGCCTATACCTATGAAAGTAATAGGATAGAAGGAAATACCCTTAGCCTACAGGAAACCCATTTGGTCATCAATGAGGGGATTACTATAGGAGGGAAGTCCATGAAGGAGCATTTGGAAGCAATAAACCATGCTGAGGCGGTGGATTTTGTAGAAGAGCTGGTAAAAGGAGGAGTGGATTTTAATGCAAGGACGCTGATGGAATTACATTATCTGGTGCTGAAAGGAATAGATCGTGAGAATGCAGGGAAGTTCAGGTCTGTACCTGTGCGGATCAGTGGAAGTGAGCATATGCCACCGCAGCCTTATCTCCTTGGCAAGATGATGGAAGACTATTTTATTCATTATAATAGCCATAAGACCAGTCTTCATCCGGTAATCTTGGCGGCGGAGATGCACGAAAGGCTAGTGAGTGTTCATCCCTTTGTGGATGGAAATGGCCGTACCAGTCGCCTGGTGATGAATTTGATCCTGGTTTCTCATGGCTTTACCTTAGCCAATTTAAAAGGAGATAATACCTCAAGGCTGGCCTACTATAAAGCCCTGGAATCAGTGCAGGTAAATAACGATCCAGCTCCATTTTATGAATTAGTCATCGATGCAGTAAAGGACTCATTGCAGCAACATCTGGATCTGGTCTGAGTCAGTAAGACAGGTCAATAATAACCACAGATAAAAGTACTGAAGGTGGTCAGTAAAATTTCATGGACAGTAGTTCCATTTCTGATCAGCTCGGAAGCACTGGTCTGTGGTTTTTTTTTAGAGGATAAATAGAGAAGAGAGACATGTATAGTTTTGAATGTTCTTACTCACCATCAAAGAATATAGATGAGAATAAATACAATTATGAGCAATATGGCCACCCACTGAATAATGGGGCTTTGTTTTGGAAAGTCATACTGACAAATGGGGCAAACTTTGGCTTTTGCATCTACTTCCATCGCGCAGGAGGGACATTCTTTTGTTTTCATCCGGTATAATTGAACTCTTAGGATTAAAATTTGATTTATTGATAAGTGAATTTGAGTAAGAGTAAACTTACGCATTAGCCATGCTAGAAGCAAATAACCCTTACGAATGAAGGATAGGTGCTGTGGAAGTTGATTTTAAAATTGAAAATAATTAAAAGATTGAAATATGGAAAAGATGAAAATCGAGATATGGTCGGATATCATGTGTCCGTTTTGTTATATAGGTAAGAGACGATTAGAAGCGGCGCTGGCGGATTTTCCGCACAGGGAGGCCGTGGATGTGGAGTGGAAGAGCTTCCTTCTAAATCCAGAAATGAAAACAGATCCTAACCAATCTATCGCCGAATATCTGGCAGATACCAAGGGTTGGACGCTGGAGCAGGCTCAGGAAGCTGGTGATCATATGGCAGAGATGGGGAGAAGCGAGGGCTTAGAATATGATTTTGATAAAGTAGTGGTGGCAAATGGCCGCATCGCTCACCGTCTCCTTCAGTATGCTAAGTTTACTGGCAAGGGTGATGAGATGAAAGAAAGGCTATTCAAAGCCTATTTTACCGAAGGGGCGAATATTGCAGATGCTGAAACCCTGATAGGCCTGGCGAAGGAAGTAGGCCTGGATGAAGCCGCTGCTACCGCTTCCTTGGATTCCAAAGATTATGATAACCGCGTCAATCAGGATATCTATGAATCTCAGCAGTTGGGAGTGCGAGGCGTTCCGTTTTTCGTATTGGATGAAAAATTAGGCATTTCTGGGGCTCAACCTCGGGAGACCTTTACTCAGGCATTGAATCAAGCTTGGGAGGAGTTTAGCAAGTCTAAGCCTGGAATCCAGACCATCACGGGGGCCGATGGAGCCGCCTGCGATGTGGATGGGAATTGTTAATGCCCATAGAGCTTATAAAAAAGTCCTACTTCCTAAAGTGGGACTTTTTTTATGTCCTAAAATGAAAGAACTATTGATTTTTAAGCCCCTACTAGATTTGGTCGATTTTAACGGCTTTTCCTATCCTATTTATTTTAAATCATTTTTCCGGTGAATAGCGCTTCTGATAGGATCTTCAGATAAAGGATCAATAGCCTTTATTGATAGATGTCAGCGAGTATCATTTAATACTTGCTTAAGCTCTGGATTGGAATCCGTAATTCTTTATAACTTTGTGCTTCATTTAATATTCAAGCACCTTGAGCTGTAAAGTCCTATTTATCACCCCGCCATTTACACAATTAAACACGCCTTACCCTGCGACGGCCTATCTTAAGGGGTACCTCAATACCTTGGCTATACCCTCGGCACAGGCTGATTTAGGCTTGGAGGTTATTCTAAGCCTGTTTTCAAAAGCGGGTTTGGAGGAGGTTTTTGCTATTGCTGAGGAGGCTGAGGGGGAATATTCTGATAATATCAATCGGATACTGAGGATGAAGGCGGCGTATTTACAGACCATCGATACGGTGATAGATTATCTGCAGGACAAAAACCCAACCTTGGCTTACCATATTTCTGAGGGCGATTTTCTTCCTCAGGCGGGGCGATTTGCGCAGTTGGATGATGTAGAATGGGCCTTTGGAAGCATGGGCTTGCGGGACAAGGCTCGCTATTTTGCAACATTATATTTGGAGGATCTGGGTGACCTGATCACCGAGGTGGTGGATCCTCATTTTGGATTTAGCAGGTATGCAGAGCGCTTGGGGATGTCGGCAGCTAGTTTTGACGAGATGGAGGCGGCCCTTAAGGGGGAGTTAAGCTTGATTGATACCCTATTGTGGGACTTATTGGAGGAGAAGATTCAGCTTTTCCAGCCCGAGTCGGTGGCTTTTTCTGTGCCTTTTCCAGGTAATCTATACGGGGCGCTGAAGTGCGGCCAATACCTCAAAGCAGAGCACCCTGAGATCAAAGTGTGGATGGGAGGAGGCTACCCAAATACGGAGCTGCGCACGCTGAAGGAGCCCAGAGTATTTGAATATGTGGATTATATCACTTTGGATGATGGTGAGGCGCCGGTTCGCTTGCTACTGGAGCATTTGATGGGGAAGATCCCTCAGGAGCAGCTCAAGAGGACTTTTGTGCGGGAGAATGGGGAAGTGAAAATGATTAATCATTCCGCCGAGAAGGATGTGTCGCAGCGGGAGATTGGTACTCCGGATTACAGTGACCTTCCTTTGGGCGATTACCTTTCGGTGATTGAAGTAGCCAATCCTATGCACAGGCTGTGGAGTGATGGGAGGTGGAATAAGTTAACTCTCGCACATGGCTGTTATTGGGGGAAGTGTACGTTTTGTGATATTTCACTTGATTATATTGGAAGGTATGAGCCTGTCACCGCAGGGATTTTATGTGACCGCATAGAAGAAATTATGGAGCAGACCGGGACCAATGGCTTTCACTTTGTCGATGAAGCTGCCCCCCCTGCATTGATGCGGGATTTGGCCATTGAGATTTTGAGAAGAAGATTGGTGGTGGTTTGGTGGACGAATATCCGTTTCGAAAGTAATTTTACAGCCGACTTATGTCGCTTACTTCGTGCCTCTGGATGCATAGCCATTTCGGGTGGGCTGGAGGTGGCCTCTGACCGCCTTCTGGGCCTAATCAAAAAAGGTGTGACGGTGGCTCAAGTGGCTCAGGTGACCAATCACCTCACCCAATCTGGAATAATGGTACATGCCTATCTGATGTACGGATATCCCACCCAGACTATCCAGGAGACGGTGGATTCGCTAGAGATGGTTCGGCAGCTTTTTGAGGAGGGTGTATTACAGTCAGGGTTTTGGCATAGGTTTGCGATGACGGCACATAGCCCTGTGGGCTTGGACCCTAAGGCCTTTGGTGTGCAGCGTACAGATAAGAGTTTAGCTCCTTTTGCTAATAATGAAGTGCCCTATAATGATCCCACAGGGGTGGATCATGGCCGCTTTTCGGAAGGCTTGCGCAAGTCGCTTTTCAATTATATGCATGGTGTAGGCTTTGAGATCCCTTTAAAAGATTGGTTTGATTTTAAACTTCCTGTCACTAGCATACCTAAAAATTATATCCGCAGGCAGGTAACGGAGGAGCCGGCATTGGTCTATAAAAAACACCATAGAATCATCTGGATCGGAGAGCAGCCCGCCATGCAGCAAGGCGAGGAAGAAGGCTTTGTAGAGCTTGTTTTTTCAGGTAAAAAGGAGGATTTCGCACTGGAATTGCCGATGGAATTTGCCGAATGGGTGGCGGAATTATTGGCTACCGTTTCCTATGACCAGCCTTTGAATAGACTACAGGTTGTATGGGAGGAATACGAAGCGAGCATGGGTGATTTTGAAGAACTCGTGGAGTCTGAGGTGTGGGAGATCCTCAGAGAACATGGTTTATTGGTTTTTTGATGCCTCTTTCTGATTGGGATTTACCGGAAGTAATGTGAAGAATTATAGGGATAAAAGTGAATTCATTTGTTCTACATAAATAAGTCAAGTCCTAAAAATAATTCTTAGTATTGGCATTTATAAACTGTTCGTAGGTAGGAGGGGTTACGCAAATGACTTTTTTAGCTGTGCTATACCTTCGGTGCAGCACAGCCGTTCAATTTTAGTATTATAAACCCTCCTCATACTACCTATTCTTCGATAATGTCTTCCAATTCTCTAAGGTCCACAGGGACCACGCGAGAAACCCCAGCTTCTATCATGGTGATCCCATAAATAATGTCTGTGCTGGCCATTGTTCGTTTATTATGGGTCACAATGATGAATTGTGACTCACCAGAGAATTTCTGAATGATCTGATTAAACTTATCGATATTGGCATCATCCAATGGCGCATCCACCTCGTCAAAAATACAAAAGGGGGCTGGCTTCAATAGATAAATGGAAAATAATAAGGAGGTAGCAGTAAGTGTTTTTTCTCCCCCGGAAAGCTGGTTTATGGTCAGTGGTCGCTTTCCTTTTGGCTTAGCCATGATCTCAATGGTACTTTCCAGTGGATTGTCTGGATCGGTAAGCTTCAGGTCACAGTCATCTTCTGCGGTAAAGAGGCTTCGGAAAACCTTGATAAAATTGGTTTTTATTTGATCGAAAGCATTAAGGAAGGTTTCCTTCGCCACAGTATCTATTTCCTTAATGGTGTCCATCAGGGAATTTTTGGCTTTTTCGAGGTCTTCTTTTTGGCTGGTGATAAATACGTGCCTTTGCTTGATTTCATCATAAGCCTCCATCGCCATGGGATTTATGGGGCCAATTTTTTCTAATTTTTGCTTGTGTTTATTTACCTCTTCACGGATTTCTTCATCCGATTTGTTGAGGTATTCATCGGAGACTTCCGGGTCCTCCTGCATTAGCCTGTCCAGGTCAATCTCAAATTCCACACTGAGCCTTTCTTTCATGCCAGAAAGTTTCAGCTTGATTTCATTCAGAGAGTTTTGGAGTTCCATGATGATGGAGTCGATACTTTCTTTTTGCTTTGAAATGGCCCGAATTCCCTTTTCCCATTCATCAATATTGCCTCTTGAGGCATAGTAATCCTTTTCTGCTTCGGTTACCCCAACTTCGATCGATTCTTTTTCACTATATAACTCGATGAGTTCGTCATCTTTGATCTCATTATTATCCAGCAGGTTTTTTATTTCCTGGTCAATAGTGCTGAGCTCAGCCTGGGATTTTTCGATACGCTCTTTGCTATTTTCAAAGGCCGTCTGCTTAAAGGAGATTTCTTGCTCCAGGCTATTGACCTTATTGAGATGCTGATGATATTGGATGTTTTCCTGATTATAATTACTAGATCGAACGGCCAGGCTTTCTTCTTCCTGCAACAGCTGATCGTTCATGATTTCCAGTTCTTCTTCCATTCCATCAAAGCCCGATTTTTCTTCCTGAAGGCTTGGGCCTATCTCATTGACTTCTTCACTAAGAAGATCTATTTTTTCCAGAATATCTTCCCGTTTATTGGCGTTGCTCGATAGCATTTCTGCCAACTGCTCCTTCTTGGTCTTGATGGAGATGTATTGCTGGTTTATTTCATTGATTTCAGCTTGTAGGTTTTCTATATCTTTCTTAAAAGATACCTCCTTGAGTTTCATCAGGTCGCTTACCTTGCGGTCGAGATTGGATCGGGCGGTGCTTACTTTTCGGTTGAGTTCTTTGATATCAACTTCAAGTTTTTCAAGATTCTTGGCTCTACCTATTCTTTTTCCTTCAAAGAGTCCCACTGAGCCCCCAGAAATGCTGAATTTACGTTTGGTGAATTTGCCACTTTCGGTGATGAAAATGGTGTCGTCATCCTGAGGCACGTCTTTTATTTCTCCCCGAATAATATAAACATCGTCCAGGACATAGCTGATGAGTTTTGCATATTTCTCATCGTACTCGATGATTTCGGTGGCTGCAATGGCATTGGCAAATAGCTTGGTCTGAGCAGGTCTGAACCTCTCAAAATGCTCCAGAACGAAGAAATTTGCTTTCCCTCGTGCTGCATCACTGAGTAGGTTTACCGCTGCGATGGCCTGCTCCTCTGTTTCCACTACATAATAATTCATATAGCTTTCAAGGTAATTTTCGATAGCTACACGGTAATTTTCACCAGTGGTAAGGATGTCAGAAAGCAAGGGAGTATCCTTTCCCCAGCTGGAGTTTTTCTTCAAAAACTTGATGGCTTCAGGAAAGCCTTCCAGGTTTTCGACCAGGGATTTGGTCAGGTTAAATTCGTTTTGCTTGGCATCTAGTTTCCGTCCCAGCGTGGTTACCTCTTCTCTGATGAGCTCTATGGTGTGGTTGGACTCCTCGATTTTCTGATTTTGATCTTCTTCCCGGGTTTTTAGTCGCTGATATTGCTCCGTTTTTTCGTCTAATTCCTCCTTAAGCACCATCGTCTTTTCCTCAAAATCCACCAGATTAGCTTCCTGACTATTATCGTCGGAAGCGGTTTTTTCCAGTTCTTGCTTGAGGGATGATAGTTGGATTTGTTTGATTTCCAGCTCTTTGCTTAGCTGATAGATAGCGTCTTTGCGTCGCGAAAAGTCCTTGCTTATCACCTTTTGTCTCTCTTGGAGGATGGCGTGGGCGGATTTTTGCTCTTCGTAATCTGCCTTTAGGTTGTCTACGGTAAGTTCTTTCTCTGCGAGAAGTTTTTCGGCTATTTCTTTTTCTTGCTCTAGCGAGCGAATGCTGAATCCTGCGCGATCATTGGATTTACGATCCTGGTCGATTTGCTCACGCAATTTGAGTGCACGATCTTCCAAAAACCGAGACCTTTCGTTCTTAATTTTCTTTTCACTTTCAAACTGCCTGATTTTGTTGACATGTTCATTGAGTGATTTTTGTCTGGATGCTAGCAGTTTTTCCTTATGAATTTGGTCTGATTTCGCCTTCTCCAGTTCGGCTTCTCTGCCCGTTATTTCATTAGTGAGTTGCAGTTTTCGATCCTTTTCGGCATTGATTTTTTCATTTGCCTCGATCAATCTGTCCGTATGAGTTTTTACACTCACCTTTGCCAGCGCCACACTGGAGGTCTTATAGGACTTCTTTATTTCAAAATATTTTTCGGCTTGCTTGGCTTGTTTTTCTAAGGATTTTAGATTTTTCTCGATTTCAAATAAAAGGTCTTCGACCCTTTCCAGATCCGCATCGGTATCCTCTAGTTTTTTTAAGGTTTCTTTTTTTCGAGTTTTGAATTTTGAGATTCCTGCGGCCTCTTCGAATAAGTCCCTTCGGGAGTTGTTTTTGTCATTTAGCAGCTCATCGATCATCTTTAGCTCGATGATGGCGTAGCTATTCGACTGGATCCCGGTATCCATGAATAGGTTAGTGATGTCTTTTAGCCGGCAGGCGATGCCGTTGAGCAGGTATTCACTTTCTCCTGAGCGATAATAGCGCCGGGAGATAGTCACGTGCGTATATTCGGTAGGCAGCAGGTTTTTGGTGTTTTCGAAGGTCAGCGAGACCTCCGCCATATTGGTAGGCTTACGGTTTTTGGTCCCGTTAAAAATCACATTCTCCATTTTGTCTGAGCGCAGCATTCGAGTTTTTTGCTCGCCGAGCACCCAGCGAATAGCATCCACCACATTGGATTTTCCACAGCCATTTGGGCCCACGATTCCCGTGATACCTTTATCAAAATGGATGGTGACCTTGTCCCCAAAACTCTTAAACCCCTTGATCTCAAGTTTGGTTAACTGCATGTATGCCTAATTAATGTAGAATATAACAAACAAAATTAATCAGTTCGTGGCAATAAGCAAATACCTTGCTCCGAGGATGGGCGAATTTAGAAGTCGCTAAGTCCAATATCCCCCTATCAGCGCCCAATGTTCCACTCGTTTACCTTCGGGTATTCACTTTATATTATACACAGTTTTCCTACTTTATTCTTACGGCCATAAGGAAGCCCGTCCTCCATCCCTAGCTTATTCTAGCTGTATGGCTTTAGTTTTTGGTTTTGCCTTGCGGCAAAGTGATTTTATCCTCCGCTAGAAGTATATCGCATTATTATTTATAAGTTCTATCCAGGCGTACTCAAGAAACCTATAAACTTTATTTTCAGCTATAGGATATAGCTCCCAGCTCCATTAGAGGCTTCTCAGTCCCTCTTTCATGTATATGCAGGCTGTAAAGCCAAATTACGCTATGGAGGCCATGGAAGTAATGCCTGTGGTAAATGATAGAATAGAAGGATGAATCCAGGATTATTGAAGTTCCTAGTACGATTCTGGTCGGTTCGGGTAGGGGTTCTGTGAAAATAGTGTTAATTTGTCTCAATAATAATCTAAGAAAAAGTGGATAACGGAACAATAATATACCTTGTATTGACTCTTTTGTTTTTTCTCGTGCAGATGTTGTCGAAGAAGAAAAAGAAGGGGGAGCAAAGTTTAGAGGGTGATTTGGAGGAGACGGGAGAGGAGCACAGACCCCGTAAACCCACTTCTTTTGAGGACTTGCTTAATGAGATCAGGTCTGAGCAAAGTCAGCGCCAGAGGGATTTTAATAAGCCTGTGGAGAAGGTAGAAGAGGTGAAAGAAGCCCCTTTTTACCCAAGTTATGAAGTGGAAGAGCGAGTGGAGATCCCTAGAGGGCAGCCAGAGATTAAGTATTATGAGGGCACGCACCAGGCGAAGGAAGCTTTGAAGCGTCCATTGGTAAAGTTAGATGATCAGGTGAAGATCGATATTGATGAGAGACTTTTGAAGGATGTAGAGACGGTGGATATTTTCAAAACGGGACCTAATCGCTTCCGAACCATGCTTAAAGATCCGAAAAAAGTAAAGGATGCCGTCATCTTATCTGAGATTCTCAATAGGAAGCATTTCTAAATCAGGCTTTAGCCTAGGTGTATTTGAAACCGTTAATTCTCATTGCTTAGAGTTAACGGTTTTTTTGTGGCCTTTTAGAGAGTAAGGATGATTTCATAGTAGATGAATATCTACCCGCTTGGTCCAGGGTAGTGGAGGGCGGCCAAGGTGCACCTATAAGTGGGCCTAAAAGAATAAAACCGCCGGGATGCCCGACGGTTTAGTCATTTTTAGGATAAAAGATAAAAATTACTTTCTACTTCCTTATTAAAAAATTAACAGTTCTCTAATGTACGACTTATTGAGGGCTTATAAAATACCCTAATTGGGGTATTTTATTTCCGATATGTTCATAACCTATTGAAAATGAACAATATAAGTAAAGGTTGCAAGGTTTTTCAAATCTTGCGTATCATATCTGGTAATATTCACTTGATAAAAGGTGAATGATTTTTGATAAAATAATTAAAAAGCGATTTTTATAGAGGATAATTCCTTTTTTTGACGATAAAGTGCCACTGATGAGGTGGGACAGGAAGAGAAATTTGAAGGATGATGTTGAGATATTTGTCTTTTTTTCAATTTAATCGATCATTAAGGCCTAAGGAACTTCTATAGCAATTAAATTCTTCTAATTTTGCAGTAAAATAGAATTAAAGAGCATGTTTGATAATCTCAGTTTTAAACTAGATAGAGCCTTTAAGACCCTAAAAGGGACGGGCAAGATTACAGAAATCAACGTAGCCACCACGGTGAAGGAGATTCGTCGGGCTTTGATTGATGCTGATGTGAACTATAAAGTGGCCAAAGAAGTCACTGATACCATAAAAACCGAGGCCTTAGGTCGGGATGTACTTATTTCTGTATCTCCAGGTCAGCTATTGGTCAAGATTACCCAAGAGGAGCTCACCAAATTGATGGGGGGTACCAAGGAGGATATTAGCCTTAAGGGTGATCCCAATGTGATTTTGATTTCAGGTCTTCAAGGTTCTGGTAAGACTACATTTTCGGGTAAATTAGCATACCACCTGAAGAAACAAGGTCGTCAGGTACTTTTGGCAGCTTGTGATATCTACCGTCCTGCGGCGATAGAGCAGCTGAAGACCCTTGGAGAGCAGATTGGTGTGGAGGTCTATGCCGAGCCAGACAACAAAAATGCCTTGGAGATCGCTTCCCGAGCAGTGGAATATGCCAAGAAAAACGGTAAGAAAACTGTCATCGTCGATACTGCCGGCCGCTTAGCAGTGGATGAGCAGATGATGAATGAGATCTCTGAGCTTAAGGAAAACCTCAATCCATCAGAAACCCTTTTTGTGGTCGATTCCATGACGGGGCAGGATGCGGTCAATACCGCTAAGACATTTGATGAGCGACTGAATTTCAACGGTGTGGTCCTGACCAAGCTCGATGGAGATACACGAGGTGGAGCGGCGATATCTATTAGACACGTTGTTGATAAACCGATCAAGTTCATCTCCACAGGAGAGAAAATGGAAAACCTTGATGTTTTCTATCCTGATCGTATGGCTCAGCGTATCCTCGGTATGGGGGATGTGGTCTCTTTGGTGGAGCGTGCTCAGCAGTCCTTTGATGAAGACGAAGCGAAGCGTATCAATGCCAAAATCCGTAAAAACCAATTCAACTTTGAAGATTTCCTTTCTCAGATAGAGCAAATCAAAAAGATGGGTAACCTAAAGGACCTGATGGGAATGATCCCGGGCATGGGAAAAGTCATCAAGGGCATGGATATCGATGATGATTCCTTCAAGCCTATCGAGGCGATCATCAAGAGTATGACTCCGCTGGAGCGTGAAAATCCTGATGTTATAGACGGAAGCCGCAGAAAGAGAATTGCCCAAGGTAGTGGAAGAACCATCCAGGAGGTGAATAACCTCATGAAGCAGTTTAACGATATGCGTAAACTTATGAAGCAGATGAACAAAATGGGCGGTGCTCAGCGTGCCCTCGGAAATTTGGTGCCTAAAGGAGGAAAATAATTCATTCTTCAACCAAAAATAAATAGACATAAAAAAACCAGTAAGCTTAAAACTTACTGGTTTTTTTTATGCCCAAATCGTAAAACTTTTAGGCTTCAACGTTTCCAGCTACATTCGAGATTTTCATGATTTCATGAAGATCCTCATCAGTGATTTCTTTCTTCTTATCCGCATGCTCCAGGAAGATTTGATATATTTCATCAAGTTCTAACTTGGTGATGCTATAGCCGATCTTATGGAGTCTGAAGGCAAGGGCTGCACGACCACTTCTGGCAGTCAGTACGATAAGGGATTCATGAACGCCCACTTCCTCAGGGTCAATGATCTCGTAAGTTTCACGATTTTTGATCACCCCATCCTGGTGGATGCCAGACGAGTGAGCAAAGGCATTAGATCCCACAATCGCTTTATTTGGCTGAACAAACATTCCCATGCGCTCAGCGACTAAGCGTGAGATGGGATTCAGCATCTTGCTATTGATATTATTATATACATTTAAGCGCGGATGCTGCTTCATGATCATCGATACTTCCTCCAGAGAGGTGTTGCCTGCTCTTTCGCCGATGCCATTGATCGTACATTCGATCTGTCTGGCGCCATTCATTACCGCAGAGATTGAGTTTGCGGTGGCCAGACCAAGGTCATTATGGCAGTGAGCGGAGATGATCACATTTTCGATGCCTCTCACATTGTCCATCAGGTATTTTATTTTGGCACCGTACTCATCGGGAAGGCAGTAGCCGGTGGTGTCCGGGATATTCAGGACGGTGGCTCCTGCCTTGATGACCGCTTCGCAGACTCGAGCCAGGTATTCGTTGTCTGTTCTTCCGGCATCCTCAGCATAAAACTCCACATCTTCCACGAAGGACTTGGCATGTTTCACTGCTGATATGGCACGCTCCATGATGAGCTCAGGAGTGCTTTTAAACTTATATTTGATATGAGAGGGAGAGGTTCCTATTCCTGTATGTATTCTTGGTCTTTTGGCGTACTTGAGGGCTTCAGCTGCTACTTCTATGTCTTTCTTTACTCCTCTAGATAGGCCGCAGATGATAGGTTCAGAGACACTTTTTGATATCTCTACTACAGAATTGAAATCTCCGGGGCTAGATATTGGAAATCCTGCCTCAATCACATCCACTCCTAGAAGCTCGAGCTGCTTAGCTATTTCTATCTTCTGTGGGGTGTTTAACTTACAGCCAGGGACTTGCTCCCCATCCCGCAAAGTGGTGTCAAAGATCAATACTTGTCGTTTATCCATAACTTGTGTTTTTATTCTAAAATCTAAAGTAAAATCTTATGCTATCTTTATAAATTGACTTAACTTTAATACTCCAACGCCCAACTAGTGTGTTGGTGTTATAAATTATTGATATACAGCTAATTATATTCCATATGTTTACGATGTCAGAGCGGGAAAAAGATAGTGTATTTATTTTGATCAAGTCCCTCAGCCCCTCAGATAAGAGAAGTTTTAAGTTGTATGCCAAGCGCTTTGGTGCCAATGAAAATGCGAAATTCCTCCAGCTCTTCGATGTGCTCGATAAGATGGAGGAATATGACGAGGAGCGCTTGCTAAAAAAGTCCCCTGTGACCAAGAAGCAATTGGCCAATATGAAGGCTCACTTATACAAGCAGATTTTGGTAAGCTTACGGCTGATTTATGCTGATCATAATGTGGAATTACAGCTCAATGAGCAGATCGATTTTGCTAGAATATTATACAATAAAGGCTTATATCAACAAAGTCTAAAGCTACTCTCCAAGGCTAAGGGAATCGCCGAACGCTATTTTCTGGATACCATTATGCTGAGGATTGTGGAATTGGAAAAAGTGATTGAATCGCAACATATCACCCGGAGTATGCGGGATAGGGCGGAAGTATTGGCCAATGAAGCGAGAGATTTTGCCGCCAGTTCTTCCCTTAAAAACTCCTTTAGCAATCTTTCGCTGCAGCTCTATGGGCTATACCTGAAGATGGGCCATGTCAAGGACGAGCACGACCGCAAATTAGTGGAGGCTTATTATTTGAAGAATATGCCCGAATATCATTTGGATGAGCTGAACTTCTATGAGAAGCTCTATCTCTTCCAATCTCAGGTGTGGTTTTACCATATCTTGCAGGACTTTTCGCTGTGCTATCGTGCCGCCCAGCGCTGGGTGGGGCTATATCAGACTCATCCTCATATGAAAAAAGTGGCGACAGGTAATTACCTGAAAGCGTACCATTATTTACTGGATACCTTATTCTATCTGCAGCAATATGATCGGTTTGGGGAGGTTTTTGAGCAGTTTAGAGAAAGCTTAGCCAATGATGATTTTAAAATGGATGATAACTGTCGCATCCTTGCCTTTCTTTATTATTACTCCAATAGCATCAATTATCATTTCCTGATCGGTGATTTCTCCGAGGGGGTCAATAAGGTGATTCCATCCCTACTCAAGGATATGGAAGGGCTGAGGGGTAAATTGGATGTGCACCATGTCACCGTGCTGCATTATAAGATCGCTTGTCTGTATTTTGGTAGCGGGGACAATCTGGGCGCTATTCGCCATCTGGATCGGGTGATCTTCCACACTGGGGATGGGTTGAGGGAGGATTTGCAGTGTTTTGCTCATATCCTAAAGCTGATCGCCAGCTATGAGGAAGGACTCGACGATAATCTAGAGCAGCAGATTCGGAATGTATATCGCTTCCTAATCAAAATGCAGGATTTAAGACTGGTGCAGCAAGAGATGATGCACTTCGTGCGAAATCTGACTAGAATCTATGAAAACCAACTAAAAGCAGCCTTTAAGGATTTACGTGATAAATTACTGCCTTATGAAAATCACCCCTATGAAAAACGCGCTTTCCTGTACTTGGATATCATTTCATGGCTCGATAGCAAAATTCAAGGAAAACCCGTCCAGGAAATCATAAGAGCTAAATTTCAACGTAAAATCTCCCCGGTGAAATAACCAACTTATACTTAAGGCCTACCTCTAATTCTATGATGGAGATTCATCGTTCTCTAATGTAAATGACCAATTGAGGCGCATAAATGAGATGATCAGGATCTCAGTACCTGGATGAGGGTGGAGCTTGTTTTTCTACAATCTCGCCATTTAAGCAAAGAAAAAAGCCTCTGAAGGACCAATACTGGTGATTCAGAGGCTTTTTAAGTGTTTATAACCTGTGTTTTTTGCTGAAGTGCAGGCTACTACTTAATAGGGCGTTTTATCCTCTTTGAGTTTCCATTCTTCAAAGGCTTCTTTAGCACCGGCGATCTTATGATTGACCATGGGGATCTGTCTTTGGGAGGGATCCAGGGGAAGTTCCTCATAGATAAATTGGTCATCAAAGCCTGCGTCCGCCGCATCTTCCTTGGTATTGGCGTAGAATACTCGGTCTGGTCGGGCCCAGTAGATAGCACCCAGGCACATAGGGCAAGGCTCGCAGCTGGTATAGAGTTCGCAGCCGGTAAGCTGAAAAGTGTTGAGGTTCTTGCAAGCATCCCTGATGGCTTCCACCTCTGCGTGTGCCGTCGGGTCAGTATTGCTGATGACATGATTTGAGGCTGATCCCACGATTTTGCCATCCTTCACGATAATACAGCCAAATGGCCCGCCTTTTCCCTTATGCATGCCCTCCAATGATAGGTCAATGGCCTTTCGTAAAAATGATTTTTGGTCTTCTGTCATTGCATTCTTATTAAAGATACTGGTGAATATAGGAGTGTAAATCCTGATTTTAATTTTAATCTACCTAAAACAGGTTGGATTTTTTGTAAAATGTGCTCTTGTATTTCCTGCAATAAGATTGCCATTTTTCGGAAAGCAGCATATATAATCTTGCGCTATCCCTGCTATTTTAAGTTGTGCCTAATAATCTGCTGTTTGCCAGGTTCTTTAGGATAAGTTTGAGGATATAAAAATAGGGGTTTTAGGGAAAAATTGTAAAAATTGTTCAAATATTTATATATTGCAAACGCTTAATAATTAGCACTTAAGCAAGATTGTTTTGAATGATAATGAAATTTCATGGTTAATTTTTAAACATTAGTTTACAAACCTCGTTTTTAAATCATACAGCATTCGATTTTAGCATGGTGTTTGTACACCGGTGCTGCATGTGAATTATTGATTGAAATTTGATTTTCTGAAGTGTACTATGAGAGGCTTAGAGAAATTGAATATTCTGATGAATCATTCGCCGCCAAGGGGAAAGCCCTTATTGATCAAAACGGTCTTATTATTTAATATACATCAATTGTAGTGTAGAATTTATCATTGATAAACTCTATTAAACGAAATTTTAAAGTATGAAGACGTCCTATTTGGATTATTACAAAATGATATTGAAAAAAGTAAGCTTTAACAGAGCACTTTTGAAGAAAGAGTATTTCAAGGCCATCAGGTCCTTAAGTAAGAATGAAGCAGATCAACTTAAAGAATGGATGGACCGAGAAACGGGATCCAAGGTCAAGTCTCCAGACCTGGAAGAACCGCAGCTGGTTTACCAAGAAGTCAATACAATGGGAACCCGCAGCAACTAATTTTATAAACCGGCCAATCGCCGGTTTTTTGCTTTTAGGACCTTGGCAGAGGAAACCGATAGTATAGAGCGGTTTATATCAGATAATTTATTCCGGTCTGGTAAGGTGACTAGCTGATATTCTTAGATCAAGGTGTATTGATTGGCCCAAGGCGAAAGGGAATTCAAAGGAGGCCTGATCTAAATTGAAGATGAAAGTATTAGGAATTTTCTAGCCTAAAATAATGTCAGGAAGACGTAGTCATTTTTGAAGGGCTTAGCTTATCCATTTATCAATAAACTTTAAGAAACTATCCTTATAATGGTCACTTACCGTAAGGGTGCTTTTTCCCATGTTTACCGAATTTCTTGAGATGGAAACGATATGATCGAGGGAGATGATATAGGACCTGTGGATTCTCATAAAGCTTTCTTCGGGGAGAATCTCCTCCATATTTTTTAAAGTGGTCAAGGATAGGACAGGGCTTTCCTTTGTGTTGAGGTGTATTTTTACATAATCTTTATAACCTTCCACATAGATAATTTCCTTCAGCATGACCTTGACGAGTTGGTATTCCACCTTGATGAAGATATAGTCCTTCTGCTCGGTATCGCTTGTTTTGATGACCGTTTTATTTTGGAAATAATGCAAGGCCTTGGTAGCAGCTCTCAGGAATTCTTCATAGTCAAAGGGCTTTAATAGATAGTCCATGGCGTCCACCTTGTATCCTTCCAGCGCAAACTGGTCATAGGCGGTAGTGAAGATGATGCGGGTGGAGGATTGGGTATTCCGCCTTTCGAGTACTCTAGCCAATTCCATACCTGTCAGATCGGGCATTTGAATGTCCAGAAACAAAAGATCGACCTCATTCTGGTGCAGATAGGATAAGGCTTCAATGGCATTTTCAAATTTGGCTTCTAAGCTCAGAAATGAAGTCTGATTTATAAAAGTACAGATCATCTCCAAAGCCAAGGGCTCATCATCAACGGCAATACATTTTATCTTCATTATATCTTGATTTTCAATTTTACCTGATATTCCTGATCTGGATTAGAGTCATTGATATCCAAGGTATAATCATTCCCATAGAGCAAAGATAACCTTCTTTTGGTGTTGGCAAGGCCAATTCCATGGGGATTGTTTTCGGGGCTATTGACGTTTTTAGGGTAGATTTTATTCACTGTTTCGAGCACCAATTGGCCTTCATGTACATGAATGCGAATATTGATATAGGACTGATTTATACTACTTATTCCATGCTTAAAGCAGTTTTCGACAAAGGGCAATAATATCATGGGAGCAATCACTCTGTCTTCGTATTCCTCATCGATCTGCAGATCAATCTGCACTTTATCAGAAATCCTCAGGCGCATCAAGGAAATAAAATCCTTCACAAACCCGATTTCTTTACTGAGCAAAGTTTGGTCTTTCTCGGTTTCATAAAGCACATAGCGCATCATCCTGGAGAGCTTATGCAGGGCGGTTCTGGCGCGCTCTACATCGATACTGGTGAGGGAATAGATATTATTAAGAGTATTGAAGAAGAAATGTGGGTTGATCTGAGCCTTAAGATAATTTAGCTCAGTCTGGATGCGCTGTTGATCGAGTTCTTTCCGAGCGACTTCATCAGCCTGCCACTTCTGCACCGTGGCGATACTGGTGCTTATTCCAGCAGCCAGAAAGAGTAATAATAGCGTAAAAACATCAAATATATCTTTTTTTGGTTTGAAAGGCTTGCCTCCATCAGGGTGAAAAGCCTTATGCATCGCCTCTTTGAGGTGGATCAGGTTTTCAAAATACTCGATGAAGAACATAAATAGCACGCATAATGAAAGTATGATGGTGAGGTAAATTGTCGTTTTGGTGGTAAAGAGGTACTTGGGTACTAAAACTTCTTTATTCACATAAAATATCATCACCATTACCACAAAAAGCACCGCTTGCCTCACCCAAAATTCTTCTGGCAGGGTGATATTGAAGGATAAAGGGCTAAAGATTAGCAATCCAGAACCAATCAGAATCCACAACATGAGGTGAATCAAAAAGCTTATATTTTTATGTGATCTCAAACCCTTAATCATAATTAAAGTACAAAGTATATCAAAAGATGCAAATTCAATGAATTATTGAGTTAAAGTGGATTATGACCATTTGAAGGCCATAAATGCCCACTATACTCATCATTGACCAAATAACCTACAATAAACATAAGATAATACATTGACAAGGAAAACTTAAAATCGCCCAGCTAGTCGTTCTAGTCCACAGAATGCGGGATTTGATCCATAGAATGATTCCAGAGTCCCTCCGTTTTGGCTGGTCTAGTCCAGTGGGGATTTGGTCGATGATATCGATGAGCCTATCTATTTGGTTTTTTTGATTAATACACTTCTAGTACTTTGCTTATCGAAAACCAATTGATTTGGTTCGGCTAAACCGATTTGTTGTAAAAATTTATCAGAAATTATAAAACCTAAATTTAAATACATGAACGCTTTTAAAAACCTTTGGAAAGTGAGTGCTTTTTTGATGCTGCTGATCGCAGGACCAGTGGCCGGACAGACTTCCAGTACTGAAGTAGAAAAATCCTACCAGATTACAGGAGCTGTGGTGGATGAGCAGGGAGCTCCCGTTTCTTATGCCACCGTATTACTCTTGGATCAGAAGTCTGGTACCCAGGTTTCCGGCGGTGTGGCGGATGAAAAAGGTAAGTTTTTTATCACTGGTTTTGATCCAGGGACTTATAAGCTTCAAGTGAATTTTGTGGGTTTTGAGCAATTCGAAAAGCAAAATATCCAGATTAAGGAGGACACTCATACCACTAATTTGAGTTCACTATCCATGACTGAGGAGTCTTTGACATTGAATGAGGTGACGGTGCAGGGTCAGAGAGATCTGATTACGGAGAAGGTAGATAGAACTATTTATAATGCTGAGAATGACAAAACTACAGTGGGTGGTGATGCCTCGGACGTATTGCGAAGAGTGCCGATGCTTTCCGTCGATCTGGATGGTAATGTGTCCATGAGAGGGAGCTCAAATATCACGGTATTAATCGATAATAAGCCGTCCACCATGTCTGCAAGTTCCATTGCGGATGCCCTGAAGCAGATACCAGCGGATGAGATCAAGGCGGTAGAGGTGATCACTTCCCCTTCTGCCAAGTATGATGCAGAAGGTACCGGAGGGGTAATTAATATTGTCACCAAGAAAAATAACCTTCAAGGTAAGTCAGTAAGTATCAATACCAGCGCAGGATTAAGAGGCTCCAATTTGGGCGTAAATGCGAGTGCCAGAACCGGGAAATGGGGATTCAATCTCGGAGGTTTTGGCCGTACAGCTTATAATGTTAAGGGAGGATTCGAAAATTCTCAACAGGTGATCAACCAGGATGGTACCACGTCTAATATTATCCAATCTTCTGACACCCGAAACAATATGCTGATGGGTAGGTATAATTTTGGGGCTGATTATGAAATTGACAAGTACAATTGGTTAGGTGCATCGGTAAACTTTGGAATGTTCAACAGGAAAAGTAGTCAGGACAATTTGTTGACCGAAAATTATATTGAAGACGAGATTGTCAGTGCTTTGATGAGAACGGTAAATACAGAAGACCTTTCTAATACTGTCGATATAAGTTTAAACTATACTAAAACCTTTGAGAAACCTCAAAAGGAGTTTAGTGTGATGGGACTTTATAGCCGAAATAACCGAAGCAATGACTTCATCCAAGCACTGCTGGACGATGATTTTGTGACGGTGGATCAGCGTATCAAAAATGAAAACCCTTCCAACAACCAGGAATTCACCATTCAGGTGGATTATGTTACCCCACTGGGTAGTGGAGAAAATCAGATTATTGAATATGGTGCTAAGAACATCTTGCGTAGGGTAAGTAGTGATTACGGTTACTTTGAGGCGGAAGGTGCCGATGGAGAATATGTGGAGAGTTCAGATGCTCAGTTTACCAACGAATTTGATTATGATCAAAATGTGACTGCTGGGTACCTATCTTATACACAGGGATTCCTGAAAAACTACACTGCCAAAGTGGGCGCCCGGTATGAATATACCACCATCAATGCCGATTTTAAGGCAGGTGAGGAGCCAGGCAATATCCCGGATTATGGGGTGCTCGTGCCAAGCATAAACCTTAGCCGTAAGCTGGAGCAGGGAAATATGATTAAGGCGGCTTATAATAGAAGAATTCAACGTCCTTCCCTCCAATACCTCAATCCGAACATTCAGGCTCCAAACCCTACACAGGCGAGCCAGGGTAATCCTCTATTGGAACCTGAGTATAGTGACAATTTTGAATTGTCTTACAGTACCTATATAAATAACTCCAGCATCAATATTTCGACCTTTTTTAGAAATACCACGGGTTCTATTCAGCCCCTTAGGTCGGTGTTGGAAGATGGCGTTATTTATACTACCTATGAGAATATAGGCACTGAGCAGTCTGTAGGCCTCAACTTATTTGCCAACCTTAATATCTCAGACAAGCTGTCTTTTAATGGTGGCGTGGATGCGTTCTATACCAATATTGACAATAATATAGAAACCCCATTATATCATGCTTCCAATGACGGTTTTGTGATTAGTGGTAGAGTATTTGGAAATTATAATCTAACCGAAACCTGGGTATTGCAGGGATTTGCTTTTGCCAGAGGCAGAAAAGTAAATCTTCAAGGTTATGATAGTGGATTCAGTATCTATGGTCTGAACCTTAATAAGCAGTTTAATGACAAGAAAGGAAGCATCGGCTTCGGTGCAGAAAACTTCCTTACGCCAGAATTTAAAATGAAGAGCGAGGTGATCTCACCTACCATCGTTCAGAACAGCACCAATATCATGAGAAATATGAATTTCAAAATCAACTTCAGCTATAGAATTGGCAAGATGAGTGTGGCCAGCAAGCGGAAGAAAAGATCCATTGAGAATGAAGATTTGAAAGGTGGCGGAGATAGCGGCGGAATGATGGGAAATTAATTTCTGATTTCATATCACTTTGCAGAAGCTCATCAGTCATTTTTGGGAGATTCCTAGGGGACTGATGGGCTAGTTTCGGCGAGTGAAAAGACATATAAAATTTTACATGTGGGTTTTTTTGACTGGAAAGCACAGCGGTATTTACTGCTGTGTTTTTTTTGTCTAAAAGTTGGATGTTTCAGGGGGTATTACACTCTTAGCTTCATATCTAATGAGGCTAAGAGCGTAATGGTCCATATGAGGTAGGTTTTCCAAAATCTATTAAAGGAAAGGGGATTTTCCAGAAGTGGAATGGCTTATTTGCCTAATATTTTTTTGATCAATTTAAATAGCATCAGAGCGACAAAACCGACAACCAATCCCACGGCAAAATCTCTGACCATGTCAGGTAGAGCAGGGAAAAGGTGATGGATAAACTCGATATTATGGGTAAAAATACCGCCAGCCACCAGAAGAAGGGCGATGGTACCTATGATTCCAAGCGATTTGATGACGATAGGGAGGGCTTTTACCAGTCCTTGGCCAAGTTTAAAAAAGAAACCAGATTGATTTTTGCTACGAGCCATTAGGTTATAGCCAGCCTCATCCATACGGATGATCAAGGCCACGATACCATATACTCCCACAGTTGCCAAAATGGCAATTACTGTCACCACGATGATTTGGTTGGTCAGCGCTTCACCGACCACTGAGCCTAAGGCGATGATTACGATCTCTACAGAAAGAATAAAGTCGGTAACAATAGCTGATTTTATACGCTCCTTCTCCAGAGCAAGGATTTCTTCTTTGGTTTGGGTTTCTTTGATGGCCTCGATTTTTGAATGATGATGGGGCACAAAGAGCTCATAGATTTTCTCAGCGCCTTCAAAGGCCAGGTATATTCCTCCGAGAAGTAAGATGATGGTAATGGCGGTGGGCAGGAATGAGCTGAGCAAAAACGCCACCGGTAATATAATGATCTTATTAAGGAATGAACCTTTGGTAATGGCCCAGAGCACGGGGATTTCCCTCGACGAGGCAAAGCCTGAGGCTTTTTCAGCATTAACGGCAAGGTCATCTCCAAGGATCCCCGCTGTTTTTTTTGTTGCGATTTTAGTCATGGACGCCACATCGTCCATCAAGGTTGCGATGTCGTCTAATATTGCAAAAAAGCCTGATGCCATAAGGTTGATTTGTTTTCTTAAAAACTCAAAAATAGTGAATTGTTTTCTTAAAAACAGCAAGCAGCAAGGTCTCATTAATAAAGATGATCCCAGTTTTTTTCGCTATAGTAGGCGGAGGTCAAGAGAAAATAGGTGTTCTCACCGTATAGAAAGAAGAATCAAAATGGCCCGGAGAGGGGAGATCCAGGGAGAATGGTTGAGCCTTATTTCTCCGTCTTGAGCGTTTCTATATCTGCTATTAACTCCTTCATTTCCAAGGCCAAAGAACCATTATATATACCTCTAATTCGCTGGGTTTGGTCCACCAATATAAAGTGCTCCGTATGCAGAAAGTCGGTGCTGTCCTTACTGAAGCCGATATCTTCCTCAGCAAAATATGATTTCCTGGCCAAATCATAAATCTCCGCTTTTTGGCCGGTAAGGAACTGCCAGTTCTTGGAGTGGATCTCATTTGTTTCCCTATACTTCCTCAATACCTGCGGGCTGTCTATCCAAGGTGTGACCGAAAAAGATAGAAAATAAATGGAATTATCTTTTTTAAAATAGTCGCTTACCGTTTTCATATTAGCCGTCATGGAAGGGCAGATACTTCCGCAGGAGGTAAATATAAAATTGGCCACATGAATTTTGTCCTTGAAGATCTGCTCAGTGATAATCAGGCTATCCTGATTCAAGACTTCAAATGCACCTATGGTATGGTCGATATGGTCGCTCACCTCTGACTGATCTGTCAGGAATATAGGACTGAATGTGGGTTCGTTATAATAGGGCAGGGGAATGCCTGCAGATTGATTTTGACTGCAAGCTAAGAGCAATGAGCTACTGAGCCACAAAAACGCTATCCGATACATTGGTGCAGTTTTTTGTACCCAGGAGACCATATCTTTTACCCTCAATAATGACGTAATTGGCTCTGATTTTCCCATTATCATACCATAGTTTTTGTACTCCTTCTTCTTGACCATCTTTAAAATGTGCTAGGTGAATTAGATTTCCACTTTCATTCCACTCCTTCATTTCCCCGTCATAGGCGTCATCAGTAGCGGTAAAATGAAATCTCTTATTTCCGTTTTGATAATAGGCGATCTGTTCTCCATTCTTCTTGCCCGCGAGGTAATTTCTCACTTCCATTAGTTGGTTAGCGTGGTACCATTTTTTTGATTTCCCCTCTTTTAGACCATTTACATAGGTCTCCACCAGGACAGTGTCCGTAGATTCAGGAAAAAGCTCATAGGCTAAGCCCGTGAATTTACTACCGTCCTTAAGGGTAAGGCCCTCTTTTTCGGTGATTTGTGACTTTTTACTTACCACACCAGGACTGGGTTTTGGAGGGCTGCATTGGAAGAGGACCAGGAGGAGAATAAAGTATATTATCCTACTCATTGGCTGACGGTGCCAGGGCTTCCAAAGAATCCATTGCCATTGATATAAGGGGCTGTATTGGTAATATGGTAATGGTAAATGCCCTCTGGGAAGTCCTCGGTGGCATGGCTATGACCGTGGAAATCATCCAGGTCGGTGACCTCAATCCCATTTTCCTCAGGACCATAGACAGGAAATCCATCAAGCAAGAAGCCCATCAAGGCCGATCTGCTGGCCTTCACTTCGGTGAGATAGAGGGGCTCGATATGATAGTGATAATTGCCATGTCCAGCAGGATGCCCCCAGTATTGATCAAAACTCTTAAACTCATCGGTGAGTGGTCGGTTTGGACCCGCATATTGGTTAAAAAACGGCACGCCATTGATCGAGACTCCAATTGGGCCTAGGGGCGTAGAGGAGTGATTGGAGGCTTCTGTCGGATTAAGGGGGATTTTGAAGGTATAGTCAAAATCATAAATGGCATTGGGGTTTTTGGTGAAATCGTAGCCTTCAAATGTCGTCCCACTAAATGGCTCATACAGGTCGTTTGAGGTGGAGTAATAGACACTTTTATGGTCCGGCAGGCCATTTGTTTTAATATAAATATAGGTGCCATCACTGGTAATGCTGCTGGCTCCGTAGATTTTTCGGTAAACTTCAGGAACCTCATAGCTGGTACTTTCCTTGGCATTGGAATCAATGCAACTGACAAATGCGGTTATAATAAAAAGTACTACCGCAGTATTCAGAATGTTCAATTTCATATCTTCTGGTTTTATGATATGTCTTTTTAGACCAGCATAGGGGCGAAGGGTTTAATAGGGACGAAATAATATTTCTAATTTCTTCAAATAACCTACTGTTTCAAGGACTCTTTGAAGGAGAGTATTTTTACATTTTGGAGCGGAAAATACCTTTTATAGTATCGATTTCTGTTTTGAATTTCGGGGTTTTTTGAGTGGCAAAATAAAGCGTGTTTTCCACGGCTGCTCTTCCTTTCCACACCAGATTCATTTTCCCGGAACTTAGGGAGCTGTTCACTAAAAAGTCCGGTACCACCGCCAATCCATTATTATCATGTAAGCAACGGATGATCGAGCTGATATTGGGAAGGATATAATTTGGCTTGAAGTCAGGCCTTTTATTGAAATTTTCGAACCAGTATCTCTCAAAATGCTCCATTTCATTGGAGGCGCAATACCAAATATTGGCTTTTAGCCGCTTTTCTAGGGCTTTAATATCGTCCTGCTCAATGAGGGATCTCATTTCTTCCAATGGGGTTTGGCTGCCGGCCACCAGGATAATCGTTTCCTTCGAAAAAGCTTCATACTGGATCTGCGCAGTTTTATCCTTATTAATGCTGGGGGTAATCACCAAGTCCAAAATCCCACTTTCAAGGTCCTTTATTAGGTCAGGATGCTTCCCGAATTTGGCGATTAGGTTAAAGGGCAATTGGGAGATCTCCGATTCTAGAATGGCCTGAAAAGTCTCAGTACACATACCAATATTTACTGAGGGGATATGTTCCTTTGAAGTCTTCTTAAAATGTTGCTCCGCCTTTTCCAGCTTTTCTATGGCCTCTTTTATATAATTATATAGCTGCTTGCCTTCCTCTGTGGGAATCATCCGCCGGGAAGTGCGCTCAAATAACTGCCTTCCTACATAAGCCTCGAGCGAGTTTAGATGTAAGCTAACGCCAGGCTGAGAACTGTAAAGCGATTCCGCTGCCTTGGTAAGAGTTTGCTTTTCAACTATTGCGATGAAGGTTCGGTACCATTCCAGATTTACCATAGTATCATATTTATGATACAAATATATAATTTATATTATTTTTATAATAGAAGTAGAGCTGGTAATTTTGTGTTATTATTAAAAATGAAATGATTATGACAAATGTTTTTATCATCAATGGTGGCCACCCGTTTGCACATTCACCTGGTGAGTTTAATGCCACTTTATTAGAAAAAACCAGCAGCTACTTATCCTCAAAAGACTGCTATGCGGTCCAGACCAGCAGTGTGGGAGAGAAGTATGATGTATTGGAGGAGGTGGAGAAGTTCAAATGGGCCGACATTATTGTTTATCATACTCCCATTTGGTGGTTTCAATTACCTTTTGGCTTTAAGGAATATATCGATAGGGTGATCACTGCGGGACATCAGAGGGGTATCTATGATAGTGATGGGAGAAGCAGTAAAAACCCGGCAATCAACTATGGTACAGGAGGCAGATTGCAAGGGAAGAAATATATCGTAACCACCAGCTGGAATGCTCCAAAGGAAGCTTTTGAGCTGGAGGGGGAATTCTTTAGGCAGCAGTCTGTAGATGATAGTATCCTTTTTGGATTTCACCGGATGAATGCCTTCATAGGACTTGAAAGGCTTGCCTCCATGCATTTTCATGATGTGGAAAAGAATGCTGATATCCCTCAGGAACTAGAGAGGTATGCGCTTTTCCTCGAAAAAATGTTTTCATAATTGAAGATAATAGGAAAAGCCAGACCCTAGTATGCAAGCTTGATGGGGGATAAATGCTTAATTAAGGTAATAAAATGTAGATGGTAATCTATTGAAAAATAGAGGTTTATTGTTTTTTGCTTAAAACAAAAATTAGATCAACGTTTTTGATATATTGGATGGTAATACCCTTGGGTATTGCCGTCCAATTAAATTCGTTACTCTATGAAAATATTTATAATTTTTGCCGCTTGTCTCTTTTTAGGTTTAGGGAATCTTCGTGCTCAAAATAAAATCGACAAGCATCATTTTCCCGAAACGAGTGTTTTTTCTGATTTTGAAGAGCTAGGGATTCTGAAAACTGATTTCGTGGAGATATATGGTTATCCCACCTTCAAGGAAATGTACCTCAATGATGCTCAGGAAAAGGTAAATGTTTACCACTATATAGAGCATTTACTCAAAAAACTTAAATCAGGATTGAGAACAGACAATATCTATATTGAAGTGAGGACTAGCTTCACCTTTGTAAATGAAGAATTGGTAGATCAAAGAAGTGAGATCGTGGTAGAGCCGCTGGGTATAAACCAATTATTGCAAGATTTGACTGTTAGGGAAGATCCCGAGGAAGATTGAGACCTATATATTGCATCAATCCAATCCTTTTAAATAGGTCTTTGCGAAAAAGTATCTTTTATCGGGCTAAGCTTGATCATCGCTAAAAAGCCGTTTGGTCAAGGGATTTATTTTCTTTAATGTAGCAATGCTTAGCATCAATGTAAGCGCTTCATGGCTTCCATTATTTCGCTGTTTGTGCGAGCTTTTAGCAATCACTTATCAATTATTTGGATTTTTTGAGTAGTATCATCGCTTTTGTCGGTCAATTTTAGCATTTTAGAGGGAATAATCGGATTTTTAACCTCATAAGGATATATAAAATATATGGAGGAGATGATATGATGGAATGTCTAAGGCCTATCAAAATTTAGTTTTGTCAGTCTGTACGGGGTATAGAGGCTTCTGCACCTTGGCTTTTCTATTTTTTATTTCTATAAATGTCATGGCGCAAAATGCCATAATGGTGCCGCAGTCAAAGGACGAAAAGGCTGGTATAAACTCTCGGAAGTATGAACATCGTCTTGGTATAGAAAACCGGATGGCCTATGTATTTCCTACGAAGTCATTCTTTCAGGGAGAGGAAAGTTTAGAGTTGACCTCATTTTCGTATTCTCCTCATTTAAGATTTTCATTCCATTTGCCAGCTCATTCGCCATTGAAGCCCTTATATGGCGATAGCTATTGGGGAATAGGCCTTAGTCAGTTTTATTTTGGTAATAAGAATGAGCTTGGGAACCCATTCGCCCTTTATATATTTCAGGGGACCAGGTTGGCCTCTTTGGGTCGGAAGATACAGTTGAACTTTGAGTGGAATTTTGGCGTGTCTGGAGGATGGCAGCCTTATGATATAGAAAACAACCCCAATAATAAGGTGGTGGGATCCAGATTTAACGCTTATATAAATACCGGCTTGGTTTTAAATTGGCAGCTTAGCGATTTTGTGTCCATGGAATTGGGCTCTGATCTTACACATTTCAGCAATGGAAACACCCAATACCCCAATTCGGGATTGAATATGGTGGGTGGAAAACTGGGGATTACCTATAAACTTGATACCCGATCGCAACTGCCGAAAGCAGCGCAGTCTGTGGCGGAATTTCAGCCACATATAAGTTATGATGTGATCGCCTATGGCTCGTGGAGGAAGAAGGGGGTGGAAGTTTATGGCTCCAAAATTCCCTCCCCATATACCTATACCGTGATGGGGATGAATCTTAGCGCTTTATATAATTTCACCTATAAATTCCGAGCAGGACTATCGCTGGATCCCCTGTATGATGGCAGTGCCAATGTCTATGGTGAGCCGATTATTGTGGGGCCACGAGAGCCTAATCCTGGGCCGATAATTGTTCAGCCCCCCTTTGGGAATCGCCTGGCATTGGGGCTCTCTGCGCGGTCAGAATTGGTATTACCCGTTTTTACTATCGGTATGGGGATAGGCAGAAATGTCCTCCGTGGAGGAAAAGACTTTGATGGCACCTATCAGGTTTTTTGGGTAAAAGCCCGCACCAGCAAGACCTCCTTCATTCATGTAGGTTATAATCTCAAAGATTTCGAGGAGGCAAATTTTCTGATGTTAGGATTGGGATTTACGCTGAATAACCAAAGGCCAGACTGAGCTATTTCTTCTTAGATGATTCTTAATTATGGAAAGGCATTTCTTTTTACCAGTTTATGTGATATTCTTTAACCTATTAGCTGACCATACAGCTTCCTTATCCTATCGAGATCTGGCAGAGTTGTCCATTCATGGAAATGATTCAATTGCCATTTTTGGCTGGTTTGTGCTTGCTTGCTCGTGGGGATATCCCAGCTGGGGTAGGTTCTAAAGGCTCTTTTACCTTCTTTGGTCGCTGTGGATAGGATTCCTTTTTGATGAAGAATTGATTTTGGGAAGATAAATTGACCTTTCTGATCAGCGGTAAAAACATTCACCAGCAAAAAGTCAAAAGGATCATTGCTGCTTAAAGGCTCTATTGGCCCATTATCCAGCCTTTTCCAACAGGTGACAAACTGCCCTGTTTTCCTGGGAGTGATTTTGGCATTTCTACTGATTATCCTAAGGTCTTTCACCTTAAATTGGCAGGCTTTATATTCGACACTTTCTAGAGCTACTTCATAGTGAGAAATAGCCCATCCCAAATAATCATAAAGGTCCAAATGGATATGGGAATAGGGGCTGGGCATGGCTTGTTTCATTTGCTATTGTACCTTGAAGATGAACTATTCCCTCAACAATATTAAGCTAGGAAAGAGGTGATTGAATCTATTAGAGCATTTTATTTATGACCAAAAGTAACGCTTGTGGGCAGAAATGGCCTTCCCATAAGCCTTATGCTTCCTACAGTTGGATCGCTTAAATGGTGCATAAATATCCTGATAAAATAGGTAGGGGGCATCGGTAATTTTTTAGAGGTTACACCATTGCTCCATTGGCACCGATCACTTGGCCTGAGATCCATTTAGAGTCATCACTTGCCAGGAAAAGTACTACTCTGGCAATATCGATAGGATCTGCCAAACGGTTAAAGGCATTCATCCCAGCTAGTTTTTGGATGAATTCTTCTGATTTACCATTCAGAAATAATTCAGTACTGGTAGGGCCTGGGGCTATGGCATTGACGGAGATTCCTCGGCCGATTTCTTTGGAGAAAACTCTGGTCATTTGTTCCACCGCAGCTTTGGAGGCGGAATATAGCGCATAGCTGGGGAGCATGAGTTTTACGGTGCTGGAAGAAACATTGATTATTATGCCATTATCTGCTAGTTTCTCGGAGGCCTCTTTTAAGGTGTGGAATACCCCTTTGACGTTGATGTCAAATAGCTTGGTGAAATCTTCCTCTGTATTGTCTTTTAGGGCTTTGGTGACTAGGACGCCAGCATTATTTATGAGCACATCCACTTTTCCATAGTGCTGTATCGTTTTGTCAAACAAGCCTTTTACTTGGTCTTTTTGGCTGACATCGGCCTGGATGGCGAGTGCCTTCCCTCCAGCATTGTTTATTTGAAGTACCGTTTCCTCCGCTTCTTTGGCACTACTGGAATAGTTTACCACCACCCTGGCTCCCTCTTTTGCCAATAAAACTGCTATTTCTTTTCCTATTCCTCTTGATGCGCCAGTTATAATGATGACTTTATCCATATGAATGTTGATTGATCGTAAAATTGGTATTTTGATGAATGAAGAAGGTTAGCTCGGGTTTTTAAGAGTCCTTTACACGCCATGAAGATAGCTGTGGAAGTATAGTTTCTATGAATGTTGATATTGGGAGTAGTAAACTTTTGCTCCTCTGTATCGCTTAAGCAATGTAGTGAAAAATACATTTTTTACAGGAAATTAAACAGGTGTTTATTGATAAATTGAAAAATCAATTCCTGATAAATCAGCTTGAAGGTTGATCTCCACCGCAGGTTTTAAGACCCACTAGGTTTCCATTCGTTCCCCGTGTACTCCACAATCACGGGATATTTCTCGCCTTTCTTATAGCTCGATGGAAGGTATAAAGAATAATAAAGCTCAGGGATGCCCCAGGATCAGGCTATTCCCTGACGCGAAAACTTGCTTGCGGAGCTTGATCTAACATTGCTGGTACCTTAAGGGTCTGGGTAAACCTTAATGAAATACTACTGAAGCTTAACCCGGTGATAAAAAATATTTTCATCTGAATAGTTTTTATCGACGGATAGGGTTGCTTTTGATCCTCTAAAAATGACATGAACTTATAGGTGTTTTTTTTAAATAAGTTAATATTCAGCTACTGAGGCGTAGGAACTATTTTGAACATCCTTATTGCTATAATGAACCAGAATTTATAGTAAAACCACACTTATTTTTTCCAGTCCTGCAGCCGATCCAGATAAAGGTAAGACTCCACGAATTTTCGGTGTTCTATGCTGCTTAGCTTCTCCAAGAGCTCCAGTGAGGAGATGTAAGAGGCCAAATTACCATTGGAAGAAAGGAATTTCCCGTCTTCCATATAGCTGACACTCTCATCGTCCTGCACTTTTAGGTTGGGGTAATTTTTCTGCAAATCCTCTCCACCACCTATCCAGGTCACAATTTTCTTTCCGTCTGCGATTCCCGATTCCCCAATTAATGTTGCACCCGCGCAATTGCTTACTGTATAATCTGTATTACTATTTTGGCTTTTTATAAAATTTACCAAATTTTGATTTTTTACCTGAAGAGACATATCATAAGCACTCGGGACAATAAGAATATCCAGCTGAGGAGAATTTTCTAAGGTATAATCTGGAAACATTTTTAAACCTTCCTCGCTTACAATGAAATCATAATTTTCGGCAATGGTGATGACATTAAAAAGTGCTTTACCATCCTCTGTTAGCTTGGTAAATACATCCATTGGAGCAGTAAGCTCTGTCGTTAGCACATTATCGTACATCAGAAGACCTATAATTGGCAAATTAGGGTCTAATTTCTTTAGTTTCTTAGACAATTCCCCCTTCTGACCCTCCGTGAGTAAGATCAGTCCATGGTCTGTATTTCTCTTTAAAATCCTGGGACTGCAGCTAGCCACTGAATCGGAAGCTAACTCTTCAAGATTTTTGGAAAGTGGAACTGCTGAATCATCTGTTTTTTCTGATTGGCAGCTCAGTAGAAGAAGGGCAGGAAGGATGGTTAATATTGTAGTGATTTTCATTAGCTAGGAGCTTAAGGTTATCTTTTCATAGTCAAATTTGTAAGTCGTCAAGCTTAGCGATTGGTAGAAAGCTGGCAAGTAAGCGGAATATAGACCAATTTATTATCCGATCCAATGTCACTTATTTTTGATTGGGACAATTATCCACTTGATTAATGAAAGGCCTCTACTAGTTCCCTTTGTACTTAGAAGGATTACATTTTTTGCCCCTGCTAAAGAATTATATTATATCCTTCATAGGCTATCAAAGTCAGTCAACTTAAATTCAATAATATTATATAAAGGCTGAGACTACTTTATGAATAGCAGGCTGCTTTACTTTTGCTTTTCACTCTATAAATGACCCAATAATGACATAGATGGAAGGAGGTATTAGGAAGCGCAGGGGGGGCATTAGCCACTTTATAAGCATAAAAAAAACACTCCGGAAAATTCTGGAGTGCTTTTTCTATGGATAATCTTGACTGATTCAGTAGAATTAATTTACCAACCTGAATTTTGGGGTAGCAGGTTTTGGTCAATATTAATTTCATTTTGTGGCACTGGCCATTGCAGCAGACGGTCATTGTAAATTCTTTCGTGACCTTGTACGCTAGTGACGCTTTCCATGGAGGCTTTTAAGTCTGCGCTTCCATAGCGGAGGAGGTCAAAATAACGATGGCCTTCGAAAGCTAATTCTAGTCTTCGTTCTTTTTTGATTGCAATCCTCATTTCTTCCTGACTCATACCACCTGGAAGATCCAAAAGATTGACCCGGTTTCGGATTTCATTGATGGCATTATAAACAATCGTGGTGGGCCCATTCAGCTCATTTTCAGCTTCAGCCAAGTTTAGCAAAACCTCAGCATATCGCATGACCACGAAGTTCGCATCCCCATCATCTGTGATGGTTACATCAGGGATAACCCCCTTGATCAATGCATATCCTGTTGGAGACCTCACTGGATCAAAAGCTAGACCGGCAAAAGTTTGGCCGGGTTCTAAAACGGTAACGTTCCTGCGAATATCACCAGGCTCATAAGCGTCAATCAGTTCCTGGATTGGAGAATAAGATGCTCCTCCAAAGGATGGGGTGGCACCAGAATTGGAATTAAAAGAACTGCCAACGCCAGAAGTTCCACTTTTTCCAAGGAATTGAACTTCAAAAATCGATTCGACAGCATTATTTTCCAAAGTAGGCAGGAACATGTCCTTATAGCTAGATTGGGGCAATAAGTCATAGCCCAGGGCGATCACTTCATTTGCGGTGCTGATGGCTTCTGCATATTGTTTATTATATAGATGAACCCTTGACTTCAAGGTGAGTGCAGCACCCTTGGTAGCTCTACCCAGATTACTCGGTCCATAGGAATCGGGAAGGATGGAGGCGGCCAATGTCAGGTCATTTAAGATTTGAGTGACTATAGTCGCTTTAGGGTCTCTGGCGACCAGGGACTCACCGATAGTTTGCTTGGTCAGAACCAGAGGCACATCTCCGTAGAGGTTGGTCAGGTGAAAATAAAACAAGGCTCTTAAGAAGTGAGCTTCGGCTAAGATTCGGGATTTGGTTGCTTCATCCATGGTGATGTCGGGTACATTTTCCAGCACCTCATTGGCACGGACAATACCTTCATAGGATTTTTTCCAAAAGTTTAGCGGCCATACGCTGGAGGCATCATAGCCTCTTCCTTCGCTGATTTCGAGGTAATAGTTAAATGAGTATTGAGAGTAGGCATTATCTCCAATGGCATCAGAGTGGCGCATGAAGTCCCGATACATATGATTATGCGCAAGGACGTTGTAAACGCCGTTGATACCTAGTACTGCATCATCAGAGGATGACCAAAATTGGGGCTCGCCAATAGCGTTTAACGGATAGCGGTCTAAATCTGCACAGCTGCTGAAAAGTACCGCCATAAGGATGGCAATATATTTTTTCATAATAGTAAGATTCATAGTTAGAAGGAAATATTTACACCCATGGACACGGTTTTGGCTTGAGGATAGCTGTCATTCACGTTGTTAAACGTGGAAGCATCCTCCGGATCGAAGCCATCTACAAACTTGGTGAAAGTGAGTAGGTTTTGGCCTGCCACATAGACGCGGAGATTAGAGAAGCCTAATCTTTCTGTCAATTCAACTGGGAAAGTATATCCTAGCTCGATATGCTTCATTCTTAGGTAAGAAGCATTCAATATCGCAGAACTTAAGGCAGGGCCTACAAATAGGGACGTATTGTATTTGTAGTTTGTAGCGACCCGAGGCACGTCTGTGTCGGGATTTTCTGGAGTCCATCGGTCGAGGTAGAGGTTGGTAAGGTTACTGTACCCCCTCATTCCGTCTGTACCGAACACTCCGTTTTCGACATCACGGCCGAGCACTCCTTGAAACATCATTCTGAAATTAAAGCCTTTATAATCGGCGGTAAGGGTCATTCCATACGTATTTCGGATATTGGGGTCACCGATGATTGCTCGGTCGTCTGCATTCACTATGCCGTTACCGTCCCTGTCCTCATAGATATAATCACCTGCACTGACCAATGTGGCTCCGGGTTGTAATCCAAACGATTCAGCGTCCTGAGCCTCAATATCCGACTGGAAGATTCCAGTGATGACGTGTCCGTAAAACGAGTTGATAGGATAGCCTTCTTTGGTTAGGACTTTATTGGCCGACAGGAATTCACTGTCCAGTTTCAGTACTTTATTATCATTATGCGACCAGTTTCCCGATAAGCTATAGCGAAATTCACTTCCGATATTTCCATAATAGTTTAAGGAGAACTCATAGCCTTGATTTTGGATTTCACCTTGATTTTGGACAGGGGGGGACAGGTTGCCCAGGGTAGCCACTACGGGTGGGCTGAGTAATACATTTTTGGATTTTCTATTGTAATAATCTGCCGTGAAGGATAGTTTATAATCAAAAATCGTCATGTCTAAGCCAATGTCGGTAGTTTCAGTGGTCTCCCATTTGACATTGGGATTTGCCAAAGCTCTGGACGCAGCTCCTGCGACTAAGCTGTTTCCAAATACATAAGGCTGATCCAGGTTGACGGTGGCGATGCTTGAGTAATTACCAATATTTTGATTACCTAGTTGTCCCCAGCTGGCTCGTATTTTCATTTCGTTAACCTTAGTCAGGTTGGCCATAAATGCTTCTTTAGCCATATTCCATCCCAAAGAAAAGGAAGGGAATGTACCGTACTGGTTATTTTCTCCGAATCTCGAAGATCCATCGTACCTGATATTAAATTCGGCGAGGTATTTTCCGTCATAGTCATAATTTACCCTTCCAAAATACGACTGAAGTGCCCACTCGGAAGCATTTCCTCCCACGCTAGGATTGAGCGAGGCCACATCAAGTTCGGTAAGCAGGTCATTGTTATAGCCTTCGTTGGCAGCAGAAAGGAAGTCCTGGCGATAGGCTTGGCTAGTGTAGCCTGCCAGTCCGCCAAAGTTGGACTTGCCAAAAGTCTTATTGTATCTGGCGGTAAGCTCAAATGTAGAGGTGGTATTCAGGAAGTCTGTTTCCCTATATTCACCCAAACCGTTGGCAGTAAATACATTTTTCCCATCAGAAACAGTCATTTTACTGCGGAAAAAACTCTGCTTTCTATCCTCTACATAGACTGATCCATTGGCTTTGAAGATCAGGTCTTTGATAGGTTCAAGCTCCATATATAAGTTGGGCGTGGCTCGGTAGTATTTCGTATTGTCATTCCCGCCATACTTTGCCAGTCCAATCGGATGGATGGCGGTGGAGGTCCGGCCTGACAGTTCCACATTGCCCATGGAGATATAGCCGTTTTCGTAGCGATAAGGGTTTAGTGGAGCGTGACGAATCATATCTCTTACTAGTTGGGTCACACCAAAGTTGCTATAATTAGGCTCGTTGCTATTAGTGAAACTTCCTGATATATTTAGTCCTGTTCTGAATTTTTCAGAGACTTTTACATCCACATTAGAGCGGAAATTATAGCGCTTCGAATCCGTTTCGATGACGATCCCTTCTTGATCCTGGAAGCCGGCTGAGAACATATACTTGACATATTCGGTACCTCCAGTTACTGAGAAGTAATGATTCTGTAATGGTGCGCCTTTTCGGTAACCCTCATCAAAAAACGATGGGCCATTATTGTACAGAGGATTGCCGCCATTTTTGAATAAGTCAAGTTCTGATTGCGTATAGCTTTCGGTATTTCCAATATTGGTTTGAGCCTCATTTTTGAGCAAAGCAAAATTATATGGGCTCAATACGCTCGGTGTGGCCGTAGCACTTTGGAAGGCAATATAGGAATTTAACGAGACCTTCGGCTTGCCTGATTTTCCTCTTTTGGTGGTGACTAATATTACTCCATTGGCTGCTCTGGCACCATAGATCGCAGCAGAAGAAGCGTCTTTTAGCACAGAAAAACTTTCGATATCATTGGGATGGACATCATTTAGCGTGGACTGTACGCCGTCCACCAATACCAAAGGAGCAGAATCATTGTTTTGACCATCTATGGAGGACCTTACGGTCCCTACGCCCCGGATTTGAATGGTGGGATTGTCATTTCCTGGCTGAGCCGAACCTTGGATCAGCTGCACTCCGGAAACTCGACCTTGTAAAACACTGGCAGCGCTGGTGACACTTTGGCTTCCGATATCCTCAGTGTTTAGGGTGCCTACAGCTCCTGTAAGATTTTTCTTTTTCTGCGTTCCATAGCCTACTACGATTACTTCGTCGAGTTCCGATCCGGATAGGTTAACATCAATAATGGATCTATTTCCGACGATTTCTTCTTTTGATCCAAAACCAATAAAACTGAAGACCAAGGTAGATGATTTTTCTGCATTAAGTGAATAAATTCCATTCAGGTCAGTAATGGTCCCATTGGAAGTGCCTTTGATCAGAATGTTAGCGCCTATCAGAGGTTCGCCAGTCTCGGCATTGGTAACCGTTCCTCGAACAGTGACAGTCTGTGCAAGTGTAATGCTTACCACAAAGAATGCGATGATTGTAAATAATTTTTTCATAAGCATTTATTTAAATTATAAGAAGCTTAACTGACGTTAATGATAATGCTTGATAAAGACGTTTAATAGACCAAAAGCTCATGTTTATATAGTTGTATGGCTATTTGTGTTCTATTATATATCGATGAAGCTTATAAATAGATAGGATTGATTTTGTTATCGGTATTAGATAATATTAGAAAAAATATCTTATAGTACAACTGTATTATAGTAATAATGAAAAAATAAAGTTTTGTTTTATTTGTTTTTTACTTATGAATGGTTGTTTTTAACTTAAAATTATCATTTATCCCCTAATTAGATTTTGATTTCATTTCCTCTCTATAATTTGAGTGGAGTACTCGTTCCTCTAGTGTTGGATGGGGCGTTTGATTAAAAGTGACTTGTAATTGGGAGGCGATGAGCAATGGTGCTTATTAGTATGGGCACTTAGAGTTTAACTAATTGGAATTGACTTAATTGGGTAAGCAAAACCAGGATAAAATCATAGGAGCGGGAGGATAACTACGGTCAGTATTGTCGGTGTAAGGAAAGGTATTAATCGAATAGAATAATACATTTATGTACACCTATCCGGAAAAAAAATGATCAATTATAACCTGTATTATTTATCAGGATTTACCATGTTCACCAAATAAAAAAGCATCCGCCGAGGCGGATGCTTTAGATGTATATATAAAGCCTTTAAGCCTTACTTTGCATAAGTAACTTGCTTCACCGCTTCGATGGTTCTTTTCACATTTGGAAGAGTCGCTTCGATATAAGTAGGGGAATAACTCAATGGGATATCCATGGAGTTTACTCTCAATACAGGTGCATCAAGGTAATCAAACATGTTTCTTTGGATATTGAAAGCCAGGTCAGTAGCTAGGGAAGAAATTGGATTTGCTTCTTCAACGACTACACAACGATTGGTTTTCTTCACTGATTCATAAACAGTAGCGTAATCAATAGGTCGTACTGTTCTCAAATCGATCACCTCGGCTTCGATACCGTCTTTGGCGAGTTCTTCAGCAGCTTCCAAAGCTACTTTCATAATTTTGCCAAAAGAAACGATGGTTACATCTTTTCCTTTACGCTTGATATCGGCCAGGCCAATAGGAAGCAGGTATTCACCTTCAGGAACTTCACCTTTATCAGAGTACATAAGTTCTGATTCCATGAAGATCACAGGATCATTATCACGGATAGAGGCTTTGAGAAGTCCTTTAGCATCATAAGGAGTACTAGGAACCACCACCTTCAAGCCAGGAGTATTGGCAAACCAATTCTCAAAGTTGGAAGAGTGAGTAGCGCCCAGCTGGCCGGCGTTACCGGTCGGGCCTCTGAACACGATAGGGACATTATATGCTCCACCAGACATGGCGTACATTTTCGCAGCGGAGTTTACGATTTGGTCAATGGCTACCAGCGAAAAGTTGAAAGTCATGAACTCGATGATGGGACGAAGGCCGTTCATGGCAGCTCCTACACCAAGGCCGGCAAAGCCGCCTTCGGAGATAGGGGTGTCATATACCCGCTCTGGTCCAAACTCATCCAACATGCCTTGGGTTACTTTGTAGGCTCCATTGTATTCGGCCACTTCCTCACCCATGAGAAAAACGCTTTCGTCTCTTCTCATTTCTTCGGTCATGGCCTCTCTTAATGCTTCTCTAAACTGTATTATTCTCATTTTTTAGCCAAAATTTTCGCTCGTAAAAATAGAAACTAATCCTTCAATTACCAAGTCCATTAAAGAATTAACCTGATACTTATTAATAAAATGTTTTTTTGCTCTTCTATGGTGAGATACGCAGCTATCTCTTTATATGGCCGCTATTACCGATGCCCAGAGTCGCTCAGCCAAGGTAAACCGTCTTAATATTCATAAATTCCCGGATGCCATCTACCGAAAGTTCCCTTCCATACCCAGATTTCTTTATCCCACCAAATGGTAGGTGCGGATTGGAGGCGACCATAGAATTGATGAATACAGCACCACTTTCGATTTGCCGGGAAATTCTTTCTCCTTTATCCAAATCATTGGTCCATAGGCTAGATCCCAAACCATACACACTGCTATTTGCTATCGAAACTGCTTCCTGCTCATTTTTTACCTTGAAGACAGAGGCCACCGGACCAAATAATTCTTCGCTATAGGCGGGCATATCGGGTGTCAATTCGGCGAGGATGATGGGTTTAAAGAATGCCTTGCCCTCTTCTGGCTCCATTCCCTCAAGGATGACCTTTGCTCCCAGATCCACAGATTTTTTCACTTGTTGATAGAGCTCCTCAGCCAAATCCGGTCTGGCCATACAGGCATATCCAGCATCCTCATCCAAGGGTTCTCCAGCCTTATAGTCTTCGATGGCAGCCTTAAATTTGCCCAAAAATTCATCATACACTTCCTCCTCCACGATAAACCGCTTGGCGGCTATGCAGCTTTGCCCAAAATTAATCATTCTCGCCTTAGCGGCCGTTTCGGCGGCCTTACTAATATCTGCATCCTTCAATACTATAAAAGGATCGCTACCCCCAAGTTCCAGCACGGTCTTTTTGATTTCCGCCCCCGCCTGGGAAGCGATCATCTCGCCTGCTTTTTCGCTCCCCGTCAGTGTGGCCGCTTTTACATGGGGATGCTGGAGTATCTTCTCCACCTTGTCCGAACCGATCAGTAAGGATTGAAATACCCCCGCAGGAAATCCTGCTTCGGTGAAAACCTCTTCGATCGCCAAGGAACATTGTGGGACATTCGAGGCATGCTTTAGCAAGCCTACATTCCCGGCGGTAAGATTTGGCGCTGCAAACCGGAATACCTGCCAGAAAGGGAAATTCCAAGGCATCACAGCCAATACTATCCCTAATGGGTCAAATACCCGCTTAGCTTTGGCTCCATCAGGCAGTTCAATCGGCTCATCCGCAAGAAATTCCTCAGACTTCTCTGCATAATAATCGCATACCATCGCACATTTTTCCACTTCTGAGCGGCTTTCCGTGATCACTTTCCCCATCTCTAAGGAGATGATCTTAGCGTATTTTTCTTTTCGGCTCCGAAGTACCTCCGCCGCTTTGCCCATTAGAGATGCACGCTCTGACAGGGGTGTGCTGCGCCACGATAAATAAGCACTTTGACCGTTTTTTATAGCATTTTCTACTTGCTCTTCCGTGTGGTCCTGGAATTCTTGCAGTAATTCACCGGAATAGGGATTGATGGATTTCATAGCTTAGGATTAGTTTTCAAGATTATACGTTCTATTAAAAGGGATTGCTGACTGCTTAGGAGATTAGAATACCATAAACTCGTAATTTTTCTCTGTTTTCAGCATAAACTGTTCCTTTTTTGTAAATAAATGAAGTTCTTTTATCCTTTGTTTAATTTGCAGTTCTTTGTTAGCTAAAACCAATAAGAAGCTAGCGAAGGAAGTTTTCAATATAAAATAGATATGGTAAAAGTAGGATTGATATCGGATTCACACGGGTATATTGACGAGGCGACCCTCGCTCATTTGGAGGATGTGGATGAGATATGGCATGCAGGGGATATTGGCACAGATTCGGTCATGGAGGCGTTACCTGCCGGCAAGACCCTCCGTGTGGTGACAGGCAATATAGACGGAAGCGAGATGCGGGAGAAGTACCCCGAAGAGCTGGTATTTACCGTCGAAGGGGTGAAGGTGCTGATGATTCATATTGGTGGCAAACCGCCTAGGTATGCCACAGGTGTGAAGAAACGGATTAAGGATGTAAATCCCCAGATGTTTATTTGTGGCCACTCGCATATCTGTAAAGTCGAATTTGATCAGGAACTGAAATGCCTGTACATGAATCCTGGAGCTATGGGGAATCATGGCTTTCACCAGATGAAAACAATATTGAAATTTGACTTGGAGGAGGGAAAGCCTAAGAATCTTCGAGTGGTAGAGCTTGGGAAGAGGGGGAGTCTGAAGTCTTAGCACAATACTTGTAAGGAATCACAGGATGTTACTAGATGAAGAAATAGCGTATTATGAATTGTCAGCTTGGCTGGTTAAGATCAAGAAGAATCCTAATCTATGGCACCGATTCTCCAAGGGAATCCAGCATAAGATAAATGATATAATTCCTGATAAGGTACACCAAGCGGTCACCTTTGCCATTGAGAAGATGGTGAAAGGGGTGCTCTTTGGCTCTGCCTACGCCAATCCCCAGCTTCCTGCGGATCTTCCCTTAGCCAAAAGAGAGCTGAAGATACGGGATAGGGTGAAGTGGTACCAGCGCACCGCTTCGGTGGAGGGGGCTGTCACCGGAGCAGGGGGCATTCTTATGGGATTTGCCGATTTTCCTGCTTTTTTGGCCATCAAAATGAAGATGCTTTTTGAGATCGCCTCCATGTACGGCCATGATGTGAAAGACTTTCGAGAACGGATATTTATGCTCCATGTATTCCAACTGGCGTTTTCCAGCCAGCAGAAAAGACAAGAAGTAATCGAGATAATCGAAAATTGGGAAAATGCAGCCAAGGATTTACCAGTCCAGGGAGATAGTTTTGACTGGAAGAGTTTTCAGATAGAATACAGGGATTATATGGACTTAGCAAAACTGGCTCAGCTGATTCCAATCATTGGCGCAGGAGTCGGAGCAGTAGCCAACTGGCAGCTGTCTGATCACCTGGCAGATACAGCGAAGTATTGCTACCGATTACGCTATTTTCACCATAAGAAAGCCATTGAGTAAGATTCGAGTTGGCGTAGTTACTGTTGGCTGCTTTAGCAAGGAAGGATGAAGGCCTTATTGCCAATAAAATTGGCCGACTTGGGAGTTGACCATCGAATGAGAGGGTAAGGCTAAATCTTTGAACGAGCAAAAAGTAACCGAGCTATAAGCAAAAGAAGGTGCCTTTCCTTAAAACTAAAGAGAGGCACCTTCTTTATTTATCCATCAGCTCATAATCAATAAGGATATTTTTTCTTTCGACCGAAACTGTATGTAGGCTATTTAATGCCGATAAGCGGCTTATTATCGGTTATTGAAGTTCCTGAGTTTTATCTGGGTAAATTTCCTTTTGGTGTCCAGTGGAAAATCGCCCTTCATCATCCAGTCATAGTAATTAGGTTCTTCCTTCAGCACTTGCTCCACCGGTTTGCCACGATGTTTGCCGAAGTTAAAGCATTCTACTCCCTGATCGTTATTGATAAATCGACCAGCGAGATCCACCATTTTCTCATTGATGAGGTTATGGATCTTCTTCATATCGTTTTCGATTACCCCGAGTTTATTGCCTTGTAAGTCTTCAGCAACTTCGTTTTCATAGCGTTCGATTTGGGCTTTGAATACGGCATAGGTCGCTAAGGTATCGGCCTCAGCACTGTGCGCATTTTCGAGTTTCTGGCCGCAGTAAAACTTATATGCCGCTGAGAGGTTTCTTTTTTCCATCATATGAAAAATCTTCTGCGCATCTAGCAGGTTTCTTTTTTCGATATCAAAGTCAATTCCCGCACGTAAGAATTCCTCTACCAATAATGGGATATCATATTTCAGCACATTGAAGCCTGCCAGGTCAGCGCCTTCGAGGAATTGGTGAAGCTCTTTTGCCACATCCTTGAAGGTGGGAGCATCTTTGATGTCCTTATCATAAATCCCATGAATCAACGACACCTCCTTTGGGATAGGCACCGTCGGGTTGATTTTCATGGTTTTGATTTCTTCCTCTCCGCCAGGATGGACTTTTACAATGGATATTTCCACTATTCTATCCGTGGAAATATTGATACCGGTGGCCTCCAGATCAAAAAATGCGAGTGGGGATTTTAAGTTTAAATTCATGATAAAGTTTTTTGCCTATAAATCACAGGACATCCCTGTGCGCTTATACTGATTGGTTTACAATTCTGGATTATAATTTTCTTCCTTTCAAAGATAACGATTCGTATTCATTCCTACCTAAATCTGTAGCAAAAATGGTGTTGGCCTCTTTATATTATGGAAAACATCAGGTACCCCTTAAAATTCTCAATTAATAAATCCTTACTCACCCAGCCTAAGTCCTTATACCTTGGAAGATATGAAAATCATATAGGAAGAAGTCACATCCACAAGTAAAGCTTTTAATTGCGTGTGATGACTTATCTGTTGATCTTTTTTCTTGCAAATCGAGTCTAAACTACTATTAAATTCTAATTTTTTGTTTAAAATCCCTTTACAGGAACGCGATTTGCATCACTATTTTCATTGGGTAGCAATCGAGGATTTAATTAATAGGAAACTAGAATTAAGCAGTTTTCTACATTGAATTTATGAGCATATAAGCTTATTTTTATCCTCATAACCATAGAATTATATAGCCCCAACAACTTGAAATTATTTAAGCATAATAAAAATAACCATGAAGAAGATCACTGTAACAACACATGTAAAAGCGCCCGTAGATACTGTATGGGCTTATTGGACCAGCCCTAAGCATATTATGAATTGGAATAATGCTTCTGATGAATGGCATACTCCTCAGGCTACAAACGACCTCCGTGAAGGGGGAGTGTTTACCTCCCGTATGGAGTCTCGTGATGGCACCCAAGGCTTTGATTTTTCGGGAACTTATATGTCAGTAAACCAAGGAGAAATGCTTTCCTATACCCTAGATGATGGGCGAGTGGTGGAGGTCGTGTTTAAGGCGGATGGCAATGGAACTATAGTGGAGGAGACCTTTGACCCGGAAGGGGATAATTCCATCGAAATGCAAAAAGGAGGCTGGCAAGCGATCCTAGACAATTTTAAAAAATATGTAGAAAACCAATAATGGTAATCTAATAAAAGCCCTAAGCCAAAGAAGGTTTCCTTCATGCCTTAGGGCTTTTATTATATTGACCTAGATTATTTAGTTCTCAGGGGGTTCAATCTTTCATATTTTCCCTCGCCAAAATTCACAATATAACTTGACTCGAACAGCTCACTAGGGATATAATAATCCGTGGAGATGATATGTGCTCCAGAGGATTTTGCCAGTTCAAATTGCGAATAATCATTGTCTCTGGCTTGTTTGGTGCCTTCGTCCGACCTGGTGCGCACGATATAGCCTTTTTTCACCAGCGATTGGATATAGTCCTGATTAGTTTCCGGATTATTGATAATCCTGACGGCAGCAGCAGGATTTCCTTCTTCTACATTGGCAAATATCGTCGCCCCTTCCAGCTGAGGATATAAGGAAAGATAGAGCTCCGTTTTGTCAGTTCCTGCATCGAGGATAAACATGATTTTTCCCTGAACCTCACTGAGCAAGGGCCAGCCTTTCTCCAATATTGCTGATTCCAGACTGGCGAAATCTCCCCGTACATCGTCTGGTCTTATTAATTTATTTTGAGGAATGACCGTATTGATTTCCAGCTCTAAGCTATCCATCGCCCCCTCGTCAAAGGGAAGGGCAGGGGTAAATCCCGGGTAAGTGGACTCCTTTAGATTCAAGGTGATATAGATAGGATGATGGCTAGGATGCTCATTACTCCATTCCAAAATCTCCGCCAGGGCATCTGTAAATAATAGCTGATGGCTTCTGAAGTCGATATCTTGAACGTGAAATAGCTTCATGCCTTTTTCCTTAAGCTTACCCTCCTCATCATAAGGAAGGTGCTTTATTCCTTGGCTATCCAGTAATCCCAGTGCTGCAGGACTGGTAAAGCGTCCGCCTTCCGGATCATGATAGACATCCAGCTCGAGCTTCCTTAGCCCCAGGCTCAGCTGATCAGGCATAGGCAAGTGTTCATATTCCAGTGACCGGGCTTGCTCCTTGCTTTTGGCTGCAATCAAAGCCATTACCGCAGGCTCTATTCCTATCTTATAGCTATTATGCGAGCCAATTACCTGGGTGTCATTCATTCGATCCTGACCAAAGGCTAGTCCCGATAAAGTAAGAAATGGTAATAAAATAATGCTGGTTAGTGTTAATAAGCGCATATGGTGTACCTAAGTGTTTGAAGTGGATGTTTTCTTTATATTTTGGGTCGAAAGTAGGTCAAATTCAACATTTTTAATCGATTTCTATATGAATTTCAGGTTAAATTTATTGGTTACAGTCAATTTATAGTAACACTGAGGCTAGGCAAAAGTGCTCTACTAGCCCATTTGGAGATTTGATAGTTTACAAATTAGTAATATTAAGGTCAGCTCATCGTCATATTGGTAGCTTACCTTTGGCCAAAATTCTACCCAGTCACCCATGAAAAAATCAATACTATTCCCTCTTTTTGTGTTTTTGGTATCTTACCAGAATATATGCGCTCAAGCAATAGAAATTAAGCCCTATATACAAGATGTGAATCCCCAGTCGGCGGTCATCATGTGGCAGACGGATTCCGGGGACGAGAGCATAGTGGAGTTTGGGGAGAGTCCTAGCCTTGGCCGTCAGGCCGAAGGAATCTCTATCGATATTAACTTCACAGATGCACGGGTACATGAGGTGAAACTTGAAAACCTAGATCGGCTAAAAACCTATTATTACCGGGTGAAAACCGGCGAAGCATTATCAGATACCTATCAATTCAAAACCCCTCCTTTTGCCTCAGATCATTCCTCCTTCAATATAGTGGCGATGAGTGATATGCAGATAGATGGCGACCGACCTGACCAGTTTAGTGAGATCGTAAATGAAGGCATATTGGCTTATATGGAGCAGGAATATGACGGGGAGCTGCCAGAGAACCTGGCGATGGTTTTGGTGCCCGGTGATTTAGTGCAGAACGGGGCTACTTACCATCAATGGAAGGATCATTTTTTTGGGCCGGCAGAGGACTTATTTTCTCAGGTGCCTGTCTATCCAGTGCTGGGGAATCATGAAAATCAGGCCGTATATTATTTCAAATACTTTAGCCTTCCTCAGAATGGCAGCCCTGAATTTGCCGAAAATTGGTGGTATAAGGACCACGGAAATGTCCGAGTACTGGGCTTAAACTCCAATACGGATGACGGGATAGGTGGCAGCAGGTACCAGATCAATTGGCTGAAAAACGTCCTGTCGGAAACGGAGGAGATGGAAGATATTGATTTTGTATTTGCTCAGATGCATCATCCGCATAAGTCCGAATTATGGATTCCTGGAGAATCAGATTTTAGTGGCGAAGTGGTGAAATTGCTTGAGGATTTTACTACCAAGACTGGAAAGCCCACAGTTCACTTTTTTGGTCACACACATGGCTATTCCCGCGGCCAGTCTAAGGATCATAAGCACCTATGGATCAATGTGGCAAGTGCTGGTGGCGCCTTGGACAATTGGGGTGAATTTGAAGGGAGAGATTACGAAGAATTTACGGTGACGCAGGATGAATATGGCTTTGTGATCGTGGAGGTGGATGCTGATCCAGCAGACCCGAAGTTCACTGTGAAGCGCATCAGCCAGGGAAACCAGTTCCATGCGAGAAATAACGAGCTTACTGATTCCGTGACCGTCTGGAAATATAGCCGTAAGCCTAAAGCGCCTAAGCTCGTATCACCGATCGACCAGCAGGTCCCAGCTTATGAGATGCTGCTAAAGGCATCTGACTTCTCCTCCGATCGTAAAGGGGCCTTTCATGCCGCCTCCAATTGGCAGATCAGCACAGATGAAGCTTTCGGCCAGGTGGTTTTTGATAGCTGGAAGCAATATGAAAATTGGTATTATAATGAAAACCAACAGAAAGACGATGACCTCAGAGATGAAAAGGTATTTAAGCTTCTCAAAGCCGGCAAGAGTTACTTCTGGCGCGTAAGGTATCGCGACCAAAACCTCAATTGGAGCGACTGGTCTTCTACAGGGCATTTTACCGTGGAGAAGGACTAGGAATTCGTTCTCCTTCAGACTAAAAAGAAAGCCTCTTATTTGCCGATAGCTTCGAGCTCGCAAATAAGAGGCTTTTTTATGGTATAAACCTCGTAGGGGAGGAAATGGGTTAAGTATTTTCTCTCTCAGACTGCTAAGAAAGTATTTCCTGCACTTTCTGAATGGAAATAGGCTTCACCACAAAATTCTTGATCACGGAGTATTCATCCGCTTTTCGAGTGTCGTTGGGGTCAATGGAACTCGATATAATATATATGATTACATCTGGCTGGGGGTGTTTTTTCAGGAATTCATCCAGAAATCTCCAGCCATTCCAGATAGGCATATTGATATCCAAAAGGATCAATTCGGGGAGTTTTTCGCCGTTTTCTAGCTTTTCGATGAGGCCATCATAGGCTTCTTTGCCATTTTCATAAAATATAGCATCCACTTCGAAATTGCCCATTTCGATGATTTTCTTAACCCCAAAAGTGTAGATTGGATCATCATCGATGACACAAAGGCTTTTAATTCTATTCATCTAAAAATCCGTTTAATAAGCGAGTAATAGATCTCATTCCTAGATTGCTTAGAGATGAAATTAGTTCATCGTTTTAAGAATGAAAAGCAGTGTTTTGAATGCCAAATCAGAGCTCCTAAAGTACCTTGTTTATGATAAAAGTTACCAGTCTCTGACCTTTTAACACCGCTTGTACAATCCATTTTATTAGGTAATATAGCCTATATTGTGTAATAATTATTAGGTTTTTTGATAAAAATTTTAATAAAATTATCCCCGAAATAGTCAAAGACTTGACTTACTTTGCCTTACTTCATATCGCCATCGCTGGAGCTTAGGAGCTGATGATCTTCATGACCAGTTCTTTGGTCAGGGCTTGCCCAGCGGCTTTTTGCTTGATATCAGCAAAAGAATACCTGAAATCACAGCCACTTTTCCACTCGCTGCAGCCATAGGCAGAATTGCCTTTAATCAAAGTTCCTTTCTTGCATTTGGGGCAAGAGGGCATATGATTTTTTACTGGGCTGGTTTCCACCGTTTTTTCGACTGCGGAGCTACCTTCAAAGGCAAGATCATAGGCCTCCGTGAGTTTGATAATCCCATCCACCTTAGCACCATTTTGAGTGAAGCCCTTCAGTTTGGTGCTGGCACCTTTCTCGATTATGCGAAGAACCTGATTGTCAGAAAGCTTTTTATCCATGAATTTCATCGGTAGCCTCAGGCTACAGCCTTGTTTCCACTGGCTACATCCATAGGCTGATTTGCCTTTGATGATGCTGCCTTGCCCACATTTTGGGCAGCTAGCTTCGCTAAGGTTTTTTTTGCTGCCAGCTTTGCTGGTTTTCTTCGCCGTGGACTTGCTGGCAGTGGATTTTGGTGAGGGCGGAGGACTGGCTGAGCTGAGTTTTGGTTTGCCATGCTCATTTTTCACCTCCTGCACGAGGTCATGTACCATCTGTTTCATATTATTTATGAAGCGAATGGCGCTGAACTCTCCCTCTTCGATTTCCTTAAGGTTTTTTTCCCATTGACCCGTAAGTTCTGCGGATTTCAGGAGGTCATTTTGTATGGTGTCGATCAGCTGAATGCCCACTGGGGTGGGGACCACCTGTTTCTTGCGCCTTTCTATGTATTTCCTTTTGAAGAGGGTCTCGATGATACTCGCCCGGGTGGAGGGTCTGCCGATTCCGTTGGCTTTCATGAGGTCCCTAAGTTCTTCATCTTCGACTTGCTTGCCGGCGGTTTCCATGGCCCGAAGGAGGGAAGCTTCCGTATAGGTTTTCGGTGGTTTGGTGGTTTTCTCCACAAAAGTTGGCTCATGTGGGCCATGCTCACCCTTCTCGAAGGTGGGCAGGATTCCTTCTTCATCCTCCTCCTTGGAGTCCTCTTCTTCCTTATTTTTCTTAGTTTCTTTGGGGAATAATACGCGCCATCCTTCCGAGAGGATTTCTTTTCCCTTGGCGGTAAAGGGCACCTGGTCCACCTCGGCATCCACCTGAGTTTTGGCCACCTTACAGTCAGGATAGAATACCGCCAAAAACCTCCTTACGATGATATCATAGACCTTATTTTCTTCATTTCCCAGGGATTTTTCTTCTCCTGTGGGGATGATAGCGTGGTGGTCAGTGACTTTTTTGTCATTAAATACCTTGGGTGATTTCTTGATTTTCTTGCCTAATAGCGGCGCAGTAAATTGGGCATAATGCTGGAGTCCCTTGAGGATTCCAGGGATTTTGGGGTACATATCATTGGGAAGAAAGGTCGTATCCACCCTAGGGTAGGTGACTACCTTCATTTCATAAAGCCGTTGGACGATTTTGAGGGTTTGGTCTGCGGTAAAACTAAATTTATTGTTGCAATACACCTGAAGACTGGTCAGGTCAAAGAGTTTTGGTGCATATTCCTTTCCTTCCTTTTGCTCTATATTGGTGATAAATAGGTCTTTGCCAGTGATTTTCTCTAGCAGTTTTTCGCCTTCTTCCTTATGCAGAAATTTCCCTTCTGTACTGTTAAACTTGGTTTCGCGATAGAGGGTCTGCAATTCCCAATAGGGCGACGGTTTGAAGTTTTCTATTTCATAATGCCGCTGGACGAGCATGGCGAGGGTGGGCGTTTGGACCCGGCCTATGGATAGTACCTGCTTATAGCCTCCGTATTTCAGCGTGTATAATCGCGTGGCATTCATGCCGAGGAGCCAGTCCCCTATGGCGCGGGAGCTACCTGCGTAATATAAATTGTCAAATTCCTCAGCAGGTTTGAGGTTTTGGAAGCCTGTCTGTATGGATTCGGTGGTCAGGGAGGAGATCCATAGTCGCTGCACAGGTCCTTTATATTCAGCCTGCTTTAGAACCCAGCGTTGGATAAGTTCCCCTTCCTGGCCTGCATCACCACAATTGATGACCATTTCTGCCTTGGCAAGAAGCGTTCGTATAGTTTTAAATTGCTTTTTGACCCCATTGTCAGGAATCACCTTGGTCTCAAATCGCTGAGGCAGCATGGGCAAGGTATAGAGATCCCATCGCTTCCAGGAGGGATTATAATCCTCCGGTGGATAGAGGCTACAGAAATGCCCAAAAGTCCAGGTCACCTGATAGCCATTTCCTTCAAAATACCCGTCTTTACGGCTATTGGCTCCTAAAACTTGGGCTATTTCTCTGGCAACACTTGGCTTTTCGGCTATACAAACTTTCATGAATGGGGATGGATCTCTTTTCGTCGGGTCTTGGCATTGTAACCTAGGATAAAATTAGCTAAGGTTTCTTATTAAGCGCAACATTTCTTATACTTTTTGCCACTTCCACAGGGGCAGGGTTCATTGCGGGCCACCTTAGTGCTTTGAGCCTCAATGGAATCTGGATACTGCCCTTTTTCATATTTCCACGCGCCCTGCTGCTTTATGAAACTAGAGATCTCATGATGCACTTGCGGAACTCCCTCTTCGTCTATATAATGCGCCTGAAACTCCACCATGCCTTTATGATCTGTGGGGTGACCTTCGGCGGTGTTTAGGATCAGAAGCCTAGTCCATGTCAATGGCTCCGCCCAAGACTGAAGGGAGCTTAAGGCTGTGGAAGGATCTTCCGTCGGCAAGGCTGTGGATAGGATATAGGAATAGTTTTTTAGCGCATAAGCAGAATACCTGGACCGCATCAGCTTCTCAGCATTTGGCGCATCGAGCCCCTGGATATAGGGTAAACAGCAGAGACTCAGTGGCTGGCCCGAACCACATGGACATTCGGTGATTTTCATTTTTAGTCTATCTTAATGGTGCCTAATTGAGCAGGTGGGAATTTTATGAATTGTCTAATACCTTCTGAAAATCAGGTGCTTGTCTTTAGCTTTTGGGAACTTATCCTTACGCTTACTTTTCTGTATCCCAGCGTCATTTGAATAGCGGTTTTCAGGTCTTGTCAAGTGGCTGGGGATCCTCAAAATCATAAATTGCTATAAATGCAAAGATACATGAACTTCCCTTTTAGCAAGGCAGCCCATGTATCTTTTTGTGCTTCGTTTTCGAGATGGTTTATGCCCCTTCGGGGCAAAATGAATATTATTTCAGTAACTATTCCTTTCTATACCCGCGGGTATTCTAGCTGGACATCAGCTGGAAGTTGATCACAGCTCCCGCCTTGGTGCCAGCAGCCACGGCGTTGGAAACCGCACGGAAAGGACTGGAATTATCTCCTGCGGCATAGATGCCGGCAACAGTCGTTTGCTGCATTTCATTGACGCTAATGAATCCCCCCTCATTGAGTGCACAGCCCAGGGCCTCAGGCAGAGGACTGGTCTGGACAAAGGGCAGCTCGGCATAGATGACGGGAAGGGAAAGCGTACTGCCGTCTTCGAAAAGGACCTGCTGTATTTGGCCATTTTCATGCTCCAGACGCTTGATTCTTTTATCTATTATAGGAATACATTTTTCACGGATCATCTCCACACTTTCCGCAGGAATCTGTAGGGGACCATTGGTGAGGATTCGCAAATCGGAAGTCCAGTTGGGTAATAAATTAGCATAGTGAAGAGCCTTTTCACTATTCGAAAATATTGCCGTAGGCAATCCCTTCACCTCATATCCATGGCAATAAGGGCAGTGTATGAGCGACTTTCCCCAGCATGCCTCGAAGCCCGGGATTTCCGGGATAAGGTCCTTGATGCCTGTGGTAAATAGAATCCGTTTGGCTCTAAATTCCTGACCTGATTGGGTTTTTACCCTAAACATTTCCCCTTCTGCCTGGCAGTCCACCACCGTATCAGAAAGCCAATTGACGCTGGGGTAGCGGAGAACTTGCTCTTTACCAAGGGAAGAGATCTCCGCTGGAGTGGAGCCATCTTGAGTGAGGAAATTATGAGAATGGGGCGTAGGGGCGTTGCAGGGCTTGCCAGCATCGATAATCAGTGTGTCTCGGAGGGATCGGCCAAGCGCCATGCCCGCTGATAAGCCGGCATAACTTCCTCCTATCACGATCACATCCTTTAGAGTATTGGTTTTCATAATATTCAATTAGCTTTAGAGATTTTGTATATTATTGCAACACTGTTGCATAAGTAAATAATTCCCGATAAATGGAAATAGTTGTAAAAATATTCTGCAATCTATTGATAGTAAGGGATTAATAAAAGAAGCTGGAAAGCTGAGAGCCAATCAGTTCACTGGTATTAGAAGAGAGAGGAAGGCTCAGAGATAGAGCAGAGCCATGATAATTAAGGTATTAAGGTTAAAAAATGAAGGAATAGAGGAGATTATTTCAATCCGATGGTTCTTCGAATATTCAACCAGTATTTGGTGCGGCGGCTCATATAGGGGGAGACCTTTGGATTATAGGGATAGTGGCGGTCTTTGGGGACATTATTTACCAATAAGGCTACTAAAAGAAGGATTAAGGCGCCGGTAAAGACGGGGCTTAGTACATAGATAAAGCCTAGTTCCTGGATTTTTGCAGAGCCAATCACCGCGATCAGGGCGGTGGCTCCACCGGGAGGATGCATGGCTTTTAGCATTTGCATGGCAATGATCGCCAAAGAGACTGCCATGGCGCAGCTAAGCCAGAAAATATCGAAATGGCCGATGGTCTTCACCACGCTCACGCCAATGAATGCGCTCACCATATGGCCAAAAATGAGGTTTCTAGGCTGTGCAAGAGGGCTATTGGTCGCTCCATATACCAGCACCGCCGATGCTCCAAAGGAGCCTATCAAAAATACCTGCTCTAAAGGGGCAAAATGATATAATTCATCCTGTATAAAAGCGATACAACCAATACCTAAAAAACCACCAATAAAGGTCCATAGATGATCAATTGGATTTAGTATCGTTTGCTTATAAACTACGTAACGTGCTTTGCGGTACCCCCTGTTGATTTTTTTCAATGCTGAGCTATTTTAAATATTCCTGCAAAAATAGTAAAGCCTTTTTAATCTCTACTGATTTAGTAGGGAATTCTTTACGGAAATTAGCAGTTCAGGAGGGATAGGGGCATGGACATCCTTCCAGATTACGCTTTGCGCTAGCATTTACCAAAGCTAAATAGGAGTATGATGACGGCAGGAGGTCTGTGGACGCAATGTTTAAAGAAAACCCCCAGTCCTGCGCACTATCTGCGTCAAGGCTGGGGGAAATTAATTTAGCTTGGTAAAAAGACTATTTGTAGGGTGATCAAAAAGTACTGCTATAAGTCATTCTAACTCTTTTAATTACAATTAATATGATGGTAACACTGGAGTTTAATGAAAATTGATTTTTGAATTATCATCCTTTTTAAGTCCATTAATATTGGGAAGTCCCTCTATATTCAGGTCACTATTATTCCTAATATCGGAAGTTAAGTTGTTGATATTGCTGCCATTAAGGGAAGAATGATCAAGAGATAGGTCCAAAGCCCCGATATTTTGTAGGTTATTGTTTGACCGTTCGGTAGCAGTGAGTTGCAGGAAATTTATACGAGTATCCTTATGCTGTATAGATAGCCTTGATTTGTGATTGTGGACCCATAGAGAGTCATATTTCCCTCTGATATCTAGAGAGGAAGCCTGATCAATGATGAGCTGCCTCATTTTATTAGTGTTGATATCCAGAGTGACATATTCTTTTGCCTCGGAATAGACAAAGCAAGTGTCATTTTTAATATCAATTTGATAGTTTTTGGATGCATTTTCATCGTAAGTCTTGATGACTAGTTGGTTTTTCTGACTCTCAGTGATATTTACATGCCCATTGATATGAAGATGCAGCGTGGTGAATGAGTCTGTCAACTCCACTTCCTGCAAAATCGTGGCGGCCACAGGAGGGCGATCCTGCGATACATTATGTGCGATGACCATCAGGGTGGTCTGAACCATGATGGCTGCCAGTAAAAATCCGAATATTACTTTATTGCTCGTTTTCATTTTTGTTTTCTTCAAGTGCGTTCAACAATGGCTTTAGATCCTGATAGTTTAGGTTGAGTACCTTCACCCTATGGATAAGTTGTGGGAGTTCATTTTCGATAAATGCTGCCTTTTGGCGCTGATGAATCTGTGTCGGCGCATTTTCTGCCACAAAGAACCCGATGCCCCGCTTATTATCGAGTATCTTTTGGTCCTGAAGAGTGCTATAGGTCCTCATGACGGTATTACGATTGACCTCCATCTCCTCTGCCAGCTCCCTGACGGAGGGGATGCGATCTCCTGGTGCAAATTTCTCCTGTAAGATTTGGTCACAAACCCAATCTGCGATTTGTAGAAATATATTTCTAGATTCTGTAAATTCCATCTTAAACCTCCTTTTCTTTTAACCTAAAATAAGCTGCTATCCAGCAGGCAATGGAGGCCGCTCCTGCAATCACAAGGGTCGATACCAAGATCAATGGAAGGTCATCAAAAACGGTAGGATAATTCAACTCTAATTTAAAATCCCAAAATTTAACCTGATCCGCCACCACAATATTTGATAAGGACATCATATATAAAATGATAAAAAATATCAAAGCCATCACTGTCAGCGGACCAAAAATAATGTTCCATTGCTTATAAATCGTGCTTAAATAGAAAAGCAAGGAAACTCCTAGGAAGCTAATTGTTAAGGTGACGATAAGGATCAAATAACTTTTTTCGGAGGTTTCTAGGAAGGAAAGCAAGGAAGCCTTGTGGATTGTAGGCAGTTTTTCCATGGGCAAACCAATGGAGCTGAGCTTGGCTTTTTGTACCATTAGGTATAGATCCACCGTCAGATTGGTAGTAAGCTGAAATACAATGGGGTAAATAACCAAAAAACCAATGATTCTCAATACCCACTGCAAAAGGAATTTTTCGAGGGTGGAGGCTGGAAGAGTGAGGTAGGTGGTGAGGGTCTGTTTATTTTTGAAATACGGGAAACTCTTTCCGACAATGAAGGTCCCAAATATTATATACCCCGAGATAAGAAAGGGGTAATAAGAGTCTTTATTCCAGCTGGGTTGGAAATTTTGACCCTTTATAGTTTCGGTATAGGAGGGAAATATTGACCAAAAAAGGACACCAATAATTATCATGATCACCGGTATCAATAAAATATAAAGCAGGCGATTAGTGTTAAAGTCGTATTTCAATAAATTAATAAAGCGGCTAAGGCTAAATTGTTCATTTTGACGAGACATATTCTTATGCATTTTGTGGTTGGGGAGAATGTAGTTGCTTGTTGATTACAGCATTAAATAATAATTCCAGAGAAATCTGTGAAGGCTGCTTTCCTGGGCCGAGTGCTGTAATATAGTGGTATCCGCCCATGCTCTTCTCCGAATAGACGGCTTCAGCATCAGGAAGGGAAGAGAGACCAAAGTACCATTGGTCACTGATAGCTAGCATGTCCTCATCAAAAATCACCTTGCCATCATTGACGATCACCGCTCGGTCAATGAGGTTTTCGACGTCCTTTACCTGATGGGTGCTGATGATGATGGTTTGATCATCCCTTAGGTTGGCCGTCACTATTTTCCGAAAGAGACTTTTGGAGGGAATATCCAGACCATTGGTGGGCTCATCGAGCAGTAAGGTCTTGCATCCAGATGCCAAAGCAATGGCGATCAGAAGCTTCTTCCGTTGGCCAAATGAGATATTGCCAAGCTTTTGGTCCTTAGGGAGGTCAAATTCTTCCTGCATTCTTACCATTTTTGCATGATCAAACTCAGGGTAAAAAGACGCTATGGACTTAATATATCGCTGAATAGAAGATTTATCAGGTAGGTAATTTTCCTCAGGAAGGATGATCATGTCCTGAAGAAATAGCGGAGACCGATCAAAGGGCCGGTAACCGTGGATGGATATATCGCCGGATTTTGGCTTCAATAAGCCCGCTAATAAACGCAATAAGGTGGATTTCCCAGCGCCATTTTTGCCCAGTAATCCTATTACCTGACCGGAACCAACCTGCCAATCCATCTGATCAAAAAGCGGCTTATTCTTCTGATAAGCAAAACTCATTTGTGTTAACAAAATCATATATCAGTGTTTTAGTGTCATAGTGTGTTATGACAGTAAAATAATGATTTAATTTTCAGATTTCCTAATCACCTACGGCACTTTTGCGAGAATAAAAGTTATGAGAGCAGTTTAATAATCCTAAAACGGTCTAGAAAGCAACAGGGATAAGTATTTTAAAAGCAGAGAACGGCCCTGTTTGAGGGCCTAAGGCTCAGGCAGAATTCAAAAAAAATGTCACCTCATTTGTTTTATCAAAAGAGGTGACTTATTCGTAAGCCTAAAAAATTAAAGTAGAGGAGGTAAGCCTTCTTTTCGCTGATACAGTAGGGTCCCCATTGGTGATAAGGATACTGATCATTGCTCCCCTTGGAGGCTGGTCTGAGCCATGCGGATTAGTTAATCAGTACTAATTAAATTAGACCTTGGAGAATTTGATATCTCTTCTCTTAGCGGCTCAAATGGCTACCAAATCTACCTTGATTTAGTACAGCCATTTGAATAGGCATGGTCCAGCTAAGGTTTTGTCCGACCAGGGAGATCTTATAAGATTTCAGTACCGCTAAGGGTGAAGCTGGCCACAAATCTCCTTTCTCCACTGATCAGGACCTCACCTTCAAACTCAGTGGTGTCTCCAAGACCATTAGAAACTGTGATTTTATAGTTTGTGGCAGGACAAATAGTATCGCTACACCCAAAGTAGTAAACGTAAACTCTATATTCCCCATTTGGGATATCTCCACTCCAGTTGATATTTTCGGGTCCAAAACCATCGGTATCATCTCGATCCATATATCCTCCGGATTGAGCTACTGGATGGCCATAAGAAACGACTTCTCCAAAGGGGTCTTCCACGAGTAGGTCCAGGTCTGTACGGTTCGTATCCCAGCTTAGGCTAATCTGCAATAGGCCATTTTGATCGGGCAGGTCGTTTATATTGAAGGGATTAATCAGTGTTTCGTTTTCACGGATGGACTGCATCAGTTCTTCCACACTCTCGAAGGTCATATTGGAGTTTAGCCAGTGGGTCAGGGTAGCGGAGTTTCCTAAGGTTCTTTCCACCACGTTATTTTCAGACCTCCAGGCCCCATTTTTAATGGCTGGAAATTTCTCCTTTATAGAATTGGTCAAAGAGGCAAAGCTATTGGTAAAAATGGTATTTAGCACCACGGAGGCATTTCCTATGCCTTTTCCTGCCTGGGAGATGGCTACTCCCCTGGCGTTGGAAGTGGTACTGCTGCTCACTTCAATGCCTGTCCCTTCCATGCCGTCTCCGCTGGAATGTGTCTGAATAATCCATTTGGTGATATTGTTATTCTTAAACTGGTTAAAGGTATAAGTCCAAGGTCCCAGGGAACTACCACGATCAATTGGCGCATTCTCATCCTGCTGTATTTCCAGATCAATACGGCTTACAGGGCTGGCAAAGGAGGAATTCACTTTCGTGTCAGTTCTAGAGCTGGCTCCTGCAGGTTGGCTCATATCATCCACCTCAAATACTTTGGTGGTCGCATATCGGCCAGAGGATTTGCTGACGCTTGATTCTGACAGCAGAGTACCTATTCTACTTTCCCAGTCATAATGATATATCCTGACGAGGAAGGAGTTTTCATCGACATTCACAAATTCCGTCAGCGATGCCATTTTGGTGCCACTGGACAGGTCCACGGAATATAAATAAGCTGGATTTCTTTTTTTGTCAAGCAGAATCACCGTTTCCTCATTGGTATGCTTGGAGTAAAAATAGGCTTCCGAGATCGTAATAGGATTACCCTTAGAGTCAAAATTGCCAAAGGTAGTCAGTTGACTATCATCTTTGACGATGGTAGTTTGGATCGAATGAGTGGAGAAGGCAGCATTATCTGGTTCATAAAAAACCACTTGATATCCAGAATCGGGTTCTACTTTTTCTTCGTTGTTACATGCATTTAGAAGTAGCATCAGGCTAATTAGTACTAGTGGAAATTTGTTCATGATTTCTAAATTTTAAAATGACAGATGGAAGTGTGAAAGTTTGGGAAGATTCGACTCTTGGTGTGGTTTAGAGGATTTATGAGAATCATTCCAGCATTAAGGCACTTTATAGAAAGGTTATATAAAAGTAAACTCCAGTAAAATCGGGGTCATATTTACCGTGTATTCACGGTTCCATTTAGTAATTGCTTTACGACATATTCTAGCGGTTTTGTACTCTTAATGTGGAGACCGCCCAAGAGTAACCCGCTTCCATTATTTTTTTTTTAAAAATCCGGTTTAAGCACTATGACGCAGCCTTGAAAGCGGGGCTGTATTCTGAAAAATAAATTAGAGAAATGGAAATATGCAAAGCTTCGAAAGCCCTTCATTAGGCTCGGAAGCTATATATACCTTCCACTGACCGCTGGTATATCACTTATGAGATAAATAAAAACGCAGGCAAGGGCCAATGAATTTTCGCCAACCTATTTTTGGTAGGGAGTCGAATTCAAATGGGGAGGGTAAGGTTAGCGATCTAAGATCCGAGAATTATTCGCTAGGGGAATTGGGTGTATGGAAGGTTTTATTTTTTTTGAGCGGAGCAATTTTCACCTGCTGGCCGGAGGGAGTCCATTCTTATCACCTCTCCATAGTGGACCTTTAGAGAGAAGGAATCTTCCAGGCGCGTGTCAGTAAGGTAAGCATGTATGGCTCTGATCGGGCCAGCATGGCTGATGATATAGACCTGATCCAGGGACATGGACTGGAGATCGCTGAGGAAATCCACGCATCGAGAGTAAAGGTCTCGATAAGATTCCCCACCTGGGCAGGCGACTTGAACGAAATCCTCCATCCATTTTGATAGTTCACCAGAGGGAATAGCATCCCATTGCTCCATCTCCCAGGCACCAAAATCTAATTCCATCAATCTGGGTTCACTATGCCAAATGACGGTGGGAAATAAGCGATCAGCTAAAAGTGTACATCGTCTCAAGGGGCTGGAAAATATGGCATACTTGCCTTTTGGCTGACCTATTAAGGCATGAATGGCCTCGGCTTCTTCATCGAAGTCTTCTCTAAGCCCTATATCTGTCTGCCCATAGCAGATACCTTTAGCGATTGCTGGGCTGGTATGTCGAATTAGAAATACATCCATATTGTCAGAATGCTGATATAAAAGGTGACTTCGGTGATTTGCTGTACTGCTCCTAAGCAATCTCCCGTATAGCCACCTATCCATTTATTAAACCATCGTCCCAGGATCCAGGTGATCAAAAAGCAGGGGATAAGGGCGAGAAACATAAGGTAGTTTTGGAATAAGGCCATGGGAATTAAGGCAAATATTGCTGCGAGGAATAGATCAGTAAGTGGGAATTGACCTTTAGCTATCGGCTTGGATTTGCTGCCAATTTCATCGTTCATTTTGGCATATTGATGCGTTTTGAAAAAAGTAAGGGCCATAAATCGACTTATGGCATGTCCTGACAGGTAGGTAGCAAAAAGGCATTGGCAAAACTCGAAACTAAAGATGTTTTCCTGGGAGTACTTTACTATTTCCACCAACAGCAGGTATTTAACCATCAGCACCATCATCAGGCTGATGGCACCAAAGGTCCCCAATCGACTGTCTTTCATGATCGCAAGGATCTTCTCTTTGGTCCAGCCCCCACCAAATCCATCCATGGTATCTGCCAATCCATCCTCATGGAATGCGCCAGTTACCAAAATAGAAGTGATCATGCTGAATATAACTGCGATGGATACGGGAAGTATTTTCTCCAACCCCACCAGCGTAAGTCCTGCGATTCCTCCGACCAATAGGCCGATGAGCGGAAAATACTTTCGTGATATTCTGAGATATTTTTCCGAATGATCCACCCATTTGGGACATGGGATGCGGGTATAAAACATCAGTGCGGTGAAGAAAGCTCTGATTTCGGTTTTCATAAAGGGTTTATTATTAGTTGATTAAATCAATGGGTATCGCTTACACCCGCATCCTCAAAGCTTGCCATCTCATTTAGGAATCGACAGGCGGAGTCGATGATGGGGTAGCATACGGCGATGCCGGAGCCTTCTCCCAGCCTCATATTTAAGCTTAAAAGGGCCTGGACTCCCATATATTCCAGTAAGGCTTGGTGGCCTTTTTCCTCCGAGCAGTGCACAAAAATGCAGTACTTCAGCAGGGTAGGATGAAGCTTAGAAGCAATAAGTGCAGCGATGCTGGAAATAAAGCCATCTACCATGATCGTCATCCCAAGTTCTGCCGCGCGGAGCATTCCCCCACACATTTGCGCTATTTCGAAGCCGCCTATTTTGGACAATAATAGGTAATAATCTTTTAAATCGATACCATTAAGATTAAATAATACCTTTTTTAAGTGATTTACCTTGGTTTTATATTGTGAATCACTGGTGCTCGTGCCCTTTCCGATGCACTTTTCCAGAGGTATATCTGTGATATAATGCATTAGTAGCGCCGAAGAGGAGGTGTTTCCAATACCCATTTCTCCAAATCCAATGATATTGCAGCCATTTTGGCTAATCATTTCGACTATTTCTGCGCCTTTGGCGATGGCACGGTGGCAGTCTTCCAGACTCATGGCATCTTCTTCCCTATAGTTTTTGGTGCCATAGGCGATTTTAGCAGAAATCAGGTCTTGATGAGGCTGCAGGTTGCCATTCACCCCAGCATCCACCACTTTCATCTGGATATTATGCTGTCGAGCGAAGACATTGACTGCGGCACCTCCCTGGAGGAAATTATGGACCATCTGTAGGGTGACTTCCTGAGGATAAGGGTTGACGATCCCTTCTTTGGCGATGCCATGGTCCCCTGCAAACACCAATAAATGGGGTGACTGCAACCGGGGCTGGAGGCGCTGTTGGATGAGGCCTAGCTGGATGGCGATTTCTTCCAACTTCCCCAAGGAGCCCAGGGGTTTGGTTTTGCTGTCCACTTTAGCCTGCAAGGCGGGTAGAAGTGCTTGGTCGATCGCCGGGATATTAAAGTGAATCATTGGGAGAGAGGATTAAATCTTGAAAATAAAAACCAATATCCTGAGCTGGTAGCTCGGTATGGCAGCTGTCCTCGGACTTTGGTGCGGGGTAGGAGCGAAGGACTTTTTCTCCTAAGGTAAAATCAATGGGAGATTTGAAGATTGGCCCGTCATATACGAAGGTATGGAACTCGCCATTTTCCCCGCAGGGGTCGATGTGCTTGGGTAAGTCCGCCAAAAAATCCCTATCAATGGTTCTCCCTACAAATTCTTCAGGGAGGTCTGGGGACTTTCCGCATACCACGATGGTCTTAAATCCCAGCTCCAGGAATTCACGGATTAGCAGGTCCGTTTTCTTTCCCCAGAGGGGGAAAAGCCCTTTTAGATTGACTTCGGCTAGTTTCTGCTCTCTATAGGCCTTAAGGTCTTCCAGAAAGATATCGCCAAAAATACTGGCCTGTACACCTTGGGATTTTAGGGCCAGCAGGTTTTGTTGCATCAGCTCATTATAGGTGCTCATGTCGGGGTTTTCGGGCACCATTATCTTTTTTAGCGGTAAGCCCAATTGCCGGGCTTGCTCTTCTAGCAGACTTACCCGCACGCCATGCATGCTGATGCGCTCGTACTGTTGGCTGACAGTGGTCAGCAGACTGCTGATCTCAATGGTGGGGTCTTGGAGACAATAGTATAGGGCCAGCGCGCTGTCCTTTCCACCACTCCAGTTGAATACACTTTTGTACATAGGATTAGGGTTTTGTAGGCTGGCGATGAAACCAGGAGTATAGAGGTGTTATTTGAGACTAAGAGGAAGTCCAGAAACCATAAAAGTAGCCTTATCCGCATTTTGGGCGATATGCTGATTGATCCAGCCCTGCAATTCGGTAAATTTTCTTCCAGCTTCTGTAGTGGCATGTAGCCCCATTCCTAGTTCATTGCTGATGATGATCAGGTGGCTATCTTCCGCTTGAAGGAATAGCTGATCCAGTTCTTTTTTGCATGCTTCCAGGCAGGCAGCCAGGTCACTTTTATGATCGGCATACCAGTTGGTGAGCCATAAAGTAATGCAATCCAGCACCACAGTTTTATGGCTTATATCCACCTTGCTGAGGAATTTCTCTTCCTCGATGGTCGTCCAGCGATGATCCCTATCGGACTGGTGTCTGCTCACTCGTTTTTGAAAATCCTTATCCCAGATCCGCGAGGTGGCCAGATAGAAAGGGGTTTGGGAGTTTTTTTCGGCTTCTAACTGAGCATATCGGCTTTTGCCTGATCGCTCACCGCCAGTGATATAGTGAATCATACTTTCTTGAGGTTTTGATAGGGGCAATTGGTGCAGCCATTGCCGCAGCATTTTCCTTGTCGTAATAGATACCAAGCCGAAAATACAAAAAATCCCTGGTCATTGATGGTATAATCTATGCCCTCTATCAAGGAGCTGGGCTTGCCGAGCTGTTGGATTTGACGAATGCTGTCCGGGTCGAGCGCCTGCATCTTGATGGCAATATGTTCTTTGATCTTTTGAGCCAAACAGGCAGGGCAGAGGCAGGAGCCATTTTCTTCTAAGGGTAAGATAGGAGGAAAAGCACTGCACCAACATACTTTGGTGCAGGCAAAAGCTTTTTGGCAGGATGGGCAGTGCTTTTCCATGCTTAACCTAAAATTGGTATCGCGCTCCTAAATTGAACGTTCTGCCCTGGGTGGTGTACCCGTATATGGCAGTAAAATCCTCATCCAGAAGGTTGTTCACGCCTCCGAAAAGCTGCAACTTATTCTGAAGGACTCCTTGCTGGAGGTATAAGTCTGCTAGTCCATAGCTGTCAAGCTCCACTTCACCTTGTCCCCAATCATATATGGTTCTCTGGCTGGTAAAGTTGTATTTAAGGTTGACGACGGTGAATTTAGCCGGCTGGGTATTGAAAGCAAGCCCCCATTTGGTGGCTGGAATGCGGTAGAAAGACTCCGGCTTATCGGTGCTTACATGCGCATAATTTGCTTTTACAGTTAAAAACTCATTGGCAATCCACGAGAAATCTGCCTCAAAACCTTCCACTCGGCGTTGGTCGGTGGTGTTTTGGTATTCGGCGCCCAGGTAATTGTTGTCCGCATCAAAGAGGGAGACAAATTCAATTGGATCTCTTTCATCACGTGTAAAATGTACCAGGTTGATGATGAAGCTTTGCCCTATATAGAAGGATACTCCTTGCTCATAATTGAGGGATTCCTCAGGATTAAGGCCTTCATTGCCATAGTCTGGCGAGTGAAGCTGATATAAGGTGGGCGTCAAATAACTAGTGGATACTGAAGCCAGGATTTTCGCAGTAACCTGATCGGAAACCTGGAAATTATAGCTAGGGTTGACATTATAGATAAACTTGGCATCGTAGGCGGAGTGGGTGTTTACCCTTGCTCCAGCATGAAGATTAAAGCCACTCTCGGCTTCATAAAATACCGATGCATAAGGGTCAAAAATCGTGAAGCTGTTGTTGTCAAATTCCAACTGCCCTGGTTGTTCGTAGCTTAATTCCTGCAAGTTTAGCCCCCACAGCGCCTTAAGCCCTGGCGCCAGCTGATGCTCCTGCGTCAGGTCCAATTGCAGATTTCTGCCTTTATAGCTGGATGGGTAAGCGCTATAAAACTCCCGATCATTCGTATTATATAAGGCGCGGAGTTTAATATTCCCCTTGTCATATTGGTAAGTTGGCGTAAGGCCTATACGAAACTGCTCACCGACCTGGTGGTTAGAAGCATCTAGGAAGGGACCATCATCATAATCGGCCTTCATATCATCATAGCCACTGAGGAAGTCCACCGAAAAGCGCTCGGTAACCTGATAACCCAATTTTACTAAGGCGTTTTTGCGATCCATACCATCTTTCCCAAAAGCCACATCTGACTGCTCGTCAGAGGCAGAGCTAAATCCCTGGGAGTGAAAAAGCCCGCCAGAAACCATGTATTTCAGCTTTTCGCTGCTGCCAGAAAGGCTGATATTGCCTTTATAAGTGTTGAAGGATCCACCGCTAAAATCGACGGTGCCTGCCAGTGGAGATCCCGATTTGGCGTCTTTGAGCTTGATATTGATCACTGCGGCGGAGGCTCCTGTGCCGTATAGGGTGCTCAGACCTCCTTTTAGGATTTCTATAGATTCCACCTGGTCCACAGACAGCAGCCTGAGGTCAAATGTCGCAGAAGCGCCGGAGGGATCATTGATGGGACTGCCGTCGATAAGGATAAGGGTGTTTTTGCTGCTCGCTCCTCTCACAAAATAACTGATATTGGTTCCAGGAGAACTGAAATTACCATCGATTTGAACGCCAGGAACTTCATTTAGCAGGTCAGCAACGGTTTTACCGGCATTTTGACGGATGTCCTTTTCGCTGAGTTTGTAGATGGTTTTTCCTGATTTTTCGGCAGGAATTTCGAATTTTGTTCCAGTCACCAGCACTTCATCAAGGTCCTGGGTATCCTGTGCCCAAGCGGCGCCCGAGAGGCACATGCTGCTAAGGAGGCTGCTTACTAAGACGGATTTCTTAGTAATGAAAATGGAGAATAAATTTTTGTTCATAGCGTGACTAATGAGTTTGAATAATAAAACACTATGAACTTTCTGGAGAAATACTAAAACCGACCTTAGCGCTAAGGAGGGTTTTCATAAGATGATGGATCATCCTACGGAACCGCCACTATCCGGACGACAGCGAGAACTGCCCACACAGATATTGGGATGGTTTCATGGCTTTTCACCCGAAAGCTCTGAAAATTAAATTGATGGCAGGTCTTCTGACTCACTTCACTTCTGGCTCCTTCCCATCTTTGCCGATCATAATCGGTGCAGACAGTGGTTTATTACCAGAAGTTTTTTGGAAGCTTACAGCTGCGGGTACAGTTTCGGTTTTGCACCGAATTCCCTATTAAACCCCGCCTTTATGAAGGCTAGGGGTACCAAAAACTTGCGCAAAGATAAGGAATTGGTCTTGAATATCACCTAATACTTTCCATGATTACTGATTTATATCTAGGTAGCAAAAGATAGCAGGCTGAAATCCTGAATTTTACTCGTTCAAATAGTTTCATTAAAAGCCTAAATAGATTTTTTACTGATAGATGTAGGTGAAAATAATTGACTGCTAGTAAAACTTACCATATATTGTTCATCGTCCATTTGCCCAATAACCGATATGAAAGCACCTTTTACCTTTGCTTTGCTTATGATCTTCCTGATCAGCGGCCAGGCTCAGCAGAAATCTTCCGCTGGGGGAGACTACCTTTTTGCCGCACTCACCGTGGAGCAGGGTTTGTCTAATAATAATGTGACGGATATCTATCAGGATAGCGTGGGCTTCCTATGGGTAGCAACCAATTCTGGTCTTAACCGCTATGATGGCAGGGGCTTCAAAATATTTAAGAATGAACCGAATGATAGCACTTCCCTTCAGGAAATAAGCATAAGGAAGATCATGCCGGGGCTGGACGGACAACTATGGTTGCTCAATCGTAATAATAATTTTGAGGTGTATGAGGGGACCACGGAAACTTTCCATGCCGACCTATCACCCTATGCTCGCCACTATAAGTGGCAGTCGGAGCAGATCAATTTCGTTTATTTGGACCGTGGAGGAAGAATGTGGTTTGCCCACCCCAATAAGGGACTGAGCATCTATGATCCCAAGTCCAATACCACTGTGTACCTTCAGCATGAGCCGGAGAAGCCCCGCAGCCTGAGTTTTAATTCGATTTCAGCCATTGCCGAAAATAGCGCTGGGGAATACTGGCTGGTATATGCCAATGGGGCGATTGATATCCTGGATCCTATCCAGCTAGCCGTAAAGCGTAGGATCGAGCTGTTGGATATGGAGCATGATCTCCTGACCGATGACTTTAAGATCTTCATCGATAGCGAGGATGATGTGTGGCTGTATCGCTATGAAAATGGCGGTGGGCTTTATTATTATGATCGTCAGGCTGATAGGATGCAGCATATTTATAAAAATTCCTCCTATATCAAGCTAAATAATGATCAGGTAAGGGGCATCATCGAGAATAAACCTGGAGAAATCTGGGTGGGGACAGACCATGGTGGAATAAATATCATAGATAAGGACAGTCGGACGGTCCAGTTTATCAATCATGAGGCAGAAAATCCCCACAGCCTGGCCCAAAATAGCGTATATGCACTGTTCAAAGACCGATCAGGCGTGGTCTGGGTAGGTACTTTTAAGAATGGCATCAATTTCTATAATGAAAAGCTAGTTCGCTTCCCCCATATCCAGCATAGCCTTACCAGCAGCCGCTCACTTCCCTATGATGATATCAACTGTATGGTGGAGGATGCCCAGGGCAATTTTTATATTGGTACTAATGGAAATGGCCTGATCCATTACGATCGAGCCAGCCAGAAATACACCGTATATAAGCATCAAAAAGACAATCCTCATAGCCTGGCAGGAGATATAATTGTGGACTTACTGATGGACAGCAAGGGGAGACTTTGGATAGGAACTTATCTGACAGGCTTGAGCAAGTTGGAGGAGGATACCTTCACCAACTATAAACCCCAGGCTGGGAATGCCTCCAGCCTCGCCGGAGAAAGTATCTGGGAGCTGTATGAGGATAAGGAGGGGAATATATGGATAGGTACCCTGCGCAATGGCTTGGAAAGATACGAGCCTGAGACCGATGGTTTCCTCCATTATCAGCAGAATATGGGTTCTTATTACCTGCATTGCAATTATATCTCAGCCATCCAGCAGGATCACCTTGGCAACTTATGGATCGGCGGAGGAAATGGCATCGATGTGGTAAACTTCAAAAATGGATCGGCGAATTATTATAATCACCTGGTGGGAGATACCAGCACACTAGTGGGAGACAATGTCCTTGACATCTATGAAGACAGCCAAAATGGAGTATGGGTGGCCACGACGCAGGGTTTGAGTTATTATGATCATAGAAATCAGAAATTCACCAATTTCTCCGAAAAAGATGGACTGCCTTCCGATCATATATTTAAGGTATTGGAAGATGAGGAGGGACACCTGTGGCTCAGCACCACGAGGGGCTTGAGTCAGGCATTGGTGGATAGGTCAGGAAGCATACCAACTATACAATTCCGGAATTTTGGTATGGGTGATGGCTTGCAGGGGAATGCGTTTAATGAAAACTCTGCCTTGAAAACCAGCCGGGGCGAATTGATTTTTGGCGGAGCCAATGGCTATAATATTTTTTATCCCGAGCAGGTAAAGATCAATCAGGAGAAGCCTCGGGTAGTGTTGACGGGCTTTCAGTTGTTCAATAAAAATGTGCCTATAGGAGGGGAAGTTTCTGGAAGGGTATTATTTGATAAGAGCATCACGCTTACCGATAAGATCACCCTGAAACACCATGAAGATGTGATTTCGCTGGAATTTTCGGCATTGAATTATATCCATTCCTCCAAAAATACCTATAAATACCAGCTGGAAGGTTTTGATAATGACTGGGTGGAAGTAAAGGATGGGGTGACCAAGGCCATTTATACCAACTTGGATCCTGGAAATTATGTGTTTAAGGTCAAGGCCTCTAATAATGATGGGGTGTGGGCAGATGAGGCAGCGATGGTGCAGATAGAGGTGCTTGCGCCTTTTTGGCAAACCCCATTGGCTTTTCTGATATATATATTGCTGGGCATAGCTATCATCATCATCATCCAGCGGGAAATTATCTCTAGAGAAAAGGTGCGGCTTCAGCTGGAGCAAGACCGGCAAGAAGCCAGAAGAATGCATGAGATGGATAGGATGAAAACTCGCTTTTTTACTAATGTCAGCCATGAGTTCCGCACTCCACTTACGCTGATCCTGACCCCCATCGAGAAGCTCCTTTCCGACCAGCATGCCGATAAAGATAAGCATCATTATCTTACGATCCAGCGAAATGCCAGGAGACTCATGAACCTGATCAATCAACTTCTGGATATCAAGAAAATCGAGACCGAAGGGGTGGAGCTCCAGCCTTTGGAGGGGAATATCATACGCTTCCTGGAGGAAACCACCACCTCCTTTGAGGACTTATCGACCAAGAAGCATATCCAGTTGGAATTCCAGTCGGATATAGAGCTGCTTTTTACCAATTTTGATGCGGATAAGCTAGAGAAGATAATGTTTAACCTGCTTTCCAATGCATTTAAGTTTACTGATGAGGGTGGTCAGATCAAGGTGAATGTTCAGTATTCTCCGGAGGAGAAACCAAAGGGCACCTTAACTATAGAGGTCGCTGATACTGGAATGGGGATAAGCGAGGAGGACCAGCAGCAGATTTTTGAGCGGTACTTTACGGGCCAAGCTCCCAGTGATTCGCTCAATCAGGGAAGTGGTATCGGTCTGAGCATAGTCAGGGAGTTTACCCGACTGCACGGAGGCACTATCAGGCTGAAAAGCCAACTGGGAAAAGGAAGTGTTTTCACTATTTCCCTGCCCGTGGAGGCGCTTAGTCCGGGCATGGAGGAGGAAGAATATAGGGAAGAATGGGAAGCTGACAGTGATAGGAAGACCATCCTTTTGGTGGAGGACAATGAAGAATTTATCCATTACCTCAAAGGAGTGCTGGTGGAAGAGTATGCCGTCATCACCGCCCCAAATGGTATAGAAGGTGAAAAACAAGCCTTTCAGCATATTCCAGATCTGATCATAAGTGATATCATGATGCCTGGTAAGACAGGGGTGGAGCTATGCCAGCTGCTGAAACATGACCTGCGTACCTCTCATATTCCCATCATCCTGCTGACGGCCAAGACCTCCGAGGAGAAACAGCTGGAAGGGCTCGACAGCGGGGCAAATCACTATATCACTAAGCCCTTCAAGGTGGAGCTATTAATGCTAAGAATAAGAAATCTTCTGGCAGAAAGGCAGTTGCTTCAGGAGCGTTTTCAGAAGCGGATAGGCGTCATCACCAGTGAAGTGCAGCTGGAATCTATGGATGATAAGCTCATTCAGAAGGCGGTAAAAATAGTGGAAGACAATATGGATAATCCTGAGCTATCTGTGGAGATGCTCAGCAGTGAGCTGGCGATGAGCCGAGTGCACCTGTATAAGAAGCTCACCTCACTGACAGGGCAGAAGCCGCTGGAATTTATCCGGCTCATTCGCCTGGAGCGCGCAGCACAGCTACTGCAGCAAAACCAACTCAATGTTTCCGAAGTAGCCTATGAAGTAGGCTATACCAATGCCAAGTATTTCACCAAACACTTCAAAGCGAGGTATAAGGTGATTCCTTCAGTATATGCCAAGCAGCCTTATGCTATTTCTGAAAATGGCGATGAAGCAGAGGACGATTAATAGTGGAATAGGGCTTTGCCAAAGGCAGGTGATAATGGGCTGGAAAAGGGAGTAAAAGGGAGTAGTGGCAGGTAGATACTCTGCTGTCAGGAGGACCGGGACTTCGACAAACTTGTATAGATTACCAATTTTAGATTTTGATCTCAAAATTTTTTCTCTAAAAATCATGCATAATACTCCCTGAAAACGGCCTTGAATGGGTTTTTAAGCATTGTTAACATTTGTACCCCATCAAATAAACATTTCATCACCCTGATATTTTTTCCTTCATGGTACATTAGATTAGGAAATTAACCTAAACCCAATATGCAGAACATAACCGAACGAATTCTCCCGAGGATTGGCTATACTTCAGTCCTTTCTAATGTCTTACTTTATATGTTTCCGATGAGGCATCTCCAGATAGCGAGATGTATATCGGTGAATCGTGAGTGTGAAGCCAGACCTTCTTATTCTCCCACTGAAATTTCTAATACCTATTACACCTATTGAATAAGTGTTTCTGGCAGCGCTATGTCAGGGACACTTTTTTCCATTTTAATAACCCAATAAATAAACCTGATAAATTATGAAAAAATGCTTACTGCTAGGGTTTCTGTTGTTATTGACAGGAATCACTTACGCTCAGGTCACGGTGACCGGTAAGGTGAGCTCGGCCAAAGGAGGGGAAGCCATCCCCGGGGTCAGCATCCTGATCAAAGGGACCACCAAAGGCGTGACCACCAACCTGGAAGGGAATTATACTATCACGGTAAATTCTGAGGATGAGCTAATCTATCGCTCCCTCGGGTATGCTACTCAGGAAGCTACGGTGGGCAATCAAAGTGTCATCAATATCTCCCTCGAGGAAGATGTTTCCAATCTGGATGAATTTGTCGTGGTCGGCTATGGCACCATGAAGAAGGCAGATATGACCAGCGCCCATGTGACGGTCTCAGCAGATGCGATCGAAAAGACCGTAAATACCACTTTGGAGCAGGCGATACAAGGTCGTGCTGCCGGGGTATATGTGACCAAAAATACCGGTGCGCCGGGAGGAGGGCTATCCGTTAATATCCGCGGGGTCAATTCCATCGGAGGAAGCAACGAGCCGCTGTATGTGGTGGATGGCGTGCAGATCCAGCCGAATACCGTATCCTATGGACCCACCTCCAGCACCAACCCGCTGGCAGGGCTGAATCCCAGTGATATAGAATCCATGGAGATCCTCCAAGGACCTTCCGCTACAGCCATCTATGGATCCCGAGCCACCAATGGGGTGGTGCTCATCACGACCAAGCGGGGTAAGGCAGGACAGACGAATATCAATTATACCTATCTCTATAGCTTACAGGATAAGCCCGAAGAGCTAGATGTGATGAACCTACGCCAATATGCTGAAATGACCAATACTATCAGAGAGCTGACAGGTGGATCATCCCCGGCAGCATTCCTGGATCCGAGCCTCCTGGGCGAAGGGACCGACTGGCAGGATGCACTCTTCAAGACCGCAGCGCTAAACAAGCACGCACTGAGCCTCAGCGGAGGAAATGAAGCGACCAAATACTACCTCTCGGGCGAGTACTTTAACCAGGAAGGGGTGGCCCAGGGCTCAGGTTTTGAGCGGTACAGCTTAAGGCTAAACCTTGACAATGACGTCCGGGACTGGCTGACTATCGGGGTAAACCTGGCACTCAGTGAGACGGATGAGCAACTGGCGACCAGCAGCAGTGATATCATCAATAATGCCATCCAAATGGCGCCAAATATCCCCGTCCAAAATCCTGATGGCAGCTGGGGTGGAGCAGATGGCCTGAATGGAAGCAGCTTGCAGTTTACACCACCAAACCCCATCGCACTTGCCAATCTCCTGGATCGTTCATTTAAGCGAAGAGGTGCCCTTGGTGGGATCAATGTGAATATTCGTGTAATGGAGGGATTGACATTCACCTCCCAGCTCAATGGTAATATCAACTATGCTAATGGTACTTTTTGGACCCCAACTTATACCCTTGGATCCGTTCGAAATGATGTGAATAGTTTGTCCAATAAGGCCGAAAATAGCTTTTACTGGAATTGGTCGCAGACCCTTACCTATAATAAAACCATTGATAAGCATGACTTCACCGCCATGTTTACCCACGAGGCTCAGGAATCCAACTGGCAGTCTATCGAGGGGTCGAGACAGAACTTTACTTCCAATGATCTTCCTGTGCTGGGCTTAGGATCCTCCCAGGGAGCTACCAATGCCGGCAATAAGAACCAGTGGGCAATGGAGTCCTACCTAGGCCGGCTAAATTATATTTACGATGATAGATACATTATTCTGGCGGCATTGAGAGCGGATGGGTCGGCGAACTTCGGTCCGGAAAACCGCTGGGGATATTTTCCTTCCATCTCCGCGGCTTGGAGAGCGTCTGAGGAAAACTTCATGAAGGGAATTGAGCAGATTGACGAATTGAAGATAAGGTTAGAAACTGGCCTTACCGGAAATCAAGGCAGTGCCAATGCAATCTATGCCCCGCTCAGCTCACCCAGTGTCCCTACCCCTTGGGGAGGAGGATTCTTAGTCACTAGGTATGGTAATCCAGAGCTCGCATGGGAAGAAACACAGACCTATAATTTAGGTTTCAATTTGAATATGTTTAATAATCGCCTGCAGATCGAAGGCGATATCTATAAGAAAGTCACTGACAACCTGCTATTGCCCAATCCACTGCCTTGGTATATGGGCACAGAGGGCGAAGGAAGCATAGGTACACCTACGGTGAATATTGGTGCATTGGAGAATAGTGGATATGCTTTCACGATCAACACCATCAATATTGACAACCGTGCCAGTACCTTCCGCTGGACTTCCAACTTCAACTTTTCTGGCTTCAAAACGGAGGTAACCAAGTTTTATAGTGAGTCAGCCTTCATCGATCGTACGGCCTGGTATATGAATGATTTCACACAGCGAGCTGTAGTAGGAAGATCCCCATGGTTGTTTTATGGCTATGAATATGAGGGTATATTCCAGTCGGTGGAAGAGATCGAGGGGAGTGCCATTCCGGCAGACAATAACGGGCAGCGCCTACCGATCAGTGAAGATGATATCTGGGTGGGAGACGTAAAATATAAAGACCAAAACGGTGATAATATTATCGATGAGCGGGATCAAACGTTTATCGGTAATCCTTGGCCAAAATTCACCTTTGGTACCACCCAAACTCTGGAGTACAAGGGGTTCAAACTGGACATATTATTATTAGGAGCCTTGGGGGCAGATGTATTTAACTATTCCCGATTCTATAATACCAACCCTAATAATATAAATCTAGGCCGAAACCTGTTGGTGGAGACCTTTGAGTATGCTCGGGTGGAGACGGACGATGATGGAAATCCCTATTTGGCCAATCCCAATACTGATATCCCTAGAATCACAGTGAGTGATCCGAATGGAAATGGCAATCGAATCAGTGACCGTTTTGTGGAGGATGGCTCCTATATAAGGCTAAAGAATATTAACCTGAGCTATGAGTTCAACAAGCAAATCCTAGGATGGCAAAATGTCATTCGTGGAGCTAGACTTTCTTTTGGGATGCAGAATGTGGCGACCTGGACCAAGTACAAGGGCTATGACCCAGAGGTGGGAGCCTATGTGGGCAATAATGTGGAGGCAAGTAAGCAGCTTATCGGCGTGGATTACGGCAGATATCCTTCCACACGTATGTATAACTTAAGCCTAGGGATTGATTTCTAATTACAAAAATGGACATAATCATGAAAAAATATATAAGTCAAACGCTTTCACTACTCACAGTGGCCACCCTGCTCGGTGGGCTATGGAGCTGTGGGGAGGAGTTTTTGGACAGACCCCCATTGGATGCCATTGTGGATGCCAATTTCTACCAAAATGATGAGCAGATCCTCGCTGGCACTGCGCCATTGTATAATATCGTGTGGTTTTCTTATAATGATAAGGCTTCCCATGGGATAGGAGATGCTCGTGGTGGCGTGCTCACCTCCGGCTCTTACCAGATCGAGAACGTACGCTTCAATACTACCGGGGAAACTCCCGAAAATGGAGCCTCTTGGAGGGCTTTTTATAATGTGGTAGGCCAGTCCAACACCCTTATCAATAATGTGAAACAATATGCGGGTGCAGCAGTAACAGATCGTATCAAGCGTCATGGAATTGCCGAAGGCCGCTTTATGAGAGGTCTAGCCTATTCCTATCTGGTACAAAACTGGGGCCCTGTGCCCTTGATTACCAATAATACCACCTTGCTTCAGGACACCACCATCGCTAGGAATACCGTGGAATCGGTCTGGCAGTTTATCATCAAAGACTTTCGCTATGCGGCGGAGAATCTTCCTGATGAATCGGTGCAGGAAGGTAGGCTGAATCAGTGGAGTGCTGAAGGGATGCTGGCAAAGATGTACCTGACTCGTGCCGGTATCAGCGGCACACGTGATCAGAATGATCTGGACAGCGCGGCTTACTTTGCCAAAAGGGTGATTGATAATAGCGGCGCCACGCTGATGGAGGAATATGAGGACCTGTTCAAGACCGTCAATAATAATAACGTGGAGACCTTGGCGGCGCTTCAGTGGACCTATAATGCCGGCAACCTCAATGCCTGGGGAGCACAAAACTCGGTGCAGGCATTCCTAGCCTTTGGTTCTGAGATTACCGGCTTTTCTGACGGATGGGGAGGGGATATTGGAGGATCAAAATGGATGCTCGAGCTATATGATGATTGGACTTTTGACACACGAAGAAAGGCTAGTTTTATGTTTCCCGGAGATCATTATGATTATATCACTCAGGTGCCTGCTGGCGGCAGCGCACAGGAACTGAGAGTTCCGGCGCCTAGTGAGGATGCTGGTCAGCCTTATGGATCACGCGCATGGGTGAAAAAATATGTGGTCGGCCGGCCAGAAGATAACGATGGCAAAGTGGTGCAGCAGGGGACAGAGATAAATACCTATATTCTTCGTCTGGCAGAGGTGTACCTTATCTATGCGGAGGCAGTCTTGCAGAGCAATCCTAGCGATGCCCTTACCTATTATAATAAGGTCCGGGACAGAGCCGGCGTATCACCGAAGACTTCTGTGGATTGGGAGGATATCTTTTATGAGCGTATCAAAGAATTGGCAATGGAGGGACAAGCTTGGTATGAGTTTACCCGCCTGCAATATTATAATCCACAGCTGGCTTACCAGCTTTTGAGCAGTCAGGATAGAGGTACTTTCAGGATCTATCCGGATCAGATTCCTGATCCTAGAATGTGGGAAATCGAGATCCCTGAAGATGATACCAGCCCGAGGTTTTTTGATGTGAATGCAAGTAATTTTAACCTGCCGATTCCATCTGTGGAGCTTTCTAAAGCTCCAAATCTGAGAAAACCTCCCGTACCCTATGATTTCAGCGCAGGAGAATAATGCTCACACCCAAAAAGAAAAGGATCATGAAAAAGATAAATAACTATACATTACCGCTGAATATCCTCAGCAGTTTATTGGTCATCCTATTGGCCATAACCTCCTTGGCCTGCCAGGAAGATGAAGATGAAGTCACCGGTATGCCCACCATAGATCGTATCCGATATACCGACCCTGAGACTGCGGACAGTGCCTTTACCCGGGCGACACTCGGAAGTACCCTGGCCATCATGGGCAGGAACTTAGGGACCACTCAGCAGGTATATCTAAATGGCTATTCGGTAGGCGTAAATCCCGCCTATGTCACCAATGATAATGTGATCGTCACCATCACAGACAGCGTGCCGACGGTGGCCACCGACCCGAATGTATCCAATATGCTAAGGCTAGTCACCAAAGGTGGAGAAACATCCATTCCCTTCCAGACCCTGCCTCCAGCACCGCAGATCAGCCGCGTGGGTAATGAATACCTGAAGCCGGGGGATAATTTGACACTATTTGGTAGATATTTCTACTTTATCGATACAGTGTTCTTCCCCGGAGAAGGTAATTATGTGACCGAAGGCTTCACGGCCAATAGTACAGGTAGTAAGCTGACAGTGAAAGTTCCCGATGGATTGGACTTCTCAGAGGGAAATTTTGTGTCTGTGGTCACCCAAAGTGGGGGATCTGCAACCAGCAGAAGGACGCAGATCTATGATGGCAACGGCATGGTAGCAGATTTTGATACCGATGGTGCTTTGGAATGGCCTTGGAACTGGGGCTGGGGAATTTCCGGCAATATGATCGTGCCTTCTATCGGCCCGGTAAATGGCATCGATGGAAACTTTGGAGCCATCGATATGGAGCTGCCTCCAAAGGGCGGCTGGAGTAATGATAAGGTGATGAACTTTACCAACTGGGGGGGAGCACAGATTTTCCCTACCAGTCCGGCCGATAAATATGCCCCATCGACCCCAGCGGGCAAGTTTGAGATCAGAGTGGAAATCGCTATCTCCACCGCCAGCTCCATAGAAGATGTGGAACTTATGATATGGTTTCCTGATAATAAAGGCAATGAACTCACTACCAATGTACCTCTCGTGGATTATGTAAGCACCACAGACGGTACCTGGTACACGGTCTCCACTAACCTCAGCCAGCTAACCAGCGGAAATGTCCGTCTGGGAACCTATGCAGACTTACTCGCAGGGGATACCGGAGGGGTGAAGCAACTGAGATTGGTAATACAGAATTATGGCACCGATGGTGTCCCCGTCGTAATGGGCGTGGACAACGTACGCGTGGTACGAGCGGAACAATAAAAAGCGATTAAAAGAATTTTGGATAATGGTTCACACTCTCGAAGCGGTAAATTACCGCTTCGAGTTTTAGTTTATAGACCAGGCAGGTTTTTTCTGGTATCATAGTCAATGGTATTCAGATCAAAAATATAAGTAATGAGCCAAACACCTAGCCCTGCATGACAAGTATCCTATTTGAAAGTGGGGCATTGGCTACCCTCGAATCCATGCCTACCGCCGATTTACTAAATGAACTTTAAGGTCTGGAGCCTTAAAATCAATAATTCAAATCAGGGCAGTTGGAAGAATAGAAACTTAGCCAGTATAATACAGCGGATAATTGGGGTTTGGATTGACGGATTTATCCAGAGAAATACCCGTGGCGATGTGATGGAATTCCCTTTCCCTGTCTGTAAATGTGATTCTATTCCCTATTTTAGATGGAGCCATTTGGCTTAGGTCAAAAAGAATGCAGGGGAAAATAATATTCTGAGGAAAAATTGAAATTAAATCTATGCCAAAAAATCTACTGATAAGCAGCCTGATCCTGATCAATAGCCTCATATATATCGGCTGTGAGACTCCTGATGCGGCCCCTGAGCCAAAAGCTCCCTTATTCACTATTGTGGATCCTTCTGTGACGGGTGTGGATTTCAGCAATACGCTTACCGAGAGCCCTGAGGCCAATATTTTTCAGTATCAGTATTTTTATAATGGGGGAGGAGTGGCGATCGGAGATGTCAATAATGATGGACTGGAAGACCTTTATTTCTCAGGAAATATGAGTAATAATAAGCTTTACCTAAATCGTGGTTCCCTGCAATTTCAGGACATCAGTTTAGCCTCAAATGTTTCTGGCAGACCACGATCCTGGGCCACAGGGGTGGCCATGGTGGATATCAATCAGGATGGCTGGATGGACATTTATGTTTGCTATAGTGGAGATCTGGCAGAGGAGCAAAGAAGGAATCAGCTATTTGTAAATCAAGGGGCAGATGCTCAGGGGATTCCTTACTTTAAGGAGATGGCCGAAGAGTATGGCTTGGATAACGCCGCTTATAGTAGCGCTGCGGCGTTTTTTGATCATGATGCCGATGGCGATTTGGATATGGTTCTGCTGAATCACCATCCCCAGCTATTTCGAAATCTGGATGAAGTCTCCTTTCAGCATATTTTAGCCCAAAAAGATCCCAATAGCAGCAGCCGGCTTTTAGAAAATCGCTCAGGCATATTTGTGGACATCACCGAGGAGGCAGGATGGGATACCAGCCCCCTGTCTTACGGACTTGGGATGAGCATTAGTGACTTTGATGGAGACGGCCTTCCGGAGGTTTATATAGGAAATGATTATTCCGCTGCCGATCACCTGTACCAGAAGCAGGAAGATGGGACCTATCGGGAGGTCCTCGCCCAGCGGCTGGATCATACTTCCCTTTACACCATGGGGATGGATGCGGCAGATTATAATAATGACGGCAAGGTGGATTTGCTAAGTTTGGATATGCTTCCCGAGGATAATAAGCGGCAGAAGCTATTGTTTATGCCAGACAATTACTCTCATTTCAATCTGTTTTTGAGCGTTGGGCTGCACTATCAGTATATGCGGAATATGCTGCAAGTCAATAATGGCGATGGTACTTTCAGCGAGCTGGGGCAGGTAGCAGGAATCTCCAATACGGATTGGAGTTGGGCGCCATTATGGGCGGATTTTGACCAGGATGGCTGGAAGGATCTGTTTATTAGCAATGGCTTCCTGCATGATTTTACGAATCTTGACTTTATTAAATACAGAAGCTCCTTCTTTCAAAATGGCAAGATGTCCACCGAGAATCTAATGACCTTAATTCATGAGATGCCTTCCTCGGCGGTGACCAATTATATTTACCAAAATAATGCGGATCTGACCTTTACCAATCAGCAGCAAAACTGGGGCTTTGATCGAGCTTCCAATAGTAATGGTGCCGCCTATGCAGATCTGGATAATGACGGCGACCTGGATCTGGTCATCAATAATATCAATGAGGAAGCCTTTATTTATGAGAACCATCGAAATGAAAGTCCAAACCACCACTGGCTAAAAATCCATTTGCAAGGCCCTAAAGGGAATCTTCAAGGCATAGGTTCTCAGGTGAGGCTGTACCAGCGGGGTACAGAGCAGCTGATGGAGCAGATGCCATATAGAGGTTATCAGTCCAGTGTAAGCCCTATCCTGACCTTTGGCCTGTCTGCGGCAGAGGTAGATTCTGTGCTGGTGACCTGGCCAGATGGCGCCACCCAATGTCTGGTCTCTCCAAGGACCAGCCAAAGCCTTATCTTAAACCATGCGGCAGCGGACAAGCCAGTGAAGGACCAAACAGCTGCTCCATCGACTCCCCTCTGGGTCGAAAATAAGGAGGGGAATATTCTGATCCAAAAGGAGGAAACTTTCAATGATTTCAAGCGCCAGCCCCTTTTGACCTATCCCCTAAGCGATATCGGTCCAGTGATGGCCAGCAGCTCAGGGCAGGGAGAGGTGATGGTATATATAGGTGCGGGAATGGGGGCTAGGCCCTTATTATTTCGAGGTATAAGTGGGGAGGAATTAAAAGAGACCGTGCAGCGAGCTTTTCAGAATTCATCCCGATCGGTGGATACAGATGCCGTGTTTTTCGATGCTGATGGCGATGGAGATAGGGATTTGTATGTGGCCAGTGGAGGATATCATGACTTTTCTGCTTCCGATGTACGTCTTCAGGATCGATTTTATGAAAATATGGGTGGAGGGATTATGGAAGAACGCCCGCTGGCCATTCCCGAAAGGCATGCGGCCACGGGGGCCGTTTTGGCTTTGGATGCGAATGCTGATGGAGCCTTGGATTTATTCATCGGAGGGGCGGCCATCCCTGGAAGGCATCCGGAATCTTACCCTTCACAGCTCCTGATCAATGATGGTAAGGGGCACTTTAGCCTTGCTTCTCCTAGGATGAGCAGTGCCCTTGAAGGCTTGCATTTGGTGAGAGATGCTCAGAGTGCCGACTTAGATGGGGACGGGATTCCAGAAATGGTCGTGGCTGGAGAGTGGATGGGTCTGGAGGTATTTTCCTTCCAGGAGGGAAAGGTACTTCGTCAAACCGACCTGTACTTTGATCATTCCTATGCTGGAATATGGTTTTCTCTGTTGCTGGAAGATATGAATGGGGATGGTGAGCCTGAACTGTTAGCAGGGAATTTCGGATTAAATTCTCAAATTAAAGCCTCTAGGGAGGAGCCGGCACGCCTTAGTTTTGGGGATTTTGATGGGAATGGCTCTGTGGATCCTTTTTTGAATTTTTATATTCAGACCAAAGAATATCCCTATATCAGCCGAGATGAGCTGATGGATCAGATCAGTGCAAAACGAAATAGCTTTAAGGATTATGCCAGCTATGCAGAAGCTAAGCTGGAGGATATCCTGTCGGACAGTGAACAGGCAATCGCTTTGACATACGAAGTAAACACCCTGGAAACTATGCTTTTTACGCTTAAGGATGGCCGTTTTGTAGCCCTTGATTTGCCCATGCAGGCGCAAATCGCCCCGGTTTATACTGCTGCATTTATCCCTAGTCCTAAGGGCAACTATTTATGGCTGGGCGGGAATATTCACCAAGGACGTATTAAAATAGGGAATATCGATGCCAATCACGGCTTGCTCATGGAGCTGAGCCCAAGCCTGGAGAGTCATTATATCCCTCAGGATCAAAGTGGATTTTGCCTCCGAGGGGAGGTGCGCAGTAGCCTATGGCTGGGGGATGTCCTATGGCTAGGCGAACACCAAGGGCCCATCCGACACTATGCTATGAAAAAATGAAAGCGCTTCCCTTCCCGCTGATTTATACCCTATTGACTCTGATTTGGTAGGGGAAATAGCAAGACTATAACTATAGCTCATCACTCTCCTCCGCGCCAATTGTATGGTCTGGACGGGTATTTTGCAGGAAGGCAAGCGCTTTAATACCAGAATTTCACAATCCGAATAACCCCAGGGCTTATTTAAGCGCTTCACTAATGGGGTTTGGGAGAAATGCTAAATTCTATTTATTCAATATCTGTTCGATTCTGCTCAGTTCTTTTTCCTCAAAATCAAGATTATCAAGACATTTTAGGGAATCTTCCAGTTGTGAGGTTTTGCTTACGCCAATAAGCACTGAGCTGACTCTTTCATCTTTCAGGAGCCAAGACAGTGCGAGTTGGGCCAAGCTTTGTCCTCGTTCCATCGCCACTTCATTAAGTGCTTTGATTCTGGCTAGGGTATCCTCGGTTATGGCGGATTTTTGCAGGAATCCATGGGATTTTGCTGCTCTGGAGTCTTCGGGAATTCCTTTCAGGTATTTATCGGTCAGCAGTCCCTGTGCCAGTGGTGAGAAGGGAATACAGCCGACACCCTTATTCCCCAGAAGGTCCATCAGTCCACTTTCCACCCATCTTTCGAACATAGAGTATTTGGGTTGGTGGATCAGGCATGGAGTGCCCAGATCTTTCAGGATTTGGATCGCTTGGGCCGCTTCTTCCGCCTGATAGTTGGAGATTCCGACGTATAGTGCCTTGCCCTGCCTTACGAGGAGGTCGAGGGTGGCCATGGTCTCTTCCAGCGGGGTGTCAGGATCAGGCCGGTGGTGATAGAAAATATCGACATAGTCCAAGCCCATTCGCTGGAGGCTTTGATCTAGGCTGGATACCAGGTATTTTTTGGAGCCCCATTCTCCATAGGGACCTTCCCACATATAGTATCCCGCTTTGGAGGAGATGACGAGCTGGTCACGGTATCCTGCAAAGTCTTCTTTGAGGATCTTGCCGAAGTTTTCTTCCGCAGAGCCTGGCGGAGGACCATAGTTATTGGCTAGGTCAAAATGGGTGATGCCTCTGTCAAAGGCAAGCTGGAGGATCTTTCGGGAATTGTCTAGTACATCCACATGGCCGAAATTATGCCATAGGCCCAGCGATAAGGCGGGGAGTTTCAGGCCACTTTTGCCACATCGGCGATATAGCATTTTTTGGTACCTGTCAGGTGCAGGTTGATAGCTGCTCATAAGTGTAAAACAAGGTTAGGTTTAATTGATTCTACAATATAAATATTACCTTCTAAATGACCCTCAGTTATTGGCCTTAAAAAATCAATATTGACATGAAAATTCAATGAAATTTGGATTAAAGTAGTAAGTAAAGTTTAAAAATTGACTATGGTGGAGTGATTTTTGGGCGGTATTGTATTAAGTAAAGAAAATTTATGAAAGTGTTGTGAGTTTATTTAAAAAGCATTTTTTTATATAAAAAGAGGAAAAAAGGTTGTGTATTAAAAAATATATTCTCAACTTAGATGCATAGAAAGTCGGTAAAAAGATACTGACAGAAAAGTAAGAACGTGCTGAGAGATTAGTAGCTGATTGGGTCATCGTTTAGCCTCCTGCCTTATGAATGAAACAAGGGATATTTTACGTTATGATGCTTCCAGTGTGTGGTTATCGGATGTACACTTTGAGGAGTTGTTGCCATATATTTCGGAGATGGAGGAGGAGTTTCTGCGAGTTGAGCGGATAGTAGGGAAGGAATTGACTCCGGAAGCAGCTTATCATTATTATGATTTCTATGATCTTGCACAGATCATTCGGAACAAGCTCATTGCTGAGGTCAAAGATTGGCCAGAGAAAAGAGTGGTACCGGAATTGAATTCTATCGATACTGAAGCCGGATGGCCGATGTTTAGACTCTGTGATATCTTATTACAAGTCGTTAGTGTGGATCGATATAATCATGGTTTCTTACAGAAAAAAATAAAAGACAAAACAATACTAAAAATATTAAAAGGATTACAAAGATCTTTTCGTTGATTTTTTAATATGTCAAACTTGGTGAAAAAAAAGGTTCAGGAATTTTTTCTGGACCTTTTTATTTTCTATTAATTCTAATTCCTAATCATTCCCCTTCCCCTTCCCAAACTGGGGATTCCTCATTTTACCTCCCCGCAAGTATACTCCTAGAGAGTATTCTGAGGCTTTTCTAGACCTATGTGATGTAAACCTAATTCCCATCCAGACTTACTTTTCTTTAGCTATGACGATTAAATGAACGGCGATTTTGGTGTATCCCGAGCTTTGGCAGGGAGCGTATTGATCTCAGCAATCTTAATCCAGCCTTAAAGCCTTAAAGACAGAGGGCTCTGGGCATCCTAAACTTTATACATCCTTCTGCACTTCCAGGTTTAATCGTATAACGAAAAGGTAATACTGCTTTAATCCTAGCGTAATAGTAGGCCATTTGTCTTAAAGATTGCTGAAGAGTTATTTTTCATTCTATATTGTTTTTGTTTCGGGAAAAATCTATTTGGCTTATATCCAATTGATTATAATGTTAATTTTTTGTTTCGGGTCTTTGGCGAATAATGACTTTTTCATAATAAACTAGGGTAGCCTATACTGATCGCTAGCCCGTACTTTTGCATCCTAAATAATAAACCAAAACTTATGAATAGAAGATTACGCTATTTTTCACCACTGATGTTGAGTGGTTTGATTTTTACAAATTGTAATACCCCTAATCAAAATGAGAATAAGAAAGAGGAAGTGCAGGTAGCACAAAGAGTTCAGCCGGTATTTGTAACGGATAGCCTGGCGCATGATTCAGATGATCCAGCAGTATGGATCAATCCTCAGGATCCATCCAAGAGCCTGATCCTAGGTACAGACAAGGATAAGGACGGCGCTATATATGTATTTGACCTGGAGGGAAAGACGATAGACTCCTTGGTGGTGCGAGACATTCAGCGGCCCAACAATGTGGATATCGGTTATGGATTGCAGCTTGGAGATCGGACTGTGGATTTTGCGGTTACGGGAGAGAGATTGACCTCAAAACTCCGTTTTTTTTCACTTCCTGATATGAAAGAGATCGTTCCCGGTGGACTGGAGGTCTATGAAGGGGAGACAGGTCCTGAATTTAGAGATTTGATGGGGGTGGCCATATATACTCAGCCGGAAACGGGCAAGCATTATGTCATTGCCGGTAGGAAAAACGGCCCTCAAGATGGCAGCTACCTCTGGCAGTATGAAATTATCAGCGATGCATCCGGTATTTCCCTGAATTTGGTTCGCAAGTTTGGTCAGTTTAGTGGCCAGAAGGAGATCGAGGCCATTGCGGTGGACAACGAACTTGGTTACATCTACTATTCTGATGAGGGGATAGGGGTAAGGAAGTACTATGCAGATCCCGCCAAAGGCAATGAAGAGTTGACGCTTTTTGGAACGGAAGGTTTCACTAAAGATCACGAGGGGATCAGTATCTATAAATTGGACGAAAACACAGGCTATATTTTGGTCTCTGACCAGGAAGCTAACCAGTTTCATGTTTTTCCTCGTGAGGGCACCGCGGAGAACCCCAATCAGCATGAGCTGATCACAATTATCAAGACCAGCACCCTCAGTAGTGATGGCTCAGAGCTTGTCAGCCTGCCTTTGAATAAGACTTTTCCTAAAGGCCTTTTTGTGGCCATGTCTGATGACAGAACTTTCCAGATCTACCGTTGGGAAGATATGGCGGGAGAGGAATTAAAATCGATTAAGTAATAATTCTTAAAGAACGATACGATGAATAAATTTTTACCGCTTTTGGTGCTACTGCTTATGACTTTTGCAGGAAGTGCAGCCTTCGGGCAAGGAGCGATCAAAGGAAAAGTAAAGGATAATCAGAACCTATCCCTTCCTGGTGCAAATGTGATTATTTTAAGCTTGAACAAGATGGCCATTACCGACCAGTCAGGCGAATTTGTATTGATGGGAATTCCAGAAGGTCTCCATGATATCCAAGTATCCTATTTGGGATATGAGATGCAGACCAACCAGGTTCAGGTAAAAAGAGGACAGACTCACGAAACCATGTTTGAGATGAGTCCAGGCCTGGTAGAGGGAGCCGAGTTTATCGTGTTTGGCGATCGGCTAAAGGGCCAGGCCAAGGCGCTGAACCAACAAAAGAACAATCAGAATATCACCAATATCGTGTCCTCGGATCAGATTGGTCGATTTCCGGATGCCAATATTGGTGATGCCCTGAAGCGTATCCCCGGGATCACCATGCAGAATGACCAAGGCGAGGCTAGGGATATTATCATCCGTGGCATGGCACCGCAACTCAATTCGGTGACGCTAAATGGTGAAAGAATTCCCTCAGCAGAAGGAGATAATCGCCGCGTGCAGATGGATCTTATTCCTTCGGATATGATCCAGACCATAGAAGTCAATAAGGCAGTCCTGCCAAATATGGATGCTGATGCCATCGGCGGATCCGTCAACCTGGTCACGCGTAAGGCGCCCAATGCACTCCGGATTTCCGGAACCGCCGCCACAGGGTTGAATTTACTTACCGAAAAACCCATTTGGACCGGATCAGTGATTCTGGGTAATAGGTTTTTGGATGATAAACTGGGGGCGATCGTATCAGCTTCTTATAATAATCACAATTTTGGCTCGGATAATATAGAGGCCGTCTGGTATGAGTCTGACAATGGCCTAGCCTTGGAAGAGTTTGAGATGAGGAAGTATTTGGTGCAGCGAATCCGGAAGTCAGTATCCCTCTCCCTAGACTATGAGGTGAATGCCAATCACAGCTTTATATTTTCCTCCATGTACAACCATCGAAATGACTGGGAAAATAGGTTTGGGATGAAAGTGGATGAATTGGATGAGGCTTTTGATGACGGGAATTTTGAGGAGATTTCGCCGAATGTATTCAATACCGTTGGCAGAGTGGAATACCAAACCAAGGGAGGAATCGGATCTGATCATGTGAAAAACAAGCGTTTGGAAGATCAGCGTGTGCAGAACTTCACCCTGGGTGGAGATCACATATTCAATCGCCTTAAGATGGATTGGTCTGCGACCTATGCCAAGGCTTCTGAAAAGCGACCTACCGAGAGATATATCGGGTATCGCTCAGGCGGCCAGGAGGTTTTGGTGGATATCATGGATACTGAGAAGCCTTATGCGGCATTGCTGAATCATGAGGATAATTTCGGCTTGGAGCTGGATGAGCTGGTGGAGGAAAATGGCAATACCTTTGACGAGGATATCAATGCTAAAATGGACTTTAAACTGCCATATAGCAATAGTGGTGTTCTTCAATTTGGTGGCAGATATCGCTCCAAATATAAAATGAGGAATAATAATTACTACGAATACAGCCCTGTGGATGAGGATGCCTTTGGCAGAACTCTCGGTGAGGTGCCAAACACCGACCAATCTGATCCGAATTTCCTTGCGGGAAGCCAGTACCAAATCGGAAACTTTGCAGATCCAGAATTCTTAGGTTCATTGGATTTTTATGATGAGGGACAATTTGAGGGAGAGCTGAAGACAGATGAGTTTATACCAGGCAACTATTCTGCGAATGAAGCGATCTACGGTGCTTATATGATGGCCGATCATCAGCTTACTGAGAAGCTTTCGGCGATAGTGGGGCTGAGATGGGAGTACACCGACATCAGCTATACCGGTAACCTCTTTGATATGGACAATGAGGAGTATATAGAGGATACCGCAGGTGATACCTATCATAATGTCATGCCAGGTGTGCACCTGAAGTATGATTTGGATCCAAACAGCATACTTCGATTTGCTTGGACGAATACTCTGGCCAGGCCTAATTACTATGATTTGGTGCCTTATGCAGAATATAGCGCCTCGGATGAGGAGCTGGCTACTGGGAATCCTAATTTGGTACCGACCACCTCTATGAATTTTGACCTGATGGCTGAGAAGTATTTTGATAATGTGGGGCTGTTTTCTGTTGGGGGTTTTTATAAGGATATTGATAAGTTTATATATTATATCACCGACCTGGACTATACCGATCCGGTATTTGGGTCCAACCTGGAATATACTCGACCCGAAAATGGCGGTACCGCCTCGGTATATGGCTTGGAGGCATCGGTGCAGAAGCAGATTTGGAAAGGCCTTGGGATCTATCTGAACTATACCTTCACCAAATCCTCTACCACGGGGATAGAAGGTCGTGAAGAAAGTGACCTGATGCTGCCAGGGACGGCGGAGAATATGTTTAATGCCTCGCTTTCATATGAAACCAAAAAGCTAGTGCTTAGAGCTTCTCTCAATTACGCCAGTGATTACCTGGATGAGTTGGGAGGAGAGGAGTTTGAAGACCGATATTATGATAAACAAACCTTCTTGGACTTCAATGCATCCTATGCATTTACCCCTAAATGGAGAGTCTTTTTGGAGGGCAATAATCTGACGAATCAACCTTTGAGATATTATCAAGGAATTAGGTCTCGAACGATGCAAGCGGAGTACTATAATGCCCGTTTTAATTTGGGTATTAAATTCGATGTTTTCCAATAGGTAAATTTAAACTAACGTTTGAATAACTTATTTTTGGTGATAAATGACATAATTAGGTAAATAAAAAATACCCCATTTGGGGTATTTTTATTTTCAATTTTTAGATTAAGGGAAGGTATTTTGTGGATAACTTGTTGATAAAAACCAGTTTATCGCCCTATTTTTTCATTGCAAATCTTGATTTCTATCCTTACATTTAATCTATTCAAACCCCTTATAGGTTTGATGGTTTATGAAATTAAGTAAGTACTTTTTTCAATCTCTGAAAAAGGTGGTCCCAGAGACCGGTGTTTCTTTACTGGTTTTAGGTTTATTAAACGTAGTGTATTCGTCGTTTTTATATAAATAAGTTATCCTAATGTTAATTACTTCATCCAATGGGTTCCTATCCGTGGTCAATAAGCCTAATGAGGTTGATCACCTGATAGTAAGAGCGAAGTTCAAGGGGGATTTATCGCGGTTATTTGATGATTGTAGAATTTGGCCTACTCAGGATCCGGATTTTCCTTTCGCCATTTCCATTTGCAAGCAGGAGTTTGTTGGTATTCTGATCAAAATGGTCAAGTCAATAGATTATACCAATTTCTCCACAGACTTAATAGCCGTATGAGTTCTTAGGACAGGTGCCGTCCTTTAATTGAAAGGAGGCCTACAATAAATAGTGCAGAGGATTGAATTATGATGATTGCTTTTTTACTTCCTTATATTTATTCATCCATAGATTGAGATTATCCACCTCTCTTTATATCGAATTATTTTTTTGTTAAGCCCAATTTACCTAGCCACAGTTTCCATATTAAGCACCTGTCTCGTTGCGATCTCCAATCGATGCAGGCAAGCTTGCGACAGCAAGCTTTAAATGCTGCTGGTGTTTGGGAAACATGTCGGATATACTGATAAGGGGTTGGGATGAAACAAGTCTAACTTCCTTTTTTCCAGCGAAGGCGCCTGAGAGAGATTCATGACTTCGCCTACCCATAAAATTGGTCCCGCTTTTTTCCCCCTTAATATATTGCTGGAATCACGTATTGTATTCATTGGCTGGGACCTTGAGGACCATTTTATCAGAAGTCCTGATTTTGGCCCAGCCATTTCCATCCTATTCTAAAACTAAGTTACCCGCTAGCACCTAAGCCCCTATGGGCATCAGCTCTAGTTTCCAGGCCATTCAGCTCTAATCTGTTTTTAAGCAAAAACCTTATTGATTTCAATAAATTTCCTCTCTACGGGAAACTTAAACGGTTGTTTAGGAGTTGCTTATAAATTGTGTTAAAAAGCAGATAAAAAAAAATAAAGGAATGGGGAACTATTGGAGCTTAGATATGATTGAATGTTCATTCGGTTTTCTTAATCTGAAGAACCTATGAACAAAAAAGAGAAAATAATGGAGGCAACTTTGGACCTGATCAGAGATCATGGATTCCACGGATGCCCGATGTCCATGGTCGCCAAGAACTCCTCTGTTGCCGCAGGCACCATATATCATTACTTCGAAAGTAAGGATGAGCTCATCATGGAGCTGTATCATTACCTCGTGGCCAAGGTGGTGGATGCCGCCCAGTCTGGGGATGATGACCAGCTGCCCTTCAAAGAGCGCTTCATGCGATTTTGGCACAATATGAAAAAGCTCTATGTGCAGGATCGCTCCATCCACCGATTTATGGAGCAATTTTACAATTCCCCTTACTTCACCGAAGAAATGGAGATGACCGATAACCAATGGCATAATTGGATGCGGAATTTCTTCACCGATGGGATCAATTCCGGCGAACTCCGATCAGGGGTGAAGCCTGAGATTCTTAGCATTATGGTGCATGGCACCATCCTCAGCTCCGTGAAGGTGACGATCTACCATGGTAAGAAAATGGATATGGATCAGATCAACCTAGGTCATATCGCAGAAATCGTCTGGGACGGCATCAAAAAACAACCGGAAGCAAAAAGCTAAGCCTAGAATGGATTTTAGCCCAAGGGGCTACCTCTTTCAGCATTAGTATTATATCAATTATATGGAGTTTAATTACCAATTTTCAACCAACATTATTATGAAAAAGAGCATCCAGATCTTATCGATGATTATGATCGGATATTTGCTGCCATTTAGCACTTTTGGGCAGTCGACGAGCAGCAGTTCCGCTTCACTGAGCCTGGACCAGGTCATCCAGTATGCCATGGACCATGCTCCGGCGATGCAGCAGGCATCATTGGATCAGGAAATAGGGGATCGTGAGGTCAAGTCAAGCCTGGCTGGCTGGTATCCGCAGATCAATGCCAGTGCTAGTGGCAATAAGAATATCAAACTGCAGCAGCAACCAATCGGGGGAGAGCTGATTACCTTTGGCCAAACGTATAACTCTGGCCTGCTCCTTCAAGTGGATCAGAATCTTATCAACCGAGATCAGATTTTTGCGGGAAGGACTTCCAGGTATGTCAAGCAGCAGTATGACCAAAATAAGACGGATGTGCAGATCAGCACCGTGGTGGAGGTAAGTAAGGCGTATTATGATATTCTGCTGACGTATGAGCAGCTGAATATCCTCGAGGAAAACCTGCTGCGCCAGGAGAAGCAGTATAAAGATGCCAAGAGCAGATTTGAATCCGGACTCGTGGATAAGACCGATTACCAACGCGCCGAGATTACCCTGTCCAATATTCGAAGCAATAACCGCAGGGCACAGGAAAGTGTGGATGCCAAAATCGCCTACCTGAAGCAGCTGATTGGCTATCCAGTGGAGGCTGATATTTCCTTGGATTATAGCTATGAGGAGATGGAACAAAGAGCCCTTACTGACACGACTCAGATCATGCTTCCTGAAAACCGAATCGAATACCAACAGGTGGAAACTCAGGCTACCTTGGCTGAACTCAATACAGGCTATCAGAAATGGGCTTATCTGCCCACGCTTTCTGCAAACTACAATTATAACTGGTTGTATTTTAATAATACTTTTTCTGATTTATATCAGACCAGCTATCCCAAGTCTTCCATTGGCCTGACCCTTTCCCTGCCGATTTTTCAGGGAGGAAAAAGGCATCAGGATATAAAAATTGCCGAGCTTCAGCAGAACAAAATCGCGGTGCAGCGGGAGAATCTGGAGAAGCAGATCAATACCGAATACATCACGGCCATGGCCAACTATAAAAGTGACCTGTACGAGTGGAGAACCATCAAGAGAAATATGGAACTCGCCGAGGAGGTTTATAATATCATTAAGCTTCAATACGATCAAGGCATTAAAGCTTATGTCGATCTTATTGTGGCAGAGACGGAGCTTAGAACCTCCCAATTGAGTCATTATAATGCTATGTACAATCTTCTGGCTTCCAAGCTGGATCTGGACAGAGCTTTAGGAAATATCGAAATCAACTATACAGAAAATAATTAATCGGGACATGAAAAAGTTTTTAGGTTTAATGCTGGTGGCTGCAATACCGGCTTTTATAAGTGCATGTGGAAGTGAGGCGACCACTCAAAGAGCCCCTCAGGTGATCTCTGTCCGTGCGACGGAAGTAGCAAAGAAGCATGTGACAGGAACGGACGTCTATCCGGGTACGGTCATCCCCCTTATGGAAGTGGAGATACGCCCGCAGGTCACAGGTTATATTACTAATATATATATAGAAGATGGTCAGGAAGTGAAGAAAGGCCAAAAGCTATATGAAATAGATCGTAGCAAATACAGATCTTCCCATCAGCAGGCGCAGGCCAATCTCAAAAGTGCCGAAGCTAACCTGGAGCGTGTGAAGAAGGATTTGGGAAGATATGAAGAGCTGGACAAGCAGGATGCCATCGCCAAGCAGCAATTGGATTACGCCCGTGCGGACATCCTGACAGCAGAGGCTCAGGTGGCTTCCGCAGAGGCTCAGGTGCGCAGCGCAGAGACTGATTTCAATTATTCCCTGATGACGGCCCCTTTTGCGGGAACCATCGGGATCTCCCAGGTTCGCTTAGGCGCACAGGTTTCCCCTGGTCAGTCTCTATTAAATACCCTTTCCTCTGATGATCCAGTGTTGGTGGACTTTGTGGTCAATGAAAAAGACGTGAGAAGATTTACCAAGATGCTGAAGGCAGAGAGCCTTCCAGACTCCACTTTTTCTATTCAGTTTAGTCAGCAAGATATCTATCCTCATTTTGGAGAATTGACGACTATCGATCGCGCAGTAGGCCGTACTTCAGGTACGATCAATTTACGTGTGAAATTCCCTAATCCAGATAGAGACCTTATTGCCGGGATGACGGTCAACTTAATAGTGCTGAACCAGGATATAGGTGAGCAAATGACCATTCCATTTAAGGCGGTGACCGAGCAGATGGGTGAGTACTTTGTGTATGTCATAGACCAGGAAAATACAGTGCATCAGCGGAATGTACAATTAGGGACCAAGGTGAAAGATGAAATTGTCATCCGTGAAGGACTAAAAGTAGGGGAGAAAATAGTAACGGAAGGTATCCAGAAGCTCCGTGAGGGCGCAAAAATCAGTGTAGATGCCTGAGTTTTTAATCAATGACCATTTTAATATCGTAAGCACGATCATTTTATGATAGCAGAAGTATTTATAAAACGCCCTGTGACAGCGATGGTGATTTCCATTGTCATCCTGCTGGTAGGGGCCATCGCTATAGTTAACCTACCCGTCACCCAATATCCTGATATTACCCCACCAGTGGTGTCAGTATCAGCCAATTATACTGGGGCGGATGCGCAGACGGTGGAGCAGACAGTCGCCACACCGATCGAGACGCAGGTAAACGGTACGCCAGGTATGGCGTATATCAGTAGTACCAATACGAGTACAGGTCAGATGAATATGAATGTGACCTTCGATGTGGGTACAGATATTAATATCGCCACGCTGGACGTCCAGAACAGGGTGAGTATTGCCGAGCCCCGCCTTCCTGAGGCGGTAAAGCGCCTTGGCGTGACGGTGCGGAAGAGAAATCCAAGTATCATGATGGTGATCAGTATGTATTCGCCAGAAGGTACCCACGATACCAAATTCCTCAGCAACTATACCAATATCTTCATCAAAGATGCCCTGCTAAGGGTCAAAGGAGTGGGGGATATCACGGCCATCGGGCAGGATTTCAGTATGAGAGTATGGCTGAAGCCGGATAAGATGGCCCAGTATAATATCTCCACTGCAGAAGTGACCGCCGCCATTCAGGAGCAAAACCTCCAGGTAGCGGCTGGTACAGTAGGTGGTATGCCACAGCTAAGCTCCCAGACCTTCGAATATCCCATTACCGTAAATGGTAAATTGGAGCGTGGCGAGGACTTTGAAGATATTATTGTAAGGTCCAGCCCCGAAGAGGGTAAGCTGGTTTACCTGAAGGATATTGCGAGAGTGGAGTTTGGCGAGTTTGATTACGGTCGTTTTTCTACCGTAAATGGTGATCCAGCAGCGGTGCTCCTCGTCTATCAGGCTCCAGGAAGTAATGCGCTAGAAACTGCCGAAGGTATATATGAGGCTTTGGATGAGATGAAAGCGACCTTCCCGGCAGATATGGATTATGTGATTCCATTTGAGTCGGTATCTGTGGTTCAGGTCTCCATCGATGAGGTATTGCATACCTTGGTGGAAGCTTTGATCCTGGTGATCCTAGTGGTATTTATATTCCTCCAAAACTGGAGAGCCACGCTGATTCCGATTTTGGCCATTCCGGTGTCGATTATCGGTACCTTTATCTTCTTTATTCCTTTGGGCTTTACGATCAATACACTGACTATGTTTGGCTTTGTATTGGCCATTGGGATTGTGGTGGATGATGCGATTGTGGTGGTGGAAGCTGCCCAGCATTATATCGATACCTTAAAAGTGTCAGCTAAGGAAGCCACGAGGCGAGCGATGAAAGATATCACGGCGCCGGTGATTGCTATTGCCCTGATCCTTTCGGCGGTATTTATCCCTGTAGGATTTATCCCCGGTATTGTGGGAAGGATGTATCAGCAGTTTGCGATTACCATTGCGATCTCGGTGTTGATTTCAGCCTTCGTAGCCTTGACCTTGACCCCAGCGCTTTGTAGTCTCATGCTGAGACCTACTGAGGTGGGAGCAAACTCCAAGGGCCTCAATCGCCTATTTTATAAATTCAATACCTGGTTTGAGAGAGTAACCAATTCCTATGGTAATGGGGTGAAAAAGTCCATTAAAGCGACTCCGTTGGTGCTGATCATCTTGGTATGTATCTATGCGGGTACCTTTGGTCTATTTCAGGCTAAGCCCACAGGCTTCCTGCCAACAGAGGATGAAGGGCGTTTGTTTGTGTCTTTAGAATTGCCTCATAGTGCCTCTACCAGTCGTACTAGTGCTATTATGGATGAGATGGTGGAGATGATCACTAGCACAGATGGGATTAGGAATGTGACGGGTATTGGTGGATTGAATGCGATCAACTTTAGTTTCAAGTCCAATAGTGGTACTTTCTTTATTCAGATGGATCCCTGGGATGAGCGTAAGGATCCTTCCAAGCAGTTATTTGGTCTTATTGGCCAGCTGAATCAGAAGTTTGCGGCTATCAAGGAGGCAAATATCATTGTGGTACCGCCACCAGCCATTCCAGGTTTGGGACAGACGGGTGGATTTAGCTTCATGCTGGAGCAGCGCTCCACAGGGAGTATCAAGGAGTTTGAGCAGGTGATGGGCCAGTTCCTGGCGGCTGCCAACCAGCGGCCGGAAATTGCCATGGCCTATAGCTTCTTTACCGCCAAGACACCGGGGTATCATATCACGGTGGACCGTGAGAAAGCCAAGAAACTTGGGGTAGCGGTATCGGATGTATTCAGCACCATGTCCACTTATATGGGGAGCTCTTATGTCAATGACTTCACAAGGTATGGCCGTAATTTCCGGGTGGTCGCTCAGGCGGATACTGCTTATAGAATGGATATTAAGGATCTGGAGCAATATTATGTCATGAGCCGAGGCGGAGGATCTGTTCCTTTGGGAGCTTTGATCAATTATGATGTAGTGGAAAACGCCCCTGTGATTAGTCATTATAATCTCTTCCGTTCCACAGAGATCAATGGTAATGCCGCTCCTGGATACAGTAGTGGTCAGGCCTTGGCTGCACTGGAGGAAGTCGCTGAAGAAGTGCTGCCAGCAGGCTATGGATATGATTTCTCAGGCTTGAGTAGGGAGGAATTGGCCTCCGGCAATACCACTATCCTGATCTTTGCCTTGTCGATCATCCTAGTATCGCTATTATTGGCGGCCTTGTATGAGAGTTGGTCCGTGCCATTCTCCATCTTATTGGCCTTACCATTGGGGGCATTTGGGGCCATACTGGCGCTTACCTTCTTGCCAAAATTAGATAATAACGTCTATGCGCAGATTGGTTTGGTGACTCTGATCGGTCTGGCTGCCAAGAATGCCATTTTGATAGTGGAGTTTGCCAAAGAAAGGGTGGACAGTGGGATGCCTTTACTTGCGGCGACTATCGAAGCGGTTAAGTTAAGGTTAAGACCAATCGTCATGACCTCCCTAGCCTTTATCTTAGGGGTGGTTCCGCTGGCACTTTCTAATGGTGCCGGAGCCGTGGCAAGGCAAACAATTGGTTGGACTGTGATCGGTGGGATGCTCGCTGCCACATTCCTGGCAATATTTATAGTACCTGTTTTATATGTGGTAATTACGAAAATCGCATACGGCAGTAAAAAATTGAAAGAATTAGAGAGTCAATACCAGCCTGAGAGCTGATAATCGGCATATTTTAGCGTATGAAACAGCCTGTCGGATCCTCCGTCAGGCTGTTTTTGTTTTTATTTTTATCAAAAAAAATGATTTTTATATACATAAATATGTATATTGTGTTTATATTTATGCGTGAATAAGAATAAGAGGAGGTCTATTTCAACCCGCCAACAAATTTAGATCATTTTCTTATCCCAATTTGGGTAGGATAATGTGATGTCTGAGCTTGGCAATTCTCCAAATACTTAACATTAATCAACAGGAATAGAAATACAATTTAGTTTTTAAAAGTATAACTCTCCAAAAAAACAAACAAACCATATTATGGGAGAAGTAATTTATCATCACGGGACTGCAATGAATAAAAAAGATTCAAACTTAGAGAACCACCACTCTGAACAAGAAGACCTACTGATCAAGGACGCATTATTCGTTCGAGATAAGGGATGCCTACGCCGGGTAAAGTTTAAGAATGTGCTATGGTTAAAGGGAGACGGAAACTACACCACTTTGGTCACACAAGACAAAGTGTACTCGCTGCGAAATATCCTTAAGGAATTTGAAGCTATCCTTCCGGAAAATGAATTTGTGAGAATTCATAAATCATACCTTGTACGGCTTGACAGAATCACCACCATCTCGCCAAAAGAGGTCACTATCGAACAAGAAAAGGTTCCTGTAGGAAGAACCTATTACCAAAAGCTTATCCACGGCATCAATAAATTAGGTGCTGGAGCTTAATCCTTTTTGCGGTTCCATAACAAACTACTATCTCCGTAACTAAGGAATCTATAACCATGTGACAGGGCTTCTTCATAGATGCCCTGCCACATGTTATTTGTATATGCTGCCACCAATAAGATCAAGGTTGATCCTGGTTGGTGAAAATTGGTCACCAGACCATTACATACTCTGAATTCGTACCCAGGCATGATGAAAATCTCGGTATTCCCCGTGATTTCATCCATGTCATTCTCTTTCATATAAGCCAATATGGCATCCAGGCTCTCTTGCAAGGTCGCCCTCACTTCATGTGATTGATAAGGGTACAGCTTGGCAATATGGAATTCATCTCCATCATTGTTCAGCAACTTGACCCCATACCAATAGATACTTTCTAGCGAACGCATAGACGTGGTACCCACGGCTACAATATTGCCGTCATGGCTGCTCAATGCTTCTATGGTGCCTCGCTCCAATACGATCTGCTCCCTATGCATAGGGTGCTTGCTGACTAGTTCCTCCTTGATGGGCTGGAAGGTGCCTGCCCCTACATGAAGGGTGAGGTATTCTGATTTTATGCCTTTTTGTGCGAGTTTTTCTAATGTCTGCTCCGTGAAGTGTAAGCCTGCCGTGGGAGCAGCCACAGCCCCTTCCTTCTTGGAATAAACCGTCTGATAGCGTGGTTTGTCCTCCTCTGTGGCCTTTCTGTTAAGGTAAGGAGGTAAGGGAACTTCGCCCGTCGCTTCCACCACCTCCGCAAAAGATACCGTAGCGCCTTCCCAGCTGATCTCTACCAAACGGTCCTGTCGCTGCAGAAGCTTTGCTTTCACGATAAGCTCTTGCTCGCTTACTTTTATCAAGCCTTGGAGAATTTCCCCATCCTTCCATTTCTTTAAATTTCCTATCATCGCCTGCCAGGCCACAGGATGGCTGCTTTCCATGACCTGATTGATGATATTGCTCGGCGATACAGGCTGCAATAGAAATATCTCTATTCGCGCTCCCGACTGCCTTTGGAAAATCATTCTGGCGGGGATCACCTTGGTGTTATTAAACACCATGAGACTATTAGAGGGTAGGAGTGCCGGTAAGTCCTTGAAGCTATAATGATCGATCGTGCCCTGCTCAAAATGTAATAATTTCGACTGATCCCGCTCCTCTAATGGAAATTTAGCAATCCTCTCCTCTGGCAATTCGTAATGGTAATCAGATAGTTTGATGCTGTTGATACTTTCCATGGATCAGTTTTTTGTATGAAGAAAGGATTATCTTAGAAACCGGTTTATTTCTTAGTGAGATTCCTTTAGCTTTGTTTTTTGAATCCGCAAATATAAGGTTTAATGACCAGCCCATGAATAAAAATCAAGCAAATCCTATTCACCTGCAAGCAAGTTGGAAAAAGAGAACCTTGGAGTTTAAGTTTGAAGCAGGGACCTCCCGGGGTGTTTTGAATACCAAAGATTCTTATTTTATCCAGGTATTTGATCCCTCTTCACCCCTGCAATCAGGCTGGGGAGAGGCGGGGCCACTACCAAATTTAAGTGTGGATGATGTACCGAACCTGGGGGCTCAGATAGAGGAGTTGGTGAGGGGCTTAGCTGGGCAGCCGGTGGACTGGACAGCAGAGGGGGTTCTTCGATTCTGTAGGGGCTATATTCCTGAGAGCCTTCCTAGCGTTCGCTTTGCCTTTGAAACCGCCCTGCTGGACTTATTTTATGGTGGAGAGAAAGTGATTTTTCCTAATTCCTTCGTGAGGGGTCAATTAGAAATCCCCATCAATGGTTTGATTTGGATGGGTAAAAAGGACTTTATGCTGCAGCAAATCCAGGAAAAGCTGGATCAGGGTTATTCATGCATTAAAATGAAAATTGGAGCCATTGATTTTCAACAGGAATGTGAGCTATTAGGCTATATTCGTAAGCGTTTTTCTGCGGATCAAATTACACTGAGGGTAGATGCAAATGGTGCCTTTAAGGCGGAAGATGCGTTTGAGAAATTAGAAGCATTGGCGCAGTATGAGCTGCACAGCATAGAGCAGCCTATTCGCCAAGGACAAGAAAAGGAAATGGCCGCCTTATGCAAGGTGAGCCCCATACCGATAGCCTTGGACGAGGAGCTAATCGGAGTTTCTCGAAGAGAGCATCGTGAGCGGTTATTAGATACACTCCTGCCTCCTTATATTATTCTCAAGCCAAGTTTGGTAGGGGGGATTTATGATACGAGGGAGTGGATTGGCCTGGCAGAGGAAAGAGGCATTGCCTGGTGGATGACTTCTGCTTTGGAAAGTAATATAGGCCTGAATGCGATCACGCAGCTAGCAGCTTCCTATCCACTTGCCCTGCCCCAGGGGCTAGGTACTGGTCAATTATATCATAATAATATTGACTCTCCATTATGCATTACGAATGGCAATATACATTATACGCAAGGAGGTTCATGGGGGCAAGTATGAAGTAGTTTTAGCGCGCCAGCGCTATTTCTTATTGAGATACTGGAGGTAATTTACCGATGATATGTCCTACCTTCGGATGTAGAAGGGATTTTGCTCTTATTAGCCGTGGAAGAGTGAGCCTTGGAGAGTAGGGGGGAGAGGATTAGGGAAATATAGGCACAAAAAAAAGCCACTTACTAGGTAAGTGGCTCTTCTCAATAATGTCACTAAATGCTATATGTTATGATAACTTTACATTCACGGCATTAAGACCTTTTCTTCCTTCTTTAAGGTCGAAAGTCACGTCGTCGTCTTCTCTTACTTCGTCAACTAATCCAGTGATGTGAACGAAATACTCTTTTGAAGATTCATCGTCAATGATAAAACCGAATCCTTTAGATTCATTAAAAAATTTAACTTTTCCTGTGTTCATAATAATGATAATAAATGATATTTTTTAATTAATAATTCAAAGGTAAGCATACTTTTCGGAATTGCACGATATATCCAATATATTTTTTCAAAGATAAAGTATACTTAATATTCGAAATAGGGGTTTTTGGATTTGCCAATACGGTATTATCTACTGAATAATCGCTGTTTATGCTTGTTTAAGCCTGTTTTAAGACTTGCCTATCTCATTGATTTTATGCTGTTTAGGCCAGCTTTTTAGGTCATTGTTTTTTTATTTAACCATAAAGAAATACACTGGCTTGGGAATGGAATACTCTGCGTCCAGCATTTTTATTATTCCTGTTTCGGGATTTCGCTCATAGGCAATTAGGGTATTGCTACCTTGATTTCCGGCAAATAAATATTGACCATCAGGGCTGATTGCAAAATTCCTGGGCGTTTTGCCACCTGAGCTGATCGTTTGGATTTTGCTAAGCGTGCCGCTGGTTTCGTCCACCTTAAAGACTATAATTTCATTAGAGTCTCCTCGATTGGAGGCATAAAGGTATCGGCCATCTTCGGAAAGTCTGATTTCTGCCGCACCCATGGCGCCTTGGAAGCCATCAGGGGTGAGGCGATAGCGGTCAAGCTCGGTGATTTTATTGGTTTCCAGGTTGAGGTCATATACCGCCACTTCAGAGGTCATTTCGTGGATCATATAGATCTTGTCACCTGCCGCATTGAAGGTTAGGTGACGAGGGCCAGCCCCTGGGCTTACTTCAAAATAGGAGGGGGTGGAAGCGCTGAGGGGCTTAGCCTGATCGGGAGTATAGTCATATATATTGACCTTGTCCGTACCCAGATCTGCCACGAATAGCTTTTTGCCATCAGGATGGAAGGTGAGGCTATGCACGTGAGGGGAGTTTTGCCGGTCTTTGTTGACACTGCTGCCTGTATGAGTGATGTCCTGTACTGCCTCGCCAATATTGCCATCTTCAGCAATAGGGAATACCGCCAAATCCCCACTTCCATAGTTGCCGGCAAATAGAAATTTCTCGTCGGGCGAAAGGGTGAGATAGCAAGGTCCGCTGCCAATTGTGCTTTGGCAGCTTAGTTTTTCGATGGTATTGGCATTAGAATTGTAGCGGAATGCGCAAACACTGCCTCCCTCGGCACCTCCTTCCTCCTGTACGGCATAGATAAGGTCGCCAGTAGAATTGCTAAGGACAAAGGAGGGGTTGTTGATATCACTCTCAGTCAGTACGACTTTGAATTTTGCAGAATCGGGAAGGAATTGCGCCAGATGAAAACCTTCCTCGGGGCTGTTGGTATAGGTTCCCAGCCAAAATGAAATGGGATCCGCTTCTGGTGAAGGTGTTGCTTCAGTTTCCATATTGTTTTGATTTTGAGGCTTACTACAGGAGATAATGCCGAAAAGTAATGCTAGAAATAACAGATGTTGGTGATTTTTCACAGTATTTATGTTTATTTTTAGATGGAAGATAGTGATATTTCTTGTCCTAGGCCAGTGCTAATGCTCGATTTTGTTCTAAGTAGTTCAGATTCTGGTGACTGACTTGCCTCTTTTTGGAGGGGAAGGATTGCAAGTGCTTTTGAAACTGGTGATATTTCTTAAAGTGATATTGTGAAATTGATGATGAAACTCCCTTTTTTTTAAATTTTAATCAATGAAAATAATGATTTTGTAAATTATTTTCTATAAATTAGGGGTGTTTTTGATCATATTGTTATTGGATCAGAATAGTTTGAATGTATATAATTTTCAAAAAAAAAAGTAACCATAAACCATGTCAAATACCTACCAGACTGAGGTAGCCAAGCGGTTTACCATTTATAACAGTTTATTCCTTGATTTGCCCTTTGATGATATTTATAGGACTGGGACATTGCTTCCGATATTGTCCTCAGAATGTAAGAAAGGCTTTGCAGAAGGAAAAACCCCAAAAGAAATCGTTCATTCTTTTTTTGATGGGATGCTTGCTTCCACCTCTTCTAAAGAAAAACATAATTTACTTTTCAAGCTGGTTCAATATGTAGAAAGACAGGTTGTGCTTTTTGATTCTATTGAAGATGCAGCATTTGAGAAAATAAACGATGTCAAAGGAAAGGGGAGTATGAATGCCCTTATTTCCAGAGTCGAAACTGATAAGAAAAAGGCGGAGTTGATCGAGAAACTTAAGACTTTCTCCATTCGACTGACCCTGACGGCTCACCCTACCCAGTTTTACCCAGGCAATGTATTGTCCATCATTACCGATCTCGAAAAATCGATTCGTAATAATGATCTGGGTAGCATTGACCTTTTATTGCGTCAGTTAGGCAAAACCGCCTTTATCAATAAAGAAAAGCCATCTCCCTTTGAGGAAGCGGTCAGCTTATGCTGGTTTCTGGAGCATGTATTCTACCATTCCATTCCTGATATTTTGGCCCGTGTACTTAGACGTCTGGACATCCCCCTTCACGAATGGGACAATCCTGACTTGCTAAAAGTAGGGTTTTGGCCAGGAGGAGATCGTGATGGAAATCCATTTGTGACCCATCAGATCACCAAGGATGTAGCAGATAAGCTGCAAGAAACCATCCTGAAATGTCTTTATCGTGATGTGCGAAAGGTGCGTCGTAGATTGACTTTTACAGGTGTGGAAGCGCTTATGTTGGAGGCCGAAAATGGCATCTACCAAACCTTATACGGAGGAGAAAAGGTATTCAAAAATAAGGAAGACCTGATCAACGTACTCCTAAAAGCCCGTGAGATCATCATAGAATCCCATGATGGGCTATTCCTGGACCTGCTGGATGAGTTTATTCTTAAAGTAAATGTTTTCGGATTCTACTTCGCTTCCATGGACATGCGTCAGGATAGCCGTAAGCATGAAGCCCTGTGGGAGGAAATCATCGAGCTTACTCAGGGAACTGAAGCGCTGGAGCAATACAAAAGTGGCACAGAGGAAGAGCAGATCAATACGATTCTTTCTTTCAAAGAGCTGCCTGCACCGAAGCAACTGAAAGATGAATTTCATCAGGAAATGCTGGAAAGCATCGCTTCTATCAGCTATGTACAAGATAATAATGGCAGTGAAGGCCTGCATAGGTACATCATCTCCAATTGCCAATCGGCACTCCATATGATGCAAGTTTACCAGTTGAATAAACTGACGCTGGCACCTAAGGGGGATTTGAATTTGGATATTGTGCCATTATTCGAGACTATTGATGACCTCGCTGCTGCACCAGCGGTGATGGAACAGCTCTATACTCATGAGGTTTATGCTGCTCATCTTAAGTTGAGAGGGCAGAAGCAAACCATCATGCTTGGTTTCTCTGATGGTACTAAGGATGGTGGATATATTCGTGCCAACTGGTCCATCTTACGTGCCAAGGAAGAATTAAGCAAAATGGCTAAGAAATATGAAGCCAGTGTGGTCTTCTTTGACGGAAGAGGGGGACCTCCTGCCAGGGGTGGTGGAAATATGCATAACTTCTACGCCTCTCTTGGTGATCAGGTAAATAACGAAGAGATTCAGGTAACCATCCAGGGACAGACCATCAGCGCCAACTATGGTAAGCAGGTGTCTTGTACCTATAACCTCGAGCAGCTTCTGAGTGCCGGACTGGAAAATCACCTCTATCCAACACCAGAAAATAGACTCACGGATACCCAACGTGCACTTATCGACGAGATGGCCGATGTGAGTTATCAGGCATATAAAGAATTCAAAAGCCACCCTCAATTCGTTCCCTACCTTGAGAAAGTCACTCCTTTGAAATTCTTTGGATTGACTAATATCGGATCGAGACCACTCAAAAGAAGTAAGGGTGAAGCGATGAAATTCGAGGACCTTCGTGCCATACCATTTGTGGGTTCCTGGGCGCAGATGAAGCAGAATATCCCTGGTTTCTACGGGGTGGGCAAGGCAATTGCTGAAATGGAGAAAAGAGGAAAAATGGACCAGGTCAAGCAATTGTATCAGGACAGCTTATTCTTCCGATCACTCATGGGCAATTCTATGCAGTCCCTGGCGAAATCCTATTATCCTGCCACGGCCTATTTGAAAGAAGACAAAACATATGGTGAATTTTGGGAAGTGATGTATGAAGAATACCAGCGCTCCTTCCAAAAGATCCTTGATATCTCAGGCATGAACAGCCTTCTGGAAGATAATGAAGTCAGTAAAAGCTCCATTGCGATCAGAGAGAAGATAGTATTGCCACTGATCACCATACAGCAATATGCAATCCAGGAAATGCTGGATTCCGGTAAAGAAAATACCGTCCTGCAGAAGTTGATCCTCCGAACGATGTTTGGAATCATCAATGCAGCACGAAATGCCGCGTAACAACCAACCACTAAGTAACGAAAAAGCCTCCTATTGGAGGCTTTTTTTGGTTATAGGGAGTGCTAACCTTTCTCAGGACTTATTATGGACCGAAGTAATTAGGAGTAGTTTTAGAAGGGAGTGGCCTTAGTTTTATTTTTGAAAGTTTCGTAAGGAAGGCCTATTCCTCCTTCCGAAAACTACAACAGGCTAATAAAAGTTTATACTTGGCCATTAGTTAAATAATATGGCTATTGTTTACAAAATCTACTTAAGGTGGAGAAACAAATTTATTTAAAACAGGAAAGATGGTCTGGTTACTTTCAAAGGAAACTTTTTCTTCTCATTAATTGCATGGCAGGTTTTCATTGAGTCGATAAGCACTGGCGGCCTCTATTAGTTCAGTTTCTAAATTGACATCATATTGAAATTTTTGAACCTGCCATTTGTTATTTGGTTTATAATAAATAAACATATATCGGATAGCTTGTCGATCATATTTTATTAAAAAAGTATATAAAAGAAGATTTTCACCGACACTTCTTTTGGAAATGGCTTCTTTTCCATGATAGTTACCTAACTGTTCTGTAAATTCATTCAGTTTAACTTTTACATCAGAGGTTTGGTTTTTATCCATCCAAGCATTTGTCGAAAAGGCATAGTCCAATGCTTCCCCTGGTCCTTTAGAGGCATAAAGATCAAAAAAGCGTTCATTTATTTTTTCAGGAGTTTGTGCTTCTCCCGACTGTGAACTTGCAAATTGACAACTAGAAAAAGCAAGAATAATTATAATTAAATTTAGGATAGGTTTCATATGTTAATAATAATAATTTTATATATCTTAATCCCCAAATACGTCGCTTTTTTTAATGCTGCGACTCATCAATTAACAAAAGGTAACAATCTTTGCTTTGTTTCGACTGCTTTAGGTTATGAAGGCGGAAAGAATACTGAAAATTCTAATAATTAAAACCAATGCAAATGAGAAATCTAAACCACTTATTTTATTATTTTCTTACCCTATTTTTTGCAGCATCCTGTTCTCTAGAAAACAGTACTGACGAAATTTTAATAATCGACCCTCCAACGTATGGTTATTTAACAGAATGGAAAGAGATAGAACTCAACGCTGGGGCAACAAGTTGGGAACCTATATTCGATGGAGATACCCTTTCACTTTATTCAGTTTATGCTGATAATATACAACCGAGAGATGGTGCGTACCTATATAATCCTGTCAAATTACAAATTGATGTAGACGCATCTGGTTTTTTTATACAAGAAGACAATCAATTATCACTTTTTACAAATATAAATACAGATAGATTAACTGTGGAATTTGAAGAGGAGGGGAACACACTTATTATTACCAATGGTTTAGTGAGTCCCAGTATACAGATTAAATACGAAAAAATAGATTAATTATCCTTGTTTTTAAATTTTGACTTTATAAGTAGATAAAATAAAACAAATTGAACAGCAATGATTTCCTAAAAATAAGATAAATGGTGAAATTTAAATATTCTGCTAGTTGTTAATCAAAAGAGTTATAGCGCGTTTTTAGCGTTACTATTCGTGTAGGAGTTATTGTGGTGCTAAAAATAGTCACAAAATTTCATGAAAATATTTGCAATAAGTGGACTTGGAGCAGACAAAAGAGTTTTTGAATATTTAACTCTTGAATACGAAATAATTAATGTAGAATGGATCAAGCCAGAATTAAAAGAATCGATTATTCACTACTCACAGCGGTTAATTACTGAATACCGAATAGATAAAGATGATGAATATGGGATTTTAGGAGTGAGTTTTGGAGGTTTAATCGCCACCGAGATATCTAAATTAACGAAACCTAAATTTACAATTCTAATTTCCTCAGTCGAAAACCGAAAGGAATTGGGAGGGCTAATAAGACTAGCTGGTAAATCGAAAATCTTGGATTTGATTCCCGAAAAGCTATTAAACCCACCAAAATTTCTTGCTTATTTTATGTTTGGTACGGAAAAGAAAGAGTTATTAGACTCGATTCTGAGTGAAACGGATTTTTATTTTTTGAAATGGGCTGTTCGAGAACTAATGAATTGGAAAAATCAAACTCGGATAATAAATTTGATTAAAATTGGAGGTTCAAAAGATAAATTACTTCCACCAAAAGGGAATAACACCATCATTATTGAAAATGGGGAGCATTTTATGATAGTTGATAGGGCAAAAGAAATAAGTGAAATTATAAATGTAGAAGTAAAAACGATCCTCAATAATGGCAATAATTAATTCGAATTTTTGTCCATAATTTGGATTTTCCCGAGCTTGCTGCCCCCTTCTTTGCGGAGTATTTTTGACTAATTAAACGGGCCTTAAAAGCAGTATTCGACTGCCATTCCCGCGCATTGTTGACCTCTTTAGATTAGTGGTAATATTCCGAATCATTCAGGTTCCTCAAATGAATGCACTTTTAGGCATTTTGCTTTCCCCCATCTCCTTTTTGAAAAAAAAATCTTCACACGAAATCAACGCTGGATTATACGATTTCTTGACCTTGCTTTTGCTCCTTTAGATAGGGAAGTCTTATTTTTTTTTGTAGCCCATGATCCGAACATTATAGTATTCTCTCTCGTCCACATCTTCCTGATATCCAAGATATAAAGATGAAATACAGATCATCCGTTATGAAATTATTATTGAGGAAAGGGTCAAACAAATTTCCCTGGATAAAGTTATAAGGCTGGTTTGTATTTGATAGCATTTCCCATCTTCTGTACGATTTACCTCGAACAGGATTTCCGAAGTTGGCATAAAATTTATGGACTATATGTATATAAATTTTTATTTAGGTTGGATTTATTCCATAAAATATAACGGATATGATAACGACAGCTAATGTTTCGAGTGTTGCCAATAATATAGTAGGAACTATAGGGGAGACTCCTCTGGTGCGTTTGGATAAGCTTTTTCCTTCTAGCCACGCATCGTTTTATGGGAAATTGGAAGCCGCCAATCCCTCCGGAAGTTTGAAGGATAGAACTTCGATTTTTATCGTGAAAAGAGCATTGGAAGAGGGGGAAATTAGTAGGGGCCATACCATCATTGAATCAAGTTCTGGTAATATGGCTTTGGGCCTTGCTCAAGCCTGCATTCACTATGGATTAAAATTAATAGTGGTCGTGGATCCTAATCTGAATGCTCATACCGAAAAATTGCTAAAAGCCTATGGCGCTCAAATAGAATATGTGAAAACTCCCGCAGAGGAGGGAGGCTTTCTGGCTGCCAGATTAAATAGGGTTCAGGAGCTCCTGAAGGATATACCCAATAGTTTCTGGACCAATCAGTATGGAAATAAAAATAATCCACTGGCTCATCATAAAACCATTGATGAAATAATGCGAGACTTGAGTGGCGCGGTGGATTATCTCTTTGTGTCCACCAGTACCTGCGGCACCTTGATGGGTTATGCAGATTATATTGCAGAGAATCACCATCGCACGAAGGTCATAGCAGTGGATGCCTTGGGAAGCGTCTTATTTGGTGGTAGGCCAGCTCCTAGGCTTATTCCGGGGCATGGAGCAGGGGTGCAATCCCAATTTTTGGATTCAGACAAAATTGAAGGACATATAAAGGTAAGCGATTTGGATTGTATCAAGGGATGCTGGTCCTTGCTGAAGAAGGAGGGTATCCTATGCGGAGGATCCACGGGAGGCGTGGTGGCCGCCATTAGCCGATACATCAGGCATATCCCCGATGGTAGTAATTGTGTTTTTCTACTGGCAGATAAAGGTGAGCGGTACCTCGATACCATCTATAATCCAGACTGGGTGTTGACAAACTTTCCTGAAAGCAAGGCCTTGTTAAAAACTAAGGTGGGATGGTAAGGTATAAGAACGACCGCGTCATGAACCCTTCGATTTTTAATATTGCGATTGTAGGCTTGGGGCCTAAAGGCTTCTATGCTTTTGAGCGGCTAGTGGCTCAGCTCAAGGCAAGGCAGATTACGCAGCCTATAGCCATACATCTCTTCAATCAAAATGAGTTTTTTGGTGCTGGAAATATTTACCGTGATGATCAGCCACCCTATCTGATTATGAATTATGCGAATAAAAATATCAATTGCTGGACGGATGAACTTCCCAAGGCCATCACCGATTCAACACTTAGTTTTGTGGACTGGCTACAAAGCAAAACTGATGATGCTAAGGAGCATTTGGAGGAAAGTTTTGCCTCTCGGGCCAAAGTGGGGACTTATTTGATGGAGGGCTTCGCCCAAATAGAAGAGCATTTACCCGACACTATTTCATTGGTGAAACATATCACTACCGTACGCAGTATCGAAAAGTGTGGAGAAAAGTACCAAATAGCTTCCGATAATAATGGGAAGAATTCATTACCGTTGTTTGATAGAATTTTACTAAGTACCGGGCATTTGGGCAGCGGAGCAGGGTTTGAGGAGCATAAAGAAATGGGTCCATCTATCGATTTTATTTACCCCTGTACTCAGGCCTTGGGTCATATTGATCCGGGTGCCAGGGTGGCCATCAAAGGCTTTGGATTGACCTGTATTGATGCTGTGCTAGCACTTACAGAAGGGCGAGAGGGGAGGTTTGAATCCACCGAATCGGGAAAAATGACCTATATTCCTTCCGGAAAGGAACCGCTACAGATGTTTCCCTATTCCAGAACAGGCCTCCCAATGATGCCCCGCACTGGTGTCTCAGAGGATAACCATCCGCTGTATATTCTTACTGAGAAGCGGATGTCGTCTCTGCAAGGGTCTAGGCCTGTTTCTTTTGAACAGGACATTTTACCATGGATTATTGAGGAATGCCGCTTTGCCTATTACAGGGTGCTTTTTAAGGAAAATGCTCGCGAATTCATGTTCAGCTCAGATTTTGAATTTCTCAATCAGCAAATTGATGCATTCCATAACGATTTTCCAGAGCTGGAGAAGTTTCACTGGGATAGCCTGCTCGATCCATTCCTCCATCAGACTTCCCTGAACCATAGTGAGGTGTCCTCCTATATCGAAAAGCTAATCAATGCCGCTGAGAAAGGGCCGGATCAAAGTCCATTAAATGCTGCCTTTGCTACCTGGCGTAAAATAAGTCGGGGATTCAACGAGATCTATAGTTTTGGAGGGCTGGATGCCCCCTCTCATCGCCTCTTTGATCAGCATTATTTTGGACTCTTCAACCGTATTTCCTATGGTCCACCGGTTCAGAATATGAAGAAAATCCTTGCCCTTGCCGAAGCCGGCATAGTGGATTTTACTTTCCTGAGAGGATCGAGCTTTATAGTCTCCGATGCCTTGGGTGCCTATGGGATTTTGGAAGGCAATCAACAGTTGATGCAAGCCATAGACTTTCATATTAATGCGCAGATTCCTCGAAATAATAAGAGTAATACCCCGGGTAAACTCCACCAGTCACTATTGGAAAAAGGCTTGGGAAGAAAATTCCTGAATGACCAAAATGGACATTATTGCCCAGGGGCCTTGGACATTGATGTTCAGGGCAAGGTAATTGCGCAGGATGGAATGGTGCAGCAAGGGATTACTCTGTACGGTACCCCCACAGAAGGGCTTACCTATGACAATGATACTTTGTCAAGATCACGAAACAATTTTGCTTCCCTATGGGCCGAGGAAGTAGCCCATGAAATCGAAAAAAAAGAACTAGTAAATAATTAAATCAAAAATGAATCCTAGCTATACTAAAGGCAATCCAGATGCTGGACTTAGCCCTATTACTTCTCCATGGATGCACCGTATTTTTCAAGACCAGAAAATCATCACCGGTCTAATCGAGAAATACGGCTCTCCTATAAACCTACACCACCTGCCCACCTTTACGGACAATATAGCCTCCTTCAAAAAGCTATTTGAGACCTATAGATTAAAGCATCAGTTGTTTTATGCCCGAAAGGCTAATAAATCTCGCTCCTTGGTGAAGCAGGCTTTGGAGGCAGGGATCGGCGTGGATACAGCGAGTCAAAAAGAACTGGAGCAATCTCTCGCTTTGGGAGGAACCGCGGATACCTTGGTCCTAACTTCCGCTATCAAAACCCGAGCACAGTATGAGCTGGCCATCAAAGCCCGGGTGCCCATTATATTAGACAACTGGGATGAATGCGTTATGGCTCAAGGCATCGCTGAGCAGCTGAACGAGAAGGCCATAATAGGCATTCGAATCAGCGGATTTATAGTGGAGAATACCAAGTTATATAGTCGGTTTGGATTTGATATTGAGGTAATAGAGACCTTTATCCTTCAGAATTTCGGCGAAAATGGCGTTTTTAAGAACCTTATGCTTCAGGGTTTTCATTTTCATCTGGACGGCTATTCGACACGACAGCGTGGTAAGGCCCTTTCCGATTGCATTCACCTTGCCTCAAAAATAAAGGAGGAGGGACATACTATTCGCTTTATCGATATGGGGGGAGGTATATTAATGAACTATCTGGAAAGTGAGCAGCAATGGAGGGATTTTGATAAAGCCCTCCAGGAAGGGGTCAAGGCCAATAATAATCCGCTCACCTTCAATGGTAATGGCCTCGGATATGAAGTAATCAATAATGAATTGAGAGGTCAACTGAAAACCTATCCTTATTTTAATAAGACCAATGGCATAGGATTTCTGAAGGAGGTATTGGACTATGAGGATTCCATAGCAGGAGAAACTAATGCTTCTAGATTACGGGAATTGGGTTTGGAAATAAGAATAGAACCGGGGCGATCCTTACTCAGTCAGACGGGGATGACGATTGCGCGTGTGGCTCACCGGAAGCAAGATGCCAAAGGACAATGGCTCGTAGGTTTGGAAATGAATATGAGTCAAATGATGAGTTCAAGTGAAGACTTCCTTCTGGATCCCTATATTATGTATGCAGAACAGGCCGGTGCCGACCAGCCAGTTGAGGTGTTTTTTACAGGCGCTTATTGCTTAGAAAGGGATGTGCTGCTAAAGCGAAGTATTACCTTGCCCCGCTTACCTGAAATAGGTGATTTTGTGGCTTTTGTGAATACAGCTGGCTATATGATGCACTTCTTTGAAACGGAGGCGCATCTCTTTGAGCTGTCCCAAAACTTAAGTTTTAGTAAGGAGGATAGCCTTTCTGTATCGGATTTTACTGAAGATGATTTGATCGCTTAAAGCTTATTTGTAGCGGTGAATGGTCATATTTCAATGGCTTTTGTAATCATAGTTTCTCCTTATAATAGAGATTTGTTCATAAATGTAGCAGCACCTCGCTTGAAAATGGCGATAGGGGCTGCTTTTTTAGGCTGAGAAAGTCACCTTTATGTTCTGTAAATAGGACCCTATTTGCTTTAGTAAGAAGGCTGCTTTTTACAGGTGCCAGGAATAGAAGAGCGCAAGCAGCTCCTGCTTTAGCAGCTTATGCCTAGAGGGAGGAGATCGAATAGTTTAGACCTACTGAAAAAAGGACGGGAGGGGGCGTAGTTTCAATATTTATACTTGGATCTCTCTTCATGGCCTCAATGGCGTCATTGTAACTTTCCGACCGACTAGGGACGAGTATGCTGATTTTCCAAAATAATGCTGGAGTTTTCAGGGAATTGATTTTCACTCCTGCTCCAAAACTCGGCCCGTTATAGGTGTTATTGTATATTTCCTTCCCTTCCACGATCGTGGCGGCATTATATCCATACATCCCTGTTACGAATAAGGAAGTTTGCCTTTTACTTGGAATCCCAAGTTCAAAGCCTGCATTTCCAGCTGCACCAACAAGATTATAGCCCAATCCACCAAAAACAGTGAAATAGTTTTCAATATTATAGGAGAGCTGTGCACCAAATCCACCGTAAGGTAGTCCTGCACCCAAGCCCGCAAAGGCCATGTTTTTTTGGTTAGCAGGCTTTTGGGAATAAGCAGAAAATGAAATCGTTAGGAATAATAGCAGGAGTACTATATAGTTCTTTTTCATAGGTTTAGATCTTAGTAAAGATGTGTTTATAATGCATATTCGTTGGCTAATGAACCGTAAGTTTTTCGTACTATCGTTATATAATTTTATCTATATTAATTAAAATAATACTCGGGAAGCAGTTGGCGGAATGGTTTCTCGTTTTCTTTATCTCGGGTATATTTATCAATGCCATTCTCGATAAAATAATCAAGCTTGGCCTCTTCCAGCGATAAGTCAGACCTATTCAGATAGATGGGGGGATTTTTGGTCATGTAACGCTTCATTCCTCGGAGGAATTTCTCTTTTGATGGCTCTATGGGGAAGAGCTTTACTGCTGAACTAAAAATACCAACTGTAGATATTACCTGTATGATATAGGTTTTGCCGGGTAATAAGTTGGCTTCTATAAAAGAGCGATTTTCTGCAGCTACCCAGAATACATGTTCACCTGGCTCACATTCAAGTATTAAACATTTTTTACCGCCGAACCTTCCGAGGTATGATTTTCCATCGTAATAGCTGAACTTGGCCAGCGCTCCCGTTCCATTGGATTGGTAAAAATAGACCAAGGATTTCTTTTCACTCGGCTGTTCAAAATCCTGCGCATAGGCCAAGCTATAGCACCAGAAAAATATAAAGGCCATACCTGTTTTAAAGAGGGATTTCATAAGTAGTAGGAGTATATAGTACTATAATTAATCGGTGAATATACTTATAATCCTATTATTAAAAAGTGTTTTAATTAAAAAAAAAATAAAGCTCTGAAGGTATCAGAATTGGGAATGAATAAAATGGACCTTATCTAAAAGGTTAAGTTGAGGAGTTTTGAGGAGATGTATTTACTAAAAAAAATATATTTTAAATCCAATAAATTAGTTGATTGATCTAATTAATGTAATTGGTTGTTTGGGGATACCCAAACCAGTGCCTAGTCAGCAGAACGTATCCCTTTATATAAAAAGCATATTTCTGTATTAATCGGTTATTTAAGAAAAAAAATTTAATTAAACCTCATAAAAAAAATAGGATTGACCAGTGAAGGTCAATCCTATTTTGAATAAAGTCGTGTGAATCGGTTTTACTTCTGGAAAGAAGTAAGCATCCAGTGATGAAGTTCTATGCTTTTGATCATTGCAATCAGCATATCTTCTGTGGCGCTGTCGCCAAGTTCAGCCACTTTTTCGGCACAATCATTCATATTCTCCGAGAGGATCTCAAAATCCTTGAGTACCTCAGTTACCATTTTGTCCGAACTTAAATCGGTACCTACCTCTTTGATTTCTGAATGCTCGAGATAATCTTTCATTAGGCTCAGTGGTGTCATCCCAAATACCCTAATTCTCTCAGCGATCAAGTCAATGTTTTCAAAGGCTTCATTGTATAATTCTTCAAACTTCTCATGCAAATCAAAGAAATCTCCACCGGTTACATTCCAGTGAAAGTTACGAAGCTTCTGATAGTGCACATGGTAGTTTGCAAGTAGTTGATTTAATGATTCAACGATTTTGTCTGACTCACTTTTATTGAATCCTAATTTTTTGAATACTCGTTTTTCTGACTTAGCCATAAGTATATGTGGTTTGAAATAACAAAATTTATTTAATAGAATTGGAAGGCCAATTATCAAGGTTGGACTTCCGAAAATTAAGTGTGAAAATCCGTATGATTTTCATGGCTTAAAGCTACTAGCCTATATGCATATTCTATGCCATAGCTGTTTGGGCGCCCATTTAAAATCACCAAAATCTTTTATTTTTTTTCTAAAAAATGGTGATTAAAACTTAGAACAAGTAATTAATGGAATAGGATGAGCTTTGTTGAAATAAGATTAGAGTATTGAGGCTTGCTTAGACCTGACCTGAAATAAAAATTGGTACCAAAAGGGAGACTGATCAAAGGATAAATGGGAGAGGGTATTTATTATTTCTTCAGCACTTGACGGAGACTCATTCTTAGGATTTCTCCCATATTACGGCAGTCCAGAAAGGTCGAAGTTTTATAGTGTTTCGCAAGATCTTGTTTTAGGCTGCTAATATTAGCGGGGGTGGAGATCGTATCTTTTTCCATACAGTGAAGGATATCTTCGATCTCAGAGGTGGAAGTCTTGAGTCTAAAGGCAATCAGGGCCCTTTCTTCTTTCTGGTATTGGGCCATGGACTCAGGGGTGATATGTTTCATTCCCAGCTGGATGAGGATATTATTTTGCTTAAAATACTGGGGAAGGTAAACCGATTTTTTGCCCTCATAGGATTGTTGGTCAAAATCGATCGCTCTTATCCTATAGTGCGTTTCCTCAAAATCAGGAGTCACATCCACCACAAAATTACTTGAATGCATATCTCCTAATAAGCGTACAAAACAGCGTTCATTGAATTTTACAAATTCTTTACAGATCCGTATGGGGTTCTGCATGGGCATGTCGAGGTGCTGTCGCATAAATTGCTCCCCGGGAATACCAGCAATATGCTCTTCGATCAGTGTGTTTTTATAGACCAGGTAGCTGATGCGGTTGGGGGAAAGGAGGTGCTCCAGCTCCAAGCCATACACACGTGATGCATCGGCTAGTTTCACGTAGAAATAATCGAAATTATCATTGATCCTGTTGACTATCCTCACCCGAAACGGCTGAGTATTTCCATAAGTACAGAGGTCCACCCGATCCACATATAAGTGTTCCATGACGCTCATATCCCCTTCGGCCTTAAGGATTGCATAGATTTTTTTAAGGTTATAGTGGATATCCGCACGGTCTTGCTCATTATAGAAGACCGTTTCCCAGAGAGTATCTTTACCCTTGGAGTCATAGAGCGAAATGGAGCTAATGAATCTCAGCAGCTCCTTATAATGCACAGGAATATCCACCTCTCGACCGTATTTGATGAGGTGCTTTCGCAGGGGAATGCTGATGGGATATATTTCCTTTTTTCGATCGATCATTAGCTGGGATTTAGGCTACAGCCTTTAGTGCACGCTCTTGTTCTTTCAGCTTTCTATCAAATAAAAACGGGCCAAATGGCAAAACGGAGGCGACCATCGCAAACAGAGTCCTTCTCACCGTCCATCCCAAAGCGCGCCGGGTAGGGAATACCATATACATATAAAGTACAAATAATGCCCCATGCACCCAGCCAGTATAGGTTACCGCCAATGGCATATCCATGGTGTATTTCATAGGCATGGCGACAAATAGCAGGAGTAAAAATGAGATGCCTTCGGCAATGCTGATGATTCTAAATCGCTTAAGAATAGTTAATTTTTCGGATGTATCCATACGTGAATTTACTCGGCTGCTTAGCTGCCAGTTAAGACCATTTCCCCTGTCCAGCCGACTGGCACAGACGGAAAAAGGGTTAGTTAGATTATAATTTTACTTTTTGATATTAAAGAAAGCTTGAAGGCTGGTCCATAATTTTCGCTTGAGCTTGTCGTCACCAAATATCAATCCAAGGTCATCAGCAAAGAGATATTCCGTGCCCTCATTGGACTTTATTTCATAGTCATGCTCTTTAAGCTGAATAATAGGATGACTTAAATTGCCAAATACAATGACCTTATGAGGTCCAAGATGCGAAATGCAATTGGGAGGAAGCGTGGAGATTTGACTGGATGATACCAGCGCGATATCCTTAAGGTTATGAGAGACTGCCTGGAGGATTTTCAGCAGGAAACCCTTGGTATCCTCTGCCAGACTCGCTCCCTGATAAAGCACCAATAATCGTTTCTCAAAATCCCCTTCATACTCTATCGGTTCCTCGCTAGCGGAGGCTTCACTGTTTGACTGAGGAAGTGGGGTGGGTTCTTCAACTGTGGCAGCTACTTCGGCAATAGGGGAGTCATAATCCTTAAATTTTTGAGCTAGTTTAATTTCGTTGACATCTTCGGGAATCAGAAATACATCCTCCTCCATGAATAATCCGAGTTTATCAAGATCCAGTTCTTCCATGTGGCTAAAATCGGGAAAATTATCCCTGGAAACAAGTGTTTGTCATGAACTAAGCTAGGGGATTTGAAATACTTTTTTATATTCTTTGTGTAGGAAAAAAAGGCACAAAAAAACTCCGATCGATCAGCCTATGTGATCTGCCGGAGTTGGGAAAGGGGATAAGTTCTAGTTGTGAAAATAAAACTTATATTCCTTGAAAATCTTTATTTCTTAGGCTCAATGACTTCTGTCAGGCCAAAGATAGACTTGAGTTCGACTGCATCTTTTGGGTCCATTCTTTTGGATAGCACCAGGCGGAGCTGACGTCTTCTTAGGGCGCCATCAAACAGCTCAATTTCTTCTTCGGTTCCGGGTTCGAGTTTAGGAACTTCGATAGGTCGCCCATTTTGATCCACGGCAACATAGGTAAAAAATGCACGGTGAGTTTTGGTTTTGCTATTTGCGGGGATATCCTCCGCCCACACCTCAATATAGACCTCCATAGAGCTATTAAAAGACCGGGTAACCTGAGCTTTTAGGGTCACCACATTGCCCAGATGGATAGGGTGCTGAAATGAAATACTGTCTGCTGAGGCGGTCACCACAATGCGATTGGAGTGCTTCTGAGCGGCTATTGCCCCCACAATGTCCAGCCAATGCATGAGTTTTCCTCCCATCAGATTGTTTAAGGTATTGGTATCGTTGGGAAGGACCATTTCGGTCATGATGACCTCAGATTCTTGTACTTTTTTCGTTTTAGCCATTTAAATCACATTTTTTACGAAAATACAAAATATTTTTACTTAAAAACAATATTCTTATCCCGTTATTTAAAATAATATTTCGATTATCCCCAGCCTTCATTACCCAGTAGCGGTACAAAAGCAAACTGATCATAGGATTCCTGAATGATCTGCTTGCTGGTTTTTTTTACCAGCTTCATCATCTTTTGGCTTTTCATATCTCCCACAGGTATCACCAGAATTCCGCCTACTTTGAGTTGCTTCAGCAGGCTTTTTGGGACTACTGGCGCCCCGGCAGTTACGATTATCTTATCGAAAGGAGCCTTTTCTGCAATTCCTAGCGAGCCATCACCATGATAAAAATGCGGTTTTATACCCAAGCGGGGAAGGAATTTCTTTGTCCTTTGGTAGAGCTTAAGGTTATACTCTATCGTATGTACCTCGGCCCCAAGCATATGCAGAATAGTCGCCTGATAGCCCGATCCAGTGCCTATTTCTAATACCTTATCCCCTGGATGAATGGAGAGCAATTCGGTCTGAAAGGCCACAGTAAAAGGCTGAGAAATGGTCTGTCCCTCCCCAATTGGGAAGGCCTTGTCCTCATAAGCATGAGAATGCAAGGCACTATCAAAGAAAAAATGCCTTGGCAGAAGACCTATAGCCTCCAGGACTCTTTCATCCATTATTCCCTTCTTTTTGAGGGTCCTGACCAGTGCTTTACGCTGGCCTTTATGAGAATAGCTATCCTCTAACTTAATCATATCGACGATCTGAACTTTTTGCTTCCAATGCTAAGTTAATGGATAAAATCGCTTAATTTTAATCATTGTTGGGCAATTTTTACTTATTGCCTGATTGCTTGATCTTTAAATAATAATATAGTAATTCAATATGTTTACCGGAATTGTAGAATCAGTGGGCAAGGTGCTTGGCATTGCCCGTGAGGGCAGTAATATTCATTTTGATATACAGTCTAGCCTCAGCCAGGAGCTAAAAATCGATCAATCTGTGGCCCATAATGGCGTGTGCCTCACGGTGGTGAAGATCGCAGAGGATAGCTATACCGTCACCGCCATTGACGAAACCCTGCAAAAAACCAACCTTGAGAGCTGGAAAGAAGGCAGCAAAATCAACCTGGAGCGCTGCATGCCTGCCAATGGCCGATTTGATGGACATATCGTCCAAGGACATGTGGATCAGGTGGGCTCCGTAAAGAAAATAGAAAATAAGGACGGAAGCTGGATATTCGATATCATCTATGAGCCCAGCATAGGGAATATAACCGTCGAGAAAGGATCCATCACCCTGAATGGCACCAGCCTGACCTGCTTCAATAGCATCGAGGGGGGCTTCTCCGTGGCCATTATACCCTATACTTATGAGCATACCAATTTTCATCAACTTCAGGAAGGGGATAAGGTCAATCTGGAATTTGATATTGTGGGGAAGTATATCCAAAGAATGATAAAAGGCTATCAATAAAAAAAAATCCCTAAAAATGGCCGCCTCAGGTTCCACTTTTAGGGATATGCTCATTTTACTGGTCTTGCCCTAGCACTTGTTTAGTGACTAGTTCCTGAAGCCTGAAGGCCACCCAATAGGCGGCAAAACCAGCTAAGATCCCCACAGTAGCCCCCACAAATACATCCGCGGGATAGTGGACACCTAAATATATTCTGGAATAGGATACGATAATGGCCCATGGAAACAGCCATTTTAAATAGCGATTATTCCCTCTAAAGGCCAGGTTCATAAAGGTGGCGAGGGAGAAAGTATTGGAGGCATGAGAGGAGGCAAAACCATACATGCCACCACAATGGCGGTAATTATGCATGATACTGTCCCAGCGCAGGTCATGGCAGGGACGCAGCCTTTCGAAGTAGGGCTTCATCAGCCCGGAAGTGGTCTGATCACTAAATAGGATGGCCAATGCAATCCCAATAAATACCCATATACTTGCTTTTCCCTGAGTTTTGATAATGAAATAAGCCAATAATGCATATAAGGGAAGCCATAAAGCCGTGCCGGAAATCGCATACATCACCTCATCCAACCAATCTTGATGAAATGAATTTAGGAGTATAAATAACTTTTCATCTAAATCTTTAATCGTTTCTATCACGCTATTCTTCTTTTATCCAATTAATACCTTTTTTAAGCAAGGCCAAGGTTTGAGCTTCTTTTGATCCTATTGCTGGCTGATGCATGTATTCCCAATTGGCTTGTGGTGGCATACTCATCAGAATGCTCTCCGTACGCCCATTGGTATCTAGTCCAAATTTGGTTCCGGCATCCCACACCAGGTTGAATTCGACATACCTGCCTCTACGTAAAGCCTGCCATTTTTGTTCCTGCTCGGTATAAGGCAGAGCTTTGTTTTTGGCCATATAATGGGTATAAATGTCTGGGAAGAGCATCCCCACTGCTTTTACAAATTCGAATATTGACTCGAAACTATTCTCTTCATTGGCGGTCAGCCGATCAAAAAATATACCTCCAATCCCGCGTGTCTCCTCACGATGGGGGATATAGAAGTAATCATCCGCCCAGCTTTTGAATTTGGTATAATAGTTCTCATTATATTGATCACAGAGTCCTTTCAGCTGCTGATGGAAATAGCTGGCATCCTCCTCGTCCACATAATGAGGGGTGAGGTCTATCCCGCCGCCGAACCAATAGGTGCCATTGCTCATCTCAAAATAGCGGATATTCATATGGATTATAGGCACCATCGGGCTGTGCGGGTGGATGACAATGGATACTCCCGTGGCAAAAAAATCAGCCTGCTCCAGCTTTAGCTTTTTGAGAATCTTCTCAGGGGTGGGGCCGTGTACAGCCGAAAAAGCCACGCCTCCCTTGGCGATAATCTTTCCAGACTGAAAAATACGAGTTCTACCACCTCCGCCAGAATCCCGGGTCCATAAGTCCTCAGCAAAATGTCCCGCTCCATCTGCCTGGGTCAGTTGCTCACAAATATGATCTTGAATCCTTTTGAAATCTTCTGCTATCTGCTCTTTGGTGATTGATCCTGCCATAATTTTGGTTTATTTTGTTAGCCTAAAATTACGGGAAATAATACGGATATCTGAATTTATAAAAGGTTAATAGCCTGTAAATGGACCATGATTTTTGTCATGTTTCGGAAGGTAAACCGCATAAGGCTGCCTGAGCGATTGTCTATCAGGAATTTAGGAAAATGGGGGAGGGCTTCATTAGAAAGGATAACCAATACCAATATTAAATACGGTCTGGCCCTTGTCTCCTAAAGGGCTACGGAAGGAGAGATTGTCCAACACGAATCGCTCCCCTTCAGGCTGAGCAGGATCCACAGCCTTGATGCCCATATCCAGACGAAGCACCAGGAAATCAAAATCCATGCGGATCCCCAAGCCTGTGCCCACCGCGATGCCGTTCACAAAGGTGCCAGCCTTAAACTGCGAGCCAGGTCGCGTGGGGTCATATCTGAGGGTCCAAGTATTCCCTGCATCCACAAAAAACACCCCATCAAAATAGCCAAATAACTTCCTCCTAAGCTCAAACATCCCCTCTATTAGGATGTCTCCAGGCTGCTCGTACCTATAGTCAAAATTTCCCTCTTCATCTGTCTGTGGCGTATAAGTTCCCGGTCCCAGTCGGCGGGGCTTCCAAGCTCGAATACTCGTGCTTCCACCCGCAAAAAAGTACTTTTCGTAAGGCAGTACGCCTTCACTAATACCGTAAGGGATGGCCAGGCCCGCATTGATCCGGTAGGCGAAGGTGGTCTTTCTGCTCAATGGAATATACCTGCGGAAGTCTGATTGGAATTTGAGGTATTGGAAATATTGCAAACTCCTATCCTTAAAATAATCGGCATTGATTAAGTTGAAACTGGTTCCCCCACTTTCGAAATATAAGCGCCATAGCGATGAGCGATCTCTTTGCCATAAGCCATATTGGTTAAAATTGATAATGACCTGGCCAGAAATACTGCTGACATAGGAAGATTGGAATGAGTTGATCAGGTTATTCCCTTGTTCTTGGAGCTCCACTAAGCGTTCCTCAAAGGCAGGATCCAGATTGGACCGGATGAGGTTGGCATCTAGCAGACTGATCGTGTACTGCTGACGCTGATTGGTGGTGGCCCAGTTATAGGCCAAAACTGTATTAAAACCTTCCCTGATATATTCAGGGCGGTTGACGTAATTATACCCGATCAGGGTTCTCGTGCGTGGGTTATATTTCCCGTACCTTTTTAGGCCTTGCTTGCTAAAGGGCAAAAGGAATTGGGGGTAAATTATGGAGGCTGAGGTGCTGAGTTCCCGGCTTCGATAGACTCCTCCGGCAGTGGTGGCGGAGGCGACCCCTTCGAGACCTGCACGAAAATTAAATTCAAAGATTTCCAAACCTCGGAAGAGGTTGCGGTTTCGCAGTGAATGGGAAAAGAAGGGGCCTGGAAGCTGTTCGGTAATGCTTGCTCCCAGCTGGTTAGTGATTTGGTATTTTTCGTTTGGCTGGGTGAAGATCCGCGTTGTTATTTGATTGCCGGTGGTGTCAAAGGAGATATTTATAAATCTGAATATATCCAAATTGGCCAATTGTCTTTGCGTTTCCAGCACAGCGGTTTTGCTGTATTTGCTGCCCTTTTGGATAAATACCCGCGAGTCTATGATTTTTTCCGAATAGCGGTTTTGATACATCAGGTAGGTGATGTCCCCGTATTGTCTTTGGAAACTCTTGTCCTGAATCACCTCCGTGGGGGTGCTGATATGGAATATCACCGAATCAATAGTATAGACCTTATGCTCATTGGTATAGCTGGGATTACGAATGAGCTGCTCGATTACCACGTTTTTGTCCACCGTGTCCTTATAGACATTATAGCTGATATAGGACTTGGAAAAGGTATAATACCCCGAATCTTTGAGGAGATCCTCTAGCCGCTGTCTTTCCTGGGTGAGGTTGTCCTGATTATAAGGTCTTCCACTTTTAAGATTGCTGCTTTTGGATCGCTGCACGAGAAAGTCACTGATGCCCTCGTCACTGGATTTGGTATAGACACTATCTACGAGGTAGGGACTGTTTTCCTCCACAGTATAGGTGATATAGGCCTTTTTCTTTTCCTTCTTGATGGAGGTAGAAATAGTCGCATCAAAGAAGCCATGATTTACCAAATAATTCTGAATTTCCAATTCGGTGGAGGCGGTTTTAGCGCTGTCCAATATGCTCTTTGGATTGCCTGTTCGCATAAACCAATTGCCATAATCCAGCTTGCGTTTAATACTTTCTATTCGGTTATTATACTTATATAATTTTCGTTCAGCCTTTTTATTGGTGGGATTTTGGTCCAGTTCTTCTGCGAGCTCGTTTTGCTTTTGTGTATAATGGTTGATCTTATTGGTCAGCTTGGCGCTATCAAAACTTGATTCACCCATATTATAAATAAATACCCCTGGGGAGAAATTTAATACGGGAATTCGGGTGTTCGGATATTGCTTAACGAGCTGCTTTACTTTGACTTCATTGGCTTTTTTTACGCCTTTTAGGTCCACATCATAGATAAGATATTCCTCTTCCTCCAGGCCTCGTGTCAAAGAACATGAGGTCAGCAAAAGAATAGCAAGAAGAAAGTTTATATATTTGATATTAATCACAATAATGCACCTTAATGATCAGCAAAAATACGCTTAAGTTTATTAAATCCTTGCAACAGAAAAAATTCCGTAAGCTCGAAAGGGCTTTTTTCGTGGAAGGATCCAAGAATGTAACGGAAATTTTGAAATCAGATTTCAAAGTTACTCATCTCTTGGCAACAGAAAAATATATTTCTGAGCATCATGGCCTGATGAGTCAGCTGGATGTGGAGATTTTGGAAGCCAGCCCTAAGGAGCTCGCTGCCGCAGGGACCTTCCTGACCAATGATGCAGCACTTGCTGTTGCAGAGCTCAAAGAAGAGCGTCCTTTTGAGGTGGGGACTGAGGAGCTGGTGCTGGCATTGGATGATATCCGTGATCCAGGCAATATGGGGACCATCATTAGAATTGCTGATTGGTATGGAATCAGCAAAATGGTTTTCTCTAGCCAGTCCGCCGATTTTTACAATCCCAAAGTGCTTAATGCAAGTATGGGCTCTTTTTCCAGAGTGCAGTTTTTCTACGCCCCTCTGGAGGAATACCTGAAGACTCAGTCGGCTCCCATTTTTGGGGCCTACCTGGACGGGGAATCCGTGCATACGGCGAGTTTTGAGCCTACGGGAATTTTGCTCATGGGAAATGAGTCCCAAGGCATCTCCGCAGAGTTGGAGCCTTTGGTGACCAAAAAAGTCACCATCCCTAGCTTTGGAGGAGCAGAATCATTGAATGTCGCCACAGCTACTGCGGTATTATGTGACAATTTCCGACGAATAAAGAAATAAGGCCATGGGTCAGTTGAAAAATATTCTTTCCAGAGCAGGCCTAAACGGCTTCTTTCTGGCCCTTATAGGGACAATTTTATTGGCAAATATTTTCCCTGAATGGGGCGCCGAAGACAGTATCATCCCATTTAAAGTGATTACTCATTATGGAGTTTCTCTGATTTTCTTCTTCTATGGGGTGAAGATGGATCCGGTAAAGCTGCGAAGTGGATTGGGCAATTGGAAATTGCATCTCTTGATCCAGAGCACCACTTTTTTAGTTTTCCCGGTTATTGTCCTATTGGTTCAGGCCCTATTTGGTGCTGGTGATGACCCTATTTGGCTAGGTGCTTTTTACCTGTCGGCATTGCCCTCCACGGTGTCCGCCTCTGTGGTGATGGTGTCCATAGCAGGAGGGAATGTACCCGCAGCCATTTTCAACGCCAGTATTTCTAGCATCGTAGGGATATTTATCACCCCGATCTGGATGGAGTTGTTTTTGGAAGGTAGCGAATTGTCTTTTGACTTGCTAAGTACTTTCTGGCAGCTAAGCTTGCAGGTTTTATTCCCTGTGGTAGCAGGATTTCTTTTGCACCGGGTCCTGGGGCCTTTTGTCAATAAGTACAGCACGACGCTGAAATATATGGACCAAAGTATCATCCTGATGATTGTGTTTTCGGCATTTTCTGCGGCAGTAGCCCGGGGAATGTTTGAAGGCAGAAGTTGGGCATTCCTGATAGGTCTGGGAGCCAGCATGGCCTTATTATTTGTGATGATGGCTGCTTTGATGTTTGGCATGGGCAAGCTGCTTGGATTCAATCGGGAGGATCAGATCACAGTGCTATTTTGCGGTTCCAAAAAATCCCTGATCCAAGGCGCAGCTATGGGAAAAGTGCTTTTCCCTGATCCGGTGACCTTCGGGGTGATTTTGCTTCCACTGATGCTTTATCATGCCCTTCAGCTGGTGGCCGGAAGTATTATCGCCCAGCAGCTGGCCGCAAGGCAAAAAATAGAATAGCGATTAGCTGATTTCATTTATAGCCTACCTCTATTTATCATTCATCTCCTTACTGGATGGTAAATAGCGGCAAATTCCGACAAAATCTCCTGAAATAGTATAAGCAGCTTCCCTTTCAGGAAGGCTGAGAGTAAAGTTATATCCATAAAGTACTGCTCAAGGTCATATTATTGATCCTCTAAGGGTTAGATAAGAGGCATTAGTGAAGGTAGTAGCTTTCCTCAGAGGGCATTTTAGGATTTTAAGGATAAATTTATTTGACCCTAATAAATCAAAAAAAAAACGCTGGAAGTGAGGATTTCTATCCCTACAGATACCCTAATATCATAAAATGCAGGAATTGGAGAAGAGGTTTCCTGCAATTACCTTCATAATAGTAAATCTCAACAAATATTATTATGAAAAATCAAGAGGAGAAAACCTCTTCAATATGAAGCGAAAATTAAGTAATAAAGGTGAATTATGAGCCTCTTTTATACCCGAAAAAAGCGGGCTAAACGCCAAAGTAATGGGATCGGTAAAGTATCTAGCTAATGGCGGTATTTCCGGCAGCTTCCTCAGCCATTCTCGCTGCGAATTCCTTACCGAGATAGTTGTCTATCAGTTTATGACCTAGATAGAGCAGAGGGGTAAGAAGTATGGCCACCGAGAATTTATAGATATAATTGATAATGCCCACGGCGACTAACTGATCTATGGACCAGTTTCCGAATACATAAAAAGCGATTCCCAGTACCACAAAGGAGTCGATAAACTGGGAGACGAGGGTGGATCCGGTAGCTCGCAGCCAAATCATCTTATGGCCCGTGATTTTTCTTAATTGTTGAAATACATACACGTCAATCAGCTGACCTAATAAAAAGGCGGTGAGGGAGCCGATAATAATGCCCAGACCTTGTCGAAAGATAACATCAAAGGCATACTCTATATCGAAGGCATTGCCTTCCGGGTCGGTGGCATTGACATCCAGCCAAAACTGTGCGGGAGGCAAGGCGGTAACAATTGCGATAAAGACAAAGCTATAAGCGATAAAACCAGCCGTCAAAAAGCTAATTTTCCGCACTCCTTTCTTTCCAAAATATTCATTGATGATGTCGGTAGTGATGAAAACCACCGGCCAGATGACTGCCCCGGCAGTTAGGTTAAAGTCCAGGACATATTCACCAAAGAACGTCCAGTTGGCAGGAGGAATACCCAAGGTACCTTCACCAGAGAAGATTTTTACTCCGATGATCTCTGCTAAGATGGCATTGGTAAGGAAAATACCGCTTAGGATTATGAATAAATTGGTTTTCTTCTGCTGAAAACGATCCTCCTCTTTGTTTTTCATGGCCTACACCCGGTACGTTTGGCCTTCTATACTTAGTCGGCTATTGGAAAATACCCCTTCGGCCTCCATAAGTAAGCCATCCAACTCTATATATCGCGTGCTATAATGTCCCAAAAGCAAGGATTTAGCTCCTGCTGCTTGGGCGATGGTGGCTGCCTGCTTGGCGGTAGAGTGGAAGGTCTCGCTGGCTCTTTCTGCTTCTGTTTCCATAAATGTGGCCTCGTGATACAGCAGGTCCACGCCCTTGACGTAAGGGATCAAGTCCTGATCAAAAATGGTATCCGAGCAGAATGCATACCTCTTAATAGGTAGGGGAGCGGCCGTAAATTCCTCAGCACGATAGACCTTTCCTTCCATATCGGTATAGTCCTTCCCATTTTTCAATACATTGATAATAGGGATGCTCAGCGGTGTTTCTTGCAATTTTTCCTTTATAAATCGCCGTAAACCGGGTTTTTGCTCAAATTTGAAGCCTGTGCAAGGCAGTCGGTGCTTGAGGGGAAAGCTATGCACCTTGAAATTCTTGGTTTCTAAAAGCAGTTCCTGCTCTTCCGGATTGGTATGGACAAACTTCAGGGGATAGCAAAGCTTGGTATTTCCATACTTAAGGTGCGTAGTGATAATTTCATCCAGCCCTTTTGGTCCATAAATGGTGAGCGGGTTGAGTCTTTTGTTGAGGTGAAAAGTGGAGATCACTCCCATGAGCCCAAGGTAGTGATCTCCATGCAAATGGGATATAAATATATGGTTGATCCGCGTGGACTTCACCTTATATCGTTGCATCTGGATTTGGGTGGCTTCGCCACAGTCCACCATCAAGGCTTGGCTTCCCATCGTGATGATTTGGGAAGTCTGGTTTCTGTCGTGGGCAGGGACAGCGGAGTTAGAACCTAAAATGGTGACGGTAAATTCCAAACTTAATTTTCTTCTTTGCTACCGTCGATTTCATGAATGAAGATGGCATCGGCAGCCCCCTCAATCGAGTCAGCGATATTGAGCACCTTGTCCAGCATAGAGATTTTGATCAACTTGCTTACATGTTCCTGAGGATTAGCAATGATGAATATCCCCCCGTCCTCACTGAAGGAACGGTGGCCAACAAGCAGGGCACTTAATCCACTGGAATCAGCGTATTTTACATGGCTCATGTCCAATACCAGGTTTTGGTATCCTTCAGCATGCACGGTAAGAAGCTCAGACTTCAGCACCGGCGATAGAGGAGAGTCTAATTTTTCCTCCTGAAGGGTGAAGATGACGTATTGTTCTTTTTTATCAACTGCGTATTTCATTTTTGTTTGTTCGTTTGGCAGCTTTGGCTGCTTGGTTTAGTGCTGTTATTATTTTATCTCCTGTTCGATAGAGCTCTTGATTCGCTCCATCAGCTGCGTGGTATCAGCTTTTACAAATTCCTCCCCGGTTATTTTCTCATAGAGTTCAATATACCTTTCAGAAATATCTTTTACAATTTTATTGGGCATATTAGGGACTTTCTGACCGTCCTTCCCTTGGAAGCTATTAGCAATCAACCACTGACGTACAAATTCTTTGGAAAGTTGCTTTTGAGGCAGTCCTGCTTCTTGATTTTCTTCATAGCTGTCTGCGTAGAAGTACCTCGAAGAATCCGGCGTATGCACCTCATCTATTAGCAATATCTCCTCTTTATATTTGCCAAACTCGTACTTGGTGTCCACCAGGATCAGGCCTTTGTCAGCTGCCATCTCTGTACCTCGCTGAAATAAAGCATGGGTATATTTCTCCAAAACCTCATAGTCCTCCAGGCTTACAATGCCTTTGGCAAGGATGTCTTCACGGCTGATATCTTCATCGTGCCCATGATCCGCTTTGGTGGTGGGAGTGATGATAGGCTGGGGAAGCTTATCATTTTCCTTGAGCCCTTCGGGAAGGGATACCCCGCAGATGCTGCGCTTTCCTTCTCTGTATTCTCTCCAAGCATGACCGGCCAAATAGCCTCTGATGACCATCTCTACCTTAAAAGGCTCACATTTTTTGCCCACAGTTACATTGGCATCCGGGGTGGAGGTCACCCAGTTTGGGACGATGTCGGAGGTGGCTTTTAGGAATTTGGCCGCTATCTGATTGAGCACCTGCCCCTTGTAAGGAATAGGAAGTGGCAATACTACATCAAAAGCAGAAATTCTATCTGAAGCGACCACCGCTATCTGCTCTTCAAACATATATACATCTCTTACCTTTCCTTTATAAAATCCCGTTTGTTTGGGGAATTCAAAATTGGTCTCTTTAATGGCCGTATTCATGATGTTGGTATCGCTTAAGGTGAATGAGGGGCTGGTCCTTTCGGGGCCCATGATTTTATTCCTTTATTAATAAATAGCAAAAATAGGAGACTGCTGGATTTTAACCTTTCATTTTCTGAAAAATTATTCAATTAATTGCCCCCAGTTATCATATTTTTCTGTTTTTGATAGCTCTCCTTCTGCGGAATAATAATTCCATTGCCCTGCTTTAAAGCCATTTTTGTAAAAACCTTCCGTTAACAACCGCCCATCGCTTCCAAAAGTTTTAAACTCTCCCGCTTTTTTTCCTTTAAAAAACGTGGTGATCTGGCGAATATTGCCATCCTCATCCAGTTGGATCTCCTTTCCATCTTTCAAATTATTATAATAGTCTTGCTGCAAAACCTCTTTTCCCTCCGCATTAAAACGAATAAGGGTGCCCTCCAGTAGTCCCAAATGGTAGGGGATGAGCTCGGTTTTGGTTCCCAGTGAATCATATACGAGCACCTGCCCCTCAGGAAGGTCATTGTCAAACATCACCTTTTTATACAGTTGACCATTTTCATGATAGAATTCATGCATCTGCCTTTGGCCCTTGTTTATATAGCGGATCAGCTCTGATCGTGCCCCGGAAGGATAATACAGCAGCTGATCGCCTATTGGATTACCATTTTTATAGCTTACTTTTTCCTGAATTTTGCCCGAAGGGAAATATACAATGATCTCTCCATCAGGCTGGCCATTATTAAATCTGGCCGTTCTGGCAGGGCTGCCATCCGCATGGAAGCGATTGTTTGGGCCATTTTGCACCCCCTCTCGATAGATGGAGCTCTCTTTTAACGTTCCATCAGGATAGTAGGTCCTTAGCTCCCCGTGCAATTGACCTTGACGGTAGTTTTCGGAGGCTTTTAGCTGGCCATCTTCATAGTAGGTTTCCAGGAGACCTTCTTTTTGACCCATGGAATAATGCGTTCTGGATTGGACCTGCCCAGAAGGAAAGTAGATGAGATGCTCGCCCGAAGGCTTTCCTGCCTGCATCATCACCTCTGAATGGAGACTGCCTTCCGGGTAATAATTAAGCACCTTTCCTTCCAATTTATTCTGAAGGAAATTTGCGCTTTGAAGGATATTTCCATTTTCGCTAAAACTGAGACTCGGCCCCTCTCTTAAGCCATCCACATAATGGACTACCCGTAAGGTGTCGGTGCCATTTGGGAAGAACTCCACGAATTTCCCCTCGCGGTATCCTGCTTTGAATTGTCCCCTTAGTCTGAGGTTTCCTTCCTCTGTAAACTGTTCGTAAAGGCCTTCTTTTAAACCATTCTTGCTGTCATATTTCTCAAAGATCTTTTGCTCCTCCTCATCATGGTAGGTGATGATCTGCTGTGCCTTTCCGGTGATCGATAGGAGAATAAGGAGCAGGCCTGTTAATAGGGATTTGTTCATGCAGGGTGTTTACTTATCTTAATGGCTAAGGTTTTCGATGATGATGGCGGATGCACCACCTCCTCCGTTGCAGATTGCCGCAAGGCCATATCTGCCGCCGCGTTGGATCAGAATATTGGAAAGGGTGGCCATGATGCGCGCACCTGAGGCACCCAGCGGATGGCCAAGTGCCACGGCTCCTCCGAAGATATTGAGGCGGTCTGCGGGGATGTTCAGCTCCATCTGATTGGCGATAGCCACCGCCGCAAAGGCCTCATTGATTTCAAAATAATCTATATCAGCCATCGTTAGCCCAGCATTTTTAAGGGCTTTGGGGATCGCCAGAGAAGGGGCAGTGGTAAACCATAAAGGGTCCGTGGCAGCGTCTGCAAAGGCGATTATTTTGGCCACAGGTTTAAGCCCCAATTCCCTTGCCTTGTCCACCGATGCCAAAACCATAGCGGCAGCACCATCATTCATGGTGGAGGCATTGGCGGCAGTGACGGTGCCTGTTTTACTGAAAACTGGACGAAGGCCAGGGATTTTTTCAAATAACACCTTCGCATATTCCTCATCTTCCGAGATGCTACTTAGCTCACCCTTCCTGCCCACCACTTCCACAGGGGTGATTTCCGGAGCAAAGGCACCACTTTTCCAAGCCTCTGCGGCCCTTTGGTAAGACTGAATCGCATACTGATCCTGAGCCTCCCGGCTAATATTCATTTTTTCAGCGGTATTATCCGCACAGTTGCCCATGGGGAAGTCGTTATATACCTCATGTAAGCCATCATGAGCCAGGCCATCCACGAGCGCCCCATTGCCATATTTATAACCAAATCTTGCCTTTGGGATATAGAATGGCACATTGGACATGCTTTCCATTCCTCCTGCTAAGACCAATTCATTTTGACCAATCATGATGCTCTGGGCTGCTATCGTGGCCGCCTTCATGCCTGAGGCACATACTTTATTGATGGTGGTGCAGGGAACCTGATGTCCCAGTCCCGCACCTAGGGCGGCTTGTCGGGCTGGTGCCTGACCGAGATTGGCGGACAATACATTGCCCATAAATACCTCCTCGATTTGATCCGCACTTATACCCGCTTTGCTGAGTGCGCCACCTATCGCGATGCTGCCTAGTTTAGTTGCCGATAATCCTGCTAATACTCCTCCAAAACTCCCCATTGGGGTTCTGGTAAGTGATAAGATGCATACTTCTTTCATTTGGGCTTATAGTTTAATGGTTGAAATCATTGGTTTTTTTCCTCAGGTTTGCTCCAAATCCAGCCTGTAAATGATCAAAGCTGAATAGGGAGGTGCTGATCACAGCCATTCCTAGAGGATACACTTATAAATATAAAACTATAAATCAAGGACACCCAATTTTGCACGCTGGATTCCCTCAAAAGTTAGAAGGTTAAGCCGCCACTTCGTATGGGAATGTTTTGGGGGTGAGGCTCCGGGGTAGAGCTCCCTGCTATGAGGGATTAATGATGGGGATGTTCTCCTTCCATTTATATTTTCCGCACTATAATTACCCTTAAAATATCCCTACCAGTCGCTCAATGCAATTTGCCGCTGAGTAAGGCTGATCATAAAAAAGAAATAAGAGCTCTTTCCCAGCGCTTCATTTATACCGATTAGCTCCTGAAGTTTTCAGGATAAAGTATGACATCTATATAATTGAACCGAAATTCACTGCTTATAATGGAGAAATGGTTGCCTAAATAGGAAGAGGAGCAAAGCTTCTTACCAATCGGGAAGGCCTTTGTCGGGACGTTTGGTGGGTTTTTTGCGAGTTTGCTGAATATACTGCAATTCCGCATTATCCATCGCATCGAGGATTTGCTGGGCTTGCTGAGGCGAGATATTCATTTGTTGCAGCTTTTGCTTGAGTTCTTCCATGGCCTTTTCACGCTCGCTTAAGTCGCTGTCTAAATTGGAGTTCTGGTCGGAGGGATCCTGATCCTGAGATTTTTGACCCTTCTTTTCCTGCATTTCCTCAGAATTTTCGGCGCCATCTTCCTGAGTTTGCTCATCGCCTTCCCCGTCCTTGGACTCCTGGCTTTGCTGCTGCTCCTGGTCTTGCTGCTTTTGATCGCCTTGCTGCTGATCTTGCTGATCCTGCTTGTCTTGATCCTGCTGATCCTGATTTTTCTGATCTTCTTTTTGTTGCTGGTCTTGCTTCTCTTGTTCTTCCTCCAGCTTGTCTTTTAGCGCATTTAGCTTCGGATCCTGAGGGTATTTCTGTAAGCCTTCGGCCAAAGCCTGACCCATATTTCTATAGTCATTATGCACATAGTGCTTTGCCGCCTGATTAAAATAGCTATCCACAGTCTGCGCTGAAACTATGCTGCTGGTCCATAGCAGGGCCACAAGGGCTAAGCTGTACTTGATGACGGATTTATTGCTCATTGATTTCATTGATGTCTCCTAGGTTTTTGATAAACGACTGATAGTGAGAAACAGTTTCGTCTATTTCCAATGCCTTATTCATTAACTCAAAGGCCTCGCCAAATTTAAACTGATCGACAAGTTTGTCCGCCTCCGCTTTCATTCTTTTCGCGTAGTTGGATGGTTCCTGCTGGTCTTGTTCGTTTTGGTTTTCTTCTTGATTTTGGTCCTCGTTATTCTCCAGCCATCTGGCTAGTAATTCATAGTTATACCGAGCGATTTCATTCGTAGGATCTTTGATCAGGGCAGTTTTGAAGGCTTCCAAGGCCTCCTTATATTTCTTTTCACTGCCGAGCATCACCCCTTGTTGGTTAGCGGAGGAGGAGGCGATTAGTGGATTGGGGGAAGAAAGTAACTCTGTGAACTTTGTTTTGGCTTCTTCTTCCTGACCATTGAGCTGGTAGCTTAGTGCCAGATCATAAGCGGCTTCCTGACCTTCCAGCTCGTAATTGGTGATCAGGTCCAGGTGAGCGCGGACGGAGGCTTCATAATCGGCCTTTTTATAGGCTTCTTCCGCCTGATCCAGAGCACTGTTCTTCTTGCTGATCTGAGTCCAGGATGCTGGTAATAATAGCATTAGACCCAATATGACTTTGTTCATTCGTCTTTTCTGTTTTTGAATACTTAAATACTCAGGGTTCTCAGTGGCAAGATCATATCTAATATCGCCAGCCCTAATGCGGCAAGCAGAAAATAGAAATATTTGTTTGCCGAGGCTTCCACGGTTCGGGAACCCGTGATGGAACCTTCTATTTTCTCTATAGAAGTGATAAGCTGAGGGATTTCCTGCGCCTGATCACTGATTTCAAAGTACTGTCCATTGGTTTCATTTGCCACCCTCTTGAGCGTGCTGGTGCTCAGCTTACTGATCGCCGGGCTGCTGGAGGCATTATCCATGATGACTCCATTGCCTTTGGGAATTGTGCTTCCGCCTTCGGTACCTATCCCCAGGCTGAATACTTTGATTCCCTCTTCGCTCAGCTGGTCCAAGGTGCTATTAAGGTTTTCACCAAAGTTTTCACCATCACTGATGAGGATGATCGATTTTGATTTGGGGTCTTGATTTTCATCCGTTCTGAATTTTTTAAGAGCTAGCTCCAGGGGAGCTGCAATATCAGTACCATAATTGGGTACAAGGCCGGTATTCAACCCATCGAGATGCAGCTGAAGGACATTTTGGTCAAAAGTAAGGGGACATTGGATGAAGGCCTCAGAACTAAAGATGATTAAGCCTATACGATCGGAATCGAAATTCTTAATGAGGTTTTTCAACTCAAATTTAATTCGCTGAAGCCTGGAAGGACTGATGTCCGCTGCATTCATCGACTGAGATAAGTCAATCGCTATAAATATGTCCTTGCCTTCTTGCTTTATTTCTTTGAATCCTGTGCCCACCGATGGCCCTGCCATAGCGATCATAAACAAAATGAAGTAGGCGATCCGGAGGCCCATCTTCATGAGTAGCCGGTGCTTCTTGATTTTCAGTTGTTTATTGATCCGCCAGAAGCGGTACAGATAGATAAAGTACAGCCCACCAAAAACGATGGCTAGGATTACGAGTAATTTTACGTCAGGATATGCCCAAATCATGCCTTGAAATTAGGAATTTTAAATCAAAACGAAACAGACCGAGCTAAATTATTCATTGTAGAGAAAAATAGCAATAGGGTAATACCTTCTGGTTTTTTCTGATTTGATTTTTCAATATCTTAATCTAACTAATGGGAAGTATTGCAAACAAAATACCCATATTGCGGTTCCAAAAAGAATAAAAAGTAAGACAAACAGTGATTTAGGCCTTTATGAAGCAGGTTGTTTTGGTTTTGATAGGTATTCTTTGCTGGTTAGGGAATTCTCCCCTCGCCAGCGGCCAATCAAAGATCATTTCTGGACAAGTGGTGGACGTACTGACTGGTGCTGAGCTGCTTGGCGCTACCCTCTACTGGAAAGATCAGCCTTCCACCGCTGTGGTGAGCGATGATCAGGGGAGGTTCTCATTGCCATCTATTTCCGCCGTGGACAGCCTTGAGCTGAGCTATATCGGGTACCAAAAACAAATTATTTATGTGCCCGCCCATAGCTCAAGAGAGCTGCTTATCCGCATGATTCCTTCTGCTCAAGGCCTCGCGGAGTTTGTGGTGGAAGGAAAATCGCAGTTTGTTCATAGTCAATCCACAGATTTGGGGCGCAATATCATTGATGTGGAAAGACTTAAAAGTCTCCCTAGTTTATTTGGTGAGGTGGATGTGCTGCGAAGCCTGCAGCTGCTGCCAGGCATCCAGACTGCTGGAGAGGGCACCACCGGCCTTTTTGTACGAGGGGGAGCCGCAGATCAGAATCTAATTCAGCTGGATGGTGCTCCAGTCTATAATCCCTCTCATTTCTTTGGGTTTTTCTCGGTATTTAATCCGGATGCTCTGGAGCAGGTGGACCTCTATAAAGGGAATATTCCTGCGACCTTCGGTGGGCGAGCCTCCTCCGTGGTGGACATTACGATGAAGGAAGGCCGGCCCGATAGGCTCCACGCCGCAGGTGGAATAGGCAATATTAGTTCAAAAATCACCTTAGATGGCCCCTTATTCTCTGAAAAATCCTCCTTCCTGCTTACGGGACGAAGGACCTATGCCGATCTATTCCTAAAGCTGTCCAATGATGCCTCCATCAATAGCAATAAACTCTACTTCTATGATTTGGGTGCAAAATTCACCTTTAGGCCTTCTGATAGGGATAAATTATCCTTTTCCACTTATTTCGGAAGCGATTACCTGCAAGCAGGCAACCTTTTTGGCTTTGGCTGGAAAAACTGGGTGGGCTCAGCGGACTGGAAGCGTACGCTGCGGCCTGATTTATACTTAGACCTTAATGCTTACAGTTCGCGGTACCGCTACCAAGTGGAGGTCATGGACAATGACAATGGCTTCTTGTGGAACAACCTACTATCGGAAAGTGGGGTGAAAACTACATTGTCTTATATCCTTAATAGTGCTAATTCCTTCGAAGTGGGGATGAAAAGTCAGCTATTTCATTTCAGGCCCGTGGAGATGAGCACCCAGCCGGGGAGTTCGCTCGTACCTGTGGAAACCAATCCTGGGAATGCCTTATTGCAAAGTTTCTTTGTGTTGGGGGAATCAGAACTTGGCACTAAGCTAAAATTGGAGACGGGGTTGCGTTGGAGCCTTTTTGCCCGTGTGGGCCAAGGGGTGGAGTATCAATATGAGGATTCAGTTTACCCTTCTTCCCAGACGATCACCGATACCTTATATTTCTCGCGCTTGCAACTGATGAAATTTTACCAAGGCCTGGAGCCAAGGATTGCCATGCGCTATTCGATCAGCCCCTCCTTATCCCTAAAGGCTTCCTATAATCGTAACTATCAATATACCCAGGTCGCCACTAATAGCTCCGCAGGTCTGCCTATTGATCGCTGGGTGTTATCGGGGGAATATATACGTCCCTTACAAGCGGATCAGTTTTCCGCAGGCTTGTTTAAGGATATCAAGGGAGGCGTATGGGAGATGTCGGTGGAGACGTATTATAAGAAATACCAGCACCTGATAGACGTTCGGCAGGGGGGAGAGGTGTTATTTTCGGATCAGATAGAAGCAGAGGTGTTTGAAGGTAAGGGCTGGTCTTACGGTGCAGAATTGCTATTGCGCAAAAATACAGGCAGAACGACCGGCTGGCTGGGATATACTTATTCGAGGACTTTCCGTCAGGTGGCGGGGATTAGCCTTGGCCAGCCTTATGCCCCTCGCTATGATAGGCCTCACGATGTATCCTTGGTGCTTCAGCATGATTTTTCTAAGCGGCTCAGTGGCAATGCCACCTTTGTATATGCCACGGGGCAAGCGGTAAGTTATCCCGTGGGCTCCTATGTGGTTGATTTTCAGCAATTGCCTCTTTATCCTGAGGAAAGAAACGAGGATCGGTTTCCCGATTATCATCGCATGGATGTGTCGGTGACACTGAAGGATAAGGAGAAAGGGAAGCGCTGGAAGGGGAGCTGGAGCCTTAGTGTCTATAATATCTATGGCCGTAAGAACCCCTATTCTTATCAGTTTACTGATATTATAAATAATGATATCAATTTTACCTCCTCCTCTGGTGATCCGATTTATTCCAAGCGGCCTGGGGTGGTGATGACCTACTTGTTTACTTTTTTGCCTTCCATCTCTTATAATTTTGAATTTTGACGGCCATGAAGACCATTATAATGATAGTGATGATCCTGGGGCTAGTGTCCTGCCAGGAGGAGGTATATCTGGAGGTGGGAGAGGGTCCCGAGCTGCCCGTGATCGAGGGGATATGGACCAATAATAGTATCTATAATCAAGTCAGAGTTACCAGGACCAAAAACTATTATGATTCGGCGAGTTATAGGCCTATTGCTGATGCCAATGTTTATTTGATTTATGAAGAAAATGCACGGAAGATTAGATTTGAATATTCTGAGCAGACCAAAACGTATCTTCCGGTATTTAATGAGGAAGGGCGTCCGGGGAGGCGGTATTCCCTGCATGTGGAGATAGGGCAAAACCACTATCGATCCTCAGGAATCCTGCTCGAATCCCCTCAGATAGACAGCTTGTCCTATGTGTATAAGGAGGAAAGGGCCTTTCGCCCGAAGGGCTATTACCTCAAAGTTCACGGCAAAATCCCATTTGCGGAGGACAATTTCTATAGAATAAGGGTAAATCGCAATGATACCTTACTGACTGGGCGAAGTGATTATTTGCTGTTTGATGACACTTTTGGCACAGCGGCCTTTGAGAATGGCTTTGAGCTGGAGTCCATCCCTTTCCGAAAGGGGGACGAAGCACGGCTGTCTGTGTATCGGCTAAATGAAAGTGCTTATGATTACCTGCAAGGTATGTTGGGTTTATTATATAATGATGGCGGATTATTTACCCCGCCGCCCCAAAATCCCATCAGCAATATAGAATTGCTTGATGGGGACAGGCCTGCATTAGGGTATTTTATGGTGGGCTCGGTGAAGCATATTTCTCGGGTGATCGAGTAAAATATTCCGGGATTAGGTCTTGATTCGAGCAGGATGAAATTTTACTATTGCTAAGCTTCTTACGGTAAGGGACTGGAGCTGGGGAAAGGGCCTCGAAGCCATTATTTTAAATAGTGAAAATCTAAATTCGTAAAGGGCATATCGAATAAAATCGGATAAGAGGAGGCAGGTATATTGTAATATATAGGCGTATCATTGCTATTTTTTTGTATTTTTAACGACTTACTTCCATTTGAATTTGGAGAATGCCAATAGGAATACGCGGATATAATCGCTCATTTTTCTGCATATCAGTCATTTGGAAGTTAGGAAGAACAGCGAAAAACTTAAATTTATAGTTCTTGGACGAGCCTCAAAATAAATTTATAGACATACAAAAAGTTATTAAGGACAAGAATCCTGGGCTCAATCGTTGGATGCCGAGTTATGTGCTTAATTATATCCGTAAGATTGCGCATGAGGATCAGCTGAATGACATTATGGTTCGGAAAGGCCACCTATTTGGGTTGGATTTTGTGGATGCGATGATTGAGGAGTTTGGCCTTATTGTGGACCTTAAGGGGGCTGAGAATATCCCTATTCACGAGCCGGTGATATTTGCTTCCAACCATCCCCTGGGAGGGCTGGACGGCATAGTATTCATGCATGAGCTGGGAAAGCACCGCACAGATATGAGGTTTTTGGTGAATGATATTTTGATGAATATCAAAAACTTCGAACCATTGTTCATCCCTGTCAATAAGCATGGCAGCCATGGCCGTGCTGCTGCTAAACTGATAGAGGAGACCTACGCGGGCGAGATGGCTGTATTGGTATTTCCAGCGGGCTTGGTTTCCCGGAAGCAAAAAGGCGGAGTGAAGGATTTAGAATGGAAAAAGAGCTTTATTAGCAAGGCCAAAAAATACCAAAAACGAGTGGTGCCTGTTTATATTGAGGGGAATAACTCTCCTTTTTTTTATAATCTAGCGAGGATCAGGAAAGTTTTGGGGATAAAGGCAAATATTGAAATGATGTATTTGGCGGACGAAATGTTTGGCCAAAAGAATAAAAAAGTGACTATACATATAGGAAAACCAATATCTTACCAGTATTTTGATGAGGGAAAAAGTGAGAAGGACTGGGCAGAGGAGGTGAAAAATATGGTTTATTCCTTAGCCACAGAAAGTTAAAGTTTTTATGCAAGAGATAATAGCCCCAGTAGATAAGGACCTGTTGAAGCAAGAGCTTACTCAGGAGCGTTTCCTTAGACATACCAATAATGGAGACAATCATGTCTATCTGGTGAATCATCATAACGCCCCCAATGTCATGCAAGAAATTGGGAGGCTGAGAGAACTTACCTTCCGAGGTGCTGGAGGAGGTACGGGCTTACCACTGGATATCGATGAAAATGATACCTGCGAAAAATGCTACGATCAATTGGTCGCTTGGAACCCCGTGGAGGAAGAGATCATCGCAGGATACCGCCTGATCAAGTGCAGCACGGCAGGATTCAATAGCCACGGTGAGTTAAATCTCTCCACAGCCCATCTATTTAAGTTCACAGATAAGTTTAAGCAAGAGTACCTGCCTCATACCATTGAGCTGGGAAGATCGTTTGTGCAGCCAAAATACCAACCAAGAACAGATAATCGCAAGGGGATTTTTTCCCTAGATAATCTTTGGGATGGATTAGGTGCGGTGGTGGTGCTAAACCCCGATGTCAAATACCTCTTTGGAAAAGTCACCATGTATCCCCACTTCAATGCGGAAGCCAGGGATTTACTCCTTTATTTCATGAATTATTACTTCCCGGATGAGGAGCATTTGGTAGAACCTATTCAACGACTGGGCTATAAAACTGATATTTCGAAGTTTGAAGGGCTCTTCGATGGCCTGGATTATAAGGAAGGGTATAAGGAATTGAATTCCCGGGTGAGAGCTCTTGGAGAAAATATCCCTCCGCTCATCAATACCTATATGAACCTTTCTCCAAGCATGAAGACCTTCGGTACGGCTATGAATAATGAGTTTGGCGCGGTGGAGGAGACAGGGATTATGATTACGCTAACAGATATCTACGAAAGTAAAAAGCACAGGCATATCGAAACTTTTGAGCGTGATAAGCATTTCGAAGGAAAGGTGGAGGAATAAATGACTCACTGAGTCTGAATCGAGCCCATTTAACTGCTGCTGGTATCCGCAAGTTTGCGTAGCATGCCCCCAAAGATGGGCCCATGAAAGGGATAGACAGAATACCAATACAGCCTTCCCCAGATGCCTTTGGGCCGAAAAGTGGCCGTCTGGATCAAGCAGGAATCCTCTATCTTAAATTCCAGCCAAGCATCTCCAGGGACCTTCATTTCAGCATATAGCAGTAATCTCTTATCCTCTCTTTTGGCATATAATACCCGCCAAAAATCTACTGAATCCCCCGAATGGATTGTCCCGGGGTGGGTACGTCCACGACGCAGCCCCACGCCGCCGACCATCTTGTCCATAAACCCACGGATCTTCCACAGCCGGTTGCCATAGTACCATCCTGTACTTCCTCCAATTGCCCAGATGCGATTGAGTACTTTTTCCTCATCGACGATGGGCGTTTTTCGCTGGTCCACAAAACAGCCATGGGTGGGGATTTTGATATATTCAGAAAGATTGTTTTCAAACCGCCCACTAATCAGGGAGTCCTTCCAGCTGGATATCACCTCGTTGGATTCGATCTTGGTGAATGCCGCATCCAGGGATTGCTGATAGTTTAAGGGGGCTATCTGCAGGTTTTTCGCCAGTGGATTAGGTTGGCAGATTACCTCTACCGTCATACTATCCACGAGTGCGCTCGCCAATTTGTAGGAGGTGCTCGTCACGAAAAATAACCAATAGGAGGAGAGCTTTGGGGTCATCACCGGGACCGTCCATATGTGTCGGTTTAGCTCACGATTTTGGGCGTAGCCCAAAAGCATTTCCTTATAAGTCAATACATCTGGTCCTCCGATATCAAAATGAGAATCATAGGCGGATTCCTGAAAGAGGGATTTGCTGAGGAAGCTCATCACATCCCGAATGGCGATAGGCTGACAGCGTGTCTTGAGCCAGCGGGGAGCTATCATCAGCGGCAGTTTCTCCACCAGATCACGGATGATCTCAAAGGAGGCACTACCTGAGCCAATAATGATTCCCGCTCTCAGGGCAGTAAAATGATAGTCCCCTTTCCGGAGCTCATCTTCCACCACCTTTCGGCTGAGCAGATGCTTAGACAATACCTCATTATTGATGATTCCCCCAAGGTATATCACCTGCTGCACCTTGCTGCCTTCAAGACTCTTTCGGAAGTGCTGCGCAGATTTTTTTTCCATTTCTGAGAAATCATCCGCTCCTGACATGGAGTGAATTAAATAATAGGCAGCATCAATATCCTTAGGGATATTAGCAAGGGTTTCTTCCTTCAAAAAATCTACTTCTACCACGCTGATATGCTCCGTGAGGGAGCTAGGAGGCTCAAATCGGTTTTGGTCTCTGACACAGCATACCACTTGATGCCCCATCCTTACCAACTGAGGAAGTAACCTTTTACCTATATACCCTGTAGCACCCGTTAATAAAATTTTCACGACAGTTGATCTTTTACTTCCTAACCGTCTATCTCCCAAAAAGTTTAGAACTAGCACAGGATATACCTTTGTAATAGGGTATATACTGTGCGTAAGGGGTTTTATCCGTGAGAGATGGTGATCCCCAGAAGTTTGTAAAATTCATTTAGCATGGCAGGGTGACCTGGCCAGGCTGGGGAGGTGACGAGGTTTCCGTCCACCACTGCTTCATCCACAGAGACATTCTCCCAGGTGCCACCAGCCAGTTCTATATCTGGCCCCACCGCCATATAGGCCGTGAGTGACCTGCCTTTGAGCACGCCCGCGGTGGTGAGTATCTGGATGCCATGGCATACCGCCAGGACGGGTTTGTTCTTATCGAAGAAATGACGTGTGATTTCAATGACGCGTTGGTTTAGCCGTATGTACTCGGGAGCTCTTCCGCCCGGCAGATATAAAGCATCGTAAGCTTCAGGATCTACCTTATTATAGTCCACATTGATTTCAAAATTATGCCCACGCAGCTCCGTATAAGTCTGATCGCCAACGAAGTCATGAATAGCGGTAGGGATGATGTCCCCCTTATTTCTGCTAGGTGCCATGACATCCACTTCCAATCCAATGGAAAGCATTGCCTGATAAGGAACCATCAGTTCATAGTCCTCTACATAGTCACCTGCGATTATTAGAATTTTCTTAGCCATTAGTATTTATTGTTTAGCATTCTGTGTAGAATTTAAGTAAATATTACCAAGAATGGAAATTTTTGACCAATGATGTTTGGTGCTGTCCCGTAGAAAATGATTTGGTTTATATAAAAAATCATTTTTCTTTTAGGTAATTATTTAAAATATTGATTATTTATTATAGTCTTTTTATTAAATTTGTTTAAACGGCTCATTATAGAATTTTCAGTAACTTTAGGACTTTCATCCCAATGCCAATTGATGCCTTACTGAACAGAGTGTTACCTTAGAAGAAGGAAATATAGTTGTTTCGTTATTATCGTTTTTTATACATGAAAATGCAAGTTTTATGACCATTAAGCCTCTATTAGGCTTTCTTTTGACCTTATTATCCTATTCGGTATTTGGTCAAGGGGAAAAGCCCTATAATGTTTTATTTATAATTTCAGATGACCTTACTGCCAATGCGGTCAGTTGTTATGGAAATCCTTTAAAAATTACTCCAAATATTGATAAGCTAGCGACCGAGGGGATGCGCTTTGATCGGGCTTACAGTCAGTTCCCTATTTGTGGACCCAGCAGGGCCTCTTTTATGTCGGGGTACTATCCTCATGCCACGGGGACTTTTGGGTACACCAGTGGACGAGAGCATATAGGTCCGGATAAAGTGACCTGGTCCCAGTTATTCAAAAATAACGGATATTATACCGCAAGGGTAAGTAAAATTTACCATATGGGCGTTCCCATCGATATTGAGAAAGGCTCAGATGGAGCGGATGATGAGGCTTCCTGGATGGAGCGATTCAACAGCCAAGGCCCTGAATGGCAAGCCGAAGGAGAGGCCGAATTGGTGCAAAACAATCCATATGGAGAACTGGAGCGGAAAGGTGGAAATGTGATGACCATCGTCAAAGCCGATGGGGATGACCTGGTACATTCTGATGGCAGGACTGCCGAAAAAGCTTCCCAATTGATTAAAGAGCATAAAGATAAGCCCTTCTTTTTGGCCGTAGGCTTAGTAAGGCCTCATGTGCCTTTTGTGGCTCCTGCCAACTATTTTGAGGCATACCCTTACCAGGAAATGATCCTTCCTCCTAAGGTAATGGGAGACTGGAATGATATCCCTGCCAATGGCATCAACTATGTCACTTCGGTGAATGCGCAGATGTCCGAAGATCAGGAAAAAAAGGCCATCGCTGGATATTATGCCTCTGTGGCCTATATGGATGCTCAGGTAGGAAAGGTGCTTGCTACGCTGAAAGAAGAAGGACTGGAAGATAATACGATTGTCATCTTCACCTCAGACCATGGATTCCATCTGGGGCAGCATGACTTTTGGATGAAAGTAAGCTTGCATGAGGAATCGGTAAAGGTTCCTTTGATCATCAAAGTTCCAGGCCAACAAGCCGCAGTAACTTCCTCCTTTGCGGAGCTAATAGACCTATACCCGACCATTGCCGAGCTGGCTGGACTTTCCTTGCCCAATCAAATCCAAGGCAAGAGCTTAGTGCCGATCATCGAAAACCCCAAAGCACAGATTAGAGAAGCTGCGTTTTCGGTGTCCAAATGGAGAGGTCAAGAGTTTTTCTTATTGCGAAGTGATCAGTGGGCGTTTATCCAATATAAGGAAGATGCCAGTGGAGGAATGGAGCTTTTTGATATGAAAAACGATCCTCAGCAATTCAATAACCTTGCAGGAAACCCTCAATATGCTAAAGTAGTGGAAGGATTTCAGGAGCAACTGGCAAAGAAACTAATGGAGGTCCGTACCAATGATTTAGGAATATCCTATAGCCAGGAATAGCCTTATGAGCTTGGATAAAAGTGATTTAGAACAATAAATTTATATACTTAAATACAAGGATCATGTTCAGGATTTTACTGTGGTCGGTTTTAGCAATATCAGCTTTTGCATGTGCAAAACCTGAGGAACAAAAACCACCCAATATTGTCATCATCATTTCTGATGATCACACACGACAGGCCATCAGCGCTTATGGAAGCACGATAGCGAAGACCCCAAATATTGACCGTATCGCGCAGGAAGGTGTCTTATTCACCAATGCTTATGTGACCAACTCCATTTGCGGCCCCAGCCGGGCGGTATTGCTAACCGGCAAATACAGTCATAAGAATGGTTTCAAAAGAAACTCCGATAGTAAATTTGAAAGTGATCAAGATCAGTTCGTAAAGCACTTGCAGGCAGCAGGCTACCAAACGGCATGGATCGGGAAATACCATTTGGGCGAAGACCCACAGGGATTTGATCATTACGAAATTCTCCCCGGCCAAGGCTTCTATTATAACCCCGACTTCATCGTCAAAGGTGAAGGAAAGGTAAATAGAGAGGGATATGTAAGTGATCTGGTAGAAGATGCGGCAGAAAATTGGTTGGACAATAGGGATATGGATAAGCCGTTTGCCGTTGTGATCGGCCATAAAGCCACACACCGCACCTGGCTGCCGGATTTCCAGGACCTGGATCGATTTGAAGAGGTAAACTATCCGCTTCCTGACAATTTCTATGATGACTATGCCGGTCGTCAAGCGGCGATGGAACAGGATATGACCATCGACAAAACCATGATCATGGCTTATGATCTGAAGATGTATCCGGATGATTCTAAGGACAATAATATTGTCCGTATGACCCCGGAGCAACGGGCTATTTTTGATGCTCATTATAAGCCAATCCATGAGGAGCTCAATGCGCTGGACCTAAAAGGAAAAGAGCTGGTGGAATGGAAATATCAGCGATATATGAGAGATTATCTTGCGACAGCAGAGTCTATGGATAGAAATATTGGAAGAACGCTGGACTACCTAGAAGCCCATGGATTGGATGAAAATACCATTGTCATCTACCTGTCGGATCAAGGATTCTATATGGGCGAGCATGGTTGGTTTGACAAGCGATTCATGTATGAGGAGTCTTTTAGCACACCTATGATGATGAGATACCCGGGAGTAGTGGAGCCAGGGACCAAATCGGATGCACTGGTTATGAATCTGGACATCGCACCAACCCTGCTGGAGGCTGCTCAAGTGAAGGTTCCTGAAGATATGCAAGGAGCCTCTATGCTGCCAGTACTTACCGGCAAGGATAAGGAAGGCCGAAAAGTGCTCTATTATCATTATTATGAGGTAGGTGAGCATAGCGTATCCCCTCATTTCGGCATTAGAATGGGACAGTATAAGATTATTAGATTCTATAACCAAGTCGAAGGTTGGGAATTATTTGACCTGGAAAAGGATCCCAAAGAGATGAAGAATGTATATGGTGAAGAAGCTTATGCTAAAGTCCAAGAGGAAATGAAAGTGAAACTTCTGGAGACTATCAAGAAGTATGAGGATCCGGATGCAGAGAAGATCTTCCATCAAAAGCTGGAAAGTCCGGTGATCGAGAAAAAATAATTACTAAAGATATCAGCCTTCAATAGGTCGTAATGACCAAAATTGAGGGTTGGAATTAAAAAAAAAGTACTGATTAGCCCTTTTAGTGGTTTTCAGTACTTTTTTTGCTTTATAGCCCGCGGAAGTAGGTAATCTTATGAAGGAAGACGAGGCTGGAGCAATATATTGAGTGGAGGAGGAGGGGAGATGGTGCTGGAAAATAGTAGAGGGGTAGATAGATGAGCTGAGACAAGGAGTGAGGGATTTTGTTTAAATCGATAATTCATTGGAGAAAAGAATAGAAGAAAATAGCTAACTTTCTGAAAAATAATTAATTGGTATATGCGGAAATTCATTTTTGGGCTTGTGGTAGGTTTTTTGGTAATTTGGGGCTTTCGCTGGTTTGCTGAAAAGCGCGAAGAGGCAGCCACCCTTGAGGAGAGCACCGCATTGATCCAGAAGGAGGTAAATAATGTGCGGAAGTTGATCGTTACAGAGGGTCATTTTTCGCAGGTTTTTAATTATAAGCAAACAGAAAGAATATTTGGAAATCTCTGGACCACGGAGAAAAAAGCCTTGGTGGTGGTCAATGCAGAGGTGCAGGTGGCCTTTGACCTGGGGCAAGTTTCCTTCCAGCTTGATGCCGATAATAAAACACTTTTTATAACCAGCATCCCTCCGCCAGAAATCAAAATATTCCCCGATTTACAGTTTTACGATGTGGCAGGAGATTATTTTAACCCCTTTGGGGCAGCCGACTTCAACCGCATCAAAAGTAAGGTGAATGCGTCTATAAATCAGAAAATAGAGAAATCAGAGATCAAGCAAAATGCAGAAACGCGGCTTATTGCCGAGCTGGCAAGATTCTATGTCCTGACCAACTCGCTTGGCTGGAAGCTGGTGTACGAAAATACAGAAATCCTTAGCGAAAACGACCTCAAAGTTTTGGAGCTGGATTAGTCTCCTCCGTTTTCCACTAGTACGGATTTCATGTTACTGCTTGATCAAATTTTGTTCTGTATCTATTCTGACCGTTTTCCTAATGTCTATTTTGACTTGGTTTTTTCGACTGAGTTTTACCCTGGCAGGTTAAAAACAAAATAATATTCAGAAAAGAATATCATGCTCTTTTCTTTGAGTAATCCTGCGATTTTGATGCTTTTACTGCTCTATATTCCATTTTTTTAATTGATGGAGTAGGTTATAGTGACTTTATAAGAGATTTAATCCATAAAATATCAAATGTTTACCCTTCAATAGTTTTAATAATTTCTTCAAAACGAAATAGTTTGAAGGTTTTTTGTTTTGATTGGTTATTATTATGGTTATTTTTAAGCATGGAGAAAATCAATATAAGAAGAGCATTTTATAGCCCATGGTGCATGGGCCTGGTTTTGGCCACTTCGCTGTGGTCCTGTAATTCGGCGCAAAAAGTGGCGGAGGAAAAACCTACTAAGCCGAATATTATATATATCTATGCCGATGACCTAGGCTACGGGGAACTGGGGGTATATGGTCAGTCGAAAATCAAAACGCCTCATTTGGATCAGATGGCTAAAGAGGGGATTGTTTTTACCAATCATTATTCCTCATCGCCTGTTTGTGCTCCAGCTAGGTGTGGGCTATTGACGGGCAAGCATACCGGAAAAGGGTATATTCGTGGAAATCTTCCTGTCCTTCCTGCTAGTTTTAGCGATGAGGTGGAGAATGGCCAACAGCCTATTCCAGAGACTAGTTTTACCTTAGGTCACCTTATGCAGCAAGCTGGATATAAAACCGCGGCTATTGGTAAATGGGGGCTTGGGATGACTGGAAATGTTGGAGCTCCAAATAAGCAAGGCTTTGACTACTTCTATGGATACCTTGACCAGCGTCAGGCGCATAATTTTTACCCTACTCATTTGTGGGAAAATACCGAATGGGACAGTTTATCCAATCCTTATATCTTCGTACATACTCCATCCGCTAGTGGAAGCAAAGGCAATGCTCAGGCTTTGGGAGATTTCAAATTGAGGGATCTTAAATATGGAGATGAGGGCTACTTTGATGCCTATCAGGGCGAGGAGTATTCTATAGATAAAATGACCGAAAAGGCCACCAAATTTATTAAGGAAAATAAGGATGAGCCATTTTTCCTTTATTTACCCTATACCATTCCCCATGTATCTTTGCAGGTGCCTGATGAAGCCCTGGAGCAGTATCTGGGGCAGTTTGAAGAGGAGCCATATCTGGGGCAACAAGGCTATGCTCCGCATGAATTTCCTAAAAGTGCTTATGCTGCCATGATCTCTTATTTGGATCAGGAAGTGGGTAAGGTTTTCGCTTTATTAGAAGATTTAGGATTGGACGAAAATACACTAGTGATATTCTCAAGTGACAATGGTCCCACTTTCAATGGAGGCGTGGATGCTGTTTATTTTGAAAGTACTGCAGGGCTTAGAGGTTTGAAGATGGACCTATATGAAGGAGGAATCAGGATGCCAATGATCGCCAGATGGCCGGGAAAAGTGGCCCCTGGAAGTACCACCGATCATATTTCTGTACAATATGATGTGATGGCTACTCTAGCCGACCTTACGGAGCAGCAGGTGAAAGGACAAACTGACGGACTCTCTTTTTTACCTGCCATGCTGCAGGAAGAAGACCAGCCAAATCATGAATTTTTATATTTTGAATACCCCGAAAAAGGTGGCCAACTGGCTGTGAGAATGGGCAAGTGGAAAGGCGTGAAGACAGACTTGAAGAAAAACCCTGGTAAAGAATGGGAGCTATTTGACCTGGATGCGGATCCTGCCGAGCAAATGGATCTCGCCTCCAAGAACCCTGAAGTGATCAAACAGCTGGATGATATTGTGAAAAGAGAACATGAATCCCCTGCTTTTGACCAGTGGAATTTTGTGGACAAGATGCTGGAGTCTAAGATGAATTAATCCCTTCGATTTACGACTTATTTAGCACTTATTTATGGCATATTATTTTAGCTTAATCCCCGTGATTATTTGCTAAAATAATATGCCTTGTCCTTTGCTCACTATTTTTTTATTATACTTACCCTCATAATGATTGCTGCGGAAGGTCTCTGGCTTGGGGAAATAACTTCATTAGCTATAAAATGGCAATGAACATTCGGTGGAAATTGCAATAAGGACGGCGAGCTTGGCTTAGTCACCTTCTTAGATGGGCTTTATGCCATTAGGAATTAAACCTGATCTATTTCAGCATATCCGTTTTATGAGGTACATAAATTACTTAGGGAATCATCAATTATATAATCATAAACTATGAAATCATTTTTCGTAAGGCTGTTTGTATTGGCTGTATTATCATTCGATTCGGTGAATCTATGGGCGCAGGAGCTGCAATGGCATGATCCATTAGCCACTGATGGGGTCTTAGAAGGCAGAGGTTGGGAGGATATCGGATATAATAGACTTCCTGATGATGCCCAGGCCAAGGTAAGGGAGCCCGTCTGGAATCTATCTAGGGATGCTACGGGTCTGCTGTTAAGGTTTACCACTGACGCGGATCAGGTACAAGTGACTTTTGTGCCCGGTAAGAAGCTATCCATGCCTCATATGCCCACCACCGGGGTGTCAGGGCTGGACCTATACTCCCGTGCCGCCGATGGTGAGTGGCTATGGGTAAGGGGCCGTTATGATTTTTCAGAAGAGAAAATTGCTTATTCTTTCCTTACACCCAATAGTACTGGGGAGGAGCGAGAATACCAGCTGTATTTGCCCTTATATAATAGTGTCAGTGACCTGAAGATAGGCATGGCCAGTTCGGCGAAATTTACCTTCCTGCCTAAAAGGCCGGAAAACCCTATCGTCATTTATGGTACTTCCATTGCCCAAGGCGCCTGTGCTTCTCGAGCTGGAATGTCCTGGCCTAATATCCTTGGAAGATCGCTCGATAAACCCTTGATAAACCTGGCATTTTCTGGCAATGGTAGGATGGAGCCCGAACTCATAGAATACATAGAGACCTTGAAGGCTAGCGTTTATGTATTGGATTGCTTGCCAAACTTAGGCCCAGGAGGGGGATTCACTGAGGAAATCGTGCGGGAAAGAATTACACATGCTATTCAGGCTCTAAAGGCTGCCCAACCCGACACCCCAATATTGCTTGTGGAGCATGATGGTTACTCTGATGGGGGCATCGATTCAGCTCGGAAGGAGATTTATACCAACCTAAATTTATGGACCAAGGCAATTTTTGAAGACTTGATAGCTGAGGGCATTGAGGATCTGTATCTCATGACCCGTGAGGATATTGGCTTAGGTATGGATGACTATGTAGATGGTACTCATCCCACAGACCTGGGGATGCAGCGCTATGCGGATGCCTATATTAAGCATTTGACTAAGATTCTTGATTAGTCTTCCTTGGAAGTGAAGCAGGTATATAAGTCTCCATGACGAAATAACTTATAGTGGATTATAAAAATAATAAGCCAAGCCGGACTAGCAAATATTGCTTATTCGGCTTGGCTTTTTTGGTGTTATGATTAGCTCATCATTAGCGTGCCTTTCGGGGATTTGGAGGATTTTATTCCTTTTTTCTCCTTTATTTTCCCTGAATCAGCGTCTTTGATACGAATGGTATAACTTCCGGCATCAAATACTTTAGGGGTAAAGGTATTTCCCTTGATCGATAGAAAGTACAGGCTTTGACCAGTTTTTTCTTCTATAATTTCGACAATGGGGTTATTCATCCCATTGACTTTTATTTCGGGCAACCAAGCTTTGGCGGATTTACCAAAGTTATCTTCCTGGCTAATGGTAATAGGCCAGCCAGCATATTGCCCATCGGGCTTCTCTGCGGGGTTGACATATTTTGGCCAGCACTCGGTGGTGATGGTCCTAGTATTGGAGTCAAAGGTAACGATCCCATATCCTGTGGCTCTATCATAAACCACGGCTGGCTCAATTCCGGTGAGCCTCGGGTTTGCGATGGCTTTGACGGTCATTTTATTTCCAAACCCATCTTCATAGTTTCCGGTATAGACTGGGTTTTGATCCGAATAATCTTGCGGATTGTCCACAGGTGGCCACCATCTACGGGGCCAGATATTATTCAGGGCAGGACCTGCAAAGGCAAATCCCCCATCTCCAAAATCATCCACTCCATATTTGGTAAAGCTAGCAAGGTGCTGATCGCCGGCGATGTGGAAGGCAAAGCATTTACGTATTTTTTCCACGGCCTGATCTCTTCCCACTTGAGGCCAGCCATTGCTGTCCATATCTCCTTTAATCTGATCCCCAAGGACATATTCCCCAGGCTTAGGAATGGTCATGCTTGGGACCACGGAGTCATCCATGGCTTCGGCGGGTAAGGTGGCCACAGTATTGAAGATCGTTTGGGTGAGCAGGGCTTTCATCTTTGCCCCTCCAGACCAGTCCGCTGCCCAATGGTCGAGAAAATCCAGTTGGCGGTCTCCCAGTAGGTCAGCTTGAACGCGGTGCTTTTTGATGTCAAAATCCGGGTTTTTGATCCATCCATTCCATATATCCGCCTCTTCAGGCAGTACATGCTTAGGGGCAGATTTCCATTTTCGGTCTTCCAATATTGCGAAGCTTATCCCTCCATACAGCCAATCAGTATAATATACTTCTATACCATTCTTTACTGGTGTAGGATCATAAGGGTCAGGAAGGTGGCTGGTTTGGCATTTTTGGACCATATTTACCCATCGCGGTTCCATTTTATATCCTCCGGAGTCCTGAGCCGGAGCGCCCCAGCCATTGGTGATGTCGGCCGCTTTGCCAGCTTCTCCCCAGATATTGCCATGATAGACATCATGATCATCAGGGATAATAGCGCAGGGGATATGTCTAAATATCTCACGGTAGGACCAACCAAACATCATCCACTTGCGCAGATAATCCAGGGCAGCCTTATCCATGGGGGAAGTCTGAATGCCAAAACCTCCCGTGCTTTCATAAAATTGATCTCCAAGAAATAGGGCCAAATCCGGGCGATGCTCATTGACGTAAGGCGCCACTTCCATATCCGGAAAGCCGTAGTCACAGTTGCAACTAAAAACCGCCGCTTTGACCTTCGAGGCTTGCTGTGGCTGAGCCATAATGCTGCCTTCATAATAATATTCACGGCTGTCTCCCGCCTCTTTCAAGGGAAGGTGCAAGCTGATTCGGTAAGCCTTAGGTTCGGTAAAAGGCCAGTTTTCATGTCTGAAATGTACTGTTCTGGACATGGGGTCTATGGTGCTTTCTCCCATTGCTTTCCATTCTAAGCCTTCCTTTACCTCCAAGCTTACTTTATGTCCTTTTATTTGCTCCACGGGGCATAGCTGCGCAGTGAGTTTTAGGATGTTCTTATGAATGGTGTATTGCGCAAAACAGATTGGGCCGTATTCGTGCTCACTGCAGGAGTGGAGCCGTGATCCTTCAATTTTCCACTCAGAAAAAGTGGCAGAAGAAGCTGATTCATCTTCCTTGCCCTTAGCGATATGAGATACCAAGCCAATATTTCCTGATATATCAAGGTGATTGAGCTCCCTGGTTTCTCCCGTTGCGAGGATTTCTCCAGTTGTAGATTGAAGGCTTACTTTAAGTTTGGATTTGCTATTCAATTCTTCGAGACTGATCGAGAGCTTGACCTCTTGCGGAATAGTGGCATTTATAGGTATCAGCGTATCGTCTATTAGAAGATTGCCGGCGCTGGTCAGTCCAATATCGAGGCCACGACCATGAACTGCTGCGGACCGATAGTCGTTAAATTTACCTTTGATGCCCAGCCGGACCCCAGCATAGCTCTGGTCTGAGCTGCTGACAGCAGTATCTATATGGAGGGATACCTCTGTATGAAATGAGCCAGAAGCTTCTTTGACTTGGGTGGTGAGACAGTGCAGGCTGCGGTTTTGTCCCTGGACCTGGCATACGACCTTGCCCTCTCGTATATTCCAGTCCTGAAGGCGGTTGCCCCAATATTCAGATCCTACCCATTCCATGTCGGGCCAGGTCTGCCAGTCACTCTCAAAATGCAGAGAGGTGCTTTTTTCCAGTTGCTTCTCCTTAATTTGAAATTGAGCTAGTAATCCTGTATTGGGAACCAAGGCACCCAGTGCCATGATCTTAAGTGATTTTCTTCTTTTCATTCTTTAAGCTTCGAATAGTAAATGGCTCATCATGTCCCCAAAAAGCGACAGAACAATTAAGGGATAAAATCTGAAAAAAGAAAGGGATTTGAAGATTTAAAACTCATTTTATAAACGAAATGAAAGGTTTTAAAAAGTGGTGATTTGCGAAATAGAGGTGGAAATAAAATAAGTCGACGTATAACATCGACTTATTTGGGTTAATATATTAAAGGTCACATTGTATATTTATTCACTTGTATTTGTCAAAGGAGGAATATTGTTTTCATATCCAGCATATCCCTTATTTTGATTGATTTTTCCCCTAGTATTTGAGTTGATTGCATCCGCAGGCACTGGCCACAATACATGATAAGGACTTAAAGTATAGGTGTCACCATGGATGGTAGAGACTCCTTTATTATAATAATCTGTTTTTTCCATCATTCTATCAAAGTAGAAGTTATCCTCTGAAAAACTCTGCTCATTATAAGTTTTACCATTATAAGCAGCTTTACCAGTTTGAGCGAATATGAAGGATATTCTAGTCAATTCAGTTTTACGTGGTTCTTCGTAGAATAATTCCCTTGCGCGTTCGTCTAGAATGGTTCCAATATTTATATGGGCCGCAGGGTAGGGGGAGCATAAGGCACGTGTCCTAACGGCATTAATATCGGCGGCAGCATTGCTTAAGTCACCTTTCCAGTAATAGGCCTCGGCTCTTAATAAGTAGGATTCTGCTAATCTAAATATATACCAGTCACTATTTCCACCTGCAGGTTGAATAGACTCGGGATCGGGGATAAATACTTTATAATGTGGCCAGTCGAACCAACTTCTAATGGTGTCATTTAGTAAGACGACTCCTGCAGAATTTGTCAATTGTAAGTTTTGGCCATAAAATGAATCCGAATCCTTAATAGATGGATTATTATATACCAAGTCTTCCATAGTCATCCAATTTCCTGGGGCATGCCTTAAGTCTTTTTCATCATCCCAAATCATGTGCTGGTGATACCAGGTCCCTCTCAATCTCCCAATTCCCCTTCCGAATTTGGATACTTGATCGATATCAAGCTGGGCTTTGTCGGAGGTGCCTTTATTTCCATTTGGAGTGTTTATATTAGAGCCCCAAAAAGGTACCGCCTGTCTCATGGAACTCATTCCACCAGAGTTTCCATCTACATTCAGCCTATCCATTACCATAAATATTGCTTCTTTATTTGAAGAGATCGATTTATTCTCTGGTCGGTGCAGGTCCCAAACCACATCCTTATCTGGATAAGAGTCTTTTGCTCCAAATCTTTCTGTCATTAAATGATATGGTCCCTGGTCTATTAGCCTATTGGCAACTGCAATAGCATCATCGAATTCAGCAAGGGCTAAATTTACTTTAATTAATAGATGTTGAATTGCACCCTTGGGAACTTGACCACGATCCATATATTCTGGAACATATTGCTCTGCAAACTCTAGATCTTCCTTTATCTTCTTTAAAATGACTTTTCTGTCTGTTGAATAGAAGTCCAGTTTTGGAGTATTAATTTCCTCCTCAATAAAAGGAACATCTCCAAATTGGTGAGTAAGACGATAATATCTCATTGCTCGATGAAAATAAGCCGTACCTAAAATGTGATTTTTCTCCGCTTCTGATTCATAATCGCTGGGTTGGTCTATTCGAGAAACTACCACATTAGCATATTTTATTCCCTTAAAACCCTCATACCAATACCACCCGATTCTATTTGTATTGGTACTATTTAGGTTAGCATCCGGAGTGATAAGTTTGTTCATATCTTGAGCTGGGCCTGACTTATCCGTGGTGCCTTCTATAGCTACTTCTGAGAATATATGTTCCGTTAATATAGGAGAACCGTCCCCAGTAAGTTCATGACGAAGGTTCCTTTCACAGGCCACCATTGCTCCCCATAGTCCACTAGCCTCATTAAAGGTGTTTTCTGGTGCATAGAATGACAAAGGTTTTGGCTCTAACCATTCTTCATTACAGCTAGCTAAAATAAGAAAGCCAGTACCCAAAATCATAAGTGATTTTGTAAATGGATAATATATATTAAGTTTCATAAGTTTTTCGATTTGATGTAAAACTGTTTTATAATGTTAAATCAACTCCTAGTGTCATATACCTAGGAGTTACCCCATTATTTTCCGGGTCAAACCAATTCCATTCTGGCGCATAATACCCTATATTCCTGACGTTGAAGTAAAAGCGCATATTTTCAATTTTTGCCTTTTGTGAAAGAGTTTTAGGTAGGGTATAGGCTAATGAAATATTTTCAAAGCGTATAAATGATTTTTTTCGATAAACATCAAAAGGTACTCCTGCGTCATCTGAGGCTAATCGTGCCCATTCATTATTAGGGTTTTCTTCTGTCCAATAGGGGGTGGTATAAGAATTTCGTCTATCCAAAAAGCTAGTCCTATTTTTGAGTTGGTTGAAGGCTCCCTCGTGACCCCAATAGGAATAAAACATGAATGATAGATCAAAATTTTTGTATTTAAATTCATTTCTAATACTCCATCTATACCGAGGTTCAGAGTATCCTAAGAATGTCTTATCATCTAATTCTGTGAATTTTCCATCTCCATTCAGATCATTAATTCTATAATCCCCTGGTTGGAGTTTATATTCTGATGCCTCACTCTCTTGTCCGGTTTGCCAAATTCCATTGGTTTGATAATTCCAATTTCTATCAATGGATTCACCAATAAACCATTTATTCTCGTAATCATTTAGCTCAATCCCATTTTCATCTGTATCTCCATACAAGCTGATGATCTCATTACGATTCAGTTGAAAATTACTATGAGTCCTCCAGGTAAAGTTCATACGACTAATATTGGTACTAGATAAAGATATTTCAAAACCCTTATTATCCACCTGTCCCAAATTATCAAAGACCGAGTCGAAACCTACAATATCTGGAAGGCTTCGCTTAACCAATAAGTCAGTGGTATACATTTTATAGAACTCCATGGTCCCATCTATAACACCATCAAATAGGGAAAAATCTAGTCCAAAATTTATTGAATTAGTCCTTTCCCACCTTAAAGCAGGATTACTCATACTGTTTACATATAGTTGATTGACTAGATATAGCTCTCCACTTTCTTTTTGATAAAAGTATTTGCCAGTGTTTAAGTCAGATAGGGCTACATATCTCCCTATGTCCCTATTTCCATTACTTCCATAGGACATTCGGAGTTTTCCATAATCTAACCATTTTACGTTCACAAAATTTTCCTCTGTGAAAGTCCAGGCTACAGCGGCAGAGGAGAATGTTGCTCTAGGATTACTCTGACCAAAAGCCGAATATCCATCTCTTCTTACCGAAAGGGTCGTAGCGTACCGATCATTGTAGGTGTAAAGTAATCTACCCATTAAGGCGTCCCCAGTTGAATATTCATCATCGCTTGAAATTGTGGGTAAAATGCCTGAGTCAATTTTGTGAAAACCTAAGCGATCATGCGGCTGGAATCCTTCATTTTTCATTGTATTATCCCAACTCTGAAATTTTTCGGCATTTATAAGGAATGTGGCATTGAAATCATGAACTTCCTTAAAGGTCATCTTCCATGTCAAAATATTATCTATTTGCCAATAATGTGTTTTCTTTTGCCTTCTGGAAGCTAACCCCCCTTCACGCCCCCAGTCCTCATGCTCAGCACTTTGGTGATTGTATCGCTCATAATAAGTATACCTCGGAGTAAAATTGGTTCTGAAACTTAGTCCTAAAGGAAGGCTTAATGTCGCGTATAATGTTGAGTTGAGCGTAAATTCCTTATCTAGTCGGTCAGTATATTGCCTGTCATACTGAGGGTGGCGCCCTCCACTTTGCTCTTCATTTGGTCGATACTTTAAAGTGCCATCTTCATTATATTCACTTCCCCACGGAGAAAGATCAGTATAATTTCCTGATCCTACCGGCACGGAGCTTTCATCTTGGATAGCAAATTGCGTATTCATACCTACCGTAAGGAAGTTGTTTATCTTTCCTTCAAGATTTAACCTACTTCTGATAGTTTGAAATTCATCCCCTATTACCACACCTTCGTTATTCATATACCCCAAAGACCAATAATAAGTAATGTCATCCCCTTGGCCGGACATACTAACAGTATAATCTTGCCTCAGTCCTTTTTGATAAATTTTATCGTACCAGTCAACCGATTGGTTGGACTTATAATTAGCAATTTCAATTGGTTGCAAACCTATTCTCTGTAACCAGACTGTTTCGGGATCCCCTGTGGATCCATCATATGCCATCCACTCATCTATGGATACGTTTGAAGGAAGAGAATTTGGGTTGGAAAATTCATATGGGTCAAATCCACCTGCATTTGAGCTTTCAAAAACATCTGTCCTCCAATCTATAAAAGCTTGTGGGCCATACACCTTCTCCGTAGAGGCTACGGAGGCAAAACCAACATTTGAATTAATCTTAATCCTCGGTTTACCCTTTATGCCCTTCTTTGTATTAATAATAATGACCCCATTAGCGGCTTTTGCTCCATACACAGCAGCAGAACTAGCGTCTTTCAGCACATCCATGGTTTGAATATCATTCGGATTAATGTCGGAAAGCTCCCCATAATAAATTGCTCCATCTAAAACCAGAAGAGGACTTGTACCTGCATTTAATGACGTTCGGCCTCTGATTTGCAAAGTTCCTCCACCTTTTGCAGTGGTACTTAAGCCAACATTTAAACCAGCAACATTTCCACGGAGAAGGTCTTGTACAGAATTGGGATTTTCATTTTCAAGCTTATCTGCGACTACTGAAGAAACAGCACCTGTGAGGTCTCTTTTCTTGGCCGTTCCATAACCAATGACTACGACCTCCTCTAAATCTGAAATATTTGACTCGAGCGTGACGTCTAAGGTGCTTTGATTCACGATTGATACCTCTATCGATTCATAACCAATAAAAGAAAATACTAATACTGAATTGGCAGGAATGCTTATTGAATAGCGTCCTTCAATATCTGCAGAGGTACCAATCGTTGTACCTTTTACTAATACCGTTGCTCCGGGAATAGGCTCTCTTTCTTCATCTGTGATTATACCTGAAAGGGTTTGGTTCTGGGCCATTGCCGAAATTGTCGACATGGATAGCATTAGTAGTACTAATACTAATTGGTAAAATATTTTCATGGGTTTTTTTGGGTTAGGTAATAAATTAAAATTTGTTGAATCGAAAGTGAATAAATTTCAATTCATTATATATTTTATATTAGTTTAAAATATTGAATAATGCAAGATCATCAATATAAAACCTTGTAATATATTTAAACTAAAAAATTAAAATTATATATAATGTATTTTATAGTTAATTAACTATGTTGTTAGTATTATTATAAAGTTATTGAATAGTTGTTTTTAATTAGATTAATGCAAATAATTAATGACTTTATTATAAATAATTGGATTTCGAAAGTTTAGAGCTATTTTTTTAAACTAAATCCAATTTTCAGGGGAATCGAGGCTAAGAAGTAAGGATAAGCAAGAAAAAAAACACAAGAAAATAAAGATAGCACTGTAGGATGCTACGATATTGATGCTTATAGGGAATTGCAGATAACTAGGATTCTATACTTTCTCACCGAATCTTTATGGGATATTTATTTCTAACCATATATTTTTGACTATAGGAACATTTCTTATGAAATTAAGTCCTCTGAGCTGAGCCCTGGAAGCTCTAGAATTTGCTCTGAATGATTTAAGCCATAGATAGAGTATTAGGGCCTTTATTAATTTGACCAAAAGTATCAATTGTTAAGTCAAATTATTTAGCAATACTTCCTTTGTCGTCTTTGCTCTAGGTGGGTGCCTATCTTGACTCTATATAGCTATTCTGACCTAAATTTGGGAATAGGATGGTGCAGGTGAATATGGAATTTGTGTAGGGCTTGGGGGGAGCACCAGGATGGAGGCCACACAGTGTGGCTTTGATTTCATATAATACTATATGGAGGGAATCGGCAAGCTTGCTCTATTCCGAAGGTATTAGGTGAGAGTTTCAACTTAAAAAGGAATGGATGTGAGGTTGCATCGGCGGGGTGTCTGGTAAAATTCGACTAATACTATCATTATTATATTAATTTAAGTTATATTATATCCCTTCTGAAATTCCCTATAATCATTTATTCTTTAAAAATAGCTTAAGGACTTGTTTGAGATTTTATTGCATTTAATTATTTGTTTTGGTGGATAAGTCTCATCCCAAACGATACTTATAAATGAAGATCTTTCAATTAAATTCTGTATTCTTTGTTTTCTTTATTTTAATTTTTGGCTCCTGTGGTAAATCCAGGAAGTTTAGTTAGAATAATAAATTTATCTTGATGTCGAAAAGGTACTGTCTCGAAGTTTGTCCAATTTGGACTCAGTTGTAGGGAGGGATTCTTTTCTGTTGGAGATTAAGGTCCCTGGGTATAATGAAAATGTGGTATTGATGTCTGATATAATTGACAAGATATAGTATGTGAACCTTGGAGATATCCCAAATGACCTCATGTCATATTGGATTTCTGATATCAAAATATATGAGGGTAAAATTTTTTTAAAGGATGGAAATAAAAATGAATTCTATGTATTTATTAGGTCAGGAGAATAAGAATCAATTAGTTATTCATGACGATCGGCTATCTAAGGTCCTCTATATATACTTTGGAAGGGGAGTTTATGAAAGAGCAAAGGATCGGCTATGGTCTAATGAATTTTGCATACCTCAAGTACAGTATGAATGCTGTTGATTTAAATAAAACATATAATCACCATCTTAAAGAAATTAAAAACAATCAATTGGCAATTGTTGATACTACTGGGAAGGTGGTAGCAAAGGGAAGGGCTATAACGCTTCTAAAGAGCATAGTATGGTTTTTACGCGAAAGGTTTTCAGTAGAAAAGGAGAAAAAGTATTTTATCTCCGACCCTTTACTAATATCGTCTGTACTGTTAACCAAGATAAACTATTTCCTTATTGTCACATCGATTTTGGAAATTGAATATTGCCACATGATACGGAATTTAATGAGTTAGCTGATTTTGAAAAGTAATATGGAGACTATTCCTATGTGGTAGCCTTGGGACATTTTTTAGATGATTTCACTTACTTTAATCATTATTATATAGGACGTAAAACAGCACACCTTTTCAGATCAATTGCTTCGGGGAAACTGATTCATGGAATAGTTCAAAAAGATATTTATGCTTTAGGTTCCTTCCGGGTACCTACAAGCATTCCTGAAAATAATGTTTTGGTTAACTATATTTTTTTCCAGCAGAAATATGCAAGTAGAAAGATGATTCTTGAAAGTAATACCTTAAATAAAGTGCTAGGAGATTTGGTGTCCAGTACAGAAAGCAGCAATAATCCCGTCCTGATTTTTTACAAGTTATAGACGGACTATTGAATGCTAATAATAGACTGGGAGACTGTTAGCTAAACTCAGTCTTTCCGGAAGCAAGGATACATGGAAATAAAAACTACCACCGACCCAGACCTACACGCTTCATTTCAAAAAGAAATGGGTTTCTTACTTTTTTGAAAGCATTTCCCTTATATCGTTAGCCTCAAGGGATCTTAGTGTTACAGCCGCCATTAGCTTACCGGATGGGGCTATCCAGAAATTGATATCCAGAGGCATGAATCCATTTCTTTGGTCTGTGAGTGATCTTGAGTAGGGTTCTCCTCTCTTGAATAGTGTAGTACCGCTGTGGGGCTATGTAAATTAGCCAATGTAGGTAGGAGAGAGAGGGCATGCCCCAAAAAAAGCCTTGCGGGAGATCCAGCAAGGCTTTATTAGTACGCACGGAAGGATTCGAACCCTCAACCCTCGGAGCCGAAATCCGATATTCTATCCAGTTGAACTACGCGCGCATTAAAAACCGATTTGAAGGCTTACCCTCAAATCGGTCACAAATATAAAGTATTTTTATACGTTTTTAAGTACTTCTTGAACTTTTTCTGCTGCTTCTTTCAAAGTAATTGCAGAAGCCACTTTCAATCCTGACTCGTCAATGATCTTTGCGCCTTCCTCAGCATTGGTTCCTTGCAGACGTACGATGATAGGAACATGGATATCACCTATTGACTTATAGGCTTCTACCACGCCGCTAGCGATACGATCACATCTTACGATACCACCAAATACGTTGATCAGGATGGCTTTTACATTAGGATCCTTAAGGATAATTCTGAATCCAGCTTCCACGGTCGTTGCATTGGCTCCGCCACCTACGTCGAGGAAGTTGGCAGGCTCGCCACCAGAAAGCTTAATCATATCCATAGTCGCCATCGCAAGGCCTGCACCATTCACCATGCAACCTACGTTTCCGTCAAGCTTCACATAGTTTAGGTCAGATTTGCCAGCTTCTACTTCCAATGGATCCTCCTCAGCAAAATCTCTCAATTCAGCAAGGTTTCTATGTCTGTATAGCGCATTGTCATCCAGATTTACCTTTGCATCTACTGCCAGGATCTTATCATCCGAAGTTTTCAATACCGGGTTAATCTCAAATTGGGAAGAATCGGTAGCATCATAAGCTCTGTAAAGCGCTGCGATGAATTTTACCATTTCCTTAAGTGCGTTTCCAGATAGTCCCAGTGCAAAGGCAACCTTGCGGGCCTGGAAAGGCTGAAGACCTACTTTAGGGTCTATCCACTCCTTGATGATTTTCTCAGGAGTCTTCTCGGCTACTTCCTCGATGTCCATTCCACCTTCGGTAGAGGCCATGATGACATTGCAACCTCTGGCTCTATCCAATAAAATGGATAGGTAATATTCCTTTGGCTCGGAATCTCCAGGATAGTAAACATCCTCAGCGATTAAAATCTTATTTACCTTTCTGCCTTCAGGACCTGTCTGGTGAGTCACCAATGTTCCTCCTAGGATGTTTTTGGCTTTTTCAGATACTTCGTCCAACTTCTTGGCCAAAACCACACCATTGGAGCCGGTTTCCTGAACTTTACCTTTTCCACGTCCACCAGCATGGATCTGTGCTTTTAGCACATACCATGAGGTACCTGTTTCTGCGTTGAGTTGCTTGGCTGCTTCCAGTGCGGCTTCAGGGGTATCGGCTACTATGCCTTCCTGAATCTTGACACCGTATCCTTTCAGAACTTCTTTTGCTTGATATTCGTGTATATTCATCCTAGCGAAAATTTTTGCTCGAAGTTAATCAGCACAGGCCGATATTTCAAGGTTTATCAAGGTCTTTTTTATAAAATGATTCTTTGCCTTCCTTTAATGGACTCTTCTTTCCCCCTCACTCTTATAGCCATTTGCTAAAGGTAAAATTCTGATTTATAATTGGTTCTTTATCTGTTCTATCATTAGTAGAGTCGCTATCCAAGCCGCATTAAATCCCTGGATAAAGTTTTTGAAGCCATTAAATCCCCTTAAGATTATCGGTATTAAATCCATTTTATGGCATTCTGGCATCAGGTAAAGTCCAAAATAGTTTTAACTTTGAAGCTTCTAGAACGATATATAAGGTATGCTACACGCTAAGGGGATTCAGAAGTATTACGGTGACTTACATGTGCTAAAAGGAGTGGATATTCACATCGATGCAGGTGAGGTGATATCTATCGTAGGTGCTTCTGGAGCCGGAAAAAGTACACTTTTGCATATCTTGGGTACCCTCGACCTGCCTGATCAGGGGGAGGTAATGGTGGATCAAAAAAACCTGGTAAAACTCAAAGGAGATCAGCTCGCCGCCTACCGTAATAAGGAAATTGGCTTTATATTCCAGTTCCACAATCTCCTTCCCGAATTTACCGCCCTGGAAAATATCATGATCCCCGGAATGATCGCCAAAAGAGACTCTGGCGAACTGGAAAAGAGAGCCTTGGAACTTGCGGCCTTATTGGGGATAGAAGGGCGAATGCAACACAAACCCTCCGAACTAAGCGGGGGAGAGCAGCAGCGGGTGGCCGTGGCGAGAGCCTTGATCAATGATCCCAAGATCATCTTCGCCGATGAGCCTAGTGGCAATCTCGACTCTCAAAGTGCCGAGGCTTTGCATGAATTGTTTTTTACACTGCGCAAAAAATTCGGCCAATCCTTCGTAATTGTTACTCACAACAAAGAACTGGCCCAAATGGCCGATCGAATGCTTACCATGCAGGATGGACTCATCGTCCAGCAGGATACCGTCATTTAGCCTTTGGTCAGCGCCTGCACTTCCTTCATCATAGCTTCCACATGTGCAGGCCCATCAAATAACCCTTCATGGACTGCTACGATTTCATGTTTTGCATTGAGCAAATAAGTGATTCGCTTGGGCACCCTGACGATGGGCATCAGTGCCTTATACGCCTTGCAAACTGCTCCACTTTCGTCAGCTAACAGTTCGAAAGGAAGCTTATGCATTTCCTTAAACTCCTGATGACTCGCTATACTGTCTCTGCTGATGCCCACCAGTGGGATGTCTAATTTGCTGAAAAGGTGAAAATTATCCCTGAAACTGCATACTTCCTGCGTACAGCCCTTGGTCTGGTCCTTGGGATAAAAGAATAGTAAACAAAACTTGCCCTTGAAGTCTTCAGATAGCTGGAAACTGGAGCCACTGGTGGAAGGTAGAGTAAAGTCTGGAGCCTCTTGATTGATTTTCAATGCCATAGATATTGCTGTCTTGATTTTGTGTACTTTTATTGAAACAAAAATAATGCGATCTTGTTTCTCCACACAAGCATTCTTTTTTGGAGCTAAAGAAATGGATGTGGTTAGCCAGTGTGAATATAGCTATTATGATATGGAAATATAGAGTAGCAGCCAGGGCTGTCGAAAGGAGAAACCATAATTTTAGCTTTCTTTTACTGATTTTAAGGAGATACTCGTGTTTTAACGCCTAAAGTAGGAGGGAGATTTACATGGCTTTTTGCCAAGGGTTTAGAGAAATATTTTTTATTCGGCCAGAAAAATTGCTTTAAAATTTCTGGTAGATTAAGAGATTTTATGCTTATTAGAGATAAAATTGGGCAAGATGTTTCCATAATCGGATCTACCTCCTGACCATTTTTTAAGAGATAGCGATCTCCTTTAGTAGATATCGAGGAGGAAGGGAGAAGCTAGTGACCAAAAAAGACTATAATGACGACAACGATAATCATAACATTATGTACGCTCCTTTTGATAGCGTATTTATTCGACTATAGTTTTAAGAAAACTAAAATTCCCTCAGTAATTTTATTGCTGCTTTTGGGCTATTTGGTACGAAGAGGAACCATGCTCTTTGAATTGAATTTACCTGATTTGTCCACCATTTTGCCGATCTTAGGGACCACAGGACTGATCCTGATCGTACTTGAGGGCTCCTTGGAATTGGAGCTAAACAAGTCCAAGTTTACCCTTATCCGCAAGTCATTCTTTGGTGCATTAGGCCCCTTACTGGCCTTGTCTTTTTTATTGGCTTATATTTTTGAGCAATATGGAGGATATACCTTTAGAGATAGCCTAATCAATGCAATCCCGCTGTGCGTGATTAGTAGCGCCATCGCCATCCCAAGTGTGAGGAATCTCTCCACTTCAAATAAGGAATTTGTGATTTATGAGAGTTCGCTTTCAGACATTCTCGGTGTAGTATTCTTCAATTTTATGCTTCGCAATGAGACCGTGGGACTGAATTCCTTCGGCATGTTTGGTCTCCAACTGCTTATTATATGTATCATCTCCTTCGTGGCGACGATAGGCTTATCCTTTCTGCTGAGCAAATTGGAGCATCATATCAAATTTGTGCCTATCATTCTCCTGACCATTTTGATCTATGCCATATCGTATGTCTATCATCTTCCGGCACTGATCTTTATCCTAATATTTGGCTTATCCATTGGCAACTTAAATGAACTTCATAATCTCAAATTCTTTGATGTATTCCGCACGGATATATTAAATAAAGAAGTGCAGAAGTTTAAAGAGTTGACCATTGAGGCGACATTTTTGATTCGCTCATTATTCTTCTTATTGTTCGGTTACTTGTTGGAAACTTCGGAGATTCTGAACACTTCCACGCTGATATGGGCGGTGGGCATTGTGGTGCTGACCTTCTCCCTAAGGGCGCTGCAGCTATATCTAAGTAAGCTGCCGATGAAGCCGCTGTTATTTGTGGCTCCTCGAGGATTGATCACCGTATTATTATTTCTGTATATCAGCCCGGAGAATATGATTGGTTTGGTAAATAAGTCACTGATCATTCAGGTGATCGTCCTTTCGGTACTTGTGATGATGTTTGGAGTGATGCTGGGCAAGTCAGAGAAGGAGTTGCAGGAAGAAAAGCAAGCCGCGTCTGATGAGGAGTCTGAAGGAACTGCCGCTACGGAAAACCCCGTGGAGCAGACAAATCTAGAGGAATCTTCCGACCAAGAACAAGACCCTCTGCCGGGTATTCAGCCTGGAATCTCGGGATAGTTATTGATTTATAAGTTCAGGGAACCATTTTCCTCCGCTGGTGTTTTGAAAATTATATAATCACTAAAGACCAACCATTTTGAATCAGGACAGCGTGAGGCATATGCTTCTGGCAGGGATATTTTTTGCAATCATGCAGGTCATGGTGAAGTATGTGCCACATTTGCCAGCAGCGGAAATCGTTTTTTTTAGATCACTCTTCAGTCTCGTCGTCAGTTATATCATCCTGAAGCGCCAGGGGGTGCCCATATTTGGTAATAACAAAAAATTATTAATACTAAGAGGGATTTCCGGCTCCTTGGGTCTGATTACCTTCTTTTATACCCTACAGAATATTCCTTTGGCCAGTGCGGTGACCTTGCAATACCTGTCACCCATATTTACTACTATTTTAGGGATATTTATTGTTAAGGAAAAAGTTAAACCTATCCGATTTTTGTATTTTGCCATAGCCTTTGGCGGCGTATTGGTGATCGAGGGTTTTGACGCAAGGATTTCTCTTCAATATACGATGATCGGGGTGGCCTCAGGCTTCTTTGCAGGCTTGGCGTATAATATTATCCGCAAGCTTAAGGGCAGCGAACATCCCTTGGTGATTGTGTTTTACTTTCCACTGGTGACCCTGCCGATTGTTTCGGTATGGAGTTATTTTCATTGGGTGACGCCAGTAGGATGGGATTGGTTGATTCTGCTGGGTATTGGGATTTTTACCCAGGCCGCCCAATATTTCATGACTATGGCTTATCAGCATGCCAATTTGGCCAAGATTACTAGCTTAAATTATATCGGAATTCTATATGCGCTTGTATTTGGTTTTATCTTTTTCGGCGAAACCTTTAACTTGCTAACCTATTTGGGAATGGCACTGGTACTATGCGGTGTTATTTTAAACATTAGATCTAAATAAATGAAAATTACCAGAGATTTATATCAAGGATCATTGGCTTTACTCACTGATTTTTATCAATTAACCATGGCTTATGCTTACTGGAAGTCGGGCAAATCAGAGCAAGAAGCTGTATTTAACTTATTCTTTCGTAAAAACCCCTTCCAAAGTGGCTTTACCATCGCAGCAGGATTAGATTATGTCATCGATTACTGTCGTAATTTTAAGTTTGACGAAAATGACCTCGCCTATCTGAGCGAAATGCGGAAGGAGGATGGGGAGCCGACTTTTGATCCAGCATTTATCCAATACCTGAAAGAACTCGATTTCTGCTGTGATATAGACGCCGTGGAAGAGGGCTCAGTGATATTCCCAAATACCCCAATGATCCGGGTAAAAGGACCTTTATTACAATGTCAGCTGCTGGAGACCCCCATGCTGAATATTATGAATTTCCAAACCTTGGTGGCTACCAAGGCTGCGAGAATCACCCTGGAAGCCAAAGGCGACCCTGTATTGGAGTTTGGACTGCGACGTGCTCAGGGCATAGACGGCGCTTTGGCGGCGAGCCGTGCCAGCTATATTGGCGGCTGCTCTTCCACTAGTAATGTGATGGCAGGAAAGCTATTTGGGATCCCCGTCTCCGGCACCCATGCACATAGCTGGATTATGGCATTTGAAAGTGAAATGGCTGCCTTTGAGGCCTATGCAGATGCTTTTCCTGACAATTGTATCTTCCTTGTGGATACTTATGATACCATCAAAGGGGTCCAAAATGCCATCCGAATGGGTGAACTGCTTAAGGAGAAAGGTAAAAAACTATTGGGCATACGTATCGATTCAGGTGATTTGGCTTACTATAGCAATGTGGCCAGAGAAATGCTCGATGAAGCTGGCTTTCCCGATGCCAAAGTAGTGGCTAGCAATGACCTCGATGAGCATATTCTGTCTTCATTGAAATTACAGGAAGCCGCTATTGACATCTGGGGAATAGGAACGAAGCTGGTGACGGCTTATGACCAGCCCGCCTTGGGAGCTGTCTATAAAATGGCCGCTCTTAAAGATCACGATGGCAAATGGGTGCCCAAAGTGAAAGTGTCTCAGCAATCCATCAAAATCAATATCCCCGGATACCATAATGTCAAGCGATTCTATAAAAATGGGAAAGCAGTATCTGACATGATTTATCTGGAAAATACCGACCTGTCTGCGCAGGAACTCACCATTATTGACCCTTATGACCCTACCAAACGCAAGAAAATAAGTCCGGATCAGCTAGAAAGTAAGGATATGCTTGTCCCTATATTCGTCAAGGGCGAAAAAGTATATACAAGGCCATTGCTTGCGGATATCCGTCAAAAAACCCTTAGCAATTTGGAGAAATTCGATAAAGCACATAAACGATTAATCAATCCACATATCTATCCGGTGGGATTGGAGGAGTCATTATACCACCTGAGGACAAATTTGGTTTTGCAAGCCAAAAATTTCAATTGATCCATTCTGCTTTACCTTAAAAACCTGTGCTAGTTTATCTCTGATGCTATGCTAAAGTATCCGTGTTTGGTATAGATTCTGAGGAAGGAATGGAGTAGATATTAAACCTGAATTATAATGAGAGCATTGATAATTGTAGATGTACAAAATGATTTTCTTCCAGGTGGGGCATTAGCAGTTCCTGAGGGAGATAAGGTGATCCCTGTCATCAATGAATTGCAGGAAAAGTTTGACTTCATAGTGGCCACGCAGGATTGGCATCCCGCAGATCATAGCAGTTTTGCCTCTCAGCACCCAGGCAAAAGCCCGGGGGATATCGTAGTGGTGGAGGGTGAGGACCAGATCCTGTGGCCTGACCACTGTGTGCAAGGTAGTTTTGGTGCAGAATTTCATCAGGACCTTAAGCAAAGCAACTGGAGGAAGGTCTTCCAAAAAGGACAAAATAAACTTGTGGATTCATATAGTGGTTTTCATGATAATGCTAGGAAAGCCGATACAGGTTTAGCCGACTACCTATTGGCGCAGGAAGTTTCGGAGGTCTATATTGTGGGCTTGGCCACTGATTATTGCGTAAAGTTCACTGTTTTGGATGCCCTTAAGGAGGGCTTTGATACCTATGTGATCGAAGATGCCTCTAAGGCGGTCAATATAAATCCCAATGATTTTACGCTTGCCTTAAAGGATATGAGCAAATCAGGTGCTGAAATTATCCGAAGTCGGGATATCTCTCCAGAATAAGGAACATACCTACTGACTTTTTGGAGCTTGATCTCATCATTAAAGTTATACCCTGCCTTATTTCTTAAGGTCAATTTCAATTTAGAATCTAGGCCATAAGAATAGTTATATTCAGCAATTGCCCTCTGGATTATAAAACATGGACCGGGAATGGCTAAAAGTCCTCGCTAAATTAGCCAATTCTATTTTCTGGTTTAATGGACCACTTAATTGGTTTTAAGGTCAATATCGCCTAATTTAGGTAAGCAATCGAAAGGTAAGGAATAGGCTGATAATTGCTGATTTTCTAGGTGATCCTTCGACTGATAGTGCTTCAATTATTCCTTTTTCATCATTTTAATATCTTAAATAATATGTCCACTCCATTACCTATCGTTACCATTGATGCATTTACAGATACTCCTTTTTGCGGGAATCCAGCGGCTATTTGCCTGTTGCCAGGCCCCTTAGCTGAGGAAGGAATGCAGTTGATCGCAGCAGAAATGAACCTGAGCGAGACTGCTTTTTTGGAGCAAAAAGGGCCTAATGTCTTTGGTTTGAGATGGTTTACTCCTGAGAAGGAGGTGGATCTTTGTGGACACGCCACGCTGGCCAGTGCCTATATGCTCTATATGGAAGAGGTGGTAGAGGAGGATCAGGAGATTATCTTTCAGACCAAAAGTGGGGACCTCAAGGTGAAGATGGAAGGAGAGGAGATCGCCATGGACTTTCCCTTGCTAGAGACCAAAACTGGTGTTCACCCCTTCTTTAAGAATGATTTTTTTGGTCAGAGGATTATAGGTTCGGCCTCCCTTAAAGGCAATTGGATTCTCGAATTGGAGAGCTTTCACAGCCTGGAGTATGTCGAGCCTGAGTTTGGTGTATTAGCCATGCATTCTGAGCAGGGAATCATTATCACTGCAAAAGGAGATGAACATTACGATATCTATTCCCGCTACTTTGCACCTAATTTAGGGATCAATGAGGATCCGGTTACAGGATTTGCACATTGTGCCTTGGTGGATTATTGGCATAAAAAGGAAGGGAATACCTCTTTTCATGCCTATCAAGCGAGTAAGCGAGAAGGGGAGATGAAGCTGGAACTGAAAGGGGACAGGGTGAAAATACTAGGCCGCGCCGTCAAGATCTTTGAAGGCTTCTTAGAAGTCTAAATTCTAATCTTTTTCTATAGGGAAGGACTTCAGGCTTTTTTAATTATTATGATTGGATCACTTACTATACGAAAGTAAAAATAAGAAGGAGTCATATACCCCTATATATAATTTACTGATAGACAGAAGGTAGATGAAGTGCAGCGTTTTGAGGATAAACATATCAGTTTTTTTTATTATTATTTACTTAAAAATAGTTAATTTTGTGCTGACAGATTTCTAATTACTTGAAATAATCAAATTAACTATACTTTTAAATACAAATTTAACGAAATGAAAAAATTTCTATTAGCAGTAACCGTTTTGTTGATTTCCTATGGTGTTCAAGCTCAGGAAATAGGTGTTCGTTTTGGTGAAGGCCATAATAATGTAGCCATTGACGGGATTTTCTCCGTAGGCCAGTTCAGCAGAGTTCACGCAGATGTTAGCTTTGGTGATGGCGTTGGCATTGATGCACTTTATGACTTCATCTATCGCCCAATTACCGAGGCGGATGGTCTGAACTGGTATGTTGGTGTAGGCCCATCCCTGATCATTAATGATCCTTTTTACTTCGGTGTGTCTGGCGAAATAGGTTTAGAATACCATTTTGATTTCCCAATGGCCGTTGGTTTGGATTGGAGACCTGTGGTGTGGATCGTAGAAGATACTGATTTTAGAGCGGATGTATTCGGCCTGAATATCAGATATGTATTTGGGAAATAATTTCTATTTACCATAAATAAGAAGCCCAGACCTCTGCAAGGTCTGGGCTTTTTTTATGACTTACATTTCTAAACTTTAAGGTCCCAATACGAGCCCCTAAAGTCTCAGCAGCTTAAAGATTCGGCTGAGGAGTCGTTCTTAAATAAGGTTTGATTTCCTTATGCCCTTTAGGGAATTTTGCAGGAATATCTTCATTCTTGATAGCTGGGGCTATTACCACATCCTCGCCATGTTGCCAGTTTGCAGGAGTTGCCACAGAGTAGTTAGCGGTTAGCTGCAAGGAGTCAATTACGCGAAGAAGCTCATTAAAATTTCTTCCGGTGCTTGCAGGATAAGTGATGATCAGCTTCACTTTCTTATCTGGGCCAATGATGAAAACCGATCTTACCGTAAGCTTATTATCAGCATTGGGGTGGATCATATCATATAGCTCTGATACATGATGATCCTCATCGGCTATGATCGGGTAGTTTACCTCAGTTTGCTGAGTTTCATTGATGTCCTTCACCCAGCCATGGTGGCTGTCGATACCGTCCACACTCAAGGCAATCATCTTTACATTTCTTTTATCAAATTCACCCTTCAGCTTGGCTGCAGTGCCCAGCTCAGTGGTGCAGACTGGTGTATAATCAGCAGGGTGAGAGAATAAAATCCCCCAACTTTCCCCAAGGTATTCATAAAGATTGATCTCACCGGCAGTGCTATTCGCTGTAAAATCAGGTGCGGAATCTCCTAATCGTAATGACATAACTGAATTAATTTTTATGGTTAAATATAAAATCTATAGGTTTTGTAGGAAAACGATATTTTTCCCGATAAAGTTGCTCAATAATCGGATTTATTAAGATAAGAATAAATTATTGGTCCAGGAGGATTTTTGGTTCCTAAAAGGGGATTCCATCTATAAAAAATTGGCCTGAAACCATTATCAGAATTCGACCAGCAGTCTTGAAGATAGAATGCTTATTTGGGGAATATACCATTACTATTATCAAAACATTTTTTTTTGATCTAAACAATTATGATATATTGACTGTGAATTATCTATTTAGGGTTACCACGGTCTATAAAATGTGTATTTATGGTTTTATTTACCAAAAAAATTAAATAAGTGCCAAAGATACTAAGCCCTATTTCCCTTGTCCATAATTTCGCCATAGGGTAGGGAGCCTAATCTCAAAAAAATAGTAAGTATTAGGAGAAAGAGTCCCTAATAGGATTTTGCTGAGCAAATGATAGAGGTCTGGAATAAGGGGCTCCTTCATAAGCTAAGTGAGGGGGAAGGGATCTGGGGAAAGCTAAGGAGGTATATGGGAGGCAGAATGGAATACCATCGGGACTTGGGAATTATTGTAGAATAAAGATATTGAGTGTGAAATATAAAGAGATTATAGGTACGATTGATCATAGGTCGGAGGCGAATCCGGCAGAGCGGTGGAAGTACTATCAGGAATGGAATAGATGTGTTTTTTTACATTGGAAGGTGGATGCTGATTATTTAAAGGGCTTTTTGCCTGATACGCTAGAACTGGATCTTATCGATGGCCAAGCCTGGATTTCTTTGGTGGCCTTTACCATGAATAATATTAGTTTCAGGAATATACCGCCTTTCTCCATGGTCTCAGACTTCCTAGAGGTCAATGTACGCACCTATGTAAAAAGAAATGGGGAGGCAGGGGTTTATTTCTTAAGTATGGAAGCAGGAAAAAGAGTGGCATGTTATGTTGCCAAGGCCTTTTCGGGGCTTCCCTATCGGTTTTCCTTAATGAAAAGAGGAGCTGGATTTTTCCGATCAGAAAATTTGCGAATGGGAGATTCCTTAGAATTGAAGTTCTCCACCGGAAGGGGACTAGGCGAAAAGACTGCCGTGGAGCGTTGGTTACTGGAGCGGTACCATCTTTTCCAGGATACTAAAAACGGTATTCAGCATTTCCCCATTCACCATATTGAATGGCCTCTGCGGAGTATTTCCCTGCAAAGGGTAAAGGTGAATTATCCCACTTTCAGAAAACTTACCGATGGAGATCCCGTATTGGCACATTATTCCCCCGGGGTGAAGGTGCTGGCATGGCCCCCTAGACTTGCCAAACAATAAAGTGAAAGGACCAATTCCTCGATGCCCCTTTCCTGGTAAAGTATTAGGCGTTTTCTTCTATCGCCTGAAGTATGAGGGTACAAGCTGCTGATATTTCTTCTTCAGTAATGGTCAAAGGAGGGGCTATCCGCATGCTATCCTCACAGAACAAAAACCAATCAGTAATCACACCGAGTTCAATGGCCCGGTCAATGATTGGCTTGAGCACCTCAAAAGATTCGAATTCCACGGCCATCATGAGTCCTTTATTTCGGATCCCCTTGATTTTTGGATGCTGCAATAAGCCTTTTATTTGTTCTGCTTTAGCTTCTACCGCTTCCACGAGATTTTCTTCTTTGAGCACTTTTATGGTGGCCAGTGCGGCAGCGCTGCTCACAGGATGGCCTCCAAAAGTGGAAATATGACCCAGAAGTGGGTTATTTTTGAAAACGGCCATGATTTCCTGGGGCGCTACAAAGGCACCTATAGGCATACCACCACCCATACCCTTGGCGCATACAATGATATCAGGGGCTATTCCATAATGCTCAAAAGCCCAGAATTTGCCCGTACGACCAAATCCCGCCTGGATTTCATCCAAAATCAATAAGGTGCCTGTTTCATCGCATCGCTTCCTCAATGCTGAGAAATATTCCTGCGTGGCAACTCGTATCCCTGCTTCTCCCTGTACCGTCTCCATTATGACTGCAGCAGTATCTTTGGTGATGCTGTCCAGGAAGTCAAGCTCCCCAAAGGGTATATTGGTGATCCCGGGAAGTAAGGGTCGGTAAGCCCTTTTGAAAATTTCATTTCCACCGACCGATAGAGAACCATGGCTTGAACCATGATAGGCGTTGACACAGCTGATGATTTCTCTTCTGCCAGTATATCTTTTAGCGAGTTTTAAAGCGCCTTCCACCGCTTCGCTTCCACTATTGACCAGGTACACATTGTCCAGTTGCTCTGGCAGGGTATCGGAGAGGGCCTTGGCCAATTGGGCTTGGGGACTCTGCACATATTCTCCATATACCATCAGGTGCAGGTATTTGTCTAGTTGCTCCTGAATAGCTCCGATGACTTTGGGATGCCTATGTCCCACATTACTTACCCCAATTCCTGATATCAAATCGATGTATTTACGGCCTTCAGGCCCGTACATATAGATTCCTTCCGCTTTTTCTATTTCTATCAATAAGGGGAAATCGGTAGTTTGAGCAAGGTGGGATAAGAATAGTTGTCTGTTATTCATAGCTTTATCGCGATTTTTGGTTGAATATCTAAGCTCATTGGTAGATTAAGGACGTTAGGCACTGCAAAACTACAAGGAATTGCTGGAAATAGTAAGCATTCGCTGAGGAATCCGGCGAGGCTATCATTCAGCCCTGAGTCCAGCCCATAGTCGGGAGGAGCAAAGTCTTTGTTTGGGAAGTTCAGGATATGAAAATGGCTTATAAAAGAAAGGAGAACTGGTAAATAAAGTATAATATGTTTTAAATTAGGGTCGAATTTTATTTCCACCCTTATATCCCCATTCATGAGTCATATATTTGATGTGGCAGTTATCGGAAGCGGCCCTGCGGGTTCGCTCGCTGCATACCAACTGGCTAGCAAAGGCTTATCTACTGTTTTGATTGATAAAGAATCCCTGCCAAGGTATAAAACCTGTGGTGGAGGCTTCGTATTTAGAGGCCGCAGGAATTTACCCTTTGATATTTCAGACGTCGTAGAGCGTGAGTTTTACCAGATTCACTTATATTTTGATAGGGATGACTTAGTCCTGACTACAGAGCGGGAGGTTCCCGTGATCAGCATGGTGATGCGTGATGATTTTGACCATTTTATTGTCAATAAGGCCATCGAAAAAGGGGCAGTGTTGAAAGAAGGTCATAAGTTGAATAAACTTAGTTTTGGCGAAGCCATCACCCTACATACCGATCAGGGAGATATCATGACCAAAATGGTCGTGGCCGCTGATGGGGCTCTAAGTCCTACCGCCAAGCTGGCTGGGTGGAGCGAGACGAGGAATTTGATTCCTGCCTTGGAATATGAGGTGGAAGTGAGTCCTGAGGACTTTGAGCGACTGTCTAGCGAGGTTAGGTTTGATGTGGATAGCATTCCCTATGGCTATGCCTGGAGCTTCCCTAAGAAGAACCATCTGTCGCTAGGAGTGGCTTCCACCAGGAAAGCCCGCATCGACCTGAAAGCGCATTATAGGGCTTATTTGGATAAACTCGGGATCAAGGAAGTGATCAGCGAAAAAGCTCATGGTTTCCAGATTCCTGTGGCACCACGGACGGATGGTTTCTTTAGAAACGGGGTGTTTTTGATCGGTGATGCTGCTGGATTTGCAGACCCTATCACCGCCGAGGGGATATCCAATGCGCTGAAAAGTGGATCCTTAGTGGCGGAGGCTATCGCCCAGTCCGAAGGGGATGTCTCCTTGGCTGGAGCAAGGTATGAGGAACTCCTAAAAGAGCAGCTGCTGCCCGAGCTGAATACCAGCCTGAAGGTCGCTCAGTGGTTTTATGGACAGAAGAAAATCAGGAATTTCCTAATGAAGAAATATGGTGATCGATTTATCTCGGCCATGACCGATGTATTTATAGGAGAAAGGTCTCTGCCTACAGATCTTATGGCTAGCCTAAAGAAGAAAATAAAAGAGCTCGTTTATTGAGAAATTTATAGAGAGATTATAATCATAAGTGTGTTGTTTACTTTTATATTGAAGGTAAAAACCTTAATTTTCATAGGCTAAAAATCAAAGTGACTTTTAGAAAGAAATCCTTTGTGGAGTGTGGTGGTTATGAAGTGAGTGATATTTTTAGCTTTATCGTAAGAGAATCAATTATTATAACCAATAAAACCTATAAGAATGAAATTACAATTTATGTTACCTGCCATTTTGATGGGGACTTTGAGCGGCTTTGCGGTGCAGGCTCAGCAGACCAGTGTACAGCTGCCGCCAGAGGCCACGGAAGTATGGGAACCTCAAGTGCGCAAAGTGGACCCAGGCAAGGAAAATCATACACCTCCTTCTGATGCGATAGTATTATTTGACGGAAGTAACCTTGATGCCTGGACCAGCCTCAAAACAGGTGGAGCGGCAAATTGGACTATAAATGATGGGTTTTTTACGGTAAACCCAGGTACGGGGGATATCGCCACCAAGGAAAGCTTTGGAGATGTCCAAGTGCATATTGAATGGAAAGCACCCGATGTAGTGAAAGGAGATGGCCAGGGAAGAGGAAATAGTGGCTTATTTTTCATGAATCGATATGAAGTTCAGATTCTGGATTCCTATGATAATAGAACCTATTCTAATGGTCAGGCTGGATCATTATATAAGGAAGGCATTCCTTTAGCGAATGCCACGCGTTCTCCATCCGAATGGAATACCTACGAGGTGATCTTTACCGCACCACGCTTCAATAAGGATGGCATCGTGATTTCGCCAGCCTATGTGACGGTTATTCATAATGGCGTTTTGGTTCAGAATCACTATGAAGTGAAAGGAACCACCGCCTATATTGGGGTGCACCAATACGAACCACATGCTGCCGAGCTTCCCATAAAACTGCAAGACCATGGTAATTTGGTCAATTTCAGAAATATCTGGGTGAGAAAATTATAATCACATTCCCAACCAATACTTAGGCGATACTTTCCCCGCCAGGTATTGGTTTTTTTTTGATTACTATATAAAATATACTTAAACCAAAATACCTATTTCATGTCTTCTAGAAGGAAATTTTTACAAAATAGCATGCTTGCGGCGGCAGGAATGTCCATGCCATTGATCGTAGATGCAAAAGAATTTGGCCTTTTTACCCGTAAAGTGGCCCCCAGCGATCAGATAAACGTAGGCCTCATCGGGGCCAATGGTATGGGCTGGTCCAATATGAATTCTTTCCTGAAAATGCCACAGGTCAACTGTGTGGCCATTGCCGATATCGACCAATCGGTGCTGGACCGACGCTCCGCCGATGTGGTGAAGCTCCGTGGCAAAAAACCTGCTCTGTATAAGGATTACCGAAAACTGCTGGAAGATAAGAATATTGATGTGGTAATTATCGGTACTCCTGATCATTGGCATTGCTTGAATTTGGTGGATTCCCTGTCCGCTGGCAAGCATGCTTATACCGAAAAGCCTCTGGCTAATTCCATTCAAGAGTGTAATATCATGGTTCAGGCTGCTGAGCGCTATGGAAAACTGGTCCAAGTGGGCCAATGGCAGCGCAGCGGAAGCCAATATGATGAAGCGATTCAATTTGTAAAATCAGGGCAACTCGGAAATATCCGACTCGTCAAATGCTGGGCTTACCAAGGATGGATGAAGCCAGTGCCCGTAAAACCGAATAGCACGCCTCCTGCAGGGGTGGATTATAAGATGTGGCTAGGACCAGCTCCTGAGCGAGCATTTAATGAGAATAGATTTCACTTCAACTTTAGGTGGTTTTGGGACTATGCCGGTGGCTTGATGACTGACTGGGGAGTGCACGAGATCGATATCGCCTTATATGCCATGGGCGTCACCGCACCAAAATCGGTGATGGCCTCAGGAGGAAAATTCGCCTACCCAGACGATGCCTCCGAAACTCCCGATACCTTGCAGACCGTTTATGAATTTGATGGTTTCAATATGCTGTGGGAGCATGCCACCGGGATAGATGGGGGAAATTATGGCTATACCGAAGGCATAGCTTTCATAGGAAACAATGCCACGCTTGTGGTCAATAGAGGCGGATGGGAGATAATTGCCGAGAAAAAAGATGGCAAGGAACTGCTCGCCAGCATGCCTAGAGTAAAGCCGGAAGGTAATGCTCTGGATCGCCATACGGTGAACTTTGTGGAGTCTATCAAAGCCAATGACCCTTCCATGCTCAATTGTGCCATTCAAACAGGCAGTATCGCCGCGATCAATGCGCATATGGGTAATATCGCCTTCAAAACTGGTAATAAAATTTATTGGGATGCAGACAAAGGCTTATTTACAAATGATGAAGCCAATAAATTGGTCAATGCTCACTACCATAATGGCTGGGAATTGCCAAAAATTTAATTGAACATAACTTACAGGAAAGAGCTTATTGCGATTTATTAAAATCACCAATAAGCTCTTTTTTTTTGAAAGTGATCGTAGGCTTATTCCCCGGGAGCTGACTTTCTTTTTTGGGTAATTGGATTGATTACGTGGGACTTCAGACTTTTTAATAGAGCTTTAGCAAAGCACTTAGAAACCATTGCTGAAGCAAGATTATCAAATGAGGAACGTGAATCAGCCCTTAGTCTCGTTTTTTGGCAAAATCCTTATAGATCTTTTCTATTTGTTTTGGGCTTAGGTTTTCATATACCAAAATCATATTCCTGAAGTCCAGAGATTGACCTTTAGGAATAGAGAGGGCTTGCTGGCCTGGAAAAGCCATGTTTTGCATGCTGTTGGCACTGCGGAGGATCCAGCCTTGATAATTGGGTAAATGCGCTGGCTCGCCCATAATTACCAGCCCTGACTGATTTTGGCCATCGTAGCTTCCTTGCATATCCATCCAGGGGCCGGCTTGTACGGGTAGATTTTGTGGGCTGATTTCCTTGCCTTGAGAGTGGAATTCCAGGTCATCAGGGAGTTTTATTCGCGGGGAGAAGCCACCATAGCCCTTCGCGTCTTCCGAGCCTCCAATTGATAGCCCCTCGACCAGGGCGCTAAGACTAATGTCAAAGGTCAGGGTATAGGCATTGTCCTTGATTCTAGAAAAGCTGATAAGTATTTCCTCTTCCATTACCGGAGCCTGGTGAAGGCTATCTGCCAGCCATTGTACGGTGGCTTTGATCCAAGCTTTGCTGCCTTTAACCTGCGTGGAGGTTTGCGTTACCTTCCAGGAAATTCCCTCGCAAAACCAGGGATCAGCGATTCGTTTGCCGGAAACATACAGCTGATGCCAGGTCCAGAATATCCCTCGGTGGTGATAGTGATCTTCAGGAAAATCCTCAGTCAGTAGCTCACCATTATTGCCATAGAGAGGATGGACATAATTGGCTCGTGGGTATTTTCCATCTAAGGTTTTTGTTGCGGTTTGATAAAAAAATCGATTTGAACCCTCCTCCGTCAGCATGATTCCACCTTCAGACTCCTTAAACTCCAGCTGCTGCGCTTGGGCAGAACTGGTGTAGGTGCATAGTATAAGTAAGAATAGTAGGCTAGGGCTTAGGATTTTCATGTTGTAGGTGTTTGGGTTGGTGAAAATAATAGCTAATCATCTGGGGTAAACTTATGGTGCCTTGGCAGCTAATTGTTATTCACTAGGCTTTCATGACGCTTGTCTTCAAAAATGAAGAGGATTGGATAAAAAACAATAAAGCAGCAAACTGGAAGGACCAATTTGCTGCTTCATCAATTTCCATTAAGGATTATTTTCTGCCAATTGCTTTTTTAGCAGCCTTAACGATATTTTCTGCATTCAGACCATATTTCTCTAATAGGTCCTCAGGTTTCCCTGACTCACCAAAAGAATCGTCCACTCCAATAAATTCCTGTGGAGCAGGGCTGTTTCTAATCAAGGTTTGCGCAATGCTATCGCCTAAGCCACCGTTATATTGGTGCTCTTCGGCACTCACACAGCAGCCTGTCTTGGCTACCGATTCCAAAATCGCCTGCGTATCGAGAGGCTTTATGGTGTGGATATTGATTACTTCTGCGGAGATGCCTTCTTCTCTAAGCATGGCTTCAGCCACGACCGCTTCCCATACCAAATGACCTGTTGCAAAAATGGTAACATCGGTACCTTCGATCATTTTCCAGGCTTTACCAATTTCGAATTTCTGATCCGAAGGAGTGAAGATAGGCCATTTTGGACGACCAAATCTCAGGTAAACCGGGCCATGATATTCTGCAATTGCTAGGGTTGCGGCTTTGGTTTGGTTATAATCGCAAGGATTGATCACCGTCATATTAGGAAGCATTTTCATCATTCCTAAGTCCTCAAGGATCTGGTGAGTAGCACCATCTTCTCCTAAAGTGAGACCCGCGTGAGAAGCACAAATTTTGACGTTTTTGTCAGAATAAGCGATTGACTGTCTGATTTGATCATATACACGGCCGGTAGAGAAATTGGCAAATGTTCCTGTAAAAGGAATTTTACCATTGATGGTCATACCAGCGGCAAGGCCCATCATATTGGCTTCTGCGATACCTACCTGGAAGAATCTCTCAGGAAATTCTTTTTGAAAAGCACCCATTTTTAGGGAGCCGATCAAGTCAGCACATAGACCAACCACATTAGGGTTCTTGCGACCTGCCTCTACAAGGCCGTCACCAAAACCTGATCGGGTATCGCTTTTCTCAGTATAAGTATATTTAGTGTCTAAGGTTTTTTCCATGGTTTACAATGTTTGTTGTTGCACTTGGAGGCAACAGGATGTTAATGATTTGATTAATAATCGCCCAGTGATTCTTCCAGTTGGCCCAAGGCATTTTCTAATTGCTCGTCACTTGGAGCAATTCCGTGCCATTTGTGTGTGCCCACCATGAAGTCTACTCCAAAACCCATCTCTGTATGAAGGAGGTTTAACACTGGCTTACCATTACCCAATAGTGCTTTTGCTTTCTCTAATCCTTCCACCACAGATGCCATATCGTTACCTTTTACAGTCTCGATAACCTGCCATCCAAAGGCTTCCCATTTAGCTTTCAAATCATCTAAATCCATCACCACTGCCGTAGGGCCATCGATCTGCTGACGATTAAAGTCGATCGTTGCGATCAAATTGTCCACCTTATGGTGAGGAGCATACATCGCAGCTTCCCAGATTTGACCTTCCTGCTGTTCACCATCGCCCATAAGTGCATATACTATGCCTTTATCACCATCGATTTTCTTCGCCTGAGCGGCTCCGATAGCGACAGATAGCCCCTGTCCCAATGAGCCAGAAGCGATTCTGATTCCTGGTAAGCCTTCTTCTGTGGCTGGGTGACCTTGCACTCGGCTGTTGATCTTTCTGAAAGTCTTCAGCTCTTCCAGGTCAAAATATCCTGATCTGGCCAATACGCTGTACCATACAGGGGAAATATGTCCGTTTGAAAGGAAAAATAGGTCTTCACCCTTTCCTTCCATGGAAAATTCAGAATTGTGATTCAGTTGGTTAAAATACAGGGCAACGAAAAATTCGGTGCAACCCAAAGAGGCTCCAGGATGGCCGGATTGTACCTCATGCACCATGCGCAAAATGTCTCTCCTGACCTGTGAGGCCGTCTTTTGTAATTGTTCGGTTGTTAGTTTTTCCATTTTAAAGGAACTTAGTTAAGTATTTGATTTGAATGTTCTTTTGTCTTTACCTTCTCAATGATATCAGCAATATTGCCCTCTTCATCGATCACAAAGGTGGTACGCACAGTGCCCATATAGGTCCTGCCGTAATTGTTCTTCTCCCTCCACGTATTGTACTTCTCATGCACCACCTTGTCCTCATCAGCAATCAATGGAAATGGTAGCTCATGCTTTTCAATGAACTTCTGGTGAGACTTTTCGGAATCGGTGCTGATTCCTAATACAACGTAACCCGCGTTGAGTAAGGCTTCATAGTTATCCCGTAAATCACATGCCTGCGCTGTGCAGCCAGGGGTGTTGTCCTTAGGATAAAAGTATAAAACAACCTTCTTGCCTTTGAATTCAGACAATTTGATGAGCTTGCCATCTTGGTCTTTTGCTTCAAAATCAGGGGCTTTACTGCCTACTTCAAGTGCCATAATTTTAAGTTTATGAGTTTAAGTGTTGTTTTGACATTTAAATTTCCGAATATTTTGTCAGAAACCTAGAGATTTCTTGTAAAAACTGAAATATTACCGGCATTATCGGTAAGCTTTAATTCCAGCTTTCCTTTAAAGGGGCCGGCATCGGTCTTTTGTGACCAAATTACGCCATTTTTATGTTCATACCGCATAATTACCCATTTTCCATCAACCCGAGCTTCAAAACTCTTAATGCCTGACAGATTGTCCCTTATCGAAAAGCGAAGTTCGGAGGAATTCACCCGGATGGGGCTTATGCTTGGGGCGGTATCGTCCTGAACCAGCACAAAAGTACCAAAATTTTTCGTTTTGAAGGTGATTTTCCCATCATTCCATTCCCCTCCGACAAAGCGTTTGTAGCCATTGGAATAATGTTGATAAATATGGACCTTCTCACGGCTCCCTTTATAGTCAGTCACATCCATACTTACTTCTATTTCCTCACGTAGATAGTCCTCTCTGCCTTCATTTATCTCCAGGGAAGGTCGCGAATTATACCTGCCTGATTCTATATTGAGAAAGATCGTTTCGAGCAATGATTCCTTCTCAAAGTTTATCGTGCAGTTATTATCACTATAATAATATTCCTTCCCAAAGGGTATTTTTTGTTGGACCTTAGGGTATAAGATTTCATTGCAGACATCTATGGAGTCGGGGATACCATAATCCATATCCCATATATAGGTGCGGAAGCGCGGATCCTCATAGCTCATCATCACCTCCATCATGAGGTCATCTATATAGAAGGTGGCGAGGTTTTGGCTGTCTAGCTTCTGAGCCCTTACGATCAGCCAGTTATCCTCGTAATCCAAGGTTTTTTTGCTTGCGGAGTAGCCGCTTATTTCATGTTGGACGGGCTCACCCTTGAAGGTCATTTCTAGGTTTGAGGTATTGCCATATACGTCTTCCAGACGTACGGTGACGGCCTTGCTGCTGTCAGCTGCCACTTCTATGGCCCCACTGTATAAGCTATCAGGGCTGTAAAAGTCAAACTGATTATAAGCCGTGGTATATAATTTAGTATAGCGATTTTGATGGGTGTGAGTGAGAAGGAATCTGCCGATGTTGAAATCCACCCGATCCACATTGACATCAAAGGTTTTTATTCCTTCCTGAAATACTTCGAAGTGAGGAAAACCATTTTGATTATATACTCCATCGAGTTTATCATAAGCACTGATCTCTATGCCTACTTTTCCCGTAATTTCTACGTTTCCATCGATGACAAACTGATTGCCCCGGAAGGCGGGCTGTAGCACGGTTCTTTCAAATTTCCCGTTGATTCTGCTATCTATCGTTAGGGGAGTGATTGCGATGGAGCGTAGGGTGGGAGGGGTGCTATCTTCTATTTCCCGAAACCCAAATTTAAGCGGGTCCAGGGCCCTGTCTTTTGAATCCCTGATTTCGAAGTGAAGGTGAGGCCCTCCAGAGCTGCCTGTGTTCCCGGAATAGGCAATAATATCACCCTTCCTGACCGGTAAGGCCAGACTATCAGGATATATTTCTAAATTATTGTCCTCCGCTTTTTGCATTTGGGCCCACATATAGTCCTCAATCTGGCTGTTGAAGTCCTTCAGATGACCGTATAGGGTATATTGTCCATTGGGATGCCGGAGGTAGAGCACATTCCCATAGCCAAAGGAGGAGACCTTCATCCGATAGACATAGCCATCAGCAGCGGCATAAACCGGCAGTCCTTCCCGCCCGTCTGTTTTGATGTCTATTCCGGTATGGAAATGATTGGGGCGAATTTCACTCATATTGCCCGACAGGTAGTTTCGCTGACCGGGTTTGATAGGGAATTTATAATACCCTTTTTCTATCTGTGCTGCAGCCGTAAGGGACAGCAGGAAAATAGGGAGTAGTAAGGCTAATCTATTTAATTTCAAAGTCTAATAATTTTTCATCCTCAATATATGCTTCCAGACGGTCTCCGGCTTTCACTGCGCCCACACCTGCGGGGGTTCCTGTGTAGATCAGGTCTCCTTTCTTGAGGGTGAAAAACTGCGAGACATATTCCAAAAGCGTCCCAAAGTCAAATAACATCATGGAGGTATTGCCTGTTTGGACTTCTTTCCCATTGATGTCCAAGTGGAAGTTCAGGTCATTGAGGTCTTTAATGTCTTTTTTAGCAATAAAATTTCCTATAGGTGCCGAACCATTGAAGGCCTTGGCGATTTCCCAAGGCAGGCCCTTTTCCTTACACTTATGCTGGAGATCCCTTGCAGTAAAGTCAATACCAATACCAATTTCACTAAAATACCGATCTGCGAATTCCTTTTTGATGAATTTGCCTTCTCTGTCAATTTTCAGTACGATCTCCACCTCATGGTGCACATCATTTGAGAATTCTGGTAGGTAAAATGGCATATTATTCTTCAATAGGGCCGTGTCAGGTTTCAGGAAAACCACCGGTTCTGAGGGCCTTTCGTTTTGCAGCTCTTCTATATGTTTGGCGTAATTTCTACCTATCGCTATAATCTTCATGAAAAGTTAATTTGCTTGTGTGAATTTATTACAAAGAAACTATATAGGCAGCGTTATTTAAAATCTTTACCCCTTAAATAAACAATAAAGAAAAGGGACTCTTTCCAGAGTCCCACTAAACCTTGATTTTACTATGGATTCTTTTATGTATTTAGCTTATAATTCGCTTATGGCCAGGGGATATAGGAAGTGTCGCCACTGACCATTGGCCAGTCCTTTTTTATCCACCTTTCTTTGGCCATTTGGATAGGCTCCTTTTCACTGAAAACAAAATTCCAGTCAATATATCGTTTTTCAGGAAAGGGGTCTCCACCAAATACAAGAATATGACTGTCTTTTTTAATTTTTAAGGCACATTGATTGTCCACTTTGGAGACGAGCAGGTGATCCTTACGCACGATTTGATCGCAGGCATTTACCTCTCCATCCACCACTGCTATCCCAATTTCTCCCTGAAGCTGCTCGGCAATCTCCAAATCATAATCCGCAGAAACCTTGATGTCCAGCATAAATAAAGGGGAGTGAACGGGGACGGGAGATTCTTTGCCGAATCCCTTCCCAGCCACCAAAGTGATGGCGGCAGCTCCATCCTCCCAGTAGGGAAGTTGGCTCGCCTCAAAATGATGGAAACTCGGTGATATTAGTTCTTTGTCCTTGGGCAGGGCCACCCAGATCTGGTAGCCATGAATGGGATAGCTCCCGCCATCTCGCAAGTCGATAGGGCTGCGCTCCGTATGGGTGACGCCAGAACCAGCAGTCATCCAGTTTACAGACCCTGGCTTTATCCGCTGTTTTGTCCCTAGGCTATCCTCATGCATCATTTCGCCCTCAAGCAAAAAAGTAAGCGTGGATAAACCCAGATGAGGATGCTGACCAATATCCATATAATGACCCGGACCCACGGTGGAGGGACCCATATGGTCCATAAATACAAAGGGGCCGACCATGCGCTTCTCTCTGAAAGGCAGTAATCGACCCACTAAGAAATCTCCTATATCCCGGCTACGCTCAGGAATTATTAAATCCTTATTTGACATAATAGCTACGTTGAATTCGCTTATAATTTAGCGGGATTCCAACGAAGTACCAATGGTGTAGGAAATAATATGTTTTTCAAACCAGAAAAAAAGTGGCGTTTGCTTTTCGGTTCCACCGTTTTGCTTCTGACTTTCTCTTTTCTTCTATTCGCATTAATTAAATTATTGGTAGAGTATAGTTTTAAGGTGAAATTACCTTGAAAAACCTCTATTTCATTGATGTCCAATTCAGTATTACCAAATTCAGCGTTACCATATATTACGGTAACTATAGAGCTGGGTAGTATGGCCATGTCTGGGATATCCTGTAGTATTTGATCAAATATATCATTCGTAACTAAATTTGATCTATATGGACCTTCCGCCAATGTTACCTGAATATGTACTGCTCCATCATCACCGTCTGCGGTGGTGACTTTCTCAACAAATACTGAATCTGGGGTATATAGACCTGGTAGGTATTCCACCTTTACAGGCATCTTTGGGGTAAGCTGTAGCAGCTGTATGAAATCTCTGGTCAGCATGATTTTGTCTTCTTTAGTTATATAAGAATACGAATTTTTACATTCAATGGCCACAAAGATCACTAAAAAAAATGAATATTTTGGAGTTTAAAAATTAGAATAGTTACATGTCGTATAGGTGAAGTACTAATAACTTTTTAGTTTGAAGCAGCTTATTTAAAGTAAAATGTTTTTCAAATAAGAAAAAACGATACATATAACAATTTGGTAACCTTAGGAAAATGTAAGGAATTCCCTGATAAAAATTTGATGTTTTTTTTCCCTCTAATCATTTTTACTCGCTTTTCAGAAGGAATCCAGCATAGGAGCTCCCCTAAAACTGCCAAAGTCTAAGGCTATCAAGTGGTTTCACCAGGTGAAATCACATCCTTTTCCTTCGGAAGTCCCTCGGAAATATTCCTAAATGAAGATCCTTTACACCTAGTAAATCCCCTGTTCGGGGAAGTATTGCCCTTGAGTGGATGAGGATACAATTTCAATTGCCAATCCACAAAATTTACTATAATATATAAGGTGTGACTTTTGAAGGTTTAAGCTTGATTCTATAAAATGGTTTGAGTAGCAATTTTTGTTTGGTGAAATGGAAGCCGAAGAGATTTCTGGAAGGTACTCCTTATATAGTAAGGATCAGCCACCAACATACCTCCATTTCGATAGCCATAATAGGAGGGACAATCCTGAAAATCCCTATTTTACACTTAAGTGAAAATTGTATTACTCTAAGATATGCCTGTGAATAATACCAAAAACCACCCTGAATGAAGGCAGAATGATTATAAAATACCTAATCAAGTCAATTATTTGGTACCCTTTTGAGGAGAATTCCGTAAAACATAATAAGTTTGTTAATAAATTGTTAATCAGGGCAAAATGGGTTTATATTAGTCTAAATATAAAGTTCCAGATATAATGGTATCCAAATTTAACCGGAGAGGAGATTCTAATCATGAAATGGGTTTATAGTATTAAAAATCGCTTGGCTATCGCTGGATTGTTAATGGTAGTTTTTATATCTGTTTTTGTTAAGAATATTTTGGATGAAGAAAATGTTTCTGATTTGACGATCTCCCTCGCCACGATATATGAGGATAGGCTGCTGCCGGAAAGCTATATTTATCACCTTTCGGATATATTGAATAAGAAGCAGCGGATGCTTGATGATAGCCAGACCGCCCTTGAATTTCAAAATCATGCCTCCACCACTTCTGATCTTAACCTCAAAATCGATTCGATATTAGTGGTGTTTGAAGCCACACATTTGACTTCTGAAGAAGCAGTGGCGCTCAGCTCCCTGACCTCTAATATGCAAACAATCAAAAACCTTGAGCACATCATTATTGATGGATCCATTGAGGACTTTGAGCAAGCTAAGGGGGATACGGAGAACTATATCACCGCGGCTTCTGAAGACCTGCAGACGCTTTCTGAAATTCAATTGACCGTGGGTAAGCAGGTCAATGATGACTCTCAACGTATCATGGCTGGAAGTTCTATTCTTACCAAATTTGAAACCGCACTATTGATCGTATTAGCCATTGTAATCAATGCCTTGATTTTTGGAGTGGTGAGTAGTAGAAGCAAGATTCGCCAGCGCGCCAATTGGAATTAAAATCTCCCCAAAGGATCCTATTTGCACCCCATTTTCTACTAGCCAGGATTCAGGCTTCTCTTATTAGTGCTGGCTGGGTAATCGGTGAATAGTGGCTTACGTTTTTTACTTTTCCTACTAGCTTGACATCCCCCGTTTTTCTCCAGTGCCCTGGTTTACCAATTGAGTTCTTTAAAATGCGTGATTTGCCGGGGAGATAAAAGAAGTATAAGTGCCTTTATTCTCAGGGATTTACTGGAAAATCATTATTTATTTACTATTTATAATTAGGTAAGAACTTATTGAGGGCAATTTTCGTTGAGAATTGCCTTATTTTTATATACCTATGTCAACAATCAAGAAAGAAAAGAAAGTGACCATTGGTCATGTGTTCAAAACGATTATCTGGCCAAGACGAAAGCACCTTTTTCTGGGTCTGTTTTTGATCATCATCAGCAGGCTGGCGGGATTAGTGCTGCCTGGAGCGAGTAAGTATCTTATAGATGATGTCATTCCAAACAATAATATGGTGCTGCTAAAGTGGCTCGTGATAGCGGTGGGTGCCTCAGTTACCATTCAAGCGGTGACGAGCTTTGCTCTTACCCAGATCTTGAGCGTGGAAGCTCAGCACCTGATAGCAAAATTGCGGGCCAAGGTCCAGGGACATATAATCCGCCTGCCCATTAGGTTTTTTGATAATGCCAAAACAGGGGAGTTGGTTTCGCGGATTATGACGGATGTGGAAGGCGTTCGTAATCTTGTCGGTACAGGCTTAGCCCAAATGGTGGGAGGGATACTGACCTCTATTATCTGCCTTGGATTATTGATCTATATCAGTCCGATGATGACTTTTTATGTACTGGTACCTGTAATTGTTTTTGGCTTAATTTCCTTAAAGGCTTTTGCTAAGATCAGACCTATTTTCCGGGAAAGAGGCAAAATAAATGCCGAGGTTACCGGACGTCTCACGGAGACCCTAGGGGGAATCCGAGTGATTAAGGGCTTTAATGCGGAATCCCAGGAAGTGAAAACTTTTGAGGATGGTGTGCAGCGACTGTATCTCAATGTGAAGTCTAGCCTTACCACCACCAGTATGGTGACGAGTGCGGCGACCTTACTATTGGGGCTGGCCTCAGCAGGGATTATGGGTATCGGCGGCTATATGATTATGAACGATCAATTGACCTTTGGTGATTTCCTTGCTTTTACCCTCTATTTGGGTTTTATGATCGCCCCCATTGTTCAGATGAGCAATATTGGTAGCCAGCTGACCGAGGCATTTGCCGGGTTGGACAGGACAGAGGAGATTATGAATATCCCGTTGGAAGAGGATGAGAAATTACGGGGCATAGCACTACCTTCCATCAAAGGCGATTTTGAATTTGACCAGGTTTCTTTTGCCTATGAAAAAGACAAGCCAGTAGTAAAAGAAGTGAGTTTCACTGCACCAGCAGGGACGATGACGGCATTGGTAGGTACCTCAGGTTCTGGGAAATCGACCATTGCAGGCCTTGTAGCTTCTTTTCTAAACCCTACCAGCGGTATTATCCGTGTGGACGGCCAGGATTTACAGCAGGTAAATCTTAATAGTTATAGAAGTCAGCTGGGGGTGGTATTGCAGGATGACTTTTTGTTTGAAGGGACCATTCGGGATAATATTCTCTTCCCCCGGCCAGACGCCAGTACAGAGCATCTGATGCAGGCAGTGTATGCTGCCTATGTCAATGAGTTTACAGATAGATTTGACGAAGGTCTGGATACTATGATAGGGGAGCGTGGAGTAAAGCTTTCCGGTGGACAAAAGCAGCGTATAGCCATTGCTAGAGCCATCCTGGCGGATCCACGAATTCTGATCCTCGATGAGGCTACATCGAATTTGGATACCGAGAGTGAGACCCTTATCCAGGCCAGCTTAAAAGAACTTATGAAAGGAAGAACCACCTTTGTGATCGCTCATAGGCTAAGTACCATCCGCCAAGCCAATCAGATTCTGGTGGTGGAAAAAGGGCAAATTGCGGAAAGAGGCAAGCATGATGAATTAATGGAGAAAAAAGGGAGGTATTTTGACCTTTATACCTATCAGGCAAGAATCTAATAGCATCGGGCTTGCAGGACGATTGTTCAGCGATCGTTTTGATAGATCAGAAAAAAAATAAAGCCCGGGCGGAATAGCTCCCGGGCTAAGATGAAAAAATACTGTTGTTAAACAGAACCAACTTATTGATAATTGCCGCAAAATTGCGATTGATTAACCTTTCAAATTAATCACTTTCATCGCTGTAAAATAAGGTCTATTTTTTCGTATAATTTTTAAGAATGAGTAAGTGTAAGCTTTGAAGAGGTGAGGGGTTATAATCCTGAGTACTTACCGTTTCCGCTTAATTAGGAGGCTTTTCATAATGCTTGGCATCCCATAAAACTGCTTATAGTCCCTGCAATACGGCTTTGGCGGGCTGAAAAAAAGGTGCTTAGCACTTTTTGGGAAAGAGGGAGTATAGTAATCAAACCCTTAAAAAGTATATTGTACCTTGGCTATCAGTGATTTGTATTTATTGACCAAAGATATATTATCCTTACGGAAGGAAAATCTATGCACAAATGCAGTCTCCCCAGACCGCATTGCCATTCTATTGGAAAGGGACCAATTAGAGGTAGTTCCAACTAATATTGCTGATATAAATTTCAAAGCAGTGATTCGGCCTTCTCCGGGATTCACCTGGTCCAAGGCAAGCTTATGTGGCTATACGAATAGGGATAATCACCTGGATGGTTGTCCCAGTATTAATGGTGGAGTGAATGGTAATGGGGGATTTTTCGTCCATAAATTGGAGTTTTAGCCTTTCTGAAATAAGGGAAAGCCCTTTTGACTGGTTAGAAATGGTGCTCGAGTCAAAACCAATCCCATTATCCGCTATTGAACATATCAGACTATGCTTATTGTATTTGGTATAGGAGATGGTCATTTTTGGCTTTAGCCTCGAGGGCGGAAAGGCATGTACAAACACGTTTTCTATAATTGGCTGGACGATCATCGGTGGGACCTGAGTATCATCATTTGAAAGGCTGGAATCCAGCTTTATATTAACTTCTATGGGGACTTTTCGTCTGGAATTTTCAATGTCCACATAGGCTTTGATATACCTTAGTTCCTCTCGTAAAGAGATCCACGCTTGGGAGGAATGCTCGAGGGTGGTCCGCATTAAGGAGGAGAATTGCCCTAGAAATCGAATGGCCTCCTCCTGATTGTGCTCCAGGATATAATACTGCACAGAGTTAAGAGCATTGAAGGTGAAATGCGGGTTCATCTGACTTCTGAGTGCTTCCAGACGCGTTTCTGCGATTCTTTTAGTAATGTTTGACTTGGCGATTTGTATTTGGCGCTGGCGCCTAAGGTTATACCAAAATAGCCCATGCACCAGCAGGAATAAAGTGAATATGGAAAAAACCACAAACCAAGGTGTGGCGTAATAAGGAGGCTCGACAATTATTTTAAGGAGGCTCAGGGTTTCTGAAGTACTCGTGTGCTGGTCAAAGGCATTGATCTCCAGATTGTACTTCCCATGATTTAGATGATTGATAGTTATCAGTGTATTTTGCTGGAAAGGACTCCATTCCTCATTGGGATTTAGCCGGTATCTAATCCATACCAGATCAGGGTGTTTTACCCCCTCAAGAGCAAAGTCCACACTGACCGCTGACTGATCGGCATTCAGCGAAATACTTGATTCCTTATAATCGAACCATCGATAGTTGTCCTTGGATATAGCTGCATTATTTATGCTAATATTATGGAGCTGCACGCCAATTTTTTCTCTCTCCAGAGAGGAGATATGCTTCAAGTCAAGCTTATAATACCCCGCTTCGGTGGCGATATAAAGGTCATCACCAATTACTTTTACCATCCGCGGAGAATGCTTGAGGCCCTGTTGCTGACTATAGAATTGATAAGAATGATCGCTTATAAGGTGTACGCCCTGTTCGGTGCCTACCACCATATATTCCTTATAATCCTCCAATGCGACGATGGAATTTCCATTTAGTCTTTTTTTGGAATACCTACCTAGGAGTTTAAAATCAGCGTCCCCATCCAGGATATACAGATTGCCATATTCACCACCTACCAATAAACGCCCGTCCTCGGTATAGTGAATTTTCTTGATTTTTTTCTCCTCTAAAATTCCTTCCTTAAGCAGCGATTTGAATTTGCCACCGGTATATAGGAATAAGCCAGAAAAGGCAGAAGAGAAATAAGTGCTTCCGGGCGAAGAAGTGATGTCAGTGACCATGGTCGGGGTGTCTATGTCCTCTTCTGGAAAGTAGTGATAATCAAATGATTGCGGATCATTATATACTCGTACCCCATGATATGGATTGGTCTCAATGAGCTGATGGTCAGGAGTGAAGCCCATCACCATGGTGTGCAAGGGAAGATAATCGGTGATTTCTCCCGTTTCATTAAGGGCGAATAAACCAATATTGGTCGATATCCAAATTTTGTTTTTATGAACACTGAGCCTATAAAATTTGATCAATGAGGAGGGCGTAGTATAGTCGATCTCATAGAAAAAATCCTCATGCTTAGGGATGTATTTCCCTGCTTTTAGGTAGTTTTCCTGTTCCTTCTTGAAGGTTTTTGGATGAATATGGACTGAAGAAGAGTCGTTTCTTTTTTGCGGCTTTATCTCTAAGCCGGACTCATCCAGAATTAATAGTTTGTCATTTAACTCCTCTATGCCTTTCACCTCTGTACCATTTCTTGGAAAGTACACCACTGAATTGTCTAGGGAAACTCGGTAAAGCCCCTTATCATGAGACCCAACAAAGAGCTGTTGCTTAGATTTTTGGAATTCCAAGGCTAGAATATGCTTGGAGTCTATCCCAAAATCCTGATTCATAGGTATCATATTCTTAGCATCAAATCGGTAAAGTCCCCCTGTATTCTGATAAATTCCCCAGGCCGCTAAGTACCGATTTCCGAGGTGATCTTGGGTTTGGTCCCATACGGAAGATCTTCCCACCGGCTGTCCGGTGTCGGGGGATTTAATGAAATCATCTATATGGTATTTTACCATCTGGCCTTTATTGGCACAGTACAAGCTGTCTCCCTCAATAAAAAGCGACAAGGTCATGGTTCCATTATGGATTTTGCGGGCCTTAAATTCCTCGCCATTATCCACGACCTCGTAGAGTCCATTATTATAAGTGGTATAATAGAATTTTCCATGCCTTTGGAAGAATCCTGAAACATAGTTTTGAGGATGCTTAGCCTGGCTACCTTTTACCGTTTTGATCTCCTTGGTGTCAATATCCATAATGGATAAGCCGTTCAACGTACCTATATAGACTTTTTTATTAGCAGCATAAAGGGTTTGGACTTGATTGTGAACCAGGCCATTTTCTTTATTATAAATCTTAAATGCATCCCCATCGAAGCTTGTTACCCCACCACCGTAACTTCCAAACCACAAATGGCCATTTTCATCCTCACAGATCGCCCAGCAGTTGTTTTCGGCAAGCCCATCCTCCACAAATAGATTTGTGAAGTAGCCATTTTGATATTTGGACAGGCCGTTTTCAGTGCCGATCCATAGGATATCCCTAGAGTCCACATACAGGCTTCTGATCGCAATATTGGGGAGCCCATCGCGGGTTTGAAATCTAACCGTGGGGTATTGCTGCGCTATAAGTGGGGTAAATAGGGAGAGCTGTAATAGAAAAAATAAAATATATTTAACCATTGATAGCATCCAGGAACTTGGATTTTTTGCGTATAGATATGGATATCTTTTCTCCGTTTTTCAAAAACAAATAATTGTCCCGCCGGTCATAGCTGTCTATTTTTTTAATATTAACCACATATTTGTCATGTACACGATGGAAAATATGCTGAGGAAGCTTTTCGTGAATGTTCTTTAAGGTTTTGGAAACTTTGATGGTTTTTCCATTTTCCTGAAAGATGGTGCAGTAGTTATTGTCTGATTCACAGTAGATTATGTCATTTATTTTGACGAAGTCCAACCCTCTTTCCGAATTAAAAGTAATGATATCCAGCTGTTCCATATTTGCCTGGATAGTGTCTAATTTATGATTTAGATTACGCTCCTCCTTGTTTCGCTCAAACCTAAGCATGGCTTCTTCCAGCTCCCCAAGATCGATGGGCTTAAGCAAATAGTCAAAAGCATGTGCCTTGATGGCTTCATAAGAGTAATCTTTAAAGGCAGTGACAAAAATAACTTCAAAAGGCAAAATAGGGAAATGGTCCATTAACGAGAAACCATTTTTTCCCGGCATCTGTATGTCCAAAAATAAAAGATCCGGAACTTGATGGTTGATCGCTACAATCGCCTCATCCACAGAAGAGCACTTGGAGATAATTTTATACTTATCTTTAAATTTTAATTGCAACAAGGATTCTAATGAATCCTGCGCTTTAGGTTCATCGTCAACAATTATTACCTTGATCATAAATGAATGGTCCTTCCCTTGTAGTCTTAGTAGTGTTCTTTGTTATTAAAATAATGTATTTTGAAGATTTGAGCAACGTTTTTTTAAGATTTCCTCAGGGAAAAAATAAATTTCTCCTTACCACTAAAATTTATTTTACCCACAATTCTAAATAAAATCACGTCTAATATTTACATGAATTTTATTTCATATATCATTTTAGGTTTGTTATTATATCAACAGCGAAATTTATATACATAATATGTTAAACGATCGTTTGAGTTATGGTGCAAAGAAAAGAAAGTATAATGAACTTGAAAAAAATATCTTTAAAATTATTGCCTAAAAATAAATAAGGAAATTATCCGGCTTTAATTGAATGTGCCGATCTGGATTTTTGTAAATGGCTTACAAATTAGAATTACTATTAAAAAAAGGCCCATTGGCAAAAAATTAAGGCTTGAGCTATATTCTCAAACAGGTTTCCATTATCTAAGCATTTACCTTAAAATTGAAAAGGAAACTGAATTAGGTGAAATCGAAATTAAGCAATGACTTAATTTAATCAAGGAATATTGATTTATTTTAGGCCATAAGCCGTAATGTAATTACTTCAGGAAGGAATTAATTTCCTTCCTGAAGTTCAAAAATCTTATCCATTAATTGCCATTTTTCCCCTTCGGCCACTCCGGGAAGAGATTGTTGGTATTTCCACATTAGTGTTTCCCATTCCTGGACTTTGGGGTTGGAGGCATCCATTGCTGATTTTTTATCAAATGAAAATGAATTATCCACTTCCATTATCATAAATAATCGGTTTTGCCAGCGATAGATTTCCATATTGACAATTCCCGCTTGCAATATACTTTCTTTTATCTCGGGCCACACCTCTTGATGATAGGCTTCATACTCTTTAATTAATTGTGGCTCGTTTTTCAGATCTAAGGTAAGCGTATATTTCTTATTCATTTTTGCTTAAAGTTTATCGTTTAATTTGACCCTATGGGCAGGGAGTATTCTCTGAGGTATAGGAGCGTGAAATTGCAAGTCATTCCTATTAGACTACCTTACATAAATAGTTTCATGCATTGTAAACGTAACTTACCTGATTAAATACTTAATCAGGTAAGACTACCGCAGGTTCGCTTCCCCAATAATACTTATTGGATTCCGTAGAATTTGGCAGCATTATTTCCCATTATATTTGCCTGCTCCACAGCCGAAAGGCTAGAAATATAGTCAGAAAGCAAGTCATGATATTGCTGGTATTCAGCCGCCAATAGTTGTACTGGCCAGTCGGATCCAAACATGAGTCGCTCAGCGCCAAAGGCCTCCAGAACTACTTCAATATATGGATTCAGTTCGGCAGAGGTCCATGATTTCCAATTGGCTTCTGTCACCATACCTGATACCTTGCAATGTACATTATCGAAGCTGGCAATTTTTTTCATCCAGGATGCCCATTCATCTATTTTTCCATCTTTAATATAAGGTTTGGCCAAGTGGTCTATTACAAAGGGCTGATCGGGAAAGTGACTTACCAGGTCCAAGGTGGCTCTGAGATGATGAGGAAATACTAAAATATCATAGGTATAACCATAGTTCTTTAGTTTTGCCATGCCATTCCTGAAGGAGATATCATCCATCAAAGCGGGAGGTTGACCCTGAAGGATCATTCTAAATCCTGCCATGCTGGGATTGGTGGAATATTCCTCAAGGGATTTTTCCAAAGATAGGGAGCGGAGGTCTACCCAGCCCACTACTTTTTTGATAAAAGAATTTTCTTTTGCCAGCTGCAATAAGAAGGTGTTTTCGTCAAAAGACTCATCTGCTTGTACCGCCACGGTGCCTTCCACACCAGCTTTGTCAAGGAGAGGCTTAAGGTCTTTGGGTAAAAAATCCTGGCGGATCGTGCTCATATGATCCTCTATCCAGGCATGCTTTTCTGGATTATACTGCCAGAAATGTTGATGTGCGTCAATTTTCATAGGTTTGTTTTGGTTCTTTGGGTCAAAATAAATAAAACCTGCTGAATATATCCAGCAGGTTTTAATTTTATCAATATAAGAAGGGATTAACCTTTATAGTTTACCGCTTTCTGGCTGGAAGTTCCCAGCCCATCTATTCCCAGCTCCACCACGTCGCCTTCTTTGAGATAAGTAGGAGGGGTGAGGCCAAGTCCAACCCCGGCAGGAGTACCGGTGGAGATGATATCCCCAGGTAATAGGGTCATATAATGACTCAGGTGACTTACCAGTGTAGGAATATCAAAAACCAGGTCGGAGGTATTGCTATCTTGCAGCATTTTACCATTTACCTTCAGCCAAAGTCTCAGGTTATGAGGGTCTTTGATTTCATCCTTAGTGACCAAGTAGGGGCCTAGTGGAGAAAAGTGATCGTTACTCTTTCCTTTTACCCATTGTCCGCCATGGCTAAGCTGGAAGTCTCTTTCGGAGACATCGTTTAGCAGGCAATAACCTGCGATATAGTCCATCGCATCTTCTTTTTCTACATAGCTGGCTTTCTTTCCAATCATCACGGCCAATTCCACTTCCCAATCGGTTTTCTGAGAATTTTTTGGGATGATGATATCATCATTTGGACCACAAAGAGAAGAGGTGGCTTTCATGAAGATAACTGGCTGCTTTGGCACTTCCATACCACTTTCTTTGGCATGAAGAGAGTAATTAAGGCCGATGCAGATGATTTTTGATGGGCGCTTGATCGGTGGACCTAGACGGGTTTCAGTGATTACCTGTGGGCAAGACTCTTCATTGTCTTCCAGCCACTTGGATAGTCTGTTTAATCCATCATTCTCCAAAAAATCTTCAGTCCAGTCTTCTCCAAAGGCACTGCAGTCTAAGCGGCTACCATCTGCTTTTTCGATTCCTGGCTTTTCTGCTCCAGGATTGCCAAATCTTAATAATTTCATGCTTTTTTATCGTTAGCTTATGTTTAATTATATTCACTGTAATCGGGAGTCTGCTCTGATTTCCCATTTATTCCGTTGACAAACTTCCTGGCTAGAGAAACCTTGTATGTCAAAGTTAATAACTAGGAAGTACTCTTTTCACTTGAATGGGGTACCTTCTATTTTCTGAAATCTAAATTAGGATTTTTACAGAAAATATAAGCTAAAAGGAGCAGGGAATTCCAATTACATTTTAAGACTTAAGAAACCGCCATCAATAGGATAATTGCCTCCAGTAATAAAGCTTGCTTCTTCTGAGCATAAATAATAGGCCATGGCCGCTATCTCTTCAGGCCTGCCCATTCTTCCAATAGGTTGGGTGGCAGCAAGTTTATCAAACATTTCTTTTTCCTGACCAGGGTAATTTTTGGCTAGGAATCCATCCACAAAGGGGGTGTGGACTCTTCCTGGAGCGATGCTGTTTACGCGGATATTATATTGCACATAATCTCTTGCTAAAGACAAGGTCATAGCAAAAACTGCTCCTTTGGTCATGGAATAGGCAAAACGATCAGGAATTCCCATGGTGGAAGCGATGGAAGCCATATTAACGATGGAGCCGCCATTTTCTTTCATCTTTGGGATAGCTGCGATGGTACAGTTATAGATTCCCTTTACATTCACCTTATACAGTCGGTCAAAATCGTCCTCAGAGGTGTTCTCCAAATTGCCGATATGAGATACTCCGGCGTTATTTACCAGCACATCTATAGTGCCTTCTATACCGCCGATTGCCGTATTTATCGCAGAAGTATCGGATACATCCCCTTGGATGAAATGCACATCCAGTCCTTTGGAACTCAGATCTTTGGCGACAGATTCTCCGTTTTTCTGATCGTAGTCTATGAAATATACTTTTCCGCCTTCTTGGGCAAATTTAGTGGTCATGGCCAGCCCAATTCCACTTGCACCACCCGTTATGATTATGGTTTTATCTTTCATCTTGTGATTTATTTACAGAAATATGTCCAAATTAAGAAAAAAAGCTGTCCTGCACCAACCTGCTAGACATGTGCTTCATTCCATACCGGACCTGTGGTAAAGTCATATTCCTCCAAAGAGGAAGCCTTCATCTCGATACTGTAACCCGGTAACTGAGGGGCTTGGTATCTGCCATTCTTTATGATAACCGGATCCAGGAAATGCTCATGCAAATGATCTACATATTCGATCACGCGGCCTTCCATCGTCCCACTGATTGATAGGTAATCCACCATAGAGAGGTGCTGCACATATTCGCATAGACCCACACCACCCGCATGAGGGCATACAGGAATATCGAATTTCTTGGCGATCAGCATGATGGCTAGGTTCTCATTTACACCACCGACTCTGCAAGAGTCAATTTGGCAAATCTGAAGGGCTCCCGCTTTCATAAGTTGCTTGAAGATCACCCTGTTTTGGCAATGCTCACCTGTGGCCACTAGAATAGGATGTACTCCATCAGATATCGCTTTATGACCAAGGATATCATCAGGACTCGTCGGCTCCTCAATCCATAATGGGTTGAATTTTGCCAATTCTTTCATGTTTTCGATGGCCTCAGATACTTCCCAACGTTGGTTGGCATCCATCATAAGGAACATCTCATCACCGATTTCCTCTCGGATGATTCCTGCTCTTCTGATATCGTCTTGTAAGTTTGCCCCTACTTTCATCTTGATATGCTTCCAACCTTCAGCTTTCGCCTCTTTGCACAGTCGTCTGATTTTTTCGTCAGTATATCCCAGCCACCCTGCGGAGGTCGTATATCCCGGATATCCATTTTCTTCTAAATATTTAAAGCGCTCTTCCTTGCCTTTGGCAGTTTCTTTGAGCATCTCCAAGGCCTCCTCCGGCGTCAATACATCAGTGATATAAGTGAAGTCCACACATTTCAACAGCTCCTCAGGACTCATTTCTCCCAATAATCTCCATAATGGCTTTTTCTCCACCTTGGCATATAAATCCCATACCGCATTGACCAAGGCTCCGGTAGCGAGATGGACTACACCTTTCTCTGGTCCTAACCAGCGGATCTGGCTGTCACTATTCACTGAGCGCCAAAAAGCCCCCATGTCCGCAGTAAGATCGTCAAGGTCCGTGTCCACCACATGATGAGCAATCGCCTCCAATGCTGCACAGCAGATTTCATTGCCTCTGCCTATGGTGAAGGTAAGCCCATGCCCCTCAAGATCTGGCTGGTCTGTCTCGAGTATAATATATGCTGCCGAATAGTCAGGATCGGGGTTCATGGCATCTGAGCCGTGCTTTTCCCTGCTGGTAGGAAATCGGATGTCCTTAATCTTATAACCGGTGATTTTTATGCCCATGGTTTTAGGAGTTTTATTAATTTTTTTTCTAAAGTGAATTATGATGCAATTTCACATAATCTAAATGGTCTTGCTACATTAATATTACTTTTATGTAATACTATTTTTGCTCCTTTGTTTAGGTTATTGTTTTGTAATGATAATATTTGTATTATTGAGAGGTCAAGAAACCGTTAGCCCTCAACCGTACTTATTTATGAAAGCCAAATTATTAGAAAGAAAAAGCCCCTTTGATCGCTCCTTCATGGTAGCCAGGCATTCGTATCCCTATTTCCTGGATGTATGGCATTATCATAGTGAAATTGAGTTGGTTTATATTACCAAAAGTCAAGGTACGCGGTTTATTGGCGATAGCATTGAGCCTTTTGTGGAAGGGGATCTAATAATGATTGGTGAAAACCTTCCCCATCTATGGCAAAATGATCCTGCCTTTTTTAAAGAAAAGCAGGAGGGAAGTGCTGAAGCTTATACCGTTCACTTCAAAAGAGATTTTGCAGGGAAGGAATTCATGGATTTACCCGAACTGAAATCTATCAGTAAGCTGCTAGACCGAGCCACCAACGGGCTGAAGTTTGAGGGGAAAGCTAGAGAGCTGGCTTTTGAATATATGGATCGCTTGTTTTTGGCTGAGGGGGTGGTACGGTTTAATCTTCTCATCGAATTTTTGGCAGTTTTGGCTGATGAAACTGATTGCCAAACCTTAAGCACGGATGGTTTTCTGCTGCCTTTGCACAGCACCGGCGATGATAGAGTGGATAAGGTATATTCTTTTACTTTTAATAATTTCAAGAGAAATATCCCTTTGGAAGAGGTGGCAGAATTGGTGCATCTAAACCCGACCGCTTTTTGCAGGTATTTTAAGAAATCTACTAAGAAGACTTATTCTAGATTTTTGAATGAAATAAGAGTTGGCTATGCCTGTAAACTTCTAATCGAGGAGAAACTAAATATCTCCGAAGTGGGCTATGAATGTGGCTTTAATAACCTATCGAATTTCAATCGACAGTTTAAGAATATAATGGATATTTCTCCATCTGAGTATTTGCGGAAACATAAGAAACACCGATAGTATTTCATTGTTTCGGATAAAATTTCCCTTAGAATAAATACATGATAATAGGAGTAATCAAAGAGCCCATCAGTGGTGGTGATGCTCTTCCTTGGTTTCCAGCATCGCACAAGGTTCATCAGGAAGCTCCACTTCTATAGTATGGTGGGAGAATGGATAGCTTTTGAGGAGACTACGCAGGTTGCTTTTCAGGTTCATGATATCCTGTAAGGAATCGACTTCTTTTAGCTTTATATGCGCGGTAAACACATGTTTTTCACCATCCAACGACCATATGTGTACATGGTGAAGGGATTCCACGCATTTTAAGGCGAGAATTTTACTATGGATTTCTGCTTCATTTATTTCCTTTGGGCTGGCTTGCAAGAAGATCATAAGTGTTTCGCGAAGCCTTTTGAGGACATTATATAGGATATACAGTGTGATAGCAATGGATAAAGCGGGGTCGATGTAAGGGCTATCCACAAACATCATAATGATAGAAGCTACCAATACTGCCGCCCAGCCTAATACGTCTTCGATAAGATGCCAGCTGATGACTTTTTCGTTCAGGGTCTTGCCATGGCTCAGTTTAAAAGCTGCATAGCCATTTACCGCCACCCCAATGATAGCAAATATAAACATTCCTTGGGCGTCAGAGCTTTCGGGATGAATGATCCTATCAATCGCCTCACGAATCACAAACGCCGAGCCTCCCAAAAGGATAAGGCTATTGATGAGGGCACCAAGAAGAGAAAAACGCTTATATCCAAAAGTGAAGGTCTGCGTGGCTTCCTTATTGGACTTATGCGCCAAATACCAGCTGATCCCTAGAGATATGCTGTCGCCAAGGTCATGAAGGGCATCCGAGATGATCGCAATACTATTGACAAACATCCCTCCAATAAACTCCAGAATGGTAAATCCCAGGTTGAGGAAGAAGGCGAGTTTTATGTTTTTATGGCTGTGATGGTGATCGTGAGACATTGGCTTCGGAAAATTAGTGCTATGACCAAATTTACTGCGAAAATGATTCCACACCGTTGCATAATGGGTATTTGTACCCAGAATCGGTAATTAATTTATGGTTAAAACTCCTAATAATGATTCAGTTGCCTTGCCTATAGCGAAGAGGCCTAAAATTCCCTATTGTATTTTTTTAATGATTAGGGTTTTACCTTGCGATTTTATAGAGTTTGAAGACCAGGTCCACCACTCTATTGGCATAGCCGGATTCATTATCATACCAAGCGATGACCTTGATAAAATTGCCATTGACTACTGTCAATTGGGAATCGAATATGCAGGAATGGGGATTACCGATAATATCAGCAGAGACTAAGGGGTCTTCGGTGTATTCGAGGATGCCCTTATAGTCATTTTGCGCATGGTGCTTCATGAGTTCGTTGACTTGCTCCGTGCTGGTGGGTTGATCAAGGATGGCATTGATCTCGGTGAGGCTTCCATCCGGAACGGGGACCCGATAAGCCATAGCATGGAGTTTTCCTTGAAGCTTAGGCAGGACGAGCTCCACTGCTTTGGCGGCATTGGTGGTAGTGGGGATGATGGACAGGGCGGCTGCACGGGCACGTCTGAGGTCTCGGTGAGGAGCATCCTGGAGGTTTTGGTCTGCGGTGTAGCTATGCACGGTGGAAACAAAGGCTTTTTGAAGACCAAATTGATCATCAAGGATCTTCACCATAGGAGCAAGGCAGTTGGTGGTGCAGGAGGCATTGGAGATGATGGTCTCGTCACCCTTGAGTATAGGGTCGTTGACGCCCAGTACGACCGTGGGTACCTCGCCCACTGCTGGAGCAGAGATGATGACCCTGTTTGCTCCTGCTGTTAGATGTCCTTCGGCTTTGTCTTTGGAGACAAATCGTCCCGTACATTCGATGACTATATCAATCCCAAGTTCCTTCCAGGGGAGCTGCTCAGGGGAGGTTTTACCATAGACATTCACTTTATGCCCATTGATGATGATATGGTCATCTGCGGACTGTACCTGATGATCCCAGCGGCCATGGATGGAGTCATATTTTAGCAAATGGCACAGATTCGAAATTTCCATGAGGTCATTTATAGCAAGTACCTCCACGGCGGGATTTTGCTGAAGCAGTTTAAATACATACCGGCCAATTCTGCCAAAACCATTGATAGCCACCTTTATTTTAGTCATCCTTTTAATCGTTATTGGGTTAGTAATTCCAAAGGGTGAATTTACAAAAGTCCCGCGGTTTTGCCTAAAGTGTTATTTTTTTAGGCTCATAATCAGGAATTTGGGATTAAAAACAGAATATTTTTTGGCAGGGTTTTGTATTGTAAATTTAAGCCTCTATATTTGCATCACCTTACAGAAAGGCAAGGAAATAAAAACAAAATGGTCCGTTCGTCTAGGGGTTAGGACGTATCCCTTTCACGGATGAAACACGGGTTCGATTCCCGTACGGACTACCATCTTGATACCTTGTCTTTCTGTTTTACATGGTCCGTTCGTCTAGGGGTTAGGACGTATCCCTTTCACGGATGAAACACGGGTTCGATTCCCGTACGGACTACTAACAAAAGTGATGTTTTCATCATTTTCTGATTGCTTCATAGCATGATGAATTTTTGTTTTATGGTTGTTAGTGGTTAAAGTGAATGGAAAAGCCTCGTGACATTGTTACGAGGCTTTTTTTATTTTATAGCAGCAGAGAAATTTTACCTGACCACAGGAAGGTCATTTCCGATATAGGCATTAGGATTAATTTTTAGAATATTGGCCTGCCACTTAGCATTGATCCCATCGATTACCAGATTGGTGATGAAAGCATGAGCACGGCCATTTGGATGGATGCCATCGGTGGAGATACCACCATTTGGAGGGACAATGCTCGCATTTAGACTTACCCCATTAGATTTGATCGTGCCAGCAGCTACTTCCTGCATAAAAGCGGCGATGTCCACCAGAATTAGTCGGTCTTGATGTGCACTTACCGCTGCGGCGATATAACCATTGAAAGTGCTGATTTTGGTATTGACCTGCACCTGCTCATCAGGAATAAGTATATAGCTGTCTTCTACGGGGAAACTCAGCCCTCGTTGGCCATTAGGATAATCTGCTGAAGGCTGGCCTAAGGCTTGCGACAGTGGAAGCGTGGTTTTATCGGTTTTCTTACTTTGTCGTATCGAGGGCAGACCCAAGGCCGTCAGATTTGTCAATGATTCATCTTCTATCACAAAAGAATTGTTTCCAGCGATGAATTCAATAGTCCGATAATTCTTCTCTTCTTCACTTATAAAACCCGCAAGCAGTGCCTGGCCCAGTCCTGCATTATAGGCAGTGTACCCTTGATTCAGCTGATTAGCTTCTGCCTGAGTCAGTGGAATAGCATTATAAGGAACTAGATTGAAATAGGGTAGAGTTTCTATGCCTGGGATGTTCATCACCACTCCATTAGCGCTCTCATTTGCCGAAAGCAAGGTGTTAAGGGCTAAGGTGAGTCTTTCCTGAAAATCACTGTCTGAAGTAAGTATTGTGGGGTTAGCAGCTCCTGTGATGGCATAGCCCAAAACATCATTGGCGCCCAGCCAGAAAGTAAAAAAACTACCGCCATCAGCCAAAGCCATCGCCGCATCCCCGATTATGGTGGACTGCCCCGGAGCACTTGCAAATCGAGCATATAGTGGATTGTACGCCGCATTACTGGTGGAGGCAGGTCCACCGGTAAGTGGAGTCAGCGCCTGACCTATGGTGATGCCAGGGACACCAAAATTATTTAAGCTAGCCTTATCACCCGTATAGGCACTAGGCAGGTCTCCCGCACCAATAGGTTGCGGGCCTATTGCTCCTGTCTGACTGTTAGTGACCAAGGTGAGTCTGCCTAAAGGCCCATTAGGCCCCATAGCAAAATAGCCGTTCTCAGAATTGATCGAGGGAACATTATAGGATCCACCACCCACCGCTTCCAACTGGGCAGCAAGGATGATGGCAAAAGAGTTTTGCTGGCTGCGATTGTACAGGGCCCCGTCCATAAGGCCTGCCGTGAGAGAGTTTCCCACATTGATCATCTTAGAGAAATCAGCATTACCAGGGCTGGGTTCATTGTCAGGGACCGCAGGGAATTCATATTGGCAGGAAAAGGCCAGGGCCGCCACTGCCGTAAGATATATCGTTTTATAATTGATAGTCATGGTCGATTTGGGTTTAGTTCAGGAGTTCATCAAAAGTGATGCTGATATAATATATAGCTCCAGTGGATGGGCCGCCATAATTAAGGAAATACCTCTTATTTAAGATATCCGAGCCACCCAATTTGAAAATTGATTTAAGAGATTTTACCTTATAGCTCACCTGCGCATCGATGGTACCCACCGCTGGGACTTCGCCCACTGCAAAAGAAGACTCCCACATGAAAGCGGTTTGGTAACGGTAGGTGACGTTAAACCCTAGCTTGTCCGTTAGTTTTCGATTAGAGAGCATGAGGTTAAACTTATGTTCCGGCGTATTGAAATCAGCCAAAAAGCCTGGTTCGATTTCAGTTAGCAGTTTATTATAGTTGTAATTCCCGCCTATAGTATAGTTTTTTGGAAGATTATAGGTAAGTCCAAGAGCAGCTCCGTGCGCTTCCACAGAGTGATCCACTAGGTTGGTATAGGTTTGGTAAGTGTTCTCCTGTCCCGGAATGGTGATAGGAGTCAGCAGGGAAGGAGCATTTACAGCATTGATAGCGGCCTGGTCACTATTGGCTGGCATTGGATATACTGGCCCCGGAGCTTTTCTGACAGCGGTTTGTGTGATGAAATCATTATAGCTATTATAATAATATGCAAAATCTATCAATAACTTGTTTTCCGCAAGCAGGCCTTTATAGCCTATTTCTATGGACTTCACCTGCTCTGGTCTTAGCTCTGGAAGGTCGTTCACAGGGACCAGCTTACTGGTGGCTGCAGGATCCACGGGGCTGAGGCCAGTTCCTACTTCCGCAATATAGTCGTTGACCGAGTTTAAAGAGAAGGCATTTTCGAAGACATTATACTTCTCACGATAATACGGTAAACCACCGATAAGCCTTGCAGATACCACATTGAGGTCAATGTGCTGCCCCTGGGTGGTGGGCATTCTGAAGCCTGTCTGATAGCTAAGTCGGATATTGCTCTGTCCCTGGGTGAATACTGCTGCGATTCGCGGGTTTACCTGACCTTTGAAATTTTCATTTTTGTCATACCTCAAGGAGGCCATAAGTTTTAGTCGGTCATCCATTACCGTCTTTGATCCTTGGGTAAAAGCACCAAACTCTGAGATGCTGATCTCATTGCCATCCACATCGGCGAATATCGTCCCTTGGGAATTAAGTTCGTAAAGTCTATAGCTAGCGCCTACCTGGAGGTCAAGAAAATCTATTTCGTTTTTGAAATTATATTGGCCTTCGGCCATATACATTCTGGAGCGATCATTAAATAAAGAACCTGAGGGGATATAGTCAGCCTTGATTTCTGCTGCTGCATTATCAAATTCCGCAGTGCCAGGCACAAATCTACCCTGGTCGGCGGCAGCTCTCGCCGCCTGGTGAGCAGCTGCTTGCTGGTCGATCGTCCCAAGGCTACCCGGTGCCACTCCCTGTTGTGCCAGAGCTCCCATATATGTCAGGGTGTATTCTCCAAACCAGGTGCTATTGTCCTTCCAAGTGTCATTGATCCTCACCCCGGTAAGGTCAGCAATAAAGGAACTTCCTGAATTCTCCCGAGTGGTATATACTCGTGCAAAGAAATTGTCACCAGTAAGTTCCAACTTATGTTGCGAAATCTCAAATTCTGATAGGGAGTACCTTTGCGAACCCGTGTACACGGAGGTTCCAGCGCCATAGTTGAGGGTATAGGATAGTTCTGCCTTATCATTGATCCGGTAGTGAAGGGCGGCGTTCACCTTATTGGTGGCGGCACCATAATCGACAAGATACTGCTCCTCATATCCAGTTCTGGATACCACCTGATCGGGGATACTGGCTATATATCCGCCTATCCCCAAGGCTTGAGCAGTGTTTTGGATGCTGCTTACATTTCTAAGTAGGCCAATATTATTTGATACCTCATCCCCGAAAATATGCACTCTATTGGCACCTGGATTGGTAGGAAGGTCTCCTTGGCTTCGTTCGTTTAGGTCGGAATAGTTGGTGCCATACCAGTCCTCCGCACGGAGAAATGAGGCGTTGATTTTGAAAGCCCATTTATTATTGAAAGCTTTTGCATAGCGGATGGCCGCTTCATACAGAGGCTGGGCACTTTGAGGCTCACCGGGCTGGCCATTGATATGATTTAAGCCTTGCTTATAATAAGCACTGAGGCCTTGGTAATCAAAAGGGTTTTTGCTGTTGACCAGAAGTATGCCGTTGAAGGCGTTAGGGCCATAGAGGGCAGAAGAGGCACCAGGAATAAATTCTACACTTTCTACATCCAGTTCAGAAGGACCGTTAAGATTACTGATAGGGAAGTTTAGCGCCGGAGCCTGAGTATCCATCCCGTCCGTAAGCTGGACAAAACGAGTATTGCCCGTGGAATTAAACCCGCGGGCGTTGAGGATTTGGAAATTAATGGAGGAGGAGGTGACATCCACTCCCTTGAGATTGGCGATCGCCTTATAATAACTGTCGCTGGCTCCCTCTCTAATGGCTAGAATATCCATCTTCTCGATCGATACCGGAGAGGTCAAGATGCTCTCTTCCACACGGGAGGCAGAAACTACCACCTCTTGGCCAAGAAGGGTTTGCTCTACCAGTTGGATTTTTAAAGGCTGAGGCTGACTAGAACTAATGTCAATTTCCTTGCTTGCGTATCCCACCATGGAGATGATTAGGGTAAGTGGGGGCGCCTGCTGTACGGTTAGAGAAAAGTTGCCGTCCAGGTCGGTGATCGTTCCGATGACTTTCCCTTTTACCAGAATATTTACCCCTATGAGGGTCTCCTTGGTGGTTTCATCAGTGATCGTTCCTTTTATCGTAGTTTCTTGTGCCCATCCGGGCAGGGCGGCGGAGATTATTAGCATTATGACTAATAAATATCGGAACCACCGCGAAGGCTGTAGGACTATAATCATGGTATTTGGGTTTGTTTGGCTAATTGCATTTAGCCTGATTTCGGGCTAAATACCATTTTAATATAAGGTAAAAAATCCAATTAAATAGACTAAGCCTAATAATATTGCGTTTGTTAATAATAAAAAAATACTTGGCCATATGGCTAAAGTTGAAAACAAGTGAAGTGCTTTTGGTTAATTCCTTAATCTATCCTGCCGCTAGCTTTCTTATCCGCACTTTGACCACCAAAAACCACCAATTAAGGGCTTAGCTATAATAAATAATGCCTTCCCATCTATTTTCGCTGACATTCCTTGGTATAGTTATGCTAATGGTCATGGATAGATCTATTTAATACCAAAAGGATTTATTCAAATACAATTAATATTGTTTTATATTCAAAAAATATAATTTAAAATATCCGATGTAAATAAATAAGTAGTTTAGTAATCAAGTACTTTTAGCTGTTTAATCTATCGATTTCCTTAAGAGCCATTTCAAGCCCTACCGTCTCTAAATCAGTCTGTTAAAATGAACTTCCGGCATGCAGAAATGCATTGAGGAATCCCAATTAGTGACAGTGCGTTTTTCCCGGGTCACTTTTGAGCAGTTTGGTAATAACTCCCATAAGAATCGTAAAGCTGTCGCGTCCGACCGAACCCTTATATTTGCCTAATCTGCGATGCCAGCGCCTTTGGTATTGTTTGGCAGGATAATGAAAATTCAGTAAGCCAAGATGATCTCTGTATGCTGGAGATAGGTAATTACTGCCAGGGACAAAAAAAAACCGCTCTACGGCGGTTTCTATTTATTTGGAGCTTTTATTCTCTTCATTTACGTGCTGTACGAGTCGGTCACATAATTCCTTGATTTCTTCTGACATAAACTCATCGCCAGTGCTATTCAGAATAGTCTGTGCCATGCCTCCAAGGATGTCTATATAAAACCTCTTCATCTCGACCACAGACATATCTTCTGTCCATAAGTCTATTCGCAAGGTGCTGTGATTCTGGTTGTCCCAAACATTCAAGCTGATGCTTTTAGTTTGTTCTACTCCTTCGCCTTCTTTATCAGAAGCATCCCATTCGATGGTTTTTGGAAGGTTCTTTTCGTCTAGATTGATCTTAAAATTAATTTCAGAATTTTTCATTTTGGCAATTGAATTTGAAAATGCAAAACTACAAAACTATCCCCGTAGTTCCTTTATAATAATGGTAAAAGTCCAGTATGCTGATGATCAGTGGCCTAAGGTCGAAAAAAAAAGGGCCGAATTTCTTACAGCATGGTATTGCCATTAGCAGCGTCCGCAGGCACTTGCTGAATAGCATCCCAATGCTCAACGATTTTTCCTGATGGATCAAATCGGAAGAAGTCCATTGTAATATATTGCTCCTGCCCGGGCCATTCCTGATGACTGTGCAGCGCCACCATTTCACCCTCCGCTATACACCTTAAGAATCGTATGCTTTTCTGCGGGTATTCCTGTTGCATTCTTTCGAAATATTCAATAAATCCTTGCTTTCCATCACTTACGGCAGGATTGTGCTGAATATATTCATCCCCTATATATCGCTCCACGGCCATTTTTGGATTTCCTTCAAAGGCCATTTTGTAAAATGCCATTGCGTTTACTTTGTTGATTTCCAGTTCATCCATTATAATGTAGCATCGTTTATTTGGTGCGAAATTAACCTGGTATTATTTTTCTAAGACAAATAAATCGTCTTGTTTTTCCTATGATATAAGCTGAGGCCTGTTCTTCAGGGAAAATTTACTTATAAAGGCTCAGTGCCTCCTCAAGGGTTTCCATAATGGTCTCCAAGGGAAGGTCATACACTGGGTTTATGCTTAGCGATTTCATTTTTTTACGCTTACCCTGTTCGAGGAAAGGATGGCTCATAAGATGGCCCCTTGCAAACAACAGGTAGGGGAAAGCCGTTTGCTTATCCACCCAAAAGTAGCATACCGGACTTTTGCCGTAGCAGAAGCAAGGCATGCCATATTTGATGCTTTCGGTCAATGGCCGTGGATAGGAGAGCATAATTTCCCGCAAGCTTAGCAGACAACTTCTTATCGGTTCAGGATGCTGGAGATATACCTGCGATTTGGCTTCTGAGAGTGAATTCATCCTTTTACGAGGTGCTTTTTCTTATTTAGCCTTGCGGAAATAAGGATGAATAGACTAGAAATGACAAGGAATACCAATAATAAAGCCATCAGGTTGATCACTAAATCTGGTATCGAAAGGGTGGAGGCATCTAAGAAGAAATAGGGATAAAAACCAGAAACCGAACCTTGAAACATGATGAAGCAGAGATAAATGGAGGGCCAAATCAAATAATAAGGGAGCTGTTTCCAGTGGAGGTTTAAGATTTTGGCACGCCGATACCAAAACAAGAAAACCATAATCGGCACCACCGTATGCAGCAGCTCGTCTGCTACCCATTGTAATCCCGTCGGAGACCAAAGAGGCCTAAGTGCAATCTGATAGACAAGTCCCACGATGACTATATATACCGTCAATGGCGTAAGACTGAGCCTTAGGTATTTGGGGGAGGGGCCTTCACTGCGTATTAATTTGAAATAATAAGTGAAATATACCGCCACCATCAAATTGGTAAGTAAGGTGAAATAGCTAAAAAACCGTATCATGGTGTCAATAAAGTGGCTATTTGGGTTTTTCAGCATAATAAGGAGCTGAAGAATTACTGCAAACCAAGCTAGAGAGGCTAAAGCTAAGGCAAATTTGTTTTTCATTTTTTAATGGTAAAAATTCCAAAAGTGTTTCCGGGAATTAATTTAAATAAAATAACCGAATATGAGCGTTTATTACCTCCGTTAATATCGCAAAGGCCTATTAATGAGTCAGGGAATTTTTAGCTTCGCTTAAGCTTAATGTTTTCTAGGGATAAGTTTTGCTAAACCACAAGTAAAATCAAAATGCTTGATAAGTGGAGAGAAAGACCATAATTTGCTTTTCATGCCGTAGTTTTGGGAGAGAGCGGATGATTTCAAGAGAGTACTTAATGATAGAAATAAAAAGATATGGAAATAGATCGTAAATCGCATTGGGAGCAAATCTACCAAGAAAAAGGCCCGACCGAGGTGAGTTGGTATCAGGAAAAGCCGCAGACCTCTTTGGATTTTATTCATTCTGCGGGACTTACCAAAGGCGATTCTATAATAGACATAGGCGGAGGAGATAGCCGCTTAGTGGATTATCTCCTGCAAGATGAATTTTCAAATCTCAGCGTTTTAGATATTTCGGCAAATGCCATTGCCAAAGGCAAAAGAAGACTTGGGGAAGATGCAAATGCAGTTTCCTGGCTGATAAGCGATGTGCTGGAGGTGGAGCTGTCAGAGAGGTATCGCTACTGGCATGATCGGGCGGTATTTCATTTTTTGGTTGCAGATCATCATCAGCGGCAGTACCTAAACTTAGCACGACAGATGATTGTGCCAGGTGGAAGGATATTGATAGGGGCGTTTTCGGAGCAGGGACCAAAGAAATGCAGTGGCATAGCTATTCAGCAATATTCAGCTTCCAGCCTTTGCCAACGGGTGGAGCCTTTCGGCTTTCAGAAAACCCGTAGCAAGATTGTCAACCATTCTACCCCATTCGGTACCGTCCAAAATTTTGTTTTTGTAGAGTTTGAGCGAATAGAGTCTGAAGGTGTAAATTAATTATTATGGAAGCTTAGGGAATATCAGCCCAAAGGAGGGAAGGCAGAAGGGTGGAGTTTTGGCTGGCTGTGTCCTGGCCCAAATGTGAGGATAATGCTATGTGGAATTGATGGCAGGCTTAAAAAAAAAATTCAGGAGGTGAATCCAGTGGGCTGGACTACCTCCTGAATTAGGGGTTTATCAGTTACTGATTTTTTGTTAAAGGGTTGTTAATCCTTTAAATGCTGCATAAAATCCGGAAATCCGCTTGGGGTCCAGTGAATTATTCTAGCACGTGTAGCACGATTTGGATCGGTCAATTCATGGCCTTGGATTTCTTTATAGTCTCTTGCATGATAGATCAAGACAGGGGTTTTGCCGTCTTCGGCTAGCGTGAAGGAGTTGTGGCCAGGGCCAAAGCGATTGATACTTTCATTAGTCGAAAATACCGGAGCAGGAGATTTCTGCCAGTTACGCTTATCCATCAAGTCAGCCTCTTCATCGATCCAAAGCATACCCATACAGTAATTTGAATTCGTAGCACTTGCCGAATAAGTCACGAAAATCCTTCCTTGGTGCTTTATAACTGCTGGCCCTTCATTGACATTGTATTTTTGAGTTTCCCAACTGTACTCAGGTTCTGTAAGGACGATCTCCGGGCCGATAAGGGTGGTAGCATCTTTCATCTCGGACATGACTAGGGCCGTGCCATGTGCTCCGCCTCGTACATTCTGGGCCCATATCATATAGCGCTTGTCTTTATGCATAAAGGTGGTGGCGTCTAGGGAAAAGGAGCTGATCTTAGTCATTACCTGACCCTCCTCCTTCCATTCTCCTTTCATAGGATCGGAGGCGGTATTGGAGAGCGCATACATACGGATATTCCAAATATCATCTGTGTCCCCAGCGGCAAAATAGATATACCATTTTCCATCAATATGGTGCAGTTCAGGTGCCCAAATATGTGCCCCCATATTTCCGCTTGGGTGTTTTTGCCATAATTCCTTTTCCTCTGCCGTTTTTAATCCATTGATGGTGGAAGCTTTGCGCAGCACGATGCGGTCATACTCTGGGACGGTGGCTATTAGATAATACTGCCCTTGCTCGGTGCGGAATACCCATGGATCTGCTCGCTGCTCTACTAGTGGATTGTCAAACTCCATCTGCTGGGCAAGCGAAACGCTGCTGATTAGTCCCAATAATAGGGTGAATAGGCTGAAAATACTTCGGTTCATTTTGGTATAGGTTTATTAATCTTTTCCCTGGTCCCCCCTTTTGATTTATAAGTGGGACAAGCTTATCTATTGAATAAACAAATATACTTAATTATTAATGTATAAAATACACTTATACCATATTTCCTGATAAATCTTCCTTCAATAGCCTATAGAGGGTGTTATTAAATGAGTTTGCGGATGATTTTGCAGGGATTGCCAGCAGCCAGTGTATCATCGGGGATGTCTCTGGTCACCACAGATCCTGCTCCTATGACCGAGCGGTTTCCTATCGTCACCCCGGGGCAAATCACCACAGAGCCTCCTATCCAGACATCATCACCGATATGGATTGGCTTGGCAGATTCCAGTCCACTGGCTCGCTCCTGAAAATCCAAAGGGTGCGTGGCAGTATAGATCTGTACATTGGGACCGATCAGGCTGCGATGGCCGATGGTGACTGGCATGACATCCAGTACCACGCAATTGAAATTAAAGAATACACCTTTTCCAGTTTTGATATTATAGCCATAATCACAATAAAAGGGAGGCTGAATCCATATATTCTCACCCGATTCCGGCATCAATTGCTTTAAAAGCTGGGCAGTGGAGGTTGTTTCCGTTTCTCGCTTCGTATTAAACTCATGAAGTAAATCCCTGGCAGCTTCCCGTTCGCTAGTGAGTTCGGGGTCCATGGCATTGTATAATTCCCCCGAGAGCATTTTTTCTTTTTCAGATTTCATGGCTTTAATTAAGTCCTGCTTTCATGCGCGATATATATGAGATGGCCAAAAGTACCAAGGCAATAATGGCAATCATGGGGTTTCCAAAACCGGAAATTAAATGAGCGGAGGCGGCTAATACGAAGTCAAAAAAGAATCCTGCATAAGCCCATTCTTTTATAGTGGGGTTTTTTACTAACCAAAAGGCAATAAGTCCAGCGATTTTTGCCAAGCCCAAAGGGATAGAAAGATAGGCGGGATAGCCCAATGCGACAAAGGTGTCTCTGGCTCCGGCAGTAAATAATTCAATGCCTGCGGACATTAATAGCAACAGGCTAAGGAGAGCCGTGGATACCAGGAAGATGGTTTTGAGATTTTTCATGGGTTTGTCAGTAATAAAAGTAAAACAGGGTTTAGGATTTGGATAAAAAGTCTTTGGAGGACTTGGGAGGTTTCTTTTGCTTGTTTTCTGCCACACGGAATTTTATCATATCGGAAATCAATTCCATCGGCAGCTCGCTGTCCAGGGGGAACTGCACCGAGCCCTTTCCCTGTTTATAGCTGGCTAACTGACTGGCAAACTGGCTATGACCTGAGGGAGTAGCATAAAATCCGATATGGTTTCCAAAGCCACCAAGATATACGAGTGGTTTTTGGTTTAACTTATAGGCGGCCATACCATAAGAGATGCTTTCCTGCACCTCTGGGGCTATAGCCAGGACCAACTCCCTTATCTGTCTGAGTTTAGCTTGCGTTCTGGCTGGAAAACCCGCGATATAATCATCCACATTCTTGATCTCTCTATTCATTATTACGGGGGTAGTAGGTTTATATTCTTTGTGCTCAAATAAAAATCAATAAAGGCACTTCTATAAAAATAAGATAATCATTTGAAGTCTTTCTAGATTTCATGGTTTTTCTCAGTTCTTGATTTTGAACAGGTTAGCGTGACATTGATAAGGTACAAGCTTAAGACTCCCATGACTATGCCTTCCAACCAGCTGACGAGCTTTTAATTTTCCCTGACCTTTCACTCTGCCCTCATCAGGGCTCGCTGCAGTCATCCTTAATTACCTGTCAAGATTTCTTTTATATAGATAACACTTTGAAGGTTATAATAGGGCAGAATTCCAGTTAGCATATAGGTAAAGGTGTTTTGGTCTAAATGAAAACTTAGGGTTATAATAGCTCTCTATTTTTGATTGTTTGTGTAAAAAATCAAAAAAATGGTTATTATTTGTATTAAAATTTAATAAACTTTTGTTTGAAAGGTAAAAAGTTTATTAAATTTAAGCCTGTGTATTTTGGAGCGCAGGCTAAATCATCAACCTATCACAAACCTATGAAAACTACCCTCAGAATAGTGAGTATATTCTTATTCGCTATGAATTTTATGCATTTGGCCAGAGGCCAAAACCGATATGAACTCAACAGTGAATGGTACTGCAAGCCCCTTGCGGAGTGCCAGACGAGCGGTGAGGAGCTATCAAGCCCATCAGAAGCTATGGAGGACTGGATGCCTGCGACGGTACCAGGCACTGTGCTCACGACCTTACTGAACAATGGAAAGATCCCCGATCCATTTTATGGTATGAACAATGAAAAGATTGAGGATATCTATGATACGGGCCAGGAGCACTATACCTATTGGTTCGTTAAAGATTTCAGCGAAAAAGCCAGGAAGGATGAGCAAGTTTGGCTAAGCTTCCGTGGGATCAATTATAGTGTGGAGGTCTATCTAAATGGCCAGAAAGTGAACCAGGAGCCCTATGAAGGTATGTACCTGCGCAGGCAATTTAATATTACCGGGATGCTGTCCAAGGATGGAAATAATCGCCTGGCCGTGTTGGTTCATCCAGCGGAGCATGTCGGCAATCCTAATGGTGGACAAGGAGGCGATGGGACTATTGCCAGGGGAGTAGCCTTGCAATATACCGCAGGATGGGATTGGATTCAGCCTGTACGTGATCGTAATACGGGCATCTGGGATAAGGTATTTATTGAAAAAACAGGGGCCGTGAACCTCAAAAACCCACATATCGTCACCCTGGTAGAGGGCATCAGAACTGCTCATGGTCCGCAGGATCCAGCAACCATTCAGCTGAGCGCCGAACTGGAAAATACTCAAAATAAGGAGGTCTCTGGAACGCTAAATTATTCCCTTGATGGGGAAACCATCCAGCAGTCCGTAAGCATTCCGGCCAATAAAACGATAGAAGTATCTCTGCCGGATTATAGCTTAAAGAATCCTAAACTCTGGTGGCCTAGTGGGTATGGAGAGCAGCACTTATACGATATCAATATCCAGTTTGTGGCGGATGATAATTTGTCCGATAGTGAAGCGGTTCGTTTTGGGGTTAGAGAAATCCAAACTGAATGGAATGCCCACACCCGAAGTAAGCAAATCTCCGTCAATGGCCAGAAGATATTTATTAAGGGAGGCAATTGGATTATCTCTGATGCGATGCTACGATTTTCGGAAAAGCGCTATGATGCCGAAATTCGCTTTCACCGAGATATGAATTTGAATTTAATTCGAATTTGGGGTGGGGCATTACCCGAGCGGCCGGAGTTCTATGCGGCTTGTGATAAGTACGGCTTACTCGTAATACAGGATTTTTGGATGTCTGGAGATGCCAATGGCCGCTGGCTGGATCCTTACAAAAAAGACGATCAATGGACCCGAAGGCAGTATCCGGATGATCATGATCTATTCCTGGAGTCCGCCATTGACGTGATCAAAATGCTCAGAAACCATGCTTCTTTGGCCATGTGGTGCGGAGGCAATGAAATCACCCCGCCAGCAGATATTCTATATGCCCTCAGAGATGAGATCCTGCCCGAATTGGACGGTACACGTTGGTTTATCGATTACTCCAACTCAGATGAGATGTCCTATAACTTCAAGGGCGGAAATGGCGATGGCCCTTATGGCATACAGGATATTTCCACCTTCTGGGGTGATAAAACCTGGCCTTTCAACTCCGAGGTGGGCTCCGTTGGCACTGGTGATGCGGTATCGCTAAGAAGATTTATCCCAGAAGCACATCAGGTGATTCCCGAGGAGCAAGACGGAACCGAAAAAGTGAAAGATGAAGTCTGGACCTATCATAAATATATAGATTATCGCGATGCGATGGATCCCTATGGCAAACCTACCGATATGGAGGATTTTGCCTCCAAGGCACAGTTGGTAAATTACAACCAATATCGAGGGCTTATCGAAGGATTTTCGGCTCATATGTGGGATTGGTACACAGGCGTCATCATTTGGAAAACACAAAATCCATGGACTGCCCTGAGGGGTCAGATGTATGATTATTACCTCGACCCAAATGCCTGCTTATATGGCTTGAGAACGGGCAGCGAGCCTGTTCATGGGATGTATGACCCTGTTACAGGCAATATCATGATTGCTAATAATACCTTCGAGCAGCAATTTGACCTCATGCTGAAGGTGACCGCTTATGATCTCAAAGGGGAAAGCAAGGTCCTTACACAGATATTCTGCTATATCGAGCCGAGTGATAGTAGGGTGATCATGTCATTGAAGAAAAAAATTGACGAGCTAAGGGCAGAGGAGGGCATGTTTCTCTCCGTTCAGCTGATGGATGAGCATGAGAATAAAGTGAGCGATAATTTCTACTGGTTGCCAGATGCTAGCGGAAATTACTCGGGATTACAGGCCATGGAAAAGGCTGGACTTGAGGCATCAGCCAAAAAAATATCGGATACAGAAATAGAACTTCGCCTCAGCAATAACGAAGGGAACACGGTGTCTTTCTTTAATCGGGTATCTTTGGTGGATAAGGCTTCTGGCGAGCGCTTATTACCCACTTTTTATAGTGATAATTATGTATCGCTAGTTCCTGGAGAAAGCAAAACCATCTTACTTACCTACGAAAACCTGGAAAGTAACCAGACTTCGATAGAAATAGGAGGGTGGAATATGGCCAAGCAAACTATTTCCATCGACTAGGACTAGTTTTTAGAATCAACCAAAAAGCCCGGAAGATCATTTCTTCCGGGCTTTTTGACTTTTTCATGCAATCATCAAGGCCATTTGATGGGCCTGTTAAAATTCCTATATGAGCTCGAGGAATGAAGGGAGGGTTTATTCTTCCAGTCGTTTGATCATTTCCTTCATTTGAGCGATTTCTTTTTCCTGTGCCTTGATGATATCTTCGGCTAGTTTTTTTACTTCCGGATCCTGTATATCCGCTCTGTTACTTGTCAATATCGCAATAGAATGATGAGGAATCATGGCCCGCATCCATTTCACATCATCAATGGGCACCTGCTGACGTACCAGGAGGGTGGAGACCGCCATGACTAAGACACTTCCAATAAGAAGGGCGGCATTTTTGACTTTGTTTTCATACATCTTCTGCATGAATAAGAACATAACGATCGCCATGCCACCAAGTCCAATTAAGGTCATATACATTCGAGTCCAACTGAAGAAAACATGACTGAATTCAAAGGTGTTGAAATACATGGTGATATACATGGAGATACCAGAAAATAGAAGCATTAGAATAAAACGGGTATAAGCTGGGATTTTCATCGTGTTTAATGGTTTAAGTTTAGTGCATGAGCGCTGCTGAATGACCCTGGAGCCTACTAGCCTTGAAGATGGCTTTATACAAATCCGAATAGCAGAAACTCAGGATAAAAAACAGGCTAATTATTCGCATTAACCTCAAAAAAAAGTCCAAAAATGTGTTTTATACCATTTTTATGGGAAATAATATATTATTCTATCGAAAATCACCAGTTATGAAAGGCAAATAAGAACCTTACGGTTGATTTATAACAAACCTAAGCCTCATTATCGATGAACTTTATACATTGTACTTTTCGCAAACTAAAAGATACTTTTAGATTTCACCCGGTTTGGTCAATTGAAATAGCCTGGTAGACGAAAAGGACAATAAAAAGAGGGCGATTATGACCAGCAGAATTTTTGGTTCAGGTCTGGCAAAAAATTCCAGGAATAGGGCCGAGGCCATGGTGGATCCGAGGATAAAATAGGTAAATATGGATATGATTTTTATAGGCTTAGCGCTAATATAAGTTAGCAATACTGCAATAAGCACCTCAACAATCCCCGTGAAAATCCTAAACCCATCTGCATCAATGCCTAAAGCATCCTCAAATTGCTTAAAACCAGCCAAACTTTGTTCTTTTCCAAATAACTTCGGTATTGCAAAGAAAGTCATTAGGACTGCACTGACTAAATTGAATAAAATGATAAGAGCTCTTTTCATGATCGAGGATGTTTAATTAGGGATTAGCTTTCATTGGAGCTATATAAGGAATCCATTTTAGAGTAAATAAGTTTCAAGGATGAGCTTAGGTATTAATATTAAAACCTCAAGTCTAAATGACTTGAAAATGAAAAACCAATTTTATATACAACTGTCCAAAAAAAGCTTCATGAATCTTCCTGATTTCGTATGATCAGAATAGCGGACTAAAATACCAAGGTTGGAGATTGGGAATCAGTCTAAGGCAGGAAGTGATTTTTATCTGGCAGACTTTTTTATCCAAATATAGCCGTCATCCTTTAGTTCGTGGACAAAAGAGCTTTGGCTGTTCTTTAGCTTCGCCTTGCAATGATGATTTAAGCATAGCTAATTAGATAAGGGCCACCGCTTATAGCACAGGCTTAAAGTCCTTTCCATAGTCAGAAATAAAAAGGATAGAGTTTAAGTCTATAAGGGATATAAGTTTAAAGCCTAATTTCAAAAAACCATCTCAGGAATCTCTCCTTCAATGATTAATCGGCCCTCTGTTTTGGATTTGATTTCGTCCACGCTCACGCCGGGGGCTCTTTCCAGTAATCTAAATCCCCCTTCTGGCATCACAGTGATAAGGGCGAGGTCAGTGACGATTTTTCGCACACATCGGATACCGGTGATGGGAAGGGTACAGTTTTTAAGTAATTTGGACTTACCTTCTCGGCTGCAGTGCTGCATGGCGACGATGATGTTTTCGGCAGAGGCCACCAGGTCCATGGCGCCACCCATTCCTTTCACCATTTTTCCGGGGATTTTCCAGTTGGAAATATCACCATTTTCAGAGACCTCCATCGCTCCGAGGATGGTCAGGTCCACATGCCCGCCGCGGATCATCGCAAAGGACATGGAAGAGTCAAATAGGGCGGAGCCTTTTACCATGCTGATGGTTTGCTTGCCTGCATTGATGAGGTCGGCATCCACCTCTTCCTCGTTAGGGAAGGGGCCGAGTCCTAATAAGCCATTTTCGGATTGGAGAACCACTTCCAGCTCCTCAGGGATATAGTTGGCCACCAGCGTGGGGATGCCTATCCCAAGGTTGATATATTGCCCGTTTTTAATTTCGCGGGCTATTCGTTTGGCAATTTGGATTTTGTCTAACATGGGGGGAGGGCTTAGGGAGTGACGGTTCTTTTTTCGATGCGTTTTTCATAATTCTTCCCTTCAAAAATCCGCTGCACGAAGATTCCGGGAGTATGGATATGGTTAGGGTCCAATTCTCCCGCTGGAACAAGTTCTTCCACTTCGGCGATCGTTATTCGGCCAGCCATGGCCATCAAGGGGTTGAAGTTTCTGGCGGTTCCTTTAAAGATAAGGTTTCCGGCGGTATCGCCTTTCCAGGCTTTCACCAAGGCAAAATCAGCGATAAGACCTCGCTCCAGGATATATAGTTTACCGTCAAATTCCCGCTGTTCCTTGCCGTCGGCCACTTCGGTGCCTACGCCCGCTGGGGTGAAAAAACCAGGGATGCCTGCTCCGCCAGCGCGGATTCGCTCCGCTAGGGTGCCTTGAGGGATGAGCTCAACTTTGAGCTCTCCACTGAGCAGTTGCCTTTCAAATTCGGCATTTTCACCTACATAGCTGGAGATCATCTTGCGGACCATGCGCCGCTGCAACATCTGTCCGATCCCAAAGTCATCCACTCCGGCGTTATTAGAGATACATGTGAGGTCATGGAGGTCCCTTGTGAGAAGGGCGCTGATGCAGTTTTCCGGAATGCCACAGAGACCAAAGCCTCCCAGCATAAGGACGGAATTGCTGCCAATATCCTTAGTGGCAGACTCGGCATTGGGTACGGTTTTGTTAATCATAAGGCAAAATTCAGAAGTCTATAAACCAAAAATAGCCCTAGCTGTAAGTTTGTCTTTAGCCAATTGCTTTTTTAGCTCTTCTAAATTTGCAAATTTTCTTTCCGCTCTCAAAAAATCTTTGAAATAAACTTTTATTTGTTTGTCGTATAGATTTCCCTCAAAACCAAACAAATGCGCCTCTACCGTTCTTTTTACTCCATCCACGGTGGGTCGATTACCGATATTCAACATGCCGTAGTACTCGGAACTGTCCACGACGATCCTCACCGCATAGGCACCATCGCCAGGAATCAGCTTATAGCTATCTGGCACATGGATATTGGCAGTAGGGAAGTCTATGCTTCTGCCGATTTGTTGGCCCTTGATCACCAGTCCACTGAGCTCGTAGTCTCTCCCCAGAAACTCATGGGCTTCTTCCACTTTTCCTAGGCTTAGCGCCTCACGGATCTTGGTGCTGGAGATGGCGACATGGTCCACGTCCTCACGAAGTATTTCCTCTATGGCAAATCCATAGCGCTTCTGGTTCGCCTTTAGGTGCTCAAAGCTCCCTTCACGGTTTTTACCAAAGCGATGGTCGTATCCGATCACCAATTTTTTGGTCTGCAGTTTATCGATTATCACGCGTTGGATAAACTCCTCGCTGCTGAGTTGAGAGAATTCTTTGGTGAAGGGGATGGTGATGAGATGGTCTATGCCAAATTGCTCCAGCAGGACTGCTTTCTCCTCAAAGGTGGTAAGCAGGCGAAGGTTATGTTCATCGGGATATAAAACCAGGCGTGGATGCGGCCAGAAGGTGAGCAGGACTGTTTCGCCTTGTTCTTGCTCAGCAATCTGACGTATCCGTCCTAGGATCTTCTGGTGACCCAAGTGCACACCATCAAAGGTTCCACTTGTGACCACGGGGTTTTTGATGGAATGAAAATGATCCAGTCCTTCGTATATTTTCATGAATTAGCTTCTTTTTCAGCTTTTATCCTGTCCACTATTTCTTGTACTTCATGCGCTTCAGATAGGTTAAAATCACCTATTCTGGTCCGAACGAGTTTTGACATATAGGCGCCCACTTCCAAGGCTTCACCAAGGTCTCTCGCTAAACTTCGGATATAGGTTCCCTTCGAACAAACGATTTTAAAATCCAGTTCGGGTAATTCTAATCGAGTGATTTCAAAGGTGGATACAGTCACTGGCCTGGGATCCAGCTGGACCTCTATGCCTTTTCTTGCTGATTCATAGACTCTTTTGCCATCTTTTTTGATGGCAGAGTGAGCGGGAGGGATCTGCATGATCTCACCAGTCAGCGCCTTACAGGCCTCGGTTACCTGATCTAAGGTAAGGTGAGCAGGGTCAGCGACTTCTATGATGGGCTGCTCCAAGTCAAAGGAGTCCGTGGTGGCTCCCAAAACAAAGGTGCCGGTATATTCTTTTTCCTGCCCCATATAGTCATTTATGCTTTTGGTTTTCTTGCCGGCACAGATGATCAATAAGCCGGTGGCAAGAGGGTCTAATGTCCCTGCATGCCCCACTTTCTTGATTTTTAGGGCGTTTCTGATTTTTTTGACCACATCAAAAGAGGTCCATTCATAAGGTTTGTTGACGAGAAATACTTCTCCGTAAGGCTCTTGCATATTACATCATTAATCCACCAATGAGTGCTATCGAGCCCACAATGGCGCAATACACGGCAAAATAAATCAACTTGCCTTTCTTGACTATATTGATCATCCAGATACATGCGGCTAGGCCAGCAAGAAAGGCGGCGATAAATCCTGCCGTCAAGCTTACTGCTGAGATGCCTTCGGCAATACTAGGATCCTTGAAAAACTTCAATAACTTAATGGCAGAAGCTCCCAGGATAGGGATCAATACCATCAAAAAGGAAAAACGCGTCGCCCGCTCCTTGTCCACACCGATCAATATCGCAGTGGCTATCGTGGAGCCTGAGCGGCTAATCCCCGGCATGATCGCTATCGTCTGTGCAATACCAATAATTACCGCCTTTGGGAAGGTAACATGGCCTTCACGCTTGGCAGCGAAATGAGAAAATGCCAATAAAACGGCAGTTATCAGCAGCATTCCACCCACAAATACAATATTGCCTCCAAAGAGAGCTTCTATCTCATCCTCAAACAATACGCCCACCACCCCAATAGGAATCATGGATAATAGGATTTTGGTAGCGAACTGCGTGCCCTCATTCCATTGGAATTTCAGCAGGTCCTTAAATATTTCCAAAATGTCTTTTCTGAATACTATGATCGTACTCAGGGCGGTGGCAGCATGTACTACCACGGTAAATAAGAGGTTGTCGGCGGCCTTTACTCCTAATAGGAAAGAGCCTAACTCTATATGTCCACTACTGGATACCGGTAAGAACTCGGTAAGTCCTTGGATGATACCAAGGATAATTGCTTCTATGATGCTCATTTATTTTTCTGATTTGTAAAAAATTGCGTAGAATTCAAAAATAAAACCTGCCAAGGTGATTACTGGCCCAAGGGTCAATCCCATGAAACCAAAACCATGTGGCTCACCATCCAAGGCCATAATGACAAAACCGCCAATGATAATGGCTATTCCAATCAACATGAGCTGGTAGTTTTTTCTGGAAAAGGGTAAGTTGTTTTTATTCATTTTAGTATAGTTCGTCTAAGGACATTCTCAAATATTTGTTGACAGCTCTTAGCGTGCTGAAAAAGGATAAAATGGATCCTAATAAAATCAGCCCACCAAATAGGATGAACTGCAATTGATTGTTTTGTAATAAGGCAAAGCCATCAATATTGGCCTTGGCATAGATGATAAGTCCAAATAGCATCGCCGAGGCGATAATTCCTGCCATAGCTCCAAAGAAAAAGGAGCGATTGAGGAATGGCCTACGGATAAATCCCCGCGTGGCTCCCACCAACTGCATGCTGCGAATCAGAAAACGCTGACTAAATAGGGCTAATCGTATCGTATTATTAATAAGGATGATTACCGTAATTACCAAAATTAAGACAAAAGCACCTAATACCATGCTTACCTTGACTAGGTTTTTATTGATGGACTCCACCAGGTCATTCATATAAGTAACCTCAAAGACCCCATCCATTTGCTGAATTTCGGCGACGATGGCTAGCATTTTTTCTGTCGTTTGGTATTCTTCCTTCACCGATAATACATAGCTATCCCGCAGGGGGTTGTCCTTGAGGAACTTGCTGAAGTCTTCACCAGTATCTTCTAAAAAGGTGGCTGCAGCCTCATCCGCAGAGATATAGGAAAGCTGGGCACCATCCTCTTTGACCAGTAGGAAATCCTGCCCTTCCAATGCTTTTTGAAGCTTGCCTCGGTCGGCATCGGTGATGTTTTTGTTTAGAAATACCTGTACTTCTATATTCTCTCGAATGATGGAGGTGAGGGTTTTCGCTTGAATCACAATGACCCCAAACAGCCCTACAATAAACAGGGAAAGAGTAGTGCTGAAAAGCACACTCATAAATTTAAAACTACCTAGCCTTTTCTTTTTTCTGTTCGATTTGCCCATATACCATACAATTGCTCCAAAATTAATCAGCTATCTGATTTAAACCAACCTTATTGACTGAAAATGAAAATCTCTTTTGTCAGCTGCTTCTTCGATTTTATCAAAGTGGACTTTGCTTATCAGCCTTTGCCCACAGGTCTTCCTGCTAAGGTGATAATCCGCGGTTTATATAGTCCAATTATAATCTTCCTTGAGCGATCTTGATTTTAGGTGCTCCGAGCCAAAAAAAAATGAGTTTATACTCATAGTTTTTACCCTTAGTTTTAGAATCAGGAAAAATACACTTGCAGTGGAAAGGGTGGTTTTGGAGGGGGGAATGGTTTATTGTCAGGGAAAATTTGCCATTTGCCTAAAAAAACAAACCTGTTGAAATATTATTTTGAAAAATTTGCGAAATTTTTCTTTTATTTGGGTTTGAGCCCAATGGAAGAATGTTGGCTTTTGATGCTTCTTCTTCCTTCACCCAATAGAGATTATGAAAGAGATTGTAGAGTTTATAAATGCTCTCGTTTGGAGCAACGCACTGATTGTTTTATGCCTTCTTGCTGGAATTTATTTTTCTATCACCACGCGCTTTTTGCAGGTTACCTATTTGGGAGAAATGATACGCTTGCTTTTCAAGGGGCAGTCCTCGGATAAGGGAGTTTCTTCGTTTCAGGCCTTTGCCATTGCGATCAGTGGCAGAGTGGGGACAGGGAATATCGCTGGTGTGGCCACGGCTATCGCAATGGGTGGACCAGGGGCGATTTTCTGGATGTGGGTGATTGCCTTTTTAGGCGCTGCATCGGCATTTGTAGAGTCCACTTTAGGCCAGATCTATAAGGAGGTGGATAATGGACAATATCGCGGTGGGCCTGCTTTTTATATCGAAAAAGGCCTAAAGGTAAAGTGGTATGCAGTTTTATTTGCCCTTACCACCATCTTGAGTACCGCCGTCCTGATGCCAGGGGTACAGAGCAATAGTATCGCGCTAAGCGTGAAAAATGCCTTCCAAATCGACCCAGTTTTTACTGGTATTGGGGTGACAGCCGTGTTGGCTTTGATTATTATTGGAGGCGTGAAGCGCATTAGCAAGGTGGCAGAGGTGGTGATTCCATTTATGGCCGCAGCTTATATTCTTATGGCACTAGTGATCATTGGACTTAATATTACCGAGGTGCCAGAGATTTTTGCACTGATCATCAAATCAGCTTTCAATATGGAATCCGCATTTAGTGGTGTATTCGGGATGGCGATTGCCTGGGGGGTGAAGCGAGGAATATATTCCAATGAGGCAGGACAGGGGACTGCCCCTCATGCAGCGGCAGCAGCAGAGGTGAGTCATCCTGTTAAGCAAGGATTAGTGCAGGGCTTTTCGGTGTACGTTGATACGCTATTTGTATGCACTGCCACTGCCCTGATGATCTTATTTACGGGCCAATATAATGTAATCCATCCCGAGGGCGGGTTCTTAGTAGAGAATCTCCCCGGCGTGGAATTTGGTGCTGAATATACCCAATACGCTGTGGCCACGCAGTTTCCCTCTATCGGCAGTGGTTTCGTTGCCGTATCCTTATTGTTTTTTGCCTTTACCACCATTATGGCTTATTACTATATCGCAGAGACCAATCTGTCCTACCTGAATCGGGGCAAAAATAGAGTTTGGAGTCTTTGGGCTTTAAGAGCTTTGATATTAATAGCGACTTTCTATGGCACGATCCGAACGGCCAAACTTGCCTGGACCATGGGCGATATTGGGGTGGGTTTAATGGCCTGGCTCAATATCATAGCGATTCTGCTCTTACGAAAGCCTGTAATGAGAGCTTTTGAAGATTATAAACGCCAAAAGAAAGAAGGCAAAGATCCTGTGTTTAAAGCCAAAGAAGCAGGAGTGGAGAATGCCGACTTCTGGGACTAATGCTCATGAAAACAAAGTAGCCTAGCCGCTGATTTCAACCACCGGCATTATAGGGTTAAATGAAGCGGGGCTTTGCCCCAAATATATGCGATCTCCTATAGGCTGAGCTTCTGCAGAAGAGGATCTACCTGATAGGTTGATCAATATTTATTATGCTGATACTAATAGGATAAGGAAACAGGACATTGTTATTCCCAGATTCCTTTAGGAACTATTTCCAGGACATTGCCGAAGGGATCGTCGAAATAGATACTTTCCAGTCCTTCCTTCCAATCCTGAGTATGGGTAATTTTTATTCCTTTGGCAAGGAGTTCTTTTTTTGCAGCGTCATATTCTTCAGCAGGAACCTCCAGCGCGATATGCTGCTTGCCGTAGGCAAAATGGGGCGGGAGGTTTTCTTCATTTTTGGTAACCTCAGGAATGAAACATAGCAATACAGAGCTTCCACATCTAAAAAAGATATGCCGATCATCTTCTCGTGAAATGATCGGCATATCCAATAATCCATTATAAAATGCCTCTGCCTGATCCAGGTCGGTGAGGTATATACACGTTTCTTTGATTTGGGAATAGTTCATACGATACGATTAATGATCCACATGATCAGATTAATATACCGCCAATAAAGCTAAACCTGTGCCAAAGGGTAGGGATTTATAGCAAAGTATGAAGCAGAAATAAACGAAGTCCTTCTCTATAGCCTTTTGTTTTAAGGAACGAAGGCTATAGAATTCCATAATGTCTCAGTGGAAGAAGCTTAAGCTAAGGCGTAATTTAGATTTAAGGCATCCACTATTTCTTGCTCAATATCATTATCCCCTAAGGATATCACCGAAAGTTGGTGCTGATTAAGGTAATCCTGATGGGCAAAAAGCTGCTCGGAACCGGTATTCCAGATTTTCCAATAGCCAGCATCCGTAGAGATAATTCCTTCAGCGCCTGCGAGGGTGGCGAGGCTCTTTTGGTCATTTGAGCGCAGCAATACTTTAAGAGGGCTTAATTCCGGACTTTGGCTGGTAGGAACCTGACCATTTAGGAGGTCATAGCGATATCCCTTGCCAGCGGGAAGTCTGCGAAGGTCAGCATATACCGATGCGCCAGTGGGGAAGCTTCCGGCCCCTTTGCCTATTAGCACTTGTTCTCCTAGGTTTTCTGAATTTATTTTGACCGCATTATACTCGTTTTGCACTAGGAATAGTGGGTCATTACTATTGACGAAAGTGGGGAGAATATAGGCTTGGCAGCCGGATGGGCTTTGGCTGGCGCTGCCGATGAGCTTGATGGATAGGTGGAGCGCTTTCGCTAATTGTATATCGGCAGAACGAATAGATTGGACGCCGATAGTCAGTATTTTTTGAGGGGCTATATAATTGCCAAAGGCATGAAGAGCAAGAATGGAGAGCTTACTACTCACATCGCTGCCATTGATGTCCAGGGTAGGGTCTGCCTCTGCAAAGCCATTTTCCTGAGCCTGCTTTACCGCTTGGTCAAAGTCCAGGCCATCCAAGCTCAATCTGCTCAGGATATAATTAGAGGAGCCATTAAGAATTCCCTTGATGGAGGTGATTTGGTCTCCGTCATAGTGGCTGTCCAAGGTGTGAATGATAGGAATCCCTGCCGCAGCGGCAGCTTCATAGAGCAGTACACCTCCATATTGGTATTGCAAGGCAATCAATTCAGGAAGGTGATCAGCAATCATTTTTTTATTTGCGGAGACCACTTTCTTTCCTTGTTTAAGGAGTTGAGTGACGTAGTCATACGCTTGGTCAGGATCAGAGATCAGCTCGGTGATGATATCATATTCTCCATTGAGAATGTCCCCTGGGTCATAGGATAGGGGTAATCCCTCCAGCCTTTCTTTAGAAGAGTCCCTCACCACGATGCAGGTCGGCGTGAGATTGCCTTCATGCTTTTTGGCTATTTCATAATAGCCTTGCCCAACTACACCAAATCCAAAAAGAGCTGTTTTCTTAGTCATTATTTTCCAGGTAAAAAGATTTTAGAATATAATTGATTTGCTCGTTTTCCACCAGGAAAGCGTCATGGCCATAGATGGAGGAGATTTCTCTATATGTACCCTTGGGGACATGCTGGCTGATAAACTGGGATTCCTCTTTATTGAAGAGCATATCGGTATTGATGCCAATGGAAAGAACCTTTGACTTGATTTCTGAGAGGGCCTTTGCAGTGCCTCCACGTGCACGTCCAAGGTCATGGCTGTCCATGGCTTTGGTCAGTACCCAGTAGGAGAGGGCATTGAATCGGTTGGCAAGTTTTACGCCTTGGTAGCGCAGGTAGCTGCTGACCTTAAAGTGATCGGTTTTTTCCTCAGACTCACTTTGGCTAGCCTGGAAGATTTCCTGATGACGATAGCTGAGCATTCCAATGGCCCGAGCGGTTTCAAGGCCTTTTTTGCCTGCATCGGGACGCTTCTCGCCCCAGGTGCAATCAGACTCGATGGCCATACGCTGCGCTTCGTTGAAGCCTATGGTCCATGGAGAGGTTTTAGCGTTGGAGGCTACGATGATGGTGTTTTTAACTTTCTCCTGAAGAATATAGGACCATTCCAAGGCTACCTGCCCGCCGAGGGATCCACCTATAATGGTGTCTATGCTCTCTATCCCCAAATGCTCTCTAAGTCGGTCAAAAGCTGCGGCCATATCTCGGGTGGCGAGATTAGGGAAATCGTAATAATAGGCCTTGCCTGTGACAGGATTGGTGCTTAGTGGCTGAGTCGAGCCATAGCAGGAGCCCAGGTTATTGGCACATACAATAAAGTATTTGGTGGGATCAAAGAATTTATCTTCACCCACCAGGCCACTCCACCACTCCTGTACATTGGAGTCGCCGGTAAGGGCATGGAGCACCCAGATGACATTATCCTTCTTTGGCGTCAGATGACCCTGAGTCGTATAGCAAAGGTCAAATTCAGGCAATACTTCACCAGATTCCAGTTTTAATTCTTCCTGGCAGTGGAAAGTTTCTTGGCTCATATCAGTAATCAGATACGGTGAGGTTAAATTCATTTTATACTCTATTTTGATGCTGCCCGAGGGCGGCAAGTATCGTCAATAATTAATTTTTAGGGAGTGCAGCAAAAACACTGCGAGATTGGGAGATCAACACATACAGAAACACATTCGACCCTTGGAGGTCTGAATAGGCTCTATCAAAATAGATTGTTGGAAAGTAAGTAGATGTAATTGTGCTGTTTGAAGTATCCTTTTAATAAAATTCATGATTAAGAATTTATATTTCCAAATGCGGATATTCACATTTGGCAGGAATTGGCACCTTGGATTTTCCAGGTTGCCAGAGGGTCTTCGAGCCTGTCTCTCACCTCTTCTGTATAAATCCCTATACTTTATAAAAAGTAAAAGGATACCACAAATAAACAATGGGATTTTCGATTTTGCAAGTTTCTTACCAAAGGAATTATAAATTTTTATCCTTCCCAAAAACCCCATAAAATCGATAGGGAAAGGGTTTTGTAGGCGCTTTCCCATAGGAAATTGATCATTATGAGGCGCTTAATGATGAGCAAAAGCGTAAGGAAATGAAATATTATAACCAGTCTTTATTTGAACCATATTGGCTCCAGTCCAATCGCTAAAATTCAAATGGCAAATCAAAATCTTTAGGAGAGGCTATTTTCTGGTCCGACGTTGATACCTGCCCCTTCCTTTGGAGGATAAAACCTCCTTATTCTAGGTGAGTATTTTAGAAATAAATCAGAGTAGGGGCTTAGGAAATATTGATTGGGCGGGAATAAGCAAAAAAGAAGAGCGGGGATTCCCGCTCTTCTATATTATTTAAATGATTGGTGGCTTCCAAGGACCTTATATGCCTTGTGTTTGCTTCTTCTTATTTACTTTGTTTTGACTCTTATGAGGCCGGTTTTTTCCAAAAGTACCTCTTTTAATTTTTCCTCTTCTGCTTTTAATATCGCCTTTTCCCATTCTACTTATCTTGGTTTTACGGTTATAAGATTGATTTAATATTATCTCTAAGTTAAGAGGACTATAAGAGATAAGCAAGGTGAAAATCGATTGTTTTAGGATTAATAGAGGAAATTATAGGTGATAATTACTGATAATATAGATTTTTGGAAATATAGGCTGCTGAAACTCAAGGAGGGCCTACTGGTCATTCAGAGCTATCTCAATCACCCCATCTTTATATGCATTGGGATATTTGGCTTTGGCAGAGATTTTATTGAGCACGGTGATGCTTTCGATAGTCGTAGGGACAATCTTCTGGACATCCCTCAGATCGGTTTTCCTGCCATTGACATAGTAGGTCACCTTGGATAAGTCATTTTGGCCGATAGCAGGCGCCGCCTTCGGCTTCAGTAGTTTGGCAGGTTCCTCCTTTGCGGAATAGCCCATTACGGTGATCTTTTTAATACGATTGGGATTAGGAGGGCTTACCTTTGCTAAGTCAAATTTGATCGGCACCTTAATTTGAGTACTTACTGCTTTGCCATTTACTTTGGCGGGAGTCCACGGGAGCGATTGCTCCAATAGTCTGACCGCTTCTTCATCTGCTCCGGCGCCGATACCACTGATTACCTTTACTTCCCTTGCAATGCCCGTGGAGCCAATGATACAGGAAAGATATACCGTACCTTCCACCTTATTATTGATCGCGGCCATTGGGTATTCCATATTGGAAGAAATATAATTATGCCACCTTTTGGCCCCTCCATTTGGATAGGGGATTTCATCTACCTCAGTGATCACCGGCTCCCTGGAGGGAGGTATGCTGCTGGTGCCGAGCTGGGAAGCGGAGAATGTCCTCGTCTCAAATACCACTGGCAATTCCACCAAGGTGCTGATTGGGCTGCCGTCCTTTAATGCTGGCTTCCATTTTGGGATGTCTTTAGAATTAAATAGTCTCAGGACTTCATCATCCAGTCCCATTCCCATAGATTCCTTTAGGATAGGGGATTTGATATTTCCCTCTCGATCCACGATAAATTCCACTAAGACGGTTCCATCAGCTTCCAATTCACGCGCTATAATGGGGAAGCTTAGGTTTCTGGAAATAAAGTTGACCATGGATTCCTGATCACTGATAGGCTGTGGTTGCTGATCTGGACTGATCGCTAGATCAGGATCCGAATAATTCTTTGCAAAATGACTGTTCCCCTTTAGGACATCGATCATTTCCAGTACTTGCTTATGTTCTTTATGGTCATCGATATCCGTAAATTCATAACCTAAATAACCAAGCTGAGCGGAGACTTTACCATTCTCCAATCCTGAGATATATTCATAATGCTTAGGGTTGGTGATTTTGAAGACCCTGGTGCCCACCTGGATGGTGTCCCGGGCTTGAAGGATTTGGTTTTCGATTACTTTGATGTTAATGCTAGAGAGAGAGTTTATCAGGGGGCTCTGATCAGTAGTTTTCATGGAGACCAGCGCCATCAGCATTCCCGTAAGTGGGATTACCATCAGGAGTTTAACCCAGTTTTTTCGGTTCGATTTCTTCATCATCATGATTCTTTTTAGGGTAGAGGACCGAATAAAGTGGTTTCCTACCGGAAGGTCCAATCCCTTAAAGGCGATTTTGACAATGAGATTGGGGTAAAGATCTTTGTTCATAGAATTTTTGAGGACCTTGGCATCGGCAGAAAATTCATGGGTATCGATCAGGGCAGAGCGCATCAGGTGAATGCCTGGATTGAACCAAAAGAGGATGGTCAGTACCTGATAGAACAGCATGTCCCAGCTGTGTTTTTGGCGGATATGTTCTTTTTCGTGGTTTAAGATCTGCTCTTTCTCCTCGGGAGCCAGAGACTGGGTATCATCCCAGAATATCTTATCAAAGAAGGAAAATACAGGAGTCATCCCAAAGGTGGGGATCAGAAAATAATTCCCTTGGAGCTTATAAATGGTTTGGTACCAGCCTTTTTCGGACAATAAGCGCAGCTGCAGGAGTTGCCATAATAAATGGATGACCAAAAGTGTGCAGATAAAGAGATAAGCTAGGAGGAGGTAATCTCCCCATTCGAGCAGTATAGGAAGCTTGGTGCTTTCTACGAGCACTTCAGGCAGCCCAAAAGTGGCCGCTACATCCTCTTGCTGCTCACTGGCATGAATGGCCTGCATAAACTCCAGATTTTGCAGGGAAATGGAGGGCTTCGAGAAGTCCACGGGGATTTTGAGCAATGGAAATAATAAGGCCAGGACTGGAGTAACCAATAAAAATATACGTGAATAATTAAAGGCCTTTTCCCCACGGAGAAAACACCAGTAAATTCCGAAAAAAAAGAGTAGGCAGAAAGAACTCTGCCAGATATAATCAATCAGAAAAACCATGGGTTTATTTTACATTGTCCTTAAGTTCATCAAGTATCTTTTCAATTTCTTTCATGTCCATCTGTTCGTCTTTTGCAAAAAAGGAAGCTAGCTTGGTAAATGAGCCACCAAAGTATCCAGATAGTAAATTTTTAATGGAGAAACTTCGGTACTGATCTTTGGATACGATAGGGAAATACTCGTGTGATTTTCCATAAGCCTTGTGCTTGACAAAACCTTTACGCTCCAATATTCGGATGATAGTTGATACAGTATTGTAGGCAGGCTTGGGCTCTGTCATCTTTACTAGAATGTCCTTGACAAATCCTTTTTCGATCTCCCAAAGAATTTGCATGACTTGTTCTTCTGCTCTTGTTAACTCTCTCATTTTTTCTCAATTCTGGTTATTTTTCCCTGTTAACTTAATCATTTAGTTTGTAAATAACAAGAAAGGGATACTAATTACCATTGACCTTATCAATATATAAATAGTTTTTTAGTTTCGCAACTATTACAATAGTTTGAATTAATAAATTAGTTGATATAGGGCAAAAAAAAACCTCCGTATGAGGGAGGTTTTGAGTGGCTTACTTTAGGCAGGCCTTAGTTTTATGATCCTAGTGAAATGCAGTAGCTTAACCACCGGATAGGTAGGGTCAAATTCGTACCACTTCACCGCAAAATTGGGTCGGTTGGGAAGTTTATGGTGGTTGTTTTGAAACAGCTCACCGAGCATTAGGACATCCAGCAACAGGCTGTTTTTGGATTGGTCATTATTGTCAAAATTGGCGTAGCCGTACTTATGTCCACTCCAGTTTACAATAGCCCCATGAACTGGGCCCATCAGAAAGTGAATAGGAAGAAGGAAGTACATCCACCAGTGCGTGCCTGGCAGGTGAAAAACGCTAATGCTAAGCACGTATATGGCTACATAAAGAAGTCCCCAAGCTAATCTGACGAACATACTATCGGCCATACGGTCGAATTTGTTCCAGTCAGGCACGTCTTTTGAGAACCTTTCTTCCGGCATCAGACGGAAGCTGAAGTATTCATTATATATGTTTTTGGTTTTCCACATCATGGTGAAAAGGTTTTCGGTATGATGTGGGCTGTGTGGATCTTTAGGGGTGTCACTGTAGGCATGATGCATACGGTGAAGGATGGCATAAGCTCTTGGGGAGAGGTAAGAACTGCCCTGACACATCCAAGTGAAAAGGTAGAAGAACTTTTCCCAATACTTATTCATAATGAACATCTGGTGAGCCGCATAGCGGTGCAGAAAGAAACTCTGGCAAAACAAAGAGAAATACCAGTGAAGGAGGAAGAATACTATTAATATCACGAAATTTAGAATTGATTTAGATTACAAAGATAATTCCTTCTATCGGAAATAGTTAATGCCAATGGAGTTATTTTGAAAAACATGACATAATTCATAATTTTTGGCGAAAATTTGATTGTTTGCTTATTCAAAAACGGGTATAATGCATAATTATTGAACAGTAACTACCTAAAACAATAAAATGTATGAGTGCAAAAACTAATAGTTGGGGAAGTATTCTTATCCAATTGATCATTGCGGGATTAGCGGTAATTATTACGGGCTATCTATTGCCGGGTGTTCATGTTGAGGATTTTTGGGTGGCCGTGATTATAGCGGCAGTTCTTAGCTTGCTGAATTTCACTGTAAAACCCATTTTGATTTTTCTCACCATACCTATTACGGTGGTCACGCTTGGCTTATTTCTTTTAGTGATCAATGCCCTTATTATCATGCTGGCTGCTGCCATCATCCCCGGATTTGTGGTAGATGGTTTTTGGTGGGCACTGCTTTTTAGTTTGATATTATCTATAATAAATGCCCTTTTTGGCGTTTCTTTGTTTGAAAGAGATTAATACCTAAATAATTAAAAATTCACCATTTACATTAAAAATTCACAAGTGGATTTTGTTTTATGGTAATTAGTTGTAAATTAATTACTTATATATGGTAAATGCGTCTAGACTCGCTCTAGTTATTTTTATATTAAGTTTGATATTTGTTGAAACACCCTTTTGATTAAAGCATATGTTGTACAAAAATGATGGGTTTAATCCCGAAACCATTGAAAGCTTAAAAGCAGAGCTTAAGAGTGCAGGTAAGCCCTATAAAATAGTGCCATCCGATGCCAACAGCGAAGAGTTCGTCAACTTTTACTTTATTGGAATGTTTGAAGGACGAGAGGTGATTTATGATGCAGCTCTTTATACTTTGAGGTTACACCACTCTAGTGAAATTTACGAATTGGCAGAGCACAAAGCCGCGCAAAAATTCCCCAACTTTAAGGGGATCCATTATGAAGAAGATGAAAACGGAAACCTTAAACCTCTCAATAGCGATGAGGAAGAGGTGGGCTGGTTTATCACCGAAATCATCATGGAGCTCGAGGAAGATGAGGCAGTGAAAGTGCAGGAATTTGTCGATATCGATACCAACCATGACTTTGGGATAGGTGTGGATGCGGCACTTCATCTGGATCAGGTGACTGAAGGTTCCATTATTAAGTTTATCAAAGAATTCAATGATGATACCTTGGTACTCGACGAGACCCTGTTCTCCTACCAGTCAGAAGATGTAGAAGAGTAATCCAAGTAAAATCATTAGACAGATTATTGCCCTTAATATCGACCTTTCTATTCTTTTAATCACCCTGGATTTGGAATGGAAACAGGTCTAGTTTCCCTACTTCTTAAGGATGGGAGCATTGGGCTATATCCTTGTCCCTTCAGTAAAACATTATACCTTGACCGTTTGTTGTGAAGCAACAAACGGTTTTTGTTGTTTATAGAAGGAGGTAGGTTAGGAACTTCTCTCTCAAACTGGAATTATAATAGCATGCTCAAAATAGCTTGGTCCGAAAAATACGCCCATCCACTTCCTCAAGGCCATCGTTTTCCAATGGAAAAATATGAATTGCTCCCTCAGCAATTGTTGTATGAGGGCACGATCGGGGAGGAGAATCTCTTTATTCCCAAGGCCTTAGAGGAGCGGTGGCTTCTGAATACGCATAAGCCTGAGTACGTGTCCAAGCTCAGGAACCTTGCGCTGGATAAATCAGAAATTCGAAAAACGGGCTTTCCGCTGAGTCAAGCACTTATCGAAAGAGAAATTCATATTATGGATGGATCTGTACAGGCCTGCTTATATGCCCGGAAGTATGGGATAGCGATGAATAGTGCTGGAGGCACGCACCATGCTTTTACGGATCGGGGAGAGGGTTTTTGTCTATTAAATGATATTGCTATTTCTGCCAATTACCTATTAGACAATCACCTGGCCAATAGAGTGTTGGTGATCGACTTAGATGTGCATCAGGGAAATGGGACTGCGGAAATATTCCAAGATAAGGAGCAGGTGTTTACCTTTAGTATGCATGGCGCGGCCAATTACCCACTGCATAAGGAGCGATCTGACCTTGATGTGCCACTGCCGGACGGCATGGGAGATGCGGAATATTTGGAGGTATTGGATCAGCATCTGGAGCCAGTCATGGATAGCTTTCAGCCCGATTTTTTGATTTATCAGTGTGGAGTGGATGTGCTTGCGAGCGATAAACTAGGGCGGCTGGGCCTTAGTCTGGCGGGCTGCCGATCGAGGGACGAACGTGTCCTGACACTGGCGAAGCGAAAGGGAATTCCTATTATGTGCTGTATGGGAGGTGGCTATTCCGAGAAGATCTCCTTGATCATCGAGGCCCATGCCAATACCTATAGATTAGCGCAATATTTATATTTTTAGGGCTTGATATGCTAAAAAACTGTTATCATATGCAAATAAAATTTGTAGAATCATAAGTTTGTTTATATTTGCGGCAAGTTGAAATAATAAACAATACAAGTGAGAAAAATTAGCAAAGTATTAGGGATTTTAGGAATTGCAGGTGCCTTATTGACAAGCTGCGATAATGGAAGTGGAAGTGCTGCAAATGGCGGTGCTGAATCAGGCAGCAATGCTCAGGTGGATCTAAGCGATCTGAAAATCGCCTATATCAACACGGACAGTGTGATCAACAACTACCAGTTTTTTAAAGACAAATCCGCTGAAATTGCTGAGAAAGGCAAGCGCTACGAAGGCGAATTAGCCAACAGAGCAAAAGGTTTTGAACAAGAGGTGACTAATTTTCAGCAATCTGCTCAAAATATGACGCCTAACCAGTCCAGAGCCAAGCAGGAAGATTTGATGACTAAAGAAAGAAACCTGGTAAGTTATAGAGATAACCTGATGCAGGAGCTTTCAGCAGATGAAGCCAACCTTTACAATCAAGTGTACGACAAAATTCAGGTTTTCTTGAAGGACTACGCCAAAGATAAAGGCTTGGAAATGGTGCTAAGTTATACCAGAGGTGGGGGCGTATGGTATGCCAACGAAACTCTGGATGTAACCACTGAGGTGACTTCTGGTCTGAATGACGCGTATAAGGCAGGTGATACTGCCACGGGTGCAAGTAAAGATTCTACCGCTACGGAGGCAAAATAATCAAACAGCTTCCCCTTAGATGAATTTATAAAGCCCGGTTTTTTACCGGGCTTTTTTCATATCTTATATTATAGTATTTTTATTCTTTCATAGGTAGTATCCGCCTTATAGGCTCAGGTTTATAAGGCTTATTATAGTAAGAGAATAGTGAGTTTGGCAATATACTTGAAGCCCTAATAGTTATAATTGTTTAGGGAAATAAGAACAGTGAAATTTAAATAATCATATTGATGAAGATTACAGAGTTTTTAAAACACAACTACAGGCACTTCAATGCAGCAGCACTGATAGATGCTGCTGAGGGCTATAAAGCTCACCTGGACAATAATGGTAAAATGATGGTGACCCTTGCCGGTGCCATGTCCACCGCCGAATTAGGCATTTCTCTCGCAGAAATGATCCGTCAGGATAAGGTGCAGATCATTACTTGTACGGGTGCCAACCTCGAGGAGGATGTTTTCAATTTGGTAGCTCATGATTATTATGAAAGGGTTCCTCATTACCGACAGCTGACTCCAGAGGACGAGCAAGACCTTCTGGATCGTCATATGAACAGGGTGACGGATACCTGTATTCCTGAAATGGAGGCTATGAGAAGGATCGAAAATGTGATCCTCGACGAGTGGGTGAAGGCTGACGAAGCCGGCGAAAGCTATTTTCCTCATGAGTTTTTCTATAAAATATTGCTTTCTGGAAAACTAGAAAAAGAATACCAAATCGATCCTAAAGACAGCTGGTTGCTAGAGGCTGCGAAAAAAAATCTACCAATTATCGTTCCTGGATGGGAAGATTCCACCCTTGGCAATATGTTTGCTGGTCACGTCATCAGTGGCGACGTAAAAGATGTCCATACCGTAAAAGGCGGTATTCAGTATATGATGTATTTGGCGGATTGGTACACCCAAAATGCTACAGAAGATAGCACAGTGGGCTTCTTCCAGATTGGCGGTGGTATCGCCGGGGATTTCCCGATCTGTGTGGTGCCTATGCTCCATCAGGATCTACAGCGTGATAGCATCCCACTTTGGGGATATTTCTGCCAGATTTCCGATTCCACCACCTCCTATGGATCCTATTCCGGAGCGGTGCCAAATGAGAAAATCACTTGGGGAAAACTGGGTATCGACACCCCGAAATACATCATCGAATCTGATGCGACCATCGTAGCGCCATTAGTATTTGCGATTGTATTAGACCAATAAAATGAAAGTAAACCAGNAATTTAAGAGTGACATTTTAAAAGCAAGCGCCCTTGGGCTGCTTGCTTTTTCTACTTTTTTACCGGCCAAAGGCCAGGGGGTTTTTGCCCTTAAGGAGGTAAATACCCCTTATGATGAGCAACAGCCCGTATTATCTTCCAAAGAAGAGCTGTTCGTCATCGTCGCCTATCATCCAGACAATATCGGTGGATCCAGGGACCTGGGCGATGTCTGGTATAGCAAGAAAAACGCCTTCAACCAATGGCAAGAAACCAAACCAGTCCAAAGTCTTAGTACCTCAGGCTATGACCTCCTGATTGGTTTTCCGGATGATAATACCGCCTTGGTATATCATGATGGAAAACAAAAGAAACATGGAATCCACCTGTATCGAAGGACAGGAGAGACCAGTTGGGAATATGTGAACCAGCTGGATTTTGGCAGCTTTAAGAATAATGGCTCCTCCTTTAGTGCCAGACTTCATCCCTCCGGCTCCATATTGGTGATGTCTATGAATTCCTACGGCACCTTCGGAAATGAGGATATCTATATCAGCTTCAAAAAAGGCGAAGGCAAGTGGACCGTACCCCAAAACCTTGGGCCTGATGTCAATACATTCGAGCAGGAGATGACCCCTTTTCTGGATGATAATAAGCAGGTCCTTTATTTCTCCACCAATGGCCATGGTACCGGCGAAGGCAGAGATATCTTCTATACCCAACGGATGGATGATAGCTGGGAGAAATGGACGACTCCACGAAGATTACAGGAAGATATCAATAGCCAAGGGGTAGAATTGTCTTATTTCATTGATCCCAATAGCCCCTATACGGCTTTTGTGACCACCACACAGAATAGTGAGGGATATGGGGATATCCTGATGAGAAGAAAAGAGGAAATCGTCCTGGAGGATATTCCGGCACCTGCAGATCAGCCTTATTTGGCCTCTAGCTATCCTGTCAGGGAAACTGCCGCAACACCAGTGGAGAGAGCGCCAGTGGAAGAGGAAACTACGATAAGCCTGCCGGCGAAAGAGGAAGCACTTCCAACCATAGCAGTTGATACGGTAAGGAAAGAAGCTGAAGCTCAAAGTAAAGTATTAGAAGTGGTGGTCGCCGAGGTGACCGAGGATCAATCGACGCCTATACCCATCCCCAAAGTGGAGCCTGGAGAACAGGCAAAAACCTTGGAGCCGGGAGCGCTAACCGGCGAGCGACTTAGACTAAGTGTATTGGATAAGGAAAGTATGGCAGAGATCTCCTATAAGGTGAGCCTGAGGGATGCCGACGGTCGTACGATTGAGGTGCTTGATGACCTGATGGGCGTGAAGGAAATTCCTCTGCGAGAGCAGACCGACTTATTAGTAGTTTCTTCTGATCGCTATTTGCCGGAGGCTATAGCTGTGAAGGGCATCAGCGGTGAGCAATTGGTGATGCTTACCCCGGCAAAGGCAGGAATGAGCCTAGTGCTGAGAGATGTATTGTTCGAAAAAGGAACTGCTGAGCTAGCCCAGGAGCAGACTTATGCCTATATCGATAAGCTGGTGGTGTTTATGCAAGAAAATCCTTTGGTGAAAATCAGGCTGGAAGGCCATACTGATAATGTGGGAAATGCCGCCCTCAATAAGCAGCTTTCTATGAACCGTGCCAAAGCCATCAGAGACTATATGGTGGATTCGGGAGTGGCCTTTGAACGAATGATGATCAGAGGAAATGGGGGCGCCGACCCTGTCGCAGACAATGATACCGAAGTGGGAAGAGAGCAAAATAGGAGAGTAGAGATGGTGATCATCAACTGATTCGACTGCCTCTGAAAAATAATAGCATAAAAAAACCGACCGCAGACCCGCGGCCGGTTTTTTTATGCTTTAGCTTCTTATTCTTCCATCTGTTTTTTTAACGTCCTCAGGCCTTCCTGCAGTTGGTTGGAGAGCATCTGCTCCACGCCCATGATTTTCACCACCAGATTCATCGGGTAGGGGCTGACACTGTTGAAGCCCCAGATGACCTTGGTTTGACTGGAAGTGATTTGGTCGGTGATCATATAAGCTCTGTCGGTGCTTTGGAAGGGCTCTATGAATCTCAATTCGTAATCTATCCGCTTATTAGGCACAATTGTTTTAATTTCCTGTTCTCCCTGTCCTACATCCGAATTGGTGGATTTCCACTTGGATACCGCACCCACAGTACCATCCATGCCCATATAGGTCTTTTGCATATGTGGATCTACCTGCATCCAAACGGAGAATTTATCCTGGTTCTTAAGTTTTTTGACATAATCGAAAACCTCTACCACCGGCTTATCAATTATGACACTCACTTCCACGTCCATTTTTTTTGGGATAAAAGCCGCAGCTAGTAGCCCCAGAAGGAGGATACCGATGAGGCCAAAGAGTATGAATTTTAGGATTTTCATATTAATGTAGGTTTTGGGCTAATGAAAATTGGGTAGGTTCATGCGATAAATTCTGCAAAACCAAAATAATATACGTTTAAATTCTGTTAAGATCAATAATATCCTAAGGAATCTCAGTTATTCATTAGGAAATCAGGTAGAGGAGTTTCGTTTTTTTTGCGAAGCAAATAATCTGGCTTCCACCGAAAAAAATGATTGATAGCCTGGGCTTAGGTTTAAGAATAAAAAAATGGAGCCTACATGGGTAAGCTCCATTTGATAAGCAGCCAAATGACTAGCCTCTAAATTGGAGAAGGGTATTGGGCTATTTATTTCTCCAGGAGGGTTTGATTAAATAGCTTAAGTATTCGGGAATATTCATCGGTCCAACTGCTAGGCTCCACAAATCCATGGTCTTCCACAGGGTAAACGGCCATTTCCCAATTGTCTTTTTCCAATTCTATAAGCCTTTGTGACAGGCGGACTACATCCTGAAAGTGCACATTGACATCGATCATGCCATGGGCGATCAGCAGATGGTTTTTTAGGCCTTCGGCAAAGTAAATGGGTGAAGATCGTTTGTAAGCCAAGGGGTCTTTTGTCGGTTCATTGAGGATATTGGAGGTATAGCCGTGATTATAGTGCGCCCAATCCGTAACAGACCTTAGCGCAGCACCTGCCTTAAAGACATCGGGGCTGGTAAATAATGCCATGAGTGTGATGAAGCCGCCATAGCTTCCTCCATAGATTCCGATTCGCTCGGTATCAACACCTTCGGTATCCGCAAGGAATTTTGCCCCATCGATATGGTCGGAGAGGTCCTTGCCCCCCATATGACGATAGATGCCCGTTCGCCAATCTCTACCATATCCAGCACTACCTCGGTAATCGATATCCAATACGGTATATCCCAGGTCGCAAAGTAAGTTATGGAACATATATTCTCTAAAATAGCTGGACCACCATTTATGGGCATTCTGCAGGTAGCCGGCACCATGAACGAAGATCACTGCTGCACCATTCTTGCTGGCCTGCTCCGGGCGGTAAAGCCTTGCATGGACGGCCTCTCCATCCGAGGCTTCAAAGGTGATATTCTCTGGTTTGCGCCAGTCATATTCCTGAAATTCCTCCGACTGCCCCGCAGTGAGTTTTGTAGCGTTACTCTTGGCTTTATTTTCTTTTAGATACAATTCCCAAGGGCGGTTGCTGCTGCTATAGAGAATGGCCAGATGCTTCTCGTCAGGGGACATCGTCACCTGATTGCTGCCTTCCATTTGCGTCAATTTCACCTTCTCACCACCTAATACCGGCATTCTATAAAAATGACGCTCTCCAGGGCCTACCTCCGAGGAGCTGAAATACCAATATTTCTCGTCCTTGGAAAGCTGAGGCGAAAAGACCTCAAATTCTCCTTTGGTCAAGGCTGTTTTTTGCTCCGTGCCGATATCATAAAGGTACAGATGACTGTATCCGGATTCCTCAGATTGGAAATAGATATGCTGCTGGTCTGGCAGCCAGCCCAGGGTGCCGCCGCCAAAGGTATAGCCAATTCCCGGACCTGCCACCCAGGCTTCATCTCGCTGGCGATCGAGCACCTTAAGATCGCCGGTAGGCAAGTCCAATAAGGCGATCCATCGATCCTTATTGTCTGCAGATCGGTAGTTTACTATTGCCTGCCCGTTTTTATTAAATATAGGGCTGGAAGGAAATGTTTTTCTTACTTCTTTGGTCCATTCTATTTCTGGGTAATCCTTGATATAATCAGGCTGATCAGTGATTCCTGAGAGGTTTTCTGATTTTGCCAAATATACGGTGTCATTCTTCAGGTCATAGATTGCGAGCTGCATGCTACGAGGTTCTTGACCCACCTTGGAGCGGGTATCCAAGGCCTTGGTATATCCGGACAGGTCAGTATAGTCTGGCACGAAGGTTTTTTGTGGCTCTTCAGCCGGGCTAGAGAGTATGAAGGTGGCATAATCAGCCTTGGGCGACAGTTGCAAGCCTTGGACTCTTTGATCTCCTGTATAATATTTATAGGGTGATTTGGATTTTATGGCCTCTCTATAGGCTTTGCTGGCCTCCTTATTGCCCGCTCGCTCACGTACGATCTCCAGCAAGCTTTTGTTTTCTGTTGCTAACCACTCTTCTTTTTCTTCCACCTTTTTGGCGGTCTTCTCCGGAGATTTTCCTGAGTTGATATGGGTAAGCTGCCGGATTTGCCCGGTTTGAAGATGGTAAGTGAAGAGGTTTTGGCTGAGCTGAAAACTAATGAGCTCCTCCTCATTTAGGAATTGAGGCTGGGAGATGCGTTCGCTTAGTTGCAAGAGTAGGGTTTCTTTTTGCTTCTTGTTCTCATAAAGGTAGAGGCTGCCATCTTTCGTATAGATTTTCTTCGTTCCCTCCCTATTCTCAAGGGCTTGGGAGGGAATGAGATTATTTTCTTCCTCAGGCTTTACCTTGACGATGGCGCCGGCATTGCGAATCTCTATTTTATATAAGGAATCAGCGGGATCATTTTCAAGATTGTATTTGAAGTAGATGGTTTGACCATCTTCACTCCATTGCACTTGGGAGGGGTAGGTGCCCATCCACTTGGGGTCTTGCATGATTTTACGAACACTCAGGCTGGATTGCTGGGCAGCGGCGGTGAATATTAGTAAAAAAGTAAAAAAGCTTAACAGGTACGTTTTTTTCATATTTGGGATTTTTTCCCAAGATGTAAAAGTAGCTCTTCAAGTGCAAGAATTATTGGGTGAACGGCTATTCGTTTGTTTATATTTCAGAAATAAACTGCTGTACTTCCTGCCTCACGATCTCTAGCTCACTTTTTAACTGAGCATTTTTTTCTGGATAGACTTCCTTTACCCCTTTTTCTATTTCCAATAATAATTGCCGTGTCTGTTGAGCACCCACATATCCCATCGCGGATTTGGCTTTATGCACCTTTATTCTTACCGATTCATAGTCCCCATTTTCATAGAGCTCATCGAGTTGTTCCAGCTCCGGGAGGCTGTTGTTGAGTATCATCTCAAGCATCGGTTTAATTAAATCCGGGTCTTCCCCTAAAAATTGATAGATTACATCTTTGTTTATAATCTGGTACATAGCTTATGAGTTGGGATAGTAATATATTGACTTGATTCCAAGGTGATGTGCTTAGGGCTTATTCCTTAATGTAGGGTAGTATTGATTTAATTTAGTAAATATCGCCTTTTTTTACTGTTATCTTTCACTTAATTTTGGTGAAATTTCGAAGAAAAATAGCTGAAAAGAATGCAATATGAAAACAAAGAAAAAAATATTTCTGGTGGTCAGTATTATTTTTCTAATTATAATGCTGCTAATAGGCTGGGATATATCCAGCAGAACCACCTTTCCGGGTTCTAAGGGGAACCTGAAAGAAAGAATGTTGGAGGAATAGAAATATAAAATGCAGAGAGAGGGGAAGGCCTATTGATCGCACATTTTTGGTGAGGGGATTGTGGCTAAGTGTGATTTAGGAGTAGTTAGAAATTTAATTTAAGAAGTGTGCATCATTTGAAAGTAGCCAATTTGGTCGAGATATTAGTGGCTAATGGCATAGACGTAGAAGAGGATTATAAGTTGGAGGTAAATCCGCGCTTATTGGATGATAGGGCGAAAAGCTTATTAGGCGAGCTGTACCATCAGCTGGGTGGAGAAGGAGAAGCAAAATTACTGGATCGGATGAAATTTGATTTTAAGATCCATGGTTTTCTTTTCGTATATGATGATGCTGTGCACTTTAACCGGTACCGTGCAGGAACTTTCAAGACCAGCATGTATGAGGTATTTACCTATTCCTGGCTAGCCAGCTATAAGCGCCTTTGCCGGACTTATGAGCGTGATTGCTTAAAATCCGGCATGGCGGAGCGTGTATGGAATGGACCGCCAATTGCCAAAAAATGCTTCGGGCAGCCATCAGAGCCGGGGGATTTGGGAGGTGTTGGAGCGCCAGGCTGGAGGCTGAATGCCTATAATGACGCTCAATATGACCTGCTGACTCGCTTGCATGGGTATAAGATGGTCCGTATTCCTATGTATGAAACCATCATGTATGGTGGGAGTCTCAAGAAAATTGACCAACTTTTGGTGCAGCCTAAAGAAGAGCAGCATCAGGCCATTATAGCTTGGCTGCAAAGAAAAACCATCTAATATTCTGATCTTAAGAGATTGGCAGTAGTTAGGGGCAATTTGCCCTTGGACTAATAGACTGGAAGCTGAGGAATCATTTTTTGCCCTCCTATTTTAGGCAGAAAAGCTTAGGAGAATAGCCCGTTGATCTCCCGGTCTATTTGGTTTACGATGAAGCTAAAGTCCTCTGTATTGGCCACAAAATCCATATTGTTTACATCAACAATTAATAATTTGCCCTTATCGTATTGGCTGATCCAATCCTCATAATGTTGGTTGAGATTTTTCAGGTAATTAATGCTGATACTACTTTCATAGTCGCGGCCTCTTTTGGCGATTTGGCTTACCAGTTTGGGGATATCTGCCCGAAGGTAGATCAGCAGGTCAGGGGCTTCGACAAACTCCGTCATGGAGTGAAATAAATTGAGGTAATTCTGATAATCGCGCTCCTCAAAGTTACCTGATTCATAGAGGTTGGAGGCGAAAATATATGCATCCTCATAGATGGTGCGATCCTGTACAGTGGAGTAGTTTGCCGCCTTTATATTTTTAATTTGATTAAAGCGGCTATTGAGGAAATAGATTTGTAGATGGAAGGACCATTTTTTCATGTCAGCATAGAAATCCTCGAGGTAAGGGTTGTCCTCTACATCCTCCAATTCCACTTCCCATCCATAATGTTTGGCGAGTTTGTTCGTCAATGTGGTCTTGCCACAGCCAATATTTCCTGAAATAGCAATATGCATAAATAATGGTTTTATCTATTTTATCCCACGAAACTACGGATTTCTCTGCTTAAATAGCCTTGATTAAGTGCTTTTATTTGGTGTGCTGAGTTTATGAACTTATTGACGGCGGAAGCGTGGAGATACAATAAGCTCCTTACTATTTGGGGAATAGGTATAAAATCCCTCACCTGCTTTGGCGCCCGTGCTTCCTGCGGCCACCATATTCACCAATAAGGGACAAGGGGCATATTTAGGGTTTCCAAAACCCGACTGCATCACCTTCAGAATAAATAGGCAGACATCGAGCCCAATAAAATCGGCTAATTGGAGCGGTCCCATTGGGTGGGCCATTCCCATTTTCATCACCTGATCGATCTCTTCCACGCCTGCCACTCCTTCGTAGAGGCTATAAATCGCCTCATTGATCATGGGCATCAGGATGCGGTTGGCGATGAATCCCGGGTAATCATTTACCATTACGGGGCTCTTCCCTAGGTTTTTGGCTAGGCTCATGACTGTGCTGAGCGTATCCTTAGTGGTACCATATCCTGAGATCACCTCTACCAAGGGCATAATGGGCACAGGATTCATAAAGTGCATGCCGATGACCTTCCCAGGCCGTGAGGTGACACTAGCGATCTTAGTGATGGAGATTGAGGAGGTATTGGTGGCCAATAGGCAATGTGCAGGACAGGCCTGATCCATCTGTCGAAAAAGGTTAAGCTTAAGCTCTTCATTTTCCGTTGTCGCTTCGATGACCATATCTGCGGTCTTTAGGGACTCCTCCAGGGAGGTATAGGTCTGGATTTTGCCTAAGATCGATTGCTTTTGGGAGGAAGGTAGTTTTCCTTTATCAATTTGTCGATCCAGGTTTTTGCCAATGGTCAGCAGGGCTTTTTCCAGTGCTGCTTCATTAATATCATATAAGCTGACGGAGAAATTATATTGCGCCAGCACATGGGCAATACCATTTCCCATCGTTCCTGAGCCTATAACGGTTATATTTTTCATTTTAATTGGGTTTAGCGATTCAGAGATGACAAAATATAAATTAAAAATGGATGAAGCTTAATGCTTAGGTTATTTTTAAAGGAATGACTTCTATGAATATAGGTTAAAAAAGCTTCTCTGTATTTCCGCTACCGCGGTGCGGTCCTTGCTGGCATGATTATTCAGGAATTTCATCCATCGGACAAGTGAAATCTGGAAGCTATATGCAGGGAAATTACTTGTGGCTGGGCTAATGATGATCCAAATTTAATTTTATAAAGGCTGGAAACATCCTTGCATATGGAGGTCATCGTAATAATGCAAACGAAATTGCCCGTCAGGGTGGAGGGTGTTCAATATTTAGCTAACTTTGTGCCTTATGGAAATTATCAAAGAACTTGGTAGGATAACAGTTTTACCGATCAGTCGTTTTACGGCCCATGGGGCTTACCTTACTTTGTCCGAAGGACAGGAAGTATTGCTACCTCAAGGCTACCTGAATGGGGAGGAAAAAGAGGGAGACGAGAAGGAAGTTTTTATCTATACGGATAGTGAGGACCGCTTGGTGGCGGTGACCAATCGCCCTGTAGCTTTATTGGATGAGTTTGCGGTGATGCCTGTGAAGCAGGTGGCGGCAATTGGGGCATTTATGGATTGGGGATTACCAAAGGACCTTTTCGTGCCCGTATCAGAGATGGGGAAGCCCATGAAAGAAGGCGAAAGCTATCTGGTCATGGTTTGTGTGGATTATAGAACCAATCGCTTGATAGGCGTGTCTAAATACCAGGACTTTGTCCTTGCGGATACGGAGGGCTTTGAAGAAGGTCAGGAAGTGGAAGCCTTGATTTTTGAGCGGACTGACCTAGGGTTTAAGGCGCTGATCAACCAGCATTACGAGGGACTGATCTATGGCAACGAGACTTTCACAGGAGTAAGCACTGGAGATCATGTGAAGGCCTTTGTCAAGAAGCGCCGTGAAGATGGAAAGTTGGATTTACAGCTAACGCCGATCGGGCGGCAGAAATATGAAGAAGGGGCAGAAAAAATCCTTGATGCCCTTAAAGACAATCAATTCCTGCCCCTACATGATAAATCATCCCCTGAGGAAATTAAAAGCATTCTTGGGATGAGTAAAAAACACTTTAAACAATCAATTGGGCAACTATATAAAGCTCGCAAGATTGTCATCAAGGAAGATGGAATTAGCTTAGTGGACTAATTAAGCTTAAAGATCTCTCCTGGTTTGATGCAGAGCACCGCTTTGTCGCGTTTGATGGCGATAGGGGCTTTGATGAGATGAGGATATTTCACCAGGATATGAAGCCAGCTTTCTTCATCCCAGGTTTTGCCGGCGATATGGATTTGATATTCTGGATGAGCACGGTTGAGCAGGTCTTTTGCTCGTAGATGAAGCTTGTCCAGAATAGTTCGCCATCCTGTGGTGGTGATTTTCTCCTTTTCGATATTAATTTCATTTACATACCGCGACACCGATCGCGCATACGCCCTGGCCTGCTTGTCGATGCTTTGACCGGGCGTGTAATAGAAGAACAATTCATTTGGATGCATTTTCATGGTCTCTTGGGTTTATGGATACCTACTAAAATACAATAATTTTGGTATAATCCATATGATATTTGGTATTATTTAACTGGAATAATGAAAAAAATAGGTTTTGGAGCAATTTGATCTTGATAATTTTAAGGACAAATCCCAGTCGGATTTTCCTGCTCATAAGAAACTAAGGGCTCGCCTGCGCAAGGTGAAGCCTAAAATGCTGGATCAGAAATTTGAGACAGCCCATGAGGAGCAATTTAAGCGAATGGATTGCCTGACATGTGCCAATTGCTGCAAAACCACCAGCCCGATATTTATCCAGACGGATATCGATAGGCTGGCAAAAAAGCTAAGACTAAAGCCATCGGAATTTATAGACCAATACCTTTATCGTGATGATGAAGGAGACTATGTGCTGCATCAGTCGCCCTGCCCATTTCTGGGAGAGGACAATAAGTGTTTTGTCTATGAGGCCCGCCCAAAGGCCTGCAGGGAATACCCACATACCAATCGTAAAAACATGCATGGCATATTGGGTTTGACGCTACAAAACACCCTGGTATGCCCCGCAGTGTATGAAATCTTTCAAGACTTTTCCAAAGAATTTAGGAAGTAAAGCATTTCGTTTGCTATTTTACGATTCAAAACCTATTAAAACCTTAAACCATGAATAATCAACAAGAGCACTTTTTGGGAGTGGACGTAGGAGGTACCCATCTCAAAATAGGAAAAGTGAGCCTGCAAGGGGAGATTGTTTCTTTTGATAAGGAAGATACCACCTCTTACCGTGAAGACCCAAAGGGCTTTAATGCCTGCTTTGTGGAGGTAATTGGCAAATACCTAAAGAAGTATCCAGATATCCAAAAGGTGGGTATTGGTCTGCCAGGCCTTATTAATAAGGAGCGGACCACCACGCTGGAGATACCAGCCATCCCTGCTTTGGATGGATTTAATCTCAAAGCGGCCTTATTGGAGCAGTATCCAGATAAGTCATTCTGTCTAGAAAATGACGCCTCTGCCGCTGCAATGGGCGAGTATAAATTTGCCTCTTCCAAACCATCTCCAAATTTCCTTTTCATCACCATGGGCACAGGCATAGGCTCTGCGGCAGTGATCGATGGGGAAATCTTCAAGGGAGCCCGTGGTAATGCCATGGAAATGGGACATATGCTTTCCCGAGGCAATGCCCGTTTGGAGACCTTGGTAGGTCGTAATGGCATATTGAACATCCTCGAAAGAATGGTCAATGCCTATCCGGAAAAAATCGGAAGACTGAGGGATCAGGAACTCGGTACGCACCTGCTGGTGGATACCGCAAGGGAGGGAAATGAAGTTTCACTACTGACTTTTGAAGAAGTGGGCGACATCCTTGGCGAGGCCATCGTAAGCACCATCCGAATCCTGGATATCAACGAGGTGTACTTTGGCGGTGGAATATCTGCAGGACTGGAATTTATGATGCCAGCACTGGAGAAGACCGTTCGCCAATACCTGACCCGCTATTATACCCAGGAGGTGCAGCTTCAGAAAGCCACCTTAGGTAATAATGCTGGTACTCTGGGTGCAGCAGCTTTATGCTTCTAGCCTTAGGGATCTAATGTACTAATTGTGACTTCGCTCACTCTATTGATAGCATTTAATCGAAAGAGAACCTTTAGGGGTTCTTTTTCTATTTCTACCCCATCACAGCTCGAGGACGGTTCCAGAAAGTAAAAGAAGAAACTCTGACTCTTATTAAGCAGCTCCACGCGGTCGGGCCTCCCAAAGGTGACAATCAACTCCTGATTGGTGGCTTCCAGGAAATTATTTTTTATATGCTTGATTTCTTCCAGCTGCTCTAATCTCAACCCTCGACAACCATAGCGATCTGATTTCCATTTTTCAAGATCGATATTTCCAGTATCTAGTTTTCTGACGCAGGACTGATTAAGGCAGAGACAACTGATCAAGAGGATAAAAACTAATTTGAATTTCATTGGTCTGTTTTTCTTTTCGTCTCAAAGGTAGGACAAGAAGTCACTATACACCAATTATCTGTCGCTAAAAAGTATGCGTATGCTGGATTTTGATGAGGGCCATGGAAGAATGAGTGAGATGGGAGAAATGTTTGGGGGGAGAGGCTGGAATCAAAATGGCTTTAATTTCAGCTTCTTAGCGATGTTGGGAGGGAGGAAGTCAAAATCTAATGGCTCAGATAAAAGTATTGTACCATCATAACTCTTATATTAGCGGTTTAAAATTCGCATTTATGATTCAACGATTTGCAAAAGCATTCCATTTATTGTCAGTATTGGCATTTATTGTTATTTTCTTATACATCTACGCCGCCTTGCCAGAGATGGTCAAGCTGAAGATAGATACAGAAGGAAACCCCCTTCAATTAATCTCAAGGAACACCTTTTTTTATATAGGCATAGGGCTGTTTATTCTGCTCAATGTGATCCTGATCATCCCCGCCAAGCTCATAGAAAGCGGCGCCTCCTTCAATATGAAGCGTTTATTCCCGAAAGGAGATGTACTTCGTGAATATATCCTAGGCTGGATTTACTCCTTTGTGACGGTGGTAAACTTCAGTATTGTCGTGGTGTCGGTATTCGTCCATCAGCTGAATGGTGTGGCCGATGAGACCGGCGAGCCGTTTGAATTTGGATTATATCTATTACCTGTTTTATTTGTGGTTTGGATCATTATGCTTTTTATCATTCTATCCCGCAAGTTGCAGGAGGTAAGATCGTAAGTGAAGTTTGACAAGGAGAAAAAATAACCGCTAATCATGGCAGAAAAAAACGTTCAATATACCGAAGATAGTATTAGGTCGCTTGACTGGAAGGAGCATATCAGGCTCCGACCAGGGATGTATATCGGGAAGCTTGGAGATGGCAGCGCCCAGGATGATGGGATTTATGTGCTGGTGAAGGAAGTCCTCGATAATAGTATAGATGAGCATATGATGGGTTACGGCAGGACCATCGAAGTGAAGATTTCTGAGCATAAGGTAGAGGTGAGGGATTATGGTCGAGGCATCCCTTTGGGGAAAGTGATAGACTGTGTATCCAAGATTAATACGGGAGGGAAGTATGATTCCGGTGCCTTCCAAAAGTCCGTAGGGCTAAATGGCGTGGGTACCAAGGCAGTCAATGCCCTTTCTGAAAATTTCAAAGTCCAGTCTTACCGTGATGGACAAACTAAGGTGGCGGTATTCGAAAAAGGAGAGCTTATAGAAGACCGCCCGATTACCAGTACTTCGGAGAGAAATGGGACTAAGATCGTCTTTAGCCCAGACTCCAGCGTATTTAAGAATTATCATTTTATCCCCGAATACCTCGAAAATCAGATCTGGAACTATGCCTTTCTGAACGCAGGCCTGACGGTCAACTATAACGGAAAGAAATTCTTCTCTGATAAGGGGCTTCATGATCTCCTGGACAGAAGATTGGATGATGACAGTGAGCGGTACCCGATTATCCACCTCAAAGGCGAGGATATCGAGATGGCGCTTACTCATACCAACCAGTATGGAGAAGAATATTATTCCTTCGTCAACGGGCAATATACTACTCAGGGAGGTACCCACCTAGCCGCTTTTAGAGAAGCACTGGTGCGAGCCATACGGGAATTTTATAAGAAAGATTACGATGCTTCTGATATCCGTCAGAGTATTGCCGGAGCCATAGCCGTGCGGGTTCAGGAGCCAGTGTTTGAGTCGCAGACCAAAACTAAGCTAGGATCACATAGTGTAGGACCTGACGGTCCAACGCTGAGAACCTTTGTGAATGATTTTATCAAAACAGAACTTGATAATTACCTTCACAAAAATCCAGATACCGCCAATGCCATGCTGAAGAGAATCCTTCAATCAGAACGAGAAAGAAAGGAAATCTCCGGCATCAAGAAACTGGCAAATGAAAGAGCCAAAAAAGCTAACCTACATAATAAAAAGCTGAGGGATTGTCGCGTGCATTACGATGATCCAAAAGCCAATGAGGAGGCCAAAAATAACACCATGCTCTTCATTACTGAAGGCGATTCCGCCTCAGGATCCATCACCAAGTCCAGAGATGTGCAGACCCAGGCGGTGTTTTCCTTGCGAGGAAAACCCCTAAACTGCTTTGGGATGACCAAAAAGGTGGTGTATGAAAACGAGGAATTTAACCTTCTCCAGCATGCCCTGAATATTGAGGATGGCATCGAGTCTCTGCGGTATAGGAAGATCGTCATAGCGACAGATGCCGATGTGGATGGGATGCACATTCGCCTGCTGATCATGACTTATTTTCTGCAGTTTTTTCCTGATTTGGTGAAAAATGGGCACTTATACATTCTTGATACGCCTCTGTTTCGTGTGAGGAATAAGAAGGAAACTATTTATTGCTATTCTGATGAGGAGCGACGTAATGCAATTGCGAAGCTGGGAAATAAACCTGAGATCACCCGATTTAAGGGCTTAGGGGAGATTTCTCCCGACGAGTTTGGAGGCTTCATTGGGGAAGATATCCGTCTGGAGCCCATCATCTTAAAGAAGGATACCAAGATAGCTGATTTACTGTCCTTCTTTATGGGTAAAAATACCCCTCACAGACAGAACTTTATTATTGATCGCCTAAAAGTGGAGAAGGATATCGTGGATGATCCTAAGAAAGCAAAGGATAAGGAGGAGACAGAAGCAGCCTAAATAGTGGCGCTCTGCAATCGGAAATGGGCATCGAAAAACGAAATTTAAATTATGAGTGAAATAGATAATACTCCAGAAGAAAACCTCAATGGTGATGCATTACACGAGTCCGTACCGGTAAGTGAAATGTACCAATCATGGTTTTTGGACTATGCTTCTTATGTGATTTTGGAGCGGGCAGTGCCTGCGATCGATGATGGATTCAAGCCAGTACAGCGAAGAATCCTTCACGCCATGAAAGAGATGGATGATGGCCGCTTCAATAAGGTGGCCAATATCATCGGGCAGACCATGCAGTATCACCCGCATGGGGATGCCTCGATCAGTGATGCCATCGTCCATATAGGACAGAAGGAGCTGCTGATCGAAACTCAGGGAAACTGGGGGGACATCCGTACCGGTGATGGTGCCGCCGCCGCCCGATATATTGAAGCCAGACTTTCCAAGTTTGCGCTGGAGGTGGTATTTAACCCCCAGACCACCGAGTGGCAGCTATCCTATGATGGTCGAAAACGCGAGCCGGTTACCCTGCCAGTGAAATTCCCACTACTCCTTGCTCAAGGGGTGGAAGGAATCGCCGTGGGTCTATCCACCAAGATCCTCCCGCATAACTTCTGTGAACTCATCAGCAGCTCCATAGATTTATTGAAGGGAAAGAAATCAAATATACTTCCTGATTTCCCGACAGGGGGATTGGCAGATTTTTCGGAATATAACGAAGGCCTGCGAGGTGGAAGGATAAAAGTGCGTGCAAGAATAGAGGAAGGCGATTCCAAAAGCCTGCTGATCAAGGATATTCCTTTTGGGACCACCACCACCTCGGTGATCGACTCCATCATCAAGGCCAACGATAAGGGGAAAATCAAGATCAAAAAGGTGGTAGATAATACCGCCAAAGATGTAGAAATTCAGGTCTATCTGGCTCCGGGACAATCTCCCGATATGACCATCGATGCCCTATATGCCTTCACTGACTGTGAGGTCTCCATCTCGCCCAATGCCTGCGTGATCGTAAACGAGAAGCCCGTGTTTATGGGTGTGAATGAAATTCTTGCTCATAATACCCAGCAGACCAAAGAACTGCTGAAAAGAGAGCTGGAGATCCGCAAGGGGGAATTGATGGAGAAGATATTATTCTCCTCTCTGGAGAAGATATTTATCGAAAATCGAATATATAGAGATATAGAAGAGTGCGAAACCTGGGAGTCGGTCATAGAGACCATCGACCGGGGATTAGACCCTTATAAGCCGAGCTTCTACCGGGACATTACCACAGAAGATATCGTGAGGCTTACAGAGATCAAAATTAAAAGGATCTCGAGGTTTGATAGTTTCAAAGCCGATGAGCTAATGCGGAAGTTGGAAGATGAGCTCAAGGAAGTGGAGCATCACCTGCAAAACCTCACTGACTATGCCATCAGCTTCTATAAGGAACTACTTAAGAAATACGGAAAAGGCAGGGAACGGAAGACCGAGATTCGGACATTCGACACCATTGAGGCCACTGTGGTGGCTGCCAATAATGCCAAACTCTATGTAAACCGTAAAGATGGATTTGTGGGCTATGGCCTGAAGAAAGATGAGTTTATCTGTGATTGTTCGGATTTGGATGATATCATCGCCTTCAAGTCGGATGGCACCTGTGTGGTGACCAGAATTCAGGATAAGGTTTTTGTGGGCAAAGACATCATTCATGTGGCGGTGTTCCGTAAAGGTGACGAGCGCATGGTTTATAATATGATTTACCTCGATGGCGTTTCTGGCAGAGCCATGGTAAAGAGATTCCAGATTCTCAGTGTCACCAGAGACCGGGAGTATGTGCTCACCAAAGGAACCAAAGGCTCCAAGGTGCTGTACTTTACCCCAAATGCCAATGGGGAGGCGGAGATCGTGACGGTTTACCTGACTCAGGGAAGCAAAGCCCGTGTGAAGGTGTTTGATTTTGACTTCAAGGAAATCGATATCAAAGGCCGTGGGGCAGGAGGGAATATCCTCAGCCGCTATACCATCCGTAAGATACAGCTGAAGATGGAAGGCGTTTCTACCCTTGGCGGACTGGATGTGTATTTTGATGAGGCCGTAGGCCGACTCAATACCGATGAGCGCGGGAAGCTGATCGGTAATTTCCTGGGAGATGATAAGGTCATCGCCTTCTATAAAGATGGCAGCTATGAGCTTACGAGCTACGAACTCACCAATCGCTATGACACCAATACACTGATGTTGATCGAGAAATTTGACCCTCAGGCGGTAATTTCCTGTATTTATTTCGACGGCGTAAGTAAAAATCACTATGTGAAGCGATTCCATGTGGAGACCAGCACTTCCAATAAGAAGTTTAGCTTCATCTCCGATCATCGGAAATCGACGCTGGATATCATATCCACGCATAAACAACCGCAGGTGGAAGTGACCCTTAAGAAGGATAAGGAGACCGAAAAAGTCGAGTACGATCTGGATATGCTTATCGATGTGAAGGGCTGGAAAGCTGTGGGTAACAGACTGACCTCTCATATGGTCAAAAGCATAAAACTCCTAGAACCTATCAAAAAAGAAGAACCCCAAAAAGCTGCGGATGATTCTCTGGAAGTGGGAACGACGATAGACCTAAGTAGCAAAGAGGAGGAGGACGATAAGGATCAGCTTGGATTATTTGGCAAATGATAAACTCGCCCATAGATCATAAATTATTAGACTATTTATCACAGTATGTGACGGATCATAAAAAAGCCAGGATGGAGGAAGTCCTGGCTTTGCGTTCCCGTTATTTTACGGTGGTACTAGAGGATATTTATAAGCCGCATAATGCTAGTGCGGTGATCCGCACCTGTGATTGTTTTGGGGTTCAGGACATCCATATTATGGAAAAAAAGGACCTCTATGAAGTCAATCCATATGTGGTTCGGGGCGCTTCCCAATGGGTGGATATTCATAAATACGAGCCTGAAAAGGAGCATTCAGCAGTGGATGCCTGCTTTGGAAAACTCCGTGAGGAGGGATATAAGATCTATGCCACTTCCCCTCACGGAGATAGCATGCCCCTTCATCAGCTCCAGCCCTCGGAGAAGACCGCCCTGGTGTTTGGCAATGAGCATGCCGGCGTGAGCGATGAGGTAATTGCCAAAAGTGATGGACTGGTCCATATTCCCATGTCTGGCTTCACAGAAAGCTTCAATATCTCGGTAAGTGCCTCCATCTGCCTGTACGACCTTCAGGAGAAAGTAAAACAAAACCTGCCTGCTAATTATTTTTTGGAGGAGCATGAAAAGGAACTCCTACGCTTTGAGTGGTATAAGGGCGTCGTTAAAAATGTGGAGGTGCATATCCGTCAATTCTATGCCAATCAATAAGGCCTTGTTAAGTTTCAATTAAATCTAATGCACTTTTTGTGGCCTGTCTGAGGATTCAGTACTGAGTGATCCCAAACGCACTTTCCGTACTCTATTTTTTATCGGAGACCTAATTTTTAGTATCTATTAGCTTTGGGGCTAGCTGGCCTTTTCTAAACTTTCTATTCCTCTCTGAGCCTGATATTCGTTCTATAAACAAAGAGAAACAATTTGTAAGGAGGTTTAAATTCCGCAGAATATGAGGAATTGCTCCTTTGATAAATCCAGTACGCAAGCCTCCCCAAGCAACACTCCGTCGGGCTGAGGGTGGAGCATACTTTCTTTGGACCTAAATTTAGCTTCCATAACTTTAGCCTTATTGCTTTTCAGAATCTTAACCTAACCAGCCACCCTTGGCTCTGAGTTTTCCATCAATTCCCTATCCATTTATTTTAGTCGGAAAAGTCATTTGTATTATGAGAGGCTTCTATTACTTTTTGGCTCATGCCTTTATGAAAGCCTCTCTATTAAGCCTAAAAGCCATAAATATTCTAGTCTTAATTTAAATTAAATCTAAATAAACTTGCAATCGTTTTTTCCGCCTTCTATATTTGTGCCAAATAAGTGAAACCACCATCAAGAAATGAACACGATCTCCCTACTGATAGTCCTTATAGGTTTTCTATTCCTGTACTATACCTCGCAGAAAGCACAGCTTGGTGGGCATTCACCGATAAGGACTTTTGCCAGACGTGCTCCCCAATTAGCAAAGGGAATAGGAGTTTTTTGTCTATTGGTAGCCGCTTTATTGGCAGTGCTAGGTTTGGGCTTAGGAGCGGGTATCTTTTCTTTTATCGTTTTGCTGATGACCGTTGGGAGCTTAGTGGTGATTGTCGCGCCATTGCAAATCGTCACAGGCAGAATGCTAGCCATCGGCCTTGTTCTTTCCCTCATTATAGAATTGATATAAGTATGCCGGCTAACAAAAAATACCTTAGTACTTCATTTTCCCAGCGGTTCGCCAAGATTACCGCGGGATTTATTGGTGGATATGCAGTGACCGTATCGGCATTCATGATGCTGGCCTATTGGCTGGATCATATAAATGTGCTGAGCACCTTGCGATTTGGGGGCTTTATGCTTTGGGCCACCTTGCTATTGCTGGCTTTTCTCTTTCGCAACGGATGGAAAGCATGGGGTTTATACCTGGCCATCACCCTGGTGTTTTCGGCCATTATCTACCTCAACAAAATGTACCTCCCAATCTTCTAGACTATGAGCAACCGGATTTATAATATCCTCTTTCATACCCATACCATCAGTGGTATTATCATTAGTGCGGCCTTGTATGTGATTTTCTTTGCAGGTTCTTTCTCGTTTTTCAGAGATGAGATCATCGGATGGGAGAGGAATGAGTCCATCAGCGAGGATTTTAAATTGGGTACGCTCGACCTTGACCGGATGCTAGACACCCTGGACGCCAGAAAGGAACTTTATGGGAGGGATATCGCTTTTACCAAGTACTTTGAGGAGAGAAGGATCAACGTGAGTTTGTCCGCCTCCAAGGATACCACCGCTACGGAAGAGGCTCGCCAGCGTGGCTTTTTTTACCTTGACACAGACACTTACCAGCCATATACTTATAGAAGCAATTATAGTATAGGCGAATTTCTTTACCGATTACATTTCTTTGCGCAGCTAAACTTCTGGGGGACTTCAGGATATATGCTTTCCGGATTCGTCGCCTTTTTCTTCTTATTTGCCATTATTACTGGCGTACTCGTCCACTGGAAGAAGATAGTGTCTAACTTCTACGTTTTCCGTCCTATGGCTAGCCTTAAGAATTTATGGACAGATGCCCATACAGCCCTGGGGATAATAGGTTTGCCTTATCAATTTATCTATGCGGTGACGGGATGCTGTCTGATCATAGGCACCACGGTGATGTCCCCGGCGATAGCCACTTTTGTCTATGATGGAGATACGAAAAAGCTCTATGAGGATTTTGGATTGAGTGCTCCGCAGACAAATTTTCAGGCCGAAAAGCTAAGTGAACTACCTAGTGTCAACGCCTTTATGGCAAGGGCTGAGGCTAGATGGCCCGACTTCGAAGTCAAGACGGTGCAGGTCCTCAATTATGGAGATGCCAATATGCAAGTGGCCCTGGAAGGAACCGCCAATCACCGGGTGAAATTTGCCGGAAAAGGGGAGATCATCTATCATGCCAGCTCCGGCACCGTGATCTCCGCAGTGGATCCACTTACCGAAACGAGCTATCCTGATGCAGCCACAGCGGTGATCAAGCAGCTGCACTTCGGGGATTTCGGCGGCAAGGGGCTCCAGATAGTGTACTTCATCCTGGGTTTAGTATCCTGCTTCGTGATCATTTCTGGAGTGATGATCTGGCTAGTCGCCAGAGATAAGAAACATATAGCCCCAGCAAAACGACAATTCAATTCCTGGCTTGTAACCATTTATCTGGCGATCTGCCTAAGTATGTTCCCTGTGACGGCATTGACCTTCCTGGCAGTGAAAGTATTCTTGCAGGATTTTGATGAGTCCAGAATGAGCTTTATCTATCAGGTATTCTTTTATTCCTGGTTGCTACTTTCGGTGCTATTCATCGTCAAGAAGGATAATTACTTCACCAATAAGATGAGCCTCATTAGTGGGGCAGTCTTAGGATTATGTATCCCGATAGCCAATGGGCTAGTTACTGGAAATTGGCTTTGGAAAAGTTATAGCCTTGGGCAAGATCAGGTATTCTTTATAGATGCGTTTTGGATTGTACTTTCATTGACCGCCCTGTGGGTGGCTTCCAAACTCAAGAAAAGTCCTGCTGCGCGCCCACTGAAATCTCGCCCTAGCCACCTGAAAGATGGAATGGACCAGAGCTTAATTTCTGAAAATGCCTTTCAGCACTTGAATTAATTCATCGAGGAAACACCTTGGACTGTTTTTTGGTTATATAGCCAGATAGGTGAAAATAACCAAAGGAAAGTAAGTAATGCCAGAAGAACGATTGCAAAATATAATAGCTTCTATACCGGCAGGGGTGATAGGCGTGTATTTTTTTCTGGATGCTAATGACCGTATTCTCTATATCGGCAAAAGCATCGATATCCGTAAGCGGCTGCAGCAGCATTTTAATAATACCAGCCGTAAGAGCCTGCGCATGCGAAATCAGGTGGTCAGGGTGATCTATGAAAACATGGGCAGTGAGCTTTTGGCTTTGCTTAGAGAGTCGGAGCAAATCAAAACCATTAAGCCGCTATTTAATCGGGCCTTGCGCAGAAGTGTTTTTTTATATGGTTTATATCATGAATTGAACAAACAGGGATATATCCGATTATTTATTGACAAGATCGATAGTGATAGCCGGGAGATTATGGCATTCACCTCTCGAGCGGAGGCCAAAGCTTACCTTTTTCGAATCACCGAAAAGCACCAGTTATGTCAGAAGATTAATGGGCTATATCCAAGCAGGGCGGCCTGTTTTCACTATTCAATCAAGCTATGCATGGGGGCATGCATCGGCAAGGAGGCAACGGAAGAGTATAACTCCAGGGCCCTGGCATATATAGATTCCATTATCCTGCCGAATGAGGATCAGCTGATTTTACTTCCCGGAAGAGAAAAGGGGGAGCGTGCGGCGGTACTTATCGAAAAAGGGATCTATCGTGGATATGGATTCTTCAAAGGCCGGAAGCCGTCTCCATCCAAACTCGCTGCTATCATCATCCCCAAATCCAACAATCGGGACAGCCAGCGATTTATTAAAGCTTTTTTACGGAAACAGGACATTACAGTATAGTTGGTAATTAGCTCAATTTTAAAGGTTCATATTGAGGCAAAAGTCCTTATTTTTGACGCTGGTATGGGCTAGTCAATGAATAGCCTGGATGGAATAAAAATAGACCCCTTATGAAAAATTATAGCTTGATCATCATTTTTTTCCTTAGTCTGTTTCGCCTTAGTGCTCAGGACCTGCGACAGGAGTTCAGCCTGAAGGAAGGCTGGAAATTCACCAAAGGCGAGGTGCAAAATGGGGAAAGTCTCCAAATGGATGAGGAAGAATGGCAATCTGTGACCGTGCCTCATGATTGGGCCATTTATGGGCCTTTTGATGAAAATAATGACCTTCAGGTGGTGGCTGTCACCCAAAATGGAGAAAAGGTGGCTTCCCGGAAAACCGGAAGAACGGGAGGATTGCCATATATGGGGATTGGATGGTATAGGAATACCTTTGATCTGGCGACTATCGATACAGCATCCCAGCGGGTTTTTGTGATTTTTGATGGGGCCATGAGCGAGGCCAATGTTTTTCTGAACGGCCAGAAGGTTGGTTTTTGGCCCTATGGCTATAATACCTTCTACTTTGATATTACGGATAAGATAAACCAGTCAGGAGAGGAAAACCTTTTGGCGGTACGCCTGGAAAATAAAGAGCAGTCTTCCCGATGGTACCCCGGGGCAGGGCTGTATAGAAATGTCCATATCCTCGTCGTGCCTAAGGTGCACATTCCTATTTGGGGGACCTATATTACGACTCCATTTGTCTCTGAGGAATATGCCTCGGTCAATATTAAGACCGAAATCTCGAATATCCAAGAGGGCGAAGCGCTTAGCATCACGACCCGCATCCTCGATCCACAGGGGCAGCTGGTGAGTCAAAAGACAAATACGCAAAAGCTAAGTCATGGCAGGCCACTGGAGCAATACCTGACGGTGGAGGTGCCGGAATTATGGTCTCCCGAGACGCCTCACTTATATTCTGCTCATTCGGTGATAGAGTTTCAGGGAAAGAAAATCGATGAGTATTCCACCACTTTTGGTATCCGAAAAGTGGAGTTTATTGCTGATAAGGGTTTCTTTCTTAATGGCCAGCCCAGGAAGTTTAAGGGGGTGAACCTGCATCATGACTTGGGCCCACTCGGTGCTGCAGTGAATACCGCTGCGATCCGTCGTCAGCTTCAGATAATGAAGGATATGGGTGCTGATGCGATAAGGACTTCTCATAATATGCCTGCTCCCGAGCTGGTACAGCTTTGTGATGAGATGGGGCTAATGCTCATGGTGGAGTCCTTTGATGAATGGGATCGCGCGAAAAGTGCAAATGGCTACCACCGATTTTTTGAGGATTGGGCGGAGAAGGACCTGGTAAATATGGTCCGACATTACCGTAATAATGCCAGCGTCATCATGTGGTCAATAGGCAATGAGGTGCCCACGCAGTGCAGCCCCGAAGGATATAAGGTCGCAAAGTACTTACAGGATATTTGCCATAGGGAGGACCCTTCCAGACTGGTGACCGCCGGGATGGATCAGGTTTCCTGTGTTCTGGACAATGGTTTTGCCGCGATGATCGATATAGCAGGGTTTAATTATAGAACTCACCGCTACCAGGAAGCCTATGAGCGCTTACCTCATAGCTTGGTACTCGGATCCGAAACGGGCTCCACCGTGAGCAGCAGAGGAGTATATCACTTTCCGGTGGAAAAAGCCTCGCAGGTGCTGCATGAGGATCATCAGTCCAGCTCTTACGATTTGGAATATTGCTATTGGTCAAATCTGCCCGAGGATGACTTTGCCTTGGCAGATGACTTCCCATGGACCATGGGACAGTTTGTGTGGACTGGCTTTGATTACCTTGGCGAGCCGACCCCTTACGATACCGATGCCTGGCCGAATCACAGCTCTATGTTTGGCATGGTGGATCTGGCGGGCATCCCCAAGGACCGTTATTATCTGTACCAAAGTATTTGGAATACTGAAGTGGAGACCTTACATATCCTTCCTCACTGGAACTGGGAGGGAAGGGAAGGCGAGAGCGTCCCAGTATTCGTCTATACCAACCATCCCAAAGCGGAGTTGTTCGTCAATGGAGAAAGTATGGGGATCAGGGATAAGGGAGAATACAACAGCCTGCAGGAGCGGTATCGCCTCATGTGGATGGAGGTACCCTATCAGGCTGGGGAGCTAAGGGTCATTGCCTATGATGAAAATGGCGAAAAGATGGGGGAGAAAACCATCCATACGGCAGGGAAACCCGATCACCTCCTGCTCCAGCCGGAGCAGGAAAGCCTCATCGCAGATGGGGAAGACTTGGCTTTTTTCCGCGTGCAAGTAGTGGATAAGGAAGGGAATCTCTGCCCCGTGGATCAGCGGGAAGTCAGTTTCTCCGTTGCTGGGGAAGGGCTTTTTAGGGCTGTCGCCAATGGCGATCCTACCAGCCTGGAGCTATTCCATCTCCCACAAATGAAAGTATTCAACGGTCAACTTACCTTGGTGGTGCAAGCCTCAAAACTCCCTGGAGAAGTCAAAATCACCGCTAAGGCTAAAGGCCTCAAGTCAGCAGTATATTCCCTGCACTCACAGCCCTCAGAATAAACTCCAATGATTATCTAGTGGATTTCGAAGGCGGCATAGCCCTGTGCGCTGTCTATCTTATTCTTTATGCAAAAGCCAGTTATATCCAGCATGCAAGTGTGGACAAACTGGCTTTTTTATTTTTCGGTCTTTTTTAACACGCGGCTGGATGCCCCTTCTCTTACTTTGAGCGCTGCACCATCGAGAATTGGGTTATTATTGATAAATAAAATGATGAATAGGAATATATGATTTTTTAGGTTCTGGCAAATGATCTCTCATATTTCGGATTGCAATCGATTTAAATGGGTCTTTAAGCAGTTGAGGCAAATTAAGTACGTGACTAGGGTAAAATAGTAGGTGTATATAATTTAAGATAATATTTGAATAATACAAACATACCCGTGCTGTATGGACAGCACAGTACAGTACAGATCAGATCCTATCACTGATCCCTATACCTTACGAATATAATTTTGACCCTAAGCTCTACACAGGCTGATTATTTTACCTGAAAACATTAATCCGAAATAACATTCCAACTACTAAGCTGGATTTCTTGTCGGCATTAAACCCAATTCAATAACCTAAATTCAAAACAAGATGATCAAAAGGATTACTTTCCTTTTATCAGCATGTTTGCTGTACTATTCATGTCAGGAAGCAGGCTGGGAGGAGCATTATGAAAGGCCCGAATGGCTCAAGGGCAATGCTTGGGATTTATTAGAAAGCCGCGGTGAGTACAGTATGTTCCTAGAAGCGGTGGATAAGTCAGGCTTTAGGAGTTTGGTGGAAGGGAAGGGGATCGTCACGGTGATGGCTCCCACGGATGAGTCTTTTCAGGCTTATTTGGATGCGGAGGGCTTCGGTTCTATAGCGGCCATGCCAAGTGATGAGTTGAAGAAGCTTATTGGTTTTCACCTCGTTTATTATTCCTTTGGTCGGGAGCGATTTGTGAATTATCGCCCAGAAGGCCAGGGAGTGGATAAGCCTGCCTTTGCGGGATTATATTATAAGCACCGTACCAAAAGTAGGGATACGATAAGTGTGGAATATGACTTGGTGGCGCAGAAGGAAAGGAAGATTTTCCATAAGGAGCGCTTTCTACCGGTATTTTCGTATCAGCTATTTGCCAGCAAAAACATCGATGCAGCGAGTAATTATAAGTATTTCTATCCCAATAGCTCCTGGACCGGCGCTGGAGGCTTCACGGTCTCAGATGCCACAGTGGAGGAATATGCCATCCCGACGGACAATGGCTATGTCTATCTGGTGGATAGGGTGATCAAGCCCCTCGAGTCCATCTATACGGAGTTGCAGCAAGAGGAAGATTATAGTGATTTTATAGCCATCTATGATAAGTTTGCCACTTACTGGTATGATGTGGAGACCTCTCGGGAGTATGCAGCTGCCAGAGATTCATTATATGTGAAGTTTCATGGCAACCTGCCGAGCATCGCTTCCGAATGGTCCTATAATGGGGGCGGGGGATTGTCGGATTATGCAAACCTTGCAGAACTTTCGGCGAGCGCCTACAATGTATTTGCTCCCAGCAATCAAGCGCTAAACGAGTTTTTTCAGGAATATTGGTCGCCCTATTATTCCTCATTGGAGGAGGTGCCTTTATTACCTCTTAGCATTCTATTGAGAAACCATGTTTATAGCGGTTCCATCGTATTTCCTTCCGAAATAGAAAGAGGAGAGATCAAAAGTTCCTTTGGCAATACCATTCAATTTGATCCTCAATCAGAGGTGGCCGCCAGAGGCTTAGGGGTCAATGGGGTGTATTATGGCCTTACAGAGGTGATTGTGCCGGATTTGTTTCAGGGTGTGGTCGGACCTCTATTGGTTAATCCCGATTATCAGATCTTCCTACAGATGGTGACCAATGCGGGCCTACTCCCGGCGCTAATGGGTGATGCCCTACAGTTTACCCTATTCATTCCCTCCAATGAGGTGATTTTAAATACCCTCTATCATGGTAGTGATATCTTCTGGAATGAAGGTAATCTCTTGATGTTTGGGGATGAATATGTGGAAATTGAAAACTCTGAGGGGATTCGGGTACCCATGAGCAATGGTGCTATGAAGGCTTTCGTTCAGAATCACCTGGTCACCGAGGAGATCAGTGAAATCTCTGGCACTAAGGTCTATAGGACGCGCAATCCCTTTAGCTATCTCTATATCACCGATCAGGGTGTAGCATCTTCTAACACCTTCAATCTGGGAGAATTTGTTCCTGCGCAGGGTATCGCCGGAGATTGGATCAATGGCAGCTCCTATGATGTCGCCAGATCGCTGATCCCGGAGGAGGGAAGCCTCAAGTATATAATCGCCTCTGCCAGTTCTGGCACCAGCACCATTCAGGAATTTGGGGAGTTTTCCAAATTGCTTTCACAAGCAGGATTGGTGGATCCACAGAAGGAATTAGAATTCTTATTTGGGGATAACTATATGCTATTTGCTCCTACCAATGAGGCGATTATCGCCGCTAAGGAGGCCGGTTTAATTCCTGAGGACAAAGAGGAATTGGAGGCGTATTTACGCTATTATTTTGTACCGATCAGCTCTAATAGTCTCAACGATTATGCGTTTCCGGGAATGGAAGTACAAGGGGAGTTCCTCAGTGCCCAAGAGGCTGGAGACAGTTTCAGCCCTATCCATTTAGAAGAGGTCAATGGTGCGCTTCAGCTGAGGTCAAGCACTGGGGAGCTGGCGAAGGTGATCAGCACCTTTCCTAAAATATATGTAGATGGAGCGGTGTACCAGATCGATCAGGTGATCCAATCAGGACAATAACCCAAAAACAAGCCTTATGAAATCAATTTATATTCTTAGTAGTCTCCTGCTGCTATGCCTGGCATTTCCACTGCAGGCACAGCAAAATCTGGTCACAGGAACCATCACTGATACCAACGGCGAACCCTTAATTGGCGCCAGTGTATTTGTGGAAAATGACCAGCAAAGAAACCTAAATGGTACCATTTCAGATGCAAATGGGAATTACCGTCTAGCGATCCCGCCAATGGAGAATCTTAATATCGTATTTTCCTATATTGGATTTACCACCAAAAGACTGGCTTATAGCAGCCAGACGAAGCTTAACATCAACCTTGAGGAGGAGGCCTTTGAATATGGCTCCGCCGAAGTGGTCGCGGAGCGAGTGGAGGTCAACTCTCTGGGCATCAGTGCGAGAGAGCAGGTCGCTGCCAGTCAGCGGTTTGACGTGGAGCAGCTGGAGGAGGTCCCCATGACCTCCATAGAGTCCGGATTGCAGGGTCGCATGGCCAATGTAGATATTATCTCTGGCGCTGATCCGGGATCCCGTAGCTCTATCCGCATCAGAGGTACATCCTCCCTCAATGCCAATTCGGAGCCACTTATCGTGGTGGATGGGGTGCCTTACCCGACAAATTTCGGGGATGATTTTAACTTTGCGACAGCGAATGATCAGGATTTTGGGGCTTTGGTAAATATCTCCCCAAATGATATAGAGTCCATAGAAGTGCTTAAAGATGCCGCAGCCACCGCTATTTGGGGCTCACAAGGAGCCAACGGCGTCCTGGTATTCAAAACAAAGAAAGGCAAAAAAGGTAAAACGAGATTTTCTTTCTCTACCAAATCGGAAGTGAAAAAAGAACCTTCCACCATTCCTATGCTCAATGGTGCCCAGTATGTCAGCTTGATGCAGGATGGAATTTGGAATTCGGTAAATGATATCGGATACCAGTCGGGCGCAGCCTATACTGGATTACTATTCGGCACTCAGGAAATTAATTTTGATCCGGAGTGGGTGTATTTCGATGAGTATAATCAGGATACCGACTGGGTGGATGAGGTGACCCAATTGGGCTATTTCCTGGATAATAACTTCTCCCTAAGTGGTGGTGGGGACAAGGCCATTTACCGCGTTTCGGTAGGCTATCTCCGTGATGTGGGGACCACCATTGGTACCTCCCTCGATCGATTTAATTCCCTGGCCAGTGTGACCTATAAGTTTTCTAATAAGTTGAGTGTAAGTGCAGACATGTCTTACTCCCAAAGTTTGAAGGATGCCAATTGGACCGAAAGCAATTTCCCTTCTGCCAGATCTATGGCCATGTTTAAGATGCCTAATATGAGCCCTTACGTTCTCGATCAGGCAGGAAACCGCACTACAGAGTATTTTACGCCTCTTCAGAATTTCCAGGGAAGTTTTGGTAGCAATGTTTATAACCCTGTGGCATTGGTGAATGAATCCAGCAACCAGACCAAAGCGGATAATTCAAGGGTGATCTTTAGACTGAAATACCAGTTTAACCCTGATTTCCAATATTTGGGAACAGTAGGCTTCGACGCGAGGACTACCAAAAACAAGAAATTCTTACCTCAATCTGCCACAGGTGTTTTATGGACTGACCCTTATTTCAACCGAAGCTCGGATTTACTTTCGGATCAATTGTATATCAATACGGAAAACAAATTGATCTATAATAAGGCACTAAATGATAGGAACCATATCATCCTCAGCGGCCTTCTACAAACCAATGAATCCAGAAGTTTTGGCTATGTAAGTGAGACTAGTGGCAATGCATCCAGCGCCCTCAGCGACCCTACGGATGGGGCAGCGGTGGCCAGCATGAAATCCGACAATTCTATGAGCAGAAGGATCTCTGCCATCACCAATGGTCACTATACCTTCAATGGGAAGTACATCATCTCCGGCGGCTATAGATGGGAGGCCAACTCCAGCCTTGGCGCCAGTAACCGCTGGGCAGGGTTTCCCTCGCTGGGCCTCGCATGGCAGTTTGGAGATGAACCTTTTATGAATGGAATAGCTGGAATTGAGCTGGGCAAACTGCGCGCCAGCTGGGGCAAAAGTGGCAACCCTCCAGGAGGTGCTTGGCCTTATATCGGGACTTTTAGCCCCATTACTCCCGGATATATGGATATGATCGCCATATCACCCAATTCCATCCAACTCGAGAACCTAAAGTGGGAAACCATCACCCAGTCTAATATCGGTATTGACCTTTCTCTTCTCAATGGAAAGCTGTTCCTGACCGCCGAAGTATATGACCGCAAGACCACCGACCTCCTCCAAAAAAACTATAGCCTTCCCTCTTCCACAGGCTTCAGCCAAGTGGGGTATTATAATTCTGGAGAGGTCTATAACCGGGGTTGGGAATTGATCTTCAACTATGATGCCGTCCGCAGAGAGGATTGGGGCTTGTCCTTCAATATAAACTTCGCCCGTAACCGCAATGAAGTGGTGGAGCTTCCTGATAATATGCTCTTTGAAAATTACACTTTTGGCAATGAAAAATATGCGCATAAGATAGTGGAAGGCAATCCAATAGGCTCCTTCTATGGCTACCGCTACCTCGGAGTGTATCAGAATGGTGAAGAAACCTATGCTCATGATGGGGATGGAAAACTCATGTATGATATAGAAGGGGACCTGGTATATACCAAAAATGGTAACCGACGGGTATTTCCCGGAGATGCTAAGTATGAAGATATCAACGGAGATGGCGTAATCGACCAATATGATATCGTCTATCTAGGCAATGCAATGCCCGTATTTACCGCCGGTGGGGGATTTAATTTGCGATGGAAAAACTTCATGCTGACCACCTTTGTTCACGGGCGGTTTGGTCAGAAGATCGTAAACCAAGCCCGTATGCAGACCGAAAATATGTATGGTACCGCCAATCAAAGCACCGCGGTGCTGAAGCGATGGAGACATGAAGGTGATGATACCGAGATTCCTCGGGCCCTCTATAATGAAGGCTATAATTTCCTAGGCTCTGACCGGTACGTGGAAGATGGCTCCTTCATCCGACTAAAGACCGTTTCGCTAAGGTATTCCCTGCCAAAAGCCTTCCTAAGCAAAAACAAGATAGAGCGATTTGATATTTTCTTCACCGCTCAAGACCTCTACACCTGGACCAATTACTCTGGCCAGGATCCTGAGGTGAGCCTTTCGAGCAATATCTATATGCTGAGTGTGGATAATGCGCGCACGCCAAGGCCAAGAAGGTATGCTTTAGGTATTAATATGAACTTTTAACCCAGCCAATCATGAAAAAAACAAAATATATAACGCTGGTGCTAGCGATGCTGATGCTCGGAAGTTGCAATTCATGGCTGGATGTACAGCCAGAAAATAACCAGGTGAGTGATGAATACTGGGCCAATAAAGAAGAAGTAGAAGCCGTGTTGGGAGCCGGATATGTGCGCCTGCGCGATTCTATGGAGGAGATGTTGGTCTGGGGAGAAATGAGGGGAAATGGCATTAGCCTAGGATACGGTGCCATCGAGCCAGATATCTTCCGCATCAACCAATGGGATATCATCCCCGGAAATGAATTTGTCAAATGGGGGAATTTCTATCAAATCATCAACTATGCTAATATGGTCATCAGATATGCACCCACCGTGGTGCCAAAAGACCCCTCCTTTAGCGAAAACGTGATGCAGTCCTATCTGTCAGAAGCTTATTTCCTCAGAGGACTGGCTTATTTCTACCTAGTGAGAAATTTCCGCGATGTACCGCTGATCACCGAGCCATATATGGATGATCAGCAGTCATTTGAAAAAGAAAAGTCCCCATCCAATGAGGTCTTTCAGCAAATCAAAACCGACCTGGAAGCAGCCTTGGAATACTCCAAGGAAATAGCGCCTACCCTCTGGGAGACCAAAGGCCGATCGACCAAATGGGCGATTTATGCCACCCTGGCCGATCTGTACCTGTGGACGGAGGAGTATGAAAAAGCCTCCCAAGCCTGCGATCAAATAATAAATAGCGGTCGACTGGGACTTCTCCAAGGAAAAATCAATACGACCAATAACTGGTTTACCATCTTTAGCCCGGGCAATACCAATGAGGGGATCTTTGAGCTGCAGTTTGATAATGAGAAGGGGCAGACCAACTCCCTGGTCAGCTGGTTTGGGTCCAATAATCGGTACAAAATCTCTGAATATTCCCTTCAGCTCTTCGCTGATTCGGACGAAGATATACGCGGTGCAGGGGCCACCTATACCGAGGGAAATCTGCAAGTGTGGAAGTACCTGGGCGCAGAGGCCGGAACTGGCATCCCCAGAACCTACAGTGACCAAAACTGGATCATCTATAGAATGGCGGATATCTATCTGATGAAAGCCGAAGCGCTGGCCATGCAAGGTGACTATGAAGAGGCCGCCGAGCTGGTGAATGTGATTCGCGAAAGAGCCCAGCTATCAGAGCCCATCGCTGCAGCATCCACCGAACTGGAGATGCTTCAGCTCATCATGGACGAGCGAGGTAGGGAGTTTATTGGCGAAGGAAAGCGATGGTATGACCTGCTCCGGGTGGGCAGCAGAAATGACTATCAATATAAGGATTTCCTGATCTCTCAAGTGCTCCTGACCGCTCCTGCAAGTGGTGCACCGATCATCAGATCTAAGCTCCTTGATGTCAATAGTCACTATCTGCCGATACACTTTGACGAACTTAAGTCCAACCAATTGCTAGTTCAAAACCCTTATTACGAAAACCTAAATTAACCGGCAAATGAAAAAATTAAGACCATTATATTTCTTGATGCTGCTGATCGGATTAGGAGCCTGCGAGGATCCTTATCAGGATAGCACCTTCACCGCCTATGAGGATTTGCCCATTTCACTGTTGCTAGAATCCCAACCGGAGAGGTTTTCCCTTTGGGTGGAGCTGATGCAGCATGGTGATATGTATAATACCCTAAACCTAAAAGATTCCTATACGGTATTTGTCCCTTCGAATGAAGGCATGCAGCAGTACCTCGAGGAGAACAACTGGGATAAGGTATCGGATATGAGTCCGGAGGATGCGGCATATTTGGTAAAATACCATACCATCCACTCCGCGTTGATTAGCCAAAGCCAGTTCGAAAATGGCGTGATAAATGACCGCAATGCCACCGATGACAATCTATCTATTGAGTTTAGAGAGGGGGGATTGAATGCGATATATGTCAATGGCCTTTCTCGCATCTCAGAACTGGATGTGGTGGCCACCAATGGGATCGTGCATGTCCTTGAGGAGGTGCTGGTCCCAGTGAGAGCCACGATCTGGGATAAGATCCAAGCGGATCGTTTTAGCATCTTTCGCGAAGCGGTGCAGCTGACAGGTCAGGCAGACCTCCTACATACCATCACCGAGGAAGGGCTCGATAGCCAGGGAAATCCCGTTCAGTACAGAATCCGCATGACGGCTTTTGCAGTGCCCAATGAGGTCTATGCCGCACATGGGATCAATAGCCTCGGAGATCTGGTCACGGTGCTAGGCGTGGAGGACGAGAGCTATTTGGAATCCAGCAATAAGCTGAACCAGTACATCTCTTATCATTTGCTATCGCAATTGAGATCCTTCTCCGACCTGGGGGAATTCCCGGAAGGAGAAACAGCCAAAAATATCAATACCCTTGCCAGCAATGAGGTGATCAATATCTCCGACCAAGCAGGACAATTAGTATTGAACTTTGACCGTGAGTCAGAAGAGGGAGTGGGCTTTATGGAGCCTAATGTCAATTGCAAGAATGGTGTGGTACATATTATGGATTCATGGATGCCTCTCTTTACCCCAGAGCAGGTGACGGTATTATGGGATCTGACAGATTATGCAGATCTGCAAGCCCTATGTGATCAGTACCAAAACTCCAGTCTAAACTCTACCTACACGCGCACGATCAATCAGGAGGAAGTAAGCTGCTATCGCTGGAAGTCCACCCCTGAATTCAGGTCAAATGTCGTGAGTTACCGCAATAACCGGGGCGCGGATGGGATCTGGTATCAGGATGCCTTAAATCACGATCACCTCCGACTGGACCTGGGGCCTTCTGGCTGGATCGAAATGGATACGCCTGTATTGATCAAAGGAAGCTATGAGGTGACCATGGTCTATCTCAGCTATACCAAGTCCTCCAACACTGGCTACCTGCAATGCTCAATGGATGGCAAGCGCCTGGGAAGTCAGTGGCCTGTATCCAACAGCAAGTATGATCGGAAACTGGAGCGTAGGATGACCAGTTCCTTCACCTTCGAAGAGACCAAAAGTCATACGCTGAGAATCGTGGCTGTAGATGGTGAGCTTCTCACTTTGGACCATATTCGCTTTACCCCTAAGGACTAAAATAGAAACTAATGAACAAGCTAAGTTATATAATAATAGGTCTCGCCGCCTTCCTTTTTTCCTGTAAGGAAACCTGGGATGAGCACTATGAAGCGGCGGCAAGCGATGCGGTGGTATCTCCACTGAATCTGCTGGACTACCTGAAGTCGCAACCAGAATATACCGATTTCGTCGAAGCCCTCGAGCGACATGGAATCGCTGAGGAGCTTTCCAGAGACCAATACCTATCGGTGTGGGCAGTGAATAATGAGGCCATGGCCAATTTGTCTGCGCTCGGATTGGAAGAGGAATATGTCCTTCGATACCATATCAATAACCTTACCTATGATATGAGCAAGCTCAGAGACGGCCTGAGGCTACGCAGCCTCAATGGAAAGTACATCCCAGTCAGCAGACCTGTGGAAAATCAAATCCGCGTGGCCGACTCTAATATCATTCTGGGCAATCAGTTTTGCCAAAATGGAGTGGTGCATGAAATCGATGATCTCATGCTGCCCGATGAGAGCATCTATGATTACCTGTTCCAGCTTTCCGATGATTATTCCATTATTCGGGATTCCGTGTTTGCCAAGAATGATACGCTCTTTGATGCACAAAATAGTATCCCGATAGGGGTGGACAAGTCCGGAAATACGATCTATGACTCCACCTTTAGAATTGAAAATCCCATTTTTGAGAAGGTTGACTTTAGGTCAGAGTTTTCGCAGGTGACCATGTTTCTGCCTAGTAATGAGGTGGTGGGCAACTGCTATTCGAACTTACAGCATCTATATGATCAGTTTGGAAAGCCCTTTACTCAGGCAGATTCCACCATTGCCTGGGACTGGATCATGAATGCGGCTTTTTATGATAAGGTCATCGACAATTATGGAATGGAGGAAGATTTGGTTTCTGCCTTCGGCAAATTATGGAAAACGACCGTCCAGGGAGTAAATCCACAATTCAAAAGAATGAGCAATGGCCGGATTTACGAGGTTAGCCATCTGAAAATCCCTAATAATGTCCACATCTCTGCGATCAAGCAGCTGTTTTACTATTATGAATTTGTTCCAGATGAGATGCGGGATGAATTATTTACTTTTCATAATGCCACTGAGGTGCGGTCTCAGGTGACGGACAATTATTCCTTCCCCAATATTAATGTGTCAGGAAGCTACACCATTCTTCGCCTTTTTGGGGACAATGTGGAGGGACAGCCCCTAGCGGTGGATTACACGCCGGTCAAACTGGATAAAAATGCAGATGGTACCACCACGGCCTCTGTGGTGGAAGTGCCGCCAGGAGAGTACAATTTGTATATGGGATTTCAATCCAAAAACCACCCATTTATCAATGTATATATCAACGATCAGTTGGTGGCCAAGGAGCTGAATGTGGAGCCATCTTCCCCATGGAATTATGACCGAAGCACCAATACCGTGTCCGGTACCAAGTGGGATGGCCTGGGAGGTCTGGCGGGAATCGTCACCATCGAAGGCAGCGAAGTAAGCTCCTTCACCATCAGGATAGAGGTGGCCCTGCTCGGGAAGAGCTCCAGAGAAGAAATGAAGCTGTACCACTGGGCATTAGTACCCACCCAAAATAACTACTAATGAAAAGAAAGGGATTTATGAATAAGCAACTATATAAGAGCATGGGCCTTTGGGCTTTTGCGATGCTAATAGGATGTGCGGCTTCGGCTCAGCAGCTGCTGAAGGGCAAGGTAATCAGCCCCTATGATGATGAGCCGATCAGCCAGGCCTATATCACCGTGGCCGGCTCAGAAGCCACTGGCCAGACCAATGATCAGGGGGAGTTTGAATTGAATATAGAGGAGCTGCAAGGTACCTTTACCGTCTGGGCACCGGAGTTTGAAGAGCAGGAAGTGGAGATTTTGGGTCGTGATTATATTCAGGTGATCCTCTATCCCAAGCGGTCCGCCGCCTATGATTTGCCGCAAAAGGGCTTTTCAGCCGCTGGTTTCTCGGCCGATTATCTGGCGGTGGAGCAGTTTAAGCCCAATGCCATCTATGTGGAGGATGTCCTTCAGGGGGCATTTCCGGGACTAAATCTCATCACCAAAAGTGGAATGCCTGGAGAAGGCGCCTACTTTAACCTTAGAGGAATCCGATCGCTAAGCGCGAAAAATAGACCGCTGATTTTGATCAATGGCATACCTTATTTGCCAGAAGATCAGAATTCGCCCATCATCCAAGGCTATTCAGAAAGTGTTTTTAATGCCATCAGCATTAATGATATTGACGAAATACGGCTGCTGAAAGGTAGCGAAGCTTCGAGATTCGGATCGCTGGGCTCCAATGGCGTCCTTCTCATCCAGACGAGCAGACCAGAAGATATGGAGACCATCATCGAGTTTTCGGGCCAATACGGCATGGCTTTTAATAATAAGGAGCTGCCTGTCCTTGGTGTGGATGACTATAAAAGCTATCTGGGCGATGTGGGCCTCACCCGATACGAGGATATGGGAGATATGCTTAGCCTCTTTCCTTTCTTAAGGGATGACCCTGATTATTATTATAATTTCCTGTATAATAATCAGACGGATTGGCAAGACCTCATCAACCAATCAGCATTCGTCACTTCCAACCACCTACGGGTAAAAGGTGGTGATGCCATTGCAAAATATGATCTGGCCGTCGGCGCCAGCAACCAGGGCGGTACGATGGACAATACAAACTATACCCGCTATACCACCCGGCTAAATGCCCAGATTGAACTGAGCCAAAAATTCCAGCTGGTAACCTCCATGAGCCTTACCTATGGCAATAGCAAAGTGCACGAACAGATCCTGTCAGATGCTTCTAATCCGCTGGTCGCTGCACTCTATAAGGCACCCATCCTGAGTTCATTCAAGAAGGATGAGTACAATAACCAGCTGCCAGCTTATGATGCCGTTCGCCAGTTTGGCGTGTCCAACCCACTGGCGGTCGTCAATGATACTAAGATGGAATCGGATAACTTTGATGTATTTGTCAATACAGGCATAAACTATCAAGCCAATGAAAATGCAGTCCTTAGCGCCACATTCGGGTATTATTCTGGATATAAGCGTCAAAGTACCTTTATCCCCGGCAGATCCAATCAGACGATTGTCCCGCTGGAAGATGGCGTGGCCCTGAATACCGCAAGAGCAGGTACAGGCAAGACCTCCAATTTATTCTACAACACCAGCGCGGACTTTACCAATCTACTTCCCAGCCAAAAACTTAATGGGGGAATCGGATTTCAAGGACTGATCACCAAAAATGAATTTGATGGGGGATTTGGGAGAAATACCAGCTCGGACTTTTATAAGACACTTTCCTATGTGGAAGTGGACGGTAGGTATTTTGACGGATATTATGACTCGTGGAACTGGATGAGCGTCTATGCTTATGCCAATTACCAGATCTCCTCCCAAGTCCTTTCGACCCTAAATATCTCCACAGATGGCGCCTCTTCCACAGGGGTGGATGCGCCGCGATGGGGGATATATCCGGGTGCTGAGCTTACTTGGCAACTGAAAAATTCCTCTTGGCTAAAGGATCAACGCGCCATTGACCTGCTGGATATTCATGCTGGATTTGGGCTTACTGGAAATAGCCAGTTTGGCACCGGATTGAGCAAGCAATATTACTCCAGTCAGGCCTATAAAGAGCTTGCTGGCATCGTGACCGGCAATGTTGCCAATACCTCCTTGGGTAGAGAAAAGGTAATGAATTTCGATTTGGGAGCCAATTTCAGTTTTCTTGACCGGAAGTTAATAGGGGCGATCAATTATTATTATAGCCAAACAAATGACTTGATTTTCCCTCAGCAGACCTCCTCCGCCTATGGTATAGATTACCGATACATCAATGGAGGAATGATCACCAACCAAGGCATAGAAGCTTCTATTCAGGTGGCCCTAGTCCAGCAAAAGAACTGGTCCTGGAACATTGGTGGGATGATCACCACTAATAATAATGTGCTGAAAGAGCTGGACAGCCCGTCACAGGCTATGATTAGAGAAATGTCCGGTGACTGGGCATTGATCTCTCAGGAAGGTCAGAATCCTTATAGCTTTTATGGATATCAGTCCGAGGGAGTGATTGCCACGCAGCAGCAGGCAGATGCCTTGGCGCTTGTGGATTATAAAGGAGATCCCTTTGCGGCTGGAGACATCCACTTTACGGACCAGAATCAGGATGGAATAATCAATGAGGAAGATCGTACCCTAATAGGGGACGCTTCCCCGGATTATTTCGGGAGTTTCTTTACACAGCTGCGTTTCCGGAAATTTAGCCTTTCGGCACAGTTTACTTATAGCAAGGGTAATCAAATTTATAATGCCCTACGCCGGGAGCTTGAGTCCCTGAAGGATTTCAGAAACCAATCGCTGGCTGTGGATCAGAGATGGCAGACGGATGGTCAGCTTACCCAGGTTCCCAAAGCTACCTATGGAGATCCTATGAACAATAGCCGGTTTTCTGATCGCTGGATTGAAGATGGCTCTTACCTGCGATTAAGCAGCTTAAGCCTCAGTTACCAGCTAGGAAGGATGAACTTCATTGAGGGTGGAGAAATCTATATCGCGGGAGAAAACCTGCTCACCTTGAGCAATTATCTGGGACTTGACCCAGTGATGTCCTACTCTTATCAGCCTTATATGCAAGGGGTGGACATGGGAACTCTGCCGCTGCCGACGTCCATCAAGTTTGGTTTTAACCTACAATTTTAATGAGAAAGGTGATGAAGAAATATACACGATTCTATGCTGCTGCGGTCCTGCTGGCCCTGTTGGGTTTGAGCAGCTGCGAAAGCTACTTTGAGGCAGACGAGAAGGAGATTTTATTGGATGAAAACTATATAGGCAATACCAATGAGCTGTATTCTGGCTATATGGGAATCGCCGCCAAAGTCCAGGAAGTCGCAGACAAGGGAATTCTCCTAGCGGAGTTAAGAGGCGATTTTCTGGAGCCTACGGCAAATGCGCCGCAGCAGCTTTGGGATATTTATAACTATTCCGCTGGCGCAGACAATGAGCTTGCGGATCCTTCCGGGTATTATGGGGTGATTGGCAATGCCAATACCTATATCAAAAAGGCCTTTGACTTTAAGGAATCCAATCCCAATGCGGTAGAGAATGAGGTGTTTGAGCCGCTGATCAGTGGGGCGATAAGGTATAAAGTATGGGCTTACCTCATGCTGGCGAAGCTCTATGGGGAGGCCGTATATCTGGATGCACCTCTGCTGGGAGATGAGGACCTGAGCAAGTATCCCCGCTTGGGCTTTGATGAGCTGATCAGCCAACTCATCAGCCTCATGGAGGGCGGTGTGAAAGGCATCGATGGCAAAAAAGTCCTGATTTGGTCGGATTTGCTCTTTCCTGGCGTCAATACTTCCAGTCAGGACCTTACCTGGAATATGATCTGCCCCTCGCCAGAGCCTCTTCTGATGGAGCTGTACCTCTGGGCTGGCAGTTATGAAAAGGTGGTCAGCATAGGCATGCCTTATATTTATGACCAAGGGAGCAAAAGATATAAGCTGAGCAATGAAGATTATAATTCGGAATGGGTCCAGTTTTTCTATAGAGATCCCATTACCAAGACTCGGGAACTCATCAATATAGTTCCCTTTGACTATAGAAGAGGGCAGACGCACCGTCTAATCCACTATTTTTCCAATACTGAGCCTAACGACTATTTCCTGCGACCTACCGAAGTGGCCATGAGCCGATTTGAGGCGCAGGTGAGGCAGGATGGAGTGACCGTGGGGGACCGATACCGTGGGGAGGACTATACCTACTGGAATCAAAATGGAGAATGGGTGGTAAGGAAGTTTTCCCGTGCCCACGAACTGCCAGACAATGTGTACAAAAATGACGTACACATCGTGCTTTACCGTGCAGCAGATCTCCACTTATTTATCGCCGAAGCCTTAAATCAAATGGGACTGTTTGCCGAAGCAGAAGCCTTCCTCAATGATGGTGTCCAAAACTACCTCTCCAAGAATGAAGGTAATCTCCGCTATCCCTTGGACAATGAAACGTATAACTCTGCCATAAACACCAACTGGGGTGTGCGCAGAAGGGTGGACCTGGGCCCTGTATATCCTGAAGGCCTGGACAGAAATGACCTGGATTCCCCAGAGAAAATAGAGGCTTACCGTAAGGGCCTGGATTTACTCCTGCTGGAAGAGACCTGTATGGAAAGTGCTGGCGAGGCCAGATCGCTTTTTGCGATGATACGGATGGCTAAAAGATGGGCTGACCCCTCTCTAGTGGCTGACCGGGTAAGTGCCAAGTACCCGGCAGGCAAAAGTGATGCAATAAGAAACCATCTGATGCAACCACAACATTGGTTCCTCGATGATGGATTATGATACTAAACTAGGGGTTTGTTATAGCAGTACAGGATCGGGGCGCTTAGCCCCGGTTTTGTCTTTTTTCGCCCTTATTTTCCAAGGTAAATTCCCCGTTGCCAGTATCAACCCCCCGCGGGAATAGCGCAAATGAAAGTATCATTGTCAGCCTTGTCAGTCGCCGGAAATAGCTGCCTGTTAAACCCCGGTCCTTACCCAGACACTGGGCGACTCAGGCTATCGGCTGTCCTAAAAATATACCCTGATGGAACCCGCCCTTTACCAGTGCTCTGAAATGACCCTTCCATTACCAGACAGTCAAGGATAGTTATCCAATCCCTTTTTTCTAATTTGATTTTCCTTCGAAAAAAAGAAAACTATCAACTTGATTTTCGAAAAATATATTAATTATTAACCTATCCCTTATCGGAAATTAGAAGCTGAAATACCTGATAAACTGAATAGTATTAATTTATTGTAAATCAAATGATTATGAGTCATTAGTTAATGTATTGAATGATAGGGTCGTATTAGGAAAAGTATTATAAAAGTGACGTTCTCCTACCTCCATTTGGGTAGGATGCAGCAGGACCAAGAATAGTACTGGGGGTTTATATTATGAAGGATTTAGAAAGGGCAGTTTCAAATAAAAACTTAGCATAATAATTATTTGTATCAAGCAGAATCATGACCAAAAATATTAAAAATAAACTTTATACACATTCCTGTCTCATGCTGATATCGGCGGCGGTGCTTAGCTCTTGCGGCGAGTCTGCGGATAAGCAGGAAGGGGCTCAGTCTCCCATCGATAGGGAGGCCGTGGTGAGCAGGCATAATGTACGGCTTCAGTCGGCGGATACCCTTGCATCCTTGTCGGTAGGAAATGGGGAATTTGCCTATACGGTGGACATTAGTGGGCTGCAATCCTTCCCTGAATTTTATGAAAAAGGCGTTTCTTTAGGTACCCAAAGCCAGTGGGGTTGGCATGCCTTCCCCAATGAGGGCAATTACCAATGGGACGAAATCCTTCGCTACGATACTTCCGCCATTGGGCAGGTGATATCCTTCCCCGTGCAGTGGAAAGAAGGCCGCAAAAAGGAAGTCACCGATTATTTCCGGACGAGCCCTCACCGCTTGCATCTGGGGATTATTGGGTTGGAAATAAAAAAGGAAGATGGAAGCATCGTAGAGGTCGAAGACCTTCAGGAAGTGGAACAAGAACTGGATCTATGGACCGGAAAGATCACCTCCAAGTACGAGATCGAAGGCATCCCCGTGGTGGTGGAGCTGTATGGGCATCAGCAGATGGATGGCATATCGGCCAAGGTATTTTCCCCCCTGCTTGCAAAGGGAAGGATAAAGGTGAATCTCCGATTCCCTTATGGCTCTGATTGTCATGTATGCCCGGGGTATGACTGGAATAGCCCTTCCAAGCATCAGTCAGACTTGGAGTCCATCGCTGAGAATAAGGTACGAATCAATAGAAAATTGGACAGTACTCGCTATGTCACTGACTTTTCATGGAAGGGCAATGCGTCCATTCATAAGCAGGCCGAGCACCTGTTTACCTTAGCGCCTCAGGGCAATGAGGAAAGTATGGAATTCTCCGCTTTTTTCTCCAAAAAAGGCGAAACTGAACTTCCGGACTTCAGTTCCACCTCCGAAAATAGCATTGCCTATTGGGATGAATTTTGGAAGTCGGGTGGGGCCATCGACTTTGGGGAATGTACTGATCCCCGTGCTCAGGAGCTGGAGAGAAGGGTGGTGCTTTCGCAATACCTCACGAGGGTAAATTGCTCAGGATCTCTACCGCCTCAGGAGACTGGCCTTACGATGAATAGCTGGTATGGTAAGTTTCATATGGAGATGCACTGGTGGCATGCTGCTCATTATGGATTATGGGATAGGATAGGTCTCATGGAAAAGAGCCTTCCGTGGTATTTTGATAATCTTGCCAAGGCCAAAGCCACCGCCAAGCGGCAGGGCTTCGAGGGGGCCAGATGGCAAAAGATGACAGATCCCTATGGGGATGAAAGCCCCTCCAGTGTGGCTTCTTACCTTATTTGGCAACAGCCACATATCCTTTATTTTATAGAGCAAATCTATCAGGCCAGGCCCGAAAAGGAGACTTTGGCTACCTATAAGGAACTAGTTTATGAAACCGCGGATTTTATGGCTTCCTTTGCTAAGAAGAGTGATAAGGATGGGAAATACCACCTGATCTCTCCGCTGATCCCTGCTCAGGAGCTCTTTCCTGCCAATGCTACCGATGACCCTCCATTCGAATTGGCTTATTGGCATTATGGGCTGACGGTGGCCCTGGACTGGCAGAAGCGGATGGGCGAATCTCCCAATCCCAAATGGCAGGATGTGCTGGATAACCTGGCACCACTAGCCATCAAGGATGAGCTATACCTACCTAGCAGCAGCCATCCTAGAGCCTATGAGGATGACTTTTACCTCCATGATCATCCTGTGGTATTAGGCGCTTATGGAATGCTGCCCAAAACCGATAAGATCGACACGGTAATAATGAAAAATACCCTGGAGAAAATCCTTAAAATATGGAACTGGGAATCCACCTGGGGCTGGGATTATCCGATGATGGCCATGAGTGCCGCCCGATTGGATATGCCAAACACCGCTCTGGATGCCCTGTTCATGGGAGAAGACAAAAACACCTATTTGCCCAATGGGCACAATTATCAAGATAAAAGATTGAGAATCTACCTGCCTGGAAATGGTGGACTACTGACCACCGTAGCCATGATGGCCGCAGGTTGGGAGGGAGCACCAGATCGTAAAAATCCAGGATTCCCGGATGATGGTACCTGGAACCTGAAGTGGGAAGGACTTAAACCTATGCCATGATGAAGTATCGTTATTTTCTGTGCCTCTTCGGCTTAATGCTATTATCGATTTTGACCAAAGGTCAATCCCGACCTTCCTCAACAGGAAAATGGTCCGAAGCCATGGCCCAGTCGGTCATGAAGCGTAATCCATCGGCCTGGATGATTGATTTTATGGACCGACCTGTCTGGAGTTATCCTCAGGGATTGGTCTTACTTTCCTTTGAGAAGCTGTATTTGGTTTCGGGAAAAAAAGAATATTATGACTATATCAAATCCTATGCGGACGAGCTGATCGATGAGCAGGGCACGATCCTTACTTATAAGTATGAGACGTATAATATAGATATGATCAACTCGGGGAAATTACTCTTCCACTTATATGCGGAAACAAAGGACCCGAGGTATCTGACCGCCTTGAATACCCTCAGGAAGCAACTGAAGTTTCAGCCCAAAACCTCGGAGGGCGGTTTCTGGCATAAGCTGAGATATACCCACCAGATGTGGCTGGATGGAGCCTATATGGGTACGCCATTTTTGCTGCAATACGCCGAGGTATTTGGGGATAACACCGCCAGGGAGCAGGGAATCCACCAGCTGGTACTGATGGAGAAGTACCTGAGAGATCCGCATACAGGCTTACTCTATCACGGCTGGGATGAGAGTAAATTTCAGCAATGGGCAGACCCGAAGACTGGTAGATCGCCCAATGTCTGGGGCCGAGCCATGGGCTGGTACGCCATGGCGCTGGTGGATGCGCTGGATTATATTCCTGAGGACCATTATGGGCAGGTACAGCTTCGAGGAATTCTGGAGCGTCTGGCTCAGGCCATTATCAGGTATCAGGATCCTAAGTCAAAACTCTGGTATCAGGTGATAGACAGGCCCGGGGAACAGGGAAATTACCTGGAAGCCTCCGCTAGCTGCATGTTTGTCTATGCACTCGCCAAAGGAGTAAATAAGGGGTACCTAAAGCCCTCCGCACTGACTGCCGCTCAAGAGGGCTATCAAGGAATCATCGATCAACTGATACGAGAAGAAGCGGGAGAGATTCACCTGGATCAGGTCTGTGCAGTGGCGGGGCTAGGCGGCGACCCTTATCGCGATGGTACCTATGAATACTATATCAATGAAAAAATAAAAACGAATGATCCCAAAGGGATAGGACCCTTTATTTTGGCTAGTTTAGAAATGGAAAAAGCCGGTATGAGCGGGGATTAATGCGAGGTTCGTTTCGTAGGAAAGTATATTATTAGTCTATTTAAAAATTGAGATTTATATGAAAAATTGCAGAGTCATTTATCTGTTTTTAGTCTGTGCCGCGCTGATGGTCTCCTGTAGCCAGTCCAAGCAGTCCGCAGAAGAGAGTGTTGACCCTTGGTCAAAATTGGATTCCATTCGTGCCTTGATTCAAGCTCCGGAATTTGCAGATCGAGAATTTAGTATCCTCGATTTTGGAGCGAAGGAAGGCGGGGAATTCCTGAATACCGATGCGATCGCCAGTGCCATATCCGCCTGCAACGAAGCTGGAGGCGGCAAAGTAATCGTTCCTCCGGGGGTATTTTTGACAGGCGCCGTCCATCTCAAGAGCAATGTAAATCTGCATATCTCCGAGGGAGCGGTCCTGCAGTTTAGTCGCAATCCAAAGGATTATTTGCCTCTGGTACGAAGCCGATGGGAGGGGATGGAACTGATGAATTATTCGCCTTTTATCTATGCTTATCAGCAGGAGAACATCGCTATAACCGGCACAGGAACCTTGGATGGCAATGCAGATATGGAAAATTGGTGGCCATGGTGTGGTGCGAAGCATTATGGTTGGGAAGAAGGCATGGGAAGGCAAACGGAGGCGCGCAATCTGCTACACGAGATGGTACACGAGCAGCTGCCCCTGGAAGAGCGGGTATTTGGAGAGGGGCATTTTCTAAGACCGCAATTTGTACAGCCCTTCGAATGCAGCAATGTATTGATTCAGGATGTCAAACTGATCAACTCACCCATGTGGAACCTACACCCGGTACTTTGTGATAATGTGACCGTGGAGCGGGTGAAAATCATTACCCTGGGCCCCAATAACGATGGCTGTGATCCGGAAGCCTGTAAGAATGTACTGATCAAGGATTGCTATTTTGATACTGGAGATGACTGTATTGCGATCAAATCTGGAAGAAATGAAGATGGTAGAGGACCGGGGATTCCCTCGGAAAATATTATCATCGAAGGCTGCGAGATGAAGGAAGGCCATGGTGGTGTGGTGATAGGAAGTGAGATTTCGGGCGGAGCCCGGAATATCTATGCTTATAATCTCACGATGGACAGCCCAAACCTGGATCGGGTACTCAGGATCAAAACCAGCTCTAAACGTGGAGGAACGGTGGAAAATGTATTTATGAAAGATGTGGTGGTGGGCACTTATAAGGAAGCTGCAGTTCGGTTTAATATGTTTTATGAGGAAGAAGGGGATCATATTCCCAGCATCCAAAATGTCATCGTCGAAAACCTATATGTAAAAGATGGCGGCAAATACGCCGTCATGGCCAATGCCTATGAAAGCTCTCCTGTCAAAAATTTCCAAATGATCAATTGCCGGATTGATGGGGTGGACGAGGTCTTTAATATAAACCATATGGAAGGGGTTCATTTCGAAAATTTCGTGGTGAATGGAGAAGAGATCAGCTGGCCGCCGGCCCAAAAATAACTAGGTGTCATTTTCCTGAATCATCATCAACGATGGCCCTAATCAAAAAAGGCATGCTTTTAAAGCATGCCTTTTTTGGGTTTATAGTACTTCCTTATTATAATATTATCAGTAAAAAAAGGTGAACGAATATCGCTAAAAGGTAAAACAGTCCATTGATACTTATAAAAAGTTCCTCAAACCATTTGCCGAATTGGCTCTTGGTGTTGCGGAGGGAACTGTCATTGCTCAGAAATTGGATCTGCTCATCATAGAGTTGCTGTAGGGTGATTTCTTTTACCCTAAAGTAAGTTTCCATCATCCAGCATACCAAAAGTGATATCACAGATAGATGCAATAATGAATGGTCAAGGGTAACGGCAGTGGCCATTAAAAAAACTCCCGTTAACACTATAGCAATTCCCCTGGAGACAATCACGGCCATGCCGTTATGGTCTATTTTCTTCAGTAAATCATTCACATTAGCAAAAGTCATGTTTTGATGGGTTATTTGATACTGTAAAAATACCACCTCCAAGCTTCCCAAAAAATACCGTAATTACGGTATTTTTCATTATGGCCATTCCTTGATTTTGAAAGACTTACGAGTCGTGTACCAAAAGGTCCTAGAAAGAGAAAAGGTGTTTTGGACCACTTAAAAAAACTAAGAACAAAGTGGAGGGAGCTTCTTCCTGCTTAATGCAATTCCCGGAAATTATGAAAAGACTTTGGACGCTTAGCCAAAGGTAAAAGGGAATTTACCTCAGGCAAAAATTCATCCTCAGCCTAGCTCCTGAGGTAGGTACTAGTGTAAATCTAAGATTTTACTTAGGGAAGAAAATGCTGATTGGTCAGGATAGACCATAACAGTTATTTAGTATAATTTTTCCAATTTTATAATGGGCAAAGAATGAGCTGAGTCATAAGGCAAATAGCATGTCTCTCAGTTTTCATTTCAGCCCACCCTAAGTAGATCCTGCAAGCCCCTGGTGTTAGTGTAAATCAATTTTATCCAATAACCTGACTAACATGCAGCACCATTTTACATTTCCCATTAGGAGGGCTTTAGTCCTTCTTTTGCTGATTATCATTAATTTCTTTTCGCCTATGGGCGAAAGCAAAGCCCAGACGCCCGCATTTCCTGAGGCAGAAGGATCCGGAAAATTTGCCAAAGGCGGAAGATATGGAGAAGTCTATATCGTGACCAACCTAAATGACTCGGGACCGGGATCTTTCAGGGATGCCGTAAGCCGTCCCAATAGGATTGTGGTATTTGAGGTGGGCGGAATCATCCATGCAGAATCTCGGATCATCGTATCCAAAAACATCACCATCGCGGGTCAAACTGCCCCGGGGGATGGGCTGGTGATCTATGGTGATGGGATCACCTTCACTCAGGCCAGCAATACCATCGTGAGGTACCTGAGGGTGCGGATGGGCAAATATGGCACCAGTGGAGCCGATGCTATGACGCTGACTGATAATGCTAAGAATATTATTTTTGACCATATCTCTGCTAGCTGGGGACGGGACGAAACGTTCTCGATTACCGGTCATGCGGACAGTATCACCATTCAGAATAGCATCATTGGCCAAGGGCTGGAGACGCATTCCTGCGGGGGCTTGATGGAGCCTTCAGGATTGGTCAGCTTATTCCGAAACCTTTATATCGATAATAATACCAGGAATCCTAAAGTCAAAAACAAAAACCAGTTTGTCAATAATATAGTTTATAACTGGGGCCGTGGAGGAGGATATATTATGGGGGGGTCCAGTGCGGAATCCCGGGTAAATATCGTGAACAACTACTATATCGATGGGCCAAGCACTAGCATCAGACCCTTCTCCCGAGGTACCGATAGCTTTATCCCCTATGCCGAAGGGAATTATCACGATGGCAATCTCAATGGCCAACTGGATGGAGAACTGGTGGGCCGCGAGTCTTACCAGGGGATTAGCACTTTTGCTGAGACTCCTTATGATTATCCATTTCCAGAGCAGGTGATGACCGCTGAGGAGAGTTACCATTATATTCTGGCCAATGCTGGAGCCAATTACCCCACTAGAGACCAGGTAGATCGTTTTATGATGGATGAGCTGCGGAGCTTAGGGACCATTGGCAAGCTGATAGCCAACGAAAAGGAGCTCCCTACCGCAGGCCCTGGAGAGGTATTCAGCGCCCCTCAAAAACTGGATACCGATCGTGATGGTATGCCTGATAGCTGGGAGCTTGAGCAGGGATTGGATCCTCAGGATGCCTCCGATGCCATGCTGATCGGTCCATCCGGCTACGCTAATGTGGAGCGCTATATCAATGAACTCATTTACCAGGATCCAGAGCCCTTTGTGAAACCCATCAGTGAGATCAGCGCCAAGGAAATCGGCACCACATCTCTCAGGCTCCATTGGAAGAATAATGAGGAGGATTACCAAACCATTTATCTTGAGATGAAGGCCTCCAATGATGATTTTATCCCAATAGATACTTTAGGAGTTACGGAGGTTTCTTTTTTTATAGATGGGCTTCTGCCAAATACGACTTATCAGTTTAGGCTTACCGCAGCTGATGAATCGGCGGAAGCCCTTCCCGCAATAAGCGCTGCTTATAAGACTTTGCCCGTTCCGACGGCCCCTTCTGTTCCTTCTGCTCCATCTCCGGGTCATTCCAGTGATTATGCAGACACCACCTCGGTGACTTTGACCTGGGAGGGAAGTGAAAATTCGGATTATTATAAACTCTATTTTGGAAGCTCGCCAGAGCAGCTGAGCCTGCTGGATAGCCTAAGCACTACTCTCTTATCGCTGGATTCGCTGCTATCTGGTACGAGCTATTATTGGCGGGTGGATGCGGTCAATGCTCTAGGAAGTACCGAGGGGGATCTCTGGTCATTCCGTACAAGGCCTTATATCGCCAGGGGCCTAGTGGGCGCCTGGCTCATGGACACGCTGGAGGGCACGGCTGTGATGGATAGTTCTGGCTTCGCCAATGAAGGGGAGGTCAACGAATTAAATGATTACTCCTGGACGGAGGGAAAAGTAAATGGTGCCTTGGACTTTTCCAGCGCAGAGAATCCCTCTCATGTATTCATCCCTCATGCGGATCAGCTGTATTTTGACTATCATTCTTTTGCCATCTCTATGTGGCTGAAGTCAAACCAACCGGTTTCTCAGGCTTATTTGATTCATAAAGGGACCTTTAAGGCTGACTCCCAAACGGGAGGCACCGGACAGTGGTTTGGAATAGAGCTCAAGGATGGGAATTTACGTTTTTCGGTGGATGACAATTCCCAGAAGACGGAGCTTTCGGCGAGTTCTGAGGACATTTACACCGGAGATTGGGTGCATTTGGTAGCGATTCGTGATACTGAGTCATCCAGTCTGAAAATCTATATGAATGGCGCTTTGTATAAGGAAGTGGCAGACCGTACTCAGGGGAATATTGGTCAATATGAACCTATTATTCTTGGAAATTCCAATGGTTTTGGTACTCCCTTCCGAGGGCAGATCGATGAGGTGAAAATCTATAATCATGGACTGTCGGAGCAGGAGGTGCTGGCCTTATTTCATACCTCTACGCTTCCCATTCAGCCATTTGCCCCGAGTCTTCCGAGTCATTCTTCCTTAGAAGGATATACCGATTCGGTACAGGTAAGTTGGAAAGGAGGCATCAATACGCAGTATTATAAGGTCTATCTAGGCCAGGATTCCTCAGCGATGGACCTGGTCGATAGTCTTTCGGTGGAGGAGAGCGTCACCTTCTTCGATCAGCTGCAGCAGGGCGAGGAATATTATTGGCAGGTGGAGGCAGTCGGTGAGGCCGGCAGCAGCAGGAGCGCTCTATGGAATTTCCACGCTACCTCCCCCAAAGGCCTGGTGGGCTATTGGAAGATGGATGAGCAAGGAGGGATGACGGTGATGGACTGGTCGGACTATCAGCAGGATGGGGAAGCCTGCGGTTATGCGGATTACCAAAGAACAGCCGGCAAATATGGCCGTGCCATGAAATTTGATCATCCTATTTCAGATGCCGCCGTGGCCATACCGCATGCCGAGCACCTGAAATTTGACCAGAATTCCTTTACCCTATCCATGTGGGTGAGCATCCCCCGTGACGATTATAAATACAGCAATGGAAAGGATTCCTACCTCATTCACAAGGGGAGTTTTGCGGACCAGTGGTATGGTATTCAGCTGAGAGATGGTCGCCTGACTTTTGCGGTGGATGATGATAAGGTCAAGTCTTCCACCAGCCTAAGTGTAAGCGCAGGAAGCCCCCATACCATTTTTGGGGGGCAATGGGTCCATGTCGTGGCGGTATTGGATCGAAAAGACGGTAAGGTTCGCTTATTTATAAATGGCCAGAAGGCCTCCGAAGCTTCCAGCAGCAGCAACGCTATTGGCGCAAGCAGCGCAGTCCTCTTCGGCAATTCGGATGAAAATAAACCTTATCGAGACCTGATGGATGAGGTAAGGCTGTATAATTTTGCGCTGAGCGAAACAGAAATCCACGCCCTTTATAAGGCTTTCCCGCAAGTCAGCTTGCAGTATAAAAATGGGGAGAGTAATAAGCCTTTTAACAATCAAATCAAACCTTATTTTAACCTGCAAAATGCCGATAGTACCTCGATTAGCCTGGACGAACTGAGCATTCGCTATTGGTTTACCCCGGAGAATTATTCCGCAATTTCCTCCAGAGTGGATTATGCAGCATTGGGAAGGGATAGGATTCACCTGAATTATGTTCCCATGGAAGAGCCGCATACCGAAGCGTTTGGGTATATGGAATTGTCCTTTGAGGAGGGAAGTCTTCTAGCGTCGGGGCAGGCCTCGGGGATCATTCAGACTGCCATTTTTGATGATAGCTGGTCTGACTTGGATGAAACGAATGATTATTCTGCACGGGAAGCAGCCTCCTTCATAGCCAATCCTTCTATAGGTGTCTATCTGAAAGGTGAGCTGATCTGGGGGAAAGAACCCGAGCCTGTGGAGTCTAAAATAATTTCCTCTGTATGGAGCAAGCATAAGTCCGGCGGAAAAAATACAATTAATAAAAGCCTAACCTTATTGAATGAAGGCAATGTGCGCCTGCAATATGAGGATTTAAGTCTTCGCTATTGGATCAAAAAGGAGGGAAATGCAGCGCTCAAAGCCTGGGTGGATTATGCTAAACTCGGAGCTAAAAACATAGATGCTACTATCGTGGACATCAGTGCGGACTCCCTTACGGCTGATTATTACCTGGAACTGAAGGTAGACAAAGCGGGGGAGAGCCTTGCACCGCTCAGTGAAACGGGAGAAATAGCCTTCCGCCTGACCAAAACGGATTGGTCTGAGCTTGATGAAAACAATGACCATTCCTTTCAGACTTTAAACCAATGGGCCGACAATGAAAATATAGGCGTCTTTTATCAAGGAAACCTTATATCAGGAACGGCGCCAAGTCCTCGCCCTCTTACGGAATATGAGAAGTCGATGGGCAGTCATACGGCCGCTTCTTCAGAGAAAGAGACGATTGCCATCCTCTATCCTAATCCTACTCAGGGAGAGTTTCAGCTACAACTGGCGGAATCTGTGGCCCTTCCTACTATGGCCTATCTATATGATTCCAAAGGACTGCTGCGCAAATCTAAAAACCTGAATCGAGACCTGACGAATTGGGATATCAATGATCTGAAAGCTGGAACGTATTTCATTCACATCAGTCAAAATGGAGAATACGCTGTATTTAAGATCATCAAAGAGTAATATATACCAATAAATAGCGAGGATCATTCCTGTTCCCGTTTCCACGCAGGAGATCAACTACCTATACCAGTCCTATTTTTAGGGCTGGTATTTTTTATAAGCGCCTCCGTGATGTGGGCTTAGGAATTACGTTTTTGAGGTTGATATAAGAGGTCATTGGAGTCAATTAGATAAAATCTATGAGACTCTAATAAGCATAGAAAATATGTATTTAAAATCATTCTAAATAATTTTCATCCTAAACGTATGGAGTATACATTTGTCCTTAATTAAACTTAATCTAAATAAGAAGATGAAAAGAATTATACTCTTTATGTTATTGATAGGGCTAAGCACCGCCGCTTGGTCTCAATCAATGGGCACTCTGAGAGGCAAGGTACAAGATCCGGAGGGCAGTCCTATTCCCTTTGCCTCCGTGATCCTTCATGGCACTAACTACGGAGTGGCCACAAGCGAGGACGGCAGCTATCAGTTTTCGGCTCCTGCCGGCAATTATACCTTGGACATATCGGCAGTAGGTTTTGCTTCCATTCATCAGAAAATCAGCCTTCGCAGCGGTCAGGTAAGTACTGCGCCCACCGCCTCACTGAAAGTCTCAGAAGCAGTGCTTAAGGAGGTTACGATCACTGGAGCGAGTAGCTCCTATAAGGTGGAGAACCCCTCAGAAAGCCTCCGCCTCAATGAATCCCTAATTGAAATTCCACAAAATATCCAGGTGATCACCGCCCAGGTGCTGGAGGATCAGCAGGTAATGGATATGGCTGACGGAGTGATCCGAAATGTCAGTGGAGCCAGTCGTCTGGAGCACTGGGGAAACCTATACGCAAGGATCAATATGAGAGGCTCCAGAGCAGCGGCATTCAGAAATGGGATGAATGTCACCTCAAACTGGGGGCCGTTGACGGAGGATATGAGTTTTGTCTCCAATATTGAATTTGTGAAGGGGCCAGCAGGTTTTATGATGTCCAATGGCGACCCGAGTGGCATTTATAATGTGGTGACCAAGAAACCAACGGGCTTGACCCAGGGTGAGGTGACGATGACCATGGGGAGCTTTGACCTCTATCGTGGGACGATGGATCTCGATGGGAAACTCAGCAAGGATGGCAAATTATTATACCGATTGAACGTAATGGGGCAGTCTCAAAATTCTTTCCAGGATTTCACCTTCCAAAATCGCTATAGCATCGCTCCAGTGATCAGCTATCAGCTGAGCGAAGACACTAAGCTTACGCTGGAATACGTTCATCAGCATGTAAAGATGTCCAATGTAGGATCCGCTTATGTCTTCTCCACGGAAGGCTACGGAATTTATGACCAAAGTTTCACCATAGCAGAGCCCGGCCTGGATCCCACGAGGATCGATGACAATAGCGTTATGGCCAATCTCCAACACACCATAAATTCCGATTGGAAAGTCACTGGCCAGCTTGCTTATTTTAATTATCAGCAGGAAGGCAGCTCGATGTGGTTAAATTATGTGGATGCAGATGCCAATCTACTGCGCTATGTATCCATTTGGGATGCCCTAGGCGAGAGTGCATATGGACAAGTGTACCTAAATGGAGAGGTGAAAACCGGAGCGGTAAATCACCGCATCCTCGCTGGCCTGGATATGGGGACCAAGGAATATACTGCAGACTGGAGCCAATCGCACCAGTTGGACTCCGCAGGAGCGTATTTTAATATGAATAATCCTGTATATGGCAGACCTGTGAATGGTCTTCCGCAATTTGATCGGAGCAAAAGCCTTAAGCAGCGCGCCAATACCACGGCGATCACTCAGTCTTATAGCGGATTTTATGCACAGGATGAGCTAGGTTTCTTTGACAATACATTGCGACTGACCCTGGCAGCGCGCTATACATATACCTCACAAAATTCCTATGGAACCACGGTGGAGGACAGTAAACTGACACCACGATTTGGACTTAGCTATTCCATCGATAAGGAGACCTCCGTATATGCATTATTCGATCAGACATTTGTACCTCAGTCCGGACTGTTGAGCAATGGCGATAAGCCAAAGCCTATCACTGGAAACAATATGGAACTAGGAGTGAAGCATGACTTTTTTGGAGGCAAGTTAAGCACCAGTCTTTCTGCCTATAGAATCCTGGAAAACAACCAGCTGGTCAATGATCCTGAGGACCCAACGGGCCAGTTTTCCCTTCAGATAGGGCAGTCTCGAGCGCAGGGAATTGAGTTTGATGCCCGTGGACATGTGCTTCCCGGGCTGGAGATCATCGCTAACTATGCCTATACGGATAATGTGGTGACCAAGGCTGCTCCGGAGAGTCCGGTGGGAGGGACCTTGCCCGGTTTTGCAAAGCACCTAGCCAATGCCTGGATCATCTATTCCCTACAGGAGGGGCCGCTTCGAGGATTTGGGCTGAGTGCAGGCTTTACTTACCAGGGGGACCGATCCACCTGGAATTGGGCGCAGGGAAACCAATTGCCGCTACCTAATTATTTCAAAATCGACGGGGGATTGTCCTGGGAAAATGACAATCTCTCCATCCGAGCCAATGTCTTTAATGTACTTAACGAATACCTCTATTCTGGATCCGCTTATGCCACTTATTATTACTATCAGGCAGAAGCACCACGAAATGCTCGTTTGAGCCTGGGGTATAGATTTTAGAAAAAATTAAGCCCTGTGTGTGATTGGGGAGCGCAATCGATAAACTTTCTCCGGGATCATTACAGGCACCAATTAAACCACTAGAGCTAAACTAACTATGGATTACTGTAAACCCGAAATTATACTGATGAAAAACCAATTTATCCTCACACGCTGTGAGCATTGCGGCCGCATCGGTATGATGTTCGGTCAGTGTATGGCCAGTTTTAGCATGATGGACTTCAAGGGCTTTTGCCGCTATATCGAGGAGCTGGACTTTGAGGGAGATTATAGTCCCTTTTATGATGGTCTGGACAGAATCGTCGTCGAAACCTATCATCAGGATATTCAGTTTACCCTGCTGGAAGAGGAATTCTACCGACTCAAAGATTGCCTTGGCGAAGCCCAAATTCAGCTTCAAATTGACGACTTATTAAGAAAATAAAATTTAAAAGTTTATGAAATCAAAATTCAGTTTATTAGTTGTACTAGCCATGGTGGCTAGTTTATCCTCCTCTTTTGCTCATGCACTATGGATAGAGACCGCTCCTAAAGGAAAAAAAGGACAGGAGCAGGAAGTGAAGATTTATTATGGGGAGTACCTTGAAGGCATGATCGAAAAAGTCGATGACTGGTACTCAGATGTATCTAAATTTGAACTTTGGCTGATCGATCCTGAAGGAAATAAAACGGCCCTGACTACTCAGCAAGGCAGTGAGGAGTACTTTACTGCCAAATTTACTCCAAGCATGGATGGAGTATATCGCATTCAGATAGGACATTCTGCCAAGGACCTGGGGGGAGACTATATCTATCAATTCAATACCGCCGCACAAGTATGGGTGGGTAAGACCAGCGAAATAGTCCAAGGACCGTCCACCGACCTGGCCTTATTGCTCACCAGTCCTGAGACAGGAAAATTGAAAGATGACCTTCACTTTACCACCTATTTCAAAGGCCAGCCTCAAGGAGGAATTAAGGTCACTATCACCAGCCCAAATGGATGGACCAAAGAGGTGGAAAGCAATGAAAAAGGAGAGCTCACCCTAGAGACGCCTTGGAAAGGGCAGTATATCGTGGAAGCTATCGCTACCGAAGAAACTTCTGGAGAACACTTTGGCCAGCAGTATAATAATATTTGGCGCTGCGCTACCCAAAGCATCATCAGGTAATAGGTGAATTCTGGATATAACAAGTAATGTTTTATCCAGAATCTTTTCCCTTGTTTTCCCTTCTCCCATTAAGTGCTCACCAAAAACTCCTAGTTCATCAGCACTAAAAGGAAGTTGGGAATTAAAATCTGAAAAATTGATTAGAAAAAAATCTTTTCTGGAATTACCAGTTTTGGTGTGATCTACCAAATTTACCCCCCTAAGCAGTAGAAATTTAGAAAAATAATGCATTAAACACCTGTTTTATTTTTGGTTTAGTAAGTAAAGAGGAAAAACGTTAATATCTTTGTCCAAATTGAATTTAAAGGGTTTTTAGATCCTGACAAAATTAGTTATCAAGACCTAATAATTTTATTATATTCACCACTTACGACTATCAATTTAAAGTGCTTTATGCAAAAACTACTACTTATTACAATTGCCCTGTTGTGGTTTCAGGGAGTAACTGCGCAAACTACCGGGTCCCTTCGAGGGAGAGTAATTAACGAAAACAAGGAGCCTATACCCTTTGCAACGGTGCTGCTAAAGTCCAGTAATTATGGCACGGCAACCGACGAAAGGGGAAATTTCAGGATCGCCGCGCCGGCAGGGAAATATAAGCTATCGGTATCGGGCATTGGATTTAGCCCGGTGGTGCAGCCTATCGTGATTTCAGAAGGCGCAATGCTTGACTTGGGGACCATCGAACTTCTGGCATCCGAGGAGGAGCTAAATGAGGTGACGATCCACGCTATTCGTAATGGATACAAGGTCGATAATCCCAGCCCTTCCTTACGCCTAAACGAACCCCTAGTGCAGGTACCTCAGAATATTCAAGTGGTAACTGCTGAAGCTTTGGCTGATCAGCAGGTGATTTTTGTGACCGATGGACTGACACGAAATGTCAGCGGTGCCACCCAGTTTACCCAATGGGGAAATCTCTATGCCCAGATCAATATGCGGGGTTCGAGGGCTTCAGCCTTCCGGAATGGTATGAATGTGACTAGTAATTTTGGTCCTTTGACAGAAGAAATGAGTTTCGTTTCTGAAATCGAATTTGTGAAAGGCCCGGCAGGCTTTATGATGTCCTATGGTGAGCCCAGCGGCATTTATAATGTGGTCACCAAAAAACCTACGGGCCAATCCGGAGGAAACGTGGGGATTACCCTTGGCAGCTTTGATCTCTACCGGGGAACGCTGGATATAGAAGGTAAGCTGGACAAAAAAGGAAAGCTCCTTTATCGATTTAACGCCATGGGCCAGACGCAGAATTCCTTTCAGAAATTCAGATACCAGGACCGATTTAGCATCGCCCCAGTGATCAGCTATCAGCTGGATGATAAGACCAAGCTGAGCCTGGAATATATCCACCAGCACGTCACCATGTCCAATATGGGCGATGGGAATGTCTTTACTACCAAAGGGTATGCTGCTTATGATCAGTCTTTTACGGTGTCTGAGCCAGGCTTGGATCCGACCACTATTGAGGATAGAAATATCACTGCAAATCTTCAGCATCAAATCAACTCCAACTGGAAATTTACCGCTCAGCTATCTTATTTTAATTATAGCCAGGAAGGTAATTCCCTGTGGATCAGATCCATCGACAATGAGGATAATATGTTGCGATATGCCTCCATTTGGGATGCACAGAGCAATAGCACCTTTGGTCAGGCTTACCTCAATGGTAAGGTGCAGACCGGCGCTATTTCCCATACTATCCTGGCAGGCCTCGACCTTGGAACCAAGGAATATTATGCCGACTTCTATTCGCAAATAAATCTCGATACACCGGAGTCGTTATTTCAGGGAGCTAGCCCTGTATATGGACGACCTGCCAATGGACTCCCGGTTTTTGATAGATCAAAAACCTTACATAACCGAGCCAATAATACGTATTTGAATCAAACTTTCTCTGGTGTTTACCTTCAGGATGAACTTGGATTTCTGAAAAATGACCTGAGACTGACGCTGGCAGGAAGATATACCTATGTCTATCAGGTGACCTATGGATCCCCATTAGAAGATACTAAGCTTTCCCCCCGACTGGGACTAAGTTATTCCCTGGATAAGAATACCTCCATTTATGGGCTTTATGACCAGAGTTTTGTGCCGCAATCTGGGATAATTGAAGGTGGAGAAAGTCCGAAGCCAATCACGGGAAACAATATGGAATTAGGCCTGAAGCGTGACTTCTTTGAGGGTAAATGGAGCACGAGCTTGTCGGCTTATAGAATTTTGAAAAATAATCAACTGGTATCTGACCCGGATGATGCCACGGGAATATTCTCGCTGGAGCTAGGGCAGACCAGAACCCAAGGCATTGAGTTTGACGCTAGAGGAAAAATCCTTCCAGGATTGGTGGTGACGGCCAATTATGCCTATACGGATTCTGAGATTACCGAGGATATTAATCCTGACAATATAGGAAATGGCGTGCCGGGTTTTGCCACCCACGTCGCCAATACATGGATCAGCTATTCCTTGACCTCTGGAGCCCTCAAAGGCCTGGGAATTAGCATGGGTTTTATGTACCAAGGGGATCGACATACTTGGAGATATGAGGTAAATCCAGAATATCAGCTGCCGGATTATTTCAAGCTTGATGGTGGTCTTTCTTGGAAGAAAAATCAGCTGGAGTTAAGGGCAAATGTCTTCAATATCCTCGATGAATACCTCTATATGGGAGCCAGCTATTCAGGATTTGTATTATATCAGGCCGAAGCACCGCGAAATAGCCGTTTCAGCGTGGCTTACTCCTTCTAATAGATTAAAGATAGGTTTGTAACTTTTTGATTTGACTGACTAACAGCCCCTCCCTAAAATCGTAAAGGTTTTTGGGAGGGATTTTTTTTGTGAATTTACGAAGGGGAAAGCATTGGCTATTGTCTTAAGAAGGCCGCAATTTTAGTTGGAGGAAGTGAAAATCCTTGGAGAATATTATTCATGCCTTTAAAAGTAAATAAGCACTTCCTGGAGGACAAAAAGTCAGTAGAATAGGAGTCAGTACTCCTATTTCCAGCTTTACCTTAGGCTATTAAAAAGTATGTTTTGTTCCTCAAATTTCCCTGAGTTGATGGACATCTAATATTCTTTTTGGGATAGTCTGGCCAGCACCCGGTTCATGGATCGGCGGTTAAAGGGCTTGCGAAGTATATCGTCAAAACCCATGGCTATGATATCCTTGGTGCTATGGGTGGAAGCGGTGGTGCAGATGATGACCCCATGATAGAAACATTCATTGCGGAGGAATTGGACCATTTGATCGCCAGTTCCATCCTCAAGCTCCATATCAAGAAACACCAGTTCGGGGTGGTATTTCCTGAATTTCTCCTTGCCTTCGCTAATACTGCTGGCAAGCTCCACCTTAATGTCCTCTTTCAATAGCATATTGGAAGAAATCTGCTGGACCATGGCGTCATCATCGATGACTAGCGCATGAGCATTCTGGAAGTGGTGGCTTATTCTTTCTTTATGTTCAGGCTGAACTTCTTCAGCTACTTCGAGATCAAGGAAGAAGAAAAATGTAGCTCCCTGACCTCCATCAGAATTGGTAAGTTCTAAGGTGCTGTCCATTTTGGAGAGGATCATATTAGAGATGGTGAGCCCAAGTCCTGTCCCTTCTTTTTTGCTGCCGATTTCGGTTTGGTAATATTCATCAAATATCTTGTTCACGACTTCTTCAGGAATGCCCTTTCCGGTGTCGATGACTTCAAACTTATAGCGTACTCGGCCACTGATTTCCCCAGACACCTGGGTGCAGACCAAGGTAATGCCTCCTGTATCAGTGAATTTTAGTCCATTATTGGTTAAGTTGGACAATACTTGCTTGAGGCGAAGCTCATCCACCTTCACTATTTTATCGATCACATCACAGTGCACCACAAGGGATAATCCTTTTTGGTTGGCTACCGCCATAAATAAAAAACGAATATCATCTAAGACAGACTGGATTTTAGTAGGCTTCAGTTTGATGTCAAATGCTGCATCTTTGAGTTTGGAATAATCCAGGACATCATTCACCAGATTCATAAGAATACGCTCTGTCCGAAGTAAGTTGTCCACCAGGTCCTTTTGCTCCTGTGTCAGGGTGGTGTCCTGCAGCTGTTCGGTCAAACCAATAATGCCATGCAAGGGGGTACGGATTTCATGGCTTACCATAGAAAGCAGCTTTGCTTTATTGGAGCCATTTTGCGTAAGATCATTTTTTTCAATCATGCTGCTTACTGGAATTTATCAAAAAAACCACAGGTGTTTCGTACTATCATTATCGCTACTATAACTCCCTAGAGAAGTCACATATTGCGTGGGTTATTAATTGGATCACTGAATTTTGAGGGGCAAGTGTGTAGTGAATATTTAAATTTGTAATAAATAATCCATAATCCAAGGGGAAACAGGTGTTTTTTCTTTTGCTTTCATAAAATTTTCTTTCGAGTGGATTTACTTACGATCCGAGGATAGCCTATTATTTTTGGGGTATAAGTGGTGTAAAATGATGGTTAAATGGAATTCTTATTTCCTTTGATTTTGAGGGTATTCCTCTTGATCTCATAATACAGGACTAATGCGGGCGATATCATGAAAAAAAATCATAAAATGGACGCTTATTTTTAAACAATTTTAGGTGATATTCGCTTATTGAATGAAAGGTCATAAAGCTATATGGGTATGAAGAGGGATTTTTTATTTTATGGAGCCATATTCATCATGTTGGTACTGGTTTCCTGGCAGTTATTCCAAAGGTACCAGGAGAAGACCTGGGAGAATGTGGCAAGATCCTACGATGTACAGGTGGGGATGCCTAAGGATCAGGCTTTGACCTTAATGGGATCTCCTGATGCTAAGGAGGTATGGGAAGGTTTAGATTCTATTTATATCTACCAATCTCCCTTAAAAGTGGATGAGAATATCAAGATTTTCATTGATTCTCTCGGACAGGTAAAAGAAGTATTATACTTCGACAAATGGTAAGTAGGCAAATTTTTGCCTACTTACCTTTGCATTTTATACTATTTTCAGGAAAGTTTCATTTCAAAATGGTATTTTTGAATATAAAGCCAGTCAGGCTTTGATTGTATTCAAGAAGATGAAATGATGATATTTTTATCTTTAATTCCCTAAAATAATAATTTGCAATAACCATGTCAGAGCAAAAATTTCATTTTGACACCCTTCAGCTTCATGCTGGCCATGAACCTGATAAAACTACCAACTCCCGGGCAGTTCCGATTTACCAGACTAGCTCGTATGTATTCAATTCTGCCGAGCACGGAGCCAATTTATTTGGCCTGAAGGAATTTGGTAATATCTACACCAGAATCATGAATCCTACCAATGATGTCTTCGAGCAGCGAATGGCAGCATTGGAAGGGGGAGTAGCTGCCTTGGCGGTGAGCTCTGGCCAGGCGGCGCAGTTTATAGCGCTCAATAATATCCTCGAGAGCGGTGACAATTTTGTGACTTCTCCTTACCTCTATGGCGGTACCTATAATCAGTTCAAGGTGGCTTTTAAGCGCTTAGGAATTGACGCAAGGTTCTCCCAAAGCGAGAGAGCAGAGGACATGGAGAGCCTGATCGATGACAATACCAAGGCACTCTATGTGGAGTCTATCGGTAACCCTGGTTTTAATATTCCTGATTTTGAAAAATTGGGGGCCTTGGCGACCAAATATGATCTTCCTCTTGTGGTAGATAATACCTTCGGAGCTGGTGGGTATCTCTTCCGTCCCCTGGAGCATGGCGCGCATATCGTGGTGGCTTCTGCCACCAAATGGATCGGTGGACATGGTACCTCCGTGGGAGGAATTATCGTGGATGGTGGTAATTATAATTGGGGAAATGGGAAGTTTCCGCAGTTCTCAGAGCCTTCCGCAGGATACCATGGACTGAATTTCTGGAATACTTTCGGAGAAGGAAATCCCCTTGGCATGCCAAACGTAGCCTTTACGATCCGAGCAAGAGTGGAAGGCCTGAGGGATTTTGGCCCGGCCATCAGCCCATTCAACAGCTTCCTTTTACTGCAAGGATTGGAGACGCTTTCTCTACGTGCTCAACGCACCGTAGAAAATGCCCTTGCCTTAGCCAAATGGCTGGAAAAGCATCCAAAAGTTGCCAAGGTTTTATACCCAGGCCTGGAAAGCCACAGTCATCATGAGCTAGCCAAAAAATATTTCAAAAATGGCTTTGGCGGCGTGCTTACCTTTGAACTTAAAGAAGGCAAGGAAGCTGGCGAAAAGATGGTGGATAACCTGAAACTGATCAGTCATCTGGCAAATGTCGGTGATGCCAAAACACTCATCATCCAGCCATCCGCCACCACCCACCAGCAGCTCTCCGAAGAAGCGCAGTTGGCAGCAGGTGTGACCCCTGGTTTACTTCGAATTTCCCTCGGAATCGAGCATATCGATGATATCTGTGCTGATATTGAGCAAGCATTGAGCTAATCAGATTTCTATATAAAATATTAAACAGAAAGGCATCCGTTTCCGCGGATGCCTTTCTTTGTTTTTTGGCCTTAAACAGGTTTTAACCATATTTTTGAAATGGAGTTGCCAGGATAATACCTTAGCAGATGAATATAATCAAATTAAAACTAAAGCAATTAGATCGTAAAATTACTGGCTTTCAATAGGATTGGAATAGTAATGCCAGCTTCTTCTGGATGGCTATAAGCCATTCGCCTTTTCCAGGGAAGGGCTTTGCAGTAGTTACCAGATTAAAAAAGCGAATTTATAGCAAAGTGTATATGAAATTGAGACAAGAGAAAGAGAAGGTAGCATCACCATCAAAAATCTACGAGAAGCAGTAAATGCATTCGCCAGCTGATTTTTTTTGGAAGTCTTTTAGAAGCATGGCATTTCACTTTATCCTGAGAACTATAGAAGAAAAAAAACTGTTTATTTTTGATATTATGGTGAAAATCACCTTACATTTCGGGAAAATTAATTCACTACTTTGAAGAACATTTCGGCTCCGCTGTATAGAGTTTTTGCTTTCACTGTCTGGATGATAGTAATGGCGATGACTGCCCCTCATCTTGCTGAGGCGGAGCAGAATACATCTGCGCTGCCTGCTGATGTTCAAGTCAGTCTAGCCAGTTCCCATACTCTCTCCCATGCCTTGATTCCAGTAAGTTCGCTGGCGGTGCAGGGAAGTGCAGAGTATTTTGGTAATAATGACTTTCCCACTTTTATATCTGGATCCGCGCTGGATCTGGTCCTTGTTTCTATTTCGGTTATCGGCCGAGAGGAACAATTTATGGGGATTATCCCCAGCTTGGGGATTAGAGAGATCATCTTTCCTAGCCATTTTTTCTGGTAATTTAATATTCCTATTTCTCCTGCCTCTATGGCAGTTCACCTCTGCAAAATCTGAGGAATTCCTCCTCCTGGTTCGCAAGTGAAATTACCCCTAGGGTTTTAGCCAGATACACTATCGTCTTCAGAAAAACATATTCTGCCCACAATCTTTGGCCTTTATTTTCATTGCTATGGACCAGTGCTCTTTAAGTTCCAGTAGTGGTTCTTGAAGATTGCCCAGAACGCTTATTCCTTATTGGGAATAATTAAAGTTTATGGCTTCTATAGTTAGAAAATAAGTCGGTACAGTGTGGGTGAGTGCTGAGGGCTACTTGGGCACAGGCTATTTCCACTAGGGAATTGGATTATTAATTACTAAAAATCAACTTACTCATGGATAGTATCACTTTGATCATTGCCTTTCTGCTGACTGGCGCATTTGCATTACCCTTAATTCTGAATGCTCAGAAAAATAAAAAAATTCAAAAGACTGCTTTAAATAATTACAAAACCTTTTCACAGTCGCAAGGGCTGACTATTGGGGAGCAGGAATTTTGGAGAAATGCCTATTATTTAGGTTTAGACGCTCATAAGCGAATATTGATTTATAGTGCAGATCTGGCGAAGGAAACCCCAGAATGTATCGACCTCTCTGGCCTTAAGGCGCTGCATAAGCAGGAAGTCAGTCGAATGAGCGGCCAGGGAAAAGGGAAGGAGAAAATTATCGACAGGATCAGCCTTGAATTGGAATATTGGAATAAACCAATGCGGAAGACGCTGGAAATTTATGATGGAGAGCGATTTTCAGCCCTCGTAGGAGAGCCCGTGGTGCTAGCTAGATGGCTGGAGATTCTAAGCCCTCTGATCAGCTCAGCCGCAGAAGTAAAAGCGGGCAGCCCGAAAAAGCCAATGCTGCTGAATCATTAGTCAGCCAGCACCAGAATGCTGATAACCTGCCAATGAGGCTTGACCTATAGTCATTAGAAACGCCTAATTAGTTTAATTCCTGTCTTAAATGTGCTTTGGCTTTGATAAGTTGGTTTTTGACGGTATTCACAGAAATCGACAGTTCATTGGCAATTTCCTGATAGGATTTCTTTTCGAAATAATTCATTTGGAGCACTTGTTTCCGCTTCGGGGACAGGTGCTCTATTTCCTCCTCCAATTGCTGTAGCCTTTCTTCTTTAAGAAGCTGCTCATGGCGATCTGCCAGTTCGATTCGTGACCAGAATTCATCTTTTAAATGCTGGTCTTTTTTAAGTTTTTTGAAATAATCGAAAATTTCATTTCGGACCGCTGTGAAGAAATAACTGCTGAAATTCATCTCCGGATTTATTTTAGGCCTATGCGCCATAATTTTGGTAAATACCTCCTGAAAAACATTCTCCGCTTCGACAGGATCTTTCAATAGAGACTGAGCAAATCGGATGACAGGTTTTCTGTAAAAACGGTAAACGGCATCTGCCGCATTATGGTCACCTTCAATAAATAGCTGTAAAATTTGTTTGTTAGGCTGTTTCATGACTATATAATTTTGCTTTCCATAATTAAATATCAAACATTATTTCGACAATAATTGCGCAAAACACGAATATAAACCCTCAAAAAGCGAAGATGTTTCTTGTGTTAAGTATTGATTTGCAAAGAGTTATATTATTGTTAATGTTGGGAGGATGCCCTAAGGCCCTTCTTTTTGCGGATTGTAATGCAAATAGCCTGAATTGATGGTAATTAGTATAGTAAGTAGTATTTCTACGTATATAATCAATATTAAATGAGCGCTAACAAAAGCAGACTAAGATCTCTTGATGTTTTTAGAGGATTGACCATTGCCGCGATGATTTTGGTAAATTATCCAGGGACTTGGGATTATGTATTTCCGCCCTTGGAGCATGCGCCATGGCATGGGATCACCCCGACGGATTTTATATTTCCATTTTTCTTATTTATAGTAGGTGTTTCTATTTCTCTGGCCTATTCGGCCAAAATCGATCAAGGTACCCGCCCACAGGAATTATATCCTAAAATTATCAGCCGTACGGTTAAGCTTTTTCTATTGGGAATATTTCTTGGTCTGATCCCCACATTCGATTTTATGAATGTCCGGATAGCCGGTGTATTACAGCGCATAGCGCTGGTGTTTTTGGCATCCAGTTTCTTATTCCTGCATACCAGTTGGAAGAAGCAGGTCTATATCGCCCTAGGTATTCTGCTGGCTTATAGTTTGGCGTTGACGCTGCTTCCAATGCCGGGGACCGGTCTGGTAAGCTTGGAGCCTGGTCAGAATATTGCAGCCTACGTGGATCGCCTCTTATTGCCGGGTAAAATGTGGCAGGGAGATTGGGATCCTGAAGGCCTGCTGAGTACCCTGCCGGCGATTGCCTCAGGAATCCTGGGATTACTTGCAGGAAAGATACTGCTGTCCTCCCTTATGCCCGGCAAGAAGGCCCTTAACCTCATGTCGCTGGGGATGCTCTTGATTATCGCCGGATTATTATGGTCATTGTTTTTTCCATTAAATAAAAACCTTTGGTCCAGTTCCTTTGTACTGGTCACCAGCGGCGCGGGTTTCAGTGTATTGGGAATGCTATATTACTGGCTGGATATGGAAGGCCACCAAAGGGGCACCTTTCCCTGGCTGGTATTCGGTTCCAATGCCATCGCAGTATATGTATTGGCAGACTTACTGTCTTTGATATTTTATTCTTCAGGATTTTGGGGACTTTCACTGAGTGAGACCTATATGGAGGCTATGATGGCCGCAGGCATAGCTCCTAGGCTGGCCAGTATGGGATACGCCATCCTTTTTGTAGGTATCAATTACCTTCCTGCATTATGGTTATACAAAAGGAAGATTTTCATTAAGCTCTAATATTTTCCTTTCTCAGGTTCTCTTTAATAGATAGCTGAGGATATGGAAACTTGCTTTAGTGTTTTATTGAAGGTAGGCTGGGAGGAGTGAATCAGGAATGCTGGGTTTTATTAAGACTGTGAGAAAGGGATAAGGCTTGGCGATCTGATAAGCTGGAGGAGGGTGAATCGCTTTGGGGAGGGCACTAATTTACTTTGAGCGAAGCGACAGATTTCTAAAATCCCTTAATGGGAGGCTAGGTTATAATAAGGTATATCAGATTTTGGATCGTTTATTGTTTTTTTTATTCGCTCAGCCTAAGACAAGGAGTCTTCAAAGTTAGTAGAGGGGAGCATAGATTGTAGGGACTTTGAGGGAGGGTTGAATTATCTATTTATTATAAAATGGGAAATATAGGCTGAGGTATAATTTAATTTGCCCGGAGGGCACTAGAATCGATTCAAAAGCTTTATAATTAATACATTAGGTCCAAAATAACAGAAGATATGGAAAATGAACAGGCATTATCTTTATTGAGCAAGTTGAGAGATAACTCCATCAATCGCAGGGAGATGGAGACCTTGGTTCGGCTAATGACGGATCATCCGGAGTATTTCGAAGGGGAGTTACGTGAGATGTTTGATCAGTTTTTGAATGACAACTCAGAATAAGACAGGCCGCGGCCATTAGTTTTTGGGCAGCTGATGTGTTTTTCGGTATTCTAGTGGATTGCAGCCTTTCACCTGACGGAACTGTCGGGCAATATTTTTACTATCATTGAGCCCCATATCCAGGGCTATTTCGAAGATAGTCTTATCTGTTTCTATTAATTTTTGGGTGAATTTTTCTATTCTAAGGTTAAAAATATATTTATAGATAGGATAGCCGGTGATTTGGTGAAATCTTTTTTCCAGTGATCTTCTGGAGAGTGGCACTTGGACCACCACGTCCTCTACATGCAGGTTTTTGTCGATATTTTGGTGGATATATTTTAGGGTAGAGGCGATATACTCGTCATTGGTGGCATAGATATCGGTAGATTTTCGGGTGACCACCTGAGTGGCTGCCACGAGGATATCATAATACTTATCACTACCATTGCGGACCATATATTCCAATAAAGCGGCGGTTTCATAGCCACCTTTTTCGATGTCCATGGCGATGCTGGAGAGGGGCGGATCGGAGAGCTCGCAGAGCATCACATCGTTGTCCACGCCCAGTACGGCGATTTCCTCAGGGATTTTTACCCCGATTTGCCGACATACCTCGGTAAGATGCAGTGCCTGATTATCATCGCAGGCCATGATGGCCACGGGCTTAGGTAAGGCAGTCAGCCAGGTGCTCAGCGAGTTGCTTTTATAATACCAGATATCCGTGGACCTGGCCATATGATGCTCAAAATAGTTGACACTAAAGCCGTGATTCTTAAGCTCATCCTCGTATCCTTCCGCCCGCTCCCGCGACCATACGATATTATTATACCCATAAAAAGCGAAATGCTTAAAGCCTTTTTTGAGGAAATACTGCGCGCCTATTTTACCCATATGGTGATAGTCAGCGGTTATATTGGGCAAGGTATCGAAGCGCTCTTTAAAATCCTGGGCGATCACTGGCAGGCCAGACTGCCTGATGAGCTCCAGATCCATATCATTATAGAGCTGGCCTATGATGCCATCCGCGCCCCAGTCTTTGGCCCAGTCCAGGATACCTTCTATACCGATGGTCTCGCGGTAATATAAGGGCATTCTACAAAAGGTCCAGGGACCATTTTCATTGGCATAGCGGGAGATCCCTCGAAGTAGATCTTTGCTATATTCCTCTGCAAAATCCAATAGTAAAATTACTTTATACATGCTTAATTACCAGGCTTGAGTAGTTCTTTGAAAGTGCTAATGGTGGCATTATTGATCAGTGGTTTTGCCCATATTCCTATGCTGAAAATATAGGCTAGGGGCAGCATTAGGAAAAGCATCGCTAAGCGTAAGCCTATCCAGTCGCCGAGTACGCCGACTACCAGAGGAAATATCGCTCCTCCCGCAATGGCGGTGCATAAGATCCCTGAGAAGGTCCCATGATGCTGGGGCACCGAATTGAGAGCCAGGGAAAATATAATCGACCACATCACAGAGGCAAAAAAGCCAGTCAATGGGAAGCAGATAATTGCAAGATGGGCGGATCCAAATAGCCCAAGGGCAAGGCTGATCATCGCTGCGGCCGTAAAAAGCATCAATACCTTGCGGCTGTCAAACACCTTTAGCAAGATTAATCCCAGCAGGCATCCCAAGGTCAGCAAGCCCCAGAAATAGGAGATGGCTTGGGCTCCTTCCACTGCGGGGTCAAGCTGATGGTAAGTCTGCAGAAACTTAGAAATCCAGTTGGCAATGCCCTGCTCGGTGCCCACATAGCAGAAGATGCCTATGAAGAACAGCCATACGGTACGCTGGCGGCTTAAGCTGCCAAAAGCCGCACTGAGGTCCACTTTTTCGTCGGCCCTGAGCTCCACGGAGGGAAACCTGACCAAGGATATGACAGCTAGCATCAGCAGGGCTATCGCAGCGAATACCCAATAGAGGGACAGCCACTTCATCCCTTCAGGAACTGCCTGCGCAAGAAGCTGCACCAGCGAAGGGCTGTCCGCTTCCCCCAGGTTTCGTACCAGATAACTATATAGCATAGGGCTCAAAAACGAGGCCCCACCGAATGCCAGTTGGCCCAGTACGGAATTGAAAGCAAAATGGGCTTCTCCACCCGAGGTACGCAGGAGGGGATTGATCACTACCTGCAGCATGGCCATTCCCACGCCGATCAAAAATAAGCTGAGCATGGCAATGGAGAAGGAAGGTAAAAGCGCAAATAGCAGTGCTCCCACAAAGGCAAAAGAAAATGCCAGAAGCAGCACCTTCTTTTCCTTATAGCGATCCACCAACAGCCCTGCGGGAATGGACATGACACCATAAGCCACAAAAAACGCAAAGGGTAAGAAGCCCGCGAGGGCCAGGCTGAGGTCAAAGCTGGCAATAAGATCAGGAATAATAGGTCCTAAAATATTGGTGAGAAAGCTGATGACAAAGAATATGAGGATGATTAAAGCGACTATTAGGTGATTTTTATTCATTTTTTACGGTTTAGGGAGTCTCTATTAGCGCTGCAGCACCTAAAATCGGCATGAGCTCATCGTCAGAAATCAGCAGCTGAAGCTTCTTTAATGATTCCGGGTAAATAAACTCCTGCATATGGAATAACATACTTTCTCTAAAATAGGGAAAAGCTTTGGAAATAGAACCGCCAAAGACGATAGCCTGAGGATCATAGGCATATAATACCGCCAAAACTGCCTTTCCAATGTGTTTCCCAAATTCCTCCCACTGGGCCAAAGCGCTAGCCTTTCCTTCGCAGGCTTGCTGGTAGGCCTCCAAAGCTGAGATATTATAGGTCACAGGAAAAAAGTTTCCACTGGCATAATACTCGATATTCTGGTCCAGATAAGGTAATAAACCTATTTCGCCTGCCCCACAATTTTGGCCTATATATAAGCGACCATCTAGGATCAAGCCAGACCCCAGGCCTGTGCCAATGGACATGCCCACGACATTGGTGAATGGGGTGGCTTTACCGTAGCGGTATTCTCCCAATACAAAGCAGTTGACATCATTATTTACCTCCACAGGAAGTCCAAACTCACTTTCCAGGATGGCCTTTAGTGGCACACATTCCCAGCTAGGGATATTGGTGACATTATATACCACGCCCTTGCTGGTGTCCACCACGGAAGGGACTCCAATGCCGATTCCGCTCAGGCGCTCATGAAGATAAGGCCGGATATAGGATTTTATCTGCGAAAGTGTGGATTCTAAATTGTCCTTCTCCGTCAGCAATTCGCGTGTTTGCCTCGTGATAAGGCCGTTTTCTTCGAGCCCCAAATGAATTTTGGTACCTCCTAAATCTATTCCTAGTCTCATATGCTATTCACTAATGATCTTTCGTATGCTATAATGAAGTAGGCTTTTCCCAAAGCCAAAGTACTCCGTGCCCTAAGGGATTTCAATACTCCCGGTTTCCTGAGCAAGCTCTCTCTTAGGCATGCCCAATAGGTTTCTTCCTGAGCCAAAGCTGTTTAGCCAGTTCCAGCAAGCTGAGGGGTGATTATAGCCTCCAATTATTAATGATAATACCTAAGTATTCTGAAAAAGACTATTATGAATGGTTAAAAAATAGAGGTAAATGATTCATTGATGGTAATCAGAAGGGCCTGTAGGGACTCGGCAGTAGCCCAAAATGGAAATTGAAGGTAATCATACAAACAATCCCCATGGCCTATGCTCCCTTTTCTGCGAATGATTTACTTTAAGTTCTATATGGCTGCTTTGTCGGCTATCTTGCTTTTATGGCTTGGGATGCCTGCTTTTGCGCAGCAAAGTATAAAGGTAGATGAGGCCTATATATTCCCTTTTCAGGAGCAGCATGTGCATGCTAGCAGCTTGGTGGAGCTGCCCAATGGCGACTGGCTAGTGGCTTGGTTTCAGGGTTCTGGAGAGCGGACGGCCGATGATGTGCGGATCATGGGCGCCCGCAAATCCGCGGCTACTGACCAGTGGTCAGCCCCATTTCTGCTCGCGGATAGCCCGCAAATTCCTGACTGCAATCCTGTAATATTCCTAAATAAAGATAATAAGCTGTTCCTGGTATGGATCGCCGTATTGGCCAATAAGTGGGAGCAATCGATACTCAAGATTCGCTCCACGATGGACTATGAGCAAGAAGGTCCACCGGTATGGCAGTGGCAGGATAATATCTTCCTCAAGCCCAATGATGATTTCCAGAAGCAGGTCGCGGAGGCATTTGAGGAAATGCCTCCATCAGGGGCAGGATGGGCGGAGTACGCGCAGTCGTATGAGGATCAGATCATCCAAGCTTCGGCTGATCCAGCCAAAAGAAGTATTGGCTGGATGACGCGGATCAAGCCCTTGCTCATGGAGGGGCAGCGGATGGTGCTTCCTTTATATTCGGATGGGTATAATTTTTCTATGATGGCCCTGTCCGAGGATGGCGGAGAGACCTGGACTCCCAGTAGTCCGCTGGTGGGCAGAGGCCCGATCCAGCCGGCATTAGCCATGCGATCTGATGGAAGCATCCTCGCCCTAATGCGTGACAGTGGGGACAGCCCAGAGCGTATCCACCAAAGCATCTCCAGAGATAAGGGCCAGAGCTGGTCTCCATCCACCAAAACAGCTATTCCAAATACTGCCAGTGTAGAGCTGTTGTCGTATGATGACACGCATTGGTTTTTGCTCTGCAATGATATTACAGATGGCCGATATCAGCTTAGCTTATACCTCTCTAAGGATCAGGGGGTAAGTTGGGAGGATCACCTGCAGCTAGAATATGATCCGGATCATAAGGACCGCTATTCTTATCCTTCCCTGATCAAGGGTAAGGATGGGAAATTACATATGACGTATTCCTGTCACCTGGCTGGAGGACAAAAATCCATCAAATACAGGGTTATTGATCCTCAGATTCAACCCAGAAAAGATAGATGAAATGAGGAATAGTCTATTTCCCAGCGGCCAAGTAATTTTATAAGTACAACCATATTAAAACCAATAGGAATGTTGCCAAAAAATAAAACGTATAATCTATCCCTACTAATAGGCTTGCTACTCTTCACTAGCCAGGGAGCCTGGTCTCAGTCGGTAATTAAGCCTTATCAGGATCATCCTTTTGTGCAGGAGCACAGTATCAAATACTATATAGATAGTCTTACACAGCCCCGATCAGTGGCCATGGATAGGAATGGAAACATTCAGGTGCTGACCCATAAAGGCCTCTATAAACCCCATGCAGGGCAGTTCCTGAACCCGGGTCAGTTGGTCGAGGATCGGTCCTATCTGGCTATGAAAGATAAGAAGGTGAAGGCCATGGAGGTATATCAGGAGCAATTTGTCTATTTGGATGATAAGGCGGTATTTTCCAACGCCTGGGCGGGGGGAATTTACTTTTTGCATGGCTCCAACGCTGTAGCGCAGTTCGTGCCAGGGAAGGAATTTGAATTTCTGATTTACCAAGGCAATACTATAAGTAAGCTAGGAAGAGATGGTGTTTTATGGCAGCAGGAGCTCGATGGAGAATTAATAGATATACATTATGGGAAGGATAAAGGGCTTTTTTATGCCCTGATGAAAGAGGGGCTGCTAAGCATCAGAGACGAAGATGGAGCGATCAATAGGCTACTTTCAGGGAAAGGCTTCACCGCATTTGCGATTAAAGGAAATGAGGTTGTTTTGGGCAGCAATAATGGATATAAGCGTTTTGATATAGGCTCAGGGAAGGTCGGAGCGCAGACAAGTCAGGTTCCGTGGCCAGAGATCACAGCGGTCCAGTGGATCCATGATAGGCTATGGTTTGGCTCCAATAAGGGGGCATTTATGCTAAAAGAGGATGGTAGCTATAATTATTACTTTGGCGAGAGATGGCTGACGGGTGATCGGGTGATTGATATGGCCGAGGGCAAGGATGGATCGGTTTTAGTATTGACTGATGCCGGACTGTCCCAGCTGGTTTTTGCCTCCCACACTCTAGAGGAAAAAGCCGCTTTTTTTGAGGATCAAGTACGGAAGCGGCATATCCGCCTAGGCTTCAATTCCTCACTTTCTTTAAAGGAACGTGGAAATGTGGATTCAGGTCAGTTGAAGGATTCGGATAATGACGGGCTGTGGACCGCCATGTACTTGGCTTCGCAGGCCTTCAGGTATGCGGTGAATGGAGACACCGAAGCCCTGCAAAATTGCCAGGAATCACTGGAGGCTATGGAGCGACTGTACCTTATCAATCCTGTGGAGGGATTTCCTTCCCGGTCTTATAACCGGTCGGGGTATAAGGAGCAATTGGCTGATCCCGAGAGATGGCAGAGTTCTGCCGATCCGGAGTGGGACTGGAAGGCGACCACCAGTAGTGATGAGGCCATCGGCCATGTATTTGTGCTTGGGGTGATCGCCGAGCTGGTGGAGGACTCAGCGATGAGGGATAAGGCGATTGGGCTGCTCGATGCCCTGATGAGCCATATCGTTCAGCATGATATGTACCTGATCGACTATGATGGTAAGCCTACCTTATGGGGGAAATGGAATCCTGAATATGTAAATAACTTTCCCAAAATGGTGGGAGACCGTAAGCTCAACTCCTCCAATATCATAGCCATGCTGCAGACCGCCTATCATTTCACCCAAAAGGAGATATTTAAGGACAAAGCTTACGAGCTAATGGAGAATTATGGCTATTTGGATAATCTAATGGTCCCGATGGAAACTATTGGTAAGGCCGAAGAAGGGGGAGATGACTGGGCAGCGATGCTGTCGGAAGCTTGGAACCACTCCGATGATGAGATGTATTTCTTAGGCTATTGGGGCTTATATCGGTATGCTTTTACGGAAGAACTTAAGTCTAAGTATGCCGAAGCGATCAGCGATCACTGGAAATCCGAAACAGCCGAGAAGGATGGCTTGTGGAATATTATCACGGCTATAGCCTCTCCAGGGAATTTTGGTCAGGAGGATGCGGTCTGGTACTTACAGGAATATCCCATGGACCTGATCAACTGGACCATGACCAATAGCCATCGGAAGGACCTGCAATTTTTAGCGCCCAACTTCCGGGAGCAAAGTACCTCTCAGGTGCTGGCTCCAGATGAGCTTATGATCAGAAGGCATAATGCCAACCGTTTTACCCTGGATGGAGGAAATAAGGGAATGGCGGAAAGCAGCGCCGGGGACATCTGGTTGCTCCCTTATTGGATGGGAAGATACCTTGGAGTTATTAGCGAAGCAAAGAAATAGTTCGGAAGGAATATTAATTATACTTAACCACTGCTTTTTTACTAAGGCAGTGGTTTTTCACTTCATATTTTATTGGAACTAAAAGGGAATAATTCACTACTAGCTCTCAACTAAGTGAAAATGAGTTTATCGATTTAGCCCATGATAATAAGGTGCCGATATTTTTTTATTGGGTTTTAATCATTCAAACTCCCGGGAGGATTGGTCCATTATTAATTAATAATTACTTAAAAATCTGCTCTATTAATAAAAACTTAACCTTTGGTCAATAGTCTGATTGAGCCCATTGGGAGTTTTATAATAAAGAGTCAGAAGGTTAAATATCAATGACTTGTAATAAATAATAATCAGTATATGTCACTATCGAAGGAAGAGTTAAGGCAGCTCACGGAGCGCTATATACAGGGAAAGGTCAGCAAGACGGAATTTGACTATTTGGTGGATCGGATGGCTGGTGGCCGGGAAGAAGTTTCCGAGATAATGGAGGAATATTTTAACCAATACCTGGAGGAGGAATCAACAGAGGAAAAGGAGGATTCCCCGAAGATTGGGCTTTACTGGCGCGTGGCGGCAGCAGCTTCCTTGGTTTCACTGTTGGCAATAGGAGCTTGGTTTTATATAGGAAATGTCTGGCAGGAAAAGCCAATGATCTATCAGACGGCTTACGGTGAGCAACTGGATGTGTGGCTACAGGATAGCAGTAAGGTGTCCCTCAATGCAGGATCAGAGCTCAGGGCAGGGTCTTTTGAGAATAAGGAAAGCCGGGAGATATACTTTTCTGGAGAAGCCTATTTTGAGATCAGCAGGGATGAGATGAAGCCTTTCATCATCCATACTGGAGAGCAAAGGGTGGAAGTCTTGGGGACTGCTTTCAATATCCATTCTTATCAGGAGGAGGAGAATTTTGAATTGATTGTGGCAGAGGGAAGTGTGGCGGTGCAGATCAGTACAGCAGGAGGAGCGAAGGAAGTCATGACCGCTGGTCAATCCATAATTATTCATAAAGGCACTGGCCAATATGAGCTAGGGAATACGGCTGAGGTCCTATGGAAAAATAAGGTTTTCTCCTATAATCAAAGCCCGATGAAGGATGTTTTGGCGCAGCTGGAGCGGCATTATGGGGTGGAGCTGGAGGTGGTGGATTCTACTATTTTGGACTTAAAGCTCAGTGGACGATTTGAAAATAAAAATATGGAAGATATGGTTTCTGCCATTGCTTTTTTGGCAGGAAAGGAAAACGAACCCAGGGAAAATCTGCTCAAAGTAAAGGCTTTGCCTATGAAGGAATAGAAAGCTGAGCTAGCACCAAAAAGGGGCGTATGCAAATTTGAAGAAATATCACACACAAAAACCAACCACATAATATCTAAACGTATGGAAATGAAAACTACTAAAATTTTATTTTTTAGTAATTGGCTTAGGCTGGCGATGCTGCTATGCCTGGGACTCATCTATGTCCTGGATGCTAATGCTAAAAATCCTGAGAACATTGTTCTAAAGCGCGGAGAGATGACTATCAGTCAATTCATCCAGGCTGTTGAAGGTCAGACAGATTATAAGTTTCTGTATAATACGGAGGTAGAAGGCCAGTTGCATCGTCAAGTGAGTCTATCAGAGCAGGGTACCCTGGAGGAGCTGCTTGCCAAAGTGAGTGATCATACCGACTTAGAGTTCAGCACGGTAGATCGCAATATTTTGGTTCGCCGGGAGTCTGTGGCGGAAGTGGCGATCAAAATTATGGGTGAGGTGTATGACGAAGAGGGTATTCCTTTGGCGGGAGCCACCGTAAAAGTAAAAGGAGAATCCACCGGAACCGTCACGGATATCGATGGGAAATTTGTCCTGGAAGTCCCTGGGGCAGAGTCGGTGCTAGTGGTGAGTTATGTAGGATTTCACTCCAAAGAGGTAATGGTTGGCAATAAGGACCAATTGCGCATCACCTTATTGGGAGCCTACCAAAACCTGGAAGGGGCTGTGGTTACGGCATTGGGCATCCGCAGGGAAGAGCGTTCGCTAGGCTATGCGGTGTCGGAAGTGTCGGGTAAGGAATTTGAGCGTGGCGGGCAGGATAATATGCTAAAATCCCTAGCGGGTCGTGTGCCCGGTGTGGCTATCAATTCCACGGGTGGCACAGGTTCCTCAGTAAGTATGGTGATTCGTGGGATCACTTCCCTAAGTGGCGATAACCAACCGCTGTTTGTAGTGGATGGGGTGCCTGTAATCAATACCCTGAACAATGTAAGTCAGATCGGTAATGAGAATAAGGTGGATTACGGAAACGCCATGTCTGATATCAATCCTGACGATATCGAAAGTGTCTCTGTGCTAAAAGGACCAAGTGCTGCGGCTTTATATGGTTCCCGTGCTGGCAATGGCGTGGTACTTATCACCACCAAATCGGGAAAAAGTGCTGACCGTGTCACCGTTAGTATCAGTTCTAATACCTTGGTGGAGGTGCCATATAAATACCTGCCCTTTCATAATAAATTCGCCACAGGCGTAAGACCTTATACCCCGGACAATAATCCTTATCCGGGAGGCCAGCTGGCGATAGAGGAAGGCTCCGCTGCTGGTGCCGGCCCGGAGCTGGACAAGGGATATGAGGCCATTCAGTGGAATAGCCCAAGGGATGAAAATGGAAACCTGGTGCCGCTGCCGCTGGAGTCTCATCCCAACAATGTTTCAGATTTTGTACGTAATGGAGTGACCCTAACCAATGGGGTGTCCGTGGCAAATAATAATGAAATAATCAACTATAGAATAGGCTATACCAACCTAAACAACTGGGGGATAATCCCCAATTCAGATTTCAGAAGAAATAACCTATCGCTAAATAGCAGCCTGAAGATCAACGAGAAGCTGACCTTAAACTCTAGCATAAATATCAGTAAAACGGGCTCCGACAATCGTCCCGCAGGAAACCGAGGCACCAACCCTCTGGAATGGGCCTATAAGCTTTCCCGGCATATTGATATCAATGATATGAAGGATTACTGGATGCCAGGCCAGGAGGGGATTCAGCAGAAATCTCAGGCTTTGGGAGATTATAATAACCCTTATTTCCTTGCTTATGAGGTGAATAATAGCTTTGATAGAAACCGGGTTTTTGGAAACTTGGGACTCAACTACCAGATCACAGAGGAATTTTCGGTGCAAGGAAAATACATGATGGATATGTACACGGAGCGTCGGGAATCAAAAATCCCAATGAGCTATACCGAGGATCCTAATGGAGGCTATGGAATCATCAATATGGATCAGTTTGAACGAAATGTGGAGTTTCTAGCGACTTATCAGAAGGAATATACGGACTTCAGCATGACGTATTCGGCAGGGGGGAACCTTAGGTATAATCATGGTAATACCACCCAAAACTCCACCAAGGGTGAAGGGTCCGGATTGATCGTACCAGGGGTATATACGCTGAGCAATACGCTCTCTGACAATCTGATTTACAATAGCTATACCTCAGAGCGGGCGGTATATAGTGTGTACGGCCTGGCCAATTTAGGCTATAAGGATGTGCTATACCTTGATCTTACCGCCAGGAATGACTGGTCCAGCACCTTGCCTGCGGCCAATCGCTCGTATTTTTATCCCTCGGCTTCCCTGAGTACCATCATCAGTGATATATTTGATATGGGCGGTGCCATAGACCTGATAAAACTGAGAGCTGGCTGGGCCCAGGTGGGGAATGATACCAGTCCTTATAACTTGCTCCAGACTCTATCCAATACTGAGGAATGGGGAGGACAAACTCGACTGACGGTACCGGATGGGCTGAAAACTCCCGATCTGAAACCCGAGATTGCGACTTCTTATGAGTTCGGATTTGAAGCGGCAGCTTTTAATAATAGGCTGAGGTTTGATATTACTTACTTCAATTCGGATAATAAAAACCAAATTCTTCCCGTCACCTTACCTTCTTCCTCGGGCTTTTCCAGCAAGTATGTGAATGCAGGTCTGGTCAATAGTAAGGGCTGGGAGATGGTCCTTGGGGTGACTCCTGTGAGCGGTGACTTTACGCTGGACTTGAATATCAATTTCTCAAGATTTCGCAGTACCATCGTGGAGCTGACCGATGAGGTGGAAGTATTTTACCTATGGAATGATTCCAGAGGTGGAGCTTGGTCTTATGTAGGGGACGAAATCGGAAGTATCTATGATCGTAAGATGGTCGTGGTGGAAGATCCGGAATCACCTTATTATGGATATCCGGTGCTGGATGAGGATGGTAGCTGGGAGGCGATCAACCAGGCCAATGCCAAAAACAAGATAGGAAACTTCAATCCGAATTTCCTGGCTGGTATGCAGGCAGACCTTTCCTATAAGAATTGGAGCTTAAGCTTGACTTTTGACTGGAGAAATGGCGGGGATTTCATTTCCCAAACTTATAGATACTCAGAATCAGATCTGAAGACACAGCGATTCCTGGATGAAATGATCGACCCTAATGGACGTAGTGGTGCCGAGCTTCGTGACTGGCTCGTGGCCAATGAGGATGTCTATATCAAAGATGGAATCAATATGGTGGGTGGCCCTACAGCCGAGAGTGGAGGGTTTCCATTCGAATATGCTGTGACCCTTAATGATGGGGTGTTTAATCCAGGTGTGATCCCTATCTATAATGATGCTGGTGAAATATCAGGATATGAGGAAAATCTAGGCGATGAGGGAACGAGAATAATTCCTTATGCAGATAATTATCCTTGGAGCTTCTTTGAGCCAGCGATGTTTGCAGCGGATTATCTGAAACTGAGAGATGCATCGATCAATTATCAGTTTCCTACTGCCTTGGTGAGGAAAATCAAAATGCAATCACTAAACCTGGGTTTGTATACCAGTAACCTGATCCTTTGGACTAAGGCCAAGGTGGGGATAGATCCCGAAAATGCCTTCCAACCAGAAAGCAATGGAACATTCAAGCAGGGTATCGAGCGGTATAATGTCAATCCATGGGTGATACCCGTAGGTTTTAGAATCAATGCTAAATTCTGATCGATCCATTAACCTGAAAAACGAAAAATCATGAATACTATCAATAAGAATTTGTTACGCACCTGGAAGGTGATGGCCCTCGGACTCCTGCTAAGCGTCAGTTCCTGTCAGGATCTTACAGAGCTGAATATCAACCCCAATGGTATTGACCCTGAGGCAGTACATCCTAATTTGCTAATCGCAACGGTCATCAGTAATACGGCTACGAATGAATTAAATCTGGGGTTTGGGGATATCGCCGGAGTGATGCAGCACACTCAGAAGGATGCTTGGTTTACCTCCCACAATAACTATGAATGGTCCAACCAAAGCTGGTCAGGATATTATAATGTATTGGAAGATGCCAGGCTAATGGAGGAGAGAGCGACGGAGCTGGAGTTATCGTTTTTTGTGGCGGTGGCCAAGGTGATCAAAGCCTATAATTTTGGTCGTATCGTGGACCTGTGGGGAGATGCTCCCTTTAATGATGCACTGCAAGGAGACTTGGGCGGAGACCAGTATTTACTTCCAGCCTTTGACACCCAGCAAGATGTGTACTTAGGGATCATCGACTTACTGGAGGAAGCCAATACGATCTTCATGGACCTGCCGAATATGGATGCGATTCCTCAGGATATCCTGTTTCAGGGAAATCAGCAGAAATGGAGGAGGTTTGCCAATTCTATTCGTCTGCGGTATTATATGCGGGTATCTGAAAAATTGCCGGAAGTATCCGCTTCGGGAATTCAGGCCTTGCTGGCAAATACTACTCGGTATCCATTGATTATGAATCAGGCCGAAGATGCGGCATTAAGCTTTCCAGGTACCTCCGCAGGCACCTCATGGCCTTCCAATACGGAGTTTGATGGGAGTAATGGCAGCAATTACAGACGTATAAAAATGTGTGGCACCTTGGTGGAGCGCCTCCAGCAGTTAGGGGACAGCCGACTGGAAGTATGGGCCTCTAGGATTTTGGTGCCTATAGTTATTGATCCTACGCTTCCTGCAGGCTATGATGAGGTGATCGACGGGACGAGGTATATCGCCTCAGATGTGGCAGAGGGTAAGGATATCAATACGGATCCAGAGTATGTGGGAATTCCCCCAGCAGTGTCCAACCTGCCGAGCGAATATAACCTGAACCCTACGCCCGGACAGCAATCTTATAATCCACATGTTTCGTACCTTAATGAGATCTATACTCATCCTAATGGAGGAATGCTAAAGGCAAGAATGCTAAGTGCTTCCGAGGTATTATTTGATCTTGCTGAGGCCGCACAGAAGGGTTTGATTAGCTCTGCTGATGCCGAAGGCTACTATAATGAGGCAATTCGTCAGTCTCTGGTGACCTGGGGCAAGGGCGAAGATTATGACGCTTATATAATGGGAGAGGCGGCTTATGATGGCAGTTTAGCACAGATAATCGATCAGAAATGGATCGCTTCGTGGACCTCCGCAGCGGAAGCATGGTTTGATTATCGCAGAACAGGCCTGCCCGCCCTGACTGCGGGTCAAGCAGCGATTCGTTCGGTATTACCACTGCGCTTTTACTATATGCAAGAGGAGCTTAGCATCAACGGAGACAATGCTCAGGTGGCTTTGGATCGGTTAGAAACCACTCCGTATAGCCAGTCAGACGCAGAAAATAGCCCATGGTCAAAATTCTGGTTGCTGCAAGGCACCGGAAAACCATGGTAAGAATTATATAATCTTCACCTAATCCTAAAAGGCTGTCCATTCGGGCAGCCTTTTTTTATGCGAACTCAGTACTAAAATTACCCTAGCCAAGCTATCTTTCAGTAGAGGCGCTAAAGCTTCATAAGGAATTGGGATGTTATTTCAGCCCTGAATGGGGATGGATTGATCAGCATGAATAACTCCAAAAGATAATAATACACCAGAACCCCCTTTAGGGGGCAGGGGGTAATAAATCACCGCAGCCAAACTCGCTAAAG
>NZ_KB890754.1:486856-512223 GCF_000373245.1 Echinicola pacifica DSM 19836
ACTCCAAAAGATAATAATACACCAGAACCCCCTTTAGGGGGCAGGGGGTAGTTAAACACCCCAGCCAAACTCGCTAAAGTAGAGGCGCTAAAAAAATCTAGTCCCGGTATGGATTTACGCATTAAATAAACCTATAACGGGACTAGTCTCACTTTTATGAAAAGGAGTGTTTTTGGATTCGGAGATCTATTGGCCTTGCAAGGCGATTTCCACTAATTGGCAGAAGAATCTACCTTATAAGACGAGGCCATTTGAGTCGCAGCGGTACATCTTGCTGGAGATATAATATTTTTGGCCCGAAGGGCTGCTATAATAAATGGCGAGATAAAAGCTCTTCTGCCCAGTGACTGGAAGGCTGATCGTGGCGCTATCACCAGAAATCACAGTGGAAGTCCACTCTTCATCTCGGAAATCCCAGTCCTCTTCAGAGTCGGCTTGCCAAAGCTCAATTTTTGGTGCTTTGGCCGTTTGATCGTGGATACTTATTTGCAGCTGAGAGCTGCCTTGCTCAGTGACGCTAGTCTGAAAAGAGGGGAGCGGCATCTGCAGGCATTGGTATTCCAAAAAAGCAGCCAAGGCATATAAGGCGATCTTGCCATTCCCCAGATCATGCCCCACATTGGGGATATATACCAGGTCATTGTCTCCGGGAATATCATCCCAATAGTTCTTTGCGGCATCCACTGGCCAGTAGGGATCATTGGTGCCCACGAATACCAGCTTAGGCATTCCCAGCTGGCTCTTATACGAGTAAGGATCCACCATACTGATGGTGGCTTTGCCCTTGCCGGTATTGGAATTTTGGGGAATTCCTAAATCGACATAGTCCTGGATTTCCGGGCTATAATCTTTCCACATTTCTATCTGATACTGTAGGCTCACGGGCATATTCAGCACATCGATCACCATAGGGGCTATGGCATTTACCCGTTTATCCTGACTTCCGGTGAGCCAGGTAGTCCAGCCTCTTTTGGAGAGACCTGTGAGCAGGAATTTGCTGACGGGCTGTTGCAACTGCTTCTGGGAAAAATCCTGCACCGCATCCATGGCTTTTTCCACGGATTTTACCATTGGAAATAAGAGGGGCCAGGTTTCATCCCCTGTTTCCTGGAATTGATGCAGGGTATAGGAGATGATTTCATCTTCCACTAATCCCCCAAATATGGGTTGGTTGGGCACCTGAAACAAGGTGGCCACAATGGTGTTTTTTTCGGTGGCAATTCTTCCCATGGCTTTGACGATGCCATCGTCCTTGTCCCGATAATGAGGCTTACCATTTTCCTCCGTTCTCCCGCCTCCTATATATAGTAAGGCCTGATCATACTTTATGTTTTTTGGGGCCAAAACCACCAATCGATGTTGCCAGGTATAGCCCTTCCATTCCTGGGATGTAAGGAGAAGTTCATACTGCGTCAGCTTGCCCGACTCTAGGGTGTTGACCAGTTCGTATTCGTAATCGCCCGTCGTAGAAGCCAAATAATTACTTAAGGCAGTGGACTGGCTGCGGGCGCTGGTGGCGATCATCAGGAATAATCCAGCAAGGAGTATTCTAATTGAAATGTTTTGGGATGTCTTCATAATTAATTAATAAATAAACAATAGCCTTTTTGCAAAAGGGCAAGTCATATAGGTGAATATTGTGGGGAAAAAATGATATTCAAATTTAATTCATTTAATCACAAAGTCAATAAATTTTACTTAAAAAATGTGTATTAAATACCTAAAAATCAGCATTATAACTACGGTTGTATTGTTGGGTGAGATAGGCTTGTCCCATGCTCAGAAAACCGCCGAACCCTTGGTGCCTATTGCCAAACAACATCTACGTCCTAGCCAGATGCCGGACCGGATTATCATCAATCTGCAGGAGAATCCACTGAATGACATCGGTATCAATTGGCGGACATCCTTAGAAGTGGCGCAGTCCTATGTGGAATATGCCCCAGCCTCCGATGGGCCAGGTTTTGAACCTGGGGTGAAGTCCCTCCCGGCGGAAGGGGCAGTGATCGAGACCCAGCAGGATGAAGAGCCTGTGACCGAAGCTCGGTACCATTCTGTGAGTCTGCGAGGCTTGGAGCCTGGACAGATGTATATGTATAGGGTGGGCCAAAACCAGGAATGGTCCGAATGGTTTCAATTCCAGATGCCAAAAGCTGAATCTCCAGTGCGGCTATTATATTTTGGCGATGTCCAAAATGACGTGGTGAGCCAATGGAGCCGCGTCATCAGAGAGGCTTATTTCCAACTTCCAAAGCCTGATTTTATGCTGTATGCCGGCGACCTGATCAACCACGAAGAGGCCGACCTGGAATGGGGGGATTGGTTTGCGGCTGGGGGATTTATCCATGCCTCGGTGCCCTCCATGATGACTCCCGGCAATCACGAATATGCCAAACCTGTAAGGCTGTCAAAACACTGGCAGGCACAGTTTAACCTTCCCACAAATGGCCCCAAAGGCCTGGAAGAAATGGTCTACGAGGTTAACTTTCCGGAGGTCAAAATCATCAGCCTTGATGCTGAGCAGATCGATGAAATCCCCGAGCAGCGCATGGCTCAGGTGAAATGGCTTAGGGGAATTCTGGAAAATAATCCTAGGAAATGGACCTTGATCACCTTTCACTATCCTATATATAGCACCAAGCCAAACCGCAATAATGAGGACATGCAGGAGTTTATTCAGCCCTTATTGGAGGAATTTAACGTGGACCTGGTCCTGCAAGGACATGATCATGCCTATGCTAGAGGACGTGTGCTAGTGAAGGATGGAAAGGAAACCTATGGGGAAGGCCCCATGTATGTGGTGTCTGTAAGTGGTCCCAAAATGTATGATCTGGCGGATGATCCTTGGATGGATAGGAAGGCCTTTGGTACGCAGCTCTTTCAGTGGATAGAGATCGAGGACGATACCCTGATTTTCAAGGCATTGACTGCCACAGGAGAATTATATGATGCCTTTACCCTCAGCAAGTCCTCCAATGGATCCAATATACTAAGCAACCATATTCCGGATAGCCCTGAGCGACTGGAAGAATAAGGTGCTGGTCACTATACCAATCGAGAAGAATTCGGCTTTGGTGCATATCTGAGACTCTAATCACTAGGTTCATTGGTTTCGAGCCTGAGCGGATCACCTGATGTCTATTTACTTTCGAAAGAAGTAGCTCAATTTTGCCCGACAGGGCGAAAAAAAATAAACGAAAAAAAATGAATACGAATTCAACTTCAGCGCCTATCAATAGGAGAACAAAAGGCTTTTATCGACTCTATTTTTTGATGATACTTTTCCTTTCCCAGCCCGCCATGGCGCAGGTGGAGGGGATAAGGGACCGATTTTTAAATAATAATGAACTGATGGTGGCAGCCCATCGAGCTGCGCATCAGAAATATCCCGAAAATAGTCTAAAATCCATAGAGGAGGCGATTAGGCTGGGAGTGGACCTGGTGGAACTGGACATCCGGGTAACCAGGGATGGCCTGCCCATCCTTATGCATGATGATAGCATTGATCGGACTACGAATGGAAGTGGCCTGGTGGAGGAGCTGACCTATGAAAAGATCAATTCATTCTATTTATTATATAATGGGGAGCCTGGCAGCGAGAAGGTACCGACCCTGGAGGAGGCTTTTCGGGTGTGTAAAGGCCGTATCATGGTGGATATGGATATGAAAACCGATCAGGTGGAGGCCGTGGTAGAGGTGGTGAAAGCCATGGGAATTACAGATCACCTGCTGTTTTTTGATTCGGACTGGAAGGTGCTTCAGAATATAAAGCAACAGCTTCCAAGGGCTTATCTGATGCCGAGGGCTTATAAAACTAAGCATATCAAGAAGGCTTATAAAAAGCTCAGGCCTGAGGCCATTCATATTGACCAGGGATTTTATACCCCCAAAACCATCAAGCAGGCCAATAAATATGGGATGAGAATCTGGATCAATTCTCTCGGTGACCGCGACCGCCAGATCAGCAGCAGTCCAGAGCCCCAAAAGGATCTGCAATGGATCCAGCAGGGAGCAAATATGGTCCAGACGGACTTTCCGGAATATTGGCTAAGCATACAGTCTAAAATGAACAAATAGCCGCTGCAGAGGAGATCGCTTTTCTAGCGGATCAGTTCATCGGGTCGGAAGGAAGCCTTCCAAACTGCTCTTTAAAGTGTTTGCGGAAGTATTTGCTGCTGCTAAATCCCACCTCAAAAGCGGCTTCAGATACTAAATAGCCTTTTTCTCTGATAAGATGATCCGCATAATCCAATTTTACCTTGCGGGTATATTGATTAATATTCTGACCTGTGATCGCCTTGAGTTTTCGGAATAAGGAGGTTCTGCTCATTCCCATCAGGGCGCATAGCGATTCCACATCGGTATTCTGAAGGGCCAGCTGGGAGACGATATGCGTGTGCAGAGTTTTTAGAAATTCCTTTTCCTGATTGATGGCCGAGGTTTGCTGTTCGGAAAAGCCCTGCTGTATGGGCTCCTTACCGAGGTAATACTCCCTGAGCCTAGCCTGGGTCTGCAGCAGGTTATTGATTCTGGAAAGCAGGATTTGCCCATTAAAAGGTTTGGTGAGGTAGTCATCCGCCCCTTGAGCATAGCCGCTGGTGATGCTGTCCACGCTGTCCTTAGCCGAGAGCAGGATGACGGGGATATGAGTGGTGGCGGTTTTAGTCTTCAGCTCTCCGCATAGATCGATCCCATTTTTTTCTGGCATCATGATATCTGATAGGATTAGATCGGGGACGAATTGGATGGCCTTATCGAGTCCTATCTGGCCATTTTCTGCAAAAATCAGATCATAATCACCTTCCAGCAGGCTTTGGAGGTAGTTTAATATTTGTGGATTATCGTCGATGATGAGCAGCGTTCGCCGGCTGGTGTTCAGGTCCAAATTGGCAATGGGCATCCTTGTGGTCGGAAGTGTAATGGGTGCCGACCAAGGCGAAGAAATCTCCTTATACTGCCCTGGTTCCTCGCTGGATGGAGGCTGGGGAGAGGGTAGGTGATCCGGCAGTAGGATCACAAAAGAGCAGCCTTCATTGGCTTTGCTACTGAGGCGTATGCTGCCTTGGTGATCCTCCACCAAGCGTTTGGTAAGTGCCAGGCCGATTCCTGTTCCTTTATTTTTGGCCCCTTGACCTGCCTGATAGTACCAGTTGAAGATTTTGTCCTGGTCGGACTCAGGGATGCCTGGGCCATTATCCTTCACCTCTATCGATATCTCCCCATCAGTAGTTTGCAGGATCACCTGCACCTCATCCTGTGGGCGGCAGTACTTTAGGGCGTTGGACAGCAGGTTATTGATGATTATATGAAGTTTTTCCAGGTCCACCATAGCGTAAATATCCTCCTTGGGAAAGCTTCCTGTAAGCTGGATTTTTTGGTGCTTTGCCAGGCTGGCATATTCTTCCAGCCACTGACTGAGGGCCTTGGTGATATTATAGGACTGCAGGTTTAGCTGATCTATATGCAGCTCGCTTTTCCTAAACTCCAGGAGTTTGGTGATCATATCCAGGAGGTATTTAGCATTGGTTTCTATCAGGCTGAGGCTCTTTTTTTCTTCTGGGGACCTCACCTTAGCCAGCAGATCCTCCACGGGAGCGATGATCAGGGTGAGGGGAGTTTTGAGTTCATGCGAAAAGCCGGTAAAAAATCGCGCTCTTTCCTCATTGATCTCATGTTCCAGTTGTCTTTGTTTTTGCTCAAACAGGAGTGAGTTCTTTAGCTTTAGGCGGTCGGTATAGTATTTTAATCCAATATAAATCAGCCCAACGATCAGCAAAATATACAAGAGGTATGCGGGCCAGGTCTTCCAGAATGGCGGGGTAATGATCAGGGTCAGTTGCCTTTCGCTGATATTAGAGGAGGTAGAAAAAGCCCTCACCTTGAGGGTATATCTGCCAGGGGGCACATTACTGAAATTGGCCATACCGGACTGCTGTGTGGGGATCCACTGATCATGATAGGGCTCCAGAAGGTAGCTGTATTGGATATTATCCCCTTTGGGGAATTTTAATGCGACAAATTCCAGGGAGAACAAGCGTTGATTATAGGGTAAGGACAGGGCCTCGGAAAAGGCGATGCTTCTTTGGTCCAAATATTCCATCTTGAGGCTGTCGGATTCAGGAGCTCCGGGAAGGTTCAGGTGGGTAAAGACAAGGGGGTAGGGACTTTCTTTGTTTACCAGTTCTTGGGGAGAGAATATATTAAGGCCTTTATTACCGCCGAGGTAGATTCTACCATCTGGTCCTGTAATAGCTGCACCGATATTAAATTCACTTTGCTGGACATTATTGAAGCCGTTGAGGGTTTTTATCTGCTTGGTTTTGGGATTAAAGCTGCTGATTCCCTTAAATGTCCCCAGCCACACATTGCCTTCATTATCCTTGGTGATGCTATTGATGGTATTATTGCTCAGGCCCTCTTCCACAGTAAATACTGAGAGTTGTCTGGTCTCCGGATGTAGCTGCAGCAGACCTTCGAAGCGTGTACCAGCGAGTATATCTCCGTTGTCCAGGATATCTATGCTAAAAAGCACATTGGTTGGGAATCCTTCGACCGTGGATTCATTGAAATAAACAGTATTTCCCGTGAGGTAATTGTACTGGATAATGCCCTCCCCGTAAGTGGCCAGAAATAGGTTGCCATATTCATCTTCGGTGATTCCCCGGATATCGACCTTCCCTAATTGTTTTACATAATCAAAATTATCTATAGGTGGGTGATAGCGGTACAGGCCCCCACGATTGGTGCCCACCCAGATTTGGCCGGTTTGGTCTTCATGGATCACCCGGACATCATTTCCATCCGCCTGACTGCCCTGTAGATAATGTTTAAATTGCCCTGTCTTGGTTTGAAGGCGGTTTAATCCTCCTTGGTAGGTGCCCACCCAGAGTCGGTGCTGGCTGTCTTCCAGCAGAGAGATGATATAGTTATTGGAGAGGCTATGGGGCTGGTCCTTGGTATGTGAGAAGTTTCGAATGATGCCCTTCCGGGGATGAAGCAGGTCCAGCCCACCACCATCCGTGCCGATCCAGATGCTGCTGTCCTGAGCCATGGCCAGAGAACCTATCCGATCATGAGAAAGCGTATGGGACTGGCTGAGATTTCTCTGTAGGAGGAGTATGGGATCCCCTTTGGTATTCACGATATTGAGGCCAGTGCTTGTTCCTATCCACATATTCCCATCTTTGGCGTATTTCAGCGCAGAGACCGTACGATTATACACGCTCGAGCCATCGGAGGCTGGGGTAAACCAGCTTATCTTAGGGAATTCAGAGGTTTTTATACTGCCAATATCAATGATCGATAGCCCGCCATTTCTTGTGCCCACCCATATATTCCCCTCGTCATCTTCCTCAAAACACAGGATATTGGAGTCGCTAAGGCCTCGCTCAGGGACTTCTGCTTTCTGGATATTTATTTTTTTGCCTGAGGGCAATAAGATATCCAGGCCTTCCTGAGCCCCCACCCACAGGTTACCTTCTGAGTCAATATCCAAGGCTTGGACGCCACGATTTATCCCATGATAAGAAGGGGAGTTTTCCATCGTTTGAAGATTTATCTTGGTCAGGCCAAGATCATTTGACCCTATATATAAAAGGGAGTCTCCCTGAAATACCAAGCTGGTGATTTCCTTTGCACTTAGGCCTTGGGGCTGTTTCTGGCTGGCATGGAATGGGGCCTTCGACTGGTCACTGGCCTCGAATAGTCGGACTCCTTCTCCATAGAAGGCCACCGCCAAGCTTCCAGAAGGGCTGAAGGCGGCGAAGCTAACATCCTTGCGAGGAAAGGGGCTCGGTGCTGCCTGATGCGCAAAGGTGCCCGAAAGCTGATCATATGCCGTAAGCCCGGCACTGGTAGCCATAAGCATCTGCTGGTTTGGAGACTGCAGGAGCTGCTGGATGAAGTTATGGGCCGGGCCTTTGGAGGGAAATCGATTGCTCTTAGGATATACAATAAAACTCTTTCCATCATATCGGTTGAGTCCTTCCAAGGTGCCGATCCAGATAAATCCCAGTGAATCCTGCTCGATGCTATTGATATAATTATGGGACAATCCCGATTCTATATCCATTAAAAAGAAACGGAGCTGCCTGGTATGGATCTGCCCCATACTATAGAAAGGAAGGTAAGCAAAGCAGAGGCAAAGTAGGAAAAGATAGGTTCGGTAGGGTTTCATTTAGTACGCATAGGGTATTGAATACGCAAAATTGTCAAAAATACCCGAATTAGCCAATTTTGGCCAATTTATACCCTATAGATTGCTGATTTGTACCCCTGGAAGCGGGTGGATTTACACGAATATTGTTGAAGGTATTAAGGTGCTCTATAGACGAGGGCCTTGGTAATAAATAAAATAGTTAACCTAAACCTAAAGTAACATGCCCGTACGATTACCCTTTAGGGTTTGGTTATATTGCTTAGCTTTTTTGGCAAGTATTATGACCGCCTCCCATGCTTATGGCCAAGCGCAACAAATAAAAGGCCGTGTTTTGGATGAAAATGGATATGGCCTTCCTGGCGCCTCCATACTTTTATTAGGCTCATCCAATGGTACCGTCACCGACCTTGATGGTAACTTCTCTCTCAATCTTAATGGGGCTCAAAGCCCCGTATTAAAGGTTTCCTTTATTGGTTATCAAGCTCAGGAAATCCCTGTGGACAATAGGACCTCCATAGAGGTGGCTCTCCAGCCAGACTTGCAATCTCTCAATGAGGTGGTGGTCGTGGGATATGGTGAGCAAAAGAAAGCTACCCTGACGGGATCGGTTTCTCAGGTGGAGGGGCGTGAGCTCCAAAATAGCCCTCAGCCCAATGTATCCAACTCACTTTCGGGAAGATTCTCGGGAATTATTGCCAATAACCGCGGTGGCGAACCGGGCTATGATGGCTCCTCTATATCCATTAGGGGACTTGCCACCACTGGCAATAATGATGTGCTGGTGGTCATCGATGGTGTGCCAGGCCAGATTGGTGGACTCGAAAGACTCAACCCCAATGATATAGAAAGTGTATCGGTCCTGAAGGATGCTTCTGCCGCTATATATGGCTCCAGAGCCGCCAATGGGGTGATATTGGTCACCACCAAACGAGGAAAAGAAGGCAAACCTACCGTTTCGTATAGTTTTAATCAAGGGTTTTCTTCTCCTACCAGACTGCCAGAGATGGCGGATGCCCCTACCTATGCGCAGATCAGAAACGAGATTTCTTACTATAATAACCCCCAGGGAGGACTAAACCAGGTCTATTCCGAGGATGAGATTAATCAGTTCGGCAATGGCACTGATCCTATCAACTATCCGAATACCGACTGGGCGGCGGCAGCACTGAATAATGTGGCGCTGCAAAGCCAGCATAACTTAAGTGTCAGAGGCGGCTCGGAAGCAGTGAGTTATTTCGTCTCTTTGGGCAAAACAGGACAGGATGGGCTGTATAAAGACGGTGCCACGAGGTACGATCAATACAGCTTCCGCTCCAATATAGACGCTGATATCACCGATCGATTGACGGTGGGGCTTTCCCTGGCGGGAAGAAAAGAAGACCGTCAGTTTCCCACCAGAAGTGCGGGTGACATCTTCAGGGGAATCTATAGAGCATATCCCACCCAGGTGGCCGTCTATCCAAATGGGCTTCCTTCCACAGGAATCGAAAATGATAACCCTGTGGTGATGGGAACCGATGCCGGTGGACTGACCCAAAACCCCAAATACGTCTTCAACGGCATCTTGCGAGGAAGCTACGACCTGGCTTTTGTGGAAGGACTATCCGTGGATGGCTTCTTCTCCGTGGATGAAAGCTCAAATAGAAATAGGACCTTCAGCACTCCCTATACCTTATACAATTATGACAATGCCTCAGACCGCTATAATCCCGTGGTGGTAGGCGGTGGCCCTGATCAGGAGCCGACACTTTCTGAGGAGCATTATAGCCAGTCTATGACGGTGTCTAATATCAAGCTGAACTACAAACAATATCATGGCGATCACTATATCGATGCTTTTGTGGGCTATGAGCAAAGTAGTAACCAAACGCATACGCTGGGTGCTTCCCGCTTGCATTTCCCCACCACAGAGACGCCGGAATTGTCCCAAGGCGGAGCCGCAGCATCGGATTATGACAACTGGGGCAGCAGCTATAATTATACCCGTAAAAGCTATATAGGCAAGGCGGGATATAACTATAAAGAAAAATACCTCGCAGAATTACAGATGAGGGTGGATGGATCCTCAAATTTCCCCGCTGGCGAAAGATTCGGCTTCTTCCCGTCTATCTCTGCTGGCTATAGAATCTCCGAGGAAGCATGGTTTCGGGACAAGGTCAGCTTCTTTGACGACCTGAAATTCAGAGCTTCCTATGGAAAACTGGGAAATGACAATGTCGGTCAATTCCAATATTATGATAATTATTCCTTCAATAATAGGTATCTCCTCGGTGATCAGGTGGTAACAGGCATAGACCTTACCCGACTGGGCAATCCAAATATCACCTGGGAGGTGGCCACCAAAACAGATGTGGGATTCAATGCCGTATGGCTGCAAAAATTTACCACTGAGTTTATCTATTTCCGCCAGGATAGGACCAAGATCCTTACCACTCGAAATGCCTCCGTGCCGGGTTCCTCCGGAATTGTAAACCCCTATGATGCCACCAGTCTGGTGCCCGACGAAAATATCGGAGAGGTCAAAAGCCACGGCTTTGAGACCACAGTAGGATACCAAAACCAAGATAATGCCTTTACTTATGGCATTTCGGGAAATTTCACCTTCGCCAAAAATGAACTGGTCTATAAGGATGAAGCTCCAGGGCTGCTCGATTACCAAAGAGAAACTGGGCGCTCCCTAAACACTTACCTGCTATATAATGCAATAGGCATCTTCAGGACCACCGAGGAATTGGATAATTATCCTCATGTGCCAGGAGCGCAGTTGGGAGACCTGATCTATGAGGATTATAATGGGGATGGACAGATCACAGCAGATGATATGGTACGCTCTGAATATGGCAATATCCCACAGATCACCTATGGTCTTACCATGCAGGCGGGGTATAAAAACTGGGACTTTGCAGCGGTAATTTCCGGGCAGTCTCAGGTGAACCAATATGTGCTTCCAGAGTCAGGAACAGTGGGGAACTACTATAGCAGCTGGGCAGATAACCGATGGAGTCCTGATACTCCGGAAGGATCCTATCCACGGGTGAGCGAGCGCTCTTCTTCCGCCATCAGTGGTGGGCTATACCGTAATAATTTTTGGTTGAACAATTCTTCCTTCGCCAGATTAAAGAATGTGCAGATTGGCTATACCGTACCAGAAACGGTATTGAAAAAATACAATATTGGTAGTGTCAGAATATATGCCAATGCCTTCAACCTACTTACTATCACAGGGGTGAAAGATTACGATCCTGAGGGATCAAGTGAAAGTGGGCAGTTTTATCCACAGCAGAAGATCATAAACCTGGGTGTAAACATTCAATTTTAATTCCGTACACAATGAATAAAAATATAATAATCAAACCATTTTTGGGAGTCATGATGCTCGGATCCATGATGATGGGTTGCAAGGAAGACTTCCTGGAAATAGTACCGACAGACCGGGTTTCTGATGCCTCCATCTTATCAGATTCCACCTTATTTGAAGCCTTCGTCATCAATCGATACCTGGGTATAAGGCTGACCAATAAAGAAGGCGATGGTAATCTCCCCGGTTTTGGGAGAGGCTTCGAATATGCCATGTGGAGCTCCTTGACGGATGAGTCCATTTATAATAATGATGATAATACCTGGTTCATTCAGCAGGGACAGCTGTCCCCGGAGAATACCGGCATTGCAGGGACATTCTGGGGAAGGTCTTACCGCAGTATCCGGGAGTGCAACTATGCCTTGGCGAATATAGATCAGTTGGACATGAGCCAAACGGGCAAAAACCGGTTGATCGCAGAGCTGAGGTTTATACGGGCTTTCAGGTACCAGGATCTGGTGCGTAATTACGGTGATATCGTCCTTATGGGCGATCGTGTGGCAGAGCTTGGGGATGATTTCACCGATCTTAGCTTCTATGAGAAAACCGATAAGCAGGAAGTTATCGCCTATATTATTGACGAGCTGGATAGGGCCGCTTCAGGCTTACCCCAGACCAATGATGGGGTATGGAAGGAAGGCCGTGCCACGAGAGGAGCGGCGCTAGCGCTGAAATCCCGACTGGCTCTATATGCCGCCAGCCCCCTCTATACCGATGGGCAGAATGATACCGAAAGATGGGCTGCCGCAGCCCAGGCTGCTCAGGAGGTCATGGACCTGCAGCTGTATTCCATCTATCAGGGAGGCTATAGTGAGGTGTTTCTTACCCCGAATAGCAATCCGGAAATCATATTTGCCCGCTATTATAATATCAATTCCCGTCACACAGCTTTGGAAATTGCAAATGGCCCGAACGGCTACGATGGCTGGGCAGGAAATGTTCCCTTACAGAATCTGGTAGATGACTATGAGATGATGGATGGTAGTGCATTCGATTGGGATAATGAGGCGCATGCTGCGAGCCCCTACGAAAACCGGGATCCACGATTCTATGCCTCTATTCTATACAATGGTGCTGAATACCGCGACCGTGCGGTGGAAACTTTTACCCCGGGAGGGAAGGATAGCCAGGATGGCCCAGCCAACTGGAATACCAGTAAAAGCGGCTATTACCTGAAGAAATTCATCAATGAGGAGCTGCCCATTCGGAATCCCTGGGAGGTAGCAGGAACTCAAAACTGGATCTATTTCAGGTATGCGGAGATCTTGCTAAACTATGCCGAAGCGCAGAATGAGGCCGTGGGCCCTGATGCCAGCGTATATCAGGCGATCAACGATATCCGCAGCCGCTCAGGGGTGGAGATGCCACCATTAGCCCCTGGCCTGAGCCAGGACCAAATGAGGGATAAGATCCGTCATGAACGGAGGATAGAGATGGCTTTTGAGGAGCATAGATATTATGATGTGAGAAGATGGATGATCGCTGAGGAGACAGAGAATCAGCCGGCCTATGGGATTGTGATCACCAAAGCCAATGACGGAAGCCTCAGCTATACCCGTAAATTGGCGCTTACTGGTAAGAGCTTCAGTCCACGACACTATTGGCTGCCGATTCCGCGAGCAGAAATCTTAGCGTCTGACAATCAGCTGGAGCAAAACCCGGGATATAATTAAGAATACCTATTAAATTCTATACCCACTTTTCTGGTCGGAATGATCCTTTTAGGATAAATTCCGATCAGAATCGTTTTTTAATTGACACGTAATGATAATTCTATTTAGATGATGAAATTAAAGACTTTTGCTGCCCTGCTGGTAATGACAGCGTGTTATTCCTGCCAAAATTCCGCCAAGGAGGGGCAGGATACTCAGCCTGCCAGTGAGGAGATTTCTGTTCGGATAAATACCTCAAAAAAATACCAGGAAATCGATCATTTTGGAGCCTCAGATGCCTGGTCCACGCAGTTTGTGGGCACTTGGCCGGAGGCTAAAAGAAATGGCATTGCCGAACTGCTGTTTAGCCAGGAGGAAGACCAAGAGGGAAATCCCAAAGGAATAGGCTTGTCTTTGTGGCGATTCAATATTGGCGCGGGAAGCGCCGAACAAGGGGAGGAAAGCGATATCAAGGATGAATGGCGTCGTGCCGAATCATTTCTGGAAGCAGATGGAAGTTATAACTGGGACCGCCAGGCGGGCCAGGTATGGTTTGCCAGCAAGGCCCGGGAGCTGGGAGTGGAGCATCTATTATTATTTCCCAATAGCCCACCGGTAAATTTCACCAAGAATGGGAAAGCCTATGCTACCAATGGAGAAAGCAACCTTGATCCAAAGCACTTTGATGCTTTTGGGGAATATATGGTGCAAGTCATACGGGGGCTTCGGAACAAAGGCCTTGAGGTGGATTATATAAGTCCTGTAAACGAGCCCCAGTGGGATTGGTCGGATGCGGGACAGGAAGGTACCCCTTTCTTTAATAGCGATATTGCAGGCATCGCACGGTCCTTAAATAAGGCCTTGGAAGAGGCCGCGCTGAGCACGAAAATTGATATTGCGGAAGCGGCCAAAATCGATTATCTCTATAAAGAGGCCGATAAACCGGGAAGAGGTAGCCAGGTGCAGGCCTTTTTTGACCCTGCCTCAGCCGATTATATCGGCGATCTGTCTCATATGGGCAAGGCCATTTCTGGGCATAGCTATTTTACTACTTCCCCTTTTCAGAAGGCCGTCAGCCAGAGGGAAGAGCTCCATGCCGCGGTGGCAGCCGTGGAGGGATTGAAGTACTGGATGAGCGAATACTGCATCCTTGGGGATAATGGAGGTGAGATCAATGGCAATGGGCGAGACCTGGGAATCGATCCTGCTCTATACATGGCAAAGGTCATCCATAATGACCTGACCATCGCCAATGCAAGCGCCTGGCACTGGTGGGTGGCGGTGTCCCCCTATGATTATAAGGATGGCCTGGTCTATATCGACCACCAGAAAGAGGATGGAAATTACTATGAGAGTAAGATGCTATGGGCTTTAGGTAATTATTCCAAATTTATACGGCCGGGATTTCATAGGATGGAAGCGAGTACTTCTGGCAGCTCCTCCCAGACCCCGGACATCTTAGCCTCCGCTTTCCAGGATAGCCAAAGCAATTCCTCAGTAATCGTTCTTGTAAATTTGGGGATAAAAGAAGCAAGCATCTCCTTGGATATAAATGGAGAACTACTTAAAAATGGTAAAATTTACCTTACCGATAAAGAGCATGATTTGGAGCCAGTAGTATGGACAAACAGCGATCATTTGAAGCTTCCAGCGAGGTCGATAGCGACTATTGTCACCGAAGAATAGCCCTTTAGGGCATGGAAGTTTTATGAATAATGGGTTTATTATGACCAAAAAGCTACTTGCAATGCAGGTAGCTTTTTTTAGTTACTGGCTGGGGGACTCCCTTTTATTTGATCTCATAGACTGGGCTTTTTTGGCTGATGGCTTATGTTTTTTATGATTTTAATCATGTAATTTTCACCATTTAGATCAGTCTTTATCTTTTAGACCTTGGGTATCTTTACCTCATCATAAAATACACTATTATGGAGAGCAATACATCACTTACCGCCCAGAAAGATCAAAAGCCACATTCTTTTCACATCCCTGTCTTAGGCTTGGGATATAGCATAGACAGCCCACTGAAAGTTGCCCGATTTGGGATAGACTCTGTGGTCTCCATCATGGAAGATGCCTTGATCGAGAATATGCGCAAAATTCATAGCCGCAAAAATGGCATACCCTATTTACCCATTTTGGAAACGGAGCCTGATGCGCGGGCAAAGAGAATTACCGCCTATCTCAATCTCCTTCAGACCCTGGTGGATCAGCAATTTAATCAGATTCTCTCCAGTGATTTTGATGAGGAAGGATCAGAGATCAATAAGTATTTTGAAATGCTACAGCCAGGCCATCCGCTGACGGTCGAGTATGAATCGATGAAGGTCAGCAGTGGCGAAGAAAGACTAGTGAAGCAAGTAAACCTAATCAATAAAATGAAGCCTGGCGTCATCGATGTCAATATCATGACGAAGGTGGATAAGCCAAATTTCGCCAGAGATGGCCGTCCTATGCCGGCTGAATTTTCGGATGCTCTGGCGGCGTTGAGGGGCTTTGCTGACAGCCGTTTACAATCCTCCGTGGTATTCTCTGCGGGGATCAATCCTAGCTTATATGGGTATTTGGAGCATTTCAAGGTGTTTTATCCCGATTCTCAAGGGAAAATCGCCAAGAAGGTGATTCTGAAAGTAAGTGATTATAGGTCTGCCCTTATTCAAGGACGGTTCCTGGCCAAGAAGGGGATATGGATCAGTGAGTTTAGAGTGGAGTCAGGCCTGAACTGTGGAGGTCATGCTTTCGCCTCCAATGGACAGCTATTAGGGCCTATACTGGAGGAGTTTCGGGAAAAGAGAGAGGAGCTAAGAGACACCCTATGGCAGCTGTGTCAGGAGACCTTGGCCAGCCAAAACAAGTCCCCTTTAGCGGCTGATATAAGCATTAAAATTACCGCACAGGGCGGGATCGGCACAGCATGGGAAAATCAACTGCTGATGGACCATTATAAGCTCGATGGCACAGGCTGGGGCAGTCCCTTCCTTTTGGTGCCAGAAGCCACCTCAGTGGATCAGGATACCTTAGAGCAGATCATCAATGCCCGTGAGGAGGATTTTTTCCTTAGTAATGCCTCCCCCTTAGGAGTTCCTTTCAATAACCTCCGCAGCAGCTCGGGAGAGAAGCAGCGTCTGGAGAGGATCCAAAAAGGCCGACCAGGAAGTCCTTGTTATAAAAAAGTGCTGTCCACCAATACGGAATTTACCGATCAAGCCATCTGCACCTCCTCCCGGCAATACATGCACCTGAAGTTAAAGCAGCTAGACGAGGCAGGGGAGGGAGCCACCAAAGAAAGAGCAGATCTATTGGCGAAGGACTGCTTATGTGAAGGGCTGGGCGCATCGGCCATTATCGCCAATGGAGATCAGCCAGATCGCAATTTGAATGCGGTGACCATCTGCCCGGGGCCTAACCTGGCGTATTTTAAGAGGCTCTATTCGCTTCAGGAAATGGTGGGAAACATCTATGGTAGGTATAAGATCAATCTTAGCGTAGAGAGGCCCAATTTCTTTATCAAGGAGCTCCAGCTGAATATTGATTTTCTATTGGATCAGTTTGGAGACTATAAACCCGCTCAGGGAACCAAGGTGGTGAAGGAGATGCGTAAGTCCATGGATAACCTGCAGCAGGGGATCAAGTATTATTTGGATAAGGCGGAGGATTTTAATTTTGATTCCCAGGGAGAGCTTAGCCGATTCAAAACTGGCTTGGATCAAGCATGGAATAAATTAGCCGAAAAGATCAGCCCGTTTTTTGATCAAATGGCAGAAGTCAAGGCCTAAAGGCAGCGTAGAGGGGAGAAATGATTGATAATATAGAAAATTTATTAATTGATGCACAGATAGTTAGATAAGAAGAGGCTGAGAAGGTAAAAAAATACATGAAAAATGGTATTTAAGGTTTGCGAAAGTGTCGAAATATCAGTTATATTTGCAACGCAATAGGGGGAAACAATAGGTTAATATTGCTTCTTTTGCAGCCCATAAATAGCGGATCATAACGATGATTTGCAAAAACAGAGAGTTGGGTGAGTGGCTTAAACCAGCAGTTTGCTAAACTGTCGTACGCGTAATAGTGTACCGGGGGTTCGAATCCCCCACTCTCTACAAAAGGATTCAAAAGAATCCTTTTTTTAATGTTAAGCCAGAAGGGTTATAAAGAGGCAGGAAGCTGCTGATCGCTAATCATAAAGGCCAATACCATTAAAACACGGGGTGTAGCGTAGCCCGGTCATCGCGCCTGCTTTGGGAGCAGGAGGTCGCAGGTTCGAATCCTGCCACCCCGACTTTTTAACATATTAAAATATGTTATTTGAAAGGTAATTATATGTAAATCATATGGTTACCTTTTTTTTTATGCATTATTTTACCACCATTGCCACCATTTTAAGGATCAGTCCTAAAAGTCGGGGGATTGGGTTGACATGATTTTTTTTGTTAAAAAAAGAAAATGGACGGGAAGGAAATTTCAAGGTTAGTTTTACCAGCAGGTATGCTAGATTATTTCAATATCACATCTTCAGAGTTTAAAGATGATAGCTCCTTTATTTATTTAAAGGAGCAGAACATTCAACCTGAGCATCTTCAAGGAGCTAAGCTTACCTCCAAAGGCTTCTATGATGAGGTGAGTATTCAAGATTTCCCTGTTCGTGGAAAAGCGTGTTTCCTTAAAATAAAGAGAAGGAAATGGCTTAATGAAGATACGGGAAAGAACGTCAGCAGAGACTGGAACATGGTAGCAAATGGCACGCGAATGACAGAGGAATTNGCGCTTTTTTTAAAACGGGACGAATGGACTCAACTCCTGTAAGCTGTNAAAGTCTAGCTGACAACTTTCATTTAAATGGAAAAGTACTTGAGCATNAGTATGTTTTTCACTTAAGTAACTTNATGAGCTGGGATCAGCGTTCTCACGCCAAAGANTGGATTCTATTTCCTGAAAATGTAGGAACCCATCTGAGTATTGATGAAACAGCCCTCTCTCAAGGAGAANTGTATANTGTAGTAACTAATAAAGCAGCTAAGGGAAAGAAGGGCAGCTTGGTGGCAATGATAAAGGGAACGAATAGTGAAGTTGTAAAAGCTATACTCGGTCAACTATCTGAAGAACAGTGAAGTAGGAATAAAGACGTGCAGAATTTTATAGTTCACTTACCACACCTCCGTTTCCCATTGTCCAAAGGAACAAGATCCGCATCGGGACGCTTGGCATATAGACTCTCTCTTTTTATATAAGCTTTTTCCGGGCCGCATCTTGATAGGCTAGGGACCAAAGGGAATCGCTAAAGGCACTATGGGAAGTAAAGGAAAATTGAATACTTATGAGGTATTTTAAAGCTGATGAAGACCTATGCAATGGACATGGGATATCCGGTTTTGGTACAAATGAAAGGAGGAAAGCACAAAGGATATAATAAGTAATGGTTTTTCTATCCTACAGAGATAGAGCTGTTGCTTCTGGAGATAGGATCGATTTCAGGAAAGGTCCTTGCATAATAATATGTAATTAAATATATTGTTGTGCAATAATTGATGGTCGGATGTTATTGTTATTACCAGATATAGGATGCGTGAAGTGAAATTGACATTGTTTACTGCAGGTGAAGAGGCGCGCATCACCATTAATTTTGCCAATGAAGATTCCGTTCGGTTACACCTGAGACAACTTCCCGATGTAAAGTAGTGTTCACAAAAGCAAACTTTTTAAATCGAGGACTTGGGACTTAATAAAAGAAAAATATTTAACCATTAAAGGAAAATAAATTGCTAGGTGGATTATAGTGGTCTGAAAGGTAAGGCACCGTTAAAAATCATTGAAAAGCCCATTTGCTTTCCGGAATTGGACAGACCTCAGTAGGAGGATATCCATAAGTTCAAAAAATGGTTGCGGCAGAGGAGATTGAGCGAAAACAACCAATACCTATGGTGAAGTGATAACCTTTTTTTTGTGAGGCACGCTAAATTAAAGAATACCGATGACATGAGTAAACGGCTGATGGCACCGACATCAGGTATATACAAGAGTTACTGGGGCATATCAGCCCCAAAACCACCATGATCTACACCCATGTATCGACCAATAGTTTAAGTAGAATAAAAAATCCTTACGACAATATTTAAATTAAGAATTAAATTGAATTCTTATATAGTAAATAAAAAGTGAAAAATAATAGTGATAAATTAAACCGTAACTTCCGCATATCACGCCAGATTGGTGGGATATAAGACGGAATGTTCCGCATATAAACAAGTTAGCGGCAAGCTGAAGAAAAACCCTAACAAAAAAGAAAAATATGGCTGAATATAAAATGGAAGATATAAATATTGGAGATGGAGTTTATTTTAAGTTAGATTTTCAGACCAATTATGACTTGTATTGGACTGTCAAACCTAAATTTGATTCGACACTTGAAATAGAAGTAAACGAGATGGGCGCGAATGACAAAATATTTTTAAATATTAAAGACGTTTACGCAATCGAAAAAAGAACTTAATCACAAATGGATAAACTACTCTACTTCCCTTATATTAATTTACCCAAAACAGATTGGACTGTAAGAACTTTACTTTATTACGATAATATCAGTTCTATTGTTCCTCAAGAATATTTTTATTCACCAGAAAGGAATTATGAACCCTTTATGCTTGAATTGGTAAGAAGTGAGCTAGTAATTCCAATTAATCCAATTGAAGTTTTAGAAAAACCTTGGGAAGTTTCTAAACCATTCATAAAGTTTTTAGAAAAAAATGAAAAACGATTATTAAAGAAAAGAGAAAACTTCATTTTAGGTCGTAGAGGCAAAATACATGTCGGAAAATTCTTTTTTGCAAGAATACACGTAGACAAATTTGATGGAGAAATATTTTATCAGCTTGAACAGTTAGGACTTGCAGAAAGAGATAATGGACAATGGTATTCAGTAGAAAAGAACACGGCTAATCATTTAATGAACTATTTAGCTACTATAATAAGCACAAAATTAGAAATGCGTCCTACTACAGACAATTTTAAAAAAAGATATTACAGTTATAAAGATATTGTTGAAAATAAAAAAAGACAAACAATATTATCCAATTTAATTCCATTTCCTGATGAAATTGATTTGAATAAAATTCGCAGGTTTAAAGACAAACATAATGAACTTTTAAAAGCTTTTAAAAACAGGATTGAACAACTTGTTTTGGATGAAAACTTAATAAACGGAACGGATTTATTTAAACTTAAAATAGAGGAATTAACTATAAGAAAAGATGAACTTTCGGCAAAAATGAACGAAAGTCAAATCAACAATATAATTTTCGGTTCAGTTTGTGGAATAATTGGTGCCGTTCAAGGATTAAAAACAGCTGAGACAACAGGAGCACTAATTGGAGTTCTTCCTGGATTTGTAAGTGCAGTCCATTCAGCACTAAAAGTTGAAAAAGCAGAAAATTTATTTGACCAAAGTGGTATGAAATATTTAGCTTTAGTTGACAAAAGAATAAGGAGATAATTTCTACCAACAACAACTGACAATGAAATTTGAAAATAATACTTATATAAGTGGAGATAGTGTCTATTACGAAGGTGTGATTAGAGATGTAAAGCGCTCAAAAATTTCATTACAACCAGTCTATGAGGCTTTTACTAACTCACTCGAAGCAATTAGAATTAAAGAATCTCAAAAAGTTGATTTTAAAGGAAAAATTGAGGTTAAAATATTTTCAACACAAAATACTGACCAAAGCTTTACTTTTTCCAAACTTCAAATTATTGATAATGGTGTTGGTTTCAATGATAAAGAATTTAAAAGGTTTAATACGTATAAAGATTTCACCAAAGGATTTAAAAATCTAGGTTCTGGAAGAATTCAATTCACTCACTATTTTGATACAACCAAAGTAAAAAGCATATATCAAGATAATGGTAGTTTTAGAGAAAGAGAATTTTTCGTTTCAAAAAACAACGATTATCTAAAAAGAAATTCGATAACATATCATAAAGCTGACCGTGAAACAATTGAAGAATCGTCTCGTACAGTTTTAACATTTGAAGGTCTTTTGGACCAAACAAGAAACATTTATCATACACTAAATGATGTCAATTTAAAATATGCACTTTTAAAAAGATACATCCAATATTTTTGTCTAAATAAAGAGAACTTACCTGAAATAATAATAGAGCATTATGTGTTACTTGACAGAGAAGGCAAATCCACTATCTCAAAATCTGATATTCCAAAAATTGATAAAACCGATAATGTAAAAGTTCACTATTCAAAAATTTCAGATGATGCAAAAAACATTGTCAATACGGAAAAATTTGAAACGTTTACGGTAAACTCATTTAAATTGGATAAGTCATTTTTAAAGCAAAATGATTTAAAACTGACTAGTAAACACGAAGTAATTGAGAATTTCAAAATCAACTTGCTTTCTCTTGCAAAAGATGAAGTTATTGATAATAGTCATTTTCTTTTTTTAGTTTCTAGTGATTATTTAGATGACAAAGACACTAATGAAAGAGGGGAATTGGATATTCCAAATAATGATATATTCTCAAATGACCCAAATATTTTTCAAGAAGAAGTAATTATACTAGACGAGCTGGAAAATCAAATAAATGGTTCTATCTACAATTTGTATCCACAAATAGAAAAGATACAGGAAAAACGTCATTTAGATTTGAAGCATCTCAAAGAAATGTTTTTATTGCCAGAGGATATGGATTCTGAAATTGAAATTTCTATTAACGATAGTGATAAAAAAATACTAGAAAAATTCTATACAGCAGAAGCAAAGAAAAAAGCTGAATTAGATTCTAATTTAAAGGATAGCATAGACAGATTGAACTATTTAGATACTACGTCAGATGATTATTCAAACACATTAGATACTGAAATATATAGAATAGTTCGAGTAATTCCTCAACAAAATAAAGCTGAATTAACTCATTATGTTGCTCGTAGAAAACTTGTCCTTGAACTATTTTCATTAATATTAAACAAAAAATTAACTGTTCAAGAAGATGGTTCGAGAAACAAAGACGAAGCATTGTTGCATAATTTAATTTTTCAACAGAATACTACAACACCAGAAAAAAGTGACTTGTGGATTATAAACGAGGATTTCATATACTTTCAAGGTATTTCGGAATTTCAATTATCTGAGATTAAATTTAAAGGAGAAAATATTATCCGTGAAGACCTTTCCGCAGAAGAAAAGCACTTTATAACTTCAATTGGTGAAAAAAGACTTGATAAAAGACCAGATATTCTTTTATTTCCACAAGAAGAGAAATGTATAATAATTGAGTTCAAAAATCCAGATGTAAGCGTATCTCAGCATTTAAATCAAATAAACAATTATGCAACTCTGTTAAGAAATTTTTCAAAACCTGAAATGAAGTTAACCACGTTTTACGGATATCTAATTGGAGAAAAAATTGAACCAAACGACGTGAGAGCTTATGATGCTGATTTCAAAAACGCCTATAATTTTGATTATTTATTTAGACCATCTAAAACTATTGCTGGGATGTTTAGTAATGAAGGAAAAGATGGTTCGCTTTACACAGAGGTTGTTAAATATTCAACACTTCTCGATAGAGCAAAAAATCGGAATAACATATTCATTAAAAAACTGACCAATAACAAATCTGAATCATCAGATTGAACTGAATGAAATAAAAGCCAGCAAGTAACAATGTTTATAAAAAATAGGCGAAATAGTAATAAAATCAAGGGTTTAGACTCGTATCAAAATTTGTGCTTAACCGAAAGTTTTGTGCTTCGAAATCGCCTACTTTTCATATACTAACCGTTGGGCTTAATTTGAAAAAATATTATGGCAGAAACATTAACAATAGCAAAAGTAATAGAAAGGATAGGTTCTGGAGATATTAGAATACCTGCATTCCAAAGAAATTTTGTCTGGGAACCAGACCAAGTTGCTTTTCTTTTAGACAGTATCTATAAAGAATTTCCGATTGGAACAATCATTCTATGGAAAACAGACAAAAAATTGACGACTGAGAAAAATCTAGGATATTTTGAATTACCTGAGCCGCGAAAAGATTATCCAGTTAACTATGTGTTAGATGGTCAACAAAGATTAACAAGTCTTTTTAGCGTTTTTCAAACAACTTTAACACCAAATTCAAATGAATGGGTAGATATATACTTTGATTTGAAATCTAATGAATCCATACAAGAATCTGCCTTCTTAGCTTTAGACGATAATGAAGTTGATACTGAAAGGCATTTTCCTGTTTCAACTTTTTTTGACTCTGTAGAATATCGAAAAGCCACAAGTAGTTTAACACCAGAAAATCAAATAAAAATTGACCAAGTTCAACGTAGATTTCTCACATATATAATTCCAGACATTGTTTTTGAAACTGAAGATTTAAATAATGTTGCAATAGTTTTCGAAAGAATTAACCGAGCAGGAACAGAACTTAATGTTTTTGAGCTATTATCGGCTTGGAGTTGGTCTGAAAGTTTTGATTTGGTTGAAAAGTTTGATGAATTACAAGAAGAAATAGCAGAACACGGTTACGAGGACTTAACCAAAGATAGAGACCTTCAATTGAGAGTGACTGCTGGAATAATAAAAGGTAATACTTCACCAAAAACTGTTTTGGATTTGTCAGGTGATGAAATAAGAGCCAACTTTATTAAGATAAGAAATGGTATTATTGGAGCAATAGATTTTCTCAAAAGAGAACTTAACATTAAGCATTATAAAATGCTTCCTTTTCCAGGGATAATTGTTCCTTTAAGCGTTTTTTTTGCTACAACAAGAGCTGATGGTCTTAACTATACTTCTCTACAAAAGGATAAAATTTCTATTTGGTTCTGGCGGTCACTGTTTACTAGGCGTTTCTCAGCAGGTGTGAACGATAGGCAAGCCTTTGATATAAAAGAATTATTAAGCCTAAGAAATGATGAAAATTATGCATTCAAATTTCCTGAAACTGACATAAAATTTGATTTTGACAAAAGTAGTTTCTCTAGTAATAATGCAAATTCAAAAACGTTAATTTCAATGTTAAACACCATATCACCAAAATCATTGCTAAGTGGTGCTAAAATTGACTTAGACAAGGTATTAAAGAATGGCAGTAAGCACGAATATCATCACATATTTCCAAAAAAACATTTAGAGCGTTTAGGTCGCGAAAGAAAAGAAATTAATTGTCTTGCTAATTTTTGTTTTTTAACACGCTCAGACAACAACACCATAAGTGACAAATCCCCAAATGACTATGGCAAATTAATTTCAGACACTAGTAGAAGTGAATACTTAAAAAGCGCACTAATTCCAGAAGAATTTGACGAATTGGATTATGACGAGTTTTTAGAGAAAAGGGTTGCCAATTTAAAAGAATTAGCGGAAAAATTAATGAATAAATAAAAAACTAAGCCCAACAATGGCTATAAGTAATTGCTAGTTCTCGCCTACTTCTGAAAACCCTCGCGGATTTTCAGTTTGGTGTGTATTTGCAAGTTAAGTGCTAAACCACGCAACTACTCATAGCCGAGACCGTAGGCGTTCAGCTTAAAAAACACAAATGCAAACAAGAAGCAAGTTGATAATTGGAATTGCAGTTGGTTTCTTCCTTTTAGTCAACACAAGAGATTTATGGACAGATGACCTTGGCTTCTATGCCATTATTTTTTCCATTATTCTATTTCTGACGTTTATCGGGCTAACAATTATTTTGGTTATACAGCTCTTTTATGCCGGTAAAGAACGATTTAAAAAAAGAGAAAGAAATTTGACGGCTAGTGTTTTAGTCTTAGTTCTCATCTTGACAGTTTTCATGCCATTCGGGATTGTGAATTTTAAGAAATTTGAAAGTAAGGATATTTTAGTGGCTCAGAGAGAAGGTGTAGCAAATTGTACGGTTACCCTCAAACTTAAAGAAAACAACGGATTTACCTTTAGCAACATCTGCTTTGGCACATCGATGACTAAGGGGGAATTTACAATAGGTGGAGATACGATTTATTTTCAAAATACTAGATTGGGAAGGGGTGTAGAAAAGTTTTACGAATTCGGCATTCAAGAAAATGAAAATAGAATAATGCTTTTTTCTAATAANCAAGACACTGTAGGGTTACAGTTAAAAATTATAGGAAGCAAGTTGACTTACAAATCAATTAATGACTGACGAGACATATAATTTAATCTTAGGACTCTTGCTTATGTCTCTTGGAGTC
>NZ_KB890755.1:0-195407 GCF_000373245.1 Echinicola pacifica DSM 19836
TATATAGGTAATCTGGCGGATTTGAGAAGGGACAATACTTAGTTTCAAAAGGGTATAAACGAAAAAAAGCTATGAAAACAATCCATAGCTTTAGTCAATTAACAATAAACCCAAAATAACCTGCTGTAGGAGAAGGACTCGAACCTCCACAGGGCAGTTAGGCAAAACACGAGCTCGATATTTGCTTTATCCCAGATCCCCACCCCCGAGACAGGGGGGCATGTCTGCCAATTTCATCATCCTACAGTATCTGAAGTGTCCACCTTATGTGTTTCACTTTCTTATTATAATTCAAATGTAAGGAAGGATTCATTACCTTACAAATATTTCAATAAAAATATTTAAAAATTCCATATTCAATAATAAAAATACAGAATTGCAACCGATTCCGTTATTTGACTCAGTCATTTTTAGCCCTTGTTCAGCGGCTAAATTATTATTTATGTTTCAGGGCCTTTCCCGCCAAGGCTCCTGTATATTCACCATGATCAATCGCCAGCCTACCATTGACCCAAACAAAACTCATTCCTTCCGCCTCCTCATAAGGAGCATCAAAGGTGGCCATATCCCGGACTTTTTTGGGGTCAAAGGCGATAAGATCTGCATAATATCCCACTTTGATAAAGCCTCTTTCGGCCACATGGAAAGTGCTGGCAGTAAGCCCTGAGGATCGATGTACCATCATGGGGAGATCGATCACCTTACGATTCATTACATATTCGTGGATTTTGCGAGGGAAAGTCCCAAATTGCCGAGGATGGCCTGCTCCACCATCTGAGCCTGTCATCACCCAAGGCTGCTGCATAAACCTATCCAGGTCGGACTCTTTCATATTATAAGAAATCACCTGGATACTCCCGTCCTTTCTCAATATATCCATCACTGTACCGGGGATATCCTGATTCATTTTACTGGCCATTTCGCCCAGACTTTGGCCAATCAATTCCTGATCCCGGGCATCCGAAAAAATCAATGATTCTGGTCCCCCACGCTTGCGTAGGTTTTCCAAAATGCCATTATATAAGGTATCTCTTAGGCTGGGTTCATCAAATCGCCGCAGCATCTCCTCATAGCCGCCATCTTCCGCCCAGCGAGGCACCAAAGCCGCCTTAAGAGTGGTTCTGGACGCTAAATACGGATACTGATTTGCTGTTACCTTAATCCCTTTGCTTCTGGCTGCTTCGATGATGCGGATGACCTCAGGGCTCTCATCCCATACATCGGTCCCCAGGCATTTGATATGGGAAATATGGACATCCACGCCCGACTCTTCCCCAATGGAGATCGTCTCCCGCACCGCATTAAGTAAGCCTATATTATAGGACCCTTCATCCCTCATATGAGTATCATAAATGCCATTATGCTCAGCCACGACCGTGGACAGTGCGACCACCTCCCCCATTGAGGCAAAGCTTCCCGGAGCATAAAATAGCCCCGTAGAAATCCCGAAAGCTCCCTCCTTCATCGCTTTTGCCACCACCTCTTTCATTTCTTCCAATTCCTGCTCATTGGCCTCCTCTCCTTTCATGCCCATCACCACACGGCGTACCGACCCATGCCCCACCAGCAAGGCAGCATTGGTGCCAATCCCTGTGCGCTCCCAGTCATCCAGCTTCCGCTTTATAGGCATTGGGCTGCCTCCATCATTTCCCGCAAAGACAGTCGTGACTCCCTGCTTTAGGTACCGAGTATTGGACTTGGTCGCCTCCTCTGAGAGTTCGCGATCCACATGCGTATGAGGATCTATAAAGCCTGGCGCCAGGTATAACCCATTAATATCAATGGACTCCTTCGCTATAATAGTAGCTGAACCTGGAGCTCCTATATAGCTTATGCGCTCACCAGTGATCCCAATATCCATCCTTTTGGCGGGAGCCTCGCTTCCATCCAACACCAAACCTCCATGAATAAACACATCCACTTCCACCCTTGGCTTACAGGAAACCATTAATATCAGATAAGAAAATACTGCGAGATGAAGAACCCGGTCAAGGCTCAGGAGGCTATTATTCATAATCCTATGCATCATTTATTTTTTATCAAGTCCTGGGATCAGGTGAAAGGTAGAAGGGATAGTGGCTGCAAATCTTTCTATGGTTTCTGCTGGGATATTGCTTTTTGAAAAAGGCACCACCTTTACATACTCCTGAATCTCCCCTGCGGAGCGGCCATATTTATAGGCATAAGGAAAGCGATCCTGCTCATCTATCTCCACCTCAGCATTGTCGGGATTGGGGACACTAATATAAAACCTACTATTATTGATATTGCCCGAAGGGTTAAAGAGTTTTTTGTCTCTCATATAAGCATACAGCTCCTGCGCCACATTCACCGCAGGATCAATGATGGCCACTTCCTCCTGCATCAGCTCCCGATAGATATAAGATCCCTCCCGCTTATAATTATATAATTCCTTCAATACGAGATCGATGTCCGTGCTGAGATAGGGATAATGTGTGCATCCCAAAACGATTGCTTTTAGCGGTAAGGCCTTAGGATCCTTCCGCATCTGCTCCATCAAGGATACCAGATGGTAGCGCACATAATTCTCCGAGTCATTGATCTGGAGCACGGTACAATCATCCGTATTCCTGGAATCACAAAGCATCTTGCCATGGTCAAAATCGAAGTTATAGATGTCCATCAGCGTTTTATCGATTTGATATGCTGAGTTTTGAAGGGAGGGACCACGATAATCATCCCGGGGCTGGCGGGCATTACGGTCTATAAAATCCGGCTCCTCATCCACCGCCTCAGCGATTCCATGGCCTCCTTGATTGTATATATTGATCTGACCTGTATAGCCCAGCTCCTTCTTAATTCTCAATAGGGTATTTTCATAGCCTTTGGAAGCCACAGTCCCCACGGTGGCCATCACTCCTATACTCCCATCCTCGTCCTTTTGGAATTTCTGCAAAGCCCCACGAGCTCCAGCATCGATCACCCCGATCACCTTCAGGTCGATTCCCGCCTTTTGGATAAATTCATCTATCAGCTCCTTGCCATAAGCCGTGGCTGTATTGCAGGCGATGACTAGGGTTTTGACCTGCCGTTTCGTGGTTTTAGGACTTGGGTCGCTTGCGCTGGCATAGTATTTCTGCGCAAGCATAAATTGTGTATCCTTGAGGATATGCTCCACGAGCAGGTCTGTTTTATCCTCACTGGAATAATTGCCATAGGGCATATTGGCCTGATCGGCCAAATAAATAAATTCTTCACCATTAAAATCCGGTAATCCATCTGCGCCTTTAGTGCCTGTTTTCTCTTGGTATTCATCAAATCTCACCAAAGCATCCAGCACAGTAAGCCCACCCGTACCCGAGTCAAACACCCCAATGGGAAGGGTCTTCTGCAGGGCTGGATAAGTGTCGAAATCTATATAGTAGAAATTATCCTTATCCTCTAATATGGCCTGCTCAATAGGCATCAAATCCTTATTAGCAGCTGATTTTGCCTGTTCCGTGTCTTGGCTATGGCCACAAGCGGTGGCCAGCATAGCGCTCAGGAGACTGAGGGGAAATAGAATCTTTTTCATAGTATTTTATTTTTTTATGGCCGATCGAATAGCCTCAAGCTCTTCTGATTTATAAGTATATTTCTCCAAATCTAAGCCTTCCAGCCAGGCATTAGCATCGAAATCCGGAGAACAAAAAAGATGGGTAAACTCCTGCTGCAGGTAGGGTTTTATGACTGCGGGGCGGCGACCGGTGACGATATCGTCCACGGCTTCCCTAATCTCCTTCATATAAGGGCTATACGTATTATTGAGCAAAACCACAGTGCTTTTGATATCCCTAAATCGTTTGATATAACTGAGATTCCCAGCCCAACTACCCGTATGATAACTCACTGATCCTACTTTTTCATCTTCATAATTATGCAATCCATAGCCATAGTCAGTTTCCACCCCTTCGAATTCTACCGGGCTAAACATCGCTTCCTTGGTGGATGCAGAAAGAAACTTATCACCATACAGCAGTCGGTCCCATTTCAGCAAATCCTCCACGCTCATGGATAGTCTTCCAGGTCCAAAACGGCCACTCAGGAAATAATAATAACTCTTGTCGGGTAAATTTTCCGGCCTGATATACTCACAAGAATCACTCGACCACATAAAGGACGGCGCATAATCCTTCATGGAGTAAATCTCAGATCGCAGGTAAAATCCAGCAGACTTGAGATGAAAGGGCCTGAAAAGCACTGACTCCAAGTACTGATCCAGGCTCATGCCCGATGCCGCCTCCACTATCTCTGCCAGCAATAAATAACCCGTATTACTATAATCGTAATCAGTGCCTGGCGCAAACTTTGCCGCCGGCTTCTCCTGGATAAAATACGCCACAATATCAGCATTGGTAGCGAACTGATCCGCCGGCCAGTGCTCCTTAAAATAATTGGTATAATCAGGCAATCCACCAGTATGACTCAGCAAATGCTCGATGGTCAGCCCTTCATAAGGAAAACCATTTGGCAAATAAGCCTTGACGTCATCGCTCACGCTCAACTTCCCATTCTGCTGCAACAGCATAATGGCCGATGCCGTAAACTGCTTGGACACGGAAGCCACCTCCATCGAGGTACGAAGCGTCCAGTTTTCTTCCGTTTCCACATTGGCTAAGCCATAGGCAGAAGAAAAAATTAATTCACCCTCATGTACCACCGCCACGGCACCATTAAACATCTGCTGGGCATAGAGGTAGTTAAACAAGCTATCCAATGAGACTCTCATCTCCGAACCCTCCTTCGCCACCACGGGAGCAGGGGTAGTACAGGAATACAGACCTATACAGAGGCCTGCAATAACCAATAGAAGGGACTGATATAGGTGTCTTTTCATGCTTACTTTCTATTTATAAGGTCCGACAGGCTTAGTGGATACCCTTTTCCCAGCTGATAGCCAGTAGTGATATCGATTAGTATCAGCCACTTACGTGGCAAATAAAATTCGTGTACTCCACAAAATCATGGTATTACACTGATCAATTTAGATACATTTAACTGATTTACAATCACTTAATCAGGAGAATAAAAAACTGGGGAAACCCAATGGATCCCCCCGATTATCACCTAACACCTGAGCTTAATACCCAGGATTTTGATCATTAATATTTGGGTTTGCATTCAGTTCATTCAGCGGAATGGGCAGGATAAACCTATCGTTTGGATAGGCCGCCTGGATCACTGCATCACCTTGATCAATGGTCACTCCTCTTTTATTTCTGCTAAGGTCAAATAAGCGATGGCCTTCAAATGCCAGCTCTTTTCGTCTTTCCTCTAATATTCTATCCAATAAGGCCTCTCCTTGAAGGGAGATTACCTCTGCCTGAGGATCCCGCATTTGCGCCAGCAGATTAAGATCAGCAAGTGCCAGCGCTTCCTGACTGGTTTTGGCATATGCCTCAGCGCGGTTGAGGTACAGCTCGGCTAATCGAATAATCTTGATATTATCAGTCTCCAATGCTCCTTCAGGAAATTTATTAATCACCAAAGCATTGGATTCTGCTCCCTGTTTTGCAGTCCTGAGAATGGCGGTTTTGCGGGAATCAGACTCCTCATATAGCGCATATAAGCTCTCCGTAGCCAGCGCATCCGCATATCCTGCTAGCGCAAAGAAATGGCCCAAGCTATTACTTCCCTCGTTGTCCACGACGGAATAGACGATCTCAAAGAGCACCTCCTGGCTAAAGTCATCTGCCCAAAGCGAGCTATAACTAGCGGCATCCAATAAGGAATACCTCCCGCTTTCGATCACCTCAGTGGCGTACTGGGCAGCCAGTTCATTCTGCTCGGTATAGAGGTACACCCTTGACAGCAGTGCCTTTGCGGAATTTATGGAAAATGTACCCTGGGCCGTTTGTTTATTCATCAGACTAAGGGCCTTGCTGAGATCAGAGATGATCAGGTCATAGTCTTGCTTTACGGTATTTCTAGCTGGAGAAATAGGATCATCGCCGATGCTTGCAATCGCCGGAACCCCTGGATGACTGGCATCCGCGGTAAAATTATACGATTGACCGAAGAAGCGTGTCAGGTCAAAAAGGGCCAGGGCTCTTAAGGCGTAAGCCTCTCCTACCATTTGATTGGCCTCTGCCAGCTGGTCTCCAGCGAGCGAAAGCTGCTCTCCCCCCTGGATGGCACGGCTGGCATTGATGATGACTTCATAGCCAGCATTCCACAGATCATCCGCATAGGAATCCTGCTCACGAACCACGAAATTATTATAATCCAGGTACCTGCCAGTATTCCGCAAACTCAGGAATAGGTTATCAGCCATCAGCTCGGGGATGACATACGCCGTCCTTCCATAATAGCCGTTTTGTTGCAATTTGCTGTACACCCCATTAAGGGCGGTTTGCAAGGTTTTTACATCGGTTACCGCTGTTTCGGTGGCCACACTTTGTTCCGGTTGGATCTCCAGGAATGACTCACTGCAACCAGAAAATCCAGCCACGGTAAGCGATCCTGCCAAAAGATATATTGTTAGTTTTTTCATGATAGGTCAAGAATTAAAAGGAGAAATCAATACCCAATAAATACTGTCTGGAGGTCGGGATACGTAAATCAGTCATCCCTGCGATGCCCACTTCTGGGTCAGATTCCAGGTTTTTGTCTTTCACCCAAGTCCATACATTATTGCCACGAAGGTAGATTTTAGCATTGCTGATCTTGAGTTTGCTCAGCACTGCGCTCGGAAGGTTATATGAAAGGGTGATATCTCGCAGTCTGATATAAGTGCCATCGTATAAGAATCTGGTGGAGTGCTGAGCGCTGCTACCAGACTGAGTATTGCCCCAGACCATCTTGGGCACATCCGTCACATCTCCTGGCTCCTGCCATCTTCTATCGTAAATCTTACGGCTCATATTGCCTCGATCATTCAACTCCGCACTGCCATCACTCGCCAGGTATCTTCCCCAATAGTCATAAACCTTATTACCATAATTGAGGTAAAAGAGGAAGGACAAATTGAAATTTTTGTAGGCAAAATTATTGGTCAGGCCAGCAAAGAACTTTGGCAGAGCACTGCCTTGCTCATAAGGATCCGCCAGTTTATAATCATTGGTGGTCTCCGTTTCGCTGGCATCGGTAAACCACAGGGCATCACCATTTGCGGCATCCACTCCTGCATAGCCAGGCATATAGAAGCTATAATAGTCGCCTCCCTCTCTTCGGATATATTGACCTTCTATGATCTGCTCATCATTATTTAGCTGTAGGATCTCATTCTTGTTGGTGGTCAGGTTCAGATCTGTACTCCAAAACAAGCCTTCTGGCTGGTCGATATTGACAGAACTTAAGCTCAGCTCCCAACCGCGGTTTTGCATCTCGCCAATATTGGCCATATAGCTGGTGATGCCATTGGTGCCAGAGATGGGCACATTCAGCAGCAGGTCTGAAGTCACTCGGTTATAATACTCAATGGTACCCGAAATCGACTTTACAATTCTAAAATCCAAGCCTATGTTCATCGGCTTATTCTTCTCCCAGGTCAAAAATGGATTGGACTGCTGAGAGTAAGCATACCCTGGTGAACCATTATAGTCGTTTCCTGTATTATACAGACCCCGGGATTCGAAATCTCCAATCCCCTGGTTACCATTGATCCCATAACTGGCTCTCAGTTTGAGTTCATCCACCCAGCTGGATTCCATAAAAGCTTCCTTATGGATATTCCAACCTAAGCCCACAGAGCCGAAATTAGCATACCTTACGGAGGAGCCAAAGCGGGAGGACCCATCTCTTCTGCCCGTCACATTGAGGTAATATCGATCGGTATAAGAGTAGTTGGCGCTTAAGAAATAAGAAGTAATGGAAGAGGCAGTCTTTTCCGAAGAAGCGTCTCTTTTTACCGAGGCATTGGCTAGGGTGGTCAAGCCTGGCGCTCCATAATTGCTAGCATAAGCAAATACGGAGTTAGCGGAGATTTTCTGCGCTTCCTGACCTAGGGTAAAGTTGATGGTGTTTTTATCATCCATAATCCATCGGTATTTCAGTAGGTTGGTCACATTCCAGTTGACTACCATATTGGTATAAGCACGACCACGGCCTCCATCATTTCGACCTTCGCCGAAGTAGGGATTGTCATATTGAAATTCATCAGCCAGGTTAAAATCCAATGACGCTTTGGTCTCAAAGGAGAAGTCATTGAGGATATCGTACTTCACGCCCACATTTCCTAAGGCGTTATAAAGTTTGGTTTCCCGGATATTCTCATTGACCAGTCCCACAGGATTATAGGTAAGGAGAATATCTGTATTATAGCTTCCATCTTCATTATATACGGGCTCCCAAGGGACCTCTCGGAACATACTTCTGATGGGATTATTGGCGCTTCCTGCTTCGCTATTGGTATGTAGCAGCTGGGTATTTGCTGCCAGCCCGAGGTCTAGGGTAAGCTTATCGGTGGCAGAATGGCGCACATTCACCTTACCATTAAGTTTTTCGTAGTCTATCCCAATTACAGGCGCCTGCTGGTCATAATAACCGATGGAGCTATAGAAATTCGTTTTTTCATTTCCTCCGGAAGCACTGATATAATATTGCTGATAGGTCCCATCACGGGTGATGACATCAAACCAATTGGTATTGATATTTTCGTCGATTCTGCTGTAGATATATTCTTCTGCGAGCTGCTGCGATTCTCCAGTATTCACTCGGGATTCTACCAATAGTTCGGCAAGCTCCGGGGTGGTAAGTGGTCTATTTCTATCATCTAATAATACTTGGGAGGTTCCTCGCTGCATGCTGACATCAAACTTTGTTTTGCCAGACTTCCCTTGCTTTGTGGTGATTAGGATGACCCCATTGGCTCCTCTTGACCCATAAATGGAAGTGGCTGAGGCATCTTTTAGCACCGTCATGGAGGCTATATCATTTGGATTTAGCCCAGCGATGGTATTGGAGCTGGTGGCGATCTGGGAGATATTCCCCGCTACCACTGGAATCCCATCTATCACATATAAGGGATCCGAGCTGGCATTAATAGATCCTACCCCACGGATACGGATATTGGGGGCATATCCTGGCTGTCCGGAAGGCGCTGCGGACTGTACCCCAGCGATATTTCCTTGTAAACTTTCCTGAAAAGAAGCTCGTGGCGCTCCCTGGACCTTGTCCATATTTACATCCACTGCAGAGCCGGTAAATGAGGCTCTGGTCTGCTCACCATAGGCGACCACGACCACTTCATCCAGAGATTGCACATCATTGTCCATGACTATGGCCACTTGTCGCTGATCTGCCGAAAGGGCAATTTCCTTTTTCTTATAGCCTACAAATGAGACTACCAAAGTGACTGGCCCCTCAGGAACAGATAGGGAAAATCGCCCATCCAGATCTGTCACGGTACCCTTGGTGGTCCCCTTGATCATAAGACTTACCCCTGGGAGGGTCTCTCCATCGGCAGTTCGCACTTCACCACTTACCTCCCTCGCCGCCTTCACCGTCGCTATAGCCCTGCTGGATGTGCTGCGCATCAGGGTCGGGGAGCTCATCGCTGCGGGACTTTCCTCCACTTTTACGGTATAGAAATTATCCTTTATTCTCTTAAATACCACCTGAGGATTAGTAGAGTGAATGCCCTTCAGCACCTCTCCAAGGCTCCGGCCTTCCATCTGGGAGTCATCTGTCAGCACCGCGGCAGTTCCAATTTTGTCCTTATATAAAAACGAAACCCCAAACTCACCCTCTACCTGCTGCAGCAAGCTGCTTAAGGTCACCGAGCGGCCGGTGGTGGATGGTGCTGCGTTTACCTGGTCATTATAGGATAGCAATGCCTGCGGTGAAGCTACGGCCGTCCCTAAATTCCCTATCAACAAACAGCCCAAAATCGGTAAAAACTTTACTTTCATAGTTTTATGGCTTTAATGGTTACTGAATCAATTTTATAATATTCTTCTCCCGGACGATCTCGACATCCAGCAGTGAGCTTAATCCCTCTAATAGCGTCTCCACATTCTTGGAAGGCACCACACCTGTAAATTTCTCCTCCAAAATCTCCTCGTTATTGACTATGACTGTGAAGCCATAGTCATCCTTTAAGATTCTAATAATTTCCTTTAGTGGCGTTTTGGAGAAAACCAGTTCGTCATTCCTACGGCTGGTATAGTGTTCTGGGGCCACCTCTTTCTTGATCAATAAATCATGCTGAAGGTCCATCTCCACCAATTCCCCTGGCTTCATCATGATCTGGTCATTTCCTGCTGCTCCAGCCACATTGAGTGCGATGGAGCCTGTCTCCAGCACCACCCTCGAAGTACTCGGCCTTGCGGTCACCGTAAAGGTGGTCCCCAGCACCTGCACCTCAAAATTGCGGTCCGTATGCACAGTAAAGCGATTGGCGGCAGCTTTCTTTTGGATAGTGAAATACCCCTCCCCCTCAAACCAAATTTCTCGGGGCTCATCCGCCTTCCAGTTTGGCCTAAATCTCAAATGACTGTTTCCACTCATATGAACAGTGGATCCATCAGGAAGTGCTACCTCCGCAGATTCTGCATATGCCGTATGATACTCTTCATAATTATTCCATCCGGAAAGGAAATAAGCCAAGGCTCCCATTAGGCAGACCATAAAAATGATCGATGCGGCTATGCGCCACTGTTGCATAGGTCTTGGTTTTGGATTCATTATGGGCTGGCTGCGAGAGGGCTCTGCTGCTCTCAAAATATCCTCTGCGGTAAGTCTCGGCTTAAGGAGGAGCTTATGAGCCCGGTCAAGAGAAGAAAAATCCTTTTCCAATTCCTTATCTAGGTAGCGCTGGCCTTCAGCAGTAGATAGCCAGTCCAGTACTTCCCCTGCCTTCCTTGCATCAAGGAGGTTGTCAAAGTACTTTGCCAGCAAATCTTCGTCAGGTCGGTTCATTTATGGTGCTTGTTTGAAAAGAATACACCTGAACCCATATACGGTATTACCCCTATGTGAAAAAAAAAATAAAGAAATGATAATACAGGAAGGCAACTTAGCTGATCCCCCTTTTCCCCCCTTAACTTAATGAACTATTAATCAATACATTAATCATTAAAAACAAAGCCTTATTTCCCCCTTCGCAAATAGCTTTGGGGAGTAGGCTAAACTGATGAAGTCTTAGTAGTTCGAAGAAAAAGAGAGCAAAGCTATTGCTTTTCGACAATTATATAAGCAGATGGAATTGATAAGCCCCATTAATAAGGAGGCTGCATTAGGGGGTTGTAATCGCCTATAGTGGAGAGCAATCTGATCGTTTGGGGAGAAGTAAGAATTGCCAGAGGCAAAGACACTCTATCTTCACCAAACAAGAGCTGTACTATAAATTATAAGGTTTCCGAGCTGACGATAGCGACTGCGATAAGCCCGTAATATTTGGACACAAAATCCTGGACTGTTTTTAGGCCTTTGGTATAATGTGATTTTACAGTGTTGACAGATAAGCCTAGCTCTTCAGCAACCTCTTCATTGCTCAGCCCCTGCATGGTCTTCATTAAGAATACCGCCTTCCTCTTTTCTGGCAGGGATTTTATAGCTTCCTGGTACACTTTATTGGTTTCATTAAATAGCACCTCGTCTTCCGTAAGGTTTGAGCTAGCGTCCTTCCGCGCGAGGATCTCTACATGCTTTAGTATTTTTCGCTTTTCATCACGAATCATATTTAAGATCACGCGCTTCGCGAAAGTAACAATCAGGGGCTTGATGGGCTTGGAAGTATCGATATGAGTTCTATAATTCCAAAGTTTCAGAAAAGTATCCTGTACCACGTCATTTGCCAGATCCTCAGACTTCAGGTATTTTATTCCTATATAATATACTTGTGGCGAATATTCTGCAAAAATCATCGAAAAAGCCTGCTCATTTCCATTGACAAGCTGCTCTATGCTAATGTTTTCGGGCTGATGAAATTTGGTAGAAGGCATAAATTCAATTAAACGAGGGTAATTACACCCTAAAGGTGTAGAAAAAAAACGAAAAATCACAAAACTGGCTTATGAGGGAGGCTGCTGCCTTTCAAAAACCGATGATTCTTAGTTTTTGCCCTTAGGCTTTTTGCCGCATAGCGGCGGATTCCTTCATCTTATTCTTGAAGTAATTTCTAATTGGAATATCCAAATAGCGCATCACCAAATAAGCCAGCCCTACCAAAAGGGGCGTACCCACACACATGATCAGCACCTGCTCCTGGAAGGCTGGTGAGTATTTTTCCAGGTAACTAAAAAACAACCATATAAAAGGGTAATGCACCATATAAAGTGGATAAGAGATCTCACCAGAAAACACGCATAGCTTCTTATCGGAAGCGGCCATCTGCGCCCCTGCTCCCAAAGCCACCAGTAAGGGGAAATAGAAGATGATGATGATTGGCTCCACTATCCAGTTGATGGATTCAGCAAAGGGAAACATCAAAGCAGTTAATAAGAGTACGCCCAGGGCCTTGAATCCCAGAGGTGATTTGATGATCCATCCGAGTCTAAAGACTAGCATTCCTGCCAAAAAGGAGAAAAATATCCGAGCTCCTCCGCCCCAATAATTATGCCCTCCCCAGCCCGCACTAAGGTTTCCATAATGGTAAGCCGCATAGCAAAGTAACCCACCGGCTATGCCCGTAAGAAGTCCTAATAATTTGGGGCGAATCCTGAATAAAATAAGCGCATAGACAATATTGGCTACATATTCCCAGAAAAGTGACCATGTGGGTGGGTTGAGATGAAATAAATTGAAAAACCTCTCCTCTACAATAGGATAAGGTATCATCAGTGAAGCCGAAAGAAACAACCAGATGTTTTGTCCCACACTATAATGGCTAGACAAAGATACAAAGGGATCAAACACATACACCACTAATCCAATAATGGCACCTATTACGACCAAGGGATGTAAGCGGATCAAACGAAGCTTCAGAAAGGAAATAATGCCAATTTTTTCTATTCTATTATCGTAAGCATAGGCGATCACAAAACCGGATAGGCAAAAGAAAAAATCTACCGCCAAATATCCATGGGCTACTATATTATCATGAAAATCAGGAATGATGATTTCCATAAAATGAAAGATCACTATCACCAGCGCCGCGAGCCCCCTTAGCCCATCCAATATTTCAAAATGCTGCTTGGTCTTTAGAAGGCCGGTAGATGGAAGGGTACTATTCATAGGTTTGCTTATGGAAAAGAATGTTATAACTAAACAGGAATCATCAAAACATAATCTTCGAACTTATAAATTATTTCATGATCATCTTCATTTCCCTTTGTAACTGGCTGCAATAATTTTTGAACGGTAAGGCATTTGCATTATTCTAGGATCAGCGGTCAGCTACGGCATAGCCTTTACCTGTGGAGTTCTCGACTAAATACTGATCGCAACTATCATCTTCCTGTCAGGGATTTGATCAGGTCTGTTTCGGATTTCTTATACGGACGGCCGTCGGTATGGAAAACCTCATGAAACCAAAGCTCCGGCTCCGCGGTATATTCCTTCTCCCAACTGTCCCACGGATATTTCGTTTGGGTTTTTCCATCCACCAAGCCCCAGTTGAACATGCCGATATTCTCCGCTTTGGCGATAGGCAAGAACCCCTCAAAGGTGCTGCCGTTTGGCCTCGCCATATATTCTGTACAGATCAAGGGGCGATCGTATCGTTTCAGCCAGTCGATTCGTTTCTGGAATTCCTCAGGGCCATCATAATTATGAAAAGAAATAATATCCGAAAGGTGAAGCTGAGCCACTTGAAGAGGGCTCATCGCCGCCTCTGAAGACCAGTCGCCAATCCAGACGCCGGAGGTCAAAGGCTGGGAAGGAGCCTGTGATCGAGCCCAGGCAAAAGCTTGCTGCATCAAAGGAAGGACATAGTCCACCTTATTGGGATGATCCTTTTCGCGATACGATACGCCGGTGTCATTATCCGGTTCGTTCCACATATCCCAGCCCAAAATCCTATCATCAGATGCAAACTCTCCCACCACGGCCTTCACATATTTCTCCAACCGTGGATACTGACTGGAGTCCGCTAGCGCATGGTAACCAGGACTCTGCACCCAGCCTGAATTATGAACATGCGGGCGCGGGGATCTCTGCTCTCCCCCCTCCACAAATGGATCCCAACAAGAGTCAAAAAAGACAAATAAGGGCTTTATATTATGCCTATCCATAATCTCAAGCATGGTGTTCATACGCCCAAGAAATCCCTCCGGATCTTCCTCAAAAGCCAAATCATGGAGGTAAACACGCATGGTGTTCATCCCTATCTCCTCCGCCCAGCCCAGCTCAGTATCTATAAGCTCAGGAGAAAAAGTCTCTTCCTGCCACATTTCCAATTGGTTGATGGAATTACTGGGATTAAAATTTGCCCCTACCAGCCAAGGCTGCTCAGCATACCATGCATGAGCCTTCTCCTTGGACCAGACTGTTGAGGTCCTCAGGCTAGTCTCACTTGCCATGGAAGCTTTGCGGTCTCCTTGCTGATTTTTATTGGCGCAGCTTGCCATCAGGCCGACCAGACCTATGAGGGTCATGGTATTGATATAGTTCTTGATCATATTTTTTGGGAATACTGATTTTATGGAATAAAAAACTCTATTAATAACTCCTAGGATTCTACATTTCCAGGGAAAGTCTTCGACTATTTACTCTATTGTCCTAGGGGCCACTCCCTCGAAGGTCATCCTGACGGGTTTGATTTTTCCTGCTGCGTCAAACTCCATCTTATCTATGCATGTCGCCCGATGATTATGGTGAGTTTCCTCCAGAGGTCTGCGGTGATAGACTATATAATATTCGTCCGCACCGGGAATCGCCAATACGGAATGATGCCCCGCGCCGGTAGCCACATCGGCATCCTGCTGAAGGATAAGGTCCTCTCTTACAAAGGGCCCAAATGGACTGTCTGCAATCGCATAGGCAACCGAATACTCAGGGCCGCCCCAGCCACCTTCCGACCACATAAAATAATATTTCCCATCTCGGACAAACATAAATGGCCCTTCGACATATCCCTCAGGTGTCACCTCTTTATAGAGCTCCCCATCCTCGAAGGGGACGATTGCGGTAAAATCATCGTTCAACTTCACCATATTGCAATGCCCCCAGCCGCCATAATACATATAATAGCTGTCATCCTGATCCCGGAAGATAAACTGGTCTATTGGCTGGGCACCATTGACGATTTCATTGATCAAGGGCTTCCCTAGTAGATCTTTAAAAGGTCCTTGGGGCTGGTCGGCTATCGCCACTCCTATACCACCGATTTCTCCTTCATGCACATCATTGGCCGCGAAAAACAAATAATAGTGCTCCTCTTTTTTGATCACCCCGGGCGCCCACATGGCTTTCTCAGCCCACTTCACCTCCGAGGTATCTATTATCCGCTCATGCTTGGTCCAGTTAACCAGATCCCTGGAAGAAAAGCAGTCCATAAACACCTGCTTTTCGTAATCATCCGAATACGTAGGGTAAACCCAATAGGTGTCCTCATAGATAATCCCTTCTGGATCTGCATACCAGCCTTCAAAAATGGGATTTCCTGAAAATATAGCCTCCTGATTTCCGGCGATGGCATCCTCCTTAGACGCTTTCTCTTCGCTGGACTTCGACTCGCAGGCGATTAGAATGACAAAAATCATCAGTACCCATCCACTATTCCTATTTCTCATTATTTCTTTCGATTATTTTGATGCTCAAATATATAGTATTCCAAGGCCTAAGAATATAATAAAAACGTCAGTAATTAGTAAATATCCTTCGCTAGCAAGCCTTCTACCGCTTTCCATAATTCATATGCTGTAGCCCAGAGGTAAATTCAGCAAGAATCCTTATTCTTCACCCTGCCGGTATAAGGCTTCAATTGTGCCTATGAAACTCTAAAAATTTTCTTTCTCTAAGATTGTACAGGTCCTTTTTTCTCCTCTAAAAGCATCCCTTATCCCTAAGTTCCTTTCAGACAAAAGAGAATGTTTACATGCCTACTTATAACTAGTCGGAGACTTAGGTGGCAGTTAGATCTAAAAGGCTAAAGACAGAAGAGTTATAGGGGGCGAATAATACAATGGCCTCCAGTACACCAGGAAGGTATTCTTTCATAAATTTCTCAAGTATCAACCTTGCTTCAGGTAGGTGGACTAAAACTATTGTCTTAATTTTATCCTGGAATAAAAAAAAATGAATTTAGGTGTCTCACTTTTAAAACTATTATCGTTTGGATACCAATCTGTACTCAAAATCACGCTGTTTTAATGCCACATAAAAATAGTATTTCTGTTATTATCCCCAACTATAATGGTCGCCAACTGCTAGAGAAGTATTTACCTCCTTGCATTGCTGCTTTAGAGACGGAGGGGATAGATTATGAAATAATCGTGGTGGATGATGCCTCAAGCGATGAGTCGGTTGATTTTATAAGGAAGGCTTACCCATTGGTCTCCATAATGCTTCAGGAGACGAATATGGGATTTTCGGCAAGCTGCAATTTGGGGATTACTGCTGCTAAATATGATTTGGTCATGCTGCTAAACTCAGATGTAGCCTTGGAGAAGGATTATTTTGGCGGCTTATGGAAATATTTTGAGGATCCCATGACTTTTGGGGTGATGGGCCAGATCCTTAATAGCCATGGCAAAACGGAGGATGCCGCTAGGAAGCTTGCCTTTCAAGGGATAAAGTTCAAGGCCACGCGGTTTTATTCTCCCTCCAAGACGACATCCTGGGCGCCCACTGCCTATCTTTCCGGTGCCAACGCATTGATAGATCGCAAAAAACTACTTGAGCTCGGCGGCTTTAACGAGCTCTATTCCCCCTTCTATGTGGAAGATGTGGACCTGAGTTTTCGTGCCTGGAGGATGGACTGGAGGTGCTATTATGATCCTAAAGCCATCTGCCACCATGAGGTCAGTGCGACCACCAAAAGTCATCATAGCAAAAAGAAGCTCTACCCCATTCTTTATAGAAATAAATTCATCCTCCAGGAGATACATCTGGAAGGTTTAGCTCTGCAGTTATGGAAAGTTCAGCTCATACTGCTAGAAATACTCCCACGAATCCTCCTGGGCAAATGGTGGATCCTTCACGCCTATCAACTATATAGGCAGCAGAAACCACTTATTCATGAAAGCAAGGTGCAATTGATTCGAAAAGCGAGAACCAAAAGTATTTTTGAAATCAAGAGGCGCTATTTCGATCCCATTAAGGACTAATATAGCGCCACCTAGTACCCAGCTGGCAACAAAAAGTCCTCAGCTGCAAGAAGCAAAAATAGAGAGGAAAATCTCTAGGCTCTGGCTAAATATAAATAGTAACTTTGCGGAATATTTCGCTGTACCTATCCGGCATGAGACCGGCAAATAAAGAATTTTAATACTTGTGAAGACCTATTTTAGATTATTATCATTTGCAAAACCGATAGAGAAATTCGCCATTCCCTATCTTATTTTCACTCTTTTGGGGGTAATATTCAACACCCTAAATCTGGCCTTATTAGCCCCTTTACTCAGTACATTATTTAATACCAACGACGCGAAGGAGGTCCTCAAGCCCGAAAGCTGGACCGATGTTTTCGGGTTTCTGAATTATTATGCACACGAGGTGAAAATGGAGTATGGTGGTCTGGGAGCTCTGCAAATGGTCTGTGGAGTCATCATCCTCTCAATTATGCTGGGCAATTTGTTTCGGTATTTCAGTCAGCTGGTGATGGAAAATCTAAGGATCCACACCTTACTCAATTTGCGAAAGACGGTTTTTGATAATGTAATGAACCTGCACGTCGGCTATTTTAGTAATCAGCGAAAGGGAGATATTATCAGCAAAATCTCCTCTGACGTCCAAGTGGTACAGTTCTCCGTCACTGGCACACTTCAGGTGGTCTTCAAGGAACCTTTACAGTTGATTGCCTATATCTTTATGCTTTTTGCTATTTCCTATAAGCTCACAGTGTTTTCCCTATTGGTCATTCCAGTATCAGCATTCGTAATAGCCCAGATCGTGAAGCGGCTAAAAGCCCAAGCTTCCCAAGCCCAGCATCTATATGGGGTCATGATTAGCTACCTGGATGAAGCGCTGTCGGGCATTAAGATCATAAAGGCCTTTAATGCCACCGAAATGATCAAGGGGAAGTTTCATGACGAAAACGTACGCTTCTCTTACCTAGGAAAGAGGATGGCCAAAAGACAACAACTAAGTTCTCCTGTATCTGAATTTCTCGGCGTGTCCATGGTTTCAGGAATAGTACTATATGGAGGATCGTTGATCATCAATAATCAGTCCGAGCTCAGCGCCTCGGACTTCATCGCTTATATTGCCTTATTTAGCCAAGTAATGCGCCCTGCAAAAGCGCTGACGAATGCGTTTAGTTCTATTCACTCTGGTCTTGCTGCGGGAGAGCGGGTATTAGATCTGATCGATGAGAAGCCAGCCATTACCGACGCTAAAGACGCCCAGGATATCACTGAATTTAAGGACCAAATAGACATCAAGAATCTCTCTTTTTCTTATCCGGGCAGACCTGTACTTAAGGATATCAATTTAAGTATCCCAAAAGGCAAAATGGTGGCCTTAGTAGGACCCTCAGGAGGCGGAAAATCAACAATGATGGATCTTCTGCCACGATTTATTGACCCTGAGGAGGGGCAAGTGCTTCTGGACGGTAAGGATATCTCCCACATCACCATGGATTCCTTGCGGAGTATGATGGGAATGGTAAATCAAGAGTCTATTCTCTTCAATGATAGCATTTATAATAATATAGCTTTTGGTACGCCAAATGCGAGTCAGGAAGAAGTGGAAGCTGCGGCCAGAATAGCCAATGCCCACGAATTTATCATGCAGATGGAAGAAGGCTACCAATCCAATATGGGGGACCGAGGCCTGAAGCTCTCGGGAGGTCAAAAACAACGGATCTGCATCGCCCGAGCCGTACTCAAAAACCCTCCTATCATGCTACTGGATGAGGCCACCTCAGCACTGGATACTGAATCCGAAAAACTGGTGCAGGACGCTCTAAACAAGCTTATGAAAAACCGTACCTCCTTAGTCATCGCCCACCGCCTGAGCACCATCCAAAATGCCGACCTAATCGTGGTCTTGGAAGAAGGCCGCATCATCGAGCAAGGAAACCACCAACAGCTAATCGCCCAAGAAGGCCTGTACAGCAAACTGGTAAATATGCAGCAGTTTAGTAAAATAGAAGAGTAATCATGGGTAAAACAGCTTTTCCATCATCTATAATCAAAGAAAAAACTGATTACTCCTATCAGTTTTCCATCTGTACTTTAGTCACTGATCATAAAGAATATGATGAAATGAAAAACTCTTGTATTGAAGCAGGGTTTTTAGAAGATGATTGTGAATACCTCATTATTGACAATTCTACTGGAAATTCAATAGATGCATATAGGGGTCTAAACCTATTTCTTCAACAGGCGAAGGGCAAATATATTATAATATGCCATCAGGATATAGGCATGAATGATGATAAGAGACCTGTTTTAGAGGAAAAAATTGTGGAAATTGATAATAAAGATCCTAGGTGGGGGGTTCTGGGAAATGCAGGTCGAGCGAATATGAAGTATATGGCTATCCATATGACAAATGGAAAAACCCTCCAGAAATTTAAGGAAGAGGATGCCCCTATTCGCGTTATGTCAGTTGATGAGAATTTTATAATAGTAAAAAATAGCGCAAATCTTGCCTTATCCTCCGATTTAAAAGGCTTTCACATGTATGGAGCTGACCTTTGTCTTATTGCGGAAATATTGGGATACCATTCTTATGTCATTGGATTTGAATTGACCCATAAAAGTGAGGGTAATCTCAATAATGAATTTGTAAAGGCAAAGAAAGATTTTATCGACAAATTCAGCCAAGCGATATATCCGAGATTTATGGCTTCCACTGCGGCTAGGTTTTATATTGGATCTAATCCATGGAAAAGAACTCTTTATAATAGTAACCTAATTTTGTTCTTTATAAGACAATATGATAAATTTTTTAAGGGGAAAAAAAGTCGTACAAATTAAATTGACCTATGGACAAGGTTTCTATTATTATACCAACTTTCAATTATGGATTTGTAATCAACGAATCACTTGATTCAGTTTTGGAGCAGACGCATCAAAACTGGGAATGCATCATTGTGGATGATGGGTCCACTGATAATACGAAGGAAGTAATAAATAAATACCTTAAAAAAGACGGTAGATTTAATTATTTCTACCAAAAAAACAGTGGTGTTTCCACAGCACGAAACAAAGGCATTAGTTTAGCAACAGGTGATTTTATACAATTTTTAGATGGAGATGACTTACTGAGTAGAGAAAAGCTATGTCACCAAATTCACCATTTTAATAGTAACCCTGATATCGATATTAGTTATACAAACAATTTCTATTTCAGGAATGGGAACAAGGATAAATTAAGTTTTGACTCAGAAATGAAAGGTAAGGAATGGATGTATAAACTTCACGGCCGAGGTACTGATACTTTATCTGCGATTATTCATCATAATATTGCTGTAATGAGCAGTCCCTTAATAAGAGCTTCTATTTTGAAAAAGGACATACGGTTTCCTGACGGAATTGACTTATTAGAAGATTGGATATTTTGGCTAAAATTAGCCTTTACCAATGCTTCATTCCATTACTTAAATCATCCTAAAGCATTTACTCTTAACAGACTACACCCTACTAGTGTAACCAAAAATAACCTTATCAAAATGAAGGAGGGTGATATCCAGCTAAGAAGCCAGTTGGCAAAAATGATATACGCCTCACCCATAAACGATCAAGAAAAGAAAGAGCTATATGCTATAAATAATAAATACTATAAGTGGAACTTCAAAAAGCTAATCTATCAAATTGGACCTTGGAATTTTAAGGAAATCAACAGAGTAAAGCACTACGTTAATCCAATTATCTTTACTAAATATTATATTAAAACGATATATCGACACTTCACCAAAATATCTAATAATGACTAAGCCAATCGACATCGATATAATTATTTTAAGTTATGCTAAGGATGAAAAGTTAAGAAAACTGACAGAAACTGCTATCCAAACCCTGGCCTCATCAGAGTCACCAGAGCACATTACATTTCATGTGGTAGTTATAGAATCATACCTTAAAGCAAAGACCTATGATTTCCCAAATACCACAACAGTATTTCCCAAGGTGAAATTTGGATATCATAGATTTATGAATATCGGAATTGAAATGACAAAATCCCCATTTATCTGCATTTGCAATAATGATTTGGAATTTAATAAAGGGTGGGCAAGCGAGATTCTAAAAGCTTTCCAACAGGATCCAACTTTGGCCAGTACCTCCCCCGCATGTTCACTGCATCACCCAGAGCATGGGATGGCACTAAATAGTGGGATACATTATGGGTACGAGGTAAGGAAAGAGTTGATAGGTTGGTGTCTCTTTTTTAAAAGGGATATTCTTGATACTATTGGCAAATTAGATCCTAAATTTAAATTTTGGTTTGCAGATAACGATTACAGTAAAACACTTCAAAAACATGGAATTAAACATGCTTTGGTAACTTCTTCGATAGTAAACCACCTTGAAAGTCAAACATTAAATACGAAAAGAACCCGAGAGAGAAGAAGGTTGACGGCGGGAGAAAGGTTCTATTATGAATACAAATGGGAAGGCAGAAGCTATTTATCATATTTGTGGAAAACGAAAAAATTCAAATGACTCTTTTATGAAAAGCTGCACGAAAGACAGATTAGTTTCTATTATTATTCCTACCTATAATTATGGCCAGTTTTTACCTGAAACTGTACAGAATTTAAAGGAACAATCTTATACTAATTGGGAAGCAATAATCATAGATGATGGCTCCACAGATGATACAGAAAACATAGTAAAACAATTAATCAGTAATGATCCTAGATTTCATTTTATTGTACAGAAAAATCAAGGAGTTGCTGTTGCTAGAAACTATGGATTACAACTTGCCAAAGGAGAATTTATCCAATTTTTAGATGCTGATGATTTATTAAGTAAAGAGAAGCTTAATCTGCAAGTCCAGCATTTGATATCTCATCCTCAGGTAGATATTAGCTATGTTATAAATAATTATTTTCTCAATAATAAGCCTCAGGACCTATTCCCAGACAAAGAATTATTAGGGTTTGAATGGATGCTTAGAATAGATTGCATGGGTGTAGACTGTATCAAAGCATTGGTTGATAGAAATATAGCAGTAATCAGTAGTCCCTTACTTCGTACCTCGACCCTTTCCAAATCCAGTGGTTTTCCAGAGGGGGTTAAACGACTGGAAGATTGGGAATTTTGGCTCGAACTGGCCTTCAATGGAGCATACTACCAATTCCTCCCCGATCAAAAGGCTTTTACCTTAATAAGAGTCCACCCTAATAGTGCAAGTTTTGAGCTTCGTGAAATGCAAAAAAGTGATATTCTATTTAGAAATAAGATATCAAAATATATTGAAAACAGCCCCCTTAGCAAAAAGGATAAAAAAGTCATTGAAAAAATTAATAGAAGAAAGAAAAACTCCCTACTTAAAGAATTAATATATAAAACACCGTGGAGAAATAAGGAGCTTTTACATGAAATAAAGGAAATCTCAGACCCAATCCCTTTTTACAAGTATTATATCAAGTCAATGAATTATCATCGAAAAAAATTATTCAAGATGCTTATTAATAAATAACTAGCATTTTCAATTATTAAATATACTTCATACTAACGGAAATTATAATTGGAATTCAATAGGCAATCTTATAACTAAAAATAAACTTTAAATGACATAGTAATTCCTGTCTTCCTCACCTTTTCAGAATCGAAAAGAATAATTTTAGCAGTAAAACTGGCGTCATAACAACTGATTTTCGTGAATGGAACAAAATCTTCATCATACCCCATTTACTATAACCTTTATTTAGACAATCATTAAAAAAATGTCTGAACATTCGTTTTTCTATTGCAGGAATCTGCATTGGAGATAATTTGGCAGTGTTTAATGGCAAAATGGAAGCCCATTTTTTATGAAGATGAACAATATCTTTAAACCATCCTCCATCATATTTCCCTTCTGAGAAATGGTGAAATAATACTTCAAATGTGACTGCAACCTTAAACCCCTTGCTATTGACGGCCAATGAATAATCTAAATCATACCCATGAAAGCCTTTCAACATTAATTCATCAAATTTAGGAGTGTCAAAAATCTTCTTCGGTGTGCACATCCACACCCCATCGATACAGGCTACCTTTGATAAAACTTCATTATTGGGATTCCTCAACTCCCTAATTGTTTCCTTATCCTTGAATTTAAATCCTTGCTCAAGGTTCATATAGTACTTTCCCTGAAATCCTTCGAAGTGCCCAAAGTTAAACCAACTCGATGGGGCTAGCGATTTATAATCCCCTCCTGCTACACCCAATAGTCCCAAAGAAGGGTTATCCGAAAATATCCGTCGAACAATTTGCCCCCAATCGGCAGTTTTATACTCTATATCCTCATGCATAAAACATAATAGCTCATACTTAGCCGCTGCAGCTCCCTGATTATACACCTCACATATACCGCGTTCACCCATAGAATTATCATATGCCAAAATCTCATGCTCACAACCAATCGTTTGGGCAATATTCAGCTTCACTGCCGATAAATACGCAGAATTAGCAGAACAAATTATAATAGAAATCATAAACTTAATATTGTTCTATTCAAGAAATCAAAGCGTTGAAGATTGAAGTCGGAAATATAGGTTATAAAATCAATTCTATTTATTGAGATCACTCTATTGGCTCTTAGGCATTATCTACCTTGCCTTTTATTTATACCATTAAGCCAACTTCTCAAGTTAAAGGAAAACCTGTATGCACTTTTGTATCTTCTGGAATCCAAGGAAATAAATCCCTAAAAACTCGATTTAGGACGTGGTAGCCAAAACGGACCGTGCGGGGCAGGTTTCCAGCACCTCCTCGTAGATTTCCATGAGCTCCTGTGAGATCACAGACTCATCAAAACGCTTGATGTTTTGATAACCCTTCGCGATAAAGTTCTGGCGGAAAAGAGGGTTTGAAAAGGCCTCAATATTCGCTATTAGTGTCTCAGGATCATCTGGAGAGCCATACAAAGCTGCTTCTCCCCCAGCCTCTTTGAAACATGAACTTGTCGAAGTAATCACCGGCGTACCCATGCTCTGGGCCTCAATAATGGGAATTCCAAATCCCTCAAAATAGGAAGGGTAAATGAACACATGGGCCAACTTATACATCGCCGGCAAGTCCTCAAAACTCACCTTATGTAAGAAATGCACCCTTCCTTCCAGCCCATACTCCTTCACCATGCTGCGTAGGGTTTTTACATAAGCCGTAAGCTTTCCCACAATTACCAGCGGCAGGTTCCAGTCTTTACGCAATTTCATGGCTTCAAGAATAAGCTGGACATTTTTTCGCTTTTCGATGGTACTTACGAAAAACAGGAATTTGTCTGGCAATTGATATTTCATCTTCACCTCAGCCATTCGCAACGGGCTCACCTCTTTTTTATAATTTTGATGAAAACCCTGATAAACTACCTTGATCTTGCTCTCGTCTATGCCCATGAAATCCACCAAATCCTTCTTGGTCTGATGGCTAATTGCAATCACACTATGGGCCTGCCTACAGGATCGCTCCATCTTGGATTTATAGATCTGCACATCTATAGGATTCAACATCTCAGGGTAGCGGCAAAAAATCAAATCATGAACTGTCACAATATACCTGGTCCTGGGGTTTCTGATCAGAGGAATCTCATTGCTCAGGCCATGGTAAATATCCAGCTGATGGTCAAAATGCTTAACACCTTGATAGATGCTACGCCATGCACTGGACATTAAAGGTAGCTTCCATAGGTCTGTGGGAACCAAGGTTCTTTGATTGGCATTTTGGCACGAAATAGAAATCTCCTTAGTCTCTGGCCCCTTCTTAGGGGTATATAAATAATAGTGGTGCGAAGGATGATTTTCACTTAGTGACTTCAAAATGAAACGGCTATAATTTCCTAAACCCGTGAAATTCCTATATGCCCTTTTTGCATCAAACCCAATTTTCATACAGCGATATTATTAGTGGTTGGTCCTCTTTAGATTATCTTGCCTCAATAATAATCCAGACGACTAAAAAGATCAATGTGCTACAAAAATCATAATAATAATCTAAACCAAAAATTAAATGTTATTTTTTATTGGTAAAATACAAAATTAGAATTTAATGAAAATCCTATAGGGCACTTAGAATCAGCCATTTCCGTAAAAAATAATGGAAATTAGGCTTATGATTGCTCAGTCAAATAAATTTAGTTTTATAAGCTATTAGTCCGTCGAAGTGCGAGACGTGCACCCAGGTAAGCAAAGGGAATATAAGCCAGACCGCTATCTATCATGGCAAAACCAACCGGCACGGGGATCAAATAAATATTGGTAATACCTCCTGCCAAAAAAATAAATCCTATCAATATGGCCCACTGGAATCGGTAGGTAACGGCTATCATGGCTGCCAAAAAAGCACCTGTAAAAGTACCTAAGGCATGAGCGAGAAAAGGCATGATATAATGTCTCGGGCTTAGCAAAGACATCCCTTCCTTAAGCCCTTCCATGGTGGTCATATCTACGCCTTCCGGCGGAGGAATAAGTGAGGGACCTATCATTATTATGCCCATATTGACCATGCTTCCAATGACCAAACCTGCAAGTACGCCGATGATATTTCTTAGTATTCTCCCCATAGTTATTCAATTTAAGAAAATTCTGCTTAGTATGATTTTGAAACTTATAATTACTATGTGCTCCCCGCGATCCTCTGACCAATGAATACGAATGCACCGCAAAGGAAGGATAAGCCTCATCCCTTAAAAAATAATCCATGGCTCAGCCAAGAACTGAGGAACGGCTTCAAATAAAAAATCCTGTCAGCGTACAATTGCTAACAGGATTTTTATTGCTTATGACTTTAGAGGCAGCTTAATCTCTTATCTGCCCGTTGCCAAACACAAAATACTTATTGGTCACGAGCTGCTCCAAGCCCAGCGGGCCTCTATGGTGCAGCTTATCAGTACTAATAGCGAGCTCAGCACCTACGCCCATCTGTCCACCATCGGTAAACCTCGTGGAAGCGTTATGATATACGGCGGCACTGTCCACTCTTTCCATAAATTTCGCTGCCTTCTCCTTATCTGAAGTCAGGATGGTTGCGGAGTGACCGCCACTGTATTTATTGATACGCTCGATGGCTTCGTCCAGGTTTTGAACTTTCCCAATCACGGCTTTCATAGCCAGAAACTCTTCGTACCAAGTGTCTTCAGAAGGAATCGCCTCCGCACCGCTTACCTGGCTCAGGACTGTTTCCTCTGCTAATAAAGCCACTTTGCTTTCGCTAAGGGTCTTCGCAAGATCCTGAAGCTTCGCCTCAAAATCAGGAAGGTTTTGGTCCACCAGGATTTTGTCTAGTGCATTACAAGCCGAGATCTTATGGGTTTTGGCATTCAGAATTACTTTCTTCGCCAATTCCCAATCAGCATCCTCAGCGACATAGGCAAAATTATTTCCCCTACCACTAATCAATACGGCGCATTGAGCATGTTCTTTCACAAAAGCGATCAATCGCTCTCCGCCTCGCGGCACAATAAGGTCTAGTTTTTCGGAAGGATTCTTCAAGAAGGCTTGAGTTTCTTCCCTATTTAGGGTGAATAGCTCAATCCAATCTTTGCTCAAGTCATTTTCTTCCAAAGCCAAATGCCAGCAATGCACCAATTCTTTATTGGAGTTTACGGCTTCTTTACCACCTTTGAGCAAGATTTTGCTATTGGCTTTGAAGGCCAAAACTGCGGCTTCAATGGTCACATCTGGGCGAGATTCATAAATGATCATGATCGTCCCAAATGGAGCGGTGCGGTTATTAATCTCCAGGCCATTATCCAAAGTCCGAGTGGAGATGGTCTTCCCGACAGGGTCTTCCTGATCCTTGACCTGCTGCACAGCAGCAATCATCCCATCGATCTTTTTCTGATCCACCACCAGGCGGTCGTATAATGCTTGGTCGTCTTTGGTAAAAGCGTCGAGATCAGCCTTATTAGCAGCTAATATTTTATCTCTATTCTGGTCAATGATCTTAATCATTGATCCTAATACAGCATTTTTTTTCTCTGTGCTTAATATTTTCATTACGATTATATCTTTTTAGGTTCACTATGATTTCACTGGGGGACATTATCCGTAAATACTGACCCAACAAGGTGAATTGAAGATGAAATATATCGCTATCCTGAGACAGCGAGGAGTATCAATCTTCAGAGATCATAGTCCCCACCTCTTTACCTTCCACGATATCGAGAATCATATTCTCGGTATTACCGTTGGCGATAAAGGTAGGAATGTGTTTTCTAGCGGCAGCCTTCGCCACATTAAGTTTGGACTTCATGCCACCACGTCCTTCGGCCTCACCTTTAGTGGACTCTTGGATGAAGTGTTCCACTTTCTCATCGGTACCCACATGGAGGATCCTTCTGGTGTGTTCATCATCAGGGTGTCCATTATATAAGCCGTCGGTATCGGTGAGCAGGATTAGCATATCGGCATTGATAAGCTCTGCTACTAAGCTAGCCAATTCGTCATTATCCGTAAAGGTGGACATGGACAGAGAGACTGCATCATCCTCATTGGCGATGGGGATGATCCCTTCAGAGAGAAGGCCTTCATAGCAGTTGATCATATTTTCACGGTGCTTTCCGGGATCAAAATCCCGCTTGGTTGCCAGTACCTGAGCACATCTCATTCCATAGTCCTGGAATATATTATAATAATGACGCATCATTCTTGGCTGTCCTACAGCCGAGAATACCTGACGACGTATGATCTTGTCAGTGATATTGACCTTATTGCCCAATACCTCTTTACCAGCAATCACAGAACCAGAAGACACAAGAACAGACATAATTCCTCTTTCATAAAGATTCGCGATCTGGTCCACCAGTTTCCGTAATACCGTATTGACAATGCGATTATCTTTATTGGTCATCACATTGGTGCCGACTTTTATGACAATTCTTTTGGGGTCTTCTATTTTATGATGCATTAGTAAATTCCTTTCCTAGTTCAACAGCTCTATTAAATGCAGCGTATGCTGCTTCTTTGATCATCTCCTTGACATTATTGTCTTCCATGGAGTCCAATGCTGCACGGGTGGTACCGCCCTTAGAGGCTACCTTGTCCATCCATGCTTCCGGATCCATATCTGAAGATGCGAATAACTCCACTGCTCCTGCAAAAGTCTGCTGGACCAATACACGGGAGTCATGCTTTGAGAAGCCCATTTTTAAGGCGGCTTCCAGCATAGACTGCATGAAGTAGAAGATATACGCTGGACCACTACCCGAAATACCTGTAGAGGCATCGATATCATTTTCTGTATCCAGGCGAACAGATCTGCCAGTGGTATCGAGAAGATTCTCGATAGTGGACAGCTCTAGTCGTGATACCTCGTCAGATGCAGTAAAGGAGGTCAGCCCCATCCCTACTTGCGCAGGAAGGTTTGGCATAGCTCTTACCACTTTGATTCTTCCTAAGCCTTCTTTGATCGCTGCTATGGTCACCCCAGCCATCAAGGAAATAAATATCTGACCCTTAGAAGTCAGGTCTTTCATATTCGCCATCAACTCATTTGCATGAAATGGCTTTACTGCAATAAATATAACATCTGCTAAAGGAACGCAGTCCTCCAGTCTTTCGAAAACCGCAAAGTGGCTTCTTTTCCTCAACTCCTCCGTTTTCTCTTTGGAGTTGTCCAAGATCATTAAGTCTTTATCTTTTAAAAATTTTGATTTGGCTATCGCCTCGGCATAAGTCAAACCCATGTTGCCTCCACCGATTACAAGAACTTTCATAGTTTTTTTTGAAAGGTTTTTATAATTTATATTACAAGGACTATCCCTGTCAATCTTCATTATACGCTCTATGCCGCAATCATCGTGCAGGGATCCCATTTTTTGAAAAAACTTTATCCCAAGGCCTTAAAATTTATGTTTTCAGCATGTTTGGCATAGTATTATTGATGAAAATGTATAATATTCACCCGAAATTATAATTATTCTAAAGATCAATTGCACTGATCAGTACAAATAAAAAACACTGCAAATAAGTCAGTCCCTAAATTAACAGCCCAATATTTCCTTAAAAAAGCAGGACATTCTGTCACCTTTACTGGAAATCCCCCAATATACACTACCCATACCTTTTTACATTAGTGGCAATTCCCTGCCCTATTGGAGATCACTGCCACTCCAGAGCATCGATGGCAAGTATCGTATCATAAATTTCCAATCGGATACTCTCCACACTTTGGCGGGCTTGATCTAGGTTTATGCCTTCTCTCTCTAAGAAAGTAATATCATTTTGCATCTCTTTCAGGTCCAGGGCCACCACCGAAGGCTTCATTCGATGCGCTATTCGCGCCATTTCATATAGATCCTCCTTAGCCAACGCCTGCTGAAGTGCTTCCAGAGCATCCAAAGAGGTGGTTTTAAATAATACCACCATTTTTCGCTTAAACTCCTCATTGCCTGAAGAGATCTCATCCAGTTTCTTGAAATTTAACTTTTTCATTGCTCGAATACTTTTACTATACCCACTACCTCAGATAAATCAGCCTTATGACTCTTCGCTGGCCTCATCATCTTTAAGAAGATTATAAATAGTACTCTTTCCGATATCCAATTGTTTTGCAGTTGCCATAACATCTCTGTTATTTTTTTTCAAATGGTACTTTATAATATCTCTCGTGTATTCCTTGAGTGTCTTATTTTCCACCGAAAACAATTTGTCATTGCTTACGGAAGAGAAGGTAATATCCTCCTCGCTGATTTCTTTGCCATCGGACAATACCGCTCCCAGCTCCATCACTGCTTTCAGTTCACGGACATTACCTGGAAAGTTGTATTTAAGAATTTTCTGTTTTGCGGCAGCATTTAGAGTGAGGGCATGGAGATTATTTTCTCTGGCAAAAGCCTCTAGGAAGAATTTAGCAAGAATCATTACGTCATTTCCACGATCTCGCAAAGGAGGAAGGCTGATGGGTAATCCGAGGATTCTATAAAACAGGTCTTCTCTAAACTCATTTTTCTTTACTTTTTCGGCCAAATCCTGATGCGTGGCCACGATTACCCTTACGTCTAACTTCACCTTATTGGCTCCACCAACGCGAGTAATTTCCCGCTCCTGAAGGACACGCAGGAGCTTAGTTTGGTTATTCAAGTCCAGCTCTGCTATTTCATCGAGAAAAATAGTCCCTCCATCGGCCTGCTCAAACTTCCCTATCTTACGGGTAATGGCTCCGGTAAAGGCCCCTTTTTCATGACCAAACAGCTCGCTTTCGATCAGCTCATTGGGTATGGCGCCCATATTCACTGCGACAAATTTATTCTTTCGCCTGGAGCTATTATAATGTATAGCCTTAGCCACCAATTCCTTGCCCGTACCAGTTTCCCCAGAGATGGAAACGGTGATATTGGTTTTTACAGCCTTTTCTATGAGGTTAAACACCTTCTGAATCGCAGGGCTATTGCCAATAATGGAATTTTGGAACTCAAACCGCTGGCCCAGCTCCTCTTTTAAGGTATCCACCTCTTTCTTGAGGTTCTGATTTTCACGAATGCGGATAATGCTATTCCATAATAAGTCTTTGGTATTATCGTCTTTGAGGAGGTAATCGCTCACCCCCATCTTCAGTAGCTTGACCGCCATAGAAATATCCTCCTGAGAACTGATGACAATCACCGGGATATCGGGATGGATTTCTTTGATTTTTCTAAAAATCTCGTCCCCTTTCATATCAGGCAACGAAAAGTCAAGCGTGATAAGATCGGGGCGAACATGCATATTCTGCAATAGCTCTTTTCCCGATTCATAACGCCTGATATGGTAGTCAGGATTAAGATTCAAATGGTACTCCAAAACCTGGCCATACCATGGATCATCCTCCACTATAAAAATACAGTATCCCTCCTCGTTCATAGTCGCTTCTGGTAATTATTCATAGGCTAGATTTTACTTAGTAAGACTATCAATATAGCCAAATTATGGATTATTTTCGATACAAATTTAAGATTGTTTTCCAAATATTGGAAAAATACTTATTCTAAAAACCCCCTAAACCACTCATAAACAGCGATTTGATAGATTAGCATGCTATTTGGCCTATAGCATTCTAGTAAAATATACCAGTCTAAAGTTTTTAAAGGTATTAAACCCCAATAGCCATGAACAATATACCAAAAGAGGAATTTCAAAAGTACGCTATGGTAGTTCCATGTCATAATGAGGGAATTAGATTACCATACCATCATTTCCTCATGTTTGCGAAGTTAAATCCTGAGGTTTTGATCTGTTTTGTGAATGATGCAAGCACGGATGAAACGCCAAAAACGCTTAGACAGATGCAGCTTCAGTCTCCGGAAAACATCTCCATACTTACTTTGGGGAAAGCCGCCGGAAGATCAGCGGCGATCAGGCATGGTATCTTACATATATATAAAAACCATCCCGTAAAACACTTTGGAGTGATGGATGCTTCTTTTGAGGTGAGTGCCGAAGACTGGCTGGAAGTCGCGGTATTCCAGGAGCATCATTCAGAATCCGAATTGGTATTGGGTAAAGATAAACACCTAACGTTTAATACGACCAGAATTAATTTTCAAAAAGGAACCTATTGTTCCTTGGTCAAGGGGGTATTGGGTTGGCTCTTCAATGCAAATTATCACGATGCGGAGTGCGACGTGAAAATTTTTCATCGCAACCTGATCCCCCATTTATTTAACAAACCATTTCATGCCTCTTGGTTATTTGATGTGGAAATATTCCTCCGACTCCTCCAGCGGTTTGGAAGATTAAGTCCTAGCAAAAAGATCAATGAGTATAGGTTGGGTAATTCCTTGCCCAACTGTCCAAGGGAGGTAAAGCTTATTGACAAAATTCTGTCGCCAATTCATCTGGCGCAGTTGTATTACACCTATAAACTGGTCCCGCAGGTGGCCACTTGGAACCAAACTAAACCTGCTTATTAACCCGTATTTAACCAATAAATTAGGATACGGAATATCCCTTCTGAGAGAATCACCAACGAGCTCTTGAGTGGATACACTTAAAGTAGTAGCGTGAAAAAGTTGCATTATCACCCATATTGGCAGCTAAATCAACGTGAAGATCGGCTTTGATCGGCAACCGCTGGTCAAAGCCTTTTTCACTTTCTGAGCTCGCAGAATGAAATCCCCCTCTTCAGCTCCCAAGCCTCTTTTGTCTTAGAAACGGCTAGGTCATTTTTCCAGAAAGACCCAGCACTCTTAATATCTATAGTTGTAATTGGATACTTACTTTACTCCTTATCTATGGATGCGATATAAGCTGCCAAGGAAGCTATGCCGAGATCCAAAAGCCTTACCATCTGATTCATCTTTTGGACATGAGATTCATTGGTAAAGTCAAATACCTCTAAATGCTCAATTTGCAAGGCCAAGTCTGCCAAACTATCCATTTGGAGCGTGCTTGCCGACCCATATAAGCGATGGGAGGCGAGGATGATATCTCCCGCTTTTTTATCCATCATTTTACTGAGTTCGATCTTGGAATGCTTCATCTCTCTCAGGCCTGAGTTCAGAAGGTCCTTGATCACTTTTTGGTCCGACTGGTACAGTCCTAGGAAAGCGGTGAACTTCTCTATCTCAAACTTCAGCTCAGGTATATCCACGGTTTTAGCGGGCAGCTTAGGTTCAGTAAACAGTTGCCACTTCTTAAGCAAGGTAATGAGGTCAGACTCCACAAATGGCTTTGATATAAAGTCATTCATGCCTGATTCCCGGGTTTTCTCCCGTTCGCCTTTGACATTCCCCGCCGTCAGTGCCAATATAATTGGCTGAGGCAAGTCTGTCAGTTCCCTGATTTTCTCTGTCGCCTTATACCCATTCATCACTGGCATCTGCACATCCATGAATATCAGGCTGGGGCATTCTTTTTTAAATATCTCTACGGCTTCCAAGCCATTACGAGCTTCCAGAATGATAGCCTCCGCTGCCAGATCGGCCACCACTGTTTTGGCGAGTAGCAGGTTGATTTCGTTATCTTCCACTATCATCACCTTGGTGCCAGGAGCCAGCACGGAGCGAGGGCTTTCTGCCTTAGCAGGCAGGATGCTGCTGACATCCATTTCCTCCTGTTGCTTTACCCGCTGCAGCGCCCGGTACATCTCCTGGATTTTGATAGGCTTTACGAGCCTCAGGCGGACATCCAGTTCTCTGCAGGCCTTTCGGATCACCTCATCATCGGAGGAAGAATGCAAAAATATGATGGGTTGGTAATCAAAATTCTCTCTAATCTTACGTATCGTCTCAATCCCATTGAGATATGGCATATTATAATCCATCAGGATGACATCGTATACACTGCCTTCTTTCAGCAATTGTAAAGCCTCGATACCATCCTTAGCCTGTGCGGAGGCGATATCTTTAAGGGATAGCATTTGCTCGAGGATCAATCGGTTATTTGCATTATCATCCACAATCAAGACGGAATCAATGCCTAATACCTCCTCCACATCTACCGGAAAGCCATCTTCACATTGGACCGTAAGGTCAAAATAAAAGGTACTTCCCTCCTCCGGCACACTCTCCAAAGCCAGCTGGCTATCCATCAGCTGCAGCAGGGAATTGGAGATGGTAAGGCCTAAGCCGGTGCCCCCGTACTTCTTGGTGGTGCCGATATCTTCCTGTGAGAAGGCCTCGAAGATCTTAGCCTGCTTGGAAGGCTTGATACCGATCCCCGTATCACGTACTGAGAAGCGAAGCCTCATCTGTCCGAGCTCTTTTATCTCCGAAAGGATCTCCACCTTCAGTTCTATTTCTCCCTGCTGGGTAAATTTCGTGGCATTGCCGAGCAGATTTACCAATACCTGCTTGAGCCTTACACTGTCCACCCAGATGAACCTCGGTATGCCCGATTGTATATTCAAAAGCATCTCTAAGCCCTTCTTATGCACATCATAGGTGATGATATCACTCGCCTGATTGGTCAGCTCATAGAGGTCACACTTATCGATGTCCAGTTCTAATTTTCCCGCCTCGATTTTGGAAAAATCCAATATATCGGAGATGATATTAAGGAGCACATTGGCAGACTGATGGACGATGGACAGGTATTGATTCTGCGTCTCGGTGAGGTCAGTCTTGAGCACCAGGTCGGTAAAACCGATCACCCCATTCAGCGGGGTTCTGATCTCATGGCTCATATTAGCGAGAAACTCTGATTTAGAGCTGCTCGCCTCCTCTGCTACCACGATTGCAGCCTTGAGTTTTTCTCGTTGTAGGCAGGACTCGGTGATGTCCTGTGTCAGCATCATGATCCCGCCGATTGTTCCGTCATGCTTATGCCAAGGCCGTACCTCCCAACGCAGGTATTGGTCAGCCTTCCAGCCCGGTGGACGCCATACTTCCTCGCTTTTGCTGATCACCTCCCCTTTCAGAGCCCGCTGGTGAATGGTCTTCCATCGTGGAGATATGTTTTTGAATACCTCATAATGTGATTTACCAAGCAGCTCCTCGCCTTCCAGCCTGTACTCTTCCTTCCAGCGATCACTCAAGGCAATATACCTTACCTCCTCATCAAACATCGCCACGGCGGCAGGCGCATGCTTCACGAAGGCACTAAGTCTCGCTCTCTCATCCTCCAATAAATTCTCTGCGGCCTTACGCTCGCTTATATTCAAAGCTATGCCCAGATAACCGATCACATCGCCCCAGTCATCCCGCATGGCGGTGACAGCGAGCGAGACTGGAATGATCTCCCCTTTCTTCCGGATAAAATTCCATTCACGGAGTTCGGCACCGTCGGTCTCCGGTACTACGGTGAAGATCTCCATTCCCTTGATTTCTCGCTTAAACCTCGCCGAAAGCTCTTTACTCCTCTGCTCCAATTCCTCAGGGACGTGGAAGATGGAAGGGTTTACCTTTCCGATGACATCCTCAGCATTGTATCCTAATATCTTCTCTGCACCACTATTAAAAACAGTAATAATTCCATCAGTCCCAGTGGCGACAATGCTTATTTCGGTGCTGGCTTTCTGTACATTGGCTAATAATCTATTCGTCTGAACAATCTCCATTTCCGCGGTCTTTCGATCCGTAATATCCTGGAATGCACCATATACCCGAACGCACTTTCCTTTTTTGAATTCGGGAATAGCCACCACCCGAATCCAAATTTCCTTACCCTGAGCAGTGATAAGCTCCAGTTCCAGGTCATACTTCTTACCAAACTTCAGCGCTGTGTCAAAGGCCAGCTCTATCCTTTTTCTACTTTTTCCGGGTTTAAAGAAATTAATAGAATTCTCGATAGTAGGCGTAAAACTGCGGTCCAGGCCATAAATCTCATAGGTGATATCGGTCCAGAAAATCTTATTATTGACCATATCCACCTCCCAGCCTCCTACCCTCGCGGCCTTATTGGTTTGTTCTAGCATCTCCTTTAGTCGCTCATGCTCTATCTCCAACCGGTATCGGTCTGTGATATCCAGGGCATTGCCTAAGACATATTCCTGCCCATCCGGAGATTCTTGAAGTAGATTATTGTACACCCATATCCGAGAACTGCCGTCCTTATGACGGATTTTCATGGTGCCCTTGGAAATCTTATCCTTTTGGATATCGATGAGTATCTGATGGAGATAGGGGTGATGATGTTTTGGGATAAGATCAAACAATGACTTACCAATAATTTCCTCCACCTCATAGCCCAGATTACGAGCACTGGCACTATTTACCGATAGCAACTTACCCTCCAAATCATGCGCACAGATCATCCCTATGGATTTTTCGAAAAAATTATCAAACTGCCAGTTGAGGTAGAATTTTAAATCATACTTATTCAGAACGGCTAGCTTTTCGCTTATTTCTAATACGATCAGGTTCATCATCGCCAGAGAGGAGGAGGTCATCCCCAACTTTCCGATTGCCACAAAGGCACCACGGATGGGCTTCCCATCAATAGGAAAAAACACCGCTTCCTCCACCCCCAGATCGTGTAGGTCGTCGGGCTCGCTGAGGACTATAGGAGAATGGTACCTTTCCATAAGCCGGTCCATCGCCACCTGAAACTTTTTACAGCTAGGTTCCTCCAGGTTCTCCTGATGGAAAATCCGCCAGCTTCCATTGATATATACCAAAAGAATGCTCTGCTCACAGGAGCAGGTCATCATAGCCATGCGCCATAAGTTCTCCAGCTGTAGCTGATCCTCCTTTTTTGCTTCCCCTGATGTCCAAATATACTTCATATGCCTAACCTTAAATCAATAACTTGATACCCTAATGCCTTTAATCCTATTGCTACTTTAATATTATTCAATGCATAAAAAAATTAAGTCTTTTGCCCTATTATATCTTAGAAAAGTTGTAAATAGAAATAGTTCTCTTTCAATATAGGCAATTAAATCATCGTTAAATAGCTTTAGACCTACCTTTTAGTCTATTAAGAGCTTCTAAAAACTATAATAACATATTAGTGTATAACAATAACTTTATAGTGTATTAAAAAAATTTAGTTGTAAAAATACAATTATTTTGGGCTCATAGATTTATTAAGTCAGAGATTTTATCAAAAGTCAAAAAATAGCATTTATCTTAATTTATTCATTTGCCCTTGGGCAGGCTTTTTTAAAGGCAAATGAAGCGGCTACTAAGATCAGGGTGAATGATCCCATAAAAAAAAGTGGTATTAGATATGCTAAAACAGAGGCCTATTATATTAGCTCAGAAACAAAGAAAAGGCTACCCAAATCTCCTTGTTTTTTCCCAGTCAGAATTGCCAAATAATGCAATCCATAAACAGAAAAAATCAAGAGGACAGGTAGCCTTTTACGTCTGTTAAACCCTATTTATTGTATTTATTAAATTATTCTACTGCTCCACTATTTGCATTCGTAGTCCAGTATGGATTCTGATAAATCACCGAGTTATCAGGATTCCCCGACTTATCAGGTGTGCTGATGATAAAGTGCTGCACAGCGATAGGCTCCAGGTAATGGGCATAGGCCCAGCTATATCCATCTTTCACGAGGTTGGTCTCTGCCAATACCACCCGATAGGGACGGATATATTGACTTTCGCTAGGGCTGGAAACATTCGGAGTTCCCCCATCCTCGGGAGTAATCAGGGAGGTTTCCCCTGTCTCCTCGTCGGTGTACCACGCTTTCATAGGTCCCCAAAGCTTAAACCCTTCGATAATATGCGGTTGAGTTTTCAACTGGTCCAGAGCTCTCCAGCGCTTGAGGTCATAGAGCCTAAATCCCTCAGACATCAGCTCCACTCTTCTTTCTCTCCTGATATTATAGAGAATGGGATCATTAAGCAGTAGGCCTGCTGAGTAGGCCGCAAAGTCATTTTCTGCTTCGATGCTCATATCTGTGGCATTAGCCGTAGCCATAAAATCAGGATTTACCCCGCCACGGTTTCTGATTGCTTCCCAATAGCCCTTTGCAGTGGCATTGACCAGCCCTTCCTTGATATAGGAAGCCTCGATATAATTGAGATAGGCCTCTGTGGCGCGGAAGACGATACAGCCTACACTTCCTTGGTTACCTTCTGATTGTTGGAAAAAATACGTAAAACCCTTTTTGAGACCATAACCCGTCACATATCTGCTCTCTATCAGGTCCAGAATATTAGGATTGTCTATCAAAAGCGGGCTGCCGTCATTATTTACTCTATCGAGCAAGCGCAGTTCGCCAGGGGCTTTCATAAATAGCTGCAACCTATTATCACGACCTTCTTTCACATCACTGATATAATCGTCCCCCTGATACCCGGAACCTGAGGCATAGATAGGCAGACCATTTTCCATCAGTACATTATCCACAAATTCACGGGTATATCCAGAATTCCCTCCATTTCGGTTGAGGTAGGCATTCAGGCTATGATTGATCCCTAGTGAAGGGTCATAATCTCTCCAAAACAACACCTCCTCATAGCCTGATAAATCCTCGGAGGAAAACATCCTAAAGTAAGGATTCTCGGAAGAGTCATAGCCATTGTCCTTATAGTTTACCTCCAAAGGAACCGCATCGGCGAGTAATTTGGCCGCATCCATAGCTTCGGAAAGGAAAAAGTCGATTTCACTATCAATATCAATAGTAAAGCCTTCATTATAATCGGCGCCAGGCCATCCTGGACCACCAGGAACATGAGCGGTACCTTTATGATACGTCAGCCATGAACCCTCATACAGCCCAACCCTGGATTTCAGGAGTAAGGCCGCGTTTTGGGTCAACCGGTTTTTGCCTCCAGAAGGCGCATTATTCATCAGCATAATGGCTGAATCCAAATCGGCAAGGATAAATCTGGCCACCTCATTCCGTGGGTCTCTCCTGGAGGACTCCACCAGGATATCTTCCTCATCCGGCAGGGTGGACTTTACTATCGGGAAGTCTCCTAAGGACTGCAGCTTATTGAAATATTCGTAAGCCCTGAGGAAATATCCCTCGCCTATATAATGCTCAATATTGTTAGAATTACCGATCAGCTTTCCTGCCTGCCAGTTGTCCACTGACTTATTAATAAAATAATTGATATTACGAATGGACGTGAAGGACCAAGCCCCGCCGGTCTGAGAAACTCTTTTTTCTCCCGGAACCCAGATATTTGAGGCATTGGTGGTAGCCTGATTATCAGTGCCATTATCTATCCCAAAAGTCCCTAAACTGAAGCCTACATGGGATGGAAACTGGTAAGCGCCTACGGTATAAGCGGCTAGATCGGCCTCAGTAAGTAAGAAGGCATCTGGCGTCACCTCCGAAAGCGGGGCGCGGTCCAGATAATCATTGCATCCAGCGAGCGGCAACAATGCTCCAAAGGCACATGCCATCAGCGTATTTTTGATTTTATATAAATTCATAGGAGTCAGATTTAGAAATTAACATTTATTCCGCATGAGTAAACCGTAGAAAAAGGATAGGTCTTACCATCACTCCATCCACTCAGACCCACAGTCTCCGGATCAAATATCTTAGACATCTTGGTGAAGGTCAGGAGGTTTTCTCCCGATACATATATGCGCACATTGGCCACCTTAACTTTTGATAGCACACTAGTGGGCAGGGAATAACCTACCTGAAGGTTTTTCAACCTTAAATAAGAAGCATTCTGGATATATCTGGACTGGGTATAGTTGTTTCTCCCCTGATTAAAAGTAGGTCTTGGGAAATAAGAATCTAAATTAACCTCGGCCACGCCGGCCTGTACCATTGGGGAGTTTTCGTCTCTGAAGAAGTCCATATGCTCCTCAAACCCGGCCGCTTGCCACTGATTCTGGCCTGAAGCACCCCAGAAATAAGCGCCATTTGGCATCCAATCGCGCTTGCCTACTCCCTGGAAGAAGATCCTCAAGTCAAAATTCTTATAGTTGGCATTGATGTCCAGGCCATAGCGATAGCGTGGAGTGGTATTCCCAATTACCGACCGGTCACCTAGATCAGAAAGAGTACTGCTGCCAGAGTTTATGGTGCCATCTCCATTCAGATCTGCATACATGATATCTCCCGCTTGCCAGTTTGAGCCCATTTGATTCTGACTCGTGGTTTCTAGATGGGTATCCATCTCCGCTTGGGTCTTAGCAATGCCCACTGTGGTATAACCCCAGATTTGTCCCGCTTTACTATTGTCATACCATTGACCAATATTTCCAGTCTCATTCGGAAACTTCGTCACGACCATCTGATCATCCGAGAGCACACCTCTCACATGGTAAAATAAGTCTCCAATATCATCCTTCCAGTTGACCTCGAGCTCAAAGCCATAGGTTTTCAGATCGGCATTATTAATTCTAGGTACACCAGTACCAAGGATAAGGGGTAGCTCCTTTGCAGGGCCCACCATATCCAATGTATATCGGTTGAAATAATCAAAATTGACAATCAGGCGATTATCCAAAAGACCAAGATCCAAGCCGATATTATAAGACTTCACGCGCTCCCAGGTCATGGAAGTACTCACAATCCCCGGAGCAGAGGCGGTATTTGGACGGATACCATTGACAAGCCAGGAGCCAGAATTTACCTGGAAAGGCTGCGAGAGGTAAAACGGATACCAGCTGCTGGTGTTTTGATTTCCGAGCTCACCATAGGAGCCACGTATCTTCAGCATGGACACCTGATCGATTTGCCAGAAATTCTCCCTCGCCAAATTCCATCCCGCAGAGAATGAATTGAAGAGATTCCATCGCTTCTCACGGGTAAATCGACTGGAACCATCATATCTGGTATTGAGCTCCACGAAGTATTTCTCTTTATAATTATAATTTAACCGACCAAAGAAACCTGCTGTTGCCCAATGATTATAGGCGCCCCCGTTGGTAAAGTTGTCCGTAGCGGTATTTATAGAGACCACCTCTGGCGTAATCAAGCCTGTACGCCCGGCACTAAGGTCCCGGTATTTATTCAATTCTGAATTGAAACCTGCCATCACCTTAAAATTATGATCCGATCCCAGCACCCAGGTATAATCTGAGTATATATTAGAGGTAAAATAATTGGCTTTGCGATTATACTCATAAACTTCTGTCTGACCTGGAGCAGAATAGGAAACAGAGATCGGGTATCCCTCACCCGCCACATCATAGGCAAAGGCCGGCAATGTATTGGAAGAGTTATTTATATTGGTAATACTATAGTTCCCACTGGCGTAGATATTCCAGTTTTTGGCAGGAGTATAGGTGATTTTTCCCTGAAGGTAATATTGATCCTCATAGTTATTTACCCGTCCACCCTGTCTCATTTGATTGATCTCACTAGGGTAAGAATAAAATCCATTAGGGTCATACACCGGAACGGTAGGCCATCTGCGGGCCACATTATGGTAAAATAGGGAGTTAAGGTGATTAGCCTTGGTAAAGTACTCTCTCACAAATCGATTATTATAATCAAATTGGATCTTATCGCTCAATTTAAAATTAAACTTTCCCGCCAGGGAATATCGGTTGAAGTTGTCCCCACCATGCCTGGTGAGACCTCCTTGATCCAGGTAGTTGGCAGAAATATAGTATCTGGCAGCCTCGCTGCCTCCATTTACGCTTAGGTTATGCTCCTGGGAGAAGGAGGTGGATTTATATTGTTCCTTAAACCAATCAGTATTGCCATTGGAGCCAGAGTAATACTGCCACTGGTCGCCATTTTCATTAGGAATGGTGCTATCGGTAATCTCTCCACGTTGATACCGGAGGATTCTGTCTAAGGCATCCTCACTGAATAAGGCACCTTGTCCGGCATTTAGAGCGGCTTCATTATAGTATAGGGCAAACTTATAGGAATCCAACATATCGGGTAAACCCATAGGCTTAGAGAATCTGAAATTGCTGGAATAGTTCACCTTTGCCTTGCCATCCTTACCGCTTTTGGTGGTGATGAGGATCACCCCAAAGGCTGCTCTTGAGCCATATACAGAGGCTGCAGCGGCATCTTTTAGCACCGTCACCGACTCGATATCCTGAGGATTGAGGGCGTTCAGATCGCCGTCCATGCCATCGATCAATACCAATGGGGAGGAATTTGACCCTGAGCCTATCGTCCCTGCTCCACGTATATTGAAGCTCATACTTTGATTGAGCTCACCCCCTAAGCCTGCGGTCTGGATATTCAACCCTGGCACCACGCCTTGAAGCATCTGACCTACATTCTGTACAGGCCGTGATTCCAGCACCTTGGCATCTACAGTGGCCACAGCTCCGGTAAGATTGGCCTTCTTTTGCTCTCCAAACCCTACTACGACCACCTCTTCGAGGCTTTGTAAGTCTTCACGCAGCTTGACATCAAGTGTAGAAGCAGCGCCTACCGTCACCTGCTGCGCCTCATAGCCTATAAAGGAAAAAGTCAATACATCCCCTTCTGAGGCCTCAATGGTATAGTGACCATCGATATCCGTCACAGTACCTGTGCCGTTATTCTTTGAGACGACCGTCACCCCAGGTATGGGCAAATTCGTTTCATCGGTTACAGTACCCTTAATTTCCTTTTCCTCCACGGCCACTTGAGCCTTCTGGTTTGTACCTATATTGATGATTTGGTTCACCTGCTTGAATGTCAGCTGGTGGTTTTGGGCTAAATAAATTAAAACGTATTCTACAGACTTGTCCTTCACCGTGAGGCTTACTTTCTGAGCCATATCCACGGCTGCCTCATTATAGTTGAATTTAAAGCCTGTCTGGGTAGTGATTTCGCCAAGAAGCTTCTCCAGACTTTGATTATTCGCCTTTAGGGATACATTCACCTCAGAGATCTTATCTGCTCCCTGGGTGGGAACCGAATTGGCCAGAAGGCTGTGAATAGAAATGAAACTCATGAATGCGACTAACATGCATAGCTTCACCAGTCCATTCGACTTTAGTAGTGCTATTTTCATAAAAAGATTGTTTTTGGTGTGAGTTTTTGTGAGGGGCTTATCTTGCTCCCATTTCTTAGATGATACTGGCCATGGTGATCCATAGCCTCTTGCTTCATAGGCTATTAATTAGGTTAAAAGATGATGTTGACCTTTTTATTTTGAATGGTATAGTTGAATTTTAAACTGTAGGAAAGGCTTTCCAGCACTTCCTTCAAGCTCGCCTTTTGGAAGTCTCCATTATATCTTATGGGTTGCTGGTCTGCATTTTCCACGCGTATCTCCACATCGTACCAGCGCTCGAGTACCGTCTGGATTTCTCTCATATTGGCACGGCGAAAAACTATTTCCCCCTCCGTCCAGGCCATTGCTGCGGCTAATTCAAACTGTACAATGGTCATTGCCTTCTCGGGATGAAATAAGGTTTCCTCACCTGCATTCAGGGTCAGAGACTGATCCTCTGTATATACCAAAACCTCCCCCTCTACTAGCTGTACCTTCTCACTTTCGTAGGGATAGGCATTGACATTAAATTCAGTGCCTACTGCACGCGTGGAAAGATTTTGGGAATGGACGATGAACGGCAGCTCCTTATTGGACTCTACCTTAAAAAAAGCCTCTCCTACCAAATAGATATCCCTGTTGGAAATGCCGAAGTCGGAGGAATACTTTAGTTCACTCTCTGAATTAAGATAAACACTACTTCCATCTGGCATATGAATTTTGGTTTTTTGCCCCTTAGGATTGGATCGGATAATCAGCTCGGCTTGCCTCACCGTATCGACTTCTCCTTCCATAGGCACCAAATGGTATAATCCCGATATCAGCCCTAAACCAAATAGCAGAGCCGCTATCATCATTGCCACAGGTCTTTTTCGTTTCATCCTCTTCACTAAGGGCTTATCACCCCCTATCTCATGGTCTATCCTTGCCCATAGCTTATCCTCCGAGCTGCTGCTCCACTCCGTGCCATGTTGATGAAATCCTTCCAATATGCTCGCCGCATCTTCCATCACAAGGCGATCCATAGGATGCTGCTCGTAATAGTCCTCCCAGTACCTGACGGAGCGCTCGTTGGTCCGAAACACCCATTCCTTGAATGATTCCTGCTTTAGAAAATGATCAATATCCTTAGGGAAATCCATAGTTTACACCTTAAATTAAAAACCCGATTGCTAGCGAAAACTATACTCTCCACCTTCCCTCTGTTTGCCTTGGTTTAGCTTTTGACTCAGGAAAATCCACACTTGCAGAAATCGGTATTTGTTATTTTTCCCCCTTAAGAGTATTGGCAATTCTAAAATCTCATCTATGATGCCATAAAAAAATAATTATTTACACAATCATTAAAAATCAGTGTTTTCAACTGCAAAATATCTATTACACAAGCTGAACGATTATCAATTCAGCAAAACTCACCCATTCTTTTTCTGCCAGATATATACCCTTTCTGCCCATTTCCTTTGAGCGGATGTAAAAAATCTATCCCGAAAACATAAAATAGCTAACCTTAATCGGCGGGTTCTTGGGCAAATGGTTGGAAACCTTTCTTATGGTAATATATAGATATGGACCTATCACCTAATCGCCAAGAGAGCTCTCTCGGAATAGCTTATTTTATTTTATTTGCTGGCAATGAGCGCTCTATGATAGCTCTATTCTCTGTCCTATATTCTCCTGCAAGGACAGGCAACTGGGCTGAGCTGCTGGATCAAAAAAATACAAGATTTTAAATCCCTATTTCATCCTACACAACAGGCTAAAAAATGATAAATGAAATAGGTTATATTAAGAGCGCCCGGAGATTTATATTGCGGTACCTGATCAGGTGTTTAAGTGCGATATCAGTTTATTTTTTTACCCTGGCTTCTTTAAAAAAAGCGCGTAAATCTTGAAGGCCTTTATGGATAAGGTTATAGACATGAGGAATCTTCACCTCCATCAAATCGGCGATCGTCTGATAAGGCAGATTCTCCACATACTTCAAATAAATGGCTTCCTTCTGTCTGCAGGGCAATAAATCCATCATCTTTAGTACCTCATCCAACTTGGAGTTTGTAATATTCGAATCATTCAGCACCTGCCCCATATACGTTTCAAAATCCCCATACTGCTCATCAATGGTCTCAAACTTTGCATTTTTGGTGATTTTCCGCACTAGCTCATTGCGAAACATCTTATAGGTATAATCTGAGATAGAATTCTTTATTTCCAATTGCCCCTTCTTGGTCCATAAGCTCAAAAAAGTCTCCTGAATGGCATCTTCTATAAGCTCTATATCTGAGGTAAACTTCCTCCCATACCTCACCAATGAGGAGGCCTGCTGACGGTATAGCTTCTCAAAGGATTTCTTATCCCCACGAAGGACCTCCGCCCATAATTGTTCCAGACTGGCATTTTGAAAATTAGACATGGTAACTACGTTTTAATTCCTTTCATAAGGAGATATCTTCCTGATACAGGTAGATACACCCCTGAGCTGTGACTAGACCTAAAGTCTCCCTTCCCGCCTACCGTATCGAGCTGAAATAGGTCAAAAAACCTATTCTACACTATGGATACAATACACCAATTAAAACATTTTTACTTATTAAACGAAACTTTACGAAACTTTTTCAGATAGAAAAAGAGAGTTAAAGAAAATTTTATTTGAAAAATCAATTCAATTCATTATAATTTACATAATCATAAAAAAGTAAGGCTATAATTGAAGATAATACCTTTAACTAAAAAGCATATTATAAAGACAATTCTTCATTTTATTATTATTTGTAAATTATAATTCTTCATTATGCCTATATTTTAGGCATAAGCTCCTAAATCGTATTCTTGAAAAATTACTAAAGGAATTCATTACTATTTTCCCCACTTTTCGAAGGAGGTAAAAAAAAATCCCCTTCAGAACCTACTGGCTCCGAAGGGGATTTTATAATCTCAACTGGAATATTCTACCAGATCAATACTTCTTTAGGATTGCTCCTTTTATTCACTTTAAACAGGTTATAGATCAGCACAAATTCATGGGTATTGGAAGGAAGTAGGTAGCTCTTATTGGTAGGGGTTTCATAGACATAGCCAAACTTCATTTTCTGAAGCACTATTCCCATCTGAAGGCTATTGGCATAGTCTATCCTATGGCCGGCACCCAGCCAGATCTTATCCATCAAAAGGGCTTTCAGGTTAAACTCAATATTGTCTGAATATCCCTCCTGTGCCCGGTAGAATACATTCCCGATTACCGACACATCCTTGGTCAGCGCTTCCCGATATCCTGCCTGCACGATATAAGAGACCGGATGCTCACTGAGAAAGTCATCACCAGAGGATATTCTGCCGCTATTCACCCCATGCATAGCGTAGGACAGGTAATAATTAGCATGCGTCAGCGCCAGCCCAAGGTTAAAATCAACTATTTGCATATTCGAAAATCCTCCAATATACTGGCTTAGCACTCCATCATTCTGCTGCTCAGTGGTCATGGATCCACCATCCAGGCGGACATTGGTATAGCTTACGCCTGCCCCCAGTCGCAAATTATGCTTTTGGCTTATCCTTACCCGGCTGGCATAGCCTCCCACCAAGCTGGTCTCCCGAAAAGCCCCATAACTGTCATAAAACAAGTTGAGACTAGCGGCATTCTTTCCCAAAAGAGCAGGGTCGGTTTGGCCCTTCATCTCGGCAAAATCTAGCTCTGCACTCACAAAAGCCGACTTGGGAGCACCCTCATAGCCGCCCCACTGATTTCTCACAAAGCCTCGAATAGTGCTTCCCTCATAGCCCGTTAATCCGGGGTTAAAGTAACTTTGGAAGAAGCTAAACTGACTGACATATTTTCTAGACTGTGCCACAGCGGAGATAGGTCCCACCAGTAGCAAACAGATTATAGTTATTGCTATATTTTTCATTGGATCGAATTAGTTTTTGGTAAAACAGGGGATATTAATTTCTCAAAAGATTCAGGGTGCCTCGGCGAACTTCTCCTGTCTCACCAGTTTCCACTACCCAGAAATAAGACCCAGGAGCCATCTGCTTGCCTTCGCTATTTCCGTCCCATCCTTTAGTGGCATCATAGGTGATAAACACCCGCTTTCCACTTCTTTCATAAATCATCACCCGTACATCACTATAGTACTTCAGATCAGGCACCTGCCAGGTGTCATTGTCCCCGTCACCATTCGGCGTGAAGGTGTTGAATATCTCGATATCCTTCAGGGAGATGCGCAGACGGGATATCTCAAACTCACGCTCCACTCGGTTTCCATCTGCATCGGTCACCGCCACCATGATGCTGAAGCTCGTCTGGCCAGCCAATGGCGCCGCACTCATCCAGTATAGCATCCCATCAGCAATTCCAAATAGGGAGTTATCTGCCACTCCGGAAACCAATTCCAGCTGGTGCTCATCATCTGCATCATCCACGATCTCCAAAGATCCAATGGCAATCTGACTGCTTTTACGATCCGCTTTGAATGAATTATTGGTCAAAAGTATATTCTTCGGAGCCGCCTTGGCCTTCACCACTATCTCAATACTCGCCGCTGGTACCTCCTGAGTGGATATTCCCTCAGACAATAGTACCTTGCCCGACACCGCATAGGTTCCTCTGCTTCTCAAATTCAGCCCATTGGTATTCCACTGAACAGGCAGATTGATCAGCTCGTCATTTTCGGTACGTACCAGCACGGTGCCTGGCAGCGCCAGCTCAGCAAGCTCCGCCCCCCAATCGGCTTCCAAGCTTCCCGATGGATATACTTCCTCGATGATCCTAGCCTCTATAGTGAATAGGGCCGGCGTAAATGCTATATTATAATTGCCACCAGCACTTAGCGACCCCTGACTGATCGCGTATTGTCCCACTTTTTCTCCTGCCTCTCTTTGTAAATCCCCACTTATCATAGTCGCTGATTCATCCCACTGTAAGCCAGTAAGCTGGTAGCTTAAGGACGGATCGCTCATTCCAAACACCTTCGTTTTAGCATCTGCAATTACCGTCAATTCGGCCTTAGCAATTTCCAAAACTCCCGTTTCATAGCTAAGTTCATAATTGGCAGAGCTTAAGCCTGAGGCTTTAATCGCATAAGCCCCGACAGCCTCTCCTTCTTCGCGAGTATATTCCAAGGCTCCTTCCAGATCCGCTGCTCCATCTTCCCTNCGNAAGCCTTCGTAGCTTACCGCATTTGATGGGTCAGATTCGCCATAGACNTTAGCCTGGTCAGCCACNATTATGCTGAGTTTCGCTGGCGCAATGCTGAGGCTTCCTNCNGTATAGGATAGTTCATAATTGGCAGAGCTTAAGCCTGAGGCTTTNNTCGCATAAGCCCCGACAGCCTCTCCTTCTTCGCGAGTATATTCCAAGGCTCCTTCCAGATCCGCTGCTCCATCTTCCCTNCGGAAGCCTTCGTAGCTTACCGCATTTGATGGGTCAGATTCGCCATAGACCTTAGCCTGGTCAGCCACCATTATGCTGAGTTTCGCTGGCGCAATGCTGAGGCTTCCTGCAGTATAGGATAGTTCATAGTTGGTAGAGCTTAAGCCTGAGGCTTTGATCGCATAAGTCCCGACAACTTCTCCTTCTTCGCGAGTATATTCCAAGGCTCCTTCCAGATCCGCTGCTCCATCTTCCTGCTGGAAGCCTTCGTAGCTTACCGCATTTGATGGGTCAGATTCGCCATAGACTTTAGCCTGGTCAGCCACCATTATGCTGAGTTTCGCTGGCGCAATGCTGAGACTTCCTGCAGTATAGGATAGTTCATAATTGGCAGAGCTTAAGCCTGAGGCTTTGATCGCATAAGTCCCGACAGCCTCTCCTTCTTCACGAGTATATTCCAAGGCTCCTTCCAGATCCGCTGCTCCATCTTCCCTGCGGAAGCCTTCGTAGCTTACCGCATTTGATGGGTCAGATTCGCTATAGACTTTAGCCTGGTCAGCCACCATTATGCTGAGTTTCGCTGGCGCAATGCTGAGGCTTCCTGCAGTATAGGATAGTTCATAATTGGCAGAGCTTAAGCCTGAGGCCTTGATCGCATAAGCCCCGACAGCCTCTCCTTCTTCGCGAGTATAGCTGAGCTCCCCTTCGAGGGCTGATGCATTATCCTCATTTTGGTAACCAGTGATCTGCACTTCAAATGCAGGATCCATAGCCCCATATATTTTTGATGCAAGGCTCACCCTGATGTCCAGTGGCGCCTTATTGACCACCACGGTCTGTATGAGGGAAGGTGCTGGGTTGGTCAGATCATCTCCTGCTTGACTAGCGGTGATTTCTGTGCTTCCTGCTTTAAGTATAGTCGCCTGATTTCCCGAAATAGCAATGATACTTGGATCAGCTGCCGTATATAGGATTTCCAAATTTTGGTCTGTTTGTGCAGCCCCAAGGCTAATCATAGCTCCACCGTAGGTTTGCACTGGAATTTCCTTGAAAGCAATCTCTTGGTTGGCCTTTACCAGTCCAAACCACTTACTTCTAACACTTTCACCTTCGTCCTGCCCATCACTTGGCTTGACTTCAAATGACACAAAATACCCTCTATCTTCCTCGGTGAGCGTATATACCCCACGGTTTTGGTCCGCTATTGGACTTGCATCGGTTCCTTCTGCATCAGTGGCTCTGAACCACTGGAAGGTGGAAGCTAACTCCCTATCCATATCGGCATCGGTATAGATATAGTTGCCATGCAATACTTCACCTACGTTGGCCTCACCATAGATATAAACTTCCCTGGCCACTGGAGCCACATTCAATCTCTTATTAATGGATGCTTCCACGGCCTTACTTCTGTTCTCAGCCTTATCGGTGAGCACCAGCGATAGGCTTAATTTGCCTTCGGCCAATCCTGATAAATCTATCCCGGCAAGCTGCGTTTTAGCTTCGGTCAGGGTGCCTGAACCCGTCACATTCTCCCCTCCTCCATCACTGGAGATGATATAAGAATAACTTGCCCCTATCTCCGCATTGGTGATGGTGAAGCTTGCCGCAGTCTGATTTTCCCGCCCTATCATCTCCTGATCAAAGCTCAACTCATGACCTGACGGGGCGGTCTGATCGATGAGGAATGACTTTAAGAAAAACTCACTTTCATTCCCCGCCTTATCTGTAAACACAGCGATCAGGGCCGTTTCTCCGTCGGGAGATCCTTTGATCGAATGGCTATACCTCTCTTCATTCAGAAGGATAATTTTCCTATCATAAACTAATGGCTCAGTCTCAAACTCATCCTGAATCAAAGCATATTCAAGCTGAACCTCTACTTCTGACACTTTTAAGAGAAAGGAGAAGAGGTAATCGGTGTTGGCGCCGATAAGCTCAGAATCCAATATAAAACTATAATCAGCTGGAGCCTCCGTGTCCTTGATAGACTGAACACTTACCACCTCACCCTTATTGCCATAAGTATCACTTAGGTAAAACTCAAAAGTGATTAGGCCCTCATTTAAGCCCGACAGGTCAAAACCTCTTCCAGAATTATCAATATTCTGAGTAACCGAGCTTACTTCCAAAGATCCCGTTATCTCCTCCCCACCATTTTCGCTAGATATTTTATAAGTCAGGGTGGTTTTCTCCACTAAATCGGTTCCTGTGAACTTCACTCCTTTTACTAATCGCTTATTGATATAGCTGGTAAAATCAGAGTAAAGGTTAATCCCATATCCCGAAGGAGGCGCGGTATCTTTCACCGATTGGGCCTGAGCCGTTTTTCCTTTATTATTATAGCTATCGGTCAGTACAAGCGACAGATTAATGATCCCATCCTTCAAGGCCGATATATCAATTTCGCTCACCTGCTGACTAGCTGAAGTAATGGTACCAGCACCTGTCACAGTACCCGGGAAATCAGGATTGGAATAGGAATAGGTATAGCTTGCACCGATCTCTCCATCAGAAATGGTGAAACTCGCTTCTTTATGGTTATTCAATGCATATGTAGCCTGATCCATCGCTACGCTATATCCTTCCGGACCTTGGGCATCTACTTTCACCCCAATGGTGGCCCCTACATTATTCAAGCTTAAGTTGGCCGCTTTACCGGGGCTACCAGATTGCAGCAGGCCTCCATTGGCGGCAAGGCTCTTGATACTTAATCCATCTGTATCCCTATCACCAGAAGCTACCGTATATCTAAACATCAATGAACTACTGCCCGATCCTGCGATATATGCAGCGGATCTGGTTTCCTCACCGATGGTCAATTCTATTGCAGGAGTTCCTCCAGAAGTATTTATGCTCAGGGCTTGATCAAAGTTGACGGTAAAATCCAGGGACTGCCCAGCAACATAGGTAGCATTGGCCGGCACCAAGACGGAGCTTACCTTCGCGGCGGGAAATACCGAGGTGAGGGCATCACTGAATACTGCACTAAAATGAGTATTATAAGCTGCGAATTTAATTAACTCATCATCGGAGGATTCATTTGTATAGGTAATCGATAGGTCTGAATAGCTTACCACACCATTTTTGCCCGCCACAGTGACAGTGTTTGTGTTATAGTCCGTGTCCCCTGAGCCTTGGAGTTTTACCCCTGTACCACCCAGGATAAAGAGAGAAATGGGTGTTTCATATCCCGTATCGACGAGGCCTTCCTTATTCACGGCGGCCAATTGTGGGACGGTGGTAAATGCGGTACTCTCTCCTGAGGTAATGCTTAGAGGTGCAGGCTGAGTGCTAAACACCATTTTGGTGGCCACCACATCGGCCACCACGCTATTTGACTCTATTAGATCAAAGTTAGTTCCCACTCCATCCTGATCATTAGCGTATAGGGTATAGGATTCTTGATCCGCCGTGGCAAAATAAGTCAGTGCATTAAAGGAAGCGACCCCCTTGATGGAGCTTACTGAATTCCCTGAAAGTGATCCTGGGCTTGCCTCGGTTAAGGTGATAGTTTCGATAAAATCAAGGTCAGTATTACCAAAGGCATCCACCGCCTTTACGACAGGGGGGCTAGAGAGAACGACCCCTGACACTGTATATCCCGGCTGAGTACTAAATACCAGGCGAGAGGCTTCGACCTCCATCTTTGTGCCTGTACCATTATTGAGTGCGGTGATTTCTCCCACCTGGGTGCCATACTTACCCACTTCAATAAAGTAATTTTCTTCTATATTGAAAATAAGCGTATGACCATCAGTCAATCCTGTATTGTCATTATAAAAGGCTTGCAGGGTATATACCTCAGAGCTGCCATCCGCCACGGAAATTTTGAGGTCTCGAAATAAAAGCAGATTATGTGATGGATCATAAACCCCTTCCGCTTTCACTTCATCGGGTCCCGAAAGTATATAGGTGATTTTCGCTCTATCTGCAGAGGTGCTCGTTCCTCCCACCACCATGGAAATATCTGTCACGATCAGGGGTAAGTCATCATTTGTACCTCCGTCAGAAAGGGTAAAATCAAATAGGCTCACGGCCTCTTCATAGCTGTCCGCCGTACTTGGCAGACTCACGGGCTCGGCCACACCAGAAGCGGCCGTTACATTTCCATCTTCATCGTAGTCTTTGGTCGTAAAGTTCACCACATTTCCGTAGGCAGTGCCCACCGAATTCGTGGCATAAGCTCGATAATAATAGGTGGTATTAGGACTAAGGTCTGTGATAGTGGAGGAAAAAGCTCCTGATCCAGAGCCGATTTCCTTCTTATCCGTTTCATCCCCATTGATTACTGGATTATTCGTAGAATAAGAATACACTAAGCCTCTTTCGGTAACTGTGGCACCACCATCATCGGATATATTACCACCCATCTGAGCCGAATTGACCCCAATGGAGGACGCTGGAGAATTACTTGTGAGAGTTGGCAGGGCAGCCGACTGCGCCTCATCAAAATCGAAATTATCGAAAAGCATATAGAAAAATGGCATAGGGATATTATTAGCATATACCTGTATCCTATCGATATTAGCCCAATCAGTACCCGAAAAATTCAAATTTCCGGCAATATTATCTGTGCTTTCAGAATTGAAGGCGACCCTATTACTTCCAGTGCCATAACTTCCTGTTACATATGGCCTAAAACTTACTCTTACCTTTTCTAAATTATCATTATATCCAATAAGTTCAATTTCATCGGTATAGCGAGTCCCCGATAAATCGATCATTAAACTGAAGGAATTCAATTTAAAATCATTCGATAGATCAACCGATTCTATAACCGCGGAGCCCACAGTTCCTTCCCATGATTCCATAGAGAAGTAGCTGCCAGAAAAGGAGGGCGGCATCCCCGGGGAACCAGACTCTATTCTCGAATAGTTTAACCCTATAAATCGTAATGCACCGATTATTTTATTGTTATCACTACCATTAGCGGTGGCCCCTTCAAAATCCTGATCAGCAGGGGCCGTACCTACTCGAAGACTGGTAGCAGGAAGGCTTTTGGCATTGAGGCAGGTAAAAATTACGCCTTGATGAACAAATATTAGGCACATCGCCAAACGGAGCAGCCTAATTGGCCGATTGAGAATCAGGCCAGGAATAAGGCTCTGGAAAACAGAACGAAAGAGACATACGATTCCCTTAAGCCCTTTTTGAGAGTAGCTTTGCACCATAATAGTTGGTTTATTGAAATTTAAATAAATAGTGTTCGTGAGTGAAAATCTGAATTCGAGGAGTTGGTGATCCAATAATTCATTGTACAATTTTAAGAAAAATAAGCCTAGCTCGAAAACTTATTGCCCCTCACCACCTGTAAACCAAAAGGTAGTTTTAATGAATAAACAGCACAATTACGACCATAATCCAATTTCAATATCTTGAAAAGCAAAAAATGCAATTTAAACTCGTGCTTACAAAAATGAAACTTTAGGTGATTTTTACCTAATTTATAATGATTACAAATAATATTTTCGGAATTTTGCCTTATAAATCTCGGAAAGCCCCTCTGGATTCGCAATAAAAAATCCTCATTTTCCGCAATAGCAAAATATTTTTCTGATCTATTCTCAGCATCCGTAACCCTTACTTTAGGTGATTTGCACTTAAAACATAGGGTTGCTCACCACAACGAAGCACTGGCCTAATTAAGATAAAATACTCATATAGAAGTATTTATAACTAACCTCAGCGTTAAAACCCCATTCAAACTGTAATAGAATGGAGGCTCTGTCTTCAAATCATAATAAAACCTCATTGGCGGCCTATACTCAAGGAGGCCTGCATCGGCCAAAGGCAGTCCTGCGATGCACCCAATCATCTGCTTTTTATTCTATTTCCCACTTATATTAAGAATATTTATTAGTGAAATAAACTCAGCATTATGTCCACATTTCCAAGCTATTTTCATACTGAAATAAGTTCTCCTGATAAAGGAGGAGATTCACAATGACCATTTAATCCTAGCAAGGAAGGTTATCATTAAAGCCCCCGCCAATACCCAGTCCACAAGGGAGCCAATACAGGACCCCTTGTGGACTGGAGACTGTACTAGGTAATTTGTACACCTTAGAGAAAAGTACCTCCCTCTACGCGGCTATACTTTCCTTCAGTCCATGGCCAAGCCTTCCAACAAAAATAATTTTCCTACCAGAAATCATTGTCTTTTTTGACCTGCATATCCTTATATATCTGGATGTATTTTTGGTCCAGCTCGGGGCTGTCTTTATACTGAGCGCGCAAGTCATCCAGCTGCAATTTTAGCTCCTGCACCTTATCGGCATAGGCAGGGTCATCATAGACATTATTCATTTCCAGCGGATCCTTCGCCCGATCGTATAATTCCCATTCATCAATATCATAGTAGAAATGAGCCAACTTAAATTCTTTGGTGACGATGCCATAATGGCGTTTTACCATATGTACGCTGGGGTATTCATAATAGTGATAATAAACCGCATCCCGAGTCCATTGCTCCCTGGCCCCAGTAAGCAGAGGCATCAGGCTCTCCCCTTGCATGTCGTCCAGAGCAGTGATACCGGCAGCTGCTAGTAGAGTCTGAGCAAAATCAAGGTTTTGCACCATTTCGTCTTCGGTCGTTCCTGGCTTGATGACATTCGGCCATTTCACCAGCAGAGGAGTTTTGAAGGATTCATTATAGATAAATCGCTTATCAAACCAACCATGCTCCCCAAGGTAAAAGCCCTGATCAGAGGTATAGACCACGATGGTATTCTCAGCCAAGCCACTTTCCTCCAGATAATCCAGGACCCTGCCTACATTATCATCCACAGAGGAGATACAAGCCAGATAATCCTGCATATACCGCTGGTATTTCCACCGCATCTTCTCCTCCTCCGTCATAGAAGGCCAGTTCTCCTCAAAATCAGCATTGATACCATCCAGGACCAGATCATATTTGGCCTTCTGCTCAGCAGTAGCCCGACCATAAGGGCCATAGAAACCATTCTCAAACTCCTCGACTTTTGGGCTTGCCTTCTCTCCCATTCGCTCCAGCACCTCAGGTCTCACCTTGCTATCATGGCTGTACATCATATGGGTAAGCAGGTTCATCTCAGCGTCCTTGGCCGCAGTACCGCGGTTACTATAATCGTCAAAAAGGGTCTCGGGCTCTGGGAATTGCTTCTGAGTAAACTCAGCAAATTTCTCTGGATTTGGCCACCAGGGACGGTGTGGTGCCTTATGCATATACATCATCATGAAGGGCTTCCTAGGATCTCTTTCGTCCTTCAGCCAATTTAGCGTCAGGTCCGTGATGATATCCGTCACATAGCCCATGATGGTGGTATCCCCACGAGGGGTATTAAAATCCGGATTAAGGTAATAGCCCTGACCGGGCAAAATCATGAACTCATCCACTCCCTTGGGATTATTGCCAAAATGAAGTTTGCCAAACATGGCCGTCTGGTAGCCCTCCTGCTGGAAAATCTGCGGAAAGGTCACCTGACTGGTATCAAACGGCATTAGATTATCAATCTTGCCATTGATATGCGTATGCTTCCCAGTCAAAATCGTGGCTCTGGAGGGAGCGCAAATCGAGTTACTCACGCAGGCATTGGTAAAAAGCATCCCCTCATCCGCTATCCTATCAATATTGGGGGTCTGCAGCAGTTTATCATCATAGGCGCTGATGGCCTGATAGGCATGGTCATCAGACATGATGAAAAGGATATTGGGGCGCTTATCAGCTTGGGTTTCCTCCTTTTGGGAGCAAGAATAAATCCCCAATACCAGCAGGGCAGCTATCAAATAGTGATTTTTATTTCTCATCGTAAGACTATTTAAAACAATACTCAATTATATATTTCCAATCGGAATATTTCAGCTATTGGCTGGCAAGAAGAGTAGGTTTTTTCCTGAAGTAGATTTATGATCCTCATAAATTTACTCTGGACCCCGATCTTCTCCCTTCCTGGCTACAGCATTGCAGAAAGCCCTTCCTCATGGCTATTCACAGGAAATGCGCTGTAGGGTATTGTCCTGACCTTGATCATGAATCTCTCCGCAAGACTGGCCGCTCACCTCTTTGCTGCTTGCTGGCAGGTACACTGGGTATCCTGTCAGGTTGTTCAGGGTGATATTGCGGGCTTCGTGGTGGTTTTGGGAAGCATTATTTCCATGAAATAACCTAATATTGCCCTTATCGCCTCCCATCTGGATTTTCAGGTCGGGATTCACCTGGGCCTCAGAATTTCTCAAGGTAATCGTATGATTGCTGCCCGCAATATATGCCACGCTATGCATGCCATTATAGTATTCATCAATGGCCGGAAGAATGGTGATATCCGCATCGAACTGCTTATCATTATTATAGGTACTCTGATATACAGGACCATAGGTGGCATCTGCACTGCAATTCACCACCTGACCGGAGCCTAGGGAATAGCCATTCTCACATCCGATGGCGGTGCAGCCTTCCACATATTTTGCTCCAGTAGCATGAGCCAGCGTCACGCCAGTCCGCATATATTTGATGGTACAGTTTAATACGGTTGGGTTGGAGGTTCCGCGCTCGTATTCCAAGCCATCGATCACGGTTTCGCCGGCATTATATGCGCGCACTCCCGCTTCCCCAAGGCTCAACATATATCCAGCGGGAAGCTTATAGCCCCAAGCGGTCATGAGGCCCACCTTATCGGCAGGCGATCCACTGCCCTCTTCCGCAAGCATATCGTCTGTGGACCGCATTTCTCCCTCCACATAGCAGCCCTCCACCAGTGGATTGCTGGCAGCCTGCATGAAGATGCAGTGACCATAGGACCTATGGATCAAAGTGCAGTTTTTCACATGATTTGACTCCCCACGGATCAGCAGTGCGCTATGCTTTTGATGAGCGATGACTGGCCCTCCCCCTTTGCCAAAGGCATCTCCGTAGCCATAAGGAAAAGAACCTTTCACCGTAATGTGAAATCCCTCCACCCGATTTGAGCGGCCATCCATCACGATATTACAGGCTCCTTTGGTTGGGGCATCATGGACAGATCCATCATCCACCAACCTGAGGTTTTTGAGAATATTATGGTTGCCAATAATCTGAATTTCATACACCTTATGATTTCCGAAGGACTTAAACACGGCAGTTTCCACATTGAGGGTGACGTCGGTGAAGTCATAAGTACTATTGTTCCCCTCAAATAATAATAGCACCTTACAGTCTCTCCCTGCGATCACCGTCTCCGAGGTGTATTTACCTTCCTCCACCTCTCTGGCAGTGATGGAGTAGCTGCCAGGCTTTAGCTTCACATGCACCTCATCCTTATCGAGATAGGGAAGTAATTCCTCCAGGGAACTCACCAGAGTCTGACCCATGCTGACGGAGGAAATCATGAAGAGTGCCATAAAAAGGCATTGGGGTATCCATTGCTTATACATATCCATATTTTATAATGCTAAATTCTATTCTAATGATAAGCCCCGACTTGTGGCTTATTACTTTGTCTGTGGATGACCATCATTTATGTTTTGGAACGAATAATCATTTTTGGCGCCAGCCAAATACCTCGCTCCATACAGCAAATAATGAGGATCAAAGCTAGACGCCTGCTACCTCGTACCTATCGATCCCGACTCGGCTAGTTCATTGAAAACAGGCGTAAACTTAATGGTAATGGTCGACGAAGAGGCGGGCTTATCCAGGTCCACACCGATCCTATATGCCGGGCCACCCTCTCGCAGGTGCTCCACCGGTACGAGCTCATCGTGCAGGCTTATCCCTTCGCCAAGCACCTCTACTTTGATCCTATGATCTCCATTGTCCAATAGTACCGTGCGGGAATTGAGGAGCTCATAGTCCGACAGGGTCATGATGGCAAGCCCAAAATCCATGGGTTTCTCAGCAGAAAAATGGTCTGAAATTATGATGGTCCCATCACCCGACTTTTGATTGGTCATGGTACGAGTGAGGCTGGTCAGCCCGGGCACTGAATAAGCGGGCTTTAAGTCCATCACCACCTGATCTTCCTCATCGGTGAAGTTCGTGGATAGTATGCGACCAAAGTGGTTTGCACCATTGCTTTGAAGGCTGTTATTTACCTTGGGCACCGGATGCCCCCAGGAGCTTCGTGCAGGATTGTCCTTCGAAAAAGCCCCAGCCCTGTAGGATGGGGCGCCTATATCGCCAGAAATCAACCCATCTCCAATGGTGATTACATAACTACCCACATCGCTATGATTGTGATTTTCGGCATTATGGCCAGCTTTGATCGCGATCGAAAAAGGCACCTGCTGCTGACCCCGGGATAATACAATTCCGAAATCATCAAAATAGGTTACCTCCGGCAAGACGATCTCCTCCTGCTCTGCAGAAAAATATCGCGATGAATCTGACCATATTATCAGGGCTTCCACCACCTCATCCACGATAAATTTTTCAGGCTTATTTGACCCATAATGCGCGGCAGACATATAATAAGCGAAGTTATCGCTATCATCTTTGACCCTCGTCACCCCATCCGAAAAGGGAGCATAAAGGCCTGGATACAGCTGATAGTTTTCCGGAAAATTGGCCACTCGCTGGAGTTTTTCAGGATTGTCAAACTCAAATAGATCCACCTTCCCCCCGGTATAGTCTGATAATAATTCTGCCAAATACAAATAATGCCCAAAACCATAGCTCCAATAGCCTGTTCCCTCGGAGCAATAGCCATCTTCCCCAAAACCTGATAAATAATACCTCATGCTATTCAGTGCACAGCCTACCGCTGCCACCCGATCCTCGTCCTTCTCGGCACTTACCAAGGTAGTAAACACACTGCCACTTGTACAGACCGAATTCCAATTGCTGGTGGAGCGTATCCAGGAATTACTGATGGGATCTTCTTCCTTACAGGAGGCCAGATAAGAGTCGATAATCCTCCATTCCAGCTGTTCCCTGATGTCGGTTTTTAAGTCCGTGGAGAGGCGGTCTTCCAACAGACTATTAGCAAGGGCCAGGACCAATCCAAACTTCCTGGCACCAAGGTCTATCGCCACTCGGCGGCCTTCAAGCACGCTATTTTCGGCATCATCATGGTTGGGATGCAGCCAGGACTTCATCTCCATAATCGCCCGGATATACACTTCTATTTGTGGTAAATACTCCCCCCTATTTTGGATACATTCCGCCACAATGAGCTTCTCGAGACGATCCATACTGCGGTAATAGCGGGGCTTATAGATACCCCGATTCCCCTCCTTATTGGCTAGCCTATAGATGGAGTCGGATATGGGTACCTCAGGCTGAACCTCCATAAAAGAAAGTGCTTCCTCAAGGGTTTTCTTGCCAAAACTAGTACCGGCTATTTGCTGCCAATAGTTGCGGTCAGAAATGGGCTCGGCCGGCTGGTAAGCGCCGGTGGGCAATAGCTCCTGGAGCATCGCCAGCTGGGCCTCATTGGGGTAGATCTCCTTCCCTTCGGTGAGAGACAGGTACTTAGCGATGTCTAGTTTAGAATCTGATTTCTTCTGCTGCCCAAAAGCCGCAGCAGGTAGTAAAATCCCTATTACTATTAGGCGGAGAATGAGTTGATGGATAGAATGCATTTATTCCGGGTTTAGTGCTATGCGGTTAAAACTTAATTTCCTGATATCCCCCAGCTTCAAACTGGTAGGTTTTGCTATTAATCCTAAGGCTTATGGACACCTCATTATGGAGGTAATACTTACCTGCGACCTTTTCCAGCAGCACATTCCCCGGTTCTTCGGTTTTGATTTCTAAACCTAGAGCGCTTAATAGGCTGCCATTCCCAAGGAATAATACCCAATCCTCAGTTCCCTTGTCTGCCACCATTGCAAAATCTCCATTGCTGGTCATCTCCTGGTACTTGGCGGTCTTATGATCATGCGAGGAAAAGTGATAATCGACACGCCCAGATTTATGCTGCACCTGCACCCCTACGAAATCCGAGGCACCATTCTCATCTTCGAAGCCAGAGATAGATGCGATGGCACTCCCCTGGGTAGAGGTATATGGCTCATACACGCTGATAAAAGGATGGTCCCAAGCCTCTCCATGCTGCCTGGCCGCTAGGGTCAAATAGGGGGAATGAGAAACATCATAGGGGAAATCATGTCCTTTTTTGAAGGCGGTGGTGGCGGGAGATTTGAGGGAAAACACCTCGCGTCCCTCCATGCCTTTCATCCATAAATTCATATAAATATCCTCTTCATTCTCTGGAAAATCCACCTTCCAACGAGCCTGATAGTCTGCATTGGTCTTCACCGACTGCTTGTCCCATTGGTAATCAAGGGCAAATAAATGTCCACCAGCAAAGGCCATTTCTTCTGAGGGCTTCAGCGCCAAAGGCTGCTCGTCTATTCCTAATATCTCCAGGGTCTGCCCGAGATTATGGTAGAAATAGTCATGATATTTGTCTCCATTTCGCTGCTTCCGGGAGCGGAATATGTCCAGATAATAGCCGCTGCTTTCGCTGGTTTTAATGATGCTGACCAGCCTTTGCTGATCACTGCGGCTCTCAGGCTCCAGGAAATACACCTCCGCAAAAGTCAGGTCCTGATAAAAACCAGTTTTCTGCCCAGAAGCGGGGTATTCTGCGATCAGGTCATAGGCATGATTACTCAGCATCACAGGATAAGAGGAGATGCCATCCACCATGACGGTATTATGAGCGGGAAATTGGGAGTAATATTCCAGGTAGTCTGGCTGGAAATAACTCGAGCCCCTGCCTGACTCAGCCCCTAATACGAAACCCTTGCCATATAATTCCATATTGATGCCATTGGCATGCATATGATTGCCGAGCGATCCGGAGAGGGAAACCATCAGGTCATTCTCCTTGTCCATGCCTGTACGCTGCACATGCCAGCTTATATTGGGAGCATAGAAAGTCTGACTGATATATTCGTCCATCCCGGCCGCTGGATAGGCAGGGTTTAGCTCCAATGCGCTGCCTTCGGTGAAGGAGGCGATGGAAGGCCGAGGTCTTTTCTCAGACTTAGTAGCACCCGCATTTGGCTCAAATAATCGGTACATACCCGTAAATTCCTTCTCCAAATCCGCATCACCCGACTGCTGGGCGATCCAGATCAAATCCGCCATCGGCTGGGTATCCACTGGCCCATAATAGGAATCGCCAAAGGCCGTAATCTGGCCATTTGGAAATAGGTATTGCGGAAGCATTTCGACTGCCTTCCTGATCGTAGGGGTATAGGGAAGGATATTGAAGTCCAAGGACTTATAAAAATCCCGGTAAAAATGAGTCAGATCCTTCGTCACCCCCATGGAATAGCTTGGGCATTCTGCCCAAACGCCATTTTCAGGATCATATCCGTAGGACAGGAATTTGGTCAATGACCACTGCCGGGCAGAAGTCTGGTTGAGTAAATAATCTATATAATACTGTCGGCCTTTTTTATCTTTATAGTTTTGGTCATCCTGTAAGATCATGGCCACCTTAAGGATTATTTTGGCCTGGTGAAGGTTCCAATTGTTCTGGGGCACGCCATTCTGAATAATCAGGTCCGCCCACTTCTTGAAGGTCGCCTCATAATTAGCGATGTTTTGAGGATGCTTTTCCCTGATATATCCATGCAAATAGTCGTATAGCTCTGATAAGTCCACCAGGATATTCTCATGAATCACCTGAAAAGAGGATAGCCCCACCAAGGTTTGGATATGGCTATTGGAGATGTCGATAGGCTCCTCCCGGTAATACATCCCTGCCATATAGGTATCAAAGAGCTCAAAGGAAAACTGAGCATAGGTCTCCTTTTCTTCCAGCCAATATAAGAAAGCTGCATCCCGCGCATAGCCTATAATTTCCTGGTTGATGCTCTCGATCCCCTTGCCAGTTTTCGATTGTTGTACCCATTCCAGAGGATTCCCCTCCTTGGCTCTATTATGGAAATATAATCCACGCTCATCATCCATATAAGGAAGGACATCCTCCAGCTTTGGTCTGCCAAATGGGGTAACAGGATCGCGAGAGCCTGAAAACCTCACCGTTGGCACCGGCGCTTCTCCTTCTGCATAGGCATAATTTATCCCATCAATATACACCTTGGTGGCCTTGCTGCTCCAGTACATCTGTAATCGCGACACCATCCATTCGGGGTCTTGCTTATACTGGTCAATATAAGGATCGATGCGCTCGTGAAGGCCTTCCACAATCTGTCCCTCTCGGCTGCCAGCTCCCAGCTTTGACTGAAGCTCATTCTGACTGAAAGATTGGAGTCTAGGGTAATCGGTGGAAAAATGATCAGGCAGGGGAATTTGCACTTCCTGCTGCGCCATGCTCAGCCCCGTGACACATATACCCCAAACCAAAATTATAAGCTTTTTCATCTTGAATTAATTTGATGATTATTCATTTATATACATTTCACCGGGCCCTCTTCTCCCATCTATTCTCCAATATAAAACCTTTTACTTGAATTAAATAAAAAAAACTCAATCGGAAATAAGTCAATGGAAAACCCCGTAAAGGGGAATTCCATTGATTATAAATATGAGCTTAAGAGCTTGCTCTAGTTTATTTCTGCATCGTCGGAGGCCCTTCGATATAGCCCAAAGAGGCTAGGAATAAATCTGCCTCTATGGTGGTGAGGCGGTAATATATGCCATCACCTTTATTATTATTAAAGAAGCCATGGCCCTGTCCTTCGTAAAGGTGCAAGTCACATCGGCTCCCTACCTCCTCCATTTTTTCCTTATAGTTTTCGGCTATGGATACTGGAATCAGATGATCCTCAGTACCTAGAAACACCACGGTAGGCGGTGTGCCGGCGGTGATATTATGAGCAGGAGATATCTCCAAATAACGATCACCCATCCGCTTATGCTCAAAGCCATCGGGGCCATTATCAAACACTGGATTATAAAGTACCAGGGCATTGGGGACTGCGCTGATAGAAAGATCTTCTCCTTCTTCATCCAGACCTGGAAGCGTACCGCAGGCAGCAGCCAAGTGGCCGCCGGCAGAGCCACCAGAGGCGACTATCCGATCTGAGTCTATATTCAAATCCCCGGCATTTTCTCTCAAAAACCTCATGGCTGACTTGGCATCATTCACCGCCTCATAGGGAGTGGTCTGATGTCTGGACTTCACCCGGTAATCGGCCAATACCGTGATCATGCCTCTGGAGGCAAAGTAATTGGCCTGTGGGCGAAACTGCTCGATCGTACCGCCATTCCATCCTCCACCGAAGTAGAAGATGATGGTGGGGTAATCCTGTGCCTCATCAAATTCCTCAGGATAGGTAAAGGTCAATTTTAAGGTATCCTCATCGACCACCTTATAGATAAGGTCAAAGGAATTTTCGATGTCTATTTTTGCCGCGATCGTAGCCGACTGCCGGGCCATTGCTGCTCCCAGGCTGACCATAAATAGAGCAATCAATACAAGGTAATTCTTCATACTATTATATTTTTTTAACTTCTACAAAATAAGCTCCAAGCTCCTGTCCGTCCTCTAAGATAAACCATGTTTTCAAGAAGGTGTCCCCTTTTCGTAAGTGAATAGTATATTCGACAAATTCATGGTCTCCTTCCACCGGTTTTATCCAATCGACATCTTGAACATTTAGTCTAGCCTCCTTAATATTAAGTGCCACCCCTGCTTTACTTTCGCTAACGGAGGTGCCGGGTATCGCTGGTCTTGGCGGTGCCGGGGCATTTAGGGCCAGTCCGGTCTCCTCAGGCCATCTACGCAACCGTATTCTATAGTCTCCGCTTTCTTCCACACGCACGGTCCAGAAGCCATTGTCTATAAATCCCTCCCGTATATGGCGCTGATGCCAGGGGCTGATCTCCTCGGTATGCCAGTCGTGGCTATAAAGCTTCACTGGATTAGCCTCCTCATGTCCCAGATAGATGCGAGGTTGATCTTCATATCCGGGGAGGAGCTCCTTCCACCATTCTTCATAGGCAGCGGTAAACGCAGCCATTTTATCAGGGTGTTGCTCCGCTATATTCGTGCGCTGCTCGGGATCTGTTTCCAGATTGTATAGCTCCACTCCATCGATCAGCCTCCACTTCCCTTGCATCAGGGAGGTTCTTCTCCATGGCTCCGGCACCTCGGTCCGCTGCGAATTGGTAATCACTATACGCTCCTCAAAGTTCGCTTTATCTCCATGGATTAGAGGCAGCAAGCTGCTGCCATCGAAGGATAATTCGGCCTGCACCTCCAGCTGACACATTTCTATCAAGGTGGGCACCACATCATAATGCGCCGTCAGCTCATTGATATCTTTACCGGTACTGATCCCTCCGGCTTCCCAGTGGATGAAGAGTGGCACACGATGGCCTCCCTCGTATTTGCTGGCTTTGATACCACGCATTCCCGCATTATATCCTTCGCTCACAAAACCATCCAGCCTATCACCTACTACCTTCGCCCCCTGGGCAGTACCATTATCCGTCATGAATATCAAAATGGTGTTCTCCTTCAACTCCTTCTCCTCCAGGAAGGAAATTAGCTTGCCGATATTTTCATCAATATTGGCTATCATACCATAAAATGCCGCATTAGGAATATTCTCATTGTCCCGATAGGGATCTATATATTTGTCCTCCACGAAATAAGGGGAATGGGCCGCATTGGTGGGTAAGTAGCAGAAGAAAGGCTCGTCGGCATTATCCTCCATAAAATCCATCGCTTCCTCAAACCATATATCCGTGCAGTAGCCTTCATATTTCTCTAGCTTGCCATTATGAAGATAGGTATCATTGAAATAGTCATTATCAAAATAATCCATGGTCTGCTCAATGCCGCCGCCGCCGTGCACGAGCACTTCCTCAAAGCCCTTATCTTCCGGGCGGAAGGGATAATTATCTCCCAGATGCCATTTGCCAAATATCCCTGTTTTATAGCCATTGTCTTTCATGATCTGGGCCACAGTCACCTCTCGCTCCAGCAATAAGGAACGACCATTGACGGTGTGCCAGACCCCTGCACGATTGGCATTATGTCCGGTAAGTAAGGCTGCACGACTCGGTGCGCAGGTGGGATTTACGTGGTAATCCGTAAATCGTGCACTTACCGAGTGAAGCTGATCTATATTTGGAGTCTTGATATAGGGATTTCCAAGACTGGCGATGTCTCCATATCCCTGATCATCCACCAGGATCAGGATCACATTGGGCTGGCTTCTCTCCTGTGCCTGCAAGGCCGCAGAAACAATCAATAAACCAATGGCGATCATGCCCAGGGTCTTTTTATATAAGCTTGATTTTCGTATCATCGGGTACTTATTTAGGTTATTCTGATATTATTTCTACTCCTGCACTGACGTCCTTTTCCCAGACCTGCAACTTATGGAGCATATCCACCACGATCTCAGGATGGCGGCTAGCCAGGTCCTTGCTCTCGGAAAGATCAGTGCTCAGATTATACAATTCGGCTTTCTTATCTCCTTCTTTTTGGTTTACCACCAGTTTCCACTCGCCGGTACGAACGGCTGCCTTACCCTTAAAACGCCAAAAAACGTCTCTTGAACTAATGGCATTACCGGTAAGAAAATGATCCTTAAGGCTTATGCCATCCGAATGGAGGTTTTGGGTCCCGCCACCTGCCAAATCCACAAAGGTGGGGAGCAGGTCCATCGTCAGGACAGTTTCCTCGCTGACCGTACCTGCTGCTATTTTGCCGGGATAATATACAATGGCTGGCACGCGATGTCCTCCTTCATATATGGAGGCTTTGGAGGCTCTCAGCGGGCCATTATCCCCTCTTCCTCCTGCTGCACCATTATCTGAGCAGAACACCACAATGGTATTTTCTAATAATCCTTCCTCTGCCAAGGTCTTCATAAGCTCTCCTATGCCCTCATCCATCGTCTCTATCATCTCGGTATAAATGCTGGCCACGCTATCATTGGGCACCTTTCTGATAAAATCCCCGCTGCCCTCCACGCGAAGAGGAGCGTCATTTCTCCCTTGGATAGGATAATGCGGCGCCTCCTGAGCCAGGTACAGAAAAAACGGTTTTCCTGTCTTCTTCGGATGGTTATCTATAATAAACTGCTGTCCATAGGACGTGATTAAGTCGGTGGTATAGCCCGGTTCGTCCTTGATCTCCTTACCCTGCCACCAGTCCAGGTAGCCCGCCTGATCGATATGGGAATGATAATCAATATTGCCACTTACAAAACCTGCAAACTGGTCAAAACCCTGAAATGTAGGATTATATTCCCTGCCATATCCCAAATGCCATTTTCCATACATTCCACACTGGTAGCCGGCATTACTGAGCACCTCCGCCATCGTATCCTCTTCCAGGGATAAGCCCACCTCTCGGTGATCGGCGGCGGTGATTACTCCCTCCACTCCTGTTCGCTGCTGGTACTTGCCAGTCATCAATGCTGCTCGTGTGGGGCTGCAAACCGGCCCATTGGCATGAAAATCCGTAAACCGGATTCCATTCGCTGCCAATTGATCCAGATGGGGAGTGTGAACCGTTTTGCTGCCATAACAAGACAGCTCTCCATAACCCAGATCATCTGCCATAATCAGAATAATATTGGGCTGAGCAGTCTGTGCCTGCCCCCATGCCGGAAGCAGCATCCCCAATCCGAGAATCATCCTATAGCAGTTTTGCTTTATCTTCACCGTATTCATTTTAAGTTATTTAGGGTTATGAGAAACCAGATCAATCCCAAAGGGGTCAGTCTCGAGTCCAGATATGACTATCGTCCAGTAATTTCTGATATTCAGATTCCAGAAGTTTTTTCATCCTTCGGAGGTCCTTGGTATTTTTTCCAGCTAGGTCAATGGCCTCTTCTTTGTCGTTTTTCATATGGTACAATTCGAAATCCGTCAAGCTAGCCTGCCTTACCGAATCTTCATTGCCAGTATAAACATTTTGAATTTTAGGTAGGTAATCGTTGTCCATCTTTAGCCTGGCTAATATCTTCCAATCGCCATCACGCATGGCCACTACCTGGTCATTCAGAGCGTTATAGAAACTCCATAACAAAGGCGTCTTCCGATCAAACTTCCCAGACTTCAACAGGGGTACGATCGACTCTCCATCTAATTCCCGATCTGGAAGCTCTGCTCCCGCCAGTTCGCAGAAAGTAGGCATAAAATCCAATGAGGAAACCACCGCATCGGAGTTTCCGGAATAGCCTTTCTGACCCATCCAATAGATAATTCCCGGCACCCTAAACCCAGCCTCATTGGTCCAGAGTTTCATCCCCTTTAGGTCTCCGGGAGAGCCATAAGATCGGGAGGCTTTGGGATAGCGGTCGAGTGTCTCAGGGCCATTATCAGAGGTAAAGATCACCAGGGTATTTTCACCATAATTTTTCTCTATATATTCCATCAGTCTTCCCACCGCAAGGTCCACATTGGCCACATTGGCAAAGTACTCTGCCTGCTTCAGGTTTTCCGCCATGGGTAAGTATTTATCGACCAGGTCTTGTGGAGAAGCCACGGGCTCATGGGGTTCATGGAAGGCAATCTGCAGGTAAAACGGCTGGTCTTTTTCTTTGGTTTCCAGCCACGAAACGGCCTCATCCACCACAATCTGGCAGCTGTACCCTTCGATCTCTCCAAGATTCTCCCCATTTCTGACAAAATTATTAGGGTTTTCGTGACTTGGCGCCGCATTATTGTGCGTGGCAAACCAATGATCAAAACCGAAATGATCGGGAGTCGGCTGCTCCTCGGAGTTAAACAGTGAGCTGCAATGCCATTTACCCGAAAGGCAGGTGGCATATCCCACGGACTTCAGCCTCGAAGAGATGGTCTCCTCATGGGCCTGGAGGTGAACCATATCCCTATTATCAGGGCGTTGTTTTTGTCCCCCAATAATAAAGTCGTAAACCCCAGCTCTATTTGGGCTACGCCCCGTATATAATCCCACCCGGGAGGGAGAGCATACCGGAGCTGCAGAATAAAAATTCGAAAATTTCATACCTTGAGAGGCCATCTTATCCAAGTTGGGGGTCTCAATCACCGGATGACCATAAGAGGACAAATCCCCATATCCAAGATCATCGCATAAGATAACCACGATATTTGGCTGGCCTGAGACCTTTTTCTTTTCATGAAATGAAAATAGACTTACCGTCACTAAAATAAGGAGGAGGGAAATTGACTTATACATTTTTTTCATTCTTGATTCCAAAGTTTATAGGGGTCATCATGCTTTTGCATTTGATCGAGCAGCAAGGCTTCCATTTCTTCCAGCTTCGCTTCATACTCAGGCAGGCCTGCCAGGTTCGTCTCCATCTTTCCAGTCATTTGGTGCTCAGGAAGGTATTCATGAGGGTTTTCGGCTAGATTGAAGAGTTGTGTTTCTCTCACCTCTCCATCCATCACATCGTATTTGATGAGTTTCCAATCTCCTTTTCGCACCGTCCTCATTCCCGGCTTGGTACCACCGCAATACACTCCATACTGTACCTCTCTGATCGTTTGCTTTTCACCGGTGAGCAGAGGCTTGAAGCTTTTCCCTTCCACTGTTTCAGGAATCTCTATTCCCGCCAGATCACATAGTGTAGGCAGGACATCCAATAAGTAAATATTACCTTCTACACGCTGTCCCGCTTTGATGCCGGGACCTTGCACGATGAAGGGAACCCGCCAGGTATGCTCATAGAGATTTTGCTTTCCCATCAGCCCATGACGGCCTATGGACATGCCATGGTCGGAGGTATAAATAATATAGGTATTGTCCAGCTCACCCATGTCTTTAAGCTTTTGCAGCACCTTGCCCAGCTGGATATCAATATTCTCAGAGCAGGCATATTCACGGCCTAACTCATTTCGTACGGTTTGCTCATCCCTATTTTTCCATACCCCACTGACACGCTCTTCATCTCTGAGCTGTGGATGTCCATGAAAGAAAGGATGCTCTATCAGGTAATTTTCCTGAAGCGGGGGTTGTTTAGGGTTGGCAGGTGGAAGGCTATTTTCATCCTTATGATTTACCGCACCGTATTTCTCCAATAGTTCCGGCGTGCCGTCCCGAGTATCATGAGGATGGGAAAAACCAAAATAGATCAAAAATGGATCTTCCTCTTTGGTGGCCTCACGGTCACCTAAATAATCCAACACCTGCTCCGCATGCCATGCGCTGCCTGTATCATCAGTGCCTCCCCGCTTGGTGGCATCTTTGACCACTGAAAACAGCCTATTGGCTCCGGGGTACGAATTTCCTGCTTTACAGGTTCTCATCGTTTGGTATCCGGCCCTGTTAAACACCGCCGGCAGGCTCTGCTCATCCAGGGGATGGGGGTCGGTTTGTTTCTGAAACTGAGCACTTGGAGGAAGATGCCATAGCGTCCTTCCTGTCATGATCATATGTCTGGAGGGCGTGCACACCGCTCCATTCATGGAGCCCATATGACGGGCACTTTCGAAGACCATACCTGAGGAGGCCAGCTTACTTATATTCGGAGTTTCCAGGATGGACTTGGCATCATATACCTGCAAGTCAAATGGCGACTGATCGTCCACCAGCACAAATAAGAAATTTGGACGTTTGGCTTCTTCTTTGCTCTCGCAAGAAGATATCATCCCCCCGACAAGGATCGCGAATATAAACCTTAATACTCTATGGTCTTTGATCTTCATTTTTAGGTTAATCTATAGTAATTTGAATATTATATCCAGCAGGATATTCCTTTTCACCTTGCTTGGGAAGGCTGATTTTTATGGGCTGATCTGAGCTATAACTGTATTTACCCTCCTTATATCTTAGCTCAGCGCTCATCGGGCCTTCAAGACTTTCGATTTGATAACCATCGAACCTGATTTTCTTTCCTTTACCCAAATACAGGTATTCCAGACGTCCATTTTTTAAGGAAGCTATGCCGAATATGCCTTCAAAAGCACTGTCATGCTCCCCTTTATACTCCTGCTCATCTGTGGCATTGAAGATATACTGCTCATTATCCTTGCTACTTACTTTTAAGCTCACAAAATGCTCGGAGGCTTGCAGCCTGGTGATTTCTTCTATGGACTTTTCACCCTCCTCATACGATTCAAAAACAGCTACAAAAGGGCTTGTTGCCGCATTATTATCAGTTTGTCTAATCAACAATGCTGGGGTTTTCTCAGGGCTTTTATTTATTTGCTCCGGGCTGACATCTGGTCTCAGCGTGGTGGGTGGGGCATCCATCTGGAAAATCGTCCTGCCTTCCTGGCCCATCATCCACATATCCACATGGATCTTTGGCGAGCTGGTCGATAAGATCCAAGAGGACCTAAAATCCTCGCTATGCCTGACGCTTTTTACTTCCGAGAAATAAGAATAGGCCGGATGAGGGGCATTGGGAATGGAGTCCTCCATCAGCGGCAAAGCTGTTCCATTGGTGGTAGTGAGCAGATGTTCATTCCCTAAACTATGATGTAAATAATCATTTTCCTCCAGATCTGATCTAAATATATCAATATAATAACCAGAGCTTGGCGATGTCCTCACCATGGCGATCATCCTTCGCTTTTCATCTGCGCTAATATCAGCAAAGGAGAAATTTTCGGAAGTGGTCACCTCATTATAGAAGCCGTCTGCTGGCACGAAGGGATCCATCGCATTGATGGTGATTTCCCCCTTTTTATATCCCTGAACAATGGTATTGCTTCCTACAACTCCTGTATAGTAGTTCATATCAGCAGACCAATAGGACTCGTATGCTGCTCCATCAGGAGCCAGTGCCCATCCATTGCCGTAGAACTGCCAGGCAAGCCCATTAGAGGAAAGGTGGCTTCCTTCCCGGCCTCCGTATAGGGTAAACATCATGCCGTCCTGATCATCATTACCATTTTTCATAATCATATGCCTATGAAATGGCGAATAAGCAGCGCGATGATAGGGCAAGGTACTGTCCTTAGTGCTCAAGGGCTCGTTCAGCACGATCCCCCTCCAGCCGCCATTGGACCTCTGGTACTGACCGGCCTGGAAGCCTTTATTGAGCACGGCAGCGATCTTCTGGGCATTGATAGTGTCGCCTTCCCAGGTATAATAAGTTAGTAAGCGCTCAAAAACCGCATAGTCCAGTGGGCCACCTCTCATATCTCCAAAGACCACCAAATTGCCCCTTGGATCCAACCATCCTAAATTAGCCATTGCCGCTTTTTGAAGGAGTGGATTATCCCCGATGGTATTTACCCCATTAGCATATAAGGGCATAGCCATCTCCAAAACCACCCCAATCATCGCAGAAGCATAGCCAGGCGACTCGGGCCATAAGCCGGTATGTTTGTCATAATTCTTGATGATTTCTGGAAGTGCATCGTGGTATTCCCTTGATATTTCGGTATAATAAGGAATATAATACTCCCGTCCTTTGCCATCTTCATAATAGTCGTTGGTCTCCAATACCAGCATACTGCTAAGGATATGTCGGTAGCGGTTTACATTCCAATTGCCCTTACTACCTCCACGGACCAATCCTATTTCTATAAAACGCTTAAATACCTGGCCCGCAAGATCGGTAACATTCATATCAAGCTGCGCTAAATGGTCAGCAGGGTTATCCATCATATAATCATGCAAAAAATCATAAGCTGTGGCGGCGGGATATTGGCGATCATCATGGATCACTTCGTAATCATAATAACCCAAAATTCCTCCCGGCTCATATCCACCCGGGCCTTTGGAGGAGCGCTCAGGATCCAGTGGCGGCTGCATATAGTAGGTACCTATCAGCCAGGTCCAAAGGATATCAGCAGAAAATTTAGCGTAATTTTCGTCCTGGGTCATATAATAAACAAAGGAAGCCTTCTCCGCTAGTTCGAGGATCTCCTTATTATTATTTCGGATCATATGTCCGCTTTCTTTATAAGGCACCAATATAGGTGTGCTATCTCCCGAGGATCTGCTGATTCCCCACATGTCCCCAGTCTCATTATAGGGTGTGCGCTCCTCCAGAGGGACATTTCGGAAGTCATTCCACCTTCGCATGCCTGGCAGCCGAACCGTCGGTACCGGCGCATTGCCTTCACCATAATCCCAATCCTGATCCTTGATATAGCATTGCGTATAATGCTCACCCTCCTTCCAGTACATCGCCAGACGAGAAACGATCCAGTCCGGATCAGTCTGGTGTCTGCTGACATAGGGATCCACTTCTGCTAATAATGCCTCCCAGCTTTCCTCTGCCCATCCATTATTGCGGATTTTCTGCTCTAAGGCAGAACGGTCGTATTGAGCCCCAAATAATACGGGATGGGAAGCCGTCTCCTGCCCGGAAGAAACCGACTGAGCCATGGAATCTCCTATCCCCAAGCTCAGGCAACTTAGCGCAAATACTACTCTTATTAATCGATCAATATTGATTATCATTCTTATGCTTTTTTTTCAGTAAGAAAATCCATTACTAAAGGCTCAAAGGGTGGATTCCTTGCAAATCGAAATATGCCTAAAACCTTTTAAAAGAACTACTATATTTTTCTCCATAAAGCCTCAATTCTTTGCTTCTTTTGGAAGTCCATTCCTCCACCTGACCAGAAACCGCATGTTGGAGGGACAAATAATTATTCTTCCCTATAAAATCACTGCGCCTGGAGCCGAGGCACTATTTTATCAATTGCTTCTGCAGGTCCTCCAGGGATTTACCCTTGGTCTCTGGCAGGAATCTAACCGCAAACCACAGGTGTAAAACCATTGCCACAAAGAAGAAACCGAATGCTATAGCACCTCCATTGGCCAGCTCAGCCACCATAGGGAAGGTCCAGGTCATCACCGCTGCCCAAAACCAATGGACAAAAGTGCCAAATGCCTGCCCACTTGCCCGTACTGAATTGGGGAATATCTCTGAAATAAATACCCAGATCACTGCCCCCTGCGAGAAGGCAAAACTGGCAATGAATCCCATCAAATAAATTAAAACTCCATAGCCGGAGAAATTCTGTATATGAAAGGACCAGGCGGTAAGGCCGAGACTGATGATCATCCCTACAGATCCGATAATCAACAGCTTCTTACGACCTATCTTATCAATTACCGTCATTGCCAATACCGTGAAGATCATATTGGTAAGTCCTATGGCTATGGCTTGCAGCAAGGCGGAATCTTCTCCGATCCCCGTCATTCCAAAAATCCGTGGGGCATAATACATGATGGCATTGATCCCTGAAAACTGGTTGAATGTGGCCAGCATAAAGGCGAGAAGTAATGGATAACGGTATTTTCTACTGAAAAGCTTCACGCTTCCTGCATGCTCTCCATCCATTAGCGAAGCCTTGATCTCTGTCAGGGTATTGCGAGGATCTAAGGTCCCCAGTTTCTGCAATACATTCAGCGCCATCTCATCCCTGCCCACCTTGACCAGCCATCGTGGACTCTGAGGAATGGTAAATAATAATAGTAAAAACAATACTGCCGGCACGGCTTCCACGCCCAGCATCCATCGCCAGGCCTGATCATCGATCAGATTATTGATTATATAATTTGAAAAGAAGGCCAGTAAAATTCCGAAAACGATATTGAACTGAAACAGCCCCACCAATCTACCTCGATACTGGGCGGGGGCAATCTCGGAAATATACATGGGGCCCAATACGGAGGAAGCTCCTACGCCTAGTCCACCAAGAAAACGGTAAAACAAGAAACCTTCCCAAGACACGGTAAGCGCACATCCCAAAGCAGAAACCGCATAAAATACCGCAAGCACTACCAAGGTATTGCGCCTTCCAAAGGCCTCACCGGGCTTGGCGGCAAACATGGCACCAAAGATAGTCCCGATCAGCGCAATGGCATTGGTGAAGCCATGGGCAAAACCCTGCAAGCCAAATACCTCCTTGATGGACTGCTCCGCACCGGAGATTACGGCGGTGTCAAACCCAAATAGCAAGCCCCCCAAAGAAGCTACTATAGCTCCCAAAAATAATTTCTTAGTCATTTAGGTATCCGTTTATGATTCATCATTCATTAAAATATCAGGCGTATTAATCAGCTCTTTTTGGCCTGAGCCTCTTTATATTTCTTTAGCCTGATTAAGGCTTCTACATAGTAATAGTCCGCATAATTGATGGAGGCATCGATTTCGGATCCTCCGGGATGATGACCCGTCGAATGCAGTAAGAAAGCTGAATTTTGGTCCCTACTTTGATAGCGCTCAGAGGACAATTCCACGATCATTTTTTCGGCCAGTTCCATATACTTGGCTCCCTTTTCGCCGCCCACCATGGGACCCAGCTCCAATAAAGCGGAGGCCGTCACTGCCGCAGCAGAAGCATCTCTGGGTGCATCAGGGATATCAGGCGCTGAGAAATCCCAGTAAGGAATCAGATCTTCCGGCAATTGGTCCAAGTACACATCGGTAACTTTCTGTGCAAAATCCAGGAATTTGGCATCTTTCGATTCTCTATATACCAGGGTATAGCCATAGATCGCCCAGGATTGGCCCCGCGCCCACATCGTGGAATCGGCATAACCCTGATGCGTCACCCCCTTGATCTTCTCCCCACTTTCACGATCATATACCACCACATGATAGGAAGAATAATCCTCCCGGAAATGATGCTCCATCGTGGTCTCGGCATGGTCGATGGCTATGGAATCAAAACGCTCCTCTCCCCCATTATCAGCACTCCACATCAGAAGCTCCAGGTTCATCATATTGTCCATGATGGTATTATGCTGAGGCCATTCCATATTGGGCACATCCCGGGGCCAACTCAGGATAGTACCCACATTGGGATTATACAAGGTGGTAAGCTGGTCTGCCGCATCTAGGATCACCTGCTTGTACTCCGGATTACCGGTCAGTCGATAGCCATTGCCAAAGCTGCAAAATATCTGAAACCCAATATCATGATCCAGCGGTGCCTGCAGTGATAGAGGCGTCAAAAAACGGGTGTATTTATCTGCCGCCTCTTTCCATTGCTCAGTTTGGGCATATTCGTATAAGTACCATAGCGTCCCCGGCCAAAATCCACTGGTCCAGTCTTCCACCGGCACATAGCGCCAGGCCGTTTCGCCCTTTTTGATCGTACGAGGAAAAACCGAGTCTTCAGGGATCATTTGCAGGGTTTTCTCCGCCTGTGCCAGACAGTAGTCCAGCTGATCATCCACCTTAAACTCTTCCTGACTTAGCTCCTCCTGCTCATTATTTTGCTTTGGACCCTCACATGCTCCAAACATCATAATCATGGAGAGCAGTGATAATGCTATTTTCCTATTTTCTAATATCATATTTAGTATCGTTTCATCGTTATTGTCCTTCATTTGTTATTTGATAGGCAGGCGGAAGGTGAAAAGCCCATTTTCGTCTTTCTCCATTGAGCTTGCCTTCTGACCGTTTAGTAGAAACTTGCCGAAAGAGGATTTCCCTAAGCTGATCTTTGCCCCTGCCTGACCATCGATATAGGCTGTGCCTTCGTGGCTTATTTCTCCATAAAACTTTGATAGAGAATGAGCCATTACCTGTCCTTCCCTTCTCAAATAACTGCCATGGCCAATAAAAAACTGCTTAACATTTTCCGGCTTGGTTCGGTCAACACCTGCTTCAAAAGTTAGTGCTGTCAGGTAGGCGTCCGTTTCCCATCCGTTCATAGATATCACACTATTCCTATGCTTCATGCGACCATCTGCCAGAAGGTTAAAATACACTTCTGTCACCTCGCCATTTTGGGTGATTCTGATACCCAAAAAGTCCTTTCCTTCAAATTTCTCAAGTATTGGCAGTTCCTTGCTTCCCTCCTTCAATAGGATGGCATTGATAAATTTGGTCCTAATGGATTCCTCATGATGACTAATGGACCAATATGGCAGCTGCTTTTCGGGCTCATGATCCTTATACCCCATTCTTTCCTCTAAGCGCATCTGCTCAGGAAAATCATGTGGCAGGCCTCCATCAGGAAAGGTCTCCGGATAAAGTGCCTGCACCAATACCTCAGCTTCTCCCTCCTTTATGGATAGATATTGGCCATTTCTTTTAGAAGTTCCATTATAATGCAATAGCCACTCAAACTTGCCCGGCTGATGAGCCAAAAGGTCATCAATCACCAGAATCACATCCCCTACCCATAAGAAGCTCCGGTAATTCCTTCTCAGCAGCTGAGCATAGGGACCGGAGGCATCCGCCAATAGGTACTTGTATTTTTCGCCCTCTATCAGGTGATGTAAATCCCCATGATTGACAGTACCGAAATAGGGGTCTTTCCTATCCTGTCCTTCCCCATCAAATAAAATCACATTATGTGCTTCACTTTGGCAATAATACTCCGTGTATAAGGGATTACCATAGGAGGAATTTCCTGAATCAATAATGAGGTTTTTGCCTTGGTGAAATAAGATAAAAGAGCCCGCATCCGCATGAGCATGGTTCCAGCTAAAACCAGATTTTACTGCTAACAGGCTGGCATTATCATCCCAGGAACTACGCATAGTAGCCCAATCCATCTCCTCATACAGGTGGGAGGTGGCCAGATCAGGCCTAAACCCAGGATCCAAATCAGGAAGGTCAGGATGTAAAATCAGCCCTATGGGCGAATTAAGTTCTAAGCCTTCCATGTCGCTACCTACATTTACCTTATCAAGGTACCAAGCGTACCGCTCGTCCTGATAGCCCAGATTATATAGCAGGACCACGCATGAATTTCCATTTCGATGGATGTCGGTATCTCCGAAATTCACCGACATGGGAGCATCATCTTTCACGTAATAGGTAGTTTGGATAAAGAAATCCACGAACTTCTCCAGAATCGGAAAATCCTCTTGCTCCATGGAGGACATAGCATTCTCCATGGCATATCGGAATAGTAAATACTGAGAAACCCCATAAGCCGCATAATTGATGCTTTCGTAAAATCCACCATCCTGATCGAAGGTGGGTATCTTGTTTTGCAGCACAGATCCAGAATAGCCGATCCACTCCGCAGCGGTACCTGCTATTTCGCTGATCCAGGTCTGGGCCTCGGGGATTTCATTTCGCACCGCAATGGCCGATAGTCCAGCCATATAGACACAGGCACTCCACCAGTTATGCCCCATGGTATCAAAAGTGTGGAAGCTAGTCTCAGGAGATAGCCAGTTTGCCATTTGCGGTTTTATGCCTAGCCTCACGATGCCTTCCGCTATTTTCATTTTATCCTCTTTCGACAAATACCCATAAGCCGCATCAAAGCCCAGAGATAAGAAAAACGAGGTATGGGAAGTTTTCAGACCTCCTGTCCACGAAGGACTTCGATTCAGCAGCCCCTGGCTCTCCCATGTTTCTGTATCAATGGAGGACAATAAAATATCTCTGATTTTTTTGGCATAAACGTCCTTGCCGGTCATCCGGTAAGCCAATGCTAGCACCTGGCAATCTGCTGCATTCTGTCGTGATGATTGTAGGACTTTATCGGCTTTTTCGAGCTGATCCTGCCAGGCCTTCTCCACTATATCATCGTCTTTTATTTGAGCCTTTAGCCTTTCGATATTATCATCAGTATATAATAAGTAGTCTCTTTTCTGCGCAAAGCTATTTCCACTTAGCCCAACAAATAATACACTGAATACGATTGATATGAATACCCTGATCATTAGCTACTTAATTAGATTATAAATGGCCTTTCGGTAATTTCTTCACCTCGCTGGAGTCAGTTGCAGGGGATATATATACCGCCGCGCCACCGCTGGCCTCCAGGTCAAAACTCAGTTGATCCGCCGCGGTAACGGTATAGCGCAGACTCCTCACCTGGGTCCTGCTGTCCATGCTGGGATCGTCTATATAGATATGAGCGATATAGCTTTTGTCCTGATCGAGAAAATCCAAATCATAGGTGATCTCCCTGGGCTCGGTGTTGGTAATACTTCCTATAAACCATTCCTGCTTCGAGCAGCGGGCCACCGTAATGTATTCTCCGATTTGTCCATGCAGCACCTGGGTATCATCCCAGACGGTCTTTATTTTATCAAAAAACGCCAACTCAGCCTCTCCTTTATAGAACTCCGGCTTATCATACCAATACAGGTATTGCAGGGGGCTATAGTATATTGCCGCTAAGGCCAGCTGGTGGGCATGGCTGGTTTTTATGCGATTGCTAAAATAGCAGATGGTATAATCTGCGGCCCCAGCCAGGTAGCGGGTAAATGGCAAGATGGTATTATGGTCTGCATCGGGCATTTCTTCATTTCCTCGAATGCCTTCCTGGGTCATCAGGTTGGGATAGGTACGACTGAAGCCTGTAGGGCGATATTCATCATGAACATTGACCATCAGCTGATGATCTGCAGCTTTACGGATGGCCTCATGCATCCAGCTGGTCCATTTATCAGAGCCAATATGTACAAATCCAAACTTGATTCCCTTGAGCCCCCATTCCTGATATAGCGGCAGTATTTCGTCCAGCTGCTGCGCCAAAGCCCTTTGATTGACATATACGATGAGGCCTATGCCCTTACTTTCCCCATAGCTGATGACCTGAGGAAGGTTTAGGCCTATGGTAGGGTCCACGGTGCTGGCATCGGAGGAGACTTTCATCTCTGGCCCATACCATCCTGCGTCTAAGTGGACATACTGCAAGTTGCGGGATACCGCAAAATCCACCGCTTCCATTACGGCCTCTGTCGTCAGTCCCGAGCGGAATACCTTCCCAGGCTTGATCCAGGAGGTATCTTCAATTTTATTCTCTGTATTAAGGTTGAGGATCAAATCATTATTTTCAATTAATTGGCCAGGAGAATCCGCCGCCATGATCACCCTCCAGGGACTGCGGAAGGGTGTAATCACATCTACTTGATTGTATAGGGAGGTCTCTAAGGTGGCAGGTTTATGATCACTCAGCCGGAATTTTGTCCGGGCAAAATCCACTAGCCGAGCTTCGGTAAGGGCTACGGTAAGTCCATTCTTCAGGCTCAAAGTAAGCGGACGCTCGCTTTCACCCTCCCAATCCTTCAGAGGCTTGCGCTCATAGGGCCCCTGAGCCCAAAGTTCATAATAAGCATAAGTTTCTTCAGGAAAAGTAAAGGAGGTCTGCTCTCCAGCGATATGCAAAAAAAGTCCGTTTTTCGATTCGGGAAAAGAATAGCAGAAGGCCAGTCCTTCATCATAAGCCCTGATGATCAGGTCCATTTCGTACTGCTGCCGCTTATCATAGGAGGTCCCCGCATGCCCCTCTTCCAGCGATCCCTGCTGATTTCCGAATTTCTGGAAATGCAGCGTTAGTTCATTATAATGATCGACAATTTCACTTCGTTCTCCATACACTGGCGTCCAGGTCGCCTTACGGCTATCTGTACTTTGGCCGATGAGGTCCAGGTTTTGGCTCCATAGTTCTGTCGTATCTTCTGGCACCGAAAGCGCCGATTCAAAAAGTTGGTTTTCAATCAATACCCCAAGCTCGGACTCCAGGATGATCTCTTTCTCCTTAAAAGTAAGGGAATAATGCAGCTGTTTTTTTCCTTCCCCCAAATCCCTTTGGTACACTAAGAATCTAAAATCACCATTGGGAGACACCACTTCCTTTTGGCTATTTTCTATTATTTCCTGTCCTATACACAGTGGCGTTGCCAAAATTGAAAAGGCATAGAGGACCAGTTTTTGGTAGGTTATTTTAATCATAGGTTTTTGGGTGAATTATATTTCCAGATTTCAAGGGGCATTGACGCCTTCGAAATCTTGTATTAGCACATTCTAATTTTCTTCATAAACTGACTTTTCTTTAGCCACCAGCAGGGCAGCACCAAAGACACCGGCGCTATCTCCCAGCTTAGCCTTCACCAATGGGGCGTCAAAGCTATTATTGAAAACCATTTTATTGAGAGTCAGCAGGCTGTCTTTATAGATATTTTCAATATTGCTCACTCCTCCACCGAGCACGATGACGTCCGGGTCAATGATATTCACCACCACACTCAGGGCTTTGGCAAAGCCGTCTGTCAGTCGGAAGATCGTCTTTACCGCATCTGGATCGGCCTCCACTTCTGCCAATAAGGCTATTTCTCTCAGGGTTTTCCTTCTTCCAGACAAGCGATGATAGTATTTCTCCAAGGCTGGGCCAGATATCATCTGCTCATTACAGCCATTCTTGCCGCAATAACAGAGGTCTCCCGCCTTATCCAGCAGGTTATGGCCCCATTCTCCGCCTATGCCATGCTTGCCATTGATGATCTCACCGCGGACCACCACTCCTCCACCGACGCCGGTACCAAGAATAACTCCAAATACCACCTCTGCATCAGGATAGAGTTCATTGACCACGCCGAGCTTGGTCTCTGCCAGAGCAAAGCAATTGGCATCATTCGCCAATATAATATCCACTCCCAGCACCCGCTGAAGGTCCTCCTTGAAGGGCTGGCCGTTTACCACGATCGCATTGCAGTTCTTCATCTGCCGCTTTTGGGGAATATAGGTCCCAGGACTTCCCACACCTAGCAGGCTTGGGGAGTAGCCCGCCTCTGCCACCATGATGCTAAAGAGCTTGTGGAATTGCCCCAAAATATGTTCATAACCCAGGTGGGATTGTGTCTCCACTCTATACCTGAAAATCACCTCTGGCTCTTTGGCTGACAATAGAATTACTCCTTCTATCTTGGTCCCACCAAAATCAATTCCCCACAAATTCTCTTGGTTAAAACTTGGTTTCATTTAGTTGATATTTTAAAATTGTCCTGCATGGCTCCATATAAATGATTCCATAGCTCAGCCATTATTGTTTTCTAGATTTATTTATTTCCCCACTTCCACCACCAGGGGTTTCGCGAGCGTCTGGGCAAAGGATTTTAAATAGTGATCCCAGTCCTCAGTGGTATTAAACTGGCCGCTTTTGTCCCAGCCAAAACCAGCGTAATATTCGACTTTAGTCGCATTTTTTTCACCGATCACAAGGATATGACTGCCATCCGGATATTCTACCCGATGATCCTTTGAGCTGGCGATCGATGAGGGGGCCATTACAATCCCCAATCCCAAATGAGAGTCATCTATAGCTTCCCAATACCTAAAAATACCAGCCTCAGGATCAGTCATTACCGTCCCCTTTTTATCATGGAGGCTAATACCTATGGCCGGGCTTAAGGACTGGTCAAGTCCTGTGAACTCAGAAACAAAATGGCTGAGATTTGACCCCAGGTCCAAGCTTATCAGTTTGGTTTCCGAAACCTGCGTATCCCCCACCTGCCATGGCGCGTATTCCAATTGGAATACTGTACGTATAGGACCTTCGGCAATTTTCTTATAGGAAATAAAATTCTTAGAGATATATAAAGAGTCTTCCAGCCAGATGCCTGTTCCTCCTATTCCACGGCTGCTGCCAACATGATAGGGATCATATCCTTCTCCCGAGTCGATATGGTAAGCACCTTCCTGCGCGGTATTTTTGGCATACCAGGAATTGATAATGGGGTATTCTACTCTTTTCAGCCAGGCATCCATGCCGCTGGACAGCGTCCCACCATATTCAGATGCTTCTATTCGCCGCTGAGCTTCGGGCCCATAAGTCCTGAAGGCCACGCGGTCATTCTCCCAGGTATAATCGTCGGTACGCTCAGGCACAAATCGCGAATACGTCATATGCTGAGCCTTGGGTTTTTCCTCTCCTTCCTGGAGCAGTCTTACCTTATACTTCTTACTTTCACCGGCCTGCAGGTCCACCTGAAAAATCCACTGATCCATCTCCTCATCCCCATCGATGTCAATCCACTGATCCACCAGCAGCTTGCCCGATGCGATCTCCTCCACTACCAACTGGCCACTGTCAGAACTGCTAAGTAAATCTGAAAAATCCGCTGGTGCTAGGTCCACCGTTACTGATTTGCGGTCCACTTCTGATGGATTGGATAGTACTATCTCCCGAGAAGTGTCCGGGGAACTGCAATTCATAAATAAAGATGCCAAACCATAAACCATGATTCCTGGCATTCCTCGCACTATCGACCTGCTACTGCTCTCCATATTTCTTTAAATTCTATTCTTAAAATCTTAATTCGTCAGTCTTCAACCCTTACAAAATTGACCTTCCACACTCATTATTACTTATCTCGCTAAAATGGTCTTGGGCTAATAGAGCCAAGAAGGTCAGGTATAATTCATAAAACCTTTTAATAAATGAAATCAAAATTCCTGAACCCTCAAAAATCCTGAATAATAGATTAAACCTATATTATAAAACCCAAATATTGAACGTACCCATGATTCTCTTCTTAATTGAGGCTGAAGAGTAATCTTATTTTAAAATCATAAAACTATACGTTTCATGAAATTATATTCTGCTTATTATGAAATATTCACTCCTATCACACGACCAACTGCACTATTCCCAATATCAATTCTCAAATATAAAATGATTTATTAAAAGGTTTTACTTTTTTTTAATAAAATCTTCCTAAAAAGTGAGATTATCGGATTGGTTTGCGCGATCCATCGAAGGGAATACCGGATTCGGATAAACCAGAAAGTTGATTTTCATTACGTTGATTTTCATTATTCTGGCTGATAGCCAATACTATTAAATACGGCCTATACTGGCTCGAAAGCGGTATTTAATGGCAATCCCTCACGAGCTCTTTAGGCTTGATGGTTTATATAAGTAAGGATTAATAGCCTCCATTGGATAGGGAAAACAAGCCTTAATTTGCTCAAATTCCTCAATGATTAGAAAGCAATAAACATGACTTCTGAACTTTCAGAAGCCATGTTTGACTAAAAACCCCTATTATGATTCATTTCTACTATAATACCTTATTGACCTTTAAATAATGTCAAAGATCACCCTGTCTATTTTCTATCCTGATTCGATACCGCTAGCAGCTATTCCCAAATCTCTCCCATGCCTGAAAGCGATAGCTAAAAGGAATTACCTGCATCATTCCCGAACTTATATCCTATGATGTTCCTATCTATTATTGATAGCTCTAGCCCAGAGAAAGCTGATTTACAGCAGTGATATTTATGGATTAATTTGCCGGGAACAAAATTCCCGGAAGGGATTTTCTCCCACTAAAACCTCAAAGGTAAATTGTTTTACTAAAATGCCTATGTTTTTTCAAAAAACCAAATAAAAAAGCTAAAATACCAAGGATAAATAGCAGGGAATTTGGGGTTAAGCTGTAGAATTTATTGTATGACAGGTAGGCCTATGCACTTCAGCCCTAATCCTCCAGACCTGAGGGCATTGCACTATGGCTATTTAAGTCTGAGCGAATGGTAAAAAGTCTTTTCACCCCCTACAAAAATCAGGAGGAAGGGATCGTTTTAGAAGAATTGTGGATAGGCAGGGATATAGTGATGATCCCCGTAAGACCCATTGGATTAAGGCTTATAGCTGGATTCTCTCACCACGAGACTTCCTGGCAGTTCGGCATAGATTATCTTTTCTTTTCCATCCGGCATATTCAGTTGCTTAAGCATGATTTCCATTAGCTTGTCTGCGATGGATTCTATAGGCTGGGAAAGGGCAGAAATAGTTGGCGAATAAAGTTCAAACACCTCACTATCATCAAAACTCATGACTCCCATCTGGCTGGGTATCGCTACTTGGAGCTTTTTCAGCACCCGCAATCCACTTTTAGCCAGGTAGTTAGTAGCAAAAAACAAAGCATCTAAATCCTGTGTTTTATTCAAAAATGCTTCCACCTGATCCCCTGTCTTTTTATTTTTGAGATCCTTAAAATTGATTTCAAGGACATTGCTCTTCAGATCATATAAATCGATGGCTTTTTGGTAACCATTTAGCCGGTCCACCATCTGCGACTGACTGGAATCCAGAGTGACAAAACCGATATTCCTATAACCTCCCTCGACCATATGTTTTATTGACTTGAAGGTACTTTCCATATTGTCAATAATGACATGACTCACATCAATGGATTCAAAATACCTGTCAAATAATACTACGGGCTGTCCCTCTTGCAATAATTGCTTGATGTCCTCCTCAAAGTCTGATGGTGGGGTGATAATATAACCATCCACCTGTCTGTCCTTAAACAGCTGCACGAGATCCCGGGTCTTCTGTGCGTCATTTTCGGTGCTGCAAAAAAGTAATTTGTATCCATTCTCATAAGCCTTCTCCTCCATCAAACGGGATATGCTCGAGAAAAATGCATCCGATATGTCCTCCACCATAAAGACTATGATATTGGATTTTCCCGTCCGTAATCCCTGCGCCAACTGGTTAGGCTTATAACCTACCTCCTTGACGTAATTCTGGACTTTTTTGATAACCTCCTCGCTGATTTTCCCCTTGGCTTTATTGTTCAAAATAAATGAAACAGTGGTGATGGAAACATTCAGCTCCTTGGCAATATCGGTAATGGAAATCCTTTTCTTAGACATAATAACGTAAATATAACACTATTTATAAAAGATGAGAATCGTATCCCAAGCCAGTTCTCAGTCCATCAGGAAGGCCTAGACCCCATATTAAATTGGTAAATCAATTTACAGACACCTATAAAACTATAAATCAATCACTTATATCAAAAATCATCAGGAAACCCGCTATTTTTTGGTCAAAACCCCTATCTAAAATAAATCCTATAAATATTCAAATAAAGGTTCATATTCCTTACTGCTTTTGAAATAAAGGTACATCATCCACCCAAATTGTCCTAAGCCCAGAATATCTGTGAAAATACATTCCCTATAACCAGTAAACGGTACTCCTTCGCTTGTTGCTCCGAATATTACAGGGAAGGCCCCTTCCCTTTGATAGATAGACCTATTGGGTAAATCACCTTTCATTAGGCTTAGTCAAAATGATCTTTACTGTTGGGTTTTCTTACACAAAAAGAAGTATAAAATTCCTTTCAGGGTCACCCTTAGTGCCTGACACTTGGCTAAATCTAGGGTTTATTCTTAAAAATAAGGCTGTCCACTCGCTCACCTTGAATGCTTACATTTCTGCTAAGCAGTTATTGTTTCTCAGTTTTTCCAATCCTGAAGAAATAATTCCTTCTCAAATTCCGAGTTAATTATGGAAATGAACAGTGGACAGCCTTTATATTGAACTATGGATACTCTACAATAAACCTATTAGACTCAAAGAGCTCAATGGCCCGGGGGCTAGGAAGGAATGAGCTGATGATTTCAAATTCGGATCCTTCCAGGCAGTCTGTAATCAGGGTTTCGGTTTCGTCATTTTGCACCATAATACTTTTCTGCTGCATAGAGGTATCTGTATAAGTAAGGTTGGTAAAAGCCATCTTATTAGCTGCAGAGGTCCATTTTATGGTCACCACCCCCTCTTCGACCTGTAGGGAATTTACACCTCTATTGATAAGGCTTTTGCGATAAAGTTCCCCATACACTTTGGCAGGTACTTCCGTTCGCACAGAGCTATTGCCATTGTCATCCATCAAGAAAAGCCCCAGGGTATATTCTCCCTCTTCCATGGCCACATCCACCGTGACAGTGTCCTTTCCAGACTTTCTACGAACGATATCGAATTCATGATGAAAAGAATCATCCGAGGTTTTCAGAATGGCCTTGGTGATTTTAGGATCAGCATTGATCGCAATCCATAGCCTTACCTTATCAAATCCCTCCCCGAGTAGCACCGTATCCGCCATACCGATATAAATTGTCTCCCCATTGCGGGCAAACTCCTCATACGTTTCGGAGGTTTCCGTACATGAGATTACTCCACTGATCATTGCTATCAGTAAGCAATAATATATAATAGAATTATTAATGATCTTTTGCATAATTACTCGATTACTTGTCCCCAAAAATTGATTTCCATAAAGTGTAAAAACTTCTGTCCTGACCAGGATTCTTTATTCACAAATCTGATATACCGTACTGGAGGAGCCTCTGCCAGGCATTCGAACTCTTCCCCTTTAACCGCCTGCGCCTCATCTTCGGCACTTAAGGTGCCTAATGGCGCTCCGGAAGGCTTGATCACCTCACCATTCTCCACGAGTTTTTCCCATCCATCAAGGCTAGCGCCTCCATCGGCAGGGATTTCGTTGGTTCCCCATACATCAAAGAGGTGAGGATTGCCATGCCGAAAAGCCCAGCTGCCCTGTCTTTGCCAGAATTTCATCCTGCTCAGCTTCACCGTCTTGCCCAGGTCCATGCTGAAAATATGGTATTTCTCCGCATAAGGTGGGACGATCTCACCCGGTTCACTTTGGGAAGTATGAAATCCCGAGCCACTAAGGGAGCCATTCCATAGGTTGGACTTTACCCAGCCATAGGCATCTGATTGGTCGCCTTCCAGGACCAAATCCTTGAAGTCTTCAATGGGAATAAAGGATTCCTCTAAGGGGATCAGCTCTTGGCTCAAAAACGAGGTTTCATTATTCCATCGGTCAATGGCCTTGATTGCAAATTTTCTCTTCTCCGGAAGCATGCCTCTGAAGGTAAAATGGCTGCGCTGACTATCGCTGATAAATGCCGACTGCGCATACACCATATCCCCTGATTCATTTTCGATATACAATTTCAATTCGACCGAAATCGCATCATTATTTAGATATTTGATGCGCACGCCGCCGAAGTCCTCCACCAAAACCAGGCTTTCGAAAAGTAAATCCACGGGAGCCGTCAGGGGAGAAATCCTCACGGTGATAGGTTCGGAGTAATTATTACTTCTATCCATCACTTTCAGTTGTACATCCTGAGGCTTCTGCTCTCTCAGTCCCTCTATGATCACAAAATCCTTAAAAACGGAGGATTTGGCATTTACCTCCCGGCCATTGTCCAGGAAATAAGTGGCTTCCACCAGAAGGGCATCTTCGTCATTTGGTACTTGATATTCTATTTTGGCACCGCCAGGCATATTAGTGACCACCACTTCCTGGATGCTCCCCGGAGCAATGGAATCCTTTACCAAAGGTCCACGTTCATCTTCCTCACAAGCCCCAAGCAACGATACGGCGAGAAGGCTGAAAATTATTTTTATGTATTTCATGGTTATGACATTTTCAGTTTTACAAAAATTACCATCCTGGGTTCTGCACTAAGTTGGAATTAGCGATCATATCTTCTTCGGCGATTGGCCAGAAATAATCTCTATTCAGAAACTTATAAGCGCCCACAGATACAATATTGTAATAGGTATCGGTGGTTTCGCCTTCCACATTCCATCCACGGATCTCGGAGTTCAGGTATTCTGATGCCAGTTTCCATCTTCTCAGGTCCCAGAATCTCACTCCCTCGAATACCAGCTCAATAAGCCGCTCCTGACGGATAATCTCCCGCATCCCTTCCTGCGTACTCGGCTTGGTAGGGTTGCTAGAATGCTCCGCCCAGGCCTGCACCACGCCCTCCAGTCCTGCTCTCTCTCGCACTAGATCCACCCATTCATAAGCGAGGGCTGGACCGTTGCTTTCGTTAATCGCCTCTGCATACATGAGGTACAGATCGGCCAATCGAATCACTGGAAATGGATAGGATCTCGCGGTATATCCAGACCCGGAAGTCCGCTGTACATTTTCGTAATAGACCATTTTCTTGGCCAAATACCCACTTTGGGACCAGCCAGTAGCATCAAGGATACCACCTTTTTCGCCTTTTTTGGCTTCTAATATCAGCGCATCATCATCATTCTTTACACCATGACCAAACCAAACCCCTCCATCAAATCCCAAAGAGGCATAGAATCTCGGCTCACGGTTTAGATTTAGCACCGCCGTTTCGAAGCCTGGCTTCACATAGTTTTTATGCTCAGGGCTGGCCGTGGCCACCTGATAGCGTTGGGCATAAGCATAGTCAAGGTCTTCATTGATGGGTACCCCATTCTCGCTGTAGAACATCTCTGCTATTCGTAAAGGTGGAGACCACCAGGACTTCACACTTTCGCGGGTCTCGGCAGTAAGGTCCTTGGCGATTTTTCCCTGGGCCCAAGACTGGAAGCCTCCGGAAACCTGACTGTCTGATCCTCCCCAGATGACCTCACTGTTCCATCGCTCGGCCATGGCTCCACGGAGACTTAATTTAATCACCGTGGTATCAGACCAATCGGTAGGCGCCTCAGTAAAGTGATACAGCGCATGGCCAGCGCTGTGAGCCAGCACTATCGCCTCCTCACAGGCCGTGGCAGCTCTTTGCCATTTGGTTTCATCATATACTGTGTTGATCAGCTGTCTTCCCTGGCTGTCCACGAAGCTTTCGTAATCCTTATTTCCATTGAAAAGAGGGCTGGCAGCGGTGAGCAGCACTCGTGACTTCAGGGAGGCGGCAATGGGCGCTGTGATCCGGCCGAGCTCTAATCCGGTATCCTGAATTTCTACTGGTAGATCAGGAATAGACTCATCGAGCAGCTGGACGATATAATCCACCACCTCATCCACAGGGTCTCTGAATACCCGCACGGCATCCACGCCAGCACTGACATCTATATTCACATCGATGATGGGGATAGGTCCATACATCCTCATCAGGTAAAAGTGATAATAGGCCTTAAGGAATTTTGCCTCGGCGATCCATCGGATTTTTTCGTCTTCACTTAGGTCAAAAGGCATATCAATATTCTCTAGGAAAATATTACAATCCCGAAGGGCCACAAACAAGTTGCGCACGGTACCTCGGTTACCCCAGTATCCCAGGTCGGGAACCACTACATTTTGTCCACCACGGGCGATTCTTCGGGCAGGCCAATCTCGCGAAACATTATCATTGACTGATATCTCATCCCCTGCGGCTAGGGCCGGGTTCAGGTTGGAAGAATATGGAGGCAAGTTTCCGTATAGGGTTGCCAGCACCCTCATGGCCCCTTCCCGGGTCTCAAAGGCTTCCTCGATCACGGCAATATTGTCGGGGACCACGTCCAGGAAATCTCCACAGGAGCTAACCGACAAAGTAAACACTACCGATGCTATATATTTAATGATTGTATTTTTCATCTCTCTATTGATTTTTTATTAAAACCCAATGTGAATCCCCATATTAATCACACGCTGGAGGGGGTAATTTAGCCCATTGCCTCCCAGCTCAGGATCCCAGAGGTCAAACACACTCCAGGTGTATAAATTGGTGCCTGAGGCGTAAATTCTGAAATTGGTCATACCAAGTTTATTGGATGGTTTCTTGAGTAGATTATAGCCAATTTCCAATTGCTTCAGTCTCAGGAAAGCTCCATCTCTAAGCCACCAGGTACTGGTTTGGGTATTATTGTGTATCACCCCAGTGGACAGCCTCGGCCATATCGCATAGATATCCCTATTTTCTTCCGACCAATGACTGTCGGCATAGGCCTGAAGAAGCCCATTTTCGCTTAGGTATCCATTGCCAGAAGCAGAAGCATTGATCCCCGCTTCCTGTACCGAATTGATAAATGGACCCGTGGTCATCGGGTTGATAAAGAAGGACACCTCACTTAGGCCTTGGAAAAACACGTTGATATCAAATCTTTTGTATCCGGCAGAAAAGCCCATACCGTAGGTGATTTTCGGGATTCGAGGATTTCCTATTGGAGCCATATCGAGCTCGGTGATCACTCCATCCCCATTGAGGTCCTTATATTTGATATCTCCCCCACCATAGTCTATCCCTGGCGCACCAAACTGCGTCGGGGAATTCACGGCTTCCTCATCATCGACAAAAAGCCGCTCGGCGATATATCCCTGGCTCACACTTACATTATTACCAATAGTGGACTTCCAAGGCGCTCCTATTTCTGCGTAATTGGGCTCTTCGTAGACCATAAACTCATTGTCTGCATAAGTGAAAGTTCCGCGGCCCAGCACCCATAATTCATTATTGAAATAATGATTGATATCTATGGAAGCATCAATCCCTTGGGCATCTACTACGCCCACATTGGTCTTCAACTCGGCCTGTAATCCCAAGGTGGAAGGGATATCTGCCCGGCTTTGCAGGATACTGGAGCGGTTTTCCTTAAAGGCATCCAATCTGAATTGCACCGCATCGTCAAAGAGATTCATCTCAAAACCTATATTCAGTTTCTCCGCCAGCTCCCAGGTCACCAAGGGGTTGGCATATCTCGTGATGGACACTCCCGGCAAGCTTTGATTTAGCTCTCTGCCAAAGGTGGCGCCGCGAGATCCATTATTGAGGTTGACCTCAGACAGGTAAAAAAATCGGTCGTTTCGGGTATCACCAATCTGGTCATTCCCCACAAAACCATAGGAAGCCCTTAATTTCAATCGGCTCACGATACCTGGATTGTCTCTCATAAAGTTCTCATTGGAGATCAACCAGCCCACCCCTACGGAAGGGAAGAAACCAAAGCGGTTGTCCTCCGCAAAGCGTTCGGAGCCATTATAACCAAAGTTAAATTCGGCGAAGTACTTATTGTCGTAATCGTAATTGTACCTACCGGAAATCCCCAGGTTTCTGCTGGGAAGGGAGAGTTGCACTGTATTGGCATTGCCATCCAGGTACTCTCGGGCGATCACCACGACCAGCCCACCTACAGTATGCTTATTGAAGGTTCGGTTATAATTGACCGCCGACTCCATATACAATACCGAGTTGTTTAACCGCTGACCTGGCTGCAATTCCAAGGATTCATCTCCAGAACCCAAGGCCGTTCGGATCAGGGAATAGTCCTCAGTATTGGGGTCAAAGGTGGAGACTCTATAGAAGTAAGGAGAGTAGGATCGCTTATTTTCAAAGAAGGAGGTGGTATTCACATTTCCCAATACCCTAGCACTCAAGCCGGGCGTAAAGGAATCCAGCTTCTGCTTGAATTCCAGCTGTACCAAGGACAGCTGCCGACGGGTGTCCCGGTAGCCTCTTTGCAATTCGGCATAAGGATTAAACCACACCGGATTGGAGCTATCGTCTCCGCCGCCGCCGATACCTCGAGGAGGCAGGCCATTGCCGAATAGAATATGTGGCACGCCCTCCAAGCTTGGATCTGCGTCATACACTGCTCTGAATCGCGTCGGGCTCGTTCGTACCGCCGCATTATAGATGGCGTTGCCGCCTTGAAGTGGACCTCGATAATCATCAATTGTCGAATGCAGTCGAACAATCATTTCCGTATTTTTATGCAAGTCAATATTCACATTGGATCGCAGAAGGTATTTTTTCAGGTTAATACCATTGGTGAAATTATTGGTATTGTCAGCTTTTAGAAGACCGTTGTCCTTATTCAGGGAACCAGCCACATAATAGCGGACCTTGGGGCCACCCCCGCGGACGTTCAGGTTGATCCTGCTGGTATTAGCATAATCCTTAAACAGGGTATTGTACCAGTCTGTCACGGGATAGATATTGGGATTGCCACCACGGATGGTGCCAGCGATCTGCTCCTCGGAGAAAGTAGGAAAATCCCCACGTGTTCTATTGGCCTCATTTTGCAGCCTCATATGAGTGACCGGATCCGCGAGCTCCACCAGTTGGGTGGGCGAACTGAAGGAGGATTCTATCCTTAGATTCACCACTGCGGGGCCTTCCACCCCTGTTTTGGTGGTGACTAGGATAATCCCATTAGCACCTCTCGCTCCATAGATAGCGGTGGTGGTAGGGTCTTTCAGCACGGCGAAACTCTCGATATCATCCGGCTGCAACCTCGCCAAATCATCCACGGTAAGTTCCACTCCATCAATTAAGATCAATGGTCCGTTCTGATTGTTAAAAGAGGCCACTCCACGCACAAAGAACTGGGCATTATCTGCTCCTGGCTCTCCACTGGTCTGGTAAGATACTAGGCCTGCCACTCTTCCCGCAAGAGAAGTGGTCAGGTTACTGGAGGGAATCTTAAGTTCCGAAGGGTTCACCGAGGTCATGGCTCCCACCACGCTTTCTTTCTTCTGCGTGCCAAAGCCCACCACGACGACCTCTTCTAAGCCCTCAAGATTTTCCTTCAACTCCACGGTGATGGTGGAGCGGCCGGAAACCGCTATTTCCTGACTCTCGTAGCCTACAAAGCTGAAAATCAAGGTTGCATTTTCATCAGGAACCTTAATGGTGAAATTACCATCTATATCCGTTACAGTGACGATGTCTGAGTTCTTTACCCTTACGGTCACGCCAGGAAAGCCCAGTGGATCGTCTGAGGTGAATACTCTCCCGGATATAGAGATCTCTAGCTGCTCAGCTCCCGCAGCGCTTGCGAGACCTGCTGGATTTTTGTGGCCAGACAGGGAAGCTTCGAGGCTGGATTTCCCTTTGAGGCTTACAGAATTCCCTGAAGGGGTAAATCGTTTTTCTAACGAGATGTATTTTTTATTATCATCAATTGAAAAATCCTTTTCATTAGTTGATAATTTGACAACATCTGTGTCGTTGGGATGGGTTTGGGCCTGTATGGGCCGGAGGTTTAGCAGGCTAATAAAAAATAGGCTAGCCCAAAATACAGCCCTCAGTTTTGGAAGCCAGCAGAGCTGGTCCATGAGTAGTGATTTTTGCATAATATGGTTATTTTGGTTGGGTATAGAATTAACTGGTCTTAATAATTATTGCCGTTTTATTAAACAACAATCATTTCGACCAATCAAGGCAATTAAAAACTATTATTCAACTAAACAATAGTATAATAACAGTATTTAATTTTGATAATTATAAGTAAATCATTTTATTTCCCAAGTCAAAGAATTATTTTCACTCCTGCAAAAATCCGCATACTCTTCGCAAATAAAATACTGATAATGAGTAAACAAAACCACAATATACCATCTACAATAAAATAAGCTACTGAAAAAATAATATAACTCAATATTTAGTTTCAAAATTAGGTGAATTTACCCAATTAGACCTTCAGCCCTTATTAGCCTTAAAACTCCAGTGGCGAGATACTATTTAAACCCCAAAAATCATTAAATAGAGGGAGGTTTGCTTACGCAAGAAGTCCATTTTGCTTCATTAAATCTTTAGAATAATTGAAACTATATAATTAAGAATAAAATATGCCAATTATATACCTCCCATTTATATAAATAGTATTAAAACAAAAATCCCCCCTAACAATATGTAGGAGGGATATAAAGCCATTTTTACCTATTCATTCGGGACGGATTCCTTAGCCCTCAAACCTCCTGAAAGGTCTGTTTTTGAAAATGGGAAAAGCACTAAAAATAGACCCACATAACTTTCGCTTTCGTACTCCTAGACTGCTGCTCTTAAACTTCTTTTTATAGAGGTATTGAAAGTAAAAATGCTAAAACGATTTATTACTTTTAGTGGATTCACTAAGCGAAAGACTATAAACCGGGAATCAAGAGTTTCTGAAAGGGCCGCTCCAGGCGAAACTCTATTTGTCCAGTATCGCTAATGGGTCTCCCTTTCCTACGAATGGTGTTCCCCTGATCAGTAATGATAATTTCTTGGTTTCCCGACATCAATTCCATAGGCACCTTCAGCACCATAGCCTGTTCATTTTGCAGCATAAAGCCACCCTCCTCGGCCTGAATCGTGAAAGTCACCGCCTTACCAAGGGAAAGAAACTCCCATTGGTCAAACTTCATCCGATAGATATCAGCGCCTAACAAAAACTCCATTTGTTGATTAGCCATATTCTTACGATGAAGACTTAAAAGTCCCTTTTGGTAATAATCTTCCCCATCTATCTCAGAATTTAAACTAATCCCCACTCTCCATACATCCTGATAGCCATCTTCAAGATCTACGATAATCTTTTGTTCTCCTTCCTCAAATTCATCAAATTGCACCTGCTGAACCACCTTACTTTCTCCATTGATATAGGGGTTAAACAGCAGCACAAAAGGCTTGTCCCAGGCCTCTTCCTGTCTGCGAAGAATCATCGTCGGCAGCTCCTGCCCCAGCATTTCCCGAGGAGCGGTACCCTTACTGAGGGCATTGCTTTTGGGAGCACTCACTGAATAGATCGCCTGGCCGGGCTGACCTTTAATCCATGCTTTCATGATCTGTGTCGAGAGGCCTTCTCCCTCGAGGGTAAATAGAGCAGTCAAATCCCCATCCACTACGGACTTTTTCTTCCTGGAGAAATAATCGTAAGCTTTCAATTGCTCCTGATCTGAATTTAACTCTGTCGTCTCCTCCAGTGCAATTAATTGCTCTTGGTTATCAAAGAAGGTAAGGGATTGGCCGAGGCTATGATAAAAATAATCATGCATCTGCTCCTCATCCTTTATTTTGGCAGATCGGAATATATCCAAGGCATATCCTTGCCCCGAAGGGGATAAGGCCAAGGCGGTAAGGCGCTGCTGATTCGACTGGGTTTTGGGCTCTACAAAAGATACCTGCACAAAACTCGCCTGATCGAATAGCGGAAAAACCTCCGGCTTAGGAAAGCTGGCCTCCAAAGTATAAGGGTGAAAACTCCTCATGGAGGAGTAGGTAGATTTGCCATCCACGGCCACAGTATTATGAGCGGGGAATTTCGAATAATATTCCAGAAAATCGGGATGCCAATAGCTCGATCCACGCCCCATATCCGGTGCCCAGACATAGCCATTTGCAAAAAGCTCCATGGAGATACCATTGGCCTGAGAGTGATTCCCAAAAGAGCCCACTGTGGACACCATCATGGCATTGGCGCCTGTGCCGAGCCGCTGCACAAACATACTTACATTCGGCGCATAAAAGCTCGGAGTGATCAGGGTAAATTTCTCTGCCTCCGCACTAGCTTCGGCCAATTGGTCCACATAAAAGAAGAGTTCGAAGAGCCCGTCACCCTTTCGCTCATAATGGCCCTTATCCACCAGATCCTGCAGGAGCGGAGTAATTGCCTCTTCCCTATCCCGTTTGGCATGCTTTCTATAATTGGCGATCAGCATCTCAAAATTCTCTGGAGGCATGGTCATATGCCCCGAGTCTCCAAAGCCTACGGTAAAGCCAGTGGGGAATAAATACTGAAATGCAGCCAAGGCGGCCTTTTCCACCAAGGGGAAATTATCAAATTCATTCGTCTGAGATGAATTATCCAGCACGGTCAGGATCTCCAAAAGCGTGCCTGTCACATGGACCGAATAAGAGGGTGATTCTGGCCATATCCCTGTTTTCTGATCATAAATCAGGATCGATTCCTTCAAGGCCACTTGTCGAGGAGTGGATTCATCAAAGGTCATCTTGAGATAATATTGCTTGCCCTTGCCATTGCTATATTCATGATCATCCTCCAAGGCCATGGCGATATAGGTCAGAAATCTAGCCTGGAAAAAATTCCAGTTGTTATCAGGAATACCCTTTTCGATAATCTGGTCTCCCCATTTCTGAAACACCCGCTGAGAAGGCTCCAGATCTCTCCCCTGCTCCACGAAGTAATCGTACAAGAAATCATAAGTCAGGGTCAATGGAATGACGATGCCCTCATGAATCACCTCAAAAGTAGCTAAACCAGAGATATTGGCCTGACTGGACTCATCCATCACATGAGGTGGATTACGCTGATCCATTCCATCTATATACTGAAAGAAAACAGGCTCCGCCAATTCGGCATATTTACTCTCTCCTGTGAGCCAATACAACAAAGCTGCGTCCTGGGCTATGCTAATGATCTGCTCATTGATCCGCTCTATCGCATGACCCGACTCTGAAGGATGCACCCAAGTCCATTCCTTCGTTTCCTTATGCTGCATATAGATCCCCCGAGGATCATCCGAATAAGGTATGAGTTCCTCCAGTGGGGCAGTTCGGTAATCTGTCGCCCAATCTCTAGTGCCCGAAAAACGAACGGTGGGTACAGTTGCCTCGCCCTCAGCGTGGTCATAATCGCCCCCCATTAGATAGACATCGGTATGCTTAGTGTCCCAGTACATCTGTAACCTGGACAGTAGCCAGTCCGGCTGCTTCTCCACATAATCCAGGTAAACTTCCAAGCGGTCCTTTTTGCGCTGAATAAAATCACGCTTCCAATCAGCAGTCTCCAAGGAAGCCTGAAATTCGGCCTTCCTGGCATCGGTAATGTATATTCTGGGATGCTCAGATGGCTGATGCTGAGCATGTACTTGCTGCAGCAGGAATAGGAATAGAGATAAAAGAAATAGTCGAATCACAGAGCAATATTGAATCATATGTATAAAATTTTACTTCCAGCATCATCGCATTTATTCTTATCCAGCGAATAATAGACTATCTGGGGTCCAATCTCTGGCGGATCATAATACCTCCTGGATACTTTCCAACAGTAGTTTTTCCATGATTTGATAGCCTTCCAGGCTTGGATGCACGGTATCCCGCCCAAGGCCTGGCTTCAAGGCCTTATTTTCATCCACCATAGGGCTATAATAATCGAGGTATTTCAGGTTGTTTTTTAAGGCATATTCAGCCAGGATCTTATTGATGGCTAGGATATCTTCTGATGGGGCGATCCCCGGTCGCCAGGAATAATTTGCCGCAGGCAGTACTGAGCATAGGATTACCTTCAGCCCCTTAGCCTGTGCCAGCTCAGCCATGGAAAAAATATTTCCGGTGATCTGAGGGATGGTCGAAGGGCCCCGATTAGCCGCCAGATCATTAGTACCGCCAAGGATGGCGACCACTTGTGGCTCCAGCGCTAAGACATCCTGCCTGAAGCGTAGCAGCATCTGAGCCGTGGTCTGTCCGGAAATACCTCGGTTTATCAGGGGATTATCCTTGAAAAAAGCGGAATCTGCGCGCTCCCAGGATTCAGTAATGGAGTCTCCCATTAATACTGTCACAGGTTTCTTCTTTTTTGCAAGCAGCTGTTCGTTGGCAGCTTTATATTTGGAAAGGTTTGGCCAATCATCTGAAGGGATCATATGCATTTTCACCACTGCATCTTCAGCCATTTTAGCCGAATTGGGTAGTAATATACGGTCGCCCTCTGGGCTCAGCTCCAGCGGCGTATCTGGTAGCAGCCAGGCCTCCAGTACAAGTAAACTCTTATCCACAGTAAGGCTTCCATCCGCAGGCCACTGATCCACATGGGCATAGTAAACCGACTTCTTTTTGGAATAGGAGCCCCATTCTGGGGAATCTGAAAAAACAATAGGATCACCATAATCCCCTTGGTCAGGCTTCCCTTGCTGGGCCCAGCCAAAGAGAGGAAGCAGGAGAAAAAGTCCAATTGCGCAGCTAACCCTCCATGGGCTGTGTGGCCTGAGCAGTGAGTCCATATGCTTGCATTTTTTGGGCATAGAGGCCTTTAAAGCCATAGATTTAGGGTCAATCATCATTTGAGTTTTAAGGTGGTTTCTACTTGGTTTCTCATCACGGTTATTTCCCCTTTGGAGGATTCTATAGCCTTCCAGTCGAGAGCTTGCAAGTCTTCTATTGTATTGATCTTATGATCAGCCACCTTAAGGATCACATCATTTTCTTTGAGTTGGAGACTTTGAGCTTGGCGGTCCATAACTTTCATCACGAGCACTCCGGCGATCTCTCTCAGCCCTGAGGCAGATTGCTCAGCCATAGTTTCTATGGATTTCAATTTCATCCCCTTCCATAATATGGTATTAGAAGCTTGTATTCCTCCTTGCATCCCCGCCTCTATCGCAGGAACCTCAGGTGTTTTGGCGATCTTCTTAAGTGCAGGTAGCTGCACGCCAAACTCATTCATTGGGAAATTATTAAATCCCTGCTTGATCGGCTCCGAATCCGCTGGAAGCGTATAGTTTAGACTTTTGGGATCTGCAAATTCTGCTTCGAAATAACTACTGGAGGCATCTACCCCTTTGGCTTGGGTGACGATCAAGGCCTCTTCATTGGTAAAGAAATTTTGATCCACTTCCTTCCCCCATCCTTTCAGTCGTACATCCTGGTGCGTGGTCATCACAATATTGTTTTTGAACACATCCTCAGAATTGGCGAACCATACATGAGGATGAAAGCCATTATTAATCATAATATTATTCTCTACCAGCCTATCAAATCCTTCTCTCAATTTTATCCCGCCATTCAGGCACAGGTTATTATAGATATGGTAATTGGAGGAGCCATCATCCAGGTCGATATCCCAGCCATGGTCACATCTGAAGCGGTTATTATTAATGGTAGTGGTGCGGATCGCATCCCAGGCCACCATCGATCGGCGGGCAGTGGTCAGGCTGTCCATCACACCCCGGTTTGGGTGCCAAAATCGATCCCTACCCCAGGAATTGAAAGAGCCATGGTCACCGGTTTCCATTACGGTATTAAACACATCATTATAAGAAATGACATGCCCTCCCCAGGTGCCATCGCCGATATTGATGCCGGCACGAGGAACATCATAGATGCTATTATGGCTCACGGTGATATCCATCGCCATGGCGATCTGAACCCCCGCAGCCTGCTTTTCCAAACGCCCAATACGGTAGATTAGGTTATTATCCGCCAGGCAGTTTTTGGGATATTCGTTGGTCTGAGGGCCAGACACGGTGTCCATCTCTGATAGCGGCACATATTCAGTATAGGTAAAACTGGGCGACCTCACCGCCGAGGCTTTCCCCACAAAGGATATAGCCGAGGCGCCACTATCGTGAATATGATTTTTGGAAATGGTGATATTACGATTATAGCCACTCACCATGATGACATTGCCACCGAGGTCGGTAAACTCACAGGCGGTAATCCGGCAGTGCTCGGCACCTTCCACGAATAAGGCGGCTCCACGGTAGATGGACCAATCACTCCTGAGCAGCTGTTCATATTCTTTCATAAAAGTCCTGCGGGTGTACTTAAAGGTGATCCCCTCCACTTCAATATTGCGCACCGGATTCTCCTCCGTGCCCACTATCTGGATCAGATCATCCAGTCTGGCGATCTCAAAGGTGGAATGATCCAATTCCATCCCCTCCTGCGGCCAAAAATAAAGCATGCCCGCCTCCTGATCATAAAACCACTCGCCAGGGCTGTCCAGCTCCTCAAAGATATTTTCCACCATCCTGAATTTCTCATGGGGCGCTGAAGGGCGGTTGTTTTGAAATCCCCCGGTCCACTCCACTTCTCCCTCTTCACTGACGCCAGTAATTTCATAATGAAATCCTCCCCATCGACCTCTATGCATGGCATGGAAAAAACCACCTTTGGGATTCTTCCATGACTGTACTCGCTCCGGAGACAGGGCGTCAGCAGCATGCCCCTGCCAGTCGCCACCATTCTCATCGAAGTTGGGATAGCGAGCTAAAATCTGCGGGCTACCATTGACAATAAATTGATCAAACTGACGGTCTTCCGCCAGTGCGGCGCTATATATGCCCGTCGAATCCTGCTTCCATTGCAGGTTTAATTTCTTTGCGCCTGAGAGCGTTACTAACCCGGCGTCTTCTCCTATGATCTTCAGCCCGCTGAGTTTCGGACCGATAAGCAAGGATTCTTCTAATTGGTATTCTCCGGGAAGCACATGAAGAATTATTTCCTTTTTTGACTGCTCAGCCTTCAGGCTGCGAGCATGGTCCAAGGCCTGTGAAAAAAGCTTGAAAGGTGCCTCCCTGGTTCCATCTGCGGGATCCGCCCCTTGCTTACCAATATAAATATGAGCGGGATCCTCCGAGCACCCCGTGCTCAGGACAAAGGAGGACAGGAGTATAAGTAGAAAAATTGAAGGCCAGGTTTTGGTCATTTTGTGGTTGGGCTAAATGGAAAGTATCATTTCAAAAAGCATGATAAGCTTTCTGAAATGATACTATAATTATTACTTATTTCTTAAGGTCAATCTTAATTACCGTCACCTCAGAGGCTGGCAGATCGCTAGGAAGGCTAAGGCTGTGGCTAGCTTCATCATAGCTTAGTTTTGAGGAAGGGGAAACCAATAATTCCACCTTGTCCACAGCTATATCGGCATTCAGCGTTACCTTGCCGCCTGCGGGGATGTCAAATACATGTGCGTAAATCACCCCATCTTTGGTGGTGTATCGTCCCCAGTCAGGCTTTTCATATGGACTGGACTTGGCACCATAGATGGATTCTCCATTTTCCTTGATCCAAGCGCCCATATCTTCCAGTCGCTCCACACTTGGCCCCGGAATCTCTCCCTCGGAGGTAGGCCCCACATTGAGCAGCAAATTACCGCCTTTGGATACGATATCCACCAAATCTCTGATGAGTGTCTCAGAGCTCTTCCAGTTATGATCCACCGACTTGAAGCCCCAGGTATTGTTCATGGTAAGGCAGGATTCCCAGTCCACACCCGGTATTCCAGTGTCAGGAATTTCCTTCTCTGGCGTACCAAAATCCCCTGCAAAGGTTCCTGATTTGTTCATTCCGCTCATCCCTGTACGGCCCTTATCCACGCGGTTGTTCACGATGGTATTTGGCTGAATATCCCGTATAAAACTATATAGCTCCTTCCCCATTTCGGTGGTATAATCAGGAATCCAGTCGCCATCAAACCATACGACGCCCACATCACCATAGTTGGTAAGCAGTTCCTTCACCTGAGGTTTCAGGTAGTTTTCATAATATTTAGGAAAGTCGGGGTTAAAGACGGTAGAATCTCTTTGGCCCGCATTATAATTAGGATAAAGGGGAGCTTGAGCATCTGGATGATGCCAATCGACGATGGAGTGGTAGAAGCACAGCTTGATATCTTCTTTTTTGCAGGCCTCGGCGAGCTCGGCAAGAATATCTCTCTTAAACGGGCTGGCATCCATAATATCATAATCGGTCACCTCCGAATCCCATAGGCAGAAACCGTCATGGTGCTTGGTGGTGATCACGATATACTTCATTCCGGCATCCTTGGCTATTTTTACCCATTGATCAGCATCGAATTTTACGGGATTAAACTGCCCGGCAAATTCCTCATATTCTTCCACCGGAATATCCAGCTTATCCATGATCCACTCGGCATTTCCTCGTACCGTATCTCCCTTATATATCCCCGCAGGAATGGAGTATAATCCCCAGTGGATAAACATCCCAAAACTGGCATCTCTCCACCATTCCATACGCTCCTCATCGGGGAGTTTCTCGGTAGAGGCCATCGCAGCAGCTTCATGATCTGCGTTTTCAGACTTATTCTGGGTACAGGCAGATTGTACTACAAGTGCCAATACCATTAGATGTAGTAAGGTTTTCTTAATCATTAGTATTCATTTTAGTATAAATTTCAATATTTCTGTAAGCCGCTGAGCGGGTAAACATATGCCGCAAGCCTATCCGCCCCTCTCTTACTGGCGCTGCACTGGAGAGATCCCAGGAGAAGTATTCCTCCCGTCCATCACCGACCACGCTTAGGCTAAGTTCCTTATCGGTCTTGACCCAGGTCAACTGATAACTTACCCCAGGCAAGAAAAGCCCGGTGCGCTCGTAGGAGGGTGGAATCTCCGTTTTTCTAAATTCCTCCACCGTCGGTGCTGGGTACCTGCGTATCCGAATATAATCATTGGTCGGGTCCTCATTGACCATGGGGAAGGCCGCATAGCTGACGTGAAGCAGGTTCATATTCTTCCAATAAGTACTCATGGCAGGTACTTTACGGGCCTCATTCCACTGACTAATGTCTTTATCAAATCCCTCCTCCCCTGTGCCTGTCGCCTGAATATAGAGGATATTTACATTGATAATCTGTGAGTCTAAACGGGTATAGTCATAGCGGATTTTCACATCCCCGGCAAAGGACTCCCTTGTCCAGAGCACTGCGTGATGAGCATCATCCAGATTGGTAGGACCGGCACTGAAGGCCATTCCTTTATCTGTATGCTCGATTTGCGCCAGCTCTCCATCCAGGAACCAATGTGCGCGATAGTCCTCCATCCCCGAATCCTCCATCTGGAGTGTCCAGTCCGTCCCGCTGGCCTTCACTTGGTCCTTCTCCTGCTCATTGTTTTTCTTTGTCCCACAACTTCCTAGCAGCAGGGCAAATAAAACATAGAGTAAAGGCTGGCTGCTCCTGAGCATAGTTGGCTTATTTCGCATAGTAATTTTAATCTTCTTTATAGTTTAGCACCTGCCCGTCTTCCTGAAGTTTGCTCTTCAGCAGCTCATAATCCAGCTGATGCAGGCTCACTTTATTTTCCATACTCAATACGGCGGCGGTGGCGGCACTCTGTCCCAAAATCATAAACACAGGCTCCATCCGCACCGAGCCAAAAGCGGTATGGGAAGCGGAGACGCATACTGGCACCAAAAGATTTTTGCATTCATTTTCCTTCGGCAAAATAGTCCCAAGTCCTATCTTATACGGTCCTTTGAGGTGTACCCCTAGATCCCCTTCATTCTGCACATAGCCATCAGGCTTGATATACCGCTGTACATTATGCGAGTCAATGGTATAGGAGCCCATTCCAATAGATTTGGGGGTATTATAGGCCAAGGTGACGTCATGCTCGGTAAGCACATATTCGCCCTGCATGCGGCGAGCCTCACGGATATAAAGCTGATGAGGCCAATGGTTATTATCGGTAAACTCATCCTTTGCCAAGCCCCATTGCTTCACCTCGTCCTGCACGTCTTTAGGCATACGAGGGTCATTAGCCATGAAATAAAGCATACCTTTTTGGTAGTCCTCATGCTGCTTTATGATCTCCCTTCTTCGGGCATAACTCGCATCTGGGTAATCGTAATTTTTTCCAATATTATCACTGCTAAATGGCCCATGATTATTGGTATCTGTTTTCTTATTAGGTATAGGGTCAAACTTCGTAAAAGTCTCTCTCCACCCCGATTGGAATACCCGAAGCATGAGTTCATATTGGGAAGGATCATAGTTTTCTGGTTTGGGGAAAGGCAGTCTATTCTCTGGCAGGTCGGTCATGCACAGCCGAAAACAATAGGCTTGGATGCGATGGTCTCCCTCGCCTTTTTGCCCGGGATCCTCCACGGAGATAAGTGGCAATACTCCACTGAGCGGATCACCAGGGACCACATAAGGGGATATATCTTTCTTATACCAATGGTCATGATGAAGTACTCCGGTCTGCACGCCATTCCAGTTTTCGCCATAGCGCTCATTGGACTCTCTGCCCACGGTATAGGACACGCCGGCGCTGGCCATCAGGTCTCCCTCATAGGTGGCATCTATGAACATCTTGCCGGTATATTCAGCACCACTGAGCGTTTGGATCGACTGGATGCTTCCGTCGATGACCTGTACTCCATGGTCCCGATCGAGCCATTCATCCTTATAGATTTCTATGGAATAATCGGCAATAAAATCCTCAAAAACTTGCTCTGCAATATGCGGTTCAAAAATCCACATGGTACGCTTATCCCCATCCATGGCCACTGTTCCTTGGCCTTTATTGCCATATTCCGATTTCTTCTGCCAGTTCCAGCTATCATCGGACTGGTAGTAATCATAGATGCGCTGATAAAACTCACGGGAAAGCCCGCCGATTACCTCTTTATTTCCGGTATCGCTAAAGCCCAGCCCACCGGAAGATAGGCCACCCAGATGGCGATCGGGTGATACGATGATGACGGACTTACCCATCTTCCGCACTTGCACTGCTGCCACCACCGCGGCGGAGGTCCCCCCATAGATGATTACATCGGCAGATTTTGTCTTTGCAGGATTTGCAGACTGAGCATGGCTGGTATAGTTTAGGGTCAAAAATAATACTAATCCTAAAAGGTATTTTTTCATATCGAAAGCGATTATTAAGGCTTGCTAATTAATTTGATCAAAGTCCCATTTTCTTCAGCTTGAGAAGGGCTTCCATAAAATAATAGTCGGCATAGACGATGGGTACATCTACTTCGGACTTTTTCGGCATATGCCCAGTGGAATGTAGCAAAATAGCGTCATTCTTATCCCCAGCCAGATAGCGGTCCGTGGACAGCTCCGTCAATAGGCTGATGGCTACTTTTTGGTATTCTTTTTCCTTCTTTTTATCATGGACCAATTGAGAAAGCTCTAATAATGCCGAGGACGCAATGGCCGCTGCAGAAGCATCCTTAGGAACATTAGGGATGTCGGGATCATCAAAATCCCAGTAGGGCACCTTGTCCTTTGGCAGGCGTTCAATAAAGTGATCCGCTAGCTTCTGGGCAGTTTCCAGAAATTTCTCCTCTTGGGTCTCGCGATAGCAGATGGTAAATCCATAGATCCCCCAGGTTTGGCCCCTAGCCCACATGGACTCATCAGCATAGCCTTGGTGGGTCTTGCCCTCTAAAAATTCCCCCGTGACATCATCAAATGAGGCCAGGTGGTAGATGGAATAATCATCTCTTATCAGGTTTTCCATGGATACTTCCGCATGGCGGGTCGCTATATCTGCTAGCTCGCGGTCGCCTCCATTCTTTGCCGCCCAATACAGTAGCTCTAAATTCATCATATTATCGATGATGGTATTATGAGGGTACTGAGGCTTGCTTGGCCAGGAGTGAATGGTCCCCACCACCGGATTGTATAAGGTGGCTAAGGTGTCTGCTGAGGCTAGCAAAACCTCCTTATACTTAGGATTGCCCGTCAGCCTATAGCCATTACCATAGCTGCAATACATCATAAAACCAATATCATGATCGTTTGCAGGGCTTTTGGAGATTATCTCTAAGGCCTCCGTGTACTTTTCAGCCTCCTCCTTTAAGGATTCATCTTGGCTAAACTCATAACTATACCATAATACCCCGGGCCAAAATCCGCTGGTCCAACCGGTCACTTTGGTGCTCTCCCAATGCTGCTGGCCCTCAGGAATATTCCTAGGAAACAGGTCATACGTCTCCAAAAAAGGTAGGCTTCCCTTCACCTTTCCGATACAGTATTCCAGCACTTTATCGGTATTCAGTTTGGTACTAGCCATGCTGAGCAGTCCAACGCAGCCTATCGCTAGCAATAAGATTCTAAAAGGCTTTACTAAATTTTGCATTCTATAGGTTTTGGTTATTTATGAGTTTATTTTAATCTTCCCCGCCCTATTTTCCCCAATCAAAGCCAGGTAAAATAGATGTTTTTACTAAATCGATTTAATATAAAAAAGAATTTGCAGAAATGATAGATTACTGCCCCAAGAATTCACGTAGATATCCGGGATATCCACCGAGACTGTCCTCTGCTCTCTGCTGATCACCCACTCCTTTGGTCAATGAATCCCCAAAACACAGTACTGACTGATCCTCAGTCATCGCAGTCTCCTTTTTTATAAATTGATATAATGCGCTTGCCATAAATCTATATCCCAAACTGGTGAGATGGACTCCATCTTCCAGCCCGCTATTGTATTTGTTACGGATAAATAAATCCGAATTGTGAGCGGGAAGGTTTCTATCGGAGAAGGCTTTATTTAGGTCAAAATAATAATAGCCTGAATCCACCGCCAGTTGCTTCATCCGCATACGCACCGCGTCAATTCTGTCATTTGGGGCGATATCGGCGGAATCTCCAGGATGGCGCTGCCGAAGATAAATCTCATCCACGGGCGGTGGGCTCATCAGGATTATTGTGCTGCCATTGGAGGAAATTCGCCGCGTGATTTCCATCAAATTATCGGTGTAATCCTCCAATGAAACTCTTTTCTTCGAATTCAACATATCATTGGTCCCCACCATTATGATCACCCAGTCGGGATGAAAGGCCAAGACATCATGGTCTACACGATCGAGCAGGTCTCGCGAAGTATTGCCACTCTGGCCTGCATTCAGCCATTTACCTGAACCTTGGGCATTCATATGCTGGATAGACGCAGCCCACAGCGCTATTACTATCCATCCTTTACTGATCATTGTGCTGTTTCGGTCTGCTGGCTTCCATCTTTGGCTATTTTGGTAAAGTCCACGGTGACAGGTGCTTTTGGGTTTTGTAAGTTCCTGATCTTAATGATATGCTGGCTCCCATCTTTCATCTTCACCATTATTTGCTCTGGATTATCATTGCTGATACTCTCCACCTGCGCTGCACCAGAATGAGGCTCTATCAAATTAATAAAAACGGCTTGTGTGCCTTCTTCCCGAATCAGGTAAGTTCTCCTATCAGGGTTATTCCTGATGTCCCTTTGCTTGCCCCCATTGGCATAGGTGGCGAGCATGGAAGTACCTTCCTTTGGCCATAAGGTATGCAGATCCATCGCATGCCCCTGATCTTCAAAACTCAGCCTAGCCCTATCTCCGAAGGAATACCATTGGCCCTGACTGAAATACTTATAAGGACTGCTATGATCGGTGCTTACCGAATCCAGCAAGCCTCCCTTCGGCGATGCCCTCTGAATGTCCCTGAAACCGACAGGGTGGAAAAGCCAGTCATAGGTCCTGCTTTCCTCCGCTTCCATAAAATCCGCTAAAATAAGGTAGTCATCAGTCAGCACCGTAAGTCTTCGCTGAAATACTGGACTGTGTTCTGGCAGGTAATCCTTATCATCCCAAGGGGGAAATTTATCGATATTAAAGGTAGGAATCTCCCTCCACCTGGCCCTAACCTCTATCATATTGGCTTGCAGCAGTTGTCCGCTGTATAGCATCACCTGATATGCAGGAATTGCTTCTTGTTGCATTTCGTCCACCACCACCATATTATGAGCAGCGGAGGTCTGTACAAATTCCTTATACCCCGGGCTTCCATAGCCAAACCAGGCCATTTCGGTCCCAAAATAATGATGTCCATCCTTATTGATATCCAAGAGGGCAGTCCGATCAAAATGGCCATGCCAACCCCCATGGGTTCCATACTTGGTATATACCTCAAATTGTTTTTCTGAATCGTCTTTAATTCCTTGAGCTCGTAAGGCTGTCAACCCCACATTGGGAAGGCTGGCGGTCGCCATTCGGGGATCTTCGGCAAGCGGGAGCTCATCGATACCATACATCAGGGCCTCCCAGCTGTCCCGCTCCGAATGAGACAGTACCCAGGCTAGCTCGGGACTCCGGTAAGCTCGGTAAGCAATCTCATAAAATGGATGCGGTGAGGTCAGCACTCCGTCATTATTCGCCACCAGATTGGCCGAATTATCCATCATGGGAATATAGGCATGAGCCATATCTGAAAGGCTTCTGCTAGGCTGCTTGACAGGTCCCCAAATTTCAAATTTCATCCCTGTAAAGCCTTCCTTCACTGTATCGAAATCCTTACTTTTATACTTATAGGGGAAAGGATAATGGTAGATATCCCAACCATAATTGGATAAAGCCTGGGCGGCCAGAAGGTACTTATGAGTGACCAGATAGCAATAGCCGGGAGTCCCCTCAAACCACCATCCATCGGACATGACACCGCGACCAATCTGGTCTGCCATGCCACCGTCAGCCTTTATCATAAAGTGAATCGCCTCTATATCCTCTAGAAACAAGGCCACCATCAATGCGCCCACATTGGCACTTGCCTGATGATTCATGATCCCCAGAGAGGACATATGCTCTCTGCTGGTATGGAGAAAATGCTTCATGGTGTTTTCAATATCAGATTTTTCCTGCTCTGAGAATACCTCCTCCTCATACAGGAGATCACATAATGCGGCATAAAATTGAAAAAATCCTCCTTCATGCACCTGTACCCCGGAGGTCGCCGCACCGATGGACAGATAGCCTGCCTCTGCATCAGCAACTTCCAGTATTAGTTTCTTTAATTTCTCAAGGTACTCCTGATTACCAAAAAGTTTGTATGCCAATCCCACTTTGAAGGCAATTTCCATATCCTGAGGGGAATAATTGAGGCTCGACCAGACCTTGGTGGGGCGGGCTTTGGTGATTACCTCTCGTTTTGGCACCTCATAATTATCGGCAAGATTTTTTAATTCTAAAGCGTTTTCTTTGGCCCAGGGGGCCGTCTTTATTTTAATGCCAGCTTCCTGTAAAAGCTCTGGATTGACCAATAAAAATGGGTGGGATTTTGACCTTACTGTAAATAGGTCAAAGTAAGTCAGTAGCTTTTCATCCCTTGATTTCACCAATAGCCTTGCATTTTCATACGCTCCTTTTGGATAGTTTTCATTGATATCCACCAGGACTTTTTGCTCCATGGAGGAGCCTGCGGGCAAGGTAATTTCTTTGTTTTCTATATGATAAGTAAAGCCCAGTGCTTCGGGCTCATTGAAGGCTAAACTTAGCTGTTGGGACTGATTTGTTGGATTGTTTAGGGTAATGCGATGTTCGATGGTACTTCCTGCATCACCGGCTTTGGAGGATATCCCCACAGGGAATTCCTGCCCCAGGCATGGCAGACTGATCCATACGCATAAACTTAGCAGTAATCCTAAACGGAGGGTTATTTTGGGAGTAAGCATAGTTTGGGAATAAATCAATAAAACCAAGCTCTGACCACTACCTATAGAGGAGTGGTCAGAGTATTTTGGTTAAGCAATTTTATTTTACCAACCTGGATTTTGGCCCAGGTTAGGGTTTAGATTTAACTGATCTTCCGGCATAGGGTCGAGGTAGTTTTTATCTGCCCAGTTTCTAGTTGAAGCAGCTTGGAATAAAAGGTATCCATCTTTCAGTCCTGGGTAAATCGCAGTAGGATCATCTTCATAATTTGTGCCTACTATTTTCACTCCCAGCATATCCATAGGCATTTCCACTTCGGCAGTTTTCCATCTTTTCAGGTCAATAAGCCTCTGGCCTTCTGCGGCGAGCTCCACGGTTCTTTCTCTTCTGATTTCTGTACGCATATCCAAGCCATTGGCATTGACAAAGGCGTTCGTTAAGGCAGGCATGTCCACGCGGGCTCTCACCACATTCAAGGACTTGTTCAGGTCAGCATCGCTAATCATCCCATCTCTTTCAAATACCGCCTCAGCATAGGTCAGAAGCACCTCAGCATACCTGATGATCGGAGAGTCGTATCCTTCTTCACCGTCTTGGATTTCCTCAGAACTCACAAATTTAATCCAGTTGTAACCAGTAAGTGTATTGGAACCTAGAATTGGTTCGTAGATATTACACTGTCCTTTTGGACAATATTCATTGAATGGAATCCGGAAGGTATTTGACAATCTGAGATCCCGGTTCTTAAATTCTGCGTCAATGGCAGGGTCATTAGGATTTCCTCCTTTGTATAAAGGTGACTGGCTGATCGGCAGGCCATCCTCACACAGGTACATATCCAGCAGCTTCTTGGTAGGAGAAGAGTGATAGCTGGTCATGGCATGAGAGATATTACCACGCTGCGACCGGATGATTCGGTCATATTTAGCGACCATCACGTGCTCACTAAGGTCATTTTTGGTGAGTCCACCCGGATTACTTTCCGGCCCATTCATCACGAATAGGTAACGATAGCTATCATCACCAAGGCCTTTGAACAGCTCGTGCTCCCCAGCAGTAATGACGGCGTTGGCCGCATTGGCTGCCTTGGTCAATAATTCATTGGCGCGGTCAGTATTGCCACGGAATTTCTGCCAGGTTCCCTCAAACAAAGCCACTCGTGCAAGTAATGCAGAAGCTGCCTGAGAACTCATTCTTCCCTTATCAGTATCCGGGATAGCACTCTCTATAGGTAATAAAGGGATCGCTGCTTCCAAATCAGTGATAATGCTATTGGCAGATTCTTCTCTGGTATTTCGAGCGGCGGTAAGCTGTGGAGAATCCACATCTAGCACCTCATCTACCACCACAAACTGGCCATAAGTCTTAAGCAAATCAAAATTCAAATAGGCTCTAAACAAATAGCCCTCTCCTACAAACTGGCTGATTTCCTGAGGATTTGAATAATTATTGGCCTGTCTCAGGAGAATATTGACATTCCTAAGTCGAGAATATGCTCTGCTCCATCGGGCATCAGTGGTAGGTACAATATTGGTCCCCGAACTGATATCGTTCACGATATCATCGGTCTCAAAATCGGAATCACTGGTGACAGCGGTGAGGTCCTGAGGCCTGGGCAGATAGAAGTAAAATTCGTTTGCTGCCTGCTTAAAATCTGCGGCAGTCTTCCAAAATGTTGCTTCCGAAAGTTGTGCTTCTGGATATAGCTCTAGCTGTTCGCTACAAGAACCCATGCTGATAGCCACACCAAGTACGAATATATATTTATAGATTGTTTTCATGATTACTATTATTTTTTCTTAGAAAGAGATATCTAGACCCACCGTATAGCTACGATAGAAAGGATAATATGATGGAGCGCTATTGACCGCTTTCTCAGGGTCAAATCCATCTTTGATCCCGGTGATTTCCCACATATCAGTTCCATTGAAGTAGATTCGTGCTTTTTGAACCTTGATTTTGTCAAGTAAAACCTGAGGAAGGGTATAGCCCACTATCAAGTTTTTCAATCTCATATAAGCACCACTTTGAATCACTCTATCGGAAGCATTATAGTTCCATGTTCTCACCCCACCATTCAGCGTCAGCCTTGGGTATGGAGCGTCAGGATTCTCTTCTGTCCAGGTATTATTATAGAAAACAGAGTTTTGGTTTTTCCACCATCTTTTGAATGGGGCACTGAGTGTGGCGTTTGGATCACGGATGATATCACGCTTAGCCACTCCCTGGAAAATTGCTGCAAAATCAAAGTTCTTCCAGCTAAAGCCTGTGTTTAGGGAGAAATTATGATGAGGGTCAGAGTCTCCCAGGAAGACCACATCACCTTCTTCACCATTTTCGCCATATACATTGATCTTTCCATTGCCATCCAAATCCTTATATTTCACATCTCCCATTTTCAACTGCTGATTTACACCACCTAGCGTCAGGTATTCAGCCAATTCATTTTCGGAAGTGATATATCCATCAGACATATACCCAAAATACGAGTTGATCGGGTAGCCTTCTCTGGTTTTTACTAAACCTGCAGAGTATGAATCTGCTCCTTCCATAGAAAGCAATTCGGTACGGTTGTCAAAGTAAATCAGGTCCACATGGTAGCTGAAGTCTCCGATACGATCTTTCCAGCCCAATACAATTTCATAGCCCCAGGTCTTCAAGTGGCCAGAATTGGTATCAGGGGCATTGGCACCCAATACGTCTGGATAGGTGACTCCCACCAACATATTAGGATTGTCCTTGATAAAATAATCAAAACTACCGGTCAGCTTATTGCCGAGAAACCCGAAGTCAATACCAATGTTTTTGGAGATCACTCGCTCCCAGGTTCTATCATAACTCACCATCCCTGCGGTGGTGGCAGAATTGATAAACTGAGGCGATACGCCAAAAGGATAATAGACTGAATTCAAGTTGATTCTAGGGATATAATCATAATTCCCGATACCACTTTGGTTACCTACAGACCCATAAGAAGCTCTGATTTTCAGGTTATCAATGAAAGAAACATTCTTCATAAAATCCTCTTCAGACATTCTCCAGGAGGCCATCACACCACCAAAGCCTGACCACTGATACCCAGGGGCAAATCTCGATGATCCATCATACCTAAAATTAGCTTCTAAAAAGTATTTACCATCGTATTCATAGTTCAGTCTGGTAAATCCAGAGGCGATGGCCCAGTCATAGGCATCGGCATCATTGAATTGCTGATCAGCGGCACCTGTGTTTAGCGTATGGATCTCAGGAGAAATCAGATCAAATCTATAAGCACTAAAATTATCATACTGTTGCTTCTCGAAGGATCCACCCACCATTAGGTCAAAATAATGCTCTCCCACCTTCTTAGAGTAGTCTGCATAGCCTGTATAGTTATAGTAGTTGGTGATTGCTGTGGACTGCCCTGCTTTACTTCTTGCAGGAAAAGTGGTCAGAGGTACTCCGTCATAATTATAGAACTGTACGATATTCTCCCAGTATTTATTATCATTGGCCCAGTACTTACCGCCCCCTACACCGACAAGCTTGAGGTCTTCGGTGGCATCATATTCAATTTTAAAGTTGGCAGAAAGTCTATTTCTGATCGTACGATTGTCACCACCCAGTTCTGCAAGCCAGTTAGGAGTGGCCACATTCATCCAGGAATAAGGCTGTCCAAGTGGATTTTCGGAAACGATAAATGGTGGGTCAAAATCAGCTAGCACATTATTCATTAGTGAAGGTTCCACGACATTTTCACGCTCATAAGACAGGACCGTAGAGATCTTAACTTTATCAGACAAGGTGATGCCATAGTTGGATCGGATGCTGGTACGCTTCACGGAGTTATTTCCCCACTGCAGCAGCCCCTGGTCATCAGTAAGACCGAGGGAGATTCTATAGTTTGACTTTTCAGATCTTCCGGAGATACTCAGGTTATTGGCCCACATGGAATTGCTTCCCCAGAGGACATCCTGCCAGTTGTTATCAGCAAAAGTCTGATCATAAGGGTATTCAAAACCAAATACGGTTGGAGATAAGGCCCCGTCATAGCCATTGATAAAGTACTCACCATAGCCGTTATTATCCCATCTGTTGGCGGTGCCATCATTGGCGGAGGCTTCGTCGAACATCTCGAAGTATTGCTGGCGGTTGGTCAGAGTTTTGTCCAAGCCCGGAGATTTCACGGTAAAGCGGGTATTAAAAGTCACGGTAGGTTTTTCGCCTTTACCTTTTTTGGTGGTAATCAATACCACTCCGCCGGCGGCACGTGCCCCATAGATAGCGGCAGATGCATCCTTCAATACCGTCATGGATTCGATATCATTAGGGTTGAGTGAAGAGATAGCGTCAGCATTGGTATAAGGGACGTCATCCACGATCACCAAGGGATCGGTGGCATTGAGGGAGGTAAGACCACGGATTTTGAAATCATATCCTTCCTCACCAGGCTGTCCGGAGGTACGGGTAATGCTCATTCCGGAAACCTGCCCTTGAAGGGCTGCCAGAGGGTTGGCGGCGGCTCTACTTACGAAGGCATCCTCGCCGATAGTAGATATGGCACCACTAACACTTGCCTTGTTTTGGGTACCATAGCCTACGACCACGACTTCACCTAGTTCTTCCAGGTCTTCACTGAGGTCCACATTGATAATAGATCTTCCGCTAACGGGAATTTCTTGGGATTCGAAGCCCACAAAGGAAAACACCAATATGGAGTTTTCGTTGGGCACGTTGATAGCATATTTACCATCGATATCGGTTACGGTACCCACGGTAGTGCCTTTTACTTTGACCGTTACTCCCGGTAGAGGTAAGCCATCACTGGAAGACTTTATGGTTCCTGTGATTCTTTCTTCTAAGGTGGAGATGACGATTTCATTGGTGCTGCTGAAAGGGATTTCTGCAGCGGTAACACCCTGAAAAGCCATTCCGCTCATCATCAGGATCATGCACATTGCCCTTTTATCCGGGCATTTTCTTTTAGTATAATTTTCTGTTTTCATGAAAATGGGCTTATTGTTTCCAACTAAATAAATTTTCAAAACCTTTATTAAAACCTTTTACTAAAAGGTTTTAATAAAGGTCACTTAAAATTGATAATAGATCTGATGATCTTATCAAAACCGAACAAAAACTTGCTATAACAATTACTATCCATAAATTATTTTGATTTTAAGATTTATTAAACGTGATGGTTTTACAGTCCTCTAATTTATATATTTTTATAATAAATGCAAAAAATCGTCCCTACATTTTATGTAAAACATTTTAATAAACTCTAAATAACGTAAAAATCACCTCCAAGCCATCGCTTTTCCGCCCTAAATCAGGGATTTCTGGACTTTACCACAAATTATTATAAAAGCCTGAACCAAAAAACCAAGCCTCTAACCCTCTATCATTTGCTCTAAAAAGCTTTTACCAAGTAAAAATCATCGTATAAAGAACATTGACACCTACCCTAAGCATCATCCTTCAGCTTCCACTCTACCTGCCAGAGTTTTCTCTTAAATTTTATAGACACTATTTTATTATAAGGAGCTAAGCTTATTTGAGCAAGCGATTCTCGCAGACGATTATAGCCCTACCAAAAGTAAAGGCCTGAACATTTGCTCAGGCCTTATTCAAAATATTAGTATTATCATACCAGTCTTATTCTCCCTCCATAATACGAACTGGCCCAATCAACCCAGAAGACTCCAGAGGGATAGTTTTCTGGGCTTTGCCACGGAAATCATGAATCAATCGGATATTGGTGCTGGTATAGGGATCATCCACCGCATTCATCTGCTCACCAGCCACACGGTTATACCATGAATTCACCACCTTGATCTCCAACTGATTAGTGCCCTCAATAAGTTCATCGGTGATATCCACGCGAAAAGGCTTCGTCCATACTACCCCTTTATCGACTCCATTGATGGTAACTTCGGCAATCCCCACATCCTTCACCTCATTAAGCTCTAGGAAGATCCGCTTAGATTTCTTTGCCTTAAGCTTAGTATCAAAACTAGTGGTGTAAATTGCTGGTCCGGAAAAGTACTTTATCTGAGGATTTGGATGGGAGGACCAATCAAAAAGGGCGTCTACGCTCATCTCCCCAACCCCATGCTTTTCCTTAGGGAAATCCACATTCCAAGGCCCTTCGAGAGTTTGAGCCAGGGAATAAGTATAAAATGCACTCTTTCCATCAGACTTGGCGGAGCCTTCCTTATCAAATACCACAAAATAAGCGCCATAAGGATCAAAGGAAAGCGGCAGGGAGGTTAAACCCTCCTCCGTATCAATGCCCTCCAGCTGCATCACCTTTCCAGATAAAGGGTCCCAGATCTCTGGCTGACGCTGAGAAACTCTAAAATGAGCCGTAGCCCGCTGTGCCTGCTCCGTTTGGTTGCTGACAAAATACAGGTCCTTTCCCCCTATTTGGTAATGGATATAGTCGAAATTATTTTCATCATTTCCTGAAATGCCAAAATCAGCCTTCAGCCCTTGGGCCAGCAGATACTCCTTAGCGCTCATCCCCCAGGCAATACTGCCTTTGCCATGGACATGTTCTCCACTTTCTGCATCAGTCTCGCCCCAGATAAGATTTGCCAAATAATGAAATTCCTCTTGCCCTTCAGGGCCATCCGTAAGACTCACCATCTTAAGAGGCTTAGCACCCAAAATACTAGCGCCATCTTCCAGCAATTCCTTCACCTTTCTTATCGCCTGAAGGGACAGGATGCGGTGATCCGGCAATACCAGCACCTGATAGCGCAGGCCGCTGGGAACGAGAATCGCGCCATCCTCCACTCGCAGCTGCATTAGTATGGTTTCGTCCGTCACATCATAGTCAAAACCAAAGCGCGCACCAGCGGGATCTGCATATTTATAGGGGAAAATATTAGGCACATGATCACCATAATAATAGAGGACATCCGCCACAAAGTCCCCGTTCTGGACCACCGCCTGCACCCTATGCATATAATCGACAAAGGCTCCTGACTGATCCCACCAAGTCACCTGAGGGTTGACATGTGTCCCGGCAAAATACTCCTGTCCCGGCAAGCCCATGGAAGCTGGTGAGCTAGTAAAAGTATGAAAATAAACCCTGTTTAAGCCAGAGCAGATGCTTTGGTCAAATGCGGGCTTCTGGTCATGCCAAAGTTCGTCATTCCAGTGTGGCCCTATCGTGGTGAAGGATTCAGCACCCACTATTCGCTTACCATATATATGAGCTGCCGAAGAAGCCTGCTTTACAAAGAATCTCTTGTCGGGTGTGGGCCGGTGCGGGGAGGGCGACCAAAATTCACACATTACAATATCATTATAGCCATAATTCTTGATCCCATCCATGGGGCCCGCATGTGGCCCTGCAGACTCTGGCTGTATTCCCATTCCTAGTTTATGGGCATATTCCTGAAAAACCGCATAATGCTCATAGGCCACCAAATCGGCGATGGTCTTCCGGAAATCAGCCAAAAAGGAAAGTGAACTATTCATATCTTCCACCACATAGCCCGCCACCACTGGTAGGTATTCCTTAAGCTCATAGCCTCTATAATGCTGAAACTCCTTACCAAAATCCGAGGTCCAGTTCATGCCCCCACATTCCCAGCTATCCGTTTCCATATATTTTAGCGTCTTGCCAAGGTGCTCACTGGATGCCTCCAGGATTGGATTAACCACCTCTCCCCAGTACGTCTCAAAGGCTTCTCTATTCATATAATCCAGTACATTGCCCTGCCACTCGCCACTCGAAGTGGACACTTCCGCATCCGTACAAGTATATCCAAATCGCAATACCACCCAGTTTCCTTCTGGCACCTTCCAATCCAGCAGGCCATCAGCATCCATCTTATCACTGAGATCTATTACCTCAGTGGTGTTTACCAGGTAAGCGCCTGACAGGGCCTGTTTTTGAGCCCGGGAATTATTCTCCAGCAGAAACCTGCAATCAGGAGCTGAGCCTCCCAGTTCATGGACTGCCAGCTTGAGATCCAGGTCAAAAATTGGCTCTGGGGTCTTATGCTCCTCGCTAATTGGAAAAGCAAGCACCGCCACTTCCTCATACAGCCCTTTGCGGACCTGAGGCATGGCAAGGATTAGATCGCCCGAGTTATGGTGATTGACTTTCAGCTCCGAATAGGTCAGCTGTTTCGCTGCATATTCCGGACTTACGGTGGGCCCACCAAGATTCCATCCACTCTGGATGTTAAACCCTATTTCCAGGTCCAACCGATCCGCTTCCTCTAAGGCAAATACAAATAAGTCTATCCACTCCGCACTACCATATAGTGGTCCTTCGGGGATATCGGCATTGCCTCGTTGATTGTGCCCACCCGCATCGAAGATCATGGCGCCATGGAAATTGCGGGACTTCATGGCTTCGAGATCCTTGGTAATGGCGGCTTTGTCCACATTACCGTTCAGCCACCACCACCAGCAATTGACACCATAGTCCGATGCTGGCGCATCAAAATCATCTCTCAGCTCCGAAAGAGACCGATTATAGTCCTGAGCAAAGAGAGGTTGCTCCATCCCAATAGGGAGTAAAAAGAATAATAAGAATATTGTTTCAAGGTTTTTCTTCATAGCTAGTTCCGGTTTTATTGTATAATTCACTTATCTACAGGCAAAGGACCGAATCATTAATTAGCCTACCGCTTTCAAACCATAAAGGCGGGAAGGCCAAAGACTCAAAGTAGGACACCTCGCTTATAAAAGGTGATCTCCAAAGGAAAATGGAATAAAAACAGCCTACCATAATTGGCAGGCTGTTTTCTACTTTGTCTAATGGATGGCTTAGCGTGCCCAGCCAGGATTCTGTTCCATGACCATATCTTTGTTTCGGTCTATGGTCGTCTGAGGAATAGGCCATAAATTATAATCAAAGGTCAGGGTGGCTTTTGCCTGAGGGTTCAGCGCATATTCCCGAATACGGTCCACCGCCACGGTGCCTCCCATTCTCAATAGGGTATGCCAGCGGCTTTCCTCCACGAAAAGCTCCCGAGCTCGCTCATCAAGGATATAATCAATGTCCACCTGATCGGCGCTGGCCATCACCTCGCACTGCGCCCTTGCTCTGATCAGGTTGATATCATCGGCTGCCATCTGAGTCTCACCTTTTCGCAAATAAGCCTCTGCTCTCAGCAGGATCGTTTCCGGTAATCGGACCACATACTTGTCACGGAAAATATTACTATTATCTTGTCCCTGATCCCTTCCAATAAACTGATCGGTGGTAAGTTTAAAGAAAATAGGAAATAACCAACCACTACCTTGATTGGTCGCATCGATCACCTCCTGAGGCACCACCTTACCGAATAGCTCTGGGAAACTAGGGTCATTATAGTAAATTATCCTGCTGATATTATGCTCTGCATTCCTGTTATCTCCCCGAGAGATATCCTCCTCCCAGATGATATCCTTGACTAATGGGGATGGGGCGTAGAAGGCCACACCTCGTCCGCCGGCATACTCATCCACTCCGTCAAATCCCTCAATGGCCCGGTATACTGGTGAGAAATACCTAGGGTAATTTAGGAATGCCTCTCCATCTTCTGCGATATACGCGTCAAAATCCACTTGTAAGGTAAAGATGCTTTCCATATTTCCATCTGCATAATTTTGGTTTCCCATTCTGAAGAGATCCCACCACACATCGGCTCCTCCGGTGACGGTATTTTCTTCATCCTTTCGTGTACCAAACCGCTCCTGCATCAGGCTGAATACTCCGCCATCTATCACATCAGAGGCGAATTTTATGGATTGGTCAAAGGCCGCGACATCATTCGTCTCAGTCCCAAGTGCCAGGTAAAATTCACTCAAATAATGCTGGGCAGCGCCTCTCACGATTCGACCTGACTGAGTAGTGGTCTCCGGAAGATCATTTAATATCGCCTCCAGTTCATCAATGGCAAACTGATAAGTCTCTGCTCTGGTACTCCGAACAAAATCATATCTGGGCACCGTGGCCAACTCCGTTACGATAGGCACTCCTCCAAATAATTCGCCCAGCATCCCATGTGCATAGGCCCGGAAAAACCTGGATTGTGCAAGGATATAATTCCTGCTTTGGTCCGATTCGAAGGTGATTCCCGGATCACTAGCTGCCTGAAGTGCTGTATTCGCCAGGGCAATCAACTCATAGTAAAAATCATAAACATTCCTGAATTGAGAGCTCTCTGAATTGATTCGGGTATAATCCGAAAAGGCGGAAGAAATCCTGAACTCTGGGGCGTCCAATACATCAGTACCGATTCCCTGCATCTGGGCATTTACAAACTTGAATCTCCTCAAGCGAGAGTACATGGATACAACCACTTGATCCACCTGCTCACCAGAAGAAAATATATTATCCGTCGTATAGAAGGTCTTGGGCTTCTCTGTCAGAAAAGCATCATCATCACAGCCTATCATCCCTCCAATGAGGAGTAGTAACATCAGTTTTTTATATATAGCTTTCATCTTGTTTTATCTATTTTTGGATTAAAAACTTACTTTCATACCTAAAGAATAGGTTCTAGGAATAGGGTAAGCCCCTGCATTTACCTGTCTGCCACCTTCAGGATCTCCTCCACCAAACCAGTCGGTGAATACATGAAGGTTTTTTACTGAAGAATAAAATTCCAATGAATTGATTTTATATTTATCCAGGATATCCCGAGGCACACTATAGGAAAGGCTTACATCCTGTATTCTAACAAAAGTTTGGGATTGCAATCCCAGGTATCTATTGCCTACATAATCAGGCCTTAGGTAATAAGTGCTTTGATTTTCGGCTGTCCACCAGCCATGATTGACCTCATTTGTGTCAAATCGATCGCCGAAGGAATTATGCAATGGATTCTCCTTTTGGTAGAAATTATCTTTTCCTCCACCAAACACACCAGTAAACATCACATAAAAACTGAAATTGCGATACTCCAGGGTATTTGCTAAGCTCAGTCGGAAGTTCTCCTTTCTATAGCCTAAGATCTGACGATCATAATCTGCGGTGATAATCCCGTCAGGCACTCCTTCAGGGCCACTGAGATCTTGAAATTTGGGATCCCCCGGAACAGCTCCCGTATTATCTATATAATCTGTATCAGCAGCCTGAACTACACCTATATATTTATACCCATAAATAGCGCCCAAGGACTTACCTACAAACAGGTTGTTTGAGATGTCGTCATCCTCTACGCCATCCCCGTCGAGGTCATCACCATAAAGACTGGCAATTTCATTTCTATTTTTCCAATACAATAAATTAGAAGACCATCGGAAGTTTTCATTTTTGATATTGATCGTTCTTAGGTTTACTTCTATCCCCTTATTATCGACCTGGCCCAAGCTCGAAATGATAGAGCTAAATCCTGTCATGATCGGTATCTGGCGCTGGAAAATCTGGTTGGTGGTTTTGGAGAAATAAAAATCTAAATCCAAAAACACTCTATTTTCCATCCAAGAGGATTGAAAACCCCCATTGAAGGAGGTGGTGGTCTCCCAGCCTAGATCAGGACTGCCAAGATTGGACTGCTGCACACCGTATAAAATTCGGGAAGGATCATCCCCAAATTCGTAACGAATCCCTCCATCACTCCCACTTCTCACCGAGGCCAAGGTACCATAAGGGCTCACCCCTTGGTTGCCATTTTTGCCATAGGAAGCCTTTAGTTTTAGATAGTCCATTACTTCCAGGCTTTTGGCGAAGTTCTCCTCGGTCACGGTCCAAGCAAAACCTAAAGAAGGGAAATTACCCCATTTGTTTCCCCTACCAAATACGGAGGACCCATCCCTACGAAAAGTGGCCGTCACATGGTATTTATTATCAAAAGCATAATTTAACCTTCCCAAATAACCGATATTGCTCCTTTCGGTGATGTCCAGGTCTGTTCGCTGCACCGATGCCTTATGGATGCCATTGTATCCCAAAAGTGTATTGCCATTCTCAGAATAATCACTCCCATTAAGCTTGGTCACTTTAGTTCTGGTCCTATCCCGTGTCGCCACCAAGGTCAGATCCACATAGTGCTTATCGATATTCTTTTTATAATTGATAATATTATCCATTACATAAGAGTACCGATTGGTAATATTATTGTATCCATTAGCCTGAGATAATCGTAAGCTGAGCTGAGCAGCAGAATATCGATCTATAAAAGGCTGCTCCAGCTGCTCACCTACATAATAATCTTCATGGTAAAATCGATTTTGGATATCATTATCTGAATTCAATGATAGGTTGAACCGGTAAGAAAGGCCTTCAATGGTAGGGATTTGAACAAATGCATAGGTGGCCAATCGGTAAAAATTACGAACATCTTCATCCTGAATGGTGTCATCCGTTCCCCATAGTGGGCTAGGTATGGAGGACCCTGTAGGATAGCGCTCCAATTTTGTACTTGTACTTCCTCCTGGATTCTCTGGCATCTCATCCCAGCGATAGGGATACCCAAAAGGGGACATCAGATAGGCCAAGTTTAGGTTTGCACCAATGCCGGAGTAATCATTCCTGTTAAACGTACCGTCTAGGCCTACTTCCAGCCAGTCAGTAATATTAGCATCCAATTTTGACCGAACAGAAATACGCTCATACTGATCTCCCACAATCGCTCCATTATTATGATTATAACCTCCAGAGAAATAATAATTGATGGATTCGGAACGTCCAGAAACACCAATTTGATGATTTTGGATAAACCCATTTCTAGACACCAAATCCATAAAGTCAGTTTCCACTCCCTGGGCGAATAATCGTCTTCGGGTAATATCATCAAAGACTATATCATCTGGGGAATTGAAAGAAGGTCTTTGAGCCACAAATTTCTGTGTCCACTGATCCAGGTTCATCATCTCGGGGGGACTAGGCCACTGATTCGCGCCTATCCATCCATTATATTTGATCACTGGTTTTTGCGTTTTACCTTTTTTGGTGCTAATAGCAATCACCCCATTTGCCGCCCTAGAGCCATACACCGCCGCAGAAGAAGCATCTTTCATCACATCTATGGAGGCTATATCGTCAGGATTTAAGTCAGTAAGATCCCCTAAATAGATTATCCCATCCACCACTATCAAAGGTGTATTCGAGCCATTGATAGAGTTTTGGCCCCGAATCAAAATGCTGGGATTAGTGCCTGGAGAAGCTTGAGTACCTACATTGATACCCGGCATACTTCCCTGAAGTGATTGTAGGGCATTGGTATTGGGGGATAGAGAGACCGGTGAATCTTCCAAATCTATGGTGCCCACCGCTCCGGAGATATCCTTTCTCCTCGCTGTACCGTATCCTATGACCACCACCTCTTCCAGAGATTGCGTGTCAAACTCCAGAATCACATGGATCTCTGAGCGATTGCCTACTTCCACCTGCTGCGGCTCATAGCCTACAAAACTGACGATCAACACCGCCCCTTCTCCCACTTCCAACTTGAAAGTACCATCAATATCTGTGGCCGTGCCATTGGAAGTTCCCTTCTCCAGGATCGTAGCACCAGGAATGGCCTCGCCATTTTCGTCCACTACAGTGCCGGAGATCGGCAGGAAAAGTAGCGCCTCCGATGCTTGCTCCCTGCCTGGCTTTACATCGATGCCGTTGTTTACCTGCCTGAATTTCAGGTTCGTCTGTAGAGAGACTTCCCTCAGGAAGTTTTCGACGGTCCCAGTCTTACTTTTCAGCTCCACCCTATTTTCACCATCTACTGCATTATGGTCATACAAAAAGGTGAATGGGCTCTGATCTTCTATTATCCTAAATAGCTCATTCAGATTCGTAGATTTCTTATTCACCCGCACTTCGACCTCATCAATGAGCTTATACTGCCCATTAACCGTGGTGGCTAATACAAAATTGAATACCAATAATTGCATTAAAAATCCGTATAGGAAGTATTTGGACAACATATAGATTGTCTTTTGTAATTTTAATTTCATAATTTCGATCGGTTTATTGAGTTAATCATTAAATCTGGTCTTCAGGGAAATTCACATTCCCCAATGTTTTCCATTTCCCCAAGACCATTCATGGTAGCCAACTGATAGTAATCGGTTGGCTATTTTTAAGAAGAGTTATTTGTTGATGTTTTCATGGTTTTTTTAGGTTATTTATGGAAATGAAATTCTAACTTCTTTATCATTTATCTGGTACTTAAATCCCTCAATATGTGACATGCTGATAAGGATAGTTTCCAGCATTTGTTGTTCAAATTTGCCCGTAAAGCGCCAGGTAGCAGGTACCTTTCCACTGACCACTATCTTCACTCCATACCACATCTCCAGCTGGGACTTCACCTGGTCAAAGGGCGTCTGTCTGAAGATCAGCAGACCTTTCCTCCAGCTCTCAATAAGCTCCATATCAAAGTTTTGTATCTCACTATTCTTCTGAATAGCATCATACTCGAGCTGCTGGCCAGGACTAAGAATATACTCCTTACCAGTCTCTAGCTCATCAATAGCCACTTTTCCCGTCAGTAGAGCTACCGAGCTCAGGGAAGTAGAGCTCTCATTAATATTAAATGAAGTCCCTAAAACGGTGGTGAGAAGATTTGTGGTTTGCACTTGAAAGGGATGATTGGCGTCTTCCTTCACTTCAAAGAATCCTTCTCCCTGAAGCTTAACATGGCGCACAGAAGAATCAAATGAGACAGGAAAGGAAAGGCTGCTCCCTGAATTTAACCATACCACAGAGCCGTCTGGCAACCTGAAATTGAGTTTTTCTCCTGGTAATGTCGATTTGGTGATCCATTGGATAGCCACCATTGGATTTTCCTCTTTTAGAGGCTTATAAAAATCATGAAGCAAAACTGTTAGCAGAAACAAAAAAATCAATATAGCTGCCACTTTACCCATTTGACCTATCCTTCCCCAGAGACCGCGAGAGGTTTTTGGCTCTTTGGCAGCTGGAAGCTGCGGAGACAATAAGCGATTTAACACTTCCTTTTGGTCATTCTCCCCTGAAGCCTTGGAAGGAAACTTAAGATTTAATAGAATCTCCTTTGCCAACTGGACATCAGCCAGCCGCTCAGGATTGGCCGATAGCCAATGCTCCCAATATTGATTTAATTTATCATCAGGATTTTTGACCCAGCGAATAAATTCCAGGTCTTCTATCAGATCTTTTATTTGAGGCATAATTTTGGGTAAACTGTTATCACTCTATATAGTAAAGCAGACATTCGTCAAAACAACGCCTATCTATTTTGATTTTTATCAGAAAAAAACAAAAGTAATTCTCCTCTTACACCTTAGAATGTTTCACCCCTCCCTTAATCAGCTATATAATGACACAGATTTGGGGGTATATAACTTAAATCCGAACTATACATTTGATGATAACACTTCCTCTCACCATCCGGATATAATCCCTAAATAACAATTACTTACAATCAAACACCTTGATTCTTCAGGTTTTACCTTTCCTTTCATTGCTCCAGGAAAAAAGCTTATAATAGAGGGAAATCAGTCGCGGACAAGAATAAAAAGTTCCTTAAAAAATAAATATTTGGATAAAATGCTATTTTCTTAGCCCAATAAAAAGCACAGGTCCGAGCAGTATCAAGCAGGCAAATACATTATTATATTCTCAAAATTATTCTGCTAAAGCTCCTTAAGTTCTATTTATTTTCTGGGCTGATAAACTCATTTCCATCCTTATAACGGAGGTATCAAAAATAAGGGTAAGAAGCCTAGGGAATTTCTCAAGGACTTCAAGGCCTTATAGATTAAATCGCGTGCAGATTTAGGACTTGCTAAGCCCATCATCTCACTCACCTCATCGTAGCTTAGGTTTTCGAAATACAGATAATAGATGGCTTCTCTTTTTCGGGAGGACAATTGCATAATGGCCTCCTTTACCTTGGCGGAACGCTCTGAATCCAGCTGAGAGTTTATCAAAAAATGCTCATGAGAAAATATTATTTCAAAAGGCGTATGCTCGGTTAACTCCTCTTGCCTTACGGTCCAGTTGTTTAGCTCTTTTACTATTTTCCGCTTTAGGCATTTGAATAGGTAGAACTTGATATGCTTGGTCTCCCCGATACTCTTACTGTTTTTCCTCAGGTCAAAAAACACATCATGAATAGCATCTTTGATCAACTCCTCATGAGGTGTTATCCTGGAGCCAAACCTAAATAAAGCCTCGAAGTAGGTTTCATAGATTTTTATAAAAGCCGAATTACTTCCTTCTTTAAAGGCCCGCCATAATTCGAGATCTGAGACTTGGCTCTTCTCAACATTTGGCTTATCCTCTACGATTTGGTTATTTTCTTTTAGGTTATTGAGCATGATTATTAACTTACTTATCCATTTAAGTGAAATAATGAATCAAACCGACTCCTACCACTCATACCGAATTAATGACCTATAATGTATCAATACCACCATATAAAACCTAGGATTTCAATTGATATTTACCAATTACGGCAGGAAAAGCATCTTACTTTTTCCAATCATCCCTAAACCTATCAAGGATAAAATAATAAGTATAAAAAAAACCTTACCGCCCGCCCCTTTATTATAATTAGCGTTTTGGCGATAAGGGTTTTACAGAAGATCTGCAATTACTTTTTGATTTTGAGACTAATGATATTGTCTAGATCAGACTTAAGCTCAGACTGATCAAAGTACAGAAATAAGCCTTCATTTTGTTGTTTAAATTTAATCGTTTGGTTCCCGTCATAGGAACTAGCGGATACCACCTTTTCTTGTAATTCAGGGATAAATAGAAAGGGATCACTTCCTGGATTGATGATATGAACATAGAGCATATCGTCTTTTTGGGTGATGGTGCCCCAGTCTTGGACGGGGATGATATTGCCGCGAGTTTCATAGATGGTCTCGCCGTACTTCTCTGTCCATTCACCTACTTCTGCTAGTGTGGTGGTGAATTCAGGTTGGATTTTACCATTTGGCATGGGGCCTACATTCAGTAGTAAGTTGCCGTTTCGGCCCGCTGCTTTCACTAGGAAATGGATGATTTGCGCGGTACTTTTAAACTTGGTATCATTCAGCCCAAAACCCCACTTGCCGGCCATGGTGGCACAGGACTCGAGAGGCAACTGGCTTACTTGTACTCCCGCGCTATAGCCGGCAGTATTCTCCCCTGGCAGGTCCCGCTCAAAAGTCTGGATATCCTCACCTTCGATAGGCTGAATATGGTGATTATTAGCGATAAGTGTAGAAGGACTCAGCTCATGAATATGGGAATATATCTCGTCATAATGCCAGTTGGCTGCTTTACGATCCCAGTGACCGTCAAACCAAATCACGCCGATTTCACCATAATTGGTAAGTAGCTCGGTCAGTTGAAGTTTCATAAATTCGATATAACTCTCCCAATCGGTATCCACAGGAGCTCCATCCACGATCTTCTTCCCATAGCCGTAATCCTCACGGCCCCAGTCCAAAAGGGAATAGTAAAAATTAAGCTTGATGCCCTCTTTTTTACACTCCTCAGCGAGCTCTTTCAGCACATCCTTGCCGTAAGGTGTGGCATCCACGATATTATAAGAAGAGGCTTCTGTATCAAACATGCTGAAACCATCATGGTGTCTGGCAGTGATGGTGATGTATTTCATCCCCGCATTCTTTGCCATCTGCACCCATTCCTTAGGGTTATACGCTTCCGGATCAAAGAAATCTGCCAATCTCTTATAAGTATCATATTTGATACGCTGGGTGTTCATCACCCACTCGCCGTCTCCCAGCACACTATAAATTCCCCAATGGACAAACAGTCCAAATCGCATATCCTGAAATTCCTCTCTAGCCTGCAAATTGCCTTCTGTAGGCTTATATTCGGGCATAGGAAAGGGATATTGCTGCGCAAAAACGCTGCAAGAAAAAATGCTTAGCATTAGTATTAATATAGACTTCTTCATTGTAGGTATATTGATTGAATAATTATTTTTGCTTACTTCTATAAAACCGCCGCTCGCCCCTGAAAGCTCACTGACTGCAAATTCCATCACTATCGCAGGCCCTCAATTTGAGACCGCCACTACCGGGCTGGGGCCCATCTCCATTTCTAATAGTCCACCTTGCACTATTTCCTGGTGAGAAATCCAGTACCGATCCAGCACCTCCCCATTGAGGCTCATACTTTGGATATAGATATTTTCCCTGGAATTATTATTTGCGATAATCTTAAAGCTTTTCCCTGGATAATATTCTTGATCGAAGTGAAGCTCTATCTCCTCAAAAACAGGACTTGTGATTTGGTAATTGGTGTCTCCCGGGCAGATAGGATGGATGCCCACCGCGGCCAGAATATACCATGCGGACATCTGGCCAACATCCTCATTCCCACACAGGCCATAAGCATCATTCCCATAAGCCTCATCGCATATCTTCCGAGTCCACTTTTGGGTGAGATGGGGTACTCCAGCTGTATTAAATAAGAATGGAACATGGTGCACCGGTTCATTGGGATGGTTATAGTAATTGTTCCACAGAAAATCATCAGGCGTCTGATCAAAAAAAGCGATGAGCTCATTTCTATACGCTTCCTCTCCTCCCATCAGTTCCTTCAGGCCCTCGATATCATGGGGCACAAACCAGCCCTGCTGATAAGGATTGCTCTCTATGCAGCCTTGCCCATGCACCGTTTTACCTTTCCATTCCAGCCAGATACCCAGGCTGTCCTTTGCCCGAAACCAATTCACCTCTTCATTCCAGATATTGGTATAGTTTTTTGATTTTTCTAAATACTCTTGGGAAATCGCAGGCTTTTCTAATGAAGCTGCCAAAGTCCCCAGCGCCCAGTCGGAATAGGCATATTCCAGGGTTTTGGAGACATGATTATGGCTATAGCCTAGGCTTCCATTTCCGGTATGGTCAACGGTGTTTTTCGCGAATGTAAAGGCCTTCTCAATATCATAATTCCTAATGCCTTTTTGGTAGGCATCAGCCAGCACAGACACCGCAGGATTTCCCAGCATGCAGCCTGAATAGGAATTCAGCATTTCCCAGCGAGGGAAATAGCCATTGCCACTATATTCAGCCATCTGAATAAGGGAGTTTATCTCATCATTCACCAAGGCAGGATTGATGAGCGTCTGCAGGGGAAACTGGGATCTAAAGACATCCCAGCCACTAAAGATGGTCCTATACGTAAAGGCATCAGACTGGTGGATTTTCTTATCAGCCCCAATATAATTGCCATTGCTATCCGAAAAAGCCCTAGGGTCTATCATCGTATGATAAAGTGCCGTATAGAAAACCTCCTTTTCCACTTCTGTGCCTCCCGAGATCTCAATTTTACTCACCGCCTCATCCCATAGCTGCCGGGCTTCTGCTCTCACCTGATCAAAGTCCCAATGGTTTATGTCTTGCTCCAGATTCTCTCTTGCTCCTTCTATATTGACAAAGGAGATTCCGCTTCTGACGAGGATTTCTTCCTGGTCATGGGTTTTAAAATTGGCATAAAACCCTAAATGTTCTCCTTGAAGTTCTTTTTGGCCGGGGTAGATTTTGGAGTCTTTGATCGCTTGCTGGTAATTATCCTGACGGATAAATTTCATCTTACGCGGTACATCTGGAAGGTCTGCCGACCAGAAACCGTAATCGCTCAGCGGCTTGCTAAACTGGCAATAGAAATACACGGTATAATCAGCATTACCCTGACCGGCACCCCATCCACCACCCTCGGGAGGGCACTTCATCCATCCTGAGATAGTATAGTCATCGACCACCTCTATATATTGCTCCGTAGAGGTGCCTCCTACCCTGCGGGCAAGATCAATTTGGATTCTGGAGCTATCATTTTCCGGGAAGGTAAAGCGAATAATTCCCGCCCTGGGAGCGGCTGTTAGCTCCACTTTCACCTTATAGTCCTCCATCGTCACTGCATAATAGCCCGCTTCCGTGACCTCGGTATCATGCGAATACCTTGACCGATAGCCCTCCTCCGGCTTTTCGGGCAGGCCTCTATTCATCCGTAAGGGGCCTGTGGTCGGCGTAATCAGGAGGTTTCCCAAATCACCAAACCAGCCCACCCCACTCATATGGATAAAACTGAAGCCTTCCATCGTGGGATGTTCGTAGGAATACCCTGAGCCATTGTCCCCTCCACTGAAGGTGTCAGGACTGAGCTGAACAAGTCCAAAAGGGGTTGCTGCTCCAGGAAAGGTCTTGCCAAAGCCATGAGCATCGGTGGTTTTCTTTCCATAGGTCACCGCACCGATGATAGGATTGATATAGTCCACCGGCGATTTCTCCTCATTCCCCTCTTGACTTTGGGCAATAAGTGGCTGTAGCGGTACCATGCCTATCAAAGCACCGATTAGTAGAAGAATTAGCTTATTTTTATAATTCATTTTTATATAAATACATCTCTTATTTCACCACCTCATTCATTTATATCACAGGTTATCTTTTCTTACCTTAAGACTAGTGATTTCTCCCAGTAATTGTCCTTCTTTATCAAAAAGCCCTGCTTTCACTTCCTGCCCCAGGGAAACCGTCAGGAATCCATGGTACTGCTCTGATCCTGAGGTAGGCGCTGTGCCATCCAAGGTATAGAGCATCCTGTATCCCTCCGTTTCTGTCTCCAAAAACACCCTTCCTGTTTGTTCCAGAGGGCTATAAGCATAGGATCCATAGATAGAATATAAACTGTTGGAAACGGTAATCTTCTGCTGCTCCAGGCGCTGAAAATGCGTAGGAACAATTTCCTGAAATCGCTGCCAATCCTTCTGTGCGGGCACCGTCCAGGCTACCTCTGCATGGGCGATGGTCCGTGGGTAAAGCATATATTCGGTATGCTCAGCGGTGGGAGTAAATTCAGACCAGAGGCATACTTCTGTCCCTTTGATCAGGCGAGCCTGCTCTGGACTTAATGCTTCAGGAACCGGCTCCTGACTATAAACCTTGGAAAGTGGCAAAACCACCTTGGGTCCTTCCGGCTCCATGCCCGGCGGGCCCTGCACCTGACTGATATACGAATAGGTATAAGAGGTCATGATCGTGGGATAGCCTTCCTGCGGAGCCTGTAGCTGAGGGCTATGCGCACCACGTCTCCAGGCCATTATCACTGCGCCTTTGGCTCCATTACCACTCAATACCTCATCCCAGGCAATCATTTTTTTATCATTCGCCGTGATCAGCTTATTCATTCGCTGGATGAAATAACTTTGCAATTCTTCCTCATCTGCTAGTCCATGCTCCTCCTTCACCGCCTGGCAATGCGGGCATTTCTTCCAGTTGGTCTTATTGCATTCATCTCCACCGATATGGATGTACTGAGAAGGAAATAACCCGGCAATCTCCCCGATGACTTCTTCCATAAAATCATAGGTGCTTTCCTTACCCGCACACAGGGCGTTGTCTGGGGCTTTGCCGCCCACCGCCACTTCGAATGTCGCACTATCCAGACAGGATAAGAAAGGATATGAACTTACCAGAGCCTTGCTATGCCCCGGAACATCTATCTCAGGAATGATCTCCACATTTCGCAGACGGGCAAATTCGATCACCTCCTTGATGTCTTCCTGAGTATAAAAACCCCCAACAGACTTAGGTTCCTCCGCAGTGGCACCGGTTCTTTTCCACCAGCTTACTCCCGTCCTATCCGCACGCCAAGCTCCTTTGTCTGTAAGATTGGGGTATTTCCTGATCTCCACTCTCCAGCCTTGGTCATCGGTAAGGTGCCAGTGAAACTTATTCATTTTGTAAGCCGCGATGATATCGATTTGCTTTTTCACAAACTCCTTAGACCTAAAATGCCTGGAAACGTCGATCATCAAACCGCGCCATTCGAATCTTGGATGATCCTTGATCTCCACACTGGGAATGCGAGCAAGTGCCGAAGGCTGGACTGGCATCAGCTGACGCAAGGTCTGAAAGGCGTAAAATAAGCCCTTCGCCGTGCGGGCCTCCACCTGAATGGAAGATGGCTGAACACTTAGAATATAGCCTTCCTCCTCTATCTCCTTATTCTTGGTCAATAGAAAATTCACCGCTGGTGCCTCGCCTTTCTTAGGAGAACCTGACTTCACCTGTACCTTCATATTCTGATCAGCAAGTAGCTTTTCTTGAATATAGGCTCCCAAATCTCGCTCCTGGGACTGGGGCAGGTAGAAAATCGTCTCTTCTGTAAAGAGGAATTCACCTGTCCCCTGCTCCACAGACCAAGGGTAGGGAATAAGAGCTAAAGACGATTCCTGGGCATTCGCTACAAAAATCTGGGTGATTAATACTAGAAAACCAATTATAAACTTATTCATTCCTATTCCTTTGATCAAGATGCATTGCTAATCAGACCGTATTATTGGTCCGACTTCAGCGCCGTATCGTACTTATCTAATTTCTTTTGTAGGCTCTGCACTCTCTTTGGTTGCTCTTCGGCCAGATTATTGGATTCTGAAATGTCATTTTTCAAATCATACAACTCCACAATCCCCTCTCTGACGCGTAGCTTCCAATCCCCAACACGGATGGCCTCTGCGGTGGTATTGGAATAATAGAGGAATTCCTTATGCGGGGTTTTGCTATTGGAATTTCCCGATAGCAGGGGCCAGATATTCTTCCCGTCCAGGGTTCTATCAGGCAGCTCAGCGCCAGACAGATAGGCGATGGTAGGGAGCAGATCGATGGTGGAGGCGATTTCTGCACTTGTGCTCTGGGGACTGATCATGCCTTTCCACTGTGCTATCATAGGCACTCTCATACCGCCTTCATAGGTCTCAAACTTAAATCCACGTAGAGGCTTGGCACTTCCACCATGGCCGTTCTTCAGATTCCATGGTCCATTATCAGAGGTGAATATCACCAAGGTATTCTCCTCCAAACCTTGCTTGCGCAATTCCTCCAATACCTGCCCTACACTCCAGTCGATCTCCTCGATTACATCTCCATATAGGCCTTGCCGGCTCTTTCCCTTAAACTCCTCAGAAGGCATCAGGGGTATATGTGGCATGGTATGCGCCAGGTAGAGGAAGAAAGGCTTCTCCTTATTCTCCACTATAAACTTCCGTGCCTCTTCGGTATATCGCTTGGTGATCTGCGTTTGATCCACCGGATATTCTATAATTTCATCATCCCTAAATAAAGGAACATCGAATTTCTTAGGCTTCTCTGTTCGTAGCTTGTTCAGGTCTTTACCCTCTCTAAATAACACCTCAGCAGACACCTTGGCCTCTGGGTTTACAGACATATCATTGCTAAAGGGAATTCCAAAATAGCTATCAAAGCCTTGATTGGTAGGCAAAAACTGCGCTTGGTCCCCAAGATGCCATTTGCCAATACAGGCAGTGGCGTACCCTTGCTCCTTCACCATCTCGGCGATGGTCACTTCCTCAGGGCTAAGACCGTCCGGACTCATGGGCCATAATACCACTGGCACGCCCACCCGGGTGGGATAGCAGCCCGTCATCAGGGCAGCCCTCGATGGAGAGCATACCGGCGATGCTGAATAAAAATCCGTAAATCGTATACCGTCCTTGGCCATATTGTCCAGGTTGGGGGTGCTGATATCTGGCGACCCAAAACAACCTACATCCTGGTATCCCTGGTCATCGGTGAAAATCACGATCACATTGGGACGCGAAGACTTCGCTTTTTGCGCTTGAGCAAGGATGGGGAGCAGGGCAAAAACCCAGACCATAGCCTTGCGAACAATAATCCTCCTTTGTATCATATTATTGCTTTTCTAGCTTTCCATTAAAAGTATATTTTCCGCCTACCTTCGTAGGTATCTCGACTCTGATATCACCATATTGCAAGATACAGAACTGGCCAGCAGTGGAATACACCACTAGCTTGGTCAATTTACCCTTGTCCCATTGGACATCTAAGGTGAAGCCTCCACGAGCGCGGATGCCCTTGAGGTCTCCCTGGGGAAGTGCTTCCGGCAATGCTGGCAGCAGGTCGATCTCTTCCAGATGACTCTGCACGAATAGCTCCAATATCCCCGCTGCTCCACCAAAGTTCCCATCGATCTGGAAAGGTGGGTGAGCATCAAATAAGTTGGGATAAGAACCTCCCTGGTTTTTCCTTTCGGGTTCCTCAGCAGGGCTTAGCAGGCTATGCAGCAGCTTATAGGCGCGGTCGCCATCTAAGAACCTAGCCCAAAAATTCACCTTCCATGCCAGACTCCATCCAGTGCCATTATCACCTCTGTATTCCAGCGATTGCTTTGCTGCATCCATCAGCACAGGCTCATCTTTATAGTTGATCTCATTGCCGGGATGTACCGCCCAGAGGTGAGAGACATGCCTGTGGTGGTTTTCGGGATCATCCACATCTTCCATCCACTCTTGCAGCTGACCATGCTGGCCGACTTTGTTAGGGGCGATCTTTGGAAGTAACTCCCGGAGTTCCTCGGCAAAGTCCTGATCAGTACCCAGCACCTCTGCAGCCGCTATCGTATTGCGGAATAGTGCTCTGATGATCTGATGATCCATTGTCGGCCCTGCTACCAAGCCACCAATTTCCGGAGAATTGGATGGGGAGCTGATCAGGTAGCCGCTGTTGGGATCCAAGTATAGGAATTGGGAAAAGAATAATGCCGCTTCCTTCATTAAGGAATAGTTCTCGGCTAAAAATGAAGCATCCTGACTGAATAAATAATGTTCCCAAATATGGGTGGACAGCCATGCTCCTCCCGTCACCCAAATCCCATGGTGGGAAGCGTTGACCGGAGCAGCGCCGCGCCACAGATCCACATTATGATGAGCCACCCATCCTTCAGCACCATAGTGCTCGGAGGCGACCTTGCCTCCCGTCTGGGAGAGGTCCCGGATGAAGTCGAATAAGGGTTCATGGCATTCTGCCAAATTCGCCATTTCCACTGGCCAGTAATTCACCTCCAAATTGATATTTGTGGTATATCCACTCAACCAAGGTGGTTTGATCTTATCATTCCACAGGCCCTGAAGGGTCGGTGGAAGTGTCCCCGGTCTGCTGCTGGCGATCATAAGATACCGAGCATACTGGACGTATAGTGCGATGAGCTGTGGATCTTCAGGGTTCTTCCAGAAGTCATATATTCTCTTATCTGTAGGGATGGTCTCTCGCTCATCTCCCCCAAGATCTAATGAAAATCGATCAAAGAGCTCCTTATAGTCAGCAAGATGAGCCGACTTCAGCTGATCATAGGTCTTCCCTTCCATGGATTGGAGGTAGCCTTCGGCCAAAGTCGTAGCGTCTGCGCTTATATCCTGAAAGTCAATATAATTGGTGGCTGCCACCAGTTTAATAGTAGCCTGTGAGGCATTTTTGATGGATAGCTTTCCTTCTTTTTCCATCAGCTCACCATCGCTTTCCACCTTGATTTTTGCGATTCCACTCAGCACCCCATTGCTCAGCTGCACTTCCAGCTGCTGACCGGCAGCAGAAGCACTCACCGTCTTGGTTTCATGGACAGCATCCAGCCATACGCTGAAGTCCAATGCTCCTTTTTTGCTGGCCGCAATATGAATCACGATCGCCTGATCAGGATGACTCGAAAAGAGACTACGGTCAAATCGCACTCCATCCACCTCATAGGACACCTTAGTCAAGGCATTCTCCAGGTCCAATTCACGAGAATATTTGGAATAATCCTGGTGACCCAAAAACTCCATATACAAATCCCCAAAGGGCTGATACGGCAGCTGGGTGATGGGAATACTCATAAACTTCTCCGTGGCTAGGTCCTGTGCCTCCAGCTGCTTGCCTTCCGCCAATAAGGTGCGGATCTCGTCGAGGTACAGATGTGCATCTTTATGAGAATAATCATGCGGCTCCCCCGCCCAAAGAGTCTCTTCATTGAACTGAATATGAGCCTTCTCCACTCCCCCAAATACCATCGCTCCTAGCCTGCCATTCCCTACCGGAAGTGCCTCGGTCCACTCCTCAGCAGGCTGCTGGTAATGGAGCCGTACCTTCTCCTGGGCCTGAGCCAAGGAGGAAAGGAATAATAAACAGCCAAGTCCTAAGAATCTAATCGCTTTAAAATCAATCATTCCAGTGTGCTTCAATGATTTTTAAAATCTCCTCATTATCACTGTCTGTGTCTTTCACTTCTTCGCGCTTATTGATGATCTCTTGCTTCAGCTCGGCCACCACCTTGCGGTATTCCGGATCATTATAGGCATTATGCAATTCATTTGGATCTTCCTGAAGGTCAAACAGCTCCCAATAACCGGAATTTGGCACGGCATCTGCAAATCCATTTCCGTAATAGAAAGCCAATTTATATCGCTCTCCTCGTACCCCAAAATGACCCGGACGATCTGTGGAATGATCCCAGTATCTATAGTAGGAATATTTACGCCAGTTGACAGAGGTTTTGCCCTTCAGATTCTCTCTGAAGCTCACTCCCTGCATGGTTTCTGGATAGTCTATTCCTGCATAATCTGCAAATAGCGCTGAGAAATCTACATTCTCAATCAAATCATCATTCCGCTGTCCAGCGGCAATTTCCTTAGGATATCGGATCACAAATGGCATATGAATAGACTCTTCATATATCAGTCGCTTGTCAAACCATCCATGCTCCCCTAAGAAATATCCTTGGTCGGCGGTATAGATCACTATTGTATTTTCGGCCAGGCCAGATTCTTCTAAATAATTCAATAGCTTACCGATATTATCATCCACGGCAGCACCACTACGCATAAAGTCCTTTACTACTTTCTGGTAGGTTTTAAATCTTGCCTCGTCATTACCCAGTCCATCCACGTCATAGGGCAGTTCAGGGTAAGCCATATAATCTACTCGCTTGCTTGGGTTAGCGGTGGCATCTAGCATTCTTAAGGTGAGGTTATCCAGCGACTGTCCCTTAAAAACGCGGCCATTGGTTTCCGGGCCTTGATCATAAAAAGTCGCTGGCACAGGAATCACAGAATTTTCGTATAGCTTGCTGAATCGCTCAGGATAATCAAAAGGCTCATGGGTGGCCTTAAAATGGCACATCAACATGAAAGGCTTCGACTCATCTCTATTTTCTATCCAATCAATGGACATATCGGTGATGACATCGGTGCTGAATCCCTCGTATGCCTTACCTCCTTTGGAGTAATCTTCCCAGTTGTCCTTGGTCTTCATGATAGGATCCCAATACCGACCCTGGCCTGGTAGCACGCAGTAATAATCAAATCCCGCAGGCTCCTGCTTGAGGTGCCACTTGCCGATGAGAGAGGTCTGATATCCTCCCGTCTGCATCGCCTTGGCGATATTATAATGGCTAGGCGGTAGGCCTGCTCCCAAGGTGGTCACCCCATTTATATGGCTATATTGCCCAGTGAGGATGGTCGCCCGACTGGGTGAGCAGATGGAATTGGATACTAGACAGTTGTCCAAAACCATGCCCTCTGAGGCCAGTCGCTTGATATTGGGCGTATGAACATAACCCTCCAATAGGCCTCCATAAATCCCCCATGCCTGCGCGGTGTGGTCATCAGACATGATAAATAATATATTAGGGCGCTCCTGTTTCTTGCTTTGGGAATAAGCAGTGGTAAACAATAGGCTTAATAAGGTGGAGCAGATTATTGCTTTTACTTTCAAGTTCATTCTTATTGTCTTTATGGGGTAATACTATTTTATAGTTTGGGTCAATTTTATTTCTTCCCCTCGATGGAAAAGGCCTGGCATTAGCTTAAGCCTACGCTATTTCACTAACTTCTATAAACCAAAATACTGGCGTAAAGCATTTCGTCCTCCATTCCTCTCCTCTCCACGGCCGATCGAGGCCAGGACTATATGAACCAGGTCCTGTTCAAAGAGTAATTAGGGCTATTCTCCTCCTTGCATAAGGAGAATAGCCCGGGGTAATGGGTATTTCTTATCCCAATACCTCTTTATAAGTTGCAGAAAGGTCCACCGGATCCTTCATATCCTGCTGCAATTTCAGCAACTCGTCGAATAGCTGGTTTACCTTAGACTTCATGGCTGGGTCAGCGGCGAGATCCTTCATCTCGTTAGGATCAGCATTGAGGTCGTAGAGCAGGACTTTATTGATTTTAGGATAAACAATGAGTTTATATCCATCCTTTCGGATCATCCTTTGGAGGTGTCTATAGGCACCGTATATCTCAGTATAATGCCCTGTGGCCTGATTATCCTCGACGATATCCATGAAGCTATTGAAGTGCACATAGGAAGGCTTTTCGATTCCTGCCAGCTCCAAGCTGGAAGCCATAATATCCTGTAGATATACTTCCTGATCTAATTTCACCCCTTTGGGTACGCCGGGACCGGTCACCATAAGAGGAACCCTAATGCTATGATCATATAGACTCTGCTTGCCTATCAGACCATGATTCCCCACAGACAGCCCATGATCTGCGGTCATGAAAATATAAGTGTTATCGAGTTTTCCCGAAGCCTCCAAGGCATCCAAGATTTTCCCTATTTGCTCATCGAGGTGGCTGATGATGGCATAGTATTCCTGTCTATGGACCTTCACGGCATATTCGGTCCGCGGGAAGGGTGCCAAAGCCTCATCTCTGAGTGTCGGTTCTGCCCCTATATCATCTTTATAAGGGTATTCCGGCAGAAAACTCTCGGGGATTTCGATCTCCTCCAGCGGGTACATATCGATATATTCCTTGGGAGCCTGTCTAGGATCGTGAGGAGCATTGAAGGCCAAATACATAAAAAAAGGATCCTCCTTTTGGCTAGCGGCTTGGATAAAATCTATGGCATCGTCCCTTACCACTTCACTCCAGTGCTTGCCACCCTTCCAGAAGCCTCCATTTATGGTATCATAAGGCTGCCATTCCTGATCTTCAGGACTTTTTGGTCTACCATATCCTAGTGGCATATAGTCGTTCCAGTCCTTCATATCTCCTGACTCGGCCTTCCATTTTTTAACTGCTGCACCCAGCTGATTTCCATTGTCTTTTGGCATGCCTGCACGGATATGTCTGGCCTCCTGAAAAACCTGATCGGCCGGAGCCTCCACATGCCATTTGCCAGTCATATAAGTAGAATACCCCGCACCTTCCATCAGTTGTGGCCAGGTATGTTCCAAGGCTGTGCTATCTCCTTTGCCCCATTGCTTTGCTACCTCTTGTGCATCCCAAATATAAGAGCCAGATATCATCATGGATCGTGAGGCCACGCAAATGGCCCCATTCCATCCGCCCATATTATAGGCATGGGTAAAACTGGTGCCATCTGCTACCAAACGGTCCAGGTTGGGCGTATGAATTTCGCTATTGCCCAAGGCCTGGATGGAGGCAAAGGTCTGATCGTCTGTAAACAAAAAGACAATATTAGGTTTTCCTTTGCCCTCAGCCTGGTCTTCAGCCCCGGGGTTTCCCGAGCAGGCTGCCAGACAAAAAAAGGCGCAAATAGAATAAAAGATTTTTCTCATTTCTCTTAATTTTTGGGGGGTTAAATGATGTATCTAAAGAATTTAAATCAATTTAGCACATTTTTTTTCAATAATCCCCCTCCTCAGAGCTTCGATCCACAGACACCTTCCATTTCTTCCAATATTCTACCATTTCTGCCAGTTTTTCCGGCTGTTTCTTCGCCAAATCTACCGTTTCATTAGGATCATTTTTGATATTATAAAGCTCAAATTCCTGGTTTTCATTTGCGCGGTAGAGCTTATAGTCTTCCTCGATTAATGCCAGCTGTTCCTGATAAGCAAATGCTAATGGCTTCTCTCTCTTTTGCATCTCTCCCGTCAGGTAAGGGAATAAGTCCACCCCATCATAGGGACGCTGATTAGCCGCTATATCCACCCCAAGGATATTGGCAATGGTAGGGAAATAATCAGAGGTAAATGTAGGTGCATCGATGCTGGTTCCCGGCTGGATAGTCCCTTTCCATTCTATGATTCCAGGCACTCTTAATCCCCCTTCATACAGGCTTCTCTTCCTGCCTTTGAGACCCTTGGTCAATCCTTGTGTACGACCTTGAACCGCTTTGCCTTCGGGACCATTATCGCTGGTATAGAAGATCACCGTATTCTCCGCTACACCTAGCTCTTCCAGAGTCTGTCTTAGTCGTCCCACCTGCTGATCCAGGGCCGTCAACACCCCATAATAATGCTGCTGATCCTCTGACAAATGATCATACATGGCGCGGTCTTCCTCGCCAGCTAGTACCGGTAAATGCGGAGTGTGAAACCATACTACAGCCATAAATGGCTGATCATCCTTCACCGCATTTTCTATAAATGGAATAGCCCTGTCCATGATCACCCTAGAATCATCCCCCTCGAGGTTATCAGTGACGATCTCTCCCGGTCCCGTCCAATAGAAAGTATTGAAAGGTGCTCCTTCTTTCAGGTGACCGCTGACGTCCCCGGCAGACTTCGGAGGTGTAATCATAGGGTCCCATGTGGGAACTTTAGATTCGGTCACGAAACTTACATCATATCCATTGTCCCATGGTGGAGCATAATCCTTATCAAAATGAGCTCTGCCGCCACGATTGGCATCCAGGGTGTCCCGTGTGAGGGTACCCAAATGCCATTTACCAAAATGACCGGTGGTATATCCTTCTCCCTTAGCCATCTCTGGCAAGGTGATTTCCTGGTCTTTTACATGGCCGCAGTTGGCATTACATATCCCATATCTCAAAGGGTGACGGCCAGTAATGACGCTTCCCCGTGTGGGAGAGCAAACGGAGCCCCCTGAATAAAATCGGTTAAACACTGCCCCATTGGTGGCCATATCATCGAGGTTGGGAGTTTTTAATTCCGGGTGTCCATTATACCCTGTATCTCCCCAGCCTTGATCATCTGCCATCAGCAAGATGATATTGGGCTTTCTGACCTTCTCCACGATAGTGGTTTGAGTTTTGGCTCCACCGCCACAGCTGGACATCCATCCCAGCAGCAAAGCGGCCATTCCTAGCATTATTCTGTTATTCTGTACTTTGTAGATCACTGTTTTTAAGATTTTTTCAATGAGGACATAATATCGCTAAAAAGATACTCCGATAATAATAATTACTAGTATTATCGGAGTAGCTCTTCCATTACCAACCTGGATTTTGTCTTATATTAGGATTGGCATCGATTACCTTCTGAGGGATGGGCAGGAGGTAGAATTTATCGTTCCACACTCGATTATAAGAGTCTCCATCCGCTTTGAATTTTGGTCCGATGAGGTCCCCTGGCAGCTCGGTGCTTTCTGGAATTCCATAAACCTGAGTGATAACCTGATCCCCCAATTTATATCTCCAGATATCAAACCAACGCTGTGGGCCTTCTCCCGCAAACTCATACCGGCGCTCCAATAGTATCGCATCGATCATCTGATTGCCTGTGGTACCACGGGTGATCGTCGGCAGGCCGATCTCAGCATATAATGGCATGCCCACTCGCGCTCTTACCTGATCCAAATACACCAATGCCTCCGCCTCTTTACCTTGGCCCGCAAGGGCTTCAGCATACATTAATAGCACCTCCGAATAACGAATCACCTTGATATCTACATCCGCTCGGTCCAGTGCCGGGATATCAAAAGTCAGGTATTTTCGGAAATTATAACCTGTAGGGTTTACCGTTGAATTGATATTATCGGCTGTTCCATTTGGATTGATATTAGGATGCGGCTGGAATTCATAATCCAGGTCAGGATTGCCCTTGCTGGGTAGCAAGTCCCCCGGAAGGATCACTGACACTGCCAATCTAGGATCTCTATTTTCCCAGGGATTTGCAGGATCATAGGAAGGATCATTGATGGGAAACAGGCCATTGATAGTCTGCACCTCTTCAATGAAGTCAGCGGTGAATCCCGGTCTGCTTTGGTTATTCCCAAAAGTAGCCTCCAGTCCTCTCCACGCACCCTTCGGTGGCAGACGGCGAGGTAAAGAATTTGTTCTAAACTCCGGCACATAAGCGGTGGCAAGGATGGTCTCCGGAGACACCAGGTCACTAGCAGAGGTAAACTGCTGCGCAAACCCCTCAATTCCTTCTACGAGGGAATATTCACCACTATTCACTATCGCCGCAGCGGCTTGCTCTGCTTCCACATATAAGCTGGCTGGATCAGAGTGCCATCCCACCGCATTGAGACAAGCTCTGGCTTTTAGGGCCAAGGCCGCACCTTTGGTGATTCGGCCATTATCGGCAGCGGCATATTGACTTGCCTCCGGCAAAATCGCAATTATCGCATCTAGCTCAGATAGCACAAAATTGAATACTTCAATCCGGGGCGTTCTCTCAGGAAGGTCATCTGCCGAGATGGTAGTCGTGATCAATGGGACATCCCCATAGGCAAAAACCATCGCCTCATAAATCCATACGCGAAAAAAACGTGCCTCAGCACCAAATCGGGCACGGTTACTTTCATTGAAAAACTCCGCATCAGGCAAGGCTTGCAGAAAGAAATTGATATCTGCAATCTCTGGGTATCGGTAGAAATTGTCCAGTACCGAGGAGTTGATGGTCCAATTAAAATCCGACTCCTGACGGCCACCGCCATCATTAATATTACGGTGGATGGCCTCATCAGTCCAGAAGTAAGGCAGCACAGGAGCTGAACCCTCCACATCGCCCTGCGGCAGGAAAGTGTACAGCTGATTGAGCGCATAGGACAGATCCGTCTCGGTCTTATAAACCGTCCCTGAGGTCAGCTCATCCAAATCCACCACATCGAGAAATCCATCACAGGAGGATAGAAACCCTAGGAACCCAACTAAAACTATTTTTATATATTTCATTTTCTTCATTTTTTTGAGTGATACTAAAATGGGGTATATCTCCTTCTATAATGGTTAAGGACATATCCCTTAAAGCATAATTAGACCTTAGAAGGAAACATTTGCCCCCACAGAAAATATTCTCGGTAGAGGATAATCCAAGGTTCCTACCCCCAATTCAGGGTCCCAACCATACTCAAAGGCTGGGCTATTGCTCCAGATGGTACCGATATTCTCGAGAGATACCACGAGATTTAGCCCCTCAATGAATGAAAACCTTTCCATAAACGCCTTATTAAAATCATAGGTAAGCGTGATGTTCTGTAGTTTTATAAATTCGTTGTTCTGGATCAGGTGCGAAACACTAGAGTTATAGGCCTGAATTCCCGTGCCACGTGGCGTAGGGAAGATCGCCTCAGGATTGCTCTGAGACCAATAATCGGTCTGGAAAGTATATACATTCGAACCATTCAGGAATGGCTCATGTGCATCGGCACTGGCCCACCACTGGTTATTGTCCAAGGTGCCATAGAACCTTGCAGACAGGCTAAAGCCCTTATAGCCTACGCCCATACTGAAGCCAAGATTCAGATTTCGAGCACTGTTTCTGTCCAAAATCACCCGGTCGTCTGGGTCTATTACCCCATCGCCCTGATCAGGTACGCCGTCCCCATTGGTGTCCACGGTCAACTGATCCACGTATTTATATCCTCCCACAAAGGTTCCTCCCATATTACTTTGATTGATCCGGGAAGTTCCATCAGGACCTGTATAGGCATCGATCTCCTCCTGGCTGTCAAAGAAGCCATCCGTCTGGTATCCCAGGCGATCATTGATGCTTTGGCCTACGGCAAAATTGATGGATTCTCTGCCCGCCACATCGGTGATCTCATTGTCATAATCAGAGAAATTTCCCGATACCCAATAGTTTACCTTACCCACTTGATTTCGGTGCATCAGCTCAAATTCATAACCCCAGCTCTTGACAGAGTATAAATTGGCTGGTACATTTCCGAATCCAAACTCAATAGGAGTCAGTACCTCATCGAGGATATCATCTCTATCGGTAATGAAATATTCAGCATTCATCTGGAATTTTCCTTGCAATAAAGAAAGGTCTAAGCCTAGGTTAAAGGTCGTAGCAGTCTCCCACTGAAGATCGGTACTTGCCGGACTTCCCAAAAATAATCGAGGCTGAATCTGCCCGTTGAAAGGATAGCCAGTCACATCCACATTCACCAGCTGCACCACTCTCCTGCCCACGCCTGAGTCATCACCAGACTGGCCATAGGAAGCTCGCAACTTCAACTGATCGATGGCGGAGAGGTCTTTCATAAATTCCTCCCTGGCGATATTCCATCCCACGGCCATAGCCGGGAAGAACCCATACCTATTATTGGCGAGGAAATTTGAACTACCATCCACACGGAAAGAGGCCTCCGCCATGTATTTCCCCTTATAGCCATAATTGAATCGACCAAAATAGGATAAGGTGGTCGCATTTCCTCCTCTATACGAAGTGGTTCCTAGCGGATCAGCTCCCCCTTTAGATGGGTCCACATCCTGAATATTTACATTTGGAGTTTGCCCTAGCTGAAGGTCAATGACATTGTCCAATAAGAAATTCATTCTTCCTGCCGAAAAGCCTTCACTCTCCCCTTGCTCCGTCTGGAAACCTAATAAGGCCGAGATGGAATGATCTTCTTTCTCCAAACTATAATTTAAGGTGGATAGGGTACGCAATACATAGCCCGTAAGAGAGCTCAGATTTAAGGTTCTTGCCTCAGGATTTCCCCGGGTATAGATCCTGTTTGGGGAGCTAGGGTTGGTATAAGAATCAGGATCGGTATAGTCCAGTGACACATAATCATAGATATTAGACCAGTCTCTGATGTTTTCATTGTTTTTGATAAAGGATACTCGTTCTTCAAACACCAAACCTTTAAAAGGCTTCACCTTTGCATAAATCTGGATATTGGTGGCATCCCTATTATTTTTGGAGAAGCTTCCGGAGGCAGCTTCAGCGATAGGGTTTGGAGCTCCCGGACTTCCCTTTTCTGCCCAATAGCCATCTTCGGTTTTCACAGGATAAAAAGGTAAACCTAAGATTCCGTCCGCGCCGATGGCAGGCGTACTTTCGGTGATTCTATTACTTATCAGCGCATTGACACCAGTGCTAAACCAGTCGGTGATATCAGTATCCACTTTTACGCGGAGGTTGATTCTTTTGAAATTGTCTGAGCCTACCACCAATCCATCCTGGGTAAGGTAGCCAGCATTGATCAGATAGCCAGTTTTTTCGCTCCCTCCCGTTACGGATAGGTTATGCGACTGCTGTCCGGATTGCGATTGGTACAGCTCCTCGGCCCAGTTGGTTTCCGGGTAGAAGCCACTTGCTGCAAGGGCCAGAGCATCCTGGTCATATACCTCATTTCCTGCTCCGGCGGCCACATTGGTAAACTGCATAAGCTCACTGGAATTTAGCATATCCGCAAGGGCGGTGGGCTTTTGCAGGGAATAATTATAGCGATAGTCCACGGAAATTTGCTCATTTCTTTTGGTTCCCTTGGTAGTCACGAGCATTACGCCATTGGCACCACGGGCACCATAGACGGATACTGCGGCAGCATCTTTCAGGATGCTGACACTTTCGATATCCTGAGGGTTTACATCCGAAAGTGACCCTTCAAATCCATCGATGATCACCAGGATGGAAGTGGAGTTTAGCGTGCTCGTTCCTCGAATAGAAAACCCTGGAGTGGATCCGGGACGGCCATTGCCATAGGCACCATTCAGACCGGCTACAGAGCCTAGCAGCGCAGACTGCACGCTGGTGACAGGCCGCTCGGTGACCTTGAGGTCTTCGGCAGACACCTGCGATATCGCACTTACCAGTTCGCTGGAGCGCTTCGTACCATAGCCGACCACCACGATTTCGTTTAGCCCTTCAGTACTTTCCAGAAGGGTGATATTGATGGTTTGGCGATTATTGATGGATACTTCCTGCGATTCGAAACCAATATAGGAAAATACCAATATCGATTTTGGGCCAGAGGCGGTTAGGGTAAACTGCCCATCCATATCGGTTTGGGTTCCGTTGACGGTTCCTTTTTCCAGCACGGTCGCGCCGGGAAGGGGCTCGCCGGTGTCATCCAGCACTCTTCCTCGCACCTGCACCTCTTGCTTTTGGGCGACTGGTACGTCAGCCTCAGGCCTGCTAGCAGATAGCGGCGGGGCCTCCTTCAGGATTACCTGCTTGCCTATGATCTTATAACTTATGCCTACCGGAGCAAAAATCTCCTTTAGAACTTCCGTAAGCGCTGAATTCTTAGCGTTTATATCAATAGGTTTAGTTAAATCCAGCTCCTCCTGGCTGTAAAAAAACCTATAATCAGTAATCTGCTCGATCTCTCCCATCACCTCAATGATGGGAGTATCTTTAGTGTCTAGGGTTATTTTGGACTTTTGGGCTAGCCCTGGTTCCGCCTTAAGCTGGAAAAATGTCACCATGATGATCAAAAACGAAAATTTGATCTTGAGATGAAGAAGGGAAGATTTCCGCTTAGTACGTTTTGTTAGGAAATGTATATTCATAAGTTTGAATTTATTGTTTCATAATTAGTAATTAGGATCGTCAAATGTGGGTACAGATCACGATTGATTTTTCATCATAGGCAGCTATTTATTTCTAATCTCTCTTCTCTTTTATTGATCATCACACTATTGCTCAGGGTAAATAATAATCCCGTCATTTTCTATACTATAGTTGAATGGGGTATGACCCTTAAATACATCCAGGATCTGAGTCAGGGACTCCTCCTTAAATGTTCCCGAATAACCCTTCTGGCTGTTCTCTATAAATTTATTTTCTATACTTATATCAAAATGTCTTTCTAAGCGCTTCAGGATATTCTCAAAGGGGTCATTGATAAAAACCAGTTCGTCCGTGGTCCAGGCGATGTATTTATTGACATTGACCTCCTCCACGTTGATGGCACCTTCCGCCGATAAGGCGCGCTGACCCGGCACGATGAGTCTAGGCTCGGCAGCGGCTGACTTGTCCTTTACCCCCACGCTGCCCTCCACCAGTACGGTGCTGGTAAATAGCTCATTGGGATAAGAAGTGACGATGAATTTGGTTCCAAAAACCTGGGTATCCATCTGGTCGGTCACCACGGTAAAGAGCCGTTCCTTGTCTGGGGCCACCTCAAAATAAGCCTCCCCCTGTAGGTACACTGTTCTGGGCAGATCACTCAGAAAACTAATAGGAAACTTGATCCAAGAGCCAGCATTTAGCTTGACCTTGGTCCCATCCGAAAGCACGAGGTCAAACTGCTCCCCATAAGGCACGGTCAGCTTATTGTATTTCAGTTCTGTTACATTCTCCTGCACCGCATTATAATGTAGGGTCTTGCTCGAGCGGGTGATGGACACCGCTTTATTATTGCTTTCAATGATCGTGGGGGCCTGACCATCCAAGGACTGCAGCCGTCCATCCTCCAACTCCAAAGTCACACGAGAGGCGACTTGCTCTTCCACAAGGCCTTTGGTAAAGCTGCCGGAAAGATAAATAGTCAGCCCTGCCACCAACACGGTGATAAGCACCGCGGCCACTTTCAGGAAGGAGCTAAACTGGAATGGCTTAGGACCTTTACCCTCTCTGCGCCCCTCAATGATATTCTTCCACATCTCATCTATTTCGGCCCCTTCGATCTCATCCGAATCAAAATTTAAGGCCTGAATAATCCGCCTGGCCTCAGCGACCTCATCCGCTTTTTCGGGATGCTCCAGCAGCCAGCTTTCCCAAAACTTCAGCGTCATGGCATCAGGCGCAATTATCCATTTCTGGAAGTATTCGTCTTGTACAAAGTCCTCTACACTATATTTTATATATCTCATTATCGATTTCAAAAGAAATAAATCACCAATCGCTCATTTATAGAGAGAAGATTTCTTCCTTTTTACTTATGAAAAATTTAACTTTTTTTAATAAAATTTGTAAATCGGCCTCTAAAGCCATTTATGAAGGTATTTTATTGATTAAAAAAAATCCTAATCCAGCCATCTGCAGCGACTATTATTGCCAACTTTCTAAAGACAATACTCATCATTCCCTGGGATAGTATTCTTAGGAACTTATGAATCCTAGGCTTTAGGTTAAGGACTTTTTGCTGGTGAATTAGGCCTGGCATCGGCCCTACAAAAAGTCATATGAATTATCAGGAACGTTCGCTTAGACGCTACACCTATCCGTCTGGACAATACTCTTGAAGCCAGATAGCATGTATTAAGGACCTGAAAAGTCTCTTCCTTCACCGGCTCCACACAAAACCCCTAAGAGTAGCTGATCAGTATCCCGGACTGGTAGTAGAATGAACTTTCGTTAAAATCAAAAAAGAGGAGGCTGAAGCTTTAGACATCCAATCGGCATCAAACTATTTACACCGAAAATAGAAGGATGCTCCGGGAAAGCCTTCTGATATAGTGAATAACACCTTCTCGTCTTTTCCATACTGAAATTTTAGCCTACTATTTCTTGCAAGTTCGCTAAATCAAAACTGCTACAGCTCAAAAAGGGCTAAGCTGAGAAGGGCTATGGCTAGGCTAAAAATATACTTAAGGTGTTTGCGCAGTAGTTTTATGGCATGGGCCATCAAATTATAGGTGGCCTTCCTGTCGAGCTTCATCACCTCACCAATCTGATTGTAACTGAGATGGCAATAAAATTTCAAATGGATGATTTCCTTTTGCTTTTCGGTAAGCTGGCTTAGCGCGTTTTTGAGTTTTTGTCGGTCCTCATCTAAGCGCTGCTTTTCGATCAACTTTATCTCATCCGAAGCGGTGCAGGCATTTTCTAGTTCTGCTTCTTCCACCGATTTAAATAAGGAGGAAGAGGTGGTTTTCTGTTTCAGTAGCTTTCGGCGGAAGGACTTAAAAAGGTAAAATTTTATGGAGCTGACAGAGCCTAATCGATCTTTACTTTCCCAGATTTCTATAAATAAATCCTGAATACAATCTTTTACCAAGCTCTTGTCTTGTACTAACTTCAATCCATATTTATAGAGTGTCTCTACATTATCCTTATAAATGCTGGCATAAGCCTCCTCATCCCCAGCCTTAAACCTAGCCCATAATAGCTCATCATTCGCAACAGGAATAGCCTTTTGTTGCACAGCTCTGTCCTCATGCGAGGCATGCAAATTTCTGACGCTATCACTATTTTCCTTGCTAATATTCACCTTAGGCCATTCTTCCCATTATAAAGTAAAAACCAATATTGCGCATATCCATGGGAATTCCAAATCTTTAAGCTAAATACTTTTAGCATAGAGCATTGTAAGAATTAGCCAATCCTTAGTACCATTTACCTATTTTACTTTCATTTCTACCTAATTCCCTTTCGATTATTATATTTGATTTGGATTAATTGAAATTCATCATCACCACACGATTAAACCCATAAAGTGTTAATGAGCTCAAATACAGCTAGAATCTAACTATAAGGCGGCTCCCAAACAAGAGGCAGAGGAAAGTCCATTCGCTCAGGTAAGAGAATCAGGGCAGTTCCCCCAAACTCACAGGTTAAACATTTTTGGAAAGGAAGTATAGTGCTCCTCAATAAAAAATGATATTCACAGAAAAGCTTTGGGTAAGCATTCCTCTTTATTGGCCATTTCTCCCTTATCCCAGTCGAAGCTGCCCCTGCTAATCCTCCAGCACTTCCAACTCCACCAGCTCACAGCCCAGGTCAGTTCGTCCAATGCCCGCTACCTTAAACAATGCATTGAATTGAGTATTTTGGCTAGGCAGCTGCGCATAAAAGGCTTCTAATTCTTTGGGATTGGTGAATTTCTCCACGGCAGCGATCACCCCTATATCATTATTACCAGCGAATAATAAGATGCTATTACCTCTGTCCGAAAATCTATTAAAGGACACCATGACATAGGAATCCCTGCGCTCATTAATGCGGCTATCCCTCATGACCTCCCCAATCTGTTTATGGATAATTTGTCCTCGCTCAAGTGCAAATTTCTTGGATGATTTCAAGAACACCTCCTCTAATCGGTACAGACCTTTATATGGGCCAATATAGATGATATTATTCCGCTTTAGTTCGTCCAAAGCCAGTTCGGAGCCCAAGCTGATGGTCAGATGTCGCTTATATTGGGTAAACCAGGAGGATAAGGCTGCGGCCGACACCGGCCCCATTTTGGTAACAAATGAATATTGGGCCTTGTCTAAAGTGGTCCAGGGGAGTGTATCCCGGGAATGGAGCGCGCGAAGCTCCGTTTCAGAATTTACCCCATCCACATAGATCGAGCTGGTAAGGCCGGTAGCATCCTTTCCCCGGAGGGTAAAATGATCCCCTACATAGCAGATGGTCTCAATCTCATCCTCCAAAAATGCAGCCCATAAATATGTATTATTTGATAGTCTGCTATAAAAAATCCCTGCAATTATAATTGCCACAACCACCAGCGCTAGGAGCAGTTTATAGGGCGTTTTACTGACTTTTCTGCGCTCTATGCTGAGGTTATATTGCCCTTTTTCGATTCTAAAAATTAGAGGATCATTCTGACCTTCCTGCTGATAATATTCATCAAGCTTATTGCGGAGGTTAAACATATACACCCTCACCTTGCCATCATAGGAGATATCGGCCGAGGAATGCTGAAACAATTTGACCTCGATCAGGGCTTCCTTAAGCTTGAGTTTTTCAAAGTAAGCTTCCACAAGAAAGGTCAAAATCTTACTATAAACAGGCGAATCACGGAAGCTCTTGCTCAAGCAGATCCTCTCTAAGGCTTGATAAACTTGATTTGTCTCTTCTGAATTATTATTCATAAACTCTTAAAATATCACCAATGGTGGGTTAATAACGGTTATTAACTCAGTTATACTTATAATCCCCATCAACATCATGTATCTTGATTCCTCATTAAGCATAAAAAACATTTTCATACAATAGCCAATTTTAATTAACCCAATGCAAGCAAAATACCTTTTCATCTTTTTGATCCTGCTGCTAAGTCATAGCAGCATAGCTCAGCGGCAAGTGATCAGCTTCAATACAGACTGGAAGTTTTACCTTCAGCAAAAGTCTCAGGATACAATTCCCGAAAATAGTGATTTAGTATGGAAAAGCGTAAAGATTCCTCATGACTGGGCGCATGAAATGGGCATTTCCCGCGATGGAGCCCAGCAGGATCGTGGGGGATATTTCGGCGGAGGAATAGGCTGGTACAGCAAGGAGTTTGACCTCAGCGATACTGATCCCGACCTGGAAAAAGTCATATTAGAGTTTGACGGAGTATATATGAATAGCGAGGTATGGATCAATGGCCAATATCTTGGGAAGAGGCCTTATGGCTATATTTCCTTTCGCTATGATATCAGCCCCTACCTGAAGCCCAAAAACAATCAGTTAATCCTCCGGGTGGACAACTCCCTGGAGCCCTCTGCAAGGTGGTATCATCCCTGTGGCATCTATGCCCCTGTGAGACTCATTAAGAGCCAAAACATGCGCATAGCTGCGAATGGAATCCAGCTAAACACAAGTGAAGTGAAGGCCGATCAAGCCACCCTGACCATTGCCATGAAGCTGGAAGCAGATCAGCTGCCAAAAAAACTGAGTTATGAGCATAAGGTATATGACCAGTCTGACCAGCTGGTGGCGGAGTATAAGCAATCTGCCAGCACCAAAAAACAAGGTGAAATAATCGTCAGGGACCAAATGACCCTGATGGAACCACGGCTATGGAGTCCGGATCAGCCGCATCTGTATCGTGTGGAATCGAGAGTTTATAGTAAAAAGGAGCTGATAGACCAGGTGTCCACTAGCTTTGGGGTGAGGACCATCTCCTGGGAGGTGGAAACAGGATTTCACCTCAATGGCAAGCAAACCAAGCTGCTGGGAGTATGTGAGCATTATGAAGGAGGCCCGGTGGGTGGAGCATGGCCGCGGCCCTTATTGAAATGGAAGCTGATGAAGCTGAAAGACATGGGGGTAAATGCCGTAAGAACGGCTCATAACCCTGCCCCACCCATGTTCTATGAGCTATGTGATGAACTTGGGATCATGGTGATGGATGAGATTTTTGATGGATGGAGTAAGAAAGCGCCTGAGGATTATGGAAAGCAGGCTTTTGATGACTGGTGGGAAAAAGACCTTAGCGAGTGGATTGAGCGAAATAGGAATCACCCTTCCATCATTATCTATAGTTTAGGAAATGAAACCAAAGGCGATATTGCAGCGCAGCTGGTCGCAAAATGCCATGAACTGGATCCCAGCAGGCTGGTGACCTCGGGGCATAGTGGCTCCGATTTCATGGATGTATTTGGGGTGAATGGACATAGTGAAAAAATGTCCTTTTACGAAAATCCTGAGGAACATCTTAAAAACAAACCCTTTATCGCCACGGAGGCTCCGCATACCTGGCAGACAAGAGGATATTATAGAACCTCTACCTGGTTTAGAGATGGCTATCCCCACCCGCGCCAGGATCCCTTTCCGCTGGAAGACCTTGCGGAGGAAGAGGTATTCCATTACGAATGGGCTCCAGTATCCAAGTGGGCCAATCAAAAACAACATTTCAACTCCTCCTATGATAATGCAATGGTAAGGATCTCTGCCCGCAAAAACTGGGAACTGATGCGTGACCTGCCTTGGTTTAGTGGGCATTTTAGATGGACAGGATTTGACTATTATGGAGAAGCTGGCTATGTCCATGGCGGATGGCCATTTAGGCTATTTATGGGTGGCGCACTGGATGTGGCAGGCTTCGAAAAAGACCTGTTTTACTTCTATCAAAGTCAGTGGACCAAAGAGCCTATGACCCATATCCTACCCCACTGGACGCATCCCACCGTTGAGGAAGGCACAGAAATACCCGTTTGGGTGTATTCCAACTGTGATGAGGTGGAGCTATTCTTCAATGGAAAGTCGCTCGGAAAGGACCGACCGGGTACCCAATGGGATCAGATGCAATGTGAGTGGATGGTACCTTATCAAGAAGGAACCCTCACGGCCAAAGGTTATATAGACGGCAAACTTGTTTCTGAAACTCATCAAAGCACCGCAAAGACTCCTTCGCACTTAGGCCTGAAGCTGGACACGAAGCAGCTCGACCCAGCAGAGGATAAGATAGCCATCGTCACCGCCAGTACAGAGGACCAAAATGGCGTAGTCTATCCCTATGGCGAGACCAAGGTGTTTTATAAGCTGCTGGGAGATGCGCGGATATTGGCACTGGAAAATGGTGACCCCGTGGACACCAGCCTCAATGTGGGCATCATGGAGAAGAAAGCCTTCATGGGATTGACCAATGCCTTTATAGAAATGGAAGATGCCGATAAGGCCGTAAACCTGATAGCTGGGTCCATCCTTGGAGAGAAGCAGCTTATCAGCTCCAATAAGATCTCCATTGATGTACAGTTCCTCAATCTGCTGGGAAACAGCAGCGATCCGATGTTTAGCATCTATTATACCACCGATGGCAGCACTCCTTCCCGGTCTGGCAAGCAATATATGGAATCCTTTGAGGTCGAAAATAAAACGACGGTGCGGGCTATAGTCTATGAGGGCGAGGAAATTGTACTGACCATGGAGGAGTATTTTGCCAAGGATCAGGGTCTTTATTTTGGTCAGAAGGAGAGTATGCAGGCAGCGAGCTTAAGTGGCATGCCAGCGACAGAAGCCGAGTATAAGGGGGCTAGCCCTTCCACGGACCAGGATGGCAATGGATATCTGGACTTTGGAGGGCAGGAAGGGTATATCAAATGGTACCAAGAAAATGACGGAAGCCGAGGGGAATATTCTCTTATCATCCGCTATGCCAGCAATGACCCTAAATCTACACGGCCTATGGGATTATACATCAATGGGAAAAAGCGACAGACGCTGAACTTCCCTTCCACTGGACACTGGAGCAAGGAATGGGGCACTGTGGAGCTAAAAGAAGTGCTAGAGGCTGGCGCCAATTATATCGAACTCCGGACGGAGGGCCAAAGTGCCGCCAATATTCTTGGGCTTACGGTAAATTAATCCTTCCAATATATTTCGGATTAATATACTGCCTCTAAACCAGAAATTAGTTTTGGGTGAATGAATTAAGATAATCAAGTGACTAGTAACATTGTCATAAGCGATATGAAAAGAATAATGATAATTACGCTGCTAAGTCTGATGACGATGGTGGCGTATGGCCAGGAGAAAAAAATCTGGGATGAAAGTGCTCAGGAAAAGAAGGATCGATTAGAGTGGTGGGTAAATGACCGTTTTGGCTTGTTTATTCATTGGGGGACCTATTCGCTGGCTGCTCGCCACGAGAAGGTGATGAAGAACGAAAAGATGTCGGACAAGCAATATAAGCGGTATTTTGACAATTTTAACCCTGACTTATATGAGCCAGCAGAATGGGCAAAAATGGCCAAAGAAGCAGGAATGAAATATGCGGTAATTACCACTAAGCATCATGAAGGATTCACGCTCTTTGATTCAGAATATACGGACTATAAGGTCACGAACACCCCTTATGGCAAGGATGCGCTAAGGGAGTGGGTGGATGCTTTCAGAGCTGAAGGCTTGAAAATAGGCTTTTATTACTCCATGATCGACTGGCATCATCCCGACTATACCATTGACCGGGTGCACCCACATGCACCGAAGAATGAGGCCGATTATGAGAAGTTGAATAAGGATAGAGATATGGAGGTCTATCGAGAGTATCTCAAAAATCAAGTCACCGAAATCCTCACTAATTATGGCAAGGTGGACATGTTATGGATGGATTTCTCCTTTCCTGGTGAGCATGGCAAGGGCCGTGAGGACTGGGGAGCAGTGGAGCTAATGAAGCTCATCCGTAAGTTGCAGCCGGGAATAATTGTCAATGATCGCCTAGATCTCAAAGAATATGAAGGGGGATGGGATTTCACCACTCCTGAGCAATTTAAAGTCAATGAATGGCCTACCTATAATGGTGAAAAAATCCCTTGGGAGACCTGCCAGACCTTCAGTGGCTCATGGGGCTATTACAGGGACGAAATGACCTGGAAAAGCAATAAGCAATTGCTCGTTTTGCTCATCGAGTCAGTGAGTAAAGGGGGTAATTTGCTACTGAATGTGGGACCTACCGGCAGGGGAACGATAGACTATAGAGCTGAAAACGTCCTCCAAGACATGGGCGAGTGGATGAAATATAATTCCAGAGCGATCTACGAATGCACGCAGGCTCCGGAGGAATTTGAAGTTCCTGACAATTCACTATTGACTTACAACCCTAAAACCAATAGGCTGTACATTCACTTATTGGACTATCCATTGCAGAATTTCACGCTTAAAGGCATGAAAGGAAAGATCAACTATGTGCAGTTTTTGCATGATGGATCAGAAATTAAAATCACCAAACCGCATGGCTTTGGGCCGGGAGCAGGTCAGGGCTTAGGTGAAAATGACCTGAACCTTTCTCTTCCTGTGACCAAGCCCAATGTGGAAATCCCAGTGATCGAGATTATCTTGAATTAAGATTAATAAGCCAAGATTTTCCCCGCCAACAGGTGGGAAACTATAGTGCTCTAATAGGTGTTGTTTTTTTCCTGGCCCATAAAAATCAGGAGCTGGCAAAAGGCCCATTTTTCATCCCTGAAAAATGGGCCTTTATAGCTTCGTTGATTTGATTAATTCCGAGCAATTTAGTAGGGTAATTGGGATGCAGGAGGAATCGGCACTTTGTTTTCCTTTCTCCAACTGCTAAGTTTTGCAAGCAATTGTGCTGTTAACTCCGGGTTTTCGTCTGCTAGATTGTTTTCTTCCTTAAGATCCGTATCTAAATTATACAATTCTATTTCACCATCCAGTAAATACTGAATCAGTTTCCATTCCTCTACCCTGATGATGGAGCAAGGCGGGTTTTTATAGGTGCTGGCAATATGCCAATACAGTGCTCGGGGCTCCAATTCCTGGCGATCTAAGAGTGGTACTAAACTTTTACCATCTAAAATCCCATGATAATCCGTGACGCCAGCTAATTCCAAAAATGTAGGAAAATAGTCCATTCCACAAATGGGGACTTCTGAAGTTCCCGAGGCTATTTTCCCTGGCCAGTTGGCAAAAGCGGGCACGCGGATTCCTCCTTCATACACCGTTCCCTTGGCACCTCGAAGCGTGTTCGTATTACTTTGCAGGCCGTTGAATCCATTATCAGAAGTGAAGATTACCAGGGTATTTTCTCGTAAACCCTCCTTCTTCAAATAATCGATAATTCTTTGGACATTATCATCAATGGACTCGATCATGGTGGCGTATCCGGCGATTTCTTCCAGATTGACTGCTCCCTGACCCGTTATAGAATCTGGATACTTATTCCTATATTTCTCTAGCCATTTTTCACTCCTTGGTACGGTGGGACGATGCGGTGCATAATAGTGTAAATTGACAAAAAAGGGCTCGTCTTTATTTCTATCGATAAAACCAATGGCCTCGTCCGTCAGCCGGTCCGTCAGCCATTCATCCTCTTCCTTATCTTCTATAAATGGGTTCTTAAAAGGAGCTATATACCCACCACTTTCCGATTGGTAGCCTTCCGAATACCCCCTCGCAGGATCTCCCCACCAGGTGCCCCCAACATTCTCATGAAAGCCTCTTCCTGTAGGGTAATAAGCCATTAGCTCAGGAGTCTTGTGCTCCGCCAACCAGTCAAGATTGCCATTTGCGGGCTGTTTTAGGGGTGTTTTTAAGGGGAAATTTGTTTCTTCTGCCGGATTAGGGCCTACCAAATGCCATTTGCCAATATGAATCAGCCGATAACCTGCTTCCTGCAAAGGTTCTGCATACATGGGATGATCCTGACTTACGGTCCATCGGGAAAAGATATTATGCTTATCATCTCCTTTTTCCAGGACAGGAACATTATATATTCCAGTTCTAAAGGACTGCTGCCCCGTCAATAAAGCGGCCCTGGAGGGTGAGCAAGTAGGGTACATATAGGCATTGGTAAACACCAGACTTTCCTTGGCTAGCTTATCCAGATTAGGTGTTTCAAACCATTGGCTGCCCATAAATCCCACATCTTGCCATCCTAGGTCATCCGCCATGATAAAGATGATATTTGGTTTATCCTGCCCTTGCACGGCCGGCACAAAATAGATGGGAATAATAATCAGGCAAAATAAAAATCGCTTTAGCTGCATATGGGTAAATTTATAGATCATGAGGCTTAGTTTTTCTCTTGTATATTCTCAAATGGGGGGACTCTCTGATCGCTTCCAATAAGGTGGACATCTCCAAGCTCTGCCCTCACCCTTTCTGCCTCACGGAGTAGCTCTTCCATCACTTCAGGGTGTGCTGCTGAGATATCAGTCAATTCTCCCATATCATTATCCAAATTAAACAATATTGGTCTATCCAAGACCTCCAATCCCTTGCAGGATATATTTTTTAAGTTGGCACCACCAAAGGGCTTTACCTTGGCATTTTTTGACCAGAAAGGCTGGTCTTCGGAGGTTCTGGGGAGGTGAATCTTCCATTTTCCTTTTCTGATCGCCTGCAAGTTGGTACCATTATAATAATACAGGTATTCGTGAGGGGAATCCCCCTGCCCTGTCTTCAATAGGGGCATGATATCCTTGCCATCAATGATTCGATCCTCAGGAATCTCGGCTCCAGCTAGCGTAGCAATAGTGGGTAAGAGGTTCATAGAGGACAGTAGGGTATTATTTATACCACTTGGAATCTGCCCCTTCCATCGCATAATGGCAGGAATGCGGAAGCCCCCTTCCATAGTGGTGTACTTGCCGCCATTCAAAGGTCCCGCGGAGCCGCCAAAATGGCAAATAGCAGGCCCATTATCCGATAGGAATATGACCAAAGTTTCTTCGTCCAGGCCATTTTCGCTGATGGATTCCATTAATTGCCCAATATAATAATCCAGTTCCTGAACAAAATCCCCATATAAGCTTCCCTTGGAAGTCCCTATAAAGGCATCATTTGGCAAGATGGGTGAATGCACCGAATGATAGGCTAAATAAAGAAAGAAAGGGTTCTCCTTATTTTCCTCAATATACTCTATGGCCTTTTCGGTATAATCTCCAATTAACGACTCAAAGGCTACATTTTCTTTGACAATGGTGCGGTTTTCATATACATCATCCAAGGCAGGGTGGCTACTGAGCCAATTGGATTGCAGACCATAGAAATTTTGGAAACCATGATCGATGGGCTGCCCGCCCGGATTAAAACCTAGGTGCCACTTGCCGATAGCCATGGTAGCATACCCTTCCTTCAGCAGTATATCTGCAATAGTGATTTCATCTGGATGCAAGCCATAATCCTTGTGTTTTTCGATTTCTGCCTGAGCCACCGGATAGCCATTTCTCATCGGATAGCGCCCCGTAAGTAAAGCGGCGCGGGAGGGGCTACAGACCGAGGAAGCCACCTGAAAATCAGTAAACCTAATTCCTTCCTGAGCAAGCCTATCGATATGCGGGGTATTCACATCTTGTGCTCCATAGCAGCTCAGGTCACCATAACCCAAATCATCCGCAAAAAGGATGATAACATTTGGTCGATCCTGAGCGATCAGCCGCAGGCTGCTAAAGCATAATAGAAACAAGCATGCAAAATATATTTTCGCAAACATTGTCCGATTAATTCTCAATTCAAAATCCATTGTATCCGTCTTATCTTTTATTGATCTGCCAGAATTCTATCTTTGCGGTTTTAAGCCTATTTCTCCCAGGTATCTGTTCTGAAGGGATAGGCAGGTAATTCATTTGCATTGACCAAATTGACTTTGGGCTTGCCAGCAAAGGCATAGCGTACATATTTTGGCTGCTTGATTTTCGGGGAGGACAATACCACGCTTTCCCCTTCGATCCTGGAGGTCGCATATTCCCACAGTCCAGTCTCATCAGTAATCCAAAAACCGGATGGAGCTCCTCCATTGATGGTCTTAAGGCCTTTGGCATTATCAAAATTCACTATCAATTGTCCCTGCCGGACCTCCACCTCTTTCATCACTGGACCTGCGGCCATTATATCCATACCCAAAGTGAGATTAGCGGCCAAGAGGGCCCCTCTTTGGCCTATAGGGAGCTTATCTGTAGGGTGTATATTCTCTAGCTCACCCAAGTCAATGGTATTTATCACTGAAATACCGGGAAGATCCAGCGATTCCATTTGGGATTCACGCATCCAAGCCCAGGAGGGTTCTGAGGGATTTTCGGGATCCACGACTCCTTCGGTTCCCTTGCCAAACCCGGGTAGCATCACCACCATAAAATGCATGTCCTCTTTTTTCCATTCTTTACGGTATTCTGTGACCCATTGCTTAAGGATCCCTCCATACTCTTTTATCCCAGCCACCCGATGAAACCAGGTGTCAGCATCCACCTCAGGCATTCCTGCCATATACCGGGTATTTCGTTCTCCCTGATACCATACAAGGCCCCGACAGGCAAAGGGAATGAGAGGATGCATCATGCCATTATATAAAATATTGGGCTGGCGTCTTAAGAAGACATCCTCCTGCCCGGTCCAGCCATCTGGCCCATTTAGGATGTCCTGTATTTCGGCTTTCCGCACAGAATCCGCGTCAAATTCCTCCATGATGGTCTTGAAATGTGGCAGCTCTTTGGTCATCGCTCTAGGCATCCAGGCTTCTATGGACGAGCTGCCCCAGGAAGCATGGATAATTCCCACGGGTACATCACCGATGTCATTCAGAAAATAAGCAAAAGAAAAGGCCACGGCACTTTTGGGATGGGTGCTTTGCCATTGTCCGGAAACCTCCTCCTGCTCCTCCAAAGCCACAGTCCGCTTCACCTCAAAGCTTCGGATATCCCTGGCAAAGGGCACCAGTCCCCGCACTTCAGGGACCTGAGCTACACCAAATTGCATATTGGACTGTCCGGAACAGATCCATACTTCCCCGACTACCACATCGGAAATGGTTAGTTCAGTTTGGCCATTAATTTTCATCTCTCTTCCTACTTTGCTGGCCTTTAGGGGGTCCAGGCTCAGCTCCCACTTCCCATTTTGATCCGTGGTGGTGGACTTCTGCTGACCAGCAAAAGTCACAGTAACCTTCTCCATAGGTGAGGCCTCCCCCCAGACTGGCACAGGCATACCTTGTTGCAAGACCATATGATCACAAAACAGCGATGACAGCCTTAGATCCTGATCCAATGGCGTCGCACTACCTAAGCAGTGTAGGCTTAGAAGGAGTAAGAATATCATAAAGCACTTATTCATAATTGTATATTTTTCTGTTTCACATTTATACATTCATCATCACCAAAACGCTCGATTTTCCCGCGAAGCGGTAAAGCCAGGAAATAAAATATCAGCCCCGACCAATGGTGACCTATAACTCTATTTCCAGGGATTCATTGGCATGAAGGATCAGGGGTCGGAGCTTCTTAGTCCCCAGTCCCTCCAGGCTAAACTCCTTCAAAGCCAATTCCCCATAGAGGACTTTTAGGATAGCGGTATTCGTTTTGACTTCGCAGCTGCCCCAGCTATGGCCATTGCTCCAAAAGTACCTTCCGGGCTTAGCGGTGAAGGACATGGAACTGTCCACCGCGGAATAATGGAATCCAGATATGGCTAAAACGCCTCCCCAGGCCATCATGCTTCTGGCATAATGGTTACCGTATTCCGCCTCATTAAATGGATTTCTTTTTTTACCATCATAGCGTGCCCTTATATCGGTAATGGTTCTTAGCCCACTTTCCACTTGATTTTCGAATAGCATTTCCACCGCCGCAGTATGCTCAAATCCCGTCATGACTTCGGTGAAATAAGGGAAGGGCTGCTTGGGCCTTGCGCCGGGGTAGTGGGCCATTACCAGGGCTGATTCATTGCCGAAGGCATAAGAACGCATAAAATTAGGATGTTTCATTAAACTTTCCCGATAGTTATACTTCAAAATCGCTTCATTGGTCTTTTTAATATTTTCCTCTTTAGTCAAATAACCGAGATCCAGAATATGCGCCATCACCTGGCCCACCAGCTGGTCCACGAGGACCCCATCTCCCAATTGGTATTGGGGATCATCGGCCACCAGTCTTCTCTTGACCCGAATGAGGCCCTCAGCAATGCTATCTAAGGACATAGGCGGGACGATTTGCTGCACGTAATACTCTCCATTAAATAGTTTTTCATCCATATATGCAGCACCATTTTCAAATAATGAGCGACAGGTCTCCGCAAATTCATTTTCCCCTAAATAATTGGCCATCTCCTCCGAAGCTCGCAAAGCACCAAGGTACCAAAAACCCATTTGAGGATTTGGCCCATAGTATTCCACATCCATCGTATTATGTTGGCTGCCTTCCATGATGCCGTCTTTATCGGCATCCCATCCGTTTTTGATCCAGCAGAATTCCAGTGCTTTTTTCACCTTTGGCCAGTGCTTTCTTAAGAACTCATCCTCCCCGGAAAGCTGCCATTCCCGATAGAATTTCATGATACTCCCCATCTGTCCATCGGCGGCTGCCAATCCGAAGGTTTGGGCCCTGGTCTCCAAGGGCAGGTGAATACGGTAACTCATCAGGCCATTATCGTCCGTGGCATAGTCAAATTCCACTTCCCGCATATTTTGGGCTATCTCCCCAAATAAGAAAGGCGTCACCTGCTCATAATTCCAGACATGGGTGCAGGTCCCTGACCCACTGCCGCTATTATCCTTCGTCCCTTCCCATCCTAAATAATGGCCTTCTCGGGTTCTGAACATCAACTGCGTTCGCAAATGTGAAAGGTTAAATAATGCGGCCTCTTTGATAATAGGCGGTAAGTCACTTTCTATAAAAGCCTCTACAAATTTCTTTGACTGATTTTCCAATTCAGGAATTCTAGGCACTATTTGGATTGCCGCCTCCCAGGAATCCTCAAATTGCCCTGCGTAATAATTGCCTACATTTACCTCTTGCTTCTCCCATGCTGGGCGGTTGGGGAAGTTCCAGGTAATAAAAAACCGAATATCTTTCTCTTCGTAAGGAGCTAAAACCGTTTTTACAGCCAAGGTACCCATGGGGCTATCCTCACCAAAACCTTCACGATCCTCCAAAAGTCCATCATCCGTATAGTCGTCCCAATACTCCAAGGTACTGTTTCCCCACTCTCCAGGCGCCCAATGTGTCCTGTAAGATGTTTCTCCGTCACTATTAGTCAGTAAGCTGAAGGTCCCCCATTGCATACTCTCCCGATCCACAGCCTCTGAGGTATAGTGAATTCCTTTTAAGCCATTTTCCTCCTTATAGCTAATCTTATTTTTTGCCGCTTTACCGATCAGCCCATCATTCCCGATAAAATTGGGGATACTTCCAGCCAAAGAAATAGTCACCGGCTTGTTGGAAGTGTTTTTCAACTTATAACTCAAAATGGCTATCGGTAAACTGCTGTCCTCCACATTTGCAGGAATCAGTGGATTAAAGGCCCCAACGGTAACTTCTACGGGCAAAGCTTGATCTTTTAGGTGCACCTGACCAAAGGGGTAGGCGGTGGTGAAGGTGGCGTTTTCAAACCGTGGCAAGCCGTGATTAGGGCCTGTGGCGCCATAATACCCCTCACTGTAGCTTTCTGGTAATGGCCCCTCCATCAGTAGCGCCTGAGCTTCAGTCCCTTCCTGATGGATGTATATTGCAAAAAAAGGAGCCCGATTGATCACTTCCACCCCGCCCATCTGAGGATTATACCCCTTGGCAGGGCGGCTCATTATTTCCCAGTCCTGAAGCGCTCCATAGCCGCTAAGGGAGATGGTTCCCGTTCCTATCCCCCCAATGGGCATAGCGATATGCGATAAGTGCTCCTGATCGTAGGTTTTCAGCATTGGCCATTCCCCATTCCCGGTTTGAGCGTGGCTTTTGGCTATCAAAAACACGAAAAGTGCGAGGATTTTTATTGGTTTCATAGTAGCTTTCTCTGACCTTAAAATTTGATGATTACTGTTGCTGAAGATTGAATAGGTTTGCTATCAAGCTCTGCGGTGCCTTCTCCTACTAATGAAAAGCGCTCCAACACCAAACTCCCGGAAAGTACGGATAAGGAAGCTTCTCTATCCCTCACCTCGCAGGTGCCCCAGCTATAGCCATTGGACCAAAAATAGGTACCAGGCTTGGAGGTGAAGGTCATGGATTTTTCTACGGCGGAGTACTGGAATTTTGAGCTGGCCAATACCCCAGCCCAAGCGACCATGCTTCGGGCATAATGATGGCCCGCTTCCGCCTCATTGAAAGGGCTTCTCTTCCTGCCATCATATCGCTCCCTGATATTACGGATACACTTCAGTCCATTATCGATTTGGCCTTCCTGCAGCATCCCTATTGCCGCTGTATATTCAAAGCCCGTCATGACTTCTGTGAAATATGGGAAAGGTTTTTTTGGTCTTTCTCCAGGATAGGCCGCCATGACCAAGGCAGATTCATCTCCCAAAGCATAGGAGCGGTGGAAATTGGCGAAAGAACTCATCTCTTCCACATAGTTATATCTCATGATGGATTCCAATGTTTTCTTAATATGCTCCTCTTTGCCCAGGTATCCTAAGCCCACCACATGGGCAAACATCTGTCCTACTAGCTGATCCACCAATACGCCCTTGCCTAATTGGAAATCGGGTGAGCTAAAGTCGGTGGCCTCGGCGCCACTGGTAATCCCCATCAGTGCGGGGGCCACATGATCTGCAGACATGGGAGGCTGGATCTGCTGTTCATAATATTCTCCATTGAAAAGATTTTGATCCATCCATTCGGATCCCCTTTCAAACAGCTGATTACAAGTCGTGGCGAAAGCTTTATCGTCAAGGTATCTGGCCATTTCGGCCGATGCCTTCAAGGCTCCTAAGTACCAAAATCCCATCTGGGGATTGGGACCAAAATATTCCACATCCATGGTATTATGCTGGGAGCCTTCCATCACGCCATCCTTATTGGCATCCCAGCCTCCGGGGATCCAGCAAAACTCCAATGATCTCTTTACCATTGGCCAATGTGCTTTTAGGAATGTGTCGTCGCCCGAAAGCTGCCATTCCCGGTAAAATTTCATAATACTCCCCATCTGCCCATCCGCAGCAGCCTTCCCCCATAGCTTAGCGGAATCAAGAGGTAAGTAGGCCCTGAAACTCATGAGCCCAGTATCATCGGTGGCATAGCCATATTCCACGTCCCGCATCGTTTTGGCTAGTTCTCCAAAGAGAAAAGCGGTGGTCTGCTCATAGTTCCAGACATGGGTGCAGGAACCAAAACAAGACCCATAATCGTCAAAAAGCCCCTCCCATCCCAAAAGATGGCCACTCTCTATTCGGAAAGCCAATTGGGTGCGAAGGTGAGCCAGGTTAAACAAGGCCGATTCCTTTATTTCCGCTGGGATATCACTTTCTATTAGGGCATTTACAAACATCTTGGTCTTTTCCTCCAGCTCGGTCAGCCGGGGCAGGGTCTGCGTAATCACCTCCCAGGAATCATGGTATTGGGTAGCATAATAATTGCCCATGGTGGACTTGATCTCTTTTTGAAAGCCAGGCTTATCCCATGTTTGTCTATTGGGAAAATGCCAGCTGATCAGGAATCGAAAGTCTTTTTCCTCCCCAGCCTGTAAATTGGTTTTTACCGCTAATGAGCCTAAGGGAGCATTAGCTTCTTCATTGACACGCTTTTCTAATTCACCGTCCTCCGAGAAATCATCCCAATAATCCAACCTCTGTTTATCCCAACGACTTTCTAATTTCTCCCAGGAGGTACGATAGGTTGTAAGTCCTTCGTTTAGTGAAACAAAACTCATCGTCCCCCATTGCTCACTGGAAGGGTCCACCCCCTTTGAGGTATAATGGATACCTTTGACCTGCTTGTCTTCACGGTACTCATTTACATTATTTATTGCTGCGCCTCTTTTGCCATCGTATCCTATAAAATTCTGTATAGTTCCCGCAAGAGAGATCGTAATTTCCTTATCCGTAGTATTTTTGACGGTATACTCCAGCACCATCATCGGAATACTGCTATCATCTATATTGCCAGGAATAAGGGGGTTAAATGCCTTTACGATCACCTCTACAGGAAGCTGCTCGTCACTTAAAAACACCTGACCAAATGGATAGGCGGCTTTAAATGAGGCTTTGCCAAATCGAGGTAAACCATGCTGATTTGAGGTGGCTCCCCAGGCTCCCTCATAGTGGCCGGGGTCCGATGGGCCTTCCAATAATCGGCTTTGCTTTTGCCCATCAGCTTCTTCCATAAAAATCGCAAAAAAGGGTCCTTTTTGCTTTACCGGCCCTCTATTTTCCAGGGTCGGGTTGAAGCCTTTTGAGGGGCGGTTCATGATCTCCCAGTCCTCCAAAGAGCCCCTGCCCGTCAAGGAGATGGTTCCTGTGCCAATGCCGCCTACCGGCATGGCGATTTTCTGAATATGGTCTTGATCGTAGGTTTTCAGCACAGGCCAATCGCTCCCTATTTGTGCGCATAGGCTAAACACCTGTGCAAACATCATGAGGACGGTGCCTATCACCACTTTTGAGTAATTATTATCTGTTGAGTTTATATGAATTTTGGGCATGGTAATGTTTTGCTATATCTATTTCTTTCCTTCCAGCGTATTTCAATTAGACACTATTTATTAATCGTCAATATTTGCGGGTTTACCACGTGACCGGCTGGCCGGTTGTTTTTCTTTATATCTTCTTCAAATGCTAACATGGCCTTCTTCAACTGAGCCACAATTTCAGGCTGTTGTAAGGCGAGGTTTTCCTTTTCGGCACTATCCACTTTCAAATTATAAAGTGCTTCTTCTCCTTTTATGATTCTAAGTTTCCAATCCTTCCACCTTACCGCTTCCAAAGTCCCCCAGTGAGAGTAAAAAAAATATTCATGTGGACTTTTAGCTCCTTCGGTAAGAACGGGTAAAATATCCTTCCCATCAATTATTCGATCTTCGGGCAATTTGGCTCCAATCAGCTTAGCAAAGGTTGGCAATATATCCATGGTGGTAAGCAGCTCATCATTTTCACTTCCTGCCTGGATCCCATTGGGCCAGCGAATGACCGTTGGCATTCGCATCCCCCCTTCCAAGGTTTGGCCTTTACGTCCCGACAAAGGACCAGTGGAGGCATATTTTGCCGCTGGGCCATTGTCACTTGTAAATATCACTATGGTATTTTCATCGATGCCCTGTTCCTTTAGCGCAGTAAGGATTTCACCCACGGACCAGTCTATTTCATAAATGGCCGTGGAGTATATATTGTCCGCCGCATTCTTCCCGGTAGCCAATACCTGTGCGTATTCCTCTTTAATCTCTGCTGAAGCAGCCACTGGGGCATGTGGAATAGGATGAGGCACATATAAGAAGAAACTCTCCTCTTTATGGTCTTCTATAAATTTCACAGCACGCTCCGTGATCCTTCGAGTCAGGTAATTATCATCAGGATCAAGTTCGACCACATTCTCCCCTTCAAGAAGGGGAAGTGGAGGGAATTGGAAATATTTTTGACGAGGATGCCGTGGTGTGATGTCATGGCTGTAGGGCAAACCGAAGAATTCTTCGAATCCCTGTCTGGTGGGCAAAAATTCTAATTGATCCCCCAAATGCCACTTTCCAAAAATACCAGTACGGTAACCGACAGAACGGGCTATTTCGGCAATGGTAATTTCATCAGGGTTTAGGCCGTTGCCATCTGCTGCTAAGCATACCGGAAACCGTTTTTTGCCAGAAATATTAGGTACCTCTTTATATAAACTAGAGGCAGGCTCCATACCTATACGTCTGGGGTAGGACCCTGTCATAAGAGCGGCACGGGAAGGGGTACATAATGGTGCCGCCACATAAAAACTAGTTAGACGGGCTCCTTCTGCCGCCATCTGGTCGATATTGGGAGTATATACATGGGCACCTCCATAGCAGCTAAGGTCCCCATACCCCTGATCATCGGTAAAAATAATAACCAAATTAGGGCGGCTATGGCCAGTCCTAGTCGGAGATTCTTCCTGGGCTAGGCTCGTATTTACGCTGACAAGGAGCACAAAAAATGCTAATTTAATATCCTTTAATAGTTTTAAATAGGTCATAACTTCTGTGTTGCTTGTTATTTTACATCTGCTGCTTCTTCTGAATACACCTCCCAGCTCAGTATATGGGCTTCTCTAAACCTAAAAAGAATCCCATGGCTGATACGCCATGAGATTCTGCTTTTGATGCTCATTTGGAATAAATGAGGAGGTATTTTTCTTAATTCATAAGAGGAACAGAAACACTATAATAAGAATAAGGAGCTAAGGTAACCAGCCATTTGGTAGAACTTATCCGCTGGCTCATGGTATTGGTGGTGAGCAGCTCTATATTATTAGCATCCCAGGTTTTTTCATCGAAATCAGCATTGCTATAATATCCACCGCCTATATTTATTTCAATGGTTTTGGTGACGTTGGATGAGTTAATGATATGGGATTGTGCTATATCCTGCCCAGCAAAAGAGACGACCATCACATCCTCATCCGAGCTGCTTGAGCCAATTTTGAGTTTATTTTCGGAGGTGTTTACCAAATGCTTAAAGCCACTAAATTTATAGGGTTGTATCCCTCCATTAAAATACACAAACCTATTGGTGGTCTGGTAGAATATAATCTGATCAGCCCCAGCCTGAATTGCAGGGAAGATATTCGCCAGACCATCTATGAGGTTATTAATATTATCTCCCGTCTTATATCGGGTGGCCTCAGAATACCATACAGGGTTTGAGGAGGCGCTCACCAAATTCCCCCAGGTACTAATCCATTGGCTTTTGGGGATGCTTCCATCGTCATAAAAATGAGATCCTGTAATATCTAATAAAGGCTCCAAATCCGCCTGCACAGTGATTGCAGTTTGTAAGCCCCAGGTTTCTATCCCCACTTTTTTGGTAGTGCCCAAGTTATTCATTTGATTAAATACCTTCTGATAATCTGAAATTCCTGCAGGGTCTTCATTAAAGGGGCCAAAATAATCCAACTGATGATTATTATCAGTGAGCATCTGAATGAAATCATCCAATCTTTTGGCATAAGCGGTGAGGTTTAGCGAGTAGATATTATAACTGCAGCATCCTTTCATTGATGAGGGGAATTTATCCGCTCCGTGCAGGTTATTATTTTGATCTCCGTCTCCATTAGCCACACTCGCAAAGAATTTGACATTCGGATTAGCGGTCTTGGAGGCATCCATTATTGTGATAAGCTTATCATAAAATGGGTCCGTAGCCTCACGCATGGCATACACGGGGATTCGCAGAAGGTTTAGGTTCATTTCGGAAAACATCCTGTTGGCTACCTGCTGGACGTTGCCATCGGCCCATCCTTTCATGGTCAATTTAGCATCTGCTCCATAGAGTACCTCCTGGTAGGTTTGGGAAGGGTCAATGGAGATGCTGGCATCCACCGTCACCGATACATGTGGAGTCACTTCATCATCTTCGGCTGAGCTTAATTCTAAGCTGCTGCAGCTCATCATCAGTGAAGCCGTCAACACAGACATAATGGATAGAGACCTGGGTCTCATAAAAAAACTTAATGATTTCATGGTTATGGATTTAGGTTATTATTAATGATGACCAAAATCTACCAGTTATATCACGCTTTCATTATGAAATATCATTCAAAATAAGGTGTTTTTTATTCATAGATAAAATAAAGCTCTTTAGACCGCTTTTCAGTACATTATTAACCAAGAAGTCTTACTTCAATAATATAGATCCTATGCAAAATCCTGATTTTCTTAAAATATTATCCCCCCTTTTCCTCCTAATATTCCAAAATCAAAATTCAAAAATTCTCTTATTTCCTTCTTAGATATCCCTTTTCTGGCTTAGCTTCTATACTAACTCCTCTCCTAAAATCAGTGGGCGTCTGTATATATTTTCTATTTATAAGGGGTGAAAAATTATTGATTTGACCTAATAGCTAGGCGAAGGAACAAAAAAAGCCCTTGGCAGGAATTCCTGCCAAGGGCTAAGCTACATATAAGATTGTAGGCTTATTTCAATACCTTTTGAATCTGTTTCTGCTCAAAATCCGCATCAAAGTCAGGGTTAAGTTCCACCGGGACCGGTGCCTGGTGAGAGGATCTCCAGTCTTCCAGCTTCTGCAATAATTCCTGCACCTTCTCCGGCTGCTGCTCCGCAAGATTATTAGTCTCTCCGAGGTCCTCCCTGAGATTATACAGTTCGAGTCCCCCATCTTCAAAATACTGATGTAGCTTCCAGTCGCCGGAGCGAATCACAGATCCTGGCCGAGTCCTAAATAAGGGGTCTCTGGCCTCATCTACCTTGGGCTTATAGGCTTCCAGATAGATTGGGAAATGGAAGAAAATATCTCTATGGCCTTGGTTTTCTCCGTCCAGCACCGCCGTTAGATCTTGTCCATCCAGTGCCACATCGGCCGCCAATTCACCTTCAATGAGGTGTTTCAGGGTAGGGAAAAAGTCCATTTGGCTGACAGGATCTTCCACCAGTCTATGGATATATTTACCTTTTTGGCTGATGAGCAAGGGAACGCGGATACCGCCCTCATAATAGCTGCCTTTGCCGGCTCTCAGTGGATCCTGATAGCTGGTGGCGCGAATTCCCCCATTATCTGAGGTGAAGATAATAAGGGTATTCTCTGCCAGTCCGAGTTCCTCCAGATGCTGAAGTAATCGCCCCACATTATGATCCATATTATAGATCATTGCGGCATAGGTGGCATTATTGCGGCCTGGTTTTCCTTCTTTATTGGCAAATCTCGCCAGGTCCTCCTCCTTGGCCATCAATGGGCTGTGCACTGTATAAAACGGCAGGTAAAGGAAGAAAGGCGCGGATTTGTTCTCATCGACAAACTTCATGGCCTCATTGGTCAGGCGGTCGGTTAGGAACTCACCCTCGGTGGTGGATTCGATATTATCCACCTTATAAGGACTGAAATACCCTCCTTTACCGGGATTTCCCTGAGGGCCTCCCGCCACATTCACATCAAAGCCATTTTTTGTCGGATCCGGGGAGACATGCCATTTGCCGAAGGTTCCGGTTTTATAGCCGTTATCCTTAAATAGACGGCCTAGAGTAGCCATCCCTTCAGGGATAAATTTCTCATTATGAGAGGGGATCAATCTCCTCGTTTTGGAATTTCCACGGTCTGCTGGATGCACGGTATAGACCCCGTGTGTCATTCCATAGCGCCCAGTAAGCATATTTGCCCGGCTGGGAGCACAGTTGGCGGCACCAGCATAAGCCTGGTTAAAAACCACAGACCGGCTAGCCAGCTTATCGATATTTGGGGTTTCATAGAATGTCGCCCCCATATACCCTAGATCATTCCAGCCTAAGTCATCGACATTGATCAAAATAACATTCAGCTTCTCTTCCGCCACCTCCTGCTTGCTCTGTGTTCCGGCACAGCTGTAATAGGCTAGGCTTAGCGCAAGAAGGAAATAGCTTGAAATTTTACTTTTCATAATAATAATTGCTGATAAGTGAGTTGATAGGCCTAGGGTTATTCGTCATTTCTTCCTGCTTAAGGAAGGTACCAAGTTCACCATTTTCTTTCAGCAATCTAATAGTAAAAGCATAAAAATGATCATGAGGCTGAATTCTATATTCTGTATGAGGCAAATCCCTCCAGCTATTATCACCGCCCACTCCCATCTGCATATAATCGAGGTTGAGGAATATTCGGTCTTTTCGCTTCATATCCACCGTATGCCTGATGTCCATTTTCTTCTGTTGGCTATACGAATCCCGGTCATAGAATGAGGCATTCCAGGATAGATGTGGCAGGCCAAGGACCAGCATCCCTTTACCCTGCTGATTCGTCATTTTTAGTGCCCGGGTCTCTGTCCTATAGCCGTTTTCCTGAGGTCTCACATAAGCGAATAATAATTCATCCACTGTCGATTGATAGCTTCCAATGAAAGCGGAAGTTTTCCTGTCAATATAATTCTCATAAGGCCCTCTTCCGTACCATTCCACTTGGTCATATTGTTTCATTAACTGCATCTGCATGCCCAAGCGAGGTAATTCAGGAATCTTAATATGAGGAGCGACAAGGAAGGCATTTTCCACTAAGATTTCTCCAGCACTATTGATAGTATAGCTGGTATTGAAGCGTGATTCCACTTCGGGAATGAGGTTAAATACCCGCAGCTGGTAGGCCGTTTCGGAGAGTTTTTCTACCTCCACGCGCTCCACGACTTTCTTGCTGCCGGCCTCTTTCCAGACTCCTTCTCTCTTCACCATGCCATTTCCAAAATCATTATCCACTGGCGACCTCCAGAAGTCAGGCCGCAGCCCAGTGGCTATCAGTTCGGAACCCTCGATCTGTATTGAGGTCAACTCTCCCATAGACCGGTCAAACTCCACTTGGAAATCTTCCCCCGAAAAGGTCAGGATTTCTCCGGATTGGCGGAATACCAAGCTTCCTGCAGTCTGCGACTTATCGGCTTGTGAAGGGATAATGGGATAGAGAAACTGTTCTTTGCCAAGGACATGCCCTGCCTCTGACCAGTCGGTCTCCTCTGGGGAAACCAAATAGGTATTCAGTATATATTCTCTGCCCGGAATCTGCTGAAAGTCCAATGGTAAAGTAAGCAATTCTCTCACCTGAGGCGCCATATTCATGGCCATCTCACCGCTGAGGATAGCAGTACCATTTTCCATTACTTCCCACTTCAGCACTTCCTTATCATAGCTTTTGAAGAAATTCTCATTCATCACGGCAAAATGCCCTTGCTGAAGATCAAATTCTTCCAATTTAAAGTTTTGATAAACCTTCTTCAGCTCATGGGCATGAGGGTTTAGCTCTCGATCGGCACTTATCAGGCCATTGATACAGAAATTATTATCATTCCGCAGGGTATCCGAACCAAAATCACCTCCAAAGGCGAAGTATTGTTCTCCTGCTTCGGTTTCCTTATAGAAAGCCTGATCCACCCAGTCCCAGACAAATCCTCCCTGGAGGGCAGGATAAAGCTCTATCAGGTCCCAATAATCCTGAAAATTCCCTAAGCTATTCCCCATAGCGTGGGCATATTCACATTGGATGAGGGGACGGTAAATATTGGCTTGGATGGCATAGTTTTTCATCAGCTCCATGGAGATATACATGGGCGCAAAAATATCCGTATGCGGCTTTAGGTTGGCTTGTTCAAACTGCACCGGGCGGCTGTCGATAGCTTTGAGCCAGTCATAGGCCTTGATAAAATTCATTCCATCTCCCGCCTCATTACCCAGAGACCAGATGATCACTGAGGGATGATTCTTATCTCTATGGTACATTCTTTCCACACGGTCCAGATGCGCCAGTTCCCATTCGGGATCATTGGAGATATGAGCCTCATGGTCATATTCGCGTTGCTTTGCCGCTCCCATCGCATGGGACTCGATATTGGCTTCATCCACCACAAACAAGCCATACTGGTCGCAGAGGGCATACCAATAGGGGTCATTGGGGTAGTGCGCTGTCCTTACCGCATTGATATTCAGCTGCTTCATAAGCTTCACATCCTGCTCCATCACTTCTTTGGAGATATAGTGGCCGGTATTTGGGTCATGCTCATGGCGGTTGACGCCTTTCACGAGGATGGCTTCACCGTTTACCAGCAATTGAGCATTTTTTATTTCTACCGTTCGGAATCCTACCTTCTGGTTGATCACCTGAAGAAGCTCCCCTTGGGCATCATATTGCTCCACCAGCACCTGGTATAGATAGGGGGTTTCGGAAGACCATTTCTTCACCTGATCGATACTTGCCGACAGGCTTAGTGCTTGCTCTTTATTTTTTGAAAGCTTATAATCCAAGGTCCATGGCTCGCCCACAAGCTTAGATCGCGCGTCGAGAAGTCTGACTTTTAGGCTTCCTTTATCGGTGGAGCCGGTGTTTTTCATTAGGATGTCCATGGAGAATTCTCCTTGAACATAGTCCTTATCCAGTCCTGCATGGATCGTAAAATCGGCAATATGCGCTTTGGGGCTGCTGTATAGGAATACGTCTCTTTCTATGCCGCTGAGTCGCCAAAAATCCTGACCTTCCAGATAGGAGCCATCCGAAAAGCGAAATACCTGAAGGGCAAGGTCATTTTCGCCTTCCACCAGATAGTCGGTAATATCCCATTCGGCAGGGGTTTTAGAACCTTGCGAATAGCCTACTTTCTGGCCATTGATCCATAGGTAGAAAGCAGATTTTACGGCTCCAAAATGGATCAGGACTCTATTGCCATCCCAGTTTGTAGGAAGGGTAAATTTTCGTTTATAGGATCCTACAGGATTCCAGTCCTGAGGGATATGTGGGGGTGCCGGTTTGCGGGTAAACTCATAGGGATGGTTCAGGTAAATAGGCACATCAAAGCCCTGCATTTCGGTATTTCCTGGAACTTCGATTTTATCCCAATCCTCCAGGCTATAATCGGTCTCAAAGAAACCTTTGGGGCTCTGATCAGGATTGAGTGCCCATTTATAGTCCCAGCTGCCATTGAGGCTCATGATCAGGGAGCTGGATTCGCTATTCCCTTCCATGGCCTTCTCCACTCCATCATAAGGAAGATAGAAAGCATGGGGAGCCACTTTATTGCTCCCCACCATTGCCGGATTTTCGTAATCTTTTGCTTGAGTTTGGGCAGAGATCTCCCCTGCCTTTATTCCAAAAAGGAATAAAAGTAAATAATAATATCTGTTCATGAGAGGAGTTGCTTTATTTGACTAAAAATAGATCTTTATCTTCCTCGCCCTCGTTTTTGAACAGAGGGAAAATAGGGTTAGTAGTATGGCTGGATTGAATTAAATTCTCCAATTCCTGCACCATTTCAGGGTGCTGATCAGCCACATTATTGGTTTCTCCCGGATCGTTTTTGAGGTTATAGAGTTCCAAAGGAGCATTTTTATTGTCTCTCACCTTCAATTTCACTCCTTTCCAGTCTCCTTTACGCACGGCTTGCTTGCCACCTTGCTCCACAAACTCCCAATAAAGGAAATCATGCTGAGGCTGGGTGGACTCACCCAAAAGCGTAGGAAGGAAAGATACCCCATCTACGGATGGAAGGTTTTCATAATCGATGATATCAGCCAATGTAGGCAGCAAATCCCAGAATGCTGATACATGGTCGGTCTGAGCACCTGCCTTGATCTTCCCTGGCCACTTCACCATAAAGGCTGTACGGATACCGCCATCATAGAGATCTCTTTTATAGCCTCTGAAGCCATTATTGGAGTCAAAGAAATCGGGGTCGTTTCCTCCTTCGCGGTGAGGGCCATTATCAGAGGCAAACATGATGATTGTATTTTCCGCCAGGCCATTCTCCTCCAGCTTCGCCATGATCTCACCTACATATCGATCGATGGTCTCCACCATGGTGGCATAGGTAGCGCGAGGATATTCCTGAGACTGGTACATGCCGATGACCAGGTCATCACCATAGTCGGCTCCGGTTTTTCCAATATACGGCTTCTCGCTGCCGTATCTTTTTCGGTATTTATTGACGGTGGCCGTGTCTGGCGTGGCTAGCTCAGCATGAGGAGCCACCAGCGGTACATACATAAAAAACGGCTTGTCTTTATTTTCATCAATGAATGCCAGGGTTTTCTCATGGATCACATCCTGAGCATAGGTTTGTTTATGCTGCCAGCCATTGCCATCAAGGATGACCTTCTTGTCATTTTCCCATAGGTAATCAGGGTAATATCGGTGGGCTTGACGTTGGCAATTATACCCATAGAAATAATCCATCCCTTGGTTTAGAGGATCTCCAGTGGTTCCCACAAAACCAAGTCCCCACTTCCCAAAGGTACCTGTGATATAGCCTGCATCCTGCATCATTTTGCCGATGGTAAACACCGAATCAGGCATCGCTTGCTGTCCCTCAGGCTGATATTCTTTATTTCCCCGAATAGGGGTATGCCCTGTATGCAATCCCGTCAGCAAAGCCGATCGAGAAGGAGCGCATACCGTGCTCCCGGTATAATGATTCAGAAATTTGATCCCTGACTTGGCCATAGCGTCCAAGTTTGGTGTCTCAATTTTATCCTGTCCATAGGCGCCTATATCAGCATAGCCCATATCATCGGCCAGGATATAAATTATATTGGGTTTCTTTACCTCTTCTGCTGTCTCTGTTTTGGTCTCTCCGCCGCAAGAGGCTAGAAACAGCCCAGCGGAAATCGCCAAGACAATTTGAGTAGCACTATTTTTCCAAGAATATTTCATGGTAGGTTTTAAATTAAATTGTTAATCAATCAAAACTAATAGTTCATTGCTTAGCGCATTCTTAATATCCATTCAATTACTATGAAATATCATTTAAACATAAAACGTCGCTAATAATCAACCAGTTAGCTCATAAAAACATGCAGAATTATAGGTCAAAAACAAATTTTCAATAGCTCTATAAGCCCTTTATGTATGGCTTATCCATTATTTAGAGGCTTATTTCTGGTGAATTTCCGCCTATCAATTGAGACTATTACTTTCTTCGGCACCCAAAAACTCCTTTTGAAAGGTGCTGGGGGATTTGCCATATTGCTTTTTAAAGCATACTCCGAAATAGCTCAGGTCATTAAACCCTGTCATATAAGCGACCTCGGAAATATTAATTTCTTTCTCTTCCAGAAGCTGAGCCGCACGGCGCAGCCTTATATTTTTGATAAATTCGTTAGGGGTAATGTCCAGGATTCCCTTGATCTTACGGTAAAACATGGAGTTGCTCATGCCCAAATCTTCACAAAGTAACTTCACCGAAAACTCTGTTTCGGAAATATTATTTTCCACAATCTCCTTGGCCTTCATCAGGAATTCCTCATCGATGGAAGAGTTTACGATTTTCTTAGGTTCCAGAAAAGCCCCGGTATTGAAGTCGGCATGTACTTTTTCACGGCTTTTCAGCAAGGCTTCCAGTCGGTATATAAGTACCTCAAAGTTAATCGGTTTGGTGAGATAAGAATCTGCTCCTGCCTCATATCCGATCAGTCGATCCTGGTCTTCGGTTCTGGCGGTGACAATCACAAATGGGATATGACTGGTATTGACATCCGATTTGATCTTTTTGCAAAGCTCAAAACCGTCCATCTCCGGCACCATCAAATCCGATACGATCAGGTCTATATCGTTATTATTCGCCAATTCTAGCGCTTCTGTACCAGTCTGAGCCGTGATCACCTTATAATAAAGACTCAAATAAGTCTCCATCAGCACCAGGAAGTCCGGGTTATCCTCCACCAATAGGAGTTTCTTACCAGAGTATTTGATATCCGTGAAGGGGTTCAGCTGCTTCCTGCTCCTCCGCTCAATGGACTCGATTTCTTCCTCCTCCGGAAAGCTTATCTGGGTAGAAGGTATGAGGGAATTGTCTGTGGTGGAAAGAGGTATTGTCAACTCAAAGGAGGTGCCCTCCCCTTCCACACTATCCACCATAATCTGGCCTCCCTGGAGGGCGATCAGGTGCTGGGTGAGCGCCAGGCCGATCCCCAGGCCATCTTCAAAATGATTGATGGCAGAAAGCCTATAAAATCGGTTGAAGATCTTGTCCAGGTGTTCCTTAGGAATCCCCCTGCCCGTATCGGTCACCTTTATATACAATGACCTGGCCCCACCGGCCTCCTGTTGAATTGCCTCCAGGTTTACCAAGCCACCCTTTGGGGTGTATTTTATAGCATTTGAGAGCAGGTTGTTTAAGCACATCTCCAGTTTTTCCCGGTCCATCTTACCGGAAATATTCTCCTGCACAGCATAGTCCAGGCGTACGCCCTTATCTGCGGCCACCACCTGGTAGTTTTCTAATATCTCCTCCAAGAGGTGGTTGAAGGAAAAATCCTGCAGGTTGAGGATCATATTCCCTGTCTCAGCCTTCCTGAAATGCAGCATTTGCTTAATATGCTCATGGAGTTTATTGACATTGCTATTCAATATCCGCACTTCTTTTTCTGACTCTTTGGAGGCACTGAAGCGCCATTTTTGAGCAATGATCATCAGCACTGATAGCGGAGTCAGCAGTTCATGACTTAGGTTAGTAAAAAACTGCAGTTTGAATTGATTTAATTTTTCGGATTTTGATCGTTCCACAGACTGGATTCGTAAATCCTCCTTGGCCCTGGCTTGTCTCCTGTACATCACAAAAATCACGTATAAAATCCCCAATAGGATGATCGAATATATCAAATAAGCCCACCAGGTCAGATAGGGAGCCGTCTGTACATAGATGGGTAAAGTCGTGTGTTGCAAAGCCCATTTCCCTCGGGCATTGGTAGATTTTACCATAAAAGAATAGTCGCCAGGCTTCAGGTTTACATAGGTGGCGGTTCGGTTATTGGAGGACACATAATTCCATTCATCATCCAGACCGTCCATCTTATAGGCATAATAGAGGTCATCGGGATTTCTCAGATCGAGGGCCGCAAAGGAAATAGTGATGGCATTATCGTTGTATTTGACCACAAAGGGCTTATCCTCGGTGAACTGATCCACATTATATATTTCCCGATCCTCACTGCCAATGCTTATTAAATTTACCTTGGGCTCAGAATGGTCAAAGACCAGATTCCGGGTGTTTAGCACATTGAAGCCATTATGGCCGCCCACATAAATCCTATTGTCATTCTTGTACAGCGCCCCTTTGATGAAGACATTGCCTTGCAAGCCCTCATCAGAAGAGAGAATGTTTAAGCCCTCTTCCTCCTCTCCAATATCCAGAGCGACCACGCCTCTATTGGATAAGGCCAGCAGCCGGTTCCTGTCTCTTACCATCGAGGAGATCTTAAGGTTTCGGATTTCTGACAGGTAGCTTCCTATATAGCGGTCAGATTCACCAATTTGGTAGCGCTGAATGCCATTTTCACCCCCCACCCATAGCTGGTCGCCCGTCGTATAGATGGAATGCACCATATTATTATGGCCATACATGGAGATTTTGGTGAAGGTAAGCTCGCCCTCCTCATAGATGCTGAGGCTGGATTTAAGGATCTCGCCATTGGACATACCTAAATATAATATCCCCCGCTCATCGATATCAAAATCGATAGGCCTGGATCTGGGAGCGTCCTCATCCATTTGTGTAATGGCAATATTATGAACCGCGAAATCGTCAAACTTGCTTCCATCGCCCTGAACAATATGATAAAGGTTCCCTTCAGAGATCAGCCAAAGGTTGTTATTGGTATCAAGAGACAGCTTTTCGATGGTGCGCAGCGAATAGGCATCATGGTCAAAGTCATTGCTTATGCTATAATAATCTTTGGTTTTGGGGTCATACTTGATCAGTCCACGATAGCGAGTGCCTAGCCACATCACGCCTTTACGATCCCAGATGAAGCTTTTTACGGTATTGATATTCAATTCTTCCAGCGGTTTATATTCCGGGAAATTGGTAAAATGATGAAACACTTGTCGCTTCAGGTCATATACGCCAAATCCCAAACTCTGTACGCCCACCAGGAGTCGATTTTGAGGATCCATCGTAAAGCTATTGATGGATTGGCTCTTTTTCAGCGAGTCCACAGGGGTGATGAGGTAGGTGGTATAATTCTGATCTATGATCTTAATTTTATTGATCCCTCCACCCTGTGTTGCCAGCCACATGATGCCGGTATGATCCCTAAATACACCTCTGACCTCGTTATTATTGAGGGAGTTCTTTTTAGGGGCTGAGCTATAGTTATTGAAGCTTTTATTGGCGCTTCCCCAGTTTTGAAGGACGCTCACCCCGTAGGGAGTGCCGATCCATATGGCGCCATTTTTATCCTCATTGATATCATAAATGATATTGCCGATCAGGCTATTCGTCGTTTTTTCTTCCCTACCAAACCAGTCAAGGATAATCGGTTCCCTGGCATCATTGATATCGAGGACATAGAGGCCATCATCCCAGGTGCCCACCCATAGGTTATTTTTTTTATCAATATGAAGGGCAAATAATGTATTGTACTTGCTGGGATTAGGGCCCCGGTCAAAGAACTTCATTACTTTATACACTCCCGCTTGCTGGTCCACCAAGCCCAATCCCTGTCCCCAGGTGGCTACCCAGATATTCCCCTCGGCATCGATGACGAGATCGCGTACATTTGGCCGGACGGTCTTGCCATTATATTCACCAAGAAACCGCTGAAACTGCTGGGAGGTGGGATCATAGGAAAACACCCCTGCAACACCGCCAAACCATATTTTACCGGATTTGTCACGGCTTAAACTTGCAAAACCCTGCTTTAAAGAATATCCGGCTCCCTGGGGTTGAATGAGGAATTCAGCTTTATTATTGACCTTATCAAAGGACAGCATGCCAGCAGAAGTCGCAAACCAAACCTTATTGTCATCCCCCTCCACTGCGTCGAAAAATTTGATTTGAGAAAGGCTATTATCATGGATAATATTGTCAAAACTGAGGATATCATAGCCATCATACCTGAACAGGCCCTCATTGGTTCCTATCCAGATATAGCCCTCCTGATCCTGATAGGAGAAGTTACACTCATCCGTATCCAAGCCCTGCTCAGCAGAGATATAGCTGTATTCGAGCATATACCTCTCCTTAGGCACGAATGAAAAAAGGAGTGGAATAAAAATTAAACCTAACGCTATTCGTTTAATCTTTTGGAAGGCAATCATTTAAGGCTTTTCTTAGGTTAATGCAGATTTGAAATTACAAAAAAAACGCCCAATATTAAGTATTGGGCGTTTAAAAGATTACCTAAATTCAATCAGACTTATTCTATTCCTCCATTTATCGACCTCTCCCTGTAAGTCGCTGAAAAGGAGGAAGTGAGATTATCTCTTTATTTTTATATTTTGCATAGGCCTTCACGAAGTAGCTGCGCTTAGGATCCAGCTCGCTCCATGGGATATGCACGGAGTATTCACCGTTTTTTGGGGATTCAGTGGCCTTAAAAGCCATTTCTTCCAAATTCAGAAATGACACATCATTCAGCTTCACCCCAAAGCTCCCCGGCTTATTAAGTTGTAAATTCTCCGATTTTACATAAATCGTGATTCCCTCCTCCTTATTTTCTATGCGGTCAATATAGATAGAATAGGCAGGGTTTCTTTTGATTACGGTGGCGATATTCGGATAATAAGCCGTCTCGCCGGCCTGATTTACGGCTTTTACCGTATAGAAATAATCCCCATCCAAAGGCGCATCATCGATAAAATGGTTGCCTTCGATATTCTCCGCATATCGCTCAAACTGATGAGGTTCCGAGCCCTTGTAGAGGTTATAGCGTACGTCCTGGTGCACAGTATCCTGCACGATCCACTCCAGGTACACCTTGCCATCCATCGTCTCTGTGGCAGAAATATTCCTTGCAGGAATTGGATATTGCTCATTGAGCATGATCGATTCACTGTTTATAGCTTCTGTTTCTCCCAGACCATTATAAGCTTTGAGGCTGACCTTATAGTCCTGATCATAGTCCAATCCCGTCACGCGGTATCCGAAGACATTTTTAGCATCATAGGTTTTGGAAAATCCGCCATCTACAGCGGCCACGGTCACCTGATAGCCATCTGCCCCAGTGGCACTTTCCCAGTAAAGGGTAAGGCTTTTATCTCGCTGGCTGATTTTGAAGATCTTAGGGGCTGAAGGTTTTTCAAATTTCTCCATTACCTTATTAGACGCCTCACTCTTCTCATCACCATATATCGCATACACCTCAAAACTATAATCCTGTCCCTGCTCCAGGGAGTTTATTGAGGCCTGGGTGTCTTGGGTGCGGATGGTCTTCACCTTACCCGCCTTATCGGTGATCGCAATTTCATAGGCGTCGGCCATTTCGCGCTTCCACCATTCCAGGTTTATTCCCTTATCGGTGATGGTAGAATTATAAATTCGGGAAGGCTCCGCAGAAGGGTTCCTGCCATTCTTCCATTTCACCAAGCTCACGGAATAGGGCTTCACGGTAACTGTATTGCCCTTATATTTTTCATTTTCTATGGGTACATTCTTATTCTCCGCGACGGCTGACCATATATAGCTTTGGTCAAAGTCAAAAGAAGGAGATTGTCCATCGATTTTCAAGTCAAAAGCATAGGCTTCGCCGGATCGGTTGGTGATGGCTAGGTAGTCTTCTCCATTGATTCCTTCGAAGTAGCTCGCATATACCGATTCCACAGGCTCTCCCAAGCCTGGCACCTTCCGGGCACCTGTCACGTTGACGGGGGATATCCTTTTAGAATTATTGGTGGCCATATGAATGAGTTGAAGCCCTTTGCCTTCTTCATCCTGATAGGTTCCACTCATGATGGTATCCGTATCGATGGGTCTCTGATCTCTATAGGCTTCTTCGATCAGCTCATTCCTATTGGTGGCTGGGCGAATCTTATTACTCACCTCGTGGGAGCCGATCAGGAAGGCATTGGGATGGGCTAGCTGACGCAGGGTATATTCTGCATTATAGATCCCTGAGAAGATCCCGTTGAGTGGTGCATTCCAGACGCCAAACTCGGTGATGAGCATAGGGATTCCCTCAGCGGTGTACTCCTCAATTTCGGCCATAGCCTCATCTGTGGTGGCTTCGATCACCTTGGTATTGGCACGCCTCATTGCCTGATCAAAAGACTCCTTACCTCCCACATGAGGGGCATAAGAGTGCTTACTGAATACATTCCAATAGGCTCCTTTTTCGACCTGATACTGATTTATTTCTTTCATAAAATCCCAAATACCATCCCAGGTAAAGTTTAGGGCTAGCTTAGCATCTGGATAGACTTCTTGGATGGCTTCCGCATGCGGTTTCATTTTTTGGGCATAGTCATAGCCATCATTCCACCAATACCGGCTTCTGTTGGGCACGTAGAAATAAGGTTCATTACAAAACTGCCATACGTCCACCACGATATTATTATCCTTGCAAAACCGGGCCAAGGCACGGGTCATCTCGGGAGTTTCCGTGAAACCATTGATGGTGATCACCAACTTGCCCTGCACCTCACCCAGCAGGTGGTACAAGTCAATAATACGGTGCGGTCCCTTCACTTCAAGGAACCGATTGCCACGATAATACTGGCTGGCGTGGTCCATCATCATGGCATAATCCAAATTGTACATCCCCGTGGCAGAGCTAAATGCGTCACCCATGGTTCCCGAAAAATACCTCAACCATCCGGGCTTGAGGGTGTGGACGGCTTCCCGGAATTCGGGGTGGGTATAGCTCCACACTTTATCGGCTATCCGTACATTAAATCCACTGGAACCCAGTACCAGCTCATGCCCCTCGGAGGTGTTTACTTCCAGGCTGCCAGGTAGGGTTTCTTGACCTATAGCGGGGGAAAACCCTGCTAATAGTAAAAAGAAGAAAAGGCTTATTGATCTATACATAATAGTTTTTACTGGTTTATAATCAAGGTAAAGTAGGTGAAGGGTGGCTAACTCTGTGGAAATGGCCTTTTAGAAATCCTTCGATGTCTTGAGCACCATAAAGCTCCTCCATGTCCATCATCCCAAAGTCAATGAGAATGCTTCTAGCCTGAAAGCGGATTCGATTTGACTTAGCCGAAGAGGCCAGGTCCTTTATCTCCTCCACAGCGGGCAAGGCGAGGTCTCCAATATTCTCCAGCGAACTACCCGCAAAGGTGTTCCCTGATTGGCAGGAAGAAATCAGTAGCTCGAGGCCTTCCTTTTGTCCCAAATAAACAAGGGTCTCCCCTGCTATCGCCTGCAAGCTTCCGAGAGTCTCCTCCTTAGCGGCAGTTAATAATCCTGAGGTATCTAAGTGAAGCTCCGACTGAGACGCCAGATAGGCTATCCCGGAATAAGCCCACCAGCGGAACTCCGGCCGCTCATGCTTCAGGTAGCTCAGCAAGTCCGGGAGGTCCTTCTGGGTCGGTGCAGCGGATTTCTCCACCAATCGATGCAGCTCCGCCAAAGGATAATCGCTGTTTTTCACCCATTCGTAAAGTGAAATCCCCTCATCGGTGAAGGCATCCCTAATATCTCTAGGGAAGAATCCCAGGTCTCCGGATTCCTGAATATGCCGTGCTGTCTCGGCTCTAAGTTCCTGTAATTTGGACTGGTGCTCCGGGCTATCGGCGAGGTTGACTATGCCTGAAGGATCCCGGGACATATCAAAAAGATACTCCTGCGCCTTCACCTCGTAATAAGAGCGAAAGGGGTCGATGGCTCCACCCTGGTAGAAATAATCATCCCACGCCTGCTGAGCGGGCATACCCCACTGAAAGGATTGCTTGAGACCATGACGCTTATAAGGTGTATAATTTTTGAGGTAGAAATATTGCTCGTCGGCCACCACTCTGGAAGGGTCGAAATGGTCCTCAGAATTGGTTCTGAAGGCATGGGCATACTTCCTTTTTATTGCCGCAGGCCCCATAAAGGGCTTCCCCTGGAGATGATCAGGGAGCTCCGCCCCCGCCAGGCTGATGAGCGTAGGGCCAAAATCCACAAACTCCACCAATTGGCGACTGTGCGTACCAGGGCTGCCGGGCAGGAGATGCTGCCACTTTTCGGGTGCATATACGATCAGTCCTGGCTTCATGCCAGACTCGAAGGGAAAGGCCTTACCTCTGGGAAGGCATCCACCATGGTCGGAGAAGAAAAAGATGATGGTATTATCGAGCAAATCTCTTTCCCGCAGGTCATCCAGGAAACTCCCTACCCAGGCATCAGCGTCCTCCACTCCCTCCAGGTGCAGGGCATAATCGGCCCTTACCTCTGGTAGATCTGGCAGATGAGGTGGCAATTGCAGCGCATTCAGGTCCAGGCGTGAAGCTTCGCGAGCCTTCACCGTCACGGAAGTCATGCGGCTCATATGGGTGGTGTGATTGTTGAATTGGGCAAAAAATGGCTTGTCGCCTCGTTTTGCATTGTTATAGCTCGCATTGGGCTTTTGGCCATCATCGCTTCTATAGCCACTCAGCCCATCCCAGGTTTTGGGGTAAAACTCCTTCTGCACCGCTTTGGTGATATTATAATCGGTCTTTCCCGCATTGACAGTATAGTAGCCAGCCTCTTTGAGGTACTGAGGAAAAAAATATTCCTGAGGAACAATCATATTATTCCTATGCCAATCAGTCCCATAGGTGGTGGCATAACTTCCCGCGATCAATGAGGATCTGGCCGGGGAACAATAGGGAGCATTGGAAAACACATTGTCGAATACCAAGCCATTTTCTGCTAAGAAATCAATGTTTGGAGTGGATATAGCGCTATTGCCGTAGGCAGGCAAAAGATAGGGAGAGGTATCTTCTATCACCAAAAACAGGATATTGGGCCTGTCCTCAGTGGGGATGTCCACTTTCACGGCGCTGGTAGATGCAGCTGTGGCCATATGAACGGCGCATAATGATCCAGCCAGGAGCAGAATGGTCCTGTAAAGCCTTTGATATAATCTCATAGTTCGGATACTTTAAGAAATGATCATGAATACCTAAAATGAAGAAAAGAAAGGCGATGAAAATCACCGCCTTTCTACCATTTTACATAAACCCGGTTTTACCATTCTTCAAAACCCAAATCAAGCTCAGGAGCCTGACGGATTATTAAAGTATCTTTGACGAGGTAATCCGCTTCATTTTTCATGAACGAATACTCGATATAAAAAGCACTTTCATCTTCGGAGTAAGTTCCTTGACCCTGCAGATCCTGGATCTGATCATCTTCGGTACTTATGCTCACCAGATTGCTGTCTTCATCCACGGTCAGGATGATGGATCCTGACTGATTGTTTCCTACTTGTGGCGTCAATACCTGATTTCTAGTGATAGTGCTCAGATTCCAAGTGGCGTTTTTGATCAGATCCTGATTGTTATACACCACTTCATTGACCACTTCACCGTTTTCATCCAGTTCTACCTGCGCTCCTTTGTGGTAATAAGTACCACTGTAAGGACTGATATATTTGACCACCAAAATGGTATAGTTTTTTGGTGGGTTAATGACATTCCCGAGGTCATCATAGCTTCCCGAGGCTATAGAATCCAGGGAAGAAGCAGTGATCCTGATGGGAAGCGCATAGGTATTGGAGGTGGCGTCGGGATCATTGGTAAAATTCTCCCTGTTTAGGCTCACGGTGATATCGCCGATATATTTGCCAGCAGGGATGAGCATCCGGCTGTCATCGCTGAGGGTATAATAGCTTTCGGGAAGGAGCACAAACTCATTACCGCCAGTAAAAGCCTCATCTTCCAGCAGGCTAGGATCGACCACAAAGTCTGCATATTCCTGCACTTCGCTGGTACGCTTACCACCCATGGCCACGCCCACCTTAAACTCCATCTCGTCATAAGCGACGATGGTCCTGAGGGGCTTCTGACTGCCAAAATAAACAATGGTATAGTCAAAATCCTCTATATAATCCTCATAAGGCTCGCAGGACATCAGTCCACCCGCCAGTAAGGCAACTCCTAAAATTATATTATTTATCTTCATCATTTTGCTGTTTTTGATTACCAACCAAGGTTATTGATCAATTGAGGGCTTTTAGACATCTCGTCATAAGGGATCGGATTATAGTAATATTTGATGGCATCAAAATTACGCTGCTCCACCAAGGTCTCTTCAAACGATAGTTCGCCATCGGCATTTCTCTCGATTTTCACTCCCAGGATGTCTTCGTCTAGCGGCATCACCCATCTTCTCATATCATAGAAGCGTTGGTTTTCGAATGCCAGTTCCAGCCTTCTTTCATTCTGAATGAAATCTCTGAAAGCTTCTTTACCCTGTGCGGCCACCTCATCCACATAGCCAGCGTCATTGATCCCGGCGGCAGAGCGGATGGACTTGATTACGTCCACAGCAGACTGGGACATATCTGCGCCCACGACGGTAGGCCCAAAAGCTTCGTTGGATGCTTCCGCGAAATTCAGGTAAATCTCTGTTCTTCTCAGCAGTGCATGATAATGGTGATCATTACTAGGGCTGATAGGATCCAGTAGGCCATTCTGTACCGAAAGCCACTTTCTCAGGTAATAGCCTGTTCGTGTGTTTCTTTGATTGACAGACTTGGAGTCTTTTCCGCCTTCATAGGTTTGCAATGCAGAACCATTGAGCTGCTGGCCATTATAAAATATGGTCAAAGCCAATCGAGGGTCTCTATTTTGATAAGGATTTTCTGGATCGTAACCGGATCTGGGATCATCGATGGGGAAGCCATTACGCATTGGGAAAGCCTCCACCAGGTTTTGGGAAGGGCTCGTCCTCGCATCGCCAAACTCAGAAATCGGATAATTCTTATTCTCTAGGTCTCTATTATTCTGGTATTTTCTCCAAACAAACTCCGATGGAGTGGTCGAGCTATTAAAGTCGGCCGTCTTAAGGCTAGAGAAATTACCGATATTTTCGATTGCTTCCTGCGCATACTGAGCCGCTGTCACCCATTTCGCCTCATAGGTAGCCACGTCCAATACCGTAAAATCTCCCATGCCATTGATGGCGGTAATTTCGTTGGACTGGGTCGCTGGGCTAGCAGCATATACGCCTACGCGGGCCTTTAAGGCAAGGGCGGTTTGCTGATCTGCTCTACCAATCTGCTGATCGCCAAGGATAGGGTTGCTTCCTGAATATACCTCTGGAAGATAAAACATGGCTGAATCTAGATCAGTAATGATCTGATCGACACATTCCTCATAGGTATTTCGCTCCACCTGATCCAGCTGCGCCGCTTCCTCAAAAGTAAGTGAAGAAAGAACAATTGGATAGCCAAGGGCTTCACCATTATTAGCTTTACCGCCAAACTGCTGCAGCAGGGTGAATCCCCACCAGGCACGAAGGTAAAATGCTTCTCCTTTGAGGTTTATTCTCTTGGCCATATCGGCATCGGGATCCACAAGATCATAAATGACATTGTCCCCTAAGCCATTTTCCAGGAAAATATGGATATTTCTAAACTGATTGTAGGCATTGTCCCAGTTCCCGATAGGGCTGGAAGCAGGACTCACTGCACCCGTGCTATAGGAATATAGTCCACTACCAAAGGCACTGGTGACGGCATTATCCGTGGCCACGTCCAGGAAATCTCCGCCATTCTCGATGGAGAAGTTGGCAGGAATATTCGCATAGGCGTTCATAAGGAAGCCTTCTGTCCTTTCGGGAAGCCCAAAGGCAAATTCGTCCCCATAGGTATTGTCCAGTACAGGCTCCAATTCCATATTACAGGAAGTACTTGCGCCCAGCAGACATGAATACAATGCTATTTTTATATAGTTATTTCTTGATTTCATTTTCTTTTGGATTTAGAAGCTTACAGATACACCACCAGTTACCGTTCTGAATACAGGATAATTGTCCACCCCTGCATTGATCACCTCTGGATCGAGTTCCTTGATCTTAGAGAGCACAAATAGGTTGGTGCCCCTCACATAGAATTTCACGTTTTTGACTACCCAGGAGCCGTTGGAAACGGAATAGCTTAATTCCACATTTTTCATTCTGAAGAATGAAGCATCACTTAACCAATAAGTAGAGTTTCTGAAATCATTAATATTCTGGTAAGTGGTCAGTGCGGGACCTGTTCCTGAAGGGTTGTTTACAGGATGAAAGCGATCAAGGGTATAGGCAGAATATTTTTCCTCCCCGTCATTTCTGTAGTAAGAATTACTCAGCATCTGATCCACTCCCAGCTCTGCGGTACCCAGGATGAATAACCCAAAGCGCTTATATTTCACATCCAGGTTAATCCCTAAGGTGGTTCTTGGGAATGCATTACCGATCACCGTTGCATCGCGGGTATCAATAACATTATCCCCGTTTACATCCTGATAGGCGATATTACCTACCCCATACTTGCCCAGTGACTGAGCCGGAGCGGCATCCACAGCGGCTTGGTCTCTGAAAAGGCCATTGTCCACCAGTCCGAAGATCGCATCAGAGGAATGTCCTACTTGATTTAGGTTTTCGTCAGGGTAGTTTACCTGGTCGATTTGCTCCAGTTTATTTTTCACCAAAAGGATATTTCCTCCAATATTATAGGTAAAATCCTTGGTGGTGTTGAACCAGTTTATGCTAGCATCCATCCCTTGATTAGATACTTCACCTAAGTTGAGAGGGATATTTTGGCTGCCATTAATGGAGGAGAATACCGAGGAAGGATTATCATAGATAATATTAGATCGATATTCATTGAAATAATTCACTTCAAACATCAGGCTATTGCTGAAGGCCATCCCTTCCACGCCAATATTAAACTCTCGGGAGGTCTCCCAGGTAAGGTCAGGATTTCCAAAATTGTCGAACCCTGTTCTTGGCACGCCATTTTGATTTCTTTCGCCGAAGGCGGTGCTTCCATTATTATAATATCGGGTATCATAAAGGTAAAAGCTGGTGGCACGATCATATCCTATTACCCCAAAGCTGGACTTCAGCTTAAGGAAATCCACGGATTCCGAGCTTTTCAGGAAGGACTCTTCGGATACAATCCATGATGCGCCGACAGCTGGGAAGAATTTATGTTTGTTTTTCCCAGAAAAGCGATTGCTTCCCATCACTGCGCCTGTGGCTTCCAAGTACAATTTATTATCAAAACCATAGGCGGCACGCAGGAAGCTATTAGTGTTTTGAGTATGCTGACGAATATCACTATTCTCACTGAAATAATAGAAGTGAGATAGGTTCGCGATTATCGAGTGCTTATCGAAAGTTCTATCATAATCCAGGTTGGCCATCCAGCCGAGATTTCTGCTGATATTATTTCCAGACTCCTCTCTATTTCCTGATATTATCCTATTATTCAGCTGAATATAAGCGGTGGAATCCAGTCCAGAAGGTCCTGGCACAGTTTGCTGCTCATAGCGTACCGGATTATTGATTTGGCCGGCGGCGTGATATTGGTAGTTGTCGAAGGTAACCACCGTCTTGGCAGACAGTCCCTCGGTGATTTCATCCAATTTCAGTTTCATCCCAAAATTAGTTTGACCATAGAAGAACTGGTATTCCTGGAATCCCCCATACATCATATCGCCATATAAGCTGGTTGGGCGCAGGTAGCTTCCGCCTAGAGGTGGAATCCGCTCTACCCCTAATTGGGTGTCTTCTCCAGCGAAGTTGGGGTCGGTAATCTCAAATGGGTATTCGTTTGGACGATTGGTTTTGATGCCATTAAACACCTCATTTTGGTGCAGCTTGCCCCATGAGCGGCTTTCGATAATACCGTTACCATCGATAAAAGCACTTAGGGAAGGGGTCACCTGAATATCCAGGTTACCTCTGATATTTAGTCGATCCTGCTCAGGCGTACGGCCTACTTTCTCGACTCCTTCGGTGCCTACATAGCCAAGAAGCAAAGCGTATTGCGCATCATCTGTTCCTCCGGTGTATTCGATATTTGCTTTTCTGAATGGAGTGCTTGAGCGCAGGAAGTAGTCATTATAGTCAGCATTTGGGTATTTAAGATCATTAGGTCCTGAGGAATTGATATATCCTTGGATATCCTGATCAGAGTAGAATGGATCCAGACCATCATTCCCTCTGGCTTCATTATATAACTGGGCATACTGGGCGCTATTCAGGTATTCCGGCATACGGGTGGTCATATTGACGCCATATTGGGCGGAAGCTTTGATCACGCGAGTATTGGCTTTACCTCTTTTGGTGGTGATCATGACCACGCCATTGGCCGCTCTGGATCCGTAGAGGATTTTGGTGCTGGCATCTTTTAGGACCTGCACACTTTCGATTTCCTCAGGGTTGAGGTATTCGATGGGTCTTTCGATGCCATCGACGATGGTAAGGGCGGCATTATCACCAGTGCTGGCCATACCTCGTACATATAAGCTAGCGAGGTTATTGCCAAGTCCGTTGGCATTATTTCGCACGGTAAGTCCTGCGACTCTTCCTTGAAGGACATTTTGGAATACGATGGAAGGTTGCTTTTCCAGCACCTCACCAGATACCTGTCCCACGGCGCCTACTAATTCACGCTGAGAAGTCTGTAGGCCTGTAGGCAGCTCCACGATATCCCGCTTGGAGGCAAATGCCAGGTCCTTGATCATGATGATTTCATTGGTGACATTTCCTTCGCTGAGCTTCACCACCACCTCCTTGTATCCGGGGGCGGTGATCATCAGGGTACCACTTGGCTGCGCTTTGATCGCAAACATGCCCTGACCATCCGTGCTGGTTTGCAAGAGGCCTTCTCCCAGTGTTATCTGGGCATTTTTGATAGGCTCACCATTGCTATTCACCAGCTTGGAACTGATATTCATTTCGGTCTTGGCCTTTTTTTGCTGTGCTGTGACATTTGCACACAGGCAAAACAGAACCACTACGAGTGAAACTATTCTATGAGTATATGATTTCATTTCAGTTTTCATTTTTTGGGTCTAAAATTACCAACCTGGATTTTGTTGGAAATTATACAGGTTTTGGGCATCCGACTGAGAGACAGGATACCAGTGATACCTTAAGCCAAACACACGCTGCTCGCTCTCAAGGTTGACCACTTCATACCTGAAGTCCAGGCTGCTCTTATCGGCCACATTTCTATGTCCCGCAGGTGGGTAGGCTCTGATTCCCTGGATAGGCTTGGAGAACACCTCTTCGGCGATCATCCATCTCCTCAGGTCATGCCATCTGTGGTTTTCCCAGAACAGCTCCACAGCTCTTTCATTTCTGATTTTGTCCCTAAAGCTCTCTTTAGTACCTGTAAATTCACCCGATACATCAGGCATACCGACACGGTTTCTGACCATATTCACCGCCTGCACAGCGGTAAGACCATATCCTTTAGGATCATTATTAGGTCCGTAAGCCTCATTCATCACCTCGGCGTAGTCCAAATAAATTTGGGACACCCGGATGAAAATATGGTTTATATTATACTTGCCGAATTGGTTTAGGAATTGGTTGCATTCTTCCCAGATAAACTTCTTGGTCATATATCCCGACAGCTGTCTGTTTCTCGTATGTACCGAGCTGGTGGTGATATCATAATCTCTACCTTCCACATATAACTCCTGATATAGCTGTCTTCCTGAGTTGTTCAATCCCCAGGCTTCGCCAGGCACGATCACATTATTATAGAATCTAGGATCTCTGTTGACATAGGGATTCTGCGGGTCGTACTCAGCTCTAGGGTCATCGATGGTATAGGCTTCTCCGTCCACTAAAACTTCAAACATATCCACGACATTCTGAGATGGCCCAGCATAGGCAGTGGCATCATTCCCTGTACCTCCTGAGAAATACTGAGGGATATAAAGACTTCTCAGTCCACGTCGGGTATCTCTTCGTCCTCCATTATAATTGAACCATAGTGATTCATCGCTACCATTTACCCCTTCGAAGTAGAAAATATTCTCATATTCCTCTCCATTCATCAGGCGATAGTTGGTGCCTGCTGTGCCTTGATTCACATAAGTGATTACATCATTGGCATATTCAGCGGCTCTTTCGGACCAGGCTTGACCATAATCAAGGTATTGGATGCTATTAAGGCCATTCTGCATAAGCGGGCTGGCCGCGTATAGAGCAGCCATGGATTTCACAGACATTGCAGCGACCTTTGTTGCCCGGCCATATTCATTTTCATTCCAGCTATGTGGCAATAAGGAGATGGCAATGTCCAAATCTGCGATCAGCCATTCGGAGCTTTCTGAATAGGTCAATCTCGGTAGATCCAGGTCATCATTAGGAGTGTAAGCCTTATCCAGCTTGGGCATACCGCCCCAGCGCTGGATAATCTGGAAATAATACCAGGCACGGAAGAAATGCGCCTGACCGATCAGCTCATTTTGCTGTGCTGGGGTAATACCCGGGATCCCAGGTGCCTGCTCGATCACATTATTGGCGACACGAATCGCAAAGAAGGCATTGGAGATGATGGAGCCACGTTCATAATTAGTCTCTCCTCCCCAACCGATCTCACCAGTTCCAGACTTATTGATCCAAGAGCCAGTATTGATGGTCTGGTTCAAAGGCCCACTAAATAAAGTGGCTGCCTCATCCGACAGGCCACTGATGCTGGTTCTGTCCAATTCCTGCGATCTCCAGTGATGCATATCATAGAGTACATCATAGCAGTTGTCCAGATATCCTCTGGCAGATTCGTATTCTGAAAAGACATCTTCTTCAGTAATTCCAAAATCTGGTGATACATCGAGATAATCTTCGCAAGAAAATAATCCCAACAAAAAGACGAATATATATAGATTACTTTTTCTCATAATTTTACTGATTAGAAGGAAACTCGAAGTCCTAAATTATACCTCTTCACTACCGGGTAAGTCCCTGTACCGCTGGTTTCCGGATCTATACGAGCATCGGAAAGCTGCGACCAGGTAAGCAGGTTATTGCCATTGGCATAGACCTGAAAACTCTTCAGTCCCAAGCGCTTCAAGTAGGCCGGATTGAAGCGGTAATTAACTTCAATATTCTTCAGCCTGACATAGGAACCGTCTTCGTACAGTAAGGTACTTCCTGAGTTATTATGTCCATTGGACAGGTGCAAGGCAGGCTTGGTGGCAGTGGCGGCCGTTCCTGGCGTCCATCGGTTGGTGACATCCGGCTGCGCCTGAATGAAACCGCTTTCAAAATCCCAATACAATAAGCCCGGGTAATTATAGCCTACATCCGACACCCCGTACACCAAGGCATTCATCCCAAAATTCTTATAGGTAAACCCAAAGTTTAACCCATAAGTCCTCCAAGGATACTGGACATTCTTCATGGCCACCTGATCATTGGTATCGGTGATGCCATCTCCATTATAATCCACAAACATGAGATCTCCAGGAACCAGGCTTCCCTGCGCCACCCCGTGAGTAGGCGTAGGTCCATTATAGATATCATCTAGAGATTGGTAATTTCCACCTGCTACAAGTCTGGACACCCAGCCGATAGGCTTGCCTGCTTGCTTCAGGTAATCGCTCAATAAACGAGGATCATCACGGTAAACAATTCTATTTTCGGCATAAGCCGTATTGAAATTCACATAATAAGAGAAATCGGCACCGATTTTATCATTCCATCCAATCTCCAGTTCATAACCACGGTTTTTGGTGGAACCAATATTCCCTGTGGCCACATCAGAGGTACCATACCATGCTGGCTGGGTTCTTCTTTCCATAAGGATGCCCTCTCTGTTTTCCATGAAGAAGTCAAGAGAAACATTCAATCGCTCCAACATATCAAGTTTGAAGGATAAGTTCTGCATAGTACTGGTTTCCCAGGTGGAATTTGGGTTTGCAGGAGTTCCTTCCCGGTACAATGGTCCATAAAAAGACACATTGTCATATCCTAGGCGGATGTTTCCACCTGAGGAATAGGTCTGGGCATACTGGAATCTTGGTCCGCCATCACTACCTACTACACCGTAAGAATAGTTGACTTTAAAGAAATCCAACCAGCTGCCGGTGGCTTCCTTGATCCAAGGCTCCTCAGAGGCTACCCAACCTGTGGCAAAAGAAGGGAAGAACCCGAATCTTAGGCCTGGAGCAAATTTCTCTGATCCTGAATAGGTGGAGTTAAACTCCAATAAGTATCGGTCTTTATAGTAATAATTGGCACGTCCTACCCACTCTTCTCTTTTGCTAGGGTAGCCACTTCTGGACACATCCTGCTGTCTCCACATCAACGCAGTACCGCTCAGCGTATGGTCTCCAAACTTGCGTTTATAGTCCATCTGAAAGCGATAATTCAGGCGGCGATTATAGCCATTGGTACCATATAAGGTCGGAAGATTGGAGGTCACTGGGCCTTCCTGATCATTAGGACCTGGAAATCTCACTTCCGTATTTATCGGATAGCTGATCTCCCCATTAGGCCCCTCGATAGGATTGCTATAATCGTACGCTCTATAATATCTGATTCGATCAAAACCAGAATCACTCCCGCCTACACCGCCACGAAGAATCTGGCGCTCATAATTCGAGTAAGAGGTATAACTCACACTTCCGCGAGCCTTCAGCCCTTTGGTCACAAAGTCCAGGTCTTGCTTCAACTCCGCATCATAGAATCCCTGGTAGTAATTATAGGTACGCTGACCACCCTGGTTGATCTGCATATAGACATTGTGTGCTCCAGAAGGCGAATCACCATAAGTTCCATCAGCATAGGTCAGTGGAAAAAGGTTAGCTGGAGATTGGAAGAGCTTATTAAAAAACTGTGCCTGACCGAAGCCATCTTCCCCGCCGCCATCGATTCTGTATCCTGGCTGAGTTCTCGTTCTGTAGTTTCCGGAGAAATTAACGCTGAAAGTCGTGGACTTGGTCAATTCAAAGTCAAAATTAGACCTCCAGTTGTATTTCTTCATACCAAATGCCGGATCATATTCTTCTTGTTCCTCGGTTTGGTAAACATCTCCATCGTTTCTATAGCCCAGGGATACGAAATATTTTACAAACTCAGTACCCCCTCGGGCATTGAGGTTATAGGTTTGCTCATATCCTGTACCCAGAAGCTGGTCATACCAATCGACCTCTGGGAAGTAAGGGTTGTAAGGTCCCCTCTGATCCCAGTTTTCTCTCCAGGCATCCATAGTGGACTGAGGAATCAGCTGGTCCCAGTTTTTATCATTGGTGGCGGCCTCGTTAAACATCTCCATCGCGGTCAGATAATCTGCCTTGGAAGCAGAAGCGGTAGGCTGTTTGACGCCAAAATTACTGGTAAAATTAAAGGTTGGTTTTCCTGCTCGACCTCTTTTGGTGGTGATGAGGATTACGCCATTGGCACCTCTTACCCCATACACGGCGGTGGCAGAGGCATCTTTCAATACCGAAATGGATTCGATCTCATTAGGATCCAGGTTATTGATATCCCGCTCCACCCCATCTACCAAGGTAAAAGGCTGCTGGGAGTCACCATTCCATGAAGAACGGCCACGGATAAATAGCTCTGCAGCATCGGAACCAGGCTTACCACCACTGCTGACGGCTGTCAAGCCGGGCATGGCCCCCTGGAGAGCTTCCGAAATGGTATTTACAGAACCCACACGCTGCAGGTCCTCCCCTTTTACGGTACCCACTGCACCGACCAGGGTTTGCTTGGTCTGCTCACCAAAGCCCACTACCACCACTTCTTCAAGGTTGGCAACATCCGGCTCCATCGTGATCGTAAGATCCGATTGGCCCGACAGGCTGAGGTCTATTTCCTGGGTTTTATACCCTATAAATCGTATTATCAATACGGCATTGTCGCTTACTTCCAAAGTAAAGCGTCCATCAATATCCGTAACGGCTCCCTTGCTAGTGTCTTTTTGGAGGATGGCTACCCCTATCATGGGCTCTCCAAACTCATCCAAAATAACTCCAGTGACGGTCACCTCTGCGGCCTGAGCCTCGGAAATAATATCTGGAATAACGGCCGAGTAAGATGGCTGGGGACTGAGGGTCACCATCGAAAATCCCAGTGCTACTCCCCAACTCAATCGGGACAACTTCTTATAATGAAGTTTCCCCATGCCTTTGTCTAGTATTTGTTTTTTCATACTCTTGGGTTATGACTTGTTAATAGAATATTGGTATGTGGTGTGATCGCTATTAGTGCTGGCTGTGCGTAGAGCATCGCAGGATTCTTGGACCGAGGAAAGAGCGTCTCAAGGAAGAATTCAAAAACTTCAAAAATACTATTCATTCTTACAGGTATTAAGGGTTAATTTATTTCTTGCATTACCCAAAATCGCAATTTGCTTTTTCGGATGATACAAGAATAAATATTATCTATCCAAAGCCTTATAAATAATCGTTCAAATAGTCTTGCTTATTATTCAATACATCTAACCACCTATATTTCAACATATTAAGACCTATAAGAAACTGCTTTTTTACGAGTGATTTCCGGCAAATTCTTTTCCTAATTAAGAAAAATTAAGATTCATCCGCTAGAATGAGATGGGGAAACCTAGGCCAAAATTCGATTTCTGTCCTACTAAGAACAGGCGGAACAGGGATGAAATCAGCCCAGTTGCTAGTGGCAAAGAAGGGAAGGTGCCTGCTTTTATTTAGAGATTTCACGAGCCAAATCGAGCCAAGGAAGCCCATATTATAAGGCCCGATTAGCGAGTATTACTGAGCTTTCCTAGAGAGCTTTTCTGAGTAGATCCCCCCTGTTTTTTTGCTCGCGCAAAATCGTTTTATATGGAAAAAAGCATCTTTCCTTTGACACCATTAATTTTCCTTGGCTGAGAATTCGAAGCCTTCAAAATAAAAAAAGCAGCGGCCCATAGAGCTGCTGCTTTCCTAAAATAGTAGAGGGTAAGAAGTATTATTTCAATGAAAAATATCGATCACCAGATGATCACCTCATGGCTGTTTTTTCGGACATACGAATCAAACAAGGAATAGGTAAGCATAAATTCATGAGTGCTGGAGGGAAGAAGGTAGCTTTTGATGGTGGGAAACTCATATACATATCCAAATTTCATTTTTGGTAAAACGATTCCCATCTGAACGTTATTAGCATAATCTATCCTGTGTCCCAGCCCGAGCCAGAGCTTATCCATCAGCAATGCCTTCAGGTTAAACTCAATATTGTCGGGAAGATCTGCCTGGGCGCGATAAAAGAAATTACCTATCACTGCCACATCTTTATTGAGGGCTTCTCTGTATCCTGCCTGGGCGATATAGGTGACTGGGCGGCCATCCAGGAAATCATCTCCTGCGCTCATTCGGCCTCCATTAACGCCCTGCATGGCATAGGACAGGTAATAATTGGCATGAGTAAGAGCCAGACCAAGGTTAAAATCTAGGATCTGCATATTGGAAAATGAACCTATATAGCCCTGAAGGGTTTCGTCATTAGTCTGCTCTGTGGTCATAGAATTGCCATCAAGCCGGATATTGGTATAGCTTATGCCAGCGCCAAGTCGCAAATTGTGTTTTTCGGTAATACGCACTCTGGAAGCATATGCCAAAATCATATTAGCCTCTCTGAAGGCTCCGTAACTATCAAATAAAACGTTTAAACTTGCGGCATTTTTGCCTGCCAAGGCAGGGTCAGTCATGCCTTTAGCCTCCGCAAAATCTACCTCAGCACTGATGAAGCTTGTCTTAGGAGCTCCCTCGTATCCGCTCCATTGATTACGCACAAAAGCCCTGGCTGTGCTGCCTTCATAAGCGGTAAGGCCAGGGTTGAAGTAGCTTTGGAAAAAACTGAACTGGCTAATGTATTTCCTTGACTGCCCCATTAGCGAAATGGGAGCAGTCAGGAAAAGGGTCAGTATTAAGATATATGTTTTTTTCATGATTGATTTCTTATAAAGTGATGGGATTATTTGCTCAGAAGGTTAAGGAAACCTTTGCGTACCTCGGAGGTTTCGGTGGATTCTACGACCCAGTAATAGGCTCCTGGGGCCATCGCCTTACCCCTGTAGGTTCCATCCCATCCCTTGGTGGGGTCAGTGGTGAAAAACAAACGCTCACCACTTCTTTCGAAGATCATCACTCGAACGCCCGTGAAATATTGCAGATCAGGCACCTGCCAAGTATCGTTGACCCCATCCCCATTTGGCGTAAAGGTGTTAAAGATCTCGATATCTGATAATGGAGTTCTCAATCTGGTGATGGTAAAGTCCTTCATAAGCTCATTCCCCGCAGCATCCACCACCAAAATCGTCACTACAAATTCCTCCCTACCAGAATGTGCCTCTACACTGCTCCAGTATAATTTGCCATCTGTAAGCGTAAATAAAGAATTGTCATTTGCCCCCTCTATGAGAATCATCTGGTGCTGATCATCCACAGGATCTGTAATGGTCACCTCCCCGATCAACACTTCTGAGGAATGGTAATCTGCTTTAAAGCTATCAGCTCCAAGAGAGATATCTTCAGGGCTAGCCTTCGGCAATACGGTGATTTGTATTTTGGCCTGTGGCAGATTCTCCTGCTCCATATCCGATGGAGTCTGGAGCGTCCCATAAATGGTATAGCTGCCGCTTGCTCGACTATTGAGCTTAGCCGTATTCCAGCTTACCGGGATATTTATAAGCTCCTGATGACTGGTGATCACTAAAACCTCCTGCGGCAAGCTAAGCGCGGCTACGCTGGATCCCCAATCAACAGCAATGGTGCTGATCGGATAAACCTCAGCAATCTCACGCCCCATGATAGTGAAAGTCCCTCCGGAGAAACTTAAGCTATAGTTTTCGCTGACACTGAGATTACCCTTATTTATTGGGTAAGTACCTACCGTTTCGCCAAAATTACGCTCCAGCTCACCGCTGATTACTGATGGGCTATCTCCATTCACTAGCCCCTGTACGGAATAGCTGAGTGTGGGATCGACAGTGCCATAGATCTTGTCCATAGATTCGGCCTTAACCTTTAGCTGGGCCGGGCAAATGGTCAGTTTGCCTGTCTGATAACTTATCGTATAATTAGCAGAAGATAAACCTTCACCACTGATCGCATATTCCCCGACGGACTCACCAGATTCTCGGCTTATAGTCAATACACCGCTCAAATCCTCAGCAGTATCCTCCCCTACGAAACCGCTGTACGCAACGCTAAAATTCGGATCCTGCGCTCCATAGACCTTGCTCGCTGGCTGAAC
>NZ_KB890755.1:196787-399560 GCF_000373245.1 Echinicola pacifica DSM 19836
CTAATATTCAATACACCACTTAAATCCTCAGCAGTATCCTCCCCTACGAAACCGCTATACGCAACGCTAAAATTCGGATCCTGCGCTCCATAGACTTTTTTATCGCTGTTTACCGATATATTCAGGGGGGCTTTTTGGATGATTAGTTTTTGAGTTTTAGCATCGGCAGCCAGGGTCTGCGCATCCCCTGCCTGGGTGGCAGTGATGATAAGTTCCCCTGCTCCTATTATTTCGGCACTATTTCCAGTAATGTTCACCAAGCCTGGATGACTTGCAGAATAGCTAATCTCCTTATTTTGATCGGTGTATTTGGCACCCAAAACAAAGGTATTACCTCCATATGTCCTCTCCGCGATCGGCTCAAAAGTGATGGTCTGGGAAGCCTTGATCGCTCCAATATATTCAGATATCACTTTTTCACCATAGACTTGGCCATCACCCGGCTTCACTTCCACTTGGATAAAATATCCTCTATCAGCTTCTTTTAAGGTATATACCTTTAGGAATGCTCCATCTATCTTTGTCCTATCCGTACCATTCGCAGTTTTGGCGCGATACCATTCATAGACTGTTCCGTTCTCATCATCCTTTTCACCATCGGCAAAATCATATTTGGCCGTCAGGCTTTCCCCAATCACCAAATCTCCAGTAAGGGATAGCTTGCTGATTTGTGGTGGGGTATTGGTTTTCTTATTCAGGCTTAGACGTTTCCCCTTTCCTGTGTTTCCGCCAGCATCTTCCAGCCACACCAAGAGCTCCACCGCTCCATCTGGAATCGATCGTAAGTCCAGGCCATTGACCTGCTGGTAAATAGATGTTACGGTAAGTGAGGAATAAATGGAGTCTGTCATTGCGGTACTCTTGAAGGAATAATGCATGGTGCTGCCCATTTCAGCATCCTCAAGACTAATGGTGCCATTGGCTACATTCTCATTGAGAATGGCTCCTCCTTGAAAATGCACAAGAAAGTCTGCCGGGGCTATTCCGTCCACGTGGATGTTTTTAGTCTCTCCTATATTAGTAAGAGCCGCATTGGCTGGGTTATTATTTTTAACCTGATAAATACTTCCCGGCTCATAGCCTAAGATGGTAATTCCCCCCGGGCCCATATCTCCTTCTTGCACGATATATTTAAATGTCAAGGTGGTGGAATTTGCCCCTGATTGGTAGGTGGCTATTTTGGTCTGAGACCCCACGGTCAATCTAATAATAGGGAGATTATCAACTTTCACCGAAACCGGGTCGTCAAAAGTAATCTTGATGATCAACTCATCGCCTATTCCATAGGTTTTTGACTCAGGAACCTCTACTTTGACCACCTCTGCCATATCACGGGTGGCATTTATGCTCGTACTCTTTGTAAGTGGAAGGGTTCCAGAACTTACAAACAACTGGAAGTCCTCATCAAACCCTTCTTTAAACTGGTAATTGAGGGTCAAATTTTCAAATTTAACCTGTCCATGAACAGGCTTTAGCGTGACCGAATTTTCTGATTCATCCAGGTCACCATCGGAAGTCAGGATGCTTTTACCACTTCCTGATTCGTTAAGTAAGAAATTGGTAGTATAATCTACATCCACCAGCTCCTGGTCATCCACCGCGGCAACCACTGGAACGCTGCTGAATTTCACTGCCGTTTCTCCATATATCTTTAGAGGGCTAGGTTCGGTGGTAAATATCAATTTGGTCGCCAGCACATCAGCGATCAGGGCTTTGGATTGGATAGCAGGGAAATCAGGCTCATCAGTAGTCGCCGTCAATATAAAGCTCTGCTTATCCGCCGTGGCGGTATAGGTCAAATTGGTGAATATCGCCTGGCCATTTACCGCTTCCACAGTTGCATTCGTCAAAGTCCCTGCGCTTGCTTCGGTGAGCTCTACTGCTGCGGCAAAATCACGGTCGATATTGCCAAAGTCATCCATAGCCGCAATTATAGGCTGTGTCGTCAGGGCCTTGCCAGAAACTGATCCTACCGGCTGAGTCGTGAATTCCCATCCTGTAGCCTTCACGGTAATCACCGATCCTGTTCCATTGCTAAGTGGACTGCCCGCTTGCATATGAGTTCCTTCTTCTGATACGGTGATCCCTGAGGCGCCATCCAAGTTCAGTATGATGGTATTCCCCTCCTCCAAGAAGGTATTATCATTAAAATAGGCGGAGAGTGTATAGTGCTCATTTCCACCATTTGCAATGGAGATGCTGAGATTAGAAAAGGTTAGTTTTTCAGTATCTGCATCATATTCTCCATCTGCATCCGTCACATCGGGACCATTAAGGAGATACGTGAGCTTCGCCCGCGTGGAATCAGCAGCCGTGCCAGATACCTCAAATGAAATGTTCGAAACGTCCATGGATAAACCATCAGTGCCACCACCATCGGTCAGGATAAAGTCAAATATCCCTTTGTGATCTCCCACTTCATTTAGGGTGCTGGGTAAATCTACCGGTTCGCTAATGCTACTTCCCTCGGTAAGGGTCCCATCAAAATCATAGCTGGAAAGAGTCCTGAAGAGAATATTATCGACTGAATAGGACTCAGTCATTCCCATGCCCATACCACCAGAATAGCTGATCCTTATCTCATCCACCTCTACTTCTACATATTGATTGGGAACTATTATTTCGCCAGCAAAATTACTAGCTTCGTCTATATTAAAATAAAATTTTTCGACGCCTTCATATTTTCCAGAAACCCTAAAATCGAGCCCATTGAATAGGTCAATTCCCCTGAGATCAAAGCTTATGAAATTAAAGGAATCATTAGACTTAAAAGCAAGGGTGGCAGGGGTCATATCATAACTAGATGATTCCCAATCTATTGACATTGAAACACCTATTTCGCCATCATAATAAAACAACCCATATTGATCTTCCTTATAGGCTAAAGACAAGCTTTCAAAAGGGGTCATAGTATCATCATCGGTAACTTTGAATTTGACGGATTTCAGAATCTCATCTTCCTCTATAAATGAACCTAGGAAGGGGCCAGCAAAAGTGCTTTCTCCCATGCCGGAGGGCTGGCTAGGGAAGGTTAACAAACTAAAATTACCCACCAAAACATTAGCTGATAATTTAGCATATTCATTATCCAGATAGCTTTCATTTCCTTCAGCATCCGTACCCATAAATAAGAGCGTTCGTAGGCCTTCTTTGGTGCCTTCCATCCGGACAGACCGAAGAACATCCTGCACCTGTGCGGTGGTATGGCTGCTATTTACATTCAGGCTAAGTTCGCCAAGGTCGGCATCATAATTACTGGTAATACCATATTGAGAGACGATTGTCAATTTATCCGCAGGATCCAGCCCAGAGGTGATTTTCACTTTGACACTGCCCATGCTATAGGAATCAATATCGTGTAATTCTATTTGTGGACTAATTTCCGTAGCCCGACCAATGACCGTCACTTCACGCTCTTTCAAATAAAATAGGGGTGAAATCTGGCCCTCAAAAACAACTGGTTGCTGCGAATTACTTTGAAACCTGGGAGAGGCCCCTTCAATTTCCTTATTTATATAAGAGCCACTTCCATCTTTTTTGATATAATGAGGATTGTTTGGGAAATAAAATAGTCCATCATCATAATTTACCATGCCATTTATCCTGACTTTATTATCAGATATTAATTCCGCTGAGGTCGAGTTAATGTATTTATAGACATCATATGCAATATTTGAAGTATGTGGGCTGGAATAGAATAATTCACCATTGACCACCGTCATCAAAATAGGCCCACCTGTATAATCCGGGTTAGGAACATGCTCAAAAGTCACATTCTCATCGGTATCCATAGAAAAGAGTTTGACTTTTTTATTGATACCTCCATAAGCAAGGTCATAGTGATAAGCGGACCAGAATAGCTTATTATCGAAAATGGTGAAATCTCCAATAATATCGTCCTTTCCTGAAGAGTTCCCTGGGTTTGATTCGAAAACCTGCCAGGAGGATTCTCCATCATAGGCTACCAGCCGGTCATCCCCATTGGTATTTAGGGGAGATGCAGCCACATATAAGATGTCATTAAAAACTATAAATTCTTCAGGAGTACTGAAATTAAAATTATCAATTTTCCGGGTCGTCTGCCCATCAAAGGAGTATAAAGCTGTTTTCTGAGAGGAGCTGCTTCTAGCTCCAAAATATAATTTTTCACCCGTCCCATCATCATAAACGACAAGTGAAGAGCTATTCAAATCAGATAAGCCTGCTTCTCCCGAAACGTTGATGGTTTGATTAGTGCTAGGATCATACTCTACAAGCTGAGTATAGCCATAGCTGTTCGATATGGTTCGAATAAAATAAATTTTGTTCTTATATAATGTGAAATGAAGGTCCATAATAGTTTGGTTATTCATCAAATCACCAATAAGCTCATAGGTTTTACCATCAAATCTCCCTAAAACCACCTTCGATTCCTGCTTTATTATTCCATAGAGATAGCCATCATGATAAAAATTCTCATAATGAAATCCTCTTTGATATAATCCCGTATTAGAAGGTTTTATAAGGTTAACTAAACCGTATTTATCTAGCCGCGCATTATATCCATGCAGCTGGTAAGCTTCTTCTGTAAAGTCATTGACAGAAAAAACCACTGATCCCTGACCAAGGGCATTATTTGCACTAGAAAATAAAGCGATTGGGATCAAGAATTGGAGAATACTGTGGTTTATCCTCATCTGATTCTTTAATACCCATAACTGCTTAGCATGATCGAGTAAAAATTTCATCATATTATACTAATTAATTTATAAAACTTTAATGGTTTAATTAATTTCATGTTTTAATCCCTGCCTATTTCAGAAAAGACATAGCTTCGCCATAGGACCTCCTCATGGAGTTTTTTTGGTCCATAAAACTTCGGCTCTTACTATATAATTATAATCTATGGGTGTAGGCTGGGCAGCTTGGTGTACTCCCCATTCGTATGGCAATTTTAACAAAAAAATCTTATGTACAGAAATATATTTCGCCAGCCAATAGGTAAACAAAACTATAAAATGCAATGACGAATCACATTAATACATAGATCAACAATTTAGATATTATAAAAAGTACTTTTGATAGGATCAAAATTCAAACACTTGTATAAACTGCATTTTTATTGGGATGATTATTTTAGGTGTTTTTTACTTTTTTTTAGTATTTAATTTAGAGCAACTGGCTTAAAACACTATTTTTAATGTATTTTCCTCAAATAATTACAATTTTGAATCCTCAAAAAACGCAAACATTATCCTCAAGGAAGATATACAGTGAAATCTATGGCAAAAATGAAATTACCAAAAGGATAATAGGTTTACCATTTGACATTCTAAGAAAACTTAGGCAACATAAAAGTGAATCAGCAAGCCATCTATTAATTAAATGAAAAACATTAATTTGATTATTTAACGTCATTGCTCTTCTTCCCCTGTATTGCTACTTGTATAATTTTTACTTTTTAGAATTAAAAACCTTTGTTCATTAAATCGTCCTTAACCCAAAACCATCTCGCGCTAAAACAATATTTACATCTAACTATACCCCAAGGACTTAAGCAATATCTCCATTCAGAAATCTACCTAAATACTAATAAAATCAAATCATTAGCTGAGCTTAGCCTACCCAAATGGGCCAGGACGAAAAAAGCAGCACCCATGAAGGGTGCTGCTTATATAATAATCGATGAATTATACGCGCAGCTTTCAGAATCCTCCTATTTTGCAAGACAAAAAGGCTATTGGAGCTGCGCTACCGCCATTAGCGGTACCCATTATTGGTAGGGTCAGATTCCAACAGTGCGGGGTTTAGGACAAATTCCTCGGTGGGAATAGGCAGTAATATATGGTAAGGCTTGATATTCGCCGCAGGGTTAAACACCCGGTACTGGGTGGATTTCACTACTTCCTCCAATATTCCCCAGCGAATAAGGTCCATTCTTCGGTGTCCTTCTCCACCAAGCTCCCATCTGCGTTCGTCATAAATGGCCTGTCTCAGCTCATCCTTAGTAAGGCCCGCCAAATCCTGATCGGGTTCATAGGCGCGCTTTCGCACGGCATTGATATACTCATAAGCGCTGGTGGTGGGGCCATTTAATTCATTTTCGGCCTCCGCAGCCATGAGGTACACATCTGCCATTCGAAAGATGATTTTGTTATCCCCGTGATTTCCTCGAGGAGAATTGATCTGATCAAGGTTCCACATCTTAGGCATATAGGGAAAGTTGAGTTCAAAACCAAGGTAATTGGTCAGCACATTAGAAGCTCTCCTTAAGTCATTGAGCGGGAAGTCATTGACATATCCAGGAATGGGAATGGCTAGACCATAGCCGGTAAAACCCTCCTGCTGCGCACCAAGGGCCGCACTTAGCTCGTTTTGCTTGGTGGGATCTTTAGGCTCATCTCTGATCCGCGGGGTAAAGTGATCCACCCAATCCGAGGAACGTACGTCTTTCACAAAGTCAATCTCCCAGATATTTTCCTCATTATATTCATTGTTCAGGTCAAATATAGCTGCATAATCATCCAATAAGCCATGTGGCGATTGCTGCAGGATCTCCACAGCCTTATCTCTCGCTTCCTGCCAACGCTGCTGAGTGAGGTAAATCTTCACCATCACCGTGGCGGCAGTCCACTTACTGGCCTTGCCAAGATTGGTACCAGAATATTGGGAGGCGAGGATATCCTGTGCGGTCTGCAAGTCTTGAAGGATTTCATTTCGGATCAGGGTCACATCCGTCCGTGGTAGCGACTGGATTTCTGCAATAGGAATCAGCTCCCGATAATAAGGCACATTTCCCCAGAGGTTGGTCAGGTGATAATAGGCATAAGCTCTCAAAAACAAGGCCTGCCCCAGCGCATAATCCCGCTCTGAATCATTCAAGACGGTGGTTCCATCAAGATTATCCAATAGGGTATTGGCATTGAGTATGATGGCATATAAGTCCTGCCAAGTCTGGGGGGCACCACCTCCCTGAGACAGGGCACTGATATTACTCTCACTCAGCGTATAATTCTGGATGGGCTCCACCTGGTCAAACACCCTGTTGGGGCCGATCACATCCGCACCATTTTCATAATATCGGTCCAATCCGATCTTCCCATGCAGGGCGTTTCCCTTATATATATTATAAATCCCGACAATAGCCAATTCATATTCAGCCGCGGAATTAAAGAATATGGAAGGAGAAACAATGTCCCGGGGCTCCTCCTCCAGGAAGTTATCGCAGCTCATCAGCAGACTGAAAGCTGTCAGGACACTTAGAATTATTTTATATTTATTTTTCATGATTTTCATAGTTTTGAGATAAGCTCCCCGTGCCAGATGGCTGGCGGCGAACTTATTTTTTTGATTGATACATAGCAATTAAAAATCAATTTTAGCGCCGATTGCCACCGTTCTGGAAGTAGGATATTGTCCCGAGGAGAAGCCCATGGACAGGTTATCGCTTTGTCTTCCATACTGACTAGTTTCAGGGTCTTTCAGTCTAAAACTAGAAATCACAAACAGGTTATTGCCGGTCAGGTAAACGGATAGGCCACGAATCTTGTCGGTTTTGAGAGGTACATTATAGCCAAATCTGAAATTTTTCAGCCTTATATGTGAGCCATCTTCGATCATCTCAGAATTATTATATATCTCCGAAAGGGCCGCCACAGAACCTGCCCGAGGTATGTCGGAAGTAGGATTTTCGGGAGTCCATCGGTTTAAGGTTTCCGCGTACTTGGTGGTCTCTGACCGACCAAAGAAGGCCGTTTGGGTAAGGCTATTAAATACCTCATTGCCATAGGTGCCCTGAAAGAAGAAGTCCAGTGTGAAATTTCCCATTCTCATGCTATTGCCAAATCCATAATAAAAGTCAGGCTGAGGGCTTCCCAATACGATAAAGTCATCCTCGGTGATCTGATTATCTCCATTGGTATCTTCAAATCTGGGACCGCCAACATCATGATCCCCACCTAAACCAGCTTCATCGATTTCCTCCTGTGACTTCCAGGTACCCAGATAGCGCACTCCTGTAAATACCGGGGTCGTCTCTCCCACGATCAGCCTTGCGCCGGTGCCTCCCTGCTGTGCTGGAGTGGCCAAGTTTATAAAATCTACCCCGCCCAAGTCCACGACTTTATTATTATTATGAGAAAGGGAAAAGCTGGTGGACCAGGTGAATTTATCCTTGTTGAGATTGGTGCTATTTACCAAAAATTCAAATCCCCTATTCTGGACCTTTCCTATATTCTGAAGCTTGCTGACGAAGCCAGTTTGTCGGGGAAGCTGGGCGTTGAGGAGTAGGTCGCGGGTATTTTTCTGATAAAAATCAAATTCCACGCTAAGGCGACCATTGAGGAAGCCCATTTCCAAACCAATATCCAGCTGCTGAGTGGTCTCCCACTTAAGCTCAGGATTTTCGGGTCTTCCGAGGATTACTCCCGGTTGCTCTATGCCATTGAAGGTGGTATTGGCACTGCTCAGTACCGCCAAAGTCCGATAAGAAGGAATCGCCTGACTTCCAGACAGACCATAACTTGTTCGCAGCTTTAGGTCGCTGAATAGGTTTAGGTTTTGGATGAAGGGCTCTTCGTGTAACTTCCACGCGAAGGCTCCAGAGGGAAACAAGGCATATTTATTTTCCGGAGCAAAGCGGGAAGATCCATCCACCCGTCCCACCACGGTAAACAAATACTTATCATGAAAGGAATAATTTACCCTTGCCAACCAAGAAACCAGCTGAAAAGCATCATAGGAAGACGCCACTTCATTTCGGGTGGGATCTGAGCCAAAGCCCAGATTATTGAAGCCTGTGACGTCATTGGAGATCCTAAAGGCTCTGGAAATATCACCTTCCTCTTCCGACTTCTGGATAGTAAATCCTGCAAGAGCAGAGAGCTGACTTCCATTATCAAAATCACGGATATAGTTTACCGTATTTTCATTGATCCAGCCGACCCTCATGGTGCTGGTGATGGCGGCATCTCCCCCATTTTGGAGCAGCAGGTTATTGGGTAAGGCCCCGGGGTTAAAGACATTCTGTTTGAAATTATTAATTTCAGGGCTGAAGGTAGTCTTAAAAGTCAGGTTGTCCATAGGCTGCAGCTCCACGTATATATTACCAAGGATATTGGTGGTATAACTGTGATTTTGGCGCATTTGGATATCTGCTTCGAAGTTTCTAGACACCCCATCGGTAATGGGATCTAGGGCTGTAAACTCTCCATTCTCATCATATATTCCTCGGGTCGGGGTGGTGGACAAGTACAGGGTTCCAAAGTTGATTTTGCTGTTCTCAGTCTTCAGACGGCTGAGGTTTATTCGAAAACCTACCTTCACCAAGTCCGAAATTTCATTGTCCATATTGGCGCGGAAGATATACTTCTTGATACCAGTCTCGCGAATTAAGCCTTCCTGGTCAAAATAATTTCCCGATATATAGTAATTGACCTTTTGGTTTTCTGACATTCCCGATAGGGACACATCGACATTATAAACTGCGCTATTTTGGCTTACCTGATCGATCCAGTCCACATTGGCCACTGCATTGAGATCGGTAAATGGCAAAGCTGAATTTCTAAATTCGGCATCTTCATTGGCATAATCGGCATGCTGAGGGCCATCCAAGAAGTCCACTTTGGTCACCATGGATTGCACGCCATAGTAGGAGTTGAAGGATACATTGGTGCCCCCTTTGGTTCCTTTACCACTTTTGGTGGTGACCAATATCACCCCGTTGGCACCACGAGTACCATAGATAGAAACTGCCACGGCATCCTTCAGGATATCGATGGACAGGATATCGTTAGAATTCAGGTTGCTGAGGTTAAAGTCCGTCCCAACGATCACGCCATCGATCACCCAAAGAGGCTCATTATTCCCCTGAATGGAGTTGCCCCCACGAATCCTAATGGTGGGCGCCGAGCCGGGTTCACCACTGATTTGGGACACCTGAACACCCGCGGCCCGTCCTTGCAAGGTCTGGTCTATCCGGGCCGTGGGGAGGTTTTCGAGGTCTTTTCCATCCACCTTACTGACGGATCCTGTCAGGTCTTTCTTCTTCACCTGACCATATCCTACCACCACGACCTCTTCCAGATTAGAAAGATCAGGTTTTAGAACGAGGTCGATTTTTGCTTGCCCATTTACCTGAATTGTTTGGCTTGCAAAGCCCAAATAACTAAAGCTGAGGCTGGCATCAGCAGGCACACTGATGGAGTAATTGCCATCAATATCCGTGGCAGTACCATTCACTTTGGCGGAGTTTCGGGTCGATAGTTCCACGATATTCACACCGGGGATGGTCATCCCCGATTCCGAGTCAGTTACTGTTCCTGTAACAGTAATTTGTTGGGCATTTGCGCTGACTGCATAGACTAGCAGCACCAGCACAAATACTACCTTTTGGGTAAATTTGATCATAATTGTTATTATTAGGTTAAGGTTAATTGACTATGGGCTCCTAAAAGCCTTACTTCAAATAATGAATACAGACTAGGGTTGAAGTCTATATACACGAAAATTAATTCTGTTTATTCAGGGCTTAACACCAATATTCTTTGATTTTATAAGCACGCTCTGATTTTGGTAGTTTAAAAATAATAGGGTTTCTAGTTTTGGGGAATCGTAAGTATACGATAGGAAACAACTACCTTAATATACCCTGAAAAATGCACAGCTTTACTATTTAGTGATACAAAATATTTGGTCACAAGCCAGCTAGGGATGATTAATCTTGCTCATTATTTGGCACAGCTGCCTTTAGAATCGTCAAGGCAGCCTCACTTCGACCACACAGGCGTATTAAATAGGGGGGGGGGGTAATATATAATTATGGCTCCGCCACTATAAGGGCGAAGCCATAATTAGGTCTAGGATTCTAGGATTATTTCAGGTAATAATCTCTAAATTTCATACCATTGGCACCAATCTCTCCAGTCTCCAAATTGATCATATTCCATGAATTATAGAGCACGAGACCATTCACTCCCCGCTCAATGGCCGCCTCGATTCGGGTAAGTCGATTGGCATATTTCTTATTCATATTTACTTCCGAATCCCAAACAGGAAGATGGCCAGATTTCTCGATGAATTCAGGCCATTTATCATGGTTGAAGCCCAGATTATGAGTGGTGGATACGTCTATATAATCAGCGATATTCGTCTGATCCAGGTATTTTATGGCAGCAGGGATTCCCCATACGTCAGAACCCACCAATTTGGCCCCTTGGACCTTACCATATAATGAGGCATAAATATCATTGATCTGCTCAGCCGTCCAGGCGTCTCCAGGGGCACTATCCTCATTGAGTGGAGAGATAAAATCGACATTATATTCCTTAGAGAAGTCCCTTACCACCTGTATCAACTTATCGCTTTTGGCGAAATCACCTTTTACAGAGGAAGTATTACTCATATCGCCATTAGCGATCCTGACGCCACCCAAATGGTTAGCGGGATTGGCAAAAACCAACAGCTTCTCGGCCTTGCACTTTGCCATCAGATAGTGCATCAAAAATCGCTGCTGCTTAGACATATGCCCTTCAGGAAAAATAGGAATTCTGATGCCATCGACTTTAAACTCATACTTAAAGCCTTTGACTAGCATTTCAATTTGCTTTTTGGTGCTTAGCTTATCAGTGATGAAAGCCTGCTTTACATCCCCCAAAACGATCTGTAGCTCGCCCTTATATTCCTTCTCCACAGAAAACTTCGCCGCAGCGTGATATACCTCCGAAGATTCCAAGGCCTCTGAATCTGCATTAAGGCATGAAAAAGACGCAAAAACTAAACTAATGGCCAAAGCCGCATTAAATAGAATTTTCATAAATATTACTTTAGGTTTATAAAATTAATTATCTACAAAACTAGATAATACAGAATATTTCAAGTATGAATTTTTCGTCAATTATTATGAATCTCTATTCATAAAGCTACTGGAAAGGGTAAGGAAAAGGAGCTATAAATTTAAGAGAAGGCCCACCTCGTCGATGCACGAGTAGGATTAAGCTGACATTTAAACACCCAAATCGTAAGAATGGCCTAAAAATATGCCGCCTTAATTCAGCCTAACTTGGCCAAGCTCGGGCTAAGTGCTTGCGGCTTATAAGTAAATCAACCTTAACCACCATTCTTTATTTACCTGAAAAATTTCTTTTGGACTCTCGTCTCAATAAGTCTCCACCAACCTTAGGTAATGAGGAGAATAGGTGTTTATAATTATTAACCTTTTCCTGAGGGGTCTATATCCTAGTTTGTAAAGAATCAGTTATATTAAAGACTGTTACTCTTAATTTCCAATACATTGACACTATTATTAAGATTTTAACTAAAAACGCATCAATTTGACAGCTTTTCCGGAAATTCTTAGAAAATTAATATAGCCACCATTCTTATTTTATAATTAAATAAAACTTAATGAGTATTTTCACTTATCATTTAGTAAAGACATCCTTCTTTTCTGGCTTAGCAGGACTGCTTTCTAAGCCACTATCTAAAAGCATCCCGGGTTTGGTTTATTCGAAATATATGACCTGTATGACCTTAGGGGCTCCTATTTTTTCGCCCTCCCGGGTATTATTTAGGCAAATTGCAATATTTGCACAGTGGGAAAATGAAGCAGCAATCAACGATTTTTTAAGCAATGATAAGCTGGGTAGAAAAATAGCTACAGGTTGGCATATACGAATGACTTTCCTGAGACAATGGGGTAAAATAAGTGGACTTAAACTCCCAGAAAACATTAACTCAGAGGAGCTTTCATCCACTCCAGTGGTGGCAGTCACGATAGCTAAGATGAAAATCCCAGCCATACCACGGTTTATCTATTGGGGACGACCAGTAGAAAAACTTGTGCGTGATCATCCAGCAGCTTTATTAGCCAATGCATCCATTAAACTCCCCAACACTGTTTCAACATTTTCGATATGGAAATCTTCTAGCGAAATGATAAATATGGTGCAGGGCCATAGTGTAATCCCTATGCCGAAAAGACATGTAAATGCGATGAGCGAAAGAGAGCGTAAGGACTTTCATTTTGAATTTACCACCTTACGATTCAGTCCCATCTCTGAATATGGCTCCTGGAAAGGCCAGAAAAACATTATCCCCAACCTTCCTAATCCAAGCTGAGATGGGCCTTGCTAATCCATCACAAAATTTTCAGGATTGGGTAACCCAACAATGGGTGATCCTATTTGGAAGGAAGTTAAGCCCTAGGGATTCTACTTGGTTAATGGGACCTTTTGGCGATTCCACGGGAATGGGAATGGATTATATAAGTGCTTTAGCTAAAGCTGAGAATCTAATCATCGATAAGGGAAGATCAAAATATGGCCTAATCCATTCGATATCAGACTTAAACTTACCTCCAAAGGAGCTCAACAGGTTACCGAAGGAAGTCATTGACTTTTATGAAAACACCTCCAATTATAGTTTAGCTTTCAATGTTCATTGGGATCCCTTTTTCCGAATCGGTGGATTGATAATCCAGAAGTTGTTCAGTATTCGCTTGAGACAATTAAATCTTCCTATCAAAAACACCTCGACCTATGAAAGGTTAAAGAGCGAAATTATCACCTTAGTAAATCCTGCTTCAGGAAAAATTGAGCGAACGATCTGGCTCAGAAATCTAGCGTTTAATAATCAAATTATATATTCCGGTATTTATGAAATCTGCAGCCTCCCCAGCGGTGAGACCTGTATAAAAGCCATTTTTCCACTGCCTAATGGAAATGCCACGGTGATCCTAAAGCCAAGAGTGGGAGAAAAGGGGGACTTGATTTTAGATTCCTCAGGACAAAAATTCGGGGACGGCGGCTTCTATTTTCTGCTAAAGGATGCTCAAAACATTCTGTGGACCAAATACCTCAGCTCCTTTAAGGATAAGCTCAGCCTTAATTTCGAGAAGGACTCGATTCAGGCTGAGCAGGAATTAAAACTCTGGGGACGGAGGATGTTAGTTATTAATTACCATATTACTAAGTGCTCTTAAATCGTTCTTCATAAAACTGCTGCCGCCCAGGTTGATATCCCACTATCCTCCTCCCAAAAATTAGTCCCTCAATTGATATCTTCCCGGCCCCTGTTCCGGATTGTTTTTTTTATTGCCTGATCCTCAGCATTTCCTGAAAGGGTATCACCAATCTGTTGCAAAATGGGAAGGAGGAAAGGGGAAGCCTCCATTAATAGGGATGTGTTTCCAGCTGGTTCCCTGTTTTATGAGGGAAAATCCGCTGACGAAAGTCGGTCTTTCGTAAGAAGATACCCACAAGGCCAAGGGCAAGCAACGAGACAGTGATGAGCTTCCAAGGATCGGCTCGGGAGCTGGTGGCTTCCAGCACTTGATTATCTTTCAAGCTCAGGCTCATCTGATAGTCATTGGCTTGGTTAAGTATAAACCGGGACTGATCTATCCCCTCCTTGTTGAGGCTAAAGATCACTTGACTGTGGTAGATATTTTCAAAAGCCTTATTATCAATAAATATTTCTTCGACCCCATCTGGCAGCTGGCCCAGGTCAAAAGCGACGGTGGTGGCATGGCCCAAATTCACCATTCCATTCTTTAATGCCATTTTATGGCCGTTGATCTGAAGGCGGATATTCTCTTTTAGATGGTCTAGAAGCAACTGATTAAATTCCTCAGGAGAGCTATAGCTATCTTCGCCAAAAGCCTGCCTAACCTCATATTGGAAGGCAGTCATGGAGGCGTTTAGCTGGATCATCCAGCCCCCATTGGGCTGCTCCACCAATGCCAGGGAAGAAATATCTGGATCATGAGCCATCACTGCATGACTATAGCCTATTGCCATAAGGCTAAAAAGAAGGATTATTATATTTTTCATAAGGGTCGATTAGTTTATATAAGCACCTTGAAGGCAGTTGATGAAATTATTAGCTCCCGGCGCATCCACATGGTAATGGTAGCCTCGAATCTCGTCATAGTGTCCTCTGCATTCGTCCAAGTCCTCCGGCTCTTTACCGTCCTCATTGAGCTGGCCATAAATCCCATGGCCATCCATGGCATAGCCAATCATGGCAGCATGGCCATCCTCCTGAGGGACCTCGGCAGACAGACCCGTGGCAGCATGATAGTGATACCCTTGATGGATATTGATATGGCCGCCAGCATCATCGAAAGGGGCCAAGGTATAGGCCGAAAGAATATTGTCCACAGGAGCAGCACCAGAAAACTCCACTCCATTGAAGGCGATACCTCTTACAGATGGCCCTCCAAAACCTCCCGGACCAGGCCCAGCAAAGCTACTTGAAGAGGTCAACTTCACAGGACTCGTAGGGATCAGCCAGGAACGCTCAAGCCCTTCTATATAATCAGGAATACACTCCACGCAATAATTACGGTATTCCTCCCCTACATTTGGATTGGCAGCATTGATACAATCCTCCTCGCTATCGGTGACATAGATATCTCCGTTTTCATCATACATCAGCCAAGCATCGTCATTATAAAAGGTGGCCATATTGGCGATGAAGTCCCCGTCCACGTCATAGACCTGACCATTCTCCAGCCATATGCCTCCTGCTTCCGCTCCATCTGCGATATTGTCAGGACACCAAGGCCCCATATCATGCTCAGAAGGGGTGCTGGCCACGATTTGGTAGCAGGTCGTTTCAGTTCCGTTTGACAGAGTACAGGGTACCACCGTCACCGTGGTGCCCTCCAGGAAAAGTGAAGGATCAACGTCCATTACTGTACCTATTGACATGTCCACCTCAGGCGAACTTTCGTCCTTGCAGCCATTGGAGCTACATAAAACCGCCACCATCAACAGCGGTGAAATCAACGATTGTATTTTTATCATATCCTTATTTTTCCCCTTTGGACAGCTACCCCAAAAAAATCCTTCGCCAAAACACATTTATTTTAAAAATTAATCTGATAAGTACTGAGGGGGGGATACTAATTAAATTCAATTCTACCTCCCCTACTTAAACCATAACTGCGGCTTTGCCTGATGGGAGAACCTCAATCAACGAATAGATTGCGAGCCCCTCATTTATGGCAAGAAGAAACCCGATCTCCCTTCTTTTGGAGAAGAATTATCGTTCTAAATGCTCTCTAGTTCTTATTTGCTCATAAAAAATCGTATCCTTGTACTTCAAGTTTATCCTTATGAGCTCCCAAGAAAGAACTGTTTACAACCTTCAGGACTATGGAATAAAAAGAGGAGTCAGCTTTGGGCATTATCGGTATATTGAAGCTAAGCCACACCTTGAAAACCATATCCATAGCAATATTTTAGAAATATGCTTTTGCATCAAAGGCCAGCAATATTATATCATAAAGGGCGAGCAGGTTCGATTACAGGGAAATGAATTCGTAATTGTCCCACCCAATACGGCGCATAGCACGGGGGATTTTCCAGAAGGAAAGGGGGAGCTCTATTGGGTGCAGATATCGATTGATGAGGATCTAGGCAAACTTTGTAATATGACTAAGAGGGAAGCCAAGCATCTTTTGGACCTGCTATTATCCAAATCCTCTCTCGTTTTTAAGGGGACATTTTTAGTGAAGCCTATTTTAGAAAAAATAAAACGTACCCTCCATAAACCGCAGAGTATCATCTCCGAAATCACCATCAATCAGCTCTTCACCCAATTGCTACTGGAAACGTTGGAACTCGCCAGCAAGGAGCAAAAGGTGTCGATTTCTGATCGCCTCAATAAAATAGATCATTTCATTCAGGAAAATACTCACCGCACCATTTATTTGGATGAACTTGCGGACCTTATCAATGTATCAGAAGCCTACTTCAAGTCCTGGTTTAAAGAAAAAGCGGGAATGCCTCCGAAGGAGTATATAAACCGCATGAAAATTGATAAATCAAAGACGGAATTGATCGAAAAAAAATCCGTTACCGAAGTGGCTTTTTCCTTAGGTTTTTCATCTTCACAATATTTTGCGACCACCTTCAAAAAATATACAGGAATAAGCCCCAGATCCTACCTTCAGGGCTATAGGTGAAAAGAAAAGCGGAGACCTAAGTCCCCGCTCTTCTTTTTATTGTTTTATAAATTCTAAATTTAACTTCTCTCCTTTTTCCATCATTTTCTCATAATATTGCCCCTGGGCCACTAATTCCCCATCTACAGACACCTCAGCCTCAAAAGGATTGATAATCTTGAGTTTCCCACCTTCTCTTGCCAGAACGCTCGCTGTATATTTAGTCGGACTCCGTTTTTTTGCACTAATTTTGAAAGCCCCCTGGGCCAAGAAACCATCAAATGAAGCCTCTTCCCAGGCTTGTGGAATAGCTGGGAATAGACGAATAAATCCCTCATGACTCTGGAGAAGCATCTCCTGTAAACCAGCTGCAAAAGCAAAGTTCCCTTCCAGGGTAAAGGGTCTATAGGTAAAATTGGAATATCCCTGCCCAGACTGATCACCATTTACATGGAAACTATTGGGCAAGCAAAAGTTATTAGCGAAAATAGAAAGTGTTTCCGCGGCTCCATCTCCATGGAGGATGCGGGCCTGAAGACTTGCAAGCCAGCTAAAAGAATACCCCACCCATGCTGATGAGCCCTGTTTCTTCAAATTATTGATGGTATTAAGCATTAGCTCCTGAGCTTCAGGACCATCGGACCAGTTGACCAAGCTCAATGGGTGAATGGCCATCAAATGGGAAAAATGCCGGTGAGAGCTCTCATAAGCTTCTTCTGGCGCTACCATAAATCCAGAAGCTGGGTCAAGGGCAAACTCAGGCCATTCATTAAGCAGCGTTTCCCAATGTGCCGCGTCCTCCTTTTCGCCCAATGCCAAGGCCAGCTCAGCCGCTTTACTATACACAAATCGAATGATGGATAAGTCAAAATTAGTGGTCTCTCCAAACCAAGCCTCCCTGCTATTGTCATGAAACTCTGGAGAGGAACTAATTGGCAACTTCCGCTTTCCATCGGGGCCCTTTTCTGCTATCTGGTCAAAGAATATAGCTACCTCTTTAAACCAGGGATAGGCTCTGGTTTTTAGATATTCTTCATCCATACTATATTTCCAGTGCCAATAAAAATGCTGGGCTAGCCAACCTGAAACTGTCGGACCAAATGAATATTGGATCCAGCCCCCCATGGGGTCTCCGGTCAGCGTGGTCACTCCGGGCACATTCAAGCCTTCGACACCGAAATAATTTTTGGTGTAATCTTTAAAAGTGTCCTTATACACCCATAGCCAATTCGTGAATCCATACTCCAGGTCCAGATGATCGGCACTGTAGGCTGGCCAATAGCTAAGCTGAGTATTTAAATCGTGGTGATAATCGCCTTTCCAAGGGGGCAGTTTACCATTATCTGCGGTCCACACTGCCTGTAAAGAAATTGGCGGGCCATCAGCTCTTGCTGCAGCACCAAACTTATATTGCTCCAGGTACCACTGTTTTTCCAGTACCTGATCAGGGATACTAATGCTGGATCTAGACCAAAAATCCTTCCACCAATCCACATGGGACGCATAATTATTGTCATAATCGAGTTTTAAGGCTTTCTCCATGCCCTCCTGAGCATCGGCCTTAGCGTCGCCTTTATCATCGTGCGTACTAATGGACCATACTCCTGTCAGCAGGCCTTCTTCATACCTCCACTTTACGGCCACCTGATAGGAGAAGCCGCCCCAGCCCCTCTGTACATAGGTCAAAGTGGAATCTGTCCGAACTACCTCACCTTTGTCATAGCCAAGCCTCCTTAGATCCTGACCTGTGACAGGGTCTTCAGCAGCAGATGAGTTTTCACTCACATAGTTTGGAACGATTAGCTGGGGAATGACCCCTTCGTCTATCCCCTGAAATTGGAAAAAACCCGTGTTTTTTTCGGCATGAACAAAGGTCTTAAGTCGCATTCCGGACTCCCATTCTATTTCTCCCACCGCTTCGGCTAGCTCCAATCGAACGTTTTTTACCTTACCCAAATCCTGAAGATCAAATTCTAAAGCGGCACCCGGAATCTTGGATGGCGCGGGAGAGCGATCATAGGGGTGATCAAATAATTCCTGAACTTTATGGTATTCATCTTCTTCCCACTGCTGTTTCACCCACTGATAGGTCCATTCCTCGCCGTTCAGATTATCCATAGGACGCAAATCCCACAGTCCTACATGATCCAGCGAAAAGCGGAGATTTCCATCCTTTTCCCATATCAATGCTCCTATTTCCCCATTTCCCAAGGGTAGTCCCTCATCCCAAGACTGAGGGATATAGGAAAAAGAAAGGTCGCCGGGATACTTTATAGCATTTTGCTCCTCTATTTTTTCATTTGCAGGATCACAGGACCAAAGACAGGCCGTCAATAATCCGCAGATAATAGGGAGAAAACACCTTGAATTTAACTTTAACATCATTAAACAATTTTGATTAATTAATACAGGAAAGAACTTCTAATGACCTCTCGCTACCCTTAAGAAACACTTATTGAGACCCGGCATATACAGACATGATGGGCTGTGAGATCATGGTGCTAGAGGACAGTTCGAATATCGGAATGATTGGCCAAAATAATGTATAAAAAAATAAGGTGCTACAATATTGAAAGCCTTTCAGGAAATAAACTCCAATATTTGGACATCAAAATTTCATTTTCATGACAAGAAAAATCAAAAAGGAAAATTTCTTAAAAAGGGGCTACACCCATTTGGAATCACTACTTGCACCACAAGAAACCAAAGATCTGCTGACGCTCTATGACGAATTATTGGCAGACAAGTCAAAAACCGCTGGACTGCGTAGTGATCTGGCGGGCGGTGGAGATCAGGGAAATGTGGAACGCATCACCCAAATAATGCGGCCGAGTATCATTGAACCTAAATTACTAGCGCATCCCGCCTATTCAAGGGCATTGGAATGGGCTCAGGAATTACTTGGAAAGGACATCGCTTTGGATTTTGACATGTTCATTAACAAAGCCCCACACACCAATACGGCTACTCCCTGGCATCAAGATGCAGCCTATTGGATAAATATGCCAGATAAAAGAGCGGTTAGTTGCTGGATTGCCCTAGATCAGGTCAGTGAAGAGAATGGTTGTATGTGGTTTATTGACAAAGACCCGGAAAATCCAATTCACCCGCATCAAGCCCTCCCCAATGGCGGAGCACTCTATTGTGAAACTGACGCTAATGACGCCCTAAGTATGCCCTTATCCCCGGGAGGCTGCACTTTCCATGATGGCTTTACCTTACATTTTAGCAGAGGAAATATCACCTCAAGTCAAAGAAGAGCCCTAATTCTGAATTTCCGCCCCGAATCAATGATTCAATTACAAAGAAGCCAGGGAATAGACCATACCGGAAAGAGGGAATTTAGAAATAAAAATGTAGAGGAATGAAACTTAAACTCATTTATCCACGATGGGGAAATGACCATATTCCTTGGAAAAAATTCCTAAAAGAGGTCAAGGAAGCCGGCTTCCATGGAGTGGAAATAGGCATACCCCAATCAAAAACAGAAAGAGATCGAGTCCTAGGCTTGATCAAAGATCTAGGCCTCGATTTTATAGCCCAACATTGGGAGACTCAATCCAGTAATTTCCACGAGCACTTAAATTCCTATAAGCATCACCTAATAAGGTTAGCTGAATGCCAGCCCTTATTAATTAATAGCCATACAGGGAAAGATTATTTTTCTCCTGAATATAACCTTCAGTTGATTGATATAGGCCATGAGATAGAAATAAGAACAGGCGTACCCATCACTCATGAGACCCATCGATCAAGATTTTTGTATGCTGCTCATATGGGTCAAACTTACCTAAAAGGTCATGACAGTCTCAAATTGACGACTGACCTATCGCACTGGTGCTGTGTCGCTGAATCATTACTTGAAGATCAGCCCGAAGCTGTAGAACAGGCCATATTGCACACCTATCATCTTCATGCTCGAGTAGGTTCCTCGCAGACAGCCCAGGTTATAGATCCACGGGACCCCAGATATGCAACAGAGTTGGAGCAATTTAAATCATGGTGGAAATCCATATTAACGAATGCTTGGAATGCTAACAGGGAATGGATGACGGTCAGTCCAGAATATGGACCTGCTCCTTATGCGCTCCATAGCCCTTTTAGTGACTTACCCATGGGGGATCAATGGGAGATCAACCTCTTTATTTCTGATGAAGTTAAAAAGATACATCAGGAAATCTCTGACACGAAAAATCATTTCTATCCTGAAAACAGCTAATTAAAATTGATAGACAATTTCATTTTACCCAGATGAAAGTAATAAAAACTCAGCTTTCCCAACCCAACCAATTAAAATCATGAAGAAATTTACCAAAAAAAAATGGATTAACTCAAATTGGAAAATAGTCCTATTGAGTTTCGGTTTATTATTTTCAGAAGTTCAAAAACCTGCTTATTCAGATAGCTTTCACCCTGCGGCTAAAGCAGATAATGAAAAGATAGTCAAAGAGATCTCGGGCATCGTAACAGATAGGCAAGGAAATCCCATCCCGGGAGTGAGCGTCCTTATCACTGGCTCCAATACAGGAATAGTCACCGATCTTGAAGGAAAGTTCACAATTGAAGCAGAAGAGGGCGATGTACTATCGTTCTCTTTTATCGGAATGAAACCTCAGAAAGTGAATATAGGATCTCAAACCGTCCTCAATATTGTACTTAAGGAAGATGTCAGTTCTCTTGATGAAGTGGTGGTGGTAGGATATGGCACCCAGAAAAAAGCTAATGTAACTAGTTCAGTAACTACTGTTGACGCTAAAGAACTTGGCACCATCACACAGCCTAATATAGGATCAGCACTTCAAGGTCGGGCGCCAGGACTTTTCGTACGGGATGCTGGATACAATCAAGGACTAGGGTTCTTAGTAAGGGGATCTACGACCATAGGAAATAATTCCCCATTATTCATAGTGGACGGCATCCCTCAAAATGCACTTACGGTTGACCCCAATGACATCGCAAGTATCTCCATACTTAAGGATGGGGCAGCCTCCGCCATATATGGCTCAAGAGCTGCAGCCGGTGTGGTATTAATCACCACAAAATCAGGAAGTAATGAAAAGGTGCAGTTTAGTTATGAAACTTATTTTGGCTGGAGCAATTTAACGACTACTCAGGAAGCCGTTGGCTCTGTCCCATCAGCCCAAATCATGAATGAGGCTTCCCTAAATTCCGGTGGACAAGAATTGTTTACTGAGGATCAAATAAACCTTTTCAAGACAAATACGGATCATTGGTACGCCAATACAGATTGGAAAAAAGAATTATTAAAAACTGAACATACCCAAAGACACTACCTAAGTGCCACGGGAGGTAATGAAAAAACCAATTACTATCTTGCCTTCGGATACCGAAGTATAGACGGTATTATGAAAAAAGGAATAAATGGTTCTCAATATAGTTTAAGAACCAATCTAAGTACTCAGCTAAAGGATAATATCAATTTAACTACCAATCTAAGCTATATTCTTACGGACAACACCTCTCCCAGTGTCAATAATGGGATTGATAATATTTACACTCACTTGAATGTTATCGCACCTTTTCTACCTGTAAGACAGACGGAGGAGGGAGATTCTCCTTATGCATTTCTCAATCAGGCAGGAAGCTATAGCAGAGGCTTCTGGAATCCACTCTGGGAGCTGGAAGCGGGTTCGAGTAATTCAATAGGAAAAACGTTTACCATCAACACCAATTTGGATTGGACCATACTTCCCGGTTTAAAAGCTATAGGTAGGTTCTCAGGTATATTCCATAATAGCAAGTCCATGTCCAATATTTACAAGGGATCCACCACCAATGGACCTCCATGGTTCTCTGATATCAACAGCCTTAGCAAAACTTTTGCGGACAATAATCAATTTAACGTGCAGACCTTTCTAAGTTACGAAAAGTCGATAAATAATCATTATTTCAATGCATTGGGTGGTTGGGATGTACAGTTCGATAAATACTCATTCCTTTCTGCAAGTAGAGTAAATTTCCAATTTGATGATCTACTGACAGAGTTTAATGCTCCTAATTCGGGAGATAAGGAAGATATTACAGGGTTGAATAGCAATACCACTGAAAGTGCGCTGCAGTCCGCTGTAGCCAGAGTAAATTATAACTATGCGGAGCGGTATTTTATCGAATTAGCCGGAAGATATGATGGTTCTTCAGTATTTGCTCCAGAACATCGGTACGGATTTTTCCCTGCCGCTTCGGCAGGATGGCTGATCTCTCGGGAGAATTTCTTCGGATTCGAGAGTATGGATATGTTAAAACTACGAGCTTCATATGGAGTAAGTGGAAACAACGGCGTGAACGGAAGCTACTTTTCTAATATTGTGTTTGGAACCTATTATTTTGGAGCCGGAGACCAGGTGGTGGTGACCGCTGCTGAAGGCGGAATACCCTTTAGAAATTTAAAATGGGAAACTACCAATTCTGCAAACATTGGAATTGACTTCTCCTTTAATAGTGGAAAATTTGGTGGTTCAATTGATGTTTATAATAAGATAACTAAGGATATTCTTTTGCCAAGTCCGGTCCAAGGTACTATTGGTACTAATAGGATTGGCCCAGCGATAAATGCCGGAAAGGTAAAAAATAGCGGTATTGAACTTTCCTTAAATCACAGGAACACATTAGGAAATGGCTTACATTATGGAATCACATTAGTCGGTTCTTATAATGACAATGAAATTATAGAACTAACTGATGCCTTTTCAGAATATAGCACAAGCTATCGGAAAGGAGACCCGTTAGGAGCAATATATGGATATGAATCTGATGGGATATTAAAGTCAGAAGCTGAGGCTGAGGCCTATAGAAGCTCTCTAAGCTCAGGCATCAACCCGAATACATCTGCTGGAGACATCAAGTATATTGACCATAATGGTGATGGTAAACTAGATTTCGAGGACCGGGTTGTAATAGCAGAAACGGTACCAAAAATTTCTTATGGCCTGACCTTAGATGGCAACTGGAAGAATTTTGACTTCCAAGCCTTTATTCAGGGAGTTGGAAAAACGCAACAGTACAGTAGTAATGACTTATTTGGAAATTTCGCATGGATACCTGAAGAAGCCCAAGATGCTTGGAGTCCTGACAATCAATCTGGTACTTACCCTAGACTTCTGCTATATGGCCAGCAAACTTATTTCCAAAATTTCTCTACTACCTCTGACTTTTGGAGCTTTGATGGATCCTATTTGAGATTAAAAAACATCCAATTAGGCTATACGCTTCCCCTTACCAAAAACAGATTCTTTGAATCTCTAAGAGTCTATCTCACTGGCACAAATGTCCTCACAGCTTCCAGTTTCAGGCCTGGTTTCGATCCTGAATCAAATGGACTGAATATTCCTCCATTGAAAACTTACACCTTAGGCCTAAATGTTAAATTCTAATCCCACTTGTAATGTATAATTCAGCATATATATCTATAATAATTATCGGAATATCCTGCTTCTCTTTGAGCTCCTGCATGGAAAAAGACATCACCAAGCTACCGGTAACAGCCCTCTCAGAGGATGAATTTTGGACCTCCGAGGAGCAGGTAGCTCAAGCGGCCAATGCAGCTTATTTCAATTTAGAAAATGTTAGCCAGATAGAATGGGATGGATTTACTGAAGTAATGTACAGCCAAACCGGGTCTACAAAAGAAATTTCCACCGGCGGAATAAACCCTGGCTCTAGCCTGGTAAACTCTCTATGGACCTCCTCCTATAGCTCCATCAGAAGTGCGAATTGGTTTTTGGATAATGTAGACAAATCCCCTCTGGAAGCGGATATGCTTTCCGTGTACAAAGGCCAAATGCGCTTTATTAGAGCATGGGCCCATTATCGCTTAATGTACCAATTCGGTAATGTCCCTATTGTACAGCAGGTTCTTGATATTAATGAAGGAAAAGTCCCTGCTAATACCCGAGCGGAAGTGCTCAATTTTGTGATTAATGAACTTGACCTCACCATAAGTGAACTTTCCGTAGCGGAATACGATCCTGAATTTGGGAGGATCACCCCCTGGGCCGCAAAGGCCCTTAAATCGAGAATCCTATTGTATGAGGGGACCTTGGCAGGAGATACCAATCTATTATTAGAAAGTGCTTCCCTGGCCAAAGACATCATGGACAATGGTGGTTTTAGCCTCCACCACAATTATACAGCATTATTTCGGCCGGAAGGAGATGGTAGTAATGAGGTAATACTATCTCGTATCAATGCAGACCTGGAAGGTCAATATCATAACCTAGGACAGATGCTGGGCCCGGTAAGCTTTCATGCCTCCTGGAATATTTTCTCCCCCACAGTAGCCTTAGTGGAAACCTACCCTGATATCAACGGGGAGTCTATCCAATCAAGCCCAATCTATAATCCTGACGAGCCCTTCCAAAATAGAGATCCAAGACTAACACAGACAGTTTTTGACTGGAGAGAAACAGTGAATTATGAAGGAGCTATATTTGAAAATACTGGCTCATGGTTCAATTTCAGAAAATTCATTGACCCCAGCGAAACTTCTGAACAAAGGAGTCATAATGATCATATTATTTTCCGTTTGGCAGAAATGTACCTAACCTACGCCGAAGCAATCAACGAAGTCCAAGGGCCAAATCAAGAGACCCTTGATCTAGTAAATGCACTCCGCATGAGAGCTGGGCAAGGAGCTGCCGACGATGGAACGGACATCTTGGTGCCGCCTATTCCATTGGCGGGAATGAATCAGGATTCATTCAGGATGATTCTCAGAAGAGAAAGAATTATTGAATTCGTTGGGGAAGGCATCTTATATTATGATTACCACCGCTGGAAAGAACTAGAATCCACCATGAATGAACCTGCAGTAGCAGTAGTTTCTCTGGAGGACAGGGTATTTACGGCGCCTCGGGATTATACTTGGCCTATCCCTGAATTTGAATTGATCAATAATGATCTATTATCGCAAAATCCAGGATATTAACTTTAATGTGGTCGTGGGAAATTATACCCTTACGACTTTATAAACCAATAGACCAAATCTACCAGCCTTGGTCAAACCTTAACTGTAATGAGAAATATTCATTTTCTAATAAGCATTATTTTCCTTGCCACTTTTGCATGCAATTCAAAAGCATCAAAAGCCCCCGAAGTTATTAGTGCCTATAATGTACTAAATAGGGTAATCGGAGAAGACCACGCCAAAAAATTCCAATTGGAATTAGTGGTAAAAGACAGCCTTGATTATTATTCAATCAATACTGAGGGGGACAAAGTGATCATTCAAGGTACCTCTTCCACTACATTGACCAGGGGCGCTTATGATTATTTGAAAAATGCGACGCATTCTATCATTAGCTGGTCAGGTAATCGAATCAACATCCCCGATAGGCTTCCACAGTATAAAACCACCGTAAAAACCCCATTTAAGTTCAGGTATTATCTCAATACGGTAACTCATGGATATTCCACTCCGTATTGGGGCTGGGAAAGATGGGAGAAGGAGATAGATTGGATGGCCATGCATGGTTTTAATATGCCGCTTATTGCGGGTGCTCATGAGGCCATCCTATTTCGAACCTTCAAAAAACTAGGCCTGACCGATGAGGAAGTATTACAATACTTTTCTGGACCTGCTCATTTTCCTTGGAACAGGATGGGGAATATTGGGAGTTGGGATGGACCACCACCGCTATCCTTTTTTGATAAGCAAATTGACCTAGCTCATAAAATGCAAAATAGAATGGCTGAACTCGGCATGTCTCCTATTGTCCATGCATTTGCTGGTTTTGTCCCGGAGGGAATTCAGCGAATCTTTCCTGATGAAGACCTCAGAGAATTAGGTTGGGGTGGATTTGAAGAAAAAGTACAGATCCTTTCCCCAAAAAGTGCACTTTTCTATAAAATCGGCAAATTATACATAGAAGAGTGGGAAAAGGAATTTGGTAAGGGGGAATATTATTTAGCAGATAGCTTCAATGAAATGGATGTTCCGCTTTCGCAAGACCCTGAGGTAGCAAAAGAAGAACTGGCTAAATATGGGGAGGCGGTCTTCTCCCCTATTGCAGAAGCGAACCCGAATGCCGTTTGGGTCATGCAAGGATGGACCTTCCCCTACCACCGGGACAAAAATGGCGACCTCTTCTGGACCCCTGACCGACTGCAAGCCATGATGTCCGGAATACCCGATGATAAGCTATTGATATTGGATATGGCAAATGAATATAATGCCTTGTTCTGGAAAATCCCTTACTCATGGAAAATGTACAAAGGTTTTTTCGGCAAGCAATGGATCTATAGCTTTATCCCCAATATGGGAGGGAAAGTCCCCCTCAATGGTGTGCTTGACTTTTATGCTAAAGCCCCACATGAAGTCCTTGAATATAAGGATAAAGGCAACCTGGTTGGATTTGGTTTTGCGCCTGAAGGGATAGAAAATAACGAAATCATCTATGAACTTCTAGCCGACTGGGCTTGGAGAACTGAATCTATTCCACTTCCAGAGTGGATCGCTTCCTACTGTAAATCCAGATATGGCGCATTTCCCACAGAAATTAAGAAAGCCTATGACCTACTACAGGAATCTGCGCTGGGGACCTTCACCGACCACCCTAGGTTTAGATACCAATTTAGGCCTACAGAAAAGGCCCAAGGTACCGTTGATGATAGCGAAAATTTTGATCTTGCAGTTCATTATTTCTTAAAAGCCTCCGACAACTTTGATAATAGTTTACTCTATGAATATGATGCTATTGAACTCGGGACACAATTAATTGGGCTCAAAACAGATGAAATAATAGCGGAGGCTACGGCCCTCGAGGACAGTCCTGAAAAATGGGTCTTATATCAAAAAGCCATTGATAACATGAGGGTCATAGACCGCCTCCTAGCTTCTCATCCTAGCCACCAATTGGAAAAATGGGTGGAACTGGCAAGAGATTATGGCGATAATGACAAGGAAAAACTATACTATGAAAGCAATGCAAAACGGCTGATCACCACTTGGGGAGCTGGGGTCAATGACTATTCTGCAAGGACGTGGAGTGGCTTAGTGGGCGATTATTATGCAGAGAGATGGCAGAAATGGTTAGATGCCAAAATCGCTGGAAATGATTTTGATATTAAGGCATGGGAAGAAAATTGGATCACTTCAAGGTGGGAAAACCGCACTAAACCCTATGATCATCCACTGAATAGCTTAAAACAAATGATACAAAAATTAGAAAAAACGGAATAATCCTATGAATATCCAGCTAGGCTAAAGTCTTATCACTGGACCCGCTTATGAATCTTTAAATAAATAGGAAATGCTAATAAATAAAAGCTTGATTTCTACCTATTGGAAATCAAGCTTTTATTTTTCATTTTTTAAGGAGAAACCTTCCGATAAACCCCATATTGCCTTACCAAAAAGAAACTCCCCAAAGCACCCCTTTGGAAGAAGCGGGAGGCAGACGCAGTTATTAAGTATCCCGAATGGTAATGTTAAGAGGGTTCTTGGGATGGATTCTTTTAAAGAGTGATTAGAAATATTTTTAATCCTCCCTTATTCTATTTTTTTATAATAAAGGCAAACCTGATCTCCCTTACGTTCCTTATTATATTCTTTAGCCATCGTTTTATATTTATTTCTATCTGCTTTAGAAAATTCAGAATTTAAATCTGCTTTAATAAAGCTCTTTCCTTTTTTATACAAGGAGGTAAACATAAATTGAGATGCTGAGCTATCAAACTCAGAAAAATACAAATTAAAACCATTTTCCTGGCCCATTTTTGCCATTGCCTCAACGCTTGGAATGAAAAAATGACGAGGAGCATCCAATTGGAACCAGTTAGTTCTTTCGACTTTCCAAACTAAACCATCTGTAACAGGAACCCGAATTAGCAACTTACCTCCCTTTTTTACTATTCCACTAAGGTTTTTAAACACGGACTGAGGATCCTCCATATGTTCAAATGAATGATGCAGCATAACAATATCATAAGTTCCATGTACACTATCAACGTCTTTTCGCTCAAGTTTTAAACCATTTAATTCAAGCTCTTCATGCACATAGGGATCAAAGCCAAATAGCTTATTAAACCCTGAACAACGCATTTAGTAAACTAACTGACCGTTTCCACAGCCGATATCCGCAATAGCATCATCCTCTGATGCTTCTAGTTTATACAGCCAACGTAGGTATGCAGGATAAGAAGCCCTATAGATCCTCCATTTATAAAATTGCCACCTTACTTTTTTAAAAACATTACGAAGGAAACCACTATTATTCAATCTCTGGAAGGTGTAGTATTCAGGGACATAATATTTGGACAAGTCTGCCGGGGGACTAATTATCTGTAATGAACTGCACTTGCTACATTCCAGATAATCAAATTCATGCCCCATTTCAAACATCCTTTCTACAGCAGTAAAAACGCTATTATTCTTACTATTACCACAGGCCACACATGTATTTCGCTTATTAATCTGAATCATAAAAATATTACTTTTTTTAATATTACCTGGCAATTTTAAAATACCAATCAAACGAAAACACAAAAATTCAAGCTAGAATCGATCTTTAAATTTAGTTTATTACAGGAAATAAAAATCATTAAATCAATAAAAATTGTGAACTTAAACTTACCCACCCGATAAATCCCCTTTCCTGTTCTCAGCTTGGTTAAGCTCAAGCCGAGGGCTGGAAGACTCTATTTTATCAAAGACGAAATAATGGGGCGGATTACTTCCAAACCAGCAGCAGTCAAGCTAAAAGATATGAGATAATACCCTTCCAACCTTCTCCCAAACCGCCGATTCAAGAAAATTAAAAATATAGCGAGCCCATTTCGTGCAATAACTGTGTGCAAACAAAAAAGCCACTTACAATTTTACATCGTAAGTGGCTTTTGTTTGGGTGGGCCCACCTGGGCTCGAACCAGGGACCCTTTGATTATGAGTCAAATGCTCTAACCAGCTGAGCTATAGGCCCTTAAAAGCAGTAGTTGTCAAAATCGGGATAAAAACCCCTCCTTCTTTTTACTTGGAATAACCTAATGTGATTTTTCCTTGCTTTTGGGACTGCAATGTTACATATTTGATTTTAATTCCACAACATTTGAACCAATGAAAATAGATAAAAATACAGATTTTTTTATTTTTGACTTAGGCGGGGTGATTATCGATCTTGATATTCCATTTACAATCAACCAATTGCAGCAAATCGCCTTAAAAAATTCCATTGACTTGTATGAGGACTTTATGAATCATCCCGTGCATCATGCCTATGAGAAAGGTGAAATTGACGATCAGACTTTCCGCGATGAGCTCAAGCTGGTCTTTAAGCATGAATGGCCAAACCAGGAAGTGGATGATATCTGGAATGGGATGCTTGGCAAAATTCCTCAAGAGAAAATCCAGCTGCTGAAAGACCTGCGCAAAACCCATCCTATCTATATGCTTTCCAACACCAATGGTATCCATTTCCGCAAGGTGGAAGAAATTTTATTGGAAGGAAGTGGGCATAAAAGTTTTGAAGAACTCTTTGACCGTGTATTTTTGTCTTTCGAAATGGGATGTAGGAAGCCCGATACGGTCATATACGAGAAGGTACTAGCAGAAATCGGCCAGGAAGGCTCCCGAGGAGTGTTTTTTGATGATAATGCAAGCAATATCGTGGGTGCTCGTAAGGCTGGCCTGCGTGCTCATCATATAGATCACCCTACCGCCCTACTGGATTATTTTGCGAATGTACACTAAGAAAGAATACCTCAAACACCTGCTGTTGTTTTTGCTCACCTTTATCTGTGCCACTCTGGCGGGTGCAGAATGGCTATATGGCAGGTATTTGATTTCGGAGAAAAATCCTCTCACTTGGGAATATTTCCTGAGAGCGACGGCTTTTTCTATCCCCTTTATCGGTATTCTTCTTATCCATGAACTCGGTCATCTCTTTACCTCCATTCATCATAAAGTAAAATCCAGCTTACCCATTTTCATCCCTTTCTGGCTTGGATTTCTGGGTGCCCCTTCCATCGGCACCATGGGAGCCGTCATCAAGATGAAAAGCTATGTCAATAGCCGCATAAAATTCTTTGACATCGGCGTAGCTGGCCCTCTGGCGGGTTTTGTAATTGCCCTAGCTGTATTAGCTTACGGATTTATCAATCTCCCCGAGGCAGAGTATATTTATGAAATCCACCCCGAATACTTGGACCCCAACTATTCCCTGGAAGAAAGTGGGGCTATGGTGGTCGAACTAGGAAACAACCTGCTCTTTCACTTCATGTCTTCCACCTTGGCAGACCCTGAAAAAATGCCTCCTATGACAGAGGTCATTCATTATCCTTTCTTATTTGCTGGCTACCTCGCCTTGTTCTTTACCGCGCTAAATCTGCTGCCTATAGGTCAGCTAGATGGTGGCCATGTGATTTTTGGGCTGTTTCCCAAGCACCATCGGCAGATATCATTGACCTTTTACACAGCATTCTTGTTTTTCGCAGGACTGGGTATCATCAATCCCTTCCTAGAGACTAGCTACCTGCTGATCGCCCTGCCCGTCTATATTCTATTCCTTTACATCTGCTTCTCCAAGGCCAGGCTAAGCAGCCAGACGAAATGGTCCTTCGTACTCAGCCTCGCCGCCGTCCAATATGTGATCATGTACTTCTATCCTCACATCGAGGGCTACGAAGGCTGGCTTCTATTCGCTTTCATCCTCGGAAGAATACTGGGAATCGAGCACCCACCCGTTCGCGACAATAGCCCTCTCACCACTGGCAGAAAAGTGCTGGGCTGGATCGCCATCCTCATTTTCATCCTTTGCTTTACCCCTAAGCCTTTCGTCCTCGAATAGGACTATTAAGCGCCTAAGCTTAGGGATATGCCTGCTTACTTCTTGGCAATAACTCCCTTCCTACCTAGCGGAATACTATACACATAGACCGCATTCCAGAGGAATCATAACCAAACCTTACCAGGCAATGATTCATTGATCCAACCGCTTTCTATTGTCTATACAAATCGTTTTCATATAATTTTTACCAGTTATATGACATATTTACGTGTATGAACTGCATATATCAACTATTTTTAGTAGTTTTATAAAATCAATAAGCTATGAAGGGATCTGGCAGTGCATTCAGTTTTGGAATGGCTATTGACTTAAAGGCCTTAATAGATCTCCCTTGACCATAAGGCCCCAAACGAATACAATATAACCCAAAATGATAATGCTATGATTAACCGTATTTTCACTAGTCTAGCCAGCCATGTACAAAGCATGGGGAAAATGGGGATCTCTCTCAAGCTCCCCTTCGCCCTACCCTATAACCCTCAACCTATAGGGCATAATGCCAGCACCTATTACCCCAAACCCATAGCTACCTATACCTCTCCAAACGAACCCAGGGGAAAGAGGGTGAAAGACCTGAGTTTGAAATTAAATCTCCTCGCATTCAGGAAGGACCGGTTTTATTCTGAATTGCTGAAGATGGAGTCCAAGATATCGCTGCAAACAAGGATCATAAAAGCGCTAAACCCCTGTCTTAAATCTGCCCTAAATAGAAAACAGGTCTTGTCCTACCCTATCTCGAAAATCAAAATGCTTAAGATCACCGCAGAGGACCTCCGACAGGTGGTGGACAGGAACCCTTTGCGAGGTGTGGAAGCATTAAAAGAACTGTGTTATCTGGATCTGCAAGGAAAAATTGACAACTTGAATTATTTCGAAAAGATCAGCAAATTACCTGAGCTCGAAATATTATCCCTGGCCCAAGGCCCATCCATTCCGGCTTTTCACCAACATCGTTTACCCAATTTTCCTCAGGTCAAAAAAATTACTATTGACAATGCTAAGGAACGGTCGGACTTCGAAATCATCTTTCTGATGCCACAATTATCGACTGTAATCCTAAAGAATTTTTCGGCAGAAAACCTTAAGGAAATCATTAATATAAGATGCCTTGGGCAATTTACCTCCATCACCATTTACCTCAATACCTGTGAGGACCATACGGATCAGCCTGATGTGCTAGTGAGGAATTTGATCAAACACTATAGCGAATATGTGAAGATCAATATATTTTACAAAAACAACCCCACCACTTGACCTGATAAGCAACCTACCAGCATTAAATACCACCACTAGACCAACTATAACGATTTATCTACCAATTTCCTGAAACAAATCACCAGAAACAAACGTTAAGTGGTGGAATAAAGGAAACCATGGATATTAAATTATACCCTTTAGATATTCTTTTTAAACGATTTTTTAAGAAAAAATCCATTCAGTCAACACCTGACTTGATGGCTGTACCTTCATTACTGAAGGAGCTTCCTAGCGCACACACCGAATTCATCAGACTCCAACTGCTTCACAGTAAGGCCTTAAGGCTATTAGAGCGGATCCCCGTGGAATACAGGGGCTTGGACTTTGGCTCCGCTCTCCAGTCTATCTGCATTAAACTTACCGCTTATCTTCAGCCTCATATCATGGGGCAGGAAATAATGGTGCGGGAGCCTGAAGAAAACAAGGAATTGACATTTGACCTCGGGGAATTTGCCGCTAAAATCAAGGGGTTAATTCATATTGGCAATATCCGATTGGAGAAGACCGAATTAATTATTCATTATTTAGAACACTACTCTTATACAAGCTATACCTCGGAATGGGGAAAATTAAGTAATGTCCTGAAATCAGCTTTGGCCGACCAAGGTCTGGCCCCAAATCAGCTTCAAAAGCTAAAGGAGCTTAATTTGGACCTCCGCAATGAACCATCCAGAACGCAGTTTGGAGTATTGGAAGGAATAAAATACCTGGATCAAATCCAGAAAGTGGAGATCAATGGGGTCTTGGAGCAAGAGAATGAGTTCAATAAGCTATCACTATTGCCGAATCTGACCACGCTGCTGCTAGATAAAGGTCCTAAGGTCAGTTGGCCATTGGATAAGCTAACTATCTGCCATTTTCCTGCCCTAAAAAAGATCATTATTAAAGAGGCCTACAAGTTTGAAGACTATCAAATCATTTACTATATGGACAGCTGCTCCGAAGTGGTGGTTCGGAAATTTGACCCCTCTCAATTGAAGTATCTGATCAATATACGCTGCCTGGAGCAGTTTAACACCATCGATATCCACTGCTCCAAGCCGGTGGAAGAGGAAGTATATAATTGCCCACAGCTATACCAGCTGATACATTATTATGGGGAATTTCGGCATATCAATATTTTTACGCCTTTGGCTCAATAGAGACGCATCCTTAGCGATCTGAATAATTAAATGAAAAGCCAATGGCCAAATAAGGCCGGATTGCGCCATCCTTGGTATTGGTGGTCAGGCCAGCGGTAATAGGCCCCAAAAAGGAGTTGAGTGAGGCATCTACGCCAAAGCCAAGGATCAGTTGATCTTTCATAAAACCATTCATATCAAAATCACCATTCCCTCCAAAAGGAATATGCGACTGATGGCCGATCAGGTTGGTGCCAGCCCGGATGTATAAATTGGGCGAGGGGATCCATTGAGAATATAAGCCCAGTTTGCCAAAGTTCTCTGCGGTCAGCTCGCCATAATTGAGCCCCCAGGCGGGAGTATCATCAAACTGCACACGCTGGTATCCGCCGATGGAGAAGTCATTGAATAAGAAGGATTCGTCCTGCCCAGAGATGGTCAGGCCAAGGGCCATGGAAGGCACCAGCTGCACCTTATTTCCTAGCGCAAAGAACTTCTGGTAATTGAAATAAGTGGTCAAATAGCCATTTGGCGTGATCTCCTCGAAGGTTCTATCTAATTCACTTTTGGGGATTTTCACCTCCACATCCCCCTGATTTAAGGTAAGGGTATCCACCCCATTTTTCAGCTTTATCTTAAACTTGTTTAGCGTCCTAAAGAGCGATTCCACGATGAGTTCTGAGCCCTGAGTGGGGAAATTACGGTCATTCAGCGAGCTGCGAATATGCAAAAATCGAAGCCCATAGGAGCTATAATAAGCCCCTTTTACCTCCGAAGGTATGGAGATCTGGTAACTTGACTGGGCCTTGGTATGCTCGAAGAATGGACCAAACCAGCTACTTTGCTTCAGCGAGTGTGTGGTAATAAAGTTTAACTTCACCTGCGACTGGCGATTCAGGTATAGGTCTCTTTTGATCCCATCCTCATATTCGGGAATCTGCTGAAACAGGTAATCGTATCTGACATTTATTGCATATTTCTTATCATCGCCCAAGTACTTATAATGATCCAGCCTAAACTTAGGATTTTGAGAGATATCTGCGATAGCGACCGTCCTGGAAGGCTTACCCAGGAGATCCCTCATGGTAAGATTTAGTAAGACCCCTGCCGAGAATACATTGTCATAGTGGAAGGCGCCACTCAAAATCGTATTTTGTTTTTCCTTGGTATTTATCACCAGTCGGTACGCTCCGTTTGGCAATGGAGAAAGCTGGTAGCCCACCTTACTGAAACCATTGACCCCAAAGACCCTATCGATGCCTTTCTGCAAATCGGAGCGGCTAAGGGTGTCTATTTGGTTAAAGCCCAATTTAGACCGAATGAGCTCATCGGAAAACATTTTATTCCCATTAATGACTATACCGTGGATCACCACTGAGTCCACCTTTGTACCAATGCCTACAATGGGATCCATGGGCGGTAGCTTTTTTGCCAGCTCTTCAAATTGCGGCTCATACTCCTCACCGGCGGCCTTGCCAAGGTCCAAAATCTCCTGGAAAGCACTGAAGCTAGCGGTGCTATACTCTAATAAATCCGGCTTAATATAGATATCGCAGCCTGCGATATTGTCCACCAGCTTACTGTACGAGCTGGTCATAGCGATCTGCATCAGGATGCTGGAGAAGGAATCCAGTTCTTTAGGATCTAAAAAGTCCTCATCCCCGACATTGATGCCAATAACATAATCTGCGCCCATCTCCCTGACGATGTCCACAGGGAAATTATTTACCACCCCACCATCCACAAAAAGGGTGCTGTCTGCCTCAAAAGGCGTGAAAGCCGTGGGAATGGCAATACTGGCACGCATGGCATCCGCCAGATAGCCTGACTCGAGAACCACCGCCTTCCCGGATTTCACATCCGTGGCGATCGCCCTGAAGGGGATAGGAAAATCATCAAAACTCTTATAAGGAATGGACGGCCAACTATAATAATGTAAGGTTTCTGAGAGCTTTTGGCCCTCAATTAGGCCTGCAGGAACGGCTATTTTGCCATCTATCACAGGCAGCTCAAAAAGATAGCGGTTATAATATTCCTTTTCCTCAAAGGCAATGCTGCTATACGAGACCCGATTGGATACCATAAGCTCCCAGTCCGAGGTCTTCACGATTTCCTCCAACTCTGCTCCACTGTAACCGATCGCATACAGCCCTCCGATCACCGAACCCATGCTCGTGCCAACAATATAATCCGGCCGAACTCCGGCCCTTTCCATGGCTTGGATGATCCCCACATGGGCGATGCCCTTCGCTCCTCCTCCACTCAGCACTAAGCCGACCTTGGGTTTCTGCTGAGCCTCAGCACCCAACTGTAGAAGGAATAGAAAAATAATTAGGAGGCCTATAAATTTTCTTTGCATGCGGAATAATAAAAGTGATTTCCCACTAAAACTAACCAAAATGAAGGAAAAAATACTAAGCCACAGGAGAAAGAAATAGTAAATTTTGAAGTGTATAGCGCTATTCGTGCACTATTGGTCCGAAAACAGTCTCCTTATCATCGATAATCACTTTAAGGACATCGTCTGAAGAAAGTGCAGCCGTTTCCTGCGCCTTGACGGTTAGCCGAATCTCCTCATACGGCTTCAGAACGGGGCAGAGCATTCGCCCGACTTCCTCCCAGGAATCCGTCTCCTCCACCAAGCGCTCGATGGTAATCAGTGATTTGTCCGAGCTGGCCAAGCCAAAATTCTCAAGCTTTACCGACCATCCCCCCTCCTCCAGCTGAGGCTTCCGGGAGGACAGATAGGCCGAAGTGCTGCGTCTCCATGGCAGTGGGGAATAGCCAAACACCAAGGCTCCCTCATGGGTTTTCCCTAATAATTTGGCCACAAAACTGTCCTCCGAAAAGTCCAGCCCTGCGCTATCAAAAATCAGAACCAGGTCCTCACCTCTCTGCTTAGTAGAAATCAATTCACTGCCTCCACCAAAATTCACCGCCTGGGGATTGCCAAAGCGTACTGAGCTCAGGTCCAAATCGGAATGAGGATCAAATCCTTCCTCGGCCTCTATCACGACGGCCAGTTCCTGGGTGCTTTCGGAAACTTTCTTGTTCAGGATTCTTATCTTTCTCCCTACAGCCAGCGGAATCCCAATATTTTTGGAGCTATGCCCATCATTAGGTTTGTCCTCATGCTTTAGGGTATCGATCACGGCAAAATTGGCCTGAATAGCCCTTCCTGACTCATCCTGAAAAATCTTAATTCGCTCGTACTTAAACCAGTCTTCCTGCAGTCCATCGGTATAGCCAGTGATACCAGGCTGGTAAGCTTCGCCAGCGTCCACAGTCCAGTCGAAGCCGTCAGGCGATCGTAAATAATAGGCTATTCTTCCCAGCCAATCGTTCACTATAAGATGGTATTGGTGCTCATCTTTCCAAATCACCGGATCCTCATATCGGCCCTCTACGGGTGGATACACCGATTTATCGCTTACTTGTTGGTAAGTGGATAGGCCATCTTTGCTTATCCATATTCCCCCACCACGGCAAACCATTATTATGGACCCATCTTCTCTTTGGGCAAAGGAAAGATTACTTAGGCCCTCGATAATCGGTCTATCTCTTGCGTCAAATTCAAACTGAGCATATTCCCAAGGCCCATCCAAGGACTCAGAGAGGTAGCGGCCTCCAATGACATAGATAATATATCGCCCATCATGAATTTGGAATATCTCCGGGTTATGGCCTGCGCCCACCTCATCCATCACGGTAAATGGCCCGATCAGCTGGTCCGACACGGCGTGTACCAGTCTGGATTTTGGCCATTCCATATGCCCTTTCTCGGCCGTTTCGGACCATCGGCAGACATACATATGGTATTTCCCATCCTCTCCTTGAATGATATTCCCTCCCCAGTAAGACCAGTCCGCGTCCTCCAGGCCATTATCAGGATAGCGAGGTATCACCCCCGCCGCTCCCCAGACCTCTGAGCTGCGCTTCCCCACAGGAGGGATGGGCTGAAACAAGTCCATAAATCGGCCTCCTTCCACCAAATCATTCCATGCGGCAGGCCGTGGTCTTTCCTCCACCTGGGCAAAGGAATCACTTATTCCAAGCATAAATATAAGGGCAAAGAGGAGTCTCAATTGTAGTACAGATTTCATATTAAATATATTTCTACCTTTAGAAAGGTCATTTCAACTCATTCCAAATGGTAATTTACACCTATTCCCCATTTTTCGTCTCCCCTTTACGCCGGAAATCTCTAGGTTCTTATCCTAGTTGATTTTCACCAACCTGACAGAGGTATTCTTCTTAAACTCCACTTCCACTAATAGAGGCTTAGAGGAATCGTTTTTGTGGATTACTGTTCCGTTTTCAGCCAGGATTCTAAGTTTCGCTGGAAGGGATACAGATGCGGTATTGGCTAGGGAGGAATGGATTTCTCCTGAAACCACCTGGCCATTTTCCCAGGCAAAATCGACACGGAATCCACCTCGGGCTCTTATACCCTTTAGGCTGCCAGTCTGCCAACCTTCATCCTTCGGCAATGCCGGTAGGAAACGCAGGGTCTCCTCTTCCCCATGACTTTGGAATAGCATCTCGGTCAGACCAGCAGCTCCACCGAAATTACCATCTATTTGGAAGGGGGGATGTGCGCAGAATAAATTGGGATAGGTGCCGCCATTGCTCATCACGATCTTGCCACCCTCATCCATCACAGGCTCCAGAAGCTTCTTGAAAAGCAATAAGGCATGATCGCCATCGCCCAGTCTGGCCCAAAAATTAATCTTCCAGGCTCTGCTCCAGCCGGTACCCCCATCCCCGCGCTGCACGAGCGTTTCTGTTACCGCCTGAGCCAGCTCAGGGCTAGACCAAGGAGTGATCTCATCGTAAGGATGCAGACCATATAGGTGTGACACATGGCGATGGTGAGGATCCACATCCGCCCAGTCATGTAGCCATTCGTTCAGATCTCCATTCTTCCCAATAGTATTAGGAGCCAAGCGACTTCTCTTTTCAGCCAGCTGCTGCGAAAAGTCCTCGTCTATGCCCAAAATAGTCGCTGCAGCTATGGTATTGCCAAAGACTTCCCTGCTGATTTGCATATCCATCGTCGGCCCCATGCTGGTATGTCCCTTATAGCCATTGGGCTTCAGGTAGGTGTTTTCCGGTGAGTTGGAAGGTGCTGTCACGAGATAATTACTCTCGGGATCTTCTATCAATACTGCTGAGAGGAACTCTGCCGCCCCCTTCAGTACTGGATAATATTCCTTCAAAAAGGCCGTGTCCCGCGAATATCTAAAGTGCTCCCAAATGTGCTCGGTCATCCAGGCCCCACCAGTCATGGTAGATCCCCAGCTAGCCCCCTCGCCAGGCGAGGTATAGTACCAAGGGTTACTGATCACATGGGCCACCCAGCCCGGCGCATCATAGTAGGCCTTAGCGGATTTCATCCCATTCTCTACCAGATTGTAGGTAAAATGACGTATAGGCTCGGCCAGGTCACCATAGCCCATGGGCTCTGCCAGCCAGTAATTCATCTGAATATTGATATCCAGGTGGTAGTCGCCATTCCAGGGAGCCTGGTATTCCGGCGCCCATATTCCTTGCAAATTGGAGGGCAGCTGCCCGGGCTGGGAGGAGCTGATCAGTAGGTATTTACCATAGTTAAAGTACAATACTGGCAGCTGGTTATCAGCTATTCCATCAGCATAGCGCTGCAGCCTCTCCGGCGTGGTATAGCGGGAGACATCACCATCCCCCATTTTGTTTTGGAGGCTAAGGTGATTGCGGTTATATAAGGCCCCAAAAGCCTCTATTTGTCTTTCCTTTAAGCCTTTTATGGAGATGGATTCGATCAGCTCCTTTACCTTAAGGCTCGGATCACCATCTCTGCTAGCAGGATCATCTATGGAGTAATCGGTCGCTGCGCTCAAAATCAAGTAACATTCGCTCGCTGATCTTATTTGCAGGGACTGGCCCGACACCTCCGTATCTCCCCCACTTGGGAAGACTTTCAGCTTAGCGGCAAACTTCATTCCCAGAAGATCCTTATTTGGCAGCTGGCCCTGCATTACAATCTGGTTCTTGCTTACTTCCATCGCCTGGATATTCTCCTTGCGATCCAAGGCCAGGTCAAAGGACAAGCTTTTGGGCTTGGAGGCGGTCAGGTGAATCACCATCACCTCATCGGCCAGGCTCACATAGGCCTCTTGGCTATAGGTCACTCCCTCACGGGTCCAGGTGGTTTTCGCTAGGCCCGTTTGGAAGTCCAGTATTCGGGAATAATCTCGGTAATCGGCAAGGGTATCCTGCCAGGTCAGCTGCAGATCTCCCAAAGTCTGGTAACTGCCATAATGGACATTGGCCCCTCTTCCACGGCCAGAGCCATCCCCCTTGGAGACAAAATGCTTTTGAAGCAGCTGCTCTGCCTCTTTGTTTTTTCCTTGAACGAGGAGGTTCTGGATGTCATCCAGGTATTGATGCGCATCTTCCCGATCGGCGTCCTGAGGACCACCAGACCATAGGGATTTTTCATTGAGGACGATTCGATCCTTATTGGGATTCCCAAACACCAGTCCACCCACCTGGCCATTACCAATCGGCAATGCCTCCACATAAACCCTCGCTGGGGCTTTGAAAAATAAACTTGCATCCGCCTGCTGTGCCCAAGCATCACCGCTGCTAAACAGGGCAGATAGACCTATCATAAAGGCCTTGCAGGCCCTGTTAAAGGAGGTTTTTGTCATTTCATTCAAAATTAATTATGCTAAATATAAAATAATTCCTGCCTCGCATTAATTCATCCATGCGAGCAGGAGCTGTGAAAAACTGTAACTCTATTTTCGATTCTTCCCGAACGGCTAAAACTCAGCGATTTTCACAATACAAATCTCACTAAACCTACAAACTTTATCTTAGTATTCGTAGGCGTTAGAGGATGAACAAGGCTTATAATAGGATAAATGGAGCCCTCACTAATCAGCGAGAACTCCATTTCCAATACTCAGGTCTTATTGGTAATCAGGATTCTGAACCAGCACCCCATTACTTTTATCAATTTCGGACTGTGGCAGTGGCCATAGGTAAAAGCGATCTTCAAAGTGATAAGGAATCACGCCATCATCCACACTATTGAGGACTTCTTCGGCGATCTTCCATCTCTTCAGATCATAATAGCGCAGTCCCTCAAAGGCCATTTCTATCCTGCGCTCATGGCGTATCGCCGCTCGGAATTCTTCCATCGACAATCCTGCCGCCAGTGCTGGCATCCCTACTCTTCCTCGTACCTCATTGATGGCCTCGTAAGCTTGGGTGGTAGGGCCACTCAGCTCATTTACCAGTTCGGAATACATCAGCAGCACGTCTGCATATCGCAACACAGGCCAGTCTTGCTCACTTCTGGTGGAATAACCATAAGGGATAAGGTCAGGAGTCAGGAATTTTTTCAGCCCATAGCCGGTAGGGCGATTATTAGATGGACGATGCACATTTCCATTGCCCCAATCCACATAATCGTCAAAAATGGTCATATTCAACCTTGGATCCCGATTCTCAAATAGCTCGGTGGTATTAGTCAGTGGAGACTCTCCAAAGGCCAGCCCATCGATATATTCATATTCGTCCACCATATTTTGGAGGGGGCTCACCACGAGCCAGTCACCATACCACTGATCCATCGGCGTGGCATTGTCAGGAGCCAGGTACTTCACAGAAAACAGGATTTCCACATTTCCCTCCTGAGTACCGGTCTGAAATACCGATAGATAATCCTCTGCCAATTCGTACTTGCCATCCATAAGTTCCTCTGCGAGGCCTTGAGCTTCTTCTAATACTGCGGTGTTTGCGGTTCCATCAGCTTGATAGCCATTATACATCAAGGCTCTAAGGAGTAATCCCTGCGCAGAGCTTTTTACAGCATGGCCTCCTCCGGAGGCAAAAGAAAGGTCCGGAAGCTTATTGATGGCTTCTGTCAGGTCTATATTAATCTGCTCATACACTTCTGCAGCAGGGTTTTTCGGCTGGAACTGTGTCTCAAGATCCAAGGGCTGGGTCACCACTGGGACCGCTCCATAAGCTTGGTAGAGCTGGAAATAAAAGAAGCCCCGCACAAATTTGGCCTCGCCCTCATACTGCTTACGTTGGTCGGCACTGATATCGTCGCCTTGGTAATTTTCCAGGTTTTGAAGAAATATATTCACCCTCGCTATCGCATTATAGGAAGTGCTATAGACATTCGATATATAGCCTCCTGAGGAGGGAAATATATTACCCTGCACGATGGTATTACTTCCCCAGTAGTTGTGCTGACCATAGCCATTGTCGGTGATCACATCCAGATTGGGTGCGCCATAGGTAAATAAGTCGGACTGCATGGACCCATATACTGCCGTCAGGGCATTGTCAAAATCCGACTTAGACTTCCAGAATAATTCGGAGGACAGCTGGTCGGTGGGATTCTTGTCGAGAAAGCCATCGCAGGAGCTCAGCACTAGGAGGCAGGCTATAATTATATAATATTTTATATGTTTCATGATTTCAAAGTTTAGATCAGCTTAGAATTGCACTTGTACACCCAAAGAGTAGATTTTATTTTGCGGGTAATTAACAAAATTCCCATTCCCTGCCCGCTCCGGATCCAAACCTGGGTACTGGGTGAAGGTAAATAAATTGTCCCCGGAGAAGTACAGTCTAAGTTTGGAGAGATTGAGCTTTTCTATGAGATGCTCTGAGAAGCTATAGCCCACCACGAGGTTCTTTAATCTCATATAAGAAGCATCCTGTAGGTAGTATGACGAAGTTCTGGAGATTTTCCCAGAGTCATTCCAGCCCCAATACATGCGTGGCATAGTGGTGGAAGGATTCTCCTCCGTCCATCTATTTCTCCAATCCACCGTGGGAGGAGCTCCCTGGATGAAAGGAATCGTCCCCCAGTTATTCACATAAATATCTCTGTCATGTACACCTTGGAAAAAAGCGGACAGGTCAATACCATTCCATGAAGCGCTCAGGTTGAAGGCATATTCGAACTTAGGAAATGGATTTCCTATGACCACCCTATCATCATTATTGATCACTCCATCATTATTCTGATCCTTGAATTTGAGGTCTCCAGGGACCGAATTGTCATTAAACTGCGCCGCGCTACTATTTATTTCTTCCTCAGACTGGAAGATACCTTCCATCTCCAGCATATAGAAACTTCCCCATGGAAGGCCCTCACGGTAGATCTGATTTCCACTGATCTCCTCAGCGCCAAATTCTATCAGCTCATTTCTAAACCGGTCAATGAAAAATCCAACCTCGTAATTCAGGCCTTGCAGACTTCCATCCTGAAAGCTATTGCGATAGTTTAAATTTATTTCCAAACCAGTGTTCTGCATCACGCCATCGTTGATGGTGGGAGGAGTAAGGCCTACCACGCCAGTCAGCTGCGATCCTCGGAGGATATCAGAAGTCACTTTTCTGTACCAATCCACCGTGATATTCAATCCCCTCAGTATGGAAAGGTCCATTCCAATATCCGTTATTTTGGTGGTCTCCCATTTGATAGAACTGTTGGATAGTCGGGTCTGAGCCACGCCTGTTGCCAGGTCATTATTGTCAAATGGATAGGCTCCTGTAAAGACCAGGATATCCTGATAAGGATAGGTACCAATATTCTGATTTCCTAATTCTCCATACGAGGCCCGGAACTTCAGATCATCCAGCCAGCTCAAATCCGCATCCTTTATAAATGACTCCTCCGTCAGTCTCCAGCCCGCAGATATCGAAGGGAAGGCTCCCCAGCGCTCATCAGGGCTCAATCTACTGGTACCGTCATACCGAAGGTTCATTTCCAGGAGGTATTTCTCATTATAATTATACCCCAAACGGCCGAAGAAAGACTGTATCGCCCATTCTGAACTTGTACCAGAAGCATTCTGAACGGCAGGGCTGCCGGCATTTAGCTCTTGGAGGACATTCGTCGAAAATCGCTCTCTATAGCCTGTTAGGAATTCATATTTATTATATTCCTGGCTATATCCCACCTGTACATTCAGATGATGCTTATCCGCTATACTCTTTTCATAAGCAAAATGCGAGAAAAGGTTTGTGTATATATTTTCGTTGCTATTGACATTTAGGCCCTTTCCGCCCACATCCAGGTCGGTCATGAAGTCGCCAGTCAAGAAATTATATAAAGGCACCTGAGGTCTCCAGTCCTTGGATCGGTTTAGGTCGCCTATTACGGCCGCCTTAGTGTACCAGGTAAGTCCATCCACCAGCTCTATTTCCGTCCACAATTGGGCGTTGATGGCATGATCCACCAGCTTGTTGAGCACTCCATTTTCCACTATGGCCACCGGATTTTTATTATTACTCTCAAAATCAAAGGCTTTGAAAGAATATCTTCCACTACCATCTGGCAGCTGAGGGCCATAGGTAGGGGCTTGGGAAAGGGTACTTAGGAAAGTATCCGTGGCTCCCTGCCGAGGATTTTCCCTTTCACCGCGCTTTAGACTAAGGTTTGTGCCAAAGCGAATCTTATCATTTATAGCCGAACTTAAGTTTACCCGGAAATTATACCTTTCGTAATTGAAGCCCTTCATCACCCCTTCCTGATTCACATAACCAAGGGAGATATTATAGGTGGTGAGGTTTTCACCACCATTGAAGGACAGGTAGTGACTTTGGACAGGCGCAGAATTAAACATCAGGTCCAGCCAATTGGTATTGGGATACTGATTACGATCTGTGGCATTTCGGTAGAGATCGATTTGATCCTGGGTATATAGCCCCTGGGAGATGCCCGAATTAGTTTTAGCTTCATTCCATAGCTCCATATATTCTGCGGAATTGGTGATGAATTCCGGCATTCTGGAAGCTTGATGCACGGCGAAGTTGCCATGATAATCCAATTTGAAGGCACCTTTCACGCCTTTTTTGGTGGTCACGAGGATCACCCCGTTGGCGGCTCTAGAGCCATAGATAGACGCTGAGGCAGCATCCTTCAATACCGACACATTCTCGATATCATTTGGGTCAATATCATTCAGGCTACCTTCCACCCCATCGATAAGCACGAGGGGATTGGAGCCAGCTCCACTAAAAGTCCCCTGGCCACGGATCTGTATCCCCAGGCCTTCATCTCCCGGCTGGCCGGAATTCTGCACGACGCGCACGCCGGGGAGACGCCCCTGGAGCATGGAGGCCGCATTGGTGACAGGTCTTCTGGACAGCACTTCACCATCCACAGCTGCCACCGCGCCAGTGATATTGATTTTCTTTTGCGTGCCATAGCCGACCACAATGACCTCATCCAGGCCCTGTAGGTCTTCCGTAAGGCTAACGGATATCCGGCTTTGATTTCCTACCAGTACCTCCTCGGCTTTGTATCCTACAAAGGAGATGATCAATACCGACTCAGGACCGGGAACAGTCAAGGAAAAATCCCCATTGATGTCTGTTGCCGTGCCCACAGCAGCACCTTTTATGCTCACCGTGGCACCAGGAATCGGTTCCCCGGTGGCGGCCGAACTCACATTGCCACGAACAGACTGCTCTACTTCCACGCTTATGGCCGAATTGCTAGCTTGTCGGGATACATGTATGGTGGTGTTGATGCTCTTGAATTTCAGCTTGGCATTGAGCGAAAGCTCTTCCAGCACCGCCAGCAGGGTACCATTTTCGATGGTCAGGGATTGGTGGGGTAAGTCCCCCAAGGTTTCCTTCTCATAGGCAAATGAAAACTGAGTTTCCTGCTCTATTTGATTGAAAATATCATATACGGAAAGGTCTTCCGCATACACGCTTAGGACAACTTCGTCCAGGCCTTTTTTCTGCACATTATTTGCAAAACTCGATTGCAAGGGGACTGCTTGAAATAGTATAAGCAGCAATAACTTAAATTGAAAGCTGTATAGGCGCAGCTTAGTGTGTAAGAAATGTTTCATAATTATTTGGGTAAATTGTGGATAATAATTCTATTTATTTGGTTTTGAATTGACCCTTACGGATACCTTTTTGCCTGATAGGGTAAACTCCAGATCCGTGGCATAGGAGATACCGTCCAGTACATTTTTTAGACTTTGGTCTTGGTATCTACCGCTGTAATCACCTCCTTCTGGAATACCATTCTCATATATAAATTGGACATCATACCATTTGCTCAATTCATAGAATAGGGATTCGTAGCTAGCATTTTTAAATTTGAGGACCTTGTCTTTCCATCCGAGCAGGGACTCGTAATCATAGGATCCCTTCCGCAGTGTGCCGGTTTCCACCTCATAAAATCCGGCCTCATCCGGCTTCAGCTCTGCTTCTATGCCGTTGTCTGTTCTCACTTTCACTAATCCGGAAAGCACGGCCACATGGGAAAAATCACCCGCTGGGTAAGCTTTCACGCCGAAGGAGGTCCCTAGGACCACCGTGGTAAGTGCACCACTCTGGATGGTAAAAGGATGCTTGGGATCCTTCTTCACATCAAAAAACGCCTCTCCTCGCAAATGGATTTTTCTATTGATCGCAAAATCACTTGAATATCGAATTTCACTATCGGCATTCAATGTCACCTGAGTGCTATCTGGCAATACGAAGGTTTTTTTCATGCCCGCGGGGACTGATCGTACCAGCACTTTTGCCTCCTCGGCCAGCGGAGCAGCTTCCTTATTCCCAAACCAGGAATAACTGAGAAGTAAGCAGGCCGCCAGCAAAATAGATGCGGCTATGCTCCCTCCTATGGTCAAAAAAGCCTGCTTTTTCTTCCCAGGGAAAGTGGAGCGCTCCTGACCACCTCGCTCATTGTTCTTGGCAATAAGAGAATCCAAACCTGCACGAAGCTTTGCGCTATCCACCTGATTATTCTCCTTTGGCCGCAAGGCCTTCGCCAGGGTCTGTGCCTCCAAAAACAGCTCCCGCTTATCGGGATGCTCACTAATCCACTTCTCCCAATACTGATTGGATTGGGAATTGGGGTCTTTTACCCATTTGATGAAAAATGGGTATTCTAAGAAATCTTCTATATGATCAGGGTCAAATGACATAACTACCGCTTAATGATGATAAGTAATCCTATCGAAAAACTAACTGTGGATATTCTGGTTTGGGGCATACATCTCTCACCACCTTTCGTCCTTCCCCCTTATAGAGACATGAGTAGAAAAAATGACATCGGTCAATTGAAAATAATTTATCCAGGGCAATTTTAATTATTCCACTAATACACAGAACCAGCCAAAATAAAAATCATAAACCCCTGAGGATTAAACCCTATTCATGCAAAAAACCAAATAAAAATTATTTCTAAAACGCAGTTTATTTATTATAACGAACGAATAAAAACTCTCTCTCCGTGAGCAAATAAAAGAAGGTGCTCAGGTTCTTTCCGTGTAAAAAATGGTCAATGCTTCCTTGAAAATCTTTCAGGCTAAAAAAGACAATGCTTCCCTAATCAAACCTTTAGCCGCCAGGCTCCAATACATTCCTCTTCCCTACACCTGCCAATGCAGGACTAATTGGCGTCAATACAGCTCTTGGTAATAGGGTTAAGGCTTAGTTCTTTAGCAGCAGTAAAAGTGGCAATAGTCGAAGCAGTTCTTTATTGTGTTTTAGGCTGATAGAAAGTGACTTAAGTGCTTTATAAAGGAGATTTCTGGCGGACCGCACCTGACTCATATCCATAATTTCTGCAATCTCCTTATAGGATAATTGCTCGAAAAAATAAAAATTGATCACCTCACGCTGTCGAATAGGCAGCTGATTACAGGCATTTTCGATAAGCTTACGGCTATCCACGGTAAGTGGGGTAGAAATGGAATAATAATCCTCCTCAAAAGTCACGAGGAATCCATCCTGCCGCTCGTAATTGGATTCGTATTTTATTTTCCTATTCCTTTTCAATTGCCTCAGCAGCCTCCTTCTGTAGGAAGAAAAAAGGTAATTCTTCACCGAGCGAATGGGTGATAGTTGGGATTTGGTACTCACCAAAGTCAAAAAGACATCCTGCACAATGTCAAAAGCTAGGTCCCTATCAGTGGTGATTTGGCTACCGTAATTAAATAGCTTATTGGCATATTTTTCGTACAGCTCCGCCAAGGCCTCATCGCTGCCCTGCAGCAGTCGCTCCCAAATGAAAATCTCTTCACTGGTCTCCTGCCTAGGCAATGTGGACTGATCCACCAATTCAGATTCAACTATTCGATTGAAAATCTCGGATTTGGAAGAACTATTCATTGATCCTGGGTTTATGGTCATGAAAATGGTGCTCCCTAAAAGAACCCTCCATTACAGCCCTCAGCTAAGGTCTGAAAAGAAAAGAGTAAGGCCATTTTCTGTATAAAGAAGAGTTTTTTTAATAGTAAAACAAAACATAAACCCAAATAGCATAGAATTATGCCAAAATAGTATTGAAAAATATCAATTTAAGCAAATAAAAAACACTTCTAATCTAGAAGTATCACTTAACAAAAGCCTCAAAAACGAGTATCACGATCAATGAAAACCATAGAAACCTGAAGGCTAAAGGGATAAAATTGAGGATAACTGGAGTGATAATAGCCTTGAATGGGGCTAGTAATTGAATTACTAATTTTTACGGATAGAGGAACTATAGGTAGATGCGGACTTATAATTACCATCGACTTAGCAGCTTTTCTTTCGGTTTTCTATTGATGGGAATGATATTATCTCTGCGGCGCTGGCGGCGCTGAAGGAGTTCGTAATATTTGATTTTATAATAATCGTAACCGATCACCACGAGCAAAAACAAGCAGACGATATAGAATACATTATAGCCATAATTGATATAGATAAGGCCTGCAGCGACGCCTCCGCTGAGATAAGCGCTCATGATGGCCAGCTGGGTTTTGAGTTTCCCCCTGAGCTGCTTGTTTTTTCGGTATTCCCTGCGGGTAAACATCGAGAACAGCATGCCAAGATCGGTGGTGAGGCCGGTGAGATGGGTAGTTTTCACGGCCGAATTGGAGATACTCGCCGTAAGGCCGTTTTGGATTCCCATCGCAAAGAGCATCAAGCCTATTAGTAATTCGGTCTCCACCAAGGATTCCCTATAGTAATATTGCACGTATGTGCCCACGATAAGCAAGCAGCAGATCTCCAATATGATGGGTATGGCATGAGCGAGATAGGTGTAATTTTTATTGAAATTGATGATTACACAGTTGGCAATAAATCCCCCGAGAAAGAACAATAAAATCCAGGAGGCCACCACTGCCGCTTGGTACCAATTCCCCTTTGCGATCTCCTCGGCGAGTACGGCATAATGTCCTGTGACATTGGAGGTGAAGGCAAAAAACAACATCACCGAGACCACGTTGACCATTCCCGCAGAGAAGGCCGTCAGGCTTCCCAGCCGTATATTATCGCCTAGGGTCCGACTATTACTATACTTGCTCAGCATGATCAGCTATGTTCTTTTACAAAAGTCATCTTAATGATACCCCGTGTCTGGAGGTCCGAATTGAAGTGCACCTCGAGGCTGTCACCATTCAGTTTTTGGATTTGGTAATGCTCCAGCGGCCTATTTTTACCCATCAATTTCAGGATATGCCCTCGGCCTTTGAGCCTCCAATCGAGGGCTTTGATTTCGCCGCCCTGGAGGTGAAGCTGCATCTGCCCATGTGGCAATATCTCCCAAGTCTCCGCCTGATGGATGACCAGATCGCGGCTGATCTCTCGTTTGATATGCTCAGAGATCGCAAAAATACTCGCGTCTGAAGCGGTCGATGGAGAGTCGAGCTTTTCATATTGCCAGGAAATCTCCCTCCATCTGCCCACAAGCCGCTCATCAGGGCTGTGATGGCTGCTAAGAAGTGAGAATATCCCTCCCACTATTAGGAGCGCAACTATCGTATATATTGCTATGATCTTCATGAATTGGGGATTAGGAGGAGCTAAAATGACCGAAAAATAAAGCAGAAAGCTGATTTCTATCCATGTAAGAATCCTTGCCCAGATCCACCCACCTGATCTTAAAGAGATGCACGCTAGCATTTTTTACAAAAGGCATCAGGTCGAAGCTTCGCTTATGGGGCCCCTTAAAGCGGGACTCTGCCAAGGCATATATCTCGTCCACCCGATTAGCCTCCAGATAATTCTCAAAAGCCGACTGATTAAAGCCCGTAAATAGATCCACGCTAAGACTCTCAATTCTCTTTCCGTACTTACTTAGAAGCAGCTGGCAAGATTCTCTGAAAGCTGCATTTTCGAGCTTACGGATGGTTTCCTTCTTCCGAAAAAGAATCAATTCTGTCATGGTATCCGGCAGATATAAGCCATGAAGAAGGATGATCTCGAAAGAATCTTCCTCGTTAGAATTTAAGGCTGTTTTTACTAAATTAACTGATTCTACACTAAAATCAGTTGGTATTAATACCGTTTTTCTCATAAATCACACTCTTTCAATTATTATATAGCAAATATAATAAGCAGTTATTAGAGGGAATTAAGAGATAGATTAGGATAGGATTAGAATTTATCCGGGGATCATCGAAGGCTCGCAAGGCTGATCTGGACGGTGGTGCCATCCTCCTCCACCGATCTTACTTGCAGGTCTCCTTTATGCAGTTGGATGATATTCCTAGCTAGGGGTAGCCCGATGCCATATCCCTCATGATTAAGGGTATTGGAAGCTCGGAAATAGGGATCATAAATATACTTAAGTTCCTGAGTAGGGATGCCGATCCCTTGGTCATGGACGATGATAAGGATGCGGTCTTCGCTGGCGCCCAGAGCCACTTTCACAGGGCTGAAATTAGAATATTTACATCCATTCAGGATGATATTTGATAGCGCAAGGTGCAGCAGCGGCTCGTTACCATTGGTTTTTAGCAGGTCGGGGTTTTCTGGTAGAAGGCTGAAGTCCAATTGTATTTTACTTCTTGAATCGATTTTCTCCACGGTTTCTTTTACATCCAGGATCAGCTGATCCACCCTTAGCTTACTGAATTTCTGACTCTTTCCGTCAAATCCCGTTTGCGCCAGCATCAATAAAGCCTTGGTTTTCTTCTCGAGCTTCTCCGCTTCCCCAAGGATGGTATTTAGCGATTGCACGTATTCCTCGGGCTTTCGGGCCTTGCTCAGGGTCACTTCCGCCTCCCCGATGATAGAAGTCAAGGGCGTGTTGAGCTCATGACTGGCATTGCTGATGAAGTTCTTTTGCGTCTCAAAGGAGGTCTCAAGACGGGTAAGCATTTCATTAAAAGTCTGACTAAGCTTGCTGATAGTATCATCATTATTGCTATTGCCAGGCAGCCGCAGGTGTAGGTTTTCTGAACTAATTTCTTTCACCTTCACGATAATATTATTGATAGGCTGGATGATCTGTCTGGAAAAAAGATAAGCAGCCACCAGAATAATGACAAAAGCAAAGCCCAAAGCCGTAAAAAGCAAATTACGGAGGTATTGGATATGGTGGCTAATAAAGTAATTCTCAGCAGAAATCACCACTAAATAGGGCGTCTGATCGGGTGCCAAATAAAAGGTGCCGTAATAAAAAGTCTTCTTATCGTGGTACGTCCCCGTGCCCTCCTGGATGATATCTTCCAGGAATGAGGGATCCAGCAAGGCCACCTCTGGAATATTCTCCCAGTGGCCGGAGGAAGGTTTCCTGAATAATCGAATTTCCTCATCAGGCAATTTTTCAAGGTACTCCTGCCTAAGCTCGCGGATTACATTTCCTCCCGACTCATTTTCCAGCCGAGATTTTGCTGCCGCAATAGCCCTGATTTCTAGTCGCTTATAGAAGTCAGTAAAAGCATAATTAGAAATAGAATAATAAATAAAACCACTAAACAACAGGGTATAACTAAAGAATACCGCAAGCAGAATATAGATGATCTTATTTTGTATTTTCATTCTCCAACTTTCAAGACGTAGCCCATTCCGATGACGGTTTTGATTAACCTTTCCCCGCCATTTTTCTCCATTTTCTTACGCAAATAATTGATATAAACGTCCACCACATTGGTGCCCATATCGAAATCTATCCCCCATACTTCCTCCAGGATATCCACCCTGCTGAGCACCCTATTGGGGTTTTTCAGCAGCATAAGCAGCAGACGGTATTCGGTGGAAGTAAGGTTGAGCTTGAGGCCATTTCGGCTGACACTTTTCGCATCATCATTGAGTTCAAGATCAGAAAATCGATAGACATTAGCAGGTTTATCCTCCATTATTCCTGCGCCAGACCTTCTAAGTAAAGTTCTGATTCGGGCAAGAAGCTCGATAAACTTAAAAGGCTTAGACAAGTAATCGTCCGCTCCTGCATCCAGCCCGGTCACCACATTCTCGGCACTCCCTAGAGCGGTGAGAAACAATATAGGACTACTGACTCCCTCCTCACGAATAAGCCGGCAAAGCTCGATACCATTCAATTCGGGCACCATAATATCCAAAATCAGCACATCAAAAGAATGCGACTTCACATAGTCAAAGCCCTGCCTCCCATCCATGGCCAAGGTAACCTCATACCCTTCCTCCTGCAAGCCTTTGATAATAAAAGCACTCACGCGACTGTCGTCCTCGACTAATAAGATTTTTTTCACAAGTAAAAATTAGGGTTCATACTTCTAATAGCTCAACACCACCCCTCCTCCTAAGCCAGTAAACCTCCGCTCGATTAAAGATTCTGAGCCTGCTATTTTTTGCTATTTTGTAGAAAGACGACAATCAGCCTGAAATGGTTCCCTTCTAATCAGATTCTAATGTCTAATAAAGTTGCAATCAACAGGATACTTCACATCTCCCCAGCGTACTGCATTCAGCCATGCCATCCTAATAGCCAGGCCCAATCGGTTTTCCTGGCCTGTAGCGTGGGAGCTTATTTAGGTATGGAAAAATGCCTTTGCAGCCTAGGATTTTACAGGTATCTTTAAATTTATAAATCCACTGAAATGAAAAAATCACCTTCACTTATCATCCCCTTATTCCTCCTGACTTTTATTGCCTTTGGCCAAGGGCAAAGCTATAAGACGCTGGAGAATATCCCTTATTATGAGCAGTCTATCAGGGAGGCCGATACCTATATGGAGGAGCGATGTGTTCTAGATTTATATTTGCCCGAGGGCAAGGAAGATTTTGCTACCGTGGTATGGTTTCATGGAGGAGGACTGACTGGGGGAGAAAAAGAAATTCCCCAAGCGCTGAAGGATCAGGGGCTGGCCATTATAGGAGTAAATTATAGGCTGTATCCCAAGGTTTCCGCACCCACTTATATCGCCGATGCGGCCGCGGCCATTGCCTGGACTCTCAAAAACATCCACCAATACGGGGGCGACTCCTCCCTAGTCTTCCTTTCCGGCCATTCGGCTGGGGGCTATTTGGCCGCTATGGTGGGGATGGACAAGAGCTGGCTTGCCAATTATGGTCTGGATGCGAATGACCTTGCCGGACTGATCCCTTTCAGCGGACATATGATCACCCACTTTACGGTGCGGGAAGAAAGAGGCCTCCCCGGTCATCAAGCCCTAATTGACGAGCTGGCTCCCTTGTATTTTGTACGACCTGATGCCCCTCCCCTGCTCCTTATCACCGGCGACCGGGAGATGGAGCTGCTTGGCCGGTATGAGGAAAACGCCTATATGATGCGTATGATGAAGGTGGCCGGTCATACCGAAACCACCTTATATGAGATGGATGGGTATGGCCATAATATGACCGCTCCAGCCTTTCCCTTATTGCTCAGTGAGGTGGAAAGGGTTAGCAAGTTTAAGGCAACTTCTACCCACAAAACACCCTGATCGGATAGTATAGCTACAGCCCTTCGCCAGTATCACGGACCTTGACGCCAAGGCGGTCCACCTCCATATCCGTCAGAATCATCTCCTTCAGCTGCACCCTATTCCCTGCAAAGGAGGGCGAAAGCTACTCTTTCAGGCCTGTAGTCATAAGGAGTAGCTTCAATAGGAGTTGCGGACAGGAATATCTTTCCGGGCATCGGCTCTCCACCTGCCAGCACAAGGCTTTTCGTGCGATTATATCCTGTAGCACTTCGCAGATGGGGAGTGCTATTCTCAAATGTGATCACTGCGATCACACAAAGACCTGTTTCAACAGTTGTCACAACAGGCATTGTCCAAAGTGCCAGTATGTCCGCCAGTTGGTCTGGGTGGATGAGCTTAAAGTAGGACTCCTTCCGATTCGGTATTTTCATATAGTGTTCACCATCCCCGAGGTACTCTGGCCACTGTTCTACCTCAACCAAAAAATCTGTTTCGATCTGCTGTTTACCAGCTCTGCTATGGCTATGAGAAAAACTTCTGGGAATCCTGAATTCTTATAGGCCCAGACAGGAACCTTGGCGGTGAAAATACCTATTCTTTTATATCCGCCTTCATGAAGTGTATCAGCAATACACCTGAAAGCCACCGATCGGTTTCTTATCGAATATCCACTCGCCAGATTTAAATGCTTAGTACCTCCCTGGCTATGGGAATAAAATAGATGAATCACGCTCAAATCCTTATTGGACAGGCATAAAAATAAATATTCCGATCAAATTTCCTGCAATCAATATTTAAATTAAATCTAAATAAACTATATTTGCCAACGATTTAGGTCAAGAAGGGGCTTGAGATAGTGCGCACTTCGTGCAAAACTGTTATAAGTCAGCCTAATGATTGAAGTCCACCAGACAGGAAAAAATTAGATATTATTTAACTACGACAGACCTTGAAGAAGCAAAAAACCAACTGGCAAAAGACAAGGAAATTTTTCAATGACATCCACCTGTGGTTAGGATTGGCAGGAGCGCTGATTTTGATTCCAGTATGTTTGTCAGGCACCATTTACGTGTATTATTCCGAGCTAAAAGACCTGTCCCGATCGGAGCAAGTCTGGAATGAGGGGCCACAGGATGCCAAGCCTCTTGCGATGGAAAACCTTATCGTGCAGGTAAAAAGCCAGGCCGAAGGAGACATTTCCTCCGTTACTATTCCCAAGGATAAAAGTAAAAACTATCAGTTTTCGGTAAAGAAGGAAGGTGATCGTAGTCGTTTTGGTACCACTTATTATGTCAATCCCTATACTGGGGCAATTGCGGGAAATTCGGAGACGACCACGGCCATGGATGGCTTTATGCGCAGCATGTTTAGCCTGCACCGCTGGTTATTATTAGACACAGTAGAGACCGAAATAATAGCAGGCCTGGAAAATAGGAAGCTGGGCAGTTATATCACGGGTACCGCCACCATATTGTTTACCATTGGGGTAATGACGGGGCTGATCATTTGGTTTCCCCAAAGGCTGAAGAGCTGGAAACAGGGGCTTAAATTAAAGCTCAATGGTAGCTGGAAGCGAGCCAACCACGACCTACACAATACGCTCGGATTTTATGCATTCTTCTTTCTCCTGATCATGGGACTTACTGGCCCACAATGGTCCTTCCCTTGGTACCGCACTGGCCTTCAGAAAGCCTTAGGAGTGTATCAGGAAAGGGAAGCTGGCGGTGGAGATCGCGGTCCTAGCCAAGGTGGAAGACCGGAAGGCGGATCAAATCAGAAGGCCAAAGAAGTGGCTAGCCCTGAGTTTTTACCATTCACCGATTACCTGTCCGCGGTGGACGCAGAACTCCCTTATGAGGGTGACTATAGAGTTAGCTTCCCGAAAGACGGCAAAGGAAACATCGAAATTCAGAAATCAAAAGTGGGTTTCTTTGCTCCCTATGGAAGTGATGAGGCCAGCCTAAAAGTGGAAAATGCAGCCATCGTGGAGTTATCAAAATTCAGTGACCAGGACTTTAACCAGCAAATCGCAAGGTCCATCAAAGCCCTGCACATCGGTACAGTCTATGGAGGTATCACCAAACTGATTTACTTTATCTCCTGCCTGATCGCTACCAGTCTGCCGATCACCGGGACCATCATATGGATAAATAAGATGAAGAAAAAAGGGAAAAGGAAAAATCCAAAAAGAAAAGAAGAGTTGCAATATGCCTAATAATGGCTATTCATAGGCTTATAAAGCCATCGCTATCATTAGCGATATAAGTCGAAGACCGGGGAATAAAATTGGATCATCCAATCTTTATTCCCCGGTCTTTTTTTTTGTCAAGCCAATACTTCCAGAAATATAAAATATCTGCGACTTAACTATCTAAATCATCAGCTGCTGGGGTAAAACCCAAGATTCTAGGCCTTCACTTACCTCAGCTGCCCCGAAGTATCTTCGCCATTGTCTTGCCTTTTGCTAGTTCGTCCACCAGCTTATCGAGGTACCTTACTTTTTGGGTAAGTGGCGTTTCTATATCTTCAATTCTATAGCCACAGATCATTCCGGTAATCATCGAAGCATTAGGATGCAGCTTAGCCAACTCAAAGAAGCGCTCAAAGGTGGCTTTTTGTGCAATCAGCTCCTCCAGGGCCTTCCCATCAAAACCCGTCAGCCAGCTGATCACCTGATCTAGTTCTGCTTTGGTACGGCCTTTTCGCTCCACCTTAGCTATATAGAGCGGGTAAACCGAAGCAAAAGTTAACTGAGCCATTCGCTCATCGTGCTTGACACTGGTCTGCATAAGGATAGTATTTGGAATGAATAATATCCTATAATATTAAGCAAACATTCATAAACTGCAAATAGTAAATAAGATCATAAAAATCCTTATTCATCCAGATAGCCCAGCTTGAATTCGACTGAAGGGGTATGGGCTATGCTAAATATCGAGTCCATCTTCCATAGGATTTCAGGATGCTCAAGAGCCAAATTGGTGGTTTCCCCGGGATCTGATTTCAGATTATAGATTTCTATTTTTCTATTCCCCTCTCTTATTCCTGTTCGTACCCCTTTCCAATCGCCCATTCTGGCGGCCTGTTTTCCCGCCTCGCCATGGTATTCCCAGTAGAGATAGGGATGCTTTTTCTGCTTATTTTCCTGCCCCATCATGGTGGGCAGCATTGATATTCCATCCCAATTGTCCCGCACAGGAGCGCCGGCAAGAGCTGCAAAACTAGGCATAAAATCCCAAAAAGCGGAAGGGTGAGCATTGGTGGTATTTGCCGCTATCCGGCCAGGCCAGCTCATAATCAGGGGCACACGAATTCCCCCCTCATAAAGGTCTCTTTTGATTCCTTTGAAGCCGCCGTTGCTATCGAAATATTCAGGATCTCCTCCACCTTCACGGTGCGGACCATTGTCAGAAGTAAAGATGATCAGGGTATTATTTTCTATTCCTAGCTCCTTAACCTTTGCCATGATTTCGCCCACCTGATCATCAAGAACCTTCACCATGGCAGCAAATGCAAGGTGGGGTTTATCTTGCGAAGCGAGGCCTCCCTGGCGAAAAGCCGGACCACTATCCACTCCATTGAAGGGTGTGCCCGGACTCATATGACCCTCAAAGGGTGCCATTTCATGCTCAGGAACGATCAGCTCGGCATGAGGTAAGGGACTTGGCACGAAAAGAAAAAAAGGCTGACCCTTATTCTTCTCAATAAAAGCCAGCGTCTCCCGCTGCATCAGCTCTGGTGCATAGTCCCCAAAAGCCCCCTCTTCATTCCCTGGCATAGGGATCTTCTCCTGATTGTGCCAGAGGTGATCAGGATAGTAATTATGTGCCAATGACTGACATACATAACCATAAAATTCATCAAAACCCTGCTGATTTGGCGCTCCCTCAGTATCCGGACCTCCCAATCCCCACTTTCCAAAGGCCCCCGTGACATAGCCCCTTTCCCGCATCATCTCAGGAAGGGTAAGAATGGAATCCGCCAGGGGAAATTGCCCCTCAATCTCCCTAAAACCATAGGCGGAGGGGTCCAGGCTCCGATTGTCACGAATGGCCACATGTCCCGTATGCTGCCCCGTCATCAGCGAGGCTCGGGAGGGAGAACAGACACTGGTACCCGCATAGTGATTCGTAAAAAGCATGCCCTGCGCAGCTAGCCGATCGATATTTGGACTCTCGAATCGCTGCTGTCCATAGCAGCTAAGGTCGCCATAGCCCAGATCATCCGCTAGAATAAAGATAATATTGGGAGGTCTGGTTTCCTTATTTTCAGCCAGCTTCTCCTCCTTATCCTTTCCTGATTGGCAGCCTTGAGATAGGCATAATAATAGCCCTAAAAACAAGATGCTCGTTCTATTCATCATTACCATCTACTAATAGTATTCGACACTTCATTCTGGTGAATTTCATTTTTATTCCCTCTATATAATACATAATCCTGCAAATCCGAATCACTAAGGGCAACGAAAACCTGACTGATCGCGCCCCATATTTCCAAAAAAAGATGCTGAGCCATCTACTCAGATACACTCCCAAAACCCGGGGCGCATTATCCAAAGGCGGCTCAATATCAATGATCCAGGCTATTCCAGTCGCATCATCATGATATCACTAGCGGTCAACAGGCTGGAATTAAACAGCAACCATTTACCATCGGGGCTAATAGAGTGATGAGAATGAGCCTCACGGCTAAAGGGACTCTTGCTGCTCAGCCTATGTCCAGTGGTCAACAGCTGGGCGGCCTCAGGCTTCCCAAAGGGAATCAGGTAAAGGTCGCCGTTGAAGGTGTCGCCGACGATCCACTGAAGGTCCGAAGTACCAGCGGTATGCCAATATCCTCCCCCGTCTTGCTGCCCATGAAATACAAGCTCATCTGTGCGCAAATTGAGCGAATAGATGCCATTTGGTCCTTGCTGAAGCCTATCCAGATGCCCCATACTATTGAAACCAATATGATCTGGCCCAAGGAAAACCTCATGAGTAATCCAGGTACCGTCAGTTTCCGCAAAGAGAGGCCGATTGCTAACTTCACGGGATTCATTTATGCTGGCCATCCACATCCGCTGTGGTGCATCCCCGCCCGTCTCCCAGCAATACATCAATTCACCCTCCTTATAAGGATTGGCTTGAAGATGGCCTATGCGGAAGGGAACTTCGAGGATCTCCTCCACGGCCCCACTGCTCAGCTCCACCTGCACAATAGACGAATGCCCATCTTCCACCCTGGTGGAGAAATACAGGTATTTTTCGTTATGGTCTAAGGCCATGCCATTGGGCTGAAAATGGGCGGGTAGGATCGCCACTATCTGCTCATAATCAGCCTTCGTCACTTGCTTACCTGCATGAGTCTCCTCCAGCAATCTCCCAAGGTCAAGGATAATCAAAGAATCATTTCTAATATGGTAGGCGAGATTTTTATTCCAGCCCAGGTGAAAGTCACTGCCATCATCCCCTGAGGAAATCTGGGTAATGCTATAGTCTTCCATGGAAAGCGCATAGGCCAGTCCTTTGCCTGATCGGTCTGAGCGAAACACGATGGACCTGCCATCGGGAGTCCACTGAGGATGGGTTTGGTAGATTTTGGAATTATTATGCCTAGAGCTGGTCAGGGCTATCACCGTCTTGCCAGTCACCTCATCCTCAAAGGTAAAATGCTCTGAGGGGAAATGTTGTCCAAAAGCATTTTCGCCAATCATATCAAAGGTCTTATCAACATTGGCGCGACTGGAATAATCTAGTCCTTCCACCCATTGCCCGGAAGCATGATGGGCCCCGAGAGGCCCCATCATGATCAAGCCCAGCCAGCATAGCTTGCTGGAAAGGGTACTCGTTATCTTCTTCATATATTTCATTAGTAATTTGGGTTTTGCTTTAGGTTAGGATTAGAATCGATGGCAGTGCTTGGAATAGGGTATATAGTACGATACGATTCCGATTCTGCCTTAAATTCCCAGGCATCTGTAAACTTCCCAAAGCGAATTAGGTCCCTCCTTCGGGCCAGCTCAAAGGTCAGCTCTCTACCTCTTTCATCGAGGATATCTTCCAGGCTTACGCTGCTCAATGCACTGGCATTGCTACGTTCGCGGACCTCATTGACAAGGATGGTCGCTTGGCTAAAATTCCCCAAACGAGCCATAGCTTCGGCCTTGATCAGGATCACATCCGCATAGCGGAAGAAGGCGATATCATTCCCTGCATTTCCACCATTGGTATTAGGGTCGAGGCCCCATTTGATCCATTTGATACCCGCATTCATCGGTTGATTTCTGATGCCTGTAGCCGGGATAATTTCATACGGCACTGGTCCTTCGGTTGATTTTCCGGCTTGGTAAAGGTTACTATTATTGTCCGGCACCACCCGCTCGACCATCACCACCTCACCATTTCTAGGATCTTTCATGGGACCATAGCTCAAAAACATCCCTTTTCGTACATCCTGATCCTCATACAGTTCCACTATAGAAGGCCGTGTCCCGAATCCATCCTGGGGGGTATAAGGCAAGCCAAATAAGCCGCCGCTAATACCCGGAAGCACCTTCTGTACTAGGGGGTGGCCTATCCCTCCAGGGATATTAGGCGTATAGATTCCTCCGAAGATAAATTCTGCATTCTCCTCATTATTATAAGTGAAATTGTCAAAATAATTGGGCAGAAGCTGGTAAGCGCCGGAGTTTATGACCTTATCAGCATACTCTATCGCCATCTCATTTTGGGCGCTGCCGGTATAGACCTCCGCATTGAGGTACAGGGTGGCGAGCAAGGTATAAGCAGCTTCTCTGGTAAATCGACCGTAATATTCACTTCCCACGTCCGCCTGGGATGGAAGGTTAGGTGCGGCTTCTTCCAATTCTGAAATAATAAAATCGACCACCTCCGAGCGAGTATTTTGGGTGGGGAGATTCAGAGGATCTACTTTAGGAGCCGTAAATAGCGGCACATTGCCATAGAGATCCACGAGAAAGAAATAAGCAAAAGCCCGCAGGGATTGCAGCTCCGCTTTTGGTCCACTGATATTATCCAGGGAAGACTCTTCCAGCGCCGCAATGAGCGCATTGGCCTGCCCCACGGTTCCAAACAGGGTATTCCAAGTGCCGGCAATATAGGCATGGCTGGCGTCCCACTTATGCTCCATCAATTGCTCAAAGTCACTATTAGCCCACCAGCCTTGAATCTTGCCATGGACCACCACCTGATCGGCGGAGAGCTCCAGGGTCCTGTACTCAGCCCCCATGCCGGTGATCTGAGCAAAATTCCTATATACCCCGGACAATGATGAGAGGACTTCCTTATCGTTGGAATAAAAAGTCTCTGGGGTATAAATAGAGTACACGTCCTCATCCAAGGTGCAGCCACCAAGCGTACTTATTACCATAAGTGAGGCCAGGGATATCTTTTTAGCGTAAGTATGAATTTGATTTTTCATGTTCTTTTTGATGTTTTTAGGTTAATTAATTCCGTGCTCACTCCTCGATCAAAAGGCGAAGCTTCCACCTAGCATAAACACACGAGGACGTGGGTAAGCCAAATAGTCAATCCCAATAGCGGCATTTCCACCCCCATTCGTATTGGTCCTCACCTCGGGATCATAACCGGAATAACCTGTAATGACAAATAAATTTTGACCCGTCACATATACTCTGGCCCGCTTTAAGAAGCCTAAAGCCGCAACGTCAAAATTATAGCCGATATTAATATTGTCCATTCGGAGATAGCTCCCATCCTCCAGCCATTGGGAGGAGAACTGGGCGGTCTGATCCCTACTCACCCCCGAAGTAAGGGCAGATTGAAGGATATTTATCCCCGGAGTGGAATTGGTATAGGAAAATTCCGCTGCTGTATTATTAAGAATATCATTGCCCACCACCCCTCTCAAGGTAAAGGATCCATCAAATCTCTTATAGCGAAACTGATGACTCATCCCATAAATAAAATCAGGGTTGGCATTTCCGATTACTACCAGATCTGCGCCTGCCACGCCATCGGTATCGAGGTAGGTCTCCATGCCATTTTCGTCATACCCTGTAAATTCTCGGCCGTAGAACGTACCTAAAGGAAGCCCCGGTCTGATGATCTGCGAGAAATCCTTGGGAGTGATCACCCCTGAGAGTGGGGAAGTACGTATTTCCTCACGGGAAAACTGAGAATTGGAAAGGGAAGTGACCTCGTTTCTGTTTCTGGAAAAATTCACATTCATATTCCAACTAAGAGGGCGGTCCACCATCAAGTCGGCGTTTAGGGATAGCTCTATCCCTTTATTCTCCACTTCCCCGACATTGGCCCACTGAGTATTGACCACGGAGGGAGCGGCAGTGGAAAACTGAAGCAGGAGGTTATTGGTATATTTCTCGTAATAATCGAGAGTACCCGTCAGGCGGTTATTCAGGAAGCCAAAATCTAGGCCAATATTCAGCTGATTTGTTTGCTCCCACTGAAGGTCCGGGTTGGCATAGTTGGTAGGCAAAACACTAGGGATAGCCTCGCCACCAAGCACATATACGGCAGATCCAGCGATCCCCAGCTGCTGGCGATAGAGGTCATTAGGGATCTCCTGGTTTCCCGTCACCCCATAGCCTACACGCAGTTTCAACTGGTCAAAGCTACTAGTCTTCATAAAGTCCTCCTCGGTGATATTCCAGGCAAAGGCTCCTGAAGGGAACAGTCCCCAGCGGTTATTTTCTCCAAACCGGCTAGAGCCATCATTCCTTAGGGTAAAGGTAAAAAGATAGCGATCCTTCAATCGTAGATTGGCACGTCCAAAAACCGAGGCCAGCCGATTGGCTGATTTATAGGAAGTATTAGATAGGATGGTTCCCGACTGGATCAGATTCCACTTGACGGAAGAAGAGACGAAGTTATTGGCCTCCGTGAAGGTATATTCGGTCACAAAACGCTGAAAGGAGTAGCCGCCTAGTAAGCTTAAATTAGTATTACTATTAAACTCCTTATTATAGGTAAGGGTGGCCTCCGCTACGGAACTATAATTCTGCTGCTTATTGATAGAAGCCCGTCCACCGTCAGTTTCTCCTGATGGGTGGCTGGCAGGCATATTGGTAAATCGCTCAATATACTGGTCATTATGACCTAGGTTGATACGGAAAGTAAGCTCATCCATAAGATCGAAAGCAGCATCTACATTCCCCAGAAACATGCCTGTATAGCGCTCATCATCCACTTCCACCCATGATACGGGATTGATTCTTAGCTCTCCTATCTGGTAATAAGAGCCATCAGGATTAGTCACTGGTAAGGTCGGCGCCCATCGGATGGCATCCTTTAGGATATTGCCACCTTCATTATTTATATTGGAAGAAACGGGGGTATTGTCCTCTGCAGTCTTTCCGTAGGTCATATTCACGCCCAGTCTCAAACGACCCTCGAGCGCCTTATGTGTTCCATTAAATCGGCCGGTATATTTCTTCAAGCCGGAGGAAAGCAAAATCCCCTGCTGATCAGTATAGCCTATAGAAGCGCGATAATTACTGGCGTCAGAGCCACCGCCAAAGGCGATATTATGGTTTTGGCTCACCGCAGAACGGAATACCTCATCCTGCCAAAAGGTATCTGCCCCTTCATCCGGAAAGGCCAGATTATTGGCTGTGGCATAGTCTCTATATTGGTCTGCCGACAATACGGGAAGAGTTTTTCTCACGCTCGATACGCCCACATAGGTATCGTAAGTTAGGGTCTCCCCGGAGCTTTTACTTTTGGTCGTAATCATGATGACCCCATTGGCCCCACGGGAACCATAAATAGCTGTGGCCGAGGCGTCTTTCAGAATGTCTATGGACTCAATATCGGAGGGATTTATCGAGTTTAGTGGATTGGTACCCTCTGAGGAGAAGGGGGAACTTCCCTGGACCGAGGACACAAATTTATTGGAAGAGCTAAACTGTAGCGGCACCCCATCGATCACATAAAGAGGGTCATTTCCCGCAGAAATGGAGTTTACACCTCGGATGGTCACAGTGGAAGGAGCGCCAGGCTGGCCGCTATTCTGGACAATATTCACCCCTGCCACTTTTCCTTGCAGCAACTGCTCCGGAGCCACGGACATTCCTGTATTGAAGTCCTTAGAGCCTACGGAGGCCACAGATCCTGTAATATCCTTTCGGCGCTGGGTTCCATAGCCCACCACCACCACTTCACCGAGCTGCTGCATATCCACCTGTAGGGTCAGGTCTATGCTGGTCTGATTGCCCACAGCAACCTCCTGTTTCTCAAAACCTATGGAGCTGAAGATCAGCACCGCACCTTCATCGGGTACCTCCAGGCTATATTTACCGTCAATATCAGTCACGGTACCACGCCCTGCGCCTTTTAGCAGGATACTCACCCCTGGGAGAGGCATATTATCTTCGCTGGACAGCACCGTCCCAGAAATGGTCTTTTCTATACTTTGGCTAGTACTGTAAAAGGGGAAATCCGAAGGGTTTGTTGTCGCCAGCAGGGTCGATGTCTCAGCTTTTAGATGGAAGCTGCAGGCCATAGCGAGTAGGCATAAGCCCTGACTCTTCCATGGCAATTTTAGGGTAATTGCTTTAGTCATTGGAACATTGGATTTATTGGTAATCAATGGGGATAGGATAGTCCATAACCCACAACCAATGTATCCACCCTTTCTAACAAAATCGTTCTGTACTGTGCTGTCCTTGGAACACTATCCATCAGGCTAAACAGTCCTTAAAATCTAGTAATTCATAAAAATAAAACCTTTATATATATTTGAAAAACAGGTAATTACAACTTTTCCTTCAATCCTCCCATGAGAAATCCACCCCAGAAGATGGGGAATAAGATGAATAGACTTTTCATGCGCATCATGATGCCCAGATTGCTCAGGATATTGGCATATAATAGGCTGATTAAGAGAAATAATATTAGTCCAAAACCATAGGATATGGGTGCTTTTTTCCACTGAGTCCAGGAGATGGTGAAGGGCAAAATCATATATAGGAGGACCAATAAGAGGTTCTCTGCCGAGGCTAAATAGGCAGTAAAATTATGAGCATCCAGAAATAAGGGACGAAACCAAAAAGTCAATAGCCGCATCGGTTGAGAATAAGAGGCCATGTCCACCGCCGAACCTACCCCCTGGCCTCCCAGCATCGCAAATTGGCGGGCGATGATCTCCTGTGCGCTGGCCAAACTAAATTCTCCCAAACCCAAATACCAGAACAGCAGAGGAAAAGCACTAATGGCCAAGGCTAAGCAGCTAGCAGCGTACACCCTGGCCCATCGATGCTGTCGCCAAAGTGGCAATAAGCAGAGGCCAAGGGCCAGCAAAACCAACCAGGCAAGATAAGTACGGACCATAAAAATCAGCCCTATCCCAAAGGCAAGATAGAGAAACTGAGGCCGCTGCAAGCCCCTAAACACACAGGCCAAAGCCAGTAAACATAAAGCTTCTTTCCCGATCCCTGCCGTCCAAAAATGTAGGTTGGGAAGAAATAAGAGAAAGGCATACCAAGGGGTATCCAGAAACCTCCAGCTGGAGCGTCCCAAGGAAATCAGCTGTAAAAACAGCATTCTCATCGCCCAATAGCCCAGCCAGCCGTAGATCAGGTGCCCCGCCAGGATATCCCAGTGCCACAGCTTGGAAGGAATATAATTTAGCCAATACATAAAGGGGTAGCCTATACCAAAATAATCCCACCAGCCCTCTGCGTCCACAGCGGCTAAGGGGCCATTGAGGTTCCAATAGACAATGGAATCTCCCCCAAAACGCTGTATATACGCATGGAAGAAGAAGCTGATCCCTATATGCCATACCATCAAAGCCTGCAAAATCCCCGCTTGCTGCGCCGTGACCCTAGCCGAAGAGGCCATACGCTGGTTGGCGTAAAAGGTGAGCGCATACACGATAAATATCACTAGGAATGCTACCATCTGAGGAGAGCCTGTTTTTTTATGAACCGAAAAATAATAAATATGTCCTTAATAATTGTCTGCTATGCGCTAATTTAGGCCAATGCAACTGAGAAACGCATCCCCATCAGACCTCCCTGCTATCGTCGAGCTCCTCAAAACGTCTCTTGGTGAATCTCTGATCCCTAAATCCATCCCATTATGGCGCTGGAAGCATGAGGAAGGTCCATTTGGGCAAAGCCCGGTAATCTTGGCAGAGCATCAGGGGAAAATAGTGGGAGTCAGGGCGTTTATGCCTTGGAAATGGCAGGGAAGGCAGAAAAACTTCGCCAGCCTAAGGGCGGTAGATACGGCCGTTCACCCCGACTACCAAGGTCAGGGGATATTCAAAAAACTCAGCCTCAGCCTAGTGCAAAAATGCACAGAGGAAGGCTACGACTTTATATTCAACAGCCCCAATAAACAAAGCCTTCCAGGATATCTAAAAATGGGCTGGGAAATTCATGGTCGTTTACCGCTGCAAATAGCACTGGTGAGACTGCCAATTCGCTCAGGAAAGCCCAATACTGAGCCCCAAGCTCTTCCAGAATGTCCTGAAAACCTGCTCACGCAAGTGGCAAGATTTAAGAACCCGATGGCCAGCCCACTGCATACGGTGCTGAGCCCCGAATACCTACGATGGCGTTACAAAAATAATCCCCTGTACCACTATGGATTCCTGACCGATGAAGAGACTTATCTATGCGTGTTTCGTATAAAATCCCATTCTCGATTTGATGAATTGAGGATATGTGACCTATATCTTCTCGGGGGATCAGACAGCTATGCTAAGGGCCATCTCCAGGAGCAGCTCGCCGCCCAATGCCGAATCCATCATCCTGCACTGCTGAGCGGTTCGGGCATAGCGATACCGCAATTGGAGTCCTTTGGTCTCACCCGCTTTCTAAGGGTGAACCGCGGCCCATTAGTTACTATGAGAAATCTAAATTGTAAAACGGAAGAGTGGAAAACCCTAATGCATAAACAGGGCTTGGCCTTCAGCATAGGGGACCTGGAGCTGTTTTAGATGGGAAAAAATTACAACTCCTAGAGGGCTTCCAAGTAAATCAAGGTTTGTGAAGCAGCAGATCGGAGAGCTTGGCCATATTGAGGGACTGCATTCCATACCTATCGTGTAGGCTTTGGTAGTGAAGGAGGATCTGGCGAAGAGCGGCGAGGTTTTCTTTGGGGTGCATGCCAAAATTATGCGGATGCCACCATAGGTGATAGCCCTCACCCAGCTGGGCGGCAGTGGTCATTTCGTGCATCACCCGTCTTAATTTCAGCTCATTTAAGCCCGAAAAAGAAGGATTAAAGGGCTTCAAAAGTCGGCTAGCAGGAAGCTGGAGAGGCCTACCAGAACTTATATCAGTCTTGGAAAGGGCAAAGGAAGTCTTATGGCTAAGAGGAAGGTAAGCATCGGCAGTCCGAAAGGCTTTCTTCCAAAACCCCGCTTTTTCTGGCTCCTTCCAGAACCAATCCCCAGGGTTGATGCGGACGGTGCTGAAACCATTTTGCAAACAGATTTTCAGGTGCTCCTCACTGTATTGATTTCTCGGAAAAACCAAGGTTCGCAGCCTTTGGCCATACTTCTGCTGGGCTACCTGCCGGGCCATTTTCAAGTCAGCATCAAAGGCGCTCAGGCCGGCACCTTCTGCCTGGCTATAAAAATGTGAGAAGGTATGACTGGCTAGCTCTTGCCCAGGACAGGATATAATCTGCTCAATGAGCCCATCGGCGCTGTGAAGCAGCGGATCATAGCCGTACTGGGCTATCCAACGATAGGGACAAAGGCTTTTATTTCGGTATTCGGGAAGAATGGTGGGTTTTAATTGATCCCAATCGGCTCTGGACTCAGTCATCAGCATGCCCACTGTGGCCCAGGTCGCCTGAACGTGAAACTCCCTAAATAAGCTCAAAACCTCAGGAATTACCGCTTTGGTACGCGCAAAATAACCCTCCTTTTGGCCGGGTGATACCCGATCAAAAATACCCCAAATCAATTCAAAGTCTAAGGAAATTATAAGCTTGGACATGCTAGTATTCATCAGGAAGGAAGCCTATCGACCTCTAGACGGCTAGGAGCCTGGGCATAACGAAGTTTTTTGCGCCTGCGCTCCACCGCTCGGGATTTTTTCCAATCCAGAAAGGCCACCACCACGAAAAACATAAAATACATGATCATGCTTTTTTGGCGAATGATGATCCCCAGATTAGACATCACAAAGGTCATGGAAAAAGAAATGCTAAGGAAAACCACCGCAGACATCTTGACCATGGCCGGGGCGGTGCGAATGAAAGTGAGGAAATCTTTGTGGAAGATTTTACTGAAATAGATTAGGTAAAATAGATTTTCGGCCGAAATAAATACTCCCAATACGTTTGGCGCGTCGATAAACAAAGGTCGAAACCAAAAGGTGAATAGCTTCACAGGCAGTGAATAAGCCTGCATATCGACTGCCGAGCCGGCATGCTGAAGCTGTCCACCGATAAATTCGGTGTTATTTATGAAACTCTCCCAGACATTGTCCTCATCCAGTCGGAGATAGACCACCAGCTCATCATAGATAAATATGGATAAACCCAGGCCTATCGAGACCGTCAGGAATTTCTGGTAAAGGGGCATTTTTTCCTTGCCCAAAAAGAAAGAAACTCCCATCCCAATCATGGTCGCAAAGAAAATATGTGGTCGAACAAAATAAGTCAAAAAGCCCCCAAGACATAAACTGACCCATCGCTTGCCGGGAAAAGTCAGACCATATACCAGCAAGCCTATCCCGCAAAAAACCACACTTCCCTTCCCCAGACTAGAGGTCCAAAAGTGCATATTGGGAAGAAACATTAGTAGATTTACCACATCATAGCCTTGATAGCGGATCTTAAGGCGGAGATTATCCTTAAAAAAAACGTAAAAAAACACGAAACCTATATATCCAAAAAAGCCAAATAATACCATCGTCATCTCATAATTGAAGAAGAGAAACTTCACAAATGGAAAGGCTATCCACTCTACAAAGCGGGTGCCGGTGGACAGCAAATCGAACCAGTGCAGCTCCGGATAGCTGGCATTATTAAAATAGGCGTGGGAATCAGAATTACGAAAAAGGGCGTAAGTATAGTATATGCCCACGAAAATCATATGATACCAATAGAGATTCGACAGGGTCCTGACACTGATTTGCCTATGCCGTCTCTTCAGAAACTGAAGCAGCGGCTGAGTCAAGGCGTACAAAATCGGTATCAATAATAATCCTCCAATCATAGGGGTAAATCTACATTTTTTTTGTGGCGATATAGAATTTTGGCGAAGCCTATCGCCAGTCACTTAGGTAAAACTATAAGCTAAAAACAAGTATATATATTCCAAAAGGCCTTTCTGCTTCAACCCCTGATAAGAGGTTCATCTCCCGCGAAACCAAAGGCACCTACAGCCTAAATTGCCGGAGAAATCAAGGCTCAAATTTGCAGTTCATTTTCGTGCCTTCAGCACTGATCGGTAGCAGTCTTCCAGTTGGCGGACCATTCGCTCCATTCCAAATCCTTCCACTATGCGCTTCCGAGCCCTATCGCCCATGGCTATTCGTAGGGCCTCTTCCTTCAACAGTCTATCGGCCGCCATCGCCAGGTCCAAATACTCTGATGAGGCAGACAAAAACCCCTCCTGTCCCTCACGGACTACCTCGGCAATCCCCCCCACCCCTGTGCTCAGCACAGGCAGGCTACAGGCCATAGCCTCCAGCATGGCCACCGGCAGCCCCTCAAACTCTGAAGTCATCAGGTAGAGGTCCATGGCCGACAAATACGGAAGCACCTCAGTCTGAGTGCCGGGAAGATGCACCTTCGTCGCCAGACCCAATTCTTGAATCAGGGTCCTGACCATTGGCATTTCGGAACCAGCCCCCACCAGGATAAAGTGGACCTCAGGATGGGAATCTGCAATACTCTGCGCCACGGCCAGCCAGGCTTGCAGCCGTTTCTGAATCCTAAAAACCGCCACTTGGCCGATCACCAGAGCCCTTTCTGGGATACCTAGCTGCTGACGGATGCTGTCTCCTAGCGCTCTATTTTTGGTAAAATGGTCTGTATCCACCGCATTGGTGATGGTCTGAAGGACAGGCTTCCTTCGGTCCTTACCATGCCCCAGCAGGATACTTCTCTTCACCTCCTCCGAAACGGGAATCACCAAATCCTGCATTCCAAAGGTCAATTTATTCAGCTTGCGAGAAAGGAAATTATACCGTTGCCACACATTATGCTCCGTATAGATCACAGGCAGCCCCCTTCTCCAGCCCACCAGTCTACCGAGTACGCCGGCCCAGGGGAGGTGACAATGGATGATATCAATACCCAGTCGCTGCACCAATTTCCCCACCGGCCCCAGCAAAGAGGGCAGTGCCAGGTCAGAAGCCTCAATGAGGTGCACCCTCACCCCGGCCTCCTCCAATTCCTCTGCAAGGTCAAAAGGTCGATGCAGGAAATACAAGCAAAAAAACTCAAAACCCTCCTTATCATGCCTCTTAGCAGTCTCCTGAATCAATTTCTCCGCCCCACCCCTCCCCAGGGATTTGATAAGGTGCAGAATACGAATTGGGTTAGAGGGCTTCATTTAAGCTCTTAAATCTTATCATTTAGGATTTTTGGAATACAGAATTTTAAAGGATAAAGTGATTTAAATTCATGAAATCACTTTAGCATATAATTGATCAAACTCATCTCTTAAAGTACACAAGCTAAAATCTTTAGAAATCATTTCTTGAGCATTTCTGATTATAATTTCAAGTTTATCCGTGGGCATTTCCATAACTTCCACCATATGCTGTAACATTGCTTTTTCATTTCCGGCAGGTACTAGAAACCCTGTTTCCCCGGATATGAGCACTTCTGATATCCCGCCCACGTCATAAGCTATTACGGGGACTTTACAGAACATGGATTCCAGAATCACGGCAGGAAGGCCTTCTATTAGACTAGGAACAACCAAGGCCTTTGCGGATGAGATAACTGGAAATATATTTGATAGTGGGTCCAAAATTCTTACTCGCTCTTTTAGATTCAGTCTTTTAATCTCATTTTTAACCTGATGTTCCATAGGCCCCTTTCCTATAATCACCAGGTCCATAGAAGGGTAATTCCTATTAAATGTTTTAAAAACCTCCAAAAAATGGTCAATGCCTTTTTCAGGAACGAGAGCTCCTATAATTAACAAATAGGATCCTTCTTTCAGTGGATAGGGATTGATATCATTATTCAAATAAACTATGGTCTTTTGATCAATTCCTATTTTAATTACCTCCATCAGGCAATTCGGCTTAAAATTCTCAACTATATCTTCCTGACACAAGTGTGAAACTGAAGCTATGGCATCTACTTTCCGTAATAAAAATGAATTAAGGATTTGCTGATACCTGCTAATTATGAACCCACTCATTTTATTGGCATTCCTAAAGACTATTTTGCCCTTCCAGCCAAATAATAATTTTGAAAAAACCGCATACTTAAGGGTATCTCCGGCATTCGCTTGAATAATATCTGCATCCCATTCATTGATTAATTTTGATAGGTAAGCCCATGATTTAACATCTATAAACCGATACCTTTTTTTGGCTTTTAGGCAAACCATTAATCCATCAAAGGGTAGCTTAGCTTCAGCAGAAAACAGACTTATAACCAGAACTTTATTCCCATTATCTTTTTGCAATTGTGCCAATTGGCATGCAAAAATTTCAGCACCTCTTAATTGTGGCTTATTAATTATATGAACAATATTCATTGTGATAAAGAAAAAAACAGCGTGATCAACCTGAATGTTTTAGATAAAATTCTTCATAATTTCTTGATATATTATCAATATCATATTCATTCAAGGCATGGTAATATGCTCGATTAACTTCCTCCTCCCAATTCTGATAAGTAATCGCCCGATCTAATGTCTTAGCAAGATCTTTGCGATTTCCTACTTCATGAAACATTGCCATATTAGAATGAACGCAGGCCTTAATTTCTGGAATATCTGAAGCTATGATTGGTTTTTTTGCAAGCATAGCCTCTATCAAAGCACCAGGTAGACCTTCATAGTGACTAGGAAATACAAAAAAATCACAAGAATATAAATACCTGCCTACCTCAAGCTGTCCTCCGAGTAAGAAAACATTATCGGCTAAATTCAACCTTTCAATTAATTTGGCTAAGTCATCTTTTAGAGGGCCATCACCTACCAAGTATAATTTAGCAATAGGAAACCTGGCAACCAAATCCCTAAAAGCATATACCAAATCAATTAATCCCTTTCTATGGATCAACCTACTAATATTGAGGAAAACAATATCGTCAGAGCGACTTTCAAAGGTTCTTGTATTTTTTTCTATTGCTCGCCCTCTAGGAATTACCTTAATCTTTGAATTCTCTATTCCCAGGTACTTTTGATGAACCTTCGCTAAATAGGAAGAATTAGCTATCCAATAATCCACTTTTTTAACAGAAATAAAATCTAAAAATTGTACTCTTAATAAGGCCAAAATTTCCTTAAGGGAAAGGTCTTTATATCTTCTCCAATGGTACGAATTATTTACAATGCTATTAATTATCACAAAATCCCCTGATAATTGCCTGGAAACCATATCAGACCGAAATAAAGTTGAGTGTATAACTATTGGTTTTTCAATCCCAATTTCAGCCGACAATTTCTTAGCAATAAAAGAACGTGACGTTGTGGGAGGAAAATTCCAGTATTTAACCTGCAACTTAGCTTCCTCATATAATTCGGACAAAGAATGCTCCCCTTCATATAATACCCAAAACAGAGGTTGAATAATGGTAAACCGCTTAACTATAGCCAGTAAACTTTTTTCTGCACCACCAGTTTGAAGCGTATCTATAATATATATAACCCTCATTTTGAGATTCCTTTTTTTCCTGCAGCCTGATGAGCCCTAATTCCAATGGATTTTCCCAAAACTAGAAACACTAAAAAAATAAAAGTAGATTTTAGATTAAAGGGAATATTTAAATAACAATTAAAAGCGTTTTTCATATTGCCATTATATAGATTCAACCACATGGCTTTATGAAACCACCAACTCCTTAAAACTGGGTCTGATTTTATTTTGGATTTATAGATTTGCAAAAAATAATTATAGGCAAGGGCCTGATATTTATAATCCTTCCGTAAGGAGGAGTGAGTTCCAATCCGACAATTTATCAGGAATTTATGATATCCTTTTCCTGAAAACTTAGTGGAAATTCTGAGAAAGAAATCTCGATCAACAGACGCCCTAAGCTTTTCTTCAAAATAGCCACAACTATCAAAAACCTCCCTTCTAAAACAGATCCCATTATTGGTACCTATCCTAAGTTCATAAAAAAAACTATCACCTGGCAAAGAGAATTTTGGTTCCCAATACTCCCGCTTATATACCTGATCATCACCATTTATAAAATTAGATCCGCACCAATAAAATCCATTTTCGGGATTCTCAGAGATAAACACTATCATTTCTGTCAGGTAGGATCTCTCATAATAATCATCGCTATCAAGGAAAAACAATAGATCCCCGGAGGCATGCCTAATACCCTGATTTCTAGCCTGTGCATTTCCTCCATTCACTTCAGATCTAATCAGTTTGATTCTATCATCCTGAAACTGACTGACTACCTTAAGTGTATTGTCGGTGGAGCAATCGTCAATAATTATAAGTTCATTATATGAATAGGATTGATCTAGGACACTCTGGATAGCTGAAGCTATGTACTTCTCCCTATTATAGGTGGGTATGATGATTGAGACTTTCATTAGGGGCTTTTATCTTAAATTTCTGTTTCCCATTTTTCGTACGAAGAAATGGAGAATGCCATATGAAATCATCTTGCTGTTTCTAAATCCATATTTAAACCCATATCTAAACCCATATATTATCTTAAAAACGCTCTTCAATAGAACAGATAATTTCATTATGAAAAAATGATTTTTGCGAGAAATATATAACAGATTCCGTGTACTATAATACTCCCTCCAAAGCTTATCAATGGGCTTCTTTTTGTAAATTTTAATTTTAACATCTGTTCGATTAAAGAATTCTCGATGTCGTTTAAAAATCTTCTTATCAACTAAAATATCGAATCCAAGCTTTTTTACCCTTAAACAAAAGTCCAATTCCTCAAAACCAAAAAACAGATCATCATCAGGCAAAACACCCTTCTCAATTACATTGGAATGAACTATCATTGTCATATTTCCTGCAATACTATCCACTATCAGTCCCCCTTCAGTATCTAATTGATCATTATTGGTTCTTATAATCTTTCCCGTGTAAGGATCAAAAAAATGCCCTACAGCGCCGATAATACCTGGTAAGGGATAATTAGAAGCAGTTTGGATTAATTTTTCAATCGTATCTTTAAATAGTGGGGGATCATCATCATCTCCCCAATAGATCCATTCGAGATTATCTTTGTAGCATAATTCTAATCCTATCCTGGCGGCGCCAGCTGGCCCCGCATTATAACCAACTTGATGATACTTGATGATTTTATTTTGCACTGATTCCAGCAATTGAAGCACCTTAGGACTGTCACCATTGTCTATAATCCATAACACTTTGAAACAAATCGTCTGTTTTAAAACACTATTTATTGTTTCAATCAAAGTATCTGCACGATCAAATGTTATTATAAATCCTCCGACACCGCTATTCCCGCTCATTGCAGTTTTATTAAAATATAGATAGGTAAAAGGTTTGCATTAGCCTGGCGTAACCCTTTATGTTAAAGGGTTGATATTTTACACATTGCTGAAAATGTATGAAGGCCAGATCATAATTTGATATCTTCAGATAGTTAACTCCAATTATTTGATGATATAAAAATTTAACTTTTTCAGTCAAGGTAGAATCATGCTTTTCAAGGATATAGCTAAGTGATTCTATTTTATTGAAAATGTTTTTTGATTCACCATTAGGTGATTCATTATATATTATACTATAAAACTTCACTATTTTATGATGAAAATTTAATTTTCTAATTCTAAATAATAATTCAGTATTTTCACTGTACTTAATTTTCTCATCATAACCACCTGAGCTAATAAAATGCTGCTTTGGAAGTGCAAATGTTCCTGGAATACTTGAGATTTCTGAAATATTTGATGGCAATATTGACCTTATTTTCTCTGTGCTGCGTCTCTTATATCCAGAAAATAGTATAAGCTCTGAATTTATTTTCCCATGCGAATAGTAATTTAATAAAGCACCTTCATGAAGTAAGTCATCGGAGTCAAGGAATATCAAGTAACGACCCTTCGCCAATCCAGCTCCATAATTTCTTGCTGAAGAAACGCCACCATTATTTTTATAATGATATTGGATTCTTGGATCATCAAGGGCTTTTATGATACTTTCAGTATTATCTTTTGATCCATCATCAATTATTAATAATTCAAATTTTGAAAATGATTGGGATAATACTGATCGAATTACTCCTGATAGTAAATGAGCACGCTGATACGTTGGGATGATAATCGAAAAAAAAGTGGCGTTATTTTTCTCCATTTAGAGCTGAATGGTGTTTTTTCAATAATCTAAAATGACGAAATGACTTAAAGAAATTCAACATATAGGACTGGACCTTTGACTTATAGACAGCCTTATTCAATTGGCTATCAGGTGCCGGTTTAGCAATACTTACTACAAATAACTTGGCAAGAATCAAAAAATTGAAAATGAATAGTTTACTGTATTGTAACATAAACTTACGGTCACTCCAAATAGGGTTTTCTAGCACACCCTTATACGAGAAAAGTAAAGCAGAGCTAAATGCAATTCCACTTTTAAGTTCGATATAATATTCCCACGTAAGACGCTGCTGAGTAATTTGATGATAAAAGGTCAGATTACTCTCATAAGCTAAATTGTACCCCATATATTGAAGAAGATAACAAAGTTCGATATCCTCTCCTGCCATAAGCTTCCCCCCTATCCTACCAGTTAATATAGGCTCGATCCCGCATTTCCACAATTTTAACAGGGGCGCCTTTCGCATAAAAACTCCCGCCCCATATAACTCCGCTTTGGAAGAATCTAAAATACCATCTGCAACACCTTGAGGACCTACAGCATAACTATGGCTATATTTTAAAAACCATTGTGGAGCCTCCTTCTCTATTACAGGTATGCCACAGCCGCCTATTGCCCCTATTTGCGGATTATTATTCATCTGTACATAGCCATGGTCCAGGTATCCTATACTCAAAGCATTATCATCGTCACAAAAGAGCAAAATATCATAGTTACTTTCCATGATACCTCTTAATCTAGCATGGGACAAACCGATTTTAAACTCATTGACAATCTTCCAATCTAAATTTGATTGGGCTAGTATTTTGGTGCAAACCTGAATAGTGTCGTCGGAGGAATTGTTGTTTACCACAATCAATTCCCACTCACCTATGAAGGATTGAGATATAAGGGAATGTAAGGCAAATTCAATCTTCTTGCTTCCATTATGTGTGCATATGATAACGCTGATGCCCATTATTACACCTTCCCAACCAGAGCTTTTTTCAACAAACCTAAACGTCTCCTTAAATTAACCCCCATCCCATTTGGCGGACTATAAAACTTCAGGAGTGGGGTCCTTTTTGAATAGAAATCATATTCGTTCTCAATTAATTCTTCACTGTACGATTGAAATAATGAGTTCAAAACAGCCTCATCTTTTAAGGTAAAGGAATCGTCATTCATTCTTACCGTCGCATTAGTGGATTTAGGTTTAAATCCACTGAAATGGAAAAAAATCAAATCCTGAGCGGAATTGTTAACATAAAACTTCCCATTCAATTGAAGTAAATTCCTTTCAGAGAAATTCCACCAGGCCATATTGCAACCTTGATGCTTCAAAAGACCGATTGAATCGAAAAAAAGCGGTGCTAAATCGACCCATTTTTGGTCCACAAAAATCCCTCGAGGCTTATCAATTTTACAATGGCTTTCCAATCTAATACACCACCAATCAATGAATTTCATTGTCTCTTCCGAATACCGTAAGCCTATAAATCCCAAGTTAAAAACACCATGTCTTAGAGAGGCAAGCTCCCCTCTTTCCACCTTACTGGGCAGAACAGTTAAATTTGGAGTCAAAATAATATCAAATTGTCCTAATTGCTCATGTAAATACCCTAAATCATGGTAAACTTTTATATCAGGATCAATATAATACACCATAGTATCCTTACCAAAACGCTGAAAAAAGTAATCGATAAAATAAGGTTTAACCGCTGTATTAAATTCAATAATATTATATCTCGACAGCATCGAGGTAAAATCCCTTCCAATGGTGTCATACTTTATAACTTCAGCATTTAACGAGTTATAATCAATAGCCACGTCCCATTCATCTACTAAGCCAATATAAAACTGGCAATCAGGAGCATGAACCCTTAGCGATTCCCCTAAAATCCTAGCATGAGCTAAATAGTTATTAGAACAAAGGGTGAAAATTATTTTACTCATAAGTACTTATTTACTCTAATTTTTTCGAATCATGACGCCTGCTATCTCTCTCCCACAGCGCCTTCTATTCACCATAGTATCACATTTTTCTATCAACTGCTTAAGCATACAACTGATATTTACTATATACCAGAAGGATAATATCCTGCGGCTTTCTAAATGAGTCAATCACCCTATCAATTGAGAAATATTGACCAATGACCTTACTGATTTTCAAGTAATTAAACTCACAACATTAGTATCCAAGGAGAAGTAAAATTTATTTAATACTTCACAATTTAACTTTACACATTGTATTTCCTTCCTGAATATAATAATCCGGTAGGCATCTCATTCTAATAAGAAATCTTATTAAATGATGAATACCCTTAAATCTATTTGAAAATTTCAAAAGGTAGCAGAAAAAACTATACTTAGACCTAGTGAGCCTAGAATACCCTAACAGCCCCTTTAATTTTTTGAAAAAATGTTTGGTATAGGTAATATCCCCGTATTTTAAATAAAATTGACAACCAAACCAAAAGCAAATAGAGCCATAAATCTCCTTCCATTGTTGATCTTGCTTAAAATTACTTTTTTCAATTCTGGTGAATAATGAGAGATATACCTCAGCCCTTTCTCTAAGGTTTTCTATCTGCTTGTTTTTTGATTTAGTTCTGCTTATAGATTCGGTTTCACTGACTCTGATAAAAATATTTGCTGGTAGCTGTAAGAACTTAATGTATTTTCCATTGGCAAGGATAGCCCTTATATGTAATTCATAATCTTGCCAGATACCAAGTCCTTCTTTGAAGCCACTGATTGATTTAATAAAGTCAGTGGAATATATCGCACCAGAGGTTTGCCACACTCCATCTAAACGCAAATACCTATACAAATCAGATTCATCTGTATCAGTATTCCAAACAACTCTCATATCCCCTGGGGTATTTAAGAATAGCTCGGAATTAAAAACATAAAAATCAAAATCTGGCTTTTTGTAAATCTCTGTAAATCGATTCTCAAGACATGATTCGCTCATAATATCATCCGAATCCATAAAAAGCACATAGTTCGAATTCACATAATTCAGTCCTATATTCCTACAGGTAGAAGCCCCTTTTGGTTTCCTATTTCTAAAAATAACGGTCAATCTACTATCTAAAGCGCATAGTTTATGCAAAAGCATAATGGTATCATCATCCGAGCCATCATCTACTAATAGGCACTTCCAATCCTTATATGACTGATGTAAAATAGACTGAATCGTAAACTCCAATAATTCCGGCCTATTATATACAGGTATTATTATAGTTAATTCCATTTAAAATCAAGAAGGCGCTGAATAAAATAATTCACTATGAGATAATCTTGAATAATTATAGAAATGTTTGACACTTTTTAAAGTTTCGAATCGGAGTAACAAAAGATCACATATCTCTCTTTCGTCCTTGCGATTAGAATCATCAATAAATACTATTGGGTTTGAGCCTAGTTTTTCACTCAGGAATTCAATCGCACCTACTCGAGATTTCTCTCCTAGATCTCCTTTTGGTGCATCAACTATCACCATATCAAAAATAAAACTATTTACTATATGCTGCTTTGGAATATCAAACCATTGACCATTTCCCTGGTGTGAAAATGGATGATTCTTCTTTAAAGGAAAATGATAAAAGTCTACATTTTTGATAGTTCTCTGTAAAAAACCCAGCCAAATTAGGTCATTATCTATACTAACAAATTTGATATCTAAGCCATTTTTAAGGATATAGTTACTTATAATCTGGGTAGAAAGTCCGGATCCAAACTCCAAAATTACAGCGGGCTTATTTAGTATAATATCATTGATTATATGTTGAATGGTTTGAAAACTTATAGAATAGGAAGTTTCTAAGAGATAGCCGTCTGGGAAGTACGGACGTAAGATCTCCATTGCTTTAAGCTCCCGCATTGAAAATAAGTTGTGATTCTTAGATAATTCAGCACTCTTGCTGAGTAAGTACTCTATTTTCTTCAAACCAAATAGCTTATCTCTTAAACCCTTAATAATGTTCATTCGGAAATAATTTCGTAAGGATAAATAAAATTTGTTTGCCCCTTGGGGATAATCAGACCATTATCATAATATTTAACGTCTTGAACCCTAAATGACATCAAATTAGGGTACCACGAAGCCACATCCTTACCATCATGAATAAAAACTGTGAGTAGATAATCATCTGGTGATAAAGGACATTCTGGAATTTTAAATATTAACCTTCCTGCCTTAATTGAAAAATCATCCTCTGCACTAGTGCTGCACCAAATAAGCCGCTGATTGAGTTTATTATCAATCCTAATATCAACCCTTGCCCCCTTAAATGACTTATTTTCTTTTAACCCTAAATCCAATATTAAAAATAAATCCTCCTTACACACGGCTGGAAAGACCTCATTAATTTTGCTAGATACACTTATATGTTCCAGCCAAATCGCTTTACTTCCCTCGGCCTTCATTTCCATATCTGAAATACTCATCTGATTGACTGGAGCATTTCTTTCTAAATATTTCCTAACAATATCCTCAGTGGCTCCCAGCCCGCCCAGTTGCCCATGGTTTAAGATCATGGACTTTGGGCATAAATTCTGGACCGCCGCCATATTATGACTCACAAACAGCACGGTACGGCCTTGGTTTTTGCTAACATCTTCCATCTTGCCGAGACATTTTTGCTGGAATTCGCTGTCCCCCACTGCTAATACCTCATCGATGATGAGAATTTCGGGCTCTAAATGAGCGGCTACCGAGAAGCCCAACCTTACCTTCATTCCTGAAGAATAAAATTTAACTGGGGTATCTATAAACTTCTCCACGCCCGAAAAATCAATGATTTCATCCAGTTTTCGGTCTATTTCCCGACGGGTCATTCCCAGGATGGTTCCGTTCATATAGATATTCTCCCTTCCGCTAAGCTCCGGATGGAAGCCCGTCCCCACCTCCAGAAGTGAAGCCACACGACCATGGAGGGTGATTCTACCACTCGTGGGCTGCGTGATCTGAGAGAGTATTTTCAGCAAGGTGGATTTGCCTGCTCCATTCTTTCCTATGATTCCTAAGACCTCACCTTCCTTCACTTCAAAATTCACCTCCTTCAAAGCCCAGAAAACGGACTCATCGTCCACTCCAAAATGGCTCATTCTCCTCAATCTTTGGTAATTATCCCATGGAGCCTTTACTATATTTCCCAACTGGCCGACCAAAGTTTTGGCTTTTTTCTCCTTTAAGCCTAACCTATAGCGTTTGGATAAATTTTCTACTTTTATAATTGCTTTGGACACAATGAATTCTATTTCTTAAGCCTATATCGCCAAAATAACTTTACTAACTTTCTAATTATCAACATCTTTTCCAACACTCCTACCCTCTCTTTTTTGGCCCAATCCCAAGTAGCTTTCCATTGGGTAATTCTGGTTTCGATGGTAGTTCCCTTCCAGACTCTATTACCTTCATGTCTCCTAATCAATGCGACAGGTTCTACGATATTTCCAGCAATGAGATTTCCAAAATGAGCTAACCTCAACCACAGTTCAGAATCTTGATGCAATCTCAATGATTCATTAAACATTCCAGCCCTAATCAAAAGCTGTTTTTTAACAGTTATAGAATTGGTACAGAAGTGACCATAGGTACCACGCAATAAATAATGAAAAAGCTTGGATGGGGGGATTGAATCATTATTTATTGAAAAAATCTTCCCGTCGGAACCCATATATTTAGCTGCTTCATAAATACCATCAAAGCTTATATGATCCCTAATTAGGTCATTAAGCTTATCAAAACGACGAGGTAAATATTGATCATCTGCATCCAGAAACGCTATATAAGGAAAATTGGAGGAAGTAATCCCTAAATTTCTACTTGCTCCCGCTCCGCAGTTTTTATGATTTGCGTGATATAATAGCCTTACATTTTTATAATCCGCAGAAAGCCTCTGGCAAACTTCGAAAGAGTCATCTGTGGAACCATCCTCTACCAAAATCACCTCTCCCACAGATTTCAAATTAAATGCAGACTTCACCGCATTTTCAACGAAGCATTCAGCATTAAATACGGGAATAATTACAGATACTAATTTCATCAAGAACTCTAACCAGAGAAAATAACAGTAATCAAAATTATTTTGTCAATAAAACACCCTTACCATGACGATTCTGCTTCACTATTGACAAATGAAACTTGGCTATAATGTTTGCAAAATTCTCCTTATCTCCGGTTCTTTTATAATCATCCATAAACACAAAGTAGTTTGACTTAGCATATCCCTCAATTAAAGTATAAGAAGGATACCTTGAGTCTATTAATGCTGGAGAATTGGCACGTGGTCCATCCAGGATAAACCCATCAAATTTAACTCCTGCAATTTCCTCCTGATAAACGGCCTCATCATACCATTTACCCTTCTTATTGGAATGCTTAATATCAATTGTTGGGCAATAGACTATTTTGACAAAATCAGACAATTCATCTGCTGTAATTAAATTCGTCATTAAATCATACCACTTCTTATCATTCTCTAAACTTATTACTTTTCCATGACCTATGAATTTGAAATACTTCCCCAAAACCAAGGTGGACAGTCCACTGCCAGTTTCCAGAATAGTGGTGCTCCCATTAAATATGGTGTGGTTTAGTAACATCTCCAGATCGGAATAAAGGATGGAAAAAGTACTGTATGGAAAATAAGTAGGTAGAAAATTATTCAACTCACTTCTACTTTTTTGCTCCTTTAAAAAAAACACGATATCCTTGCCAAATAGATTACCAATACCTTTAAAATAATTTTTCATCATATATTAATTTAACAAGTAAACAAAAATTTATTCCACACCAATTGCCAAAATAAAGTGAGAAGAACTCAAAAATAGTTCGCCCTCCTAAGCCACATCAGCGAATACTCTTTCCATTTTTCGGAAATACATCATTCCGAATAGGAAGAGGAGAATGGCGACCAGACTGCCTGGCCAGATCCAGGCCCAGGGGATGGGGCGGTCCAGGAAGGCGGCGCGGAAGCCTTCGATTACGCCCACCATGGGGTTCAGAATATAAAAAGACTGGTAATTTTCAGGCACAGCATTGGTGCTATATACCACTGGTGCAGCATACATAAGCAGCTGCACAAGGAAGGTCATCGCGTGTTTTACATCTCGGTATTGCACCGCCATGGCAGAGAGTATCATTCCCATACCCAAGGAGCAAAGGAGAAGCTGGAGGATGAAAACCGGTAGAAAAAGAACACCGAATCCTGGCATCAGCCCAAAATAGATCAATAGTCCAAGCACCACCAAAAAGGCGATCAGGAAATCAAGTAGCTTGGAGAATATGGAGGCCAAAGGCAATACCATCCGGGGAAAATAAACCTTGGTGATCATCGCAGAATTGGCGATAAGGCTGTTAGCTGACTCGGTGAGCGTGCTTGAGAAATAATTCCACGGCCATAATGCCAAATAAGAAAATAATATATACGGCATCCCATCAGAATCGACCTTGGCAAGCTTACCAAAAACAACCGTAAATACCACCGATGCAAATAAGGGCTGAATGATCGCCCATGCTACACCCAGAATGCTCTGCGCATAGCGAGCCTTGATCCCGCGAAGCGTCAGGAAATATAGTAAATCCCTATACCTCCACAGCTCTCTAAAATCAACTAATTTCCACCCCTTGCTGGGCTCTATTACTTTCGTCTGCACCCTATTTTCTTTTATTCCCCATGATGACTTCGCATAGCTTCGCCCAGTCAGTCCCATAAATGAACCTAATACCCACCGAGTAAAATTATTACTCATAACAAAATTATACCTTTAGGTAGTAAATGCAAGCTTCTTAATTGCAAATCGCTCATTGATTTTTACCAAAAAAACACTCCTAACTTCCAAAAATCACATCACTTATAAATAACTGTATTTTGAACTTAGATTTATGCATTTCAGTCTCTTACACGCTATCCTTTCCTATTCAATATTAATCCTTGCCTCAATGAGAGATAAGGAAGAATACCCAGGACCGGCCATCTGCTATTATTATCCTTTTAGGAGCTTCATAAATTTTCATTTATTGGATATCTTTAAGGTATGGAAAGGAATAAGATTGAAATTCACTATTGCACGCAGTGCCGCTGGCTGATGCGCGCAGGATGGATGGCACAGGAACTGCTGACGACCTTCGATCAGGAGATCGATGAGATGAGCCTGCTGCCCGGAACTGGTGGAATATATGATATCTATGCCAATGGCAATCTGGTCTGGTCTCGAAAAGAAGAGGGGCGATTTCCTGATATCACCGAACTTAAGCAAGCCGTGCGGGATGCCATCGCACCTGACAAATCCCTGGGTCATGCTGATAAGAAAAGTTGATGGACAATTCCATTTGCTGTTTAGATTCATAATGATTTGTTAAACCCTTTATAGCTCCCCCTGATCGGATATGCATTAATTTTGAAAAGAACAATGCATGATCATGGGCGATACTACTTTTTCTGATACCTATATACTAGACCGAATCCGGCAAGGCGACCAAAAGTCTTTTGATAGGCTCTATCAGCACTATTGGGAAATCCTATATCGCTCGGCTTATAGCCGAATAAAGTCCCACGATCTGGCCGAAGACATCGTTCAGGAGGTGTTTATGGACATTTGGAAAAGAAGATCCACGCTCAAAATCAAGGGAAGTATTAAGGTGTACCTGCTCACCGCAGTCAAATACCATATTTTTAAATTGGTGCAGGAGATGCATCTTCATGAGGAACTCGATCTGGCTAAACTCTCCCTAAGCAGGCTTCAGGAAAACACAGTGGAGCTGGATGATATCTATCAGCTTATCGAGCACAGCCTAGAAAAACTGCCCTCCTCCCATGCAGCCATTTTCCAGATGCACCGCATGGAAGGCATGAGCATTCCTGAGGTGAGCGATGCCCTGCAGATGGCTCCACAGACCATATATAATGCCCTCTCACGTATCACCAAGCAACTTAAAAATGAGCTAAAAGGCTATTACACCTTGTTCTTATAGGCAAAATCAGCCTAGCACTACACCCCACAATCATATAGAGTCTCTCCCCAATAGCTCCTGCACTCCACTCCGTCCACACTCCGGCCTTAGTTCGCCTCGCCCTGCCTGATCATCCTTTTGCTTTACCCAAAGGTTACCTAAGTCATACTATTGTTAACCATTTTTTAACGGGTTTTGAAAGTAGAATTCTTTCAAAACGATCACTTCTAGCTGATGCAAAAAGATAATAAACCGATAGCAAAACAGGTGAAAGAATCCATTGACCGCCTTCTTCATGGGGCAAAAATGGACCCGGACTCGATCCAACTGCTTAATAAATGGTATGAGGAGCTCAAGGATGAAGAGCAGTACAAGGAAGACCTGCCTGCGGACTTGGGTGAGAAAATTTTGAGGAAAATCAAGTTTACTATACAATCGGAGCAAAAGCTCAATACCACCCGAAAAAAATACCGCTTAGACATTCCCCATTATAAAAAGGCAAGCTGGATTCGTGCGGCGGTTATTCTGGCATTTGTCGGCTCAACAGCCTTGGCCCTTCATCTCAGCCATCGCAGCCCGCAGCAGCAGGAAGTCACTGTCCAGTCCCTGATCAGCCACTCCAACCCCGCTGGTCAAAAATCTAAAGTCAAACTCCCCGATGGCAGCTCGGTTTATCTCAATGCAGCGAGTGAGATCAGCTATACGTCGGGATTTGGGGAGCATCACCGTGAGCTGAAGCTTGATGGGGAGGCTTATTTTGAAGTGGCCAAGGACAGCCTGCCCTTTCGGGTAACTAGCCATGGGCTGATTACCCAGGCGGTGGGCACGGCATTCAATATCAATGGCTATGAAGCTCAGCAGACGCAGGTGCAATTGGTAGAAGGGATCGTAAAGGTTTTTGAAACTTCTAATCCTCCCAATGTCTATACCTTACTTCCAGGCAAAGGCCTAAGAAAAGACGGAAATTCCAAGGTTCAACTATTCGATTTTGATCTTATGGAGGCCACAGCTTGGACTGAAGGGACCATTCTATTGGACCAAAGCCCATTGGAGGAGACCCTAAAACTACTGGAACGCTGGTATGGAGTGAAGATACTGGTCTCCGCAGCACCGAAAAGAGAACTGGCTTTTTCCGGGGAGTTTCACCAAGCCATGCTCAGCGATTTATTGGAGAGCCTGGCATATTCTTATCGCTTCGAATACGAAATAGACCAAAAACATATTACGATTAAATTCCTATAAATGCCTATGAAAAAAAGAAAGCCAGCTAATAATTAGCTAGCCTCCCAGATGGGGTAGAAGAGTTTCTCAGGCCAATCTACCTCCTTTGTTTCAACGACTTAAATGAACCATCAAAACACATCAAATTTATGAAAAAAATCTTACATGCTATCCTTATGATCAGCAAATACGCCCTATTTGGCTTTTTATTCCAGCTGGTATTCTTCAACCTGCTGCATGCCGGTCCTAGTAAGGCCCAGGGCAATCTGGACCTTACCACAGTAATGATAAATCTCAAAGCCGAAAAAGCGCCGCTGGAGGAGCTTTTTGCTTTGATCAAAGACCAAACTGATTTCACCTTTATCTATGATGATAAACAGGTAAAAGTCAACGAAAAAGTCAGCATAGAAGCCGAAAACACCTCCCTCGAAGAGGTCCTGAAGACCCTGTCTAAGGATCACAGGTTGGCTTTTAAACAAGTCAATGACCGCATCAGCGTCAAGCCCATTCAGGGTGTCCACCTGGGCACCTCACTGATCAAGGAGATCACCGTTTCTGGAAAGATTACCGACGAAAATGGGGAGCCCATCCCTGGTGCGACCGTGGTGATCAAAGGCACCGGAACAGGCACAACCACCGATATCGATGGAGAATTTAAGCTGAGCGCCCCCGAAAATAGCGTCCTCGTATGCTCCTTTATGGGATATATAGCTCAAGAAAAAGCCATTGGAAACTCCACTACGCTGTCCATTATTCTTAAGGAAAAAATATCCGCCCTGAACGAGGTCGTAGTCGTGGGCTATGGCCAACAGAAAAAAATCAACCTTACCGGCGCCGTCAACCAGGTGGGAACCGAAGTGACTGAAAATAGACCTGCGCCCAACCTCACCAGGATGCTTCAGGGAACTCTTCCCAACCTAAACATAAAAATGGTGGATGGAAGTCCCACCCGATCAGCCTCCTTTAATATTCGTGGCGCCACCTCCATCGGTGCTGGCGGCGATGCACTGGTGCTGATAGACGGCGTGGAAGGCGACCCAAACCTCATAAACCCTAACGATGTGGAAAGTGTGACCATCCTAAAAGATGCCGCTTCCGCAGCTGTATATGGGTCCAGGGCCGCTTTTGGAGTGGTACTAATCACCACAAAGTCCGCCAAAGCGGGAGCCGCCAAGCTCAATGTAAATATCAGCCACTCCATCAATAAGCGAACCGTGGTGCCTGACCTAGTCAGCAATGGCTACGAGTGGGCCTCCAATTTTGATGAGGCGTTTTATGGTTGGTATGATTACAAAACCCATCCCATATCAGTCAATAGCGTATTCCCATTTTCACTGGAATACCTCGATCGACTAAAAGAGCATAACGAAACACCAGGCCTGCCTGATGTGGTATTCAATGAGAGCCTAGGACGCTATGAGTATTTTGGCAATAACGATTGGTTCGAAATTCTCCATAAAGACAATATCCCCTCCACCGAGGCTTCTATAAGTGCCTCCGGAGGAAATGATAAGGCGAAATATTATATCTCCGGTTTGTACTATCACCAAGATGGAATATTCAATTACTCCTCGGATAAGTTCGATAAATTCAATCTCCGCGCAAAAGGCGAAATCAATCTAAATGACTGGCTGGTGCTGGAGAATAATTTTGACCTAAGCACCTATACCTATGGCTATCCTCTATTGGCCAATGGAGATGGAAATATCTGGAGGTACCTGGCAGTACAGGGCTTCCCGATGGTCTCCCTTACCAATCCTGACGGCAGCTATTCGCAAAATGGCGTATATATGGGCGCCTCATTTCTGGAAGGCAACAGCCGCTCGGATCTTTCGAACTTTTTCGTTCGAAATACCCCTACCCTTACCGCCACCCCTTTTGGAGACCTGCTGACGCTGAAAGCTAATTTTACCTTCTCCAAAAAATTCATCAATGATACCCGGGTAAACAACTATGTCTATTATAGCAATTTCCCAGGTGATAATAACCGTTATGGCAATAGCCAACTCAGAGAATACACGACTGACAATACCTATTGGGGGTCCAATATCACTGCTCAGCTCAATAAAACTTTAAAGGAAGATCATAACCTGGGCTTATTATTAGGCTATAATATCGAAAGCTCCCTGACCGAAAACCTGAGCACCAGCAGAGATGGATTATTGGTGCCCGAAAAGCCGGATTATAACTTACTGGATGGCTTAAACTATACCATCAACGGCGGCGGTAGCGAATGGAAATACCTTGGCTTATTTTATAGGTTTAACTACAGCTATAAAAACAAATATTTGTTTGAGATGAATGGCAGGTATGATGGCTCCTCAAAATTCCCTGCCGAGGAAAGGTATGGATTCTTCCCGTCGGTATCTGCCGGATGGAATTTATCTGAAGAGGACTTCTTACAAAGCGCCAGCTCCTGGCTGGCAAACCTGAAACTTAGAGGGTCTTATGGCTCATTAGGAAATGGTAATGTCTCCCCTTATCGCTATATGGAGACCATGTCTGTGAATAAGTCAGGGGTAATCCTGGACGGTGTCCAGAGAGGCTATACCTCCATGCCTGGCGTCATTCCCAGCGGTCTGACCTGGGAGCGGGCCACCACCTTCAATATAGGGGTGGATGCTTCCTTCTTTGATGGACGATTTACAGTAAATTACGATTGGTATAATAGGATCACCACGGGGATGTTTACACAGGGACAGCCGCTTCCCAATGTATTTGGTGCCACAGAGCCATTCGGCAATTTCGCCGATCTATCCACCAAAGGATGGGAATTTACACTTGAGTACAAAAACCAAACGACCCTAGCCAATAAGCCCTTTTCTTATGGCATCAAAGGAGCTCTGTGGGACTCCAAAGCCACAATCACCAAATTCAACAATCCTGAAAAAATCCTCGGCGCCTACTATATAGGGCAGACCGTGGGTGAGATCTGGGGCTATGAAACCGAAGGACTCTTCGTCTCTGAGGAAGAGGTGCTAAATCATGCCGATCAAGACTTCATCAGAAATTCCAATGGTAGCATCTGGCTTCCCGGCGACATCAAGTTCAAGGACCTAAACGGTGATGGCATTATAAATAGCGGTGACAATACAGTCGATAATCCCGGCGATCGCAAGATTATCGGTAATAATGCCGCCAGGTATCAGTTTGGGTTTACCCTAAATGCCAACTGGAACAATTTCGGCCTATCGGCATTCTTCCAGGGGATAGCCAAACGGGACTGGTATTTTGCCCCTGAGGCAGATTTATTCTGGGGACCTTATAATCGCCCCTATGGCTTCCAGCCGGCCATGATGATGGATGACTACTGGACCGAAGAAAACCCTGATGCCTATTTCCCAAGACTTAGAGGATACACTGCTCTGCGTACCGATCGCTCGCTTGGCGCACCACAGACACGATACCTGCAAGATGCCAGTTATATCAGGTTAAAGAATATCACCATTGATTACTCCCTGCCTCAGCAGTGGGTGAGCAAAATCGGGATGCAAAACGCCAAGATCTTCTTTACTGGCCAGAATCTATGGACACGATCCGGCTTACATAAGCACACCAATAATTTTGACCCGGAGATTATCGAAAATCCACTTGGGGACATGACGAATGGCTATGGTCAAGGCGATGCCTACCCCATGTTGAAATCCTATACCCTAGGCGTTAATCTATCCTTCTAATTCCTAAAATTAAGAATCGAAATGAAAAATATATTGAAAATAATCGGCACCTCCCTCGCCATATTACCCCTGCTAGTATCCTGTGAGCAGTTTCTGGAAACCGAACCGGTGGACAAGCTCGTCCCTTCCACCTTCTTTCAGACCAGCAAGGATCTGGAACTTTATACCAATTCCTTTTATCAAAGACAGCTTCCCTCAGGGCTGGGCGTCGTACAAAGTGATGAAATGGGGGAATTCACCTCCAAGAACCAATCTAACAATTTCATCGCTGGGGCCTATTCCTCGGTGGATGAGCCGGCATGGAGCTGGTCTGACCTACGGAATATTAATTATTTCCTCGAAAATTTTGACAATGAAGCCATTCCACAGGAAGACCGTGATCATTTCGAGGGGATTGCACGTTTCTTTAGAGCTTATTTTTATTATGATAAGGTAAAAACTTACGGGGATGTCCCTTGGTACTCCACCACCCTCGCCACGGATAATGTAGACCTTTACAAAGCGCGCGATCCACGGACGCTGGTGATGGACTCCGTGCTTGCGGATTTGGACTTTGCGGTGGACAATATCAAGGACACCAAGGACAATTCCAGCTCCCTGGTCACCCGACAGGTGGCTTTGGGCTTTAAATCTCGGCTGTGCTTATTTGAAGGAACCTTCCGAAAGTATCATCCCGAACTGGGGCTTACAGGCAGCGCTGAGGACTTTCTACGAGAAGCGGCGGAAGCCGCAAAGACAATAATCGACGAGGGGAAGTACCAACTGTATAATAATGGGGATCCAGCCACCGACTATCGGGACCTATTCACCAGTGAAAACCCCATCAGTCAGGAAGTGATGTGGGCCGTGGTCTATAACAATGCCCTAATGAAATGGCATAATATCACTTGGAAGTTCAACAGTGCCACCTATGGCAATCGCTGGGGGCTCAATAAGCAATTTGTAAATACCTACCTGATGCAAGATGGCAGCAGATTTACAGATCTTGCTGGCTATGACACCATACAATTTAAGCGTGAAATGGCGAATCGGGATCTCCGACTTGCGCAGACCGTCCGCTCCCTAGGATATACACGCGAGGATGGAAGTCCTGCTCCTCCAAACTTCGGATATACCTTTACCGGATACCATCTGCTGAAATTCAGCCTGGATGATAGCAGGCTGGATGGAATCTCTGAGTCCTATAACTCCATCTCCCTGATCCGCTATGCAGAGATTCTGCTGAACTATGCCGAGGCAAAGGCTGAACTTGGGGAATTTGACCAGGCCATTTGGGATCAGACAATAGCCCTACTCCGTGAGAGGGCAGGCACCAACCCTCTAGCGCCTACCGTGCTGGATGAGTACCTCCAGGAAGCCTATTTTCCAGAAATCTCTGACCTCTATTTATTGGAAATACGAAGAGAAAGAGGCATAGAGCTATGCTATGAAGGCTTACGATATGATGACTTACTAAGATGGAAAAAAGGTCCTCTGATGGAAATGCCCTGGCAGGGAATATATGTACCCGCCCTTAATGAACCCATGGACCTGGATGGAAATGACAGTCCCGATGTGGCTTTCGTCGCGACCGTTCCTTCTCAGAAAATCGATGGGGTGATCTATTTTGTGGTAGATGGGACCTCCTCCATTCTTAGCGAAGGAGATAAAGGCCATATCATCTGGAGAGCAAATGAAGACCGGGAGTTTCCTGATAAAAAATACCTCCACCCTATCTCTAACACAGATATGGTGCTCAATCCTAACTTAACCCAAAATCCGGGTTGGGAATAATTATTTATTAGCAATTCTACCTAAAGGATATTGTCCTGGCTATCTTTACTAGCCTTCGGCAATATCCTTTTTTATTATACCCAAAAAAATTTCACTCCAAAAACCATTATTAACAAACAGCTTAATTATAATAAACCACTTAATTAATGAATCATTTAATTAATACACTTTTTACAGGATTTAGATTAAAACTGAGGATAACCCTCTATTTATTACTTGTAGTCGGCCCTAGCCTTATGGCCCAGGATATAGGGATTATAAGCTATAATATCCATCATGGAGCAGACCTCAACGGGAAGTCCCGGTTAGGGGAAATGGCAGAATTTATATCCAGCCAGAAGGCACAGCTTGTGGGCTTGCAAGAGGTGGATAGTGTCTGCCTGCGATCCGGCATGGTGGACCAGCTCCAGCAGATTGCAAAACATACGGATATGCATTATGCTTTTGCTAGGCATTTTGCTTATGATGGCGGAGCCTATGGCTTGGGCATACTCTCCAGCTATCCGCTGGAAAATATAAAAAACGATCGCATCCTGAGCATTCGAGCCAATGGGGAGAAATCCACATTAGCATTACTATCTGCTGAAATCACCTTATCAACTGGTAAAAAAGTGAGATTTGCGACGGTGCACTTAGCCTTGGACCAGCCCACTAGAATCGTGCAAATCCAGCAAATCATCGAGCTGCTTGGGGATGATCTTCCTCTTATTTTGACGGGGGATCTCAATACCGAACCAGATACGGAAGAGATAAAACTGCTGGAAACGAAGTATCTTTTGACCCATTCTAAGGATCAATTTACCTTTCCTGTGCATAGCCCAACAAAAAAAATCGACTTTATTTTACTTAGCCATTCAGATTTTGAGCAGTCCTCAGCACCCCTGGTTTTTGATCAAATTAGCTACTCTGACCATCTACCTTTGAGGTCCACAGTCCGGTTAAAGCCTACTTTCCCCTAAATAGCTCCTTCAGCAAAGGAGTGAGCATCAGGGCTTGCAGCTTGTATCCCACTTAAGGTCAGACGCTAAAGTCATCACCTTTCCGGATTTTCTTTTCTTTTAATTTGATTTATTTTTAGTATGTTTAATATTATTCATTAAACAAAAATAAATTTTTAACTCTATTAAACCAGGTAAAACGGAAGCCTCCACTTATACATTTTCTTAAAAAAAGGAAACAGAAAACCTGGTTTAATAAAATTAATCAATCATTTAATCCGTATGAAGAAACCTACTTTATTTACCAGTCTATTAAGCCTTGTCTTAGTAAGTTCAATTTTATTTTCATGCAGTTCTAGCGATGAGGAAAAACCCAAGGACAATGCGTCCATTGTGGGGACCTGGGAACTCGTCGATGTGGGCTATTCGGCAATAACAACGTATGTCGATATGAATGAATCGGAATCCAGCTCCTATTCTGGTGTGGGTACCCGATTAGAGTATGAAATCACCTTCACCGAAAACCCTAATACCTATGAGGCTATGGGGAATTATGACATATTGTTATCCTATGAGTTTGATGGGCAGCCAATAGAAGTATCGGTTACCATCACGGACTTTTGGAAAGCAGGAGAGTATGAGATCGATGGGAATATGATTTCAGTACAAAGTCCTAATATGACTAATGAGAAATGTTTCATCTCTTCATTGACGGACACCAAATTAGAATTAGACTTTGTAGGGACCATCTCCAATACCGTAGATGAAGTTACAGTTAGCACCGTCCTTGGTGCCCATTTCATTTTCACCAAAAAATAAGAAAAGGCCTCAAACTTCCCGGGATCATAGCTTAAGAAGCCGGAAGTTTGAGGCCTAATTTTTCACTTTCTCTAATGGAGAATTTCCCTTATTGATTACTGATAATTAGGGTTTTGCTCCACCAAATCAGGGCCCATCATATCCACAAAACTCTGTGGTATGGGGAAATATTCATTTTTATTAGCCTGAAAGCTCGCATTCACCAAATGGGAACGGAGCAATTTTTCTGAGGCAAAATAGCTATTCATCGTCTCCGCAGCGACACCCCATCTTACGAGGTCAAAGAAGCGGTGACCTTCCATGGCCAATTCCAATCGTCTCTCGAGTCTCACCAATTGACGGGCCTGATCGGCCACGGTCCATGGGGTCTCATAGCTGGCTAAGCGATAGTTGTCTGCTGGCGTATCTCCACCCAAGGTGGTGACCACCTGACTATTAGCCGCTCTATCGCGCACCAGATTGACGGTGGCTCTAGCTCCTTCCAGGTCTCCTAGCTCCACCTGCGCCTCAGCCTTCCACAGCAGCAAGTCTGCATACCTGATGATATAATAATTGAGGGCATTGACATAGGGCCAGGTGGGTACTTGAAGTGGATTATTGACCGAAACGATGCGTTTTTTTGGTCCGTAAGGGCCGTAAGTCGCCTGATCTCTCGCCCAGCTAGCTTCATAGATCACGTCCAGATCCAGATAAGGAATCCCCGGCCGACCAATCGTATGGTCCAAACGCGGGTCAAGAAAATCTCCCATCGCTAAGTTTCCATCATTTGCCGGCAAGCCAGCAGCATTCGTTTCAAAGTCATTCACCAGATTCTGACTAGGACGGTGGAAGCCATATTGGGAATAGAATGGCCCACCTGGCGCGGAAAGTCGATCCCCAATGCTTCCATTATAATTACTGGCCTGGCCATCATTTACCGAGTGCTGGACGGCAAAGATGATCTCAGCGCTATTGTCATTTTCTGGCAAGAAAACATCCCTAAAATTGGGCATCAAGGCATATTTCCCTGAGGCGATCACCTCATTTGCCGCATCCAAAGCTTGTTGCCATTTTTGCTGATAGGCATACGTTTTGGCGAGATAGGCACTTGCCGTGTACTTATTTGGTCGGCCGGCATCCTCCTGATCGGCAGGAAGCTGGTCATAAGCGGCCTGAAAATCAGCCTCGATTTTCCCCCAAAGTTCTGCATCGGTCAAATCTTTATTTCCCACATAATAATCCTCCACTTCCACGGCAGATTCATCTATAAAGGGCACATTATTGTAAATTTTCTTGAGCTCAAAATAATAATGACCACGCAGAAATCTCAATTCACCCTCACGGAGCTGCTTTAAATCATCCGCAATCACCTCACTGGACATCAGGAGGTGGAGCGCGTAGTTGGTTCTCTTCACCCCTTCATATAAAGCGAGCCATTTACGGCTGACGTCCGTGATGGTGGGATTGGTATTGAATATCTCCATTTGATGGATCTGGTTTTGATCACCAGTTCCGCCGCCACCTTTATAGGCATCATCGGAGATGGCATCGCCAAAACTCCAGTTGGAAGCGGGGGAATTGAAAGCGCTGGAAGCTCCGTCAAACTGCCCGTTGAGAATGCTATAAGAGGCGATAATGGCTCGCTCGATATTCTCGGGCTTGCTCATTTCGGCTGGCGGCACTTCACCATAAGGCACTTCTTCCAGGTAATCGCTGCAGGAAGTGGTGCCAATTAATATTCCCGAGAGGGCCAATACAACACTGTATTTTATATTAGTAAATTTCATGATTTTCGGCTGTTAAAATTTGACATTAAAACCAAGGGTGATGGTACGTGAAGGAGGATAAATCCCTCTATCCACCCCAATATCCAGGTTTCGATTGCTGGAGGAATAGTTTTGCAGGCCTATTTCCGGTGTCATCCCAGAATAACTGGTCAGGGTAAAAACATTGGAAGCCTGGCCATATACTCGCAGCTCCACCCCGGGGATCATATCCTGATAGAAGGTATATCCCAGCTGCAGGTTATTCAATTTGAAATAACTGCCATCTTCCACATAATAAGAGGAAGGACGGATATTGTCATTTTCATCATCCAAGGACAGGCGCGGGATATCGGTATTGGTATGCTGTGGAGTCCAGGCATTCAGCACCTCATTGGATTTATTATAAGCGGATTGGTTAAAGAACTCTGTTTTGTACTTGGTCAAATTATAGATATCCTGACCAAAGACGCCATTGAAAAACAAGCCTAGGTCGAAGCCTTTATAATAGAAATTGGTATTGAACCCAATAATGACTTTTGGATGCGGCGAGCCGATAATCGTCCGATCATTTGCATCCAGGACCCCATCTTCATTGATATCCTTAAACTGCAAGTCACCCGGCTGGGCATTTGGCTGCACAGCGTGAGCATCTATCTGCTCCTGAGTCTGGAAGATCCCCAGGGACTCATAGCCATAGAAAGTGCCAATAGGCTGTCCAGGAAGTGTTCTGGATACTTCCTGACCAAAATTCACACTGTGAAGCGATGAACTTGGGATGCTCAGGTAATCCACATTGTCATTAAGGCTAAGCAGCTTATTTCTATAGAAGGAATAATTAAGACCCAAGGTGTAATATACCTCACCAGCATTGCCATTATACTTGGTGCCCAGCTCAAAACCACGGTTTCTCATCTTGCCACCATTGATCCAGACGCCGTCATTGGTACCTCCATAAGTCATAGGAATGGGGGCATAAATCAGCAGGTCATCGGTCACCTTATTGAAATAATCCAAGGTCACCTGGAGCTTCTCGTCAAACATGCTAAGATCCACCCCGACGCCAGACTGCGTGGTCACCTCCCAGTTGAGCTCGCCATTGGCCACTCTGGTTTCCACCAGGCCTATGCCCACACTTTCTTGACTGCCATCGATGGCGTAGTTGGAGTAGGTAATATTATTCTGAAAACTAGCTAATGTCGAATAAGAAGGTACCTGCTGGTTTCCTGCTTGTCCCCAGCTAACGCGGAGCTTAAGCTCATCGACCTTGCCTCCAAAATCAACAAAATCCTCATTGCTGATTCTCCATCCGCCGCTGAAAGCCGGGAATACATCCCACTTATTATTGGCGAGCCTGGAGGTACCGTCATTCCTTACGGTAGCAGAGATCAGGTATTTCTCCTTCCAGTTATAATTCACCTTCCCAAAGAAGCTCAGTAAGCTCCATTTGCTGGCAGAGCCAGAATTTTGCTGATCTTCCGTGCCATAATTAAGGTAATGGAAGTTATCATCTTCATATAAGAAGTCCTTGCGGGAAGCTCCTTTAGCCTCATAGTAGTTTTCGATATTTTCCTGCCCCAATAGCACATCCAGGACCCCATCGCCAAGGGTTCTATTATAAGTAAGGGTATTGGTCCAGGCCAGCTGATAGTAGAATGAATTATTATCTGAAAGGCTGTTTACCGCATTCTGAGCCAAAATCTCATCATATACCGGGGAGAATGAGCGCTGGAAATAGCTTTCATAATCTAAGCCGAGATTGGTACGGAAAGTCAAGCCTTCGGCCAAATCTGCCGCAGCAAAGACATTACCCAGAATTTTGATTCTATTTTTGGTATTATCCTTTTGGCGATAGAGCTTACCCAGAGGGTTGCTGATATCATTGAGAGGATTGCCTCCAAAATTCCCGTTGAGGTCCTTCACCGGAACTATAGATGGAAACTGAAAGGCATCATAGACAATGCTTCCTAGCGAACTATTCGTTGCCACATCATTGGTTTTGGTAAGGGAGGCGTTGAAATTCTGGCCTACCTGAAGGAAGTTTTTTACTTTGAAATCAGAATTGAACCGTGCCGAATACCTTTCGAAGCCCGTGTATTTAATGATCCCTTCCTTATTGAAATAGCCTAAGCTAAGCACATGAGAGCCTTGATCGCTGCCCTTGGCTAAGGACACATTATAAGACTGAATCGGAGCCGCTTGGAAGATCTCATTTACCCAGTCCACATCTGCGGAAGGGATGGTCTGATCCGCATCCAAAAAGGCGGGGATCACTGCTCCTGATGGATCAGAGCCATACACATCACTGGCAGGAGTCTTGCCATCATTTTCGAAGGCCTGCCATAGCATATCTCCATATCCCTGAGCTGATAGCATCTGAGGAAGGTTATACGCCTGTTGCACCCCTGCATACGCATCAAAGGTTATTTGCGCTTCTTCGGTTTTTCCTTTTTTGGTGGTGATGATTACCACTCCATTAGCAGCTCTGGATCCATAGATAGAGGAGGCGGCTGCATCTTTCAGCACCTGCAGGGATTCGATATCCTGTGGGTTGATGGTGTTTAGGCCATTGGTGACCGGAGTCCCATCCACGATATACAGCGGGTCATTATTATTGACTGTTCCAAATCCTCTAATCCGCACGGTGACATTGCCACCAGGACCATTATCAGACATCACCTGCACGCCGGTGGCACGTCCCGCCAGCATGGATTCCACACTTGCTGTAGGCAAGGATTTCATCTCTTCGACATTTACGACGGCCACAGAGCCAGTAAGGTCTTTCTTCTTTTGGCTGTCGTATCCCAGGACCACCACTTCCTCCAGCAATCCTTCTTCCTCCTTCAGGTGTATAGTAAGGCTGGATTGGTTGCCGAGGCTTATGGCCTTGGTTTCATAGCCCAAAAAGGACACCTGCAGCACGCTGGCCTCATCAGGTACTACCAGGGAAAAGTTTCCATCCAAATCTGTGACGGTGCCTTTACTGGTACCTTTCACCAATATACTTGCACCAATTACTGGGCTATTGGTTTTGGCATCAAGGACCTTACCCGAAATGGTTCTCTCCTCTGCGGCTAGGGCCTGATCCATACTTTGAGGAATGGCCACCTCCGTTACGTAGATATTCTGTTCTACTCTTCTAAATTCAAAATCACTTTGCTCGGTAAGGGCTTTGAGCACCTCACGCAAATTACCGTTCATCGATAGGGAAATCCTGTTCCCGCTCTTGAGTACTGCCTGATTATAGGCAAACTCAAAGTCCGTTTGCTGCTCCAGGAGGCTAAAAACCTCATCCAGAGACACTTTATCCACCTCTAAGCTGACCAGGTAGCTGGACAGATCCTGGCTATTGGATGGATTGGCAAGGAGCACCTGCATGCAAAGCAGCTGCACCACCACGATCCGAAGGGCGTATTTACTGATAAGCACTATTGGTTTACGTAAATTAATTTTCATATTTTTAAACGTTTAATTTTAAACAACACCGGAGAATAGCCCGGGCAGAGTCGGGATGTTGCAGCATCTCGACCTCTTTATTTTAGGGTGTTTTCCTGAATTTTTAAAGCTGATTTCTAGGCTGTTTCGAAGCTGTCTATCCATGATAGACCCTCCCCTGCCTTTTCAGGATTAAGCAATTTCATATTTCACATAGGCTGCATGTTTATGGATTATTACATGAATTAAAGTGTATTTTGATCTGTCCAGCTTCATTTTCCCGATAGTCAAAATCAACCAGCAGCTTGAGGCCAGAGAGAATAAAGTGTATCCCGCTGTTTTCGTAGCTTACTTTGATCAGACAGTCTTGCTGCACAGTATAGTTTTCGAGTATAATATCCCGGTGGTAATAATCACGAAGTCGCTGCACCACCTCATCAAAGGGCAGTTTGTCAAAAATTATCTTAGAGGCTTTCCAGCCACTGACCCTTGCTGCGTCCACCTGCTGAATAGCTAAAGGCCGATTTCCTGGAGTAAGCACGGCCGCTTGATCGGGCTGCAGCCTCACGGTTTCCTCCCGCTTTTCCCGCTTGGTCACCTCCACCAATCCCGTGGATACCGTCACCATTTCCGAGAAGTCTCCATAAGCCTGCACATTAAAGCTAGTACCCAATACACGGGTCTCCAGCTGAGGGGAGCTCACAGTAAAAGGCCTGTCCTCCTCCCTATGCACCTCAAAAAATGCCTCGCCCCTCAAGGTAACCTTTCGTCCTGCCGACGGAAACTTCTCTGGATATTCCAACTGAGAATTTACATTGAGGATGACCAGGGTCCCATCGGGCAGGCTGAGCCGCTTGCGCTGCTCACCATTGGTCTGCTGAACTACCATGAGCGGCTCTGCAGAGGGCTGCTCTACCAGCTGCGCTAGAAAAGCACCCAAGCCTACCAGCAAAAGTATGGCGGCCACCTTCCACCAGTGGCTATAAAGGTACGTCCGCTGGCTCCCTGCGATCATCTTCGCATCCAGCCCCGCCTTAATCCGATCTCTTACCTCCTTCTGATTCCCTGCGGTCCAGACAAAGGCTGCTTGCTGCTCATGGAGGGCCTGCCATTGGCTATCGATTTGCTCATCCTCCGCTGGACTGGTTTTTCCCGCTTCCTGCTTTTGTAGTAATTTTATAAATTCAGCCTTGTCCATCCTTTACTTCCTGATCATTTATCAGACAGTACCCTCAGACAGCAGAACTACCTATACCGAATTTAAGGTTTAACAAAAGGGTAACTTAAACGATTTAGAGGTAAAGAAAAATTAATATTAGACTATAAAATTTTTGCAAATCTCCCCTCAGCGCTTTCATGGCTTTGTGCAACTGGTGCTCCACCGTTCTTGGGGAAATATTGAGGCGAAGGGCGATTTCCCTTGCCGTAAAGCCCTCTTTTTTATTCAAATGAAAAACCTCCCGACACCGGGGAGAAAGCCGTTGGATACTCTCTTCAAGTTGCTCATACAATAAATCCCTGTCTTGAAGCTCTTCTTCCTTCTCTTCTAATACTACTGGATTCTCCTCCGGCCAGGCTACCAGCCATTTGTTATTCCGTAAGGAATTAGCAACCTGAAACTTAACTGCTCTAAAAAAATACCCCGAAATATGGGTGATTGGTTGACCCTGCCTTTTTTGCCAAAAGGATAAAAACACCTCCTGAACCACATCTTCTGCCTGAGCACGGTCCTGTAATAGCCGATAAGCATATTCAAACAATCGCTTCCAATAGCGATCAAAAAGCATATTGAAGGCTTTTCGCTCTGACAACCTGATTTGCTGATATAATTCCTCGTCGCTAAATTGATCCATGTCCCAATAGAGTATGGCCCAAAAAAAATCAATTAACCCTTAATAAGCCAAAACATCAGGTTAACCTTTGATTAAGTCCATTTGGATCCTGTCGTCGCCAAATATACTATAGCCATAAAATCCTGCCTGCCAAAATCCGAAGTGCGGATCATTCCACTTTAGGATTGAATCAGCTGGTTACCACCCTATCCTTCCCATAAGCTTCCGCTTCTCACGTAGTATTGGACCAGAAATACTGATTTACCAGCTGCAAAATCAGGTTCAGTTAGACTTAGGATATAGTAGTATAGACCTAGAAGTATAGACAAAAAAATTACCCAAAATCCTCCGCAAAAACAGGTTCTGCATATGGATTTCGGGTAATGGATGGTGGTTCAATTTTAATTTATTGCACCAAAAAACTTCTTATAATGCTTTAATATAGATATTTTTCCATCTTACGCTCATCGCTTCGCTTTTCTTGCCCACGCCATGCACCTGCAGGCCAATGAAGCCTTCGCTATTCGCTTGGTATCTTTCCGGGTCATAGTCCAGGTCAGCCACTTGATGACCGTTGATATAGGTTTTGATTTTTTTGCCAATGGCCACCACTCGGTATTGATTCCATTGGTTATTATTAAAATAGCTATGCGAGTTTATCGATTCATCTTCGGACTGAGGCTCCGCAGATTGCCATCCGCCAGCAGATTCACCATAGATATATCCTGCCTGACCAGGGCTCTGCTCGATCTCCACCTGCGGACCATATACACGGCCGCCATATTCTTCGCCTTTCAGTTTGGAGCGGATCTGCACGCCAGAATTAAAAAACTGGTCGTATTTCACCTCAAAGGTGAGTTCAAAATCAGAAAACTCCTCATCGGAGCACAGGAAGGTATTGGGACTTTTGGCGATGGTGGTGCCTACAATGGCTCCATCTTCCACCTTATAAGTGGCAAAACCGCTCTTGATACTCCATCCTTCTAATGACTTACCGTCAAAGAGCATTTTCCAGCCTTCCTTCTGCTGGCTTTTGGTCAAAAAGTTGTCTTTTACTTGTACAGGGCTGATCATGGCAACCGCCCCAATGGCAATATAGGCCAATAAAATCAGCAAACTTGTTTTCTTCATGGTAATTTGGTTTTACTATTCTATTTAAAACTTAAATATCACAAAAAAACCATATGATTACTCGAAAAGCAATCAGAAAATGAAATATATCTTGCCCAAAACCAAAATTTACTAGCCATTCGCCTTCAATCCCCCATCTTTATTAAAAAAATTGTTAATTTCACGTTTAACCTTCATTATTTAATTCAAGGGCTACATTTTTAAAAAGTGCCAACAGCTAGGCCATCATTCCTTTATTCAGCTATAGAGGGAAGTACCACCGTTTAAGTAGATTATTGACCAGTAAAAAAGATTATTAACCCCTCATTAAGAACCAATTATAGGGTAATAGAATGCAAAAAATTATAATTTTTACCAATTTATTCCCTATTTTTTGGATCAAAAGCCCTTGATTTGATTAGATTTACCATAGTTTTAGAATAACCATAAACTATAACTTATTATTTATCAACTCTAATTCAATCTATTCTTTATGAAAACATTAAAATTATTCGGCGCACTTTTTATCGCCTTGTTCCTCACCACATCTCTCACGGAACTTTCAGCTCAGGTAAAAAGTGATTTTGACAAAGACACAGACTTCACTCAATTCAAAACTTATTCTTTTGCTGGATGGCAAAAAAACAGTGATGAGAAGCTTAATGAATTTGACAAAAAAAGAGTCTTGGAATCCTTAAAATCTGAATTTGGTCAGCGAGGCATGACTTATCAGGAAAGCGATGCAGATGTAAAAGTTGCTCTTTATGTTGTGTTGGACAAGAAAACCAGCACCACGGCTTATACTGACTTCATGGGTGGAAACGGTTTTGGTCCACGATGGGGATGGGGCATGGGAGCTGGCAATGTATCCGCTACGACCACTTACTCTAATAGCGATTATACAGAAGGTACTTTGGTGGTGGATATGTACACTCCAGCGGACAATGCTCTTGTATGGCAAGGAATCCTTACTTCTACAGTGACAGAAAAGCCTGAGAAGCGTGACAAAACGATCCCTAAAAACATCAAAAAACTGATGAAGAAGTATCCGGTACCGGTTCAAAAGTAATATTCACTATAAACTAATTTTTATTTTAACATTTATACAGTATGCGTAAGCTAAGTAAATACGCCCTTCTGGGTGTCTTTTTTGCAATGACCACTCTGGCTTTTGGCCAGGACGCTGAAAAAAAGAAGAAGAAATCTGAAAAAGAACCGCCTCATAAGGGCAGTATTTACCTTTCTCCTGTTCCGGTAATCGGGGCAAATCCAGCTTTTGGGTTTATATATGGTGTTGGAGGTTCTGCAAGTTGGTTTATGGGCGAGCCCCAAACCACCAAAATCTCCAACGCCCTATTGGGAGTAGCTTTTACTACTAAAAAACAAACCATTGTCACCCTTAAATCTACGGTATATGGCGAGGACAATGATTTCATCTTATTGGGTGACCTCAGGTTCCTTAACAGTTCCCAACCTACCTGGGGATTGGGCACGGGCCCGCAGTCTGCCAAATTAGCCAGTAATGACTTTGGCTTTGATGATGGCACCCTCACAGGCAACTCTGAGGCGGATATGATGGAATTTACCTTCTTCCGTTTCTATGAAACTTACCTGAAGAAAATTAACGATAACGGTGTCTATGTAGGTCTAGGCCTTCACTTGGACATGTTCCGTAATATCAATGATCAGCTTTTGAGACTCGACTCAGTCCCTCCAGTGATCACTCCATATTATGCCTATAATGCAACTTATGGCTTTGATCAGGAGAAAAGTACGCTAATGGGAATATCCCTAAATGGCGTATTGGATACCCGGGACAATGTAAACAATCCCTATGTGGGTCGCTATGCCATGGCTAGCTTCAAGATCAACCCTAGCTTCATCGGCAGTGATCAGACCAGTACGCAGCTGTGGCTGGAATACCGTGATTATTTCAACTTCACCGAAGATCATAATAATATCCTTGCGATATGGTCTTATGCCAACCTTACCGTATCCGGTAACCTACCTTATATGAACCTGCCCGCAATTGGCTGGGATCAATATTCCAAGTCTGGCGAGCCTTATTCTCAAGGCCGATTCAGAGGACAGAATTTGATGTTTGCAGGGGTGGAATTTAGAAAGCACCTTTTCGCTACTAAGAACAATCCGAAGTTTTTTGGAGCCATCGTCTATGCGAATGCTACCACTGCCAGCGGCAAGGACAATGGTATTAATCTTTTCGAATATGTGGAACCAGGCTATGGTGCCGGGGTGCGTATCAATATCAATCAGAAAGCCCGTACCAATGTAGGTATCGATTATGGCTGGGGTAATTACGGCACATCAGGCCTATTCCTAAGACTTAATGAAAACTTCTAATCAGATGAAATTTTTATACTCCGGCCTTGTGGCAATTTCTGCCGTGACGCTGTTTAGCTGCTCAGAGCAGAAAACAGATAACAGCCCAAACACTCAGCCGGACAATTCGGGCAAGGTATTGCCTTTCCCGGCTTCTCCTATGGCCAGTGTCACTGAGCCCAGATTGCAAGACTCCAAAATGCAGTGGCCGGAGGAACCAAAACGCCTTCCGGAAGATGCCCCAAACGTCCTTATTGTCCTCCTGGATGATGTAGGCTTTGGCATTTCTGAGACATTTGGAGGGGAAGTGCATACGCCTACTTTCACCAAAATAGTGAATGAGGGGATAGTATATAACACCTTCCATACCACCTCGATCTGCTCGCCGACCCGTGCGGCCTTGCTGACGGGAAGAAACCACACCCGAGTAAGCTCAGGCACCATTGCCGAGCGGGCCGTGGCCTTCGATGGATATACAGGCATCATCCCAAAAACCGCCGCCACCATCCCAGAGATTCTTAAGGAATATGGCTACCATACTTCGGCTTTTGGTAAATGGCATAATACCCCTGCCACAGAGACGACCAGCATAGGCCCAAAAAACCACTGGCCAAATGGCTACGGATTTGAGTATTTCTATGGATTTCTAGGTGGTGAGACCTCCCAGTGGGAGCCACGTCTCACCGAAAATTACGATCATATAGAGCCGCCGGAAGAGGAAGGTTATCACCTGACAGAAGACTTGGTTAAGAAAGCCCTGGGCTGGATAGACGACCGACAAGCTTTCTCCCCAGACAAGCCTTTTCTGATGTATTGGGCTCCCGGAGGCGTACATGGTCCTCACCATGTGGCCACCGAATGGGCCGATAAGTATAAGGGTAAATTTGATGATGGCTGGGATGAATACCGAAAGAGGGTATATAAGAGACAGCTGGAGATGGGTATTATCCCTGAAGGTACAGCCCTGACACCAAGAGATAGCACCCTGCAAGGTTGGGATGATATTCCCGAAGATCAGATTGCTTTTCAGAGGCGATTGATGGAGGTCTTTGCAGGATTTGTAGAACATACCGATGCCCAGGTGGGTAAGTTGGTAAGTGGGCTGGAAGAAAGAGGCCTGAGAGAAAACACTATTATCATCTATATATTTGGAGATAATGGTTCCAGTGCTGAGGGCCAGCAAGGGTCCATTTCTGAGCTATTGGCGCAGAACAATATACCAAACACCGTGGAGCAACAGATCGCTGCATTGGACGATCTCGGTGGTATAGAGGTATTAGGCAGCCCACATACGGATAATATGTACCATGCCGGATGGGCCTGGGCAGGCGGCACTCCCTTCAAAGGAACCAAACTTATGGGCTCCTATTTTGGGGGCACCAGAAACCCGATGGCGATTTCATGGCCTAAAAAAATCAAACCTGATGGAGCGATCCGTGAGCAGTTTCACCATGTCATCGATATTGCCCCTACCCTCTATGACCTTCTGAATATCCCTCATCCTGAAGTGGTGCATGGATATGATCAGATGCCTATGGATGGGGTAAGCTTAGCTTATACCTTCGATCAGGCTGATGCCCCTACGGCTAAGGAAGCACAATTCTTTGATAATAACGCCAGCCGTGCGATCTATAAAGACGGCTATATGGCGAGTACCTTTGGACCTTTTATCCCATGGAACACTCCTGCCTCTGTGGCTCGCGTAAAAAGCTGGGATTCTGATAATGATGTATGGGAACTGTATAACCTTAAGGAGGATTTCTCCCAAGCGCACAATTTGGCAAAGGATAACCCTGAACTATTGGAGCAGTTAAAGGCGGAATTCATGACCATGGCCAAAGACAATAAGGACTTCCCTATTGGCGCTGGCCTATGGCTGCGAAATCATCCGGCAGATATCCGAAAAACTCCTTATAAGGAATGGAACTTCAAGCAATCTACGGATAGAATGCCGGAGTTCACCGCACCAGGGATCGGAAGACAAAGCAATAAAGTAACGATAGACCTCACGGTAGGCAATCAGGCTAGCGGCGTATTATATGCTGTGGGTGGTGCCGGCGGAGGAGTGACCCTCTATATGGATAAGGGTCAATTGGTCTATGAATACAATATGCTGATCATCGAGAAGTATATCACCAAAAGTGATAAGGCCATTCCTGCGGGCGAGCACGTCCTTACCATCACCACTCAGGTCAAAGGCCCCGGCCAGCCAGGGACGGTAGAAATCCTATTGGATGGTAAACCTTATGAGAAAGTGGCTCTGAATAGAACGGTACCTTTGGCATTTACTGCCACCGAGACCTTCGATGTGGGCAAGGATTTAGGATCACCAGTGTCTGTAGATTATTTTGATCGTAAGCCATTTGAATTTACGGGAGAGATAAAATCAGTACATATTGAACTTTTATAATTATAAAAATGAAGCAAATTTCTAAGTATTTAGCGATAGCTGCCAGCGCCATTTTGTGGACTGGTCAGCTTTCTGCACAGGATTTTGAGCCTTTTAACCGGACCGTAAAAGTAAACGACTATATGGAGCCTGCTATTCCTCATCCAGACCAGATGAAGGAAGCCCAGGCCAAGCTCCAGGCTCTGGAGAAGAAAACCGGCAAAAAGCCGAATATCCTATGGGTGGTCGTAGATGATATGGGTTATGGTGATCCGGGAAGCTATGGTGGTGGTGCAGCCTTAGGCGCTCCTACCCCACATATGGATGCCCTCGCCAGAGGAGGTCTTCGTCTGACTTCCTGCTATTCACAGCAGACTTGTACGCCTACCCGTTCGGCGATATTGACGGGCAGACTGCCAGTAAGAACGGGGCTTACCCGACCAATCCTTGCAGGAGATCACCTTACCAAGAACCCTTGGGAGGATGAAATCAGCCTTCCTACCCTCTTGGGTGAGGCAGGATATCAGACCTTGCTGGTAGGGAAATGGCATGTGGGAGAGGCAGTAGGCATGCGTCCTCATGATGTAGGATTTGATGAATACTATGGCTTCTACCCTGCTCAGAAAGAAGTAACCCAACGGTTGGATGCCCGCAGGTACCCTGATTTGGTGCTTAATGAAGACCGCCTTAGAGCCTTTGAGGCGATAGGGCCCGATGATCACTTGCAGCATGGCTTCAAAGGCGGCAAAACCGAAAAGGTGATGCAGATAAAAACTACCGATGATATGGGTCGTGTGGATCAGGTCCTTACTGACTTTACCGTAAAACGTATCAAGGAAATGGCTAAATCTGACAAGCCTTTCTTCCTGGAGCATTGCTTCATGAAAGTGCATTGTGACAATTTTGACAACCCTGATTATCCTGGCCTCAGCCCGGCAAAATACCAATATAGAAATGCTATCGCCGAAGTGGACATGCACCTGGGCACGATCATGAAGACCCTCGAAGAAGAAGGTTTACTCGAAAACACCATGGTATTCTTTACTTCTGACAATGGCCCACAGATGGATGCCTGGCCAGATGCTGGATACACTCCTTTCAGAGGTGCTAAAGGTACCACCTGGGAAGGTGGAGTGAGAATCCCAGGAATCGCCTATTGGAAAGATATGATTAAGCCAGAAAGAGAAAGTGACGGTCTATTTGACCTGATGGACCTTTATGGTACCGCCTTGAAAGTGGCTGGAGTTTCTACAGATAAATTACCGAACGACCGCTACTATGACTTCGTCGATCAGACCAGCTTCCTGCTAGCCGATGAAGGCGAGTCCAATAGAGAGATGGTTTACTTCTGGTGGGGCAATCAATTTATGTCTTTACGTATGAAAGAATATAAAGCTCACGTGAAAGTGATCATTCCTACGTCCACACATATGTATATCGATATGTCCACCATCCAAAACGTGGGTCTGGCTCCATGGTTATTTAACCTGTATGTGGATCCTAAGGAGGAACTTACCATGGGACACCGTCGTAATGCCTGGCTAGCCACGGTATTGGGCGAAGCCAAAAAACACGAAATGACCTTTAAGAAATTCCCACCTAAAAATGTGGGCCTATAGAAAACAGTAATTTTTCCTTTTTTTAATCAACAATATAACCACTTTCACTATGAAAAAAGTAAGCTTAATTTTGGCCATATGTCTGTTAACAGCAGCCTCGGTATTTGCTCAGGAAGAACAACAAGTAGTGCTAAAAAAAGTCAGCAACTATGAGGTTCCAAAGGAAGTAATTGACGCAGTGAAGAGGGATTTTCCCGCTTCTGTAGTGGATCAGGTAAAAATCCTCCCTGCCGATGGTATTGAAGGATGGAAAGTCACTGACGTGAAAAACAACCTTACCGACAACGATGTGGTCAACTATTATGCGATCGAATTCTACGGTGATGGAGTATCCGGTGAAGTATTGTACAATGATAAAGGAGAAATGGTGCTGTATAAAAAAGTGATAAATGACGAGGCTCTTCCTCCTTCTATCCGAAATTATATCGGAACGAACTATGAAGGCTGGGCATTTATCAAAGACAAAGAAGTCATCAAAAAAACACCTAATAGCAAAACCGATGTCTATAGCGTAACCATCAAAAATGGCTCACAAAAGAAAACATTGCATTTCAATGCCATGGGTAAGCTAATGGAAAAGTAAATATCTGTCGGTAACAGGCCTAAATTCAGGGGCAGGATTCTTAAAAATTATCCTGCCCCTGCTTTATTTATCAGATTATCAATTGAGAAATTCAGGCAAGCCAAATCCTGAGGGAATCATTCGATCAGAACTACTTCCTTTTTTTTAGAAATATGAAAAAACTAATTACCATTATAGTACTATGTTCTTGGCTTACGCCCCTTCAGGCTATTGCTCAATCCGAGGCTGCCGCCAAGGGCCCAAAGGAAAAGATGAACATGAAGGTCTTTAAGGATAGCCTTGACGGCAATCTTGACATGAGTGCATTCCTGATCGACTTTCACGGATTCATCCCCGTGCCCCAGCTCATTACCGAACCTGCCTTGGGAAGCATCGGGATACTTCTTACCCCTATTTTTATCCAGCCTAATAAGCATGCAGCCAAAGGAAAGTACGTGCCACCAGATATCACAGCAGGATTTGTGGGATATACAGCCAATAAATCCTGGGGATTTGGTGGTCTTCGTATCGCCTCGCTGCCACAATACCATCTAAAATACCGCGCAGGAGCGGCCCACGGGGATGTCAACATGGACTTCTTCCGGCAGTTCCCTGTTATTGGCGAACAAAAATTTGCCTTCAACTTCCAGATGACAGCGGCCTTTGCCTCGGTGTTAAGGCAGATTGGAGAAACGGACCTTTATATAGGTCTGGAATATTTATTTCTACATAATAGAGTGCATCCAGAACTGGAGCTCGATCCCCTACCGGATTTCATCGGTGACCATGACTTCAATAATAACCTCAGCAGTATCGGTCTGGACATAGAATATGATAAGAGGGACAATGTCTTCACTCCGAATACAGGATGGTATATCGTCTCTGATTTCAGGGTGAATGACAACTGGACAGGCAGTGACTATACCTATCAGAATTTCAATACCGCCGTCCTCAAATTTTTTCAGCCTACCAAAAAATGGGTGAGTGGATTTCGTTTCGAAACCAAAGCGCAATTTGGCAAGGCTCCATTCTATATGAAGCCGTCCATATCCATGCGCGGTGTACCGATGTCCAGGTACCAAGGCAATCAAACCTACGTATTAGAGACCGAGCAGAGGTATGATTTTAACCTTCGCTGGAGTGGGGTGCTGTTCACTGGCATAGCCAAAGCCCCTACTGATGAAGTGAGTTTTGCGGATTCCAAGACCGTATATAACCTGGGTACGGGATTCAGATACCTTCTTGCGAGGAAATTTGGACTACGTACCGGCATCGATGTGGCCATGTCCAATGAGGACTGGGGCTGGTATATCGTATTTGGCCATGCATGGAATAATAGAAATTAATCAAATTTGCCGCAGGCAAAACAAAAAAAAAGGATCCCTCAAAAGACCCAAATGGAAAGGACTAATAATAACGATAAGTGCTTTCCCGTCCATAAAAAAATATCACTTGTCCAGGAAGCGAACTCATAGAGGGGCTTCCCGGACTTTTTTTATTACCAAAACTAACTACGCCCACTTATCAAATAGCTGTTCTAAGATCGTGAGGGTTTCGGTAACTGCCTTTTCGGGCACTAAGGCGGTATCTGAAATTCCAGAGACGACCTTGGAGCGATTGTGATCTATGGCTCCCTGCTGCGCCCAAATAGCTGCTGTGGCCACGGTCAGGTAAGCGGAGAAATTATGATGGCCAGAGCCAGGACGCTCTCCGATGAGATGGATGATGGCCTTGCCCTCTTCTGTATTAGCGCCAAACAGCTGCTCCCCGCAGGCATATCCAGCCCGCACCCTTCCATGTAAGATCACAATATTATCTGCTGATAGCCGGTACCCCTGCGCTTTGAGACGGGCACTTAAGGTCTCCAAATACTCGTCAAGGTGTCCTGTATCCATAAGAGCGCGCACATTGAGCCCATCGGAGATAACCAATTGGATTTCTGGCGTCTCCTGTCCCCAGGAGGCTTTAAGCGCCTGGAGCTGCTGCATGGCACTGGTGCTAAGTTTTTCTCCTGACTCAGGGTGATATACATAATCCTTGCGGTCAGAGGAGCGGGTGATGATAGGCACAGCCGCGGGAATGGTGCTAATAAAGCTTGCGGGCATTTCGGTCCATAAGCTTACTTTGGCATCTTCATAGAGCACCTTTACCTGCTCAGCAAGCTGCTCTTCCATATCCCAATAGTGCTCTCCGAAGCTTTCGGCTATGGGAACACCCCGCTCACGAATCGCAAGAATCTTCCGCTTGCCATCAGCGAGTATTTCTTCCCGATTTCTGAGGTCGCCTTTTGCAAGGCAATACTGATAATATACCCACACAGGATCTCCGAAATGAACGGTGGGCTGGTTATCCTCCCCGATCACCCCTATCCTCTTGAAGAAAGCCCACATCGCATCATTTATCTTATAGCCGAATTTCTCCCGTATCCGCACATGATCATTAAAGGCCGTGGTGAGGTAGCTGAGCATGGGGTCATTTTTGGTGGGCAAGGCCATCAAATAAGCCGGATTGGCAGGCATCACCTGATCAATGCACCAGTCGAGATCGTGCAGACTGACCTCCATATGCAAGGTGGAGCAGATGTCTAGGCCTATGCATAAGCCATGCAGCTTGCCCATCAGCGTATCCTCCAGACAGCATCGCACCAGCTGCTCTCTGGTCCTAAATACCTCCGGACCGATAAATCCCGCCACATCATTTACATGTACCCACGGCTGCTGCTCAGGAGCCTTCCCCTGAGCAAGCTCCTGCTTCAGAGCTCTTACAAAGCCATATTTCCGTGATTCATGCAGTACCATATCAAAACCCTGACCATGACCATTGGTGAAGTCTGCCCCCTGACCCGTCTCCGCATATAAGCCATATTGACCCTTTCGCTTGTCCATATGCTCCATCATCTTCCCGATGCTCACATCAAAGGTTCTATTCGCGTCCACCGTGCCCGCCAGACTTTGAAACCAGATGCCAGTGCTTCCTGGCTGCTGCTGCTCCACCGCTGATTGCACATCTATATGGGAAAGCACACAATTGGGCATGGTCTTCTCCAAACCAAAACTAAGAAGAAGCTCATACAGCGCCGCTTCTATACGTGCTACTGACTCGACCTCGCTGGACACCGGATTGGTACCGAGGACCAGGTCTCCCACTCCATAGGACCAGGCATCGAATACCTGCCAAATAATATCCTCTGGATTGTCCGTCGGTGAATTGGGCTGCACTCGTGCACTCAGGTAGCCCTTGCTCCCAATTTGGCTGCCCGGCAGCGGGTTAAAAATCTTCTGACTCGCGCTAATCAATTCCTCATTGCTCATGATCTTCACTAAGCAGCCGATGACATCACTGCTAAGGCCAGGGAGGATTCTGCTGATCTCTCCCTCCTCTGCCTCTAATAAGAACTGCTTTAATTCTCCCAAGGTCCAAGCCGCTAATTCTTTATTGAGCTCCTTATCCGTACTCGCCCAAACCAACTCATATAATTCATCATGATAAATGAGATGCTGGTCTATATCCCCCAGCAGGGTCTGAGAAAGAAGTAGTCGGGCATGCTCTCGGGAAGGCTCATCTGCCGCAGCTATTCCAAGGGTAAGGTCGCCTTCTTTGAAGTCATTTGCCGACCCCAATACCTGGCGATAAAGATCTAAATTGAACTCGCCCTTCATTCGCTTGATATAAGCAAAAAGATCCTCATCCTGTAAGGGTGTATTGATACGCAAGGGAGATAGAGGTGAGGTGGAAGAATGGCCTGCCCAGTCGAAACCACTAAAAAGTACCATCGATGCTCCCAGCAAGCCTGAATGTTTTATAAACTCTTTTCTTGTCATAGCAAGTAGTATTTGGGTAATTAGATAGTAAAAACAGGATTTCGGGTCAATCTTAAGATACCAAGACAGGCATAGGTAGCGCGCTGCTGGTCAGGGTCATTTTTCAGCGATAGTAATGTATAAAAGAAATCAACACATTGCAATACAGCCATCAATTCAATCACCTATATCTTTCAATTTAGGTGATTATTGATAAATTTTGGTTAAAAATAATAGTAAAATTCTTGATTTACACAATTTTAAACCCAAAACACATACAAAATACACCTATACACCTTTAGTAAAAGTAATGGATTAAAAGCAGCATGAATCTTTTTCAACTAGACTATTCAAACCTGCTGCTTTGTTATTTAGCCATTATCAGCGAGTAAAAAACACCAGGTTTTTCTTCACGCTCTCTTTCGAAGGCGAATGCAATTTCTGGCAGTGGCCCACTTCCTATTGCATGAAAATGGATGCAAATCATACCGCCGTTTGGCAACTTTCTAATGGGCCGACAAGGCTCAATCGAAACCATATAGATCACCAACAAATACCAGAAATCAATATTTAAACTTTTTTAATATAAATTTATAATCATATAATTAAATTTCATTATTTTAGTATATGTTTTAGAGTGGTTTAGCCTTGCTCAGTCCGGTTTTCCTACAATCGCAGAAGGTGTCCAGGCAATTTACTGATCATTATAAGGCTTTAGCATTTTTGAAATAATGACATAATACTGCTGATAGACCAGGATTAACACTACGGGATGGAAAGAACGCATTGATATTCCTGCCTCCATTTCAGGCATTTGCGAATTGCATTTATTATATGTTTAATTTTTAAAATTTCATTCTCAATGAAAATCTCATTTATTGTATCAAGGAGCATCATCCTGCTGGCCATAGGCCTCTGTTTTGCTTGCTTGCCCTCTGGGCCTGATTACGTAAAAGACACTGATATCGTCTATACCACTTATGATGAGGACTATGACTTTGACAGCAAAACCACCTATTCCATGCCAGACAAGATCGTAACGGATGTGCAGATCAGCAGAGAGGGCGACACCACTTATGTTTATATGGATGACAAGTACGCCTCTCCTATTCTAGCTCAGGTCGATAAGAATATGACCGATTATGGCTGGACCAAGGTGACACTCGACCAAAACCCGGACATGCTAATGATGCCTGCTGGTATGTCCTCTACCAATTATTACTATAACTGGTGGTATGATTGGTGGTGGGACTTTTATTATCCCTACTGGTGGGGCTGGTATTATCCACCTTATTACCCGGTAAGCAGCTATACCACAGGATCCATGATCCTAGTGCTCACCGATCCTCAGTCTGCTCAGGACAATCCGCTCAATAAGTCTAATACCTCCTGGCTCTCTGTCAGCAATGGAATCCTGACCTACTATAATGATATGGATAGGGTCTATGATGCGATAGATCAGAGCTTTGAACAATCTCCTTACCTCAAAAAGTAAATTTGACATGAATCAGATAAAGAAAATACTCTTTTTAGTAGGCCTCGCTTTCTGGCTAAACGGCAGTGCGTCTGGTCAGGATGGATTCACCATTTCCTATCCTGTGGCTTTTGCTACCGGCGATATCGCCGACTATGTGAAACCCGTGAGTTTTAGGGGACTGACCTTTGATTATCGCTCGAGGATCAATGAAAATATAGCTCTTGGCCTCAGTTCAGGTTGGAATGTATTCTATGAGGAACTTCCTTATGACACCTATACCATCGGCAACGAATCGATTTCCGGCAAGCAATACCGCTATAACAATCAGATTCCTATATTATTTACGGCAGCCTATTACCTAAAGCCTGACCAAAAATTTAATCCTTATGGCAGTTTAGGAATAGGTACTACTTATAGCCGAAGAAATACCGATATGGGTTTATACACGGTCGAGCTCGAAGCCTGGAACTTCACCCTGGCTCCCGAGGTGGGTGTGCAATCGGAGGTAATTCCCGGGCTGAACACTAGCTTCTCCCTGATATATTATAATGGATTTCAGGCAGGAAACGAACTGGACAAAGCACAATCCTACCTGGCGATCAAGATCGGGGTGGAATTATAAGAAGCTATTCATACAATCAAAGCTACTTTTTCCCCTAGTTTTAGGGATTCTGGATAAGGGTAAAACCCTATTTTCTACTTTCTTATCAGGCTGGTATCTCATAGAGGTACCAGCTTTTATACGTTCAAATAAATCCCACTTTGACCTTATCGACGCCGAAAACAGCAAAGCCCCCCTCTTTCTGGAACAGTATTTCACCGCTTTAGCAGCGGAATAGTTCCGCCTGCATTAGGGGCACAGTAAAGGATCCCTGGCGAGATTAGAATTCGATTAGAATTCATTTTATCAGGAACCTTCATCCTTGAAATCCACTTTATTTCAATGAGAATTTATCCCTGATAATACCCCAAAAATAATCCTGAGACAAGATAACGAGAAGAAAACCAGTCAGCAAACTGACCTTCAAAACCTTAGCAACAGCTAGCGCTCCTTAAACCATTGCCACTAGGAATTTGGATTTACGAGCCTTCGGTGGACATCGCCTATAAAAGTACTATGAAAAAACTCAGCCCTACTAAACGATTATGGAGATTACTAAAGCTATATAAGCCTGAAATAAGGCTGATTTATGTATATGCTTTATTTATTGGCTTGGTCAATCTCTCCTTGCCTTTAGGGATCCAGGCCATCATCAATTTCCTGCAAACCGGCGCTGTATCCTCCTCTTGGCTTATCCTGGTACTGCTCGTTTTGCTGGGAATCACCGTCACAGGGATCCTGCAAGTACTGCAGTTGAGGCTAGTAGAGAACATCCAGCAAGACCTCTTTGCGCGGTCGGCCTTTGAATTTGCCTTTCGGCTGCCGCAGATTGAGAGCAAGGAGCTCGACAGCATCCATGCTCCGGAGTTGGCCAACCGTTTTTTTGATACGCTGACGATCCAAAAAGGCCTCCCTAAGCTGCTCATAGACTTCTCCTTATCCACCTTTCAGATCCTATTTGGCATGCTGTTACTGGCTATATATAGTGTATATTTCCTATTGATTGGGATTGTTCTGGTGCTTGCCCTGCTGCTTTTAGTGCGCCTGACAGGAAAGCAAGGCCTCGAGACGAGCCTCAGAGAGAGTAAGTACAAATACAATCTAGCTTTTTGGCTGGAAGAAATCGGCAGAGTCCGCAGGACCTTTTTTATGAGCCAGCCGAAATCATTTCATTTGGACAAAAGCGATGATATCACCTATGATTATGTGACTAGTAGGGAGACCCATTTTAAGGTGCTTATGATGCAATTTAAGTCCTTCATAGGCTTTAAGGTATTCATGGCGGCGGGGATTTTGGTGATCGGCGGGCTGTTGGTTTTCAATCAGCAGATGAATATCGGGCAGTTTGTGGCCGCCGAGATCGTCATCATCCTTATCATCAACTCCACCGAAAAACTCCTGCGGGTCTGGGACACGGTATATGATGTGCTCACTGGCCTGGACAAGATCGGTTTTGTCACGGACTTAGAACTTAGTAAGGATACAGGTGCAGAAACTCTGCAAGCCCAAAAGGTGGACATCACCATTCGAGACTTGGAATTCACCCATATTGGGCACAGCAGCTCAACTTTTGAGGGGCTCAATGCGCAGATTCCTAGCGGGGCAAAGGTGGTCCTTAGCGGAAAAACCGGCTCCGGCAAGTCCACCTTATTAAAGGTCCTTTCAGGCATCCTGCCACCCAGCTCGGGAGAAATCCTGCTGAATGGAATTCCAATGAAGGAAATCAGTCAGGCCAGTGTATTTGAAAATATAGGGATGGTATTTGCTGCCAATCAGATTTTTGAGGGGACTATCAGAGAAAACATTCTGATGGGAAGGGCACTGCCCGAAGCTCAGCTACAGGAAACGCTACAGCGCCTCGGCTTGGCCGATTATATAAGCGATCAGCCAAAAGGCATACATTCTCTTATGGATAGCGGAGGAAGGCGCACTCCCCGCTGCATCATCCAGAAGATCCATCTGGCCCGTGCCATTGTCCATCAGCCAAACATCCTGCTGATGGAGGATCCACTCATCAATATCCCCCAAGCGGAAAGAAGATCGATCATCCAGTACCTCACCGCCGAGGACAAGCCCTGGACCCTGGTCGTCATTTCTGATGAAGAAGACTGGCTGGCCGAAAGTAGTATGACCCTAACTCTCTAAGGAACGATGCTGAACATCTCTAATAATAGCATTTCGAAGCATATCAAGCGCAAGGACTTCAAGGCCTTTGCGGCTTTAGACAATATTAATTATTTCAAGTTTTCCAGAAAAACCGTAACCCTACTCTTTATTCTATTGGGCACAGGGCTGTTTTTGCCTTGGACACAGAATATCAGAAGTGAAGGCTATGTCACCACCCGCTCCCCCGAGCATCGCCCGCAGTCCATCCAATCTGTGATCTCAGGAAGGCTCGAGCAATGGTATGTACAGGAAGGCGATCTGGTCAGCAAGGGCGACACCCTAGTGTTTATTTCCGATGCCAAAAGTGAGTACTTTGACCCCTTATTGGTGCAGCGTACTCAGGAGCAGGTGGATGCCAAGCGGCAAAGTATCCAATCCTATGAGGATAAGGTAAGTGCCATCCGATCGCAGTCGCAGGCTATCAGCCAGGGGCTACAATTGAAATTGCGCCAGCTACAAAACAAAATCATCCAGGCCAATAATAAGGTGCAGATGGATAGCATAGATCTGGTGGCTGCCAAAACCCAGTGGGAAATCGCAGAAAATCAGCGCGAGCGAACTCAGCAGCTCTATGATAAGGGGCTGAAGTCACTGACCGACTTGCAGGAGAAAAAGCTGAAAGTGCAGGAGACGCAAGCTAAATACACGGTTCAGGAAAATAAATTAACGAACCAAAAAAATGAATTGCTCAACTTAGATATTGAGCTATCCAGCACCGAACAGGCCTATCAGGACAAGCTCTCGAAGGCACGGTCAGAACTGCAATCGGCGCTATCCAGTAAGCTTAGCACGCAAGCGGAGGTATCAAAACTGGAAAATCAAGTCAGCAATTACACCCAGCGCCAAAGTTTATATTATATCACGGCGCCCCAATCGGGATTTGTCTCCAAAACCATCAAGCAAGGCCTCGGCGAGATGATCAAGGAGGGGACAGATATCCTGACGATCGTGCCTGACGAGCATGAATTGGCGGTGGAAATCTATATAAAACCCCAGGATTTGCCCTTGGTGCAGTATGGCAATCGCGTGAGAATAAGATTTGATGGCTGGCCCGCCATTGTCATCAGCGGATGGCCAGAGGCCTCCACGGGAGTATTTACGGGCCAGGTGGTCACTATCGATCGGTCCATTAGCGCCAACGGCTATTACCGCTTATTGGTGAGCCCCGACCCGAATGATCGCTCATGGCCTGACAAACTCAGCATCGGGACTGGCTCGCAATCCTTTCTGCTGCTGAATACCGTCCCCATTTGGTATGAAGTATGGCGTCAGCTGAATGGCTTCCCAGCAGATTATTATACCGAGGAGAAAGAATCTCCGAAGCCCCTAAAGCTCAAAGCACCTTTAAAATCAGTGAAATAATGAGGAGAAATTCTGTACTATACCTGCTGATCTTTGGCTGGATGCTCATGGCTGTGCCCCGAGAAATCCAAGCCCAGGAAGGGGTGGACCCTCTCGTCCTGACTTTTGGAGAGTATATCCATGAGGTGATCCATCACCATCCACTCTCTGCAAAGGCCCGACTCAATCGCCAAAAAGCGGAAGCAAACCTGCGAGCGGCGCGAGGGGGATTTGACCCTGTGCTTTCCGCAGGAATGGACCAGAAGCAATACCAGGACAAAATGTACTATCGCAAGGAAAAAGCAGAACTCCGAATCCCTACAGTCGCAGGAATAGAAGTCGTCGGTGGATATGAAAACAACCAAGGCTACTACCTCAATCCTGAAAACCAAACGGGCGATAATGGCCTGTGGAACGCTGGGATAGAAGTCAATATCCTCCAAGGCCTGCTGGTGGATGAGCGCCGTACCGCCCTCAGGCAGGCGAAAACCTACGCTCAGCTCGCCGAGCAGCAGCAAATCCTGCAGACCAATGAGCTGTATTATGAAGCTGCAAAAGTCTATCTGTATTGGGCAAACAGCCATAAAAACCTGGAAGTGGTAGAGGAAAGTACCCAGCTAGCGCAGCAATATTTCCTCAATACCAAAGAGTCCTATATAAATGGTGAAAAAACCGCCATGGACACGCTAGAGGCCTTCACGATGTGGCAGGACCGACAAAACCTCCTTGTGGCCGCAGAAGGTAATCTCATCGCCCAAAAAGCTAACTTGGAAAATTATTTTTGGCAAAAAGAAGAAGTAATCCTGGAACCTCAGTACCAGCCACAAGCGGAAATAGACTACCATACCGTCCCCATCCAGGCTGCCGCTATTCCAGCGGACTTCTCCGCCAATCCGCAGCTTTTGGCCAGCCAGTATGAAATCGAGACCCTGGAGACCGGCAGGCTGCTGAAGCAGCAAAAGCTATGGCCAAAATTAAAACTTAAATACATGCCCCTGCTAAGCCCTACCGGAGATGGGCTGCCGACGTACAATCAAAATGACTATAAATGGGGCTTTGGCTTTCAGCTTCCTCTCTTCCTTCGTGCGGGACGCGGAGACCTGTTGCTTAGCCAAATTAAAATCCAGGAAAAGCAATTGGACCTGGAAACCAAAACGCTGGTATTAGAAAATAAGATCATAAACAGCAAGGCGCAAATTTCCTATTTGGAGGATCAGGTAAACAACCAAAGGCAAAATGTGTCCAGCTATCAAAAGCTACTGGAGGGCGAGATCGAAAAATTCAATTATGGAGAAAGCTCTGTATTTCTGGTGAATAAAAGGCAGGAAAAGTACTTGGAAGGGCAAATTAAATTAACCGAGCTAAGGACAAAAGTAGAAGTGGAAAAACTCAGCTACCTATATTATATAAACCAACTGCCGATCCCCGAATGAGATTATTCAGAAGGAGAATCCGGTAGTCTATTGGTGTTGAGGATTTTTTCGGCTCTTTGATTGAAGCCCATCTCCTCAAACCTCTCCTCCACTTCCCGGAGCTCCTCCAGCAGGCGCAGGTGGTTTCCCATAAGGTCCATCAAGGCCTCGGAAAGCGCCGCCCAATAGCGCTCCAGCTTAGGAAGCTCCTGAATAGCCTTGGCGGAAAGTGACAAATAATACTTGCGAAGATCCTCGGTATCTTGGACGGAATCGATATATCCTTTGGCCTTCATCTTATTGATAAGCTTGATGACCGCCGGATGGGAATGATGGATGGCCTCCGCGATTTCGGTTACTGTCATCTTTTCACGCTCCTGAAGCAGCCGAAATATCATATGCCAATTGGGCTCGATATCCAGTCCATTATTACGATAAAAGTCACGGGTTTGGTAAACGAACAAGTCACTCAAGCGCTTCAGGCGGTCGGTAACCCCGTCGGAGCCCATATTCAATAGAAAATCCTCTTTCATATAGTTACAAATATATTATTTGTAGCATTGGGATAAAAGCGTTCCGGGGCTAAGCCATATTTCCAGAAGCCCTCCTCCTGCTTCCAAAGCGACCCATTTTTTGGGATTTGTTGGTAAAATACACACTGATCAAGATCAGGATGACCGCAATAAGGGTATTAATGGAGATTTTCTCCCCAAGCCATGCCCAGCCTAACAAAATCGCCACCACCGGATTGAGGTACGTATGGATGGATACCTTCTCCAGGGAGAGATGCTTGATCGAATAAATATAGGCATTATAGGTCAGCAATGAAGCCACCAATACAAGATATGCCAAAGACCAAAGAGCCTCCGAGCTATAGTGAAACTGCGATTGATCTTCAAAAGTCAAACTCAATACCTGTAAGAAAAAGCCACCCGACAATAGCTGAAAGGAAGTATTGATAAAGGTGCTGCTCTCACTCTTATTTTTCTTATTGAGGATGCCTCCCGCCGCCCAGGCCAATGTACAGATAAACACCAATAGCAAACCAAAAACAAATCCATCATTGGTGCTGATATGCTGCAAATTGTCCTGAAACAACAGGTAAACCCCAAACAGGCCCAGTCCCAAGCCTACCAAAGTAAAATAATTGACAGGGTAATGCTTATCTGTCACCAGATTATACATCAATACCATCATGGGCACCAAAGAGAATATCACTCCTATCAAGCCTGTAGGCACATACTTTTCCGCCAAACCCACCAAACCATTGCCTAGACCGATCAATAAAATGCCTGGTAAAATCTGCGGCTTTAGGAACTCCCATTTCATATACTTCCTGTGCTGAGGCATAAATGCCAATACCGAAAGCAAAATGAAGCCCGCCAATAAATGACGCATACTTAGAAATGCAAATGGAGGGACATGCTCTATGCCCACTTTGATGGCGTAAAAGGTGGTCCCCCACACCAAACACACTAATACTAATGCAAAATTTGCTTTGAAACTCCTGTTTTGCTCCTGCATAACCCACTAAATTAAGCTGATTAACTTCTATTTATCCTTCTATTCACCGATAGCTCAGCGCTCCATTTAGTTCAAAATAAAACGTCCATCCCAGACCTAAAACCAAACTACGTAACCGGTAACGCAAATGTAAAAACAATTTACGTAACCAGATACATATATTGAGGGATTTTTATTTTTAGGCAAAATAAAACACTGACTAGCAGTGTTTTATTTATTCGATACTTTCATAAAAGAGTGTGGAGCTAAAGCTATTGTTTTAGAGTATAGGTCTCGGGAGAGAAAGAGGAGAAGTTTAAAGCCCCCTCCTCCTGAGCCATGGCTAATAATACTTAGTTCGCAGCCATTGGGCAACTTTGACCAAAATAATCAAAGCGGGCACTTCGATCAAAGGGCCAACGACTCCGGCAAATGCCTGTCCGGAATTGAGACCAAAGACGGCTATGGCCACGGCAATGGCCAGCTCAAAATTATTACCTGCTGCGGTAAAAGCAATGGAGGCATTCTTATCATAAGGAGCGCCCACGGCTTTGGAAATAAAAAATCCTATCAAGAACATAAGGATGAAATAAATCAATAATGGCAGCGCGATACGGAGCACGTCCATAGGAATCTCCACGATCAATTCACCTTTGAGGGTAAACATAATCACTATCGTAAAGAGCAAAGCGATCAAGGTAATGGGTGAGATAGCAGGGAGATAGGTCTCCTGATACCAGCGCTCTCCTTTCCATTTGACCAAATATACCCTACTTAGTATACCTGCCAAAAAGGGAATGCCCAGATAAATAGCCACGCTCTCCGCCACGGTTCCGATGGAAATATCCACTATAGCCCCTTCGAACCCCAATAGTGGTGGGGCTTTGGTGATAAATAACCAGGCATAAAAACTATAGGCAAAGACCTGAAATATACTATTCAACGCCACCAGGCCTGCTCCATACTCAGCGCTACCTTCTGCCAGATCGTTCCATACCAATACCATGGCTATACACCTAGCGAGGCCGATAAGGATCAGGCCAGCCATATACTCAGGATAATCATGAAGGAAAAAAACCGCCAATACAAACATCAGCACCGGACCAATGATCCAGTTGAGCACCAGGGAAATACTCAGTACCTTGGTATCTTTGAATACTGCAGGAAGGAGGCTATAATTTACTTTCGCCAGCGGCGGATACATCATCAGAATCAGTCCTATGGCGATGGGAATATTGGTGCTGCCATGGGAGAAATAGTTGATCAGGTCTGGGCTGGAAGGGAAAAAGTATCCGATACTTACCCCCAGTCCCATGGCCAAAAATATCCACAGGGTCAGATTTCTATCGAGAAGGGAGAGTTTTCTGGCTTTATTCATTTCGGGAAATTTGTGAAAATACATAAAACATCTCTGAGCCGATCTGGGCAGAGCGCGAATCATAGGCCATGACCTCATCGGGAGTATCATCATAGGCCTTTGGGTCCTCATACCGCACCGATATACGCTGCTCAGCATCCGGAATATGGGGGCAATTCTCATCTGCATGCGTGCAGGTCATCACCGCCGCATACTTGCCGCCTTGATTATGGGGATGATCATATTCTTTCGAAAAAGCAATGATAGGATGCTCACCACCATAATTCAAACGATATTCTGGATTAGAGCCTTCTGTATGATCGACTACAAACCCGGATTTTATAAGGCTTCTCACCGCTCTTTCATTGAAGGCGGTCACCTCTACCCCACCCGAAAAGCAGCGGGTGTCCAATCCGAAGAATATCGAACTTACCTGAGCCCACACTTGCGCCAGCTGGCTGCGCCGGGAATTATGCGTGCAGATAAAGTTCAACCGAACTTCTTCCTTATTATCCACTTTGCCTTGAACATACTCAATCAAAGGCTTCAATACCTCCTTGCGCTCCGAGGAAATTTCCACCTGGGAAAAATCCTCTAAGGTTTTGCGGAGCAATTCGTTCATTACCAGATAGTCCATCATCGCTCGTTTAGCAGCATCCGCTATTAGGTGCACAGGATTGATTCTTTGGGCGGACATTCACCTTGGCGACTGCGGGGGCAGCAGGCGTACCACAGCAAGCCGCAGCTTTCTCCTCATCGGTGCTGGCTCTGTCCTTGGCTTTGCAAGTCGTATTACTTTGTCCCAGCACTACTAAAACGCGATTATCGCTAATCTGCACCTGGTCCACAGGCAGTATCGTCAGGCCAAATTGAGGATTGCTATATTCAAAATAAAGCTCTGTATCCTTATAAGTAGGTCTCACCTTCTCCACTGCCTCAAAAATCTTCAAGGCCTTATCGGTATTCACCTGATGCTCGGGTTCCAGGGTATCATTTTCCCATAACTGCACATGGGTCTCTGACCATTGGTTGGCTAGACCACCGCAGTCCACCGTGTTAAAATCAACATTTTTGATTTCCGTAATATGGAAATCAGCTCTTACTTCCATTCCAGAGGCATACTCAAAAGTCAGCACTTTGGCGGATTGGCTATTTAGCAGATCAATAAATTCCTTGGTTTTCATAAGATTTATTTTATTGCAATATAACGATGTATAAAATTAATTTTTTTTAATGTTTTTCAGCAGCCCTCACAAGACAGGTCCTGATACCGATCGAAGAACTGGAGAAAGAGGTTTTTGGTCTCTTTCCACCTGGCAGCATCTATACAGTAGTTGACCGACACGCCTTCGATGGTGCCTTTTACGATTCCCATTTCCTTAAGCTCTCGCAGGTGCTGGCTGATGGTCGCTTGGGCAAGGCCAAGTTCCTGTACCAAATCACTATTGATGCAGCTATTGGCATGCAGCAGGTGCTCGACGATGGCCACCCGTGCTGGATGGGCAAATACCTTAGCCACCTGAGCCAACTGATTTTGGTTATTGGTAAATAAATTTGATTTAGTAACTCCCATATTCGGCTTTTATTACATTGCAATATTACGATGGATATATTACAAAAGCAAGTATTCTAGTAATAATAACCGTCAGCCTACTATTCAGACCAAAAAGAGCAGAGAAAGGCAGAAAGCTAATTAAAACCCTCCACTGGGGGATTTTACCTATTTGCCTTCCTCCTTGTTCAGAATATATCCATTGTCAAAAGCAGTTTGTCGAGTTCTAGTCTAGTCAAAAAAAAGCGATCAAAGCAGCCTATAGACTAGTTTAGAAGAAGTTTTTCGACCGCCATCCGATTAGCGGGCGAGGAATCAATTAACAAACTCATTAACTCAAAATTACCATTTATGAAACAGTTATATTATGCTGCCCAAAGGCGGAGCATGATTCTGCTCCTACTTTTTTGTTCTCTCATCCAAGTGGCGCAAGCCCAGCAATCCATCAGCGGGAAAGTAACGGATGAGACCGGTGGCCCATTACCTGGGGCCACTATAGTAGTCAAAGGAAGCACCACAGGAACCGTCAGTAATATTGATGGGCAATACAGCATTTCGGCAGCCCCAGGGGACCTGGTGACTTTTACTTTTATAGGGTATAAATCACAGGAGGTACCAATCGCCAATCAGACGGTGATCAATATCCAGTTGGAACCCAGCACCGAGAGTCTCCAGGAGGTGGTCGTGGTCGGCTACGGTACCCAAACCAAGAAGGAAGTCACGGGGGCAGTGGCCAATGTAAAGGCCGAGCTCATCGAGAAAGCGCCCGTCTCGGATCTTGGTGAGGCCCTGCAAGGCCAGGTGGCCGGGGTCAATGTCCAAGCGCCCAGCGGCAGACCCGGCGAAGCTTCCAATATCCAAATCAGGGGCGTGGGATCTCTCCTAGGTACTCTGGAGCCACTATATGTGGTGGATGGCGTCCCTTATCAGGGCAATCCTAATATCGCTCCGGAGCAGATAGAGTCCATAGATATCCTAAAAGACGGAGCTGCAGCTTCCATCTATGGAACCAGAGCCTCTAACGGGGTGGTACTGATCACCACCAAAAGAGGGAAAAAAGGCAAGATAAAAGTTGATTTTAATGCCTATGCGGGTGTACAGAATATCACCTCGGGCACTCCCCTGATGAATGCCCAGCAACAGATGTATGCTGAGGAGGTAACCTTGGAAGCGCTGGGTCGGGATCCACTGATATTCTTTTTCAGCCCAAATGCATTGGATTATGACAGTGACTTCGTAGGTGATGTCCAAAACAATAATGCAGGAATCCAAAACTATAGCATTGGAATCACGGGAGGAACGGATGAGCTTGCGGTAAATTTCAGCTCCAATTATTTCAATCAGGAGGGAATTTTGATCAACTCCGGATTCGATCGACTAAGCTCCAGGCTCAATGCCCAGTTTAATAAGGGTAAGTTCAAGGCCTTTGCCAGTATTGCCCTTACTGAGGAAAATAGAGAGCAAGAACCCTGGTCACTTTATGAATATGCCATTGCGCAGAATCCTTGGCAAACCCCACTCGGGGGAGTACAGTCGGAGGGAAATGATTTTGAATTGCCGGCAGATAATCCTATTCTCTATAGCTACCTCTCCAGAGAGCTAAATAATAGCGATAACCGAAAAACCAATAGTAATAATATCGCCCTAAATCTTTCCTATGAGATTATAGATGGCCTAAGTGTAAAAGTCAATTTGGGTTCCAACCAGTGGAATTATAGAAGAGACTTCTTCAGGCCACAATACCTCGTGTACACCACGGGTGGAGATTATAGCCCTACTGCCTCCCGAGAGGATGCCCTTCTCAATGAAGACTATACCTTCACCCAAAGAAATGTACTTGAGAATATCCTCAATTATTCCAAGGCATTTGGCAAGCATAAATTAGACCTCACGGGGGTAGCCTCTTACGAAAAGTTCACCTCCAAGCAGATAGGCGTAGGAATCATAGGGCTACTCAGTAATAAAACCCCAGTTTTGGGAGCGGGTCAGCAGTCTGTAAAGCCGAACAGCTATGACTTCACCAATACCCTGAGCGGGCTCATGGGCAGATTGCAGTATAACTATGACGAACGTTACCTACTCTCAGGTAGTTTCCGTCGTGATGGCTCCTCCAATTTTGGGCCGAGCAATGTGTATGGGGACTTTTTTGGTGCCTCTGCAGGCTGGAATATCTCCGAGGAAAACTTCTTTCAGAGCGCCAGCCTACTCTTTGTGGACAACCTCAAGCTCCGGGTAAGCTGGGCGGAAGTGGGGAACCAGAGCATTCCTGCATATACCTATGCCTCCCTGATCGAAAGTGGGGTAAATTATATCTTCGGTACCGAGGAAAGCCTGGACAATGGTGCGATCCAGCGTCGCTACGCTAATCCTAATGTAAAATGGGAAAGCAGTGTATCGAGTAATATAGGCATAGACCTAAGCATGTTTCAGGGCAAGGTGAATTTCACCGCTGACTACTATAAAAATGATAAGAAAGACATGCTTTTACCTCGTGTAACGCCTCCATCAGGAGGTGCTCACCATCCCAATGCAGTGGCTACCTACAGCCCCATCATCGTCAATGCGGGAAATATGACCAACCAAGGAATCGAATTGACCTTAAACTATAAGAATGAAACGGGTTATGGTTTGAACTATGGGTTTACGGGGACTTTCACCCGCAACAGAAACGAGATCACCAACCTCAATGGAATCGAGAGGGGCTATGCTAATGGCCGGCCGGTACAGTCTCTCGGTCCAAACGTGGATTATACCACCTATTTTGCGGTGGGCTATGAAGCAGGAGCATTCTTCCTTACCGAGCATATCGGGGTGATCAAGACTCAGGAGCAGCTGGTAGATTATCGGGCCATCGAGCCTAGTGCTCAGCTGGGGGATATGATGTATAGGGATAAGCTTACCGAAGATACCGATGGAGATGGGATAATGGATGCTGGCAATGGTAAAATTGACGAAAATGATCGAGTGTACAAAGGATCAGGCCAGCCTAAATTCGAAGCAGGCTTAAATTTCAATATGGCCTATAAGAACTTCGACTTCTACCTCCAAAACTATATTTCATATGGCGCAAGCCTATACAATGGAGCACGACTATATGCCCATACCCAAGGCCGCCATCTGGACCAATATTACCAATGGACTCCTCAAAATGCCGATTCTGACATCCCCACTTACCGCTTAGACTCCTATCATAATAATGTAAGAGCCAGGTCAGACTTTTTCTTAGAAGATGGCAGCTATTGGAGAATCAGGAATATTACCCTTGGCTATAGCCTACCGGGCAAGGTGACTGAAAAGCTGAAGCTGACCAAAGCCAGAATTTATGCTACAGGAATGAACCCTTTTACCTTCACCAAATACACTGGATATGATCCTGAGGTAGGTGGAAATGGCATTAGTACCAGAGGCGTGGATCAGGGAAATTACCCTGTCGCCAGAAGGTTCATCATGGGCATCCAGATCCAATTTTAACCTAAAATAAGCTATACAATGAAATTATATAAATACAGCAAGCATCTACTTAGCTTAGCAATGACTTCCACCCTACTGCTGGGCTGCGGAAGGGACTTCCTGGAGCAAGTGAACCCAAATGCGATCACCACCGACACTTTTTGGGAAACTACCGATCAGTTTAATAGTGGACTCACCACCGTGTATGCGGCTATGCAGTTCCAGTCTATTAGTGGGAGTGGTCTGATTTACGAAATGGCCATGGGCGATATCGGAGGCACAGAAAGCTGGTACCGGCCCACCGCCTTCCGAAACCTTACCTATAATGATGCCAGCATCCAGGTGACGGACAAGTGGAATGAGCTCTATATTGGAATATTCCGTGCCAATCAGGTACTAGACCAATTGGCGATAGCTGAGGAGGGGGTATTGGAGGAAGAAGATCGTCTGCAGATCGAAGCGCAGGCAAAATTCCTACGAGCCTTCTTTTATTTCCAGATTGCCAACACCTATGGGCAGGGTATTATCAGGACTTCAGTGCCCGATTCGGATGAGGCATTTAACCTTCCTCTGAGCACCAAAGAGGAGATTTATGATACGGTTATCCTCCCCGATCTGGAATTTGCGCAGCAATACCTGCCAGAAATCTGGCCGGACAGTGAAAAAGGCCGAGCCAGCTGGGGAGCTGCCACCGCCATGAAAGGCAAAGTGCACCTCTTTAGGGAAGAATGGTCAGCTGCTGCTGCCGAATTTAAGGCGATAATTGACGCTGATATCTATGCTTTGACGCCTAATTTCATGGACAATTTCACCCACCTCAATGAGCATAATGAGGAATCGATATTCGAAACGGCCTATAATGCAGAGATCAACCCTGGTGCGCCTGGCAATACCGTGGATGACACGCCATTTACCACCGGCTCGGAAGCCTCAGGCATAGCCACCCAATTGGGTCAATTGAATTTCGGGGCTTATAACACCCTTCTTCCCACCTATTACCTTCATGAGACTTTAACCGCTGATGAGGTGGATCCGGGCAATAGCATCAATTCAGGGAATATACATTCGACTAGGCTAAGTGCGACGATCGTCCCTATCAATGGGGAGACGGATTATTATCAGCTGGCTATCGGGGAGCGAGGGGGCTGGGCCTTTGGCCAAAGTGCGTATATCAAGAAATACACCAACTGGTATCATCTTCCTAATGAGGACGGCAATAGTCGGTCTGGCATCAACTACCGCCATATCCGTCTTGCGGATGTTTACTTGATGTATGCTGAGGCAATCCTCGAGTCTGAAGGCAATGTGGATGAGGCCATCACTTATATAGATCTGGTAAGGAGCCGCGCCGGGGTGATCACCCTTCGGCAGTACCTCGACCAAAACGGTAATACCTTCCCTCAGCTGCATATCAGCAAGCAGGTGCATGGCAGCCAGCCTATGGTCGCTCCTACTGCCACAAACCTCCTCACCCACTTGCAGCGCGTGGAGAGACCGGTCGAACTGGCTTTTGAAGGTCATCGGTATAAGGACCTGGTGCGTTGGGGCATCATACAGTCTGTCTTTGATGAACTGAGAGCCGACGAGGTGTGGAGAGAGGCTCATAAGCTGGAAATATTCGAGCAGCCCCCCATATTCATCAAGGAAAGAATCCGACCGGATTTCCTCCTTTCCGCTCAAAATTACAATCCTACAGCGCATAATTATTTCCCAGTTCCCGCCGCTGAGCTGCAGACCAACGAACAATTAGGCAATTAATACGACACAACTATGAAATCATATATAAAGATACTATCGATGATCATGGGCCTGGGGGCGCTGGCCTCCTGTGAGGACCTGTACGATGATCTCAGCCTCCATGAGGCTAGCAACCAGGTGATCTATACCTCAGAAATGGATTTTGGCAATACCATTCAGGTGAATGGAACCCTGACCTTTGGGGATGTATCCTCCGGGGTGGCCTCCAGAAAATGGACCTTCCCCGCTCAGGTGGTGGACATCCTGAACTCCGAAAATGACAGCACTTCCACCGAGGCCACTGTCAAGACGATGTTTACTCAAGCTGGAGAATATCAGGTAAGACTGCAGCAAACGTACAATAGTGATGCTTATGTAGGCCTGGACCTACGGGGCACGGAGCTGGACACCACCATTAGTGTGACCGTGCTGGACTCTGTTTCCCTCGGGATCAAGGCTTATATTCTCAATAATGATGGCAGCCTTGGTCAGGAATTGGACCTAAGTGACAATACCCAAAATGAGGTGATGGCGGGAAGTTTTGTCCGCTATATCGTGGCGCCACTTGGGGAGCCTTCCGCTTATACTTGGAATACCGAGGGTGGAGATCCTGCCAGCTCGGAAGAATTTATTAATGAATTTGACGTGAGGTATAAGAGGATGGGCACCTTTGACTTTGGTCTATATGCTGCGAGGGAGCGGCCAGGAGGGTCTTATCTGGTAGAAATCGAGAATTTACTTAAAATCATCCCTTCCACTGAGCCGGTTTCCTTAGAAGGCGCATTTGATGCCAATGGTAAAATTTCTCTCAGCTTCAGCCGTGAAATGAATGCCAACACCCTTTCTCCGGATGATTTTACGGTTACGATACTCAATAAGGGGCAGGCCATTCCTGCCAGCGTGGTCACTGCCGCCCTGGATCCTAATGAAGCCAATTTGGTGGTCTTAGGTTTAGGAGATGAGCTGATCTTCAATGATGATGAGGTGACCGTCTCCTATACTCAAGGTGACTTGGCGACGACTGATGGCATGCAGGCCGACAGTTTTGTGGATCAACCTGTGGTATTTGTGGGAAACAATATATTGAAATCCACGGCCTATGATTATAGTTTCGAGAACTCCACAGCTGCCAACTGGCCTTACCAGTGGTGGGGAGCACCATGGGATAAATATAGCCTGGCCATCTCCAATACAAAATCTTTTGATGGCTCCAAAAGTGCGGCAATCACCCTCCAGCCACAGGGAGGCATGATCATCGGTAATACAGATAGTGATAATAACCTTATCAAATTCCCTGTGGAAGCTGGCAAAACCTATGAGTTGGGTGTATGGGTGTATCTGGAAGATCCTGGCAATACGCCTGCAGGAGCCATTCCGCCAGATTTGCGGTTCTATTGGGCACCGAATACCAACTGGGGAGTGGGCGCCAATCCTGCTTTCACCAGCAGCTTCCCAGTTGGGGAGTGGGTATATAGCTCCATCTTGGTGGATTTCCCAGTCACTGGTGACTATAGCCTCAATATCCGTGGTGCAAATGAAAATAATACGGCTCCGATAAAATTCTATATGGATAATATCTCTCTGGCCGTAGCCCGACTAAGACCCTAAGCTACTTATGACCAGAGGAGGATTTCCTCTGGTCATATCCTCTTTTATTGCAGGCAATTCGCTGGTCTTGGTTCTATAATGACATTCACGGATATCCATTACTAAGCCTTGATTATCAGCAGGATATGGCTCGTCAGAAAGCATGGAACATTCTATCTTGCTGATCATACACAGGGAGATTAGGCAGTTAGGATTTTGTGATAAGTATATATTGCGTACCAACGAATCGCTATAGGTTAAAATAAATCACTTATGAAATATTCATTTAATGCACTATTAATCTGCGTCTTACTCAGCTGTACCAGCAGCTCAGAAGCAGACCCCTCCCCTTCTCCCGAAAAGGATCCTTTATTGGGATATACCTTGGGAAATCTTCCCTTGGAACCCAGCAAAGGCTTTGTCCCTCAAGGCCATGAATGGATGTATTTACCCGCCTTTTCAGACGAATTTGATTATACTGGCAAGGATCAGGAATTCCAGAGCAAATGGAAAGATACTTACTTCAACGCTTGGATCGGCCCTGGTCTTACCGAGTGGAATAGCAGCCATTCCAGCGTGGAAAATGGGGAGTTGATCCTAAAGGCAAGTAGAAAAACAGGCTCCGAAAAAGTATACTGCGGGGTCATCAGCTCCAAAGAAAAAATTAAATTTCCAATCTATACCGAAGTAAGGGCCAAGGTCGCCAATCAGGTATTGTCCTCCAACTTCTGGTTCTTAAGCCAGGATGACACCCGTGAAATAGACATTTTGGAGGTGTATGGAGGGGATCGTCCCGATCAAAAATGGTTTGCCGCAAGGCCTTCTACCAATTACCATATTTTCGTGAGAAATGACAAAAATCAGATTTTAGAAAATTATGATGATCAAAAGCATCATCCCTTACCAGGCGAAACACCCTATCGGGAAGACTACCACTTGTTTGGTGCCTACTGGAAAGATGCCTTTACGATCGACTTCTATTACGACGGGCAATTGGTGCGGGAGCTGCGGAAAGAAGGCATTGAAGATCCATCAGAAGAGGGCCTGAATCGAGAGATGTTTATGATTATTGATTTGGAGGACCATGATTGGCGATCTTTCCCGGCCGCAGGTACCGAGCCAATCCGCGCCACCGATGCGGAGCTCGCCGATGAAACCAAAAATAAATATAGGATAGACTATGTCAGGACCTATAGGCCTGCTGATACCTTTGATGGAGGACTCATCAAAAACGGCAGCTTTACCGATGCCTCTTTGGAGGCCTGGTACTGGAAAGGTCAGGTGCAGCGAAGTCTTCTGCTATATGAAACAGATGGAGATGCTACCGCTTTATCCTTGGCGGGTGCCGATGCGAGTATTGCTCAGAAGGTGGAAGTGGACCAAGGCGCTCGTTATCAGCTAAGTTTCCGTGCCAAGGCCCTCGCCGGGCTCCAGTTGCAGATCCCTTCCCTCAGTCAGGAATCCATAAGCGCCTCCACAGATTGGAAAGATTATCAGATAGAATTTGACAGTGGAGATATGGAAGAAATCATCCTGATGATCACCAACAAAGAAAATCAAGCGGCCTATATTGATAAGATTAGCCTTAAAAAATTATAAAGTGCTATCACTATAAATAGGCTAAGCCCTGGGGCTAAATCAGGGAATACTTCTTTCATTAGATTTAGGACAGAGCTTATTTTAGGTACGCACCTGAGCGGTGCAAAATTATTATTCTTAAACCAACTGATTTTTCTACCCTTCAATGCTCCTTTCGAAGATCCTCGGGAGGAGCTATTCTACTCCATAGAGCTCAAAGGAAGAGAGTAGAAAATGTCTGGAAGAATTAAAATTCAATTACTAAAAAAACCCTGCCTGGAGCGAAATTGATGCTAGAGGCAGGGTTTTATTTATGGTAATAATTAGAAATCTATCTCACTATTTCTGTGGGTATTTCAGGTCAAATCGATCAAGTTTCATCACTTTATCCCAGGCTGCCACGAAGTCCATCACGAATTTTTCCTTGGCATCGTTGGTCGCATAGACTTCTGCAAGTGCTCGAAGTTCAGAATTAGACCCAAAGATCAGGTCTGCGCGACTTGCGGTATATTTAGCCGCCCCGGAAGCTCTATCCAGCCCTTCAAAATGCTCTTTAGAGTCAGAATTCGCCTTCCACTCTGTACTCATATCGAGAAGGTGGACGAAGAAATCATTGGTCAGAGCATCCTTAGAATCGGAGAAAATCCCCTCCTTAGAACCATCAAAATTCGCATTCATGGCTCTCATTCCGCCTACAAGCACGGTCATCTCAGGAGCGGTAAGAGTCAGCAGTTGGGCTTTATCCACGAGAAGTTCTTCTGTGGAGACCGTATATTGAGTCTTCAGGTAATTCCGGAATCCATCCGCCATAGGCTCAAGGACGGCAAAGGAAGCCACGTCGGTTTGCTCCTGAAGGGCATCCATTCGCCCAGGAATGAAAGGAATCTGAACGGTAAAGCCAGCGTTTTTGGCGGCTTGCTCCACGGCGGCATCTCCAGCCAGCACGATTAAGTCAGCCATGGATATTTTTCTGGGGCTGGACTTTGCATTAAAATCCTGCTGAATAGATTCCAGTGTGCCTAGGACCTTTTGTAATTGCTTAGGGTTATTCACTTCCCAATCCTTCTGCGGAGCCAATCTGATCCTTGCTCCATTGGCGCCACCACGACGATCGGATCCTCTATAAGTAGATGCTGAAGCCCAGGCTGTGGACACCATTTCGCTGATGCTAAGCCCTGATTTTAGAAGGCTGGTTTTCAGCTGACTGATATCCCGATCAGTGACCAGGGGATGATCCACAGCAGGGATGGGATCCTGCCAGATAAGATCCTCTGAGGGTGCTTCAGGACCGAGGTAGGTGGTTTTTGGGCCCATATCCCGGTGGGTAAGTTTGAACCAGGCCTTTGCAAAAGCGGCGTTAAAAGCCTCTGGGTTTTCGTAAAAATGCCTGGAGATCTTCTCAAATCCCGGGTCAAATCGCAGGGATAAATCGGTGGTAAACATGCCCGGCTTATGCCGTTTTTTAGCGTCAAAGGCATCAGGCACGGTCATATCGGAATCTTTGGCTTCCCACTGATGACCTCCTGAGGGGCTTTTGGTTAGCTCCCATTCATTTTCGAATAAGCTTACAAAGAACAAATGGCTCCACTGTGTAGGGGTGGCAGTCCAGGTTACCTCAAGTCCGGAGGTAATTGCATCCGTTCCCTTGCCCGATTTATGGCTGCTTTTCCATCCAAAACCCTGCTCTTCGATAGGGGCAGATTCCGGATCTGCACCCACCTGTGAAGCATCACCAGCACCGTGAGCCTTTCCTAGCGTATGGCCACCAGCGATCAAAGCCACGATTTCCTCATCGTTCATGCCCATTCTTCCAAAGGTCTCACGAATATCTTTGGCCGCAAGAAGTGGATCCGGATTACCATTAGGGCCTTCGGGATTGACGTAGATCAGTCCCATCTGAACCGCCGCAAGGGGATTCTCAAGTTCTCGATCACCAGAATAACGCTTATCATCGCCAAGCCACTCTCTCTCTGCGCCCCAATAAATATCCAGCTCCGGCTCCCAGGTATCTTCTCTACCTCCAGCATATCCAAAAGTCTCAAAGCCCATATCTTCCAAAGCTACATTTCCCGTAAGCACCAGGAGATCGGCCCATGATATCTTATTGCCATATTTTTGCTTTATAGGCCAGAGTAATCTCCGAGCCTTATCCAGGTTGGCATTGTCCGGCCAGCTATTCAGCGGAGCAAATCGCTGCTGTCCGGAGCGGCTTCCTCCACGACCATCACCCGTACGATAGGTGCCCGCACTGTGCCAGGCCATACGGATAAATAAACCTCCATAATGACCAAAATCCGCTGGCCACCATTCCTGAGAATCAGTAAGTACCTTACGGATATCCCCTTTTAGACTATCATAAGCTACAGAGTTGAACTCCTTTATATAGTCGAAATCCTCGCCCATGGGATTGGAAAGCGGGGAATTCTGACGAAGAATGCTCAGGTTCAGCTGATTAGGCCACCATTCACTATTGCTCGTGGCCTTGAGAGTAGACTTGCTCTTTTTGGTAGCACCAGTCTCCCCATCTGCCTCCGCCAGCACTTCCTGCTGGGTCTTCTGCTGGCAGGCAGGCAGTAAAAAGCAATAAGCCGCAAGCCACATTATTGGAATAATCCTTTTCATATAATTTAAATTAGTTGTGAGTTTATCCTACAATATTACACAGCTATTTACATAAATCTGCAATAAACTCCATTGATTGTTTTTATAAGGTCATAGACAAAATCAATGAGGCTGTAATAAACTAATTAATTATGAAGAAAATCATCCAGCAGCGTTCCCAGCAAAGGATTATCGTCTGCTTCAAAACGCCTGCTCCTTTTCGGTATCTTCCGCATTATTTCGAAAATCCTGTTAATTTTTATTTTAAGGCCGATAATATTGAACGGTGAAGCGGCATGACTTTCCTGCAAGGAAGCTGGGGAGCTCTTCATTTAGGAAGAAAAATTAATTTATCCTAAGCAATATTAGCGTCAGGTGTTATAAGGCCAGCAAAAAATTAAAGAGATAGTTAAACGTTAAGCATGAGCACTGCATCCCTATCAAAAAATAAATTAAGAAAAGTAAGGGCATTATTAATTAATAAAAATGGAGCAGATCGAGGAATTAAGTCCCTTAATACTGCTCCATAATTTAGGTATTGACTATTAATTAGGCAGCGTTTCCGACACCGATAATTATGATTCCGATGACCATGCAGGCGAGGCCAGCATAGAGATAGCCTTTGGCTTTGGAAGAAGCACCGAGCCACTCCTTGGTGATCAGCCCACTCAGGATAGCCGTGGCCACGCTACTGGTATTGAAGATGGCATATCCCACGGAATTCCCTGCATCTCCAAGGCGATAGGCGGCATAAGCAAAGATGGCAGAAGCGGCATAATGAAAGACCGCCATGACTAGGATCAGAAGGAAATTTCTGCTGAAATTAGGTGTTTTGAAGGTGGCCCAGGCTTTCTTTTGGCTAAGCTGCCAAGCGAAATAAAGCGTCATGGCAATGCCACCGCTGATAAAAATCGGGAACATCACACATACGGCCGTAATCCAATCCGCATTGCCCTGGGCAGTACTTGCTTCGTGCAAATAAGGTCTGCCTACTGCATTGGCATAGCTGAAGCCAGTGGCCAATAATCCGCCGACGATGGCGATGATGATTCCTACCGTGATATTGCCCTTGGCCTTACCAGCGGCAGCATTCTGTGCACTTTGATCCTTTTCTCTGATGATACCGGCCTTCCCATTGAAGATCACTCCAAGCAGTACGACGACGATGCCGGCAAGGATGTACATGAGGGAATTTTCATCTGGCATGCCATCCACGGCGAAGGGCAGCAGTGAACCTATAAGAATGATGGTGCCTATAAATATCGAAAACCCTAAGGACAGACCGATATGGTTTATCGCTTTGCCCCACATCATCACCCCCGTACCCCAGAGGAAACTGGCAAGGCCCATTTTCAACCAAATATCTGCGGGCATATTCCCGAAAATCTCCCCAAATCCATCGATCAATAAGACCGAGGTGATGATAGGAACCACAAACATGGTGAGCACAAAAAACAGGCTCCATGTATTTTCATATTTAAAATCCTTTGTAAACTTCTCTGGCAAGGCGTATAAGCCTAAAATCAGGCCTGCGCTGATGGCCCATATTATTCCTGTTAACATAATACTTTGGGTTAATTGGGTGATCGTTAGAATGAAAAGGTAAAGGTGGTGGTGCTTCGGTAGGTTTCTCCCGCTGGGGTAATGGCTCCAGGTGCTGAAGGGATATTGGGTCCATTGGGATAGCGGTGGGTTTCGCAGCAAAGGCCCCGAAACTTGCCAAACTGATCACCATTTTCACGCTTTAGCTCATCAGAAGTGTACATCCCCGTATAGAAAAGCATTCCCGGTTCGGTGCTCCGTACCACCATCCTGCGAGAGCTTGCTGGATGAGAAATCTCCGCCACGGTTTGCAATCCTTCCCCTTGGTCGAAAATAAAATAATGCTCAAAACCATCCGGAAGACTTTCGAAAACCCTGGTCATCTCCACCCCCTCTTTCAGGTCAAAGCCAAGCGCCTTGCTCTTAGCCAGAGGCCCGACAGGTACATTGCTTTCATCAGGTACTAGGTATTGCTCCGTAGCGATTTGGACCTTATGATTGCTGAGATCCTCTTTGAATCCAGAAAGATTAAAATAACTATGGTTGGTCAGTGAAATAGGGCTGTCCTGGTCGGTATGAGCAGCATAGGAGATCGATAAGTCATTATCTTCTCCCAAAGTAAAACTAAGTTCCACCTGCAAATTGCCGGGAAAACCTTCCTCCCCGTCCGGGGAAAAGAGGCTTAAGGTCAACTGGTTCTTCTCAGAATTCTGCTCCTTCAGCTCCCACATTCGCTTATCAAAACCACGAAGGCCGCCGTGAAGATGATTAGGACCATCATTGGTGGCGAGCTGGTAATCCTTGCCCTGAAGGGAGAATTTACCATCCTTCAGCCGGGAGGCAAACCTCCCTACCGTACCTCCAAAATAAGGAGAGTTGGAGGTATAGGCTGGAGAAAAGTAAGCCTCAAAGGAATCAAATCCACAAACCAGTTCTTCCCGGGATCCTTCCGAACCTGGAATCGATACTGAGGTGATGGTAGCGCCATAGTTCATTATCTTCACTTCCATCCCTGCGCTATTGCTAAGTGTATATAAAAAGACCTCTTGTCCCTCAAAAACACCGAATTTATTTGAGTTAATCATTGGGTTATTGGTTAAGTTAATTGAAAAAAACAACAGCCCTCCAGTCAAAAAGACCTTTGGGCTGCTGAACCATTAAACTAAATTTGAAGGGGCTTATCGCCAGTCAAAACGGCTGCTCCTACTTCATACGGCTGTAATTTCGTCCAGTCAAATTCTACTCCAGTGCCTGGGGCATCGGGAGCGACAGCCAGATGATCTTCGATCTGTAAGGGTCGGGTAGTGTACTCATCGATCGGGAAGCTATGGACTTCCAGCCATCCGCTATTTTCCTGGGCAGAAACCAAACTTACGTGCAGCTCCTGCATGCCATGGGAGCAGGCAGGAATACCATATTTTTTCGCTAATTGGGCGGCTTTTAGCCAGCCGGTGATCCCTCCACAATTGGAGGCGTCCGGCTGAATAAAGCCCAATTTGGCTTGCTCAAAGGCATACTCAAATTCATGAATGGTATGCAGGTTTTCGCCCATCGCCAGTGGCACCTTGGTGGCCTCAGCGATAATTCCATAGCCCAGATAATCATCAGGAATGGTAGGCTCTTCAAACCATAGAATATTATATTGCTCAAAAGCCTTTGAAGCCTCGATGGCTTTTTCGCGGCTCATGGAATAGTTGGCATCCACCATGAAGGTAATGTCCTCTCCCACAAATTCCCGAACGGCCTTGATTCTGTCCAGGTCTTCCTGGAGGTTTTCACGACCGATCTTAATCTTCACGGCATTGAACCCCGCTTCCAAGTAGCTTTTCATATTATCCAGCAACTTCGGCAGGGGAAATTGCAGGTCAATACCGCCTCTATAGGCTTTACACTTATTATTATGGCCACCAGCCATCTTCCAAAGTGGCTGTCCAGCTTTCTTGCATTTGATATCCCAGAGGGCAATGTCCACCGTGGAGATTGCAAAAGAGGCGATTCCTCCGCGCCCGACATAGTGAATATGCCATTCCAGCAGGTCATATATCCCATCGATATCCTCACCAGACTGACCCAGCAAGGCAGGAGTGAGATCATGCTCCACCATGGCCTTGATAGCATGGCCGCCCTTGCCACCTGTATAGCTATAGCCCGTCCCCTGACTGCCATCCTCCAGGGTGATGGTGGTGGTTATCAATTCAAAATGAGTATGGTCGCCATGCTTGGCATCATTGAGCACCTCCGGCAGAGGCACTTTAAACAGTCGGCATTTTATATCTTTAATCTTAGTCATAGTCTTTAGGCTTTGTATCTGACATAAAAAGTTTTCTTATCCAGGTATTGCTCAAAACCGTATTTACCATCTTCTCCTCCGGTACCGCTGAGCTTATAGCCATTATGGAAGCCCTGATGCTGCTCTCCATGGCCTCTATTGATATAGATTTCACCAAATTCCAGCTCATCATTGCACTTCATGATGGTATTCATATTATTGGTGAATACCATTGCCGCCAGGCCATATTCACTGTCATTGGCGAAGCCGATCACCTGATCGAAGTCATTAAACCTGATCACAGGAAGAATAGGACCGAAGGACTCATGATGAACGATGCCCATATGCTGTTCCACATCGGTAAGAACGGTAGGCTCAAACCAAAAGCCTTTTTCAAACTGGCTGCCTTCGGGTCTTTTGCCGCCATGAAGCAGGGTGGCTCCCTCCTGGATGGCCTCAGCGACCAATTTCTCCATATTAGCCAGTTCCTTGGCGTTTACTTTAGGACCCATCTGGCTGGCAGGATCCATGGGATCACCTACTTTTAGGGATTTTACCTTGGCGAGAAACTTCTCCATAAAGGGCTCATAGATGTCCTCATGAAGGTACAGGCGTTCGTTGCAGGTACATACCTGGCCACAATTGTCAAATCGGGAATGCAGGGCGGCGTCCACGGCGGCGTCGATATCGGCATCTTCGAAGACTATAAAAGGAGCCTTTCCTCCCAATTCCAGCTGCACGTGGATGAGGTTATCGGCAGCAGCTCTGGCGATCTGCTGTCCCACGGGAGTACTTCCGGTCATGGTGACCATTTTGGTGATAGGGCTTTCGACTAGTGCGCCACCCATCACACGACCAGGGCCAGTGATGATATTGAGCACACCGGCGGGTAAGCCCACCTTACTGGCGATATTCCCTAGCTCCAGGGTCGCCAGGGGTGTTTCGGTAGTGGGTTTTACCACGATGGTATTGCCAGCGACCAGAGCTGGGCCTATCTTCCTACCGGCAAGGGCAAGAGGGAAATTCCATGCGGTAATCGCCACCACAACGCCACGAGGGACTTTATTGATCCATATTTGCTCGTTCTCGTTGTCAGAGGGCACGAGATCCCCCTCGATACGGCGCGCCCATTCGCAGGCATATTCTATAAATGAGGCAGTCACGTCCACTTCCATCTCCGCCACACTGATCAGCTTACCTTGCTCCTGGACAAGCAGACGTGCCAAATCAGATTTTCTGGCTTTTATCTCTGCCGCAAAAGCATAGAGATATTCTGCTCTCTTTCTCGCAGGTAATTTTTTCCATTCTTTTTGGGCTTTTTCTGCCGCCACCAAGGCCCGCTCAGCATCCTGAGCATTGCCATCCTGGACGGTCGCCACGATAGATTCATCACTTGGGTTCAATACATTTTCGGTGGCCCCTGTGGTGGAGTCCACCCATTGTCCGTCGATATATAATTGATAGTTTTTCATGGTTTTTTGTTTAATGGTTTTTCACTAAATGGCGTTTATCGTCCCATCCATCCGCCATCCACCAGCATCACACTGCCGTGCATATAAGCGGCTGCCTCAGAACATAGAAACACTACCGGACCGCCAAAGTCCTCAGCCTCACCCCATCTTCCCGCAGGAATACGCGACAGAATAGAGCTGGACCGATCAGGGTCATTTCGAAGAGCCTCGGTATTATCCGTGCTGATATAGCCCGGGGCAATTGCATTTACATTCACCCCTTTGCTCGCCCATTCATTGGCAAAAGCCATGGTCAACTGACCAATCGCGCCCTTGCTGGCAGCATACCCAGGAACGGTGATACCTCCCTGAAAAGTGAGTAAAGAAGCCGTAAAGACCACTTTTCCACTACCTCTGGCGATCATCTCCTTACCAAACTCCCGCGTCAGGATAAACTGTGCATTTTGGTTTACCTCGATCACCTTATCCCACATCTCATCGGGATGCTCGGCAGCGGGCTTGCGCAAAATCGTTCCTGCATTATTAATTAGAATATCCACCTGAGGATGAGCTTCCTTTACCTCATTGATGAATCGATATAGGTCCTGGCGATCGGAAAAATCACACTGAAAGGCCGAAAATTTGCGTCCTTTGGACAGGATAGACTTCTCCACTTCACTCCCACTCAGCTCCAATGAAGCACTCACACCAATGATATCCGCGCCGGCCTCTGCCAATGCTTCTGCCATCGCTTTGCCTATTCCTCTCTTGCAGCCCGTCACCAGGGCGGTTTTTCCCTCTAGGTTAAATTTATTCAGTACACTCATTTTGGTTTATTATTATTGGTTAATGTCAATTAGGTATTTCATTCCCGCAGGATTCTTATCTATCTCATCAAAGACCTCCTGAATCTGCTCCAGTCCTCCCACCTTGGTGATCAGCTGCTCAAATGGCACCGTACCCGAGGCAGCAATGCGTAAGGCCTCCTCATAATCTTCCTCCTCATACAGTCGCGCACCCAATAGCTCTACCTCTGACCAGAAAAACTTAAATAAATCGACATTCCTGGTGCCGCCGCCATGAATGGCTACCATTACTATTCGACCGCGAACATTGACCACCTCGGTCATCGCCTCCACACCGGCCTGGGATCCTGACACCTCAAAGGCGCAGTCTATCATCTTCTCATCAGTCAGGCGTGTGATGCTATCTTTTAGGCTTTCCTGCGCCGGGTTGATCACTTCAAATCCCAAATCCTTTAACATCCCTATGCGGGTGGCATTGACTTCGGAGATGAATACATTGGCACCTTTTTCCTTGAGGACAAAGGCGATCAAAGTCCCGATAGGGCCTCCACCGATCACCAAGGCGTTTTCACCCTTAGTCACTCTGCCGATCTTCACATCATGACAGGCCACTGCCAATGGCTCTATAAATGCTCCATGCTTCAAAGAAAGCCCCTCAGGAAGCTTATGAAGGGTATAGGCGGGCACCACCCAGTTTTGCTGGAAGGCTCCTGCGCTATCTATACCGATGAACTTCAGGTTTTTGCCTACGTGCTTATGACCTTTGTCAAAAGAATGCTCCGCGCCAAAGCGAAGCGGACGAACGGCCACTTCATCACCTACAGCCACATTGTCCACGCCTTCTCCAAGCTCCGCCACCACAGCCGAGGCCTCATGACCAATCACCTGAGGTGGACTCACTCGCTTGTCCATTACCCCATGAAAAATATGTACATCGGTGCCGCAAACCCCGCAATACTGAACGGACAAACGAACTTCGCCTTTGCCAGGCTTTTCGATAGGTGATTCACCAATAGAAAACTTTCCCTTTTCTTGATAAAATGCTGCTTTCATATCTTTAATTAGATTTTACAATTTGAGTTTATTGATCCGCAAATGGCTTCCATCGGCCTGGCTAAGGGGTCCCCCTCAGGTCTCAATGGAAGCCCAATGCGATGGTTTATAATTATGGATTGAAGGATTTACGGGCGTCAAATCTCCTGATCACCTGCCAATCACCTGTGACGTATTCATGGGTCAGCCCCCACTGAAGAGCCGCCACAGGGCTAGCCTCAAAGTCGAGCGACTGGTCAAGGCCTGCCGCCTCTGGACCTGATTTGACATGAGATTTAATTTCAAAATTGATCCCATCTGGTGACCATTGGAGAGTATTACGCTCAGGGCCATCTGTGATGATCAAAGCGGCGACGCCTCCATCATATTTCCATACACAGAGCTCATGGCCACTGTTGGTGATCGGATTGTACTCAGACTTGACATATGGGCCGGTGAGCTTATCAGATATGGCCACTCCCCATTTGATCTCACGACCGCCAAAAGTCTTATGCTCGCCCATTCTTTCTCCTTTATAGTAGAGGTAAAATTTGCCTTTATAGTGCAATAGCGTCGGATCATGTACCTTATGACTGTCAAATGAGCCTTGGGACTTTACATTGAAGCGGGAATCCTCTTCTCCATCCCACTCGCCATCATCTGTGGGCGAGAGTATTGGTGCGCTAAGTTTTTTGAAAGGCCCCTCCGGGGAATCTGAAATGGCCATTCCTACCTGATTTTTCACCCTGTTTACATAAGGGGCTTTCACCGTCTGATAGACCAAAATATACTTGTCCTCATGAGTCATCACCTGAGGGGTGAATACCGAGCGGTCATCATATGCACCTGCCTCACCTCTGCCTACCGCCAGTCCTTCTTCTTTCCAGGTCCAGCCATCTTGCGAGGTCGCATACCATACCTCGGACTTGTCCCAAGGGAATACTTTCTTTTCGGGATCTCCCGTACCAAATCCATAGGACTTACCCACCGTTTTGGTATAATAAACATAATAGGTATCCCCCACCTTGATCAGGTCACTGGGATCCCTGCGGGTTACTCCTTCTTCATAGGCAAAGTCGCCCTTCAGGTCGGACTTGGTAAACTCGATAAACCATTCAGGTCCTTGCGCATAATTCCGCTCCAAAGCCCGCTTAGAGGCCGCACTTAATTTATCCGTTTTTGGAATGGCCAAAAAATCATATACCGAATCCGGGTAAGTCTGACCAGGGGCTCCCTCATCGGTGGATGGCTGGCTGGGTGATGGTTCTGAACATGCAAAGATGGTCGATGCCATTATCGCAATGGGTAAAATAGTTTTTAGTGTTAACATATATATTGAGGTTATTAAAATTGAGTTTATCTCTCAGCCCAATAAAAACCGGCATGCCCATCTACCTGCATACCGGCTTTATTTTTGGCATTTGATTTAAATGAAAAGTTGTTTTGACTTCCCCTAAATCACTGGTCTAAAACTCCCATTTTATTCCCCCCTTACCATAAAAACATACTAGACAAAAACTGGATAAATTGGCATATAGGGCTTTTAGGCCTGTATTTCATCTGACAAGCCCACTTTATTGCAGCAAATCACCCATTTCCAACACCCTGTCTATGCCTATCCCATTCGGTCCTAGAAAAAAAGTGAGACCAAAAAAAAACATATGGTATAACTCATAACACATGTATGGTAATGAGGGGAATGGGAGTATATAGAGCATAAGCCTGTGGCAATGGTCAGTGAACACCAAATAAACTTAATGGTAAGACCTTGCATCACTGGCCGAGAGTCTGAATTCTCAGCAATGATATAAGCGGGATAAACCCTTAAAAAATTTCCTTGGGTCTTAAATAAGAATAGCCCTCTGAACCCGGTTCAGAAGGCTATATTATAAATCATACTTTACGATTCATCGCTAAAAGCCCATCATATCCCTACCGTTCATCGCTTCGGTCCCTATTGGGGCATTGGGTGGATAGATGGTCAGTGCTTATTTTGGATAAAAATCATAGGCTCAAAACCTGAGAAGGTCATTTCGCCAATGGTTTTCATCAGCTGCTAACCGAAGGAGCGCTGGCTCCGCCAATTAGGTTGAGATGCGGGAATTGCTGCGAGAGGGCCTCCATCTCTGTGGGGCTGATTAGGGTATTCCACACATACACTTTCCGTGTTGCGGTATTTTCGCCCAGCACCTTTAGCCCTTCCTGGCTTATCTGCGTACCATAGATATTGACCACTTCCAGATGAGGCTGCCCCGCCAGGATCGTCATTTCGGCATCTGTAATGGTGGAGTGGCGCAGGTCGATGCGAATTAGGTTTTTCATAAGAGCCACTTTCTCAAAAGCCTGGCCATTGATGGTAGCTCTAGAAAAGTCAGCATAGACGATATTGGAAGCGATATTTTGGAGCAGCTCGGCCTGATGGCTATCGAAGGTTCCTCCCTGAAGGGAAACCTCCAGCAGCTGGCTGTCAGGGGTCAGGCGATTGACCTGAAGTCCTGCTGCACGCACCTCCTGCAGCTGCTCATCGGTAATGGCAGTGGCGGTAAGCTTATCGATAAATGGCCGTGGGCTGGCGTCCACCTTATAGTCCCGATCCAGAATCGCCACTATCTCTATAGGCAGTTCCTCCGCCGCCAGGCTGAGGCTATCTGGAGCACCTTGGCTCACCCACCATTTCAGAAGGGCGATCTCACCGTAAGACATTCCATTTCCCTGAGGAGGCATATACTTGGTACTGCTCTCAGGCAATGTAATTCTATGCACCAGCTCACTCTCCAGCCCCATGCCGCCAGAAAGTACAGTGCCACTTTCTCCGCCGGCCCGCATCGCCTCCAGGCTACTCAGGTCCAGACCGCCTTTGGCCTTGGCAGGGTTATGGCAACTTATACACTTCTCCTCCAGCACAGGCTGAATGATATGCTGAAATACCAAAATAGAATCAGGATTGCCGGGAAGGCTGGTATCCCCTCCTTCTCCCGTCTCCATCCCTGCTAGTCGCTTGATGGGATTGGGTGCATGCACCAGTAGATAATCAGATCCATGGGTGAGATTTCCCCCTAAATGCCCCGTCAGCGACACCAGGACGAAGGAAACACCAACGAGTCCATAAGCCACCAAAGGGCTTTTCTTGTCCCATTTCCGGGATTTTGACCAGTATAATAAGGCGGTAAGGCCGACTAGTGCAAATCCCATCCATTTATGATTGGCGAGGGCTGCGGCATCATAACCTCCGCCTTGCGCCAGCATCAAGCCAATCAGCGCGCTCATCATCGCCCCAAAAGCACTGGCCAAATACGACCAAGCAATGATCTTGCGAAAATCAGCACTATCCGACTTACGAAGGAAACTCAGTAGCTCTAAAATAAGCCCAAACAATAAAAACCCAATGGGTAAATGAACCACCAAAGGGTGGAATCTTCCGATAAATTGTGCCCAGTCCATAGTTAGATCCTTTCTAGTTTGATGGGTGGGGTATGGTGCGCATTCCACTGGCAGATATAGAGGTTTTTGTCCTCATCCACACATACATCATGGCCGTGGTTAAATAGCGGATTCTCCGCGCGATACATCTGCTGTAGCTCTCCATCGACATATTCGGGAGCCGTACCGCCTGGATTGGAGACCACTCGGTCACCCTCCATCACTGTCACAAAACCCGTGTCTCTCACCCACCCCTTGTTTTCCTCGCGGGTCTTACTCCAGCAGACACCCGCATAGAGATTATCTCCATCGAATACCGGCCGGCAAACAAATAATCCCGGTAAGGATACGGTTTTTACATATTGCCCGTCAAGGGTAAAATATTTAAAGCAATTCTCTGTTCTGGAGGTGCACACCAGCATGGGTTTTGGTCCTCGCAGGTCCACGGCCACCCCGTGTGCATTCTGAAGGTTTTCGTCAGGATTGGCATTATCATGCCCCCCAAATCGACGGATAAATTGCCCATTATGGTCATATTGAAGGATATAATCTGAGCCATAGCCATCTGCCACATAGACATCCCCATTGGGACCCACGGCGATTTCGGTCGGCATATAGGGCTGATCTTCCTTATACACCCCGATGGTGTGAGGGTCCGGAAGATTAAAAATCAGGCGGCCATTGATATCTGTTTTGGACACAAATCCTGCCTGGCGCTGCATCTTACCCTGTCGGTCCTGAAACCAGCCACAGTCTGCGATATACAATACATCCTCCTCACCCTCCTGGTGCAGGGTAAGTCCATGCCCGCCGGGATACTGAGTACCCCAGTGGTCCAGGAGCTTCCCGGATTTATCAAATACCAGAATATTATTGTCAGTATGATCACCTATCATGAGCAAGCGTCCCTTGCTGTCCATCACCATCTCGTGGCAATTGAGGATAGAGGTATAGGCGGCACCTATTTTGGCCCAGTCCTTATGTACTTTATATTGATAGTCACCATGTCCCACGATGAGCTCATCGGCAGGCTTATTTGTATGAAGGGCAAAACTCCAGCGAGGCATCATGCTGGCTGCGCCGAGGGCCATGGCCGAATTTCCTATAAACTTTCTTCTTGAATTCATTTTTATACTAATATATCTTTAACAACATGACCCTCAACATCGGTAAGCCTAAAGCGCCTTCCCTGATGCTTATAGATCAGTTTTTCGTGATTGATACCCATCAGGTGCATCAGGGTGGCATGGAAGTCATGGACGTGCACGGGATTTTCGGTTACATTATAACTGAAATCATCCGTCGCACCATGAGTATATCCAGGCTTCACACCGGCTCCAGCCATCCACATGGTGAAGCAGCGTGGATGGTGATCCCTGCCGTAGTTTTGAGGGGTCAGCTTTCCTTGGGAATAGACAGTACGCCCAAATTCCCCACCCCAGATAACCAGGGTATCTTCCAGCATTCCACGTTGTTTGAGGTCTTTCAGCAAGGCTGCGGTGGCCTGATCGGTATTCTTACACTGATTGCGGATCCCTCCAGGCAGGTAATTATGCTGATCCCAACCTCTATGGTAAAGTTGCACAAACTTCACCCCTTTCTCCAACAGCCTTCTGGCCATCAGGCAGTTGGCGGCATAGGTTCCTGAATCACGGCTGTCCTTTCCATACATATCAAAAACCTGATCGGGCTCATCGGACATATCCGTAATCTCGGGCACCGAGGTCTGCATTCTATAGGACATCTCATATTGGGCGATACGCCCGAGGATCTCCGGATCACCATAGGCACTGTGCTGCATCTCGTTGAGTTGCTTCAAGTATTGCAGCATTTCCGCACGGTCCTCTCCGTCATAGTTATCGGGATTATTGAGGAACAATACGGGATCTTTTCCGGAACGAAACTGCACTCCCTGATGCTGGGTGGGTAGGAAGCCATTTCCCCATAGTCGGGAATAAATAGGCTGTCCACCTGCATTTTTGGAGTTAAGGACGATGAATGTCGGCAGGTTTTCGTTGGATGATCCCAGGCCATAGCTGATCCAGGAGCCGATGGAAGGCCTTCCCGGAAGCTGGTGCCCCGTTTGGAAAAAGGTAATTGCCGGATCATGATTGATCTGCTCGGTATGCATAGACTTGATGAAGCATAGGTCATCGACCATCTCCGCAGTGTGAGGCATCAGCTCACTGACCCAGGCCCGGCTTTCTCCATATTGGTCAAAATTATAAATACTCGGGGCGATGGGCAGGGAAGACTGCTGCGCACTCATGCCCGTAAGGCGCTGTTCGCCGCGGACACTTGGTGGAAGCTCTTTGCCAAACATATCCATAAGCTTAGGCTTATAATCAAAGGTCTCTATCTGAGAAGGTCCTCCACTTTGGAAGAGATAGACAATTCTCTTGGCCTTGGGGATATGATGAGGAAGGCCTTCCAGCCCTCCGCTACCCACGGTAGGGATGCTTTGGCCTCCGGCAAATAGTTTTTCTGAGCCAAATAGACTCCCCAGTGCTAGAGCACCCAGCCCCATAGAGGTTTTGGTGAGAAACTGCCTTCTATCGATTTTTCTTTCTTCCTGCTGCATCTCCTGATCAGCAGATCGTAAAATATCATGATGGTGACACATAGTTTATCTTTTGGTTATTGCTGCATCTGAATTAATAATTACACTCGCCACAACGGCATTGGCGGCGATAGACAACTGGTCCAGGCTAGGATCCAATTGGTATTCACCTGCTGCCAGCCAGCCTTGGGCCTTCAGGGGTTCTTTCACGAATTTATCATATTCTTTTTGTCGGAGTTCCACCAGCAGATCGAGTTCATTGGCCTTGGGCTCCCGGCCCGTCAGCTTGATGAAAGTCTGAGCGATGGAGGATTTGTCCTGCTCTTTACGAGCCATTTCCTCCCCTAGTTTTTTGGATATCTCCACGAATGTAGGGTCGTTCAATAAGACCAAAGCTTGCAGTGGAGTATTCGTTTTCTGTCTTCTCACCGTACACTCACTTCGATCAGGTTGGTCAAAAGTGGATTGGGTGGGATTAGGGACCGTCCTTTTCCATAAGGTATAGATAGACCTGCGATAGAGGTTTTCGCCCGTATCCTGGATATACTCATCAGCATTCATCGCCCATAGTCCTTCGGGCTGATAAGGTCTCACGCTCTTCCCGCCTACCTTGTCCACAAGCAGCCCACTTGCTGCCAGACCATTATCACGGATGACCTCACTGCTCAGCCTTACCTTTGGCCCTCGGGAGAGGTAGGTATTATCAGGGTCCATTTTTCTTATTTCCTCAGTGACCTTCGAAGACTGCCTATAGGTGGCAGACATGACGATCTGCTTATTGAGTGCTTTCACATCCCAGCCACTTTCGCGGAAGGTATTGGCCAGGTAATCCAGCAATCGAGGGTGAGAAGGTAGCTCCCCTTGGTTTCCGAAGTCCTCACTAGACTTCACGATGCCTCTGCCAAAGAAATTTTGCCAGTAGCGGTTTACCGCCACCCTAGCTGTAAGAGGATGATCGGGATGAAATAGCCATTTGGCCAATCCTAGTCTGTTTTTTGGGAAATCTTCCGGCATAGGAAGGATACTTTCGGGAACATCAGGCTCCAATTCTTCCCCATGCTCACTATATAATCCCCGCTCCAGCAGGTAGGTTTTTCGCTTCTCCTCCATCTCCTTCATGATCATCACTTCCGGCACCTTCTGTGTGCTGTCCACCAGCGCGGCCCGGGTTTTCATCAGCTCCTGCTCTGCCTGCTGATAGGGGCTATAGAGATGCTTTAGGTAATATTCGGAAAGCAATTTTTTCTCTGCTGCACTGAGCTGCTCCGGAGATTTCTTCAGCAGAGCTGCATAATCCTGCTCTGCCCAGGCCGATACCTCCAATGCAGTCAGCTCCCGGCTATACACTTGGATATCATCCACCAAGCCATCCTTGATACCGAAGCCCCTCCATCTCGCACCGATCATAAGGCCGGGCTCTATCGGCGAACTATAAATCTGATCTTCGTAATTTCCAAAAACTATATCCTTATATAAGTTGTCAGTGACCAATTTCATTTTCATTTCCTGGCCATTCATAAATAAGCGTAAACCTTCCGCCTTGCTCGATCCATCATAGGTCATCGCGACATGTACCCACTTATTTCGTGGCACCTCGCCTAGACTGTGTTTTTCGATGGCATTATCCGGCCAGGTATGCGCCAGCAGGAGCTCCAATTTATTGTCCCGCAGGTACAGATGGTAGCCTTTATAGCTGTGCAATCTTGCTCCCTGGTTTTTATGGAAGATCACCCCTTCTTTCACCGAATCCGGCAGGTGAACCCATAGTCCTATACTGAAAGCATCATTTCTCTTATATATGCCCACAGGTTTCAGGTCGATCCATGCATCACCGTCCAGCTTCAGGGCCTTGCCTTTTCGTCCCTCCACATAGGTTGGTTGCTCACCTTTGGTAGCATCGCGATCCATTTTTCCTGATTTGCCGGTTTGGCTATTGGTGAGGTTGTCATTAAGGTTAAATTTCCCTGCCAACGCGGAATTTAGCGGCATCGTTAACTTCTGGTATCCCTGGCTGTCGATCCACTGATCGGCTTCAGCCTTTCCTGCATCTGCCGCCTTTTTGAGCTTGGTAGCATCTTTGCTTTCCATCTCTTTTAGATAGGCCAGTACCTTCTCCTGCTTCTCATTTGGCCAGAGCATATTAGGAACGGGGATGTCTCCTGGATCCCAGGATATCTGTCCGGTTTCGTTGAGGTTATTGAAGAAACCATAAAACTGATAGAAATCTTTCTGAGAGATGGGGTCATATTTATGATCATGACATCTGGCGCAGGCCAGTGTCAGAGCCATCGCTCCCTGCCCCAGGACGGAGGCACGATCCGCGACATATTCCACTCTAAACTCCTCATCCACGATCCCACCTTCCATGTTTTGCGGGTGAAGTCTATTAAATCCTGTGGCCAAGAGCATCTCCTTGGTGGGATTAGGGTATAAATCACCCGCGATCTGCCAACTCAGGAACTGCTCATAAGGCATATTATTATTGAAGGAATTGATGACCCAGGTTCTCCAAGGGCTCATGTCCCGATAGCGATCCACTTGGTAGCCATAGGTATCTGCATACCGAGCCACATCCATCCAATCCATCGCCATCTTCTCCCCATAGTGGGGCGATGCCAATAGTCTGTCCACCTGCTTTTCATAAGCATCAGCGGATTTATCATTCACAAAAGCTTCTATTTCTTCTGGGCTAGGTGGCAGACCGGTGAGGTCTAGTGAAAGCCTACGCAGCAAAAGTGGACGCTCCTCCTCAGGTGAGGGAGCGAGTTTTTGGTTGGCTAAGGTAAGGGCAACGAACTGGTCGATATCATTCTTCACCCAGTCCTTGGCGGAAGTTTTGGGAACTTCCACCTCTTTAGGCTTCTGAAATGCCCAATGGGGCTCATATACAGCACCATCTTCGATCCATTTGATTAGAATGGCCTTTTCCTTGTCCGTCAAGGTGAGGTTTGAGCCCGGGCTGGGCATCATATAGTCCTCATCGTGACTGAGTATCCGCTTTACCATCTCACTTTTGGAAGGTTTGCCAGGAACTATGGCCTTTTCGCCAGAGTCACCAGCGCCATAGGCCGTCTCCGCTTCGTGCAACTGGAGGCCGGCTTTGATCGTGCCCTTGTCCGGTCCATGACAGGCAAAGCACTTATCGGATAAGACCGGCTTTACATGGACATTAAAATCCAGCTGCTCCGGCAAATCATTATACACTTCTTGTATTTCTGGCGGAACAGATTCCGAACAGGACCAGAACAATATACTTATCCACAAAAAGTTTAAATAAACAAGTCTTTTCATAATAGGGCTAGATTGCTAATTTTCATTTATCAAATATGAATATTTAGAATTAAATAATTATATATCTTTACGGCATATAAATATACATTTCCGATATTCATCAATACACAATGCAACTTGACACTATCCAATTTCACCTATTAAATGCTGCCAAGGTCCACCTGGATACTCGCTGGGATTATGATAACGTGATCAGCCCTTTTTATAGACTCTATCTCGTGACCGAAGGCAGTGGGAAAGTTTACCATTCCAGCAAGGAATATATCCTTAAACCCGGCTTTCTTTATCTCATCCCCAGCTTTACTTATGGCAGGTATATTTGTCAGGATTTCCAGACCCAATATTACCTCGGAGTCATGGAGGAAATTGGAGAAGCTGGTTCTGTATTTGACCATTATCACTTCCACCATGAAGTACGGGCCACTGCCATCGATGAGGATTTATTTCAGCGAATCATCGAGCTGAACCCCAATCGACATCTGATCAATGATGACCCCAAATCTTATGATAATTATACCACTCTATCTACCTTCAAATCCAAAAACCACAGCTTAAGTCCCTCTTGTTCTCTTGAAACCAATGGCTTGATTCGCATTCTTTTTTCCCGATTTATCCGACAAGCCAAAATCTCCGAAGGCAATACCATCAGTGAAAGTAAAATCCTGGAATCAACTAAATTTATCCGGCAAAACCTCCATATGGACCTCACCGTGCAGATGGTGGCCGATGCAGTGAATTTAAGTGCGGATTATTATTCGAGTTTATTTCAGAAAACCTTCGGAATAAGGCCATTGAAATACATTCAATCGCGGAAAATCGAAAGAGCTCAGGTACTGCTTGCTAGCACCAAAGACCCCTTAGCGGTAATCGCCGAGAAGATCGGACTGGAGTATGTAAGCTATTTCTCCAGACTCTTCAAAGCTCATACCGGCAAGACCCCCGGGGAATACAGGAAGGACCTATGGGGCAAACGCTAATTCGCAGGCCCTTCCCTATTCTCCTTTAGTCCTCCGGGTAATGCTTACGGTACTTGTCCATTCGCTCCATGGCCTTGCCTTCATACTCTCTAAGCAGCTGCCATTTTGGACGCTCCAGAGTCAGCTCCCATTCGAAGAGTTCTTTATACATTTCCCGTACCAGCGCTGGGTTTTCGCTGGCCAGATCTTTTTCTTCCGCTTGGTCCGTGGACAGGTCGTACAATTCCGCTGGCCGATCAGGAAAACGCAGCAGCTTCCAGTCTCCTTTTCTGATAGCGCCTCTATTTTCCTTTTTCCAATACAGCTTTTCATGCGGGCGGGCACTCTGCTCCCCTTTCAGATAATGCAATATATCTAGGCCATCCAAACCCTCAAGATCTTCCACTTCCCCACCGGCTGCAGCATAGAAGGTCGGCAGTAGGTCCAAGGTGGACACAGGATAGGGGTATTGGCCCCCTGCTCCCAGCTCACGAGGATATTTGATGATAAACGGAACCCTGATTCCTCCTTCCAGATGGTTGGCTTTGGTGCCACTTAGTGGGTAATTATTGGCAGCACTAGCATCTGTAGGCCCACCATTATCATTGGTAAAAATCACCAGAGTATTTTCTTCTAAACCTAGTTGCTTTAGCCGATCCAAAACCTGCCCACAAGCCCGGTCCATAGCCAGGGTCATGGCCGCCATCTGCTTTCTTTTTCCCGTAAGACCAGTGATTTTCGCCATATCCTCGGCTGTAGCTTCCAGTGGTGTATGCACGGCATTGAAAGACAGATAAAGGAAGAAAGGCTGATCGCTATTCTCCTCTATAAACCTACAGGCCTCATCTGCAAACACATCCGTGAGGTATCCCTTTGACTCTTCATAATGGCCAAATCCTCGCTCAAGCCTATCCTCCGGCCTTGCCTCCTGCTGGCTTTCTGACAGTTCGAAATAACTCCTAGCTCCTCCCCGGAAGCCAAAAAACTCATCAAAGCCTCTGTTCAAAGGATGATACTCATCGGCAGAGCCCATATGCCATTTGCCAATAACCATGGACTTATAACCTAATGGTTTCAGGTAATCGCCCATCGTCTGCAGTCCCAGCGGTAAGCCCATTTGGTCACCCTGCAAGCCTGCACTGCTCATATATCCAGGTACATTATTTTCCTCAAAGCCAAACCGCTGCTGATACATACCCGTCAGCATGCCAGCTCTCGAAGGGCCGCAAACCGCCGCAGTGACATAAAACTGCTCCAATTCCACCCCTTCTCTGGCGAGCTGGTCGAGATGAGGCGTGGGAAAATGTGGATTGCCCTGAAAGCCAAAATCATAATATCCTGCATCGTCGCTGAAGAGCAAGACGATATTAGGCTTTTTAGTTTGGGCAGCGAGTGGGTTGCTGTGCAGCAAAATAAACAGCAGCAAGCTCCCACAAAGCATGTAAATAAGTCGAGTGAAGTTGGTGACAAGAAATTTCATCTTTATTCCTCTCCTTGAATCAGTCGTTTATTTTCTTCCTCTACTCTTTGTTTTTGCTTATTGCTAAGTCCATGCTGATAGTAGAAGTCTGGTTTATAATAGTAATTATGATTTTTCATCTCCGGATCATTCACGTCCAGGCTCAGGTCACAGTCAAAGCGCAATAAAATGGCATGATTATGCTCCCAGTCGGTGGCATTGGTAAGGTGAGAGATGCCCCAGGTGATGCCATTTCCATAGCTGGTATTGGTAAAAGCGTCAGGCATAAATGGCCCTGCGGCGGTGGGCATTAGGTCGGTGATAGCGGCAATTTCAAAATTCACCCCATCCTCAGCATATTGCACGGTGAAGTGCTCATTACCATCCTTGATCACCAGGGCGGCAATGCCTTCCTTAAAGGGGAAAAGGGTGGTTTCGTGGCCTGAGTTGATGACAGGATTGAGGGGATGCTTTCGGAAAGGGCCAAGAGGATGCTCAGCGATTGCCAGTCCTTGCATGCGCACCAGGTTAGGATCTCCATCAAAGTCAGACTTATAATACAGGTATATTTTACCATCATGAACTATTGGCTGAGGATCATGGATAGAAAACTGATCCCATTCGCCAGCGGCGCCATTAGGGATAACTACCTCGTTATAGGCGGTCCATGGACCATCTGGTGAGTCGGCATAGGAAACTGCTACCGGGCAATCATCCCCTCGCTTGCCACTGGCTTCCATGAAGCCTTGATAGTATAGGTAATATTTGCCTTCCCACTCCAAAATATCCGTCGTGGTCACAGATCTCCAGCCTACCTGCGGCTTGGGAGGCCTCGGCACGGCCACGCCCTGCTCTTCCCAATGGACGCCATCCTTGCTGGTGGCATACCAGATTTCGGAAAGATCCCAATCTGCCGAAGGAATGGTGTCGTTGGATTTGGCCGCTCCCTGCGGAGGCAAAGGAGTATTTCTATAGGTGTACCAAACGTAATATTTATCATTGGCAAATATCACCTTGGAAGGATCCCGTCTGGAGATGGTGCCATCGTGATTATGGTAATCAAAGCCCTTTAGTTCGGTATATTTGAATTGGCTGTAAAGCTCATTGTCCTCCGGGCGTGGGGCAGGATAAGCATCATAATTACGATGCATCGCTGCGCTCAAAGGCATAGCCGGTTTTTCTTTGGGTAATACAAATGGGAAAGCCTGACTTTGCTCCTGCTGCGCATTGGCTTGTCCAAAAAACACCGCACCACCGATTAGCGTAAAGACTATTTTCTTGATCATGATTATTTAAGGTTATTTTATGTTCTTGTTAATTATTGATTCTCATCTCCCGTGATTTGAGGAGATCAGGCAAAGCTAATTTGCATCTATTAATTCAATAAAAGCATCTATAGCCACTAGACAAAAACTGTACAGGCGAATATTTATCGTTTTGAAACAGCATTATTCTCTAACAATTAGATAAATTCAATTTCTGAAACTGAACAACATTTTGACGTCTTTTACCTTTTTTATATGGCTTACAGCGAGGTTTTTCCTTCTTATTAAACATATGAGGTATTTATGTCAACAATTGCAGCCTAGACCTATCATGGATTAGATTAAGTTTACCCTTACAGAAATCTAGACAAATTAAGAATGACCCAAGACCTACTGATTAACCCAAAAAAACTACAAGCCCACACCTTAGTCTATGTCTTTATCATGGTGTTTGGTATGATATCCATCCAAAACACCTATGCTATTCAGTCTCCACCACAGGGGATTTATCAAAAAGAGCGTTGCCAGGAAGGAGATAGTTTGAAGTATTTAAATCCTGAGGCGGCGCTAAAAGCATTCCGGATTTGTAAAAATGAGCTTCTCGCCAATGGAGATACCCTCGGCGCCATAGATATTATCAATAGGATCTCCAATATTCATGGAAATCATGCACGATATAAGGACGCTTATGATAACTATTGGGAAGCCCTGGATCTGGCCAGCACCGCCAACCTGGAATATGCACAGGGAACCATCTACTATAAAATCGGGCAAACCTACGGGTATTATAAGAAAATGAATAAGGCCCTGAACTACCTCAATATTTCCCTGCAAATCAATAAGAAACTGGTCCGGGAGCAGAAGATCCATAAAAATGAGCTGATCAGTAATTACCTTGGGATGGTAGCCTTATTTCGTCAAAATGAAATGCCCTTCGAGGCAAAAAAATACTTGGATAGCTGCTTTCAGATATTACCCAGCACGGTGAAGCCTCAAGAATCTCCCTATGTATTCTTTGAAAAAGCCTATGTCCTAGGCCAAACAGGCCGACCTGGTGAAGCCATAGAAATCAATAAAGACCTGGTCCCCTGGTTCCAAACCAATGTACCTTCTTACCTCGTTCTCGTTTATTCCTATTTGGCTGATTATTATAGAGCTATCAATGATTACCAAAAAAGTGAGAATTACTACCTACAATCGCTAGAAACCTCCACTAAGTATCATAGCCATATCGATTTCTCCTCTCTGGTGCACAAGAAGCTTTCGGACCTCTATGCCCAAACCAACCAATTCAAGAAAGCCTATACGAGTTTATGGGAGGCGAAGAAGCTGGATGATGATTTTTTTGATAGTCGCAGCCCAAATAATACAGGCCTATTGGAGATTCAGGACTTATTTCGTCTGGAAAAGGAGAAACAGCAGAAATTACTTCAGCAGCAAAGACTGGAAACGCTGGAGCATAAGGACCGCGTATCCTTCCTTCAAAAGGTGATATTGGCCATTATCATCATCTTTGGGGCTTTTATGGGAGCGGTATATATTCGAAACCGAACCAAGAAGTTCAAGGCCGAGAAAAAATACCTGGAGAAAAAACGAGCCCTGGAAGTTCAAAAAACGAAAGAAGTACTGGAAGTCAAAAACAAGGAGTTAATTGCCAGCACGGTTCAGCTAATAGAAAAAGACGAGCTACTCATGGACATCAAGCTGCAACTGAAAGAAATAAAAAAAGACGATCAGAAAGTACCTGTAAATACCCTAATAAAAAATATCGACCTTCACTCCCACCGCAACTGGGATGAATTTGAAAAGAGATTTATCCAGATCAACACTGGGTTTTATGATCGCTTAAAGGAGCATTTCCCTAAGCTTAATCACAATGATCATCGGCTATGCGCCCTGATAAAGCTCAATATGTCCAGCAAGGAGATGGCCAGTCTGCTGGCGATATCTGTGGAGTCCATTCACACCAATCGCTATCGACTTCGCAAAAAACTAAACCTGGAACGAAGCGTAAATCTGGAGGACTTTATCGCCAATCTCTAGGAAACCCTGAATACACGCTATCCTTGCCCATCTGTACCAAGGCAAGGATAGCGCTTTTATATAATAATAAACTTCCACTTTTAAGGGCTGGGCTGAGACTCAGTATGGAGGCTATTATGCCCTCCCCTGTTTATTTCCTCTATACCTCTTTGCTTTTGGCAGGCGGGTGGGCTGCAGCTTTGGGTAAAGGCTGAGGTCTTATGAGTATTAATCTGATTATTTCTAATCCATATGTCCATATCCATGGAACAGGCGCTATTGAATACAGCTAAATTCTTCTCATTTCAATAAAACAAATACCCTCTCAAACAACTGCTAGGCTATGTTTTTCCCTAATATATCGCTACTGTCTAGTTAGAGTACAGTCCTTATAATTGGCACTTACTTGTATTTGGTACTTTTTGCATGAGATAATAAATCAGTTCTCAACCAAATAAAATCGAATGGAAAAAAATCAAACTCCATAAGTTCAAATAAGTACTTCTTATCCACCATTATTTGTCAACTCCCTATATAAGCAAGGACAATTGTCGAACGAAACAGTAAACAATTGGTGGACCCAAATTTAGAAAGTGATTTCTTAAACCTTAATCAACAATTATGAAACCCAAAATTCTACTTAGGCCAAGCCTAATGCTAGGCATCACCCTATGCCTATGCTTGCTATCGGCGGTCCTGTCCAGCGAGGTGCTCGCCCAGACTGCCAAAATCTCAGGAACTGTAAATGACGAAAATGGAGAAACCCTCCCGGGCGTAAATATTTTAGTCGAGGGTACCAGCACAGGCACCATTACAGATATTGATGGAAAATACTCCATCTCAGCCCCCGCAGAGGGCAATTTAGTATTTAGCTTCATCGGATACAAAAGCCAAAGCATTCCCATTTCCGGACGCTCCATCATCGATGTCACCTTAGGCTCAAACCTTGAGGCGCTGGACGAGGTGGTGGTGATCGGATATGGCACCCGAACCAAGGGCGAGCTCACCGGAGCGGTGGCGACGGTGGACAAAAGCTTCCTGGATCAGCAGCCGGCAGGAAATGTCAGCAAAGCGCTTCAAGGCAGCGCCTCCGGCATCACGGTGGTCAATTCGGCTACCCCTGGAGGGCAGTCCGAAATCAGAATCCGTGGTATGGGAACCATCAATAATAACGGTCCTCTATGGGTTGTGGATGGGGTATATGGCGCCACGCCTCCGCCACCACACCAGATCGAATCCATCCAGATCCTGAAAGATGCCGCCTCCACCGCCATATACGGTGCCCGGGGAGCAAACGGCGTAATACTAGTGACTACCAAATCAGGAAAAGCAAATCAGGCCGCTCAGGTCTCTGTGAGCGTTCGCTCAGGCTTCAATAAACCTAATGCAACCTTTGACCTGATGACCGATCCTCAGCAACTTGGGGAAATGATGTGGCTGGAATTCCAAAATGATGGACTTCCTACTTCCAATGTGCATTATGGAAGCGGCGACCAGCCCGTACTTAATGATTATCTCTTTCCTAATGGCGCTTCCTTCGGCGATCCTGCCACCAATATTGAGCTATACGACCAAAACAACTATCCCATCACCCTCGCCAATCAGCAGGGTACCGACTGGATGGATGCCGTGTACCAGGATGGGTCTATTCAGGACTTCAATCTCTCCGTCACTGGCGGTGGAAAGAAAACCAACTATTCCTTCCAGGCCAACTATATCAAGGAAAATGGGATCTTTAAATATACCTCCTACGAGCGTGCCAGCCTAAGATCTAATGTGGATGCAGAGGTAAACAACTGGCTGAAGCTGGGCCAGAGACTCGGAGTAATGTATAGCCAAAACAAGGGCTATAATGGCAATAATGCTCATGAAAGCCTCCTCAATAAACTCTATACCATCAGCCCACTGCTCCCAATCTATGATGTGGCTGGCAACTATGCCGGTGGCGTGGTAGGTGGCAACGTCTATGATGGCCCCAATCCGGTAGGTCTTCTGGACCGCTCCCAGGATAGTAAAAACAGCACTTATAATATCACTGGTAATATCTACGCGGAAATAAGTCCGGTAAAGAACCTGAAATTCAAAACCCTGGCCGGCTATAATGTAAACCTATCTCAGAATTTTGGACCTCAGTTTCCAGATCCTGAAAACACCAATGGCACCGACGGTACCACCCTCAATGAGGGCAGTGCAGTGAGCTTCCAGTGGAACTGGACCAATACGCTAAACTATCAAAGGACCTTTGGTAAGGATCATAATACCGACCTGCTCCTAGGTACAGAAGCAGTAAAGAGTACTTATAGAAATATCTATGCCTCCCGACAGGAGTTCTTCAGCACCGACCTGAATTTCCTGGTGCTCGATGCGGGCGCCAGCAACCAGCTGAATGGTGGAAACGCCGCTGCCTGGTCTCTGTTCTCCTATTTTGGGCGTGCTCATTATGACTATAAGAAAAAGTACCTCGCAGATTTCACCGTCCGTCGTGATGGCTCCTCGAGGTTTGGCCTCAACAACCGCTTTGGGGTGTTCCCTGCGGTATCCCTAGGCTGGGTACTTTCTGAGGAAAACTTCCTTTCCGGCACCAGTGGATGGCTCGACTTCCTCAAGCTACGTACGAGCTGGGGACAATCAGGAAATGACCAAATAGGTGATTATAATAGCTATTCGATCTATAATAGTAACCCTGGCAACTCCTATTACGCCATCGGCGGTGGAGACAATACCATCGTGGTAGGCTATCAATCAGCCACTCGTGGCAACCCTAATGCCAGATGGGAAACGACCACTTCCACCAATATCGCCTTCGACGCCACCCTATTTGGCGGCCTCGATGTGACGGTAGATTTCTGGAGAAAGGACACCAAGGATATGCTATTTCCTGTGGCCATCCCACTTGTGGCAGGTAGCGCCACCGCCCCATCCGTAAATATCGGCTCCATGTCCAATAAGGGGATAGATATCACCCTAGATTACCGTGGAGACTTTGGCTCCAGCGGACTGAGCTATACCCTATCGGGCAATTTCACTCATTATAAAAATGAGGTCACTAAACTGTCGGGCAATTCCAGTGAATTTATTCAGGGCTTCCCGATCAGACAGTCCATATATACCCGTACAGAAGCGGGAAGATCCTTCCCTGAATTTTATGGTTATGTGGTGGACGGAATCTTCCAAACACAGGAAGAAGCCGATAACCACCCTGCCAATGGCACCTATAATGCTCCTGGAAACTTAAAAATCAAGGATGTGAATGGAGATGGCACCATCAGCCCAGAAGACCGAACGTATATCGGCAACCCACACCCCGATTTCACCGCAGGACTGCGCATGGGATTAGGCTATAAAGGCATAGATTTCTCCGCCACCTTATATACCACCGTCGGCAATGACCTAGCCAACTATACCAATAGATTTATCCGCTATGGACTCTTCCAGGGACCTAACAGTCCAGACCGTCTCTATCAGTCATGGGGATCGCCTTATTTGGCAGATAATGCCGATGCCACGCTTCCTAAAGCCTCTAGCAGCACCTCTTTTGAGCAGAACCCTTCTACCTTATATATAGAAGACGGCTCCTATCTGAGACTGCAAAACCTTCAGGTAGGATACACCTTGCCTGAGTCGGTACTTGAAAAGCTTAAGATTAGCAACCTTAGAATCTATTTCATGGGCTCCAACTTATTTACCATCACAGGTTATTCGGGATTGAACCCAGAGATACCTGCCAAGCGAGACAATGGAATAGCTCGTGAGATCGACCGTGGAGTGGATACAGGAGCCTGGCCAGTATCCCGTCAGATCATGTTCGGATTGAATCTAAGTCTATAACCCAAAATCAAATTGTCATGAAAAAAATATTATTTTCAATATACTGCATCACGGCCTGCATGCTGCTGCAATCATGCAGCGAGGAGTTTCTCGAGGAAAAACCCTATGGCGCCGTCAACCAAACCCTGCTAAATAATGAAGAAGGGGTAAACTCACTGCTCATCGCCACCTATGCCCTCCTCGACGGATATGCCGAGGGGGAGACGCCTAGTGGAAACCAGGGAGAGGCATCGGTGATGAACTGGGTCTGGGGGGATGTGCCCTCAGACGATATGCACCGAGGAGACCAGACCGGCGGATGGAGCCAGATCAATGACGTGGAACGCTACGAGGTACGCTCGGACAATGAATGGCTCAATGGCGCCTGGGGCATCAATTACGAGGGGGTATCCCGCGCAAATGATGCACTGCTGGCCCTGTATGAATCAGAGGATATACCAGAGGCTCAATACAAACAATTGGAAGGAGAGGCTAAATTCCTAAGAGCCTGGTTTCACTTTCAGCTAAGAATGGTATTCGAAAAAATCCCTTATATCACCGAAGGCGTGGACGCTACTCAGGTGAAAAATGACAAGGAAGTCTGGGATAATATCGAAGGCGACCTGCAATTTGCCATAGATAACCTCAATCCAGCCCCTAAGGATCTAGGCAGAGCCTCCAGCTGGGCAGCTATGGCCCTAAAAGCCCGCACGCATCTATTCCAGCAGGAATTCAGCGCCGCCAAGACCCTTCTGGACGACATCATCATTGACGGTCCCTTCCAGTTGGAAAGTCATTTCTATAATAATTTCGATGAGGAAAAGCAGAATAATGGCGAAAGCATCTTTGAGATCCAATATTCGGTAAATGATGGCGCAGGAGTGGCCAACTCCGGCATAGACCACCAAACCCTGTACCCTCGTGGCCAGGATGTGGGCTTATGCTGTGCTTATAGCGCCCCCTCCTTTGACCTCTTCAATGCCTTCAAAGTAGATGCAAATGGTTTGCCTCTTTTGGACAGCTTTCAGGACAACCTATTGGTGGAAGATTATGAAATCCTAACCACCGAAAACTTCAGCCCTACCGATCACCTGATGGATCCAAGAGTGGACTGGACCATAGGCAGACGGGGAATCCCCTTCCTGGATTGGGGTCCGATGAGTGGCAGCGACTGGATGCTCGACCAACTGAATATGGGGCCATTCCTCAACAAAAAGATCATGTGGTATAAGCGCAATAAAGGGGAAATCTCCAGCCAATCCAGCTACTGGGCGGCAGGTGTAAATGGAAATAACTTCAGGGTCCTACGCTTAGGGCATATCCTCCTATGGCGCGCCGAAGTGGCTGTAGAAGAGAACGACCTCAGCACTGCCCTGTCCCTCGTCAACCTCATCCGTAATCGGGCGGCAGACGATATGGTGATGGGCAAAGTGCTCAACACCTCCTTCCGAGCGAGTGACGAAATCATAATCGATCCATCCCAGCCAGCGGCGAACTATAAGCTGGCCCCTTACCCCTCCTTCCCTAGTCAGGAGTATGCCCGTAAGGCAGTAAGACACGAAATAAGAATGGAATTTGCCCTTGAAGGCATGAGGTTCTTCGATTTGGTAAGATGGGGAATTGCCGATCAAACCTTGAACAACTATCTGAAAAGTGAGCTCAACGGAGGCCGCTTACCTTGGCTCAACGGTGCCAAATACACCGAAGGTCAAGACGATCACTGGCCACTACCACAGGTACAGGTAGATCTCCAGGACGGTGTCCTCACCCAGGATCCCGCCTATTAATCCTACTAATCGGGTTTACCCCACAATAAAAAAATAGCCCAGGCCATGTCTGGGCTATTTTTTTATTGGTGAAATCCATCATTTTATTAATATTTATAGCAACAAACCCAGTTCATTTATTTACGCAGTGAGAAACAGAAGTCATAAAATTCGCAACGGTTGTGCTAATAGTTCTATTTGGCTGCTCGGCACTAACTTTCGGGATGATGGCCTATCAGGGGCAAATACCGGCCGTTAGCTATATACTCTATGGAGGGCTTATCGCTTACTATATTTATGGAAAAGTAAGAACCCACAGAAGAGTCCGGCGGATCAGGAAAATGCTAGGTGAAGAAGACAAAAGGCGCATGGGCTAATACCTAGGACCAGCATCCCCAAGCCTCAAATCTCATTAATCTCTACATAGGCTCTTCACTTTTTAGATTTTGCACTCCTCTCCTACGCCCACTTGGCATTGGCCTTAGGAGCTCCTATAATTTCCATGGATAAGCCCTTTCCGCTTATAAGCCTAGCCACCAAGGGGTATTGGGGAAATCATGTCCCAGCTGGAAGGTTTGGCCGATGAGGGGGGTAATATAGGGTAGGGACTGGAGTTTGGCGGCATTCTCAAAGCGGGTGATGGGGTCCAGCCACTGGTGGGGAGCTAGCCTAAAGGCGCCCCAATGGATGGGCATAGATAGCTTTGCCTGAAGGTCTAGTGCCGCCTGGACCGTTTCTTCTGGTACCATATGGATGTCTTTCCACGCCTCATTATACTGGCCACATTCCACCATCGCAAAGTCAAAGGGCCCCAGACGCTGGCCGATCTCCTTAAAGTGATCTCCATAGCCTCCATCTCCACTAAAATATATCGCTAACTCTTCACTTTTGATGCTCCACCCTGCCCATAGTGTGGCAAAACGATCGGTCATACCGCGACCCGAAAAATGCCTCGCCGGGCAGGCAGTAATGCTCAATCCGTCCACTTCCTTCTCCTGCCACCAGTCCAGCTCAACGATCTTCTCCTCAGGAATTCCCCAATGTTTCAGATGAGACCCCACCCCCAGCGGCGTAATAAATAATCCCACCTGCTCCTGGATCCTGAGAATCGTCGGATAATCCAAATGGTCGTAATGATCATGCGAAATTAATAGTATATCAATCGACTCAAATGCCGACCAATCAATCGGCTGATCCGTGGCAAACCTCTTGCTGCCAAAGGGCAGCGGTGAGGGAATCTCCCCAAACATCGGGTCGATTAAAATCTTCCGCCCGGTCAATTCCAGCAAAAAAGCTGAATGCCCATACCAGGTGACCCTATTGACTTGATCGCTGGCGGAGTATGGGCTGGCCGCATAGCCGGTGGGAAGGCTGCGATGCGGCACCTTGCCCTCTTCGTCTAGCAGTTCTGGAAGTACCTTGAAGACATCCGATAAGTCCCCCGTCGTGGTGGGCAGGCTATTGATAAATATACCATCCGAAAAATGGGGCGATTGACTCATGCGCTCCAGGTCCTCCCCTGCTGGCCTGGCACCAAACTGTGGCTGGGTATTCACAAATACCGTCACCACCAAAATCAATAAACCAATAATGCTCACTAATAGGCCAAGAATAAGGGCCAATATCTTCTTTATCACGCTGATTTCTTTGAGTTGAACAAGGACTTGTCATCATTCCTTTGTCAAATATAATTGACTGAGAAAACAAAGCGGCAGTAAATCAAAAAATGTGGGCTATTGGACGGAAAGTTATCGAACTCCACTCCCGCAATCAGGAATATGAATTTATTTTGAGCGAAGCGTCTGACCTAAATGCAGAGTAATGGTATCCATCCGACAAGCTCCAATATATGCTATCAAAGACCAATGCTAGGATGGCAGGATTCAGCAGATTAGCTGCTTGCCAATCATGCATTCGTCATCCCTTTTAAAATGTAAAAAAACTCCATGAACCCCTTCCCTGCTTCTGGGAATAATACCGGGCTTCTGCGGACCAATCAACATCCTTCTGAAAAAATCTTATGAAAAGTAAAACTCAGCTTAGTTTTATTTAATAAAACCTGATTTAACCATGTAAACAAAAAAGACAATACAATGGGCATCAATCGAAGAGCTAAATTCCAGCCAAAGATTAGATTACAGTCCCGAGCTTAGTTATTTAGTTTTAATTGATTTGATATGTTCTGATAATTTAATAGCCTCAGCTATTATCTCAGGAGGGTAATTATTCAATTCCAGTATTCGTATAGCATTCGTTGTTTTGAGTTGACCGGCCTTAATTTTGAAATCAAACTGGATAGATTTATCTTTTATAATCTCCGTAAAATGGAAAAGGTTATAGCCTTCGTTTAGGTATTCTGCCAATTCCAGGTCGTGGGTAGAAATAAAAACTATATTATTTTCTGAATTTAAATAAGTCAAAATGGATTTTCCCGCAGAGATCCGCTCCACGGAGTTGGTCCCTTTAAACATTTCATCCAGTAAGAAAAGGTTTTGCACTCCAGACCTACTCTCTTCCAGCATGGATTTAACGGTCAGCACCTCCTCAAAATAGTAACTTTTATCGTTCATTATATCATCTGAGATTCTAATAGCAGAATGAATCCTTATTCTTGGCATTGAAAACTCTCGTGCAAAACAGGTATTTAGAGTTTGGGACACTATGCAATTAATACCAATCGTACGAATAAACGTAGTTTTGCCAGACATATTAGAGCCAGTCAGCAGGACGGACTTATCATCAATAGCTATGGAATTGGCTACTGAATCTTGCAGAAGCGGATGGTAAATTTCCCTTGCTGATAGATATTTCTTTTTGCCGGTAAGGATGGGAACTGAATAATAAGGGAGCTCATTTCTCAATGAATCTATCGAAATAGCGGTATCTATCTCACCAATTTTCTTAAACAAGAGGTGGATTTCATCCTTCTTGGAATTTAGTTTCTGCAAGACACTAAAAAAAACTATAGGTTCAATGAGAAACAGGGCCTTTACGATATCCGTCAAGGTATCAACAGCCTGACCAATATCACTCTGAATTTTAGCCTCCAATTTGAACAGCGACATTCTAAATCCGATATTATCTATGGAGCGGATAGAATTATTTACTTCTTCATTGCTTTTTGCCACTATCCCCGATTTCACAAATTCCTTGGCCACCTGATTTAAAATTATCAACTGAAGAATAGTCCCACTATAGTGAACGAATTTTTCCTTATTCCAATAATGAATAAAATAGTTGATCGCTAAAACAGCCACTAATAGGATAAGAAATTGGGGATAAAATAGGGATAGTGAAAGAGAGATAATGCCAGTGATAGAAAGTATGGGAATGATAAAAAACCACTTCGGCTTTAAGGAATGATCTTCTAGAAACAAAGAAGAAATATAATAGGCCTCATAGCTATCTAACCTTGAAAGCTGCTCTATCGCAGTTTTTTTTAGTTCAGGATTTTTCCTAAAAACCGAAATAAGCTCCTCACATCTTTCTTGTCTTTCTGAGTTTTGGGGGATTACCCTGAAGGAATTATATAGAAACTGTTGGCCAATCTTGGATAAAGTGCGGTCAATAAACATAAAAACCTCATCCAAATCCAGATCATGATAAGTCTTATCTGAGACCACCTGAAAGGCTGCTGTTTGATCTTTCTTAATAAAATACTCGCTGATAGTATTGAAATTAAAACTTCCTTTTTTAGCTTTTGAATAGTTGGCTAACCTTTCTTCTTTTTTTCTTCTTGGAGATTTAAACATCTTCCATAATTAAGCACTATTAATGTTCCTGATGTATGCGGTTAGCGTTTAGCTATAGTTATGAAACTTCACCTTATGGAGTGATTTACCCCGTTTTCCATATCAGCAGATTTTGCGATAGCTGCCTTTCCGAAACTGCCTATCAGGCAACTCTCTAAAAGGATACATTATGATCACATTAATAGCTATTGGAATGAACTTATATGACTATCTTCTTTTTGATTTCTTCCTTAATATACTTTTTTTTTCAACTTTAAGCCTAAAAAAAAAGCCTCTTCCTGAAGCGAAAACTTCAGGAAGAGGCTTTTAATTTTATTGACCGGAATCTAATCGTCCAGTGATGGACAAGCGGCCTTTATTTCAGTTCAAGGTCACCACCTTCTGACTTCAAGTCTCCCACCAGGGATTCGTAAGTAGCTTTCAACTCCTTCAATTTCTCAGGATTTGTTTTAGCAAGGTTAGTCTGCTGACCCAGGTCTTCTTTCAGGTTAAACAACTGGTAATCTTCATCATTTCCCAGTTCGATATTCACGGACTTATTGATCGCAGCTCCCTTATAAGGAGGGATCATCATCCAATCTCCTGACCTCAAAGCGGTGCGGGAAGTAGCTTCCAATACCAGATTTTCCCTTCCCTGCTTGCTTTCACCAAGGAATACATCCATCATGGCCTGGCCATCCGTGGTCATATTCGTACTTCCCAGCATATCGGCAAAGGAGTTTAGTAAATCCATCTGGCATACCATCGCATCAGACACAGTCGGCTGGATAGTTCCTTTCCAATAGGTCACAAAAGGCACCCTAGTACCTGCCTCATAAAGGCTATATTTACCTCCTCTAAGTGGTCCGGCGGGCTTATGATCCCCTAGTTTCTCCACTGCGTCGTCATAATAGCCATCATTGAGCACAGGGCCATTGTCACTGGATAGTACGATGATGGTATTTTCCAGAATGCCTTCCTCATCGAGGGTCTTGATGAATTCTCCAATGCACCAGTCGGCTTCCAAAATCACGTCACCACGAGGGCCCATGCCGGATTTACCTTCAAATCTCGGGTGGGGAGTACGTGGTACGTGAGGCTGCTGGAGCGCATAATACAAGAAAAACGGGCTGTCTTTATGGTCCTTCACATAGGATTTGGCAGTGGTCAGGAAATGATCCGCCATGTCCACATCTTTCCATTTGGCGGCTTCTCCACCTTTCATAAAACCGATTCTTGGGATGCCGTTGACGATAGAATTATTATGGCCATGATGCCATTTCATCGTCGTCTGATCGGGATTATCTTTGCCGGTAGGCTCTCCCTCAAAATTATTCTTATAATCCACCTGAATGGGATCGTTGGGATCAAGATTCACCACATCACCATTTTCGATATAGACGGTAGGTACCCGATCCTGGGTCGCTGCCATGATATAGCTATAGTCAAAGCCCACCTCATTTGGTCCAGGGCTGATGTGCTCATTCCAGTCAGCATCGCCCTCACCGAGGCCCAGGTGCCACTTTCCTACGACTCCCGTAGAATAGCCCTGCTCCTTAAGCATCTTAGGTAGGGTCATCTGATCAGTGCTGATCAGCAGCGGCGCAGTACCCGGAAGGATCCTGGCGTTTTCATTTCTCCAAGGGTAAGATCCCGTCAGCAAGCCATATCGGCTAGGCGTACAGGTCGCAGAAGTGGCATAACCGTTGGTAAAACGAACCCCGCCGTTGGCGAGCATATCCATATTTGGGGTATTAAGTTCGGTCGCTCCATAGGCACTCACATCGCCATAGCCGAGGTCATCTAGGTAGATCACCACGATATTTGGCTTGGTAGGTTCTGTGGAACTGGTTTCTTCTTGTTCTGTGGTCTTCGTCCCACAGGAAAGCATAAAAATCACTGCCGATAAGCAGCTCAATAAGGTAATTTTTTTCATGATGTAATTTAGGGTTTAATTGTGTACCATAGCTTTGATAACCTTATTACTTGGATCAAGCCAAGACGTAAAGTTAGCCTTTACTTCATCAAATTCCACGGTATGCGTGATATATGAGCCAGCTTTCACCTTTTTTTCTTTCAATGCCTTCAATACATGTTCAAAATCTGCCTTGGTAGCATTTCTGCTGCTCATCAGGGTAGATTCACGCTTATGAAAATCAGGATGGCTAAATTTAATTTCGCCTTTCTGCAAGCCTACCAAAACATATCTTCCTCCATGGGCCATCAATTCGAAGCCATTATGGATGGCGATTGAGCTTCCGGTGGCGTCTATCACGTTTTCTGCAAATGCTCCTTTGGTGATTTCGTCGATTTCCTTTCTATAATCGCCCTTAGCATTGACGGTATGCTCCACGCCCAGCACCTCACGGCAAAAAGCCAGTCGATCTTCATTGATATCCATCGCGATCACCTTGCCACCGGCAATACGAGCAAACTCCATCACCCCAAGACCAATCGGCCCCGCGCCCATTACAAGGACAAACTCTCCCGGCTGTACACCAGCACGACGGACCCCATGCGCCCCAATAGCCAGCGGCTCAGCCAAGGCCAGCTCATCCAGACTCAGCCCTTCCTGCTTTACCAGTGCAGAGGAAGGCACCGAAATATACTCCTTCATCCCCCCATCTTCATGCACTCCAAAGACACTGATTCTTGCACAGCAATTGGGTTTGCCGGCCTTGCAAGCCACACATTCGCCACAATTGAAATAAGGAATGATGGTCACCAAGTCTCCCGGAGCAAAGCCTTCCGCTCCATCCACCTCCACTAGCTCGCCCGACAGCTCATGGCCCAGCACCCGTGGATAATTGAAAAATGGCTGCGTTCCCTCAAAAGCATGCAGGTCAGTGCCACAGATGCCTATCCTTCTTATTTTTATGATCGCCTTGCCAGGCTCCAAAGTCGGTTTTTCTACCTCTCCATATTCAAAAGTCCCTGGCTCATTACAGGTTAAAATCTTCATTATTTCTTCGTTTTTAAGGTTTAATACAGACCCTTTAGTCCTTATCGTACTAGTAGATCCGTGGGTATATTTTTAATTTACTATTCCTATTTCACGCCTCTTACGAGGCAAATCAAGTTTTCTGGTCCTGAGAAGTCCTCTCAGCGATTAGCTTATCCTCCACTTTTCCTCCACTTTTAATCAAATCCTGGATTAATTATCCATGGGAAGCCATAGCTGGGATTTCCTTCTTATGCTTATAATGATAGAAGCCATAGGCTACCACCACCATATAGCAGCAGATCGGGATGAAGAAGGACAAGTGGATGCTATCCAGACTATCCGAAACGTACCCCTGGATCACCGGGAACACTGCTCCTCCGAGGATCGCCATGATTAGGCCCGAGCCGCCAAGCTTCGTATCCTGACCTAAGCCTTCGGCTGCTAGGCCATAGATCGTCGGGAACATAAGCGACATACAGCCCGATACACATACNAAGGCTATTGCGCCTACCATNCCACCAGCNAGGATCACCACCAGCGTCAAGCAGATCGCGCCGATCGCCGACAAGGCCATCAGCAGGCTTGGACGTACATATTTCATCAGTGCGGTAAATATAAATCTACTCGCGGTAAATAATACAATGGCCGCNTGACGGACTGCTTGCCCTTGCAAGAAAATCAGATACAGAAGCTTTGGAAAAAGCATGTAAAACGGCTATGGAGAACGGGATATTCTCCTACAAATTCATCAAAAACATACTAGAAAACCATATGGAAGACGAATCTGTCCAAAACAGCAGTACAGCGCTGCCCAAACACCAGAATNTAAGGGGAAAATCATATTACAGTAACCAACAAGCGATTAAATTTTAACAACTATGACAAACCAGATCCAATCGCAGCTTGCCAGACTCAAGCTGCACGGCATGTCCAAAACATGGACGGCAATTATCGAAACAAGAAAAAACCAAAGCCTCTCACTCGCTGAGGGTCTTGAACTGTTGCTGCAGGCCGAAGAGCTTGAAAGGGATAACAGAAGATTCAAAAGACTTGAAACCAATGCGGCATTCAGGTATAAAGCTTCTATAGAGGAGCTCAAACTGGACGAGGTAAGAGGTCTTGACGATGTGCTTCTCACCACACTTGCAACAGGAGAGTTCATCAATAAAGGGGAATCAGTCCTGATTACCGGGGCAACAGGGTGCGGAAAAAGCTATATGGCTTCCGCACTGGGACACCAGGCCTGTATTCTGGGATTTAAAGCCGCTTACTTCAATACACAGAAACTGATGCTTAAAACCAAGATGGCCAGGCTGGAAGGGACAGTGATGAAGTTCTTTGACAAACTGGCCAAGACAGATCTGCTGATCATGGACGATTTTGGGCTGACACACCTGGAACAGCAACAGAGAATAGATTTTATGGAAATGATAGAGGACAGGCACGGGAAGAAATCAACCGTAATCGTCAGTCAGCTGCCCGTTTCGAGTTGGTACGATATAATTGGCGAAGAAACTATTGCCGATGCCATTCTTGACAGATTGGTACACTCCTCTTACAGAATAGAGCTTAAGGGAGAAAGTCTCAGAAAAAAAATGTAAAATTGTCAGCCTAACAGATTATAGTACCAAACCCATTTTTAGAGGGGTCAATATGACCGGAACAGGGGTCAGTATTGTCCGGAATATCCATTAGGTATTCAGAATGCCTATATCAATATGGGGTTTGTCGGACGGTTACAAATAAATTGAATCTATTAAATATTTATATTCTTGAATTTCAATCTTTTTCTCCTGAGAATAAAGAGATAGATTTATATTTACTAAAATTAATATAAATATTTTTTTCATTGAAATTCGATGATTTTTTTTTAAATTATTGCCAACGTTTGTGTATGGTGCGTATCCCGAAGGGTATGCACTATACATTTTGTTGTGCCTCGTTTTCATTAATTATAGATTCAAAATAAGGCTTCATTTCGTTAAATACTTTCTCAAACTGCTCCTTAAGCAAAAGGCTTCGTTCTTCAGTCAATTCAATTATGTCATTTTTTTCTAACTCAGCAGAATCTGGAAGTTCCTCAAGTGCAAGTATAAGTTGGGAGTCTTTTGGTTGCTGCGATAAAATGAAGTCTATCAGAATAGGTAAATTCTCACTGTCTTGGCCCTGCTGATTGGGAGAGTCAATTACTATAGGACAAAATGCGGAAGAACCTTCTTTTCGTATTGTATGCAGGATGCTATAGTAGTAAGCCATTAATGCCCTTGGCATAGCGCTACCTGACTCCTTAATGCTTGCATCAATTCTTGAATAGTATTTTTCCGATAATGAATGAACATTAAGCTTTTTCAAAAAGCGAGACATTAATTCTCTATAATCTGATTTAATCCTATTTGATCTTTTTCGGTCTTCAAAACTTTTAACATCTGCTTCATATTGTTTTTGTAACAATAGTTTTGATTTGAGTTCTTCTTCATACTCTTTAATCTCGCTTTCGAACAATTTTCTTATTTCTTTTTTACCCTCACTTTCAATGACATCTTTGAGCTTTACTTTCTCCCTTTTACTTTCTAACTGTTTTTGAATATCAACTATAGTTTTATTATTTGTCGAAAATTTGCTGTTAGTTTTTTCAATCTTAGACTTAACAACTGACAACTCATCTTTTAATTCTATAATTAAATCTAAACACCTTTGTTCATCTTTAGCAATTCCAAAACGTTCTGAGAAATTATTTTCATAGTCTGCTCCACAGCTTGGGCAAGAAACAACCTCCTCTAAATTATTTACAGCAAACTCATAATCTCTATTTGTTTCACTTAAAGCCCTTTGAGTAATGATTAATTGGGATTCTAAGTTAATTTTTTGATTGTAAAGATGGGTTAAATCATGTTTTAACTGATTTTGAGACTTGTTCAAGACTTCACAGTTTACAAGCAATTCAGTTATTTGAATTTGAAAATCTTCGATATCAATATTGAAATCAATCTTAGATAATTTTTCCTTTAAGTTTTTGAGTAAGCTCCTTACAATTGACAAATCTTTATCTATTTCTAATATTCCAATATTTACTAAGCTTAATTCATTTTTCGCTTCGTAAAATTTATTAGGTCGAATCCCCGTATGATAATTTACAATACTTGTTTTAGCATTAGGAAGGTATAGTCTAGAGAATGATGACCAGTTTGCTGTCCAACTTTTATCTTGGTCGGCATAGTAAGGCAATAACAAGTATGCAGGTGGAGGTGCAACTATTTCACCTTTTTTGTTAGGTAACTGAATTTTAAAATCAAAGAGCGAAGTAAAATATTCTGCTAACTCTGAAACCTTGCTAAAAGCTTTTAATTGATTTTCTTTATTATCAAATATGCTGAAATTCTTGCCATTTCTTAAGATATACAGAGTTTCATCTTCTATAGAAAATTCAATTAATGAAATCACATTCGCATCTCTCCAATTAGGATGAAGGTTCTGTGGTTCAGCGCCAAAAGTTTGATATATAGATTTTAATAAACAAGATTTACCTGTACTATTTCTTCCCAGAATTATCGTTCTTTTGCTGTTGAATTTTACTTCTCGTGCCTTGTCTTCTTTTAGAGACAATAGTAGCATTCTCTTTAATTTGAACTCCTTCATTTTTCCAATTTCTTAGGGTTCTAACCAGTTGTTTAAAATTCCCTTTATTCATAGATAATGTATAAGACCATAGTTGCAATTAAGTCTTTATTGAGACTATTACTCGCAAGCTTTGTAGTGTTTAATTCAGTAATAATTTGCTTTTGACAGTCTAACAGACTTGAATTTTCAGCAAAAATCAATTCAGATTTCGTCTTTCGAATTTGAGCTTCAATCTTCTTAAATGCCTTGTCGTTATAGGACATTTTTTTAAGTTCATAAATTCTTGATTGTGCCTTAAAAGACTGAACAGCTTGAAAATTTACATTCTCAGTATTTAACCTATTTTCAATAGATAAAGTGGTGTTAGGTATAGAGTTTGAACTCTCCAATTCTTTTATGTATTTATCAAAATCACTGCGACTTATCGATTTCCTTGCTTTTAACTCTTCAAAATTTGTAACAGATTTTTCATAATCAGTTTTCATTTTGATTTCGTCAAAAATTGATTTGTACAAAGGAGCAATCTTGTAGCTTAAGTCGGAGAAGTTTTTGTCTAAAAAATCAACAATTCTAGCCTTAGCTAAATCAGAGTGTTTATCAATATCAAGCTCTCCAAGTTTGAAAAAAGTAATCTTTTGAAAGTCTTTTAAATCATTTAAAGAATGTTCACTTTTTAGTGCATCTATAATTTCATTAAGCTCTGTATTTCTCAATTCTGACACACAAAACCCAGAAGTGTCCTCACATTTACTGCTATCCGCTAATACACCTTTAACCTTGTTATTAGTAATGAAATTTAATGACTCAACATTATCGCCAAATTTGATTATGTGATCGAAGAGCTTTCCAAGGGGTGAATTAAGAAGGGCTGTTTTACCTTTTTTTTGCTTAATTAATTCGTTTAATGTCCAATGATTCTTTTTGTTAGTCTTTACTTGATAGAACGAAATTTTAGTTGGGTCTGAAGATGAATCAAAAATTATAATGTCATCATGATGCTCTAATGTCAAAAGGTAATCTTCTGGTTTTGAATGTAGTTCCAACAATTTACAAATCGCCCAATCTTTTTGAAAATCAAATCTGTTTGAAGATGATGAACCACTATTTTCTCTTGGTCTAATGGAAATAATGTTTTGTTTAAGTTCAGTCATTCTTTAAATTTTGTTCTTATGAGGCCCAACACTTCTGGTTACATCACTCCCTATCCTATTACCTCTATATTGAGGTGGTCCACAGGGTGCTGGGTTTCTGCAATGACCACTTTAAAGATTTTATCGATCCCAACAAGTGGACTCTAAGTGTTTTAATTGGAAATTGACAGGACTAGATGCCCTCCCCTTATTTAGTTGATTTGCTCGGTTTTAAAGAAGGTTTGTTCCCTGATGTATCCTTATTGTCTCTTCTTCTTTTATCAAGGGTGCCATCCTTCTTTTTTGGTTTTGGACCTGGTTTTATTGCCTCGATCATCATAAATACTATTGTTATTTGGTCTATTCAGTGATCCTTAAAATTATCCAATACAATTTTCATCTACAATACCCTATTTAGGGTATTTTTTAGGTGAAATAGGTAATAATAGCCAAAATCTAGCTTGGGAATAAAGGTTTAACCTTGCAAGCCACTTGTGTAAAGCTTGTAGGTAAACCCTTCTTGTATGGGGAGGTGATTTAAAGCTTACCAGGATTGGTACATTTTCTGGTATGGCCACCTAAGGGCGAATTTGAAGGCAAAGTGAATTTCTCATCCACCTACCAAACCCTACCAACTTTTCACATTCACCTACCTTCTTAACCCCTAGCCCCCCAAAAAACCAAAAAAAGCCGATGGGGGTCCATCGGCTTTTGAGGTTTAGTTAAAGTGTAAGGGGATTGTGGCTTTTAGTAGCCGGGGTTTTGGCTGAGGAAGCCTGCTTCGCTGGAGGCTCCGTCTATGGCCTTTTGGGGGATGGGGAATAGGCGCTTGTTTACGTCTGCGTCGGTCTTCTCCGTCCAGCTGTCTTCGTATTTGCCAAAACGTATTTGATAATTTCTTCGGAAGCCTTCCCAGTAGAGCTCAAAGCCGGTTTCTCTAAACAGGATGTCCAGGTCTATGCTTGCCAGAGCTGCCGGCACTTGGGCAGGACGGGCAGAGCGGGAGGTCCTTAGGGTATTCACGTCGGCTAGAGCGCCGGCTTTATCGCCTGTCCTTAGCTTGGCTTCTGCCCGCATCAGGTAGATCTCTCCCAGACGGATGAGCACGAGGTCCACACTGCTGTTGGAGCAGCAGTTGGGGGCGGTATGGCTAAACTGGTATTTGGAGAATCTGTAGCCAGCATTGTGCAAGCTTCCCTCGGTACTGAAGTCCACCTTGAGGCTGTGATCCACATATTTGATATCGGCACCGCTGCTTCTTTTGTTGATGACTGGGTAAATTCTTACCGTCCCATCTTCACAGGTCATGATATTACCGCTGCCATCTTTACGTGGACCCCAGATGATATCACGGAGTATCCCTCTGTCTATCTCAAATTCCGTGGCTTCCACACAGTAATAATGCTCTGAATCGTTGTTGGGGTTGACGTTGGTGAGGTCTCTCAGCTCGTCAGGGATTATGGTATTCTCCTTAAAGAATCTCGCATCAGCATCCGCAGGATCCACAGATCCATAGGCATCTACCCAGGCCTGGAAGAAATCCGGGGTCGCTGCCACCGCATCGGTGCCTCGGGTACTTGGAGACTCTGGTCTTGGGATTTGATCCCCTGATAGTGACCAGTAGGCCCATCGGCTATGCTCGGTCTGGAGCACACCTCTTTGGTCCAGGGAAAATATAATTTCTGCGTTGATATTATTATCATCACTGAACAAGTCAAAGTATTCCGGAGACAGGGTATATGGGCCATCGATGATGGTGCTGGTGTATTGGATGACCTTCTCCATATCCTCCGATCTGAAGTCCGGCGTGCCGTAAGGATCACGATAGACGGCAGCATTCAGGTACAGTCGAGCGAGTAATGCCTGTACGGCGAAGCGGTTCATCCGCCCGGGGCCTTTGTCGGTATTGATCACATCCACCACGGACAGCAGCTCACCTTCCAGGTAGCTGATCGCCTCCTGACCTCTAAGGATCTCTGAGATTTGATCCGAATTGTCTTTTTTGAATACCAAACCCCAGTTGTCCAAGGCCAGCATATTTAGGTAAGCCTTCATGGCCACCATCTCATATAGCGGATCTTGAGCGCTTGCATTGCCCATATCCACCTCGATCTGCAGCCTCTCCTCGGCCAGTACGGTCCGTGAAAGGGTGAGGGTGATATAGGTCCAGGTGTCGCCCACGAGGCTATTGCTTGGAGTCATCAGGTGCTGGTGGATGGCTATAAACTTGCCACCATCAAACCAATCGGTACCGCCACGATACGGGAGTATCCCCTCATCGGAGGCCACTTCCTGCAGACCAAAATTTACGGTGTGCATCCATACCTGGCGCAGCATCCCATACACAGGAGCTATGGATCCACTGACCACCTCTGCTTGCCCTGTACCAGTCAATGACTCATCGAGCACCTCTTCATCGAGGGTGGTACAGCTTAGGAAAGCAAACAAAAATGCAGCTATCGCTAGTGATATATTTATTTTGCTGTTTTTCATTGGATTACTATTTTTATTTGATTGATCAATCATCAAATTCTTATTAGAAAGTCAAATTCAGGTTGATGGAGAAGGTTCTTGCCCTTGGGTAAGTAAATCGGTCGATCCCAAAAGTCTGAATCCCTCCTGAGGTGGAGCCGGTATTTACCTCCGGATCGAAGCCCGAATAGTTGGAGATCACAAACAGGTTTTGACCGGTCAGCGACAAGCGGATGTTCTGAAAAGCATCTCCTAGTCCGATGAGTTTGGAATCCAGGTTATAGCCTAAGGTGGCGTTGTTTAACCTGAAATAGGATCCGTCTTCTAGGAAGCGCGTGGATACCGTATTGGAATTATTGAAGGACTCCTCAGGAAACTGCGTCGCAAAGTCGGTGGTATTATTGGATCTTGCGAGTTGGGCTTTGGTGAAGATGGACATGGTCGTGTGATTGTACACTTTATTTCCACCAGAACCATTAAAATTCAATCCCAAATCAAATGCCTTATAATTGAAGTTCATATGCATCCCGTAGATCACCTTAGGGATGGCACTTCCCACCACCGCACGGTCATTGTCCAGCACCTGTCCATCGCCATTGATGTCCTTAAACATGTTCAGGCCGTTCTCGTTGATCCCATCAAATTCCAGCATATAGAATGCGCCAATAGGCTCACCATTGATATAGCCGTTGATGGTGGCTCCCGTCTGACCTGCTCCCTGAGCAGACCCAGTCGTCAGCACCGAATAGGGAGAATCTTTTACCTCATTTTTGATCAAGGTAATATTGCCTCCGATAGAGTAGGAAAAATCATTATGCACACGGCTGGCGTACTCCAAGCCTAGCTCTATACCGCTATTATGGATTTTCATATCCTTGATATTGTCCCAGTAAGTAGAGGTAGGCTCCACAGGATCAGAAGGCACCACTTCGAGCAGGATATTGGAAGATACCTTATTGAAATAATCAAGGGTACCGGTCAGTCGATGATCTAAGAAGGCGAAATCAAGCCCAAAATCCACCTGGGTGGACACTTCCCATTGCAGGTCCGGATTGGCAAGTCGCGTGAAGACGATCCCGTATGGATAGCCATCCAGAGAGGTGGCATCAGTATCTATTGGGTAGGTGTTAAGGCTTCCTGATCCCTCAGAAAGTCGGTCCTCAGAATAACTGGCTTTGGTGATCTTTGAAGGGATTTCCTGGTTCCCTGTCTTACCCCAGCTGGCTCTTAACTTCAGGTTATTGAAAACTGAATTGTCTATAAAATCCTCCTTGCTCAGGTTCCAGCCTGCCGCAAAAGACGGGAAATAACCGTACTTATTGTTCTCACCAAACTTCGAAGACCCATCCGCTCTAAAGGTGGCGGTAAAAAGATATTTGTCCCCATAGGTATAGTTTACCCTACCGAAGAAAGATTGCAGCTCGTTCTTCACTGCGGAGGAACTTACCGTGGTAGGATATTCACTGGTACTATTTTGATCCTGGTATCTTGGCTCAATATTATTGTCCGCAAACCCCCTGTATGACGTCAGTCGATATTCATCCAGGAAAGTCTGATAGGAATGCCCTCCCAGGACGGTCACATTATGCAAGTAATTGTTCCAATTATAGGTCAAGGTATTTTCTACCAGTTTATTGGTATTTGAACTAATCCCCACATCCAGGGTGCCATCAGAAATATTGGACTCGTTGATCACCTGTGTATAAGGCTTATATTGTTGGTAGCGATTGGTGGATGAATAATCCACGCCTAGATTCAGCTTATAGGTAAGGCCATCGATGATCTCGAAGGATGGCGCTATGGTCCCAAGGATACGGTTATTGGCAGCATCATCACTGTATAGCTCGTACCTTTTCAGTGGGTTCAGCGCATTGGTATTTAGCAGCGTAGGCTGGCCATCCGTATAGGCCGGCACCGTAGGGTTTAGGCTTAGCATATCACTGATCGTGGATGTGATGCTCGGACGTAGGTTTTCGGTATGCGAGGCCGTCAGGTTATAGTCAATCTTCAGCTTGCCTTCAAAGGCCTTTTGGCTCATATTCAACTTCCCTGAATAGCGCTTCAGCTCACTGTTCTTTAGGATACCTTCCTGATCCTGATAGCCCATGGATGCGAAATAGGAGAACTTCTCCGTATTGGCTCCGCTCATGGAAAGGTTATAATTTTGAGAAAAACCAACTTGCGTCAGCTCATCCTGCCAATCGGTATTTCCATCGAAATCCTCTAAAGCACCACCGGCTTCCACGACTTGCGTACGAAACTCATCCGCCCCAAACACATCTATTTTATTGGCCATGGAGGACCAGGCAGTGGAAGCGGAGAAGTTTATTTGACTGGTGCCGGTCTTCCCTTTTTTGGTGGTAATTACTACCACCCCATTGGAGGCTCTGGAGCCATATAGTGCCGTGGCACTGGCATCTTTTAGCACATCAATGCCCGCGATATCATTCGGATTCAGAAAGTTCAGCGGATTGGAGGCGATCCCCGTATCAGAATTGTCAAGCAGGAAGCCATCCAGCACATACAGCGGCTGCGTCCCTGAGCGTAAGCTTCCGATCCCTCTAATGATCACATTTTGGTTGGCTCCCGGCTCACCACTTGTAGAAGTGATGTTGACACCGGCCATTTTGCCTTGCAAGAGATCCACGGGATTGGAGATCACCCCTTTGTTAAACTCCCCACTTTTTACCGAACCGATTGCTCCGGTGATATCTGATCGCTTTTGGGTACCATAACCCACCACGACCATCTCATCCAGCTGTGTGGCATCTTGCTTCAACTGTACATTTACAGTCGAGCGGCCATTTACGGGAATTTCCTGCATGATATAGCCTACAAATGAAATCTGTAGAACGGCCCCATCGGGCACATCTAGGGAAAATTCTCCGTCAAGATCCGTTACTGTTCCTGCGGTGGATCCCTTGACACGAATCGTGGCGCCAGGTAATGACAATCCTTCCTCATCAGTAACAGTCCCGGAAACTACCTGTCTCACCGGGAGCACATCCGTAGAAATACCGCTAAATCCGGTAGCGAAATCAGTACTTCCAGCCATTGAATGGGATGAGCTCGCACTCAGCCCTGCCCATAGCGTCAGACATGCCGTGGCATATTTGACTTTTGATAATCGTAGATTTGATTCCATAAAATTATAGGTGTTGGATATCTATATAAGTTACAATAATTGCAGGGTTAAACCGCTCACTAGAACTGCCTTCTAAAAACTTTAGCAAAAGTATAGTTTAAATCAACCAAGGAGGTTAACTGTACTTTAGGCTTGTATTAATTAAAATCTGCCTTTTACTTTAAAGCTTAATAATTTGCTAAACCCTTTTAAATTTAAAATGAAGATGAAAATTAATTTCTCTAGCCTAAGTAATTGGGTCTAAGGCAGTGTAAGACTAAAAATCCTCCGCTGAAATCGGACTCCATTAATTAGCCTTTGGTAACACTGGAAAAATGGGCTTCCTATGGCTCATGCTGCCGATCAGGGTGGGTAGGTCATTATTTATAAAAAGATAATTCTGTATTTCCGCAAAGAGGCAGATCCGGCACCCGATCATAGAATAGACCTATCGCCACGTAATTTCCACCCTATAAATAGTGATATTTAGCCCAATTCACCTTATATTCATTGGAATCTATCTTTTCTTCACAGCCCTCCAGCGCCTTGACCAAAAGCACTTCCTCAAATCTGTTCAAAAAACTATACTTAGTCCTTTCCTCCATTCTTGGTGCATTGTCTTTGGCGAGTATCGGAGAGAGTATCATGGCCTGGAAGCCGCTTATTAATAAAGTGATCCATTCTTATCAATCTTTCCTTTATCCCATCCATCAGCTTCTTTACGGATGGCTGCCATGGACGATTCCAGATAAGCTTAAAGATTATATCACCATTGGGCTGCTGGTCGGCTTGGCCTTCGTCCGGGACATGGATCGGAAGACCCAGCAGAACTCATTCTATTATTTCTTTCTAAGCCCAGCCATCTTTCTCTTCTTTGGCCTCCTTTTGATTTGGCCCTTAATTCTTTTCGGCAAGGTCCTTTCCCTGGCTCTTCCCTTTATCGTCCTTGGCTTTTATTACCTGACGGACAAGGAGGAATATGCCCTCCTACGCACTTCTACCTTTCGTATGTGGAAAGAAAAAGACTATTATTTCTGGAACCTGCTCGGCGCCATCCTCTTGGTCCTGCTGGTATTATTTATTATCAATGAAAGTTTATAATACCTAATACCTATTTCGGTTGAATGATGCTCCCCCTATCCTCTTGGCAATATTTCCCTAATGACTTATTGCTAGAAGGAAAGAATACCTTTGATTAAGCCTGGAATTTTGCTTCGCAGCCTGCTGATAGATCCACTTTAGTGCGGTGATTTTAGGGAATGGGCTATCGATTATAGAAAGCCCCCATCGAAAAACTGAGATTTTCTTCTTTCCTTTGGTATGGGAGAAATAATTTTCTACAAACGATGACTTATTATATTCTTAGCTATCAGACTGCTCCTGATTATATGCTGCGCCGTGAGGCCTTCAGGGCGGCACATCTGGACCATGTGAAGCATTATCAGGCGCAAGGTCTTCTGCTTATGGCGGGGGCATTGATGGATCCTGCGGATAAGGCCGTACTAATTTTCAAGGCGGAGGACTCCACTATTCCCGAGGATTTTGCAAAAAACGACCCTTACGTCCTCCACTCGGTGGTGAGCAGCTGGGAGGTACGCGCCTGGAACGTGGTGGTGGGTGGAGAGTATTAGGCAGTAGGTATAAGTTACCATATGCTTTAGGAGCAATACTATAATTCTTCCCAAGTGGATTTTTCAGAGAAATGACGATATTAAAGGCTCAGACAAAGCCTATAACCGCTTATAAGCCTATTTTTTTTCTGTTAAAGGCTATTTTCAATTGTAAATATTTACTGGTTCTTATTTTTTCCTACTAAAGTAAATCTGTAAATTTAGTTTGGAAAAGCTTACGGAAATGGCTTTTTCTGGGAGAATTCACCAACTCACACCCTGTTTAACCCACTTAAAACTCACCATTATGCAGCTCTTTTTTATAGGAGACGTCCATGGATGCTATCATACATTTGAAGCTTTACTGGAACATTGGAATCCAGAAACAGAATACCTAGTCCAGGTCGGCGACCTTATAGACCGGGGAAACTTCCCTGTGGAAGTCATCCGGAGGGTGCAGGAAATACAGCAAAAGTATCCAGAAAATGCCAGCTTTATCCGCGGCAATCACGAGCAAATGCTCATTGATCATCTTGAAAACGGAAAAATCGGCGGCACCTGGCTATTCAATGGGGGGCAGAAGACCATGGATGAGTTTAAGAAACACGATATCGACCTGGACAGCCTGCTGCCCTGGCTGAGAAATAGCCCGCTAAAATGGGAAAACGACCATATCTTTGCCTCTCATGCGGGCATCAGCAAGGCGGACTGCAATGTCTATGATGTCCACCATCCGGATGGCATACTGTGGAACCGCAAGAAGCTAAAAAAAATCCCTAAAATCCAGGTCATAGGGCACACCCCGCAGGCAGACGGCAAAGCCTCCTTCACCACGGCCAGTCAGCACTGGAATGTGGATACAGGGGCTTACCGCGGCTTTTGCCTTACGGGCATCAAGCTCCGTAATAATGGAGATTTCCTCGAGGAAATCAATATCCCTACGCTGGAACAGGACTGTACTTTGCGCTGATCACGATGTCTTTATTCAGGGCTTTTTCCAGAACGAAACGGTTCCGCATCGCTTCCCAAATCTCCAAACTGGGGTTTTCTTCCCCTTTCACATGAATGCTTAATACCGTATCCTTTAGGCTGACCTCCAGGTCTTCCACCCATTGATTGCGGGTTTTGTCCAGGCCTATGGCGATCCGTAGGATTCCAGCGAGCACCTGAACCAGCGTTCTCTTCGCTTTGGGGAGTTTCTTATATTTCTTATGACTCTTGCGTGGCCCCGACTTACGATGGTAGCGCACGATCTGGCCCAGCAGGATGATTTCCTCATTCGTAAATCCCCTTAGCCGCGAGTGAGCGATGATGTACCGGGAGTGCTTATGATAGCTGGGAAAACCAATAAAATGCCCCACTTCATAGATATACCCTGCAAAATCCAGCAAGTCACGCTCGGTATCGCCAAGCTGGTGCTGATCCTGCATTTGATCGAAAAGCCGTCTTGCCAAAAAGGAAACATGGCGCTTCTGCTCAATATCTGATTTGTATTTTACTGCTAAACCTAAAACGCTTCTTTCTCGCAAATCCCCGCTGAGATTGGCCCTCTCCAGCTTTTCGCCTTTATTTTCCAGGTACCCAAGGATCAGCCCCTCCCGCAAGGAGGCATCGCATAGCGTGATTTCCTTGGCCTTTGCCAGCTCCAGGAGTCTTACCAGCAGCAAAGCCCCTAGGTGGATGGCATCCACTCTATTGGCGCTGATGCCGGGGATGCCGGTCCGCTCCTCCGCAGGCAGCTCCAGCAGCTTTTTGGTGATTTTCTTCAGGCCTTTTAAGCTTACCGTCTCGGCATTTACAGTGCTTAGGGAAGCGCCATTTTCAGCGAGATGAGCCGCTTCGCCCAGCGCCCTGATGGTCCCAGATGTTCCGATGACCTTGTCAAAGCCTGCCTTTACGGCCGACTTCATGATATCCCTGGCCGCCAAGGTAATCTGCTCGTCCAGATGCTGGACCTCCGACTTGTCCAGGAGATCTTTCCCACCTACCATATCCAGCAGTCGTAAGACCCCGAGCTTTATACTTTTCTTGAAAAATATATCCTCCTGATCCCCCACCGTCGCCTCGGTACTTCCTCCGCCAATATCCAATACTAATATTCGCTCAGACCCAAAAGCAATGGCCCTGCGCACCGCCAAAAAGATCAGTCGCGCCTCCTCTTTTCCTGAGATCACCTGCGGAGTCACCCCCGTCTCCTCTGCTACCCGCCCCAAAAACTCCCCGCCATTCTTGGCTTCCCGAGTCGCACTGGTGGCGGCAGCAATGATCTCATCCACCCCATACTGATCCGCGAGCTGCACATAACGACGGATGACCTCAACGCCACGCTCAAAAGCCTCTGCCGAAAGCCGGTTGGTGGCAAATACCCCCACCCCTAATTTCACCATCTCCTTTTCGTCTATCAACACCTTGATCGTCTCCCTTTGGCCAATCTCGGCGATGACCATATGTATAGAATTGGTCCCTATATCTATTGCTGCTATCTTCATTTGTCGTTTTATCAGTTTTATTCCTACTCCCTAGTCCAGCCCTCCTGCGATTATTATTCCCATTCTGGAGGGCTTTCATCCGTCGGGAGGCCTCAGGCCTTATTATTCAGCATTATTTTGTCGCTCCGCTCAAAAGCAATTCTGGTAAAACCCTGAGCTTCCTTCCCCTACAGAAGGGTGCTGAGAACACTGAGCACCCCATTTTACCCAATAAAGGAGAACAAGGACTAGCCTGTTCTCCTTAGGGAATTTTGTTTATATACTTATGATATCCTGATTAGTCCTTGCGGAAGAAGTTAAGGTGTTTCGTACCTGTATCATCTCCGACTTTCAGGCATCCATGTTCACCAAAATAATCTCTCAGCGACTGTACCAGGTTGGCGGTAGAATCCTCGGTGCTCACTGCATAATAATAGTTGATCGCAGCAGACATTACCGGCATGGCAATACCTGCTTTGAGGCCTTGGCCGATTACATTTGCCAGTTCTCCAGCCCCATGCTGGAGCCTTGCCTGGAAGGCATTGGAGGTAAATAGGCTGTCGGATTCTGTAAACACTTCGGCGAGGCCTTCCATAAGGGAGGATTTGATGATGGAGCCATTGGTCCAGCCTCTGGCAATAGCGCTCATATTCAGGTCCCACTTTTCATCCTCACTTACTTTTTTGATCAGGCTGAAGCCAATTTCATGGATGACCCAGCGAGACATGGAGTAGGCTTCCTGCAAGCTTTCTATAATTTCTTCCACCTGCACTTCACCGATCTGCCGCGGAAGTTTGTGAGCGAGGTACGTTCTTCGTTGTTTATGCGTGGAGATCATTCTGGCGGTCACCGCTGCGGTGAGTGGAGCATAAGGCACCCCATGTTTGGCGGCAGTACTTACTGCCCAGCGTCCGGTACCCGTCTGTCCGGCGATATCCTGCACCTGGTCCAGCAGCAGCTCGCCACCTTCTTTTTGGGATAGGATCTCTATAGTCGCATTCAACAGATAGCTGTCAGCGCCATCCTTGGCCCATATTTTCATCCGCTCCACGATTTTGTCGGAACTCATTCCTATCCCGAAGCGCATGAGGCTGTATATTTCTGCCAAGACCTGAATCTCTCCATACTCTATACTATTATGCACCATTTTGACAAAATGTCCGGCGCCCTGAGGCCCTATATAGTGCAGGCATGGCTTACCACTGGTATCCACCCCGGCGATTTTCTCCAGATAGGGTCTTGCCAGTTCATATCCTTCCTTGGATCCTCCCGGCATAAGGGAAGGGCCTTGCAGGGCGCCTTCTCGGCCTCCACTGATCCCCATCCCCAAAAAGTGAATGTTCTGATTTTGGAGGTATTGCATGCGCTTATTGCTGTCCTCAAAAAATGAATTTCCTCCATCTATAATCACATCCCCCTTATCCACAAATGACAATAAACGGGCGATCTGCTGATCGATGACCGCCCCGGCAGGGATCATCATGAGGATCTTTCGTGGCTGAGCGATAGATTCTACAAACCTCTCCAAATTATCAAAAGGCAATATCCCCTCCACTTCGGGATGGGCATCCACCAGCTTTTTGGCAACATCCTCCTCCACCCCTTCCAGGGTACGGTTATAAATAGAAATCTTGATATTCTTATCTGCCATATTTAGGGCCAGGCTGCTGCCCATCACGCCCATACCTATAATTCCAAAAGATGATACTGCTTTGGTGTTTTCGAGTTTACTCATAATGTCGTTTGCTATTTTTTCAGGTTGTTGTTCGATAGAAATAATTTCGGCATACCGGGGGACTTCCAGGGTGTTCATTTGAGAAGACAGTAGCGAGGCAGGCATATAATGCCCTTCCCTCTGTGCCATTCGCTGACTAATCAAGTCTGCACTTCCCTTCAGAAAAAACCAATAAATCAATGCTCCATTTGCAGCAAGAACCTTTCTATACTGCTCCTTTAGTGCCGAACAAGCCAAAATAGCCCCTCCATTCTCCTCCCATAAGGCCATCTCCGCTGCAAGCGTTTCCAGCCATGGTTTTCTATCATCATCATCCAGCGGAATGCCGTTTTTCATCTTCTCCACATTCTGGGAAGGGTGAAAATCGTCTGCATCATAAAAAGGAAGGCTCGTCTGATCACTGAGCAATCTACCTATTGTCGTCTTTCCTGAACCGGATACGCCCATTAACAAAATAATCATTCTTTAATTTATAGAATAATTTGAAATATTTCAGTACCTGCTTCACTTAAAGCCAATATTTAATTGGAAAATAATATCATCGGCTCTTATTTTCACCTTGGCCCTGGGCCAATACTCCTGCAAGATCCCTCCCCAATACAAGGAGCTCCGATTCCGCCTGGCCTCATTCTTTGCGCAGCATTATCCCTTGGAGAATTAAAAAAATCCTTAACCGATTTAGTATATTTGAATTTAACCTAGTGAATACATAAACTATGACTCAAAAAATTAAAATCCTGGTGGTAGGTTGCGGAAATATGGGAGCGGCACATGCCAAGGCCTATCATCAGCTGGAAGGTTTTGAGATATGCGGATTGGTGGCCCGCGGCGATAGCAAGCTGAGCCTCAACCAATCTTTGCAGGCTGATTACCCCTTGTTTGACCAGTATGAAACGGCCCTGAAGAGCTGCCAGCCAGATGCAGTATGTATCAGCACCTACCCGGACACCCATGAGGCTTATGCCCTGCTAGCTCTGGAAGCTGGCTGCCATGTCTTTATAGAAAAACCCCTCGCAGACAGCATAGCAGGCTCTGAGCGAATAATCGCCGCCGCCCAAAAGGCTAATAAAAAAGTGGTGGTGGGCTATATCCTTCGCCACCACCCTAGCTGGATGAAGTTTACCGAAATCGCCCAAAGCCTAGGCAAGCCCCTCGTCATGCGCATGAACCTCAACCAGCAAAGCCATGGCAGAATGTGGGACGTCCACCGAAATCTGATGAAAAGCCTTAGCCCTATCGTAGACTGCGGCGTGCATTATATAGACGTGATGTGCCAGATGACTGGCGCCAGACCCATTCGGGTAAGTGCCATCGGTGCGAGATTGACCGAGGATATCCCTGCGGGCAATTATAATTACGGACAACTGCAGATCACCTTCTCCGACGGGTCCATTGGCTGGTATGAGGCAGGATGGGGACCTATGGTGAGCGAGACGGCCTTCTTTATCAAAGACGTCTTTGGACCAAAAGGGGCCGCTTCCATCGTGGCCAAAGAGGCAGGATCTGCCGGTAAATCCGACTCCGTGGATGACCATACCAAAACCGAATCAATCAAAATCCACCACGCCGCCATCAATGCTGAAAATCAATTCACCAAACCTGACGAATGGCTGGAAATGACTGATGAACCCAGCCATGATGAACTCTGTCAGCGGGAGCAAGTCTATTTCCTGGAGGCAATCAAGGAGGATATTGACCTCAGCCAGCATCTCGAAGATGCCCTAAACAGCCTCAAAGTGGCCTTTGCCTGCAATGAGTCTGTGAAAACAGGCAAAATGGTAGATATCGACTAACACTTATCGAAGTCTAAACACCCTGCCTGCCAAAGCGCCAGTCAGCACCCTTCGGAATCTCCTAATCTGGAAAAAAATCATTGAGGCAGATGCAGCAGGACTCGAAATAGATGTTTTTAAGGAAATTATAATGATAGATAGGGCCGGTAACTGTATTTACTGGCCCTTATTTTTTGCTTTTTTTAGTGAACAGAAATTAGTGCATCAAACCCTGTTTCCACTCTGTCGGGGAGATTCCTTCAAACTGACGGAAGACCCGCGAAAAATAATTGACGCTGCTAAACCCACTTTCATAGCAGGCCTCTGTGGCAGACAGATGACCAAATTGCATTAGCTTCTTGGCTTTTGCCAATCTTTCCTGATTGATAAACCTTACCGGAGTCTCTCCCAATTCCCGCTGAAAGGCCCTAAAAAACTGCGCCCTTGATAGACAGGCCTGACTGGCGAGGTAGTCGGCAGAAAGTGGCCTATGGAGATTTTGGCGTATATACTTCACCACATGCGCCAGACGGTTTTTGGTGCTTAGCTTATCCATATTCTCCAGCAGATAATACCGTGCCTGTGTCTGCATCAGGCTTACGATCAGCTCCCGCGTGGTATTAGAGGCCTTTAGCTGCTTACCAAAATCATTGTCCACCATCACCCTGATAAGCGCATTGAGGTTTTGCTGCACCGGCTTATCATTCAAAAGGGCAAAATTATCCTTGGACCAGGCCCATTCCCCATTATCCAATTTGGGGAAGTATTCATTAAGCCAGGCCAGAGTATCCCAAACAAATCCCTCACTAATTTCCAAAGCTAAGCATTGGGTGGGGAGCTCCGCGGAGGCCTCCGGAAAATCGATATGCATCAGTTCTGAGGCGGGCATCACAATGGATTGACCTGGCAAAAACTCAAATGGATCCTGCTTTTTCAGGTGCATGACCTTCCTCCCCTGGATCATGCTGACGATTACGGGATTGTCAAACTGGAGGTCATACTGGTAAGCATAGCGGCGAGTTTCGTACAGATTCAGCACCGCATGATCCGCCTGATGAGCGGTCCGATGTTCCACTTCCACAGTAGGACTGCTGAAGATCTTGTATTTCTCTTTGATATTAATTGCGTCGAGCATATGGGTCGGTATTATCTGGGTTTATGCTTTATTTCTGCCAGGCAAAATCAAACCTCCTTCATTCCTCAATTCCAAAAATCCAAGGACTGATCAAGCAGTCTTGAAGCCCCTCGGCTAGGTTGATATAGCCTTTCAAATTAGGTACTGTTCTTAATATATAGTCTTGATGTTGCGCTTGCAAATAAGGCCTGATCAATACTCAAAAACTCCTGATTTTATAACGTATAATCTTCAGGAAGTTGCCTGAACCCTAAAAAGAATTGGCTTGATACGGCCCGCAGGCTTATAAACTCTGCATCACTCTAAACATCGTAAAGCAAAGCCATTGAGGATGCTGCGCCAAAAGGAACTTACCTTAAAATCGATCCCCCTCTATCTGTACGCCTTATAGATCACTTAAGGTAATTGGATTTCATTGGACTTAGCCTTTTCTCACCAATAATTATCGTCCTAAGCCCAGGGCCTTTATCTAATCTTATAAGCTACAGGCCCAAGGAGGAAACCGAGGTATAATCTACATAAAAACAAGCGGAGGCACAAGGCCCGCTGAAGATTGAGACTATTGTGCTACTTAATGGTACGATCCTGAAGATGGATCTATTAAATAATGAAGAACTTGAGGATTCAACCATTAAAAATCATTTAAAGATGAGTACAGCAACCCAAGAAACACCTAGAACCCTAATAGACCGCCCCAAATTCAAAAGTCACTATGACAACTATATCGGCGGGAAATTTGTCGCCCCTGTGGGAGGAGAGTATTTTGACGTTATCAGTCCGGTGGACGGGCAGGTATTCACCAAGGTGGCTCGAGGCAAAGCCGCCGATATTGAGCTGGCGCTGGACGCTGCGCACCGTGCATTCCCTTCCTGGAGCCGCACCTCGGCCACAGAGCGGAGCAATATCCTATTAAAAGTCGCTGACCGCATCGAAGAAAAACTGGAATATCTAGCAGCCGTAGAGACCATTGATAATGGTAAACCAGTAAGAGAGACCATCAATGCCGATTTAGCATTGGTGGTCGATCACTTCCAATACTTCGCCGGAGTCATCCGTGCAGAGGAAGGTAGCGTCTCCGAGCTGGACCAGCATACGGTATCCATGAATATCAAGGAGCCTATCGGCATAGTCGGGCAGATCATCCCTTGGAATTTCCCCATGCTGATGGCCACCTGGAAGATCGCTCCAGCATTGGCGGCAGGCTGCTGCACCGTGGTGAAACCCGCCGAACAGACGCCTGCTTCTATCATGATATTGATGGAGACCATCGGTGACCTGATCCCTGATGGCGTACTCAATGTGGTCAACGGCTTTGGGCCTGAAGCCGGGAAGCCGCTTGCACAATCCCCACGGGTGGACAAGGTGGCCTTTACCGGAGAAACTACCACCGGTCGATTGATCATGCAATATGCCTCCGAAAACCTCAATCCCGTCACCATGGAGCTGGGCGGGAAATCCCCCAATGTATTTTTCCCTTCCATAATGGACGAGGACGATGCCTTTCTGGACAAATGCCTAGAAGGTGCCGCGATGTTTGCCCTGAACCAAGGCGAAGTATGTACCTGCCCAAGTAGAATACTGGTTCATGAAAAAATCTATGATGCCTTTATGGAAAAAGTGGTGGCACGTGTAGAGGCCATTCAGATGGGACATCCCCTAGACAAAAATACCATGATGGGGGCACAGGCCTCCAAAGATCAGTTTGAGAAAATCCTCAACTATATCGATATCGGCAAGCAGGAAGGTGCTAAAGTCCTCACCGGAGGAAATGCCGCCCAACTCAATAATGGTCTGGAAAATGGCTATTATGTGCAGCCTACACTGCTCGAAGGCCATAATAAAATGCGGGTCTTCCAGGAGGAAATCTTTGGCCCGGTATGCTCGGTCACCTCCTTCAAGGACGTGGATGATGCCATCTCCATCTCCAATGATACCCTCTATGGACTAGGCGCTGGAGTATGGACCAGAGACACCCACGAAGCCTACCAGGTTCCCCGTGCGATCAAAGCAGGTCGGGTATGGGTGAATTGCTACCATAATTATCCCGCTCATGCCCCATTTGGCGGCTTCAAAAAGTCAGGATTTGGTAGAGAAAATCACCTGATGATGCTAAATCATTACCGTCAAAATAAGAATATGCTGATCTCCTACGATAAGAATAAGCTAGGTTTCTTTTAACGGATGAATGCCATTATCAAAAAGGAGCTAACCTTATCTTAGCTCCTTTTTTTATGGTAAACCTCAATCAAAGGATCTATTGCCAGAACTATAGGCTTATTATAAATGAGTACTTTCATAGAAATAACGGGGACTCGTCGCTCAGGAAAAACACCTTTCGAGCGTAGCGAATAATATAAAATCATCGAAGTCCCAATCCGCTGTAATAGGGGAATAAGACCTGATGTANNNTNTNAAANNAAACCTCAAAACTAGGTAATTTCATAGAAATAACGGGGACTCGTCGCTCAGGAAAATTACCTTTCGAGCGTAGCGAATAATATAAAAATCATCCTAGTCCCAATCCGCTGTCATAGGGGAATAAGGCCTGATGTACAGTTTAAAAATAAACCTCAAAACCATGTCCTTTCAAAGAATAGCCCTCACCGAGGCTGCAAGAGAACTAATAGATGAAATACGAAGTGAGCACGGCCCCCTGATGTTCCATCAAAGCGGTGGATGCTGCGATGGCTCCAGCCCCATGTGCTTCGCTAAAGGAGACTTCAAAACCGGCGCATCAGATGTGTGGATGGGCAAAATCCACGATTGCGACTTCTTTATGTCCCGGGACCAATTTGAATATTGGAAGCACACCCATCTCACCCTGGATGTATCCGAAGGCCGTGGCGCCAGCTTTTCGCTGGAAATCCCTTATGGAAAGCGATTTCTGATCAAAAGCCGGATACTGCAAGAAAATGAACTCTCCGACCTGGAACCCATCAAAAGCGGCGAGGACATCGAATGTATATAGAAGCCCTCCACAATCCACAGGCCCGAAATAAATCTTCCTAATCGTCTTCCTAATGGTAGCGACTTAGTCCTAGCGGTCAATGGGCGCGCTTAGGGCGATCCCTTCCACGGTAGCTTGGACAGGAATGATATTTCCATCTGCATCAAAGCTCAGCTTATCGATGCATACTTCACGGTGGAAGCCTGCTGCAGAGCCCATCTTGAGACCATGCGGCCGGGTGAAGCGATGGTAAACGATATACCACTCGTCCTTGCCGGGAACTTGAATCACCGAATTGTGGCCGGTACCGTAGATTTCTTTGGCCGGGTCTTTAGCTATCACCAGGTTGTCCTCAGGGATAGTCAATGGCCCCATTGGAGAATCGGCAAAGGCATACCTCACTCGGTAATCAGCATCCCGGGTATCGTTTTCGGACCACATAAAATAGTACTTTCCATTGCGATAAAACACCTCGGTTCCCTCACGGAAGGTACCATCCTCGGGCGTCAGCAGCTTTACCTTAGACCGGTCAAAACTCACCATATCGTCATTTAGCGGTACCGCAGCCAGGTATCCATTGCCCCAATAGAAGAAATCCTTCCCGCTCACAGGGTCATGAAATACATCAGGGTCTATTTCCTGACCGCCAGAGGCACCCGAGGGCTTGAAGTCCACCAGCGGCCTACCGATATCCGTAAAAGGACCTGCTGGATCATCCGCCACCGCCACACCAATCTTCTGGGCAGCAGTGAAATAATAGAAATACTTATACTCTCCATCCACCTTCTTCTCGATGGCACATGGCGCCCAGGCATTCCGATCCGCCCAGGACACATCTTTGTGAAGATCGACAATCAGCCCATCATCCTGCCAATTGACCAGATCCGGAGAGGAAAAAGTCTTAAAGAATGTTCCCGACCAGGAATCAAATCCATCGCTGGTGGGGTACAGGTGAAATTTCCCTGTTTTATTAGAATAGATAATTTCCGGATCAGCATAGTAGCCTTTCAATACCGGATTATGATCCATAGCAGCACTTACCTGATAGTCCCTGACGCTGCCATCGGGCTGAGTCAAAGTATAGGTCACCGCTCCATTGCTGAAATCCTGCGCACCGGAAGGGCTGATTTCATAGCCCACCATCATCTCTAAACCCGGATCCAGCTGCGTCAAATCTACCCCTTCTTTTACCGGCAGGTATAGGCTTGCTTTTTCGGAATCGAGGAGGATATTTTTGAAATAAATCAGCTCAGTATTAGCATGAGTTATCCAGTCCTGCGGGTCTAGGCCAAATTCCGTTTCCAATCTCCGGGCCTCTTCCAGGCTTATGGGAAGCACACTTCCATGTCGTGGGTGAAAGTTCATGCTTACCTGGTCATCTATCACCGAGAAGTTTTCCAGATCGGTGCTTTCAGTAAACTGATAGGCGCCTTTCATATAGACATCATACATGAGGATGTATTTGTCACTATCGTTCAATTTGAATATTCCTGAGCCCTCCACAGCTTCTGTCGTTTGCTGCAGGTATTTATCTTCCATTACGTAGCCCCCAGTGAGGCGGTCTGACACCGCTTTTTTGATTCCATTTCCATGGCCCTCGGTTTTGAAAAACAGATGGTATTTGCCCTCCTTCTTCACGATATCCCCGTCAATGCAGGATTTGTTTTCTGGATGGAGGAACAGTGGCTTGGGAACAGTCTCTAAGCTGCTAAAATCATCATTGGCGTAAGCATAATAAATAATATCAGGATCCTCGCCCTGCTTCATGGAGAAGTACACCATGTATTTTCCCTCATGCTCATCATATACGGTCTGGGGCGCCCATACCCTGCTCACATCTCCATACTGCTCCGCAAATAAATCAGGAATATATACGGTATGATGCGTCCAATGCACCAAATCGTCACTTTTCAGAAAGACCATTCCCTGATTGATCCAGCCATCATTGGGGACATATAGATCCGTCAATACCATATAAAACGCTCCCTCTTCTCCGCGCAGAATATGCGGATCGCGCACGCCTCCTTGCTTGCTGATGCTGTCGGCACTGATCACAGGTTGATTGTCATTCAGGGCACGATAGGTAAATCCATCCTTGCTTATCGCATAATGAACCGCTTCCTCTCCGGGACCATTGCCAGTAAAATAGGCAAATAAATAGGCTTCCGGATTGGCCGCTGGCCTGCTGCAGCTGGTCAGGACGAATAAAGTGATAGCTAATAGGGAGAATAATTTTTTCATTCTAATGAGGATACCTGGTTGAATATTGTATTTCGATTCCTAAAGATAAATAAATGTTTTATTAACACTTATATAATCAGAAAAGATTTGCTGATTTGATTTACCGTATAAGCCATAGGAATCAGCTGATCTAAGCTCTAAAGGCAGATATGCTAAAACGCTCAGTAAAAGGACGATAAACTTAGGTCCCGGGACAGAATAGCCCATATATACCATAAAAAAGGGCCTGCAGGTGGAAGTAATATTCCAGCTTGCAGACCCATTTTTAAGGTCTTGTCTTATATAAGAAAGCCTCAGAAATCAGCCTAAGGCTATGTTTTTGACTGAGCTTTAATTGAGTTCCTTAATTTCTATGTCCTTGAAAAGCACTCCTTGGCCTTCCGACTGCAGGCCGATATAGCCTTCATTGAGGAGGTGCCCATCTTTTTTGATGGCCGGATCAAAGCCTTTGGCCACGGCGCCTCCTATTTGCGGCTTGGTATATTGCAATACGGTATCTCCATTTACCAGATGGAGCACAAGGGAATCGCCATAAACGATCAAATCAGCCTGGACCCACTCATCCCAAGGGAAGGTAGGACTGGTCGAACTGATACAATGCCGCGGATCCATCTCCCCCTCGAAGAACACCTCGGTGCCCGGTGAGCACATATTGCCAGTAGGCCTGGACTCTCCTTCTTTTGCCTCGGCGAGCATCTGGTATTCCACGGAGATGGGCCAGTCCTGCTCCTTCAAAATGCTCTCTGGAGATTGGGAATGGAACATCACGCCACTATTCCTATAAGTATAGCTCGGTGCATCAGCGAGCCATTCCTCTGTAAATCGGTACTTCCACCGCAGGTGAAAAGAGGAAAAAGGCTGCTCATAAAATAAATGACCATATCGCTGATCAAAGCCCTCATCATACTCATCATACTTCACTAAAATGGCTCCATCCTCCACCCTAAAGGTATTCCGGTAATTTTCACCAGTTTCATGGTGATGGATTTTAGGAACCCAACCCTCAAGGTTTTCTCCGTTAAAAAGTGTTTGCCATTCGGCGTCTTTTCCTTTATCCTGTGAAGAGGAAGTACAAGCTGCCAAGAGCAGGGCGGAAAGAACCGCAGCTATCGTCATTTTAGTTATCATGTGGTATTCGTTTTTATTAGGGCTCCAAAATAGTCATTTCAAGCCAAAATTATAAGAATTTTACCTGAAGGGTGCTTAGGTATTTTAAGAGGATCCTCAAAATATCCTTGCTTACCTGATAGTAGGTACTGCCTCATCGGCAATAATATGGCTCCTTTACTAAAATAATATTCTCTCCAATATGAATTTCCCGGAGCAGCCCCTCCCTACTTCCAATGCTAAGTCCAGACCTAGTACCTTCTATATAGTTCTGCCTCGCGCTATAAACCTCAAATCCTATCCAGGCTGCGCGGCAAATATTCCAGGAAAAGAAATAGAAAGCCAGATGGCATTAAAGCAAGTTTCACTCATCCCTGCTTACACAATCCATGTAGGCCCATAAAAGTAAGGTATTAATTGTATAATCAACAATTATTTAATTAAGCTTGGGAAAATGGCTATTTCTAAGCTAATTTGGAGTAATAAAAAATCCCCAAGATGAAAAACATTATCCTCCTAGCCGCTTTACTCCTATTAGCCAATCCACTGGTGATGGCCCAGTCGAATGAGATCTATCTATTTTCCTATTTTATGGGTAATGGGGAGGATGGTCTCCATCTAGCCTATAGCGAGGACGGGCTAAAATGGAAGGCATTGAATGATAATAAAAGCGTGCTGACGCCCACCGCTGGCGGGGACAAACTCATGCGTGATCCCTGTATCATCCGTGGCGGAGATGGCAAATTCCATATGGTCTGGACCGTCAGCTGGAACGAAAAGGGACTTGGCTACGCTAGTTCGGAAGACCTCATTCACTGGTCCGAGCAGCAATTCATCCCAGTAATGGCTCATGAAAATGAAGCTCGCAATACCTGGGCCCCTGAAATCATCTATGAGGAGAAAAAAGATCAGTATATGATTTTTTGGTCCTCGACCATCCCGGGGCGCTATCCGGAGACACAGGACAGCTTGGAAAATGCCTATAATCACCGAATGTATTATACCCTTACCAAGGACTTTAAGGATTTCTCCGACACCAAACTTTTTTATGAGCCCGGCTTTAATGTGATCGATGGGACTATCATAAAACAAGGAAAGGAATACATCATGTTTGTGAAAGATGAAACACGGACACCAGCCGCAAAGAATATACGTGTCACCAAAAGCAAGAAACTCACCAAGGGCTATCCAGTAGCCGGCAAACCCATCACGGGGGATTATTGGGCGGAGGGGCCTAGTCCGCTGGTGGTGCAAGACCGCTGCATAGTCTATTTTGACAAATACACCAATCATGAAATGGGGGCGGTCGCGTCCACCGATTGGATAAATTGGGAGGATATCTCTGATCAAATCAGTTTCCCAAAAGGTACCCGCCATGGTACGGCCTTTACTATTAGCAGGGAGGAATTCCAGTACCTTCAGTCCCAGCTCCGACCCTAATCCCTCTTCCTCAGTGCTCGCACCCGAGTATGAAAATTATATTTAGTGTTTTATTTACACTTATTGTTTTATATCTGGGTATGAAGCCTTATTTTTGTTTCAATCGATAACAAAAATTCAAATAAACCCTTTATTAAGATGAAGAGAATCCTCCTTTTTGGCCTTCTAGGCCTACATTATATGGCGACACAGGCGCAGAGCCTTCCTCAGCCAAAGTCCCCAATAAATCCCGGCAACCCGGTCATCACGGAAAAATACACTGCCGATCCAGCCGCAATCGTCCATGACGACATCGTCTATCTGTATGTGGGTCATGATCAGGCTCCTATAGAAAAAAACTTCTACGAGATGCATCAATGGCTGATTTATTCCTCCTCAGACATGGTCAACTGGGAAGAAAGGGCGGCAGTGGATGTGAAGGAGACCTTCTCCTGGGCGGCAGGCGATGCCTGGGCGGCAGAAGTCATCGAAAAAGAGGGTAAGTTCTATTGGTTTGTGACGGTAAGTCATAAGGATGTCCATGGCAAAGCCATTGGCGTGGCCGTCGCAGATAGCCCTATCGGCCCCTGGAAGGACGCCTTGGGTCATGCCCTCATCACCAACGATATGACGACCGACACCAAGATCAGCTGGGATGATATAGACCCGACCGTATTTATAGATGATGATGGCGCAGCGTATCTGTTTTGGGGTAATACCATTTGCTATTATGCAAAGCTGAAAGATTCTATGGTGGAGCTGGAGAGCGAAATCAAGCAAATCGAACTTCCACACTTTACGGAAGCTCCCTATATCCATAAGAAAGGAGACTTCTATTACTTGTCATATGCCTATAAATTTCCGGAAAAAACCGCCTATGCGATGAGCAGCAGCATCGAAGGACCTTGGCAGTATCAGGGAATCCTTAATGAAGTCGCAGGAAATAGCAATACAAACCACCAGGCTATCATTGAATACAAAGGCAAGGATTATTTCATCTACCATAATGGAAGCATTCCCACCCATGGTGGCAGCTTCCGAAGATCGGTTTGTATCGATTATCTCTATTATAACCCTAATGGAACCCTCAAAAAAATAATCATGAGCTCCGAAGGAGTGGAAGCCGTAAAATAATCCTCACTAGCCCGACCCCTTATAGCCTAAAGGTCATTAATACTTAGCGGTCGGGCTAGTGATTTCCCCTATCAAAAACTCCTGTTTCAAATACATAATACCCCAAAGCTCATTCAAGCTTCTCAGACTCATCATTTTTAGCTTTAGGGCGCAGCAATCAAGCCTTACTCTGCTGATATTGACCACCCAAAACCGCTCAGTCCGAAAGCTGAAAACCTTAGTATCCCCCATATATTTTTAGCCAGTCTATCCCCTTCCATGATAGTCAGGAAATGGGATAGACTGTTTATTTTTAAATAGAAAAGCAAGACTATTTCCTGCCCACCAGATTATATCCCAAAAGACCCCAGCATTTCCTAATCGACAGCTTTAATAGATAGATTTACCTTTGCTTGATACGTTTTTTTGGGGGGAATTCTTTAAACAAATTAGCTGAAAAATCTATATAAAAGCAGTGCTCTCTCTGTTGCAGTGCACATTATTCTAGGCTAAGAAAGCAAATCATCGGTACCACAACTCACTTTGGCAAGGCCATAAAAAAACCTCTCAACAAATCTTATAGATCTATTGAGAGGTCTTAGGTTTAAATGCGTCTATTATTTTACTCCAAAATGATACTTAATGGTATGCCGGTACGTTTCATCGGGATTTAACCTTGCTGAAGGAAAACTCTCTTCATTAGGTGAATTGGGGAAGGTCTGTGGCTCCAGGCATAGTCCAAAATACTGGTCATAGCTAGTTCCGTCCACCTTAATGCTTCCATCCAGGAAATTGCCAGAGTAAAACTGCACGGCGGGAGAGTCTGCATACAGTTCCATCAGCCTCCCACTGCCGGGATGATACAATTCCGCCATTTTGGTCATCTTCCCATCGGCCTCTGTCTTCAGGACATAATTATGATCATAGCCACCTTCCACCTGGGCGATACGCTCACCGATGGTATGCGGGCTGGTAAAGTCAAAGGCGGTTCCTTCCACTGCCAATACCTCACCAGTAGGAATCAAACCACTATCCACCGGGGTATAGTCGGCTGCATTGATCGTCAGCTCATGACCGAGAATATTCTCTTTAAGTCCGGAAAGGTTAAAATAACCATGATGCGTAAGGTTCACGATGGTGGCTTGGTCCGTACTCGCCTCAAAGGCTACGGTCAGGTCATTAGCATCGTTCAATAAAAAGCTAACTTTGGTCTTCAATTCACCCGGAAACCCCTCTTCTCCATCCGGGCTGGTATAAGTCAGTACCACACCTGCCTGATTCTCAGTTTTCACGATTTCAGCATTCCAAAACACCTTATTGAAGCCCTTATCGCCGCCATGTAAATGATGGTCACCATCATTGGTAGCGAGGGTATAATCCTTACCATCGAGCTCAAATTTCCCATTAGCAATCCGGTTGGCATATCTCCCGACGGTGGCCCCAATATAATTGGCGCTGCTGCTATATCCTTCCAAATTTTCATAATGCAAGACCACATTTTCGAGTTTACCATTCTTATCCGGAACCATCAGACGGGTGATGACTCCGCCATAATTGGACAGATCGACCTCCAGGCCATTGGAATTTTTGAGGGTATAAATTTGTGCTTCCTGGCCCTCCACAGTTGCATTACTAACGGTCACCTCCAAACCGCTGGTTTGGATCATTTCCTGGGTATCTGCTGAGGAATCATCGGCCGTTTTTGGGCCACAGCTGTAGAGCGAAAGTGCCCCTGCAAGTGTCAGCGCACTTAGTGACTTAGCATTCAATAGGTTCATAAAATAGATTTTAGGTTTATTAACAGCCTTGGCCATAGTATGCATCTGCACCATGTTTTCTTTCATAGTGTTTCTTAATCAATGCATCCTTGAGCCTAGGGGCATTAGGATTTATCTGTAGGGTAAGGTAAGCCATTTTGGCTACTTCTTCCAGCACTTTACTATTATATACTGCCTTCTCGGCTGATTTGCCCCAGGTAAATGGACCATGGCTTCCCACTAATATCATCTCCACTTCCTGATAATCCAATCCCTTTTCTGCAAAACAATCCAATATCTGCTTGCCGGTCATATGCTCATAATCCCCCTGGATCAGATCATCCGACATCGGTGGGGCACAAGGAATATCCTTGGTCAGGTGATCTGCATGGGTGGTACCAAAAATCGGCACATCCATCTGCGCCTGCGCCCAGGACACACCATATAGCGAATGCGTATGGACAATGCCCCCGATTTTCTCCCATTCCTTATAGAGATAGGCATGGGTTTTAGTATCAGAAGAAGGACGCATGCTGCCTTCCACGATTTTTGCATCAAAATCACAGATGACTATATCCTCGGCCTTCAGCGAGGCGTAAGGAACACCACTAGGCTTGATCGCAAAAACCCCCTGATCCCGATCTACAGCACTTACATTTCCGAAGGTATATACCACCAGATCTAATTTTGGCAGTTCCATATTAGCTTCGTAACACTCCCTTTTTAACTCTTGATATTTACTCATATTACCTGCTGAATTCTTTTTAAAACCTTAAATAATAAGCTCATACAGCGAATGAACGTCAAACCTGGCTGTCTGCCAAATCTCCTTAGCCCCTCCCGTATCTGCCACTTCCCCTCAATAAGAACCCTAATTTAAAAATATTATTTGTATTATTTACACTTATTAACTTTTTATGAATTTCGTTATGGTTTATCAAGTTGAAACCGCCTTTTCCTTAGCCATCGAGCTGAGCCTATGGCCTCGTAGCAGTCAGCTTAGAGGCTGGCTGCCTCATCATTCCAGATCCATGATGGCCTCTTAAGGGAAGAATCCGCCTACCAAAATATCTTCGTTTTATTTGTCCAAATATAAATTATTATTTAACTGTGACATAATATGCCATTAGTTCGTATGGGTTTAGAGTCAAATAAAACTCATTTCTTTTATCAATAAACTCCATAAATTATGAAAAAATTACTAGTATTATTTTCATGCCTACTTATTCTTAATGCATGTGGCAAAGAAAAGGAAATACCCTCCAATGTGTTGGTAGGCAATTGGAAGCTTACCAGCCTGTATGTGGACCCGGGAGATGGTAGTGGAGTTTATGTGGATGTAAACAGCAATAAGCAAATTACTTTCTTTAACGATGGGAGCTTCACCAGCAAGGGAGATATCTGTGATATTTATCCATCGGATGAGGGCATAAGCTCAGGAAGTTATTCAGTGAGTGATACCACCATTATGGTGGCCATTTGCAAGGGAAAAGAAGCTAATATTGATATTAAGCTGATACTTGAAAAGGACCTCATCACCATATACTACCCATGCATTGAAGGTTGCGCCAATAAGTACACCCGACAGTAGTCGGGATAAACGAGAAAAGGAGGCTAGCTCCGAGCGAGTTTAGCCTCCTTATTTAAACTTTTTTCAATGGAAGATAATCCCGCAATACCAGGCTAAAATCCCTGCCCGTACCTTAATGTTTGTTATTGCCCTTCCAACTCGAGTTCTAAATAGTTAATTCTTTTTCGATCCCAGGTATAACTAATATGAATATGGCCATCCTGCGATTGAATGATTGCGGGATAGCTATATTCGCCCGAGCTCTCCTTTACCAGAGTATAAATATCCTTCCACGCTAAGCCGTCAGTCGAAATGGCCAAGCGCAATTCTGTCCGTCCATCGGACCAGCTATGGCCACTTTCGGCGGGATTATATACCAGTAAGTGCCTGCCATCCGCCAAGGTCACAGCATCCGTCCCACTATTAGGGTTCATCACCTCTGTGGCTTCAAGCGCAGACCAGGAACGGCCATTGTCCTCCGACCAAGCGGTGATCACCTTATCCTGCTTGCTTCTGCACAGGACCTGCAGTCGCCCATCCTCATGGACCAAAATACTCGGCTGGATAACATCAAAATCCCCTTCATGGTCTATAGGAACAAATTCCCATGTATCCCCGCCATCCTCAGAAATCTCTATATGTGCCCGCCAGCCATCCTCATCCTCCACGCTCGAAGGGGCCAGGATACTGCCATCTTCCAGGAGAATAGGCTTATTTTTGATGGGACCATAGAAGCCATCAGCGAGTTTTTTGGGAGCGCTCCAGGTCAATCCCGAATCGCTGCTGCTGATATAGTTTCCCCACCACTCCTGCGGAGAAGGCCCTTCTTTATAGAATAAACCCAAGCGGCCTCCAGGCATCTGAAAAAGCACAGGGTTCCAGGTCGGATAACTTAGGCTGTCATTCACGCGTCCGTCTGCCACCTGCTGCGGCGCAGACCAGCCATCCTCCTCCAGCACCGAGGTCCAAATGGCCACATTGGCATGCCGCTCATATTCCCCGCCAAACCAGGCAGCCATCATACGACCATCCTCGAGCTCCACCAAAGTGGAAGCATGGCACTCTTTGAAGGGAGCATTGGTGAAAATAAATTCGTCTGTCAAAACATTCAGCTGATCCTGAGCATGCCCAGCCCTCATAGCCGTAAGAGTCAAGGCCACGATTGCAAATCCATAAATCGACTTTTTCATATTTAAATCTAATCAAATCTTTCTAACCTATTTTCTTTTCATCCTCCCCTTTCCTATTATTTGGCTTGCGCCAAAAATAAATATCCTTCCCCTATATCCCTCCTCAGACCAGTCGATCCTCCCCGATCGCATTCTGTAGGGCGTATAGAAGATATGGCTTGCGCCAAAAGCAATTCACCTTTCCTAACAGCTTCCTCTTCCTCGATGGCCTTTTCCAGAAACTTAAGTTACTTCACGTCGGGGAGCAGCCCAACTTAAGATTCCTTATCTCCTATAGCAATACTTTGCTACAGGACATTAAGGCCATTTGATATATGGAATGCAGAAGGTGGCCCTTCACCAAATCGCCCATCACCTGAATCAATATTCTCCACTAAATACTATAAAAAAAGGCAAGGATAATAGCTGTTTGCTAGTCCTTGCCTTTCTATATTTTTAATCAAATCCTGGATTAATTATCCATGAGAAGCCATAGCTGGGATTTCCTTCTTATGCTTATAATGATAGAAGCCATAGGCTACCACCACCATATAGCAGCAGATCGGGATGAAGAAGGACAAGTGGATGCTATCCAGACTATCCGAAACGTACCCTTGGATCACCGGGAACACTGCTCCTCCGAGGATCGCCATGATCAGGCCCGAGCCGCCAAGCTTCGTATCCTGACCTAAGCCTTCGGCTGCTAGGCCATAGATCGTCGGGAACATAAGCGACATACAGCCCGATACACATACNAAGGCTATTGCGCCTACCATNCCACCAGCNAGGATCACCACCAGCGTCAAGCAGATCGCGCCGATCGCCGACAAGGCCATCAGCAGGCTTGGACGTACATATTTCATCAGTGCGGTAAATATAAATCTACTCGCGGTAAATAATACAATGGCCGCNAGATAATAATCCGAGGCATCGCTCTCATTGAGCTGCAGCTCCAGCATGATATAGCGGATCGTATAGGACCATACCCCGATCTGNGCACCCACATAGAAAAACTGGCATAGCACNCCATANACATAGTTTTTGTTGGCAAAGAGTCGCTTGAANCCATTGCTTAGCGAGTCGTTCAGGCCATCTCCAGAGGCTTTTGGCATCTTGGTAAACTTGATGATCAGCCACATCACNACCAGGAAGAAGGCCACTCCTACATAAGTACTCATCACCGCATCCAGCTCCGACTGGCGGATCTGATCCAGCTGCTCCAGCGTCATCTTACTTCGCTCATCTGCCTCGGCGACATTCAGCTGAGAAAGGATAAAAAACTTACTCAGCAAGACCCCTACGATCGAACCCACCGGGTTAAACGACTGCGCCAAGTTGAGGCGGCGGGTGGCCGACTCCTCCGGGCCCATCACCAGTACATAGGGGTTTGCGGCNGTCTCGAGGATGGACAGGCCTCCGGCCAATACATACAGNGCAAACAGGAAGAAGCCATACGACATCATGATGCTCGCCGGATAAAACAGCAAGCCGCCCACCGCAAACAGGCCTAAGCCCAATAGCACACCTGACTTATAGGTATATTTCTTGATATAGATCGCNGCAGGTAGGGCCAGGCAGAAATAAGCGCCATAGAAGGCCATCTGGATCCAGCTGGTCTGCGTATCGCTCATGCTCAATATCTTCTTGAAGGCGGCCAGCAGCGTATCGGTCATATTATTGGCCAGGCCCCAGAGCATAAAAAGGCTCGTCAGCAATATAAAAGGCCAGAGGGTGGCCTTTGACACCAAGGCGGTTTTTGATTGGTTATTCATCGTTCTTTTAAGGGTATATTGATAATTAGTTTTTTCTTCTTTTTTGGCTATTTCGTCTCATAATCTCCCTATTACAGAGGGCTATGNTCATGCAGCAAGCCCCGCTGATGGAGCTCCGACCAAAACTCTGCCGGTAGGCTTTGCTGCGTGGAGTCCACATTGCGCTTTACTTTTTCTGGCTCCGTNGTGCTCAGCGCCACACTCGTCACCCCAGGTGCCGACAGGCCAAACTGCACGCAGGCATGAGCCGGNGTGATCCCAAAGTCCTTNCAGGCAGCAAAAAAACGATCCCGCCAGTCAAACTTCGCTATATTCTCCGGGCTATCCCGCTGCATCAACTTATAATCATAATAGTCACCGCCTACCAAAAAGCCCGACTGGAACACGGCAGAATTCANAATCCCTACCTTATCATCGGCCAGCTGCTGCATGAAAGCCAGCAGCTCTGCCGGGTGGGAGATGATCGTCATGCTATTGGCAAACATCACCCAGTC
>NZ_KB890756.1 GCF_000373245.1 Echinicola pacifica DSM 19836
GGGTTTCCCCGGGCTATCCCCCTGTAAAGGGTAGGTTGCATACGCGTTACGCACCCGTGCGCCACTCTCATCTTGATAAATCAAGACTACCGTTCGACTTGCATGTATTAGGCCTGCCGCTAGCGTTCATCCTGAGCCAGGATCAAACTCTCCATTGTAAAGTATTATTATTATTGACGAAGTTGTTTTAAAAACAAAACACTTCTTGTTCCTTACCGATCTATTTATATCTCGTCTTACAGTACTTCAATGAACTTTTTCTCTAACATTTTAGAGACTTGTTTCAGGCTTTACCCTGAAAGCGAGTGCAAATATGAGAGGTTTATTTTTAAAAACCAAAAGAAATTTTTAATTTTTTTCGATCTTTTTTCCACCTTACTTATCTGCTGTCAACTTCCCAAAGCAACCTTTTGTTACCTTGTTTCCGAATGGGAATGCAAACATAAGGCTCTTTTTTAAAACTGCCAAATACCCGCTAAACTTTTTGCCTACTTTAGTCATAAATTCCTCATTTCAAGGAAAATAAAATTCATTATTCTTTTGGCTTCTTATAAATCGGCACCGTACTACATGGCTCTCCATACATGATAGACTTCGAAATCCCCTTCAAAACCCTAGTGATTTGACCATAAGCATACATTGGAACAGGTAATTTACTGCAGCCCTTTACCACCACCGGCTTATCCTTATACTCCATTACATCCAAACCCATAAGCGCCTTCTGAAATAAAGCCTGCTCCAAACCATCTAAATCTCCTACCACTAGCTCCTTAGCCACTCCCTCCAAATAGGAAACCACCAACATATAAGCCCAAGTAGGGATGATCGCATCAGTACTACAGGTCACCGCTACCAGCTTCCCCTCATACTCCTCCCAGCTCATCTCCTTTAAGGCCTTCCGGAAATCCTTCTCCCTAAGAACTAAGCCTTGAAACAAATATTCTTTCAAATCAAATACCGCTCTTTCCCCCGGAACATATAATTCCTCTAGGTCTATCGTCACCAATGGGCTATTCGCTACTCTATTTATTATCTCAGTCATTGTGCTAATGGATTTTTCTTCGACTTTAAAACCTTAAATTCTTTCAAGTAGTTCGGCTCAAAATAAGCAAGATCCACAAATTGCCCCTTTTTATATTTCTCAAATGCCAATTCACCTATAGCCACTGCTGAATTGGTAAGTGGTAAATATCGGGCATGATCATGCCTTAATACCTCCTGAACCTTTGCTACTCCATCCCCCACAAAGAATACCCTTCCTACTGCCAGGTATTCAGCGAAGGAATTTTCATCTATTATAACTGGTGCCAATGGCTCGAGTTCCTGAAGTGCTGCATCGACTACCTTGGCATACACTTCCATCCTTCTAGCATCTATCATGGGGATCACCACATCCCCCTCCTCCAAAAAAGGTCTGGCCCTCTGAGCCAGGCCTTCCAGCGTCCCCACTCCTATCAAGGGCAAGCCATGAGCAAATGCCAGTCCCTTTGCGGTGGACACTCCTATTCTTAGCCCCGTATAGGACCCAGGACCCTCTGAGACAGCAATAGCACTCAGCTCCTTCACAGTAAGCCCCAGACCTGTCAATAAACTGTCTATCAGAGGTAGCAATTTCTGCGCATGGATATTGGCTTGATGCACCTCCAACAGACCTTCCAGCTGCCCATCCTTATGCACCGCTACTGAGCATACAGACACAGCAGTTTCTATAGACAATATTAATCCCATATCTCTTTATTTTTTCTATATACAAACACTGAACGCACCAAAAGTAAAAAACTCCTCCCTAAACAAAATATCAGGAAGGAGTTTCATGAAAATATCTTCAATATCATTTTAAGGATTCCTCCTACACGATCACCAAGGTATCCCTATACCTTGCCTGAACGATTACTTAGAAGCATGTCTAGGATCAAGGATAGAATGGTACTCTGAAGTGGACTGGAGAATCTCCACCGCCTTAGCTATCTCGGCATCCTGATCTAATGAAGCCTCTATCACCCCTCCCTCATAATAATACCTTGAAACTACCTCATCCTTGATCGCTTCTCTAATTTCCTCTTTGAAAGATATCAAATCTTGCTCCTTATTATGGCTTACGCTTTTCTTTAGGGAATCAATCTCATTTTTGATATCATCAAAATACTTCTCCTCCTTGGCATAAGCCTCCAGATCCTCAATGGTCTTTTCTACTCTTGTGATATAATCATATTCTTTCCCATCTAGCCAATTCACAAATTCCGAATACATCTTATCATCCACCTCAAATTCCCTGGGTGAAGGAATGGACTCATGCTGATAATAGAAGTCATTTACAAACTCAAACACAAGGCTTCTTGCGACCAAACTATAGGTAATAGGTGCGTAGCTTTTGGCCTCTACTATTTCATCCGGCATAATCCCCTCCCCATCATAAACGGTTCGGCCATTTTTGGTGGAAAATTTCTGCCTTAATGAATCCGCCATGGTGGTGGCATTCCCAAGGTCATCACGATGGCTATAATCCAACTCCTGAATACACCTCCCACTTGGGATATAATACTTGGCCGTGGTGACTTTCACCTGAGCATTATATGAAAGTGGCACGGTACTTTGGACTAGGCCTTTTCCGAAGGTCTTCCTCCCCACCAATACTGCACGATCATAATCCTGGAGAGCGCCAGAGACGATCTCCGAGGCGGAGGCGGAGCGTTCATTTACTAACACTGCTATTGGAATATTCTTATCCACCGGCGAGCTATTGGTTTTATAGGTGGTATTAGCATCTTCAAGCTTACCTTTGGTCTGCACCACTTCTTTTCCTTTAGGAATAAAAAGACCTACTATATCAATGGCTTCATTTAGGATCCCTCCTGGATTATCTCTGATATCCAGAATTAATTTCTTAGCTCCCTTTTCCTTTAACTGGATAAGGGCTTTGCGAACATCATCCCCTGCATTAGTAGTGAAGTCGGAGAGCTTGATATAGCCTACCTCCTGATTGATCATGCCATAATATGGCACATTGCCGATGACGATTTTCCTTCGGGTAATATCAAAGGTGAGGGTATCCTGATTACGCTTTACCTTAACGGAGACCTCTGTATTGGCAGGGCCTTTTAGCAGGGCAGAAATATCCGAGGTGGCCAGGTCTATCACATTTGTGGTATCCACAGTAAGCAGCTCATCCCCGATCCTAAGGCCTGAGCTTTCGGCAGGAAAGTCTTTATAAGGCATTAAAATCATATTCTTCCCAAGCCTATTACCTATAAGGGCGCCCACACCACCATACTCACCAGTGGTCATGGTTCTGAAATCTTCCGATTCTTCCTCAGGAATATAAGTGGTATAAGGGTCGAGCTTTTGCAGCATGGCATTGATACCGACGGTCACGAGCTCATCAGGGTCTATTTCATCCACATAAAAGGAATCTAGCTCTCGTATGAGCGAGGCGAAAATATCCAGGTTTTTGGCAATAAGGAAAAGCTTATCGTTTTTGGTGGTAAATGAAACCAATAATCCGCCAGCTACAATTAGCGCCACAAAAAAAGCTGCTATTTTAGTTCTATTCTTCATTATCCTTGATGTTTTTTTTAGACCCATCTGTAAGCTTAACGAGGACCTTCTGGATTTTCTTTTGAATGGTAGGGAAATCCTCTATATCAGATGACACATACACGAAAGCTATTACTTTTTTCCCGCTTTTGCCATCTTGCAACAAGGATTTATTAAGCCTGTAGGCTTCACGAATCCGCCGCTTGAGGAGATTCCTGCTCACTGCCTTGCGGTGTTTTCTTTTGGACACAGAAAAAAGTACCTGATTCACAGTCGCTTCAGGTTGGTCCAGGCTTATAACCTTAAATGGATATAAAAAAAAAGAGGAACCTTTATCAAAAAGTTCCTTTATTAACTTTTTAGAATGTAATCGTTCATTCTTTGGAAGCCTATAATTCATATTGAGCAAGGCATCAAAAGGCAAAACGAATTACTTCTTAAGTGTTTTCTCAGAAGATACAGATAGCTTATGTCTACCTTTAGCTCTTCTGGCCTTTAGTACTTTTCTACCATTAGGAGACGCCATTCTCTCCCTGAATCCGTGCTTATTTCTTCTTTTTCTGCGAGAAGGTTGGAATGTTCTTTTCATGATCGTTTAATTTTTAACCAGCTGACCGAGTAACCTAAATGCCGTTAGCATTCTCTTACGCCTTCACTACTGACTTATGAATACTTTTTTTACCGCTTTTCTTATTTCCCTTTTTCAGTAACATCCGAAAAGGACTGCAAAGATAACTACGTTTTTTTTATTTACAAATCAGTGGCTTACTTTTGTTTAAAGCAAAGCACCAAACTATATGAAATATCTGATCTCTAGAAATAATCCCGCAAGCCAATTTGTCCAGCTCCAGCTTAGCCTTATCTGCCAAAAAGACGAGAAGATAAGCCTCACGCTCCCCTCTTGGAGGCCTGGAAGGTACGAAATAACCGATTACGCTCAAAAAATTAGAGGCTTCAAAATCTCCTTCCTAAATAAAAATATCCCCTCAAAAAAAATTAGTAAAAATAGATGGGAATTTCACGCCCCTCAGGAAGGCCTCTATTCCATAAGCTATGAATTCCATGCTTCCCAAATGGATGCCGGTGGATCCTGGTCTGATGATCAGCAATTGTACCTGAATTTTATCAACTGCATTTACTCCATCTCTGGAAGGGAAACTATGCCTATAGCCATAGACTTTGAGCTGCCTGCGGAAATGGAAATCGCCACCGCCCTCCCTAGAACTGCACTCCATCAATTTACCGCAAGGGACTTCCAACATCTGGTGGATAGCCCGGTCATTGCCTCCAGCCACCTTCAGCATTATAGCTATCAAGTCGCTAATAGCAATTTCCACCTGTGGTTTTTGGGCGAAATTCATTTTGATGTCCCCACATTAATTAATCAATTTGAAGCGTTTACTAAGCGACAGATTGAAGCTTTCGGAGAATTCCCCTCCACCGATTATCATTTCCTATACCAACTGCTGCCTTATAAGCATTATCATGGTGTGGAGCATCAGCATTCCACGGTGATTACCTTTGGCCCGGCCAAATCATTAAGCCAAAAAGACCAAATCGACGAACTGTTTGGCGTGAGTTGCCATGAATTATACCACTTTTGGAATGTCTGTAGAATCAGACCAGTAGAAATGCTTCCCTATGATTTTAGCAAAGAGGTATATTTCGACACAGGATTTGTGGCGGAAGGTGTCACTACTTATTTGGGTGATTTATACCTTTTGAAATCTGGCTATTTCTCCCTCCGTGACTACCTGAAAAATATGGAAGCCCAGCTGCAGCGAGAATTTGAGGCTTATGGCTGGCAGAACTACTCCATCGCGGAATCCAGCTTTGACCTTTGGCTGGATGGGTATAAGCAGGGTATTCCCGACCGTAAGGTCAGTATTTATAATCGTGGCGCCCTCCTGGCCATTACGCTTGATCTGATGCTTCTGGAACAGGGTAGCTCGCTGGAGCAGGTGATGAAGTCTATGTGGGAGAATTATGGCAAGGTAAATCAAGGCTATTCCATGGAGGATTTTAAGCAGATTGTTTCCAAGGCCTATCGGGATGACCGGACGATAGACCAGTTTTTTGATAAGTTTATTTATGGGACCGACGATATTTTACCCCAGCTCTGCACGGGTTTAGATAGTTTAAATATTAGCTTGAAAATTCAAGCTCATCCAGATCGTTGGGCTTCCTCTTATGGCCTGAAAATCTCTGCTGAGGGCCAGGTCCTGAAAATCCATCCGCAGTCTCCTGCTTACAAACTATTGATGCAGGGGGATATCATCACCACTGTAAATGGAGAAGCTTTCTCAGAGGCAACCGCCATCTCTGAGGACCTCTCTATGGAGGTATTGCGCTATGGAAGACACATTCAACTCCAGCTCCCCACTTCTTCGGAGGTTTATTATCATGAATATCTACTCATCGATGGACCTATAAACGAAAAAAGGGCATTATGGCAAAAGTAAAAAACATATCCCTTTGAATAGCAATGATATAAGAGTTTAATTTTGTAAATTAACTGAACGCTTTCTTTACAGGGGAATCTCTGTGGAGTGAGTTTTCATTTAAATTTCCAATTCTAAACCCAAAAGCCATGGAATACATCACAAAATTAGAAATGTGGGCGGATAGTCATCATCCTCGATGGATTGACTTTATTCGAATTGCGCTTGGACTATTTATATTTTATAAGGGGATTTTGTTCATTTCTAATACAGGGGCTTTAATGGAGCTTATGAGCAATAATGATTTGCAGTTCTTCAATTTGGCGTTAGCTCATTATGTCGCTTTTGCACACCTGGTAGGAGGTATTATGATCGCCACTGGCCTATTGACCCGATTTGCGATTATCTTCCAAATCCCCATACTACTGGGAGCGGTGTTCTTTATCAATATCAATTCAGGATTCCTTTCAGCTTCCAATAATCTGGAGTTTGAGCTTTCTTTATCAGTACTGATTCTCTTGTGTGTATTCTTATTTTATGGCTCAGGCAAGTTTTCCATGGACCATTGGATGAGTGAGCATCCCAACTGGTAATAAACATAAAAAGGGCTGCAGATCAATAATCCGCAGCCCTTTTCTTAGATGGTAATCACGAATTGCCTCTTTTCAAAATCCTTCAATTGACACTTTGAAAATTCGGCAAAGCAGTGATTATTCAAACATTTCGTCTGTCAATTCCTGATTGAATTTCACCGTCTGAATGAAAGCCTCCATAGGCATAGGCATCATGGAATTGGAAATAACCATTTTGGTAGGAATCATCAGTCCTTCTCTTTCTTCGTAATTCAGGTACTCGATGGTGCCCGCAAGCTCAGAAACGGTCTTGATTTTCAAACCGGTCTCTTCACTGTAATATTCGTAGGTTTCGGTTCCATTCCCATCCTCGATCAATAACTTATGGGATTTCACGCCTTCCTCTTCCTCTAAACCAGCGTAGGTAACGGTATAGCCCAGATCTTCATAATAAAGCTCTGGAAACACATAGGTTTGGCTCTTCATGGTCTTCAACTGGTCTTCAGTCAAAGCCTGCTCTTGCCCCATACTTATGATTTTACCTTTACCATCCTTGATGATGGTCTTTGCTACTTGGTCACCATTCATTTCAGTGACATTGAGCAGCCTGTTATTTTCCTGATCCGTCACTGATTTGACGATCAACTTCATACCTTGGATTTCGGTCTCCATGGTCATCTGCATGTTTTTAATAGCAGAAACTCTTTCTAAGCCTCCTGCGGCTTTTATATACTTATCCACCACAGACTTCACGGTCGCCTCCTGGCGGTATTCTATAGTCGCTGAATTATACTCAAACCCCTCCTTTGCCTGCACTGAGCTGATCATCAGCGCCGCAGTCATTGTGAAAATCACCTTCTTCATATTTATTAATTATTTAAAATTTTCATCATTCATTTCCACATTCAGTTCCAGGCTCTCCACTGTGGTATTGAGTGGCATTGGAATCATGGACGTCTTCACCACCATGCTCATTGGATAGCGTATCCCTTGGCGCTCTTGGTAGTCATTATAATTGATATCGCCTGTTTTTTCATTTTCACTCTTTATCTTCAGGCCAGACTCCACACTGTAATAGTTCACCGTGGTCGCCCCAGTAGGATTATTCACGATCACCTTATAGGCATCCTGTCCATCCACATCCTTCACCCCATCCAGTGTCAAGGTGTACATCAAGGACTCATAGTGAGCTTCGGGAAAGACAAACATATTCATTTTCACTTCTTCAAATTGCTCGTCGGTAAGCTCTTTTTCCTGGCCCATCCCTGAGATCTTTCCTTTATTATCGGCCAAGGTGGTGGTCGATACCACATTCCCTAACATCTCTACGGTCTGAGCATAGCGACTTTTTGCTTCATCATGGTAAGAAGTCATTTTGATTTTCTGACCTTGGATCTCCGCATTCATCACAACTTTTGCCGTCTTAATAGCTTCCACAGCCTCCTGACCTCCTATGGCTGTCAGATAGTTTGAGATGACTTTTTCGGCCGTCATATCAGCATCCACCATCTCCATCTCACGAGCAGGATCACCCCAGATATCATATTCCTGAACGGCCCCTATAGCTTCCAGCTTATCTTTGATCTCAGCGCCATTGCCCACCACAGTTATATACATATTATCCGGGTGAATATACTTCGACGCTGCGGCATTGATATCCTCTACCGAAAGTGCACTTAAACGCTGCAAATAGGTCTTATAGAAATCCTTTGGCAGACCATATCGCTCAATATTTATAGCAAAATTGGCTAAAGTCGATGGGCTCTCCAGCGATCGACCAAAACTACCACTCAAACTGGCTTTGGCAGATTCCAGCTCATGCGCTGTAACTCCTGAAGCCTTGATTTTTGCAATCTCGCTTACTAATTCATTTACTGCTGAGTCGGTGACTTCTGTACGTACCGAGGCTTCTGCGGAGAAACTAGTCACATATCGATCAGTGCCAATGCTACTGTATGCGCCATAAGTGTATCCCTTGTCTTCCCGAAGATTCATAAATAGTCGTGAAGAAGATCCACCACCCAGGATATAATTCAATACACGGGCTTTTAGGTAGTCAGGATTATCAATGCTCATCTCCACCGGATAGGTGATATTGATCACCGACTGAACAGAGGATGACCGATCAACCAAGGCGACCTGACGTCCCTCTGGTGAGGCAGGAATTGGAACATCCTTTTGAGATACTTCACCCTTTTCCCATCCAGAAAAATGAGCTTTCACTACTTTCTCTGCTTCTTCTTTGGTAATATCGCCCACGATGGCCAGATAAGAGATATTAGGCTTAAAGTAAGTTTCATAATACTCTCTGATATCATTGACATTCACATTCTGCAAACTAGCTTCAGTTTCTATTTCTCCATAGGGATGATCCGCTCCGAAATCCAGCTTAGCTGCCAATCGGCTACTTATGGCATCAGGATTATCCTTGCTTGTAGCTAGCGCAGTTAGCGACTGCTTCTTTAGCTTGTCGAGCTCCTCCTCAGGGAAGACCGGGTTAAACATCACATCTGACATCAAGGTCAATATCTTTTCTTGGTGCTTCTTCAGCGAGGAGCCATACATGGAAGTAGAGCCCGCGCGCAAGGTAGCTCCAATGAAATCTACCTCTTCATCTAATTCTTCTTTGGTTCTATTGGTCGTCCCCGCCATCAGCATCTGACCAACGAAGCCGGTCATACCTGCTTTATCCTTTTCAAGTATTGGTTTTCTATCAATGACCAGAGAAAAAGTCACGCGTGGTAGCTTGTGATTTTCCACTACAAAAACCTTAAGACCATTATCCAAGGTAAAGGTCGCTGGATCATCCAGCTCAATGGTCGGTGCCGGTCCAGGTTCAGGATAATTGCTCCTATCCACCTGAGCCATACTCACAGCCGATATGGCCATGCAAAACATAAAATATATAAGTATCTTTTTCATGAGTCTGTTCTTAATCAGGGTTCAAAATTACTGCTTCGATTCTGCAGGTTTAGGCAAATAATATAAAACAACTCTGCCATCAAGAGTTAAATACTTATTCGCAACCCTCTTCAAGTCATCACGGGTCACTTCTCTGTATTTTTCTAGCTCCATATTGATCTGATTGGTATTTCCATAAAAAACATAGGACTGAGCCAGGTTCCCTGCGATCCCATCCAAAGAGGAATTACCACTCACCACATCATTTTCAATAATATTCTGAAGTTTCTGAAAATCCTCCTCAGAAACTCCCTCCTGCTGAACCTGTCTGATTAGTACATCAATTTCTTTTTCCAAGTCTTCGGCTTGTACGCCCATATTGGCGATTCCATACATGATGAAAATACCACCATCTTCCAAATCTAGAGGAATAGCTGCCACCGCCAACGCCTTCTGCTGCTTATCGACCAGCTCTTTGGTCATCAGGGAGGAGTTGCCACCAGTAAGGTAGGTACTCAACATATCCATGGCATAGGAATCCTTATCGGTTTTAGGAGGTAAATTATACGCTTGGATAACTGCTGGAATCTGGATATTATCATAGATCACATCTCTAATTTCCGCCGTCTTCTTAGGCTCCACTATACTTGGGCGATAGATTTCCTTCTGTCCTTTAGGAATATCAGCAAAATACTCCTTCACCCATTCCTCCGTTTGCTTATAATCTATATCTCCGGCTATCGTCAGTGTGGCGTTATTCGGTACATAAAACTCCTTATAGAAATCCATAAACTCCTGCAAAGAAGCCGCGTTTAGGTGATCGAGTGAGCCGATAGGGGCCCATTGGTATGGGTGCTCCGAATAAGCTCTTAAGAGGGTCTCAGGCAAAATCGTCCCGTACGGCTGATTGTCATAGCGCTGGCGCTTCTCTTCCTTCACCACTTCTCTTTGGGTATCCACGCCGATCTGATCAATCTTGGCATGCAGCATTCGTTCACTTTCCATATATAGAGCTATTTCCAACTTATTGGACGGAAGCGTCTCGTAATAATAGGTGATATCATTGCTGGTATAGGCATTGAGCGTGCCTCCTTCAGATTGGATTTTCTTCATATATTCACCTCTGCCAATATTCTCACTTCCTTCAAATAATAAATGCTCAAAGAAGTGGGCAAAGCCTGTTCTCTCCGGATCCTCATTCTTTGATCCTACATGATAGAGAACTGAGGTGACCACGATAGGCGTGGTATTGTCCTTATGCATGATCACATGCAGCCCGTTGTCTAGCGTAAACTCCTTGAATTCAATGGAGTTTTGGGCTATTGCTGGCACTGACAACATTCCAGCAAAGGCCAATGCCAAAAAACTAGATTTTTTCATACTTGGGTTGTTTAATTTTTTAGGTGGGTCAATAGATAGTATAAACCCACTAAAAGAAATTTAGTTTTATAATTATAATTCTTAATACCTATTGCCATTGCTTACAGGCCATGACTTCTGCTTAAGCTTGCTCCCAAAGATAAGGGAGGAAAGCCTATTTAATAATTAATAAAAATTGTAAGGTACCCTGCAAGGCTAGATTCTCTGCCAGGAAACCCTGCTTCTGGACGTACTATTTATCCATTGCCTTCTGAGCAATACCCTAGAAGAGACTTCTATTCTTTACTTTTATTTATTGTGTTAAGTTCGCCAAAGATAAATGTATTTTTTCTTACCTAAACAAACAAGTTTATTGAATGATAAATGATTGCACTCAGAATTCCCTGTGGTATTTCAGATATTATTTACCAAAAACAAACATTAATATATAGGACAAGGCGGTAAATCCTTAGTATCGCTAGACTCGAAAACTATAGAGAAATCATATGGAAGAGGGTCGGATATAAGATGTAAAGGAAATGAGAAGGATTTTGAAAGGGCTATTTTATATCCACTGGGTGGACAAAAAGAAAGGGATACACCACACATGTATCCCTTCTGACGTTAATCAACACGAGAATAAAAAAATCACCAACATAGTAATGAAAAAATAAAATCTTGATCTAAATCAGTTAGGCATTTTAACAATATTGATGCCAAAGCCTACTTTCGATTTACAAAGCTTTTCGTTCTATCAATTCCAATATGCAAATCGAATTATCAGTCCTTATTCGGGTACGCTAATGATACTTGCTGGTCTGCTATTTTATTATATGGTTGAATAACAATTGCAATGAACAATAAAAATTAAAATAAAACAAGTAAAAAAGAAACAAACATCTCATTATCGTAAATAAACAACTCAAATAACGAGTGAGGTGGATTTACAATCATGACTGAGTAAAAAGAAAAACTCAGATCAGAGTATGAGCTGCTCAGCAGGTACAAAAATTGGGAAATTTAAAGCACGCCGAATACACTCTCACCAAGTGGTGGGACCATTCCCTAATTTCACTCTCTAAAAAATTATGATCCATGGATCTAATTATAAAGCGGACAGAAAGAACCATAAAATCCTATATGCGATCGGGAAGCGCTATTACAGTAGATACGGATAGGGCTATAATCCTCAAAAATCAAGAAGAGTAAAACAACAAAAAGCCGTCCCCAATAAAGGAGACGGCTTTTTTTGTAATAACAAATATTGTTAAAATCTTATGCTTCTGCAGGAACTACACTTACATAAGATCTACCATCATGTCTTTTTTTGAATTCCACGTTGCCATCAGCTACAGCGAACAAAGTATGGTCTTTACCAACTTTCACGTTAAGTCCAGCGTGATGTTTGGTTCCTCTTTGTCTTACGATGATGTTTCCAGAAATTACAGCTTCTCCACCGAATTTCTTCACACCAAGACGCTTACTATGGGATTCTCTACCGTTTTTAGAACTACCTACACCTTTCTTGTGAGCCATAATTGTAATGTTTTAGACTGTAAATAATTACAGTGCGATGTTTTCAATAAGTAATTTAGTAAACTCTTGTCTGTGACCGTTTTTCTTTTTGTAACCTTTTCTTCTTTTCTTTTTGAAGACGATTACTTTGTCACCTTTTACGTGGCCAAGAATTTTTCCTGTCACCGTAGCACCTGATAATAATGGTGCTCCTACCGATATGGTACCGTTGTCATCTGCCAACAATACTTGATCGAACTCAACGGAAGCGTCAATATCGCCTTGCAACTTAGGTGCATAAACGTACTGATCTTTAGTTACTTTGAACTGCTTTCCTGCTATGTTAACTATTGCGTACATACTAAGAACTTTTATCAAATTTTGAGGTGCAAATATACGGAGCTTTTTTATAAGTAAAAACTTTCACTTATAAATATTAATGAAATTCATCAAATCACCCCCCATACCCGCTGATATATTAGCCTGCAAAAGTACGACACAGTTCCTTCATAAACAAGCATTTACCCCTAAACTCTACCTATATGCCTGCCTTTATCCATGACCCGCCCTACCCTTTGGTCTCTAAGGGCAGGGGGCTATTTCTTACTATATATATATGTGTACTCCATCTCTACCTATATAGAATAAACCCCAGATTACTGCCAGTTGCGGGTAGGCGGGTAACGATTCTAATCTCTGTCAGGCATTGCCTCTGCTGGTACAGGTCAGGTAAACCATAAGGCTTAAGGAAATAAATCGTTTTTCAGTCCTTCCGACTGTCTCAGACTGATAAGGCAAACCAAGATAAGCCATGGCCTAAGCTAACGCCGGAGAAGTGGGTAGCTTATGGCTAGATTCCACCAATAAGGAAAGAGCAGTTGCTAGAGCCTGAGGCATTTTGACACAATTAATAATATTTCAGATAATCCTTGGATTTGTTTAGAATTTGAAAATCAAACAGTTGATTGCTTTCCACTATGATAATGAATTAAGTCATTGAATATCAGCCAATTTGATCCCTATACAAGTATTGACTATTGGTCAAAAATCACTTGAATAAGGGTCGTGGGAAAATAATTCAAGTTTTTTCACCCCCTCTCAGGAGGCCTATTATGGCTGTTTTAATAGAATATTAACTTTAATTTAACATAGGTTACCTATTGGTTTATAGATTATTATGCGTAATTTGACTATCGGTCAATGAGCCAGGTAACTAAGGATTTGGGGTTTCATTTTTACAAAATTGTTGGTCATCTTTGTTGTACGGCTCTGAAAAAAAGTGGTGAAACCATCAAGGAAATAACCTAGTCACAAAGTTACAAGAAAGTGATTAAGGGCCTAAAAATTGATAATAAGTAATAGTTAAATAAAAAACTTAAACGACATAATGCAAAAACCGGAACCTATATTAGAACAAGGAGATAATAGCAGATTTGTTTTATTTCCGATTCAGCACGATGACATTTGGGAATATTATAAGAAGGCAGAGGCGAGTTTTTGGACAGCAGAGGAGATTGACCTGGGTCAGGATCTCAAGGACTGGAAGAACCTTACCAATGATGAGAGGCACTTCATATCACATGTATTGGCGTTTTTTGCGGCAAGTGATGGGATTGTAAACGAAAACCTCGCCGAACACTTCGTAGCTGAGGTTCAATATACCGAGGCCAAATTCTTTTATGGCTTCCAGATTGCGATGGAAAACATCCATTCCGAAACCTACAGTCTCCTAATTGACACTTATATCAAGGACTCCAAGGAGCGTGACACTTTATTCAATGCCATCGAGCATTTGGATTGTGTAAAGAAGAAGGCAGATTGGGCATTACGTTGGATAGATGAAGGAAACTTCCAAGAGAGACTTATAGCATTTGCAGCAGTAGAGGGAATTTTCTTTTCCGGTTCATTCTGTTCTATATTCTGGCTAAAGAAGCGAGGCCTAATGCCAGGTCTTACTTTCTCCAATGAGTTAATCTCCCGTGACGAAGGCTTACACTGTGACTTTGCATGTCACCTTTACACTAGGCACGTGGCCAACACATTACCAAAAGAAACAGTATCGATGATTATTCAGGATGCTGTAAATATTGAAAAAGAATTTGTTACAGACGCATTGCCTGTAAGGTTGATCGGCATGAATGCTGATTTAATGTGTCAATATATAGAATTTGTAGCCGACAGGCTATTACTAGAATTAGGCTGTGAGAAGGTATGGAACAGTACTAATCCGTTTGATTTTATGGACATGATCTCTCTACAGGGCAAAACCAACTTCTTCGAAAAGCGTGTTGGCGACTATCAAAAAGCTGGGGTCATGAAGGGCAAAGATGCCTCAGATTCATCGAAGTTCTCTGTTGAAGAGGACTTTTAACTATTCATCACCACCAAAATCCAAGTTAGCATGTTAGTAATTAAAAGAGACGGAAGAAGAGAGTCTGTCCGATTTGACAAAATCACCACCCGAATAGAGAATCTCTGTGAGAACCTAGACGGAAGATATATACACCCTATCGAAGTCGCCAAGAAGGTGATTGACGGCTTATACGATGGTGTGACCACGACTGAGCTAGACAATCTTGCTGCTGAAGTATCCGCGTCCATGACCGTTCAGCATCCGGATTATGCTATTCTAGCCGCCCGTATCGCTATTTCGAACCTACATAAGACCACAAGTAAGTCTTTTTCTAATACCATGAAAAGGCTTTATACTTATGTAAATCCTAAGACTGGCGACAATGCAGCCCTGATCGCACCTGACGTGTATGGTGTAGTAAAGAAGCATGCCGCTCAGTTAGATGCAGCTATAGATTATAAAAAAGATTTCAACTACGATTTCTTTGGCTTCAAGACATTGGAGAGAAGTTATCTTATCAAACTTGATGATAAAGTAGTAGAAAGACCTCAACATATGTTGATGAGAGTGGCCATTGGTATTCACAAAGAGGATATTGATGCCGCTATCGAAACTTACAATTTACTATCCGAAAAGTGGTTTACACATGCCACTCCTACCCTCTTCAATGCGGGTACGCCTAAACCGCAGCTATCTTCTTGCTTCCTGCTAACGATGAAAGATGATAGTATCGACGGCATCTATGATACCCTAAAGCAATGTGCTAAAATATCTCAGTCTGCTGGTGGAATCGGACTATCTATCCATAATGTAAGAGCAAAAGGTTCCTATATCCGTGGCACCAATGGAGTTTCCAACGGAATTGTCCCTATGCTTAGAAACTTTGACATGACCGCAAGGTATGTCGATCAGGGTGGTGGAAAGAGAAAAGGAAGCTTTGCCATCTATCTGGAACCATGGCATGCAGACATCAAGGACTTCTTAGAATTGAAGAAGAACCATGGTAAGGAAGAGATGCGGGCAAGAGATTTATTCTATGCGTTATGGATTTCGGATTTATTCATGAAGCGAGTAGAAGCCAATGAAGATTGGTCACTTTTCTGCCCTCACGAAGCTCCCGGCCTTTCGGATTGCTATGGTGAAGAGTTCGAGAAATTGTATGTAAAATACGAGAAAGAAGGAAGAGCTAGAGAAACGATCAAAGCTCAAGAGCTATGGTTTGAAGTGCTGGAATCTCAAATTGAGACTGGCACACCGTATATGCTCTATAAGGATGCAGCCAATGGCAAGTCCAACCAGAAAAACTTAGGTACTATCAAGTCTTCCAACCTCTGTACAGAGATCATGGAATACACTGCTCCTGATGAAGTGGCAGTATGTAACCTCGCTTCTATCGCCTTACCGAAGTTCATCAAGGTGGACAGCAGTGGTAAGAGGTCTTTTGATCACCAGAAGCTATATGAAATCACCAAGGTGGTAACGAGAAACCTGAATAAGGTAATCGATATCAACTATTATCCAGTGGAAGAAGCCAAAAAGTCTAACTTCCGTCACCGACCTATTGGTATAGGTGTACAGGGTTTGGCTGATGCCTTTATCCTTTTAAGGATGCCGTTTGACTCCGACGAAGCAGCACAGCTGAACGAGGATATATTCGAGACCATCTATTATGGATCTATGGAAACCTCCATGGAGCTAGCCAAGGTCAATGGAACCTACGAGACCTACGAAGGTTCTCCAGTTTCTCAAGGCCAATTCCAGTTTGACTTATGGAATGTGACTCCTAAGTCCAATCGATGGAACTGGTCAGAGCTGAAAGAGAAGGTAGCTAAATATGGCGTTAGGAATTCACTTCTAGTGGCTCCAATGCCAACTGCGTCCACCTCTCAGATTCTGGGTAATAATGAATGTTTCGAACCTTATACTTCAAACATCTACACCAGAAGAACACTTTCAGGAGAATTTGTGGTGGTGAATAAGCACCTGATGAAAGACCTCATCAGACTTGGCCTATGGACAGACACGATGAAAAATAGATTGATCGCTGCCAATGGATCTGTACAGGACATGCCGGATGTTCCTCAAAACATCAAGGACCTGTATAAGACGGTATGGGAGATTTCTCAGAAAGTAGTCATCAATATGGCCGCAGATCGTGGTGCATACATCTGCCAATCTCAAAGTATGAACGTATTCATGCAAGAGCCTAATTTTGGAAAACTTACCTCTATGCATTTCTATGCTTGGAAAAAGGGTCTCAAAACAGGGATGTATTACCTTAGGTCTAAAGCCGCTACCAGTGCGATCCAATTTACAGTGGATAAATCAAACCTTCAGAGCTCGCAGCCTGCGCAAATTGAAGACAAGCCGGTAAAATCTCAGAATCAAGACGCTATAGCTTGCTCCCTCGACAATCCTGATGATTGTGAAATGTGTGGAAGTTAATGAGTCACAACTCATAAATAGACGAAGCCCAGGAAGATATTTCTGGGCTTTTTCTTTTTTTCGCCCTCCTGGAGGGCAAAAGCAAGTATAGCATAAAAAATAAATTTACATTAATCAACACTTTATATAAAAATGCTATATTACTTCCCAAAACCTAAAAGAAGTAAATAATACCTGTAGGGGACGTGTAAGGAGGATCAAAAACAAGATGAGAGCGAGAATAATATACCTATTATTACTTTTGGTGATAGCAGTAGATGCATTTGGGCAGAAGGAGGAGCAGCGCCTATATAAACCCTTCAAGGTAGATGTGGGAATCAACCTCACCTTCCCAACGGACTCAAAGCTCACCACTGGAGGAGGGTTCCTGATAGAGCCACGTTATGGCTTGAATGACCATTTCCATATTGGAGTGCAGCTAGCGAGTAATATATTGGGGGAGGGAGAATCCATCTTCAATCATCAGGAAGCCACTTATCGGGCGCAGGCGATCAGCAATGCCTCCTTGACGGGCGAATACCAGTTTGGACTGGAAAACACCCGCCCATTTATTGGCTTAATGGCAGGAATGTACCGCAGAAGTGACTATGAAATCGTAGATGCAGGAGACGGCACCATCATCAATCGACAGGCTCATGATTTAGATTTTGGTCTGGCACCGCGAATCGGGGTGATCTCGGGTAAATTCCGCATGAACGTCACCTACCATATTACAGGAACTGAAATCAGTGATTTTTTTAGCTTAGGCTTTGGAATACAATTCGGAGGAGGAAAGATCAAGGACAAGGACAAAGACCGCTTTCCGAGTTGGGAGTAAATAGGCCGGGCTAACGGCTGAAGAAGAAATCCCCTTCTCCCTGTCAGGCCAGGCAAAGGTGGCAGAAAAAGCCAAAGCCTGTCAGAAAAATACCTATTTGAATTTTTTTACTGTCATAATTGCTGCCAATCTGACACGATGAAAGATGTTTTTTGTCTTGGCACATGAGTTGATAACTATGATTCCGTAAAGAAGAATTTAAAGATATCAAATAAGAATAATAACAGTTATGGGAAAAATTATCGGTATAGACTTGGGCACAACCAACTCTTGCGTAGCCGTAATGGAAGGTAATGAGCCAGTGGTTATCCAAAACAGTGAAGGAAGAAGAACCACACCATCCATTGTTGCGTTTTTGGATAATGGAAATGGAGAGCGTAAGGTAGGTGATCCTGCTAAAAGACAAGCCATCACCAATCCGGCAAACACCATCTCTTCTGTAAAGAGATTTATGGGCAAGAGATTCTCCGAAATATCTGACGAGAAGAAACATGCTTCATATAAAGTAGAACAAGGATCAAATGACACTGTAGCCGTAAAAATCGGAGACAGATCATATACTCCTCAGGAATTGTCTGCCATGATCCTTCAAAAAATGAAGTCAACAGCAGAGGATTTTCTGGGACAAGAAGTAACAGAAGCGGTGATCACCGTACCCGCTTACTTCAACGATGCAGAAAGACAAGCGACAAAAGAAGCCGGTCAAATCGCTGGATTGGAAGTAAAGCGTATCATCAATGAGCCTACCGCTGCGGCATTGGCTTATGGGATGGACAAGAAAGATCAAGACATGAAGATCGCTGTGTATGACCTTGGTGGTGGTACCTTTGATATCTCCATCCTTGAGCTTGGTGACGGTGTATTCGAGGTGAAATCTACCAACGGTGATGTACACCTCGGTGGTGATGATTTTGATCAGGTGGTGATCAACTGGCTAGCAGACGAATTCAAATCAGAAGAGACCATAGACCTTAAGCAAGATCCGATGGCCCTTCAACGTCTAAAAGAAGCCGCTGAGAAAGCTAAAATTGAGCTATCAAGTTCATCTTCTACTGAGATCAACTTGCCATATATTACCGCTACACAGACTGGTCCTAAGCACTTGGTAAGAAACCTTACCAGAGCTAAGTTTGAGCAGCTTTCTGAGGATTTGATACGTAGATCTTTAGATCCTTGCAAAAAGGCTCTATCTGATGCGGGTCTTTCTCCATCAGATATTGATGAGGTAATCCTTGTAGGTGGATCCACACGTATTCCTAAAATCCAGGAAGAAGTAGAGAAGTTCTTTGGCAAAAAACCTTCCAAAGGGGTAAACCCAGATGAGGTGGTAGCGGTAGGAGCAGCCATTCAAGGTGGTGTATTGACAGGAGAGGTAAAAGATGTACTTCTTTTGGATGTGACTCCTTTGTCTTTGGGTATCGAAACCATGGGCGGAGTATTCACCAAACTTATTGAGTCAAACACAACTATTCCTTCGAAGAAATCCGAGGTATTCTCTACTGCTGCTGACAACCAGCCAGCGGTGGACATCCACGTATTGCAAGGAGAGCGACCATTGGCCAAGGACAACAGAAGTATTGGTAGGTTCCAACTGACGGATATCCCACCAGCACAGAGAGGTGTTCCTCAGATCGAAGTGACTTTCGATATTGATGCCAACGGTATCCTTCATGTATCCGCTAAGGACAAAGGAACTGGCAAAGAGCAGAAAATTAAAATTGAAGCTTCTTCCGGACTTTCTGATGAGGAAATCGACAGAATGAAAAAAGAAGCCGAAGCCAATGCAAGCTCAGATAAGGAAGAAAAAGAGAAAATCGAAAAGCTTAACCAAGCGGATAGCCTCGTTTTCCAAACTGAGAAGCAGCTAAAAGAGTTTGGTGACAAGCTTTCTGATGGCAATAAGACCACTATCAATGGAGCACTTGAGAAGCTTAAAGCAGCTCATCAGGCGCAAGACCTGGAAGCGATCAGCCCAGCGATAGAGGAGCTTAACAAGGCATGGGAAGCAGCCTCTACAGAGATGTACAACGCGACTCAAGGTGGACCTGAAGGTGCTGCTGGAGCTGGCGCAGGTGCAGGTGCTGAAGCAGGTGCAGGCGAGAGCGCTGGAGACGGCGTATCCGATGTTGATTACGAAGAAGTAAACGAAGAAGATAAGAAATAATCTCCTTCCCAATCCAATAGATTTAAAAGCATCTCGAGCCATTCGAGGTGCTTTTTCCTTTTCTACCCTCACATTTTAGGTATTGAAAATATGCGATTAACTGAAGATAATAAAATCAAAAACTTGGTGGTGGTAGGCGACAGAGTGCTTATCAGACCCAAAATGGCAAGTGAAAAAACCTCCAGCGGGCTGTATCTACCTCCTGGAGTCCAACAAAAAGAAAAGGTCCAGCAAGGCTATATCGTAAAAACAGGCCCGGGATATCCTATCCCTATGCATGTGGAAGACAATGAGCCCTGGAAAGAAAAAGAAGAAACGGTAAAATATATTCCACTACAAGCGAAAGAAGGTGATCTGGCCATATTCCTTATGAACGGAGCCCACGAGGTGATCTACGAGGAGGAGAAATATTATATTGTTTCTCAAAATTCCATCCTAATGCTGGAAAGAGAAGAGGAATTATAGGCAAGAAATGGAGGCATAATTCCTCCCAAAAAGTCGGGAAGATGAGAGCCGTCAGGCATGGAAGTCCATTAAGAAACTTGATGAAGCCATAATAATCCATTATCTTTCAGGCCAATAAGGGAGTATAAGCGATAAAAAAGCAAAAAATCATGCTATTTTTCAGACTCTCTAAATAATTCATTGATAAAGATTTGGACGCTTTTACAAAAAAGAATAACTTTGTGCCTCCATTTGAAAAAGCGATATTAAATATAAATAGGGAATACCATGAAAAAAGACATTCATCCAAACTACAGAGAGGTGGTTTTCTATGACACTTCCAGTGAGTATAAATTCATTACTAAGTCAACTATTGAGACTAATGAAACAGTAACTTGGGAAGACGGAAACGATTATCCTCTATACAAAATCGAGGTTAGCTCAAACTCTCACCCATTCTATACTGGCAAGAAAATGTTGCTAGATACTGCTGGTAGAGTTGAGAAATTCAACAGAAGATACAAGAAGAAATAATTTCTATTATCTCTGTAAAAAGCATTTTAAAAAGTCTCTCGGAAATTGTATTCCGAGAGACTTTTCTATTTTTGTACCATGGACAACTTTATATTATTTGACGACCCCTCCTATCGGGGATCCTTATTGCCATTTACTTTTACCCGCCCGGTGGGCGAAATACGTGTAGGTATCCTAAGGCTGCGCGAAAAATGGGAGAAGCATCTTGATGCCAAGGCTGGCTACCATACCCAGGCCTATCTTCAGGAGAAATTCCCAGGCCTAGCTGGAGCTAATCTATATATCAACGGGGGTCTTTGTCCAGACCACGGTTTATTGACTGCCCTCCATGCCCTTGGGCAAGGTCAGAGTTTAGTAAAGGAGAACGTATTATTAGCCACGAAATGGGAAAGTGAAGAGAGCTTCAGCACAGACCTGATCAAAGAGCAAACAGAGCCAATCGAATACGAAGGAGAGATCACCTTGATCCATCGAAACTGGCATATATTTCAATACAATTCTTTGGAGATCCGCAGGGATTTTGCGCTCATCACGGCCAACCGCATTTCCGCAGGGGTAAATGACGAGCATACCAAAGTATATAACCCTGACATGATCTTCGTGGAGGAAGGCGCCAAAATACGCGCTGCAGTCCTCAACGCTGAAAATGGTCCTATCTATATCGGCAAGAATGCTGAGATACAAGAAGGAGCACTCATCAGAGGGCCCTTTTCACTGGGTGAAGAGTCCACCGTCAATATGGGGGCAAAGATCCGTGGAGACACCACCGTGGGGCCGCACTCTAAAGTAGGCGGAGAAGTCTCTAATTCGGTGATCTTCGGCTACTCTAATAAGGGTCATGATGGATTTATGGGTAATAGCGTAATTGGAGAATGGTGTAATTTCGGTGCAGACAGTAATATTTCCAATCTTAAAAATAATTATGCTGCCGTAAAAATTTGGGATTATACCAAAGGAGGATTTGCCCCAACAGGCTTACAATTCTGCGGACTGATGATGGGGGACCATTCAAAGTGCGGCATCAACACCATGTTTAATACCGGCACAGTGGTCGGAGTCGGTGCCAATGTCTTCGGCGCTGGATTTCCGCGTAATTTCATCCCAAGTTTTGCTTGGGGAGGAGCGTCCAGCCTCAGCACCTTCCAGATTAGGAAATTTGCAGAGACGGCCGAGATGGTCATGACAAGACGCGGCATCCCTTATGATGAAACTGAGCAAAATATCCTTAAAAAAGTCTTTGAAATGACCAAGGCTTATCGAATTTGGGACAAAGAAGTCTAAGAAAAAGAATTACCCATGTTATTTTCATCTATACCCGGCCTTACAGAAACTAAGGACCGGTTAGTCACAGCGATCAAAAACAACCATTTGGCTCACGCCTTATTGTTTCATGGTCCAGAAGGTTCCGCAAATTTAAAAATGGCCTTAGCACTGGCCACTTATGTCAACTGCGCAAACCCTGGCGAAAACGATTCCTGTGGCACCTGCAGCTCCTGTCAAAAGATGGCCAAGCTGGTCCACCCCGATCTCAGCTTCACCTTTCCCCTACCGGGCAGCATGATCAAGGAGGAAGATGGGGACAAAGCTAAAAAAGGGGATATTCTCGTTCCTTGGCGCGACTTTGTAATTAACAAGCCTTATGCAAACCTTCAGGACTGGATCTATCATAACGGCTTCGAAAAGAAGCAGCTTAATATCTCCAAGGCAGCCGCTAAGCAAATCATCCAGACACTATCTTTGAAATCCTTTGAGGGAGGCTATAAAACCATCCTGGTATGGATGCCAGAGTTTTTGAATTCCTCTGCGGCCAATGCACTATTGAAAGTTCTGGAGGAGCCCCCGGAAAAGACCTTATTTCTGATGGTGGCCAATCAGCCAGAGCAGCTATTGACGACGATCCTGTCGCGGACCCAAAAAGTCCTCGTACGGGCATTTACTGATACCGAAATAGAGGAGCATCTCGTCGCTCAGGGTCTTTCCAGCCCGGCAGCCGCCCAGCAGATCGCTCCACTTGCCGATGGCAATATGAGGGATGCTTACAGGCTTATGGATCAGGTGGTGGATGAAAATACTGCCAAATTCAGAGATTGGATGAGAATTTGCTTTACTTTAGATATAAACAAGGTTACCCAGTGGGCAGATCAATATCAATTACAGGACAAAGAAGGGCAAAAAGCGCTCTTACTTACCGGATTAAACATCCTTCGTGAAAGCCTGCTAAAAAGAAGTCAGTTGGAAGAACTGATGAGGTCCAGCCCCAGTGACAGAGATTTTGTTGAAAACTTCAGCACAAAAGCACTTACCGAAAATAAAATAACCGATCTGTATAAGTTGTTAAATGACGCACATTACCATTTGGAAAGAAATGCAAGTGCAAAAATTCTATTTGCTAATTTGTCCTTCAATATGGCTCGGGTACTCCGCAGAAAAGAAAGCGTATGAAAAAGAACATTATAGGCCGGCGAGAAAAAATCAGCTTACCAGAATGGGGACTTCATATGATTTCTGCCAAAGTGGACACCGGCGCTTATACCAATTCCATACATTGTGAATGGCTAGAAGAAAAGCTCATCGACGGGCAGGAGACTTTAGAGTTTATCTTGCTCTCGCCTGGCCACAGGCTCTATACAGGGAAGGTGATGAGTACAGAAAATTATACCTTAAAAAAAGTAAAAAGCTCAATAGGTAAATCGCAACTCCGCTATAAAGTAAGCACGCTGGTCAAGATATTTGATGAGACCTTAATGGTAGAGTTTACCCTTACTGACAGGTCAAAAATGCGAAATTCCATCCTTCTCGGACGCAAGATGCTCATCGGGCGCTTCGTTGTTGATGTAGAGGAAACCAATCTTTCTAAAAAATCTAAAGTCCCAAAACCATGAAAATAGCCGTACTTTCTCGTAATCAAAACCTGTATTCCACTAAGAGGATAAAGGAAGCCATCATCGCTGCTGGCCATGAAGCCATGATCATTGACCACTCTCTATGTGACCTGGTCATTGAGCAAGAGGGGCCTTCCATTCTTTATAGAGGCGAAAAAATCACAGGAATTGATGCGATCATTCCTCGTATAGGCGCATCTGTAACCTTCTATGGCACGGCTGTAGTAAGGCAATTTGAACTAATGGGGTCTTTTTCGGTGGTGGAGTCGCAAGCCATCGTCCGCAGCAGGGACAAGCTCCGCAGCCTGCAGATCCTCTCCCGAGAAGGATTAGGCATGCCAAAAACTGCCTTCACCAATTTTTCTAAAGGTGGCGAGAAGCAGCTTATTGATCAGGTAGGTGGCGCACCATTGATCATCAAATTACTGGAAGGCACTCAGGGACTAGGCGTGGTGCTTGCCGAAACCCGCAAAGCAGGTCAATCGGTAATCGAAGCCTTCCACGGCTTAAAAGCGAGGGTCATCGTTCAGGAATTTATCAAAGAAGCTAAAGGAGCCGATATCAGGGCATTTATTGTAAATGGCAAGGTGGTCGGCGCCATGAAGCGTCAAGGTGAGGAAGGTGAATTCCGCTCCAACCTCCACCGAGGAGGTAAAGCTACCATTATAAAACTCAGCCCCGCAGAGCGTAAAGCTGCCTTAGGCGCCGCAAAGGCCCTTGGACTTGCTGTAGCTGGCGTGGACTTATTACAGTCGGCCCGTGGTCCACTCATCCTTGAGGTGAATAGCTCGCCAGGACTCGAAGGCATCGAAAAAGCAACAGGGGTGGATATCGCCGGAAAAATCGTCGAATTCATCGAGCTTTCGGTCAATAAAAAAACTACAAAAAGAAAAATTAAAGAATAATGCAACCCATTCGGATAGGAACCAGAGGAAGTAAACTGGCATTGTATCAAGCTTATCATATCGCTGACCTCCTCAAAAATGCTGGCTTAGAATCAGAAATCGTCACTATAGAAACCAAAGGGGACAAAATACTGGATGTTTCCATCTCCAAAATTGGCAGCAAGGGGGTCTTCACCGAAGAGCTCGAAGAGCAGCTCGCCAATGGTGATATTGACATTGCCGTGCATAGTGCCAAGGATATGCCTTCTTCGCTGCCTGCGGGCTTTGAACTAATTTCGTTTACTGAGCGGGAGAAGGTGAATGACATTATCCTAAGTCATAAGGCCATTGACTATAAGAATCCCGACCAAGCCTTGCTATTGGGGACTTCCTCCACTCGTCGGGTGGCCACATTGAAGCACTTTTATCCTCATATCAAGACTGTTGAGGTGCGCGGCAACCTGCAAACCCGCATTGGAAAGATGGAGTCTGGCGTATGCGATGCCTTATTATTGGCCTATGCCGGAGCCCACCGAATGGGATATGATAGCATGATCAAGCATGAACTTTCTCTGGATGAGTTTACCCCAGCGGTAGGGCAAGGCTGTATCGCTGTGGAAGCCTATGAATCTCTCGATCCCCAATTGCGGGACGCCATCATTCAGGCGACTCATCATGAGCCCTCCGGCTACAGGCTTATTGCAGAAAGAAGCTTTCTCAAGGTTCTTGAGGGAGGTTGCAGCATTCCTGTATTTTGCCTGGCAGAGCTGGAAGGGGACGATCTTCAGCTGAAGGCTGGAATAGTAAGCCTAGACGGTCAGGAAAGAATCCAGCACCAGTCCAGCGGAAAAACCCACGATGCTAAGGCACTTGGCGAGCAGCTAGCTCAAAAAGTTCTCCAATCAGGTGGCGACCGTATTTTGGCTGAAATCAAAAAGAATCTTAATCAATAAGCATGAAATCAAAATTATTTTTCCTAGCAATTGCATTCCCACTTTTGTTTTCCTGTGCCTCAGAAAAGGACGCTTTGATTACCATTCATACCAGACATGGGGACATCTATGCGATACTATATGATGAGACGCCTATTCATAAAGAGAATTTTATCAAGCTGGCGGAGGAAGGTCGATTCGACAGCACGGAATTTCATCGGGTTATCGAGGAATTTATGATTCAAGGTGGAGATGTTTTCAGTAAGGAACAACTCCCAATGTCTGAATGGTACACTATTCCAGCGGAGCTGAATGACAAATTACTTCATGAGAAAGGTGCTATTGCGGCAGCAAGACAAGGCGATAATATCAACCCGGAAAAAAGATCCAGCGGCTGCCAATTCTATATCGTCGAAGGCAAGGTATATACCGAAGAGGAGCTGACCACAGACATCCGCAAGCTCCAGAAGAGCTTCATGAAGTTCATCACATTGGACAGCCAAAGGGACCTCGCTAAGCAATATATGGAGCTATATCAGGAAGAAAAGTACGAGGAGATGACCAATCTTATGCTTACTAAGAAAGTGGAGATGGAGGAATTTTTACACATCAATCTGTCCAAGCCTATGGCTGCGGAGGCCATTGAGGTATTTACCACTAGCGGGGGCACGCCCCATTTGGACGAAGGCGGATACACTGTTTTTGGCAAGGTCATCAAAGGAATGGAGGTAGTAAATCAGATTTCTGCCGAAAAGACCAATGCGATGGACAAGCCGGTGGATCCTGTATATATCACTGTGGAAGTAGAGAATTTATCAAAAAAGAAAATCACCAAGGAATATGGTTTCGAATACACCAAGGAATAATCCCGGCCCCATCCTGGTTACAGGCGCCAATGGCCTGCTAGGACAGAAACTTATCAAGCGCCTTCTCGAGCAGCAGCAATATGAGATCATCGCCACTGGCCGTGGAGCCTGCAGACTCCCCGAATCGTGGAAAGGATATACTTATGCCAGCATGGACATCACGGATGAGTCGGCGGTCATGGAGGTATTCGGGAAATATGCGCCTAAGCTAGTGATCCATGGCGCGGCCATGACCAATGTGGACCAGTGTGAAACCGAGCGTGAGGACTGCTACGCACAGAATGTCAGGGCGGTTAGCCATATACTCAATGGCTGCGAGGCCCAGGGTGCTTACCTGGTGCATGTATCCACGGATTTCATCTTTGATGGAGCGGAAGGCCCTTATGACGAACAGGCGGTTCCGAATCCTATCAATTATTATGGAGAGACCAAATTACAGGCTGAGAAGCTCATATTAGATTCCAGAGTAAAGGCGGGAATAGCCCGGACGGTTTTGGTTTATGGCATTTCTCATGATATGAGTCGCTCCAATATTGTCTTGTGGGTAAAGGACTCGATCGAAAAAGGCAAGACGCTACAGCTGGTGGATGATCAGCTCCGCACACCTACTTTAGCGGAGGATTTGGCCGAAGGCTGCCTGCTAATGGCTGCAAATCAAGCGGAAGGAATTTACAATATCTCTGGCGAAGAGGTATTGACACCTTACGAAATGGCAATGCAAACGGTAGATTTTTTCAAATTGGATAAAACAAAGATCACCAAAACCGATTCTACGGCATTTCAACAAACTGCAAAACGACCCCTGAAAACAGGTTTTATCATTCAAAAAGCTAAAGATCAGCTTAATTATAAACCAAAAAGTTTTAAAAAAGGGATTGAAATTCTAGCAAAACAGCTTAATTTAGCCAATTGATAAAATCAACTTAACACGGTATAATTACAATTTTGTCTCTTTCTAACATGATATTCACCCCAAAAATTAGCTATATGCTTTGCTATAAGGGATGTATCCCCAATCAGGGCGTGCATGCCCTAAAGCTGTAAAATCACAGCATTAAGGGTGTAGAAGGTTAGTTATGGAGGCATTTTGGGTTTTTCGTGGATCGAGTAAGGATTCCAGATTGAAATATACAACTCAAATATAATTAACAAACAAAATTACATTATGTATAAAAAACTTCTATCCCTCCTAATATTTCTTTTTCCATTATCCCTCCTAGCTCAAGAGGCTATTCCATCGGAAGAATTGAGCGTAGGACAAAAGATCGATCGTTCCTTTCAGCCCTTCGCCGATGTATGGGAAAGCCTGGTGCTTTATCCTATCACTTTGGGAGGATATGAAATCCCAATTATTCTGATTTTGCTGGTCAGTGGTGCCACCTTTTTCACGGTATATTTTGGAGTACCGGGCATTACTAAGCTCCCGCTATCTCTCAATACAGTAAGAGGGAAATACGATGATCTGGAAAGAAATTACCGGGATCCTGAGAATCCAGATGTAATTCCAGACGAGGCAAAAGGAGGAGAAGTAAGTCACTTTCAAGCATTGGCCACTGCGGTATCAGGCACGGTAGGCTTAGGGAATATCGCCGGTGTGGCAGTTGCCATAGCCTTAGGTGGACCTGGAGCGACCTTTTGGATGATTATCTGCGGTCTTCTTGGCATGAGTACCAAATTCGTAGAATGTACCCTAGGAGTAAAATATAGAGATATAGAAGATGATGGCACCGTACACGGCGGTCCAATGTATTATTTATCAAGAGGCCTTACCGATCTTAAAAAAGGTCGATTAGGTCAGTTTTTAGGAGGGCTGTTTGCCGTACTTTGTGTGGGAGCATCCTTTGGAGGAGGCAATGCCTTCCAATCCAATCAAGCAGCCTCCCAGCTATCGAGCTTAATGGGAATAAACTTCCAAACGAATGGCTTCTATATAGGAATTGCTCTTGCCGTATTAGTAGCGATCGTAATTATTGGAGGGATTAAGAGAATCGCCAATATCACTGAGAAAATTGTTCCTTTTATGGCTGGGGTATATGTATTAGCCTCTCTTATTATTTTAGGAGCGCACTATGACTATATCGATGATGCGTTAGGGTTGATTCTTGAAGGTGCATTTACACCCATGGCCGGCCTTGGGGGTCTTGTTGGGGTATTGATCGTTGGCTTCCAGAGAGCGGCCTTCTCCAATGAGGCGGGTGCAGGATCGGCTGCCATCGCTCATGCAGCGGTAAAAACGAAGTTCCCAGCCAGTGAAGGTGTGGTAGCTTTACTTGAGCCACTTATCGATACCGTGATCGTGTGTACCATGACCGCTTTGGTAATTATCTTTTTTAATATTGATGGAGGACTTAAAAATGTGGAAAGTATCTTTACTTACGGTGGAGACGGCAGCGGCAATGTCACGCTAAAAGCCACTGGAGAATCTGTCGGAGGCGTGGAGCTTACCACCATGGCTTATGATGCGGTGATCCCCCACTTCAGCTATGTGTTGACAGTAGCCATCATATTGTTTGCATTTTCCACAATGATCTCTTGGTCTTACTATGGGCTTCAATCCTGGAAATACCTTTTTGGAAGAAGTAAAGCAGCTGACCTTACCTATAAACTGTTATTCTTAGTATTCATCGTAATAGGAGCTTCCACCACCCTAAATGCCGTGGTGAAGTTCTCTGATGCCATGATTCTAGCCTTGGTTTTCCCGAATATGATCGGTTTATTCTTCTTATACCCGAAGGTAAAACTGGAGCTAAAACGTTATACAAATGCTATCAAATCACAGATGTGATGGCAATGAAATATCTAAAAATAGGCTTGGCAAGGTATTTGAATCCGCAGGGATAGCAATAATCTTAAACACTCAACTTAACATGAAAAATATCTGGATTCTGGTAGTCGCTCTTATAGGAATGAGTACCGCAGCACAAGCTCAAGATTTTAGCATAGGCCCAAAATTCGGCGTATCTCAAGGAAATATCAAAGTCAATGGTGACGGATATGAAAGCGGAAGTGACAAACTAGGGTACCATATTGGTGCTTTTGTAAGAATGGGCGGAAACTCCCTGTATGTGCAACCAGAATTTCTATATGTCAATACGGGTGGAGAAATAAAGCAAACTACGGGCACAAACGAAATGTCCTATGAGGCTTCTTTTAACCGCTTTGATATTCCTATTCTTCTTGGATTTAAACTGGGGCAAGTCTTTAGAATCCAAGCTGGACCTGTGGCTAGCTTCTTGATCAATTCTAAGTTTACCGATCAAGTCATCCCCACCCCGGAGCCGGAGTACAATGATGCCACCGTGGGATACCAGGCTGGGATTGGCTTCGATATCGGCAATATGATTTTGGACCTGAAATATGAGGGATCATTAAGCAAGCAATCAGATGCTATTGCTGGATTTGACACGGATCAAAGACAGAATCAACTGATTCTTTCTCTAGGTTTGAGATTATTCTAAGCTGAAATCCAATTTGAATAACCACTAACAGAGTATATACCTACGATTATTACCTGGTAAGATCGTATCAAAAAAGCGTTTTGGGATCCCAAAACGCTTTTTTTTATTCCTTCTAATATGAGTACCTGGGAAAATTATACAGCGTCTAAGCCTATGCGAGGTTTATCAGGCAATTTCTTGAAGGCAGAAGGGGTCATTCCTATCACCTTCTTAAACTGTGCCGAGAGGTGCTGCACGCTAGCATAACCAAGCCTATAGGCGATCTCACTTAGTTGCAACTCCTGATAGGTAAGTAATTCCTTTACTTTCTCCAGCTTTAGATTGATAAAATACTTCTCGATGGTCAAAGCCTGAGTCTGACTAAAAACATGACTGAGATTGCTATAATCTTCTGCCAACTCCTGCTGCAAAAACCCACTTAGGCTGAAGGCGTCGGGTATTTCCTCCTGGCTCACCAGAACCTGAAGCTTGGTTTTTATCTGCTCCACAATCTTCTCCTCCTTGCTATGCAGTACTTCAAAACCAATTTCATTTAGGGAGTGGCTCAAATCTTTCAGCTGAGTCTTGGAGGGCGACTCTGAAAGAATAGCATGCCCTAGCTCCACAGATTCATAGCCAAGGTTATTCTTTGATAAGACTTCCTTTACGGCCGTCACACAACGTGGGCAGACCATATTTTTGATCAGGATTTCTGTGTTTTTCATATTCCTTTATACTGATTGAGGAAGGCGAAGGTTGGCAAAGGCAGGTCATTTATATCACTTTTGTTGGCCATTTGCCGGGGACGGTGTAGATTTGTTTAATTCCAATAAACCAATTCCTCGCCTATGAACTTTGACCGAAAACATCTTAGTGACCATGAGTTAATTAGCATTTATAGGCACCTTTTATTACCTCGAAAGATAGAAGAGAAAATGCTACTATTACTTCGGCAAGGTAAGATTTCCAAATGGTTTAGCGCCTGGGGCCAGGAGGCCATTAGTGTGGCGGCGGTTTTAGCATTGGAAGAAGAGGAATTTATCCTACCCATGCATCGAAACCTAGGGGTGTTTACCGCAAGGGAATTACCCCTAGCGCAGTTGTTTGCCCAGTTTCAAGGCAAGAAGGAAGGTTTCACAAAAGGACGAGACCGGTCTTTCCATTTTGGCAGCATTCCCCACCATATTGTAGGGATGATTTCTCATCTGGGTCCCCAGCTAGCCATAGCGGACGGCATTGCATTAGCCAATAAGCTGTCTCAAAAAAAACAGGTCACCCTGGCTTTTTCTGGCGATGGTGCCAGCTCAGAAGGGGACTTCCATGAAGCCCTCAATATCGCCGCTGTATGGCAGCTCCCCGTTATCTTTGTAATCGAACACAATGGGTATGGGCTCTCCACTCCTTCCACGGAGCAATACCACAACCCCTCATTTCAGGACAAAGCCAAAGCTTATGGAATAGATTCTGTGGTGTTGGACGGAAATAATATTCTGGAGATGCTCCTAGGCCTCAGGGCTGTGGCAGAGGATATTCGTGAGCATGCTCGCCCCTTTCTCGTAGAAGCTATAACCTATAGAATGCGAGGTCATGAGGAGGCATCCGGCACGGATTATATCCCTGGTGAATACCTAGAAGAAGGTCGTAAAAAAGATCCAATTCTAAATTTTGAGAATTTCCTGCTCAGCACCGGCATCCTGAGCCAGGATGAAAAGGATAAAATAGGCCTGGAAATAAAAAGCCAGGTGGATCAAGCCTGGCAAATTGCTGACGCTTATCCGCAGCGGATTGCCAATGTAGCGGATGAACTAGAAGACATCTATAAGCCACTCACAATCTCCACTTCCTCCCAAAGCAACAGCCCTGGCAAAGCCAAAAATATGCGCATGGTGGATGCCATCTCAGAATCACTTGCTCAATCTATGGAGAAGTGGCCTCAGCTAATCCTGATGGGCCAGGATATTGCCGATTATGGAGGGGTGTTTAAGGTTACGAAGGGATTTGTGGAAACCTATGGCAAGGACAGGGTACGGAACACTCCACTGTGTGAAAGTGCGGTCATCGGTACAGCTTTAGGACTATCCATCCAAGGGTATAAGGCTATGGTGGAGATGCAATTTGCTGACTTTGTAAGCTGTGGCTTCAATCAAATCGTCAACAACCTAGCAAAGCTGCATTATCGCTGGGGCCAGCATGCGGATGTGGTGATCCGATTACCTACGGGAGCGGGAGTTGGTGCAGGGCCTTTTCATTCCCAATCCACCGAGGCCTGGTTTTTCCATATCCCAGGCCTGAAGATCATTTATCCCTCCACTCCTGCGGAGGCCAAGGGCCTACTTGCAGCAGCAATTGAGGACCCCAATCCATGCTTATTTTTTGAGCATAAAGCATTGTACCGATCCCTTCAGGGAATGGTTCCTACTGAACTCATCCCTATCCCTATTGGCAAGGGAAACCTGGTAAGGACAGGCTCAGAGCTCACCATAATCACCTACGGCATGGGCGTACATTGGGCGATGGAGGCACTGGACCAAGCTGGTATAGAAGCTGACTTAATTGACTTAAGGACATTATTGCCTTGGGACAAGGATATGGTTTCTGATTCCATAAAGAAAACCAATAAGGCAATTGTCCTTCATGAGGATAGCCTGACGGGAGGAATAGGGGCGGAAATAGCCGCTTGGATCAGCGAAAACTGCTTTGAGCAGCTGGATGCTCCAGTAATGCGTGAGGCGAGCATAGACAGCCCAGTCCCTTTTGCCACTGCCCTTGAAGGTGCCTATTTACCCATAGATCGATTTAAGAAAAAACTGCTCGCCCTTAGAGACTATTGAATGAGGCGATTGGCCTTACACTGTATAACAAAAAAAGGCTGCCCTTACGGACAGCCCAACCCAACCTATGCTATAAGTGGATTTAGAAATAGATGTATTTTTGTCTTCCTTTCGTATCTTTGATTCGTAGATACAGGCCCTCCACATTTCTGTAAGGCAATTTATAGTTTCTCTCAAAGCCTTCTTTTTGCATCACAAAATCGGTAGCGATCACCTCATTTGCTTCGTTTAAAATATCCACTTTGGTACCTGCTTCCTCGATTCCTAACACTTTGAGGTTAATGGTGTGGCGGTTCAGTTCTTTGCCATAGGCAACGATAGGCATATTTAAAATGATGGTTTTTTCTACTGTTTTCACCTCATACATCACTTCCTCGTCCTTGTTTTTGACCTTCACAAAATAGGCGCCGGAAGGCATTTGCTTAAAGCTATAAGGAATCTTGAGCGGCTGATTGGCCATATACTGATTGCGACCCAATAATTTCTTATCGGCATCATAAATGCACACCGTAACTTTACCTACAGCGGCAGCAAAATTTATGTTCATATGATCATCAAGTACCTCCACTTGAGTAGAAGACAGTAGGCTAGCCTTGGTCGCCAAGGTATCAGGAGCATCGGTTGCATTGGCAAAAAAGATTGCAGCAAAAACTAAAAGGGTTGTGAATAAAGATTTCATGACGGTATTATTTAAATGATTTGGAACAATTTTAAAAACTAAGAATCTATCGCGATTACACTTTCCTCTATCCCAAATACATACCAGTTCCAGAAATCAATAATTTCATCGGCTATTTCAATCTATTCAAAATAAAATTATTGTTATTTTTCTCTTTAAAGTAAACTATTGGCATGGTGTTGATTTTCTAAAAGTGTCCTAAGTCGGCTACTCTGTCCGCCTAAATGACCGTTTTTAATACAGGTTTTAGGCAAAAAATACGCAGTTGACTTTTCGAGCTTATAGAAATAACGAATGAAATTAATTTCAAAAAAAATAAAATTATTTCTTAACTACCTCCGCTATACAGAAGCCTTCTCCCAAAGGTGTCCCATACCGAACAGTCGCTTGTTCCATATCGACACAAAAACAGTACAATATCGGTATCTTCGATCCTCATAAGCCAAATATTTTGGCACATTAAAATAAGAAGTTAGAGTTGGCATAATACCACATAGTCATATACATCCTAGAAAATACTATAAAAAGCTTAGGTTTATCCTAAAAAAAACCCTCACCTTTTAGTCCTCCCACGAAGAGCTAGTGCTCCAAGCACGGCGTACGAAGAACTATATAGGGAATAAGAAATTTAATATTTACCCATAAAAACTAGAGACCTATAGGCCTCCTGACCACAAAAATATGAAAAGCCTCCAACCCTCCCGAAGCCCTCTGCCTGATGCAATTTTCAGGAACAAGAGAATCCGGGGGGTTGGAGGCTTGAATAAACCTTGGTTAATAAAGGCTAAAATTTTAAATAAGTGTTAAGCACGAAGCTTGCTGCTATATTCTTTTACGGTATTGATAAATACCTTTACTTTTTCGGGATTAATATCTGGATATACGCCATGACCCAGGTTAGCGATATGTCTTCCAGTGCCAAATTGGTCGAGCATCCTTTTGGTAGCTGCTTCGACCTCACTGTCAGAGCCGTACAGGGCAGCTGGATCCAAATTCCCTTGGAGGGTTTTTCCTTCTCCGATCAACCTTCTGGACTCCTGGATTCCCATATTCCAGTCCAGGCCGATGGTTTCACAATTTAGCTTGGCCATTTCCTCTCTTGCAAAGAAGGCGCCTTTGGCGAATACCGTAACAGGCACCTCGGTGATGGCATCACAGATGCGAGAGATATATTTTAGGGAGAATTTCTTATAATGATCAGGAGGAAGTATCCCAGCCCAGCTATCGAATAGCTGCACTATATCTGCTCCTGCGGCGATTTGTGCCTTGAGATAATTAATCGTGGACTGCGTGATCATCTCCAGAAGCTCCTCAGCCAATTCTGGATCTTGATACAGCATCGCACGAGATTTGGAGAAGGTCTTGGAACCAGAACCTTCGACCATATAGGCGAAGATGGTCCAAGGAGCTCCAGCAAATCCTATCAAGGGTACTCGGCCATTGAGTGCTTTTTTGGAGATTTTTATCGCTTCTATAACATAGCTGAGGTCATTCACCCCATCTGCCACTCTCAGGTTCTTCAGATCCGCCGCACTCGCCACGGTATTAGGAAAGCGAGGACCACGCTTCTCTATCATTTCATAGGGAAGTCCCATCGCTTCTGGAATCACGAGGATATCCGAAAAAATAATCGCCGCATCCACGCCGAGCAAATCCACGGGCTGGATGGTCACCTCTGCAGCCAAGGCAGGAGTCTGCGCTAGCTCGATAAAACCACTAACGCTATTTCGTACCGCACGATATTCAGGCAATATCCTGCCGGCTTGTCGCATCAGCCAAACGGGGGTCCGCTCTACTTTCTCGCCCCGGGCAGCTCTTAATAGTAAATCATTTTTCAATTGCATGGCACAAAGATAGTTTATTGCTATAAATAATACGAACCGCAACAAGGAATTGGATCAAGCTTTTGGTGGAATTGGCTATAATAAATAGCTTAATACCTCTATTATTATTTACCAGTATCAAATCCCTTATTTATCAATAACAAAGCCCTGCGGCCAGACGTTATTCTGTCTTAATGATGAACATTATATCATAAAAAAACCACCGAAAATCGATTCCCGGTGGTTCTCTATATACTTTTTACTATATATTATTTTTTAGAGAAATCTTCCTCAGTGATTCCAAAGTGAGCCATGGTAGCCTCATAATCTGTGAAATCCATCCTTGCATTCATAAGATCAGAAGGCAAAACCACCACCCTAAAAAGCAGGTTATTAGTCCAATACGGATCCAGTGAACTCAAATCAATTGGCGAAATATCCATGAAAATTGTAAAATCCTGAGGGGTATAATCGTAATTATACACCAATACCCCTTCATCGAAATAGAAGGTTTGAGGAACTAATCTCCAGGCAGTACGCCCTTCAATGAACACAGACTCCTCATTCATATATACCAAAACAACATCTCCATCAAAAAGTGGAGTGGTGAAATCGAAGCTTTCCCCATAATTATTGGCCTCATTAAATGACACTTCGAGCTCAAAGGTCTCTCCTATAAAGCTATCTCCAGGCTCCCCCTGAGGACCCTGAGGGCCTATTGGTCCCTCGCAACTTTGGATAACTAATGCTGCTAATAGTATAAGTGGTAAAAACAGTTGCTTCATCTTCTTCGAGTTTTGGTTTATCAATAGTTCTATTACACGCACATTTTTGTATTTGGGTTGTAATAATTGGTTTCCCAACAAATTCACCTACTCCAAAATCATACCAGAAAACAGCGATTATTAATCCTTCGCTAAGGGCGCCCAAACCTGGATATGCTCTTCTCCTAAAATTTTATCAATATATACATCGGTGAGTATCAGGCTATTTTCCTTAGCAAATTCCTGTATATCTTTCTTTACTGATTCAGGGCGCGGCATTACCATTTTATGATAGTGCAAATCCGCCACGATAAACCGCTTAGCGTCTATCGTCTTTGTTTCCCAGGATGGAGGTATGGCACTCAGCCTATCCAGCCCCACAAAGACCTTCATGGTGTCCAGCTTTCCTGCTGGCTCCACCATATAGATCGTATGAAGGATCGCCCCATCCTCCTTTTGTGCCTCCACCTGCTCAAAGGTCTGCTTCAAACCCTCGTCCTGTGGCGTCCCCCGATAAGTGAGCCCATAAAGGTCCATGGATGCATTTTCCCGAATTTCTATAGGATAATCCTCATAGCCTCCAAGGTAAACGAATACCCCAAAACCAATAAGAGCTAATACAGCCACGACAATTGCAGTTATTTTCATTAGTACTTTACTTTTATGCTTTGGCCTATTGAAACTATAGGATCATGTGCATTCTAGAAAATTAAAAAAGATACCTCACTCCGATGCCGCCCTGCATTTTGACATGTCCAGGTCGATCCACAAGTTCCAAGAGAAGTCCCAATTCACCATACACAGACACAGGCCAGTCCTCAAAATAATATTCTCCACCGCCAAATACTTCCGGGCCAAGATCTATATTACTTTTACTTTCGTACCGAAGGGTCTGCATAGTGGGAGATTCTTCATAGGCGTACTCCACTCGAATACTTCTAAGCTGAAGACCTGCGCCTCCATAAGCCATTAATTTACCCTCGGTAATATCAAATTCGGCCGTAATATCCTGGTGATAGGCCACTCGCGCATTTATAGAAACCCCGCCACTGGAGTTTTCATTGACGTATAGGGCATTGGGCGAAGGCTTATTATTATTAAATACATTACGATAATAGGCGGAACTGTTGGCACTTCCACGTCCAAACATCGCCTCGATACTTACCTTATCTTCCAACCAAGTCCGATAGGTGATGCTCAATGGCTCCCCTATACGTAATCCGACCGCCTGATCCTGAGCTGCTGCCATCATGGGCAGGCCAATAAGCATTAGCAATAATAGCTTTTTCATTTTTACTCTTGAAATAATAGTTGTTAGCACTGTTGAATAGATTTGCATTAGCGGACTCATTTGATGGACCACTATATTTTTTTTAACGGCGCAAAATTAAAGCCTATTATCGAAAAGTAAAGATTTAATATCAGCTAAAATCCTGCAAATAGTATTGTAAGTGATTCCCTGCTTCTTGAAGGAACACAAAATCAGCCCTCCCAGGGAGCTAGGATCAGCTCACCATGGACTTCAGCTGCATCTGATGTAGCTGAGCATAATAGCCGCCTTCCTGCAGCAACTTATCATGTGTACCCATTTCTTTGATCTCGCCTTTATGAAGGACGATGATATTATGAGCCTTTTGGATGGTGGAGAGCCTATGGGCAATAACAATGGAAGTCCTTCCCGTCATCATTTTTTCAATGGCATTTTGGATCATCTCCTCGGTCTCAGTATCCACAGAAGAAGTCGCCTCATCCAATATCAGGATTTCAGGATTATAGACCATTGCTCGGACAAAGGAAATCAACTGGCGCTGGCCCACTGACAAGGTCGCGCCTCTTTCCTTCACATTATAATCCAGGCCTCCCGGAAGTCTTTCGATAAATTTGGCAGCGCCTACCAGCTCCGCAGCTTCCATCACTTGCTCTCTGCTAATGTCAGGATTGCCAAGGGTAATATTGAAATAAATGGTATCTGAAAACAAGAACACATCCTGCAACACCACGCCAATATGCTTACGCAATGTCCCCAGTTCGTATTCCTTGATATCTTTCCCATCTACACGGATACTGCCCCTATTGATTTCATAAAACCTGCTAATCAAGTTAATTATAGAAGACTTCCCTGCGCCGGTAGCTCCCACCAAGGCGACTGTTTCTCCATGCCTGACGTGGAAATTAATATCTTTCAGCACCCATTCCTCATCATTATAGGCAAACCACACCTGGTCCAAATCAATTTTGCCTTGAATTTTGGCGGGCTGATAGTGGCCCTCATTGGCAATATGCTCCGTACTTTCGAGCAATTTGAAGATCCGTGAAGAACTTACCACTCCCATCTGTAGCGTATTAAATCGATCTGCCAGCATCCGAATAGGCCTAAAAAACAATTGCAGGTACATAATAAAGGAGATTAGCACCCCTACTTTAAGATCCAGCCCAAATACGCCTGTGGCTCCATACCATACCACCAATCCTATACCAATGGCCTGGATAATCTCCGCCACTGGATAATAGATCGAATAATACATTACCGATTTGATATTGGCTTTCTTATGATCCTGGTTAATGGCATCGAATTTCTTAAACTCACTTTTCTCCCGATTGAAAACCTGTACTATATTCATCCCTGTGATATGTTCCTGGAGGAAGGAATTCAAATTAGATACTGCATTTCTCACATCGTTAAAGGCTACTTTTACCTTTTCCTTGAAAATATAGGTAGATATTATCAGTAGGGGAAGAGTGGAAAGACTCACGAGAGTCAGCTTCCAATCGACCCAGAACATCACTGCCAGAATGGTCACTAGCTGCAGCAGGTCGCCGATGATGGCGGCAAGTCCTTCGCTAAAAACGTTGGCCAAGGTCTCTATATCCGATATATTCCGGGTCACCAGCCTTCCGATGGGAGTATTATCAAAAAACTTAAGTTTCATTTTCAATAAATGGCGATACAATTTGACCCGAATGTCACGGATAATCACCTGCCCAATCCATCCTGACAGGTAAGTATGTGCAAACTGGATCACCGCCTGCAAGACCAGGAGGCCTACCAACAGATAAATAATGCGTACCAACCCATCCACATCGCCCGTAGCGACATGCTCATCAATAGCCTTCTGAATAAACAAAGGTTTGGTAGGTGCAAGGGCCGCCAAGCCAACAGTGAGAACTATCAAAAATATAAACCGTCCTTGGTAGGGCTTGACAAACTGGTATAATTTCTTAAGGACTTGGGTATCGATGATATCCCCACTTTTTACATTTTCTTTGTCCAGACTCAAAATCGTATAATTTATTTAAATAAATATTTCTTCAGCATACTCCACCTTACTCAGGTATAGGCCTCTCGGAGGAGCGGACGATCCAGCTTTGGCGCGCTGCTGGCTATCCAGAATAGCCTGAAAATCCGCCAAATCTATCTTTCCTGTCCCCACTTCCACCAAAGTCCCCACGATCGCCCGTACCATTCCCCGCAAAAAACGGTTGGCCGTTATATGGAAAATCAAATGTCGGTCTTTTTGTTCCCAAAAAGCTGTTTTTATTTCACATTCAAAATGGTTTACCTTGGTTTTTACCCTGCTAAAACACTCGAAATCTCGATGAACAATTAGCAATTGTGCCGCCTCATTCATCTTGGTTAGGTCTAGCTGGTAATAGCAGTGCCAGGAAAACTCCTCCTCAAAAGGGTCTTTTCGTAAGGTAATATAATATTCGTAACTCCGCCACTGGGCATTAAAGCGAGCATGAGCATGGGGCAATACTTCCCGCAGGGAATATACGCTAATATCCTTGGGCAGTACCGCATTGACTTTCTTCAGGAAGGTCCTGGCATCTGCAATTTCCTCATGATCAAAATGCACAAACTGCTGCTTACCATGCACCCCCGTGTCCGTCCTTCCGCTCCCCATGGTGTCTATAGGCTTCCGCAGGATCGTTTGGAGGGCCTTATTAAGCTCTTCCTGCACCGACACTGCATTGAGCTGAATTTGCCATCCATGATAATGCGTCCCATTATAGGCTAGCTCTAGAAAATATCGCTTCATCTTATCCATTGCTTTGCAAAGATAAATGATTCACCCGCCTATACAACGCTCAAGATTGGATACCGCCTCTTGCTTATCAGAAATCGCTTAGGAAGCCCTAAAATAATAAGTGCCTACCCCCGATAATAAAAGGATCCTCACCACCAAAAGCCCCAATTATTCCCAAAGCTATGGCCCTTTCTTGCTATTGATCAAATTACCCTGTTTCTTTGTCAAAAGTTTTAAATCAGAACAATGATACAACGCGTACAAACCATTTTCTTATTGCTGGTAGCCATTGCGATGCTACTCGTAACTTATTTTCCTATTTGGACCCAGGTAAATATCGATCAGACAGAAATGCTGAAACTTACCGGATGGAATCTCTCTAAGGTATATGTAGATTCTGGGGAAGTCTCGGAGCTGATGCCCACTTTTTATATCGGCATTCTGGCGATTATCGCCGCAGTAGTGGCCATCTATAGCCTCAGCCAATTTAAGAACCGCACCAAACAGATGTTCCTGAATATGATCAACTCCATCATTATGGTGGTCAATCTAGGCATCATCGTTTACCTTACTTATAGCAAAAACCTCGACTTCAACCCCACCGCCAGTGGCGCGTTTATGATTGGGTTTTACTGCATTATTGCGGCGATGGTATTCAATATTGTGGCCAATAGATTTATCAGAAAAGATGAACTATTGATAAAATCAGTAGATCGTATTCGCTAAATACGGCTGTTTACAAGTTATTTTGCCGCTATGCAGAGACCATTCATATGGTTCTCCGCATAGCGGTTTTTTTATGCGCTATTCCACTAGCCCTCCACAAGGGTAATTATATTGGTGGATTACTACAATATTGCTTAATTTAGAACCAAAACTACCCTATGAAATTCGAGACTTTAGCCATACATGGAGGCAATTCAATTTCGGACAGCCATCGCCCCGTGGTACAGCCCATTACGCTTTCGACGACTTTTGAGCATCAGGAAAACTCCCTTATATATTCTCGAGCCAATAACCCTAACCGGATGGCATTGGAGAATCTTCTTGCCAGGATGGAGAGAGGACAGGCGGCAGCGGCATTTTCCTCTGGCAATGCTGCGGGGATGAGCGTGTTTCAGGCCCTGCCAAAAGGCAGCCATATAATCGCTCCCGATGATATGTACCACGGCCTCAAAAAGCAACTATTGGAGATTTTTGTCGATCAGCTGGAAGTGAGTTTTGTCGATATGAGTAAAGTCGAAACCCTGGCCGCCGCCAAAACACCAAGGACCCGGCTGATATGGATAGAAACGCCCTCCAACCCACTATTGAAAATATCTGATATTCGGGAAATTTCCCACTGGGCAAAAAGTCAAGGCCTCATGGTGGTCTGCGACAATACTTTTGCCAGCCCAGTGTTTCAAAATCCGCTGGCCTTAGGAGCGGATTTGGTCATGCATAGCTCTACCAAATACTTTGGGGGCCACAGTGATATTCTTGGCGGAGCACTCATCACTGCCGTGAAAGATGAATTTTGGGATAAAATCGTAAACATCCAGCAGACCGGAGGAGCCGTCCCTTCCCCATTTGACTGCTATATGCTGACCAGAAGTATAAAGACGCTGGCCTATCGTATGAAAGGCCATGCTGAGCATGCTGGCCTTATCGCTAGCTTCCTCGACCAGCATCCCAAAATAGAGAAAGTTTACTACCCCGGGCTAAAAAATCATCCAGGCCATGAGGTGGCTAGTAAGCAGATGACTGGATTTGGAGGGATACTTTCCTTTTTGGTCAAAGGAGGTGCTGAGAATGCCGATAAATTAATATCCCATCTAAAATATTACAGCAATGCTACCAGCCTTGGTGGGGTAGAAAGCCTCATCGAAAGGAGAGCTGCCGTGGAAGGACCAAACACCAAAACCCCTCAAAATTTAATTCGCCTTTCCGTAGGATTAGAGCACCTAGAAGACTTGCTGGAGGATTTGGATCAGGCATTAAATCAGCTTCGCTAAATCGTCTTAAAAGCATAAAAGGCCTTCCGAATGCACGGAAGGCCTTTTGCTTAACTGACTTCTAGTATTCCAAAAAGTGTGTAATTAAGTTGGACTGATTTAAATTTTAGGGTGATCACAACTTTTGTCAACAAATAAACGCATTACTTCATTATTTCACAAAAATAAGCCCTAAAAAAAGTGCAATAGCCCTTATATAAATAATTCAATTGAAATATTTTAAGTTAATATTATATTAAGTTAATATTATTTCAATATATACTAGGTTTAATGAACATGTTGACGCAAACATGCACTGGTCTATAAGCCCTTTCACCTTAACCTGCCCAGCCATCCCGGTCCAGACTTCTATATTGGATGGCTTCTGCCAAATGCTCGACTCTGATTACATCCGAATCGCTAAGATCGGCGATGGTCCTGGCCACTTTTAGAATTCGATCATAAGCACGTGCTGAAAGACCTAATCTTTCCATGGCAGTCTTCAACAGAGCCTTCCCCGCCTCATTGATTTGACAGATTTCCTTGACCATATGGGAAGGCATCATGGCATTGCAGAAGATTTCTTTATGCTCATTAAAGCGTCTCAGCTGCCTATCGCGGCCGATGACCACCCGCTTACGGATCTCCGAACTTCGTTCCGCCTTCCGAGTGGAAGTCATTTCGTCAAACTTAACGGGAGTCACCTCCACATGAAGATCTATTCTATCCAAAAGTGGCCCACTGACCTTATTCAGGTAGCGCTGCACCACCCCCGGACCGCAGACGCATTCCTTGTCAGGATGATTATAATAGCCACATGGACATGGATTCATGCTGGCAATCAGCATAAAATTGGCAGGGTAATCCACGGAAATCTTCGCTCTGCTGATGGTCACGTGTCGCTCCTCTAAGGGCTGCCTCATCACCTCCAGCACGGTGCGCTTGAACTCCGGTAGCTCGTCCAAAAACAATACTCCATTATGAGAAAGTGAAATCTCGCCGGGCTGAGGATTCCCTCCACCCCCTACGAGCGCCACATCACTGATGGTATGGTGGGGAGACCTGAAGGGTCGCTGAGCGATCAGGGATGCCTCACGGCCCAGCTTACCTGCTACCGAGTGGATTTTGGTGGTCTCTAGGGCCTCCTGCAAGGTCAGTGGCGGCAATATCCCAGGAAGCCGCTTTGCCAACATCGTCTTACCCGCTCCTGGAGGTCCCACCATGATCACATTATGGCCGCCAGCAGCAGCGATCTCCATCGCCCTCTTTATATTCTCCTGACCCTGGACATCAGAAAAATCAAATTCATAATCTTCCAGAGAATTATAGAAGATATCTCGAGTATCAGTAACCAAGGGAGCGATATCCAGCTCCCCTTCCATAAAACCAATGGCCTCTTCCAGATTTTGTACTCCTATTATATCGAGGTTATTGACGATGGAAGCTTCAAGGGCATTGTCTTTGGGTACAATAATTCCTTTAAAACCGCGCTTTCGAGCTTCGATGGCTATAGGGAGCGCGCCCTTGATAGGCCGCAGCTGACCATCCAGCGATAGCTCTCCCATAATGACATACTGTTCCAAATCGGGAAATGACACCTGCTCCGAGGATTTTAATATGCCCATAGCGATGGGTAAATCATAGGCCGAACCCTCCTTTCGGATATCTGCTGGCGCAAGATTCACCACCACCTTTTGACGAGGCATTCTATAGCCGTAATATTTCAATGCTGACTCCACACGCTGCTGGCTTTCCTTCACGGCACTATCCGGAAGCCCCACCATAAAGAACTTCGTTCCCTGCCCCACATTCACCTCAATGGTTATCAGAATAGCATCAACTCCAGAAACTGTACTACCAAACGTCTTAGTTACCATTTTTAATCATTTTGTACCAGTACACAAAAAAGGAAATCGCCTTTCAGGATTTCCTATCTTTTTAATTTTTCCAATATCTACTGATCAGTATGCTCATTTGATGTTTTGACGAGGTCTGATGCCAGAGCTTTCGGGATCATCATCATCGGGGCTTTGTATGGCTCCGGAAGGCTTGATGCCACCCACTTTAGTCTGTTGTTCGAAATCATAAAGCCTGGCTTTCAGCTTATCATTTTCGCCCTCCAGTCTTTTGATTCTTTTATTTAGGCTGGAGGTAAACATGGACTGAAGCATCCACGCGACTAGATAAACCACCAAACCAATTAAAAGCCAAATCACCACCTTGCCAGCGGTTAGTTCTTGAATGCCAAATCCATTTTTGACACTATCGAACACCAGGAAAAAAACCAGTGCCACACCAAAAAATAGTGCCACTAAAAGCTGAAATACATTTGTTACCTTTTTCATATTCCTAAAATTATAATTTATCTCAATATACTAAACTGATTGCATTGTGGAAAGTTTCTTATATAAACCTTCTTGCGCCAGCAATTCTTCATGATTTCCTCGCTCCACGATCTGTCCATGCTGCACCACGAGTATTTCATCGGCATGCTGAATGGTGCTCAATCGGTGAGCGATCACCAAGGTGGTGCGGTTTGACATCAGGTTCGTTAGTGCCTCTTGCACGAGACGCTCAGACTCTGAATCCAAGGCAGAAGTAGCCTCATCTAATATTAATATCGGCGGGTTTTTTAATACGGCCCTAGCGATACTCAGCCGCTGCCGCTGTCCCCCGGACAGCTTGCTTCCTCGCTCCCCGATATTCGTCTGATATCCCTGCTCCAGATCGCTGATAAACCCATGCGCATTGGCTATTCTGGCCGCTTCCTCCACCTTTTCCTCAGATACATCATCTATGCCAAAAGCGATATTATTGAATACCGTATCGTTAAATAAGATGGACTCCTGGGTCACTATTCCGATGAGGCTGCGAAGATCCTTAGAGGCGAAATCCCTGATATCCACCCCATCCAGGCATATGGAGCCTCTGGTAGGATCATAAAACCTCGGCAATAAATCAGCGATGGTGGACTTCCCTCCTCCTGAGGGCCCTACCAAAGCGATGGTCTTGCCTTTTTCCAAGTCAAAATCAATATCCTTCAACACCCAGTTTTCATCCGTATAGGCAAAAGCTACCTGCAGAAAATTCACCGCAGAATTGAAGCCATTAAGGGCCTTAGGATTGTCCGGCTCCAGCACAGTGGTTTTGGTGTCGATCACTTTGAATATCCGATCGGCGGAGGCCAATCCCCGCTGCACCGCCCCCATGGCCCTGGAGATCTCCTTGGCCGGGTTCAGCACTTGGGTAAATAATATAATATAGGCCAAAAACTCACTAGCCGATAGATCTGATTCATTATTGAGCACCAAAGTCCCACCATAGAGTAGAATCCCGGCGACCACAAACACTCCAAGGAACTGAGATATAGGAGAGGCCAATTCGTTTCTCTTGGCCATGGACACATTTATCTTCGAATAATTATCCGTCTCCTGGTCAAATTTCCCGAAAATATATTTATCAGCACCAAAAGCCCGAACCACCCGCATACCTCCAATGGTCTCATCGAGGATATTGACAATTCTCCCTAAGGACTCCTGGCTCGCCACAGCCCTCTTTTTAAGCCGCTTGGTAATACCCCCTATGATCGCACCAGAGATGGGAATAATGAGAATGGTAAATAGAGTCAATTTCACCGACATGAAGAACAAGGCTCCGAAATACAGAATAATAGTCACTGGCTCTCTAAACACCACCCTTAAGGATTGGACAATGCTATTTTCCACTTCCTGCACATCATTGGTCATTTTTGAGATCAGGTCACCCTTGCGCTCATTCGTAAAATACCCCAGGTGCAGCTGGCTTACCTGACCAAAAATATGGATCCGCATGCCTTTGATCACATCCGCTTTGACCTTAGCGAGGGTTACTCCTGCCAAATAGGTAAAGAGATTGGAGAAGAATACGGAGACCACTATGATGATACAGACGTACATCAGCGTCCCCAGCTTACCATATTCTGCCGCCACCTGCATGAAATAATAGTTGAACAGATGCATGATATACCTTATAGAAACGGCAAAGTCTGGTTTATTGGCATACTGCTGCAGCTCTGCAGGATCGACCTGCTCGAAGATGACATCGAATAAGGGCTTGAGCAAGGTAAAATTGATCAAACCAAAAATTATAGCCAGCAGCGCATACATAATATAGGCTGGCATATATCGCCGGTAAGGCTTTGCGTAGGATAAAATCCTAAGGTAGGTATTCATTTTGCAAGGTATCTATTCGGGTATCTAACGACCATTGCGTTATCCGAGTTGACCAAATATGTTATTACAATTAATAGTTATAGCGCTCACGCGCAATATTGAGCCGTAAGGCGACAGAAGTCATCTGCGTGGAAGTCGTCTCGGCTTCCTCTATCTTATTTCGCCGATAACTGTGCCCCAAATCTACAAACAGATTATGCTTTAGCATATATGTGGCAGTAAAAGTACCCATAAACAGTTCGTTTTTTATGCCTTGGCCAATCTTATGTCCATAAAGCCCAAAATCATCATTGCCTTCCAGGCGATTTTTGAGGATATCTCCGCCCCTATTGGTATCCTCATTCGGATCCTCCCCATACAGGTGATAGACGCCCGTGAAGTCAAAGCTCAGCTTAGGCAAAGGCTGATATTTCAACACCGCAATTAACTCCCGGAAATTCGCTCCCAATGGGTGAGTGATCGGCGTGAGATAATTGGTATAGGATTGATGTTCAAATTTCTCCTGAAAGGTATAAGGTCGGACTTGGTTGTACTCGACTTGCAGATCCAGATTAGACACTTTAAACATATCGATATACTTATACCCAAGCTGAATGGCGTGCTTATTCCTCTTGGAGTTTTTGCCATCTATGCCAAAAAACTCTCCAAATACAAATTCATCCAGGGCAAATTGCCCGTACCATTGCATATTACGGTTCATATTCCACTTGAAATCAGTCCCCAGCATGACCTTATCGGGTGTTCCCAGCTGATGCTCTGCCCATCTATAAAAAATGACGGGATTGAAATAAGACCAATCCGCCTGACTCGCCATGACGGACTCAAACACCCCTATATTGAGTCGCTTTCCTATATTGGCCGACAGGCGATGAAGAGAAAACCACTTCTGCGGATACCTACCATCCTCAGGCCTATTGCGAGCATTGAGGAATACATCCGCGGTCATCTGCGCCCATATGCTGGTGTATTGCAGTTTCCATATATTGACATCCAGCTTCAGGAACATATACGGATTGGAAAAATCAGATAGGATCATGGATCGATAGCCATTCCCAATAAAATTGCGGTCATGGCCTACCTGCGCAGCGATATGCTTAGAGACCTGAAAGGTCAAATAGCCTCTTGCAGCAAAATAACTATAGCCGTGATCACCATAAGGCTTCCAAAAACCCTGGCCAGGTACCGCGCCATGATCATCTATATAATCCTCGATCCAGGAAGGGAAAATGGCTTCATTACTACTGAGGTAGGTGTAAAATCCCACCTTCCGATCAATACTTCCTCGTATCTCTATCCCCCGGGTATTTCGGAAATTCATCTCCTCGACGGCAGACTCCGTGCCTCCACGGAAGTAGATTACAGGATTGATATGAACATCAAAATCCTTATTCCTGAAATAATAAAAATCAGAAGGGCGTTGATATATGGTCTTCCATAAAGACTTCTTAGAAAGGGTGCTGTCCTGGGAAAATTCCCAGTTGTCTTGTCTTAGGTATTGTCTGTTAAATGCATCCACCCTACTGGAGGTCGGCACATTTACGCTATCAAGAAACTCCACTAGTCTATCGCGACGCAGGGGTTTGGTATTTAGAGAAAGCTCTGGTACCATCTGTCCATTCCTTATCTCCAGCCTATCTAAGAGATGATAGTATTCGCGGTCAAAAGAGACATAAGCACTCTGAGCTTGCAGACATAAAGGGGTCAACAGACCGACCATCATCAAGGCATTCATCACTACTATTTTCCACTTCATCTTACAAATTTACATTAATCTATTGATCCTTCTGGCACGAAATTTCCATAAAGCGTAAAAAGTCAAGAATTTCGGAGGCAAAAATCAAGGTTAAATACCGAGGAAATATCCGATTTATAAAAGTCAAATTAGCCTAAACTAAAGATTTTCCCTAAATTATAAAGATAAAATCTACAACCAACCACAACCCATGAACAGAACTCAAAACCTAGAACAATTAGACAATCAAAAAACTTGGGACATCGCAATAATTGGAGGGGGATCATCGGGTCTGGGAGTGGCGTTGGATGCATTATCAAGAGGACTGAGTGTGGTCTTACTTGAGCGCGCGGATTTTGCGACGGGCACCTCCAGCAGGAGCACCAAATTGGTCCATGGCGGCGTGCGCTATCTAGCCCAAGGTGATTTATTTCTCGTCTGGGAAGCCCTACGAGAGCGTGGAAGAATCCTCAGCAACGCCCCACACCTGGCCAATACCCAGCCCTTTATCATCCCTATTTACAGCCATTCGACCAAGTATTTCTATACTGTAGGCCTCAAATTTTACGATTGGATGTCGGGCTGGCTAAGCTTGGGAGACTCTTACTTCATTCCCAAGAAGGAAGCCGTGGCCAGGTTGCCACAGATCCAGAGCAAAGGTCTTCTCGGGGGCGTGGTCTATCATGATGGGGGATTTGATGATGCCAGGCTGGCCCTGAGCATTGCCCAGACCTGTGATGATATGGGAGGCGCCATACTGAATTATACGAAGGTCACCTCCCTTACCAAGGATGAATCCGGCAAGGTATCAGGCCTGAAAGTCCGAGATCTGATCAATAGAAAAAACTATGAGATCAAGGCCAAGATGGTGGTCAATGCAACAGGGGTATTTGCCGATAAGATCCTCAAAATGGATAAAGAGGATAGCCCTAGAATGATCCAGCCCAGCCAAGGCGTACATATTGTCCTGCCAAAAGAATTTTTAGGAGGCAGCGATGCCTTGATGATCCCCAAGACCTCCGACGGCAGAGTGCTATTTGCAGTACCATGGAAAGACAAGCTAGTGGTGGGCACCACGGATACGATCCGGGAAAAGGCCAAAATGGAACCCGAAGCCTTGGCCAGAGAGGTGAATTTTATATTGAACACCGCCGGCTTATACCTCAGCAAGAAACCCACCAGGGAGGATGTGCTATCTGTTTACGCAGGTTTGCGTCCCTTGGCCGCACCCTCTAAAGGCAGCGTAAAAACCAAAGAAATATCCAGAAACCATAAAGTAATCCTGTCTGACACTGGCTTGGTAACCCTGACCGGTGGCAAGTGGACCACTTTCCGAAAAATGGGAGAAGATACCGTGGACCATTTCCCTCGGCTAACAGGAGAAAAGATCCCCGACAGCAAATCATGGGAACTCAAGCTGCATGGCTATGATCTGGCGATGCTGGATGATCCACATTGGAAAAAATACGGCAGTGATGCGGTAAAGATCCTCACTATGATCAAGAAAAATCACGAGCTCGCCCGACTGCTCCATCCCAATTATCCCTTCACCGCTGGCGAGGTGGTCTGGGCAGTAAGAGAAGAAATGGCCTTGAAAGTGGAGGATGTCCTTTCCCGCAGGATGCGAATACTACTAATGGACGCCCGGGCATCCATAGAAATGGCCCCAAAAGTGGCCGAGCTAATGGCTAAGGAGCTAGAATATGATCAGGAATGGATAGACAAGGAGATTGCTGAATTTACCAATTTGGCGAATAAATATATATTAAAAACCCATTAATAATGACCCAGGAGAAGCAATACATCATGGCTTTGGACCAAGGAACTACGAGTTCAAGAGCCATAATTTTTGATCACGGCGGAAAGCCCATTGCAATAGCCCAAAAAGATTTTAAACAGCATTTTCCAAAAAGTGGATGGGTGGAGCATGACCCTGCGGAGATCTGGAGCTCGCAGGCTTCGGTGATCCTGGAGGCCATTGCCAAGGTGGAAATCAAGCCTAAGCAGCTGGCGGCAATAGGAATTACCAACCAGCGCGAAACAACAATCATGTGGGATCGGGACACTGGCAAGCCCGTATATAAGGCCATAGTATGGCAGGACAGGCGTACCAGCTCCTACTGTCACCAGCTCAAGAAGCAAGGTCATGAGGAAATGGTCACCAAAAAAACAGGGCTTATCATTGACTCTTACTTTTCGGCTACCAAGATCAAGTGGATACTAGACAATGTGGATGGGGTGCGGGAGAAAGCCGAGCAAGGAAAAATCTGTTTTGGCACCGTGGACAGCTGGTTGATCTGGAAGCTTACACGTGGACAGGAGCATATCACCGATATCACGAATGCTAGCCGTACGATGCTTTATAATATTCACGAGCAGCAGTGGGATGAGGAACTGCTTGAGTTGATGGATATCCCAAGATCAATTTTGCCAGAAGTAAAGTCCAGCAGCGAGCAATACTGCACCACTGCAGGCGATGTACTATCAGCCAAGATCCCCATAGCAGGAATCGCAGGCGACCAGCAGGCGGCCTTATTTGGCCAGAGATGTACCTCCCCGGGAATGGCAAAAACCACTTATGGCACAGGCTGCTTCCTGGTAATGAACACAGGGTCTAGCCCGGTAAGCTCCGAGAACAAACTGCTGACGACCATTGCCTGGAAGATTGGCGATGAAGTCACCTACGCATTGGAAGGCAGCGTATTCATCGGTGGAGCGGCTATCCAATGGCTTAGAGATGGCTTAGAAATTTTCAACCATGCCAAAGACACAGAGAAGCTCGCCACCAGTTTGGATGGCAATGAAGGGGTGTATTTTGTACCTGCACTTACGGGCTTAGGTGCTCCACACTGGAATCAGGAGGCAAGGGGAGCATTTTTTGGCATCACCAGAGGCACCACTCAGGCGCATTTTGCGCGGGCTGCGCTGGAGGCCATCGCCTATCAGGTGTATGATGTGCTCCATGCCATGGAAAAAGATGCCGGCGACAAAACCCTCGAGATGCGGGTGGATGGCGGCGCCTCCGCCAATGACTTCCTCATGCAGTTCCAGGCGGACCTCATCCGCAGCAAGGTACGAAGGCCAAAAATCACCGAAACCACCGCCCTGGGTGCTGCCTATCTCGCCGGACTGGCAGTCGGCTACTGGAAAAGCACCGAAGAGCTTCATGATTTATGGGAGGAAGACGCTTCCTTCGAACCAAAATCAGAGGAAAAAGAAATGAAAGATAAGCTTCATTTCTGGCACAAAGCCGTAAAAAGAAGTATGGATTGGGTGGAAGAATAATTTACCCAATCCATTCCCATCATAGCCCAAAAACACCATTATGAACATTTATATTGCTGAGTTTATAGGCACCGGCCTGCTGATATTAATCGGTTCGGGGGTGGTAGCCAATGTAGTATTAAACCAGACCAAAGGCCATCAAGGTGGCTGGATGGTAATCACAACCGCCTGGGCACTGGGAGTATTTATTGGGGTGGTGGTCGCTGGTCCCCATAGTGGCGCTCACCTGAATCCTGCCGTAAGCATAGGCTTGGCAATTGCCGGAATTTTTGACTGGGCGCTGGTCCCAGGCTATACCCTCGCCCAGGTGGCAGGCGCTGCGGCTGGTGCATGCATCTCTTGGCTCATCTATAAGGATCATTTTGATGCTACCGACGACCCCAACCTGAAATTTGCGCCCTTTGCCACCGCGCCAGCAATCAGAAATTTATCCTCCAACTTCTTTTCAGAGGTGGTGGGCACCTTCGTTTTGATCTTAGTCATCCTCTATTCTACTGGAGCAAACCTTGAGGACCTCAATAATACGCCGATAGGCCTCGGCGCCTTGGGGGCAGTACCGGTAGCCTTTCTGGTATGGGCCATCGGTCTGGCATTAGGAGGCACCACCGGATATGCGATCAACCCTGCGCGTGATCTCGGTCCACGCCTCGCTCATCAATTATTACCCATCAAGGGTAAGGGTAGCAGCGACTGGGCTTATAGCTGGGTACCCATTGCCGGACCATTACTTGGAGCTTCCCTGGCCGCAGGGTTATTCCTGGTTTTATAGAAGGCAATAGTATTGTTTCATCTACTAATCATCATCCTCAGGAAGGGGAGGTAATTATTTAGGTGAATATCAATAGTTGTGAATGTCCTTAATTATATGATATCCGGGGCAAATAATTTTCCCGTAAAGGATACAGGAAGCATATTGCTCGCTATATTTGGTTTGAAATCTGATAAACCAGATAAGGCACCTTATCCTTAATTAGTAAAAATCACCATGCGCAATTATACTTACTTCACACTTACGAGCATTTGCATCTTTGGCTTATTGGCACAGGGATGTGGAAATTCCACCCAACAATCCGATCAAGGACCTGAGCATGAAGTGGAACTGGAGTTGGTAGATTCCATTATGGTGGACAAGCTGGAGCCATTGGTTATCGATGATTATAGAAGTGATTTAGGCTACTTTTTGTTTCGTGAAACTAAATCCAGGAAGCCCATCCTGACGGATGAAAAAGGCACTATTCTGAAGGAATTTGATATTCTGAACGAGGGTCCCGACGGAATGGGGAGCTATGGCACAGGTTACCGACTGATGGATGAGCAGCAATGGGTAGCGCAAAACCTGATGACAGGATTCTTTACCTATGACTACCAAGGCCATCAACTCGGAAAATTTGCGCCAGAAACAGCTGGGTTATTTTCCATTTCAGTTTTCTCAGGTCGGACCAAGTTCACTCCTATCAAAAAAAATGGAGACTGGCATTTATTGGCGGAGGAGCCAAATGTCTTTGACCATAAGGCCATCGACGCAGAGCAGCTAGGTGCAGTATTTTATGACCAAGCCAAGTCACTCATTGATATGAACCTAAGCTCCGGAGAGCAAAAGCTTCTGACGAGCTATCCGGATGGCTGGGAGCCCAAGGTCTCCCAACGCTATATCGGAAATGCTTTTCCATTGTTGGCCATCAACCAGCACAGCCTTAAGATGGGGGTGCTTCCCACTGCGGGCAACCAACTCTTTATATTTGATTACTCTGGCGAGGAGCCCATCCTTAGGGATACGGTGATGCTAAGTCACAGGCATCGCCCGGAGCAGGCTCCGAAGGCAGCCTCCTCTGAGGATCGCTGGCAGGATGATTACCCTGTATTCACCGATCTCAGAGTATGGAAGGATGGATTCCTGGTGGGTTTTCATACCCGCATCCCCGCAGAGGTCATGAAATCCCTCAGAGCTAAGAGTGAAGAATACTATAAACTCCCCGAATTCAAGGTGGCTTCAAAGCAGTACGCAAAGCCTTATTATATCGTAATAAGGGACGGAAAACAATTTGGGGTAATAAATAAACTACCAATTGATGGAAATGTAGATTTCATGGATGAAGAGGGTTTTATTTATATCAATAATAACAGTTCTCCCGAAATTGAGCGAGATTATAATGTTTTTTACAAGCTGAAAATAAAAAATTAAAAAAAATTATATTCATTTTTTCAGGTATCAAAATATCAAATTTGTAAAGAATGGCACCGATCTAAGGCTCTTACTGATGGAATTGGCAGTCGCAAACGGTTTCGGGTTTCAAAAGATTAAAACAAGGGTAAAATTGCGGGTATTTTGCCAAATTGTTAACAAATGATATTTTTTATTAATGTATTTGCAATTACAACTAGCTTTCTTTACGTTTGAGGTATAATCACGTGATCTACTAATTAATAGTACCTGCCCAAAATAATTAGCCTCAGAAAAACCGGGATCAAAATGATGAACGGGAGGTTTGTAAAGTGTTAAATTCTTAACCCTTCAAACAACAAAACCATGAGATTAATTATTGCAACTCTAATCGCGGTGTGCATTTCAGCAACTGTCACTGCCCGCCCAGCAGGTCAAAAAGACCTCAACAAAGAAAAAGAAGCTAAAGCTGTTCTCGAAAACTTAGGAGACAACAAAGTACAATTGAAATTTTTGACCCAGCCACACGGAAAAGTTTTGGTAAGGATCAAAAACGCCAACAGCAATGTGATTTTCAAAGAAATCATCAGCACAGAAAAGGAGTTCAAAAAGAACTATGACCTTTCTGCTCTTGCAAAGGGCGACTACGAATTGGAAGTATTCACCCGTCAGGATGGTACAATCGGCAATTTTGACATCAGCCTTGGCGAAGAGAAGTCTGCTGGATCCAATTATTTCACCAAAGTAAAAGTACTAAGCGACGATAAAATCGCATTGCTTATCAAGGCTAATGGTGCAAACAAAAAGTACGTTAGAATCCTGGATCAAGGACATGTGATTTTCGAAGATTCATTCGAGGGCAATAAGTATGGAAAGCTTTTCAATTTTGAAAAAGTGAGCTCTGTAAAAGACCTTGTATTCGAAGTAAGAGACGAAAAAGGAGACGGGAAATACCTTTCTGCTCTTTAATCCTGAAAGTAAGCATTATCTTATTGCGCCGCGGCGCAAAGGAATAGGAGCTGAAATAGGCAGGAGATCAACCATATTCACTTTAGTCCAAGAATGCGCCATAGTGGTGCCTGGCTAAAGTTTCCAAAAAATCTGGTTTTCATATTCTTCTACCTGCTCCTAATAGCAGCTTCAGGAAACAAAAAACAACCACTATTAACTTACTAAAAAAGGCTGCCTTCGGGCAGCCTTTTTCTATTTTATATTACCACTCATCTGTACGGAAAGAACTTAGAGGCAATCCTCCGGTGCTAAACACCTGGCCCTCCACAAAATTCTTAAAGCCATACCGAACCGCCACCGGCTTTTCGACCGATGGAGAAGAGAGGGTAATGGACTCCCTACCTAGCAGGGCATTGGCAGGATAAAACTTCTTATTTTCTCCTGCGATCTCGAATATAGTCACCTCTTTGCTATAAGAAGTAATTCCATTTGGCGCCGAATCAAATGAAAGAATGGCCGTGCTTCCCTTATATTCTACACCAGAGAGCTCAGGACTTTCATATTCAAATCCTTCGATACCATATGTTTTTGCCAGTGCCAAATAAGCCAACCGCAGGCTGCCAGTTTTTTTATCAGCTGGGTGAATAAGTGTTTTTTCTCCAATATCCATCAAGACAGCCATTCCACTATTAGGTATCCGCTTATTGGCCTTACGCTGAGCATCTCTCAAATAAGCTGAATTCCTTTTCTCCACATACTGATTATCAGTAAGATCACCATAATCAAAAGGGGCAATTTGGGCATAATAAAAAGGAAATTCTCCTAGCGCCCAGGATTGACGCCACTCTTTCAGCATGGTCACCATTAGCTCCTCATATTGCTCTGGACGCCCATTATTGGACTCCCCTTGATACCATATCATGCCCTTGATCCCAAATCCCATTACTGGGCTGATCATCCCATTATACAAGGCTGTCGCGGTACGATTTGGTACTTTTATCTCCTCCTCACTTTGAGGAATCGTGATTTCATCCTTGAAGTCGGCCAACATCTGCTCGCTCATCCAGGCCTCTATATTAGAACCTCCCCAAGACACATGAACTAGGCCAATGGGCACATCCAAACTTTGCTGAAGCTGCTTACCAAAGAACCAAGCGGTGGCACTAAAGCCAGAAGCTACCGCTGGAGAAGCTTCCTCCCATTGCCCTTCAAAGTTCTTTTGCTCCTCCACACTTCCCTTTCTAGGCACTGTGATCAACCTGATTTGGTCATTTTTGGCATTGACAATGGCCTCATTGCCTCCCAATATCGGCTGCCCTGAGAAACCCTTCAGCGGCATCTCCATATTCGACTGTCCCGAGCAGAGCCATACCTCTCCTATAAGCACATTCTCCAATTTCACCTCATCACCATCAGAAATGGTAATCTGATACGGGCCCCCAGCCTTTGGGGTATTCAACTTTAATTGCCATTCTCCCTCCTGATTGGCCTTTACCTGATGTGAATTTCCATCCCATGAGGCCGTAATGGTCACCTCCGCACCCGGACTTGCCCAGCCCCAGATGGGCGCTGGGATCTGCTGCTGCAGGACCATATTATCCGAAAAAATAGAGGGTAAACGCACCTCCGCATAGCTTATCAAACTAGCTGATAAAAAAGCCACGGACATTATAAATTTCTTCATTTTAGCTACTGGTTATCTTTAAAGATTTATTGAATTATAAATATAAACTCCACAATATATAATTATATGATCGATTAAAAGAATATTTAACCTTATCCCCCCCTATTCTCAAAAGAATAAGTAGCTCCACCCTTCCGCTCCACCCACCAGCCTATCTGGATATATCCACTTAAAATGGGCCATTTAGTATTCCTTCAGGATCCTCAGCGGTCCTATCAGTCCAGCTGGCAATAAGGCCTTACCCTCCAGCCGCTCCAGATCTGCAATGGTCGAGGTAATTCGCTCCTCCGCTGGCAAAAGCTGATCTCCCATCAGGCGGTTTGCCCAGGTATTACTCACTTCGATTTCCAGTAGATTCTCCTCTTCCTCTATTGCCTCCGAAATGTACACTTGATACGGGAAAGTCCAGGCTACACCACAGTCCTTTCCATTTATCCGTACCGAGGCAATATTATTCACCTCTCCCAGATATAACCACAAGCGCTCCTTATCCCCAGAGGCCAAGGTAAATTTCTTTCGGTAAATAGCCGTCCCTGAATAGTACTTTATAGAGGGCTCAGGCCTCTCAGTCCACGACACCAGATGCTCAAAGGTCATTATGGACTCAGGTCCGCCATACTCAGGGTCAAACTCCAGCTTCCAAGCCCCATCCAAAGCCATCACTTCTTTATATTCATACCAATTTCGACCAAATGGCCCCTCCTTCTCCGTCTCTTGATCTCTGAAATGCACAAATAAGGACCCATTTGGTGGAAACTTGAGGCTGATAATAGTCCTGTCCTCTTCCTCTATCCACTGTCCGATGGCATATTCCCTATCCACCACAGGATCATACAGCACAGGTTTTCTGCCCATAATTCTAAAAGAAAGTGTTAGCAGCCTTTCTTTAGGCGCTTGGTTGGAGAGGAAATAAAGGTCCTCCTCCTCCGTCCGGCGATGCGCAAAAGCAAAATCCTGATTGAGAGCATGCTCATCATCAGTCACCAGGACATCTGCTGGGATCTCAAGCATTGAAAAATCCGGCTGCTCAAAAGGCAGCGCATACACCCTCCCCCTACCAACCGGCCAAGACGAAGGCTCCGTATCCTCAGCATAACTCCCCGCAAACAACTGAGTAAAAATCTCCTTTAGCCCAGCTTCATCAGCCTTGAAGCCAAGCGTTTTATAGTCGAGCTTCTCCATAAAAACCGTAGCACCATCTTTCACTATTTCTAATATCTTCGCTGCCACCTCCACAGACATTCTTTCCGCATTGGGGTTCATTTTTCGCTTTCCCGGAAATACCAATACCTCATAGGAACTGCCATCTGCAAACCGTACTTTTCCCTCCTCCACATACGCCAGCCGCAATAGCGCATCCTTATTAAACGAATCATAATGGTATCCCCGCAATGGATCGGTCCAGTTTTCAGCATCCGCGATATTGGCGGAATGCTTCACTCCGGCAGGCTTTTCCCTAGTGGGCTGCCCCTCATTTCGCCAGCGAATAACTTCCTCCCTGACCCGATCCTCCCCAAAAAGCCCGGGCAAAACAGGCAGCAGCCGCTCTGGAAGCAGTGCCCGGGAAGGCAGCCCCTCACCCGTAAACACCGCTATGTCTATTACGGGACTGCCCTTTTGCAAATTATGCTGCACTCGTTCGGCATAATCCACCCAGGCTCGGCCAGGCTTCCACCATGTCTGGTCACGCTGAAAATAAAGTCCTATCCCATCCAGCGTCATCCCTGGCTTCCTATCCACCCATGGATTATGGACAAATACATGGTAAAAAAAACGATTCACCCCAAGGGCGTAATTTCGGTCTCCAAGCGTCTTTAACATCCCAGGGTATTCATTCCAGTCCATCCGAAGCTGAGTAAATGCCTCCGCCTGAATGATCTGTTTACCATAAATATGCCCGGCAGATACCGCATCACGCATATCATTTGGCTTATCATGAGTAGGGCTGTTCAGCCAAAACTCCCCTGCTGGCAGGTCCGTAAACCTAAAATGCTCCATCCCATCAGTCACCATAGTGGGCGCCACATTCTCTGCACTAAAAAGCACCCCATTCTTATGCGCCTCCTCCTGTAATGTCCCAAAAAAACTATCCATCACCAGCTCCGAAATAGTCAGCCGCAGATCATATAACAAGCGCTCAGACTGATCTGCACTGATCAGCGGAACCCCGGCTAGGACGGGCAGGAAATCCATAATATCATATCCTCGGCGTGCTAGAAACTCCTTCTCGAACCCTGGAGACCAATTCTGACTCCCTGCTTCCCAGCTGTCGATATGAAATATCTTAAGTACTTCCTCTGCAAGTTCTGGCCCTGCCCTTCGCAAAGCTTCACCATACCATTTGTCAAATTGCAGCCTTACTGCCTTCGCATTAAACTTGTCCACCTCCAAGCCCTTTGCTCCTCCACCCGTATAGTTGGTATGGCCAGTGGAAGTATAGCCAAATCGCATAATCCGCCATTTCCCCCCTGCCCCTACCCATTTTAGGCGGCCATTTTCATCCATTTGCTGGCTTATATTTTTTAATTCTGCAAGTGACACACAGTTTTCTATTGGCAATAAGTCCTGCCCCAGCTCCTCACTTATGCGCCATACCGCTGCCGATTTCCCCTCGTACTGGTCGATCACTGGTCTGGAGGAAAGCGCTATGGTGCTTACCTTAAAGGAAGGCTTCCATTTAGCAGCATCCAAGTCCTCCGCTCCAGGCTCTGTCCCCTGCTTATCATAAACAAATCGATAATATTTTGCGGTGGTTTCCGGGATAGCATGACTATAATCATAATCCCAATCCTGCCACCCATGCCTAGGTGCTTTCAACCTATACACCTCCCTAAAACCCTCCCCATCATCACACACCAACACCCTCAGTCTATGGGCTTGATAGCTATTTCCATGAGTTTTGATCCTAATGGACCTGCAAGTAAAGGCCTTTTCAAATTCATATTGCACCCATCCTTCCTCATTGGTGGCCAAATAATCAGGGCTTCTATCATCCAATAAAAAGTCCAAATCCTCCGAGCTGATATCACTGCTTACGGTGGGTCTATCTATTTCTGAGCTCCGCTCAAAATCATCCCTTACAGGAAATGCAAATACTGCCAAATCCCGATAATAACCCTCATAATTTTCGGGCAGGGCGAGTCTCATATTTTCTCCCGCATGGATATTCACTACGGTGTCTGTCCAAACCACTTTTTGCATGGATAGCTCCGGGCTAATCCACGGCCCACCCGCTACCGCAAACCCATCACAGGCATGCATGGCTAATTTCAAACCGAGTCGATCCGCCTCTTCCATTGCGAAGCGCACCATCTCCCACCATTCTTCTGAGCCTTGCAGAGTGGGAGGGTCTATATGGGCGGGCTCTGCGGGACCTTTGATAGACATCAGATAAGCCCCCGCCAGCCCCGCCTCTCTCATGGCTTCCAGGTCAGCGGTGATCCCCTCTCGAGAGTAGGCCGAATACATCCAATACCAATACACCCAGGGTTTTGCAGGATCATAGTCTTCTTCGCAATCCACTGTGGCGGAGAGCTGACTTACCTGGAAGGCAAAACTGCCCCAAGGAAGGAACGCTAAGACTAGCAAAACAAGAAAAAACACTTTCTGTGCTGACATTATGATGTTTATGGTTTACGATTCTGATGGGTTTAGCTTCCCTGTGGTGACAGGGATTTTATAGCGAAGAAATAGTGATTGGTCTGGCTGGAATATGAAAATCAAAGTAAATACACCTCCCATCATCACCTCATTCCTCTATCGGCAAAAAGTGCTGTTCACTGGTCCCTAAATCCTTGGAAGTAGCCACTGCGATGCCTCTTTGCTCTTTATTATTTACTGCGCAATAAAAATGATATACGACTCCCTCATGCTTCACCACGAAAGATTTATGAGCAAACAGCTCATCATAAGTCTCGGAAGGACGGATCAAATCAGGGCCTGACCAATCTGTCCAATGAATCAGATCTTTAGAAAGCGCAAACCTATTAAAGGCTGAAATCTCCTCCCGGTCTGGCCAGAAGGCCCCAAAATAAAACATGATATAATAGTCTCCCCATTGCTGAATATATGCATCCCCGGATATACCCTTATGATGATTGATGAGGGGCGCATCGCCATACCTCTTCCAGACCTTCATATCATCTGAGACAGCCATGGCGATTCGTTCCGCTCCTTTGGCGGGATGGATGCTATCTCCCCTCGCATTATAATACATGATAAATGGATGCCCCGTATGTCTTTCCTTATCCCAGATCACCGAGCTTTTGTACTGAGTACTATTGTCCCACCATCTTACATCCTGATCTTTTGGACTCAATACAGGTGTCTGAAGGCGGTCCCACTCATGGGCTGTACTTGGATCCCCGGCAGTATAGGCCATGCCTATAGACAGCATCCCTGCCTCATAGCCCCTGGAATTGCCTCCAATATAACTCATCCAATACTGCCCCTGATAGGGCTGTAACTCATAGCTGCCACCCCATACCATCTCCTGAAGCGCTAGGTATCCTGCCTTTTGATTGCTATCCCAATCGGTAGAATCTGAAAAGGACATCACCTTACCCTTATCTTCCCAATGAAGGAGATCCTCACTCTCCGCAAGCCATGTTTCATACCCTCGCCCACCAAAAATCAAGTACATCATATACCATTTTCCATCCTTTCGAAATACCGTGGGGCAGTCCATCTTTAAATCATTTGATGGAGGTACTTTGACTAAACCATACTTAAATGGCGTCTTAATTTCTTCATAGACCTTTTGCAGCTCTGCTTCACTAATGCTGGTCTCAGGCCCTGGCGTAGTAGAAATCTCCTTGCTCCCTGAGCTACAACCTAATGCGAAGAGCAATAGAAAATAGAGGGTGAGGGGTTTTATAATGGTCATGGGCAGTACTCTTTAGGGCTGTTGAAGGCTGTATATTGGATTATTAAAATTACAAAACCCAGCTTCAATACCTTCCTGTGGTATCATGCCTAAGCCTATAAACAAGAAAAGGAAGACCCTATTATTAGTCTTCCTTTTCTTAGATCATTATGTCGATCAGTATTTCTTAATTACTTGTTTGGTTCACCCAATTATCAATGATTTGCTGAATTTCATCGCTTTCTCTCATTTTCAGAATCTCAATATCGATGAGTTTTTTGAGCTCAGAGGCTTCGGGAAATACAAAACCATAATACTGAGGTAGAATATTCTTTTTGCTTAGCACATATTGACTTTCATCATGATTGAGGTAGGTATATTCTAGGGGTATCACATCATATACGACCGCATCCACCTGACCCTTGGCTAGCAAATCATATCCTTCTCGGGCATTGGGAATGGGTACAGGCCTGCCTCCTACAGTGCTGATATTATCGATGATTTTGGGATTATTTGGCACCGCCACCTTCTTACCTTCCAAGTGCAGAATGGAGGTGATCGTCTGATCTTCTCCCTTAATTTGGGAGATAGTGGTCGCAATGCCTGCCACCAAAGAAGTGGCTGTGATCAAGGAAACTATCATCCAAACACTCACCACCCCTCTTCCTGCGAGAGTCTTAGGCGCCAAGTCCCCATAGCCCACTGTGGTCATGGTTACAATAGCCAGCCATACACCATTCCCTATTCCTCTCAAGGTCGATTTCTCCCCTTCCGGTGTAAGTGTTTCCTTCTCCACAAACCATAATATCACTCCCACCAAGGTCAAAGCAAACATTAACCCCAACACTCCAAACAGAAAGGTGGCACTAAAGAGTGGCTTCACATAATCCCAAAACCCCATCTCCACACTGGGTGCCAATATTGCCATCTCGGTTTCAAAAAAGGGCTGAGAAAAAGCCACATGCGCCGCACGGTCCGAATTAATCGTCACCGGCCCAACGAGCACGTCGATTTCCCTGTTCTTTACCGCCTCTATTCCCGCAGTGGTATTTTCATATGGCATCAATTCATAGTCCAAGCCGAGGTGATATGCTAAGTCACGCCATAGACTGACCGATATCCCCTTCGGCTCCGTGCCCTCTATCACAAATGGCTGCGAACCTGTGTAACCCACCCGCAAACTGCTATCTGCGACAGTCTGAGCTTCAGAGGAAAATGTCAAAAACAAATACCCGACTAATAATAGAATTCTGATCATAATATGATTTTTTAACGTTCAAATAATTGAAAAATGGGGAAAGAATTTTCTTTCTGCTTTATGTATTTTCAGCCTGTCGGCTAATAAAATCTCCCTTAGCTTTACCGTCTGAGTTCCATGACATGATAGGACTTGGAGAGAATATATTTTTTAAATCTGAAAATTGATATATCCTGAGTTCGTATTCCCCGATACGCAAGGCGTTAGCCTCTCATTTTTATAATCCAGAGCCTAGTAAGCTTCGCGCTTCGCGCAAAAGGCCTATTTATACTTTAATACACCAATTATCCTTGGCCAAAAAGGGAAAGTAAATTCACAGAAACTGACCATAAAAGAATGCTAAATCGCCAGGCCTCAAAAGCTAAAACTGTATGGAAAATGATCGCAAATACATCTCCTCCAAAAAGAGGGTAGTATAGATCTTCAAATTAATTGCAATCAAAAATTTTGCCGCGATTATAAATGAACCTAAAAAAACAAAAAATTCACCTTTCTAAAGTCCAATATTAGACCTAGTCCCGAGGTGATGATTAGTATTTGCTGCGGGATTATTTAGTGACATTTTGAAGGGATAGTGGAGGTAAAATAGATTTCAACTAATGTTAGTTCATGGCTGACCTCCTTCCTCTATCGCCTGATTAGACCCCATAGTTTCCTATGGGAGCAAAAAAAAGGTAAGATGGGAATTTATCCCCATCCTACCTTAAAACCTAATAAAACCCTATTAAGCCAAAGGTACCGGATAGAAATGGGCTTCGTGTCCTGAACTTACCTGCTTAGAAATAGTATTGGCTTAAATCATGAAAAAACTATTTTTTCTTTACTTTCACCTAAATTTTCTTTTTTCATTTCTGGAAAATAAAGGATTTACTATTAAATTGTACAAGTCAAACAATGCTTCATTATTGTATTAAGCGTTTTAGAAATCATACAAACTGATCTTCCTATGCTTATCATTAAATTCATTACCACCTTTTTTTGATTCCCTTCCTATCGCCTTGCCTAAGGCATTATTTACTATAATTTTTATTTGACAATCCCTCCAACGATGATCATCACTCACGAAATCAGGCTAAGCCGAATTGTTCGCGGCACCTGGAAAAACACGATTTTGGTGGCATTCACCTGCTCCATGGCTTATTTTGCCTATTGGCACTTCACTCAGTATCATTTTGAAATGCCCGGCATCATCCCTTCTATCCTGGGTACGGCCTTGGCCTTTTTTATTGGTTTCAATAATAACCAATCCTACGACAGATGGTGGGAAGCGCGCAAGATATGGGGAGTACTTGTCAATAGTTCCCGCACCTGGGCCCGGCTTGTCATCCATCTCCCCAGTGCCAATGAAAAGATCAACGGCCAAAACCTGTTGCTCACCAAAGAATATGCAGTGAAGAGGCATATCGCATTTCTCTATTCGCTGAAAGATAATCTTAGAGGTGAGAAAAGTGATCACTACCAAAAATACCTTATCAAAGCCGACCAGGAGTTAATAAAGGGCGAGGGAAATATCCATAATGCCATCCTTGGATTACAAAATCGGGAACTGAAAAGCTGGAAAAAAGATGGTCTGATCGATGGTTTCGAATTTCTAGAGCTTAATGCAGAACTCACCAAATTTTGTGATGAAATGGGGAAATCAGAACGTATCAAAAACACCGTCTTCCCCACTACTTATAATTATTATACTAAAATGTTCATATGGCTTTTCAATATAGCCTTTACCCTGGCAGTGGCACCGATGGTGGGCTGGCGAGCGATACTTTTTGGCACCATTATAGGCTATGTTTTCCACACCATTCACTTTATTGGGCAGGCCATTATCAACCCCTTTGATCCTATTCCTACGGGCATTCCCTTGGATCAAATCACGAGAACTATCGAAATCAATCTATTGGAGATGATCAAAGAAGAGCACATTCCGGATCCTGTAAGTCCGATAAATGATGAATACATTATGTAAGTGGTGGTCTGGGCGATTTCACTCCTATCTAAAACGTATAAAGCCTGGAGGCAGAATACTTCGACTAGAGCTATAGAGAGTGGTATAGTTGCTTAGGGAATCACCCTATTTCGAGCTAAAAATCCAAGGGTTTCGGTATAATGATGGGAATGCGTGTGGCTAGGGCCTAAAAATTTAAGGATTGGGTTTCTGGAATCAAGTGGGTTAAGGTGAAGATAGTCGAGCTATCCTTTTCCACGATTACGGGGTCTGAGAAATCCCTAAGTCTCATTGTTTCAGGTTTATTATCCTGATAATATCCTCGAAGATCCGCCACAGCAGTGGGCTCAATCAGGCTTATTTGTACTGGAGCAAGCCCCATCTGGATCATCCCTATTTGCTTGGCAGCACCTCTGGCGAGGTCTATTGTTCTTTTGGAGTTTTGAGGAAGGCGATCGTTGATCTTAACTATTACTTCCTTACCGTTCTTTTTGTTGGTCACTCTGACCATGGTCCCAAAGGGCAGGTTTTTATGTGCAGCGGTAAAACCCTCCATATCAAAAACTTCCCCATTGGCGGTACGCCGATTGTGGAAGATCCTTCCGTAATAGCTCGCGACTCCTTCCTGGATCACCAGCGTTGTATCGGTCTGGGGTCCTATCTGGGCACTTACCAGTAAAGGACTCAAAACCAGCATTATAATACAAAGAATATTTCTCATAAGTCAGGGCCTTAACAATTTAAGTGCCAGAATTTCACACTGTCCACTGTAAGGTTTGCTTACCAAATTTTAAGCCCCTAAATTTATTCCTAATTCTCGTAAAGAACAATCTTTTCTTTTCACAAAATATGTTAAAAATCTTACATTCAGCGGATTGGCACTTAGGCAAGCGATTACAGGAGTACCCACGACTGCCGGAGCAGGCGCTAATCTTAGAGGAAATCTGTGAAATTGCAGATCGGGAGCAGGTAGATATGGTCGTATTAGCAGGGGATATTTTTGACACCTTCAATCCTAGCCACGAAGCCGTGGAGCTACTTTACAAAACCCTGAAAAAACTGTCGAATGATGGAAAAAGACCTATTATTGCTATCAGCGGAAACCATGATAGCAATCAATTTGTGAGCGCCCCAAACCCTCTCGCCAAAGAGTTGAGCATCTTTTTTTATAGTCAATACGATCAAGTCTTCCAGAAAGAGACGCTGGACACGGGGATAAGCATAACGGAGGCCGCAGAAGGCTTTGTGGAGCTGAAGCTGCCGAAGTTCGATTTCCCCATCCGAATCATCCTCGCCCCCTATGCCAATGAGGTAAGCCTCAAAACCTACCTCGGAGAAGAGGATAAGGAAGCGGAATTCCGAAAAGTGCTGGGAGAAAAATGGCGTGCTATTGCTGATCGATATTGCGACAGCCAAGGGGTCAATTTATTCATGGCTCACTTCTTCTTCATCAAAGAAGGCGAAAAACCTGAAGAAGAGCCCGAAAGTGAGCGGCCTATCCTTCACGTAGGGGGTACCCAAGCGCTATACAGTCATCTGATCCCTCCACAAATCCAATATGCGGCCTTAGGCCACCTTCATCGCTACCACAGTGTGGATAAAAATCCATGTCCGGTGGTGTATAGCAGCTCGCCCCTATCCTACAGCTTTAGCGAAGCCGAACAAACAAAACAGGTGGTCCTTATCGAAGCCCAACCCAACAGCCCAGTAAATTACCGTCCTATTCCTCTGGTCTCTGGACGGCCCCTTTATCAAAAATCCTTCAACAACCTTGATGAAACCCTCCTATGGTTAAGCGAGAATCCCTATTGCTTTGTGGAAATCGTCTATGAGACGGAGCAGTCCATTGATGCGGAAACACGCAAAAACATCATGAAAGCCCATGATGGCATAGTGAATCTCATCCCGAAACTTATAGGCGATGCTGCTTCCGCCGAAGCTGGATTACGCGCCGAAGACCTGGGTCAGGATATGAACACCCTCTTTGGGCTTTTCTATAAAAGCAGCAAGGGTATGGAGCCCAATGATGACCTAAAAACATTGTTTCAAGAAATATTAGATCAAGACGATAGCCAATGATTCCCTCAAAACTCGAGATAGAAGGACTTTATTCTTATAAAGAAAAGCAAGTTATCGACTTTAGCCAACTCACTGCTGCCGGCCTATTTGGGATTTTTGGGGCGGTGGGAAGTGGCAAATCATCCATATTAGAGGCGATTTTGTTGGCACTATATGGCACCACGGAGAGACTCGCCAGCAAGGGTGAAAAAAACAGCATGGTCAATCTGCAAAGCCAGGCCATCAGTGTCAACTTTGAATTTAAGGCGGGGAAAAACAATTCAGGAACTTTTAAGGCCAGCTATCTGGCCAAAAGAAATAGCAAGAACTTCGACGAAGTCCGTCCAGCTACTCACACCTTTTATGAATGGCAGCAAGGCAACTGGGCACCAATAGATAGAGATGGGGAGCAAATCATTGGCATGAAAATGACGCATTTTCGCCAAACGGTGATCATTCCTCAGGGGAAATTCCGGGAATTCATCGAGCTGAAGCCCAAAGATCGAGCTGTGATGATGCAGGAGCTATTTGGCCTTGATCGCTTTGATCTCTCCCATCGCACGGCCAAGCTTCTAGGGATCACCAAGGAGCACCGACTAAGGTTAGCTACCCAGCTGGAGGCGCTCATCGATATTCATCCCGAAAGCCTGGCAGAAGCCAGATCCGCCCTTGCCACACTCAATGAACAAAAAGCAGCCCTTTCCTCTCAAATAAAAACCCAGGAAGTGGCTCTTCGAAAAGCAGAAAGTGTCAAGGAAAAAGCTGAGGAACTTCAAAACTTAAAAGCCAAAAAGCAGCAGCTCGATCTGCTAGCCGAGCAAATGCGAGAAAAATCGCATACCCTCAGGATATTCCAAAAAGCCCTTACCCATCTCAAACCATTGCTCGATCAGCTTCATGACCTAGAGTCTGAGCATGAGAAATATAAGGTCAGTGTAGCCGAATGTGAGCGATTCAAAGAAAATGCTCAGCTAAGTGTGGAGGAAAAACTGAGCCTATATCAAAAAAAAGCCGAGGAATATAAAAGCAAAGGGGATAAGGAGGCACGCATTCGCGACCTGCATCATATTAAATCCCTCAACCAACTGCATACGGATCAGCAGTCTATCCACCAGCAGCTGGAAGCGGCACAGAATCATATGCTGGGTCATAGCCAAACACAGCAAAAGCTAGAAACGACTATCGAGCAGCTGGAGCAGGCACTCGATCGCCTACAACCACTGAGCAGCAGTGAAATGGCTACACTTGAGACTGCCGTAATGGAGCTTCGGCAACTGGGGCGCCAGATTAAGGATTCTGAGGCAAAAAATGCCGACTACCTACATCAAGAGGCACAGTTTAAAGAGCAGCAGCGGGGTATCTTGCAGCAGCAGGGACTGGAGGCGCCACTATTTGATCAAAGCCTGAGCCAGTATAAGGATCAGCTGAGCAACGGAGAAATTGGTAGGGATAAATTAATTCAGCAGAAGGGGCTATTCATCTATGTCCAAGCTCTCAGGGATGGGGAGCCCTGTCCACTTTGCGGCGCGGATCATCACCCAGACCCACTAGCAGCACACTTCTCAGAAGAGAGTCTGCTCGAGCAGGAAAACCTTCTGCAGGGTCTTCATCAAAGCATGGATACGCTAAGGAAAGCCCAGCAGCAATATGAAAAGCTTGAGCTTCACCTCAGAAATATAGAAAACCTTCAAGAGCAAAGTCAAGCTGAATATAAGCGGCAGCAAGCTCGGCAGCAGGAGATCTATTCTCAACTTCAGCTAGGCACAGACCTCGACACTATAATTAATAAATTGGAAGAGGCGAAAGTACTGGCAAATAAGGTAACAGAATATGACAGTCAGTTGAAGAAAGCCAGGGAGGCCCTTAAGAACCACCTATCGCAGAATGAGCAGCAGCAAAAGCTTACCCAGGAGCTGGACCAGCGTCACAGGGAATATCAAACCAGGATATCTTCGAAGATTCAAGAAATTAGTTACCCGGATTTATTAGAGAAATACCGCGGACAGTCGGCGGAGAAGATTGATACGGATATTGCCAGGGTAAGGGAGTACCTCGAACAGCTGGAGGTATCAGTACCTCGTGCATTGGATGCTTATCATGATGCCAAGGAAAAGCAAACCACCAATCTGGCCAATTTGCAGACTTATACGGGTAGGCTGAAAGAGGTGAAAGTTAAGCTTTCCGACCTCGATGAGTCCATCGTTTCTGCCTTGGAAGAGCAGGGGATCAAAGACCTGGATACGGCGAATAGGCTGCTGCAGCGGCAGGCGGAAATGGAAGGCCTGGAGGAGGAGATTCAGCAGTATTTACGTGTAATGGACCTCACCAAGAGCAAAATAGAGGAGCTTTCTGCTCATCCCGATGTACTTGCTTTTGACCCGAAAGGCTATGCCGCAAGTCTTCAGCAGTATCAAACGATTCGTCAAGACCTCGACCAGGTGCTATCAAGCTTATCTGTAGCCGAAAAAAAGGTCAAAGACATCACTGAGCAGCTTAAAAAGAAGGCCGAACTGACTAGGGAGCTAAATAAGGTGGAAGATCGTGAGACCAATTTAAAAGAGCTGGACCGGCTTTTTCATGGTCGGGGATTTGTGAAATACGTCTCCAATATCTACCTCAAGGAGCTTATCCAAACAGCCAATATACGCTTTATGAAGCTCTCCAAAAACAGGCTAAGCATGGAAGTGGATGAGTCCAATACCTTCTGGGTGCAGGACCATCTCAATGGGGGCAAAAGGCGACTCCTAAAGACCCTTTCGGGTGGACAAACCTTCCAAGCCTCGCTATGTCTAGCCTTGGCGCTGGCTGAGAAGGTAAAATCCCTAAACCGGGCAGAGCAAAGTTTCTTCTTCCTTGACGAAGGATTTGGAGCATTGGATAGAAATTCCCTGAGAACGGTCTTTGAGACCCTGAAAGCCCTGCGCCATGAGCAGCGAATCGTGGGCATCATCTCCCACGTGGAAGACCTCCAGCAGGAAGTCGGCGTCTATGCTCAGGTGGATCTGGATCCCGAAAAAGGCAGTCAGGTTTCCTATTCCTACTAGTCCAGAAACTACGACGCTATTTTTAACGACCTTGGCTCTAGCCAACACCTTCCAACTAGGAAATCATCCTGATAGCATACGCGCTATTTCAGGATGATTTCTTAATTCTGCTACCCCTATTATTCAAGCCTAACCTTCTTATCTCGCCTAGTTTTGCCCAAAGGGAATGAGGCCCTCCTCTGACCAAGTTATATGGCATTATTCTCTTGGCACCTGAAATAGAAAGCTCGGATGAAAAACCAGTCCAGGCTCTTGTCTATGCTGTTAACCTTATTATTTCTGATCATAAGGAAGCCAAACCATCATTTCTCCCTGACCTCTATTTGCCCAGCTAAAATAAGGCACCAAGCGTAGGGGGGCTTTTTGGTAATCTCCCTTCCCTACGGCCCTATAGAGTTGTTTTTCCCAAATGGAAGAGTCCTTATAATGGGCTTCACCTTCCAAGGCCATGAGGCTAGCGCCACCAATTGTAAAAGCAGCTGGTTCTAGCTTTTCATTTAGGGAAAGGATGATATCATCCACGGTTTTCCCTGATGGAAGATCCATGGATTCCACACAATACACGATGGGGCCACGTTTTACCGCTGCTTGTCCTCTGGCCTGCTCCACCAGCGGATTGGCTTCCAAATACCTCACTGGCATAGGCAATCTTATTTCAATCTGATCCCCCTCATCCCACCTTCGATTAATCTCCAGGTAGCCACTTTTTATTTCTCGAGCATCATGATCCTCTCCATTGATCTGTACTGTGATTTGGTCTGCCCATTCGGGGATTCTCAGGAAAATCGAAAAGGCCTTGGATGCAGCTTTTTCCACGGTCAGATTTACATTTTCTTTCCAAGGGTATTCTGTCCGCTGACTTAGACGAATGGATTCGCCGCTTCGCAGATCTGTTTCCAGCACATTGGCACCATATAGATGCACATATACACCTCCCTCAGAGGTACTGTAGGCATAGTTTGATACTTCTGCGAGCGTACGGCTGACATTGGGCGCACAGCAGTTGGACAGTGCGATATAACCTTCCCTTTCATTGGGCCATCTGAGCTGATAAGGGAGATCATTTTTGGCACTTAGAGGATTGGTATAGAAGAATTCTGTACCCTCCAGGCTGATGCCTGATAGAATGCTATTATATAAGGTAAGCTCGATAATATCGGCATACTTGGATTCGGCGGTGAGCTGCAGCATACGCCAGTTCCACAGAAGATGGCCAATATTTGCGCAAGTCTCATTATGAGCGGCTGCTTGGGGAAGCTGAAAAGGTTTACCATAAGCTTGGTGTATTTTCTGCACCAAGGCAGGATTGTACGAGGTACCATCGGGAGAGACCCCGTCGTATAAGGCACCGCAACCACCCGTCACGTACATTTTGCGATAGACAACATCTTCCCAGATGGCCTTTAAATTATCGAGGAGCTTTTGCTCCCCTGTTTCGGCATAGAGGTCTGCCACACCCGCATAGAGGTAATTTGCCCTTACGGCATGCCCCATCGCCTCGGTCTGCTCCCTGAAGGGCCGCCGATCCTGATTGTCATCTGTTCCATCAGCAGTCGTTCCTCGAATATCAATTAGGTTTTGGGCCAGCTCCAAATACCGCGGGTCTCTGGTGCTCCGGTACATCTCCACCACCCCCATATAGTGGCTGGGACAGATCGCATTCCTCGCCAGCTCCGGACTGGCTTCCTTATAGAAATCATATAGAAAATCCGCCACGCCCCTGGCAATGGTAAGGAAGGAATCTTTTCCTGTGGCTCTATAATGCACACAAGCGGCAGTCATCAAATGCCCCATATTATATTTTTCAAAGCCCAACTGTCTCTGGAGCTCCTCCGCGCCCAAGGTTCCCCAGCGCTCTTCTATAAGTACCGGGGTATGAATATAGCCATCGGCTCTTTGGGCCTCCGCTATCAAGGCGATGGCCTCATCCATCTGCTGGTCCAAGACTGGATCAGCAGTCTCTGCATACAAAGCCGCAAGTCCCTCAAACACCTTATAAAAATCCCCATCATGAAAACTCGGCCCATCGTGCTTTCCCTTGATCCTTCCCGCCGCAATCTCAAAATTCATAACGGCATGATTGATTTGATCATCATGATATAAGTCCCACATAAATGGCGCTGTTTTCTCTTTATTTACCCGAAGGATATCTGCCCAAAAACCATCTGTCCACTTTACATCCTGCATATTGACTCCTCTAAGCATTGCATGAGGGCTCTGCGAGAGATCCACCAAAGCGGTATTTTGAGCACTCAGCTCCGTATAGCCTAGCAGGGCTAATGCGGTGAAGCTCATCGTTTTTATTAGATTCATGGTATCTTGAGTTTTTGCTTTTCACTATAATTTCTTTTGCCAAAGGCCAATTCACCCGCCGCATGCTCTTTTCTTCCAAGGAACAGTCCAGCCTATTGGGTTGGCGGAATTCAGCTTTCCTCTCCTACACTTCCTGCCAGCTCTTATCAGCAGGACACCATCTGAAAGGGCCTAGCCTTTATATGAAAATGACCTACTGTGTCCTCCATTTTCTTAAGGCATCGTTTCTGAAGCCTTTTGATCGACGCCTAGCAATGTGGAGAATACTCACATAGTCTCAAGCTGGCGGGCTGAGCAGGGAAAATTCTGGAAAGGCTCTTCCATGAAATTAGTGAATGGCGGGGGATCAGCCTTCCTGTGCTATGCTGATCATGTCAGATTTAGGACTTCCAAAGCTTTGATGACCCAAAAGTCAGAGCAAACTGTGGAAAAAGAAGGAGAGGTAAAAACAATGCAATCGTTTTCTATAAAAACAGAATATTATGCCCAAAAAATATTTTTGAAAATTATTAACAAAATAAAATTTCGAAATAAGGTATTTCGTAGAAACTTTTAAATAAATAAGGAGTTTCCAGGATGAGAGTGTTAAGCGAAGGGGGTAAATACAGAATACTTAAACATTCAGTGCATATTTTACGAAATCGTTAACCATGAATATTTTTTATTGAATATTTGGCAAATTAAACAATCGTGTAGTACATTTGTAGAGTGATCAATGATCAACAAGCAAACAAACACCCAAAGTAATTAAGCTCAAGCCTGGAGGCCAATCGCCAAAGGGTAATTTAAGAAATCAAAAACTTATTAAACTTTCTAGTTATGAGATTAATTATTGCAACTCTAGTAGCGTTTTGTATTTCAGTAAGTACTTTCGCGAAAACCGGATCTGATCTGGACGAAAAAACAGTAAAATTTGAAAAAGTAGGCGACAAAAAAGTGGAGCTGAAATTCATGGCAGTACCAAGCGGAAAAGTTCTGGTACGTATCAAAGACGAAAACAGCTCAGTAATCTATAAGGACATCATCTCTAGCGATAAGCTATTCGCTAAGAAATATGATCTTTCAGCTCTTAAGGATGGAGAATACAATTTCGAAGTATTCACTCCAGAGCAAGGTACTATCCAAAACACTAACCTATTCGTAGGTGCTAAGAAGTCTAAAGCAGACTACTTCACCAAGGTAAAAGTACTTGACGAAAACAATATTGCTTTTCTAGTAAAGGCTTCTGACGACTCTAAAAAATACGTTAGGATCATTGACAATGGAAATGTAATTTTCGAAGACAGCTTTGTAGGCGAGAAATTTGGTAAAGTATTTAAGTTCGAAAAAGTAAGTTCTCTTAAGGATCTAGTATTCGAAGTAAGAAACGAAGATGGACAAGGCGAGTATATCTCAGCTCTTTAATCCACCAATACATTCAAAAAAAGGGTTTCATTATGATGAAACCCTTTTTTTTATGCCTTATATTTTTTCCTATGATGGGGTGGCCTATAGAATCGGCTGCACGGTGTCGCCGATTTGCACCGTTCCTGTTTGCAAGGCGAGAAGGTTTTGGCCGAATAGGATTTTCTTATTTATGAGCCTATAGCCAGCCAAGGTTTTGAGGGGTTCCTTCCCTTTTTCGGCCGTATCCTGATCGATGGTGGTCAGCACACAGCGTGCACAAGGCTTGGTCACCTTGAGATGTACCTCACCTATTCTAAGTTCTTTCCAGCGATCTTCTTCAAAAGCTTCTGTACCCGAAACCACAATATTGGGTCGAAATCTATTCATGGGGACAGGCTGATCTAGGCGTCCATTGAGGTCATCCAAGGAAGCCTGACTGATAAGAAGATAGGGCATGGCATCAGCGAAACTCACCGACTCATCGTTTACCGCATACTTTGGGTCCACCGCTCGGGGGCCTGAGTCTGGCATCCTTACCAGCCTGCACTTCATCTCTAATCGTTCCGAAAACCATGAATCAGCCTCGCTACTTACCGCATTTGCAATTAACTGATCGTCCCAGACCTGCACCTTAAGCTGCTCCTCAGCGAAAAGCTGAAATGGAATCCTCAGTGGCTCAGCCTCTGCATTTTTATGACGAACAATTAATTCATCTCGCCCTATTTCTACTTGCAGCAAGGCCATTTGAGGCAGGCTCCTTTGGGTCATGAATTTATTGGTCTCATCCACCAACATCCAACGTCTATCGAGTGAAAAGCCCATTATCTCAATTTCGGCAGATTCCAACCTAATCCCAGCCAGGGATTTTATTGGATATATATAAAGATCCTGTATCAGCATGCTCAATGTTTTCTTCTAAATTAATACTTGAACCCCAAAAAGTATAGGATTGCTGAATAAGTTTGCTGGAATAAAAACGGTCAATGGCCAGGCCTATAAATTCTACTCATCCAATAAGTCCTTTACAGCCAAATGTACCGATACAGACTGAGTCTAGGATGATTCGATGGAGAAGTATATAAAGCTCATCATTCAAAAAACACGCCTTTTACAAAAAACAGATTAAATAGCGCTGTGCCTAGGGCATTCAGGCGTACCTATTCAGGGAATTAATACGATGTGTATGAGGTATTTGATTTGAATTAAGGGATTTTGCAGAGGTATAATATAAATCGAAGGCAGGAACATATTCAAACCCTGAATTACCTTCCGCCGCATTTACAATTAAAATAATGGCATCAGTGATATCTTATCGGGTAACACCTTAATGACTTTGGCCTGAAAGGCCCTAGAATCATCGGGAAGGCTGGGGTACTCCCAACCGGAAAAAAGAAAGGATACCAGAAACCCCAATAAAACCACCAAAAGCCATCTTAGACGTTCATTATTCTGAAAAGCTCTCATTTATCACAGTATTAAAGTCAAAATGGTCTCCTCCAAAAATCAGGTAAGAGGAGCTCCTATACTTTTATAGATGCGTAAGACAGGCAAAAGGTTGCATGAGTCAATAATAAACGAGAAAAAAATCTTGTGGAATTAATTTTCCATGGATTCTCCTGCCTGAGTCTGCTTTTCATACAGTTCTGCATAGGTGCCTTTCTGCTCCATCAGCTCTTCATGTGATCCTTCTTCCACCACTACACCATCATCCAGAACAATGATTTTATTGGCGAGCTTGGCACTGGAGACCCGGTGGGAGATCACAATGGAGGTACGGCCTTGCATTATTCCCTTGAGGGCATTGAGGATTACATTTTCGGTTTTGGTATCCACCGCCGACAGACAGTCATCCAGCAGTAAGATGGAAGGATCTTTAGCGATGGCACGGGCAATAGAAACACGCTGTTTCTGCCCCCCGCTGAGGGTAATACCACGCTCTCCCAGTCGGGTATCAAATCCAGCAGGAAAATCTTTGATATTCTGATAAACATCAGCATCTCTTGCGGCTTGCTCCACCACCTCCTGGGGAATATGGTCAAGGCCAAAGCCAATATTATTGGAAATGGAGTCGCTGAATAGGAATACGTCCTGAGGCACATAGCCGATATTATCCCTGAGGTGAGAGATATCGTAAGCTTTGATATCATGGCCATCGATGGCGATATCTCCGGTGGAGGCATCGTACATTCTCATTAGAAGGTTGGCAATGGTGGATTTTCCTGAGCCAGTAGTACCGATTACCGCTAATGAATCCCCTTTCTCGATGGAGAAGGTAATGTCTTTCAAAGCCTTAATGCCAGAATCCGGGTACACAAAAGACACCTTGTCAAAGTGAATCCCACCTGTAATAGGGCTGGTAAGATCCTCCGTGCTTTGGATAGGGTTTTTCTCATCCAGAAATTCATTGATCCGGGTCTGGGAGGCGGCTGCTCGCTGCACGATGCTGGTGATCCATCCCAGGGAAGTCACGGGCCAAGTCAGCATATTGACATATAAGATAAACTCAGCGATCACCCCATATCCAATGGCCCCTTCGATCACCTGCATGCCGCCGACATAGACCGTCACGATGGTACTCACGCCGATCAGGCCCATGATCAGCGGAAAAAACAAGGCCTGGACTTTGGTAAGGCTGATGGATTTATCCTTATAATTCTCACTTGCCGCCGCAAAATTCTGACTACTGTCTTCCTCTCGTACGAAAGCCTTCAGTACGCGAATGCCTGAAAATGACTCCTGCACAAAGGTACTCAGTTCCGATAAGCTTCGCTGAATCTTCTCAGAGCGCTCATTTATCATATTATTGACAATATAAATACTCACGGATAAGACCGGAAGAGGGAGCAGGGAATAGATAGTAAGGGGGACATTGACAGTGAGCATATAGCCGATCACCAGCGGGAAAAGCACTAGGAGGTTTAGCCCATACATCAGCGCAGGGCCAAAGTACATCCTTACCCTACCTACATCCTCGGTGATTCGTGCCATGAGGTCACCTGTGCTATTTTGTCGGTAAAAACTCAGTGGAAGTTTCTGGTAATGCTCAAAAATCTCATTTTTCAGGTCATATTCTATATGCCTGGACATCACGATAATGGTCTGACGGATGAGAAAGAGGAAAAAACCTCTGAGCAAGGCCATCACGAGGATAAGCACGCCAAAGACGAATATAAAATCGAGAAAAGCACCTCTAATGGCCTCAGCATCGCCCCCTTGCTCAAACATTTGGTAGAAGCTAAAGCTTTCTACTACATAGTCAATCGCCACTCGAACCAGTTGAGCGGGGATAATCACAAATATATTTGAGATGACAGTAAATAAGAATCCAAGCAGCAGGTATCCTTTGTATTTGTAGAGGTATTTATTTAATCGCCAGAGTGAGCTCACAAAATAAAAATTTTAAAATCGTTAATTTTGTTTTATAATAATCCTTTTATTAGCTTTACAGAGGTGTTGTTTAGAATTAAATTCTTAACTCACTCTTCCATCTAAAGTCTTACCCAAATATAACACAATCTAAACATCAAAGTTCAAATGATAGAGGTTAAAACGGAGGAAAAAGTAAAAGAAGCGGGGATCTATGGACAGATCACCACTTTAGGCCACGAGCAGTTGGTCATGTGTTATGATGAGCCTACCGGCTTAAAGGCACTTATCGGAATTCACAATACGGTCTTAGGCCCTGCATTGGGAGGCACGAGAATGTGGCATTATACGTCTGAGCAGGATGCGATCACAGATGTACTGCGACTTTCCAGAGGCATGACCTTCAAAGCGGCCATTTCCGGTCTAAATATTGGCGGTGGAAAGGCCGTGATCATTGGCGATCCAAAGCTTAAGAACGAAGCATTTCTAAGGAGATTTGGTCGATTTGTAGAGAGTCTTGGCGGCCGATATATCACCGCAGAAGATGTAAATATGAAAACCAGCGATATGGAATATATCGCTATGGAGACCAAGCACGTCACTGGCCTGCCCGAGAATAAGGGCGGCGGCGGAGATCCTTCTCCTGTCACGGCTTTTGGCGCCTACCTAGGCATGAAAGCAGCAGCATATAAGGCTTATGGATCAGATTCTTTGGAAGGCAAGACGATTGCCGTACAGGGCATAGGTCAGGTGGGAAGACACTTGATCGACCACCTCACCAAAGAAGGTGCTAAGGTCATCATCACGGATATCTACGAAGACCGCTTAAAGGAAGTCGCCTCCAAAACAGGCGCCAAGGTGGTATCTCCAGAGGACATCTATGATGTACCGATGGACATCTATGCTCCATGTGCACTAGGAGCCACTGTAAATGACTATACACTCTCCAAGCTAAAATGTGACGTCATCGCTGGCGCCGCAAACAATCAGCTGCAGGATGAAGAGATTCACGGCAAGGCGGTACTGGACAGAGGCATCATCTATGCACCAGACTTCCTGATCAATGCCGGTGGCCTGATCAATGTATATGCAGAGCATCTTGGTGGATACAATCGTGAAACGGCCTATCAGCAGGCCGAAAAGATATATGACACCTGTCTGGCTATCCTCAATAAGTCAGAAAGAGAGCAAATCCCGGCCCAACAGGCGGCGATTGAGCTTGCGTGGAGCAGAATCCAGGCCATCAGCAAGGTGAAATCCTCCTTCTAGGAGAAGCCCGGCCTAGAGGGTACTCTATAAGCTGGCGACAGAATTGCAGAAAAAATTAAATTAGATCCCAAAAACCAAATGTAATGGATGATAAAATCCGTGCATTTGGTTTTTTTATTTAATAACTTTGCAGCGTTAACCAAGAAAAAAAATCCCGCCCCACCCTAGGCCGGGACATCATACTACGTTCTTTTAAATTCAGGTAATGTTAAACAGACGAATACTCAGAGTAAAGGCCTTTCAGAATCTGTACGCCTATGAGCAGTGCAAGGCTTCCAACCTCAACCTTGCAAAAGACTATGTCAGAGAGGCTTTCCAGCCAGATCTCAACAGCATGGAAGTACAGGACAAACCACAGCTTCGCAAGGATGCTGAGCATACGATTGCCCTATTCTCTTCCAACCTGAACAACAAAACGCTGGTAGCTTCCGGGGACTATCCTACCAAGGTAAAGTCCGAGGCCATCAAAGCCATCAACTTATTTCATCAAAAGAATCTCAGAGATCTTGAGTTCCAGAAGGACAATATGATCTCCGCTGCGGAAGCTCTTCCTAAGCTTTACCTCAATGCTATCCATATCCTTATCGGCTTCAGTCATCACGTACGTGACGAGTATGAGCGCAAGCGTAAGCTTAGCCAATTGGCCGTAACCGGTCATATCGGAGAGCTCAATCTAGCACATAATAAAGCTCTTCAGATCATCGAAAATGCCCCTAATTTCAGGAGTGCGAGCATACGGTATCATGCGGGCACGGAAGATATGGAACTAGATGTGCAAGATTGGTATAGGGATTACGTTAAAAACTGGGAGCCGTATCAGGAATACCTTAAGATCGAAAACCCTAGTTTGGAGGAAGACTTAGGGATTTTGTTAAACATTACTAAGAAAATCACGTTCAAAAACGAAGCCACGCTGAGCTATTTTACCGAAAATGACCTTGGCTGGACAGAAGATAAGGCAGTCGTGCGTAGCTTAGCGGTGAAAGCCCTAAAAAACGTACTTGAGGTGACAGAAACTGAGGAATATGAACTTCCTGAAATCGCCATAAACTGGGAAGAGGATAAGGAATTTTTCCAAAATATCTTTAACTTGACTGTTGAAAACGACGATATAAATAGAAAGCTGATTGGTGACAAAACCAAGAATTGGGACATCGAAAGGGTAGCCTCTACGGATAAGATAATCATCTCTATGGCCTTGACCGAAATGATGTTTTTCCCCAGTATCCCTGTAAAAGTTACCATCAATGAGTATATTGATATTTCTAAAACATACAGTACCCCCAAAAGCAAGCAATTTGTGAATGGACTACTGGATGTATTGGCAAAAGAACTGGAAGATCAAGGTAAAATCCGCAAGAGCGGCAGAGGGCTTTTAGATAACAAATAACCATTATTTAATTATGAGCAAACAAAGTAATTCCATTTTAGCTTTTGTATTAGGTGCTGGCGTAGGTGCTGCACTCGGTGTGCTTTTTGCACCAGATTCTGGCAATAATACCAGAGACAAGCTCTCCTACCAATTGAGTAAATATAAAGCTGAGCTTGAAGACATTATCAATGACCTGATGGAAGGCAAAGACCTCCCTATGAACGAGGCCAAGTCAGAAGGCAAGAAGGTCATCACTGAAGCCAAGACCAAAGCAGAAAACTTGCTAAGTGACGTCAATAAGCTTATCGATCAGATAAATAATGATGCAAACTAATTTTAATTTAGCTATGAAATACATATCACTACCTGCAATGCTAATTGCAGGTTCTCTTTTTGTAAGCAGTTGCGAAAGTAAAAACAACGAGAAGATTGCAGAACTAGAGCAGAAAATCTCTGAGCTAGAGCAAACGCAGTCCAGCCAGACGGCTCCTCCTTCCAATGTGCAGAGCGTGGCGAAAATCGACGCTTCCACCTTGGGCAAATTTGATTTTAAGGAAACGGAGTTTGATTTCGGTACCATCGACCAAGGAAAAGTGGTGGAGCATGAATTTAAATTTACCAATAATGGTCAATCTCCATTGGTCATTTCTAATGTACAGGCGAGCTGTGGATGTACCACTCCTGCATGGTCCAAGACCCCTGTAAAACCAGGTGAGGATGGCTTCATCAAGGTGAAATTCAATTCGGCAAACAAATCAGGTGCTCAAAGCCCTACCGTGACGATCACCGCCAACACCTCTCCAAGCATCACTAGAGTCAAACTAAAAGGAACAGTAAACACTAATTCTACTGCCAGCAACGCTGTTGGCCCAGTGAAAAGATAATTATGACAAACAGTATTTTATTACAAGCAATGGGTGCCGGTGGAGGCATCATGGGACAAGTATTCCTTTTTGGTGGCATCATCCTGATCATGTACTTTTTTATGATCAGACCTCAGCAAAAAAAGCAAAAAGATGCTAAAAACTTTCTTGAATCCATCAAAAAAGGAGATATCGTAGTCACTATCGGTGGTATCCACGGTAGGGTTTATTCCTTAGAAGACGATGCCGTTATCCTTGATCTTGACAAAGGCGTAAAAATCAAAGTAGAAAAATCAGCCATTTCTGCCGAGTTTTCCAAAAAATCCACTGGCACTAAATAAACCAGAGATTTGAAAAGATTTCAAAAATATTTCGGGAATTTCAAAAAGAAAAAAACATCCGACATCAAAGTGGTGGTTCTATGTGTAATAGCAGCCACCACTTTTTGGGTTTTGAACGCACTCAATAAAGACAACTATGTCACCGTCGTAAACTACCCCATCGCATTCCAGTACAATGCCCAGGAATATATGGCTATCGAGGAGCTCCCCTCCGAAGTGCGCATAGAAATCAACGGCAACGGCTGGGATCTTTTTAGGAAATACTTCAATGTGAATGTTAGCCCATTCATCATCGAACTCTCCAATCCTGACGAACAAAACTTCCTCCCTTCCACGGCTTTTCGAAGAAGCCTGAACGAGGTACTTTCCCCAACAGACTTAGTCAGTATTCTTACCGATACCCTCAAATTTGAAATCAACAAAATCATCACTGCTCAGGTGGACCTGGAGCTGGACACCACGAGTTTTGAGGTGGCAGCACATCATAAACTAGTGGGCCCCATCAGCCTCTCCCCGCAAACGGTGGAGGTAAAAGGCCCTTCGAGCAAAATAAAACAACTAGGCAGCAGCCTCTTCATTAGCTTAGAAGGAACAAAAATCGATGAGGATTATAATCAATACGTCCCCATCGTCCTTCCTGAGGTTCAGAAGAAATACCTAAGCATCAGCCCACAAACCGTCAATATCAACTTTGAGGTGATTGCCTTCCTGGAAGGAAATAAAAGGCTGAAACTTCAGAAAAAACACTTCCCCAAAGACGTCCATCTGGACAATGAGATCAACTCTGTATTACTTAAGTACCGTGTGGATGAACGAAGAGTGGAGGACTTGAAAGACTTGGAATTAGAGGGGATTTTAGATTATAGGAATAGAAACAAAAAAGATAGCACGGTTTCTATTGAGATAAATAATCTTCCAGAATATATCGAATCAATTTCCATGGAACCTAAGGTCTTTCGACTTGTCTATGAATAAATCACTTTTGATAGGGATAACTGGGGGAATAGGCGCGGGCAAATCCACCGTAGCCAGGGTATTCGCCCTTCTTGGCATTCCGATTTATTACGCCGATGACCGCGCAAAATGGCTGATGGGAAACGCTCCTGAGCTCAAGCAGCAGATTATAGCCGCTTTTGGGGAAGAATCTTATTTGCCTGAAGGCAGCTTAAACCGATCTTTCCTGGCCGAACAGGTATTTTCCAATCCCGAAAAAACGACAGTCATCAATGGGCTAGTCCATCCCGCAGTCAAAGCGGACTTCGAATCATGGGCAGAAAAGCAAGACAGCCCCTATGTACTAAAAGAAGCGGCCCTGCTAGTAGAAACAGGTGCCTATAAAGACCTCGATAAGCTCATCACGGTGACCGCGCCACAGGAGGTACGCATCAGTAGAGTCCTACAGCGCGACCCGCAGCGCTCCAGGGAGCAGGTGCTCAGCATCATGGATAAGCAATCTTCAGACAGTAAAAAAAACAAGCTTGCGGACTTCATCGTCACCAACACGGAGGATCGATTACTCATCCCACAAGTGCTCCGTATTCACGAGCAACTCAGTTCCTAGAAGCATTCCTTAAGCTAAGGATTCTTTCAGATTATATCTTGAGATCGATCTGGTCAAGGTAAAACTTCATGCGCGTATGGCTGAGGTTCAAAAAGTCAATTTTATCGATCTTGTCCAGTTTATGATTATAAAACACCTCAATATATTCGTTTTCGAGAAGGTATAAGTTCACCTTATGACCGTAATACCGAATTCCCACCACAAAAGTACCTTCCGTGTAGAGTTTCCGTATTTTCTTATGCAAAGGTAAATTCTTAAAATCTTCTCTGGTCATTCAATCCTATTTGGTCTGTGGGTAATTAAAATAGAGATAAGCAGTTGCCTGCCCTTCAAGGGTGAAAGCGCCCTTAAGTGAGTGTCCTAAACAGGCCAGCCCATTAGGGTGCTCGATAGCACAGTCATTATAACCGAACTTGTGGGCAGCAAGTTTCAGTAAATGTACAATTTTGCGCATTCAAATTGGAAAATCTTTTTGGTCTAATCTAATTATTAGCCATCCATCTACGGAGCATCAATTACTAAGTACTGATAACTTTTAGGGACTTCTTAAATTTATTAGCCCCAAATCCTGCTAATCGCAAAAGAAAGTATAAGGGCTCAAGCTATCCATTTAGGCTGGTCAGGAAATAGCGTAGCGCAAAACAGTAGTTTTTGGATTCATACCAGCTATACAATGACTGAGAGATTTGAAACTGCAAAAGACCTCGAGGGGGAAATCCCTGTGTCATTTCAAGCCTAAAATTCTCTCCACGCAAAAAGTTACTGTAAAATGCTTCCCAAGGCCGGATCCTTATCTGTATTGCAGAGAATTCCATTATAATCAGGCTGCAGGATTTTGGTACTTGGAGATTACTTAAGTATTATTGGGGGTAAATAAGTCCATGGATAAAGATGGGTTTTAGCACGGCTAATTCCTGGTTTGATATCACAACGAAATGAATATAAGTCAGATAAACGCAAGTAAGTATTGCCATTGGGGCAGGTTTTTCCTCATTTTTATCCTTACCGCAAGTCTCGCCTCCTGCTCAGCATCCAAGAAAGCCCACAAAAAAAACGTCAATAAGGTCATTCAGACGGCGAAGACTTACCGAGGGACTCCCTATCGCTATGGAGGCACCAGTCGTGCGGGAATGGATTGCTCCGCTTTGCTGTATTTATCCTTCGAAAGTGTGGGCATACAGCTTCCTAGAACCTCTGAGGCTCAGAGTAAGGTGGGCAAGAATGTCCCGAAAGGCAAGTTAGTAGAGGGAGATGTGGTATTTTTTGCCACGGGCAAGCGAAAGAACAAGGTGACCCATGCGGGAATAGTGACAGAAATTGGGAGAAATGGCATACAGTTTATCCATTCGTCTTCCTCCTTGGGAGTGACAGAGGACAATTTATACAATACCTATTGGCATCCACGATTTGTGCGGGCGCGGAGGTATTTTTGAGAGAAGAAGGGAGAGGAAGGCTATGGAATTGGTAAATATACCTCAGAAAAGGGCGGGAAAAAGTGGCAGAAAGTCCAAAATCTGGAAGGTCTAGGTGCTTCTGAGTGAAAACCTTAACAAATTCTGCAATAAAGCAGATTAATTTTTGAAACATCCTTTGGTATTAATCTTTATTAGTTAATTTTGCATTCGAATAATAGTAATGCATTAATTCCTTTTACATTAATACACAAAAATGGCGAATACTGGTAAGATAACGCAGGTAATTGGCCCCGTAGTAGATATTTCATTCGAAGGGGGAAGATTACCTAATATCCTAGACGCACTCGAAATCACCAAAGAGAACGGTCAAAAAGTAGTACTAGAGGTTCAGCAGCACCTCGGTGAAGACCGTGTTAGAACAATTGCTATGGATTCCTCTGAGGGATTGGTTCGAGGCATGAAAGTAGTTGATTTGGGCACTCCGATCTCTGTTCCTACGGGAGAGGGCATCAAGGGTCGATTGTTTAATGTGGTAGGTGAACCTATTGACGGACTTCCGGAGATAGAGTCAACCCATAGACTACCTATTCACCGTTCAGCACCTAAATTCGAAGATCTATCGACTTCGACTGAGGTACTATACACAGGGATCAAAGTTATTGACTTGATCGAGCCATATGCAAAAGGTGGTAAGATTGGTCTTTTCGGTGGTGCTGGTGTTGGTAAAACTGTATTGATTCAGGAATTGATCAACAATATTGCGAAAGCATATTCTGGTCTATCGGTATTTGCTGGTGTGGGTGAGAGAACCCGTGAGGGGAATGACCTATTGAGGGAGATGATTGAGTCTGGCATTGTAACTTATGGAGATGACTTCGTGGAGTCTCTTGAGAAAGAAGGCGGATGGGATCTATCCAAAGTAGATATGACCAAGCTTAAAGATTCAAAAGCGACCTTCGTATTTGGACAGATGAATGAGCCTCCTGGAGCCCGTGCTCGAGTGGCCCTTACCGGACTTACGCTTGCGGAATACTACCGTGACGGAGAAGGTGATGGCGCAGGTAAAGACATCCTGTTCTTTATTGACAATATTTTCAGATTTACCCAGGCAGGTTCTGAGGTATCCGCCCTTCTAGGTCGTATGCCATCTGCGGTAGGTTACCAGCCAACCTTGGCTACAGAAATGGGTGCCATGCAGGAGAGAATTACCTCTACCAAAAATGGTTCCATTACTTCCGTGCAGGCCGTTTATGTACCTGCGGATGATTTGACTGATCCGGCTCCAGCGACCACTTTCGCTCACTTGGATGCCACTACAGTACTTTCCCGTAAGATCGCCGAGCTAGGTATTTACCCAGCAGTGGATCCTCTGGATTCTACTTCCAGAATCTTGGAACCAGGTATCTTGGGTTCTGAGCACTATGATTGTGCTACTAACGTAAAAGAATTACTTCAGAGATATAAAGAACTTCAGGATATCATTGCCATCCTTGGGATGGAAGAGCTTTCTGATGATGATAAATTGGTGGTTCACAGAGCCAGAAGAGTTCAGCGTTTCCTTTCTCAGCCGTTCCACGTTGCTGAGCAGTTTACTGGACTTAAGGGTGTGTTGGTTGATATCAAAGACACCATCAAAGGCTTTAATATGATCATGGACGGTGAACTTGATCACCTTCCTGAAGCAGCATTTAACCTGGTAGGTAGCATCGATGATGCCATTGCTAAAGGTGAGAAAATGCTTGCTGAAGTTAAATAATTAAAACCTGCCCACAAGCAGGCCTACAAATCACAGGGTAAAAGCCTATTCGTCAGCTTTTCCCTGTGATTTTTAACACCAAACTAGCAGCAATATGCATTTAGAAATCATAACACCGGACAAGAAGGTATTTCAAGGTGAAGTGCAACAAGCTACCTTCCCAGGTGCTTCTGGCGCTTTTCAGGTATTGAAAAACCACGCTCCTCTCGTATCTGCGCTAGCCAAAGGCACTGTAACCTATACCACCAATGACGGTGTGCAGTCTCTAGTGGTAGATGGCGGTGTAGTGGAAGTAAGAGAAAATGAAATCATCCTGCTTGCCGAAAAAGTAGTCGATTGATTAAACAATATTATTCTTATATTAAAGCGGACCTCATCGTCCGCTTTTTTTTTGCCTGATCCAATCTCCTCCCTATCAAAACACCTAAGCCTAGGTCTCCACTCCATCTTATTTAACAAGTCGGCTACTCAGCTCACCTCGATTAGCTTGAGGAGAAGTACCGTATTTATTGGTGATGCCTTATCAGAGACCGATCTTATGGCTACCTAGCTCAAATCCAAGCCTAACAAAGTGCTGTTCATCCCCTGCCCTTAGTGCCAGAATCCTTTATATACCACTAATGATTATGCTGAATCGTCTTACTTCCGGCCCTATTATTTCTCCATAGGAATACAGGAAGCGCCAGGAATACCCCCACCATACTGAATAGCAAGCCTCCAATGGTACCGATGGCAAGGGAAAACCAAAACACCTCGTTTTGTCCCTCCATAATAAATGGAATCAGACCAAAGCAGGTGGACATTACCGTCAGCAGAATAGGAATGGACTTACCCACCACTGCCCTTATTACGTCCTTATTATAATTTGCGGAAGTGCCCCTATTATTTAGGTCATTGACAATGAATATTGCTGCATTCACCGCCAGTCCACCCAACATCACAAAGGCCGCATAGCCTCCCTGATCAAAATAGAAGTTGAAAACTGAGAAGATCAAAAATAATCCAATAAAAGCCAGCGGTATCACCGCAATGATATAAAAAGGCTGCTTGAGGTTTTCGAATAAAATGGAACAAATAAAGTAGATCGCCACGATCAACACCAGCAATAAAGCATACTGCCTCCTTGCATTTTCCTTACCCCAATAGAAATTTTGCGTCTCTGCAGTATAGCCTATAGGCATATTGGATTTCATCTCTTCAAGCACGGAATTCAGATATTCTTCCCCAAACTTTTGCGAGCCCAGGTATTCAAAGGACACCCTCCGGATATACTGTCTGTCTTCCTTGTGCAGGGAATTGGTGGTGACCTCCTTGGTCAGCTCAGCAAATTCTGCCACCTTAAAAATTTGATCTTCTCCACCGATCAAACTGGAATTGGTCAGGTCAAACCGCGAAAAATCCTTAGCTTTTTTTTCTCTCACCACCAGTCCATAGCTCGCATCATTCCAATTGACATAGCTGCTGGGTCCTGAGGGCTGCGAAAGATCCTGCAGGGCCCTGATTACCTCATATTGATTGACTCCCTTGAGAGCCATCTGCTCCTGATCAAACCGCAGGACAAATTCTTCACTGTTTTTCTGATCATAGCCCAGACGCTCATTGATATTTACCTCTTGAATACGCTTATGCACCAGAAGCTTCTCCGCCAATAGATCCGCTTGCTTTTCTAGCTCATCAAAATTATAACCCTTCATCATCACCGTATAAGAGGGAATGCTATTGCCGCCAGGCCCAGCATAAAAACCCTGACCCACGCCATAAATAGTCCAACTGGCACCACTCCAGTCGGAGGCTTTCAACGATAGCCGACCTTTCAGTTGATACGGAAACGCCATATTCTCATATTGATCCTTGAAGGTGATAGAGATATTGGCTCTCTCGCCTGAGGACACATTACTGACGAACTTATCCACCCCATCAAGGCCTTTCAGAAATCCCTCAAATTCCCGAACTATAAAATCCATTTGATCAAGGGTATTTCCATAAGGTAGGCGGATATTCACATATAGCCGGGTCTGGGCCGTCTCCCGGTAGCCAGATTTCTCATATACCCCACGCACAAACATCCTCAGCGAACCACCCAGGGCCTTGTCCACATAGGGCCGGATATTCTCCTGATAGCTAGTACTTCCTATACTTTTATTGTACCATTCATGGCCTTCCCACTTGGCAGGAAGGTAGAATACCGGAAGACCAAAACCAATAATCAGCGCCCATACAAACCAGGCTCTGCGCCTGGCTACAAACTGGATCAGGATATAATAGCGCGTAAACCAGATGACCCTCCGCCTCAGCTGCCGTATGCTGAGCCTGCGCCCAGCTAGCGTGGACTGGGGGAAGAGCAACTGATAAATGGCTGGGGTAAATAGCAATGCGACCAATAAGGAAACCGCCAGCATCACGGCTACCACTACCGCGAAGTCCACGAGATTTTTCTGATCTTCTTCGGGTAATAAAAACACCATCAGCAAGGCCACAATGGTGGTAATCGATGCCGCCAATAGCGCGAGAAAAACCTTCCTATTCCGGTGCTTATGCAAATGGTCTATCATCACAATGGCATTGTCCACGATCAGACCAAAGGAAATCGTCAGCCCTGCAATGCTATACAAATGCAATCGGGTGCCCAAGGCGTATAGAATGATGGCTGTCAGGCTAAGATTGATCACTATCCCTAAGAACAATACCGTCAAATACCTCCAATTTCTATTGATCAGAAAGATGAAAATCACCAATATCAATATGGATAGACCTGAGCGCTGGTATATTTTATCCAGCTCCTGCATGAGGTATTTAGTATCGTCCTGCTCCAGACGTACATCATAGCCAGCGGGCAGAAAAGCGCTTGCTTCAGCCATGACCTTTTTGACATTTTGTGCCAAAACCACCTTATTTACCCCCTCTCGGGAGAGGATGCTTAGTGTGACCGAGTTATTGCCATTGATTCTATAATACCTCGTGGACATCGCCTCCTCTAAGGTAAGGCGGGCCAGGTCCCTCAAAAAAACCTCCTTGCCCTCCACCTTAGTGACCATGAGATTTTCGAGCTGCGAGAGATCCGACATCGAACGATCCACCTTGATAAATAAGCTCTCCCCCTGATGGTTTATCGCCATCCCCGGATAGCTCGTGTCAAAAGCCTGAGAAATCACCTGCACCAGATCACTGCGGGTCAGACCATAACGCTGCAATTTGCTAATATCATAAGCAATATATAACTGCAAATCTGTGGCTCCATACACTTGAATATCCTCAATCTCATCAAAGGGAATCAACTTGGTTTTGAGATAATCCTCCGTTATCTTTTTGATTTCGAAAGCCGCAAAAGGGGCATTAATACTATATTCCAATATGGGCGGCTCCTGTCTGTCCTGACTCGACTGATAGATAGAAGGATAGCGGACCTTCTGATCCAGCGAGGGATAAAGCTGCCGTATGAGAGCGGCAAGCTCAAACTTCTTGAACTCCATATCGGTATCCTTATCGAAATACAAGGTGACCCTTCCAAAATCATAGGAAGATACAGACTCTATTTTCTTAAGGTCTGCCAGCTGACTGAATAAGCCCTCAAAAGGGGCCGTGGCAAGCTTCTCCACCAAATCCGGAGAAGAATTATGGACAGAATAAGTAACCGATAGCACCGGCTGCTCCTCCCGTGGATTGAGCTCCACCGACAGCTTGGGCACCAAGGCAAAACCTATAATGGCCAATGCAAAAAAAGATATGACGATCCTAAATGAACTCAAATCCTATTACATTTTTCGTAAAACATCACTGCTCCTATTCATCTCTTATTTTCTTAATTTCCTCTTTTTAGTCTTATTTCTTTGAGCCTCCGGCTCAAAATCATAAATAGAAGAAACGACAATTTGCCTAACTAGCCTGATCCATTTTATATACAGCACTACTCATGGCGTCTTTATTTTACCACCACCTTTTGGGTCAAAAACCAATAGGCTAAAGGCACAAAATACAAGGCCGTCAAGGTCCCGATCGTCAGCCCACCAATGACGCTATACACCAGAGGTCGCTGGAGGTCCGCGCCGAGGCCGGAGCTAAACACCACCGGAAGCAATGCCAAAATGGTGGTAACCGAAGTCATCAAAATGGGCTTCAAACGAACCTCCCCAGCTTCAAACATCGCCTTATTCAGGATCTGCTCCTTCGTCTGGCCTAGAGACATCTTCCCATATTTCTGTCGTAATCTATTGATGGTATCAATTTTTAGAATGGCATCATTCACCATAATTCCAAGCATGACCACCAGACCGATGGCCGCCATGACATTCAGCGAGGAGCCGGTCATCCACAGGACCATCAAGGCTCCGCCCAACCCAAGAGGCAGCGTAAAAATAACAATCAGTGGCTGAACAAAACTTTCAAATTGCGCTGCAAGGATAAAGTATAAAAGCAGTATGGCTACGCCCAGAATGCTCATCAGTTGGCGGATATTTTCCTGATCTGCGAAGTATTGCCCGGCAAAGGAACTGCTAAGGCCATGGCTTTTTGCCCAGGTTTTTAATAAATCTATCTTGCCCGTCGACTCCCTATCTGTAAACTCTACGGACTGATAAATACCAGACTTATCAGAGGTGACATACTTATAATGATCCTCATAAGAAACCTTCACAAAATTCTCCAATGCATAGGATTTATCGTCTGTCCCAACCAGCTCATTTCGCCTCAATATCTCTCTAAAATCTGCTTTATTCCCCGCAAGAAGAATAGGAGTAACCTCACTGAAATGCTTAATTTCATCTATGGAATACTGCCCAAACAGCCTCTCAATAGCGGTGGTCAGCGTACTCATTGGGACTCCATATAAACTCATTTTCTCTAAATCCACACGAAAAAGAACGGCAGATTCCTCCTGCAAACCTGGCCCCTTGGTCCATCCCTGAACAGGCAAATCGGCGAGCCAGGGCTCCAGATCCTCTGAGGGTACTGGCTTTTTGCTGTGCAGGTCTTTCCACCGCATCTCAAGCAAAGGCCTGTCAGAAGCAAACAACTGGTCAAAGGCATTGGGAGCATCCCGAATCGTAACCACCGCCGAGACGTAGCGCTGCGCCATCAATCCCTCCAGTTTCTCCATGCCATCATCCTTTTTCTCAGAATCCAGAAAATCCAAATAAAGGGTGGCTTGCTGCACGGAATTTTCCCCATCGAATAACAAAAACTGCCTCAGGCCAATATCCGCTTCGGCCTGCACATATTCCCCATCGAGCTCAGCAATCAGCAATCGAATGCGTTTTTTGTTTTCCACCACTCCTATAGGCTCATTCCAGTCCACCTCCATTACAGCATCCGTCTTCTCTATCGGGGGCAAGCCCTCTGTGGGCATCACCAGCCCAAGCCCTAAAAACAGAGGGATCAAGGCCAGCAGTACGATAAAATTCACCAGACGACGAGCCATCACTTTTCCATAGGCCCACTTATACATCTGCCTCACTTTGCTATAAAACAGACTATCTTCCTTCAGGAAATGGCTCGACTTGGAAGCAAATAACACCCTATACAATAGGGGGAGCAGGATAAAAGCCACCAGTAAGGAGACGAATAGAATCGCAGCTATAGCTACCGCCTGATCATAAAATAAGGCGCCAGAGACGCCACTCATAAATATCAAAGGAACAAATACCGCTAAAGTGGTCAGCACCGAGCTGATCAGGGCTGACATGACTTCCATCACCCCCTGGACACAGGCTTCAAATAACTCTAAACCTTCCTGTCGCTTCCTGCTGATATTATCCAAGACGATAATGGCATTATCGATCAGCATCCCCAATCCTAGGGCCAATCCACTTAGGGAGATGACATTGATGGAAATCCCTGCGGCATAAAACACCAAAAAACTAATCAAAAGGGAAGTGGGTAAGCTAATGCCAATAATCAAGGGAAGACGGTAATTGCCCATAAAGATAAATAACACGCCGAAAGCAAACATCCCCCCAAACAAGAGGCTGGACTGAAGATTATTGATCCCTGCACGCAATAGAGTGCTTTGGTCCTGGGTCATCGCAAAACTCACCTGCGGGTAATCAGTCTCAAATAATCTTACGGAGGCGGTGATCTGCTCCATAAGTTCATTCATCTTGGCGGCAGCCTGCTTATGAACGGTGACCACAAGGCCTTCATTTTGACCAAATAAGTGATAACCCAAGGCCTCGCCCATTTCGTATTCCACCCGAGCCAAGTTTCCAAGAGGAACTGCGGTAACACCGGGACCACGGACAGGCAGGGCTTTTATGTCCTCCGGTCGGTCCACACGAGTGGCCAGTCGAAGATAATATCGGTATTGGCCATCCTTTACACTGATTCCAGGAAGATCCTGATTTCCAGATTTAATGGCATTAATAATATTTTGCTCCGTCATCCCCAAGGCAGCTAATCTTTCCTTATACGGTGCGATGGTGATTACCCGCTCTTGCTTGCCATTGATGTCCACGAGGGAGATTCCTTGGATCTGTTCTATGCGTTTTCTTAGGACATTTTCGGTAAGGCGGGTGACCTCGGCATAGTCTGTCCCTTCTTTTGGGATCACCTGAATGCGCACCATTGGAATATCATTGGTATTGATCCTTATGACTTGGGGGCGTGGCAGGTCGGTGGGAAGGCTATTCGTCAGGCGATCGATCTTTTCATTGACCTCTATATAAGACAAGTTCATAGAAGTCCCGAAATCAAACTGTAATCTGATGGTGCCCACTTCACTGCCCGCCTTGCTCTCCATTTCCTCCAAGCCATTCAGCGTCAATAGGCTTTCGCGAATGGGGCGAAGCACATTCTGCTCTATGGATTCCGGGGAGGAATTGGGATAACTGACCTTCAATACGATCTGCGGTACGTCGATGGGCGGGAGTAAGGATACCGGCAGCCTGGTCAATGCTAATAGACTAAAGACCATCAAGGCCAGAAATACCATGGTCACTGCAATTGGCCGTCTTAATAAAAATCTGACCATATCTAATTATTTTCTTCTACGATCTTCACCGGGGCCTGATGTGCTAGCTGCAGGTTATTGCTAGTGATCACGTCCTCCGCATCGCTGATGCCCTCAAGGATCTCGACCTCTCGACCATTATCTTTTCCCACTTCCACATAGTTCCATTTCGCCTCACCTGCCTGAATGGTAAATACCACAGCGCGGCCGGAGCGATAGACCAATGCCTGCTTCGGCACTACCACATTATCGCTTTGGGGAGCCCGGATAACGGCTCGGGCATTCATCCCTGGCAGTAGATGCTGGGATTTGCCAAGCTTAATTCCCACCTCCACCAGACCATGTTCATCCACTTTGGGGTTAATGCTATAGACCTGACCACTGACAGGCACAGTACCTGAGGACACAGGATATACTTCCGTTTGCTGCCCCAGGGAAATAAAAGGAATATCGGATTCGAGTACTTTCACGTGGAGCTCCAGCGCATCGGTACTGAGCAGTTCACACAGCTCATCACCAGCATTGACCAGGCTACCGGCTTTTATTTTTAGATCGGCAACTTTACCAGAGATGGGGGCCTTGATGGAGGCTTTATCCAGCTCTATTTGAGCTTCTTTTACCTCGATGGCCGCGGAAAGTAGTCCACTGCTAGCCCTTAGCTGCTCATCGATCAATTTAATTTTCTCCGTATCTTCCCCTTGCAGGAGAGATGAAAAACCAAGCTTATCGCTTTCATAAGCTACCTCGGCCATCTTCAGTTGCACCAAAGCTTTCTCGTGTCTAAATCTGCTATTGGTTTGATCTAAGGAGGCTATGATGGCCCCACTAGAGACATATTGTCCCTCCTTCAGTGGCAGGTCCACTAAATAGCCGGAGGTCTCGATGATTACCATGACCTGTTGACTTGCCTCTATCTTGCCCGAGGCATTAATAAGAAAGTCAAAAGAGCGCTTCTCCGCCTTGGCGATGGTGACCGCTGTGGCTGACACCTCACCACGGATAGATTCTAAAGAAACCTCCTCCTGTCCCTCCTCCTTTTCGCCGCAGGAAATACATAATAACACCGTCAATAATCCTAAAAATAATGTTCTCATACTACTTTAAAATAATTATAACCCTTGTAATAAACTGAATAATTAATTAAAAAGAAAAGGATTGACATATTTTAACTAAGAGCTAAGGTGATCGTCATTTCATCTAACAAACCTCAGTCATTCAAATAATTAAGAATCCGACTCAACGACTGCTTAATAGTTTCTTTCTCAGTATCCAAATTAAGAACTAGCTCATTAATCGGTAATTCGAAAGCTTGGCTGATCTAGCTAATGATTGCAAATTATGAAAGTTCTGTGTTATGATGTAAATAACTTGCGACCTTTTGAAGGAAGTCGGCCATTTTTGATCAGTTCTTCGATCAGTTTGTTCCTGGTATAGGCAGCAAAACCAGTCCAGTTATTAAAGCAGATAGGAACAAAAAGAATCGGTAGATAGGTATTTCCATGAAATTTTTAAGAAAAGGGGAAAGATTCGCCTGTTGTACTTAATTATGGAAGGTATATGATTAATTGCTAGGCTCCCTCATTGTCTTGAATTGGGCAATCTTCCACCCCCATTGCAGGGGACGATTTAGGCTCGAAATCACGGAAAAAGTATATACATTGATATTTATATCCATTGGCATATCTGACCGTTGCTGCGGCGATCCAATGTCACATTAAAATCTCACTTATATCCTCCATACCTTTCCATATTTAAAGTAACAGGAATAGAGTACTTTAATCTCAATATCCATTTCATTTGCCTTTTTTATATATTCTGTTAGGTTATTTTTGTTGTATTTTGATTGAAAAATACTTCAAATTTATCGGAGGAAGGGAGAATCTACAGTTGTAGGAGAAATAATGTCAAAAGTACTTTCATAACTTAAATTTATACTTTATTAATACAGGATTTATATTTTCCTTAACATGATTATGAACTTTCACTAAAATACTATTTTTGTCCCTTTCATTCCAATTGTCTACCCAGGCAATATTTCTTTCTCCCATCCATCCATAAAGTTCATTATTTAGCGAAGTTCTGGGCCATGGTATAACATCTTGTACTGTATCTCCGCTGCTCTCTTCAATGGTATAGGATTGACGGCTCTTAGCATCGAATAGGATTAGTTTTAAGCTGCCCTTTTCTCGGAACATAAAAAACAAATAACTGTCTGTTTTTATGATATCGGAAATTCCCCAACTGAAATCAGCAATAAGCATAGGATATAAGGATCCTGGGTTCACCTCAGGATAATCTTTTTTCTTAAAAGGGGGAATTTGAAAATCAACTTTAAATGCTGGATGCATACCATCTTCCTGAATATTAAATATAGTGTCGCTTATCGCATTGACCCATAGTAATTGTCCGGTATTGGTAAAACTATTCGTAGTGGAAATAGTTACATTCGTGGAATGGGAGGAAATAGTAAACGGATCAAACTTGTTAATAATATTGACCTCCATATCAGTAACAATGAAATTATACATTAATGAGTCTGGCTGTTGATTGATTGCTCTCTTATTAGCAAAGAAAAAAAGCTTACCATCTGATTCTTTCACCTTCTCTGCCTTGAAGGGAAGCTCCTTATGAAAGGTAATGTTCAGGTCTTTATCTAGGATATAAAAATTATTTAATTTGTCCAACGCCATCAAGTGCTTGACGCCTAATGAAGAAACAAATTCTATTGGCAACTCTTGAAAATTGTTTTCAAGGTGATTTAGCGCTTTCACAAACTTTCCAGATTGGGTGAACTTTTTTATAGAATGTTCCCCTCTCGGTCCTGAGTCAATTATGAAATAGGCGGAATCAAAAAAGTAAAGGTTCTCCATATTAATTATTATGCTTTCTGAGCCACTATAGCTGAGCGGAATAAGCTCAATATCATAAGCGTTGTCGAGGAGTAATTCATTATAAGTTTTGACATCACTAATTTTGATACTATTCTCTTGAAAAGTATTCTCTTGCATATTGCTCTCTTTACAGGAAAACAAGATAGTCAAACTAAATAACACGTTGAGTAGACGTAAATTCATGATTATATTGGTTAAAAAAGGCCAGTTCAAGGAACTATTCAATGAAATGGCCCATCAGATGAAAATAATAATTTAGGGTTGGCCTCAGGCTCAGGTTCACATTTAGCAGTTCTATCTCCAGTTAACAAAAATTTAGGTTACAGCAACTATAACACCTTCATCCACAGGCAGCTGCATACCTTAGACGGTACACGGCCTAGGCCAACAACCTCAAGAGAAAATGTCTTTTCAATTTCACAAGAAACGGTACCAACTCCACCTGTCGTATTAGCATCGGCATCAAAAGGCTGAAAAACACAGATTCCAATAGCCGCCACACTCTCGGCCAATGCTACCCTTGGTAATACTCTTTTATTTTCATTTTAAAATTCATTATTGCTTAAAAGATTAAATTACAGTTTTAACCTATAAAATATACCAAAGCAATAGTGAAACTGTATCAAAATAACCCGTGAACGTAGTGTTTCAATTCGTAAGCGTAAAGAATCAGATTTAATTATAGCCAGTCCGGTAACTTTATCTAATATCATAGCAGACACAAAGCAATACTTACCAAACTGAAGCTTTGAAAATCCGCTACTAATGAGATTGTTTCACGCCTTTTCACAATGTCCGTATCATAATCATTCCTCTGGGACAATAACATGCCTCGATGTCTTACTGGGATGTATAATTGTCAATTTTATGATCTAAACCAGGTTAACACCAGGTTTAGATCAATCCTAAAGATAATTTACTATAGATTCTAAAAGGACTCAAAAACAATCTGAATCCGCTCCTTTTGACTATAATCCAGTGCATCAATATTTTTGTAAAGTTACTTAACAGGGATGTTTTCCGGCCCTGTAGGTGAGTATCACTTGGAGCCCTAAAAGGAATGAGCGTCATTGGTACTGGAATGTGCTCGTATGGTATAATCCACCCTAAAATTGAAAAGAGCTGTTTTCGAGGGTCGATAATGAGGTCTTCATAATAAACCACTTCCACCAAGTCATGTAAACTTGGATTTTCCAACCCTGGCATATTATACGATACACCAGAGAAGGATCCTATACTCCAAATCATTTTGTGATTGATTCATAATTTCCTGATGCGCCAAAAATGCGCTTGTTATTGATCCCCAACGGAATCTCTCCAAAGAAATCGGTTCCGCTTCCAAATGCCCTAAGATGGGAAAGCCAGGTGTCAATTGGGTGCCTCAATAATAGCAAAGGTCTATACTTAAACTTGATGCTTTCGCACATCCCAGGAATCAGCAAGTTGGCCCAGACAAATTTGGTCAGGCGAGCTTAAAATTTAACAACTCCTTTGGAGTATTCTATCCAATCGTCCAATCAGAATATTTCCGGAGAGATAATATAACCCTGACACAATCATTATATATTTCAACCGTATCATTCTGGGGAATTTTGGGGCGATCCCCCCAATTAAATCTGGTTGGAACTACTACTCTTTCCCCTATGTAATATAATGGTTCCCAGTTAATAATGGAACTGGGAATAAAGCTTAGAAGCTCCATTAACCAAGTGCTACCACTATGTGCCTCACCAAAAATCACCAAGCCGTCTCCTGGATAGAATTGCTTACTTCCTAAATCTTCATGTATTTGATTCAAATTCCCTTATTGCTTTCCTAACCAAATTTATTTTTCTAAAGGCCATCTGGTATGATAATAACTCATTTATTTCAATAACCCTAGTTTTAAAATTTACCAATTGTATCTTATGTATGTTAATAATTGTACTTCTATTGATCCTTACGAAATATGGGAGATGTAAATTTTCTATTTGAATTAAGGCCTTACAACAGGAAAAGCTTCTTCCACATGCTGTATGACAAACTAAAAAATAGTCCTTCACCTCCAATGAAAGGATCGCATCTATGGGGATGTTGGCACATTCCGTCTCATTTCTTAAAAAAAGATGTTTCATATTATTTAGTTCTTCGATCAGTTTGTTCCTGGTTTAGGCAGCAAAACCAGTCCAGTTATTTAAGTAGTTAGGAACACATAGCCATCGCCTCCGTATCAAAACTTTGGAAAAGACCAACACTCATAGCCGCCACACTAGCGCTATTTTAATATTTAATACTACTCTTTTCCATTAAAGAAATAAAATGATTTTGGTTAAAATAATAAATTTAAGCCAAAACCTATAAAACACACCAATACCATAGGGAAACTGCATCGGACTAACCCGTGACCGTGGTGTCTCTACGCGTAAGCGCAAATCTCTCTACTTTGGCCAAGGGATTTGTTTGTTTATCCACTCGCTCCTACACACTAGTGGCCCTATACTCATTCACTTACCTTAGTACCTTCTCTAAAAGGAGTGAAAAATATCATCGGCATAAAACGAATCCTCCTAACTGGAAGAATCAAGAATGGAAGCGCTTTTGTCATTCCTATGCCTAAATGGACGGTAAAGGAATGATTAACATAGAGGTAATGAGCTGCTTTGATATAAGAATCGGTAGATAGGTATTTCCATGAAATTTTTAAGAAAAGGGGAAAGATTCGATGTTGTACTTAAATATGGAAGGTATATGATTAATAGCTAGGCTCCCTCATTGTCTTGAATTGGGCAATCTTCCACCCCCATTGCAGGAAAAGCTTTAGGCTCGAAATCACGGAAAAAGTATATACATTGATATTTATATCCATTGGCATATCTGACCATTGCTGCGGCGATCCAAAGTCACATTAAAATCTCACTTATATCCTTCTTACCTTTCCATATTTAAAGTAACAGGAATAGAGTACTTTTAATATTTACCCTCAAAATTTTAAATCATAATCATAGATGGCCGGATAGTTCCGATAAATAATCAAAAATATAGAGCAAATAAAAAATTATTTTGACCTATTGTTAGAAAAATAATAGTAAAATTAAAAATTGTATTTAAATTCAAAATAACTATTTAAACCTTACAAACTTTTGATTATGAAAACCCTTAGAAATTATTTTATTTTGACCTTTATCTTGATCAGTGCTTGTACGATTGAGGATTCTCCGCCGCTGCTTTCCATAGAGGAGGAAGTTACAGGACAAGGAGATCCTGAAAGTCTTATGGTCTTAGGAGAAAAAAAAGGAAATCCATTTACAATTGAAAATGTAAAGTCCGCATTGAATCTCTTAGAAAAAAAGTATCAAAAAGAAAACCGTCGAATTAATTGTTCAAACTGCTCTTCATATTTGACCCCAACTCACCGTTACGTAAAATTCAGACCTCAAAATTACGACCAGCTTGCAGCATTAGACCTTACCAACTATGATTTATGGGATTACCCTCTGGATGTGGACGTGCAATTTGTAGGTGATTACTATCATGATCCAGGAGTTGGTCAAGATGGAATCACCCCCTTTTACACTTTGGTACCCTACCAATATCCTATAACTATTAATGTTCCGTATGACTTAATTTCTGAAATTTATTTATATAATGAAGATGATGGGGATATTCAAGATGCAGACCCATGGGATCCAACCTATCCTAGCTGTATAGATCCAACAGATATTAAAGCAGATTGTCCTGAAGCCAGGAAAACAATGATTAATAATACAACGGAAGCTTCAAAAAATCTAGACAAAATGGGGATTGATCGATTCGACCTTTACAATTTAATGATGGAACTGTCTGGGAATAAGGATGAAATTATCAATCCTACCGAGCAAAAAGCAAGAATTAGTTCTACCAACACAGTTGCTGGCACAATTAAAGTTAAAGATAATTCTATTAACGTAGATATACCATTACAACGTGTTTTGGTTAAAACAAGAAGATGGTTTAAACTTCGAAGAGCTTTAACAAATTTTAATGGACAATATTCCATTTCCGTTAACTATCGTAAAAAAGCAATCGTTTCGGTACACTTTACAGATGGATCCACGAAACTCAGAGGGATAAATAATGTATGGAAATTCTGGCAATTTGCAATTCCTATTAAAAAGACTTTAGGCGAATTTAGTACTTCTCAATTGCAAAACGTATCGTACACATTCCCTTATAATTCAAATGCAAACACAAATGCTGCCACTCAATGGGTAGCAGGTAACACTTGGAATACCGTCATAGATTCAAGAAACGGAAAATTAGGAATCTCTGGATGGGGTACTTCCTCACTAAATATCTGGGTTTCATCTCGAATAACTCAATCAGCATCTGCCCCTATGCTTCGATCAGTATTTAATACTTCCTTGTTATCTAGTGCAATTGATTTTTATTTATTGGGAAGTACAGGCCCAATAGCGGTCGCTGCAAAAAAAATCTTGCAAAATTTATCACCTGACATCACACTTAGATACAGCAATAGTGCAAACCTCATTATGAATGCTGCCCAGATAAAAGAATCCATTTATCATGAAATGGCACATGCAGAACATTATAGTTTAGTAGGGAACAATTATTGGATTGATTACATCTCTTATATAGTAGCTAATGGAGGGTATGGCAATAAAAATAGTAGTGGAAGCGGACGAATAGCAGTAGCAGAAGCCTGGGGTGCTTATATAGGCGGGCTTTATGGAAGCCTTCATTACAGAAGTTTTACGGGAAATAGTAATGCCCAACTTATAGCTAATAGGTTACTTGATAATTTAGAATTGCAGAAACCATCTGATGCTTCAATTTCAAGTTATTGGATACCTCGAGGTCTCTATTATGATCTCACAGATACAGGTGAACCAACAAGTACAGGTGTTATTGACAACGTCAATCTCTATACTCCCGCTATGATCTTCCAAAGTCTAAATGGTGGTGTGCTATCAGTTGGGCAGTTTAAAACTGACCTTTTGAAAAGAAACAACAATCTACAAATTACACAAGTAAACCAATTGATTCAAAGTTATGGGTACTAATGCTATAGTTAAAAAAGCTGGGCTACTAGCCCAGCTTCTTCTCGTATTAATTTTGGCTTCATTTTCATGTGAGGATGATGACACCTTGTATTTGAGTAAGGCTTTTCAATTACCAATAGATGTAATACCCCAAAAGGAGATTTTCAAAGTTGGTAATACAATCTATGTCAATATAAATTTCCCCAAAATCTTGTCTGACAAAGATAAAACCGTACAATACCTATTTGAAGATTATGATTTTGGCACTTCCGTAAGAATAGTTGAGCTCAAAGATAAAACTCAGCCACTAGCTGGACAACCGGGCTCAATTCAATCATTTAAATTTATTAATCAGGTTGGAGGAATTTATCCTTTTGGAGCAGGAGGAGGAGAATTAAAGCTTGTGTTTACAGGTGACACGTATATATATAAAGGGAAAATAATCTTGAAAAAGCCAGGGATTTATAATATTTCATTTATGTCAGACTTTTCCTCAATTGCTACAGTTGTAAAAGCCCCCTCTGGATATAAACATATAATTGCTGGAGTTGGACCAAGCTTTACTTTGGTAAATTCCGGTATTCCTCTTAATTATCATTTATTCGTAAAATATACCGCTTCCGAATTTGAAACTTCTGATGATTCAGATACACAAGCAAGAAGTTTTTTCCCATTTGTAGTTGTAGAATAACAAAAATTTTCATACCTATTAAAAACATACTTATCAAAGTGTAAAGCCCTTATAATGCGTATAATTCGCCTTCAATGGGAAAATTTAGCCTAATCCGCATAAGGCTATTCGCTCAGTGGATCCTTGATATTTACGATAGGTAGAGATCCATTATTAGATTAATGATTTTATCTATGAGCAGGGATTCTCACGATGCCATCCAAGCAACTAGCGTAAGGCTTTACCCAACTTTGGAAGTATCTTTATTCATTCTGTATCTTTTCGAAGGACATTAGGTATCCACCTACATTTCCCCTTTTATATATCCCTACATGAGATCTGCTGAACTCAATGTTATTTTCTAAAATTAAAGCGGCAATAATATTTAATATTTGCACGGTTACATTTTCTTAGCCTTGTTTTTAATAAACTAAAAGAAAACATCCTTCGCTTCTGATCACTCAAACAAATCACTAACGGGATTAATTTTAAGAATAATGGAACTGTCTCTTTCTATGCTTGAAAAATAATTTCCCTTCTTATCAAAATGTAAGAACGACTCGGATGCGACCAAGCCAATTGTACTTCCTTTATGATCAAGCTTATGAATGAATGTTTTGGAAGATTTCACCACGTCCCGGTCAAAAATGATATGTTCTAAATATATGGCATCATGGGTTACCTCAATCCCCCGAGTCAGATCATTTTTATATTTCCATATTTTCTCAAAGGAAAGTTGGGTCATTTCAAATTCGTGAACTGGCATCTTTATTCTTTCCTTAAATAATTTTGGGAGATCAAAAACGATCGAATCATAGGTGGATTTTTTTAAATCATATTTATATAGCACATTCTCACCTTTGCAGTAATAAATTACATTATTGTAAACATCAAACTCAAAAAAGCGATCGGTCAATAGTTTCCCAGGTGATACAAACAGTCTTTTAAAAGGTTTTCTTAGAGAAGTATCGTTTATATAAAACACTAAATTATAAGGATCTGTGGGATTAATGTCCGACATCACAATAGCATTTTGATCTGTAACCAAGAAATTAGACACATTAGCACCACCTGAAAAACTCAAGATCAATTCTTTCTTATTAGATGCTGAAAGATGCTTTTTAATGTACATGTTTTTATTTGTATAGGTAGAAAAAATTGTTTCGCCTCTAATCCCTATATCATGTGTGTTACCCACATAAACAAATCTATCTCCAGTTCTGACCTCCTTTATTTCATTTTTATAGGTTTCCAAAGCACTATCATACTGTGCCAACATATATACCTTTCCTATACCCAATATACCTAGATAAAACCCTTTATCAGTGTAGAAATATTTACGGTTAAAGTAATCAAAGAAAGGGGAGTAAATCTGATTTAATTGGTCAAATAAAGGTGTAACCTCTATGGAATCTTTATATTCGATAGTATGTATATGAATATCTGGAATATTAGATTCACAGGAAGCCCAAAACACCATACTACAAAAAGTCAGTAACTGAAATTTCTTCATATATAAAACCTTTATCCCTAAATTCATATATCCTCACATCTCTGAAAACAATCGTTCAAATACTTTAAACTCTCTTTTTATTACTAATTTTGCGGAAATAACAATAGACAGTTCGACTTTTCGCTTACTTATGGAGGTGATTAAAACCGTATAATCTTTTGTCACAAAAGTATTAACTGCATTAATTTTATAATCTAAACATCCACTACATCCGTCAAAATCCAACAAAACATAATTTCCAGTTTTAGGCAAGTTAAAATGATCTAAGAGGTTATATATATTAACCTCATTACTTACCTCGTTTCTATTTGTACATCCTAATAACAAAAGAAATATAAACCCACATAGCCAAATAGACTTAGAAATTGATAATATCATACTTCAATGTATCTTCGGAGACATACTCATTGTAATAATTATTTTTGGGAATGAATAAGCCCCTTTCGCCCACAAATGCGCCATAGATATTGTATGTTTTACCTAGAAAATCGTATTCGTCAATAAGGTTAAAATTTTCATCAAACACCATAATGGAGAATTCATTTTTATCCTCACTTGACATATTTAAATCACTCTCATAATTGAATCCTGACCTTCCTCTCATTACAAATCTGTAATAACGATTTCTTATGTGATCCTCTATAATTCTGGAATAAGATGTATTACTTATATAATACTCTAAGTACTTTTCCACTGGGAATCTTTCTATAACAGGAGATAGTCCTGAAAAATAGCGGCTTCCCGCATTGGTCTTATTTATCAAATTGTATGTACTATCGTATATCAATAATTCATTTAGAACAGGCCACGAGTAAACCCACTTATTGCTTTTTGTCAAAACTCTATAATTCACAGCGTGAAGAGTTATATATGAATTGTTTACGTATTCTGATGGATAGGTCATTTTTTCATTAAAATATACGGAGTCCACTTCCATATCGAATACAATATCTGTGTATGTTTTTGACTCAGAATACTTAAGAAATGTGGTGTTCCTCAAGGTCAAATGAGCAAGAAACAATTTCCCATTTCTATAATAATTTGGACGTGATGGATTAGAAGAATGATTTATTAAATTTGGAAATTCAACATCGACAGGAAGTGCTGGATTATATCTATGTCGAACATTTCCATTTGAATCTATCAAAACTGTTCCTCGAAGAGTATAAGCCGGGATAAGCAAAATAGAGTCCGGGTTAATTACGTAAAAGTAATTTTTAGATAAGCCAGAATATCTCACATCCTTAACAAGGTTGACTCTTTTTCTGATTTTTCCTTTTTCAATATCATAAATATCAATTGTCTTATTGTGCTTATTTAAGACATACAGGTATTCATCATTGCCATCCCTCACAATTTGAAACAATTCAAAATCGAATGTCGCCAAGCTATCAATGATTAAATTGTAACTCTCGATTTTATAATTGCTATTATAATCTTCCGTTTCGGAAAGACCACAAGAAGAACCTAAAATCAAAACTATCCATACTGATATAAGTCTCATACTAGTTAATTAATTACCAATAGTGTCTCCAGCCTTCCTGACACAACTTAACCTATGGATCCAATCAAAAGGAAGACGATGAATATAAAAATCCCTCTACCATCTCTCAACCTTAGCATTTTCTTGCCTACTATTTTTAATAAACTTAAATCATATGATTCCAAAAGCCAGCACCAATCATCTCATTACAAAAAGATAAACTATTCAGAGCTAAGGGCATGACCCTCACTTTTGGGGAAGTTTCTGCGAAAGAATGGTCATTATAATTAATTTAAGGTTAATAAAAAATAAAACCCTATAATTACATTGAACTATACTCATTTAAAATATCAATGCCATTATTAATCAATTATAACCATCAAAATTTACCTAAAACAAGCTTAAGCAACTAGTATAAAAAAATAGGAATAGACTTTCTCTAGTAGAGTAAAGTAGGTTAGCAAAACCATATAGGTTAGGCTAGTCAAAAGGGCTGGACACCACTTCCTCCCAACATTCCTCGGCCAGCTGCTTATAGCGTAAGGCTTGCTGCCAGCGATCGCCTTCTTCCTGGGCATCGCCATCGGCATTCTTAAAGGTCCTGGCATAGAAGATATCAGCCTGGAGAAGCTCTACCGCAAAACAGATAAAGTCGCCAGGCCCCGCAGATTGCAAAAATCCTCGAAAAGACCGCTTCCACATTTCTTTAAAATGATCCACGTAACTGAGCGCTTCTCCTGTACCAATATCCACCTGGATGCATCCGGGATTCCCTATCCTCCCATGCATATAGCGTACCCGCTCAAAAACCGGCTGGATAAATTCCCATTTGCTCTCGATACCTCCATACACCATCTCCTGGCCCGTGTACCAATGCGAAAAATCTCCATTGAAACGAAGCTCAGGAAAACGCTTCACCAGTTCCACCGTTCGCCACATGTCCTGGGTGATGGTAGCTCGATGGGTTTCGATATACAGGGGAAAGTCATATTTCACTGAGCTATTTAGGATATAATCCACCAAATGCCCCACTTCCAAATCTGACTCCAGTCCCCATCCCACATGCAAGGTGGCGCAGTCATACCCCTGATCGACCCACTTTGGCAGGAGAAGGTCCAGCTCCCCCACGGCATTCATCCTAGCATGCGCAGATAAGCCCAGCGCCAAATCCCTGCATCTATTGGGCTCTCCATCCTGAATCCCCCCAAATCCTGCCTGCTTTATCTCCTTATGCTTGGACGCATCATCAGCCTCAGGACCTGTACTAAATGGGGGAAGATCATTGCAGCCACCATAATTCATATCTACGCGCAGATAGGGCTTGCGCTGGCTGCCGTCATTAGTGTTTCTGATCATCATTAGTTTTGTTTTATTCTATAAAATTACCTGGCCTTAAACGTAAAATATACTCGCCCCTTAGAGGTGCCCGAAACCTGCTTTGGCAGCGAAGAAGGCCCCACCAGGTCGGTTGCATTCACCTTATTCCTCACCCCGGGGATCACCTCAAAAATCGCCAATCCGGTATCTGGCAAAGTATATAATAATGCATCTCTACCATCCCGAGGGCTATATACCCCGAGGTAAGTAGATGGATTTTCATTGGCCATAAGTATCTCCCCTTCCTCCGTCTGGAAGGCCGCCCAATGCCAATTATGGAAGTAGCCTTTGAACTCTGGATAGGTGAATGACTCACCCGGTATGGGGTCATTATAGTCATTTCCCCAGACGTCCAGCCTGGTCCCGTGAATTCGGTTTTGCCATACTCGGTAAGGGCCTTCTCCCAGCCATCGTATCGATTTTACTTTCTCTTCCGGATAGTCAAACGATACGCCCATCAGCTCCACCGACCCATTATATTCATAGGTATAATCAAGCTGCACCAATCCTCCAGGCATAATGGTCCACAGCACCTCTTGCATAGGCCCAAAATACTTAGCTTTCACCTGTACGCTGTTTTCCTCCTTGCTGAGCGCAATAGAAATTAAATGTTGACTTAGGGGGATTTCCTTATACACCCTATCCATACCTTTCTCAAATTGCGGGTCCACCGTCCCATCCAAGGTCCTATCCCCTCGGCGTGCGGCAATGAAGCGCGGTCCACCGCCAAAGGAAATGACATTTCCCGCTTCGGTAAGCTGATCAATATGCCCCGTTTCCTTGCTGAAAGTCACACTCAGAGAGCCTGACTCCACGGATATGCTGGTCTCTGTCTCGCTAGCCTTGACGGCTCCCTTTCCTGCCTGAAGGTAATTCAACTCCTTGTCCCAGGTATAATGCCAGGTCCATAGCTCCTGCCCATTGGGGTCCCTAGTGGTCAAATAAAGCACATCGGCTTTCCTCCAGTTGGAGGGTAGGTCAAGGTGCAGCTCACCGGATTGGTGCGGAGCAATTGGCGGCCCTGCAATGCTGGCGGTACTGATGACTTTGTGACCACTCTTACCTTCTTGAGGACCATAAAACTCTGCTAGGCTCCATTCGAAAGTACATTCATCTAAATGGGTAAAGTCATATCGGTTTTCGACCTTAAAATTGCCCTCAAAATCATTGGGAATCTTATCCTCCTCCATCACCATCACCGGAGACCAGACCTCCTTGATGGTATAGAAGCTGCCTTCTTTTTCGTGATGTGGCCCGACTATTCCATCTGCACCATAGTTCCCTTGATTATCTATCCTCCCGTCCTGATCGGTACGGGCGATACCCTCATCTGCAAATACCCATAGGAAGCCGCCGCCACTGCGAGGGTGCTCACGCATCATCTCCCAGTAATCGTATAAGCCTGCTCCATGGCCGCCATCATACAGTCCATGTAAAAATTCCGTGGGCATAAAAATATAATCCCCTCTAAAATACTCCTGCGTTTCGCCATAAGAGCGATAATGCATGGTCTCCACGCCATTGAGAAGCTGCTGGGGATGCAATACCGGCCGGTCTTGCGGATCCCATTTGGCAAACTCAGTATCGAGTTCACTATTCCAGCCACCTTCGTTGCCATTATCCCAGAATATCACACTGGGGTGATTCACATCCCTGGTCACCAGAGATTGCACCAGCTTCCTTCCCACCGCCTCATCATAATGCCCATGCCATCCTCCTAGCTCATGCAATACATACAATCCCAGCTCGTCACACGCTTCCAGAAACTCAGGGTCTGAGGGATAATGAGATAGCCTTACCGCATTCATATTCATTTCTTTTATCAATTTTGCGGCAGCATAGTTTAAGTCCCTATTTAAAGTACGCCCGGATTCTGGCCAGAAGCTATGCTTATTTACCCCTTTCATCAGGACCCGCTGCCCATTGATATAAATCCCATCGCTGGCTCTCAGCTCAATAGTCCTGAAGCCAAATCGCTCCTCCACCTCGTGGATCAGCTGCTCCTCTTGGTACAGGCCAAATCTCACCTGATACAGGTCAGGCGTCTCCGCCGTCCACTGGGCTATATCCTCATAAGTCGCCTCCAGCACCACCTTATCCCCACCGGGAACTACTGATGCTGACAGTTCTTTGCTTATGATTTCTCCCGCCGCATTGGTTATTTCGGCCATCACCCGAAGATCCGCAGATGCCGCATTTCCTAGAAATACCTCCGCCCGAAAATCGCCATTTGCCTGCGCATCGATCGCGGTCCTTGTGATATGCTTTGGCGGCAAGGCTTCCAGAAATACAGGTCTAAAAATCCCCCCAAAATTCCAGTAATCTGCTCTCCGCTCCGCGAGATTCACGCTGGCATTGCTGGACTCCTTGCTTACCGTAACCTCTAATAGATTCTCCTCACCATATTTCAATAAATCAGTAAGATCATACCTAAACCGATAAAAAGCCCCCTGATGAAGATCCCCCGCAGAGCGGCCGTTCACACGCACTTCGGTGTCCGTCATCGAGCCATCAAAGACAATATAAACCCGCTTCTGCTCCCAATCTCGGGGCACCGAAAAGGAGTATTTGTACTTCCCTACCTCGTCGGCAATGCCCTCCGGAAAGGGCTTCCCATAAAATCTTATCCCATACTGATACTTCCCATACCCCTCCTGCTCCCATACCGAGGGCACATTGATGGTTCCCCATTCTCCACTATTCCTCCCGCCACTCACCATAAACTCCCATTCCTTGGTGTCCTGATAGCCTGTCCCTGACAGGTACTGGATTTCCGTCTCCTGGGCATGGAGCTGCTGAATACTCAATAGCATTATCAAACCTATTATAGATCTTAGTATATCGTTCGAATGAATCATTATTGATAAGGTTGTGATGTATGATGATTAATGATGGTTTTTCTTTGGCAGGGCCAAACAACTTCCCTCGCCTTCTGTATCCATCGGATAAGCCTTCCAGCGTCTCTTTTACAGTATGGCTTTATAGTGAACGGTATATTCCACTCCGGGAGAAATCGACAATTCGTATACGCCTTCCCCTAGGTCTTTGATCGATCCTGTGTTGGTTTTGGGCTTGGATTTACTGTGGAATATCAGCAGGCCCTGACCCTGATCGGCAGACAACCTGATTTCTTTCCTGGAGCAATACACCGCAATCTCCCCTTCAGGACTGGGCACCTTCCCTTCCATCCATTCCAACCCTCCCAGATTGGGGCGTACCTCGTATTGGCCATAGCCCTCCGACAGGGGCTTCACGCCGAGGTAGTACTTACCAAATAAGTAGATCGGACTGGCACCCCAGGCGTGGCAAAGACTTTTGCCATAGGGCCGGCCATACATGGCGAGATGCTCCTCTCCTGACTCCTCTGGATCATATTTCTCCCAAAATGAGGTAGCGCCAAGATCAAGCATCCCTCCCCAATAATCTCTTATCTCCTCCAGGACAAACTCCTGCTCACCCAAGGCACATAAAGCTTCCAACTCATAAAATCGCATATATGGAGTGGTGATTTTCTGTACATTATCATTCAGCAACACGGATTGCTTCACCGCTTGCTTTTGTTCCTCAGAAAAATAATCGAAGAAGATCCCAAACATATTGGCATAGCGGGTGACCTGGTCCAGCACCTGCCCATCCACTCGCTGATGCATCATGGCCTGCCGATCCGCTGACCAAAACACCTCAAAAAGCTTTTCCTTCATTTCTTCCGCCAAGGCCCCATATCGCTGTCTGCCTTGCTCATCTCCTGCGATCTCTGCGCTGACAGCCATGGCCTCCAGGCTTCTGGCAAATAACATCTGCTCAAAACTCACTTCTCCCTGCTTGCTCAAGCCGTCTGCCCAATCGATAAATATCCAATCACCAGGAAGGCCTTCCATCATGCCATTTTCATTGCGCCGATCGAGGCAGAATTCCATCATGCTCACCATTCGGGGATAAAAATTCCTGATAAACTCCTTATCGCCTGAGTATAAATAATAATCATATATGCCCACAAACCAATAAAAGGAATAATCCATAATGGTATTCATATGGCTGGAAATGGGGTCTTTGCCCCGAAGGGCTAATAAGGTCCTGCGCACCGAGGCATTGTCAAAAAATAAATAATAATTCATCAAATAACTCTGATAGGCATCGCCAGACCAGATCCAACGATCTCTTTTGATCCCATCGAGAAAGAACTCACGGGTATTCAAATGCATGGTATAGGCAGAAACCTCCCAAATTTCATTGAGCAAATCATCGGAGCTATTCCACTCCCCACGATAGTCCAGCGGAAGGTATTCGTAATGCATCGATACCGAATCGTAGCTGATCGCTCCCTCGGATTGCAGCTGCACATAGCGGAAGGCCTTGGAGCTCTCCACCATATAGGCCTCCTCCTGGCTGCCATCAAAACGTAAATAATCCAGTGTCTCACAATAGACACTGTCCAAGGCTTCCTCCTCCGATTCTCCATAATAAAGGTTGATTTTCCCCTTTCCTCGCAAGCCGTGAAATTGTATATATCCAAAAGTCTCCCTCCCAAAATCCACCAACTCTCCCTGACCTATCGCTCTCCTATCAGTCGCATAGTGCGGGCTCGTGGCCAATCGGAACTGTGAAGGAAGGTCCTGCGGACTGTCAAAATCCCAGGAGCCCACCACCTCCCAATTGGTGCCGGACTGATCGGAGGCCTTTCCAGTCTCATCGATCCATTCCTTATCCTCATAGGTCACCTGCCAGGAGGAATCGGTCACCAGCTGCGAGCCCTGAATATACACCGAGGGTACTTGCTCCTGATTATACACCTTGATCACCAGGCTGTGATTTCCCGCAGGAATTTTCACCGTTTTAGGATTGCCATGCAGCTGCTTTCCATCCAGCTGAAGCTTATATTGCCCCTCAGTGAAAATCTGCAGCTCCTCCTCTTTCTCCAAAGAAAAGTCCTTCCTGAAAGTCACCATTGCATAGGGACTATAATACCGCCATAATGGTGGCAGGAAGGCACCTCGCTCCGTCCTGCGGGCCTGCATCTTATTGCTAAGCCATATCTCATAATCTCCAGGATACCATATCCAGGTGGCTGTGGGAGCTTTTTCCTGTGCCTGCACCTTCAAAGCAGCAAAACACATCATAAAAAGTAAAATAAGAAGGGTATATTTTCGGGTTTCCATTGCGCTAATTGGTTTATTCTCTTAAAACTGCAAGGATTATGACAAACCTTTATCCTGTACATTCCTGCTTCGGCTTGGGTGAAATAATGAGTAATGCTGTGCCCCTGGTCCCATCTGCTAAGCAGAGGTTTATGAAAGCTGAATCTGTGCCCTATCCATGCACGTCTGACCAAGGATCGCCCTGATTCACGGGGCACCTTCCCACCATTAAAACACCCTTTTTCAATTATTAATAAAGCATCCTGCTAATGCCCATTAAACAGCAAATACATCCCCACCATCACGGTGATCAAAGCAATCCAAAGCCACTTGACCTTATTTGGTAATTTGGGGATAGTCCCAAAATCCAGGGTACTTATATACAAGTTCTTTCTATTACGATCGATATAGCTAATCACCACAATCAAGGCGGCTAAGAACACGAAAATATAGAATGAAAGCAGCAGGAAATGTGGCCAAAAGGTATATTCCGCATTCGGAAAAACCCACAAATAGCCCACTCCAATCGTCAGGCTCAACAGGGTCCCAAAGAGCAGAATACTATTGGCTGCCTTCGTGGTGGTCTTCTTCCATAATACACCAAAGAGAAACACCACAGACATCGGTGGGGCTATAAATCCTAAAATAGACTGGAAGACATCGAAGAGATTTAGCCCCTGGATGCTATCGATGGCCAGAGTAATAAATACCGCTATAATAGCCCCCAGTATTGTCACCACCCTGCCCATGCGGATGATCTGTTGCTGGCTGGCCGCAGGTCTATATTTCTTTACATATATATCCATCGTAAATACCGTGCTCAGGGCATTCAGGGCGGAGTCAATTGTACTGACCAATGCAGCAATCAATACAGCCATCACCAGCCCCGTCATTCCCACCGGAAAAAGCGAGGTGACCATAGTCATATAAGCCTCATCCGGATCCTCCAAATCAGGGAAAAGCACAAAACACATGATCCCTGGCAGAATAAATAAGGCTACATCCAAAATCTTCAGCCAGCCGGTAAAGTTGGCGCCTAACTGACCCTCCTTGAGATTCCTGGCACCCAAGACAGACTGCACCATGGACTGATCAGTACACCAAAACCACACCCCCATCACCGGATATCCCAGCGCAATCGCCACCCAGGGGTAATTAGGGTCCTCTGCCGGTAGAAGCAGGTTCCAATATTCCGGAGGAGTCTGTGCAATCAGCTCGCCAACTCCTCCCACCTGATACAGACCCGTCAGGGTAAGGGCCAAGGATACCACTATCAATAAAACCATTTGAAACACATTGGTATAGGCAATGGCTTTCAGGCCTCCGGCAATGGTAAAAAAAGAGGCTATTGCCAGAAGCAATATCACCGATATCCAAAGCGGCAAGTCAAGCATCTGACGCACCAGTATCCCCCCTGCAAATAATGTCAAGGATAGCCAGCTGATCAGCACCGTCACAATGGTGTACCAAGCCAGGATATTCTGCGTGGAATCCCCAAAACGCTTCCCCATAAATTCGGGCAAGGTCTGCACCCTGGCCCCCAGATACCGCGGGGCAAAGACCACCGCTAGCAGGAAAATGAATATAAATGCATACCAGGCAAAATTCCCCGCCACGATCCCTGTGGTATAACCTATGCTCGCTGAGGCGATCAGCATAGAAGGCCCCACATTGGTCCCCCACATCGTAAATCCTATGCTCGGCCAGCGCAGTGACTTGCCCGCCAAAAACAGGTTTTCACCGCTGGCGGGCTGCTTGCGGAAGCTCACCCAATAGCCAATAGCGATTAGCGTCACCAGGTATATTCCCACCACCGCAAAGTCCAGTGGCTGTAGTATTTCGTGTATTTCCATAGGTATTTTGGGGAATCAATTCATTCGAAAATTTAATGCTGAGCATCATATGCCCTCAGCTAGCATCCCGACCTGTCTGGGAGTAAATGGCTCTCCATGCTCCTCCAGCCTGACGCCGGGATGGATCAGGCCGGACTTAAGCGGGAACTTCCTTTTTTCTTTCGCCCTGCTGGATGAAGGGCTCCGCCCAATATAGAGGCTCTCCACTTGCTTTGAGGATAGGTTCCGCAGAATATTGGATGAGCAATACTCGCCTGGATTTATTTGTCTGATTGGAGCCACTGCGGTGAAAGCAGGTGCTGGAAAATAAGGCTACATCGCCAGCATTTAGAATTGCCGGTATTCCAGGGTTTTCACCGAAATACCCAATCTTGTCATTTGTCCCCTCCTGAAGGCGATGGTCTATGCGGTCCCTAGTCCCTGCATCTGAGTAGGGAAGAAGGTAAACAGTGCCATTTTCTTCGGTCACATCGTCCAGCGGACACCAGATAGAAAGGTAAGGTTTGTGCTCAAAATCCAAATAACCCGAATCCTGATGCCAGCTGAAAGTCATCCCTTTATCTGCGGCCTTTACCACAAACTGCTCCAGGAATAAATAGACCTCCTCACCAAGGATTTTGCGGGTTATCTCCTCCAGCTCCTTCCCAAAAATCAGCTCCTGCATGGTCTGGCTATCCTTATACCTCAAGGCAATAAAATACCGCTTTCCCTTATGATTGATCTCATCGACCTCCACGCCTTTTCGATCCATCTCATCGTCTTTCTCCTTCATAAATCGCTGACATTCGTCTTTCAGCCGCTCCAGCAGCGCTACAGGGATGACGTTCTTCACGATGCAGAAGCCTTCCTCCTGAAATTGCTTTAATTGTTCTGTTGATAAAATAGTGTTCATCTGAATTATTGGTTAATTGGTTGTGATAAGTGTTTAGTGTTTTTTTATTCGTTTCTGTTGCTGGGCGCAATGGTGAAAATTCATTTTCCCAATAAGGCTTCCAGGCCATATTCCTCAATGACTGCCGCCACCTTTTCGGGCTTGCCAGACTGCAAGCTCCTTTCCATGGTCTTCAGCAGAGCGATGGTGCCGACCCCCTCGATCAGATCGGGATAGGCCACAAAGTCAGTCTTAATGCTATCTGCAAAATGTTCGAGGTAATTATTATACTCTCCCGCATGATGACTCTTCCCCTCAAATCTGAAGTAATGCTTCGACTTATGCTCCCAGGTCACCAGCTGCTCCTCCCCTGACTGATCGGTAATGGCATAGCGCAATTCCATATAATCTCCTTGGCTGCTCCCCGTGGTTCCGCGAAGAATGCAGCTCATCTCACTGTCTCGAAGTGCCGGCTGCACCGGACCTGAATAGGCTCCCGATACCCGGGCAATTCTTCCGTCTTTGGACTTATAAATAAAATGCATGGTGTCAGGGTTTTTCAGACCACCTGCTTGTCCATTGGCGCTGAGCATGCCATAGCCCATCACTTCTACTATTTCGGGAAGGTACCAGCGGATAAAATCCACGGGATGACTTAATCCGCCATATAGCCACTTAAATGAAGGCTCCAAGGCCCAGGGCTTTTCCAAAAACCATCGGTGGTCCGCATGGTAATAGGCCTCCACCGTAATCAGATCCCCGATCAAACCCTTATTATAATCCGCGCGCTGCCGCTTCATCGGCTCAAAGAACCGACTACTTTGCCCCACGAATAGGCGCTTACCTGATTTCCGCTGCAGTTCTATCAGGGCCTTCGCCTCCTGAAGATCATCCAGCAAAGGCTTGGTGCATACCACATGCTTCCCTGCCTCCAGTGCCATTTTGATATGCTCGGCATGAAGCCTATCGGGGGTATAGATGCCTATTGCATCGATGGATGGATCCTCCAGCATCTCCTCATATCGCGTGGTATAATGTGGAAAATCAAATTCCTTTGATCTCTGTCGGCAGACCTCCTCATTGCGGTCACAGATGGTGACTAAGGCGATCTTATCACTGTGCATGGCCGCAGAGATGGTACTTCGCCCTTCTCCCAAGCCCAGTATTCCCAGTCGTAATTTTCCTTCTTTCGTCATCTTTTTTGTCTTTGCGAGGCCTAGCATATCGCCTCTTAGCCCTTTTCTTTAGGCTTTCGCCTGAATAATTATTATTTCCATATCCCCCGAAACTCCCCATCGATCGACAAGCGGTCTGTATGGGCCAAGTCCATATCATCGGTGCAGCTCACCTCCTCATTATAGACAGGGATCGTCACTCCCTCCTTTATCCACACCGGCATTTCTCCAAGTGGAATCCCCTCCAGCTTGAGCCATAAGGGGCCTTCCTGCCTTTGTCCTGTAAAGAAATGTACCCAGGTCCCTTCGGGCAAATACACCTTTCGACTATGATCACTATTCATCACCGGGGCGATGATCAATTCGTCTCCGAAATAATATTGATCATCCAGATGCCAGCAGCAATGGTCCTCGGCATGGTGCAGTGCCATTGCCCGCAATAAGGGCATGCCTGAGTGAATGGACTTCTCGCTTTGGTCCAGGATATAGGGGATGAGCTGATAGCGCAGTTGCCACCACTTCCGAATGAGATCCGCTATTTCAGGATAGTGATAGGGCTCCCGCTTCGCAGTACCATGGTAGCGAATATGTGAGGAAAACACCCCAAACTGTGTCCAACGGAGGTATAGATCATCAGGAATGATGGAATTCATAAAATTGGGGAGACCGTGAAACCCCGGCACATCATGGCTCCAAAAGGCGAAGCCTGACATCCCCAAATGAAGACCTCCTCTAAGTGATCCAGCCATGCCTTCCCAACTTGCCGCCGCATCACCTCCCCAGTGTACAGGATAGCGCTGACAGCCAGCCCAGCCCGCCCGAGCCCATATCAGGCCCTCGCCATTCATCTCTCTGGTGACCTCATAGGCCGCCCGCTGATACAGCAGCGCATAGAGATTATTCAGCTGCTCAGCAGGAAGACCTGCATAATCCGCCTCCATATGGATCTCCTCACCAAAGTCCGCCTTGATACAAGCCACCCCCATCTCCAGCAATTGCCGAAGCAGCCCCTTATACCATTCGGTGGCTTCCGGCGAGGTAAAATCTATGGTACCCGCATAGTCCAAGGCACTGAAGTTGGATCCTCCCTGCGTTTTATTCTTTTTGAGCGGAGCGATATAATTATTTTTCTTCGCCTCCTCATGCTGCTCAGCTTCCGCGGCGATATAAGGCATCTGCCATAGGCTCAGCCGAAAACCTTGCTGCTTTAGGGTCTTGATAAATCCCCGAGGATCTGGAAATCGCTCTGGGTTAAACTTCCATTCGCAGAGCCAGTCGGTACGAAACCAACCGGTGTCCAGATGGATCACATCGCAGGGGAAATTTTCCTTTCTCAGCCGCTGGCAGATCTCCTCCACCTCCTCAGCAGAGAAATAAGTCATGCGGCTCATCCACAGTCCAAAACTCCATAAAGGAGGCAGGCTAGGAAAACCAGTGATCCTGCGGTAATGCCGTAATATCTCTGAAGGTTGATCTGCTCCGATCAGGAATAAATCCATCAAGGGCTCCTCCACCATCAGCTGCGCCGAGCGGCTGCTGTGGTCGGCCAGAGAAATCTTGCCATAGGCACTGCTGTGCATGAATATTCCGTAGCCTTTGCTAGATAGGAAAAAAGGGATATTCTTATAGGTCCTGCGGCTGTTGACGCCCTGCCCATCCTGGTTCTTCAGTTGGAAAGTCCTGCCCGCCAGATCCATTTTGGCAAAGCGCTCGCCTGTCCCTGCAAAGCACTCCTCCGCTCCGATCTCAAAGGACATCGTCAGCTGCCTAGCCTGGCCTTCTTCACTAATCATCGCCAGCCCCATAGCATCCACCCTTGCAGGAAAAAACTGATCTGCGGCACTCAGACGGAGTTCTCGCTTTCCATCAGGAAAAAAACTCACCTGAAATCCAGGCTCCGGGGCAGGAAGGAGGTCACTCCACCAGTCTATCTCTGGCTCGGACAGCTGGATCAAGGCCCTCTTCTTCCCTGAGCGATCCTTTATCAGCCATTCCTCATTAGACTTCTCGAAGTCAAGGGAAGTTTCCACTAAGTCCTCTGCCATATCCAGCATGGGCGAAGACTCCTGCGCCTGAGCTCCCAGCTCTGTGATAAGTCTTAGGATATTATCCCCATATGCCCGGATGATAAAGGCATATTCTCTGATCTCCACCGAGGCGTCCGCCTGAATATCGTGGGAGAGGACCTGACAATGGAAAGGCAGCACTATGCGGACACCTAGGCCATGCTTATCGATGGATAGGGGCCTCCCTGCTCTCCACAGGCGCTTGGGATAATCTTCCCCCATCTCCGGGTCAAAATCCAAAAAATCATAAAGCTGGTAATTTGTTTGTTTCATGAATACACTATTTTAGTATTGGTGGTTTCTTGGATTTCTATTACCTATCGCCTCCCAAGATCGATTTACCTCCACCTCAGACAGCGGCGACCTTCCCTTCTGAGGTGGGCCATTGGATCTCTCGAGGACTCGGCCGGCAGCTTGAAAGCGGGTAAGTGAGTCACGCGTATGGGGCCAATTATGTCCTTTCCCCAGATTAGCGGCTTTTCAGCGTCAGCGATTTCATAAGGAACTCATTTGGGAATGTCTGGAAATTGGCGGCATCAGTTAGTCCCTAAGGGATGATGTCTTTATAAGCCTCCTGGATCCCTGCTCTCTCCTTAATGGCTGGGTCCACCTGAGGGCCATTATTTTCCCAAAGATTGCCAGGCCCCGGGCTATTAGAAAAGAACTTATCCCTCTCAGTCCAGTTGTTTACTGCGCGGATATACGAGGAGCCCTCATCATAGTATATATACTGGTGATGATGTGGCATATGAGCGTAAGGAGCATCATGAAGGTCATAAATTGCATTTTCGCTGATCTCTGTATTGGGCTGGGCCGAAAGGGTATATACCCCGCCGACGTCATACATTTGCTTCGCAAAATGATGAATTCGATTGGCGTGTATCTTATTATTTTTGGCAGCAGTGATGGTCTTGGTCCAAAACCACCCCACACAAATTCCAGAGTAGTTGACTTCAGTGATTTCATTATGAGCAATAGTCACATCATGAGCCAGCCCCACACTAATACCTACACATCCCCAGTCCTCATTTGTGGCATCAGAAATATAATTATTAGAGAGCTCAAGATGATGTACCAGCTCCCGACGGTCTGCTGGATCATAGGGCAGGTGAGCCTCATGCTCAGGACCTCCAAAGAAGCCCGCCTGAATGCCAGTTCCGCCGATATCTCTGAACACATTACCAACTGCCTGCGAATGGTTCACCCCCAGCACCAAGTCCAGGCCTGTGGCGGCCAGATGCTCAAAAGTGCATCTTTCGATGCGTATATTCTCGGCATTCCGCAGCTCCACAGCGGCAGGCTGCCGGCCTATCCACGCCTGATTTTCCAAGCCTGCCTTATCGGGAGTTCCTGGCTCCTGCAGCTTATAGGCTTCCAGAATATACCAGCCGGCCTGCAGAGGCACATGGCCTCGCTCAGAGGGCCTCATCCAGGTGGAATGGGATAGGGTGATGCCTTCCACACTTATATGGGTTACTTTATGGTCGGGACTTCCACTGATCTGAATGAGTGTTTCCAGTCTAGGCGCTATTACCTGCGCCCTCGCCATGCTCTCCCCTTCCAGCGGCCAATAATAGACCTTCCCGGATTTCTTATCGTGGTACCACTCCCCAGCCTGGCTGAGCAGCTCTGCTGCCCCCTGCCAGTAAAATGCCGAATTGCCATTATATTCTTTCTTCTCATCAATAAATGGTGCCGGCCAGGGATGCTCAAACTCAATCAAGCTCTCTGGCTGATGGAAGCTCAGCTTGGCTCGGTCGCCAACGACCTCCATGGATCGTACCCTGAGATTGGCTATCGCCCACCATTGATGAATTACAAACTCCAAATCATCCAGCTTCCCAAAATCCCATTGGGGAACTGGTATCCACATTTCCTGCTTCTCCTTATCCACCGAAAGGATCCGGGACAGTGGTCCTTCATTTAGATTTCCAGCCCTTTTTGCCTTTTGTCCATTGACCCACAGCTGTCTAAAATACAGCGGCTGGCCACCGACAATGGGGCCATCGGCCATCCAAAGCTTTCCCGCTGCAGCCTCCGGAGCTCCCTCAGGCAGCTCCGTGGCGACTGTCCAGCCTTGCAGCTCCAGCCCTCCCGAGAAGACGGGCTTAGCGCCTGGGGCAGCCATGATGCGCGTAGGATGCTCTTCAGATCCTGCATCCTCAGGACGGATAAGCAGTGGCTCATAGAACTGATATCGACCATCCGCCACCATGATTTCTATCCCTCCTTCCAGGCTTGGGTCCTGCAAGCGCCTTAGCTCTCGGGCCTTCCTCAAGGCCATATGTACCGTCGCCAAAGGACTTGCTTTCGTGCCTTCGGCAAGGTCATTGCCTGTGGGGGCCACCCAAATCTCCTTGGCTTCCGCCTCCATTATAGCGACGAAGAAGATACCGAGGACTAGCTTTACGATTGATTGTAGTCTTACCATTTTCTATCTATTTCTTGTTCTTGCTCCCTTCGGGAGAATAGTGTTTCCTAATAATACAGGTGATTCCTCTTAATACTATCCTGCACTTTCTGGAAGGGGCCATCATTCAAAATGAACCCTTAAAACTCTGGATTTTGATCCAAATTCGGATTGGATAGCACATCGGCAGGTGGAATGGGAAACAGGAGGTACTTAGCATCAGATGGCTCCTTCAGGGTCCATGAACCCAGAAAAGTCCCAAAGCGAATCATATCCTGCCTGCGGTGACCTTCCCAAAAAAGCTCCCGGCCACGCTCTTCCAGCAGGATCTTTTCACTGAGTTCTGTCAGCCCCGCAATATTATTTCTCTCCCTCACCTGATTTACCATTGCGAGAGCCTCCTCATTGTTCCCGAGACGATACTGGGCCTCGGCTTTCATCAGGAGCATATCCGCATAGCGCAATAGCACGATATCGTTGTCAGCAGCACCGGGATTTTCATAATCAGGGATATACTTTACGGGTCGGTAGCCATTCCATAAGGTCGCCCCCACAAGGGTGGGCACTTCCTTGGTGAATACCACATTGGGAAGAGGCTCTCCATTTTTATTATATTGCTGTCCGGCTAAGAATCCCGCATTATAGCCCTGAGCTTTGGTGATGGGATGCTCATAATACCGGCGGATATCTCCCTCCTCAAATAAGTCATAAACTTCCGGCGTAGAGCTAAAGCCATTCCAGCCACCCCCATTGGGCAGGCTCATCTCAGTGGGGAAGATCGCATGCCACCATACCCAGAGGGAGTGGGACCTTACGCCGCCTTGCCCCTCGATAGTGAAGATCAGCTCGGTGGAAGCGTTATTATTATTAGGAACAAAATTGTCCCAGTAAAAATCAAGTTCCTTGCCCTCCAGGGCCTCCACGTTTTGGATGACTTTCTGCATATCAGCAGCTGTGAACTGGGGATTTTCACGGTTTTCATACACTCCTCTGTTTAGGTATAGCTTCGCAAGGAGGCCATATGCGGCATTTCGGGAGGCCCGATAAGCGGGACCCTGAGTTGGTAAGTCCAGCACTATCTCCTCCACTTCCCCGATGATAAAATCCACCGCTTCCTTTCCTCTAAGCACCACCGAGGGCTCCAAAAGATTATCTCCTGGCTCTCTAAAAGGCACCTGATCAAAAAGGTCAAGAACTGAATACATGAAAAAAGCCCTCAAATACCGCGCTTCCGCCTCCAACTCTGCCGATGGGGCGAAGTTTAGGATATTAGTAGCGTCAAATATCCCCTTATTCAGCCCTCGCCAGAGGGATTGGACATAAGGATTGGTGGCCACCCAGGTATGGGTATGGAGCTGGCGATATACGCCACCATTATCCCAGCCCGATGGTCTGGAGGGTACGATGGCCGCATCCCCACTGATCTCCTGAAATAACCATACACAGCCTGCATGCTGAATATAGCGACTATCAAAATCCCGATAAACAGTCTCCATAAGTGAGCTAAAATCCACATTGGCTTTCAGAAACTCCTCTGCGGTCTCCTTGGGAAGTTCTGATTTGAGCTCCTCATCCAAGTCGGTACAGGAAAAAACCGCAGAAAGAGCCAGGGTATATATTATTGATTTCTTATTCATAATAATGGTGATTTTGGGTTAGAAAGATGCCCGAAGGCCCAACTGGAAGGTTCTCGCTCGTGGATAGGGAGCATACTCAATTCCGTAAGAGGGTACGCCATCCACCGATCGGTTGGTATTGACCTCAGGATCAAAACCGGAATAGTTGGTAATCAAAAAGAGATTTTGTCCTGTCAGTGAAAGACTGAGGTTCTGCACGGCCTGGCCCAAGGCTCCAAAATTGTAGGACACCGTGGCATTTTGCAGGCGTAGAAAATCCCCTTGCTCTAGGAACCTGGTGGATACCACATTGGCATTGCTGAGGCTTTCGTTTCCTAAGCCTATCTCCGGCGAGGAGTTTCTTCCCAGCCCAAAATTCGGCGCTGTCAGGTAGGCATTTGCCGTATTATTATAGATCTGATGACCAAAAGCACCATTCATGCTAAAGCCAAATCCCCACTTCCCATAGTCCAGCCGTGAATTTATCCCAAGCAGAAAGTTGGGGTTTGGGTCGCCTACAAATTCCTCGCTGGAAGAATACTGCGCCAGTCCATCGCCATCCAGCCCCTCAAAGAGTAGCATCTTGAAGACATTCAAGGGCTCATTATTGACGAGCTGCTGGGAGTTGGAGCCTCCACCTAGGCCGTTGCCATTGATTTGGCCGGTCCAGATAGGGGTGCCATCATAGTCTGTAAGCTCATTTTGGAGATAGGTGGCATTGGCTCCCAGCTCCCATATTAGCTTATCGGACTCCACTAGCACAGTACTAAGCATTAGCTCCATACCCTTATTGGTGATGGTGGCGGGGACATTGGTCCAGAACTGGGCCGCTGGAGCCGGCTGTATAGTGGGCAACTGGAACAGCAGGTCTGTGGTGTTTTTATTGAAGTATTCTATGGATCCCATCAGTCGGGATTTTAGGATCGAGAAGTCCATTCCTATATTGATGGTTTTGGTCGTTTCCCATTTCAGATCAGGGTTTGCCACATTGCTCAGCGAGATCTGCTGCAGTCCAAAGGCGTATCTTTCCTGTGAGGCCCCAGCGGGAAACTCCTGATTTCCTGTGATTCCCCAGCCCAGTCGCAGCTTAAGATTATCGATGACCGTGCTGGATTTCATAAATTCCTCTTCGCTCATCACCCAGGCGCCAGCAAAGGAGGGAAAGTAACCATACTTATTATTCTCCCCAAACTTCGTGGAGCCATCCGCCCTCATGGTGGCGGTAATCAGGTAACGGTCAGAGAAATTTAGATTTACCCTGCCAAATACCGATTGTAGTTGGTTGGTAGGATCGCGGAAAGAGCTTACGGCGACATTGTCTCGGGAGGGATTCTGAAGAATGTCTGTTCCCAGGAGGTCGAAAGAGGTGAAGCCCTTGGCGGCAATCGTCGTCACATAGCTTTGATAATCTTGAAATTCGTAGCCCAGAAGCGCATTGAGGCGAAAGCCGTCAAAATCCTTTTGATAGTTCAGCGTATGGGTCAGGGTTTTGGAAGTGAGGCTACTAGTATTTGCGATCGCCAGCCCCAGGTCGGTGATGGTGCTCAAGAACAATTCCCCGGAAGTGTCGATGTTTCTATTGCCTTTGGCATGGTTTAGCCCTAGGCTAAAGCGATAATCCAGCCCATCGATGATATGAACGGTCAAGCCCAGACTTCCTAAAATATTGGTGATATTCGTCTCGTCATTATAGTAAGCTAGGAGTGCTGCAGGATTGGTGGATAAGCCATCCACCTGGTTGCCGGATTGATTATACATTCGTTGGACAAAACTCCCGTCAGCATACCTAAAAGGCACGGTCGGATTCCACTCTATTGCATTGCCGATCAGGCTACCATTAATATTAGAATCCTCGGCAATGGGCGCTCCAGCCTCAACGGTATTGGAAGCGATCAGGCTGATATCCAATTCCACCCTGTCCTCAGGCAGAAATTTATAATTGCTAGTATAGTTTGCCGTATATTTTTTGAGTCCGGACTCCTGGATGACTCCTTCCTGGTCATGGTACCCCAGGGATAGTCTATAATTATTTTTTTGGCCTCCTCCGCTAATTCCGAGGTTCACTCTATTGGTAAATGCGGTTTGGGATATTTGATCAAAAGCATCGACGGATTGCCCGCCATTATAGCCTTCCAGTCCACGGTGTTGCAGGGCTTGACGGTACGTATCGCCATCCATAATACCGGGTTTACGGATCATATTACTGATGGCTGAGCTCATGTCCAAGGTCACGGAGGGAGCGCCCACCTGACCCTTTTTGGTGGTGATGATCACCACGCCATTTGCCCCTCGAGAGCCATAAATAGCCGTGGCAGAGGCGTCTTTCAGCACATCCATGGAGGCGATATCATTAGGATTGATGAAGTTTAGGGGATTTGACCCCTCGGTACTCCCTAGCTCCCCAGCGGTGGCACCAGGCTTGGTATTGCGACCATCCAAGGGCACCCCATCCACCACAAATAGCGGCTGATTGCCGGAGCGAACTGAGGAAGTTCCGCGAATTCTGAAGGTCACTTCTCCTCCAGGAGCACCGCTATTATTGATGATATCCACCCCGGAGACCTTTCCCTGGATCAGCTGCTCCGGGGACACCGTCACCCCTTTATTGAAGGACTCTTCACCCACTCGGGTGACAGCCCCCGTGAGGTCCCGCTTACGCGTGGTGCCATAGCCCACCACGATCACCTCGTCGAGGTTTTGGACGTCTTGTTCCAGAAGTATTTCTATGCTCGTCTGATTCCCAATGCTCACCTCCTGGCTCAAATATCCTACAAAAGACACCACCAAGGTGCGGCTCTGGTCCTCCACCGTCAGCTGAAAAGATCCATCCAGATCAGTGACGGTCCCATTGGAGGTTCCTTTTTCCATAATATTGACCCCGGGGATGGTCTGCCCATCGCTGGCGTCCCTTACCAGACCGGTCAGTATTTTTTGATCCACCGCCTGATGAGCAGCGACTGGCTCCTTGGGACTTGGGTCCTTCGGGCCAAATGCAGCCGCCTGCATACTGATGCAAGCGCTTGCCATACACAAGAGTAATTTTGGGTTCATGGTGATTGGGTATTTTGGGTTACGATTAAATTGCTGTTTGTTGGGCTGGGCATTTTTTCCCTCAGTCCTATGCACAATAACGTCAGATAAAAATTATTCCGAAGTAAAATAAAGTCAACGGTCGATTTTATAAAATAGACCTTATATTTACCTTTTATTCGCAGGAAAGGGATTTCCGCTTTAATAATCAGTTTTATCAAGCCAAAAGACCAAAGAAATGAGCAGCTCGAAATCCGAGGATTCCATGAAGACTAAAAAGAAGCAGGGAGAATCTGGTTTTTGGTGGCATGAGGAGGATCCTGGGCCGATAAGAGAACTGCCATTTATCAAGCAATTTGGGAGCATGAAATTCTCCAAGGTTCGGATGGATGAAAATATGCGGCCTCATCTCAATGACGGCATAGAAATCCACTATATAGAAAGCGGTAAGTACGACTGGGTGATCGAAGGACGCTCCATAGAGCTCTTGCCAGACGATCTGTCCATCACTGCCCCATGGCACTGGAATGGAAGCCCTGCTGGCAAAATGGAGATGGGACATATCAATTGGCTGATTCTAAAACCGGAGGCTTATCAGCAGGATACTCCGCTCAGCCTAGGCCCTTGGTGCCGGATTCCTGTCAAGTATCAGGAGCAACTTGGCAAGCTGATCGCCTCAGAAAAAGGGCTGGTATTGAAAAAGGCTAAATCCTATAAAAATTACTTTGCCGACCTGCAGCGAGAGCTCTCCTGCGGCCTGGATGGCTATGAAATAAAAGTCTGCAATATCCTGGAAAACCTCCTCATGGACCTCTACCGTGATCTGGCTTACCGCAAGACAAAAAGCCAAGAGGACGACCTATTTATCGGGCATCTCACCGAGATGGTCTTCGAAGACCTGACCAGGAAATGGATCGTAGATGAAATGGCGGCAGATTTTGGAATGGGAAAAACTAAATTTACCGAGGAGGTGAAACGCCTTACCGGCTACCCTCCTAATAGTTTTATCATTAATCTCAAAATCAGGAAAGCCAAGGAAATGATCCTTTCCTCTGTGGCTTACGATCTGGCTGATATCGCTTTTACCTGTGGATTTTCTTCCCTACAGCATTTTACCACCACTTTTTCCCAGCGTACTGGCATCAGTCCCGGCCGTTTCCAGAGTCAGGCCAGGAAAAAAGGGTAAAGCCTGCTGGCCCCTCTTACTCCACTTTCAGCACCAATTCTGCGGGCTGTAGGTTCTCTGCCCGGGCGGTGAGCGTGATGCGGCCAGCCTTCTCATTCGTCTGCACGATCACTAGGCATTTGCCATTATAAGCTTGGCGGTAATTGGCTTTGAAGGGCTCCATACTAGCCTGATAGCCATTGTCCACCCCGACGATGGTCCCCTCTCCCTGGATCTCAAAACTCACCTTATCGCTGGCTTTTGGAACTAAGTTGCCTTCCATATCATGAATGCTGACGGTGATGAAAGACAGGTCCTTTCCATCTGCCTTTAGGCTTTTTCTATCGGGCGAAAGCTGCACTTTCTGTGCCTCTCCAGCTGTACGGATCTCTTTTTCCAAGATCGTTTTTCCTGCTTTTCGGGAAACCGCCTTTAAGGTTCCTTCCTCATAGGGCACTCGCCACATGATATGAAGGTCATCTCCTTCTTTTTGCCTTACGCCCAGCGACTCCCCATTCAGGAAGAGCTCCACCTCATCTGCCTGACTATAATATGCCCATACATCCACGGTCTGGCCTTCCTCCCAGTTCCAGTGGGGAAATACATGCAATACCGGCTTATCGGTCCACTCACTTTGGTACATATAATAGACGTCCTTCGGAAAGCCTGCCAGATCTATAATTCCAAAATAAGAGCTCCGCGCAGGATAAGGATAGGGAATCGGCTCGCCCAGATAATCAAATCCCGTCCAGACAAATAAACCTGACATGAAGTCTTGGTCTTTGATGGATTTCCACGTTTCCTCATGCGTGCTACCCCAGTACGCGGATACCTGATCATAGGCAGATACCGTGAAGTCCTCATTGCCGCTGGTCAGGGGCTTATCATAGGCCTGAGGCCAGCGCTTGATAATATCGGAGGGCTGATCATAATGTCCTCTGGTGGCCAATGCCGACATATTTTCTGTGGCAATAATAGGCATCCCGGGGAATCTTTTTGGGAAATCCTTATAGTCCTTATGCTTATAATTAAAGCCCAATAGATCCAAAACCCCCGCTTGATAAATATAATTTTTGGAAGGGATATTTTCGGTAAGTGCACTGGTCACTGGCCGTGTGGTATCGAGGCGTTTTACGATACTGACCAGCTCGCGCGTGATGGCCAGGCCTGTACTATCAAATTGCTCCCTGATTTCATTACCTATGCTCCACATCATGATGGAGGGGTGGTTTCGGTCACGAAGAATCATATCCTCCAGATCCCGACGATGCCACTCCTCCCAGAAAGTATGGCTATCAGCATTCATTTTTTTCTTTTTCCATACATCAAATGCTTCATCCTGAACTATGAAACCCATCTGATCACATAAGTTCAACAGCTCCGGCGAAGGAGGATTATGCGCCGTTCTGATAGCATTGACGCCCATTTCTTTCAGGATTTCAAGTCTTCTCTGAATCGCGCGGGTATTGACCACTGCTCCCAAGGCGCCAAGGTCATGATGATTGCATACGCCGAGGATTTTCATTTTTTTCCCGTTCAGGGAAAAGCCTTCTTTGGAGTCAAAGGCAAAAAACCGCACGCCTAGGGGAGTCTCATAATTGTCCAAAAGCTGCACCCCTGCATACACCTGCGTGACCACTCTGTACAGGTAAGGTCTATCGGTGGACCAGAGCTCGGGCATGGCTATCTCAAAATCCTGAAATAGTACGGTATCCTTGCCTCCCCGCAGGTCCGAGTAGGTGGAAGTATAAGCCACTTCTTTACCCTCAGCATCCAGAATGGTGGAGATAATATCTAATTTTCTGTGGGAAAGCCCCTTATTATTGATTCTGACTTCCAGTGCTACCTTAGCGAGGGAATCGGTGATGGATGGGGTGCTCACAAAAGTCCCCCAATGGTCCACATGAATGGGATGCGTCCGCACCATACGTACATTTCGATAGATGCCCGAACCCGTGTACCAGCGCGAATTAGGCTGAGCAGAATTGTCCACCCGAACCGCAAGGGTATTCACCTCTCCCCCATATTTCAGGTATTTGGTAAGGTCATATTTGAAAGAACTATAGCCATTTGGTCGGATGCCAAGGCGTTGGCCATTGATCCAGACTTCGGCATTTCTATACACCCCGTCAAATTCTATCCAGGTGGTCAAATCCAGCGATTCCCGCGGCAAGGTAAAGGTCTTGCGATACCAGCCTATACCAGCCGGCAAGGCGCCTCCCTCCGGCTGTGTGGGATGCGTCTCACTGAAATCCCCTTCTATGCTCCAATCATGCGGAAGGCTCAGCTGCCTCCATCCCTCCACCGCATAGTCCTCCTGTATCGCCTCAGGGTGATCTCCCAACCTGAAAAACCAGCCCTTATTGAAATCCATCACCTCCCGGAATTGGTCATCGGGGGAGGTGGAGCAGCTCCAGCAGGCACATACCAACATTATTATAGAAATGAAAATCCAATTCTTGCTCATATTTCTTAGCTTAAATACCAAAGTATTCTTATTAAAGATGGCGCTATTTGATTTAGTATAACCAAATAGTTGCTATTTCATTTGATGAATAACAAATTCCTACTTTATAATTAAATGAGATTGCAGCGCTCAAATCACCTCTGAAACAGCTTTTTAGGAGATAGCCTTACGGCCAATTTCACCTGAAATCAAGTACCTGATTTTCTTGCGAAGCGCTGATTTTCTCTAGCGATTCCTTCCTCTGCCAGGTAGCAAAATACTTGCTATTATCGGCTAATTCTGAGTTTTCAGATCCCCTTTCCCACTTCAATATATTAGTAATATAAGATACCACAGGTGTTTTTTACAAGTTTTGATGATATAATACCATTTCACCCCGCGCCAATTCCTTCTTTTTAGCGCAGGTTTTTGGGCATTATTTCTCTAAGGCTTCCAAAACAAATTCGGGAAGGCCGCTATAAGATTTTGCATTCATAAGGATGCTGGAAAAGGGATATTAACTACTCTAAAGTCATGATCAAGGAAAGAAAGGAAGGGTATTGGCTTAGTAAAACAGCCAATCAACGGCGGCCTTCTGATCTTCCCCGATGAAGCCTACCTCTCTGGATACCAGCTCCTGAGACCCCTCTACAGCCCCAAGAATCAGCACCTTCCCATCGGCGAGCTGCAATTCATGTGTGCCCGCTTCATAACTATAGGTGTGGATATTGACGGGTGGAAGACCCTGAATTTCAATCGCATTGGCGAGCAGTACCTCTGCTTCCCCACGCATATTCCCCATCGCATTGGTCTCCAGAGTCGGAGGGGTCAAATAGTGCTTATCTCCGGTATTGAAATAGCCCAAAACAAGCTTCACAGGCTTATCAACAGTGAAACGCAAGCGAATACCTTCCTCATCCAGCTTTTGGGAGGATAGATGCAATCCTTCCAGCTGTAGCAGCTCCGGGGCGATTCTCTTAATGGTCCCCGGCTCATCGGTATAGACCTTCTCACCAGTGCGAATTGGCATCGGACTGGCCTCAAACTCCCAGCTAACCGAAGCTGGCTGCCAAGGACTTAGCTCCTGCTGAGGACGCTCTCCATCCGGTGACTCCTTCAGCAAGGCAATATTCCGACTAAAACTCTCAAGTTCTTTTTGGTATAAAGGCAGTAGCTCTTGCCAATGTTTATACTTACCATCATTGCCTCCTATTGGGATTCTCCTCATGGAAGTCTGCATGCTATTGGCATACCAATAAGTATCCTTGGTAAGTTCTACTAATTCCTGGTAATGCTCCAGGCTTCTCTTCAAATGCGGCAAGGCTTCTTCCAGATCGGAAACCTCCCCCGAATACTTAAATCGAAGAACCAATAAAGCTGCTTTCACTTTTTCACCAAAAAACCGGGCAAAGGCATTATAACTATAGACATCATTCCGCAATCGGGCAAACTCCTCCTTATCCTCCGTCACCTGAGCGGCAGCCTGGTCGATGGCCTTCACCGCCGCCTCCCCATGTGCCAATACTTCGGAGATCAACTGTGGGGGAGTCTCGCCGATATGATCCTCACCCTTCCACTCCTTTTCTGCGTAGTCGATCAAGATCTCTCCTAGTGGACCGCAGGACTCATAAAAACCAGGATACACCCTCCACTTATGGGGGTTCACTAGCTGGCTTCCAAACATTCCCAAGAGTAGGGTTTGACGATTGCCCTCAGTAATCCCAAACTTGCGTAGTAATTTAGGGGCTATTTCGCCTGTTTCTTCATAGGCTTTCATGATTTCTTCTCCGGACGGTGCATCTGCTCCATAAGTCTCCGCTAGGATTTCCGACCAATAATCGATTTCCTCCTCCCGATCTCGCCGACAGTTCCAGGCATAGCGCGCCCAAGCCTTATACCATATCCAGTCTCGATCGATCTGCAAGAGCCGCTGCCCATCAGCGGTCTTATCCGCCGTATAGGGCCAGTCCCAATAGGATGCTTGCGGGTATAAATGCAGGGCATTGGCTCCATGGACATCATGCATAGCCTGTACGCTTTTTTGGATGAAATCCGGCGACCCGAAGCGAAAAGGCTCCAAGTTGGCCAAAATATGAACGTTGGAGATATGGACATTTCCCTGAGAACTCAGGCTCTGGTGGATCTCCGTCCAAGGTCCGCGTGGCTGATAGGTCGTAAGGGATTCCCCATTGTATTTGTGAGTGGTATAGAGGTTTTGGTACAAAGGCAGGGCCTTTTCCATCACCAAAGGGGCATTGGTATCATGAGCACGTAAGATAATCGGAGGCTCATCACTACGTCCAAGCGCCTTCAGTCCGTCCTGAACCCCCGGGATGATGGTTTCTGTAAACCATTGCACATCATTCTCCTCCCCGGACATGGCCTCTCCCAGGGCCACCAGCAAGCCTACATTGGGATATTTCTCAATAAATGCAGCTATCGATTTGCGAGTATAATCAGCGATATAGGGAAGTATAGGGCGATTTCTGTCCTGGGTCTCTATCCCATAATGCGCTGCAAAAGGCTTGGAAACTATAATATTATAAAACATCTGTATCACCCATATGCCACGCTTGTCGGCCTCTTCGGTGATAAACCTAAACATCTCCTCATTCTGCTGAAAGGTCTCCTCCGTCACCTCCAAAGCAAAGGGATAATCGTCCAATTTCACCAGGGAGGCAAATGGATGGCCATTCCACAGGTAGAGGGAATTCATCCGGTTTTCTACCAGCATATCCAGATAGTCAATCCAATGCTCCTTGTCATAGAACCAAGGGAAATTCTCTGGAGTATAAGGGTATTCATACACCCCGCGCCCCGGCATATAGGAGGTTTTTTGTAAACCTATACATGCGCCACGCAGGACCATCTCAGGTCCGTCCACCATCGATTGGTGAAAATCTATCTTGCCATTTTCGCGCAGCTGATCCCCCAACTCAATAGCTCCATAAAGAGATCCCGAGGCATCCGCGCCCTCCACCAGCAGTATTTTACCCTCTGAAGAACTGATCCGAAAGGATTCCTCACCCATGGTTTCTGCCTTTGGCTCAGCCTCAGTCCAAGATTGGCCTTCCTTCCAGCGCTGAAGCGCAGGATCACCTTCCTCGACTATTATAATCGCCCTGTCCCCTAGCTCCTGCTCACCCAACACGCCTGAGATGACCTTATACCTGCCCGAGGTCTTGAGGGTTTCCACTAATTTCTCCGCCCCAAACAGGGCCCGATCTGAGGCGTGTTCACTGGTGAGTACGCTGATGTTTTCCCGCTGGTTACATGAAATAAATACTGTAAATAGAAGGATAAGTGGAAGGAGAAATTTCATTAGGTCTGTGTTAAATGGAATTTATAATAAGCCAAATCTCCAGAAGGAGGTATCGGCAATTAATCTTCGGGTAAGCGAGGCATTGTGCTATTAGGACTGGAAGATGGACTTCATATAAGTGGCGTTGGAGCCATAATTTCGGCGCACATTATGGACATCCTCTGTATCTCGGGAGCGCTCTATAATGAGCCAGCCCGACCAATTCATACGATCGAGTGTTTTCTTGATCTTGGGCATATCGAGGGCCGGATCCTCCTGGATCAGCTTTCCATCGGTATTGGAGCAGTGGATTTGGGCGATGTTTTTTGCCCCCAGCAGCTCCAATTCCTTGCAGATGTCTTTTCCGTTTTTGATGGCATTGGCGAAGTTGAACGAGATCTTCACTCCCTCTGAGTCAATTTCTTTTAATAAACTACGTTCTCCGGAAGCATCCAGGGCGGTTTCCACGGCGATCACAGCCCCTATTGCCTGGGCTTTTTGCCCCGCCATCCGTAGTCGCTTGACGATGGCTGGACGGAGCTCCGGCTGCTGGACAAGGTCTCCTTGTACACCAAGAGGCAAATAGGCAACTTTAATCCCCATTCCTTTCATGGTGTCCAATGTATCTTGCACCATCTGGGGAACCGTCTCTCGCTGGGCAAAAGACTGGGCATAAAAGCCCGACATGGCAATGGAGCTTATACCAACGCCCTGTTTTTTAGCCTCATTGAGGAACTCCTGCTGCACAGCCGGGTCACCAAGCTTACTATCGAAGGTGGGCCTATCCCCCAGCCCTCCCATGTCCAGCTCGATTCCATCGGCCTTGATCTCACTTGCCAGCGCAAAGGCACTCAGCTTTTGCCGCTTTAAGATCATCCAATCGCACACTGCAATTCTATATCGATCAGTCCCTGCGATCCCTGCCGTCCGGGACGCGGTGCATGCGGCTAGCCCTGGCCCGGAAATAATAGCCGTGCCCAGCACCATGAGGCCTTTTATAAAACTTCTTCTGTTCTTCGTGTCCACAATTATTTTGGGTATTAGTTAAGGATAAAATAGGAAGCTGACCAAGGTCAGTATCACCTCCCGCCAAATAGCACAAATTTATATTAGGTATTACGGGGACTTATTTATTGCTCCTGCTCTTCTGCAATTATGTTGGGCCAAATGCCATTCTCAATGGGAAGACCCGTGAGTTTTTTGGGATCTACCTTCACGTATTTGATACGCTCCCTTCTCCAAGTATATACCATATGGATCATGCCATCCGATGACTGGATGATCGCAGGATAAGAGTATTGGCTAATCTCCGAATCCTCCAATATCAAGGAGGCCTGCCAGTGAACCCCATCCTCAGAATAGGATAAATTCAGTGGGGTCCGCGCGCCTTTCACCTCATCGCCTGGTGGCAAGACATGATTATAAATCAATAGATGCCTGCCATCCTGAAGAGTCACAGCGTCTGTCCCTGAGTTATTATTGGGCAGGTTTGTTTTTTCTAAGGGAGACCAGGTTCGTCCATAATCCTCCGACCAACTGCTGGCAATGGCCCTGTTTCGGGTTCTACACAGGATTTGAAGCTTGCCGTTTCCATGGTCCAGTACGCTGGGCTGGATGGCATTGATATCATCTGGTCCACGATCGATGGGTCCCACCACTTCCCAGCTCTTGCCTAGGTCTGAGCTGATTTCGAAATGCACATTCCAGCCATCTCCCTCCGTGCTGGAAGCGGCGATCAAGTCTCCATTTTCTAGCAAAGCAGGCTTGTTCTTTACGGGGCCAACAGCACTATCGGGAAGCACCTGAGGATGGGTCCAGGATCGTCCTCCGTCTGTAGAGCTCATCATCATCCCCCACCATTCGGAGGGTTTTGGTCCTACCTTATAGTACAGCTGAAGGTCTCCATCAGGAACCTGAAAAAGTACTGGATTCCATGTAGGGTAGCGTAAAGAATCATTGATAAGGCCATTGGCCACTTCTACCGACTCTGACCACTTTCCATCTTCCAGATGGCTCAGCCAAATGCCCACGTCCGAATGGCGCTCGTGAGTACCGCCAAACCATGCCGCCACCATTCCATCTGGCGTCTCGGCGATCGTGGCCGCATGACAGGAAGGATATGGCGCTTCCATATAGATAAACTCATCCACGACTATCCCATCCCGCCAAGTCTCCTTAGGCTTTTCCTGAGCACAGGAAAATGTCAAAATGGCCAATCCATATATCCACAGCTGCTTGTGATTCATCATTTGTATTGATTTTGGGTTAATTATCAATTAAAATCAAAGGATCTCTCCGATCATAAAAACAAGTTAACAAGAAGCCTCCATGCGGCTATCCTGTACTTCCCCGTCAAAAAAAGAATATAGCCCTTGTTGCTTGCTGGTAAGAGGAAACTTTATTAATAAGTCATTTCCATCGGCCCTTATTTATTGTAAAGAATGAGCCTCTACAATCAATGTTATAATTCCTGCAGTCATAAAATTCACCCTCATGATCATTAAGGCTGTTATTTACCTTATTCCTTCAAATGCCAGTTATTATCTAACCTATATCAGATTAAATTACCTGGATACCCTATCATTGAATATTAGTGCCATTGCTATCTCTTGCCAGCTCCTCAAAGGACGAATGCTTGCTATAGGCTAATTATGAAAAATCCTATTCTGCTATTTATTAAGGTTGCCCTGCTTTTTTTACGCCTGGATTATTGAAGGAATAATAAGAAATCCATTTCAAAGAAAATCAGAATTGAAAACNAAAAAATCTCTAAAAAACTACAAAATGGGTTTATGGATCATTGCACTTTCTTTGCTCCACATTATACCAGGTCCTGGCTTTTTAGCCGAATTGGATTTGACAAGGAGGTGATCCATCGCTCGATCTTCCTCATTGATTTTAATCAAAAAATAAATCATTCCTCAATTAGGCCTATTTCTTCCCTGAGTTTGGAAGATCTGTAAAGGACTGTTCAGCTGTGCTACTGACTTAACTCCTTAGGCGGGAGGTCTTTTGATTTGGAAATAAGGAATATAAAAAATGAAGGATTTGAAATGCCATTTTAGTGCATCTCAAATCCTTCTGAATAAAAAACCTCTTTATAAAGGGGTTTTTTAAAAACTGCTATCTAACAATAATGTAGTTAAGGCTTGCTGGTTTTTAGTTTTCCAATATTTAGGGATTGGCCTTTTAGGTTTAGATGGATGGTTTTTTTATTCACCTCAAAGGTTTTTTGTTCAGGGGCGACAGCCTCTGGATTTTCCAGGGAATTATACGCTTCCAAGTCATCGCTAGCCATTTCTATCCATATTCCGTCTTCGCTGCCGGAGAATTTACCCTTTAGCTCGATGGTGATTTCCTGGGGATCCTCGGAGGTGTTCACTACCTTAAAAATCAACTCTTTGGTCTGTTGGTCGATGGTGGCTGAGGCATAAAGTCCATCTTCACCGGCCAGAGATTTTCCTTTTGAGCGGATAGGCACAATATGAGTCCCGGGGTTGGTGGAGAAGAGTTTTTGGACATGATAGTTGGTGGTTCCGTAAGACTTCAAATTGTCAAACCAAATCAAATCGGGATTCCACTGCCATCCATCCACATGGGCAAATAATGGGGCGTAAGAGGCGAGGCGAACAATATCGCCATTCCTTTCCAGCCCGGTCATAAATGCCGCCTCGGTCATCGCTGCTTCCCAGTTGTTTCTTTTAAAATCTTCCTTGACCGTGGTGCTATGCGCAGCATACTCTCCTGCAAAGACCTTGGGGCCATTACGATCATATTCATCATATCGTCGAGCATTCTCCAAAAACCAGTCTGGCGTGCGGTAATAATGCTCATCCACCAATTCAGCATCCATTTTTCGGAGCTCTCCCCACAAATAATCAAATTCCTCCCCATCCGGTGAAGGGCCAGAGGTGGACACAATCGTGATCTCTGGATAAGCAGCCTTAATGGCCTTCTGGAACACTTTGGCTCTTTCAATATATTGAGGGCCCCAATTTTCGTTTCCCACCCCTATGAATTTTAAGTCAAAAGGCTCAGGATGCCCCATCTCTGCTCGCTTTGCACCCCAGTGGCTATCGACCGAGCCATTGGCAAATTCTATCAAATCAAGTGCATCGTTTACATATTCATCCAAGGCCCCAATAGGCACCTGCTCACCCGTATTAAACTGACAGGCCAAGCCACAGCTTAAGATAGGAAGCGGCTCTGCTCCAATGTCTTCTGACAATTGGAAGTATTCAAAAAAGCCTATCCCAAAAGATTGGTAATAATCTGGTGTGGTGCGATGGGCAAATTCAGTGTTCCAGCGGTTCTTGATCACCTCACGATCAGCCATCTCGCCAATGGTTTTCTTCCATTCATAGCGATTTTCCAAGTCATATCCTTCCACAATACATCCCCCTGGAAATCGTAGAAAACCAGGTTCCATATCCGCTAATAACTGCACTAAGTCCTTGCGAAGGCCTCTTTTTCGGCCTTTCCAAGTGTCTTCCGGAAACATGCTGATCAGGTCCACCTCCAGCTCGCCTTCGCCGGCAAGCAGAAATTGAAAATTCACTCCATCCAGAGTTTTTGTGGGGCTGAGGACAATTTCATACTCCGCCCATTCGCTGGTAAATCCTCCTACCGAGCCGGATGCGATTACCTGGTCTCCTTCCAAAATCCTGGTATTCACCTCCAAGTCGCTACCTTTGGCTAATCTAGCGATGAAGGTCAGCGTATAGTGCAAGCCCTCTTTCACGGCCATACCACGAAAACCCTCATTCGTTAACCCAAAATCACCCGCCTCATTGAGACGCTGTAAGGTCATGAATTTTTGGTTGGCCTGTGCTGATTCATGATTATTTGTGAAGACGTATCCCTTGGCTCCCTGATCCTGCACCCGGCGCCAAGCCATCATAGGATTCTCAAATTCAAAAGAGTAATTTTTAATCATCTCAGCATATAAACCCCCATCAGCAGCAAAATTTATATCCTCAAAAAATAAGCCCCACATCGTGGGAGAAACATCAGAAATCTGCTCATTAAGGTTCACTTCTAGGGCAATCGCTTGGTTTTGGGCCTGACAAAGAAACGGCATAGCGCTCATCGCAAGACCAAACATCAGGGGTTTTAATTGGTTCATAGGGCTTTAGTTATTTAGGTTTTTTTATTGGTTGATGAATCTTTCCTAAGGATAGCAGCGCCCTAGTTTGACACTGCCTGATCACCTGGAAAATCTTCATTGCCTAAATATAATGAAAATATTTAAATGTTCTTTTAACACTTAATATACATTTTGCCGTTTTATGATGAGTACCAATAGGAATAACTGTAATTAATGCATCTTTTCTAATGAGGCAAGTATAGAAAAAGGGAGCAATCATATTCTTCCTTAAGAGCTTCAGGAGGTCTAGTTTCCATCAGGCTTGATGATGGAGGTTTTAGGACTGAGTGGCCAGTAGAAATCCTCATATTTGGGAGGATGAGAAGGCTGGAAGTTGGGCAGATTTTTTTTGAGGTATTTCTTTAGTTTAAGGTCAGTTTGCAAGAGTCCATTCACGATGCAATTAGCCAGCTGATAGGCCCCATAGGTACTGAAGTGCGTATTATCTGCAAAATCCTCCGTTTGCCCCTCGAAAGTACCTGCGGGAAAGTGGACAAAGGCTTTTTTGGAATTTTCAGGCCCCCAAGCTTCATATAGGGTTTTGCTCATGCGATTGAGGTCTATAAGCGCACTATTTTCCTCTTTGGCAAGCTGCCTCATGGCCTCGGGATATTCCTCCAGCGTGTTGATGATCTCCCCATTTTCATCAAAGCGCCGCCGGTGCATAGAGGTCACCAAAACTGGGATGCCTCCTTTGGCGGTCACCGCAGAAATATATTCACGGATTACCTGCTGATAAGTCGTAAATGGCTCTACATGACTGCCTCCGGCTTTTTGGTCATTATGTGCAAATTCTATAAATAAATAATCACCCGGCTTCATCGTGCTCAGAATATTATCCAAGCGTCCTGCTGCGCGGAATCCTTTGAGGGTTTCTCCTGATTCAGCATGATTGGAAATCACCACCTTGCCCGGCTCAAAAAACACAGGAACCATCTGCCCCCAGGCGGCCCAGGGCTCATTGGCCTGATCCACCACGGTGCTGTTTCCAGCCAGGTACACGGTAGGCGCCTTAGTGTTTGGGCTGATCTCGATTGCTGCCACCCGGGGAGATTGTCCATTAAATTCGATCGTCAGCTGGTGGTCCCAGTGGAAATAATCCAATTCGCGGTCTTTTAGCCTCACCTTCCTATCGATCCCCGCTATTTCGGGATACCGTACATTCACCGAAAACCGTCTTTCCAGCTGCTCACCAGCCCGAGTGTCGGTTTTGCCAAGCATAAGGCGGCGGTTTTCGACGCGGATAGTAGTGGAAGAAGGCGCTTCCTGATCACCCAAAATCACCTTAATATCATAATTTCCCTCCGGTACATCCACCGTAAAGAAAAAAGGTTTCTCACTATATATCCCGTCCCCTTTCAATGCATTATTCCCATGATTAGCAGCATGGAGAGATTCCACCTCCAAAAACCCATAGCCTCGATCCGCAGAATACAGCATATCCGGAAGGATTTGACGGTAGCCTTTAGCCAGCTTCCCATTTCCAAAGTCAAACTTATAAGAAGTGGAGGCTGATTGTGAACGGGCGGGGAAGGCCAGCAGTATGGCCAAACCAATTAGGAGTAATTTGCGCATAAGTTGTGTATTTATATTCTCTTTATTTCTCCAGGTAGGAGCCTACCAAAGCCATACATTGCAGGGCTGCCAATCCCCATTGGGCGGTGGCATTGGTGGAGACATCTCCTTCCTCCATGGGCTGCAGCACCGCAGGCCCGGTCAGTTCGTGGATCACCGGTTTGTGAAAATCATAGCCCGCCTTCCCCTCAAAAAACTCTCTCCAGGCTCTTTGGGCGAGGGCTGGGTCTTTCAGTTGATTTGCGGCATAGGCGGTCAGGCGGCTGTGACCCTGTCCAAGGTTGAGCTTCCCTAGAGACCGCCCTAGGGCCTCCTGCTGCTCTTCTTCCGAGGCATTATAAAGGACACAATACTGAATCCAGGCCTCTTTGAAAGCAGGCATATCTATATTCTCGATCAGCTCTGCGCATATTTCCATCAGGCCAAAAACAGCACTCAGGTGGGAGGCGGTGGCGCGGGTACTCTCCTGGATTTCGAAGGCTCCAGTTTGGAGATCCATGCGGCTGCCGCCGGTAAAGAATCCTCGGGGCTGAGCAGCAATGGTCCGCATGCTATTCATCAGTCGATTTTTGATTTCCTCCCCTCCAGTACGCTCCCACTCGGTAAACCATGCGGCGGCTATGGCAGAGTAATCGGTGCCAAACCCGGCATAAACCAAGTTTGGATTATCCTCGGTTTCCCAGGTGGACTTATCGCTAACCTTCCTGGTAGGTGGTACTTTTTTGAGTGTGGCGACGGCGTTGATCTGCTCTCTCATCAGATCCCCCACCCGCTCATCTGCGGTCAGGTAATAATAAAACCTCCTGTTGGCGGCCGTAGATATCCGCAGCTGCTTGGCGCTGCAACCCCAATGCTGCACATTATGTCGGCTCCCTAGCGGGGCAAATTTCCCTAAATGATGTACATCTACCTCGCCTGTATGCCGAGTCATCGCCTCTGCCATACGGAACACATCTGCTCTTCCTGTATGTAAGAAATAATACCATAACCATAGATCCGTGGATAGCTCGGAATTGTCCCATGCAAATCCGCCTACATCATACCGCCAGGTATGCCGGTCATAATCATAGCTATGCATCACATCTCCATAATCCCAGAATCCATACCAGTGACGATCCTCCACCTGCTGCTTATAAAATTGGAAATGGTCCTCCAAATACTCTTCTATCAGGGCTTTTTTTGGTGTGGAAGTATCAGGAAGTCCCCATATCCGCCCAAAAACCCCGACTTGCTTCATGTATTCCGCAGCCGGGCTAAGCTGAGGCGGGCTGGCAATTCCATTCGAAATGGAGTTAAAAAGAGTGGGATCTGGCGTCTCCTTCAATAAATGCAGGTACATTTCGCTGGTTCGGGCCACTCCCTTTGCCGTTCCAAAACCAGGTTCGTAATCCTCATAGGTGATATTAAGCGCATCAAGCTGCTTATCATAGGTATCCTGGCCCATCCCATCGTGGTAAAACCTCAAGTCCATGGCAGGCGCATCCGGGGCCCAAAGCCACATCGTCACCTCTGCATTGTCGGTTTGAGCATTCTTGATGTCCAACTGAGCCGGATAACTTTGCCAAAAATTACGAATTCCAAAGGCCACGCCGCCCTGAGGACCACCAATATAGCCGATGCCCCGAGCTCGTTTGCCAAAGCCGGATTTCAACCAGCTATGCCCGGCCTTCGTTCTTTTCCTAATCGAAAATCCGTCAGGATTGGTCTGGGACAAGGTATAGTCACCAAAAGCAGGAATATAATGTAATCGAGAACTGACATTCTCAGGGAAAGTAGCAAGTGCTGGGGTCTTCTTACCCTGAACCTGAGCCTGCCGAACCGCCTCGCCAGGATCCCTGCGCAAGCCAGTAAGTCCTCTCACAGCCTCTGCAAAAATGCCTTCTCCTTCTCCCGCAAATCGAATATGGCGATCGTATAACTCATCCTCCAGGGGCACCTCAAAACGAAGGCCCAGGCCATTGATAAAATCCTTTTCTTCCTCCCCATCAAAAATAATGGTATGCAGCGTACGCAAAGATTCCGCGCCAGCATAGAAATAAAATCGAACGACGAATGGCAACCATTCCCGATCTCCGGAAGAATGCGTCCCTTCCACCTTCACGACTGCCCGTATCGGACCGGATTGCTCCAGCGTCACCACGCTAATTGCACTGCTGTATTCTTTTTTCTGTATGGATTCACTTTCCCCTTCCACGGCATTTTGGCAGGACAGCACCAGCCTTCCATTCCGCAAACTAGTACGCCCGCCTCTGCTTATATTTTCTATCAACTTACTTCCCGACTTATTGATCTGCACCTGCATGATGCCAGTATCAATATGTATTGCTGATGATTTCTCCTCCACTTTCAGTAGTTGCTGCGGCTGTATCCCCTGGCCAGGAGCTATAGAAAGCCCCCCATCCAGGGCCGTGGGCTGGGCGATAGCAAGGCCGGTCCACTTTAGGGATCCATCCGGCCAGTAGGCCAATGGCCAGGTCTGGATGGGCTGTTGTTTACCATCCTTTTGTTTCAGGATAAAATTATTCTCTCTCACTGCCCCCCGAGGCCAGGGTACCCCGAGGGTAAGTCCATCGCTATGACTATTTCCCGGCTGCTCCAGCCAGTCCAGTGCGACAGAATCCACGCTGGAGGATATCGGAATCCCCTGTGTAGCGGAAGCATAAGGAGCTAGGTAGCTAGCCCCCGAAAGTAGGGCTGATGTCTTGATGAAAGACCTTCGGGAAAAGGAGTGATTTTTCATTGTATTTTAAGAATAGTAATGGAGGTCAGGAGGAAATCAATTCCCCAAAACCTAATTAGTTTATCTGTTAATCGAGCTTGACGATCTGTAAATCATCGATTCTATGCCGGGACCAGGTGGAGCGAAACCCAAAATAACCCTCCTTTAGTACTTGCTCATCCTGATAGCTGAAGAAGGTCTCCCCATCCACCTGGAAGGTAATTAGTCCATCTTTTACGCGTATAGTGATCGTGTACCAATGATTCGGGGCGAGCAGATGCTCCTTGTCTTCTAGGTCAAATAGCAGGGTCTTCTCCCCTGTTCCCTGGTACTTTCTGAATCGGGTAGTTTTATTATAATTGCCCCCAAAACCTATATAGTACATCTGCAATGAATCATATTCGTCAAATTTCCCCTGACGGGTAAATAAATCTGCATTCCTCGGGTCGCTGGCCATCCAAAATTGGTTGAGGTCGGAGAGGCGGTCATTGATCCCACCTTCCATTACGACTTGTCTCTTGTAGGTGATTTGTAGGTTGCCCTGAAGTTTTTGTTTTAGCCATACGGTGACCCCAGCCTTGGTATCCATGACCAGCTGGTCCTCTAGCACAGATACGGAGGACTGACCATATCCATGCCCCTCCATCTCCACCTGCCAGTGCTCAGGAGACAAAGGCGAGGAAAAGTCCTCCTCCAGGATGATATTGGAAGAGCTTGTCTTTTCCTCATCGCCATTAGAGTTTACAGAGCACTGGCAGGAGACCGATAAGACTCCTGAGAGAATGATAATAAGGCTAGTAAAGAATCTATTATTGCGCATTATGATCCCAGGTAACTTCCACTTCCGCGCTGATTTGCAGGACGAGATTGCTGATATATTTGGTAAAATAGTCCCTATCGGTAAACTGCTTATCGGATAGCTCCCAACCTGCTGCTGCGAAATACTCGACGGACTCACCTTCTTTTATGCTGAGTTTGGCGAGGTAGGTAGAAGAAAGCGGACCCGTTTCCGGTGCCTCAGTATAGCCTTGATAGATAGCTTTGGGAAGAATAAGTGCCATTCCCAGCCACCATTCTTTATTATACGATTGCTGGTCATGGGTGAGTAGCACCACCCACTCGTCATTTATGTCCAATTCACTGATTTCCTGATCATTATTGATATTAACTAAGCCTACCAGCAGGGTCTCATCACCTTGGAGGCCAGTCACTGACACAGAATTTTTGTAGGCATACATGCCAGGCCAGATGGAAGTTTTCTCCTGAACCTCGTAGCTGCGACCATGGGTTTGCCAGTTTTTATAATCAAATTGTAAGACCGATTTCACGGGGCCTTCCTGCACGATACGGAAGATGGATTCCTCGATCGTATTGATGGAGTCGGCAGCAGTGACGCCTAGCCTGGCGGGCTGCCCCTCGATCATCAAGGCTATGCCTCCCAGTCCAGCTGAATTGCCAACTGCCAGGATATCCCGGCCCCAATCTTCCATCACGTGGTAATTGTCCTCCACGCCTCCTATACGATTGATCCCCACGCTGTCAGGGCTCATTTTGGAGGTCTTCTTACCAAAGAGATCTTTGGCATTTCTGCCGTCAAAATAATGTCTAAAACCTACCTTATCGTTCTCCCAGCTTGGGCCATCGGTTTGGTAAGGCTGATAGCCGACACTTTTTGGAAGGCCATCAGGATGCAGGGTGTCTCCAAGCATCGCATGTACGGGTAGTTTGGCGCCCAGCCTTTTGCCGAATCGCACGCTGGTTTTAGGTTCAAAGACTATCTCCTCCTCCGTCCAGACCAGCTGCAAATTACGCTCTGATTGGGCAGGGAGGTCTATCACAAAAAATACTTCCTCCCATTCCCCATCTCCATCAAGGTCTCCTTTTTGGGCAGGAATCGTATCTCCAGCCTCCGTGAGGATTAATGGAAACTTGGACGGGTCTTTTTCGCCGGGTAGCTCCTCCCAGCTCAGCCTTACCGGTTTGGATTGCAGCTCCAGGTCTGAGCTATTGGTCAGCTTAAAACTGTGCAAACTATTTTCTTCCTTCTGTGGACTGCAGGCCATCGCAAGTGCGCAGATTCCACCAAATAATATCGATCGATTCATAGGTTTACTATTATTTCTATTTTTACCAAAACTCCCCAGCCCAAGACCAGGGAAATAGTGCAGGCATTAAATTAGGGAATAGGAAGCAGGAAACTCTTCTGGTGTGTCATGGTCTGAGGGAAATAATGGCTCAGAAAAAACATATGTCAGCACTTATCCCCACCTTTTGCCCACTCAAAAACTGACCCACCATCGCCAAAAAAAATACCGAGCTGGGCTCGGCATTTTATGGATTTCATGGTTGAATAGAGGTCATTTTTAATCCCTACTGAATTTTGATCGCTGGTTTGGGGGGATTGGACATTCCTGTTCCTAGGAAGAAGCCAGGGTGGGCAGGCTGATTATAACCTACGTTTTGCCAGGCAATGCTCAGGCGATAGACGGGATCATGCATCAGGGTGTACAGGCGATGCTCTGTAGGGATGGTACTGCTGAAAATCCTCAGTTCCTTTCCATCTTCGGTCCTTCCTATCAGTTCTTCACGCCAGTCGCCGAAAAGATCAGCGCATAAAGAGGGGTTGGATTTGGTGCCGTTATTCTTGCGCAAATCATAAGTATCTCCAGAAAAAATCCGTTGACTCTCTGCGTTTTCAAAGTCCCATTTGTCAATATCTACGCCATTGAGCAGCTCGCGCGATAGGTCTCCATCCCACCATATAGCCATATTGCAGGAGGAAGGTTTCTTTTCGGAGATCATTTCGCCTTTGATATTCCAGAGGCCCTTCAGCCCCTCGCCGGAGGCCCAGCATTCATAGCCTTGGTACCTCGGGTCAATATCGATCGCCAGACCTCTTCCCACATCGGGAGAAGGGAAAGACCAGATGATTTCTCCTGTTTCGGCATCACGGAGGTTTGCGCCATGCTCATGCTTTACATGCTCATGAATCCCAAAGATCTCCATTCCCGGACGCTCGGGATCTAGGTCGGTGAGATGCATCGCATCCCCGTGGCCCAGCCCTGTGCTGTAGAGTGGCTGGCCATCCTCATCGATCGCCATGGCGCCGAAGATCACCTCATCTTTACCATCTTCATCCACATCGGCCACTGCCAGGCTATGATAGCCCTGTCCGGCATATTTCCGGTTTTCGGCATCTCCCTCATGACTGTCAAACGTCCAAACTTCCGTCAGGTCTCCGTCCCGCCAATTCCAGGCAGCGATCACCGTGCGGGTATAATAGCCGCGGCTCATGATCAGGCTCGGCCGCTCCCCATCGAGGTAGGCGATGCCAGCGAGAAACCGATCCACACGATTGCCATAGCCATCACCCCAGATGTCCTTAAGCTCATCGGAACTGGGGTTTTCTGTATCGGGATGTCTAGCAGGAATATAGTGGGTACTGGCCATCGCCTTGCCGGTCAGGCCATCAAAAATCGTAAGAAACTCCGGTCCTTCCAGGATATAGCCGTTCTCATTGCGATAATCGGCAGTAGGGTCACCCAGGATTTCTCCCTGTCCATCGATGGTGCCATCCGCCGTCTTACAGGCCAGTTCGGCTTTGCCATCGCCATCGAGGTCATAGACCATAAATTGGGTATAGTGTGCGCCTTCGCGAATATTCTTGCCGAGATTGATCTCCCAGAGCATCTCCCCGTCCAGCGTATAAGCCTGCAATAGAGGAGGGTCAGTAAAGCCTTTTTGGGAATTGTCATGAGACTTGCCCGTCTGGTGCAGGATGATCTCATAGCGGCCATCTCCATTGAGGTCGCCCACGGAGGCGTCATTGGGCGTATAGCCCTCGGGAGTCTGCAGAGGAATGGATAGATAAGGCTGCTCCCAGCTACTCACCGTAGTAGAAGGAGCCTCTTCCTTGCCCTGGATCACTGCCCTCACCTGATAGCGAGCATCAGCGCTGGGATCGGTATCGAGGTAGCTACTTGCCGCGCGTATGGGCTGAGCGGTGAGTTTCTCTTCCGCTCCTGTCGGAGCAATGCGGTAGATCGTAAATGCTATGTCTTCGGGTTCCGTACCCAAAACTCTCCAGCTCAGGAAGTTTCCTGCCTCGGAGGGGATCACCACCAGCCCCCGGTCAAGCTTCTCCATTTGGCGCAAGGTCTGGGCAAAGGTAATAGCCTGTATTCCTAATAAAGAAAATAGAAAGGCAAGACCCATCAGGATCTTGCCTCTCGTCGATATGTTAGTTGTCATGGTTATTCTTCAATGGTAGAAATTTCAATATTTGCTTCTTGAGAATCTCCAGTGAAGTGCTGTATCCTGGTTTTGAAATTTGCCGCCAGAATACATATTAATAACGTTGCCAAATAAACTAACACCTTTTCTTTCCAGCTGATGCCGGTTTTCTTTTTTAGGTTTACTATATTCATAGTGCTAGGTGATTGGTAATATTAACTTAATATAGTGTATTCTTTTTTTATAATAAAAACGTTTTTCCAAAAAAAGACGCAAATAAATTCAAATACACTTTTCCGCACTTCATAATTATAAAAATTCTCTTTTTCTCTATATTTTACGCTTGCCCAGCGGGCTAAAACTTTGGGTTTCATGCTGCTGAGCAAGCGCAATAAATTCATAAATTACTCTTCCCAGTTATAAGGCAGGAACCAGTCGCCGCTCATCAGTTTGGCGCGGGTCTGGGCCGCGGCAGAAACCACGGCTGGATTATCTGATTTGGACATCTTGTCATACACCCTGTCGGCAATCACCGCTGGATCATTTCTTCTGATGGCGATTCTCAGAAGCTGTGGCCATCGATGCCCTTCAAAAGCCGTTTCCTGCGCCAATTCATCCATTAGGAGATCCTCGGTCCATTCTCTTTCGCTCGCAAGATCTTCTATCTCCTCAGGAAGCTCCTTTGGAGGAAGGTAGGCTCTTCCGCGCAGGCCTTGGGTACGATACCAAGGCGCTCTATAATAAGGGAAATCCCCCTGCCGAGCATCAAAATCATAAGGGTGCGGCAGATACAGGGTATTCTGAATTGCTGTCACATCATCACCAGAGAAATCACTGGGTGTATAGGCGGACTTCACTCCTTGATTGACCAGTGCTCTGGCCAGGCGGGGAAGCTCATCGCTCAAGTTATCACTATTGGCAGCCTCGGCAAATTTCAGGTGCATGGACCCCGAACGCTCCAGGAACCACTTGCCATCCTTATCCAGCGGCGAAGTGGCCGGGTTATAGATATTGGTATATTTGCCAATCTCCGGATTTACCTCATCCCAGTTGTTTGTGGACAGGTAGCCTCTGGCATCAAATTCGAAATTATTAAACTGAGTTTCTGATTCCCACAGGTCCATAATGGTTTGCGAAGGCTTCAGCAAATACTCCCCTTCACCCTGACTTCCAAATAGCCTGATGAATGGATAATCGGGAGCAAACTCGCTATCGAAATACATGATCCAAACCCACTCTTCCATTTCCCGGCGGTCTCCGGAAGGTCTGCCAAACATGGATCTCCATCCGGTAGAATTGTTATTGGAAAGGGTACGTATATCATTTTCTTTCCCATAGACCACATTATAGGGAGCTCCTCCCCAGGACATTCTGTACTGATCATAAAGGTCATTTCCAGTGCCTGTCTCCATAATATCTCTATACATATCCGCCGCTTGGGTATAGCTACCCTGCCACAGATAAAGGTCTCCCAGAAGGATCTTTTTGTTGATAAAGGTCCTGTCCATGAAGTAGCCGTCGTAGTTGCCCACTAGGCTTAGGTTGGAAGGGTATTTTTCCAAATAAGGAAGGCTTTCGGTGAAAGCTACCAGCTGATCCACTAGCTCTGCCAGAGGAAGTTTGGGGAATAAGGCGGGATTATTTACCTCATCAATGGACTCAATGGATTGGGTGACATAAGGGACCTCACCGAAATGAATGCCCAGCTGTAAGTAAACCCAAGACCGAATGGCCCCAATATCAGAATACCGCTGATCGAATTGATCCTGGGTGATTCTGTTTTCGCCCCTCATCTTCTGCAGGCCCTGCAGGACATCATTACAGTTGAGGATAATCTCATAAAAGGCGCGTGGATCGGCGTAGGGATTATGGTCTGCTGCCAGCACCGAGTGGTTGCTCAGCGCCACTAGGTCTGCGTCTGCGTACATGGTGGGCTCCACCAGATCGGCACGGACTTCATTGAGCAGGACATATTGCTCTGCAAAACGAAGTACCTGGCCATAGACCCCGATCACGGCGGCATCAGCGTCAAATTCATTGAGGTAATATTGATCCTTCTCCAGATTGGAGGGGGCATCCACCTCCAGCATATCGGAGCAGGAGATCATCCCCAAGCTCAATAGGGCAAGGCTAAGATATCTCTTAACAGGAATATGCATCCATTTCATAGGTTCGGCTTTTAAAATTCTAGATAGTTTCTCCATGATTACAGTCCGATTTTCAGTCCTAATAACACACTGGTAAACTGCGGGGTCAGCCCCACATCCACCCCTTGACCAAAGACACTGCTGGTATAGCTAAATTCAGGATCATAGCCAAGGTATTTGGTAAGGGTAAAGAGGTTTTGCCCTGAGACGTAGATATCGATTCTCTTGATGATATTCCCATCCACAGGAAGCGCGTAGTTTATGCTGATGGTTTTCAGGCGGAGGTAAGAGCCATCTTCTATCCATCGGTCGGAGAAGCGGCTATTGCCACGAGGGTCACCATAGGCCAACTGAGGCATATCGGTTTGCTGCCCTTCATTTCTCCACCTGTTGCGGACACTTTGCAATTGGTTTTCGTAGCCAGACATGCTTTCCATTTGCTGGCGAACATAATTATACACCTCATTACCCACACTGAAGGTAAAGGCGGCATCGAAGGTGAAGCGCTTATAGGTGGCGTGGGCATTGAAGCCCCCATAAAAATCCGGATTGGGATTACCTATCACCGTGCGGTCTTCATCGTCGATGATTTTATCGCCATTTTGATCTTTAAATATCATATCGCCAGCTTGGAAAGGCGCCAGGCTTCCGTCAGGAAGGTAGGTGCTCAGTCCTGCACTGCCAGCTTCCTCGGAGCTGCTGTACACTCCCTCGGTCTCATAGCCATAGAAGACCGCCGCAGATTCACCGACGGTGGTGATCACCTCTCCACCAGCCACGGAAGTGATTCTCTGGTCATAGGGGAGTTGTTTTACCTCATTGGTATAAGTTCCCGCCTGGGCTCCTAAGGTCAATTTGAAATCACCATCCAATACACGAGCGGTCAGGCCCAAATCTATGCCTGTATTGACCATCTCCCCGCCATTGGCCATATAGTAATTTAAGCCCGTGGCCGCCTGCAAGGGCTGCAAGGTCAGCAAATCACTGATGGTGTTTTGATAAATATCGAGGCTTATACCAAATACTTTATTGGCAGTGGTCAGGTCTATTCCTGCATTGAGCTTAGTATTGGTTTCCCACTGAATCTGCTCATTGGCCAGATCAGCCCGTACCAGGCCCTGCGATGCCAAAACATTGGAGCCGGAATAAGTCTGTAGGTAGCGGTAATTACCGATGCCATCATTTCCTGCCTGGCTATAACTCAGTCGGAGCTTCAGCAAGTCTAAGTTTACCCCAGACATAAAATCCTCCGAGCTCAGCAGCCATGCCGCTTGCACGGAAGGGAATAATCCAAAGCGGTGTCCAAAGAGGCTCATCCCATCGGCAGTATCCTTTCCAAAGCGGGAAGAACCATCCACGGCCATATTGACATCCAAGAAATATTTATTGAGGTAATTATAATTGATGGCGGCGTAATAGCTCATCCACACCCAGTTGCCCGCATTGGCGTAGGCATCGTTTAGTGTGATGACGCCAGAACCAAGGGTCACCAGGTCATCCGTTCCTGAATTATAGGAATAACCACGGTCTTCCTGAAGGCGGTTTTTATTGTATCTGAAGCCGAGTCCCAGGTTGAAATTATGAGCATAGCCAAAGGTGTTGGTATAGTCAAATCGGGTATCGCTATAGGTACTAAACAGACGCTGCACCTGTCCACCTATTTGGTTTTTGATAATCGCATTCGTGCCCACTTCCTCGTTTACCCCTAGGTCAGGGATGAAGAATGTCTCACGGTTTTTATCGATCGTAAGGCCAAATAGTGTTTTGAGGCTGAAATGTTTATTAAACTGGTACTTGGCATTATAAGCGCCAAAGAATCTATATCGACGATTTTGGGCGGTCATATTCTCCACCACGCTTCGGGGATTACTGATATTCAGGGAGTCCGAGTCAGCGAGATTTGGAGACATTAGCCCTTCCTCAGAATAGATATTGGGAGCGAGGAATGGCGACTTGACCAGCCCTAAGTTCAGAGGACTGATATAAGCCGACTCATAGCCATATTCATGGAGGTTGTTTACCGCATAGGAAAAAGCCATATTGGTGCCTGCAGTCAGCTTTTCGGTGACCTGAAAGTCAGCATTAAATCGCACGCTGGAGCGAGAGAAATCCTCCTCATCCATGATGCTACTGCTCTTTAGGTGGCCCAATGACAGGGCATATCTAGCGATATTATCCCCTCCTGATACTTTGATAAAGTAATTCTGGTCATAACTGGTGCGCATCACCTGATCCTGCCAGTCGGTATTATTATGGTAATTATAATACCCTAGGGTGTCTGGAGTTTCATTTAGATAGCGATTGCCAATCACCTGGTTGGTGGATAGACCAGCACTTCCCAGCATTTCAGAGTAATAGGGTCTAAACTCATCTGCTTCCATTACGGGAAGGTTTTTGGGCTTGATATTTACCCCTCCATAAGTATGGAAGTCAATTCTGGTGGTGAGATCTCTGGCTCTGGAGGTGGTAATTAGCACTACGCCGTTTGCCCCTTTAGTGCCATAGATAGCTCCGCCATCTTTGATGAAGGTGATATTATCGATGTCTTTGACATCAATGAATGCGAGGGGATTGGAAGTATATCCGTCAATGATGGATCCCTGGTATTCATTGAGATCGTAAATCATGCCATCCACGACCACCAAAGGCTGCGTGCGGGCATTGAGTGATCCCAGACCTCTGATGAAGAAATCAGCGCCTATCCCCGGGGTACCGGAGCGGCGGATGATATTCACACCAGAAGCAGCCCCCTGTGCCAGAGCTTCGGGGGAATTGGCTCGCTGGGCGGGGCTCTCTGCATAATCTATGGAGGAGATCGCGCCAGTGATATAGTGGCTGGGCTGCACCTGATAAGGTAGCTGGACGGAGTTTCTGCCAGCCATGGCCAGCTCCATATCCGTAAGCTCGATGGTGATCTCTGTTCTCCCTTTTAGGGGGATTTCTTTCACCAAGGCATCTCCAAAATTGACCTCTATGCTCGTGCTCAAAGAGGGCACCATGAGTTCAAATCCACCCTGTGAATTGGAAAAGGTAGCTGAAAGCTCTTTATAGGCAATGCCAATTCCCTCCAAGGCTTCACCAGTGGATTTTGACACCACTTTACCAGTGATCTTTTCTGCCAGGTACCTGGCTTCCTGAGAAGGCTTTACCTTTACTTCTTCCAGATCCTGCGCCAAGACGGTTCCGGCAAATCCCAATTGAAGGCTGAGAGCTGCGGTGACTATTCTGTATATATTTTTCTGCTTCATCGAATTCTTATTTTGGGTTTAGTCAAAAACCGGTTCCAGACGTAAATAATCCAGCACGAGGCTGTTCCAGCTATTACTTGTGGTGGGATAAGCCTGCAGGATGAGCTTCAAGTCTCCATAATTCTGCACTTCATGCTCACCCACAAAAACCTCTTCAAAGGTATTAGGCACCACAAACATCAGAGAAAACAGGCTGTTCTGCACCGAGTCGATGGCGATCCGCTGTTCGTTGGTACGGGGGATATAATCATCATTAACGGCACGCCAGAAGATTTTATATTTAGTACTATGAACATAAGGCACCCGATAGGTAACATTATACCCAGCGATACCACTATTGATCACGAGAAGGTCGCGCTTATTGGAAGCCCAGCTACGTGCCCGGATGTTTACCGGCCCCGAGTTATCGCTGAGGGCGTCATAATATTCGCCTTCGATCTTGATTTCCGGAATTTTGTCTGACAGCTTATAGTCATATCCATCCATCACATAGACCACCCCATTGGAGGCGTTGATTTTCTGCAGAACTTGGTTTTGGTGGAAAGCCACCTTCACGCTATCCACCGAAAGGATGGTGTCGGGCACATTGTCATAATAAGCGGTGGTAAACACCAGGTCTTTTGACAAGCCCAAAGAAAGAGGAACTGAAGGGCTGTCAGTCTCGGGCAGTGTATCCTTATAATAAGGCTCCAAGCCGGTCTTGAAAGCTGCATAAGCTCCGTCGCTTAGCATCAGGAAGGTATAAGTGCTATCCTCGATGCTCAGGTCAGCCACTCCATATTGGAAGTAGTTGTAAGATTCCTGGGTGAGGCTATCGGTAACACTCATTCCTGTCACCAGCTGACTCACGGGATTATCAGAAAGCTGCTGGACGATGTCCCACACATTTTGCTTCGCCTCGAGATAGCTATCTATTTTATAGAGCACCCCGTTTTTGGCGAGCCTGTCTGCATAGTCGAAGTTGGCGGTTTCGTCCACGGAGGTAAAGCTATCCTTATTGAGGACATTGACTTTTCCATTGAGCATTTTCACTCGGAGAGGGGCTTCTTCTGCCTGATAAGACAGCTGCTGTTGGTAGCCGATATGGTTTCCCACGAACAGTTTTAGGGCCTCTTCATCACTGGTGATATGCTCAGGCAGGCCTTCCAGGGCGGCATTGTCCGGGGCCCAGACGGTATAAGATCCTGAGGCCAACTGTGCTTCCAGCCCACTTTTGGTGATCAGGGAGGCGAAGGTGCTCAGATCCGCATCTGAGCGGATCATCTGCACCAAGTTTTGATTGAGGTCTTGCGAAGCTTCATTGTGCTCTTCCCACTGGTCAGAGCAGGAATACAGCCCAAGCGCCAGGAGGCAAAGCAAGAAGTGTTTATATCTTTTAGTCATTGTTCTTTCTGTTTGAATTATTCACGATTAAAGGCAAATTGGCTTTCGCTTCTTTATTCCTCCACCTTATAGACAGGTGTTCCATCAATGGCAAATTTTGGATAAAGCTGATCTTCTCCCTCGGGGATAAAGTGGATCATATCCAGCCATAAACCACCCTGACTACGGCCGATACCGGTAATTCTATCAAATCGAAGCATATGCTCCCCAGTGGTCTGCACGTCTATCGTCCCAATGAACCTGCCCATGATCCGGCCTCCATTGGAGCCAGCAGTGAGGTATTCTTTCCATCCTCTGGCCTCTAGTTCATCTTCCGCCATATCTGTAGGAGCCTTAATCTTGGTATCCAATAATCTGGCACCAGGGATATCCTGTCCATCAAAAGTCACCTTGAGCTCTGCGCCATTGTTCCACTTGTCACCATAATGACAGATCCACAGCTTATATCTTCCCTTCACCAGAACTGGTGTTTTGATCTCCGTCCAGGTAAGTCGGTTGCCTTGGATTTCTATTCTCATATAGTCACCGAAGGCATAGTAAACCTGATTTAGTGCTGGCGGATAGTAATTCACCATCGCATCCACGAAATTACCTCCCCAGGACATGCCTGACAGCTCGCCGAGCTTGAAGGTATAGTTAGGAGCGCCAGGGACTCTGAAATATTGGGTCATCTGTCGGATTTCCGGCTGGTCTGTCACATCCCAGTACACGGCTGTAGGGGCTCTGAGCTTGATCGCAAAATGATCCTCCACCGAATGGATGACTCCATTCGTCACGGAGAAGTCACTTTGAGCTCTGATGATGGGCGAGCCCGGCTCATATACGCCAAAGAAAACATCGTCATTGACTAGTACCTCCACGCCATTCAGCTTGATCGTCACCACCTCCTGAGGTGCTTCCGTCTGATGGGCCGTGGCGGTCAATAAATCCGCTACATATTTGATATCAGGAATCACATGATAGGCCACAAATAAGTTTAGGCTATCCGAAGGATTGGTCGGGTCACCGGTATTGGAATAGCGGTCTTCGAGGTCCTGATAGCTAGTATATCCTGCCGCAGCCAGGGTCTCATCTGACTCTGCCAATATCGTAAACCACTGCCCAGCACGCTCCTCATTGAGGGTTTCGTACCAGCCTGTTTCTTTCAGTACCTGGGAGAATATAGAGTATTGTTGGTTTTCGTCAAGCCACTGTGCGGCAGACTTCGTCGGTGGAGAAAGCACCTGGTCGATGGCATGCATAATGCCATTGCCCAGCTTGATATTACTTTCGGTAATATTGGCTTGTCTATTGACCCTGATGGAGGTCTGCCCATCCGTAAACTCCGCTCCTGTCACCAGGTACTTGCCGTACTCTGTGGGCACCGGAAGCTTGCCATCGGTAAAAGAAGCGGTGGAAAGGGTATCGGTGATCAGGTGAAAGCGCACAATATCCTTAGCCTCCTCCTCGGTGAGCGCATCGAGCGTGGTGCCCATCTCGACCAAGTATTCGTCCACTGCCTCATTATCCGGGGCAAAAAACGTATAGGTTCCATAGGCTCCTAGATAGCCCTCCGTATTGGAGATTTCGAGGATTTGGGACAAGTTGGAATAGTCATCGGGATTTTGTCTTAGGTAGCCACTGATATTGGTATCGGTGGTGATACTGACATTGGTGGGAGGTTCAAACTCGCAGCCAAACATCCCTAAACAAAGCAAGCCCACCAACCATAGGGTGTTTTTGCTCCAGTGTTTTGTGATATAGAAAGTTTTCATCTTCGGTCGTTTAGGTTTATTTCAGGTAATATGGATTTTGCTCCAGCAGTGGGTTCGCATTGAGCTCCACATTATAGATCGGCAGGTAATGGCTGCGTGTGTCCCTCAGCTGGTTCAGGATCGAACTCAGATTGGTTTCCGGAGCGTTGACAATGGCTGCATTTAATAACAGGTCCAGGTTTGAGTAATCATTCATCTTGGATACCCGAAGCAGATCAAACCACCATTTCCCTTCAAAAGCCAGTTCCCGGGCTCTTTCACGAAGGATATACCTGACCATATCATTGGCACTGCTGGCAGAGGGATTTTCCTCTGTCTCTGGAATGGCCCCGCCACGTTCTCTGATTTCTGCCACGATCTCCAGGGCTTCTTCTCCACGTCCTATCTGCGATAGGGCTTCTGCCTTCATCAGCATCACATCGGCGAGTCTATAGATGATCCAATTGGCATAGGAATCAGTTTGCTCTCTACGTTGATTGGGCCCTAAGCCGATGTATTTCCATATCTCGCCACTTGATTTGAGCGTAGCGTCTATACTCCTAAGGTCAATATCCTCGGGACTGTCTATGCTAAAGCCGAAGGTCTCCTCCAGCACCGAGGGGTAGGCCAGGTACCGGCGTCCGATCGTGGTGCTAAACATAGGATAGAAGGGATTGGACTGTGGCGCGGCATACTGGATCTCAAAAATACTTTCCTGGGAATTTCCCTGAACGAATATTTCCTGTAGCCAATTTTCTTGTCTTACGAGTGCATAAGGTCCCGCCAAAACCTTATCGGCGGCGGTAGCGGCGGCTTCATAGTTTTCCATCCACAGATATACATCTGCCTGCAGCGCATTCACGGCGTACCTGGTCATGCGGCCCTTGCTGTCTGCATTGGTCTCATGCTGGGCATATATCTCGGGCTCAGCCTCCTCCAGGTCTTTCACGATCTGCTGGAGCACCTCTGCCCGGGCAGTCTTAGGAATGGTAAGCTGGTCTTCATCAGAATCCACCGCTTCTATAGAAAGTGGAATATCACCAAAAGAACGCACGAGGTAGAAATACATCATTGCGCGAATCGCCTTGGCCTCAGCCACATAATTATTAAGATCTTCCACCTTGAAAGTAGGATCGGTGTCCAAAGCGCCAGGGCCATTATCGATGACATTATTGCAGAGGTTTATGGTGCCATAGAATCCACTCCAATCACTGATTCTATTTGTCGATTGGATGTTTCCTAAGATCACTTGGATCTCATCGAAGCTGGCGCCAGTATTCAGCGCTACCATATAGCCTCTCAATTCTCCCCAGACAAACATTCTCTCAGCGAGATGGTATCCACGGTAGTTTCCATTCATGGAGGCGTAAGCTCCCATAAGGGCGGAGCGCACCTGCTCTTTGGTCTTCCAAAAATCCTGCTTGACCACGCCATTTATGGGCCTTTGGTCCAGCCAGCTATCACAGCCGACCCCCATCATGAGGAGAAGGGCAAATAAGGAATAGGATATATATTTCTTTATCATCATTGTCTCGTTTTTAGTGATCTGATTAGAACCTGGCATTTATTCCGAGTGTGTAAGTACGCACTGGAGGAGTCCGAGCATTGTCATATCCTATCTGGAATAGCCTGTTCGCATTGGTGCTTTGGAGTCCTACTTCGGGATCCTGACCAGTGTAGTTGGTCCAGGTGAAGAGGTTTTCCGCGGTCACATAGAAGCTCAAATCACCGAGTTTGGTCTTGTCCAGGAATGGCCGGGGCATGCTGTATCGAACAGTCAGCGTCCTGAACCTCATGAAACTTCCATCCTCCACATAGCGGTCAGAACCCAGCCAATTATAGCCGGTGCGGATAAGTGCCCGGGGCATGTCAGTCTCATCTCCAGGTCTTCTCCAGCGGTTCAGCGTGGCGGCATTTTGATTATCATAGCTGTACATATTCTCCGTGAGCATCTTGGTGCTATTCACGATATCTACTCCATACCTGAAGTTGAAATATCCTGATACCTGAAGGTTTTTATAGCTCACTCGCGGACCAAAACCACCCGTCAGTTTGGGATTGGCATCTCCCAGCCATACGATGTCCTTATAGTCTATATTTCCATCATGATTGATATCTTCATACATGGCATCGCCAGGCTGAAACTCATAAGCGATGGTCGGGTAGGTAAACATCATCTGAACGGGGTCACCATTAGGACCCACGATGGAATTGCCATTGGCATCGGTGGCGATGGTCGATTCACCGTCTTTATACACGCCTTTGTACTTAAACCCATAAAAAGATCCCAGCGGATTGCCCTCCTGTATGGTCACATAATAATTGCCATTGGACTGCATCGCCTCCAGGTTATCGGTCTGATATAATTCCGATATGGACTGAATGATGTTTTTGTTTCTTGCGATATTAAAGTCAAAATTGATCCGCAGGTCGCCTTTTTGGTAGGGCGTGGTGAATACGGAGAGTTCCCATCCACGGTTGTCCATGGTACCAATATTCATATTGACCGTGGAGAAACCAGTGGTACTAGGAATGCGGAGGTTGTCCAAGAACAGGTCCGTGGTACGCTTCAGGTACCAGTCAAATCCCACTACTATCTTACTTTGCAGCAGTTCCAAGTTAAACCCGAAGTTGGTCTGAGCGACATTTTCCCATTTGAAATTGGTCAATTCCAGGTTGTTGGGAACCACGCCAGTCTCTCCAAGGTAGTTCCAAGCCAGGTTGGAGAAGGTGCTGAAATGCAGGTAATCTCTACTTGGCGTATTGCCACTTTGGCCATAACTGGCTCTTAGAGAAAACTCGCTCATCCAGGAAAGGTCCTCCATAAATGGCTCACCGGATACTCTCCATCGGCCAGAGATACTTGGGAAGGTGCCCCAGCGGTGGTTTTCGCCAAACTTCGAACTTCCATCACGACGTATGGAAGCATTTACGATATAGCGGTCCATAAATCCATATTGAGCGTTAGCGACCAATCCTATGGCTCGTGAAATGGAGGTACCCGAGGAAAGGGCGATATTATCATCCCGGTTTACGGTGCCTGGCATCTGCAAATTAGACGATGCTGAATTGGTCGTACCCACATAGTATCCATCTCCACGGCCTTCATAGGTAGTGAATAGCACCATGGCCAAGAGGCTATGATTCTCTCCCAGCTCAGGAGTATAGTATAGCTTATTGAAGGTCTGGGTGATCAGATTGTCAGAGTCTTCATTACTAGCGGTATTTACATTCTGATTATTGAGTGCTAATCCGGTCGCAATCTGCGGCAGGAACCTCGTCGTCTGGGTATTATTTATATCGAAGGCCACATCTGACTGGAACATCAAGTCTGGACGGATATGGTATTGCAAGGTGAATTTTGGGATAATTCTATTTCCCTCCACCGAGTTTGAGGCTGCGGAGGCCAATGCCAGCGGATTATAGGTTCCGGGGAATGAGCCCTGGATATTGTTTTCCGGAGAGAAGAAATTTGGCGTCATATTGCCATATTCATCAAATTCATATACCGACATATTCGGCATTTTCTCGTAAGCTACACCCCTTACGATGTCCTGGCTATCTTTGGAATTCACCCAGTTGCGATCGGTGGTAGAGTGAGTGTAAGCCAGATCGGTCATCACGCGAATCTTGCTGGAGACCAGATAATCTAAGCTGATACGAGTGGCAAATCGGTCATAACCTGTGCCCACGGTGGTACCCACGGAGTTGTTTTTATTTACCGATACACGGTAGCGGGTTTTTTCACCTCCTCCAGACAGGGCTAGATTATGGTCAAACATATAGCCTAGCTGGGTGATTTCGCTGATCCAATCGGTATTATTACCATAATTATAGAAATAATAAGGGTCCTTGGGATCATAAGAAAATTCCTTATTAGCGGAGATATTCAGCGGCACGCCAAAGCTATTCATATAGCCTTCGGCAATAAGCGTGGAATACTGATCGCCATTCAGCATCGGTATCTGTCCTGGCTGCTGGGACAAGGAGCCCCTAAAGGAATAATTGATGGTAGGCTTGCCCTTATCTCCCCGCTTGGTGGTGATCACCAGGACGCCATTTGAGCCTCGAGACCCCCAGAGGGCGGTAGCGGCGGCATCTCTCAGCACAGTGATCGATTCGATATCAGCAGGCGCCACATTCAATAGCTGCGCATATTCGTTTTCATTGGCATTGGCAAAGTCAAAAGCCGAGGTATTGGTCTGGAAAGGGATGCCATCCACCACAATAAGCGGCTCAGAGGAGCCATTGATGGAGGAAGTTCCTCGAATCCTGATGGACATACCCGAGCCGGGGTCGCCGGAATTGGATACGATATCCACGCCAGCCATTCTTCCCTGCAGGGCCTGATCTATCGAGAGAGCAGACATCTCCTTGAGAAGCTCTGCATCCACCCGTGTGGAGGAGGAAGTCAGGTCTCTCTCATCTATTTTCATCATGCCTTGGTCTATCATCTTCTCCGCGGTCACCTCGGCCACATCCAGGTCGCTGATGTTAAACTGCAACTGAAGGTTGATCTCGGAGCGGCCATCGATGGGCACCGTCACGGACTTATATCCGATAAATGACACGCGGACAAGGTTCTGTTTGCTACTCACACGAAGGGAGAAGTTACCGTTGATATCCGTGGCCACACCTCTCAGGGTACGGTCATCATTTCTGTCCACTTCCACCACTGTGGCTCCGATGATCGTGGAGCCATCCTCTTTGTCTGTGACCTGGCCCTTCACGATCTCAAGGGTCTGCGTCGCTTGCTGGGCATGCAGCGTCCCTGTACATATCAAGGTCAGCCCCATGACAAACCCTATTAGTTTCCTGGTAATTTTTTTCATAAGAACTATTCGGTTTTTGGGGTTAGTTACTTTCTAATACTCGGTCAATCTGATGCAATACCGCATAGCTGGCCAGGACATTACTGCTCGGGATCAGCACATTGGCCACATTGCCATTGACATCGGTCGCCGTCATGGTATAAGGTGGCTGAAATCCGTTGGCGGAATTATCGATCAGCACCTTCTTGATATCCCCGTCCAGGGTCGCCAGTAGGGTGCTGAACTCCTCACCATTCTCACTCACGATCTTTTTGCCATCCGGCACAATGGAGTTTCTGGGCACAAAATGATACTTAATAAAAGCGGCAATCTGCTCGATCTCCGTGGACTCGCTAGTCTGGGGATCTGCCGGAAGCCGACCCTCTGCGATGGCCTCATTGATCGCCTCCTCCGAGGGGATAAGCACCGTAAAAAACTGCCCCGGAGACACTCCCTCTATCTGCAAGGAGGAAGGATTATAGAGCGGTGAGTACTGCAGGTATTCTGCGAACTTAGAGAACTGCGGCGTCTCAAAGATGATCTCCGCAAGGACTTTTTCCGTGTAGGTCGCTAGGCCAAGACCATAAAAATCCCGCCCGTTGACCGCCTCATAAGTGGCGCTTTCTGTGATGACGATATTCTCCCCGCTTTCCACATTGCCAGAGGCAAAGAATTCCCCGTTTTCATATCGGATATATTCACCACCCATCGTCTCAAAGATCCCTGAGCCCGACAGATCATCCAGCTCATCTGGTGAGGCAAGCTTGATGATGCTGAGCTCCAGCATTCTATTTAGCCGCTCGTAGGCCTGAGCAGATTCCCCATTATAGGTCCACTGATTTCTGGCACTGGGATCATATTCAAACCCCGCCTCGTTGAGCTGGTAATTGGACATCAGCAGCAAGGCGAAATTCTGTCCGGGATCGGAGATGGTAAATCGATAACTGTCCAGTAAGGTGAGCATGATGCTATAATCCGGATCCAGATAAGGGCGGCTATAGACGGTAAAGAAGAAATTTCCTTGTTGGACCTTATTGGTGCCATACATCAGGCCATTGCTGAGGACCTGTCTATCGGTAAGGTCAGTATCCGGGTCAAATCGAGCTTCCTCATTCAGGGTATTGGTCATCAGCGAGAAGCGACTTGGCCAAAGGGCGGTCTGCCACATATGCATATTCACAAAGTCAAAAAGGATGGGATCGGGCACATTGGCGAGAGCCCCATAATACTCGAGCAATACCTCATCCAGGAACTCCTGTAAAGCGTCGTTTTCGGGAACAAACAAGGTCCAGCTATCGGACTGGGCGTCATTGCCACCACTTAGGAAGTTTTCATTATTGGGAGAAAAAGCGTAGCCACCGGTAAAGGACTTGACATATACTGGTCCACCGAGGTTGTACACCGGCGCATAGCGCTCAGTCAGCTCAGGATAGGAATTAGCGTCATAGCTAAGTGCAGCATTGCTCTGCAGCGTTCTAAATTCCATTTCCAAAATCGACTTAAACAAGCTATACTGTGGCTTGTCATTCAGATAATCTGCAATATTCTGCATCGGCTCGATCACCCGATCCACGGTATGAATATAGCCGTTTTCGGCGACCACATTGGACTGGACCACCAGGGCATTGGCCACCTGCGCTCCTGTGTAGGGGCGATCATAAAATCCCTCAATATCATCAGCGGTCAGGTTCATCCTGTCCAGATAGTGCTGCATGAAATAAGGCATATACTTATTATTATTGTCATCCAAGGCATAGGTATCGAAGCCATTACGATTGGCATCGACCACGTCCAGCTCCTGTCCGCTTACTTCTTCTTTATAGACCCCTTTATAATAAGCCGTCTTACGACGAAAGGAAGCTGAAAGGGTATCTTGTCCCGCTCCTTTTTGATAGAACCCCAAATCCCTAAGACTGTAGGCATTGTATATCAGGGAATAAGAAACAATTTGGTAGGCTTTTTCTTCGGAAATATCATCTATTCCCGATAGGTTGTTGGCTTGGAAATATTGCTCAAAAGCATCATCCGTAGGGGCAAATACCGTCCAGTAACCGGCGGTGCTGAGGGTCTCTTTGTACCCGGCTTTCTCGACCAATGCCAAATAATGGTCGAAATTTCCCCGAAACCGTACTGAGTCGGAAAGCACCTGATAGATGGGACCTTCCAATCCTTCTGGCCTGGCGTAATACTCATCAAACTCGTCCTTACATCCAGCAAGCAAGAGAATCGATAAGCTAAAACACGCTAAAAGCAGTTTTGTAAAGCTGTTCATAGATTATTGAGGTTATTGTTAATCAAATAACTGCTTTGGCAAATCACAAGAATCTATTTTGACGAAGGTCATCCTCACCATATTATCATCTGCAAAAACCGAAGCTATCCGAAATTTAAAAAAGCCTCTCTCCAAAAGTGTACTGGTATATGCTGGTTTAGTGTACCTTAAACATTTATTTAAATGCAAAAATAATATTACAAATAGACAGAATTATCCCAGCCCCAAGACAATAATTGCACAGAAATAACCCTGGGCTTAATCCCCAGCCAGTACAAAAAATCATGCGCTAAATCGATTAGTTGATCGAAACCAAGCCAAACGCTGGCGAATAGAAAAAATTGTAAGTACTAATACTTTTTTTGCTCCTCCTACCCTTATAAAATTGACCTGTTTTTTTTAGTCACAGGTGCAGGAAAGCGTAATAGAAGCCTTAATTGGCTCCATAACCAGGGTGTCTGGGGTATTATTTCCCGATTACCCTATATTATTTACCCCTCCCAAAACCTGCGAAATGCTATAAGGACCAAAAAAAATCAAAACCTCCTGCCACCTAATCCCAGCAAAGCAGTACATATCAGCATACTATATTCTGGGCAATAATGTATTTTTGGTTATCATGGAAACTAAAATGGTATCCGTGAGACGATTAGGAAATCAGGAAGGCTCCTTCATCATGATCTGGCGATGAGTCTCCTCAAAAGGCAATTAACCAATAAGCACCAAATAACATGCAATCAAAACGACTAGCTGTAATGCTCGCCNCGATGCTGCTGACGGCAAACCTAAGCCTGGCTCAGCAACTACCCTCCAAATCTGAGATCATGGAGCAAATGGTACTGACCAATCGCTACTTCATGAACAAATGGCCCGATCCGGGCCAAAATGTCATCACCAATAAAGAGCGCCCCAGTAATCTCTGGACCCGGGCGGTCTATTATGAAGGCCTTATGGAGCTCTATGCACTCCATCCCGACAAAGCCTACTATGACTACGCAGTAAGCTGGGGTGAAGCCCACCAATGGGGACTCCGAAATGATGTGGAAACCCGGCATGCTGATAACCACTGCGCAGGGCAGACCTATATCATGCTCCATCAAATCGAGCCAAAACCCGAAAGGATAAGGGACATCCAAGCCTCTATAGACGGCATGATGGACAGCTATAAAATTGATGATTGGGACTGGATAGATGCCCTGCAGATGGCAATGCCGGTATTTGCGCAGCTCACCAGCCTCACCGGGGACAAGAAGTACTCCGAAAGAATGTACCAGATGTATATGGATACCAAGGTCCGCCAAGGCCTCTTCAACGAAACCGACAACCTCTGGTGGCGGGACAGCGACTTCCTCCCTCCCTATCAGGAACCTAATGGCAACGACTGCTACTGGTCCAGAGGAAATGGCTGGGTGGTGGCCGCGATGGTGCGCACCTTGGAATACCTACCACAGGATGACCCTCACCGATATGAATATGTACAGATGCTCCAGCGTATGCTAAAAGCCACCCTGACCCTGCAGCGAACCGATGGCTTCTGGAATGTGAGCTTACATGACCCTACACACTATGAGGGAAAAGAAACTTCGGGCACCGCTTTATTTCTCTATGGCATGGCCTGGGGAGTAAATAATGGCCTTCTCGAGAAAGACGTCTATATGCCCGCCATCACCAAAGCCTGGAATGCAATCGCTAAGGAATCCATCCATGACAATGGCTACCTAGGATACCTCCAGGGCACGGGAAAAGAACCTAAGGACGGCCAGCCAGTTACCTATACCAGCAAGCCTGATTTTGAAGATTATGGCCTGGGCTGCTTCCTGCTAGCGGCCAGCCAGGTCTATCATCTGGTGGACTAACGGAATTTAAACTTAATAGAGACCGTCTCCACCCAAAGTGGAACGGCCTTATTATCTTTGACCTATGACCAAAGCCCTTATATTTTTCCTAGCTCTTATTATTTCTCATCCGGCACCGTCTCAGATCCTAAAAAAAGCCATTCCTGATAAACTGGTAGTTTTGACCTTTGATGATGCCCCCGCCAGCCACTATTCGGTGGTGGCACCCAAGCTGAAAGAATACGGGTTTAAGGCTACTTTTTTCGTCTGTGAATTTCCTCCCAACTTTTCGGATAGCAGTAAATATATGAATTGGAGGCAGATGCAAGCCTTGGATAATATGGGCTTTGAAGTGGCCAATCATAGCCGAACCCATGCGAATATGGAGAGACTAGGCCGCCCCGAGATGATCGAGCAACTAAGCTATATTGAGGAGAAATGTGATTCGCTAGGCATCCCTCTGCCCAAAAATTTTGCCTACCCAGGCTATGGCCTCAGCCCATTGTCCCTGGAGGTATTGGAGGAGACAGGCTATGAATTTGCCCGGGCGGGAGGAAGCAGGGCCTATGACCCCTTGAGCGACCATCCTTATCTGATCCCCAGCTGGGCCACCTCCGCAGACAATAAGCAGGAAATCCTAGAGGCCCTCCAGCAAGCAAAGAAAGGGCAAATCGTGGTGCTCACCCTTCATGGCGTCCCCGATCTGGAACATCCTTGGGTCGATACGCCTATTTCCCTCTTCGAGGAATACCTCGACTACCTTAAGGAAAATGACTTTCAGGTAATCGCCATGGAAGACTTGAAGGACTATATAGATCCCGACATAGCGCTAAAAGCCATCAGCCCCGACTTTGGCAAGCCCTATAAGAACTAATGCTGGAGGCCTTGCAGAAACTACGAAGTAAGAATGCTCTGTTAAACAGCCTTAGGCATTTCCGCTCGCTCCTGTGAGAAACCTACCTAAAGGCAATAAATTACATTACCCATCAATTCCTTATACAAAATCTATCAAACCCCCACCCTTCTCCTCTGCTAAGCGGGGAGGTAAAAAGCACCTGGTTTCATATCGCTAATATTTGCTCCATATTAAACCTTCCGATGATTTGCTCAGTCCAATGACAAATCAAAAACCGCAGATTATGTCAGGTACAAACATCAAATCATCGATCAGAAAAGCCGCTTTGCTTATAGCAATAGTGACTATAGGGAGTATTCAATTTGGCTATGCCCAGAAGAACAACAGGACTGTGGTGAAGAAAACCACGGTGACGATCCTCCACCATCCAAAGACAAAGCCCCTTAAAACGGTGAGGGCATTGCCCAAAAACAGCCTCATCATCCATCACAAATCCCTTCCCTATCATTATTCAGATGGCAATTTTTACCGATATACCGCAGGAACCTATCTGCTGACTGCAGCACCCATAGGGCTTACGCTTAGCGCATTGCCCAACAGGTCACAGCGCATCGCCTATGCAGGCAAGGTGTATTACTTCCGTCAGGAGACTTATTACCTCAAAACAAAAAGAGGATATGAGGTGGTGCATGCTCCCCGGGGTCTGGTAAATCCCTATATCCCCATCCTACCGAGCAGCCAGACAAGGGCGCGATAAACGCTGGTAAATCGTTATCCTGCAGGCCAAAGTTTGATTATTCTGCTTGTCAATTAAAGCAAATAATCCTACCTTCTGAGGCACTTAAACTTCTTTTTGCCAGCTAATGCTACAGTCTTATGAAAAAACTCAATAAAAAGGATATCAAGCAAGAGGTATTTGACCTTTATGATGCTTATGCGCACAGTAAGCTAGAGCGCAGGGAATTTATCGAGAAGCTCTCCACCTATGCGGTGGGAGGAATCACGCTCACCGCGCTGACCAGCTACCTGATGCCCAATTATAATGACAATATCCAAGTGGCCCAGGACGAGCAATCGCTCAATACCGAAACGATAAGCTATGATTCGCCCAAGGGAGGCGGGGAGATCAAGGCACAACTTTCACGTCCTGCAGATGCCAAAGGCAAGCTTCCAGGTGTGATCGTGGTTCACGAAAATCGGGGTCTGAACCCATATATAGCTGATGTGGGCAGGAGAGCCGCCATGGCTGGATTTATCAGTATTGCACCAGATGCCTTATCCCCGCTGGGTGGCTATCCTGGCAATGATGACGAAGGGCGTGAAATGCAACAAAAAAGAGATAGAAATGAGATGCTGAATGACTTCATCGCAGCTTTCACCTATCTCCAAAACCACCCGGAATGCAGCGGAAAAATCGGCGTGGTAGGCTTCTGCTTTGGAGGCTGGATATCCAATATGATGGCTGTGGAGGTTCCTGAGCTGGCAGCCGCAGTGCCCTTCTATGGCAGCCAACCTACCGCTGATCAGGTGCCACAGATAGAGGCGCCCCTATTATTGCACTTTGGAGAGCTCGACCAGCGCGTCAATGCCGGATGGCCTGCTTATGAAGAAGCACTCAAAGCCAATAATAAAGAATATACCGCTTACTTCTATCCCGAGGCTAACCACGGCTTCCATAATGACACCACCCCCAGGTATGATCCCGAAGCCGCAAAACTCGCTTGGAAGAGAACCATCGATTTCTTTAATGAGAAATTGACCTAAAGCTGGCTGCATCAAGAGTCCTCAGCAGTATGGCCTCATTCTCATCGAGGCCATACTGCTGAGGACCATTATTATAGCCTATAATTTTCTTTTACCTAAAATCAATTTTGATCCGTAAGGATCGAATAAAATACTGGAAACGCAACGATCAGCATCTCTGGCAGGAAACCCAGATTCCGCGTACGAAAATGAATCGATAAGCAGCTAGATTCGGCTATGGATTTTTCAGATATTCGCGCAGCATGAGCCCCCACTCTTTGATCTCCTGATCCTGCCATGGGCCGCCTGAGCTGGCCGCAGGAAGGAAAATCGAGCAGGTCTCGTCCTTATCCGATACCGACCATGCCAGCCAGCTGATCTTATGCTGCTCCATCCACTTCAGCCAGGCATCCCAGGAGGCTCGGTCTATCTTCCCATCGCCCGAGGCTTCCATGGAGGCACATTCCGACACGAAAAGAGGCAAGCCTTTGGCCAAAGCATAATCGGCACGGTCACGCAGGGATTTCTTATGAGTCCCCGCATAGAAATGCAAGGTGTACATAAGATTGTCATATCCTAGAATGGGATTATCGGCGGCTATATGGATATCCTGATCCCAATGAGGGCTGCCCACCAAGATCACATTGTCAGGATCCTCTGCCCTGATGACCTTGATGATCTCTTCACTATAAGCCTTCACCGCCTCCCAACTGTCATCCACGGGTTCGTTAAAAATCTCATAAATCACATGAGGATGATGTCCATATTTCCTGGCCATCTCTGCAAAGAAAGTCTTCGCTTCCTCCAGGTTAATATGATGGCTATGCCAATCGATGATCACATAAATATCCTCGGAAATGGCTGCTTCGACGACTGCTTCGATCCGTTCTTTGGACCAATCAGGGCGATCAATATAGGCACCTTCGGGCTCCACGCCCATGGCAGCACGAACTACGCTGGCGTTCCAATCATTCTTTAGGTGGGACACCGCATCAGCATTATAAAAACGAGGCCACCAATTGTGCCAGCCGAAACTTATGCCTCGCAGCACCACGGGCTTCTCCTGCTCATCCACCAGCTGGCTGCCAGACACATGGAGGGCTTTCATAATTAGCGGTTCTGGCTTATCTGGCTCAGCAGCCTTGGACTGATCGGCTGGGTCGGCGCTACATGCGGTAAGCATTAGTAAGCCTAAAATCAAGAGTCTGTACATAAGTTGCTTAGGGTTTATCGGTTAAATTACCTTCCAAAGGTAAACAGCCAAGAAGAAGATCAGGGGACGAAAATGTATGCAAATAGGGGTCATAATGATAACGGACCTTTCCAATGATTCTTCGCTCAGGCCCACTATATGCATCAGCCAGCCGCTCATACCAGTCCTGTGGATAAGAGAGGAAAACAGTACGGGCTTATATCTAAGTGAATAAGGTATCAATAATAAGGAATGAGCTGAAAAATCCATTCTAGACCTTAGCCTGCTGCCTTTCAGAATCCTTCAGTGTGCGGAGCAATGCAGGAAGATCCGGGGAAATGACAGAAATGGTCCGGGCAGGCTTCCAGCCATCAAAAGTATATCAAGGCAATATGACTCTCAGTCTCCCGGCAGAATTGCCTCTATTAAAAAAATAAAGCTGCCTCATTTCCCCCTTGCCTTGGCTTCCGAACGAATCCGAAAATCAGCTGCATGCCCGATTTTTGGGTGGGAAGCAGCTGTGATCCAGGCTAGGTGACTTATGAGGCAGCTTGAATGTTATAGATGACTTATTTGGAGGATTTATCTAATAATTGGACAGAGCTATCATTGATCTCAAACTCATGCATCTGCAACATACGAATCACCTCGGCACCGGCAGCGATCACGGGACCATAGCCATGGGCAGCATAAGGATTGATCGGGCGATGGTAATAGAAGGCAGGGTCAAATCCCATTCCGGTACCCACGCAGGTTCCTTCCACCTGTCCTTTGTCATTCACCATGGTACTTACGGCATTCCATGCCAAAAGCGTCATAGGGGCATAAGCCTGATCATCCACCCATCCTTCATTTACCGCCTTAGCGATGCAATACGCATAAATGGCAGTGGCGGAAGTTTCCAGATAAGAGTCATTCTGATCCAGCAGCTGGTGCCAGAAGCCAGAGCCCGACTGCAATCTCGCTAGGCCTTTGATGTGTTTTTGTAATAGGTCTAAGATGAAAGGTCTGCCAGGATGATCTTCAGGCAGCGCTTCCAAAACCTCCACTTTGGTCAGGATAGCCCAGCCATTGGCTCTTCCCCAGTGAAACTGTGGATGGACATCCATTCCCTGGACCCATCCATGCATATAGAGCCCCTTCTCCTCATTGAACATACGGCCAGAGAATAATTTAATTTGCCGCACGGCCTCATCATAATACTTCTGCTTACCTGTATATTTCCCCATCTGGACGATGGCGGGCACACTCATATACATATCGTCCAGCCAGAGGGTATTCTTCAGGGGCCGATTTCTAGCCAGGGTACCATCCTCCAGTCGGAACTGGCTGGTCATGATATAATTCATAAAATTATCTACCACCGGCTGCACATTGGCATCCAGCCCCGCCTGATCGGCCTTGATAAAGGAGGCACACAGCGCTCCGGCATCATCCAAAGCTCCAGGGTAAAGCACCGAATGTAATGCATGCTCCTTGCCTTCCACCTGCTGAAAATGAGGATAGAGGTCTGCAATAAACTTCACTCTTTCCTTGGTATAATTGGTATATCGATCGTCTCCGGTCACCTCGCCAGCCAGCAGCATGGAGGAGTAAGTCACCCCCCACTCATAGCTCAGCAGTCTGAAATCTCCCTGATCCAGCACAGAATTATTATCCACTTTGCTAAAGTCCGATAGGGCAGTTCCGTCTTTTTTGTCCAAGATTCTGGCAGGGGTGCTGGCCGCCAAATAATCATACACCCGGTCAATTACCGCCTTCACTTCCTTCTGTTCTGGAAATCCATAAGGTACAGGATAGTCTGGCTCCAGCAGATGCAGCGGGGTATTGGTATCGGTAAGTACAGCTGGTGTTTCTGCTTTTTGCTCTTTTGCTGCTTCTGGCGAGCAGGCCAGACTTAGGCTTAGGATCCCGATCATGCCGGGTTTCAGGAGTTGTCTAACTTTCATAGAATATAATGGTAAAATTTGGGTCGTTTTTGATGACTAAATTTAAAAGCATAAAATTATCCTTTTCAGGCAATTCTCTGTACTGTACTGTGGGGGAAGAGCCCAAAACCATATACTACAGTACAGATTTGCCGCAGGCGATCAGTAGATTTAAAACCAAATATGCATTGGTCAATAAGTGGATCGGGGCAACAATAAAGATCTCTAAAAGGAGGCTCCAATCCGGAATATCAGGCTAGCAATAGGCAGTTCTGCCGAAGGGCATAGGACTCTTTTCCTAAACTACCTGATTATATTCCAATCTCCGACTAAGAAGGACTCCAAATGCAAAAACAAGATGAATACCCAATAGAAAAAGATAAAATACTATATATATGCGTAAAAAGATAAGCTATACCCTTCCCCTCCTCGCTGTGATGCTCTTATTGCTGGCTTTTGTAAGCAAGGAGAAAAAAACCACCTTATACATCATTGGAGACAGTACGGTGCGGAATAGCCGTGGAGATGGAGGCCCGGGACAATGGGGCTGGGGCACATTCATGCAGGACTTCTTTGACAGCAGCCGCGTGGAAGTCAGCAATCAGGCGATGGCCGGCAGAAGCACCCGGACATTTGTCAAGGAAGGCCGCTGGCAAAGAGTCCTGGACGAGCTAAAACCCGGGGACTATGTCATGATGCAATTTGGACATAATGAAGGGAGCAAGCCAGACACCACCCGCGGAGGATACCGAGGCGTGCTCCGTGGCACTGGGGATGAAACGGTGGAATTGACCTGGCCAGACGGTAGCGAGGAGACCGTCCACAGCTATGGCTGGTACCTGAAGAAATTTGTCACTGAGGCCAGGGCCAAGGGAGCCGTACCCATAATCTGCTCAATGATCCCCCGCAATAAATTCCCTGATGGAGAAGTGGAGCGTGCCCATCAGGATTACGGAAAGTGGGCTAAGGAAATAGCCCGCAAAACTGGCGCACCATTCATAGACCTCAACAGCATGGTGGCTGATCAGTACGATGAGTGGGGGCCGGAAGTGGTCAAGGGACTCTTTGAGAAAGATCATACCCATACCAATGAGGCTGGCGCTCGCATCAATGCCTGGACGGTGGTCCAAGGACTAAAGGGGCTGGAAGACTGCGAACTAAAAACCTACCTCACTCAGGACAAGCCTACCTTATACCTCATCGGAGATTCCACGGTGAAGAATGGCCAGGGAGATGGCGCCGGAGGACTCTGGGGCTGGGGCGACTATATGTCCCCTTATTTCGACCTGGAACATATAAAAGTTCAAAATCACGCGTTGGGAGGTACCAGCAGCCGGACTTTCCAGACCTATGGTCTTTGGGAAAAAGTACGTCAAAAACTAGAGCCTGGCGACTATGTCATCATGCAATTTGGTCATAATGACAGCAGCCCACTGGATGACGAGGCTAGGGCCCGGGGGACCATACGAAGCGCCGGTACAGAAGCCGAAGAGATCTATAATCCCATCACCAATCAGCATGAAACGGTCTATTCCTATGGCCAGTACCTAAAACAGCTCATCACAGAAACGAAAGCAGCAGGGGCGACTCCCATCGTCTGCTCCCTAATCCCGAGAAACAGCTGGAAGGATGGGAAGGTAAACCGTGCAGATCAGGACTATGGGCTATGGGCTAAGCAAGCCGCAGAAACCCGTGATGCATTCTTCATTGACCTCAACACCCGCATAGCAGACCACTATAACGAAAAGGGAGAAGCCTATGTCCGCGCACATTACTTCAACGAAAAAGACCATACCCACACCATACTAGAAGGCGCCGAGTACAATGCAAAAGCCGTGGTGCAAGGAATCAAAGCCCTCGACAACTGTGACCTAAAAGCCTTCTTGAAATAAAAGTGGTCACCAGAAGGTTTTCCCTTTTTGATGAATATCATTTGTGGATGGAAAGAGAGGCTATAATATAGAATCCATTTATATTAAACCTCCGCTAATTACCTAAGCCCTATTTTCTCTATAATAGGATCGCCAATAGGATACTGAATGGCGGATTCCTTGTCTGGGCAATTGGGGATAGAGGGAGGGAAAGAAAATAAGTTGATGTAGAGAAAAAATGAGTGATTATTAAAAAGAGGCCCGAAGTCATTTAGAGTAGAGGCTGAGGAAAAAAAGCGTGACCATCCTATTTGTTAGGGTGCCTTTGCGTATATGGAGGAAATACTAAAAGAGTAAAAAAGACTGACACTAGGCCAGTCTTTTTTACAATATATCAACTTCCGCCAGCGGTTGAGAGCTTCTTCATCACATCCTCCAAGTTGAAACTTGCAGGAGCTTGACGTGGTGGATATTCTTTGAATGTTTCCAGGAACTTACCTGCTTCTTTCTGTGCTGGCACGATCAGGAAGGCATGTCTTAAGACAAAATCCCAGTAAGTATTGGAAGTAATGTCGGCTTGCTCATAGGGATCTGCTCTAAGATCAAACATTTTTGGTAAGCGCAGAGGCGTAAATGGTTCTGCCCAAATCTTCAACGTTCCTTGCTGTCTTTGCTCCAAGAACACCAATTTCCAATTTTCGTATCGAATCCCCACCAATTGGGTATCATCATTAAAGTAGAAGAATTCCCTACGTGGTGATTTATCTACCTGGCCAGTTAGGTAAGGTACAAGGTCAAATATTGCAGCCTGTCAAGATCAATTTTTACCTATCAATGAATGGGAGTTGTAAGGATAGCTGAGCACCAACTTGGATGGAAATAGCGTATGGTCTTTGAAAAAGTCGAGGAGCCAGGGCGTATTTCTCTTTCATCGGCAATCAATGCCATTAATAGAAAACACCTAATTCAGCGGTAATCACTAATGAATTGCTGAGCTATCTGGAAATAGCTAGCAGAATCCCTCGTTTGCGAAAATCACCTAAGATATACATAGAAATGGGCAGCTAAGTATCTGACTTAAAGATATTTTGGTTGACCAATTTACCATTCGATATTAAATATAATGAAAAATGAAATTTTAGATTTTAAAGGAGAATAAGGTGTTTTTTACATAAAAAAAGTTAAAATAATTATATCAACTTGTAAAATAAACCTATAGTTCAGAACTTTATACTATAAAAATCATCAACTAACATTTTATGAATCGAATATCTTTATCGGCACTGATCGTTTTATTAGTGCTAAGTTTACCAAATATTGGTAAGGCGCAGAAAAGTAAAAAAAGGCCGACCAAGCCTAATATTATCATGCTTATCTCCGATGATACTGGATGGGGAGACCTTGGAGTATATGGAGGAGGTGTAGGACGCGGCATGCCAACTCCAAACCTAGATAATATTGCCAAAGAAGGCATGCAATTTTGGTCTTTTTATGGACAACCGAGTTGTACCCCAGGCAGAGCAGCCATGCAAACGGGAAGAATACCTAACCGTTCGGGAATGACCACTGTGGCATTCCAGGGTCAAGGAGGAGGACTTCCAGCAGCCGAATGGACTTTAGCTTCCGTGCTGAAAAAAGCAGACTATAACACTTACTTCTCAGGAAAATGGCATTTGGGCGAGGATGATTATGCTATGCCTTCAGCTCATGGATATGACAAAATGGAGAATGTGGTACTCTACCACCTTAATGCCTACACGTATGCTTTTCCTTCCTGGAACCCAGAGATGTCCTCAGAAATGTCTGAATTTTTCCAGAAGACTACCACTGGAATCTTAGAAGCAGAGGCCGGACAGGCAGTAAAAGAAGTAGCTAAGGTTACGCCAGAAAACATTGCTGAGCTGGATATGAATATGACGGAAAATGTCCTTAAGCAAATGGATGTATATGCCAAGGATGACAATCCATTTTTCATGAGCATCAACTTTGCTAAAAACCACCAGCCCAACTTGCCTTCTAAGCAATTTAAAGGTAAATCACCTGCCAAAAGCAATTATGCTGACTGTGTAATGGAAATGGACTATAATGTGGGTCGTATAATGGACAAAATCAAAGCGCTAGGTATCGAAGAAAACACCATCGTAATCTATACAGTAGATAATGGCGCTTGGCAGGATGTATATCCAGATGCTGGATACACTCCTTTTAGAGGTTCTAAAGGTACTGACAGAGAAGGCGGAAGCCTCGTACCTGCTATGGCTTGGTGGCCAGGACAGATTAAAGCTGGTTCGGACAATCATGACATTGTAGGTGGATTGGACCTTATGGCCACTTTTGCTAGCTTAGCGGGCATCTCCCTTCCTACCGAAGACAGAGAAGGCGTACCTATGATTTTTGATAGCTACGATATGTCAAATATCCTATTCGACGAAGGAGAGCCTTTACGTAGAAAATGGTTCTATTTCACAGAATCTGAATTGTCTCCAGGTGCCATCCGTGTGGACCGCTGGAAAGCAGTTTTCAATACTCGTGGTGATAATGGCGCTATGGCGGGAAGTGATTCTCCAGGTCAGCAACTAGGCTGGAGAGGTGATCAAACTTATATCGCTACCGTACCGGCTATCTATGACCTATGGGCTGATCCTCAGGAACGTTACGATCTATTCATGAATAGTTTTACTGAAAAAACATGGACACTTCCTATTTTCAATAAAGCTACAGAAGAACTAATGGAATCGTATGAAAAATATCCACCACGTCCACTTCAAAGTGAGGTATTTACAGGACCAATGGAGATTACTCGCTTTAGAAATATTGAAAAAGCTAAGAAGTTGATCAAAGATAAAGGAATTGAAATTCCTGAACTTTAAGGTCAATACCTTCATTTATTATTACAGAAAAAGAGTGCTTTCCGCACTCTTTTTCTGTTTCTATTTCTATTTTAAACCATAAAGCCATGAAAAAACACAGCCAAACCTTCCCCTGTTTTTTACTTTTATCCTTTGTGATCCTATTTTCTTCCTGCCAAAAGCAAGTTGATGAAACTTCTTCAACCGAAATAATCCTAGAGGAAAATCAAGAAAGCACTGACCCACTTCCTTCCTGGAATGATGGCAAAACTAAGGAGTCCATCATTAATTTTGTCACCAAGGCCACCACAGAAGGACATCCTGACTTCATCAAAAAAGAAGACCGCATCGTCACCACCGACAATGACGGCACCCTGTGGTCTGAGCAACCCGCTTATTTCCAACTTTTTTTTGCCCTCGACCGCATTCACGCTCTTGCTTCGGAACATCCCGAATGGAAAAATAAACAGCCTTATAAGTCCGTTTTGGAAAACGATATGAAAACCCTGATGGCCCAGGGCGAAAAAGGTATTCTGGAAATTGTCATGGCCTCCCATGCTGGCATCAGCACTGATGAATTTGCTAGCATCGTCAAAGACTGGATAGCCACTGCCCAGCACCCCACAAAAAAGAAAAAATATACCGAGTTGGTGTTTCAGCCAATGCTAGAACTCATCAACTACCTCCAGGCTAATGAGTTCAAAACCTTCATAGTGTCTGGTGGTGGCATCGAATTTATGCGCCCATGGACAGAAGAAGTATATAATATCCCAAAAGATCAGGTAGTCGGAAGCAGCATAAAAACCAAATATGAATATAAGGACGGCCAACCTACCATTACGAGATTGGCGGAGATTGACTTGATTGATGACAAGGAGGGCAAACCAGTGGGTATCAACCGCTATATCGGCCGTAAACCCGTAATTGCCATTGGAAATTCTGACGGCGATTTACAAATGATGCATTGGGCTGAATCTAATTCGATCAAGAACTTACAGATCTATATCCACCATACCGACTCTACTCGCGAATGGGCTTACGATCGGGAATCTCATATTGGCACTTTTGATAAGGCCTTGGATGAGGCTAGCCAAAAAGGCTGGGCTTTAGTAGATATGGCCAAAGATTGGAAGGTGATCTATCCTTATGAACTTAAAGATTGATCCTATTCGCAACCTGCATCCCTAAGATCAATAAAAAATATTTCACCCAGTTTTCCTTCCACGGTAAGTAAGGAGAACTGGGTGAAATAAGCTTACTTCACCAAATCCACTTCTATAAGGCTGCTCCAGCCATAAGGGTCCACTTCCCTTCCCAGACGGATGTCTGACAGCTTCTTTTTTAATAAATACATCTTTGCATCTTCCTCCACATAGGGAAAGTAATCTTCCCCTTCCATATGAATCAGCTTGAAGGGGGTAAGCACGGCGGCAGTCCCCACACCAAAAGCCTCCACTCTTTTACCGTCCTCAAATGCCTGTTGAAGCTCCTTTATTGCAATCGGCCGTACTTCACAGCTCCAATTCATATCCTTGGCGACCTGCAATAAGGAGTCCCTAGTAAGCCCCGCCAGTACCGTCTCGCCTGTAGGAGGCGTCAGCAGAATACCATCTATTATAAACATCAAATTCATTGTCCCTGACTCCTCCAAATACTCATGATCCCGGCTATTAGTCCACATCACCTGATCATATCCTTCCTGCTGGGCTAAATAAGCAGGATAATACGAGGCACCATAATTACCTCCATTCTTTGCCATACCTGCGCCGCCGGGGCAAGCACGAGTATAATGCTTCTCTACTTTTACCTTTAGCGGAGCAGAATAATAAGCCGCCAAGGGGGAAGCTACCACCATAAACTTATATTCCCTGGAAATACTCACCCCCAGACGCTCCTCCGTCGCAATCATAAAAGGCCGCAGGTACAAACTAAACCCTTCCCGATCAGTCACCCAGTCCTGGTCCACCTCCACCAGTTTTTTGATGCCTGCTATAAATAATTCCGCAGGTAGCTCAGGCATGGCCATCCGGCGAAGCGACTGATTCATCCGCTCCCAATGCCCCTCCAATCGGAAGATGCTGATCGATCCATCGACCTGCCGATAGGCCTTTAAACCCTCAAAAACCGTCTGCCCATAATGCAGACACATCGATAAGGGCGATAATGAAAGGGACTCAAATCCTCTAATCTCAGCAGACTGCCAAGCTCCATCTGCATAATCAGCCACTAACATATGATCAGTGGCAGCCTTGCCAAATTGAAACTGATCAAAATCAAATTGATCTAAAGCACTGCTCGGTTTTAACTTTATTTTAATTTCCATTTTATATCATTTGTCAGGTTAAAATTTCGAATACCCTCAAAACTAAATAATATACAAGAACCAATACAGTTACAGATTTTTGTATTTTTGAGCATAACAGATTTTAAAATGAATTTATACGAAAAGCTAGGCGCAGAACTGGAGCAGCAGATCAAAAATGGGACTTTCAAATATGGAGAGCGGCTGCCCTCCATACGAAGTATCCATAAGGAATCTACGCTAAGTATCAGCACAGTACTTCAAGCCATGTATTGGCTGGAGAGCCGCGGACTGGTGGAGGCCAAGCCAAAAAAGGGCTATTTCGTAACTTATCAACCTCACCAGCTGGTCTTCCAGGCGGTGAAATACCCTGCCCGCCCCTCCCAGGGCAAGGAAGGCATGACGGATTTTGTACATAAGGTATATGGCATGGAGCAGGAAGAGCTGGAGCTGACGGACTTCTCGCTTGGAGCGCCACATTCCAGCATGCTTCCGATCGCCAAACTAAAAAAGATCATTCGGGAAACGCTACGCGAAAGTCCTGAAGCCTGCACGCAGTATGAGCCCATTCAGGGCAGTCGTCTTCTTCGACGGCAAATCGCCAAGAGGACGACCTTATGGGAAAAAGGCCTGTCCACGGAGGAACTTGTCACCACCAATGGCTGCATACATGCCCTGGCCATTTCTTTGATGGCCCTGACTAAGAAAGGAGACACTATCCTGACTGAAAGCCCCGTGTACTTTGGTACCTTGCAGCTGGCCCAGAGTTTAGGGCTCCAATGTATCGAAATGCCAACCCACAGCCTGCATGGCATCGATCTTGAAGTAGTGAAGGGATATCTTAAGAATTCTCCAGTAGCCGCGATCATCGTCGTCAGCAATTTCAATAACCCTCTGGGCTTCTCCATGTCCGAGCAAAGTAAGCGCGCCTTAGTAAAAATCTGCACTAACCACCAGGTCCCCCTCATAGAAGAAGACCTGTATGGAGACGTCTATTTCGGAAAAGAAAGACCCATTTCCTGTAAGAGTATCGATAAGGAAGGCATCGTTCTTTGGTGCAGCTCCGTCTCCAAAACCCTTGCCCCAGGATACCGCGTGGGCTGGATCGCCCCGGGAAAATTCATGGATGATATCTGTCGAGTTAAATTGGTCCATTCTATTTCCTGCCCTACACTCTTGCATGAATCTATCGCCAAGTTCATTGACAAAAGCCGATACGAAAACCACCTCCGCCAACTCCGTAGCAGCCTTCAGCATAACCTACATAAATACCTGCATATCATTCAGGAATATTTCCCCGAAAATACCAAAGTCACTTTTCCGGACGGGGGATTTCTGCTTTGGCTGGAGCTCGACCCTAGGATCAACACCGGGCTACTTTATGAACCTGCTCTAAGGCTGGGGATTAAATATGCGCCAGGAAGGATGTTTACTCTTAAGGACCAATACAATAACTGCCTCCGTCTCAGTTTTGGCTTGCCCTGGGATGAGCAAACCGCCACCGCCCTGACCAAGCTGGGGCTGCTATTACAGCATCAGCTGGTGAATTATTAATTGGAGAAATTATATGTTGACAAGGCGGGAAGGTCCTGAAATTTGAGAGCGCTGTTTCACGGCAACGGCTAGCGCTTTATTTCCATTCTGATCATGGCCCCGCACACAGCTCACATAGTCCCTTTTATGGTCACTCTATCTGCCCTAGGCTGATCAAACAATCAGCCGCAAAGTGAAAAATGAGTTTAGGGATCCCATAAGCATGAAAAACTCCCGGGTAATCCCTCGCCTTTTACTTGTCTTTTACTCCCTTTCCAGGGTTACCGCCATCAGGCCAATTACCACCTCAATGGTCGTCGCTTTTACTTCCAGGTAATCCAATTCCTTCTTTGGATCTAGAGGCAAATCCAGCACCGTGGCCGCCCCACCATCAATACCATATTCGGTAAAGTGGTCGATGGCGACATAGTTATCATGGGCCTTACGGCTGATTTTGCCAGTTTTTAAGTGAACCCTGAAAGGCCTCGGCACTCCCATCTTATAGGCATAATCATCGATATAATAATCCTGCTCAATCGGCCACCAACTTTCTGGATTCCTCAAAGACAAGCTATCCCTGCTGCCATCTTTATAGTGCACGACCACCTGGCCATTTTCTATTCTGCTCTGCATATGATTGGTAGATCCGGCCATTAGCAGATAAGCATGAGCGGCCTTTCCTGCCAGAGGCAGCTGGACACTTTCGGGGTAATTATCCCAAAGAGAAGCAAATAGGATATTGTCTTTCGAAGCTTCCGCGGGGGTTTTGAATGGAATGCCTTGCGGCAAAACAATTTGGTCATTTTTACCAGCCAATTTCCGCAGCCCTTCATCATTGATATCCATATAGGCAGCATAGGAAGCCCAATCCCCCATTCCCTGAATAGGAAGCTGCAAGGTGGGATAAGGCGATCGAGGGCTGAGGTATTCATTTCTGAATAATGCACTGACCTTATCATTCATCTGAGCTGTGATGTCCTGCATTTCCAGCTGCTTTGAAGAAGCATTCAGATCCCAATGAATCAGTTCCTGCTGAGCGAGGAGTATATCGTTATGGTAAAGTTCCAGCACATTCGTCCCTGTCTGAAGAAAGGAAAGGGCCTCAACGGTATAATCATGCCTAGTATTAGGTGACAGATTTACCTGCTCCTTCCATACTTTGCCGTTTACCATAAGGGTAGCTTTCTGGACCTCCTTTTGGTAATTGGTAATGGAAAATTTCAGCGCCGCAGGACTTTGATCTTCGTAGGGTTTTATCACCAGCTTTGGCACCACCTTGAGGGCTATCGGCTCCCACCAAGTCAGTTGTCCTTGCTGCAGCTTAGCAAAAAAGGTTTTGTCTCCAAGTTGATTTCCGACCCTGGTATTTAAGCCATTAGTGGTGATTTCCTTTTCGGCAAACAGGCCCTCCGGATCATTCAATTGTAAGAATTGGGCATCTCCTCCATCTATATGGCTATATTCACCTGCTGTCAGCTGCTTGGGGAAAGGAAAAGGCTTGATGGGTTTCCCTTGCCAGGTAATGGATATCCGGCATTTTTCTGCTAATGGACTTAGGATCATGATGGCTGCTGTGCCCACATGATTTTCCACCAGCTTCCAATCCACGGATTCCCCATCGATCTTTATTGCCGCAATACGGTCTGTTTGCGCTCTTATAATCAGCTCCAGGGTCAGCGGCTTGCCATATCGATTGGTGATTTCATAATGATCCACCTCTCCATTTCGCTCGAAGTGTATTGCCACGTTTGGAGTGCTTAGTGAAGCAGACGGCCAGTCGCTGGGAAAGCCCGGCTTGATCACCAGCCTATCGTTCATCAGATCCGGCATGAGGCCAAACAGACCTTCGATAAGTGACCGTGCTCCCATGCCCACAGCGTCGGCAAAATCACGGTAAAGCTCACCTCTCATGGCATCGATAAAAGATAGTTGCTGGAAATTCCCTGGGCTGCCGCCCAAATACATACTTTCCAACAAGGCACTTTTCCATAATCTATAAGCTTCCCTGGTATTTCCTGCTTGCCAATAAGCCAAACTGGTGTGCAGCACCTCTGCCAAGGCCACATTATTCACCGACCAGGTATAAGGCATCCAGTTGGTCGTGGAGAGGCTATGGAATTGTCCCTCCTCCAAGCCATCTGCCACCAATGGGATATGTGGAATCTGAGTATCTACATATCGGGTCATCTGCCAAGCCTGAAAAGGGTCGGGCACCTCACTGTCTATACTATGATAGATCGACCAAAGGCCCGCTTGAGGGTGTAAATTTTTAGGCCCTAAGAAATCTTTATATTCCGCATACCATCCCCCAGACAGCCATAGATGATCATTCATAGCCTTAAGGATATGGGCGGATTCCTGCTGATATTGGCTTCCATCAGCACCAATAAACTCCGCTAATTCTGAAGCTCTTTTATTGGCATAATAATTATAGGCAGAGGCATGAGCCACACCGCCGCTATTGTACTGGAGGGCATCACTGGCCCAGATGCTGGCATAGGCATTATATAATCCATCCCCATCGGGATCAAAATTCCTCTTTTCCCAGTTTAAGTGCCGCTCAATATTTGGCCATACTTCCCGAAGATACTCGATATCCCCTGTCCAGTCGAAGTACCGGATCAACTGGTCGAAGAACACTTGATTCATATCATAATGATGCGGTGCTGATGGGGCGCCCGGGCGACGACTGATATAGCCCTCATTAAAGATTGACTTCCCGGTCTGCTCCATTTGTCGAGCCAGATGCCTGGTGCTATCTGGATCATTCCTACTTCCCCCTGGGGCCAAATACTGCGAAGCGAGGTAGCCATCGAAATGCACTTTGGCACGGTCATGCCAGCCTAGGTCATTGGCTACATAAGCTCCTCTCCATCCCGGTAGAGGCATTCGCCATGCCACCGCACCATGTACATAAGCCGGAGCATCATAGATCGCATCTGCAGCAATGCACAGCGCCCCAGCCACCGTATTGATATAAGGATCGGGTGTGCGCACCTGTACCCTATTGGCTATTTCCTCTCGCATGATATTGGCCTGATCATAGGCCACAGCCATCTGATCATAGGCGATCACTGCTGAGTTTTCGGGAAAAATAGCAAAATAATGAATCTGCTCAGCCACCGCCATTCTCCCCATCACCACTGGCTGAGAAGTCGCCTGAGAGCCCCATAGCGTTTTTGGCGAAGTGATTTCCTCAGCACTACCAATCTTTACCTTTGCAGAAGGAGGGAAAACTGCCATCATCTTTGATCTGTCACCCTCCTTCTTATCGGCGCCATATTGCAGCTCAATTTGGTTATCTTCATTCAGCACAAATTCATTGCCCTCGGCCTTCTGACCGCTTAGGTCAAAAACCGTAGGTGGGTCAGCACCCAAATCCCCCATTCGCCGGAATTTCTTCCCTGTAACACCCCCATACAGCCAGGTCAAATCCAGGTCCTGGGGCAAGCCTTGTGGGTTCAACTTAAAGATCGCTCCTTCCCTATCTCTCAGCGGCATCACCTCCAGGCTAATCGACCCTCCCTCAAATAAAGGATCAGAAATATGGTACACCATCATCCCAGCCCTATATCTAGCCTCCACTTGCGCGCATTCATGCAGCCATTTCGAATCCTCACCACGCTGAATCCCCAGCCTAAAATGTCCTCCCATACCCGGCAGATAAAACGAGAAAAGCGGCTGATCCCCCGCCTCCGTCCGGAAGTCAGAATGATACCCGTATAAGGCTCTATTGAAGCGGCGATCGCCATTATTGATCACGAAATCCTGCTCATCCGGATGATAGCGCAGCTCCCTGGGGATATCATGCCAATATTCCTGAGCCTGACCTTTCGGAGTCACAAAAATCATGAGGCCAATACAAGCCATCAGCATTGAGAAGAAAGAAAGGATTTTTGGAGGAATGGACATGACAATCGATTTGTATTTATGATATGAATAAGTCTATTTGGGACGAACTGTAAGGCTGTGGAATTAGGGAAACAGCATAATAAACGCCTTCAGGATTCCCCAGAGGGAAAGCTAAAAAAAACCACCCGCCCAATGCGAATGGCTTTTAACCATTTATTAACCCTAACTATAGTCCTAATTTTGATCGGGGCGATTTGCCCATGGAAAGCTGCTTGGCAGGCTGATATACAAATCATTACCTGCAACTCTTTCCATCACTTTAGGCTGACAAGGTATCTGCAAATATCAAAATACGCGTACTGTACTATCCCGTTTTGGCCAAAAAATGGTGTTATAATCCATTGCCTACCTTCCCCCGATGAGGAGATCTAAAGCGATCCTGCCAGTGCAGAACAGTTTATTAGAAAGATTTATGTTTATTGCCTTATTGAACTTAACAATTTTGCCCAATGAATAATCAGCTAGCATTCCGGATGAAGCTTATTCCTGGAAATGAAAAAGAATATGAAAAGCGTCACCGGGAGATTTGGCCGGAACTGGTAAAGCTCCTAAAAGATAGTGGTGTGGTAGATTACAGTATATTTTTGGATCATGAGACCTCCACGCTCTTTGCGGTGCAGACCATCAGCGGCCATATCGGCTCACAGGACCTGGGACAAACGGCGATAGTTCGGAAATGGTGGGCATATATGGCTGATCTTATGGAAACCCATCCTGACAACAGCCCCATCAGCATACCTCTCAAAGAAGTTTTTACCTTATAGTCCCCCTTCCCCTGCCTTATGAACGCTCCTTTTCTCAAGCATCTTTGTTTCCTAGTCCTCCTTCTTCTCGCAGCCGCATGCCAAAGGCCCACTTCTGCTCCCCAGCCAAAGAAAACTCCTCTTCCAGGAGAATGGCCTAAGGTCGAGGCGCATACCAAACCTTGGACCCGGTGGTGGTGGATGGGCAATGCGGTGGACCAAAAAAACCTTACTTATCTGCTCCATGAATACGCAGATGCAGGGCTTGGCGGAGTAGAAATCGCTCCTATCTATGGGGCCAAAGGCTACGAAGATCGCTATATCGACTTTCTCTCTGCTGAATGGATCCATATGCTGCAATACACCGTGGAAGTGGCAGACAGCCTCGGTATGCAGGTGGACCTCACCCAAGGCACCGGCTGGCCATTTGGTGGTCCATTTGTGGATCCTCAAGATGCCGCCTCCAAATTGACCACCAAGGAATATTCTTATAATGGACAAGGGGAATTTAGCCAAAACCTTAAGCTGGAGGATGAAAAAAACCCGGCAATGAGCCCTAGCCTTATTGCCGTCATGGCCTATGATGACCAGGGCAAGGTGGAAGAGCTCAGCGACAAGGTGCAGGAATCTGGTCTGCTGGAGTGGACTGCTACAGGAAAATGGAATATCTGGGCCTTCTATAATGCTAAAACCGGGCAAATGGTAAAACGAGCCGCTCCCGGAGGACAGGGATATACTTTGGACCACTTTTCGGTGCCCGCAGTTCAGCAGTATCTGCAGACCTTTGACGAAGCCTTTGGGACGGCAGTCCCTGGTATTCGCGCTTTCTATAATGATAGCTTTGAGGTATATGGCGCCAACTTCACCCTACGCTATTTAGAGGAATTTGAGTCCCGACGAGGATATGATCTTAAGCCTTTCCTGCCAGCCTTGCTGAGCAAGAATGAAGAGGAGCAGACGCTTCGCGTCAAATCTGATTATCGACAAACCTTACATGAACTGCTCTTAGAGCACTTCACTGAGCGATGGACAGGCTGGGCACATCAGAAGGGTAAGAAAACCAAAAACCAAGCCCATGGATCTCCCGGAAATATCATTGATCTCTATGCAGCAGTGGACATTCCAGAGTGCGAAACCTTTGGGAGTAGCTATTTTCCCATTCCTGGCCTGCGCAGAGACAGCGCGGATATTAGGAATGTGGATCCCGACCCAATTATGCTGAAATTTGCCTCTTCGGCGGGCCACCTTGCAGGAAAGCCACTGATCTCCTGCGAGACTTTCACCTGGCTTGGCGAGCATTTCAAATCCTCCTTCTCCCAGATGAAACCTGAAGTGGACCAGGTATTTCTGGCAGGAATAAATCATATTTTTTACCATGGGGTGACTTATTCGCCCGAGGATGTGGACTTCCCCGGCTGGCTATTCTACGCCTCCCTGAACCTAAGCCAGCAAAACAGCCTTTGGCCACATTTCGAAAGCTTCAACCAATATATTACTCGCTGCCAGTCGGTCCTTCAGGCCGGCAAGCCTGACAATGAGCTGATCGTCTATTGGCCGGTGTACGATGTATGGGCTGCTGAAGGGAATATGTTCAAAATGATTTCGGTGCACCATATTGATGACTGGCTGCATCCCACTTCTTTTTATTCTCAAACGACAGGACTGATGAAACAAGGTTATTCGGTTGATTTTGCTTCTGATCAATTGATTCTTAATGCCCGGGTGGATCAAGGGAAAATTCTTACTCAGAATGAAGCCTCTCCCGCTAAAGCCTTACTATTTCCAAAAATGGAATATTTTCCAATACAAACCCTGGAAAGAGCTATTGCGCTGGCCGATGAAGGTGCCACAGTCATTTTTGAGGCTGTACCAGAGCAGGTGCCAGGGCATTATGAATTGGCAAAAAGGGAAGAACAACTGGCTAGGATCTGGGCTCAGCTATCGTTTGATGACCGGGGAGAAGCAATCGTGGGGAAAGGCAAAGTCATCCTGAACCCAAATTTCCAGCAAGCACTGGAAAAAGAAGCTATCGAAAGGGAGTCCCTCACAGACAGTGGCCTCCAATTTATCCGCAGAGCCTTGGCTGATGACAAATACTACTTTCTGGTAAATCACACTGCTGAGACCATTAACCAGGAAATCACGCTGAACGTTGCGGCGGCTTCTATAAACCTAATGAACCCGCTTACGGGGGAAACCGGCTTAGCAGAAAGCCATCGTCAGGAAGGCAAAACTACCGTTAAAGTACATTTGGAGTCCGGAGAGAGCCTCATTATCCATGCCTCAGCTGCCGAAGCTCCTGACTCCCCGTCATGGCCCTACCGTAGCGAAGCTGCTAAAACACTTCCTATCAGCGGCCCCTGGACCTTACATTTTGACGCGGGAGGCCCTGAACTTCCACTTGACCAAAATCTCGAAACCATCCAGCCATGGACCAATTTGGGAGTTTCCAAAGCCGATGAGTTTTCAGGACAAGCTACTTACAGCGCCACCTTTGACCTCCAAAAAGTGGAAGGCAAGAATTACCTTCTGAAACTCGGAAAAGTGCATGAAAGTGCCAAAATATGGGTCAACGGCCAGGAAGCCGGATATGCCTGGAGCATTCCCTACCAAGTCCGTGTAGGGAAATTCCTGAAAGACGGTAAAAATGAAATCAAAATCCAGGTGGCCAACCTAATGGCCAATAGGATTCGCTATATGGATCAGCAGGAATTGGAATGGAGAAACTATCATGAAATCAATTTTGTAAACATCAACTACAAACCATTTGATGCTTCTGGCTGGGAGGTGATGCCTTCGGGATTGGAAGGACCTGTCGAATTAGAGGTGTTTTGATTAGCTCACCTTCTATCGTTTAGGTAATTGATTTTTAATTCAAAAGCCTAAAAAATTTAAGAAATGGAAGTCGCCCTACAGTCTCGTATTCTATAGTGGGCTATCAATAAAAGCAAACCGACCATGCAATGTCACTTCGACCCTTTTAAGTAGGGGAAGACATCTACCATGCGTCAGACAAAGTTTCTGGAAATGACACCAGCTTTTATCTGGGATATGAATATCAGTTTTGATACTATATCAACTCAGCTAGTTTGAGCTCTCTCTTGTTATCAGTTATGCCATGGAAAACTATGGCATAACTTTTCATTTTTATATTGCTATACCTACTAACAGATAAAAGGCCTACCTCCGCAAACTACTCCTTCATGCCTTTGCTTTACAATCAAGCGATTCGTTTCAGTTTTCGATATAAAAAACAGCTTACTTCCTTACCTTCATACGAGTATGGAAAGAAAGCTTGGCCTGCCTCCATGCCCATCGAGCTTATGGCTGGAACTTCTCTCAAACATTAGGCAAGTCAAAACACTTATTATCCTTGCAGTGGGTCGCAGACCCAATGTTTATCAAGGCTGGCTCAAGGGCCAGGCAACTTTATGCTCCACTCAGTGCTCAATACTTAAATCTCAGTACTTTGTACTGAATACCAGTTGTATTACCCTTGAATATTTTTGGTCAATAGTCTTTCAGTTGGCAGGTTCCACGGCATTGGGGCGATTACCTATTTTTCCAAGTTTCCTACAATGGTACTTTTTTGACATAAATATCATAATGATTTACCAATTATATATCTCCATACTAACCTGCTATATCTAATTCAATGCAATCATACTTACGGTGCGCAATCGATTACACAAAGCTTAGGTGATTCAAGCAAAACCCTCATCAAAAGCACTCTTAAGCGTTATTTACACACTTTTCTAACAATAAATCTCTGAGTGGGTCAGCATACTTCAAGCATCGGCACTGAACGACATTATAAGGGTGATTTAGGGAATTGTGACTTATATGAATCACTGAGTGCAATAACCTTTCACATAAAAAATCACCTGTAACTTGCTTGATATAGTAAGTAATATTTATATTACAATCGATTGCACAGAAACTTTAAACCCCAAAATGATCGAAGCTCCAATATCCATCCGTATTGATTCGGAGTCCAGGATTCCGAAATACCAGCAAATCGTCAATTCCATTATTGAGGACATTGACAAAGGCAGCCTTTCTGTAGGGGATAAGATCCCTTCTATCAATGAGATTTCTGAGGAATATTATCTTTCGCGGGATACGGTGGAGAAGGCTTATAATTTATTAAAGAAAAAGAAGATCATCGTTTCGGTGAAGGGAAAGGGATATTATGTCGCAAGAAATGTCTCCCAATCCCAGGTAAAAATCCTCTTTCTCCTCAATAAGCTATCCAACTATAAGCTGAGGATTTACAATTCCTTTGTCAACAGCCTCGGTGCAGATGCGCAAGTAGACCTCAATATCTACCATTGTGAACCCCAAAACCTGCTCAATCTACTCAATGAAAATATCGGTGCTTACGACTATTATGTCGTGATGCCCCATTTCAAAGATGATATGCTGCGGCATAATAATTATAATCAGGCTGTCATCGACACCTTAAGAAAGATCTCCCCGGACAAGGTCATCATCATGGATAATTACCTGCCTGATCTCGGTGATGAAGTAGCCTCCATTTACCAAGATTTCAAAATGGACATCTATAAAGCCTTGAAAGAAGGTCAGGCAAGGTTGCAAAAATATGAAAGCCTGATATTGGTATATCCTGAAAATGTAATCTATCCCTACCCCAAGGAAATCAAACAAGGCTTTAAGAAATTCTGTATCGAATACGATATAAATTATGAAATCATAAGCACCATCTATCCACAAATGGAGCTTAGCCCTCGCGACGCCTATATAATAATAGAGGAAAATGACTTGGTCAACCTAATGCGCCAGATCCGGGATGAAGAATACACTATGGGTGAGGATGTGGGTGTGATCTCCTATAATGATACCCCTCTCAAAGAACTGCTGGGCATCACCACAGTATCCACAGACTTCACAGTGATGGGGGAAACTGCCGCTTATATGATCAAAAAAAGAAAAAAAGAAGTGGTAAAAAATGTATTCAATTTTATCGACAGGGGATCCATCTAATAGCGAATACAGGCGAATCAAAGAATCTTTTACTCCGCTAAGCTGAGCGCTGAACTATAGAGGCCTCTGTTTTTTGCGAAGGGAATAGCTCAAAAAAAATTACGCTGCGTCAGGAAGTCTATCCATAACAGTACAGGATAGCATTTCGGGTCTTTATTAATAATTTGTCCTGATAATAACGTACATTAAAAAAGATTCAGCCTTCATAATAAGCCAAATTAAAATCAAGTATGAAGCTTGTTTCGCCCAAAATACACAATCCATTATGGCAGCAAAAAATAACCTGGTACAGAAACTCGAATCTGTAAACGAATACGAGAGGGAGCCCATACCTCAGAGTAAATTAAAAAGCTGGAAGAGCTTTGTCGGCACCTACGCCGGAGAGCATACCGCAGGGACGGAATTTGTTTTAGGCCCCCTATTTGTCGCTCATGGCGCAAGTGCCATTGATTTGGTCACAGGGCTATTGGTAGGGAATATCCTTGCTGTGCTCAGCTGGGCGTTTTTCACTGGAAAAGCCGCAGCCAAAACCAGAACCACTCTTTATTTCCAATTAGAAAAAATCGCTGGAAGCCGTTTCACCATGATTTATAATCTGGTCAATGCGGTGGCCTTCTGCTTTCTGGCAGGGGCGATGATTACCGTTGCCGCCACGGCGGTGGGCATCCCTTTTGACATGGCCATGCCTGCCTTGGATGACACCTTACCCACGAGCTTTGGCTTTGTCATCACCGTCTTTGTGGTGGGAGCCATCACCACAGTGATCGCCATGTTTGGGTTCAATCAGGTGGTGAAATTCGCCAATATTGCTGCTCCATGGATGATCATGATCTTTATAGCAGCGGCGGTCGCGGTGCTCCCAAGATTAGGCATCAATTCTATAGAAGACTTCTGGCCAGTGGCCAAAGAAACGATTTGGTCAGGTGTGCCTTTGGAGGGAAAATCTAAATTTACCTTCTGGCATATCATGTTCTTTGCTTGGTTTTGCAATATGGCTATGCACATTGGTATGGCAGATATGTCCATCTTGCGATACGCCAAAAAATGGACCGCAGGATTTGCCACATCCACCGGGGTATTCCTGGGCCACTATGTCGCCTGGCTAGCCTCCGGGATCTTATATTCCTTATTTTTACTAGAATCTCAAAACAGTTTGGTGTTTGCTCCAGGACCTATCGCCTATGAAGCGGTGGGAATTTCCGGTGCCATCTGCGTGATCATAGCCGGCTGGACCACTGCCAACCCTACTCTTTATCGAGCAGGGCTTGCTATCCAGTCTATAAATCCTAAATGGAAAACCTGGAAAGTAACCTTATTTGTGGGGCTTATCACCACCATTGCCGCCTGCTTCCCCGCCTTGATGATGCAATTATTGGATTTTGTGGCCCTTTATGGACTGGTATTGATGCCTGTGGGTGCGGTGATCTATATTGATATCTTCTTATTCCCCAAAATGGGGCTGAGATCAAACTTCGCAGAAATCACCAATCGAAATTTCAACCCCGCAGTGGGCATTACCTGGTTGGTAACCTTGGTATTCTGCCTAGGCTTAAACCTTTATGGAGGCATTGAAATATTCTTCTTGGGCCTTCCAGGATGGTTCGTCGCCGTAATCGCCTATATCATCAGCAGTAAGATCGTCCAGAAGAATAGTGTTGTGCCTATTGCCACCAAGCCTATTCAAAAAGAAGTAAGTATCTCCTAACCCTATAAATTAACATTATCATGGACAATATTTTAAAAATAATATCCTTTATTGCATTAGGATTTACAATAGTTCCTTCATTTTTGGTTTTTTCTGGAGACATCAGCCCAGACCTTTGCAAGACACTGATGCTAATCGGTACCATTTCATGGTTTGTCACCGCCCCTAGATGGATGAACAAAAACACCTCAGACACCTAAGCAGCGCCTTGAGTCTCGTAATGAAAGAGCCGATAACCAAAATTTATATTCATGAAATCACTTCTGTTTTTTTACATTACGATCCTTTTTGTTTTGTCAAACATCGCCCTTAGTAGTGCACAGCAAACTTATCCCTTATATAAAGGTGAAGCCCCTCATACCCGCTCGCTGATCGCGGCAGACAGCATTGGCAAAGGGGGAAGAGTCACCAAAGTGGCCGTCCCTCAGCTGATCGTCTATCGGCCCGATCAGGCGATCGCTAATGGAAAAGCCATCCTTATCTGCCCGGGCGGAGGATATGGCATACTGGCCATAGAGCATGAAGGCTATCAAATTGCAGAATGGTATAGCCAACAAGGCTATACCGCTGCGGTGCTGAAATACAGACTTCCACAGGAAGACCTGCTTAATGAATCCTGGAAAGTCCCTCAGCTAGATGCTCAACAGGGCCTGCTGTTTCTCCGCAGAAAAGCTGGCGAATGGAATTACAATACCAATCAAATAGGCATATTAGGTTTTTCGGCCGGAGGACATCTCGCTTCCTCAGCATCTGTACATCATGAGACTGCTGCCGATGGCCTCAGCACGAGACCTGACTTCAGCATCCTGGTATATCCAGTAATCAGTATGGATACCAGCATCACCCACCAGGGATCCAGACATAATCTGCTTGGAGAAAAAATAGACTCCGAATGGGAATCATATTATTCCAATGAAACGCAAGTGAACAAAGACACTCCACCCGCATTTTTGGTACACTCCTGGGATGATGGGGCTGTACCTGCCGAGAACTCCATTCGATATGCTAAGGCTGTAAATCAGCAAGGCATCCAGGTGGAACTTCATCTTTTCGAAAAAGGTGGCCACGGGTATGGTGCAGGCAATGCCGATCAACATGGCAATGCAGCCTCATGGCTAGCGCTCAGCCATACTTGGATTTCAGACCTTTTTGACTAAATGAGAGGCGCTACTTTACCAAGGTATTTCGCCTAAATAGCTAAACCCTTTAGCGAATTTATTAGCGCTTATAGACAGTGCTGTTAATACTTACTAAGCATATAAAATCTCCACAACCATCATTGCATTTCTATCCCCAAGCGATAAGTGGACACCATTCAGGCCCCTTCTTCCAAGCGATTGACGGGTGGATATAACTTAAGAAAAGCATCATGCAGCAAATAGAATTTAAAATTGGGGACCTTCCTTCTACGGAAAAGATCATAGAATTATATGATAATTCTGGAATAAATCGCCCCACTAGCGATCCTGGCCGTATTGAGATGATGTACCTTAACTCCAATCTGGTAATAACAGCCTGGGACGGGGACCTATTAATCGGGATATCAAGATCATTGACTGACTTTTGCTATGCGTGCTATTTGTCGGATCTTGCTGTGTCCAAGGAGTATCAAAAGCATGGTATAGGTAAAAAACTAATCGAAATCACCCAAAGAGAAATTGGAGAGGAGACCGCCTTGATTTTATTATCTGCTCCCACTGCCATGGACTATTATCCAAAGGTGGGCTTTGACCAGATCACGAACGGCTTCATCATCAAACGAAAAAAATAAATACTCTACTTCCCTAGCCTCCTCTTGCTTACTGGAGGACATCAGTTGGTGGCTAAACCCTGCGCCACCCTACAAATCGCCTAAAGTATAACTACAAATTTTAGAGGAAGGAAATGCCCACTGCACCCATATAATTTATTTTTAGGGAGAGTCCCAAAACCGTTTGTCAGTTTTTTTATCCACGCCTAATTTCAATCATAAATTTTGAGAATAATATTTGTGTGCTTTCCACACTTTATCTATATTGCATAGCGTGATTGAGATAGGTTTGTCCCAAGCTAATTCTCCCAAGCTATTGATTTTCCACACGTTATAGAAACATCAATATGGGTCACCGACTATTGCATTAACCCTGAACGTCTAAAAAATTACCCACAGATTTGCCAGAGGGACAGCTATGTCCTGCGGAAAATCTGAATTAAATAAACCCTTAGTTTCAACCAATTTCAAGACGTTATGACATCAATAGCCCATGGACTTTTATTGCAGATCGACAGCAAATCCCGAATCCCAAAATACCAGCAGATCGTAGATTCCATCGTAAAGAATATTGAGAGAGGTGACCTCAAAGTAGGAGAAAAGCTCCCCTCCATCAATGATATCAGTGAAGAATACTACCTCAGCCGTGACACGGTGGTCCGGGCTTACAATTTACTTCGAGAGAAGAAAATCATCACTTCGGTGGTCAGCAAAGGCTTTTACGTTAATAAGGCCGTTAACTCCAGTAATAGCAAAATCCTTTTTGTGCTGAATAAGCTTAGCAATTATAAGCTTGAGATTTACAACACCTTCATCAATAGCATGGGCTCCGATCATCAGATAGACTTGCAGGTATATCATTGTGACCCCAAGCTTCTGGTAAATATCATAGAAGAAAACCTAGGTGCTTATGACTATTTTGTGATCATGCCTCATTTCAAAAACAAGAATAATTTACATAGCAATACCAATCCTGAGGTAATCGACTGCCTCAAAAGCATCCCCAAAAATAAGCTGGTAATCATGGACAATTATCTTCCCGAATTGGGAGATGATGTGGCCTGTATCTACCAGGATTTTAAGACCGACCTTTATAAGGCTCTTGAGGAGGCAAAGGCCTTATTGCAAAAGTACGACAAGCTAATATTGGCTTTCCCCGACAACCCCATCTACCCCTATCCGAAGGAAATAAAGCAAGGATTTCTGAATTTCTGCAGCAATCATGGTATTGACGCAGAGGTGCTGGACAAGATCTATCCGGATATGGAGCTACAAAAGAAGGATGCTTATATCGTCATTGATGAAAATGATCTGGTAAGCTTAGTCAAGCAGACCCGGGATATGCACTACGAAATCGGCAAGGACATAGGTGTGGTTTCCTATAATGACACCCCGCTGAAGGAACTTTTTGATATCACGGTGATCTCGACGGACTTCGAGCTTATGGGCGAGTCGGCAGCTTATATGATCAAAAAACATAAGCAGGAAGTGGTGCCAAACATCTTTTCCTTTATCGATAGAGGTTCCCTCTAATCATTCCAGTTTGCCCATGCGCTTTCCCTTATTATGATCGAGGGAAATGTGCTTGGGTGAGCCGATGACCTGAGAGCCATAGATTCCCGAATGGCCGCTAAACAAGTAAGCCACCACGCAGGCGAGGCCAATGTACACGCCTGATTCGGAACCAAACAACTCGATCCCCATCAGGGTGCAGGACAAAGGCGTATTGGTGGCCCCAGAAAACACCCCCACAAATCCCATCCCAGCGAGCAAAGCCATGGGCAGGGGAATAAATCCAGAAAGCATATTACCCAAAGTGGCTCCTGTATAAAATAGAGGCGTCACTTCTCCACCTTTGAAGCCTGCCCCAAGAGTAAGGGAGGTAAAACCTATTTTTGCTAAAAAATCATACCAAGGCACCTGCTGATCAAAGGCTTCAGAAATCACCGGCACACCAAGACCAATATATCGGGTACTTCCAATCAAAAACACTAATAGGGCAATAATCAAACCTCCCACAAGAGGCCTAAAAGGAGCGTAGGAGATCTTTTTGAAAACCTCTGTCCAGAGCTGAGTGGATTTTGAAAATAGCCTTGCCGCCAAGCCAAAGCTTATCCCTGCCGGTATTATCCATAGTAAATTGGCGAGGTTCAAATCAGGAACGAAGGGCACCTCATAAGGGGTATGGTGAGCATGCCAAAAATCTGCGCAGGCATAATCCGCCATATAAGCTCCTAGAAATGCCGGCAGAATGGATTCATACCGCACACGCCCCACAATAAGCCACTCCAGGGCAAAGACTGCTCCCGCCAGGGGTGTCCCAAAAACGGAGGCAAAACCCGCAGCTACCCCAAGGGTAATAATGGCCTTGCGATCAATAGGACCCATTTTCAGCCATTTGGTAAACTGATCTGCAATGGAACCACCCATCTGGATAGCAGTGCCCTCGCGACCTGCTGAGCCACCAAACAAATGCGTGGCGATGGTCCCAAATAAAACCAAAGGGGCCATCCGAATGGGAATAGTGTTGAGGGGATTGTAAAATTCCTCCAGCAGCTGGTTATTTCCCTTCACCACAGAGGCTCCATACTTATAATAAACCCATCCAATAATAAAACCTCCAATAGGCAGTAAGGCGATCAGAAAATGATGCTCATTACGGTACTCAGTAGCCCAGCTCAGCGCAAACAAGAAAAATGCAGAGGCAGTCCCAATCAAAAAACCAATGGTAATGGCCAATAATAACCACTTAAAAGTGTAGATTAAACTAGGCCAAAACTCAAACTTGGTAAACTTTTTGAAATGGATAACTTTCCTTGCACTGTCCCACATAACGACTGGTTTTTAGGGGTATTTATTATGGAAGAGGATAAAATTGATGGATGAAAAAACAATAGAAAATCGCACTTTTCGAACAAATATATACTTTTTTCTTAACTTAAATGAAGGCAGTCAGTTATATAAAAAAATGAAAATATGAAAAACATTCTCATTACCGGCGGCTCTGGATTAATCGGAAAAGCGCTCACCAAACACCTGGAATCAGAGGGTAAAAGTGTCGCCTGGCTCAGCAGGTCTCCCGACAAGCAGCCGCAAAAATGCTATGAGTGGAATATTAAAGAAGGTTATATTGACGAAGCTGCCCTGGCCTGGGCGGATGCCATCATCCACCTGGCAGGAGCTAGCGTGGCCGACGAACGGTGGACAGCCGAAAGGAAAGAGCTCATCATCAAAAGCCGCACAGAATCTGCAGAACTGATCTTCCAAAAACTAAAAAACCTGGATTCCCGACCTAGGGTATTTGTCTCCGCCAGTGGCTCCAACTATTACGGCCTAGACAATGGCGCCAAATGGCTCAATGAAGAGGATCCGGCAGGGGATGACTTCCTCTCCGAAGTCGTGGTAGCTTGGGAGAATGCAGGCAAAAAGATCGCTTCTCTGGGCCTGCGCACCGTATTTCTACGAACCGGAGTGGTGCTGGATGCGGCCGGGGGCGCGCTGAGCCAAATGCTTCAGCCTCCTGTGGCGGCGCCTTTGGGCAGTGGAAATCAGTATATGAGCTGGATCCATATAGAAGACCTTGCGAGAATGTACGCTCATAGTCTAAAAAACGGGCATGTGTCAGGCATCTATAATGCCGTGGCTCCACACCCAGCCACCAATAAGCATCTCACCAAGGCTGCTGCCAAGCAAAAAGGAAAGCCTTATTTGGGCATTCCAGTGGCAGGTTTTATATTAAGAATAGCTTTAGGAGAAATGGCAGGGATGATTTTAGGAAGTAATAAAATTTCCTGCGATAAGATGCTCAGCGCTGGATTTAAATTCAAATATGCCACAGTCGAGCATGCCCTTAAGGAGATCTATGGCAATGCCAGCTAAAGAATGGCCTTTCCTCTACCGATCAGAAACCATAAGATGGTACCGATAAAAGGCACAAGAATGACTATTAGCAGCCAAAGCACCTTATCCCGGTCGGTATGAAACCTACTTCTCACCACGTCGATGATAGTTAGCACATAGATGACTGTTCCGATGAGGCCCATTTTATACATATCGTTTTATTATTTTTCTACAATGGATAAAATAAGCAATCCGATCAGGTTATTTTACCATCAACATGAATTTAATTCAATTATTAAGAAAATTTTGTTGAGTTTTGAATAATAGAAATCAGAAAGAACTAATCTTATTATTATGTTCAAAAAATTAATATTCCTTTTGTTACTCTTGCAAGCAAACAGCCTTATTGCTCAGGAGAAAGTCCCTTTAGAGTATTACCTTAAACCTGGCTACTCGTATAATCCCGATATCCCAACGCCCGAATCCGTCCTTGGATACAATATTGGAGAGTGGCATGTCAGCTATGATCAGGTATATATGTATATGCAGGCCCTGGCGGAAGCTTCTGACAGGATCAAGCTGGAAGTCACTGGCAGGACCTATGAGAAGCGCCCCTTAATGATGCTTACCATAAGCCACCGGGACAATCTGGGCAAGCTTAATGCAATAAAATACCAGCGGAGCCAATTAAGGATTCCTGCAGAATCTAGGAATGTGGACTTGGAAGCCTTGCCGGTGGTGACCTATATGGGCTATTCGGTTCATGGAAATGAAGCCAGTGGGGTAAATGCCTCCCTCCTTGCTGCCTACCACTTTGCGGCAGCCAATGAAATCGAGGAAGACCTAAAAAGCATCATTATCCTGATGGAACCAGGGATAAATCCTGACGGAATCAATAGATTCTCCTCATGGGTAAATTCCAATCGAAGCATTCATATGAATGGCGATCCTAATAATAGAGAGCTTAATGAAGCTTGGCCGAGAGGCCGCACCAACCATTATTGGTTTGACCTAAACAGAGACTGGCTTCCTGTGCAGCATCCAGAATCAAGAGCAAGAATCACCAAAATCCAGGAGTGGAAACCGAATTTGATCCTGGATTTTCATGAGATGGGCACCAATAGCACCTTCTTCTTTCAGCCAGGAATTCCTTCCAGAAATCACCCGCTTACCCCTGCCAAGAATTTTGAGCTGACAGAAAAAATAGCCCAATACCATGCAAAGTACCTGGATGAAATAGGCTCTCTTTATTTTACACAAGAGAGTTACGATGACTTTTACTATGGTAAAGGATCCACCTACCCCGATGTACAGGGGCAAGTGGGGATTTTATTTGAGCAAGCCTCCTCCAGAGGACACCTTCAGGAGAGTGTAAATGGCCCATTGACCTTTGCTTTTACGGTAAGAAATCAGTTTACCGCCTCCCTGTCCTCCTTTGAGGCCTCGGTGGCCATGAGGAAAGAACTCAATAGTTATATGAGGGATTTCTATATAGATGCCAAGTCAGATGCAGATGCAGACACCAATAAGGCCTATATTTTTGGTCTGGCGAAGGATAAGGGCCGTACCTACCACTTGGCGGATATGATCTTATACCATGATATAAAATTATACAGCCTCAAAGAAGACATCAAAATCAATGGGCTGGACTTCAAGGCAGACCGAGCATTTATCGTTCCGCTAAACCAGCCACAATATCGCCTTATCAAGGGGATGTTTGAGACACGGACGGATTTTCAAGACAGCCTATTCTATGATGTATCGGCTTGGACCTTACCGATGGCCTTTGATATGGACTTCATGGCGCTCAACTCCCGCATCCTGAATCTCGCTAATGTCGAGGAAGTGAAGAAGGGCATCACCCTGCCCCAAGGCAAGGTAAATGGTGCTGCCGGTGCCTATTCCTATGCCTTCGAGTGGAACGAATATTACGCCCCAAAGGCTGCGTTTAAACTGATGGAGAAAGGATATAATCTACGCCTAGCCCATGAAGCCTTTGATATCACTGGAGACCTCAGCATGGGCAGAGGGAGTATCTTGGTGGATAAGGGCCGACAGCCTGTAAGTGATCAGACCTTCTTTGAAGACCTTCAGTCTATCGCTAAACTTACCGGAATCACTATTCATGGCATCAACACGGGCTATACGGGTGGCATCAATATGGGCTCGCCAAGTATAGACGTTTTGGAAAAACCTGAGGTCGCTCTATTGGTGGATGGAGGAGTGTATAGCAATGAGGCCGGTGAAATCTGGCATTTGCTAGACCAGCGCCTTGAGATGCCTATCACCCTGCTGCCCTCGGATGAGATGAACAGCGCTGACTTAAACAGGTACAATGTCATCGTACTTCCCAATGGAAGTTATGGCAATATCAGCAAATCCGGGGTGGAATCACTCAAGTCTTGGGTGCGCGCCGGAGGCACCATCATTGCCAGAGGCAGAGCTTTGGAATGGCTTAATAGTCAGCAAATCGGTGAATTTTCCTTCAAGACTGAAACCGAAAAAGACAGCACGATCCAAAAAAGCTACGCGAACCTATCCAATGATTTTGGCTCTAAGGTAACGGGGGGCGCGATCTTTAAGGTGAAGCTGGATCTCAGCCACCCTCTGGGATATGGCTATGACAAGGAAGATATGTACACCTTCCGTAATAGCAACCAATTCCTACTTCCCTCCAAGAATCCATATGCCAATCCACTGGTATATACTGATAGTCCTCTGGCCAGCGGTTACGTCTATCCGTTTAACTTGGAGCAAATGAAAAATACCGCCATGATCCGCGTATCTGCGGTAGGAAGAGGTAAGGTAATTGGCTTTGTGGACGACCCCAATTTCAGAGCCTTCTGGTTTGGCACCAATAAGCTATTCTTCAATAGTATTTTCTTTGGGCAAACCATCAGCAGTAGCTCAGCCCGCTAAGCTATTAAATCCCTTGTCAGATCCTGACAAGGGATTTTTTTTGTCCCACCGCTCTTACGCTTTCCATTCCTAGTCGAAGAGCTTGGCTATATATCCGAAAAACAATCAGAATCTACCTACTTTTTGTACTCTTAAAAGCAGAGATATGAATTTGCACTTTTCTATATTATAATTATATCGTAAATTGCACGCTAATTCCATAAGTACATCATGATCCAAAAATTATTCCCTTTAGACAAAAACTACATCCTTCGCCAGGCGCAGTCAGTGATGGAGGAGGAACTATTGGTGATAATGGTGGAGCAAATGAAAGCATCCTATACCCAGCTGTACAATCCTCTGGGGCTGGTGGATGATACTTATGGAAGGATCATCGGTTCTTCTGACTATCCTGTGGATAGAATAGCGGTAATTTATGAGCAACTCAGTGGAATATATCGCTATAAGTTCGGGTCAAACCAACTGGAATTGCTTTTTGATGGCAGGAGTCATCTGGACAAATACCGAGAAGATTGGAAGGAACAGTTTATTCAGTGGATCCAGGAACTGGGAGCGCATGAATCATATGTCAAAACAATGCTTCGGATGACTGTACTTTTTGATGGGGAAAACAGGGCGGAATTTGCAGAAAACAGATGTAAGAGTTTTGTCAATGACTTTTTTAAGCTCAAGGTAGTCAAAAGAAAAGGAGCACTAAAGCTAAAAACTGCGTAATTAGCTGAAATTCAGACCGTATAACCTCCCCCACTATATAATTTCGAAGCCTTTGCAAGGCATGTCATAACCCTCATCCAATAGCAATAATTGCTGCACATCAGCGGTTTCAGGACCATGCTTTAGCCATTCAGCCATTTGCTGTACCTCTTGCTCTCCTCCTTGGATAAATACAATCACCGAACCATCTTCCTCATTTCTTACCCAACCCTTTAGATTCAAATCGCCTGCTCTTTCCTGTGTGCTCTTTCTAAAAAAAACACCCTGAACTTTCCCTAAAATCTTAAATTTCTTGTGCATTGACTTAAAAAACAATTGGTTTCTGAAAGGAATAAATTTATAAAATTCCATCCAACAAAGTCCTTCCTACTGTATTCTTTTTATTATTATTAGTGATGAATTGAGGATAATCAAGGTTCAAAGGTTAAATTCTAATAATGCTTAGGCATTCCTATTAGACTAGGAAATCTATAATAAGGCTTGGTGACCGATGAGCCAGGGGTTATCGTTTTTGTATTCCCCCTTTCATTATTAGCTTGGGTCCTAATCAGACCCCTAAAGGAAAGAGTGAATGCATCAGTGCCTGATCTAAGGCCACTGATTATAGCAAAGGCTCAGATCGTACCCTAAAAGTCATCTAAGGTATAGGAAATAGTATTTCTTGACCAGTAGTAAAAAAGGGGGATTGATGAAAAAGTACATAAAGTTTAAACTTGCCAGGTACAAATCGTGTTAGGTATCATATATGAAAGGATTCCGTTTTACAAAGTACAGCCCAAACCAGGACCCCAACAAAACCACCTTCGAAAACCTTCTAGACATTTTTTTGCAGTTGGTGACGATGACGGGTGGGGATGTGTCGGAAGCTCTCAGTTGGCTGACTAATTTGGACAATCGCTATGGCATGACCAATCCCTCCTATGGCATTGGGGACTTCATTGATGAGCTCAAGGAAAAAGGCTATTTGACAGAAGACAACCAGAAGGGTGAGATAAAAATCACTGGAAAGTCAGAGCAGCAGATACGCAAAAGCGCATTAGAGGAGATCTTTGGGAAGCTGAAGCGAGGCAAAGGCGGCCAGCACCGCAGTACCCATACGGGTCTGGGAGATGACCGAGGCACCGACCGAAGGCCTTTTGAGTTTGGAGATAGCCTGGAGCAAATTGCCTTGACCGATTCGCTGCGAAATGCGCAGGTGAATCACGGTTTTTCGGGAGATTTCCTGCTCACAGAGGATGATCTGGAAGTAACCGAAAATGAGTTTAAAACTCAGACCAGCACGGTATTGATGATCGATATCTCTCATTCGATGATTCTCTATGGTGAGGACCGCATCACCCCCGCCAAGAAGGTGGCCATGGCCCTTGCGGAGCTGATCAAAACCCGCTACCCAAAGGACACCTTGGACATTATCGTATTTGGGAATGACGCTTGGCAGATCGACATCAAGGATTTACCTTATCTTCAAGTCGGACCCTACCATACCAATACGGTGGCCGGCTTACAGCTCGCCATGGACCTGCTGCGGCGGAGAAAAAACCCCAACAAGCAGATATTTATGATCACCGACGGGAAGCCAACCTGCCTCAAAGTAGGCATTAAATACTATAAAAATAGCTTTGGGATTGACAGCAAAATCTTAAATGAAACGCTAAAGCTGGCCGCTCAATGTCGGAAACTAAAAGTACCTGTCACCACCTTTATGATTGCCTCAGATCCCTACCTTAAGGAATTTGTCCAGGAGTTTACCAAGGTGAATAATGGTAATGCCTATTATAGCAGCCTTAAGGGACTGGGCCATTTGATTTTTGAAGATTATAGACGAAATAGAACTAAACGCTTTTGAGCATGACTTACCAACAATTGAATAGTACTGAAAAGTTAAAAATAAAAACATTAGGAGAACTTAAGAGCGCAGGATATAGCTCCCGCAGCATCAAGGAAGAGCTCCGTCAAAACCTAATTGTCAAGATAAAGGAGGGGCAAAATGTCTTTGAGGGAATATGGGGTTATGAAGACACGGTCATCCCTGATATAGAAAGAGCCATTCTTTCCCGTCATAATATCAATTTATTAGGCCTAAGAGGCCAGGCCAAAACGCGTATCGCGCGTCAGATGACCTTGCTGCTGGATGAATATATCCCCGTGATTACTGACACCGAGCTAAATGAGGATCCTTTGCAGCCCCTGAGCCATCAGGGCTTTGCACTCATCGAGAAACTCGGCGACGATACGCCCATCAGCTGGTGGCACAGAAGCGAAAGGTACACGGAAAAACTAGCCACTCCTGATGTGTCGGTAGCCGACCTTATTGGCGATGTGGACCCGATCAAAGCAGCTACGCTGAAGCTATCCTATAATGATGAGAGAGTGATTCACTATGGATTGGTGCCTCGCTCCCACCGCTCGATCTTTGTCATCAACGAACTACCGGATTTGCAAGCCAGAATTCAGGTAGCCCTATTCAATATCCTCCAGGAAGGCGATATTCAAATCAGAGGTTTCAAGCTCCGATTGCCTTTAGATATCCAGTTTGTATTCACAGCAAACCCAGAAGATTATACCAATAGGGGAAGTATTGTCACTCCGCTGAAGGACAGGATAGAGTCACAGATCATCACCCATTATCCTAAAAACATCGAAATCGGCAAGCAGATCACCGCACAGGAAGCCCGGGTAGCAGGGAAGCCGCTGGACAAGATCCATGTGCCTGAGATCATGAAAGACCTTATCGAACAAATCGCCGTGGAAGCCCGGAGCAGTGAATATGTAGATGAAAAAAGTGGGGTGTCTGCCCGTCTTACTATATCCGCTTATGAAAACCTCCTGTCTGCCGCTGAGCGCCGATTATATATGAATAATGAGACCAATACGGTCGTGAGGATCGCGGACCTGATCGGCGTCATTCCTGCAATCACCGGAAAAGTAGAATTGGTCTATGAAGGAGAGCAGGAAGGGGCCGGCTTGGTAGCTTATAACCTAATTGGGAAAGCCATCAGAACCTTATTCTCCCAATATTTCCCTACTCCCGAACAGAAGAAAAAAGAAAAAGAAGGCAATCCGTATGTCCTGCCCTTATCCTGGTTTGGAGAAGGAAACCAACTGGATATTCTAGCCTCACAAAATGATAAGTCCTATAAGGATGCTTTGCATATGGTGCCAGGCTTAGAGGATATCACCACCGAACATATCAAGAGCCTCCCCGAAAAGGAAAAGGAATTTTATATGGAATTTGCCCTGCACGGACTGGCAGAGCACAGTCAGTTGAGCAAAAAGGTACTCGACACAGGAATGCAATTCAAAGATCTCTTTAGCAGCATGTTTGATATGGGGAACCCTGAAGATGAGGATTTTAATGAAGATGATATTTATTAATTCCAATTAATTTCTGTTCCTACAGAAAAATAGATTTTATTCTTTAGGTACTAACTACGGGAGAAAAGTCCTCCTGAATCACTTAGGCTATAATATACTTAAATTAGTATATTATAGCCTATTTTTAGGACTTTGAAACAAAAAAACGGCCTTTTGACCTATTTTTAAACTTGCTTTAAGGCAATCAAATTACCTGTTAAAAGTCATCAAATAGCTTGATTTTCAGGTGTTTTATACTTAAAACATGACAAAAGTCATGTTTTAAGCTAATACGTATCACCAATTTTTAGGCAAAAGACCTATACTTTTGTATATACTCAAAGATTTACTGCTCAGCGAATTACAGAGCAATAGCCACCACAGGTTTATTGAAAAATTAACAGTAATACTAACAACATCTTTTATGAAGAATACAAAATCAAATTTCGCATTAATAATGGCTTTGGGCTTTAGCTCATTGACCTCATGTGATATAGAAGAAGTATTGACTGATTCTGAAATTCCCGCAGAGATCAAATCTTTTATTACAATGCACTTTCCAGATCATGACATCTTACATGCGGTCAAGGATAAGGAAGGCATTACCAAGGCTTATGACATCATTTTGGAGGACAATATCCAACTTGAGTTTAACAAAAACCTGGAAATCATTAGCATTGATGCCATGCATAAATTACCTAACGAGGTGGTGCCTGAAAACATCAGGGCGTATATAGCCGCCAACTTCGCTGGTCATACCATTACAGAATGGGAGATAGAAGCGGGCATTCAGCAGATAGAGCTGGAGAATGGCATAGAAATCGACTTTACCTTAGAAGGGGAGTTTATTAAAATCAAGTATTAAATTTCAAAGCTGACATATTTTTTCAGGGAGTGAGGACTTCCAAATTATTTCCAAAAAAGCTCCCATACGGGAGCTTTTTTTTGCCCCCCTTGAAACCCGGGGTTAGAAAGCTGAAGGCAGGTTCTTCCAAACCATAGTTTTTGAAAGATGCCACCTATTTTCCCATCCAAAAAAACGGTGATAAGCCACATGCGCCAAACATTTTTTGTATTTTTAGACTCCAAAATCAAATAACTCAATTATGGTAAAGAAGATTTTATTGGGATTACTCATCCTTATTGTGCTCATTCAGTTTTTTCGTCCCGAGCAAAATGTCTCCGCAGAGCAGCCAGCACCACTAAAAGAAGCTTACGCTATACCTGAGGATGTGCAAGGCATCCTCCAAAAAGCCTGTGATGACTGCCACTCCAATTCGACCGTTTATCCATGGTATGCCAATATCCAACCTGTGGGATGGTGGATGAATAGCCATATTGAAGATGGAAAGCGCCACCTTAACTTTGATGAATTCACCAATCTTCCACTTGCCAGACAAAATCATAAATTTGAGGAATTTGTAGAGATGATAGAAGAAGGCGAAATGCCTTTGGAATCCTACACGCAATTAGGGATGCATCAGGAAGCAAACTTGACTGAAGCAGAAAAAGGGAAGTTAATAGACTGGGCAAAATCACAAATGGCCATGTTGAAATCTACTTATCCCGCGGACAGCCTTATTATGAAGCGCCGCAATCACTAAAATTAAAAAAATAAAATAAGGGGATAGTGCCGCTGGCGCTGTCCCCTTATTCATTTAAGCAATTAAGAAGTTTTCTTTAAAACCACTGGTTCTTGCAGCTTTTTAACATAAAACTCAATGAAGGATTTTAGTTCGGTATAATATTCCTCAGAAACTATCTTGGTATTGAGCGAGAATGACACTGTAACCTGAATGGATTTTCCATCCGGGGACTGCTTTGGAGAATAGAGAAACCTCGCCATCTCTCCTGGCAATACCATGGCCGTCTGCTCAGGGAAATCATCTAAAACGTACCCTTCTGGAATAGCAATATTGGCTATATAAGTATCCGCAAAGGTATAATTGAAATCAATAGGGAAATTACGCTCATCTACCTTAAAGGGATTCTCGATAAATCTCGGATTGGAGATGGGTTTTATCAATAGGAAGTCGCTTCCTTGATCTACCCCTTGGGAAAGCTTGAATTTAGTTTCCGCTCGAATCACCTTTTTTCTGGAGACCTCTTGTGTGTATTCTTTCATCCTGGTGTTATCGCTAAGCTTAATCCAGTCAGATTCAGGCTTTTCACTTTTGGACTGTTTTAGAAGAAAATTGATCCCATCATAGTCTTCAAATCTCACCACCTCATCAAAGCGTAATGAGTCACCATCCACTTGAATTTTAATCATCTGCTTCGTACCAGAGGCATGTGGTAAGTCAACGGAGAACAGATCACTTACCTTCTGGTCCAGCAACAATCCGCCTTTCACATGACAGTCCAAAGGCAGATAGCCGAAAGGCATATCCTCCTCCGACAGATCCAGGTAGTAATCTTTATCATCTATTTTAATTGAAAGAATCAGATCGTTAAATTGAGAAACAAAGGGAAACTGCACCAGTTGACTTCTGCCGTTTCCACGAGTACTGATCAGCATCGCATAGGCTTCAATATTATTTGCTCGCAAAAGCGCCAAAAGAAGAAGGTTAAGCTCAGTAGATCCTCCGACTTTACTCGATAGCACATCTTTGAGCTTCTTATCAGGCAGGAAACCTCTTTCATCATTCAGGGTATACTTATCTTGCACATACGTATAAATGGCTTCTGCGCGTTCTTGAGGTGTTTCGCCTTCAAATTTCATTTCTTCCATATCCTTATAAGAGCCACTATTTCTATAATAAGAATTGAAGACATCGATTTCAAAAATCTCATCAGCCAGCTTCTGCCAGGTGGTCAATACTGAGGTATAATAACCCTGATTACTAAAGTCTTTATAGCCAGCAAGCTGAAATTGCACCTTGTCCAGGTAATCCACATAATTATGCATATAAGGCTCTTCCCTGAAGGAGCGGAGTTTCTCTAGGGTCCAGGAGCTTGTCCCATATTTATTTTCCTGGTTCATATTAGCTCTCACAAAATTTCCTCCCTGCCCCAAAAAACGGTAATCTAAATGCTCAGGGATATCTATCGAATAGGTGGAATATAAGGTGGGAATACTATTCTGGAAGGTCCATCCGTTCAGGTAGGTAATAGCTTTGGCGTAGAGTTTATATTCGTACTCCAGGATGGAGCCATTCTTAAACTCAGGAAAGCTAAAAACCACCTCACGGTAACCATCTCCAAGATCCGTCTCATAAATATCAGACTTCGGAATCTTGGTAATGACCTCTTTTCCATCTTCAACATTCATTACCTGAGCCTTCAGGTTACTGAATGTGGTATTATTTCGGTCTTCACCAGCATAAAATTTAATTGATACATCAGCCTGATCCTTCGCCTTGGCAGCATCGAAAATTTTAATTCTCCGATGTATCTCCGTAATCAGATTCTGCGTACTGAAATAGCTAATACCAGACTCCGACAGCACCATGGCACCCGCATCGGGTTCAAAAGAGCAGGAAGTCAGGCTTTTATCTTCTTCGCTGTATTTTCCCATCTTAAAATCTTGAGAAAATGCATTGAAGGAAAGGGTCTGTCCAAGGAAAACTAGTAGGAAGAACAGATTTCTAGTAGTAGGTGAGTAGTAGTTCATCTCTGTAGGAATATTGGTTGATTATCTAATTTGTCCACTTCTTTTAGCAGGTCTTTCCGCTGCTTTTCATCCAGGCCTTCCGCCAGGTGAAAATTCACTTTGCGTTGTACTTTCATTTCAGTCCCGGACACCACGACTGATCTATGGTAATCATAACTGTCATGAACGACCTCCAAGGGCTCAAATCCGCTTTCAGCAGCCATTTCACCAGGCAAGTCAAAGCGCATATTTTCCACCCAGGCGAGGTATCCATTAGGAATATCACTGATATCAATTTTCTGATATTTGGGATAGATAATGATCCGCTTGCTCGTCGATTGATAATAATTTTGAATGCGTGTATTATGCGTGAGGTAAGCCTGAGGAATCTGTAAAGTATCCTCCGTGCGCAGCTTATAGTCCAGGATACTTGCCCCGGTAAGTCCCAGGTCCATATAGATTAGTTTCTTTACATCCTTCTCCTCATAACCATTCTCTACTTGCATATAAAACTGCGCTGCAAAGCCCTCCAGCGATTTGCTTTGGCTAATAGTAGCCATCCCATTATCGAGTAAGGTGACGGTAGATTCATTCGTGATAGTATTGAATTTACTGGATTTATAAGCTGGCGTTTTATGCAAGGAACCGTCCTCCCCATTCACCACCAGGACATGGCGGTTCATGGTAAAATCCCCCAGAAAACCTGGCGTAAGAACACTGGAAGTGCATTCCAGCCAAAGCGTATCTCGCTCGTCCGGTACCTGAAGGATGACGTGATTAAACTGGTTTGAAGGAAAACCCACCTCTATATCCTTCGCATCCCTTCCCGCCTCCACCAGCGTATAGTTTGAATTTACCCCTGCTTCTTTGAGCAGGGATAGCATCAGCATGGACAGGGCTTTGCAATCACCATATTTGAGGCGATAAGTATCGGAGGCCGCCATAGGCTGTAAGCCGCCTATACCGAGCTGAATGCTCACATAGCGATAGTTCTCCTGTAGGTAGTCATAGAGCACCGCTATCTTTTCCTCTTTGGTCGATAGACCCGCGGTCATCTGACTGACAAGGGTCTTAGCCTCTGTTGGCAATTCATCCCGTCCTCTATTCACCAAAGCTATCCATCGACCTAGGCCCTCCCATGAGTTCATATCCGAGGCATATCCTTCCATCGAAAACTGATTAGGCGCCAGCTTCACCATAGGCAAACTGTCCAGATCAGAATCCTCCTCTCTTATCAGATCACTAAGGTTCCACTGCAGGCTACTTTTTCCTCCCTCGCTTACCTTGCCTGGGTTTTGGTCCAGGAATTTTTCCAGGTATTTAAGACCTATTTTCTCTGGATATTTCACTTTCAACTGGGCTTTTTTTACCAGCTGATTGGAATAAAATTGGGGCCTCCAGCGTGGAAGACTAAAATTCCCCTCCCGCTGAGTAGTATAAGAGTAGCTCAGCTGAATGGGGAAATGCCCTGATTGTAAATGAAAATATTTTACCCGATTGTCATCGAATACGCTTCCACTGGAGGTCAAAGAATAATCCTTGAGATCCTTCAATTTCAACTTCTCGAGGGTCTTTCCGGAAAGAGGATTAATAATCTCCGCTTCAAAATCCGCGATCTTGGTAAGCCCATCGTAGCCTATATATATAATGGCATGATCCAGACCTTTTTTGTCCAAAATAGTAATCGTCTCCCTATAAGTGGTCATCACCTTAAAATCCTCCATGAGCTCAATCTCTAAAGAGGACTCCAATTGGGAATAAATATTCGGCTCCACTTTTACTGTTTGTGCAAAAATTAATATATTAACTACAAATAGTAGTATAATACTTAAAATCAGCCTGATTATAGTAAATTTTACTTTATAAATATTGAACATATTGCGCCATTTAAAACTAAAATAAAATGTAAGTAAAATAAAATATATGAAATTTACAAGCCAATATTAATTAATAATAATACAACACATGAGTCATATCTGTACATTAAAGGAATGAAATATTGGATAAATGCATTTAGCAGAATTAAAAAATCCATATTTTTTCGCCATCGATTTCTTTATGATTTATATCATAAAAAAAGAAAAACCCGACAATTAAACGTTCACTTAATACCAAGGCCGCAAAGATGGGAAGGAGGCAATTCGGATTCAGTTTTTCACAATTCCTCCCTTTTCAGTATATTCGTCATTTGAATAAAACATTTAGGTAATGAGTCAAATAGAAATCAATAGTTTCGAGGAGTTTGAAAAACATATTGGTCAGAATCTGGGAGTATCAGAATACTTACGAATCACCCAAGACCAAATCAATAAGTTTGCAGATGCAACCTTAGACCATCAGTGGATCCATACCGATCCAGAAAAAGCCAAGGAAGAAGGTGCATTCGGAAACACCATCGCTCATGGATACCTCACCCTATCGATCGTCCCCTATCTATGGGAGCAGATAGTGAAGGTAAACAACCTTACTATGTTAGTAAACTACGGAATAGAGTCTTTGCGCTTTGCACAGCCAGTCGTGGTGGATAGTGAAGTGAGGCTTCATGCCAAACTAGCAAATATCACCAATCTCCGTGGAACTGTAAAAACCGAGATGGAGATCAAATTGGAGATAAAAGATCAGCGAAAACCCGCCTTTACTGGAAAATTGGTTTTCCTATATCATTTCAAATAATCTCTTTGAACCTTCAAAAAGATCAAGCCATCCCTTTTGGTCTTTTCTATAATGGGCAATGCCGAGCTGGGCATTGCCCATTATTTTTTTCTATCAAATCCCTATCCCAAAAGGAGATCTTAAGGATTATTTAGTACAATAAAAATAAATTATTATATAATTCACTTTTTGCGTAGGGATGCGTAGCTGATTAGTTGTGGGATTAAAAATTAAATAGTATGTTTCTCAATTATAGTATTTAACTAAATACAAACCCAGAAATCACAATTAATCAACGGTGCATTTCGGCCAGCCATCCACAGGCAAAGTTTAATTCATTACTATTAATCTTCAGCATCCCCTATACTACCTTCAGCAGATAGATTAATACAGCCCATATAGTCAACGTTTAGAAATCAAATAAGACCGCAGCTATGAAAAACATACTAGTATTCTTAGTCATACTTCCCTTCCTGGCTTCCTGCCATATTAAGGACAATCAGGAAACTTACGCCTTACTGGACACCTATATGCAGGAGCATTTGTCGAATGGACACGAAGTGTTTTTGATCGATGAATCTCGACTCCTCTGGAAGGACTCTATCAATCAGCTTTTCTGTGAAAATAAAGCCAGTCCTGGGCAGCTATTGAGTTTTACCCATTTAGGCATCACTGTCAAGGAAGAAATAATTAGTTTTAAATCCCAAGCCTTATGCTCCAAAAAGAACTATAAACCTATCAAATTCTCCTGCCTCAAAGCGAATGAAATTGGCCTGCAACTCGTAAGCAAAAGCAACAGTTCCTATATCAAAAAACATATTCGCAACGAAGGCAAGCCACAATTTCTCTATGAAATATCGAGGCCGGTATTTTGGGATGATCATGAGTACGCCTTTATTATTATAGATAAATACGCCCCCGAAGAATACAGCAAGGAAATGCTGATTTTCCACAAGGTAAATGGCAACTGGTATAAGGCAGCAGCAGTAAAACCAAAGGCCACGGCACCCACAAGCCTCTCCGATGACACACTATACCTCTCCTCAGCCTATGCGCAGCTGAGTTTATAAAGGACACCGACATTAGCGACACCGCAGCTTCCCGATTTTAGCCGGGCTAATGGCCGCTGATCAAGCCACACTAGTTCCTCAGGATATAATGAATAATGATAAATACTATTGATCCTGATAAGCGTCATATAAAATAGAAGTGAGCCTCGGGCACGAAACGTGAGGATCAACCATGGATTAGTGCTTGGGTGAAAGTGTAACAAAAAAACAGCTCTTAAAAAAAGCTGCTTTTTTTGATGTTAAACCAAAATTAAATTTTCCGTTATTATCACCCTTAGTCTAAGCGATTTCTTTCTTCAGTGCTTCCACTTCTGTTGGAGACTTTGAATTTCTCCCCTTTAGAAAACTTCCAGTTGAAGGTCAGACGTACCGCCTGCTGATTATTATACTGTCTGATTTGGGTATTGATATCCCCAAATTCTACCTGACCAGTAACCTCTCTCGTTCTGAAGATATCATCTCCATTGAGGGTAAGGCTGAACTTATCATCCTTGAAGGATTTGGTGATTCCAGCATCCACCCAACCAAAGCCATCCAGCTCTAGCTGACCTTCCAGGAAGGGGCTAAGGTATAATGCGGCGACTTCGATTTTAAATCCTTTAGGCAGGGTGATATTATGCTGGGTCCGTGCCATATACGAGACCTGACTGATATCCAGGAAGTCTTCACCCAGCTGAGACTGGTAGGACTTATAATAGACCTGCAGCATATTGGAGGTGCTATACCATTCGGCGATCTCCAGAGGAGCCATTATCCTAAGGCTCAGATCATCAGATTTTTCAAAATTCTGCACCTGCAGCACCGTCTTACGTGTTTCATCATCCTGCATCATCACCTGACCAAAGGAATCGATGTTCCGTGAATAGGCTAGGGTAAACTGGAAGGCGTTGTTGATGACATGACTCATCTCAAAATTTGTGGAATACTGCGGTTTCAAATAGGGGTTACCCTCCTCCACAGTCAGCGGATCTATATAGAAAACAAATGGATTTAGCATTCTATAATTAGGTCTGGTAATCCTTCTATTAAGGGTATAATTGATGGAATACTTATCAGACACTTTTTGTTGCAGGAATAGACTAGGGAAGAGGTTCACATACTTTTGCTTATTCACCTGCTCCAGGGTGACTGAATTTCCCGTAATATTGGAATACTCAAGTCTTAGCCCTGCCTGGAAGTTGAAAGTTTTATTTATGGGAGCCTTCAGCGAAGTATAGGCTGCCAATACATCTTCATTATAGATAAAGTGATTGCTATTGGCATCAGGTACGAAGGGGCCATCTTCCTCACTTTTTGAGATCATAAGTTGATTATCTGATTCTACCCAGCTCCCTTTAAGTCCTGCTTCCAGGGTAGCCTTTTCGCTCAATGGCTTAGTGAAATCCGCCTTGGCAGTAAGAATGGTATAGTTCATATTATTGTCTGTCAGGATCTGCCCATAAGTACCTCCCGTCAAATCCTCATTTACCCAATTGCGGTTGGAAAGTGTGCTAAGCCCACCACCATCCACGGCAGTATAATCGAAATCCGCGGATAGTTTGGTACCCAGAGTATCAAGATTGCCGATATAGTGGATATTAGTAAAAAACCTTTTATTGGTATTGCTATTATCATTTAAAGAAGAGAGGTAATTGATATCCTGATTGTCCGGATTGGTGACAGTGGTCAGGGAGGTATTATCATCTTTGCCATTATAATCATTGGCCTGGAAAGTAGCCCCCACGCTATGCTTTTCATTGATTTGGTAATCCGCACCTCCGGTAAAGAAGACGTTATTACCTCCCATTTTTAGCAAAGCATCCTGATCGAATACCGAAGGGCCATTTTCCAATTGGAACCTTCTGATGATGCTTAGGTCTGCATTCCTCACCCAAGAGTTATAGTTGAGACTGGCATTGGTCGTCCATTTCCCTTTCCTGACGTTCAGAGACCCACCTACAAACGGTGCATGTCGGCCATTATAATAATTTCCCATCTGGAGATTTCCATTGATGCCATCGCTATCATTCTTCTTCAATCGGATATTTATAATCCCTGCGGCACCTTCAGCATCGTATTTTGCTGAGGGGCTATTGATCACCTCGAGGCTCTTAATATTATCCGCAGGCATGGATCTCAGAAAATTAGCCAGCTCCTTGGCACTCATATACGTCTGGCGATCATCGATCATGACCACCACCCCACTTCTACCGTTGAGGTTGATATTACCATCAGAATCCACATATACACCAGGCGATCTTCCCACCACATCAAGGGCATTACTACCCTCTGCCATCACCGTTCCTTCTATATTGACCACGGTCTTGTCGGCCTCTATGGTTACTTCGGGACGGCTGGCTCGCACTTCCACCTCCTCAAGGGCAGTCGCTTCTTCCTCTAGCTGAATGGCCCCCATCTTCTTATGGTTGCCGGGAAGGAGCTGGAAAGTATCCGACTGGTAAACGCTAAACCCAAGGGTAGAAACCCGAACGATAAGCTTAGGACTGGCTGATGTCTCAAGGAGAAACTCACCCTGCTCATCGGAAACCACACCTGTAATCAATCGCTCCGAAGATGCTTCCAGCAGAGAAATATTGGCGAATGGGATGGCTTGTCCAGAACCATCGATCACCGTTCCGGAGATTTTGGCGCCTTGCTCAGCGAGGGTCTCTGCGGACAGCAGAAAAAATGAAAAGATAGCAATACAGAGTTGATGAGGAATTTTCATGATAAGGATCAAATTTTATTAGATTCAAGATCTTTATTGAAAATGTAGTGCCATTATCAAAAAAATACTTTAAATAGCTATTAAAGAGCATTTTACAAGACAGGACTTTAAGAACACTGTACGGAATCGAACAAAAATACCGTACGATAATGAGCACAAAAAAAGGTTCTGGACACATTATGCTCCAGAACCTAATCAGTTAATTTATTGGTGAACGGCTAAATTATTTGGCCGCTGCATATCTTTTACTTACTTCTTCCCAGTTTACCACATTCCAGAAAGCAGAGATATAATCTGGTCTTCTGTTTTGGTAGTTTAGGTAGTAAGCGTGCTCCCATACATCAAGTCCGAGGATAGGAGTACCTGGGCATTCAGCGATATCCATCAGTGGATTGTCCTGATTTGGAGAGCTGCATACACATAGTCCTTTGCTATCGCTTACGCAAAGCCAAGCCCAGCCAGAGCCAAAACGAGTTGCGGCAGCTTTTTCAAACTCTTCTTTGAATTTGTCAAAAGAACCAAACTTCGCATCAATTTCGGAAGCCAAGTCACCAGAAGGAGTTCCTCCACCGTTAGGGGAAAGGATAGTCCAGAAAAGGGAGTGGTTGAAGTGACCACCACCATTATTTCTCACAGCGGCATTAGATCCTGCCACTTTCATAAGCTCTTCAAGGCTTTTACCTTCCAGGTCAGTTCCTGCTACGGCATCATTCAGCTTAGTTACATAGCCATTATGGTGCTTAGTGTAGTGGATCTCCATTGTCTTAGCATCGATATTTGGTTCCAATGCATTGTAGTCGTACGGTAGTTTTGGTAATTCGAAAGCCATTGTTTATAAAATTTTATGGTTAAACATTTAAAATAATACTTCGGTATAAAATCTTTCACCCTAAACAACCAAAGTTATGCCAAAAGAGTTCTAAAAAAGCTTAGCTTCTTCCTACTTTCTCAACTTTAGAAAAAAGCGATCAATAAGGTCTTTAGCCTCTTTCGCCAAAAGCCCATTGGACACTTTTGTTTTGGGATGCAAAATAGGTTCTGCAAGCCTGCTAAATCCTCTTTTGGGATCGGATGCTCCATAATGGACGGCGCCCATCTGGGACCAAAAGCCCGCCCCGGCACACATAATACAGGGCTCCAGGGTAACATATAGCTCACACTCGGTGAGGTACTTAGCGCCCAAGCTTCCTGATGCGGCGGTAATAGCGAGGATTTCTGCATGAGCAGTGACATCCTTTAGCCTTTCAGTTTGGTTATAAGCTCGGGCGATGATGCGATTTCGGCAGACCACCACGGCTCCGACGGGGATTTCTCCATCCTCGAATGCCATCTGAGCTTGTTTCAGAGCCTCATTCATAAAGTATTCCGGTGTGTACAGTTCCATTTCCTGCTGTTTGGCCAATGAAGTTAATGGAAATAATCCGCGGTACAAAGCCCCGGCATTATCTATCAATCAATAGGCTAAAAATGAGGCAAAAAAAAAGCGGCTATTGCCGCTTTAAAATTTTATTTGAATATCAAATTCATGACTTCTTCTCTTACGCCTTCATTGATCACCAGTGCGAGAACCAGTGAAACGACCAAACCGATAAAGGCTTTTACCACATCATTTCGTGCCATCATCAATGCTCTAAAGAGCCTTGCTTTACGCTTCTTAAGCTTCTTAGACTTCGCCATGGCGATCGCTATCTCACGACCTCCCAGCAAACCTATAAATACCCAGGTGGTACTCATTGGCATCTTGCTGTACATTTTGAAATAAAATAGAAGGATACAATAGACAAAATCCACAATGGTGGCAGCTCTTACATCTGTAACCTGCGTTTTTTCGTTGACTATCCCTTGTATTCGATCTCCCTTAAAGTAGAACAGGAAGCCCATTCCGAAGAAGATAAAGCCAGCATAGGCGATAAATTCGTAGATATTAAGTTCTCGTGGAAGAAATACCGCGATATTGGCAGCATCCTGCATGAGCCATAAGGCCCATAAGGTCCCCGAAGTCACCCACTGAAGGATATACCAATAGCTCTTGATTTGCCCTTTAAGGTAGCCTGTCACGAATTTCTCGAGGACATACCATACGGATATGGCGATCACAAAGGCCAGTAAATAGCCTATCAAACTCTTCTGAACTACCCCTGCTATGGTACCCGCCTTATAGGTAAAGACGTTTAGCAGCAGGAAGGTGGTAGAAACAGGCATTCTTAGCCTGGTCATCACCATAAGCACAATCGGCGCTGCCAACTGTAAGAATACAAATTCCTGTGGGGCCTTGTCCAGGCCTTTCACGTGAAGACGCTGATAACTCACGTCTCCGCCATAGGTTACCCAACTGTAAATTGCTGTGACTACGAATATTCCCCCCATAAAAAACCACAACCAATACCACTTTTTCTTTTGGTTGGAGGCGATGAAGGTACCAATGGTCTGAATACTGTCATTCCCAATAGCCGAATAAGCGGCCAAAGAAAATCCAAACCACATCGCTGCATAGGTATATTGGGTGATAAAACCAGCAATAGACACCAAAATACACAGTACTAGTAAAAAGGATTTTTCTTTCTTGGTAAAATCAAAAAGTGAATAGGCAGCTTTGGATAATGCGTCCTGATTGATGTTTTGATCTTTTAGCTTTGCCATAGATTTAGTTTTGGCGTTTTTTTTATTCGGGGACAAAGTTAAATAACTTTATAAGAGTTGCGTATTATGAAATTGTTAATCATCCCGCGCTCCTCGATAATAAAGGCTTAACATGCCACAATATGCTTCATTTTATTTTAGTTGCAAAACGAAATCCTAAAATGACCAAGAATACGCAAATAAAATATGGGTAAGTTTTTCTATAATTATTTTTCCATTTTATAATGTTAACAAAACCTTCATATGTTTTGTAAAATTATTTGGTTGTATTCGACTTATTTTGTGAATTAGCCTAAATTAGGCTTTTATACTTTAGAGCTTTTGAGTTTAATGACTGAATTACCCGAAAAGAAATCAAAATACTATCACTGGAAAGTAGCGGCGCAGATGCTTTTTGCTCTTTTGCTATTTATGATCTCTATAGATTTGCTCACGGTATCTCTGCTCAATCTTAATAATGAGGTGGCCAATGAAATCTTCATGGCAACCAATAACCCCTTTGTAGGCTTATTTATTGGTCTATTGATGACCGCACTGATCCAGTCTAGCAGCACCGTGACCGCGATGATCGTGGCCGTGGTAGCCTCCGGAAACCTCAGCATTATGCAGGCGGTACCCTTGGTGATGGGCGCTAATATCGGCACCACCATCACCTCCACTCTCGTCTCTTTCACCTATATCATGAAGAAAGCAGAATTTCGGAAAGCCATCTCAGCCGGTATCCTGCACGATCTATTCAATATCATCACAGTGATCATCCTCCTGCCGCTGGAATATTACTTTGGCTTGGTGAGCAAGGTCGCGATATTTGCTTCCGAAGCCTTATTTTCCTCCAATTCACCTGCGGGAGATGATTATTCCTACAGTATTATTTTCACTCGCTCGCTAAGTATCAAGCTTATCGAATGGATCAATTTCCCCATAATTGCCCTAGTGATCAGTGTCTGCCTATTATTTATTTCCATAAAAATCCTCTCTTCGGCAGTTTATAAAACCTTCGTAAGTTCTAACTTCAAGAAAGTAAGTAAGCATATATTCAAATATCCCTACAGGGGCTTTGCCTATGGAGTATTTTTTACAGCAGCAGTGCAGTCCAGCACCGTGACCACCTCACTTCTTGTGCCGGCAGTGGCCACCAAAAAGGTCGCCCTAAACAAGGTCTTTCCATTTATCATAGGAGCCAATATCGGCACCACCATCACGGCCGCCATCGCAGCCGTCTTTAAGACTGAAGCCGCCATTGCCATCGCATTGGTCCATTTCCTATTCAACTTTGTGGGCGCAGTGATATTCCTTCCATTTCCGGCCATCCGTAATATCCCTGTGAAACTCGCTTTGTATTTTGGCAAGAAAGCAGCAGATCAAAAAGCAATCGGTATCGCCTATATCCTGCTGGCCTTCTTTATCATTCCATTTATGTTGATCTATTTCAATAAAAATGATGATGTCAGAGATCTAAAAATCAATAACGACCAAGTGGAGCAGGTGGATTCCACCTCTAGTCCCCACTAGCCTCAGCTCCTACTTACGGATTTCTTCCATGATCATATGCCCCTTGCTCGTCCCTATACGGTCGGCACCGGCTGCTATAAAATCCTGGGCTTGCTGCAAGGTGCTGATCCCCCCGCTGGCCTTGATCCCAACTCCCGCTGGCAAGATCTCGCGCATCAGGCGTATATCTTCTAACCTAGCTCCTGAGGAAGCCATCCCTGTGCTGGTCTTCACATAATCCACTCCCGCATCTGTGGCCATCTTGCAGGCCTGACGCAATTCATCAGTATCCAGATAAGCCGTCTCCACGATTACCTTGAGGACCTTCCCCGACTCATGGCATAATTCAGCCATCTTAGCCATTTCGATTTTCGGCCAGTTCATCCCTGACTTAAAAGCCGTAATCGACCATACCAAATCCAGTTCGTCCGCCCCATCCCGAATGGCGATTTTGGCTTCCGCCATCTTGGTCTCGGTCATCTGGTAGCCCAGTGGAAAACCAATCACGGTCACCACTTGTACGGGTAGGTCTTCCAAATCCCTCTTCACACGCTTCACCCAAAATGGTGGGACACATACGCCTACAAACTGATATTTGCGCGCCTCTTCCACCAGCTTAGAGATGTCCTGGTCGGTGAGATCGGCTTTGAGCATAGTATGCTCTAGATATTCGTTGATTTTCATTTACTGTCTTTTAGTCCGGCTGCACATAGCTGGACAGATAATCAAAATAAGAGGTCAGTTGACCCGCCTTGGTGATGGAAGCCTCCTCTATCACGGGATGGACATCATGCTCCAAAAGCGCTGGAATAACCTTCTCCATCAACTGTCTTCCGAAATCCTCAGAAGCATCCCTTGGAAGCTCACAGGGAAGATTGTCCACTGCCATCACCGATATACTATGCTGCTCTCCAAAGGCCTCTACCACCTCCATAGTCTCCCGATCCACATCATATACCGGCTCAGCAATGGTGCTCGGCATGACGGTGGTGGGAATGGAACCCCTGATATCACAGGTGATGTCTGCGATCACAGACAAATTGAACTCATCACTCAGCAGGTCCTTCTCCGTAAATAACCGGGGGGCCGCAGGGTCCCAATAGGCTGCTGCAAAGAGAATATCACTAACTTCGGCATATTTCAGAAAATGACTTTCATATTTTGCGGCTTCGCTATAAAACTCCGCCTTATCAAAACCACCGTCGGTCTTCCGTCGGTTATAATCCTCCATGCTTAATTGAGCAAATACCGGCTCCTCATAATAGGTATTGAGCAGGTCCTTTGGACTTACCTCCCTGATGCCCGTGGCTAATAATAGCTCCTTCACCCCATTGCCCACTCTACCATTTCCGGTGATCACCATCTTGATGGGAGGTAACTGGACCTTCTTAGCTTCCTGCAATAGCTCCTGCAGGTCAAAGCAGTCTCTTGCTCTCTTCAGGTCAAACAAGTCGGATTTTTTACCATAGGTCCATAAGCCATTATATGCTCCCACGATACCTGCCCAGCGACCAAAGGCCACCACACGATCTCCTCCACTACGCAGCACCTCATAATCTATCAATCGGATATTCTTAGCAAGAACCTCCTGCAGCAGACCCTTATTATAGGGCTGAGCCTTGATCGTATGCGAAAAGAAAAAATAGGTCTTCCCCTCAATAAGCGACGGAATGGGCACTTCCTTGATCCCCATCAATACCTCACAGTCTCTGACATCATCCACCACCTCTATGCCCAAATCGGCATACTCCTCGTCCTTAAATGCCCTGACCGAACTGCTCTGAACCACGAATATTGCTTTGCCCTGGTACCGAGTATTGAGCGTCTGTACCTGCTGCGGACTGAAAGCCACACGTCTATCCATCGGGATCTTGCCCTCCCTTATTAAGCCTATTTTTATCATGAATTATACTGTCTTATGAATCAACAAAACCAAAGATGCTGCTTTGCCTTGTCAATATAAAAATAAAAAATGCTAAATTCACCGCAAACTGATGCCTAACCCAGCATAATAATGACAGAACTTATCCTTTACGCGATTTTATTTATCCTCTTATTTGCTCACGCTATCATGGCCTCCATGATGTATAATGCCGTGCATCGGGATGAAAACCTGAGCATCAATGAAAAAAATAGCTGGAAACTTAAAGCACTCATTCTTCCAGGTCTATATTGGAAAAAATACAAAGCAAGCAAAGAAGCCTCTCAGTAATCTGAAAGGCTTCTATTGATTATTAAATTGAATTTCTCTGAGTCTTAAGGTTCTTTTTGACGCTTGGGAACTCCTCAGTCATAGGCTCCTTGCTATTTCCCGCTTATCGTTACGGTAATACCTTAGTTTTTCACAAATTGCACATTGGCCATTATACGGATGGTATCTCCTACCACCACATTACCCGCCTCGGTGATGGCGCTCCAGGTCAGACCAAAATCCTTCCGATTTACCTTACCTTCAATTTCAAATCCCGCCTTTGTATTTCCGTAAGGGTCCTCTGCTATACCTCCAAAATCCGCATCCAATACCACCGGCTTAGTGATGTCCTTGATCGTAAGCTCCCCTTTGAGCTTATAGTCACCGCCTGATTTCTCGATCAGCCCATTTTCAAATTTCAATACAGGATACTTCTCCGCATCAAAGAAGTCCGCTGACTTAAGGTGCGCATCACGGTCAGATTGATTGGTGTCTATGCTGCTGATTTCCGCCGTGAAAGATACTTTGGCGCCGTCAAAATCCTCTGCGCCTGCCTCTGCCTGACCTTCAAATTGCTTAAACTTCCCTGTTACGGAAGAAATTACTAGGTGCTTGGCCTTAAAATTAATTTCTGAATGGGTGGGATCAATGGTCCATTTGATAGTGCTCATATTATTTTTGTTTAATAGTTAAATAATTAAGTTTAGACATTATATGTATATACATACATTTGGGTAAAATTTTTTATTTCAAGCTTTAGCCTCTTAATTTATCCAGTAAATCATTGAGTTGTTTTACCTCGCTTTCATCAAGTTTGATGATCGAATGGTTAAAATTTTTAATTTCTTCGTCGAGCTGTCCCAGCAGGTCCAGGCCTTTGCTGGTAATGGTAATATCCACCTGTCTCCGGTCACTGGGACATTCTTTGCGCTCTGCCAGGCCCTTCTGCTTTAGCTTCTCCACCAGTCGGGAGGCATTGGACATTTTATTGAGCATTCGCTCCTGGATAGAGCTCACCGTAATGGGCTCCGGATGATGCCCGCGCAAGATTCTTAGTACATTATATTGCTCAGGAGAAACACCATGAGGCTTGAATAGCCTGGCCTGAAAGGTAATCAAATAGCTTTGGGTAAAATGCAAATTCACCACTGCCTTATTGTACTCACTCTTAAATTCCTTTTGCTTGATCTCCTCCTCTAGCTTCATAGTTTTTTCTTATACTTGAGCAATAAATGTATATACATATATAATATAAAAAAAGTTTCAGTTTGAGGAAGATTTTTTTTTATCTCCACCTCAAACTGAAACTTTAGTCCCCTTAATCCATTCTTAGGACGAGGAATCGCATTAATAACTGCTACTGATCGATCAGGAAGTACTTCTCAATATCCTCATGGGAGGCTTATTCAATACCCCTCTTCCATTCAGCCAACCTAAAAGGACAGTCAATCCGGTGATCGCAAGATAAATGATTGCGGCATGCCCAAAGGCCCATTTGAGTGGAAAATCAAATACAAAGACACTCAGCATTGCCGTGGCAATAAAGGAAAGTAAAATTCCGCTCAGGGAGGCCAGGCTACCCAGGAAGAAATATTCGAGGGTATTGATCAGACTGACCGTTCCCGAGCCTGCTCCGAGTGTTCTCAGCAAAATGCTCTCGCGCATTCGCTGGTATTTACTTATGATCAGCGAGCTCACCAGCACCAATACACCTGTCAAGATGCTAAACAAAGCCATAAACTGGATTACAAAGCTGATTTTGCCCAGGATATCCTCAAGGGTATCCACTATCATCCCTAAGTTGATCACAGAGATATTGGGGAAATCTTTTACGATCCTATTCTGGACGTCGGCGGCCTGCTGGTCAGTTTCGGTTTTGGTAATGATGACATGAAACTTAGGGGCTTTTTCAAGGACATTTTCAGGAAATAACACCAGGAAATTGGTACTTACCTTCTGGAAATTCACCTCTCTAAAACTCCCCACATAAGTGGTGAGAGGTCTTCCCTGCACATTAAAGAGGATCTTATCCCCCATCTCAATTCCTGTACGGTCAGCATACCCTTGATCTACTGACACCAAAATACTGTCGCCATCATTCTGATAGGTATGCAACTGACCCTCCACCAGCGATTCGGAGGAAATTAAGCTATCACGATACGTGACTCTAAATTCTCTATTGTATAATCCCCTGGATTTACGCACCTCATCGGAGAGGTCATCATTTTCGGATTTGTCCACGCCATTGATCTCCTCCAGCCTCATGGTGACGATGGGCACCTCTTGCATAATGGGCAGGCCCTCGTTTTCCACTGCTTTCCTTACTTCAGTAACTTGAGAAGTCTGTATATCGAAAAACAGCATATTGGGCTGATCTTCTTTATCCGCAAATCGCACTTGATCGAGCAATTGATTTTGGACAAAGAATAGGGTGGATATCATGGCGGTGCCAAGGCCGATAGTCGCTATCAATGAAATGGTTTGGTTATTTGGCCGGTAGAGATTGGCGAGGGCCTGCCGAATGGGGTAGCGCAGGGTAAGCGGCAAAAATCGTCGAATGGACCACATGATCCCCGTCCCCACAAACCAGAGCATACCAAAAGCGCCTGCCACAAACGCCGAGAAACCTGCGGCTTCCTTCCATCCACCCAAAAGCACCCAGCTGAAGATCAGCACAAATACTGCGATCAGACCCAATACAGCCCATCGCATGGGGTCCTGAGCTAGGCTGAGGCTGTCTGAGGAAGGGCGCAAGGTCATCATTGGAGGCACCTTACGGATCTTCATCAATGGCAGCAGGGCAAATAATACAGATACCAAAACTCCAGTCAGCACGCCAAAACCAACGGCAGACCAAGAGATGCCCACAGTAACTTCCACTGGAAGAAACTCTCCAAACACCTGAGGCAATACGTATTGGACAAGGGTGCCTAAAATTGCGCCAGCAAGAGATCCGAGCATGCCCATCGCTACGATCTGTGTGAGGTATATCAGGAAAGTATCTCGTGAGGAAACGCCAAGGCATCGTAATACGGCCACAGAAGGAAGTTTTTCCTTCACAAAAACGTTCACTGCGCTAGCCACGCCCACACAGCCCAACAGCAAGGCCACAAAAGCCACTAAACTCAGAAAATCAGACATATTGGCGAATGATCTTCCGGTACGGTCCTTTCGCTCCTCCACCGTATCTTCATCGATATGCTCCGTTTCCCAAAGTTCCTTATAAGGTTCTATTAAGGTTTCCACATTGACCTCAGGAGCAAACTTATAATACTCCATATATTCCAGTCGGCTGCCGTACTGAATCAGGCCAGTTTCCTCGGCAAAGGATTTAGGGATATATACTACTGGCGCCACGGTGGCGGTAATGCCCGTTTGGCCAGGGGCTTCCTGTAAGGCTCCTACTACTTCAAATATCAGGTCACCGACTTTCACCTCATCGCCCACTTGTATGCTGTATTGGTTCATCAGAAGTTCTTCCACAAGCGCCACTTTACCGCCTTTACGGAAAAGTTCATCGGCACTTTCCGGGGCGGTGACGAGTTTTCCGTAAAATGGGAATGCTCCCTCCAGCGCTCTGACTTGCACTAAGCGACTTTCGCCGGATTTGGGAAAAGCTACCATACTGGCAAAATTCACTTCCGAAGCGCGGTCAATCGCTATAGAATCCAAATCCTGATCCCCAATAGGCTTATTATTTTCCAGAACCAAATCTGCTCCCAGCAGCTCCTTGGCTTGAGAGTCGATGTCCTTCACTAGATTATCTCCGAAAGAACTAATCGCTACCAGAGCAGCGATACCGATGACGATGGAGGATACAAACAAGAAAAGTTTCGCCTTATTCTGTTTGAAGTCCCGAAAGGCCATTTTAAATATCCATCCTGCTTTATTCATTACTATCACTGACTAATTTTCCACCTCTCATATGTACAATCCTGTCCGTCTTTGCGGCCAGCTCCAGGTCGTGAGTGACCATGATTAGGGTGGTATTTTCTTGTCTATTAAGGTCAAAAATCAACCGCTCGATCATCTCGCCGGTGTCCGTATCCAGATTCCCCGTGGGCTCATCTGCAAAGAGAATCTTTGGCTTATTGGCAAAAGCGCGAGCAATGGACACCCGCTGCTGCTCGCCACCCGACAACTGGCTCGGATAGTGGGTCAATCGATCTTCAAGGCCTACTTTAGCGAGGAGTTCCCTGGCGACTTTCATCGCGTCCTTTTGGCCTTTGAGCTCCATCGGGACCATGACATTTTCCAAAGCGGTCAAAGTGGGTAAGAGTTGGAAATTCTGAAATATAAAGCCTATTTCCTGCGAGCGAACCTCAGCACGCTGGTCTTCATTGAGTGATTCGAGCTTATGGCCAGCGAGCTGCACGGAGCCAGCGCTCACATGATCCAGCCCCGCACAGAGCCCAAGAAGGGTGGTTTTCCCACTTCCTGAAGGACCTACAATCGCCAAGCTTTGGCCTGCAGCTACCGAAAAATTAATATCATCTAAAACCGTGAGTTGACGGCTGCCACTTTGATAGGTTTTACTCACCTTATCCACCTTGAGTACTGTCATAAATTTTCTTTAATATTGTATATAGTTTCCATTTCTCCCTCCTCTATACCTCAGCACCTCTAGTCTTATAGTTTTGAGCCTCTTCGCAAGAATTTGCCATGAAATCAAAAACAATTGATTTCCATATGGCGTTATCCTGCTGGAAGCCTCGCATGGTTCTTGTTATTAAGGTAATATTAAGCACCCTCAATCAATGACCTGCGAAATAACCATAAGTATATAAATCGTAAATTCATCGCAATTAGTTTCATACTATGAACAAACTTAACTTTTATCTTTTTCCTTTGGCGCTATTTCTCATAAGTATGCTGTCATTATCCTGTACCGCCACCACCGATAATGAGACTCAGGAGGGCAGTGAGATCGTTCCTGAGCAAAATAGTGAGAAGAAAACCATCCTGATTTTCGGCGATAGTATGACGGCAGGATATGGGGTAGAAAAAGAGGAAGCCTTCCCCGCCCTGGTGCAAGACGCAATAGACACCTTAAATCTGGACTTTCAGGTGATCAATGGAGGCCTGAGCGGAGAAACTTCCGCTGGCGGCCTTACTCGTATCGATTGGTTTATGGAAGATGAACCTGCCATCTTCGTCCTTGAGCTGGGCGGTAATGATGGCCTAAGAGGCATAGACCTCAGCGAAACCAAAAAGAATCTCCAACAGATTATTGATAAGGTAAAGACCAAATACCCTGCCACCGAAATCGTATTGGCAGGAATGCAAATCCCGCCGAATATGGGCAAAACCTACAGTGAAGAATTTAGGGATATGTTTCCCGCTCTTGCCAAAAACAATGATCTGGTGCTCATCCCCTTCCTTCTGGACGGTGTGGGCGGAGATCCAAAACTCAATCAGGCGGATGGCATACACCCTACCCCTGAAGGACATAAGATCATTGCCAAAACGGTGTGGAAATATCTCGAACCCATCGTTAGGGAGAAATCCTAAGCCGGATTTTACCTCCCCAATAAATAATACTAAAGTAGTATTTGCCTCAGTGCAAAACGCTAAGAGTGACCTTTGCCTCAGGCAAGGATCACTCTTAGCGTTTTTTAGCCAAAAAAAGAATCTTAGACCTCTTTGTTAGAAGGTAAAAGTAAAAGCTTCTATAAAGGTCATTTCTCTTATCAATCCAGGACTAAGTCCCATTTCATCAAAAATCAAAAAACTTTAGAAGGGACAGTGCTTTCAAAATTTGCATTGATAAGGACAATTGGTGAAAGTAAAACGTTTTTAAAGTTTCGGATGATTTCATATTATATAATCTTAATACAGAGGGAACAAAAAAGTATCAAGGCGCGGGGTGATTTACATTTTTCATAAAATGCACTTGGTTAATTTTCAATTACGGCAAATAAGGGTTTTCATTCTTGAAAATAGTGTAAAATACATATGAAATCGAAGTCATATTCAAAATGACTAAACCCTTTTAGCTTCAATAATATTTAGTATCTTTCCCCCTAAGAAAAACCTCAAAAGCTTCGTAGTACTAAAGAAAGCTTCCGACTATGGCAAAAAATGCCTAAATTAAAACATAATAAATCAGGCTTTTCTTATTGAAAATTTTAGAATAACTTAGGAGACAATTTCAAAATAATCAATTATGAGTTTTCAAATAAAATCGCCGGGAGAGGCGTATGATGTAATCATCGTTGGCTCTGGAGCCGGAGGGGGCATGGCCTCTAAGATTTTGTCAGAGGCCGGATTTTCGGTGGCAGTGGTAGAAGCTGGAGGGGATTTTGACCCTGCCAAAGAGGAAGACCGCACGCAGCTGCGTCCGCCATGGGAGTCTCCAAGAAGAGGCGCTTCCACCCGTAATCGTCCATTCGGAGACTTTGACGCAGCCATAGGTGGCTGGGACATAGACGGGGAGCCCTATACACGCACCGAAGGTACGGAGTTTGACTGGTTCCGCTCAAGGATGGTAGGAGGAAGAACCAACCACTGGGGAAGGATCTCCCTACGATTTGGCCCGAATGATTTTAAACGAAAAAGCATCGATGGCTTAGGAGACAACTGGCCTATCGGATACGAGGATATCAAGCCATATTACGATAAAGTCGATCAACTAATTGGGGTATTTGGCTCCAAGGAAGGGATTCTCAATGAACCAGACGGTTATTTCCTTCCCCCGCCAAAGCCACGTCTCCACGAATTATTCATCAAGAAAGGCGCGGACAAAATGAATGTACCGGTAATTCCATCAAGATTATCGATACTCACTAAGCCGATCAATAATGATAGAGGCGCTTGCTTCTTCTGTAACCAGTGTAACAGAGCCTGCCAGGCCTATGCGGATTTTTCTTCCGGCACCTGTCTGGTAAAGCCAGCCATGAAAAAAGGCAAGGTGGACCTGTACACGCATGCAATGGTAAGAAAAGTAACCACTGACGAGAAGGGATTGGCCACTGGCGTTTCTTATATCTCCAAAGTGGATATGAAAGAATATAAGCTGAAATCCAGAGTGGTAGTCCTTGGGGCTTCTGCCTGTGAATCAGCGAGAATCATGCTCAACTCCAAATCCTCCAATCACCCTGATGGACTGGGAAATGGTAGCGGAATGGTCGGCAGATACCTGCATGACTCCACTGGATCCGACAGAATGGGCTTTATCCCTGACCTCCTGGGTAGGAAGAAGTACAATGAAGATGGCGTAGGTGGAATGCACGTCTATACACCTTGGTGGCTAGACAATAGCAAGTTGAACTTTGCCAGAGGCTATCATATAGAATACTGGGGCGGCATGAGCATGCCTAGCTATGGATTTGGCTTCGGAATGGACACCATCCGTAAGTATATCACCGATGAATTTGGTAAGCCTAGCCAAAATGGTGGCTATGGTGCCGGTCTTAAGAAGGACATCAGATCGTATTTTGGTACGATGGTGGGTATGTCTGGCCGTGGTGAAAGTATCCCCAGATATGAAAACTACTGCGAAATAGACAATAACACCGTCGATAAATACGGTATTCCTGTACTCAAATTCAACTATAACTGGACAGATCAGGAAATCAATCAAGCCAAGCATATGCAAGACACCTTCGAGGAGGTACTTACCAATTCGGGGGCTGTACTAATGGGTGAGAAAGCAGGACCAGATTCCAAATATGGTCTTCATGCTCCTGGCAGAATCATTCACGAAGTGGGTACCACCCGAATGGGAGATAATCCTAATACTAGTGTGTTGAACTCCAACTGTCAGGCTCACGAATGCAAAAACCTTTTCGTGGTGGATGGTGGACCATTTGTGTCTCAAGCTGACAAAAACCCAACATGGACCATCCTGGCCCTAGCCTGGAGAACCTCTGACTTCATCGTCGGAGAAATGAAAAAGAAAAATATCTAACCTACTGAACCATGAATAGAAGAGAAAATCTAAAACTGTTATTTACAGGATCATTGGCCTCAGGGATATTTATGACCGGCTGCGGTCCGGAGGCGCCAAAAGAAACCCTGCATGCTCCCACCATCGGAGAGGGGACCAAATGGGGCCGTACTCCTGAGGAATTGGCAGAAAATGCTGCCCTCCAGGAGGACGTTTTTTTCACAGAGGACGAAATGAAAAAGCTCAATTATCTGGTGGACGTCATTATCCCTAAGGATGAAACCTCAGGAAGTGCCTCCGAAGCTGGCGTGCCTGACTTCATTGAGTTTATCGTGAAAGATATGCCTTACTATAAAACCCCTATGCGTGGTGGCCTGATGTGGCTGGACACCGAAGCGCAGGATCGCTATGGCAAGGCCTATATGGAAGCCTCCGAAGATGAAAGAATTAAAATAATCGATGATATCGCTTATCCTGATCAAGCAAAGCCAGAAATGGCAAGGGGCGTGAAATTCTTCAACACCCTAAGGAATCTTACTTCCACAGGTTTCTTCACCTCTCCCGAAGGATTCAAAGACCTAGACTATAAAGGAAATACACCAAACGTCTGGAAGGGAATCCCTGATGAAGTGATGGCGGAACATGGATTTAAATTAGAAGAAAAATATCTTCCTATCTATATGGACCCAGATACCAGACATACCCTGGCACAATGGGATGAAGAAGGAAATTTAATTGGTTAATTGTTTGTTTTGGATGTTTAAAAAGCCTTCTACCTCCGTAGAAGGTTTTTTTTTTGCCTCAATAAAAACCTTCTAAACCAGCCTAGCTAAAGCATATCAATAATAAAACATAAAGCCAAAGCTGATCCGCATGGCATCACGGGTTTTTGATTGGTCAATAAAGTTGCCATTCACCAAGCCATCTGCCGAAAGTCTCTTCGCCCCATAATCCATCTCTAAGCCAATGGTCATTCGCTCATAAGGCTCATACATAATATTGAATATCCCATAATAATGCATATGGTAAACATCTCCCTCTAAGTACAGCTCACTGATATCCTCCTCAGGAAATAGGAAATAACGGTCGGAATTTTTGGTAAAGAAACGGGTATAGCCAAGGACCATATTAGCATGAAACTTAGGGGTGAAGAAATATTCATAGCTCGTCCACCCGCCAAAAACCGGAGTGGCTTTTACCGTGCCATCCTCAGAAGGAAAACCATCATATCCCTGTCCCGTAATGCTGGTCATATAGGCGGTAATTCCCTGGCCTCCTACTAGCTGGAATTGGAAATTATTTTTACTAATATCATTTCTGTGAATGCCAGAAAGACTAAAGCCATAACCCAAAAAACTCCCATCCTCACTATCCAACCTATACCTTATAGACCGCCATACAGAAGCCAGACGAATATGCCCCCAGCTTTGCCTGGCCTTAAAGGCGGCGGTGAAGTCAGGGATGTACTGATTGGCTTCTTCCAGAAAGGGCTGCACCTCCTCAAAGTGATCCAGCTCATTGATGGGAGCCTCCAAGCTAAGCTCATAAACCAAGGCTGGATTTCTGAAGGTATTCTTGTATTTGACATGAGGGGTACGCTGCCACACGCCGGAGGGAGGGCCTTCCCATTCCATTATATTGGGCCATAATACCTCATCTCCGAAATTATTCCAATTCTGCCCCACCTGCCAGTGGGTAGTTTCTACAAAAGCCCTCCGCAACCGCAGCGCCCCTTCTCCCGCCCAAAAATCCGTCTCCACCAGCGCTTGGATCATCCGTCCATCAGGCAGCATCAGGTCTGTGGCCCATTTGATCTGAGTCTGGTACATGTCCACCTTCAGACTCTTGGAGTCATCATGACCAAAGACATTGATGCTGCCCACATTAAAGGTTTCACTATCCTGAAGTCCCCCAAACAAGTCCAAATATCCATTAAGCTTCATATTCACCCCAAGGCTACTGCTAAATCGCGGCTTACCCGCCAGACTGTCCGCAGACTGAACACTTAAAAAACGCTCCTGTCCCAACAGCGGGCCAGCCATAAAACACAGCATACTGGCTATCAAAAAGATTCTAAACATGGCAATTTTTATTTGGTATAAAATTCATTTCCCAAACCCTCAGATGAATGCCTCAAACAATAAAGTAAAGCCCCTGCGACGAAAGGCCATAAGCATCGCCAGTTCATAGCGATCCCCACAATCATTATTAGAGGAATAAAAGTCCAAGGATAAAAAATACCTTGACAAAATTGATCTATTCAAATATTATTTATGACAATTTAATCATTACAAATTGAATATCAAGTCTATTTATTCTATAAAAGAAAGAGAAAAGCTTCCATTACCAATAATATAAGGCCATTGGTGGATTACCCTAAAGATCAGTACAGTTTTCTACCATCATATCCTTATATTAAACCAGCAATAACCTAAAGCTCAAAATAACATGTCAAATCAAGTAGAAGATCCTCAAAGGAGGAAATTTATCAGCCGTGCAGGGGTCATGGCTGCAGGTTCATTTTTCATTCACCCAATAGCAGAAGCCCTGGCTTTGCATAGCAATAAGGGGCAAAAATTACGCATCGCCTTAGTGGGCACAGGAATTCGCGGCACCAGTATGTTTGGAAAAAGTGTATTGGAGGAATATGCTGACCAGGTAGAGTTTGTAGGACTATCCGACATCAACCCCGGAAGATTGGCCTATGGCAAGGAGTATATAGGTGCGGACTGCCCCACCTTTGTGGATTTTGATAAGATGATGGCAGAGACCAAGCCTGATGTGCTGATCGTCACCACGATGGACAGCACCCATGATGAGTTTATCATAAAGGGGCTAGAGGCAGGATCCAATGTGATCACCGAAAAGCCCATGACCACCGATGAGATAAAGTGCCAAAACATCCTGAATGCAGAGCGGAAGACGGGAAAGAAGGTCATCGTCACCTTCAACTATCGCTACAGCCCGCATCGACAAAAAATATATGAGATGCTCCATGGTGGCGAGATCGGCACGGTAACCTCTGTGGACTTTCACTGGTACCTAGACACTGACCATGGCGCCTCTTATTTCCGCAGATGGCATGGCTACCGGGATAAGGGAGGCACCCTGCTGGTCCATAAATCCACGCATCATTTTGACTTACTCAACTGGTGGTTGGACTCCGATCCTGAGGAGGTATTCGCCTATGGGAAACTAGAATTTTACGGCAAAAACGGTCCATTTCGTCATACCAACTGCCGTCCCTGCCCGCATAAGGAGCAATGTGATTTCTACTGGGACATCACCAAAAGCGAGCGACTTACCGACCTCTATACCGATAATGAGCAATATGATGGTTACTTAAGAGATGGCTGCGTTTATCGTGAGGACATCGACATCTATGATAAGATGGCCGTGCAGATCAGGTATATGAATAATGTACAAGTCAGCTATTCTCTCACCACCTATTCGCCATATGAGGGATACCGGATCGCTTTCAATGGCACCAAAGGCAGACTGGAAGCGTGGATACAGGAAAGCCAACCTTGGGATACCAAGCCGGCAGACGAAATCAGGCTGACCAAAAACTTTGGTGAATCTGAGATCATCACCATTCCGCATGGCGGTGGCGGACATGGCGGCGGGGACACCCGTCTGAAGGATAAGCTATTCAAAAGCCCCGATATGGCTGACCCATATCGCCAGTCAGCGGGAACACGAGATGGAGCCATGTCCATTTTGATTGGCATCGCCGCTAGGAAAAGCATCGAGAGCCAAAAACCTATAAAAGTGGCGGACCTGATCGATATCAAATTGCAAGCAAAAAGACCTAAAGTCTAACTATCATTTCCGGGTTGAGAGAATTCCTCTTAACCCGGAATATTTTTCTCAAGCTCTCATTTCCATTTTTTTGACGAGAGCCAGTGGATATAAAAAATGAAAATAACTTTTGCAAAGCCTTGCAAGTATTTCGAAGTTATCTTTCTATTAACAGCTTCACACCTTTCGAATGGAATCAAATACCATTTATCCGAAAAAAACATCCGTCCATATCAAAACATCAAAACGTAGGTTACCCTTTTTTTAAATCCTCATGACAAGGACTACATAAAGTTAATTTTCTAATCAAAAATAGCACAATTATTATTTTTTTATTTGCACTTCATAATTTTTAGCGGATGGTACAAAAATATTTAATCTCCTAAAAATCATGAAAAATGGTCCACAAAACGGATAAAAGGCAAAATATATAAAGGGTTCGGCAAATCACCTTTTTGCGCTGAAGGCGCAAGACCATCTAGAGTCGACAGCCTTATGAATTGCCTAGAAGTCCTTTCGTTGGCCACAAACCATTCAATCTTTTACCAATTTATTTTAATTAAAATGAAAAAGATTACGATTTATGTAGTCCTGATGCTATTCAGCATCATTGGCGCTCAGGCCCAATCCACCTTGGGTACCATCAGCGGAACAGTCCGTGATGAGCGTGGAGAACTGCTCACAGGAGCTGCCATTACGGTCAAAAACGGCCAAACGGGCTTTACCGCCTCCACAATTTCTGGAATCTCCGGGAATTTCAAGTTTACCCAGATCCCATTGGGAACTGACTACTCCATCACCAGCACATTTTTAGGTTATGGCACGAAGAAGATCACCGGCTATGCCATTAACCAAGGGGATCACCTTCGGGTGGACATCAGCCTTAGTCAGGAAGCTACCACATTGGAGGAGGTAAGTGTCTCTGCCAATTCCCTAAAGAACAATATTGACCGCTTTGGTTCCAGCACAGCGGTGGACGCCGATGCTATGTCCTCCCTGCCAGTAAACGGCCGGAATTTTACCTCCCTGACCGACTTATCTCCAGTAAGTAATGGGGGTAATCTACTGGGGCAGTTGTATTCCTCCACCAATTACACCATTGATGGAATGACCAATAAGAGCCCGGTGTCCAGCGGAGCGACCAATAGAGGTCCATTTTCGATCTCCATGGAAGCCATCCGGGAGTTTGAGGTGGTCACCAATGATTATGATGTCACCAATGGCCGAAGTGGCGGTGGTAATATCAGTGCAGTAACCAAATCGGGCACCAACCAGCTGGAAGGATCTGCCTTTTTCTATAACCGTGCGGACTGGCTGTCCAGTCCTTATGATACTCGTGGAAATAAGAGAGAAGATGAATTTGCTATCCAGCAATATGGCCTTACCCTAGGTGGCCCAATCATCAAGGATAAGCTGCATTATTTCGTGGCCTATGACGGTCAGCGCGACGCTAGGCCTCTATATATAGCAGATATCAGAACTACAGAGGATGAAGCCCGCTATAATCTTTCGCAGGAATCTCTCGATCGCTACCTCAGCATCGCCAGAGGCGAATATGGAGTGGCGGACAGCCCTCAGACAGGAAGTTTTGACAAGCTACGTTATTCTCATACGGCATTTGTAAGACTAGACTACCAGATCAATGATTCCAATCTATTGACGGTAAGAAACAATTATTCTAGAGATTTCAATGAGCAAGGTGTAGGCGATAATAGCCCTATCGAGCTCTTCGAAACTTACGGTAACCACCTTTCCGAAGCCAATAGCTTAATGGCCTCTTTGAGAACTAAAATCAGCAATAAACTCACCAATGAGCTGAAGCTACAGTACCTCTATACGCTTGACGAAGGCAGTCCAAACGACCAGCTTCCTAAGTCAAATATCCCTAGAGCCATCGTGGAGCGTGTGGAGTCCGTGGTGAACGATCGCGATGTAAACACCACCATCCAGCTAGGTGGCCAGCGTTACCTTCCAGAGAGATTTAAGTCCAATGTGTACCAACTGGTGAATAACCTGTACTATAATTCAGGCAATGTGAACTATACCTTCGGGATGGACATGATGGTAAACAATCTGACTTCTCTGGCTACCAGTGAATTTAATGGTAGATTCTACTTCACTGGACTAGACAATTTTGACAATTTGACACCTTATCGCTATGCAAGAGAGGTGGCCATCACAGACCCTACCGTATCACAGAATATCTTCGCTACAGGGATATATGGCCAAGGAGAAACCTATCTAGGTAATGGCATGAATTTAATCTTAGGCTTAAGAGCAGACTATACCAAATACCTGAATAAGCCGACCTTTAACCAGACGGTATTTGACGAACTGGGCCTACGCACAGACCATTCAGCGGGTGGATTCCAGGTACAGCCAAGATTCCAGTTTACCTGGGATATCAATGAGCAGGAACGTGATATCATCCGAGTAGGTGGCGGTATATTTGGCTCAGCCTTGAACAATTATTCGGATATCAACAACCTACAATTTGACGGGACAAAGATCTTTGCGATCGACGTAACTGGAGAAAATGTGCCGGTTCCGGATTTTGAGTCCTATAGAGAAGATCCATCCACCGCTCCGGGTGTGGACCTGCTAAATCAGCCGGGCATCAACACCATGACCACCATCAATATGAATAGTGAGGACCTGAAAATCCCTACTGTTTATAAGGCCAATATCATGTATAATAGAATCTTCAATGACCGATTCAGAATGGGAGCAAATTTCATCATGTCTCTGGCAAGAAATAACTATATGTACATCGACCGCAATATGGTGGACGATCCTTATTTCCGTCTCGCCAATGAGGCCGACCGTGGCGTATATGTACCTACTGAATCAATCAACCCAAGCAATGGCGCGGCAGACTGGACTCAGGGTCGTAAAACAGACGAGCTAGGCAGAGTGTTGGAGCTGGTAAGCGAAGGCAAAAACAATACCTTCACCGTGGTAATCGATGGTACGTACCAGTACTATAAAGATGGCCAAATCAGCTTCAGCTACACTTGGAATGACACCAAGGACAATACTTCCTATAACGGCAACGTGGCCAATAGTGCAACCCTCTTCCAGATGGTGGTCGATGATCCGAGAGACCTCAGCATGATGAATTACTCCAATTCTCAATTCAGAAACAAGGTGGTATTTTATGGTACCCTGCCTTCCTTCAAGGGCTTCAAGCTAGGCGTACGCTACTCTGGCATCGGCGGCACCCGCTACTCACTCAGGGTAAATGGAAACGTGAATGGAGACTTCGTAAGCTCCAATGACCTGGCCTATGTATTTGACCCAAATAATGCTGCACTTCCAGAGAATATCATTGCTGATATGAATGATGTATTAGCGAATCCTGATAACCTTGCAAAGGATTATATCCAGCAAAACCTAGGGAAGGTTGCTACCCGAAACGGCGGAATCAATGGTTATTATGGAACTTGGGACCTTAGGCTTTCTAAGAAATTCTACCTTAACCCAAACAAGAGACAGGGCATAGAGCTAGGTGGTGACATCTTCAATGTGGCCAACCTGCTGAGCAAAAACTGGGGTACTTCTAAGAACCTCTCCAATCAGAACTTAACCACTATCACTGGTTTTGATCCTGCCAGCTCCCAGTACACCTACAATATCAATTCAAACGTAGGGGTTGCTTATCCGGGTGGTACTCCTTACCAGCTGCAGATTTCTGCTAAGGTATTCTTCTAATCGAATCTAACTCATGAATATAATCAACAGTAAAATTATCGCAATCTGCGGGCTACTCCTATGGGGGAGCCTCACTGCCCAAGCGCAGGAAAGCAAGACTAAGCATGTGGTCCTAATATCCATCGATGGATTCCGACCTGATTTCTATAGAGAAAGTAAGTGGCCAGCGCCAAACCTGCACCAGATGGCAGCCGCTGGTGCACAGTCAGAAGGTGTGACGGGGGTATTCCCCTCCGTCACCTACCCTTCTCACACCACCATCATCACTGGCACCACCCCCGCAGAGCATGGCGTTTATTATAATGCGCCTTTTGAGCCGGAGGGACAGACTGGAAGATGGTATTGGGAATACGAGAAGATCCAAGCGCCTACCTTATGGTCCGCCGTCCGCGAGGCCGGAATGAAGTCGGCGAGTTTTATCTGGCCGGTATCTGTGGATGCACCGATCGACTATAATATCCCTGAATTCTGGACCTTGGATGGAGGCTATGGCCGCATAGAATCCATGCGCTCTAAAGAAACACCAAAGGGCTTCCTTCAGGAAATGGAAACTGAGGTCCTTGGTAAGATGAATAATACCACCTTCAACGGTGACTACCTCAATAGGGAAGATCGCTCGGGAGAGATGGCCGCCTATACCTTAGAAAAGTATAAGCCCAATCTCATCACGCTTCACCTTATCGCCACCGATCACTTCCAACATGAGGAAGGCCGCGATGGACCCATGGTGAGGAAATCCATAGCCGCAGTGGATCGTGCTATAGGGAAAATCCAGGAAGCTGCCGAAAGAGCTGGAATCGCTGATCAAACGACCTTTATCATCACTGGTGACCATGGATTTGTGGATATCCACAGCGCCCTGAAGCCTAATGTATGGCTCGTGGAAGCGGGACTAATGGAAGATGCCAAGGATCGTGGCGATTGGAAAGCCACTTTCCACACCTCTGGGGCCTCCGCATTCCTGCATCTCAAAGATCCTAAGGATCAGAATACTTTGGATCAGGTGAATAATTTATTGGAAAACCTCCCTGCCAAGTATAAGAACCTCTTCCGAGTAGTGGACCGCGCAGAGCTAGACGAAATAGGTGCTGATCCTACTGCTGCTCTTGCCCTGGCTCCTATCAAAGGAATATCCTGCTCCTCCAGCTCCAATGGCGCCGCCCTCGGGCCTGCCAGCGGTGGAACACATGGTTTTTACCCGGATTTTGACGAAATAGAAACAGGCTTCGTCGCTTATGGTGCCAGCATCAAGGCGGGGGTAAACATCCCTGAAATGCACCTCACCGATGTGGCTGCACTGGTAAATCATCTTCTAGAATTAAATATGGATCTGGATGATAGCACTTTTTACCCAGGTGTACTTATCAGAGAATAGGTGAAAGAATAATTCCTTCCCATTACCAAAGTCAGCTGCAATAGAAATATTGTGGCTGACTTTTTTTTATTGTCAATAGAGAAAAAACGCCTGCACTTCTACCAAAAGCAGACACTAAGAGCTCGTTTAAAAACAATGCTTTTTTACGGCTTTGCTGAGTAGCACATTTAAAACCCAATAGGGCCAAAAGTGGAGAATAACGGAAAGAAGAATATCCCTCTATCAGACCACCTTCTTTTCACTTGCCTCCAGCACCAAAGCTGCACCATAGGCTGAGCCCAGTGGTAAGTCAGAAAATATCAGTTCGTGATCCGGCAGATAAAACCGCAACAGGTCCATAAACACCGTATTATGGACAAAACCTCCATCGACGAACACTTTTGATATTTCGGCGCTTCCCTGAGCCATTTTCAATGACTCCACTTGCAGCAAGCTAAGCCCCCACAGCAGGTGATGATAAGCCTCTTCATAGCTTCCAAAAGCTTCTGGATTCCAATTATTCCCGGAGAATAAGCCTTGAACTAGGGGGGTATCAGCAATATGCCTGGGATGGAAGGTGCAGGACTGCTTACCCGATTTTATCTCCTCCAAAATTTTTGCATCTGGCAGAATGGACTTATAATACTTCTCAGGCTTACCAAAAATCCCGTTGAGCTGGTCAATTTGATAATTGAATTCATAACCCATAAAAAACCTGGAGGCTTTTACAGGCTTTCCACTGATGCTGAGGAAATTCAGACAATCGCTATTCAGCTCCTCTTTGGTCAGTGCATCCTGAGTGAAGGGATTAAGAGAGATGCTCCAGGTCCCGGTAGAGATCAATAAAAACGGATCTCTTTCGCGCACCAGGTAGGAGGCTAAGGCAGAGGAGCTATCATGAATGCCCACGCCTATATCCACCGCATGACCGCACAATTCCACCGGATACATCTGCCCGGTGGGAACCAGCTCTGGCAATACCCTGCTGATACCCTCATCCTCCACCCAACGATGGTATTTACCCTTTTCGAAATCCCATAACCGCGTATGACAGCCTATGGAGGTGGGCTCGCTAACGGCTATACCAGTAAATATATAGCTTAGGTATTGAGGGAAATGAAGGGAATAAACCACCCGGTCGAATAGCTCCGGCTGCGTCTTTTTTAGCCAATAGAGTTGAAGGCCCGAATTGAGCATGCCCAGTGAAGGCGAGGCTGTCTCGAGGCTATTTTGCTCCTCGGGATAGCTCCTGTAAAACTCCTCAAAGATCTCTTCTGGCACCTCTTTCAGGTAATTATATAAGGGAGTCAGTGGCTTTCCATCCTGTCCAATATGGACAAAAGATGCGCCGTAAGTAGAAAAATTCACCCCTTTGAGATGATATTCCGGGGACTGGCAAATGGCCTCCACCGTCGATAAAACCCAGCTTGTCAGCACTTCCAAGTCATCACATTCAAAACCGTCTTCATCCTCGGTCAGAGGGATCTTAAAATACTCCTGCTTGATTTCCACACTATTTTCATCAAACAAGAAGAACTTTTTATTGGTCTTTCCTATGTCAAATATGGCTATTACTGGTACGGGCATATTGGTTTTATATTTATGAATTCCCCCCTCCGGGGAATAAAAAAACCGGCAATCCTTCCCATTCTTTTTACGAAGAAAATTTCTCAAACCTATTAAACCCTTTTCAAAAGTAAGGAATGGACTGCCGGAATATTCTTTCTTTGCCCGCTGAAGGCGGGTAAAGGATGATTTAAATTTATAAGCCGGTGGAAATGCTTTTCGCACCGCGCGCTGCAATAAGTTCTTTGCGCACATTCAGCTTTCTATACGCCCCGATCGGATCCAATGCACCGTCAGCTTGTATTCTGGCTTCTGCCAGTAAAGGTCTCACGTCGGTCCTATAGGCATTTTGCAGAATCTCCTGGGCCAGGGTGGGATCATTATTCTCCCGAGCCTCTTCCAGCGCTTGCCTATCCACCAATAAAGCTTGTGCATAAGCGATTCTGATCGCTTCCAGCGACTGCAAAAGGTCCTCCATAGGATCCTTGAGATTATGACTTGCATCTATCATCCATGCTGGATAAGGGTTGGAGGAGCTAGGATCTTCCATGCCATCCACCAGTTCGTTGAAGATCAAGAAAAGCTGATAAGGCTTCAGTGCCCCAACTGTCAGATCATCATCGCCATATTTGGAGTCGTTGAAGTGGAAGCCGCCCAGCTTACCCACCATCATTAGGGTGGCAACGATCTGCTCAATATTGGTATTGGGAAGATGGTGGCCAAGATCTACCAGGCTATACGCCCGATCTCCTAGCTTATCCGCCAGCATATGGGAAGTACCCCAATCCTGGATCACAGTCGAATAGAAATTGGGTTCGTAAGGCTTATACTCCACGAAAAGCTTCCAGTCGGAAGGCAAGCTGGCATAGATCTGCTGCAAGGAGTCCAAGGTCCGTTGAAAGGCCTTCTTAAAATTCAATTGACCTGGAAAGGAAGAACCGTCCGCCAGCCATACGGTGAGGGATTTTGAGCCTAGAGCTTCACCGTATTTGATCACCTCTATATTATGATCCACGGCTTGCTTGCGCACCGCCTGGTCCACATGACATAGAGAACCGAATTTATAAGAAAGCTCTTGGTCTGCTTGATCCTGGAAGGTATTCGAATTGACAGCATCGAACACCAAGTTATAAGAATCTGCCAGCTGCTTGATCGCCTCCACATCTCCGGGGATGTCCCAGGGGATATGCAGGGAGATGGCACCGGCAGACTGACTTAGCTGATGGAGAAGGCCCACATCGGCGATTTTGTCTTCCAAAGTCGCAGGCTCTCCACCGCCAGAAAATCTCCCAAACCGGGTACCGCCTGTGCCCAAAGCCCAGCTAGGTACGGCCACTTGGAAGTCCTTAAGTTTAGTGACGATCTGATCCGCCTGGAGCCCTTTATTGTTCAGGACTTTTTCAAGATGAGCAAAACTCTCCCGGTGTTCCGGAAGAGCCTGCTCGTTTATGGATGCTAACTGTTGTTTTTCTATTCGCATAATTATCGCACAAAAGCGGCAGCAACACCACCGTCCACATTCAGAATATTACCCGTACTCTTGCTCAGGTCTCCGCCTACGAAGGCAAAAACCCCATTAGCAATATCATCCACACCGATAATTTCATTCAAAATGGTACGTTTGGCATAGAAGGCAGGAAGTTCTTCCACCGCAATACCATAGGCTTTGGCGCGGCCTTTGGCCCACTCGCCCTCCCAGATTTTACTTCCTTCGATGACCGCATCAGGGTTGACCACATTCACCCGGATCTTATCCTTGCCCAGCTCAGCGGCTAATAGGCGGCTCATATGAACCTGTGCAGCCTTGGCCGTACCGTAGCCCACATTATTAGGACCAGATACCAAAGCATTTTTACTGGCGATATTGATGATATCTCCACCAAGTTTCTGTGCTCTTAGCACTTCCACACCTGCTTTAGAAACTGCAAATTGACCTTTGACAAGAATGTCTTGCAGCAAATCCCAATCCTGCTCAGAGGTCTGCTCGATCGGCTTAGAAATCGCCAAACCTGCGCAGTTTACGATGATATCCACCCCGCCAAACTTCAGTCCAGCGGCTTTATAGGCTTTCAGAATCTCATCACCCTTGGTCACATCCATCATCACTCCACCACCTACGTCCTTAGAGTAAGAACCTACCGCCTCATCGAGACGCTCCTGGTTGATGTCTGTAATAAAGACACAGGCACCTTCTTTGGCCAGCTTGTCTGCGATGGCCTTGCCGATGCCGCCTGCTCCACCAGTCACCAGTGCGACCTTTCGGGATAGTGGCTGCTCTTTTGGCATACGCTGAAGTTTTGCTTCTTCCAGCAACCAATACTCAATGTCAAAAGCCTCCTGCAATGGCAGCGCAACGTATTCGGAAACCGCCTCCGCTCCTCGCATCACATTGATGGCATTGATATAAAATTCACTTGCCACTCGGGCCGTTTGCTTGTTTTTAGCATAGCTAAACATCCCTACCCCTGGCCAAATGATGATCACCGGGTTGGCATCACGAATTGCAGGACTATTGTCACGCTTATGATCTTCGTAATATTTCGTATAGTAAGCTCTATAATCCTCAAAATCCTTTTCCAACTTCGTCTTGATCTCCTCGGCATCGCTCAAGTCGATGTCCGCCGGGAAGTCCAATACCAAAGGACGGATCTTCGTTCTCAGGAAGTGATCAGGGCAGCTGGTACCTAGAGGCGCCAACTTCTCCATATCATGGCTATTGGCAAACTGCAATACGCGCTCATCATCGGTGAAGTGACCGACCATTCTATTAGACCCAGAAGCCAAGCCTCGGAGTACAGGGGCGATGATCGCAGCCTGGTCCAATCTCGCTTCAGGAGCCAGAGACTCCATACGCTGACCGCCAAACACCGGACGCTTCTTGCCATAATTGTCCTCTAAGAACTGAGAAGCTTTGTCGATAACCTCAAGGCTATTGATATAACATTCATAAGCCGTATCTCCCCAGGTAAATAAACCGTGTCCGCCAAGCATGATGCCACGGATCCCCGGATTATCGGCAAGGGCTTTCTCCAATTGCAAAGCAAGGTCGAAGCCTGGCTTTTGCCATGGAACCCAAGCTATCTGTCCCTCAAAGAGCTCCTCGGTGATCTTCTCCCCATCCTTTGCCGCTGCTATCGCAATGGCCGCATCCGGATGAAGGTGATCGATATGACTGAAGGGAAGGAAAGCATGCAAGGGCGTATCGATAGAAGGCGCTTTGGAATCAAGGTCATAGATGCAATGATTAAACAATCCCACCATCTCATCCTCAAATTCCAATCCGCGGTACACATTCTTCAGAGCATGTAATTTCTCAAGATAAAGTCCAGCCAGACCACTTTTGGTTAGGGTACCGATGTCTCCACCAGAGCCTTTCACCCACATCACTTCCGTTTCCTTCTTCGTCAGCGGGTCGATCTCCGTAGTTTTACAACTTGTATTTCCCCCACCATAATTGGTAATTCTAAGGTCCGAGCCCAAGATATTGGATCGGTAAATAAGAAGGGCTACCTCGTCTCCTTCCAGTTCCTGGGCTTTCTGCTCATCCCAGAGGTAGTTTACATGCTTAAAAGTACGTTGTGCTGTGCTCATTATTTTTTGATTTATTTATTTCAATTTAGTTATAATCTAAGGCGAATTTATTTTTTTTTGTTGACAATACTATCCTGTTCTGTACTGATAAGAACCACTCATATAAGTTATTGATCGTCAGTCATATTATTCTAGGATAAAAGACAGGCTTGACTCAGGTGCTTTGGTCTGGGAAACATAGACGATTTGCTGCTCCGGATCATGGAAATAACCCGTTTTACCTGCCAAAACTTCCTGCAGCCCGATCGCTGCCAGGCTGTGATCATTCACCCGCACCGCACTGAGCTGATCCTGAAGATGTACCTTGATGATATAGGCGCGCTTTCCGGGGTCATAGTCTCCCTGGCTCGCCCCTATGCTTATATGTAAAGCTTCAGGATGCTCTTCCAGCTCCACCTTGGTGAGGCTATAGCCGCCCTCCATATACTTTTCGGACAGCCCGTCATCTTCAAATAATTCGTAGCTGGAATTCTCTCCCGGGAATATATCAAAGGTAATAGTGCCATAAGCTTGCTTATTATCATAAGCCACCTCATCCTGCATGGGGATGATGGCTCCAGCTTTGACGAAGAGGGGAAGTTTTTCGAGTGGACTCACGATGTTATAGTAATCCTTCCCTTGGTAGGCCGTACCATCCCAGTAATCGTACCAGGTGCCTTCAGGCAGATAGACGGTTCGTGTTTGGGCTTCTTTTTCCAGAACCGGGGCAACGATCATCTGATCGCCGAAATAATATTGGTCCTCCACCCCATAGGTATTATAGTCTTCCTGATGCTCCAAAACAAGGGCCCGCATGATCGGCTTGCCGGTGCTATATTGCTGGAAGGCAGTGGTATAAATATAGGGAATTAACTGATAGCGAAGCTTATCATATTTGGTGAAGATCATTTCGGCCTCAGCGCCATAATTCCACGGCTCCTTATATCCAGGATGGTCCATACCGAAGACATGGGCGACGGGGCTAAACATCCCAAACTGCACCCAACGGGCAAAGAGCTCAGGGTCTGCCAAATGCTCAAATCCACCCATATTATGCGACCAATAGCCCACGCCTGAGAGTCCGATATTAATACCTGCTTTGATCACTGGCCCGTAATATTGCCACTCGCTAGGCCAGTCTCCTGCCCAGATGAAAGGGTATCGCTGGATGCCGGCATAGCCTTCGCGCGTATGATTCATGCCACGCATGCCGTTATATTCTTTAAATCTCTCATAAGGCGCCTTGGCATAGGCCACGGGGAAGACATTATGTAGCCGCTTTGCCTCCAGGGAGGTGGGACCTGTTTTATTACTTTCATTGGCCTGTCGGCCAAAAGCACTTCCTTCATCCGTTTTTAAGAACATCGCTCCGGTTTCGGCAATGCGCATCACGCCATTTTCCCACCACCAATCTACAGCTTCTTCATCGAAGAAATTTACAAACTCACCAGGGTTATCCTCCTCGGGATATACATGGCCTTTGGCTCTGGCCTGATCCAGCAGGTCGAGCTCATTTCCATTGTCAAATCTCGGGCGGACATGCAGCCCCACCATATTTACATCCATGGCATATAGGCTGTCAAACATGCTCTGGGGATCCTTAAAAGTCTCCCTCCACTCAAAGGAAGTCGCTCCACTGCCTCCGTTTTTACCAAACATACGCCAGGTAGAATCCAGGTGAAGCACGTCAAAGGGAATGCCCTTTTCACGGTACCTTCTCGCCAGCTCCACCACATAGTGGGTAGAGGTCATCTCCTCATGTCCCCAGGTGCCCCCGCTATAAGTCCCCACATGCAGCCCATGGGCAAAGCGTGGTACTAAAGGTGACCTTCCTGTGAGCCCGGTATAATGGCTCAATAATCTGGAAAAGTCAGGTCCATACATAAAAAAGTAGTCCAGCTCACCGCCATCGGCCTGAAAGCGGATCTCCTCCGCAGCGCTGGACCCGAGGTCCCAATGACTGGCAAAGGTATTATGGAAGAAAATACCATAACCTCTGGTGCTCATAAAGAATGGCACAGGAGCATAGTTTGCTTCCAGCACATTATAGGCGCCGATGATATGTGGACGGCCAAGGCCTCTACCCACATTCAGGCTCAGTTCCTTCCCGCGCTGATCCACAAAATCCATTCGTTCACCAAAGCCAAAGAAATGCTCATCAGCATGAAGGCTTTTGACGGCTCCCACGGCGGCATCTGATTGGAAAGCGCCCGACCCGCTGTCCCCTCCTTCGCCGGAAAGTAAGGTTCCCGACTGATCGTACACGGATATTTGCTGGTTTTCGTTGACAATCACCTTGATCCTTCCCGTATCAAAAGTATGTTGGCCATCTTTTTGGCTTTGTTTCACTTGGATCAGGGGAAACTCCTGCTGTGCCAGCATATAGGAGTATCGATCTTCAAAATTTCCGTCCCAGCTATATCGGGCCCTGAAGACTTCCGGGGAGTGGAACTCAAGAACTAAGACCCTTTGGCCGGAGCTTAGCACATAACTGTTTTTGGATTGGCTCAGGTTATTTGCGGTACTTTGGCCAAAAAGCTGGCCGGAATAGGCCAACAAAATGAAAAAAGCTGCAAAGAATTGTTTAGTATTCATGAAGCTATTAATTGATTATATAGGATTATTTACGGTAACTTTATCATTGCTATCCTCCCAAGGGGAATTCTCAAGGGAAATATAAGCGAATATGCACCAAATGGTGTACTTTACTTACCTGTACCGATCCATATGGACGCCCTAGCAGTATGGTGCAGGATGAACCAATCAACCCAATGCTCTATCTTAGAACATTGAAAAAATAAGCTATGCGAGTAGGACTATTTATACCTTGTTATGTCGATCAGTTTTATCCAAAAGCGGCGCAAGCCACCTTGGAGCTGTTAGAAAAATATAATGTGAAAGTGGAATATCCACTGGGCCAGACCTGTTGTGGCCAGCCTATGGCCAACTCAGGCTATGAGCGTTTTGGGAAAGCTTCTTCTGACCTATTTTTGAAGAATTTTGGGCATTTTGACTATATCGTCGCCCCATCGGGCAGCTGCACCTTGCATGTCAAGGATCATGTGCTGCCGAAGGAAGCCCCCAGCCCCAAGATCTATGAGCTTTGTGAGTTTCTCACTGATGTGCTCAAGGTGGAGCATGTAGAAGCGAGCTTCCCTTATAAGGTCGGCTTTCATTCCAGCTGCCATGGGCTGCGTGGATTGAGGATCGCGAAATGCTCCGAACGTATGGATCCAGAATTCAATAAGCCACTTTCCCTGCTAAACAAAGTACAAAACATCCAGATGGTCGAGCTAGACCGCAAGGACGAGTGCTGCGGCTTTGGAGGGACCTTTGCGATAGCAGAGGAAGCCGTCTCTGTCACCATGGGCAACGACCGCCTTGCTGATCATCAGCGCCAGGGTGTAGAGGTGCTGACTGGTGCAGATATGTCCTGCCTGATGCACCTGGAAGGTCTGATCAAGCGACAGAAAAGCCCGATCAAGGTCATGCATATTGCAGAAATACTGAATGGCAATCCCGTTTAATTTCTTCCCTAGTGGTCTTCGGCTGTACCCTCTCATGGGCATGGTGAATGCTGAGGGGGTAGGAGAATTAATTTTGCCCGTCAGGGCAATGAGAAATCAATAAAACAGCCTGTAAGCGGGCAGGCGACGGACTTCTTATTTATAAGATAAGCTAAATATGAAAGAACATACCCATGCCCAAGCGGCAGCTGAATTTATAAAAGACGATGCCAGAACCCACTGGCATGATGAAACGCTCTGGCATGTACGCTCAAAAAGGGACCTCTCTGCGCAGGGAATCCCCGAATGGGAAACGCTAAGAGACCGTGCCTCGGCCACCAAAGATTACGTCCTGAGCCACTTGGGAGAGCTGCTGGAGCAGTTTGAGTCCAATGCACTCGCCAATGGAGTGGAAGTGCTCTGGGCCAAAGATGCGAAGGAGCATAATGAGCATGTGTATCGTATCCTTCAGGAAAATAAGGTCGAAAATATCGTCAAAAGTAAGTCCATCCTGACAGAGGAATGTGGGCTAAATCACTACCTGGAAGATAAGGGCTATGATGTGGTGGACACCGATCTGGGAGAGCGCATCATCCAGTTTGCCAAGCAAGCGCCAAGTCATATTGTGCTGCCTGCGATTCACCTAAAAAAGCAGGATATCGGGGAGATTTTCCATAAGCATATTGGCACCGATAAGGGCGCTAGTGACCCGGGATACCTTACAGAAGCGGCCCGTCAACATCTCCGCAAGAAGTTCGTGGAAGCGAATGCGGCGATCACGGGGGTGAATTTCGGCATTGCGGAAACTGGGGGATTTGTGGTCTGCACCAATGAGGGCAATGCCGATATGGGCACGCACCTGGCCGATATCCATATCGCCTGTATGGGCATAGAAAAGCTCATCCCGCGAGCGGCTGATTTGGGGGTATTTCTGAGACTATTGGCAAGAAGCGCCACTGGCCAGAGCATCACCAATTATTCCTCGCATTTTCATAAGGCTGCGCCGGGCAAGAAGCTTTATATTATCCTTGTGGATAATGGCCGGACGGAGCAGCTGGCAAGGGAAGATTTCAAAAACTCCCTGAAATGCATACGCTGTGGCGCCTGCATGAATACCTGTCCGATATACCGCCGCAGTGGGGGATACAGCTATAATAGCACCGTCCCTGGTCCTATCGGCTCCATCCTATCTCCAGGCAAAGACCTCAAGAAATTCAGTACGCTGCCCTTTGCTTCCACGCTCTGTGGCTCCTGCTCTGACGTCTGCCCTGTCAAAATCAACATTCACGAACAACTCTATAAATGGCGCCAGGTGATCACTGAAAATGTGGATATGGGTGCCAGCAAACGCCTGTCTATGAGGGTGGCCGGAGCGACCTTTGGGAAGCCCGTGCTCTATGACCTGGCGGGAAAAATGGCCCGCACAGCGCTAAAATTCACCCCAGACAGTCTCGTCTATAGCAGCCTCAATGTCTGGGGTAAGCACAGAGACCTCCCTGAGGTGCCCAAGGAAAGTTTCAAAGAGTGGTATAAGAAAAATCGCAACTAATGACTAGCAAAGAAAGCATACTCAATGCTATAAAAAACCATAAACCGGAGGCTACGGCCCTGCCAGAATTACTGGTATTCCCCAAGGAACCTCAGCTGATAGAACGCTATGAAAAAGGCCTCAATGGCAATGGTGGAAAGCTGCAGCAGGTGCAGTCTCTCGCCGAGGTCCAACAGTATGTCAACAGCCACTATACCGCCGATCAGCTGGTCGCTTCCCTCGTGGATGAGGTAAGTGGAAATGTGGATGTAAGAAAGATCTCCGACCCTCATGACCTCGAGCATGTGGAAGTGGCAGTGGTCCGCGGAGAGCTAGGCGTAGCCGAAAATGGCGCCATCTGGATGCCTGAAGCGAATGTAGTACATAGGGTATTGCCCTTCATCGCACAGCATCTCATCATCATCATCGAGGAGGAAACCCTGCTCACCAATATGCATGAGGCCTACCAAAAGGTAAATGTTGCAGAAAGTGGCTATGGAGTGTTCATCGCAGGCCCCTCCAAAACCGCCGATATCGAGCAGTCTCTCGTGATCGGCGCCCATGGCCCCAGGAGCCTCACGGTGTTTCTATTAAGAAAATCCTAAGGATAAAACGATAAGAAGGTTACTGGTCTCGGACCGGTAACCTATTTTTAGGGTAGCTTTCGGCTGCCGTGGAAGTATTGTATTTGCTGCTATAGCGCTGGGCCCACGGAGCGGGAATGGAAAGTTCAGAATTAATGAGACTTATGCGTCCTCATTAAGATCCAGGATTTTTTGGATATCCTTAATATCTCCAAAGAGCACTAGTATATCTCCAGGCTCTATCATGGTATCTCCATTTACCACACCCAGGACCTTTTGTCTTTCCTGCATATTCCCGAATAGGTTGGGACGGTTGCGCACTTTGATGATGGTGAGGATATTGACCTGATATTTATTCCGAATATCCGTTTCTCTGATCGACTTTCCTTCAAACTCCTTCGGAGTGTTTACCTCCACGATATTGTATCCATCAGAGATGTCAAAGCTATCGATCACCCCTTTCATCTCTAGTTTTTTGGATAGACGCTCGGCGGTTTCCTCTTCGGGATGGATGATTTCATCCACACCAATGGCCTTGATCACCGTCTCATGAGTATGAGTGATGGCACGGCTGATTATTCTTTTTGCGCCTAGCTCCTTAAATACTGCGGTGGACATGATGGAGGCGCCCATATCTTCACCTATTGCGATCAGTACGATATCGGTATCTTTGATAGGGAGGTTTTTGACGGCCTGCCGGTCGGTGGCATCCAGATTTATGGAGTGTGTCACTTTTTCTTTTACCGCCTCGATCTTGGCCATATCGCTATCCACGCCGATGACTTCGTGGCCCTTATCAGTAAGCCTTGCGGCCAGATAGGCCCCAAAATTCCCCATTCCTACGATGATAAATTTCATATTTCTTATCTAAGTATGTTCTTAATATTGCCACTAATAATCATTATTCCGAGAGGATCCCAGGCCTTTAGGTAATGAATACATTCTCCTCCGGATACCTATAGCTGAGGTTTTTCACCTCTCTGCTCAGGCCAATCAGCAAGGTCAATATCCCCACCCTTCCCACAAACATGGTAAGGATGAGCACCATCTTGCTGCCGAAGCTCAAGGAAGAAGTGATCCCAAGGCTCAAGCCCACCGTGGAAAAGGCGGATACGGCCTCAAACACCACACTCAATAGGGGCAAATCTCTATTGAATAAGGTGATAAAGAAAACCGAAGTACCGATGACCATAATGGACAGGAAGGTGACTGCGAAGGCCTTGCGCAGGGTGGAGCTGGCGATTTCTCTCCGGAAAAACTCCACTCTGTCTTTGCCTCTGGCAATGCTAAAAGCACTCAAAATGGCCACGGCAAAGGTAGTGGTTTTTAGCCCGCCACCAGTCGAGCCTGGAGAGGCACCGATCCACATCAGCAACAGATATACCAGCACGGTGGGGACGGACAAGGCCGCCATATCCACGGTATTGAAACCTGCCGTACGAGGAGTAACCGCCCCAAAGAAAGCCGTCACCCACTTGCCATAGCCGGACTTATCTGCCAGGGTATAATCCGACTCTAGGATCCAAAAAGAGACGAAACCCAGCAGCAGCAAGATGCCTGTCGTGAGCAGAATCAACCGCGTGCCGACATTGACCACACGTGGAAGGTGACGATAGCTCTTTCTATAAAAGACCTTCTGAAACATCCCCTTCGCAAAATGCTTTAGGTATTTATAGTAGCTCAGCACCACTGGGAAGCCTATTCCTCCTAGGATGATCCCAAAAGCCAAAACCAGATGCATATTATAATTGGTGCGGAAGCCTTCCTCATATAGGCCGTTGCCGAGAATGCTGAAGCCCGCATTACAGAAAGCCGAAATGCTATGAAAGGCACTGAAGAATAGCATCTCCCCCCAGCCTTGAAACATGCTGCGATCAAGACTCATATAGATAAACACAGCTCCTAGCCCCTCCACCATGAAGGTGAAGATGATCACCTTCACCAGGGTATTGAAGATCTGGTCAAAATTATCTTCATTGATAAAGTCCCGCAGGAAAAGCTGGTTATGAATAGAGAATTTCCCTCTGAAGAAAAACCCGAAGAAACTCGTGAAAGTCATCATGCCGAGGCCTCCCAACTGAAAGAGCAGCATAATAATCAATTGCCCGAAAAGGGTAAAGTCATTGGCGGTATCCAGGACGATAAGGCCCGTCACGCAAACGGCGCTGGTAGCGGTAAATAGGGCGTCCACCATATGGATGGGGCCATTAGTCGCATTGGGGAGCATAAGCAGAAAGGTCCCCAGCAGGATCAGTACCAAAAAGCTAAGCACAAAGATAATGGGAGGATTCAGTTGAAGGGAATTGATGCCCAGGCTGATCTTGGAGAGCTCTATCAGAAATACCGCAGCAATCAGCAGATCCACCAAAAACCGATCGGTGGTCAGCTGGGTGAAGGCCTGGAGGCCGGGGACCTTATAGCTGGAGAATACAAATAGAAGCACCATGCAGATCAGCAGGATGGCCACCAGCTCGGCAATCCTCCTTTTATTGAAGATATTGCCCCATTTCCGCATAAAGTATAGGGCTAAATATCCAGCAAGAATCAGGCTTAGCAGGACTTTTAAAACAACGGTAGAATCGGCTGGGCTGAAAAGAGGCTTGTCAAAACCCTCTTCATAAATCAAAAAAGCGAAACCCACCATGCTTACTATCAGGATGACCTTTTCAATGATCCGTTTTATCAGCTTTTTGTTCAAAATCATGGCGTCAAAGTAAAAAGGTAAAGTTACGTGAACTTATCATTTATAAAAGCAGCACTTGGACTAAAGTTTATGCCTATCTAAAGCTATTGGCTCTGGCGAGCCAAAATCATGAAAACCACGCCACAAATTAAGTATTGCTTCCAGAGGTCTAAGCAGAAAGAAGCCAGTCCTAACTAGCTAAAGTAATCGTAAAGCAGGTCTTAGAAGATGCGGAGTCATTGGCAGAATAGCAAAAGTACCTGTAGAAGTGTTGCTGAACATAAAATCCATAATTAGGTCCAAGCTCCACTAGTATTCCGACTGGCTTAGAGTCGAGTACCGCAATATTTGCAATGGTAGGCATCTTCATCATGGCCTTTGGCATTGCAGGTATGGCATCCGCGCTGCTGGTCTAGCTGGCGTTTTTGGCTGGCGTTGATTTCGGAGGTGACGATCCCTGTGGGCACGGCGATGATGGCATATCCCAAAAGCATGATCAGAGAGGCCATAAACTGTCCCAGTGGTGTGGCAGGTGAGATATCGCCATAGCCCACAGTGGTAAGGGTGACAATGGCCCAATACATGGCGGTAGGAATACTTGTAAAGCCACTCTCGGGACCTTCAATGAAAAACATGACGGTGCCCATGACCAGCACCACGGTCACCACCGATCCTAAGAACACCTGGATCTTCAAACGGCTATTATAAAGAGCCTCGGTAAGCACCTGTGCTTCCCGCAGGTATCGGCCGAGCTTCAGGACCCGGAGCACCCTCAAAAATCTCAGTGCCCTCACCACGGCAAGAAAATGACTGTTGACCACAAAGAAGCTAATATAAGTGGGGAGAATGGCCAGCAAATCCACTAAACCATAAAAACTGAGCACATAGCCCATGGTCCTGCGGCTAAGCCAGACCCTCAAAAAATATTCGATCGTAAACAGAATGGTGAAACTCCACTCCAACACATAAAAAACAGATCCATAAGCATTGTGAAGTGAACTTACAGAATCTAAGATGGTGATGGTGACACTACCGAGAATTGCAATGAGTAATGCCACATCAAATCGCTTTGATGCGGCATCTTCAGATTCGAATACTATATGTGCCAGTCGTTTTCTGGAAATTATCATATAGTAAATCTACACATATTTTTTATACTGCATGGGCATTTCCGGACTTGCTGATAATCCATACGGCATGGATAATCCCTGGAATGAAGCCCAGAAGGGTTAAAAGGATATTGATCCAAAAATGCTTACCAATACCCACGGTAAAAAACACTCCCAAAGGAGGCAAAATCACGGCTAAAACTATTCTTAATAAATCGCTCATGGTAACAATGTTTAGTGGTTTACTTCAAACGCCTATTTGCCGGGCCATCAGCAGAAGCGAAAATCAGCTAGTGCTTTTCCTTCTGCAGCGCTCAACAAAAGCGGAGCTTGAAAATGAATTACACAGAGTATAAATCCACAATTGTGCCAAGATCAATCTTTTTACAATAAAATTTCTAGAATAAATCTTATTACACCCTAGTCCAAGGGTAATCCCTCGTTCTTCTGTACATCGTGTTTATCGATGAGGTGATCATAGGAATCTTTTTTAAGGTGCTCTTTATCGGGCTCGCCGATAAGGAAGCTAAATGGCCTGGTGGAATCGGTCATATCGAAGATAATCTTCATCACCGCCACCATAGGGATGGCCAGGATCAAGCCCCCTAAACCAAACAGCATGCCGCCAAGCAATAAGGAGATAATGGCGATCAGTGGGTTTAGGCTTACCTTGCCTCCCACAATATTTGGGGTGATAAAATTCCCTTCCAGAAACTGAACCACTTGAAACCAGCCGATCACTCCTAGCGCATACCAATAGCTATCCATGGTGGCAAGGGCAAAAAGCGCAGGCACTATGGAGCCCACAGCCACCCCTATATAAGGTAATAAGATCAGGATGGCGGCCAAGGTCCCAAAGAACCAAGCGTACTCTATTCCTAGAACCATCAGCCCTGCGGTATTGAGCACGGCCACGATCCCCATTACAGTTACCAAGCCTAAAAGATAGCTTTGGATGACATTATAGATTCTATTGATAGTTTCCAGGACCTTGGTCGCTCCAGCACCACGCATGGCCTGAATCAGAAAATCCTTAAAGAAGTCCCGGTAGTATAAGAAGAAGAAGGTGTAAATAGGCACCAACACCCCGCTGGCCAGCGTGCCGCCGGCAGAGCTAAATGCAGAGGTCAGGTACTTGCCCATTCCACTTAAGGACTGGTGTGCCTGCTCACGGATCTGGGAAGTAATAGTCCCCGGCTCCACGCCAAATCGCCTAGCGATGAACTGCTGAATACTATCGTAAATTTTACCAAAATTATCCGCAATATCCTGCCCATCTCTACCAATAACGATCACCTGATGAACAATAAAATACAATAATCCAGAGAGGATCAAGGTGGCCAAAATCACCGAAATGATCGAGGCCGCAGCCCGAGGAAGCTTCATCCGCTCCAGCCAATGGCAAACCGGATATAGCATAATAGAAATCACCACCGCAAACATCAATGGCACCAGCACACTCCTCAGCGTATAGGCGAGGACAATGGTCAAGCATAAGACTATTAATTTAGCCGCTAGAATTATACTGCTTGGATAACTCTTTTCCATGGAAGTGTTTTTCATAAAATTCAAATAAATCTTAAAATATGCCTATACATATAAAAAAGTAAACAATATTAAGGAATATTATACCTTAAAAGAAATAATTATTGTCAGTTTCCACAAAATAGCTGGAAGATGGTGAAAGTCAGGGAGGCGGACTAATTCTGCCTATTCATTCCTCCAGCCTATAGCCAAAACTTTCCCGGGTGGGCCGACTTACTTCCTGGCAGGGGCGCCCGTCCCCCTTATCTCCTCTAATGCTACGCTTTTCTCGATCAGCCCAATCTTCAGTTTATGAATCCATATTTTTGAGCCGAAGGCTTAAAAGAAATAAAAACACAGTCTTCTCCTGGCAGGTGAAATACACCAGAAAATAGGTAAACATAGCCAAACAAAAAAAGCACGGACCTGGGGTCCGTGCTATTAGTATTGAATGCGTCAATCTCTGATTTATATTCCTCTTAGAAAGTATAAGCTAGCTTTACGCTGATCTTAGTACCTGGAGAGAGGCTGGTAAATATCTGATCATCGGCTTCATAAGATCTGAATACTTCCTCTTTCTTATCATTCAGCAGGTTGCTGATTTTGAGCCCAGTCTGGAATCGCTCATCTGAGCCAAAGGACTTATTCACGTTCAGGTTAAGGCTATTGAAAGGGACGGTATAGGTATCTGTTCTATTTCCGAAACCTACATAAGAGAGGGTGCTACCCTGCACATTATAATAGACGCCAGCTTCCCAGCCATTTTCGAAATTCTCATATGCGATACCAGTGTTGATAATGAAAGGCGCCTGGCCAGCCATATCCCTGGTGGCAGAGACATCCTCGCCTTCACGGGCAGAAAGCTCTCTAGACCTCAGTTCTGATTCAGACATCTCAATGGAGGATTTGGTTACCGTCACATTGGCGTTGAAGAAAAAGTTCTTCGCAGCAGGGCTGATGATATCGAGGGATTTTCTTACTTCTAATTCCAAACCCAGCACTTTGCCGTCACCCACATTTCGTGGCTGGAAAGCTCCTGGGTCGGAGAGAAACTGCACCATTTCGATAGGATTAGAAAACTGCTTATAGAAGGCACTTGCAGAGACGATCTCACCGCGCTTAGGGAACATTTCCCAGCGTGCATCCACGTTATGGATTCGAGTGGCCTGTAGATTTCCATCCCATAGTACTTCTGTACCTCCGTTGGTTCTTTCTTCAAACAATCCACCGATAAAGGTTCTGCCTGTGATCGGATCTAGGATCTCAGCAAAAGACAGCTCCTTAAAGGAAGGTCTGGCGATGGTCCTGGAATAGGAGAATCTTAAGTTTTGTACTTCTCCCAGATCATAGATCAAGTTCAAGGTCGGGAAGAAATCTGTATCATCCAGCACTTTGGCATTATTGAGGACGATGGTTCTGGTTTGGTTTGAGCCGGTATAAAACTGCTCATATTTCTCCATTCTTACCCCGATGATCGCCTTCAGGTTTTCCACAGGCTTGATCTCAGTATTGACATATAAGCCTAGGTTATTGATGCTGGCATTATAGGCATTAGGATTATTAGGGATAAACAAGGGATCGTATCTCAGTCCATTGATATTATCTGCTGAGAAGAGGTTTTCCTCATCAAACACGGCATTAGGATCGCCGTCAAATTCCGTATTACCGGTAGGGAACTGGAAGCTTTGGATCAGGAAGTCTCTTTCTTTATAGGCATAGCTGGAACCAAAACCAAATTTGGCCGGCTCGTTCATGAAGGAATAGTTCTTGGTAATATCGACTTTACCCACGAGGTTGTTTTCGTCGAGGGATCTCCAGATTCTTTCTGGCAGACCTACTTCGGTAGAGATATCGTTATTGCCATCTCTGAAGCGCAGGATTCTCACGTCAGGATCTTCGATCACTGAGCGAGTAGGGCTGATTTTCCATCCCAATTCCCAGTCATTGGTAGGTCCTAGCTTATGCTCACCACTCAACAGTACATTGGTAAGAGAGCGCTCGCTGTATTCGATATTGTACTGATCTGCGCCATATACGGTACCCACGTTATTGGATTCGAAGTCGAATTGGCCCACGGTGGATTCTCCATTCTGGAGTCTAAGCACGTTCAATTTGAACTTAGAGAGTCCAGTTTTATAGGCCAGGCCAGCCAGGCCGCCCAATAGGACGTTATTGGTTCCATAATCACCCACCTGGGTTTCCAATGGGGTCAATTGGTAATCGGAGGCATCACTTGGCTTACCATACAGGTTATACTGTGCGCCTTCGTAGTAAGAAGTTTCGTTGGTATAGGTCAGCGCAAAGTTATAGCCTAGTTTATTATCATTGCCTACGGCAATTTGATTTCCGAAGGAAATACCTAAGCTCATATCCATCAGGTTACGGCCTCTGGTTCCGCCCATGGTAGGATTAAATCCTCTCAGGATGGACTGATATTCTTGCCCTTCAGGGCTATTAGGCTGAGTGACCACCTCGGCATACTGGGGGATATCTGTGCTTCCGCCAGTGGGGATGGCACGGTATCCATTATCATAACCCAAAAAGTCAGTTTTGCTACCTTGTACACTTAGGTAATTTTTGTTGAAGTGCATGGAAGGGTTATACCCACCACTAAGGCTTACTTTGAATGTTTTTTCCTCAGGAAAATCTTTGGTTTCGATATCCACGACACCGCCGGTAAAGTCTGCTGGCAGGTTACTGGTGAAGGACTTGGATACGATGATATTGTCCACCACATTGGTAGGGAAGATATCCATCTGGATGGAATTTCGGTCTGGATCCAGACCAGGGATGTCCACCCCGTTCAGTACTGTTTTGGTATATCTGTCGCCAAGGCCACGGATATAGACATATTTCCCACCTTCTATGGATACGCCGGTCACCCTTTTGATGGCTGAGGCGGCGTCACTATCGCCGATTTTGCGGAAGGTAGAGGCAGAGATACCGTCGATCATGCTTGCTGCATTTCTCTTGACCGTCATCAGGGCGGCCTCGGTAGTTCTGATGGCCTGAGCGGTCACCACTACAGACTCTAGTTCTTCGGTGGATTCGCCCATTTGCAAGTCACTAAGAAGTGTTACCTGATTGGGTTTTACTTCCACACCACTGATTTCAAGCTTATTAAAAGAGATAAATGATGCCACGATGGTATAAGTTCCTGGAGCCAATTTGATTTCAAAATCTCCGTCCAGGTCCGTTACAGCGCCGGTTTGTGTTTCTTTTACCAAAACAGAAACCCCAATAAGAGGCTCTCCCAAGCCTTCTTCGATGATATTTCCTCGGATAGTCCCTTGCTGAGCAAGAACTAGAGTTGGAATGGCAGCACATACCAAGATGGTAAGGGCCACGATAAGTTTTTTCATCTTTATGATATTATTTGTTACAGCTAACGATTAAGAAGATAAAAAAGTGAAGAAGAAGGGATCTTGCAGATCCCTTCTTTTATGGATGATCGTATTATTTCAAGATATCTAGTTCGCCAGACACATAAGCCCAAGACCAACCAGCGAATACAGACTTGTCTGCACCTACGGTGTTTGCACCTTCTGCGACAGCAGTGGTAAAGGCATCAGAACCACCAAGGAAGAAATCCGATACAGAAGCACCTTCTGGAAGGGTCACCTGGAAGTTAGAGAAGTTAGACATTACAGTAGGAAGTTGGTCAAACGTCTGACCAGCAGCTAGGCTAGTGAAGTAGATATTAGACATGTCCACATTAGTATTGTCATCATTGTCCACAAGACCGGCTGCAGTCTGAGCGATGATAGATCCATTGGTAAGGGTATAATTACCATTGATATAAGCACCTTCAGGGCCGTCTAGTTCGAATAATTTGTCACCAGCACTTACCACGATGAAGTTGTCCAAAGTACCTTTCCAAGCTTGATCAGCATCGATAGCGTCATCACCTGCATTCCATACCACTGCATTTTTTACGTTTACAGTTCCGCCAAACCACTCGATGCCATCATCCTGGTTGCCTACAACTTCCACGTTTTCGATGGTCGTACCAGAACCTACAGCTCCTAAAGTAAGGCCGTTGATTTCGTTACCGTCACCGATATTAGCACCACCATGACGGATAGATACATATTTTAATACACCAGAGTTATCTTCATCATCAGAACCGCCATACAGGCCATTGGTGTCGGATGGTGGGATACCTTCGATTTGCATTTCAGTTACATTACCTTTAAGGGAAGCGTTTGCTTTACCTAAGATCAATAGTCCGCCCCATAGGCCGCTTTGGTTAGCAGAAAGTCCGTCAGGGAAGTAAATTTGACCTGGCTCTACACGGTCAGCTACAGAGGTAAAGATGATAGGCTTCTCGGCAGTACCGTTTGCCATGATTTTTCCTCCTCTAGCCACTACCAGGGCGGTAGCGTTTGCGCCAGAACCGGCTTCACCTTTGATGATTGTTCCTTCTTCGATAGTCAAGGTTACTCCGTCTAATACAAAAACCCTAGTGGTCAATGTATAAACATTACCGCTTTTCAGCGTAAGATCCTCAGTGATATTAGCGTTTAGGATAAATTCATCTTCAGGCTCAGTAATAGGATCCGGATCGGTGTTGTCATCAGTACAAGAAGTGAACATGATGCATGCTCCGACCAACATTAAGAACAGTAGATTGAGTTTTTTCATGATTATGAAATTGATTTAGTTTGTTTGCTGCTTTGATTTTGCTCCACAAAACTGACCCAATTTTTCCTGCTCTTAGAATTTTTCCAATTATGTATTTTTTAATAAAACTGGATGAAGATTAATATTGCTTTAACAAAAAGGACAAAAAAAAGCCTTTGATCTCTCAAAGGCTCCTCATTTTGCGCAGTTATCGCTTATTTCAATGTTACCGATTTGTTAATTGGTATCTTATCTAGGATAATTTGAACCAGATCCCGGGTGTTGATATTATCCGCTTCTGCCTCATAATTGAGAATTATACGGTGATTTAGCACATCTTCTGCGACATTTTTGATATCCTCAGGAAGGACATAATCACGGCCATCCATAAATGCCACCGCTCGGGAGGCCAGATTTAGGTTGATACTTGCCCTTGGCGAAACCCCAAACTGGATATACTTCGCCTCCTCTTGCAGGCCGTACTTTTCAGGAAATCTCGTCGCAAAAACCAGTTCAATAATATAATGCTCCAGTGATTCGGAAATCTGCACCTTATTGATCTCTTCTCTTATTGCGAAAATATCCTCCTTGGACAGCTTAGCTTCCACCGAAGAGCTAAAACTCATATTCGCCATGCGGCGCATCACCTCCAGCTCATCCGCCTTGCCAGGATATTCGATATGCACTTTCATCATAAATCGATCCACCTGAGCCTCTGGCAGCGGGTAAGTCCCTTCCTGATCCACGGGGTTCTGGGTGGCCAACACCAAAAATGGCCGATCCAGCGGGTAAGTAGTGTCTCCGATGGTCACCTGCTTCTCCTGCATTGCCTCCAAAAGCGCTGACTGCACCTTGGCAGGAGAACGGTTTACCTCATCCGCCAATATCAAATTGGAGAATATCGGGCCCTTCTTCACCTCAAAATCACCATTCTGCTGATTATAGATCATGGTTCCGATCAGATCAGCAGGCAATAAATCGGGGGTAAACTGAATCCTATTAAAATCCAGGTGAAGCACCTTGGCCAGCGTATTTACCGTCAGCGTCTTTGCCAATCCCGGTACACCTTCCAATAAAATATGACCGTTCGTAAATAATCCTATCAATAGACGATTGACCATTCTGTCCTGACCAACCACGATCTTACGGACCTCCTTGATTACTTCCTGAATTTTTTCCTGATGCATTACCTTATTTATGATTTATGATTTGTCCTTTATATTTTTAATCTTTTCAGCCCTTCGGGCCAATATTCATTTCTCCTGCCATCCTGACGATCTCCTCCAACTCGACTATAGTCGCTGTGATAGGAGGCCTAAATTATGATTTTTTGGTCTTTATCACAATTTATGCCCAAAGGAATACGCCATAACGCAGACCAATATTATTTCTTATTAAACCTAGAGGTTCTGCTTTGCCCAGGGCGGTTGCTGTACTTCCTTGGGAGCTTCTTTATCTCCAATAGTTTATAGAGGTCAAATTGGCTGTACTCTCGCACCTCTCCCACAGCAAATCCCTCTATGGTGAGGTTCTCCATTCCCCAGCGCACCAGTCGCAAGGTCGGCAATCCCACCGCTGCGGTCATTTTTCGCACCTGTCTGTTTTTGCCTTCGGTGATGCTCAGCTCCAACCATGCGTCAGGAACTGTTTTACGATAACGAATGGGAGGGTCTCTTTCGGGTAATTCAGGTGGATTATTTTTCAATAAAACCTCCGCTGGACGGGTATGATGGTTTTTACCATCCACCGTAATGTCCACTCCTGCGGCCAACTTCTCCAAGGCCTCTTCCTGAGGCTCACCTTCCACCTGTGCCAGATAGGTCCTTGCATGTTCATACTGAGGATCCAGCAGATAATGGTTCAGGGACTTGTCATCGGTGATCAACAGCATACCTTCACTGTCCTTGTCCAGACGACCCACAGGATATACCTCTTTGGGGAAATCACTGAGCGATTTTAACGTACTTCTTTCACCACTAAACTGGCTTAGCATCCCAAAGGGCTTATAGATCACAAAATATCGAGGCATAATTACATTTTTTACCAGACAAAGGTGCTTATTATCCCAGTCAAATGCAACCTCTCTCCCCCGCACCAAAGTGGAATAACTTAAGGCCTTAGAAGTATAATAATGAACCGCCAGCAGCCACAGTCAGACCTCCTATACTTCAAAAATTGGTGAAGTACCATTCCATACTATAGCGGAGGATGGCCAATTACGAAAGGGGGAATAAAAAAACACCCTGACTCTAATGAAGGTCAGGGTGTTCGCAACTATCTTAATCTCTGTTTACCAGATTTGGGTACTATTCTATTATATTTTCTCGACGTGCACTTCGCCATTATGGTCTTTATCTACAATCACCAATAGAACTGGCTTGATAGAGTGGGTTTGCTCCTCCCCATCGATGGCCTCATAAGAGAAGGTCAGGTGACCATGATCATCCTCCATCAGACTTACTGGCTCTAGCTTGGTGGCCTTATTGGTAGCAGGCATTACCACTGCGATTACATACTCATTTTCAAAGTCTATCGCCGTTGGCTTTCCGCCCTCTCCCATCACTGTGGCCATCCCGAAGACACTGTTAAATTCCTCAGCAGTTTCGAATTTCACCTGAGAAACCTCCCCTGCGTCATTCTTGATGAAATACTTCTCGGCTACCTTATAGGTCACCTCTTTTGCTTCAGAATGATGCGCTGCCATCTCTGTGCCTGTTTCTGTTTCTGTTACTTCTTCTGTTTTCTTGGTATTCTCACAGCTGGTCAATACGACCCCGATTGCCAGTGCTGCAATAATCATTGATTTCATCATGTCTGTTTCTTTTAAAATAATAATTTGAATCACTAAAAAGTACCGCTTTCAAAAGTAGTACATCGGTCTTTACGCTTTTGAAGGAAAACAAGTTTAATCCTTACCCTAATAATAATTACAATAAACACTATTTTTATGCAATTTTCATAGTATTTAAAGCAAAAATAATGATATATACTTATTAACTTTAAATAAAATTCATATTAGAACTTATAAGTCCTAAAAGGGTAAAAAGGACAGTTGCCTTCCAAAAAACGGCTATCCCAGTCGGTTTAAGCTTATTTTACGAAGCTAAACACAAAAGGTTATTTGCTAAAACCAAGCCACAACTGGCCATTTCAAAATAATTATTCGAATTCCTTCCTAAAAAATGTTAAAAACTCTTTACACCTCATAAATCACCCCATTCCTCTTCTATTGTTTCCTTAGCTTTCCCCTCCTTCCAGCAGCGTGAGACGGATAGATAAACTCAGCCTCCAATTAATCTTTTATACTGTTTTAGTCGCTGTTTCACTTTCCCTTGCAGGCTTTTCTCATACTTGAAATCATAGTAAAGCTTCAGCTCCTTTAGGGTATCCAGGCCATTGGCTTCGGAGTATTTACGGATAAGGTAAGTCATCATCTCAGGGTTGAGGTTCAGCCGATTTAGGTTTTTCATCGCATCTCTCATACTCACCTTTCGGAGTTTCAGCCGATTATTGTCAATAACCATAAAATCAAACTGTCCATCTTCCTCCTTATAGAGGATATTATTCAGTGTGAAGTCTTCATGAAAAACCCCGTTTTGATGGAGTCTATGGATAAATACCGCTAAGGCATCCAGCATCTGCACGGTATGATCCATCTGCTCGAGGTTAAAGTGAGTCAGAGGCTCATAATCAGAAAAAAGGGATATAAAATACCCTCCTTTCAACTGCCCGAATCTATAATAATCAATATAAGCAATCGGCTCCGGGGTGTTGATTCCGCGTTGTTGCAGGGCAAATCCATAGGAATAAGCTCGCTTAGACTTGGTAGGTCGGAGGAAATTATAGATCAGCCGATTGGCCAAATAGATTTTCCTATAGCTCTTGATCACTAGCCTGGCCCCTGACACCTGATCCACCCTCACATGATTTCTGAGGTCATAGATCAGCTGACCCTTGTGGTCAAAGGTCTGGGGAATGCTTTTAATATACTCTTCTAAATAATGATACTTCGGGTTAATGACTAAATCTACCTTCATAATCAATTAAACCACCTAGTTTTGGTGTTGAAGCATATTTTTGATGAGAGCATCGGGATTGGTGATGCTGGAGATCACCTCCTCTTGCAGCTCCAGGTGCAGGGCATCTTCCACATCATAGATCAGCCCATTGAGATATACCTTGTCAAAGCCTAGGTCTTTGACGAAATCAGCGGACTTTACTTTAGAAATCGGATGGATACCGTATTTCCCCATTACTTCTATGATGGCTTTTAGCTTGGTAAAATTATTCGTTTTCATACCTGTGGGTTTAATTTTTTGGAGGAATATTTCCACCAAAACGTTGATAATCTTTATTCTGTGACACGCTGATGACAATTTCCCCTTAGCGGGTAAAGAAAAAACCAGTGAGAAAAAGGAAATCATTCCCAAAAGAAGTAGGTCTTCAATTATTTATTCCTATTCCCCACTGGCGTTTCTTATCGCCAAGCAGCTTTACTTTATTGCTTCGCAATCTTATTTTTATTCCCAAGAGAGCATTTACATTCCCCACTAAGCAGGGGGCAAATCACTTTGGCTCTGCCTATCATGCCTCATCAGGAATCAGCTTTATACATATTCGGCCACCTCGGACTCGGTCTCAGACAGTTCTGTCTCCTCAATTTCAATGAGGACCTTCTTATCTTTGCCAAATCTGGCGAGTATTCTATCGAAAATATAATAGATCACAGGCACCACGACCATGGTCAGGAACATGGAGGAGATCAATCCACCGATCAGTGCCCAGGCGAGGCCATTTTTCCATTCCGAGCCGGCACCTGAGGCCATTGCGATCGGCAGCATCCCAAATACCATGGCCAGGGTGGTCATGAGGATAGGTCTAAACCTAATTTCTACCGCCTTGATCAGAGCTTTCTTCACTTCCAGGCCAGCGTCTTTCAGCTGATTGGTAAAGTCCACTAGCATAATGGCGTTCTTTGCGACAAGGCCCATCAGCATGATCAGCCCGAGGATACTGAATATACTCAGGGAGGAGCTGGATAAGGCTAGGGCCAATAAGGCTCCGATCACCGCCAATGGCAGGGAAAACATCACCACCAATGGATACACATAGTTATCATATAGTGCTACCATAATCAGGTAAATCAGTAAGATGGAGGCCAAAAGGGCGATCCCCAAACTTCCAAATCCTTCTTCCTGCATTTTCATATCTCCTTCATAAGAGATACTCACTTCATTAGGAATCGACATTGCGGCGATCGCCGCCTGAATCTCTGCCCCTACCGTACCGGTGGTCCTGCCTGACACCTGAGACTTTATGGTCACCGAGCCTATTCTATCCTGACGGTTTAGCTCACTCGGCCCCTCGGAAGGAATGGCCTGTGCAAACTGCTTCAGAAGGATCGTCTGTCCTCTATTATTGATAAAGGCAAGGTTCTCTATATCCGATACTGACTTACGATCAAACTCATCCATACGGATGTTGATATCATATTCGTAATCACCATCACGGTATTTGGTGTCGGTATTACCATTGAAGGCGACCTGCATGGTGCCGCCGACCATGGCCATGTCTAAGCCTAGATCAGCCATCTTTGCACGATCTACCTCCACTCTGATCTCCGGATTACCATCTTCCATGGTGGACTGTACCTTACGAGTCCCCGGGACATTGGCCACCTGGGCCATCACTCTTTCGGAGAAGGCCTTAAGCGTGTCCAGGTCAGGGCCGGAAAGCACCACCTGGATAGGCGCATCATTAGCAGTACCTGTAATACTGATCGGCACCGCGGTAAATTCCGCCCCGATGATATTCTCCTCCAGAGCGATTTCCATTTCCTTCGCCAGCTCTGGCGCAGAGATACTTCTCTTCTCCGCATCCACCATCTTCACGGTGATCTCAGCGGCATAGGGCGTGGCCTGACTGCCAGACATGCTACCAGTGGTCTGCCCAACGGTGGTAAATACACTCGTCACCAAGGGATTCTTTCGAATGAAATTCTCCGTCTCCCGAGTGGTGAAATTGGTCTCTTCTAAGGTCGATGACTTTGGCAGTTCCAGTCTCATAATAAACTCACCCTTATCCCCTTCACTCACAAACTCACTTCCTATAAAGCCATTACTCACGAGCATAAAGGAGGAGATGAACATCAGCAAAGTCACCACCAGGGTTACAATCTTATGATTAAAGGCCCATTTTAATATCCCCGTCAGCCAAGCAATAAATGAATCCAGCAGGCCTTCGAAGCCATTGACGATTCTCCCAAAAACACTGGTAGGATCCAGGTGCTCCAGCTTGGAAAAGCGAGAAGTCAAGAGAGGAATCAGGGTAAAGGCTACCAGTAAACTCATCATGGTGGCCACAGCCACGGTAATACTAAACTGGGTAAGGATCCCGGAAATCAAGCCTCCAGTCATAGACAGAGGCACGAATACCACCACAATCACGAGGGTGATGGAGGTCACGGTGCCGCCTATCTCACGAATCCCATCATAGGATGCTTGCACGGCCGTCTTGCCCTTCTCCATATGTCGATAAATATTCTCTATCACCACAATGGCATCATCCACCAGGATCCCCACCACTAAGGATAGGGCCAGCAAACTCATCAGGTTAAGTGTAAAGCCCGCCAGATACATCACTGTAAATGTCGCGATGATCGAAGCAGGTACTGCAATCATCACAATGATCGCATTCCGGAAACTGTGCAAAAACAATAACATGATGACCGCTACCAGCACCACCGCAATGATCAGGTCGTGAATCACCGCATTGGCGGCTTCCAGGGTAAATTCCGAGCTATCCTGAGAGATCTCAAAGCTCAGGTCATTGCTCTGATAGGTGGACTCCAAGGTCGCCAAAGCTGCATTTACGCGCTCCGCCACGTCCACCGCATTGGCATCTGATTGTTTTTGGATGCTGATCCCGATGGCCGTATTGCCATTGAGACGACTGAGGATTTCGGGATCCTTACTCGAATCGATCACCTCAGCCACATCCTTGATTTTGATGGGCGAGCCATCCGCATAGCTCACTACCAGCTCCCCGATCTCGGCGACATTGGTGAATTTTCCCGCCAGACGGATTAGGATCTGCTCCTCATCACTTTTGATTTTGCCCGTAGGGAAATCTAAATTCGCTTGCGCAATAGCCTGATTCACCTGAAGGGGAGATACCCCATAAGTATTCAGTTTATTTAGGTCCAAATTGACCTTAATTTCTCTTTCGGATCCCCCTAGCAGGTTGACCTGAGCCACCCCATCGATCTGGGCGAGCATCGGCTGGATACGCTGGTCCATCAGGTCATAAAAAGCGGTGGCTGTAAGATTGGAATAAGCTCCCATCTGCATGATAGGCATATCGTCCAAACTGAATTTGCCTAGGGAAGGTGGGTCCACATCTTCTGGCAAGTCGCCCATCACGGCATCAATCTTCCGCTGAGCATCCTGCAATATGATATCCACATCCACATCATCATCCAACTCAATGGTGATAATGGAAAAACTCTCCAGCGAGGTGGCTTTCATGACGTCTATCCCCTCCAGGGAGGCCAAGGCATCTTCCAGCTTTCTGGACACCGAGTTCTCCACCTCGGCAGGTGCAGCCCCCGGATAGAGGGTCGATACCGTCACCACATTAGGGCTAAACTTCGGCAGCAATTCGTATGACATCTGGGTATAAGAAAATATCCCCAGCGTGGTCAGTATCGTAAATAGCACCACCACAATGGTGGAGCGTTGTATAGAAACTTTAGTAATTTTCATAATCGTGGGTTTTGATGATTATAGCTCAGTCACTGCTGTGCCATCCTTCAGATTGATCAGACCAGAGGTCACGAGCTTCTCTCCTTCATTCAGCCCATCGAGCAGCACCAGTTTGTTTTCTCCTACCTGAGCCAGCTTCACTTTCTTCAAGACCACTTTTCCATTTTCGATCACAAATACCTCAGGGTTTTTCACTCCGTTCACCAGCGCTCTTCTATCGATAAGGATAGCTTCCTCCGCGGGATAATCGAATGAGGCATAAGCAAACATCCCTGGCTTGATCTGATCGGTATTCTCCTCTAAGGTCAGTTCCACTTCATAGCGCAAAGAAGCATCACCCTTATTGCTGGTAAAGCTTACTTTGCCGGTAAAGTCTCTTTCTGGCAATACGCCTACCTTCACTTTCACCTCATCGCCTACCGCGATGCGGGCGATCTCAAGTTCGGAGACATTTACCACCAACTTCATAGGCTGTACATTCACGATCTCGACCACATCCATGCCCGGGCTCATGAGCGTTCCTATTTCGATGAAGTCATCGTTTATATATCCGGAGATGGGGGCGGTGATCCTGGTATTTGCCAGTCTTTTTTTGATCATCTTCACATCCGACTGGGACATTTTAGCAGCATTGCTGATCTCTTCCAGCTGCTTCTCAGTGATCGCCTCGGTACCAGCCAGATTTTCATAACGGCCCAGGTCCTTCGTTGCTTGAGAAAGCTTCACCTCGGCTATGGTCAATTCAGACTGAAGCAATTCGTCATCTAATAAGGCGATAAGGTCTCCCTTACGGACATAATCCCCCTTTTCCTTATAAATCTTCAGCACCTTGCCGCTGGCCTCAGACTTCAGCGTAAGCTCCTGACTAGGCTCAAAAGTCCCATTGCTGGTAAAGGATATCTTATGCGGTTTCTTCTGAATCACTTCAGACCTTACAGGAATGGCCTCACTGGTTTTCATGGCTTCCTCAGCTTTTACTTCCATCTCCTGCTTATTCTTATATAAGGTAAAAGCTATTGCTGCTGCAATGGCGATTAGGACTAAGGGTGTGATAATTTTTTTCATAGCTCCTGATATTTATTTTAGGGATTTCTCCCAAAGTATTTTTATGTTAGTTGGTAAGTATTTTTTCGATTTGACCCTGGGACTTGTATAGGTCTGCCTCGGCGGTCTTCACGGCTATCACCTGTCTGAAATAGCTGGACCGAGCCTGTCTCAGCGAGGTCTCCGAATCCAGCAGATCCGTCAATGGTGATAAGCCCTCCCGATATAGCTGGCCGGTCTGCTTAAAGACATCCTCCGCCAGGTCCAAATTGGATTCCTGAGCCTGCAAACTTCGGATGCTATTCCGCAGTTTCTTCTGAGCATTGAGGAATTCAGCATGGGCATTCTGCTCTGCCATATAATGATCATAGCCGATCTTCTCAGACTCTATCCTGGCCTGAGCCACTCTATTTCTCTTCTGGAACCCATCAAAAATCGGAATGGAAAGTTTCAGCCCTATCAAGGAACCCCGGTACCACTCATGGCCAGTGGAGATAAAGTCAAACTCATTTGAAAACGCATTATAGTTTACATCTGCGAAAGCGGACAATGTAGGGTAATAACCCGATTTGATATTCTTGATATTAAGGCCATTCAGCTCCTGCTTCTTGTCCAGCACCTGCAGATCATATCGCTGGCTGATATCATCATCCAACTGCAATGCCTGTAAGGGCAAAGACTTGTTTTCGAAATCATAAGGGGCAAGTCCTACCTGCAGCTGGACTGGAAGGCCCATTACTAACTTGAGGTAATTGGTGCGCTGCTCAATGATGATCTCCATATTGTCCATCTCGGTCTCCAGCGTGGTAAGGTTCACCTTCACACGGTTATAATCCACTTTTCGGGCAAGGTCATTTTCGTACTGTGACTTGATGATGCTCTCCAGCCTTTTTAGCTGATCGTGGTTGGCCTTTAGGTTGTCCATCTGCAGCTGCGTGGATAATACCGAATAATAATTCAAAGCCACATCATATATGATATCCTCCTCAGTCATCTGGGTCAGCAGACGATAAAACTCCTCCGAAGTCCTTGAGGCTTTCAGCCCCACTAAGTAGGATTGGCTAAAAATCAACTGGCTGACCTGCACCCCTGCCTTGAGGCTCTGAGGTACGCCAAATGAAATCACATCTATGCCATTAGGATCCGAGTCGGGATTGAGAAATCCCCCCGGAACAGCCTGCGGATAGACATCCAAAAAGTTATTATAATTCCCATAGGCATCCACCTGCGGCAATCCCGTACCTGTAATCTCCTTACGCTGGTATGCGGCGGCATCCTCATCGAGGCGCGCTTTCTTAATTTCCGTATTGTGCTTTAGGCCCAGCTCTATGCATCGCTGTAAGGTCAACACTTCTCCGTCGGTAATGGTCTCTTGCGCATGGAGATGACTCACCCCAAGGAACATCGCAAATAACCCGATCCAAACTTGTTTCTTCATTTTATTATTATATAGTTATTTCCTTATAAATTACTTAGTTCAGAATTTAAAGAACCATTTATACAAAAAAATATATCAGCTATTTTGCTGATCATATTTTTCGATAAGTTTTGGCATTTCAATTCTCATAAATTCAATGAAGCTCTGAAACTCAAAGATGCAATTGTTAAAATCCCTATTTTGGCTGGAACGAGCGGCCAAAACGTCCTTCAACAGGACATTGATCCTGAAGATGCCTTCGAGATCTTCCTGCATATCGAGCCTCCAGCTCCTTACTCTAAGCCTGAAATAGCGCTTTCGCTCTCCAGGTTTTGTGGTATATTCGACCTTGTTTTGGGTTTGAAGCAGGGTAAGCGCATTGCTGACCGCACTTTTGCTCACAGAAAGATAGTCCTGAATCTCATCAAAAGTCGCTTCCGCTTTTTCCAGCACCAATAACAACCCCATAATTCTTCCCAAAATCGGCTGATTCCCTTTTCGCTCGAAAAAGACCCCGATTCGTTCTATAATCTCCTGTTGTTCAGATGTTAACTTCATATTTCCTCCTCTTGTCTGTGAAGACCTAACGATGCAAAGATACGAAAGGTTTTGTTAGTTCATAAAAAAGAGAACTAAAAGTTCTCAGTATTTGCAAAATAGTGAAAATAAAATTTCCGTGAACAAAATCACTGCGCTAATTATCTCTAAAATTTGACCCTAAAACTGATATACACTTCTACCAAAACCCTATATCTCCTTACCATCCACCTTTTCTTCCAAAAAACGCTCTACAATGGAGAACAAATAATAAACCCATCTTCCCAGTGGCTGGTCAAAAGTATGATATTTTGTCTTTAACAATGAATCTGATGGATAGAGTTGATCACCAATATTAACTAATACCCTTCAAAAGCATGCTCCATAGAGAATACTTTTCAGCAAAGCCCCGCAGCCTATCTCCGGAGCATGAAGGTGGCCTATAAAGAGTAGGACTTAAAGATATGCATAGTAGTAAAAAGTAATCGTCGCAAAATCTTTCAGTCAAAAAAAGTACTCCCTATTAACTGATTTTCTCCTCTTATAAATTAATGCTCGCAAGTAGCTGGTGGATATTTTTATTCCAAAACCTCAGTTAAGTACCAAGAGTGAATCAACAGCCACCATGCGTAATTCTCATTCTAATAGAAAAAGCCGGCAAGGCTATTCCTTTCCGGCTTTCTGGATAGCAGTTTACGCTATGGGATATCAGCTTCCGCAGCCCACACAATCAAAATGACTATCTGAAGGCTTGGTGCCATTCAGCTGCATCTCCAAATTATGAATCTGGTCACGGATTTCCATATCATTAAACATATCCCCGGTTAGGGAGCCCTTCAATTCTTCAATTTTGTTACTCAGTGCTTGTTGTTGTTCTGCTGTCATGGCGTTAAAATTTTCTTGGTTTAAAAAAGCAAAATTGTCAGAGAATAAGTTCGCCCAAATTCTTCAATTTTCAAACTCTCCCGCTAAGTAATTGAATCTTAGTCAGGAAACTTCTTTGAAATCAAGCAAGGGCTCTTGCAGCATGAATATAAGCATAGAGAGCTTGTCCTTGGTAAAATAAAACAGTAAATTAATCATTTACATCACTAGTCCCAAGTAAAGAAAGAGGGCAAGCAAGGGGAATAAGAATCGATAAGGATATGAAGAAAGCACATTTCACCTCCATTCAGCAACTCAGGCATAGGCTACATCGGGAGCCTGAGCTATCGGGAGAAGAAAAATCTACCGCCAGGACCATTGCCGATTTTTTTGGAGGTCTCAGCCATTTCAAGGTCCTTAAATCCCTCGGCGGGCATGGCTTGGCCTTGATCCATGAGTCTTCCACTGCGGGCCCCACCAGCATGGTACGCTGTGAGCTGGATGGGCTGCCCATAGCCGAAACGGGTAGCCCGAGTTATAGCAGCCAACACCCTGGCCAGTCCCATAGCTGTGGGCATGATGGACATATGGCGATCGTCGCTGGCTTAGGCTTACAGCTTCAGGACTCCCCCATCCAAAAAGGCAGGGTGGTCCTACTTTACCAGGCTGCTGAAGAAACGGGAGAAGGAGCTGAAAAAATAATTAATGACCCAAAGTACTCAAAGATTAAATCCGACTACGCCTTTGCCTTACACAATCTTCCGGGCTATGAGCGCTCCCAAATCATCCTGAAAAAGGGAACATTTGCGGCCGCATCCAAGGGGATCATCATTGGTCTATCTGGAAAAACCAGCCATGCTGCGCATCCGGAGGAAGGGATCAGTCCCAGCATCACCTTGGCGAAACTTATGGTCGGCATGGAGGCCATTCCCAAATCGCTGGAGGAATTTTCTATGATTACCGTCGTACATGCCTGGATGGGCGAAAGGTCCTTTGGCACCAGCCCAGGGGAGGCCAGGCTATTGGCAACGCTGAGGGCTTATGATAATCCCAGCATCCAGCGCCTGAGCCACTATATAGAGAAATTAGTGGAGCTGCTCGCCAAGGAGGCTGGATTGAGCTATACCATCGACTATACCGAGGAGTTTGAGGCCACCAGCAACGAGCCCGAGGCATGGCAAATAGTCAATGAGGCCGCCAAAAGCTTGAAGTTAAAAACCTCGCATATCAGGAATCCTTTTAGATGGTCTGAGGACTTTGGGAGGTTTTCTGCCGGGACCAAAACCATGATGTTTGGCCTTGGCGCAGGCAAAAAACAAGCTCCTCTGCATCATGGAGACTACGACTTCCCAGATGAAATCATGAAAACAGGGGTGGATTTATTTGAAAAAACAATCCGCAGCCTCCACGGAGGATCCTAATTACCGCTTAGAGAATAAGTACCTTATGACACATACCTCAAGGCTAGAAATTAGCCGCTCAGCTTACCGAAAGAATATCCGATTTATCAGAAACCAAATAGGCAGCAGCCCTATCATCAGTGCCGTCATCAAGGGCAATGCCTATGGTCATGGCATCGAGAATATCGTCCCCATAGCCGAGGAAGCGGGCATCCGCCATTTTAGCGCCTTCAGCACCGATGAGGCTAGAAGGGTAAAAAACAGCTCGCGCAAAGGGAGTCAAATTATGATCATGGGAATGCTCCACACCGAGGACTTGCCATGGATTATAGAGAATGAAATTAGCTTTTATTGCTTTGAATTTGACCGACTAAAGCAGGCGATCCAGCAGGCTAAGGTGATGAATAAGGTGGCCAGGATTCATATCGAGGTGGAGACGGGATTTCACCGCACAGGCTTCGAATGGCAGGAAAAGGAGGCTCTAGCCAAACTCCTCCTTAATAATGCCGAGCATATCCAGCTCTCAGGCCTTTGTACGCATTTTGCAGGAGCGGAGAGCATCGCGAATTACCTACGGGTAAAGAAACAAATCGAGCAATACCATACATTCAAAAATTGGTTTGTGGAGAATGAGATAAACTTCGCCAGCTATCACACCGCCTGCTCGGCAGCCTCCTTAAGCTTCCCCGAGACCATCATGGATATGGTCCGCATAGGGATCGTGCAATACGGGTTTTGGCCGAGTCAGGAGACCTATATGAGCAAGTTTCCTGAGCTAGCAGCTGGCAAGAAAAACCCACTTAAGCGGCTAATAAGTTGGAAAAGCAGCATTATGAGTATCAAGGAAGTTGCCATGGGGCAGTTTGTTGGCTATGGCACCACCTATATGGCTCCTCGAAAAATGAAAATAGCCCTCGTTCCCATTGGCTATTGCCATGGCTTCTCCAGAATGCTGAGCAACCTGGGCAGAGTACTGATCAATGGCAAAAGGGTGCCGGTGGTCGGAAATGTAACCATGAACTCCATATCCATCGATGTCACCGATCTGAAGGGCGTCCAAAAGGGAGATGAAGTGGTAATTATTGGCAAACAGAAATCGAATGAAATCACCGTGGCTTCCTTCAGCGAAACTACCCAACAGGTGAACTACGAACTCCTCACCCGCCTCCCCTCAGACATCCCTAGACAAATCGTTTACTAATCTTACAAAGCCAAGCCCAGACTCAGGCACTCTTACTCCGCTCCCAGCTTCTCTACCGATATGCTATTTACTAGCCCCAAAAACTGACAACTTTTATCAGCCCCAATACACTGACTCATAAATAAGACTCAGGCCTTAAGATAATGCTATAGATTTTGCTCTGAAAATCTCTTCGACGAAAATTTAATGGCTCGATATTTCATGGGATTTTTTTTCAATCAATGGGTCTAATCTGTCAGAGGAGGCTTCACAGGCAAGACTGACAGGCATCACTCAGCAGCTGAGAGAACCGATCGAATAATTTCTGTCATTTTTTTTCTGGCAAGCCTCATAATTGTATGGTCTTTGTGGCAGGAATGAACCAAAAAATATAAGTCATTTCACTTATTGCTTAGGTATTTTTCTGCAAAGAAAAGCAGCACTGCAATAACGTAAGGACGAGCATTTAAATTCTAATTTTGTTTAACCAAATCAAACAGTACAAATGACATTCAAAAACACGATACCAGCATTGGTAATGATTGTTTTCGGACTATTCTCTTGTGGTGGCCCCACTGATATTGGCAAATATGAGTGGAGTGTAAGAGAAATCAATGGCGCCCCAGCTACCCAGGAGCAACTCGCAAAATTATCCTTGAAGTTTGAGGCGGAGTCTAAGGTTACTGGCCAGGCTCCCTGCGATGAATTTCGGGGCAAGGCGGTCTATAATAAAGACAAGGTGAAATTTACCACCTTATATACCGACCAAAATTCCTGTGACCAAGGTGCCCTGCAAAGTGCCTACCTGAGTTCACTCGAAAATAGCGCTACCTATACGACTACAGCCAATCGCATGGTGTTCTTCGACAAAGACGGAAACATCACCGTGGAGTTTGAGCAGAAAAAATAACCCATAACAGCTGGAATATTAGCTCATACGGGCTCTAATTCCAAATACCTCGAAACCACGTAATTCTTAGGATTGCGTGGTTTCCTTCACGATAGGCTCCCATTTTTAATGCAAGCGCCCCTTCTTTTGCTGCCTAAGATCGTATTTCAACTTTTCAGGCAACTATTATTAAAGAAAGCAGCGCTTAAAATGAGGAGAACCTTTTTATACTATTATTCGATTCTAAAATTTTATTAGCTGAATAAGGACGGGGCAAAGCCTCCGGAGGCAGCTAAAAAAATAAAGCGTGCTAAGGTCAAAACTCAGCACGCTTTATGGCTCGACAGAAGCCTTTATATTTAGGCTAGGAATTTCCTATTATGACTTCAAACAATTTTGTCCTGTAAGGACCAGCACTCCAACAGCATAAAATAAATCGGCAAAGCAAGGCTACTTAATAAAATAAGCCCAGCGAGACCGACCATTACTCCTTCCCTATATAAGCTAAGTTTAGCCTTGTGCAGCAAACTGGTAATCGGCAAACACCTCTGCCACCTCATCCAGGATCGCAGCCACTTCCTCATAGGTATCGGCAGTCACCATTTGGGTTCTAAAAGGCTTGAAATTTGGCATACCACGGAAGTAATTGGTATAATGTCTCCTCATCTCGAGGATACCGAGTTTTTCACCTTTCCACTTGACAGAGAAGTCCAGGTGTTTTTTGGTAATTCGAATTCGCTCATCCAATCCTGGTGCAGAAAGCTTCTCACCTGTTTCGAAGAAGTGTTTTATTTCATTAAAGATCCATGGATATCCGATGGCGGCGCGGCCGATCATCATTCCGTCCACCCCAAATCGATTACGATAATCGAGAGCTTTCTCGGGGCTATCGATGTCTCCATTCCCAAATAGGGGGATATGAATCCGCGGATTTTCCTTGATTTTGGCGAGGTAGGTCCAGTCGGCTTCCCCTTTATACATTTGTTTTCTGGTCCTGGCATGGACGCTGATGGCTTGGATGCCGACATCCTGGAGTCTTTCGACGACCTCGACGATCCTGATGGTATTTTGATCCCATCCTAGCCGGGTTTTTACGGTGACGGGGATTTTGACCGCATTGACAATCTCGGCGGTCATCTCGACCATTTTGTCGATATCCAATAATATACCGGCACCGGCGCCTTTGCAGGCCACCTTATTGACGGGGCAGCCATAATTGATATCGAGGATATCTGGGCCCGCAGCCTCCGCGATGGCGGCAGCTTCGCGCATAGATTCTATTTCATTGCCGAATATCTGAATGCCGATGGGGCGTTCATATTCGAAAATATCAAGCTTTTGTACACTTTTGGCAGCATCCCGGATCAAACCTTCCGAGCTGATAAATTCTGTGTACATCAAGTCCGCACCATTTTCCTTACATACCGCTCTGAAGGGCGGATCGCTCACATCTTCCATCGGTGCAAGCAGTAATGGAAATTCCCCTAAGCTTAAGTTTCCTATTTTTACCACGATTGATTTATAATTTTCCTGTAAATTTACCCCAATTATGGAGATTTATAAAACCCAAAGCCAAATTGCTGCAAAACAAAACTGGTTATTATCACTAGTTGTATTGATTTTGATCACATTTGGCGTACTAGCACTGACACAAGGCATTGCAATAGCAATTATACCTTTACTCTTTGACATCCCTTATGAGGAGATTCTACCGTTATTTTCAGGTGATATTACGCATCCCAACGGAAGAATGGCCATGATGTTTCTTCAAGGCCTCGGTGGAGGCCTCGCTTTTCTACTTGCGGGATGGCTATTTTCACATTTGGTAGAAAAAGCCAGCCTTGGATGGAAACAACAATTGGCCAGGGTTCAGTTCACTAGTATTTTAATTACGATTCCTTTATTGCTAGGTTTTGTCATGTTTGATACCCTTATTATAGAGTGGAATGCAAACATCCAGTTCCCTGAAGCCTTAAGGACTTTCGAGGAGATGGTAAAATCGATGGAGGAATCGGCGATGAAGCTCACCATCTACCTGACTGACTTCCAGTCCTTCGGGGAGTTTATTGCGGGATTATTGGTGATTGGGGTTTTTGCAGGCATTGGCGAGGAGTATTTCTTCCGCGGGGTGATGCAGCCAAAGATGAGAGCTTATACGGGCAGCCATCATGCGGGTATCTGGATTACGGCCTTTATATTTTCGGCAATTCACTTTCAGTTTTACGGTTTTGTTCCACGAATGCTTCTTGGAGCGCTATTTGGCTATTTATATTGGTTTTCTGGCAGCTTAGTGTACCCTATGCTTGCACATATTCTAAATAATTCCCTAACGGTATTGATGGTTTATCTAAACAAGTTAGGGCTAGTGGAGTTTGATATCGAAAGCCCGGACCAGGTCAATTGGCTAGTGGTCGCCACAGGATCCTTGCTATTCATAATATGTTTAAGATTATTTATTCAACATAACCAAAAACAACAGACCCATGGACAAGTGGCAGAAAGTATTTGAGACTGACACGGGGATCCGTGCAGAAATCGTCAAGGGAGTCCTCATCGAGCACGAGATAGGTGCGATCGTGTTGAATAAAAAGGAGTCTGTATATCAAATCAACGGGACCTATCAGGTGATGGTGGCCCCGGAACATGCCCTTAGGGCCATTAATATTATCAAGAATGAGATATCGTTTTAATATATCCAATTACAGTGAATTAGCCCAACGTATCATCACCGCCCTCATAGGAGCCGCTATCATCGTGGTGGGTTCCATGTATAGCCCTTGGATATATTTTGGGATTTTTGGGATCATTTTGATCCTGGCGCAGGCGGAGTTTTATAAGCTCTGCGGCCTGGATGGGATGCTTCCACTGAAGTCATTTGGGACCTTCTTAGGATTTTTGATCTTTCTGATGTCCTTTTTGGTGGAGATGAATCATATGAGTGACCGCTATTATTTCTTGATTTTCCCGATGGTTTCCCTTATCTTTTTCATTAAACTCTACCGTAAATCTGACAAAAAACCATTCACTGGTATTGCGTACACGTTTCTCGGTATATTTTACGTAGCTGTACCTTTTGCATTATTAAATTTGGCGGCATTCTCTGTGGATGGCACCTTTCATTACGAGTTGATTATTGGCTCATTATTTATTCTATGGGCCAGTGATACGGGAGCATATTTTGCGGGAACGAAATTCGGTAAGACGAAGTTATTTGAGCGGGTATCTCCGAAGAAGTCATGGGAAGGAAGTCTGGGGGGCGCAGTGGCAGCATTTGCGACAGCCTATATGCTAAGCACGAATTTCGGTGTGATTCCCCAGTGGAAGTGGTTAAGTATTGGAGGGATCATCATAATAGCGGGCACCTATGGAGACTTAATTGAGTCTTTATTCAAGCGAAGCATCGCCATCAAAGACTCCGGCAAGGGCCTTCCAGGACATGGAGGCTTCATGGATCGTTTTGACGGATTGTTAGTTTCAGCCCCTTTTATTGCTGCGTTTTTGAAAATATTTTAAAAAACATAGGTGGATTTTGAAAATGTGCCTAATATTGCACCAGAATTATCTTCTATATAAACCAAGACCCAATTATGGCTTACATTGAACCGGCTCCTATAAAGGACAAAGAAAATCCTTTGGAGTCAATGATGGAGAGGTTTAACATTGCAGCAGAAAAACTTGGCCTATCTGATGAGGTCTATAATGTGCTGAAAAACCCCGCAAAACAGGTTATTGTCTCGCTACCGATCACCATGGACAGTGGCAAGATCCAGGTATTCGAAGGCATACGCGTGATTCATTCCAATATCCTCGGCCCAGCCAAAGGCGGAATCCGATTTGCACCCGACGTGCATATCGATGAAGTCCGGGCGCTAGCTGCATGGATGACCTGGAAATGCGCCGTGGTGGACATCCCCTACGGCGGGGGAAAAGGTGGCGTACGCTGTAATCCTCGAGAAATGTCTCCTGGAGAAATCGAACGTCTAATGAGAGCATATACCCTTGCGATGATCGACGTATTCGGTCCAGATAAGGATATCCCCGCTCCTGATATGGGCACAGGACCAAGAGAAATGGCCTGGCTAATGGATGAGTACTCCAAAGCCAAAGGTACCACTGTCAATGCCGTCGTAACAGGAAAACCCCTGGTACTCGGTGGATCTCTCGGCAGAACAGAAGCCACCGGAAGGGGCGTAATGGTCTCTGCGCTGTCAGCCATGGAAAAACTAAAAATCAATCCTTTTCAAGCCACTTGCGCCGTTCAGGGTTTTGGGAATGTGGGCTCCTGGGCCGCATTGCTATTAGAAGAAAGAGGTCTGAAGATCATCTCAGTATCCGATATCTCCGGTGCCTATCACAATGCCCAGGGCATCAATATCCGTGAAGCGATCAACTATAGAGACAGCAATAAAGGAACCCTTGAGGGATTTCCCGGAGCCGACAAACTTGCTGACCCAGCAGAATTGCTCGAGCTAGCCGTAGATGTGCTGGTACCTGCCGCCGTGGAAGATGTGATCACCAAGAAAAATGTGGATAATATCAAGGCCAAGCTAATCGTGGAGGGTGCCAACGGCCCCACCTCCTTCAATGCCGATAAGATCATCAATGAAAAAGGCATTATGGTGGTCCCTGATATCCTCGCCAATGCGGGCGGTGTTACCGTCTCTTATTTTGAGTGGGTTCAAAACCGCCTGGGTTATAAATGGACTGCCGAAAGGGTAAACAGAAGATCCGACAGGATCATGAAAGAGGCCTTTGATCAGGTGTACAAAACCTCCATCAAGCATGAGGTCCCTATGAGAATCGCAGCCTATATCGTGGCCATCGACAAGGTAGCACAAACCTACCAATTCAGAGGTGGCTTCTAATCGTAAAATATAATTCTATCAGGAAAGCCTCGCCCTTGGGAGAGGCTTTTTTTATTGCTTCTTCTCAAGCCACCTGGAGACTTCCGGTTTCCATAGAAAGCGATGCCAGCCCGAATGGCTTTTCTCCAAATTCCTGTCCAATCTAAAGTGGCAAACCTTCCATGAACGCAAGGAAGGGCGAATGCTAGACTGCGAGAATGCACAGAGATAAAGGGCTAAAACCTTATAATCTCTGGCATCATATGGCTGGCTTTTGCCATGTATAGACTAAAATTTAGAGAAGAGCACTTTTGATATAATATTGGGTAATTGGTACAGAAGCGCAATTTTTTCTTTAACATACCAATAAATATTGGCAAATTGCAGGTGGATTTATCGGTATGGCCTGAGAAACCGGTCTAAAAAATGGTAAATCCATTAAATATCATTGAATTAACCCATATCTAATGACAATACATAAGGAAGGACGTACACTTTTATTTTGGCTGTTGGCGATCTTAGCTGGAATTAATTTTGGCACTCATTATTTATTTCCTGAACAGGAAACGGTGCTAAATCTGATCCTACTGAGCAGCATCATTTTCTACCTGCTGATCTTGCAGTTTTTCAGAAACCCCACCATCCTCATGCCGGATAATGAGACCATCATCTATGCTCCTGCAGAAGGGAAGGTCGTGGTGATCGAGGAAGCCGAGGAAACAGAATTCCTACACGAGAAAAGAAGGCAAATCAGCATCTTCATGTCACCTGTCAACGTCCATATCAACCGCTCTCCTATCAGCGGGATTGTGGATTATTTCAAATATCATCCGGGCAAATATATGGTAGCTTGGCATCCAAAGGCCAGTTACGAAAATGAACGTACCACGATGGTGGTAAGAAACACTAAGACAGACGTGAAAATATTGGTGCGCCAGATCGCAGGAGCAGTGGCCCGAAGGATACGTTTTTATGTCAAAGAAGGTGACCCTATCGTACAAGGTGGGGAGTTTGGATTTATAAAATTCGGTTCCCGAGTGGATGTCTTTGTCCCTCTGGACGCAGAAATCCTCGTGAATATAGACGACAAAACTAAAGGGGGGATAACTCCTCTCGCTCGACTAAAGCAGTAATAAGTGCTGCCCCTGAGCAAACAACACTCTTAATCCCCGGAGTATAATTTTGTGAATCAGCTATTCACTCCGGACAAAAAAAAGATTCAGGCATCAAGTCTGAATCTTTTTTTTGCTCTAAAGTCCCCGCAGTTTCCCATGAGATGGATCCTCTCCAGTCCTATAGGTAGTGGCCATCGAGGCAAGAATAATTAGCTGAAGGAGGTGAAAAGCAAGCAAATATAACTGCTGAAATCAAGGTTTTAGCTCATAAATCCCGGCTTGCTGCTGCTGATACAGTTCTCCCAATGCCGGCATATGTTTAATCAATTCCTCAAAGACGCCTTCCTGATCATAAATCAATTCAGGTTTTTCTTTAAGGAAATCAAGGTACACCTGTATCATTTTCTCATGATCAGAAAAATCTCCTAGGACCCTTTTAGAAAGCCTATAGTTCAGGTAAGGACTAGCGAGGCTAGCGGTTTGATAAGCGCTTATCTCATCCCCAAGGATTACGATCCTCTTGGCACCGGCAGTTATGTTAGGATCCAAGGTATAATTCCATGTTCGATGAGATTGAATTTTATAGATGGTCCATGAGTAGCCCACCACTGGCACGGAGAGCAGGAAGGTATAGAACAGTATTTTGAGTTGTTTTTTATTGTTCAGGTAAATAAAAATCTGGCTAATAAAGTAAGTAAGCCCGGGCAAGATGACCACCATCTGAAAAGGGGTGCGTCTGTTAGCGATAAAAACCGAGCCTAGAGCAAATAGGGAAAACAATAACATCAGCTGTTTTTGTTTTTGCTGATTTACGGTAATGCTGGTGGTGACGGTGCCTACAAAATACCCAATAATAGAAAACAGGATGGGTAGGAAGATTAAGGTCAGGAGGTCCAGATAGCTGACGTGTGGATAGCTCCCAGTAATCCTGGTGGCCAGAATAAATTCGGAAATAAATTCCTCTAGCCCATCGATCCAGAAGAAATAAATGCAGCAAATGATAAAGGGCTGAAAATACCCCACCAAAGAAAGTATCAGCTGGCTAAAACTAAATCCGCTGACTGTAATCCCCGCCACTAGGAGGAAGGGAAGAAAGATCACGAGGGGAAAATGAAAGCAGGCGGCTAGTCCACCGAATATGCCCACCAACAAAACTGACTCGGTATTTTCCTCATTGATAAGGGTCTGGGAAAACAGCTGTCCCAAAGCCAGGATGATGAATGTGGCTCCCATCAGCGCTGGGGAGAGTGTCAGTAAGTCGAAGGAAAAATGAAATAACACCAGCATCACCAAGGCAGGCAAATAGCTGGTATGATCAAAGGAGCGATAAGCGATAAAAAGGCGATTGATATAGGTAATCTGAAATAAGATCAGGAGGGCGGCGATCACCTTATAGGCTAGCCAGGACCGCCCAAAGGCAAGGTCCACCATCCAATAGACATAAGCCGACAGGGGGCCTATATCATCCACGATGTCCAGATAGAGGTAATGCCCTTGGCTCAACCTCTCTCCCACAAGCATCCAGGACATCTCTGGGCTCAAAAGGGGGATCCCCATCAATACATAAGGAGCGCTCAGCACCATAAAGAGCAGGGCAATTCCTATGATTCTAAAAGGATCGTTTATTCTAAAAAAACTAAGCAATGGTAAATCTTGTTGTAATTTGAGGATTCTGAATGTACGAAATTAAAGCTTAGTCGATTAAATCACTAAATTTGTACCGATAATTATTTTATATGGAAAGTAAAAGACAACAACAGTACGCAAAATTAATCCAAAAGGAGCTTGGCGAGATCTTTCAGCGGGAATCAAAACCCCTCGTGGGCAATGCAATGGTCACTGTCACCAGAGTGCTCATGAGCCCGGACCTGGGCGTGGCCAAGATCTCCTTGAGCTTTTTGATGGCAAACAATAAGGAACTTATTGATAAAATCTCCAAGCATAAAAGTGAAGTCCGCAAAAACCTGGGTAAAAGAATAGGAAAGTCAGTGAGAATTATCCCTGAACTGGTATTCTATCCTGATGACTCTTCTGCCTATGCTCAGCATATGGATAAGGTCATCGGCGATCTGAATATCCCTGATGGCTCCACAGACGAGGAAGAAGAGGAGGATTAATCCCTAACCAAAAAACACAATCCCTAGGTGAATATCTCCTATTTTATAGCTTCCCGGTACTTCAAAAGCAAGAAAAAGCGAAACTTCATCGCTATCCTTTCGCGGATAGCGATGGTAGGCGTGGCCGTGGGCACCATGGCCCTGGTCATCGTTTTGTCTGTATTCAACGGACTCGAGGACCTGGTACGTGGAATCTACGCCTCCTTCGATGCCGAGCTTAAGATCGAAACTGTCAAAGGAAAATCCTTTGAGGTATCTGGGGAATTTCTGGACAGCCTCAGGGCCATAGAGGGGGTGGAGCAGGTGACCGAGGTCATCGAAGACAATGCCCTGCTGCGCTATGGAGAAGAGCAGATGGTCATCACCATGAAGGGGGTTAGCGATAGCTTTTTGGACAAGGAGCGCTTCGCTCAAGGGCATTTCTCCGGCGAACTGGATCTCGGTACGCCCGAAAATCCCAGCGCCATATTGGGGAGAGGGGTCGCCTTTATGCTAGGTGTGAATCCAGACAATGAATTCGACAACCTCCGCATGTACTATCCCAAGGCGCCTAGAGCAGGCAGCCTGGACCCACGTAATATGTATAATTCTGCCCGACTGGATGTATCCGGCTTCTATAGTGTGGATAAGAGTTTTGATGATAACTATGTCCTTGTCCCGCTGGACTTTGCTCAAAGCCTAATGGACTATGGGGTCAAAAGAACCTCGCTGGAGATCAAATCGACGGCCAATCAGAGCACGGCCGCGGTGCAGTCCAGGCTTCAGGGACTGCTAGGTGATCGATTTTCTGTCAAAAACACCGATGAACAGCATGCGGGCATGCTTCGGGCTATTCGGGTCGAAAAGCTATTTGTCTTCATCACCCTTACCTTTATTTTGGCCTTGGCCTCTTTCAATATTTTCTTTAGTCTGAGCATGCTGGCGATCGAAAAAAAGAAGGACATCTCGGTGCTCAAAGCTATGGGAGCCAGCAATAGCCTGATCAAGTCCATCTATCTAAAACAAGGAATCATCATCGCCGCCACTGGTGCAGTCATAGGCTTGGTGCTGGGATTTGCAATCTGCTGGGTTCAGGAGAAATACGGCCTTATCAGCCTTGGAGTCTCCTCCTCCGTAGTGGACAGCTACCCCATCAAGATGATCTGGACGGACTTCTTATGGACCGCCATCAGCTTGGTATTCATCACCTTACTCGCCTCCTACAGGCCTGCGAGCATAGCCTCCCGGGTCAATACCATAGAGCATTTATAAGCCTTTCCCCGCCATACTATCCGGTAAATTTGACTGCTTGAGGAAGCGAATTAAAGGCAGTGAGATCTGCCCACGGCATTAAGCCAGGCGATGCAGGTATGGCCTAGGGCTAGGAATCCCTACAGGTGGCTGAGAGACTACCTCTACTGGGTTTTCGGCCTCTATTTTAGGCGGCTGCCTGGCGACAAACCACCCCAAAGTAAGGCTGGAATCACCGGTATTTGCTAAGGCACTTCTGGACAGCCAACTATAAATGGGGAGCAAGCTTTTCCTAGAAATCCGCCAAAACAATACTTCAATAAATTAAAATGCAACTGGTATAAATACCGTTATTTCACGTCTTTTTTCTATTATAAGTTGAAATAATTATTTACTTTGCAAGCTAGTATAAATTAAAATTTCCACTTGAACTTGGGATTTTAAGTGGTGAATTTGACCCTTGAACTATGAAAGTTTCTCCTGACGAATCGTTTGAAATCATTTATTCACTTTTCAGCCATGAATATTTAGGGATATTGTTTGAGTCCTTTGTTATTCAGCATGATGAAAAAGGAAGGCTATCCTATGCCCACCAGAATATAGCCACTCAGAACGCCCGTGAATTTGCTTCTGGGCTTGACGAGGAGGACTATGAGCTCATCAAGCTGATGGATAGCATGCAGCACGATTCTATCATCAAGAAGTTCAACACCAAAAAACTCAAGCCTAAGGAGTTTTTGACCAAGGTATTTGAGACGAATAGCGAGACCTCCGCTAATAAGGAAATCCGCCGCCTGATCGAGATAAGGCTGGAAGGCATCCGTGCCAAAATCCTAAATAAGGTAAAAGGCAAGAGGCTTTTTGAAATGGGGAATGATGGCAACCCCATCTGGAAGGAAATCAATGTGCTTCCCAAGAAAGCCACCGTCTTATTTCACTTCCGTAGAAATGAAGAAAACACACATTATTTCCCTACCATCAAGTATGAGGGAGAAAAACTGGATTGGCAATACCAGGGGGGCTATCTTCTCTGTGACGAGCCCGCATGGCTAGTCGTCAATAGCTGCTTATATAACTTTGAAAAAGGGGTGGATGGCAAGAAATTAAAGCCATTCCTGAATAAGAAATTCATCGTGATCCCCAAGAATGTCGAGCAATCCTATTACCAAAAATTCATCACCCAGCTGGTCGCCTCCTTTGATGTCTATGCTAAGGGTTTTGATATCCGGGTGCAGCGCAGCCAGCCTGAGCCCCTGCTGAGCCTGAGTGATCTCCCCGGAAATCCCGCTAAGACGGACCTCTTTGGTCAGGAAAATGGATCTGAGGCGGAGGACAAAATAGTTTTTGACCTTAAATTCCAATATGGTGATTACGCCTTTCGCAGTGAAGAAAGCAGGGCAAATAATGTTGAGCTAGAACAAAAAGGAGACAACTATATCTTCCATAAGGTCATTCGTGACCTGGAAAGAGAAAAAACCTATGGTGACTATCTCAAAGACCTGGGGCTCCCGGTGAAAGCCTCCCGCTTTTCGCTAAGCAAAGCCAAGGCCTTTGATTGGTTAAACTGCCATCGTACAGACCTGGAAGAGAAAGGGGTAAAAATTCTGCAAAACCAAAGTGGTAAGGGCAAGCAATACTTCATTGGGAATGCCTCCATCAAGGTGGATATCAAGGAAAATATTGATTGGTTTGATGTCAAGGCGGTGATTACCTTCGGGGAATACGAAGTAAGCTTTTCCGAATTGAGGAAACTTATGGTCAAAGGCAAGCCGGAATTCCAACTTCCTAATGGGCAGACTGCGGTAATTCCTGATAGTTGGTTTGTAAGCTATTCAGAGATCTTCTCTTTTCTGGAAAATGGCGAAGAGAAAGGGAGTCATATGACCTTGAAGAAGCATCATATTGCGCTAGCGCAAGAGCTTCAGAAGGATAATCTGATCAACTTAACCCTGAGCCGCAAGCTACAGAAGCTCCAAAACTTCTCTGAAATGGAGTCATATGAGCTCCCGGAAACCTTCAAGGGCACCCTAAGACCCTACCAAAAGGCGGGATACGATTGGCTGCGATTTCTTAATGAATACCGCTTTGGAGGTTGTCTGGCGGATGATATGGGTTTAGGTAAAACCGTACAGACCTTAGCCATGCTATCCTTGGAAAAAGAAAACACAGAAGGGGCTACCTCGCTATTGGTGATGCCCACTTCTCTGATATACAACTGGGAAGTAGAAGCCAAGAAATTTAACCCTAAACTAAAAATATTAGTTTATACGGGATCCCACAGGGTCAAAAACAGCGCGCTATTTGCCAAATACGACCTGGTATTGACCTCTTATGGCATCGTGCGATTGGATATAGACATCCTAAAAGCATTCTTTTTTAACTATATAATTCTCGATGAATCCCAGGCGATCAAAAACCCAGGCAGTAATATCGCTAAAGCGGTATGCCAGCTGACGAGCAAGCATCGGCTGATCCTCACGGGTACGCCGGTAGAAAATGGCACGATGGACCTTTGGTCCCAGATGAACTTCATCAATCCCGGCTTATTGGGAACACAAGGGAGCTTCAAAAAGCAGTTTTTGCAGCCCATAGAGAAGAAGAATGACCTGGACAAAGCCGCCAAATTGCACGCGATGATCAAGCCTTTCATCCTGCGAAGGCTAAAAACCCAGGTGGCCACTGATCTCCCTGAAAAAGTCATAAATATCAAATATTCCAATATGACGGAGGAGCAGGAAAAGGCCTATAATGAAGTGAAGGAATACTACCGCGATAAGATCGTGGAGGAGATGAATACTCCTGGGATGAAGCGGCAGACGTTTACCCTGCTCAGGGGACTTACCCAGCTTCGCCAAATCGCCAACCATCCACGCCTCACCGACCCGCAATATACGGGAGACTCCGGCAAGATGGAAGATATCACTCATATGCTCGACTCCACAGCGCGAGAAGGCCATAAGGTGCTCGTATTTAGCCAATTTGTAAAGCATCTGGCCATCATAAAGGAGCATCTGGATGAAGAAAAAATCGCTTACACCTATCTGGACGGAACCACCAAGGACCGGCAGGCACAGGTGAATGAATTTCAGGACAATGATAAAGTAAAAATCTTCCTTATATCGCTCAAGGCCGGTGGCGTAGGGCTAAACCTCACCAAAGCCGAATATGTATTCCTACTCGATCCGTGGTGGAATCCTGCCGTGGAAGCTCAGGCTATCGATAGGGCACATAGGATCGGTCAGGAGAATAAGGTAATTATCTATAAATTCATCACCCACAATACCGTGGAAGAAAAAATAATGGCCTTGCAGGAGCGAAAAATGGCCCTCGCAGACGAGCTGATTAGTACCGAGGAAAGCTTCATGAAACGTCTTAACCAAGATGATATCAAAGCCTTGCTGACCTAAAAACTGTCAGGGAATCATATTATTCCTGACAAATAAGCAAGCGCTATTAGCGAAAAATTGGGGATAAAGTAAGCTGGCATTTTCTACTTACTCTTTCGCTACGGCGAGCATGATGCGAATTATAAAAAGAGAAAAGCTGCGATCCGACCGAGGTAAAGCCTCCTAAAAATCCGTGATATGGGCTTTTTACTTAAGAAAACTAGAAGAACCAGGGCCTCCAGCTGGTCAGCCAGTGGGGCCTTTCTATTGGGCTGATCATCAGTTCCTGCATAAAGAAACATTTTATCCTTATTTTTTAAGGAAATACTGGTATTTTTAGCCGCTCGAAGAAACAAAGAAATAGCTTTGAGTGGCTAAAACATCCAAACAACCAATTTTTATTAATAACATGGATTCTGCAATTCTTATCATCCAATGCAAAGATCAAAAGGGAATAGTCGCTGCGGTCAGTCAGTTTCTATATTTTCACAATGGCAATGTGCTGGAAGTGGACCAATATATTGACAGTGAAACGGGGGATTTCTTTATGCGAGCGAAGTGGGAATTGGCTAGTTTTGCAATACAGAAGCAGGACATCCATCGAATATTCGGCGAGACGGTGGGCAGTAAGTTTGAGATGAACTTCACCCTTCACTTCAATGAGCCACATCCAAGGATGGCCATATTTGTATCTAAGCTATCGCATTGTTTATTTGATATATTGTCGCGGTATTTTTCGGGGCAATTCCAAGTAGAAATCCCATTAGTACTATCCAATCACGAAAACCTCCAGCCAGTGGTCGAGGCATTTGGAATTCCCTTCCATTATTTCCCCATTACCAAAGACAATAAGCAGGAGCAAGAGCAGCGCCAGCTTGCGCTATTAGAGGAGCATAAGGTTGATTTTGTGGTATTAGCGCGGTATATGCAGATCCTGAGTCCGACCTTCATCAGTGCTTATCCACATAAAATCATCAATATTCACCATAGTTTCCTGCCGGCATTTGTGGGAGCCAAACCTTATCATGCTGCACATAAAAGGGGGGTGAAAATCATTGGGGCCACGGGTCACTATGTCACCGAGGAGCTGGACGCAGGGCCGATTATCGAGCAAGATATAGCCCGAGTAAAGCACCATAATACGGTGGAGGAGCTGGTGCAAATCGGCCAAGATGTGGAAAAAGTGGTGCTTTCGAAAGCCATCAAATATCACCTGGCCAAAAAAGTAATGGTCATGGGAAACAAGACCATTATATTCAATTAGCCCAAACGCTATCTTCGGCCCTTGGACACTTTGATCTCCAGCCCTTCAAGGAACTTGATCCGCAAGGCTCACATGTACTGGCTTCCCTGATCGGAATTGATTATCTCCGCTTGGCCGTATCAGGGCTAACTTCTTGGCGCACCTGCTTGCACCACTTGGTATTTTGACTGTTTGATAGTTCCCATGAAAGGATCTTCCAGCGGCACACCTGCATGACCGCTGCCATATATTCTTCGATGGCCAGCTACACTAAGACCCAATCAATGAATTTGAGTGGGTAAGGGATACCGTTAGGAGGTTCTATAATTCTTTTTGCTAAGACCACCGCCCTCAAACTCATCGATCCATAAAATCATTTCTTCTCTCTCCTCCATTTGCCTGCTTGTGTACACAAAACTATGGATTAGCTCAGTTTGTAGAAACTTGTATTGGGTGGGATGCTTACGTTAGCCTCTGACCAAACTTGCTGCAAGTGGTAGAGGATTTAATCTTCCGCATAAAAATCCACATTCTATCTTAAAAAACCTTCTAAAGAAGGCCTGAAGAAAGGAAACGTCTCTTGAATCGACTCAAATGAATTCTGGAAAAACTAAGCCCGTGGCTGATTGCCCTTTCTGAAAAACCCCTGCCAAAAAACAATTACATCTTTCCTAATCGGTGCATTTTGATCGGATTATCGGCCATACACTTTGGTGAAAATTGATTTCAATCCCCAAAATAAATAGCCACAGGTTAAAAAAATTCAGTGGTATACTTTATGCCGGAATGTCAGATAAAACCTGTTTATGCAAACAGGAAATAATACCAAATCGAAAACCTGTTTACTGGTATACTTTCCCCTGGAACCACTGGTAAACTTTGCTCTGGAATACTGGTATACTATGGAGTGGAATACTCATTATTGGCAAGCAAGGTAATCAAATTCGGCTTTTACAATGGGACAATGATGGTGCTATGACTACTGCTGACTTCTCTTAGATGTTCACGATATCCAGAGATCTCCTCAGGTAAGAGCATATTCCTTCCCTCAATACCCACTGGATCTACCAACTATGCGCTTGTTGGTTTCCCACCTTGGGATGTCAGTAGGATATGCTACTTCATCCGGCCTGTCAAGCCTCAGTATCCAGATCTTGTACGTTGGTATCGGGGTTTACCGTTTTGCTTCCCTGTCCTCCGGGAGGGGCTTCACTCCATGCTTTACAGCATACGGGCTTGCGACTTGCTAATGCTTCGGAAAACTACTCCCGCACCTAAGGGACTTTCACCCTTTGGAATAATTAGGTATCTTAGGTACCAGATGCCCATGCCAGGCACACATAATGTGTAAAAAATATGCTTGGCTGATGGAGAAGAGTTAAGGACAGTGCTTTCAACGCGCACTATTTTTATTAAGCAAGCGTGTTGGTACTTGCATAGATTGATACTGATTTATTTTAAAACCCCTCACATTTCTTACACCAATGTTAGTCAGAATGCTATGACAACATCACTTAAATATATAATCGTATTTATTCTGACACTTTGGACTACCGAACTTTTAGCTAGTCCACAAATGCCAGACTATGTGATTTATGGCAAAGATACAATTGCGACTTACCACCTTATTCTTGAACAATATTTACAACGACAAGACTCAGCAAATAGAGAACAACTTTATGGACTTGCATTTAGGGACGGGGCATCTTTTAATTGTTGGAGAGGTTATCAAGCAATTTATAAAATTGAGAACGACAGTTTATTCCTTGTTGACATTATAAATTGTGGTCAATTGGGAAATGAAAAAATTGATAAGGCTCAATCCTATGAAAAAATAAAATCCATTTTTGGGAACAAGTTAAAAAACGAAAAAGTTTTTTTTGATTGGTTTGACGGCTATGTAAATTTTCCTTTGACAAATAAAGTACTGAGGTGGGACGGAGTTTTTTACAAGATATTTGAGCGAGAAAAAGTTATCACTATTTCAAACGGACTTGTTGGTAGTAAGGAAGATTTTGACAACTATATTGACGACCCAAAAAGAATCGACAGACGAGATGGAAATAAGGTTTCTGACATCTTATTCAAAAAACTTAAAAAGACAAAATGGAAAAACAATAATGATTTTGACTGTGGTGACAAATATTTAGTGACAATAGACGAAAATGGAAATGTATCAAAAGTTAGAATGCTTCATACTGACGAAGAAATTGAAAAATATTATGAGAAAGAAGAGTTTACTTTTTGTATTAGCAAAATGTTCAATTCTTTGAAAGACTTAAAATTTGACATAATTAAAGACAAGGGAATACCAATATCTGAAGACATTTATATTGAAACGTGGATTGAGGATAACGGAAAAATCAAAAACTGGACCTATTAAAAGCATTACCGATAAAATCGGTCTGGCAAAATAGCAGCTGAAGTGCATCTATGTAACATTTGTGCAAGGTTCAAAGGCGGTAGTTCTATTAAACTTTTGTGCTAAAATCCGCCAAATCGCCAAGCCAAAAAACGTTATCTGCAAGCATGACTTAAAACTAAATAAATTACTAACCAATAAATTTTTAATTATGGGTGTACGTAAAAATGCTAAATTCCTAACCGCTTTGGAGAGGGAAGATTTTGTCAAAGCTTGTGTCTTAATGAAGGCAGATATCGTCAATCCTGGAGCTCCTGCTTCAGAGCAATACAGTAAATGGGATGAAAGTGTAGCATTGCACTTGATGATCCAACAAGGCCTGGCAGGAGGCTTGTCTGTAAACTTTGGCCATGGTGGCTCAGGTGCGTATAGTTTTTACAGTTGGCATCGCTATTATTTATATCAATTCGAACAGCAACTTCAATCCTATGTTCCTGGTGTCATGGTACCTTATTGGGACTGGACCGATCCAAGTTCTATTATGACTGATACATTCTTAGGGCCCGATGGCGGTACGGGCACTGTCGTCCAAACTGGATATTTCGCAGAAAGCGCCCCAGGCACTGGAAGCAATACAACCGCTTCTCCAGCGTGGTGGCCAGCAGGACTAAGCGGTTGGACATTACATTCAAGCTTCGGCTCTTTCTGGGATGGCGGACTGAAAAGAAGTATAGGCAGTGTATCTGGCTTACCTTCAGCCTCTGCGGTTAGTGCGGCTTTAGCTCTAACGACTTATTCTGCATTTCAAAACGCAGTTGAGAGCGGTAGTGGTTTACCTTCTGGTCATAATCAAATGCACAATGGTATGCATATTTGGATAGGTGGACATATGGGAGACCCGACAGCTTCACCTTTTGATCCATTCTTCTATCTACATCATTGCAATATAGACCGATTATGGGCTATGTGGCAGGTGGATGGTCATGACACTGTCTATCCCTCTTCGGGTGGCGACAACCAACACCATCGCACGGACCTAATGTATCCTTGGGTAGGAACTACTGCAGGTTATGGCACTTCTTCCTCTATTTCCTCAAGTATTCCAATGCCTGACTATTCTGCTTTGGGTCCTCAGTCAAATGAAGACACCCTAGACTATAGGAATGCGTTTGGTTATACCTATGATTGTATCTCAGTTATAGGCATAGGACTTGACAGGACAGGCAGTATGAATGGTCTGACGCCTGACCCAATGGTTGTAACAAATCCAGATGTCACCAAGTGGGAAGCCGCTAAGCGTGGAGTTTCAGCATTTCTGCAAGATTGTGAGACGGTTCAGGACAGTGGAACTATATATGTTACAGGAGGAGTTAAGACATTCAGAAGTTCAGGAGGAAATCAGTTTGACAATGTGTTTACAAGTCCAGGTTATGGATTGATTAAGCAAGGGACATCCTTCAGCAAAGCCAGTTTCGATTCTTCAATCGCGGCCATGTCGCCTGGTGGAGGTACTCCATTGGCAGATGCTTTACTCGATGTGGAAAACACACTGGTAGATCCTGTCTTTGGGGGAATTCCTGCTGATGAAAGAAGATATTTGGCCATGTTGACAGATGGAATTCTTACGAGTGGTGCAGCTATGTCGACTATATCAGCAGGAAGTCTGGACAGGACAGTAATCTTTGGTATGGGTTTCGGAAATGGTGCAGCAGTAGACTATGCAACCATAGCCGATATGGTAAGCAAGGGACAAAGCATTCCCACTACACAAGTTTTTCACGGAGAAAATGCTGGAACTATAGATAAATTTTATTCTAATGCATTGGCTGCAGCAATAGGATTTACAAGTGTTTTTGACCCAGTACTCGAGCTTTTTGAAGGCGAACATGCACATCTCAACTATTATGCTACTTCTGCAGACGATGCATTATTGATTACCTGTCAGGGTATGGATTTCTCGTCAAAGAATTGGTCTTATGTTTTAAAATCTCCTAGCGGTGATATTCTTTACGGGGATCACCAGCATAATGGTCATGAAAGCTGCAATCATTGTTGTCCATTGCCTATAGTTACCAATAGAGTATCCAATGGAAGATTGACATTGGTCGTACAGCGTGATCATGCGTCTAAACATTGTTGGGTTGGGAAATGGCAATTGATGATTGCTTATAAAACCAGAGATATGGACAAAATGATGATGCCGGTCATAGGTGAACTTATTTTCCCTGTTTCTGCAGGACTGATTAGAGGTAACCAGTACAACAGATTATTGACTAAAACCAAACAACGTCAGGCGAGCAGAAATATGATTGCAATTTCTCGTAACTCATTAGATACGCGTGCAGTAGGAACCAACAGCAATGATCGGGAAGCATGCAATGTAGTGGTTAATATTTATGCCCGAACCAATCTCAAGTTGGATATCGGATCTAAAACCTCGATACTGAAAACAGGCTGTGCGCTCGATGTAAACCTAGTTGCTTCGAGTAACCTTGGTATGGTAGAAATTGAAAGTACATTTGCCAGATTAATTTCACCATCCTTCGATATCAACAAGATCATCTCCCAGGATGAAATATTGAAGCTTAAACATAAGGCAGAAAAGTACAAACGGTATTCTAATAAATATGATCCTGCAATCGAAATTGCAAGAAGACTCCGTGATCAAGAAAATAAGTCCCTTATTGTGGATAAGGAAGTCATATTTAAAAGGCAGAAAGGCCAAACATGGACCTTAGATGCTGGAAAAGTAGAAACACCTGGAGTTCAGCATATAGGTATAATGGTAACAGGGGTCTATCACCCACAATACAAAGACCTTACAGCTGACCATTGTTGTGATGACAAGCATAATCATGCCGAATCGTTCACCAGAATTTTGAATTATTCTATAGCTGTAAAATAAGAATGAATTAGAATGCTAAATGAGCCAGCAGATATCAATAGATAAGCAGAATACTCTCCTACAGGAAGGGCATTCTGCTTATCATTTTACGTTATGGGGCAGTATAAAACCGACAACGACAATGAGAAAACCATTTAAAATAGGACAAAAAGAATATAAATTCAAAAAAGATGCAATTATGCATTATCGATTTATTTTAAATTCTTACGACTTTGGACAATCACTAAATGATTCCGATTATGACGACATTATTGACTTATTGAATTATAACTATTTTAATAATTTAGATGAACTGGAAACGACTGATGAATATAGTGAAGAAGAAATAAGCAATGAAGTTGAAAGCGAAGTAGGTAATGAAAATAATGAAGCGGAATTATCAATTGAAGATATAAAAATCGCAAGAGTTCAGTTTAACACTAAATGTTTTGAAATTTTTTACAGTGACAAAACAAGTGCATATATTTCATACCTAATGATAATTAATAACACTAAATATACTCCTGAAAAATTATTTTATGTTGCATGTAGAAACTCTATTCACGATGATATTAAAGCTGTAAAACAAGAGTATTTTGACAAAAATTCAGTAAAAGGACATGTTAAATGTCAAGAAACTGGAATACTATCAAAATGGACTGAATTAGTCATTGACCATAGACAGCCTAACACATTTTCGGTTATAGTCGATAGGTTTAAAGAAGTAAATAGAGTTGAATTGAATTTGATTGAATATATTTCAAACGACCAAAATCAAATAATTTTTAAAAACGATACTTGGACAGGACAATTTAGAAAATATCATATGGAAAAGGCAAGTTTGAGAATTGTTAGAACAGAATGTAATTCAAGTAGAACTGGTTTAGCGAGACTTAAACGAACATCAAAAGACTTAACAATCAAATGAAAAACCGACCCCATAACAGGCGTTCGGCCAAAAACGACACTATCCCAAAAAGTGTCTATTAAACTAAAATGCTTTTTGGCGAATATTAAAGGTAGCGTCCCATTAGGTGTGTAAGTGTAGAAAAGTTGTCCTGGAATTTTTTGGCCCATTTAAAGGTAAGCATCCGACGAACCCATATAGTTAATTTTGGACTTGTAGGTTTGTATGTTTTGGGTAACTATTTAGGGTTGTACCCCTCATTTAGAAGGCAAGTTGACAGAATTCTTTTTTTTGCTTTAGGCTCTGGATTCTTTCGAATACGTCCTTAAGCCATTCAAACTGAACCAATTTATGATTATGTTTGAAAACCGTCTAAAATTCTAACCAACCCTAAAATTCATTTACACACTTTGCGGGATAGAGTCTGGACTGGCCTTGTTTGTGTTTTTATGCGAAGTAATATAATTCAATGAGTAGCTTTTCACTATCCTTCCACATTATCCATCCATATTTCCAATCCTCCTCTGAACCCCATTTCACCTGTAACCAATCTCCTTTTATCTGACTAGGATGGTAAAACTCATCTTTGTCATAATAGACTTTTTTGGAATTCTCTAAAGGGGAGTCCAATAATGGATTACTTACTTCATTAAAACCTATCGAAAACACACTTAAAACATGCTCTTCCCAAGTTTGGAATATTACTCCTTTTTCACCTTTTGGGATAAAACCTATTTCATTATTTTCAGACTTAACTTTATAAAATGAGTTGTCTTTTGATAAACACTTTAGTGAAAGCACCTCATACTCATCATCAAAAACAATATGATTTTGCACTTTTCCTTCTTTGTCAAAAACAAATATCGTATCTCCAAACTGATAATTCTCACTTGTGCTAATCAAACCTATTGCTCCTTCTAATACGCCTTGCTCTATTTGAGAACTTTTAGATTCTACTCCTTCCTTGAAGACACTGCCTAGGGAAGTTGTTTTACCTGCTTTTTCATAATGGCAGGACATTAATAGAAATAAACCAAACAAACATATACTTTTCATAATCCTATCTATTTAGCCAATTAAAATCAATATTAGACTGCCTTGTAGGTGCAACTGGTACATACTTCCAATCAAGCTTTCCGTACTGCAAGCCTAAATGTCCGTGGTCATTATGCCCCACCTACTTTGGTTACACCATTTAAATTACCGCTCTTCCCTTGGTAATTTTTGGTAAACCCGAACGTTGCGGCAGCATCATATCCTGTTTGATTTTTTACAGAACTAAAAGAATTGCTAACAAAAGCATTTGCACTCTGAAAACTATTTCCATCAGTATTTAAATATCTAAAGTCAACATCTAATCCACTAGTTTTCCTAAATGCCCATGACCTGCATGGTGCCCTGAACTTGTAGCTGATTGAAAACTTGGTTGCCAAGGGTCACTACCATTTGAAGATGACATGTCACCTAAACTTAAATTAAACCCGAACTCTGTATTTAATTTATTTACGAGTCCGAACAATGCGGCCGCTGTCTCTGCTTGCAAAAAGTGATCTCCCTGTCCCACTGTTTCCAATGGGGAGGTTGAATTACCTCCTGCATCGGAGGAGCCATACCTACTAAACCCTTCTCCGCTCGCTGGAAACTGAACTAACCCTACATCATTTTTATCTAATTGTCCGGCTAGCCTAAAACCTGTTTCACTGGCATTATTCTGAACGTACAATCTGTCAAGACTATCCTCAGTTTGCACCGTTCTAATGAAACCATTATTACTTATATAATGGTCATCCAAAGCCCCTGTCGGGTCGGTTCTCATTATTGGGTTGTTCTGGACGAAGTTGTACGGTGATACCCATGTTCTCAAATGAGCCAGCGGATCCACATTCTAAAACCTCTGTACGGTTTTTTACCTCGAACTCCTTTTCCCTACACAGCTCACCGCTCAAAGAACTCTTTCAGAATGTCGTTGCACTTCAGCTTTCAAATTTGGTTTTAATGATTAGATCAAAATTTAAATGACTTAGCTATTTTCGAAATAAATAATAAAAAAGAAAAATAGAAAATATCACAAATAATGTTATTATAAACCGATAAACCCTCACTAACCTACCCTCTTTTTTCGTAGCGAGATAAATTATGTGTTTTATTAAAATATAATACATCGAAATACAAGCAACTAATAATATGATTTTAACCATCATTGTTTTTTTCATTTTTCGGGTCTAACAATCACCTCAGGTAAATCTATTTCGGGAACGAGATTTGCTTCATATAACAAATTATAAATCTGATTAGAGAAGTTTTTAGAATCAAATCCAATTTTCTTACTATCAAGATTGATATTCTTCAATTTATGGTCTAAGTTCAGTTCAAAATCATTAATCATTTTATTAAATGATTTTGAAAACTCGAGATAATCATCTCCTAAATTAGTAATTCCTGAAAAATTTGTATACGCTCCTTCTCCATAAATTGAAGCATCATATGTTATTCCAGGAATAGAAGGTATACCAAAATTAAACCCACTTAAAAGATCTGAAACTTTTTCTGCTTTTGGATTCAACGTGAGTTCAGCACTTGCTTCAAATGGAAGGGATACTCCAGGAGGACCGCCTATAAAACCACCGACGTTAACCCCTAACCCTTCCATATCCTGAATATTGTTGACTTGCCAATTTATACCACCTGAACCACCTAAAGTTAAACCTATTCCTTGTTGCCCACCGAGTGAAAGAGTTTGGTAAACTCCAATATTTTTGTCCAGATCAAAAGCAACACCAATGTTGTAACTAGCCGTTACTCCAAGTCCATTTGCCAAAAGTGGAACCGATCCTCTAAATCCATATTGAACATAAAACGCTTCCAAACCATCCAGGTCTATTGCCTGTATTGGAGTATTGCTCGCAAACTGATACGGCGTCAGCATGGGATAGCTCTTGGTCAAAGGATCGACACTCAAAAACCTCTGTACGGTTTTTTAACCCGACTCACTTTTCCCTACATGGCTTTCCGGTCAAAGAACGCTTCCAAAATGCCTTTGCATCTCAGCTCACAAGGATATTGATTTAACAACTTCTTACTTTCATTTGAACATGTTTTCATTTGAAGAAAAAACCCATTCCATTCAACAGTCACTTCCCCGAAAGAAGAAAAGAAAGCCCGTGCACTAATTGCATGGCCGGGTGGACAAGGTTTTTGCAATAAAAAATACTAACCGGGGCTTTTGTCTAAGCATCATTTATTCTATATTCTAAAAGCCGTTTGGCAATTTCTATATCTGATAGTTCGTCGTTATATGTTTTCACATATTCTTCAACCATTTCCTGTGCCAAATACAACGGGAATAGGTTTTCATGTAGAACTCCGTCCAATTCAATTTTCAATTCATTTGGAATCGAGTCGGCATCAAGAAAAACCACTTCTGAATCTAAGGCCAGTTTATCTTTCACATAAAGCTCAACTAAGTCAAACTCTATATCAGGAAGAAAAACCTGGCTAACTGATTCTGCTTTATGAAGGTTTTTTAAGTATGGGATTAATTCAATAATATTCATTACAAGTTATTTATTCCAAATTGACATTCCTCCCTTTCCATCAGGATGCATAGTATTCCAAAATTTTCCACCGGGAATACTGGGGTGCTGGAATTTAGGCACTAATTGCATAACCCCAGCATTCACATCGTGATGCCAAACCCAATTTCTTGGTGACTTACCTAAAATACTTCCTGTTGATGAACGTGGAACAGAAATCCCTAATTTAGTCATAGAATTTGCAAAAGTAGCATCAGAAGACAGTGCGTTGCTTAATGAAGTATTTGCAGCCTGGAAGTGTGCTCGGTAATTACCACCCGGGTATAAATTGGTTGGGAGATTACTCTCAAAGGTTACAGAATAAAACTCACCACTAGGCAATATTTTACTGGGAGAAGTAATCGATGGTATTTTAATTCTTGAAAGTGCCTCAACTCCTCCGTAAATACTCAATGCAGCTACTGTCCCCAGCCTGAACCTGTCCTCGGTCGAGCCGTTTTCGATTGTATTTGTGATTCCCCTATAAGCTTCCTTTGCCTCTGAATAGATGGGTACATAATTGGGATCACCCGGTCCCATAGCCGCCTGGGGACGGAAAGCGTTGAAGAAGTCATAGACACCTAAAGCAATCCCCCTGTATGCCCGGTATACTTCCTTGACCTCCTGTTCGGTCGGCTTCTGGAGCATTTCCGTTGTGGTCCCCACTCCTGGATACCTGACTGCCTCCAAACCATCCAAATCTATTGCCTGTATAGGCGTATTGCTGGCATATTGATACGGCGTGAGCATTGGATACGAGGCAGTCAACGGATCCACACTCAAAAACCTCTGTGCAGTTTTTTACCCCAACCACACTTTTTCCTACATGGCCAGCCAGTCAAAGAACGCTTCCAAAATGCCGTTGCACTTCCTTTGTCCAAAATATGGATTTAATAAGCAGCCACTTTTATCTGAAGGTGACTGCTTATTGAAAGACCATTTACTAAATCAAAAATACCTACTTTTAAATGATTGAAATAATCAAATTAATCTTTTATCAGTATATCTAATATCTTTAAAATAACAATAAAAATTATAAACCTTATTGTCTTCTCTTTTTTCTATTACATCGTAGGTTGACAATCTTAAATGTTCCCAAACAGATTTCAAACCCTTAATTATAAATGTTTCGGCATCAGCTTTTATTTCAAGGTATGAAAACAGTTTAGACTCACTGTATTTGACATCAATTTCGTTAAGGTCAAATCTTTTATTTTCAATAATAATTTGGGAGCTTTTTTCATCCACAGAAATCGATTTAAGCGAAATTATCTTCATTTATTTAAATTTATCAAAATCAGCACTTGTTTTCCAAAGATTATCAAAAGCCGATTTCCAATCAACTTTACCATTTTGGGTAAAATTCTTAGTCACATCATCTACCGAGGGCCCTAGTTTATTTCCATACTTAAAATAATTTCTTAACTCAGCAATCCCCTTATTAAATCCATCATCAGCCAATCTTACCATACCCTTTAAATTATTCCTAGCTGGAACCATTTGAGTTAAAACTTCCTCATAAGAATATCCATTTGAAATCATTTCGTCAGCTGTTTTCCGTAAAGCACCTAATCCCTCATGATAGCTATTTCTCGTTACTGAGCCTAACTTTAACATTCTATCGACCTTAGAATAAGCGCCTGCTCCTCCGGCTACAAGACTAAGGGACGCATCTGCAATCATTGCTTGATCCTCCGAGAGGCCTATTGACAATAATCCTTGTTGAGTTAAAGACATTTCTGATTTGCCAGTCCAAAGCTGCTGCAAACCAGTTGACATCATATCTGATCCATGTACAACTAATCCAGCTCCTGCAACCTTTGTTAATAGAGTTGGTTCTGGGGTTACTAATAAAGCGACTCCTCCTACACTCTCAGTGGCTCCTCCTAAAAATTGCACCCCGCCCCATAGTCTCTTCCAACATGAAGGACAATCCTCTGGAGCTCTTCCATCCGGATCTATATATCGAATTGGATTATTAAAAGTATAATTATAAGGTGACCAATCAGAAAAATCCCGTGCCAGCGGATCCACACTCAAAAACCTCTGTAAGGTTTTACTTATTAAGACGGCCTTCTCCTATAGATTTTTGAAATTCATCCAAAGTGCAATCACTAATTCTCTTCATTAATTTTACAGACCAATAACCACATGCATATTGAACTAATTTATTTTCCCCCTTGACAGACAAAATAAGTCTATCAGAAGCGATTTGTCCCTGTGAAGAACCAAAACACTCAACATCAATATCTTTTAAATTATAATTATTAAGTTTTGGGCCCATATTCCTATTGTACAATTCGACTTCAATCAATTCACCACTTATACCCCAACTAGTAATGTAAATAAATGATTCTTTTGCCCTACGATAAAAGTAATACAGAAAGAAAAAAATTGAAAAAATAAAAACTGATAAATGAATATACCATGAAGCGAAAACGCACAATGAAAAATATAAACTACCCCAATCAAATAAATGAAATAGTAACCTTTTATTATAACTCATATAAGGAATTTTAATTTTCATCATGTTTGGTTGTTTTATTTGACTTATCAATCAAAGATTTAGTATCAAATAGTAATTTGATATTTCCAGCAGCTGCATCAAATTTTTCTAAATCAGTTGCATTTTTAAAACTTAATTGTACTGCGCCTTCTACAACATTTAAAGTTGCATTTATAACTTCATTTATCTCCTTATCGTCAATTGTAGAAGTAATACTTAAGCCAACAATTGCACTCAGAACTCCGCCTGGAATTTGTTCAGAAATTTCAGGCCTATTGGTAAATGAAATAGTAAAATCAGTAAGTCCACTTACCACAGAATATGATGCTGAAGATATAGCTAATCCTGCTCCAAATGAGCCAAATAATGATAAAGAACTGCCTGCCGACGGTATGGCAGCACCAATTGCAACTACCCCTAACCCAATTTTTCCAATTGAACCTACTCTTTTATTAAATTTTGCTTGCTGAATTTGTTGCCAAGAGGACCAGCCAGGAATCTGGCCCTGGCTCGTAAATCTTTCATTATTAAAGAAAAATTGGTACGCAGTTTTTATTCCAGACCAATCTCCTTTTACTGTTGTTAAAACCGGTTCATGCATTCTATTTGTTACATAGTTGCCTCTCTTGTCAACAACAACATTATAAGACACAGTGTATCCTGCTTCCAGTCCATCTATATCAATTGCCCAAATTGGTGTATTACTCGCAAACTGATACGACGTCAATTCTGGATAGTCATCTGCCAGCGGATCCACACTCTAAAACCTCTGTACAGTTTTTCAACCCAACCCCACTTTTCCCTACACTGCTCACCGGTCCAAGAACGCTTCCAAAATGCCGTTGCACTTCCGTTGGCCAAGATATAATTTAATCAGTTTGACGCTTTATGTTTAGTTGGAACTTTCTCTCAAGAATTTTACCTGGTCTTTGAATTGAACGATAAATTTCAGAATATATTTAAAGAAATAAAGCATTCAATGGGGTGTCTTATCACCCTCATTATATCTTTCATTGTAAAATTTAAGTCGGATATAAAGCTCATTGAGTGACTTTGTAGCGGGCTTGATTCGAGAATCTAACAGAAGTTTCTGCTTTATGTAGTTCCATTCTTGAAAATTAACTCCAATTTGCCCCTCCTCAAATTCAAAATAATCATCTTCATCCATGATTAGGTTAGCACATTGATTAATCAAATACTCACTAATCTCCTTCTTAAAACTTAGTTTTACATTTTCATTTTCATAGATCATTTCAAAAATATCTACTTGTAAGTATTTGTAAGTAAATTGTACAAAGGCATAAAACGAAAAAACATTTGTGAAACTATCTATCAACTTTTTCATTTCCTCAAATCCTATATTCTCCCATAATTCAGGTAAGCATGCTAATAAGCGAACACTATATGTATTATTAACATTTTCCAGATTATATAGTAAAAATTTTTCTGAGTCTAACTCTAAAATCTCATGCAGATACTTTTCAAGAAAAAACCTATCGATTGGAGCATTTAATGCTTCCCGAATGGCCCTGTAAACTATCTTATCCGAAAGTGCTTCAATTTCAGTCATCCCTACAATTTTTATTTGAGTATCCTAGTACTTTCTAAACTTCCATTACTATTGTATACTTTCAATTTTGTATTACTCACATCAACACCACCTTGCTTTAACAGCTCTCCAAAACCTTGTCCTTCTGAAACAGTTGGCTTATAGTGTCCCGAATTATTCGTAATTGTCTGAACTTTTCCTTTAAAGAAACTTAATTGACCAGCAGCTTTTACGCTTTCCGCTCCCCCAGATAAATGAGAGTGGCCAAAACCAACCTTTAATTCCCCTGAATTTGTGATTACAAAATCAAATGTACCATTGGTTACCGCCCTCCCCGAAAGATTTACTCTACCCTTACTAATATTGGCAGCAAAAGACTCGAAAGCAGCTCCTACTTGAGGAGTATTATTTTTAAGGCTAATTCCTTTAGAATTAGGGAAATTTCTGAGACTAAATCCCTTTACACTTCTTGCCATTGTCAAGGCTGCAAAACCAAGCTCAGTAGTCAATTGAGCTTTTTCTTCTAATGTTCCGTTTTCATAAACGTCTTGAACCTGTGCAGGAAAATTCACAATTGGATCGATAAACTCTTCTCTAAGGGAAGGCGATGGGTCATTAATATTGACTACACGTGCTTGTGGGCCAATTGAACCGAGTACGTTATATAAACCCTTTCCTACACCCATCACAATATGCCAAGTTTTCCATGAATTCTCTTCAATTACCTCAAAGGCATTCAAGGTCTTTTGCTCTATATAATATCCAAATTCTGCTACGGGGGCAGGAATACCTTCCAATCCATCCAGATCAATATTTAAAATAGGATTATTAGATGCATATTGAAATGGAGTCAGCATAGGAAATGACTTAGTCAACGGATCCACACTCTAAAACCTCTGTACGGTTTTTTACCCTAGGCTCACTTTTCTCTACACCATTTTCCAGTCAAAGAACGCTACCAAAATGCCGTTGCATTTTCGTTGGCAAAGGTATTCGATTGTATCACTTTTACTTACATTACAAAATGAAAGATTAACCCACTAAAATATAAAGACTTCTTCCATAAGAATGGCATTTTCCTATAAAATAATATCTTAGTAATTATTAAGAAAATTCTGCATATCTAAAAAAGAAGTACTTGAACATTTTACATTTCTTTTTGATTTGCAAGGAAACTTGTCCAGGCTTAATTTCTATTGAAATAAAGCATATTAATTTATACATAGAGTAACCTATTCATCTCAAGCCAATCACGCTCTTCCCTTGCCACTTTTGGATTTAACCTTCCTTCTGAATATCTAACAATTATTTCTAAGCAACTAGATTTGATTTCTTTTGAAACTTTAAAATATTCAATCAATAAATGCGAAGTCCATAAATTAGTAAAATAGTTATGTTCTTTAGTATACTCATAAAACATCTCATAGCTTGTTTCATAAACCTCCTGCTTTACTATCCTTAAAAATTCCTCAAACTTTGGATGCTCCCTGAAACGAATATTAGCTGGAGTAAAACCTTCTAAATATAGCTTTTTGCAAAACTCAATATACGTATGATTATTCTTCATTTACGATTTTGGTATTAATATTACTTGATTTTTTTCTAATATTATTTAAAATGCCTTCTCGTACTCCCCCTGATGTTCTACCACCGCTTTTAAACATATTATTCACACCACTCTCACTACCTGTTGGGATTCTAAGATTTTCGAAAGCCTTTGGAGATACATCAATTCTTATTAAGTCTCCTTCCAAAAACAAATCATCCGTAATGCCTAATCTCTCTGCAATTTCAACTCTTGATGCTCCTGAATTTAATAATTCATCAATTTCACTAGCAGGAGCTACAAATGTTCCTCTTGGATCTCCATAGAATTCAGAATCAGGAAATCGTCTGGCGATATCATCAAGCTGTCCAGTAGACATTAATTTAGAAGCTCCATTTTTGAATTTTGACAAATGACTTAATTCTGAAAGTTTCCCTAATCCTTTATCACTTAATGCAGAAATAATTAAGCCTGTAGAAAATGAAGATAATACCTTAGTCCTTGAATACAAATCACCATTAATTACATTAATTTCAAAATTATTTACCAAAGCATCTAATTGTGGAGTGTTTGGATTATATATCCCGCTATAAGGAGAAGAAGACAGTATAACTTCCTCTAATAAATATCCAAGCTGTTTCCAAGTTGATATCTTATAAGCATCCTTTGTTAAAAATTCATATGCTTCTAGTACGGTCAATTTAACACCATCTTCTGTCGCATTTATTATTGTGGAGGTTTTTTCTCCATACATTCCGGATTTTGCATATACATACCACAATCCTTCTGCTCCTTCTAAATCAATACTTGCAATTGGAGTATTGCTGGCATATTGATACGGAGTAAGCATCGGATATGAACTAGCCAACGGATCCACACTCAAAAACTTCCCTAAACTTGGATTATAAATCCTAAACCCATAGTCGTAATGGTTCTGGTTGCCCCATTCTCCTTTGCTGTCGTTTTCCTTGCCATTAAACCCATAGCGGTAAGTGCTGTCCGAAAGGCTCCTGCCGGGCATTGTCAAGCCGAACGGATAAAAGTCCGAAATACTGCTCACCTCGGCCCAAGTGCTATCGCTTGATAGTTGAATCCTATCCCTTACCGTAGCAAGCACATTCCCTAAATGATTGGAAAGCTCATACGTCTTATGTCCAAGTGTCCTATAGCCCGGCTTGGCCGATCTAAGGTGAAGACCCAGACGGCTGCTGCCATAGATAGAATGCTCCACCAGACTGTCATTCTTATAGATGGCCATCACATTCCCACTGGCATCCCGCACGTACACGCTGGAGTCGCTTCTGCTTAGCTTGGCGATTCTATTTCCCGCTGCATCGTAGCGAAACCCGGTTGTGGAATTATCTGATTTGGAAACCTGTCTTACTTTTCCGTATGGGTTCCAAGTAATGTCCACCCCTTCTTTGAGGTCTTTTGTCAAATTCCCGATGGGATCGTACTGGTAGTTGTCTCCATCATCCTTGGCCGTATGCCATAGGCGGTTGGTACCATGGTAGTAGCTGTACTGGAAGTCCTCCTGCATAGCCCCTGCCTGATCCCTACGCTGTAAAGTTAATCAACCCGCAGCCTGGCTCCAAGCTAAAAATGTCCTCTGGACATTTTCTTAACGTTTGGCCCTCATTGGGATCATAGCTATAATCCACATCATAGGGAGATGGATCATTACCTCTAGCCGCAAAGCCTGACTCCAAGCTGTATTCTGTAAGACTACGTGCCTGTACGATCCTATGAAGCTGATCATAGCCATACAACATGGCCTGCACGCGATTGTCCCTTGCCAATCCCGGCAGGTCAGTCTCCATCCATGCGATGTTGCCATTGTACAGCCCAGTGCTACTGCTCTGTTCACGGTACCGATCCCATAGCTGGTCGCGCTGGTCAGGAAGGGGACTATTCTGGCCTATGGACTTGAAATCCCCTTCATAGTAGCCCAGCGTGAAGGCCATGGCATCAGTCCCCGTCCTTAGGCCGTCTTGTCCGTCTGTGCCCGGATCGCCATTTACAGGCATGTTTACGCCTTTCAGCCAGCCTTGGAGCGTATAGTAATAATCGATGCCTTGTACATTATACTCGCCCAGCTCCACGCGTGCCAGCGGGCCGTGGGGATAATAGATATATCGGGCATCACTATTCCAGATGAAACCGTCCGTACTGGTTTTTACCTCTTGGATGCGATTATCTGCATCGTAGCTGTATTGGTGGATAAATTGATCAGGTTCATTATACTGATAGAGTACAAAGTTTACATTGCCACTGATCAGGTCATATACATAGTCAGTACGCTTATAACCGATGCCTGGTAGTTCCTGAAGCAGGGATTTGACATTGCCATGTGGGTCATAGCTATATATAGTATGGACCGTATCCTGTGCACCTTCTTCTATTAAAGCCGTCCATGAAACTCTACTGCGTAGATTTTCCTGTATGAAGCTACTGTCCGCATTTACTATAGGCTCATCATATCGGGTTAGGGTCAGGTCACGTAGTCTATATTGGGCAGCATCTGGAAAGCGAGGGTAGTTTACATAAAACTGTAAACTGTCCGGGTTGATCACTGTTAGCATCTCTCCTGCATCAGTAATCCTCCCCTGCTCATCATATTTAGTGAAACTATAGGAGGCCTGGTCGTATTGTCTGGCAACCTGGGATAGCCTCAGCTGGCCGGCCTTATTGTACCAAAAGCGACTTTTACCGGCATCGGGTGACTCCTGGGCGATGCGTGAGACACAGTGATGGGAAATTGAGAAGAAAAGCTTCGGCTGAGAGGAATGATGCACGAGGTATCATTTTTTTGATCGAAGGAATAAACGCCTTAAAAAGTTATTGAAAGCATCATGAAATAACCATTTAAAAATGCTTCAATCCATCAAACCGAGGGTGTCAATTCAAGAAATCGATAAACGTATTTCTGATAGGGTAATAGAATTGGATTTTTACCTTTTATAAAATCCTTTTGACGATCGAATATGATTTACCTTCGGTCAATATTATTTTTGCTAGCCACCAAATTATTAAGAACTACCATTCCTTTGGGGATTTCTTAACTTCCAAAATATTTTTTGTGAAAAACTGAAAATCATCCGCAAATAAACAAAAAAGGGGATTTACAGCTGATCTGCAAATCCCCTTATGGATATATTCAATGATAGAATAATGTAAATTTTAGTCTCTTCCGCCAAAGAAGATGGAAGCATAATAGGCTAAGGTGGCCAGAGAAGCTAAGGCTGCTACCACATAGGTCATGGCGGCCCATTTGAGTGCATCTTTGGACATGGCGTATTCTGCGGGGGTCACGATATTGCGGTCCTGAACCCAGGCCAAGGCTCTGCGGCTGGCATCAAACTCGACTGGTAAGGTCACCAAAGTGAAGAGGGTAATCATACCATAAGCTCCTACCACTACGACGCCGACTACCTGAAGGGGAAGGTTGAACAAGGCCAAGCCACCAAAAAGAGAGGCGATCAACACGACATTCAATATCTTACCACTGGCATTCTGAATGGGTACCAGGGTGGAGCGTAAGTTCAGCCAGGTATAGGCCTGGGCATGCTGCACGGCGTGACCGCATTCGTGAGCGGATACTGCAGTAGCGGCGGCATTGCGGCCATAATATACATCAGGGCTAAGATTTACAGTTCTATTCTGAGGGTTATAATGATCGGAGAGCTTGCCTTCTACGCAGTTTACCGTGACATTGTGAATGCCATGATCGGCCAGCATCAGCTCTGCGATTTCCTTACCAGAAAGATTGGCCTGCAAGGGCGTCTGAGAGTATTTCTTAAATTTGCTCTTGAGTCTTCTGCTTACGACAAAACCCATGATGGCAAATACTACAACAATTAAAATCAGTAACATATTCTTCTTAAGTTTAAACGCTTATTAATACGTAGCAATTAGCTTTGTGGTTGTTGGCTTACCGATATTTTTGCCACTGCTAATAAACTAATGACACCGGCGACCAAAACGATCAAAACTTGGGAGCTATGGACGATAACAGCAAATATTTTGCCCTCCTCTTCTGCCAGCCCATAGGTCATCAAAATAAAAGCAACTAAGGCATGGAAGGTGCCAATTCCGCCTTGTACTGGCGCTATCATGCCAATACTGCCCATCACCATCACCATGAGCACTGAGGATGCTGACAGATCGGCAGTACTCACCATTCCCAAAGCTACGAAATACATCATCAAATAATAAATAATCCATATGCCTATCGAGGATGCCCAGAAACCCCTCCTATTGTCCATCCGCTGCACGCTTCTCAGGCCAAACATGATCTCCCGAAGGAAATGCTGCAGCTTCTTTACTATGCCATGGTCCCTATAGCGCATTCCCAGCCAGTATATAAGGATGCCGATCAGGACCAGTCCACCCAAGAGCAGGGGCAAATATTCCCTGGCCGCCTGCAGCAGCATATCCATGGACACTAGATCGCTGAGGAGATTTACAAATACCTCTCGCTCCAAAATAAAAGCCAAGGCCATCGCAAAGAGCATAAATAACAGATCTACCGAACGCTCTAAGATCACGGTTCCCAGCAGGCTGCTCACCTGCAGTCCATCAGTTTTCTTGAGCACCCCACACCGGGCCACCTCTCCAGCTCTGGGCACTAGCATATTGACCAAATAGCCAATCATCAGGGCCCACATGGCTCGGAGAGAACTCACCTTATGATGCAGGTCTGCATTGATCAGCAGGCTCCACCGCCAGGCACGGATATAAAACCCAAGAATGGAAATAAGAAAAGACATGGAAATCCAAAAAAGAGAAGCCTGCTGAAGTGCTTCCAGCAGGCTGTCCATCTTGACGTCTTTATATAAAAACCAAAAGATCCAAATGGCCACCCCTAGGGAAATCCCCACTTGAATCCACTGCTTTAGTGAAAGTTTCAAATTTTACAATTTATTGTTGTCATCAGGAAATACAATCACGGGCTTATACTGCTTAGCTTCCTCAAAGTCCATGGAAGCATAAGAAATAATAATCACCACATCGCCAACCTGCGCCTTGCGGGCAGCAGGACCGTTGAGGCATATATTACCACTGCCTCTTTCGCCTTTGATCACATAGGTTTCTAGCCTTTCACCGTTGTTAATATTGACAATCTGCACTTTTTCATTTTCAATGAGATTAGCAGCATCCATCAAATCTTCATCAATGGTAATGCTACCCACATAATGAAGCTCCGCCTGAGTGATTTTCACCCGATGGATCTTTGATTTCAATAGTTGAATTTGCATCGCTTTTTTGAATTTGCCACAAATTTAAGGATTTATATTGGTAAGTTATCGATCAACCTCACATCTCCTACAAAAGCAGCTGTACATAATGAGTAATTTTTCAGATCAACCTGCTCTATATTGGCTTCGGAGGCTATTTCAAGGCTATTTGTCTTTACTAATTCGAAATATTCCAGCCGCACACCAGAGCATTGATCAAACTTATGAGTCACTTCAATCTGTATATCAAACCATGATCTGCCGGCCAAAAGTTCCACACGGGCTACCCTCAGCTGCTGGCTCAGGAGTATTGCCTTGGCACGATCCTCCATGCTCAGGCGTCTATTGCGGGAGGACAAAGCCAGGCCATCCTCTTCGCGGACCGTTGGGACGATGACCAACTCCAGTTGGAAACTTAGGTCTTCCACCATTTTACGAATAATGGCCACCTGCTGTAAGTCCTTTTGGCCAAAAAAAGCAAAATCAGGCTTGGTAATATTAAATAATTTGGAGACCACCACGCCTACTCCATTGAAGTGCCCGGGGCGAAACGCTCCTTCTAATATGGACTCCAAATATCCAAAATCAAATTTCAACATCGGGGCTAGGGGATACATCTCCTCAGCTTCCGGCGCAAAAACAATATCCACCCCTGCCTCCAGGAGCAGGGCAGTATCCTCCTCGATGGTGCGGGGATAAGCCTTAAGATCCTCAGGATTATTGAATTGGGTGGGATTGACAAAAATGGACACCAACACGATATCCACTTGTTTTTTTGCTGCTTTCACCAAGCTGATATGGCCCTGATGCAAGGCACCCATGGTGGGTACCAGTCCTATTTTGAGGCCTTCCTTACGCGGCTGGGCAAGCTGCGTATTAAGCGCTTGAATGGTATGGAGTATTTTCACAGATTTTTGGATTACTACTGACAAAATAGGAGCAAAAGTAAATTATTCTGGACAATATCAACGGGTTTTTGTATTTTTTTTTGTATCTTTGTAGTCCCGTATTATCCCTCAACAAAAAAAACAAGATATGTCCAAACTTCGTATTCTCTACGTAGCAAGTGAAATCAACCCATTTCTTCAAACCTCGGAAGTCGCTAACTTCGTTAGGGCTTTGCCACAAGCAATGCAGGAAAAAGGAATGGAAATCCGTATTCTTGTTCCGAGATTTGGTTTGATAAACGAAAGAAAGAACAGGTTGCATGAAGTAGTAAGGCTTTCAGGAATCAACATTTCCGTAGGGGATGAAGAGAAGCCCCTGATCATTAAGGTAGCCTCAATACCTAATGCAAAACTTCAGGTATATTTTATTGACAATGAAGACTATTTTCAGCGCAAGAGCGTTTTCCATGATAAGCAGGAGAAGTTCTATGAAGATAATGACGAAAGAGCCATTTTCTTCTGCAAAGGCGTGATAGAAACGGTCAAAAAACTAGGCTGGGCACCCGATGTGGTACACTGCAATGACTGGATGACCAGTCTTATTCCTCTCTATCTGAAGACCACTTACAAAAACGAGCCATTATTTAAAAATACAAAATCCGTATTCACTATTTATAATAACGGATTTAATCATAAATTTGGCGATGACTTGTTAGAAAAGGTGAAGATGGTGGATATCGACGACAGCATTTTGGCCCCATTGAAGTCCAAAGACTTCGAAGGATTCCTTAAGATAGGTATGGAATACGCAGACCTAGTCATCAAAGGAGGCGAAATCTCTGACAGTCTGAATCAAATTATTGAAGAGTGCTCTAAAGATAAAAAGTGTGAGATTAACAACGAAGACGAAGACGAACAACTTTTTGAAAGTTATTACAACATCTATACAGACCTGGCAGGCTAAGCTAGCCGGGGCTTTAGTATTATCTACGTCAATTATCAGTTCATGTGCAGATCCGTCTGATATCGGATTAATACTTGATCCAAATGCTAACAGAATAGGGGTTTTCTATGCAGAAATACCCCTTTCTGCTTCTTTGGTGGATATAGATAGCTTAAATACTACCAACCCTTATGTGTTTACCGCAGGGGGAGATATCAGTGATTATTTTGGCACCACCGAGGCCACCGCTTATTCCAGGCTGAACTTTAGCACCTCCGCCATCGTACCCGATGAGGATGCCCTATTGGATTCTGCCCGATTTAGCGTGGATGTCACCTCCCTCACCGCGGAGGACCTCGATGATGCCAAGACCTTCTCGGCTCATATGCTTACCGAGCAGATCCTGGATACTACCTATTATAACTTTGACCATATCCCTTACCAGGAAAGCCCCTTCGCTACCGGAAGTTTTATGTTGAAAGAAAACTCAGATACCGTCCTGCTGATGAATATGGACGAAGCATTGGCAAACGATATGTTTACCAAGCTTAAATCTGATGATCCGGTATTTCATGATATATTTTCTTTTAGAAATTATTTCCCGGGCTTCGCCCTAAAGGGAGCTCCCGAACAGCAGACGACCATCAATGTAAGACCTGGAGTCTCCACAGGAATCAAATTCTACTATAGAAATAGCTCAGAAGATACCGTAAGCAGCATTTACACTATCTATTCCAGCAACTCCAGGCACTTCAATGGCATGGTAAACGATGCCACAGGCACGCCTACCGAGATCATCAAAGAGAAAAATACCGCCTATGACCCCGGTCAGATAAAAGGGAGTAAATCCCTCCGTGGACTGGTTGTAAAACTGGATATGGAGCCACTCTCCAATTTCCTTGATACCGTCCAACAAGTGGTATTCAACTATGCGGAGATATCCCTGGGACCAGTAGAAAACTTCCCTGAAAGCAAGTATGTGCCGAGCTATATGATCGCCTACTTTACCGATGACACCAATAAAATCCTTACCAGAGAATCTGATGGTGCCTTGTATAGCATTCAGAGTGGATCCTTCCAGGTGGTGACCGATGAGGATGGAAATGTTCTCCCATATATAGGCACGACCACGACCAACCCACTGATATTTAACTCCGAAAAATTCACTTATTTCCAAATAATAACCGATTATGTGGATGGCTTATATCGTAATGATGTCATGCGCACTGATCTACTCTTATACCCGCGTACCCCTAACAGCAGTGCATCCCCACCTTACTCCAACGACATAATCCGCTCGATGAGAGAATATGAGGTAAACCAGAACTCTATCAAACTCAAGATATATTATTCTAAACTTAACTAATCTTATGATTTAGCGATAAAATTAATTTCGGACCCTAATAATAAATTTTTATGTGTGGAATTGTTGCCTATGTTGGCAAGCAGGAAGCCCTGCCTGTCATCATAAAAGGCCTTAAACGCCTCGAGTATCGGGGCTATGACAGTGCCGGTGTGGCCTTACTAAATGAAGCCGGCCTAAATATTTACAAAAAGAAGGGGAAAGTTGCCAAATTAGAAGCCTCTATGGCGGGCAATCCTCACCTTCATTCTCACATTGGTATCGGGCATACAAGATGGGCCACCCATGGTGAACCCAATGACGTCAATGCTCACCCTCACTACTCCTCCTCTGAAAACTTTGCGATGATCCATAATGGGATCATTGAAAACTACGATGTACTCAAGACTGACCTGATCAATAAGGGGTACACTTTTCACAGTGAAACAGATTCCGAGGTTTTTATCAATTTTATCGAGGACATTTATCAAAACAATAACTGCAGCTTAGAAGAAGCCGTGCGCCTGGCCCTACACAAAATAGTAGGAGCCTATGCTATTGTATTGATGAATAGGGAGGAGCCTGACACGCTTATTGCCGCCAGGAAAGGATCACCTTTAGTAATCGGCGTGGGTGAGGGAGAATTCTTCCTAGCCTCTGACGCCACCCCAATCGTGGAATACACCAACCAGGTGGTCTATCTTGATGATTATGAAATCGCAGTAATCCGCGACGCCAAATTGCAGATCAAGACCATCGAGAATGTGGAAACCCACCCCTATATCAATAAACTGGATATGGAGCTGGAAGCCATAGAAAAGGGAGGTTACGATCACTTCATGCTCAAGGAAATCAATGAGCAGCCACGATCCATTGCCGATTGTATGCGAGGGAGACTTGATGCTCGCTCTGGCCGACTGATCCTGGGCGGTCTGCAGGACTATATGAACAAGTTCCAAAATGCCGACCGCATCATCATCACCGCCTGCGGGACTAGCTGGCATGCCGGACTCGTGGCAGAATACCTCTTCGAGGAATTTGCCCGTGTACCCGTAGAAGTCGAGTACGCCTCGGAATTTAGGTACCGGAATCCGGTTATTAGCAGCAAAGACTTCGTGATAGCAATAAGCCAATCTGGAGAAACTGCCGATACCCTTGCCGCCATAGAGCTGGCAAAGGAAAAAGGAGCTACGATCTTTGGCGTATGTAATGTGGTGGGATCCTCCATCGCCAGAGCTACCCATGCAGGGTCTTACACCCATGCAGGACCAGAAATCGGCGTGGCCTCTACCAAGGCATTTACCGCCCAGATATCCGTATTGTCCATGATGGCTCTGATGCTGGGCTACCAAAGAGGTACCCTCTCAGAAAGCAAATACATGACCTTGCTTAGCGAACTGGAAGCCATCCCTGCCAAAGTCGAAAAAGCCCTTAAGCTGAATAAGAAAGTAGAAGAAATCGCTGCGCAATACAAAGACGCCAGAAACTTCCTCTACCTAGGCCGGGGCTATAACTTCCCTGTGGCACTGGAAGGAGCACTAAAACTTAAAGAAATCTCCTATATCCATGCGGAAGGATACCCAGCTGCAGAAATGAAGCACGGCCCTATCGCACTGATAGATGAAGAAATGCCCGTGGTATTCATCGCTACCAAGGACAGCTCCTATGACAAGGTGGTGAGCAATATCCAGGAAGTGAAAGCCCGTAAAGGAATCATCATCGCCGTGGTCACTGAAGGGGATGAAACCGTCAAGAAAATGGCCGATCATGTGATCGAAATCCCTCCTGCTCATGAGGCTTTTGTGCCGCTGATCTCCGTGGTCCCTCTTCAGCAACTATCTTATCACATCGCTGTGATGAGAGGCTGCAATGTGGATCAACCTCGAAACCTAGCCAAATCGGTGACGGTAGAGTAATAGATCTGACTCATAACAAAAATAAATAAACAGGTAAGAGAGGAATCCCTTACCTGTTTTTATTTCTGGCTGCTCCCAAAAGTAATGCCTCATACGCCGTGCAGCCCCTAGCCATAATCCACCTCCCCTAGCGCATAACTATAGTCCGTTAGACTTATACCCTATACCTCCTCCCTACTAGACATGGTATATATAAGTTACTTTCTAAGGACTATGCATTTTTACAAACCCATCGACTTTTAGCATTTTCTATTGTCATTGCACTCCGTAAATCATATTTCGATTTAAAATAAGTAGATTACAGCCTGATGTGCGACCTTCATTTGGTCAGGAGAAAATAGCAATGGCTTGATTTCTTTTATTTTGCCCTGAAGGGGCGCCATCAAAAAGCTAAAATAGAATATCAGGCAGCATGGCAACTATATTCACGGAAGCCATGTTACTTTATTTCAACTAATTTTTGAGCAATTGAAAGAGCAGGAAAATACGGTCCAGAAGGACCCCGGTCTTAGAGAATGGCTACTATTGGTATTTCTCTCCCTGGTATGGGGGAGTTCTTTTATCTTGATCAAAAAAGGCTTGGTCGTCTTCTCACCGGGAGAAGTGGGAGCCTTCAGGATCGTCAGTGCCGGTTTGGTATTATTACCACTCGCCCTTCCTCGGCTCTCAAAGCTGAACCGAAAGCAGCTGGCCAATCTATTTGTGGTAGGCTTAGCGGGCAGCCTGATCCCGGCATTCCTATTTGCCACGGCTCAGACCCAGCTTAGCAGCAGCATCACCGGTGTGTTGAATGCCCTTACCCCCTTATGCGTTGTTCTTATTGGAGCCTTATTTTTCGGGGCAAATATTTCCAAACAGAATGGTCTGGGCTTAATCCTGGCATTATTGGGTGTTTTCATCCTTATTGGAAGCAAGGCAGAGGGCAGTTTTAACCCTATCAAAGACATCAATGCCTATGCATTTCTGGTAGTATTTGCCACTATATGTTATGGTTTTAATCTCAACTTCATTAAGCATTGGTTTGTGAAATTGAAGCCCTTAGAGATCACGGCAATTTCCCTGGTCTTAGTCCTTCCGATTGGCATCATTTACCTGATTGGTTTTACGGACTTCGTCGATCAGGTGAAATCCAGCACTGATGCCAAAATTGCGGCGGGATACCTTAGTATTCTCGGGGTATTAGGCACGGCGATGGCCCTGATCATCTTCAATAAACTAGTGAAGTTAGCCAGCCCGGTATTCGCCAGCATGGTGACCTATCTGATTCCGGTGGTCGCCATATTCTGGGGTATTCTGGATGGAGAAGTTCTATATACCGGACACTATATTGGTATGCTGATCGTAATTGTGGGCGTATGGATAGGAAACAAAAAGAAGAAGAAGGGGAAGAAAGAGCCCATTACTGCTGCCCATTGATTTTATTTCGCCAGGCATAGGCTAACATCGGCAGCTGGGCATAGCTTTGCACCCCCGCCTTGACCCCCTGGGATTTCAGGAATATATCATTGGACTTGCGGGAAAGCTCCAGAGAATATGCTTTTATTTCACGGTGGTTTTTTGCCATATCGATCAGGTCATTCCTGAGGCCTATGCTGAAGGTGGTCAGGAACTGCCTATAGCCAGCGGGGTCCAAGCGATACAGGTCATTCAGCTGATAATTGAGCAGTTTTAATTGCCCAGAGTACTTGAGCAGAGCATTATCGCTATGGCTGCAGATCACCCAGCCAATAAAATTTGCTTCTCCTTCATTGGTCACACCATAGCTGTGAGCCATTTCATGAGCGATAGTAAAGGGCTTTTCCAGCGGATGCAGCGTAGGGTCGATATAGCTCTCGCCCACAAAGGGAAAATAAATTCCCAATATCCCCAGTTTTCTCAGCATTCCACCGGGCATGATCTCCTTGGTCCGTGGATTACCCGTAAAATTCAGGCCCATCATATACAGATTTTCACGGATATTGGCCCGAACGACATTCTCCAATTCGGTATAGGGAAGGGTGCTGCCAATGGCTAGGGTGTCGTCTGAGATATCGTTTCTTGTTTGATGCAATAGATCTCTGGTCAGGCTGAGCTGCTGGACCAGTGTTTCTTTATCCAAAGGCACAGGCTTCAGTCCGAGTTGCTGGAAAATCGGCACGCGCTGATAGTTAAAACCCCATAGCATCAGAAAAGCAAATACCATCAGTCCGGCAAAGTTCAATAAACTCTGAAGGGTATAAATCAGCTTTTGTTTCCAGCCATGGCTCTTATAGAGTCGGTAGAAATAATAGCCTAGAGCTATGATGATGGAGGCAAAGAAAATATAGACGGTAGGAAAGGGAATCCTAGCGATACTCATATCAATAATATTACGGATCGCAGGAAAGAAATCCCTTGAATACACCCTTTCTGTCTCTTCGGGTGCGCGACTCGCAAAATATCGGATCACCAGGCATATTACTCCAAGTGCTGCCCAGGTCCAGTTTCTCTTCAGCATAATTTTTGGATAGAAATCTCGGCAAAATATACGCAAAAAAAAAGGCCATTCACCTTGATGAATGACCTTTTAAAGTTTTTTAAGAAAATTAAACGCCTTCAGCCTCGACAGATTTTACCTCTCCAGGAAGCATGCGTGTCAGCAGGTTTTCTATCCCCGCCTTGAGTGTCACCGTACTGGAAGGACAGCCTGAGCAAGAACCCTGCAAGAGCACCTTTACGACTCCCTCATCAAAGCTATGGAAAGTAATGGCTCCACCATCCTGCTCCACAGCCGGACGGATATACTCATCCAAAATCCCCTTGATCTTCTTCACCGTTTCGCTGTCATTTTCATCAAATAATGGATCACTGTCCAGCACCACTGTCACCGCAGGCTTGCCCGCCTCCAGGTATTGCTTGATATGATCTCTGATGAAATCCTGTATTTCAGGCCATTCCAACTCCTCCTTCTTGGTCACAGTGACGAAGTTGGAAGCTATAAATACTCGCTCCACCGCCTCAAAATTAAATAATTCCTGAGCTAAGGGAGAATTCTCAGCACTCTCGGCCGTAGGGTAATCAAAACTCACCCCCTCATCCGCCAGCATAAAGTTCACTACGAACTTCAATGAATTTGGATTAGGATTGGCCTCCATATATAGATGAACTGGTCTCTTTTGTGCTTGTAACATGGTTTGGTAATTTTAGCTATATAGCAATTCAAACATAAGAACTAATTATTAGTTCCTATTTCTCCACAATTTATTATTCGGTGCTGGTCAGCGGGTTTGACTTTCGGATCAATCCATCCGGCAGCTCCCCTTCTGTACTCGCCACCACAGTACATACCGTGGCATCACCAGTGACATTCACCACAGTACGGAACATATCTAATATTCTATCTGGAGCCAAGATCAAGGCCAAGCCCGCCGAAGGAACACCGATCGACTCCAATACAATCAAGAGCATGATGAGTCCGGCACCAGGCACCCCTGCTGTCCCTATGGACGCCAAGGTAGCGGTAAGGACGATCATCAATTGCTGAGAAAGGCTCAGGTCTAAGCCTAATGCCTGCGCAATAAATACGGCTGCGACCCCTTGATAGAGGCTGGTGCCATCCATATTTATGGTCGCGCCTAGTGGCAATACAAAGCTGCTCACTTCCTCAGACACCCCTATCTCCTCCTCCAGCTGCCTCATGGTGACTGGCAGAGTCGCGGAGCTCGAGCTGGTAGAAAATGCTAAAAGCTGAGCCGGTCTAAGAGCCGCAAAGAAATCCTTATAAGTCACCTTGGTAAACAGCTTCAGAATACTTGGATACACCACCAAAATCATGATGAGCAAGCCCGCCACTACCAGAAGACTGTATTTCAATAAGGCAAGGAGTAATTCTATCGCCGAGTCGGGATTATCCCCTGCGATCTCCACTATCAGAGAAGCCATCAAGGCAAATACCCCATAGGGAGCGATCAGCATAATATATCCCACGATCTTAATGATGACATCATTCAGCCCATCAAAAAAGGCGATGACCGGGGAGGCTTTGGACTTGGGAATCTCCAATAAGGCTATCCCCATAATGATAGCAAAGAAAACTACCTGCAGCATGCTGGCATTATCAGTAGCCGCAAGAAAAACATTCTGAGGGACGATGTCCACCAGAGGCTTCAGTGGGCTTTGCTCCTGGAGCTCAGCGACCTGATTGCTCTTATCCCCCACCACATCATCGTACATGGTCATGAGGTTTTCACGGGTCTCTGGCGGTAGGCTTTTGCCCGGGGCAAATACATTAACCAGAACGAGGCCAAGACTCACGGCGATGACCGTGGTGATCATATATGCTCCGATGGTCTTGCCACCGATACGGCTAAGTTTAGTAATATCACCCAAATTAGACACCCCGACTATCAAAGAGGCCAGAACCAGAGGCACCGCTATCATCTTTAGGGCATTAATGAAGATCGTACCAATAGGCTTGATATAATCTATAACAAAATCCGGTGAAAGCTCTGCCTTGACCACCACTAGGCCAACTATTAATCCCAAAATCAATCCTATGATGATCTGGGTGTGAAGGGGTATCTTTTTCAGCATACTATTTGGGTTAAATTCCTAAACATCCAATTTATTCATTCGACTCAGTAAAAGAAAGTCCGCTAGGACCAATGCAGTCATAGCTTCCACGATCGGTACGGCACGTGGCACTACACAAGGGTCATGGCGGCCTTTTCCAGATACCGTCACATTTTCTCCTGCTTCATTTACACTATCTTGATCCTTCATGATGGTCGCCACTGGCTTAAAAGCCACCCTGAAATATATATCTTCTCCATTCGAAATACCACCTTGTATGCCCCCAGAATTATTGGTCCTGGTCCTTACACGCCCTTCATCCATATAAAACGCGTCATTGTGCTCCGATCCCAACATGGTCACGCCATCAAAACCACTTCCATATTCAAAGCCCTTGACCGCATTGATGCTCAGCATCGCCTTGCCGAGGTCAGCGTGCAGCCGATCAAATACCGGCTCGCCAAGGCCTACAGGCACCTGTCTGGCCACGCAAGACACCACTCCGCCTACCGTATCCCGGTTTTTTCGGATTTCATCGATATATTCTATCATATCCTGAGCGATGATGGGATCTGGACATCTTACGATATTCTTCTCAATCTCGGAAAAATCTAGCTCTTGGTAGGGTTTATCTAATTTTATATGTCCAGCCTGAGAAACATAGGCATTGATTTCTACACCAATATGCTTCAAGTAAAGCTTCGCTACAGCCCCTGCTGCCACTCTGGCGGCAGTTTCTCTGGCACTGCTCCTGCCTCCACCACGATAATCCCGCGTGCCATATTTCTCCTGATAGGTGAAATCCGCATGGGAAGGACGGTATTTATCAGCTATATGTGAATAATCCTTGCTCTTTTGATCAGTGTTCATGATCACTATGGCGATAGGTGTCCCGGTACTTACCCCCTCAAACACCCCTGAAAGTATCTGACACTCGTCCTCCTCCTTCCGCTGCGTAGTGATCTTTGACTGCCCTGGCTTACGCCGCTGCAGTTCCTGACGGATAAACTCCTCGTCTATTGGCAATCCTGCAGGGCAGCCATCTATAATGACGCCAAGCCCTTTTCCATGTGATTCACCAAAGGTGCTTATCCTAAATACTCTTCCAAATGAATTACCCATTACTTCCTTTTAATAATCATCACGAGCAGTAAAATCACTGCGCCGATAAGTAACAAATTGATAAAAGCCGAAAAATAATACTTAAATCGCTGGTTTAAAAGATTATTATCCGCTAGTTCTATTAAATCGTATATTCCGCCAAGCCTTGTCGATGAAATGGACTGATTTATTTTGCTCTCCCCTACCACATCCAATACCGCCTGTGGCCGCAAGGTATCGTAGGTTTCCTTTTCTGTATTGAAATAGATCCACTCAAAATGATCCCTTAGGCGCACCTCACCGGGCTCATTGACCGTAATATAATATTCGTATTGCTTGATCCCTGATACCTGACCACGCCCTCGGTTGACCTGCTGGCGCTCATTGGGGTCATAAGTGTTCAATTTCTGAATATTGATCTTCCTCGGTGGCTTGATGGTATTGATATTGCCCTCTCCAGATATCCCAAAGGTATAAGTAAGTCCCTCACCTGTCTCCACCTTCTTGGTTTCAAAATTCTCACGCAAGCGGTAATTCCCCACACTTACCTCATTCCTCAATGGATGCGGAGGAAGAGCCTTTACAAAAACAGATTTGCCCGGGGCATGAAACGTTTTGAAATCCTCCTGTCGGTTGGAGCCGAAAAAAGAAGGATTCTTCGCTACTTTATATTTGATCATCTCCCAGTTGATACTCGGAAGCTTTATAGCCCCTTCATTAAAGGGGTAAAAGGTGGATTCATAGACCTTAAATCGAGTCCAGTTTTTACCATCTATGGTCACTCGCTCAGCCTGAATATTAGTAATATTGAAATTCTCTTCCCAGGCATTCGTTGGCTTGATTTTTTTGACGATCGCCTCCAGCTGCTTGCTAGGCTCATAGAAGTCAAATGGCGCCTGGTTGTTTTCGGACATATAGAAAGCCAGGCTGACATTGAAGCCCTCACCAATATAGATGCTGTCCTTATCCACGCTCATCGCAAAAAATGCCTCATCATCAAGCTCTACAAATTCCTGATCCTCACTTTTATTCCGCCCAAAAAATTCATCAAAAGGATCGGTGCTCTTTTGGGAATTGGACTTGCTCTGGCTAGGCTCCACCACCGTGATGGCCTTCCCAGGACTGGAAACCGCCTCCCCATTGATCTGAATAGTGAAATTAGGTAATTTAAACGTACCCTTTTTGGCAGGTTTATAGTACTGCACGATGCTATTGGTACTGCTCATCTGCCCATTGATCACATTCATGGAAGAAGACTGGGAAATCCCCTGCTTCTGGAAACCGGGGATTTCCGGGAAAGAGTCATAGGACTTTATTTTTTCGTCAGAAATAGTTATTTTTATACTGAACGTTTCATTAAACCCTATTTCATCTGGGCCTAGTTCTATTTTCACTTCCTGAGCAAAGGAATTTGAAAAAACAGCAGTCCATATAAATACTAGGGAGAAGAAAATTTTCGTTATTTTCATAGGTAAGCGACATACTTTAGATTGCAAATTAACGAGTATATTTTAAACGTAACAAATTCAAAGTATTGTCATAGCCAAAATTAAGATTGTTTCACTATAATAATTAGTATGAGCCATGATAGAATATGTTAAAACCATTTTGCTCAAGGTGAGTTTTGACAAGAAACTTTTCGAGAAAGAGTTAAGGAAAGGCCTCAACATGTTGACGCCTCCTGAGGTTCAGGAATTTAGAATATGGTGCTACAAGACTTTTGCAAAAATTTATCTGGGGGTACTCAATAAATATTTTGTAAAGCTTACTTGAAGTTAGCGGCCTCGCATAGCGGGGCTTTTTTTTGTCTATTTCTGAAAAATTTTGATTGAAAATAAAAAATTGTGATCAAGCAGAAAAATTATGCAGCTTCTATATTTCCTTTCCATATCCCTTAAGTATTAATAAAGCCTAATAGCGGCCTCTTATCACTTTGAAAAAAATCAGAAAACTCTTTTAGATCACTTAGCCTGTTCTTCTACCCTCACTTGCATATTTCAAAGCTCTTTCACATTCTTTCCCAGTACCTTCAAGCGTCCCAGTATATTTACCACAAAGGCAAAAGCAATTGGTAGTAAGGGTACAGCTATATCCGGCCTCGTCCTGATTTCTACCGACTTCAGATCATGGTTTTGGGAAAAGAAATTCCCCGATGCAATTAAGAATATCACTATTGCCGCAAAAAACGTCAAATTTGTGTTCTTAATAATACGTCCTATCACCAGCCATATTCCCCCATTTAATAGAGCACCAAAATACATAGGCAAAGAAAATTGATTCTTAAAATCAATGCAGTCTAATTTCTTCAATTCACTAAATAATATTATCGGATTAGTATAGATAAAAAACAATGGTCCAGGACTTCCGCCTTGGACCATTACTATAAAACGCTTAGGACATTTGTTGAATTATTTCATAAATCCTCCATCGTCACCACTGGAACATCCTTAGCAGCAGCGGCCTTCAATTCTTTATACTCAACTACTGGAAACTGGTACCCCTCTTCGGTAAGCGGCCATAAGATGGGGCTTAGGTTGAGCACCGTGGCTAAATACCCCTGCATGATCGCAGCCATATTACCCGTTCCCTTGGATAGGGCGGCCTCATTTTCTATTTCAAATGGACCTCTAAAGCCTCTTTCTTGCAAGACATTTATAAATTTCCTCCAATCCATGCTGTCCCCAAGGCCAAAGCCAGGTAAAGTCGCTTCATAATGATGCCGGTCCCATTCGCTCTGAGGAAGGGGCACCCCTGCACTAGCGGCCAATGTGGCATTGACCTGCTGGGTAGGGTACATATTGCCCCAGAAAGGGTCAGAATTATTCCTTGTGGACTTGACATGGACCCGTTTTAGCCGGTTCATATCAGTATGCCGGATCACCTCCACAGGGTCCGTCTGCTGCCACACATCATGCGAGGGATCATAGATCTCCCCATGAGCGGCACTAGGGACGAGCTCATACATAAGCTTCCGAGCAGCCAGCACCCCCGGAAGATTATTGAAAGTCCCCGAATATCCCACAGACCTCCAGCCCTCCATCGGGCAATTTTCATACAGAAGCGTAACTCCCAAATCCTCCGCATAACGTACAATAGGTGCAAAAACCCGCTGATATTCTTCCAGATTCTTCTCAAAACCATTCTCCTGATTTCCCAGTTCATGATTATAGCCCACAAAAGTCCCCACATTCACGTCATTGTCATCGCCTCCCAACAAATGAGCCATGCGAATCAATTTAAGAATATGGTTTTGGTTCTTTATCCTCTGCGAAGGCTCACCACCTATCATATTGTCAAATGCCCCTAAGGAAAGGCGTAATCCAGCAGCATTAAATTTTTCGAGAATTTCCTTTGCCCTGTCGGGCGAAAAATGATCATAATCCAAATGCGTAGCTACAAAATCATCACGAGTGCCGTCCTTTCTGAAAACACATACATCCAAACCTTGCACCCCTACCAGCTGGGCTTTTTGGATCACCTGGTCTAGTGTCAATTGATCAAAGGCGGAAGTCATTATCCATATCGGGCTGTGCATATTTTTCACTTTTAGTAAATCAATAAATTAAAAGATAAATTCGGAAAAGCGGTGGTATCAATGGAAGGTATAGCGGATCGAAATCCCTACTTCATCGCCCCACCATCCCACATCCTGGTTTAGGTTAAAGGCAGGCTTATAATCCAGGGAAATATTGATGGGGGCATCCACAAACTTATAATCCAGGCCCAGAATCCCATCTATCCCAAATACGGTATAGCTCTCATCGGGATCATCAAAGGGCGGATCACTTCGGTCTCCCCAGGTGCCCAGATGAGCCCCTCCTCCATAGAACCACCTCAAACCACGGACCTCGCGAATATCCATATGGTATTCATACAATCCCGTCACGATCAAGCCCTTCCACCGGCTATGGATGATCCCCTCAATCGCCCCTTCAGCGGTTAGAAAATGTTTTACCGACAGTCCTGTGGTCACGCCAGCACGTAAGCCCACGCCTGTCCCATAGGTCTGTGCCTGAGCCTCGGGGGCATACAGCATCCAGCTTATGGATAGCAATAATAAGATTCCTAATTTTTTCATAGTTGGTTTTTATTATGCCACAAGATAAAATAAAGTGGGCAATTATCATGACTATTAACCCGATATGGGTGATCAGGGAAGAATCTGCCCCTAAGGATGGAAGCTATCCACATCAGCTAATTTCGATAAAGTTTTGCTCAAGGACAAGTGCAACCCTAGCCAGGGAAAAAGACAAATTGTCCTATTCAGGGGTAAAATCTATCCCTCGAAACCGGTCTTTGGTGCTATATAACTTATGGCAATATCGGGCAGGGAGGCCTCACTTATACTGCCGATGAGATAATAAAAATGAGCTAAATTTCGCTTTTAACGAGTCAGCTATGAAAAAGTCAAAATCCCCGCTGGCGTCAGGCAGTAGTCTAAGGGGACATCATGATCCTCCACCTCCAACTGCTCTTCGGGGAGGAAATAGGACAGGCCGATTTTGACGGTAGAGGGAGACAAATCAGCCAAAAATCGATCATAGAATCCTTTACCATAACCCAGTCTATTGCCACTGCGATCATAGGCCAATAAGGGGATGAAGACCACTTGCAGCAATTTGGGATCGGAGAGTTCTTCCACCTGGACGGGGATAGGAATGCCCCAGGAGTCCTCGTGAAAAGTCGTTTGGTCGCCGATTTTCACTGTGGACATCCCTCCATCCGCAAAATCTGCAATGGAGGTATATACCTTCTTTTGAAGCCCAATCAATTCTTCAATCAAGGCTAAAGTATCAATTTCATATAAGCGCCTGATCGGCAAAAAAACATGGATATGCTTCCATTCTGCATGTTCACTAAGCAGCTGTAAGGCTTGCCTTGTAATTTCCTCTGACAGGCGGAGACGCTCGGAATCGCCCAGCTGCTTCCGCCGCTGTTTATAGAGATTTCTTAAGCTCTGCTTATCCTTCATCTTCATGCAGGATAATATAGGTAAACTCCAGCGGGTCAAAATGAGGGTATAACTTATCGATAAAAGAGGAATCCGCCAGATAAAACTCCAGGAAATTCACCTTTCTTTCCTGGGCGGTACCTCCGGGGAAAAGCACTTTTTTCACGTCCTGGATTCTTTGCAGCGCGATATCCATATGTTTCTCCTCGCCTTTTCTCAGTTTGACCGCATAGTGATCCAGCACCTTGCCAGCACGGACTTTTGCGGCTTCCGCCGAATTCTTCAATGTCGGATCGATAGGAGCACCCTTCTGCGCCAATCGCTCAAAAATGGCAGCCAAGGCTTTCTTTTCTTCTTCTAAGTCCAGATCAGACTGCGCATGCTCACGCACATAAGCCTTCTTTAGGCTTTCATACGATTCAAAAAGCTGAGGATATTCGAATCCCAATTCAGAGATTTTATGTTTTGTTCCTTTTGGAAGGATCATAGCAAAGTTTCTAGGCATAATCGCCGGCACCTGCACCCGGTAATGATCAAATACTGTCTTCAGCTGCAGCCAGTAGGCCACCTCTGCAGGACCTCCCAGATAGGCGATATTAGGTAAGATCACTTCCTCGTATAGTGGCCTCAGCACCACATTGGGGCTGAATCTCCATGGCTCATTTTCCACCAATTCCAGCATCTGCTCCTTAGTGAAAGTCTGCCCATTATCCACCAACTCAAAGCCCTCATCGGTTTTCAATATGCGACTTCTTAAGCCCTTGTCTAAATAGAAGAAATTGATTTCTCTCGGGTAAATCTGGCTTTTATAGCCCAGCGCCTCCAGTTTTTCACTTTGCTGCTGCACCAGGTCATTGGCGACGGGAGCACTTAGCTCTTCCTTAATTACAGGGACAAACAGGCGCTTCAGAGCTGAATCATGTCCATCTACAATAAGTAAGCCCTTTTCTCCAAAGAGGTGATTGACATAATGCCGAACGGCAGTGGAAAGGTTTTTGGTGTTTTTATAGGCAGTTTTGAAAAAATCAGGGGCAAAGCTAAGTTCTTTCAGCAGGGATTTTAGCTCCTCATCAATGGTGAAATCTCCAACTGCCCCAGTTTGGAGGGAATTCCATTGGTATTTTTTACCTTGGTAATTGAAATAATTGATTTCTTCAAAATCGTGATCCTCAGTAGCCATCCAATATACTGGAACGAAATGATAGTCGGGATACTGCTGTGAGAGCTGCTCCGCTAGGCGGATAGTACTTACGATTTTATAGATAAAGTAAAGTGGCCCCGTAAACAAATTCAGCTGATGTCCGGTGGTCACCGTAAAGGTTTTGGAATCTCTCAGGCTGTCGATATTGGCGAGGGTGACCTCTTGACAGCTAATATCAAGGTATTGGTCCTTAAGGGCTTTTGCGAGTACTTCCCGCTGAGCTCCCTCCATGTTTTTCTGCTGGATCAGTTCTTGGAAGTTTTCCAAGGTAGGAAACACATTATAAAAAGGTATGAGCTGATCCTTCTGTGCGATATAATCCAAAAACAAAGAAGAAAACTGTCCGGTACACTCGGGCTCTACAGTGGACTTTAACATATAAATTGAAAATTTTTACTGGGCTGAAAAGGGCTTTAGGTGTTTAAACTCCATTATAAAGGGTAAAGTTCGCATTTTTCCTCAAAAACCATAATCGGTAAATATATAGTTTGGGAAGAGAATTATTCCTGTTTAATAGTATCCATAATATTATAAACAGGCCAGTGCATCTTCTTGGTAATTTTGTAAGAAGAAAAACAAAGCAAGCTCCGGGAAATCGGCAAAGCATGTTTTGGATAATAAGAAATTTATATCAGGACCCAGAAAAAAGGAAATAGTATGAGTAATAAAACTGAAATAGGCGTAATCGGCATGAGCTGCGCCGGCTGTGCGAGCAGCGTGGAACAGGCCTTGCAGTCTCATGAAGGAATCTCCTCAGCGCAGGTAAATTTTGCCACCCAAACAGCATTGGTCACACTAAAGCCAGAGGCCAATTTGGAATCTATCCGTAAGTCAGTGCAGGACGCTGGCTATGACCTACTCATTGATCAATCACCCGAAGCCAGCGAGAAGCATCAGTTGGAGGAATATAAAAAGCTAAAGAGAAACACGATTGCGGCAGGGATTTTTGCGGTGCCCGTATTTATCATTGGCATGTTTATGATGGGAATGCCCCATGCCCCACTTATCCTCTTTTTGCTTACCAGCCCGGTGATTTTATATTTTGGCCGGACGTTTTTCATTGGAGCATGGCGACAAGCAAAGCACAAGACCGCCAATATGGATACATTAGTGGCTCTCAGTACTGGGGTAGCCTATATATATAGCACTTTCAACACCTTCTTTCCTTCGTGGCTGAGTAGTCGTGGCCTCGTACCACATGTTTATTTTGAGGCGGCAGCCGTCATCATCTTCCTCATCCTGCTAGGCAGGCTGCTAGAGGCAGGGGCAAAAGCCGGCACGGGAGAGGCGCTAAGGAAGCTGATGAACCTCCAGCCCGATGAAGTGGCTGTGCTGGTGGACGGCAAAGAGATCACCATGGCCACTGCTGAGGTAAAGCTCGGACAGACGGTGCTGGTACGTCCCGGGCAAAAAATCCCCCTCGATGGCAAGCTGAGCCAAGGGAATAGCATCATCGATGAAAGTATGCTGACTGGGGAGCCTATTCCAGTGGAGAAGGCCCCGGGAGACGCAGTTTTTGCCGGTACGCTCAACCAAACGGGAAGTTTCCAGATGCTGGTGGAGCAGGAAGGCTCCGAAACGGTCCTGGCAAAGATCATACAAAGGGTGAAGGAAGCGCAAGGCTCCAAGGCTCCGGTCCAAAAATTGGTAGATAAGATTACCTCCTGGTTTGTCCCGGCGGTATTGGCGATCGCCACTTTGGCCATGGTGGTATGGGGACTGAGTGGAGTGGAAAACAGCTGGCTGCAAGGGATGCTCGCCTTCATTACGGTGCTGGTCATCGCCTGCCCCTGTGCGCTGGGCTTAGCCACGCCCACTGCCATCATCGCCGGAATAGGAAAAGGCGCCAGTATGGGCATCCTGGTCAAAGATGCGGAAGCCCTCCAAAACGGCTCCAAGCTGGACTATATCGCGATGGATAAGACGGGCACCATAACACTGGGCAAGCCTACTCTGCAATCCATCGCCTTTGCCCCAGCCGTAAAGGACCCCGCGCAGATCAAAAATATTATCTACTCCCTGGAATTGCTGAGTGAGCATCCCTTGGCCAAGGCCATCTGTGATCAGCTGGAGGAAGTGAAAAACCTCTCTATCCGGGACTTCCAGTCTCACACTGGCAAGGGAGTCTCTGGTATACCGGAAGGTCAGAAAGTTACATTTGCCATAGGCAAGAAAAACTGGCTGGAGGAGCGAGGCGTAACATCCCCCGACTGGATCAGCCAAAAAGAAGCAGAGGCAGAGCAAGCTGGAGCCACCATTATCTATATGGCCCAGGATCAGGAGCTGATCGCCATGCTGAGCCTTGAAGACCCTGTGAAAGAAGGCTCCGCCAAGGCCATCCGATCCTTGCAAGATGCGGGGATAAAGGTGATCATGCTTACGGGAGACCAGCAAGCCTCCGCCCAAAAAGTGGCTAAAGCGGTGGGTGTAGATGAGTTATATTCTAATCTGCTCCCGGAAGATAAGGCCAGCAAAATCCGCGAACTGAAGGCGGAAGGTCATAAGGTGGCCATGGTCGGGGATGGGATCAATGACAGCGAGGCGCTGAGCCTAGCCGACCTTAGTATTGCGATGGGCCAGGGGACAGACATCGCGATGGATGTGGCGACGGTAACTCTCATTCATGGGCAGCTGCCCGCTTTGGAGTCCTTCATAAAGCTCTCCAAGAAAACAGTCAAAATAATACGACAGAATCTCTTTTGGGCATTTATCTATAATGTGATCGGAATCCCCATTGCCGCAGGCGCCCTCTACCCAGCCTTTGGCTTTATGCTCAATCCTATGATCGCAGGTGCAGCGATGGCCCTGAGCTCCGTATCGGTAGTTACTAACAGCTTACGATTAAGAAAATAAGGAGGGCAGGCCAATGTGAAAGCCCCTTAGGAGGGTAATTATCCCTACTATGGAGATGGATCAACCCAGATTGTAGGCATTCTCAACAGCTATATGATCTCCGCTATGACAAGGCCCAGCCTGCAGTAGCGGAGATCATACACATATATCTGTAAATCATGGTAGAACGAAGCAGGTACATAAAAAATTACCAGTTTTGGCACAATTACAGAGGGTAAGTGTAAGCTTTAAAGGATGTAGGAGACCAGAAATAAAGTGTTGAAGTCCTAAAAGGAGCAAAAAATGAAATTGATAAACGCTATAAAACAGAAATAGAGATGAAGAAATTTAAGACAAATTTGAAATGTGGTGCATGTATAAATGCGGTAAAGCCAGAGCTTGAAAAATTAGACATTGACAGCTGGGAGGTCGATCTAAAGGATCCCGAGCGTGTGCTGAGCCTTCAGGGAGCGGCCACTGCAGAGGAAGTGAAAGGCGCCCTAGCAAAAGCGGGTTATACGGCAGAAGCCATTTAGGACTAATGCCTTGAATATTGGCAGATTTTATTAGATTTGTTACTTCCTCCACTCAACACCTTAAGAGGAACAGATATTTACTAAAATAATAATTTTACTTACTTGTTTTTATCGTCCTAAGTCCAATTCGTGAATTGGATCGTAGTTCCTTGAAACAACCACAAAATATTCATGATCCAATACGAACAACATGTGTTAGAAAATGGGTTAAGGGTAATCATACACCCTGATCATAGCAGCAAGATGGCTGTCTGTAATATCATCTATAAGGTGGGCTCGCGCAATGAAGTGGAAGGAAAGACAGGTTTGGCCCATTATTTTGAGCATTTGATGTTTGGTGGTTCCAAGAATGTGAAGAGCTTTGACAATGCCCTGGAGCGCGTTGGCGGGGAATGCAATGCTTTCACCAATACAGATATCACCAATTACTATGTCACTCTTCCAGCCTGCAATATCGAAACTGCATTCTGGCTGGAGTCCGACCGTATGCTGCAGTTAAATCTAGGCAAGAAGTCTATAGAAACTCAGCGTAAGGTGGTCATTGAGGAATTCAAACAGCGGTATCTAAACCAACCCTATGGAGATGCTATGCATCACCTTCGCAGCATGGCCTATAAGGAGCACCCTTATCATTGGCCTACGATAGGCAAGGAGATCAGGGATATTGAGCTTTTTGACGAGGGAGATATTCGTGGGTTTTATCAGCAGCATTATGCACCAGACAATGCCATCCTGGTGGTGGCTGGGGATGTAAACCCCAATGAGATCCTGCTGATGGCCAAGAAGTGGTTTGGACCAATACCGCCATCCTCACAGGAGCGTCATTCTGTAAAGAAGGAGCCTGTTCAAACTGAGAAAAGAACCAAAAAAATAGAGGCTGAGGTGCCTACAGATGCTTTATACAAGGCTTATCATATGCCTGGGCGAATGGATGAGGGCTATCTCGAATGCGACCTGATCACTGATATACTTGGTTTTGGCCGTTCCTCCTTGCTGGAGCAGCGACTGGTAAAAAATACTGATCTATTTGCCTCCTGCAATGCCTATATCACAGGATCGCTGGACCCTGGTCTGATGATCTTCAGTGGAAAGATGGAAAAGGGCAAGTCCGCTGAGGAGGCAGAACAGGCCTTGGACGAGGTGGTCAGTGAGTTTTTGCAAGGATCCATCCAAGCCTCCATCATCGAAAAGGTGAAGAATCAGGCCGAAGCCATGAAGACCTACGAATCGATACAACTTATCAATCGAGCGATGACCTTGGCGTATTTTGCTGCCCTGGGCACCCCGGACATCTACCAGCTAGAGTATGATCGAAAAACCTGCATCACTGGGGAAAAGATCATGGATACTGCTGCTAAGGTGCTCATACCAGAAAATAGCTCGGTAATTTATTATAAAAGTCAGACCGTCTAAAAGTCGCCTGACCCTGAGAAAAATCCACCCGTCAATTCTCCCTAAGCAAAGAGCCCACAGCATTCCCAAAATAGAGATAAATCTATTATCTTCACCGCATGAATAAGTTTAGAATTGGATTTGGATACGACGTACACCAACTACAAGAAGGATACGATTTTTGGTTGGGAGGAATTAAGCTTGACCATAGCAAGGGAGCGGTGGGACATTCGGACGCCGATGTGCTCATTCATGTCATCTGTGACGCGGTCCTAGGAGCAGCCAACCTTCGGGACATAGGCTACCACTTTTCTGATCAAGATCCCCAATACAAAGGCATAGACAGCAAGATTCTTCTGAGGCAGGTCATGAAACTTCTCCGTGAGAAGGGCTATGAGATCGGCAATATAGACAGCACAGTTTGCCTGCAATTACCGAAGGTAAACCCTCATATTGAGGCCATAAAAAAATGCCTAGCCGAGGTAATGGAAATTGACGAAGACGATATTAGCATCAAGGCAACCACCACTGAGAAATTAGGATTTGTGGGCCGGGAAGAAGGGGTGTCCGCCTATTGCAACGCCTTAATCTATAAAAAATAATACAATGGAAAAGGCTATAAAGCTCATCGAGACAGAGGATGGATCGCATTCCTTATATGTCCCCGAATTGGATGAAACCTATCATAGTTTCCACGGAGCATACCGAGAATCCATCCATGTTTTTTTCCTTTATGGACTGGATCACTGGTATATGCACCATCCACACAAGCAGCCGATCAGGATATTTGAGGTAGGATTTGGCACAGGATTAAATGCCTGGCTGTCCTTGGTTTGGGCAGAGCAGAACAAAATCCCAGTTTTATATCATAGCATAGAGCCATTCCCAATAGAGGAAGAGCTTTATACTCAGCTTAACTACCCAAAATTGGATGAGGACATCAGTCACTACCAAGGGTATTTTGAGGAGCTCCACAGAGCCGAATGGGATAAAGGAGACTCGGTCACCCCCTATTTTAATATGAAGAAAGACAAGACCACCTTGGAGGAAGTAAAGCTATACCCAACGGATATGGTGTTTTTCGATGCTTTTGCACCGAGCAAACAGCCGGAGCTATGGACCAAGGACATTCTTCAGAAGGTGGTGGATGCACTAAACCCGGGCGGGGTATTCGTGACCTATTGTGCCAAAGGCCAGGTAAAGCGAGATCTTGCAGCCTGTGGACTCCAGGTGGAAACCCTCCCAGGACCTCCCGGCAAAAAAGAGATGATCCGCGGCACAAAACTGTGAAAAAATATACGCTCACCGCATCGCACAGTGTAATATCACTTCGCTATGCAGAATAAAGCGCAGCAGCACTAATAAGCGAGCAAAAGAATAAATCAAAAAAGCCCTTCGACCAGTGGTCGAAGGGCTTTTCACATATATAAAGCAATCCACATTAATTTACATCCCAAAATAAACTGTTGGACAATTTATCAGAGGATTGTACTTGAGCATAGTTTTCTGTATTATAGGTCTGCTCAGACCCCGGATACATCCATCTTGATGGAGGTAATGATTGCTGATTAGAGTTATCCACCCAGAAATCCAATTGTAATACATCGAGCCTTCTCAATTCATTCCAATTTTCATTTGACTGGACCACATTGAAATGTAGCCATTTTTGCTCTGCTATTAATCCCAACCTATCCTCAGAAGTACTTGCGCCGTCCCAGGCCACATTATCCATCATGAGATAAGCATTGATGGAGCTTTCGGTAGGAACCACTGGTGCATCCGCATCAGCATTATTACTGATACTTCTCAAGTATTGATAGAAATCTATGGATAGGATAATAGCTTCTTCATAGTGAGACTTGGCCATTGCATCTTGTCCTTGATTGAGGTAATATTCTGCAGCTAGCATATGCACCTCTGAGTCGCTGATCACTCCAATAATTATTATTGATTACCTCTGCATTCTGTCTTATATTTTCCCTGTCCTCAGTTCTTATATTGATCTAATCTTTAAGAATTTTGAACCTCTCTATTATAGTACATCTGTTCTAGCGCGGTTTTAGGTTTGTAATAGCATTTCCTCAATTTCATTTTCATTCAAATCCTTTCATTTTTTATATTGCTTGAATTAAAATCACAGCACCAACATTGGTTAAAATTTTCAATAAAGATACCTTGCTAGTACTCCAGCCATGCTCGCTTCGCGACTTATTGGAAGGTGCCAAACTCCTTCTCCACCGCCTGGTGACGGTACTGAAAAATGTCTTTCAATTGTTTTCTGATAAATAGTGCATTGGCCAAATCACCTAAAATCCCTAGGGGCGGCTGATACGTCACAATATCTTCCATCAATACACCATTCTTAATCGGGCTGATCCTATGTTGATGGTGCCAGATGGAATAAGGCCCTATTCGCTGCTCATCCACAAAATACTCCCCTTCCTTAACATGCGTAATTTCCGTCACCCAATCCAAGCCTATCCCCAGCAGCGGTTTTACCTTATAACTGATAATCATCCCGGGATACATCTTATCCGCTAGCTTAGTGGAGGTGATATCAAACCCCATATGCTCTGGAGTGATTTTACGGAGGTTTTGTGGAGAGGAAATAAAATCCCAAACTTCCGTCACGGACGCCGGAATCTTCTGTGTGGTAAATAATTGATAATGCCCCATTGGTCGATAAATTTATAAGTCAATCTCCTAAAGAAACAAACGCCAAGTCCAATAAATTAAATAGTCATCCCTGACCCTTCCATAACTGGTAAACCTGCAAATTGTTTCCCCCTCTGGATTCCTAAAACCCTACCATTATACAATTATTGGTAAACGGTGAATTGTCACCTGAGATACGCCCTAGCCTATGCGCTCCAAATAGTTACCCTTCCTTTAGCTAACGCTTCGCCAGCATGACCAAAGCCAAAATGATAACTAAGTACAGCGAGCTTAAGCATTAAGCCACCAAATGCTAATATTCAATATTGAAGCAAAGGACACCCAAGCCAAATAGGGGACTTGCAAATAAGCCGCCCATTTATTGATAGCGGCAAACGAACGGATCATATAAATAATCATCCCCCATAATATGAGAATCTCTATGGCAGCAAGGCCTATGAGGTGGAAATAAAAAAAGATAAAGCTCCAGCAAAAATTAAAAACTAACTGAATGAAAAAGACTTTTAGCGCATCCCTTCTTTCCTTTCCTGCTGGGGAAACCCATATTAAATACAGACTGAGTCCCATCAAACCATATAATATAGTCCATACCGGACCAAATAAGTTGTTTGGAGGATTAAAACCCGGCTTTTCAAGTGTAGAATACCAGGTCTCAATATTACCAATATTGGCTATTCCAGAAATGCTTCCTATGATAACGATCCCTGCGATACATAAAATGAGGTGAATCCAATTGATCTTCTCTTTTTGAACTCCTAAAATGGTCTCCATAAATAATAAAGTTTAACTAACCAGTACTCCCATTAAACCAAATAATGTTCCAATTGTTTAGGATAGGATGCTAATTGCTAATTGGGAATGCGCTAAACTTCACTTCTAAAACCAGAAAAATATTAGGGCATCAAAACCACCAACTACTCCCTATTACAAGCTTTCATAAGTTGACTAATCAAGCGGACATCAATCCACCTTCTAAGTATTCTTACCAATGAAAAGAGGGAAGTTTTACCTTCCCTCCCTGATTATAATGTATGTCGATACAGAATCCTAAGCATCGAGTGGGTGACTATTCCCATATGCTTTTTGTCCCCTGCACCTATATGTCTTATTTATTAATATTGATGCCATTTACCATCAGTCGAATTTCCGTACGACGGTTTAGCTGATGCTCCGACTCGGTACAGGGTGTCGAAGTACAGTCGTGTACCGGACGGGTTTTGCCAAACCACTCATAGCTAATCCTATCGGCTTCTATTCCCCGACCCACCAGATAATCTCGCACCACCTCTGCACGTCTCTCCGACAGTCCTTCATTATAGCCTTCTGAGCCACGAATATCGGTATGGCCTCCCAGGCTCAGCCCCATCTCTGGACGCTCATGAAGTAGTAGCGCCACCCGATCCAGCTGGCTGATGCTCTTCGGACGTAAGGTCGATCGATCAAAATCAAAATAGACCGTGGGCACATCCATGCTCACGCCTAAATTAGGAATATCACATAAGTCCATTAGGTCTGCTGGTAGTTCGTACTCCTTCCCCTCCTCACTAAAAGCCATCAACACCAATTCACTTCGCCGATTGAGCTGGTACTGCCATTCGGCGCANGGCGCTCCATCAGCGCAGTCATTCACGGGTATTTCTTCTCCAAACCAGGCTTCCTTCACCCGGCCGCTATCGATGCCCTTGCTGCCAAGGTAAGCCGATACGGCATCGGCCCGATC
>NZ_KB890757.1 GCF_000373245.1 Echinicola pacifica DSM 19836
AAGTGTACAATTGGCGATCCAACGCTAAATCAGGAGCTATTATGAGTATTAAGAATCAAGGGGACTTACATACCAAAGCAGAATTAGAACTACTCAGAAAAGAGAATGAAGAGCTGAAGAAGGCTCTTGGTGAATCTACCTTGGACATCAAGATTCTAAAAAAAAAAGTTGGAAATGGATCAACTACGAAACAAGAAATTGAATCGTTAGCCGGGGAGTTCAGAGTGAGTATTAACAGAACTATCAAGACTTTGGGAGTAGCCAAATCTACCATTTACTATAAGCCAAAGAAGTATCCTGCACGTAAAAGAACAGCTAGGAAGCCTCTTTGTGAGCAGATGAAAGCTGCTATACTAGAGCTTACGGCAAAGAAGTCTACCTATGGAATTCCTCGAGTAAAGGCCTTATTGAAGCGGGACTATGGCTTAACGGTGACCCAATACATGGTGCATCGGTACATGAAAGAAGAAGGTTTGTTGATTACCCGTCATCGCACCAGAGGTAGCAGCAGGCCACATACCGGTCAAATAGCAGTAAAAGCTTCTAACACCCGCTGGGCAAGCGACATTACTTCGATTAAATGTTGGAATGGGGAAAAGCTCCTTGTAGCCTTTGTGATGGACTGTTGTGACAGGTCTATCATTGCTTGGAAAGCAGGTAAACATATGCAGGCAGTGGATATTGAATTAATGGTTCAGGAAGCTTTACACAGTCGTTTTAGGGAGAACTTGCCTGCTCTAGGGCAGCTTCAGTTCTTACATGACAATGGGCCGGAGTTTGTTGTAAAGAATCTTAAAGCGAGTCTGAAATCATGGAATATTGTTGATTGCAATACACCTACCTATTCTCCACAATCAAATGGAATGTGTGAAGCTCTAAATGGTACATTTAAAAGAGACTACGTATACGAGAGTTGTCTAGATAACGCTCAAAGCGTACTCAACTAAATGCAGAAATGGGTGGATGAATATAATACTTATGCACCTCATTCAGCTTTAGAAATGAAAACACCGAATGAATTTTATAACTTTAAAATCGCAGCTTAACTAGTCCAGCTTTTTAGCGGAAAGAGCATGCCTGTAAAGGCACTTTCACTTCTTGAAAACATTCCGGATTGGAGGGCTCAGCATGCTCCGGAATATCCACATAAAGTGATCTTATTTCCAAAAGTTGATATCTGATTAAGTAAAACAGAGTACCCATCAGGCATGAATATCTTATCACATTCAGATTTTAGCGTGGTGGGAAGTTTATTCTCTGAAGGATGAATAAACTCATTTCTTCTTCTAATGGAATAATAAAGTTTTTGAACCTCTATCTGCTCATAATTCCACAATTGAAAACATAAGCCTGTAATTTTCTCGAATATAGAAGGGAGATTATTCTTAAAACTTGCTGAAGAAATTTCTTGATAAGTAAAAGTATCTTCATCAAAGCGAAAGTGTTTCAAATGCTCTGGCCCAATAATCATCCATGTTCCATCTTCTTGAAATGTCAACTCATTTGTTACTAGCTCTAGGCATTTAAATAGAGATAAATATGCATAGGCGAAATCGTTAGGAGTACTTGCATTATCATATAAGTTGAATGAGCTATCCAGTATTAATATTAATTCCCTCCCAAACCTGTTATCCAATTTTTTGTCTCTAATTGCCCTGTCCAAAGAATCTTTTAACGAATATGTTAATGACCATGTAACCTTTAGGTAATCTGCTCTTTCCACAGCACTTTGAATAGTGTTTTTCAAATTTTTTATATCTTCAGCTACATCAGAATCATGCCTTTTAACTATATATCCATTCGCTCCAATCTCATAGGTTGATTGGTAATTCCAGACCTTGTTTGAAGCAGTAGTAATAATCACCTGGTTGCCTTTATTGATTTTCTTTATTTCCTCTAAAATTTTATATCCCGTAAGATCCTTCGGTTTCGGTTGAGGGGCTGCGTCAAAATCCATATCGCAGAGCCGCAAATCCAGCAGTACTACGTCAGCATCAAATTGTTCTACTTTCCTCCGGGCGGCTTCAATGATATCCTGTTGGATCAAAGACTTAAAATCGAGTGCCAATGCTTCAAATTCAATTGATTTATTATTTACGTTGTTCTGAAAAAAATAACTGTAGAAATCTGCCCACCCTTTTTCCGCTTCATCATCAACTAATAAAACCTTTCCTTTTCCAGAAATTAAATAAGTGCTACCTGTTCCAGATGAGTTTAGAGGATTTAGTACCCGATGGTATTTAAAATATAAGCCTGTTTGTAACTTTTCCTTAACTTCAGGAATTTTATCATCACACTTCAAGTATTTCGACCAACGCTGCAATGCCAGTTCATTGTCAATGCTATGATGAGATTGGTAATTGGCAGGTGGAGACAGTTGAAGTCGTTCAATACCTTTTTGGTGTTCAGATTCAGTGATTTTTGATTTCTCCCGCATTATCCTGTCAAAAAACTTTTTAAGAAAATCTGATTCTTGGTGTACCGTGCTGAAAATTCCGGATGTAAACAAAATATTCCCTAAATCAGAAAGTCTGGCAATTTCCTCTGGAGTTTCTGGTCCAACAAATACAATCGGAACATATTGGTGATTAAACTCTTCGGTGGTTCTGATATGAGCTGCTACGCGTAAACCTGTTAATTCCAGATAGTTTTGTTGTGATAAAGTATAAGGGATGACTATTACTTGGTATTCTTTGTTTTTAAACACTTTTGATAGTTCCTCATGCAAAAACCTATCAAGAATAAAATTAGAGCGCTGGATGCTGTGTGAGTAGTCAAATGCTACTTTGTCCCCTGGGAATTTATTATCAAGGTTCGGGTTTAAATTATTTGCATGTATCAGTAGAGCATTCATATTAATGTGATTTTTGCTTTAATTTCCTTATTGAGGTCTTCCAACGGTAGTTTTCCAATCAACTCCTCTATACTTTCTTTGAAGCTTTCTTCTGTACGCCCCAGTTCTCCTTTAAGGAGTAGTTGTCTGTAATTGAGCATAAGATTAAGATTCCAGCTATCTCCATAGATCAACTCTGTAATATGTTCTGTTCCTCCATTTACAAATTTTGAAAGAAAGTTGAGCATATTAGACTGGTAAAAATCTTTTGAATTGAGTAGCAAGTATGGGAAATTCTGCGAGGTGAACAGTGATTGGCTGATACCTCCGCTGAAGAATACAAGGTTTTTTTTGTTCTCTTGACAATGATTTACAACAGTATCAATTCCATTTGCTGATAACGCAGAACGGTGGATAAGAATTAATGTAAACTCATTCAATTGCGAATCATCAGCTTGATTCAACTTATTAATCCTGTCCCGGCATTCTTCACCCAAAAGTATTTTTAATCCCTGTAAGGCTTTAAGTTTTGCAATTTTTTCTGAATCAAGATATTGCTCCTGTCTACCGGGTCGGTCTTCTAATAATATTATTTTCATCATATTGGGAACTTTAAAACGTAGGTGAAACCATGTAGTGAATCCAGTGATTGCTTCAAAGGTCTTAAGTGATTAAGTTTTATTACGTTAGTATTTGGTCTTAAATATGTTATTCTGAATATTCCATCATTAAAGCTGGATTCTATTTCAAAATTACAAATACTGATAAGATTTTTAATCACTTCCAATAAATCGCCAGATGGCTTTGTAATCTTGTCATCCGTTGATTCTCTATGCGAAAGAGAATTTTTATGGATTATTCTTAATTCAATCAGACGAAGATCAGTTAATTTTTTACATTCTATAATGACCTCTCTTTGTTCAGTCCGGCTTTGTATCATGCGGAAAATTCTTCTTATAGCTTTTAGAACTGGTGCTGTGTAGGTAAAAAAGGAAAGTTGTTTCAGGGATTCTAGACCGTTTACACTGAACTCTGTAAGTTCTTGTCTTGCAAGCACTTTTACTTCATAGTACAAATCCTTTGTATCTTCCCTGAATTCTATTTCTCTCTTAAACATTTGTATGGCATCCCCAAAATACCTAATCTCCTTACCGAATAGTTCACGATACTTTTGATTAGCTAGATCAGTAATGAGTTCTGATGGAAGTGGCATTTCAAAAGGCGTTTTTTTCAAAGCAGGAGGTGGGATATCATAATTATCTTTCGACCATTCCGCAACAAATTTTGGGTATTGCCAACCTATGTGAAGGTTATATTCTCCCCATCTGTAGGGGTTATCTTTATTTTCATTCTTTTTTGGCTTTTTCTGAAATATGAATGGATAAATTACTTTCCACCATAAATTATTATTGTACTTCTGTAGTGCTACAAACTCATCAAATCGCGAATTAACTGCTGCAAAATGATCTGCTATATCACGCAGTGAATGTACGTCTGTATCTGTTTCTGTTGGAATATCCCAAAAATGAGTCGTCCACTTCATTATTGGATCAATAGTAAATTGTTTTAATCTTTTGACCACAAAATCAGGATCATGTAATACTTCATTTTCATTTGAGAACCGCAAACCCTTATTTGTAAGTTCAGCTATTTCTGTTTTATTAGTGTCCTGATTTATTACTAGCTTATCAAGCCGTCCTTTCAACCCCAAATAGGTTGTATCCGCAGCACCCTTCACCATCTTCAAAAACTCCAACTTACCATCCAGCACATTCGCCATATTGGCCCCCCCTTTTTTTACATGGCCTTTATCCGCTATGTAATCCCGTGTGAAAATCTGCTCTGCCTTCTCGTAGCCATACTTTTCCCAATAGTATAACCACATGCGGATTTGTTTTACATATCTCCTGCCAACATTCACTTTTTCGTTTACGATCAATCCCGTGACTTCCTGCCGATAGCCTGCTTTTTGTAGGCGTGTTTTTTTTGGATTGATTGCTAGTTCTTGGTCTTCCTCAATGATACGCTTTAATTCATTGTTGAATGCTTCATCATTATAGATGTTGTGCGGTGAGGAAAAAGTAATGTCGTCTGCGTATCTCGTAAAAGTCGCTCCAAACCGATTGGCAAGTCCATTCAATCTTCGGTCAAGCTTCTTACATAAAATGTTAGTCAAAGTCGGTGATGTCGGACTACCTTGTGGAAGGACGGTTTTTAACTCTTCATCAATTTCAAAAGGGTGGGTGCATAAACTTGCAAGCAAAAAGGCCAAAGGTTCCTTATCCCCGCTAAGGTTGAATGGCTCATATATAAAACCCATCTTTACCCTGTTGCGGTCAAATGTATGAAAGAAGTCTTTCAAGTCCAGGTTAAGCACATAATGATGACCTAAATGCTTTTTGGCATTATCTACAATGGACTTATCCATGACAAATCCGGTTGCTACCTCATGTGGCTCATACATGCACTGCAAAACGAAATTCAGTGATCGCAAAATAGATTTTAATCCATTTACAGGTGCATTGATCGTCCTATCTGCACCGGATTTCTTCTTAATGGTGAAGGTCTGGTAACGCTTTTTGCAGATTTCAGGGTTCGCATAGTAGGTCAATGACTTTAATTGAACCGGTTTACACTCTTCGCCATAAAACATATTCTTAGCATAACTTAAAAGGTTTATCAATTCCTCTTTGTTATGCAGTTCTGCAAATTGCTTTCGAATTTGGTCTATATGTTCCTGTTCAACTTTCATGTTTCAATTATAAAGGCCTTTGAAAACACCTGCCAGATATTCTATGTGTATTGAAGTAATGTTGATTACCTAAATCCATACATAACATAATAAAAAAACAGAAACCCAAGAGTTCAGCAAAAGCTGGATGATGAATCTGTGTTTTACCAATATAACCTTCATTCCCTCCGGGCTGGCCGGCCCTTTTGGAAGGAAAAGGATGCCGATCGTTTCCCAGAAAACCGGGACAGCACCCACGAATCAATACCTTACGGCAGGTGTATCAAAGAACTTATGGTGCAAATTAATAATTTAAGAGTACAGTCAAAGTGCACTAGTTATATAAACAATATCTTTTTTTCAAATTCCCTTTGTCCATGGCCTTTGAAGCAGGTTCCATTTTGGATATGCTTAAATTGGGGTGATTTTCCGGTGCCTCCGCATGAGTAATATGTTTGCGTCTCCTTCACTTCAATCGATCCATTGCCTAATTTTCTTTTAAAGATCTCCATAGCTGTCTTTTTTACCGTTGACACAAAATAACTAGCTATGCAATCAATTTGCACAGATAGAGGCTATTAATAAAGATGCATTAATTCGCTATCAAACTTTGGATAAATACTTTCGCAATCTAGGCAGTGAGTATTCCACTCCATAGTATACCACTATTTCAGAGGAAAGTATACCAGTGATTCCAGGGGAAAGTATACCAGTAAACAGGTTTTCGATTTTGTATTATCGTGTTAAATTAAATCCTTCATTAGATATCGAGGAAGATTTACTTGAACAAATAGGTTTTAAATTATGTATAAATTGCGAAAGAAATAGATCTACAAAAACTATCCTCTGAGGAAGGGTTTAGTGTTATTTTTTAAGTGAAAGGTGTTACCATTTGCCTCAACGCCAAATTTGAATAGTCAGTAAATGAAATTTGGTGACAAATACCAGTCTTTTTTATAAACTTAAATGTATAATTCCGGATCATTTGGGGTTTCAGACATGCTCAGTCGAAGCCAAAATAGAGGCGACTATTCTAATAGCCAATATGGCAAGGCCGTACTTTGAATGATTTACAAATTTAAATGCCCATTTAAGAAATAATTCTATAGAACTATCACATCACATTTGGATAAGTTCGGTATACTTATAAATTTGATAAGTGAATTAATTTTCAGGCGATTACCCATGGTTATGAAAAAATGATCGATGCTATCATTGATGTGATTAATGAATTTCACCAGATGGTATGAATTTAAATAAAATGACAATATAAAATGCTTGACTCTCTCTCCTCTATATTAAAAGTCAGGTCACTTGTAGATTCTGCGGTAAGCTTGAAGCTACTTAGGGCCCGGAATTTACCCTTAATCATCACATTTTTGTATCGTGAATACAAAATTAATGAGCAAATTTCAGTACCATATCAATTATTAGTGCAGAGGCTAGCAGATTTCCAAGAAGAAATTGGATATCAGGATGAGGATGATGAAATCAAATCCTATCATTTGGTAATGGATTTTGAGGAAAAAGCTAAGTTGTACATAAACAGTTGGATTGACAGTCATTATCTACGGAATGTCATGGATGATGTACAAAAAGAGCCTTTAGTCTTCCTTTCTAAGTATGTAGAAAAAGCCTTTCAGGTATTTGAGTTATTAAAAGACCGTGAATTTATTGGAACTGAATCCAAGTTCAAAGATATCTTTACCAAATTAAGGGACATCATTGAAAATGCCAATCCAGATAGGGAAAAGAGATTGGCGGAACTAGAAAGAAGAAAGGAAGCAATTGATGAAGAAATCCGAAAAATTCAAGTCAACGGCTATGTAAGCACTTATGAAGATTACCAAATTATTTCTCGTTTTGAAGAGGTAAACCGTGCGGCTAATGAGCTGGTCGGGGATTTTAAGGAGGTAGAGGACAATTTTAAGGAGATTACCCGTAAAATTTATGAGCGGCAGCAGCAATCTGAGCTTTCCAAGGGCAAGCTTTTATCGGAAACCTTTGATGCCCTGTACGAGCTTAGATGCACAGATCAGGGAAAAAGTTTTTATGCCTTTTGGCACTTCATGTTGGATGATTCAAGTCAATCCGATTTTCAAAAATTGACCAAAGAAGTATACCATGTGCTTGAGGATCGTGGGATTGAAATATCTTCTCGTTCTTTGCGGAAGTTAAAATCACTTTTACATTCAGCCGCCAGAAAAGTGCTGGATAAAAATGGAATACTAGCTGATAAACTCAGCAGGGAAATAGTGGCAAAAGAGCAATTGGAATCAAGAAAGGCAAAAGAACTAATGTCAAGTATTCGGCTCCTTGCCATTCAGAATGTCAATCATACATCCTCAAGGGAGTCTTATCTTAACATACAAGGAGATCCGGAAATTTATCTCTTTTTAGAGCGCAAGCTAGGAGAAAAGCCGGAAAATAAAATATTAATTACTAAAGCGAAAGAGGCACAGCTGGCATTGGAAGATTTGGAGGATTTGTCAAAAATCTACAATGCCGATTTGATCAATAAACAACAATTATTGGACAATATTCAGGATATGCTGCAATCCAGGTCTCAAGTTTCTCTTAAGGAAGTAGTTCAAAATAAAGGGCTTAATAAAGGCTTAGCGGAGCTATTGGCGTATGTAACACTAATAAGTACGAATAGCAAATTTTTTGTCAATGAAAACAGCCGGGAAACCATTTTATTTAATTTAGTGGAAGGGAAATTTCTCGAATTGCCACAAATCATTTTTACTAGATAACGAATGGAAAATCAAAGTCGAAATGTCGCTCCGTATGCCAAATCAGCTGTGAAATTATTGCAAGGCCCTGTGTTTGAAGATCAGGAGAATATTTGGAATGAGGTATTACAGTATCAGGTTGAAATCGCTCAATACTTCGAAAAAATCGCTCTTGAAGTGATAGTAGACAAAAGGGATGGTTATGCTTATTTAAAGCAAATTGAGCTGGACGAATCAGGTAGTACGATTGGGCTGGTTCGTAGAATCCCATTAACCTACGACCTTACATTAGTATGCGTATTACTGAGAGAATGGTTATTAGAATTTGAATTGAGTGATCTGGAAACAGTCAATTTATATATTACAGCAAAAGAATTCAGAGAGCGTATGGAGATGTTTTTCAAAGAGAAAACTAATGATTTAAAATTTATTAAGGAACTAAATCGCCATTTAGACCAATGTGTTGATATGGGATTTTTGAAACTGGTACACAAAGATGCTACATCTCCAGATGAGCACAAATATGAAGTGAAACGTATCCTAAAGGCTAGAATTACAACAGACGAATTATCTAAGTTTAAACAACAACTTGAAGATGAACTTAAGTCTGTTTAGCACTAAACCAAGCCATTCAGGCTTTCGTCTCCATAACTTTGAAGTATGGAATTGGGGAACTTTTGATGAGGATATTTTCACAATCGAACCAGATGGTGAGACTTCCCTGCTTACAGGTGGAAATGGATCTGGAAAAACCACCCTAGTAGATGGCTTATTAACTCTTCTGTTGCCGGAACGTAGAGCAAGGGCATATAATCAAACGGCAGGGGAAAAAGGTGAACGAACTGAGGAAACTTATTTACTAGGAGAATTTGGTGAAACGGAAAATCCAGAAACCAACCTTCGAGAAGTGAAAAAACTTCGAGGAGACAAGGCTAAAGCCCAATCGGTATTAGTAGCTGTCTTTCAAAATGAGTCACAGTTTGTCACGCTAGCGCAAGCACGGTGGTTTTCTGGCAATGAATTGAAGAGAAACTTCATAATTGCCTATAAAAAGCTTTCAATAAAGGAGGATTTCATGCCATTTGACAATAATGGAGAATGGAAAAGGAGATTGAAACGTAAATATCCCAAGGAAGGATCCAAGGAATTTTTATTTCTAACAGACAGTCCTGGGCAATATGGACGGTGGATGCGTAAGGCTTTTGGAATGAGGTCAGAAAAAGCCCAGACACTTTTCAATAAAACTATTGGTCTCAAGGTGCTGGGGAATTTAGACGAATTTGTTCGGCTCCAAATGCTGGAAGAACGTGATTCCGAAATTGAATTTCAAAAGATCAAGAACTATTTTAAGACACTAAACGATGCACATAGGGCTATTGAAAAAGCGCATAAACAAATTGAATTATTAGCCCCAATTAGAGATAAATCCATCAAGTTAAACGCATTGAATATAGACTTAATCCAAATGGAGGGTTTCAAAAAAATATCTCCACTTTGGTTTGCTCAGAAACAAGAGACATTGAGTCGTGAGCTTATAGCTTTAGTTAGTGAGCAAAGTAAAGTAAATGAGGAGAAGCTTGAGGAATTAAACATTGAGGTTGAAGAGTTGGACCATAATAGGATAACTATTGACGTACAAATTGAATCCGATAGGTATGGACAGCAAATTCGTGATTTAGAAAAAGAAAATAAACGGTATGAACAAGAAATATTAAATCGGAAAAAGGATCTAATTCTTTACAACCAGCTTGCTGAAAGCTTGGAATTTCAGGTAGACCCTCAATCGAAGGAGCTATTTGAAGACCAAAGAAAGCTCGCTATAAGTAAAAAGAACCTGATATCTGAGGTATTGGATCGTAATGAGGAAGAATTCTTTCAAGCCCGAAAGGAATTAGATGATTCTAAGGCGAAGTTTGATAGTCTTTCTAATGAATTGAATGTCTTGAGGTTACAGAAGATTAATATCACTGGTAATCCAGCCCGGATTAGAAGGGAAATTCTTGAATCAATTGAGGCAAATGAAAAGGAAATCCCGTTTATCGGTGAGCTAATAAAAATTAAAGCAGAAGCCCGCGAATGGGAATCGACCATTGAGCGAGTGCTTCACAATTTTGCCCTTAGGCTCATTGTTCCCGAAAAATACTATAAACAAGTAAATAGTTATGTAAAAGAGCATGACTTAAGGGGAAGAATAATCTATCATAAATTTGACACAAAAGATGATGCTCCAGTCCTTTTTCAGCCACATAATGAAGAGGAACTGATTAATAAATTGCAATTCAAAGCGTCCGATTACACTGAATGGATTAAAAATGAGATTATTTCCAAGTTCAATTATTTATGTGTAGATGATCTTGAGTCATTTAGGCTGGCAAACAAGGCTATAACTAAAGAAGGACTTACTAAAAATGCAAGCCGACATGAGAAGGATGACCGCCCTGAAATTAGAAGTCGCCATAAATATGTACTGGGATGGGATAACGAGGAAAAAAAAGCGGTTTTAAAAGAAGAGGCATCTCATCTAAATGACACTATAAATACAATTGAAAATAGGCTTAAGGTAATAAAAGCAAACCAAAAAAGGGAGCGAATGAAATCGGAAAACCTTACTCGGTTAATTGATATTAAGGTGTTTATAAAAATTGATTGGTGGTCCATATCATCTGAAATTCAGAATAATAAGTTGAAAATAGAAGAGCTTGAAAAAAACAGTGATAGGGTAACCATCCTCAAAAAACAAAGAGAAGAGATTCTACAAGATATTAGGGGAAAGCGGGACCTGATGAAAGGTTTAGAAAAAGAGAACAACAAAATTGGGGGGGATATTGATATACAGCAACAGAAGTTGAGGGAGGCGAGAGAGGTCCGTGATCGGTACCCTGAACTTGAGTCAAGCGAGAAATTAGCTGTTTTTGAACAATACTTTATAAAAGGGGTTGGGTGTGATCTTGCTTCCATTGAGAAAATTAAAAGTAGAATCAATGGAGGAATCAATCAGGATATTGAAAGACTTAAAGAGGATATCCGTAAACTCAAGAGTGCTGCAGAGGGTTTGATGAGACTTTTTAAGCATCCGGATAATGATATTATTGAAAATTTCAGTGATTGGAGCTCAGATACTCATCGACTCAGTGATAAGGCAGAGTTTATAGAGGAGTATGTTGGGCTATTGGAGAAAATTGAGGAGGAAGAGTTAGCTGAATACAAACATCAGTTTAAAAAGTACCTTAATGAGGAAATGATTACTAAAATGTCTGACTTTCAAACTTGGCTGGAAAGACAAGAAGAGGATATTGAGGAAAATATTGATACGCTGAATAGATCATTGAAAAAGATCAATTTCAATAATAACCCTCCAACCTTTATCAAGCTTCATGTAGAAAAGGATTATTCACCAAAGGTAAAAGAGTTTAGGTATAGACTGAATGCATGGAAACCAAATTTGGCAGAGTTTGAGAGAACGAAGGATGATAGCATTTTGGAAGAAAGCTTCAATAAAATTAAACGTCTTCTTGATGATTTGACAGTTGAGGAAAAGCTCAGAATTGAGGTTTTGGATGTGCGTAATTGGTTGAAATTTAAAGCAGTAGCTCATCATAGAGAAGATCCCGGGAAAATTTTCAGGAGCTTTACTGGTACGGCTAAACTTTCTGGGGGAGAAGGGGCGCAGCTGACCTATACTATACTCGGCTCTGCTATAGCTTATCAGTTTGGAATACATAGTGAAGGTTTAAATACTAATTCCTTCCGATTCATCTGTGTAGATGAGGCTTTCAGTAAACAAGACGATGAAAAAGCCCAATTTTTAATGGAACTATGTAAACAACTTCATTTACAGGTAATGGTCGTATCACCAGCTAAAGCAGAAGAGGTAGCTATTGTAGAACCTTATATAGCTAGAGTCCATTTTGTGCAGAGAAAAAATAATCGACATTCGGTGGTTTACGACATGCCTATCAAGCAACTTCAAGAGCAAAGGAAGCATTATTTTCAATCAGGCAGTTAGTAAATGATAACATCAAGTGAAATAAGGAACAAAGCTGTGAGCAAATACTACGTAGTATTACAATCTCTACTAAATGGAAGTGACTGTTTTCCTCTTGTAATTCGCTCAAATAAATCACTATCAAAAGACTTTGCTCAAATGAACAAGGAAATAGTAGAAGTATTCAGCGCTTCCAAGGTCAAAAAGGGATTTGGTTATACAGTCTATTCAGAAACAGTCAAAACTCGTCAACATGGCATTCAGAATATTCCGAGATCTATTACATTTGAAACCTTGACAGATTATCTCACATTCCTGAACAAGGGAGAGGAATATCGTTTAATGGTAGAAAATTATGAACTTATCAAGGCAGAGTATCCAATTCTTGACCAATGGCTGATTCAAAATACCAAAGCCATAATAGCAAACGCTACTATTTGGCCTAGCTTACTTAAAGTTTGTCACTGGTTTTTCAATTGTTTTGAACCAGATAAATACTATATCAGAGAGTTACCCATTTCTGTGCACACCAAGTTTATAGAGGAGAATAAAACAATTTTAAGGTTCATTTTAGATGAGCTCGTTCCTGACATTGTTCTGCTATCAGAAAATCTTTTTGAAAAAAGATACCATTTAAAATATGATCAACCAATGGTAAGATTTAGGATCTTGGATCAGGGTTGCAGGGGAAATAGGACTTATGATGACCTCACGGTTTTGGTTGATCAATTTGAAAGAAATCCTATTGATTGCCAGAACGTTTTCGTTATTGAAAATAAGATGAATTTTCTTACCTTCCCTCAAACCCCTTGTTCCATAGCTGTTTGGGGGAAAGGATTTGCTATTGAATCACTTAAAACTATTGGATGGCTACACGAAAGGGAAATATACTATTGGAGTGATTTGGATGCACATGGCTTCCAAATGCTCTCTCAGTTAAGATCATATTTCCCTAAAACTCATTCATTTCTTATGCACAAGAGCTTATTACATCTATTTCAAGGATACTTGGTCAGAGGTGCTTCCACAAAAGTCCAAGATCTTATTTTCCTGGATGAAGAAGAAAAGGAAACGTTTCATTATTTGGTACAGCAAAACCTTAGATTGGAACAAGAGCGTATTCCTCAAAGGCTGGTTGATGAAATAGTGAGAGGATTAGTTTCCTAAACTATTCGTATCCATCATCCCCCGTATTGCGCTACCATAAATAAATGGCTAAAGCTGCAGCATGAATGAGACCAGAAATGAAACGTATATTTCTCTGTATTGTAATGGTAGAAATTTGGCATGGATATTCCGAAGGCTGTTGGGTCCTTCGTCAATTAGGGTAAATGTCAAGCCAGATTCAACGAGCAACCTTATCTTTAAAGGTCATAACTGCCATAACCTCCAATAAGAAGGGAGTATTTTTTTGAATTTCAAATCTATACATCTGAGATATGAAATATAAGAAATTGACCTTGGATCAGAAGTGGGGAAAATTGAAGAGCACCCAGCAGTGGTAAAAAAGGGAACCGTTCCCAAGATTTACCCTTCATGATGAAGCTCAGGGGAATGTATATTATTTGTTTTTATCAGAATGATTTATATGTTGCTATTCTAATATTGTTAAGGAATATTTCAAATAGTACAAGGAAGAGAAACCCATTTTCAATTAGTTTTTCGATCATTTTTTCATAGTTTAAATAACAAATCCAGTCTAATTATATAAACATATAGGAATATAAATATTAATGATTTTTTAATATAATAATTTGAAAAATCAAAAATTGAAATAATAAGTTTACAATAGCTGTAGTATATGTTATTTGTTTTATGTTTAATTTTAAATTATTTGTTATAAAAAACTGTAAGTGGTGAAGAGTGATCACTGGTACCTTTTTTGGTTTGATGATCCTTTTTAATGTTATTGTCAGTTTTGATTTTAAGGGAGATAGTGTGTTTCCCGAAGTACTAGTTGAAATAGGGAGAAATTGCTTAGGCGAGTGATGCTGGAGGAACTTATTTATGCTCAGCAGGTGGTCCAGGGTCTAAAAGTTGTAGTATTGGAGCCAATGGAAGCGGTGGTGGTGGAGGTATAGGCACAGGATGCTTTGTTGAATGCACAGAGGGGTATTATGCATGTTACAATGCATATTACAATAAATGTCAATGTAGAACTAATCCTGAAACTCCATAATGAATTGCCATTAGGAGCCAGGGAATTCTTAGCTCCAAATTTCAAATAAATTTTTCTAACAAACAGGTTTTAAATATGCTTTTCAAATTCAGGTCTGTATTATTAGGTGTAATGAGTTTTTTAATTTTAGCCAATTGTGATAATAAAAGGTTAGAGAACACTTCATTACCAAACGAGATAGCGGCTAGTGAAATTAAAATTGAATCTTCCAAGTCTATCAAAGTTTCCGAATTCTCTAAAGGGATGAAAATTATTAGATTGGAAACTAGGGATGACCTGTTGTTGTCTGATATAAAGGAGATTAAGATATTTGAGAACAAGCTCTTCGTTACAGATGTAATATTTCCCGGTATTTACATTTTTGATTTTAATGGTAAGTTGATATTTGAATTTAACATGAAAGGAGAAGCCGGTGGTGAATATATTTCCTTAGATGATTTTCTAATAGATGAATCATCACGAACCATCGAAATTTTAGATAGGGAAAATAGAAAGATATTTATATATGATTTGGATTCCTTTGAGTTCAAGAACGAAATAAGGGTGCCTATCACATTTTTCTCACGTTTCACAAAACATAAAGAATGGTATTTTTTAAAGACTAGTAGATTTCAGAATGAGGTAGACAGCAAATATACAAACAGTGATGTTATTGCTTTCAATTCTAAAAATGGTAAGACAGTTGCTTTATTTGATTCAAAGGAAGATAACAGCCAATTGGAAGGTCAAAATTCAAGAATAGAGTTTAACGATATATTCTTAAAAAATTCAACTGGAGATGTTTTTGTTTCCTTAGCGTGGGATATGATTCATTATAGGTTGACTGAAGACAGTTTAACTTCTTTTGTTTCAATTAATGTTGCAGGCCAGGGTATATCCAAGGAAATAATGAGGAAAGGCTACTCTCAAAAGTTGGAATACCTTAAATCCGACCAGATGAATGGAAAACTTCACTTTTTCAAATTATTGATGGCAGAAGTGGGAGGTACGATAATAGGGTATGGGAAGGGATATCCTCCGAGCGGAAATGAATACTATGTTGAGGTCAGAACAGATGAAAAGGAAATAAAGAACGTTGGGCCAATCATAAACGATTATTTAGTAAAAGAGAAGCCACTTGATATTTTTTATTATGAAAACGGATATTTATTGTCTGTAATAAATCCTATGAGGTATAAAGATGATGAGGATTTTTTAAAGGATATTGATGTAACAAAGGATGATAATCCTATGATATTAGCATTTGAATTATAAAAAAAAATATAAGTATAATATTATTAACAGTTATAGCAGTTTTATTGCTTGTAATAATGGATCAATCTGAATTTCTGGGGGCAATTATTTCAAGCATAAATTTTTGACAATCTAAATAGGAAGAATTCGATATTCGTGACGCCTCTGAATTGTGCTCTGAATGCTTTTATTGTTGCTTTGAGTGACTCGGCTGAGGCATTGATGCTATGATGGTTAACAAAGCTGCGGATTAATATATAGTGATTTTGTCCCTCCGGATATTTTGACTGGTCCAAAATTTAAACCATTTCGCTACTAATCTAAAACAAAAAAAACCTAACTATCTGAAATATTGATAGTTAGGTTTTTTCTGTGCAGAGGAGGAGGGATTCGAACCCCCGGTACCTCGCGGTACAACGGTTTTCAAGACCGCCGCATTCGACCACTCTGCCACTCCTCTATTAGGTATGAAGTCCTGGGCTTGACGCTTGCTTCTTCATTGGTCTGTAAGACGTTTATGTTTGTCTTACGGTTTGCAAAGGTACTATGAAGATTGGAATATACAACCTTTTGCTACTTAAAAAAATGATGAAAACTTTAAGTGCTTGGTTTCCTGATGGTTTGTTTTGGAGGCCTTCCCATACGTGCTGCCTTCGCAAGGCTTACATTGATCTCAAAACAGGTGAGTATAATGAAGGAGGTGATCAAAATCCACAGCATCAGGGCGATCATCGTCCCAATGGAGCCATAGAGCTTGTTATAGCTGGCGAAATTGTTTAGATAGAAGGAGAATAGGAAGAAGGCAAGCGTGATTAATAGCCCCGCTGTGATGGATCCTGCGGAGAAGAAATGAAATTTCTTATGCACCGCGGGAGCGAAATAAAAGATGAAGGAGGTGGCTAGCATAAACAAAAACAGGAGGACAAAAAAACGGAGGGAGGCCACCAGCATATACAGCAGGTTATTGGAGACCATGGCGTATTCGGAGAGTACCAGTAGCAGTTTATTGCCAAATATCATCGTCAATACCGCTGCGCAAATATTGAATACCAAAAAGATGATGATCATCACCGCGATCATTCTGGTATGGAAGAAGCTCCGGTTTTCCCGCGTACGGTAGCAGGCATTGAAAGCGTTCATCAGTGAGACGATGCCGTTGGTGGAGAGATAGAGCGCCATGAAGAAGCCCACGCTCAGCATGCCTTGGCGAGGTCTGCTGATGATATCATGTATGGTGGACTCTGTGCCGGCGTAGAGCTGGCCGGGCATGATGTCCTTTACGAATATCAGGATGTTTTCGGGAGTTACCGCCGGAAAAAACAGCTCGATAAAAGGCAATGTGTTTAGCAGAAAAAGAATTAGCGGAAATAAAGCCACAGTGAAGTTGAAGGCCACGGCATTGGCCCGGTCGTCGATTTCGTCTTTTTGGATCTGGTGGATAAAAATTCTTCCCACATCATAAAGATTCTGATTGGGATTGGACAAATGGATATGCCTTAGCCCTTGGGCATATTCATCCAGTCGTCTCAATATATGTTGCACCCTTCGTTTAACCATTTGTTGCTGGTGCTAAAAGTAAGCTTCCAATAAATCTACTAAATCCTGAGGTGGTCTGCACGGTCGATGACTTTCTTTTTTGATAAAGGTCAGGATGGTATGGCCCTGATGGATCAATTCCTCGGCCTCATTATAGATAGAATAGTCAAAGCGTACCTTGACACTTGGCATTTTCTGAATTTCCACCTTGATGGTCAGTAGCTCATCGTATTTGCCGGGCTTGAAGTAGCGGCTATAATGCTCTAATACGGGCATCATCACGCCATTTTCCTCCATATTACGGTAGGAATAGCCGATTTGCCGTAAGGCTTCTACCCGAGCCACCTCAAAATACATGGCATAATTGCCATAATATACATAGCCCATCTGATCCGTCTCGGCATATCGGACTCTCACTTGAGTGTTTGCTGTAAACATCGCTTAATATATTTTGGCCTGATTGAGGGCGTTTTGGTATTTTCTTGCCTGGTTAAGGTGATCGCGGAGGTTGGTGGTAAACACATGGTAACCTGAAAAATCTTCCTTGGCACAGAAATAAAGATAGTTGTGATCCTGATGGTTTAGTACAGCATCGATCGAGGTGATATCTGGAAGATTGATGGGCCCCGGAGGAAGCCCGGCATACTTATAGGTATTATAAGGACTGTCGATCTCCTTATGCACATTCAATACCCTCTTGATGGAAAAATCTCCCAGGGCAAAGACTAAGGTAGGATCCGCCTGTAAAGGGATGCCTTGATTCAGCCTATTGATATAAACTCCGGCAATAGTTGGTTTTTCCGGGTTTTTGGTAGTTTCTGCCTGTACTATGGAGGCCAAAGTGGACACTTCCTCTAGGCTCATGCCCATGTCGGAGGCCATTTGCTGCCTTTCATCATTCCAGAATTTCACATATTCCTTATACATTCTATCAAATAGCTGCTCGGCGGAGGTATTCCAATAGAGTTCGTAGGTATTGGGGATGAACATGCTCATAATGGTCTCCTCATTGAACTCAAACTTACGGATATATACGCTGTCGGTCAGCAGGTGGAGGAATTGCTCCTCGGGGACTTCCAGATTGGCGGTGATCTTCTCAGCCAGATCCTCTTTGGTGCGGATATTGTTGAATGTTACGTTCACAGGAGCCTGTTTGCCAGAGCGGAGCAGGGCCACGAGTTCACGATTGGAGAGTTTTGGAGGAATGATATATCGCCCAGGTTTTACATTATCCTGATAGTCCATGACCTTGGCCACGAAGCTGAACGAGATCAGATCGGTAATGATTTCTTTTTTGGATAAGTCATCGGTGACCTGCTTGAAGGTGGCATTGCTGGGGATCTTTAGTTCTGCAGGGACCTCGGATTCGGTAAGGGTGTTAGGGCTGAAGAATACCTGGTAGAAATAAAACGCAAAGGAGCTGATCAGTACAGATACGGCGATCAAGCCTGCGATATAGTATTTTTGGTTCTTTTCTGTAATCATGATTAAGTGCTAAATACAAATTAAAGCTGCGATACAAAAATAGACAAATTAAATGAATTGAGAAGGCTACGTAAATGTGCGCATATGTACGCAACTGGTATTTTGTGCTAGGTCTTTGGGTAATAAATTGATACATTCACTAAATAAAGCGATTATAAAAGGAGGAATAGTATGCCAGCAGAGTTAATCAAAATTTATCCAGAAAACCCCAATCCCCGTCAGGTGCAGAAGGTGGTGGATGTGCTGAAAGCAGGAGGGGTAGTGATTTACCCGACCGATACTATATATGGTATGGGTTGTGATATTTATAATCAAAAGGCCATAGAGAGAATTTGCCAGATCAAAGGTGTGAAGCCTCAAAAGCAGAATTTCTCGTTTATATGCTATGACCTGAGTAATATATCGGAATTTACCAGAGTGGTGAGCACCCCGGTCTTTAAGGTGATGAAAAAAGCCCTTCCCGGGCCTTATACCTTTATCCTTAATGCCAATAATAAGGTGCCGAAATTACTGCATAGCAAAAAGAAAACGGTGGGGATACGCGTCCCTGACCACAGTATTACTCGTATATTGGTGAAGGAGCTGGGCCAGCCTATCGTCTCCACCTCCATTAGGGATGAGGATGATGTGCTGGAATATAGCACTGACCCAGAGCTCATTTATGAGAAATACAAGGACCTCGTGGATGTGGTGGTAGATGGTGGTTACGGAACCAATATCGCCTCCACGGTCATAGATTGCACGGGGGATGAGCTCGAAATTCTTCGGCAAGGCCAGGGGAATTTGGAGGAAATACTCGGATAATTTGACTATTATAAGGAGGCTTGGCTGATGGCTTTTGTCTATTTTTGGACATGGAAAAGAAAATCATCCTTGCAGACCTGTTTTATCTTCCTTCACTCGAGTTCTTTACTGCCATACATGGTGCAGATCTTTTGGTGCTGGAAGATAGGGATACCTATCAAAAACAATCTTACCGCAACCGAAGTCAAATTCGCCTTGCCAATAAAGTGGAAACCCTGAGCGTTCCTGTTTTGGAAGGTAATAAAAAGGTCCATTATACAGAGGTGAATATTGATTATAGTCAAAAATGGAAAAATGTTCACCTAAGAGGAATTCAAAGTTCTTATGGCAAAGCACCCTTTTTTGAGTACTATTTTCCATATTTTGAACAGGTGTTCCACAGAAACATTGACAAATTGTACGAGTTTAATTTGGAGTTACTGACAGTTTGTCTGAAATTGATGAGAGTGAAAACTCAGGTGACCTTAGCCTCTCAGGTGGATGAAAGCACATCCTGTGAGGACATAAGGGGGATAATTGTAACGAAGGAGTCATATAAGCATAGGGAGATCTACCATCCACAGCCCTATACACAACTGTTTGGCTTGGACTTTGTATCAAATTTGAGCGTTATCGATTTGTTATTTTGCGAAGGACCTCATGCAAATGAAGTTTTAGCACAATCGAAAAAAAACAAATGAACAATCTTCAAAAGGATTGTGTTTTTAAAACAAATTCGGTAAAATTATATATAGAATTATAAACAATTCAGAAAGGAACTAAATGGAAGCAAAATTTTCAAATAGGGTGAAAGAGGTGATTTCGCTTAGCCGTGAGGAGGCCCTTCGTCTGGGCCATGACTATATCGGTACAGAACACCTCTTGCTGGGCATGATCCGTGAAGGGGAAGGTGTCGCTGTTTCCATTCTTAAGAAATTAGGGGTGCCACTGGATGAGCTTCGCAATTCCGTGGAGCGCGCTGTCAAAGGAACTGCCAATCACAATGTGAAAAACCTGGCCAATATCCCTTTGACCCGCCAGTCCGAGAAAGTGCTAAAGATCACTTACCTCGAAGCTAAAATATTCAAAAGTCAATTGATAGGAACTGAGCATCTACTTCTTTCCATCCTTCGGGATGAGGATAATATAGCTACTCAGATCTTACATAAATTTGATACTACTTACGATACTGTCAAGGAAATGCTTGAATTCCAAACTGATCAGACGCCTCGCTCTGGAGCTGAGGCCGATGACGCTGATGAAGAAAGCAGCAAACTCTTTGGCTCTTCAGGAGGCTCTTCCAGTGGTAGCAGTAAAGGCTCCACCGAAAAGTCGCGAACTCCCGTGCTGGATAACTTCGGCAGGGACCTCACCCGAATGGCCGAGGATGATAAGCTAGACCCAATCATTGGTAGAGAAAAAGAAATAGAGCGCGTTGCGCAAATTCTTTCCAGAAGAAAGAAAAATAATCCAATCCTAATCGGTGAACCTGGCGTAGGTAAAACCGCCATTGCCGAAGGCCTTGCCCTGAGAATCGTCCAAAAGAAAGTGTCTCGAGTGCTTTTCAATAAGCGCGTGGTGACCCTTGACCTGGCCTCTCTTGTGGCAGGTACTAAGTACCGTGGTCAGTTTGAGGAAAGAATGAAGGCAGTGATGAACGAACTAGAGAAATCTCCGAACGTTATCCTCTTCATAGATGAGCTTCATACGATCGTGGGTGCTGGTGGAGCCAGTGGATCTCTCGATGCCTCTAATATGTTCAAACCAGCCTTGGCTCGGGGCGAAATACAATGTATCGGAGCGACTACCTTGGACGAATACCGTCAGTATATAGAAAAAGATGGTGCCTTGGCTCGTAGATTCCAGATGGTAATGGTGGACGCCACCACTCCTGAGGAGACTATCCAGATCCTAAATAATATCAAGGACAAATACGAAGATCACCATAATGTGAACTATACGCCTGAGGCGATAGAAGCATGTGTGAAACTCTCGGACCGATATATTTCTGATCGTTTCCTACCAGATAAGGCCATCGATATTCTGGATGAAGCCGGAGCAAGAGTGCATATAAACAATATCCACGTGCCCGAGGAAATCCTGAAGTTGGAAGAGGAAGTGGAGAATATCAAAGTGGAGAAAAATCGAGTAGTCAAAAGCCAGAAGTATGAAGAAGCGGCCCAGCTAAGGGATCGTGAGAAGAAACTTTTGGAGCAACTTGAAAATGCTAAAGCCAAGTGGGAAGAAGATAGTAAAACCAAGCGTTATACTGTAGAGGAAGATAATGTGGCTGAGGTGATCTCCATGATGACTGGTGTACCCGCCAAGCGTATTGCCCAAAAAGAAGGTAATAAATTACTGAATATGGGCAATGAGCTCCAAGGTAAGGTGATCGGCCAGGAGGATGCGATTAAGAAGCTTACCAAGGCTATTCAGCGTACCCGAGTGGGCTTGAAAGATCCTAAGAAGCCAATTGGTTCATTTATATTCCTAGGCCCAACAGGGGTAGGTAAAACCGAACTAGCAAAAACACTGGCTACTTATTTGTTCGACAAAGAGGATTCTCTAATCAGAATCGATATGTCGGAATACATGGAGAAATTCAGTGTATCCAGATTGGTGGGAGCACCTCCAGGCTATGTAGGATACGAAGAAGGTGGTCAGCTAACAGAAAAAGTTAGAAGAAAACCGTATTCAGTGGTCCTTTTGGATGAGATTGAGAAAGCTCACCCTGATGTCTTCAATCTACTGCTTCAGGTATTGGATGATGGAATTTTGACTGATGGTTTAGGACGAAGAGTTGATTTTCGAAATACCGTTATCATCATGACTTCCAATATCGGCGTTAGAGACTTGAAGGATTTTGGTGCAGGCATAGGATTCTCTTCCAAAGCTAAGGAGGATAATATGGATGAGGTGATGAAGTCCACGATCCAAAGTGCCCTTCAGAAGGCCTTCAGTCCTGAATTCCTAAATAGATTGGATGACGTTGTAGTCTTTAACTCACTGGATAAAGACGATATTCACAAAATCATTGATATCAGCTTGGGCAAATTGTTCAGTAGAATCACTGATTTGGGTTATAATATCGAACTTACCGATAAGGCAAAAGACTTCCTTTCAGACAAGGGATATGATAAGCAATATGGTGCAAGGCCGCTGAATAGAGCTATCCAGAAATACCTGGAGGATTCTATTGCAGAGGAAATCCTTCGCGGCGACCTTTCGGAAGGGGATGTGATCAAGGCTGATTATGAAGATAATGCCGAAGAACTCACGATTACCGTTCAGAAGAAAGAGAAAGCAGATTAGTTTTAATCAAGCTATTGATATATAAAGTGGCCTTCCTCGGAGGGCCACTTTTTTATTGCCTATCCATAAATTATTGATGTACTTTTCTGGGGTGTTCGTCCTCGATTAGGCAAGATGTGAGAGTAGAAAGTAACTCAATGCTGAACCTTACGTTCTAAATTATAGTTGTTTACAAAATTTAACATGTTCACAATAGGATTATTAAGTAGCCATAGTCCTTTTTATGCTAATTTTGCATGATGAAGTTTTTGATGCATCTCGTATTAAAATTAACCTTTTTATTGTCTCTGATGCCTTATCTGGTATCGGAGAAAATATATGATAAATACCAGGTGAGGATCGATCCTCAGGTGGTGGATTCGCTGTACACCAAAGGTTATGAGAAAGGGCTCGTCGATCGCAAGATCCTTGATGAAGCTAGCGGGCTAGCATCCAGCAAAGTTTTTGACAATCTTATCTATACTCACAATGATAGCGACGGGGCACCGGTGGTGTATAAAATCGACAGCCTCGGCCAGAGTAAAGGTGCCATCACCCTTAGTGGAATATATAATAGAGACTGGGAAGATATCGCTGTGGGACCCAATGCCACTGGAGATAAGTCTATCATCTATGTGGGAGAGATTGGTGATAATCAAGGAAGGTATCCTTCGATTAAGCTCTATAGTTTCGAGGAGCCTCATAGTGAAGAGGGCGATGTGGAACTGATCCCTCACGTCACCGAGATGGTGTATCCTGATGGTCCTCGGGATGCAGAAACCCTGATGGTGGATCCCTGGGATGGAGAGGTGTATATCATCAGTAAGCGTGATTCCAGTAATGTGCTCTTTAGGGTGCCCACAACCCATAATGATCAGGAGAAAGTGACCTTGGAGAAGGTGCTGACCCTGCCAGTGACCATGTCTGTGGCGGGTGATATCTCTCCGGATGGTACAGAAATCATCCTAAAGAACTATTGGGTGGTATATCACTGGGCACGACTTCCAGGTCAATCCTTGAAGGAAGCCATGAGTGCCCCTCCCGTGCAATTACCTTATCTTCCTGAACCGCAAGGGGAAGCCCTGACCTTCGCTTTTGATGGGAAAAGTTATTTTTCTCTAAGTGAAGAGCGATTTAGAATTAAACCCGCACTTATGCGTTATTATCGCAAATAAGTCATCCAAACCTCCTATGTACGAGCTTGCCACTTGCCTTCTTTCCATATTGACTATCCCCAAGGTATGAGGGCTCAGGTGTCCTCTGCTATCTTGATGGTGCGGCCTGCCGCTTTCGGGGCTAATCCCGAGACAGCACTGGACAATGGCTACCAAATGCCTCCCGAAGAAATCTCCGTATCTGAGGTACAGGTCAGAGCTTTAGCGGAATTTGATCAAATGGTAAGCCTGCTGCGAGCCAAGGACATCAACGTGATGGTGGTGGAGGATACAGAATTACCTAATAAACCAGATGCGATTTTTCCAAACAACTGGTTTAGTACCCATGCTGATGGCCGATTGATTTACTATCCAATGTTATCCAATTTGCGACGTAAGGAGCGTAGAAATGACCTTGTGGATCTGTTCTTTGAAGCTGGATTTCGCGTGGAGGAGATCGTTGATCTTACTTTTTTTGAGGATGACCGTCAGTACCTGGAGAGCACAGGGAGTATGGTCCTCGATCGCCAGCATAAGATTGCCTATGCCTGTAAGTCGGATAGGACACATCCCGAACCTTTGCATTATTTTCAGCAATTGATGGGGTATAAATTGGTGGAGTTTACTGCGGTACAGCAGCTGAAAGCCAAAAAGAAGCCCATCTATCATACCAATGTGATGATGCATATTGGAGAGAAACTTGCGGTAGTTTGTCTGGATAGCATAGAGCGCTTGGCGGAGAAATTACGGGTAAAGGAGCAGCTGGAGCAATCAGGAAAAGTAGTGCTTCCGATCACCATCCCACAGAAATTTGCCTTTGCCGGGAATATGCTGGAGGTTCAGAATAGCCAGGGGAAGCATTATACCGTTTTGTCCAAAACAGCTTATAATAGCCTGAAAGCTGGCCAGAAACATATACTCTCCAAATATACAGACTTGATTATGCCAAATATCCCCACGATAGAAATGATCGGTGGTGGGGGAGTGCGCTGTATGATGGGAGAAATATTTTTGCCCCAAATAAAATAAAGACAATCAATCACCATAGCAGACTCGCCCTTTCCTTAGGAAACTAAAAAAAAAAGAGGCTGTCCAAAAACAGCCTCCTGTGAAATCAAATTCCTGTATAGCTAAAAGGAGATATTTTCCTTAATTCTTCCTTGATCTTATCCGATACATTAAGTCGGTCAATGAAATCCTTAATGGACTTCTCAGTGATCCTTGTATTGGTTCGCGTAAGGTCTTTCAGCGCTTCATAAGGCTTAGGATAGCCCTCTCTGCGGAGTACGGTTTGGATCGCTTCTGCGACCACCGCCCAGTTGTCTTCCAGATCCGCATCAATAGCGGCGAGATTCAGCTCGAGTTTATCGATTCCCTTTTTGAGTGATTCAAATGAGATCAACATATGAGCGAGAGGTACGCCAATCACCCGTAATACGGTGCTATCTGTAAGGTCTCTCTGCAATCTGCTTATGGGTAACTTGGCTGCCAGATGCTCCAATAGGGCATTGGCAATTCCTAAATTACCTTCCGCATTTTCAAAATCAATAGGATTCACTTTGTGTGGCATGGCAGAAGAGCCAATTTCTCCTTCTTTGATTTTTTGCTTGAAATAATTCATGCTCACATATTGCCATACGTCCTTGGATAGGTCCAGCAAGATGGTATTGATGCGTTTCAGGCCGTCAAAAAGAGCTGCAAGGTTATCGTAATGCTCGATCTGAGTGGTGGGGAAGCTTCTTTCTAAGCCAAGGTAGTCTTGGACAAATTTATTAGCAAAGCTATTCCAATCCACTTCAGGATAGGCGACATGATGGGCATTCATATTGCCTGTGGCACCACCGAATTTGGCGGAGTATGGCACCTGCTGCAAGAGCTGTAGTTGATTTTCAATACGGGTTACAAACACTTGGATTTCCTTGCCAAGACGAGTCGGGGAGGCTGGCTGGCCATGGGTTTTTGCCAGCATGGCCACATCTTTCCATTCTGATACCTGGCCACTGAGCTTTGCCATGACTTCCATAAGCACGGGAAGAATCACCTTTTCCATGCCTTCTTTCAGCATCAGTGGGGTGGAGGTATTGTTGATGTCCTGGGAAGTCAGGCCAAAGTGGATAAATTCTTTTGATTCATCCAATCCCAATTGATCAAATTTTTCCTTTAGGAAATATTCAACCGCTTTCACATCATGGTTGGTCGTCTTTTCGATTTCTTTTATAACCTGGGCATCCTCTTCTGAAAAGTCCTCCACTATGGCCCGAAGTTTTGGGAATATCTCTGCAGTAATACCACTTAATTGAGGTAAAGGCATTTCGCATAAAGCAATGAAGTACTCTACTTCTACCTGAACACGGTATTTGATGAGGGCATATTCTGAAAAATAAGCCCTTAGCGGCTGAGTTTTATTACCATAGCGTCCATCTACTGAGGAAATGGCGGTCAAAGTATTTAAATTCATGGGATATGAGTTTGGATTTCTGTGTAAACACAAAAATAAGGCTTTAAGACGAAAAAGTCATTGCCTCATGAGTTTATCTTGAAGGGATTGTCTGCTATAATGGGACGCGGGAGAAATCATCCTACTATTGGCCCGCGTTCTTTTCATTGGCTGAGCGAATGCACTTGATGAAATAGCCGTTCTTGAGAGGAGCAAAGTGAGTGATTTATGCTCTACTATTTTTCAAGAGGGTATTCCCGTAAACAAAAAAAGCCTGTCCGAAGACAAGCTTAATTTTAAATCCTTATGGGAACAGATTTAGTAGTTAGGGTAGTTTCTTATTATTTGCAGACTAAGGTCTTCGTCAGTGTGTGTTCCCGTTGCTGGATTAGCATATCCTCTTACTATCGCGGTATATACCCGCTGTGGTCTCAACTGTAAGTCGTCGGCTGTCAATAGCACCTCGCCAGTCATGGCGTCGGTAATCGTAATGCTGGTAAGATCTCCGGCGATAGGCTCAAAGGTACTCACACCTTGGTAGCTCTCGTCTGAGAATAGGGCCATCTCCTGATCATTGATGGTCATGTTTACCGCTGGAGCGTCTGGAGATAGATGCACCAATCGGATGAGTGCCTGATCATCGGCTGGAGTTTCCCAGTCGTCTTCTGCTATCACAGTGCCCAGATCCTTATCACCTTCTCCGTCAATCAAAAAGAAAGAGTAAGCTTTGTTTTCTTCAAGAACAACTGCAGTATCTAGTAGAGAGTTGTCGGCATTTCTGCTCTTGAAGGAAATAGTACGGTCTCCAGTGTAGAAGTTTCCATAATTAAAGAAGTCCGTATATTCCAATGGGTAAACACTGTAAGGTGGTTTTGATACTCCATCAGCGTACATCGTTACGGCACCCGTCTCAGGTGAGCCATGATAGAAAGCTACATAAGCCACAGGTCCATCATAGTTGATATCATCGTCATCGTCAAGACAACCAGTGATGAAAAGCGGGGATATAGCGAGCATCATTAGAGTGATGCCTTTTAGCCAGCGTTTAGGCATAGTATTCATTTTCAAATGTTTAATCATAATCATGTTGGTTAAATCAAACTACTATAATCTTTAGATTGCAATCTGATTAACTATACGCAGTAGGCTCACGATGTGCTACAATCAAATGTAAAAATATGTTAAAACGCTATGAATTGAACTTTTTAATGCCGTGATTGAACGGTTTTTTATGCTGTAATTTGGGTAATTTTAGTATATGTCACTATTTATTAGTGATTATTGCTAATAATATATTGAATTTGAAACCTTTAGGGAGGTTTAACTTATTTAGGTCTTTAGGACAAATATTTTTATTTCAAGCGGTGATTTTTTACTCATACCTGATAATAATTCCAGATAAAACGAAGAAAATACCTTGACAAATTCAATTGATCTGCAACACCTTTTAGGCAGGAGGAGGATTTTACCTTAGAGTTTTGGTGATTTTAAAAAAATCAATCTTAATTTTGAACCTTCAATAAAAGGGAATGTTATTATAATTGATTGTCTGTACTTTATTAATCCATTAGCCCCGCTTGGTGTGGGGAACTGCTGGTAAAGAAAGAAGGGGAATCAGTAGATCATCGAACTAATCATCAAGTATGTTATTTAATATATTCAAGAAAAATAAAGTGGAGAAAAAAAGGGGCAGCCAATACCTGTCGCTGAAAGTGCGGGAAGTTGTAAAGGAAACTGAAGATGCCGTTACGGTTTATTTCGAGCAACCTGATCCATATCTAGATTATAAGCCGGGCCAGTTTTTGACCTTAATCCTAGAGGTCAATGGCAAGGAAGAGCGCCGCTCTTACAGCTTAAGCACCTCTCCATATGTGGATCCGCATCCGGGAATCACCGTGAAGCGGGTCGAGGGTGGCTTGGTGTCAAACCACCTGAATGATGGCATCCGTCCAGGGAAAACCATCGAGGTCATGAAACCTATGGGGCATTTCACCACCGACTTTCATTCCAAAAATAAAAATCACTTTATATTAATAGCCGGAGGCAGTGGCATCACTCCCATTATGGGGATTGCAAAATCTGTCTTGGTGAATGAGCCTAACTCTAAGGTGACCTTAGTGTACTGTAACCGCTCCGAGGATCAGATTATCTTCGATACGGTGATCCAGGAGATGGTCGCTAAGAATCCCGGGAGGTTTGAGGTGGTGCATACCCTTACCCAGCCAGCCAATGAATGGGCAGGCTATAAGGGACGTCTCGACGAAGCCAAGATAGAAAGGATCCTTCAAGAGCACTATTACCCTGAGGCTGGCAAAGAGATATTCTTCCTTTGCGGACCGGAAGGGCTTATGGAGGCAAGTATAGAGGCTTTGGTGAAATTGGGCAAGGATGAAGAAAGCATCCACAGAGAGAGTTTTTATACCTCCTCTACCGAGGAAGCAGAAGCTAAGTCTCCATCATCAGATGGCAGCCCTGCGATCACTAGAGAAGTGACCATCGCGCTGGAGGGAGAAAGCCATACCTATGAAGTAGGACCCGGCAAGACCATCCTCGAGGCGGGATTAGACGCAGGGTATGATATGCCTTATAGCTGCCAAAGTGGCCTCTGCACGGCCTGCCGAGGGAAGCTGTCTAGTGGTAAAGTGAAGATGGATCAGGATGCAGGACTTAGTGCCAGCGAGAAGGAAGAGGGATATATCCTCTGTTGTGTCGCCCATCCTGAGAGTGGGGATATTAAAATTGAGATAGGTTGATGGGAATGAAAAAAGAGTATTTTGTGCTGGAACGTAATGTATTGATACTAATCGCCATTCCACTTCCCGCATTTTCATTCGTCTATCTCTATACTTCCAGTGGTAATCTTGACTTGGATATTCCTACCTTGCCTAGTGCTTGGTGGCCATTTATCTTAATCGCCATTTGCGCCTTGCTCTTGTACAGCCTCCTGACTTTCAATAAGGCCATGATGGGATTGCGAGAGGCAAATGTGACGCTGGAGGACAAATGGAGGCAATATGCCAGACTTACTATTCGCAGGTTCTACCTGCTGTTTATGGCCGGGATATTATGTGCAATTGGATTGCTGTTTTATGAAAATCCGGGATTTACCGTTGCCTATGCGATTACTTTGGGATTAGTTTCCCTGGGTAAGCCTACCCCAGACAGAATCATTCGCCTGCTTAGATTGAAGGGTGAGGATAGAGAAATCATTGAGGATTTTAAGCGAAGAGACTAATAGGCCTGTCCATCTATGATGCAGGTTATTGCTTAAAAAATCATAAATAAAAAGGAGACTCCAATCATTTTGGAGTCTCCTTTTTTTATGGAAATAAATAAGTGTGCCTTATTGAGTGATGGAGATCATGCCAGATCCTATCTTTCCACTGATGGTGGAGGCGGCTTGATTGTTTATAAGGATCCCCTCACTATTAGATTGGTTTCCCACTCGTACCATGCCACTTCCGACCGATAGTTCATAGTTATAGGCATTAAGGTCTGAGCTGGTGTGGATGACTATAGCCCCTGATGATCCCCGGAAGCTGCTGTTGGCGCCTAGTCCGGCATTTTTAGCTTTGAAATGGCCGGAGGACAATTCGATATTGCCTAGGCTACCGATGTTCTCGACAGATACGCTTCCTGAGGTCAGGCTCGCTTGGAGCTGGCTGGATATATTTTTTGCTTTTGCCATGCCGCTGGTGGATTTTAATTCTAAATTTCCATTTACCTTATCGATCTCCAATTGGCCACTGCTGATATTGGCCTTTACATCACCTTGAATGTCCTTTGCTTTGATTTGACCCGAGGAGGCGCTGAGATGGAGGTTGCCATTGATATTTTCCACCTCTATTATTCCAGAGCTGGCCTTCAAAATTGTCTGCGCCGAATGAATGTTTTTCACCTTTAAGATTCCGGAGGAATTGCTGGCTTTCAGGACAATTTCACTTGGACCAGTGATCCTGATATAGCGTTTCGTTTTATTGCTGTTATTATTATTCCAGTTATTGGAATTTGACTGGTAGGAAATCTTCAAAGTATTTCCGATAGTGACAAAGATGAGGTCTTTATCGGCCTGCTCATTGGCTCCTAGAGACGCGGTGAGCTTAATTTCCTTTTGGTTGTCTATGCCCTCATAGGATACCTCAATGCTTCCGCCTTCGATATTGAGTTCATTGATATGGTCAAAGGTCTTATTTATAATCTGCTGCGCTTGCACCGAGATGCTTATTCCTGCGAAAAACAGGAAGGCTGCGCTGATGAATTTATAGTGATTTTTCATAGGTATGAGGGGCAAAGGGTTGAGTGAAATTTAAAAAACTAGTCCAAAGGTGATAGGGTGCAGGCTTTCTGTGCTTGGGCCTTTGCCTTCCTGGAAAAGCTCATTGAGGTCATAGGTGCTAAAGAAAGTAACTCTTCCCACGCCGATTTCCCCTCGAAGACCGTATCGGATATTATTGAGGTATATGCCAGTATTTAGCTTATCTTTTTGTCTTCCAGAGCCTCCCACTTCTCGGTACACGTATTTGGAGCGACCTCCCAGACGGTAGCCTACATATGGGCCTGCGGCCAATTTCAGTCCTCGTTCACCATTATCATTCATCCTTCCAAAATCTAGCTTCAGTAGGGTCATCGCCGTTAGGTAGGAGGCGGATATTTTGCTTTTGAATCCATTCACGTCTGTCCGTTGAATGAAATCGATGTTATCGTCTCCACGGACTGCTTGATAATCGGTGTTTTCAAACTTGAAGTTATACCACTGCACGCCGAGCCCAAAGTCCCAATAGAAGCCTTTGGATAAGCGCTGACTGGCCATCCAGTTTAGCCCCACATTCCAGCTTCCCCAGCCCTTCACCGCATAGGGCTCATTGGAGGTGGGAAAACCGCCGCCTTCCAAGTAGTTGTTGATTCCAAGGTCCATATTGAAGAAGGTGCGGAAGCTGGGTTCGGCTTTTTTCTGCTTCTCCACCCGTACTTTGGTGGAGGGGCCGGATTCATCGACGATCACCTTGATGCCTCCCACTGAGACGGAGGTTTCTGTGCCAGCTTCTTCCACCTTTACGATTTCATTGATGCTTCCATCTTTGCTGCTTACTTCCACCACAGTGAGTTCTCCGCTTTCTTCATCCAGCTCCAGGTCCAGCTCGTTGATGATTTGGTTTACATTGAGTACTTTTAATTTCTCAAAATCCTCCTTATTGTCCACTAGGATGACGATTTTTCCGGAATGTCCATATTCTACGATTATGCTGTCCTTGGCAGTATCCCCACCGCTGGTCCAGTTCATGCCCATGACCGCTTGGGTGACTGAGGCAAATAAAACGGCTAAAAGGTATCTTTTCATTATAGTTGAAATTAATGTGTTCTTAATTGGTTTCTTTCTTGCTCACTAACTCTGCAAATAGGTTGTTTTTGGCATCCTGGAGCTGAGCATATCCATCATCTACTTTGCTGATCAGGCCTCCGATGGTATTGATCTTGTCTCCTATCTCTGTCACTAGCTTTTCCTTTTTAGGCTTTTCGCTAATGCCACTTGATTTGATGCTTACTTTATAGCTTACTGGTTCAGATTCTATCGGCGGAGCGATATCGGCTGCTGCGATAAGCTCTTCAGGATTAAAGCTAGCCTTGGCAGGGTACTCTTCGATTTCCAAAGCCAGGTTCCCCGTACTCGCGCTAGGGATCTCTATGGGGATCTCTTTTTGGACTTTAGAGGGCTTGGGCTGCACTTGCTTGTTTACTTTGTCACCATCATGCTGCTTTTTAGCCTTGTCATCCTTCAGGGGAAAGGACTCAGGTACTTTCTGAGTGGCAGGGACTTCCTGTTTGGGGCTTGGTTCCTCCACTTGCTCCACTGTGGAAGGTAGGTTTTGGACGGATCCTTCCTGCTCATCGCTTGGAAGAGCAGGGCTATTATCCGCTATAGGATGGGGCGTCTCGACCGTCTGGTCTGGAGCAATGCTCCATCCTATATATCCTGCCAAGCCAATGATAAGTAAGCTTGCGGCTATGCGAAGCCATAAAGGACTACCTTTTTTTGCCTGCGGGCCTAGCTGTGACTCTAGCTTCTCCCAGGCTAATTTGCTTGGTCGTTCGCTGTGATTTTCAAGTTTTTTCCTGAAAAGCTCGTCAATATTATTTTTTTGATTATCCATTGATGCTCCTTTCTTTTTGGTTCAATAGAGAAATTCTGTCTTTCAATAGTGCTCGGGCTCTGCTCAGCTGAGACTTGCTCGTGGCAGGGGAGATCCCTAATAATTCACCGATTTCAGCATGACTGTATCCTTCGATCGCATAAAGGTTAAACACGGTTTTATATCCTATGGGAAGGCTGTGGATCATACCCATTAGTTCCTCCACTTCCAGATGGCTCGCTTCATACTGCGGTAAGCTTGATTCTGCCTGTCCTTCTAAATTGACTTCCATCGCCAACTTTTGGTTTTTTCGGAGGGTCAGGAGCGCCTGGGTTACCACTATCCGCTTCATCCAACCTTCAAAACTCCCCTTAGACTCATATTGCGATAGCTTTTCGAAGATCTTCATGAAGCTTTCGATCATCACATCTTCGGAAAGGTCATGATCCTTAATATATCGCCGGCAGATCACCAGAAACTTCCCCGAATACTGCTCATATAAGTGCTGCTGGGCTTTCCGATTGCCCTGCATGCATCCTTCTATAAGTTTGGCTTCTGAGGTATAAGTTTTCCTGATAAACATCTTCGATAGTATATGATCCCCTTTTCATTGCTCTACTTAGCGAGGGTTTCAATAAGGTAGATGCAAATTACCCAAAAAGGGTTGCTTCAAGGAATGCAAAAAATTAACATTTTTTTAGATGATTAGGTAATCAGTTGATTTATTGTGTTTTATGGTAGTTTTGCGTAAAAAAAATATTCCCTCACCTGGTCCTTAGTTGGGAAGAGAGGGAATAGAGTAAATGGTTGGGGCCGGATATTATAAGGTTAAAATTTAGAATTGATGCGCAGGTTAATAATAGGTCTTTAGATTTTTTTCCAAGCCTAAGGTCATGAGGAATATGCCATGAGAGAGCTCACTATTTCCAAAAGTGGTGGAATATTTATTGATACTATGGGTGTCTCCGGAAGTGGACAAGAGGTTTCCATTTAGCATTTCTGGTGCCAAAATCGAGATTACCTGATCCTGAAGATCATGATTGGGCTGTAAGGACAATATGCAGTATAGAAACATGACCGTGGCTGATGCATCAAAGTGCTCTGAGCTTCCAGGGAATTGAGTCCAGGTATTTGTATCGTTTTTTAGTCCTTCCAATGTGATATTTAGTTCAAAAATAGTTTCATTTAAAAATAAGTCACGAGTATATTTTGTGTATTCTGACATAGCTAAATAATACCAACCTATGCCCCTTCCCCAATTTGTAGGGCCTACCTTGAGTCCTTGCTTTATATTGATCGCATGAAAAGGCAGTTGACTGTCTTGGTCAATTCCGTGATTAATGAAATAATCTAACTGATTTCTAGCAATAACTTTGGCAGTAGAAACATCGAAATAATAATAGTATCTGCTAAGGAAGGGACAGATCATTCCCAAGGTATCCACATAATAAAATTTGTTGATATGATCCGTTCGATAATAGATTAAACCTGTTTCTTCACTCCTCCATTCTAGGATTTTGAGAAACATATAGTCTGCCATCTTTTTATATTTTTCCTCACCATAAAAGCGATAAAAGTTGATAGCAGCCATGCCAAAGGGAATTTGATCTACAATATTGACCTCGAAGGAGGGCCTTCCGTCCTCTTTTATATAGAAGTTAAACTCTTTTTTAATTTCTTTCATCAAGCTAGAGTCCTGATGAGAAATGGCATAATCGGTGAGTCCTGTGAATAAGAAGGCCTTTGGATAAAAATAAGGAGTAGATTTCGTGCTCTTGAGGGATTTTAACTTGGTTTTTATTTCTTTCAAGAAGAAACTCTGATCGTGCATCGGCATCAATGTGGTCCTACCTCTCGCCATCTCCATGGATTTTTGAAGGATGGATTCTTGCAAAATCACAGGATCAGAGATTTTACCCTTTTGCTTTGATTCGTAATATTCCCATGCTTCTCTGGAGATGGAAGGGTAAATGTCTATAGCTATAAAAATTAGATTAAAGGTAATAGATGCCAATAGGATATACCCTGCGGCTTTCTTGCTAAGCAGTTTCATCGGTTAATTGAGTTAGTATGAGTAGAGTAGTCTTACGCTTATTATTGTTTACTAATTTTCTGTTAGACTTATGACTTTAACTATAATAATAGATAAGGTCCTATTTTAAGTCGAGAATAATATATTATTTGGGCCCACAGATTGACCAAAATTAGATTTGAAACTGATTTAAATCACTGCCTGGGGTCTGATTTATACCGGTTTTCCAGAAGTGATATTCTTTTGATATTGATTTGTGTCCGTGCATTTTAAGGTTCAATTTAGCCTTAATTTGTTATACGGGTAGAATATTGAATTGCCTCAAGAATGAACTGCGCCCTTATCTTAAAAATGGAGATTCAATATCATAATAGCTGGTAATTGTTAATTTAACATAGGTAAGCCAAAACAATAGGTTATTACCTGTTTGAATAGCCCTCTTCTGGCAAGGTTATTACCATTAATAACAAAAATTATCTTGATACAAAGAGTTGTGGTACTGCTATTTATGTGTGGAATTTAGTGATTTATTTCCTTAATACAAGTGAAAAAATGCTTTTTATACCTTTTGAAAACAGTTTTATTATTTAATGTAAATGCTATTTCTATTCGTAAATCCTATATAATCATGTATTCATCATAGTGAAGTGGCCTTCAGAAAATAATTCACCAATTAAGCAAGGAGGCCGAAAAGGAATAAATAAATGCTTAAAACCAAGAACCCGACCTAAGAGAAGGACGGGTTCTTGGTTTTATAGGAAAGTATTAATGATAATTTAAATAATAAATAGAATAATTTATAGGGCTTAATAGGCCGCTTTATAATTAATGAGGAGTTGGATGTCATTCCATTCGTCAGCGAGGACTTCCACGGGCTGTATATAACTGTCCAAGTCATAGATATTAGCGAATAGCCCATTTTCTTCCACGGTAAAGAGTGAGTAAACTCCCGGAGGCAGACCTATAGCGAAGCTTCCATCTTCTTCAGTTTCGATCTCAGCGAGCATTGGAGTTTCAATTTCAGTGAAAAGCTGATCTCCCATTTTGGCCTGACTGATATGCGTCCGCTCATAGATGCGTATGGTACGTTTTACTTTCTCTCGCTTTGGCCTATTATCCGTGCCCGATGGCTCACCCACGGTGGGCATTTGATTTCCTTCCAGCCAATACACCTGTCCGACGATTCCCTGTGTGTCCACACGCTGGACATTGCAGGATGAAATCAGTAGAAAAAAGCAGGCAAAAGCACTGAGAAGGGAGAGCGATTTCAGATTAAAATTCTTCATATGGTGTTGCGGTTATATTATATAGGTATTGCTAAGCTACTGATATTTGCCTTAAAAAAACAGACTATTTTAGCAGTAAATTTTATGCTTTATGTGATAAAACATGGCACTGGTTTTTCGGCCTCTACAAGCTTAAGCTATGAAAATGTACGCTTAATATTCTTTGCAAAACATATATCGAGCCAAAAAGAAAGGCAGCTCTTTTGCAAGGCTGCCTTTATAATTTGATGAGAAATAAAGTTTACTCTTGGCTTCCTACAGAGGGGAGAAGTTCTCTGAATTTTGCTCTGCTAAGACTGTCTTCTTCACTGCTTTTATGTTCTGACGTGCAGCTGATACATAGCAAGCCGTTTTTATTAAACACCCAGGTATTTTCGCTATTGATATCCTTGAGTTTATAGCCGTTTTTATAAATGGTGCTTTTCAAGATAGATATCATTGATTTCTCCAAAATGAAAGGTTTATTATATGGAATCATCATCGTTTGCTCCACACTTTGGCCTCGGAATTTTGCCATCGACCCAAAGGAAAGAGTACGAGGGAATATGGCCACGCTATCTTGCAATTCAAACTCATAACCTACCGAACTCGCATTGTTATTTGCCTCCTTGCGGCTAGAGCCTTTGGATTCGAAGTGCTGACTCAGCGTAATAAGACTGTCTTCAGTGCCTCTTAAGGTGAGGGATACTAAGTCAAGTTCCTCCAATCCGGTCTCCCGTTCACTGGCCCTGAGAATCAAGATAGAGCCCTTAGGGTTCAAGGTCTGAGTGGCGGTGTACTCGCCTCGGCTGGTGAAATTGGCAATGGTATTGGGGATTTGGAAGGCACAGATCATAATGCTCAATAGCCATATTCCCAAGGTTACCAAGCCAAATCGCGACTCAATTAAGCTTCTTCTGATCATCACGCTTATCCCGAGTAATATTAGCACAAGACCAGGGATGAAGATGGCGACACTGATGGCTACTGCTAGCCACATTGGGATCAGCTCTGTCATCATTCCTTCAGGAAGATTATTGAGGATAAATCCAATATTATTATTATTGATTAAGCCAAAATAGACGCCCAGCAACATCACCGGAGCGATGGTCAGTAGGGTACCTATGGAAAATATTATCAAGCCAAACCCTACACGGATGATATCTAATATGAACCTGCCAAAGGGCCCTAAGGCCATGCCTATCCCATTTAGCACATTGCCAAGAAATCGAAAGGGCGCCAGCCAGGCTTTCCTTCGCGGCTGCTGCATAGGGATTGCCGGTAATTGCCGGTTTTCTATAATCGTGTTTTCTATATTTGAAAGGGTGATTTCGCCACCTTTCATTTTTATTCGCTCCGTAATGGATTTGGCAAGAGGCGTGATAATCCATAGGATCAAATAGATCACTAAGCCCGCTCCACCTGCAAAAACAAGTCCGATGAAGGCCAGACGAGCCCATAATACTTCTATGCTAAAGTAAGCGGCAAGCCCGCTACAGATGCCTCCAATCACCCGGTCATCGGGGTTACGATAGAGCTTCTTAATTTTTTTGTCTTCAGGTTCCTCAAAGGATACCGGAAGGATAATCCATAGCACGATATAGGCCAATACGGCCCACCATCCCAGGGATACTGACCAATCCCAGTCCCAGGGAAGGATGTCGAAATTCCGGAAGGAAAGTCGCCCGCTAAACAGCAATAATATCGCGATCAGGCGGGTCCATAAGGGATCTATGGCCAGATAATGTGCTAAGCCTGCGCAGACTCCACCGAGGATTTTGCGGCTTTCCAGTCGGGTGAGTTTTTTATACCCCGTGGCTCCTTCCTGCTCAGGAGGAGTGATGTATTTATAATATTCATGCTCAATAGGCTCTTCCTCCATCTTGGCTTTAGCCTCGGATGATGGCTCGTCTTCCACCGCCTGAAAATCAGCAATGGTCCCCATTTTCTCGATCAGACGCTCCACATTTTCTGCGGTGATGACCTGCTTATTGTTCTTAAGATTGCTGAGAAATATCTCTGCGATCCGGTTTTCGATATCACTGATGATCTCTTGATTGTCATCATAATGTGAAAAGTGCCGGTTGATCGCTTCCAGATACTTCTTGAGACTCGCGTATCCGTCTTCTTCAATATGGAATAAAATCCCACTTATATTTATGCTAATCGTTTTTTTCATGGCCTTTGTTGTTTCGAGGTGATCAATGTGGTGGACTGTACCAGATCTTTCCAGGTGCTGTCCAGCGTGTTGAGGAAATTCGTTCCTTCTGAAGTGATGGAGTAATATTTCCTTGGTGGCCCGGATTCCGATTCTACCCATTTATAAGAAACCAGTGAGGCCGTCTTGAGGCGATTGAGTAAAGGGTATAAGGTTCCTTCCACCACGATCAGCTTAGCCTCCGTGAGCTCCTCTAACATGTCCGAAGCATATACTTCTCCCCGCGATATTATATGTAAGATGCAAAACTCGAGAATTCCTTTTCTCATTTGCACCTGTGTGTTGGATGCTTTCATTTAAGCCTAATTTAAGTGAATTATACAAGTCATATGCATGGCTTTGTTTTTAAAGCTAATGGATGATTATGATAGGTACTCTTCACAAAATGATACCAAAGTTAAAGCTGCTACCTTGTATAACCAATTTCTGGGTGATCACAGGATGTGTTTATACTATTCTATCCCTCCTTTTCTTTTCTAAACAGTGCTCTGAGCGATATTTTCGGATGATAGTCATAAGTTTAAAAAACGTAATTATTTTTTTTGCCATTCAGGTGAAGGGATGAGTCGAATAAGCCTCTGTCTCTGAAATGAACAGGTTTTGTTCGATTACGAACAATGTTAAAAGAGAGTTCATGGCTTAATTTAAGATGTACATATTCTTTTATCATCAAATATTTTTTACTTTGCACTAGTGAAAATTGTCAGGATTTTTATTTCGAAAAGTTTCATTTTTATCTTGGGGATGCTTTTGGCCAGTTCATGGGCGAAAGCCCAGAGCATTGTGCCCAAATATTCCAATGAATTTCTGAATATCGGCGTGGGCGCGCGGGCCCTAGGCATGGGAGGAGCGCAAGTGGGAGCCGTCAAGGATGTCACTGCCGCTTACTGGAACCCTGCGGGGCTACTTGGAATTGAAAACCAGTATGAATTTTCACTGATGCATTCTGAGTATTTTGCGGGAATTGCCAAGTATGATTACGCGGCGTTTTCTACCAATATCGAAGAGGATAATCAAATTGCCATCTCCATGATCCGTTTTGGCGTGGATGATATTCCCGACACCCGCTTCTTGTATGATGCCAATGGCGCCCTGAATTACGATAATATCCAGTTTTTCAATGCCGCCGACTATGCGCTCATCCTTTCTTATGCCAGAGATTTTAGCAATGTCTTCAAAGCCGGAATCAACACTAAAATCATCCATAGAAACGTCGGTAAGTTTGCCAAAGCCTGGGGTTTTGGCTTTGATGTAGGGGGGATGTATGTGGCAGAAGGCTGGCAGCTGGGGCTAATGCTCAGAGATATCACCACCACCTTCAATGCATGGGCGCATAATGCAGAAGAAGTCAAGGATATTTATGCCGAGACCGGCAATGAACTGCCCCAAAACTCGATAGAACTCACCCTTCCACAGGCGATTGTAAGTTTTGCAAAAACGGTGGAGTTTGGGGAGCTGCTGACTGCTCAGGGAGTGTTAGACCTTGGGTTTACGTTTGACGGTCAGCGGAATACCCTGATCTCCACCTCCGTGATGAGCGTGGACCCTAGGCTAGGAATGGAATTTGGCTACAAAAACGTCGCTTTCCTTAGAGGAGGACTCAGCAATTTTCAATATATCAAGGACTTTAATGGAGACAAAAGCCTAGCCCTAAAGCCAAGTTTTGGATTGGGGATGCTCTTAAACGAACGGGCCTATATTGACTATGCCCTCACCGATATTGGTGCGGTGTCAGAAACGCCCTATTCACATGTATTTAGTTTGAAGGTTTCTTTGGAGCCGTTAGGAGAGGGTTTTAGATTGTATAAATGGGGCAATAGATAGGCTGCTTATGAAGAAAATTGTTCTACTATATACTGTATTATTCCTTACTTCCTTCGCAGCATTTGCTCAGAATGAATGGATAGATTATTCCAAGACTTATTATAAGCTTCTCACGAATACAGATGGTATTTACCGCATCAGCTATACCACGCTCTCAGCCTCTGGATTGACCATGAGCAGCCTAGATCCTCGTACCATTCGTGTTTATCATCGTGGGGTAGAGGTGGCCGTTTTCGTGTCTGGACAGGAGGATGGAAGATTTGACCAGCAGGATTATATAGAAGTAATCGGAGAGAGGAATGATGGGGATGCGGACCGGGAGCTATATGAGCAAGCTGACCAGATGGCCAATCCCGAGTACAACCTTCACACGGATGCCACTGCTTTTTTCATCACCGTTACCCCAGGCCAATATGGTAAGAGGGTGGCGCAGCGAGCCCTTGACCCCAGCTTAGCTCCTCTTACCTATATCCGACAGGAAGTATTGCAGGTGCTCGGGGAGCAATATTCCCTGGGGCGGAGCTATACCTTAGGGATGCATCTGGGGTCTTACGATGTGGGGGAAGGATGGACAAGCGCCGTAATCACTCGAGGCAAGGCCAGAGAGATTGTTTTTTCGGACTTAGCTCCTTTTTTACCAGATCTGAAGGCGGCGGTTTCGGTGGCGATAGTCGGAAGATCGGAGGCACCTCATTTGGTCGATATCTTCGTTGGAGCCAATGAAAGCAGCCTGAGACTCGTGGAAACCTTGGCCTTTGAAGGATTTGCTTATCTCTCAAGGGAGTACCCTTTGCGGGCGGAGGATTTCGGCGCGGATGGAAAGTTTCTTATTCGTATTAGCCCAAAAAGTATGGTGGGCAATAATGATAATGTTTCCGTCAGCTACGCCAAGCTAACTTATAACCGCCAAATGATCAGCAGTGATTTCTCCAAGGAGATCGTAATGATTCCAGCTGGACAATATACCCTGGATTGGTCCGCGCTGTCCGAAGCTTATCGTGTGTATGATATTTCGGATATCTCCCAGCCTATTCTCCTTGCACCCGCCAGCACAAGCTCAGGTATCCAAGTGTCGGCGGGGAATCCGCTGAGCAGCACCCGTCTCCTGATGATGCGAGCTAGCAGCCGAATTGAGACCACCACTCTGGAGCGAATTACCTTTCAGAACCTTCTGGGCAGCGCTGCGAACTATCTCATCATGACGCATCCGGATATGCGCAAGCCTACTTCCGTAAATGTGGACCCCGTGGCAGCTTATGCTAGCTATCGCCAGTCTCCGGCAGGAGGAGGTTTTCAGACCTTGATCTTCACCGCCGAGGATCTATACAATCAATTCAACTATGGCGAAAAATCCCCCCTGGCGATAAAGAAATTTCTGAAGCAATATTACGAACGCTACCATCCTGAATATCTCCTCTTGATGGGTAGGGCTTTTGGGATGTACAATACCGAAAGGTCAGGAAGTGAGACTTATTATTATCGCGACCGCCCGGATTTATTTACCCAAAAAGATTATGTCCCCACCTTTGGGTATCCTTATAATGACAACCGTTTTGTGGTGGGCTTTGACCCATCCATTCCCAATGATGCAGCGATGGCCGTGGGGCGAATCCCTGCCACTGCCCCGGAGCAGATCAATGATTACCTGAATAAGGTGAAAGAAAAAGAAGCTCTTGGCGCCTCTGCCAATTGGCAAAAAGACCTGATACACCTCAGTGGAGGACTTTCTGCCTTCGAGCTGGAGAGATATTATGTGTATTTGCAAGGCTTCGAGAGGATAGCCGAAGGTCCTTTTCTAGGCGGCGATGTGACCACCTTTCGTAAGCGGAATAATACCGCCACAGAATTGATTAATATCTCGGGAAAAGTAAATGAAGGGACCAGCCTAGTGACTTTCTTTGGTCATGCCGCCACCTCCACCACCGATATTGATGTGGGCTTTGTGAGTCAGGATGAATTGGGCTATGCCAATAAAGGAAAGTATCCCGCCCTGCTGATGAATGGCTGCGATGCAGGAAATGCCTTTGGCAAAGCCTATACTTTCGGAGAAGACTGGATCATAACCCCTGACCGTGGCGCTACCAACTTCATGGCAAATGCCAGCATTGGCGTGGACGTTTTCCTGCGCCGTTATTCCGAGACATTTTACGAAAAGGCCTTTCAGGATTCCTCACTCATCTATCAGTCCATCGGGAAGGTGAAGCTGGCTTCCGAGGTGTTGTTTTATGAGCGATACGGAAACTCTTCTATCAATCAATCTCATGCCAATCAGATGATAATGCTTGGAGATCCTGCCGTTGGGATTTTCCCTGCTCCTCATGCGGATTATTCCCTGAATAAGGATGAAGTGGCCTTGCAAGACCTGAATGGTAATAAAGTAAATAACCTTACCGATACGCTCGACCTGACCTTCGTCGTACGGAATCTAGGCCGAGTGGATATGGATACCGTGGAGATCACGGTCAGCCGTCAGCTGCCAGATGGGACCTTGATTAATTTTGAACCAAAGAAAATAGCCCCCATATATTATAGAGATACCATTCACTATTCTGTGCCCAATATAGGAGTGGTGTCCGCTGGAGATAATGTGTTTACCATTGCTATAAATTCAAAACGCACTGTGCCAGAAATTTCCTTTGCGAATAATAGCATTATGGCCTCTTTATTCATCGAGTCTTCAGGAACACAGAATCTAAGCCCTCTTCCTTATGCGATTCATAGCAGAGAAGTGGTGGAGATGGTGGCGCAGATTCCTGGCAAATCCACCGAAGAGCGTACCATTATTTTTCAGTTGGATACCTCCCCTGATTTTAGCTCTTCCTGGCGAAAAGAGGCGAGGGTGACCACCTTAAACTTAGCTCGCTTTAGCCAAAATATCGCCGACCGTCTTAGTGGAACAGATACCGTGACTTTTTATTGGAGGACAAAATTCCTCCAAGCCAAAGAAGGTGAAAGCCAGGATTGGCCCACAGACAGCTTTTCTTTTATCCCCAATGGCCCTGAAGGTTGGATCCAGCGGCAATTTGCGCAGCTCGAAGAAAATCAGCTGGTCAATTTGCAGCCTAAAGGAACACCCCTGCAGTGGCAATATGAAGGCACGAAGCTGGACGTGGATATCTTTACCTTTGGAGACCAGACAGAAGGGCTGAGTTATGGCCAGGTGCAGATCCAGTTGGATGGTATATCTTATAATCAGGATCTTTTTCAGCGCAGGTGTACCGATGGTTCATTTGCCTTGATGGCTTTTGACCAGCGTAGTCTCGCTTCTTATTTAGTTGTTCCCCTGACCAATTTTGATGTTTTGGATGGTAAAAGCTGCGGAAAGACTCCCCAGATTATTCAGAATATTAGAAATAGCTGGATTACAGATCCAGAGGAGTCCATCTTCTATGACTATATAGACGGGGTCAAGGACGGAGATTATGTGGTGCTTTTTTCTGTGGGAGCGGTGACTTTTGACGATTGGCCCGATGCAGCCTACCAGAAGATGAAAGAGCTCGGAGCCAATGAGGCTAGGCTTAGGAATCTCGCCACTGGTGATCCTTATATTCTCTTTGGTCGCAAAGGTATGAAAGCGGGGGATGCTACAGAAATCGTGGCTGACCCCAGCTCGGAGCTGCCTGCCAGCCAGCAGGTCATCACCTTCAACACTACTTTGGAAGGCTATTTTGACCAAGGATATATTGCTAGCGGTCGGATAGGACCCTCCGCATTTTGGGATCGGTTTTATAACCAAACCAAAGCTCCTCAGCCCACAGAGGAGGAGGAATTTGCCTTTGATGTGATAGGGGTGAGGGCTGATGGACAGGAGGAGTTGCTCTTCCGGGAGGTGCTTATGGAGGAGTTGAGTCTTACAGATATCAATGCAGAGCGCTACCCCTTCCTGCGCTTACAATTCTCACTAGATCAATCCGAAAACCGCATTCCTCGCCAATTGTCCCAGTGGCAGGTCAATTATACGGGCGTTCCTGAAGGGGTTTTGATTCTTAAAAATAAGGAAAATGAAATCCGACTGGAGGAAGGTGAGGATACCTTGGTGAAATTTGAGTTTATCAATATCTCAAATGTTGACTTTAGCGATAGCCTGAAGCTGCAATATTCCTTTTTGAATAAGATAACCAATACCGTGGAGGACTTTCAGCAGATGATTCCTGCTGTGAAAGCAGGGGAATCCTATACCTTCGAAATCCCATTTTCCTCCCTTGGAAATCCAGGTAGCAATTCTCTCAATATCACGGTCAATCCACGGGAGTATATGGAGCAGACTTTTAAGAATAATGTCCTTGACTTAGCCGATTATATTATCGTCAAGGAAGATGATCAAAACCCAGTGTTGGATGTGAGTTTTGATGGAGTGTATATTATGGATGGTGATATCGTATCGCCTAGTGTGATGATCCTGGCCTTGGTAAAGGACGAGAACCAATCCTTGCTCAAGCAGGATACTACTGGGGTGGAGGTGTTTTTGAAGCGGGATTGCGAGTCCTGCACCTTTGAGCGGGTAAGCTTTTCTGGGCCTTCGCTGAAGTGGTCTTCGGCGACTGCGACCACAGATTTCAAGCTGGAGTATCAGCCTGGTCCCCTGGAGGATGGGGTTTATACCCTTCGGGTAAATGCGGAAGATGGCTCCGGAAATCAAGCGGGAGATAAGCCCTACGAGGTGCAGTTTGAAGTGATAAACGAAAGCAGCATTTCGCATTTTTATCCCTATCCCAATCCATTTAGCACCAGCGTTCGATTTGTGTTTACCGTGACGGGGATTGCTCCTCCCGATGAAGTGAAGATCCAGATTATGACCGTTACAGGCAAAGTGGTGAAGGAGATCCTCCAGGATGAACTGGGGCCGCTGAAGATAGGAAATAATATCTCCGAATACGCTTGGGATGGCAAGGATGAATTTGGCGATCAGCTAGCCAATGGGGTGTATATCTATCGAGTTCTTGTCCGTAAAGACGGTCAATTTATAGAGCATCGTGCGACCGCAGGAGACAAGGCCTTCAAAAAAGGTTATGGAAAAATGTATCTGCTGCGTTAAAGGTATTTGGGCCTTTGGCAAATTGAATACCTCCGCCCAGAACGAAAATAGATAAAGATAAAAACCCGGTTTAGGGGCTTTGTGGGACGAATGTCGGGTAAATGTCGGGTAAAATTCACCCATTATTCGGCTTATGGTATGATAATAAGATCCAATTTGCGATGGTCAATCAACAACTATTAACAATGAAACAACCAGAGCTAGGAAAGGTAATTCAACAGCATAGGCTGTCCATGGGAATGACCCAGGAAGAGTTAGTCGAGCGCTGCAATATCAGCGTGCGTACCATACAGCGTATTGAGTCAGGGGAGGTCACCCCAAGGTCTTATACTATAAAGATCATTCAGTCGGTACTAGGGATTCCCCTGGATCCTCCCTTAGTAGATCGGAGTTTAGATTCTATTCCTGATGATTTCTCAGCGAAAGATCGTCAGGTATTTTTTTGGTCAGCGATTATCGGGTTGGCATACTTCATACTATCATCCTATGAGGTCTTTTGGGAGCTGACGCTGATGGCTGATGATCGCCAGCAGATTCCTCCCTATTATACCCTACTGAAGGTGCTGGTATTAGTCAGCTATGCTGGCTTTGCCTATGGGTTTTACAGAATCGGTCAGCGTATCCAAAATTCCGCTCTGATGTTTGGAGCGGCAGCATTAATAGTGATTAATGCCATTATTATAGGTTCCGACCTTTATTACGATCCGAGCGCCGCAGAGAGCCAGTGGATGGGGATTTATGGAGTCGTTGTGTTTGGCATCTCACTAATACCCTTTTCCATAGGTCTTATCCTCTCCCTTAAATCCATGGGGGAGCCCTATAGGATAGTCGGAATCGTCGGCCTGGTCACGGGCTTCCTCTTTATCAGCCTGTTACTCGCTTTCATCGGTCTCTTTACCTGGGCTGTCTTTGATATCGCATGTATTTACCTCCTTTTTCGCCAATCACAGGGGAGGAGGGGGAATTAGGAGACTGAGCGGAGTGATTAATCCGAGGTTTATTTTAGTAAAAGCACGGATTAGCACAAGCTATTAAGTTTAGGAATATGGGGTAGGGTGTTTAAGAAAAGAATATATTGACCCTAATGAGAAAGTTTTATTTCAGCCTGAGATAATAACAGGTTAGCACTGATTCCTTATAGAGGCAGAGGGGAGATTCTTTAGCTGGGTATTTAGCTGGAGTGAAATAATAAGAATAAACCCAGTGTCCTAATGCACCTTCAATGGATTGATGGAAATTTACTATTAGCTAAAAACGACAAAACCCCTTCGGATTTTCATCTGAAGGGGTTTTTGTACCTTGGGCCGGAGTCGAACCGGCACGAGTGTTACCTCATTGGTGTTTGAGACCAACGCGTCTACCAATTCCGCCACCAAGGCTTGATAGTCAATTTATGTTATGACTTCCGTTCTCTTCTGAACGGGATGCAAATATGAGGAAAGTATTTTTTCTTTGCAATACCTTTGCCTAACTAATTTGCAATTTTTTTTTATAGTACTTTGAGCTATTATATCTGTCTTGGATTAGGCTCTTTATTATCAGTGGATTAGGAGGTTTTACTCTTCTTCTCTATGGAAATTAATTACGACGGGGCTGTCATATTTTAAACCCAGCAGGTCTGATCCCCGGCCATGGTTGATGCCGATTTCTAGAAATTCCAGGCTGTTGAACAGCGCGAAACAATCGCCAGGCTCCACATTATCATAGGATTGATCCAGGCTGCTGAGCACTTCACGGGCAAATTCCACGGTAAATTTCCCTGGGTTGAGCTGGTTGAAGACGCTTTTGGGGATATTGGTGATCAGGTTGCCATAGGTGTCCACACGGACTACATGACCGACGATTTGTTTTTTGGTGGCCTTTATTTGGCGAGCCATCATTTTTCGGATTTGCTGCAGAGGGCCACCAAAGTCATGGATAGCTGCGCCACTGGCGACTTTTGCCGCGATGGGAGCCAGGATATCTTTGGCAGGAAAGGTGCTGTCCTTGATGTGAATGTCTGCAAACTGCACGATGATACCGGGCTCATAATCTGCCAGCATACTCAATACGCCGTTGTTGGGGCCAATAAAAATATGCTCCTCCAGCTTGATGCCGATAAACCCTGAGGTCATAGCGCTCGTACTATTCATCGCGACCAAGTGAATCGTCCCCTTGGGGAAGTCACGGTACACGGAGCGCAATATAAACGCCGCATGCGCGATGTCATATGACGAAATCTGGTGGGTAATATCAACGATATTCAGCTGAGGATTAATGGATAGCATCTTTGCTTTGACAGCAGGTACGTAATAATCGCTATTCCCAAAATCCGACAGGAATGTTACTAAGGCCATAGAACGAAGTCAATTAAAATTTTGTACTTTTGTAAAGTATAAACAAAAATAGAAATTTTCTTCTTGTTAATAATAATCTATTATAGCTAAATACAAATTATAGGATTGGTAGAAAAGATCATTACTTTAGAAAACATTCCACTTTTGGACTTTCTCGGAACCGAGAATGAAAATATCCGTCAGATATCGGCGGCATTTCCAAAAAGCAAAATTGTCTCTCGTGGAAATGAAATCAGAATCCAGGGTCGGGCTCCTGAGATCATCAGAATCAATGATGTGCTTAATATGCTATTGCAGCATTTTAACCGCTTCGGTCAACTGACGCCCGAAAATGTCAAAGAATATATCGAACTGGAAGGTGAACCCTTAGAGAATGCCTCCAATAACGATATCATTGTCTTTGGCAATAAAGGCGTGGCCATAAAACCCAAGTCTCCCAATCAGCGGAAACTAGTGGAAGCAGCCAACAAAAATGATCTGGTTTTTGCTCTTGGACCTGCTGGTACAGGCAAAACCTATATCGCGGTGGCTCTGGCCGTCAGGGCACTCAAAAACCGAGAGGTAAAACGTATCATCATCACCAGGCCTGCCGTGGAAGCAGGCGAAAACTTAGGCTTTCTCCCTGGCGATTTGCAGGAAAAACTCGACCCTTACCTTCGGCCTATCTATGATGCCTTAGGGGATATGGTTCCCGCAGAGAAACTTAAGTTTTATCAGGAAAATAGGGTGATAGAAATTGCCCCTCTTGCTTATATGCGTGGAAGGACGCTCAATGACGCATTTGTGCTTCTGGATGAAGCCCAAAATACGACTACCGAACAAATCAAAATGTTCCTCACTCGAATGGGCCCCGACTCCAAAGTGATCATCACCGGTGATCAAAGCCAGGTGGATCTGCCCTCTCGCCAAAAATCAGGACTGAGAGAGGCTCTGAGGATCCTTAAGGATGTCAAAGGCATTGGTCAGGTGCAATTGAGCGGTAAGGACGTGATTAGACATAAGCTGGTCAAAGCCATTATCGAGGCCTATGATCAGGAAGATGTGGAAAAAGAGAAAATCAAAAATGACAGAATTAGTCGTAGAAAAGATACAGAACAAGGAGACGCTTCAGCAGGCCTTTGATATTCGGCAGAAGGTCTTCGTGGAAGGTCAAAATGTGGCAGCAGAAGAAGAATACGATGAGTTTGAAGAATCTTCGGTTCATTTTTTAGCTCGTATCAATGGTACTCCCGTGGGCACCGCCCGCTATCGGAAGACCACCAATGGGGTCAAACTCGAGCGATTTGCTGTGCTTGAAGATGCTCGTGGCAAAGGGGTGGGCCAAGGACTTATGAACGGAGTAATAGAGGATATTCAGGCAAATTTTTTGCCTGATAAAACTTACCTATACCTCCATGCTCAGCTCCATGCCGTGCCCCTTTATGCAAAATTTAAATTTCAACAAGTCGGCGACATTTTTTCCGAATGTGATATATTACATTATAAAATGGAGCGATATTTGTAACTGAAATTGTATTGTTTTAACAATAAAGTAAATTTTACCAAGTATTTTGTATTTATTACCATTACTAATCCAATTCTACAATGAAAAAGTTTTTACTCGTATTTTTATTAGCGGGCCTGATGTTTCATGCTCAAGCTCAATCTGACAGTGATTTCAATAGAAATGAAATCAAGCTGAATATTATGAATACCATCTTGCAGGGATCTGTAGAGATAGGGTATGAGAGATTTATCGATGCTGACCAGTCCGTGGGCGTGGAGTATTTGATAAATGACCGTTTTGGGTATAACAGCCAAAAGAAAAATAAGGAATTTAACACCAGTAGTTTGTTGGTTTCTTATAACTTCTACTTTACCCAATCCAATATGGGGTCTGGAAGACTTTATGTTTATCCATTCTTCAAGTATAGATTCGGTGATTTTACTGAGCCTGCTGATGGCGGTGGAGTGATCATCACTGATATGAACAGCGCTATGCTGGGAATAGGCGGAGGTTATAAGTGGGTGCAAAACGACAAGTTTGCCATCGCCCCTTATATCAATATCGCCCGTGGCTTTAGCGGTGAGGTGCAAGATCGCTTTTCTGCCATTGAGCTGAATGCTGGTCTTAGCGTCGGCTATAGATTCTAGAAGTCAACTAATTATTTCTCACTTTTTGGACTCCTACTCGGAGTACAAGGGAATCCCAAAGGGAAGCTTTTATTTAAAAGCTTCCCTTTTTTTGTTTGTAATACTGGGTTTTATTAAATTATATGGGTTGAATTTAGATTAATCATCAAAGGTTTTTTTGTGGGACGATAAAGAGGGGCGGATGAAATTTAATGATTTTCCATTTATAAGGTATCTTTTCTTTTTTGGCTTTGGAGTCTTGCTATACCCTTATATAAGTACAGCGCTAAGTTCTAGCTCTATCTTGTTCTCCCTGATTTTCATTTGGTTGGTATATTTGATATTGATCATTATCAATCAGTCCAGGAAGGTCTATACCTTTAGATTCGCCTTCCCATTTTTAGCTTATAGCCTGTTGTTTATGATGGGTCTGTGGCTGGCCCTTGATCATGATCCGCATCACCATCACGAGCATATCGTTCATCATCCTGCCTCCAGGGCTTATTTGGCCAAAGTCCAGCACAATGACTTAGCAAAACCTAACAGTTTTGCCAATACGCTCTCCTTACTATTTGCGCTGGATTCTTTGGGTGCACCGCAGCGAAGGGGGAATATTCGCATCTACCACCGCTCACCTGCGCCATTGCAGCCGGACCAAATGGTACTTATTACCTCTCCTTATGAGCGTATCACCTCCCCTCAAAACCCTCGCGAATTTGATTACAGCGCCTATATGGCCAATGAGGGAATCTACCATAGCCAGTTTGTAGGGGACAATATTCAAGTTCTTGGAGAAGGACCACCTTCTATATTTGGGAAAATGCAGGATCTACGGGGGCGGATGCTAGGGACCTTAAGCAGCTGGATGAAGGATCGAGCAGCTTTTGAGGTGGCTTCTGCCTTGCTAATTGGCCAGAAATCCTCGCTCAGTGAGGAGGTAGGGCAGGCTTATGCCTCTGCTGGTGCCATGCATGTGCTGGCGGTATCTGGTCTGCATGTCGGGATTATCTATGGCTTTTTTCTTCTCTTCTTTAAGCCAGCCGGTATGCCTGTCCGAGCACGGGTCCTTTATCTGTCCATTGTGATCCTGCTGATATGGGCCTATGCACTGCTTACCGGAATGTCTGCTTCCGTGATGAGAGCTGCCACGATGTTTACCCTGATGGCCTTGGCTCAGATGAAATCCAGAACGTCCTCGGTCTTCAATGCGCTGGCCCTTTCTGCCTTGATTTTGATGGTGTTTAAGCCTAATATTATCTTTGCGGTGGGATTTCAGCTCTCCTATGCGGCCATGCTGGGGATATTAATCCTTCAGCCCTGGATCGTGAAAGCCTGGTTGCCATCGAATAGAATCGTTTATTATTTTTGGGAGGTGACCTCTGTAAGTATTGCAGCTCAGCTGGCGACCCTTCCCCTTACCCTTTATTATTTCAATGTTTACCCCACTTATTCCTTATTCACTAATCTACTGGTGATTCCTGGGGCATTCTTAATTATGGCGATAGGACTTCCTTTATTATTGCTTGCTCTTACGGGGCTCGATTTATCGCTCCTCGCTCGGGTTTTGGAAGTGATCGTAAAGGCGCTTAATGAAGTGATTTTCTTTATCCATAGGCTTCCGGGAGCGCAGAGGGAGGGGGTTTTTCTTTCTGCCGGGGAGGCTATAGCGCTCACGCTGATGATATGGGGAGGGTATATGCTGCTAAGCAGCAATTATAAGAAAACCTATGCCTATCTTTTGGCTACAGTAATGATGGTTTTGGTGCTTTCCAAGGCCAGCTTATGGCTATCTGCCTCCACAGCGGATGAGCTGCTAGTGTATCGCCTTTCGAAGGGACTTGCAGTGGATTATAAAGAAAATGAGGCTCATTATTATTTTCATTTTGGCGCCAGCCTAAAAGACCTGGAATATAAGGTGCTGCCCAATAGGCGAAGAAGTGCTCCTAATGAGGGCGGTTGGCTTCAAGGACGTAGCATAGGAGATAGCCTGGTGCTGGCATTGCCATCGCATGGACTGCTGTCAAGCAAAGGTGGGCTATGGAAATTTAATGGGCTAAAGCCTAAAGAAGTTTATCATTATGACGGCCACCAATGGCAGAAGATGTCCGGCACGGAGGCGCCTGGTCCCACGACTGGAGCAGTCAAATTAATTTTTTAGGTCTAAGTGCTATTGTTTGGAAGAACAAGTTACTCGTCCTATCTTCATTGAATTAAGTAAAAGCATATGGATACGCCAGTCACCTATCATTTAGAAAATAGAATAGCCTACCTGACGCTTTCACGTCCTGAGAAGCGAAATGCCCTAAATGCATCCATGGTGCAGCATTTACAGCAGTTATTGGAGCAATGTAGGGAGGATGCGGGGGTGAAGATAGTGGTGATCAGAGCGGAAGGCAAAGTATTCTGCTCGGGGGCTGATCTCGAAAGCCTCATGCAGCTCCAATCCAATACCTATGAAGAAAATCTCGAGGACAGCCAATTGCTAAAAAGACTATTTGAAACCATTTATACCTTCCCTAAGCTTACCATTGCGCAGGTACAAGGGCATGCCCTTGCCGGGGGATGTGGGCTGATGACCGTCTGTGATTTGGCCTATGCCGTACCTGAGGCCAAGCTTGGCTATACTGAAGTGAGAATAGGCTTCGTGCCTGCTTTGGTACTGGTGTTTTTGCGGCGGAAGGTAGGGGAGGCTTATGCTCGTAAATTACTCTTGACGGGAGACCTGATCTCTGCTGAGATGGGCGAGCGAATGGGCCTCGTTCATCAGCTGGTTGAGGCTGATAGACTCGAATCGACAGTCCGTGCCGAGGCGGAGCGCCTGGCCAGCCAAAATTCCTCCATGGCCATCGCACTTACTAAGAAATTACTGAATGAATCGGCTGATTTGGCACTCGTGGAAGGCCTGAATTTGGCTGCCGAGACCAATGCAAAAGCAAGAGGGACGGAAGATTGCAAGCAGGGGATCGCTGCTTTTTTGGAGAAAAAGAAACTGGAGTGGTAAGGTGAAAAGTAAAGCGCTTTCTGTATTAAAATCGGTGTTTGGATTCGATGATTTCCGGCCCCGCCAATTGGACATAGTTCTATCGGTGGCGGAGGGGCATGATACCATGGCGCTGCTGCCTACTGGTGGAGGCAAGTCCATCTGCTTTCAGGTGCCTGCCCTGATGCAGGATGGCATCTGCGTGGTGGTGAGTCCGCTGATCGCCCTGATGAAAGACCAAGTGGAAAACCTCCGCCGAAGGGGAGTCCTGGCGGCGGCGATTTATTCTGGAATGAGAAAGCGGGAAATTGACACCACCCTTGATAATTGTATTTATGGAAACTATAAATTTCTCTATGTCTCTCCCGAAAGGCTAAAAACCGACCTGTTTATAGAGCGTTTTAAGCAGATGAAGGTAAACTTGATCGCGATTGATGAGGCGCATTGTATCTCTCAGTGGGGTTATGATTTTAGACCTCCCTATCTGGAGATTGCGGAGCTTCGCCAATATCATCCCACGGTGCCCTTTATCGCCCTGACCGCCTCAGCCACGCCCAAGGTAAAGGTGGATATTATAGAGAAACTGGAACTCCGTGAGCCCAAGGTATTTATCAAATCCTTTGCCCGAAAGAACCTTTCTTATTCCGTCCGCAAGGCGGAAAATAAACTTGAAAAGGCGATAGAGATTCTACAGCGGGTTCCTGGATCGGCCATCGTGTATGTGCGTAGCCGTAAAGGCACGAAGGAGATTGCGATGGCTCTCAGCCAGCTGAAGATATCGGCTACTTTTTACCATGCAGGACTGGATAAGGCGCTGCGCGAAAAGCGGCAGGTCGAGTGGAAAGACAATAAGGTAAGGGTGATTGTCGCCACCAATGCCTTTGGGATGGGGATAGATAAGCCGGATGTGCGTGTGGTGGTCCATATGGATATGCCGGAGAGTCCTGAGAATTACTATCAGGAAGCTGGGCGTGCCGGCAGGGATGAGTGGAAGGCTTTTGCCGTAATGCTCTTCCATGATAAGGATTTAGAATTGATGGAGGAGCGGTCCATCGCCTCTTTCCCGCCGATCGATTTTATCAGACGTGTGTATCAGTGTCTGGCGAATTATTACCGCATTGCCGTAGGCAGCAGCCTTATGGTAAGTTATGATTTTGATATTTCGGCTTTCAGCCAAACGTATAATCTGGACCTATTGCAGACCTATCATGCCCTGAAGATCCTGCAAGAAGAGGGGTTTGTGGAGCTTAGCGAAGGTTATTATAGCTTGAGTTCTCTTCATTTTCTGGTGGACAATCGCCGGCTATATGAATATCAGATCGCGCAGGTCAAGCTGGATCCACTGATCAAGGTCTTGCTGCGGATGTATGGCGGGGAGCTATTTAGTGAATATATAAAGGTGAATGAGGATAAGCTTGCGAAGGCATTGAACCTGCCTGAATCGGAGGTGATTGCTCGACTGGAGCGTATGGATACGCTAGGGATAGCCGCTTATAATAAGAAAAAAGACCAGCCGCAGGTTACCTTTCTCACCCATAGATATGATGCGGGGAAATTGCCGCTAAACAAGCAGCGGATAGCAGAGCGCAGAGAAAATAGCATCACCAAGGTAAGGGCCATGATCGCTTACGCTCAAAATGAACAGATGTGTAGAACCTTGCAATTATTAGAGTATTTTGGTGAGGAAAGTGATCTGCCTTGCGGAATATGTGATGTTTGTGTACAGAAAAAGAAAAATAGTGAGCTCAGCACACATTTAATGGACCTGAGGGAGCGATTATTCCAAACTTTGGAGCAGGGCTTGGCGTTAACATATCAGGACATCGCCGTAAAGCTCAAGCTGGCCTCTGCTGATGTCCATCTGGCAGAAATGCTCCGAACCATGGAAGATGCGGGAGAGGTAGAATTATTATCCGATGGTAGAATAAAAAGAAAGGACTGAATGAAGTTTGTTGATGATATATTAAAGAAACTGTTCACAGACAAAAGTGCAGCAGTAACCCATAAAGAGAATTTTACACCCAGTCAGTCCGAAATGGCTGAAACTTATAAATGGTCACAATCCGCGGAGGGACAACAGCTGTTTGATCTCCTTTACCAAAATATCCATTTGCAAAAAGCTGGAGAAATAGTGCCGCCCGAGCTGCAGATATTCCGCTCTCCTTATGCCAATGGCCTCGCCTTATTCTATGAGGCGCCCTTGGATTCGGAAAGTTTTTCCCACCTTTTCTTTGCTTTTGGTCAGCGAATTGTAGATTTAGGGTACGAAAGAGTGAGCCTGGACAGGACCATTCAGGAGAAACCCACCGGTGTCAATATCACCGAAAAACAATACCTAAAGCCCAAAACTTCCTATATGGCTGAAAGAACAGAGCAGCTTTTTGGCAATGTAGCCATTGAGAAAGTCTCTGTAAACCACCAGCCACAAATGATTAAAATATTGGTGACGATCTATTCCGATCGCTTATACACCAAAGCCAGGTCATTTGATACGTTTGTAGAAAGCTTATTTAATCCACAGTAAATTATTATGAATAGAGAGCAACTCCTTAGAACTCTGAAAAGTTACCGTACTCCTTTTGAAGAAGAAAAATCTTTCGTTGAAGAATTTATAGCCCTTTGTGAGGACCCGCTGGCCTTTAGCCGGGAAAGAAAAGAGGGCCACTTTACCGCCTCCGCCTGGATCGTCAATAAAAGACGTACTCATGCCTTACTGACTCATCACCGTAAACTAAACCGCTGGCTTCAGTTAGGCGGGCATGCCGATGGCAATGATAACCTCATGGAGGTGGCCATGACTGAGGCACGTGAAGAAAGTGGATTGATCTCCCTAAAGCTTGTGGATAGCTTTATTTTTGACATTGATAAGCACCTTATTCCTGCCAATAGCAGGGATGCGGAGCATTTTCACTATGATGTGAGGTTTCTGATCGAGGCCGCCATGGATGAGCCTCTGACCATTAGTGATGAGAGTAATGACCTGGCATGGGTCAATTATGATATTATCCCCGATGTGGTGAAATCCAATGATTCGATTTTGAGAATGTTGGAGAAAACCAGTAAATCAGAATTCGTCCTCTAAGGCTTGCCATTCTTTGGATTAAGAAAAAATAAAATTGAATTTTAAGAATGTCAAAGAAACAGGGATTAGGCTGCCGTATTGCTTAATATTTGTATCTTTGTCTGAAAAATTATTAATAGTGAATAAATATTTATTGATACCCATGCTACTGTTTATAATGGTGGCATGCGCTCCTTCGGAGCAGGAGCTATACGATGCAGGAATTATCGAACTGCGAAAGGGAGAATTTAAAACTGCCATTGAGAATTTTGACCGTATTCTGGAGGAAAATCCTAACCATTTTGATGCGCTCAATGCCCGTGGCGTGGCTTATTTCGAACTGCAAAAATGGGACGATGCCATTGTAAACTTCAAAGCCGCAATGAAGCAGGATTCTGTAAGTTATAAGCCTTACCTGAACTTGGGCAATGCCTATCTGGAAAAGGAAGAATTTAAGGATGCCGTAGTTAATTATAATATGGCGAGTGCTTTGGATCTAAACCAAACAGATATCTATTATAATCGAGGTTTGGCGCTTTTGGGTATGGAAGAATATGAAGATGCCTTGTTGGACTTTGACAATGCCCTTCGTGTGGATCCAAATCAAGCGCTGGTACATTTTAACCGGGGAAAGGCCTTGGTAGGCAATAATGATCCGCTGGAAGCAATCAATGCCCTCCACCGATCAGTTTCATTGGATGATACCAATGGAGCCGCTTTTTACCTTTTGGGCATTACTGAAATGAGTGCTTTGAATAAGGTGGATGAAGGCTGCGCACATTTACAGCAGGCTTTACAACTGGGCTATAATGAGGCTCAGGAATGGATAGATGAATTTTGTTCAAGTGATTCCTAATGACAAAGATCGGAAAAGATATTGGCCATGCTAAAGCCATCCTGGAAGCAGGAGACCTGGTGGGTATTCCTACTGAGACCGTATATGGGCTTGCAGGAAACGCACTTAATAAAGATGCGGTAGCCAAGATTTTTGAAGCTAAAAACCGACCTGACTTTGACCCCCTGATTATTCATACGGGAAGTGTCGAACAGATCAGTCATTATACCACCTCCTTTGCTCCTGAGTTGGAGGCTTTGGCCAATGAGTTTTGGCCTGGACCGCTTACTGTCCTTTTACCTAAGAAATCCATCATCCCAGACTTGGTGACGAGTGGCCTGGATCAGGTGGCGGTAAGGGTGCCTAATCACCCGCTTACCCGAGAGCTGTTACAATCGCTCGACTTTCCACTTGCTGCACCTAGTGCAAATCCTTTTGGCTATATTAGCCCCACCACGGCTCAGCATGTGGTGGATCAGCTGGATGGCAAGATCCCTTATGTGCTGGATGGTGGCGAATGTGAAGTGGGACTCGAAAGCACTATTGTCGGCCTCGAAGATGGACAACTTACTATTTTTCGTTTGGGAGGAATAGAAGTTTCTCAGATTAAGAGAGTGGCTGGAAATGTGTTGATATTGCCGCAGTCAAGCAGCAATCCCAAGACTCCAGGTATGCTGAAGAGCCATTATGCGCCTCGCAAACCTTTTATATTGGGTGATCTGGATCAACTGGTGCCACATTTTATTCAAAAAGGTAAGAAATTTGCAGTATTAAGTTTTGATAAGGTCTTTGATGAAATAGATGCTCCGCACCAGCGTGCCCTAAGCCCCAATGGGGACCTGAAGCAGGCTGCGCATGCATTATTTGCCTATATGAGGTACTTGGATAGTTTGGACGTGGATATTATCCTTGCGGAAGAATTGCCAGAATCAGGCCTCGGAAAAGCCATCAATGATCGTTTAAGAAGGGCTTCTGCCCATTGATTTAGAAAATTATTTTTACTTAAAAAACCTATTTAACCATGAACAGTAGGATAAAATCTGTTGACAACCTAAGCTTTGAAGGAAAAAAAGCATTGGTACGAGTGGACTTTAACGTACCCTTGGATGCTAATTTTAATGTAACTGACGACACTCGTATTGAGGCCGCTTTGCCGACTATTGAGAAAATCCTTAGTGATGGCGGATCAGTAATTTTGATGTCCCACCTAGGACGTCCAAAAGGTGGTGCCGATGAGAAATTCTCTCTTAAGCATATCTTGCTTGACCTTGAGAAATCCCTTGACCGTAAGGTGAAATTTGCCCCGGATTGTATCGGCGATGAGGCCGTGCAGCTGTCAGCAGCATTGAAGCCAGGTGAAATTTTGCTTCTTGAAAACCTTCGTTTTTACAAAGAAGAAACTGCTGGTGATCCGGAATTTTCAAAAAAACTAGCTTCTTTGGGAGATATATATGTGAATGATGCCTTTGGTACCGCTCACCGTGCCCATGCTTCCACTGCCGTCGTTGCAGATTATTTTAACGATAAAGTGTGTGGCTATTTGATGCAGTCTGAATTAGAAAATGCCGATAAGGTGTTGGAAAAGCCAGAAAGACCATTTACTGCCATTATGGGTGGTGCAAAAATCTCTGATAAGATCCTGATCATCGAAAAATTATTGGATAAAGTGGATAACCTTATCATTGGTGGTGGCATGTCCTATACCTTTGCTAAGGCAAAAGGTGGCAAAATCGGTGACTCCCTTTTGGAGGCTGATAGAATGGAACTTACCAAGGAGCTGGAAGCAAAAGCTAAAGCCAAGGGGGTAAACCTTTACCTGCCAGTGGATAATATCACTTCTAAGGAATTTGCTAACGATGCTGAGCAGGGTGTGGCCAATAGCGGTGAAATCCCTGACGGATGGATGGGCTTGGATATTGGTGAAGAGTCTCGTAAGATATTCGCCGAGGTGATCAAAAACTCTAAAACCATTCTTTGGAATGGCCCTATGGGTGTTTTTGAAATGTCTAGCTTTGACAAAGGAACTAAGGCGGTGGCTGATGCCCTTGTGGAAGCTACTGAAAATGGCGCATTTAGCCTTATCGGTGGTGGTGATTCTGCTGCTGCAATTAATAAATTTGGTTATGGTGAAAAAGTGTCCTTCGTCTCTACAGGCGGCGGAGCTTTGCTAGAGCATATGGAAGGCAAAGTGCTTCCAGGTGTAAAAGCCCTTGAACCTTAAGCCAAGAGTAGATATAAATTTAAAAAGGCTGCTTCCAGTATGGAGGCAGCCTTTTTATTATTATGACTTTTATAAATCCTTAAAATTCCGATAGATAGATTGGCATTAGGAATCTGATATAGCTATCAATCCGCTAAGCGGATGGAACTCTCGGTACTATCCCTGACTACTTAGGTTTTCAGTCCCTATTATCCTAGGTCTGGTTCTATGTCCATAGAGGGCATGCTTCGGCTATTTCCATTTTATCTCCACAGGAACCACCCCCGCACGGACCATGTCCAGCTTTCTTGCGGCCTTTTTGGAGAGGTCTATGATGCGCCCACTCACAAATGGCCCACGATCATTGATCCTAACTTTTACAGTCTTGCCATTTTGAAGGTTCTTTACCTTTACCTTGGTTCCCAGGGGTAGCGTCTTATGCGCGGCAGTCATTTTGCCATGACGGTATTTCTCGCCACTAGCGGTTGGTCGCCCCTTAAATTTGTCTGCATAATAGCTTGCTTGACCCCTTTGGGTCTGCTGAGAACTGCGTAATACAGAGCAAGAGGACAGGCTGATCAATATAATGAGCAGGTAAAATAACTTGTTTTTCATGGGTAATATTCTGGTAAATCACCATTTGATGCGTGAGGGGCTCGGATGAAAGGGAATCTACCTCACGAAAATCCATTCTTTCTCAGAGCTTAAAGGCTCGGAGAATTCATAACGATCCTCTGCAAAAACCTTTAGCTGCTCGGGATCGGTAATTTTATTCTTTATAATATAGTCCGCCATCAGTCCTCGTGCCTGCTTAGCAAAGAATCCGATTACCTTGTATTTATCTTCTTTGTATTCTTTGAAATTGACCGTGATGATGGGGCTTTTCAGAGCTTTCTTATTCACGACTTTGAAGTATTCGTTGGAGGCGAGGTTGACCACCGCTTGACCAGCTGCGGCCTTATCAATCGCCTTGGTGATTTTGTTACCCCAAAATTCATAGAGGTTCTTGCCGTTTTTGTTCTCCAAAGAAATGCCCATTTCCAGACGATATGGCTGAATAAGATCCATAGGCTTGAGCAAGCCATATAATCCGGACAAAATCCGCAGGTGATTCTGGGCAAATTCAAAATCCTCCTGGCTATACTGGTCCACTTCCATGCTTTTATAGACGTCCCCTTTGAAGGTGAGAAGGGCTTGCTTGCTATTTTCGGAGTTGAATTCGCCAGAGAAGCTCTTATACCGGTCGGCGTTTAGCTCGGCTAATGAGTCACTTACCTTCATCAGCTGGATGATGTCCTTTGCTGACTTTTTTTTCATCAGCGATACCAAGGTTTTAATGTCAGATTTGAAATCCGGTTGGGAGCTGTAGGCTACCTTAGTTGGTTCTAAATCCAGCGTTTTAGCTGGAGAAATCAATGCGATCATATTTACTCGATTACTACTATTGCTTTTTTAACTATTTGTTCCAAATTCTGGTCTCTACTCTTAAACTTGATCACCACAGGATAGGTTCCGATAGGGACTTTTTTGCCGCCTACGGTGCCATCCCAAGTGCAAAATGGGCTGTTTTCGGGTACATTCTCCTGGATGCAATGGAAAATCAATTCCCCCCATCGGTTGTAGATCAATACGGATATCTCATCCACATAATCGTTTACATATACCACAAAATTCCTTTCTGGATCAGTAGGGATTAGTGCATTTGGGGTGGTAATCTTCAGTCCGCAATCTTCTATCACCGTAAAGGTCTCCATAAAAGTACAGCCTGCGATATCGGTCACGATAAGGGTATAGTCCCCAGGTAATGTAGGGGTGAAGGCTGCGTTACTGCTGACCAATTCATCCTCCAGGTACCATTGGTATCTTCTCCATTCGCCGGTGGGCTGAAGGGTTTCCGTGATCCCTTCCACCGCACAGATGGTATAGCTATCCTCTAGTTCCGGGGCCACAGCATCGGAGTCCACCAAGGTCGCCTTATCCGTTCCGACGGAGCATGTCTGCCCAAAAACCGAATTGATAAGCCGCACCCGATAGGTCCCTTCTTCATTTATTGCTATTTCATCAAGACCGTCAAATTCAGGAATACGGATACTTTGACCGTCAGCAGTGACGCGATACCAGGCAGGCTCCAGGTTGGCAGTGGCCGGAGCATCGTAGGATGCTCGTAGGATGCCTGTGCTAGTATTGGTGCATAATCCGCTTTCGATGATGATCTCCACAGGGACCCTGGCCGGGACTTCTGGTGCGTAGAAATCCAACCATGCTGCTGGGCAAGCGGCGCCCTGTTTTGGCTGTACGTCCAGGCTGAAGTCACCAGGATTATTAGGGACAAAACTTTGCTCTCTACCGACAATTACTCCAACCACATTCCTCCAAAAGAAATTGTAATTTGAAGGATCAAATTCATCATCAAGCACCGCAAGGTAGCGTAGACCAGTGTCGCAATCATATAGCTCTTCTATATCATACCGGACCTGATTATTGAGGACGACCTCCATTTCTCTAATCCTTGGGCAATTTTCACCCGAAGGATCTTCACCTCGAATGGTGTAGATTCCTTCCTGATCCAGGGTATAGATGCCATTGGGCTGTGGAGTGTAAATACTGCCGTCCTCGAAGGTGATGGTATAATTGACCCCTAGCGGGGGATCAGGTGCGAAATAGAAAATCTCACAAGCCTGAACTTGACTGGGTGCACTAAAGTTAACCAACGATTTGCCTATTATTAAATAGCGTTGCGTATCGGGGAATATACAGCCAGAAGGCTCGGAAACCTCCACAGCGTAGCTTCCTTTTCCTAGCTCAACGGTGACAGTGGAGTTGGTGATAGATCCTGCGATCTGATCTCCATTGTCCTCATTGGTGATGATAAAGTCTGCCTCTGTGGCGAGCCCAGTCATATTGATCACGATACTTCCTGGTAAGATCCCGTCCGGGCCGCAGGTTTCCGGGCTGGCGATCACCTCATAGCTGAAATCACCCGGCGGAGTCGCATTGGCAATGGTTACCACCTCCACAAACTCACATCCTCCACGGTCGGCTATAACGGTATAATTGCCCGGAGGCAAATTCTCAAATGGCCCAAGCACATCGCCATTGGCCACATTCAAAAACTCCTCACCATTTTCTATAATCGAAACGCTGTTGGCATCTTCCAGCATAGTGATCGCAAAGCTTCCCGTGGGATTTTCGCAGGTGCTCTGTCCTGTGATCAGGTCTATCGTAAATTCGGGTAATGGATTTATTGTTAAGCTAGCTCTCTCTTCTACCACGCAGCCCTCCAGAATAGGGTCTTCCGCAGCGAAGATAATATCATAAACACCAGGGCTAGGAAGCTCTTCGGGATTGACTTCCCACTCGTATCCTGCTCCCAATAATACGGGGGCTTCGGTGCTTCCCTGGAGCTGGTAGAACCACTGCCCGCTGATAGGTGTGTCAGGGGCGAAGGTGATATAATTCTCCTCATAACAGCTCTCTTCCGCCTCCTGTGTCAATTCAAATTCAAATGCCGGGCCTACAAAAACAGAGGTCATCGCCGAGCAGGCCTGGAAGGATTCATCAGCATCTGCCGGAGGTCTAAAGCTTACCACTACGGTATAGATGCTCTCCTCCGTCACCTCGATCGAATTGGAGTTATTGTCCCCAAAAACGTCTCCGGCGGCATTGGTCCATTCGAAATCGTACAGTCCCTCCGAAGGATCATATCCTTCTATGGCTGTCAGGGTAATGGGGCTGCCACTACATAAAGTGATATCATCCTCCAAAGTCAATGGGGGTGGGCCTACTACCTCTACATCCAATTGACCATTATAATAGTCCGGATTTCCACAGCGCTCCACATTCAAGGTCACGGTGAATATTCCTGCGGAATCAAATTCATACTCCAGGAATTGGAAATCGTCTCCTGTGCCTGAATATGAAAAGACCTCGCCTCCATCAATATCAAGAATGGCCCAGTTGTAAAAGTCTATATCTGGCTCTCCGGCACCTTGGAATTCGGCCAAGGCCAGCCCTTGATCCAGACACAGTCGGTCAGGGCCTGATAATTCTGGCTCTGGGATATTGCTTCCTGAGTTTTGGACATAGGAAGGGAGACCAAGGTTATTGCTGCCATTGGTTGCGGGACCTTGGCTCGTATAGGAGCTAGGGTTGCAGTCAGAGCCAGGGTTGATCTGGCCCACCTGCGGTGCACCGACCACCGATACGTAGATGACACCATTTGGCCCCATCTGTATGGCTCCCAGATCTCCTCCAGCACTGCCAGAAAGTAGGTTTCGGGATGCTTCTATACAAGCCTCTATTTGGTCACGGCTTTCGGCATCAGCAAAACAGGTAGGGCAGATCTCACTTCCACCTTCCTCATCATCTATTTCCAAGCCTTTGATGGCGATCTCTTCGATTCCTTTTCCGTCTCTATAAGACACAAATATCTTATTACTATCACTGGAGAACTCCAGCCCATATACCTCATCACTACAGCCAAGGTCAATGGTAGCGTATTCTTTAAGTTCGCCTGTGGACTCATCAAAATCAAATATATCGACAGTGCTGCAGCCATTCTCATCATAGATGGTTACGGCGACTTGTTCTCCATCAGGGCTGAATTTCATGGAACCTACACCCGCTCCATAGCCATGATTGGTGCCCACCGAACTGGGAACCGCCTGCCCAATACCTTGGGAGGTTACGGGGTAGGCCCGGAAGGTGTTATTGCCCAGTTCATGGAACATCACCCAGGTGGTGTCGCCAGACTCAATAGCGGCGGATTGCTCTGTTCCTGGGTTGAAGAGGAAATTGTCAGGACTTACCACACTTCCCACTCCGGTAGTATTCTCACCTTTGATGTCCACCAGGGAAAACTTCACCGTATTGGTGCCGCTGCTATTGGACTGGGTGGTGAAGAGGTAATATAAGGTTTGCTCTTGAGGGACTTTGATGGCGATCACACTTTGCGTGGAGGTATTGTCTCCACCTATATCCTCGCCTCCCTCCATGAGATTTCCATTAAGATCCCATACCGACTGGCCATCCGTATAGAAAAGCACCTGTCCCGTTTGATCAGAAATAGTCGTGGTACCGGCAGGAATGTCCCAGTCAAAGCCAGGGTCCTCCACAGGTCTTGGTAGCGGGCCATCCGGATTGTCAGGGTCAGGGTTGAAGTCTAAGCCTGCATTTTCTCCGAAATACCATATATTATTGGTTTGATCATCTACTTTTTCATTGGCCACTGGATCCCACATTTTCACGGTGGTTTCAGCATATACATAGCATGTGGATCCCTCTTCTCTAGCTAAAACCCAATATGTGCCAGGTTTACAAACTTCATTAGGACCTTCACCGATCCATCCTTCTTCTTTCTTATTGGACCAGAAGTATTCATAAGCAGTTTCTCCATCTTGACCCGATCCTCCGCCAGTGCCTGGGATTCCTCCGATGCCCCCACCGGATCCTCCACCTGAGCCACCTTGTCCTTCTTCGCCAGAGCTCACCTCTAGCATTTCATTCAGGTCGAGACAGGTTTTGCAAGTGGTGGTGTCGGATGGGGTGAAGCTGGCCTGTAGGTTGTTTTCTGTAAAGCTGATGGTGTGATTGACGGTCTGACTGCTTCCATCCGCTAGCTCCACCGTTAAGGTGACCGTTACAGATTCTTGATTGGTGGCATTTGCAGGCAGGAGCAGGTGCTCCTCATTGAGCTCAAGCTCAATCTCCGACCCGTCCTCGTCCGTAGGGGGAGGAGTTAGCTCCCATTCATAGGATCTTATAGGTATATTTGCAGGATCCAAAAATGAGGTCAGCTGAAGGGCATTATTCATACAGGGATCTTGCGGCTCATAGGTAAAATCTACGGTGACGTCGATGTCCTCATTAGGAGCAAATAATGGGAATTGGCCGCCACAAAAGTCAGTGCCTTCGAAGGGATCAGCATCGACTTCCAGTTCCTCCAATAGAGGATTATCGGGATTCTCTAAGGTGCCTACATAGAAGGCGTCATTTCCTTCTTCCTGATAGATATAATAAAGCTGGCCGTCTGGCCCCACCTTGATATCTAATAGTTGGGAATTTACATTTCCTGAGGGATTTGGGCTAGGGATAATCTCTGGCTCCGCCTCCAGGTCGTCTGTAGGGACACGGAGAAGTTCATCTCCTCGGGTGAAATAAATGAAATTCCCGTCAGGGGAATATTCGGCCCCGCCATAGTTTACGGAGGGAATGCTGGTGGAGAAAGTTATTTCTCGAGGGCTGGAGAAAGTGCCACTTAAGGTATCAAAATCCAGGACGGTGATAGGTGAAGAAGAATCTTCTGGCAATAAAATCAGTTGCGAGGTCTCTTCATTAAAAATCATCCGATCGGGAGCGTTGGGCAGGCTTAGGAAGTCCATTTCGGTGAATACCCCTTCCTGATTGGTGATTTCTCTGGAAACCAGTTGCCCACCTTCATAGCTGATCAGATAGCTTGGCGAGTCAGGAGTTTTGATGACAGAGATGGCGCCGGAAGCAGAAGAAATGGGTTGATTGAGACTAGTGACTTCGCCAGCAGGAGGGCTATTGGCGGGCGCATCGCCTTGGGCATTCATGTCAATGACCGAATATTGCAATTCCCCAGCGGGGCTAATATAAAAGGTATAAAATGTTCTTTCGCCGTTTTGTTCGTAGTTTAGCGCAGCGATAGCGACGGTTTGCGTACCCTCAAAATCACCATTTATCCCATTGGGAGCGCCTTGTATCAGGTCATCAAGATAATTATAAACCAACTCACCATTGGTATAGAATAAAGGTTCACCGGTAATCGGGTCTATGGCGATGGCATTGTTGTTTTGGCCGATTACCACCGAGCCGGGCAGGGTGTTTACATTGGGTGTACTGCCCTTTCCAAAAGAAATATAATTATTTTCTGCATTGCGGCCACAGTATCCGAAGATCCATTCGTTATTATTATAACCTTGACTTTGGGCAGAAAATATAAAAAAAGGACATAGCATTAGAAGGTAAAGAATATAAATCACTCTTAATCTTATGTAAATAGAAGTCCTTTTCATAATTTATGTGCTGCCATAAAACACCTGATACTGGCTTGTCGTTAAACAGCTTAACTTTACTCAAATAAACGAACAAATATTTGTTTAGGTCTTATATATACTTAGTTTTTTGCTTGATCGCATTAACTTGCTCTACTACTCGTAGTTTTGGCCAGGACCCTCAGTTCAGCCAATACTATGCTGCGCCTTTGTACCTAAATCCGGCCTTTGCTGGGTCTGAATTACAGACGCGTATAGGTGCAAATTATCGCAGTCAATGGCCCGGCCTGGATGCACAGTATAATACTTTTTCGGCATATGCGGATACCTATTTGGAAAAATATAACAGTGGCCTCGGCCTGATGATACTAAATGATGTCCAAGGTGCTGCTGATCTGCATTCCATCACTATTTCAGGCATCTATTCCTACGAACTTCGGGTGTCAGAAGGCCTTTACTTCCGGCCAGGCTTTCAGGCCAGCTATATCCGCCGTGATGTTGGCTATTATGATAATTTGATCTTTGCGAATCAAATAGATCCAAGTAACCCCTTCGGACCTCTATTTCCAGGAAATACCGATCTGACAGGCCTAGGAGAACCTATTAATATGCTTTCCCTTTCGGTCGGTGGATTGATATTCACCGATAAGCTGTGGATAGGCGGTTCTGTACACCATATCAATCAGCCCAACCAGTCCTTCCTCGATGGGCTAAGTCCCCTTCCTCGCAAGTATTCCTTCCATGCAGGGTATAGAATAGGTCTTGGGCATGGAGCCATGAAGCGGGATTTTACACATAGATATAAGCAGCGGTACTTTGTACCCACGGTGAATTATAAAAAACAAGGGGTCTTTGAGCAGCTGGATCTCGGCGCTTACCTCTACGCTGAGCCTCTGGTGCTCGGACTGTGGTACCGAGGCCTTCCCTATAAACCGCTGAATAGTGAAACCAACCGGGATGCCATAGTGATGCTGATTGGCCTCAGTCTTCCCTCCGGTATGGATGTCGGCTATAGCTTCGACTATACCATGTCACAGCTGGGAATCCAGTCTGGCGGAGCCCATGAAGTGAGCATTTCTTTTACCCTTCCCAATAGAAACCCCGGTGCGCCAAGATTAAGAGATACCCTCTTGCCCTGTCCGAAATTTTAATAGTTTTGCGGGATGATGAATGCGGAAAACATAAAGATTATCCTGATCGGCCTGGTTCTGGCTGGTTTCTTTTTTGATAAATTCAGCAGCTGGCTGAATGTGAGACAGCCTGTACCTCCTGTTCCCGATAATCTCAAGGGCTATTTAGATCAGGCGAAATTGCTGGAAGCTAAATCCTACCAAAAAGTGAATTTCCGCTTTGGAATGTTTTCTGAAAGTCTGTCGCTGGCCCTCATGCTGGTACTATTGATTTTGGGTGCTTTCGGTGAGCTGGATACCTATATCTCCGGTATTACTGATAAGCCGCTCATACAGTCACTCTTATTCTTTGGTATACTATTCATTGCTTCAGATCTTTTGTCCCTTCCTTTTGACTATTACCATACCTTCCGTATTGAGGAGGATTATGGGTTTAACAAAACCAGCCCCAGGACCTTCTTCCTGGACAAGATAAAAGGTTATGCTCTTGCCCTGGTCGTTGGAGGGGGATTGTTGACACTTTTGATTTGGCTGATCGCAACTTTGGGCTCAGGGTTTTGGCTTTATTTCTGGCTGGTGGCTGCTGTCTTTATGGTCGTGATCAATAGGTTTTATACTTCATTGATATTGCCTTTATTCAATAAACTTTCTCCTCTGGAGGAAGGAGAGCTGAAGTCAGCCATTATGCACTACGCCGATCAGGTGGACTTTCCTCTGACCAATGTATATGTCATCGATGGGAGTACGCGCTCCACCAAAGCTAATGCCTTCTTTTCCGGATTTGGCAAACAAAAGAAAGTGGTGCTTTATGATACCCTGATTGAGCAGCATACGGTGGAAGAATTAGTGGCGGTCCTCGTTCATGAGGTGGGGCATTTTAAGAAAAAACATATCCTTCAGTCCATGCTGCTCTCCGTGCTGCAGGTGGGGATTATATTATATGCAATGTCCATCGTGGTAAATTCTGAGCAAATCAGTATGGCTCTGGGAGGGGCAAGGCAAGCGATTCATTTGAATCTACTAGGTTATTTTATTTTGTTTAGCCCTATTTCCAGCATTATGGGGATAGGCATGAATATGCTGAGCAGGAAGAATGAGTTTGAGGCGGATGCGTTTGCCAAAAGCACCTATTCAGGACCTCCTCTTGCCGCCGCCCTAAAGACCCTTTCGGTAAAAACCTTAAGTCAAATAAACCCACATCCTCTACAGGTATTTATTAAATTTTCCCATCCTCCGCTTTTGCAGCGCTTAAAAAAGCTCGAAGCCTAATGCTCTCAGGTTAGCTGTGTATGGCTAAAAGCATTTAGTACGTGTAATTTTTGGATGAATGGTGAATCATCTGATAAAAATTTTATTAATTTAGGGTAGATAAATAAAAACTTTCTATATGAATAACAAGATCACCCTTACATTTCTAAGTTTTTCACTTGTGGTACTTGGCCTGATGGCCAGCTGCAGTGAGGACAAAGCCGGGCGAGGGGAATTACCCCGCATAGCGATAGCCGGATTAGCTATTGAGTCGAGCACTTTTTCGCCAGCGGTATCGGAGGAAGAGGCCTTCCGTGCGAAAAGAGGAGAGGAGGTATTTACCAATTACCCGTTTATGGAGGAGGGAGCGGTAAATCGCATGCGGGCAGTTTGGCTGCCTACCTTGACAGGGAAGTCCATACCGGGGGGCATTGTGAGTCGAGAGGCTTATGAGAAACTGATGAAGGAGACCTTGGAGATGCTGGAAGCCAATAAGCCTTATGACGGTTTGTTTTTTGATATTCATGGTGCCATGAGTGTGCAGGGCCTGGATGACCCCGAAGGAGATATGATCGTTCGGATCAGAGAGGTGATCGGGCAGGAACCCCTTATTTCTACCTCTATGGACCTTCATGGCAATGTGTCTGATCGCTTGGCCACCCAGTCGGATATGATCACATGCTATAGAATGGCCCCTCATGAGGATGCTCTAGAGTCCAAAAAAAGAGCCATGGATAATCTGTTGGATCGACTGGAGAGTGGAAAGGGTAGGCCGGCTTATAAGGCTTATGTGGCGGTGCCAATATTATTGCCCGGAGAAAAGACGAGTACGAGAATAGAGCCTGGCAAAAGCCTCTATGCTCAGGTTCCTAAGGTGGCAGATCAGGAAGGGGTCGTGGATGCTGCGATCTGGATGGGCTATCCATGGGCCGATGAACCGCGAAATCACGGGGTGGTTATGGTCACCGGAGATGATAAGGAAAAGGTTCAGGAAGGTGCCGAAAAGCTTGCCAATAGCTTCTGGGATGTTCGTAAGGAATTTGAATTTGTGGCCCCCACTTCCACTCTTGAGGAGGCATTGGATGCGGCTATCACGAGTGATAAGGTGCCCTTTATGATTAGCGACTCCGGAGATAATCCTACCGCGGGCGGTGCTGGGGATGTCACTTGGTCGCTCAAAAGAATTTTAGACCGTAAGGAATTTCAGTCGGAGTCTGGTCCGTCGGTAATCTATGCCTCTATTCCTGGCCCCGAGATGATCAAAGCGGCTCTCGCTGCTGGTGAAGGAGCCATCGTCAAAGCTCCAGTGGGAGCAATGGTCGATAGCCGTTTTGAAGGTCCAATCACCCTGGAAGGAAAAGTCATGGCCATCAGAGAAGGCGATCGTGACGCCAGAACCGAGGTGGTCATCCGTACAGGTAGTGTGGATGTGATTGTTACCGATAGACGTAAGCCTTATCATTATGAAAAAGACTTTACTCAGCTTGGCCTCAATCCTCGCAAAACAGATATTGTCATCGTGAAGATAGGCTATTTGGTGCCTGAGCTGTATGATATGAGGGCCGACTGGCTGTTGGCGCTTACCAAAGGTGGCGTGGATCAGGATCTAATGAGGTTGGGCTATAAGCGACTGAATCGCCCGATATTTCCTTTGGACTCTGCCATGGAAAATCCGGATTTATCCCCCAAATGGATCCCTTTATCGGATAAATAATTTAAAGAATTGCCCAAATTTAAGGCGGTGGTTCCAATATGGAATCACCGCCTTTTTTGTGGGGATTAATTTTAAATCGCCTCTCCCCTTAATTATTACTGCCAAAAGCTCAGGTCAAGGAAGATAAACCTCTCCTAATGGTTTGAAAAAGTAATAGTCTTTAGCTATTATTTCCTTGATTTCTAATGGGATAAGGTCCGACAGTCATGTCTCAAAGTGAGGTTTTTTTCATTTGCTAGTGCCAAGCTAACCTGGAGTTTTCTATGAGAAGTAAATATCACCAGTCTGTTTGAGGCTTGAATTAGTGCCAATGTGGATCCTGTTTTAGTCCTTTGAGAGGACTGTTTTGATAAAATTAGCGATTAATTAAATACTTTTAAATATGCTGTTTATATACAAATAAAAGTGCTTAGATGCATTATATAGCGGCATGAGGAGGGCTGTATTGTATTCTATGTTAATTTGCTTTATTTTCACCTAAATTTAAACTTGGAATACAAGCCCTTCATGAGACCTCTTCTTTTTCTGGTTTTTTTTACCACTGTAATTTCTTGTAGTTATCGGGATTTAACAGAGAACTTCCCTCAGCCAACGGTTTGGGATGGCGACTTATTTCTTAGTTCCCAGGCGGCTATTGATGATTTTAAAGATACCTATGTGGGGATCAATGGCGATTTGTCCATTGAAGGAGTGACGGGGGATATTGTTGACCTTTCTCCATTGAAGAATATCCGATTTGTCTCCGGGGATTTTATCATCCAGAATACCGAAAACATCAAAGACCTTTCGGGCTTATCAGGCTTAGAGTCTGTGGGTGGCCAGTTTTTTATCTATAGGAACAGAGCTTTGGAAAGCTTCCAAGGACTGGACAATCTGAAGTCTGTACAGGGGATGTTTTTCATCTCCCTCAATGCCAAATTGCAGACCATGCAAGGATTGCAGGCTATGGAGCAACTGGGGGATATGCTTTACGTGTTCAAAAACGCAAGCCTTGCAGATTTGGATGGCTTGCAGAGCATCAAAGAAGTGGAAGGAAATCTAAGCTTCTCCGGTAATGTCCAACTCAGCGACTTCTGCGCTCTACAGTCGGTATTGCAAAGCACGACAGTAAATGTCCTTACCGAAAATAATGCCTTTAATCCCACCTCAAACCAGATCTTGCAGGGCTTCTGCAGCCAGTAATAATCTGATATCTGGATTCCTACGTTGATTTTCCTCCTCTTATTTTGCTATCGCAAAAGCAGGTTTCTTCCGACCTAAGATTTTCGAATCCAGGGAGAATTTCATTCCACCTTCTATATTTTGGTATCGGCGTTCCGAGGGGCCGAAGTTGAGCTTGCTGGGCAAAGCGAAAAATTAATGCTTGGCAACTAGAAAGGAAGCTTTTCTATTTCACTGGTATATTTCTGGGTTAAAGGAAATCGAAAAAAAATAGGTGAAAAATGCAGATCTCTAGAGAAATCGCTTCTTCACCTATTCCACTTATTTTTATCAGGCAAGCTCTTATTTAGCGCCTGCGACATTCATTTTTAGGGTATATACGGACTTGCTGGCCGTGATAAAGAGGGTTTTACGATCTTTGCCACCAAAGGTGATATTGGCAGTCCAGCGCTCAGGAATGGCTATATGGCCAATTTGCTCTCCCTTTGGATTGAAGATCGTCACGCCATTGCCAGTAAGGTAGAGGTTGCCTCTTTCGTCCAGAGTCATGCCATCGGAACCCATGCTGACGAATAGCTCGGGGTCGCTCAGGTCACCGTTTTTTTGGATGGCGTATTTATAGGTTTTTTTATCTCCAATATCAGTGATATAAAGAGTTTTGCCGTCAGGGGTACCCACGATGCCATTTGGACGGACGTAATGATCCGCCACTATGCGGACTTTTCCGTCCAGAGGATCGCGATAATATGCCCGCTGAGCCTCCATATCCATTTCCTGTCGGGTCCAATAATCCCTTTGATAATAAGGGTCCGTAAAGTATATACCGCCTTTATCGTCTATCCAGAGATCATTTGGCCCATTGAAATCCTGCCCTTCAAAACCCGCTTCGACAACGGTCACTTCCTTGTCCGCACTGATTTTCCAAAGTTCAAACTTCTCATCTGCACAGGCATAAAGCACTCCATTATCATCAAAAAACAACCCATTAGAGCGGCCTGCATTTTCCATAAACACTTCTACCTGATCCGTATCGGCTTCCCAGAGGTATATGCGATTATTGGGTTGGTCGGTGAAATAAACATCGCCGTTTGGTGCCACTGCCGGGCCCTCGGTAAAGCTAAATTGGTCCGAAAGAAGATTGGGCTGCGCCTCTGGTGAGTACAGCGTCGATTTGGTGGAGGTGCATGAGGCTAGGCCTAGTGCTAAGGCCGCCATCAGCGTCAAATAATTTCTCATGGTTTGGTTAAAGGGTTGTTTAGTTTGGTCTATATTTATAGGAAGTCAATATCTACATTGAAGGGGTATTTCATAAGAAAATGAAGGGCATCTTCGACTTTAAAGCCCTCAAAAAGCACCTTATAGAGGTTTTCGGTAATTGGAGCTCTCATGCCACTTCCTTGCAGGAAGGTTTGCAATAGCCGCACAGTATTGATTCCTTCGGCAACTTCCTCCATGCTGGCATTGATCTGGTCCAGAGTTTCACCTTTGGCCAGGCGATATCCTACCGTATAGTTTCTAGAAAAAGTGGAGCTACATGTAGCGACTAGATCACCGATTCCGGCCAATCCGATGAATGACTGTGTCTGGCCTCCAAGGGCTTTGCCGAGATGAATCATCTCCACCATACCCCTGGAGATGAGTAGTCCGCGGGCATTTTCGCCCAGTCCAAGGCCCGCCAGGGCGCCGGAGGCAATGGCGATTGTATTTTTGAGCACTCCACTGAGTTCTACACCTCGGATATCCTGATTGCCATATACTTGGAATCGGTCTGAGCGAAGTAAGCGTTGCCCCTCCAGAATGACCTCATTGAAGTGGCTGGCGACCACCGTGGCAGCTGGCTGGCCCATCGCCAGTTCTTTGGCGAGGTTTGGACCAGCTAGGCATCCTACTCTTACGACCACCGTCTCATTTTGGATCACATCACTCATGGTCCAGATATTATCACTGGCGATCTTATCGACCTGACTAATGGTCTTGCCCTTGGGCAGGTTCACCACCAGCCCCTTAGTACCGTGGATCAGAATATGGTAAGGGTGTAAGAACGGGGCAAATTTCCGCATCACATCCCTGAATCCAGAGGAGGAAACTACAGGAAACATCACCTCGCAGGTTTCACAGATCAGCTGGGGATCAGTGGTGGCAGATATATTGGTATGCAGCTCCCGTCCCTCAGCGCTGTGCTGGAGGTTTATTTCATCCACAATCTCCTGCTTCCGGGCATAGACGATTACCGTGCTCTTTTCTGCTAGGATATTTGCAATGGCTGTACCGAAACTCCCGATACCGATTACTCCAACTGGTTTATCTGTATTATTTGAAGAGTTTTTCGAGCTCATAGCCATCTAGTCGATTATGATAGTAAAATAACAGGCTCATGTCCTGCGTCGTGATTTTATTGTCTTCTGTTTTGATCAAAGGGCGTTTGGCGTGGTACATGCCCACATTCTCCAGCCCATGAGCGATGATATCATCCAAACCCTGCTTCAGGTGAGGGGCGACATGCACCTTGCCCTCGGCTCTGATTTCCATGATGCGATTCAATACGCGCTGGCAGCCTGACCTGAAATCATCATAGCTGAGAAGAAGATCCTCTTCCGGAAGACGGAGAAGGTTGAATAAATCCATTTTGGAATTTTGTTTCTTAATCATCTCAAAGGCGGTGAAAGCGACCAGATGACTGCTGAAAATCCGGTTGATCTTATGAAATTCCTCCGCTATTCGATCTCCAAGCTTTTGGGTGTACACCTCCTCGCGCTGAGGGTCCACGGTTACCTTTCCATTTGACAGGAAGTAATCGCAGGTATCGATGACCCGCTGATCCTTATCCAGGGATTCCCCGTCCATATTGACATAGTTTCCGAGTACATCCATGGCTGAGCCTATACTCACGGAGATATCAGATCCTTTGGTAAAAAATTTCACCAGGAATTTAGAGATTTTGTAGGAGGTGGAAAATTCATCGGACTCCTTATAGTATCGCTCTTGGCCTGTAAGGCTAAGGTACTCCCTGATCAGACTTGGCGCCTCTAGGGTGAAATGATAATTAATGGTGACTGGGACGATAAATACCTTGCCACTGATGTCAAGGGCTCCTTTTTCATAGTTTGCCCTTTGGGCTTCCACGGCCGTGCTGAGCAGCCCCAGCTTTAGCTTATCCTCTATCCTCCCACTTCTGGAGCGTGTGCCGCCAGGAAAGAAGAGGCTATGACAGCCAAATTGGATCGCTTCGCTCGAATAGGTTTTTAGCGTTTCGAGATAGAGAAGGTTTTTCTTTCTTCTATCCACTTTATAAGCGCCAAGGGCATTCATGAAGTAAGCGAATATCTGAATATTAAATAGGTTCAAGCCCGCTCCATAGACAAATGGGGGCATGCCAAGCGTGCTGATGGTCCAGCCGATTAGGATGCTGTCAAGATTGGAGAAGTGTGTCGGTACCATCACGATGGTGCCTTTGGAGGCCAGATGCCTCAATTGATCCGTTTCTCCTATGATTTGGATTTTATCCTGTAGGGTAAATTGCTTGCTGAAAATAGAGCCAAAACCTTTTACTCTTGCCGCATTTAGCAACCTGCTAAAACCAAAAGTGACCAATTTCCGGGTCGCTTTATAATGGCTATGTTTGAAGTTACTGGCGATTTCTTCCGCATACCGAGTGGTGATGCTGGTGAGGATTTGATGATAAAACTGCTTTTTTTCCTCCTCTGTGCTATTGGGGTCGGGGCTTCCCTGAACCAGGGCAGACCGCACTTCTGACCAAAACTCTTCCTCATCATCGGGATCCACAAGCCAGGGGTTCTGCTTGATGCGGAGTTTTTCGCGGTATAAGGTCGTTTCGAGTTCCTCCTTAAGTAGGTCGAGGTTATTGCCGGTGATTGATATGATTTTGTCCTTGCTGATTCCTGCAACGCTCTGCACAAAACTCTTGCGGCTTTTGGCAAGTTTTACTACGGGCCATTCATCCTTTTCAGGAATGATAGGGGCATATTTATGTTTAATATAGTCGTCAGTCAAGGAAATTTCAGTTGATGTTCTGTCAAAGATAGTGAAAAATTAAAGCATTAAAACCCGCTAGTTTCAATTCACCAATGATTGTCATTTTCTAACAATTGTATAGGTATGAGTCCTAATTAATTATTTTTTAATAATTTACACTTTATTAGGTATATCGGCATATCGGAATTGGAGAAAATCAAAAAAATCTTATTATTATTCTGTTTTATAGGGATTGCAGGGTCTGTAGCGAAGGCGCAATCCACAAAAACCACCGTCACTCATCATCAGTTGTCCTTTCAGGTGGACAATGATGCCTTGGCTTTTACGCACTTTGACCGGTATTATACCAATGGACTTTTCTTAGGCTATGCCTATTCCAGGGATGATCAAAATCGCATCAAGCTGACCCTTGCGCAGCAGATCTTCACCCCGGAGCGCTATACCTCAGACGATATCCAAACCTATGATCGGCCTTATGCAGGCGTGCTGTATGGGAAGTTTGACTACCAGCGTCTTTCCGCCCGTGGCTGGTGGCAGGGAGGCTTGCTACTTGGCAAAATAGGCCCAGGCTCAAAAGCCGAGGATTTGCAGGTTTGGTATCACCAGCTATTTGGCTTTCCTCAGCCTAGAGGTTGGCAATATCAAATTGAGAATAGTGCCCTGATGAATGTGGATGTCCAAGCGGGATGGAATGCGGTAAAGGGACGCCGCGTCGATTTCTGGCTGTTTTCACGCGCCTCGGTAGGCAATTTTGATCGAAGTATAAGCCTCTCGCCAGCGCTTCGATTTGGGAGCTACTTGCCGGGCAGCCAGGGGATGATTAGTGGAAATAGACTCGGGTCCTCGACCAAAAGGGAAATCTATGGGCAGCTGGGAGCGGAATATAAAAGGGTGTTCTGGAATGCTACCCTGCAAGGAACCGGCAAGGGTGATTATAATAATCCCAATCTAATGGTCCCTGTGGCACTGCGCCAAGAGTATTATGCCGAATTTGTGTACTCCGTACAAAGAATAGGCATAAAATACCGATTCAGCTATCGCACTAGGGAGACGCAGCAAGCAGAAGGCCAATTACTGGGAAGGCTATCCTTTGGCTATGCATTTTAGATTTAATGCCCATTGGTGAATAAAATATGCCTCTATTTTGTCAATGCCTTATTTGATCGTATTATTGCAATTCTAATTTAGTGATGAAGGCAGACCTCAAACAAATACAAGCACCCATAGCAACAGAAATGGCCGACTTCGAAAAGAAGTTTCGTTCTTTTATGAAGAGCAATGTCAAGCTGTTGGATCATATCACAAACTATATTGTGAAGAGAAAAGGGAAGCAGATGCGGCCCATGTTTGTGTTTTTGACTGCTGGTGTGACTGGAGGGATTAGCGAATCCACCTATAGAGGTGCCGCCACTATCGAGCTGCTTCATACGGCCACTCTGGTGCATGATGATGTCGTGGATGATGCCAATTATAGAAGAGGCTTCTTCTCTGTGAATGCCCTATGGAAAAATAAAATTGCTGTGTTGGTAGGTGATTTTTTGCTGTCCAGAGGATTGCTGATCAGCGTGGATCATGGAGAGTTTGAGCTGCTGAAATATATCTCTACAGCCATCCGTGAGATGAGTGAAGGCGAGCTGCTGCAAATCGCCAAAGCACGGAATCTTGATATTACGGAGGAGGTCTATTATACGATTATCCGCCAAAAAACCGCCAGCCTTATAGCGGCTTGTTGCGCGATCGGGGCGGTGTCCTCCGGGGCCGATGAAGATACGGTGGAGCAGATGAAGACCTTCGGCGAAAAAGTCGGTATGGCCTTTCAGATTAAGGACGATCTGTTCGATTATGGGGAAGAAGAAGTCGGCAAGCCAGTGGGGATAGATATTAAGGAGAAAAAAATGACCTTGCCACTTATTTATGCCTTGAATAATGCCTCTTGGGCTGATAAGAAAAAGATCATCTTCCTCATCAGAAATAGAAGTGAAAATAAAAAGTCTGTCAATCAGGTAATTGATTTTGTGAAGAAATCCGGGGGATTGGAATATGCGCAAACGGTGATGACCAGATATTTCCAGGAAGCTATTGATATCTTGGCCGCACAGCCTGACTCAGATTATAAGGTTTCTTTAGAAAACCTCGTTCGCTATACGATTGAGCGAAAGAAATAATTTTTTGAGCCTTTAATTAGGTATGAATCCCGCCTGTATTTCTTATCTGTATAAGATTCTTTTTGGCGAAGCCATTAATCTTTTTATCCAAAAAAAAGACCTGGGGTCTGACCTATCCTGAAATCCCTGTTTCGATTCGTTTTTAATTTCTGTTGGGTATATAGGCCAGTGGAAGAGGAGGATTTTCAGAAACAATTTAAAATCAGTAAATCAAAGGAACTTCTTAGCCACCGATCCTGCAAGGCATAATCCCGTGCAGTGTCCTTTTGTTCTTTATAGACCTGCTGGTAGAGGCTTCCTGAAACCCACTTTGATTAGTTAGGACTAATTTGATTTTTCTATTTTTGGGAAAATCTACCACTTTGGTTCCAGCCAACAAGTTTGGCAGGGAGGAAGTGCCGGGTTTCGCCTAGGTTTTGCAGCGCAGATTTTAGCGAATGCGGTTTTCACAGAACCATGTCTTTGCAAGGCTCAAATTAATATAGAAGTGAATGGGTGGAAGGCTTGGTGAAAGTGTTGTGAAATGGCGGAAAGGGGCGGTTGCTTGTTAAATTTTACCATAATTAGGGATAGAATGAATAGGTTTTGGGGTAGAATTGGGATTTTCTCCCACAAAATGGGCGAAAACTTTATAAAAAAATATTTGAGGGGCTTACATTTGTTAGAAAATCGCTTTTAATGGCAAATTAAGGTGGGTTTTATAATGGATAAACGGGGTATTTTTTGCTAATAAGTGGGTGATAATCAGCTGTTAGCTATGGTATTTTTTAGAGAAAATATTTGTAAAATTCTAACTTTTGGATACATTTATAAAGAAGTGGGAAAAAGTGGGGAAAGGTGGTGGATTGTGTGATTCCTTTTATTACTTTTGTATTTGAACAAGACTCGGTAGTACCAATATGGGTAAATTCTCCAGCGAATATTATTGCAAGCTAGACGCCAAAGGCCGTCTGACATTGCCAGCCAAGCTAAAGGCTGCGATGCCGGAATCTTTTGGTAGCGAGCTGGTTATGCGCCGGGGTTTCGATCCGTGCTTGGTATTATATCCCTATAATGAGTATAGGAAATTAGACAATAAGGTATCAGGATTGGACGACTTTGACCCGAAGCAGCGGAATTTTAAGCGCAGCTTTTATCGTGGCAATACTGAGGTAGAATTGGATGCTGCAGGCCGATTTTTGATTCCAAAGCCCTTATTGGGTTTTGCGGGGATAGAGCGAGAGGTGATCGTGGTAGGCATGGGGAATACCATGGAGGTATGGGACCCAGCGAGGTACAATGATTTCCTGATCAATGATCCTGAGGAATTTGCTGGCCAAGCGAGAGAATATTTGTCAGATTCGAAATAAATGAGCGAGAGAGAATATCATATTCCGGTCATGCTAAAGGAGTGCATGGATGGACTTGCTATCCAGAAGGGTGGGGTTTATGTGGACCTTACCTTTGGTGGTGGCGGTCATGCCAGAGAGATTCTAAGCAGGCTAGGGCCCGAGGGGCAATTATACGGTTTTGATCAGGATGAGGATGCGCTGGCGAATATTCCTGCGGATGAGCGGTTTACCTTCGTACAGGCAAACTTCCGAGACTTGAAGCGATATATGAGGCTGTATGGTATCTCCCAAGTGGATGGTATTTTGGCCGATCTTGGGATTTCATCCCACCAGATAGATGAACCCAATCGTGGCTTCAGCACTCGCTTTGATGGTGGGCTGGACATGCGGATGAACCAGACGGGAGAGCTTACCGCAGCTAAGGTGCTTAATACTTATGAGGAGACGGATCTTCATAAGATTTTTGGCATTTATGGCGAGGTGAGAAATGCCAAAACACTTGCTCAGGCGGTGATGGCGGAAAGAGCTGCCAGACCTATACAGAGCACAGAGCAGTTTAAGGACTTGCTAAAAAAACTAGCCCCGAGAGGGAGAGAATTTAAGTATTACGCACAGGTGTTTCAAGCCTTGCGTATTGAGGTGAATGATGAGATGAAGGCCTTGGAGGAGATGCTGCTGCAGACTGTGGAGATGCTGAAACCCGAAGGACGACTGGTGGTGATGAGTTATCATTCATTAGAAGATAGATTGGTGAAGAATTTTATTGCTAAGGGGAAATTTCAAGGCGAGGTGGAGAAGGATTTTTACGGAAACCTTATTCGTCCATTGGAGCCAGTGTCCCGCAAGGCCATACAGGCCAGTGCCGAGGAAGTAGCGATAAATAACCGAGCCAGGAGTGCCAAATTAAGAATAGCTAAAAAGGCATAAGCATGGAAGGGAATACTTTTAAGAAAAAACTGAAAAGGTCCTCCAACGAAAATCGCTCACAGAGCTCAGAGCCAAATCGCAATAATGTATTTGCGATCATCGACTCCAAGCTCAAGATGAGTCAGTTGTTGGGAGATGGTATTCCTGTGCGCTTGGTGCCTCCCTTTCTATATGCGGCGCTATTGGCATTGATCTATATCTGGAGTAACCATAAGGCCGAGGGGACGATCAGAGAGATAGAGAAGCTGCAGCAGGAAGTGGAAGACCTTCGTGCCGATGTGACCACTTTGGAGGCTGAGTATATGTTTAGCAGTAAGCAGTCCGAGGTGGCTAAGAAAATAAAGGCCTTAGGGATATATGAAATTGAAGAACCGCCATATAAGATAGTAGAAGAATAATGAATATAAAGAAATCCATATTGCTGAGAGTAAGGCTGGCATTTTTGGCAGTGGTACTTTTTGCAGGGGCTATTTTGTACAGAATAGCCCATGTTCAGTTTGTGGATGGAGATAAGTGGCGCCAAAAAGCGGAGGATATTAACCTTCAATACCGAAAGGTAAGTGCCACCCGTGGAAATATATACAGTGATGATGGAAGTCTCCTGGCGACCAGCTTACCCTTTTATAGAGTGGCGCTGGATCCGGGCATAGTGGATGAGGATGAATACCGTGCGGGGATAGATTCCTTAGCCATGAACCTATCCGCCTTCTATAAGGACCGATCCTCCACAGCCTATCGAAGGATGATCAATGACGCCCGTCTCGAAGGAAAGCGTTATCTGGTGATCAATAGGAGACAGATCGGATACCAGGAGAAGCAGCGCATGTCCGAGTGGCCGATCTTCCGAAAAGGAAGAATGGGCGGCGGAGTAATCTTCGAAAAAGTAGAGAAACGATACAATCCCTTCAAGAACCTGGCGGGAAGAACCGTGGGTTTCCTCAATGAGGATCGCTATGGGGCTGGCCTTGAGTATAGCTTCAATGGATACTTGGAAGGGAAAAATGGCGAGGCCTTATTTCAGAAAATTGCCGGGGGCACGTGGAAGCCCGTTCATGATGCGGAAGATATAAGACCTGAGGATGGTTTTGATATTGTGACCACCATCGATATCAATATTCAGGATGTAGCAGAATCGGCATTATTGCGCCAGCTAATCAATAAAGACGCTGAATATGGCTCCGTGGTGGTGATGGAAGTGAAGACCGGCCATATCAAGGCAATAGCAAACCTGGAGAAGAAAGATAATGGCTACGGCTATGGAGAATATTATAATTATGCGATAGGGGAACAAGGGCTTACTGAGCCAGGATCCACCTTTAAGCTTTTGTCCATGTTGGCCTTACTGGAGGAGGGAAAAGTAAACCTCAACGATACGGTGGACACCGGAGATGGAAATTATAAGTTCTATAACCAAACCATGCGAGACTCCAAATATGGAGGCTATGGCAAGCTCTCAGTACGAGAGGTATTCGAGAAATCCTCCAACGTGGGGGTTTCTAAATTGGTGGATGAGCACTTCGGAGTAGATCCATCTAAGTACCTCGCCTATATAGAGCAGGCGGGTCTGGATAAGCCTTTTGGCTTTCAGCTAAAAGGTGAAGGTGTACCTTATTTCAAAAGCCCCACTGATAAGAAAAACTGGTATGGAACCACCTTGCCATGGATGTCTATCGGCTATGAAGTGAAGCTGACCCCTATGCATACTTTGGCACTCTATAATGCAGTGGCCAATGGTGGCAGGATGGTGAAGCCGATGATCGTGGAGCGCATCCAGCGAGGAAATAGCAAAGAAGAAGAATACGATACTGAGGTGATCCGAAAGAGCATCGCTTCGGATGATACGATAGAAAAGCTTCAAGGCCTGCTGCAAGGAGTCGTGGAGCGGGGGACCGCCAGGAATATTAGTGGTGGAGCCTATAAGATAGCAGGAAAGACGGGTACTGCCCAGAAGCTGGTGAACGGACGGTACACCAAGCGATACTATACTTCTTTTGCAGGGTACTTCCCTGCGGATAATCCGAAATATAGTATGATCATCGTGATTGACAGCCCTAAGGGTTTTAATGTGTATGGAGGCGATGTCTCTGCGCCGGTATTTAAGGAAATAGCCGATAAGATATACGCTCAGGATCTGAACCTGAACAAACCTCTCCCTCAGCCCAAGCCGAAGAGAGATAAGAGCGGCACCTTGGTATTCCCTTATATCCAGGCGGGAAATGTGGAAGAGCTTCAGATGATCTGTAATAAGTTTGGGCTTAGTAACCACTATGCTGGAGAAGAAGAGTGGGTGAAGTCTGCGGTGGTAAACCGGTCCATCGCTTGGCAGCCCAATAAAGTGGAGGCGCCAGTGGTGCCGGATGTAGCGGGTCTGACCTTGAGGGATGCTTTATATATACTAGAAAACAAAGGCCTGTCGGTGAACTATACCGGTAAGGGACGTGTAAAATACCAATCCTTGAGAGCAGGAACTAATGTTCCTAAAGGAGGCAGAATAATGATTGAATTGAGCTAATGAAGACACTAAAAGACATATTGTACAAAGTATCCTTGACCTCGACCACCGGTAATATGGACGTGGAGGTGAAGGATATTGTCTTTGATAGCCGGAAAGTATCTCCGGGAGTGGTCTTCGTGGCTGTACCAGGAACCCGCGTGGATGGACATAAGTTCGTGGACCAGGCCATAGCGGATGGTGCCAAGGCCGTGGTATGCGAGAAACTTCCTGCTAGCCTGCAGGAGGGGATCACCTATGTGGAGGTGGTCAATGCTGCCAATGCTATGGGGATCATGGCATCGAACTATTACGATAATCCTTCCAGGAAACTAAAAGTGGTGGCCGTCACGGGCACCAATGGAAAGACCACCTGTGTCACCTTGATGCAGCGCCTTTTCATGGCCATGGGCTATGATACGGGCATGCTGAGCACGGTTGAGAATAAGATAAATGACGAGGTAATCCCTTCCACCCATACCACTCCAGACAGTGTAGCTATCAATAAGCTGATGGATGATATGGTGAGACAAGGCTGTACACATTGCTTCATGGAGGCGAGTTCTCATGCAATAGTACAAGAGCGAATGGCAGGCATAGTATTGGCCGGTGCTGTATTTACCAATATTAGCCATGATCACCTCGATTATCATGGCACCTTCGATGAGTATATTAAGGCTAAAAAGAAGCTGTTTGACGGCTTGCCTTCCACGGCTTTTGCCTTGGTGAATGCGGATGATAAGCGAGGGATGGTGATGCTGCAAAACACCTCTGCCTCTAAGCATACCTATGGCTTAAAATACCCGACCGACTTCAAAGCCAAGGTATTTAGCAATACCCTTCAGGGATTGGAGCTGGAGATCAATGGTCGTCCGGCTTGGTTCCGCTTGATTGGGGAATTCAATGCTTATAATCTCACGGCAGTATTGGGAGCGGCTTGCCTGCTCGAGGAGGATGAGGATGAGGTACTGATGCAGCTTTCTGGCCTCAAAGGAGCCCAGGGGCGATTTGAGCAGGTGGTTTATAATGAAATCACCTCCATTGTGGATTACGCGCATACGCCTGATGCCTTGGAGAATGTCCTTAAGACGATCCAGGGAGTGCGTACAGGAGTGGAGAAGGTGATCACAGTGGTGGGCTGTGGAGGTAATCGTGATGCTGCCAAGAGACCCTTGATGGCGAAGATCGCCGCAGAAATGAGCGATAAGGTGATCCTTACCTCTGACAATCCACGGGATGAGGATCCCCTGGAAATACTAAAGCAAATGGAAGCCGGGGTAAACCCTGTTGCCTATAAAAAGACCATGACGATCGCCGATAGAAAAGAAGCGATAAAGGTGGCCTGCATGTCTGCCAACAAAGGGGATATTATCCTTATTGCCGGCAAAGGACATGAAAATTACCAGGAAATCAAGGGGGAGAAATTCCCATTTGATGACCTTAAAATTGTAACTGATTTAATGAAATTGATTCATACTGAAAAGTAATGCTTTACCATCTTTTTGACTATATCGACAACGCATTTGACTTCCCCGGAGCTGGGGTGTTCAGGTACATCTCCTTCCGGGCAGGAATGGCAGCGATGGTATCCTTGATCATCACCATTTCCTTTGGGAAAGCCATGATCAACTGGATTCAGCGGAAGCAGATTGGCGAGACGGTTCGTGACCTAGGCTTGGAAGGTCAGAATGAAAAGAAAGGCACTCCGACCATGGGTGGCCTGATGATGATTGCTGCCATTATTTTCCCTACCCTATTATTTGCGGATATCTATAATGTGTACATCATCCTGCTGCTGGTATCAGTGGTATGGCTTGGCGGCATTGGCTTTTTGGATGATTATATCAAGGTATTCAGAAAAAATAAGGAAGGCCTGGCGGGCAAGTTTAAGATAATTGGTCAGGTGGGAATTGGAATCATCGTAGGGGCGACTCTATTCTTTCATGATGATGTGGTGGTAAGAGAATTCCAGAATCCTGTTTCCATTGAGGAAGGCTTGGTGGAGACCCCAGCATTCAAGGATGTCAAGGATATGAAGACCACCATTCCGTTCATGAAGAATAATGAGCTGAATTATGAGAATTTCTTAGGCTTCTTAGGGGAAGACTTCACTCCGTACTTATATATTCTGCTGGTGATATTTATCATCACCGCAGTATCCAACGGCGCCAATATTACGGATGGTATTGATGGATTGGCGGCAGGGACCTCGGCCATTATAGGCTTGGCCATTGCCATATTTGCCTATATCAGTGGCAACGCTATTTTCTCCCAATACCTTAATATCATGTTTATCCCTAACTCTGGGGAACTGGTAATCTTCTGTGCAGCCTTCCTGGGGGCTTGTGTGGGCTTTTTATGGTATAATTCCTACCCTGCTCAGGTGTTTATGGGCGATACAGGAAGTCTTATGCTGGGAGGAGTGATTGCCGTATTATGCTTGACTTTGCGAAAGGAATTATTGATTCCGGTGCTTTGTGGAATATTTGTTATAGAGAATGTATCTGTGATTTTGCAGGTCAGTTATTTCAAATATACCAGGAAGAAATATGGAGAGGGTAGGCGGATTTTCCGAATGTCCCCTTTACATCATCATTACCAAAAGGGGGGAATTCCAGAGTCTAAGATCGTCACGCGATTTTGGATTGTAGGGATACTTTTGGCCATTATCACACTTGCCACCCTAAAACTCCGATAAGCATGAGCAAAATAGCAGTTTTAGGAGCTGGAGAAAGTGGGTTGGGAGCGGCCCTTTTGGCGCATAAGCAGGGAATGCAGGTTTTTGTGTCTGACGGAGGAGCGATCCATCCGGATCGCAAGACGATGCTGAGCTCCGCGGGAATCGAATTTGAAGAAAATGGTCATACCGAATCCAGGTTAATCAATGTGGATACGCTGATCAAAAGCCCGGGAATCCCCTATAGCCAAGCCGTGGTGGCCAAAGCAATAGCCAATGGAGTGGAGGTAATTGACGAGCTGGAATTTGCTTCTCGGTATTCCTCAGGGAAGGTCATAGCGATCTCTGGCACCAATGGCAAAACCACCACCACCTTATTGACTTACCATTTGCTAAGGAAGGCGGGTATCGATGTAGGCCTGGCGGGAAATATTGGTCAATCCTGGGCCGGGCAGCTAGTGGACGGTGATCATGACTGGTGGGTTCTGGAGGTTAGCAGCTTTCAGATTGATGGGTTTATTAGCCTCAAGCCGGATGTCGCTATTCTTACCAATATTACCCCTGACCACCTGGACAGGTATGAGTATAAGATGGAAAAGTATATCGAGTCAAAGCTTGGCTTGATCAAAAATATGACTGCGAATGATCATTTCGTGTATTTCGCAGAAGATAAATATACCCTACAGGGCTTGTCAAATGCCTCTTCTGTAAATCCAGCGAGGTATCCTGTAGCCCTGAACACTAAGGAAGCCTATGCTGGCGTGGAGACTGAGGGCCATTTAGAATGGCGGGTGGACCAGCGGCAGTTCAGCGTGGCGCAGAGCCAGATAGCACTTAAGGGCAAGCATAATATGCTGAATGCCTTATGTGCAGGAATGGCTGCCTTGATCGCCGGAGTGGACCAGAAATCTCTGGCTCATGGCTTGGAGACTTTTGTGAATGCGCCGCATCGGATGGAGGCAGCAGGCGAGGTGTCGGGAGTACGTTTTGTGAATGACAGCAAGGGAACCAATGTGGATGCCACTGCTTATGCACTGGCGGCATATAAGGAACCCTTGATATGGATAGCAGGAGGAGTGGACAAGGGAAATGATTATGCTGTACTCATGCAGGATATCAAGGATCATGTAAAGATGCTCATCTGCCTTGGGAAGGACAATGCAAAATTGCTGAAGGCATTTGATGGAGAAATCCCTTTAATTAAAGAAACCCAGTCAGTGGCGGAAGCAGTGAGCTGGGGGCTAGAATATGGTAAGGCAGGCGACGTAGTTTTATTGTCTCCTGCATGTGCAAGTTTCGACTTGTTTAAGAATTATGAGGATCGAGGAGATCAGTTTAAGAAGGCAGTGAAGAATTTGGAGGCTTAGCAAATGAATAAGGTAAAAGCTTGGATAGACGATAACTTAAAAGGCGATCCCATCATCTGGGGGATAGTGTTATTGCTATCTGTGATAAGTATTCTGGTGGTTTATTCTGCCACAGGATCCTTGGCTTATCGCCGTATGGGAGGCAATACCGAGGCGTATTTGATTAAGCATAGCTCCTTAGTTTTATTGAGTTTGGTGGTGATGTGGGCCGCGCATCGCTTGCCTTATAAGTATTACGCTAAGCTGAGCCTTATGGCCTTATGGGTGTCTGTGCCGCTATTGGCCTTCACTTATATGTTTGGCTCCAATCTCAATGATGCTAACAGATGGCTTACCATCCCGATAATCAATCAGGCTTTCCAGCCTTCGGATTTGGCTAAGCTGGCGCTGATCGCGGCAGTGGCGGGGATGCTGGGTAAGCGGCAGAAGAATATTCAGGATTTTAAGCGCACTTTCATCCCTGTGATGATTTGGATCGGCTTGATTTGCTTATTAATTGGCCTTGCCAATATGTCCACAGCAGTGATGTTATTATCCACCTGCCTGCTGTTGATGTTTATCGGTAGAGTACCAGTGAAGTTCCTTATTGCTGTATGTCTGATTGGTTTTCTGGCATTGACTTCAGCCATTTTCCTTGGACAGCGTGGTGGGACTTTCTTCTCCAGGATAGAGAATTTTATGTCTGACGAAGAGGTGCCTTACCAAGCGCAGCAATCCTATATGGCCATAGCCACGGGTGGCATAGCAGGCAAGGGACCGGGAAATAGTGAGCAGAGAAACTCTCTTCCTCACCCTTATTCGGATTTTATCTATGCCATCATCATTGAGGAATATGGCATGATAGGAGGAGGGGTGGTGTTATTTCTCTATTTGGCTTTGCTGTACCGAGGGATGAGAGTGGTGGCGATTAGCAATCGACCCTTTGGAGGGCTGCTGTCGGCGGGACTGAGTTTTGCGCTGGTCATCCAGGCCATGGTCAATATGGCTGTGGCGGTAGGTTTAGGGCCGATTACAGGTCAGCCATTGCCGCTGTTGAGTATGGGGGGGACCTCCTTATTGTTCACCGGAATCTCCTTAGGGATTATTTTGAGTGTAAGCCGTGGAGACCACGAAGATGGATTTGCCACGGATGGCAATGGAATTAGAAAGAATGCCATGCAGATGGCGCAATAGATATAATTATCAAAAAGAAAGAAACATATCGAATCATGATAAGCGGTGGTGGCACCGGAGGGCATATCTATCCCGCCATTGCCATTGCCAATGCCTGGAATGAAAAATATCCGGACAGTGAGATTCTATTTGTGGGTGCTGAGGGAAAGATGGAAATGCAGAAGGTGCCTGAAGCGGGATATTCCATAGAGGGGCTTCCGGTCGCTGGACTTCAGCGAAGGTTGACCTTGGAGAATCTTAGCTTCCCTTTTAAGCTTTGGGATAGCATAAATAAAGCCTCCAAGCTGATCAAAAACTTCAAGCCACATGCCGTGGTGGGAGTTGGGGGTTATGCGAGCGGACCCTTATTATATGTTGCTCAGCGAAAAGGTATCCCTACGCTGGTGCAGGAGCAGAACTCCTTCGCTGGACTTACCAATAAGCTATTGGCGAAGAAGGCCAGTGCGTTTTGTGTGGCTTATCCGGGCATGGAGAAGTTCTTTCCTGCTGGCAAAATTCACTTCACTGGTAATCCCGTGAGGAAGGATATTTTGGCAATTGCGGATAAGAAGGAATTGGCTCTTAAGGCTTTTGGTTTGGCGGCGGACAAGCCGGTGATTTTGGTGCTGGGAGGAAGTTTAGGTGCACGGACCATCAATAATGCGCTGCTGGCTTCCATGGCTCACTTCGAGCAGCAGGGCTATCAGGCTTTATGGCAGACGGGGAAGTTTTATTATGAGGAAATGTCAGAGAAGGTGGCCCAGGCCAAAATGAATGATATCAAGCCAGTGGAATTTATCCGCGAAATGGATTTGGCCTATGCCGCCGCGGATATTGTCATCTCCAGAGCAGGCGCCTTGTCTGTGTCGGAGCTCAGTTTGGTAGGGAAGCCAGTGATTTTCATCCCATCGCCAAATGTGGCAGAGGATCACCAGACCAAGAATGCAATGGCCCTTGTGGATCAAGAGGCCGCCGTGATCTTACCGGATCATGAGGCAGTAGAGAAGTTGTCCGCAAAAGTGGATGAGCTAATGAATAATACCAGCTTACAGGATAAGCTGAGTCAAAATATTAAAAAAATGGGCAAGCCAAATGCTGCCTTGGATATTATAAAAGAGCTGGAAGCATTAATCAAATGAACTGGGAAAAACTACATAGCGTGTACTTTCTGGGAATCGGAGGAATCGGCATGAGTGCCATTGCCCGGTACTTCAATCATATTGGTTTACCAGTATATGGGTATGACAAGACTCCTTCGCCGCTTACCAGGACGCTGGAGGAAGAGGGCATGATCATCACCTATGATGATGTGCTGGAAGCCATCCCTGAGCAGATCCAGGCGGACCCGTCTAAGGTGCTGATCGTATGGACTCCCGCCATTCCCAAAGACAGTGTCTTATTAAACTTCTTTGTGGACAAGGGCTATAATCTGAAAAAGCGATCTGAGGTGCTCGGGATGATCACACATTCTATGAATACCGTGGGGGTGGCAGGAACGCATGGGAAGACCACCACCTCATCGATGGTCGCTCACCTGCTCAAAGATGCTGGTAAGAATATCGCAGCCTTCCTGGGGGGGCTTACCCAAAACTATAATAGTAATCTGATTCTACATGATGAGGAAAGTGAGGAACAGGTGACCGTCGTGGTAGAGGCGGATGAATTTGATAGGTCTTTCTTAAGATTATTCCCAAATGTGGCTGTGGTCACTAGCGTGGATGCAGATCACCTGGATATATATGGTGACGCTCAGGAGCTTACCGATAGTTTCAATAAGTATATTGATTTGCTTCCTGAGGACGGCTTATTATTTATCCAAAAAAATGCCCTTAAAAACCTCAATAGGAATGATTTTGGTAACAGAAGGGTCCTTGAGTATGGACTGGGAGAGGGAGATATAAGAGCGGAGAATATTCATGCCGGACCTGTATCATTCACTTTCGATTATATCTCTGAGGGAGTGACCATTAAGGGGCTGGTACTGAATGTTCCTGGTTTTCACAATGTAGAAAATGCGCTAGCCGCAATATCAATAGCCTTGGAGTATGGAGTAAATGCCGAGCAGATCCGTGAGGGCCTGAAAAGCTTCCGAGGAGTCAAAAGACGGTTTGAGATTAAGCAACAGGATGATAAGGGTGTATATATAGATGATTATGCCCATCATCCGGAAGAGATAAAGGCCTTTTTGGGTTCTGTAAAAGCCATGTACCCGGATCAGAAGTTGACGGCTATTTTCCAGCCACATCTCTTTACTAGAACACGGGATTTTGCCCCAGAATTTTCGGAGGCATTGTCGCTGGCTGATGACCTACTGCTATTGCCTATTTACCCGGCACGGGAACTGCCTATAGCAGGGGTGAATGCAGAGATGCTGTTGGGGGCTATTAGTAGTCCCACCAAGCAGCTAGTGAATAAGGAAGAGCTACTGAGCATCCTCCAGGAGCGAAAACCTCAGGTGCTCGTGACATTGGGCGCAGGAGACATCGACCGCCTAGTGGATCCGATCAACCAACTAATGAAGGACTGGAAATGAGAGGCTGGAATATAAAACAATCGGTGATCTATACTGCGGTGCTTTTGGTACTTGCTGTATTCATCGGTTTTGTGGAGAAGAAGGGTGCAGAGAGAAGATATCATGGCCTCAATGTAAAGGTGCATGGTATCAGCGATGTGTACTTTGTGGAGGAAGAGGAGATTAGTCAGATGTTAATGCAGGCTTTTCCTGGATTATCCGAAGGAGAGCAGCTCGATAATATCCCCCTAAGAAAGTTAGAGGAGAAGGTGGAAAGCCACCCATTTGTGAAGAATGCAGAGGTTTATAAAGACCTAAAAGGAGATGTGACGGTAACGATCGATCAGTATCGCCCGATAGCCCGGATCACTCGGGCCTTAGCGGCTGATGGCTATATTTCCTCAGAAGGTTTGGTGCTGCCGACCTCGCCGCACTATACTTCTCGGGTTTTGATCATCGAGGGGGCCAAGGCGGACGAATTACTGGCGGCCAGGGATTTGAATTTGGACTATCAGAATTTATTGGACTTGGTTTATTTTATAGACCAGCATGAATTCTGGAAGGCGCAGATATCCTCCATCGAGGTGGGGCGAAAAGGTGATATCAAGCTTTACCAGCAGGTGGGGAGACAGGTCATTGAGTTTGGGCAAGCGGTGGATATTGAAGAGAAATTTAATAGAATAAGTCTTTTTTATGAGAAGATCATACCCCAAAAAGGCTGGGATGCCTACAGTAAGGTAAACGTGAAATTTAAGGATCAAATCATTTGTGAATAATTGATATAGCTATGGAAACTGAAAAATTAGTCGTCGGATTGGATATTGGGACCACAAAAATTTGTGCGATCATCGGCCGCAAAAATGAATTTGGGAAGCTGGAAGTGCTCGGAATGGGCAAGGCAGTTTCTGATGGAGTTATCCGGGGGATAGTAACCAATATTGACAAGACGGTCAATGCGATTCAGAAGGCGGTAAATGAAGCAGCCGATATGGCAGAGGTGGATATCCGCGAGGTGATCGTAGGTATAGCTGGTCAGCATATCCGAAGCTCAGTTCACCATGGTGTCATCATCCGTAATACCAAGGATGATGAAATTACCATAGAGGACGTTCGTCGTCTTTCCAATGATATGGAAAATATCGTGGTTCCTCCAGGCAATACTATTATTCACGTGATGCCCCAAGACTATACCGTGGACTATGAAGACGGTATCAAAGATCCTGTTGGGATGTCAGGAGCCCGACTAGAGGCAGATTTCCATATCATCACTGCTCAGACCACAGCTATCAATAATATCAACCGATGTGTAAAACGTGCCGAACTTCAGTCTCAGGATCTTATCCTTGAGCCACTGGCTAGCTCGCTTTCCGTATTGAGTGATTTGGACAAAGAAGCAGGGGTATGCCTTGTGGATATTGGTGGTGGCACCACTGATATCGCCATATTTTATGATAATATCATCAGACATACCGCAGTGATTCCTTTTGGTGGGAATATCATCACCTCGGATATCAAAGAAGGATGCATGGTGATGCAGAATCAGGCAGAGCTCTTGAAAACCAAATTTGGTAGGGCCATTTCTGAAGATGCCAACCCGAATGAGATCGTCTCTATCCCGGGGCTGAGAAACCGTCCTCCAAAGGAAATATCAATTAAGAACCTAGCTCATGTGATTGAGGCTAGAATGGAAGAGATCATTGAAATGGTGCAGTCGGAGATTGTCGCCAGTGGATTATATAAGAAGTTAGCCGGAGGCATTGTCCTCACCGGCGGAGGTTCCCAGTTACAGGGAGTAGGTCAATTATTTGAATATATGACCGGGCTGGATACTCGTATTGGCTATCCAAATGAGCACCTGGGCAAGTCAAAAATTGAGGAAGTCAAAAGTCCAATGTTTGCCACTACCGTTGGTTTGGTACTGGCAGGATTTAAGGCCTTGGATGATAGAGAAGATTTTTACCGTCAGCGTCAGGTCCAGGCTCCAAATACCCGGCAGGATAAGAAAGTTGAAATGCCAGGGAAGGATATCTTTGGAAGCATCAGACGCAGATTAAAGGATTTTATAACAGATGATATCGGGGACGAAGGGAATTATTAATCTCCTTGCTCACGATAGATAAAAAATAAGAATTTACAGTTCACCAAAAATTGAGGAAAAAATGTCAGATAATATGAAAGATTACAAATTTGATATTCCCAAAAACCATAAATCTATCATCAAGGTGATAGGTGTGGGAGGCGGTGGTTCAAACGCTGTGAACCACATGTATGGGCAAGGAATAAAGGACGTAGAGTTTGTGGTGGTCAATACCGACGCCCAAGCGCTAAAAAGCAGTCCTGTTCCGCTTAAGCTGCAGATCGGGACCCACCTGACAGAAGGATTGGGTGCTGGTGCAAATCCTGAAAAAGGGAAAAACGCAGCCCTGGAAAGCAAAGAAGAAATTAGAGAACTATTGGCAGATAATACCAAAATGGTATTCATCACCGCCGGAATGGGTGGAGGTACTGGTACTGGTGCTGCTCCTGTATTGGCGAAGATCGCTAAGGATATGGATATCCTTACTGTCGGTATAGTGACCGCTCCTTTTGTGTTTGAAGGTCGTAAAAAAACCGGTGCCGCTCAGCGTGGTATCGAAGAACTTAGAGCCAACTGTGACACCGTTTTGGTGATCCTAAATGATAAATTGCGTGAGGTATATGGTAACCTGCCTATCCGTGCTGCCTTTGGCAAAGCGGATAATGTGCTGACCACCGCTGCCAAATCCATCGCTGAGATCATCACTGTTCACCAGGATGTGAACGTCGATTTCGAAGATGTGAAAACCGTCATGAAAGATGCTGGTGCTGCCGTAATGGGCTCGGCAACAGAGGAAATGGAAGGCCGTGCACTGAAAGCAGCCGAGAAAGCTATCGCTTCTCCGCTGCTGAACAATGTGGACATCAAAGGTGCCCAGAAAATCCTCCTTTCCATCATGTCTGGCGAGGAAGAAGAATTGTCAATGGACGAATTGAGCGAAATCACCGAATACATCCAGGACCGTGCGGGCGATGATGCAGAGGTGATCTTTGGTCAGGGGATAGACCCGGATCTGAAGAAATCTATCCGCGTGACTGTTATTGCTACCGGTTTCCAAACTGACGAATTGTCTAAGAAATTTAGCGGTGAAAAAACTCAGGTGGAAGCTGTCGAAGAAGATACCAAAAAGGTGATTGATCTGGATTCCGGCAAAACCAAAAAGGTGGAAGAGGAATCTACCGCTTCTGCCGGGCAGACATTTACCTTTAATATAAAAAGCCCTGCGCCAGTAAATAAGCCTGTGGAAAATACAAACTCCCAGGCCTTTGCCAAGTCAGAGGAAAAGCCGTCCGCAGAAGTGGATGCCGCAGATGATCAGGAAGAGGAATTTGAGTTCGTCGAAGCTCAACCCGAAAAGACCATCACACCTCTATATGACGAGGAGCCAGAGCAGCCACGAGCACAGTATCAGCAGCCTGAAAAGCCGCAAACCCCTCCGTCTGGATTTGCCACTGATTATTATGAGCAGATCAAGCAGAAGGCAATACACCGTGCACACGAGCGCTTCGAAAGACTTAAAAACCTCAGAGCGGCCAATCAAACTCCAGAAGAATTTAAAGAAAAATTGGATACTCCCGCTTACTTAAGAAAAAATGTAAAACTCCAGGATGTGCAACATAGCTCGGAATCAAGCATTTCAAAATTCAATCTGAATGATGATAATGAAATTCTGGGCAATAACCGGTTTTTACATGATAATGTTGATTAGTTAAAAGCTAATCAACATTTCTGCCTGGGTCCTCAACAGGTCTAAATAAAATTCGTTGGTGAGCGAGTGATTAGACATGTTTTCCTCAATTTTTGCAAGTTTTGGCTTATGCGCCATCACATGCATGCCCAGGTAGTGGAATATGTCGGTAAGGTGGCTCAATGCGAGTCCACCGCCGCCTATTCCAGAGGAAATTCCCACCAAAGCACATTTTTTGCCATTGAAGGTGTTCGGATAAGTCATCCCATCAATGAAGGACTTCAATATCCCTGGAAATGATCCATTGTATTCCGGGACAATAAATACAAATTTATCCCCCTCCTGAACCTTGCCATGCAATTCATTATAAATTTCATTTTTTCCATTATGCTCATAGAGCGCCGAAAACACAAAGTCACTCGGTAAATCCCGCAAATCAATAATCTCCGAATCTATCCCCGCCTGAGTTAAGATTTCATCATACTGATGGGCTATCGTTTTAGAAACTGCATTCTTTCTGTTAGTGCCTATTATTATTTTGATCTTCATTATCTGATTTTTATGAGCAGAGGTTATTTACTTGAGTCTTTGCCTAAGCGTTTTTTGTGTCCTCTGCTGGGATACTTCAACGGAATTGAGGGACGAATACTTTAATTTCCCATCCCCATAGCTGGTTTAGCGCCTTGGATGAATAAAATCCTTTCCGCTTTTTAATCTTATTTCAATGCAAATATATAATTTTAGGGCTGCAGGAACTTGAATTTGACTCCATAGATTTAGAATAATAAGTTGGAGAGTCCGATTATGCTATAAGCAGTGGGCGATCAAAGCCCGGAAAATCATCCTATTTAACCAAGAAAATGAAAGAATATAGTAAGAAAATAGATGCAGCAGTTCAGTTTATTAAGCATCAGGCTGACTTTAGCGCCAAAGCAGGGATTATACTAGGGACGGGACTGGGGAGCTTGGTGGATGAAATGGAAGTTTTTGCCTCCATTCCCTATGAGGACATTCCCTATTTTCCGGTGTCCACCGTCGAGTCCCATAAGGGTGAACTGGTCTTTGGAGACCTCGCTGGCTGTAAAGTGGTGGTGATGAAAGGCCGTTTTCATTATTATGAAGGCTATACGATGAAAGAGGTGACTTTCCCGGTAAGAGTCATGAAGCGTCTGGGCATAGAGCTATTATGTGTTTCCAATGCCGCTGGGGGACTAAACCCCGCTCATTCGATAGGTGATATTATGCTGATCGAAGATCATATTGACCTCTTTCCTGAAAATCCCCTACGAGGCGAAAACCTGGATGCTTTTGGGCTGAGATTTCCGGATATGAGTGAGCCCTATGAACTGAGGCTTCTGCAACAGGCCAGTCAAATAGCCCAAGGATTAGGGATCAAATTTCGAAAAGGAGTCTATGCTGGCGTCCAAGGTCCAAATTTGGAAACTAAAGCTGAATATCGATACCTGCGGACCATTGGCGCCGACGCCGTTGGGATGAGCACCGTGCCAGAGGTCATCGTCGCTAGGCATATGGAATTACCGGTATTTGCTATGTCCGCCATTACTGATCTATGTGTGCCTGGTAAAGTCAAGAAAATATCTATTCAGGAAGTCCTCGCTGCCGCTGCTATCGCAGAACCTAAGATGATTGCAGTAATAAAAGGTCTTTTAGCTAGATTTTAGCATGGTTGTTGTATTTATTTCTGGTATAAAGTAATAATAGCTGGTTAGAATTGATTTTCCAGCCTTAAACCACAAAATAATATGGCAACACACAGGTTAAAAATACTAGAGAAAGAGCCGGTGACTTATAATGTCAACCGCTTCAGAATAGAAAAGCCCGCTGGTTACCAGTTTACTCCTGGGCAAGCAACGGAGCTTAGTTTTTTGCGCTCAGGATGGGAAGAGGAAAAAAGGCCTTTTAGCTTTACTAGCCTCCCTTCGGATGATTATTTAGAGTTTACGATTAAGTCTTACGAAAGTCATCAAGGCGTAACTAAGAGACTTGGTGAGGCCCAAATTGGCGAGGAAGTGGAGATTGGCGACCCTTGGGGTACCATCTCTTTCAAAGGAGAAGGGGTGTTCATTGCCGGAGGAGCAGGAATTACTCCTTTTATTTCCATCTTTCGTGATCTCCGTGAGAAAAATGAGATTGGAAGAAGCAAATTGATTTTTGCCAATAATACCAATGATGATATTATCCTCTTCGAGGAATTAAAATCAATCCTGGGACATAAATTTATCAATATCATAGCTGAGCAAAAAGATACTGCCTATGATGTCGGGACCATTGATAAGGAATACCTGAAGGAAAATGTATCCACCTTCGAAAATCAATATTTCTATGTCTGCGGTCCACCTAAGTTTATGAAGAAGGTAACTGACAGTTTAGGGGAGTTAGGAGTAAATTCATCTTCGCTAGTGTTGGAATCCTTATAATGAAGGAGCATATAAAAAAAAAATGGAAGAGCCAGAATTTTGGTTCTTCCATTTTTTTTGATTTTTAAGGCAGCATCCTTGAGCTGTCTGTTGTTTGAGAAGTGAATGAGGAGGTTGTATTTTTAATGGGGAAAGTAATTGTAAATAGCTGCTGCAATTTTATTCCTCCAGTCCCATATAGTCCACTGTAAGATAGCTTAGAGCTCTTACGCCTAAGATCAGCCCCGCTTCGTCAATGAAGAAATCTGGTGTATGATGAGCGGCCACCTCTTCTGGTTTTTTTCCTATGGACATTCCTCCCAAGAAAATAAATAGCCCAGGTACCTCTTGTTGGAAATAACTAAAGTCCTCCGCTCCGGTGATGGGGTCATGGTAAATGACATTTTCTTCCCCAGCGACATTGATTAGGCTGGGAAGCATAAGCTCGGTTAAGTCAATATCGTTAATGGTGGCAGGATATATTTTATCTATAGTGATATCGACTTTTGCGCCAGCTGCCTCCGCCGTATGTGTAGCAATGGTATTGATGCGCTGGTGGATCAGTTGCTGCTGTTGCTCGCCGTAAGTACGGATGGTGCCGAGCATCTCCACAGTTTCTGGGATTATATTTTGCCTTACGCCTCCATGGATACTTCCTATGGTGACGATTGCTGGGTTTTCGGTGATATTTACATTTCTGCTGATGATGGTCTGTAGGGCATTGACCATCTGTGCGCTGGTGACAATAGGATCCACTGAGGACCAGGGATAGGCGCCATGAGCCTGGCGGCCTTTTACCACCAATTTTAAATTATCCACTGCTGCCATGGCGGGACCTGGCCGGTATTTTATTTTACCCACTTCTGTCTGGGAATTTATATGTAAGCCAAATACAGCATCCACATCTTTCATTACACCTTCTTCCACCATTCTCTTAGCGCCCCAGCTGCCTATTCCTTCTTCGAACACTCCCTCTTCCGCAGGCTGGAAGATGAATTTTACCGATCCGTGGAGCTCCTCTTTCATGGAAGTCAGCACTTCGGCGACACCCATCAAAATTGCCACATGAGTATCATGACCACAAGCATGCATTACCCCAATCTCCTGCCCGTTATACACCGTAGTTTTGGTGGATTTGAAGGGTAAGTCATTCCTTTCGGTAACTGGCAGGGCATCCATATCGGCTCGTAAGGCCACTATCGGGCCGGGGTGACCTCCTTCTAAAATCCCAACGACTCCCGTGACCGCCACATTTTCTTGGACTTGCATGCCTAAGGACCGCAAATGAGCTGCTATTAATGCAGCAGTACGCGTTTCCTGATTTCCTAATTCGGGATGCTGATGGATATCCCTTCTCCATTCCAGTACCTTCTGTTCGATTTGCTCGGCGTTGGTATCAATCTTCTCGTTTAGGGCTTGCTGGGCATGGATGGAAACAGGCACGGCAAGCGCCAAGCAAAGTAAGACTGGGAAAACCTTTAATTGTAGGGACATGATTATAGAGTTTTGGTGAAAAGTGCTTATTGGTGGTCCTGTACTTATCCAGAAGGATTACTTTTGGACATTCCAAAATAGGCTGTTTTAAAAATACAAAAAATAGGTTACCATTGGCATATAAGCTTCAAAACCTTTCCGTGATTCTATCAGACAAACTGATTAAGCATCCTGGGAAGACTTTCTGTCCTCGAGGGAAAGTGTAGTGTCAGGCAACTGAAGTTTTATTTGCCCCAAAACTTTAGGCATATTATCCCGCACTATGCCTTAGGAATCGAAATAGATAGGCGAGATGAAATAGGGGTGAAGAATAATGAAATTTATAGGAAAAAATAGCGGATAAAATGGGAAAGAGGAAGTCTTTCCTGGTGGTTTTTAATTGAATGTTTTCCTGATTGATTACTTTTATAAATGCGAAAAAAGGGGCAATTTGGCATGGATTTCCCTGTTTGGTCCTAAATAAACAACTGTACTATGAAATTAGAAGGAAAAAAAGCGATTGTTACTGGAGTCAGCAAAGGCATTGGCTTGGAGACGGTAAAATTATTGTTGAAAAAAAATGTGATTGTAGCGGGTTGGGGGCGTACGCAGCCTGACTTACAGCATGATAATTTCACTTTTGTAGTGTGTGATGTTTCTCAGGAAAAGGCAGTAGAAAAAGCCTATGAAGAAACCAAAGAGGCTATTGGCGATGATATCAGCATCCTAGTCAATAACGCCGGCTTTGGCAAGATGGGTAAAATCGAGGAAATGAGCACCGAGGATTGGAAAGGCATGTTTGATGTCAATGTCCACGGAATTTTCTTTGTCACCAAAAAAGTGGTGCCAAAAATGAAGCAAATGGACGAAGGGCATATTATCAATGTGGCCTCTATCGCAGGGCTGAATGGGCTGGCGTCTATGTCGGGGTATTGCGGGACTAAACATGCCGTGAGAGGAATTTCCCATTCATTATATATGGAGCTTAGAGAATTTGGGATCAAGGTAAGCACCATTTACCCAGGTTCTGTACAGACCAATTTCTTCGATGATATCGAAGGGGTGCAGGCTCATGAAAACATGATGCGCCCAGAGGATGTGGCTTTGACCATGGTGCAAACCATCGAAACGCATCCTAATTATTTTGTGGCGGATATTGAGTGCAGACCACTTCGCCCAAAGGGCAAATAAAGCAACGGTTAGATGTCATTAGAAGTCCTTCAAGTCAGTAAGCAATACGGTACGCAGCTAGCTGTGGATCAGGTGAGTTTTAGTGCTCGCCCTGGTCAGGTCCTGGGGTTTTTGGGCCCAAACGGCGCAGGTAAATCTACGACCATGAAAGTCGCCGCTGGCTATATTCTGCCCGATGCGGGGGATGTCCTTATTGATGGGATTTCTATTTTGACACATCCGATAGAGGCTTCCAGGCAAATCGGCTACCTACCTGAGCATAATCCCTTATACATGGAGATGTATGTGGTGGAGTTTTTGCTGTTTGTGGCAGGCTTATACCAGCTTCATGGTGCAGAAGCTCGCCAGCGAGTGGCAGGAGTCATCCATGACTGCGGGCTGGAAAAAGAGCAGCACAAGAGAATTGGGGCACTTTCCAAAGGCTATCGCCAGCGGGTGGGACTCGCAAAGGCGCTTGTTCATGATCCCAAAGTGATCATTCTGGATGAGCCTACCACCGGGCTGGATCCTAATCAGCTGGTGGAGATTCGCGCCCTGATCCGAAAGGTCAGCCAATACAAAACCGTGATATTAAGTACTCACATCATGCAGGAAGTGGAGGCCGTATGTGATGAGGTGGTCATCATTCATGAAGGCAAGCTAGTCGCCCAGGACAGCCTGAAAGCCCTTAAACAGAATACTACAGAGGTGGTATTTGTGCTGGAAACTCAGGAAGAAATGCAGTCCAAATGGTTTGATGACTTGCTGGGTTTAGCAAAGTGCCATCTGATAAGCCCGACCACGATCAGGCTGGAGGCCAAAGAGGTGTTTCTGTTACGAACGGAATTGATGCAGGTGCTGAATAGCCATGGATTGACCTTAATTAGTTTGAGGCAGGAGGAAAGAAGTTTAGAACACGTTTTTTATGAATTAACCGCCCCCAGATATAATGTATAGTCTTATTCTCAAGGAGATAAATGATTATTTCAATCAACTGACCGGCTATCTTGTTATATCGGTTTTCCTCATTGCCCTAGGCTTGGTAGTCTGGGTTTTTCCTGATACTAGCGTATTGAATTATGGATTTGCAGATTTGGAGGTATTGTTTAATTCTGGTCCTTATGTATTGATGTTTTTGGCTCCGGCCATTACCATGAAGATGCTAGCTGAGGAGCGGCGCTCCGGGACCTGGGAGCTGCTGGTGACGGCCCCAATCCGTCCTGTCCAGATTGTTTTTTCTAAATTCATAGCGTCATTTCTGGTCTTAATCCTGGCCTTGATTCCTACTTTGATTTATTATTATTCCATATATAAATTGGGCAGCCCTGAGGGCAATATAGATTCCGCAGGTTTCTTTGGGGCTTATGTTGGGATGCTGCTCATCGGAGGGGTTTTTACAGCGCTGGGGATCTTCAGTTCGGCAATAACCAAAAATCAGGTGAGTGCCTTTATTATTGCAGCTTTTCTATGCTTTGCAGCCTATTTTGGCTTCTCAGCATTGACCAGTTTATGGGAGCTTAGCCGTGGCGCATATCTGCTGGACAGCTTGAGCTTGTCTTTCCATTATGAGCAAATGAGCAGAGGCGTGATCAGCAGCGGAAATTTATATTATTTTATTGGTAGCATCATGCTATTGATTTTGTTGGCAACTATGATGATTAGAAAGCGATGAAGGAGCTTGCAGCTGCCACAAAGAAGGTGAAAAGACAAAGCACCATGCGGATTTTGTTATCCTGTCTGGCGATTGTTTTGATATTTACCGCCTTAGAATTGCTCTTTCCTTTTCGGATCGACCTTACGGAGGAGAAGCGCTTTTCTTTGCACCCCGCCACCATTGAGGTATTGGAGAATTTGAAGAATCCACTGGAGGTAGAGCTGTTACTGACAGGAGATCTCCCTGGTGGTATGAGGCGGTTTGAGCGGAGTATTGAGGAGATGGTACTTACTTTTGATGATTTTGCTGCGGTGCCTATTTCACTTCATAAGGTAGATCCGCTGTCTTTGGAGGAAGAGACGCAGGCGGAGTTTGTCCAATATATCGCAGATTTTGGCATAAATCCGACGAATTTATTTGCCTCAGAAAATGGCAGTCAGACCTCTCGATTGATTTTTCCCGGCCTCCTGGTACGCAATGAAGAGTATGAAACTGGCGGCCTGCTGCTAAAAGGCGCAGGAGGTATGTCTCCGGATGAGATCTTAAATTTATCCATAGAAAATATTGAATATGAATTGATAAGGCTAATTCAGCGGCTGGAAGAAGATCAGAAGCCCGCGGTGGCGATGATCACCAACCATGGGGAGTTTCAGGAAGACGAAGGATATGGTGTCGTGGAGGCACTGAGTGAGTTTGCTGAGGTGTATAAGGTGCCACTGCAGCAGGCGAAGTCCGTGCAGGATCTGATGACTTTTGACCTTATCATTGTGAGCAGCCCGAGGGAGGAGTATGAGGAGAGGGAGCTTTACCTGCTGGATCAGTACCTGATGAGAGGTGGACGCTTATTGGTGGCGCTGGATCCTATGGCGGTGGATATGGAAGCGGCGGCAGGAGAGGGCACGGTGGCATTGCCGTATCAGTCGGGATTAGAAAATTTATTGTTTAAATACGGCATTCGTATCAATCCTGACTTGGTTCAGGATATGAATTATGGCTACTACCCCGTAGTCGCTGGGGAGTTTGGGGATCAGCCGCAGATCGTTCCCTTGCCCTGGCCGTTTTATGTGATCGCGAGCGAGATGGCGCAGCATCCTATGGTCAAAGGTCTCGATCAGCTTCAGCTGAGATTTGTAAGCTCTCTGGACACGGTAAAGGCTGAAGGACTGACTAGGACAGCCTTGGTTTATAGCGGTCAGTACAGTCGGCTATTATCGCCGCCAGTGCCGGTCGCTTTTCGGGAGATGTCACAGGAGCCTGATGTCAACCAGTTTAACCGGAAGCATCTGCCTTTGGCCTATTTGATGGAGGGAAAATTTACCTCTTTATTTCAAAATCGCTTCTTGCCAGCTCCATTTGAGAAGGACACGGCCTTTCGGGATACTGGCGATGCTGGTGCGGTAGTGGTCGTGGGAGATGGCGATTGGCTGCAGGGAAGGCTAGATGTACAAACCGGGGAGCCTATGCCTTTGGGGAAAGACCCGTTTTCTGAGGAAACTTATGGCAACAGGGAGTTTTTGATCAATGCGGTAAACTATCTTATTGACCCCGATGGGATCATGGCCACCCGAAATAAGGTCCTTAAGATTCGACCATTGGACCAAAAGGAGGTTTTGGAAGATCGTACGTATTGGCAGTTATTTAATGTAGTGCTTCCGATTCTTATAGTGCTTGCCTTTGGAGGAATAAAAATAATCATTCGGAATTATAAGTATAGTCGGCCCAGGCTTTGATGAGGCAGAGGGAATTCGAGGAATCAGGATATTTTTTTTGGGAGAAATCCCCAGCGCTTACAGTCTTTTATGATTTTATTTATAAATTTACCCTGTTGAAAACTTATTGGGCGTAAAGCCTTGGTCAAAAGCCTTGAATTGTGTTTATTGGTTAGAATAAAACAGACACAATTCATTTTTATTCAACATATAATTAATTAAAATCGAGTAATACCGCAATGCTTGGTGGAGGTAGCTTTTTTTGAAGGTTCTCTGGATTTGCGGAATTATTAAGCCATTTATAAATAAATCGAACACATGAAATTTATTGTTTCTTCTTCTGCTCTTTTGAAGCAACTTTCTGGAATCAATGGAGTGGTTACTACCAATCCGGTGGTGCCGATATTAGAAAACTTTCTATTTGAAATTAAGGAAGGCAAGCTGACAGTAACCGCATCTGATCTGCAGACATCGATGATGACTGAAATAGATGTAGAGGCCAAAGAAGATGGCAATATTGCTGTACCCGCCAGGATTTTGATGGAGACATTGAAGAATCTTCCGGAGCAGCCTGTTACTTTTAGTATCGACCATGATACTTACAGTGTTGAGATCAGCTCAGATAATGGTAGATATAAATTGGCCGGCGAAAATGCCACTGATTTCCCTAAAATCCCATCTGTAGAAAATGCCAGTTCCGTGGATATGTCCACCGATGTGCTGTCTAGCGCTATCAACAATACCATCTTTGCCACTAGCAATGATGAGCTTAGACCTGCCATGACTGGGGTATATATCAATCTAAGCAGTACCAATACGACTTTCGTAGCGACAGACGGTCACCGTCTTATTCGCTATAGAAGAGTGGATATCGCCGCAGGTGAAGCTGCTAGTATTATCGTTCCTCGTAAGGCCCTAAACCTATTGAAGTCTACCTTGCCTTCTGACAATGTGCCAGTTACAGTGGAATTTAATAATTCTAATGCCTATTTTAAATTTGGCAATATCCAGATGATCTGCCGATTGATCGATGAGAGGTATCCAGATTATGAGAATGTGATTCCGGTGGACAATGAAAATAATATGAGCATTGACCGAGTGGAATTTTTGAGCTCCTTGAAAAGAATCGCCATTTATGCCAATAAAACCACGCACCAGGTGAGGTTGAAATTGACTGGTAGCGAACTTCAAATCTCCGCAGAGGATCTTGACTTCTCCAATGAAGCCAACGAAAGATTGTCTTGCGAGCATGATGGAGAGGACATCGAAATCGGATTCAACGCTAAGTTCCTTGTGGAAATGCTGAATAACCTTTCATGCAAAGAGGTTACTCTTAAATTTAGCGCTCCTAATAGAGCTGGACTTATTGTACCAAGTGACATTTCTGAGAATGAGGATATCCTGATGCTAGTGATGCCAGTAATGCTCAATAATTACGTATAAGAAATAATAGTTCTTTTGAATAGAAGGCCCTGGAAATCATTTCCAGGGCTTTTTTTATGCTTTTTTTTCGCTCATGGACGGCCTTATAATCCTTATTTTGTCAATATCCCCTTAATTTTAAACCCTATTTTTAGTCCAAAGCCACTCGGGTATTTAGGTGGAGCACTGGCGGTGCTTGCTATATAAGAAGGTAATTATAGGCTCATCTGGAAGCCAAAGCATCGATTTTAATAGAATTCCTGTTGCTAATCTGCGAGGCCTAGAGCATTTGGTAGCTCCTATTCGGGTAGCAATCTTTTCTACTGTTTCGTAATAAACCCCTGTTTTCAGGTTCAATTTTATGTTTTGGTAACATAGGGGTAAACTATAACGTACTGATTAATAGAGTTTATAGTATTTTTTGATTCAAATTACTATTTTTGTTTTTCTTAATGTTAACAAATTGTTAACTTGATAATATTCAATTAATATAAATCAGAAAGGAGGGATGATGAAGAAATTATGGATACTTATTGCATTGGTAGGTGTAGTGTTCTTGGTCAATGCTCAGGATGAAGAAGAGGTGGTATTTGAAACCACACGTGAAGAGCAATTGTTCAAGGACTCCTCTCATCCTTTAAATCAGCTCGTGGCCTTGCATGCAAGATCAGAGGCTGATTTGGCTGTTTTGGATAAGCTAGTGGATAAGCTTGATAAAAGCGCAAAGAAGAAAAAATTTACTGAATGGTTTTTGGCGGAGGTATTTTATAAATCCCATCAATATGCCTTGAAGGATTATCAGCGGCATAGCACCTTCAATGATCTGTTGGAGGAAGGGAAATATGATTGCGTCAGCGGCTCCGCTTTATTCGCTTATTTCCTGGATAGGTATGAGTTTAACTATGAAATTATAGAAACGGACTTTCATGTATTCGTACTGGTGCACCAGGACGATAAGACTTATGTCATGGAAAGTACCGAGCCTCGTGCTGGATTGATTACTGATCAGGCGAGCGTCAAAGAGTATATAGGAAATTTCCTTCCTGCCTCAGGGATTAAGAAGTCCAAGGCGGCTTCCGAACTAGCAGGAATAAAACACAATGAGGGCAATACCATTTACTCCTCCATAAATCTGAAGCAGCTTGCTGGATTGCAGTATTATAATGATGCTGTATTTCACTTCAACGAAGGGGATGTGGAGACCGCCAAACGTCAGCTATACAAAGCCAAGCAAATCTATGCGGTGGAGCGTGTACTGGCCTTGGATGAATACCTCAATGGTGAGGAGAAAAAGAGCTTAGCAAGGAGATGATTTTTTTGGTTTCTATTCGCTGAAAGTTAGAAGCCCATCACTGAAAGTGCAAAAGGCCGATGAAATTCATCGGCCTTTGCTTTATAATGGTTTTTATACTAATCGATCCTGACGATGTCTGCTCCAAGAGCATTCAGTCTCTGGTCGATATATTGATATCCTCGATCGATCTGTTCCACATTGTCTATGACGGAGGTACCTTCAGCAGATAAGGCTGCTATCAGTAAGGAAACTCCTGCACGGATATCTGGTGAGGTCATACGGATACCTTTCAGTGGGTATTTGCGATCAAGACCGATGACTGTGGCACGGTGTGGGTCGCAGAGGATGATCTGTGCACCCATATCGATAAGTTTATCCACGAAGAATAGGCGGCTTTCGAACATCTTTTGATGGACCAGTACGGTGCCCTTGGCCTGCGTGGCCGTCACTAATACGATGCTCAGGAGATCAGGAGTGAAGCCTGGCCAAATGGCGTCCGCCACGGTCAGGATGGACCCATCGATGAAGGTTTCTATTTCATAGTGCTTTTGGGCAGGGATATGAATGTCATCCCCTCTAAACTCCAATTTGATTCCCATCCTGCGGAAGGTATCAGGGATGATCCCTAGTCGGTGAATCTGAGCATCCTTGATGGTGATTTCGGATTGAGTCATGGCGGCGAGGCCGATGAATGATCCGATTTCAATCATGTCAGGAAGCAGGGTATGTTCTGTACCACCCAGTTTCTTCACCCCTTCGATATGGAGGAGATTAGAGCCTACGCCAGTGATCTTTGCTCCCATACGGTTCAGCATATCGCATAGCTGCTGTAAGTAAGGCTCGCAAGCGGCGTTATAGATGGTGGTCTTGCCTTCTGCCATTACTGCCGCCATTAGGATATTGGCTGTGCCGGTGACAGAGGCTTCGTCTAGCAGCATATAAGTGCCTTTTAGCGCGTTTCCATCTATATTGTAGATCTCTCTTTTGGTGTCATAATGAAATTTGGCTCCCAGGCTTTGGAAACCTATAAAGTGCGTATCGAGCCTTCTACGTCCGATTTTGTCGCCTCCCGGTTTGGAGATTTTACCTGTGCCAAAGCGTGCTAAAAGTGGGCCTAAAAGCATCACTGAGCCTCTTAATGCGGAAGCCTTGGTCAGAAATTTATCAGAATCCATATACTCCAAGTCGATCTTGGCAGCTTTGAATTGATAGCTTTCAGGGCCGATTTTATTGACCTCTACACCCATATCGGCCAGGAGCTCTATGAGCTTATTGACGTCTCGGATATTGGGGATCTTATTGATCGTGACCGTTTCTTCTGTGAGCAATACGGCGCAAAGAATCTGTAGCGCTTCATTTTTAGCGCCTTGAGGGGTGATTTCGCCTTTAAGTTTCAATCCCCCTTTTACTCTAAATGAGGACATTAATTTCTGCGTTTTTTATAGTTACCGCCGTTATTTCTCTTCTTATTAGTATTGTTATTACTATTGCTGCGTCTTCCCGAGCCATTATTTGTGCTGGTAGGCTCTGGCCCTGCAGGCTTGAAGTCCCTGCGGGTGCTGCTTTCAAATAGTCCATTTTCTCGTACTTTCTCCAGGTCGATATGGAGCTTGCCTTTGGAGAGGCTCTTGATATCATCCAAGATGATGGCGTCATCGAAGTTCTCCCTGTTCCATGTCGTATGGAAGCTTCTCATCAGCTGGCCGATATAGATAATGGCAATTTCCTGATCTTCATCGTCCTCGATTTCTACCGCTCTTTCGATAAGTTTTTCGATATTCCTTCCGTAATGCTTGAATTTTACTTCGCCTTCAGGATATCCGATCAGCTGTGGTCTCTTACCTAATAGCTCCTTTTCGGGCATTGGAAAGGGACTGTCCACATCCAGCTGGAAGTCAGACATGATGAATAAGTCGTCCCATAGCTTCTGATCATTCTCAGCCTTAAGCTGGGGATTTAGTTGTTTCATTAGCTCCACCAAGGTGTAAGATTGCTCGGTGCGCTTTGCCTTATCAGGAAGCTGAGTAACGTGATCGACTAGCTTCTGAATATTTTTTCCGTATTCTTTCAAAATTACTGAGTTTTTTTGCTGTTCTATTTCTTCCATACTTAGGCCTCAGTTTGGTGACAATTACTTCAAGTTACGAAATAATGTCATTATTTGAGGCCTTGATTGGTACTTAAATGTATGCTTAGGCAGACTTTGTTATTCCTGCTATAAGATGCTTGATTAATTTGTGGGTTTTGCAGCGTTTCTATATGCGAAACCTATAAGAGACCATCGGATATAAAGCCGAACTCCTTTACTGTCTGTTAATTTATTCTTCAGTTTTCCTTCGGACCACATATGCTAAGTTCCTGATTGGGACTCCTATTATGCATCCATTCATGATTCCCGATACAAGATCCACACAATATATATATAGTGGATAAAGAGGCGTCTGGGTAAAATATCGCCTGAGGTTAAGGGAATTTTATCTTTATTCTAAAATGCGAAGTTTAGCAAAGCTAAGTAATAAAGTTTTTTCTCCAAAATTGTCAAATTCAATAGTCGCTTTTTTATTCAATCCTTCTACTTCCACCTTCTGCACCTTGCCAAAGCCAAACTTTGGATGCTCGACTTTCATGCCGCCCGAGAGGTTTTGAGTATTGGAAGGTTTGAAATCCGGGCTTGGGGTATGGACTTTTGCCGTGGTATTTCTCCTCACCGATGGAGTCTTTAGGCCGATGAAGCCTGTCTTTCCTTCTCGCTGGCCCTGATTGCCGTAATGGCTCGCTGTGGGCTGCTGTCCGCGACGTCGGGTCAGCTTGATACAGGATGGATCCACCTCCTCGAGGAACCTACTTGGCTGACAATCTAACAATCTACCAAATCGATAACGAGTAATAGCATAACTTAAGTATAATTTTTCCATCGCTCGCGTGGTGGCCACATAAAATAACCTGCGCTCTTCCTCAAGATCTTCCCGACTCTGGATCATCATCTGGGAAGGGAAGAGGTCTTCTTCCAAACCCACCACGAATACCTGTCGGAACTCAAGGCCTTTGGAGGAGTGGATGGTCATCAGGGTGACTGCGTCTGCATTGTCCTTATCGCGATCATTATCTGTCAGCAAGGCGATTTCCTGAAGGAAAGAGCCTAAGCTTTTATCTTCATTTTCAGGATTATCGACGTACTCCTTTATTGCATTGAGCAATTCCTGTACGTTTTCATATCGATTTAGCCCTTCGATGGTTTTGTCTTCGTAGAGTTCCTTAAGTAATCCCGACTGCTTCGCGATGGCTGAGGTGGCCTCAAAGGCGTCCTTTCGCTCAGCTTCCATCTTGAAGCTTTTGATCATGGTCGCAAAGTCCGTCACCGCATTGGCTGCTCTTCCACTCAGGAAACTAGCGGCATTATTGACCGCTCTCCATAGAGGGATATCATGCTCATAGGCTGCCACCATCAATTTCTCCACGCTACTCGCTCCTATGCCTCTTTTGGGATAGTTGATGATCCTCTTGAAGGCTTCTTCGTCGTCTTGATTGACCACATAGCGGAAATAGCCCATCAGATCCTTGATTTCCTTCCTTTGGTAGAAGGAAAGTCCACCCACGATCTTATAGGTGATGTTCATTTTTCGCAGGGCTTCTTCCAGGGATCTCGATTGGGAGTTGGTCCGGTAGAGGATGGCAAAATCGCTATTGGAAAGCTTCTTATTGTTTTTTTCTTCGAATATCGTGGAGGCCACCATTCTGCCTTCCTCGTTGTCTGAGGCCGACTTGATCAGCTCAATTAGGTCCCCGTCCACATTTTGGGTCCATACATTCTTTTTAAGCTGTGCTTTATTATTGGCGATAATGGAGTTGGCAGCTTCGACGATGTTCTTGGTCGATCGGTAGTTTTGCTCGAGTTTTACTACAAAGAGATCAGGATAGTCTTTTTCGAAATTAAGGATGTTTTGGATGTCGGCACCCCTGAAGGCATATATACTTTGGGCATCGTCACCTACTACGCATATATTTTGATGTACCGCAGCCAGTTTCTTGGTGATGAGGTACTGGCATAGGTTGGTATCCTGAAACTCATCCACCATCACGTACCTGAAGCGTTGTTGGTATTTATTAAGGACATCGGGATGATCCCTAAAGAGAACGTTGGTGTTGAAGAGCAAGTCATCAAAATCCATTGCGGAGGACTTGAAGAGCCTCATCTGATATAATCGGTAGATTTCACCTACTCGGGGCTTCATGGCAGCCTCATCGTCGGCTTTGATATAAGGGTCATTCAGGTACGTTTCCCAGGATATCAATCTGTTTTTGGCGCCGGAGATTCGAGACAGGACGGTGTTGGGCTTATAGACCTTATCGTCCAGCTTTAATTCTTTGACAATACTCTTAATAAGTGACTTACTATCGTCAGAATCGTAAATGGTGAAGTTGGAGGGATAGCCCAGTCGCTCGGATTCCACACGCAGGATTTTTGCAAAAACGGAGTGAAAAGTTCCCATCCAGGTGTTTCTGGCCTCAAGACCGATTAATCGCTCTATCCTCTGGCGCATTTCACTGGCGGCTTTATTGGTAAACGTCAGTGATAAAATCTGGAAAGGATCCACATTTTTTGAGTGGATTAGGTGGGCAATTCGTAGGGTTAGTACCCGGGTTTTGCCAGATCCTGCTCCTGCAATGATCATTATTGGTCCATCTGTATGCTCTACCGCTTGGCGTTGCGGTGGGTTCAATCCATCTAAATAATCCATTCTTCTTCCTCCTATAATATTCAAAGTTAAGGTTATTTCACGTAAAAAAATAAAGGTACCTTACTTACTGTTTTTCCATCGGTTATGCGACCAAAGGTAAAGCGCAGGTTCTTTCCTTATATTTTCCTCTAGCAGGCGGATAAAAGTGTCTGTAATGCTATGCGGAGTAGGGTCATGCGGGGCTTCAGTGATCAGATGATAGGTGTACTGATAATAGCCTCTTTTTATTTTGCGAACTTCAGAATAGAAAACGGGCAGGTCAAATTTCTTTGCGAGTTTCTCGCCTCCTTCAAAGAAGCCAGTTTCCCGATTCATAAATGTAGCTGAATAACGCTGGTCTTCGCGATTAGGACGCTGATCTGCGGCCAGGCCAATGAGGCGAGGCTTATTTCTGTTGCGAATAAAATTCCGTTGGAAGTCGCTTTTTTCGATCAACGCACCACCAAATCTCCCACGCATGGTCTGCATGAGCTTCTCAAAGAAGGGGTTTTTGATCTTAAGATATACGGTGTCTAGGAAGGGCTTGGTCTGAGCCTTGAATCCGATCACCTGACCTTCCCAATTGAAGAAGTGGGCAGTAAGTCCCATCACTATTTTGCCCTGATCTATATATTCGGTGAGCTGCTCATGGTTTATGATGAGGAATCTCCGAGCTACCTCATCTTGGCTCATGGTGAGCATTTTGATGGTTTCGGCAAAGGAGTCAGTGAGGTTTCGGTAGAATTTGCGCATTATTTTCCTGATCTCTTCAGGGCTCAGCTCTGGAAATGCATGCTCTAGATTGGTTTTTACCACCTTCTTCCTATAGCCAATAATATGATAGGCAAGGATGAAAAACAGGTCAGATAGCAGGTATAAGAACCAAAGTGGTAAGTAAGAAATTACTCGGAATATAAACATTAACTGTTTTGTTACGTTAAATTCGTCCTGATGAAAGGAGAAATGGCGATTTTTGAGACTCAAAATAAATGAAAACAAGCGAATTCTTTCAAAAAATTAGTGATAAATTAAGTCTATGATTATTTTTGAAACTTATGTCTGAGGTACAAAAGAAAAAATATTCCGACAAAGAGAAGAATAGCATCTTCGACAATGAGTTTATGCCTCACATAGACTCCATGTACAACTTTGCCTTCAGGCTAACATTTGACGAGGATGATGCTAAAGATTTGGTACAGGATACCTATCTAAAAGCATATCGTTTTATCAATTCCTTTGAACAGGGCACTAATGCGAAGGCTTGGTTGTTTAGGATATTGAAAAACAGCTTTATCAACGAATATCGGAAGAAAAGTAAGCAACCTGCGAAAGTTGATTATCAGGAAGTTGAAACTTATTATAACTCCGAAAGTGTTGATTACAGTATTACCTCTGATTTGAGAGTAGATGCAGTAAAGGATATGCTGGGCGATGAGATTTCCAACGCCCTCAATAGTCTGGCTGTTGATTTTCGTACAGTCATCATATTGTGTGATCTGGAAGGGTTTACCTATGAGGAAATGGCCAAGATTCTCGATATTCCAATCGGGACGGTCCGATCAAGACTTCATAGAGCAAGGAACTTATTGAAGGAGAAATTGCATTCTTATGCAAAAGATATGGGCTACGATACTGAGGAAGAGTAGTGTAAGTTGCAATTTGAAATTAAAGTAAAATGGATAATAAGAATAACTCATCTGGCGAAAGAAAACTGGAATGCGGTGATGTGAGCAAATGCTTTCAGCTGTTAGAAAGCATTCTTGATGGAGAAGACAAGGACGCCTCAAAGGAGGTGTTGAAGGAGAAGCTTTCAAAATGTCAGCCCTGCTTCGAACATTACCACCTCGAGCAGGCCATCCGCGAAGTGCTAAAAAATAAATGCACCAAGCAGGATGTCCCTAGCGAGTTGGCGGCTTGTATCCGTCAAAAAATCGAAGATATTAAATAGCGAAAAACCGCACTCAGCATTATGGCATCCGGCAAAGCCTTTATATTCTCGGCGCCCTCGGGCTCCGGCAAAACCACCATCGTAAAACATCTCCTTAGCTCCCGTACCGATTTGGGCTTCTCCATTTCTGCCTGTACTAGAGATAGAAGAGGACGTCATGAGGTCCATGGCAAAGATTATTACTTTTTGTCCCCTGAGGAATTCAAACAAAAAATCGATGAAGATGCCTTTGTGGAATGGGAAGAAGTCTATGAAGGTAATTTCTATGGAACTCTGAAATCAGAAATCCAACGCATCTGGGATAGCGGCAAGCATGTTGTTTTCGATGTGGACGTAAAAGGCGGCCTGCACCTCAAAGAATATTTTGGAGATCAGGCAATGGCGGTTTTTGTGAAAGTCCCTAGCCTGGATACCCTCATCGAACGACTCAAAGATCGTGGTACCGAGTCTGAAGAAAGCCTCTCACGACGTCTTTATAAAGCGAAATTCGAAATGTCTTTTGAGGGGAAGTTTGATATCACCCTCGTCAACGATGATATGCAGCGCTCCTTTGAGGAGGCTGGTCAATTAATAAATTCATTTATCGAGAAATAAGGTACATTGAAGATCGGTCTATTTTTCGGTTCATTTAATCCTATCCACATTGGACATTTAATCATTGGAAATGTCATGCAGGATAGAACTGACCTAGATGAGGTCTGGTATGTGGTGTCTCCTCAAAATCCCTTCAAAAAACGCCGAGGTCTGCTCCATGAGTTTGATAGACTCCGAATGGTGGAACTGGCTATAGAAGGGAATTTTAATTTTAAGGCCATTGACATTGAATTTCATATGCCTAAGCCTAGCTATACCATAGACACCCTAGCTCACCTTACCGATAAATTTCCCCAGCATGACTTTAAGCTGATTATTGGCGGTGATAACCTCACTCATTTCCATAAATGGAAAAATAGTGATCAGATTTTGGAGCTTTTTGGACTATATGTTTATCCAAGACCTGGCGAAACGGTCACCTTTGAGCATCCTAACGTCATGTATGTGGAAGCTCCTCTTATCGATATCTCTGCGACCTTCATCAGGAAATCCATGGAAGCAGGCAAATCAGTTACCTACCTGCTCCCTCCTTTGGTGGAAGATTATATCAAAGGCAAAAAGTTTTTTGTATAATCGATTCTTCCTTCTTAAGGATAATGAAATTGCCCTGAATATCCTTATTCTACCTTATCAATAATCCAGTTTCCCACGGCTCTGCCCTGAGTCTGCCCTCGAGTAATGGCGTCCATATAGTGAATGCCTCCATATAATCTCGAGATAGCCGCCTCCTCGGCCGCCTCTATGAATGAATTATAAGGTCTTGCCGCAAGGCCATAACGCTCCTCTACCGTATCTTCATACTGAAAATTGTCTCCAAAATAATGCGTCAGGACCACCGAGGCCGCAGTGGAAACGGTGCTGTGACCACTCAGGTACTCCGGAAAAGGAGGCGTCTGAAGGAGGGGAGTCCAAGTCGGATCAATCAACTTCCGGATAGCCGTTTCTGGACGGATCCTATTGCTTCTATATTTTTCATCCCAGCAGGCAATGAACCCATCCATCAAGGTGACCGCCACCATGGTATGCCTCTTTAGGGTCTCCCCAAAGTTGAGCTCAGCCTTGGTACAGGCAATGGTGGTGATGCCCATCCAGTGCGCTCCTGGGGATATCTTCTTCATCCCCACCATCAAATGACCATTGTCCTGAAGGGCAAATGGGTTGCAGTCCCAAAATGCGGCGATCTCTCGCGTGGTATCATTGAGATTTATGTGATATACTTCCTCCAAAATCTGGAAGAATTCCGAGTCTTTTTCCTCAGAATAAGCCACTGGTGGCAAAGGCTTAAACTGCTGCGCTGAATCCAAAAAGAATGGTCGTAGGCTGTTGAAGTGGGGCTCCACTGGCGGGAAATAACCCGGAGGAGTCGGGTACCAGCTTCCCGGGCTCCCCACAGGAGTGTATCGCGGGTAGCTAGTCGTTTGGTTATATCCATCTTCCTTGGCATACTGCAAGATCTGCGTACTGATATCCTCGGCATAGGCAATGGACTGCGCGATACGCTCCTCGTCAAAGCCGATTTGACGGCAGCTGTCGAGCAAGGAGGCCTGATATTGCTGCAGGTCACTTCCGCTGGGCTGCATCTTGCTGGCCGTGTGAATCATAGCCAATACACTAGCCAGCTCCGGTGAATAGGCTTTGTATTCTTGCGGATGCTTGATTTTTGGGTAATTATTAAGCGTACCATGCATGGAGTGAAGGCTACTGTCCTGAAACGAATAGACCTCATAGCCAGACAGACAGGCGTAAGAGAAAAACCTCGCCGCAAGGGGAGGATTGGTGACATCGTGAACCATCATTTCGGTCATTTCTTCTACCACTTTACCTATCCATTCGGGATTCATCTTAGGGCTAGACCCCTGATGCTCACAGCTGGCAAGTAGCAGCAGAGAAAGAAATATGAGTAATAAACTATGATTTTTCATTTTTGACTGTGCTGGTCTGGGGTTTATTTTATCTTATAAGCTTTGATTCCTTGCTGATTGATTCCAAACAATATTTGATTATTCAAATTTAAGATGGACCTGATATCTCCTTTTAGATTAAGGCCAGAGAGAGTTTGAGGGCTGCTAGTGAATCCACCTTTGCCATCTCCCAATAATAGAAGCCCGTAATTGGCATCGCTTTTTCCAAATCGTAAACGTGCCTTGCTCATATTTCCCGCCATGAGGAGGTCCATATGTCCATCCAAGTCAAAATCCTGCCCGTAGATGGCCGCTATAGGGCTGGACTGCACTTCAATCGGCAGCTTAGCAGGGGTAAATTTTCCTTTGGTATTATTGATGAATAAACTCGTTTGAAGGTGATTAGCAGTTAAGGTTTTAGCACCTTTTAGCTCTTCCTCTGTAAATACATCTTCTAATTGAGCATCAGCAAAGCTTTCGTAACTTGGAAATCGGCTACGCATCCTTGTGATTTGGTCAAGTAGCTCGTCCCTTGTCAGGTAGGGGTATTTCTTCCCTTGGATATAGCAAAGCAAAATTGGATCGACCGAACCATTATCGTCAAAATCCTTATACACCATCTGCGCCGGCTCCGTGGCGGAGGCATGAATTTGAGAATTCTCCCCGAGATTTCCTGCAATAATTTCAGGGAATCCATCGGCATTGAGATCGCTAATATATAGTCGGTTCCACCAGCCACTGAGCTCCTCCTCAAAATAGGAAGCACTTACATTTACTAGTTTGCCATTTTGCAAGGTGTAAACCAGGATGGGCATCCATTCTCCGGTGATGATCAGCTCCATATTGCCATCTTGGTTCAGGTCAGCCCATTTGGCATCGGTGATAAGTCCGGGAAACTGGAGTTCGGGAGAGATGCTGCTGGTCTGATCGTGGAATTTCCCCTGGCCATCATTGATCAGCAGGTAGCTGCGGGGGATCTCTGGATAGCGGCCTGGGATGACCCTGCTTCCCACAAAGAGGTCCATGTTTCCATCCTTATTGATATCGGCTGCAGCCACACTACTGGTGCTCGTCAGCATACTAGGAAGGGCCGTGGAGGATAAAGTCAATTTTCCCTTGCCGTCATTAAGAAAGAGTTGATCTTGTAGCATAGGGTCTTCCGGCATGAAATTGCCATAGCCACCGTTGCCAATATAAAGATCCGGAAACCCGTCGCCATTGAAGTCGGCAATTTCTGCGCTGGTAACTTCTAGACTTTCTGTTCCCTCAAAGGCCGGCTGAGGCAGTTGATTGAATTTGCCACTTGCCTGCTGGATGAATATTTTGGAGAGGTCTCCGACACCTCCTCCGACGAATAGGTCCTCGAGGCCATCACCATTAAGGTCCGCCTTGGTGAGTGTGGGGCTGCCAAAAGATATGGGGCTGACCATTAGTGGCTGCCTTTTGAAGTCGTTGATGGTGTTGCTGGTGAGCGAGACCGATACCAAGGGAATCGCTTCCTCAAAGATAGGCGCTGCCTGACGATTTTCTGGAGGTGGAATTTTGCCGGATTTGCCTTCTTCAAGCGTTAATGTTTGGTTTGCTTTTATCTTCGTCAGTGTTTGTGCTTTGCCAGATGGCCAGAGTATCTGTAAAGAGTCGATCGCTGAGATTGACCCTAAACCAAAATGCAACACTGGGGAAACGCTAGACTGGTAGCCTCTAGTTGGCATTTGCTCCAAATACTGAATTTGACCTTTATGATAAAGGCTGATTTTGGCTCCCAGGCCATAAGTGTTGTGGTTTTCTCCCTTAAGTTGGACTTTTAGAAAATTGTTTTCAAATAAACGACTACTTTGATTTACAAACAGAAAAGCATCTTGGTTGATATTATTTACGACCAAGTCGAGGTCGCCATCATTATCCAAGTCTGCATAAGCCGCTCCATTACTATTGGAAGCATGGTCAAGACCCCATTTTTGGCTGGCATTGGTAAAGGTCAGGTCGCCATTATTGCTGAAGATATAGTTATGCAAGTTGGAGGCTGGGATTTGCTTTACCAGGTCAAGGACATTTTGCCGTCGGATATTTCCATCATTGTTTTGGACATAGTCGCCCATAAACTTCAGGAAATCCATATTAGTATAGTCTCGCAGGTAGCCATTGGTGATATATAGGTCCTTCCAGCCGTCATTATCAAAATCCGCAAACTGAGCAGACCAGCTCCAGTCTGTATTGGATATGCCGGAAAGTTGACCTATTTCGCTGAAAGTCTCATTCCCATTATTTACCTGAAGCATATTTCTCATGTATTGGTGGTTAAAGCCTGCCTTTACTTTAAAGTCAAACTTCTCGTAATTGTCGGGGGCCATGAGGAGTTTTTGCCGACGGTTTTCTTCTGGCAGCATGTCCAGGGTGATGATATCTGGAAGGGCGTCATTATTAATATCAGCGATGTCATTGCCCATCGAGAAGTGGGAGGTATGTCCCATGGACTGGTCCAGCTTATCGCTGAAGGTTCCATCGCCATTATTCATATAGAGATAATCCGGGGCGGTATAGTCATTTCCGACATAGATATCGGTCCATCCATCCCCGTTGATATCAGCCATTGCTGCCCCTAGTCCATAGGACAAGGCGGAATTATGAATCCCTGCCTTTTTGGTGACTTCTATGAATCTCCCCGAATCATTGCGAAATAGCTGGGAACCTGCAGGATCTTCCATTTTCATGATTGCGGCGGTGCTCGCCTCGTCCAGGATAGGAAGTGATTTAGGATTATGGTTTAATAAAAATAGGTCAAGGTCACCGTCTCGATCATAGTCGAAGAATACTCCCTGGGTGCTGGTGGCGGTGCTGGCAATGCCGTAAGTTTCGGCCTGTTCTGAGAATTTTGGCAGTCCATTTTGGTCAGGTCCTTCGTTGATATATAATTCGTTTTTTCGCTTTTCGGGACTTAGATTTCCTGAATAGCATACATATATATCCAATAGACCATCCCCATTCACATCCGCCATGGTGACACCCGTCTTCCAGGGACCAGGCCTTCCCGCAGTGCTGGTGGCTTCAGTAATATCCTCAAAACGCATATTTCCACGATTAAGGTATAGCTTGTTTGGACTCATATTTCCGGTGAAGTAAATATCATCCAGGTCATCACCATTCAGGTCACCAATGGCCACGCCGCCGCCATTATAGAAATACTCATACATCAGTACATTGGTGTTGAGGCCTTCTATCAGCTTGTTTTGGAAAGTGATTCCCGACTGGGCTGGACTGGCCAATTCGAAAAGTGTAGCCTCAGCAGCCTTAGGTTGGGCCTCTTCCACTTTTTCCTCTGGGGAGCAGGCAAAGGCTAAGGGGATTAGGGTGAGTAGGTAAATTAATTTTGGGTAGATTTTTTGCATAATATTGGGTTAGTGGCCAGCATAGTTTCAGGAAATGCCTCTGTTAGTCAATTAGAGATTATTGGTTTATGAAAATCAATAAGTGATGGTTTAGGGAGTAAGAATAATGGGATGGAAAGGAAGAGGTTAGTTTCCTATCGGAGGATCATCCTCCCAGGTAGTGTTGTTTTCCTCCTGAAAGCCTATTCAAGTTTAAATATAAAAAAAAGAATCTATACCTCTTTGAGTATTGAGGTATAGATTCTCTAATGTAATAGATCAAATAGGTTGAAGGTTAATTTGTGTATCCAGGGTTTTGGATAAGCAGACTGTTTCTGTTCATTTCATCCCTGTGAATAGGCAAGAAATACATTTTGTCCAGCCACATTCTATTTTCTTTTCCTGGATCAATCAGGAATACATCATAGGAGTAATCATAGACAGTGGGATCATAGCGGTAAAGGTCCGCGGTTTTGCCTGGCTTGAATGCGCCCACTATATTGATTCCATTTGCTTTACGGCCCAGGGTTTCTTCAGCGATCATCCAGCGGCGCGTATCGTGGTATCTATGCTCTTCGTAGGCTAGCTCCACTCTTCTTTCATTGCGATAGCGCTCTACCAAAGCTTCACCAGAGTCGGTGATGGCAGGCATTCCCACGCGATATCGGATACGGTTAAGCCAAATTCTCGCTTCTTCCTCCTGGCCGAGTTCTAAGCAGGCTTCCACATAGTTCAGTACGGCCTCAGTATATCTCAAGAAAGGCCAAGGGATCTCTTGCCAGGTATTTTGATCCACTATATTAGGATTTGGATCGGTGAATTTCCGAACATAATATCCTGTATAGGATCCGTTCCAATCTTCAATTGGGCTATTACGAGTGTCCAGTCCAAAGTGGACAACCTTCTTACCGTCCACTACCACCTCATAGGTTCCAGATTGGATCTGGCCCAGTGGATCTCTTGGCTGGTTGGCGGAGGATCTAGGTTTCCACTGCGAGCCATCATATAGGATGGAAGCATAGAATCTGGCATCTCTGTTTTCGTAAGGAGCCGAAGCATGCTCGGAATTATCCCAGTCAAATTCCGTTCCGTCCATCATCTCATAATCATCCACTAATAGCTGGATAGGGCTGTTTCCTGCCCAGTTATTATAGCCGTTGGGACCGTTAAACAGACCTTGACGGCCACCGTTTTCCTGCTTGGCATTGATGAAGTAGCGTGCAAAGATTAGCTCATTCTCCCCACCATTTCTGGAAAGTGAATTATTCATATAGTTCGCAATACCTTCCTCATGGGATACTGGAGCACTTAAGTTCAGCAGGTTTCCATCATCGATATCCATCACCGCTTTGGCGGCATCCCTGGCTTGTTGCCATCTACTCATACGATCACCGGTAGTATAGCCGATGTATTCGGGGTTTGAATAGCTGCTGATTGTGCTTGACTTCGCCGAAGCGGTAGGGACATCATGAAGATCACTGGCGGCATACAGAAGCACACGTGCTTTTAGAGCCATAGCTGCGATTTGGTTGGTACGACCTGACTGCATGTTTTTCCCAGCCAATAGGCCAGCAGAATCATCCAGGTCTTCTATGATATGATTGATACATTCTTCCCAGGTGTTTCTTGGGATATCATAGGATTCCTCTCCAAGTTTATAAGCTACGTCCACAATGGGGAAGGCTCCGAAATAGCGTAATAGTTGATGATTATAATAAGCTCGCATAAACTTCGCTTCGCCCATCAGCTGATCAGCCAATTCCTGATCGGAGAAAGCCGGCTCGGCGAGGTTATCGATCGCCACATTGGCGGCTCGAATATACGAGTACATATTGCCCCAGGCCAAAGTATTATTTACCCAGCCAATGTCCGCAGGGTTTGACCGAGCTTCGGTGATGGTGGTGATGCCTCTACCCGGGTGGGTAAACATCGCCTCGTCAGTCAGAGAGGCTAGCATCTGCTCGTCAAAACCTCCGTTTCCAAGACCGGCGTATATTCCGGTAACTGCTGCTTCTGCCAGAGCGGGGTCTTCCCAAACTTCTTCACCCAATACCTGATCCAAAGGCTTTGTATTCACAAAGTCCCCGCTACAGGAAGGTAAGATCCATGAACTGACCGCTATCACGCAGATATAGGTTGTTGTTTTTATGATATTCATAGTTAAGTCCTTTAGTGATTAGAATGTTACCGATAGACCTGTATTGATTACCCGAGCCTGTGGGTAGTATTGGCCTGTGGAGGCGTCTGACTCAGGATCCATAATTCCTAGCTTGTTCATGAAATTGAACAAGTTGAGTCCATTGGCAAATAGCCTTAGGTTTTTCATTCCGATTTTCTCGCCTATTTCCATTGGTAAGGTATAGCCTATCTCGAAGTTCTTTAGACGGATATAATCCGCACTTCTAAACCAATAGGTGTTTCCGTTGGAATAATATTGATCACTACGATTGGCAATACGAGGATCTACCGAACTAGGATTTTCTACGGTCCAGCGGTTTTCATATATGTCAAGGAAGTAGTTTCCGATATTTCCGGATTCTCCAGCACTGATATATTGTCTGGCACCGAAGGCTCCCTGAATTAGTATGGCTAAGTCAAAGTTCTTGTAATTCGCTGTCAGGTTAATTCCTCCCTGGAACATTGGGATATTATTCTGATCCATTCTCACCCGATCATCAGGTGTGATGGCTCCGTCATTATTATAATCCACATACTTCATATCACCTGGACGAAGGTCATTGGTGATGGAAGAGTAGTCTAGATTCTCTGCATCGATGGACGCTTGGTCAGGGAATACCCCGTCATACTGGTAAACCAGGAATGTATTCATCGGCTTGCCAGTTGATTTTTGCCAGTCTGGAGCTCCAGGAGCTTCATCCCAGAAAAGAATCTTATTCTTAGCATAGCCACCGTTGGCACTAATGGAGTAATTAAAGCCACCTTCGGTTCTGTTTCTATAACCGATTTGGAAATCAACCCCGGAGTTGGCCACTTCGCCGATATTCTCCGCAGGTAATGAAATCCCGGTAGTCTGTGGTACAGAAGCATTTTTTCTCCATAGGATATTGGTTCTTTTATTATAGAAGTAATCCAATTCGAAGAATACCTTGCCATCCATCAGCTGACCTTCGATCCCAATATTGGAGTTATTGGCGATTTCCCAGGAGATGGTGGTGTTTGGAACTCTCGTTTCATAGAGTGTTTTCGTTTCTGTGCCATCAATGATATAAGAACCAAAGCCATAAGTGGCCAGGAATTGGTATTCCTGAAGGGTTTGGGTACCGTCTCCATTGGTATCAAAATAAATTTGATCATTCCCCATCTGTCCCCAGCTACCTCTGATTTTGAAGAATTCAAGTCCTGGAAGGGCATTTTTGAAGAAGTCTTCCTCAGAAGCTACCCATCCCATCATGATGCCTGGGAAGAAGCCATATCGAGTGTCCTCCGGGAAAATATAAGAAGCATCATATCTCCATAGAAATTCTGCCAGGTACTTTTCCTTATAGTTATAAGCTGCCCGGCCAAAGTAGTTTAGCCTTGCTCTTTCATAGGCATCTCCGCCATTATCTTTTTCCTTATCACCACCGGCAAATAGCTGATCGAGGTTGTCAGAAATATAATACCTTCTGAAAGCCCAGAAATTATCACCTTCTTCAGTTTCCTTATTAGTACCCGCAAGGATATTTAGGCTGTGGTCTTCATTGAATACCTTTTCGTAGGACATCACCCCACCAAGGAGGATATTCAATTGGTTGTATTGTTGCTGACGAAGACGTGGTTCAGCAGGGCCTCTTTTACTTGGCACCAACACCGGCGTCACACCATCTGCTTCGAATCCAGTTCCTCTTTCGTATAGAGTCCATGGAATCTCCCATCTTTTGATCCCTCTGGAGAGTTTATCCACCGCAGCGGTACCGACAAATTTCAGGCCCTCTACTCCAGGGATTTTGATCGTTAACTCACCGTTTGACTGGAAGTAATCTCTTTTATCACGATCATATCCGGTGGCGTTGGTGGTGATGACCACTGGGTTTTCACCATTTTCGATATCTGGTCCCGGAAGTCCGTTTGGCCAATATGCAGGCTGATGAGGCTTTCCTCGTACCTGCATACGGAAGATGGCTCCTGCACTTCTTGTAGGATAATGTCTGTATTCTTCACGACCAAGTACACCCAGTTTTACACTGATATAGTCGTTGATCTTTGCGTCAAGGTTGATTCTAAGGTCGTATTGCTTATATCCTGTAGCGGCATTTTTATAGTAGGCATCTTGATTTTGATAGCCTAGGGAAGCTAGATACTTTACGTCTTCACTTCCGCCGATCAGCTGCAAATTATGTTTTACCTGTGGCGACCAGTTTTTGAGCGTAGCGCCATACCAATCGGTATTGGGATAATTCCACGGGTCATTGTCTGCCTTATAAGCGGCGATATCATCAGGGGAGAATGGTGCTGCTCTTTCCTGTCCGTCAGGGCGTGTATATACACCGGTAGTTTTGTAAGCTTGATTTGCATCAGCCCATTCATCCACTGGAAGTTCATAGACGCTAAGGTCGTTGAGCATTTCGGTGTACTGCGCAGCATTGGCCATATCAGGCAGTACGGTAGGCTGAGCCCATCCCTGGTTAAACTGGTAGGACAATTCCGGCTTGCCTGATCGACCACGCTTGGTGGTCACGAGGATCACGCCATTGGCCGCCCTAGAACCGTAGATGGCCGCAGAGGCATCTTTCAATACCGAGATGCTTTCTATATCGTTTGGATTTAACCTTTCGAATCCTCCTGCACGTGCAGGGATCCCATCGATTACGATCAAGGCATCATTATTACCAAGGGTATTTGATCCCCGGATACGTAAGCCAGAGCCGTCATTTCCTGGTTCACCACTTCTATTTACCGCTACCACACCGGACATTCTTCCGGCGATGGAGTTGGAGATATTCGTGGCTGGAGATTTGGCAAGATCGGCGCCTTTGACGGCTGCTACTGCTCCTGTAATGGTCTCTTTCTTTTGCTCACCGTAACCTACCACGATCACCTCATCCATGGATTGCATGTCCATCTGTAAGGTGACAGAGATTTCGTTCTTATTGCCTACCGCTACATTTTGCGTCTCGAAGCCAATGAATGATAAGGTGAGTACTGCATCTCCCTGGTTTAGGTTGATGCTGAATTTACCGTCAAGGTCTGTGACGGTACCGCGGGTGGTTCCCTCTATCAGGACTGATACGCCTGGTAGTGGTAATTTGTCTTCAGCGGAAATGACCGTTCCGGTCACCTCGCGCCCCTGTCCATATGCCATTGCTTGCCATCCGGCAATCAATAAAAGGCTCAGCATAAGGACTCTGAACTTTCGTAAAGTTTGAGTCATGTGGGTTTTTTTAAATGGTTTATTTATTATCCACAAAACCCGAAAAATAACTTAGCATTATCAGTAAACTACTGATAATAAAATTGTTAAAAATACACTTTATATCTTTTTCACGCTTTTTCGACGGATAAAGATAATTTGGTAGTGAGTAGGTTATGATAATGCCTGAGGCATGATCCGGGTTTATGTTTTACTAAATTGGCTGTAAATCATGAGAAATGCAATATCTTATTTTGAACCTTTGGTGCGTAGGTTTACATTTTCACTAGTATTTAATATTATTTTTTAGGTTAATCGTAAAAGAAGTGATGGTTATTTGCCAATTTATAAGTCGGAAACGATTGCTGCCTTTCGAAACTCTAATATTGTGTTTTCTACAAGTTTTATTTAATTAGTTCTGCAATTCAAACTCTTTATAGGACTATACAGCCTATTCAAAGCCCTTTTGCAGGATAAAAATAGTGGTCAATTTCATGAAGAATTAAAACTGCTCTTACTATTTTATTAAATGAATAGATGGTAAGATATTGATTGTGAGTAGGTTGGTGGCGAGGTATGGAGAGCTCTTTTCATGGAAGCATTTACCTTTCTGTAGTGATAAGTATTAGGCTTTGGAATTACATGCGGTTTAATTTTGAAAATTTTACGGACCAAGCTATATTTATTGCGTAAGGTTTAAATAATTGGAAAGAATTGGCAGCTATTGGCTGTCCGTTCTTTGTTTTACAGCTTCTTAGGAAGCTTTTTTTATGCCTTACATTTTTCAAGCGCCTTTTATTTCAGAATGAAACCCTTCTTCTTCGGTAAAGCGTAATTTCTATTTTTGACAGGATATGGCTTGAAATAGTTAAATAATGTCAAAGCAACCCGCCTTAAGCCTACTTGTTGAATATTATTACTAATTTTTCCATGTCAAAAAATATGGAATTGATGAAAAAATTTTTATTGTCCCTGAGCCTACTAATTATAGTCATTGGATGCCTTGATAGCAGGTCTTTATTTGGCCAGGGGATACGAGGGCGGATTATAGAGACAGATGGAACTCCCATCGCTTACGCATCCGTATTTGTCCGAAACCTTAATGATGGCATACCCACCAACCAATCCGGTGAATTTGAATACCCACTTGCTCCAGGGAATTATGATATTATCATCAGACATCTTGGCTATGAAACCCTCCAAAAATCAGTGGAAATCTCCAAGGAATGGGTTTCCTTAGAAATCAAACTGACTGCTCAAACCTATGCCATGGAGGAGGTTGAGGTGAAAGGTGGTGCAGAAGATCCGGCCTTAACGGTCATGCGAAAGGCCATTAGCAAGGCCAAGTACCATCGGCTTCAGGTGGACGAATACTCTATGAAGGTCTATATCAAAGGCACTGGAGAGCTCACCGATGCTCCCTTTTTTCTCAAGAAAAAGCTAAAAGAGGAGGGCTTAGCGCTCAATGAGGCCTATACTTCCGAGTCTGTGTCGGAGATTACTTTTCGCCAAGCCAATGAGCTTACGGAAAAAGTGATCAGTATGAGGTCTGCCGGCGAAAACAATCAAGCTTCCCCTGCGCCCTATATCGGGGCTTCATTTTACGCTGACAAGGTAAATGAGGCCGTCTCGCCTTTGGCACGGTATGCTTTTTCATATTATCGATTTAAGCATGAAGGAACCTTCTTTGACCATGGAGTGATGGTCAATAAAATCAAAGTCACGCCAAGATCCAAAGGGGAGCAGGTTTTTGAGGGGTATATTTATATTATTGAGGAGTTATGGGCTATTCATAGTCTGGACCTAAAGACCTCTATTATGGGGTTTGATGTGAGCGTAACGCAGCAGTATGCTCCCGTGCAGGATAAGGTGTGGATGCCTTTGACTCATGTATATAATTTTGGAGGCAGCTTTTTCGGCTTTGCCGGGCACTATAAATACCTGGCTTCCACCAGAGACTATAAGCTGACGCTTAATCCTGATTTAATAGCCGAAACTGAGATCTTAGACGAAAAGGTAGAGGATATCCCTGATGAAGTGAGCTCCTTCAAAAGTGAGAAAAATGCCGTGGCCCAACTTGCAGAGTCAAGCCAGATGACCCGTAAGGATTTCAGAAAGCTTATCAGGGAATATGAAAAGGAGGAAATCAAAGAAAGGGAAGATCCGGAGGTGGCCGTGATTCGAAATTATACCATTGATAGTTTAGCAAAGGAGCGTAGTCAGGTGTATTGGGATAGTATTCGTCCCGTAAAATTAACTGATAAAGAAATCCAGGGATACCACAGAGATGACAGCCTGGCCATGATAGAGGCGGCAAAAGTCAGTGATATTGATTCCTTAGCGGATATGGCCAAGAAGAAATTTAAACCGCTGGATATCCTTGGAGGACGGACCTACTTCCTGGGAGCTGGAAGGTCGATAGGCTTTGCAAGCAATTGGACTCGTTTTTCTTTCAATACTGTTGAAGGGTTTAAGATGGGATTGGGAGGCTTTTATCAGGTAGAACGAAAAGACTCCTTATTAAATAAGTCTTATTCATGGAAAATCAGCCCGGAACTGAGGTACGGCTTTACGAGCAAAACCTGGTATGGTACCATGGACTTTTATAAACAGTGGACCCACGATCGGAGCAATCTTAAATATGGCTTGAGTGCAGGTAAATATATTTATCAATATAATGGGGACCAGCCCATCAGCGAATTAATTAATGCAGCCTATTCCTTATTACTGCGCCAAAATTATATGAAGCTTTATGAGCAGCAATTTGTTCGACTTTATTTTGAACATCGGCCAAAGGACGCTTTTTCATATAAGGTAAACTTGATGTATGCGGATAGAGGGCCTTTGGAAAATCACTCTAATTACAGTTTTTATAATAAGGAAGGAAGAGGATATTCTTCCAATACTCCTGTCAATATAGAGGCTGGTCCTGATGCATTTTCTGCCAATGAATCGCTAGTGATTGAGGCAGAGCTGACTTGGAGGCCGGGGATAAAATACTATATGCGCAATGGAGTGAAATACCCTTTAAGCCAATCGGTACCCGCTATAAAATTTGAGTATGCCAAGGGTTTTTCTAATATAGGCTTGGGGGAGAATAGCGCTGATTTTGACCGCTGGGCTTTAGGCGTGAAGCATAGCATAGAATTTGGGGTGAGCGGGGATCTGAATTTTAATATCCGGGCGGGGGGATTCCTGAATAATAATAAGGTTTACTTTATGGATTATGCTCATTTTGGAGGCAATAGAACCTTATTTACAAGCATGGGAACGGTCGGTAATTATCGGTTTTTGGATTATTATGATTTTAGCACCCAGAGCAACTATATAAGTGGCCTCATACATTACCAATTCCGGAAATTTTTGTTCACTCAACTGCCCATTTTACGGTTTTCGGGGGTTAAAGAAAACCTATTCCTCAATTACCTTAAGACCGAGTATTCCCCACATTATTGGGAGCTGGGCTATTCTTTGGATAACCTATTTAGGGTTTTCAGGGTAGAGATGGGTGCTGGATTTGAGAATGGGGAATATTCTCGGGGAGGCCTGCGTCTCGGTGTGGCGACGTTCATTACTATAGGGTCCGGGGATTAGTTCTGGTGGAGAAGCAGGAGATTGAATAAGATTAAGGAACAAAAAAAGCAGCTGAGAAATCAGCTGCTTTTTTGAATAGTAGTAGGAAAAACCAGGAGGATTAAACTTTCATGATTTCAGCCTCTTTCTTCTCGTAGAGACCGTCAATCTTGGTAGAGTAATCATCGGTTAATTTTTGCACTTTATCTTCTGCGCGCTTCACATCGTCCTCAGCTGCACCCTCTTTTTGGAGTTTTTTGAGGCCGTCGTTACATTCTTTACGAGCACTACGTACGCTGATTTTACCATTTTCGCATTCGTTTTTCACATGTTTTACGAGTGTTCTACGACGTTCTTCGGTAAGTGGTGGAATGGTAAGCATGATCATCTCCCCATTGTTCTGAGGGGCAAGCCCCAAGTCAGAGTTGATGATTGATTTTTCGATTTCACCAATCAGATTTTTCTCCCAAGGTTTGATAGATAGTGTCCTGGCGTCAGGGGTATTTATAGAAGCCACCTGAGCGATAGGAGTTGGTGCGCCATAGTAATTTACCATGATGCCATCCAAGAGGTTAGGCATGGCCTTGCCGGCCCTGATTTTTAATAGTTCACTGGCAGTATGATCCACTGCCTTTTGCATCTGCTCTTGTGCAGCATCCAGCTCTAACTGTATCTCTTCCATCTTTTATCTGTATCTTAAATAGTCTTAATTTGAGGTAATCAAGGTACCAACTTCTTCTCCTTTTACCAAATTCTGGAGGTTTCCGGTTTTGTTCATATCAAACACGATAATCGGCAAGTTGTTTTCCTGACAGAGGGTAAAGGCGGTCATGTCCATGACATTGAGATTTTTCTCATACACTTCTTGGAAGGAGATATTGGTATATCTTGTTGCGTTTTTGTCCTTTTCAGGATCAGCGGTGTACACACCATCTACTCTTGTACCTTTGAGGACCACATCGGCCTCGATTTCGATAGCCCTGAGGCTGGCGGTGGAATCGGTGGTGAAGTAAGGGTTGCCTATACCAGCGCCAAAGATCACTATTCGGCCTTTTTCAAGGTGACGAATCGCTCTACGACGGATAAATGGCTCACACACACTTTCGATCTTGATTCCTGACATTAATCTGGTAAACAGGCCGTTTTGCTCTAGGGAGCTTTGCAAAGCCATAGCGTTGATCAATGTGGCCAGCATGCCCATATAATCGCCTTGTACTCGGTCTATTCCGACTTTCTCACCCTGAACGCCTCGGAAAATGTTGCCGCCACCGATGACTATGGCAAGCTCCACGCCTAGGTCTTTCACTTTTTTGATCTCCTCGGTGTATTGCTTCAATTTGTTGGAATCAATTCCATAGCCATTGGCTCCCATTAAAGCTTCTCCACTGAGTTTTAGCAAAATTCGTTTGTATTTCATAATGTAAAGTTGGTTGACAGAGCGCCTTTTTTCTGTATTTATTAAAGAATAGATAAACTCGACAAATATAATTTCTTGCTGTCAGAAAACTAAGGAAAACCACCTAAAATTGTACCAATAACTGGTTTTTTTCTACGCTATTGCCTTTCGTTGCCAGTATAGAACTGATCGTTCCCGATTGTGGGGACTTGATAATATTCTCCATTTTCATCGCTTCCAAGATAAGCAGGGGCTGTCCTACAGTGACCTCTTCACCGACTTTCACCTGTATTTCCAGTATCAGTCCAGGCATGGGAGCTCGTACTTCTGCGCTGGCCGGAGCGACCGATCCATTCATCCCCAACTTCTCTAATAGTAAGGCCATCTTATCCTTTATGCCCACCTCCACCGTCTTATTATTAATCTTTAAGGTGATTTTATTTTCCTCAGGCACCTTGGAGAGGAGCTCCACTTCGTAGGCTTGCTGATCCTTGATGACCTGGAAGCGCCGGTCGTTTATAGCCGTGATCGAAAGGCTGGCAAGCTCGCCGTTGATCAAAAAATCATCGCCTTGTTGCTCAATACTAAAATTTTCTTCGTTGATGCTTACTGAGTACATTTGACTAAATTTAGTTTTCAATATACAATTTTATCTTGAATAGGATTTTATGAATTATAAATTCTCTTTGATATTGGCCTTGGCCACAGGACTTGTTTTCTCGTGCAAAACCCCCTCACAGATCACCCAAACTCCGAATACTGAGGAGCTGGCTCCTTCGCCAGCGCAGAAACCGATGGGCGAAGAGGAGCGGGTAGCGACTTTGGAGCAGGCTATAGAGCAGTATAAGCCCAGCCCAGAAAGAGACTTCGATTTACTGCATAGTGATTTGGATATCGCCCTTGACTTGAAGGCACAAACCGTCCTCGGGACGGCGATTCTCTCTCTTAAACCCTATTTTTATCCCCAGAATACCCTTATTCTTGATGCGCAGGATTTTGATGTGCATTCGGTGAGGCTGCTAAGGACGGACTCATTGGAATTGAACTTCAGGTACGACAGCCAAAAGCTGCAAATTTACCTTCCCCAGACCTTTACCAAAGAGGATACCCTACGAGTAATGATTAAATATACTGCGCACCCTAGCCGAAATGCCGGAAATGGAAGTGCGGCCATTACTGATACCCAGGGGCTTTATTTTATACCTTCGGCTGGCGATGGTACTGAGGTGAGGCAGGTATGGACTCAGGGAGAGACCGATCATAATTCTAAGTGGTTTCCCACCATTGATGCCCCAAATGAGAGGGCCACACATGCCCTTAAGCTAAGGGTACCCGATCAGTGGACCACAATAAGTAATGGAGAACTGGTATCGCAGACAAGAAATGCTGATGGTACCCGGTCTGACTATTGGAGGATGGATCTGCCACATGCGCCCTATTTAGTAGCCTTTGCCGCAGGGGATTTTGACCGAATAGAAGATCAGTGGGAAGGTATCCCTTTGGGGTATTATGTGGAGCAGGACTATGCCGAAGGGGCCAAGAAAGTGTTTGGAAATACCCCGAGAATGCTTGCTTACTTTTCTGAATTATTAGGAGTGAAGTACCCTTGGTCGAAATATGATCAAGTGGTAGTTCGGGATTTTGTGTCCGGTGCAATGGAAAATACCACCGTGTCCATTTTTATGGAGGATCTCAATATGACGGCTAAAGAGGCTATTGATAGTGAGTTTGATGGAATTATTGCTCACGAACTGTTTCATCACTGGTTTGGGGATTATGTGACCACGGAGTCCTGGTCTAATTTGCCCTTAAATGAGGCTTTCGCTAATTATTCAGAGTATTTATGGTACAGTTTTGATGAGGGGCGGGATGCGGCGGATTTACACTATATAGGGGAGATGGAAAGTTATTTTTATGAGGCCGAGGAGAAGCAGGTAGATTTGATTCGTTTTGATTATGAGCATAATGAGGACATGTTTGACAATCACTCCTATGCCAAGGGCGGGAGGGTGCTGCATATGTTGCGGAATTACCTTGGGGATGAGGCCTTTTTTGAAGGGCTAAACTTTTATTTGACTCAGCATGCCCTGGAGTCGGTGGAGATTCATGACCTACGGCTGGCGATGGAGGAGGTAAGTGGTAAGGATTTAAATTGGTTTTTTGATCAATGGTTTTTGTCTTCAGGCCATCCCGAATTGGTGGTCCGGATGGATTATAGCGAGCCCGGTAATGTGCTGGTGACCGTGAGTCAGGAGCAGGATCTGGAGTCCAGTCCCTTGTATATTATTCCTTTTGAGCTAAGCTGGTATAGTGGAGGAGAGCGTTATTCGCGGAAGTTCACTTTGGACAGGAAGGTAAAGCAGTTTGCCTTGGAGAATAAGGATTCTGTAACGGCGGTTTACTTTGATGAGGCCAAGGTTTTGCTGGCAAAGAAGCGAGGGTCTTATGGTCAGGACTACTATAAGCAGCAGTTTATGGAATCTCAATTTGGCGTCTCCAGGTATGAGGCCTTAGATAGTTTGGCACAGTATGGTTTATCTCGGGGGATAATGGAGCGGTCTTTAGGTGATGAGTTTTGGGCGATCAGGGAGCGGAGTTTGCAGCATTTTGGAGAGGCTATAGCTGATGCAGGTTTGGAGGCGAAGGTGGAAGAGCTGGCGGCTACGGACCCGAATAATGGGGTGCGAGCCACGGCGATAGATTGGCTGGTGGCCTATGGACAGGAGGATTATAGCAGTCAGTATATGATATGGGTGGAGGATTCCTCTTATTATGTAGCGGGAGCTGCGTTGGAGGGCTTATTGACTTCATCGGGTACTGGCATTCCTAAGGCGCTTACGGCGGCCTCATTTGAGGAGGAGGGGAATATTCGGATGATTGTCCCTTTGGCGGATTACTATACCAGAGAGCGAGTGCCGGGCAAGGGAGCCTGGCTACATGAGAAGATTTCGGAGACAGAGGGGCAGTCCCTGTATTATCTGATCGGTTATTATGCTGATTATTTTGTGGTGATGCCAGAGGAAGGGACGATGGAAGCAGTGAATAATTTAGTAGATTTGGCGACTGAAGCGACTCAGCCCTATATTCGTTTGGCGGCATTTCAGTCCTTATTTGGCTTTGTAGACGAGGAGGGAGTATTGGATAAGTTGAAGAAGATATACGGTCAGGAGGCAGATGAGTCGATAAAGTCAGGAGAGGAGTATTTTATTTTTCCGTACTTAGATGAAAATTAATTGGCTGATTACGAAAAGCTTAATTAAAAAGGTAAAAAAAACTTCAGTAATTTTTGCCCAATATTTTGAATGTTTCAGAAAAGGGTATAATTTTGCCATCCGTTAAGACAAACAAAAAAGAACAAAAGTGTTCTACGAAGAGCTTAGCGAATTGAAATAATGTAAAGGGGGAATACCAAAGCGGCCAACTGGGACGGACTGTAAATCCGTTGACTTATGTCTTCACAGGTTCGAATCCTGTTTCCCCCACACTTTATATTCTCAAAGTTTTTATTAAATTTGTGAGAATTATACTGGAGAAGTTTTTCAAAAAGGAAGGCGACGATTGAGAATACAGTCAATGGTTAAGATTCTTTTCTAAGATTTTGGTAGGTATATTTTGGCTAAGATACAGGTCTTAGTTGGTTCTGGGAAGTCTGCGAGGATGTACTGGATAGGAAATAGAGGAATACATAGAGTAGTAATAAGCGGGAGTAGCTCAGTTGGTAGAGCGGCAGCCTTCCAAGCTGCAGGTCGCGGGTTCGAGCCTCGTCTCCCGCTCTATGCTTATTTTAAGGCGTAGATAATAAATGTTATCAGCCGACGTAGCTCAGGGGTAGAGTGCTTCCTTGGTAAGGAAGAGGTCACGGGTTCAAATCCCGTCGTTGGCTCAATGGCATTAGCAAAATTTAACTAATTCATATCATTAACTAAACAGAGGATTTTCACGCATGGCAAAAGCAACCTTTGACCGTTCCAAACCGCACGTAAATATCGGTACTATTGGTCACGTCGATCACGGTAAGACTACCTTGACTGCTGCCATTACAACTGTACTGGCTAGAAAAGGTCTTTCTGAACTAAGAGACTTCTCTTCTATCGATAACGCTCCAGAAGAGAAAGAAAGAGGTATCACTATCAACACTTCTCACGTAGAGTACCAAACTGAAGCAAGACACTATGCTCACGTTGACTGTCCTGGTCACGCTGATTATGTGAAAAACATGGTTACTGGTGCTGCGCAGATGGACGGTGCAATTCTTGTAGTTGCTGCCACTGATGGACCGATGCCTCAAACAAGAGAACACATCCTTCTAGCTCGTCAGGTAGGTGTACCTGCACTAGTAGTGTTCTTAAACAAAGTTGATTTGGTAGATGATCCTGAGCTTCTTGAGCTTGTGGACATGGAAGTAAGAGAATTACTTTCTTTCTACGATTACGACGGAGACAACATTCCTGTGATTCAGGGTTCTGCACTTGGTGCTCTTAACGGAGAAGACAAGTGGGAAGAGAAAGTAATGGAATTGATGGATGCGGTAGATAACCACATTCCACTTCCTGAGCGTCTAGTTGACAAAGACTTCTTGATGCCTGTAGAGGACGTATTCTCGATCACTGGTCGTGGTACTGTAGCTACTGGTAGAATCGAAAGAGGTGTAATCAACTCTGGTGATCCAGTAGATATCATTGGTATGGGTGCTGAAGGCCTTAAGTCAACAGTAACTGGTGTTGAGATGTTCCGTAAGATCCTTGACAGAGGAGAAGCTGGAGACAACGTTGGTTTATTGCTTAGAGGTATTGAGAAAGCTCAAATCAAGAGAGGTATGATCATCTGTAAGCCAGGATCTGTAACTCCACACGCCCGTTTCAAGGCTGAGGTTTACGTTCTGTCTAAAGAAGAAGGTGGTCGTCACACTCCATTCTTCAACAGATACCGTCCACAGTTCTACTTAAGAACGACTGACGTAACTGGAGAAGTAATGCTTCCTGAGAATGTTGAAATGGTTATGCCAGGTGACAACATCACAATGGAAGTAACATTGATCAACGCTGTAGCCCTTGAGAAAGGTCTTCGTTTTGCAATCCGTGAGGGTGGTAGAACAGTAGGTGCTGGTCAGGTAACTGAAATTTTAGACTAATTTTAGTCTGAGTAGATAAAATACAAATGCGGTTCTGAAGTATTTCAGGATCGCATTTGTTTCTTTATAGAAAATTTGTTACTTTTGCAATCCCTTTTGGGGGAAGTAAAAGACACACGGGCATAGTTCAATGGTAGAATAGCGGTCTCCAAAACCGTTGATGGGAGTTCGAATCTCTCTGCCCGTGCTTATAAAATCACAAACCATGAACGTAAAGAACTTTGTTGTAGAGTCAATAGACGAAATGAAGAATAAGGTTACATGGCCAAAGTATTCTTCATTGCAAAGCAATGCAGTGCTGGTTCTTGTTGCCTCAATGATATTCGCCCTAGTGATAGGAATAATTAATTTAGGTTTTGAGAACATCATGAAGTGGTTTTATGATTTATTCTAATTAGAATCAATAATTACTGATGGCAGAGCAAAAATGGTATGTACTCAGAGTGGTAGCTGGGCAGGAAAAGAAGGCCAAATCTTATTTGGACAATGAAATTGCCCGTCAAAAGCTTGAGGATTTTATTCCGGAAGTTTTGATACCTTCTGAAAAAGTATATGAGATGCGCAATGGCAAAAAGAGAGTCAGAGAGAGAAACTTCTTTCCTGGCTATGTTTTGGTTAATGCGGACCTGTCCCATGGTGAAGCCAATCACGTAATTACTAGTATCCCGGGAGTTATCGGTTTTCTAGGAGCAAACGCTGGGGGAGCTTCCAAAACCCCTGAGCCATTACGACAATCTGAGATCAACCGTATTTTAGGTAGGGTTGAAGGGATTGATGAGTTTGCAGAGAAACTTGATACGCCATTTATAGTGGGAGAGACCGTTAAAGTAATGGATGGTCCCTTCAGTGGTTTCGCGGGAACAATAGAAGAGGTGTTTGAGGAGAAGAAAAAGCTTAACGTTATGGTTAAGATATTCGGCCGAAACACCCCTGTTGAGTTAAACTTTATGCAAGTAGAAAAACAAGACTAGGAAATGGCTAAGGAAATTACTGGTTATCTGAAATTACAGGTGAAAGGTGGCCAGGCAAATCCATCTCCTCCTGTTGGTCCTGCTCTTGGTTCCAAGGGTTTGAACATCATGGAGTTCTGTAAGCAATTCAATGCTAGAACTCAGGATAAAATGGGTCAAGTTCTACCTGTCCTTGTTACGATTTATTCGGACAAGACTTTTGAATTCGTAGTAAAAACTCCTCCTGCAGCGATCATGTTGTTAGAGGCGGCGAAGCTCAAAAGTGGTTCTGCTGAACCAAACAGGAAGAAAGTAGGCTCTGTGTCCTGGGATCAGGTAAAAGAGATTGCTGAGGTGAAGATGCCTGACTTAAATGCCTTCAAGGTAGAGTCTGCCATGAAAATGGTAGCAGGTACAGCGAGAAGTATGGGAATCACAGTTTCAGGAAAAGCTCCTTGGGAGGAATAAATATAAAAAAATGGCTAAGTTAACAAAAAAGCAAAAAGAAGCTCTTTCTAAGTACGACCCAAGCCAGCAGTACTCCCTTACTGAGGCTTCTTCAATAGTGAAGGAAATCACTAACTCTAAATTTGATTCTTCTGTAGATGTTGACATCCGTCTGGGTGTTGATCCTCGGAAAGCTGATCAAATGGTGAGAGGTGTTGTAGCCTTACCTCATGGTACCGGAAAAGACGTGAAAGTACTTGTACTTTGTACGCCGGACAAAGAAGAAGAAGCTAAGGAAGCTGGAGCTGACTATGTCGGCTTGGATGACTATATTGCCAAAATCGAAGGCGGTTGGACTGATATTGATGTTATCATCACTATGCCAAACGTAATGGCGAAAGTAGGTAGATTAGGTAGAGTATTAGGTCCAAGAGGCTTGATGCCAAACCCTAAATCGGGTACTGTTACTCTTGAAGTGGGTAAAGCAGTGAAAGAAGTAAAAGGTGGTAAAATCGACTTTAAGGTTGATAAGTTCGGTATCATTCACGCAAGTGTTGGTAAAGTGTCTTTCGAACCAAGTAAGATCGAGGAAAATACGCAGGAATTGATTAATACAATTTCTAAGTTGAAGCCTTCTTCTGCCAAAGGTACTTACTTCAGAAGTATTCATATGTCCAGCACAATGTCTCCTGGGATTGCAATTGATAAGGGGAGTATTCAAGGTATATAATTATGACTAGAGAGGAAAAGAAAGCTATAATCGAAAGTCTTACCGAGAAATTAAAAGGAACTCCGCATTTCTATATCACAGATGCTTCAGGTTTCAGTGTTGCTCAGGTAAATACTTTCAGAAGAATGTGTTTCGATAAGGGAATTGAATATCGTGTTTACAAAAACACTTTTATCAAAAAAGCCCTTGAAGATCTCGAAGCAGATTACTCAGAATTAATCGACAGTCTTAAAGGATTTTCAGGTATTATGTTTGCTAACGAAACAGCAAGCTTACCCGCTAAAGTCCTTAAGGAATACAGAAAGAAAGCAGGTAAAAAGGAAACTAGACCTAAATTCAAAGCCGCTTCAATCGACACAGATGTTATCATAGGAGAAGAAAATCTCGATATGCTGGCATCTCTGAAGACCAAAGAAGAACTCTTGGGAGAGGTTATTGGATTACTACAATCTCCTGCCAAAAACGTTATCTCTGCACTACAAAGTGGTCAGAATACATTGGCAGGGCTTGTTAAGACTCTTTCTGAAAGAGAATCATAATATTATTCAAATCAATTAGTAACAAAATCAGTTAATTTTAAATAATAATACAATGGCAGATCTTAAAGCATTCGCTGAGCAGTTAGTTAACTTGACTGTGAAAGAGGTTAGTGAATTAGCCGAAATTTTGAAAGAAGAATACGGTATCGAACCAGCTGCTGCAGCCGCTCCAGTTATGGTTGCCGGTGGTGGCGCTGAAGGTGCTGGCGAAGAAGAAAAAACTTCTTTCGACGTGATCTTGAAAGCTGCTGGTGGTCAGAAACTTGCAGTAGTTAAATTGGTAAAAGAATTGACCGGTCTTGGTCTTAAGGAAGCTAAAGAAGTAGTTGACGGAGCTCCTAAAGCAATCAAAGAAGGTATCGCTAAAGACGAAGCAGAAGCTCTTAAGAAACAACTTGAGGAAGCTGGTGCTGAAGTAGAGCTTAAATAATTTGAATAACCTCATCTGTTAAGATGGAGGTTATTGATTAGACCTGACTTTTAAAGTCAGGTCTTTTCCTGTTTGTGCACAAATTAAAAATTGCACTATTCTAAGCGGAAATTGCCGCATTTAGTTAATAATTATCACTATAAACATATACTGCCTTGGCTATCCAGAATCAACCCGTAAGGAAAAGTTTCTCATCTATTAAGGTGGTCAAAGACTATCCCGATTTCCTTGATATCCAATTACAATCATTCAAAGACTTTTTCCAATTGGATACCCCAGCGGAAAAAAGGAGACAGGATGGGCTATTCAAGGTGTTCTCTGAAAATTTCCCTATTAGTGACTCCAGGGAAAATTTCACCCTTGAATTTATCGACTACGCTGTCGATCCCCCAAAATATAGCGTGGGTGAATGTATTGATAGAGGTTTGACCTATTCTGTTCCTTTGAAGGCGAAGCTTAGATTGCTTTGCTCTGATGAGGATAATGAGGACTTCGAAACTATCGAACAGGAAGTATTCCTAGGAAACCTTCCGTATATGACCGAAAAAGGGTCCTTCGTTATCAATGGCGCAGAAAGGGTAATCGTTTCTCAGCTGCACCGTTCACCTGGTGTGTTCTTTGCCCAAAGCAAGCATACCAATGGTACTAAACTGTATTCTGCCCGAATTATTCCTTTTAAAGGATCTTGGATAGAATTTGCAACTGACATTAATAATGTCATGTATGCTTATATTGACAGAAAGAAAAAATTCCCGGTTACCACTTTGCTTAGAGCCATCGGTTATGGTTCTGATAAAGCCATCCTGGACCTTTTTGGACTGTCTGAGGAAGTAGATGCCACTAAGGCTAATCTTAAAAAAATTGTCGGTAGAAAACTGGCTGCCCGTGTGCTTAGAACCTGGGTGGAAGATTTCGTGGATGAAGACACTGGTGAGGTGGTTTCTATCGATCGTAATGAAGTACTGCTCGAAAGAGATTCCGTACTCTCTGAAGAGGATATCGAACTTATCCTTGAATCTGGCGCCAAAAGCATCATCCTTCATAGAGATGATGTGAATATCGCCGATTACTCTATTATCTATAATACTCTTCAAAAAGATAACTCTAACTCAGAGAAAGAAGCCGTAGAGGTGATTTATCGTCAGCTAAGGAATACCGAAGCTCCTGATGAAGCCACTGCACGTGAAGTAATCCACGGATTGTTCTTCTCCGATAAGAGATATGATCTTGGTGAAGTGGGTCGTTACAGAATCAATAAAAAACTCGGTCTCGATATTGAGAGAGAGAAGATCGTATTGACCACAGAGGATATTATTAGTATTGTAAAATACCTTATCGGTTTGATCAACTCTAAAGCCGTGGTCGATGATATTGATCACTTGAGCAATAGAAGGGTGAGAACTGTAGGGGAACAATTATATAGCCAGTTTGGTGTTGGTTTGGCTAGAATGGCCAGAACCATCCGCGAAAGAATGAACGTAAGGGACAATGAGGACTTTAAGCCTGTTGACCTGATCAATGCAAGAACACTTTCTTCTGTGATCAACTCATTCTTTGGTACCAACCAGCTTTCTCAGTTTATGGATCAGACCAACCCATTGGCTGAGCTTACGCACAAACGTAGGCTGTCTGCTTTGGGGCCAGGTGGTCTGTCTCGTGAAAGAGCCGGTTTTGAGGTTCGAGATGTTCACTACACGCACTATGGTCGTCTGTGTACTATCGAAACTCCAGAGGGACCTAATATTGGTCTTATCTCTTCTCTTTGTGTACACGCAAAGGTCAACTCTATGGGATTCCTGGAGACACCTTACCGTAAAGTAAGAGAAGGTAAAGCAGGAATGAATTCCGATGATATCGTGTTCCTTACTGCCGAAGAAGAAGATAATAATAATATTGCCCAGGCAAATGCGCCGCTTGAGGTAGATGGTACTTTCGTCAATGATCGTGTGAAGGCTCGTTTTGAGGGTGACTTCCCAGTATTGGAGCCGAAAGAGATCACCTATATGGACGTTGCTCCAAACCAGATTGTATCTGTAGCAGCATCATTGATTCCATTCCTGGAGCATGATGATGCTAACCGTGCATTGATGGGCTCAAACATGCAGCGTCAGGCAGTACCATTGCTGAAAGCCGAGTCTCCTATTGTAGGTACCGGATTGGAAGCGAAGGCTGCTGTGGATTCCAGATCATTGATCATCGCTGAGGCTGATGGTGTAATTGATTTTGTGGATGCTAAAAAGATCACTGTTAAGTATGACCTGACTGATGATGAGTTATTGGTAAACTTCAGTGATGAATATAAGTCGTATGACCTGATCAAGTTCAGAAGAACTAACCAGGATACCACGATTAACCTAACACCGCTAGTGCTAAAAGGACAGCGCGTGACCAGAGGTCAGGTATTGGTAGAAGGATACTCCACCAATCAGGGTGAGCTTGCTCTTGGTAAAAACCTTAAAGTGGCTTATATGCCATGGCAAGGGTATAACTTTGAGGATGCCATCGTAATCTCTGAGCGTGTAGTTCGTGAAGATGTCTTCACCTCTATTCACGTCGAAGAGTTCCAGTTGGAAGTAAGAGATACCAAGCGTGGGGAGGAAGAATTGACTTCTGAGATCCCTAACGTATCCGAAGAGGCGGTCAAAAACCTTGACGAAAACGGTATTATCCGTATCGGTGCTGAGCTGAAAGAAGGAGATATCATCATTGGTAAGATCACTCCAAAAGGAGAAACCGATCCTACCCCTGAGGAGAAACTGCTTAGAGCGATCTTTGGTGATAAGGCTGGGGATGTAAAAGATGCGTCATTGAAAGCTTCTCCATCATTGAATGGTGTGGTGATCGAGACCAAGCTGTTCTCCAGACCGAAGAAAGATAAAGACCTTCGTGCCAAATCAAAAGCTGAGGTTGAGAAATTGAAGCAAACTTATGCCAAGGAATTGCTTGGAGTAAGAGCTAAAATGATCAATAAGCTTGTCGGTATCCTAGAAGGAAAAGTTTCCTTATCGGTGAAGCACAAATTTGGGGATGAGATCATCACCAAAGGCGTTAAGTTTAACCACCAGAATATTGATAATAATCTCTTCCCTGCTAAGAATCCTTACAGAGATGAGAGTAATTATAATGTTCCTGAGGAAGCGAATCTTATTTCCGATATCATCTTGGATGATTGGACAGACGATGAGCATACCAATAGCTTGGTACAACAGTTAGTGAAAAACTATACTAATACTAGAAACGAGATTTCTGGTAGATTCAAGAGGGATAGATTTACCCTTGAAGTAGGGGATGAATTGCCTGCGGGTATAGTGCAGTTGGCTAAAGTTTACGTGGCTAAGAAGCGTAAGCTGAAGGTAGGGGATAAGATGGCCGGTCGTCACGGTAACAAAGGTATTGTGGCTAAGATCGTAAGAGATGAAGACATGCCATTCTTAGAAGACGGTACCCCAATGGATATCGTGCTTAACCCGCTAGGTGTACCATCTCGTATGAACATCGGGCAGATCTTTGAGACCGTTCTTGCTTGGGCTGGACAGATTTTAGGTAAGAAATATGCGACTCCGATATTTGATGGAGCTACTACCGAAGAAGTAGCTGCTGAATTGGATCTAGCTGGCCTTCCATCCTTTGGAAGGACTTATCTATATGATGGTCTGACGGGTAAGAAATTTGATCAGCCGGTAACAGTAGGTATATCCTATATGTTGAAGCTGGGTCACTTGGTGGATGATAAGATGCACGCTAGATCTATCGGGCCATACTCTTTGATTACGCAGCAGCCATTGGGTGGTAAAGCCCAGTTTGGTGGTCAGCGTTTTGGGGAGATGGAAGTTTGGGCACTTGAGGCCTTTGGTGCGTCGCACGTGCTTCAAGAGATCCTAACAGTTAAGTCAGATGATGTAATTGGTAGAGCAAAAGCTTATGAGGCTATCGTGAAAGGTGAAAACCTTCCGAAGCCGAATATTCCTGAATCCTTCAACGTATTGGTTCATGAACTTAGAGGTTTGGCTCTGGAAATTACTCTTGACTAATTTAGAATCATTTGGGCCGCAAGGCCCTTAACATACTCTCAAAACATATTATGGCGTTCAGAAAAAATAAAAAACTAAACAACGACTTCTCCAGAGTCACTATTAGTTTGGCCTCTCCTGAATCTATCCTTGATAGTTCGCATGGTGAGGTGACACAGCCGGAAACCATTAATTACCGGACTTACAAGCCCGAAATGGGTGGTTTGTTCTGTGAGCGTATTTTCGGTCCTGTGAAAGACTGGGAGTGTCATTGTGGTAAATACAAGCGCATAAGATATAAAGGTATCATCTGTGACAGATGTGGTGTGGAAGTTACCGAAAAGAAAGTGCGTAGAGAACGTATGGGCCATATTGAGCTTGTTGTTCCTGTAGCGCATATCTGGTATTTCAAGTCTCTACCTAATAAAATAGGTTACTTACTTGGACTTCCTACCAAGAAATTGGATCAGATAGTATACTACGAACGATATGCTGTCATCAATCCTGGTATCAAAGCCGAAGACGGTCTGCAGTACCTGGATTTCCTGACAGAAGATGAGTATTTGGATATCATGGATAAGCTTCCAAAGGAAAACCAAATGCTTGATGACGATGATCCTAATAAGTTCATCGCCAAAATGGGTGCTGAGGCCATCGAAATGTTATTGTCAAGACTTGATCTTGATGATCTTTCTTATAGCCTTCGTCACCAAGCAGCCACGGATACCTCTCAGCAGAGAAAAGCTGAAGCCCTCAAAAGGCTGAAAGTGGTGGAAGCATTCCGTGATGCAAGAACACGTATCGAGAACCGTCCAGAGTGGATGGTGGTAAGAATGGTTCCTGTGATCCCGCCAGAGCTTCGTCCTTTGGTGCCTTTGGATGGCGGACGTTTTGCTACCTCCGATCTGAATGATCTTTACAGAAGGGTGATTATCCGTAATAACCGTCTGAAAAGATTGATCGATATCAAAGCACCGGAAGTGATTCTTAGAAATGAGAAAAGAATGCTTCAGGAAGCAGTAGATTCCTTATTTGATAACTCAAGGAAGGTAAATGCTGTACGTTCTGATGGAAATAGAGCCTTGAAGTCCCTTTCTGATATGCTGAAAGGTAAGCAAGGTCGATTCCGTCAAAACTTGCTTGGTAAGCGTGTGGATTATTCTGGTCGTTCGGTAATCGTAGTAGGACCTGAGCTTAAGCTTCACGAGTGCGGTTTGCCTAAGAATATGGCAGCCGAGCTATTCAAGCCTTTCATCATCCGTAAGTTGATCGAAAGAGGAATAGTGAAGACAGTGAAATCTGCTAAGAAAATTGTGGACCGCAAAGATCCAGTGGTATGGGATATCCTAGAGAACGTTCTTAAAGGACACCCTGTATTGCTAAACAGAGCCCCGACGCTTCACCGATTAGGTATTCAGGCTTTCCAGCCGAAGCTTATTGAAGGAAAAGCGATTCAGCTTCACCCATTAGTATGTACTGCATTCAACGCCGATTTTGACGGTGACCAGATGGCAGTCCACGTACCACTTGGACATGAGGCGATTCTTGAGGCTTCTACTTTGATGCTTTCTTCTCACAATATCCTAAACCCTGCCAACGGTGCGCCGATTACGGTACCGTCTCAGGATATGGTATTGGGGCTGTACTATGTGACCAAAGGTCGCCGGTCCACCCCTGAGGAGCCAGTACCAGGTGAAGGAATGACTTTCTACGGTGAAGAGGATGTAATCATCGCTCTTAATGAGAAGGTAATTTCCCAACATGCTATCGTCAAGTGTAAGGTGATGGTAAGAGAGCCTGATGGAACATTGGTAGAGAAGATTATTGAGACTGTAGCCGGTCGATTGATTTTCAACCAGTTTGTGCCTGAGCAAGTAGGATTTGTAAACGAACTTCTTACAAAGAAAAAGCTTCAGCAGATTATTGCAGAAGTAGTAAAAATATGCGGCATTGCACGTAGTGCGCAGTTCCTTGATGATATCAAGCATCTAGGATTCCAGATGGCCTACCAAGGTGGTCTGTCCATGGGACTGAATGACGTAATTATCCCAGAAGATAAGGATCCATTGATCGCCAAAGCCAAGGAAGAGGTAGATCAGGTATGGAATAACTATCTGATGGGTCTGATCACAGACAACGAGAGATATAACCAGGTAATTGATATCTGGACTCGTACCAACTCCAACCTGACGAACATTCTGATGAAGCAGATGGAGGAGGATAAGCAAGGATTCAACGCCATCTATATGATGATGCACTCTGGAGCCAGGGGTTCTAGGGAGCAGATTCGTCAGCTGGGTGGAATGAGGGGTCTGATGGCTAAGCCTCAGAAAAACCTTCAAGGTTCCGTTGGTGAGATTATTGAAAACCCGATTCTATCCAACTTTAAAGAAGGATTGGATGTATTGGAGTACTTTATCTCCACTCACGGTGCTCGTAAGGGTCTGGCTGATACAGCCTTGAAAACTGCCGATGCGGGTTATTTGACCAGAAGGCTAGTGGATGTGGCTCAGGATGTGATCGTATCTGAAGCGGATTGTGGTACCTTGAGAGGCTTGGTCGTACAGGCGCTAAAGGATAACGACGAGATCGTGGAGCCATTATCTGAGCGGATCGTAGGTCGTGTATCTGTACACGATGTGATTGATCCACTTACAGATGAGGTATTACTTCTATCCGGTGAGGAGATTACGGATGAGATTTCTAAAATAATAGATGACTCAGCTGTAGAAGAAGTAGAGATCAGATCAGTATTGACCTGTGAGTCCAGAAGAGGAGTATGTACCAAGTGTTATGGTAGAAACCTGACCACTGGTAATGCAGTTCAGAATGGTGAATCAGTAGGGGTTATTGCAGCCCAGTCTATTGGAGAGCCAGGTACTCAGCTTACTCTACGTACATTCCACGTGGGTGGTACCGCTTCCAACATCTCTGTTGAGGCGAGTATCAATGCCAAATTTGATGGGGTAGTAGAGTTTGAAGAAGAACTTAGATTCATCAATACCACTAATAAGGACGGAGATCCTGTGACTGTGGTAATGGGAAGATCAGGAGAGATAAAAATCAATGATGCCAAGTCTGGTAAGACACTCGTGTCAAACCACGTACCTTACGGTGCGATATTGAATGTAGCTGATGGTCAGAAATTGGCCAAAGGGGATTCACTATGTACTTGGGATCCATACAATGCCGTGATTCTTTCTGAGTTTGACGGTGAGGTATCCTTTGACTCCATCATCGAAGGCATTACTTTCAAGGAAGTGGCCGATGATCAGACAGGGTATAAGGAGAAGGTAATCATTGATACCAAGGATAAAACCAAGAACCCTGCGGTAATTGTAAATTACGGAGATGAGACCAAGGGATATAATATTCCAGTAGGTGCTCACCTTGCAGTAGAAGAAGGTGATAAAGTGAAGTCTGGCCAGATCCTAGTGAAGATACCTCGTTCGGTAGGTAAGACCCGTGATATTACAGGTGGTCTTCCAAGGGTTACAGAGCTCTTTGAAGCACGTAATCCATCTAACCCAGCGGTGGTATCCGAAATCGACGGTGTGGTAACTTATGGTGGTATCAAGCGAGGTAATCGTGAGATATTCATTGAGTCCAAAGATGGCGTTAAGAAGCGTTATATGGTATCTCTTTCCAAGCACATTCTTGTGCAGGAAAATGACTTCATCAGAGCTGGTGAGCCATTATCCGATGGAGCGATTACGCCAAATGACATTCTTTCTATCAAGGGCCCGACTGCCGTACAGGAATACTTGGTAAATGAGATTCAGGAAGTTTACCGTCTTCAAGGTGTGAAGATCAATGATAAGCATATTGAGGTGATCGTAAGTCAGATGATGCAGAAGGTAGAGATACTTGATGCAGGTGACACAGGATTCCTTCAGGGGCAGGTCGTTGATAAGTGGGCCTTCAGAGAGGAAAACGACAATATTCTGGATAAGAAAGTGGTTATGGAGCCAGGAGATTCTCCTACATTGAAGGCAGGTATGATCATCACCTCAAGACGATTGAGAGATGAGAATTCCAGCTTGAAGCGTAAGGATCTAAAGCTAGTCCAGGTAAGGGATGCAGAGACGGCTGTCTCTAAGCCTACCTTGCAAGGGATCACGGCGGCATCATTGGGTACAGAGAGCTTTATCTCTGCGGCTTCCTTCCAGGAGACCACCAAGGTGCTTAGTGAAGCGGCTATACGTGGTAAGCGTGATGAGCTATTAGGACTGAAGGAAAACGTGATCGTAGGTCACTTGATTCCTGCAGGTACTGGTCAGCGTCATTTCCAGCATATCATCGTAGGATCTAAGGAAGAATATGAAAAGCTATCAGGATCCGATAAGGAGAAAAGTAGCCGTAAGTCCAAAGAGGCTGTTAAATAAATAGTATTGGAAATCAATAAGGAAGGCCTGTAGAAATGCAGGCCTTTTTTTGGTAAAACAAAGAGATAATGGAAGACCCTAAAGATCAAATTAAGGAAGGCAATCAACCGATCAATGTAGAGCTGACCGATGAGATAGCGGAAGGAATCTACTCCAATCTAGCGATGATTGCGCATTCGAATTCTGAGTTTGTGGTGGATTTTATCAGGCTGATGCCGGGCATTCCCAAGGCCAAGGTAAAGTCGAGGATCATAATGACACCAGATCATGCCAAGCGATTGTTGGCGGCCCTGAAGGACAATATAGACAAGTATGAGCAGGCCTTTGGTAAGATACAGTCTGGTTCTGAGCATCCTGAGTTTCCGATGAACTTCGGAGGGACCTTGGGCGAGGCTTAAGATCGGAGAATTTTAATTATTACGGACGGTGGATAAGGTGTCAGATAATCACGTAGTTCTGTAAGGGCGGCATGGTTAAATAAAATATAACTCTTTAATTTTGTTTGTTTTATCTTATTGATTACCTTTGCAGTCCAAATTTTATATGTTAAAGAAGTAAAATAAATTTATCAGTTAATGCCTACTATACAACAGTTAGTTAGAAAAGGTAGAACCACTTTGGTGACAAAATCCAAGTCTAGAGCCTTGGATGCGTGTCCTCAAAGAAGGGGAGTATGTACGAGAGTATATACCACAACGCCTAAGAAGCCTAACTCTGCGATGCGAAAAGTAGCCAGGGTTAGATTGACAAACGGAAAAGAAGTGAATGCTTACATTCCAGGTGAAGGACACAATTTACAAGAGCACTCTATTGTATTGATTAGAGGTGGTCGTGTGAAGGATCTTCCAGGTGTAAGATATCACATCATCCGTGGTGCATTGGATACAGCGGGAGTAAAAGACCGTAAGCAAGGTCGTTCCAAGTACGGTGCTAAACGTCCTAAGGACAAAAAATAATTAATAGTAAAAGAACGTAACAATGAGAAAAGCGAAACCAAAAAAGAGATATATTCTTCCTGATCCGAAGTTCAATGATACTTTGGTGACTAAGTTTGTGAACTGCCTTATGGTAGATGGGAAGAAGAGTATTGCTTACAGAATCTTCTACGACGCAGTAGAGAAAGTAGAAGAGAAGTTGGGTGAGAATGGTCTTGAGGTTTGGAAGAAAGCGCTTAACAATATTACTCCAGCTGTAGAGGTGAAGAGTCGTAGGGTTGGGGGAGCTACTTTCCAGGTACCAATGGAAGTAAGACCTGAGAGAAAAACATCCCTAGGAATCAAGTGGATGATCACCTTTTCAAGAAAAAGAGGCGAGAAGACTATGATGGACCGTCTTGCTGGTGAGATTATCGCAGCATCCAAAGGTGAAGGTGCAGCTGTGAAGAAGAAGGATGATACTCACAGAATGGCAGAGGCCAACAAAGCATTCTCACACTTTAGATTTTAATAAGGATGGCAAAGGACTTAAAATATACCCGTAACATCGGTATCGCCGCTCACATCGATGCAGGTAAGACAACAACGACTGAGCGGATACTGTTTTATTCTGGTGTTTCTCACAAAATAGGTGAAGTACATGATGGCGCTGCTACCATGGACTGGATGGCGCAGGAGCAAGAAAGAGGTATCACCATTACCTCTGCTGCGACTACCGTATTCTGGAACTACAGAGATAAAAAGTATCAGATCAACATTATTGATACTCCTGGTCACGTAGATTTTACAGTAGAAGTAAACCGTTCCCTCCGTGTATTGGATGGATTGGTATTCCTTTTTAGTGCTGTTGATGGCGTTGAGCCTCAGTCAGAGACTAACTGGAGATTAGCTGATAACTATAAAGTACCTCGTCTCGGTTTCGTTAACAAAATGGACCGTGCGGGCGCAAACTTCCTTGAAGTTTGTAAGCAAGTGAAGGAAATGCTTGGTAGCTATGCGGTACCATTGCAGATCCCGATCGGTGCGGAAGATAAATTCCGTGGGGTTGTTGATTTGATCAATAACCGTGCTATCGTATGGAATGAGGATGATTTTGGTATGACTTTCGAAGAGATACCTATTCCTGAGGACATGCTTGAAGAGGTTGCTGAATACAGAGAGCACCTTCTTGAGGCGGTAGCAGACTATGACGAAAGCCTGATGGAGAAATTCTTTGAAGACTCTAGCTCCATCACGGAAGATGAAATCCTTAACGCCCTTCGTCAGGCGACTATTGATATGAAGATCGTACCTATGGTATGTGGTTCTTCATTCAAGAACAAAGGAGTTCAGACTATGCTTGACCTTGTTATGGAGATCTTGCCTTCTCCTCTTGATAAGGACAATATCATTGCACATGACATCGATGACGAAGAGAAAGAAATTCCTCTTGCTCCTGATGTTAAAGAACCTTTCGCTGGTCTGGCATTTAAGATTGCCACTGATCCATTCGTAGGTCGTCTGTGCTTTGTAAGAGCATATTCAGGTGTGTTGGAATCAGGATCTTACGTATTCAATAGCCGGTCTGGCAATAAAGAGCGTATCTCCCGTGTATTCCAAATGCACGCCAATAAGCAAAATCAAATCGAAAGACTGGAAGCCGGTGATATCGGTGCAGTTGTAGGTTTCAAAGATATTAAGACTGGAGATACACTTTGTAGCGAAAGCCGTAAGGTAGTTCTTGAGTCCATGACTTTCCCAGAGCCAGTTATTGGGTACGCTATTGAGCCTAAGACTCAAGCGGATGTTGATAAATTGGGTATGGCGATCGCCAAGCTTGTAGAAGAAGATCCTACTCTTCACGTGAATACTGACCACGAAACTGGTCAGACCATTCTTAGAGGTATGGGTGAGCTTCACTTGGACATCATCATGGACCGTCTGAAAAGAGAGTTTAAAGTAGAAGTAAACCAAGGTGCTCCTCAGGTAGCTTACAAAGAAGCTTTGTTTGGTAGTGTTGAGCACAAGGAAGTTTATAAAAAGCAGTCAGGTGGTAAAGGTAAATTTGCCGATATCGTATTCGAACTTGGTGCTAAGGAAGCAGATCCTGAAACTGGTGAGATCAAGCCAGGATTGGACTTTGTAAACGGTATTGTCGGTGGTGTGATTCCTAAAGAATTCATCCCTTCTATCCAAAAAGGATTCAATGAGGCTATGAAAAATGGTCCATTGGCAGGATACCCAATTGAGTCTATGAAAGTAAGACTTTTCCACGGTTCCTTCCACGACGTCGATTCCGATGCCCTTTCTTTTGAATTGGCTGCAAGAATCGGTTTCAAAGAAGCAGCTAAAAAGTGTAAGCCACAGTTGCTGGAGCCTATCATGTCTGTGGATGTGGTATCTCCTGACGAGTACACTGGTCCTATTACCGGTGACCTTAACAGAAGAAGAGGTCTCATGAAAGGTATGGATACCAAAGGTACTTCCTCTGTGATCAGAGCATCTGTGCCATTGTCAGAATTGTTCGGTTATATCACTGACCTTAGAACTATCACTTCTGGTCGTGCTACCGCTACTTTGACATTCTCTCACTATGACCCAGTTCCTAATAATATTGCTGAAGGAGTTATTGCTGAAGTAAAAGGAGCTAAGGCCTAAAAAACATCGAACATGAATCAGAAAATAAGAATTAAACTTAAGTCCTACGATCATACCTTGGTGGATAAGTCATCTGAGAAGATCGTAAAAGCTGTAAAGACCACCGGAGCAGTGGTGGTTGGTCCGATTCCATTGCCTACTAAAAAGGAGAAATTCACTGTATTGAAGTCTCCACACGTAAACAAGAAGGCAAGAGATCAGTATCAATTATGTACTTATAAGAGATTGGTAGATATTTATTCTAACAGCTCTAAGACAGTAGATGCTTTGATGAAAATCGAACTTCCTAGTGGAGTTGATGTTGAGATCAAAGTGTGACCTACTGGTCTTTATAAATTATTACAAAAAGCCTGTTCCGATTCTGGACAGGCTTTTTGGTCTTTTATAGCTCGTAGAGGGCTTGATGAATGCTTTGATAGGCGAGAGTTGCCTGATGGGTATTCGTTCGCCTGAGAGGGCTGATAATACTATTAAAACGGGCTGCGTGTTCTCCTCTCGCTTTTCTTTTTGACTTATTCGTTGATGATGTTCTTTTATGAGGCCTGATTGGTGGCTATGATCTCTTTGTTTCACCAAAAAAAAGAAGCCTATTTTAGGTGATTTGGGGATGGAGAAATAGGATGGAAACCCTGGTGCTTTGAGTAGATTTTTTGGAAGAGGGCAGAAATAGATGGACCAAATAAGGAATGGTAGAAAAGAATCTTCATCTAAAAGCAGGCGATAAAGCGGGATAATATAGAATTATATTTGCGTAAATGTTTGAAAATATATGAGTTGTAATTTGTTAGCTTATTATAAATTACTAACTTTGCAGTCCTTAAAAAGCCACAAGTGTGTAAATGCCTGTGCATAATTATATTATATAACAGAAGATGTCTGGAATAATAGGTAAAAAAGTAGGAATGACTAGCATTTTTAGTGCCGATGGACGTAATGTCGCATGCACGCTAATAGAAGCTGGTCCTTGCGTAGTGACGCAAGTAAAAAATGTTGAAACAGACGGGTACAGCGCTGTTCAGTTGGGGTACGGTGAGCGTAAGGAGAAAAACACTCCTAAGCCACTAATGGGTCATTTCAAAAAGGCCGGTACCACACCTAAGCAGAAAGTTGTAGAATTCAGAGACTTCAGAGTTGAATTTGAAGGTCAGGTGGATTTAGGAAAAGCTGTAAAAGCTGGAGAAGTATTTGGAGAAGGCGATTTCGTTGATGCCATTGGTACTTCAAAAGGTAAGGGCTTTCAAGGTGTAGTAAAACGTCACGGATTTGCCGGTGTAGGTGGTGCGACTCACGGTCAGCACAACCGTCAGAGGCACCCTGGTTCCATTGGAGCATGTTCATGGCCATCCCGAGTATTTAAGGGATTGCGAATGGCAGGTAGAATGGGCGGAAGCCGTGTTAAGGTATTGAACCTGAAGGTCTTGAAGGTATATCCTGAAAAGAATTTGATCTTGGTAAGTGGTTCTATCCCTGGTCCAAAAAATTCTTACGTTATTTTAGAGAAGTAATCACATGGAATTAGCAGTATTAAAACATAACGGTGAAGAGACAGGCAGAAAGATAAGTCTTTCTGACGAAATTTTCGCAATCGAGCCTAACGATCATGCGATCTATCTTGATGTGAAGCAGTTTTTGGCTAACCAAAGACAGGGTACTCATAAGAGCAAAGAGAGGGCTGAGATAGCCGGCTCAACAAGGAAAATCAAGAAGCAGAAGGGCACCGGTGGTGCAAGAGCTGGTTCTATTAAATCTCCATTGTTTAGAGGTGGTGGTAGAGTATTTGGTCCTAGACCAAGAGACTACTCTTTCAAGTTGAACAAGAAAGTGAAGCAATTGGCAAGAAAGTCTGCCCTTACTTATAAGGTAAAGGATAACAGCCTGACTATTCTGGAAGATGTGACATTTGACAGCATCAAGACCAAGAACTACTTGGCATTGTTGGCAGATCTTTCATTGACAGATAAGAAGACATTATTGGTGCTTCCAGAAGCGAACAACAATGTATATATGTCAAGTAGAAACCTCCCTAAGGCAAAAGTAAAAGCTGTAAGTGATATTAACACTTACGATCTGTTACACGCAGATACTTTGGTGCTTTGTGAAGGTTCAGTAAGTAAGTTGGAAACCCTTTTATCGAAGTAAGACAATGGATATACTAAAGAAGCCTTTGATTACGGAAAAGATTTCGGCCTTGAACGAAAGTGGGGTATATGGATTTGTGGTGGAGAAGACTGCAAGGAAGCCCGAGATCAAAGCAGCCGTAGAGAATATGTTTGGTGTGAAGGTAAAGACGATCCGTACCATGCGATATGCAGGTAAGAAGAAGTCTAGATACACCAAAAGTAAAGTAGTATCCGGTTATACCAATGCTTTCAAAAAAGCTATTGTACAGGTAGCCGACGGGGAAGTGATTGATTTTTACGGAGAAATTTAATTGAATCAGAATCATGGCAGTTAAAAAATTAAAGCCTGTAACTCCCGGCACGCGATTTAGAATGGCTCCGGCCTTTGATGAGATAACCAAGTCAAAGCCAGAGAAGTCTTTATTAGCTCCGTTGAAGAAATCAGGCGGTAGAAATAACTCAGGAAAAATGACCGCACGTTATATCGGTGGTGGTCATAAGAGAAGGCTTAGAATCGTTGATTTTAAGCGTAACAAAGATAATGTACCAGCAGTAGTAAATGGGATCGAATATGATCCAAATAGGACTGCACGTTTGGCACTGCTTTTTTATGCAGATGGTGCTAAGACGTATATTATCGCTCCAGAAGGTTTGCAAGTAGGACAAACAGTGATTTCTGGAGAAAGTGTGGCACCGGAAGTTGGTAATAATCTTCAGATGAGGAATATTCCACTAGGTACCATCATACACAATGTTGAGCTGAAGCCTGGTAAAGGTGGAGCTATGGCACGTAGTGCTGGTAGTTATGCTCAATTGGTGGCCAGAGAGGGCAAGTATGTAACCCTAAAACTTCCATCTGGAGAGATGAGATTAGTATTAGGAGTATGTACGGCTACTATTGGAACCGTGTCTAATGCAGATCACATGAACGTGGTATTGGGTAAGGCTGGTAGAAACCGTTGGTTAGGTAGACGTCCTAGAGTAAGAGGTGTAGCGATGAACCCTGTGGATCACCCAATGGGTGGTGGTGAAGGTCGTTCGTCAGGTGGACACCCTCGTTCTAGAACAGGTTTACTATCTAAAGGAAAGAAAACCAGATCGCCTAAAAAGTATTCAAACAAGTTTATCATTAGTAAAAGATCTAAATAATTATGGCACGTTCATTAAAGAAAGGTCCTTATATAGCCCATCACTTGGCCAAAAAAGTAGATGCTATGAACGAATCCGGCAAAAAGTCTGTCATAAAGACTTGGTCGCGAAGATCTATGATCTCTCCGGATTTTGTAGGCCATACCTTTGCTGTGCATAACGGAAATAAATTTATTCCGGTATTTGTTACTGACAACATGGTAGGTCACAAGCTGGGTGAATTTGCTCCTACAAGAAACTTTAGAGGTCACATTGCCAAAAAAGATAAAGGAAAGAGATAATCATGGAAGCAATAGCAAGACTTAATAATGTACCTACATCGACTCGTAAAATGCGTCTTGTAGCTGACCTAGTAAGAGGACAGAGAGTAGGTAGCGCCCTAAGCATACTGAAGTTCACACCTAACCATGGTGCGGCCAAATTGGAGAAATTATTGTTATCTGCCATTGCAAACTGGCAGGCAAAAAATCCTGATTTGAAGCTTGAAGAGGCGGACCTATTCATAAAGACTATTCAGGTAGATGGTGGTCGAATGCTGAAAAGACTTAGACCTGCACCCCAGGGAAGGGCCCACAGAATTCGTAAAAGATCAAATCATGTGACTCTTGTCGTTGATGGATTCAACGCAGCAGTTACCGCTGACGAAGTAGAAACAAATGAAAACGCTAATTAAGATTAGAATATGGGACAAAAAGTAAACCCTATTGGTTTTAGATTAGGTATCGTTAAGGGCTGGGATTCTAACTGGTATGGTGGCAGGGACTTTGCCGATAAGCTATACGAAGATCAAAAAATCAGAAAATATGTCTATGCCCGTATCCCTAAAGGAGGCATAGCCAAAGTTATTATCGAAAGAACGCTCAAGAGAATCACGCTTACCATACATACTGCCCGTCCAGGAGTGGTAATTGGTAAAGGTGGAGCTGAAGTCGATAAACTTAAAGAAGAGCTGAAAAAGCTTACTAACAAGGACGTTCAGATCAATATCTTTGAAATTAAGAGACCTGAATTGGATGCCAAATTGGTAGGAGAATCCATAGCTCAACAACTTCAAGCACGTATCTCTTTCAGAAGAGCCATGAAGCAATCTATTGCGGCGACCATGAGAGTGGGTGCAGAAGGTATTAAAATCAAACTTTCAGGACGTCTAGGTGGTGCTGAGATGGCAAGATCTGAAATGTACAAAGAAGGAAGAATTCCTCTTCATACATTAAGAGCCGACATCGATTATGCATTATCTGAAGCTCAAACTGTCTATGGTATCATTGGTATCAAAGTTTGGATCTTCAAAGGTGAAGTTTACGGTAAAAGAGATCTTTCTCCAAATGCTGGTATCGCCAATGAAAAATCCGGAGGACAAGGCAGAAGAAGAAGAGAAGGCGGTCCAAAGAGAAGAAAGAGAAATAACTAATTTTCACCCCATAAGTGAGAAATCATGTTACAGCCAAGAAGAACTAAATATAGAAAGATGCAGAAGGGACGCGTCAAAGGTATCGCGCAAAGAGGTCACACTCTTGCGTTCGGTAACTTTGGTATCAAGTCCCTGGAAGCAGGTTGGATAACCTCCCGTCAGATAGAGGCGGCTCGTATTGCGATGACACGTGCTATGAAGAGGGAAGGTCAGGTATGGATCAGGATATTCCCTGATAAGCCAATTACCAAAAAGCCTGCTGAAGTACGTATGGGTAAAGGTAAAGGTGCTCCAGAGTACTGGGTAGCGGTGATTAAGCCGGGAACCATCCTTTTTGAAGCTACAGGTGTAAGTAGAGAAGTGGCTCAGGAAGCCCTTAGACTGGCGCAGCAGAAGCTGCCAGTGAGTACCAAATTTATAGTGCGTAGGGATTACGTAGGATAATACTAACTATGAAAAACTCTGAAATAATAGCACTCTCCGAGAGTGAAATCAATGAGCGTATTGCCGCTGAGCAAGAGAAGCTTACAAAGTTACGCTTTGCTCATGCAATTTCTCCAATAGAGAATCCTAATAGAATTAGCGAGACAAAAAAGCTTATCGCAAGATTGAAGACTTTTTTGGCGCAGAAACAACTAGCTAAATAATAAGACAATGGCTACTGAGAGAAATCTACGTAAAGAAAGAATAGGAAAAGTAGTCAGCAGCAAAATGGACAAGTCCATTACCGTAGCAGTGGAGCGTAGAGTAAAGCACCCAATCTATGGTAAGTTTGTTGCTAAGACTACCAAATTTATGGTTCATGACGAGCAAAACGAGTGTGGCAAAGGAGACCTCGTTAAAATAAGTGAAACTCGTCCGCTGAGTAAGAACAAGCGTTGGAGATTAGTAGAAATATTAGAAAGAGCTAAATAATCATGATACAGTCAGAATCCAGATTAAGTGTAGCGGATAACTCAGGTGCTAAAGAAGTGCTAGTTATCCGAGTACTGGGAGGAACCGGTAAGCGTTATGCCTCTATCGGAGATAAAGTTGTCGTGACCGTTAAGTCTGCTCTTTCTTCCAGCAACATGAAAAAAGGTACCGTTTCTAAGGCGGTAATAGTAAGAACTCGTAAAGAGATTAGAAGGAAAGACGGATCTTATATCCGTTTTGAAGATAATGCAGCGGTTCTTTTGAACAATAACGATGAGCCAAGAGGTACCCGTATCTTTGGTCCGGTAGCAAGAGAGCTGAGAGAGAAGCAATTTATGAAGATCGTATCCTTGGCCCCAGAAGTATTGTAATCATGGAAAGAAAAAAGAATAAGCAACCAAAATTGCACATCAAATCCGGAGACACCGTAAAAGTGATCGCTGGCGATGATAAAGGTAAGTCTGGTAAAGTTCTTTCTATCAACTTAGAGAAAAGAAGAGCTATCGTAGAAGGTTTGAACATGGTAACCAAACATGTGAAACCAACTGCTGCCAATCCTCAAGGTGGAATTGAAAAGAAAGAAGCTGCCATTCACATCAGTAACCTGATGCTTGTAGATCCTAAAACTGGTGACGCCACCAGAACAGGTCGTAAGGCAGGTGAAAATGGTAAATTAGTAAGATATTCTAAGAAAACCGGGGAGGTAATCAATGGCTAATCCTAGAGTTAAAGAAAAATACGTTAAGGAAATCGCTCCTGCACTTAAGGAGAAATTCCAATATAAATCAGTAATGCAAGTTCCTAAGTTGAGCAAAATAGTGCTTAACAAAGGTATCGGTGCTGCTGTTGCAGATAAGAAATTAGTAGATCAGGGAGTTGAAGAACTTTCCCTGATTACTGGCCAAAGAGCGGTAGCTACTAAAGCTAAAAATTCTATCTCCAACTTTAAGTTGAGAGAAGAAATGCCGATCGGTGCCAAGGTGACCCTTAGAGGTAGTAAAATGTATGAATTCCTTGATCGTCTTATCTCTGTGGCTCTGCCACGTGTAAGAGACTTTAAAGGAATCAGTGACAAAGGTTTTGATGGAAGAGGAAACTATACACTCGGTGTTACTGAGCAAATTATTTTCCCTGAAATCAGCATTGAAAAAGTAAACCGTATCTCAGGTATGGACATTACTTTCGTAACCACTGCTGACACTGACGAAGAAAGCTATGCTTTACTCAAAGCTTTCGGGATGCCTTTTGTTAACAAAAATAAAGAAGAATAATCATGGCAAGAGAGTCGATCAAAGCTCGTGAGAGAAAAAGAGAGCGTCTGGTAGCAAAATACGCCAAGAAAAGAGCAGAACTTAAAGCAGCTGGTGACTACGAAGCACTGGACAAACTGCCTAAGAATGCTTCTCCAGTAAGGCTGCACAACAGATGTAAGCTTACCGGCCGTCCTAAGGGTTATATGAGGAAGTTTGGTATCAACAGGGTTACGTTTAGAGAAATGGCCTCTGCAGGTAAGATTCCAGGTGTAACCAAAGCGAGCTGGTAAATATCAGATAAAAGTTTTTATTCTAAGAATCAATGTGTAACTTTGCCCGCCCGAAAGAGCGTGCAGTTAGACTTATATTAATATGACTGATCCAATAGCTGATTATTTGACCAGGTTGAGAAATGCTATCAAAGCAACTCACCGAATCGTTGAAATACCTGCTTCTAATATCAAGAAGGAACTTACGAAAGTGCTTCACGATAAAGGATATATTCAAAACTATAAATTTGAAGAAAATGGTCCTCAGGGTACCATCAAAATAGCGTTGAAATATAATCCCGTGACTAAGCAAAACGCTATCGTGAGTCTTTCACGGGTAAGTAAGCCAGGTTTAAGAAAATATGCTCCTAAAGATGAGCTACCTAGAGTGATCAACGGTCTAGGTATAGCCATTATCTCCACCTCCAAAGGGGTGATGACAGATAAGGAGGCCCGTACAGAAGGTGTAGGCGGGGAAGTGCTTTGTTACGTATATTAATCATACCGTTATGTCAAGAATAGGTAAAAAACCAATAAATCTACCAGCGGGTGTTACTGTAGACGTGGCAACAGATAATGTTGTTACTGTTAAAGGTCCCAAAGGTACACTTACTCAGGATGTGAATCCCGACATAGCCATTTCAGTGGAGGACAATCAGGTCGTTGTGACCCGTCCTACTGAATCGAAGAGACATAAGTCCCTTCATGGCCTGTATCGTTCTTTGATCAACAACATGGTTGTTGGCGTAGTTGAAGGATATAAGAAAGAACTTGAACTTGTGGGTGTAGGCTATAAGGCTGCTAACCAGGGACAAGTGTTGGAATTATCCCTAGGATATTCCCACAGCATTTTCTTTGCCCTTCCTGAAGAGATTAAAGTGACCGCTGAGACTCCAAAAGGTAAAAACCCTTTGGTAACCCTAGAAGGTATCGATAAAGAATTGATCGGGCAATTAGCCGCTAAAATCAAGTCTCTACGTAAAGTTGAACCTTACAAAGGTAAAGGTATCCGCTTTGTTGGTGAGATAGTTAGACGTAAGGCTGGTAAAACTGCCGCTAAAAAATAATTGAAAGATGGCTTTTAATAAGAATTCAAGAAGAATCAGGATCAGGAGAAGCATCCGGAAGAAGATCTCCGGTACTGCTGCCAGACCTCGTTTGTCCGTATTCAAAAGTAATACGGGTATATACGCTCAGCTGATTGATGACCTTAAAGGTCACACGCTTGCATCAGCATCTTCAAAAGAGCTGGGTGCTGCCAACAATGCAAATGTATCTGTCTCTAAAGAGGTAGGTAAAAAATTAGCAGAACGTGCAGTAGCAGGCGGTTTTTCAGAAGTAGTTTTTGATAGATCAGGCTACTTGTATCATGGTAACGTTAAAGCTCTCGCGGAAGGTGCGAGAGAAGGTGGCCTTAAATTTTAATCAATTATGTCGCAATCAAAAAGAAAACCCATCCGGGCAACAGATACAGAGCTAAAAGAAAAAGTAGTTGCTATCAACCGAGTAGCTAAAGTAGTGAAAGGTGGTAGAAGATTCTCTTTCTCAGCTATCGTAGTAGTAGGTGATGGTAATGGCATTGTGGGTTATGGCTTAGGAAAAGCTAACGAGGTCACTGACGCTATTACCAAAGGTATTGAAGATGCTAAGAAAAGCTTGGTGGAAGTGCCGGTACTTAAAGGTACTATCCCTCATGAAGCTATTGGTAAATTTGGTGGTGGTTTGGTACTTATCAAGCCTGCTGCGCCTGGTACTGGTGTAATAGCCGGTGGTGCTATGCGTGCCGTATTGGAGAGTGCTGGAGTAACAGACGTTTTGGCGAAATCCAAAGGGTCTTCTAACCCTCACAATGTGGTGAAAGCTACCATTGATGCCTTGTCTCGACTAAGAGACGCTATCGCTGTTTCTCAACAGCGTGGAGTTAAATTGGATAAAGTATTTAACGGGTAAGAAAATGGCAAAGGTAAAAGTAACTCAAATCAGGAGTATCATCAGTAGACCGAAAGACCAAAAAGCAACTATCGTCGCTCTTGGTCTTGGTAAAATCAACAAGTCTGTGGAAGTAGAAAATACCCCGCAGATCGCCGGAATGATTAGTAAAGTTAGTCACCTTGTAAAAGTAGAGGAAGCCTAATTATGAAATTACATACATTACAACCCGCAGAAGGATCCGTAAAAAACCGTAAAAGAATCGGTAGAGGACAAGGATCCGGTAGAGGTGGAACTTCCACTAGAGGACACAAAGGAGCGCAATCCAGATCTGGATATAGCCGTAAGCTTGGGTTTGAAGGTGGCCAGATGCCCCTACAAAGACGTGTTCCTAAGTTCGGTTTTAAGAACCACAACAGAATTGAATTTAAACCTTTAAATTTAGATGTGCTCCAGTCTTTGGCCGAAAAGCTTGATACTGACACCATTAACGTGGATGTGCTCATCGATAACGGTTTAGTTTCGAAAAAAGATGTTGTAAAAGTCCTAGGAAGAGGCGAACTTACGATCAAATTAAACGTAAGCGCTCATTATTTCTCAGCTTCTGCCATTGAATCCATCGAGAAACAAGGCGGGACTGCTAACAAGATTTAAGAATGAAAAAATTTATCTCAACAGTTAAGAACATCTTTTCTATTGAAGATCTAAGAATCCGTATCCTGAATACAATCGGTTTTCTGGTTGTATTCAGATTGGGTTCTTATATCGTTTTGCCAGGAGTAGACCCTGATCAACTCTCTGGCTCATCAGAAGGGATCTTTGGCTTGATCGACACTTTCTTAGGTGGCGCATTTAGCAATGCCTCTATCTTCGGATTAGGTATCATGCCATATATTTCCGCATCCATTGTGTTGCAACTATTAACTGTTGGAGTTCCTTATTTCCAAAAGCTCCAGAAGGAAGGTGAATCTGGCCGTAAAAGGATCAACCAGATCACTAGAGTGTTGACCATTCTTATTACGCTGGCGCAGGGAATTGGGTATATTTCTGCTACTATTCCTAATGAGGCCATCATGGTAAGCAAGACGCTGTTTATGTTCAGCTCTCTCGTATTACTTGTCGCCGGTACCATGTTCTGCATGTGGCTAGGTGAGAAGATTACAGAGAAAGGAATCGGAAACGGTATCTCCATGCTGATTATGATCGGTATCATTTCTAATCTTCCTGGAGCACTCCTTGGTGAAGTAGTTACCAAAGGTACCTCAGGAGCTCTGCTATTGATCATCGAATTCTTCGTGTTGTTCTTCGTTGTTGTGGGTGTTGTAGCCCTTACTGAGGCCACTCGTAGGATCCCCGTTCAGTATGCTAAGCAAGTAGTAGGAGGTAAAGTCTATGGCGGTCAGCGTCAGTATATCCCTATCAAAGTGAATGCATCCGGTGTAATGCCGATTATCTTTGCACAATCTCTGATGTTTGTACCTGCTTTGATCGCTCAAATCTGGGCTTCAGAAAGTGATATTGCCAACTATATTGGTAGTACTTTCAGTAACCCGACCTCCTGGCAGTATAATCTGGTGTTTGCCATTATGATTATATTGTTCACTTTCTTCTACACTGCTATTACCGTAAATCCGGAGCAGATTGCAGACGATATGAAAAGAAACGGTGGTTTTGTGCCAGGCGTCAAGCCAGGAGCCCCAACTGCCGATTTTATTGACAATATCATTTCCAGAATTACACTTCCTGGATCTGTGTTGCTCGCTCTGGTAGCCATTATGCCTGCCTTTGCGATGATTGCTGGAGTAAGTAATCAGTTTGCACAGTTTTATGGAGGTACCTCTCTATTGATTATGGTAGGGGTGATTATGGATACTTTGCGTCAGATAGAAAGCTACCTGTTGATGAGACATTATGAAGGAATGATGAAGAGTGGCAATATGAAGAATAATCCTTCTAACTACGCAGTAGCATAATATATGATACACTACAAGACTTCGGAAGAAGTCCAGTTGATAAAAGATAGTGCTGAAATATTAGGTAAGGCTCACGGTGAAGTGGCCAAGCTTGTAAAGGAAGGGGTAAAGACCTCTGAATTAGATAAGATTGCAGAAGAGTATATTAGGGATCACGGAGGAGTACCTTCTTTTAAAGGATACAATGGTTTTCCCTCTTCACTTTGTATTTCTGTGAACGAAGTAGTAGTTCACGGATTTCCAAGTGGATATGTTTTGAAAGATGGCGATATAATCTCAGTAGATTGTGGAGTCTTTCACCAAGGTTTTCATAGCGATTGCGCTTATACTTACCCTGTCGGTGAAGTTTCTCCAAAAATATTGTCATTACTCAAAGACACGAAAGAATCATTGTATCTCGGTATTGAAAAAGCTGTGTTCGGTAATCGGATTGGCGATGTCGGTAATGCGATACAGAAGTTCGTTGAATCAAAAGGTTATACTGTAGTACGTGAGCTTGTAGGACACGGAGTAGGCAGAAGCCTTCACGAGTCACCGGAAGTTCCTAATTACGGAAAAAAAGGAAGTGGGCCTCAGCTCAAGGAAGGAATGGTCATCGCAATAGAGCCGATGGTCAATCTGGGAACGCGAAACATCGTTCAAGAGCGAGACGGATGGACGATCAGGACTGCTGATCGGAAGCCCTCGGCCCATTATGAGCATACCATTGCGGTATTTGAGGATCGAACAGAAATACTTACAACACATCAATACATAGAAGAAAACTTTAAATTCTAAATATGGCTAAACAAGCATCTATAGAGCAAGATGGCACTATCATAGAAGCGTTGTCAAACGCAATGTTTAAAGTGGAACTGGAGAATGGGCATCAGCTGATCGCACATATTTCCGGTAAAATGCGAATGAACTATATAAAGATCCTGCCAGGAGATAAGGTAAAACTTGAAATGTCTCCCTATGATCTTTCTAAAGGAAGAATTGTATATCGGTATAAATAAAATGTCATGAAAGTAAAGGCATCTATTAAAAAGAGAAGTGTTGACTGTAAAGTGATCAGAAGAAAAGGAAAACTTTACGTAATCAACAAAAAGAATCCTAAGTTTAAACAAAGACAAGGTTAAAATTATGGCAAGAATTGCAGGTGTTGACATTCCCGACAATAAGCGCGGGGAGATAGGCTTAACCTATATTTTTGGTATAGGCAGAAGCTCAGCTAGAGCTATCCTTACTAAGGCAGGGATATCATATGATAAGAAAGCAGGAGAATGGACTGATGATGAGTCCACTGCTATCAGAAATATCATCGCAGAAGAATTTAAGACTGAGGGTGTCCTTAAGTCTGAGGTTCAGTTGAACATCAAACGTTTGATGGATATTGGATGTTATCGCGGTCTTCGTCACAGAAAAGGGCTTCCAGTAAGAGGTCAGAAGACTAAGAACAACGCTAGAACTAGAAAAGGTAAGAGAAAGACTGTTGCTAACAAAAAGAAAGCAACTAAATAAATCTTGATTTAGATTATGGCTCAGAGAAGAAACGATAAAGCTAAAGGGAAAAAGAGAGTTGTTAAAGTAGAAGCAGTAGGCCAAGTGCATATTAAAGCTTCCTTTAATAATATCATTATTTCCATTACCAATAATGCAGGTCAAGTGATTTCTTGGGCTTCTGCCGGTAAAATGGGATTCAGGGGTTCTAAGAAAAACACTCCATATGCTGCACAGATGGCCGCTCAAAATTGCGGACAGGTAGCTTATGACCTAGGTTTGAGAAAAATCGAGGTGTTTGTAAAAGGTCCAGGTGCTGGTAGAGAATCAGCTATCAGAACATTGCAAAATGTAGGTCTTGATGTGACTACGATTATTGATGTGACTCCACTTCCGCACAACGGATGTCGTCCTCCAAAACGTAGAAGAGTATAATTTAACGAAGAAATAGAATGGCAAGATATAGAGGTCCAAAAGCGAAAATTTCCAGGAAATTCGGAGAGCCTATCGAGGGACAAAGCAAGGCGCTTCAAAAGAAAAACTATCCTCCAGGCCAACACGGTAGAGGTAGAAGAAAGAAGCAGTCTGAATATGCTATTCAGCTTGCTGAAAAGCAAAAAGCTAAATACATCTACGGCGTACTGGAGAGACAGTTTGCTAAAATGTTTAACATTGCTTCCAGAAAACAAGGAATTACAGGTGAAAACCTTCTCCAATTGTTGGAAGCTCGTCTAGACAATACAGTGTATAGAATGGGTATCTCCCCTACCCGAAGAGGCGCCAGACAGTTGGTTTCTCATAAGCATATCCTGGTAAATGGTGAGTTGGTAAATATACCTTCTTACTCCCTTAAGCCAGGGGATATCGTATCAGTAAGAGAAAGATCTAAGTCTTTGGAAGCAATATCTTCCAGCTTGGCAGGTCAACCTTCTAATCGATATTCATGGATAGAGTGGGATAATACATCCTTATCCGGTAAGTTCGTTAGTATTCCAGTAAGAGAAGACATCCCTGAGAATATCAAAGAACAACTTATCGTTGAACTCTACTCTAAGTAATAACTAAACTTTCTGACTTAAAAGAACTATTGATATGTCCATACTTGCATTTCAAATGCCCGAAAAAGTGGTGATGGAAAAAGCCGATGATTTTCACGGTTTGTTCACTTTTAAGCCTCTCGAAAAAGGTTACGGGGTTACAATTGGTAATGCGCTGAGAAGAATCTTGCTCTCTTCCTTAGAGGGCTACGCCATCACCTCGGTGAAATTACCTGGTGTAGTTCATGAATTTTCTACCATCGAAGGGGTTGTGGAAGACGTTACTGACATCATCCTTAACCTCAAGCAGGTGAGGCTTAAGAAAATCCATGACTCCATAGATGGTAAAATTACCGTGGAAGTTAAAAACCAAGATGTTTTTACTGCTGGAGATATCGCTAAGTTTACCTCTTCATTTGAGGTTTTGAACCCCGATTTGGTAATCTGTCACTTGGATGACTCTAAAAGCTTCGAAATCGAAATTACAGTAGAAAAAGGTAGAGGATACCTTCCTGCTGAAGAATCTAAGCCAAAAGAGCAGGTGTTCGGAGTTATTCCTATTGATGCCATCTTTACGCCTATCAAAAACGTAAAGTATAGCGTGGAAAATACTAGGGTAGAACAAAAAACTGACTTTGAAAAGTTAGTCCTTGAAGTTTCTACTGACGGTTCTATCCACCCTGAAAAAGCGCTTCAGGAATCTGCCAAAATCCTAATTCAGCATTTTATGCTGTTCTCCGATCAGACGATGGTCATCGACACCCCAGGTGGAGATTCCCCAGAGCCTATCGACGAGGAATTCCTTCACATGCGTAAGTTGCTTAAAACTCCGCTTAGTGATCTTGATCTGTCAGTTAGGGCATTCAACTGCCTCAAAGCCGCAGATGTGAAGACTCTGGGAGACCTTGCAAAACTGGAGATTTCTGATATGATGAAATTCAGAAACTTCGGTAAGAAATCTCTGGCTGAATTGGAGCAGTTAATCCAAGAAAAAGGATTGCAGTTCGGCATGGACATATCTAAGTATAAACTTGACGAAGAATAATAAAAGATGAGACACGGTAAGAAATTTAATCACCTTGGCAGAACGGCCTCTCACAGGAAAGCAATGCTTTCTAATATGGCGGCCTCTCTGATTCTTCACAAGCGAATTTCCACAACGCTTGCTAAGGCCAAGGAATTAAGAAAATATGTAGAGCCTCTAGTTACTAGAGCCAAAGAAGATACTACGCACAACAGACGTATTGCCTTCTCTTACCTTCAAGATAAAGAAGCGATCAAAGCTCTTTTCGGTGAGGTAGTGGAAAAAGTTTCCAATAGACCAGGTGGTTACACCCGAATCATTAAAACCGGTTATAGAATCGGTGATAATGCCGAAATGTGTATCATCGAGCTAGTGGACTTCAATGAACTGATGCTGAAAGATGCTCAGCCTGAGAAGAAGAAAACCAGAAGAAGCCGTCGTAGCGCTGGCGCTGCCGATGCTACTACTGAAACTAAAGCCCCTGAGGCTAAAGCAGAAGCACCAGAAGCAAAAGCCTCTGATGACAATGCGGCTGATGGTAATGCTGATTCGGACAAAGAAACTAAGTCTGAATAATAAATGTATTGCCGTTTATAAATATTCAAAAAAGGGGTTGGACTTAGGTTCAATCCCTTTTTTATTATCCTTTTTAAAATTATCCTGTCACTTAGTGATAAAATCCTTAAATTTGGACATTCAATTTCGATAAATGGACAAACATAAAGCAACACTCCTTCTTGAAGATGGTACCGTATTCCACGGCACCCTGATTGGTAAACATGGTACTAATGGTGGCGAAATCTGTTTTAATACAGGTATGACCGGCTATCAGGAAATCTATACAGACCCTTCCTATACCGGCCAAATAATCGTAACCACTACCTCCCATATCGGTAATTATGGTGTGATAGATAGTGAAACCGAATCCGATAACCCCACCATTGGCGGGCTAGTCGTTAATAGTTTCTCTGATATCTATAGCCGTTTGGATGCGACCCAGTCGCTTCAGGATTACCTAGAGCAACACGGAATCACTGGTATCGCTGATGTCGATACCCGTAAGATCGTTCGCCATATCAGGTCCAAAGGTGCGATGAATGCCATCATTAGCTCTGAATATGATACAATCGAAGAACTTCAAAAAGAACTTGAAAAAGTCCCTTCTATGGAAGGATTGGAGCTTTCTTCTCAGGTATGTACCAAAGAGCCCTACTTTATCGGTGAGGAAACCGCCTCTATCAAGGTGGCTTGTATCGATTATGGGATTAAGAAAAACATCCTTCGTAACTTAGCCAGCCGTGGCGTGTACTGTAAAGTATTTCCCGCCAAAACAGCGGTGAGCGAAATGGAAGCTTGGCAGCCCGACGCTTATTTCCTCTCCAACGGACCAGGTGATCCTGCCGTAATGGACTATGCTGTCGACACGGTGAAAGAAGTTCTCGAACTTAATAAGCCAGTCTTCGGTATCTGCCTTGGACATCAATTGCTCGCAGAAGCAGTAGGTATCAAAACCTATAAAATGCACCATGGACACCGTGGACTAAACCACCCTATCAAAAACCTGATAACAGGTATGAGCGAAATCACCTCCCAAAATCATGGATTTAATGTGGTGCGTGAAGATGCTGAAAACAACCCTCAGGTCGAAATTACTCATGTACACTTGAATGATAATACTGTCGCAGGCATCAAGCTGAAAGACCGTCCAGCATTCTCCGTACAGTATCACCCAGAGTCTTCCCCAGGGCCTCATGACTCTAGGTATCTCTTTGACGATTTTGTAGCAATGATCAAAAAATAATAAAGCCTGGCGGTACTTCCGCCTCGCTTTTTTAATTTATATTTCGATATTTTAATATAGAACAACCTATAAACCTTTTAGTATTATGACTTTAATTACAGCAATTCATGCCAGACAAATTTTAGACTCCAGAGGTAACCCTACCGTGGAAGTTGATGTGGTGACTGAAACAGGAGCTTTTGGTCGCGCGGCCGTTCCTAGCGGTGCATCCACAGGTATCAATGAGGCCGTTGAGCTTCGTGATGGCGATAAGAGCAAATACCTCGGTAAAGGTGTATTGCAAGCTGTGAAAAATGTGAATGAAATTATTCAGCCTGAATTGATCGGACAGTCTATCTTTGACCAAAAGGGGATCGATGAGATGATGATCAAACTTGACGGTACTGATACCAAATCTAAGCTTGGTGCTAATGCCATCCTTGGTGTGTCCCTTGCCGTGGCTAAAGCAGCTGCTGAAGAAGTAGGCTTACCATTGTTCAGATATGTAGGCGGCGTAAATGCCAAAACCCTCCCTGTACCAATGATGAATATCATCAACGGTGGATCTCACTCTGATGCTCCTATTGCTTTTCAGGAATTTATGATCCGCCCTGTAGGTGCTCCTAGCTTCTCTGAAGCCATGAGAATGGGTGCTGAAATCTTCCATAACCTTAAAAAAATCCTTCATGACCAAAACCTTAGCACTGCTGTAGGAGATGAAGGAGGATTCGCTCCTAACTTTTCTGGTGGTACGGAAGAAGCTTTGAACTCTATCCTTGAAGCGATCAAGAAGGCCGGCTATACTCCAGGGGATGATGTGACCATCGCTCTTGACTGTGCCGCTTCTGAGTTCTTCGAAGATGGTAAGTATAACTATAAGAAATTTGAAGGCGAAACTGGCGTGGCTAGAAGCAGAGAAGAGCAAGTAGCTTATTTGGCTGAGCTTTCTGAAAAGTATCCTATCGACTCTATCGAAGATGGTTGTGCAGAGGAAGACTGGGAAGGTTGGGCAATGCTTACTGCCAAAATTGGTGACAGAGTTCAGCTCGTAGGTGATGATCTTTTTGTGACGAATGTAAAATTCCTTCAAAGAGGTATCGAAGAGAAATCAGCTAACTCTATCCTTATCAAAGTAAACCAAATTGGTACTTTGACCGAAACATTGGACGCTATCGACCTAGCTCACAAAGCTGGTTTTACCGCTGTAATGTCTCACAGATCAGGAGAAACTGAAGATTCTACCATCGCTGACTTGGCAGTTGCTTGTAATACAGGCCAAATCAAAACTGGTTCTGCTTCCCGTTCAGACAGAATGGCCAAGTACAATCAGTTACTTAGAATTGAAGAAATGTTAGGTGATAATGCTTATTTCCCTCAAAAGAAATAAGGAAATCATCCCTTCTATAAATTTAAAAACATCTGTCTCGGCAGATGTTTTTTTTTGCCGTGCATGCTAAACACCAGGATGGTTTAAGTTCCTTACGGACCTGCTGGCACAGACCAATGGTGGATGGTATGAGTGTTTATGACGATCCGAAATTTGATTGCCGCCTAAAATAAAGGTTTGCCCTAAGCTTCAAGCCTTCTAAGTACCGAATCCATAAACCCTTATTGTATAACAGATTTAAAAATTATCCCCACTATTCCCTATATTTGCTTGGAGCAAAAGATAATATCAATGGCCAAATACTTAAAATATACTAAGAACTTCTACTTTATCTTCACGGTACTTTTTGTTGTATGGATGGTATTTATTGACAATAATGACATCATTAGCCAATTTAAACTCCGTTCCAAACTAAATGGTTTGGAGGATCAAAAGGAGTTTTACATAGAACGTAAAGAAAAAATCAAGGCAGAGCGAGAGGAATTACTCAGTAATTATGAACTTTTGGAGAAGTTTGCCCGTGAAAGATATTTAATGAAGAAAAAAACTGAAGACCTCTATGTTATCGTTCAAGAATAAATTGACTCAACTGGCCTTATTGGCTGGTCTATTCCTCGTATTATCCGTAACAAAAAGCTATTCCCAAATCGAATACTATGAGGATGAAGAGCAAAAGGTGCCCTTTAGCGATAGACTTTATTTTGGAGGTAACCTGGGCTTACAGTTCGGTTATTTGACTTATATCGAAGTGTCTCCATTGGTCGGCGTGATGATCACTGAGCGCTATTCTGCAGGTGCTGGCATTACTTACCAATATTTGGAATATAAAGATTATGGCACCTCCTCGAATGTGTATGGTGGAAGGTTATTTAATAGATATAATATCTCCCCCAATATTTTTGCCCATGCCGAATATGAAAGCCTGAATGTAGAAGCATATAGGAGAAATGATGCGGGTATCCTAGTCTCCGAAAGGGAGTGGGTTCCAGGCTTATTTCTTGGTGGTGGGTATTTTGTGCCTTTCGGCCGCCGTGGTGGGATGAATTTCACCTTTCTGTACAATGTTCTTTATGTCAATACAAATGCTATTTATACTGAACCATATGTGATCCGAGCGGGTTTTGTATTATAGTCTTTTTACTTATGAAATACAATTTATCCTTTATCGATAAAATACACCAGTCCCATCAGCAGTGCCCGGATTGCCCCTCACCTAGAATCGTTCAGGAGTTTTTTGAGGGAGTATTAGGAGTGCTCTTTCCCGAATATGCCGTCAAGGTATTGAAGGACGGTGGAGAAATAGAAGATCGCTTGCATTTTTATCAAGCCGAGTTGGAGGGGATTCTGGGGAGAAATCGTAAACTTATAGATTGCGATAGTAGATCAGTGGCAGCTCAATTTTTTGAGCAATTGTCCACCGTATTTGATGCCATTCATGAGGATATCGATGCGATGTATGCTGGTGATCCGGCTGCCAAATCCAGAACTGAGGTCATCCGAAGTTATCCGGGTTTCTATGCCATCGCTGCTTATCGCCTAGCTCATCAACTGCATAAATTGGGCGTAGCCCTCATTCCCCGAATGATCACCGAATTTGCCCATAGCAAAACTGGAATTGAGATTCACCCGGGAGCCAAAATAGGTAGTAACTTCTGCATCGATCATGGCACAGGTATCGTAATCGGTGAGACCACGGTCATTGGAAATCATGTGAAAATATATCAGGGAGTTACTCTAGGAGCTCTAAGTGTCAATAAAGAAGACGCAGATCTCAAGCGTCACCCCACCATTGAGGATGGGGTAGTGATCTATGCCGGAGCTACAATCCTAGGAGGTAATACAGTCATAGGCGCGGAGAGTATAGTAGGCGGAAACGTATGGCTTACCAAAAGTATTCCCGCAAAAAGTAAAATTTATTATCAGACGAGAATGTATGATGCCAGCGGTGAGACCAATGACATCTACGTATTTAAACACGGAGCTTCATGAAATTAGCCGAATTAATTGGCAATACTCCCCTTGTGGAACTGCAAAATATCCCTACTAAATCAAACGTTAAGATCTATTGTAAACTGGAAGGGCAAAATCCCGGTGGTAGTGTAAAAGATCGCGCCGCCTATAGTATGATCAAAAAAGCGATGGATCGTGGAGATATCAAGCCGGGTGACAAGCTGGTGGAAGCCACGAGTGGAAATACAGGGATTGCCCTAGCCATGATCGCTAATCTTCTCCAGGTAAAGATGACCCTCATCATGCCAGACAACTCCACCAAAGAGAGGGTTGTTTCCATGGAAGCCTATGGAGCCAAGGTCATCCTAACTCCCGCTGAGAAAACCATCGAATATTCACGGACTTTAGCTGAAGAAATGGCTGAAAATGAAGGCTATTATATCCTGAATCAATTCGGAAATCCTGATAATTATATGGCTCATTACGAAAGTACGGGACCAGAAATACTGCGCGATACCGAAGGTAAAATCACACATTTTGTGTCAGCAATGGGAACTACAGGCACTATCATGGGCGTGTCCAAATACCTTAAAGAACAAAATCCCGCAATACAGATAGTGGGTACTCAACCTACAGATGGATCGAGTATTCCAGGGATTCGTCGCTGGTCACCCGAATTCCTCCCTAAAATATATGATGCCAGCCGTGTCGATCATATCATGGATGTGAGCCAGGAAGAGGCAACCGAAATGACACGGAGAATGGCAAAAGAAGAGGGTATTCTTGCAGGTATGAGCAGCGGGGGAGCCCTTTTTGCTGCCATAAAGCTTGCAGAGTCCTTGGATTCAGGCCTTATTGTCTGCATTACCTGTGACCGTGGTGATCGTTATCTTAGTTCTGACCTGTTTGGGTGATCAGAAGACCACGAGGACACACCTGATTCCTTCTTCCAATATTATTTATTATTTCAAGTTCGGTAACCTGCTTTTGCGCTATTTGCGGCTATGCTTTTTGTTGGAGCGGTGGGGCTTTATGTCAGCCGGATTTATGAAAAGGGAGAATAGGTGCATTTCTTTAAATTCCTATATATAGATTAGTAATGATTTTTCTGATCCTTTGGACTTGTGTTTTTTTTTAAGGAAAGACTCGAAGGAATGACTCACAATGGTTTAAGAATCTGTGATATAATACTTTTTGCTCCAATTGAAAATTCATGGGAGTGGTGTACACGCACCATTGAAGAATTATTTTCCTTACAAGAAAGGCTTCGCCAGAAAATGTCCTAGTTGTGATCTTTTCCTTGGAGGATTATATTTTTATAGATTATAGAATTGAAATTTTTGGGACATTTTTCAAAAGTAATTCGAGACTCCACAATGCAGTATGTGATTATAAAATAGTTAAAAGGAAGTATCCAATGTCTTTACCAAAGTGTGAGTAAAGCGAGCCGGCGTATGGACATAGGCGAGGGGTATATCACCGGAGGATAGGGGGATATTCAGAGAGATTTACAAGGAGTTTTGTTGAAAAAATGTAAATTGATTGGGTCTCTCTTTCGCTGTGTTGGAGTGCATAAACTGTTTTTTGCGAACGAATTTCAATCCTAAACGGTTCTTAATTCAAGTCTAAAAAAATTGAAATTAAGAAATGTTGACATCGAATAAGGTTAGTTTTTCCGTTTTGGATTTAGCCATCATAAAAGAGCACCACGATGCTGCTGATGCGTTTGACCGGAGCCTAGACCTCGCTCGCCATACGGAGGACTGGGGTTATAAGCGTTTCTGGTTGGCGGAGCACCATAATATGGTCAATGTAGGCAGTTCCGCTACGGCTGTATTGATCGGGCATATCGCAGGGGGAACGAAGAGCATCCGCGTTGGCTCTGGAGGAATCATGCTGCCCAACCATGCCCCTCTCATGGTCGCAGAGCAATTTGGCACCTTAGCCTCGCTATATCCTGAGCGGATTGATCTAGGGCTGGGAAGAGCTCCGGGAACTGACCAGACCACAGCGAGGGCTTTGAGGCGGGATCGATTAGAGACTGTTGAGGAGTTCCCACGAGATCTAGAGGAGCTTCAGCATTATTTCTCAAATGAAAACATCGATGGCAAGGTTCGCGCGATCCCTGGGGAGGGCCTGGATGTGCCCATCTATCTGCTGGGGAGCAGTATGAGCAGCGCCCAGTTGGCAGCCAGAAAAGGATTGCCTTATGCTTTTGCGAGTCATTTTGCCCCCGCCCAGTTTCTGGATGCCATTCGCTATTACAGAGCAAATTTCCGGCCTTCGGTCTATTTGAAGGAGCCCTATATAATCAGCTGTATCAATGTGGTGGCAGCAGAGTCGGAGGAGAAAGCAGATAAACTGGCGACCTCATTTTACCAAATGGCCTTAGGTATCATTCGTAGGAAGTCCTATCCACTTCGTGAACCAGTGGATTCCATGGACAGCATATGGTCCAGAGAAGAAGCGGCAGCCATTCAGCAGATGATGGCTTGTAGTTTTGTGGGAACTGAGAAGACCATCAGTGATGACCTGCGTCGCTTTCTTGAAATGACCGAGGTGGATGAGCTGATGATCAGCACCAATATTTATGAGCATCAGGAACGCTTAAAATCATATGAAATTACCGCAAAAGTAATGAAGAACCTCCAGGGATAGAATTGTCCCTGTTTAGTTTTGAAGGACCATATTAATATTTTAACTTCACCAAATATATAAGCTTTAGGGGTGTCCTTACAGGGACTGAGAGCATACCCTTCGAACCTGAAATGGGTAATACCAGCGAAGGAAAAAGTGTTGATTATTCTCAGGTCTATATTTACCTGGCTTGCAAGACTCCTAAAGTTTTTTAACCTAATCGCTATGAAGGAGTCAATCATCAACAATCTTATCACCTTGCGGGAGCAATCTCCCTTGGTACAAAACATCACCAACTATGTAGTGATGAATAACACCGCCAACGCCTTGCTGGCCCTTGGTGCATCTCCCATAATGGCTCATGCCAAGCAGGAAGTTGCCGATATGGTCAATATTGTGGGTAGCTTGGTAATCAATATCGGCACTTTGGATGAATTTTGGGTGGACAGCATGATGCTAGCCGCCAAAGAAGCCAGTGCGACCAATACGCCCTGGGTACTCGATCCTGTAGGAGCGGGAGCCACAGCCTATAGAAATGAGACCATCACCCGACTGCTGGCTTTTCGGCCTACGATCATCCGCGGAAATGCCTCAGAAATCATGGCCATGGCCAAAGTGAATATCCAATCTAAGGGTGTTGATAGCCGTCATGGATCCGATGAAGCCCTGGCTTATGGTAAGCAGCTTTCGGAGGAGACAGGGGCAGTGGTCTGTATATCTGGAGAAACAGATTATATCATCGAAGGAAAGCGAGTGTGTGCCATTCATAATGGACACTCCTTGATGGGGAAAATTACAGGAATGGGATGTAGTGCCACCGCAGTGGTGGCCGCCTTCGCCGCGATCGAAAAAGACTTTTTTCAAGCTACAGTCTCCGGTATGACCATCATGGGTCTCGCTGGCGAAATAGCCTCCATCAAAGCTAAAGGGCCTGGGTCCATGCAGGTGGAGATTTATGACGCTCTGTTTTCCATAGACAAGGAAATGATCCTCAAAAGGGCCCAAATTAGCCTGTTGGATGAATAAGCGAGATTTTCCTTTTAGACTTTATCTGGTGACGGATGAAGCCGCCTGCCTAGGAAGGGACTTCTTCTGGGTCTTGGAGCAGGCGCTAAAAGGGGGAGTGGACCTTGTCCAGATTAGAGAGAAAAGTCTTTCCCTGACAGATTTTATGGATAAGGCCCTTCGGGCAAAAGCAATCTGCAGCCAATACAATGTTCCTTTGATCGTAAATGACAATTGGCAGGTCGCCAAGGCTATTCAGGCTGATGGCTTACATATTGGTCAATCTGATGCAGGTATTCAGGAGGCGAAGTTGCTTATTGGTCCCGGGATTCCTGTTGGGTTGTCACTGGAGACCATGGATGACTTGGAGGATGAAAGCGCCAAAGAAGCCTGGTACTTTGGGGTTAGCCCGGTGTTTAGGACCCCGACTAAGCAGGACACCCGCAGTGAGTGGGGCCTGGAAGGGCTTCAAAGATTACGGTCAGCTACTTCCATCCCGCTGGTGGCGATAGGAAATGTCAAGGAAGACAATACCCAATCTATAATAAATGCTGGTGCAGATGCTATCGCAGTAGTGTCTGGAATATGTAGTGCTCCTGATCCTGCAAAAGCGGCAGAAAACTTCAGGAATCAAATAGAAAAAGCAGTATGACGATAAAGAATAAATCATATATACCCCTCTTGACCATCGCTGGCTCAGATAGTGCTGGTGGAGCGGGAATTCAGGCAGACCTAAAAACATTCTCCGCCCTCGGCTGCTACGGAATGTCAGTGATCACCGCCACCACCGCGCAGAATACCTGTGGGGTGAGCAGCATTCATGATATTCCAGTGGACCATATTATGGATCAGCTGAAAGCAGTCATGGAGGATATCCCCCCTTTAGCGATCAAGATAGGTATGCTGAACAGGCCGGAAGTAGTCATTGCTCTGGCCAATTACCTCCGTGATTTCCCTCAGGTTCCCTTGGTTTTTGATCCTGTAATGGTGGCTACCAGTGGCGCTAGACTTATCCAGGAGGAAACCGTGAGCGTCTTAAAGGAGCGTCTTTTCCCACTCTCCACCCTGATCACCCCCAACCTGGATGAAGCGGCAGTGCTCTTGGGACGAGATATTCAGTCTCGTGACGAAATGATTCTTGCCAGTAAGGACTTACTGGGCTTTGGCTCCTCTTATGTATTAGTAAAAGGGGGACACTTGGTGGGAGAATCTGTGTTTGACGTGCTGGGAGGGAAAGATTCCGAAATCGTATTTGAGCATGCAAAAATCCAAACCTCCAATGTCCATGGGACCGGCTGTACCCTTAGTTCTGCTATTGCGGCATATTTAGGTCAGGGCTTGGTCATGGATAAAGCAGTGGCCGCAGCCAGAGAGTATATCCTCGGAGCACTGGAAGCTGGTAAGGATGTTCAAATCGGTCAGGGCAACGGCCCTTTAAATCATTTTCATCACCCCAATAAATTGATAAAAATATGAAGTGGAGCCAACAGGCTTGGGAAAGAATCAATCCCTTATATAAGAAAATTATACAGATGCCCTTTAACCAAGAGCTGCTGAATGGAAGCCTCCCTAAGGATAAATTTAAATTTTATATGGCTCAGGACGCTTATTATCTTGGCGAATTTGGGAAAGCACTCAGTACGATTAGCGGGAGATTGTCCGATCTGAATCAGGTGCTTGCTTATTCTAATTTTGCCGCTGGCGCCATTGTGGTAGAGCGAGCCTTGCATGAGAGTTATTTCGTGGAATTGGGTTTGCCTGAAGAGGTTCTGCCTTCTCCTACTTGCTTACTTTATACCAATTTTCTCAGAAATCAAGCCGCCTTCGAAAATATAGAAGTAGCTGCAGCGGCAGTTTTGCCTTGTTTTTGGATTTATAAGGAGGTGGGTGATTTTATTTATGAGCATCAGTCGAATAAGCTCAACCCCTATAAAAATTGGATCGACACCTATTCCGGGGAAGAATTTGCCGAGGCCGTTCATAAGGCAATTGAAATTACCGATCACCTTGCTGCGTCCGCCAGTGAATCAACCCGGGAGCAGATGTACCAAGCTTTTGAAATGGCTTCTCGACTCGAATGGATGTTTTGGGATAGCGCATACAGATTGGAAAAGTGGCCTGTTTGAAAACGTTAACCCTTTGCGGTCCATCAGGCGGTATCACCGCAATCAGTCATGCGGCATTCCGGTGATTTCTAAGTAGGACGGCTGCGCCATAAAATTCTATTTATTTTAGTCAATTAAAAAAAAAAGACCCGCAATCTGCAACAATATTCGAAGCGGATTGCGGGTTTAGGGTAATATTACCCCATTATCGATTGGTGGTTGTATTAATCTTCTAATTCATTACCTTCTTCATCATAGGTTTTGATGACGGTTTCCTCCATTCCAAATTGAACCTCGTAAGAAACCTCTCCTTGTTGGTCGGTAACTTTAAAAGCCTCGGATACTGGAAGCATCTTTACCTCTTCATTATCCAAAATGCTTTCTTTTACTTTCTGAGGGAGTTCCTCAGGCTCAATCTGCACCTTGCTGTCCTGAGCTCTATAGGTGATTGGCTCTTTTTCGACTATTGTATTGGCCTGTGTAGTGGCAAAACTTAAGCTTCCCATGGCGATTATTAATGCTAAACTTTTCATGGCTTTGTGGTTTTAGTTTGGTTAGTTTTCAAATGGAATTCTCATCCCTTGCTATCTAATTGTCCCACATTCATGCCAAGCTAAAATATCACTTGATTTGGCCCTTAGCCATATTCTTAGGAAATCATTTGTTGGGGAAATCCTCAAATTGTGGAATTAGATGGGCTTTGCCAATGGTTTTTTTAATACTATATCATTGCTTAGTCTGGGCTTAGATGCATTAATGTTTAGCGTAGGCTTGAGATGGATTTTTGCTGACGCAAAGAGTGTGGATTCTTGGGTTATGAATTCTATTCCCACCGTCCGAAGGTTCATTATAGATGAGACTCGCTAATTAACCATTCGAAATAATTTTTTATCCTTAGTGTTATTTGAGGTAAATTGCTTTTGCTCGATTTTAAGATCAGCATTCCTATTCTATTAATTATAAAATTATCTTCCACTATGAAAAATAGAACTCAAAGTTTATCACCCTCCCAGCAGGAGGAGCTCTTGCAGACATTGGCCAGTCGATTTGAGAAATTTCCGACTCGACACCAAGGCATCCATTGGGAGGCGGTGGAGCAGCGATTAAGGGGGGATTTAGATAAATTGGCCATTCTATACGAAATGGAATCCACGGGTGGGGAGCCGGATCTGATCGGCTATGATAGTGAAGAAGATCTTTATCTTTTTTGCGACTGCTCAGCCGAAAGTCCCGCGGGAAGAAGGAGTCTGTGCTATGACAGAGCTGCTTGGGAGGCAAGGAAAAATAATAAACCTAAAAACACTGCTCAAGACTTGGCCGCAGCCATCGGGATTCAGATCATGGATGAGACCCAATATCAAATGTTGCAGCGCTTAGGAGACTTTGATACCAAAACATCAAGTTGGCTCCAGACACCAGAGGAGCTCAGAAAGCGTGGAGGAGCCATATTTGGTGATCGTCGATTTGGAAGAGTGTTTATTTATCATAATGGTGCAGATTCGTATTATGCCGGTCGGGGTTTTCGAGGTACTCTTAAGCTCTGAGGAGATCGATTTTCTGAGCCTATAATAGGAGGCTCCTTTGCGGGTAGGAGTTATCAATAAGTTATGGACCATTATTAAAAATTATTTCATAAGGCATTGAAAGTTTTCTATTTTTGAAGAAGCCAAGTAACCGTAAGGATGAATAATCCATTAAGATAATTGATATGACTAAAATTGATATAAAGGAGATTGGTAAAGGAAGGAGAGGATTTATAAAAAAAGCATCACTTTCTGCCTTTGCCACAGCCATGGGCTTAGACATCGTTTTTGGGGGCAATATGCCTGAGGGCTATGTGCCAGTTGTTTTCCAGGATGATGATCCGTATAAATTGTTTAGCAAGAATAAAGAACTAAAAGTTCTTAATAGTAAGCCGTGGAATATTGAGTCTATGCCTCATCTTTTGGATGATAAGGTGACACCTGCCAGCAAGATGTTTGTGAGAAATAATGGCTTAATTCCTGCGGAAATAAATGTAAGGGCCTGGCAATTGACCTTTGATGGCGAATCAGTAAATGCCCCAAAAACCTATAGCTTGCAGGACTTGAAGACGAAGTTTAAGCATTATACTTACCAGTTGACGATTGAATGTGGAGGGAATGGCAGAAGTGAGTTCTTTCCACCAGCAAGTGGTAATCAGTGGGAGACCGGAGCGGTGGCCTGTGCCAATTGGACAGGAGTAAGGCTTAAGGATGTTCTTGCTGATGTTGGGATTAAGGATGATGCGGTTTATATAGGGTATCATGCAGCGGATGTACACCTATCAGGAAATCCGGACAAGGAGCCGATTTCAAGGGGTGTTCCTATCTCCAAGGCTCTTCAGGAGGAAACGTTGCTTGCATTTCAGATGAATGGAGAAGATATTCCTCTTGCTCATGGCTATCCCTTACGGCTAGTCGCAGGGGGATACCCTGCCTCCGTATCTGGTAAGTGGCTGACGGGGATATCCATAAGAGACAAGGTGCATGATGGGTCAAAAATGGAGGCGCCTTCCTATCGTGTGCCTTGCAAGCCCGTGGCTCCCGGAGATACGGTAGCTGATGAGGACATGTGCATTATCGAATCTATGCCGGTAAAATCACTTATAACTTACCCTAAAACCGGCGCTGTTCTATCTTCTGGCCAAAAACTCGAAGTCCGTGGTCATGCCTGGGCTGGAGAGCTGGAGGTCACGAAGCTCGAAGTTTCTACGGATTTTGGAGGGACCTGGCAGCAAGCCACGCTTCAGAAGCCTGCAAATCGCCTGGCTTGGCAACATTTTTCAGCCACGCTGAGCTTTCCTCAGGATGGGTATTACGAAGTCTGGGCAAAGGCCACCGACTCAAATGGCACTAGCCAGCCTATGGTGGTTCCCGGATGGAATCCAAAAGGATACCTCAATAATGCATGTCATAGAATAGCAGTTAAGGTGGGCGATAATGGATAAACAGATAATAGAAGCATTAAAGAAACTGGTGGGGCTGGTTTTGGTATTAGCCCTTACTCTATGCGGATTGATAGGCGGTCTGGTCTTGCTGAAATTGGACCCTGAAGCCTTCTCGGTTTTTGATGAGGAAGTGGAAAAACAACCTGCGGAGATTCCTGAGGCGACTTTTGCTGGAGATGACTTAGTCAAAGATGGTGTTCATGTGGCCACTGGCTTTGTTGCAAAAGATGGGTACGAAACGGTTATCGCAAACTGTACCAATTGCCATTCGGCAAACCTAATCACCCAAAACCGGGGAGATGAAGCCAGATGGCGTGAATTGATCGCCTGGATGCAGGAAACACAAGGCCTGTGGGATCTCGGAGCCAATGAGGATATTATCGTCTCCTATTTATCTGAATATTACGCCCCCGTGCAGCGAGGTCGTCGCCCAAATCTTCAGGATATCGAATGGTATCCTCTCAACGATTAGATTTTGATTATAAATCCTTAATTGAAACCAGCCTCAGTAACCTTTGAGGCTGGTTTTTTGTTTTTGTGTTTAATATTTTGAGAAAAATGTTAAACAAAACTACCGACCTTGAGTTATTGGTTTATAAGAGATTTTAAAACACAATCATTTAAACCATGAAAAATTCAAAAGTTAGGTTTCCGATTTTGCTGGCAATTTTTTCCAGCTGGATGTTTTTGGTAGCGTGTAATGACGACGATGAGCCTACCCCAGTTGCACAAGAAGACATTGTGGATATCGTAGTAGGAAGCGATAATTTCACCACCTTGGAAGCCGCAGTTATTCAGGCGGATTTGGTGAGCACCTTGCAGGGGGATGGGCCTTTTACAGTTTTTGCACCTACGGATGATGCATTTACCGCTTTCCTCGAAGACAACGATATGTCTGCCTCTGATCTGCTAGCCAATGATGATTTGGCAGGTATCCTTACTTACCATGTGCTTTCGGGAGAGGTGGTGGCCTCGGCGGTCATGCCTGGAGAAGTGACCACGGTGAATGGCGCAAGTTTTTATGTCAGTGAAGATGCCAATGGCGCTATCTGGATTAATGGTGCCGCTAAGGTGACTACTACCGATATCATGGCTACCAATGGCCTTATTCATGTGTTGGACTATGTGATTATGCCGCCATCCTCTTCTATTGCGGAGATTGCTGTGGCTAAGACCATGGAGGAGATGCCGGAATTTACTCAACTAGTGGGCGCGCTGAGCAGGGCGAATCTAGTGGAGGCAGTAAGTGGAGATGAGGGTGATTTGACTGTTTTTGCACCAACAGATGCCGCTTTCCAGGCTTTATACGATAGCAATCCTTCATGGAATGATTTTAATGACATTCCTCTAGAGACTTTGACGGCCGTGTTGACGGCCCATGTGGTTCCGGCTAGAGCCTTTGCTCAGGATCTCAGAACAGGGACTTCTCTGGCCACACTGAATGCTGATGCCGTTTTGCAGGTGGATCTGGACGCGATGACTGTAGGTGGCGCTTCGCTTAATGCTGATATGTTAAATATTCATGCCACAAATGGCGTCATCCATGTGATTAATGAGGTGATTCTTCCTTAATCCCTGGTCGATAAGGCTGTGTTTACGAATGTGGAACAATTAATGGGAAAGCTACTCACTTATGGTGGGTAGCTTTTTTGGTGCTTAACTTCCAGGCTTGCTGATGAATCTTGCCAACTTTTCCAAACCTTAAGCGACATGGATGAGTTGAATAAAAGGAGCAAAATAGTTAATACATGATGCTGATGCAGAAGACTTTTCCCAGGCGTATTTTTTCAAGATGGCTTTTTATGGCCACCAGTTTATTCTTTTTGGGAGCTCAACAGGCTTTCTCCCAAAGTCCTGTTTACGTCGATTTGACTCCCGAAAACTCGTCCACTAAGATGAAGTCCTATTTTATAGACAAAGTGGAGGGGACTGGAACTATGGCTGCTGGCTTTGGCCAAATATATACCTCCAGGGAGTCTAAGGTGCAGATTAGTTTTGAGGGAGATCCTGGGGTGGGAATTTTAGACTATATAAATAAAAGCCATGGCAGCCCTGATCAAGAATGGCCTGTCACCATCCGTGTGGACCATCTAAGTGTAAGTGAGCAAAGCAAAAATGGCAGCGTTCAGGGGGAGTTGAAGGTTCATTTAGGCTTCTATCTTCAGGCGGGGGATTCCTTGGTTCACCTTGCGGATTTTAAGGGCGGCGCCAATTACCAGCGCTCGCCTGGTAAATACTCTGCGATTCCCAGCTCTTTAAAGCGCTCTTTTGAAAATTCCATTGCTTATCTGAACGAATGGTTTGCCCTTAATGAATTTTCTCACCCACTTTTAGCCAAGGGAGTACAAGTAAATATCATGGATTATACCGGGCCAAACCGTGGTGATACGGTCTTTTACAGTAAGGATCAAGTGCTGAAATGGTCGGATTTCAAGGCCCGGCCTCATGCAGGGAGCAAATTTGCCGCCTCTATTTTTACTAGTTTCGCCTGGGAGGGGAATACTAAGGTGGTGGATGGAGTCCTGCAATTAGATTTTTGGGTGAAGGTATTTATGCTTCAGCAATCTTCCTGGGTCAAGAGCACGGCGAAAAATGACTATGGATTAGCGCATGAGCAATTGCATTTTGATATTACTAAACTGGTGGTGGAGCGATTTAAGGAAAATCTCCTCCAGGAGGAAATGGATCCAAGCAATTATGACGCTCAGATCGGTTATTGGTATATCGAAACCTATCGAGAGATGAACAAACTTCAGGAGCAATACGATTCAGAAACTTCTCATGGGCAAAATAAAGCCGCCCAAGCGCGCTGGCGGAAATTTATAGATGAAGAGCTAGCGAAGTACTAGTTCGGTCTTTAGAAGAAAGGTTTTGGGGCTTCTTCATTCTTTTTAGTCCAGATCTTTAGGTTGTCATACCTTCCTGTATCATCAAAACTGCCCAAACCTATTTTCCCAAATCCAAAGTGGAGGTCTGAAGCCACCATGATTGGCTGCTCCATATCATCAAAATACACTTCAATGCTTCCCGATTCCAGATCTCTGATGATCTTAATATGATGCCAGGAGTCCGTGGTGCCCCAGTCAATTCCATTGTTGATTTTGGTGGCAATAGCCTTTCGTTCTTCATTGTTCACCAGAAAAATATTATGAGCATGGGGATCAGGAACGGATGCGATATGGGTATAGTAAAAGTTCTCTGGGTTCTGTGCTCCAAAAATGAGGCATAAGTCCCGATGGCCATATTCTCTTCCTGTCTGCTGTAAATCAATCTCCATAATAAAACTGCCTACCTCAGGGCTGTTCACAATCGCAATATTAAAAGGGGAACGAAAGCGAGGGCTGTATTGACTTTGCTGAGAAAGTTCCAAAACCTTCCCATTAGGGGTTTCTATAATTTGCCAAGCCTTATCATCGGTCATCCTAAAATGGGAAATGGCCTGATACGACTCGAAATTTTCTTCAAAAACTAATTCATAGCCCTCATGCTGGCTTTGCCCATAGGTGCTGCCGTAAATCATAAAGCTGAATATAAAAAGGTGGAAGGACTTCATACTATTGTGGTTAAGGGTCTAAATGAGCTGTGAATATATTAAAAATTAAGGATACTGCAGAATCTTTTCAACATTAGTAAAACCTATTACGTAATGTTATAAGGGAGTTCAACCTCTTCCAAATGAGGAAAAGATTTTTGAGTTTGAAAAGAACGGGTTTACAATTTGATGCGAGTTATAAAAATATTAAACAAAAAAAAGCCGATCATTCTACGTGCGGAAGTAGTGATCGGCCTTTTTGAATAATAACCCTAACAAACCAGATAATCTTTATCTTATACAAATAAAGAAAATATTTATATAATAAACAAATAAAACGAAACTAAAAATAGTTTTGAAATCTTGTATTTTATCATTTGATTAGAGTATTGGAGGGTGAGCAGGTGATTTTGATTATAGATCCTTGTATTTTCGAAAGCATATTTTTTAGACAATGGGCTTTTGATAGAGAGAGTTGAAAGGTTTATAGCCAAAGAATTCGGGCTAACCGAAAATTTTATAGATAGATTATTTTATAATATTATTTCATTTTAAACGATATTATTATGACAAGTATGACTTTTTATGTTTCAAAATGTTCTTGTTTGAGAATGCTGTTTGATAAATGAAAGTAATTAGGTAATTTTCGAAAGGTTATTGCAAGTGTGTCAGTCAGAATTAGAAAAGTAAAAAATATATAAATTATGAAGAAAACAGCGCAGCGTAGGTCTCACATCCTGGATGTATTGGAGGAAAATGGCCAAGTAAATGTTAGTGAATTAAGTAAATCTTTAGGAGTTAGTGAAGTGACTATAAGGAATGACTTGGCTAATCTAGAGCGAAATAAACTGTTGGTCCGTGCTCATGGCGGGGCCTTCAAAACCAATAATATGGCGCTTCCAGTTACGGAAAAGAAAAAAATTAATCTGGATCTAAAAAAGAAAATTGGTAAAAAAGCGGTCTCCCTTATTGAAGAGGGGGATTCAATTATCCTTGATTCTGGTACCACGACTTTTGAGATTTCTAGTAATTTGGGCAAATTTGAGAAACTTACGGTAATTAGTAATGCACTGGATATTGTGAATAACCTTGCGAGTTATGATAATCTGGAGGTGATGATGCCAGGTGGTTTTTTGAAGGAATTCTCCATGTCACTGGTAGGACCTATGGCGGAGAGAAACCTCAAGCAGCTGCATTGCAATAAGCTGTTTTTGGGAGTGGATGGTTTCAAGCCAGATGTGGGGGTATTTACCCACTATATGGAGGAAGCGTATTTGAATCAAATTATGATCGAAATCGCAGAAGAGGTGATTGTGGTTTCTGATTCTACCAAATTCAAAAAAATTGGCTTAGCCTATATCGCTGGATTTAATCAGGTGGATAAGGTAATTACTGATTCAGGTATTGAGCCAGAATTCATAAAAATGCTGGAACGTAATAATGTGGAAGTGATCATCGCTTGATGAGCATACCTGTTCGGGAAGTGTTTTAAAATCAAAATTATAAAAAGCAGTAGGCACCCATGATAGTTGATGCCTACTGCTTTTTTTTGTTTAAAGCTGAATAGGTAATGAAAACTCGTTACTTTGTCTGCCTTCCGGGGTGATGATGATATAGCGTAATTCTAGCGGGCCTTGTTCCTTAGTAGTGTAAGGGGCTAAGAATGGGCCTGAGTATAAGTTGGCGGTTTGGTCGGCTTTATGGCCATCCACCGAGTAGTAAACCGTGCTGCCTTCTACCAGAGCGTCGATACTGATGCTGAGTTTAGGGCTGTTTGGGGCCTGATTGATACTAACTTTAGCCTCAGGAATACGATAAAATACATCTAATTTTTCCAGCTCAGATAGTCTTCTTGGTAGTCTTTGGGTACTAAATTCCTCGTAGTCCTTATCCTGGTTGTTGGTCCAGCCTACCTCTGCTATGGCCAGGGCTCTAGGAAAGAGATGGTATTCCATTTTATTGTCGGTAGCGATATATTCTGTCCATAAATTCCCTTGTACGCCTAGGATATGCTTTTGCTGCTCCTTTGTCAGAGAGCTAGGGCGCGGATGGTAGCTATATACTTTTTCCAAAGACAAAAATCCGCCAATTGCTAATGGCTCGTCCTTAGTGTCTTCTGATTGATAATGATCGATATACATATGGCTATTTGGGGACATGATCACATCGTGGTTCATCTGTGCGGCTTGGATGCCTCCTTTTTCACCTCTCCAGCTCATTACCGTGGCATTGGGGGCAAGTCCTCCTTCTAATATCTCATCCCATCCGATCAGGTCCCGGCCATTTTTATTGAGGAATTTTTCCATTCGGGTAATGAAATAACTCTGAAGCTCATGTTCATCGGCTAGCTTTTCTTTCTTGATTACCTGTTGCGCGAGCTCTGAAGTTTTCCAGTGATCTTTTGGCACTTCGTCTCCACCGATATGAATATAATGACTTGGGAAGATTTCCATTACCTCGGTCAAAATGTCCTCAAGGAAGGTGAAGGTTTCTTCTTTTACACCGTAGATATTAGGGTGTACTCCCCAAATACCGGGCACGGTGGTGTTAAGATCATTGTCGTAAGCTTCTCCTTTTTCGTTTTTTGCAGGAATATTACCTTGCAGCACATTCTCTAATTTAGGATCATAGTCTTTGCTGTCGAAACTGCTAAACTCTGGATAAGCCGTCAATGCCGCGGAGCTATGTCCTGGAAGTTCGATCTCTGGGATCACGGTGATCATCCTTTCGGCAGCATATCGCACGATTTCCTTGGCTTCCTCCTGAGTGTAATATCCTCCGTGTTTCTGTCCATCAAAGACGAAAGGCTTGAAATCATAATACTGACCAATGATGGTGGAGTCACGGTAAGCGGCTATCTCTGTAAGTTTTGGGTACTTTTTGATCTCTAATCTCCAGCCCTGATCTTCCGTGAGGTGCCAGTGGAGTTTGTTGAATTTATAATGAGCCATAAGGTCAATCATATTTTTGATCTGATCTACCTCGAAGAAATGCCTGGCTACATCGAGCATAATGCCTCTATAGGCAAATTCGGGCTCATCAGTAATGCTTACTGCTGGCACGGATAGGGAGCTGCCTGGCTCTATTAGCTGCAATAAAGTTTGAAGCCCATAGAATATTCCCTGCTCACTTCCGCTAATTTCGATGTTTTCAGAAGTTACATCCATCCGGTACGCTTCAGTATTGGTCGCTTCCACATCTGTGTGTAGTTCAATATGGGCTTGACTTGGGGCAATGCTTGTGACAGGTAGTCTAAGGCCATGAATTCTCTCCAAAAAGTCATTGAATATGCTAGCTGATTTTCTGCCTACCTCATCCTGGGTGACGATAGCAGTGGATTTGCTGAGTAGGAATTTTCCTGTGCTCGTTTGAATAGATGCAGGTTTGGGGACAACGGTAATGGGCTCGCTATTCTGGGAATGTGCTAATTGGAAGCTTAAAAGCCCGATAATTAGTAAGGGTATTGATCTCAATCTCATAATGAAATAATATTAAATGGAGTTTTCTTGACTATAAATATATTCATAAAAGAAAGATAACGAAAATATTATTGCCTAAAAGATAAAGTTTTGAAGATTATTATTGATTTCCACCACTTACATAGAGCGAGTAGGCTAGTTGTTTCTATAGCTGGGGACTTGCTTGATGAGAGTGGGTTTGGGTAAGCACTAATAAAGAGGTGATCGCCTCAAGGATAGGGCAGGTTTAAAGTAAGGGATGATGATATAAGAAAAAAAAGGCTCCTAAAAAGGAGCCTTATGATATATTTGGGTGATATTCAATTCAATGAGAAAGGCCAGTGGTAATAATCGCTGACCGGAAGGATATTATCCTACAAGATATTTTTCGACAGGGGTATAGTTAAGGTCAAAAGCATCTGCCACCGCCTTATATACTACTTCCCCGTGGATGACGTTAAGGCCTTTGGCAAGCTCATAATTATCTTGAGCAGCTTTTTTCCAGCCTTTTTCAGCGAGTTGGAGCGCATACGGAAGAGTGGCGTTGGTCAGTGCGATAGTGGAGGTATAAGGGACAGCTCCAGGCATATTCGCTACGCAATAATGAAGTACATCATCAATGATGAATGTTGGGTCTTCGTGCGTGGTAGGCTTGCAAGTCTCGATACATCCGCCTTGATCCACGGCCACATCCACTAGGACGGTGCCAGGCTGCATGTCTTTCAGCATGTCACGAGTGATCAGGTGAGGGGCCTTAGCTCCCGGGATCAATACTGCTCCGATGATCAGGTCGGCAGTTTGAATCATTTCCCTAATATTATATTCATTGGACATTCTGGTTTTGACATTGGCGGGCATCACGTCAGAGAGGTATCTCATACGAGGGAGAGAGACGTCGAGGATGGTGACATCTGCTTTCATGCCGGCCGCCATCCATGCGGCTTGTGTGCCGACCACGCCACCGCCCAGAATCATAACCTTAGCAGGAAGGGTACCAGGTACTCCGCCCATCAGTATTCCTTTACCGCCCAATGGTTTTTCCAGATAATTAGCGCCCTTTTGGGTGGCCATCCTGCCGGCTACCTCAGACATAGGAACTAAGAGTGGAAGGCCACCATGTATGCTTTCTACCGTCTCATAGGCTAAACAGATGGACTTGCTTTTCAGCATAGCCTTGGTCAGAGGTTCGTATGACGCAAAGTGGAAATATGTAAATAGAAGTTGGTCTTCTCTGATCAGATCATATTCCGCTTCTATCGGTTCTTTTACCTTCATGATCATCTCTGCGATCTGGTAAACTTCACTGATAGTAGGTAAAATTTTAGCTCCTGCTTCTGTATACATATGGTCAGGAAATCCACTTCCAATACCAGCAGTTTCCTGGATATAAACGGTATGACCTCTCTTGACTAATTCCTGAGCTCCTGCTGGGGTAAGAGCTACTCGATTCTCGTTGTTTTTAATCTCTTTAGGGATCCCTATTATCATAGTTGTATCTTATTGGGTTAATGATTCTTAGCACAAATATAATAACTGATAAATTATCCTTGGGTATGATCTTTATGATTATTTGGTTAGCTGTTGAAATTTCTTTCAAAACAAAATTTAATTTCCTTAAAATCATTACATTTGTCTTTTGTTTTAAAACAACCTTTTTATGGTCTTTATTATTTTGTGTACGATTATGGAGGATTTGGCGTTTATCTAAAATCAGCATCAAAATTTTCTGCTTAATGCGAATTTTAGGCCTTTAGATGAATGTCAAAATAATATTTTAAGGCAGGAAGAAATACCCGGTAATAGGCGAATTTGGTTTGGCATCCTTGGCTAGGTACTTTGTGGTAAAGTTTGTATAGAAGTGAAAATTGAGTATTTTTGGATTAACTAGAAAACCCAAAATTGCTGTTAATTTATAAAAATGATAGAAGTGGAAACGTTACCTAGACATAAGGTGGATCTAAATTTAGCGAAGGATCAGATATTATTTGATTACAGGATTGTTCAGCAAAGCCGACAAGCTTCCCTGATGGGCCGCAAGGAGGTTTTTATGGGTAAGGCTAAATTTGGGATTTTTGGGGATGGCAAGGAGCTTGCTCAAGTGGTGATGGCTAGGTATTTTAAGCAGGGTGATTGGAGAAGTGGCTATTACAGAGATCAGACTTTTATGTTAGCCATCGAGGAGTTGAAATTGCAAGAGTACTTTGCTCAGCTATATGCCCACACTGATGTGACTGCAGAGCCTGCTTCTGCGGGGCGTCTGATGAATGGTCACTTTGCCACCCGATCTCTTAATGAGGACGGGACATGGAAAGATATCAGAAAAAGTAAGAATTCCGGTGGAGATATCTCTCCCACAGCCGGGCAGATCCCTAAGCTGATAGGTTTGGGATATGCTTCTAAGCTTTTCAAGGAAAATAAAGAGTTACAAAAATTATCACAATTCAAGGGCCTCGGTTCTGAAATTGCCTGGGGCACCATCGGCAATGGTTCCACTGCCGAAGGAATGTTCCTGGAAGCTATCAATGCTGCTGGTGTGCTTCAGATTCCAATGATCCTTTCCGTATGGGATGATGAGTACGGTATCTCTGTACCCAACTCCTTCCAGACCACCAAAGGCAGTATTTCTGAAGCTTTGGCGGGGTTCCAGCGTGAGGACGATAAAGATGGTGTAGAGATTATTGTGGTGAGAGGATGGGATTATGTAGGTCTTCATGAGGCTTATCGCAAGGCGGAAGCACTCTCTCGTGAAGAATCTGTACCAAGTCTGGTTCATGTCGTGGAGATGACCCAGCCTCAGGGACACAGCACCTCAGGCTCTCACGAGCGCTATAAATCAAAAGAAAGACTACAATGGGAGGCTGATCACGATTGCGTGAAAATATTCAGATCCTATATTTTAGAAAATGAAATTGCCACAGAAGAGGAAGTTCTTCTGATCGAGGAGGAGGCATTGAAATTTGTCCGTGAGGCAAAAAATAATGCTTGGAAAGCCTTTTCGACAAGTATAAAGTCGGAACTAGTGGAGGCTGTGGAGATACTTAGCAAATCAGCGCCATTGAGTAAGCAGTCTGCTGCTTTAAATTTATTGGCCGAAGAGCTCGGCAAAACGCTAAATCCTATCCGCAAGGATGTGATCAGCACCGTGAGGAAAGCACTTTTCCTTATGCGCTATGACGAGCCTGGCGTCAGGGAGGAGTTGAAGAAATGGTATGAGGAGCAGGTGGAGATCAATCACAAAAGATATAATTCGCACTTATACAGTGAGTCCCAGGATCGCCATGCAAATGTGCCAGTGGTCCCCGCCGAATATGCAGATACCACGGCTTTGGTGGACGGAAGGGAGGTCCTTCAGGCCTGTTTTGACCAGATGCTTGCAAATGATCCCAGGGTATTTGCCTTTGGTGAGGATGTGGGTAAGATCGGGGATGTAAATCAGGCTTTTGCTGGCTTGCAGGCAAAGCATGGTGACCTTCGTGTGACCGACACCGGGATCAGAGAGATGACTATTATTGGTCAGGGAGTGGGAGCAGCCTTGCGGGGTTTGCGGCCTATTGCCGAGATTCAATATTTAGACTATATATTTTATGCGTTGATGACCCTCACGGATGATTTGGCCTGCTTACATTATCGTACTCAGGGTGGCCAGAAGGCTCCTTTGATCGTTCGGACTCGCGGCCATAGGCTAGAGGGCGTTTGGCACTCCGGTTCGCCAATGAGCGCTATCCTGGGGAGCCTACGTGGAATGCTTCTGTGTGTCCCCAGAAATATGACGCAGGCAGCGGGAATGTACAATACCTTGCTGAAGGCCGACGAGCCTGCCGTAATGGTCGAATGCCTGAATGCTTACCGACAGAAAGAAAAAATGCCATTGAATATCGGTGAGTTTACCGTGCCTTTGGGACATCCTGAAGTGATCCGGGAAGGGACCGATATCACCGTGGTGACTTATGGAGCCATGTGTAAGATTTGCCTCGATGCTGCGGAGGAATTGGATCAATATGGTATTTCGCTCGAGGTGATCGATGTGCAGACTTTACTGCCATTTGACGTAAGTCATAAGATTTCTGAATCTATCGCTAAAACCAATCGTGTGATTTTTGCGGATGAAGATGTGCCGGGGGGAGCTTCAGCCTATATGATGCAAGAAGTAATAGAAAACCAAAAGGCTTATTTTAGCCTTGATTCTCAGCCGGTCACTATCGCCGCAAAAGCTCATAGACCTGCCTATTCCTCCGATGGAGATTATTTCTCCAAGCCTAGCGTGGATGATGTCGTGGAAATAGCCTATAGGATTATGAATGAATTTGACCCTCGGTCTTACCCTTTATGGTAGGATATGGAACGATAATATAGAATAAAAGCCAAGGCCTTCAATTATGAATTGAAGGCCTTGGCTTTTATGAATACCTCTATCACTGAACCTTATTTAACTTGTATTTGGTTCAGCGTAAAATTAGGCGTGGATACCGTATTACTCCGATTGAGTGCTCGATCTTGGATCTGCACGTCAATTCTTATAGTGTCATTTCGAAATATGGGCCTCCAGCCTGAGGATAACATCGAGTATTCGATCACCCCTTCAATGGATTGTTGATTGTCACCTGCTAATATCTCAGGGAATCGTCCGTCTAAAGTGGTATAAAAAGGAGGGTCAGACCATTTGAATTCGGTAAAATTGCCACCTCTCTTAATGAAGAATTTCACGAAGATATTATAGTAATTAGGATTATACTCGACCCATAAGGTGTCTTTTATTTCCTCATTATTAATTAATGGATCGATGATCCAGTCTAGAGGATTGTAGGAAGGTGCTCCTTCGGGTCGGTTTGAATAGGTGATATAATTCCCGTTATTGTCCGTTAGGTATTCGATTTCGTTAAATGGAGGATTGATAGCCCTGGGGTCAAGACCAAGATCGCCTTCCGCATCTCTGAATTTTACTGCGATCTTAAGCGAATCTGATGCACCGTCGAGTTCTATATAGCTCAATCCATGGAAACTTATTTCTGGTATGGAAGGGAAGTCATCTGGAGGAGAGACGCATGCCGTAGCAAGGAAGCCCAAGATTAAAGTATAAAAGAGAAGTTTTGCATTCATGTATCTCAACACATTTGGTCAATCTTAAATTTGCTTAAATTTGTGCATTATAGATAATAAAACGATGAATTATTTTAAAAGTTTTTCGGAGCGTGTCCTAAACCTGCAGGGAAATGAATTTGATGCCCTGGCCCTGGAGCTTTTTCGGTTTCAGGCTCAGCATAATTTGATTTACAGCGCTTACCTCAAAGCTAGAGGGCTAGAGGTGGAGGCAGTGAGCACTGTGGAGCAAATTCCTTTTTTGCCAATACAATTTTTCAAGTCCCATGCCGTCATAAGCGGGCCATCTTCAGACTATGCAGATTTTTATTCTAGCAGCGGTACCACTGGGCAGATTACCAGCCGTCATTGGATCTGGGAGGAATCCTTTTACCTGCAGCACGCACAGCGAATTTTTGAACAACACTATGGGGACTTGACTGATTTTCATGTTTTAGCGATGCTTCCTGCCTATTTGGAGCGTAAAGGCAGCTCTCTGGTCAGCATGGCGGATCATTTTATTAAGAAAACCGGCTCGGACTATTCGGGGTTTTACTTATACAATTACGATATGCTGATCGATCAACTATTGAAAATCCGGCACCTTCAGGATGGTAAGAAGGTCTTATTGCTGGGAGTGACCTTTGCCTTATTGGATTTGGCAGAGCAGTTTGGGGAGGATTTTCCCCCGCTTGATCAATTGATCATTATGGAGACTGGCGGGATGAAGGGGCGCCGAAAAGAGATGATAAGAGAGGAGGTCCATGAGGTATTGAAAAGAGGTCTCAAAGTCTCCTCCATTCACTCAGAATATGGGATGACAGAGCTTTTTTCTCAGGCCTATAGCGATGGGGAAGGACTGTATAAACTGCCAGCATCGATGAAGGTATTTCTTAGAGATGTAAATGACCCGCTTAGTTGGAGTGATAAGGGGCAGGGAGGTGTGAATATAATTGATCTGGCGAATTTTCATTCCTGTGCTTTTATAGAAACTCAGGATCTGGGGAAGTATGATGAAAAGGGAATGCTGAAAATCTTAGGGAGATTTGATAATAGTGAGGTAAGAGGTTGCAATTTAATGGTGAATTAATTTTGTATTCCTTAGAGAAATAAACATATTTGATTTCGATTAATAAAAGTAAAAAATATGAGAAAGCTATTAGCAATACTATTGGCTTCAGGATTATTGGCAATGGGAGCCTGTGCTTCCAGCAAGCCATGTCCGGCTTATGCAAAAGTGGTGCATGACCAGGAAGTAAAAGGATAAAAAATACGCTGATTAATAATCAGCGTATTTTTTTATGTCTTCTAGGCTGATCGTTTGATCACTTAGGATAACGAGTCTTTCTACGACGTTTCTAAGTTCCCTGATATTTCCCGTCCAAGGGTATTCCTGGAGCTTTTTGATAGCCTTATCTTCAATGGATTTTTTGGCCGTACCATAATCCTTGGCGATATCTTCCAAGAATCGATCCACAAGAAGGGGAATGTCCTCTGTTCGGTCCTTAAGAGCAGGAACCTGAATGAGAATTACGCTTAGACGATGGTATAAATCCTCTCTGAAGTTATTTTCATCGATTTCTTTTTTCAAATCTTTATTAGTTGCGGCAAGTACACGCACATCTATTTTGATGTCCTTATCTCCACCTACGCGAGTGATCTTATGCTCCTGAAGGGCGCGCAAGACTTTTGCTTGGGCAGAAAGGCTCATATCGCCTATTTCATCAAGAAAGATGGTGCCTCCATTGGCTTGCTCAAATTTCCCTTGTCTTTGCTTGTTGGCAGAGGTGAAAGCACCTTTTTCATGCCCAAAAAGCTCACTTTCTATAAGTTCTGAAGGGATAGCCGCACAGTTTACCGCAATAAATGGAGCTTTGTCTCTTGTGCTTTTCTGATGAAGCCAGTGAGCGACGAGTTCTTTGCCAGTCCCGTTGGGGCCAGTGATCAACACTCGGGCATCGGTAGGAGCCACTTTTTCTATCGTCTCCTTCACATCCTGGATGGCTGGAGACTCACCGACCATGTCTAGCTTCTTCGAAAGTTTTTTCTTGAGCACTTTGGTTTCGGTAACCAAGGTTTTTTTGTCCAGTGCATTCCGCACGGTTAGCAGCAGTCGGTTGAGATCAGGAGGCTTGGGGATAAAGTCGAAGGCGCCCATTTTGGTGGCTTCCACGGCTGATTCTATGGACCCGTGAGCAGAGATCATAATGAACTGAGGCTGTTTGTCCATTTTACTCACCTTCTCCAACACTTCCAGCCCATCCATTTTAGGCATCTTGATATCGCAGAGTACCAGGTCAAAATCCTGAGATTCGATTTTCTTAAGTCCTTCTACACCGTCTTGGGCTTCGTGGATATCGTAGTTTTCGTATTCTAAAATTTCTTTGAGCGTGGACCGGATGACTCTCTCATCATCAATAATCAGGATCTTAGGCATAAAATTATAATGCTTTTTTTTTAAATAAAAAGAACAATAAAATGTGCAAGCCTATAAGCCGGGTTCTGTCTCCGTCAAGGACGGATACTTGTCATTTATCTAGTCTTAGCTTTGCAACTAAGATCTATCGATCTACCCACTCCGGTTTTCCATGAGACAAGCTCAGGAATTGGACGAGCAGCCCTTGGACCGGAGCCTATTTGATCTTTCAACCCATAAGGTTTACCCTGCTCCTCATCTCACGAAAAGGACGGTGAGCTCTTACCTCACCTTTTCACCCTTACCTCGGTGGATACCAAGGCGGTTTGTTTTCTGTGGCACTGTCTGTACCAAGCCCGTCACCAGACTTAGCCCTTCCCGTTAGGAAGTATGGCGCTCTATATTGCCCGGACTTTCCTCCTCAACACTAGGTTGCGGCGACAAGTCGGCTTGCACTTTGCAAATAAACGGAAATTAGGGCGATTTGTTACCTAAATAAAGGTTTATTATCGCTTTTGCTCTTCCTATAAATTACTGCTTCTCTCGGATATCCTTCCTGAGTGCGGATCCCTTATTTGAGCATGCGCTTATTCATTAATAAGGGCCTTCGGCAATGTGGACGCTAGCTTAAAATCACATTAACCTCAATTGCCTAAGACAAGTCAAAATGCCATATTTAGGAAAGCCAGAAGGATTAATTAGTTTATTTCTCCCCACTTATCAAAACAATTTAGTTCTATGCAAAAGATCCAAGCTACTTTTTCTAATTTTGCAGAGATAAAGAGATAATTATGATATTAGTAGGAAATGCAGTTCTGAGCGACGACTTGAAAGAACACTTTTTTGTTTGTAATCTAGAGAAATGCAAGGGCGCATGCTGTGTGGAAGGAGATGCTGGTGCACCTCTGGAAGAGGAAGAAATCAGCATCATTGAAGCGATATATCCGAAGGTTAAGAAATACCTTAGCAAGGAAGGCATCAAGGCTATCGAAGAGCAAGGAACCTGGGTGATCGATCAGGAAGGGGAGAAAGGGACGCCTACCATCAATAATAGAGAATGTGCCTATGCCATCACTGATGACCATGGTATTTTAAAATGTGGAATTGAAGAGGCTCATATCCAAGGTGATATTGACTATAAAAAGCCGATTAGCTGCCATCTCTATCCTGTTCGGGTTACCAAATACGAGGAGTATGATGCGCTGAATTATGATCGCTGGGACATCTGCAGCCCTGCTTGTGGACTCGGCAAGGAGCTTAATGTGCCCATTTATAAATTCGTGAAAGATGCTTTGATCCGAAAGTATGGCGAAGCCTGGTACCAGGAATTAGTGGAGGATATCGAAGGTAAATAATTCCTCTTATCACTATTTGATTCTATCTGCAAAGGTAACTGACGGTTTATAGGTTATTTATCGATATATTCCATTTTTTCAGCAGCAGACTGGTCGATAAATCTCCCATGAACGGAGATTAGAGTTTGGTCTTCTCTTTACCATTGCTCTACCTATGTCCTTGCCTCATTATATGAGGACTCTTTCATTTAAAAAAAGAACCCTTCTCTATGTATTGGCACAATAGGGGTAGTAACTAAAGGGGGAGAGATTTCCCTAACAAAGTTACTTGATTTTGTTAAGTCATGATTGATGGATTATGAATTTCATCAGGCTTTTGGGTCTTGATTTTCTTTTTTATTGTGATTTTCCAGTAATGGATTGTTTATGGGGTGTTATTTTTCTCTTGTAACACCTTTTCGGATAGTAATTGCATTTATCATTTTGGATCCTGTATGGGAGCGTACTGGGCGGATAGTTTAGGAAGTGTGTAAAAAGTATAAAGCAAAAAAAGGCTGATCAGTAGGATCAGCCTTTTTTGTTTAGCTATCGATATGAGATCAGCCTTTGATTACTGAGAAGTCAAAAGTTTCGAGGAATTTGGTGGTAAAGTTACCTGCTTTAAATTCTTCGTCTTCTAGTAAGGCGATGTGGAATGGGATGGTGGTTTTGATACCATCAATCACAAATTCCTCCAAGGATCTCTTCATTCTTACGATTACTTCTTCCCTGGACTGGCCGCTTACGATAAGTTTTGCGATCATGGAGTCATAGTTTGGCGGGATGACATATCCAGCATAAACATGACTATCTACCCTTACGCCGCGACCACCTGGAAGGTGAAGGTTGTTTATCTTGCCTGGGCTAGGTCTGAAGCCATTGCTAGGATCTTCCGCATTGATACGACATTCCATAGCGTATAGCTTAGGGTAATAGTTTTGACCAGAGATTGGCTCACCGGCAGCGACCTTTATTTGTTCCTTGATCAGGTCAAAGTCAGTCACTTCTTCGGTAATAGGATGTTCTACCTGGATCCGGGTATTCATCTCCATGAAGTAGAAGTTTCGGTTTTTGTCCACTAGGAACTCGATGGTTCCAGCGCCTTCGTATCCAATAGCTTCTGCGCCTTTGATGGCAGCTTTGCCCATGGCATCGCGAAGCTCGTCTGTGATGAAAGGGGAAGGAGTTTCTTCCACCAATTTTTGGTGACGACGTTGGATGGAGCAGTCTCTTTCAGAGAGGTGACAAGCTTTGCCTGTGCTATCTCCAATGATTTGGATCTCAATATGGCGAGGTTCTTCGACGAATTTCTCCAGATAGAGACCGTCATTGCCGAAGGCAGCGCCTGATTCCTGGCGCGCATCGTCCCAGGCTTTTTTGAATTCACTTTCTTCCCGAACGATTCTCATTCCTCTACCACCGCCACCAGCGGTAGCTTTAAGGATGACAGGATAGCCCATCTCGGAAGCGATTTGGATGCCTTCACCCATTGAGGCTAGCAGTCCTTCGGATCCAGGGATGGTAGGGACACCAGCTTCTTTCATTGTAGCTTTAGCGGTGGCCTTATCGCCCATTCGGTCAATCATGTCGGAGCTTGCTCCGATAAATTTTATATTATATTCTTCACAGATTTTGGAGAATTCTGCGTTTTCGGATAGGAATCCATATCCTGGATGAATGGCATCAGCATTGGTGATCTCTGCTGCGGCGATTATTCTAGGGATATTAAGGTAAGATTCACGGCTTGGTGGAGCACCTATACACACAGCTTCATCTGCAAAACGCACATGAAGGCTGTCTTTGTCAGCGGTGGAATATACAGCAACCGTCTTGATACCCATTTCCTTGCAGGTACGGATAATTCTCAAGGCGATTTCTCCTCTGTTGGCTATTAGTATTTTATTAAACACGATACATCAAAGTTGGTGAGAAAATAAATTATCCTGCTGGGTCAACCAGGAATAATGGCTGGTCGTACTCAACAGGTGTGGCGTTTTCTACCAGGATTTTAACGATTTTCCCAGAAACTTCACTTTCTATTTCGTTGAAAAGTTTCATTGCCTCGATGATACAAACCGTTTGGCCAGGCTTAATGCTTTCTCCTACAGAGACAAAGTGGTCTGCATCTGGATTAGGAGTGGTGTAGAAAGTACCGATCATTGGGGATTTGATTTCTACATAATTGCTTGTGTCGTCTGCTTCGGCTTTTTGGGGAGCTGGGGCAGCGGCAGCAGGAGCAGCAGCTGGAGCTTGGGCAGGAGCGGGAGCAGCCTCCACCGTTCTCACTGCTTGTACTTCTGCGTTTTTCTTAATGGAAAGTTTAAACTCATCAGTTTCTATTTTTACTTCGGCAAGGCCCGAGTTAGAAATGAAATCTATTAATTCTTGAATTTCTTTGGCTTTCATAAAATGTTAAAGTTTATAATAGATGCCTATATCAAATCATCTAAATAGGGTTTCACAAACAGTAAAGCTATGTAATTTAATCAAATCACATAGCTTTTGAAATTATTTTACTCTTTCCGAGTAAGAACCATCTCTTGTATCGACCTTGATCATGATGTCTTGGTCCACAAAAAGCGGAACCATGACCGTGGCTCCAGTCTCAAGGGTGGCTGGTTTGAGTGCGTTGGTGGCGGTGTCCCCTTTGATGCCTGGCTCGGTATAGGTGATCATGAGCTCCACAAATGGTGGAAGCTCTACGCCTAATACGTTTTCCGTTTCATCATGGATAAGGACGTCAACGAGCTGTCCTTCTTTCATAAGGTCAGCTCGATCAAGTAAGGATTTTTCTATTGGAATTTGCTCAAAGGTGGAACTGTCCATGAAATGGTATCCCATATCATCGGCATACAAAAACTGGTGTTGCCTTCTTTCTACTCTGGCAGTGGTGATTTTTTCCCCTGCGTTGAAGGTTTTGTCCAGCACCTTGCCAGTAGTAAGGCTCTTTAGTTTGGTTCGGACAAATGCCGCACCTTTGCCTGGTTTTACGTGTTGAAATTCCACAATGCTCCATATGTCATGGTTCATTACCATGCAAAGACCATTTTTAAAATCTGCAGTACTTGCCATATGCTTAGATTGATTAATTTTTAGTTATTTTGAGTCGTATCCCCACTTCAGGTAGATCGAGCCCCAGGTGAATCCTCCGCCAAAAGCTGCAAGGATAATATTGTCGCCTTTTTTAAGTTGCGATTCATAATCCCACAGGCAGAGCGGTAAAGTTCCGGCAGTGGTATTGCCATATTTTTCGATATTGATCATGACCTTGTCTGAGCCCACGCCCATTCGGTTGGCAGTGGCGTCGATGATTCTCTTATTGGCTTGGTGGGGTACCAGCCATGCGATGTCATCTCCCGTGAGGTTGTTTTTTTCCATGATCTGGCCACTAACTTCCGCCATATTGGTGACGGCAAATTTAAATACAGTAGATCCTTCCTGGAAGGCGTAGTGCTGCTTAGCTTTTACGGTTTCTTCTGTGGCTGGTTTTAAGCTTCCTCCGGCTTTGATATGGAGGTAGGGAGCTCCTGATCCATCCGAATGATGAAGGGAGTCCATGATGCCTAGTTCCTCGGTGGTAGGCTCCAAGAGTACCGCGCCGCCGCCATCTCCAAAAATGATACAGGTGGTACGGTCTTCGTAATTGACGATGGAGGACATCTTGTCTGCTCCCACGACGATTACTTTCTTATGTTGGCCGGTTTCGATAAACTGGCTTCCGATGGTCAGTGCATATAGAAATCCTGAGCAAGCGGCAGAAATATCGAAGCTATAACTATTGATGGCTCCGACCTTATGTGCGATGATATTGGCGCAGGAAGGGAAAGGCATATCGGGGGTGACCGTGGCGCAGACGATCAAGTCGATCTCCTCTGGCTTGGTATTCGTTTTCTCGAGCAATCCTTTTATGGCATTGGCTCCGATCTCTGAAGTACCCTGGTTTTCTCCTTTTAGGATCCTTCTTTCCTTGATGCCAGTTCTGGAGGTGATCCACTCATCGCTGGTGTCAACCATGGACTCCAGTTCTTGGTTTGTTAGTACATAATCAGGAACCCATCCATTTACTCCGGTTATGACAGCTCTAGTCTTTTTCATTTACTTTTAGTTTTGGGCAAATGCTAGTCTATTATTGGTAATGAGGGAGGTTAGCATCCGAACCCTGTAATGGTAATTTTGTGACCGGGATTCCTTAGTTCCCAATACAAAATGTTTTTGGCTTCCAAAATTATTTAAAATGTGCTATTCAACCAAGCATTTTGGGAAGTAGAATGTAAAATGAACGGAATTGAGTGCCAGGTGATTGGAGGACATAAAAAAATCCATTTGAGCTATACCCAAATGGATTTATGGTATTGTTCACCTAAGTGACATTTTTTTCACCTGAAACAAATTCCCGCCTAAATTAGGCAAGTACTTCTTTATCAATGATTACCTGACCTTTGTAGTACAGCTTGCCGTCTAACCAGTAAGCGCGGTGAGGAAGGTGATATTCACCAGTGGTTGGGCATTGAGCCAAAGAAGGAGCAGTCAACTTATAGTGAGTTCTTCTCTTGTCTCTTCTAGTTTTTGAAATTTTGCGTTTAGGATGTGCCATCTCTATACAGTTTTTAGATTAATCTTTTTTCTTAATTTTCTTTAATGCTTCCCATCTGGGATCTACTTGTTGGTCTTCCTCTTCCTCAGAAAGGTCATCATTGTCCTCATTCTCCGAATCTGACCAATATATCATCTTACCTTCACTCTCGGCCTCGTCTTCATCATCCCTGTAACTCGGGTGAATCTTCTTAGCTGGCAATGAAAGAAGTATAAATTCATAAATCAACTGAGCCACATTGATCGAAGGAGTGTCCTGAGTAATCATGAACATTTCCTCGTTGATCTCCGCCTCCTCAGAGCCATACTTATAAAGCACCTTCTGACTGGATTCTATCTGCTCATCGTACTTCTCTAAGCTCCGGTCACAAGTCAACTCTACCTGACCCTTTATTTGATATATAACTTCCAATAGGTTTGATCCTTTTTTGATCAAAACCTTTACTTCCAAATTCCCTTGTTTTACAAGGTCATTATCTTCGAAATGACTGAAAAAATCATCATTGATCTCAAAGGTAAACTCATGCTTCCCTTCGTTTAATTTGATGATTTCTATGTCAAAAGCTCTCCAGAATTTCACAATTCCTCCTTCTTATTTAAGACCGCAAATTTAGTGTATATATTTTTAAATGTAAAATATAGCAGTGATTTATTTTTATTCATCTTCTTGCCAACCTTGCTTTTGGGTGAGAATATCATAGGCAGAAAATAGGGCTGCTCGCATTGAACCCTCTTCTGCCACGTTTTTTCCTGCTATATTATAGGCTGTTCCATGATCCGGAGAAGTCCGGACTATTGGCAGCCCTGCCGTGAAGTTTACTCCATTTTCGAAGGAGAGTGCCTTGAATGGAACCAAGCCTTGGTCGTGATACATGGCCAGCACCGCATCGAATTTTTTATGATGCATCATCCCGAAAAAACCATCCGCCGGGTAGGGACCAAAAACCATATGACCTTTGTCCTTAAACTCCCGAATGACTGGCTGAATAATCGCTTCTTCCTCGGATCCTAATAAGCCCTCTTCTCCCGCGTGTGGATTGAGCCCCAGCACGGCGATTCGTGGCTTCTGAATCCCAAAATCCTCCTGCAAAGATTTCAACATTATCTTTAGCTTTTGCTTGATATTAGGTCCAGTGATATTCTTCGGTACCTCAGCCAGTGGGATATGTCCTGTCACCACTCCCACGCGAAGGTCCTCCGCTATCATGAACATCAAGCTCTCTTTGGCTCCAAAAGCCTGAGTGAGGTATTCTGTATGTCCTACGAATTTTAACTCGGCAGAGTTGATATTATTTTTGTTTAATGGCGCAGTGACCATCGCTTGGATTTTGTCCGCTTTCAGATCGCCTATGGCTTGGTCTAGTGCGGCCAATGCCATTTTGCCCGCCTCAGCAGTCTCTACGCCGGGTAATATCTCCGGACATTCCTCTATTATATTAAGGACATTCACCTTCTTAGGATGAGCTTCTTCTATGGACCTGATTTGCATAAAATTGAAATCTTCCAGCTTTAATAGCTTTCTATAGAAGGTGATCGCCTTGCCATGTGCATAGATGACAGGGGTCATATTCTTTAGCAGTCGATTGTCCTGCAGTGCTTTCATCGTCACTTCAGCACTTATCCCATTGATGTCTCCAATGGTAATCCCAATGATGGGCTTATTTTTTCTTTGATTCATATACGGATCAATTTGCGATATTTTTCAGAAACTGAGTGATGAGGCGGACGCCAAATCCTGTTCCTCCACTTGGTTTGTAGTTTTCTCCTGTTTTTAAGAAGGCTGGTCCAGCGATGTCCACATGGATCCAATTATAAGAAGTAAAGTGCTCCAGGAATTTCCCTGCGGTAATTGCCCCGGCAGTAGGGCCTCCAATATTGGCAATATCAGCCACAGAGGATTTCAATTGATCGCCATATTCATCCCATAGCGGAAACTCCACCAGTCTCTCCCAGACTTCCTTTCCTGCAATTTTAAGAAAACTTTTCTCCTCATCATAAGCTTTGCCCATCATCACTGCACCTTCTTTTCCTAAAGCCGCCGCTGCGGAGCCCGTGAGAGTGGCCAAGTCTATGACTAATTTAGGGTCAAATTTCGCTGCATATAATAAAGCATCCGCCAAGATTAACCGGCCTTCTGCATCGGTATTCAGGATTTCTACGCTCTTCCCATTAGGGTAGGTGATGATATCCCCAGGAGTAATCGCATTGCCACCAGGCCGATTATCCGTCGCTGGAATCAGGCCGATGACCTCTATTGGCAGGTTTAGCTGAGCCACAGCGCATAGGGTACCGATCACCGCAGCAGCACCCGCCATATCGGCTTTCATGAAGTCCATGGAGTTGGCAGTAGGCTTTAGGCTTAGTCCGCCAGTGTCATAGACCACCCCTTTGCCCACCAGGACAATGGGCTTTTTGAATTTCCTTCCTGACGCAGGCTTATAATGCAGGATGCTGAAAGTAGGCGCTTGCTCACTGCCGGCATTGACAGCCAGCAGACCCGCCATCTTTAGAGATGCTATTTTGCTCTCGTCAAATATCTCAGTGCTGAAGCCATAGGTTTTTCCTAATGCTTCGATTTCCTGTCCTAGCTGCTGAGCGGTCAAGGTGATGACTGGCTCATTGACCAGATTTCTGGCGATGAAGGTGGAGTGGCATATTGCCATCAGTTCATCTGCCATCTGCTGATCGGTGACATCGGTATAGATCTCCAAGGTCTCAGGAGCTTCAGGCTTTGTGGAGAGGTATTTGGAGAATTGGTAGGAGGCTAATATCAGGCCTTCGGCAAATGCTAAGAGCAGTTTTTCGGACTTGCCAAAATAATATATTTTGGGGGCGAGCTCCTGCTTTATTTTTTTCCAAAGGCTGGCGCCTTCCTTCCGCGCTTTTTCTAAATCGGCTATATTATCTTTTTCTTCATCGAGTTTTATAAATACCAAATGAGAATTTTCGTCAGACAAGCTGACTTTAGTTTTCTTTTTGTCTGCAAAAGTCTTTTTGATGTAGGCAGATTTGGCCTCATCTATAGGAAGTTTATTTATGTCTTTGCCGCTGCTAATAAGGCATACGCCCATTTGCGTGCGAAGATTTCCAGGAGAGTCTAGTATTCTTATGGCGGTTAGCATATATTGTTTTAATTTTGGAAGGCAATTTACTATAAATTTATCATAGAACTAAAGATGGAGAGAGTCAGTGCAAAAAAGCATCTCGGGCAGCATTTCCTTACGGACTTGAATATAGCTGAAGATATCGCCAAAGCGGTCAGTGGGCATAGGGGCGTGAAACAAGTGTTGGAGATCGGTCCTGGCATGGGAGTGTTGACTGATTTTTTGCTTCAGCAGGAGTGGGACCTTCATCTGATAGATATTGACAAAGAGTCAATCGTTTATTTGAACAAGAAATATCCATTACTTAAAGATAAAATAATATCTGGGGATTTTTTAAGATATGACTTTGGAGAGGTATTTGATACGCCTTTTATCATTGCCGGAAACTTTCCTTATAATATTTCTTCACAAATCTTTTTTAAAGTTTTGGCAGAAAAGGACAAAGTCACCGAAGTAGTGTGCATGCTTCAAAAAGAAGTTGCCCAGCGCATAGCCTCTCCACATGGAAATAAGAGTTATGGCATTTTGAGTGTTTTCTTACAGGCCTATTATGATATAGAGTACCTGATGACAGTTCCCCCGACGGTTTTTGACCCTCCACCAAAGGTAAATAGTGGCGTCATTCGACTCAAAAGAAATGAGGTCGAAAAGTTGGACTGCAATGAAAAATTATTTTTCAGAGTGGTAAAGCAAGGGTTTAGCACGAGACGGAAAACACTCAGAAATGCCCTGAAATCTTTAGGATTAAGTGATAGCATGAAGGAGGATCCAATGTTGGATTTGAGAGCGGAGCAGTTGGATGTGGCTTCTTTCGTATTATTAACTAATAAACTGGAATCGTCTTGGAAAGAATAAGAGAATTTGAGCTCTCCAAAGAGTACCTGGAATCCCTGCGTGACAGCGTGGAAGCTCAGGATGTCAGCGGAATAAGCGAGTCCATCGAAGGGGCAAACGAGGCTGATGTCGCCGCGCTGCTGGATGAACTGGATATGGAGGAAGCCCTCTTTGTCCTTAGGGTCCTGGAGCGGGAGTTTGCTGCAGATGTATTGATTGAGCTGGATGAAGAGCCTCAGTTTAAGGTGGTCCAGGAAATGGAATCCGCCGAGCTGGCCGCTCTCCTTGATCATATGGAGTCGGATGATGCCGTGGATATCCTAAATCAGCTCGTGGTCAAGGACCGGGAAGAGGTCATCAGCCATATTCAGGAAAAAGAAAAGTCAGGGTATATCCAAGAGCTCCTTCGCTATGAAGAGGGCAGTGCGGGCTCCCTGATGGCAAAAGAATTTATAAAAGCTAACCTCAACTGGACGGTGGTGCAGACCATTGAGGAGATCCGCCGTCAGGCAGAAAATGTAGAGAAGATTTATTCTATCTATGTCGTGGACAATAAAGAGAGCCTTTTGGGGCGCGTGGCGCTAAAGAAAATCATTCTTTCCTCTGCCGATACCAAAGTCAAGGATATTTATGAGGAAGACCTGATCTCCGTACCCACTTATATGGATGAGGAGGAGATCGCCGAGATCATGCGCCGATATGATTTGGAAGCTGTACCTGTGGTCAATGCCAAGAATAAGTTGGTGGGAAGAATTACCGTCGATGATGTCCTGGATGTGATGCGGGAGCAGGCTGAGGAAGATATGCAGGCCATGTCCGGGATATCAGATGATGTAGAAGAATCTGATTCTGTTTTCCGACTGACTAAAGCCCGTTTACCCTGGCTATTTATCGGGATCGTCGGTGGATTATTAGGCGCCAAGTTGATTGGAGGCTATAATGCAGGCTTGAGTAAGTACATTCAGCTGGCTTCTTTTATCCCGCTGATCACGGCTACGGGCGGAAATGTGGGGATCCAGTCGTCTTCCTTGGTGGTGCAGTCTCTTGCTGCCAAGTCCGTATTTGCGGAGAGCCTAGGCCGGCGGTTTGCCAAGGTGCTGATGGTGGCCATGCTCAATGGATTGGTGCTGGGACTGGTCGTCTTCGGGACAGTGGTCTTTATATACAATAATGAGGTGAAATTCGGTATTGTGGTAGGCCTTGCCTTATTTTGTGTGGTATTGTTGGCCTCCTTTATGGGGACAGTGACGCCGATTGTCCTAGATAAGTTTGGGGTAAACCCTGCCATGGCCTCAGGACCTTTTATCACCACTGCCAATGACCTCCTGGGACTTGCGGTGTACTTCTTTGTAGCGATGATGTTGCTGAATTTGTAAAAATGAAAATTATCCATTGGTTCCAATGGGCTAATGATTAATTCCTATGAAAATATTAATTATTGACGAAATGCACCCCAGTATCATGTCCTTATTGGAAGAGCGGGGATTTGAAGCGGATTATAAGCCTAAGATCACCCGTGAGGAGATATTGGGGACGGTGCACGAATATGATGGCCTGATCATCCGGTCAAAAACCCCCATGGATGAGGAGCTATTAGCCAAAGCTAGCAAGCTGAAGTTCATTGGGCGTGCCGGCGCTGGCTTGGATAAGATTGACCTGGACTATATCGATAAGCATAATATTAAGCTATATCATGCGCCTGAGGGAAATCGTGATGCGGTAGGGGAGCACGCCGTGGCCATGTTGCTTTCGCTATTCAATAATCTCAAAAAAGCGGATGCAGAAGTACGAAAAGGCATCTGGGATCGTGAAGGAAATCGTGGGGAGGAACTTCAGGGTAAGACGATAGGTGTATTTGGTTATGGAAATATGGGAAAAGCCTTCGCAAAAAGGATGTCCGGATTTGGCGTAAGGGTACTGGCTTATGACAAATACCTGGAAAACTACGGCGATGAATACGCTGAGCAGGCCACTTTCCAGGAGCTGCAGGAGCAGGCAGAGGTGCTGAGCATTCATGTGCCATTGACTCCGGAAACCAGAGGCTTCTTCTCGGAGGAGGTGATGGCTGGTTTTCACCATCCTTTTTACCTGATCAATACCGCCAGAGGTGAGGTGATATTATTGCAAACCTTAGTTTCTGCCCTGAAAAAAGGAACACTCAAGGGAGCCTTATTGGATGTGCTTGAAAATGAAAAGTTGAAGACACTCGATGAATCTCAGCGTGCAGCATTCGAGGAACTGGTGACGCGGGAGGATGTGATGTTTTCTCCACATATCGCAGGCTGGACCTTCCAGTCCTATGAGAAAATCAACCAAGTGTTGGTGGACAAGATTAATAGTGGTTTTGGGGCATAAGGGGGTAACAGGGTATAATTCTGGTGTTTAAAATTGCTTTATGCATTGGAGATTATTATATTTGCTCTATACTTAAAATATCGGTAGAAATATGAAACGGTCTTAGAAATGAGGCCGTTCTTTTATTTTTCAAGCTTTGACAAACAATTAGACTATGGGAAAAGTACAGTATTATACAGAAGAGGGTCTTAAAAAGCTTAAGGATGAGCTGCTACTATTGAAGACCAAAGGAAGACAGGATATAGCAAAACAAATCGCTGAAGCCCGTGATAAGGGAGATTTGAGTGAAAATGCTGAGTACGATGCTGCCAAGGATGCTCAAGGCCATTTGGAACTTAAAATAGCCAAACTCGAAGGCGTAATCGGAAATGCCAGAGTGCTAGACAATTCCAAAATGGACCCTTCAAAAGTCGGGATCCTAAGCACCGTAAAAATCAAAAATATAAAGAATGGCATGACCGTCTCCTATACCTTGGTATCTGAGGAAGAAGCCGATCTCAAAGCGCACAAAATCTCACTTGCCTCTCCTTTTGGTATAGGACTTCTAGGTAAGAAAGTAGGAGAAGTAGCCCAGATTAAGGCTCCTGCTGGTGTAGTGGAATTTGAAGTGTTGGAAATAGAATATTAAATAGCTTAATCCCGATGGTATTCCATTCGGGATTTTTTATTTTTACCCCATGGCAAGTATTTTTACAAAAATCATCAACCGAGAGATCCCCGCCCAGATAGTGGCCGAGGATGATAATTATATTGCATTTCTAGATATCATGCCTTTAGTAAAGGGCCATGTACTAGTGGTGCCAAAGCAAGAAACCGACTATATCTTTGATCTGGAAGATGAGGTCTTAGCGGGACTCTATGTCTTTGCAAAGAAGGTGGCCAAGGCTATCGATAAGTCCGTCAAATGCACCCGTGTGGGTGTGGCGGTGATCGGTCTTGAGGTGCCTCACGTCCATGTGCACCTGGTGCCTCTCAATACCATGGATGATATCAATTTCACCCGTCCCAAGCTGAAATTGGAAGAAGAAGAAATGAAAAAAATCGCTACAACGATCAAAGACAATCTATAAGTATATATAAGTGGATCTCAGTCCTACACTGAGAATAAGGACCTATGAAGGAGCTTCATAGGTCCTTTTTTATGTCCTCAATTTTGATTTTTAGCTTAATTCTTACCATTCTCCTTTTAGTGATCCGTAGTTCTTAAGGGTTGATGATGGTGATTTTTTCTGATTCGCTTCGCTCCAAAGAAAATGCCTCTAATGTGAGAGGTTATTTTCTTGTATTCTATTTTGTTTGTAATCTTTTGAAAATCAATTGATTAGATTTAGTTGTGGTTCTCAAAAGCGCAGCTTGAAAAATAGATTTCCCCACAGCATAGATGGTCTATTGATGAATAGAGGCCGGTCTTCATATGAAGAGGAGCTCTGCTAGGAAGAGCGCTGGCTTATGCGGCTTAAGTCAAATGGGTCTGGGTGCTATATAGAGTGGAGGCGCATTTTTTTTGTCGCCAGGCCATAGTCGATATTTCAAGGCCCTCATGCGCTCTTTATATATAGCTTATGCAGATTTAGTTAAAGGCTTACCATTTAGGATCCTTTGACAAGACAGGCTAGCCCTTATTAGCCACGACACGCTTGGCCAATTGAGAGCGTGAAGCATTGGGGGATGAGTAGTGGAATATGGAGTGATATTGAGTGGGGCAAAATTGATTTTACTCCTTAATAGTTATTTTCCCTCTATATGTGGGTAAAATGATAGGCAATATGGGAGATGTACCTAAAAGCGGCATTAGAAAGTGGGTACTATTAAGAGAAGAAGTGCTCAAAAATAGGGGGGTAAAGATTCTAGGGCATTGGTATCTAAAGTTTTAGAGGATAGAAGGTCGTGATTTTTAAAAAAATAGTGTTTGGTAATTTAATACCTGTTTTCAGGTGCTTTCTACTAGGTAACCCCACCAATTCGCCCTCCTAAATCTGGTGATTTTTACCAGTATTATGTGCTCTTAAATGGCTTTAAGTAATGATTATTGGGTAATACGCCCTAAAATCGCTTAAAATTGTAATTTACCCGCTTATCGTAATTATATAGTTAGAAATTACAGGTATTTTTTAGGATTAAATTAATAAGATATATTCTTATTTTTTGTTTGCGTATATGTGCGTATCCGTTTCTTAGACATTCAGCTTGAATATTACATTATTTGTGTCAGTAGCGAATTAATAAGTATGAACGGTCTAATAAACGTTAGAAAATAAGTTCCTCTGAAAAAATTGGCGCTTCAAAAGAGTAATTGGTGGGGCAACTGCCCTTTAAAGTATAGAAGAAGCATTTTAGTATTGACATTCATCAAAATAGTAATGGGAAAACTTATCAAAATATTAATGCTGATTAACTTGGGCTTTTTTAGCACTCAAGTATTTGGTCAACAAATGCCGCAATTCAGTCAGTATATATTTAATGGACTGCATGTTAATCCAGGGTATGCGGGATATAAGAATGTGGGGTATATACAATCTACTTACAGATCTCAATGGATTAATTTCCCAGGAGCACCAAAGACCTTCACGGCCACTGCAGATTTCAGTGCCAACGAAGGGACCATGGGTTTTGGGGTAGCCTTTACGCATGATGAGATCGGTCCTACCAAGACTACTGGTGCACTTCTTACCTATGCTTATCACTTGCAGGTGGGTAGAGAGTCTTTTTTAGCATTAGGGATTAGTGGTGGATTATCTGATTACCGTTTCGACTTTGATCAGCTGAAGCCAGTTGATGAGGATGATCCATTATTGACCGAGGGTATCGTGAATGTGCTGGAACCCAACCTGAATGTGGGTTTATTCTATCACACTCCCAAATACTACGCTGGTCTGAGTGCTTATAATATCGTAAGCACCCAAGCTTTAGAAAACCAAGGCGTGGAGCGTAAGTATGAGAATTTCCATTATTACCTAACTGCCGGGGCGATCTGGCCACTATCTGCGGTGGTATCCATCAAGCCTTCGTTCCTGATCAAGGAAGTAGCAGGTGCTCCTACCAGTTATGATATCAATACCATGTTCTTATTGTATGAGAGGTTTTGGATCGGGGGAAGCTACAGAAGCAATTTCAATATCTCCAAAGATAATTTACAAGAAGACTTAAGTCACAGAAATGCCATTGCAATAGTTATGGAAATATTTGCTACGGACAATTTTAGAATTGGCTATGCATACGATCATAATTTGAATGCTTTAAATAACCTTAGAAATAGTTCGCACGAGTTATCAGTGGGATATTATCTGAGCCCTAGAAATGTAAAAATGAGAAATCAAAGGTGGTTCTAAAGATGAGAAAGATAAAGACAATACTATTACTAATGGTCCTAAGCAATGCCGCTTTTGCTCAGCGCTCACTTCTGAGATACGCTGATGAGCAGATGGATCAGCTGAACTATAAAGCTGCTGCGGAGCTATATGAGAAGGCCTACGAGAAGAAAGCCAGGTACATGACCGCCAGAAATGTAGCGTATAGCTATGGTAAGATCAATGATTACGATAAGGCTTACGTATGGTGGGAGAAAGCTCTTTCTTATAAAGGAGAATATACCCAGGAAGATGTGAAGGGATTTGCTCAAACCGCACATGCCGTCAATCGGTATGGTGAAATAAATGATTTATTGCAGCAGGAAGATATTGATGAGAGGACGTTGGCAGAGTGGGATTTTCTTGCTGCAAATCATTCACCTGTGGACCCTACCAAGGTGATCGCGGTGGAAGAGCTTAACACCAATGCTGCAGACTTTTACCTGACCAAAGATGCCGCTGGCAACAAATACTTTGTTTCAGATAGAGGAATAGAAAAGTCCTCCAGCATGAAGCTCTTTAGATTGGATGCTCGCAATAAGTCCTTTAATAAGGATTACTATCAGTGGACCGGGAGAAGCTACCTGAGCATTTACAAGCAGAATCCTGCCGGAGAGATCCAAAAGCTGACAGTGGATACAGAGGCCTTTAGGCATGTAAGTGACCCTGCTTTTGCAGAAATAAACGGTAAGACCTACCTGTTTTTTACAGCAACCAGAGGCATTACCAAAGTAAAAGGTGAGGATGAAGTAATCGTTTATCCTGAATTGTATTATGGGATCCTGGACGAAAATGGCACTATCAGCCAGTATGAAGCCTTTCCAGGTAATTCCATTCATGAGTACGCCATAGTAAGTCCATACATTTCTCAGGACAACAACCTTTATTTCTCTTCCAATATGGATGGAGGCCTTGGAGGTTATGACCTTTATAAAGTGGCCCTGATCACGGATTCAAATGGAATTGGCTTCGGTGCCGCAGAGAACCTTGGGGAAATGGTGAACACCAGTAATGACGAGAGGGACCCATTTATTTATAATAGCGCTTTGTACTTCTCTTCCAATGGCCACCAGGGTTATGGAGGATTGGATATTTATCAATCGAAAATCAACGGAGAGACTTTAGGCAAAGTACAGAACCTAGGTCTGCCGATCAATAGTATTCGAGATGATTTTGCCTACAGGATGTTTTCGGATAATGAGCTTTACCTAAGCTCCAATAGAGATGCCGAAAATGGATTGGATGATATATATAAAATTAGACCAGTGTTTAGAAAATTTATAGCTGAGGTGGTGGATTGCAACGGAAATCCTATAGAAGGGGCTCAATTGGAATTTGTAGATGCCAAAGGGAAGAATATCGCATTGGCTACTATCGAAAACAATAAATATAAAACTGATCTGGGTCAGGATGAATTGTATAATCTGTCCATTATGAAGGCCGGTTACTTTACCGTATCGGATAATGAAATCTCCGCATTAGGGAAAGATTCGATCCTGATCACAAAGCAGTATAAGCTTGCCAAATATCCAGCTCCGGATGTTGCGGTATTTACTGAGATCATCTATTACGATTTGGACAAAAGTTTTATCCGTAGAGGAGAAGATGATATTCTGAATGATGTATCAGCATTGCTAAATACTTATCCTGAGCTGACATTAGAAGTTCGCTCACATACTGATTCCAGAGCTTCTCATAAGTACAATCAACGATTGAGTAAAAGACGTGCAAATGCTGTAAGTAAATATCTGGAAGCAGAGGGAATTGATCCAGATCGATTGACTTTATCATGGTATGGTGAGGAGGATCTAATCAGCTCATGCCCAGACGGTGTAAGCTGTAAAGAGGAGCTTCATCAGGTAAATAGACGTAGTGAATTGATCATTCCATTAAATACTAAAAAATTAATTGAGTTAAAATCCACATCCTCAGATTATTGCGAAATGAGCTCTCAGATCGAGCAGTTGATGATTAAGGCCAATCTATACAACCTTGATATGCATCAACTGGCTATGGATCTGGATGTTGCGCAGATAATGGCTTTGGAAAGGTTAAGGTTATTGATGACCTTTAATCCAGAGCTGGACGTCACACTCATTGCTCAACATGAAGGTGACCAAACAATTTTTAGTAACAAGTGCTCGAAGTTAAAGGAATTTTTAGTAAGCCGAGGATTGGATTCGGACAGAGTTAAGGTATCTCCACATTCGGAGGAAGAATTACAATCAGCATCAAGTCAGTCCCGTGGTAATATGATAATCAGAATTAAATGATGAGAACATCTAACGCAATATTTTGCATGCTAGGGACATTGCTCCTTTGCGGGTTCGGTGAGACCTCGCTGGTATGTGCACAGACGACAAACTACGGTACGCTAAAAGTGAATTCGGGCACCATAGTTTCCACCTTATTTGATTTTGAGAATAAGGAAGAAGGGGAGATGACCAACGATGGGGAGTTTTATGTATTTGCCAATTACGCCAATAAGGGCAAGGTAGGATTTACAGAAGGACAGACCACAGGTCTTACCAGGTTCCAAGGGAGCGCCTTGCAGATTATTCAAGGTGCCCGGGAGATTAATTTACAGCATGTTCTTTTTCAGAACGCTGCTCAAAACGAACCATTCCATTTGTCAGGCCTAATGAATATCTCCGGTGAAGCGGATTTTTCAGACGGGATTGTCCAGGCCAATGAGTTTGATGGAGAGATAGATTTTAAAGAAAATGGCCTCACAAAAAATGTGTCTGATGCAAGTTTTGTGGATGGTCTGGTAAGCAAATCAGGTGATAAGGCTTTTACCTATCCTATTGGAGATAAGGGCTATTATCGATTAGATGCCATCTCGGCAACAGGCAATAATGGTGATTTTCGGACACAGTACTTTTTCGAGGATCCGAATAGCCAATATCCAAGAGCAAATAAAGAGGCTCAAATCAATGCGATCAACGACGCAGAATATTGGACAATGGAAAAGCGTGATGGCGCTAAGGATGTGAAGCTGTCTCTTTCCTTTCGTGATGTGACCACCCCCGCTTTTATACTTGGTGAAGTGGAAACAGGGATGCATATCGTGAGATGGGACGAAACAGCCCAGCAATGGGAGGACCTCGGAGGAGAGATGGATGCTGCAAATCAGCTCATCACGACGCCAGAGGAACTTTCAGCCTATGGTGTCTTTACCATGGCAACGGTTCAGAGTTCCTTGACGGATCTGACAATTACGAAGACATCTTTTGAAAAGATGGTCTGGGCAGGCGATGACTTAGAATATGAAATCCGAGTTCAAAATAACAGCGATATCACAGCTACCAACGTGGTAATTGTCGATAATCTCCCGGATGGCACACGGTATAAATCAATGACAGTAGAGTCGGCTTTCGGCTTATTGGAATATACCTTGGAAACCATGGGACAAAGTCTTATTTGGACGGTTCCGGAATTCATTTCTAGAGATGAGATGATCATTAAACTAACAGTATCTACCCAGGAAGTGGGTGCAATCAAAAACTTAGTACAAGTAAGCTCCAAAGAAGAGGACGCAGAACCTTCTGACAATATTGATGAAGATGAAAATGAAGTTCGGGAATTTTTTATTCCAAACATCATTACACCTAATGCAGATGGTGAAAATGACGTTTTTGAAATTAAAGGATTAAGCAAATTCTCCCAACACAAAGTAACGATTATTAATAGATGGGGTGACCATGTATTTGAATCAGATGATTATAAGAATAACTGGGATGCCGATGGCCTAATTGACGGAACCTATTTCTACGTACTTGAAGTCACCCTGGATGATGGATCTAGAAAGACCTTCAAAGGATGGATTCAAGTAATGAGAAACCCGATTAAATAATCTTAAAAAATATAGACAATACATTAAATCATAGTGTTATGAAAAATCTTTTATTGGTATTGATATTCCTGCTTCCCGTAGGATATGTAAGTGCCCAGGTCGGAGTAGGGACAACGACCCCAAACCCCTCGGCACAATTGGAAGTGGTGGCTTCCGACAAAGGTATCCTCATCCCCCGGGTGGCGCTTACCCATGTCACCGATTCAGCCACAATTAAGGCAGGAAATGTAGAAAGCCTGATGGTATTCAATACCACAAACAGCGATCTTATTGTTCCTGGATACTATTATTGGTTTGATGGCCGATGGAGAAGACTTGCTTCTACCGCGGGCGGAAATACCTCTAACAACTTCGTGATCTACGATCCGGCAAATGATGAATTCTATTATTTGAACGAGAAAGGAGACAAAATTACGATCTCAATCGGTGACTTACTAAATGAGTCCACTTCTACACTCGTGGACAATGGCGATGGTACTTATACCTATACCGACGAGAAAGAGGTGAAAACCATTATTAATGTTCCTGAAAGTATTGTAAATAATTTCAGCGAAATAATTTACCATCCTGAGGTTCTTGATACCCTGGTGACTATCATCCAACACTATGGTGGTAACGTAAGCTATAATGGTGATTCATTTACTTATGTGGACGAGAATGGTGTAGTAAATGAAATTACTATTTCCGATGTCGTGAAATTGAACGAAACCATTACCACACTTATTGATAATGGAAATGGCTCATATACTTATACCAACGAAGCTGGAGAAAACACTACTTTAAATGTGACCCAAGAGGTGATCACGAATTTTAATACGATTATCACCAATATTCAAGTGATGAATCATATTATTAAACTGATCAAACAACACGGTGGAAACGTTTTCTATGACGGTGATAATTTAACTTATATTACTGAAGATGGTGAAGAAAAAACCATTACAATCGAAGAGTTAGTAAAAGCGAATGAAACGATTACTACTTTGGCTGATAATGGCGACGGTACCTTTACCTATACCTCCGAAGATAATACAACCACGACTTTTAATGTATCTCAAAGCGGAGCAGGTTCTCCAAACGATAATGGCACCAACGGTGTAGCTGGTGACATCTATGT
>NZ_KB890758.1:0-125061 GCF_000373245.1 Echinicola pacifica DSM 19836
CTTGCGACCACTTGATGAGAGTCGGACATTTTTGATTAGTTCTTCGATCATTTTGTTCCTAGTTTAGGCAACAAAACCAGTCCAGTTATTTAAGCAGTTAGGAACAAATCCTTCAACGCTGAATGATCTTTCTTTCGAATAATTTGTGAAACCAATCTAATACTACCAATGAGGAACATGTGATTTTGGCCCAAACTCAAAGGAACTATTTTGGGCAAAAAGTATAACCCCCTCCTATTTCTCACCTGATACCCCTATTATAAACTATCAATTACCTACCTGTTGACGGGGGCTTTCATCATCTAAAAGCGCTTTCCCTGCCCTTGATTACTGGCATTTATAATAAGCGCTGCCCTAGTTTTTGGGGCGAAAGGTAAAAAAATGAATCTAGGATAAGTGTCAGAAAAAATCGCCCCACAGATATGAATTTGGGAAGAATCCATCTCATCAATAGTCACCTCGCTATTTCATTTCTTTCCTTTTCTGAGCTTTATAGAGACTGGTATATTTCTTAAAGCCTACTTCCTCACCGGCTTGCATTCGGGCATAGACCTCTGGCTCTGACGCTTTGATCCATGCCAGGACGTCCACCGCCCCGGGATGTTCTATCTCCAAGGTGGTGTCATTGGATTGGTATTGCGTTTCCAAAGTCTTTAATTCCTGCCGCATCTTCTCCTTTACCGCTTGATAATCGGGCATCAAGGCCAGATTATTCATTTCGAAAGGATCATTTTCGAGGTCATATAATTCTTCCGGAGGCTTGGACTCTGCAAAGAACACCCCTTGTCCGGCGCTGAGCTGTCCTTCAGTTTTGAGGCTTCTCATGATATGTACTGCCGGACGATAAAACTCTAAATAGGCCTGCCCTGCATCATAAGGAACCTCAGGCTTGTCATTTCTGATGTACTTCCATTTGCCGGAGCTTATAGCCCTGGACTTCTCCATCACCTCATCCCAAAGATCCCTGGAGGAATACACCTGTGCACGATCAAAATCCTCTCTAAATATAGGCTGGCCGCTAAGGTAATCAGGGAGGCTAATACCGGCATAGTCCAGGACCGTGGCGGTAATATCGGTGGCGCTGACCAGCTGCTGATTCACTTTTTGCTGCTTGACCCGAGGATCATAGATGATCAGCGGGATATGCACTCCTGCCTCAAATAGGTATCCTTTACCCCGTATATTGCAGCGGCCATTATCTCCGATAAAAATGATTATGGTATTATCCGCCATACCTTTCTCCTCCAATTCCCTGCGGATCATCCCCACCTCAGCATCGATAAATTCCATTTGGTCCAGGTACTTAGCCCAATCCAATCGAATCACAGGGTCATCCGCCATATAAGGAGGCAAAACCACCTCATCAGGATCCACGGGGTCTGAAGATTGCTCACGCACCTCATCCCACCAGTCGCCACGATGGGTAGCCTTCAGCTGTATCTGGGCAAAGAATGGCTGGGCAGATACCTGAAGTGAGTCGTATTGGTCAAAGATTCCAAACTGCGATTCCCCATCCCAAGGTCCGATCGCCTCATGCTTAAAGTTCACATCAATCTTCCGCCCCTGATCCATCACGCCATGATGCCCGAGAATGGTGGTATATCCAGCCTCCCGCAGCCAATAGGTAAAAGGCTTAAAGCTGCTGTCCAATGGAATATTGCGATTACTTCGATGATGTTGGGTATTGGTTTGGTTTTGATGCACGCCCACCATCATGGCCGACCTGCTCGGTGAACAAATCGAATTGGTCACGTAGGCATTTTCAAATTTCACCCCATGCTCTGCCAGCCAGTTTAAATTGGGAGTCTGTACGCCAGCAGTCCCGTAGCATTCCAGATCCGTACTGATATCCTCGGCCATGAGCCAAATGATATTTGGACGGTCCTCCTTCACCTTCTCCTCTGGGGAGCTGCAGGAAAATGTGCTGAGTCCAGCTACCAGGCTCATCATCAGTGCGGGACAGGCTATTATTTTGTTAATCCACATAAATTATTGGTTAAAAGGTACCGCATCGGCTTCCCAGGCTGACAAAGCCTCCCCTAATGAGGTGGCCATCTCCCTATTACTTTCCATCAGATCAGTCTGCTCACTGATGTCTTCTTCGATATTATAAAGCTCCATTTTTCCTGATCTATACTTTTTCAGCTTCCATGGTCCACGGATGATAGCGGCATATTGGTCTTCGTAGGCTCTGTAGAAGAACAGGTTCCTTTCGGGAAGAACTCCTCCCTTCATGGCCGGCAGCAGGCTGATGCCATTGTATTGGGAGGCAGGTTTTCCTTTGATTCCTGCGAGCTCCATCAGCGTAGGATATACATCTATGGTCTGTATAGGTTCATCATAGACCGCTCCAGCCTTGATCATCTGGGGGTACCAAGCGATAAAAGGCACCCTAGCCCCTCCTTCTCCCAAGGTATCTCCGCCACGTTTGCCGCCTGACAGGGGAGCATTGGAAAACAATCCTCCCTGATCGGATATCAGTAAAATCACGGTATTATCGGCAAGGCCATTTTGCTCCACCGCCTGCCTGATACGGCCGACGGAGGCATCCATCGCCTCCACCATGGCGGCATAATTGGCCTCTGCTTTTGGTAATCCCTGATCCAGGTACTTCTGTAGCAGCTCCTTGGGGCCCTCATGAGGTCCATGGACATTATAGTACCAAAATGACAATTGAAAGGGCTTCTCCTGATCATAATTCTCCAGAAAGTCCACCGCCTTATCCGTAAGGATATCCGTCAGATAACTATCCTCAGGAGCATCGACCAGCACGGATGAATTTTTGAAATAAGGGGGATAATAGCTTTTGGGATGTCCAAAATTACTGGTACCATATTGCTCCAAAAATCCTTGGTGAATCGGATGAAATGGCTCATGTCCCAGGTGCCATTTGCCTATTAAATAATTGGAATACCCACCATCACGGAGGCTTTCGGCATAAGTAACTTCCTCCAGAGGCAGCCAGTTGATGGAAGGAGTCTGGGAGGGGTCGGTCTCCCAATAGCTGTATTTGGAGGTGTTTGAGCCATCAGGATTTTCGTTGGGGATATGCCGAGGCATTTCCAGTCTGATCGCCTCCTTGCCCGTCAGTAAGGAAGCTCGGCTAGGACTGCAAGTGGGAGTGGGTACATAGGCGCGCGTAAACTCCATCCCCTCGGCCTTTAGCTGGTTTAGGTTTGGAGTCTGAAAGTGACTATTCCTATACCCCACATCGGACCATCCATAGTCATCGATGAATAGAATGATAATATTAGGCTTGCTTGTTTCACTGGCTTGGCTGCATGCTAAGCAGCTTACTAGCAAATAAAGGCTCAGTAGGTATTTCATAATTTTTTCTTTTTTGGCACTATATAAACAGACTTTTAGAAATCCGCAGGTTTCTTAATTACTCATAAATTGATGGTATTCAGGGTTTACATCCTGGCCTTTGAACTGCGGTCTGTCTTTCCACAACTCATATACCGCCTTCAGTTGGCCGGCATCTTCGGGGTATTGTCCCTGATCATCGGTGTCCTTCACCCAGTTTTCCAGCACATTTCTATGCTCCTCGAGTATCTTTTGGTACTCAGGATTTTCGGCCAGATTATTGATTTCATGGGGATCCTCAGATAGTAAATAGAGCTCTTCCTTTGGCCGCTGGCCAAACCAAAATTCTTCCTGATAAGCCGTCAATTCTCCCCTCTCATGTAGGATCTTCATATCCTTCACGATGGGTTTATTGTCCCTATAGCCGGGCTGCATCATGGTTCTTTCCGGGAAATAATTTCTGATGTATCGGTATTTATCAGAGCGTACCGTTCTGATCCGATCTATGGTAAAATCACACCGGTCTCTGGCCCCGATCACATAGTCTCTCGCCTGATACTCCTCGCCAAACAGGGACTGTCCATCCAGATAATCCGGCAAGGTCACCCCGCCCATGGCCAAGGTAGTGGCGGCCACATCAAGTAGCGATACCAAGTCGGTATTTCTGCTTCCCTTTGCTATCTGCGGATGGTCTCCACTGATGATCAATGGCACCTGCATTCCCCCCTCATAGCAGAACTGCTTATGACGAAGGGAGGTATTGCTGCCATGATCGGAGAAAAAGTAAATGATGGTATTTGCGAGTTCGTCATCGGCTTCCAACTGCTGTAGGATGGCCTCCACCCTAGCGTCTGTGCCCCGATTGGCATTATAATGATTGGTCCAGGCCTCCTGCTGTGAGGCCACTTCAGGAAAATAGGGAGGCAAAGGCACTGCATCATCAGCCAACAGTTCCCCTTTTCGAACATGTTTATTTCCAGCCTTGCCTCCCATTAATTCTATCTGCCCAAACCAAGGTTGGTCCTTTTCAGTTCGGGCGTTCCAGGTATCCTCAGTGATAGACAAGGTATGCTCAGCGGTATTACCCTGCCAGCCATTCATCCCTACTTTATAGCTTGGATCGGTCCCCACCGTGTAAAGAGCCCTTCGATCATAGTGAAAGTTATAATCATCCTTGCCGCTATTGAAGGTAAAGTAGCCCGCATCTCGCATCAGTTCCGGGATGGTCTTTAGGGCCTGCGGCAATTTTATTTTCAGGCTATCGGGAACCACTATGCCTTCATCCGCACGACTGGATCGGTGATTATGCAGACCTAGGCTGCTCTGCATCCGGCCGGTGATGATAGCAGATCGGCTGGCTGAGCAGACGGGTGCAGAAGCATAAGCCCGCTCATAAAGCACCCCATTGGCTGCTAAGCCATCAATTATCGGCGTATGGCCCGCATTGATGGTGTCTCCATAGCAGCCCATAAAGGGGGAAAGGTCCTCCACAAATATCCATAAAATATTAGGCTTCCTCGGCGCCTCCTCCTGCTTCGGTGAAGAGGAGCAGCCCATCATGCCCACTATAAGCACGATCCAGATTAATGTTAATTTTTTCATTATTTGCTATTAAAGGGTTTTTTCTTTTATCAATTGACCTTCAGCTGATCGATGGCAAAACCATCATCATCCATAGGAATAAATCGGATGGTATTAGCACCAGCACCGAGCTGCACGGTTATTTTCTCCACCGCCCAGTCGGTGCGGTAGTTGGCGGTGGCTGGCAGAAGCAGATTCTTCTCCATCCCATTGACCATCAGCCTGACACGATACTGGTCCCGAATCTTTGGCGAGGCGCTGTACCTGAGCTCCAGGGTAAACTCACCGGCACTGCCATCATTTTCCTGGTACCAGTCCACATATCCCCCAGCATTCCTTCCAAAGTCCAGATAGCCCTCTCCCGAATATCCTTTTCCATCCGCAGAAACGATGGCCTGCACATAGCTCGCGTCCTCTGCCTGATCTCCTGCCAGTATCTTAGCCGGTGCTTTGGAGTCCCAGACCATGCCTTCTCCTGTGCCGAAGCTTTCTTCAAGATGTACTACTGGCATCCCGTCCAGGGTCACCAATGCCCGGACAGTAGTCCCTTTTTCCACCTCAAATGGCTGCTGATAACGGGAGCTTCCTTGACTTGGATTCCTGCCATTGGTGGTATAATATACCTCTATCCTTGGAGAAATCACCTTGCCCCGCAATCCTAACACCTTTACGTCAATCGCAACTTTCCTGGAAGTGATCTGTCGTTTTTCTCCCAATATGGAAGCGGCCACCACACTTATATCCCCTTCCGAGGCAGTGGATTCTATATAGGCTCTAGTCAGACCAAAAAATGCACTCCTGCTGCTGGCCTCCACATGATTGGCGGTATCGATGGGGCTGCCGTTGTCCAGTGCCTTTATTTTCCCTGGACCCAGTACCACAAAGGATGTTTTATTTTCACCATAGGGATAAAATTCCCCCTTGGCATCCCTGCTACTAATGCGGATCTGAGCAATATCCCCCTTTTTGGCTTGCAGTGCTTCACCATCCACGCTAATGGAAAGCTGTGAAGGAGCCTCTGCGGTGCGAATTGTTTCACGGGTCATCTCCTTGCCCTCCTTATAGCCGATCGCCTGCAAGCTACCCGGAAGATAAGGCACCATCCACTGGCATTGCATCTGGTCCCATGATTTGCTAGGGGACTTCTTCCCAAGGGATTTTCCATTATGGAGCAGCTCCACCTCATCACAATTACTATAAACCCATACAGGAACCAGGCTGCCCTCGGCCAAGGTGGGATGGGTCCAATGTGGCAAAATATGAACCATAGGATCGGTAGTCCACTGGCTTTGGTAGAGGTAAAAAAGGTCCTTCTCGAAGTTGGCGAGGTCTATCGCTCCCCCCATAAAGGCCTTAAAAGGCCATCCCCCATGCACATAGGTAGCCTCTCCTATATAGTCATGACCCGTCCAGCGGAAGGTCCCCGCGTAGTTTGGAATATCTCGCAATAGCTCGATGCTCTGACGGGAATTGAGCCGCACCATGGCATTATCATAGCTGGAGTTAAAGACTTGCTTATAGTGATTTTTGCCCGCTGCATCGGTCCAATCATAGGTAAAAAGCTCCTCCTCAGTAAGATCAGGGTAGTCATAGGGCTGCTGACGCTGATTGGGATAGCCATCCCTATACCAGGTTTTGGTACGATAAAAGCCCCTCACCTGCCAGGTATGGGTATTCTCTGTACCAATAAACACCCGGTCAGTAGGCATCTCATCAAACCACCCCTTCTTTTCGCTAGCACCATTTACCCCTAGTACATCCATATATTGAGATTCGGAATGCCCGGAGGTCAGCGGCCTGCTTGGGTCTAGCGCATGGCATTTGGCCACCAAATCCTTGGCTATCTCCCCATGCGTTTCATTGCCCAGGCTATAAATGATAATGCTGGGATGATTACGATCTCTCTTGATCCAATCGCTAAGGTCTCGCTCCCACCACTCCTGAAAAAAACGGGCGCCATAATCCTGATCAGCCTTCTGCTCCCAACCATCAAAAATCTCATCCATCACGAGCATCCCCATCTCGTCGCACATATCATAAAACTGCGGAGTCTGGGGATTATGAGCCGTCCGAATGGCATTTACACCCATATCCTTCAACTGTCTGATGCGATATCGGAGGATCTTATCGGGCACGGCAGCCCCCAGGGCCCCAGCGTCCTGATGATTGCAGACTCCTCGTAACTTAATATTCTCTCCATTTATCCATATCCCCGTCTGAGGCTTCCACTCCACCTCCCTAATGCCAAACCTCACCGTATCTCGATGATAGACCTTATTCCCATGGGAAAGATCTATCACCTGGCGGTAAAGATAGGGCTGGTCTGGTGACCATTTGTTGGCGCCAGCCACTTCCATTTCCTCCAGAATCTCCACTGTCTGTCCTCCCACAAGCTGGATATCCTGCGATCTAGTGGATACCACTTCATCCTCTTCGTTCAGGATGCGGCTGGTCACCTTTACCTTCTCGCTCCTGCTGCCTTCATTCTTTACCAAGGCCTGAACTTTCACCGTATTGCCATCCGTGCGGATGAAGGTTTCATTGGGGACAATATGTATATCCTCGGTGAGAAATAGCCAGGTATTCGCATAAATACCACTTCCAGTGTACCACCGAGCTGCTGGCTGAGGAGTATTGTCCACTTTTACCAATACCGTCAGGGTAGAATCAGGCTTCACCAGGGGACTTATATCATAGGAAAATGAAATCCATCCATAGGGCCTATTGCCAAGTTTCTTTCCATTTACCCAGACGGTGCTATTCATGAATACCCCATCAAAACCGATGGCAACTTGCTTGCCTATCATGGCTTTGGTCACCGGGATCTGCTTCCAATACCATCCTATCCCAGCCGGCAGGTATCCCGCACGCCCACCCATGGGAGCATCCTTATCATAATCCCCCTCTATGCTCCAGTCATGGGGCACATCCAGCGTGCGCCAGTGGACAGGCGAAAAACCCTCCTCCAATGCCTCTGGATGGTCTCCAAGCATAAACTTCCAATCATCATTGATCGAAATCCTCTCCTGGCCATAAGAAGAAACCCTGCCTGCCAAAAGAAAAACCAGCAGCAGTACGCCCTTTATTAGCTTAGGAAATTGATTTATATAGGTATGATTCATTTGGTCCCTGATTTATCACTGATTTTTAGTGGCTTCGCCAAAGTATTTCTTCAACTCCTGGATCAAGCCGGGTTTGGAGGCCGCGAGGTTTTGCGTTTCAAAGGGATCAGTGGCCAGATCATACAATTCATAAATGGGGCTAGCCCCTGATTTTTCTGGATTGAGATAGAGAAGTTTCCATTTATCTACGCGGATGGCCTGCATATTCTCCCATTCCCAATAGAGGTAATCATGCTTGGTCTGCTTGGACTCCTCTCCGAGGAAAGTCGGTAATAAGCTTAGGCCATCCGTATCTCTGGGGCTCTCAATACCAGCCAGATCACAGGCTGTGGGTAAGAAATCCCAAAAAGCAGATGGCAAATCACTGACCGTCCCAGGCTGAATCTGCCCTTCCCACTGCACTATAAATGGGGAGCGGATGCCACCTTCATAGATATCTCGCTTACGTCCTCTCAGCCCTGCCGTGCTATTAAAAAAGGCCAGGTTATTTCCACCCGAATCATCCGGGCCATTATCACTGGCAAACATAATGATGGTATTTTCATCTAATCCCAGCTCACTGATCAGTTCGCGGATCGCTCCGATGTCGCGATCCATCCTAGACATCATTCCAGCATAGGTGGCATTGGGATGCGATTGGGCGCAGTAACCGCCATGATACTGACTACCAAAGCCCTCATTGCCGTGGACTCCTCCTCCACCCCCTTCTTTCTTCTTCCTTTCGGGCCAGCCTAGCGCCAGATAGGGATCTAGAGAATCCTCAGGCACCGTCATCTCTGCATGAGGAATGGTATAAGGCAGATACAGAAAAAATGGCTTTTCTTTATTTTCTTCAATAAACCAAAGAGCCTCTCTGGTGAATTCATCATGGGAGTAAGTCCCCTTGCCGGGAATATAAGCTCCCGTTTCGTCCCTGCTATTGAGGTTTTTAGGATATTCTACCTTCTCTTGGTTCCTGTACATATATTCAGGATAATAAAAATGAGCAAAACCCTGATTTTCATAGCCAAACCAATGGTCAAACCCCTGTGAGTTTGCGCTATTTGGGGTATCCACTCCTTTTGACAGGCCCCATTTGCCAATGGCAGCGGTGGTATATCCGGCGGTTTTTAGGAGTTCGGCCACCGTCACCTCCTCTGGATCCAGCAGTTCCCCATTACGCTTCACGGAGGAATTGCCCATATGCTTGCCCGTCATAAGGGAGCATCTTGAGGGGGAGCAGACCGTTTGGCCGGAGTAATGGTCGGTAAATTTCATTCCCGAGGCAGCCATCGCATCTAGATTGGGCGTCTGAATCTTATCCTGTCCATAACAGCCCAAGTCACCATAGCCCATATCGTCCGCCAGGATATAGATGATATTTGGCTTTTTGCCAGTAGTGCTTTGCTGCGCAATTCCTGTCCCAACTAAGAACAGCATTAGGAAAAATAGCGTGTAAAATTTGTGAGTCATTTTAGCATTTATTTTGAGTTTACTAAACCAAATATCCTAATAAGGCCATTCTGAGTTGTTTGTAAGCGTTTTTATTATGTAGCCCATAGTACATTCAGCAGGCTTTAGCCACCTGATCCTTCTCTNATAGTAATCAGCTTATAGGTTTTCTTTTATGGAGATAAAAATAAGGGTACAGCTGAAAGTGCCTTGCTTTCTCCGCCTCAGTGCAGGGGAAATAGTAAGACGGTATAACAATGAATAAGCGAATAAGCCAAGGCGGTCTTCAGTAAAAAAAGTGAGAAGCGTTTTTATTATGTAGCCCATAGTACATTCAGCAGGCTTTAGCCACCTAATCCTTCTCTAATAGTAATCAGCTTATAGGTTATCTTTTATGGAGATAAAAATAAGGGTACAGCTGAAAGTGCCTTGCTTTCTCCGCCTCAGTGCAGGGGAAATAGTAAGACGGTATAACAAAGAATAAGCGAATAAGCCAAGGCGGGCTTCAGTAAAAAAAGTGAGAAGCGTTTTTATTATGTAGCCCATAGTACATTCAGCAGGCTTTAGCCACCTGATCCTTCTCTAATAGTAATCAGCTTATAGGTTTTCTTTTATGGAGATAAAAATAAGGGTACAGCTGAAAGTGCCTTGCTTTCTCCGCCTCAGTGCAGGGGAAATAGTAAGACGGTGTAACAAAGAATAAGCGAATAAGCCAAGGCGGTCTTCAGTAAAAAAAGTGAGAAATATAGCCTGGCAGCCAGGAGAATGAGTAGTAGGAAGCCAGGAGGAAACCTTCCACGGTCCTCCGATTTTCTAAATCCCCCATGCCTCAATTATGAGCTTGCGGCTCTTTGGCCTCTGTAGAAGGAGGATGCCTCGATTTATAAACCTACGCCAGTTCCCTGGACCGCGGTATCATGATCCCACATGATCACCCAGGGGTCTTTGGTTTGTACCTGATAGTTTCTGAGTTTATCCTTTAGGCGATGGAGGGTGGAGCCATAGCCTTCCTGTCCTGCCAGGTTCCTGAGTTCCTGAGGATCAGTGCTCAGGTCATACAGCTCAAATTCCGCACGCTGGATATAGGCCTCTCTGAGTCTGGGACCAAAATTCAATTGCTGCTCTCTTTCACTTTCCTGCCAGCTGGAAGACCACCATAGGTCTGAGGCAAAGGGATAAGGCAACTGGTAAGCGAGGTTCCAAATCAACTTCATATCCCCTTCGATCACCGCTCTCATGGGGTAGTACATGGTGATCTCATGAAAAGTATGAGAGGCATAGATGTCTTTTTCATACACAGAGGAAGGCTGCTCTATCGCATTGCGAAAGGATCGGCCATGAAATTGCTCTGGGGAGAAAGGAATTTCTGCCAGGTCCAAAATGGTGGGCATCAGGTCCACCCAGGAGATCGGCGAATGGCTTAGGCTAGAAGGAGCGATTTGGGCGGGATATTTGATGATGCAGGGCAATTTTATTCCTGCTTGGTAAAGGGTGGTTTTTGCTCCGGGAAAGGCTATTCCATTGTCCGAGATATAAATGATGATGGTGTTTTCCGTCTTGCCAGCTTCATCCAGGTACTGCATCAGGCGTCCCAGACCTTGATCCAGTCGGGAGACACTTTGGTAATATTGCGCCAGCTCCTCCCTGACGACCTGGGTATTAGGCAGAAAATCCGGTACCAAAACCTCCTCGGCCTTATACTTCACCTCTTGCACCCCGGGATAGGGATTGGGTTTATTACCAAAATTATTGGGGTCAGACCATTTCTCAGGCTTGAAGGGGCTACCACGATGGGGATCGCCAGGGCAGAAATACAAGAAAAATGGCTCCTCTCCCTCTATCACCGCTTTGCTTTGATCGGCCATCTCCACGGTACTCCTCTCATCAGCATCCAATACCGTATCAAAAGCATACACCTGCTCAGGGGCAAGATGATATTTGCCCACCCGGGCAGTCTTATACCCATGCTGGCTTAAGGCCACAGGAAGGGAAAGTACCCCCTCATAAGTGCTGAAATGATGGTAATCATGCGTATGACCGTAAGATCCTGTAGCATGGCCATAGTGTCCTGTCAAGATCACCGACCTGCTGGCAGCACAGCTGGCGCTGGTACAGTAAGCATCCGTAAACCTCGTACCCTCCTTAGCCAATTGGTCAAGGTGAGGAGTGCGAATCACCGGATTGCCATAGGCTCCTAAGGCATCGGTGCCGTGGTCATCCGATACGATCAGGATAATATTGGGCTTGGAGGACAACTGCTGTGCCCTCCCCTGCGAACTCATAAATCCTGCCCACAAGGCCAGGAAAAGTGTTATTTGAGATAAATTATGCATGACACGAATAGGTTTTTTGGGTAATGAACTTGGCTGATTTTCCTTCGATTATTTACAAATCCCTCAGATTTTAGAGGCCTAGACTGGCAATATAAAATCATTTGGGGATAGTAACACCACCAGTCTTCGGGTAAGTCGGGCGGCCCCGGATTTTAAAATTCTAAGATGGAATTTGGTGGTAAGGGCACTTGATTTTCCTGCCGCCATTGCAGGAGGCTTTGCAGAAGTTCCTCCCGGATTTCGGTTTTTGTCTCTGCAATATTTTTTGTTTCCAGAGGATCCTGCTCCAAATCATATAATTCTATTTGGCCATCCTTGAGAAATTGTATCAATTTATACTTCCCGACCAATACGGCGGAGCAGGTCCCGTGCTTATTGATGCTTGCGAGATGCCAGAAGATTGGGCGTTCTTTCAGTTGCTCCACCTCTTCCTTAAAGATCGGCTTCAGGGAAATACCATCCTCGGAGGTTTTTGGGCCCAGGCCAGCCACATCCAGGAAAGTTGGGTAATAATCTACCACCTGAATGGGGATTTCAGACCTTCGCGCCTGGATTTTGCCCGGCCAGTTGAAGAATGTTGGCACGCGCACTCCGCCTTCGTATATCTCTCCTTTGGCGCCTCGAAGGGCGTGGTTGCTGCTTTGACCACCGTTATAGCCATTGTCTGAGCTGAATACTATGAGGGTATTTTCTCTCAAACCCTCCTCGTCGAGGTACTGGAGGATACGACCGATATTCTCATCCAAGGAAGCGATCATCGTGGCATAGGCGGCCATAGTTTCCTTTCCCTTGCCCATTCCCTGCCCCGAAGCGGGGTCTCCCGATTTGTCCATAAAGTGCTTATATAGCGTCTCATTGCGGGATTTGATAGGTCTATGAACAGTGTAATAGTGTAAATTCACAAAAAACGGCCCCTCTTTATTCCGCTTCATATGGCTAATGGCCTCATTGGTAAGGCGGTCGGTTAGCCATTCATCATTGGGTTTTGGATCGATGAAGGGATTGCTGAATGGTGCTCGGTAGCCGCCATTTTCGCTGGAATACCCACCCTTCTCGAAAGCAGGATCCCCACGGAAGGTCCCCCCGACATTCTTCTCAAAACCTCTTCCCTCCGGATAATAGGCTCTGACCTCGGCAGACTTATGGTTTGCGACCCAGGAGAAATCCCCCGGATCGGGCTGGCTAAGCTTATGATCGATAGGCCATTCCATCGCCAATTCGGCCTGAGGATATGGCCCCACAATATGCCATTTCCCCAAATGAATGCTCTGATAACCCAATCCCTGCAATGCTTCAGAATAGATGGGATGCTCCCTGGAAAGGGTCCATCTGGAAAACACATTCTCCTCCGCATCGCCTTTTTCCAGCACTGGGACGGTATATACCCCCGTCCGGAAACTCTGTTTGCCCGTAAACAGGGCCGTTCTGGAGGGAGAACAGGTCGGATACATATAGGATTTATCAAAAATTAGACTTTCACTGGCCAGCTGGTCTATATTTGGGGTTTCATAGTATTGGGATCCGTTGAAACCCACATCGCCGTAGCCCAGATCATCTACCAGAATAAAAATGATATTCGGCTTCTGGGTCGGTTGACTATTAGCACATCCAAACTGGAGGAGCACTATACCAAGCAATGAAAAAAGAGAGGATAATTTTATCATTATATTTCGTTTTGCTACGTTGGTTTACTATAAATAATGGGAATTTTGACGATAGAAATCATCCATCACTGATTGTTGGCTGGCTGATAATTTTTGGTTTTGCAAAAAGTAAAACAGCCGACGGGTGATCAGCAAATCTTTCTCTTTTAGGATTTCTTGCATCGCATCCACCTCAGTGGACATTAGTGGGCCATATCTCCCCAAGATATTAAGGACCTTGTCTGCCTCAGGTAAAGAGCTGATAGTCTCGAGATGATCAAATAATAGAGGTTTAAATTCCTCCTCCTGTTCATTCTTATCTATGGTTTCCAAACTTATCAGCCTCACCGCTTCTGCGGGATTGGTGAGCAGCGATTGGGATAGCTGCACCCGAAAATCTAGGGGCCACTTCGCTTGTGCAGTGCAGATGATTCTAGCCTCCTCCAAGGTCAATCGGGGCGCCTGAGCAAGCAGGGCCCACTCTGTATCCTCCTCCAGATCTTCCCGATACGCAAGTGATTCATAAGCAAACAATTTCATTTCCTCCTCCTTAGAGTCTAACATTTCTCTGAGCTGGCGCTGCTCCAGCGTAAGTGCATAAGCCTCTCTGATCTTGTTTTTCATCTCCCCATGCACCCAGTGCCAAAGCGTAAAGCAGGTCCAGGTGGCACCTTCTATTGATTCCTGATCAGAAAGGATGAGAGCGGTGGCTCCAGACATGGCGTCCACCTCTCCATGCACTTTGGTCTGAGTGATGTCGGCGTAGGATAGCTCCCGCAAGGCCGATTCCTCATTGGCCAGGATCCGGTCCAGCTGCTCATAATCCTCCTTCTCAAAAGGTAATCCCTCGCCCTTCTCCAGCTCCACCCCTGGCTCCAATTCATAGCGCTTATACCGACCATAATTATCCCAAAACAATCGCACGGGGACCACCTTGCATATATGATCGGCACAAAGGACGGACTCCACCTCCAGGAAGAAATAGGAGGATGCGCCCCCTTCAAACACCTGCCTCAGGCTCATCTCCTCAGGGCCATCCTCCAGGGCAGGATGATCCACTGTCACGGCGATCGTCTTGATATCAGGCCCAGCAGCATCGGTCCATTGCCCTGGTGCTGAGCCCCAGAATGAAATTATAACTAAAATGACGGATCTTATGAATAGCATCTTACCTCGTATATCTTGACTTGGTCAGCACCCCAGGTGTCCTTAAATTTTATGCGCAGGGCGCTGGTCTGCACGGGTGCAAAGGACAGCTTTATCATCCTCCTGCGGTTATCGCTAAGCTGTGCGATTTCCTTCCAGGCCCCAGCGACCCTAGCTTCCAGCACTAGTTCCCTTACCAATTCTGGTGGGACGGCAAGGATCTGTTCCTCATTTTTATCTGGGTTTTTATGCATCATTATTTTCCGCTGCAGGTTGGTATCCGCCTTGATCAGCACCTCACTTATTGGTTGAGCTTCGAGCCATTCCAATTGCAGCTGAGCCGGCTTGGACGAGGAGCTCCAGTGGTGTATCTGGTCGATCTCATCCCGAGATATTCCGTCCAGCAGTAGTTTGGCATCTCCGGTGGCGGTGCTATCGCCAAAGATCACCTGACATTGGCGAGCCAGGTCCTTAGGGTCACGCGAAGGGCGGTTGGGAATATAGACATCGTCTCGTAGCAGCTGCTCTTGTAGGAGGTCGATATTATTTTGCGCCAGCATCCTAGGGCTAAGCTGATGACTCAGACATAAGGCTGCTGCGGTGCCCACCGCCTGGCCCATCAGTGCGCAGGTGCCCTGGATCCGTGTGGAGCTCAGCGCAATATGCGTCACACTCACATTCCGCCCTGCAAACATTAGATTTTTGATGTTTTTGCTGTATAAACTCCTGAAAGGCACCTCATAGGGCTTATTAAAGCGATCATGAAAATAACTAGGTGGCTCGCTGAGGTTTTCTATTCCTCCGGGATTGTGCTCATCCAGAGACCATCCACCATATCCGATGGCATCTTCGAAATGCTTATAAGTCTCCATGTCTTTTTGGGTAAGAATATAGTCACCCATAAATCGGCGCGACTCCCTTCTACCGGGCAGGGATCCTACCCAGTCCAGCACCAGGTTATCGGCTTCAGGAAATTCCCCTGAATTCTTGATATAATTCCATACTCCATGCATATAGCCCATGAGCTTATGGCGATTGGTTTCCTGATCTGCGATGATGTCATCATCACTGCCCAGCTCCACCCACCAGTATCCTTCTTTGAACTGGTTGATTTTACGATCATGGGCTTTTTCTGCCTGATAAGGGATCATAAATGAGGGAGGATAATAAGGCATGGGTTTTTCCATATCCTTGGTGATCATCATCAGGGTGGCTCCCATCTGCCAGCCATCGGCCACTTCCGGAGCAAAGGACTCATCAAACTCTGATCTAGCCTCTCTGCCGGTGCGGTATTCGGCACCCGCAGTGGCGGCGAGCAAGCCATCCCCTGAGCAGTCGATGAAGTATTTGGCATTTATGGTAAAGGCCGTCTCGGTGGTCAGCTGCCAGCAGATGGCACTTTTGATCGTTCCCGAATCATGCATCACCGCATCTATCGCCTGAGTATTGAGCATAATATCCAAATTGGACTGCTGGCTGACATAATCATAGACCACATGGTCCCATACAGGATAGCTTTCCTGGGGGTTGAAGTACCAATTGTCAATGAGCATCTCCTCGATGATCCCTGTTTCTCTTTCCACACGATGCTTGTTTTGCAGGGATTGCACACCATTTACGGTCACCCGGATTTCGCTACTTGCATTTCCCCCCAGCACGGGCCGATCATTGATGAGGACCGTTTTGGCACCATTCCTTGCGGAGGCCACAGCAGCACTGATTCCTGCCATGCCAGCCCCGATTACGGCCACATCATATTGGACGGTCTTTTGTCTTTTGGGAATGCCTATTTTGCCCTTGCCCATCTGCTCCCAGTGGTCATTGCTTCGCTTTCCCAGGTTTACAGGATCATCATTTACACGGATGCTGAGTGGCAAAAGACCGGATAGCAATCCTGCCCCGGCAGTTTGCTTAAAAAACTTTCTTCTTTTCATGGTACAATTGTGCTAAGGTCTATTTTGGATTTGGAGAGGGTGAGAATAAAGGCCGCCTTCCCGGAAGGGAGCGGCGGCCTTACAGCACCAAAAGAATTACTTGGTGAAACTGGTAATTTCCAGCGTCCAGATTTTTTTGCTTCCATTGGCGGCGGTGATTTCATACTGGTAAGGACCGGCAGAAAAATCAGCGATTTCTCCCAATTTGGGACTTCCCTCGATCGGCCTGATCGTGGCTGCAGTTGATATATCTGCAAAACCCGCCAGACTGGTCAGGCTAACCTGATTTCTGATCGCTTCGGGAAAATCCTGATTTGCCGCAGGCACCGTCAATACGCAGGCCATGGTCCCGGCCTCCACATCAATGGATAGCTTCGTATCTATTCCTTCTACATTCAGCTGAGGATAATTTCCCTCCGCATTGATCCATCGGTATTCAAACCTAAAATTATTGATATCCGCCTCCTCAAAAGAAGGGAGTTCCTCCAGGCCTGCTTCCAGACAAGAGGAGAAGGCCATAGATATGGCACAAAATAGGCTAATGTATATTATAAGATTTCTCATGTCTATAGTGGTTTACCATCCAGGGTTTTGATCCAAATTTTGATTTAGCACTCTCTCATTTTCTGGCACAGGAAATAAATACCTTCTAGGAGAAAAGCGTTTTTTGTGATTGGCGGCGTTGAGGAATACATTTTTGATTTCGAAGGCTTTGCCATCTTCAGAGATTTCAAAGAACTTATATTGCTTATCATTCAATTCAGGGATCACATTTCCTCCTTCTTCCAGTCCCCAACGGAGCAGGGACCAGTAGCGGTCATTCTCGAAGAAGAGCTCCACCCTTCTTTCGATTTTATAATACTCCCAGGCTTCTTCCAGAGAGATCCCGGCAGATAAGGCTGGCAGGCCACCATGCTCCACACGTGTTTTATTTATATATTCCACCGCGGTGGCAATGTCATTTAGTCTGAGCATCACCTCTGCATAATTCAGGTAAGACCTCCCCAGCCTGGCAAGGGCCTGAGCGTAAGAAGAATGCAGGTCAGCCTTAAAGCCGGGAATATCATAGATGAATTTCTTCATAAAATACCCTGAAGGGGTGGACCTGTTGGTTCCTTTGGTACTTTCGGTATAGTAGAGATTCCCCCCTACCCTGGTGGTGACTAGATTGGAAAACAGGTACGTGGAATCATAGAGGATGGATGCCTCAAAGCGATCGTCTCGTGCTTCATTATAGATTGCCTCAGAAAGGTACCCTCCATTGGACTGAAAGTCCTGGAAATAGGAAGTTTCATCCCATCGCTTGGCTGTACCGTCCACATCTGCCACGAGGTAATCGGCAATGAGGTCATGGGTGGGCCATATTTCTGTCCATCCCAAAAAGGACTCCTTCAGGCCGGGATTCCCGGTGGTGGCAGACACCTCCATATTAGGCACCAAACCCTGCATCAGGGTCTGCTGACACCAGGTAGCATTGATATTCTTAAACTGGCCAAGGATAATTTCCTCCGAGGCAAAAGCATGGTCAAAATCATTGAATAAGGCATCATAATCAGCGTCCAGGGCATAGCCAAGACCGAAGAGATCTTCACTGGCCTGCTTAGCGATCTGGTAATATTCCTGCTGGCCTGTCTCTATATAGGCGGCTCCATGTAAGGCCACCTCAGCGAGCATCGCATAGGCAGCACCTTGCGTCAGCTGTCCTTTCTCGGCCGCTCCTGCTGATGGCAGGTCCACCGCCGCTTCCTGCAGGTCATTGACGATAAAATCATAAGTATCCTTGATCGTCGCAGACCTGGGTAGCTCCAGATCATCCTCTGGTGTCAGCACCTTATCCACAATGATATATTTACCAAATATCCTCGCTTTGGAGAAATACATCAATGCGCGCAGCATCTTACCCTGGGCTATTAGGCCCGGCTTGAGGTTTGCAGGGATCCCTTCGGAAGCCTGCACCTGCTCGATGATCAGATTACAATCTCTGATGACCTCAAAGGAATTTTGCTTCACGGGCGCCTTGTTTCCCAGTGGGGCCTTGCCGAAGAAATAATAAGAATTATTGGTGGACCATCCCGCATCAAAATACTTATCGATGAGGTCCTTGGCGATATTATTGGACTGACGAGTCAGTACATTATCGGTAAAGTCATCATTGCCAATTCCTCCAAACCGAGACTGGGGGTCGCCAGGGTTGACCATCAATTCAGGTATCACCGAGGCATAGGTATTATAAATGAAACCTTGAGCAAGGTTGACATCATTCCACACATCGAGCTCCGTGTATTTGTCCAGAGGCTTGGTATCCAACAAATCGTCATTGCAGCTGCTAAAGCAGATGGCCGACAAAAACAGTACTATTATATATCTAGTCATTTTGATCTATTTATTTATTAAAACCCTACATTAAGACCTACCGCGAAGGTTCTCTGCACCGGATAGCCATAAGTCTGCACGCCACTTCCCGTCTCTGCCTGCTCTGGATCGAAGTAATCCATTACTGGAGAAATGGTGAATAAATTGGTGCCATTGACGAATATCCGGCAGTTGGAAACCCAGTCCACCCCGTCTAGCAAAGAATGCTTAAGGTCATAGCCAACCTGAAGATTTCTCAATCGGAAATACTTGGCATTCTTCAGGTAGTAGTCTGAGGGATAGGTAGCATTACTATTATTTCCCCCGTTGATCTGCTCGATATGGGAGACTCTGGGAAATAAGGAATTGGGATTATCCTCTGTCCAATAGTCCTGTTGGAACTGGTAAGTCCGGCGTTTGGCTTCCACAATCATAAAATTATCAAAGGCCAGGTAGCGGTCGCCAGTGCCTTGGAAGAGGCCGTTCATAGACCATCCCTTATACTTCAAGGAGAAGTTTAGCCCATAGGTGCCATGAGGTAAGGAAGGCAGGCCTACGGTGCGCTTGTCCTGCTCATCGATTTTCCCATCACCATTGGCGTCAGTATATTTGATATCTCCCTGCTGGGTGGCGGTGGAACTGAGCAGGCGTGGATTATTTAGGATTTCCTCCTCGGTCTGATAGAGCCCTTCCGTCACTAATACCGCTCCTCCACCCCAGTAATCTGTACGGTGTGTTTCTCTGATATAGGGATTCATGAGGGTCGCTTCATTCTCGGTATCCAACTGCTCCCAGAGCTGATTGAAATAGGAGTAATTACCACCAATCTCATATTTCAGCGCTCCCAGCTGTCCACGGTAATTCATCGACAGCTCAAACCCTGCTCTTCGTTGTGCGGAGTTTGACTTGATCTGCGGCAGATCTTTTCCCAATGGCAGGGCATAGATATCTTTTGGGCTTACCAGAAATCCTGTGGTGCGGTAATAAAAATATTCAAAGGTACCGGTCAATTTTCCTCCCAGGGAGGAGAAGTCCACACCATAATTCAGGGACCTTCTGGTGTACCAGGTGAGTTCCAGCGGATTTACCAAATCTCCTTCAGAATAGCCATTTACCAGGTTTCCTCCGATGTTATAGGCATTGGGTTCAAGGTTATAGACCGGGATATAGCCAAATCTATTGACGCCCTGGGTGATTCCTGTTTCCCCATAAGACACTCGCAGTTTGAGGTCATTCACAATATTTCTATTGCTAAGGTTTTTCATAAAGGGCTCATCGGTCACATTCCAAGCGGCGGATAAGGCGGGGAAAAAGCCCCATCTTTGTTCAGGCGCAAAATTATCATTGCCATCATACCGGCCACTAAACTCCAGGATATACTTATAGTTGAAGTCATATTTTACACGCATCACATAGCCGGCATTGGCCCCTTCGGCTTCTGTACCGTTATTATCCTTGCCATCGGCAGGACCGGCAAAGAGCTGATCCACCGCGCCAGAAAGGTAGCCCCTTCTGAAAGCAGACATATCCTCCATGCGATTGGTATTGAGGTTATAGACGAAAGTGGCATCCACCCCATGCAGCCCAAAGGTACGCTGATAATTGGCGCTGGTCTCGAAATACACCCGTTGGTTATAGTAAGAAGCCACGGTGAGCTGCGGAGGAGGCTGATTCATGACCGAGCCATCCTGCATATATAGTGGCACATTCTTTTCCCAAAGTTTACCCCATCCATCGCCATTACGATAATTGGCCATGGCACCAAACTTCAGGCCTTCCACCTGGGGCACGGCCCAATTCAGCGAAAGCTGGGTATTGATAAACTTATCTCTGTTTTTATTATACCCCGCATCAGGGCTGGTGAGCGCCAGAGGATGATCTCCATTCCCTCCACCGGCAAGGGTGCCGTCTTCATTATAGGCACGGTACATTGGGTTGGTATTTTGATTTACCGCTCGCCAGATGCTGTACATTCCTGCGGAAGGTTCCTGGTAATTCTCAAAACTAGCATTGATATTCATCCCTACTTCAAGACCTATCTCCTCAAACTTAGAGACCACATTCGACCTGATATTGAGACGGTTATAGTTGACCACATCTTCTTTCAGGATCCCCCCCTGGTCGGCATATCCCAGCGATACGAAGTAGTTGGTACGCTTGCTGCCGCCATTAAGCGATAGATTATGTCGCTGCTCAGGAGCAAAATTCTTAAGCGTCAGATCGGGCCAGTTATTATCCGGATAAGTATCGAGGTCGCCATGGTTGCGGATGATTTCCAGCTGCTCACTGGTGTACGTCGCGGGCGTTCCATCATAGGCGTTGGCTTGATTTTGTATTAAGGCATACTCGTAAGAATTCAACATTCCCGGTAATACGGTAGGCTGACTCATCTGATAATTATAGGAATAATTGACATTTATTTTACCTTCCTGACCCCTTCTAGTGGTGACCAGGACGATGCCATTACCCGCCTTGGATCCATATACCGCGGTGGCGGCTGCATCCTTCAGGAAGCTGATGGTTTCTATATCATTGGAGTTTAGGGTATTGAAATCCTGCTCGGTGGTGATGACCCCATCGATCACATATAAGGGACTTCCTGCCCCCCTAATGGATATATTGGGGCTGCTTCCCGGGCCTCCACCGTTATTCTGCACCACCAACCCCGGCACCTGGCCCTGGAGGGAGGAACCTACATTATAGAAGGGCGTTTCTTCCAATTTTTCTTTTCCCAGACTGGACACCGCACCCACCATTTTGGCCTTGGTGGTGGTGCCATAGCCGATCACGACCACCTCATCCAGCCCGATATCCTCGGCTTGCATGATCACATCGATCACCGATGCATTGGCCACACGGCTGATTGGCTGCATGCCGAGATAGCTAAACATCAGGGTGTCTCCCTGCTCCGCAGCAATGGTATATTTACCATCAATATCAGACACCGTCCCCGTGGAAGTCCCCTTCCTCAATACGCTCACTCCAGGAATCAACTCCTCCGTGGTCCCATCTTTGATGGTCCCGGAAATCTGCATCTGCTGCGCCATGGCCGGAAGGATATAGCTATATCCCAGAACGAAGCACAGTAGCAATCCCCGCAATGGGGTCCTTACTTTAGTAATTATTTGTTTCATGAAAATAGGTTTATGTTAACTATTAGGTAATTCGCTTAGTATGATTTGATGAATGAAGAAAATGAACTCCTCCACTAGCTAGACTTGTACAGTATATAGGATAAGCGCCCAGGCTTAGGCCAAAAAAATCCATCCCTACGACACCAAAAAAATTCATATTCTCTGCTAATATTCGCAGCGATGCTAGCCAGTAATAGGGTGAAAGTTATGCTTGATAATTTGCTTTGAATCCTGTTTTTCATGGTCATCCTGGGTTAGATTTCAGGAGGCTAATTTATCCGCATGGGTGCTGAGGGGTGTGTTTAGGGGTAAAAAGGATGTATCTCAGGATAATTTTCAGCAAAATCCGCCTCTTCCTTGCTGGTATTCGGTGTATATGGAGAGGGACAATCAAAATCACCTGGGCAAATCGCTCATGGAAATGGCGATAGTGAATTTCAGGAAGGAATACTATTCACCCAAAATCGAATTTTCCCAATACCGCATTTAAATAAAAATCTTCCTCCAGAGAGAAAATCTGGAAGGCTGGGAGACCCATCCGCCTTGGGAAACGAGTGGAGGTCTGAATTGAACACAGAAAAAAGTCACTTTCAATTCTCGCCCCCTCTATAAGCAGAGATTAGTTCCTGAGAAATAAATTTCATTCGATATAGTATACTACTAGCGACAACTTTACGGCAGCCTCAAAAAAAAAAGGAGCTTATCGCTCCTTTTTACTCTACTCTATTTATACTTTGACTGCCTCCGCCAATCATCAGTATCCTGGATTTTGATCGGTATCGTCCATGGCTTGGTTATAGTTCAATTCATCCTGAGGGATGGGCCACAGGTAATGCTTTTCGGCAATGGTGATTCCTTTATTTTTTCCTATAAATTCCTGAGCTCTTCCCGTCCTCTTGAGGTCTAGCCACCTTTTTCCCTCAAACTGTAGCTCATAGGCTTTCTGCTGAAGGATCAAATCGTAAAACTCGTCAAGCCCCAACAGGCTTCCAACGATATCTCTGTCAGAAGCGATGGTAGGGTCAAGGCCATAAGCTCTGCGCAGCACCTGATTATACGCTTCTGCGGCCTCGGGAGAAATGGCCATAGTGGCTCTCGCTTCCGCCTCTGCAAAGATCAGCAGCACTTCAGCATATCGATAAATGGGCAGATCATTTCCGGCTCCGGTATTATCCACGGCGTTGGGTTCCACATATTTGCCATTCACCAGCGTGGTACTTCCGAGACCAAAATCCACCTGTTGCCATAGCTGCTTCCGCAGATCTCCCTCTTCCCACTCACCGTAGAATGGGTTGGCTGCGTCTCCATAATGAGCATAAGCTCCGCCAAAATTATATAATCCCGTGCTTGGATGATTCATGATCCATGGCAGTCCATTTCCTTGTCCAGTCTGTCGGGTAAACTTAAAGGAGAAGACCTCCTCCGGGCTACTTACCAAATCTGGCCCAAACAGCTTCCACTGCAGGTCCTCCACGCTGGTGATTTTCACTAGTGAAAACTGAGTGGAATTCATTATTTCCTGTGCCTTTGTGGCTGCCAAAGCGTAATTTTCCAGTTCTAGATAGACATCTGCCAATAGGGCCTTGGCGGCCCAGACGCTGGGTTTTCCAGCAATCGCCGCAGTTTCAGGCAGCTGCTGCTCGGCAAGCTCAAGGTCTGCAAGGATCTGCTCATAGACCTGCTCCTCTGTGGCTCGGCTGACATTTACCTCTTCCATATTTTCAGTGATTCTCAGGGGCACTCCTCCCCAGTTTCTCACCAAGTCAAAATAGGTCAAGGCTCTCAGGAAATATGCCTCCCCCATTAGTTCTTGTACCTTTACCTCAGAATCCAGCCCATTGGCGACGCTATAGAAGAGCACCAAATTGGCATTTCTGATCCCCTCATAAAACTGTCTCCATCGCTGTGCGGCGGCATTGGCATTGGTGGCATTGAGCCCATTGAAGTCATTGTACTGGGCACGGCTGCCACGTCCATATCCCCAGTCCGTGTGCGCACTTAGCACTGCCACCTGCTCCGACCTTACCGATCGTAGCGGACTATAGATAGCATTGGTGGCGGTCTCTATCTCATCCACCGTCTGGTAATAGTTTTCTGCGACCACCGTCTTTGGCTGCTCCTCCAGCCTATCGTCACAGCTGGTAAATAATACTCCGGAAGTGAGGGCAGCGAGCGCTAAGAGCCCGGCGCTCTTTATATAGTGTTGATTGAATTTTTTCATGATTATCAGTTCTTTAGGTGAGTATCAAAAAGTGGCTCTAATGCCCACAGTATAGGATTTTGGGATGGGGTAAGTATAGTGGTCTATCCCCATGCTGGTATCGCCTCCTTTACTATTGACCTCTGGATCCCACCAGCTATAGTTGGTGAAGGTCAGTAGGTTTTGACCACTTATATACAGCTTGAGATTGCTGATCCAAGTGGACTGTGGAAACATAAAGTCATAGGCCAGCTGGATATTTTTCAACCTAACATATGATCCATCCTCCACAAACCTGTCCGAAACTCTCACATCTGTATTTCTACTGATCTGCGGGTATTTTGCATTGGTATTCTGCGGAGTCCAGTGATTGTCCAGCACCTCCACGGGCATATTGAGCCCCTGACCGTAATCCATGGTACTGGTGATCGAACTCACATTGAAAATATCATTCCCCTTAGAACCTTGAAAAAACACGTCCAAAGTGAAGTTTTTATAGCTCATATTTGAGTTGATGCCGAAGTAATAGTCAGGATTGGGATCTCCAATGGCCATCTTATCCGCTTCGGAGATTTGCCCATCATTATTTACATCCACATACTGGATATTGCCCTCATCTGTATATCCATCTTCCTTATATCCCCAAAACTGCCCAATAGGCCGACCCTCCTCGAGGATGGAGAAATTATCCGCCACGGTGACCACATTGATATAATTGGTCAAAATGGACTCATCTCCATACAGAGAAACCACCTCATTGCGGTTGAAGGATATATTCCCCTTCATGGTCCAATAAAAGTCCTTATTGAGAATAATCGCATCCAAGCTATATTCCATCCCTTTGTTCTGAACTTCTCCCACATTGGCGATGGTGCTGGTATATCCATAGGAACTCGGCAGCCTCACGGTGCTCAGAAGATCCTTGGTGTTCTTGATATAAAAGTCAGCCCCAAGCATGATCCTCCCCTGCAAGAGACCGATGTCCAGTCCTACATCATACTGCTCTGTGGTTTCCCATTTTAGGTCGCCAGGTAATAGGGAGCTGGGGGCAAAAGTGCTGAAAAGCTCATCCCCAAATACGGTATAGCCGGGGAATAGTCGGTTTAAGGTACTATAAGGATCGATGGCTTGGCTTCCTGTTAGGCCCCAACTGGTACGAATCTTTAGCTCGGAGATCGCGGATTGGTTCTGCATAAACCCTTCCTGCGAAACCCTCCAGGCTAGGGCAGCAGAGGGGAAATGTCCCCATTTATTGCCTTCACTGTAGCGGGAAGAGCCATCAGCCCTATAGGTAGCGGTAAAAAAGTACTTATCAGCAAAATTATAATTTGCCCTGCCCAGATAAGATATCAAGGCCGACTTCGCATAGCCTGAGCTGGGTATGCCGGGGGTATTGGCGGCACCTAAATTATCCGTTTCAAATAAATCAGAGGAAAAACCCGTCCCGCCACCAGCCAGGAAGCGAGTCGTAAAATCCTGATAGGTCATCCCCGCCAGGACTTCAAATTTATGCTTCTCATTTACCGTGTCACTATAGGTAATCGTATTTTCATTGAGTAATGAGGTATATTGACGGGTGTTGACCGTGGCCTGCCCATTACTATTCAGAAAACGGGTGGTATAGTAATTATCTGTTCGGTCATCTCTATTCTCCACCCCACCAGATATTTTAATGCTTAATTTCGAAATTGGCTTATACTCCACTGCGGCATTGGCTAGGACGATATTAGCATTGACCTCATTATATTGCTCCTGGATATAGTTTAGCGGATTTATAATATCAGGAGATACGAAGGGGAAATCCTGAGAAAGAATACTGAGAGAACCGTCACTTTGGTAAGGGCTAGAAAGCGGTGAAGCTACCAATGCCGCGCCTATCATCGAATTTCCTCTGGCACCCCCATCACTATCCCGCCGATTGGTGGTTAATTTCGTCATATTGGTGTTAAAGTCCACACTTATCTTATCGCTGAGGGCATGGTGAATGGAAGACTGGAAGGCATATCGCTTATAATCACTTCCCTCGATGATCCCCTGCTGATCAAACATGCTACCACCTAATGAAAACCGGGTCGTTTCGTTACCTCCTGATACCCGAACTGAGTTGGAGAGTATGGGAGCCTTTCTGAATACCTGATCCTGCCAGTCTGTTCCCGCGCCAAATCCTGCAATATCGGCATCGCTGAAGTAAGGCGCCAGGCCATCATTTTCGGCTTGGAGGTTCATCATTTGGGCATATTGCCGGCCATTCATTAGTGGAAGTTTTTTCCGTAATTCCTGGCTGCTATAATAGCTCTCGATCTCCACGGTGGTGGGAGACGGTACGCCGCCCTTGGTGGTAATCAGCACCACTCCATTGGCTCCCCGCGAACCGTATATAGCCGTGGCAGAGGCGTCTTTTAGCACCTCGATGCTGGCAATATCCGCATTATTGAGGTTGGTAGGACTTCCAGAATAGGGGAATCCATCTATCACATAGAGTGGATCATTATTCCCCTGAATGGAATTACTCCCCCTAATCCTCACCGAAATACCTCCGCCAGGAGCGCCATCACCCTGGACCACCTGCACCCCCGAAGCCCTTCCAGAAAGCGCCTGAGCGATATTTGTGGTGGGATAGGCATTTAGCTCCTCGGTGCTTACCTGGGCTATGGAGCCAGTCAGGTCCGCCTTCCGAGCAGAGCCATAACCAATCACCACTATCTCCTCCAGCTCCTCTTCTGAGCTGGCCATGGTGATCTCGACAGAACTCTTGTTTCCCAGAGGAACCTCTTTTTCATCAAAACCAATAAAAGATACGGTCAATATTGGCTTGGCCATTCCCTCAGGAATACTCAGGGTGAACTTGCCATTTTCATCGGTAATGGTTCCCTGGTCTTGTCCCTTCAGCTTAATGGTGGCCCCGGGAAGGCTAGCTCCTTCCTGATCTAGCACCGTCCCTGTCACCGTCTTATCGGCTTTTTCGGCCTGCTCCATCACTGGAGCAGCGAGCTTGGGCTTGGGAAGACTGTCCGCAGGGATGGTATCCTGTCTGGTGCGAGCGCTTTCTTCTAAAAGCTGCTGATGGCTGATCTTGCCCGTTCCAAAAATCGGGGCTAATGGACTTGCTTCTGCTTCCACGGTATGAACCAAAAAGAGTAAGCTGCCAAATAATAGTGGTTTGGTTAATGTTTTCATAGGCTGTGGGTTAAAATATGTTGACCCTTATATACAAGTGCTCAAGCCTATTCAAAACTTATACCATTATTAACTGGTATTATTGCAATTTTTACCAAACAGGTATTTTAATACTAAAAATTTAATGGAATAATTATAAAATATAAGAAAAGAAGTAAAAAGGCTGAGGCAGAAAAAAAAGAGGGCAAAGAAACCATACTAGGTTCTTTACCCTCCATCTGTAGAATATTTTACCATACTGGGGAAAGCAGCTCTCTTACAGATCCAGTACTTTCTCCCTTAGGATTATTTATAAATAATAGTCTCGATAGCCTCAAATGCTTGATTGATTTTGGCAATTTGATATAATCTTGCCTGCTCATAAACCACCGGATCAATGGCTGTTGCCTGTTGAAATTGATGGGAAAGTCGGTCAAAATCCACCCCAAAATTATTTCCATCCACCCCCCAGGTACCCAGGTAGGCATTCAGTTTTTCGACTTTCAGCCCTACATGAGGCACGGCATAGCTCATGGCGGTGATGGCGCCATGCAGACTGGTTCCGGCGTAGCATCGGGCATTGGCGATGAGGTACATGATATCCCAGATGGAATCGGCATCGAAATACTGACTCTCGCTTTTCAATAGGCCACGAACTTCCGCTAGGGCGATATGATCATCATGATCCAGTGCCTTACCGATCGGACAGAGGCATAATTCCGTCTCCTGGGCTATTTGGTCCAGCTCACGGGCGATCAACGCCTCCTTGCCCAGCGTATTTTTTCGGTTGATCTGGAAGTAAAGATAATTACCACGGTGCTTTGCCACGTACTCTCTCACCTCCGGGCTTACCCTTTGCTCCAAAACCTTGTTTGGATAAAACTCCGACATCAGTATGGCGCAGTCCGGAAAAAGACTGGCTTCCAGACCATTATCTTTTAGGTTATCCACGGTCACCTGGTCCCTTACCGCCAAATAATCCACCTCTTGGAGCTTTTGCTTCGCAAAGGTATAGGTATCGAAAAACTCAGCTTTGATTCCTGAGCCTCCGAGAGAATTAAGAATGACCGAATCAACAGCGGGAAAATCCTGCTTGGAAAATAAAAATGGAAGCGTGGTTTTACCTTTTAGCATCATTTTGCCAAAGGCATTTAAATCAAATATCCTTGATAAGCGGAAACGGTACCGATGTATTTTTTGGTAAGACTTATTGAGAGCAGCTAGCAAAGAATGCCAGGTCACCCCTAGGGCTTCCCCTCCAGCCACGATCACATGATTCCGTCCCGATTTATTTTCGCAGGCCTCATAGAAAGCCTTAATATCCTCTGTAGGCAGTCCCCCCACCTCGGAAAGGTCACTAGACACTAGTCCAAAAAAGCGAAAATTCAGCTGGGGGTTCTTTTGGGCAAGTTTTTCCTTCAAAATAATTGGAAAAAGTAGGTCACCATAATTGTACCTGTCGAATGCCCCTATAATTAGTATATTTTCCATGTTTGGGTTCTTATCAAAAAACTTACCTATTTTTATTAATAGATCAAATAAACGTATTTTTTCTTGAAAAAACGATCAGGTATTTAGGGACTATTACCAAAAATATGAATTTTTAGCACTATGATTGCTAAGCCTAAAACAAGCTTTGTCAAAGTGTATTTTTAGAGCTTAGCGAGACCGCCTATTGCCATATTGGGGAAGGAAATTTGACCCGAATGATGTTTTAGGGAGGGAGTGATAGCAGAGAAATGAGATTTTAAGTCGTTATAAGACTTTGATCGAATAGGACAAGGTACAATTGCCCGGAATATTAAACCTGAATTTACAGTCTCCACCTTCTCCTGCTGGATTCCAGCATGGGAGGTGCATAGGAAAAATTTGAACGTTAAAACAGACTTTATTCAAAAGTAATGGCAGAACAGTCATCGGTAAAAAAGATATTTTCAGGTTCCGTTTGGGGCATATTGGCCAAGGTGATCGATGCGGTGGCAAAATTTGTGACCATCCCTATGCTGGTGGGCTATTACGGCAAGGCCGACTATGGACTTATCGCCCTGGCCTTCTCCCTGAATGCCTACTTAAGATTAATGGATCTGGGCATGAATGTGGGCTCCGTTAGGTTCTTTGCCCAATGGGAATCCAAAGGAAAGCATGAGAAAATTGCTTCTGCCTCCCGCTCCAGCATGGTATTTTATGGACTGATAGGGCTGGTCAATACGCTAGTCTTTGTCCTCATGGCAGATTACGGCCCCCAGTTTTTCAATATCCGCGCAGATCAGGTGGACACCTATAGGATCATGATGTATGTGCTCGCTGCGAGCACCATATTCAACTGGCTGTCCAATGTGGTGGTCCAGCTCCTAAGCGCTAAGGATGAGCTGGGCTATGTAAATCGCGTCACGGTCATCAGCAGCATTCTGAACTTTGTATTTGCATTTGCCGCCATTCAGCTGAAGTGGTCATTGGAGATTTACTTCTTATTTTATACCCTTTCTTTGATGGCTGTCATTCCCTTTTATGTATGGAAGCTGAAAGTCTATCCGCTACCAAGAAAGGAATTACTTTGGCCTAGGTGGGATGGCAAAGCCTTTAGGCAGATTTTACATTATAGTATCGCGATATTTGCCATGGGTTTATTTCAGTTTTCTGCTAAGGAGCTGCGTCCCATCCTTCTGGCCAAATATGCCTCAGGCATAGATGTGCTCACCGACTACCGGGTCATCCAGACGATTGCTAATCTCATCATGTCCTTTGGAAGTATCTTCCTACAGGTATTATTACCTTCCGCCTCCAAGGCGCATGCCGACAATGACCTCGAGAAAATGGATAAACTGGTATTTGAAGCCACCCGATATATCTCCATTTTCCTGTCCTTAGTCGTATTCCTACTGATCATCAATGCGGATGGATTGCTCACCTTATATATGGGACCTGAATATTCCGCATTGACCCTATGGCTAATTATATGGCTGCTGACCGTCCTATTGTCCATGCATAATACCCCGGTGGCCAGTATGGTTTTGTCCTCCGGCAAGACCAAGGTGCTTGTGATCTCCGCGGCTTTGGGCTGTTTGATCTCTCTCCCCTACACCGCCATATATGCAGAGGAATTGGGTGTGGGTGCGGCCGTCATCGGCTACCTTATCTATATGCTTATCCAGATGGCTTTCTTCTATTTCTATTATATCCCTAAGGTGCTAAAACTAAATAGCGTCCGCATCTTCTTCAGGGGCTTTGTTCCCTCTTTGATGGGAGCCCTGGTCGGCAGTGCTGGCGTCTGGGGACTTCAGATGGTTTATTCTCCTGAAAGTATCCTGATAGGAATTATTATAAATTCCGCAGTATTTATACTACTATATTTAGTCTTTTTGAGAATTGTAGTAATAAATGGTAAGGATATTGCTTTTTTAAAAACCAAACTACTGAAGAAAACCAACTAACCATGGCCAGCCAACAAGCAATTCGATTTTCCATTTGCATACCCGCATATAAGAGTCAGCATCTGCAGGCTTGCATTCAGAGCATTCTGGATCAGACCGTGGAGGACTTCGAATTAATCCTCCTCAATGATCGCTCTCCACAGCCTGTGGAGGAGGTGGTGAAGGGATTTTCGGATCCACGAATAAGGTACTTTTGCAATGAAAAAAATGTGGGCGCTTATCACTTGGTGCAAAACTGGAATAAGTGCATGGATCTTTCCCAAGGGGAGTATTTGGTCATCATGGGCGATGATGATTTATTAGAGCCCAATTATTTAGAGGAATTTTTGAGGCTTATCGAGCGGTATCCTGACCTCAACGTGTACCATTGCCGAAGCCAGATCATCGATGAGGAGGGCAATACCCATCTGCTCACGCCTTCATGTCCGAGTTTCGAAACGGTCTATGATAGCATTTGGCATCGATTAAATCAATTGCGCTCCAACTATATCTCTGACTATGTCTATAGACGCGAGGCCTTAATCAAACAAGGAGGGTTTTATGATCTGCCACTGGCATGGGGCTCGGATGATATTACAGCCTTTATCGCCTCTGCAGAGCGAGGCATAGCTCATAGTAACGAACCAGTATTCAAATACAGGAGCCATGGAATGTCCATCAGCTCCACCACCAGCAATGGTCTGGTGAAATTGGAGGCTGATTTGGGCTATGAAAACTGGCTGGAAAACTTCCTTCAGACGCCCCCCGAGTCGAGCAGGAATTCGGTAATTTATAGTCACTTGCATCGTCAGCAGAAGCAGTATATGAAACAGAGAAAACTCTATAGCATCACCAAGATTTTGGCTTCGCAAGCCATTCCCAACCCACTTCCCTGGCTGAAGGAAAGAGAAAAATTCCATTTGACAGCGAGGGATATTTTTGTTGCCAGCATCAAAAGCAGGGCATTACGTAATAAGAACCACTAAGGATTTTGATATGAAGCATATAATTTTTAATCCCTCTAACAATCCCGAAAATCAGTACATCAGCCTATTAGTAAATGGCATTAGACGTCATCGCTTCTATGTGCATGACCTGAATTCGATATTCGCCAGTTGGGACCATTTCAAAAAGATAGAACTCGTTCACCTTAATTGGTTTGAAAATATAGATGATAGCTCCTCAAAAAAGGGACTCATCAGTTATTTCCGCAAAATGCTGGTGCTCCGCATCATCCGACTGAGCGGAAAAAAACTCGTGTGGACCATGCATAACCGCGAGTCGCATGAGAAAAAAACAGGAAAAATGGCCAATAAAATCACGAAGCTATTGGTAAAATGGTCGGATGCTATTGTGATTCATAGTAAAATGAGCCGGGATCTGCTTCTGGAAAACCACGCTATTTCTCCTGATAAAATACACCATATCCCCCATCCCAACTTCATTGGTGTGTATGGATCACCCCTTCCTAAGACCAGTCCTATAAGTCCGAGCCTAAAGCTACTATTCGTAGGAGCGGTAAAGCCCTATAAAAATATTGAGTTACTCATAAAAACGGTGGGGGAAATTCAGGGAAATGTAGAACTATTGATTGCTGGCAAGGCCAGAGACAAGGCTTATGCGGAGCATCTAATAGAATTGGCGAAGCCCTATCCCTGGATCACCCTAAGGTTACAGTTTATCCCCGACGGATTATTACCCGAACTTATCGGGAAGAGCGATGCCTTGGTTCTTCCTTATGACCTAGGAAGCAGCCTTAATTCTGGCACGGTGATATTAGCTTTTTCCTATAAAAAAACGGTGATATGCCCTAATATTGGCACATTATGTGATATGGAGGAGGTCGAAGAACAGTTTTTTGGTTATTCTTACCAGTCGCCGGAAGAGCATGAAGCGGTGCTTAAGGAGTCTATATTAAAGGCTGCAGCCCTGAAGAATGCCCAACCAGAGGCCATCTATGCGATGGGCTTGAGGATGCAAGAGTATATCGATCATACCCATGGACAGCATGAAGCTGCCAATAAATTAGTAAACCTGTATCAGGGTTTATTACAGAATTAAAGGCCCCTTCGCCACCATCAAAAGCTATTATGAAAATACTCTATATCAACAGTTTATACGCACCGGACATTCGAGGAGGGGCGGAATTATCCTTAAAGATCCTCGTGGAAGGAATGCAATCTCGAGGCCATGAGGTGCTCGTGCTCTGTCTCCAAAAAGAAGCGGGCTTAAAAGAAGAAACTGTTGATGGGGTAAAAGTATATCGAGCGGGCTTAGAAAATCATTATTGGCCCTATGATAGTGATAGGCCGGGAGCTGCTACACGGATACTGTGGCACCTGAAGGACCGTGATAATGGGCAAATGGGAGGCTATATAAGTGAAATTCTCCAAGCCGAAAAGCCAGATATTGTTTCCTGTCACAACCTTGCGGGATGGTCAATTGCTGCCTGGGAAAGCATCCAAAAGGCCTCCATTCCCATCGTCCAGGTATTGCATGATCTCTATCTACTTTGCCCAAACAGCAATATGTTTAAAGGAGAGCAGCCCTGCGGCAATCAATGCTTCAGTTGCAAGCTCCTGCGCAGCAGGCATCTTTCCCAATCTCAAAATATCAATGCGGTGGTGGGGATCAGTAATAGCATTTTAAGCAAATTTACCCAGCATGACTATTTTCAAAATGCTCTTCAGGCGAGAATTTTCAATACTCGAAATATTCCTGACAAGGGAAACAGGCCTCATTGGATTAAGGGAAAACCCTTAAAATTTGGTTATTTAGGCACTTTATCCCAGATCAAAGGACTAGAATGGCTAATGGAATCCTTTAAGGAAATGAGTTTCCCCGCAGAGCTCCTGATTGCAGGCAGTGGTAAGGAGGAATATGTCAATCAGCTGAAATCCTTGGCCACGGATCAGATACAATTTGTGGGGTATGTAAATCCCGCAGAATTTCTTCAGGAGATTGATGTACTGGTAGTTCCTTCCCTATGGGAGGAGCCCTTAGGAATGGTGGCTATTGAGGCCCTAGCCTATCATCGGCCGGTGATCGCGCATAAGTCGGGGGGCCTGCAAGAGACGGTGAAAGATAAGGAGAATGGACTTTATTGCTACGCCAATCATCCGGAATCCCTTACTGAAGCGATGAATCTCCTCGCAAAAGACCAATCGTTATTTGAGACTTTGAGTAGCTCAGCAAGGGCTTCGGTATCCCATATTTTGAATCAGGACCGTATGCTGGATGAGTATGAGGAAGTCATGAATAAAACAGTATCAAGTCATCACCCTAAAAAAGCCCTTTAATGCTCAGCATCAGTCAGCAGCGCCCCATCAGCCTCCGACCGCCCTTTGGTGGGCAAATAGCCTGGACGGAAATCCTTTTTTGCCTCGCCCTACTCAGCACCAATTTTCCCATAAAAGTCTATCCCGTATTATTCATACTGTCCGGAGTCCTCAGTTTATTGGAATGCCGCCGTATTAGCTTTCCGCTATGGGCCTGGGGATTAGTGGGATTTGCCGGCTATGCTGTAGGAAGTTATTTGCTCGTGGAGCATCCCAGCGGCTCGCATCTGAGCAGTATGCTGAAGTTATGTGTCAACTTCTTTTTCCTATTTGCCAGCACGCAGTGGCTCCTTCAGCGCGAAAATAGTATCCTGCTAAAATGGTTGGATTATACCCTTCATTTGAGTTTTATCCTGTTTTTTGCCCAGTTGCTTCTCTATCATGAGGCGCTAGGTTTCCGCTTATTATTGGGCAGCTCCTCCTCAGGACAGGCGAGTATGCTTTATAGTGAGCGATTGTACTTTTGGGGTCTGGCAGACAAGAATATGTTTGGCGCTCGAATCGCATTGTTGGGACTTATTTATATGCTTATTCCCACTGTAAGATGGAGCAGGTTTTCGATCTGGCGAATGCTTCTAGTCTTCTTCCTAGCCTATATATCCTTATCCCGTACTCCAGTGGTCGCCTTATTGATCGGCGTGCTGATCATTCTATGGACCTTATCCACCAAATGGATAAGGGTGGGGATCATCGTCCTCATACTGGGGATTAGTCCCTTCTTAATGGAGAAAGTCCTCAGAGTGGATCAGCTCACCGCCAGCAATGATGGCATGGGCGTACGTTTGACATATTATAAAGCTTTTTTTGAAAATATTGGCGATATACCCCTTTGGGGAATGGGTTTTATGAATGCCCCGGAATTTCTGAAAGAGCAGGCTGAATATTATCATGGAGAGCCACATATCCATAATACCTTCCTAAGTAGCTATTTAGAGCTAGGAATTGTTGGGCTAGTGACCTTTATGGTTTTTCTAGTATTTTACCTTAGGCAGGCATTTTATACTTTTCGTGACCCCGTGTTTTGGCTTAGCTGCTTTCTACCCTTGATCGCCATCATGAGCATCTTATACTCCGGATATGACAATGACCCCATTCTTTACCTGATACTGGTATTTTTATTGATAAAAGAAAAGGGAACAATGCTGAAAGAATGCAAACTAAGCTTATGACAAATAAAAAGGTGCTGATCGATAGTCGATGGGCCGGGGATACCGGGATCGGGCGATTATATAAGGAAGTAATGAATAGAAAGCCTATGGGGCTGGACTGCGAATATATCCCTGAGGGTATGGGGCTGGGAAGCCCACTATCTCCGCTAGGCTTGGGCTCTGCTGCCCGCAAATCCTCAGCGGAGGTATTTTATAGCCCCTCCTTTATGCCGCCATTTGCTCCCAAAATGCCCTTTATATTTACGGTTCATGATTTAATGCATTTGTTTTATTATAGTAAAATGCACCAGCTGTATTATAAAACGGTCATTAGCTGGCTTTCCAGACGGGCTAAGAAAATTATCACCGTTTCCCACTATAGTAAGGGACAGTTGGTGGAACTGATGGGTATCCCCGAGCAGCTTATCGAGGTCATATATAATGGTGTGGAAGATAGCTTCTTGGAAAACAAAGAGGCCAAAAATCTTGGAAGACCTTATTTCTTATATGTGGGTAACCGCAGGGTAAATAAAAATCTACCCAATATGCTCAGGGCCTTTGCCACGGCGTCCTTGCCTGAGGATTTTATCTTTGCCTTGAGTGGCAAAAGCGATCCTGAATTAGATGCGCTTATTCGGGATTTGGGGATCGGGGATCGGGTAAAATTTTTAGGGTTTATCCCCGAGGCAGAGTTGCCAGCCTATTACCGAGGAGCTTTTGCCACGATGTTTGTATCCTTGATGGAGGGATTTGGTCTTCCAGTATTGGAGTCTATGGCCTCCGAGACCCCTGTGATCACCTCCACGGTCAGCTCCCTGCCCGAAATCGCAGGAGGTGCGGCTGCCTGCGTGGCGCCGGATTCCCCGGAGGCCATCGCCAAGGCGATGAGCAAGCTGGTGGATGACTCTCGGTATTATGCAGACCTTCAGCAAAAAGGCCTAGTACAGGCCCGTAAATTTCCTTGGGAGAAAACTGCCCAATCTACCTGGAACGAAATTTTATCTTAAATCTCATTCTTTATGCTTCTTAATCGACAAATATCATTTGTATCCTTATGCTGTTTGCTTTTCCTTCTTTCCCCTGCCCTACCCTCCTGGGCGCAGCAGGCCAAGGTATGGAATGTCGCCGAATACCAGGCGCAAGGCGATGGCAGCACCGATGATACTGAAGCTATTCAGTCCGTCATCCGCAAGGCTCAGCCTGGAGACACCGTATATATCCCCGAAGGCAAATACCGCATAAGCACCCTTGGGCTCCGATCGGGAGTTCACCTTAAAGCTGATGGACTGCTACTCCAAAACCTCCCCGATAAGGAGGAGTTTACCACCAAAAAGCAAAATTCATCCTTCCCCCTTATCCGTGGCAAGGATGTGTCTGACATTCACCTCCAGCTGAATGGCCTTTCCCAGAATGAGGCTATTTATTTGACCGGGTCAAAGAATATCCATATTGATGACAGTAAATTTTCAGGAGACAGCACCAAGCTTCGGTCCTTTGCAGGGATACTGCTATACCAATGCGAAGAAGTGAAAATCACCAATTCGACTATTAAGAACTTTGGGACCTCAAGAGAATCGGCGGAATACTACCAGCCGGGAACAGGCATACGAATATTGGAAAGTAAAGGGGTGACGATTGAGAAATGTCTAATTTCCAAAAATGGGCAAAATGGGGTCTTTGTTCATAGCAGTCCTGACATCAGCGTTCATCACTGTACCATCATTGACAATGGCATGAGTGCCATTCAGGTGGCTTTTGGTAGTACACGCACTGAGATCGGGTATTATTTCAGTCATAATTATATGGCGAATAATGCCGGGGATGCGATCGACATCAATAATCGGGGAACAGGCAGCCCTCTCGATATAGAGGCGCTGATTGAGCATAATGAAAGTTTGGCCAATGGCTTTGTAGGTAAAGAAAGTACACCAGATGGATCAGGAATCGCCACCCTCATCAATGTATCAGGAGTACAACTAATAAAAAACACTGCGGCAAAGAACAATAGGCCCGCAGTATATTTGGAGGATTGTGGAAATATAATTATTGATGGAAATGAAGCTGATAATCAGGTGGAAATCGTAAAAAACTTGCAGCAAGTCTCCATGATTAATAATGTATTTGACCATATCACCTTCATTCATAATGTAAAAGCCGGCTATCTCTGCATCGAAAATAATGAGTTTAGAACAATCTATTTCCCCAATGGGATCACCTTAAATAAGGCCGACTTTCTCAATAATAGTTTCAGCAATGGCAGTTTTAACCTAAACCTCAGTGGAAAGGTAAACTTCCAGGGCAACCAAATCACCAATCTCGGCAAAACCCCAACCTTCCTGATCGCCTCGGCTGCTAAAGTCACTTTGGTAAACAATGAAATAAGCAGTGAAAAGGCTCCGGGAATACTCCTAAAATCAAAAGCAAAAGGGGTGCTCCTTCAGGGAAATGTGGTCAATGCTTTGAACTATTGTATCCAGGATGAGGGAGCCACCGGTACTCGACTGATTCATAATCGGCTAGAGGTACTGCCGAGCAGCAACCGCTATTTCACCATTCATAGTAAAAACCCCAAGCAAATGTATATGGAAGAAAATATCCATCTGGGCAAAGATGGGGTGACGGCTGTATGGATGGAGGGAAGCGGACTGGTGGAAATCTACGAGGAAAAAATCCTAGCAGGTAACGTAAGCACCAATGAGGTGAAAATCATAACCTTGAACCAAGCTAAGCCAAACGATGAAAATTAATCTCTTTATACCTACTCTCAATGCAGGCAAAACCTGGCATCAAACCTTGGAGCGCTTAGCAGAACAAACCATCCAATTTCACCGAAAAATCATCGTGGACTCTGGCTCTACCGATGGCACCTTAAAGGATCCATTAGTGGGGGATTTTGAGGTGATCTCTATTGATAAGAGGGATTTTGACCATGGGGGCACGCGTCAGATGGCGGTAGAGGCCTATCCTGATGCAGATATTTATCTTTTCATGACTCAGGACGCTATTCCTGCGAATGAGCATACGGTAAGTCGCCTCATTCAGGCATTTGTCGCTGATCCGGAGCTAGGGATGGCATATGGTCGCCAGCTGCCTCATCTCAATGCCAAAACACTGGAATCGCATGCACGCTTATTTAATTATCCCGAGGCCACCGAAATCCGAGGCCTAGCGGATGCCCCAAAGTACGGAATCAAAACCATCTCCTGCTCCAACTCCTTTGCGGCCTACCGAAAAGAGGCTTTTGAGCAAGCAGGGGGATTTCCACGGGGATTGATCTTGGGGGAGGATGTATATATCGCTGGCAAGATGCTGCTGAAAGGTTGGAAGATGGCTTATGTCGGAGAGGCAGAGGTTCATCATTCTCATGATTATACCGTAAAGGAGGAGTTTAAGCGGTACTTTGATATTGGGGTATTTCACGCCGAAAGCAGCTGGATTTTCGATCATTTCGGTCGGGCAGAAAGCCGCGGTGCTCAATATGCCAAATCCGAAATCTCCTATGCTATGCGCAAAAACCCACTTACAGTCCCCAAATCGGTAGCCTCACTTTTTGCAAAATGGCTAGGATACAAACTGGGATTGAAGCATAAAGGTCTATCTGTGGATCAAAAGCGGAAATTATCTATGCATGCCAGATTCTGGCATTCCACAGAGTGAGTAAGCGTTCCTCACTTTTTGGCCAAAATAAAGTAAAAAAAGCCCTTTAAACATTATTTTGAGCCATAAACAGGGACTGGCACAAGGTTAGCTATTTACTATATGGGTTTATTAACTGAATTAAAACTGATAAAAAAATGGCTAATCATAATCAAGAAATTATCTACAACAGGACTTTTCAAAATCAAACAGCAGTTCCTGATTTATTTTCTCTGTCAGACTTTATTAATAGAGACAGCCTTCAGTCTGGTATCTTTAACTGGCAGATCGACAGCAGTACAAAAGCGATGAAAAGAGCATTTGATGTTGCTTTTTCAAGTATGGTTTTACTTTTAGGAGCTCCAATTTATTTGATGCTAATCCTCATCACCAAAATGAGTTCTGCAGGACCAGTATTTTACAAGCAAGAGCGAATTGGCGAGAATGGTAAACCATTCAATATCTATAAGTTCAGAAGTATGTTTGTGGATGCCGAGAAGAATGGTCCACAGCTAGCCTCCGGACATGATCCAAGGGTAACCAAATGGGGTGGATTTATGCGTAAAACTCACCTTGATGAGCTTCCTCAGTTTTGGAATGTGCTTAAAGGCGATATGGCCATTGTTGGTCCTAGACCTGAGAGACAGCACTTTATTGACCAGATCCTGAGTGTTTCTCCATCTTATAAAAAACTACAGGGAATCAAGCCAGGAATTACCTCAATCGGTCAGGTATATTACGGATATGCAGAGTCTGTGCAGGAAATGGTAGAAAGAACTAAATATGACTTACTGTATCTTACTGGAGTAAGTCTTAAAACAGATGTTTATATCATCTACCAAACCGTGAAAACAATGGTTCACGGTAAAGGACAATAATTACTACTAAACCAACCACTATACCACAGTGAAAGCCGGCATTCCTCAGAGTGCCGGCTTTGCTGCTTTTTAGAAGAAATTCAGAAGTATTCTTCCGCAACTAATTCCCAAAAATCACTTTCAGGGAAAGGCTATTTTATCAAATATAGTCAGTTTAACACTAGCTCAATTGGCAGGTTCTGAGCTTGGAGTATAGCTCAGGGAAAAATCATAAAATTCGGCCACTCCCGATCCTTGAACGAATAGGCCAGGTTTTACTCCCCACTGCCAAAACTCCAGAAAGTCCCCTTTTATCCTTATTACATCACCGGAGGGATGTTTTAAGGAGGTCCACCCATGGTTTGTTTTGAGGTAAAACTCCGCAATATGCCCCATCTCCACTTGTATACGAAGCTCAGTGGAAGCCCCCTCCAGTACATAATTATCCGATAAAGGGATATTCTGATAGTCGCCTTGCAAGACTTGATATACAACGAGATTACCGGATTTCACGCCCAGTCCGAGGTTATTCGAGGCGGTTCCATACAGGCAAAGTCCCTTGAAGCTTTCCCCCTGGGTTGGTAGAGTGACGCTGATATGATAAGACGGATTCTCAGGAATAATTGCCAATACCACCGGCGAGGTGGGAGCAGCATCCAAAGCGCTAAGTTGTAGCCTTCCTTTGGAAATTTCCATCTGTGGACTGTATTCAGTTCCATTCCAGCGCCATTCTTTCTTCAGGTGATCCCCCTCAAAGGAATCATGAAAGTCTAAAGGGGAATATGGGCTGGCGCTGGAATCTCCCTCCTTGGCTTTGAAATAAGGCCATGAGCTTTGGTCATCCCAATAAAATGGATCTATTAATGCTGCGCGTCCCATAAATGGGAAGCCCTCTGAGGGGTAAGCATGGTAAATATAATACCATTGCTCTTCATGGGCAATAGGTGTACCGTGGCCAGGGCACTTCCAGGAGCCGTAGTCAGACATAATAGGGTTTTCTGGGAATTTTTCCCAAGGCCCCAGCATGGTCCGGGACCTTGCCACCCCAAGCTTATAATCACATTCTCCTCCACAGCAAGCTGCCCCAGAATAGTACAAGTATAAGAAGTCATTCTTTTGAATAATCGATTGTCCTTCGATCCCACCGCGCTCCCAATTATTGGCATCAGCAGTCAAGATGGGAAATACCTCTCCTTCCAGAGCCAGACCATTTGCACTCAGCCTGGAGCCCAAAATCTGTATAGGCTTATCAGCATCCAGTCCATATGCCTTCCAGGAAATATACAATTGGTCGTCCACCACATTGACAAAAGCATCTATACTCTCCTTGCCCCAACTGATTATCGGGCCATTATCCTCAAATCCTGCTGCTATCGAAGTGCTGGTGGCTACACCAATACGGGAAACTCCAGACTTATCCTTTGCGGTATAATAGCAAAAGAAAGTGCCGTTTCTATAAAACAGTTCTGGAGCCCAAAAACCTGCGGAGGTCCATGAGGGAGCTTCAGGGAAAACGTAGGAAACAAGCTCCCAATGCATCAAATCCACCGATGAATATATGGGATAAAGAGGCGCCCAGTCATTAGAGGTGCCACAGGCATAAAAAACCCCGTCCACCTCAATGACCGAAGGGTCAGGAAACTCCCCACTAATAATGGGATTGGAAGGCAATATAGCGGCTATATTCTCTTCAGCATTTCGATTTGCGGAACAGCCCAGCAGCCACAGGACCAGTAAAAACAGTAGAGGCTTATTCACAAGTTTATCGATTTGATGAGTAATATAATTAATCTTCAGCTCAATGTTTCAATGGAAACAAAAAAGCCATCCGAAGGGAATGGCTTTTATAGATGTATCAATGGGGACGGGCTTTAGTATTTAATAAATAAACCTAATCTTGTGCTGTAAGGGATAAATAACTAATGTGATTTATCCTTCGTAGCCATGCGACGAACCCAGTTACCTTTATATTGGATTTTATCAGGGGAAGGATTGTAAGTGGTTTGAGAAAGTATTCAAGATCTGAAAGAAGTAGGCGATAAAAATCATTTTGCTTGTGACTCAGAATTCTATCAAGGGAGTCCTTCAGTATTGCATATAAAAAATAGACATGTCAAGAAGCTATAATTTTTCGGATAATTCAAGTCCAAACCATCAAACTTACTAATTGTTTTTTTTGAGAACTAGGCAGATTTAAAATTTTGGCGATTTCCAAAAATGCCAAAGCATTTGTATTAGCACCTACCTTCGTCATTTTTTTATATGGAACGTGGTGTGTAAGTGAATTATTTTTGATTCAATATCTCAATCAGCTTTTCATTAAATAAATTAACTCCATTTTGATTCAAGTGATGTGAATCCTGAAAATGCAATGAATCATCTAAAGATATAATTTCGTTAAAATTATAATACTCTGAATACCTGCTCATTAAACTATCAAAATAGCCAGTATTTATATAACTATCATAGTTGACTTTTGGAATTGGTGCATACACTAGGATTAATTCAATATTCTTATTTTCAACTAATTGTACTATTTCAGAGAAATTTTCAAGTTGATAATCTAAAATAGAGATTTCCTTTTTTTCTAATTCTGATGGTTGATAAAAGCCTATTTCCTTCTCTACGTAACCGCCAGGAACATATTTATCACTCCCTTTAACTGCAGATTCAGAAAAAGATTTATTAAATCCGAATAAATCATTCATAAAAGCATAAACTAGAGTATTATATGTCTTTATATTATTGATTTTCAATGCCATTTTCAATGATTCTGAATCATTTTTATCATTAGCAATTATATCAAGAGATGATTCAACACCGTCTAAAGTAAATATCGTTGGATAAACTTCATAAATAACTAACTTCGGATTTAACCTTTCGAAATACCTATTAAGTAATACTTTTGTTTGAGCAGGTGTTTGAGAACTAGATCCTAAATTAAATGATTTGTATCCATTTTTTTGAAAAACCCTAGTATCAAAACCCCTATATGCATGAGAAGATCCTAAAAATAAAATATCTACATCTCCATAATTTTTAACCTCAGAGAGTCTTGAGTACAAATGTCCCTGTGAGCCTAAATGATAACTTATAGTTGGTTTAAATATTGTAGGCGCGTAACGCCCCCACAAAAATAGCAATGTCAAATAAAATAGGGATGTAAATAAAATAAATAAAATAGTATTGGAAATGTATTTTTTCATTGCTAATCCTTAAAATTGAAAATAGATAAAAGGGGATTCAACAGAGGGCATAAACATTCCTATTGCAAAAATAATTAATGAATAAAATGTCCATCTTAATGATCTATGCCATCTTTGCCCGATGTGCGAAATGGCAAAATGTCCTTCTCTTCCTTTCCACTCAACTAAGACAAAAATTGCAATAAGAATTATCGTCATTAAGGCTCTTGACATATCAGTAAATTTAGGTATTGAAAAAATAGAAGGTGATAATATTTCAGAAATGTAACTTATTGCATGTCCCATATTTTCGGCTCTAAAAAATATCCAGGCAAAAACAGTTAAGCCAAAGGTTATCAACATAAAAGAGAATTCTTTTATACTCGGAAAGAACTTGCCTTGAGCAATTGTTTCTAAGTTATTTCTATTATTATTGGTCAATAAAAGTGGTAAGAAATAAATTGCGTTTAATATTCCCCAAACAATATATGTCCAATTGGCGCCATGCCAAAACCCACTTACTATAAAAATGATGAAAGTATTCCTAACTTTCATCCATGTACCACCTCGACTTCCACCTAACGGAATATATAAATAATCTCGAAACCATGTAGATAATGAAATATGCCAGCGTCTCCAAAATTCAGCTATGTCTCTTGAAAAATATGGGAAGTTGAAGTTTTGCATTAAGTCAAATCCAAAAAGCCGTGATGTCCCAATTGCTATATCAGAATAGCCTGAAAAATCACCATAGATTTGAAAAGTGAAAAATATGGCGCCAAGAACCAATGTACTTCCGTTTAGCTCAGCTGAATTATTGAATATTTGGTTTGCAAATTCTGCACAATTGTCTGCTATAACAATTTTCTTAAATAGGCCCCAAAGTATTTGTCGCATTCCATCTACTGCTTTGGAATATTCAAAAGTGCGCTTTTTATAAAATTGTGGAAGTAAATGGGTTGCTCTTTCAATAGGCCCGGCAACTAATTGAGGAAAGAAACTAACAAATGCAGAAAAAGCTATGAAGTCTTTGGTTGGTTCTAGTTTCCTTTTATATACATCAATTGAATAACTTAAAGTTTGAAAAGTATAGAAGCTAATACCCACTGGTAAAATAATATTCAAGGAACTGGCCTTTATTTCAGTTCCAAAAAACGAAAAGGCAGTAACAAAATTATCAAGAAAGAAGTTATAATATTTGAAAAATCCCAAAAATCCAAGATTAACCAAGATACTTGCCCAAAGTAAAATTTTTCTTCTATTTTGATTTTCTTCTACACTAAGTTTTCGACCGATAGTGTAATCAACAAGAGTACTAAATAAAATCAGTGATAAAAATCTCCAATCCCACCATCCGTAAAACAAATAACTCGCTGCGACAATAAGCAAGTTTTGCAGTCTTAGGCTTTTATTTGTTACAAACCAATAAAGTATAAAAACTATCGGCAAGAAAATTGCAAAGTCAATTGAGTTAAACAGCATTCTTTATTTTTAAACTTAATTGTTGATTTTGATTACAATTGTTTTCATAGCAAAGAGCATATTGATCAAACAATGCTTTCTATGTTTGATTTTAGTTACAATGAAACCTCATATACCTGTATAGCAAAATTAAAGATTTTGTAGCCATGATTGGGGAATACAAATCTAAGGTACCATGAAGTATTAAATCTAAGCGAGTATTGTAATTAGTGTCTTTATTTTAATTAATTAATAATTTCAATAATTCGAAAATTGGAGAGTGAAAATCAGTATTATTCACAGGCATATCCTATAAGTGAGTAATACAATTAATCTTCAGTTTATTCTAAATACGCATCCAAAAAGCCATCCGAAGGAGATGGCTTTTATAGATGTATCAATGGGGACGGGCTTTAGTTACTCACCTTCACTTCTTCCCATAAATGTTGAGGGTATATATTATTTTGATGCAGGCTTTTCAAGGCCTCGATCACAAATTCCTTATCTTCAGGATAAGTCACACCAAACCATGTTTTACCACCTTCCAGGATTTTCACTGCTGCTTTGCCTTGGGCGATGAGATCATTTACGACGGTAGGGATATAAAATTCCGATTTGATATTTCCTGTATTTTCTTCCAAAAATTTAAGCCAACGCTTTTCGGTTTCTTCGAAAAAATCAGGTTGAAATCCCCAGCAATTCATAGAAACGGGCGTATTCTCATCAATTTCAAGGACATCCGCACCCATTCTACTGATAACTTTATCGCCTTCTCTGGAGATTTTCTCACGTTCTTTCATGCCAGTAAGTTCGCCATCTTCATTATACGAGCAGACGCCACGATTTACGGTACCATGATCCGAAAGGACATTCTTCAGGGCATAGCCTACCATACAGTGCTGGTTACTTCGTTGAGATTGGCTGAGGAAGGTCCCCAGTTGTGCTATGGCTTCTTTCCCATAAAAATCGTCCGCGTTGATCACGGCAAAAGGTTCATGGATAACATCTTTGGCGCATAAAACCGCATGGGCTGTGCCGTAAGGTTTGGTTCTATCCGGATTTTGAAAGGCTGTGGGCACCTGGTTTTGAAGGGATTGAATCACAAATTCCACTTGAATCTGTTGGTCAATTTTATCCAAAAATCGGTCTTTTACCAAGTCTAAGATTTCCTCTCTGACGATAAAAACCACCTTGCCAAAGCCCGCCTGAATGGCGTCATAAATAGCATACTCCAATATGGTCTCATTGTTAGGGCCAAAGCCATCAATCTGCTTATTGCCTCCATACCTAGATCCCATACCTGCTGCTAAGATAAGTAATGTTGGTTTTGTAGTTGCTTGCATTATATATGTGTGTTTATTAGGGTCTCGTTAATATGGCCCAGTACAATGACCAGGCGGCCCAAAAAAGCTAATTAATAGTACTTATTTTTTCTTACCTATGAGATAGATCAAATTAGCCTGAGCAAAAACGCTAAACTTATCCTTTCCCACAGGATACTCCTCAGTACTCTCAGGAGCCAGCTGCCACTGATAGTTCATCCCATCAATAAATTGAAGTTTCGAACTCAACATAAACCGGTCCCACTGATAATCAAACAAAAGCCCCAAGGACAAATCAACCCAGGGCTGGTTTTCTGGCAAATCCCTTTCAAATGCTCGATTATAGAAATCCTGATGATTAGCAAGGCGCTCAAAGACAATACCGAATTTATTCAATTTCTCAATTAAGGAAATCTCAATGGTTTGTATATTGGATCCTGCATTTCCAATACCTACTCCCATAGACTCGCCATAATTAGTAAATCCTCGAACCTGATAATGGGCATGCCAGCTAGTATTATTGTCAGCCAAATAGAAATATCGGAGATTTTTATTAACTGATTCCTGCTGGTGCGTCATTTCACCTCTCACTTGAATATATTTTTCTTGGGTACTTAATTGAAAGATCTTATTAAAGCCTAAAAGAAAAGCTCTAGCATGCTCTGGATTTAATACAAACTCTCTAATGGTATAAGCATGGTCTCGTCTTCCATACTCAAAGTAAATCTCTGCATTAGCTTTCTGAAAAATATACCTGCCAAAAAGAGAGACCTGTTGATCCTGAGCTTTAGAATCATACTGGACAGAATTCCCATTTGTAAATAAATCCTTTTTAGTAAATGCCTCAAAGATGGGAAACAGATCACCGAATGAATTTGTCCTATTTTCTCTATACTGTTGGAATGTTCTATTGATTCCTAAAAACAAACCAGGGACCCATTTTGGTTGATAAGAAATAGTCATACCATTGAGGTAACGCCAATCGGTAGATAAATTTCTAAAATAATTATTATTAAGGAAATCAAACTGACTAGGTTCTAAATTTGAAGATTCCAACCTTCCCATTATAATCTGACCTTCGAATGAACCGATAATGGTATTTGCGGGCTTGGTCGTATTGAAGGTTAAATGAGGAAATCCTGCCGCATTATTTGAAATTATAAGCGCATTAAATTGACCAGGTCCCCACCAGATATTTTCTGTGGAGGCTCCTATTTCAAATGCACCATAGTTCAATGAAATTTTTGATTGTCCAGGAAGGAGCTTGCTATAAGGTCCATCACCAAATCTTTCAGGATTATCGCCATGATTCCAGTAATGAAATTTCGCTTTAATTACAGACTCTTGAAAAGTATCAGAAAAACCAGAATAACTCTTATTTTGGGCCCACACATATTCTGGAGCAAACTGAATATTAAGAAAATGAAACTTTGCAGCAAATCCCGCACTAATCTTGTTTTGGAAACCGACATTAGGAATCATTGCACCATTCCCAAAGCCGTAAGGGCGACCAGTATTAAAAGTACTAGAATTTTGTAAAGGTAAGAGGGTGAAACTTTTAGACTTCTTTACTCCTCTATTGATGCTTTTTGAATTATTTACCTCAAAAAAACTAAAATCATTATATATCTGGGCAGAATAAATAGTATTTGCCTGAATAGGCCTGAGATTAAAACTGAGGGTAGAATCTAACTGCCCTAATAGTTGTTTCCGTCTCACAGCTTCTTCAAATACAGGCATTCCAGCACTGATAGTCTGTGACCAAACAGAAGTAAGTGGAATGATAAATCCAATTATTGTGAATATGATTTTATATAAATTATTCATTTATCTACTATTTTAATTCAGATAACCTTTTCTTAGATCATTTGATTCAAATACACTCTAAATATTTGTGAGTTCATAATCTTACATGCATGCAGCCTCAATACTCACCTTGCTTTAAAGGTTTTTCAGGTTACGATATATAAAATATTAAGAATAATTATAATGGATTTATTTTTGTTGGAGAGAAATCCAGATTATTTATTATAGAGATCAAGCGGAGTCTTCATTTTTCAATAACAGAATGCATTCTTTTAATGCATCCCGCCAATAGGGAATTTCAATATTGAATTTTTCCTTTATTTTATATTTACTCATTACGGAAAAGTGAGGTCTTTTGGCTGGAGTAGGATAATTTTCAGTTAATTGAGGTAACACATTACAATCAATATCCCCAAACTCCATTATAGATTTTGCAAAATCATACCAAGTACATACACCTTCGTTGGTATAATGATATATTTCTACCCCAGTATGATTAAGATTTGGTAAAATATCTAAAATAGCTTTTGCTAAGTCTCTAGCATAAGTTGGACTACCTATCTGATCATCAATGACCTTGAGCTGATCATTCTTCCTGCCTAATTTCAACATAGTTTTGACAAAATTACTACCGAAAGAAGAATAAACCCAGCTAGTTCGTATGATTAAAGAGTTATCAGGATTAATATTACACATGGCTCTCTCTCCTGCTGCTTTGGATTTTCCATAGATATTTTTAGGATTGGTTAAAGCGTCCTCTAAATATGGCTGATATGCAATTCCTTCAAAAACGTAATCAGTAGAAACATGAATTAATTTAATGTCAAACGATTGAGCAGCTTTAGCAATGGACTGGACAGCTAGATGGTTTACCAAGTTAGCTTGTTCTTCTTCGGTTTCTGCCCTATCAACAGCAGTATAAGCGGCACAATTGATAATAACATCAACTTTTTTAGCATTAAGATATTGATTAATGTTTTCTAAACTCGAAATATCAAGCTCTTTTCGAGTTGTAAAAAGAAATTGAAAAGGATAACCGTGGGATAGCGATCGAATTTCTGCTCCGAGTTGCCCATTGGAACCAATTACTAAAATATTAAGCATACAAATTTATATTATAGTCAAATAACTCCGCATCACTTAAGAGTGGTTGTTTAAGGTCTTTAGGAGAAAGAATTAATTCATCTACGTTCATTTTCCAATTAATGTTTTGAGAGGGATCATTCTATACGATACCTCGATCATATTCTGTGCTATTTAAATCATCAACTTAAGAGGCAATACCGCTTGATCGCTTTGAACAATAAATCCATTTGAAAACCTCTAGGAATAAAAAGTTGTTTTTTATTTTCACTGGAAAGTAGCATCGAAATATGTTTTCCAAAAGTAGGTAACCCATTTCTAATATCTACTGTAACATCTAATCTCTCCCCATGCAATGCTATCACTAATTTAGTTTGAGCACAAGGATTCCTTTGGTAATGAAAGCCTCTCAGGGCACCTTTACTTAATTTTGATTCATTATCTTGGCAGAAATTCAATGGAAACCCTAAAAATTTTTCCCATAAATCTTATCGGAATGTCTCTGAAAAATATCCCCGTGAATCTCCATTAATATCCGGGACCCTAATAATTCCGTCTGGGATACTCGTTCTAAAAAACTCCATCCTATTTGGTCTTTCTTTTATTAGCTTTCCTTATGAGGTACTGGCCGTACTCATTCTTTTTTAAAGGCTCAGCTAATGCCATTAATTGGTCGCTATTGATATAACCCATTTCATAGGCAATTTCTTCAAGGCAAGCTACTTTTAGACCTTGTCTTTTTTCGATTGTATGAATGAAGTTTGAAGCTTCTAACATTGACTCATGAGTACCAGTATCTAACCAGGCATAGCCTCTTCCCATTAATTCAACTTTTAAATCTCCCTGCTCTAAAAAAGTTTGGTTAACCGATGTGATTTCAAGTTCTCCCCTATGCGAGGGTTTGGTTTGTTTGGCAACCTCGATGACTGAATTTGGATAAAAATATAGCCCAACTACAGCATAATTGGATTGAGGAAACTCTGGTTTTTCCTCTAAACTAAGAACATTTCCTTCCTCATCAAATTCAGCCACACCATATCGTTCCGGGTCTTGCACATAATATCCAAAAACTGTAGCTTTTTTTTCTTCCTGAACATTATAAACAGATTGTTTTAATAAACCAGTAAAGCCATGACCATAAAAGATATTATCTCCTAGCACTAAACACACATCATCTTTGCCAATAAAAGATTCTCCAATTAAAAAGGCCTGGGCTAAACCATCGGGGCTTGGCTGTTCTGCATAAGACAGTGATATGCCTAATTCATGACCGTCTCCTAATAATTTTTGAAAATTAGGCAAGTCCTCTGGGGTAGAGATTACCAAAATTTCCTTAATCCCTGCAAGCATTAAAACTGAAAGTGGATAATAAACCATAGGTTTATCATAAATAGCCAGTAGCTGTTTTGATGTCCCTTTAGTAATAGGATATAAACGAGTCCCTGACCCACCTGCTAATATTATACCTTTCATATGAATAATTTATTATATTTGGCACAAATCAATTCCCAAGTATAATTTTCCTCCGCCAATAATCTCATTTTAGCCTTAAGTTTTATTCTCTCAATCGCATATATATTTTTAAAGATCTTTACTAATTCAGCTTGCGAATCGAAATAAACTGCAGAATCAAAGGTACTCGCACGATTATATGAAACCCCATATGCTATTACTGGTAATTCTAAATACATAGCCTCTACCAAGGAAGGGTTTGTTCCTCCTGCACTATGTCCATGTAAATAAAAGAAACAATTAGATCTAAATTGGTCAAGGATATTTTGATCATAAATAGGGTCTTGCAAAATTAGGCCTTTTACATCCTTGAATTTTTCTCTAAACTCAATTCCATATTTACTGGAGTTAAAATTACCAATTATCAAATAGGGATAATCAACTTTTGATTCATTATAGGCCAAAACCATCAGGTCAAGATTATTCTCAGGCTCAATTCGACAAACGGTAAAAAAATATTTTTCCTTTTCAAGTCCATATTGTAACCCTACACTAAATTCTGTAACCGTATGTACATGATTACCCCCATACCCAATTAAGACTGATTGCTTATTATATTCATGCAAAACATATTTCTGAATATGACGATTATCGGCCACTATTACATCTGAAAACTGAGTGGCAAGGCTCTCTGAAAACTTTAAAAATTTCTTGGCAAAAAAATTCCATTTATCCCTCTTCCATTCCAGTCCATCGATATTAATAATTATCTTTCCCTTAAAGAAGGGTTTAATAAGTGGAAGAACAATTGATCCAGACACACCAAGTATAAGGAGTACATCAAATTTCCTAAAGGACTTGAGAATAGAAATTACATCATATAAAATACTTGAAACCCCATTTGCTCCAATATTTATGTAATTCAGGTTTGCATCTTTATAGGTGGCTATTTTATTAGAATAGGCTGAACTTTGGCAAAACACAGTAACCTCCAAATCTTCAGGAAAATGGTCTAATAAATTCTCTACAAGGGTCTCAAAGCCACCATAACTTGAGGGAACTCCAACTGTACCAATTACGGCAAGCTTTTTATTATTCATTTAATTTCCTTTTAATCTTTTCAATATTTTGGATTCTCAAACTCTCAGATTGAAGAAGAGATGGATCAAGAACTTTATCAAAACCAGTTACCTGTGACCGCTTTTGCTCCAATTGTTCAATCTTTAATATTTCCTCTAACCCATCTTTGATTAAAAAATATCTTAATGAAGGTTGATTATATGGATAGACAAAATGAGCATCCCCTGAGGGTACATCTGAATATATTGCGTTATTCATAATTTTAGAACCCCATAAATTAAATGCCCACCTTAACATACCATTATACCCCTTTGCTTTTGCTAACATCATCAGATAGCTGGTATCTATAGTACCAGAAGTCATAAGCATATTGGCTCCCTTATCAAAACAAGCAGTATATAGGGTTGTTTGAAATCCTTTCTTTTGCCTTTGCTTAAGGGTTTTAGAGTTAATGGTAATATTGGAAGGAACTGAATAATCATAAACATACGGAGATAATTTCTCATGAAATGCCCCTGCGTAGCCTACTTTATAATCTGAATTTATACCTTTTATAAACTTAGCTAATTCAATAGTAATATCAGGATTTCGTTCATCTACATAGAACATAAGCTTATCAAACCATCCCTTACCTACCAAATAGCGTTCAAAGTCCTTTAAAAAAGGTGTCCAAAATTCATGATGTTCTGCTGAATTGGGCATTGCCTTTTTAGTAACAATTTTTCCACTCGCTTCATCATAGTAAAAATAAAAATTATTCCAAGGATATAAATTATGCAGGGCTATTTGATCGGTGATACCCTTGGACATAGCAATTTCAACATACCTTTCGAAATTACTATAATCATAACTATAGTTTCCATCTTTGCTTTTTGAAACCTGAATCATCATTTGTGATTGATGTCTGATTTTGGAATTATAGGGATCCCAAAAGACGGTAGCGGTAATAACCTTTTGATTGATCCCAGCCAACTGCTCAAACATTTTCTCTAAATAATTAAAATGCTCCGTAGACCATGGCTTTATTTTATAATAATCAGCAACAGACATTGGAAACTGCCAAAAATCAATCTTATAATCTGATGATGAAATAGGTGGCAAGGATTTGTTTAAAACCTCAATATTAACATTTATATTAGAAACATTGCCTTTTTGCTTAAGCTCCACTTGAATAGGCACTATTCCTGAATTCTCGGTTTTTCCAATACTTACATCCAAAAAAACAAAACTAATCGTACTATCAGGTTTAAATTTATTCGCTTCGATTAGCTGTGCTCTATCAGGGATCTTTGAAATTTCAAATTCCCCCTTGGTTTTTTGGGATCCACAATATCCAGCTGAATGATCAGCCAATACATATGCCATATAATACGGCTTTATCGTAGTATTCTTAGACTCAGAAGTAATGTTAAATTCCACATTCTCCATGGAATTAGATTTAACCTTAACTATCAACGGTAACATTTCCCCTTTCCAACCCTTAATAGTAAAATTGGGAGCGAACTTTTTATCAAAATCATTGATATCAACAAACTCTGCTTCTAAACCCTGCTGGGCTTGAACAAAACTATTTATAAAAACAAGAAGAAATAAAAAACCAATTTTATTCATAACTAATTCAAAATTTAAATTAAAAACATAATGCCAAATAAAAAATTCATAAACTAAGTCTATTCGAAATATAGACCTGCAAATTATCAACATAAGAATTAATTGAAAAATTGTTTAAATACCTTTGTCTAGCATTTATTCCAAGTTTATCCCTTAATTCTGAATCAATAATAAGTTTATCTAAAAGGGTAGAAAATATCTGAGGCTCATCCTTTGGAATGAGATAACCGGTTTCTCCATCTATAATTGCTTCCACTGCTCCACCTGTATTAGTAGCTATTACTAACTTACCACAACTCATACCCTCAAGAACAGTTGTAGGAAAAGGGTCTTTCATAATGGAGGGAACTACCAAAATATCAGTTTCATTCAAATAGCGTGATACATTAGGCGTAAAATCAATAAACTCAATCTTTACTTTACTTTTGGCTATATCTTCCTTTAATTTATCAATATATTTCTCACCAAAAGGTGCAGCCCCTCCGATTATTCGGATTATTATATTATCCTGATTCTCTAAAAGATTGATAGCCTCTAAGAAATACCAAATTCCTTTCTCAGGCTTAATTCGAGCTATTAATGTAATTATACAGGTATCATTTTTTCTTTCCAGGGGTTGGAATAAATCAGGTATTCCATTGTGTATTACTTCCACTTTATTATCATAAGCAGGACCACTTACCAATAAATTTTTCTTAACTGCATTAGAAACTGCTAAAACTGAAGTACTCCATTGAAGGGAGTATTTATTTATGACTCTACTTATAAATTTAGGAGACTCTAGTATTTCATGGACATGAACTATAGTATTGATGTTAAGAATATGGGCAATAGGCAAGACTAAAAAATTACTTAAAGTATTTATGTAAATTAGATCAATGCCTTGCTTACTATTTTCAGAACGAAGAAATTTTTTGAACTTCAGTAATAACTTTACTGCTTGTATAAACCCTACCGGAGAAAACATCTTCCGTTGAATAATCGGTAACGAATCACATTCTATTATCGATACATTAGGGTTTTCATCCTCAATATGTTTTATTAATGGACCCTTGATTTCAGGAAGCAACAAATCGATTTTAGCTTGCTTAGGAAAAGCCCTGAGAGCAAGCGATAGAATCCTGTTCGCACCATATAAATCAGTTGTTGCATTGACAACTACTATTCTCATTTTTAAAATAAATTAGTGAAAATATTGAAGCTATAAAGAGATAATAAATATTAGTAACAAACTCTTGAGTAAAAAACTGAGTAATAAATAAATAGTAAAATAAAGCAATAGTTAATTTATATGCTTTTTTATAAAAGAAGGAATTTATAAGAAACAAAATGGAACAAGTAAAATAACCAAATAATCCTATAAAACCATAAGTATGAAGTAGCATTGCATAACCATTCTCAATATCTGGTCGGTGATCCCATTTCACCATGGCTACAATTTCAGGAGAATAAAAATTATTACCATTGCCAAATAAATATCCTAAAAGGCTATTATCATTCCAATAGGATAAGTAGAACCCTTGAAGCAACTCAGATCTCGATTGTAGTGTGCCCATATTTAGTAAAAAATCAGATATTTGCTCAAAAAAAGCAATGAAACCTAATACCATAAAAACAGATACAGCCCACAGGAATTTCCGATTATAGATAGCTAGTATTATAAAAGAAAATAAGTACGACGAGCGATTAAATGTTAGAAAAATAGTTAAAATAACGATTACAAAATTCCATCCATATTTGTTGTCTGCTAACTCAAAATTCAAAATCAACCATAAGACGCATAAGCTACCAAATGACTGAACAGTAGAATTGAGACCTTTAAAAGGCAAAATAAAAGGTAATCCTTTATCGGCAAGAGAAGTGACTCCAATATTGGGCTCTATTAGGTATGCCAAAACACCCAATAAGAAACATAGATAAATATAAACTAATAACGTTTTTGCAAAAGTTCGGATCCAGTCTATGCGATTAATACTAAATATAAAAATCAATCCAAAAACCGGATAAAAGATCATGGGTTTAAGCGTAACATTATACATGCTACTTGCAAATGCAGCAAATAGCCAAAAATATATAATAGCTAAACTAATTAAACTAAACTGAATCTGGAAAAATGTAAAAAAAAATAGATACCCCAGAAGGGTCACCATAAACAGTTTATCAATAGGAAATCCAACACCATTGATTAATAAGAAGAACAATAAGACAGTTATAACACACTCTGATAAGTAGTCCTTAAACTTATATGTGAGGCTAATATTTGACAAAGTCTCTAATGTTAAGCTTTATTTATCTAAAAGATCCCCTATTCTAGACATTTGATTGAATCTTGAATATTTTCTGATTTTAGGAAGACAGTCTATTTCTAATTGAGAAATTTCCCCTGAGGAATATAGGCTTCTGATTTTATCTATTTCAATTAGGCAAGAATCTATATCATTTGCAAAAAATCCTAAACCTACTTCATTCAAAATCTGCTCCATAATATCTTGATCACTGGGGCATAAAAGAACTGGCTTTTTTAAGCCAATATATTCATATAATTTGCTTGAAGGAATTCCTTTAAGGTCTTGATAGGCAACTCCTAATACAACGTGGGCCTTTTGAAGGTAGATTAATGCCTCACTTCTAGGAATTCTATCAGTGATTTTTACAAAACGTTCAAGTTCAGAATCAACTTTTTCATTAATTCGATTCGTTACCTTAATATCGAAACCTGCACCTAAAAAAACCAAATTGAAAGGGCGGCCAATTTTAATAGACTTTTTTAATGCCCCCAAAATAATAGAAACGTCTTGAGATGGATATAAAGTACCGCTATATACTACAGTAAAAACATCAAACTTGGATTGATATGGAATTTCAAGCAGGCTTTCTTCAAAACCATTTTCAATGGTAACACCTTTAATTCCCAGAAAATTTGACAATCTATCAGTATATAGGTCAGAAACAGAAATTATCGCATCTGAAGTGGAAACCCATTTTTTTTCGTACATGCTTTCAATTCTAAAAAGTATTTCTCTAATTATTCCATTAGATTTAATCCTTTGAAGTTCATTAGTCGTCCAATCATCACGATAATCTGCTATCCACCTTAACCCCATCTTCTTTTTAATAATATACCCAATCTTAAATAAATAAAATGGCTCACCTGAGATCAGTAAAAACTGAAATTTATTAGCCTTTACCAGCTTCGATATAAATGGAAGAAATCCTTTAAAGGAAGTGAATTTAAGAGTAAAATTTACTAAGATAACGTCTAAAAATTTAATTAGATAGAATAAAATCCTCAATGAAGATTCACCCCATTTTAAATACGATTTATCTAAAATACCAGGGTGAAATGGAAGGTAATATACCTCAAATTCTTCATGTTTTTCATACCGTACTTGCTTTCCCAAAGGTCTTTTGGTATCAAAATGAGATTTAACATCCTCATTCCATTCACGTGTAATAATGGTAGGGAAATATCCTAACCGCGATAAATTTTTACCCCAATAGGTTATTCGTTGAGAAGGAGTTAAGGTACATGGTGTGAAATAATAAGAAAGAATTAATACTTTTTTCATTAGGAGAATTATTGAAACAATGTCTTAAAAACTTCCTGATTTTGTAAACTGGAATATCTTTGAGCAGAATGATCTGAATTTATTTTAAATTGCATTACTTCGTTCGTGGTTAATGAGTTTAAACTTCGCGCTAGCGAAATTTCTTCAAAATCCTCTGAAACTACCCCCATATTATTTTGTTCAACAATTGTTTTCATCTCTTTAGAAGGACCAATTGCTATACCAAGCCTTCCTTGAATAAATTCAAAAAACTTATTAGGCAAAGCGTTTTCGTAATTGAAATTGATTGGCTCTAATAAGAATAATCCTAAATCAAACCTATTTATATAAGTAGAAATATCTGTAGTTGGAACAGGGTCTAAAAAATAAATTTTCTTACCCTGTGACAGCTCTTTAAGATGTTTTAGATACTTAAGGTCTGTGGGTACTAGCATCAAATATAACTCAAACCTTGAATCTAAGTGATCCATCAAACGGATCATTTTCTCAAGTTTTCTACTTCGATTTGCAATACCATGGTGAATTAATTTTATTTTATTTTCCTCTAATGCCACAGGTTTAATACTGTCTTCAAAATCGGGACTATTAAAAACTACATGGCAATTTTTATGAAAACGAGCTTTATACTCCCTTGCTAATCCATCTGCCACAGTAATAATCTCATCAGTCATTGGAATATATTGATCACATACAAAATTATAATAGGATGCATGCATAATTCTCCAAATCAAATTATCTTCAAAATGTCGTGGATAATACTCATGAGCATCTAATATTATTTTAGCATTTGAACAAACTTTCTTTAACTGAAAGGCAACGGGCCATGTTTCCAAATCATTTGCTAGTATATAATCTATCTTATTATCACTGCAAAGTTTTTGTAATTTGGATACATTGACTAGTTTAAGAAACCGTTTTTCCTTAAGCTTATTAAATCTGAATATATTTGTAAATAGTAAGCCAATTTTTTCTAATAACGTTCTCTGCCTATTTAAAAGAGGTATAAAAGGTTCTTTCCCCAAATAGTCCAGGCCACTTAAATATAAATTATTAGTACCATTTGATCTCACAAAATCAATTTGCCTAAGGACCCTAGGATCTCTACTAATATTGGAAAATGAAAGTATTAGGATATTCATACTCCTTAAATATTCTGGTTAATTATCATAATTATAAAAAACATTCCTACTATTATTTGGAAATTGACAATTCTTGTCAAATATCTTTCCTAAAACATCCTGCCAAAAAAGCACCAAAAAGAAGATGTATCATATAATACACTATATATACAATGGAAATATTTTCCACAACCTCTATATGGCTTTCCGCAAACGAAAAACTTAAAACCATGCCTAAGGCAAGAAAAATCATAATTATGAGATTCCATGATTGCTTTTCTGCGACATAAATCATAAAGCTCAACGGGTTGGCTATAAATTTTATAGCCAAAGCGGGCAGCAAAATTTTAGCATAGGCCCCGGCTATGGCCCAATCTTTACCAAATACTAAAATAAATACATCTTCTATATAGAAAAACATCACAACAGAAGGTATAATGGACGCAAAGAACAGCCACTTTAGTGTTTTTAAATACACATCCCTAGCATGTCCTGTTTTACGATAAGATCTAGAGGCTTCCTCTTTAAAAACATCCAACACTGATGTTGAAATCAAAGTAATTGGTGCTTGCAAAACTCTCTGCGTCAAATAATAGTGACCAGAATAGGTCGCTAAAAAGAACGATGAAAACAAAATATTAGGCGCATGAGTTGACCCTACACTTAGAAGATTTGTAGGAATATCAAACTTTGGAAATTTTGAATAACGGATAGCAACCCTTTTTAATGACTTTAATTTCACCTTAGAAAAATAGTCCCCCTTTGTATTAAATAATTTCTTAAATAAGATATATACCGTAATTATTTGACCTATGAGGGAGCCATACAATAACCCCATTCCTCCCATATTACTCAGCCCAAATAATAGTTGGCTACCTCCAGAACTAGAGCTTTGGACAACCCTATTTAATGCCAATCTTTTGAATTCTTTATTCCTATTATACCAATAGTTTAAGGCCTGATAGGTACCGGTAATAAAAATAGATAGTGGCAGAAAATATAACCACTCTTTTATTTCTGAATTTCCTAACAGCTCAGAAATTTGAACTCCAAAAAATAGTACAACAAAGAAAGTAATTGCGCTAATTAATAAAGAAATGCAAATGGATAATTTCACTATGTCAGAAGCTTCTTCATTTTTGGCAGGCAACATTATTGCTAATTCATATCTACCAGTGGCCAATACTAATAAAATAGCTGATATCCCTGTATATAGAGCAAATAAGCCAAACTGGTCTGGTGAATAAATTCTGGATAATATTGGACTTAAGGCAATAGGTATTGCTTGTGCAATACCAGTCCCTGTCATTAATGTGACTACATTCTTGACAAATTCATTCTTGAAATGAAATTTACTTAACATATATAAAGATGGGTAAGTCTTAAGACCTACCCATATCAACTAACTTTAATTTTAAACGCTAAAAGGATGCTTGACAATCTCTCCTTTAGCCAAAGGATGATAATCACCTGTAAGCCCTACCGCATCCATATGTCGTATATCATGTACAATCTGAATAGAGTTTCTAGCTTCCTCTAGACCAAATCCCTGACCATCCAATATATGCTGATAACTATGGGTATGCAATTCTGTGAAACCATCACTGAACTCAATTTCTTCCCCTTCCATCGTTAATGAGCGATAAGTTCTCCCTCCTCTTTCTTTAACTGCCTGAGGCAAGGTATCCGAATTGATACTTAAAAACCATCGAACTCTAGCCTTCTCCAATTCAAAATATCCCGCTGCTCTGTCATGGGTATGAACATTTACCACGCTTTTCTTCACATCCCCAAATATCCAGGTTAACATATCATAAAAATGGACTCCAATATTAGTCGCAATACCACCGGATTTGGAAACATCCCCTTTCCATGAAGTATAATACCAATGTCCCCTAGAGGTAATATAAGCCAGATCTATATCATATATTTTATCCTTTGGCCCATTTTGAATCTTCTCCTTTAGTGCAATAATGGATGGATGGAGACGTAACTGAAGAATATTATACACTTTGGTACCATGTTCCTTTTCTACCTCCTTTAAAGCATCGATATTCCAAGGATTTAGAACCAATGGTTTCTCGCATATTACGTTTGCACCCACTCTTAAACCAAATCGAATATGTGAATCATGGAGGTAATTCGGTGAACAGATACTTACATAATCTATCTTTTCCTCCCCTCGCTTAAGCTTCTCCACATGGCGATCAAATCTTTCAAATTCGGTGAAAAAATCAGCATTTGGAAAATGACTATCAATTACCCCAACACTGTCGAATTTATCATAAGCCGCCAATAACTGATTATTGGTGTCTTTAATGGCCTTCATATGCCTAGGAGCTATATAACCAGCGGCTCCAATTAATGCAAAGTTCTTCATTAGGATTTATTTTATAATTTTATAACTTTATTATTATCAATTTTATATTCCTCGCCACTTTCAACACACAAGGCTATCCCTGAATCATCAAAGTTTAATTTTTGGCCAAACTCACTCATCCATCCAATTTGCTTTGAGGGATTCCCTACGACCAAAGCATATGGAGGAACGTCTTTAGTGACCACTGCCCCAGCACCAATAAAAGCAAATTCTCCAATATCATGTCCACATACAATGGTTGCATTTGCCCCAATTGTTGCGCCTCTACCTACATGGGTTTTTGCATACTCATTTTTTCTATTAACAGCAGATCGTGGGTTGATCACATTTGTAAAAACCATCGAGGGCCCAAGAAAAACATCATCACCACAGGTAACCCCTGTGTATATCGAAACATTATTTTGAACCTTGACATTTTTCCCTAACACTACCTGAGGACTAATCACTACATTTTGACCAATATTGCAATTTTGTCCCAACTCACAATTAGACATAATATGGGAAAAATGCCAAATTTTGGTACCATTCCCTATTATGCAGCCCTCATCAATAAATGCGGACTCATGTACAAAAAACTCATTATCCATCAGAAAAATCTTTTTATAGTTTCAATAATATAATCTTGATCTTCACTTTTCATCTCAGTATGAATCGGAAGGGATAGTACCTTCTTGCATAAAGATTCAGCGATTGGGAAATCCCCCTCTTTATATCCGTATCCGGTGTACGCATTCTGAAGATGAACGGGAACCGGATAATAAACCATTGAAGGCACGCCATTATCTGCCAAATACGTTTTCAATTCATCCCGATCAGCATCTTCAATTTTTAAAGTGTACTGATGAAAAACATGGGTCGAATTTTTAACTCGGCTAGGCGCTATTATATTAGCATGTCCCTCAAATGCTCTATCGTAATTTTCTGCAACCTTACTCCTTGCTGAGGAATAATCATCCAAATAATTTAACTTCACTAGCAAAACCGCTGCTTGAACGGTATCCAGCCTCGAATTTACCCCAATGCTGTCATGGTAGTATTTTTGCTTTTGGCCATGATTTGCTATCATTTGAAGCCTCTGTCCCAAGACATCATCATTAGTAAACATCGCTCCCCCATCTCCAAAACAACCTAGGTTCTTTGATGGGAAAAAAGAAGTAATTCCTATGTCTCCGATAGCACCAGCCATTGCCACTGATTGATTTTCGAAAGTATATCGCGCTCCAATAGCCTGCGCTGTATCCTCTATTACCTTCAGGCCATACTCATTTGCAATCTCCATGATTCGATCCATATTAGAGCATTGTCCAAAAAGGTGAACCGGCACTATTGCAACTGTTTTAGGAGTGATCTTTCCTCTCAACTGATTTACATCCATCTGAAAGGTATCCGCCGTAACATCAATAAAAACAGGTTTTAATTTTAAAAGTGCAATCACCTCCACCGTTGCTACATAAGTAAACGCCGGAACAATTACCTCATCACCAGGCTGGAAATCAAAAGCCATCATTGAAATTTGAAGAGCGTCTGTTCCATTGCCACAAGTAATGGCATACTTTGATTTATTATAAGAAGCCAGTTCTTTAGCAAAGGTTTTCACCTGAGGGCCATTGATGAAGGCAGCATTATCAATTACCTCTTGAATGCCAGCATTCACTTCCTCTTTGATCTTCTCGTACTGAGTCTGAAGATCAACCATTTGTATTTTTCTCATATTAATTATAATCTACCATCGACTAATTCCTTCGCAAAAAATGCTTTGGTATCATAAAGCACTGTATTTTCATTTGACTTGATAGTCGCTAAATCCATATCGGTAAACTCCTTATGACCTACCGCTAAAATTATAGCATCATATTTATTCAAATTATCTTTAGTTGTCAAAGCCATACCATACTCTTCCAACACTTCTTCTCCTGAAGCCCAAGGATCGTATACATCTACATCAAGGCCAAACTGATTTAGCTCTTTATAAATATCAATTACCCGTGTATTACGTATATCCGGACAATTTTCTTTAAAAGTAAAGCCTAAGATTAAAGCCTTGCTCCCTTTGATAGTTTTACCTTTCTGAATCATCAGTTTTATCACCTTATTGGCGACAAACATCCCCATATTATCATTCACCCTTCTGCCAGAAAGAATTACCGCAGGATGATATCCCACTTGTTCCGCTTTATGAGCCAAATAATAAGGGTCAACACCAATACAGTGGCCTCCAACTAATCCTGGCTTATATTTAAGGAAATTCCATTTGGTACCCGCGGCTTCCAATACCTCATGGGTATCTATCCCTAGACGGTCAAAAATTAAAGCTAGCTCGTTAACAAAAGAAATATTCACATCTCTTTGGGCATTTTCAATGGCCTTAGAAGCTTCTGCCACCCGAATAGAAGACGCCTTAAAAGTACCTGCTTCTATAATCGAGGAATAAAGATCGTTGACAAAATCAGCCACCTCAGGAGTAGAACCCGAGGTTACCTTTCTAATTTTGGTTAAGGTATTTATCTTATCTCCAGGGTTTATACGCTCTGGAGAATATCCGCAATAAAAGTCTTCATTAAACTTAAGTCCAGACTCTTTCTCTAATATGGGAACACAATCCTCTTCCGTGCAACCAGGGTAAGTAGTCGATTCATAAATGACGACATCTCCCTTTTTAAGCACTTTACCCAGCATAGAACTTGCAGAAATCAAAGGTCTCAAATCTGGAGTTTTGTGCTCATTTATTGGGGTAGGAACCGTAACTATAAAAACATTGCAAGAGGAAATTGCTGAAATAGCATTTGTGGGTAAAAAACCTTTCCCACTTTTTTCCATATCAACAATTGATTTAACTAGGGCCGCTTGTAATCTTTCCCCCTCAACTTCAAGGGTAAAATCATGTCCACTTTCTAAGCCCTTAATTCTATTAGGAGAAATATCATACCCAATTGTTGGATAAAATTTAGCTAATTCAACAGCTAAGGGTAAACCAACATAGCCGAGTCCTATAACTGCAATTTTTGATTGCTCGATAGGTAAAAACATGGATGTATTCATATATTTATGTATTATCTAATAATTAAATGAAGGTAGAATAAGATATGACGAAAAAATCACATCTATTAACTTGCCAACCATATATGCTTAATTTTCGAAATATAATCACTTAATAGAACCCATAGTATTGAAACTATAATCCCTAGAACTAGAAAAATCGCTATGATTACAGGCCTTTTTGGCGCTGATTTTTCCAAGGGGATAGTAATAGGATTAATTACAGAAAAAACGGGTGTGTCCTTACTAACCTGAAGCTTTGCTTGCTCCATTTGCTTAGCCAATTCTGAGTAGACTGAAAAAGCTAAATTATAATTTGCTTCAAGTTTATTTTGTTCATTGAGAGCATAGGCACTTGATATATTCTGGTTCCGGTCACGAAATCTACCTAGTTCACTCTGAATTTTCTCAAATTCCTCTCTCTTTTCATTATACCTTTCCTCGGTAAATGAGAGTTGCTCTTTCGCATTCTTAATTTTAAAGGCTATTACCTCCTTTTGGAGAATCTGCTCAGCAAATTTTGTCAATTGAGCTGCAGCAATTGCATCTGGCATGGCTGCTGAAACTTCTACAATACCATCCTTATTGTTATAGGATATTAATACTTGATTTGATAGACGTCTAAAATGACCTAAGTCTAAAGCTGAAATGGCTAAAATAGGCGATTGACTTGGGGATTTTGCCTCTTCCACAGCCTCTTTTTTAAACAGCTTAATTATTACACTTGGCAAGCCCAAAGTATATTTCTTAATATTTACCAAAATGCTTGGAGAATAGTAATTCTCATAATATTCTTTATAAGTAACCATTTTTCCAACCTCCTCAAAATACAATGGAGCTTCAAGCAAGGCCATTTTAAAAGGAATACTTTCAACTATTTTGGGATAAAGAGAAGGAGGGATTTCGGAATTCCCTACCCCACTTGCTAGATTAATTCCTGCAAGAGACGCTAAACCTGACAAATTACCAACACCATTCATTCCGTCAACTGTTGTAGGAAGGTAGGTTCCACGGGCGGTATATTCCTTAGGGCTGACTATCGCTACAAATATTCCTAAAATAAAAAAAATCCCTATGCTCTTAAAAATAAATCGTCTATCTCTCCATAAGGTTTTGATTAAAGAGAGTAAACTTATATCATTATTATCCTTATAGGAAGTCTGCGAAGAAATTTTTGAATTAGTGGAATCAGACATTAGATCTTAATAAAAATGGGTTGATAATTATGGTATTAAACGATCAATCAATATCCCTAACGTGGCCAAACTAGATGCCACCCCTATCCAGTTAGTAGCGGACATTGGTGTTCTGTCTGGCTTTTTAGGCACGATGATTTCTGCTCCAGGTTCGATTTTAGGATAGTTTTTGAAGAACAAAATATGCTTTGTGCGCTGCACATCTCCATTTGCATAGACTACATACGACTTCCCTTTTCGCGCATTATCAGTAAACCCTCCTGCCTTGGAGATGAACCTTTTGAAGGCATAACCATGCTCATATCTCGCAGAAGTAGGGAATAGTACTTCTCCTCTCATGCGGACGGTTTGAAGTTCTTTAGGAATGCTAAGAATATCACCTTCCTCCAAAATCAAATCCTGGGGAGAACCTGGATTCTCCATAATGTACTTAAGATCTATGCCTATCAGCTCCTGAGGTCTAAACTCTACCACTGCCACTCTACTGCTATCCGCGGCCGCTACTTCCATCACCCGATTGATCTTATACTCTCCTGATGCGAGACCTTTTTGGTTGGCTAAATCGCCACCTTTCTCATCGATCTTTTCATCTATACGGCTTAGAATATTGATCTCAGCCTCTGTATTCTTCCCTTCTTCCTTTATCAGATTTTGCTTCACCGCTCTGAGATCTTTAGACTTAATCTCATTATCACTTTCCGGCGTATAGAATTCGGTTCTTCTGATTAACGTAGCTCCTTTTGGATAGGCAAACTGATTTATCCCCCCTGCTCTTTTTAATAAATCGGAAATCCTCTCTGCTGAAGTAGCAATGGTATATTGCCCTGGATAGTTGACCTCCCCTTCCACTCTTACCATTTTCTCTCTTTGGAAACCAGGACTTCTTCGGATGATCACATGATCAAATGGCTGGAGGACAATCTTCTTTCCCTCCTCATCGATTTGTAAGTTATTATCAATATCAATGGTGATAATTTCAGCAATCTGGCCATCAGTACGGTCTTTGACCCTTCTAGCTACCTCTATATAGGCATCAGAAGCTGATTCCTTAAAGCCTCTCGCTTCAAGCACCAGGTCCTGGACGGTCATATTAGCGGCAAAGGCAAATGCTCCCGGGCTATTTACCTCCCCGGATATCTTAACATAATACTCTTCCTTAAGGTCATATTTGCTAGGAATATGCAATACATCTTCTCGCTGCAAATAAATATTAGTGGCTGTCCCATTGATCACCTCCTGGACATTCACAGGGACGATCTCTAGGGTCATATCCGTCTGAGTGCGGTATAGCGTAGCTCGGTTCAGAAAAGCCTCTCCTCGAAGTCCCTGTGCCTTATCGATAAGGTCCTTAACGGTCATACCCTCAAAAAGAGCAAATTCCCCAGGATGGTAAACAGCTCCTGAAATCTGAACTCGATTTTCGTATCGCTCTAGCTTGGTATCCACCAAGAACATATCGCCATCCTGAACTTTGAAGCTCTCAAATTGCTCCTTAGAAACATCAGCCACCTTCCGTGCCTCATCCGAAACCCTTCTCACTGAAAGCCTTTGCTGAAAAGCCTCACTTTTAAACCCTCCTGCATAAGAGATCAAATCATTGATGTCCTCCTGAGGCAAAATCTCAAATAAGCCCTCCCGTCGTACGGGGCCCACAATTTCAACTCGCGTCTGCACTGCAGGAACCATAATGACATCATTGTCTTGTAAGCGTATGTTTTCTCCCTGATTTCCATTAATGAGATAATCATAAATATCCACCTCAGCTACCTGGCGTGAATCCCTGAATACCTTAATACTTCTAAAAGACCCTGACTTATTGGGACCTCCAGCCGCATATAAGGCATTGAATACCGAAGCGAAAGAAGGTAAAGTATAAGTGCCAGGCTTATTTAGCTCTCCCACCATGGACACCTGAATAGAGCGGATATTTCCAAGCCTTATTTGCATAAAAGTCCTTGGATTGCCACTGTTCAGGTCGGAATAGATACTACTCATCTCCTGCTTTAGCCGAGCCGTTGCCGCCTCAATGCTGGAGCCTCCTACGTTTATTGGACCCACGTTGGGGATATATACTCGACCCTCCGCATTGACCGATAAGTCATAGGACTGTTGCGAATCCCCGTAAATGTCTATTAACAATTGATCCCCAGCCCCAATTATATAATTTTGGGGAGTGGGGATATTTAGGCTCGGAGAGAAATTCAGGTTTTTATGTCTGAATAAATTGTATCCAAAAATCTTTTTCTCCTCCTCATCAGAAGGGATATTGACCGTATCGGAATCGTATAAAGTGGAGGAGGTATCCACAGTTCTTTGGCCCTGCATCATAGTGGAAGATTCCATCTCCATATTACCGCCAGTTCCTAGTTGATTGATCCTTGTGGCCAATTTGTTGGCTTCCATGGCGGGCATGCCACGGTCTTTGGCGAGCTGCGGAATCTTAGCTCTAGAAATCCCCTGCTCTTCTGCCTTGCTGATTATTGCCTCAATCTGGGCATCGGATAGCTGGTCCACCTTTACCTTATGAATATCCGAAAGAGACTGGGCTTGCACACAAAATGCAAAGACTAGAAGGATAAAAGTGAAATAAAAAGCTTTGATATTAATGGACATACCTCTTTTATTATATCGAACTATTTGGTGCTTGACTCGTAAGTGAATTGCACTATTATATTACTAAATGGAAATATTAATGCTTCTTGATTTCAATTAAAAAAACCGATAGACAGACACTTTAAACAGGTCCTCCAGGCAAGTGCCGCTATGGAACCCCTCCCATCTCCATACCTTATCTTCGAGCCATAGTATCTGACCCTCATAGCTCATAAATCTCAAGGGGCCAGATCATGCTGTACACAGCTTCGCCCGGTCAGTCACAGTCTGTGCCTAGCATATCATATGGAGACGCGGAAAAGATGAGTTATATCAACTGCCCTTTTGGCTATACAGGACAATGGCCGATTTCATATTGGCATTACCAATGGTGAAATTTACCTTACGATTAATCATTTCCTCAATCCGCTGGCTTAATACCGCCAAGTATTGCGTATTTAATTCTTCACCTGTAATCCTGATTTCGATGATTCCGGTATCCTTTCCATCTGCATAATCGCCGGTCAATAATACGGTCTCGACATTCCCCATTCTATCCAATACCTCCTCTACAACGGTATCCAAACCGATATATTTCCGTATGATATCCTGAAGTGATCCGAAAAGCGGGTGAAGTGTATTTGCTCTATAACTAATCCTATTTTTCTCTGATTCCTTTTTAAGGTACCCCGCCTCCGAAAGATTGTTTAGTTCCTTTCGAATGGCATTGGTGGATTCCCCAAACTCCTCCGCCAAACCACGCAAATGGCTATGATTATCCGCATTGATGAAGAACTTCACCAATAAGCGTAATCTGGTCTTGGATGTTATGATAGAATCAAGCACGAAAATAGAGTAATCTTTAATGAGCACCAAAAGTACTCACTCCTTTTTGTTTATGCAAAGAATTCATTTCATTTCTAAATAGAAGAGTTTGATAAAAAATTGTTAATAAACTCATATAATATTAAAAATATAATAAAATTATCAGCCATTTAGCCTAAATTCAATAATAGTGTATTTATAATACTTTTTTATATATTTCAAATACGGGCAGTAAAAAACCTCCTAATCTCCGCCTAGAAAAGCCAAATTATGCCACAGGATTTGACCAGCCCCTTAGTGCAAAACACCTAGACTAAAGCCACTATATTTCTCCAGCAAAACAGCTTATTGGGAACATAAACATGAAAATTAGCTACCCAAATAATATCTATATCCTAGAATCGTAGGAATTCTGGAGCCATACCCTGGAGCCATAAAAAAAAGGGAAGGAGAGTTTTAAAACTCTCCTTCCCTAAAATTCTCTTCCTGCTAAGGTAAACTGATAGCGAGCCTATAAATTATAATCGAGCGTCAATCATAGTTTTATCCAGGATTCCCTTTACATCATACACCACCAGACCAGGGGACTTCTTAATATCCCAGGCTTTAAATTCTTTATGAGAAACTGCCAAGATGACCGCTGAATAATGATTCAGGTCTGGTTTCACTTCCTTATTGAGTATCTCTATATTATACTCATGGGACACCTCACTGGCGCTGGCCCATGGATCATATACATCCACATCGATATCAAAATTCTTCAATTCATCATAGATATCGATCACCCGCGTATTGCGCACATCTGGGCAATCCTCCTTAAAAGTAAAGCCTAATATAAGCACTTTGGATTCCATGACCTTTAGGTCCTTACGCATCATATGCTTGATCACTTCGGTGGCCACATGCTTACCCATGGAGTCATTGAGCCGGCGACCGGCGAGGATGATCTCGGGGTGGTACCCTACTTCCTGTGCCTTCTGAGCAAGATAAAAGGGATCTACCCCAATACAATGGCCTCCAACAAGACCTGGCCTGAAGGGCAGAAAGTTCCATTTGGTGCCCGCAGCCTCTAATACCTCCTGGGTATCGATCTTCAATAAATTGAATATTTTGGCAAGCTCATTTACAAAGGCAATATTAATATCGCGTTGTGAATTTTCAATCACTTTTGCGGCCTCTGCCACCTTGATGGAGGAGGCTTTGAAGGTGCCAGCAGTAATCACTGATCGATATAAGGCATCTATAAATTCCGCAGACTCTGGCGTACTCCCTGAGGTTACCTTCAGGATTTTGGCAACGGTATGCTCCTTATCTCCTGGATTGATCCGCTCGGGTGAATAGCCCACAAAAAAGTCGGTATTAACTATCAAACCACTTTTCTCCTCGAGCACCGGCACACATTCATCTTCTGTCACACCGGGATATACGGTGGATTCATAGATGACCACATCTCCTTTTTTGAGGTACTGGCCTATTGTTTCTGAGGCTTTGAGCATTGGGGTGAGGACGGGACGATTATGCTTATCAGTGGGGGTGGGTACTGTCACCACAAATACATTACAATCAGTCATGACCTGAGCGTCAGTTGTAGGAAAAAATCCATTCCCCTTCTCAGCTGCAGCACTTTGCAGTACGCTGGCCAATAAGTCATTTTCTACTTCCAGGGTATTGTCTATCCCCTGCCCAAGTTGCTGGATTCTGACGGTGGAAATATCAAATCCAATCACAGGATATTTTTTAGCAAATTCAACAGCAAGCGGCAAACCTACGTATCCAAGACCAACCACAGCAATCTTAGCTTGCTCCAAAGGGAAAAGTACAGAATCCATTGAAATAGTTATTTTAAGTTTTTGGGGATAATAACCCCACTAGTTAGAGTAGTGAAAAAAGGAGCTTACGAGTAAATAAGCTCCTTTGGATATTTTTATTTTAAAGGAAAAATGATCCTTTATATAATAATGAATGATCGATTTTTAATATACTCTTAATTGACGAGTTCGGGTTTATCTTTTTCTAATTTCTCATAAACCTTTTTCACATCCTGAGCATTATCTTTTTTGAGCACAAGGATAGCATCCTTAGTTTGGATCAAAATGGTATTTTTGAGACCTACAAATTCGGTATGCAGATCAGAGCCAATGACCATATTGCCATTTTCGTCTGTAGGCACTCCCTGCAAGCTCATATAATCAAATACGGATTCGAATGATCCCATATCAGACCATTCAAACATGGAAGGAACGACCTTGATACGATCTGTTTTCTCCATCACCGCGTAATCAACGGAAACGGAGGGAATTTCTAAAGAAAGGGCCTCATCCAGGAAGCCATCTTTTTTGTTTTCCATAACCGCTTTAGAGCATTCAAGGACCTTCGGAGCATATTTATCTAGTTCCTGAAGGAATACTTTAGCCTGAAAGCAAAACATCCCGGAATTCCAGAGGAAATTACCACTCCTTAAAAATTTCTCAGCGGTATCCAAATTAGGCTTTTCTCTAAATCCGATCACATTCTCACCATCTGACTCGATATAGCCAAATCCCGTCTCCGGGCGACTGGGCTTAAGGCCAAAGGTAACGATATTCCCTTCCTTAGCCAAGGCAATAGCTCGCTTAACGGCTTTGGAATAGGCTTCAGTTCCTGAAATCAAATGATCCGAAGGGCTTACAAATAGAATATCATCAGGCTGCACGCTAAGTGCTGCAAAGGCTATGGCCGCAGCAGTATTTCGTGGACAGGCTTCTATTATTTCCCCGTATCCAGTCATGGACAAAGTGTTCAGATCATTTCTTGAAAGTTCAAAATTAGCTTGGTTGCCCACCACCACCAGGGAATCACAAAGTTCCTGATTACGTTCTACCGTTTTCTGGAATAAAGTTTTCCCTTCAAAAATAGGAAGGTATTGTTTTGGACAACTTTTGCGGGATAGTGGCCATAGTCTACTCCCTACTCCACCTGAAAGCACTACATTTACGGTATTCATTAATTTATAAGATTTTAATGAGCAAATAATTTATATGCTGAATCAACTCTCTTTTTTCAACTTTTCCCAATACCAGTCACAAGCCTTCAAAATCCCCTCTTCCACCGTAATGGAAGGGTCATAGCCAACGGCCTTATTACTCTTTGCAATGGACGCTAAGGAATGGGGCACATCCCCCGGTCTTTCGGGCCCATAATCCACCTCTACCGCCGATATGGCAGCATCATACTTTGACAAGCCTTGCTTAAGTGCATCCACTAGCTGGTTCAAATTGGTACGATCACCACAAGCGACATTGAGCACCTCACATATGGTATCTCCAAAGGGTTTTGGCTCTTTTATCTCAGCATAATACTGATCTAATTGCTCGGTCAAGTCAGCGGTACTGATTTCAGCACACTTTATATTTGCTTGAATGACATTGTCAATATAAGTGAAATCCCTTGAGAAGGTCCCGTCCCCGTTGATTTTGGGAGAGGATTTCTCTATCAGCTGGCTGGCAAATTTGGGGATCACAGCGGCATAGGCGCCATTAGGATCCTGTCTGCTGCCAAACACATTGAAATACCGTAGTCCAATGGTCTCCAATCCATATACCATCGCGAAGTTTTGAGCAAATAACTCATCTACATATTTGGTAATTGCGTAAGGAGAGAGGGATTTGCCGATTTTATGCTCCACTTTTGGAAGGTCAGGATGATCTCCATAGGTGGACGAGCTGGCAGCGTAGATTACTCTTTTTACTCCTGCCTGCTTCGCAGCAAAGAGGACTTTGACAAAACCGCCGATATTCACATCAGTGGAGGTCATCGGGTCTGCGATGGATCGTGGTACTGAGCCTAAGGCTGCCTGATGAAACACATAATCACATCCTTCCACCGCCTCAGCACAGTCTTCAAAGTTCCTGATATCCCCTTTGATCAAGGTGAAATGCTCAGAGCGCATAGCCTGATCCAGGTTCTCCAGTTTACCGGTCGAAAAATTATCCAGGCATACCACTTGGTTGCCTGATTCTAGTAGAGTATCAATCAGGTTGGAGCCGATAAAACCGGCTCCACCTGTGACCAAGACTTTTTGTCCTGTAAGTTTATATGGCATGACGAAGTCTATGCAGGTTATTTATAACTAATTTATTGGGATCAGATTCCGATACCATAATGCTCAAATCCTAGTTCTTTAAGGTATTTGCCATCATAGATGTTTCTACCATCAAAAACCACTTTGTTTTTGAGCAATTTGGTTAATGCACTCCAGCTAGGGATTCTGAATTCTGACCATTCAGTAACCAATAGTAGAGCATCTGCATCCACACAAGCGTCATAAGCATCGTTGCAATAAGTCACCTTATCGCCTACATATACTTCTTTAGCCTCATGCATAGCGATAGGATCATATGCTTTCACCGTAGCGCCAGCAGCTCTAAGCTCATCGATCATTACGATGGCAGGAGCCTCACGCATATCATCAGTGTTTGGCTTAAAGCTCAAGCCCCACATAGCAAAGGTCATTCCGCTAAGATCATCGCCAAAGTGCTTTTTGATTTTCTTAACCAAGGTATGTTTCTGGTCGTCATTCACCGCTTCCACAGCTTCCAAAACCCTAAGGTCATAGCCGTATGTTTTAGCAGTTTTGATGATAGCCTTCACATCCTTAGGGAAGCAGCTTCCTCCATAACCCACACCTGGGTAGATGAATTTATTTCCAATTCTTGGGTCAGATCCGATACCAGATCTTACCATATTTGCATCCGCACCCACAAGCTCACAAAGGTTCGCGATATCATTCATGAATGAAATCTTAGTGGCTAGCATGGCATTGGCAGTATATTTGGTCATCTCCGCAGAAGGGATGTCCATATAGATAAGGCGCTCACCGCTCAACTGGAATGGCTTATACAACCTTCTCATGATTTCTTCTGCACGCTCATCTTCTACTCCGATGATGATTCTGTCTGGTTTTAGGAAATCCTCTACAGCAGCTCCTTCTTTCAAGAATTCAGGATTAGACGCTACTGCAAACTCAAGGTCGCTTTCTCTTTTGTCCAAAGCATCCTTAATAGCTGCTTTAACTTTTGATCCGGTCGTCACTGGCACAGTACTCTTAGTCGCTACCACAATAAAATCGCTCATGGTACGGCCAATTTCGTCTGCTACTGCCAAAACGTACTTCAAATCAGCAGATCCATCCTCACCTGGAGGTGTTCCTACAGCGATAAAAGCAACTTCAGATCCCTGAATAGCTTCTCCAAGATTAGTAGAAAACGATAGTCTTCCACTCTTGTAGTTTCTCATTACAATCTCTTCAAGCCCTGGCTCATAAATCGGCATGATGCCATTCTTAAGCTTGTCGATTTTTTTCTGGTCTATATCTACACAGACCACTTCGATACCTACATCGGCAAAACAGGCTCCTGAAACAAGGCCTACATATCCGGTTCCTACAACAGTAATTTTCATCTTTTACAAAACTTTATTTAGGTGGTTAAAAATACTATTAATTTATCTTTTATTTACAATTTCACGCTTCTTAAACTCAAATCTTACTCACTTATACTTACCTCTCTCCAAACCCATGCCTTTATTGCCTCTTGGTAAATATATTAAGGTCATCCAGGAATTTAATTGGGTAGGTTTTTACTTTTTAGGCTTCTGGGTAGTATGAGATCCATACATTAAATACTCTTCGAGGAATATCACCTATAAAAATTCCAACATCCCTGCTGATATCCCTTTTCGAATGTCTAACTGCTGTCAATCTCATCAAACAATTTATAATAAAACTACTTTATTATTACACCATCTACTAGACCACTGGCTGTACCACCCTTCTCTCTTCCCACCTCCCCTGGCCAAGCATTTTCAGTAGCTGACTAGTCTTTGGTTTTATTTGATGATCTAAAAGTAGGTCAAAATATTTTAAATACAAAAATTTGTCTTTAAAAAATTGTTTTATGTATTTCAACATCTTTTAAAGCTCCCTCCTTCTTTTTTCAAAATGATAGAAATAATTGAATTATTATGCTTTCTATTCCACAGAAGGCAAGATATTTACTCTATTTGGCAGTAAATAGCATCTTATATTATGAAATCATAAATTTTACTGCAGCTACCAGTACAATCTACAAAAACCCAGGTCATAAAACCCATTTTTTAGAGTATCGAAATGGCGGGACATAAAATAGTCCGAATAAAAAGCCATCGTCTTAATCAGGAAAAACTTGTGTTTATACATGGATATTCCGACTTTTGAAGTTCAAATTTTTATGACTTATGAGTACGGAGAGAAATTGGTACGTATTATATACTGCTCCAAGAGCGGAGAAGAAAGTAGCGCAGAGGCTGGAGGAAAATGGCGGGGAAGTATATCTCCCCATGATAGAGGAAATCCGGCAGTGGAGTGATCGTAAGAAAAAAGTAAGCCGCCCACTTTTCAACGGCTATGTATTCGTCAAAACTGAAAAAAACAAACTCTGGGAAACTCTTCAAATACAAGGAGCGGTGAAATTTGTAAACTTCTCGGGGGATCATGCCATCGTTCGGGATTTTGAGATTGAAGCAATCAAGCGAGTGGTATCCACTGGGGTGTCCATTGAAGTGAATACTGACAACTTATCTCCTGGAAAGCAGGTCAGGATCATTGGCGGACCTATGCAGGGATTTGAGGGAGAATGTATCCAAAAAGCGAATCAGGACTTCTTTATTATCCGAGTCCCCAGCATTCACCAAACCGTAATGGTAAACGTACCCTCAAAATTCCTACAAATAAAAGATTAAAAAGCTCCTGCGGCTCCCCAAAGCCCTTATTACTCGAGTCCCAAAAGAGAGAGATAAAAACTGCCTTGGTTATTAATAGCTAATGAGGACTTCCTGAGTCAAATAATTCTTAATGGTAATAAAACTCTTTATTCTTTTCGAATAATCGACGAAACCTGTTGCCGGTGAGTGCACTGAATCCTCCAATCAAAAGTCCCAAAAGCCCAGTAGCCACAATCAACACCGGTGTATTATTGATTCCCATAAGTGCTGACATCTGGTCTGGGAGTGAGGACCCCGTGATCCAGGTAATATAAAATGCCTTTCCGGCCCAAGCTAAGGCCACGCCCAAGCCTGCCGCAAAGAAGGTCTGAGCCCCTGGACCAGCCATGATCGCTCCCATAACGGCCCAAAGCAACATCATCATCCAATAGGTCATATAAGGACCCAAAGCGATGCTCACCACTAAAAATAACAGAAGCCAAAGTGAGAATTTCATCTATTTTTTCGGTTTTAGAATGGTATAAAACAAGGAATTATTTTTGGAGGAGGCATCGCGAAGCTGAAAGTCCAGGTACTCACCCTTAGCCCAAGGGGCTATAAGGTTATCGTAAAATTTACTTCCTGGATTTCCTGATTGCCCGCCAGGGTATATCCCAAAGGCGACGATGGGCTTCCCTAGCTCCACCACCATTCTCCAGCTCGCCCCATGCCGCTCGCTCGTAGCATTCACAATACTTCTTCCCCCACCGGTATAGATCCCTTGGCGGCTAAAGGCCTTGAAATTGGGGACCAGGTGATTGATAGAGGTATGCTTAAATTTGGCCCAGTCCATCTCTGGATTACTTTGCCTAATGCTGTCATATTGCTGAGCAGCGATGACAAAACTTGAGGCAATATGATCCTTGGCTGATTCAAACACCTGAGGCGTCGAGGTATCATCAAAGAGACTGTCCTGGGGATAATCCCTTATAAATCGTGTCGTTTGATAATTGTCCGGATGGATAATGGGCAAACCCTCTTGATCCAAATACTTCCACACGCCCTCCTTGAGAACCGACCACCACAGGTCAAAGGCTATAGGGCCATTTTGATCAGGATCAGCATAATAATCCCAGCGCTGCAAGGTATCCAAGAAGGCCGTCTCAGCCTCAGAGTACTCCCTGGTGCTGTCCGCTGCGATCATCTCCAGCATCACCGGCAAAGCCTCTGCAGCATGCAGATTATAATCATCAAACTGCAGCCTCTTCATATCCTCCACCTCTATGGCCTCCATCGAGGCCAGCTGGCTATTGATCCGTCGGTTTCTATATTCCTCAAAACTGTCATCAAAAACATAATAAGGATAGGAAGGTCCTACGGAATATTGATTGGCAGAGCTTACAAAGCCCCTTTCAGGATTCAGTGTTGCTGGGTTTTGGTCGGAAGGAATGTAACCTGCCCATTCAAAAGCTGGATTATTACCATCCATCAGGTATTTTCCTTGTTTGGGCCACTTCAGCGGAAATTTCCCCTGTACCTTCATAGCGATATCACCCTCCACCGAGGCAAACACAAAATTCTGCCCTGGGGAAGAAAAATGAGCTAAGGCCTCCAAATAGTCTTTATGATTGGTAGCTCTATTCAGTTCAAGGAATGTCCCTTGCTCATTGGAGCCCTCATGAGCGGTCCATTTTAAGGCGAAATTCGCCTTGGGATCTTTTGCTTTGAAGCTTTTGTCATAGACCACCGGCCCATAGTGAGTATATATTACAGTATCCTGAAAGGTCACGCTTCCCTTCACCTCTATCGTCTCCACCCGCACCGTGCTCTGGATCCATTGGTCATTATAGCGGTATTCCAGTCTCTTGGAATCCTTAAACTGGATGGCATACCAATCACGCACATCCCGGGTGGCATTGGTCACTCCCCAGGCGATATTTTGGTTGAAGCCAGAGATCACTCCCAAAGCGCCTGGTAAGGTGGCTCCCTTGACGGAATACTCCGGGCTGCTAAGCTGCATGGCGTACCAAAGGCTCGGTAGATTCAATCCTAAATGTGGGTCATTCGCCAATATTGGATGGCCATTTTTTGTTTTGGAGCCTGAAACCGCCCAGTTGTTTGAGCCTACTCCTTCCTCAGGACTAGGGAGTGGCTCCGCCAAAATCGAAAAATCAGGATATACAAGCCCCTCAGGCTTTTGGACCTTCAAAGGAATGAAATCCCATACCTGATCCATCTGGATCACAGGGTCATTGTCCTCCGGCATTTCTGGAAACAACTTATTGACCTGGGTCTCGCCAAGCAGATAGCGGAGGTTAGTGTATTCCAGGTCCTTATCCCCCACGAGCATATCTGCCATATACTTCAGCAGCAGCAAGGTTTTATAGGGCGTCCAGGCCTCTGGCCGATAGTCGAGCAGCTTATATTCCACTGGAAGTGCGGCTAATGAAAGCTGATTTATATATTGATTGACTCCATCGGCATAGGCCTCTATCAAGCTGAGTGCCTCAGGTTCGTTTTCTTTTAGGTATTGCAGTCCCATCTCTGCCCCATATCCTAGTCCTTTGCGACGCTGCATCCGGTCAAAATCCAGCGCTACAGGCCCCACCACTTCAGCGACTCTTCCTGCTGCTGCCCGGGTTTGAAATTCCATCTGCCATAGGCGGTGCTTGGCCGTGATATAGCCCTGAGCCTTCATCAGGTCCCTTTGGTTCTCTGCAAAAAGATGAGGAATAAGCGCCTCGTCATAAATAACCTCCACTGGCGCTTCTAGCCCAACGAGCATTATCTCCTGTTGCGCCAAGTCATCCTCACTATAGGAATTCTGCCAAAAGCCATGTGAAGGATCCAGCAAATACCCTAAGGGAGGTATTTGCCCTAAATTAACAGAAAGCCCTACTGCGAGGACCAATGAAATTAAAAAAACCAGCAAAAAGCCGAAATACTTCATATATACTTCCCCTTTTAGGTCATGAAAGGTGAATAATCTTCGAATTTAACCCTTATAAACGTATTTTCAATTTTATTCACTGCTTAAATTTGGCGATAAACACATAATTCAACCCGATAATTGACTATTTCACAATTATCCGTTAAAATCTGAACTACATCTTCAAAATCTACAAAAATTTAGCCCCCTATTTTCATCCTCTTTTTATAGTAGCCTACCGAGATAAATTCGGATTCTGTTTTTAGAGAGATACAGGTCTCCGGCGAATAAAACCTAAGCTAACCAAACAATCCTCCTGAGAAAAGCTATTCCTAGCAAACCAAAGCATTTTTTGAGCACTTCCGAATCCATAGATTCACGAAAAGGCTTTATGGTGCGGGCACAAAAAAACCTGAGAGCGGTCCGTCCTCAGGTTTTATAGTGTTGAATATATAACTGGCCATGGTTTACTTGGATTCTTACTCCACCTTGATGGGTAAATTCAACTTTTCCCACCTCACCACGATGCCGGGCTCGGTTACCGTTATTTTTAATTGTTCCTGAATATCTTCCTTCCATTCTGGCTGAACCTGCACACGGATGACATCATTCTTTTCATTGTATTGAAAATGCCCATGCTCGAGATCCCAATCCTTATTGAGGATCACTGTCCAAGGTCCTTTTTCGGCAGGAATGGTAAATAATGAATATTTGCCTGCTGGCACGGATTTACCTTCTACCATCACGTCCTGCTCAAAAGACACATAAGTGGCCTCATTAGCACCTGTTCTCCACACTTCACCATAGGCTTCCAAATTGCCCCAAATGGTACGGCCCTTGACAGAAGGAGCCCCATATTGGATAAAAATCCCTTTTCCATTGATCTTGGCTTCAGAGGATTTCATGGGGCTGGCACGCTCCTCCTCTTTCATTTCCATCGCCTCAGTTTCTTCCCTTTCAGCTTCCTCAGAGGCCTTATTCTCCCCAGCACAGCCCGACACCACTAGAACAAGACTCACCAACCATGCTAAAAATAAAGTGTCTACCTTTTTCATATACTTTTAATAATTGATTCAACACGAATTTAAGCATTTTTTCTGCATCCACTTCTTCCCCCTCAAAATAAATGAGGGAGATGCGATAAGCTTCAGCATGTTTCAGGGAGTTTATAGGGTCTCTGAAATTTACATTAAAGCTTAGTGTCAGCCATTATTAGCAGATCCTCTAAGGAAGAAAGGACTTGCGATCCTTTCATGCTAAAGATTTTTCTCTAAGGTCAGAAACTTCACTGAAAGTGCTTATTTATAGTGAGAAATAAGCCAATCTGCTTCCCCATATATCTGCTGTTTCTAAGCTTATTGTTCTTTTTTACACCTCTTAACCGTTTATTACTTGATATTCCTTTCTTCTTACCCTATTTTCGCTATCCTTTATGTAAATAAATTGTATGAGGTATCTAGTATCCCTGATATTTATTCTATCAGCCGTATTGTTTTTTGGAGTGAATATCTCTCCAGAGGAATTGACCTATGCGGGTTTGATACCCTTGCTGATCCCCGTATTTTTAGGGATCAATTTTATTTTATTATTTGTATTGATTTTGTCCAAGAGAAAACTTCTGGTGCTACCACTGGTGGCCATACTTTTTGGGTGGAAGTTTATTGGCATCACTTTTCAGTGGAATGCCAGTGATAAGGCCAGCGAGGGAATGGAAGTTTTGAGTTATAATGCTCATATGTTTTCCTATGAAAAGTATAAGGCTGGAGATGATAAAATCAAAGTCAATATATATGATTGGATCAGGGAGCAGGATGCCGATATTATAGGGATCCAGGAATTCTACCAGGACAATACCACTCCCTCTAGAAATGCCATTAAGCTATTAGGAGGGGATAATAAGTACTCCTATGCCACGCAGTCCGTCGAGGAGCGGAAGGGTAAGCGTTTTTTTGGCTTAGCTATATTCACTAAATACCCCATTCTGAATGAGGGGAAGCTGTTTGATAATAATAAAACAAATGGGGCGATGTTTGTGGACCTGAAAGTGAAAGATGATACGATCAGAGTCTATAATGTCCACTTAGAATCCATGAGTATTCCTGCGGAGCAGCTCGCCAATATAGATGGAATCAAAGAAAACTATAAGAAGACCTGGAGAAGGCTGAATAAAGGGGTGGTAAACCGTGCCTCACAGGTAAATGTCCTTGCGCAGCATGTCAAAAACTCCCCTTATCCAAGTATCGTTATGGGGGATTTTAATGATGTCCCTTATAGCTACACCTATTTCTCCTTGCGTTCTTTCATGGACAATGCCTTTGAAAGTGCCGGTAAGGGATTTGGTTTTACGTTCAATAAGGTTTTGTTTTTCCTTAGAATAGATAATATATTCTACGACCAACGATTAGCCCCATTGGAATTTAACACTCTGCGAGAAGTAGATTACTCTGATCATTATCCCATACGGGCAAAATTCAGAATAGCCCCACTACTTCCCTCCAAAGAAGAACCATAGCCAAGAGTCGGCAATAACCGGTTTTCATCTGCTTCACGGCGGGTTTGATAAGCGGTATCGCAGATTTTTGGTTTTTATTTTACTTTTGAAAAAAATATAACTTATGAGATTTAAACGTTCTACAATCCTTTTGGCCATGGGCCTGGGGCTGATTTGCGGAGCACAAGCCCAAAACGGCAGCTGGCAACAAGCTGTAAAATACAATATGGACATCGAAATGGATGTCGAAACCAACCAATATGAAGGTAGCCAGGAGCTGGAATACACCAACAATTCTCCCGACACCCTCTATAAGGCATTTTATCATTTATATTATAATGCCTTCCAGCCAAACAGCATGATGGACGTGCGCTCCAGATCCATCGCTGATCCAGATGGCCGGGTGAAAGACCGAATCGCCAACCTTAGCCCAGAGGAAATTGGGTATTTGAAGGTGAATTCACTCAAGATGAATGGCAAGAAGCAAGACTATGAGCATGTGGGAACCATTCTTGAGGTACAGCTATCCGAGCCCATCCTACCCAATAGCAGCGTGACCTTCAGCATGGATTTTGAAGGCCAGGTTCCCTTGCAGGTGAGAAGATCCGGGCGTGACAGCAAAGAGGGCGTTCGCTATTCTATGTCTCAGTGGTACCCTAAAATGGCCAATTATGACGATATGGGCTGGCATGCCAACCCCTATATCGGTCGAGAATTTTACGGCATCTGGGGAGATTTCGACGTGAAGATCACCATAGACAAGGAGTATATCCTTGGTGGTACAGGCTACCTGCAAAACCCCGGGGAGATCGGCTATGGCTATGAGGAAGAAGGTCAAAAAGTGAAACGCCCTCGAGGCAAAAACCTCACCTGGCACTTCAAAGCCCCTCAAGTACATGACTTCATGTGGGCCGCAGATCCAAAATACACCCATGACAAAATCCAGATGGACAATGGCATCACCATTCACCATCTGTACATCAAAAATAGCAAGACAGCCACCAACTGGGAGAAATTGAAAGATTATTCTCCAAAGGCCATGGAATACCTAAGCGAGCACTTTGGCCAATACCCGTATAAACAGTACTCTATCATCCAAGGCGGCGATGGCGGTATGGAATACCCTATGTCCACCCTGATCACTGGCGAAAGAAGCCTACCTAGTCTGGTGGGAGTTACCGTGCATGAGATGGCTCACAGCTGGTATCAGGGCGTATTAGCCACCAACGAATCCTTGTATTCCTGGATGGATGAAGGCTTTACAAGCTATGCTACCAACCTGACCATGTCCTCTATCTTCTCTGAAGAACCTACAGATTTCCCACAAAGAGGGGCCTACTCAAGCTACGAAAGACTAGCCACCTCCGGCAAAGAGGAGCCCTTGAGCACCCACGCCGACCACTTCCACACCAACTTCGCCTATAGCGCAGCCTCTTATTCAAAAGGCGCTGTATTCCTAGCTCAGCTGGGCTATATCATCGGCGAAGAAAACAGAGACAAGGCCTTACTCAATTATTTTAATGACTGGAAATTCAGACATCCCAGACCCAACGATATTATTCGTGAAATGGAAAAAGTGAGTGGACTGGAGCTAGACTGGTATAAGGAATATTGGGTATATACCACCAAGACTATTGATTATTCAGTGAAATCAGTGGAAGCCTCAGGGGATGGCACCAAGATCACCTTACAGCGAGACGGCCTTATGCCTATGCCTATTGACTTGGTCATCACCTATCAGGATGGCAGTCAGGAAATGGTGTATTTGCCACTGGTCATCCAGCGAGGCATCAAAGCAGAGGAAGCCAATATGCCTGCACGGGTAAAAACACAACGCTGGCCATGGACAAATATCACCACTGATATCCTATTGGATAAGGATGTGTCCACTATTCAGCAGGTGGAAATCGACCCAAGCAGAAGGATGGCGGATATAGATCGTGAAAACAACGTGTACAGCACCGAGGAATAATCCTGAAGACCTCCATCGAAAAATCACCTTATAGGAAGGCGAGAATTTAGCCTCTAAAGAAAGGAATAAATCACTAATTTTTAACAATGCCTGCCTGTTATTAGGCAGGCATTGTTGTTTTTGGAGGAGGCAGTGACGGCCATCTAGGATATATATGAGCTCGTCTGATCGTAGGCTATTCGATCAGCTAATTCCAGCCTGCTATACTTTAGCTCTCTGTAAACCTTCCATAAGCGACTCATGTGCGGGGATTTTTTATAATGACATAAGGTATAAGGGGCTTCCCTATTTATCTCCTATATCCCCCCACTGTTTAGTAAAGCCCTTAGTAGAGTAAAGGACGTCTTCTTTTTAGGGGAAACATTTAAACAAATAGCACTGGAAAATTTGGAGAAGGAAACTCAGGACTGACTCAGGGCCTACTCTATGAGCAAGTAAATCTATTCTTGTCCTTAGGTACGATCTAGAGAGACTGGTCTTGGTATGTTTTTTTATAGGCACAAAAAAAACCTCTGGAGCATTGTTCCAGAGGTTTTAACACTTAAAAAACCACCAACCTTTAAATAAATCTATATAAACTATTTTTTACGAATAGCTATATTGACTTTGTCTGCCAGTAAATACATGACAGGTACAATTACTAACGTTAAGAAGGTCGCAAAGGTTAACCCAAATATCACTGTCCAAGCCATGGGTCCCCAAAAATCTGCATTATCACCTCCTACGTAGAATTGAGGGTCGAATTCTGAGAATAAAGTGAAGAAATTTATATTCATTCCTATTGCCATCGGCACCAAACCAAGGATGGTCGTGATGGCGGTAAGCAATACGGGACGCAAACGAGTCTTACCACCTTCCACGATACTACCCATCACCTCAGAATACGGCAGATGCTCGTCTTCTGTAAGGTTCATCTCCGATCGCTTACGTTCCCGGATAAGATTAGTATAATCGATCAGTACGATGGCGTTGTTCACCACTACCCCGGCTAGGGAGATGATACCAATACCAGTCATGATCACCACGAAGTCCATATTGAAGGTGGCTAGACCAATAAATACCCCGATAGTACTCAATATCACTGAGCCCATAATGATAAATGGAGTCATGAGAGAGTTGAATTGAGCCACAATAATCAGGAAAATGGCAGCTACCGCTATCATCATCGCCCGCATTAGGAAGGCCATGGATTTAGCTTGCTCTTCTTGCTCTCCAGTAAACTTCACGTCGATGCCATCAGGAAGATCATAGTCAGTCATCATAGAGCGAATTCTGTCGTTGATTTCCGTTGGGTTGAAGCCTTCATTTACATTGGAGTAAATGGTGATAACCTTATCCAAATCCTTTCTCTTCACGGAGCCGTAAGTGGAGCTGTACTCTACATTGGCCACGGAGGTGATAGGGATATGGCGTTTATTACCGAACTTATCCATAAAGTAAACCTTCTTATTTACCAAGGCATCCACATCATAGCGGTACTTTTCGTCCAGTCTAAGCTGGATAGGATAGTCATCTTCTCCTTCTTTATACTTGGAAACTTCCAGTCCAAAGATTGCCGTTCTAAGTTCATTGGCGATAGTAGAAGTGGATAAGCCATATCTTCTGGCCTTTTCTCTATCGATATTCACCACCAATTCGGGCTTACCCGTCTCCAGGTCCATCTTTAATTCTTCTATTCCTCCTATATTGGCGGAATTGATGAACTCACGGATGTTTTCCACCTCACCGATCAGTTTATCATAATCTTCTCCACTTACCTCTATATTAATAGGCTTACCTACAGGAGGTCCATTTTGCTCTTTATCCACCGTAATCTGGACGCCAGGATATTTCACCATTGCTTCTCTGAGCTCTTCCATGATATCAGAGGTATTCTTACCATTTCGGTATTGATACTCCACAAAACTCACGGTAAGCATGGCCTTATGAGGGGTCACTCCCATGCTGGCGCCCTCGGAGGGATCACTAGTCCCCTCACCTACCTGCGCGATGAAGGCTTCCACAATATCCTTATGAGGTTTGATCAATTGGATGACCTCATCCTCCACGGTTTTACTAAATTCATTGGTCGCTTCTATATCCGTACCGATAGGATATTCGATGAAGATATTGACATAGTTCGGGTCGCTACTAGGAAAGAATTCCACTTTTGGAGACCGAAGCATAAGTAGTAATAATGAAAACACTAGCACTCCAAACATCCCAACCAGGAACAAATAGGGCTTTTTGCCATGGAGGGCAAACTTCAGCATAGCTTCATATTTCTCCTCAAGCCAAACCAGGAATACCTGCTGGAACCAGCGAATGGCCTTTTTCATAAATACGGCATTCACCAAAGTGATGATGGTGGCCAGCATCGCAATATTGGCGATGGTCACCGCACCTGCTATATAGCCGATCGTGGCGATGGTCAGCAGCGTCCCTGCGATCAGGAAGGAACGTCTTTTGGGCCTCACATCATCCAGATCCTGGATTTTCATAAACATGGCCGTGATTACCGGATTGATCACCAAACCCACAAAAAGGGAGGATGAAAGCACAATAATCAGGGTAATAGGGAGGTATTTCATAAATTCCCCCATAATATCCTGCCAGAATGCCAATGGAATAAATGCTGCCACGGTGGTGGCCGTGGAGGTGATAATCGGCCAAGCCACTTCTCCCACACCTTCTTTGGCGGCACGGAGAGGCTTCATGCCATCCTGCATCAGTCGGTAGATATTCTCTACCACCACGATACCATTATCCACCAACATCCCCAAAGCGAGAATCATGGAGAACAACACCATCATATTCAGCGTCACCCCAAAGGCATTGAGCACCATAAAGGAGATAAACATGGATAGAGGAATCGCAATCCCCACAAATAATGCATTTCTAAATCCTAAGAAAAACATCAATACCACAATCACCAAGATCACTCCGGAGATAATGCTATTCTCCAAATTGGCCACCATGCTTCGGGTAGCCTTGGACTGGTCATTGGTAATACTCACCTTCAGACCAGGAGGAAAATGCGTGCTTTTAGCCTCCGCAATGATTTCCTTTATCTTATCACTGGCGTCGAGCAGGTTTTCGCCACCTCGCTTCACCACATTGACGGTCACCACGGGCAGTTTGGATGCTCGGGCATAGGATTCTCTTTCTTTATAGGTATCTTTTACCTCGGCGACATCCCGAAGATAGACGATATTTCCCCCTTCATTCTTCACAATAATATCCTTCAGCTCCATGGGATCCTCAAATTCCCCTGTGATACGAAGTGCTCGTCGGAAATCGCCGCTGAGGATATTACCACCAGAGATGGTCACATTCTCCATGGAGACCGCATCCGCGATATCATTGAAGCTCACTTCACGGGCTTCCATCTTGAATAGATCCGCATTGATCTGAATCTCCCTATCAATGGTCCCTGTGAGGTCTGCCTTAGAAATCTCTGGTAAAGCCTCAATCTCATCTTCCAAATACTCGCCATATTCCTTCAACTCCTCCTGAGAATAATTTCCAGAAAGGTTTACGAACATGATTGGCATTTCGGAGAAATCCAGCTCGAAGATATTTGGATCCTGATCCAAGTCGGTAGGCAGTTCGCTTTTGGACTTGTCCACCGCATCTTTTACATCCTGCAAAGCCCTGGAAATAACGACATTAGGATTAAACTCCACGATGATGGTGGAGTAATCCTGTATGGAAGTGGACTCGATGGATTTCACATCCTTGAGTGACTTCAGTTCCTTTTCGATAGGCCGGGTGATGAGGTTTTCTATATCAACGGGCGAATTGCCGGGATAGCTGGTACCCACATATACGGTCGGGATTACGATCTCAGGAAAACTCTCCTTTGGCATCGTTTTATAGGCATATATCCCCATGAAGGTGATAATTAAGGACAGTATTACTACACTGATCTTATTATCAACGGCCATGGATGACAAGCCAAATTCCCGCTTTCCTTTTTTATTGTTAGTGTCCTGATCTGTCATGATTAATTTTTGACGATTTCCACATTAGCCCCTTCGGTTACTTCTCTGAAGCCTTTTTCTATGATCAGCTCCCCACCGGAAAGTCCTTCTTTGATTTCAGACTTCTGATGGTAGGTTTCGCCTTTGGTCACATATTGTTTGATGGCCTTATTGTCTTTGACCACATAGACGTATTCTCCAATATTATCACGCTGGATAAGATTGGTAGGCACAGTCACGGCATCTTTGTTTTCGTAATCCTTGATTTTCAGCACCGAGATCATATTAGGCTTGACATGCTTGAGGTTTGGAAGGAATACTTCCACCTTAAAGGTCCGGTTGCTAGGATTGATAATCGCCCCCACGGCCGTCACCTTGGTCTGGATCACGCGGTCAGTGGAGGGGAATTCTACCATCACTGAGTCGCCTTGCTCCAATACACCCACATAAGCCTCAGAGATATCGCCTTCTATATAAAGGTCACTATCTCCCACAAAGTTGATAATAGACATACCTGGCTGCACCAGTTCTCCTAATCTCACCGAAACGGTCTCCACGGTTCCATTATAGGGAGCTCTGATGGAAGCTTTACCCTTTTGGGTTTGCAGGGTTTCCAGGTTTCTTTCGAGGCTTTCCATGCGGTTTTTGGCCTCAAGGTACTGTACCTCCGTGCCGATTTCCCGATCCCAGAGTCTCTTTTGTTTCTCGTATAAAGTTTGGGCTAGCTCCATTTGAGTTTCGAGCTCAGCGATATTATTATCGACTGATTCGGCATCGATGCTTACGAGCACATCCCCTTTGGAGACGCGCATACCTTCTTTGGCCTTGATATCCTCGATACGTCCGGCGACTTCCGCTCCGATATTTACATTTTTCTTAGAGAGTACATTGCCTGTTACTTCCAGGAAATGTTCGAAGGCCTGCTTTTCGGCAGGGATGGTGGTCACAAGGACCGATTTCCTATTGGACATTGCAAAGGTGGTGTCCTCCTCAGAAATCTCTTCCTCCAGGCTCGCGATTTTATCTTTTAAGGAGTGATAATCGTCCTTATAAGTCGCCAATTGTTCTTTTTTGGCTTCAAGATCTTGCTCTTTTGGGCCACATGAAAAAGTCATCGCCACTATAGCTGCAAGAGACAGTTGAGAAAATGTTTTCATATTTGTCAAAGGGTGTAGGTGTTTGTTCATCGTAAAATTCCTAATGCTTTTTCTAAATCCACCTTGGCAATCAAGGCGTCATACAAGGCGGTATAATAATTAATTTCAGCTTCTTTCAGGTCAGAGTCCGCTTCCACCACCTCTAGGTTGGTGCCCACGCCTTCGGAATATTTGATTCGGCTAATCGTATATACCTCAGTAGCCAAGTCCATATTCTCACGCTGTACCTCGAGTGTTCTCAGGTTGTTTTGCAAGGTGGTTTTGGCTTGATAGCGCTCCACTTCGATGTTTTCGTCTAACATCACACGTTGGTTTTCGATCTGCTGAAGCTGAATTCTATTTTGCTGAATTCGCTTGGCCTTGGCCAGTCCATCAAAAATCGGAACGCTTAAGGTCACGCCCACAAAAGCCCCCGTGTACCAGTTGGCACCATCCCATACCGAGTTAAACTCCTGCCCGGCACCACTACGCTGGTAGGTAAAATTGGCATCTAGGCTAGGGAGATATTGCGCCGTATTATTCTTAAGGTCCAATCTCACCAAATCCCAATTGGTCTGTAATTGATCTACTTCCACGCGTCTATAGCCTGGGTTTTCCAGGAGCTCTTTTATTTCCTCAGGCTTGTTCAGGTCACGCAGAGTTTGTGTGATCTTCATCTCATAAGCCAGTGGAAGTCCCATTTGTACTTTGAGCAACTGCTTGCTGATATCGAAAGCGGCATTGATCTTATCCAGTTCGGTGCTCATATTATTATACTGCACCTTTACCCGGGAGACGTCGATCTTCTCTGCAAAACCTTCCTCATGCAAGGCCGTGGTTTCCTGAAGGAGGGAATCTATCCTTGCCAAGTTGGCCTCCGCGAGTTCCATTCGATCATGATTGACTAAGACGGTATAGAAAGCCTTCTTGACATCTTCTATCACATCATTTTCGGTCTTTTCACGATCAAATTCGCTAAGCTGCCTAACGGTCTTGGCGGCCTTTAACCCCACAAAATACGACCCATCAAAAATCATCTGAGTAACCGTCACCGAAATGCCACTCTGGTAGTTGACCCCAAACTGAATGGGGATAACATCGGAGGGGTTGTCAGGATCTGCAAAAGGGCCCTCATTGGGCAGAAACATCACTGGAATAGCGACGTTTTTGGTAAAATCAAAGCCTCCATTGATCTGGGGTAAGCCTTGAGCGACCTGCTCACCTACTGAAGCTTTAGAGGCAAAAGTCTCAAGCAATGCGTTTTTTGCATCGGCATTGTTTTCTAGTGCATATTGTACACTTTCCTCTAAGGTAAACTCCAACACTTCCTGTGCTGACACCTGACTGAACAGAAAGCAGGCCAGCAACATCCCTATTAGGGAGAACTTGGTTTTTAATTCCATGAATTAGTTCTGATTATTGATTTTATAAAATTGTTCACGTCCTTTATCGGTCAAAATACCATGTATAAAATGATCCATAAGTACCATCTGTACTTCCACCATGCTGAATTTTGAAGGGGGATAAATATTCGGGTCAAAGGTACTGGAAATCTGATTCATTCTCAATAAACCTAGCATCTCTGAGTTGACTTCTGGTCGAAATACCCCAGTCTTTTTTCCACGCTCCAAAACGCAAATAATGGTCTTCACGGCGCAGTTATGCTTAAAATCCTGACATAACTTCCAACACCTAGGGTAATACCGCTGGATTTCACTTAAAACCAGCGGATTTATATCTGAAAATCGATGTCGAATATATTTTGACACCTCCCTAAATACCTTGATCGGATCCTCCTCCGTGGCGATCAGGCCTTCAAAAAAAGCTCTATCCTGATCCATGGATCTACTAAAAGCCTCTATGACCAACTCCTCCTTATCCTTAAACTCCTGATAAATGGTCTTCTTGGATACTCCGGAAGCTTTGGCTATGTCCTCCATGGTCACATAGCGCACCCCAAGCCGGGTAAATTGATCTGAAGCGATCTCCAAGATTTTATTCCTCGTTTCCAATCGATTATTTTCTCTGATTTAACGATGCAAAACTCAGGAAACTTTATGAAACTTCAAAGTTTCCGCCAAATTTTATTCTATATTTCAGGGACTAATCAAAAACCTTACTAAAGTTCAAAGCCTTCCATAGGGCATAAAACCAAAGTTTATGCGGAAATCAGTGCACGATACTGAACAGGTGACCGCACGTATTCGAACAGTTTTTGAATTAGTTCATGGGGATAAATGAAAAAATAATTGGGTGGCTGGCATTTTGATTTAAAGTTTCCCTGCATTTATGTACCTTTGCTGCTTAATTTATGATCATCCAAGACACACGGACATGATTCTCTTTTTCCAATCTCCACAAAAAAGTAAAATTTACGCTGTGCAAACGCAGCAGCCGCTCGCACCGGCAGATCTACCTAAACTATCATGGCTATTCGGCGAGGCCAAAGTACTGGAACAAGATTCAGTAGTGGGCCTATTTGCCGGACCGCGGAAGGAAATGATCACTCCATGGTCCACGAATGCCGTAGAGATCACTGCCAATATGGGCATCCCGGGAATCTTCAGGATAGAAGAGTTTCTTGCTATTCAAGCGGATACCTCTATTGACCCCATGCTTCAGACGGTATATAAGGAGCTGGATCAGTCCATATTCACCATAGACCTACAGCCCGAAAAAGTGATTTCGATCACCGACATTCGTACTTATAACGAAAAAGAAGGCCTTGCACTGAGTGAAGAGGAAATAGAATACCTAGACAATGTCAGCAAAAATCTCGACAGACCATTGACGGACAGCGAGGTTTTTGGATTTAGTCAGGTAAACTCCGAGCACTGCAGACACAAAATATTTAACGGTACTTTTGTGTTGGACGGGGAAGAGAAAGAAAGCACCCTGTTTCAGTTGATCAAAAAGACCTCTATAAAACATCCCAACCGCATCGTATCGGCTTATAAGGATAATGTGGCCTTTGTCAAAGGACCAAAAGCTCAGCAGTTTGCCCCTAAAACACAGGATAAGGCCGACTACTTCCAGCCGGAAACCATAGACACGGTCATGTCATTAAAAGCCGAAACCCATAATTTCCCCACCACTGTGGAGCCCTTCAATGGTGCTGCTACAGGAGCAGGAGGGGAAATCAGGGATCGACTAGCCGGTGGCACTGCCTCCATTCCTCTCGCAGGGACGGCGGTATATATGACCTCCTACTCCCGGGCAGAAGCTGGGAGAAGCTGGGAGAAAGACCTAGCCCCACGCAAGTGGCTCTACCAAACTCCAGAAGACATCCTCATCAAAGCCTCCAACGGGGCGAGTGACTTTGGAAACAAATTTGGCCAGCCCGTGATCTCAGGAAGTGTCCTGACTTTTGAGCATGAGGAAGGTGATAAGCATTATGGATTCGATAAAGTAATCATGCTCGCTGGCGGAATCGGTTTTACCCGAGAGAAGTACAGCCTCAAAAACACCCCTTCAAAGGGTGATAAGGTCGTGATCATGGGCGGTGACAATTACCGTATCGGCATGGGTGGAAGTGCTGTGTCCTCAGTAAACACCGGAGAATTCAGTAATTCTATCGAATTAAATGCCATCCAGCGATCCAATCCTGAGATGCAAAAAAGGGTGGCCAATGTAATCAGAGCCATGGCTGAAAGTGACGATAATCCCATTATCTCCATACATGACCATGGTGCTGGCGGACACTTAAACTGCCTCTCTGAGCTCGTCGAAGAGACCGGTGGATCCATTGATATAGACAAATTGCCAGTGGGTGACCCTACCCTATCGGCTAAAGAAATAATCGGTAATGAATCCCAGGAAAGAATGGGATTGGTCATCAGCCAGGAGCATGTGAATACGCTTCAGAAGATCTCGGAGAGAGAAAGAGCGCCATTCTATGTGGTGGGTGAAACCACCGGGGATATGCATTTCAAATTTGAGAATAAGCTGACAGGAGAAAAACCAGTGGACTGGGATCTGTCTCATATGTTTGGCAGCTCTCCAAAGACCATCCTAACCGACAAAAAGATTAATCCAAACTTCGCTGAGCCAGCCTATATCACTGAGAATATCGGCTCGTATATCAAGGAAGTATTGCAGCTGGAAGCTGTGGCCTGCAAGGACTGGCTCACCAATAAGGTGGATCGATCTGTGACTGGCCGTGTGGCTACACAGCAGAGTACTGGCGCGATCCAAGTTCCTCTGAATAATGTGGCGGTGATGGCCATAGACTTTACAGGTAGTAAAGGAATCGCTACCTCCATCGGACATGCTCCCGTGGCTGCACTTGCAAACCCTGAAGCAGGCTCCAAACTGGCTATCGCTGAGGCATTGACCAACTTGGTTTGGGCTCCTATCGAGGAGGGACTATCGAGTGTTTCTCTAAGTGCCAACTGGATGTGGCCTGCCAAAAATGAAGGCGAAAACGACAGGTTATACCGTGCCGTGGAAGCGATCAGTGAGTTCGCCATCGAATTGGGCATCAATATCCCAACAGGAAAAGACTCCCTGTCGATGACGCAGAAGTATCCTGATGGCAAAACTGTCTTCTCACCGGGGACCGTCATCATCTCCAGCGTTGGGGAATGCTCGGATATCCGAAAAACCGTCAACCCTGACCTTAAACCTATCGAAGGAAGTAAGGTATATCATATAGACTTCTCTAAAGACCAGCCACAACTGGGCGGAAGTAGCTTCGCACAGGTGATCAACAAAATCGGTAATACTCCTCCAACAGTGAAGGACAGCGCCTATTTTGTAAAAGCCTTTGGAGCGATCCAGGAGCTCGTACAGGAAGGCCTATTACTGGCTGGCCATGACATCAGTTCTGGCGGCTTGATCACCACTTTATTGGAAATGTGCTTCCCGACCAGCCAGTGTGGCTTACAGGTAAGCCTTTCTGCCCTTAATGCCAAAGACCCTATCATCGGCTTATTTGCCGAAAATCCTGGGGTAGTCATTCAGGTGAAGGATGAAGTAGCAGTTCAGGAAATATTAAGTAAATATGGCGTTAGCTTTAGCCTCCTTGGGGAGCTAAGTCTTGACGGCACACTATCCATAGCGGAGCTAGGACTAAATCTGGCCATCGAGGAGCACAGAGACATCTGGTTCAAGTCTTCCTACCTATTGGATAGGAAACAAAGTGGAGCAGCGCTGGCCGCAGAGCGCTATGCCAATTATAAAAATCAGGAGCTCAGCTATCAGTTTGGAGCGAACTGGGAGGGCTCATTTGATAAGTACAATCTAAATCCATTCCGTAATGACCGCAGCGGCCATAAGGCGGCGATCATCAGAGAAAAGGGCGTCAATGGCGACCGTGAGATGGCCTATGCACTATGGTTGGCGGGATTTGATGTGAAGGACGTACACATGACCGACCTGATCGCGGGAAGGGAAAATCTTGAAGACGTCAATATGATTGTCTTTGTAGGTGGATTCTCCAATTCTGATGTGCTAGGATCTGCCAAAGGCTGGGCAGGAGCATTCCTTTATAATGAGAAGGCTAAGCAGGCCTTGGACAATTTCTACGCAAGACCTGACACCCTCAGCTTAGGCGTATGTAATGGATGCCAATTGATGGTGGAGCTGGGCTTGATCAATCCTGAGCATAGCGAGAAGCCAAAGATGCTTCATAACGATAGCCATAAATTCGAGTCCGGATTTGTCAATGTTACCATTCCACAAAATGATACCGTGATGTTTGGTAGCCTTTCCGGCCAGAGACTAGGTGTATGGGTAGCGCATGGTGAAGGTAAATTCTCCCTTCCTCAAGAGGAATCTGCCTATCAGGTGGGGATGAAGTACAGCTATGAAGCTTATCCCGGCAATCCAAATGGTTCGGATCATTCCGTTGCAGGCCTTGCCTCAGCAGATGGCCGTCACTTGGCCATCATGCCACATATCGAGAGATCCTTGTTCCCTTGGAACTGGCCTTATTATCCTGCCGATCAAAAAGCGGAGGAAGTAAGTCCATGGGTGGAGTCATTTGTAAATGCAAAAGAATGGGTCGCTAACCATTCCAAATAAGATAATAAGGCACCTTGAAGTCAGTAGATTTTTTCTTACTGACTTCAAGGAACTTACCTATTATCCCTAAAAAAACTTTTACTGAGTATTTGCATTAAATAAAAAAGCACGTACCTTTGTGTCACAATTAAGGCAAACGAGGCTTTAAAACAACAAATACTGACCCATGGTGTAACTGGCAACACGTCTGATTTTGGTTCAGAAGAGTCTAGGTTCGAGCCCTAGTGGGTCAACAAAATTTCATACAATCCAATCAGGGCGTCCAAAAACGCCCTTTTTTTGGCTCCTATCGCAAATGACAATAGGGATTTTTGAAAGCTTGCTTTCGAGGTATTTCCGAGGAAAATATCACTTTGGTAAATTGCAACGCAAATGTAGCTTTGATCCATGGTGGATCGGAAAAGATATCCTGACAAGCCTTTATCTAAGGGTCATCATCAACTCTAGGAAAAAAGATATAAACCTAAAACTTAATCAGAAGGCAGATTGGTTTGATTTCCTCACGGAATGGTAACTACCATTGAAATGAAATGATTTAGAACATCAGGACGTCAATTAAATTCTCGCGGATATAGAATCCAAAGCCACAGATTTTTTTCCAGTACCACCTTCAGTACCTTCTTCTCCCAATAAGATTTTTCTATATGAGCTTTAAACCTGTCTCCTTAAAAAAGACTTGTTGCTTATTATGAAAATAAGATACAAGACAAGCCTCGATCCAATGAACCAAACTATAAATCGTCTCCAACTCAGAAAGTCACCTTAAATCACTTAAAAAAATGGAAAGCTCAATTGCCATCTTCCTAACTCACTAACAGAACCGCCCTACCCTCCTGGATAAATTTCAACTTTATTATTTCTAAGTTTTTCAGTAAATTCCTTTATAGAGTTTACACCAGCAATTCAGAAAGCAGACAAGCCTGTGCTATTGCTAAACTGTCATCCCCTAGACGGTGTAACGATCACGAGGAATGGCATTCTATTTAAACAGGCCTTTAGGACTATAAGAAGGCAATTCCCCTTCTACTTTTTTAGAAAAATTATCGCTATTAATAAATTGATTAGTTAGATATTCAGGCGCTTCTTTCGCCTCCTCAGGTATTCCCATGAATCTGAATAGTGACAGTTTGAATAAAATGATCATCTGGACGGATAATCCCGGAAAGTGTTTTCACTATCTTCTCGTTTCCGACAAAAGTAAGGCTGATTTCATAGGGACTTTTTCTACGAGCAGTTTCCCTCTCAAAATAGGCTGAAATAAAACCCATGGTTTTATAGTTTGGTTTACAAAAATTTAGTTGAGGAACTAATTCTAATGGGAAAATAGAGAGATACTAAAAAGCCTCTATTTGGAGGCCCACTGATATGGATTGGTTTTCTGGCCTTTTGCTCTTCATTGGATGTTTCTTGATCCTGCTTAAAATCAATGCTGCCCTTGACAGCTTCACTCATTAATGAATCTAGTATTCAGAAAGTCGTACAAGTTTCAACAGCCACTTTGTCTTTATGAATAGTAGAACCATTACAGTTTTCATATATAATCAAAAATCAATTTAGTTTCTGCAATTTCGACATCGAAAAGTACCGTAAGGAAGCGTAAGTTTTGTAGTTTTAGGAATAGGATTCCTTTGGTGAGTCGCATACTTCATAAATGAGCCATAATTCTGATCAGATAAATCAAATATAAGAAGTGAGGTAAATGTATATCCGTTTCATATCCTTATACATTCTCCCTTTTAAAAACAGAATACCTATAGATCGAGTACACCATAGACAATGGAAGGGCTCTGTGGCACAAGACAATTATACATTAAAAATTGATAAAGAATAACTTGATGAGAATAAATAAAACACTGTGGATAGGCATTTTGGCACTCTTTATTACTTCAGAGCTGCTAGCCCAGGACAAGAAATTTGCTGATCAATGGGAATATGTGGGCATCGCCATTGATGAGCCTGGATACACCGTGTGGGGATCCTCTCCTGTAATGGATGAAGAAGGAAAAGTGCATCTTTTTGTAGCCCGGTGGAAGGGGAATACCGTGGAGCCAGGATGGCGATCAGGGAGTGAAATCGCCCATTACGTAGGCGAGGGACCTGAGGGACCTTTTACCTTTTCGGAGGTGGCTATTGCTGGAACCGGCTTGGATACCTGGGATCGTTTTGGGGCACATAATCCTGCCATACATTATATCAATGGGAGGTATGTATTGCTATATATCGCCAATGACAACCCTAACCGGCCAGCACATCCTTCCAATCAAAAGATAGGAATGGCCACTTCAGAGAGTCCTTATGGTCCATGGAAAAAAGTCAATAAAGATGGGCTGATATTGGATGTCCCTAAAGACCCACAATACTGGAACTATCAAGCGAGCAACGGGGTCAATAACCCCGCACTCTTAAAGCATCCAAACGGAGGCTATTATTTGTATTTCAAATCAGAGAAGGCCAAAATGGGACTTGCAGTGTCACAAAGCTTAGAAGGCCCCTATGTACAACTTCCTTTCCCGGTGACGGCCAACGACTCCAATATTGAGGATGGCTATGCCTTTAGGTATAAGGGTAAATTTGCCTTACTTACAACGGACAATCATGGCATGATCGAAGAAGGCGGTGGCTTACTTTGGCTGTCTGATGATGGGATTACTTTCAAAGAATACGAAAAGGGGTTTCATCGTATTAATGCCTATATGCCTATAGATATGTCGAAAGTGGCCGTCCACTATGGCCCCAAAAATCTTCCCTATGCCAAATTTGAGCGTCCTCAACTCCTAATTATAGATGATAAGCCTCAATATCTTTATGTACCATCAGGCACCAATGTTTTTGGCGGAGATTATACCGTAAGTTATATCCTGAAATATAAGGAGTAAAATGTCTAAAAAATTTCTATCGCTATTGATTTGGTTTTCTATAGCCTTGGCCCAGGTCTTTGCCCAGGATGGGCAGACTGTACCAGTACCTAGTCCTGCACAGCTGACATGGCAAAATGCAGAGCTGGCGGCTGTTTTCCATTATGACCTGCACGTATTTGACGGAAAGAAATATGTGCAGGGAGAAAATAGAATTACTCCAGTAGCTGATTATTCTATTTTCAATCCCAAAGAATTGGACACCGACCAATGGATAAGGTCAGCCAGGGATATGGGTGCCAAGATAGCCATTCTTACCGCGACACATGAAACAGGCTTTGCCCTTTACCAAAGTGATGTCAACCCCTACTCATTAAAGGCGGTAAACTGGCGAGAAGGAAAAGGTGACTTAGTGGAAGATTTTGTGAATTCATGCAGGAAATATGGCATAGAGCCGGGAATTTATATTGGCATTAGGTGGAATTCATTTTATGGCATCCATGACTTTAAAGTTCAGGGAGACAGCGAATTTTCCCAACACCGGCAGCACTATTATAATCAGATGTGCGAGGGTATGGTGGAAGAGCTTACTTCCCGGTATGGGGATTTGGCGATCATTTGGTTTGATGGCGGAGCTCATGGGCCAGCGCAAGGAGGCCCTGATGTACAAGGGATAGTGGAGAGGAATCAGCCGAATACTATCTTCTACCATAATCTGGACCGGGCTGATATCCGATGGGGTGGAAGTGAGTCCGGAACGGTCCCCTACCCTTGCTGGGGTACTTATCACAGCTCCTCCTGGTTTGCCAACAGGGGAGATTCCATTGACTTTAAGCCCATAAAATACGGAGACCCTGAGGGTCAGTTTTATATGCCAGCAATGAGCGACGCCCCATTGAGAGGATATAATGGAAGGCATGAATGGTTTTGGGAACCAAATGACGAAGCACATATTTTCCCTCTGGAAAACCTGATGCATATGTACATAAATAGTGTGGGACATAATAGCACCTTGATTTTGGGGATTACCCCAGATGATAGAGGCCTGGTCCCTGTGCCGGATGCAAAAAGAATGAAAGAGTTTGGGGAGGAAGTAAAAAGTAAATTCGCTCAGCCAATAGCAGAAACCTCCGGAATTGGAAATAACATCATGCTTGCCCTGAGCCAAGGTGAATTGATCAGGCATATAGTACTTCAGGAAGATATTCGGTCTGGAGAGCGGGTCAGAGCCTTCGTAGTCGAAGCAAAGGTCAAGGGACAATGGGAGGAAATATATGAGGGAAGTTCCATAGGCCATAAACACATAATACCAATAGAAACGCAGGAAGGGAAAGTAGTCGATGGCTTAAGACTGCTGATCAAGCAGTCAAGGGGGGAACCTATGATTAAGGCTCTAAAGGTCTATTGAAACACAGCTCCTTTATTGCTAATTAGGAAATCTACCCAGACCTCATAGGTACCTTAAAAATACTTCTCCCATATATCATACGGGACGTATTTTTTTATTTGACCCGCTTACCTTCTAGGCGACAAAATTATGATTGTCGAAGACCAAAGCTTCCTAGCCTATATTCATCCTTACCTCACACCATAGGTGATTTTTCAATGCTTCCATGGCCGATTCATTTCCCCCCCAAAGGCATGCTTCTCATAAGTATCCCCGTCCCCCCTCCTTGTAGTGAGCATTCCTTTTTTAATTTTTGAGATGTAGAAGACCATTTTAATAAATAAAACTGTAAAAGCGATGGTAACCAGAATCTGAATTAATATAATTATCCACCTAATAATAAAGCCTATTAAATACAACCGATTAAATCTGTTTAGAGCAATTTTATTTTAATTAACAATTAATTACCATACTTAGATGATACTAATAAAAAAACAGGTTCACCGCTACACAAAACTTATTTAAGTATATAAAAACAGAAAGCCTTCATAAAGTCTCTATTCTTTATAAAAACAATGCCTAAACCATTAAATTTTAATTTCTTTTCAAACAAATTACACACACTATATAATCTATGCTTAACTATAGAGAAATTGGAATCAAGCCATCTCACTTCTCACTTCATCTTCGACCAAAGGCCCCTAAGGTGCAATAACCTCTGGAAGTCCCTTCCACGTTTTTGGCCAAAATATGCCTGATAAGGGCAGGATATAATCCGCTATCAATCTAAGTATTAATCCCTTGGCATGGAATATCCCATAATTATGAACTTTTCTTTTTCACTATTTTCACAATGCGACTGTATATAATTTCTGCCAGGCTCCAGTCGTAGCCCGTAAAATTCGTGGTATTGTTAAACTGAATAATCACGGCATCCATCTCCTTATGGTACCTTGCAATGCTTTGGTAGCCCGGTATCAGTCCAGTATGCTCAGAGGCATATATAGAGGTATAAATGGCCTGCTCTCCTTCTTTAAACAGCGAGCCCTCATTCAATGCCCGAAGGAATACCGCCACATCCTGAGCAGTGGCCAGCATGGAGCCATAACTATTCAGTCCATAATCTACGGTCTTAATATCCTCCTCAATTCCCACATAATAGCCTCCCATCAACTCGTCAATAGCTACTTCATCTAGCGAACCAAAGGTATGGTTTAGATTTAAAGGAATTAATATTTCTTCCTTGATATACTCATAGTTATTATACCCCAATTCCTTATCGAGGATCTTGCCTATCAGCAGATAATTGGTATTCGAATACCTGTATTCCTCATCCGGGGCGAAGTCTGCCGGCTGGTCCAGTACCAGCCTCAGCTGCTCATCAGCATCGATGGGTGGATCGACCCAAAAATTGGGGACATCGGTAAAATTGGGTATGCCAGTCCGGTGCTGCACCAACATCCTCAGGCTAATTTTATCTGAATTTTCTATTCTTCCAGCTAGCTCAGGCAGGTAATCCGCCAGGCTAGCATCCAAGGATAAACGTCCCTCATTGACCAATTTGGCCACCGCCACGGCCACATATAATTTGGTAATACTTCCTATCTTAAACAGAGCCTGGGGATCAGCTGGCACTTTATCCTCTCGATTATGCCAACCGGCTGCATAGCTAGCCGGAGGCTTTCCTGCCTGATCCACATAGACAATTATTCCATCAAAATCATATAGAATGGCTTGCTCAAGTTGCTCCTGCACAGTAGCAGGCAGTGGCATTATCCATGCTTTAACCAGTATCCAAGGCACAAAATACAATGAGCCTATGCTGACAATTATAAAAATTATTCGAGCTATCCGCTTCACTTTTTTATTGCTCATATTGATTTTGGAGTATCGTAAGTCCCACCATAGCGATGAGGAGGCTATCAGCAAGCCTCATGGTAAAAAAGAGCTTTTATATTACTGAGGTCCAATAATAAACAAAATAACTTAAACCTGCCTCACTATACCCTTCTCTTTCAGCAATTTAACCAATATTATAAAAAATAAGATCTAATTTTTACCAAGTTTATTCCTGGCTGATGTGGCCTGATCCTTTGAGGGAATAGTGCTGGGTACTCATTGGCATTCCCGAGGAATTGGTTAAGTTGGCCTTGGTATAAGGCTCATAGCCATAGGTCACTTTTTGCAATTCAAAGTGCGGAGGAATGGGCAGATGCAGCTGTTCATTTCGGATTTTGCCGGTGACGCATAGCGACTGACCTCTAGTATCCTCAAGGATAAATCCTAGAACTTCCCCTCCATCCAGTGTCTGTAATCCTTCCTTAAACTTAAAGTAAACTATAAGTTCCTCAGGGAATACCTGGATGGAATCGATCACTGGAGCATCGGCCGGAAGAGGTTTATGATAGGTTTTGGCAAGGGCCAGTCTTGCTAGCCTCTCACCTACCTGCTTCTTTTCCTTCGGATGTACCTCCAGGGAATCGCCCAGGTCTAAGGTCACCGCCATTTCAGTATATGGATCCCTTTGGGCTAAATCCAGCTGCATTTCCCTGAATTTTGGCCAGGAGGGACGTGCCATACCAGGGAGCTGTACCAGGTAAATGGGAAGTGAATCGTTGGCCCAGCGATTACGGTAACTATCCACCATGGTCGAGAAAAGCCTTTTATATAAAGTAGGGTTATGGGTGTTACTTTCTCCCTGGTACCATAGGATTCCCTTTATCCCGAAGGGAGTCATATTGCTAATAGCCGCCTCATAAATATAAGAGGGCTGATAAGGATGCCGCTGCTGTCCCTCATACCCCTCTCCAGTATTCATTGCGGCCCTTTCCCTCACCCAAGGCATAATAAAATCAGAGTTTTGCCAGTCATCGAACAGGTCCACCAGTAAATCATCCTCCCACAGACTTTCCCTATCCACAAAGGCCTCTATGGGAGCTCCTCCAAGGGAAATCTGCACCAATCCTATCGGAATGTCCATTTCCTTTATAAGGTCGGTTCCAAAATGGTAGGCGACGGCCGAAAAAGTTTCTCTTTCACTATTCCATTGTCCTTGGAAATACGATAGATCATTGACTTTCATAAGGGTAGAATCCCCCCAAAGTCTATTATCTGTTGGCTGAATCGCATTATACTTAAAGAGTTTTAGACGCTCAGGCTTCTCTGTTGCCTGCTCTATCTGCCATGAGCTGGATGAAGAAAGGGGAAAATCCATATTTGACTGGCCCAGGCATAGCCACAGATCGCCCACCCAGATCTCCTCCATTCTGATGGTATCGGTGGCATGGATTACCTCCATTGTAAAAGGTCCTCCCGGCTGAATCTCTGTCAAAAAAAGCTCCCATTGACCATTTTGATTGACTTGTACGCTTATTTCCTTGCCCTGCATCCTTAGCCATACCGTCTCTGAAGGAGTCCCCTTCCCATTTATCCGTATCCTTTCGCCACGTTGGAGGAGCATACCATTACTGAAGAAATCAGGAAGCTGTAATCCTCCACCCTCCACTATTAAGGAGCTGTAGGCCGTGGCAGCCAAGATTTTTGCGCCCTCCGCGGTGGGATGAATAGCATCAGGAAAGAGATCCGGCCGACCAATTAATGGTTGAAAAAAATCGATCAAATCCACCTCATTGGCTTGGGCTACCTGCCGGATCTCGGACCTAATCTCCTTATGCCATTCATAGGTTCCAGACTTGAAGCGTGGGTGCTCGCTATATAGGGGTGTCAATAAGGCTATATAAATTTTCATTTGGGGATTAACCGCTCTCAATTGAGCAATGAGCCAGGAATAATCCGCCAAGAAGTTTCCCCCATGATCCGGCCAATTTCGTGGGTCGGTATCATTCAAGCCCAAATGAATCAGAGCTATGTCTGGTCCATAAGCCAGGGCCGCGGCAAATTCCTCAGTCTGCGCATAAGGCCGATGCCCCTGCCGAAGCAGGGTGGCCCCACTGTGTCCATAATTCCTAACTTGATAATCCTCCCCCAATAACTGCTGCAACTGCACCGGATAGGCATTTTGCTCCCGATCCACTATTCCTAAACCATAGGTAACCGAATTCCCCATACAAGCCACCTTGATGGGGGGCTGGGCATGGGCTGTGGACATGCAAAGTATCAGTATCATCAGGAAGGAAACTTCCTTAAGTCTTCTCCAAAGCAGGGAGTTTATCATCATCAGAAATGTTTATGAGGAGTAAATATCCTGTGGTGCTACCTGATCCAATTCCACCAAAAACGCCTTCATCTGGTCCGTCAAGGCTTCCAGAAACCGCTCCCCCTTTTGGGCACTGGCCCGCTGGGGATTTCCCACTCCCGTATCAGCACTTACCTTCTGCCAATTGCGAGGAGTCCAAGCCAATTTATCTTTCAGGCCCTTCAGCCCAAAGGCCTTGGTCTGACCGAGCCCCGCCTGATCCAGCGGTAGCACATCATCAGGGAAGAAATATTGCATGATACTGGTCTCCATCTCTCCAGCATGATCCCCGGGTTCATCAAAATAATCCTTATTTTCCATAACCCGAAACCAATCTATAAGGCCAATAAAAGAAGTTTCAAACTGTAACTGAAGTTCTCTAATAAGCGGTTTGAAATCATTACCTCCATGGCTATTGATGATCACCAATTTGGCTATCCCCTGCCGATCCAAAGAAGTCATAATATCCCTAAGAATAGCCAGTTGGGTTCCTGGGCTGGTGTTTAGACAAAATGGATAATCCACCTGCCCGGGATTTTGCACCCCCAAAGGAATGGCAGGAAGTACCATGACTTTTGTACCCTCGGCATATGCTTTGGCGGCTGTCATCTCAGCTATTTTCTCAGACTGTAAGGTATCCGTCCCATAAGGCAAATGGAGATTATGAGGCTCTGTTGCCCCCCAAGGCAATAATGCGATACCAAATTGCTCCTCTTGCAGGCTTTTCCAATTGGTTTTATTTAGAATATAATTCTTCATACTAATCATTAAAATTGAGTCCTGAAGTCCCGCTTAATCAGCCCCTTCCTAAAAACCATTATTTAACCGGCAGAAAATCATCAAGTTTACCTCAGACCTTTCTCCAGGCTTTTCCATACTTGGAATAAAGCTCTTGGGACATGAAAGCAGCCTTTCCACTTCCCGCCCTTTAGGTCGAGCAGCACCTCGCCTTTTCTATTAAGATAGCCAAACCACTCCCCATTTTTGGGATCGTAAAATTTGCCCCAGGCATAATTATGTACTTTCTCAAACCAAGCCATACATTCCGGATTGCCTGTATGCTCATAGCCTTTGGCAAGAGCGACCAAGGTCTCCAGGTGAACCCACCATAATTTCTGATCCCATTCCAGCTGCTGGGGAGGATGGCCCTTGCTATCAAGGAAATAAAAAACACCCCCATATTCTTTATCCCAGCCCCGCTCAAGCTGCTTGAGCATGATCTCCACCGCTCTATCGGCTAGCTGCTGATCGCCTCTTCTTTTGGCAATATCCATCATAAACCACATGGCCTCTATAGCATGTCCGGGATTCAACAGACGACCTTCAAAGGTATCAGAGAATTCATTTTCTAAGGTCCTATTTTCGAACATGAGCAAAGTCTCCGGGTCCAGAAAATTCACCATTACCTCCCGGATACAATCATCCAGGGTTTTCTCCACCATCTCAGAGGGCAGCAGGGACTCCAGCTCCAAGCAGAGATTACTGAGAATCATGGGCAAGGCAAAGTTTTTTAGTGGGCGGGTTCCTGGAAAAGCCTTATTATACTTGCCTTTGGGGTTTGCCTGACGCTCAAGAATACGTTGAAAAATCCCTACGGCCTGATCCGTATAAACCTTCTCTCCAGACACCAAGCCATACTTCCCAAATGCCATGGCGGCAAAGCAATCGGAAAAAATATTATAAGGCTGCACTAAGGGCGCCCCCTCCTTGGTTAGTGAGAAATAAAAATCCCCATTATGATCCCTTCCATAGTTGGAGAGAAAGCTGATTCCTAATTTTGCCATGGCAAGCCAGTCCTCACGGGGCTCCACCTGCTGATAAAGCAGGCTGAACATCCAAGCCTGCCTGCCTTGGAGCCAAAGAAACTTGTCTGTATCATACACATTCCCCTGCCGGTCCAGACAGGTATAATACCCGCCATTTGTCCAGTCCGGAGAATGCTTTTCCCAAAAAGGAATCACATTCTCCAAAAGCGAATCACGATATAGCTTACTATATTCTTCTGGTCTCCACTGTTTCATTGTCTTCATGCTTGCTAGTAGTTTGGCTTTAATGGATGTATTCCTATGCGTTATTTTTCCAGCTCAGATATAGGGATAATCTGAAAGGTCATATGCGCCTTGCTGCTTTCGTAGAGGATGCCCAGATGGCTCTCATCTATCACTGTCAGACAGGAATAGCCCCATCCTTTGCCTTCATCCAAGAGTAGCCCATTATTCCAACTGATTCCCTGATCTTTACTTGCTTTGATGGTCATATTATATCTTCCGTCGCTTGCTGCGGGGTTTGAGAAGAATAAATAGCTGGCCTCTTCGGAAATTCTATTTTCCGGATAGGTAATCAGGCTGGCCATACATACAGGCTCTACCAATGCCGACCTGCTGGAAGGATGCGTTTCCCAGGTGTCCCCCAGGTCTTTGGTGATGGCTATCGCTCTAGATCCGCCACGATTATCGCGCATATTGAGCATTAAGCTGCCATCATTAAGCTCTATCACCTGAGCCTCCGTGGTATTAGGCTTGGCCTCCGTCCCGATATGCCAAGATTCGCCCTTGTCCTTACTATATATGATCGTGCTATGAGGCAAATCATTCTCGTCCTTAAACTGCCCTGCAAAAACCAGGGTACCATCCCGCATGGTGATCCCTTTACCAGGGCCATTGAACATCAGCTTCCACTTATCTTTTTTGATTTGGTCCGTAATAGAAATAGGGCTAGACCAGGTTTTGCCATCATCCTCACTTTTTACCAGCATCAGCTGGCCAGTCTCCGCGGGGCTATTTCCCTGTCCAGAACTAAACCAAGCTCTTTCACCGGGTTTGCCATGAAGCCATAGGGCCAGCACATAAATGGTATTATCGGTGGGATCCACCAAAATAGCAGGGTCTCCAATGCCATTTTCTATCTGAGGCTTCCCGCCCCATTCGCCCATATCCATGATGATCTCCATCGGCTCCCAAGACTCTCCTCCATCCGTACTGCGGCTCATGCCCACATCCACATCCTCCTGAAGATCCACCGAACTATTATACCGCACATCATATACTGCGATCAAACTGCCCTGGAGGGTGGTGGCCAATCCGGGAATTCGGTAGGCGGCTACCCCATCATCCCCTGCCGTCCTCAGGCTTGTGGCTAGCCGCAAGGGCTGAAATGTCCCTGGAGAAAGTGCTAAGGAGGTTTGTTTTAACCTCAGCTCTTTTACCTTTAAGTTTATCGTCTCCTTCAGCGAGGCCTCCTCTTTTGGCTTCAAGTGAAGTTCCAGCTGGTGAGGACCTGCCTTTAAGGGGCTGTTCATTGTTATTTTCAAATGCTTATCCGGCTCTCCCAGACTGATCAGGACCACTGGCTCCTGCTCTGCATCCGTCCGGTCATAGAGCCATAATGAATCTATGACAGACTGCCCCTCTATCTCCACTACCAGGTCCTGCAGGATATCCGCCTGCTCCAAGGTAAAGTCAAGGCTTAGCACCTTATTGCTTTGACCTTTAATCAATGGAATATCATTCTGATCTATGGTCAGTGGTACGGATTTCCCATTGCCGATGACCTTGCTGGTACATTGTCCCAAAGGGACCATCAAAAGGCTATAAAGGAAAGACAAATAAATTGCAGGAGATTTGATCATGTTCATCAGTTATTTTCGTTTATTATTATTCTAATTTTCTTGCGTGGCCCTATTTATCCTTTTTTTTCAGGGTATGAATGGTAAGGCCCTTTAGGTCCTTGAAATCGGTAAAGAATAAGCTAAATAGGTAGGTAAAACTTATTGCGCTCAGCAATCCAGTCAGGGCATAAAGGTGAATGCTTAAGTCGGTATGAAACTTCACCCCGATCTGCACGATTGCACTGAGGATAAGGCCTATTAAAGCTCCCTTTCCATTGACTTTCTTGGACAGCATTCCGATGAGGAAAATTCCACCAAGTCCACCGGCAAAGAAGCCGATAATCATATTGAACTGATCCCAGAGAGAGGGTAATCCTAGGCTTGCCATGATTAGGGCAAAGCCGGTTCCAAACACCCCAACCACGATGGTAACCCATCTTGCAAATTGCAGGGTATTTTTTCCATGGATATCCTTAGGAAACCATTGCTTATAAAAGTCGGTGGTCACCACCGTCGCCACCGAATTCATACTACTATCAAGGCTGGACATGGCCGCCGCAAAAACCGCTGCAATCAGCAGTCCCGACAAGCCAGTAGGGAGTTGGGTGACAATATAGAAAGGGAAAATGCTGTCCATATTCCCCACGGCAGGACTGAGTTCGGCAGGATGGATTTTGTAAAACAAATACAAGGCCGTACCCATGGTAAAGAAAATCAAGGCCGAAGGAAGGGCCATCAATGCGCCCGTGGTGATTCCATTTGCGGCTGTCTTCTCGTCTTTGGTGGTCAGATATCGCTGGATGACGGTCTGGTCGCTTCCGTACTGAACGATATTGGACGCCAGTCCTCCAATCAGCACCACCCAAAAGCTCGTCCCTGTAAAGTCTAGTCGCATATCAAAAATCTTATTCTTTTCATTTTCCTTCACCATCGCCCACAGGTCCTGAGGGTTTTCATGAATTTCGTAAAATATAAATCCTAAACAGATCAAGGCTCCACCAAGTAAAACCACCACCTGAATGACATCGGTCCAAATAACGGCTTCGATCCCTCCGAGGACGGTATATAAAATACTCAGTAAGCCCATAATTAATATACAAATGGACACGTCGATGCCTGTCACAACGGCCAAAGCCAGGGAAGGTAAGAGTAAAACTATCCCTAGCCTGCCCAGCTGCAATCCCACATAGAGGATGCTCCCGATCAGCCGTACGGTGCGGTTGTAGCGCATTTCGAGGTATTCGTATGCGGTGGTAATATTCAGTCTTCTGAAAAAAGGCAGGAAAATAAAAATGATCACTGGGGCGACCATAATGATGGTCATCAGTAGGAAAAATAGCGTCCAGTCCGTGGCAAAGGTCTTAGCGGGGATCGCCATAAAGGTAATTGCACTCAGCTGAGTGCCAAAGATGCTAATTCCTGCCGCCCACCAAGGTACCCTACCACCAGCCTTAAAATAATCTTCGGTGGTATGTTGTTTGCCAGAAATCAGCAATCCCATAAGCACTAATGAGCCCAGATAAAGCCCCAACACTGTATAATTCACCCATCCAAATCCACCGATTTTCTCAAAACTCAACGCACGAATGCCAGGGCTGCGGAGTCCCGGGGAAACTTCTCCCGAAGGAAGGATAATTTTATCCCCCCACCTGATCGCCGTCGTGGTGACAGGAGTCTGGTAAGGAAGATCTCCTGCCGATTGCCAGGTATCAGTCACCGTATGGTAGATTAAAATTCCCCGATCAAAACCCTGATGGCTCTCCAAAATAGCATCCCGTTTTTCTATCAACTCCCTTCTTTTCACCGAATCCATGGTGGCAGCAAGGCTGGCGCCAAGTCCTTCCAGTACATTGAAAGTCTGTCCCTTTACTCCCCCATACAGGACGATTTGTCCCGCACCTTGGGCAGCCCCTGTGCCGGCAGATAAGGTCATTGGATTGCCTTGTTCGTCTTGAATTCCACTGATTTTGGTCCACTGATCCTCTGTGGGATCAAAACAAAACGCATCGCTATAGAGCTCGCTCAGCCCTTCAGCAGTCCTTTGGCGACCGCCAAACAAATAAAGGCAGTCGTTTAAGCCATTGCTTTGGACGACAGACACGGCATGAGACCGGGCTTTGCCCGGCCAGGTGGGCAAGTCTTCCCAAGCGGGATTAGCATTTGAATAATCGATACGATACACCGCCTGAGAAACCGACCGAGCCGACCCTTCTCCTTTGCTTTCACCTCCAGCCACATAAGCCTGGGTACCGATCACTCCTCCACTGGCATTACTAATCGGAAGGGGTAAGTCGGGTAAATAATGTAAGCTTAGCTGACGATCTCGGGGATTCCACTTCAATATAAAAGCCGTCTGAAATATCGTATTGGAATTCTCCCCACCCACACATAGCAGGCCCTCAGGAGTGGAAATACTCGTACCATAGGCGACGGCTGCGGGCAGCTGTAAGGTCAGCCCTTCCACCCAGGCATAGCCAGAGGAGGTTTTCTCAAGCACGTGGATTTGCTGAGAAAAGTGCTTTTCACCGCCCTTCCAGGGAAGTTTATTGGGGAAATTTGCCCCTCCAGCCAAGATAAGTACCTCCTCGTGTACCCCCGCAAACATCCCCGCATAGCCAAATGCCAGGCTGTCGCCTTCCTCTCTGGGTAAATCCGGCAGATCACTAAACTTAAAGCTCCCCACGTCCTTATGGAGCTCCTGGCTGTGCACCTGAGCGCTAGAGACTAGTAAAAGAAGAATACTCGATAAATAGACAAAAATTTTCATGAATTAATGGTTAATGGGCTTACTTGGTTTCACTCTGGCCTTCTATGACTGCTCTGACTTTACGCTAAACTGGAAAAAGTCCAGGGCCTCCAATTTCCCCTGTAATTGCTCATAATCCTGCTCCCGGAGCTGCTTTACCGGAGATCTAAACTGCCCGCAATCCAGCCCACAAAGCTTCATGATGGCCTTCCCACAGGCTGCCCCACCAAATTCGCTAAAGAGACTGATCATATCAATTGATTTTTCCTGGTACTTTCTAGCCTCCAGCATATCACCATTTTTATAGGCCTCCGCTAGCAAATGATAGAGGGGAGCGGCGTAATTATAGGTGCTCCCTACTGCCCCTTCTGCGCCCATGGCCAGCCCAGCTAGCATCGTCTCATCCCAACCCCAGAGCAGGTCATATTTACCTTGCTCATATCGGAGACAGCGATTAAATTCCATAAGGTCATTATGGGTGTATTTGATACCCGCAAAATTGGGAATCCGCCTTCCCGCTTCCTCCAAAAAGTCCAGCATAGGAAGATCGACCTTTGACAATAAAGGGATATGATAGAAATAAAACGCTTGCTGTGGGGCTACCTCGGCAATAGGCTCAAAATAATCCACCAATTGCTTTACCGTGCTGGGCCTCATATAATAGGGAGCCGTGAGGGCAATTCCATGGAACTTAAGCTCCCGAGCTTTTGCCGCGAGTAAGATCGCTTCCTTCTGATTGGTCCCTCCCAGCATGGCCATTATTTTGAAATTGCTATGAGAGAATGGCGCCCAGGCTTCGAACAATTTCATCTTCTCCTCCAGGGTCAAAGCAGCGCCTTCCCCGGTGGTGCCTGCTATAAATGCCCCTGCTAGCTGGTGTGATTTCAAGGAATGAGCTAAGGAGGGAATTTGTGAAAGATTCAGCTCTCCATGTTTATTATATGGCGTGAAGGTCGCGGCGATAAGCCCTTTTATTTTTTCAAATTTCATAATGGAAAGTTAAAGTACAAGAGGTGAGCGGCTCACCTCTTGTACGGATAGGATTAATTTCTATACCCTGGATTTTGGGTGATTTTGGAATTTAAGCTAATGGTGCTAAGTGAAATAGGCCATAGCTTCAGGAATTGATCATTCGGTCTATTCTGTAAGGAAGGCACCTGAGCAAAGGCCTGATCAAAGCGCAGCAAGTCCCACCATCTTTTCCCTTCAAAAGCCAATTCCAGCAGTCGTTCTTCGAGGATTGCTTCATCATTGGCTTCCTGCTCCATATCCACAAATCGATGGGCCTCAAAATCTTCCCCGTAAGCTCGCAGCCTTACCTTATTCATCTCCTCTGAAGGATCCTGTCCCAAGGCATTTTTGGCCTCGGCAATCATCAGGAGAAGGTCTGCATATCGGTATAGGACCACATCGTCAAGGAATCTCCTCCCTGAAGGATCTAAATATCCACGAAATTTGGTTACCACATGAGCATAAGGCACCATCTGTCCCTGTTCATTTGGAATAGTGATACTTAAGTAGGTCGCATCCTTGCGCTGGTCAGTAGCCGAAAAAGCTGAGGTAATCACTGGAGAAGGCCCCCAGCGGTTGAGACCTCCACCTTCACCTAATTTCTCAAGTACTACAGGATCCGCATTGGCCGGAATCTGATCATCGCGCATATACATATCGCTATTATAATTGGTACCTGACTCAAGGTCCATAAAATGTACGGCCATCAAAATCTCATTATTTCCCTTATGGTCATAGCGAAAGATATCGTCATAGTTTACCTGCAAGGAAAGGTCGGGTACTTCTGCGGCTTGAAGTGCTTCTAAGGCAGTTTGGATATCCGCATTTCCTCCTCCCATCTGCTTAGCAGTCCATAGGAAGACATCTCCTTTGAGTGCATTAGCAGCGGGTTTGCTCCAGGTAGCCTTGGCGGCAGATAGGTTATTGTCAGGGTATAAGGACAGCGCAGAATTCAAATCCTCCTTGACCTGAGCAAAGATATCCTCTACTGTATCTCTAGTCCGGAAGGTGGTTTCTGCATCATAGCCTTCCGTAGGGAGAGTCACCAGTGGCACCCCACCCCAGGTTTTGGCCATGGTAAAGTACACAAAGGCACGCATGGTATAGGCCTCCGCTAGAATTGCATTTTTTTCCTCTTCATGGGTGAAGGTGATTTCCGGAACATACTTGATAAGGAGATTGGCATCATGGATGACCGTGTACATTCGCAGCCAGGTGGGCCCGGCAAAATTAGGATCTATAGTATTCTCAAAATACCGCTCTAAACCCTGAGAGGCCTGCAGCCCATAAGTCAGTGTACCACTTCTACTCTCACCCCAGGTAAAGAGGTCAGTCGCCGCCTGATCCCGAAATCTCACATACATTCCGTTGGCAGCGCCCTTGGCATTGTCCTCCGTGGTCCAGAACCCTGCCACGGTGATATCACTCGTGGGGTTCAGTTTTAGGTTTTCTGTACAGGAGCTTATGGGCAATAGCAAGGTCAAACATGCTGCAGCTTGCGCTATTTTATTTTTTATAATTTTCATGGTTTTTAGATTTGGGTTAGAAGTTGACATTCACTCCAAACAGGAAGTTTCTTGCAATCGGATACCTTCCGGAATCTGTTCCTCCCTCTTCGGGGTTCAGCCCTGTATATTGGGTGAAATAAAATAAGTTGGACCCGGTAAAGTAGGTTCTCACATTTGCAATTTTCAGTGCGCTCACCCATTTCTTAGGAAGGTTATAGCTCAAGGTCACTTCCCGAATGGCGAGGTAATCTCCCTTCTCGTAATAGTAGGTATTGCCGCGGAAGGAGTTATTTTGCGAGAGCTGATCCGCCCAATAATACCTAGGAATCTGGGTCATGTCTCCCTGATTTTGCCATGAAGTGGTGGTCTCTTGTAATATCCCGATATCACCTTGATACTGACCATTAAACCTAGCTCTTGTCTCATGATAGATGGTGTGGCCGAGGGCAAAATCTGTTCGAAGGGTTAAAGAAAGGCTCTTATAATTCAGGGTATTGGTAAATCCGCCAGTCCATTTGGGGTATATATTCCCTGCATACACTCTATCTCTGCTATCTATGGAATCATTCTTATCCAAATCTGCCCAGTTTACATCGCCGCCAAACTTACTTTTGTCTGTGCCTGGCACCAAGGCATCATATGCCCCTTCTGCGGCTTCCTGGTCCGTGGCATATACACCTAGCTGCTGATAGGCAAACATATCTCCCAGCTGCCCACCTTCTTGAAGTCCACCTTTCCAGACATAGATCCCTAGTCCCTGGTCATAGACAAAGATGCCTCCGATGCGGTTGTTATCATTGTCATTTTCGGGTAGCTCCACCACCGTATTGATATTATAGGAAGCATTGGCCGAGACATTCCAGCCGAACTTTTGGCCTTGTATGACACTGGCTGTCACTTCCATTTCCACCCCTTCATTACGTAATGAACCCAGATTAGTCAATATACTATTGAAGCCTGTGGACTGCGGCAGCTCCAGGCTGGTCAGCAAATTATCCGTTAACCGATTATAATAATCCGCTATTACCGTCACTCGGCTATCAAACAGCCCTAAATCCATTCCTATATCAAAAGTACCAGAACGCTCCCATTGTAAATCCTGGTTGGCCATTCGGTTGTTTTGGATCGCAGCCTGATCATTATACCTGTTTCCTACTGAGTATAATCCCTGAGCGTGGAAATCCGACAAATTCCCGATATTCCCATTCACCCCATAGGAGGCTCGAAGCTTAAGCGAGGTGATGTCTTCGGGCATATTTCCCCAAAAATCCTCTCTATGTAAGTTCCACCCTGCTGACAGACCTGGGAAAAATCCCCAATAATTATTAGAACCTAAGCTAGACGCTCCATCATATCTCGTGGTGAAGGAAAAGAGGTATTTCTTATCAAAATCATAATTCACCCTACCAAAATATCCGACAATCACCTGCTGACTCAGCGAGCTGCTCACCGAGGTGGGCTCAGAGGAGGCATTCAGCGTAGGGATAAGATCCGAGGCCGCTCCTCTTCCTGAAGCGCTTGCACTATAACTCTTCCGATCATAATAAGATCCACCCACCTTAAACTGCAGGTTATGCTGCCCTATATACTTCTGGTAGCTGAACACCCCGTCAAACTGCTTCTGCCAATAAATGGAGTTGGAAGCAGAAGCATCGCGAGAATCGATAAATTGCGTGGGGGTATTATAGTAGGATTTCTGAAAACTGTTTGTTGTCCCTTGCACAAAATAGAGGGAAGCCATAGGCTCAAAGGTGAAATCCTTAAAGATTTCCCAGTTTGCTCCACCAGACAGGGTGATTCGATTTGTCGCATTGAGTGCGTCGATTCTGTTCAGGTGATAAAGGGGATTTCCTTGTGTTTTGTTTTGGCCGGAGGCCAGAGTACCATCCTCGTAATATAGCTTGGCAGTTGGTGGTAATCCTAATGCTCTTTGGAACAACTGATTTTCACTAAACACCTGACTATTGGAGCTGGAGGTAAAATTCATTCTGCCATATACCCCCAGCTTGTCATTGACTTGGATATCGCCATTCATTCGGGTGGTAAACCTCTTAAAGTCGGTATTGATAGCGACCCCTTTGTTGTCTAGGTACCCAACGCCAAGATCGTATCTGGCTTTTTCGGATCCTCCACTTATATTGATATAGTGGTTTTGGCTCACGGCAGTCCTGAATAGCACATCTTGCCAATCCGTATCAGAAAACAAAATAGTCTTGCTGGGGTCCGCTGGATCGGGCATCTGCTGCCATCCTTCGTTGAGCTTATGTTCATTTTCCGGGCTGAGGTATTGAGGAGAAAAAGCCGTGCTATTGGTCAGGTCATTGCCGGTCCCAAAGCCGCTGGCCAGATTTAGCCTAAACAGGTGGTCAGGATGCTTTTCGCCCGTGGCCAATATGCCTTTTCTATTGAAATAAATATAATCACGGGCAGAACCCATATCGTACCTGTTCCAGAGTTCTGAGGCTCCAATATTAAAACGATAGGTAACCAGGGTTTTGCCTACTTTGCCAGTTTTGGTGGTGATGATCACCACGCCATTAGCACCTCTGGCCCCATAGATAGCTGTTGCTGCGGCGTCCTTTAGCACCTGCAGGGATTCTATATCATCTGCATTGACGTCATCCATATTATTTCTGATGACCCCGTCGATGATGTATAAGGGCTGTGCACCATCTGGATTATTGATGGAAGTCCCTCCCCGAACGATAATCCTCGGCGCGGCTCCCGGCTGACCTGTGGTAGTCTGCACCCGAACCCCCGACACGGTACCCTTCAGGGCCGAAGCGGCATTTGCAAAAGGCACATTTTCCAATACCTTATTATCCAGCTTAGCCACTGAGGAGGTGAGCGTTTCCCGCGACTGCTCACCATAGCCGATCACCACGATCTCATCCAGCTGCTTGGAGTCCAGCTTTAGGCTCACCTCCAGTTTGGATTCATTACTTAGCGGGATCTTTTGGCTAGTATATCCGATATAACTAAACACTAATACGTCTCCAGCCTGAGCTTGCAGGGTGAAGTTCCCTTCCAAGTCCGTAACTGTCCCTTTATTTTTTCCTTCGATGAGGATATTTACTCCGGGGATTGTCTCCCCTGAGTTGGAGTCTGAGACCGTTCCTGAGATACTTCTCTCTTGAGCCATAAGTCCTGTAGAGGAAAGCACGAGGAGTAGCATCAGAAAGGCTTTAATGTAATTGTTCCAATACATATTTTTTGGGTTTAAAATGGTGAAAATGATTAGATGATGATAATAAGACTCGATACGCTGTACAGCTGAAGCGATAGACCAAGTGCTTACCTTACAAAGCTATATAGGCCTATTTCCAACTAGGTACAGTGGCGTTCGTAATAGGGGCAGAAAAGTCCGAGGGGGTGTAATATTGTTCAGAAATGGTACTACAATCGTCCATAGATGAGATTTTACTTTTCTATAAGGTGCGATTAGTCAGAGAAAAAATTTAGATTAGTCCTTCCATTAAGTGCCCTCCAGGAGTTATGACAAAACCGTATTTCATTTCCTATTTACTATTAATATTGCTATTGAAATGTTCTGCAATCATGGCTCAGGGCACGGGTCATCCATTTTATAAATTTACCCATTATACCTCCCAGGATGGGCTTCCCCAAAACTCCATCCTGGCCATCTTGCAGGACCAGAAGGGCTATATGTGGTTCGGGACAGATGATGGTTTGGCCCGATTCGACGGCTACCAATTCACCGTATATAAGCATCAATACAACAAGCCCAATAGCCTCAGCAATAATGTCATCAGGGGCTTGGCCCAGGATAGAAATGGCTATATATGGATCAGCTCAGAGGGTGGAGGAATCACTATTTTTGATCCAAGCACCTCTTCCTTCCACTCCCTGCTAAGCCCACAACTAATCGACTCCAAAAAAACTGGCCAATTGCTTCTGGACCATCTTGGTAACTTATGGATCAGCACACTGACAGATGGGATCTTCAAGGTGGAGATGGAGGAGCTCAGCAGCCCCAGCAGTCCCGAAGAATACCTCTCCAGCCTAAGCATCAGCCACTTCACCAAGGCCAATTCGGGTTTGGCAGACAATAAGATTTGGCAGGTATTCGAGGATAGTGGGCACCAGCTATGGATCGGAACTTACGATCAGGGAGCTCAGATTTTTGATCCGATTTCTGAGGAATTCAAGGCGGTAAACCTTCCCCAATCGGGGCGGCCCATCCGCTCGGTAAAGTCATTTTATGAAGATCATCAACAGACCCTATGGCTTGGAACCGAAAACCAGGGGCTATTCTATTTGCCCAAGGGCAAAAGCATTTTTCTTCCCTTCGGTCTTAAGTCTGACCGCCAAGGAGAAAAAAATATCACCAGCATATTACAGGATCAGCAGAGCAATATCTGGATCGGCACCCTGGGCAGTGGCGTCTATGTGCACGAGCTCAATACGGGTCAGACGTTTCACTATGATGACAATCCAAGTGATTCTTATAGCATCAATGGAAGGTCCGTATATTCCATGCTGGAGGATGGCGAGGGCAATATATGGATAGGAATGTATTCTGGAGCAGGACTAAATAAGATTAATCCCACCGCCCAGCACTTCGAGCATTACCGCCCAAACATCAATGCGCCAGGAAGCTTATCCGGCAAGATGGTGAAGTCCATTCTCCTGGACCAGAATGAAAACCTATGGGTCGGCATTTTCAATGATGGCCTAAACGTAAAGAGGGCTGGCAGAAGCCTGTTTGAGTCCATTCCTCTTTCTCCGCAGAGCAAAAAGGTAAGCACAAATGTCCAGGTAATATTTGAAGACCAGCAGCAGCAGATCTGGATCGGTACCGATGGCGAGGGACTCTATCACTATTCCCCAAGCCGAAAGACCTATGAGGTGTACCGCCATGACGAAAAGGATACCAGCACACTGAGCAAGGATGAAATTTGGGCCATCGCCGAAGATGCTGGCGGCAGCTTATGGATAGGAATGGCCAATGGTGGTGGGCTGAATAAATTCGATCCTAAAACAGGGAAATTCCAGCATTTCATGCATCGCCAAGATGATTTTGGCAGCCCCAGTTTCAATGATATCAGAGCCTTATTGGTGGATTCCAAAAACAGGTTGTGGATAGGAACCTATGGCGGTGGGCTAAATCGATATGATTTCGACACGCAGCGATTCACCTATTTCCAACACCTGAGCTCCGACCCTTATAGCATTAGCCATGATATTATCACCTCCATTTTCGAAGATTCTAAAGGGACTATCTGGCTTGGGACTTTTGGTGGCGGGCTAAATAAACTGGATAGTAAAACGGGGAAATTTACCCATTTCAGAGAAAATGACGGCCTTCCAAGTGATGTCATCAAGGCTGTGCTGGAGGATGATAGCGGCCAATTATGGATAAGCACAGTAAGGGGGCTTTCGTCCTTTGACCCTGAATCGGAAACCTTCAAGAATTTCACCACCCAAGATGGGCTACAGTCCAACGAATTTAACCTGGGCTCTGCCTTCAAAGCGGCAAATGGCAAGATGTATTTTGGGGGAACCAATGGTTTCAACGCCTTCCTACCCCACCAGGTCAGCCTGCCAAAAAGCCCGCATAAACCCGAATTGACTAAGCTAAGGGTACTCAATCAACTCGTAAACCCTGGCGATACCATAGAAAACAAGGTGCTATTGCGCAAAAGTATCAGCTATACTGATGAACTAAAGCTCTATAGCGATCATAATAGCTTTGAGCTGGAGTTTAGCGGAATGGAGTTTAACCAGCAGGACAAAATCCTATATGCCTATATGCTGGAGGGGTTTGACAAGGACTGGGTATATACCGATGCGACGAGGCGATATGCGGCCTATTCCAATCTAAAGGCGGGAGAATACACCTTCAAAGTAAAAAGCACCTCTGAAAATGGCCTTCAAAATTCTGAAGAACGCCAGCTAAAATTATTGATTTTGCCCCCCTGGTATCAAAGCAATCTGGCGCTGATTGCCTATTTCTTATTTCTGATCCTCATGGCCTTCATTATTAAGTCGATCGTGGGTTTTAGAATTAAGATGAAAAACGACCTGCGCTTCGAGCGATTAGAAAAGCAAAAGCAGGAGGAAATCAACCAGCTAAAATTACGGTTTTTCACTAATATCTCCCATGAGCTAAGAACTCCCCTGATGCTGATCAAGGTGCCTTTGGAGCAATTGCTCCGCCAAAAGGACCTTCCTCGACAGGTGTTCCAACAGCTTAATTCGATCCATAATAACGCCTCCCGCTTACTAAAGCTTATCAACCAGCTGCTCGAATTCAGAAAGCAGGAGACTGGCCATCTGAGGCTGTCGGTGCAGGAGAATAACCTACGCTCTTTTATCCAGAATGTCTTTACCTCCTTTGAAGCCATGGCCAATCAGGGCCATATCGACTTCCAGCTGGCCTTCGATGATGACCTGCCCGAAAGGCTGTGGTTTGATATGGATCAAATGGAGAAGGTCGCCTATAATTTATGTTTCAATGCCTTTAAATTCACCCCTCAGGGCGGAAAAATCCGCATTGTGGTAAAAAACAGTGTATTTATCCAAGACAATAACCCGATTACCGGGGTGGAAATCAGCATTGAAGACAATGGGAAAGGCATACCTCTGGAGTATCAAGACCGGATATTTGAAAGATTTTTCCAGATAGAAGACAGCCAACATAATATGAATGCGGGCACAGGCATAGGCTTATCTCTAAGCAAGAATATTGTGGAGTTTCACCATGGCAAGATCAGCATGACCAGTGTGCCTCATGTGCAGACCACCTTTACGGTTTTCCTTCCTCTGGGAAAAGAGCAGTTTCAAGCTCATGATTTTAGGTCTCCCACTCATCCCAAAAACCTCCACCAATCTGCGCTGGACAAGGAACTTACCAGTTTGGACATGCATATGCTTTCTTCGATAAATACCGCAGAAAATATAGATGCGGTGGATCCTCACCTCAAAAACAAGAAGTTGCTTTTGGTGGAAGACAATAAGGAACTATTAGCTCTTATGAAATCCACCTTACAAGCTCACTTCAATATACTGACAGCACAGGATGGCCAGGAAGGCTTCCTGACGGCACAGTCGCAAGCGCCGGACATTATCATCTCAGATGTGATGATGCCTATAATGGATGGCATAGAAATGTGCGTTCAGCTGAAAAAAGAACTTACCACCAGCCATATCCCCGTGATCCTGTTGACTGCCCGCAGCAATTTTGATTATCAGCGAGAAGGGTACTCCTCCGGGGCGGATGACTACTTAAGCAAGCCTTTCCCCATGGATCTGCTTATTGCTAAGGTGAGAAACTTACTCTATACACGTGAAAAACTAAAGGCGGCCTATAAAATAAAACCAGACCTTAGGCCTTCTGAAATCACCATAAGCTCGCCAGATGCTGAATTGATGGAAAGAGCCCTCCAGATCGTCGAAAATCATATGGACGATACCGACTTTGATATCCCTGTATTTGTAAAAGAAATGGGGATGAGTCGCACCATACTTTTTGACAAGATAAAAGCCATTACCGACTTTACCCCCAATGAGTTTATCCAAACAGTAAGGCTCAAAAGAGCCGCTCAGCTTTTACTTCAAAGTGACTACAAAATCGCCGAAATAAGCTATATGGTAGGCTTTAATAATCCGAAATACTTTAGCAAGTGTTTCCACAAACACTTTGGCCATACGCCAAGTAAATATGCTACTTCGAAATTCAAAACTTGATTTCCCCTCCCAAAAAACACCTTATACTTCCTAAGTGCAGTATAAAAAGTGAAATCAACTTTTACCTTCAGGCCTCTATCCTCTACTGTGAATGTGGCATTTGCTCTATCTCTTATCAAAGGACAGCACATAGGCGACCATGGCCTGGGCATCTTCCTTGGGGAGCTTGGGATGGGCGCTCATGATGGGGTATCCCCAGGTACCAAAGCCTCCAGAGATTACCTTGCGCGCCAGCAGGTCGATATACACCGGATTTCGGGGATACCTTCTGGCGATATCGCTGAAGGATGGCCCCTTACCCTCGCTTTCCTTTCGATGACAATCATAGCAGTCTGAATAGGAAATCAACACCTCCCCCCTTTGAATTAGCTCGGGCGCTAGTGGTTCATCCTCCCCGGGAATTATAATCACCTTTCTGGATTTTCCCGCCGATGCTGAATTTTCAGAATCCTCAGCTGGACCTTGGCTACATGCCGTCAACAGCATTCCCGCCATTAGCGCCAAGCAAAAAACACTACCAGCGGAATGAAATAAAGCACTAAAAAAACGCATAGAAGAATATAAAAGCTCCAATAAATTATTTTGCCCCAAATATAATCAAATCTATTTCTCGCCACCAATGGCTATGCGCTAGTGCGAGGGACATTCTATGGTAAGCCCAAACAAAAAGCCCCACCAACTGAGGTTTCAGAAGAAACTCAGCTGATGAGGCGATTCACTATCCCAACTAAATTATTTAACCCATACAAGGTGCTCTATTTGCTGGCAGAAGGATATAATCAATGCTGCTCAGGTTATTAGCACCTTGCGTCTTTGCAGACAATGGATCTTTAATATCCAGGGTTTTGGATGAGTTTATGATTATTCCGCATTTCTGCAGTAGGGATAGGAAAGAGGAGTTCTCTCTCTGTGACCTGTGGTCCATACACAAAGGTGTGCCCCACATAATCCTCAAATAAGCCCGTGGTGACATTATATGCTTGTCTTAAGCGGACCATGTCAAACCATGTTTTATTTTCGAAGGACAGCTCAAACCATTTTTCTTTCCAAATAGCAGTTCTCAGATCTTCCTTGGAGAGGCCCTCTAATGCTGGCAATTCGGCACGGCTTCTGATCTTATTTACGGCCTCATAGGCTGCGGTATTTGGTCCGTTGGCTTCATTGGAGGCCTCTGCGAAGAGGAGTAGTACCTCTGCATATCGGATCACCGGCCAGTTTAGACCGCTACTAGTGGTATTGGTCTGGGCTTCGGCGTCAAAGTGCTTGAACAGGTAGTAATCTCCCAGCTCAATGGACTGAGTACGGTCCGATCTCGTGGTATAGCTAGTATAATAAAAGGCCTTTTCTTCCACTCTTTTATCGCCCTCTGGATAGGCTTTGACGAAGTTTTCATCGGCAAATATCCCTCCTGTCTCTGCGCTATAATTGGAGATCCCTCTATTATAAGGAATGATCGAAACCTGCCAGGTGGAGGCCATGAGATAGGGGGCAAATTGTATCATAAAGATATGCTCACCCAGGTTATTTTGAGCCGGATCATGAAGATCATCATAGGACGGAAACAGGTCAAAAGTGCCCGAGTTAATCACCTCCTCGGCTTTGTCTGCTGCCAGGGCATAATACTCACTCCCCCTCTGTAAAGGATATCCAGCCATGGTCAGATAGACGGAAGACAGCAGGGACTTCACTGCCCCCTGTGAGGCACGACCGGAGGCATCCCGCATGGGAAGGCCCATCTTTTCTGCTTCCAGCAGATCGGCAACTATCCTATCATATACGTCCGCAGGGTCTGCAGGAGGGGCAAATAAATCTTCTGATGTCAAATCGATAGGATCAGTCACCAAAGGAATATTTCCAAATAGACGTACGAGGTGAAAATAATAATAGGCTCTCATAAAATACGCTTCACCGAGCAGTGCATTCTTCTCCGCCTCATCCATGCTGATTCCAGGAATTTCGGCTATCGCCAGATTGGCATTGGCAATACCTCTGTAATAACTGGTCCAGTAGGTTTGCCCGTATCCATTATCGGAGTTATTGATCAGGTTTTTGATGAACAAACTATTTTGGGCCTGGCCCAAATCCGTATCTGCAAGACCTGTGGCGAACTCGGTCATCATCCAGGTTCCTCCACCAAAACCACTTACGGTGATCGGCCGGAGGCTTTCATAGATGGAGTTCACCACCGAGGTGGCATGCTCAGGTTTGGTAAAATAATTCTCCAAAGTGAAGTTTGACTTATCTGTTTCATCCAGAAAGTCCGAGCATCCAAAACCAAGTACTGCGGTCAGCATCAGTGAGGATTTATATAGTATTGATTTTATACTTTTCATAGTAAGGCTTGGGATTAAAGAGTGATATTCACACCTAACATAAATACTCTTGGCTTAGGGTAAGCATATAGATCCACCCCCTGGTCAAAAGCAGCTCCTGAAGTGGAGACTTCCGGGTCGTAACCTTCATATTTGGTGGATAAGAAGAAGTTCTGGATAGACACGAAGGTTCTCAGATTATGCAGATTTAATCGGTCCAAAACGGAAGGATTAAAATTGTATGCAAGCAGCAGGTTTCTTCCTCTCAGGAATGAAGCTTCTCTTACGCGGTCTGAGTCATTATTGGTATTATACCCAGCCACCAGCGGTCTGATCTGAGCCACATTGGTATTTTGACTTTCTGGTGTCCAAGCGTTTAGGACGGTAGCGAAGCTATTGGCGATGCCGGTACGATCTTCAGCGGAGTGCTTACTTCTGAACAGCACATCATTGCCGTAGCTATATTGGAGATCCACCAGGAGCTCAAATCCCTTATAGCGGAAGGTATTCGAGAAGGTGCCAAATCCGTCAGGAATACCTTTTCCGATCACCACTCGATCGGCATCATTGATCACGCCATCTTCGTTCACGTCACGGTATTTGATATCTCCAGGTCGCTTATTGTATTCAGCTGCGAGGGATTCTTCATCCGAATTCCAGGTGCCTTCATGCACAAATCCGAAGAACGAACCCACGGGCTCTCCCTTACGAACGATTGTGGATCCCAAGAAAATATCAGAGCCGCCAGCCAATTCGGTAACCTCATTTTTGTTTATAGAGATATTGAAGGTGGTGCTCCAGGAGAATTGTCCCTTTTCGATATTCACCGTATTGATCCCTACTTCAATTCCTTTGTTCTCCATGCTTCCCACGTTTTGACTCACGACGGTATATCCACTGCTGGAAGGCACTGGAGCACTAAGCAGCATATCTTCAGTCACCTTACGATAGAGGTCCACTTCTAGCATGAATCGGTTTTGCATAAAGCCTAATTCCATTCCAAAATCCACCTGAGTGGTTTTTTCCCATCTCAAATCCGGGTTGGCAAGACGGCTGATTCCCATGCCTATTTCGCGCTGTCCGTCGAAGATCACAGCATAATTCCCCATTCCTGCAAGGGCCTGGTAAGCGGTGATTTCCGAGTTCCCCGTTTGGCCGATGCTGGCTCGCAGTTTCAGGTTAGAAATTGAGTTGCTGGATTTCAAGAAAGCCTCATCAGAAGCTCTCCAAGCCACTGCGGCAGAAGGAAAGAATGCAAAACGATTCTCTTCCCCGAATTTGGAAGAACCATCGGCCCGGCCAGTAAGGGTAAAGAGGTATTTGTCTTTCAGAATATAGTTAATTCTGGAAAAGTAAGAGTTCAGACCATAGGCAGTCGTGCCTGATCCAGGCTGAATCGCATTGGCGCCAGCACCCAAATTATTAAAGGTGAAGTAATCATCCTGAAAGTTCTGAGCGCGTGCCTGACTGTATAAATCGTCCACATGCTGCCATGATAATCCAAGCATGGCATTCAGATGATGATCCTCATTGAGCTCACGCACATAGGTCAGGTAATTTTCAAACTGCCAGGAATTTCTACGGTCATTACGAATATAGGCATCTCCTTTTTGGTTTTTGGCAATATAGTTTAGGCTTCGGCCACCATAATAATCGGTACGCTGATTAATGATATTGGTGGATACGCTGGAGCGAAGTTGTAAGCCTTCGGTAATATAAAAGTTCGCATAAACATTTCCGATGAGGGTCTGGGTACTTAGAAGGTAAAGTCTTTCGTTGACCACATGGATGGGGTTATTGCCACCTTCCATACCCGGATAGTCTTCATTTCCTGCCCAGGTGCCATCAGGATAGCGCACAGGGATGATGGGTAGTTCTTCCAATACTTGTCTCATGGCGATGATTCCTCCACCCCCAAGTGGATCCACCTGGCTTTCCTTTTGGTCATTATAGCTCAGTACGCCGCCGATTTTCACCCAATCTTTCACTTTGCTATCGAATACAAACCGGGTAGAATATCTTTTCATCCATGATTCAGCCATCAGGCCATCTTCATTTCTATAGCCTAAGTACAGACCGTAGGATTCATCTGCATTGCCGCCGGTCACGCTCAGTTGGTGATTTTGGGTAAATGCAGGCTTGAAGGATTCTTCCTGCCAGTCGGTATCATAAAGTGGATTTCCGTTGGCATCAAATAGTCGAGGATCGGTCCGCTTAAGTTTTGGATCCACATAGATGCCGTTTGCCCAACCTGTAGGATCATACTTTTGAGCATTTTGATAGGCCAGGTCTTCCGTTGCCAGGAACTGCTCTGAATTAAGTAATGGAATTTTCTTTGGCAGGACTCCTACACTATAATTTCCTTCATAGGAGATTCTTCCTCCTTCTTTTCCTCCCCGCTTGGTGGTCACGAGGATCACCCCATTGGCACCTCTGGCACCATATATAGCGGTGGCGGAGGCATCTTTTAGTACTTCTATAGAAGCGATATCGCCAGGATTGATATAGTCAATTGGTGTACTACCATTGGCCAAGCCTCCCGCATTCAGGATCACTCCATCGATCACGTACAGGGGATCATTGGCGATGCTCACTGAGGTATTGCCACGGATTCGAATATTGGCACGGCCGCCCGGTCTTCCGGAGTTTACGGAGACATTCACCCCTTGGACACGTCCAGAGAGGTTTTGGCTCAAGCTGGCAGAGGGACGATCGCTGAGGTCCTTCTCAGCTACGGAGCCCACGGCGCCAGTAAGATCCGACTTCTTCTGGGTACCATAGCCAATTACGATCACCTCATCGAGGGATTCCGTATTGGCGATCAGCTCCACATCTAAGGAGCGTCGGCTACCTACACGGATTTCTTGGGTGTTCATTCCAATAAAACTGAATACCAATACGGATTCATCGGAGGCCACATCGATGGCATATTTCCCATCGATATCGGTCACAGTCCCATTGGTAGTGCCTTTTTCCAATATAGATACTCCTGGCAGAGCTTCCCCTGTTTCATCCACGATTTTCCCAATGATCTTTACGGCTACTTGGCTTATAGGTAATGGTTTCTCATCTATTATGGGGTTTGATTGCTTACGAATAACAATGGTTTTGTCCTGTATTTCATAGGTAAACTGATAGGGAGTCAGTACCTGATCGAGGACTTTTTCTATTCCTACTTTATCTACTTTGATGCTGAGTTTTGGGATTTCTCTGATGAGATCTGAACGATATAAAAAACTAAAATCACTCTGCGACTTTAGTTCCTCGAACACCTGCTCGGCGGTCACCTGATGGAGGTCCAGGGCTATGGTGCCATTCTGCGTGCCGGTGCTTGCGGACACTTGCATCACATTAGACAATAGCACTATAATAGCAAACTTTACTATTAATAAGAGTTTACCCCTCATGAAAAAGGGGAGGTTATTGGGCTTTTTTAGCATAATTGTTAAGTGCTTAATTTAAACAAATAGTTATAGGGTTTATTTGGGTGTCTGATAAAAACAGAAGTCCCATGGTTGGTAATTTATTCTATGATCATATTCCTCCTTTCCAGTTTAAATTTCACGTCACCAGTTTTTTGCAATAAATCCATTACTTCCTGAAGGTCTTCATACCTTCTTATTTTGCCGGTAAAAGGGATACTTTTCGTCTCTTCATTCTTGAACTCAAAAGAGAAGTCATACCATCTGGCAAGGCTATTGATAATGGCCACCAAGGGTTTGTCCTGAAAGACAAACCATCCTTCTTTCCACGCTATATACTTGTGCACATCTACTGTTTTTGACTCCAGACTGGCCTCATTCTTATGGTATAAGCTTTGTTGATTTGGGCTCAGCATCTGGTGTCCGGCGGAGGAATTGGTAAGAAAAACTTCTACTTTTCCTTCCACTAGGGTGGTGGCAATGGCCTCCTCATCCTCATAGGAGGAGATATTGAAGGAGGTACCCCACACCTGTACTACTTGCTCGCCTGTCAGCACCTTAAAGGGCTTCCTGGCGTCTTCCTGAACCTCAAAATAAGCTTCCCCCTGAAGCTCTACCACGCGGCTGTCCCCTGGAAAACTAGTGGGGTATTTCAGTTGAGAATTTGCATTCAGCCAGACTTTGGTGCCATCTGCGAGGATCAGGTTAAACTGGCCACCCTTAGGCACTAATAAAGTGTTAAAAGTCACTTTCCCACTCGCTCCATTGGCCTCATCATACTGGATTTGGTTTCCCTGACTGCGCACCGCCGTCCCACCTTCCTCCAGAGCCAGAGGAGCTCCGGAAGAGAGATCATAGCTGCCCTCCTCAGTTAGCAATATGGCCCTGTCAGTGCCCGGCAGAATCTGGCTGGCGAGGGCTTTGACTTCCTTTGGTTCGGTGAGGTAGGGCTTAAATACAAAATAGGCAATACACAGCAGCACCAAATTGGCTGCGACGGCTGCCGCATAAAAGACTATTCGGTTGCTCCTGCCTGGCTTCCGAAAATCATCTTTTTTTTCCAGAGCCGCCCAGGCTTCCCCAGCATTTTTAGTCCCATTCTCAAACTTGCTCCCTTTTTCATAAAAAACCTTTACCTTATTGTAATAGTCCTGATGATCCGAATGACTTGCGAGCCACTGGCTCAGCTGCCCTTCCTCTTCCTCATTTAGACTGGAGTGCAGCTTCTTCCAAATAATTGAAAAATCTATTTCCTCTGAATTTTTATTCACCCGTTTAATCGTTTTACCCAATGACACATAAGCACTATGACATGGGTGACAAATATTATTTTTTCTCCAAAAAAAATAAATCACCTCCTTACAACCTGCTAGGAAGCTGATGATTTGAAGATTTAACCATTTTACTGACCTTCAACTCCAAAGCCCNAAAAAACTTGCCAAGGCATTGCTGGATGGCCATTTAGGTATTTAGATAAGAATTATATAATGAAGCTGGCTTTAGGATGAGCGTAGGCCTTTCTCCTTTTCGTTAAGGAATTTGCCTTGAAGTGTTTTAATTATTTTTAATCCTAAAAAGATCAGGTAGAGAACCCTAGAAGATCCTTTATCATATTGGAGGAGCCCGTAAAGATG
>NZ_KB890758.1:125976-191967 GCF_000373245.1 Echinicola pacifica DSM 19836
TTTTTAATCCCAAAAAGATCAGGTAGAGAACCCTAGAAGATCCTTTATCATATTGGAGGAGCCCGTAAAGAAGGGGACGCGCTGATGGTGCCATTCCGGCTGGATTCGTAGGATGGGTTGCGAGCCATCAATGGAGCTCCCGGATGCTTGCTCAGCAATCATCGCAAGAGCATTACACTCATACAAAAGACGGAGTTTTCCATCTTGATACTGCTCGCTGGAGGGATACAGATAGATCCCTCCTTTGAGCAAATTCCTATGAAAATCACACACCAATGAACCCACATATCGGGTATTCAAATTATCCTTTTTGCAGGAGGACAAATAGGTCTTCACCTGATCAGGAAAGGATTCCCGTTGGTTTTCATTAATCGAATAATAATCCCCACTTTCTGGCTGAGTGATCTTGGGATGAGAGAGAAAATACTCCCCAAGGGAAGGTTCATAAGTAAAGCCATTTACCCCGTCCCCAGTGGTATAGACCAGCATGGTGGATGCACCATAAAGAATATAGCCAGCGGCCACCTGGGCAGTGCCTGCCTGGAGAAAATCCTCCATGGTAAAGGCCTCGCCTGGCTTAGAAATCCGCCGGTAAACCGAGAAAATCGTTCCCACAGAAATATTCACATCTATATTAGAGGATCCATCCAAAGGGTCAATAATAACAATATATTTGGCCTCCGGATGTCCCGTATCAATGATCCCCTCACGCTCCTCAGAGAGAATGGCACATACCTGCTCCCCTTTGATCAGGGCGCTGGTAAACCTGACATCGGCGATGACATCCAGCATCCGCTGCTTTTCTCCATGAAAATTCTCCTCCTCCGTCATTCCATCTATGCCGCTGAGGCCCGCTCTATTGATCTCCCGACTGATGATCTTTGAGGCCAAAACGATATCCCTGAGCAACTGGCTCAATTCTCCCTTCGCTGTTGGATGCTCGGTCTGGCGCTGCCCAATAAAGCGGTCAATGGTGGTCCCCACCGGATAGGAAAAGGACTGGATGCTGGCATTTGACTTATGAACGAACATCCGATTTATTCTTTGGTAAACACTGCATTGGCTTGACTTTCCGCTTGGAGGGCTCCGGCTTGCCCTGCTGCAAAGCGGGCTTTGGGAATCCTAAAAGGGGAACAGGAAGCATAGTCCAGGCCAAGGGTATTTATGAATCTCAGCGACTCAGTATCTCCCGCCTGTTCTCCGCAGATCCCGATTTTTAAACTAGCATTTCCCTGCTTTCCTTTTTCTATGGCCATGCGCATCAGCGCTCCCACACCCTCCTGATCTAATTTCTGGAAAGGGTCATAGTCCAAAATCCCTTTTTCTCTGTACCTCCTAATGAATACCCCTGCATCATCCCGACTAAAGCCCATGGTCATCTGTGTCAGATCATTGGTACCAAAGGAGAAATAATCGGCATATTCTGCAATCTTATCTGCCACCACGCAGGCACGGGGCACTTCTATCATGGTGCCGATTTTCACATGCCCCAATTCCTGATCTGGATCCAGCTCCGCCACGAGTCGTTCTACCAGAGTTCTGAGCTTTGCCAGCTCCAGTTCATTGCCCACCAGGGGAATCATGATCTCCGGTGTTGGCACAAATCCCTCTTCTCTTTTAGCTTCCAAAGCGGCATTTATGATGGCTTTGGTTTGCATCTCGTAGATTTCCGGATAAGTCAAACCCAGCCGGCAGCCTCTCAATCCCATCATTGGGTTGACCTCATGAAGATCCTCCACCACTTTTTCTATTTGCTCAAAGGCCATACCTAAGGCTTTAGCCATTTCCTGGATTTCTTCTTTGCCCTTAGGCAAAAACTCATGCAATGGAGGGTCGAGCAGCCTGATATTCACGGGATAGGTTTCCATTATTTTGAATATGGCCTTGAAATCATCCTTCTGATAAGGATACAGCTTCTCTAGCGCGATCTTGCGTCCTTTCTCGGTGTCGGCCATGATCATCTCTCGCATATCAGTGATCCTATTGCCCTCAAAAAACATATGCTCCGTACGGCAAAGACCAATGCCTTTAGCTCCAAAACCCTTGGCTCTACTGGCATCAAACGGAGTATCTGCATTGGCCATAATGGTCAGCTTACTGAACTCATCGGACCAAGCCATCAGCTGGATAAAATCCTCGCTGATGCTGGAGGAAGTGGTTTCCATCTGTCCCAAATACACCTTCCCCGTTCTTCCATCCAGGGAAATAAAATCCCCTTCTTTCAGTTCGAGGTCGCCGATTCTCATTATTCGATTTTCTTCCTCTATCTCCAAGTCTATGCATCCAGAGATGCAGCATTTGCCCATTCCTCTAGCGACCACGGCGGCATGGCTGGTCATCCCGCCTCTGGCGGTCAGGACGCCATTGGAGGAGATCATTCCGCTGATATCTTCGGGGGAGGTTTCCATTCGGACCAGGATCACCTGCTTGCCTTCCTCCCGGGCTTTTTCGGCTGATTTCGCATCAAAAAACAATTGTCCTGTGGCCGCACCAGGGCTCGCAGGAAGGCCAATGGTCAGCTCCTTGGCGGCCGCCAGCTTTTCCTTATCAAACTCCGGATGCAATAATTGATCAATTTGATTGGCATCAAAATTCTTGATCGCATCGACCTTTTTGATTATGCCGGCATTCACAAAGTCCACGGCAATCTTCACCGCTGCCGCAGCCGATCGCTTTCCATTACGGGTTTGCAAAAGGTAAAACTTGCCATTTTCGATCGTAAACTCTATGTCCTGCATATCTGAATAGTGGTTTTCGAGCAATTGGGCAGAGTCCACCAGCTCATCATATACCGCAGGATTCTGCTCTTGAAGGCTTTGGATAGGCTTAGGCGTACGAATCCCTGCCACCACATCTTCCCCCTGAGCATTCATAAGGTATTCGCCATACAGGACATTTTCACCTGTGGAAGGGTTACGAGTGAAGAGCACCCCTGTGCCGGAAGCATCACTTAGGTTCCCAAAGACCATCATCTGCACATTTACTGCGGTGCCGAGCTTATCAGAAATGCTATTGATCCGGCGATATATTTTTGCTCTTTCATTATTCCAAGACCTGAATACCGCCTCGATGGCCGCATACATTTGTTCCTTTGGCGACTGCTCAAATTGTCTTCCTGTCTCCCTTAACACCAGCCTTTTATACTCCTGAATGATGGCGTGTAAATGATCCACAGACAGCTCCTGATCCGACTGGAGCCCATCTCTTTCTTTGGTGTCCACCAATATGGATTCGAAATGATACATGGGGATCTCCAATACCACATTGCTATACATCTGGATAAAACGTCTATAACAGTCCAGCGAAAACCGCATGGACCCTGTACGCTCGCCCAGGTCTTTGACATTTTCGTCATTCAGGCCAAGGTTTAAGATCGTATCCATCATGCCTGGCATGGAGATGACCGAGCCAGACCGTACAGATACGAGCAGGCAGGGAGAGCCGCCAAATGACTTCTCCACCTGTAGCTCCAGCTGGCTGACAGCCTCATCGATCTGGCTTCTTATCGCAGAGTTGATGGCATTATCGTCCTTGAAGTATTGATTGCAAGCCTCAGTGGTGATGGTGAATCCCGCAGGAACAGAGAGCCCAATATTCGTCATCTCCGCCAGGTTTGCGCCCTTCCCGCCCAGGGTTTTCTTCATGGACTTATTGCCTTCGGCAAAATTGTAAACGTACTTATTCATAACTTCTTATGGTTTGGTTAGTGGTTAGTTTCATGATGATTTCGGCAGTTTCCTCCACCGCCTTATTGGATACGTCAATGATGGGACAGCCGAGTTTCTTCATCAGACTATCGGCAAGCTCCAGCTCTTCGAGTATCTGATGCATATCAGCATAGGCCGAGTCCCCAGCCACGCCCATATTCGTATTGCGCTCAGTCCTTATTTGACTTAGCCGATCGGGGTGAATGGTGAGGCCTATTATTTTTTTGGGAGAAATCTTGAATATATGCGCAGGAATGCTGTGGACAGAAACCAGCGGAATATTGACCACCAGGTAGTTGTGGTAGGCCAGGTAAATACTCAGGGGCGTCTTGGAGGTCCTGGACACTCCGATCAATACTATATCAGCCTTCTGGAGGGAAGCCAGACTCCTGCCATCATCATTATTGATGGCAAATTCGATGGCATTTATCTTCTCAAAATACTTCTCGTCCAGCTGCCAGGAATAACTCGGCTGGTACACCGGAGGCATTTTTAGCACATTCCCCAGGGCCTTCACCATGGGAGCCAATACATCGAGAAACTGCACTCTGTATTTCAGGCCATTCATAATAAAAGCATCCCTGACCTCTATCAGAGAGGTGTTGAACACCACGATGGAGGGCTGATTGTCTTTGGCTTCAAGCACCGTCTCCAGGGCTTTGGCAGCACTCATCACATTGGGGATCTTCACTACCTCATACTCTCGCTCAGTAAACCGTGAAGCCGCTAATTTTACAAGTGACTCCAAGCCCAAAAAGCTCATAGAATCGGAAGCGATATATATGGTGTACTTCGACATTCATAAGAAATTTATAACCCTTTTCCTTTATTAAATATCGTATTAAAAAAATAGAATATCTACTTATAATTTTCCATTTTCACATAAATTATTTGCTTTTCACCAGACCTATCCTTGCCATATTGCAAACAAACAACCAGTCCCCGTCAATATTTCACCAATATCCAAAAACCAATGAAAATTTTGTTTGTTTAAAAACACCATAAATCTATCGCTCTCATTATCAATACCTGAGGATTCTGGCTCCTATAGTAGTTGATATCTTTATTTGGTTTAGCGAAGATCTCGCTAAAACAGCTTTTCAGGATCTTTGTACAAAATGATTCCCCTAGGCCTTGCACTTTTGAGGAGCTTTGATTGGTATTATTTACCAATCATGCCTTCCGTCTTTATGACTAAATGTTCAGGCTAAAATTAGTACCTCACCCCTATCGCATTAGTTGGAAAATCAAATCAAAATAAATCATTCTAATTTATCAAAGGGAGTCAATCTCATTTCCTTAAGGCTAGCAGATTCTCTGTCCCCATCGATTAGGGATACGGTGAGCGTATGCTTTCCTGCCTGGTCAAATTTCAATAAGCCCATTTCAAAATAAGCATATACCTCGGAGGAGTTTTGCTGATTTTGGACCAAATCACCTTCTTCATTCTCAATACGCCATACCAATCTGCCAGTTCCGGCATAGTTGAGATCCACCTGGTAATACCCGGGCTTCATCAGGTCCACTTCCCAGCTCACCTTTGCTTGATCCTTCCATTCATGAGCCTGCGTGATATGCTTCCATTCACCAAACTTCTCCATCCATCTTTTTTCCTCGATGGCACAGTTTTCAGCTTTTGCAAAATCCACTAATAACTCAGTAGCATACACAGGATCCACGAAAGAACCCTGCTTCACGGCTAGTTCACCATCCAGAACCAGCTCCACCACCGAGATCATAGCCTCAGGACGGGTAGCCGGCAGCTTAATTCTTGCCCAACTGCCATTTGAGCTAGTTTCTAATCTCAGCAGCTCCCCTTCCACCCATAAGCCAGCCGAATGAATGGTATTCTGCATTCCCGGCAGATAAATCTCTCCGTCCTCCGGCCAATCATAAATGCATAAGTTCAGTTTGCCCTCATTCACCGTAACATCTCCCCAAGGTAGGGCACGGCCCCAAGGAGAAGGATCTGCGGCATAGATTACTTGTGGATATCTGCTGATCCATTCCCCACCAGCCCGCAGGGAAAGCTGTGCTTCCTCGGGGATGGTACCATCCGGCTTAGGACCCACATTCAGCATATATGTCCCTCCTCTAGCCACCGTGGAGATGGTGGACTTCAGTATTCTTTTGGCACTTTTCCAGTTTTCATCGTACCAGGCATAGCCCCAGGAATCGTTGGTAACATCCACCGTCTCCCACAGACCACCCACATTCTGCACCGGGATATTCATGTCCCCAAGTGAGAGGTAATCCCCAAGATTATGCCCTGCACGCCCAGAAATCATAGCATTGGGTTGATTTTCACGCACGACAGCCACCAGTTCTTCCACATACTTCTTCTCCATACTTCCCGGGGTATCAAACCACACCATGGCAATCTCCCCATATTGACTGGTGATTTCCTTGACTTGTGGAAGGCACTTTTCTCTGAAATAATAATCAAATCCTACTTCTTTACCTTCACTATTGACTTTGGGGCCGCCATTTCCTCCAGGGAAAGTCCAATCCTGATTATGGGAATAATAAAAGCCAAAGCCCAAGCCCAAGTCATTACAGGCCTGCGCAAGTTCTTTCATGGGATCCCGGCCAAAAGGGCTAGCCTTTACGATATTAAAATCATTGACCTTGGAATCGTACATTGCAAAGCCATCATGATGCTTGCTCGTCACCACAATATACTTCATGCCTGCGTCCTTGGCCAGCTGGGCGATGGCCATAGCGTCAAAATTTACGGGATCAAAATTCCCAGCCTCCGCCATATACTCCTTAGCGGGTATATTGGCTCGACGAGGGTTCATGATCCACTCACTAATGCCATAATAGGTCCGCCCCTTCCACTCATTTCCAATTTCGGAATAAAGCCCCCAATGGATGAACATGGAATAATTACTATCATCAAATAGCTCGGCTCTCTGTCCTATATCACTCCGTTTGATCATCTTTTGGTCCCCCCACATTTCTTCCATCCCTTCGGATTTTTGGGCCATTAGAAGCGTAGAACTGAGCAGGAATAATAATAGAATGATGCTGATGTGAAGTTTCATAGGGTTATTGATTAATTGATTAATAGAAATAGTGATTTTCTCAAAATCTGTGTTGTAGGCTTCGCAATAGATGGATCTCAAGCGATTATCTTCCTGCGATCCATCTATTCATAGGACACTCAAGTCTGTACAAAGGGTGACAATAAGCCGATTTATAAGAGGAAATTAAGGTTTAAGGATTCTTGCAGAGAAATACGGAGCTTTCCTTTGGCGCGAAGTAGCTGTGTCTTTACGGTATTCTCAGAGACTTCCAGCTCCTGAGCGATATCACGAATGGACTTTTCGCTTAGGTATTTGAGTCTAAAGATCTCCGCCATCTTTGGCGGCAGAGCCTGGATGGTGGCTTCTATCTGACTGAGAATCTCCGAATCACCAAAATCCACATTGGAGTCATTGAGGCAGGCTTCCAGGTATAAAAGGTTATGCTTATCTCTGATCTTAAGGTTTCGAATATAATTCAAACACCTGTTTTTCACTGCCTTATAGAGATAGGATTTGAGAGAACTGTCTATGGTCAGAAACTCTGCTTTTTCCCATACATGTAAAAAAATGTTTTGGACGATGTCCTCACAGACTTTTTCGTCAAAGACAATGCCCTCCGCAAATCGGATTAAGCCAGAATAGTAGTCATGAAATACCGCTTCAAAAACAGCCTTATTTCGGTTTTGAATCTCTCTTAACAGTATTTTATCTTCGATATTCATACAGGAGAATGACAATAATTCTTACTAATTATATTTCTTAATACAGCAGAGTTGGAGCAAGCGACTTAGGAAAAACGTAGGCCTAAGGAATTCAAAATTTGAAATTCACTATGGTAAACTAACCAGAAATATCTCTAGTCCAAACTTTTGAAGCTAGATTTTGGCCTTTCAGGAAATACATCTAAAAAATTCTTCATTAGCAACCAATATATGTACTAAATTACTGCAATAATTAACATTTTAAAATAAATTAATCCCAATCCATTTATGAGAATTCCACTGACTTCCCTACTACTTTCCATGCATTCCACCTCCACAAAGAGGCTGGAAATATAAATAAAATGGAGATTCACGGTGCCAATGTTTAGGCCAAAAAACCCTACCTATCCCTGCCTGATATTCTTACCGCCACAAGTGGTTAATCGATAAATGATAAGAAAGGGGTTAAGGGAGAATAAGGGATTGAGAAAAAATGCTGAGGTGGACTAAGAAAATCAATCAAAAGCGACTCCAGCGTTTTCAGCAAGGCGCTAATTGCAATTCTATAGGGGCATAAAAAAAACTCAGCCCAATCAAATTACCTTAACCTGAAATTAGCGAGAGAAAAAGCTAAATCCACTGGGTAATTTAAAATGGGCCAAGTCCTGATAGATTCGTATTGGAAATAAATAGCGAGTCTCAAAAAGGCAGTAATCAACAGCCAAATCCACTAAATACAGGCTGGTAAAACGTATTTGCTGCCTTTAGAATCACAGCTACAAAAAACCGTGAAGTATAAATCCCCTTAAATGGCTAGTTCCATTCAGTAGGGGTTCTAATCACGATCATTTTTTTCTTTTCTCTTGGCTTCCTTTGCAGCCCGTTTTTCTTTAAGGTTCTTTGCCGGCAGCTTCTTATCTGACTTGGCTTTTCCATCCTTTTCCTTAGACATTTTTTCTGACTTTAGTAGGTAAATTTATTATAAAGAAATCTACCTAAATCCCCCCGCCCATCACTTACATCAATATTATTAAACTTACACAATTCACAGGTCAAGGGCTTGGCATTTTTTCCCGCGACCAGGGAGAAATGTCCTTACGCTATAGCAATAGGATGGTTTATGAGCGGATTCTGTTTATATGGATCCTAGGTGCTGAAAATTCGAATTTTGGTGATTAGATATTTTCAAGATTTTCATCCCTTTTGCGTTTCAGTTTTTTATAAAATGAAGGCGTCAATCCTGTCACCTTCTTAAACTGATTGGACAAATGGGCGGCGCTGCTATAGTGGAGTTTATAGGATATTTCCGACAGCGTCAGCTCATCATAAAGCAGAAGTTCCTTAATACGTTCCACCTTATGGAGGATAATATACTGCTGGATAGTAATCCCTTTTACCTCCGAAAAAGTGTTGGCCAAATAGGTATAATCATAGCCCAGCTTTTCGCTTATATACTCCGAGTAATTGGTCTTAGGCAGCTCCTCCTGATAGTGAATCATCTCAATGATGAGATTTTTAATTTTTTCGATGAGAATACTCTTTTTATCTTCCAGCAGCTCCAGCCCTGACTTCTGCAGGTTCTGTCCCAAAAGTAATCGATCTTCATTGCTTATTTCCTGCAAGATATCCACATACCCCAATTCAACCCCATAATGCTGAATCCCCATTTTATTCAGTTCTTCCGTCACCACCATCTTACACCTTAGGCTGACCATATATTTTATATATAGCTTCATATTTTTAGTAAATGCATTCTTTATTAAACCCTAAATCAATCGACAAATACACCATCCAATTCCACTACTTTTTAGTGGAGGGACTTTCTCAAAACGCCAATCATTGAATCTCGCCAGCTCCTTACCCGCAAAGCTCTTCCTCGGTTTAGGCTCTCATTTGGCTGAAATCCACTCCTAAAACCATTGAATATAGAAGCTAAACCCGCTGAGCGGAGGAGTATCCATCGGATGGATCGCTTTTATTTTTAGCGGAATAAATCTCATCTGGCAGTATTCTGACACTCTTATACAAGGTAGGCTAAAAATCAATGCCAGCTACAGAAAGCCGAAAAACTATATGGGATATATGTAACTATTTATCAAGTATTTGCAATATTGTTCTATCTATTTTTTTTAACCTTTATACCTATTCACAAAAAATGAAATGATCAAAGACTTTAAGCAAAACAGTTATAATCCTGGCGATTTGGTGTATGCAAGTGCCAATCCCACCTTAAAACTAATAATCAGGAGGTATATAGATACCATATATTATTGCAAAACACCTGATTTTCCAGACCGAAAGGAGTTGGTGTATTTCGAAAGGGAATTTGTCCCTAATCCTGAACTTATCGAGAAGAATAACAAGAACCGAACAGTATAAATTCCGCTAACCATTTTTCGGAGCTAAAGGTAAGATACCGGTTAAAAAACTTACTCCTAATGAGGGCCTGCTTAGAATCGCTAATTTAACGTTTGAATCAAATACAAATGGATTTTAAGCAAGCCCTTTTATTTCTTACACATAATAAATAATACCAAAAACCCATTTTTCTGTTATGGCAAATGCAAAAGACCTCAATTTCACCTATTCTACCATAGATGAAATTTTTCGATTGAGTTTAGGTGAAACTGGCGATTACAGTGGCGCCAAATATGATGGAGATTTTTCCATGAGTCTAGAAGAAGCCCAGGCTGCCAAACATAAATTCATCGCCGACAGCCTAAACATCCGAAAGGGATCTAAAGTCCTCGACATGTGCTGCGGCTGGGGTCCATTCTCAAGGTATATCACCGATGAGCGTGGAGCCATAAGTACGGGACTGACCCTCTCCTCCGCTCAGGCTGCCGCCTGCCAGCGAAATGGTCTCAACGTCTTGGTAAAAGATTGCAAAACCGTCCTCCCTGAAGATTATGGTAAATTCGACGCAATCGTCTGCATCGGAGGACTGGAGCACTTCTGCTCTGTGGAGGAATGGAAAAATGGCAATCAAGAAACAATCTATCAGAATTTTTTCCAGTCTATTGCTGACCTATTGGAGCCAGGAGGCAGGGCTTATATCCAAACGATGGTTTTTAGCAAAAATATGATTGACTATGAACTTCTGGATCTCAAAGCACCCAAAGGATCCGCAGAAAATGTCATGGCCTTAATGGTGGCGCAGTTTCCCGGATCTTGGCTTCCCTATGGAGATGAGATGGTCATTCGGAATGCCAGCCCTTATTTTAAGCTCATCTCAAAAAGTAGCGGAAGGCTGGATTATATCGAGACGATCAGCCAGTGGCGCCAGCGATTCAGGAAGTTCCATCCTAAAAAATACTGGCTATACCTCCGATTATTTTTATCGAATATCAATGACAAAGATTTTAAATATCAGATCGAGGTATTTAAGACCAGCCCCAATAAAATCTGTTTTGAAAAAGAGATTATGGATCATTTTCGGCTAGTTTTTGAAAAGACACCTTAAAATAAACCTTTTACCAAGGCTCTAAAAAGGCCCTTTCCTCCTAACGGGAAGGGCTAAAAGTGCCTTATGGCCGAAGGCCTGTTTCCAGCAGTTGGATAATCTCCAGCTGATCGGCACTGAGTATCTTCTCAAAGTCCCCCACCTGTGATAGGTGTAGGCAAAACTTGATGGCCATATATGGGCTAAAACTTAGCATGGTAAGCTTTTCTAATTGCTGTACTTTGATCAGGTTTTTATCCAAAGCCTCAAACAGCTCTCCTTCGGTAAAATCATCTTTCATCTCTAAGATCTCCTGGACGAAACTATCGACTTCTTCCTCCACAAAATTATACTCAGGAAAATGCTTCAGGGCCACGAACAAAAACCTAAAGACATCCAAGGCTTGGGCGGTTTCTATCTTCCCTCCCTTCTTCAGCCTCTTGTTGATCTTTAGTTCTTCCTGAATGATCCCCTTCTGAATACTCAAAAATTCATCATCGGCAATTTCAAATAAGGCTGAGAGCCGATTGATTCTGCGTTTTAGATGCTGAGGAATGCTTTTCTTATATTTGATTTTATGATCCAAAATACTCCAGGCATCCTGAATCACCGTACGCACCTGTAGCTCTATCGTAACACCCTTAAAAATATCTGCCCCTGGCACCTCTTTAAGACCATTTTTTAGCAATAGCTGCAGATGGAGACTTTTATAACCAAACTTATCATCGGTCTTTTCTAATTGCCCCGTCTTATCAGATATATCCGTTTCTTTGAAGAACTTCTTAAGGTTTCGGCGGATTTCATACACCTCGTCCGAATAAAAACAGACCGCCCTTATTCCTATGATATCGGTGATATATTCCTGAATTCCATTGTCTATTTCCTGAGGCTCAATCATCGGAAGGTACTTCCTCCTAAACTTGGCAAGGCACTCCTCATAACTTTTCACCCTGCCCCGGACCATCTCCACTTTGGGAATGCCAGAGATAAGCTCACAAAAAAATTGGCGGGCAGCTTCATGATGAACCAATCGATCCTTATACCAATTTTCAAACTCCTCTACCTTTTTATTTGCCAAACTCATCGCTTAGCTCCATTTTCTAAATACTTCACTCAATTACAATTAATTATTACTTAAACAATAGTACCAAATCTACGCAATAACTAAGTACAGTACTTGGATTCTGCCTGCTATTATCTAAAAAACAGCCTTATTCAATCCCCTTATAGGTCCATATGAGTGAAGACTTTTTGCTTGCCAATGGAGAAGTATTTTCGGTCAAATTGATTTTTCACTATATAGACCTTATTGTCAAATACATGCTCGTACCTACTTTCACTTACCACCACAAAGTCCAAACTCCTGCGCTGATCCTCCTTGATGATCGTATCGTAAATTATTATGTCAATCTCCTGATCATTCACATAATACTTCTTTTCGGTAAACCGCTGATCCAAATTCTCATTATAGATATATCTTATTATTTCTTGAAACCTCTTCATCTCCAACCCTTTTAAAATTATAATTTACTCCTATCCAAAAACTGCTTTGGTTCCTATAGCCGCATATGAGCCATTTCACTCAAATTTCCCCTTCACCTCAGCACCTCTTTATCTGCACCCCAGCCTGCGATCAGCCCTCCTTCCACCTATCTTCTCCCAATACAATAGCATTCCTAAGGCAATATGAATCGTGGAGGTTTATCCTCTAAGTATCCTGTAAGTGCTGTCATGGCCCTAATGGCGAAGCGAGGCGATATCAAACACAAGTGGCCTGAGCTATTCTCAATAAAAAGGTCAGAGGCAAATCTACCCTTACCTATTGCATATAAGCCCAATACCTTATAAGGTAAGGAATATATATCTATCAATCTTACATAAATGCGATGATAACTTATAGAAACCCTTGAATATACTCAGGGACGGGAAGATCCTGAAATCACAAAAAAAAAATCTCAAACACAGACCTTGGGATGCACTATCATGCTATTTATGGGGAAGCCTACATTTATGGGAGAAGCCTACAATGTCAATTGAATCGGTTGAAAGAAAAATAACATCGTTAAATTTATTTTCGTTAATTATTGAGTCGAATTTTGAAGTCAATTTCGCGTAGTTTTCCATTTTTCCTTGTCCATTTCTTTGGCAAGAAGTTAAAAGGATTAAAGTCAAAATTATTAAACTGATTTTCATTAATTGTACTGTGTTTTCAAATGACGCCCAACGGTCTCGGGTATGAAACGAAGGGCATTTCGGAGCTGCATACCTGTCCACCGAGACAAAGCTTGCTAAGAACCGAAAACCTGGGGAAACCACTGTCCGCCTTATGTTTTTATACCCATTATTAGGCTTTCGCGTTTTTTTTATTTTTCGTCAAAGCGTTGACAAAGACATATTCTTTTGCAATTTTGGATTGAGCGCTGTTATGTGCGGATTGCAAATGTGTATGGGTTATAACGAAGCATGTTGTCGAATTGAGTTTAATGCTTCTTCTATAAACGAAAGATTATTATCGCCTTTATTAATCCAGTTAATAATGAACTCAATCTGTAATGTTTCTAAATGCTTTCTGTCACCATATAAAGCTTCACACAAGTTTATGAAGTAATCTTTGGCATCACCATTCTTTATATTTTCATCGAGATTAGTTTCTTTTTTTTGAAAAGATTTTAGTTTTTCATTTGCCTTATCATCATCCCAAATAATTTCTTCAGGTATATTTTCAGGCAGATAAAAAACTCTCTCTTCGTAATATTTAAAATACTTTTTGAGAAGTTCTATTTTTTGGGGTTCATTGTCATTATTACCTCCATCAACATAGAAGTCTATTGAGCAATTTGTTTGAGTTTTTAATAGTGTTTTTAATTTAATTGAAGTGTCAATTTCATTATTTGGTAGTAAGGATAAATCAACATGATGTTCAATTTTTTTTTGGTCACCGTCAAATATTATGTACGGTAACCTTTCAAAATCTAAAAGTGTTGCGATTCGTTGTTTTAAGCTATCGGCACCCCCTGGAAGGTATTTTAGTTCGAAAGAATTCTTTATATCCTCACCCATTTTTGCCAACACTCTTTCAATGATGTTATATGCCAAACTGTCCTCCATTAATATTTGAGTCTTATCATGAGAAATATCTATTTCCAACTCATAGAGCGCTTCCTTTGGTTCTCTTTTGTTTTCTACATGAAACATTCCAATATTATTAGTAGAAAATACCTTTATTGAGTTAGAAGGCATTTTTTCAAGAAAAAATGGAGAGTGAGTCGAAATAATTATTTGAAGATGTTTCTTCTTACATTGCTCAATTAAATAGCTCATTAAGCGTATTTGAGATCCTGGGTGTAATGATGTCTCAGGTTCATCCAATAATACCAGGCTGTTTTTTGGACAAGAGTGAATCTTATGAATTAATACAATAATTGCCGTCTCACCGCTGCCTGCAAATGCCTCGGAATATTGTAAAACAGGAGATGAAAAACGGACAGAAAACCCCCAGTTTTTTAAAAATTTATGGTCTAAAATTTCTATTTCATTGTATTTCTTTCCAAGTACATATGAAATTGAGTCAATCTCACTTATTGTCAATTTTACAACGGGTTTATTTTTTATAGTCCGAAAATGTTTGATTTCTTTACCTGTGTCAAAGGCCTCTTTGATACGACTGGAGTATCTTCTTACATAATCTTGTTTTGAATTTATTGAAGAACTTGAGTGGAAAGGCATGAAGTACATGAAGCTATCAAAAGCGCTTAATTCAGATCGAAAGTCAATATATTCAACGTTTCTTTCAATCGGTGAAAATCTCGTAGAAGTGTCCATATTATACTTCTTGACGGGCCTTGAAGGCTCCCAATAATCAAGTTTGTTTTTTCGTTGCGCTCTTTGTTTTAAAACTTCAATAATCTCTCCATCTTCTTTATATCCGTATATGAAGCAATTTCTATTATTTTTCAATTCATTAATAGGGTCAATAGCTGTTGAAAACCAAAAATCGGAAAGACTATGATTTAATGGGCATCCATAGAGAGCCTGTAGAGTAGAGCTTTTACCTCCTCCATTTTTCCCAACAAAAAAAGAAATAGGATAATCAAAATTGATTAATGTGTTAGGCTCAAGGTTTCTAAATAAAGGGAATCTAATATATTCAATGTGTTTTTTAAACACATTACTATCTTTCATTGATTTTAATTTCTCTACTTCTTTAAGTGAAACCATTTATTTTAAGAATCTTATTTGCAGATTGAGTTTGAAGAACAACTCTTCATTTTCTGAGTAAACTTTGCCAAAGTCATGTCTTGTGCTACTTGCAGTTTCGAGTTTGGTATTTCCTATCAAATAGTCTTCAAACTCGTTTCTGTTGTAAATGTGGTAGCAAAGTATTTCACCATCGTCCTTTACAATTAGATAACCACCAGTAGCATCTAATTCTCCTGTCCAAACTTTGGAAGGCATCATCCCAAGAGCAATATCCGTTAAAAACTTTTTGATTTTATAGGTATAAAATGGGTGATTCGACTCACTATCAAAATTGAGTGGATTCAATGCTGTTACCGAATCAAGTAAATCAACAGTCTTGGAATTGGAAGAGCTATAAAACTGATAAACGATTTGTGAGATTATCGAAGGCAGAAGTGAGTCTATTAAAGTCAGGTTATTTCCAAAAACTGAACTTTCAGTTCTCATAAACTCTATACCATCTGAGTTTTCTCTGATTCGCTCAAGCCGATCTTTGATTTTACTTCTAGAATCAATTGAGTTGATTTCTGAGATTTGGCTTTCAGAAAGGTTTGGGCTTTTAATTCTATAGATAAAGTTGGTGGTTTTTCCTGCGTTTAACAGAGTCGAAGCACCACCTAATTGTGATTTTATACTAAATCCCAATTCAGGAGTTGTACCCGTTCGTTGGTCATGAATTACAACTCTAATGTCACTTTTAACACTTGACCTTGCTTTGAGAGAAACACAACTGAATGAGTTGATATAGTTCTCAATCTCAGGAATACTGAATGTTGAAGAAGTTGTTTCTTTTAGTTTTGATAGTAGGAAAGCAGCTTTTTCACGAAAATCATTTATGGAAATTCTGAATTCTTCCTCATTTCCTGTTATGACAACCAAATCAGAATCATAGCTATATTGATAAGTGCCTTTCGATTCGTCTCTGAGAACTTTGATAATTGGGAAAATGAGGTTCTCGATTTTATTTAAATTGCTGTCTCCTGCAAATAAATTTCTGTCCGCTATGATTTTGAGGATAGTGTAAATCTCACTCCATTCACCTTTATTTCCTGTTAACATATTCCAATATTCTATTTACAATTTTCTCTGCTGTTGCCTGAATAACTGGAACAGCAACTGAATTACCAAATTGCTTATAAGCAGAAGCATCTGCAACTGGAATTATGTAATTGTCAGGAAACCCTTGAAGCCTTGCCCATTCTCTTGGAGTCATCTTCCTTATTCCTTTTCTGTTCACTTCACCTTTGATATGGGTTATAGGAGTAAAGTCCTCAAGTCGGTCGTCATAAACCAGATTGCGTTCTCTGCCCATTCCGCCACAAACTACAGCGTTTGCTGTTCCATCATCAGGAATGATTTCATAGCCAAAACCATTGCCCTTGCTTGCATGTCTCTCTTTGTGTTTAACTAGAGTGTTTAGATAGGTGTCCGATAGGTAGTATTTTACAGAAACCGTATTCTTTTCTTTAACATCTTCAAAAGACACTCGTTGCTTTGGTGGTTTTGGATATTCAAATTCTTCTATCCCCAAGTCACTTCTAAATCCAACTATGAAAATTCTTTCACGATTTTGTGGAACGCCAAAATCTCTTGCGTTTAAAACCTTTGGTTCAGGGACAAAATATCCTAAGTCTTCTCGAAGGACGTTTAAGATCGTCTTTAAGGTTTTTCCTTTGTCATGGTTTCTTAACCCTTTGACATTTTCAAGAAATATTGCTTTTGGTCTTTTCCGCTTAATGATTTCTGCCACATCAAAGAACAGTGTTCCTCTAGTGTCTTCAAAACCACCTCGTCTTCCTGCAATTGAGAATGCCTGACATGGAAAACCTGCACACAAAACATCAAAATTGTCAGGAATAAATTTTTTAGTTTCCTCTTTGGTTATGTCCCCAAATGGTACTTCACCAAAGTTAGCCTGATAAGTTTTCTTTGCTTGCTCGTCCCATTCGCTGGTATAAACGCATTTTCCACCAAGGTTTTGCATCGCAAGCCTAAAACCTCCAATTCCTGCGAATAAGTCAATGAATTTGAACTTTGGTTTGGCTGGAGCAGGGAAGGGGATTTCTTTTTGGAAGTCAAAAATCATGTATTGTAAAGCTTCTTCAGCTGCTTTACTAGTAATTGTGTCTTCGGGGTATTTGTATTCTAAGGCTCGTTTAATATGGGTTAATGCTTCTTTTTTATAAAAGGCTGAAACTCCATTTTCGTGATTGTGCAAGTAGTGAGTTAACGCAGCATTACCGTGTTCCGAAGCCTCAATCATTCTGATTTTGAATGCTTTTCCATTCACTTCCTCCACTGTAATCTTTTCCTTTAATTTCATATATCTACTTATCCTAATTTAATCTTGCAATATACCAAAATTAAGACTTTTTTCCTTGGGTCTGTCAGTCGAATTACTCACAATTTTATTCAGTCAGCGCGTTGGCAAAAAAGCAATGTGTGCGATAGCACTCTTTTCTTGTGTGTCGGCACTTTTACATGAAGCCCAACACTTCTGGTTACAGCACTCCCACTACCCTATTGCGTCTATATTACGATTGTCCTCTGGGTGCTGGGGTTCTGCTGTGACTAAATTAAGAATTTCGTCGATCCCGTCAAGCGGACTTTGTATGTTTTTGTTGTGAGGTAAGCAACTTGCGACCACTTGATGAGAGTCGAGCATTTTTGATTAGTTCTATGATCATTTTGTTCCTAGTTTAGGCAACAAAATCAGTTCAGTTATTTAAGCAGTTAGGAACAGTTTTAGGGTTGATCAAACCTGCTATATGCTCTAGCAATCTTAATTTTTCAGCTGGCTTTTTATTTTACCATTTTATTAAAATAAAAAAAATTAGTTCTCGTATCATGAGAATAATCCCAGAACCTATCAGCATATAAATCATAATTCTAAATTGGAAATCTATACACCAAAAATCCTCTTTTTGTTGACTCCTCTTTTGATTCCTAAATAAAAGAGTCCCGACAACAATCAATAGTAAGCTAATAGCAAAAACCATTTCCTATTTTATTAGAAAAATAATAAAGTTCCTAATATAAAAGCAAAAAGCCTGGCAATATGCGGGCTTTTGCATTGATTACATCTTAATACCTTCCTCCGTAGTCCTGTAAATTAAGATTCAGATCACCCAGAACTTCCTAATTATTGTTTTTATAGCGCTAAGCGGTGGGAATTATTCTCCGGCTAATATTAAAACTCATCCCAGATGGATAATAATCATCCTTCTGCCCCATCAGGCTTTTCTCATGAATTCTGGCAACGGCATCCGCTCACTTCACTCATTCCACTTTACTCTTTATGCTATTTTTACCTACCTAGCATAAAATAGGGGTCGGTGTTTTCCGCTGAAATATCCCAGATACTTTCACCATTAAACCAAGCTTCCTTTTGGCGTACTCCGTTTTCCCAATACCGAAAATTCGCTTTTTGGCGATAGTCAGCATGGACTCGATCAGGGAATAGCAGTTTCATTTAAAGGAGAATACCAGTTTCACCTGAGTGGTGGCAATGGGGATATCTACGTTTCCGTATTCTATACTCTCGGTTTCATACTTCATGCTGACCGTTTGCTTAAAATAGTCCACCGCTAAGCCAATCGCCTTTCTCCGCAGGGTGACACCAAAACTAGGATATATTGACGGTTCGGAGGCCGAATCCAGAGGATTATCACCACCCACCATCGTAATATAATCGGTATCCCCTTCATAATAGTCCACGAGCATCGCATGCATGCCTATTCCTACCTGAGCTCTAAGGTCAATAACCAAGGCTTCCACGGCTTTTATGGAAATTACCGGCCCCAACTTAGAGGAAATGCTGAAATAATGAAAAGCCTCTTTGCTGATGGGGATTTGCTGCCTATGTGCGGCATAGGCGGTCCAGTCGAGTTCAGCGTAATTTGCCGAAATTATGGTCCAGTCCAAACCATATTTAATGATTCCCGAGCTCTTTTTGTTAAAATAGTAATTGCGTCCCAGCTCAAACACGTATCCGGTGCTTGCACCGAATTGTCCATTTTCGAGGTTTTGGATAGGTGATTGGGAAAAATTCATTTCATTTTCTGGAAATTGACTGATTCCTACTCGGATATAGCCTTTCCTGAAGACATTTTCCTTCTTAGGAGCGTTTGCAATAGGGATTTCCTGAGCCTGAACGGGGAAAGCTGCTACTATCCCTAAAAGAATGCCAAATGCAGTGATCAAGGGCCCTTTTATGGAGATTGACCAAGGAGTGAAGTTTGTTTTCATGATCATAAATAATTAATGGTTGTACATTGTTTTTGAACTACCATTAATGATTATGCCTCAGGCAACGTAACCTATATCATCACTATTTTTTTTGCAATGCCTATTTTCTCACTTAGTTAAATATCCCAGCATCTATCTCCTCATTCGTTCAAAGCCTCCATTTTGGGCACTTCCGCCACCACTTGTCCCTATTAGTTCTTGCTAAAAAATCAAAATGGCAAGGTGGGGGAAGTGAGCTTCCTTTTCCTTGCCATTTTTAGATGTTAATATCTGTACAAGTTATTAGCTATAACAGCGAACTTCAAAGACTCTCGCTAAGGGGTCACCATGGGTTTTTAGAATGGTTACTTTTATTTTGTCCACGATCTCGGAAGGAAATTCATTGGTAACTTTTCTATAATAATTCCCTCCATATAGCTTGGTAAACAGCTTGGTCCCTGCCAGGTAGCCTTCCACCTTATAGTCTGAGACCGTTTCTGGCTGCGGTCCTCTTACTTGTCCTTCCATGACCACCTTCTGACCCGATATCCGGAGGTATCGCTGCAAGCCGGTATCAAAGGTAAGTTCCATCTTGCTGAGCTGCACGGGACTGGTCCATGCGAGCTCCAGCCAGGGCTGGCCCTTCGACATTTCAGCCTGCCACTGATGAGAATTACCATCTTGTACGTCCCTATTTACCCCATCGATTAGATTGGCACCTGGTCCAGCACTGGTCTCATGGGAGACCATGACCTTGGCCTGCCTAGCATAATCTTTATTATCAGTATTATTCACCTGCAGCAGGGCCTGATCCTGTCTCAGCAATAGCTGCTGTAAGTCCTGAATATGGGTTCCTTTAGTCATAGCTTGAGCACTGAGCTTATGCTGCAAGGCAAAGGCCATGGCAGTACCTATCGCCTGCCCCAAGGCTGCACAGGTGGCCATCACCCGGGTGGAAGATAGGGCCACATGAGACACACTTATATTCCTGCCAGCCATCCAGAGGTTGTGAATATTTTTACTGTACAGGGTTCTCAAAGGGATATTATAAGGTGCCTTAATATGTACCGCCCGATTAGGCTTGATGGAGGTATCATCCATGCCCTCAGCGGGGTGATCATCCAGCGGCCAACCTCCATAGGCTACCCTATCGTCAAATTTCTTGGAGCTCTGAATATCATTTTGAGTCATGACATAATCTCCCAGCAGTCGGCGGCTTTCGCGCTTTCCAGGCACCATTCCCACCCAGGTCAATGCCCAGTTGGCTGATTCAGGATAATTACCAGAGTTCTTTATATAATCCCATACGCCAAATAGCACCGCTAATAATTCATGCCTTAGCTCCCGGCCATCATTAATGATATCATATTCACCAGCTAGCTCGAGCCACCAATAGCCATATTCCAGGGAATGGATATATCGGTACTCGAAATCCTTAAAGGTGTATTTTCGCGCCCAGGAAGGAGGGGTATAAGGCATAGGCTCATCAAATTGGTCTGCCATAAACAATAGGCTATTGCCCATCCCCACCTTATCTGCCACCTCTTGTCCGAGGGATTCATTATAGGTGGATTTGGCCTCTCTTCCACGCATATACTCTGCGCCTACCAAAGCGCCGAGGGTACCATCTCCGGTGCAGTCGGCAAACTGTCTCCCACGGATAGTGAGTATTTCCTCCGTTTGGGAGCTGAAGGTGGTCACTTGGCTAATGATCTTATCCTCCGCTTCCGCGTCAAATAGCATGGTGTCCAGAAGTAAGGTGATATTGGGCTCCGAAATCACCTTATTATAAAGTGTGAAATCCCAAAGTGGATAGGCCGTTTGGGGATTGGTCACCGCATCATCCAACATTAGTTCTTCTAATATACCAGTCTCGCGCCAGCCTGATTCCAGCACACTGGCACCGGATACGTGCATCCTTATCTCACTACTGGCATTTCCTCCCAATCGAGAACGGTCATGGATAAGCACCACCTTTGCGCCATTTCTGGCTCCTGCGATGGCTGCACAGATTCCTGCCATCCCCGCTCCTACCACCACCAGGTCCACCTCGAGTGTGGCCCTTTTATAAATATCCATCTTCTCAGGAGCAGCTTGACGCTGCTGCCAGTGGTCTCCTGTGATATAACTTCCTTCAGGGCTAAATAAAAATGCACCAGAACTCATCCCCAATGTCTTAAGGAAATCCCTACGTTTATTGTCTTTTTTCTTCATTACTTATCAAAGATTTATCTCCAATTCTTCCATTATTTTATAATCATCAAACTGCCACTCCTGCTGCCTACGACTCAAATAAGTCTTCAGCCGCTCTTTGAGCGCAGCGCTCATCCCCTTTTTATGCTGACTGAGTATCGCATATATTTCTTTCCGGTCCTGACTCCCATTCCCCTCCAAAAGGGCGCTAATTTCTTCAAGGGAGGCGGTGCTGAGCGGCACCGTTAGCATCTTTGCATAAAAGGCATTTCTCAGCGGAGTCTTCAGGGAATCAAATTCCTCCACGACTTTTGCCACCGCAGCTTCCTGACTCCAAAACTCCACTCCTAGCGCTTGCATGGCTTGGATGGCCAGGTAATCATTCTCGCCAAAAATGAGGGAGAATAGCTGCCAATCTACCGATGCTGTGTGAGTTTCCTGTTCAGCCAAAATATGCCGTATATAAAACTCATTTCCTGATTTTAACATCGCCAATCGGAGCGATTCGTCCATAATCCCGGCGGTATAATGTAGCATGGCTTGCTTCACCCCGCCATTTACGACATTCCACAGGGCATAGCAGGTGTACACCGCCCCGCTGACCACCTCCGTCTCGAAGGTCTTGCTGGTGGCTCCCGTCATCCCATCCACCTCCTTGGAATAGACCATGCGACTCGTATCTATCAAATCGGTCATGGCATAATCCTGCAAGATGGACTCCGTATTTCCTATGATCCCCTTTAGCTTTTGATGATCCGCCGCATCCAGGGGGACATGGTCAAACTTCGTCAGGGGAGCATCTTCATATTCCACATAATCCATAAAATTCCCCAACAGATCCCAGCGTACCTCCAGGTCCATTGGGTTACATAAGTTCTCCAGGCAAATGGGCATATGAAATTCCGCCCAATAATACTGGGGAATGCCCTGGTCAGAGACCATCAAATTGACGGATGTCGTATATCCTTCATAAAAAGTATGGTCAAATACCGCCGTAGAAGTCCCTTCTGACTTATGCTTCACGCTAAAAGCCGTCATCCATAAGGTCAGTATTAGTGCATAGATGGGGGTAGATCGCTTTATCATGTCTGTGTAGAGATGCTGGCCAGCGGCCAATTTTACCTGACGCTGACCAGAAAACCCTCTTTACCATTCATTAATAGCCCTGATTTTGGGTCAAATTGCTATTGATCAGTATTTCCTTGGTGGGGATCGGCCATAGGTACTGCTTAGAGGCATCAAACTGTCTATTAGATAATTGCTTGATGAGGCCCTGGTCTGCCATAGCGGAGAAATCGGGAATACCATTTTCATCGATTTCAGGCACAGAGGGGAAGAACCACAGCCCCTTGTCCACCACCTTAGTCTTCAGCTCTGCCAGATCCAGCAGGCCATAATCGGGTTGATTTAAGGCATCCTCAGCCACTCGCCATCGGATGAGATCCATATATCGCAGGCCCTCAAAAGCAAACTCCATCCTCCGCTCCATTCTCAGGATGCTCCTCAGCTCCTCCTGCGACTGGCTGCTGATCTCTGGATAGCTGCTGGCCTCGTCCACAGCACTGCCATAGGCCCTGGCTCTCACCTGATTCATCGCGTCCAGCACCGTTTGGTCAATTTGATTCAGCTCTATAGACGCCTCAGCATACATCAATAGCACATCGGCATATCGAATGATAATTGCACTATTCTCCGCACTAAAATCATCCACCCAAGTCTGATCAATACCTTTCTTCCATACTAAGCCGTTGAAGGAGGCGTAGAGCTGATTTCCCTTGGTATCATTATTCGCCTGATAGGCTCCAGTATTGAAGTTATAGACCCTGGTGGAGTCCGGATGTGGCTGGTACATGATGCCCAAAAATTCAGTTTGGAAAGGTACTATGGTATAGCCGCAGCGAGGGTCGCGATTTTGGAAGGGCTCATGGGGATCAAATACCGCTGACTCATCCACCGGCAATCCATCGGTGCATAGATAGGAAGCCAGAAGGTCCCAGGATGGATCATAGGCCGCATATCCTCCATTATTTCTAGGCAGATACCCGCGTACGCTTAGGTCGTAGTTCAAGGCCGTTGACCTTGGGATCGAAAATATCAACTCAGAGGCAGAGCGATTCTCAGGCAAAAACAAATCGCCATAATTAGGGAATAATTGATATTCTCCCAGATTAATACATGCCAGAGCGGCCTCACGGGCTATTTCCCAGTCCTCATTATATAAGGCCGCACGCGCCTTGAAGGCCAATGCCGCACCTTTGGTACCTCTTTTTATCTCATCATTCGAATAGGTAACAGGAAGATGTGCTATCGCAAAATCAAAATCCTCATAAACGGCTTCCATCACGATATCCTTATTGGTCCGTCCCAGGGAATATGCCTCCTCCAGCTCCAAGACATCCTGGTAAAAGACCACATCCCCAAAGTGGGATACCAGTTTAGAATACTGGTAGGCTCTGGCAAATCTGGCTTCTGCAATATATTGGTTCATCTTCTCCTCAGGGAGATTTATAGACGAGATTTCCAGATTGTGGATAATGGTATTTGCGCGGGAGATGCCCTTATACGCATTGGACCATAAGCCCTCCACTGTGCCCCATTCCCCATTGATGGTGGCCGAGGTGATGGCGGTCAAGGTTTCCCTATAAGTCCAGTCATCAGTCCAGTCCACCTGATCATTTCCCCAAAATACTGGCTTGTACAGGTCATTGATGGACATATTGATTTCCACTTCATTACTATACCAGTTTTCTGTGGATCCCTCCGATAATGGTGCCAAGTCAAGGTCATTACAAGCGGATATCGCTATAATACATCCTATTAAAATGATATAAATACTATTTTTCATAGCCATAAATTAAAATTGTACATTAAGTCCAAAAAGAAGCTGCGTGGTGATGGGGTAGCCGGTCGCGGCCACCTCCGGATCCCAGCCGCTCGGGTACTTGCTGACAGTCCAGAAATCTGAAGCACTGACATAAGTGCTCAGTCCTGCTAAGCCTATTTTGGTGACTAGCGGATCTGGAAGGGCATAGCGCAGCGTGATATTTTTGATGCGGAAATATGCGCCATCAAACAGCCAATAATCCGACATCGACAGGTTGGCATTCTCATTTACCCGAGTAAGTCTAGGATAGTCCACCGCTTCATTTTGCTCTGCACTATTATATTGGCTCCAATAATTCCCATCTAGGATGGCAGGGATATTCCCCCAGTTATTGGTCAGTGATCTCACCATGATAGGATCGATAAGGGAATTTTGTTTCCCCACTCCCTGGAAGGCCATATTTAGAGAAAATTGTTTATAGCTCGCCGAAAGGGTTCCACCATAGGTAAATCGTGGCAAGGAACCACCAAGCAGCTGCCGGTCGTATTCCGGAGAAATCAAGCCGTCCGGCACGCCATTTGGCCCACTGATGTCCACATATTTTATATCTCCGGGTTTTACATTGGAATTTATTGTGGCACTATTGTCCACCTCTTCCTGAGTCTGAAATAAACCGTCGGACACATAGCCATACCATTCGTTGAACTCACTGCCTTCCTTAGTGATCTGACTTCCTAGAAACTGGGTTCCTTTCAGGTCCCCCATGGTGGATTTTACATCGGACACATTGAAGGACAGGCCATATTGGAATTCTCCTACCTGATCTCGCCAGGCGGCTTGAAACTCCCAGCCCTTACTATTCATGGAGCCGGCATTCTGGTCAGGATTTTCATATCCCAGATAATCCGGAATCTCCAAGGCCAGGAGCATGTCCTTAGTTTTCTTATAGAAATAATCGGCAGTAATCTGAAGTTTATCTTCCAGGAAGTTGATGTCCACTCCTAGGTCATAGGATTCGGTGGTTTCCCAGGTGATATCGCGGATGGCATAGGCCGATTGCGCAGCGGTGGTCTCTGACACCACGTCATTGCCCCGCAAGAAAAGGGCATTGCCAAAACCTATACTCGCCTGATAGGGATAATTCCCGATCCGCTCATTGCCCAGTTTCCCATAGGATGCCCTTAATTTCAGCAGAGAAAGGGTAGAATTATTTTGCAGGAAAGGCTCATTGGAGATTACCCAGCCTGTCGATATTGAAGGGAAAGATCCCCATCGGTAATCGCTATAAAACCTGGAGGAACCATCCCTTCTCAGATTGGCCTGAAAGAAATACTTCCGACGGTAATTATACATCACCCGCCCAAAAAACGAGCGGTAAGCACTTTCTGAAGCTCCTCCCGTATTATTTCTGTATTCTAGCGGACCTTGGTCCAGGTAGGGAAAAGAGGTCAATTGGTACTGATCCCGGGAGGCCGTCAGGTATTCGTCTGTGCTATAATAATTCTCAAACCCACCCAAAAAATCAAAAGCATGCCCTTCAAATTCCCTATTATAATTGGCAATCAGCTGGCTGGTATATCTTTCACCCTCATTTCTGGATTCCTGCAAGTAGGTGGTTTCGGTGCCTTCCACATAGCCTTCAAACAGCTGTGGATCATCGGCGGAGTAATAAGGAACTTGTTTGCGGAAAAACTTCCCCTTATCATACCTTAAATTTGGTGAGAACACCCCCGAAAGCGTAAGGCCATCCAGGGGCTTATAATCCAGGGACATCCGGCCACCCAGTGCGGTAAACTTGTCATCATCAAATCCCCCATACTTCATCTGTCCATAGATATTGGTACCGGACTTTCCACTGGCAATCCTGCCGTCCTCCCAGGTAGCCGCATAGACTGGCGCAGATATCAGCATGACATACATAGGATCCACCGTCGGCTGAGTAGAGTTAGACATTTTATAATTTAGATCCACTTTGGCAGTCAGCTTTTCACTGATTTGGATATTATTATTTATCCTCGCCGTGACCCTATCATACTCACGTCCTTCATATAAAGCACCGATCTTGTCATATCCAAAGGATGCATTGGTTTGGATAAATTTTGAGCCTCCTCTGATCGTTAATGAGTGGCTTTGTCTAGGCGCATTGTCCTTCATGATCAATCCCACCCAGTTGGTATTTGGGTACATATTCGGATTTTCGCGATGGAGCTGATCATAGTTATCGATCACCTCCTTGGGATATACCGAGTACTCATTGTCATTACCATTGTCATTCCATCTCAGCTCATTGGTCATTTCCATATAGCGCTTCACACCGACGTACTCGGGGAGAGCCGTGGGTTTTTCCAGACCATAGTTGAAGTCATAGCTCATGCTGAAAGAGCCTTGTTCGGCCCTTTTGGTGGTGATCAAGATCACACCTGCTGCGGCACGTGAACCATATATGGAGGCTGATGCGGCATCCTTGAGCACCGAAATATTTTCGATATCATTCGGGTTTACGTCATTTATATTATCAATGGGCACTCCATCCACGATGATCAGCGGGCTATTATCACCGATGGTGGTGATGCCTCGGATCTTGATATCAGCGGTGCTTCCCGGAGCATTATTGCTTCGCGTGACGGTCACCCCAGAGACTGCCCCCTGCAGGGCCTGAGAAACTTGCACGGTCTTCCTCGCCGCGATATCCTTGCCATCTATTGCCCCTACAGAACCTGTCAAATCCACCTTCTTTTGGGTTCCATACCCTACTACCACCACTTCATCCAGCTGCTTTTCGTCCTCCTCCAGGACTATCTCCAAAACACCCTGATTACCGACCAGCACCTCCTGCGAGATGAAGCCTACGAAGGAAATTACAAGGGTACTCCCCTCAGGAGCATCCAGAGAAAATCGCCCATCCAGGTCTGCGGCGGTTCCCACCGTCGTACCTTTCACCAATACCGTCGCACCGGGAATAGGCTCTCCCTGCGGATTTTTCACCTGACCAGTTACCTTCACCTCCTCGCTTACCTGGGCTGGTACCGTCTTTGTCTTCACTTTCTTGATATCAATATCATGATTGACCTGACGAAAGGAAACCGAAACTTGCCTCGCCGCCTGATTTAGCAGGCCTTCTACTGTATCCGACCTTTTGGAAAAATGAAGTTTCTGACTGCCGTCAATATCATTGCTGTCATACGCAAACTGAAATGGGCTGTTTTCTTCCACCTGATTCAGAAAATCCTGGAAAGAAATGTCACTGCCCGCAAGGGTTATTTTGACTTCATCGATGCGCTTAAACTGGGCGTTTACCTCGGAGGCAATTACCAGATTGATGAGCACCATTTGGATCACAAACCCATAAATAAAGTACCTGGACAACATATATATTGTCTTTTGTAGTTTTAATTTCATAATTTTATGGTGTTAGATTTTAGTAATTTAATGAGGGTGATCTTTACCAAGTGCTTCCCATTCCCCAATGCGGCACTTTGATAAAAATCACTTTGTGACCTGCCAAATTTATTTGGTAGGTCTTTTTTCTAGGAAGTATTATGGTTATTCATTTTCATGGGTTTAGAATTTTAGTATTACTTTTTTTCCTTTGGTTTCAAACTCAAATTTTTCAATATATGCTATGCGATCCAGCACCCTTTCGAGACTGGCATTCTCAAAGGATATCGTGATATTCCAATCCCGATTCGGTCTTCCGACCACCTCTATCTCCACTCCATACCATTGCTCTATTTTCTCCAGCACCTGACCAAAGTCCTCATTCACAAATATCAACTGCCCTTCTTTCCAGCCATAGGTATTCTTAGCGTCAAATTCGCTGATCAGACTGCTTTGATCCTCTGCCGTAAATGCCAATTGCTCCCCGGGAATTAATTTATCCCTGGACTTGGTCTGTAGGTTTTCGACCTCCACTTTGCCAGTCACCAAAGCCACGCTGACGGGCTCTTGCTCATAATTCCGGATATTGAAGGAGGTGCCCAAGGCTGTGGTCACCAGCGATGAAGAGACCACTCGAAAAGGCTTCCGGGCATCATGAGCCACTTCAAAAAACCCTTCACCCTTCAGCTCTACCCTACGCTCTTCACCATGAAACTGCTCAGGAAAGTATAATTCGCTTGCTCCATTCAGCCATACCATCGTCCCGTCCGGCAATCGGAAATTCAGACGCTCACCGGGATGGGTGCTCTTGCTTAAAGAAGCATAATAGATCTCCTCCGAAGGGCCCTTCTCAAAGGAAACCAACGCGTATAATAATGCAATAAATAAGGTAAGCACGATAATCGCTGCCACTCTGTAAATCTGGGAAAACCATGCTCCTGCCATCTCAGAACCCTTATTTTTGTCCGGATTAGTATTGGGTTTGCCCTGATGATCCTCCTTAAGAATAGTGCTCAGCACCTCTTCCATCATTTCTGGCCGGGGGGACTTTTTCGCCACTTTTATGCCCAAAACTATTTCCCGCGCCAGTTTAAGGTCCTCTAATTTGGACGGGTTGGCTTTCAACCAGCTGCTCCAGTAAACCTCCAGATCCTGATCTGGATTCTTTACCCACCTTACAAACTCCGGGTTAGTTAAAAATTCTGATATTCGATTCATTTATTTACTATTCGCTCTTCTATAGGACTAAGACCAAAATCTTTTAAATGACACCTATATTTTTTAAGAATTTTCATATTTTTTCCCCTTCCCCAATCCCCCCTTCCCCTGCTCAAAAATGGAAAAGGCAAAATATAGAAAGAGCACCGGTGTACATTTGAGATTATAAAGGCCCTGATGCTGATATAGGGCTTTAAACTGGTAAAGATTTCGAAGTCTATTTTCAGCAAATCAGCATCTATGCATCTGGCCTCTTCATCTTCGCAGATAGGGAGGCTTTATGTTTATTTTTAGTGGGGCCGCTGAGCTAGGGCTCAAAAAAAACTCGGCATACCAAGCAGTATATACGATACGAAAAGTACTTATAAGGAAGACCCACCAGTTCCTAGTAATAGCAATAACAGGGAAATTGGGGAGGACGATTTGTAGATTATAGAGAGCAAGCTTATTGGATCACTTCTTTGAGGAAAGCCAAGGCTTTATAAAGTAAGTTTCGTGCAGATTTAATATTGGAAAGCCCCATGATCTGCTTGATTTCTTCATAGGATAATTCCTCATAATAAAAATAATAGATTACCTCACGCTTGCGGGCGCTCAGCTGACTGATAGCCTTATTTAGCTTTTCCACCTGCTCGGTGTTCAGCTGACGGTCTATCATTAGCTGCTCATGAGAGTAAGAGACGGTAAAGGAATAATCATCCTTTAGTTCTACCAACTTGGAATACCAGGCTTTATTCTCCTTGATAATCCTTCGCTTTAGGGATTTGAATAAATAAAATTTGATATTATTGGTATCACTTAACCTTGCTCGGGATTTCCTCAAATCGATAAACAGCTCCTGAACAGCATCTTTAACCAGGTTTTCGTTTGGGCTAAACATAGAGCCAAACTGAAATAAAACCTCGAAGTACTGCTTATAGATATATATAAATGCAGATTCATTGCCTTCCTTAAATGACCTCCACAGGCTCAAGTCTTCCACCTTCCCAAGGTCGGTGCTTGGCTCGGGACACCAGTCTTTTTCTAACTGATTCTTATGCTTGTTCATTATGCCCATGGTCAGACTTTGTTTTTCATTAGGATTCAGGAGCGAGCTCTATTCAAATTGCCTCCTATGCCCTGAGAGATTTCCTGAATCTTTAGGGCCAATTCTTTAGTGATTGGTCTAAAGGTTACTTTGGCCGGCGAGGTGGAAGTTATAACAGCAAACCAGAACTTCCTCAGCCAGGAATACCTACAACCGAGATCACAATTAAACAATTATTTAATAATAATTCAAAACTATACGAAACTTTTTATCTACAAATTATGAGTTTATCAGTCATTAATAGTTATAAAACCTTTCTTTTAACAAATAATAATAACTTAAAAAACCCATTATTCTTTTCTTATCTTCCCTATTACCCTCTCATTTGTTTGATTTGCCGAGAAAGGATGGGCTCAGTTAGGGAAATTCTCATGCTGAAAAAATAAGCAACATTTTCAATAACGGAAAACCGACATTTACTCAGGAATCAATCATAAAAATGAAAATGGGTAATAAAAAGAACTCAAATTCCGCTGATTAATATTAAAATTGTTTTTTTGAAGGTAAATTCAGGCTCCCAAACAGTAAAACTTTAGATCCGATGAAAAAACACTTTTCTGTACTAGTACTTTTCTTACTTTCGCTCTCTTCCATTGCTCAGGAGTCTGCCAAATGGATTCGCTATCCGGCCGTTTCTCCTGATGGCAGCACCATCATCTTTGGATATATGGGCAATCTCTATCGCGTGGCATCTGAGGGAGGCGCAGCCATCCCGATCACCACGGGTGACCACTATGATATGCGTCCGGTATGGAGCCATGATGGCCAGACCATCGCATTTGCGAGTGACCGATACGGCAATTTTGATGTATATACCATGCCCGCGCAGGGCGGCATGCCCAGCAGGCTTAGCTTCCATTCAGCGGATGATTTCCCTTATGACTTCAGTCAGGACGATGCTGAGGTATTATTTGGTAGCGGCAGAGAGGCTCCAGCCGAAAGTGTCCGTTTTCCAGGCAAAGGCTATTGGCAGATATTATACACCGTCCCTGTTGGCGGTGGTCGCCCCATTCTGCTGACCGCCGCTGGAGCGGAAGAGGCACATTATAATTCCACGGGAACCCAAGTGGTATTTCAAGATCGAAAAGGCTATGAGGACCCATGGAGGAAACACCATACCTCCTCGGTCACCCGTGATATCTGGATATACACGATAGAAAATGAAGAGTATAAGCAGCTTTCCACCTTCAAGGGTGAGAACCGTGAGCCTGTATTTGCAGCCGATGATAAGGAGGTCTATTATCTAAACGAAAAAGATGGCACCCAAAACCTCTATAAAGCTTCATTGGAAGGCAATACAGAGGTCCAGCTCACCAGCTTCACCGATTTCCCGGTGCGCCACCTCAGCCTAGCTGATGACAATACCGCGGTTTTTACCTGGAAAGGCGAAGTATATAAATTAGGGAAAGATGGCCAGGCCAGGAAGGTATCCATCCAAGTCATGGATGACGCCGCTTTCCAGGCTATCAAGCATCTGGACATCAGCAACCTAAGTGAATTTGCAGTGAGTCCTAATGGGAAAGAAATCGCCTTTGTAAATCGTGGTGAGGTCTTCGTCACCGGAATGGAAGACTCCCGCACCAAGAATATCACCAATAGTCCTGAACAAGAGCGAATGATAGAATGGTCCCCGGAGGGAGATGCCCTGATCTATTCAGGCGAGCGAGATGGCAGCTGGAATATCTATAAAGCGAGCATCCAGCGTAAGGAGGAAAAATACTTTTATACCTCCACCATCATCAATACCGAAGAACTGGTGGCCAGCCCTGCGGAGGAATTTCAAGCGCTATACTCTCCTGACGGCAAAAAAATCGCCTATGTAGAGGAAAGGAATACCCTCAAAGTCCTAACCTTAGACAGCAAAAAGACGGTAACCATATTGCCCAAAGGGCATAATCACAGCTATAGTGATGGGGACTGGGGATTCCGCTGGAGTCCCGACAGCAATTGGCTGCTGGTGGATGATGAAAAGGGCTATATGTTCTCCCAAAATGTAGCCTTGATCAAGGCCGATGGATCAGGAGAAATCAATTACCCCATCAATAGTGGCTTTGGTGAAAACGGTGCTAAATGGGCACTAGAAGGCAAAATGATGACCTACCTCAGTAGTCGGGATGGGAGAAAATCCCTAGCCAATCAAGGTAGCCGGGAATATGATATTTTCGCAGTGTTCTTTGATCAGGAGGCATATGACCGCTATCAGATGAGCGAGGAGGATTTCAAATTGCTGGAAGACCTGGAAAAACAAGAGAAAGAAAAGGAGGAGAAAGAAGAGGAAGACAGTAAGAAGAAGGACAAGAAAAAAGAGGATGAAAAAGAGGAAAAGGCTCCTCTGGATCTGAATCTAAAACACCTCGATAATCGCAAGGTTAAACTTACTATCAATAGCTCCAGCATCAGTGACTATGTCCTCACCAAAGACGCCAGCAAGGTGTATTATCTTGCGGCATTCGAGAAAGGCTATGACCTCTGGGAAACCGAGCCGCGCACGCGATCCACGAAGATTCTCGCCAAACTCGGAGGCTCCCCAAGCGGCATAGCCATCAGTGATGATGATAAAACCTTATACCTGAGCAACCACGGCAAACTCGTCAAGGTAAATACCAGCGATGGCAAGGTAAGTTCCATTGGGATGGATGGAGAGATGGCGCTAGATGGCCCCGCCGAGCGTGACTATATCTTCCACCATATTTGGCGCCAGGTGCAGAAAAAATTCTATGACCCCACCCTTCATGGCATTGATTGGGAGATGTACCGCGATGAATATGCTGCATTCCTTCCCCATATCAATAATAACTACGATTTCAGGGAGCTACTCAGCGAGATACTAGGTGAGCTGAATGCCTCACATACAGGTGGACGCTACTATCATAGCTCTCCAAATAGTGATCAAACGGCCTCTCTGGGGCTGCTATATGATGAAACCTATAAGGGCGATGGCATCAGAATCAGTGAGGTCATCCCTGCGGGACCACTGGACAATGCCGACAAAAAAATTAAGAAAGGGGATATCATTACCGCTATCAATGGGGTGGAGATTCCTGCTGAGGACAATTGGAATAAGTACCTCAATAATATCGCTGGAAAAAATATCGTCTTGAGCATGCGCTCTGGAAGCCGAGATTTTGAGCAGACGCTAAAACCTGTAAGCCTGGGTGCCCAAAACCAATGGATGTACCAGCGCTGGGTCAATACGATGGACCATATGGTGGACTCCCTCAGTAATGGCAAACTGGGCTATGTCCATGTGAAAGGCATGAATGATGGCAGCTTCCGGGATGTCTATGAGACCGTATTAGGCAAGAATATGAATAAAGAAGCCCTCGTGGTGGATACCCGATTCAATGGGGGCGGCTGGCTGCATGATGATCTAAACACCTTCTTAAGTGGAAAAACCTATATGGAATTTTCGCCCCAGGGAGAGAAAGTCAAAGGCGGAGAGCCCATGTCCAGATGGACTAAGCCCAGCATCGTGCTGATGAGTGAAGGCAATTATAGTGATGCATTTATCTTCCCCTTCATCTACCAGCAAAATGGGATCGGCAAACTCGTCGGTATGCCCGTGGCCGGCACCGGCACCGCAGTATGGTGGGAAAGACAAATCGACCCTTCTATCATCTTTGGTATCCCTATGATCGGCACCATGGGAACAGATGGGGTCGTTACAGAAAATGTGGAGCTGGAACCCGACATCATTGCCCCACTGCCATATGAGGACTTCCTCAAGGGGACAGACTCCCAGCTGGAGACCGCCATCCGTGAAATGCTAAAGGAAGTAAACTAAAGATCCAGAGACCTATTCAAGGTGCATTTGCATCTCCAAAAGGCAGCATAATAACCAAAACAGCCACCGCCCGCCAGATAATTTGGCGGGCGGTTTATTTTATCCACTTTCAGTAACACCCGCATGCGATCTCCGCATTCCACGGGCTATCCCTTCGGTAATATGGTTTCTAGGATCCTAGGCATTCTTAAGGAAGTAATTGGAAGTAGAGAGGCCAAAATGGCCTCCTATAGCTAAAGAGCCTTTTTATTCGCATTACTTTTCCTCTCGCTAGCCTGCTCAAACTGACTATTACCATTAGGATACATCAGTTGCTAGATTTTCCTGTTTTAGTTTTTTTAAGATTGCAGCTCGCTGCAAAGGTATTTATTCTGATGAGATGATCAGCCTTCTATAGCTGCTGAGACTAGGGCTGCCAGCGTCGCTGATCTCACATATGATATGAATGGACTTTCCCTGAGATGCTTTGGGCAGGTGGATATTGGCTTTTGGAGAAGTGGAGTTTTCTATCTCTACCTGCCCCGCATAAGTACCGGCTTCTGGAAGCTGCCACCATTTATAGTGCAGCTGATCCCCATCAGGATCCGAGGAAGCGGAGCCATCCAAAATCAGACTTTCACCGCTTTTTGCAGATTCCTCAATGAGATCTATGCCCTTATGTCCATTTACGATGGCGATTGGATTCCTATTTCCAGTTCCATTTGCAGCCCAATCCATACGCGCCACAAAATTATTGAAGGTAGCTTCATAAAAATACGCTTCGTACTTATTGCAGATTTCGTGTGGCCTTCCACTGGCATTGGTATAGGCTTCGCTTACCCTATCAGGGCCAGTTCCAAATTCAAAATACCCACCCCAGCTTACCTGACCGGGGATCATCGGGTCATTGAGGCCATTGGGCATGAGGTACAGGAAAGCAGGAGTATCTCCTTCCACCCCATATTTATACTTAGGATACACCTTTCCCAGATGTCCCTTAGGCTGAATATGTTTTTCGTATTCCTCCCAATATTTTTTACCGGTGCCATTTTGATATTTCCAGGCACATTCATCCCATAAGTACATAAGGTCCTCCGAAAACTCCTTCCGCAACCACTGCTGGGCGCTGGTTTCAAAGGGTGTTCCCTCCTTATAATCTCTGTCCTGATCCGTAATCGCATAGGTGGGAATCTTATGCAGAAAGTCCCTTAGCTCAGCATCACTACGCTCCTGCCGGACTTCCCAGATGGCCTGGGCCAAGGTATTGCCGCCTCCCCACACGGTAATCCATAAGGGGCGTGGATCTTCCTCATCTGCCTGAGCGATGATCAGGTCACTCCCAGGACTGCTATTTCCCTCCCCGACAAATTTCATTCCTCGGGTTTTGCTACCAAACATGGTCCGTGACCTCAGATAAGCCGGGCTCGGCCAATACCCAATAGGTTGTACCGTTTCATCCTCCAGGAAGCCCGATTGACCGGAGCGTTTTAGCAAGTTCGGAAGATCCTTTTCATAGGCATCGATCGCATCATGGATCAGGTCGAAGAAATCCTCTCGTGTCTCCTCCAGGCTCCAGCCTGTGGTATAGACCAGCCCCTCTATCTCATATAAGTCGGCATGCACCATAAGCCGTACCAGGGATTCGCTATCGTCAGTTTCCCAGGTGGAGACATCTGTCAATATCACCAGTCGGGGCTTAAGGGTGGCCGTATCCTGATGGCTGCCAGGCTGGGCAATGGCAAATACATTGAGTCCTGCAATGAGGACTAAGGTTAAGATCAACTTGAATTTCATCGATGTGGGTTATTATGGATAAATGGATATTAGTTTTACTATTATTATTTATCTGATAGAAATAAATATACACAATAGATTGATTTTCAGCTAGGTCATTCCTGAGTGATTTGGATTTCAAAGGGTCCCAATGGCAGTCCATTGGCTCCATAGACATTGGCTTTTTCGGGATTGTTAGCCCAGGCATAGCGGACCATCTTTGGTGAGGAGATGGGAGAAGTGAGAATAATTTGCTGGCCTTCTATACGGCCTTCGGCCCAATAATAGACCCCATTTTCGCCCGCCAGGGCAAAACCACCAACAGCCTCAGCCTTTCTCGTCTGTAAACCTGAGCAGTCCTCAAAACCCAGGATAATCTGCCCCTGGTGAAGTATGGCAGAGGCGATGCCTGGACTTCCCAGATCACCTTTTTCGCCATATGCTACCCTCATGGCCTGCATAGCCAGGCGCGTCCCCACCGTCTCCTTGTCCAGTGGATGAATATCATTGGCCTCGCCAGCATCGATGGTCACTGCCATGCCCGTCGCCGGTACCTGAAGCACCTCCCGCTGGGCCTCCCTGAGCTCCGCCCAGCCCGACTGACTCGGCTGATCCACCGCCTGCATGAAATTCGGCAATTGAGCATAGATAAATGGTAAGTCCGGCTGGCCCCAGGCTGCTCGCCAGCCCGAAATAAGGGCTTCCATCTGTCGGGCATAGCTCGAAGGCTGGCCGGCATTCGACTCTCCCTGGTACCAGATCAGCCCTTTGATCGGCAGCTGCTGCAGGGGGCTGATCATGGCCTGATAGAGGCCCAGAGGTTTCCAGCGAATAAAAGTCTGCCCTGGAATGGGAGGCATCTCAGCCGTCTGAAGATAGCTCCATCCTGTGCTCAAATCATAAACCTCATCCCCCACGATCAGCTCATAAGGTTTCCCTTTTACGAAACCTGGAATCCCCTGCTCACTCACTATCCGCAGCACAATGCTGTTCTTCCCCTTCTTCAGCACCGCCGCCGGCACCTCATAGCGTCGCGGTGGATATTGATAAGAGGTGCTGCCCACCAAGTGCCCGTTGACATAGGCCTCATCACTGTCGATGAGCCTTCCCAAAAGCAATTTGGCATCCTCATCCCCTACTGAAGTCAGGTTTAGATCCTTCCTTACCCAATAGACGCCATTTGGAGCTTTGCCTTGGCTGGGCCGAAAGAGGTCCACCGAATCCATTTCCTGCCAGCCTTCAGTGGAAGTTTGAGGAGTGTAAAAGGCAGCTTCTGGCGAGGCAAGACCACTGTCCTTATGATTCAATTCCTCATGCCAGGCTTGTCTCTTTTGTCCCTCCTCTCGCTGGATGGCCTCTATCAGCGTAGAATCTTTAAATCTCATTGCTTCCTGATAATCCTTCGGAAAGGCCTTCAGTTCCTCGGATCGTAGCCATGACTGGATCGGCGAGCCCCCTACGCTGGCATTGACCAAGCCGATGGGGATACCATACTGCTGGTATAGCTGCTTCGCAAAGAAATAAGCCACAGCCGAAAAATCCTTCAAATAATCCGGGCCTGCCTCCACCCACTTTCCGCCCTGGGTATCTTCCTGCTCCTCACCAAAATCATAGGCATCAGGAACGTCAAAATACCGAATCTGCGGAACAGGATCTCGCTCAAATTCCTCTGGAAACATCGGCGCCACCCTCGCCATGGTCAGCTCCATATTCGACTGGCCGGAGCATACCCACAGGTCTCCAATCCAGATGTCCGACATATGGATCGTCTGGCCTTCACCATGAATAACCATCGATAAAGGCCCTCCGGCTGCCTGAGCTGGAATACTGATCTGCCACTTGCCTTCTTCCCCACTAATCGCAGTCCACTGCCGGCCTGCAAAATCAATATTCACTTCCTCCCCAGCTGCCGCCCAACCCCAAATAGGGATGGGCTGATCTCGCTGAAGCAGCATCCCATCACTATATAGATGTGGCAAAGTGACCTGGCCCAGCAGGCTGTAAACCCCAGTGATATAAATCAGTATTAAGGCACTAAAACCGAATCTAGGAATACGCATTTTCATTGAATTATCTTTTGGCTTATGATTATTAGGGTATGATCTGTATTGCTAATTTCACTTTCCTGGCTCCGTAAAATCCTTCTTCACCTCAGTTCTCAATCCATCATCAGGCAGGAAAATACTTTATCCATCGCAAAATTGCTTTGTTCTAAATAAATATCATTGACCTAAACAATACTAAGTCTGCCCTCCTCAACAGAGAGCGGACTTAGCGGCTTTAGATAGGTTTGAATATTTTCTTGGCGAACCAATAAAGGTCATTTTTCCAAAGCTCATAATTATGGCCTCCTTCGGATAGGTGATATTCATGAGCTAGGTCAAGTTCTTCAAAGTATTCATGCCTGCTCTCGGCTATCGGCAGGAGGCGATCCTCCAGACCACTGCTGATCCATAGCAAATCCTGCATCTGCTGCTGTCTGGCCGCAAGGTGGACGAGCTCCTCCGGCGATTTGGTATTGGGAGCGGGAGAAAAAGCCCCCAGCCAGGCAAATACATCAGGATGAGCCATCCCTATATTCAGCACCTGGCCAGCCCCCATGGAAGCACCGGCCAAGGCTCTGCTGCCCGAATCAGTGCAAACAGAATAGGCGGCTTCTACCGCCGGAAGGAGGCTGCCTAAAAGATCCTCCTCAAACTGCTCAAAAGAAGCCAGCTTCTCTGTGGAAAATAAATTGCCCAATGGCCGATCATCCTTCATAGCTCTACCATTGGGAAAAATCACAATCATTGGCTCCGCCTCCCCTTGATGAATCAGATTATCTAGGATCATATGGGCTTGACCATCTATAAACCAGGAATATTCATCTCCACCGATGCCATGCAAAAGATATAGTACCGGATAAGTATGAGCTGGAGAGTATCCGGGAGGTGTATAAATCAGCGCTTTCCGCTCAGAGTTGAGAAGGGAGGAATAATACTTTAGGCTGTCAACTTTCCCTTTATTTATTCCGCTTGAGACATCAAATCCACCTGGAGCAAGCCCCAATGCCTGCTGCCCCTTTTCCTTAATGGAGCTTATGACTAATCCCAAAGCGGTCAAAAATCCTGTCAGTAGTGCTATCTTCATGTACTTAATGGTTAGGTTTATTGTTAATCGCAATTTCCAAAGCGCAGGAACCGATGAATACCTTCATTGATTTGACTTTGCTGGGTAGTATCGGATCAAATGGCCTGGAAAAGGCTTTGTGTTGCAAATCCTTTTCTAGGCCAGATCCAAATAGTGGTTAGTGGTTTGTCTTATTTTCTGCTTCCTGCACCTACTCTTGGGCTTTTAGCGGATCTATTTGTGCAATGCGGCCATCCTCTAAATGGGTAAGCTTGGCCAATTTTATATTTCTAAGGTAATTTTTACCAGACAACTCGGTGTCATGATAGAATATATACCATTGATTTTCATACTCTACTATAGAGTGGTGATTGGTCCAGCCCTGGACAGGCAAGAGGATGACACCTTGGTAAGTAAAGGGCCCATAAGGGCTATCTCCTATGGCATAGACGATCTTATGAGTATCGCCTGTGGAGTAGGAGAAGTAGTACCTGCCCTTATACTTATGAAGCCAAGCGGCCTCAAAGAAGCGACGGTCATGATCCCCAGCGGTGATGGGATTACCTTCTGCGTCGAGAATCAGGACATCTTTTGACTCTTCGGCCAGCTCCACCATATTCTCACTGAGCCGGGCCACCTGCGGGGCAATGGCAGGTTCATCGTCAGCCGGCTCATCATCATCGGGAGCATCTCCGGTGGATAGGTATTCCCCGGTTCGCCACTTCTGTAGCTGACCTCCCCATATACCGCCCCAATACATATAATAGGTGCCATCTTCATCTTCAAAAACGGCTGGATCCATCGAATAAGTCCCCTCTATCGGCCTTGGATAAGCCTCAAATGGTCCTGCCGGATTGTCCGCCACAGCCACTCCTATTTTGAAAATATCATCATGGTCTTTGGCGGGGAAATAGAGGTAATATTTACCCGCCTTTTCTGCCGCATCCGGCGCCCAAAGCTGTCTTTTGGCCCAAGGCACCTGACTTAGATCAAGGACTTTTCCATGATTGGTAAGAGATCCATCGGGCGCTGATAAGGAGAAGACGTGATAATCTTTCATATCATACTGTGCTCCAGAATCATCCTCATCCACCACTGATTCCCGATCGTGGGACGGATAGATATAGATCTTCCCATCAAATACATGGGCTGAAGGATCCGCCGTATATATTTCACTGACCAATGGAGCACTTAGGTACTGAATACTATCACTGTGCTCCTCGGTGAGTTCCTGGCTTTCCGTTGATTTCTGATTTTCACAGCCTATTAGGCAGAGACTGGAAAATAAAACCGTAAAAACTAAAGGCTGTTTCATCTTATTATTAGGGTATATTATGGTGTTTATGTTCAAAATTAATTACAGGCGAATGCTGCTTTTCTTCTGCGAGATACCTGCCGGACTATAGGGAAATTGCAGGCATTATAGGCCTCGGCTTAAGGTTTCCAGCATCTGCTCTATCTCTTTTTTGAGAGAATAATCCTCCTCAAATAATAAGGGATAGGCTGTTCGTCCGCGAATAGGCCAGTTATTTAGCCAGCTATCCTGATCTCTGATCCCCCACAGTGTCACTCTGGTGACCACTTCCTGATGCTTGCCAAATAATTCGAATAAGTCTGCGTATCGCTGAGCCAGCTTTATTCTTAGGTCTTCAGGAAGGCCATTTTTATAAGGGTTGAATTGGTCTTCGTATTGAAAATTATCATCAATATCCGCCCCACGTCTATTGGTTGGATTAGGAAGGACATCGATATCCAGCTCGGTAATCATCACCTTAAGGCCTTGGTCTGCGATTTTCTGAATGGAGGCTTCTATCTCTGCAAGGGAAGGAGATTCCAGCCCATAATGACCTTGCATCCCAATGCCATCGATTCGGATTCCTTGCTCTTGCAGCTCGGAAGCCATCCTAAGTGCCGCATCTATTTTCGCTGGCTTCCAGAGATTATAGTCATTATAGTAAAGCTCAGCAGCAGGATCTGCCTGATGAGCCGTTTCAAAAGCAGTAGCGATAAACTCCTTGCCAAGGCTATTGAACCAAGGGGAACTTCGGTACTCGCCCTGATCGGTAAAGGCCTCATTGACCACATCCCAGCCGTGGATTTTTCCGCTATAGCGGCCCACCACCGTGAGGATATGCTCTTTCATACGCTGGTTGAGAGTTGCTGCCTCTATGGGCTCGTTTGCTTCATCCCGGAAGACCCATCCAGGAGTCTGATTATGCCATACCAAGGTGTGGCCCAGTACAAAAGCATTCAGATCTGCTCCCAGAGCCACATACTCATCTGCTAATGAAAAATTATATTGCTCTGGACGAGGGTGAACCGACTGCCATTTCAGCAAATTTTCGGGGCTGATGCTACTAAAATGCCGGGAAAGAGTGGCTCTCACTTTGGGGTCTTTTCCCATGACATCGCGACCATTCAGGGCCGCACCTACCAAAAATTCCTTGCGGAATACCTCCGACACCGATATAGTGCTATTCTCAGCACTTGGATGCCCTAGCCCCATTACGGTAAGAAGGCTTAGAAAATTAATTATTAATGTGATCATCATGGTTAAATTGGATTATATGAAATTTGGGTTAATGAATGATTTGCCAAATCAATGGGGATATTTAGGAAATCCTTCCAAACAAATGTAATAGAGCTTAAATCAAATAAAAAATACTCACTCACACCACAAGTACTTGAATTACAGATAGTTAATATAAATGTATTCGGTTAAATCGCAGGATTTACTGTTTCATCACGAAAGTCAAATTCCTGCTAAGCCGTATTTTAGCTATGATTTGGGTCTGAAGGAGCATGTCCTGATTCATCTAAACGAAAAATCAATTGCACTTAAAGCAAACAATTGTAAATCAACTAATTACCATTAAAAAAATACTTTAAACAGGGTTTTTAAGTTCCTATAAACTGCGGTTAGCCCCAGCTAAAATAGAATAACTGGCAGGCTAGAGCATTTTTATTATGTATATTCACTAGGCAAAAAAACCAGTTTCTAACTGGAGCGTCCGTATTCCCAATTAACCAATAAATCCTAACTGTGCACACCAAAGAGTTGATGTTGATAGCGAGAAAGCTACTTCTAGTTCCATGCTTGATCTTATTTTGCCTGCAGGTCAATGCGGGGGATGCGAGGACCTTCCAGATCACCGATCAGGAGGATTATGATGACATCATCCTTTCTATGGACTTCATGGTGGATCCCCGCAATGACCTGAACATTACTGAGGTAAGTTCGAGTGAGTTTGCAGGGCAATTTAAGCCTATTACCTATATCAATATTCTTTACGACAGTCTGGACCATGATATATGGCTGCGCTTTAAGGTGTCCAATCAATCACAGAATCCTGCGCGCTCCTGGTATTTTGAATCCTGGGGATTTGATATTAATCAATTCACCTTTTTCTTCCCTGCTGCTGATGGCCGCTATATCGCCAATACCTCAGGCTATGATTACCCTTTTTTCCAAAGGAATATCACTCACAAAAATTTCAATTATTTCCTCGATCTACGCCCAGGAGAGACCAAGACATATTACTTTAAGGTAAGGCGAGATTATCCCTTGGCTTTTAATTTTCATCTGCGAACCAATGAGAAATTTATTTCCCATTCTTTGAATGAGTATTATTTATTGGGCATTTATTATGGCGTCTTATTATTGATACTGGTATTCAATATCTACCTCGTATATAAGCTACGGGACACCCTATACCTTTATTTTGCGGGGCTAATTCTTGCCTGTATCTGGTTTTCACTGGGCCGCGACGGCTTGGCATTTCAGTATTTATGGCCCAATAGCCCGAGCTTCAACCCACTCACCGAAGGCCGGATCACCCAGCTGATGGTGGTGGTGGCCACCCTTCTCTTCTCCAATCGCTTTGTCCAGAAGTACAACACTAACCCAAAGATGCTAAAGCTAACCTTGCTGGCAATTGGGTTAAAGGTAATTTTGTTTTTCTTACAGGACCGATGGATCCATATTGATGGTTTGGTATATATCGCCTTGACCATATTCATCATGCTCATTCCTTTTTCGATGGGCTTATGGCTGCTCATAAAAGCCCGAATATATTCTTGGTCTTATTTGTTTGCCTATGCCTGTTTGATTTTGGTGATCATCAATAGCTATGCTATCATCATCGCCTTATTTGAGGATCAGGTTATCAATTGGTATTTTGTCCATCCGGTGATATTCCTGGAAGTGGTCCTTTTTTCGCTTTCTATATTCAATCAAATAAAGTTTCTGCAGGAGCAATATAAGATGGTCAGCGAGGAAAAAACCCAGGCATTGATTGAGAAAAACCGCCTTTCTGATGAGTTAAACAATAAACTTCAGGAGAAGGTCCGCGAGAGAACGGAGAAAATAGAGAATATGGCCTCCGATCTGGCGAGCAAAAATATAGAACTTCAGACCACCAATTTGAAATTGCAGGAACTCAACGTGCAAGTGAATCAGATCAATGACTTCCTACGGAAAAATAATGAGCAGCTAAAAACCAATATGGAGGAAGTTACCAAAAACCTCGCCTTAATGAAAGGTCTGGATTTTGAAAGCTTCAAGAACGTATTCCCCGACAAAGACAGCTGCCTTCAGTTCCTCTCCGAACTAAAGTGGAGGCATAAATTCCAATGCAAAAAATGCGGCTATAATAAATACGCCGCCGGGCCCAATCACGGCCGAAGGTGCAAAAACTGCAACTATTACGAGTCTCCAACGGTGGAGACCCTATTTCATAAATTGAAATTTCCGATCGAAAAAGCCTTTTATATCCTCTACCTCTCCAACCGCAAAGATGTGGACCTTACGCTAAACGAGCTATCCGATATCTTAGAACTCCGAAGGGAGACCTGCTGGGCTTTCAAGAATAAGATCAGTCAGGCCATGGAAAAGGTCGATCATAATAAGGATCTTAGCGGCTGGGAGAATCTGGCCTTGGTGCATCTAGAAGGCTAAAGATGGACGAGTGGATTGTGCAGCGGATGCTCCTGGCACCATGAATCTTCCTTGGAAATATATCGGAACTGCCGCCACACACTTTATGCAGACCGCAGTACTCCCTTTCCGATTATACTTGCACTTATTTCAGCATCATGAAGCCAATTGCCCTTAGCCTCCCCTGATTCTGAACCTAGCTTTGGCCCAGCTGCTCGCTACGATACCAATATAAAACAGGATCTTCCTGAGTCGATAAGCGCTTTTACTTCTCTTCATAAAAGTGCAGATAGGAAGATCCTGCCGCTAATGGCATTATTTATCTGGCAATGCCTCATTGGATGTGGTGGCATATAAGCCGATCATATTTCCGGTAAATCCCCCAGCGACATTGGTAGAAAGGATATCTCCGGACACTCGGTCACCTAGTCGCAGAAAGTCCCCTCCGGGAAGAGCTATGCTAAATTCATAGGTATCTCCATCGCCCTGCACCTTGAGGCGAACGGAGCCTGAATGGTTAATTTTTCGGCTGGCAAGGAGGACGGACTCCCCTTTTTCGGTCCTTTGCAAAACGATATAATCCTCACCCTCGAAATGTGTAATGCCGAAGACATAATTGAAACTTTCACTCTGCAGGCAGGTTAAACCAGCCAGATCTTCTTTGGAAGAAGGTTGATAGTCCATCGACGTTTCAAAGGTAAAGGCTTTATGCTGTTGACGATAAAATAAGGTGGAAGTGGGTTTGGCTTCCTGGATGGCAACATCAAAGGGCTGTATCTGTAATCCACGCTGGGTAAGATGGACAAAAGCCTCTCGGGGTCCGCGAAGACCTATCCAGCGAAAATCAAGTGAAGAAGAGCTGAAATCCTCCTTATAAGTAAAATTCCCGTTGGGAAAGAATCCATTCTTTCCAGTATTATTCTTAATGCCATAGGGCATTTTAAGCTTTGGTTCCAAGGGCACCAGACCATTGACAAATACCGGGAAGTCTCCGGACCAATCCACGGGGAGGATAAAAGTTTCCCTGCCCGTAGTGACCCGGTTTTGGTCATTTGGGCGTACTCCCAAAAACACCCCGTAATACTGATCATCGGGTCCCTGGATCAAGTCAGCATGACCCGCCCAATCCACACTATTTGGTCTGTCTTTGGGGAAATGCCTTTGGGTGAGAATTGGGTTATTTGCCGCAGGCACAAATGGACCTGTGGGCTGATCGGCCACAAAAATCACCTCACTATGCCAGCCACCGGTGCCGCCCTCAGCGCACATCAGATAGTACTTACCCTTATGCTTGTATAAATGTGGGGCCTCGATCCATATCGGCTGCTTCGAAATATCCACCCCGCCATTTACAATTATTTTATCTGTTCCTGCTATAATTTGATTCTTTTGCAGGTCATATTCCCAGATTTTTATTACCCTGTGCCCCTCGTATAGCGCCAGATCCGGAGCATCATTATGCACGATATAAGCCTTTCCATCCTCATCAAAAAACAAGGAAGGGTCTATGCCGTCAAACCCCAGTTTGATGGGAGCAGACCAGCCTTTTGCGGGATCCTTGGTACTCACCACGATATTACCTAAGCCGCCAGCCAGTACGGTGGTGATCATATAGAAAGTATCATTTTGCGGATTATATACGATTCCTGGAGCATATACCCCTCCACTTATCCCGGAACTACTCAAATCCATCTGTGAGGGTTTATCCAATACATGCCCAAGCTGGGTCCAATTTACCAGGTCCGTGGAATGAAAAATAGGCACCCCGGGAAACATCGCAAAGGAAGAGCATACCATATAATAATCCTCGCCCTTCCGGGTGATGGCAGGATCCGGGTAACAGCCCTGAAGGATAGGGCTATAAAATTCGTCGGGATCAAGAGGATAATCCTTATAGATCTGATCATTCCCCGTATAAGTCACCTGAGTGAATAGTGGCGAAGATTGATTTTGGCCGGAGGCCGTAAAAACCCCAAAAAGAAGGGTGAATAAGGCTATAAATTGTTTTTGAAGCTTTTTCATAGTTGGTTATAGCGCCATCGTGATTTAAACGAACAGCAATTTCAGGGTCTAAAAGTTTAAATATGATTCTCAGGGTTTCATTTTCAAGGGCCCAACTGCCGAGTCTCTTTGGGCGCAGAATACCTGCAAAATATCCACCGAAATTTCTTTTGCCGCAGGCTCGCTATAGCTTTTGCAAATGCAATTATTTCTGATCAGACCAGCGGATTGGTTAGGAATAAATATGTCTTAGCTCCTATATAATAGGAAGAAAAAGACCGGCAGCGGACCACAAGTGCCTACCGCCGGTCAAACCCCATTTTGATTTACAATCCTTGCAGGCCTTCCACGAAGCCAGCATAAGCAGGCTTTCTGTTGAGCTGTTGGGTCCAGAGTCCCTGTCGCTCACCGGGCAGCCAATTGGCATCCTCCTTACTATCGGTAACCCCCCATATGGTGATGCCGTACTGCTGATTTTTGGGCACATATTGATGGTACATGTCCACCACGTATTTATACATCTCCGATTGCTCTTCGAGGATCTCGGGGCTAGGGTTAGCGGTATTTACCCTTACGTCTAGTTCTGAGACTTTGATCAATTTACCCGTGGCCGCAAGCATCTCAAACATCTTAGCGATATTTTGCTTATTTGAGTGGATTCCAATATGCATTTGAGTGCCGATGCCATCCACTTGGGCGCCCTGGGCCTCCAGGTAGGCCACATAGTCGATTAGTCCTTGGCACTTGTCGAGATTGTACTCCAGATTATAGTCGTTGATAAAATGGACATCCTCGGGGCTGCCATACTGGCGAGCAAGCTGGAAGGCCTTCACCGCATAGGCTTTGCCCATATAGTCCTGCCAAAAGAAATTGTCCGTCGGAAGATCAGATTTCCCAAGGCCTGTTTTCAGCTCATAAGGATTGCCGTCATCCATAGGTTCATTGACCACATCCCAGGTTTTCACATGACCTGCGCTGGCGGTGACCATTCCTTTGATCCATCGCTCGAGTTCCCCCTCTATAATTGCCTGCTTTTCCTCGGCTTCTTTGGGGACCAATATAGTTTCTCCTCCGGGCACCGAGGCGCTTTTGAGGACCACATTATCTATATAGACCGTGCCTGCAAACTCTCCATAGCTGATGATAAATCGGCCTCGGTCAGCTGCGCTCACGGTAATGGAGTATTCATATTGTTTCCACGAAGTGGTAATAAAAACCTGCCCAAAACCATCCGAAGAATAATCCGGACTCTGGAGTTCAGGTCTGATAATACCTTCGGCATCTCCCCTGGCCCAGAAGCTCAGGGTGTAGGTTTCTCCATTTTCTAAAGGCTCAGCAAATGAATATAAAGACTGCACGCCCCAGAAGCCACTGGTCAACGAAGGGTTGGACACAAAAAAGGCTTTGCCTGCCCCTCCATAGCCCATCCCATCCTCGGTGAGTCCGCGGGTGGAGTTATTGCCCCATCCTCCCCAAGCCTCACCGGCTTCGAAGTCCCCATTAGAAACAATATTTTGCACCCCGGCCTCTCCCTCAGGATCATACACATACATGGTATTTATATCGATCCAATAGCTCGTATTGGCAGTATATCCAAGGTCAAAATTTAGGCGAAAGGTCTCTGCTTCAAAACCGCTGATACGAAATCGGATTTCCTTCCAGGAGATTCCTGTTTGGAAGGTGGCAGAGGAATTTCCGCTGCCAGTCCAGTCCCTTTCTGAAGCATCCTCGCCCAGCAGCCCCTCGAAACTTATTCTTCCTTCTCCCTGTCCATCAGACTTGATGAAGGCGATCAGTTCGTAGGTTTTGCTAGGGTCAATGGCTATATCAGGAGAGCTCAGCTGTAAGGAGCTTGGCTCCTCAGAAGAGGAAGCCTGCAAGAGGAAAGCACGTGCATCATCTCCCAGGCCTGCATTCTCCACTATAGAAACTGCTCCAGTGGTCTTCCAGCCTGAGAGATCTCCTTTTTTGGCGGAAGCAAGGTCCAGCTCATTGGCAATGGCCGGAGAACTCACCTCCAGCGGCTGCAAAAGCCGATTTAGGTATATTGCATTCTGGTTGCTATGCCAGCATAAGGTATGACCATATATGCTCGTTCCCGCTTCCGCGGCTGCCTCGAATAGGCTGTTTATACCCTCCATTTTGAGGGATCCATCGGACTGGACCACGGCGCCATGCTTCATCCCATAGCCGACGGTGATTTCATCAAAGTTGCTATTGATCAATCTATACATCACGCCTTTGCTGGCATATTCCTGCAAATTCACGGCAGCCCCCAGCGTAAAATCCTGAGCGGAGGAATGGTCAAGGTAGGTTTTTAGGGGTTGGTAGCTATTCAGCTCCTCCTGGAGGGCTACGGATTCGGGTTTTTGGACCTGGAAATCCTGACTGGCCATATCCTCTACGCAGGCGGAAAAGCAGCCCCCAATGGCTATAGCAAGGCCTATATTTAGGTATCTTTTGTTCATGTTTTCTGGCTTAAAGTCTCTTTATTGTTTTGCAACAGGTGAAAAAGTTTCTATGCCTACTCCTCGATCCCGAAGCACCAAGGTATCCACTGAGCTCAGTTTCATATCAGCAAATTCAATTTCATAATCCAAATACAAGGCGTCTCTATCCTGATCTCCCCAGCTTGATTTCTCTCCATCCTTAATAAATTTCCCTGTGCCCTCGGCAGTATAATCTGCCGATGGTGAGGAAACTAAGCAGCTGCCGTCCTCCTCAAAAGTCAATAATAGGTCTGCCACCACCTCGTTACCATCTTTGCCCTTTGCCCGTAAGGGCAAGACCACCTGTGACAGCGACTGTGTTAGGAGCGAATTGATTTCATCGTCTTCCACAAATTCCTCATGGCGGATGATGGTGGTCTCCACGACCGAGCCATCTTCATTCGTGATAATATCCCGACCCCTGCGGAGGTAATTACCATGCCAAGGGTTTATATATTTCAGGGCATATAAGGTAAAGTCCTTGGGCGCAGGAGCCCAATCGGCACTGATGGCCCGGCGGGGATTGTCCACTATTGGGATCCCTGAGAGCACCGAGTCCGCATTGTTGATCTGGGTGATTTTTACGGGTAATACAAAGGTCTTCCTGATCGCCCGAGGGTCATTAAAGAAAGCCCCGGTCAATTGGATTTCTACTCCGCCGGCGACCTCTCCTTTAGGGATGGTGATGGTCTCAGTACTGAGCTGATAATACTCTATCGGCAAGACCTCCACCTGATCTCCTCCCTCTTCAAAAAGGAGACCGGCAGCTAGAGACTCATCCACTTCTACCTGTACTGTGATATTATTCGGGGAGGCATACACCCCTCCCGTGCTAACCATGAGTTTGAACTTGCCCTCATTATCCAGAGAAGTATCAAAGAGGTCTTCGCCAAGAGTGATGGTCCTTACGGGAAACTGGTAGGCGAAATATACCGTTTGGTAATCGAAATTGGGAAAATCCCAATCTTGATTCTGGCAGGAGCTGAAAATCAGAACAAGCGCTAAGAGGGTATAAACTATATTTTTCATATTACTTTGAGTTTAAAGGCAAAACTTCCCATTCTATTGAGTGTCATTAATTATTACCAGCCGGAATTCTGCTGAAGGGCAGCAAATTTCAGGATCTCGCTATAGGGAACCGGGCCATAGATCATATAATCGGCATATACTCTATTTTCGACATTGATCACGGCATAGTCGCTATCATTCATGATGCGGATTCCCTTGGCGGTTTCGGTAAGGCTCAGGTCCCACCTTCTCAGGTCCCAGAAGCGGAACCCTTCGAAGCTCAGCTCCAGTCTTCTTTCATTTCTGATTAAGTTTCTCATCGCCTCCTGGTCTCCTTTGATGGATTCCAGATAAGGGTCCCCATTGCTCAGGCCTATGCCAGCTCTTTGGCGGATTGCCTTGATGACATCATAGGCCGAGAAAGAATAATTCCCCATCGCTGTGGGACCCCAAGCTTCGTTTGCGGCTTCTGCATAGATGAGAAAAATCTCTGTGTACCGGATTCGAGGCTGGATATGTCTTTGCTGACTATTGGAGACGGGATCCAGGTTTACATCTTGGCGGAGGAGTTTGCGGAGGTAATAGCCCGTTCTGGTGGAAGACTCCACCTTATTTAGGCCATCATTAGTCTCTGAGTCCTGGGCGGTATCTATCACCTTATTGGAAGCGCCGGCGGTACTGCCATTGACCACGATAAAGGCCTGAAGCCGAGGGTCGCGGCCCTGGTAAGGAGCCTCGGCAAGGTATCCGGAAGCGGGGTCTCCGATCGGGTAGCCGCTGGCCATTGGAAAGGCCTCCACCAGGTTTTGTGTGGGGTTTACGAGGCCCTCACCAAAGAGTGTAGGCGGAAAATTCTGGGCTTCCAGGGAGTTGTTGGCATCTCCAATGGTCGTTCTCCAGAGGATTTCCCTGGGATTTGCTCCACCACCGATATTATCGATTTCGGAGGTATTGGCATACCAGGTATGGCCTTGGGGATCCATGCCGGACAGCCCGCCGATATCTGTCAGGATATCACCGGAATACTCCGCAGCTTCTGCCCATTTTGACTGATCCGATGAGAGGTTGAAGGCGGGGCTTGCCGCTAGCAGCGCCGCCTGAGCCTTGACGGCCAGGGCTATTCTTCCAGACAGCAACTGGATCGCATCATCGCCAAAAGCCCGATTATAATCACTCGCTTTGGCTCCGAGTTCACGGTATTGTGCGGGAACCAGAGCTTCATCATTGATATTCTGATAGTCCATTGGAAGCAGGGCTAAGGCCTGATCCACGTCTGTGTATAGTTGGTCCATACACTGCTCAAAGGTACTCCGAGGCTGGTTGAAGTCAGAGCTTACATTTTGAGATTGCAGGTTGATGGGGATGCCCAGGAGCTCCCCCCCGGCGACGCCTCCATGCGCTTGCAGCAAATAGTACATAAACAAGGCTCGGAGGCCATAAGCTTCGCCTTTGATACGATCGGAAAACATTTGATTTACAGAAGGAATTTCCGAGAAATTCACCTCATCGATCTCTTCCAGCACCACATTGATGTACTGGATGGCAGACTGTGCGCTGGTCCATCGGTCCACGGGATTGGAGTTCGAGGCCCACTGACCAGTGGCCATATTCAGGTATCCATTGGTAAGGTCATTGCTGACGGCATCATCCGTGGCCATTTCGCTAAAGGACCAGCCATTGGTGGGGATGCGTAGGTAGGCATTGATCAGCAGTCCCTGGGCGAGATTTGGTCTATAATAGATGTCATCCTTGCCCAGGATATTCTCCGGTGCCGGGTCAATAAAGTCATCACATGAAACGATCGGCAGCAGCAGTGAGACGTATAAGCAAATCTTGAAATATAACTTTTTCATGGTCTTGGGTCTATTTAAAATTTCGCTTTTAAACCGAGGTTATAAAATCTTGTTTGGGGAGCACTACCAACGTTCAGCTCCAGAATATCGCGATTTGGGGCGATGGTGAGCAGGTTGGCGGCATTGACATAGAGATCGAGCCCCTTGAGGAAGCGCTGTCCAAACAGCTGCTCAGGGAAGGTATAGGAAACCTGTACCCGATCCAGATCAAAGCGGTTGGTGCTATAAACCCAAAAGTCTGAGGACCTGAAATTATTCGTTCCACTCTGGGTGGTCAGGCGGGGGAAGCTGGCCTCCGCCTTAGTCTCTTCGGTCCATCTACCACGGACAATTTCTGAGTATTTATCGTCACCATTGACCCAGAAATAATTGGAATTTCGCATTGCGAAGGCGCCACTTCTGAGTGTTCCCAAGGCGAAGAAGGTAAGGTTTTTGACTTTTGCTGATAGGTTAAAGCCCATCGTCAAAGGGGCGCCGGACCATCCGCCACGGCCAAGGTACACCTGGTCCTGGTCATTGACCAGGCCATCATTATTTTGGTCCTTATATTTGATATCTCCGGGCTTCACCTCGCCAAAAGCCTGGCTGGGGGAATTTTCGATATCATCTAGCCCCTCAAAAAACCCAATCGCTTCCAAGCCCCAAATAGCATCCAGCGGTTTGCCTTCCCGCACCTGATAGCCATTTTCATAATTCTCTGATCGCTTGGAGGCCTGAGTGGAATAGTAGAGGCCGGATATCCCCACATTCCAGTCCACCTGACCAATTTTCTTATGCAGATTCAGCTTAAAATCCAGGCCTTTTCGCAGGTCGTCATTATAGTTGACATAAGGTATCCAGGAAGACACCGGCCATCCGGTGGTAAAATAACTAGGGTAAAGAATATTGTTTTGAACAAAAAGCCCTGTCATCTTGGTCCAGAAATACGATCCGCTGATGGTAATTAGGTTATTGAAGAATACCCCATCTACTCCCAGGCTGATTTCCTCCCTCTTTGGGAACGTCAGGTCGGGATTCTCTCCCCTTCGCACGTCAGTGGCGGTATTGTTAAGCCCATCCTTCCAGCTGTACCAAGAGCCATCATCAGTATAGATAGCTTCATACAGATAGTAATCATCGATATCCAGATCGGTATGCAAGATCCCACCCGAAACAGAAAGCTTCAGATCATCTATCACCGAGGACGATTTCAGGAAATCCTCTTCGCTAAGCCTCCAGGCGAGTGATAAGGTGGGAGAAAAGGCATCGCGATTTCCTTCCGCCAACCTTGCCGAATGAGAGAGGGCTCCGCTAAAGTCGGCATAGTATTTTTGCTTATAGCTATAGCTTCCATAGACCCCCAGGGTGGCATTGCTTATCTTATGATAGATGCCTGATTCGGCCGTCTGGAAGCCATTGGCCACGAGCATAGCCGAGATCGTATGCACCCGATCGATCTGCTTGGTATAATTTAATTGGGCCGAAAAGGCCAAGGTTTGCCTAAACCAATTATCGTAAATATTCTGAGTGCGGGAGCTGGCATCCTGCCCATATTTTGTCAGACTGGCTATTTCATCTTCCCCATTATAATTGGTCCAAAAGGGCTGATATACGGCATATTCATTACTATAAGAGAGGTTATACCTAGTGGAATAATCCAAGCCAAATTGTCCGCTAAAGCTAAGCCCTTCCAGGAGGTTCTGAAGGTCTCCATTTAGTCCGGCATTGAACTGGAATTGTCTGCTGGTAAATTTATTGGATCCCCCTGCATAGATATCAGCGATAGGATTGGTCTGGTCCAGCTGAGTACCACCCAGCAGGTATTTCCCATCGATGATATGATCGCTGCTTTCCACATACGCAAGGGAAGCCTGATCGCTGTCATTGATCATATCGATGGGGATAAGGGGGGTAAATCGGTAAGGCCTTAGTCTGCTAGCCCCTCCCCAATAGTCTGTATTTACGCCTTTGCCATTATAGAAGATCGCCGAGGCATCTACCTTTGCCGAGATATACTCATTGAGGTCCAAGTCCACATTTCCGCGGATATTAAATCGCTCGGTGGCATTGTCCTGTGCCTGCCCAAAGTCCAATAAAGATCCCTGAGTCCAGAAACCCACATTGGTATAATACCGGGCACTTTCATTTCCGCCAGAGATCTCCATCGTGGCATCATACCGGCTATAGGCTTCCTGCAGGTAGTCCTCCGAATAATAATCCACATTGGGGTAGCGGTAGGGGTTTTCGCCGGTTGAATACTGATAAATATCCTCCTGAGAATATAAAGGTGAAAGGCCATCATTGGTCCTCGCCTCATTATATAAGCTCATATACTCTGAGGAGCCCAGGTACTGCGGAAAACTCTTTGGGACGTGGATGCCTGCATTGGCACGAACCTGAATCTCCTGACGGCCGGTGACCCCTCTTTTGGTAGTGATCAGCAGTACGCCTTTGGCCGCTCTGCTGCCATATAAGGCCAGGGCAGACACTCCTTTGAGGAAGGTAATTTGGGCGATTTCGGTGGGCATGACACTGCCAATATCTCTGGGAACACCATCCACGAGGGTAAGGTAACTGTCATTTCCCCATAGATTTCCATTATATCCTCCCACATACGCCTCCATCCCATCCAGCGGATAAGTAAGGTAGTTTTGGTCCAGGACTTCTGGCATATTGACATAATCTATGCCTCCGGAGAGCTCCCGCTTATCCTTGGTCTGAAAAGGCAGCTGCACCGTCTCCCCTTCTAAGTAGGGAAAAAGAACGATCTGCTGAAGATCCCGGCTTACTTGGAGCAGTTTGGTTTCGTAACCCGGGGCTTCCACTCCTAGGTAAGCATGAAGGCTCACCTCCAGCTCCACGATGCCCAAGGTGTCAGAAACTGCCGAATATTGGTCCTGATCACTGGTGGCTACCGCCCCGTAAATGGGCTCGCCCGTATTGGAAATGACCTTGGGACTAAGTGAAATTTTCGGATTACTCTGCGCTCTGGCCAATAAGGGCATGAAGAGAATCCATGCACAGCATATCCATTTTATATTTTTAGCGTTCATCTGTAAGATCTTTTTGTGGTTGACTAAACAAAATACCTGTGGATATTACCATCCTGGATTTTGGTTAAACTCAGGGTATAAGGTGACATCAGACACCTTGAGCGGCAGCCAATAATGTCGATCACTGAAGTTCCTTTCCAATAGCACCTGCTCGTGCATATTGATTATTTGGTTTTGGGAAGGATCAGCGGCGTCGAATTCCCCTGCCCGATCAAACTCAAAAGAAGTCTTCAGCGTATGGGGCTCCTCGGTCAGCAGCAGCCACCTCCTGAGGTCATTGAACCGATGGCTCTCAAAGGCCAGCTCCACGGCTCTTTCTCTTCTCAGCTCTTCCAAAAACACAGACGTAGAAGCGGTGAAGTCGCTATGAACAGCCGCCATATTCACCCGGTCCCGAAGGACGTTCACTGCGTCCACTGGGGTTTTAGAGTAGGTATTGGAGGTGGCGCTGGGGGAATTAAAGCCCATCAGCGTGGCCTCGGCATACATCAGGTAAATATCAGCCAGCCTCATATAGGGGACATTGATATGCAGAGAGCTGCCCCAATTATAGGCTCTATCGTATTTATTGGAGGTAAGAGGTTTAAATTTTGTACTTAGATAGCCCGTGCGACTTCCGGAAGCCACATCTCTATAGCTCCCGCCTTCATAGAGGTTGGCAAACCTGTTGACCTCTTCATTGGGATCAGGAATCGCTCCCTGGATTACCTTCACCCCATCATAGACGATATCATGGTAGAAGCGCGGGTCTCTATCTTTCCACGGATGATTAGGGTCAAATCCCGAAACAGGATCCGCCTTGCTGACGTCTGCGGGGAGAGGAAGTCCATTAGCCATGCCATAGTTAGCATGAATATAATTGGCCGTAGGGGCAAATAATGTAGCATCCCCATCACTGATCACCCGAGGCATAAATTGCTTGGAGATCTGGTAATTGGTGGAGTTGGCGGAATAATAAGGTCCGCGAAAGATCGCCTCCGTGCCTCCTGGCAGGGCCCAGTTTTGCCCCGTGGTATAGAAATTAGTAGAATATTTGTCAAATGGCAGCAATTCATATTGAGTATCACCGCTCTCTACGAGACTCAGCAATTCCCCGAAAGCATTGGCCGCCAGGGTACAGTAAGCAGCATCATAAGTACTGCTACCGGTGGACACTTGGTTCATCAAAGGACTTCCTGCCCAGAGGTAATTTTTACCTAAATAGCCCAAAGCCATGATTTTATTTATTCTCAGCTGGTTTTTGCCAAGGGTCCTGCGTCCGGCTGTGGTATTGTCCCAGTCCACAGGAAGCAGTTGTGCTGCCCTGGCGAGGTCCTGCCCTATTCTGTCGGCACATTCATGATAGCTAAGCCTTGGCAGCTGGAGTTTCTCATCGCTCGGAAGGACATAATCCACATAGGGCAGCCCTCCGAAATATTGGATCAGCGAGAAATGAAACCAGGCTCTGAAAAATAGCAGCTGGCCTTCTATGAGTCTTCTCTCCTCCTCGGTGGCATCCACCATTTTGGAGAGATTTTCCAGGCCTAGGTTAGCCTTGCGTATGCCATACCAAGCCAGTGGCCATAGCCCCTTATTTTTGTGATCTTGGTCAGTATAAGCCCCCCCAGCATCCAGCCAGCTATCTCCTCCACCCATCTCGTTTTGCCAGGCCCAAAAATTACCTCGGTCGATATCATACGAAAGGTGAAATGTACCTGCGGTGGATTCGATTTCATCCTCCCCCCAGTTCCAGGAGCTCGTCCAATACGAAAGCGTAAAATTGGGAATACACTGATAAAGTTCTTCAGTGTAGCCCTGAAAATTGGTGAAATTATGAAAGGCTGTTTCCTCAGAAATAATGGACTCGGGAGTTCTTTCCAAATAATCCTCACAAGAGGTGAAGGCCCATAAAAACAGGGTACACATGCTCCCTCTCAAAATATTTTTTATATAGTTGCTTTTCATTGGGGTCTCGATTTTAGAATGTAACATTTAGGCCAAGGTTAAATCGCCTTACGGTGGGATAAGTCCCTACATAGCCAGCAGAGGAGAAATTAGACTCTCGGTCGTCAGGCATATCGGTCCATAGCAATAGGTTATTGCCATTGAGGTACATTCGCAAATTGCTTAAGCCTAAGCTCCTCACCCAGTCAGCCTGAAAGTTATAGGCGATTTCAGCATTCTTTAGCCTCAAATAAGAGCCATCATAGAGGTACCGCGTACCTGAATTATACCCAGCGGTTTGGGAAATCCATCTTGGCATGGGGGAGTCGGGATTGGAGATATCCTTATCCCAATACGTTCCTTCCTCATATACTCTATTTAGCCTGCTGGATAAACTGGTTAGTGGCACATCTCGATTCACATTGTTCACCCCATAAAACTGCACATAGAGGCTAAGCCCTTTCCATTCCACTCCTAAATTGGTGCTGAAAGTATTCTGAGGCACCCCCGAGAAACCATAGGGAGCAGAGTCAAAGGAATCTATCACCCCATCCCCATTAAAATCCACGATATAATAATTGCCAGGCAATTTTGATAGATCATTGGAATTATGGGGGGTACTGGCATAGACCTCATCCCAGGTATTATAATATCCTGCGCTAATATGGCTTCGGTATTGGCCTAGCTGGTAGCCTTCGCTTTTCTGGTAGTCCACCTGGAGCTCAGGATCATCCCGGTCCAGCACCACATCCTGAGCATGGGTCATCGAAAAATCCCCCCATACTTTAATGCCATTCTCAAAACTGTGATTTAGGCCAAGGGTAAACTCAAAGCCCTCCGTCTCCACCCTACCCAAGTTGGCAGCGGGGGCCACCGCTCCATAATAGCTGGGAACAGACCGACCACTAGACATCAGGATATCTACCCTATTGTCCCGGAAGAGGTCCACACTACCCGTCAATCGCTCATTGAACAAGCCAAATTCCATCCCGGCATTGTACTTATACACGGTCTCCCAGTGCACATTTGGGTTTCCGATGGTGCTCTGCTGGTACCAGGTATAGGGGCTGTCCTCCCCTTGCTCCCCGATCACGCCCAGCTGTGAATTGCCGCCGTAACTCCACTGATCCATAAAGAGGAACCTGCCGCCGATATTATCATCTCCCACTTCCCCATAAGAGGCCCGAAGTTTCAGCCGATCCACAAAATGGATGTTTTTCATAAATGCCTCCTCGGAGACATTCCAGCCGATTCCTCCGGAACTAAAAAAGGCAAAGCGGTATTCGGGTGAGAATTTTTCTGAGCCGTTATAAGCGCCATTATATTCCACCATATATTTATTTTTATAATCATAAGTTGCGCGGAAAACCCAATCCTCCCGATAGCTAGGAATGACACTTCCGATGGCATCTTGCTGACGGTTCATCAGGCCCATCACGGAGTAATTATGGCGCTCGTCAATACTTCCGGCATAATTGAGCTGCAACTGATAAAAAACCCGACGCTGCGCTCCATCGACAGTTCCTCCTTCGGTCACCCAGGTCACCTCCTCGCGGAAGTCAAATCGGGTATTGGCATCCAGGGGATTGGTGTATAAGTGCTGGCCTGTCTGAGGGTCGATCCATTTGGTGAAGGTGTCATTATAGAGGTCATTGATCCCCCGGTCGTATTCCTGAAAGGAATTATCCACTGCTAGTGTCCCGCGGAAGGACAAGCCCTTGGTGATCATGTCCAGGTCCTGCTCGAGGACAAAGTTGGTAGATAATCGGGTATTGGTGATGTACTCGACCCCACTTACTGCAAGATTTCGTACTGAATTCTGCGCTGCCACATTATCTGGCTGATAGACTCCCCAGGCGCCATCCGCATACTGAGGCATAAAGACATCCGGCGCATTTTGGTACACGGCATGCCAGTATCCACCGGGAAAATCATAAGCCCATGGAGCCTGTCTCACGCCATAACTCCCTCCCAGATTGACCAATAGCTTGGTGGAGGATGTCAATTGAAAATCCAGGTTACTTCGGAAGTTCAACCGATTGTAATTGAAGCCGGGATTATAGCCACGGTTATTATCAAAATCTCTAAACAAATCGCCTTCATTCTGGAAGTCCACACTTGCAAAGTATTTGGTGAATTCAGTTCCTCCCCGAATAGCCACATTGGCATTATAGGCCATGGCATAGCTCTTAAATACGGCATCCTGCCAGTCCACATTAGGAAATCTTTCGGCTTCTTCCAGGTTTGCCGGATAGCGGTATTTCTCCCGAATGCTCTGAGGAATGATGTCATACCAGCTGTCGGGACTATTGGACAGCTCATATTCGATGGCTCTGTTTCTGACGCCGATCGCATCGTAGGAGTCGTATTTACCGGGAAGCTTGGAGACCACTTTCATGGTCGAGCTGAAGTTTGCGGTGATCTCAGCCTTGCCCTCGCGTCCACGTTTTGTGGTGACGATGATCACGCCATTGGCTCCTCGAGAGCCAAATACTGCCGTGGCAGAGGCGTCCTTGAGAACCGATATAGATTCTACAGAGTTGATGTCCATTACATTAAAAAACTCTGGTCGCTCTACTCCATCCACGAGGATGAGCGGGGCATTGCCATTCCAGCTATTCTGACCACGAATGACGATCTGGGGCATCTCCTCCCCAGGGATCCCGGTGCTGGCAGTGGTGATGACACCTGGCAGGTTTCCGGTCAGGGCTTGCCCCACATTGGACACCCCACCGGTACGCTTGAGCACTGCGCCATCCGTCTGGGTCACTGCCCCCACGATGGTTGCCTTTTTCTGTTCCGCATATCCGACCACGACCACTTCATCGAGTGATTGCAGGTCTTCTGCCAGAGCAATATTAATGGTCGCCTGAGCCCCCACGGTGATCTTCGTCTCCTGAAAGCCTACGAAACTGTACACAAGGACATCGCCCTCGTTTACCTTGATGGTATATTCCCCATCGATATTGGTGACGGTACCCTTGGTGGTCCCTTCGATGCGGACGGTCACCCCAGGGATGGGCATCCCATCTGCGGCAGAGGTCACCGTTCCCTTCACCTCTCCCAGTGCCATTTCCAGGTCACGCACAGGCTCCTCTCCGTTGTTTTTTCGGGTAATATGAATCGTATTGTCCACCCGGACAAACTTCAAGTTGGACTGACCCGAGATTTCTCTAAGGACTTCCGAGAGCGCCATTTCCTTTGGGTGGAGGTTCAGCTTGATTTCGGCAAATGACACTTTGCCTTTATTATAACTAAACTGAAAATCGGTCTGCTGCTCCATTTGAGCGATGATATCGGCCAGGCCCGTGGATTGGGCATGAATGGTGACCGCCACTTGATCCAAACTTTTTAGTTGGGCTTTGCTAGTGTTTGCCATCAATACAGCTGTAAAAAATAACTGAAAGATAAAGGCGCACACAAAATATCTGGAAAGCATAATAAGTTGCCTAAGTATTGATTTTTCCATACTTTGTAAGTGATTTTAGGTGCATAAAACTTAAAATTAGCCTTTGCCTGATTTGGCGATTGGTACAAAGGCTCCAGGCAGAAAAGATTTTCTTTTCTGCCTTACTTTCAGCTAGTATTTTTGTAAAACTTCATCATGGCTTACTGTTGTTTTGGGTTAGTTATTGTTATGTTTTTTTGGTCAATTTTATAGGTAAATTCTGAGGCAATACTGATTCCATCCAGGACATATTCCAGAGACTTATCCTGATAAATCCCCGAATAGGACCACAGACTGTCTAGCTCCATCTCAGCACTGATTTTCACTCCGTACCAGCGCTCCAGCTTGTCCACCAGCTGCAAAAACGAGTCATCCTTGAAAACCAGCGTTTTATCCTTCCATCCCAGCACTTCCACGGGATCATATATGGAAGACCTTAGCTGCCCATAAGCATCCTTCACCAACAGCTCTTTGGGGCGGATGGTCGTTTCTTTTCCCGAGGCTTCTTTCAAGGCCAGGCTGCCTTCGACCAAGGCGATCGCCAGTTGATTCTGGTGGTTAGACACATTGAAGGTGGTGCCGAGTACGCGTACTTCATCCTGATCGGTATGAATGATGAAGGGCCTGGATTTATCTTCTTTGACACAGAAAAATGCTTCTCCGCTAAGGCTCAGCTCGCGGGTTTCGGAAGAAAAATCCTCCGGATATTCCAGCTTGCTAGAGGCGTTTAGGATGACGACCGTCCCGTCGGGAAGTTTAAAGGAACTCTTTTGGCCTGCAGGATTACATTTCACAATAATCCCCGGGGAAGGCGAGGAAGGATGCTGCTCGCTAGTCACAAAATAACGGATACAGTAAAAGCTGGAAAAAACCACCAGCAGTATCGCCGCAACCTTATGCCAGGAGCTCCAATGAAAGCGGGTTCCTTTGCCAGATTCAGGCTCCTCACTTTTCTGTACAATGTTTTCATACAAATCAGTATAGGCTTTATCAGACAAAAAACTCTTGTCCTTATAGTCCACAAAAAGAATAATCTGCCGGGCTTTTTGGATCAGCTGGATTTTTTCAGGATGCTCTGCAACCCATTTAATCCAAAAATGATCCGTCTCATCCCCCGGGTGCTTCACCCATTGGATAAAGAACTCATCATTCAGAAAATCTTCAATATCAAATTCGTCGTATTTCATATATTATCCATCATCAAGGGCAGCAGCTCAGAGGCCATGCCCATTAGACCTTAAATATTCCTTTTAATTTTCCCATCGCCCGGTACACGAGCGTTCGGGCAGTTTTCACTTCCTTAAAATCCATAATGGCTGCTATTTCCTTATAGGATAGATCCTCCTGATACAGTAGAATAATGGCTTGTCTTTCGCGCTGCGATAGCTGGTTTAGGGCTATTTCTATTTCTTTTTTGCGCTCATCGCTAAACTCCTCTGCGATTAATTTGGTCTCGTGCGAGGCCTCTATATAGAATTGCTCCCCGCCGTCCATGGATACGAATGGCTCATTACCTTTTCTTCTGGCCTTGATCAACTTAAATAGCTCCCTGTGAAAAATCGTAAACAGGTATCCTTTGATGCTCGTCACATCTCCTAGCCGCTTCCGGCGCTTACGGATATCCACAAACATCGATTGGAGGCAATCCCGGACCCACTCGTCCTCATGGCAGACTTGCATGCCATAATTGTATAAGTCGCCCACATACTTCCTATAAATAAAATTGAAGGCAGTCTCCTCGCCCTCTTTAAAGGACGCCCAAATCTCCCGGTCCGTTTTCTCGGTATAAACCACCATCACTTGGCTGTGCTGCATATACAACACCTCAGTACTGGTAGATTTTGACTTGTTATTTTGGGACTTTTTCATTTTTAGTAAGAGGCAGTTTGCGCCATTCATTTATAAAGAGAAAAAAAGCCAGCAAAACAACCTCAACAAATCCAGTTTTTTCTACACTTTAGGCCAAAAAAAAAACAAACATACTGCAATAATTTACTTCCCCCATATAAAATCAAGGCAGATCTACCACTATCCATAGATTCTATTTTCCGGATCTAATGATTAACTTTTAGTGGACCTTATCCCTGGGGCCAAACAAAATAATATAGGCCTCTACCTTATAGAATCAATTACTTTTCCTACCTTTATGGCGAAGTCTCATGGCTTTTGACAAAAATTTACTACCAAAATATCATCAATGTTCATATCACTGCCTAAGTAGCGCCGCTGAAACCCTCTCCTAACAGGTTCTAAATCTGTTGTTCCAATTTTTAATTTATCACGGACTGCTGCTTTGTAGATGAATTAAATCAACTTTAGCAAACACATTTGCTGTATTCTACCCTCTTAAACATCACATTACCTTATCCCGGTATTTCACGGCTTATCATTAGCCTGAATGTAAACACCCCTATTTCATTTATATTAGAATTCAATCATGACATATTATAGAAAAAAAAATAAATCCACTTCTGATACTCCACAAAAGCAAGGCAGACCTCAACAAGGCAGACCCCAACAAGGCCGGCCGCAACAAGCCAAAAACAAACGAGTATCTTCTTTAGATCCCAAAATGCTTGTGCAAAAAGCACAGGAAGGACGCCAGGAAGGCTTCCATACGGACTCTTTGTTTAGCGATCTAAAGTTGGATTCCCGCTTACAAAAAAATATTGACTTGAAAGGCTATGAGTCGCTTACCATCATCCAGGAGCAGGCGATTCCGCCATTATTGGAAGGTAGAGATATCATGGCTATTTCTAGAACAGGCTCTGGAAAAACTGCCGCTTTCCTAATCCCCATCATCCTTCATGCCCTGCAAGATCCGGGAAATTTCTCCGCTTTGGTCGTAGCTCCTACGCGGGAACTGGCGATTCAGATTGGTGAGGAGTTTGTCAGCCTGACCAAAGGCATGCAGCTTCGTTCCTCCACTTTTATTGGTGGCACTAATATCAATGGGAACTTGCAGCAATTGAAGAAGAAAGCACATCTGATCATAGGGACTCCAGGGCGTCTGCTGGATCTGGCAGCTCAGCGAGCGCTGGACCTTAGAAGAACCAACACCTTGGTTTTGGATGAATTTGACCGAATGCTGGACATGGGCTTTGTCAATGATGTAAAGAAACTGGTCAAGCTAATCGGTCCTAGAGACCAGACCATGCTGTTCTCTGCAACATTAGATCCTGGCCAAAAGCAATTGATTTCTGGCTTATTGCAAGATCCAGTAGAGATCAAAGTAGATACTGGCGGATCTCCGCATCAATATATTGAGCAGGAGACAATCAAAGTCGCTGAGGACGATGACAAATTTGAAGTGCTGATGAAACTCTTCAAAAATCCGGATATGGAGAAAATCATCCTCTTCACCGAAACCAAAAGACTAGCCGATCGTATCGCCAAGAAACTCATCAAATCGGGCATTACTGCCGGACAGATTCATGGTGATAAGTCCCAGAATTTCAGAAATAAGATCCTCAAGGATTTCAAATCTGGCGATATCAGGGTCTTGGTAGCTACTGATGTGGCCGCTAGAGGGATCGATGTGGCGGATGTGAGTCATGTCATCAATTACCAAATGCCGATGACCATGGACAGCTATATCCACCGTATTGGCCGTACAGGCCGTGCAGGGAAGCCTGGCCATGCCATCACCTTTGTCAATTAATTTGATTTTATAATAGGTGCAAATTGCTTGCCCCTACTTTTATACCCCTTGGAAACCCTTGATACAGAATGCTCAGGCCTTCTAGATCAGGGGTTTTCTTTTTTACCTCCAATTTGTCTAAAGTTCATTCCCAAATATCGATTCCATAATTAGGTAACCCATCATTCTAGACTGTCTTCCATTTCCATTTGGAAAACAAGGAAGGGATACTATGCGATGTTTAAATCTTAAAGCTATTTCTTCAGGCGAAAAAGTTTTGTTTTCTATCCAATATTTAGTGTCGTCCAGTAACTATTTAAATTCAACCCCAATTTGGGTCCACTGAATTCAAATGTTTTTTCGGGTCTTTCTAAATTCGCCTGCCCATTACCATACTTTTTTGAGTAAGTCTTTATTAAACTTTTCAGTTAAAACTTTTTCAAGTTTGAAGTTTTTATGGATAGTCCATTCGACTGCGCTTTCAATGTATAATTGCTCAAATTCATCAAGTTCTCCTTGAGTAATAATTGACATTATTTTAAGAACCTGCTAGTTTCAGAAAAAGGTTGAAGCTTTTGATCCAACTGCTCAATTAAAAGTTTTCGCTGATTTTGTTACTAGTTTAGGCAACAAAACCAGTCCAATTATTTAAGCAGTTAGGAACAGCCATAGCTGTTAAGATTTAGTTCTATTTTCTCCCAAATTTTCATTATTGTATGGGTATTCTTTGATGCTGTTTCATATTCAAGTTTCCCCGTTATAGTCAATTCGTAGTTTTTCCCCTGTTTAATTATTAGTCCTTGTCTTGCAAGCCAAGAAATGGATGTTTGTAATTCTTTTTGAGTCGGAACAGCGTGATTAATTCCGTCTGCAACTGAAGAAATTCCACTAATGTCTGTCGGCTTAGTGTTGGTCGCCAAAGCGGTTGCTAAAAAAATCCAAGATATTGTCTGTAGGTCTGTCATTTTTAATTACGCATAACGGTTAGTGTATGGTGTCGTAGCATCCCGCAGGGTGCTATGCACTATACACATTGTTAGGCGTTCGTTGTTTTTATTCTTTCTTTTTTTTGATTAATTAATATTTCGTCCAAGCTTTCCATTGCCAAAGTGTAACCTTTCTTGAAGCCCATTTTAATTATGGTTTCAAGTTGCTCCAAACTTTCATATGAAATTTGAGTTGTCACGTATGTCTTTTCTACATTGTCCTTAAAATAAACTTCCCATTTGGATTGAGGTAGTTCTGTATTAATTACTGCATTTTCGTCTGCAAAGCTGTCAATGCCAGTGAACATTTTTTGAAAATCAATTATTTCATAGGTGGTATATGCCCAATGTTGTTCACCTGCTGGTCCGCACATAGCATAATGCCAATGCCCACCTTCATTAAAATCCATTGATTTCGTTTTTGCGTTCCAAGGTTTTGGTGCCCACCATTGTTCTAAGATTTCACTTATTGTATAAGCATCCCAAACCAATGACACTTTTGCGTTAAATTCTCGTTTTACTGTAATTGTATTATTGTCTTTGTTTACTGTAAAGTCAAATGCTAAATCCATTCTTATTTTTTCTTTTTAAGGTTTACCAAAACATTGTCCAATTCATTAAATCTATCTTCCCAAATTGCCCTGAATTGCTCAAGCCATTTATCTAATTCTTTCATTTTATTTATTTCTAATTGGTAATAAATTTCTCGTCCTTCCTGTTTTTGTTGTACCAACTCACATTCTGTCAATATTCTTAAATGCTTTGAAATCGCTTGTCTTGAAGTGTCAAAATGTTCAGCTATAGCATTTGGTGTCATAGATTGAAGAGCAATAAGTGTAATTATTGCTCTTCTCGTTGGGTCTGCAATTGCTTGGAAAATATCTCTTCGCATATTAGCTTGGTTTGTAAATCAAAGTAACAATTCCACATTCAAAATGGCGGACATCTGTTACTTCAAATTTTTGCATTTCAGTCAATTCTTTAAAAATAGGCATACCATTTCCAATTGCAGAAGGATTTACAAACAAATGAAACTCGTCAATAAGCTTGTTTTTAATTAGTCCAGAAACGAACTCACCTCCACCATATGCAATAATGTCTTTACCTTCCTTATTCTTTAAATTGGTTATTTCTTCAACCAATTCGCCTTTTGCAATTTCCGTGTTATCCCAAATTGATTTGTCAAGTGTTTTAGTAAATACAATTTTTTGAGTTGAAGCGTATTTAACTCCGCCTTCATATTCCGGATTACTGGGATCTTTGGCAACATTTGCCCAATGTGGAATAAAGCCTTCTGCCAATTTTCTTCCTAAAACTATTGTGTCCACCGGTTCAGTAATCTCTCGTACATAGTTTAAAATGTCTTCTGTCCAAGGAAACTTCATCCAATCCATTTCTCCATTTTGTCCCGAAATAAACCCGTCTATGGTCATTTGGACTTGTAATTTTAATTTTCTCATTTTTCTGTTTTATTAAATTGCGAAACTAATCGGTTGCAAACATATATGCAATCATTCGGTTTCGCAAATTTATTTTCATTTTTTAGCTTGAAAATAGAATTTGAGAAATCTGTTTGTGGTTGCTTTCAATGACGCCTAACGGTCAAGGCTAAGAGCAGGCGGGCATTAAAACCCGATTANCAGTCCGCCACGACCAAGGTTTATTTAAGGTAATCACTTTCAATTTAGCACTTTCCGCCCGCTTGCTCATAGCCAATGATGGCGTTTCGGCTTTTCTTTTCGTCATATCATTATTATTCCAATCACTATTAAAAAGATTCCTAGAATTATAAACTGATAGTGCGCTGCTTTACCAAATTCGTTTTCATCTTTTTTTAATGGATTCCGTGATTTAAAAATCAAAATGANGACTCCAAGAGACATAAGCAAGAGTCCTAAGATTAAATTATATGTCTCGTCAGTCATTAATTGATTTGTAAGTCAACTTGCTTCCTATAATTTTTAACTGTAACCCTACAGTGTCTTG
>NZ_KB890759.1:0-66503 GCF_000373245.1 Echinicola pacifica DSM 19836
TTATCCTGTACTATCGTCGTAAAACTGGTGCTGTGGGAAACTCCATCATTATCCAAATAACTAAGCGTAGTGCCATCGTAGTTCACATTTCCACCTACTTGGGTCGTTTCTAATACTTCAACCAGTCTATTCACTACTGAGGCATCATTAAGGATCGTCTCAAAACTCTCGATCACATCTTCAGAAACATTGATGGTCGTGAGAGTTCCATCCTCTGAGGTATAAGTGTAAATAGCATTTTCACCTTTTGTAAGTGTGGTAATTGACTCAGACAATAGGTCGGAAATACTAATAGAAATTAATTCTCCATTTTCATCCGTATAAAAAAAGGAAGCCGTTTCAGCATCATAGGTCACGATATTACCCGAACCCTCTTCGCTACCTTTCCATGCCAGTTCTCTCCACTGGCTGCCATACCAATAATAAAACCCTGGACTTACCGTCTCATTATCAGTAAGGTTAAAAACTAATAAACTCGGGACATTACCATTAGCAATGGTCGTAATATCATTAGAGCCAGTTAGATTTACACGGGGGATTAAAACACCCTTATCCTTAGCAACCACCTCAAGTTGGGCTGACTCATTTGGCTTGATAGTTCCGATCCCTACCTGAGCCTTGGCATAGCTCACCAAAAAAAGGCATGTAATTACTAGAAATAACTTTTTCATTTTTCTTAGCATTTTAGATAATCTTCTTTTGTATCTATTGAATAATTTATTCCCTCTAAGGCGCATAATTCTGGCAGAACTACCGGTCCTGCTGCGGCAGACCGATGCATATAGAAGGCGTATGGGCTGCGGTGATCTGCATTCATAGCGATAAAAGGACGTTGTCCCCTGTACTCATGTGAAAAAGAAATAGTGAGTAAAGCAAATGGATTATAATTTATCATGACTACTAACAGCTGATTCCCGAAAACTAGCATTAGCACAAAAGCTTGCATCAAAGGGAATAATAAGGGCTTAATACTAATAGTGGAAAAGATAAAATCCTTACTATTACCATTAACAAGTCTTTCGAGGAGATTGAAAAAAGCATTCATGGAATATCCATTCCTTGATCCCCCATGACTACTTGATGTGTATCTTATTACCACGTTCATCGATTAAATAATTGACTTATTATGCTCCTTTAAAAACTTCACTATAACCCTATATGAAATCTGGTTAATAATACTAGGGCGGTTGCACTTTTACTGAGATTACTCTGAGATTAGTACCTGAATCAAGTAGTCTTTAAGCTACTTTTCACAAAGAATGAGATATTTCAGGTACTTTTCTAAAAATCGCCTACGCAGATATACGCAAAACCAAAATAAATTTCGATTTTGATACATTTAACACTTTATTATATTTAAAATGCACAATTTTCTTATATGTCATTTCAAATATGGTAATATGCAAAAAGGAGTACTGTAAATGTTGTTTACACTGCAATTAGCTGGTTTAGCTCAAAAAATTAGCTTTCTGACCGAATAATGTCATCTGTCAAGACAAATCAATTCCAATCGTAAAATTAAAATGATCAATATGCTTTTCGTAACAGAAGTTGTGGTTTAGTACAATTGATCTAAATAATAAGTTGATTCTTTGATAATATAAATGTTTGGAATAAAGCTTAGGTCTAGCCAAGCAACTTAGCCTGAATGCACCACCTAAGGATTAAGCCTGGAAATTAAAATTGGTAAAATATGCTAGGCCACTTTCAAAAATCATCCTTTTAGGCCCCGCAACCATACTTCTTATGAAGATAGGGTTATAAAAGTTGAAATAAAAAATAATCCTTGTATTTATATATCGCTGAAATATTGAAGGTAACCTATTGAAACTCTAACAAACATTGCATAATACAGAAACTATATAGTTTTATACATACAATAGGCTTGTAGAAATGAGCTTTTAAATTCAATTGCTTTTGATAATTAAATAGACGTATGCAAGGCAACTAGGTCCAATGATCCCGTCCTGCCTCACTAATGGCGATACCTAATAAGCTCGTGGGATATTCCCGAATCTCAAGTCTCCACCCTATTCCATTCAGCCGATCCTATTTTCTTCAGGTGGGCAATACTAAAATTTGGACTCGCTATTCGGCCCCAAGGAAGGAAACAGCAGGTAGGCGCATAGGCAGTAGTTATTCCTAATGTACGAGGTATTCATTGCCACTATTGGATCAGGCAATAATTCAAAAGTGGGAAGGCTAAAAAGCAAAAAAGCCCCTCAAAAGAGGGGCTTTTCGGTATTGTAAGTTAGTGCTCCTTACTTTACTTTTTCAACTACAGCTTTAAATGCCTCTGGGTGATTCATTGCCAAATCAGCCAAAACCTTACGGTTAAGATCGATTTCAGCTTTTTTAAGCATACCCATAAGTTGAGAATAGGAAATACCGTGCTCTCTAGCACCGGCATTAATACGTTGGATCCAAAGCTTTCTGAACTCTCTCTTCTTAGCTTTTCTATCACGGTATGCGTATTGTAAACCTTTCTCGTATTTGTTTTTGGCTACGGTCCATACGTTACTTCCTCTTCCGAAGTAACCTCTTGTTGCCTTAAGGACTTTCTTTCTTCTTGCTCTTGACGCTACTGCGTTTACTGATCTAGGCATAATAAATGATTTTTTGACTCTTGGTGTCGGTTAAGAACTTTAAGACCAAGCATCTGGTGAATAAATAACCTTAAATTGAATTAATTAAGAAAATCAAATTCTCAACATGTCTTTAACGCGGCCCATGTCTGACTCATGAACTTCTCCCATTTTAGTAAGATTTCTCTTTCTTTTGGTTTCTTTCTTGGTCAGGATGTGGCTTTTGTAAGCATGTTTCCTTCTGATTTTTCCCGATCCAGTTAATTTGAATCGTTTTTTTGCACTTGATTTAGTTTTTACTTTAGGCATAACACTGTATTATTAGTTGAAATTATTTCTTGGATGTTTTTGGCGCTACAAACATATTCATACGCTTGCCCTCCATTTTTGGAAGCTGCTCCACATGCCCATATTCTTCTAGGGCCTGCGCAAATTTCAATAACAACATTTCCCCCCGCTCCTTAAAGACAATGGAACGACCTACGAAGTGAACGTAAGCCTTTACCTTGGCACCATCTTTAAGAAAGTTGATTGCATGCTTTAGCTTAAACTGGAAATCGTGATCGTCTGTATTTGGACCAAAACGGATTTCTTTCAAAACAGTCTTAGCAGCATTGGCTTTGATTTCCTTCTGCTTTTTCTTCTGTTCGTATTTAAACTTAGCATAATCAATCACCTTACAAACAGGTGGACTAGCATTTGGAGAAATTTCTACGAGATCAAGTTCATGCTTCTTAGCAATTTTTATGGCTTCCTCTGTAGGAAGGACGACGTTGCCCCCATCTACAAAATCCCCCACTACCCTCACCTCGCGGGCACGAATTTTAGAGTTTACTTTGTACGGTTCTTCCTGTCTCGGTTTAAATGGTCTTCTTCCTCTCAAAATATTTATTGTTGATTAAATTGAATTTGACTGCAAATATCGGTATTTTTTTTAATTATTAAAATACCAAAACTTTTTTAGCTTTTATTTTTATTTACTAAGGGATTCCGAAATAATGTTTTTGAAGTATTTTACGAACTCCTCAGGAGTAAAACTACCCAAGTCTCCTTCGCCGTGCTTACGCACCGAAACCTTACCTTCTTCTTGCTCTTTTTCACCCACAATGAGCATAAATGGGACTTTTTTCACTTCTGCATCCCTGATTTTTCGACCGATTTTTTCGTCGCGATTGTCAATAGATCCAGATATTTCATGCTCATCAAGCAATTGCTGTACCTCATTCGCATACTCGATAAACTTTTCTGAAATTGGCAAAATATTTATTTGCTCAGGCGCCAACCATAAAGGGAAATTGCCCGCACAATGCTCAATCAATACCGCAACAAATCGTTCCAAAGATCCGAATGGTGCACGATGTATCATCACTGGACGGTGCTTTTGGTTGTCCGCTCCCACATATTCCAGCTGGAACCTTTCAGGTAACTGATAATCAACCTGGATAGTTCCAAGCTGCCAGTTTCTGCCCAAAGCATCCTTCACCATGAAGTCCAACTTAGGGCCATAAAATGCCGCTTCACCCAGTTCAGTTACCGTAATCAAGCCCTTCTCTCCAGCAGCCTCGACAATTGCCGCCTCTGCCTTATTCCAAGCTTCATCCTCTCCTATATACTTTTCCTTCTTCTCCGGATCCCTAAGTGATATCTGAGCAGTATAATCATCAAAACCCAAGGCCTTAAACACATACAGTACCAAATCTATCACCTTGATAAACTCTTCCTTCACCTGGTCCGGGCGACAGAAAATATGAGCATCATCCTGAGTAAAGCCTCTTACCCTGGTGAGTCCATGCAATTCCCCACTTTGCTCATAGCGATATACCGTACCAAATTCCGCATAGCGGATCGGAAGATCCTTATACGACCTTGGCTTGTATTTATAAATCTCGCAGTGATGAGGACAGTTCATCGGCTTTAGCAGGAATTCCTCACCCTCATGAGGCGTGGCGATAGGCTGGAAAGAATCCTTGCCGTATTTTTCATAATGACCAGAGGTCTCATATAATGCCTTATGGCCAATATGAGGCGTAGCCACCTGCTGATATCCACTCTTATCTTGTGCTTTCTTTAGGAAATTCACTAATCGCTCCCGAAGTAATGTGCCTTTTGGCAACCATAAAGGTAAACCCATCCCCACTTTTTCGGAGAATGTGAATAGCTCTAGCTCACGACCTAGCTTACGATGGTCACGCTTTTTTGCCTCTTCCACCATCTCAAGATATTCCTTAAGCTCTTTAGCCTTCGGAAAACTCACACCATAGATACGGGTAAGCATCTTGTTTTTTTCATCCCCTCTCCAATAGGCTCCGGCAATATTGACAAGCTTTACTGCTTTGACAAAACCAGTATTGGGAATATGTGGACCTCTACATAAATCCACAAAATCACCCTGCTCATAGAAGGTGATCGTTCCATCTTCTAAGCGATCGAGCAAGTCTAATTTATATTCATCTCCCTTTTCAGTGAAATAAGAAATAGCATCTGCCTTGCTAATGTCCTTACGGATATACTCATTTTTTTGCTTGGCCAGCTCACTCATCTTTTTCTCAATGGCCTCTAATTCGCTGCCATCAATCTGCCTATCACCAAAATCAACGTCATAATAAAATCCCGTATCAATGGATGGACCTATGCCAAACTTCACCCCTGGATATAAAGCCTCCAAGGCCTCTGCCAATAAGTGAGCAGAAGAATGCCAAAAAGTGGATTTTCCTTCCTTATCATTCCATGTCAAAAGCTGCACCTGAGAATCATTCTCTATCGGTCGTACAGCATCCCACACTTCTCCATTTACTTTTGCTGCAAGTACGTTCCTTGCGAGACCCTCGCTAATACTAAGCGCGATTTGCAAGCTGGAAGTTCCTTTTTCATACTGTCTCACTGATCCATCCGGCAGTGTAATATTTACTAATTGGTCAGACATTTGTATTTTAAAATATTATGAAACAAAACACCCTTACAAACAGGTGTATTCAGTCTGCAAATATGCAAATTCGCCTACGGATTGAAAAGCTTTGTCTATAAAGTTTTGTTCCTTTCTATAATAGATTTACCTCAGCATTCTCCCCTTTTGCTCTATGTTCCTGCCTTATTCTCCCCTTTCAATTTCAGAGAACCTGCTTAACTTATAGAATTTCAATCACTTATACCCCACATCATATCTAGACCTGCTAAAATGCGCACATTCCCCCGTCAATCTGATAGTGTCAACTATCCTAAATACCCATTCCAGAAAGCCCTAGCCTTTAGGATTCGTCACTAGCCCCTTCCCTCTTCATAGCATTAATCTTAGGCCCATAAGCTCCTCATCCTGGGATATTATGGGACAATTTGATTTATGCCCTTTTGGCAATTACCTATTTTACCTTCCCTCCAATCCTCTATATTATACATCAAAGACAATCATAAAGGCAAAATCATAAAATGAGCTCTCCCTTTATTCCCTATGTGGTGATTTTGAGCTTAATGTACCTTACATTTCTCCTCTCCATATGAGTAGTAAATCCAATTGCCTGATACAAAAACTTTAGAATATTCACGAATAAAAATATTGTTTCTCCAACCGCTCTTTTGCCCCAATTTTATTTACTATTCAGAAATACAGTAAAACATAATTCGTATTAATAGTATAATTCATTTCAACCAAATAACAACAAATGGTATTAATTTTTCATTTATTATAATTTTTGGTATGGGCTTTGCAAGGGGTAGTATGAAACTAACCACTAATAACCATGGCAAGTAGTCGGAGACCACAAGTCAAAAATGACGATCAATACGAGGCCCTTAGAGACAAGGGGATGAGTAAAGAAAAAGCAGCCAGAATCGCCAATACTCCTGATGCAGGAAAAAAAGGCGGGAAGGCAAAGTCCTATGAAGAATGGACTAAGGAGGAGCTGTATGATCAGGCTCAGAATGTTGGTATTGAAGGTAGGTCTAAGATGAGTAAAGATGAACTTATCAAGGCGCTACGCAAGCACTAATTAAGAGAGAATTATAAAAATTATTATTAACCAAAATACAACTACCATGTCTAACAATCTGAAATTAAAAGGAAATTGGAACGAACTCAAAGGAAAGCTAAAAGAGAAATACGGTGAGCTGACCGATGATGATCTTATGTATGCAGAAGGCCAGGAAGATCAACTTCTAGGTAAATTGCAGAAAAAAACTGGCCAATCTATCGATACGCTGAAAGGCTATATCTTTGAAGAGCCAGACAATAAGCACGTATAATATACGATTTGCTAACTATAGGGAGAGCTAAAATGAATCCCCCTTTCGATATTCGGAAGGGGGATTTTTACTTTTTATTTTTGGTAGCTGGAGTTCAAAGGAACTTGCACATTGAAGGTTACTGGCTTCTTTTCTGGATTTGGATTATCCACTGCACAAGCTGCATAAAGCACTATCGGTAAACCATCCTCATCAAATAACAGCTGAGGACGCTCCAATCGATTTACAGCCACTTTCTCGCCTGATTTCAGCGTCAGTTCCAATGGCATAAATAGGGCATTCTCACCTTTTTCCCAATGTTCTCCATCCTTGGAATGCATAATGGCCAAACCCTTGCCCTGCCCCGTGATTCTCCCTGAGAAGTCCTTGAATACAGCATAGAAAAGTTTGCTATCCTCATGGTACCATACATAAGGATCCTCGGCAGACACCAACTTGCCTTCATCATCTTTCACATCAAACACAAAATAATCCTCTGGAATAAAAGGTCCCGCAGGGCTATCACTTTTTGCTATGCCATGCACCCCTCTCCAATGAGGCATATAAATATTTCCCTTAAATATCAATAAGTATTTCTTATGAATGGGATCATAAACCATCGCAGGGTTCACCACGATGAGATTATCAGGCTTTGTTTTTGTTCCTTCAGGGCTAGGATTAAAGACGTCGTTTGGCTTCACACGAGTTCTGGGACTCAATAAGGGCGTTTCTGACCGGATGATCTCGCCTCTCTCCAGACTATCCAAGGAGTAAAATACGGATACCCCTAGCGTCTGGCTTTGCTGAATAAGGTTTCGCTTAGACAAGTTGGCTCCCGGACTTCCTGCGGGCTGCGGACCAGGATAATTGGTACCAGTATGGTATAAATAATACTTATTGTCAAACCTCATGATATGAGGGTTATGAACCGACTGAGCATCCCATCTGGTTTGATTTCCGGAAGAGTCTTTGGTTAAAATCACCTTGTCAAACTCAAAATCTCTGTCTGGATATTCCGATACCGCATGGGCTATCTCGGAGGATAAAAGCCATCCATCGCCAAATTTATCATGATCAGGCCCTGCTGGCCAGCGAGAATAGAACATATGATATTTGCCATCCTCCCCTTTCAATACGGAACCTCCCCAGACAAAATAATTATCATTATGTAAAACAGAAGGACCGCGTAGAACTCTAAAGTTATCCACTAGAGCGATTTCGGCATCAATGGCCCCTGGTTTTATCACCAGTTGTCCAAAGCTGGAAAAGCTAAGCCCAAAAAGCAGTGAGAATACTAAACTGCCAAATACGACCTGTTGAAAAGATGATTTGTTCATAGGAATTGAAATACTTATTAGGAGTTAAATTGTGATTTTATTAAAATTGGTATCTAAATACTTTTTGACTTTTGTACGGGAATATAGATAAGGAGTTATTTCAGATCTGGGAATCCCTAAGAGCAGGTCTCCACTAAATAACCTGAGCCCCCCCATATTTTCACCTTATCCCCCTCCGCTAAAGCCTATTAGGAAAGACAAACCTTTGACCTATGGACCTGATATTATTTTAGCTTCATCGGCTTCTTATCCAGCTTCATCTTTTTGATCCATATATTTCTGTAATATACCTCATGGCCTTCTCCTTGGAGTTTAAGCCCACCGGGGACATCCGTGATCCCTTTTCCCCCATCATTACCTCCGTCAATCCCGGAATTTGGTCCTCCCCAGACTTGCTGGATGGGTTCATCATCGTGGACTTTGATCCCATTAAAATACATCGTGATGCGAGCCTTGTCCTTTAACTTTCCTGCTGCATCAAATCTGGCTGCCTTGAAGAGTATATCATAAGAATTCCATTTGCCCAGCCCATTATACGCAGAATAAGGAGCGGTCTTTTCGTTGATGATAGCGGCCATACCATGGCTGGTGCTATCGCCATCCAGCACCTGGATTTCATAGCGGTTTTGAAGATAAACACCACTATTGCCGCCTGGATTCCGAATAAGGAACTCTATATGAAGACGGAAATCCTTGTACTTTTCCTTGGTGACAATATCCGCAGCACCATAAAGACCATTTGCAGCAGCGGGGTCATTTGAACTAACCACCTGCCCATCATCCACAGGATCCTTTACCATTGGCCACTTTAAGGGCCCCTCCGCTGCTAAGCGCGGCCCTTTCCAATACTCCCACTGATCTAAAAGCATCTCTTCTGATCCATCAAATAATACCGTGGCGCCCTTTTCTGGAGAGGCTCCCACCCCGATATGCTGGGCCAGGCATGAACTCGAATAAAAGCACAATGCTACTAATACGGTGAGCAATAAAGGTTTACAACATTTCATAGGTTTTTGGACTTAAGGATAGTGATAGGTTTAATCGTTATTTGGAATACCCAATATAGACAATGCAAAGCGATTATCCGTCTATTAAAAGATTTGCTATGGACCGCATCATGCTTTCAAAACACTAAGTCATTTGGCTTATTTATGATTTTCAAAGCTAGGAATCTTAAAAAGACTTTTATAAAAATTTCGCAAAATTATTCATTAATGACTGTAATTTTCTTGGAAGGACTAAGGGAAGTATTTGCTCACGTGCCGCCAAACGGCCCGATAAAAAATGATTATAGGGTCTTCCTTTCGCCTTTCACAATGCTTCGTCCAGGCGCTTGTGGTTATAATCCTCCTATCGTAAAATCATCTATCAGATCGAAGTCAATCTCCGCCTCAAAAGCACGATGCCAGGGCAGACTCAAGTCTAAACTATCAATATGATACCTTTTGTCATGGTCTTCTCCTAATAGTCTATTGAGTAGCTCTTGGTAAGGCCTTAGGTCTTCTATCCCTATTGAAACTGCCTTTTTCTCTGTCATGGAATCCAATATGCTTGCATTGCGGTGGTCCGGCCCCAAGGCCGTAGAATAGGATTTCCTCACCAGGTGATTATATACATAGTCGTTGAGGTAGCGGTGAATCAGGAACCAGTCCTGGTAATATTCCATTTCCGCAAAACCCTTTTCCCGGGCTATACGATTCAAAACCCCCTGCGGCAAGGCCGTCCCCAGAGTATTACCAGCGGTATTCCAGGAAGCATAGCCCTCCAATTCCAACAAAAGCCTCTTTTCAACTAATGCTTCGGAAAGCAATTCTCCGCCTCCCTGAGTATCTCCCACGGGATCTATATCGGCCAAAATTATATGTTGGCCCTTTTTAATGCCTTTGGCAATCGCCTTAATAAAATACTCTGTTTCCTGCTCATCGGCACGGGAAGTATAGATATAGAAATGCAGGTCAGCCTGAGTACTTCCATCCTGCCGGACACTACCGGTGCTTTTAATAAATTCATTCACGGTCCTCTTTAGACTTTGATCCTCAAAGGGCATGACCTGTTCACTCATTTGCTCTGAGGAATAGTGCACCTGAATGCCTGGGGTAGTATTATTTATTTTATTCGCTAGCCTTGCTAGCAAGAGCATGGCCACTTCATCCGTACCAGCCTGCTGGACCACCTGATCTTTCAGGTCCCACATCTTAGTCAATTTATTGAGCTGAGTTTGTTCCCTTTTATGAATGCCCTGCGGCTTGGCATCGTCCTGTGAAAGAATCAAATAGTTTATCTTTCCCTCTCTCACCAAATCCAGCATGCGCATATTCACGAGATGGTTTCTCTTTCTCGCATTTATATAATCTTCCAACTGAGGTTTGGGGATTAGATTTAGCAATATTTCCTCTCGCATCTTCGCGGAGTCAGAGTTATTACCTTGCAGACTCGCCCATTCTGCGAGGTTTTCCCGATAGGCCTCATTGCTGCCATCGGCGGTGGGCGCCAGCCGCATGATTACACTTTGGGCATAAAGTGGTAATTCAGGATATTCCTTATGCAAAAAATCGATTAGTGAAAGGTTAGAAAGCGCCTCAGACAAGCTTTTATCAGGTTTTCGCGAGGCCACCAGGCCTCCATAAGCCAGCATATCCCCGACCACTATCAGCCCATGAAATTCACTTAGATCCTGCTCAAGAACCCACTGAGCAATACGCTCTGGTTGCCCGGCATCCTGGAGGTTTCCTAATAGAGAATCCGGAGGACTCAGTACGTTGAGACCTGCAATGGAGGCCATATGAACTGGGAATTGGAGGCAGGGAGGCCTGTTGTCCAAGGGGATTAGAAGAATGTTTTTTACTTCCTGCGCCTGAGCAAAGAAACCTGTTGTGGTTCCTAAAAGCATAATTAATCCTACTAGCCGCTTCACCCGAGTCCAGACCATTCTAAATTGAATTTTAAACTATCTTCTTTCCTAAAAAATTACTTTATAATTAACTTTTAACACCACCATTATTGGAAGACTGTTTAGGCAATGAATTCCTGATGTAAGAATAAGGTTAAGACGCTGTTTATCCAAGTTTTAAGGCAAGATTTGTATAAACATCCGCAATTTATCTTTATTGTACCGGTCAGGTGCTGAATGTAGTATGCAAATAAAGCAGGATTCCTACTGATAGTCAGGGCCTTTGACAAAAAATGAAATCCCTGCTTGCCTTCTCTCGACCCTATAATGATCAGTGCTACTAAAAATAATAGGCAAAACCGCCTTCCCTATCCGCTATGAAGTAAGCCCCATCGCTTAGGAATTTCACCCTATATACATCCAAGTTGGTTTCCTCCAATTTGTTTTTGAGACGATCTGGCACGTTTCCATAGAAGCGATATCCTTCCGAATAGCATAATACTATGCCATCATCAGTTAGGTGAGCCGCCCATAAAGCCCCAAATTTATCCAACCCTTCCTGAATCCATGAATAAATCCCGGTAGAGGAAGCAGAGATATTTTCCTGGGAAATAATAATCCAGTCCCCCAAATCATTAAAGGTAATCGAGGTGATAACCTCATCATTATCATTCATTATACGAATCTTATCCTCCAATCCCGAGGGGATATCATACCATCTCACACCATTATCCCCATATAAGATCAACCAACTCCCCTCCTCGGTAAGCTGCACATCATCGATCAACCTATCGTCCCCATTGAGTTCGTTCAACGCATCGGACATTCCTGTGGGCACAGAGCTGGCGGCCCAGCCATTCTTGCCATATAAGGCCACATCCCCACCCGTCAAGGTCAGGGCTACGTTTTTGCATTCACCCCATCGTTCTATTTGGCTTTTGATATGATCCCTACCCTGAGCAAAAAGTGTGGGGCAAAATGAAAGGGAAATGAGGAGTAATGAAAGAAGCTTATATTTCATGTTGATAAGTTTTTTATGATTATCAATCGCTGAAAAAAAGGCAATATTGCTGCTATTTTTCTAACCTATATTCAAGATAGCGTTTTCTATCTATTTAAGGTAAAAAAACCAAATAAAACTCTGATTATTAAACAGTTAAATCATTATAATTTTCACTAAAAATTTATAGGCAACTATAAAAACATCCCTCAAATCAGGTTTTTCATATCATAAATTTTACCGTTAGCCTCATAATCTGCTCTACCACGCAACCTAAGAAAAATGCTTAAAAATCTCTTTCGAAGAAAGTAAAAAAAATAATACCACTTAGGAATAGGTCTTACCTCCATTTAGTTATGCCTTTTGACTTGGGGTTAAATGGCAGTGGCTTATCCTTCAGGAAGTCCGCTTAATTTGAATAAAAGTTCCTATTTTCTACATTACTTTGGTAGAAAGGAATTTTTGGACTTCATACACATCAATGCTTTTGTTAAACCTCTTGCTCACAGAGGGAATGCTCTCACTGGATATCCAAATCTTAAGCTCAGCATCTAAGTCAAAGGATCCTGCTGTCTCCAGTGAAAATCTGGAAATACTCTTATAAGGAATCGACTTATACTCTACCTTACTCCCCGTAATCCCCTGAACATCCACCAAAATGAGCCGCTTATTGGTGAACATAAACGTATCCCTTATTAATTTAAACCCTAGTTCTATCTCCTCATTGTCCATGAGTAATCTGCCATACTTTTGTGTAAGCATTTCTACCGATACCTCACTGGCATTTCCCAGTATTTTATTGAATAATCCCATTTTAATTGGTTTAAGATTAATAAATAATAAATAATAATAATATGGCAATTCAGACCGAAACAGATAGATTTTAGATAGATAGACCTGACTTTCTCATAAAATTAATCCATTGATCACTTAGATACGCATTTTCCTATCCGTCCCCTAGAGGCTATACCATTTGAATGCCTAAACTGGTTTTAAGGATCAGATTTACATAACAAAAATAAAGCCTCAATAGCTACTTCTTATGCTGCCAACAATAATTGCTTGTCGAATCTGATTTTCGAGAGCATCTGGTACCTTTTTGGGTAAATGCCCGGCATTGGCCATTGTTGGTCTGCGGTACAACTGGCTTGTTGATCCCATTTATTGAGGGTTTGGAAGTACTTGCAGGACTTTTTGCCGCTGTAGCAGTAGGTTTATTTTGACTTTTTACCAAGGGAGTGATCGTGGATGACTGGCTCATTGTTGAGGAGGGTTTACACACCAGACATGCCGTTAAGCCTCTTTTTTTGGCTTCCGCCAGATCTGAAGCCCAGGCCGTTTTAGAGTAGCGACAACTTTCTTTATGGTACTTAGCTCCCGTACGAGTGATATAAACTGTCTGAGCTGATAACTGGACAGCGAATAGAAATATCCCCAGAAACAGCAAGAATTGAGTAATTCTTCTCCTTAATATAGGCTGCGATATGGAAGTGAATGCTGTTTGCATCGACAAAAATTAGACTATTGATTTCCCAAAACTATTTCCTTAAGCAAGATGCTCCTAATTACCCTTTCTAAAAATACCATGATTAGGGTATTTTCACTTAGATAAAGAAGGATTAAGATGAATATGAGGGATTACGGCCCTAATAATTGGTAGATTTTACAGGTGGGAATTCTATAAGTCTTCCATTCCAAGGTGTAAGGCTCGCTTTGCAAAATCCTTCCAACTTTAAGCTTGGAATCGGGAAAGCTTCAAAGGGTAAAGGGCTTTCTTTTTTAAATTTCTCAGTAATAGTGGAATAAAACGCCCAATATATTTTCCCAACTAACCCTATTTATAACCCTATAATCAAAGCAATGAGAGTTACGATTCAACGCAAAAATATAAGCTTCGTGCCTGACTCCAGTCGGGTGGTGGCCCGATTTTTTATGAATGGAGATGTTCGTACCAGAAACCTACTTAGCAGGATTTTTCTTATGAATGAAGCCCAGGTAAGCCAAGCCCTGGAGCAGACCCTTAGGGAATTTGCCAGTCGGCATAGAAATATCTCCCGATTATTCTATAAGCATTGTAATAATATCCGTGGGATAATCGAAGGCATGGACATCAAATTTGACAGCCTTTCGGATGAGCAAAAGATGCTTATCGGCTCCTATTGCACCATGGAGTATTCCTTGGAGTCGGCCGCTTTTTTTAACCCTTCCATGATTGAGGACTTTGACCAGACCTACCTTGCAAAGGGCGAAAAAAGAGTGATTATCTCTTTTAGAGCTACCGGTGAAGGGCATATTTCCTCTTTGGTATTCCGAAGAGCGATCCTGGACGCTGAAAATAACCTGCACCTGACGAAAATCGGCGAATATGTGGATAACGCCGAAATTACCCATAAGCAACTTTATAATAAGCAGCGCTTCATCAAAAGGCTGCAAGGCATGCAAATAAGTGAGCAATACACCAAAAGCATCATGGATAAACTTCCTGATCGCTTCGAGTATTATGTCCTTAAAAAAGCCATTTCAGATTTTCTAAACAGTCAGGAAATATCCATTTCACAAAAACATGCTCTCGAGGAAATGACCTGGCTAGTGGATTCCTTTTATGATATCCAATTTCACAAAGACTCCGACCTTACCGAAAGGGTGATTTTCCCACTTTCTGAATCCGAGTCCAATGGCATAGAGGATGCACGATTTGTGCGCTTTGCCGAGGACGATCAGAGCACCAAGATATACGCAACTTATACGGCCTATAATGGCCATACGATCCTGCCTAAATTAATTTCCACCGAGGATTTCTATACTTTCCGCATCATGCCGCTTCATGGAAATGGTGCGCAGGGAAAAAACTTAGCTTTATTTCCCCAAAAAATCAAAGGGAAATATGCCATGCTCTCACGAATCGATGGTGTCAACAACTACCTGATGTATTCCGACCGGGTCACCTTATGGAACAATCCTCAGCGCATCCAAGAGCCTAAATACACTTGGGAATTTACCCAAATCGGCAATTGTGGCTCTCCCCTATGGACCAAAAAAGGATGGCTCATCATCACCCATGGTGTAGGCCCTATGCGCCGATACAGCATCGGCGCCTCATTATTTGACTTGGATGATCCTTCTCTTGAAATAGGAAGACTTCAGGAGCCACTGCTTATTCCCCTGGAGAAGGAGCGTAATGGCTATGTGCCCAATGTCGTGTATTCCTGCGGCTCATTGATCCATAATGATAGCCTGATCCTTCCCTACGCCGTGTCGGATTATTCTTCCACCTATGCGGTGATAGATCTGGAGGAGCTTTTCACAGCCCTATTGAGCTAAATTTTGTGCTTTTGCGATGGTTTTCCTGTATGCGTCTTCATAGGAGGAAATCATACGGGCCCTGCTAAAATTATTTTCGGCATGGGCCCTGCAATTTGCTGGATAGATCTCATCTAGCTTGTCCACCGCCAGCACAGCCTCCGCTATGGTATCCACCAGGAAGCCTGACCTGCCCTCCATTATCAGTTCGGGCATACTGCCTCTGGCAAAGGCAATAACCGGCGTGCCGCACATCATCGCTTCCAACACACTCAAGCCAAAAGGCTCCTCAAACGAGATAGGATGCAACAATGCCTTAGCCCCACCCAATAATTGGTCCCGCTCCTTTTTCCCCAAATTCCCTAGATAGTTGATAGTACTGTCATTTAACTTAGGTTCAATCTGCGATTTAAAGTAGGATTGATCCTGGATCAGCCCCGCTATTTTTAGAGGTAGATTGGATTGCTCGGCAATGGTAATTGCTTTATCAAGGCCTTTGTCCGGGTGGATTCGACCGAAATACACCAAATAATCCTCCTTATCCGCACGAAAAGTAAATAACTCCGGATCTATACCATGATAGATCGTATCCATATAGGTCAATTCCCTGCTTCTATCCGAATTAGATATAGAAATATAGGCCACCGAATCATTATACTTCTTATAAACCGGGAGAATTTTGGCGGAGGAAAAACCATGAATGGTCGTGATCATCGGCGTCTTGATAAGCCTGGAATACGTCAGAGGAAGGAAGTCAAAATGATTATGAATAATATCAAAATCTTCCGCCTGCTCCATCAAATGGCTGATATGGAGGCATTCCAGCACCTTAGGATCACTGGATGGATCCATCTCATAGGGGAGGCTACATACCGACTCTAGTTTGGCCCTGGTAATGGAATTTCCGCTGGCAAACAGCCGAACCTCATGCCCTTTATTGACCATTCCTTCCGTAATGGTGGAAGCGACCTGCTCCCAAGGCCCATAGCTGATAGGCGGAGTCCGCCAAGCTATGGGTGCTAATACCGCTATTCTCATATTTTCTGTAGGCTAATGCCCTTCTTAGAGACATTATTTACATCTGCCTGATAAAATTCCTCATAGGCTTCCAGCACCGTAAGATGCGAAATAAGGTAAGCAAGGGAACTCTCTGCTCCTTGATTCCTATTGATGCCGTAGTTTTCGAATCCATCACAGCAACCTTTGGTTTCGAAGTCATATAGGCTAAGTCTAAGGTCATTTTCACCTAAAAACCACATAAACGAATCAAAGAGTTTATTTAAATAGTCCTTATTTCCTGTAAGTAAAAAAGCCTGATGAAACATCAATACCATAGCCATGGCATCGATGGGCTGCTGGGCAAAAAACGAGCGCTCCCCATCCTTACGGTACCATTTGTCATTACCGATGACCGATAGTGTGCCATCGTTCAGGGTATGCTCCTCCAGAAATTCCATCGTGATCATGGCCACTTCCTTAATTCGGCCATCTGGTAAATGCTGCGCCGCATGCAAGAGCGATAGCGGCAGCATCCCATTATCATATGCCAGCAATGACTCAAACCACTTCCAGGTTTCAGATTGATTGAGGTCATATTGGTGGATAAGCTTATCGGTGAGCCTCTTCAATACCTCGATCATATGCTCATCAGAAGGATTTGTCTTCAAATAATAGCTAATCCCTATTATCGTATTGGCAATACTTCTGATGGATTTTAAGGTTTCGAAATACGGCACAGCATCGAAAAACACTAATTTCCCCGTTTGATAATAAGCGTCATTTGGCGCATTACCAATCAAGTAACCTAAAGCCCAGATTGTGCGTCCAAAGGAATCCTCTGAGCCCACCTCATCTAGAAAATTACGGTTGAAACTCAGGAAATTCCTGAAGCTCCCGTCTTTATTCTGCATATAATGAATATAGCTGAGGTATATAGGCATAAATTGCAGGGCGGTTTCATCTTTCTGCTGCTTATAAGACATGAGCACCATCAGAAGCGCACGGGCATTATCATCCAGACAATAGCCTTCTTTCAAGTTCGGAATACCAAACTTTGCATGCTGAATAATTCCTGTATCATCGGTCAGTCTCTTGATATGGGTAAGGGAAAATGGAGGCAATAGAAATAAGTCGATGGCCGTTTCCTTCTTGTCTTTTTTCTGCTTTGGAAATGCCAGTAGGTCATGAGAAAGATGCAGGTATTTTTTGCCTATTTTGGGCCACGTCACATTTTTGCCATATTTATAAGCATTGGCTTGGATCTCCTTGAGCGTCTCAGGATGATCGAAAAGTTGATTTAATATTTGTGATAGTTCATGTGGCTGGTTAAAGTCGAAAAGCCTGCCTCTATTGGCGGTAAGCAGCTCGGCCGCATGCCAGTAGGGAGTAGAAACCACCGCACAGCCAGCGCCCATCGCATAGGATAAGGTGCCACTGGTAATCTGCGCCTCATTCAGATAGGGAGTAATATAGATATCACAGGCACTCAGGTATTTAAATAGCTCCACTTCTCCGACAAACTCGTTGAGCATCAGCACATGCGACTGCAAGTTGAGGTTTTTTATTTGTTGCTGCAGGAAGTTTCGGTACTCTTCACCAGCATGTCGAAGTACATTGGGGTGGGTCTTTCCTAGTACGATATAGAGCACGTCGGGATGATTTTTGATCACCTCCGGGAGGGCATGGATCACCGTTTCTATTCCTTTATTTCTACCAATAAACCCAAAAGTGAGGATTAGTTTTTTCTTAGTAAGCTTAAAAGCTGCCTTTGCATCCACCCGATCAAAATAGATATCAGGAACTCCATGTTCTATCATCTCAATTTTGTCCTGGGTGACATCATATATGGTGGTTAAAAAGAGGATGGCCTTATGGCTCATTACGACCACTTTGTCAGCCATTTTGCAGATTTCTTTGAGAATAGCCTTCTCATTATACGAGGGGGATTCCAGGATGGTGTGAAGTGTGACGATAAACGGTATCTCCAACCGATGCAGTAAGGGCAGAATATACATTCCGCTATTCCCGCCATATATCCCAAACTCATGCTCTAATATGCATATATCCGAGCCGCTGAGGTTTATAAAATTGGCTGCTTCTACATAATCGGTTTGATATTCCTGGCGGATTTGATGCTTTACTTCCTTAGGATAGGCGTACTTCTGGTTGCCATCATTCATAGCAACGACCATTATTTCATTTTGCTCCACCCCAAGTTCATCTATTCCTAACATGGATTTGGTTAGGTTCTGGGTGAAGGTTCCTATCCCGCATTCGCGTGGCGGATAGCTCCCTATATAGGCTAGTTTCATTTTTTTTTGATTGTGGCTGAAGTCAGAAAATACGTTTTAGGACCCTGCCAAGCTTGAATTATCTATTTATCTTGCCTCAAATCAGTACAGAAAAGTAGCAGTTCATAAGAACATCTCTTAACCCTGTTTCCGGAAAAAATTGAATATTTGACAAGAAATAAAATTATCCTTTTTTATACTGATATATCTTATAGATCTATTGGAAAATCTTACATATACCCCACCTTTAGAGGCTGATAAATGACTCCCTACTTTAGCTATTCAGCCCTTGGAAAACCACAGATAATAAGCTAAAACTTAGGTGGGTAATTAATTTCAGCTAAGCCTATGCTACCCGCCATCAATTATTTGCTGGTATAAGTATATTCATTTTCTATAATCATCAGAATATTACGAACAGCCTCCGACTTTTGCTGGTTGAGAGATTCTGCCACCCATATAAGTTGGCCGCCATTGGGGAAGCTCTCTAGCAAAATAGAAGGTTTGCCAGGCTCAGTGGAAGCGATGTATTTGAACTGAGAGGCTTTGGTATTAGTTGAAAATGAATTATCGGCATAATTAACCAGGAAATTTATACTACTATCGCCAGTGTATATTTTGGCAGTTTCAAAATCAAGTACACCTGTCCTTTCAAATTTTTTCTGATTTTTATTTTTTATCAATGCCATAGTAATTCCCAAATCCGAGATCATTTTAACTTGCCCGGACTCTAGGTAAATGGGATCCCAGCCATGGAGAAAAGAAGACCTATTCATAAGAAATTTTATCATGAAGCCTTTAGTTCTCACGATAGCCAATTCTCTATTTAGGTATTCATTATTTACATCCAGACGACTATCCATGGTTTTAAGGGGTCGGTAGATCCCCGTAAAATCAGATGAAAAGTTGAACACCTGAGGGTAAAAGATCATGGGAGCCGCCGATAAATAATGGTGGTTTTTGGGGACATAGGTCGGGGCCTTCCTTCGGCTTTTGGTGACCTGTTTGCCTGGAGGCACTGCATAGGTACGATTGGCACCAACTCCCAGGTTGTTTCTATTTTTGGCATGGGTGATCTGCCAATGAGAAAACCTCAAAGGCACGGGAGGGCTTTGAGCCTGTGATTTATAATAGGACACCAGGTCAGAATTTGGCTGTATCATCACCATGACCACGGACACGTATTGGCCTTGCATCTGAAGCATTTCCATTTCATTTGCACGCTTGGTATAAGCCTTCAAAGCCTTATCTTTTTCTCTATTAATTATCGTCCGACCATTAATACTTATTGCCGCTTGGATGAGGAAAGTCATCCCATCTGAGGCCTTGGTGCTTGGGCCAAATACTTTGGGTGCTGAGGATAAGTTTGTTCCCACATGAGCCACCGTTTTGCCTGCGGAAGCACTGGGTTTCGCTGGCTCAGGTCCATTGATGGCTTTTGTAATAATTAGCTTTTCCGCTTTAGGAATGGGCTTAGCTTTGGAGGCATTTTGGCTAGCCTTTTCAGCTTTGCCTCTTTGCGCTAAGCCTTTTTCTGCTGTTCCCTTCCCTGTAATCTCCTTACTTGAGGCTTGGGCGGCCTTCCCCTTCTTGCCCCTCTGCTTTTTCCTAGCTTTCTTAGTCTTTTTTTTCTTTTTCTTTACCTTATTTTCTGACTGATCATCTTCACTTTTATCCTCGATTACCTTGATTTCTTCTATCTTCTTCGTGGATTTCGTGGAGCCTGCTTTCTTACTTTTGGGCTTTTCTTCCTTGGGAGTTTTACTGGACTTCTTTGCTGATTTTTCTGCCTTATCCTCCAGTCCTTTATCGCTGATCGCCTTTGATTTCTCTGATACAGGCGAGAGAAATCGCTCAATTTCTCCCCAGCCGGAAAATTTTTCTGGATTGGGAATATTGATTTTCCGTACGGCGTTTTTTATATCCTTACTCCTTATCGCCTCCATATTGTACTCGATATTGATGGAAGCTTCATAGACCTTGACAGGGCTCCTACTTATATTTCTGGTATCGAGCAGTTCGAGCTGGTAAATCACCTCGCGGAGGATCCGGGTTCCCGGGACGGTTTTGCCCTCCATTTTCACAAACAACTTATACCTGCGATCCTTCAAATCCCTCAATTCTCGAATCCTTTTTTCTATGCCTGAGTTTTGATATTCAAGGTTGATTTCCGAGGGTGCCCAATAAATTCCATATCTATTTTCTCTCCCAAATCCCGCCCCCACCATATGAGAGGCATGAAAGGCTTCTGGCCTTAGGGTAATAAGCCGTTTTAGCCGGGCTTCGAAACTTTTTCTTTTTGAGGAGGCCGTTATTTCTGTTCTAATATGCAATACCCCATCGATCGTCCGGACAGTATATTCCTGCAAAAAACCCGAGCCACTGACTTGGTATTTTACCGTATGGGGTCTATTTACTACTGGAAAGTTTTCTGGCATCTATCCATTCTTTTTGGATGCATGAGCAATTTAAAGGGCCAAACCGACTAGGATCGTTCAGCCCCTTGAAGTATTAATTGGTATCCAGTTCACCGCCGACAATATCATCGACTCTGGTGCCTCCTGCCACCACCACCTTGGTGATATCGGGATCAAAATTATTAGAGGTGTTTTTCAATAAATCTCTACGCTCATTTTTCAGTTCTTCAGCTATGCGCAGCTGATCTGCAGTCAATACATCAATATATCGATGCGCTCTTTTGAAGGGTTCTAAGGCCACTCCATCTCCTAGCACAAGGCTGATGTACAGGTTATTAGAATCTACCAGGAAACGCCTGGTTGCATTTTTCTTAAACAAATATTCCGCCCATTCCCGAGTAGAGATGCTGTATTGTAAACTCTGGTCGGGATTTCTAAGTAATTCCCCATTTTGGTCAAATAGCTGATCGTGGAGATGTGGGAGAAAGGATTGGAAATCAAGAATAATATCTTCATCAAGGCTGCTTAATGCTCCCGGGTCAAGGCTATTGGCTTCTTTCAGAAAATACCCAAATGCAGGATCCTCCAAGCCGGTGCCTTCGTCATTGGTGTATTCACTTCTGAGCATATTGAGCACCTCTTGCAGCGGCAGTTTTATGCTGCCCGTGGGTGTATCGACCTCTATCCCTACTTCCTCCTGCGAATCACCATCGGTAGGCGCTAGCTCAAAAACCACATAGTTTCCCGTGAATCCTATAGGAGTAATATCACTGATCAAGTCCTGCATGGAGGCTCGCACAGTGGTAGGCTCATATAACTGAGCTGAAGCTTGGTCCTCAACTAAAGGGCCTTCCCACTGAATGGGGACTGTTCTTCCCTCTTTTTTATACCTAAACATCCTTTGCTCCGCATCTTCTCTAGCCCATATTGCTCGACAATAATGCAGGATATTATCCCGGATATGGGTCAATAATCTACCACGCCGAAGGTCCCGGATTTTCTGTGCTTTCTGGCGCGACTGCTCTTCTTTTCGGAAAGCATCATATTGCCGCTGAGGCTCTGCATAGATATCCGGCATATTTAGGCCTCCCAGGCCATCCAGATTGGCAGGAGAATTAAAAGAGGCAAATTTTTCGTTTACCTTAGCCACCATTTTGGAATATTCATTTCCTGGCCCGGAGAAGGATACTAGAGAATCTACATCCTCGTCCTGAATAAGCTCATTTAAAGTTTTACGATACGATTCATTGATCAGCTCCTCCGCTATAATCCAATCATATCTCCGTACCCAGTCCACATTCACCTCATAGGGAGCAGGGATTTTTTCGGCTATAAAAATGCAATTCTTCACTGAAAACAGATAAGTATAGACATCATACTGATGCTGCAGCATATGGTACTGAAGAGTAAGGGCCACTTCATCATTTTTATTGCTTACCTGTGAGGTCGCTGACTCCTCATATTCTGACTCTGTCTCGGTGGTGACAGACACCTTGGACTGGCGGCGCATTTTGGAGGCCGTTTTCTTCATCTTCTCGCTTAGGGCAGCGCTGGTATCCTTGCTGCTCTGCTCCTTTGACCCACCCATTTCTCCGGAAGCACTCGCCCCAAACCCCAATCCACCGACACCATAGCTCGCACTTGCAGATAAGCTCCAATTTTCATTGCTTGCTGCTGCAGCCACCACTTCGGTGGAGTCTTTTGAGCTATCCGAATCCTCATTGGAAGTTTCTGATTCTTCCAAATCCTCCGTTTTCGTTACCGATTTTTTGCGGGTCTTTATCGTGGTGATTATTTTTTCGGATTGGCCGGGGCCAAGAGGAATCGTCTTAATGATCTCACCTGGCTGGGTGCCAATGGATTTCCACCGCTGACGATACACCAAGGAAATTCCCACATTGACCGATCCCTCCGGATAAAATTCAAATGGAAATTCTAAAGAAGATTCTAAGTCAAAATGATGTGCTTTTAAGGAAACTCCCTCTATAAAAGCCACCCAATCAAAGATAGGGCGTGCATAATGAGGCCTGTCATCATCTATAAACACCGGGGTGAAATCTATGTTTTGGAGGGTGCTCCTGATCGAATTATAGAGGAAGTTATCAAGGTAATTGGGGAATTCTCTATCCAAATCCACGATTTTACGGATGAGTCGCCGGTGAATGGTATAAAGAGGCTTGAGGATCTTAGTGAATATACCCTCCGGTGTAAATACAATTATAGTATTGATCCGATTGGAAGAGGGCAGGCCATCTTCACATCCCCGCCGTACACGAGCCTCCAGCCGCACCAGCAGATCGGCCATATATTCCAATACCGCAAAGCTGGATCCAGAAGCTTCCAGATCATTGATATACTTCAGCCCCTCCTCCGAGAGAGGGCTCAAATCCAATTTTAGTGAATCCTGTGGGTTAAGGAGGAATTCATACTTAGCAAAATCATGAAAGGTAATATCATCCAAGGTGCTTTGACTGGCGCCTTTAAATAGATCGTCCTCCCCAAGTATTTTCTGAATAATATTTGAGACATTTTCACTCATTTTCTTTTCCTTTAAAGGTGGCTAAAAACTACTTTCTGCCTTGGGCAAACTGATATAATTTCGTTGGCATGGTTTCTGAAAGCTCCAGGTTATCAGGCACTTTTGGTAATGAAACCTGAAATCTCCCTGTTTCCTTATTGATGAGGATCACTGGTTTATTTTTATCTTTTGGAGACATCTCTTTTTTCGAAATCCTCGCTATGGCCTCAAATCTTAGCGGCAAGCCACCCTCGCGGAGGATGATGGATTTTGATCGTTCATCATATATGATGGCGTCTTTCAGGTTTTCGGAGGAGGACTTGTCTTTTAGAGATACTGGAACCCGGAAGGAATGTGGCTTTGCTATACGCCCAAAAGCTTTCTCTTTTCGTTCTTTGGACTTTTGAAGGTCCTTATTATAGGCTTTGGAAAAAATCCCTGTATTGTCCGCTCCCACCACCTTCAGGCCAGTCTCCACCTTCTTAAGCTGTAGGTATAAGTCCTCCGAAGACCGCTGAGAGTCGATTATTGGCGCAAGATTTGTCCCCAAGCCAAAGTCATTGTAAAGCTCCATCGGCACACGAACCTCCGATTCCTCATACTCTGAGGGATTTACAATGAGCTGACAAGAAGCATGAATAACCTGACTGCAAGATTTTGCCCCTGCTATCTCAGGACTTTGAATTATATACCATAGGTTTAAGCTTGGATCAGCCGCCAGTCTCTTTGAATCATATTCCATCTGCGCATAGCCGTCTTCTTTGGTATATGCAGAGCCTATTCTAATGGCATTCAGCCCTTTCCAATTAGACTTCCTGAGGATCTCCCACTTGGAGGAATCTAAGTATTCCTCAGGTACCAGGCTCAGGGGTGTTCCAAACCAGGTGACCATAAGATTTGGAAGGGCTGCTGAGGTTTCATGAATACACAACTTTAGTTTTATCTTCCCCATAATTATAGGATTTAAATTAAATGAATAAAATCATTTGATTTAAAGAACATATCATCCTTTAACACAAGCAAAAACGCCTATTTTCTGTAGGATACTAACTCAAGAAAAAATCCAAAAAACACTACAAAAAAAACCTATAATCATCTAAATATTAAGCACTTCTAGTAATATAACCTTTTTTTACTGGGATTTTCCATTATCATAATATAACTTTCCCCTAACCGATCTAGGGGTCTGACATATATTTTTACTTGAGTACCTATACAGGTCGATCAGTATGATTTAGTACCCACTTATTTAATAGGGACTAAGTGAAAACTAAAATCTTATTGCTAGAATCCCCGCTTGTCACTCATTATCAATTATTTAAGTCCACAAATATTAAATCACAGAAAAATAACCCTATAAGAAATGAAGAATAAAATGCCAGGGAATTGAAGAGGCTGCGCCCTGATTTTTAATGATAAATGAAACAGTTACAATGATATATTCCCATAGATTGGAGGACGGAACACATCTGTGAGAGGCTAAGAATTTATCCAGTTTTTATAGTACTTACATTAACATTTTTTTATGAAAATCACCTAACTTATGCTTCCAAACTTTCAAGGATAAAAACCACCACAGCATGCTCCGAACCCCTTATCTGCTCCTGCAATTTAGCCTTTGCTTCTGCTATTGTCTTACTACTTACGGTCAAACTGAAGCCTCCAATTCTGACCAAAAAATCATCTACCAATCTCCTTCTTTAGTTTTGCAGCAAGTTTCTGAGCATAGCTATGTTCATATTTCCTATTTGGAGACCGAGAGCTTTGGCAAGGTCGGCTGCAATGGAATGGTGATCATTCATGATAAAGAGGCGATAATTTTTGATAGCCCCGCCACGGGCGAGGTCACCTCGGAATTGATCGGCTTATTACGGGATAGCCTTGCACTTAGGATTACCGCTATGGTCCCGACGCACTTCCATGCCGACTGTGTAGCTGGATTATCCCAAATCGATGAAGCTGGAATTGAGATTTATGCCCATAGCAGGACGGTGGAACAATTAAAAAAAACACCTACTCAAAACTTGCCAGAGATTAATGAATTTGATCATCACCTTAGCCTTAGACTTGGGGGGGAGCAGGTGCTATGTGATTATTTTGGCGAAGGCCATACAGTAGATAATATTACCGCCTATTTCCCTACCGACCGACTGCTTTTTGGAGGCTGTCTGATCAAAGCTGCGGGGGCTTCCAAGGGAAACCTTGAAGACGCCAATACTCGGGCATGGAGTGAAACGGTCGAGAAAATAGCGCTCAAATACCCCCAAATAAACAAGGTAATTCCAGGGCATGGAGACACTGGTGATAGCAGCCTTCTTACCTATACGATCGAGATGTTCGAATGAGGGCAGGCTAGTTAAAGGCACAGCCATTAAGGGAATTTCTCTCTTGCGAGTTTTATCTTAAACCCCTTCTAAGCAAAGATCATGAAGCGCAGCATCCAATACCGCTTTTCTTATACTCCTTGACGGTCATTCCATACACTGACTTGAATGTCCGTGCAAGATGACTGCTGTCTGTGAAATTAAGTTGATGGGCTATTTCTTTTAAGGTCAAATCGGTATGCACCACCTTTGTTTCTACCAATTTTAGTTTTGCGCGAATGATATAATCAGCAAGGCTCTTGCCCGACTGCTTTTTAAAATATTCGGAAAAATAACTAGGGGAAACATTAAACTCGGAGGAGATTACTGGGATTTTCAGTTTTTCTGTGTCCATTAAATGATAGTGAATATACCTAAGAATTTCTCCAAAACGCTGGTGGCGCTCATTCCCTAAGTCCACATAAAACCTCTCCACTGATCGAGCAAGAATATTAATTATCGCCGTCATGATTCCTGCCACGACCGAATTGCTGAACTGCTCTTTGCTAAGGTACTCTTTGTGAATAAAATAGATACTTTCTTTAATATAATGCCGCTCCCTATCTGAATTCAGGATATCACCGGGGCGCTTATTATAATTGGCTAAAATATAGGCCATCTTGTCAAACCATCCCTGATAATTTCCAAAACCATTATCATTAAGAAAATACTGATCTGTAAATCGGATAAAGTAAAAGGTAGTCTCTTCCACAATCTTAAAAGAATGGCAGTCCAAAGGAGGCAATAAAAACAGATTCCCTGCCTGGTAAGGAAATTCTTCATAGTTGATGCATTGAGTACCGCTGCCCCGTTCTATAAATACCAATTCGAAAAAGTTATGCTTATGGGGCCGCTTATGCCATTCTTTAAACACCTCTACTTCAATTTCAAATAATGTGGAAGAATCTTCAATAATCATTGTATAAATATCGGTTTTACAAGTCAAATATAAGGGTGTTTCTGAGACAATCATTTAAATAGTCCCTGATAAACATAAAAATAAGTAAAATATCCAATATAGATACAATACAACCCAATATACATACAACAAAAATCACAATTTATACCCGCACTTTTGTAAAGGAAAATCGGAGCAATTCCTTTCCCACCATTAACAATGATGTTAATGGTATTTTATTACATAAAAAATTTTCTCATAATGAATTTAGAAAACGTTTTAAATTGGAGGTACTCCACCAAATCATTTGACCCAGCTAAAAAGATAAGTGCTAAGGATTTTAAACAAGTCACAAATCTCCTGCGCATGAGTCCATCCAGCACTAATTTACAGCCTTGGCATTTTGTAATTGCTCATACCAGGGAGGGAAAAGAAAAAGTGGCTAAAAGTGCCCATGGTTTCTTCGAATTTAACGCTAAAAAAATCACTGAAGCTTCTCATATTATTGTATTTGCCTCCCGACTCACTGCAGACGAACCCTATATGCAGCATATCCTTGAGCAGGAAGAAAAGGACGGACGGTTTCCTACTTCAGAACTTAAACAAATGATGCATGGGGGAAGAAATGCCTTTGCCGATATTCATAAATATGAAACTAAGGACCTTCAACATTGGATGGAGAAGCAGGTGTACTTAAATATAGGGAATTTATTATTGGGAGCTGCGGCACTTTCTATTGATGCGGTGCCCATGGAGGGCGTCGATATGAAAGTGCTGGATAGTGAATTTGGTTTGAGAGAAAAGGGTTTTACAGCTATCGCGGTAGTTTCACTTGGCTATCGACTAGAAAGTGATTTTAATGCCAGTACTCCTAAGTCCAGACTTCCGGAAGAAGAAATCATCACCTTAGTTTAAATTATATCCCCAAAACACCTTCTCAGGCTGCACCAGATTGGTTTAGAAGAAAGAGTCTATATTATGACATAGGCTTATAGACATAATCTTAATTCTATCCAATTTGGCAGTCTGAAATTGTCAAAGGGAAAATCAAAAGTAGTACCACCACATTATTTGTAGTTCCTTAAATTTTTTTATCTCCCCTATCCATTTATTATTATAAGGCTTAAATAATAAAGACCTAACTCTTCGGTCTCTCCTTCGAATAGGATTCGAAAGTAATTTTTCCTTTCAACAATATTATTATTCCCTCAATAAAATTATATTTGGTCTTCTAGAAATGCCCCTGCTAGAATAACCAATCTTTTAGGTCAATCAAAAACAATAAGCTCCACAAATGCATCGTCTACTTTATTTTCTTCTTGCCGTTTTATTTTCAGTTCCTTCTTATTCACAATCAAATTGGCCCCAGGCTGCGGGCCCCAATGGCAAGTGGGTTCTCAGTTCTGAGCAGTCCGCCCCTACTTCTTTTAGTGTCACCACTGGAGAGAATATCGAATGGAAAACTCCCCTACCTGAAGGTGGTCAGAGTGGCATCGCCGTCTGGGAGGATCGTATATTTCTCACCGTCATGAAACCCATCCAGCAAGCCCCCCAAAAGGAAGACCTAATGGGTACCGATATATTAGCCATCTGCCTGGATGCCAATAGCGGTGAGATCCTATGGGAAAGACCCATGGCCGGAAGCTTGCCCTCCGAATATATGTATGGCTTCAGCGATAGCTCCACTCCCAGCCCTTTGACCGACGGTCAGTCCGTGTGGTTTTATAATGCCAGTGGAATTATAAGTTGCTTTGATATGGCTGGAAAACTCCAGTGGCAGCATAATTGGATCCCTGTTTCCGAGTTGGACAGCATCCATTTCCCCTTTAATAAGCAGTTTGAGCCGATGATCCATGAGGACATCATCCTGAATATGGAGCCCTATATGAAAGAAGATGGAATCCGCACTTATGGATGGAATTACCTCACCGCCCTCGACAAGAAAACGGGGAAGATGCTTTGGGTATCGCAAGATGCCCTTACCCATTATAATACACCGCAATTTGGCATGACCAATGAGGGCGAGGCAGCCGTGCTTATCGGGCGTGGTGGACATCATAAGGTACCTGAGAAACCAAAAGGCTATTCCATGATCAGCTTAAAAGATGGCCACAGAATATGGAAATATGAGGCCGACCAAGGGGAAGCGCTCTACCATGCCAGCTGGAATGATTCCTATGCCGTTTGGTTTACCGAAAAAGAAAATGAACTTCATGTTCTCAACCCTGACACAGGGAAGCTAATTCGTAAAATTGACCTGAGAAATGGTACTGTTCGCCTTTGGGATAAGGAAAAATCCCAATATGAAGCCCAAGATGCCAAGGCTTATTTTGATCAAGAGGAACTGAATGTTTTCCCTGCCTGGTACACTAATATTCTCATTGAGGATCAGCTGTATTTCCTTTGCTTCAAAAAGGGAAGATACCGTAAAAATATTGGGCCGGACTATAGCATGGCTAAGGTGGACTTAGAAACCGGCGAAACACAGTTCTTGGAATTACCTGTGCATTTTAACCTGCAGGCGGATCAAAAAGAATATATCTGGAATGAGGAATTGGTGACGGAAACGAATAATATCCGTGGCCTGGATGTGGCCCATGACCCTAGGTCAAAACGGGATGGCTGGCATTGGAATTTTAATGGTAATCCCATTGCCATCAATGGGAAAATCTACTTCACCACGATGCTGGGACTGGTTTATGTGGTGGATGCCCAAAGTCCTGAGCTGGATGCTAAAGCCTTGATTAGTGTGAATGACCTTGGCCCGAAGGGCAAAACATGGTCTGTCAACACCCCCTCCTTCGCCAATGGCAGCCTCTATCACCGCACGCTCAAATACCTGATAAAAATTGGTGAATAAGGTAAAACAGGAAGGTCCTCCCAGTACTGGACCTTCCTGTTGTTATATTGACTTCAATGGCTTCCATCAGGTATCTCCTACTATGGTAGGCATAAGACCTGCAATTTAAGTGTGGTAATTCATCTATAATCCCAATAAGCGGATTAGGAAAGATCCGTTCTGCTTAAGCGTTGTGTCGGAGCTTAGCACTACTTTTTGGGACTCAGACTCTCCTTGATATTATTGATGGACTTAGCGTAACCCACCTGAAGCTGGACAAAATCGCCACCTGTTTGACTCAGGTTAAAATAAGGGATAAACCTCAGGAACAATTTATCCGAAAGCTCACCATTGAGCCCTTGTTGCAGCTCCATATTGATATTCAGGATGCTGACAGGGCCGTCCGCCTGGGGATCCAGAATATCCACTACTGCCTCAGTTTTATTCATGAAGTGACGCTGGAAACTTGGGTTTATCCTGAACACCGCCGCCTCAGTAATCCTTAAATCCAAGCCGGTTTGAATTTTAAATCCATGAGAATTGATTTGATAAGGATCATCTTCATTCTCCTCATTATTGAGAAGGGAATTATAATATACATATCCCATATCAAAAGTCCAATTTCCACCATTACGGAACTGACTATTGAAAATATTAATGTCCAAACCGAATGTAAAGGGGCTTTTTTGGATAAACTCTAGTCGGTTTACATCCGCTTCATTTGTGACAAATTTGTCCTTGCTATCAAACTTGCTCAGTTGAAAACTCGGTTTCAGGTAATTGAATACCACAAAATTATTATTAGGCAGATTATTGGTGTTCAATAGGATCTTGAAATTACCTTCTGTTTGGATAATCCCATTGGGTTCGCCAAAGATGGTCCCTAAAAGATCGGTATAAACCCTAAGGTCAATGTCAAGCTTGGAGCCACGAGTGAAGGTATAGGAAGGTTCAGACGCCTTCAATACAAAGTTTGCATCATCGGGAATCATGGAATACTTGGAGACATTATCATAATACAGAAATTGCCTCAATTGAATTCCCGTTCTTTTGCCTTTAGGTTCGCGAATATTATAAAAATAATCGTTTAGCCTCCCTGCATTGAGATGCTGAATAGAAATGATTTTTTGATTTTCGAACCTGTATTTGTCGGGCTGGTCAGTGGTGATAAACATGCGCTTGATGACACCGTCTTCCACAAATACATTGATCGAATCAATCCTAAAGGGGATATCGGCCTTTATAGCACTGGAATTAGCAGAATATACAGAATCTAAACCCTGGGTGGCAGCTTCTTTTAAATATAGACTTCCAATTTTAGTTTGAGAAAGTGAAACATGAGCAATGGTAAATAGTACCATCGCCATTAGGATGATTTTGGGTAATAAATAGCTTACGTTTTTCATGACTGAAACATTAAAAGTGAATAATAATACCTTTAATGAGCAATCTGCCAAAAAGTAACCCATTACGGCAGATCATCATGGATTATAAACCATATATCCTTAATTATAAATCACTTATAGTCCCGCCTCCATCCTTTCCTAAGAAGATATTCTAGCTGCCTTATAGGAAACACTATTCCTAAGGATCGAAAATATTACAAGGACAGAAAAGCTAATGGGAGGGAGTTGTGAAGATTACCAAGAGCGGTAAACTATAAATTTTGGGTGCGAGTACTACTATTGATAAAACGTATAAAACCGCATAGAGGAATATCAAAGCCGATTATGGATAAAAAAAAGGTGATTTTTAAAAAAAATATTTCATGACTGTAAAGGATAAGAAGGGTACAGTTGACCTAACAGCCTTTCTCTAAATTAGCCTCGATAAAGGCCGCATGCTGTGCTGACTCAGGATATAATAGAGGGAAAATCAAGAAAAGTGAAAATGATATTAATGGCCTAAAAAAGAAGATATAATGAATGAATAAGGAAAGGAAAGGATAAGTCCGACTAGGAATCACAGCCAATATGGAAGACGAAATAGCAGGAACTACCGATAGCCTATAAATTGTCAATCTACTAAAAAACACTTTTATTATAACTTTTATGCTGCGTATCGTTATGAAATCGAAATATATTAATATAAATATCATTTTTTTTAGTACAAAACACCTTTCATAAATTGATTTAAAATATTATATTCATTTGCAGGTTACTTTTCACCACAACTATCATAAAAGAGCAGATGACAGACCATGAGATACTGATTCATATACGAGCTGGGGACCAGCAAGTACTGGAGAAGGTGTATGTCCAGCATAGGGAGCCATTTATATCCTGGCTAAAGAAACAATATAATTGCTCGAAAGAAGAAGGGCAAGAAATCTATCAAGTCACTTTCTATATATTTTATGAAAATGTCCTCACCGGGAAACTGCAATACCTTACTTCCAGCATCAAGACCTATCTGTTTGGGATCGGTAAATACAAGATTTTGGAGCATATAAGAGTAGAATCCAAAAAGGCTTATGAAATAAGAGAGGAATATTTCCAAATGGAAGAAGAGCAGACCTTTCCAGATCTGGATCAGGAAAACATGATTATCAGCGCATTGAGGACTTTGGGAGATCCATGCAAGAAGCTTTTGGAATTGGTGTATTACGAAAACAGATCGATGGAGGATATTGCTCATGCATTGAACTATAAGAATCCCGATACTGCAAAGAACCAGAAGTACAAGTGCATGCAGCGGCTCAAGAAATTAGTGATGACCACAAATGTGTAAGAAATGGAAGAGCAAGATCAAATAACGATACAACGATACCTTGACGGGGAGCTGTCGCCAACTGAGCGGGAGGTGTTTGAAGAAAAATTAGCACTTTCTCCAGACCTTCAGCAGGACATCCTGCTGCACAAAAAACTGATCGAAGGGATCAAAATGGAAGCCCGATCAAACGCCTGGCAACAGATAAATAATCTTGAACAAAAAGCAAGACATCAAAATAAGGTCCGCAAGCCCAACTCTACAGTAGCCTGGAGGATGGCAGCTGCTTTTGCCTTGATCCTGGTGGCAGGGTTTGCGATCTATCTGACTATCGGTCAGGATACCGGTCCAGAGAGGCTCTATGCAGAAAACTTCAGCCCCTACCCGCCCATCGCCTATGCGCCGGTACGCGGCAAAGAGCCCAGCAGCAATTTAGAACGTGCTTTTGCGGCTTATACGGCAGGTCAATATCAAAAAAGCATGGATTTGCTCGCAGACGAAAACCATGAAGGCAATCGTGGGGGATTGATATTATTCTATGAGGGGAATGCCCTGATGGCGCTAGGAAAACCCATGGAAGCGGAAGCTAAGCTGAAGGCTGCCATGGAATACCCCGGGCCACTGGCCTTACAGATGCGCTGGTACCTCTCCATGAGCTACCTCGCTCAAGGAAAGACAGAGCAGGCTAAGGAACTTCTAAGCCTCATCTCTTCAGGCCAAAATTCTTATTCCGAGAAAGCATCAAAAATTATTTCTAACCTATAATACTATAATACTATGTCAACTAGTGAGAAATATTTAGTTTATCCTTATGGGACGGTGCGGGATGTAAGAAGGCCCTCCGACGACACTGAGCCCTATTTAAATGAGGACGAGACAGAAGGCCAAAAATCCTGGCCAGTAGAAAAAGCCCTTAAAAAATTCCTAAAAAGCATAAACAACCCCAAGGCCTATTTTCAATTAGGGGTGGTTCGCTTCAGGACAGCCGATGGCTTAGATTTCAAACTTTTCCTTTTTCAAGGAACCTATGATCAAAATGGTAATCCAGAGCATGAAATTAAGGATGGAGATATCATTGATTTTACCGATCAGGGAAGCTCTCTATTTATTTTACTAGACAAGTCCAATATACTTTAAAACCCAAAGTCTTATTTGCGCCGGTTAATAGAGGATGAATATTCACGCAATTTCCTTCTATTGAGGTACAGGGTGAGAAGTAGTCCGGCAAATACAAGTGCATACCAAAGGAAAAGGTGATTAGTGCCAGCGGCAGCATTGCCCACGGGCACCATGCCTGCCCAATACCTTGGATGAGCCATTTGCTCGTCCGAGGTATTTATATAGTCTAATTTTGCCAGTTGGATGGACTGAGCGAGATTTTTACCTTTTTTGAAATGGCCATAGAAGCCACTAATGATCTTCGAAGTGCTCATATCATCCACCTGCCAGAGGCTCGCCAGCAGTGATTTGCATCCCGCATATCGGAAGCCACGAGCGAGGTTAAATACCCCTTCCCCATCCAAGTATTTGCCCATCCCCGTTTCACAGGAGGCCAGCACGGCCAGATTGGCCTTCATAGGGATATTCATCAGTTCATAATAAAACAATGAATCAACTCCTAGGCCAAGGCTATCTCTAAAAATCAAGGCGGCCTTCATCGGGTTGGTCATATTGGCGCGTCCATGTACTGCCATATGAATGATATCAGCCTCACCCGCATTGCTAAAGAAATTGCGCTTTGTGGCAGCATTGCCACTGAAGCTAGCGATGGGGAACAAGGAGGCCATATGTTTCAACTCCTCCTGAGCTCCAAGCAGGTCCAGATTGGAGACTGCCGACTCAGATTGCCCATAGCTGAAAGCCATAATATTATTATTATCTAGGGTATTCTCCGAATCTTCCACCAGCAGCTGGGCAGAAAATCCGTAGGAAATCGGGCAGGATCTGACCAGATAATCCAGATTTCTATAATCCACCGTCAGGCTTTTAGTTGCTGAGCTAAGGAAACTTTCAAATGGAACCGTGGACAGAGCACCGTCGGGAATAAGAATTAAATTCCTGACTTCTGAGATATCAGCAGGAAGCAGTCGGGTATATAGCCTATTTCCCAATCGGGTAAATTCCTGAAAATTCGCAAGTTCATCTCCATAACTAGGCTTTGCCATAAAATGGCTTCTGAAAGCACTCAGATCACTTTTCAAGCCTTCAAAATCCTTCAATTTATCCAGAGAAATTGAGCCATCCATTTCGATATAAAGCCTAAATGCAGTGGAGTCTCCATAAAAATACTCCGCCATGCTGGCCTCATTTTTCTGTAAATACAGGCTAAGTTGCTTCAAACTTACTCGCTCAGTACCGTATTTAGACTCAAAATACTTGGGGTAGCTGGAGGACATGGTCTGCTTCAGCATTTGAAGATTCTTCTGCAACTGAAAATATTCCTCCTTCAAGAGGACAAGCAATGAATCCCCGGGCTGCGTCTGCAGGATCGCCTGGCACTTAGCGATTCGGGAAACCAACTCATTTTCCTGGGATCGAATGCTGTCCTCCACGCCGATATGATCGAGCAGCTCCGCATGGCGAATATAATCCAACATGCTGAGCGACTTACTATTCTCCATAAATCGCAGCGCCACCCTAGCCAAAGAAGAGTCTGGCTGGGTTTTCCACATTTGACTGACCACGCCTAGACCGCTTTCATACACCGACTTATACCGACCTGCTAGGCCTACCTTGGCACTTTCCACCTTGATATTACTTCGGAAATGCATCAAAACTCTATCGAAAGAAATATAAGCCTGCAAGGCCTTGTCCAGGTAATCAGGCGCTGGATGCTGCAGATACATTTTGGTATAGCCATTGGCCACCATTTTCATCCCATCCAATACCTGCGGTACGTTCATCATGGCCAATGAATCCTCCGACAGCGTTTCCCAATGAAAAACCCCCTCATGCTGGAGAACTATTTCTGCATAATAAATCGCTGAATCCTGCTGCCCAGTATAATGGTAAAACTGACTCCAAACGACACTCGCCTCCTTACTTTCTGCAATAGAATGACCGGGAAGCATATCCCTAGCCAAAGCCATATACTTCCTGGCCTGCTGAGGAGCTTTCACCGTCTGCGCACTTACCATCTGCAGGTAAATTGGAAATAAAGCCGGATCTGACTTCTGGTCAAAACTTGCTATCACCTCGTCAAGCGTGTTTATAGCTGAGGGATAGTCTTTCTGGTTGATATAAACGGCCGCCAGATTGGACTGGAAGATCGGCATATTTGCCTTCATATAATAAGGCTCCTTTTGGATCAATTCTATGGCTTCCTTAAAACTAACGATAGCCTTATCGTATTCATTGGCGGTAAAATAGGCCGTTCCCATAGCATTTAGGCAGGAACTCAGGTCCAGATACCTGCTCGCATTAGTCTCCTGAAAAAGATGAAACGCCTTGAAGGCATAGCTATTTGCCAGATCGGTGTCTCCGACATTCCGCAGACAAGAGGCGATTACATAGTATAAATTTGCCAATCTCACCGGGGTCGCTATGGAAGGATTTTTATCATAAATGGCCTGTGCCCTTTGGTAGAATTGATCTGCATTATAATAATCCCCAAGGGTATAATGATAAATCTCTCCTATAGAAATCAAACTGGAAGCCACATACCGTGAATTATCACCATAAAACGCCCGCCTGATTTTCAGGGCGAAATGATGCGTATAAAGTGCAGAATCAATTTGACCATTATAATCATAATAGACCCCCTTTCGGTAATATATATCTGCCAAAATCAGGGAATCCTGCGAGGAGCGTTTATACATTTTCTCCGTCTCCTTAATCAGCTTCCTGGCCTCTGGAAGTCGCCAAAGCCCTATTTGGATACCAGCCATCTTGGTCCTGGAAATGATCGCTGCATCATAGTCCTCCACCTTCACAAAATCCTTTGTCAACTGATCATAATAAGCCAATCGTTGGGGAACACTCATGTCCCTTTCCTCGGGAACCTTAAATTCCTCCCTCTCTGTAATCGACTCATAATCAACCTGAAAAGCATATAAAGCTGCATTTCCTGAAAGAATGAAAAATAATGAAATTAGGCTGCTGACAAATGAAAACTTCATGACTCGATGCGAATAAGATAAAATCCTTACTAAAGAAGGCATACTAAAAGAAAAGAAGGATGATATCTTCCCTATTCATCCAAGTAGCGATGAAGATTGTATTCTCGGATGATCCGCTGCCAAATTATGATAATATTATTAACCCAAAGTACAGAGATGGAACTAAGACTCCCGCATCCAACTATTTCATAATAAAAATACCATAATTATAGAATAAAATACATTTTTTTGGTAAAAAATCAATGGATAAGCTAAGTTAAAATTACCAACGGCTATATATTGTACATATACCTCTGTGGCTCCAGGTTCTTTGACCTCAGTTATTGCGCTTGAAGGACTGATGGAAGTGTCTTGGAGAGATTCCGCAATGTTTTTTGAACAGCCTAGAGAAATAAGCCAAATCGTCAAAGCCGAGCAGCGTGGCAATCTCGCCTATCGGTTTATCGGTATAATATAACATCCTTTTGGCTTCCAGCATCGCGCGGGCAGTGATGAGGGAAATGGGGGATTTCCCCACAGCTGATTGACTTACCCGATTCAGGTGCCTAGGGGTGATATTCAGCCAGTCCGCATACTGAGAAACTTGCTTCTCACTGATAAAATTCCTTTCTATTAATTTTTCGAATTCCTGCATATGTCGCGAATAGCCACCTGGATGACTGGGTGACACCATTCCCTGCTCACGATAAGCCTGGTCCAAATAAAGGTAAATCAGCTGGATAATCCCTCTCGCTATGGAAGGGGCATTATTAGTTTTGCTCCTTGTTTTCTCATATAATTCCCCAAAAAGCTGCCATAATAATGGGCTGCTAGCTTTAGGGATCTTAAGACCTGATGCATTCATAAGCGAACTGAAAAATGGAAATTCATTTACTGAATGCTGACTAAAATAGGAATCATAAAAGTCTCTGGAATGAAAGAAAATATAGCCGTCCGCATCCTCCGAAAGTTCCCAATGATGAGTCTGACCAGGATTCAGCATAAATATGGCTCCAGGATAAATTGGATATTCCTCGAAATCTATTTCATGCCTACCCATGCCGTGGGTAAACAAGACTGTTAAATAGAAATTGTGCTTATGGGGAATGGTAATGTCCTTATGGAAGGTACGAATATGCTCCTGAAAGGTATTGCAATAAAACTCTCTGGGTGAATCCGCCCCAAAATTATGCAATTGTAAAACGTCTAAGTCTGCCATGATCATGTCCGATTTGTACAAAAATAAGCAACAAATTGAAAACAAATTTCCTCTGGGGAGTATTAATTTTGTCCCAGTAAGAAACGTGAAAAAATGATCCTATGATGCTACTCGATATCCTTAAAGAAAAATGTCCTAACTGCCATCAAGGGCAGGTATTCGATGAACGGAATTCCTGGTCATTGATTAAGATGCCAAAGATGAACCGCAATTGCCTTCATTGCGATCATCGTTTCGAAAAAGAACCCGGCTTCTTTTTTGGGGCCATGTTTGTGAGCTATGGCCTATGCATTATCGAGTCAGCCCTTGCTTTCCTTCTCTACCTTATTTTGCCCGTCTCTGAGGAATACCTGATTTACTTCCTCCTCCTTCCAATCCTTCTTTTCTGGCCATTCAATTTCAGGAAATCCCGGCTAGTCTGGATGCATCTCGTGTAAACAGTCAAGTAATTCAAATAAATAACAGAAGTAAATAGAGTTATCCTATATTTTTTAGGTAGATTTATGGGGCATACGCACCATTTTACTTATGAAAAACAGCATACTATTATTTACCTGCCTGTTTTTGACCTTCTTAGTTTCCTGTAAGGTAAAAAACACTGATACTAAAAACAAAGCACCTAATATCATCATCATCCTTGCGGATGATATGGGATATGGAGATATAGTGGCGTACAATTCACAAGCCAAGGTAAGCACACCTTATTTGGACCAACTAGCAAATGAAGGCATGCTTTTCACGGATGCCCACTCACCCTCCGCGGTTTGTACCCCAACACGCTATGGGATATTGACTGGTAGGTATAGCTGGAGAACGCGGCTGAAGTCAGGCGTTCTTCACCCCTGGGAGCTGCCATTAATAGAAGCTGAACAAGAAACGATGGCTGAAATGCTAAGAAAGGCAGGCTATTCCACCGCTGCTATTGGCAAATGGCACCTGGGATGGGACTGGCCGGTGACGGATGCAGCCAAGCCATGGTCAAATAATGGTGGCACCGTGGATTATTTTCAGGAGGTTAAGGGAGGACCATTGGCCGTAGGCTTCGATTATTATTTTGGAGATGATGTACCCAATTATCCACCTTATGCCTATATAGAAAACGAGCATATTGTCGAGGCTCCCACGCTGGATAAGCCTAAAGATTATTACGGTTTGGCTGGGATGATGAGTCCCGGATGGACCCTGGAAGCCGTCATGCCGCGGATCACCAAGGAGGCGTCAGACTATATCCTAAGCCAGTCGAAGTCTCAAAAACCCTTCTTCATGTATTTTGCGCTTACCGCCCCGCATACGCCCATCGCTCCAAGTGAGGAATTTGTAGGAACGAGCAAAGCGGGTAAATACGGGGATTTTGTGCAGCAGGTGGACTGGACCGTCGGACAGATCGTCAGCGCCCTGGAAGAAGCCGGATTGACCGAGGAAACCTTATTAGTATTTACCTCTGACAATGGCTCTCCAGCACGAAATGGTGAGAACTATTCCGGACCTGTGGCCTCTGTCATCGCTGATTATGGTCATGCTGCTAATGGCGATTACCGAGGTCTAAAAGGTGATGCCTGGGAAGGTGGCCACCGCGTCCCCTTTATCGTAAAATGGCCAGGCAGCATCCCAAAAAACTCTGAAAACACACAACTCGTTTCCTCCCTGGATCTCATGGCGACTGTCAGGGACCTCATCGGTGGAGAATATGAGCAAAACGTATCCCCCGATGGGTTGAGCTTCCTGCCCACCCTTAAGGATCCTTCAGCCCCTGGTAGAGAATCGCTGGTTCTTCATTCACATAGAGGCGTGTTTGTCTATCGTAAAGGCCCCTGGAAATTCATAGAGTCCAATTTATCCGGTGGATTCAGTGATGGGCTAAATCCTGATGGCTATGGAATCGATACTCCCGGTCAACTTTATAATCTGGAAGAAGACCCTGGAGAAACTTCAAACAGGTATAGCGATTTCCCTGACATGGTACAGGAACTGACCCATGAATTAGATAGCGTCAGAAATCTAGCTAATTGAGAACATTACCACGCTAGGAATATTTGCCGTAGCCCCCTATTTATTTAGGAATAATGATAAAGGTTATAAGGCTTTTGTAATGCCTTCCTCTAGAAAAAGAACCTTCCCCAGCAGCATTTTTAGCCTGAGGAAGGTTCTTTTTTTCATAGGGCTTATACCTATTGACTTTGGTTTTAAGGCTAAACACCGAGGTAAGACATTAGCTTTATCTCCGGAGCTTTGGTATGCCATTGTCGCCCTTTTGACCGTAAATAATGGAACTTAAATCCTCTGAAAGCTCAGCTATAATTTAGAATCGGAGGATTTACAGCTTTATTAGTTATCCTGCCTTTACTCGTTTTTTTTAGTAAGATCAATTTTGCGTCAGCAACGGAAGCTCAAGCCCATCATTTATTTTCCAAAAACTGAACGGCCGTTTCATTGATTTCATAGGGATGGCTTCCGATTAGTTGGTACACCTCTGCTCCTGCGAGTAAGGCGGGTCCATAGCCATGTGCAGCATACACACTCACGGGGCGATGGTAATAAAATGCCGGGTCAAAGCCCATACCCGTACCCACACAGGTTCCTTCCACCTGTCCCTGATCATTGATCTTGCTATCCACCGCAGCCCATCCTAATAAAGTCATCGGGCCAAATACTCTATAATCCAACCATCCCTTATTGATGGCCTTTGCGAAGCCATAGGTGAAAATAGCGGTGGCGGAAGTCTCCAAATAACTATCATTTCTGTCCAGCAGCTGGTGCCAAAAACCGATGGAAGACTGATAAGAAGCAAGTCCCATTGCATGCTTTCTGAATAAATCCATCATGTCAGCTCGCTGGGGATGCTGCTCAGGAAGGACGTCCAGAAGCTCTACCAGCGTCATGAATGCCCAACCGTTAGCCCTTCCCCAGTGAAACTGAGGATAGCTGTCTGCTCCAAGGACCCATCCATGCATAAACAGTCCTTTGTCTTCATTAAACATCCTCTCTGCAAAAGCCAGGACCTGGGTCACTGCTTCATCATAATACGCCTCCTCTCCGGTAAGCTTGCCCATCTGAGCCAGCGCCGGCACACTCATAAAAAGATCATCCAGCCATAGGGTATTTTCCACTGGGCGGTTTCGTGCCAGGGTACCATCTGAGAATCGATACTGATCCTGCATTATAAAATCAATATAATGGCTGGCCAAAGGCCTGATATCCCGATTCAGCCCCTGATCTTTGGCCTTAATCAGTGCGGCGCAGAGCGCACCAGCATCATCCAAGGCATGAGGATGCATTACCCGAGCGATCGGTCCTTCATCTGGCTGACTTTTGTCAGCAGATTTAGAAAAATGAGTATAGGAAGCATCCAAAAACTCTAGCCGTTCTAAAGCATACTCGGTATAAGAGGAATTGTCCATGGCTTCCCCCGCCGCCAGCATTCCAGCATAGGTGACGCCCCATTCATAACTGAATATTCTGAAATCTCCCTTTTTCAATAGGGACTCCTCATTGGCCTGCCCGAGCTCCACGGGCTTTCCTTCCTTGTTCAGAAATTGGTAAGGGGTATTTTGCTGGAGGTAATGGAGAATACGGGAGAGGCTTTCCTCCACACTATTGGCCGTCACCTGTCCATAGGGTATTTCGTAAGCTGGCTGTATCAGATGCAGTGGCGTATTGCTATCCGTTTGGACCTCTTGTCCGATCACAGGAGTACCTATGACCAGCAGCGCAATCACCGAGGCTATTCGAACTTTGGTATGGCTTATGATATGCATATTATTTTGGCTTATTAATTATCTCTATTTGGGGTTTTGTGCTGAGCTGATCGGTCAGGTCTTTCAGGTACTGAATGAAATAGTTCCTATCTCTAAATCCCTGATCCGCCAGCTCCCAGCAAGCAATAGAATAATAGCTGATGGGCATCTTATTACTGGTTTCCATTACAGCTAGGAAACTGTCCGTAAGCTGCCCGGTATCAGGCGCCATTTCGGTATGGAGGTATTGATCTGCGGGCAGGATCAAGGCTAGTCCCAAATACCATTCTTTATCATAGGTCTGCTTGTCATGAGTGAATAACACCAGCCATTCGCCCAACCTCATTTCCTCCACCTCGTCTTCAGTATGGATATTCACCAGGCCTATAACCGCCTTCTCGTCTCCCTCAAGTTGACCAAAGGTCAGACTACTTTGATAGCCATACATTCCCGGCCATATCTTCGCTTTTTCCGTGACTTGATAAGTTCTGCCTGTTCCCTCCGGCTGCCAGTTTTTGTAATTATATTCCATTATGGACAGTAGAGGCCCGCTTTCCAGCACCTTAAAGGTCGTTTCCTCCACATTATTGAGGCTATCACGCTGGGTCACGCCGAGGCGAACGAGCTCCTCGCCCACTTTCAAGGAATATCCTCCGAGGCCCACCGAGGTGCCCACAGACAGGATGTCCCTTCCCCAATCTTCCATCACATGGTATAGGTCTTCGGTGACGCCCTGCTCATTGATCCCCACATTTCTTGGAGACATGGACTCAGTTTTCTTTCCAAAAACATCCTTGGAATTTCTCCCATCCAAATAATGACGAAAGCCCACCTTATCATTTTCCCAGGAAGGGCCATCGGTTTGGTAAGGCTGGTAGCCCATCACTCCGGGAAGCATATCGGGATAGAAGGTGTCTTGCAAGGCCGGCTTTACCTGTTCCTTTTCGGAGGCCCTGACCCCAAATCGCACATAGGTCCGCTCGGTATAGGCAAGCGCCTCATCCACCCAGCTCAGATCATAGTGATTCGACTGCCTTGGCCCGATATCCGCAAGAAAGAACAGCTCATCCCATTCCTTATCCCCATTGGTGTCGATAAGCTGGACGGGGATAGTATCATTGGATGCTAGCAGCAGCAATGGAAACTTCTGTGCAGCCGCACCCCTTAGTGCTGATTTATCGATCGATACGGGCTTATCTTTAAGGGAAATATCACTTGGGTTTTTCAGAATGATCTGAGTCCCGGTTTCCTGATTTTTCGTGCACCCTGAATGGAGAACAAATAGGCTGATAAGTAAGCCAATGCTTTTATAGTACATTATTCAAATATTAGTTGATGAGTAAATGGACTTGTTCCTGTAATATAAACATGTTTTCCTTCAGTCCTCAGGGAGCCAAAATGCACGCTATATTTTTCTCCGTCCAGGCGGCTGATTCTTTCATGGTCTTTCTGGCCAGGGCCAAAATTGATGGTGTCCTTACCCATGGTAAAACTTCCCTTACCCTCTTCAAGGAAGTAATTATCGGAATCCTCCCCTGCGGGAATGACGCCTTCCAGTTTCCCATTCTTATCAAAGCACAGTTCGATGGTTACCGTCACACCTTCCAGTCCACCAACTTCAAAGTCAATCGTCACCTTCCCCTCAGACTCCTCCACGGTGATGGTCGATTCCAGGGTTTTTACATTACTGACAGGCCGCTGGTCGAAGGCCATTTTGCTCCAAAACCTATCGTCCACACTAGGGCTTAGGGTATAGTCTCCTTCCTTATTCTTAAGATGGTCGGGCAAAGGCTGATAATAAGGAGCTTCCTGCTTTTGGTAGAGCACATATTTCCCCTCTTTTTCCCATAGGCCTTCACTTCTAAAATGCCCCATATTGAAGAAATTGGAAGACATGCGCATATACCAGAGGATCGCCTCGCCTTTCCGATAGGTAAAGAAGTTTGGGCTTACCGATCTCCCCGAGGCGATTATCAAGGGCCAATCCACCCCACCAAAGATAGAGGCGGTGGTGTCTGCCCTTCTGATGCGTACTAATTTGCTGCTAGTAAATACCCGCTCAAAATCGGTTGGCGGATTTTGGCTGGTGGGAAGCTCCTTTTTGAGCATTTCATCTTCCATAAAGTGAAATAAGGCTTCCTCCACCACTATCCGGTCAAAGCCCGGGAAGCCCTCTATCATCCTGCAAATAGCAGCAAATTCACCATTCTGATCATAGTTAGCAAGATAGCGGAAATGGAGGTATTGGACCACGATACTTCGGTGATCATATTGGTCCTGCCTTCTGGAATCTATGGTGACCAGGTCCCCGTTTGGTTCCATATAGTAATAGGTCATGGCTAGGCTCTTCCTAGGTGCCGCATACAGCTCTGGTCGATCTAATAGCCTTCCAATGGTAAGAAAAGCATTGTTTTCCACATCCGAATAATTCATACTCCTCTCTGGATAGTGGCCATCTTCATCCATATAGATTCCCTCACTTAGCCATTCATCTATTCTTTTGACGTATTTGGGATTGGGATAAAGTTGATTGATCCTCGCCAGAGCATGACAGACCACCCAGCGATGGTTTGGGGTATGGACACCACCGACCACCAGGGCCTCTCCTGTTTTCAATAAGAACCCTTTAATTTTTGCTTTTACTGGCTTTAGTTCCTCCTTATTATTTTGGCTAAGAATATATACACCTGCACATAGCGGCTCCATGATGAAGGCGGTATCAGGAGGAGATTCCAGATTGCCTGCATTGATGGTGCCATCCGGCCGCTGAGTACCGATCAGTTTATCTGCCGTATAGTCTAGCAAACTGACCAGCGATGAATCCAGGTAAAAATCAGAGTCGCTGCAACAATAGGCGGAGGCAATCATTGCAAAATTATATCCATAACTCCGGCCACCATGCCTGTTGGCGGCATCCTTCATGGCTAATAGCTTGCTGATGTGTCGATCATTTGCTTGGACCATCTGCTTCCATAGGTCACTTTCCTGGTAGGCTTGGGCGGATGCTGCTGAGGCCCAGCCTAGGGCGGGCAATAAGGTAAATGCCGCACCTAAGCCTGCGGACTGCTTCAAAAAGGTATTTCTGGTTATTTTTTTCATCTTTTGGTACTGTCAAATGCTAATCTAATTACTATAAAGAGAATAGTGGAATATAAGTATTTTCGACGCTAAGAGGTCTATATATTCCCGGGGATTAAATGTAAAAAGGAGATCTGCTCCCATTGGCGCAGATCTCCCCAATATCAACCCTCATAATTAATTATATCCTTCATTCTGGGAGATGGTCTCTCCACTTACGTCTATTTCGGCCTGAGGAATAGGACGAAGACTGTGATAAGGCTTGATGGCATTATTCAGAGCCGCATGGGGATTGTATTCCAGCACCCTCTCCTGCAGCTTGCCCGTTCTTTTGAGGTCCATCCATCGACTCACCTCTCCAGCCATTTCAATAGCACTCTCATCAAGGATCATATCGATATCCACCTCGCCTGCACTGACCATACTGCTGAGGCCTGCCCTATCTCGAAGGGCATTGATATGCTCTGCTGCCTTGGCCGAATTGCCAGATTGCAAATAAGCCTCTGCTGCAATCAAACGGGTCTCGCCACCTCTCATGAGGATCGCATCACGCTCCCCATCAGGATTTATCCCCGGATTAGTGTAAGGAACTCCAGGATCATCAAACTTCCTGAACATTGGAAAATGAACCTGAGTCAATCCATCAGGAGTAAAATACTGGTTAGGATTAAACACCGCATAGATCTTACTATCGATTTTGGCCTGTGGCCACGCTACCTTAGGAAAATAAATACTCGTATCGCCCTTAGCCACCGTGCCATCCGCACTGTTTACCTCCGCGATCATCAGACGCCTGATGGTGGCCTCTTCCCGCTGGTCTCCTTCTTCAAAAAGATCGAAAAAGAAAGGAGTCGGTGCACGCCCAAGTCCTCTATGATAGAGTGTGGACCTTACCTGTCCGGGATATACATCATATACGAACTTAAATAATAGGTGTCGATTATTGCCGAAACCTCTGGAAACAGGATTATTCCCATATAATAAGGAGAAAATGACCTCCCCATTTCTCTGATTTTCCCTGGATACCAAATCATTAAAATTACCTACCAATGGGTGACGGCTGATTACTGTTTCAGCCAAAGCTGCCGCATCTGCAAAATCCTGAGCAGTCCCAAAATCCTTATATCCTCGACTTAGCAATACTTTCGCTTTGAGGTGTCTAACTGCATCTTTGGAGGCGCGGCCAAACAGCGCAGGAGATTCATCCACCCCTGCTAGCGCATCATCCAGGTCTAGGATGATCTGTGCATATACCTCCTGCTCGGTGGCGCGATAGAATGCGGTCTGGGCCGTAGTGATCTCCTCCAGCACCAATGGCACACCACCGAAATTCTCCACCAAATGGAAATAAGAATAAGCCCTTAGGAACTTCGCCTCACCGATTCCTCGGCTCTTGTCTGAATCAGAAATCCCCTGCACCTCATCTGCTCGGGTCAGTGCTATATTCGCTCCACTGATCACCTTATAGTAATTGGTCCAATAAGCCTGAACCGATCCATTTGCCGGGCGAAAATTAACGTAATCATTCAGCTCCGAAATACCCGCTATGATATCTCTTCGAGTGAATATATCGGTGCCTTGGTGATCCAGATCATAATAGGTCGTGGCATCCCTCAGCTTATTATAACCATGGGCCACCAACTGATCCAGGGCCGTGGGGTCGCTTAGCAGGATATCATCTGATAAAAAGTTTCTGTTTTCTTCATCCAGAAACTCAGAGCAGGAAGCCAGGGAGAAGCCTGCCAACACTGCGGTCAAGATATATAGGTATTTTTTCATGATCTTCTTCATTAGAATTTAACATTTAAACCGCCCATAAATATTCTTGAGGAGTAAGCAGAACCCCAGCTGTTACGGGAAGCATTTTCTGGATCCCAACCTTCATAACTGGTAAAGGTGAAAGGGTTTTGGGCGGTAAAATAAACCCTCAGGCTCTTGATTTTAAGAGCCTCAAGGATAGGTTGGTCAAACTGATAGCCCAGCGTAATATATCCTACCTTCACAAAAGACACATCTTGATAGGTCAATGGTTCTGAGAATGGCCCGTTATTGCTGGGCTGATACCATTCATTAGAAGGATTATCGGGTGTCCAATAGTTGGTTTGGAGACTGTTGAACCTTGCAGGTGTGGAATCGAAGCCCCCAGAATGGGAAATATGGAAATAACTGGTAGAAATAGCCCCTTGGCTGGTCCTCACAAAGAAGGTAAAATCCCAGTTTTTATAATTGAAGGTATTAGATATCCCTCCCGTCCAGGTCGGTAGATTAGAACCAATGGTAGTTCTATCATCACTATTGATCAGCCCATCGTTATTGATATCCTTTACTCTCACCTGTCCCGGCTGCTGACCAAAACTCTGCGCCTCATCTACCTCGTCCAATTGCCATATTCCATCAAACACGTAGGAATAAATGGATCCTATTGGCTCGCCCACCTTATGGGCATAAGAACCCGCCTGAACTCCAAATAGGATTTGATCAAAATCCCCATAAAGCTTCGTGATCTCATTCACATTCTTCGCAAAATTTAAGGACGTGGTCCACTTGAAATCCCCATTATGGATGTTTACAGAGTTTAGGCCTAGTTCCACCCCCTTATTTACCGCCTCGCCCACGTTTTCAAATACTCCCGGCTGACCAGTCACCGTTGGCAATGGACGGTAGAAGATGATCCCCGTATTCTTTCTATTATACAAGTCCAGGGAGCCATACAATCGGTTATTGAAAAACCCAAAGTCCAGCCCAACATTAAATTCTTTGGTCTTCTCCCAAGTCAAATCCTGGTTCGCCAAATTATTAACAAAGGCCGTTTGGATCACTTGATCCCCCAGATTGGTAAAGTTATTTCCTATTAGCGATAAGGAGCCCAAAGGTCCTAGTCCGCCACCACTACCATTATTGCCGGTTTCACCGTAGCTTAAGCGTAGTTTGAGGTCTCCAAAGAAATTCTGATCCTTCATAAAATCCTCGTCAATAATCCGCCATGCAAAGGCCGCTGAAGGAAAAAACGCCCATTTATTATCTGCAGCCAGGATGGAAGCTCCATCATACCTACCTGTCAGGGTCACCAGGTATTTATCCTTGAAAGCATAGTTTACCCTTGCCGTATAAGATTCCAGCGTTTGCTTGCTGAAGCCACCCTCCACTTCACGTACATCCGAGCCGGCATCTATATTATAGAATAAAAACTCATCCGTGGAGAAATTTCTCCGCTGCATTCTATAGTTTTCATACCGATCCATAAATAAGGAATAGACAAAGGTGGTATTCAGGCGATGATCAGAACCAAACTCCAGGTTATAATTCACAATATTGTCCCAGGTATATGAAATATGATTGCCATTGGTCACATCTGCCCGGCGGTTTCCCTGATTTCCACTCGTGGATTTTGCATATAAGCCTCTGTATTCCCCATAGCGGTTAAATTCTATATTCGGAGAAAAATTAGTGCTGATTTTAAGGTTTTTATGAGGCGTAAACGCCAAAGATAGGTTACTGAGGTAGTTGAGCGATCTCGTTTCACGAGTGATATTCGCAGGCTCAAATAATGGGTTGGTGATAAACGATTCGCCCTCCAAAGGAAAGAATTGAGGGTCTCCACTATCTTCAAAAGGAGTCCCGGTAGGCCTCAGCCTATAAGCACTTCGTAGCCCTTCTCTGCTGCCTTCATTTCTTACCGAAAACGACGCATAATTATTGAAGCTTAAAGCAAATAATTCGGAGAGTTTACTACTCAGGTTACCTCTGATGGTAAATCGCTCATAGTCTTCGCCCTCAAAAGTCCCCTCATCCTGGGTATAAGCAATGCCCAATCCGTACACTGTCTGGTCTGAGCCCCCATTGATGCTTACAGAATGGTTCTGCTGCATACCATTGTGCTTTACTAGGTTTATCCAATTGGTGTATTTATTATTGGCAATATTCTCCAGCTCATTGGGCCTCATATAATCCTCCAGGTTCACATCATCAGAGTCCACTGAAAAATCTCCGGAAGAATAAAAATTACCCACCACAGCATCCCGGAAGTATTGGACAAATTCCTCACCCTGGAGCATATCTGGCTTATTATACGCTTCTTTGACACCGATATAATTATCGTATTGTACGGACAGCTGTCCTTTCACCCCTTTCTTCGTCTCAATGATAATCACGCCATTGGTTCCTCTGGATCCATAGATGGCAGTGGCCGAAGCATCTTTTAGTACGTCCATGCGCTGGATATCTGCGGGATTTAGAAAACTGATATCATTTACAAAGATTCCATCTACCACAAACAAAGGATTCTGGCCAGGGTTAAAACCCCCTTGATCCACCGTTTCATTTGCATTGATGGTGTTGGATCCACGGATACGAACATTGAATCCGCCTCCAGGTTTATTGTCTGCCACCTGAATATTTACCCCTGCCACCTGACCCTGAAGGGCCTGGAAGGCATTGACCTTATTGGCCTCTTGTATATTCTTGGAATCCATGGAAACCACAGATCCTGTAAGGTCCTTTCTCTTTACCTCACCATAGCCCACCACCACGACCTCATCGAGCTGCGCTACATCAGGCTCTAAGGTGATGTCAAAATTTGACTGATTGTTTACCGACAGTTCCTGACTGATATACCCCACAAAGGAGATCATGAGAGTGGATGTCTGGGGATCTTTTACATTTATAGAAAACTTACCGTCCAGGTCCGTAATGGTCCCTGTGCTAGAACCCTTTATTAATACCGTCGCACCGGGGATGGGCTGTTGGTCCTCACCAGAAATCACTGTGCCGCGTACCTCGCTGCCTTGAGCAAATCCTAGACTGGTAAAAAGCATACTTACTACAAATAGCCATACCCCTAGGGTATAACTTTTGGGCTTTCTCAAATTTCGGGGAGAAAACATAGTCCCCAAGAAGGGTCGAACTTGTTTCATAAATTTGGTTTTTTGGGTTTTATAATTAATTGATAGGAGGATTTTAGCCCTCTACTAAAGGTTGTTTGGTGAATTTATCACTAAGCAAAATCTATCTTTTTATCATTACCTAAAGTACTCAGGTTTTTAGCAGCCCACCAAAACGAATTGTGCAAAGGTTTGCACGGCGAAAACCAAAAAAATATCAGGCTCTTTGTTCCATTAATGGCAATAAAAAAAGGCTAGGATTACATAAAATGTAAATTAGACACTTAACGTCAGGCAAACATCTGTTTAGATGCCGCATAATTTAGTCTCTCACCTGAAAATAAATTTAATAGCATACCGAAATAGGGTCTATCCTTATGGAATCATTTTAGGATAGACCAGGAACTGAGGAGGATAATTAGAATAGCAGGAAAGCTCCTGTCCTATATATAAGATTGTTATTAGGCTGCTTTCATATCAGACATTGCCAAGGAGCACATAGATGATAATTGTGATCAGCACAAGGGCCACGGAGACTGGTTTGGCATATTTCCAATGATCCATTTGGATATAATCCAAGGTAGAATTGGCCGTGGAGGGCTTTAGGCGAGGCGAGGAATAGGACATGCCCACCATCACGGCCACATTCAGCAAAAATTCAATTCCCCAAATATGCACAAAGTGGATATCCCAAGGAAAGATAAAGGAGGTCATAATATAAAACACCAATCCGATGACCAGGGCTGTTTTGGCGGCTTTGGCAGTAATAAAATCCGTAAAAAACCCAGCCAGCATAATGGAGGCTATAGGGATAAAGAAAATCCCATTCAGCTGCTGTAATAACTGAAACAAACCATCAGGAGCATTGGCCACCAAAGGAGCTGCAGCTATGGAGGTAACAGCAAGGACGGTTGCGGAAATTTTACCTGCCATAACCAGTTCTTTCGAGCTGGCGGAGGATTTGATCAGTCGCTTATAGATATCTAGGCTGAATATCGTGGAGGCACTGTTCAGTACACTATTAAATGTGGAAAGCACGGCGCCCATAATAATTGCTGCAAAAACCCCCGTCAAACCAACAGGAAGGACCTTTTTTACCAGTTCCGGATAGACCATATCCTGGCTATCAAATAGGCTATCGCCAAAATAATAGAAGCCTATCACTCCCGGCAATACAATGATAAAAGGCACCAGCAATTTCAAAATCCCCGTATATAAAAGCCCTTTTTGGGCTTCCTTAAGGCTTTGCGCACCTAGAGCCCGCTGAATGATGGTCTGATTCATACACCAGAAATACAGCTGATTGATGATCAAGCCGGAAAATAAAGTCCCAAAGGGCAATACAGAATCCTTATCACCAATAACATCAAATTTCTCAGGGCTATTTTCAAAAACCTTTTCTAGGCCCGTCAATGGGTTACCGTCCCCTATCATCACCAAGGCAATGGTCGGGATTAGCAATCCGGCGATCATTAATCCATACCCATTGATGGTATCCGAAACGGCCACGGCTTTAAGTCCCCCAAAGATGGCATATATTGCGCCAAGACCTCCTACTGCCAGCACGGTGTACCACAGGCCTTCGCTCTTGCTGATATCCAGCGCTTCTGAGATATTAAATAAGCTCTCCAAATTTATGGCGCCCGTGTACAAAACTATGGGCAATAAGGTGACGGCAAAGGACACTAATAGAAAAAAGGCTACCATAGAGCGTGTCGTTGCATCAAAGCGGTTTTCCAGGTATTGAGGAATGGTGCTGAGCCCCATCTTCAGGTAGCGAGGAACAAAATACAAGGCGGCCACGATCAATGCTAAAGCTGATGTGACCTCCCAGGCTACGATGATAAATCCATTGACATAACTCGAACCGTTCATGCCCACCAAATGCTCCGTGGAGATATTAGTCATGATCATGGAACCAGCGATGACCACCCCCGTCAAACTTCTGCCGCCCAAAAAGTATCCATCTTCTGTTTCCAGATTTTCCTTGCGGGTCTTAAACCATGCATAAAAGGCTACAAATAATGTAAATCCGAAAAAGGATAATAAGGTTACTTCCATCGTTTTGGGCTTAGTGGTGATTTGAAATAAAAGTGAATTGACTTCTGTCAAAATATTTCAGACGATAAGATAATATATTATTAGAAAAGTGTGGAGGAGTACTAGTACTAATTATCATAAGAGAAAGGTCAGCTATATAAGGAAGTTTTAATTTAAGAAATTGATAAAATTGGCTTAATCATCCTTATAAACTTAGTTTTGGGTTTGTGTTTGGCCAATACTCGTGTTTTTTGGGGATAATAAAAATATTTTGCCTATAAATCCTTATGCAAAGGTTTGCATAGTCAAAATTATATTTCGACCATAAGACCGAAAAATAAGCTTAAATTGCCTCTTAGGCTAGGAGCATTTTACAAATCCCCTTTCATCATCACAATAATTTACAGACTTATAGATTAGCCCTTCATTAGCTAAGGCCCATATATCATCGATCATGACCCTTCCTCCACGATTACCTGCTGCGCTCATCCTCTTATTTATACAATTATTCCTTGCAACTGCCGGCTTTAGTCAGGCGCCCACGAGGATAGCCTTTCTCTCCGATGTACATTTGCAGGACATCTATGGGGGTGCTCCCCCGGATGGAGCCACTCTATTGGTACAGGATTCCTCATCTGGCAATGCCCTAAGCATCCGCACCATGGCCAGCCAGCTGCAGTCCACCCGTTTGTTTAATGAAAATTATTTCGCCTTTGAGCAGGCTCTGGAAGAAGTGGTTCGCCAAGGCATCAAAGTGATCGTCCTCCCGGGTGATTTTTCCGATGATGGCCAGCCCATGAATTTATTAGCCCTAAGAGAAATCCTCCAGCGCTATCAGCAAAAGCATCAGTTGCGCTTTTACCTCACCACTGGAAATCATGATCCTGTCACTGTCAGCGCCAGTGCTGCCGGAAAGCGGGATTTCCTGGGTGCTTCCTTTGCTCCCAGTCCCATGGTAAGCGAGCCATCCCTGCTGGACCAGTGGGCACTCGATCCATCTACTACGGTCATAAACCCCGAGATCGGGTATGGAGGCTATGAGGACATTATCCGCATTCTAGGTCCTTTTGGTTTTTATCCCTCCGAGCAAGACCTCTTCTGGGCACATCCCTTTGCGCCGCTAGATTACGAGAAGTACCACTATGACTCGGTGCTAGCCCAGGCCTCACTCAGCGAGAGAAGGTATGAAAATGCTGAAGGAAAGCTGATCCCTGACTTTAGCTATATCGTGGAACCTGTGGAAGGTCTTTGGCTCTTAGCCATAGATGGCAATGTCTATCATTCCAGCTCTGGCGAGGTCCTCAAAAGTTCCAGCGTAGGCTTTAACGAAGCCATTATAGACAAAAAACACCAGTTGGAATGGATCGAAGGAGTGGCTAAAGCGGCGGAAGAAAAAGGAAAAACCTTAATTTCATTCAGTCATTTCCCATTAGTGGAGTTCAATGATGGCACCGACGAACTGCTAAAGCGGATGTTTGGCCCTCATAAATTTCAACTCTCGCGAAGCCCAGTCCCCGAAACCTCCGCTAGCTATGCTGCTGCTGGCCTTCGGGTGCACGTGGCTGGACATATGCATCTCAATGATACCGGAATATATGGCCAGGCACCGCAAAATACCCTCGTAAATATTCAAGTGCCATCTTTGGCGGCCTATCCCCCTGCCTATAAAACCATGACCTTTGCCGATAATGAAACCATAGAAGTGGAAACTCACCGCTTGACTGAGGTTCAGGGAATGAGCACTTTATTTCCATATTATCAGAAAGAACACCAATTGCTCCAGACCCAAAATGCCCCTCAGCTATGGAATAAGGCGATTTTGGAGGCCAAAAATTATAATGAATATACGAGCATGCATTTGGAGGAACTGGTGAGGCTGCGATTTATTCCCAGTGATTGGCCAAAGGATATTAGCTCGACCTTGGTTCAGCTAAGCGGTACAGAACTTTATTTCTGGGCACGCCTAAAGGACAGCTCTCAAAGGACAGCTTTTCTGAAATCACCTATTATGGAACAAAAATCCCTTCGGAAATTGCGCAAGAAAATGAAGAAAGAAGGGCTCTCCCCTAGCACTTTTGAGGCCTGGAATGGACAAGAATTAATCACCGCCTTTTACTTCCTTAAAAACGGGGATGAACTCGCTCAATCAGATTTAGATCCGGAAAAATACAGCGCTTTCCACAGCTTAATGCTTCAGATCCAAAAGATGACTCCAAGTCAAGAAGGGGATTTTGAACGCTTTATGATGGATTTTGCACTTACTTATCTAAAAATGATGGATTCAGCCCCATCGGATCACTTTCTGATCAGCCCACAGCAGGGAACCGTCATGCGTCTAGAATAAGATAGGCCTTTTCTCATCACCATTATTATATTTTTGGATGCTGACGGGGCATCTCCTTTTTGGATTTATATGCCCTTTGGAGGATCGCTTCGCTCAAAGTGGCTTATATCGGGCGAAAGGAAATTTTCACCAAAAGATCAATCCATAGGTATCTTCTTGGAGGAATCTCTTAGGATTAATTCTGGCTTGAGTAATTCAAATCGATAGCTTATGGGGCTGACTTCGGAAGTTTGACGGAGTTGTTTCAGCAATAGCCTTGCAGAAAGCACCCCCAAATCATACACAGGCTGCCATACGGTGGTAAGGCTGGGGTGAAAATACTGACTATAAGGTTCATCATCAAAACCCACCACGGAGATATCGTCGGGGATTTTGAGGTCTTTTTTGCGGATTATAGCCATCGCTCCGATGGCCACAGCATCATTAATCGCAAAGATCGCATCAGGATAGTCTCCCTGCTCCAATAAGTGCTCCATTCCCTGCTCCCCAAAATCAGAGGTAAATCCCTCTACTTCCACGATCAGCGGCTCTAGAGTTGCCCCTTCAAAACTCGTTAGGGCGTCGAGATAGCCTTGCTTACGGTGCTGGCAGGTGGTGAGATTCTGAGGTCCGGCGATATGAGCGATCCTGCGACAGCCAGAGGCCAGAAGGTAGGATACCGCTTGCAGGGCGCCATCATAGTCATCCACCAGCACCTTATCCGCCTCAAAATCCGGACAATCTCTATCAAAAATCACTACAGGCATCCCGGCAGCTCTGAAATTTTCGAAATGACTAAAATCGGAGGTTTTGGAGGCTGGAGATACCAGGAGGCCATCCACCTGACTGAGCGAAAGCGTGTCTATAAGCTTCTGCTCTTCTTCATAGGATTCATTGGATTGACAGATGATCAGCTTATAGCCAGCCTCATCCAGCAGGTCCTGGATGCCATTGATGATAGTCGCAAAAAAATAACTGGTGATCTCCGGCACCATCACACCTATGATTTTGGTTTCCTTATTTAGCAGGCTTACCGCCAGCATATTAGGCTTATAATTCAGCTCTTTAGCCACCCGATTGACCGCTTCTTTGGTATCCTTACTTATGGACGGGCTGTCCTTCAAGGCTCTGGAAACCGTGGATGGGGCTATTTTCAGGTTTTTTGCAATATCCGTAATCGTACTTTGTCTTCTCTTCATGCAGGTCTGAATATATTAAAATTTCTCCTGAAGCTGACATTATCTATCTGGTAAATCCCAACAGCTTTGATCTATTAATCTTTCCAAGCGGCTCCTCTCTTCTCCCTTCGCTACTTTTTTCGATGTGAATCCTGCTTCAGCCACCCACCATTATAACCTTTTCCCTCCCACCACAAAGACATTACTCACCCTTCGGTCAGGCATACATCGTCGGTCTTACACCCCACTATATCCTTAAAGTCCTGGCCCTATAATAAGCCTTCATTATGAACCTTTCGTTAAGTTTCCGTTTCTTTTACCTTCAATTAGGAGCACCATTTCTATTTATAAGATATAGTGAATATCTTAATGGTTTGAAAGTAATAACTGTCAAATCATTAAGGTTTTTCAATCAACAATCCAATTTATGAAGGTTTTTGCCCTAATTACATCCCTATCGATTATGATCATAACTAGCTGCTCAGCCCAGAATACCACTGAGCCCGCTGGTGATGAATCCTCCCTCACCGTCCTGTCTTATAATATTCATCACAGCAATCCACCTACGGCTGGAGGGCTGATCGATCTGGAGTCCATCGCAGCGGTGATTATGGAAAGTGAAGCGGATATCGTGGGGCTTCAGGAAGTGGATATCTTCACCGAAAGATCTGGAAAAGACCTTCATATGGCGAAGGAGCTAGCCGAAATGACCGGAATGGATTATTTTTATTTTTCCAAAGGCATAGACTTTCAAGGAGGAGAATATGGCACGGCGATACTATCCAAATTCCCACTGGGCGAAATGGAAACCATTCCTTTGCCCTCTCCGGAAGGTACCGAACCGAGGACACTCTCTTTAGCAAAGATTCTGCATCCTGCGCTGGGCGAAATATACTTCGCTAATACCCACCTGGATTATACAAGTGTGGAAAACTCCCTTGCACAGGCAAAAAAAATAACCGAAACCCTAGCCCCTAAGCAGCAACCAGTCGTAATGGTGGGCGATTTCAACGCAGAACCAAGTAGCGAAACCATCCAGTTTCTGGACGAATATTATATAAGAACCTGCGGCAATTCATGTGCTCCCACCATTCCTGTGGTCAATCCCACCAAGGCAATTGACTTCATCATGTATTCCAAGGAGATGGGTATCAGCACTCAGAGTCATGAGGTCATTCCTGAAAGCTATGCTTCCGACCACCTACCAGTAAAGGCGGTTCTAAATTTTGAATAATTAGAAGTTTCAAATTTGTCACTTCATGTGACACAAAAAAACTCAGGAGCTAACTAACTCCTAAAAAAAAATCGACTGCTATAAGCCCTAATTATGATAAGGGCTTATAGCAGTCGATGATTATATTTTTATTATTAATCGCAATGAGCTAAGCGCTTAGGCATAACTAGGCCTACTCTCATGCTATTGCCTCAGGATATCCTGACTTTTCTCCACTCTTAAAGTGAGGATATAGGCAATCGTTAGGCAGATTCTCCATGCTGGGAGACATCCAGTCCTACCTCCTCATATTCATCCCTTACCCGCAGGGTAACGAATTTATTGAGCACAAAGAAAATAGCATAGGACATCAGAAAGGAGAATACAGATACCCCCACTAAAACAAGCATATGTGAGCCAAAGATTTCCCAGCCGCCATGCATTAAGCTAGAGCCTTCAGGGCTAGCGAAAATAGCGGTAAGGATCATGCCCATGATTCCCCCAACTCCGTGGCAGGCAAAGACGTCCAAGGTATCATCCATATCTTTCAAGGCTTTGGCAGACAAAGCCAGGTTGGAGACGATAGCTCCTATAAAACCGAAGAACATACTTTGAGGAATGGTGATAAACCCTGCTGCCGGGGTGATGACCACAAGTCCAACCACCGCACCAATACAGGCGCCCATGGCGGAGATTTTGCGGCCCTGCATCCTATCAAAGAACACCCAGGTCATCATCGCAGTAGCGGAACTGATCGTGGTGGTAGCAAAAGCGACCGCTGCAGTTCCATTGGCGGCAAGGGAAGACCCTGCATTAAAACCAAACCAGCCAAACCATAACATGCCTGTTCCCAGCATCACATAGGTGATATTGGAGGGGGCATGGTGCTGACTCTTGCGCTTTCCGATAAATAATGCGCCAGCAAGGGAGGCCAGGCCTGCACTAATATGCACCACCGTACCCCCAGCAAAATCCAGCACCCCAAAATAAGCTCCTATCAGGCCCTGAGGATGCCACACCATATGGCATAGCGGCGCATAAACCAGCACGCAAAACAAGCCTATGAAAAAAACATAGCCTATAAATCGCACCCGCTCAGCAAAGGAACCCGTAATAATAGCCGGGGTGATGACGGCAAATTTCATCTGAAATAAGGCAAATAGAACAAAGGGGATGCTGCTCGCTATCGTGGCATGTGGCAGCTGACCCACTTGGTCAAAAAACATATATTGAAAGGGATTTCCGATGATCCCATAATACTCTCCATCTATGCTAAAACCGATGGGATCCCCAAAGGCCAAGCTGAATCCAACCACTACCCATACCATGGTCACCACTCCAAGAGAGATAAAACTCTGCAGCATGGTGGAAATGAGGTTCTTTCGCCCTACCATTCCCCCATAAAACAAGGACAATCCAGGCGTCATCAATAAAACCAAACAGGAGGCTGTGAGCAGCCAGGCGATATCCGCAAATATCAGCTCACTCTCTGACCCAAAATTCTCCGCTGTCGGAGCTTCCGGCTGCCAAAACAAACCGGCTAAAGATGCAGCAATGATCGTTGCAAATGCAACTTTCCACTTTTTCTTCATAGTAAATATTAAAATTTGGCTTCAAAAGTACGTCAATTTTCTCTTTTTTCAGAATATTTTTTCAAACTAACTTAAGTTAAAAAATCATTTGGTATTGAATGCTATGGAATTGATACGTCAAAATTACCTTTAAATACCATCCTGCCACCAATGATAATGAAAAGAAAACATTAAAATCAACCCGTTTTGAAACCTATTATTTCAGAATCATTATAAATAGTCTACCGCCATCTTACGAGAGTCCTCTTCTCCCGCAATTTGCACCACAGATATCAAGGGTAAACACAAAAAATCAGAAATCGGATTGGGTTTTAATAGTATCAGAAATAGCCTCATGGCCTAGGTAATATCCTGCTCCGGGGAACCAATTATCCAAAAAAAAGGTATAAATGGTACTAATAACTAATTTTATGAAACCCATATCGGAAACATCTACCTTCACCCCTGCCATAAATAGTCAACTTTCTTTTCGGCCACTCTTAAGTTGGTGGAAGGAAAAATTGCCAACCGCCAGTCCCCTGCAAAGAATCCAGTTGGAAAAACTGATCCATTCGGCGGCGGATTCCGACTTATTTGCAAGTGATGAGGTAGAAATCAGTTCACTGAAGAAGTATCAAGGGGATTTTTCAATGATTCTCAATAGTCTTTTTCCGGTATCCATAGACCATGACCAGCATTTGTTTCTGATGGCTATGCCCTTTGACCAAACCATTGTATATAGCTCCTCGGCACTTTACCGGCAGTTTATCACCCCTGACGGCTGCCTCAATCCCTCCATTCAGGCGAGACAAAAGGATCTATATTTCAATAAACTCTATACTGGGTATAAATTGATTTTCAAGAAATTCTATGATATCGATATCAAAGCCCATAATTCACTGGTTTATCGCTTTATAGATGCTGAAGGGATAGAAAAATACTATTATTCAGAAATCAACACTGACTTTATAGACATCGAACTCATTGGCGATCTGCCATCTAAGTCCTTCATCCAGTCGGTCTGTCCAGCGACGGAGCCCTGCCTTAATGAATTTGAGAGATGGCAGGAGTTAATCCCCTTGGATAATTTTCTCTTCAAGGGATTCTCCTTGGTGTACTTGAAGGATTTCACCTCCACTGAGGCGGTGTCCGAGCTTAATAATGAATTATTGAAAGAATACGATGTGACCTCACCGCTATTCCTAGATCTCATCTCCTCTTCCATCAAAAGTTTGCTAGGGACAGCCAAGGTCATGGTGGGAATCGCGGCCTTACAAAAGTTTGATGACGAATACCTAATCACCGAAAGGCGTGCTTCCAACAGCCTTCTGATCAACCAATTAGCCAAGAACAATGACCCCGGCACTTATCAGCGTATCGTAGAGCTATTAGGACAGGTAAGCGTCCCGGTATTCATGAATTATGAAGAGCTTATTCAGAGGCTTGAAGAAGACCATCTCTCCTTCCAGTGGATTGCAGAAATGGGTGTCAAGGAACTGATAATTGTACCATTATATTATGACCAAAATTTGGTGGGGGTCCTTGAAATCTGCTCCACTGAGGAGCATGCTCTTGCGGCGGGCATGCTGGAGGTACTTAAACCTATTCAGCAGCCTCTCGCCATGACGATGCAAAAGGAACGTAAGAATTTCGAGCATCAGGTGCAGCATATTATCCGGAAAAACTATACCGCTATCCAGCCGGTGATCGAGTGGAAATTTAATGAGGTGGCGGTCAAAAAACTTATGGACCAGGAAAATGGCCAGGAAACTTCGCTTGCTCCAGTGGTATTTGATGGAATATATCCCTTATATGCTGCGGTGGACATCCGAAATTCAAGTTCGACCAGAATAGAGGCTATACAGCAAGATCTGCGTATGCACCTTGGTCTGGCAAGAACCATCCTCGGTCAGGCCCATGCACTTTCTCCTTTGCCGGTATTGGAAAAAATGGATTTTCGTATTGGACAGATGCTCGATGCGATCCAGCTGATCCTGGTCCCTGAGGATGAGGCGGCGATAAATCACTTTATCCTTGAGGAGCTCAACCCGCTTTTTAGACATCTTAAGAAATCCCAGCCTAGCCTCCAGGCCACCATTGCTGAGTATTTTGCCCAAATGGACCCTGGTGCCCAAATGATGTATAAGCACCGTCAGGCTTTTGAGGACAGCTTAGAGGCGATCAATGTCGCCTTGGGGCAGCATATCGATAAGGCCCAGATAGAGGCCCAAAGGATGTTTCCTCATTATTTCGAAAAATATAAAACCGACGGCATAGATTATAATATCTATATCGGTCAGTCTCTGGTCAAGGATCGTGAGTTTGACCAGATTTATTTAGAAAACCTCAGGCTTTGGCAGCTGACCGTACTATGTGAATGCGCATTTATCAGTCAGTCGCTGAAGCATAAATTGCCGGTACCGCTGGAAACTACCCAGCTGCTGCTCGCGCATAGCAATCCGCTTTCGATCAGTTTCAGGATGGATGAGCGCCAGTTTGATGTGGAAGGGGCTTATAATATTCGCTATGAGATATTAAAAAAGCGCATAGATAAAGCCTTGATTAAAGGCAGCAATGAGCGTCTTACCCAGCCAGGAAGCATCTCTGTCATCTATTCCCATCCACTGGAGGCCAAAGAGTACCTCGACTATATCCACTACCTCCAAACGAAGGGCATGCTGGGCGACAAGGTCGAGCATCTTGACCTCGAAGACCTGCAAGGGGTAAATGGTCTCAAGGCCATACGCGTAAAAATAGCCAGCATCCAAAGTTCTACTTTGAACTCAGAAGCTAGCCATCAAAAGGAAAATTCTAAAACTGATATCCAAAATTAAAGGTAAATAGGGTTTCTTCCTGCCCAAAGGCCAGGTCCCCACTGACCACCAGGGAATTAAGCGGTGCCAGCCAAACGCCTACACCCAGGCTGTTATGCCATTTGTGGGAGTCTTCTGGCGCATACCACACCCTGCCTATATCATGAAAAACCACCAAGCCTGTGCTGGCAGGAAATAACCTCGTTTGGAAATCCCTGAACCTAATCCTAGCCTCTGTATTATTATAGATCATCGAATTTCCAGCGTAGCGCTTACGTCTATATCCTCGGAGATTGTCCAGCCCTCCCAGCGTCTGGGCTTGAAAGAACTCATATTCTCCCCAAGTCACCCCTCCCCCAAATCGAGTGGCCCAGGTGATTATAGAAGGAATCTGCCTGCTCCAATAAAAAGATACTTCCGAATTCCATTGGGTGGTGCTATGGCTATTGGCATTTAGACCTGCCAGGTGAGTCAACTGATTGTAAAATCTAAGCCCTCGATTGGGCATATGCTTATTGTCAGTTTCGTCCACCTCAAATCTCATGTCCAGACCGCCATAGAATTTTGGATGATTAAGATCATTGATATCCACATCCGTTTGATCTGGTGAATTGATATACTTATCCTCATTATCATCCTCATCCATGCGTGTGCGCTGGAATACCGGTCCGATTTTAAAGACCATATTTTCTGACAAATCCCTTCTCGCCCAGGTGTTCACCATAAATTGATTGTACCTGACACGATAGTATTTGGGGCCATATTCTTCCTTGTCAAAAGAAGTTATATTATTGCCATAGCCAAAGAAGTTATTGACATAATTTGGGGCATGCATGATAGCTTCCCATTCCAGGCCCCACTTATTATACAGATTGGTCGCATGGCCTTGATAGTAGATATTGAAAGACTTGGTTTTGAGGGCATAATTAGCCTTTATACTTTGCTGCAAAGCATAGGGATCTTTCCTGAAACCATGCTTGGTCCACTGAACCCCACCCCCTAAGAACAGGCCATCATCAATATTATATTCAAGTGATATTAAGGGCATTATAAGATCATACTTAAATGACTTTCGATCATAATCATAGACCGAGGAGGACTTAGATAGGATGCTCGTGGAGGAGGAACCAAGGTCCAGCACATCCTCTTGTTCCCGCCACTGGTAGATCAGGTTTGCTGGCTGATCCAGCGTACTCTTATCACGGATGGTGTCGGGCTCCAGCCCGCTCATGATTCTCACTTTTATAAGGCCTGGGCCTTCGCCAGTCACCTCAATATCGTCCTCGCCACCCAGCCCATATAGGCGAACTTCCTGGGTCACTGCCGGGTCAAATTTCCGGTTAAAATACTTTTGTTGGACGGCTCCTTTTTTTGATATTTTCTTAAATTCCACATCGACTTTGCCATCAGGCTCATGTCTCACCTCGATCTTGTCGGATTTATAAGAACCCACAATATCTACTTCCCTGGAGATAAAATCATAATACTGCAAGGCCTGATCCTTTAGCCATGATTTTCTATAGAGCAATTTGGCAATAATCTCATCCCCATGGTAAGGATAAACAGTTGCAGGGAGCGACTCCACAGTGGACTGAATGGTACGATCGTCCAAGTCTGCCAGAAACTCATCAATCACCTCTTCCCAGTCCTCTCGGTCCAGATCATTTAAAAAGGATCGGTCAAAATACCTGCCATTAAACATAAAGGAGTTTACATCTCTGATATCGTATCCGAAGCCTTGGAATTTTGGCATTATCCATTTCCGAGAGGCTATTTGGGGTATTATTCCCTCATTTACGAAGAAGGCCTGATCACGGTCACGGGGCATAGGGATAAATTCCCGGCCATCTTTGGTCTCTTCACCGATCCATCGCCACTGGTCATCATGCCGATCCCAGTCACCGATCAGCAGATCCAATAACCTTGCTCTGAGTACCTTCTTTTGAGCAATCACAAAATCCTGATCCTCATGGATTTTCCGGAGCATCTTATCGGTGCTATAATACTTATAATCTTCCTCATCTATCTTCTCAGGAGCCACCTCCCGTTCCTCATAAAGGTAAACGGCATTAGCAAATTCCTCCATATAAATGCCTAGTCCAGGGTCATCAGCCAGCCATACCAGCTCAGGCTTCGTGTGCACCACGCCCACGGCTTGGGCGAGCTCAGGTATCAGCAGCGCCCCAAAGGGAAAGGAGGCTGAGATTTGATCTTGCACGATATCCTTAGCCATGGTATGGCGTAGCATCTTTGGGATGGCCGCTTCGGGATACTTCTCCACGGATCTCAGGACATATTCCACGCCCAGAGAATCCACCAGTCGTAGGGATTTGGTCTGCATCCCGCCTCCTCTTTTTATGATGGATAATCCGCCTCTCTCACTATCCAACTTCAGCACCCTGAGATCAACGCTCTGCATCCACTCCTCCCGATAATTGGCTCCATATAGCTTTTCCTGAAAAACGCTGGCTCCATATTGATCACTGATGGGCTGATTTACCGAGTCTGGCAAAGCAGGGCCAGTGCTGGCTTCGGTCCTAGTGATGGCTGCCGGAGCAGTGCTTAGCGCATTGGAAAAGATGGGCTCCGGACTGCCTAGCTGGAAAAAGTGCATTTCAGTACTTCCATCTGACCATAGGTCAATGGTGGCAAAACCTTTTGCAGAGATGGAAAACTGCGCTGGGTTATCTTTCCGTAAGTAGGTATTCTTGGAGCCGGCACCGCTCACGATATGGTGAATGCCATTGTCCATAGTATATTCCAAAGCATGCTCATGACCAGAGACCATGATGATAGCAGGATGGCCTTCCACGGCTGCCTGCATTTGCTCGATATATTCCTGGTATTTAGGATGGGGAACATCCTGAATATTGCCCAAATAAGTTCTGTACAAAGGGTAAATAGACCCAATAATGGGTAAGGGAATATATAAGTCAGGATTCAAGGCGGTGAGGGGAAATAAATGGTCCTTCCAGGTATATCCTCCATTATGCTCCCCGTAAGTACGGAGTGGATGGTGCATGGCGAGGATAATGGTCTGATCAAGGTTTTCCTGTACGATATCCTTCAAGGCAGCAATAAGCTCCTCCTCTGTTTTGTATTCACAGTCAGAATCCTCTCCCGGCCGATTTTCCCTTTGGAGCCACCATTGGCTATCGATAGCAACCAATATGGTGTGATCATTCAGCTGCCTGGTTATGGGACCGGGGCATCCGTCCTGAGGTACCCAGCGGACATTTGTCAATGATAAGGAATCGATAAAAGCTTGAGCACGCAGCACCGCCTTAAGCCCATCCGCCTGCCCTTTTTTCCAATCGTGATTTCCTGGAATCATCAATATCTCCCCTTCGATCTCCTTTGATAGGCTTAGCTGCTGAAGCAAGACCATTTGACTCTCCAGTTCTGATGGATCTCCGGCTTCGGGCATTCCTTTGGGGTAGATATTATCTCCAAGATAAATCACTTCGGAATGCAGACCATCAGGCTCCTCTGCAATCATCCTACGGAGCTGCTCCACCACGGGATGAAGACCATTGGGGTCAAGCTGACCAGCATCTCCCACCAGATATAGCCGCTGGCTAAGCTCCTGAGCAGAGGAAAGACTGGCAGTAAATAGTAAAGACAAAAAAAGAAAGGGTATTTTCATTACTTAAGGTCTATAGCTGAATTTTAGAATATTGGAATTACCATCACGCGCCTCATTGGAAATATATAAATCACCATTCGGGCTGAAGGCTATTCCTTCGGCCTGTTTAAATTGCCTGGGATCCAGCCGATAGAGGCCTTCCTGCTTACCTTGGCGATCCATAATCAACAGCCACTTACCCACAGAGGAAAGGACATAAAACTTATTCTGTATGGGATGAAGGGCGATAGCAGCAGGCTTAATGGTCAACTTAAAATCATTTTCTACGGGCAATAGCTTCCTCAGGTCCTTCTCGGTTAATTTAAAATCCTCTAATTTTGAATAGTTGCCGGTGGAAGTGTTGAATAAGAATGCGCTGGCCACATTTTTGTCATCATCAAGCTCACATTCTTTGCAATATAGGATAAGGTGATTTTGATCAAATACTCCAAGACTTTCGAAATCACGCTTGCCTTTGAAGGGGAAATCATAATCGGTAGAACTCGTTTCTTTCCCAAAAACCTTATGTATGGCATATACATCCCCATTACTTTTTAGGGCAAAAAGAGCCTTTCCAGTCCATATTACATCCTCTACATCCATGTTTTTGGCAAACTTACTTTTCCTAAGGATTTTATTGTCCGGCCACTGCAGCTCATAGATGATGGAAGACTCATCCTCAATGACCCAGAGGGCACCCTCAGGAGAAAAGGTAAGGCCCGAGATTTCATCAAGAGTCTGAGGAAGGATCATTTTCTCAGGATCGGCCAGATTATAATGCGGCAATGGGAGAAAATCCCCATCGTACCGCTTCCCCCGAAGGCCGCAGGAAGATACCAGCACAAAAAGTAAAAAGAGGGATAATTTGGAGTGATTCATGATATAAGATTATAAATTAGGATTAAATTTACCCAATTAATAGAGCAGTAAAAGTATGGATTCTTCAGCAAAAAGCCTTCTCTTCCAAGTAGAACATCACATCCGAAACCTATATTTCGACAATAAAAACGAGCTATTATGTTACCATAATCTGGAGCATACCTTGGATGTGGTACATGGAGTAAAAGAGATAGCTGAGGCTCTTCAGCTTGGCGATGAGGATAAGGAAATCCTGCAAGTGGCGGCATGGTTTCACGATTCGGGCTGTTGGATAGGGACTAGCTTACAAGGGCATGAGAGCCGCGGTGCTGAGCTGGCCCATGATTTTTTGATGCAAAAAGGCCTCGACACCACCTATATAGAGAGGGTAAAAGGCTGCATTCAGGCCACCAGAATGCCCCAATCTCCGGAGTCAGTAATCGAAAAAATCATATGTGATGCCGATCTGTTCCACCTCGGCAGTGAGCATTATCTAGATCGCGCCATCAAGCTGCGTGAGGAATTGGTGAATTTAAATCTATTGGATATCAGCGAACTGTCATGGCTAAAATCCAACCTGATGTTTATCGGAAATCACAGCTATCATACCGAATACTGCAAGCGTCAGCTCGGCTCAGGCAAGCAAAAAAATATGGCCAAATTAGTACAGAAAATTGAGGAGATGGAAAAGGCAAAAAAAGTGAATAAGAAAAAGGGTAAGAAATCTAAGGAAACTGAAAGAGGAGTAGAAACTTTATTTCGCACCACCTCCAAAAACCACCTTGAGCTCTCCTCCATCGCTGATAATAAGGCCAATATAATGATATCAGTCAACTCGATTATCCTGACCATCATCGTGTCAGTGCTGCTTCGAAAGCTGGAAGAGTTTCCCAATTTCATCATCCCTACGGTGATGCTGCTCTGCACGAGCCTGGTCACAATGGTATTTGCAATCCTGGCTACACGCCCAAATGTCACCTCTGGTCAAGTCACCAAGGAAGATATCGATAATAAAACCGCCAATCTGCTGTATTTCGGAAACTTCCATAATATGTCCTTGCAAGACTATGAAGCAGGCATGAAGAAGATGATGAATGATGCCGACTTTCTCTACGGCAGCCTCACCCGCGATATCTATTTCCTAGGTCGTGTATTGGGCAAAAAATACCGCTTACTCCGCAAGAGCTATACTGTCTTCATGTTCGGATTTATCCTCTCTATCCTCGCCTTCGCCATCGCCTCCGTTTTCTTCCCTGTGGACACTTATTAGAGCTTATTATATTAATCAATATTCCCGAAGCCCCTTCTAAATACTGAGCCAAAAGGCAGCTAGACATTTGCTTGATAGGGATAGGATTAGTGATTTGAGTAAGGAGGGTAAAGATGCCTATATGTGATAAGGGAGTCTTTTTGAGTATGGAAGCTTGGTTGTAATCTCTTTGCGGTGCAAAGAAAATTTATCCTTGACAATGGTAATCAATATTCCCGAAGCCCCTTCTAAATACTAAGCCAA
>NZ_KB890759.1:66883-179100 GCF_000373245.1 Echinicola pacifica DSM 19836
AGTAAAGATGCCTATATGTGATAAGGGAGTCTTTTTGAGTAAGGAAGCTTGGTTGTAATCTCTTTGCGGTGCAAAGAAAATTTATCCTTGACAATATTAGTCAATATTCGAATGAAGAGAGAGTCCTCATCAGCTGATTTCAAGTGGGAGAATATATAGGATCTCTTGTGGTTCCTCACCACCAAGGGGAAAAAAGCAAAGTCTATAACAAATAGGATTTAAATACATTTCTGAATTTAATAGAAGATCAATCCCTTGACCAGGTAATTTGATCAAGGGATTGAAAAATTATTTTCTAACTATCTTTCGAATGCGCTGATTGCCCAAATCGGTAATATAAATCACACCGTCCAAAATAGCGATATCGGTGGGGCTATTGAATTGGGAAGTAATACTGATACCATCTAAGAAGCCTTTGACACTACCGCCGATGGTAAGGACCTCATCCTGACTAATCATCCTGATTTTGTGGTTTGAAAGATCAGCGATCACTATCTCTCCCTCTTCCCCTACAGCTATCCCGTAAGGATTATTGAATTGGGCATCCTGAATAGAGCCATCACGTGACCCCTGGGTTCCTGCGCCGGCAAGGGTACTTACCTGGGAGGAGGAGAGGTCAATCTTACGGATAAGATGATTGAGGCGATCAGCCACTATTATATTTTCCTCCTTATCTATGGCTAAGCCAGAGGGATACCTGAATTGCGACTCTGAGAGGCTGCCATTCTGATAGCCTTGCGCACCATTCCCAGAAAGGGTACTTACTGTGCCATCCACCTCAATCTTTCGAATGCTATGATTTCGATTATCTGCCACATAAAGAATCCCCTGAGAATCCACTGCAATGTCCAGGGGTTGATCAAACTGAGCGGTATTCCCAGGACCATCCTGATAGCCCGCTTCCCCTGTCCCGGCGATGGTGCTGACATTCCCCTGACGGTCAATCTTACGGATGGAATGATTATCCCTATCCGCTATATATATATTTCCCTGATCATCCACACACGATTTCCATGGAAAATTCAATAAAGCCGTGGCTATCGGTCCGTCCTTATAGCCCTTATTCCCTGATCCAAGGAGAGTTGAAACATTTCCATCAAAATCTAGCTGGCGAATAGCATTATTACTCCTATCAGTGATAATCAAATAACCATCTGGATGAATGCTTACCCCTTCGGGGCTACTGAAATACGCATTATTGCCAAGGCCGTCTTCAAAGCCAACATCACTATTGCCAGCCAGGGTGCTCACCACGAAATCCTGAGTAGCCAGTAAATAAGTGAATTCCAAATCAGCTCCTTTACTCCTATCACCATCTACTTCTACTGATACTTCCAAAATCCCTTCCCCCTCAGGCACTAATACCTGCAGTTGATTTTGTTGAGCCTCCAACACGATGGCTTGTTGCTCTCCAAAGAACACTCGATTCTCCTCCCTCGAAGAATTAAAATCTCTCCCCATGATGGTAATTACATCATTGGCGCTACCCTCGAAGGGGCTCATTGCATAGACAAAGCTTCCGGTCATGTCCACAGGGGAATTCTCCTCTTCAGAGCAGGCCAGAAATGAAAATTGGATCACTGCAATTAGTATGAACTTTAAATATCTCATCTTAAATATCTTTTTATAGCAAAAAAATTAATTTTCATCCACCATCACAGCCCATCCATTACCCACTGGCCTGGGGCTTCCGTCTGAGGGTCTATTGCGAATATGAAATACATCAGCAAGACTATGTTGGGTCACGAAGGTGGAGCTACCACCACCATCTAGATTGGTAGCATCCTTGACCTCCAGCGCCATAAAAAACGAGGCCATTTCTGGTAAGGTTAGGCCATTGGAATAATCAAATTGGCGACCATCAACTACCATAAAATAGACTATTTGATTATCAGTAATCCCCACCGCAGTCCTTGGATGGATATCCTCCTGATTAGAAATAGGCGCCAATGCATAATCCCTTACTAAAAGGTCTCCCGCTCCCAAACCATCGTAAATCTGATCCTTATATTCTTCTAGATCATCTGAATGAGCAATTAACAGTTTACCATTTTTATCGACACCAAAGAAGGATCTTCCCGCCAAGGGCACTTCTTTTATGGCCTCCCCATGGAGATATACGATTCCTCTAGGTTCGCCTGTGCTCATATTAAAGAAGTCCGCATTCACTCCAGCGACCACCTTCTTTCCAGGAATTTCCAACCAGTTCATCATTTCAGGAATAGTCTGCATTCCAAAACCTGAGGAACCATATGGGGTCAAAGGATTAAGGCTTACCCCCTCTTCCTTAAGGTCCACTTTAAACAAAAACATTCTCATCGTCAGACCTTTCATAGACAGGTAATGAATATCGGTTTCCTCAACCCCCGGAGCTACCATGAAGGTGGTATCCCAAAACACATCATTAATCAAGTCTGTGCTGTCCATGAGTCGCTGGGTAATAGGCGACAGATCATTCTCTATAATTGTAGGTGAGGCATCTTCATTTTTGCAGCTTGCAGCAGTCAGCAATAAGGCTGATATGAAGGCAATCGTATAATAATAATTATTATATTTTTTCATAATTTTGTTTTGACTTTGGGTTAATAGCCTGGGTTTTGAACCAGATTCTTATTAAGTAATAGTTCTGTTTCCGGGATAGGCATCAAGGTTTCGCGATCCTGGATACCGATTTGGTCAATGGCCTTATCAGTACGCACTAAGTCCATCCATCGAAATCCCTCTCCAAAAAGCTCTCGCCTGCGCTCTTCCAGCAGGAGATCCAGAAATTGATCTTCATTACCAGCAGAAACAGGTTCCAAGCCACGAGCGGCCCGGAGTTCGTTTAGCCTGGGAAGACCAGCTAACCCTTGACCCTCAGCACTAATCAGGTATAGTTCAGCTAATCGACTGACGTTTAATTGATCGGTTCCTGTCTGTCCACTTGGATATTTATTGACCACATCCAGGCCCTCATAAGTATCCACAGAGATGGGACCTCGTACATCCTCAGGACTAAACATTTGCATTGCCCAAGGGTTGGGTTTAAATACATAAGAGCCACTTTGGGGATGTGCATAGGTATAAAAAAGAGTCGAAAGGTTAATATTGGACTCCATGGTAAGATTGACGAATGCAAATATTATTTCACTATTCCCCTCTCTTCTAAAAATCTTTTCAAAGCTGTCTAGCTGGAAATAGGGCGCTGCAATCAGCTCCTCTGCTAGAGTAGCCGCTTCCATCTTTTTACCTTGTAGCAATTTTACCCTAGCCAAAAGAGCTTTGGCGGCATCAGAAGACACACTATTAAAATCCCCTCCAAGGTCTCCGCTAAACTCTGGAGCCAGGTCTATGGCTATCTGCAGGTCTTCCTCAATGAAGGCATACACTTCTTCCACCGTATTACGCGGCATACGCTCCAGGGAATTTTCCTTCAAGATCGGAACCCCTCCAAATTTGGTTACCAGGCTAGTATAAATAAAGGCCCTAAAATAATGAGATACCCCCCTATTTTTATTCATTTCGGAGTTATTTGGAAGTGTCAGAAGGCTGGTCAGCAAGGTATTCACCTGATACAAAGCCTCATAATACCCCTTCCACGAGCTGTTTACATAGCTGTGCTCTGGACGCATGATATTACTGATAAAGGCATTGGTTCCTCCCCCATTGGTGGAGCTGGCCGAGTTCATATCTCCTCCAAGTAGATCTGCCAAAATATAGGATTCCCTTCCAGGGTCATTTTGTACCGATTGGTACACTCCGATAAGGAAGGACGAGGCGTCCTCCTCCGTAAGCTCAGCATCCGATGAGACTGCAGATCTAGGATAGAGGTCCAGCTGATTGCTACAAGAACTGGCGATAATAAGCGCCATAATCAGAATGATTGATATATTAAACTTCATAATTGTTTTCAGTTTAGCGTTAGAAGGTAGCATTCAGACCCACTCGTATGGTTCTAGGCTGTGGAAGATTCATATTATCATCCCCCATGAATCGCGCATCATAATTTTTGGAAACTTCAGGATCCACACCCGAATACTTGCTGAAGAGGTAAAGGTTTTCTCCCTGGACAAAAAATCTCAAATGGGACATCTGTAGTTTTGATAAGAAAGCCTTGGGCAAGGTATAACCTAGCGAAAGCGTCCGAAGCCTTACAAAAGAAGCATCTTCTAGGAATCTAGAGGAGTTATTGAGGTTATACCCACTTCCATGATAAGCCCTAGGCACCTCATTGCTAGTTCCGGGTCCAGTCCATCGATCCAAAGCCACCTCTTCACGGAAGCCTTGTGCACCTATTCCTAGCCGATCAGTGGTAATCCGCCAAGTGGCATAAATTTCGGAGCCCTGAGAATACGTAAGAAAAGCACTCAGATCAAAATTCTTATACTTAAAGGTATTTGACCAACCACCGTAATAATCGGGATTTGAAGTACCAATAATCTGACGATCATCTACATTGATAATACCATCATTATTTACATCCTCATAGTGAACATCACCTGCTCTGACTCCCTGGTCAAATAGTAGCTGTGGCACCTCCTCATCAGACTGAAAGATCCCTAGCATCTTATACATATAGAAACTTCCCACTTCCTCCCCCACTTGGAGGGTCCTATTGGCCCCTATCAGTAATGGCTCGTCCCCTAATAAAGAGGTAAGTTCATTATCAATAAATGAAATATTGAAATCCGATTGCCATTCCAGTTCTCCGAACCTATGCTGATAAGCGATCATCAATTCCAATCCTCGATTTTGCATCGAGCCTATATTGCTAGTCACACTGCTGAATCCGGAAGTAGCATGAATAGGCATATTATAAAGTAGATTTTCTGTATTCTTAATAAAGTAATCAGCTGTCAGATGCAGTTTTCCCGCAAACATCCCTAAATCCACACCTATGTCAAATTGCTTTGCTGTCTCCCAGGTAAGCTCTGGATTGCCAAAGGTGGATATCGACAGACCACTATTCCCATCATAATTTGCCCCACCGCTCATCAATGCTTGGTATGCATAACTGCCAATCCCATCCTGATTTCCTGTGGCACCATAACTTGCGCGAAACTTCAAATCCGTCCTACTCAGGCTCCAAAAAGGTTCATCGGAAATATTCCAGCCAGCGGAGATCGAAGGAAAAGACCCGTAGCGTTTTTCCGGGGAGAATTTAGACGAGCCATCCGCACGGATGGATAGTGAGAGCATATACTTATCTGCATAGCTAAGATTTGCTCGACTATAATAAGACTCCAGGGAATTTTGACCAAAGCCTGAGGAGGCCGAAGCAATCTCACTGGCCACAGAAAGTACATCAAAGGAGGGAGAAGGGAAACCACGGCCATCTATAGAATTAACACTGGTGGTTACCTTCTGGAATGAGTGCCCGGCCAGGGCGTTGATCGTTAATTTGCCAAAAGTATGATCGAAATACAATGTATTTTCTATCAGCCCATTAGTCATCATCCTTCGCTCATCCAATAGCCGGCCTTGCCCTGCACCATAAGGGTGCTTATCGGTATAATACAAGTAATCCTCGGTATAAATGGCATCCATTCCAAAGGTGTTTTTCAGATGAAATGAAGGGCTGAAACGAATATCTGCATGAACATTCCCCAGCATTCTATAATTATCCAGTTTAGTATTTTGTTCATTGAGAATCTGCACATTATTATGATACAGCAATTCCTCTGTGCCTCCCACATAATACTCCCCATTAGGTTTGAATGGGCGATCAAAGGGTCGCTGCCCCATACTTCGAAGCATAATTGCAGAGCCATAATTGCCATTTGGGATTCTATTATTTCTCGAAAAACTTAAATTAGTATTAGTGCCTACCTCCAGCCAGGATGTCGCCTGATGGGTAATATTTACCTTGGTATTATACTTTTTATACTCATTGGACTCCATGACCCCTTGCTGATTAAGGTATCCGCCAGATAGGTACAATTTGGTTTTCTTGGTTCCACTACTGAAAGACATATTGACATTGGACACCAGGGCATTGCGGGTGACTATGTCCAGCCAGTCTGTCTCTGGATATCCAGGATAGGGATTTTCCTGATAATTGACGAAGTTTCCATCGCCAGGCTGATACCCATTCTGTTCGTTATAGTTAAATCTAGCCTCATTTAGGACCTCCAGATAAAGGTCCGAATCAGCCATTTTGAGCTTATTGACATTTGGTAAATATTGTACCCCTATATTGGATTGGATATTGAAGCTAGACTTCCCTTCCTTGCCAGATTTGGTGGTGATTATCACCACTCCATTCGTGGCACGTGATCCATAAATAGCCGCTGAGGCTGCATCCTTAAGTACTTCTATGGACTCTATATCATTAGGGTTAAGCTCTGCCAAGGGATTCATCCCTTCGCCAAGGTCAAATAATGCAGCATTATGATTCACCAATGGAATGCCATCTACCACATATAGTGGTTCATTTTGTCCACTTAATGATCCTATTCCTCTTATGCTTACTCGGATATCACTGCCTGGAGTACCTCCTCCCGCGCCAACATATACTCCAGCCATACGCCCCTGAATCAACTGATCCGGCCCTTGTACTTGTCTGAAATTCTCTTCAGTGGGTTTGAAGTCGGCTATAGCACTCGATACCTGCTTTCTCTCCTGCTGTCCATAGCCTATCACCACTATCTCAGAAAGTGAATTGTCACTCGGGTTGAGTATAATCACTACTTCAGACTTACTTCCTAGCGCTATTTCCTGCGAATCATATCCAATATAACTGACGACCAGCACGGCATCATCTGGGAGCATGCTAAGGGTGAATTTTCCGTCAATATCGGTAACAGTACCCTTGGACCCGCCTTTTAGCCTTACCGTGGCCCCGGGTAAGAGCTCTCCATTCTGGCTTTTTACGGTACCAGAGATCGCTATTTCTTCCCTTTCAGCGCTGGGCTTTGCCTTGATCACTACATACTGATCTACCAATTGATAGGTAAAAGGCTGCTGAGCAAATACCATGGGAAGGGCTTCTTCCAGACTTACTTTGCTGAGGTTTATATGGACAGGTTTTGCCTGCCGGATCATCTCATCAGAATAAACAAAGCTAATATCCGTCTGATCCTCAATCGCTGCGAAGACCTCAGTGAGTTGTTGCCCATTGATTTTCAAGGTGAGATCCTGGGAATGTACCTTAGCTGTCACCTGAAAGCAGAATGCCAAACTAAGTATAAGGGTCCATTTCATAACCAAAAGATAATTGGGTGGAGCAAAGGAAAGCCTCAGCCCCCCTTGTCCCAAGTAGGTAAATTTCATAACTTTACGTTTAGAAGTTGATCGATAATATTTGTTTTAACTAGAGTGAATGGCATTGATCAGCCAAGCCAGTGGTTTTCCGAGGACCACTGGTTTAATTTTTTATTTCATTTCTGTTACATATAGCATCCCATTTTTAAATTGAAAATCAAGTTCTCCAGAGAGTTCCAGCATCTCCAAAACCTTAGATAGTGGAGTGTCCATGCTTATCGTTCCACTAAAATGCCGCAATGGAAGCTCATTATCGTGCACCACTTTGATGGAATACCATCTTTCCAGCTGACGCAAAATTTCGTCTAACCTTGTGCTTTTAAATCTATAATACCCTTCTTTCCAGCCCATTATCTCTGAAGTAGAAACTGGGCTGATTGCTAATGCCTCATTGGAAATTGCTTGCTGACCGGGTTTAAGTACCTTATCATGAGCACCATAGCGTATTTGCACCTTCCCTTCCAATAATGTGGTTTTGGTCGCAGGTTCATTAGTATAAGCATTTACATTAAAGTGAGTGCCGAGGACCTGGATTTGAGTTCCATTGGCTTCCACTAGGAAAGGCCTTTGGGCATCCGGAGCGACTTCAAAATAAGCCTCTCCTTCCAGGTAAACCTGCCGTGAATCAACTCCGAAAGCCGATTGGAAACTTAAGGAAGAAGCACTGTTGAGCCATACTTTAGAGCCGTCTGGCAGCTCCACGGTGTACCTGCCGCCCTGTGGCACTATTATTCTATTAGTTTTCTCTGAAGCCATAGCGAACAGCCGGTCCAATTTAAAAATGACCTGATTATTGCTCTTTTCGATATGCATGCCAGGAGATATCTCCTGCCTGCCTTCTGCAATAGTTTCCAAGGGGATATTTTGGCCATCAGCAAGCACCAAAATTGCCTTGTTTGATCCCGGATCAGCATCCACAAGGGCATTTTGGCCGATAAGACCATCGCTCGACCAGGACTCAAATGAAGCCTTATAAATGGTCCAGCCTAAAAGCATCACTGCAAATACTGCGGCTACTGAGGCGATTCTCTTCCACTGGTTAATGCTATGGCTTGGATTTTCCCTTTTACTATTTAGCCTGGCTTCCAAGCGAGCAAACGCCTCATCGGTGTCTATTTTTTCCAGTTCACGGAGTTCCTGATTGAGGAAATCCTCTGAAATTAGCTGATCATAAAAGCTGCGATTTGAAGGATCTTCCGTCAGCCATCCCTCAAGAAGGGATTGCTCCTCCATACTGAGAGATCCCCGAATACTTTTGGAGATTAATTGAGCATAAAAATCATATGAATCCTTATTGTCCATTCCAGTGTCTTTACTCTCTATACACTGGATATAGGTTTTCGGGTGAAAGAAAAATTGGCTTTCTTAAAAAATATTAATAATTAACATTGCGTTAACCCTCCTTAACAATTCATTAATACGGCTATCAGGTAAAATGCATCAGGATTCAGCTTCAATCGTAATAACTTAAGGCCTCTTTGCTTTTGGGTTTTTACCGTATTTATCGATATTCCCAACTGATCAGCAACTTCCTGATTACTTTTTCCATCCAGATAAGACAAGGAGGCAATGGTTCGGCATCCCTCCGGCAGGCTTTCTAGTGCCTCATATAAGGTGGCCATGACCTCAGTTCTGATCATATGGTGAATAATGGACTGCTCCTCAGAGGACCTGTCGGGAAGGTGAAAGGTCTTTTCTGCATTACTGGCCAGATCCCGCATTGCATTTAAGGATTTATTCTTTACCGCCCGATATAAATAATTTCGCATATGGTCTTCCCCTTTCTTCAAAAGTTCACTATGCTCTGCCATATGAATAAATACATCTTGCACCAAATCCTCCGCTAACTCCTGATCACCTTGTAGTTGGACAGAAAAATAAACTAACTTTTTATGATAGGCATAAAATAATTGCTCTATTGACAGTTGGGTTTCTGAGTGAGAGTTATACCTAATAAAGCGAGATTTGCCTGTATCCATATTCTTTTATTGACCTAGATTAATTCCTAGACAGGAGACTACCATCCTTGCGAGTCCTTCCCCATTCGGATGCCTTAAAATTAGTCAAAGCAAGTCCCTACTAATTTGCAATTGAGGTTATCAATTTATTAAATCATCTGGAAAGTTTGTAATAGTACTGGCATTTTTAAATTTGTTTCCAACGAAAAAAACCAGACAAGGGTAAATATCACCTGTCTGGTTTTGAATTGGAAACCTCTTATTATTAGCCAATTAATATCGATCGGTTGATCCTTTCGGTCCACTGCTGGGCTAAACTCCATTCGTTACTTAGCTTGGGCTGCTTCTTCATATCATACACCTCGATGGTGTGCTGCCTGGTCTCGTCCAAATAATGCAATTCAATCATGATCTTGCGCAGTGGGCCTTCTATGGATTCCTCATCCGCCCCTCCATTATATACCTTAATAGCCCTGCATACGCGTATTTCCTCCAGATCTATAAGGTCAAACTTTGCTTTTCCCTTGTCCTCATTGAGCAGGGCTATTATATTATTTTTAGGGTCCAGACCTATACTGGACTTACCTCGCCATGACTCCACCGCAGATAATAAAAACCCCTGCTCTGTGGTCCATTTTATCAATTTATTTCTTAACCTATTGCCTTTTACCATTTTGGATATCACCTGATACCCAAGCGCTAAAACCACTAGCGCCAATAGTATATTTATTATATATAACATGCTTATTACCTTTCTTTTGAAGAATAAAGAGGATGATGACCTGAGGGTCAATTTTAATATAGCCCGTGACACTAATTCTAAAGAAATCTTGAATTGGTTCTCTAGAAAAAACAATTGATCCACCTAAAGAGGTAGGCATGGGTCACTGGACAGATGTAATATTATTTGGCCGTTTACCAAAAATAATGGAATGGATAAGCTATATGAACTCCCGTAAAAATAAAAACACTTAAAACACTGGAAACAAATGACTTAAAGACACTTGATTGAAGTGAAACAAATGACTTTAAAATCTCAAAAGAGGGTAAAGAATATAAAAATCGATTCCCTGAATTGTTATCATTATTTCCTTCATTAATCAGGCTATGGCTAATGCTAAGGGTATTGCCGGTGCTGAGATGAAAGGTATCAGGATATTGGTGAAAATTATCCTTCACCTCCATTCGCTGATCACTTCCAGGCCCATTGGTATCCAATATATTCCCACCTGGATGACTGAATGGTATCAGCACCCAAAGCAGGATATACAGATTTAAAAATAATATGGACTTAGTTTTATTCATTATCATTAGGCAATATTGCTTCCCTAGCCAGTCATCATAGCTTCCATTTCTGCAAAATACAATAGTCCACTACCAAGATTAAGGATTTTAGCATCAGCTATGGGGGTTTCCTAAATAGGAAACTCCAAGTCATAAAGTTAAGTTAAAGACTTGTATTATAAAAGGATAACTAATCCTCTATGCTTTTAAAGGGCATATTCCTCTAACCGATTTTTACCAAAATTAGTTTTCTAAACAATAAATTATCCGCAGGCCCAATCCACCATATCATGAAGGAGGTCGATCTGCCCGTTTCCACCGCCCATATTCATCCCACCCATTTCCTCTTCAAATTCTATATAAAACGGGCTAAACTCAGGGTATCCCTGGTAAGGGTTGGCAGTCCCTCCTATATGATTTGATCCAAAATATTGATTCAGCTGAAATTTCTTACCTTCTTCCGAAAATATTGGAATATAATGATTCGGATCATCTATATCCTCAAATTCCTCCATACTCCTCCCGACATTTACATCGCCTTTCCTAATGGACATTCTTATATAGTGAGGATCATCATAATCCGAAAAACAATTGGTTCCTATCTCATCTTTATTCATTTCCTCAATCGAGAAACCAGGGTATAAACTGGAAGCATGGGACGGGAAATCGCTGAGAGGAGCTTGAAATTCCTCCTTAGTTAACCATATTAAAGCCCAACTTTGCCCCAAAATATCCTTCATTCTTCGCTCCATTGGGTGGGGATTTTGAATATAAGCAAGCAGCCCCTGCCAAAAAGGAGAATTCTCCTGCTCAGGACTGAGCGTGGGATTAGCAAATACCTGCTCCACTCCATGGTACTTTTTCCTATACTGCTGATACGGCTCGTCCGAACCAAAAAACACCGATACAGCTATAAATTCTTCCCCTTTGACTCTATATTCCCTCGGGACTTTGACGGTAAAGCGATGTGGAAGTGGGTAACCGTAATAAGTGCTTCTTGGCCATTGCTGGTGGGAAATTCCCGCTGGCATGCCAGCCGTCCAGCCCTCCTGATGATCCATATCACTAATCTCAATCTCAAAGGCCTCCGTAGGCAATCTGGGTTCATTCTTATTCATAATTGTCTGTTTATATTCTGATGGTTTTTACTCATTTGGATGCATTAAACCTTACCTCTTTGCATCTAGGCCCCTGATTATCCATTTCTCTAATCTCTAAATGCTCCCACTGGTTAATAAAGCAGGGGGAAATTAAAAATAGACTTTTCGCCTCAAAATATTAGAGTCTCAGTTCGCCGCCGGCCTGCATGGTAGAAAAGTTAATGTATCGGCCACCTTATCGATACAGGTGATGAAGATAACTTTTTCAAATATAAAAGCCATTAAATTCGAAAAATCTTTATTTACACCTTTTTATAAGCCCTGGCTGGAAACAAGGCCTAATTCACTGGTAATCAAACGGTCACATCTAAACCCCAGTTCACGTATAGGATGTACAAGCGGTATTCAAGATAAACCTAGTAAAATGAATCTACGGATACCCATTTTTCCTGATCAACGGTAACCGAACATTTACATCTATTTTGTAAATTTATACCATCATTACTGGAGAAATACGCTATTTCTATTTCATCAGCCGTCAAATTTTGAGTCCAATTACACTGTTCACTTTAATCTTTCCCAATGAAAAATTACGCTGTCCGCATCTTATTACTATTTATAATTGGAGTTACTGCTCTCACCTCATTTCAGTCCAAGGAGCCATGGACCGCCAAGCAGATGATGTCACCTTATGATTTGAAGGAGAAAATCAATTCTACTAAGGCCGAAAAGCTCCCTTTAATCTTGAGTGTAGGCCCTGAAGCAGTTATTAAGGGTTCTGTAGATATCGGAGCAGGACAGGATCCAGCCAATATCAAACAGCTCAAAGAGACGGTCAAAAGTCTACCAAAAGACACAGAAATCATCATTTATTGTGGATGCTGCCCCCTGCATAAGTGTCCAAATGTTCGACCAGCCTTTACCTTATTGAATGATATGGGCTTTACGAATCCTAAGCTATTGGCGATTTTGGATAATATAAAAATCGATTGGATCAATAAGGGCTATCCTATTCAGGCGCCGGTAAGCACTGCCAAATAACTTTTTTCATATTAAATAGCCTTTATGGTCCTGACTGCCGAAAACATTCTGCTCATCACCTCTCTTTTATTGTTCGCCGGTGTACTGGCGAGTAAAACCTCTGGTAAAACGGGGATTCCGACCCTCTTGCTCTTCCTAGGTGTGGGCATGCTGGCAGGTTCTGAAGGACTGGGAGGAATAGCCTTTGATGATCCTTCATTGACGCAGTTTTTGGGTATTATTGCTTTGACCTTCATCCTCTTTTCGGGTGGTCTGGATACCAAATGGCCAAGTGTAAAACCGGTATTAGGACAGGGCATTGCTTTATCCACCTTAGGAGTATTGCTTACCAGTTTTTCCTTAGGAGGATTTGTATATTGGATTTCAGATTTGACTTTGCTGGAGAGCTTATTACTTGGCTCCATCGTTTCATCTACCGATGCAGCAGCTGTTTTCTCAATTTTGAGGAGCAAGAGTATTGGCTTAAAGGGCAATTTGCGTCCTTTATTGGAGCTGGAGTCCGGCAGTAATGACCCTATGGCCTACTTCCTTACCATTGCCTTCACCAGCATGATTACTATTGGCGATTTTTCCTTTGGCAAGATCATCCCCATATTCTTCCTTCAGATGCTTGTAGGAGCGGGTTTGGGTTGGTTAATCGGCCGAGGCATCGTATTATTAGTAAATCGCATCAAGCTGGATGCTGAGGGACTTTATCCCGTATTGATGATTGCGATGATCATGCTGACCTATAGCCTTACTGACCTGCTATATGGCAATGGCTTCCTGGCGGTATATATCTGCGCACTTACGGTGGGTAATGCCAAGCTGGTACATAAGCGAAGTATCATGAAGTTTTTTGATGGGCTGGCCTGGCTCATGCAGGTGGTCATGTTCATCACCTTGGGATTATTGGTATTCCCTAGCCAGATGTTCCCTGTGCTCAGCTTGTCTCTGGCAGCAGCAGTATTTTTGATTGTGGTGGCGAGACCATTAGGGATTTTCCTTACCCTTTGGCCTTTCAACTATAACCTACGCGAAAAGACCTTCTTATCCTGGGTGGGTTTGCGAGGTGCAGTGCCAATTGTATTTGCCACCTTCCCCATGATTCACGGGGTGGAGAGCTCCAGCATGATCTTCCATGTGGTGTTCTTTATCGTCCTCACCTCTGTTGCCTTACAGGCAACGACATTACCTCTGGCCGCCAGGTGGTTGAAATTATCCCTACCTGAGGAGTTAAAGAAGAAGTCACTATTGGATCTGGAAATGGCTGAGGAAGGGGGCAGTAACCTGGTCGAGATCACCTTGGCTCCAAACACACCAATGGAGGGAAAGAAACTAATGGACATCGCCTTTCCCACCACCTTTAGAGTGGTCCTGATTAGTCGGGACGGTAAATTCGTAACTCCTAATGGCCAAACTGAATTGCAAGGCCGTGATACCCTGATGATAATGACTGACTCCCCTGATCAGGACCGTGAAATAAAGGAACTGCTAATGGAAGTCTAGCGGGCGAATCTAAATTTCATATATTTTATCTTTTCCCCTTTGGCACTAAACATCGCCTCATAGCGGGTTTTGATGCCATGATGGTCATCCTTATACTCCGAGGTATAGAAATCCTTGGTATAAACTAAGTCCCTGATGTCTTCTCGGCTTTGTAATAATTCCAAGGTATAATCGAACAATCCCGTATTATCAGTTTTGAAATGCACCCATCCCTCCGCCTGCACTAAGGGCTTATAAAGTTCTAAAAATCTCGGAGAGGTCAATCGTTTCTTTTCATCGCCATCTCTCGGTCGTGGGTCAGGAAAAGTTATCCACAATTCATTGATTTCCTCTGCCCCAAAATAGCGATCTAAATGCTCTATTTGAGTTCGCAAAAAGGCAACGTTTTCGAGTCCTTCGGCAATCGCGACCGTGCTACCCTTCCAAATACGGGCACCTTTGATATCCACGCCTACGAAATTATTCTCAGGATGTACCCGAGCTAGGCCCACGGTAAATTCCCCGCGACCACATGCGAGCTCCACCACCAAAGGCTTTTCATTCTGAAATTGGACTGCTTTCCACTGTCCTTTTATTTGTTCAAAAATGGCTTTTCCTTCCTGAACTACATTCCTATTTTCATCATTAGCCTTGAACCTGGCCAGCTTATTTCTTCCCATTTTACAGATTTTCGATTTCAGCGACCACAAAGGTACTGCCTCCGACAAAAATTAATTCATTTTTCTTCGCTTTTTTACTCACTTCCTCAATTGCCTGGTTTACATCCGCAATGATTTCGCCCTCCAATCCAGCCTCTTTGGCCCTTTCTAATAATTCTTCTGCCGCCAAAGCCCTAGGGATATTGGCTTGACAAAAATAATAGCTAGCCTCCTTAGGAAATAAGCTGAGCACTGACCCAATATCCTTATCATTGACCATACCTAGTATAAAATGATACTTATCGGCTTTGTAGCCTTTCAGCTGATTCAACACTATCCTCAGTCCATCCGCATTGTGCGCCGTATCACAGAGGATCAATGGCGATGCGCTAAGCTGCTGAAACCTGCCCTTGAGACCAGTTGATTTCCCTGCCTTGCGGAGAGCTGACTGGATGATAGGAATGCTTATTTTCAGCCCCTGCTCTTGCAATACTTCCACCGTCATCATCAAGCCACCAAGATTATACTGCTGATAATCTCCCAGAAGATCCAATGAAACCTCCATCATCTCACCTCTTTTATCCACAAGATAGTCATTAAGCAAAGTATCCTTATTTAATCCCTTCTTCGTGATTTCGAAATAAGTGTCTGCAAAGAAAATAGGCGCATTTCTCTCCTGAGCGATTCTGATAAATACCTCAATGGTTTCGGCTTGTGCCTGACTTATGATGACTGGGATATCTTGTTTGATAATTCCACCTTTTTCTGCGGCGATTAAGGGCAGGGTATCACCTAAAAATTGCGTATGGTCAAGACCAATATTAGTGATCAGGCAGGCCTCCGGCCGAAGGACATTAGTACTATCCAGGCGTCCTCCCATCCCCACTTCCACCACTGCATAATCCACCTTCTCCTCGGCAAAATGCTGGAAAGCTAAGCCGACAGACATCTCAAAGAAGCTTGGCTTAAGTTCATCAAGGAAGGCACGATTTGTTGCAACAAAATCCACCACTTTCTGTTCGGGGATTTCCTGTCCGTTTATTTTTATTCTTTCTGTGAAAGATTTAAGGTGTGGGGAGGTGTAGAGCCCCACCTTATAGCCCGCTTCCTGCAAAATGGCGGCAAGCATATGAGAGCTGCTCCCCTTTCCATTGGTGCCAGCGATATGGATAGACTTAAACTTATGCTGAGGTTGGTCGAGATGATCACAGAGCTTTATGGTGTTGCTGAGATCCTTTTTGAATGCAGCAGCACCTATGCGTTGGAACATCGGCAATGCGTTGAACAAGTAGTCCAACGTTTCCTGATAATTCATTGCTGATTAATCTACTTTGATGATAAATGTAATTTTTCCCTCCGAATAATCGGCAGTAGGATTACCACTTTGGCGCTTAAAAATCAATTTGTTGACCACCCCACGGTAGTAAGCCAATACCTCATTGGTTACATTATATTCGAGTGGAATAGCCTGGGCAATCTTGCCGTTATCATCGACAATGATCTTAAAAACGATCCTACCGGATCTATTGGAAACTCGATCCTGGATATTAGGCTTGCTAGCAAAATCCCATCCTGCCAGGTCGAGGTTATATCCCGCTCCGTTGCCAGCATTTCCCTGGCCCGACTGATACAGGGAGCGACCATCTACAGTGCCTTCAGGATTCCCTTGGTCCCCCTGTTGATTGGTGGACCCTTGATTACTGCCTGCTGACTGCTGATTACTAGTGCCACTCGTCCCACCCGCACCAAAAATAGCACGTTTGTCAATCGTAGGCTTTTCTTCTACTTTCTTCTCTGCTTGCTTTGTTTCTTCCTTGGCCGGTTGGCTTACTGGCTTAGCCTCCTTTATAGGTTGCTCCGTTTCTTTCACGTCCTCAGTGGTTTTTTCAGCGGCCTTAATGGGGCTTTTCACATTAGATTGGGCCTCATATTGAGGTTTAGCTTTAGTGGGCTGAGGCTGAGATACAGGCTTGCTCTCGGGCTGGGCCACAGGCTGCACGGCCTCAGTGACCTGCTCGGCGGGACTTCCTGGCGCAGGAGCCTGCTCAGAAACCGTCTCGCTTTCGGAAGGTGGCGCCTCAGTTTGTCGATTACCACTTCCTGCATCGGTAAATCCAAGGTTCAGCTCCAGACCGAATTCGGACATGGGTGGAACCTGTGGTCGCCATACAACGATAAAATAAATAGCGATCAGCAATAGAATATTTACCAAAACGGTGACCGCCGTGGCTTTCTTCTTACTGTCCCAATTAAATTTGTTTATCGCCTCTACCTGCATAATAGATTAATTATAGGGTTTGGTCGCAATGGAAACATTTGCTTCCAATTTGGCCGCGATTCCACCAATTTCTACCAAATATTCTACAGGGACATCCTTGTCTATATGCAAGACCACTTGTCCCTTCTTACCTTCTAATAACGTGGTAAGCTCATTTTTAATTTCGTCTCTCCCCACAATTCTGTCATTCACAGAATAACGCAGGTCCTTGGTCACCGTCACAGTGACCTCTTGCATCACAATATCCGAAGCTTCACTGCTCGGGAGATTTACTGGAAGTCCTGAAGGGGTAATGAAGGAAGAGGTAAGCATAAAGAAGATCAATAACAGAAAAATAATATCGGTCATTGAAGACATGCTGAATGAAGCATCTACCTTATGTTTGGATTGAAGTGCCATAGTTTTAGTTCATTTAGAGGAAGCAATAGCTGAGGTAATTCCTCAGCTTACTTTTTGTCCTGCAATAAATCCATAAACTCTATGGAAGTATATTCCATATTATGGATCAATTTTGAAACTTTTGCCACCAAATAATTATAACCAAGATAAGCCACAATACCCACTACCAAGCCTGTGGCGGTGGTGATCATGGCTTCATAGATCCCAGTAGATAGTAATTTTGGGGAAACCATTCCCTCTTCCTGCGCCACGCCGATAAAAGCCCGGATCATCCCGGCTACGGTACCTAAAAACCCGATCATTGGAGCTGCTCCGGATACTGTTGCTAGCAGATTGAGGTTTTTCTCCAGCTTATAGATTTCTATTTTCCCCACATTTTCTATAGCCACTTCAATATTTTTCAGTGGGCTACCGATACGCTCCAAGCCTTTGGAAATCATATTGGCCACAGGAGTATTTTCTTCCTGGCAAATCATCTTTGCCCCGCCAATATCTCCTGTCTGAACCCTCATTTTCACTTGGTCCATCATGTCCTTAGGAGTTTGAGCGGCTTTCTTCAGGGTAATCACCCGCTCCACAAAAATGTAAACCGCGAGGATAAACAAAAGATAGAGCGGAATCATCATGACACCGCCTTTGATCAATAAATCAAAAAGCCCTATGCTTTCTGTGGTACTTTCCATCGTGGACAGGGTGTCTGTCACGGCTTGTTGGTTAGTAGATAACGTTTGTAGTATGATCATATTAAAATTTAAAAACCCATAAAGTTTCTTTGAAGTTCTTCTGCTCCTCTTCTATCCTGGCGGTGGCGTCTATCACATTATCAAAATCAGCAATCGCCAGTTTATAGAAATTAGATCCATATCCTGGCATCACGAGATAAGTAGAATAACCTTTGCGATTCAATTTTCTAGAAAAATCACGTGCCAAATCCCCATCTATAAAGGCTCCTACTGTCACCAGGTACCTAGGATTATCTGACTTACTCGTAATCTCTTCTAAGCTAGGACTGCTATTTCCATTGGCCGCCTCTACAGGCTCTTCTACTACGACGGGAGCTGGCTCTTCTTCTATATTATCTGCCACCTTGGGCTGCACTACCGCAGTAGGCATCTCCTCAGCAGGTTTATTATAATGGTTTGTCCAGTAATAAATAGTAAATCCTACCAGTCCTAACAAAAGTAATACCAGTATTATCCATCCTGATCGGCTGGAAGACTTTTCTTTTTCCTGGGGATCCTTAGGTACTTCGGGAGGCGCTGGAGGCACTGTTGTTGCGGTGCTGTGGGGGTTTACAGGACTTTCTTTAGAAAACTGGCTGGCCGCAGCCGCCCCTGCTAATGCCGCAGCGGCAACGGCTGATTCTTTGGCTCCACCCTGCTCCTCTTTTTTAGGTTCCTCCTCTTTATCAGCATTTTCTAGCTGAGCTTCTGAGGACTTTTCGGTACCAGTGATGGGCACGGGAATAGGTTCAGGACGCTTCTCCTCCTTATCTAAAGGGGTAATTTCGATTTCTGGCAGACCAAAATCCTTGTCTTGATCCTTCATTTTTTTCGATTTCTTATCCTGATCCTTTTTCGCCATTAGTATTCTCCTTGGTGGTTTAAATTGCTAAACTAAGATAAAAGAGCCAATTACTCAACTTGCAACAAGGGATTAATTCCTCTATTTTACTTCAAGGTATTGCAACTAAAATTTAAAGCCTGCACCAATTATCCCTTGAATACCACGGGATTGATAGTTCCAATACCGTTCATTCTTCTGATTTAATAAATTATTTCCTTGGGCAAAAACCGAGAATCGATCGGTAATTTTATAGTCTGCCTTGACATTTAAATCAATAATAGGCTTCAGAGTATCCTCCGTTCCTGACTGCAGATTTTTAGCATATATCCCTCCCATCATATCCAGTCCGCCAGTAATTAGCCATTGCTCGGAAGGGGTGAAAATATTCTGAATGCTAAGCACCCACTCCGGTCGCTGCCAGGGACTAGAAGCCTTCCCGGCCTCAGTCGTTTCGTCCAAGCTATAATGGTAATAATTGGCCTCAGCCACTAATCCATATACCTTGCTGAAATTATAGCCTAAATTCCCTGTATAATTAAGCACAGAACCATTATTATAGAGAATTTCAAATTTCGCACTGTCGGCGACACTATTGGCATAGAAAGCCATATTATCATAATCGCCATAGCCTATGCCTAGCTGATAGGTAAATGCATCAGTGACACTCCCCTTAATTCCAGCTTCTACTTTTAGCTTTTCTACTGTATTCAGTAGTTGAGTGCTCGGACCTAAGTAGGGGTTTTCCTGCGCAAATTGATAATAGGTATTTCTCTGAACTCCACCCGTCACCTGACCATATAGCGCAAATTCCTCTTGAATATAATAACTCGCATTCAATTCCGGAAACACATGAAAATCAGAGGGCTTATCCACATATTCATCATTCTCTATCACCATATTTACCGCTGCCCTTACTGATAGTCCCTGGTCCTGATACAGTGCATAAGGTCTCACCTGAAGGTAATTTCTATTGACATCACGATAGGTCTGATCCGATGGGGAGGTAAAATAAGTATTGAAATCCAATCCTGCATTCATCGCATCCATGATCTTATAGCTCCCGGTACTTTCAAGTCTTACCTCATGCTCACGAGCCAAATAATCATCATCAAATAATCGCAAGCCCAATTTAGCTTGGTAATTTATCGCCTCATTCTTATCGATATTTCTGATTCCCCCCTCTATATCTATGGTATTGAATAACTGCTGGATCTGCTCTGGAGCGACCTCCGTGCCTGGAGTATAACCATAGAAATGATAGCGATCTCTTTGATATCCTAGCAAGCCAAAAACCTCGAAATATTCGGTGAAATAATTGGCATGCAGCTGTACTTGGGTATGATCTTCAGCGGAATTTGCCCCATCAACAGGCCCTTCATAGAAGCCCTGATGACGGATCTTTACCCCGTAATTCAGGTAGTCGCTTTCCTTATTATTAATGTAAATCTCTGCTAATGGCGACTGATAATTCCCAAAACCTAGCTTGGCATATCCGTGATATAAGTCAGGGATGGTACTATCAAACTTCTTTTGGTATGGACTCAATTCCGAAAGGCTTGGAGGCAGCTGGAAGAAGAAGTCCCTCGCAGCATAGCTAAACTGCTTATTCCCCTGATTTTGGGGCAATGCAGGGACAGGCTCAAAATTTCTGTTTCGCTTCGGTAAGGTCAATACTCTATCCTTACGGATAATAAATTCGGCATCGGTCACCTCTCCACGTTCTTTGCCTTGCTGGTCCTGTGCGGTGGCCACGGTGATCGGTAGTAACATCGACAAGCCTATGATTCTTAATATCTTATTCATGATCAGTTCATTCAAAAATTAAAGATGAAACCTCCAATTATAACCCTTTTAACTCCGCCTTAGCCTCTTCCAAAACCTGCTGATTTTCGGAGTTTTCGATAATGGACTCCAAGGTCGCCTTCGCTTGGAAATTCTCATTCAGGGCCTTATAATTTTTGGCCAACAACACAAAACACTTTCCATACCAAAGCGAATACACTCCGTATTTTTCAGAAAATGTAAAGATCGTTTCATTGGATTGCTTATAATTTCCGGCACTGTGGAAGGATTGCGCAAGCATAAATAAGGCTTCGGCGCCTTGTACAGAACTGCTTTCATTAAGCAATGCCATAAGCTCATCCTGTGCATCGGCAGTTTTTCCGGTCTGCAATAAGGACTTCGCCTTGATCAGCTGAGCACTGGCAGTGGCATCCGGTGTGATATCCCCTAAAGCGATCACCTTATCGGCATAGTAAGAAGCTGAATCATGCTTCTTAGTTTCATAATATGCCGTCATCAGACCTCGATTAGCCTCATACTGCTCGATCTTATCTCTCGCCAGCTTGGTGCTGCTGATAAAATAAGGTATGGCCTTTTGGTAGTTTTTATTCTCAAACTCGATCTCTGCAATTCGCTGAATGGCCTTGGACCGATGAGTCGATGCTCCTCTGCCTTCCAGCGTATAAAATTGCTGAAGGGCTTTGTCCTTCTGACCCATTCTATAATAGGCATCCGCAGTAAAGTACTGTGCTTCGGACTCCTGAGCGGAATTTGGATAGCTTCTTCTAAACTCCTCAAACGCCTTTATGGACTCACCATATGATTTATTGAAAAACAGGTTTTTGGCTGTTTCAAATTCTATACTTTGAAGACTTTGATTACCTGGGTTAGAGCGCTTATAGTCCGATAGGTATTTACTGAATTCGGCAGTTCTTCCTTGAAGCGACAGCGTCTCTTGCAAGCCAACTAAGGCCGCATCGGCATTAGTCGCGTTGGGATAGCTGTCTAGGATTTTCTTATAATCAGCGATGGTCTCATTATAATCCTTGAGGGAATAGCTGGCCACTGCCCTACCTTCCAAGGCAAAGGGCACAAAAGCACTGTTTGGACTCTGGCTAATGAGCTCCGAAAACCCTTTTCTGGCATCGGCATAATTGGACACTTCCATATTGATCTGGGCCTTCTGGAATACAATATCGTCTCTAAATCGACTGTTAGGATACTTACTTAGGGCTCTATCCAGCTCTGCTATGGCCTCTTTATTTCTATTCTGGAAATTGAGCACCACGCCTGCCATATAATGTGCATAATCGCCATCCGGATTCCTTTCATTGATCGCCTGCCTGAAAGTGGAAAGCGCTTCATCAAATTTCTTCTGTATATAATAAGAATCGCCTAGCCTAAGGATCGCATCATCATAATAAGAAGTGAGGTTATTCACCTTCTTTATCTTCTCATTATATTGAAGAAACTGCTGCTGCGCCTTGCTGTATTGCTGAGTATTAAAATAGGCATAGCCCAAGCCGTAATGAGAGCGAATCAATGCCGGATCCAATGAGGTCAAACGCATTGACGTCACCTGCTCATAGGCCTTGATCGCCGCAGGCATATTTTCCTGAGCAGCATAAGCCTCCCCTTTCCTGAAAAAAGCCTCATGGACGATAGTTTTGTCTACGGGGTAAAGGATCGATTTATCAAAATAAGTGATGGCCTCAGCATAACGCTTATTTCTGAAATAAGTAAGCCCCTGATAATAGGTCACCTTTTGGTAGGCCGCCCGTATGGCTGGAGACTTATTGGACATTCCTTCGATATGTTCTACTGCACGGAGGTAATTATTGGTATTGATCAGCGCATCGCTCATCATGGTCTCTACCTCGCCAATATTATTTCCAGAGGGAAATTTTGCTAAGTATTGGTCCATGGCGTTGATGGCCTCTTGATAGCTTCCACGCTCAAGACTTAGCTTGGCAAAATTATATAAAGCTTCTTCCTGGATATTAGCATCCACATCGCTCTTATAGGCAGCGCTAAAACTCGTGATGGCGTATTCCGGATTATTAAGTTTGAGGTAACTATGCCCCAAATAATAACTAGACACCTGACCTAAGCGATCATCCTGGAGCGCTACTTGTTTGAAGTAGTTTGCTGCCAACTGATATTGCCCTACTTCAAACTGCGCCACCCCTGCCTTATACATCTGCTCTCTACTCATCTTGGTGGATCCTCCTTTGGAGAAAGCATCATAATAAGTGGCTGCATTGGTAAAGTCTCTGCGCTCAAAATAGGCTTCTGCTAATAAGAGGTAAATATCTGACTTGCGGTCAAGCTTCTGTCGGGATTGGGTGATGCTGGTGCCATAATCGATCAGCTCATCATAGCGCTGCTGACGATAATAGAGCTCAGAAAGCATATAGGGTACCTTATCCTGATATTCAGGATAGCGATCTGCTTGTTTCAGGTCAGCGATGGCTTGGTCATATTTCTGCTGCTGCAGGGACACATAGCCACTATAATAATAACCATCCCCCGTATAGCTCGTCTGCATCTTCTTCACTGGGTCAAAGTAGCGAGCCGCATTGGTATAATCTTTTAGTTGGAAATAAGAATATCCAGTACGGAAATACACTTTGGAGCGCTGCTCCAAATCAATAACATCCACATTCACGAGGCTGTATTTCTCTATCGCTTCCTTATAATGGCGCTTTTCAAAAAGGTAATCGCCTAAGATAAATGCCGCTTCATTGGCCCGTGGATCTTCGGGATAATGGTTAATAATCCCTTCTACCAGGGAAGGCCCATCGGGGTTTTCGAGGTATAATGCGGATACAGCATAATAAAAATCTGCGTCGATGGTTCTTCTGGGGCTTAACTTCTCCCCTTTTACAATTTCAAATGCTTGCTTAGAAGCACTGTACTGATGCTTATCAAAGAGCTCAAAAGCATCATCAAATTGTTTATCAACTCCGGTTTGGTATAGTCCTGATTGTCCATAAGACTGGTAAAAAAAACCAGTAGTGGCCATCAGTAAGAATAGTTTTCTCATGGTCAAGCTTGGCAACTTAATGCAACAGTTTAAATATCAATTCTTTAAGGATTTCCCCTTCATTCATGCCGCTGGCATCGATACCCTTAGAACGCAGGTCGGCCTCTTGCAAGTATGCGATGTTATCAATAACCTTGCCTAAAGGATAATTTTTGGCAGCAATCATATACTCTTTCATAAAGTACGGATTCACTTTGAGCGCACCGGCCAATTCCCTTTCGTTGGTTCCTTTATTGGCATGCACCATAAGCAACCTCGAAAAGTGCAGATACAATAGCGCCACGATGGGAATCAGGGGATTAGACTTAGGGTTTTGGCTGAAGTGGCTTATGATTTTATTGGCCTTCAGAATATCCCTATAGCTCAATGCCTTGGTCAACTCAAAATTGTTATAGTCTTTATTGATCCCAATAAACTGCTGAATATGATTAGCGTTTATCTGTACCGGCTCGCTAAAATTGATAAGCATTTTATCAATCTCATTGGTCAGTACTTCCAGGTTGTTTCCTATGGACTCTGCAATGATCTGGCAGGCTTTGGGCTCTATCGTGAATGATTTACTCTTCACATATCCATCGATCCATGGGGCCAACTTATATTCAGGTACCTTATCAGACTTGACGAGAATCGCTTTTTTATCCAGATCCTTAGCCAAGGCTTTCCGCCCATCCAGCACCTTATACTTATGAGCAAAAACCAAAATGGTACTGGGCAGTGGATTTGCCAGATAATTGACCAAAAGGCTATCACCAGCTTCCTTACCTAAGTCTGGCAGGTTCTGCGCCTCCTTTACGATCACCACCTGCCGCTCGGCCATCATCGGAAACCGCCTGGCATTGGTGAGCACCACATTCATGGAGGCATCTTTGCCATACATTATGATCTGATTGAAGCCTTTCTCGTGCTCAGCAATCGCGTTATTCTCTATATAATTTGTGATTTGATCAATAAAATAAGGCTCCTCTCCCTGCAAAAAATAAACGGGAGCATATTTCCCGCTTTTCAATTCTTTAAGTATCGCTTCTGGTTGATTTGGCATAGTTTACTTTTTATACTCAAATATAGAAATTATTACCTAGCCAGAAATAGAATTGAATATGGAAAAACTAAAAATTTCTCGCTCCTCCATAGGACTAGCTTTTCCAGCATCAGGTGATCAGAATATAGGCCAATTCAAAAGATCCTAAGCCCTACTTCCCTTTTACCTGATAGCTAGTCAAATATACTAGTTTATATCGGTAATAACCTTTTCGCAGAAGAATGAATGTGCAGTCTATCGCTCAGGTGAATATAAACTCAGGATAATAAAACTAATTGAAGCAATAGCCTGTTAACATTATAGTTGTTATTTTTAACATGTCAATCAAAAAGAAAGGTCAACCGTGAGCGATATTAATAAAGGATTAGAACTATACAAGGAAGGTAAATTTGAAGAAGCATTGGCGGTGTTTAACCAGCTGATGGAGCAGGACAGTGCTCCCGCATTGCGGATTCATCGGGCCAGGATATTATCCCGGCTCGGGAAATTGGAGGAAGCCCTCGCTGACTTCGATGTGCTGGTGCAGTTGGAGGCTTATAATGCCAACTATATCAGTGATCGTGCGGTGGTACTTCACTTACTTAAGAGAAATGATGAGGCGCTTTCCGAGCTAGATCGAGCCCTTAATCTTGACCCTGCAAACCCTTACCGCTACTCCAGCAGGGCCTTCCTAAAGGATCGAATGGGAGATCTGGAAGGTGCAATTGCCGACTATGACACTGCCATCGAAATGGATCCTGAAGATGCCGTCTCTTATAATAATAAAGGCTTGGTCGAAGAAAAACTGGGTTATAAAGAGCGCTCTCAGCAGAGCTTCGAGAAAGCAGATAAGCTGGTAGGCTATGAGCCTAAAAAAGCAGAAAATACTGACCCAGCCATTTCTGGCGCCCCAAAGGAAAAGTCGACAAGCACCCCTTCGCAGCTGCTAAATCAGGAGGCTAATCTGTCTAATAAGGTGTCCTTTGGAGGATATTGGAATATGTTTGGGAAAATAATTAATGATAAAAACACCCGCTCGGAGTTTTTCGATTTTATTCAATCGAAATTCGGTAAACAAAAGTAAACCTGTCCATTGGACTCATAAAAAGGGGAGTTTGACTTTGCGTCAAGCTCCCCTTTTTAATTTTATTCAATAAAGAATGAGGCCAAAACTAAACGCCTAAGTGACTCGGTCTATTAATAGCGAACTAAGGCTTCCTTATTACAAAAAGCGGCTTATTGATAAAATAGGACATTTTTTTGCTCAGGTTTTGAGTAAACAACTGTTCAAACCAACTTTTCTTTTTACTCAAAGTCACCAAAATATCCCCTTTGGCGGTCAAGAGATAGTTTTCCAATCCCAAACCAACTTCATCTCGGAAGGTTTTGAGCACATAGCTGGTTTTCTCATATTTCACAAATGGCCGGATCTCATCCACCATAGTTTGATGCAGTGCTTTATCAATAGTCTTCTTCTTGGTCCCGACATGGACGATATCAATTTCGCTGTCAAAATAACCCGCAAGTCTCACCACTTTTTGGATAGCCAATTTATCCTCTTCAAGGTAATCAGAGGCATATACAAACTTACGCGGAGGTTTAAAAAACACCTTTCTTGGCACTATCAAAACATCCACTTCGGATCTTTCCACGACGGTACTGGCTTTGGTGCCAATAAAATTCGTTTTGATATCGTTTACCCCTTCCGTTCCCATCACCACCAAGTCTATCCGCTCAAACATGGCGTATTTTAATATTTCCTCCTCAGGCTTTCCCTCCTGGATGACGGAGTGGCAGCTTTTCAGACCTTTATCAAGGCTTTCGATCATCACTTCCTTAGCTAGACTGTCGAGTTTCTTGTTGACGAAAGTAAGGGAATTCTGGTCGGTAAATTTGAAAAGTTTCTTATAATCGGCCATTTCTGGTACATGAAAAAGAATCAATTCTGCATTGTATTTTTCCCCCAGTTTAGCAGCATATTCAATGGCATTGAGAGAGCATTCCGAAAAATCAGTAGGACATAGTATCTTAAAAGCTGTCATATGTAGTTTATCATTTCTAAATTCAATACCCTTTGTTTCTATTTATCTTATTCATCAACTCCTCCCCTGCCTGCATCCGACGATAGTTCTCAAGTATCTGTGGGGCTGCAGCAGAAGGATTGGTAATACTTGCAATATGAGGAGTAATTTCTACCTGTGGATGCGCCCAAAATGGATGCGATTCCGGAAGTGGCTCCTTATGAAATACATCCAACAGTGCCCCAGAAAGATAGCCCTTATCCAAAGCTTCTATTAAATCCTCCTCTACCAAATGCTTTCCTCTTGCCACATTGATAAGATAGGTACCTTGCTTGCATTTTTCAAATAAACGTATGTTTAAAAAACCACGTGTATCTGCGGTAAGTGGTAGCAAGCAGACTAAAACGTTGCATTCCTGTAAAAAAGCTTCTAATTGGTCGCCATAATAATAAGGATAATCAAAATCAGGCTTGGGGCTATTACCGTAACCTACGACCTCCAGTCCAAGGTATGAAAGTTTATCCAATACGTCTCCCCCCAATTCACCCACGCCCATCACGCCAATTTTCACCTCGGCTTCCGGGGCTTTCATATCCCAAAGTTTTTTTTGCTGCTGAGCTTGGAACCGGTTCCATTTTCGATGGTAGTTCAGCACCCCCATAGTGACATAATTGGTCATGGAGAAGGTCAGTCGGGGATCCACAATTCTAGTGATAGGAATATGGGTAGGGATAGTTTCATCCCCTAAAATATGATCCACCCCTGCTCCCATAGAGCAAATTAACTTTAGATTTGGATATTCATTGATGATTCCCTTCGGATGCTGCCATAACATTACTGCTTCGACTTCATCGGGATGAGGGATATCCGGATAGATAGATAGTGGAAGATCCGGAACTTCTTTTTTAAAAATTTCCAACCAAGGGCTTACATCCCTGCTTGGAGAAATAATAGCTAAACTCATTTTTAATTTTGGCTAATGTATGGATTCTTGCTAATATAAAATCTCCAGGGCAGAAATGCATCCTCTTTTGCATAAGCGACCCCAATCCTATTACTAACGGTAATATTAACTTTTTTGTTATTTGCCTCCTCGGCAATAAAGATTATTCCATTATTATGATATAATTCCTTATCATTATGTAATAATTTGACTCCTAGGGCTTCAGCGAGTTTTCCTGGGCCATTGGTAAGCAACCGATCTACCACAGGTCCTCTACGCTCGCGCATAAAGTCTAGGCCTTCCACAGGCTCCAAAGCCCTGATTAAAACCGCTTTGGGTGAATGCTCCGGACCTGTCACCACATTTACCAAATGATGGATACCATAGCATAGGTAAATATAACTTCTGCCTCCTTCTGCGAACATTACTTCAGTTCTTTTCGTAATCTTGTTTGGAAATGCATGACAGGCTCTGTCGATGGTTCCGTCATAAGCTTCAGTTTCCACGATTCTGCCAGCAGTGACCTTGCCATCCACCTGACTGACCAGTATTTTGCCTAATAATAAGCGTGAAACTTCCACCACATCCGGATTCAAAAAGAATTCCTTTGGAAGAATAGAAATAGTATTCAAATATAACATAGGCTTTTCGTCCATATTCACTGGACAATAGCCCGTAATTATAATGCCAAAGATATACAATTAAACAATTATTTAAATTTTACCCATGAAAACAAAATCAAGCCTCCTATTGGTGATGCTATTTATGACTAGCATCATTACCTATGCGCAGCAAATCCAAATGCCCCAAGCCAGTCCGGCAGCAAGCATTAGCCAAAAAATTGGGCTTACAGATGTAGTGGTGGAATACAGCCGCCCTAGCAAAAAAGGCCGTAAAATATTCGGCACCCTGGTTCCTTACGGAGAAGTATGGAGAACCGGCGCCAATTCCAGCACCAAGCTGACCTTCAATTCGGAAGTAAATATCGAAGGCAACCCCATCCCTGCCGGAACTTATGCACTATACACCATCCCAGGAAAGAAAGAATGGGAAGTGATCCTTTCAGAGAACCTGGAGCTTTGGGGAGCCATCGGCTATTCCGATGATAAGGATGTGCTACGATTTAAGGTTCCTGCCGAAAAGCTGCCAGAAAACTATGAAACCATGGAAATCAGCTTCAACGATATGACGGATACGGGAGCCACTCTTAACCTGCAATGGGAAAAAACAGGCATCGGTTTCAATATCACTACCGAGGTGGATCCTATTGTGATGAAGCAAATTCAAGAAATGGTTATCGATGTGAATTCTGATAATCCCGGACTATTGTATCAGGCAGCCTCTTATTATTTCTCCAAAGATAAAGACCTGGAGCAGGCTTATACGTGGATAAGTCAATCGGTAAAAGCCGATCCAAAATACTGGACCATGCACCTCAAGGCCAAGATCGCTGATAAACTAGGCTATAAGGAAGCCGCTCTAGCCAGTGCTCAGGAGTCTAAGGAAATGGCCGAAGAAGCCAAGAACCCTGACTATGTCAATTTAAATGATCGCCTGATCAAAACAATTCAGTAATAAGCACTCTCCTTAATGAAAAAAGCACTGAAATTGATTTTCAGGGCTTTTTTTATACCATTATTAAAATCAAGTCAGTGCAGATGCGGAAGATGACTATGAAGCCTTGCCCTCATCGCGCCTCCTCGCTTGGTTATAATCAGGCAGGTTTAAGCGCCTGACCATGGCCTTTGGAGTCAGGTACACTGTAGCCTAAATAAAAGCCAACAAGCTATTCCCTACTAATACTTTATGGTAAGGGCTGATTGCTGACTCCCAAACCAGCGTTCTCTCCGCTCCCATTGCCCCAGTTGATTTATCTTTTTGAATGATCGCTCTGTCCGTTCTTGAATCAGGCCTTTGCCGGTTTAGGGCTGGGAAGGATCAGCTGTAAGATGGCTGATAAGGCCATCACCAGTAGGCAGCCAATGGCATTGTACCACAGGAATCCAATATCTATGGATAGCCCTAACAGGGTACTTCCATTCTTCCAATGAATCAGGAGAATCATCATTTCTGTGATCAAAGCGGCTATAAATACGGCTCTTCCTTTGACCCATTTCATATAAAAACCTACAAGGAAAATCCCAAGGATGGTTCCGTAGAAGAGGGATCCCAAAAGGTTTACCGCCTGAATGAGGTTTTCGAATAGGCTGGCATAAGTAGCAAAGAGAATCGCAAACACACCCCATACCGCCGTAAAAACCTTCGAGGACAAGGTATAATGAGAGGATTCCTTGCCTTGGTTTAGGGAGCGTTTGTAAATATCTATGGTCGTGGTGGAGCCCAATGCATTCAACTCCGAAGCGGTGCTGGACATGGCTGCACTAAAGATCACCGCAAATAATAAACCGACGATTCCCTGTGGGAGGTAGTCCATCACGAACCTCATAAATACATAATCGGTATCGCGAGTTTCAGCATTAGGGTCATTCTTAGTGATTAACTCCTTCACCTGATCGCGGACCCCTTCTGCCTGGGCTGTCTTGTTCGCGATCTGCCCTTGCAAAATGCGGACCTGCTGTTCCTCGCCATTTTCCTGAGCCTGGAGTAATCCGTCAATAGCGGCTTTCTTCTCTTCAAATAAACTACTGTACTCCCCCTCCAAAGCCGCAAAATCATCACTATAATCGCTGGATTGAAGTTTCTCAGTCTGCACTTTATTGAAGAATATCGGGGGTTGGTAAAACTGATAGAAGACGAAGACCATCACCCCTATAAATAAAATCACAAATTGCATGGGGACTTTCAGAAAGCCATTCATGATCAGCCCCATTCTGCTCTCCTTCAGCGAGCGACCATTGAGGTAACGCTGAACCTGAGACTGATCTGTCCCGAAGTACGATAAAAACAAAAATAAAGCGCCGGTGATCCCCGACCAGAAATTATACCGATCACCCCAGTCAAATTCAAAATTGACGATATTCAATTTTTCCATCTTACCAGCTACATGCATGGCTTCACCAAAGGAGACGGGTAGCATATTGACCACTAGAATTCCTGCCAATATCATCCCCCCCATCATCACGGTCATCTGCTGCTTTTGGGTAATGGATACCGCTTTGGTACCTCCGGAAACCGTATAGACGATCACCACCAGTCCAATAAAGATATTGGTAAAGGTAAGGTTCCAGTCCAGCAAGGTCGATAGAATAATTGCCGGTCCATAGATGGTAATTCCCGCGGCAAGCCCTCGCTGAATCAGAAATAATAAAGCGGCCAAAGTCCGGGTCTTTAGATCAAACCTTGACTCCAAAAACTCATAGGCAGTATAAACTTTAAGCTTATAATAAATCGGCAAAAATGTCACCGAGAGAATAATCATGGCGATGGGAAGGCCGAAGTAAAACTGCACAAAACGCATCCCATCCTGATACGCCTGACCTGGCGTACTTAAGAAAGTAATGGCCGAGGCCTGGGTGGCCATGATGGACAATCCTATGGTCCACCATCCCAAATCGTTTCCTCCTTTGAGGTAACTGTCCATGGTCTTGGCTCCATATGTCCTATATACGCCGTAGCCAATAATGGCTGTCAGCGTCCCAAATAATACAATCCAATCTAAATTACTCATCCGTAATATTGGCTAATACCATAAAATAAAACAATCAATCCAGCCAGCACCACCATTAGCAATACATACAATTTAAACCAATTTACAGACGGTTCATTCATTATTTTGTTCAATTAAATTAACAAACAACTTAATAGCTCCGGGCACACCTGCTGGTAATAATCTAAACCAGCTTATGCCTGAATAGGTATATACCCCCTCACCATACTTGGTGGTCAATAGGGCACCCTGCGTCTCAGGCTCTCCGGGATCATTCATCGAGAAGGGCGTCTGATAATGGTCATCCCAGTCTTCTGCAAAATACAAACCCCGCTCCTGAATCCAAGCCTCAAAGTCCTCTTCTATAATCGGATTGGGCGAATTCAAAATCGGATGGTCAGGCAAAGTCAGCTTTAGCGGGGAGTTTTCTACTGAGACTCTCGTGCGAGAAATCTCAAATGGATAAGGCCCCATCTGATCGGTCAGGAGGCCTGCTGTGGTATTGTATTGAATGATCAAATTCCCACCTGTCTTTACATATTCCATCAGCTCGGCATACTGATCGACCAATTGTTGATTGACGTTGAAAGCTCTAATTCCTACGATCAAGGTCTTGAATTGCTGCAAGCGTGAAGAACGGTAATCTTCATCCTCAAGCATGACTACTGGATAGCCCAGGTTTCTCAGCACCTCAGGCAGCGCATCCCCTGCCCCAGGGATATAGCCGATCGTTTCGCCAGAGATCTTTAGGTCCAGCTTGATCAATGAAAAGCTAGCGTCGGGAAAATAGGTTAATTGAGGAATATGGGAATAATAGATTTGTCTGATAGACTGGGAATATTCCTTCCGGGCTATCGTTTTATAGCTTACTTTCACCTCCGTCTTGCCGATAGGCGCTCCTCCATTAATTTCAATTTTATAGGTCTTCGTTTTTGCTGCCGCATCGGAATATTCTTCCACCACCTTATAAGCCTCCTTACTAAGCCCTTCCAACTGCAGGTCTCCAGCAATAATATCGGTTTCAAACCCTACTTTAACGGTCAGCTCGGCTTTATTTCCAGCCACCGCATAGACCTGATCATGGTCCACATCCACCCTGATGGCAGGTAAGAGGACAAATGGCTGATTTACCTCTCCATCCACCCTATCATTATACTGGTAATGCAATGGAACCAAGCCTTCGATTTCCCTCCCTTGAATGTCCATTATGACCCTTGCGCTGAGGGCAGGCAGATTATAGGCAGCCCCAATTTGCTGCTGATCATTCACCTGATATAGATTGTCTTTTGGTGGAGACTGCACCCAGTAAGGCTGGGAAACAGGATAATCCTCGGGGAATTTCACGTTCACCGTTTCAGAATAAACCTCATTATTTTTCAGAGATTTATTGACGGTTTGCTTATTACTGAGATAATCTATCGAACTGATGGTTAGCTGCTTAGAAGAGGGATTATTGATAAGGAAGTTGGCCTTAACGGAGGCACCTGGGATGGCATTTTGCACTGAGGAAAGAAAGTCCATTTTCAAGCCCAGGCAGTCAAAAATCATTTGTTTGATACTTTCTTGTTTTTCTAGTAGCCATTTATCATCTGCCTTATTTATAGACAGTAGATCGTACACCTTAAGGAGGTTTTCGAGATTGTTTTCGGGGGCTTTAAAGTCAAATTCACTGATCGCCTTTTCTATGGCGGCGAGGCTGGCCTTTCCATTTGGCAGGGAAGCCCATCGGTCTTTAGCGCCTTCGAAGGGGCTCTCCTTAAAGGCCTTCCCCTTTACAAATTCTATATAATCCCAAGACTCACCGCGAGAGGCAGTAGATCCAAATCCTTGGGATTTATGCATTGTGCGGCTGTCTGCGGCGATTTGGTTATAGGTTTTGCCCAGAAGTGGGTCAAAAGTCCCTGTTTCAAAAGCATAGTTTTGTTTCCCTTCTTTAGCTTGGTAAGGAGCGCCCCAGCTATAGGCATTCCAAAATACCCGCTGTGCCTGCCAGGGCTTCACATAGGCAAGTTGATCGGTAAAGGCCTGGGGGTCGGCGGCCTGGGAGAATGCTTCTAGGGAGAGTATTGCACTGGTGGTGTGATGGCCATGCGTCACTCCCGGAGTGGTATTAAATCGATTGATTATGATATCGGGTTGAAATTTTCTGATCATCCATACGACATCTGCCAGCAGTTTTTCTTTGTCCCAGTTGTTCAGCGTCTCGTCGGGATTTTTGCTATAGCCAAAGTCGATAGCTCTGGAGAAAAACTGTTGGCCGCCATCGGTTTCTCGTGCTTTGAGGAGCTCTTGGGTTCGGATCATGCCAAGCTCGGTTCCTAGCTCTTTTCCGAGGAGGTTTTGGCCTCCATCGCCACGGGTGAGTGACAGGTAGCCGACACTTGCGTGTTCATGATTTACCAGGTAGGCGATCAGGCGGGTATTTTCGTCATCGGGGTGTGCGGCGATGTATAGGATCCGCTTGGTTTCTTTCAGGCTGAGCAGATCATGGTAGAGTACTGAGGAGGGCCCGGCGCCCAATACCAAGGAAGAAGCTGCAAAAAAGATGAAGCCTATTAACAGAAGCGTTTTTTTCATATTAGGTGATTTTTAAGTCATTTAAGCTAACACAAATGAGCTTAGCTACAAAAGTAATTTATACAAATGGTACAAACGGTAAGAAAAGGCTCAAGGATTCATGATGGTGGTAAAGAATCAAACCAGCAGCACAGCAGGTAAAAATCACCAGGGAAAAACTCCAAAAACCTAGGCTTATTACCAATTAGTTATCAGAAGTTTAATTAGGTGATTTTAAAGTAAGTTAAATTAAAATCCCACATTTTAGGGCAAAATAACCAGTATTAAGGGATTATTAATTATTCAGATTCAGTCCTTGAAAAGAAAATATTTGAATTCTTTTAAGACATTTTTTAAAAAAAGTCAGCGTAAAATTTCACTTATCCCCTTCATTTTTTAAATATTTGCAGCGTTATTGTTATTATATTCTACAAATTATAACCATTTATGCTTAAAAATTCTATAGTAATGTTAGGCTTTTTGCTTGCTGGAGTAATATCCTGCACGCCAGGCGGAGCGGATTACGTAGATGACCTAGACTTGGTCCTTACCTACGAAGATCCGGCAGTGAACTACACTGATTATGATACTTATCACCTACCCGATAGTGTGGTATATATCACTAATGACAATAGTACCTTAGACCCGACGATGGAGGCATTCATCCTGGCGAAGGTAAACTCTGAATTTCAAGGAGCAGGTTGGAAAGCAACCACCGATCCCGTTTCTAATGGTTCGGATGTTGTGTTGATGGTTACTGCTGTTGACAATTTAAATGTTGAATATTATTCTTGGTGGGACTACTGGGGATGGTGGCCTGGATGGGGTTATTACCCAAGCTATCCTACGGATGGATTCTACCCATACTATCCTGGTGGATGGGGTTATTTTGGTGGCGTTTATTCTTACCGTACTGGCACCTTGCTAGTGGAGATGGTGGACCCTGCCAGCCTTACCGTAGTTAATGATGGCGAGCCTGACCCATTGCCAGTGATCTGGGGTGGAGCACTGAATGGCGTGCTTGATGGTTCCGACCAAATAGTTCGTCAACGTATTGATCGAGGTCTTGATCAAATGATGACCGATTCCCCGTATTTAATTAAATAATATTTATGAGACGCATCCATCTATTTATATTCGTACTATTTTTTGCGCTAAGCGCAAAAGTATCCATGGCCCAACAGGGCACCAGTGAATTTCAAATCAATTACGCTCCTACTTTACCTTTGGGTGAGGTGACAGACTTCACGGGAAGCTTCAGCTTTCGCGGATTCTCAGCGGATTATTCCTATAGAATCAAAAAGCATTTCTCCGTAGGATTTGGAACGGGAGTTTCCACATATTATGAAAATGTACCCGGCATTGCCAGTGAGCAGATCGTCGAAAATGGCAAGATCGTAACTATCACCGGCAAAAGATTCAACTATACCAATTCTATTCCATTCCTTGCGACAGGAACCTACTTTCTTGAGCCGGAGGGTCAAATACAGCCTTATCTTGGTTTAGGTATCGGTGGATATTATGTCATGAAGTGGGCTGAATTGGGAATGTACTCCTTAAGGGATAATAACTTTGTTTTTGGTCTTGCGCCAAGAGCAGGCGTCCAAATGCCTCTATCCTATGGTGTATCCATGAACCTGGGGGCACAATATAATGCCACCTTTGGAGAGAGTCCCTTCAGCAGTTTGGATTTTCGTGTTGGCCTAGCCTGGAAATTTTAAATTATAATTACCCTAAACTTTAACCATTAACAATCATGAAACATCGCATAATAACCTACATGGCCCCTTTGGCTGTCCTCCTAATGTTCAGTGCCTGCACCGCAGGCAAGGTCGTTCAGACGCATGAAGAGCCAGATTTTGATATCCACAATTATCAAAGTTTTGATTTCTCGAAACCTAATTTGGATATCGATCAGATGCCTCAATACGCCGAGCGTGTGGAGTATATCAAAGATGCTATCAAAAAAAATCTTACCGGACGGGGAATTGTATATGCACCTGGCGCGGGAGCTCTTTTGGTAAATATCGGTGTCGTGATTGAAGAAAAAACCCAAACGCGGGAAACGGACCTTAGAAGCGATCCTCCTATGTATATGGGACAGAGAAACTACCATTGGGAAGTGCAGGAAGTCCCTGTGGGAACCTATAAAGAAGGTACCTTCACTCTGGACCTCGTGGACAAGGAATCCAATAAAATGGTTTGGCAAGGGGTGGCTACTGGCGTGATCACTAAAAAAGATGCCACTGCCCAGAAAGAAATCCAACAAGGAACAGACAAACTGTTAGCTGAATTGGATAAATAATCTAGCGCTAACAATGTTTCAATAATCATTACTTACCTTTGATTCTTAAAAATTAAATTCTATTATTTTATGTTAAAGAAATTATTATTCGTTGTCTTGATCGCAGCTTATGGCTGTTCTTCTTCGACTTCCATCCTGAGCTCATGGAAAAGCCCTGACGTTCAGCCTGATGAAGTGAAACTTTCTAAAGTAATGGTAGCTGTACTGAGCAACTCAGAAGCTAGCAGAAGAATCGCTGAGGATGAAGTATCCAGCTTAAATGGCAAAATCCACCCTTCCTACTCCGTGTTGATGAATGCCACTTCTGCCACTGATACTACCCAAAGTAATAAAATCCTTAAGGATGCGGGTTTTGATGGTATTATCGTCATGAAATTATTGGACAAAACAAAAACCAATAACTGGGTACCAGGAAGCTATAACGGTTACTGGTCTATGCACCCTTACTATTGGGGTGGATTTGGCTACGGCGGATATTATGATCCAGGATACTATTCTGAGGATATCAACTACGTTGTAGAAACTAGCCTTTATTCCCTTAAAGGTGAAACTAAGCTGCTTTGGTCTAGCATCTCCTCTACCGTGAATCCATCTTCTGTGGACAAAACGATAAAGAATATTGCGATTAAATCGTATGAGCAAATGAAAACTGATGGCTTGATTCCTTCTGATAAGTAATCCAACCAACAACAATAATATGAAGCAGCTATTTTCCTTCTGGAGATTAGCTGCTTTTTTTTTACCCACATTTCCCGCTGACTGGCTTCAAATTAATTCCTGATTTTTCCCTAACTTGGAATTCTATCCACAGTCCCTATGCAACATTCCTGGAAATTTCCTATTCACCCCGATCAGCACTCTTCCGGTCAGCTGGACCAGGAGGCCATTTCGCAAATCCTGCTTTCCCATAAGCGGGAATTAGAAATCTTAATTTCACACTACACCAAAGCCGATGGAGCCTTGGGTGAAGAACCTGAAATCACGGAATTTTCGGACTCAGGAAGCCTGAAAATTAGTTTTAATAAAGCCTATTATAATGCCTGCCTGAATATTAATGAGACCGACAAGGACAATTTAAGGTTTGAATTTAAAATAGATCAGCAGACTTCTACCCTCTTGCTCACCGGACCGGATTTCGGAGAGCGAGGGATGGATGAATTATGATTTCCCCATCACAGCTCTAGCATAGTGATACGCTCAATGCGCTTATGAAGCTGGTGGACTCTCATCAAGCCTCAATGGCATTTCCACTTTGCCCGAAGCGGAGACCAATGCTCTTGGCTTAGGTTAGTCTTGGCTTATTGGTGATTTTTACTTTTTACAGCCCTGAAATCTTAAGCCACGCTGCCCAATTCTTCGGCCATATTTGATAATTAATAGGATGAAAAATCACATTTCCGACCCAAAAACACAAGCCATTTTCAGAATAAGTATCTTAAAGTCATTAGGTTAATAGAATTTTCCTTCTTCATTAGGCCGAAATACAGCGAGCTTTATCGATTTTGGCTGCGGATTGAATTGATCTAATTGTAGCAATGAAAATTTGAAAATCCATCTTCAAGGTCTATCTTTATTCACAAACTATTTTTACCAGAAACCTATAGAAACCCTATAATCATGACAAAGAAGATTAACGCGGCTATAGTGGGAACAGGCTTTATAGGCCCCGCTCACTTGGAAGCATTACGTCGAATTCCCAATATAGAAGTCATTGCCTTATGTGAGGTAAATCAAGAATTGGCGGAGGCCAAAGCGGAACTTTTGGGCATCCCCAATGCATACACTTTTGAGGAGATGCTCAAGCAGGAGGAGATAGATGTGGTTCATATCTGCACGCCAAATTTCTTGCATTATTCACAGTCTAAAGCGGCACTGGAAGCTGGCAAGCATGTGGTTTGCGAAAAACCTCTGGCTACCAAAATCGAAGAAGCGGAGGAATTAGTCGCATTAGCCAAGGAGAAAGGCTTGGTGAATGCCGTTCATTTCAACCTTCGTTATTATCCGATGGTTCGCCAGATGAAGACCATGCGCGAAAATGGCGAACTCGGAGATGTCTATAGCATTATGGGCTCTTACCTTCAGGATTGGCTATACCTCAATACAGATTATAACTGGAGATTAGAACCAGACAAGTCAGGAGACAGCAGAGCCATCGCGGATATCGGATCGCACCTTCTTGACCTCACAGAATATGTGACTGGACTGAAGATCACTGAGGTAATGGCTGATTTCTCCACGGTGCACAAAACCCGTCTCAAGCCTCTCAAGCCAATAGAAACCTATTCTGGCAAGATGCTTCAGGAATCGGACTATGCTGAGGTACCTATCACGACTGAGGATCACGCCACAGTAATGCTACGTTTTGACAATGGCAACAAAGGCTCCGTGACCGTAAGTCAGGTAAATGCTGGTCGGAAGAATCGTCTGAATATCGAAATTGCAGGCTCCAAATCTAATTTTGAATGGTGCTCAGAAAAGCCAAATGAAATGTGGATTGGTAAGCGTGAATCTGCTAATCAGCAATTGATGAAAGATCCATCCCTCTTCACTCCTGAAGCAGCGGGATTGATCAGCTTTCCTGGAGGGCACAATGAAGGATTCCCGGATACCTCTAAGCAAATGTTTAAGGAAGTATATCAGGCCGTGGCAGAAGGCAAGCAGCCCGAAAACCCAAGCTTCCCCACTTTTGAGGATGGCTATAGGGAGCTATTGATCTGCGAAAGAATCATCGAAAGTAATAAAAGCCAAAGCTGGGTAAAAATTTAATTCCTCAGCCTTATACTATTGATCCAAAATGCCTTTCTCACCTAGCAGAAAGGCATTTTTTTATACCTCAACTATGGAACTTGAAATTCTCTTCGAGGACGAGCATTATATCGCTGTCAACAAGCCTGCAGGAATGATGGTGCATAGATCCAGTCTAGCCAAGGATGAAACCGTGGTATTTGCCTTGCAGGTACTTCGGGACCAAATAGGGCAAAAAGTCCACCCGGTCCACCGCATTGACCGGCCTACCTCTGGACTATTATGGTTTGCCAAATCCCGGGAAGCCGTGGCCCCTATGCAGCTGCATTATGTAAATCATAGTATAGAAAAGTACTATCTGGCCATCGTAAGAGGCTATACCAAAAGCGCTGAAGCCCTAGTGGATCATCCTCTAAAGAAACATCTCACCAAAGAACTCCAGGAAGCCCAGACGGCCTATAAAAGCCTGGCAAGGGTGGAAATTCCCGTTCAAAGTAGTCCCATGCACCAAACTAGCCGGTATTCGCTGATTAGGGCTTTTCCCCATACCGGAAGGATGCACCAGATCCGTCGCCATATGGCTCATGAGCGCAATTATATTATTGGCGATACCACCCATGGAGACAATCGCCAGAACAGATTCTTCCGCTCTCACTTTGACAGGCCCCAGATGCTATTGCATGCCTGGAACTGTAAATTTGCCCATCCTTATACCCAGCAGCCCATTGAAGTTCATGCTTCCTTACCTCAGTATTATGAAAAGCTATTCAGGGAATTTGGGTGGAATGAAAGCGAATTAGGGATACATATTGGGGAGGGAAAGTCAATTTGACCGCAAATTATCTAATTAATCTATTAATTTTGGTCAGGAAATAACTATCAAATCAATATATGCTCAGAAAAACACTCTACCTCACCGCATTGGCAGCGATGACCTGCCCATTTGTATTATTTGCGCAGAAAGCAGAAATCGACCAGTCCATCCAAAAGGAGGAAGCCACTAGTCATTTCAGATTTTTGGCCTCTGACGAATTAATGGGAAGAGATGCTGCTCGCTCAGAAATAGACATCGCCGCCCGGTATATCGCCGAGCAATTCAGACAATATGGCGCTCAGACCGTCTCAGGCGCTGACGAATATTACCAACATGTGCCTCTTAGATTATCTGCACCCCCAAAATCCGGATCAATGGTGATCGGTGACACCGAGCCCCTGACCCATGGTCAAGACATGCTAGTATTAGATGGCGCTTCGCTTCAAGGGGAATTTGAGCTGGTCGTGGCAGGCTATGGTACCGAAGAGGATTTCGATCAGGTCGATGTAAAAGGAAAGATAGTGGTGGTCCGTGTTGGTGGAGCCGAGAAAATGAACCCATCGGCCTTGTTTGCTGCTGGCCGTGATAAATTGGCTTTGGCTGCGGAACATGGCGCATTGGGGCTAGTGGAGATGTACAATCTTCCTAATCCTCCTTGGCCATTATTGATCGGATACCTTAATAAAACTCAGATGACCCTAGGTCAAAACGAGGAAACCAGCCCGGGTCTCCCTTATATATGGGTAAAAGACCTCAACAATGAGCTCATCAAAACAGCCGACCAGGCAGGAACTAAGGTCCAAATAGAGGTTCTAGGCAAGGTGAATAAGCAAATCGACGGTAAGAATGTCATAGCCCTAATAGAAGGCACAGACCCTGAGTTGAAAGATGAATACCTGATGCTATCTGCACATTACGATCATATAGGAGTCGGCAAGCCAAATGCTGAAGGAGACTCGATCTATAATGGCGCCAGAGACAATGCCGTTGGGACGGTGGCCTTGATTAATGCCGCCAAATACTTCGCTGAAAACCCTCCAAAACGCTCCATACTTCTATGCGCTTGGACTGCCGAAGAAAAAGGACTTTTGGGGTCGGCTTACTATTCCGAAAACCCACTCATTCCATTAAATAAAGTAATCTATAACCTCAATATCGATAATGGAGGTTATAATGATATCTCAAGAATTACGGTAATTGGCCTTGGAAGAACCTCCGCAGATCACCTGATAGAAGAGGCGGTGACAGCATATGGCTTGGAGACGCATGGTGACCCCTCACCAGAGCAGGGCTTATATGACCGCTCAGACAATGTCAATTTTGCTAAAAAAGGAATTCCTGCTCCCACTTTTAGCTTAGGATTTACCGGCTTTGATGAGGAGCTGATGAAATATTACCATCAAGTACCCGATCAGGTGGACAATTTTGATTTGGACTATGCCATGAAATATTGGAAGGCCTATCTGCTGACAGCAGAGAATATAGCCAACGATCCCTCCAAGCCAAAATGGACCCCTGGAGACAAGTATGAGGAAGTGGGAAATGAACTGTACGGGAATTAAGATCTAGCTTATACGAAATAAAAAAACCTCCTGCCCTAATTTTGGCAGGAGGTTTTTTTATTGTTGGCAATTCGCCTGAGGACTGTATCTGAAAAGAGGATAGGAGCTCAGATTTGTTCTGGTTTAGTTTTTTATGGTAATGGTTCCGGAGCTTACCACGCCACGCACGGTTTGATCCGAATTATGATTAATCGAAAGTGTACTTCCTGATTTTTGATCTCCTACTCTCACGCTTCCACTGCTGGCTGCCAGGTGGAAATTATAGTCATCGAGATTGTCTGAGGTGCTCAGGTGAATAGATCCTGAGGAGAACTTGATATTGGTATCATCACAGAGGCCTACTTCCTGGCCATCTATCGATCCTGATGAACCGATCAAACTTCCTAATCGGGATATCTCATTCAGGGATATTTTGCCTGAAGTGATTTTAGCATTGACAAGTCCATCGACTTTGCGGATGGTTAGCTTGCCACTGCTGGCCACTGCGTCCACATTCCCAATCACATTTTCCACCACCGCGTAGCCAGAGGATAATTTGCAAGTCACATTGCCTACCAAATCCGAAGCTTCCAGCTTGCCAGAGCTGATCTTTAGGTTAATTTTATCACATTTAAGATCAGATACGTCCACTTTGCCAGAGCCTGCCGCGACAGTGACTTCTTCATGTTCTATGCCGCGCACCATGACCTGGCCGGAGCCGCCTTCCATATTTACCTTGATGTCCTTAGGTCCTATAAGACTGATAAAACCATCGCTATTAGCGCCACCCCAGCCACTTACGCCCTTGCTTTGTTCATATTTGACGATTAATTTATTACCGATTTTCTCGTAATATATATCAACCGCCTGGGCGTTGGTGGATTCAAGGTAGGCGTTTAGTGCCACCTCGGTGTACCCTTCCCTACCCTCATAACTTATTTCTAAAGGCCCTCCATATAGCTCGACCTCCGTAATATCCTCAAATACCTCGTCAATGTCAGCCACCATACTTTTTTGGGACAAATCGCAGGCGCCAAGCAGCAAGGCAAGGGTCAAAACAAGCGCAAATTGGGACAGTTTGAATACATGCATAGGAATAGATATTTTATGAAGTGACAGATTCTGAGCCGAAGCTATTTGACATCATGGATAGAGTCTCATGAGCCACTTTTATATTGTACTCATAAGCTAGGCTTTTGTAGTTTACCAGATCCACTATGGTACCAATAAAACATAGGCCGATGGTAAAGAAATACAAGATCCCCAGACCTATCTGTCCTAAGACAAAACGGTGTAAACCCGCAAATCCAAAAAATCCAAGAAGAGTGAGGATCAGCACCATTTGATTGTCTTTTCTTCTTGCTCGATAAACCTGTGCAAAGAGCCCCGCTTGCTCCTCATCCATACTTTTGAGAATCCCTTGAATATATCCAAGTTCCATTCCTTCCAACTCAGGAAGATGTTTCAGTACATTAGCCATAAGTATAATTTGTTTTAAAGTTTTTTAAAAGTGAATAAATACGGTGAATAATAACCAACCAGGCAAAGCCTGACAAAGGATGTAATATCATCGCTTCCTTAAAGTGGCCCATGGTGATCAGCTTCATTCCTCTCCCCAATCCGCAGCCCGGACACCAATCCCATCCCACTGCAGATAAGGGACATAAGGAAAAATGCGCTGCTTCCTGTGGTGAGATTAGCAAAATTGCCGGAATCACCGCTATCCAGAAGACCAATTCCCATGGAATACGAATACCTGTTATTATAGTATTATTTACCATTTGAAGATAATCTTACTAAAAAGATGCCATAAGTTAAAATCATGCTTTAAACTCATTTTGGGGTGATCAAGCTAATTTCCTCCTTCATAACCGTTCACTTTTTTGTCCGAAAATGAACGTTTCACTGAATCTGATCGCTTAAACCCTCAAAATCCCCCTGGCAAGGGTAGCTTATGGGCTTAAACTCCCCTACTCAATATAGGATTCTAAAGTGGTTTTCACGAAAAGCTTTAGCACTCTGTTAGGGAAAAACATCAGGCCCACTTAGGTAGTCCTTCATTCTCAAGTCCGTAGGCGGCAATAATGAAGTGAAAATAGTAGTCAATCCCCATTCGTTTCGTAATTTAGCTTTTTAGGGTCAATAAGGTAATATATTTAGCTTTTTTGATCAGAATATTTTGAGTCTAATATAAGATAGAATACAGGCAATCAACTTATACTATTGCGTGTAATGCATCTTAATAAAAGAATATTTGGTAAAATGAGTATCACTATGAAAGTAAACGTCATGAAGATTAACTTATTAACTTTGGTAATTTTTATAATGCTCAGCCCTTCCACGCAGGCTCAGGATTCCTTTGACCTGGTAGTGATGGACACCAAAAGTTTTATGGGAAATTATTCCATTGTACCAGGCTCGGCAAAAATGCTTACAGACCGGGAAGGCTATGACAATCAGCCCTTTTTTATTAATAATAAGCAAGTTGTTTTTTCATCTCAGGATGATCAAAACAATAATGATATTATCCTTTATAGTTTTGACAAGGATGATTTCACTAATATGACCAGAACCCCGGATCTGAGTGAATTTTCACCTCGGCTCACAGACTGTGGCACATACATCTCGGCAGTGACGGTGGAGACCGACAGCAGCCAACGACTTTGGCTATATCCTATAAATTTTGGTGAGCCAGAATTACTCTATGACGATATAGAGCCTGTGGGATATTACGATTGGTACGATAATAAGGCCGCTATGTATGTCCTCGGAGAGCCTAATACCTTGATCTATCCACAGAGCAGAGAGGAGATCATCCCCATCGCCAGCAATGTGGGCCGATCTATCCAGAGGAGACCGAAAACCAGCCAAATCACTTATATAGATAAGGAAACAAGTGTTAGCTTAAATGGGATCAATACCTTTCAGATCAAATTTTATGACCTGAAGGACAATAGTGAGGGCACCTATGGAACCACTTTGGGTGAGGAGGATGATTTCATTTGGCTAGACAAAAACACGCTATTAATGGCACAAGGCCAGGATCTATATATCAAGAAAGTCAATAAAACGACCGAATGGACTAAAATCGCAAAGGTAAGTATGCCCGGTTATGGTAAAATCAGCCGATTAGCTGCCAGTCCTAAATTGGATCGTCTGGTGTTGGTGATGGAGCGGAAATAAACCGGAACATCTCTCCTGGCGCTTTATTATAGCAGCAGGAAGAGGATGGACTGTACCTTACTTAGTATCAGCAAACTAAGGAAATAGCAGCTACTGATGTGCTGACATACTTCCGAATTTATAATCTGAAAGCTATATTTGCAGCTTTCATGTGGACTTAATTTCTATTATATAAAATGAACAACTTTATCGAAGAATTGCGCTGGCGAGGAATGGTGCAAGATATGACTCCTGACTTAGAAGAACATTTAAATAAGGGAGTCACTTCTGCCTATCTAGGCTTTGACCCTACGGCTGATTCTTTACATATCGGCCATTTGGTGGGGGTTATGACACTTTTGCATTTCCAGCGCTCTGGCCATAAGCCGGTCGCTTTGGTCGGTGGTGCCACAGGAATGATCGGTGATCCCTCCTTCAAGTCTGCTGAGCGTAACTTGCTAGATAAAGAAACCCTTGATAAAAATATCAATGGAATCAAAAATCAGCTAGGCAAATTCCTCCAATTCGAAGATGGAAAGGCCAATGCCGCAGAGCTGGTCAATAACCATGATTGGATGTCCCAGTTCTCCTTCCTGGACTTCATCAGAGATGTGGGTAAGCATATCACTGTAAATTATATGATGTCCAAGGATAGCGTAAAGCGCAGGCTAGACGAGGGTAATGGATTGTCTTTTACCGAGTTTACCTACCAGCTGATCCAAGGTTATGATTTCTATCATTTGTGGAAGCATAAAAACTGCACCATGCAGCTCGGCGGCTCTGATCAGTGGGGAAATATCGTGACGGGCACTGAGCTAATCCGTAGAAAAGAAGGTGGAAGTGCCTTTGCACTGACCGTGCCCCTCATCACTAAGGCTGATGGGACGAAGTTTGGTAAAACCGAGGGGGGAAGTGTTTGGCTTGCCCCTGAGAAGACCTCTCCCTACCATTTTTATCAGTTCTGGCTTAATGTATCCGATGAGGATGCTAGCAAATACATTCGGATTTTCACTACTCTGGATCAAGAAACGATAGAAAACCTTGAGAAGGAACATGTTGAAGCACCACATCTGCGCTTATTGCAAAAAGAGATAGCAAGGGAAATCACGATCATGGTTCATTCTGAAGAAGAATACCAAATGGCCTTAAAAGCCTCCTCTATCCTATTTGGAAAGTCTTCCACGGAAGATTTGGCTGCATTAGATGAGCGAACATTCCTTCAGGTATTCGATGGGGTACCTCAGGTGGAGCTTTCCGAGGAGGAGTACAAGACCACTGAGACGATCTTAGACCTTTTGGGAGATAAGGGCCAGGGAGTAATTTTTGCCTCCAAAGGCGAAGCCCGAAAACTGATTCAAGGTGGCGGTGTGAGTATCAACAAATCCAAAATCACTGATCCCAATCAAACTAGCGATAGTCTTGAGCTGCTTCAGAAGAAATATTTGCTGGTGCAAAAAGGAAAAAAGAACTATTTCATTATCAAAATAGCCTCCTAATACTGTCCTAAATGGATAGAAAAGTAGGAAGTAAACAGAGCATCCATTGGTCAATTAGCACGATCAATGGATGTTTTTTTAGCTCATTATTCAAAGTATTGGAATAATGGTTATCCGTATTTTTTACCAATTTTAGGCTTTGTACGGCCTCCATAAGTGATTTTAACAATATTTTTGCAAACTTTTAGAACGATCCTTATCATTTTTAAATAAAGTTCAATAAATTTAACCCTCATTTAATATCCAAGAATTTTTTATAACCATGGGAGCATTAGAAAGACAGAAAAAAGAGAAAGAAATACTTACAGCGGCTATTCAGCTTTTTGCCATTAAGGGCTATTATAGCACCAAGATGGATGAGGTGGCTAAGCGAGCAAAGATGAGTAAAGGTTTGATTTATTTTTATTATAAGAATAAGGAAGACCTATACATGGCGGTGACCAAAAAAGCATTTGAGGAACTAAAGGAGCTATTTCGGGAGGTCCAGAAGTCCAAAGGCAAAACCGGCGTGGATATGGTGACCTTGCTCATCCAAAACTTCATTAGCTTCACTGAAGAAAATAAAATGTACCATGAGTCCATATTAAGTTTTATGGGACTTATGGATCAGTACAATAATGAAGAAAAAAGGAAATTAATGGATCCTTTGATCCTAGAAAGCCCTAATTTCAAGCAGCTATTAGAGATCCATCATGATCCTGCCAAGCTAGGTATTCAGATCATCTCGCATGGAGTCAGGGATGGCAGCATGAGGCCTGATTTGCAGCCAGAGATCACCTTCTATACCATATGGTCCATGATGATTGGCTATGAGCGACTGCGAGGTCCGATAGAATATGAAAATAAGGAAGTAAAGATAAGCCAGGAGAATTGGCAAACCGGATTCATTAAATTAATCCATGATATGCTCAAGGGAACTGTCCAGTCCCAGCGGCCAAAGGCTATCCAAGGGTCTTTATTCTAAGAAATCCAAAAAAAACAGCAGGGGTAGAACAGGTAATATTACCGTTCTGCCCTTTTTTTTTACGTTTAATTTTATCCTTATTTTGCTGAATTAATATTCACGAAACATAAAATCAGGGCTACTTTTAACCCCTAAGCTAATCTCTCTCTCAAAAAATCAATGAAACCCATTTTTAGAAGAACTGAGGCCCTATTCGACACCTATTTCTTCATATAAAATCAATTAAAAATAATACCAAAAACCTAATAATAGTTATGTAAAATCGTTATCTTATTCAATATGATTTTTCACTAAGAAAAGAGTAAGATATGGATTTGTCAGCATTGTTTTCATTAAATGATAAAGTTGCAATAGTTACAGGTGGATCGGAGGGAGTAGGCTTGAGCATTGCCGAATTTTTAGCAGCCGCAGGAGCAAAAGTTGTTATTTGTAGCAGAAATCAAGGTAAATTGGATAAGGTGTCTAGCAGGTTGAATGATAAAGGCTATGAGGTTACCGGCTTTGTCTGCAATGTAGGTCATATGGCTGAATTACCAATGTTGGTGGATAAAACTATTGAGACCTATGGTCAGATCGATATTTTAGTGAATAACGCAGGTACAAATCCTTTTTTGGGAGTGGTTCATGAAGCTAGTCTCGAGGTATTTGATAAGATCATGGCGGTGAATGTCAAAGCCCCCTTCGAACTCTCCAAACTCTGCCTGCCCCATTTAAGGAAGTCCTCTAATGCTTCTATTATAAATATAAGCTCGATAGGCGCCCTATCTCCAGAACCCTTCCTAGGCCTCTATAGTGTAAGTAAATCTGCATTAAACTCCCTCACGAAGGTCTTTGCTAAGGAATGGGGAAATCAGAAGGTACGCGTAAACGCTATATGTCCAGGGGTGATGAAGACCAAGTTTAGCGAGGCTTTATGGAATAATGATCAACACTTGGAGACAATCATGAAGCGTTTAGCAATCAAGCGCCTAGCCAAAACGGAAGAGGTTGCCGCATTAGCCCTTTTCTTAGCCTCTCCAGCCGCCAGTTATATCTCTGGAAGTATCTTCACTGTGGACGGCGGCTTTACGTCTTAGGATCCAGCGAGTCAGGGATATCGGTATCATCTATTTCGGTCACTTCTATTTTCACAGCATGCTTTACAGGCCGGATTCCCCTGCCTGTATTTTCTGCTATATAAAACGTTACCTGCGCCCCATAGAGGAATATAATGACAGAATAATAAACCCACACCAAGAAGATCACCAAGGAGCCTGCTGCGCCATAAGCGCTCCCAATATCACTATTGCCCAAATAGAAGCCGATGAGGTATTTACCCAATGCGAAAAGCACCATGGTACTAATGGCCCCAAACCATACGGAGCGCCACTTCACCTTGGCGTCAGGCAGAATCTTATACATCAGTCCAAAGATCAACACCATCAAGGCTTGCGTCAACACGAAATTGGTAACAGCTGCCAAAAAGGAGGATAATCCTTCCACCAGCATGCTGAGCTGATTGAAAAACACCACAATTAAAGCATCAATGACCAGCGATACCAAAAGTACAAAGCCAATACTTCCAACCATCGAAAAGCTTAATAGACGGTTTACTATGAATTTTATTATGCCCTTTTCAGGCTTAGGCTTGATATGCCAGATATGGTTGATGCTATTCTGCAAACTCACAAAGACGGTCGTTGCACTGAAAATCAACACCCCGATGGCAATAGCCTTAGCCACAAATCCATCCGCATCAAAGGAAGCATTATAAATAATCTCATCCAGCATCTCGGCAGTTTCCATTCCACTCAAATTGGAAATCTGAGCTAGAAGCTCTTCTCGCACCGCTCCTTTATTGTAGAATGTAGCCCCGATATTTAATAAAATAACCAGCAAAGCTGGCATACTAAATAAGGTGTAAAATGCTATACTGGCCGCATATGTCATGGAATCGCTTTTGCCGAATGCCATGACACTATCTTTCAAAATATTAAAAATGGTGAGATTTTTTAGCTTTTTCATCATAACAGGACAGATTTTCTACCGATAGAACAAATTGTATGCCTTACGATTTTAGAAATATGAAATTACTTAAAAATTAAACAAATTATCAAAATGGCAAGGACAGGCATCCTATAAACTCAATTCATCAGCCATCCCCTTCCCCACTTATTTGCCTAAAAGTAGTATATTAAAAACAGAGGATTCTTCTTCGTTTTAGCTTTTGCCTACTCTAATAAAAGGTGATAATCTTTAAAAAAGATCCCACCGTATTATTCTTACACCTCTCCAGAGAAATGTTTGCCTTTGAGATCGTTTTTACTCATTATTATCAAAATGTACCCGGTCAAATAATTTGGCTGCATGGCTAAAATCATTTGGCTCGAGTCAATATAAAATTCAATTTTAAGCAAAACATCCCCTAACCCTAAGCATTGGAGCCCTTTCATGATAATACTACAAGCTTAGCATGGGGCGGCTAAAGCTTTGGTCCTACCGATTACCGGATTCCCTGATCGGGGTACTTTCCTTCCACCGTACGGCCAAAGGCTTTCATTTCTTCTATCTGCTCATCCATATTTCCATTTGGATAAATTACAGGTCCCACCCCAGCTCTTTTATTCTTATAATCTAAAAACCCGATAACGATAGGCACTTCAGCTCCAAGAGCTACATGATAGAAACCAGACTTCCATCGTTTGGCATAACTTCTCGTTCCCTCTGGGGTGACCATCATTACCATTTCATCGCTCTTCTGCAATAGGTCAATCATGGCTTCTGTATAGGTCTGTTTGCTACGGCCAGCCATCCTTTTACGGTCAATGGCCATGCCTCCCAGGCCCTTAATCAGCCAGCCCAATGGCCCGACCATCACTTCTTTTTTGATGGTAAATCTTACTGGCACTTCCATAATATAAAAAGCAGCCCTGGCGTATAGCAGATCCCAATTGCTAGTATGAGGTATTGCGATCATCACTGCCTTTTTGAGGCCTGCTGGAAACGATCCTGCGACCTTCCATCCAGTAATCCAAAAGACAAATCGGGCTAATAATTTCATCATCACATTCACTATTATTTGGATTGGCTTCCCAGTTTTGCTAATCCATCGTTATAACTTATAAATCGCTGGGCCGATTCATATCCGGCAACAAAGATATCCTTTGCCTTTTTGATATCAAACACTCCATAACGCGCTAATCCCTGCGGCTCAATAAAAAAATCACATTTATTCTTTCTTGAATAAACATTATAATTCATGGCCATGATCACAGTACGCTCTATCAAAGCCTTCATATTCCCCACGGTATGAACCTCCTGGAGGTGATTGCAGTTGACACCTATGAGGTCCACGCATCGCCCTTCCAAGGGTTCGACAGGCAAATTATTCAAGGCTCCTCCATCAATATAATATTTTCCTTCAATCAGAATGGGATCAAACATCCCCGGTATGCAGCAGGAAGCCATCAGTGGCTTAATCAATTCCCCACGACTAAAATACACCACCTTGCCTCTACTGAGTTCAGTGGCAGTAATAGTAAGGGGGATTTTAAGGCTTTCGAAGGTGTTTTCTGGCAAATACAGCTTAAATAACTCCTCCAAAATATCCATTTTCAGTATTCCAGTCCAGCTGATGGCGGGCCTTAGAAATTTGAAATATTTGGTTCTTTGGATGATATCAAAGATCTCATCTGGACTTAATCCTTGGCAGTAAAGTGCCCCTACAATGGCTCCAGCGCTGGTACCACTTACCCTACCGGGCTTAATACCAATTTCTTCCAGGGCCTTTAAGACCCCTAAATGCGCAATTCCACGGACTCCACCGCCAGAAAGCGCAATACCAATGCTATGTTCAGAGTTCACTTAACTTGAATGTTTGATCCAAACGTACACCCTTTTCAGTCATTTTTACTGTGCAGCATTCATTATTTGGATCATGTTCTAGAAATAAAATATATTTTTGCTCTGCCGCTTCTCTCAAAAATGCCTCCTTCTCCTTTAGGGTCAACAGCGGCCTGGTGTCATATCCCATTATATAGGGAAGAGGAATATGACCAACTGAGGGCAATAGGTCCGCCACAAAAACTACCGTATGACCCTTGTAGGACAATTTGGGAAGCATTTGTTTATCCGTATGGCCATCCACGGTAATATAGGAGAAATCATCTATAAACTGACCTGCTTCTGCTTCGAGAAAATGCAGCTGTCCACTCTGCTGCATTGGCAATAAATTCTCAGTCAAAAACGAGGCTTTTTCCCTATCGTTAGGTTCAGTAGCCCATGTCCAATGCGCTTTATTGCTCCAATACTTTGCATTCCCAAAGACCATTTCTGGTACAGTACCTCCTTCTTTATATTTCACCCCTCCACCGCAATGGTCAAAATGTAGGTGAGTAAGAAAATTATCCGTCACCTCCCCTTCATCAAAACCGGCCTTATGGAGGGAGGACCGCAGGTTGCTATCCCCATGAAGGTAATAATGGCTAAAAAACTTTTCGCTCTGCTTATCGCCGATGCCGTTATCAATCAATATTAAACGATCGCCAGACTCGACCAGTAAGCAGCGCATGGCCCAAGTGCAGAGGTTATTTTCATCCGCAGGATTGGTTCGTTGCCATAAGGCCTTCGGTACCACTCCAAACATCGCCCCTCCATCAAGTTTGAAATAGCCTGTATCAATTACATGTAATTGCATGGTTATATTATATTATTTTTTGTCCATACTGAATGGCTATCAAAATACAAATTCCATCTCGTTTGACCATGGATTCTTTATCCTAATAAAGTGCAATGGTTTACCCGGCTCCGATTGATCAAGAAGGTAATAAAGTCAAAACGCTCGAGCCCTACCTATTTCCCGGAAAAAACAATGCTACACTTTGCATAGAAACTCACCCAAAGTAGGGCTTGCTTTCTAGATACTTCTAGATTACCCAATTATCTTTACCCTATACACTAAAAAAGCCTCCCTTTGATAGAAGGAGGCTTTTTGATATATAACTTATGGATAATATCTATTCGTTTACAACGCCCATTTTTGAGAATTTGTCTATTCTAGCTTCTATTCTCTTATCGACCTTCATTTTATCCAGTTCCTTGAGTGCTTCCAGGATGGTTGATTTCAAGGTAGCCGCCATTCCTTGTAGGTTCTTATGAGCCCCACCGAGTGGTTCCGGAATGATGGCATCGACCAATTTATTTTGGAGCATATCGGAAGCGGTAAGCTTCAGGGCTTCAGCGGCTTGTTCCTTATAATCCCAACTTCTCCAAAGGATAGTGGAGCAGTTTTCTGGAGAAATCACTGAATACCAGGCATTCTCAAGCATCATTACTCGATCACCGATGGCTATTCCTAAAGCTCCACCAGAGGCACCTTCACCAATGATAATGCAGATGATCGGAACCTTCAGCATGAACATATCTCGGATATTTCGGGCGATTGCCTCACCTTGACCACGTTCCTCTGCTTCGAGTCCTGGAAAAGCACCAGGAGTATCGATCAAAGTTACGATAGGTTTACCGAATTTCTCGGCCATCTTCATCAGACGCAGAGCCTTTCGGTAGCCTTCCGGATTGGCCATCCCAAAATTACGCTCTTGCCTTTGTTTGGTATTTCTACCTTTCTGCTGGCCAATGAACATTACGCTACGTCCATCAAGATCTCCCAAGCCACCTATCATGGCCTTATCATCCTTCACAGTCCTATCACCATGGATTTCTATAAAATCGTTGGTGATTTCATAGATATAATCCAAAGCATAAGGACGATCTGCATGCCGGGACAATTGGACACGTTGCCATCTGGTTAGATTCTGGAATGTCTCTTTTTTCAAAGTTTGTATTTTTTCTTCCAATGAGTTGATGTCGCCAGACAAATCAATATCCTTGCCTTTTGCCAAATCCTTCATTTCTTGAAGCTTAAGCTCTAAGTCAGCAATTGGCTTTTCAAATTCTAAGACCATACCTTAAATTTTATTTCTAGACAAAGATAAAAATATTATCCCGAACTAAAATGATTGGACTACCTGACTTTCGAAATCCAAGCTCAGTTCAACGGCTAATTCTTCAACTTTATTGGATAATTATTTACATATCAAGAAGTTGAATTTAGGTAGTATTCCTGCAATATTTAAGAAAAAATCGTAGTTTATTTTCAAAATCGTAAAAACATCAGGTCAGACCTGATCATTTCACTTGATTTTGGTATATTCCACTCAGCAGCTTATCCTTTACCCCTATCCCCGTCTGCTTCAAGATCTTCAATGCCTCCGGTTGAGTCAGAGAGGTGTGTTTAACTTGACTGTCTTTATAGATGATCAAATTGCCTGACCAAGGGTCGGGTGAGCCCGGGACAAAAATCAATTTATCTCCATCAGGAAGTTCCTCCACCAAAAAGCCAAGCACTAAGCCATCCATAGGCACCAAAACCACCGGAAGATGATCGCCATCTCTTATGCCTGCAGCGGACTGAAAGGTGCTTTTCATCAGTCGATAAGCAGGAAACATCGTCAGAATATTATTTTCAATCCATGCAATCATGCCCGCCCCAATCGCCGAGGACGCCACCAGCCCCATAAAAAAACATACTACCACCAGTATCACCACTGCCAAAACATAGCTGAAATCAAGAACCTTCTCCTGATCAGGATGCAGCCAATGCGAGCTTTTATAGGCCACTGGTTGAATGATATGAAGCACCTTCTCCAACAATACGATGGATAACATCAGAGGCAGAATAAAAAACAAGCCTCCTTTGAGCGTCTTGTTGACAAAATTTAAAAATACTTTCATAAGATTTATTTTCAGTTTGAATCACTAATATACTCAAAAGTATATTTGCCATTATAGGCTTTTTACAAATATAATTAGCAGGGCCAATCCTATATCAATCACCATCTTGTGCGTAACGCTAGTTCCTGTCCCATGCTATAGATAGGGATGAATGAGGTGAGAACGAAGGGCAAATACCTCCAACTCCAAATTGATTCTCACAGTAATAGCGATTCACCTATTAACTCAATAGTGCTAAGAGGTCCAGATTTTCGTTCAGGTAATTATATTTAAATCGATATTCTTTGAGACGTTGGAAGATTCCTGCGAGGTCCGCTGGATCTTTTAGCTCAATTCCTACCACTGCAGGGCCATTTTCCTTATAGTTTTTCTTCGTAAATTGAAAGTAAGCAATGTCATCCTTGGGCCCCAGGATCTTAGAGACGAAATCCTTAAGCGCACCAGGCCTTTGGGGAAATTGGATCATAAAATAATGCTTTACCCCCTCATAGATAAGAGACCTTTCTTTGATCTCTGCCGTTCGCATGATATCATTATTACCTCCGCTGATCACACAAACCACGTTTTTGCCCTTAATCTTCTCCCTATCATATAGGGATAATGCGGCCAAAGTAAGCGCTCCGGCTGGCTCTACCACAATTCCCTCATTATTATACAAATTAAGAATAGTGGTACATATCCTGCCTTCAGGGACTCTGATCATTTCATCAAGGCTTTTGGAGCAAATCGAAAATGGAAGGTCTCCCACCTTCTTCACTGCCGCTCCATCCACAAACCCATCAATATCCTCCAACACCAGATTTTCTCCTGCTTTGATGCTTTCGCTCATGGATGGCGCCCCTTCAGGCTCCGTACCGATCAGCTGGGTCTCTGGGCTGTACTGGTCGAAATAAACTGAAGCTCCGGAAGCCAAGCCTCCGCCACCAATCGGTAAGAATAAAAAGTCCACCGGAAAATCCGCATCATCTAAAATCTCCTTGGCTACGGTACCCTGCCCCTCAATCACCTTAGGATCATCAAAAGGGTGTACAAATACCGCTTCTTTTTCTTTGCAAAATTGTGCTGCACTTAAGTAAGCATCATCATAAGTATCTCCTGCTAGAATAATCTCCACTTGATCCTTGCCAAAGAGCTTCATCCTACTGACTTTTTGGCTGGGGGTGGTTGAAGGGATAAATATCGCTCCTCTTATACCCAGCATATTGCAGGCAAATGCCACACCTTGAGCATGATTACCGGCGCTGGCACAGACTACCCCACGGGCCTTTTCGGCCTCTGTCAGGGAGGACATCTTATTGAATGCCCCACGTATTTTGTAGGAGCGTACCGCCTGCAAATCCTCACGCTTTAAATACACCTGACAGCCATATTCCTCGCTAAGCTGTTGATTATGCTGCAAAGCAGTCTTGGTGACCAAGCTTTCCAGCACCTTGCTTGCTTGTAATATTCCCTCTGTTGAAACTTGATTTTCCATTTATATTTTATATTTCCCTACTATGAAAAAAGTAAACTGAGCCTTTAACCTCATCCACAATAGACGGTGTCTTATTAATCTTATGATGTCGGTTTTTTTCGGGTGGTGAAATCTATTTTGCCCTAAACTGCAATGGCTTATCAAATCCCCCTTCAAATGTAAGAAAATACATCCTGAATTTCTGCTTTTCTCCTCGCAACTGAACCATAGAAGCAACATTTACCTGCAAATAATTCTACTTTTACAGCCTTCGTAATAAGCCATAAAAAAGCCACCCTAAACGTTTAGAGTGGCTTTTCGAGAAAATCAATAGGTTGTCAACAATTAATTGAGTTTCGCTCAATTGTTAGTAAATGAGGCCTTTAGTCCCCTTTTGATCCTTTCGAGATCCTTATTGAGCAAGTGTTATTTAAATCGATATCCCACAGAAATTTGGAACACTCTATTTTTGAAGTCTGCTTGTTCGAATCCTAGTCCCTCCTGGTCGGGAAACAGCTCCGAAAACGACATATTGTACCGTGCATCCACATAATATTTCTCCATGAAAGTATAACCAAGGCCAAGATTTAGGCCTATATCAAGATCATTGCTCAGGTCTTTAATGTCGAGCTCGTCACCATCCTGGTATCCTAGATAATTGTCCTCATAATCATTCTTTGCGGACATTAAGAAGCCAATCTGCGGACCTGCCTGAATGGCAACACCCTTAAAAACAGTGTAGGTCAGCATCAGGGGAACATTGATATAATCCATCGACATCGTGCCTTTATAGCTAAAGCCACCTGAGGAATATTCCTGTTCGGCTCCTTGCTGGGAATATAAAACCTCAGGCTGAAATGCCAAGTTTCCACTGATCGGAATAAGCCCCATTAGTCCAAAGCTTATTCCACTTTTGCCAGAGGTGGTAATGATATCCCCGGAGTTTTTCATGGAGCTGGAATTATAACCAACTTTAATACCTATCCCCATATTAGAGGATTGGGCCTGGCTTGCGAAGCTCATTAATACTGCGCATGCAATTAAAATATATTTTTTCATCTTTAGGATCGTTTGATATGAATTGGGTAAGCCCGACAGAGGTCAAGGCTCACCCAAAAATTTCACCATTATGGATCGGTTATTTCCTGATCACCTTAGCCGTAAATTTCTCACCCTGAACGATACACTCTAAAATGTAGGTCCCCGGACTCAACTGACTAAGATCAAGTTTTTCAGGTATGGAGGCAAACTCCTCTGAATACTTCACTTGACCATCACTACTGTAGATATTGATCATGGTCAGGCCTTCCACCTTATCCGCAAGGAAAATATTCAACTCTCCATCGGTTGGATTTGGGAAAACTCTAAATGTTTTCACCATTTTACCTACCAGCAATCCATGTCCATATACTGGCGTAGATTCGCTGATACATCCTGTCGAATTGAGTACTTCCAAGGTGTATATACCTTCCCACAAGGCCACAATTGAGGCTTTATTCGCGTTAGGAATTACTCTACCGTTGATTTTCCATTGGTAAGTGCTAGCTTCCAAATTGGTGCTCAGGTGCTCCAGGTCCTTTCGGATGATTGCTGGAGACGGATTATCCATTATTGCCACCTCTGTACGAAGCGTCTTACCTAGGCCATGTTCATTATACACGGTCACATAATATTCACCATTCTCTTTGGCGATATAGATAGGTTCTGTGGATCCATCAAACCATAGGTAAGAGCTGTAATCGCCCGGCTCGAGGATCACATCCGGACCACATAGTTGGCCAGCGACCATTTCATTCGCAAAATCATCAAAGATAATTTCAATCGATTCAGAACGTTCACATCCATTTTCAAATTTCACCGATACAGTGTACACACCAGGCTCCGTCACCATAATGGATTCGGTGGTCTGACCAGTATTCCAGGTAAAAGATGCTGCACGCAGCTCATGAAACAATACATTCTTATTCGCATCCAGGAATTTGGCCTGACCGCTATAAGTATGCACGGTGGTCGTATCAAATATCGTGAAATCGCTTCCTACATTTTGGTAAACAAAGTTGGCAACATCATTATTATCCACCACACTTTCATTTTTCATGGTAGCATGCAGGTTAAAGACATGAGAATCACCTTTGTTTTCCAAGGTTGGCGGGCTTTTGAAGGTATAAATAACACTTCCACCTACTGGGATCCCCGCTTCCACGGTTTCTGTTAAGATTTCTCCTGTATTGAAGTACTGCAGATCAAGAACTACCGCATTGGTTCCGACTGCGATATTTCCCTTATTCGATACTTTCACAGAAAACACGTCTTCAGATCCGCAGACATCTCTCGGGCTTAGTAGTTCGATGGCAATATCTGCCAGGTCTCCTTCTTTTACGCTGATATCATCTAGCTGCATATAAGAATAACCGCCAGCTTTGGCATGTCGGAAACGGAACATCACTTGTTTGCCGCTATATTCGGTAAGATTAACCACGGCTTTTATCCAATCACGATCTACATAGACGCCATTATTATTCACTTCCCAAACCAATTCCCATTCTCCTCCGGGGACTTTCACATCCAGCATTAGAGCATTGAGGACATTGGATTGCATCGCATAATAGAATTCCATTGATGCACTATTAGGAAGGGTATAGAAAGAGCTGATTACTTCTCCATAAAACTTAACCCCTTCCAATTGATTGTATAATAAGGTGGCCGGCTTATCACCTGTGTGATCAGTCTTCGGCATGCTCAGGTTAGGATTCTCAAACTGAGTCAATACTTTAAACGGATAGTTCTCCGAGCCTTCATTACTGATCCAGCCCATCGTTCCATATACCGGTCCTTGCTCAAAATCACTGAAGGTGATCTCTGTAAGCAGTGGTGCCTTGGCTATCACCTCAAAGAAAGCTGAAGCCATATTATCTGTGATATCCACCTCTCCATCTACCAATAAAGTGGCTTGCAACTCATATTTACCGACTTCTAATTCCGGAATACTTTCAAGGTTTAATATCACATTTTCATTTTGGGCAAGGCTTGTATTTATCTCCTGCGTGATCGCCTCTCCTATTGCCGTTCCATTCCTGAGGATGGTAAACTCCACTTTTGAGTTGAGCACATCGCCATAACTGTTGTTTTTGGCTAAGAGGAAGAATTGATGTGAAGGGGCATCCAGATACACAAACTCTGGGGCCACCAAATCAGTCACGGTAAAATCAAATTTCGTGCTTCTTACCACTATATTATCCACCGCAAATCCACTGGCAAACAAGCCATTATCATCATGATGAAAAGCAATCTGCACACAAGACTGGCCTGCATAGGTACTTAGATCCAAGTCATACTCTATCCACGCACTGATATACGGTAGGGTCATGATGGTCTCCCACGTTAGTCCGCCATCGGTGCTCACTTTCACATATCCATCAGACAACCTCAAAGCGTCTGCATAAGCGTCAAAAGCCAAATAAGCTTCAGAATACTTGCTGAGGTCAAAAATCGGGGAAACCAACATATCCTCTGAGGCATCACAGTTGCAGACGTCATCATTACTTGCCATAAACTGCGTATGATCGGCTATAAACCATCCTGGTGAACCAAGGGCTTTTCTATCCCCAATCTGCCAGCCGTTAGCCATTTCATTTTCGAAAGTTCTCCAGCCTTTATAGCCGTCTTCTCCTTCAAAATCCATACTATAAGGAAGCTCTGCTATCTTCAGATCTTCATTTTCCCAGATATCTACATGGAAAATATAGCTATTGTTTTCTGGCAAATAATCTTCTACCTCACCAGTAGACCGTACAGAAACTATAATTTCATATTCCCCAGCTGCGTCAAAATTTAATACACCAGGAAGGGTATAATGCACCGTGTCCTTAAATCCTTTAAAGTCGAAACTTAAGGTTTCACTAAGCGTGCCCAAGTTCAAGCTATCCGCATAAATTACCTGCGCAGTAACTTCCAATTCTTCCTTGGAGGTAATAAAATTATTGATAAAACTCAAATTCACTTTACCATTTGCCTGATCTACTGTGCAATTTCCTGCATCAAAATCAGCCGCTATTACCTCAATATCCATTGGCGCCTCACGGATAACAATATTATCAACATAGGCACCAATAAAGTTTTCCGGACTATCATCCATCAATACTCTAAAACGGACCATCCCCACCTTACCAGCAAGCTCCTCCAGGTGGGCTACCAATGGAGGCTCACTCGTGATGGTATGCACGCCTGAAAACCAAGGACCCTCTGCAAGATCATTGAAATGTCTGGTGCTATAATAATCTACATTTGTGGCCTTATGCCAGGTCTGGCCTAGGTCATCAGAGTACTCAATGATCAAACCATCATATCCAGTGGTAAACAACCATAGCATATCAAACTCCATTAGCGGAGAGGCAATATTCGTAAAGTCTAATAAGGGTGACTCCAAAGTGAAGTCAGCATTAGGCAATATCAAATTGCTAACACCATAATTGATCGTTCCCCACATATACTTAGAGGGAATTCCCCGGAATTTTGAAGAGAAAGGTTGCCATGTCCATTTCTGGGTAGTGGCCAAAGAGGACGTGGTCCATCCGCCTGGCGTCCCTTCAAAATTTTCCTCATAGGGAAATTCTGCGATCATTCCGTTATAGATGGCCCCAGAGGTCGTATTATTTGATTTCACCGGATCCTTATCATAAGCCACCATACCATTAATGGTGTGCAAGCCTGCAGTGGACAGATCCAATGGGCTATCGAAGGTGATCACCATCTCAGACTTACCTATGAAGTCGCTAGTAAGCAAATGCTTGGTCCATAAGGTATCCATCTCCGCCATAGGACTAGTGTAACCCACCGCGATCGTATCTCCGGAAGGGATAGTTTCACAGCCATTATTGGCAATATTAAAAGAAAGAGAATAATTGGAGGGTAAGGCCTCTCCTTTGGTTTGGGGAAGATTCACCGACACCAAGGAAAGGTCAAAGGCTGGAACCGCTGGTAATACGGCCAGTTCTGAGATAAAGCCGACGCCTTTGAGGGCAGTGAATTCCTCTATAGGATCAAAATCTAAATTCACTTCCACCAAATTCGTGGCCACAGTATGTACAATATATGGAATATCATCCTGAACCGAAATCACAGCTTCGCCACCCACAGGGACATCAACTGGAAAGACCGTTTTTCCATCATTTGAATAGATCTCTATTAACCTAAACCCGGAACGTAAAACCACTCTCAACTTATAATTCAACACCTCATAGGCCTTAATTTCCTTAGTCCCAGTGTTTCTAACCGTGATAAAATAAGGCTCAAAACCCGAAAGAGGACCACAGGTGGTCTGAGGCACCTTATAAGAAACTAATTGGATCTGTCGGTCAGCATAGGCAGGACCCACCCCTACGGCATGCCAGGCATTGGTTATTTGAATATACTCTTCGGAGCCAAGGCCATATAGGTCTTCTGCCACCATGAGAGTAGCCTGACGCATATCAGCAAAGCTTGAAGCTGGAGAGAGGTATTCGCTTAGGGTTATATAAGCTACTTTCTCCGCTTTTTCGAGGCCTATAGCAGTGACCGAGTAGCTTTCTTCATTATCATTGACTCCATCACCACCTTCACTAAGAAGGTAAAACCAGAAATTGGAAACCCCGCTATTGATATGGACTCCACCATTATCCACATTCGTATTCGCAGGATTGGCCCAATATTTCCCTCCATAGGTATCTGGCTGGCTTTGAGAATTAGGATCACTCATTGATCTTAAGCTTCCATAGCGGTACAGCTCATCTCCTAGCAACCATATATCTTCTTTGGAGTCTTTGCCCACATAAAACTCAACGGACACACCAAAAATATCACTAAAGGATTCATTTAGGGCGCCAGATTCCCCAGAATAGGTCAGATTGGCGGTGAATTGGGTGACCGCATGGGTAAGTTCGTGCGCGGTGATTCCTAAGCCTACATAGGGAGTACCATTGCCATCTCCAAACTGAGCCCAACCGCCCGTCCAAGAAGCATTGGATACATTTTCACCATAATGTGCTAGCCCAAAAACAGTCATTCCCTGGCCATCCACACTGTTTCTATTGAATTTTTCTGAATAATAATCCACCGTCTTTTGCATACCCCAGTGGATATCAATCGCTGCTTCGTCATGATTCTCATTGAATAGATCGTCCCAGTTATTATCCTCATCTACGAAGTCGGTAAGCACTTCATCTACTGGCCAGGTGGCATGGTTCATATTCAGGGTATAGATCGGAACGCCATGCTTTCCTTGGATAGCTTCCAGTCGAAATCCATCCGAATATTGCTCTGTATTGAAATTTACTGAGCCTGAGTAACGGCTCTTCCCTTTTCCAGGTACCTGAGCATCCATATGCAAGTTCAATGAAAGTATTACCTCTCCCGAGCTGGCATCTATATAGATGGTTTGGCTGGATTGTGGGCTGATCGCAAGAATATCAAATTTCCAAGCAAGGTGATATTCTGATAAAGCAGAAGAAAAATTAGGTCCTACGTAGACCAATTCACCTGAGGGCTTTTTACTCAAATCACTGCGTACCAAGGAAGAAAGCTTTTCACTTTCCCAAACATAAGTATCTGCATTTACAGAAGCCAATGCCCGATCCAGTGCTCGCTCAGCAGTAAGGCTATAACGGTTATTGACCTCTATATTTTTGGCTATAAATCCAAAGGCTTCTATTTTTTCCTTTCCTTCACGAACTTTATAGATAGCCCCTTCCACAGGAATTGAATGATGCAATTGCTGATAGGTAGCGAGATTCCTTCCATAATTGGAAGAACTTGACTTCAGCTCCATTCTGTCCTCTTCTGCCAATACAAATGCATCTCTATGCACCTCAAAGACATTTTGTGAACTCAGTTTAGCCGTTTTGGCGAAAGTGTATAATTTGGTTCCCGAGGTGTCCGCTTCATTGATTAGTCGCGAACTGTATCCAAGATTGCCAGTCGAAAACTTTTGGCTTTCCTGCATCTGTTGCAAAAAAACAGCCCTCTCCTCATCAGAGAATTCTTTTCCTTTAATCTCTGCCTGATCGTCGAATAAAACCGAATCGATTTGGTTAAGGCTTTTCACCACTTCAGCACTCGCTTTTTTGCTGTATTCCTCTTCTGGTCCCTTCACAGCAGTGGCAGCATTGCCATTCTGCTTAGTCTCAAATGGAGATTGGGCCATACTTAGGGAACAAACAAAAAACACTGGCAAAAGCAGTACTAATCGTGCTCTGGAGTATTTGTGTTTCATACTGTAACTGGTTTAATTTGAATACTTTATTAAAATGTGAGGAAACATTGCTGCTGCCCCTTGGGTCAAATAAGGTTTGTGATGGGTACTTATGAATTCTACCTAATTTCTATTCTCAACCGTAGTCCTAAATAACTACCTAAACATGGTGTCATGATATCCATATTTTTCTCTAAATAACAGAGTACCATCACAGGGATATAGACTTCCCTGAACCTGGCCATGAAACCATATATCTTCGTCAAACTCTTTTAATGCTTTGCTACTATTTTCAATCTGGATGAGTGCTTTTCATTTTTTGTCAATTCGTAATTTCCCAGAAATATCCAAAGACAAAGGAGTACACTTTGCCTTCTGAATTTCTACTCATCAAACTCAGCAGTTGGTATAAATAATTAGTGTGATTATTTTTCGTTTCAGCTTAAATCATTGCTTGGCTTAAAGAATATAAAAAGCAGCAAATAGATTATGAAACTCTCATTTTCCTATAATGAACATTAAATTACCTTGGAAAAATGGAGTAGAAAAAAAAAGGACTACCGTAAAAACACTAAGTGGTAAAAAGTGACCACTCACCTAGCACTCAAAAAACAATAAGGTATAGACTATCAGTGTTTTAATTAAATATTATTCAATAGGGCTATCTGCTGAAAAAGTATTCAAATAAGTGGAAATATTAAGCCTCTCATGTGTGATTTCCAGCTTTTTTCTCAACCGAGTGCGAGCATTCTCTACGGACTTGAAAGATTGACCCGTAATTTGTGAAATTTCCTTGGTACTTAGGTCCAAAGAAAGCAGGGCACAAAGCCTCCTGTCCTTGGGGCTCAGGTTTGGGTGTTGCTTATTTAGGTTTTCATAAAAAGACTGATGCACCTGCTCAAAACTAATTTCAAATTCCTTCCAAATCTGAGTGTTTTCATTTTTCTGCAGACGCCGTTGAATATAATCGATAGCCTCCTGAGTTTCCCTTTTACCAGAATTCAGCTTTAATTCCTTCAGGTCATCGCTGATTCCATTGATGATATCGGCCCGATGAATTTCGGTCATAGCCTTGCCCACCAACATCTTATTTTTGGCATCTAGGCTTTGTTTTAGATCTTCCTGCTTTCTATTAAGGATTTCTCTCTCCAATTGATTTTTGATGCTGCTATTCCTATACCTAATCAGCAAGATCGTCAGGATTAGTATTCCTATAACCAGTAAAAGCCCCACTACATATAGTTGTGATTTCCTTTTATCTTCACTCAACTCCTCTATTTTCTCCCGGCTCTTATAATCTTGTTCGAGTCTCAATCGCTCCAGATTGACGGCCTTTTCTTCTACGTTGAGACTATCTCTGATGCCATCATATAATTGGAAATATCGCGCTGCTAAGGGGTAATCTTCCTGTCCTAAATAAGCGTGGTAAAGAATCTGGCTAAATCGCTGCCCAGTAAAATTATACAGATCTTCTTTGATAAGCCCTATTCCCTTGAGACCATTAGCTATTGCAGCCTCCAGATTATCATTTCCAAGGTGATATTCCGCTAAAGACTGAAACACAAAAGTTTTTAGTGAGGTGTCAAGTTCCTCGTCCAGTAGAGAGCTGGCTTTCTGAAAATACATCGTGGCCATGGTAGAATCACCCTTGAGACCATAAGCTCTTCCAAAATTGGTATATACATAGATATCCAGGTCTTTCCGCTTTATATATTGCAGGATATCGAGAGCTTTGCCAAAATAATACAAAGAAGAATCCACATTTTCCTTTAAGTAAAGCGTGCCCATATTATTCAACACCTTCACCTGATTGATGGTATCCTTATTGTTTACCTGATTTTGATAGACATGCTCAAAAAACTGAAGGCTATTTTCAGGGTTATTCCCTTGGGCATAGATGATAGCAAGGTTATTTTCTATTTTAGCTACCTCCAATACCTTATCATGGGAATTATAGATTTCATAGGCTTTGAGATAATAATCGAGAGCAATATCCAAGGCATCTTTAGAATGATATATTTTGGCAGCTCCCATATATACCTTAGCAAGGTTGAGCTCCTCATCGGGAGTTTTGCGCGCCTCTTTCTCCGCCAAGTCCAGGTACCAGATGGTACGATCCCAGTCGGTATGCATAATTCTGGAGGCAATCTCTAAACTTAAAGCGATTCGCTCCTCTCTTCCCTCGGTGAGGTTAAGGCTATCAATTAGTTTGTCCGGAGAGGTCTGGGAATAAACAAGGCCAATATTGCTCAAAAAAATCCATGCAAATACCCACGCTTTCCTACTTTTTACCATAATTGTCTTCTTTCCCAAGTTTGTAAATATAACAAATTGAAATATATGCTTTGCAATAGCAGAGATTCAGCTCCTTTTATATTCCTATGATTATTTAGAAAAAAATAAAAAAAATGGAGTAGAGCCTGTTTTTTTCTCCTGATGGTAAGTAAATATACTCCCCAAAATGGCGAAATAGTAATCTATCGTCGTTATTTCTGCATTGTCACAAAAATAAATTGAAATTTATTTCACTGAAATTGAGACAGGTAAGGTATAAGGAGGGATTTTTTTTCGCCCATGTTTTGCATTCATAAAGAGAACTAGTACCTTTGCATCACTTCAAACGAGGAGTTGAGACAAACAAAAAGAAAAAGCACAACGAAAGTTGTTCAAAATAGTAACGGAGTGGTAGTTCAGTTGGTTAGAATGCCTGCCTGTCACGCAGGAGGTCGCGGGTTCGAGTCCCGTCCATTCCGCTTAGCTTTTTTGATTTAAAATCTCAAGCATTGTGATTTCCGAATTGGAAGTTGAGTCTCTCAGAATTAGCGAAAGCTAGTAAATTCTAAAAGACAAAAAAAATGGAGTGGTAGTTCAGTTGGTTAGAATGCCTGCCTGTCACGCAGGAGGTCGCGGGTTCGAGTCCCGTCCATTCCGCATAAAGCCTTACAAATTTTGTAAGGCTTTTTTGTTTTTATAGCTTTGGCCCCAAAGTAAGACCTACGAATTTCAATAGACTGATTAATATGATTCGATGAATCAACCTATGCCGTCTTCCACTAGGTTTTAATACTAATGATTCATTATTTCCTAAGCCAAGCTAACTTGGAAATTGGATAGCTGCGAATAAACCCTAATAGGGATAGCCTGCCAGTTTGGACTTAATCCAGCGTAACGCGGTCAATTTCCAGACTTCCCTCCTCCCAAAACTCAATTTTATAATCAGCATATAACTCAGATATACTAAATCCAATTCTTAACAATTATTCAGTTGGTAATAAAAACCATAATTGCTTATTAAAAAAGTAATTATATCTAGTCATTTTTATGAACTTAGTAGAAAAAATGGGTGTTGGAATTATTTATAAGAAGAATTGAGAAAGAGTAACCATCATTAAATGGGCATGAGCAAGAAGCAATATACATTAGTAGTTTTGATTTTGGGGGCATTGAGTACCATAAGCCCCTTCTCAATCGACATGTATTTACCTGGATTTCCGGCGATCGCCAGAAACCTGGATACTACCATTGCCAATGTTCAGCTTTCACTCACCAGTTATCTGGTAGGCATCGCGGTAGGGCAATTGTTTTATGGCCCTTTACTTGATCGATATGGTCGCAAGAAGCCTTTATATGTAGGTTTGGTAATTTATATTATTGCTTCCTTGGGATGTGCGATGAGCACTAGCGTGGAAAACCTCATTTTGATGAGGTTTTTGCAGGCCATCGGTGGATGTGCAGGCATGGTCGCTGCTCAGGCGATGGTAAGGGACATTTTCCCAGTCACCAAAACTGCCCAAGCCATGGCGATGCTGATGCTGGTGATCGCTATTTCGCCGATGATAGCCCCGACAGTGGGGGGGTATGTGACTGCACATTATGATTGGCATATGGTATTTACCATTTTAGCCAGTATTACTGCATTGATATTAATCGCCAGTTTCTTCTACTTGCCAGATGGAGCACAGCCGGATACGGAAGTCTCCTTGCGTCCGATTCAGGTGGTAAAGAAATATATAGAAGTTTCTAAGAACCGCCAATTCCTGGTTTATATGCTTATTGGAGCTATCGCTGGTGCTACACCCTTTGCGTATATTTCGGGATCTGCAGATGTTTTCATGAATATCTATGGCGTTTCAGAGCAGCAATATGGGTGGATATTTGCCCTGTTAGCTTCTTCGATGATTGGCTCCACTCAATTGAACCATATTTTACTTAAAAAATACACCAATCAGCAGATCATAAAAGTCGCATTGACCTACCAAACTATTGTGGGTTTCTTTTTGATTTTGGGGGTTTGGAATGATTGGTTTAATGTCTATACCTTAGTGATGGCCATGTTTGTATTTCTATCTGGCCATGGACTCTGCAATCCTAATGCGGCTGCCTTGACCTTGGCTCCATTTTCTAGAAATGCCGGAAGTGCGGCTGCGCTGATGGGCTCCAGCCGTATGGCTATGGGGGGTGTGGTATCCGCAGCGGTGAGTATTTTCCATAATGGCACCGCAAATCCCATGGTGATAATGATGACCTTTTGTGCTCTAGGTGGACTATTGACCTTAGTGATCGATACCTCCAAAAGAAAGGCAGCCAGAAAAAGGGACCTTGAAATGTCCAACTGTTGATAAAAGCCTATCCATCACCACTAAACGTTAAGTAGGAAAATAATCGCAAACTATTGACAGTTTGTAGCATTATTACATTTATAATATTCTGAGGCCAAAATTTAATTTGTATCTTTGCGCTTTGGTAAAACAGCAATTTCATAATTCATGATATCAGTAGATAATTTATCCTTAAAGTTCGGAAAACGAACACTCTTTGATGAAGTAAGTTTAAAATTCACGCCTGGCAACTGCTATGGGGTGATAGGTGCCAATGGTGCTGGAAAATCAACTTTCCTAAAGATCCTATCAGGTGACCAAGACAGCACCTCTGGGCAGATCAATATCACTCCCGGTCAACGGATGGCGGTATTGTCCCAAAATCACTTTGCTTTTGATGAAGTGGAAGTACTGAAAACTGTCATCATGGGCCATAAGAAGCTCTATTCTATTCTTGAAGAAAAGGATGCCATCTATATGAAAGAGGATTTCTCTGAAGCTGATGGACTAAGAGCCTCAGAGCTTGAAGCTGACTTTGCTGAAATGGATGGTTGGAATGCGGAATCTGATGCAGCCTCTATGCTGTCTGGACTTGGCATTAATGAATCCCTTCACCATCTGCAAATGAAGGAGCTCGCCGGTAACCAAAAGGTACGAGTATTACTTGCTCAGGCACTATTTGGCAATCCTGATATCCTTATTCTTGATGAACCTACCAATGACCTGGATTCTGATACTATCAATTGGTTAGAAGACTTCCTGGTGAATTTCAAGAACCTAGTGATCGTTGTTTCTCACGATAGACACTTCCTGGATGCAGTTTCCACGCATATCGTGGATATTGATTTTGGAAAAATAAAAATTTATAGTGGTAACTATACCTTCTGGTATGAGTCTTCCCAACTCGCGGCAAAGCAGAAAACCGATCAGGGTAAGAAGGTAGAAGAAAAAAGAAAAGAACTCCAGCAGTTTATCGAGCGATTCTCGGCAAACGTGGCCAAATCCAAGCAGGCCACTGCCAGGAAAAAAATGCTAGAAAAGCTGAATGTGGATGAAATCCAGCCTTCCACTAGAAAGTACCCTGGCATCATCTTCAAGCCAGAAAGAGAAGCAGGTGATCAGATCTTTATGACAGAAGGCCTAAGCTTAAAAGATGATGGAACGATTTATTTCAAAGATGTCAACCTCATGGTGGACAAGGGAGATAAGGTTGCTTTTATCTCGAAAACCAAGCAGGCTGTAAATAAATTCTTCCAAACGATTATGGGCGAAATCCCTATTCAAACCGGAGAATTGAAATGGGGCGTTACCATCAATAAGGCTTATTTGCCCAATGACAATTCAGATTACTTCAAAACTGACCAAAATCTTATTGATTGGTTAAGACAGTTTTCTTCTAATCAGGAGGAGGCTTATGTAAGGACCTTCCTAGGCCGAATGCTATTTACAGGTGAGGAAACATTGAAGTCCTCTTCGGTTCTCTCCGGAGGAGAAAAGGTACGTTGCATGATCTCTAAAATGATGCTCCAAAACCCTAACTTGCTGGTCATGGACGAGCCAACAAATCACCTTGACTTGGAATCGATTACTGCCTTCAACAATGCCATAATTGATTTTAATGGGACGGTATTGCTGTCTTCTTATGATCATGCCTTCGTAGAATCTACTGCAAATAGAATTGTAGAATTCACGCCGAATGGTACCATCGATAGAAGGATGAGCTATGACCATTATCTGGAAAGCGCTGAGATCAAGGAGCTTCGCGAAAGCATGTATCCAAAGGGCTAATCATTATAATTTATAACAATATTAGGTCCCTTTGTACCGTCTCCGATGGAGCAGTATGAAGGGACTTTTTTAGTATAAGACTATGGAAAATTATCCAGCCATTACCCTCAAAAAAGGAAAAGATGCATCCATCCGCAGAAGGCATCACTGGGTGTTTTCCGGAGCCATCGCACAAGCTGATCCTCAGATTCAGGATGGAGATATTGTAAGAGTCCTTTGCAGCAAGGGGGAGTTTCTTGCCATTGGCCATTATCAAGCTGGTTTTATCACCGTTAGGGTCATTAGTTTCGAGGAGGTTCAGATTGATGATACTTTCTGGAACAAGCGGCTAAGCCAAGCCTACCAAATGCGAAAAACCATTGGTCTTACCGATAGTGAGCAGACCACGACTTATCGTTTGGTACATGGAGAAGGAGACCAGTTACCTGGCCTAATTATCGACTATTACCAAGGCACCCTGGTCCTCATGGCGTACACCATGGGCATGTATGCCCAGCGGGACTCCATCGTAAAGGCCTTACAAAACGTCTATGGCGCCCAGCTGGAAGCGGTTTATGATAAGTCTTCAGAAACCCTAAAAGGAAGTATAAAAGCTGAAAACCAGTTGCTGTACGGAAGCCCGAAAAATCAGGTGGTACTGGAAAGTGGTAGCAAATACGAGATCGACTGGGAAAAAGGTCAAAAATCTGGCTTCTTCATCGATCAGCGAGAAAACCGCAAGCTAGTAGGCCAGTATTCTAAAGGAAAAAAAGTCCTCAATACTTTTTGTTATTCCGGAGGCTTCTCGATAGCAGCCCTTCAGGGTGGAGCCACTGAGGTGCATTCAGTGGATATATCAGCGGCCGCCATAGAGCTTACCGAGAAAAATCTTGCGCTAAACCCTAATTTGACGGCAAAACATGAGTCTAAGGTGGCTGATGTGGTAAAATATATCCGAGAAATCGACCAGGATTATGATCTTATCATTTTAGATCCACCAGCATTTGCCAAAAACATCAAAGCACGTCACAGCGCCGTGCAGGCTTATAAAAGACTAAATGCCGAAGCCTTAAAGCATATCAAACCCGGAGGAATTCTATTTACGTTTAGCTGCTCTCAAGTGGTGGATAAGAAGCTATTTGCAAACACCATCACTGCTGCAGCCATACAAGTGGGGCGGTCCATCAAAATTCTCGAGCAGCTTTCACAGCCTGCCGATCACCCTGTCAATGTCTTCCATCCCGAGTCCGAATACTTGAAAGGACTTATTCTATATGTGGAATAAGAATATAGGGGAAGGCAACATCTCCTCGCCTTCCCCTCTTATTATTTCACATCAATATTATATACAAAAGCTCTGTACTTCAATAAGGCGACAAAGACAGCCCCTCCTACTGCATTTCCAAATAATGCAAAGAATTGAAAGTTGAGGTAACGAGCAAATTGAATATTGGGTGAGCTTACCAGGCCTGCAAATACCTCTACATTCCCCACAATGCTATGATGAAGACCCGTGAAGGCCATCATGGCGGTAATAATAAAGATAATCACGATCCTACTTAAGGTATCCCGGGAGGATGACATCAACCAGGACAATAAGCCCATCAACCATCCTGCAAGAATGGCACTGGTAAAAATGACTTCGCTAGGGTATTCGGTGGCATGAAGGGCTATTTTTTCGACCACCGCATAGTCAAAGATCCCGAGTTTTGGACCGATCCAGAGGAGTAATAAAGCAATTGTATACCCACCAATAAGGTTTCCACTAATCACCAGCCCCCAGATTTTCAGTAAACTCCTAAGACTTCTCTTCTTATTTAACACCGGCAAGGTCAATAAGGAAGTCTGCTCTGTGAATAAAATAGACTGTCCAAGAATCACCATAATAAAGCCCACTGGATACACCAAAGCCGTCAGCTTATAGCTGTCCGCCTCTGACATTTCATCCGAAAAATAAGAATATACCGTACAGATAAGTAAATAACTAAAGCCAATCTCCAGGCCAGCGGTCACTGAGCTCAATAATAAACTGCTGGCTTTCTTATCATAGGTTTCCAAACCCTCCGTCAGCTGCTGCTTCAAAATCTCCCCATGAGATTTGGCACCATCACTGGATTTCGAAGTAGACTTTTTTAGCTCAGAATCAATATTTTTCTGACGTTTGGCTTCTTCCTTATCGCTTTCTGTATCGCTCATAATTATTTTTCGTAAAAATCACATTTTGTCAAAAGTCATACCTAATTTACTCAATAAAGCGATTTATATCCTAATATTAAGACATAATCGGTATTCTCAGACCTATGCCACTCAGCTAGTGAAAGATAGAAAAGCTTGGGCAAAATCACCCCATTACCTTGGATCATTCCTCCCTTATTCCTTTATTCCTCATACTCCCTTATAATAAACTAGGTCGATTGGTAAAACTCTCTTTGAAGGATAATTGTTTATCCTAAAATTGGCTTTATTGTAAGCCTTGGGAGCTATAAGTATTGATCATTCTGATGTATATTTGCGTAGCTTCATATAACAGCATCTTTAATTTAAATAAACCTATTTGCATCTAGCATGACATATGATATTGTAATTGTAGGCGGGGGAATTGTGGGATTAGCAACCGGACTAAAGCTAAAACAGAAAAGGCCAGATTTGACAGTAGCGATATTGGAGAAGGAAAATGAACTGGCAAAACACCAAACCGGCAATAATTCCGGGGTGATTCACTCAGGCTTGTATTATAAACCTGGCTCTCTGAAGGCCATCAATTGCATAAGTGGATATCATGAGCTGGTACGATTCTGCGAAGAGGAAAATATACCTTTCGAAATCACCGGAAAAGTAGTGGTGGCCACTCGGCAGGAGCAACTGCCTCAGCTACAAACCCTTCTCAAAAGAGGGCTGGAAAACGGATTGGAGGGCACTCGGCAGATCAGTCTGGATGAACTTAAAGAATACGAACCCTATTGTGCCGGCGTGGGAGCATTGCACGTCCCTCAAACGGGAATCGTGGACTATAAGCGTGTAGCGCTAGCTTATGGGGAAAAATTCAAGGCTCTTGGCGGAGAAATATTCCTTAATCATAAAGCAAAAAAGATCAACCATAATAATAAGCTCTCCGAAATTATCACTTCCTCAGGGACTTTTATGACCCGCACATTGATCAACTGTGCTGGATTATATTCCGACAAGGTGGCGGATATGAATGGTGAAATGGACCTGGATGTGAAAATAATTCCTTTCAGAGGTGAATATTATAAAATCAAAAAAGAGCGGGAATACCTGGTCAAGAACCTAATATATCCCGTTCCAGACCCTAATTTCCCCTTCCTGGGCGTGCACTATACTCGCATGATGAAAGGCGGCGTAGAAGCTGGGCCTAATGCGGTCATGGCTTTTAAAAGAGAGGGGTATAAAAGGACAGATTTTAACCTTAGAGAGTTCAAGGAAGCCGTTACCTGGCCCGGCTTACAGAAGGTTGCCGCGAAATATTGGAAAACAGGAATTGGCGAATACTATCGATCCTTCTCCAAAGCTGCCTTTACCGCTGCGCTTCAAGAGCTAATCCCGGATATCAAAGAGGATGATTTGGTAGATGGAGGCGCAGGGGTCCGCGCACAAGCTTGCGATAGAACTGGAGGACTCTTGGATGACTTTGCCATCACCGAAAATCCCTACGCTATCAATGTGCTAAATGCCCCAAGCCCGGCAGCCACTTCCTCGCTCGCCATTGGAGAAACCATTAGCAATTTGGCAATAAAACGTTTTTAAGCAATTATAAGCATATCAGTCTACCGCCCTCTCAATAGATATTTGAGAGGGCGAATTGTACTTTTACTTTTTCACCATTTATCATTTATTTCGCCCCTCCTATTCCCAATCACTTTTCCATTTTTACCCTTCCATTTAGTCTATTGGAAGTAAATTAAAAATCCTTACCTATTCTATCTAATTCAGCCCCAGTCCCAAGGGTCTTGATCTTCCCCTCCAAGGCTAACTCCTTAATTACCATTTTCGCTCAATCCATAAGCTTCTTACCTCAGGTTTTAAAAACAAGTTTAATCAATTATTAACTATTATATATTAATAATTTACACAAAACAACATCTATTTAAATCAATAACTAAAATGAAAAACACACATAAATACAAAGGTATATTTTCTAATATAGCATTGTCATAAGTAAACCTTGGAAGGAAAGACATCTGTCAATTTGAAGTCCGAAAAATCTTAATAAAAAATACCGCTTATTGAGTCCCCTTCAGGACTCTCCCCCGAAGCAACAAGTCAAGTACACTGATAATCAAACCATAATACTTCATTAAAAACAAATTCGACTATTGTATATTTTTCACTGAGGCCTATCTTACAGACGTAAGTAGGTAAGAAAACCCTCCTGGGATCAGCTAATGCGGGGCTAGTATTTCAGACCAATATTTAGTAAAATATTCTTATTACAATTAATAATTAACAGCAAAAGACAGAAATTAATAATTTGATATATTTAAATTTTTAAACCATATTTTTTTGAAGTATATTTTTAAACATCAATTCCTGCCCAATGTTCCGTTTTAGAGGTAAATCAGCCATTTTGGAAAGTAAAATCCCAAAAGCACTCCTTTGCTTTTTCTTATTGATATGCCTGAGCAATTCCACGTGGAGTCAGGTGAGGTATTCCATTAAAACTGAGGTGAGCTATTATAGCCATATTGATCATTTGGTGGATATCGACCCAGGTGCAAATTGGGAGGGCTATAAATCGAATGGGGATGGAATGGAATTTTCTATAATTAATGGCCTGACCTTAAATAAATGGTACTTTGGATTGGGTCTTGGTTATCTTAATATTGATGGCTATGATGGGCTGTCGGTTTATTCAGACATTAATTTTAGGGTTTTAGATTATAAGCTTAGCCCAATTTTAGGAATAAAAGTGGGTCGCTCTCACCTTTGGAACCAATATGAATCCGGTACAGGTACTGCCATGGCAGAATTTAATATTGGCTTTAGCTATCAATTATTAGATGTAGTGACCATCTATATCCAATCAGGAATAACGATAAATCAGGAAAGTTCTTTCAGCCCGTTTACCGCTGGTATCAGCTTTTAGAGCCTTAAACCACTTAATGGCGCAGCTCCCTATCTTACCTAGTGTTTTTTATGTGCTAACTACCTAGATCTCGTAGCCCCTTACTTATCAGCACCTTACATCAACAGGCCTGCCTCCTACCCTACTTCAAATAAGGAAAGTTGATTAAGTAATTAATAATAAATGCACATAAGATGAACAATTCCCCTTTTTATATCGTTTACGATATATTCACGAACGATAAAATAACGAACTTATGAAAACTTTATTTGAAACAAGTGCAACAGCAACAGGTGGTAGAAATGGGCATGTAAGAAGTGAAGATGGCGTATTGGACATGGATGTGCGTATCCCGAACCAAATGGGCGGTAAAGGGGGCGAATTCACTAATCCTGAACAACTATTTGCAGCTGGCTATTCAGCTTGTTTTGACAATGCAATCATCCACGTGGCCCAAGCCAAAAAGCTCAAACTGAGTTCAAGTACCACCGCAAAAATTGGATTAGCTATGACGGAGGACAAAAGCTATCAGATAACCGCAGCCCTTCACATTACCATGGAAGGTGTGGATCAGGCCACGGCTGAGCAGGTGGTCGCTGCAGCGCACTCCACTTGCCCCTATTCTAATGCAATAAAGGGCAATGTAGAGGTAAAACTAAGCGTAGAGGCGAAATAAAATAGAAGGTTATGCGCTAGCTCTTCTTTATAATGACTTTGCCATTTTGGGCAATGGCTAGCCCATGGGATCCTCCTATGGGCTAAGCTCGCCCAAATAGAGGGTTAGTTATTTACTAAATACCGTATATGCTCCTTTTTTAGGTGAACAGCGAGGACCATCTAAGCTACCTAAATCAATACTTAACTGCCGCTCTTTGATCAGTGGGGATATCCACCAGCGGTATGTTTTTTGCTAAATATTAAACTCATTTGCTAAACTCAAAACTTTAAACTCATAGTTAAAATGAAAGCCACTATACACACCAGTACCATACAGAATGTCCTTCGGGTTTTGCTTGGCCTCGCCATGGTTTACGCTGGCATTGGTCATATGACGTTTCTGAGGCAGGAATTTCAAGCTCAGGTTCCGAATTGGATTCCCTTCTCCTCTGATTTTGTGGTGCTCGCCTCGGGGCTGGTAGAAATTACCTTAGGCTTAGCAATGGTATTTGCCACCAAATATAAAGTTTATGTGGGCTTGGCCTTAGCCGTCTTCTATGTCCTGGTATTTCCCGGAAATATCGCTCAGTACACCAATGGAATTGACGCTTTCGGTTTGGATACAGACCTCAAAAGGCTAATTCGCTTATTTTTCCAACCGCTGTTGATTCTATGGGCATTATGGAGTTCGGGAGCACTTTTGGCTTTGAAAAGAAGGAAATAGAATTTCTTTCAATTAGTTTAGAACCTCAAATCCAGTAATTATGAGCCTAGAAGAAAAATCCCCTTCCAATCTGCTATTAGAAAATCAACTGTGTTTTCCATTATATGCAGCGTCGAGATTGATGATCAAAGCCTATCAGCCTCACCTCAGCAAACTAGATCTGACTTACCCCCAATATTTGGTCATGTTGGTACTTTGGGAAAAAGACAAACTCACAGTGACAGAAATCTCTAAGCTATTACTTTTAGAATCCAATACACTAACCCCATTACTAAAAAGAATGGAAGAAAAGGGGCTCATTAGCCGCCAGCGTGACACTATGGACGAGCGAAAAGTTTTTGTGATGCTCAGCACTGACGGCAGAGCCATGCGCCAAGATGCTGCTTGCATCCCGACCGCCATTCTCAAAGAGGTCGATGTGCTGAGCATAGAAGAAATGAAAGAGCTGTATTCCCATTTAGGAAAAGTGCTCAATCATCTTCGTTAATATTATAGAATGAGCTGAGGCTTGGTATTCCTCAATCTACATGGTTAATCACAGAATCGGGGAAGTATTTATTTGTCAAAGCCACCATCTCATCTCCTTTCACGAACATACTGATATTTATTTCATTGGTATGTTTTACTCCACAGGCTCCCAAAAGCTCAAGTACTGCATGCATGGTATTGTGATGGAAATTATAGACTCTTTCGGCTTTATCCTCAACCACCAAACCTTTAACCAGCATCTCATTTTGTGTGGCCACACCTGTTGGGCAATCGTTAGTATTACATCTCAGGGCCTGGATACATCCGATGCTAAACATAAAAGCGCGGGCAGAATTACACATATCTGCTCCTAGGGCCCGCATTCTCAACACCGAGAATGCGGTCAATACTTTGCCACTGGCGATGATTTTAATATCCTTGCGTAGCTCATATTTGATCAAAGTACGATTGACAAAAATAAGCGCAGGCTCCAATGGGATACCCACAGAGTCCGAAAACTCCAATGGGGCAGCACCAGTACCGCCCTCTGCGCCATCCACGGTAATAAAGTCCGGCAAGATTCCCGTTTCACGCATTGCCACGCATAAATCTATGAATTCCTCTGTTCTTCCAAGACACAGTTTGAAGCCAATTGGCTTACCGCCGCTCAACTCTCTTAGTTCTGCAATAAAATCAATCAGCCCATTAGCATTTGAGAATTTCCGGTGACTAGGGGGAGAGATAATGGTAGTATGGGCTTTAACGCCACGAATTTTGGAGATCTCCACGGTATTTTTTTCTCCAGGAAGCACCCCTCCATGACCTGGCTTGGCACCCTGGGAAATCTTAATTTCTATCATCTTCACCTGCTCATTTGCGGCGGTAATTCTGAATTTTTCAGGGTCAAAATCTCCATTTTCAGTCCTACATCCAAAATACCCTGTTCCTATCTGCCAAACTAAATCCCCACCTTCCTTGAGATGGTAAGGGCTGATGCCACCCTCGCCGGTATTATGATAAAAGTGCCCCTTTTTAGCCCCTTTATTGAGGGACATGATGGCATTCTTGCTCAATGAGCCAAAGCTCATCGCCGACACATTAAGCACAGAGGCACTATAGGGTTTTTTACAATCTTTGGTCCCAACGATAACCCGAGGGAAATTCTTCACCGCAGGAGTGGCGTATATGGAGTGGCGAATCGCCTCATAGTTCTCCCCTGATATATCTATTTGTGTCCCAAAAGGATGGGTATCATTCACATTTTTGGCACGACGATAAACCAACGCTCGGTGGTTTCGGCTAAAAGGTTTGCCATCGGTACTTGTTTCGATAAAATACTGCTGAATTTCCGGGCTAATCATCTCAAAGAAATACCTAAAATACCCGAGAATGGGAAAGTTTCTTAAGATCGTATGGCTTTTTTGAAATCGATTATAGACTCCAATTAAAATCAAGGGGATGATGATAAGGAATGCCCAAATCCACTGTTGATAATAATAAGCTAATATGGAAAAAACCAATACCACTATAATGGTGATATTATAGAAAAGGTGCCGCATGGTTATATTTTTTGGTTAATTAATCGGATAAAGCACGTTCCCACACACAACTCTCTAGAAGTATATTTGTTCCTGAAAATGATGCATTCATGTCCTTTTGCGGGAATTTATTATTCTAAATATAAAGATAAAGTTTCAGGAAAAGGAATAAAGACAAGGTGGATCGACAACAAGTTTTTTGACCTTTCTGTCCCTCAGATATTTAATACCAAGAAATTGCTGAAGTAACCTAAAAAATCAAGTAGCCACCCATAAAAAAGGTAAAATAAACCAATACAACTCAGAATAATTTTTTCAGAAATTTACCCGAAAGTTCTCAAAAAGTGATAAATACGGATTTCAGCCCACGTAAATTCCTCACCAGCAAGAACAAAGCCGGTATGTCCACCTCTCTTGGGTACTTCCAGAAATATATGTGGATGCTGATTGGCAAGGGCTACGGGGTAGCAGCGATCCGCTAAGAGCGGATCATTTTTGGCGTTCATTATCAAGGTGGGTACCTGAATCTGCTCCATCCAATTGTCGGCACTTACCGACTGATAAAAGTCCTGACCATCCTCGAAACCGTGTAATTTGGCGGTAAACTGATCATCAAACACATCAAAGTCTTTTACCTTCCCTAGCAGTTCTATATCGATAAGCCCGGGAAATTGCTTGGCTTTTGCAAGCATTTTCACTTTCAGCTTGGAGAGAAATTTTCGCTTATAAAAAAAGTTTGCTGGTAATTTTAACGTGGCAGCACTATCGGCGAGATTGCATGGAGTGCTATAAACCGCCGCTGCGCAGATCTGTGTGGGTAATTTATCGCCTTGTTCCCCTAAGTATTTTAAGGTTTGGGCACCCCCCATACTTATTCCGGTAAGGTAGATCTCATTATAATTAGGCTTGGTCAGGATCACATGGTCCACCACCGCGGCTAGGTCATGAGATGCTCCATGGTGATAGAGCACCTTGGTGAGGTTCATCTCACCACTGCATGATCGATTATTCCATGCCAGGACATTAAAGCCTTGCTGATTGAGTAGTTTCACCTGAGCAGTGACATAGTGACGCTGCGAATCCCCTTCCAGACCATGGGAAATAATCACCAATTTATTAGAATGCTCTATGGTGGACCAGTCGATATCTAAGAAGTCTCCATCCGGAGTGGCGATTCTCTCCCGCAGGTACTTGACGTCTCCTATTTTCCTGAATATACTAGGAATTACTGTTTCAAAGTGCCCATTGAAATAGTGCCTTGGTGGACGTCTATAAGAGGAAGGATAGATAATTGGCATGGCTATACTGATGAGATTCCATTCAAAAATAGCGATGATTTAGGTAGAAAAAAAACCAGCGTTTCTTCTAGAATCGTACAGTTTATGCCATAAACATAAAGTGGCCTAAGAAGCCAGACTGCCTTCAATATCAATTATAAAAATAATACATCCCTTCTCCTTCGCTTAACCTTTTGCTGCTAAAGGGGCGCATCTGATCCAAAAATATGGATCAGGCCTCTCGGATTTCACTTAGCAAATCATTGCTGACCTGGATAAATTCCTTACGATGCTCCTCAAAAGCCATATCCGAAGCGTCTGTTTCTATAAGCTGACGGCCATTTTCTAAGACTTTACTCAGTTTTCTCAGTTCAAAAATAGTCACTGTAGGTCTCACTTTATGACGCGCCTGATGCATCATTTTTTCATCGCGATTGGTAATCGCCTCTGCATAGCGTTCCTTTAATTCCTGAACAGAACTTGCAATTGCTTCAAGCAATTCAACTTCAAATTCCTGGTCTCCTTCTGCCATCTCATGAACCTTGTCCATGTTAATGTTCCTACTAGTAATCATGTGTGATGTCGTGTTGATCATTTTCTCTTAATGGTTGAAAGCCCTGCTAAATAACCAGTTGTCCAAGCGGCCTGAAAATTAAAGCCTCCTGTAATCCCATCTATATTCAAAACTTCTCCGGCGAAGAACAAATCCGGTACCAAAGTGCTCTCCATGGTCCTCGGATTTATCTCATTTAGCGAGATTCCTCCCGCCGTTACAAACTCCTCTTTGAAGGTCGTTTTTCCTTTGATTTGTAATTTATAACAAAAAATATGCTGTTCCAAAATATTTTTTTGTTTTTTACCACACTCCACCCAACGTTGTTCATCGGAAATTCCCGACTGAGAAACCAAGTGTTCCCACAATCTTTTCGGCAAGTTGAACAGTGGATTAGTTAATATTTTCTTCTGTGGATGCTTCGCAATATATTCTGCAAAAGTATCCCGAATTTTCTGCTCTGATAAATCGGCAAGCCACCTGATCTGCGCTACTCCTTCATAGCCCTGCTCATGGAGCCACTGCGCCCCAAAAGCCGAAAGCTTCAGTACCGCTGGACCGCTCAATCCCCAATGGGTAATCAAAACCGGCCCTGAATAGGAGAGCTTAGTTCCCTCAAGCTTTACCAATGCCTCAGGAACAGATAAGCCCGGCATCCTCTTCAATGGCTCCGTGGGCGTATTAAAGGTAAATAAGGAAGGAATAGGTGGCACGATACTATGCCCCAGCTCAGCAAATACCTGATAACTATCCTGTTTTGGTGAGCCGCCCGTGGTCCCTATGACCTTGTCCACAATAAAATGATCCCCTTTGTTTGATTCTAGTAAAAATCCTGTCTCTTGCTTCGTGATTTTTACAATGGCTTGGTACAAATTCACCTGAACACCCAGTTTCTTTGCCGCATTTTCCAGCGCCCAAATGATCGTCAAAGAACTGTCACTTTCAGGAAACATCCTTCCATCCGACTCTACCTTCAAGGTCACATCATGCCTTTCGAACCAGTCTATCGTGTCCTTCACTTGGAATAAGCTAAAGGCCTTCTTCATAAACTTCTCCCCGCGAGGATAGTTTTTAATTAGCTCACTTAATTTTAATGCATGGTGAGTGACATTACATCTGCCACCACCAGACACTTTTACCTTTGAAAGTGTTTTGCCTGATTTTTCGAAGATTATTACTTTAGCCCCTTGATGGGCGGCATGAATCGCAGCAAAAAATCCTGCAGCTCCACCCCCTATTATTCCTACTGTTACCATTCTGTAAAAATATCCAGCAGGTCTGACTTATTAAACTTAATCTTACACTATGTCTAAGTTTTTCGTAAAAACATCAATGAAATGACAAAAACAAACAATATAGAATCCTGGTTCTGAAAAGTAGTAGATTATAGTTTCTTATTGGTAAAATAATATCTTATTCTGACTTTTACAATTTTATCACGGTTTAATAATAAAAATATAAAAACAGACTATTGCCTGCTTCTATATTTTCCATATTTTATATCGATCGTACTCCAGCTAATAAACAAGGATATGCAGGAATTCAATATTATCTTCTCTTTCCTGATAAAGTCCCCATTAGTGTTCTGGTGAGTTCCCTGAAAATGGTCCTGCCGATCTGACGAACCATCGTATTTTTAGAAATTTCCTCAAAAAAACTATCCTCTTCCTTCGCTTTCGTACCTGAAGATTTTCTTTTGGATATTTCTTCCACCTTCTGCTCAGCGGATTTTTCTGCCTGCTGAAGCTTTTTGGTGAGGATTTCATGGGCGCTATCGCGATCCACTGTTTGGTTATAAAGGCTTACCAAGCTAGATTGGCTTACCACCGTATCGATCTCGCTATCGGTCAGAATATCCATCCGGCTAATAGGCGCTCTCACCAGGGTATGCGCTAAGGGTGTAGGAATCCCCTTTTCATTCAATGCCGTCACCAAAGCCTCGCCTATGCCCATGGCGGTCAGTACATCCTTGGTTTCATAAAAAGGTGATACAGGGTAATTTTCGGCAGTTTTCCCAATTGCCTTTCTGTCCTTAGCAGTAAATGCTCGGAGGGCATGCTGAACTTTCAGCCCTAGCTGACCCAATACGCTTTCTGGAATATCCGTTGGGCTTTGGGTGCAGAAGTACACCCCTACTCCTTTGGAACGGATAAGTTTTACGATCGCCTCTATTTTCTCCACCAAGTCCTTACTGGCATTATCGAAGACCAAATGCGCCTCATCAATAAACAAGCAAAGCTTAGGCTTATCCTGATCGCCCTGCTCGGGGAAGGTGTCATAAATCTCCGATAGAAGGCTCAGCATAAAAGTTGAGAACAGCTTTGGGCGGTTTTGGATATCGGTAAGACGAATCACAGACACTACACCCTTGCCATCTCGCTGCCGTACCAAATCATTAACATCAAAGGATCGCTCGCCAAAGAAGGTTTCTGCACCTTCCTGCTCCAGCTCAATGATCTTACGCATGATGGTATTGACAGAGGCAGAGGATACTGCACCATATTCCTGTTTGATTTCTTCTTTTCCTTCATTAATAACAAATTGAAGGACTTTTTTGAGGTCTTTAAGATCCACCAAAGGCAGCTGATTCAGGTCACAATAGCGAAATATTAAAGCCATAATCCCCTGCTGGGTACTATTTAGTTCTAATATCTGCGACATGAGCACTGGTCCGAACTCCGTGACGGTGGCACGTAGGCGTACCCCCTTTTCCTTGCTGATACTCATCAGCTCCACTGGCAAAGCCGTAGGCTCAAAATCTACCCCGATTGTCTTACTTCTCCATACTATATGGTCGTTGTTTGCGCCCGCCATGGCTAGCCCGGATAAGTCGCCCTTTAGGTCCATCAAGACGCTAGGGATTCCTTTTAGTGACAATTGCTCAGCGATTACTTGCAGGGTTTTGGTTTTACCGGTCCCTGTGGCCCCAGCAATTAGCCCGTGGCGATTGAGGGTTTTCAGCGGGATTTTGACGGTGGCTTCAGACACCGCTTCCTTGTCCAACATCCCTGTTCCTAAGATGAAAAAATCATTTTTGGTGGTATATCCTTTTTGGATTAATGCTTTAAAATCCTCTTTTGAATCCATATTTCCTCAATTTGGGTAATTATTATTTGGCAAATAAGCTCTGAAAGTTTTTTGGTAATTCGAATATTTCGCTGCTTTATAATCCAATTATACGAAAAAATACCTTTGACTAATGCTCATATAGGATTTTTTGAGGTGTATGGAGCAAAGGGATTGCCGGGCTTTAGCTACTTTTTTTATATAAACAGCAAGCTACAGGGCGCTTGGACAAAAAAAATCCCCCAGCCCGTTTAACTACTGAGGGATTCACAATACTAAGTTAGAAATCGAAATTTCTTATGGATTTTAGTGAGTAACTACTGGTTCCAAGTCTTTGGCTTGGGCTATAAAATCCTCTACTTTGCTCAGGGCAGGAACTACTCTGGTCAAGCTTTTGGCCTCGTTGGTTTCCACAAGGGATTTATGAAGGTTCTCGGCGTTACGCGTTCTCAATTCCTTCACAGTATCCACCCCGGAGGCTTTCAATAGTTCTGCAAATTGGCTAGCAATTCCATTGATACGGAAGAGATCGGCCATATTTACAAAATCCAATATTTTACCTTCGGCTATTCCTGTTGCGTCAGCAAGTTCTTTTCTGCCTTTTTTTGAAGCCCCTTTTTCCAATAAGGACTCCACAGTCTTTACTCCTGCCTGAGCGAATTTCTCCTCATTTACAGGACCAATACCTTCAATAGTTGTGATTTTTTTTGACATGCGTATTTTTGTTAATGTTAAATTAAATATGAAGGGTTTTCCGCTCATCGAAAACCCAGGTTAATTCTTTTTGGTACGTCTTATTTGAACATGCCACCTAGTCCGCCAAGGAGATCACCCGCTTTGCCTTTGAGCAGGTCTCCAGCTCCACCGCCGATCAATTTCATCAAGTCAGCTTTACCGGCATTGCCACCCGTGGCACCAGCGATTTTATCCAGCACCATCGGTAAGACAAAGGCTGTAATCTGCTTTGCCACTCCCTCAGGAACGCCCAGCTTAGAAATATAATCGCCAGCTAAATTTCCTGCGAACTTCTGAAACATGCCAGAACCACTTGCGCCACTGCCCTGATTGATCATGGCTAATAAGCCATCAAGGTTGCCGCTGGCCGCTTCTTTGGTCGCTGAGGAAGTTAGGGATTCCTTGGTGGTCTCCACCGCCTTGGATGCCTGGTCTTCGCTCAGCCCAAATTGGCTGGTAATCTGTGATACCACTTGTGGTCCAATGCTTTTTATAATGTCATTTATCATAATAAATTGTTTTTTGCTGAGGAACTTTATTCAGCTATTTGGTTGATGTCTTTTTTCCGTTTCTTGCTAATTCTATCAGCATTCGATGCTTAATATAGCAACAAATTATATTTCTTATAAATAACTGGCAAAAAATTATCATTAACTTAATACGATTTGCACTTGATGCCAGACCAATGACCTTGCCAAAATTATAGATTGCCGACATTTACTCTATATGTCCTGGCCAACATTATCCAAAGGTTATCAGCCTTAACTCTAAAAAACCGACCTCCTTGGGAATCCTTTGATAAAAGTATTTGGAAGCAGGGATCATTTCTTATTCCATCTCCTTCTATCGCCATTAAGGTCTTAGATGACGGTTAAAATTTGTAAAAATTAAGGAGATTTGCTTCAAAATTTGCTTCTTTACGATTTGTTTATCCAAATTGACTATGCTCACAACCTACCTTAAGCCAATGTATAGAACAGAGAAGAATGGACGATTACCATTTCTTTCCATAGTACTAGCATTATTGATTTCCTGCTTATTTCCAAGCCTTTCATCAGCTCAAAACAGCCCCAATCTTGGCAAAACTTCCCAGCTCATGGAGGCGGCAAAGTCCGCCATCGCTGACAGTGAATATGAGCAAGCCAATTATTATTTTAGGCAGATAATTGAAAGTAATGCGGCCATCCCATCAGAAATGCCCTATTATTTTGCTGAAACATTATATGAACTTGGACAGTACGATAATAGCGCCAATTTCCTGCAGAAATACCTACAGATTAATGGACATACTGCGGAGAATTACAAACAAGCCAAAGAACTGGAATCCCAGTTGGAAGAGCCATTACAGGCTATCGCCAGCTGTGAGTTATGCGACTATAAAGGTTACCGCTATGAGGTCTGCCCTACTTGTCATGGTAGCAAACAAATTGAGCAGGAATGTCATTATTGCAAGGGCCATGGGATCGTAGGCTGTAGCAGATGTAAGGGAACAGGAATAGTAACTAAAAAGAATGTCTTTGATATCACTGAATACTATCAGTGCAGTCGCTGCGAAGGCCACGGAAAACTTACCTGTCCAGTATGTGAGGGCTCACTCAGTGAAATAAGCCCCTGCAGAACCTGCTCTGGCTTTGGCAAGATAAAGTCAGACCAGATATGTGATCACCAAGAGCATCAGGCGCATGAGTCCAAAACAGAATCTGAAGAAAAGGTCATTGGAACCGAAAGTATATTTAACAATCAGTAATCATGGAAAAATCAACAACTTGCCCACAGTGTAAATCCCCCTACGCCTACCCCACGGGGACCAGCATGATGTGCCCGGAATGTGGCCATGAGTGGAATCCGGAGGAGGTAAAAGAAGAAGAAAGTGGATTGGTGGTAAAAGATGCCAATGGCAACATCCTCCAAGATGGCGACTCGGTAGTGGTGACCAAAAACCTGCCCGTAAAAGGTGGTGCAGGTCCCATAAAAGCGGGCACTAAAGTGAAAAACATCCGACTTACTGATGGCGACCATAATATTGATTGCAAGATTGATGGCTTCGGAGCAATGGCTCTAAAATCTGAATTTGTAAAAAAAGCATAAATCCACAAGCTCATTTTGAGGTACAATAAAGCCTGCGAACCTGATCGTTCACAGGCTTTATTGCATTTATGCTATTTGGCTAAAACACATAATCCCTATGGATTGCCAGTTCACTATCATTTAAGCTTAGAGTCCAGCCTGCTCTTTTTCAGGGCCGTTACATAGGCTGACTTTCTCCATCTATTGAGTTTATTTTCTTATGGATTTCTTGAATTGATTTTTCAAATAAATCCCCGCCAAACTCCTCATTATCAAGGGATAGAATGATTGTATCCTTGACACCCATCATCGAAAAAACAAATTTCAAGTAAGTAGTTTGGAAGTTCATATGTTCATTTTTTTCATCTTTCCCATAGCCTGTATCTCCACGGCTAGATAAAAGGTATAATTTTTTATTACTCAATAAGCCGATATAATCTCCATCTGGTTTTCCTGATCGGAATTTCCAGGTTTCATTTATACGCATCACCTGATCGATATAGGCCTTTAGTCCACTTGGAATCGACCAATTATACATAGGCGTGCCCAAGACAAAAATATCATGTTCCCTGAGCTCTTTCACCAACACATTACTAAGCCTCAGTCCTTCCTGGTTTTTCTCAGTTCTAAGTTCTGGGGCTATAAATGCGCTAGCGATCCAGTTTTCATCAATGGCGGGGATACAGTCTAAGCCTATTTCTCTGAAGGAAAAGGAATCCAAAGGAAACCTTTCCTGCCAATTTTCCTGAAATAATTTGGTGAGTTTTCTGCTATGTGATCGTTCGTTTCTTACGCTGGCGTTGATAATAAGTATTTTTTTCATTTGCTTTCTGGTTATAAAGCAAAATTGGAAAGGAAAAAAGGGGGAAAAATTGATCTAGGTCAATGGATATTATTTATTCTTAATTCGGCTGATAAATTCTGGAGAGATGCCCAAGTAGGATGCTATCAGGTATTGAGGGACTTTCTGTGCGATCAATGGATAGTGTGCAATAAAATCATGATACCTCTCCTCCGCTGCCATGGTATTTTGCACAATTATCCTTCGCTGCAAGCTCCCCAAGTAACTTTCTAGGATAATCCGGAAGTACCGCTCCAATTGAGGCAAAGATGCCAGCATATCCTGAAAAGCCTGACGATGAATTTGGATAATATGGGTGGTTTCCAAGGCCTGAATTGTATAATTTGAGGGTTTCTGTTTATTGAAGCTTAATAAATCCGTGGCCCACCAATCCTCAATGGCAAAGAATAGTATTTCCTCTGTCCCACGGGTAGGATTGATATAGAAGGCCTTCAAAGCACCCGAAACCACATAATTGTCAGTGATACTCAGTTCTCCATTTCTCAGCAAATATTCCCCTTTTTGGAGAACCCTTTCTGTCCAGTAAGAATCAAACAATATCATCTCCTCCTCAGTCATTTTGATATGCTGCAATATATTCTGGTGAAGTTTTAAGTGCATGGATGCTTTTATTGACTTATGATCATTTTTGAGATGGATGAAAGTGGGGAGATGAAAGGAATTGCTTTCTCCTAATCCGAGGGCCTAAAATTATATAATCTCTATTGAAATAGAACGAAATGAGAAACTTTCAAACCATCTTAGATTTATCCTATGTCATTATCTAATCAAAACTATCGCCCCAATTTCGATTTTCTATGAGTGGATAAAAAGAGAAAAGTATGATCCAAAGTGGATTCTTCCAGAAAATTGATTGGCTTTCCTACAATGGCTTTTTTAATTCATATACATAGCATTCCAGGCCTTCAAATATCCGCTCTTCCAAAAATTCAAAACCTAACCTTTCATAAAATCGATGGGCATTGATATTATTTTTCAAGGGATCAACCAGAATCCCAGTGATTTCGGGTTGCTGAAAACAACGCGCTATCGCCAAACCCATGGCAATAGTTCCGTATCCTTGACTCAAATACTCTTCCTCCCCTATCCAAATGTCAATTGCCCTTTTGGACTGAGCTATCTCTCCCCAATAATGCGTCTCTTCCTCATATGGGTCGATTATTTGGATCATCCCAATTGCATTACCATTTAGGACAATCATCAGCTGCTCACGCCAGACAGGCTGACGCTTGAGTTCGATCTCCCAATTCCAATCACTATCAGGGTCACAATCAATAATATGTTGCTTAGTATCCCAAAGTCTCAATAGCTTAAGATCAAGAATACTTGCAGCTCTTAATTTTAACATCTAAAGCCCATTTTCTAATTCTAAACCTCTCCAATTACCCCATACAAAGCTCATAAAGGGATTTCCCTCTGCACTATTTTACACTAAATTAATAAGTAAGGTGATTTGCTAAAACTAAACTTAATCCGACATCGTCTTGAATCCCATAATTAATTATCGATCCAGCTGTAGTAGTGAATATTATTCCAACTGTTGAGGGAAATTGTAACGCCGGAATTCTCTTCAATATTTGTAGCGGTAAAGTCATTGAGGACCGTCGCGAGATCATAAAAGGCCTCTATATCGTCATAAATAAAGTACCTAGAGGGAAAGTTAAGCCAGTTTCCTGAAGAACTCACTGGATAGGGAATTCTTCCTTCACCCTCAAATTCAAACTCCGTAAATGCCGGGTTTTGCTCTAGTAGGGCCATAAAATCAGTATAAATATGACCATTGTCCGTATTGGTTCCGCATACAAAGGCAAAGGAATTTTCGGGAAGTCTAAAGGTATTTTCATATAAAGAGCTGGTAAACTCATGATTTAGACTTGAAATAGCAATTGATTTTTCCGTGATATCTATAGAATATTGATCAATTCTATTTCCATTAATAAAGGTGAGCTTTTTGATCATTGGCGGTAAATCAATAATTGAAGTGGCTGGCCCAAATGCCGTCAGGCATAAGTCATATTTAATAATCTGGTCGAACCTAACTATTAGTTCATCCCCCTTCATGAATTGAGAACTTGCTATACCGTAATTAAAACAGGGGAAGTTTTCTGAGCTTATCAAGCTCAATTTGAGTTCAGGCTCTTGTGCTTCATTGGTACTATATACCTCCTGAGGCATGAAGAGAATCTCCTGATCGATGGAGCCTCCGGTGATGTATTGAGCATATTCCGGATCAGTACTATTTTCTATATCAGGATTACATCCTAATATTAAAATTGATAGGAAAAAAAAGGCTATTTTTTTCATTAAGATTTAATTATCAGGCCATTTATACCATTATAGAGCAAGGGCTCATTCTATTTTTTGCACAAAAATGGCTAATCAACCAGAATGCAACCTTGAACTGAATACTAGGCAAATTAACCAAATCCATGTATTTTCCGATTATCTGAAGCAAACTATCTTAATCAAATATCACCAAGAAAAGGCCTATTATTTGTTGTTTTGAAGAAAATCAAGGGACTTATCCAGCGCTATTTTCGCAGCATCAGTATCCAAATTAAACTGGTATTCATGTGGTAATTCTGGCTTATAATCCATTGGGAAGAATAAGGAATCAATAGTCACCCCATAGGGCCCCAGCTTCTTAGCAAAGGCCCTGGAATGAGAAAGCAAGGGATCACCATTCCCTGCGGAGATAAAACTCGGTGGAAATTCAGGCCCCACAAAATCGATAATCGAAGCCCCCTTTAAGCTTGCGTTAGCTTCAATATCCTTGGTGCCACTATAAGCCCATAAGACCGTTCTCAAAAATCCTCCAAAGTCTCCACTAAAGTCCGCTTGACCGATATCATAAGCTCCACAATAGAGAATCATTCCAGAAAGTTGTTCCGTGTGGATGGCTGGTGTGATTCCCATAAGTTTTGCATATGTAGCATCGCTTATTATTGCTGCATTCTGCGCGACAATCTGCGCCCCTCCCGAATCCCCCGCAAGGAAAACAGAACTGAAGTTGAGCTTTAATTCTTCTGAATTATCATTAAGAAATTTTAAAGCTTCGTTGGTTTGAATAACAGGCCTTGGATATTTTTCTTCTGGAGCAATAGAATAATCAATAGCTACGACCACATATCCTTTGGAGGCTAATAGCTTAGAATAATTCCTCAAATGCTCCTTTTTTCCTGAAATCCAGCCACCCCCATGGACCCAAACGATCACAGCCATGGATTGGTAAATCGCTGGAGCCACTGCAGGGTAATATATATCCAGCAATGCATCAGGATCTGTAGGGTCATAGACTATATCCAAATTTTGGCTTATTCCCTGAGGAACATGCTTCTCCAATGAATCATTGACTTTCTCCGCCTCCTGTTCGAAGGCATATCTAATTAATAGCGCCGCAGGCCATGGTGAAACTTTAAAAGCTATATAAAGTGATACAGCCACGATTGAAATAATAATTCCAACTATTAAAAATGGTTTTTTCAATTTGATTTCCTTCCTGAAAAATAAACTATCCCCAATGTATTATTATGATCCCAGCCCCAGATATCTGGATCACAAAAGGTCCTATGCTGTAGGCTTTCACCAACTAATTCCATTCAGGCTGAGAGGTGAATTAAAATAAATACTGAAGGGTAATTTAATGACAGCTCCCCCCATTTTAAGTAGAAATACAGCGATTTTGATTGAATTAAAAAGGCAATTACCCCATGATCAATTCCAGATTTCATTGGAGGCAGTTAGAATTATGGGGTCCTTATCAGTAATCAGTATGGTTTGTTCATGCTGAGTCACATAGCCTCCCTTGTTCCCCACTAGAGTCCAACCGTCTTCTAGCTCCACTGCAACGGTAGAATTGGTGGAGATAAAAGTCTCTATTGCCACGGTAGAATTTTTCTTAAACCGTTCCTTATTTCCTTTAACCCTATAGTTCAGGATATTATCAGGCTTCTCGTGCAAGCTTCTTCCTACACCGTGGCCAGCCAAATTTTTGATAACTTTAAAGCCTAACCTTTTTGCTTCAGTTTCTATTAAAAAGCCCACATCGGAAATTTTCACCCCGCCCTTTATACTGCTAATGGCCTTATGTAAAATGTCCTTAGAAGCATCTACAAGAGCTTGGTGGCCATGGATATCCTCTCCCAAAATGAATGAGCCACCATTGTCTGACCAGAACCCATTTAATTCCGCCGAAACATCAATATTAATCAAATCACCCTCCTTCAGGATTTTCTTTGGATTTGGAATGCCATGGGCAGCCTCCTCATTGACGCTAATGCAGGTATATCCAGGAAAACCATAAGTTTCATAAGGGGCTGATTTAGCACCATATTTCCGTAGAATAGCTCCACCGTACTCATCTAATTCCTTTGTGGACATACCAACTGTGGCGTATTCCCTCATCAGCTTAAGAGTGGCTCCCACCACCTCACTGATTTCTTTCATTCCGATTAGCTCTGATTCTCTGGTAATGGACATATTCGTAGAATTTATAGTGCGGCAAAAGGTTCAGAAGGTGGGAGCGCTGAAAGTGCTAAGCCCAATCCTCCTCTAAACATTGCTTTAGTACAAAATTATGATTACTTCCCTAATTAAAAAACTTATATTCCACTTAAGCATATATAGTTGCCCCAGGTGTATGATACACAACCAGTCCAGATATTGAAGCAGTTAGGAACCTAAGCTTCATCCAATGATCCCAAAATTAGCATAGGTTTATAGAAACACGATGGTAAAAAAAAAAACGACCCCGTCGGGGTCGAATAGATTACTACCAATTTCCTTATAAACTCTTGGCCTCATCGAAGTCAGTACTGAATTGTCTCTGATTTATTAAATTGGTAGGTATAAAGGAAAAATCAAGATCAACTAGAAATTTTCAAGCCTTCTACTTTTTTATACGTAAATGCCAAACAACTAATAGCCAACTCACTTGTTGGACCATTGCATTCATTTAGCAATGTGAAACTATCCATAGAATCCGAAAAAATTAAACCGCTGTGACTTACTAAGTTATCTGGACTGAGCCTATTCTCAAAGTCTTCTTTGGCTATACAGTTACCAGGTAGCTCGGAACCATCAGCATTTGATGCAAATGAGGAGGTGAGGGATAATTTAAAAAGCTCCCCAATCAACTCATAAGACCCTTCTTTATAAGCCAGCAAGCAGGGTTCATTGAAGTCCGGCCCACTCACAAAGTTCTCAATCAATATCTTGCCAGTTTTGGCGAAGGTCATCACCTCATAATATGTAAACTCCCCTTCGGTAGTTCCAAAATTACAAACATAGGCCCCTTCAAAATAAATAGTTGGATTATCATCTTCTTTAGTACATGAGAAAAGAGTGATTGCCAGTAAACTCAATAGTAGAATATTCCTTTTCATATTTTTTTAAAATCAACAGTTTAATAATACGAAACATTAATGAATTTAACTAGGCCAATAAGAATTTATTCAGCCAAAGAATAAATAATAAAAACACCCCCTTGTATGACTAGTATTTAAGTTTAAAAAAGGATTAATTTCAACCATTTTCAGGCAAATAACACCTAAGTCATCCACCTGATTCAAGACTATGATGGCCATATAAACTATTACATATCAATGAACAATTGCTGTCAAAGAAATTCGATGGGAGTCTTAAAATGCTATTTTAAATGGGAAGCTAATTTTCATGTAAATCAATTTGGCCTTATTTGAAAAGGATATTACAAAGAAAAGTAAGAAGGGCCTGATCTGACACAGTTTTATGTCTATTCCGGGGGGAAGCAAGAAGAGCAGCATTGGAATTAAATTTCTTGACACAAAATGATAGCCATTTACCTTAGGAATGCCTTATGAAGCAGCAAAAGCCGTCCTGCCCTTTCCCGAATCTTAATATTTACAAAACACTAAATACCATGCTTCATTATGTGTCTTTCCATCCTGCCACTTTAGCCGTGTATTTAACAGCACTATAAGGGCTTGGTGGGATGGAAACAAAAGAAATAGGAATGGATGGACCGATATAATCTATTAAAGCTATTGGGGCTAGTTGAATCTGGCTAGATTTTTACTAAAATTGCCGAAGAACCTAGCATGCATCAGAGTATTCATCGGGCTAGTGTCATTATATACGGTGATGGTGGTAGTTATTTCAAGCTTTCACCTAACAATGTTACTTTTTTCAACCACTTTTCTCTAAAATCCAAACTTGAATTTTTTATTGAAGCAATATAGGTTGTTTTTACAGGGCTTATTCCGCAAAATTTTAATGTTCCGTTTTTGAATTGGTTGATTGTTGGGCTTTTCATTATCAGAAAATCATACCATTTTGGCGTATCAGCTGTAATAATTAATCGTGCCGATTTCCCTTTCAATAGTTTTTCAGGAAATGCTTTTCCCTCGATAGGTAGATAAGTAATTGACGGTAAAAATGTTCTGTCTATAAATCCTTTCATTAGAGCTGGATAGCCATACCACCACATTGGGAATACCCATACAATATGGTCTGCCTTTTTAATTTTTTCTATGGCTAAAACTAAATCAGGCTCCAATTCCATTCTTTTCCGATAGCCAAATTGCAGATTAGGATTAAATTCCAACTCCGTAATGTTAATTTGAGAGATTATAGAGTTTGTTTTATTTGCTCCTTCTGTATAAGCTTCCGATAATGCGTAATTAAAGCTCTCTTTGTCAGGATGTCCGTTAATTATTAATACTTGTTTCATATTTGTTCTTTGTTTTGTGCAAAGAACAATACTTCATAGCCTTTTTAAAAGGACATTTGTCTATTTCGTAATCGTCTTTCTTATTCTACTTAAATGTCTTTGGGTAATCCCTAAATAGGAAGACAGAAAATTTAAGGGAATTGATTGTAAATATTCAGGTTGATTTATCAGTAAATCCTTGTATTTTTTTTCTGCGGATTCTTTCTGCAACAAGAAAACTCTTTTTTCCATCTTGATATATTCCTGTTCAGCAATTAATTTGAAAAATCTCAGCCAATTTGTACTTGATTCCTCTAAAATTAAAATTTCTTCCCTTGATATAGTTAATAACTCTATATCTGTTAAAGCTTGAATATTTTCAACTGTTTTTGTTTGAGATAAGAAAGAAGAGTAAGCACTAACAAATGAATTTGAAAAGGTAAAACAATAGGTAACTTCCTCTTCGGATGACGAATAATAGAATGACCTAAACAAACCAGAAACCACAAAAGCAACTTCTTTGGATATTCGATTTTCTTTGATAAAAAAATCACCTTTTTTCAATTTCTTATGCCGAACCTTACTTTCAAAAAGGTCAATTTCATTTTCGGTTAAAATGTCAAATTTTTGTAAGTAGTTCCTCATTTTTTAAATACTGCTAAGGGTCTCGTATAAGAAAAATAGCAGATTTGGATGTGCCATTTTTTAGTTTTTTAATAACCTTTAATTTACTTATTTTCTTTTGCTTAAGTGGGCAAACCATTATTTTTCATATACGTTGTTGTTAGCGGCTATGATTTTCATTCCAATCCACTTTTGTTATTTTATTTCCGTCTATTATCAAAACAGATACTTCTCTATTAAGCCCTATTCCATAATGGTCTAAATTCATTAAAATATAATTCCCATATTGTTTGGTGATTGGGTCGTGTGTATATAAATCACTAAAAAATAAAGGATTTACAATCTCAATTTCGTTGCCATTAATTTCTGCAAGAAAAGTTAAGTCAGCAAGATGAACTATAAATAACTCTTTGCTTTGGTATTTGAAAGATGAGAATATTTGAACTCCATAAAAATCAACCTTTTTCTTGTATGCATTCGATAGGTCAGTATAACCTAAAGCCTCTCCATTTATTGTTTTTCTGATTTCGTTTGGTTTTGCTAAAGTCAATTTTCTTGGGTTAGCTATAGTTTTAATTTCAGTTGAACCACCACCATGTCCCAAATGAGCCAATACATTATATCCATTTTTGTCCTTGATAACTGAATTGGCACAAGTAGATTCGGTAAAAAATGTTTTTGAAGATTTTTTTTCGTAGAAATAAACGGTTCCACCCCATTCTCCATAACAATCTCCATAAACTATGAATTCATCATCTTCAAATAGTTTAGGTTGATTTCTTAAAGGAAAATAGTCTTTATGTTTTATCCATTTATTTCCATTCCATTTATAAATTGAATTACCAGATAATGCTCCTAATTGATTGTCGATAAGCCAATGATATTTAAACTTTTTAGTATTCAGTTTATTCTCAAGTTTTGTATCTCTTTCAATACTGTCAAGTTTAAAACAAGCAAACTTACCATTCTCGAATAGGGAAACCAGTGAATTTTCATAGATAACTGAAAACGATTTGGGGAAATTTTTAACGTAATCTTTATCTTCTTCAGCATCTTCATATTTCTCTGCGAAATATGGATTTTTAACCACAATATGAGTTGTATCGAAATCTATAAAATTTTTGCTGACAGAAACATTGAATTTTCCTTTAAATGGACTTGTATAAAGACTATCGCGTCTAATTGTAATTTCATCCCTAGTTTGTTTTTGAAAATGATCCACGAGCTGCTTTTCAAAATTTAATTGCTTGTTTTGAGCAGAAACCGAAATCGAAAATCCCCAAATTAATAAAAGGTACAAGTGTTTCTTCATCATTGCCGCTAGCGTTTATGTATATGATTATTGGCATCTTTCAAGCACAGAATTTAGTAAATAAAAACCGAATATAAAATCCGAGAGGATTATCGTAAGCACGCTAGAACTAATAATAAACGGTATTGGCAATAATTATTTTTTTATTTTCTGGTGGTACAGTCCAAAATTTTCAAGTTCGTTAATTACAGATTTTAATCCATTTGCGTGTTTAGTCAGTCCATATTCAACTGTCGGTGGAATAGTTGGAAAAACTACTCTTGTTACAAGATAATTGTGTTCCAATTCTTTAAGCCTTGTTGAAAGTATAGTAGGCGAAATTCCGACTATTTCACGTTCCAATTCTTTGAACCTTTTAGGGCTTTTTTGTACCAAAGCGTAGATGATTGGTAATGTCCATTTTTTAGACAATAAGTCAATGGAATAATCAACTGGGCAAATTTTTATATTTTTTTTCATTACGTATATAATTGATAATCAATAAAACTACATACAAATTTACTAACTCACTAAATTATAACTACTTGCAAAAGTGTAGTATGTAGATTTATTTTGCAAACACAAATATGAAAAAAATCAATTTTATTAATATTAATCCTAACAACTGCCAGTTGTGCAGTTAAGAACATAAAGAAAATGGATAGAATTATTTCTGCTGAAGAACTTAAAAGAACACGTGAATTTTTTAATGGATTGGGTGAAATTTATAAACCTGATGATAATGTTCAACAAATTCAAGAAACCATTTCTGGAATAGTATGTTATAATTTCACTCCCCAGAATATTAATAATAATAGAATAATGTTATATGCTCACGGTGGATCCTTTGCTCTTGGCGGAATTGAATCTCACAAAGCAATGATGACACATTTAGCTACAACTACCCAAACTAAAATTATCTTCGTTGAATATGGATTAGCTCCTGAAAACCCTTTTCCAAAAGGTATTAATGATTTCCTTGAAGTTTATAAGGCTCTTGTATCTAAAAATGAAAATAAAAAAATATTTGTTGGTGGAGATAGTGCTGGATGCGGTATTATTCTTTCTTCCATGGCAAAACTACAATACGAGCCAATTCAGTTGCCAAATGGTGTGATTTTTATTTCACCTTGGTTGAATCTTTATTGTAATTCGGAAAGCTACTTGTTAAACAAAGAAAATGATCCAATTATAAAGAAAGAAGAGTTGGTTAAATTTGCCAACTTATATAGAGGAAATATAGATTTAAAAGTCTCAAGTCCATCAAATTTAGTTTTTTTAAGTTTTCCGCCAAATTTAGTTGCGGTTGGGAAAAGTGAAGTTTTATTACAAGACAGTAAAGATTTTAATAAAAAAGTAAAAACTATACAGTCAAAATCTTTTCTAATGGAATTTGAAAATGTCACGCACGTTTGGTCTCTGACCGATATTAATTCAGAACCTACAAAGAGTTTGTTTGCAGAAATATCTAATTTTTTAGATAATGAAACTAACTGAACGTCAAGGCTAATTTTGTTTTAACCTTGCTGTCTAAACCATATTGTCTGTATGAGTTATAGGATGATTTTTTTAGAAAAGGGATGGTTCTATGGATTTCCAAATACTTAGTTGCAGATTAGCCTTTTCACTTTCTGATTTTTTAATAATGGATGGAATCAGTTTAACCTGAGATTATATCCTAACATAAGATAGTAGGGTATCAAAGGACTTGTTTTGAAGTCCTGAGTCGTTACCATGCCAATATTGAATGTTATATCAGACTGGTTAAAGGAATAGCCAATTTGAATACCATACTGGAAATTTCCTCCTGTAAAAGGTTCATACCAACCATCTCTTACATCTGCAAAGATTGTTTCTTTAAAGGTTTCGGAATGGTTAAAATGCGTTACAATGGCTATATCAAACCCAACTTCTCCAGCCACAAACCATTTCGGTTTATAATATCCAAATGTGCCTTTTAACTCACTTCCAAAATTTTGCAGTTTGGCTAATGGATTTTCATATCTACGATAGATTCCATTAAAAGCAATACTTCCCTTTAAGTTAGATTTATTCAAGAGTAAAATCTGGCCTCCAATTTTAGTTTTATAATCATCTAATAGCCTTTCGCCTGAAGGAATTGAAAAATTAGTAGTTAGCATTATTGGTACTTTAGTGTTGAGTTGATAAGCATAACCCAGGTAATATGAAACACTATAATCCCATCCTATTCCAGCTGTCATGATGTGCTTTGTATCCTTCAACTCAATCCAATTGACCGTTTGTGCCATGCCTTTTTGATAAATGAAAAATGGCACAATAAAGGCTATCAATATTCTTATTGCTTTCATTGTTTTTAGTTTAATGAGTTTAAATAATCAAGCACCACAGGATATACCGAATTCCATTTGAAATAAATCATTTCATGCCCTGTATCATCTATCTGTACAATATCTGAATTCGGAAAAAAGGCCGCTTCTATTTGAGCAAAACTCAGTCCATAGGACTTGTTGTTTTCGCCATAAATAAATAGGACATTGGTTTGATATTGATTTAAGTTGGTTGTAAAGTCGAAACCATCATTTTCTGAAATGTCCACAAAGGCTTGTAAAACTGTAGCTCCATTTCTCCAAAAAGGAGAAGGCCCCTCAATTCCCTCGTCATTGCCTTCTGCATAAGAAAAACTTGAAGCTATGCTTAACTTGTAATCCAGAATTTGGTGTTCATTTTCTCGACCAGTCAGAAACTGGTCATAATAAAGAACATCATTCGTTATTTCTGAAAACAGGTTCAGTTTTCGACTTGCTTCTCCATACTCGTCAAGTAGTTGTTTGTTGAATCCCCCTGCCTCAGCGAATATCGCCCCAGTGACTCTATTAGGGTACGCATTGATATATGCTGCTGCAAGCATAGCTCCCCATGAGTGACCAAAAAGGAATATTTTTTGAGTAGGAGAAGTCCTGTAATGTTCAATTACAGCTGTGAGGTCATCTAAGTAGAGTTGGATAGAATAAGTGCTTTTATCATGCCTTTGCGACAAACCAGTCCCACGCTGGTCGTAAAATACTAAGCGATAGCCATCATCTGCTAATTGTCTTGCGTTTAGTCCGTTTTGGTAATCAGCACCTGGACCACCATGTAGAAATATAACTAGTGAGCTATCAGGATTTCCGAAGGCTTCAGCATGAAGGACGGTTCCATTCACTGATATGGAAGGTAACCTGGGGTCTTCTGCCACAGTTTTTGGTACTAGGTTTCCCGATTCAAGAATGTCTATCTCTTCGCAAGAAAAGAGCACGACACATGCCAAACCTAAGGCTGTCAGAGTTTTTAAGTTCATACTTTTCAAGTTTAAAATTCGGTATAAAAGTCAGCGTTTGATTTTTGTCAATCGCCCCAAAATGAAAAGTGGAACTTGTTTGTTAATGTATATTCTCAAAATATAATGCGTATATAATCAATCACTTATGAGAATTGAACCTATATACATGAGAGATGAAACCCTTAATCAAGCATTGCTTTACATTCTTTTAGGTACTCAGATGGGGATTTGCCCATCAGGTTTTTGAAATTCCTATTGAAAGATGTTTTTGAGTTAAACCCGCATTCGTAAGCAAGGGACAGGAGTGTATATTTTTGATAATCGTATTTGGCAATACGATCCTTAAATTCTTCAATTCTCAGTGTATTGACATAATCAAAAAAGTTTTTTTGCTCTACCGTATTGATAACTTGAGAAAGGATATTTGGATGTATTTCAAGTTCTTCCGCAACCATAGTTAAGGTCAGTTCGGGTGTAAGGAATAATTTCTTTTGCTTCATCAGATGTACCAGTTCACCATGGATAGCTTTCAGTTGACTGTCCGTAAGTGCTGACTTTTCATATTTGGTAATTTGCGGTTCAGCAATGCATTGTTCAATAATCTCTTTTGATTCAGTAGTGAGAGAAAGTTCCAAAGCATGTTTATTAGTGAAAATACCTACTTGCTTAATTCCATAATACCCAATAAAAACCACGAACAGGACAACTGATGAAAAAATAATTTTATCATCAGCAAAAAAGACAAGTACCCATATAATTGATAAGCCGAAGACTAACCTGAGGAGCCATTGCAGATTTATTTTTTCAATAGAAGAAAAATTGTCTTTAATCCGCTTTTTATAGATGGCTAAAGCACGCAGTGATAAAACGGAGTAAGTAATGCCAGATAAGATAATACCAACAAAAATGACAGTTGATAAGATTTCAAAACCCTCACCCTCATTTTGGTAAACAAGGATTTTTTCTTCTAGACTAAGCATCAAAAAGGGAATTATCGAGAGAATACCAATCGCAAAAGGTAGAAAATGGAATAATAATTTTGGTCTGTAAAACTGTACTGATGTGAGTGCCAAAATGTAAAGAAAAAGCAAAGGGCCATGCAAAAGAGGGAATGGTATTTCAAGTCCCAATATATATGGAAACTTTAAATATTCGTCGGAAGAGATAATCGAAAACAAAATTAATTGGACCAAAATCACACAAAGCCATACGAAAAGTATCTTATCCGCGATGCTTTTTTCTTTTTTCGTTGATAAAATGATTGCCAAGAAGGACGTAATGATTATTCCGATTATGTATATCATTTTTTTAAGCTCCCCTTTTTAGGTGACGCACTTCGGGTTTGTATAAGAATAGTAGTCGATTTCGTTCTCATTCCTATCAAGATACATGAAAATTGAAGCAAACTACAACCTTCGAATTTACTGCTGAACCGGCTATTGTTTGTATCCATTGTTAGGAAATGTTATTCTTTGTGATTATAAATTATTGATTTTTCAAAATATTTTTTGTCCAATTAATACCAAATTGATAACCCGATTGTGCCTTGTCTTGAACTAAGGGCTGAAATACATATAAACCAATTTGATTAGTATTGTTAATTCTATATTTAGGAGAAAATGTAATGCCGTAATTAAAAAATATTTCCTGGTTTGAATATTCACGTTCAAATCCTATTTTTTCATTGACTATCGTTCCCTTTGTTATAGCAATGCTCAGGCCAATGGGTATTTCAAGATTAAACTGAAACTTTTTAAAATTTAAGGAATATCCTGCAACTAAGTTTGGTAATATTCGCATATCAACATCATTTTTAAGATAAGCTTCACTAGTTGACTCCCCTTTGAAGTCAAAATAACTGGTTAGAGAAGCTCCTAAAGTGAAATAGTGTCTTTTTTGTGACAAAGGCACTGTAAATTTACCATAACCACCATAATAAACAGATTCAATACCTGCAACAGTAAATCCTATTTCCATTGAATTAGAATTTTGAATTTCTTTTTGTGCATACACATTAGTCAATACTAATGTGCATAATCCTAAAAATATACCGTATGTTTTAATTGGTAAAAACATAATTTAATCCATTTTTAAACCCAATTGTAGCGGTACCCGAGTGACCATGTTTTTCTATAAATTCCATATCCATTAGAAGATGAGAATATGACCTGTTTTTTAATCTATCCTTCAATTCATCAAATGAGCCCAGGTTAATGCCACCTTCCAACGTTCCCATTCCTGAATAGTATTTTACATCTAAGTCAGAATGATTTAGAGAATAATTCTCTTCATATTCAAAAATAACTCCTGAATCAAACCAAAAGGAACAACCAACAGAAATGAATTTATTGAAAGGATTGTCAATTCTGTTTTGAAACATCACATAATTGGTAAAAAGCCCTCCAAAGGAATTTCCAATTAAGGTTTTTGTGTTTAATGTTTCTATACTGTATCTGGACTCAAGCTCTGGTATTAGTTCGTCTTTTAAAAAATCATAAAAATTTTCTGCCCCTCCTTCTCCATGTTCATATTTTGTAGGCGTATAGTCCCGATTTCTTTCTTCTGAATTTCCAACAGCTACAAAAATACAGGGAGGAATACTTCCATTCTGTGATTTTTCAGAAATAATATTTGCTATATCGTCAAACCTAAACTCACCATCAAGCCCTATTATTAGTTCATTAGGCTTGTAGGGATCATAATTCGAGGGTAAAAAAACAAAAATTGGATAATCATCATTTATAATTAATGATTTCATTGTAAATTCTTCTGTTTTACCTGAAATATCTAATTCTTCTTTCTCACAGCTAAAAAGTAAAAAAGAATAAATTATTATTAAATAAAATACTCTCATTTCGTTTAATTTAAGTTATTAATTTTCTCTAACGTATTTAAACATGATTATTGGCGTGATTAAGCACCTAACTTGGCAAGTAATCATCAAACTGAAAATCCGCAAGGATTTTCAGATGTAGGCAAGAACAAGCATTAAATTATATACGGTGCATTTATATTTTTTAAGCTGAACGCCTACGTTTAGTATAAGAATAATAGCGAATTTAAAAATGCTAACCTTCTGCTCTAGAACCGATTGTAAATATAAAAAAGCGACTTTGATTAAGCACCAAAGCCGCTATTATTTTTATACATTGTTACCTGCTGCCATTTTTTTCAAAAGTTTCTTTATGTTATTTTGTTAAATGTGGTTTTTGTCAGTTCGAGGCTACCATTCCACAGGCTTTTTTGAAAAATCTTGTTATAAGAATCAACAGAGGTTTTAACAACTTTCCCATCCGAGAAATAAATTCCCATCAAGTCTTTGTACTCTTCAGAATAAGCAAGTTTTGCTAAATTTCTTCCTGCTTGCGCTGGCGTATGTATATTGCTTTTTAATAAGGTCAAAACAGGGAATACGTTTTTCCATAAAAATCGCATAACAGGTGAATAAGTTTTGGCAAGTCCTGTTCCTGGTGTCATTCCTGGGTCATAGGCATTTACCCTAATGTTTGTTTTTTTTAATTGCTCTTGTAATTCATAAGTGGTCATTATATTACACAATTTTGAAGTAGAATACCTTCTTTGTCCAACTATGTTGGGTTTTTCGGAAGTTTCTTTTGAGAAAGCAAGCTCTTGAACACTGGTATAAATTGGTGGTTCTATTGGTGTTTTAAGTGCTGGGTCGTGTGTTTCGCTAGATGTGAATATTATATGACCTTCATCTTTCAATAAGGGTAGCAAATGCATAGTCAAGGCAAAGGAACCGAGATGATTTACACCAAATGTTTGCTCAAATCCATCTGCCGTATATTGTGTTTCGCCGATATTCTGTACTCCTGCATTATTTATCAAGATAGAAATGGAATTGTTTTTTTCTTTGGCAAATGATTCAGAGAACTTTCTTATAGATTCTAAAGAAGCCAAATCCAGTTCCAAGCATTTTAGGTTTTTATGACCTGTCTTGTCTTTTATTTTTTCTATTATGTCTTTTCCTGCTTCAATATTTCTGGCAGGAATGATAATTTGTTCGTTTTTGGCAAATTGAGCCATATTTAAAGCACACTCAAAGCCAATTCCACTGGTTGCTCCTGTAATAATTATTGAATCCATATTTTTTTGTTTTTTATTAAATGATGAAGCAAAGCTCAGCACTTCAAAAGCAAAAATATTTGCCATTTGGCAAATAATGAATTCAGATGCTTTTTCGAATCCTACTTAACGATGATTGAGTGATTCCTAAATAAGAAGCGAGATAGGAAAGCGGAATTCTGTTGGCTAAATTCGGGAATTTTTCAAGAAATTTTAGATACCTTGTTGTAGCATCTTCGGCTAACATTGGACTTAGTTTATTTACCTTTTCAATCAATGCTTTTTCGGTTATTTTATTGATAATGCCGTCCCACTGAATGATAGTAGCTGATAAATCGTTGAGTGATTCTGTAGAAAATACAAGTAGTGAACAATCTATTACAGCCTGAACATATTCGGAAGAGGGGATTTTTTGATTGAAGCTTTTTATGTCTACTGCAAAATTGTTTTCATCAATAAAGTATTTAGTGATTTCATCACCTTTGCTGTTATAGTAACATACCCGGAAAATACCTTCTTTAATAAATGCTACTTGTTTTGGTATTTTTCCTGCTTCCGAAAAATATTCGCCTTTTTTTAACTCCAATACCTGTGCTTTTCTTTGTATCAAGTCAATTTGCTGTTGATTTAGCTGCCCAAATTCCAACAGATAGTTTATTAATTTGTCCATAGTCACAAAGGTTGTCATTGCATTTTATTCGGAATTTGTCAAATGGCAAAAAGCTAAATTGATTTTCGTATTATGTCATTTGTACGGTTTTTCTGGTTGCAGGTAACGGTATATATAAGTGAAATGCGGGAATTCATGGCACTTAACTTTCCATTTGCTGCTATGTTTGTTTATATTCCATTCATTTAAATGTGGCACTTTTCTCCGCATTACGTTTATACCATTTTGTGGCTAGTTTTTCTTTTTTATAATTTTCACAATTCGATTTATTATGATTTCCGACAAATTCCACTCATAACCTTCAAAATCCGTCGTGTTGATAAACTGAACAACAATTGCATCTATATCTTTATGGTATTCTGCCAAGCTTTGGTAACCAACCACTAAACCTCCGTGATTATATTCGTAAGGATATATTTCCTGTTCACCCTCTTCAAATACAGACCCATCATTCAAGGCTCTTAGGAATGTTCCTACATCCTCTGCGGTTGCTAACATTCCATATTCTCGGGCTTTAAAATCTTCTTCAATTCCTACATAATATCCGCTCATCACATCTTCCAAATCCACTTCTGTTATTGAAAAGTAGGTGTTTTTCAATTCTAGAGGAATTAATATTTTTTCTTTGATATAATCATTATGATTGTATCCTAAAACCTTATCCAAAACTCTTCGAAGCAACAAATAATTCGTGTTAGAATATTCATATCCTTTGTCTGGTTTAAAGCTAGCAGGTAAGTCTAAAGCAAAATCTAAGGCATTTTTGCCATTTTCTTCCTCGTTTTTCCAAAACGCTGGATTATCTGTGAAATTTGGAATACCGGAACGGTGCTGAATCATCATTTTCAATGTGATTTTATCGGCATTTTCTATTCTTCCTTTTAGTTCGGGAAGATAATAGGATAATGATTTATCAAAAGACAATCGCTTCTCTTTGACCAATTTAGTAGCTGCTACAGCTGTATATAACTTACTAATACTAGCAATTTTGAATAATGATTTTGGGTCGGCTGGTATTTTCATTTCTCTATCTTTCCAACCGCCTTTGTAAAATGCGGGTGGTTTTCCAGCTTGGTCTACGTAAACAATCATACCATCAAAACCATAACCTATTGCTTCATCTACTTGCTTCTGAACGGTATCTGGCAGCGGTAAAATCCAAGCTTTTACCAATACCCAAGGCACGAAAAACAATGAAACTGCGGTCCCAACAAACAATAATACTCTTACAATCCATTTGGCTCTTTTGTTTTTTATCATATTTACTTTTCGGTTTTCTCTTTTTGAAATTGGCGTTAGAAGTAGCCAATTCTTATAGTATCATTTCTCAAATTAGCCACAACGTTTAGTATATGGCAAGTAGGGCAGTTGAAAGCGATGAACTTTCAGGTTTGCACTGAGCCAAACCGTTGTATTTTGTTTTTAATTTATTCATTTTAAAAGCCAAATCAACGATTTGGCGGTGTTTGTATACAGCACTGATCTTTCGTAAACCACCGAACGCCCTATTTGCTATATACAGTTTTAGCTATATACCTTATTTGTTCTTTATTTCTCCAAAACCAAAGACAGAAGCTAAATATTCGTTTTCTTTTAGAATCTTATCCGACTTTCGGACACTATAATAACCATACCCAAGCCCCATCAACACAATCACCTTCCATAATATTCCTGTCCATAAGTAAAGCGGATTAATGACTAGGAGAATTAGATAATATAATACAGTCAAGCTTAGTGGAAGAAAAAGGGCAATTTTTGGTTTTTAAAAGTCAGGAAACAAAATCCAACAAACATTAGTCCTAAGACAATACTAAATATCAGAGTGACCACTGATGGTGTACTCATAAGTGATGTAAACGGAACAATGATATAAAATACACCTAATATGAAAAGTATTATTCTTGATTTTTCCAATCACTCTATAGATTCTTCTACATCGCTTTTTTGAATTACTTGTTTAGCAACAAATGATGCTTGTTCTTTATCAGTTCCTTTTAATGGGTATTTACAGACGTTGCATACTGCTATATCATCATTAATCTCTGTTTTACAAATTTTGCATTCTGTCAAATTCATTTGGGCTTTGGCTTATAGAAAACTATTTGGCTATGCGCAGTGTCCCGAAGGGCATTGCGTATAGCCTTTTTTAGGTGCTGACATTTATTTTTTCTTTATTGGTATCCAGATTTCTTCTTCGGATTCTGGGTCATTATTTTTATATCTTTCACCTAAAATTTCAAAATGTGGTCTATTGTCCAATTCGAAATCCGACTTAGGCAACCAAGTTCCTAAAATGTACTGAAATATTGAATGGTCTGTATTCAATCCTTTGTATTCAAAGACTGCATAAAGTCCGCCTTGTAAATCGAAAGTTTCCATTTCGGGCGGCACCTTATTGTAATTCTCCACCTCAACAGTTGCCCATCGTTCAAATTCATTTGTTGATTTAAAGTCTGTAAAATGAGTTGGTTCGTACACAACCAAAGAAATCAAATCGTTATTCAGATTATTTGTGATTTCTTTCCGCTTCGGGCCAAATCTTCTCCAAAGTTCGCCAATCTTATAGTCAGCAAAGCTCATGTTTAATCGTTGACCGATTAACTTCTTGTCATCTATTATTTCAATTTTTGGTTGCATTCTCTTCCTTTTGATTTTTCAGCTTAGCCATACCTGTTTATAATATGAAACGGTTGAGTTTTCGGGCTGCATTCTTGCCACTTACAAGAATATTGAAGCAAGAGCCAAACACTCACAAATCACTAAAAACCAATTGTTTTATATTGTGTGTTAGAGGCTGGGCTTTATTAAATATCAGGTTTAAATCTATCAAATGATTTCCAATATTTGTCTTTGTAAATATCATAATCAATATTTAGTCTATTTCTGTAATCCAATTGATTTTTAGTTAAAACTTTTGATGGTAATCTGAAATCTTTACAGGCAAAATATATTTCTCTGGAACCATCAGCGGTCTGTCTACCAATACTTAAATAACCTTCTGAATCTTTAAGTTCAAGCATTATATTGTCCTCAAAAATATTCATTAATTCATAAGTCTCTTTATCAGGCATTCCATTCTCATTGCCTTTATATTTAATCTCAATTGTCAAAATCCATGGGTGTGATGCTTTACTATCCCAATCAAGTAAGGTAGAGTTTACAATTGCCAATAAAGGCTTTCCATTATTTAAAGTTGCTTCTAGAGAGTTATAACTATCATTTTCGGTGTTATACCTTGTTCCTTCATATTTTTCTATAAATTCTTTCTGTCTCCAGTTAAGATAATCCTTTAATTTTTCAATTGGAATCAACTCTTTTTCTGCCTCAACTTGTCCAATAACCTTCATATTATCGATAGTTGTGACAGAGTTTAACTCTCCTAAATAATTATCCATGAAGATATATACCCCGTTTGTTATTGGTTCTTTTAAATCTTCTGTGTAATCTGCATAAGTAATGGTAATATCTATTTCATCAGGAAGTCCAGAATTATCATTAGAATAAAATGATAAATTCTCCTGGCTAAATTTCAAATCGCCCATACTGATATTAACATCTTTTATATCGAGTGCTGGTTTTAATGCTGAAAATTTCCAATTATCAATCTTGGGTGCAGAGTTAACCAAATCCTCAACAAATACAATGTTTTTGTAAACCCCATCGGCAGTTAAAATTAATTCCGCAGTATTATTGTCGCACATACCGGCTAAAAACCAATATCCGTCTCTAAGTTGATTTAGTTTTGATGACAATTTATTAAAGAAATCACGTTCAATATTTCCTTGATTCTTTATGACTTTTAAGAAATTCTTTTCATTATTCTGAAACCAAATCCAAAAGTCTTCATTGGATTTTATCGGTGTATCCTTTGCTCCTAATAAGTTTCTAAATATTCCCATTCAATTAATTTTTTTATGTTCAGTTACAAAATCATCAATTTTTGGATTAATGTCAGTCGGTTTTAATAATACTTTTAGGAATTGTATTGAGTAATCAAAGTCTATGAATAAATATCTATGAATAAATAATCGTAAGCGTATGGTCTTTCTTGTAATTTTTTAAAATGGTCTTTTATTTCGGTTAGTTGATTCTATTACCTATTTACAAACCAATTTATCCAAAAAATAATGTGAGTCCTCATTTTTTTCTTTGTAGGTAATACAGCCATTTTCGTAACTAATCACATCGACACCAAAGTCCTTTAATACCTTTAGCATTGATTAACAAATATTTCATAATCTGACTGACTAATCAGATTTTTATAGTTATCAGGTACTTGTATTTACTTTTTCCTTAAAAATTTTAGCCTCAATCTTTATGTTTGAGGGGTCTATTAACATTCCTGGTAACGGCCGTGGCTATGGCAAGTGCGGGATTTTGAAACCGAATCTTTGTCCGCCATACCGAATGTTATTTAGTTGTATTATCTTCATGTTTAAGCAGTCAGCCCGAATTTGCTATAGCCCATGTTGGGGCATCGTGTTTTTCTGTTCTGTTGTAGTCAATAGGTTCAGTTACAATTCAAATTTAAAGTCTTGATTGTAAGCTGTTTTAACTGCTTTTCCACGTTGTATAGATGGTTCCCATTTTTCCATTAAACGAATTACCCTTATAGCTTCATTATCAAGCAGCGGGTGAACACTTTTTGTCACTTCGATTTCACCAACCGTTCCGTCGACCTGAACCACATACTTAATTGTGACAATCCCTTCAATTTTCTTTTTGACTGCTTTTTCGGGATATTTCAAGTTGTCGGTAATTAGTTCAGTTATTCCTTTTTCTCCATTTGGATACTTTGCCCAACTCTCCACTAGAGAAAATCCGCCTTGATTTTTTACTGCTACTACTTCTTCATAGTTTTTGTCAACATCCAAGTCATTGGAAGTTTGGTTTTGAGCGTAGGACCATGATGAAATGAGCATGGCAATAATTAAAATCAGCGTACTTTTCATAATTCGTTTTTTGATTTCTATTTGATTTGAATTCAACTTAAATTTTTCGGTTTCTTTTTTTTGGATTGTACCCCAACGTGATTGTATATGATATTTTGCGTGTTTAAGCATCTAATTTAGTAAATACATACCAAATAGAAAATTCGCGAGGATCGTAAGTAGTCGAGAACTAGCCATTAATTAAACACGGTGTTGTAAAACGTTTTTTTATTAAGTTTAAAATCGATAGCCAATTCTCAAATGTAAATTCACAGCTGCTTCTCCTTCATTTTCCAAATAACCAGCACTTTCCGCAAAATAATATCTGTAGCCAATTCCAATTCCAGTTTCGTAAGTAAAATGATTTCCGATATTTCTTTTTATTCCCCAAGTTGGAATTATTGAAATTTGATTAACGACTCTTAAATTGTCATAATTTGAAATTACAAACCAGTCAGGATAATAACTTGTTTTTAAAGAAACAAAATTCCCACTATTTCCAGCAATATTTCTCGATTTAGAAACTCGTTTATTTAAATTATAATACCATCTTGGTTCTAAAGTAATAACAGGTGTCATTAAAAAACCAACTCCATCGTAGAAACTTCCACCAAAAATTTCGCTATCAAGTCCCAATTCACTTCGTAATACTATTTGTTCGGATAATTTTGCTTCGTTATGAAACCAAACTCCTAATATTCCAGTTTGAATTCCGTATGTAGATTCTTCTACACTTGCGTTTTGAGATTTAGCAATAAAAGTCAATCCACATAAAACAATCGTTAAAATGGTTTTTTTCATTTTGTTTAATTTTTGTTCTAAAATTTAATTTTTCGTCAATTGTTTTACAACGGTCTTGTATATGAAAAGTAGGTGACTGCGTGGCACTTTCCTGGCAAGTTGCATGAAAGTGGATGCGGGCTATGAACCTTTAATTTACAACTATCTCGGCTATTATTTTTATACCTTGTTGGCCACAATATTTTTTATTCCACTTTGATTTGTAATTCAGTCCAATTTAGTTTTTTGGTATTTATTTCATTTAAATTAATTCCAGTGTCGCTTAAAAACTTGTCAAAATCCGGAATTTCTTTATTATTACTAGCTTTTAATTCGTCAAATGGAATGCTTAAAATGAATTTCTGATTTTTTTCCGATATTCCGAAAACATCGTCATTAGTTGCTATTTTTTCTCGTAAATCATAATCGTTGTAAATAAGATATGTTGATTCTCCGCTTTTGTCAATTGATATTCCGATTGAGTAATCAGCATAATTTTGGTCTTCTGGTGGTGTTCCTAAAAACCAATAAACAAGGTTGTGATAATTATAAGCAGTTAATAATTCATTTTCAGGTAATTTTATTAAAGTCCAAGAACCAAAATCCGTTTTATTAATTGTCAATTTTATAGGTTCTCCTGCTCCAAATATTTCCGCCCATTCTTGAATTTTTGGTTGTATATCTTTTAAACCTTTTCCTTTAACTAAAACAAAGCGATAGTATGTTGCCTTTTCAGTCGTTTCTTTAGAGAATTCAGTCATTTTATTTTCAGATTTGGTTTGATATTTACACGAAAAACTCGTTAAAATCAGAAGCGTTATTAATATTCTCGGAGTTTTTTTCAAATTACAGGTAACGGTTTGCATATGACTTGTGGCGGTTTCGAAGCACTTTCCTGTCCACCGAAACTAAAGCTTGTTACGAAGCGAAAATCTTGCTGATAGCCGTTCACTCGCCATAAGCCATATGCCGAGTTGTGGTGCGTTTTTTATTCTTTTTCATCTCTAACGGCTTCTCTCGCTTTCTTTACAATTTCTTGATAGTCCACTTGAAATGGTTCACTTAATTTATTTTCTAAAATACATTCTACGTCCCAAAGAACTCTTTGCTCTGATTGGTCTTCAAATCTGCTTAAGTCATCACGCTCATTAAATCTACTGAGAAATTCAAAAAGGACAATTGCTTCTTATTTAGTTAATTCAATATAAACATTTTCATCAGACATTCTCTAATCTAGTTTCAAGGTCGTTAAAGTACAGAATGAAAATCAAGAAGTTTCCTAATTCAGAATTACTCATACTTTTCTTTTTCAAGAAGTCAAATGGAAGCCTACAATTTTACCCAAAAGCTTTACAAGGATATGGCATTACGGTGTTTTGAGCAGTAGCTGGAAGAAAGAAAAGCTGCCACAGCGGACTGTAATCCTATGCCCAAAAACGAAAAACGCTGCTTAAAACACCCAAAGAAAACCAACAACAAATGGTTAGGCTACAAAATGAGACTGCTAAGTCAGCCCAATATTCATAATTCTTCCAAACACTTCTTAAAATAAACCCTTCCCAAAATCGGATTCCCCATAAGGATCCCCGGATTCGTCAACACTGCATTCATTTCTTGCCTATCGGCGAAACGAATACTTAGTTATTGGCAACAGTTTTATTTTTTTCGTTCCATTCTTCAATTAACTTAAATGTTAACTTATTCTTTACAATATCTAAATGTTTTACATTTTCCATAATTTCTACTTCAGTAAATTTTTTAGATGGTTTAAAAACTATTGGGAATTTTTCTGGATAAAAGCTTTCGTCTTTTTTACCAACTAAAACTAGACAAGGTATTTCTATATTCTTTATTTCTTGTTCATAGTTTTTAGAATCAAAATTCATAACCATATTATAAGAGTATGAAGGAACTTGTAGGCTGTCATTAATATTTTTAGGGCGATTAAAAAACAAAACAGGTAACGTGTTTAATTTTTTTATTCCTAGGTTATTGAGCATCGAAAGTCCTATGATTCTTTTTAAGGCTACTATCACCCATCCACCGCTATTTGGTTTTACTGTTGGAGCTTTATATCCTAAATAAGGTGCTATCAATATAGCTTTATCTACTTTACGATTATTTGGGTTACCAATATATCTCAAAATGAATCCACCGCCTGATGAATGACCAGCTAAAATAATTTTATTAGCATAAAGTTTTTTATTGCTAAAGTGGATTAAGTCTTCGATATCGTTTTCAAGCTGTCCAATAAAATCAATATCACCTCGTTTACCTTTATTTCTACCATGTCCCCTTACATCGGGAGTTATTACTGTAGCAATATTTCTACTTGCAATTTCATTCGCAATTTCTGATAAATACCTACTTTCTGACCCTGACCCATGAATAAGAATCATAACATCATTACTTTTACTTTTATAAATACGACTAAAAATCTCTTGACCATCTCTCATTTTCAGCCATTGTTCAGTACCTGAATTTATTTCTGAATGTTTTTTAACAGAGCTAAAATCATAATTCTCAATATTTTTTTCAAGTTTAATAGGCCAGTAAATAAGAGTAAAACATATTGAAGCATAAATACCAACAGTTATCAAAAAGGTCTTTATACCCCATTTTAAAATCTTGTTTTTCATAGTTTTCTAAATAATTAATTTATCAGTAAAAGTCAAATTTAAAATGAATTAAAGAAAAAAATAAATTTTGAATTGTTGATTTTTAACCTTGAGCTGTCAAATTGTTGCCAACGGCCGTGGCTATGGCAAGTGCGGGATTTTGAAACCGAATCTTTGTCCTCAAGACTGAATGTCCTTTAGATGTAATATCTTCATTTTTAAGCAGTCAACCCACATTTGCTATAGCCGATGTTAGCGGTTCGGGCTTTTTCTTTTTCGTTTCAATTGTCAGTCTATGAATTCTTTTTTGTTTTTTCTTATAAAGTCAACCTGAATTTGTTGCAAGTTTTCTGTCTTATAAAGTTCATAAAACTCCGTGTCAAAGTCGTTTAATGGATTTTCGTCATAGGATTTACTAAACCCTTCGAGTGTTCCATCTTGGTGCTTGGTGATTTTTTCATATTCACTTTCAAACGTCTTATTTGCTTTTTCCGTCAGATTGGCAAATTTGGATGCTCCAACAAGTTTTAATGCTTCGGGAAGATGTTTGTAAAATTGTCCGTCTGGATTGAGGTAGAATTGATTGTAACCGCCATTATTGACTTCTGCTTCCAATACCCAAATCATATAAATTGATTTTCTTGATTTGTTCCAAGACATTACCGTCTCATATTCCTTTTCATAGTCAGTTGGTTGCTTCTCGGAAAGATTGTCAAAAATAACTTGTAGTAAATTTTCGTCCGAAGTTGAGTCAATAATCTGTTCTGTCAATTCCTTGTAAATAGGTCTGTTCTTAAAAGCTTCAACTGAACTGGCGAGTATTTCTTCCATTTCTGGCGTTAATTTTCCGTGATCATTTTTTGACTTTCCTGAAGAGCCAAAGAAGTTTAGAATAGTTGATATTATTCCCATCGCTATTAATATCCTTGTCAGTTATGTTGTCTTTTTGTAGCCTTCCCTATTCTAGGACACTTTAAAATTCGACAAATAATTATTATTTAAATTAGATTTGATGAAGAATTTAAATTCTTCATCAAATCTGGGTGGATATAACGGAGCATGCTGACCCCTCCAATCCGGAATGTTTTCAAGAAGTGAAAGTGCCTTTACAGGCAGGATTCGACTGACATTCCGGCGTATGNTGACCCCTTTACGATAGATTTTCGGTGATATTCCGGAGCATGTTGACCCCCTAAGGTTGAGATTCCGGAGAATATTGACCTCTCTGATTGATGGTTTTGGTTTTTTAGCGAACATTTTCGATAACCGCTAACAATAATCCAATGGCTGGAAAACCTAAACCTATGAGTCAGATAAAACAAATGATCATACTTAACAGGCAGGGAAAGGGAGTCAAGACAATCGCCCGTATGCTGGATATCAGTAAGAA
>NZ_KB890760.1 GCF_000373245.1 Echinicola pacifica DSM 19836
CCGAAAGCTTACCTGTTACAAGGTTGTATTATCTTATCAGTAGTCAATAAACTACCTAAAAATATTAACAGCGAACTAAAGCTGTGGGGCTAGTCCCAACGACTTTAGGGTGGTACGGCGCAAGGGATCCACCTCTTTCCATCCCGAACAGAGAAGTTAAGCCTTGTCGCGCCGATGGTACTGGGGTTACACCTGGGAGAGTAGGTCGCCGCCCGCTTTTATTACAAAGCCTTTTACAGAAATGTGAAAGGCTTTTTTGCGTTTAATGCCTTGCTAATTACCCCTTCTAATCCCTAGGATGATGCTTCAATTTTCCATCCCAAATAGGAGCGATAATTATTATCCCCTTATTTTTCAAGATCACGAGGTATTTGTCTATTAGAGGAGGATTTATCCGGAATGTTCCCTGAAAACTGAATACTTGGGATGGCGTAATATCATTTTTAATTGAGTCATTAAACTAATATTAATAGCATCGATATGAAGCTTAGGGCTGCTCCCCAATGACTTTAAACTGATATCTCGCCAAGGATCCACCTCCTACATTCCGAACAGAGAAGATAAGCCTTGTTGCGCTAATGACACAGGGCTTACACCTGAGAGAGTAGTTCGCCGCCCGGTTTTTTGCGTTTAGAGCATTCTTATTATTCTCCTTCGCATAATATTGCTTATAAATAAGTCAATAAACTTATAATAATGACAGCAATCTAAAGCTTAGGACTACGTTCGTCTAGTCATCTATTGTCATGTCCTTTTGGATCTATTTAATATTTACTAGAAGTTTTTATCCTTGACTGGATTCGTGTTTTTTTGTCTTAATGCGCCCAAATTACAATATCCTCCTGATCAATATATCCCCGTTCATACTAGTTTTATTTTCTTTTTTATACCTTTTATTTTGGGGCGACTTGTATTTTATGATTTATTTTGATGGAGGATAATGTCTAGGGTCCAACTGGATATTGTGCCTCTTTTTTTGTAGTTATTACCTAACAACATATCGTTTGTACATGAGATAGGTAAAATACCCCTGGAATGATTATAAGCTATTTTTCATTTATGTCTGAATGTCAATCCTTAAGCGTTATTCCGACTCTTCTGTATTGATAAAATTTTAGTATATTTGTAATCTATAAGTAGAATGTTAATTATCTAATGCGTTTTTTGCATTATCCTAAAAATGATATTGGGTATATTAAAGCTATAGTTTGACGCATGTAATTGTATACTTTTATGTTGTTATTATTTTCTATACTTACCGCCTTCTTTATCGGGGTTATCGTAACCCCTTTATTGATATTTCTAATCAAAAAAGGAAATATTCTAGATAAACCAGGAGGAAGAAAAATCCATAAATATTCAGTTCCTTCCATGGGTGGGATTGCTATTTTTATGGGGATTTGCGGTGGGATTCTGCTATGGCTTAATTACTCCCAACTTATAGAAATTAGGTTTTTCCTCATAGGTCTTACAATCATGTTTATGCTTGGCCTTAGAGATGATATCGTTGAGCTTACCGCTTACCAAAAACTAATTGGGCAGCTAATCGCTATTACCACCGTGGTGGTTCTGGGAGATGTACGGTTTCATAGTTTTTACGGGTTTTTAGGAATAGAGGAGTTACCGCTGTGGTTTAGCTACGTATTTACCGTATTTGCCATTATCGGCCTTACCAATGCATTTAACCTAATCGATGGTCTTGATGGCCTTGCGGGAAGCCTTAGTGTTATATCCTTTGTGGTGTTGGGTACCTGGTTTATCTCGGTGGGGAGTGTTACTTATGGCTTTATCGCCTTTACTTACGCTGGCGCCATATTGTCTTTCCTTATGTACAATTGGCATCCCGCCAAGATCTTCATGGGCGATACGGGCTCCTTGGTTCTTGGATTTTCACTTTCAGTGATGTGTGTGAAATTCGTAGAGGTAAATGGCAGCTTGCCTTTAAATTCCTTTACTTTTAATGCTCCATTTGCCGCCGCAGCAGCCTTTATGATTGTTCCTTTATATGATACCTTGAGAGTGTTTATCAAGCGAGCCAAAAAAGGTAAATCTCCCATGGCTGCAGATAAGAGTCATGTTCACCATTTCCTGATGCGCATGGGGTTCCGCCATGATCAAGTGGCCTTTATCCTTGGTAGCGTAAAAATCCTATGTATACTTTTTGTTTTTGCATTTCACAAGCTTCCTGATATCGTGATGTTACCTGCTTTGGCCTTCATTATTGTTATCGGTGGAATTATTTTGGATAACCTTACCCTAAAGAGGGTTAAGGAAATAGTAAGAGATTCACCTAGAGTCCTAGCTCAGAGGAAATATTTTGGGGTTAGGAAGAAGGTGAAGATTGATCAAGAAATCTTTCAAAATGAAGGTGCAAACCCAAACTAATTACCCCAGGTGGTTTAACCCTATTTCCCCTATTCAGTACTGAGCGTAAATGTCATTAATTAAATTAGCGCATCCCGATCTTGACAGCAGTGGCTTTTCTGATTTTCAGGAAATCCTAGCAGCCAATGAGGTTGGGTACCTTGGTAAATACATAGACTTATTTATTCAGTCCTTATCCGCAATTTATAAAGATAGCCATATCGGGCTTTTTAGCTCTGGGACAGCTTCCATCCATTTAGCATTAGCATTGGCGGGTGTGGGAGAGGGAGATGAGGTATTATGCCAGTCTCTGACCTTCGTGGCCTCCGCTAATCCCGTGCGTTACTTAGGTGCTAAGCCAGTCTTTGTAGGAAGTGAATCCCAGTCCTGGAATATGTGCCCCAATGCACTTCTGCAGGCGATCAAGGATCGCATAAGGCTAGGTAAGAAGCCTTCAGCCATCATGGTCGTGCATATTTTTGGGGTCTCGGCAAAGATGGATGAACTTCGCGCCATTGCCGAAGAATATAATATCCCACTCATTGAAGACGCGGCTGAAGCTTTGGGCTCCACCTGGAAGGAGATTCCTTGTGGTCAATTGGGGGATTTTGGAATTCTTTCTTTTAATGCCAATAAGATAATTACCACCGGTGGTGGCGGAGCCTTGATTTCCTCCGACCCTGCCCTTATTCAAAAAGCTCAATTTCTGGCCCTGCATGCCAAGGATCCTGCGCCCCATTATCAACATTCCATTATGGGATATAATTATGCTTTTGGGCATCTCAACGCAGTGGTCGGTTATAACCAAATCCAATCTTTGGAAGAAAAGGTCAATACTCGCATTAGACGTTTCGAGGACTATAGAAGAAATTTATCCGTAGTCAGCGATATTCAATTTCAGGAGGGTTGGACTGATAGCTTTAGTAATCGCTGGTTAACAGCCATCTTGTTGCCTGAAGGGACTCTAGCTACTGACTTATTGAGCTTTCTGGGGAGTAAGGAGATTCAAGCAAGACATGTGTGGAAACCAATGCATCTTCAGCCCCTATATGCTGATGCGCCTTATTATGGGGATAGAGTGGAAGAAATGCTGTTTTCGAGAGGCCTATGCTTGCCATCTGGAGGAGGTGTGGATCAAGCTGCGATAAAGAAAATCTGTACTTTAATTATTAATTTCCTCACTAAATAAAAGAATGATGTACCAACAATTCTTCAAACCCCTCTGGGAGTGGCTGTTTGCATTGCTGGGACTTTTATTTTTTTTACCCCTTTTAATTGTCCTGACGCTTTTTCTTGGGTTTTATTACCGGGGGAATCCATTTTTTGTCCAGAAAAGAATCGGTAAGCATAATCGTGGTTTTAAGATCCTTAAACTTAAAACCATGAGAAACCCTAGGCAAGATGAGCTTGGCCACCATGGCACAATGAATAGAGTCACTCCATTTGGAGCTTTTTTAAGGAATAGCTCATTAGATGAATTGCCTCAATTGCTCAATGTGTTGATGGGACAAATGAGTATTATTGGTCCCAGACCCCTGCTCGAAGAGTATCTTCCTTTATATAATTCTCATCAAATCCGTAGACATGAGGTGAAGCCGGGTATTACTGGTTTGGCGCAAATTAGTGGAAGAAATGCCATTAGCTGGCAAGAGAAATTCGCCCTCGATGTGGAATATGTGGATCAGCTGAGTTTTAAACTTGACCTCAATATTTTTTTTAAGAGCCTGCTTAAACCCTTTGACCGAACAGGGATATATAATAGCCAAGATGCGGTCCTTCCTTTCGATGGGACTAATTGATCGATTTATGCCAAGCCATTTTGCCTCAGGTTTTTTTATTCTTCTTTTATCAGCTTTACCTAATGCCAGGTTCCATACCACAAAATTATACGGAAAAGGTGAAGCCCTTCATTATATCCTATTTATGAGAATGCTATTATAATGATAGAATTGACTTGTGGATGAAGAAGTCAACTAATAGTTGGTCGGATGTCAGCTCCCTGGCTTTGGGATAATAGTGGCTAGAAGATTAAATAATTTAAATTTTTTAAGAAAATGTAGATTTATTTCGGTTTGATAGTTAAATACATTAAATTGATTTTTGATTGATAAATAGTGCATTGCATAGCTTCTTGTCCTCTATTTTTAACGGTTTGCAATAGGTTTTCAAACGATCGTTTGGTATTTCAGATTTGATTTTTAGATGTATTTGTAGCAACTTTAAATAAACATAGTAATATGGTAAAGTGGATCACTCGTATGACCGATTCGGTGATTCTCTTTCAGTCAATCATCCTAGCATTTTTTTTAAGGTTAAATTTTGAATGGGAACTCATCGGTGATTATCCGGTGGCTGAATGTGCTTTTTTCTATGCCTTTACAGGCTTTGTCTTAATGCTGCTTCCTGATCAAGGGAAATGGATTGGAAAGAGATCTCGATTAGGTAATTTATCATTTGTCACCCGGTTAGTGATTGGGTTGATGGTAATTGCTTACGCCTTAAAACTCGGCCTTGGGGAGCGGTTTCTTCCTTTGGACCATTTATCTCTTTCTGTACTAATCATTGCTTCTTTATTAGCCTTCTTTGCGATGACTCTTTATCGGTTATTGGTAAAGGAAATCTATGCGGCCGTGGTCACCAATAGGCAGCCACAAAAGAAAATTGTAATATTTGGAGCGGGAGAAGCGGGACGTTTGTCCAAAACTGTTCTTACTAGTCAGGCGGGAGTCAATCAGGTCGTCGTAGCTTTTCTGGACGATGATCCTGCAAAAGAAGGAGAGAAGATCGGAGGGGTCCCCGTTTTTTGTGGGCTGGAAAACCTAAGCCAGTTAAAAACTGAATGTAAAATTACCGACTTGATTATTTCGGTTATGTATATCTCTCCGCGAAGAAAGAGAGAGATCATTGATGAATGCCTTCGTCTGGATATAAAAGCCAATATTGTACCTTCCATAGAGGAATGGGTAAAAGGTGGCTTTAGTGTGGGTAAGATTAGGAAAATAAGAATTGAGGACCTGTTGTCCAGGCCAGAAATCAGCTTGGATAATCCTCAGGTTTTTCGTCAGATTACCAATAGAGTTGTCATGGTGACAGGGGCAGCAGGCTCTATTGGGAGTGAACTTTGCCGGCAGATTATTGCTCATAAACCCAAAACATTGATTTTGATCGATAAGGATGAATCGGCCTTATATAATGTGGAGCAAGATTTCAAACTCGTTAAATGGAATACCATCGTAATACCCATTTTATTGGACATCAGGAATTCCAGAAAACTGGAGCAGGTTTTTAAAAATTTCAGACCAGATATCGTCTATCATGCTGCGGCCTATAAGCATGTACCCATGATGGAAAACTACCCTGAGGAGGCTGTAAGTAGTAATATTTTGGCTACTAAATCTCTGGCGGACTTCTCCGTATTATATAATGTAAGCCAATTCGTGTTTGTCAGCACCGATAAAGCCGTAAACCCGACCAATGTAATGGGCGCCTCTAAGCGCATCGCAGAATTATATGTTCAAGGTTTAAGTGAATACTTGGAAGCGGATAAAGGCCAGACCACCAAGTTTGCTATTACTCGGTTTGGGAATGTATTAGGCTCCAATGGATCTGTCATCCCATTATTTAAGAAGCAAATCGAGCAAGGTGGGCCGGTCATGGTTACTGACCCTGAAATTACCCGGTATTTTATGACTATTAGCGAGGCTTGCCATTTGATTTTGGAAGCTGGAGCGATGTCAAAAGGTAGTGAGATATTTATTTTTGATATGGGAGATCCCGTGAAAATCCTCGATCTGGCCAGAAAAATGATCCAGTTGAGTGATAAGCAAGTGGGGAAGGATGTTTCTATCATCTTTACAGGCTTACGGGAGGGGGAGAAGCTCCATGAGGAATTAGTTTGTCATTGTGAGGAGTTGCAGATCACTCATCATCCCAAAATCCGGGTGGTGAAAATGAAGCCTGCTGCCTTCCAAAAGCTGAATCACCAAATCGAGCTTTTCGATGAAATGGTTAGGCAGAATGCTTCCATGGATATGGTGCGCCACCTCAAAGCCATCGTACCCGAATACACCAGCAAAACCTCTAGATACAATGTATTTGATAGGATGAATTGATGTTAGGATTGATTTAAAAATTCATCTTGATTTACAGAATTTTACACTTTTTGTGAAGGATATTATTGCAATTCGCCTGCCCATGTGTGAGGAATTTTTTATCTTGCAGTGATGGAGAATTTCGTAGTATCAGCAAGAAAATACAGGCCTTCCGATTTTAAGAGTGTTGTGGGACAACAGCATATCACCACCACGCTAAAAAACGCTATTAAAAACAATCATTTGGCTCAGGCCTTTTTGTTTTGTGGGCCTCGGGGGGTCGGTAAGACTACATGTGCACGGATATTAGCCAAAACCATCAACTGCGAGAATCTTTCTGCAGATTATGAAGCCTGTAATGTATGTGATTCATGTACCGCCTTCAATAATAATAGCTCCTTCAATGTGCATGAGCTAGATGCTGCCTCAAACAACTCCGTGGATGATATCAGAAATCTTGTGGACCAGGTGAGATATGCACCCCAAAAAGGGTCATATAAAATCTATATTATTGATGAGGTTCACATGCTGTCCACTCAGGCTTTTAATGCCTTCCTAAAGACCTTAGAAGAGCCTCCAAAGTATGCCATATTTATTTTGGCCACCACAGAGAAGCATAAGATTATACCTACCATCCTTTCGAGATGTCAGATTTTTGATTTCAATAGAATTCAGATAAAGGACATTGCTGAGCATTTGCAGTATATTGCCAAGGAGGAAGAAATCACTTATGAAGACGAGGCGTTAAGACTAATAGCAGCTAAGGCGGATGGAGCATTGAGAGACGCTTTGTCGATTTTTGACTTAATTGTCACCTATTCTGCAGGTGGTAAATTGACCTATTCGGAGACCATAGACAACCTGCACATCCTCGATTATGATTACTATTTCAAAGTGACAGATTCCCTTCTTCAGGAGAGTGTGTCCAGCGTACTGCTCACCTTTGATGAGATTCTTAAAAAGGGCTTTGATGGGCATAATTTTATTGTAGGACTAAGTGAGCACCTGCGAAACCTCATGGTGTGTAAGGATGCCGCCACGGTGGAGCTATTGCAAGTTTCTGAAAGTGCCCGGGATCGTTATATTGAGCAAGCTGCCAAATCTCACCTTTCCTTTTTGCTCTCTGCCCTTAATATTTGTAATCAATGTGATATCAACTATAAGAGCAGTAAAAACCAGCGACTACATGTAGAGTTGGCGCTGATGAAATTGGCCAAATTGCCCCAAGCGATTTCTTTAGCTGCCCTTGCTCGTGAGGAGATAAAAAAAAAAGACTAGCTAAGCAGAAACAAAAACAAGTAGAATCTCTTCCTGAGACTACCTCTGCTGTGCAAGGAAAGCGGGAACTGCCAAAGACAGTAGCTATTCCTGTAAACCTAAATGAGGCCAAAGATCTGGCTCAGAGACAAGCACAACTTGCAAAGGAAAAAGCCGAGAGAGACTCGACCGTCCAGTTTAAAGAGCCTGGTGAAATAAGGGAAACGCCTTTTGATAAGGCGATATTTGGCGCCTTCGTAGAGGAGCTTATAATTAAGTATAAGCAGCAGAAACGCCACCTTGAAGGCTCCTTATTAAAGCAACCCTATAAGGTCGATGGGAATAAAATCCGCTTCTTTATGAATGGTGAGCTTCAGCAGCATCGATTTATGCAGCTGAAACCTGAGCTAATAGGCTTGGTAAGGAAGAAGCTCAATAATGATCTCATTGAAATTGATCTCGAGGTGAAGGAGGATGCGGTAAGTGAGGAAGAAAAACTCTATACTTCGACCGATAAACTGGCCTATCTGACTAAGAAGTCGCCAGCGCTGAAGGAGCTCACTAAGCGTTTTGGCCTGGAAACTGATTTTTAGAAATCTATCCCTAGGCCAAAATTGATTAGATTCTGAAGCTGAATGGCCTGAGACTTGGTGCCATCATCCATCTCTATCAATACATTTTCATCATATATCATCACCGTTTCTATACGCGTGCTAATATATTTATTCACTTTCATACTGATCGTGGAGTTAAAATTGACTACCATATTCCCAAATTTCCCATAGTTGGAGAAGAGGTTTAGATCTGCTTTCCATTGGATATTGTCCATTACTTTCATATCCACCGAGGTGCCTAGGGAAGCACCCGCCTCAGGCTTTACCTTATCTCCAGGGATGATCCCAAAGGCTCCCGCCTGATTTAGTGAGTCGTTGAGCACTAAGGTAAACCTCCCCGTGAATGGTGATAGGATGGAGGAAAACTTAAACCCCTTCTTTTCTTTTTGATAGTTGAGACCCGTGGAAGACTGCACATATGCGGGGCTGAGGAAGTCTGAAATTAAATTCCTGCTGTCCAGTTCCGAGCCACTTTCTTTATAATATTTATACCCTTCCAATAGCTGGGTTCTAGCCTCCAGCTGGGTGGAGAGGTAGAAACCTTTGGCTAATTCACGGCCATACTTACTCACAAACTTAAAGTTGTCGTTGGTTTTTCGTGTTCTATAGGACCGGTCTGCTTGTCGGTTAAAACCGAAATTTACCGTAAGAGAGGTTTCCCAAATCTTATTGGTTTTCTTATAGTTGGCAAATAAATTTACGCCGGTATTAAGCGCAAATGAACTTGCCCCACCCGCAGCCCAGTTGGCCAGGCTTACTTGCTGCACACTCAAATTATAATTTCCCCCGGTCTTCCAAAAAGTCACCTTTACCTTCTCCTCAATAATAAGGCTATCACCCAACATAATCAGGGTGTCGCCATTGATAAGTACCGTATCGGGAACGACCTTCACTTTGCCGGATTGCGCCAGCACCCGAGGGATACTTATGCACAAAAAAAGTAAGATATAGAGGCAAATCCTATACATTGTTTTTAATCAATTGCGGTTTTGGGTACAAATATAAGGCCTTTATTTAATGCTTATGGCTTTTTGATAATTAGTTGCTGCCCAACCTGGATCATCGAGGCATTTTTGAGCCTATTCCATTCTATTATATCATTCACGCTCACACTATATTTTTTAGAAATGCTATATAATGTTTCGCCCTTACTTACTGTATGCATTCGCTGGCTAGTATTAGCAGGTGTTGAGCTTGGAGTGGTGGGACGTGGATTATTACTTGGCTGCGTAGAGGAGGGACGAGTGGGTGCGGAGGTGTTTTGATAGGCTATGCTTTCATTTTTGCCTCGGTAATCCTGGAGGTTTAGTACCATTCCTTGCTTAAGGTCCTCATCTTTATAAAGTCTATTCTTCGCCTTTAGGCTATGAAGCCTGATGCCGTACATTTGCGAAATGGCCCAGAGTGTCTCCCCAGAGTGTACGACGTGGTAGGGGACTGGACCTTTTGACTTTTTTCTTTTCGTGTAATAGAGTTTTCCTTTTTGAATAGAGACATTTTTGGGTAGGTCATTGACCCTACGGAGTTTCCCGTCTCCGATTCCTATTCGTTCTGCAAAATCCTCCTGACTGGTGGTGGCTGCGGCGATGATTCCTTTGATCCCGTTGATTTTGATCTGATTTTTCTCAAAAGGGGCCGTCTGGCTTCCTGAAACCTTGGGATATCCACTGCTGGTAATGGGGGGACTCGGGGTGGATACCTTCACGGGGCCTGGCTGAGGAGCGGTGTTGGAAGCTACTGAGGGGCTCCAGTCGGGAGCTCCAGAGGCTAGGTAGGTGAGGCTATAGGTTTTGCCTTCGGGGATTTTTCTTTTCAGAACCCACTTATTGTATTCCTCTAGGTGGGTCTCCGATACCCCTAAGTTTTTTGCAAGTTCCCTCAGGTCTGTAGGTCCTTGGACGGAGATTTCGGCCAGATGGGTAGAGTAATTTGATTTCCCCAGCTGACTTTCAAAGGCAATTTTGTGGGCTAAGAACTTCTTAAAATACCAATGGGTACTGGCAGTTATTTTCATCGTTTTATGGCCTTTGTATTGAGAGCCAAAATACCTTTGGGCTCCGCCCAAACCCATCTGATAGGAGACCGTGGCACAGAGCCAATTGTCTAGGTAACTGTTATGCTTTCCCAAATAGGCCGCCGCTCCCTGGGTGCTCGAGACTATGTTCTTGCGTTCATCAATATGATGATCCACCTGCATAAACACCTCATGGGCTGTCTCTCTTTTAAACTGCCAAAATCCCACGGCATTGGAAGTGGAAACGGCATCGGGAATAAGGCCACTTTCTTGGATGACCAAATACTTCAAATCAGATGGCGCTCCAGACTCTTCCAGGACCCTCTCGATGATGGGCATATATAAGTTTACCCGGTCTAGCTTAACTTGAAAATATTCAGGATTCCGATAGAGGGCGTCCACATCCAGCTGGATATCCTTCTGCGCTTGGGCATTTAGCTGTAGCGTAAGGTCCGCAAAGTAAATGGTGGAAGGCACCCTCGGAGCTTGAGCCCAGACAGCGCTATGGGCAAATAATAAAAATAGCGCTATAAACAGTGGTGGAAAGGGTGGCGAAATAGTTTTATTCATTTCATGCAGCTAATTAATCTGAAATAAGGCTTGGCTTAATAGGGCAGGATCGGCATGAGAAGGCTATAATTTCCGCGCAATCATAATTCCATCCCGAATGGGGAACAGGACATTTTCCACCCTGGGATCATCCTGAATCTTTTGGTTGAAGTCTAAGATTGCCTGAGTGTCTTTATCTGGTTTTTTGTCAGAATTTTGAATAACTTTTCCCGACCACAGGACATTATCGGCGAGGATGATTCCTCCAGGATTGACCTTGTCGATGATCATATCGTAATAATTACTGTAATTCTTCTTGTCCGCATCTATGAAGACCAGGTCAAATTGCTCTTCCAAAGTAGGGATGATTTCCATTGCATTGCCAAGGATGTATTGGACCCGGTCTGTCAGACCCGCCTCCTCAAAATACCCTCTGACCATCTCCTCCAGCTCATCGTTTTTGTCAAGGGTAATGAGCTTGCCTTCTTTGGCTAATCCCCGAGCCATGCAAATACCCGAATAGCCTGTATAAGTTCCCACCTCCAAAATTCGCCGAGGGCGAAGCATTTTCGCAAATAACTCCAGGGTTTTGCCTTGCAGATGTCCCGAAAGCATCCGCGGCATCAAAACTTTTGCATGAGTTTCCCTGCTTATCTTCTGCAATAAAGCATCCTCAGGGCTGGTATGCGCTTCACAATAGGTAAGTAATTCTTCACTAATAAATTCCATGATTAGTTGGGTAGATAAGTTAGAGAACTTAATTGATCTTCATCGAATACCTCATTGGCGAGGGATAATAATTCCTCTGCGGTGGTTTCCTTAATAATGGTAAATATATCATCCAATGGGTCAATTTTACCTTTGTCCAATAAGTTTTTTCCGTAAACCAGCATTAATCCAGCGTAATTTTCTTCAGCCATCGCCATTTGACCCACTGTTTGTTCCTTGGCCATATGCAATTGCATCGTGCCTAGCTTTTTGGTGCGGATTTTCTTGAGCTCATTCATGACTAGCTTCTTTGCTTTGGGCAGCGTCTTTTCATCCGTTCCAAAGAACACCCCTACAAATCCCGTGTCCTTATAAGCCTGAAATACCGACTCCACACTATAGACATATCCATGCTTTTCGCGCAGACTTAGGTTTAGGCGGGAGTTCATGCTGGGCCCCCCCAGGATATTATTGAGCAAAAATAACTTGTACCGGGAAGGATGGTAAAGTGAAAAAGCAGGCTTCCCAATGGCACATTGCGCCTGGGTGATGTCCTTATGCACCACCAGGTTTTTAGGCGAATAATTAGAAAAGGTGCTTCTCTCAAAGAGAGACTTCTTGAGGGTGATTTCATTTAGCATAGGCTCTACTTGCCTCAGTACTTTTTCGAAACTGATATTTCCCACCACAGAGAAAATGATCCGCTCGGTGTCCATCCTGGTGGAGATAAAATCGATAAAATCTTGCTGTTGGAAAGAGTTGACTGTCTGCTCTGTGCCCAGAATATTTCTTCCTAGAGAATGATTTTGAAAGATGAGCTCATCAAATTCATCCTGGATGGCATCGTCAGGCGAGTCGCGGTACATGGCCATCTCTTCCAAAATCACTTGCCGCTCTTTCTCGATTTGCTTTTCTGGAAAAGTACTATGAAAGGTGATGTCAAATAGTAATTCAGCAGCCTTATTAAAATGCTCCTGTAATACGGTGGAATAAAAACAGATTTTCTCCTTGGTAGTATAGGCATTTAGCTCCCCGCCCACAGATTCCAGGCGATTGAGGATATGAAAAGCTTTGCGCTTATGAGTGCCTTTAAAGGCCATATGTTCCCAAAAATGCGCAAGGCCTGCCTGCTCCATGGTCTCGTCCCTGCTTCCTATATCAAGCACAAAACCGCTATGAACCAATCGGGTATGTGTGACTTGTTGATGAACTATTCTGATGCCATTCGGCAACTCCTTAATATGAAATGACATGTATAACTATGTTCTCTCGGATACTTTTAATAAAATTCATTCTATTCCTGATCTTCCCCTAAATCCTGAACAGGGAAATATGATCAAGAATGCTTGTCGGTATAAACCATGAAATTACAAAAATAATGCGCATGTTAATGATATTTTTTTCCACTAGCTTATTATGCTATTTTTACTTTAATCTTTGGTAATGCCTTATTCAATAGCAATTCATAAATTCCATATGGAGAATACTAAATTAACAATAAAAGCCAGCTTGATAATTTCTGTTTACACCAATACAGCGTTTTTGAAAGTGGTGTTAGATTCCTTGCAATTTCAAACGGACAACAGATTTGAGGTCATCATCTCCGAGGATGGGGAGGACGCCAATATGGCGGAATTTATTAAGAATTACCCTTTTACCCATTCTTATCAGCATCTCAGCAGGCCCGATCAGGGATGGCAAAAAAACCATGCCCTGAATGAGTCCATTCGAAATGCCAAGGCCGACTGGCTGGTATTTATCGATGGGGACTGTGTCCTTCACCCTAGATTTATGGAATTTCATATAGCCGATGCCGACCCACAAAGGATTTTGGCAGGGAAGCGCATCAAATTGGACCCAGGGACCTCCTTATGCTTATTGGACGGTACCCTTAGCCCTATCACCATGAATCGCTATCTCCTCAATAACTTCAGCAAGATCAAGAAAAATGGCGCTCAATTCGTGGAGGAAGGTTTTTTTATTGACCCTTCGGGGCTATTAGGGAAACTAATGGGCAAGCGGAAGATGAAGCAAATCAAGGGTTGCAATATGTCTTTTCATAAAGAGGCCATTCGGGCGATCAATGGTTTCGATGAGGATTATATTCGGCCTGCAGTGGGAGAGGATATAGATTTGCTTTGGCGATTTGAGGGCTTAGGTTTTAAGATTGATTCCGTAAGAAATAGAGCCGTTCAATATCACTTATACCATAAGGAAAGTTGGACAGATCAAGCAGAAAATTGGAAAATGATGGAAAATAATATAGCCTTAAAGAATTATAGATGTGCTAATGGGCTGATCAAAGAGGATTAATTCCTTATCCCACCCAAAACCGGCGGCATCTTGAAATATAAAATTGTGTAATAAGCCCAAATGGCCTTAGTTAAAGAAATAACGTGAAGAAATGAGATACGAGCCCATACCCAGAGATTTATATATTCAAAATAGAAAAAACCTTTCAGAGCGATTGCTGCCAGGGTCTTTAGCACTTTTGAATTCCAATGACCTCATGCCCAGTAATGCCGATGGCACGATGAAATTTAGGCAGAACAACGATCTTTTTTATTGTACAGGAATTGATCAGGAGGAAACGATCGTCTTACTTTGCCCTGACTTTCCTGATGAGTCCATGCGCGAGGTACTTTTTATAAGAGAGACCAATGAGCAAATTGCGATCTGGGAAGGAAAAAAAATCACCAAAAAGGAAGCACTGACCCTGTCTGGGGTTTCTAATGTGCGATGGACGACGGAATTTGACCAGGTACTAAGCTTACTTCTTCCTTATCTTCAAAATATCTACCTCAATACTAATGAACATCGCGGAGCCGCCAATCTCGTGGAAACGCGTGATGGGAGAATGGTAAGATCGTTAAAAGAAAAATTCCCTTTGCATTCTTACCATCGACTCGCGCCAATAATGGGAGAACTGCGGTCTATCAAGGCCGCGGAGGAAATTACTCAACTAAAAAGAGCCTGTGAAATAACAGAGGCCGGTTTTCGACGTGTATTGGGTTTTGTGAAGCCAGGAGTAAGGGAATATGAAATCGAAGCTGAATTCCTATATGAATTTGTTCGTAAAGGAAGCCGTGGCTTTGGCTATGAACCCATTGTGGGCTCTGGCGCAAACTCTTGCGTACTGCATTATGTGGAAAATGATCAGATATGCAATTCAGGGGAGCTGATCCTAATGGATATAGGTGCTGAATATGGGAATTATAATGCGGATATGACGCGGACCATTCCCGTCAGTGGCCAATACTCCCCACGCCAAAAAGAGGTATATCAGGCAGTATTAAGGGTGATGCGGCTGGCCGAACAGCTGCTAAGACCAGGGGTGATGCTTAAGGATTACCAGAAGGAAGTGGGTAAAGCGATGGAATCTGAGCTAATAGGCTTGGGACTTTTGGATCGCCATGATGTGCGAAAGCAGGATCCTGTAAGCCCCTTATACCGAGAATATTTTATGCATGGAACCTCCCATCCACTGGGCCTTGATGTACATGATATAGGTTCGGTTTATGTTCCCGTCAAAGAAAATATGGTGTTTACCATCGAGCCAGGTATTTATATTCCAGCAGAGTCCATTGGCATTCGATTAGAAAATAATTATGTGATAGGGGCAAAGGAAAATCTGGACCTGATGCGAAGTATTCCTATTGAGGTGGAGGAAATTGAGGGCTTGATGAATGAAAAATAATTTAGGTAAAGGTAAATTTTCTCAAAGGAAAAAAACGGAGAGCTAAAATAAAAAAACCGTAAGTCGTAAGGCTTACGGTTTTTTTATTTTATCCATTACTTTAAATCTGATCAATACCCGAAATTCTGGGCGATGCCGGTTTTTTCAACTTCGTTCAGAGGAATGGGAAGGTAATAATTGGCTACATTAAAGGAGCGGTCTTCAATGAGGACCTGGGTCATTACCAGCGTTCCATTTTCATCCAGGTTACCGTTAGCATCCACTTTTTTCCACTGCACTCCTTGGATATCCTCAGCTATCTTGTCATCATCCATCCATCTTCTAAGGTCAAAGAAGCGATGCCCCTCATAGGCTAGCTCCATTTGGCGCTCATATTTGATGTCTGCAAGCAGGGCCTCTCCACTGGACACAATGGCCGGTAAGCCAACTCTCTCGGCTACTCTACTTACATACAGTCTGGCTTCGGCTTCATTGCCTAAGTGATATTGTGCTTCGGCATAGTTGAGGAGTATTTCGGAATACCTAGCCAGCGGGTAAGGACGATGTGGAGACTGCTCCGCATCTATGGTGATGGACTCATCAAGAAACTTGCGTAGGTTATATCCAGAGGCAGCAAAATGCACCTGACCAGGCGCTTCCTTGGCATCCGCCCCTCCTGGGGAGGAGTAGTCTAGCTTATCTCCTCTAAAACTGGCTCCCTGGAAATTGATATTGGAGTAAAATCGGAGTTCTCTATTGGCATATATGTCATTCGGATCAAAACCACTTGCTGGCTCATCGATTCTTTTACCATTGGCCATCTTAAAATCCATCACAAAATTATGCGTTGGGTTACTCAGACCCCAGCCGCCAGAGCTGTGAGGAGACTGTGCTTTGTCTGGCAGGGTGTTGAAGTCATTTGGGGTATTCGGGAATTCTGGGCTATAAGGACGGCCTAGTATAAGCTCTCTGTTAGGTCTTAGGAACATTTCCTGATACTCTTTGGAATTGCTTATAGGCAGCAGAGAATAGGCATTGGTTTCTATCAAATCCATGGCGGCATCTGCTGCATCCTGCCATTTGGTGGATTTGGTATAATCATAAAGTGGGCCGTTGGGGATGGTGGATGGATCATGTAGCTCACTGGCGGCATAGAGCAGTACGCGAGATTTTAATGCCATGCAGGCGCCGATGGAGATTCTACCAAATTCACCTCCATCTCTCACCATCTTCGAGGAAGGGAGTAAGGAGATGGCCGTATTAAGGTCGCTGACGATGAAGTCCACGCAATCTTCGTAAGAATCCCTAGGAACTACAAAGTCATCATTCAGATTAAACGGCTTATCAATAATGGGGACACCTCCATGAAAGTTGATGAGCCTTGCGTAAGCATTTGCACGGAGATATAGCATTTCCGCCTTCAAAATGGCCACCTCATCAGGGTTTGTTTTTGCCACTGGGGTATCATCTATCTCTACCAAAAACTGATTGACCACCCCGACGAAGCTGAAGTAGTTTCTCCATTTGTTTCGGAAGAAGCCCATATTATTGGGGGCAATTAATGATCGAGTGATAAGGAAGTTTTGGGGGACGAAATGAAACCATGCTTCATCAGAAGCATTTTCAATATTGACCCTTCTTGTCCACCAATCATCAAAGTTTAAGCCCCAGTTTTCGGTGCTATTATAGGCATAAAATACATATCGTTCGGTAAGTTCAATATTGCTGAATATATCCACATCCGAATAGGCATTTCCGGGTTTAGTGTCTAGTACTTCCGCACATCCAATAGAAAGGAAGGTGGTCAGCACGGCTAGGATTACTATTTTTATATTTTTCATTTCAGGAATAAATTAAAGTTGAATATTTGCCCCAATCGTATAAGTTTTAAGTGGCCCATAAAGTCCAGCTTCAAAATTGTAATAGCGATTCATCTCAGGGTCAAATCCTTTGAGGTCTTTCATATGGTCAAAGGTGACAAGGTTAGACCCTCTTACATACACCCTGATTCGGGCAAACTTCACCAGTTGCTCCGGAATATTATAGGCGACCTCTACGTCTTTTAAGCGAACGAATGAGGCATTTCTTATCCAAATATTCGAAAGCCTGGAATTATAGGTGTCGTTCAGACCAAAAGCTCGCGGGTAGGCCGCATCTATATTGTCTGGTGTCCATCGCTGCTCGTATTCAAATACCGGTCTATTGCCTTCATTGTCATATCGTACTTCTATTTCAGCTCCACCTTGACCTTGGAACAATACATTTAACTCAAATCCCTTATACATCAGGGCTCCAGAGAGACCGTACTGGAACTTTGGAACCGGGGAAGTGTATTTTCTGATTTGATCCGATCCTGTGATTTGGCCATCCCCATCAGTGTCAATATATTTGACATCTCCAGGCTTTGTTCCTGGCAGTTTGGCCTCCGTTTGATCCACTTCCTCCTGAGTTTTAAACAAACCATCGGAGGGATAGATCACGAAGGAATTCATAGGATGGCCTTCTTGCTTCCTGTATTCGGGCACATTGGCGGCTTCATCCATATAGACGATCTTATTTTGAGCCATGGTAAAATTTCCACCGACCCTGTAAGTAATCCCCCCTTTGGTATCGGAGTAATTCAATTCGGTTTCATATCCGAAGCTATTTACTATCCCCAGGTTTTCCTGTGGCAATTGGATCGCCGCATAATCCGGGATAGAGGCATTTCTTTGAATAAGAATATTGGATCTTTTCTGATAGAAATAGTTGAAATCTCCCGACAGTTTGTCTCCAAACATAGCGAAGCTTAAGCCTATATTTTTGGAGTCAGCTGTTTCCCAAGTGATATTAGGATTTGGGACATTATTATTATAGAAGGCATTATATTGAGTAGGGTTTTCACCAAAGAAATAGAAGTTTTGTACTTGTCCATTATAATCACCATAGCGGTATTGTCTTAGGAATTGGTAGCCAGGTACGCGGTCATTTCCCATCTTTGCCCACGAGGCACGGATTTTCAGGAAGGAGAGCCACATTTTTGATCCCGACATAAATCCTTCTTCAGAAAGTACCCATCCTGCCGAAACACCCGGGAATAAGCCAAACTGCTTGTCAGGAGCAAAAACACTGGAGCCATCATATCTCAGGGTAAAATCAAGCAAGTATTTCTTTTGAAAATCATAAGATACCGAGCCGAAATAATTGAGTCGCCCATATTCAGATTCCACTCCTGTGCTTGTCTGACCATCTGCTCCCCCAGCAAAGAGTGAAGGATGCTCAGCAGAAATCAAATCCCTTTTATACGCTTCAAAAGAAGAGGTATTTCCTGACATCTGCTCAAAAGCCACAAAACCTCTTACCGTATGGCTGCTAAAAGTGCGGTCATAATGCACTTGCACACTATAATATTCATCATTTGTCTTGATATGAGAATCTCTCAAGCTTAGGAAATTCCCAGAATTGAAATTGAATCCATTGAATGGGATATACTCCCCGGAAGTCTGATCATAATCATATACGGTCCAGGTATCATTGAATTCCTTCCCTTTATTATTGCTTAGAATATACCTTGCAATAGCTTTGGCAGTAAGTCCTTTGGTGACTTTTTCCAAATTCAAATCCATAGAAAACCTGCCGCGCATTTCGTTGTAGATTGTCTCATTAAAGCCAGATGCCGCGCTGGCCATTACAGCAGGGTTTGCTCCATTTTCAGCACCTATCCCATATAGGCCATTCGGATATTGCCCTACTCGGGTAGGAAGATTGGTTTGTAGCTGCTTATGGATAAATCCGGCGTCCACACCCGGCTGGGTTCTCTTGTCATTAGATCCATATAAATCCGCTCCAAAAGACAAGAAATCATTTACCTTAATATCTAGGTTTGATCTGATTTGGTATTGCTTGAAGTCCAGGTCGCCTGATCGAAATAGTCCCCCTTGGTCAAACTGATTTCCACTTATAAAGTATTTTACATTCTTACCCGCGCCAGAAATGGAGAGGCTATTCCGAGTTTCAAATGAATATTTCCTCATGGTCAAATCATACCAGTTGGTATTCGGATAATTGATAGGATCCTCCCCAGCGGCATAATTTGCGATATCTTCCTGACTAAATTGAGGAGGGTTTCCATTGCTTTGATCCACTTCATTTTTATAGGTAGCATACTGCTGAGAATTCATCATTTGTGGTACCCTTGTGAATGCTCCCCACTGATTGGAAGTAGTGAAGTTGACCACTGGTTTCCCTTCCTTACCGCGCTTGGTGGTGACCAAAATCACTCCATTTGCTGCTCTCGCACCATAAATCGCTGCTGCGGCGTCTTTCAATACCGTAATACTTTCTATGTCCCCTGGTGCCAGGAACGAGAAATTCCCAGTGGGTACCCCATCAAGGATGATTAACGGGGAATTATTATTCAAGGTGGAAGTACCCCTGATGAGGAAGGTGGTCTGGTCTGTGCCGGGATAGCCTCCTCGGTCAGCCACTATTAACCCGGGAACTTTGCCCGCCAGAGATTTGCTAAGATTACTGCTGGATGATCTGGAGATATCTTCAGAGTTTACTGTGCTGACAGAGCCTGTTAGTTCGCCGCGAGTCCTGGTTCCATAGCCTACAACTACCACCTCATCCAGCTCCGAATCATCCAGTTCCATTAATGCATTAATTACATTGGTGTCCCCCACGGGTATCTCGAGGGATTGATATCCAATAAAGGAGAAGACTAATATGGCGTCCTCAGCAACACTGATTTCGTACTCGCCATTCAGTCCGGTAACCGTACCATTAGTGGTGCCTTTCTCTAATATACTCGCTCCGGGCATTCCCTGGCCTGTCTCATCGGAGACCACTCCTTTTATTACTTTTTTGGGGAGATCTTCCGCCGTTTCCATGTGAGGCTTAGTCACAAAGGGACTTGCCTTTACCTGACTTTGGTAGGCTGAAATTAGCAATATGATCATTCCAATTTTTGCATAGCAATGCCTACTACTGAAAAACCGCTGAGGCTTTTCGAGATTATACCAATTCATATTTAATACGTTTAGATAGATACTAATTTTTACATTCCCCGAGGTTGGGATTGCGGATAAGAGGTCATCTTTCAAATGACTTTAGGGTAAAGCGCTAAGCCTTGCCCTATCTGGTGTTGTAAATTCTCAGAGTTTGAGTGTATCCATAGTTCGGATAGTTTTGGGTTATTATTAATGATTAATTTTCTTTAATTAGAAATTCATCTTGACAATCAGTATACTTTTTAAGTGTCATTTCTATAGTATAAATAACCTACTTTCTGGAGTTAATCTATTCATCTTATTTACCCTCGAATTACTCTATTTTACCCTTGTTTTATATTTGAAAAACTGACACCTAAATAGAAATCGATAAGAGTGGGTGAATAAGGTGTTGGATGTAAAATTCTGAATTTCAATTTGTTATATAATTTTATTTTGGTGATGATTACCAGGTGGGAAACCATTCTCAGCTATTAACTGATGAGAGAATGGGTAATATAGGCCTAGAATAAGACAGGGGTAAAACCAAAAAGCGATTCAAGACCTAAATCTGAATCGCTTCTATTTTGTGGGTTTTTTGGATGAATTTTCTTCCAGATGGAAGATTGGCAATTTACTATTCCATGGTTAGTGTCATTTGGAAGCCTCCTTTTTTGACTTTTCCATCTGCGCCAGTTACCTGGTAGCCGTAACCGGGAATACTTACACCAGTATCTGTCTTTTGGCTGACTGGTCCTAGATTCACGATTACCTCGGTACCGCTTGAGAAGGTGCTGCGCTGCAATTTGAAGTCGGCACTGAGGTATTCATGGCTTAGCAATTCGGCATAGAACGTTTCCCGATGAACTGGACTTACCAGCGCATTGGACATTTTTAGCATTTCCTTCATACCATCAAATTCATATGGGGAAAAGAAAATCGCTGAGCCAATGCCAAATAGCATACTTTGAAGCGACTTTATTCTATAGTCACCATTGGCGGTGACCTCATTATTTGGATCTTGGATTTTGCCAAAATTGGCAATCGCATCATGATATACCAAGCTGAATAATGGCGCTGGATGGGAAATCTCGGATAAGGGGGCATCCTCAAGATAAACCAGCCCTTCAAACATATCAAAATAAGGAATCCACTGCTCCTGGCCATGTTCAGTGCCCATGACCAGATTTAAAGATCTGAGGTAACGGGCCAAATCCCGAATCCCCTCACTTCCTTTTTCTGGAAATACAGCAAAGGAAATATCAGTAATATCTGCCTCAAGGCCTAAAGTGGCCACTTCTTTTTCTAAATTGGCACTAGCGAGAGACTTCAGTTTATCGGTGTCTACCCGCGCCCAGCGACTTCCGGTATGCTGAAGTTTGCCCTGTTCATCACGTTCCATCAGACCAATATTGATAGCAGGATCATTTTCCAATACAGGGGAGTAAGCATGGTAAGAGGAATAAAGGTAGTTGTACTTTTTGGTAAGGTCCACAGCTTCTTTTAATACCGTGGGGCCTCCCAGGTCTTCATTGATCGGCCAGCATACTGGAGCAAAATTGGAGAATACTCCCCAGGCATGAATGAAGGCGTTTTCAACTCCCAATTCATCGTGGGTGGTTCTAATAATATCCTTAAGTTCCTCAAAAGTAAACTGCATACCCGGCATATTTACATAATGAGGGTAGCCTCCATAAATCCCGACATAGATGGCGCCGGCGAGTTTATTTACATTTGGGTTGGCCTTCGCTTTATCTTCTAGGGAAACAAAGAATCCTTTAGCCTTGGCCTCTTCTCTATAGGTCTTTGCCATGGTGACATAATCGCCAGCAGGAAGAAAACGATAGGACATTTTCATGCTGGTGTTTTCCTTCGCAAGGTTCCATACCGGATCCAGGAAAACACGTCTTTGATAAGTGGACATCTTTCCTTCAGGGTTGAAGAGGTATTGTCCATTATTATTGATATTATAAAACATATCTGGACGAGAGGACTCATCTAGGATGACCATTACCGCAGATTTTTCATTATAGGTACCCCACCAAGGCATGGTCAACCCTGTGCCATTATTGAATAATTGTAAGGTGCCAATGGACTTATTATTATAAGTGGCATCATCCCATTTGCAAAATCGACCACCATTCATCGGGAATATATACGAAGGGCTGATTATGCCTTGTTTCTGTGGGATCACTGCCGCCCCCCTGTCCACATCAGTTTCCAGGCTGAAATGCCTTGCTGGATACCTAAGGTCAACTAGCTGATAACTGCCCGCTTCCACGTCAGTAATCTCTATGTCCAGACCAGCGGTGCTTGGATTTAAGCTTAGCTTTACCCCGACTTTTGCCCCTTTTGCAAGGTCCCCATTGTCAAATACGGGCTCGGAAAATTCAATGCTGATGCTGCCATCTGCTTTTTCCTGTACATTTATCGCCTTGCTTTTTGATAAATTTAAGGTTTGCCTCTTGCCTTTTTTATCGGTTATAGTCAGCAGTCCAGCCGCATTTTCCCATGGATCAGGGATCCATTCTTGCCCTGTTGTTTTTTCCAAAACGGAGAAATTTCCTGACGTATCGTCGATGGTGACCTTTATCAGTTCATTCTCCAAGATTTTTAAAGCGATATTTTTGATTTCTCCCGTGGACTCAGCCTTGGAGGAAGCATAGATACTGATGGACAGAAGCGCTATGGCTATCCATGTGAAGGCATGTGAATTTTTGATTTTGGTTTTCATATGTTTTTAAGGCTATTTTCTTGTTTTGGTAAATTTTAATTTAACTCATCCAGCAAATGGCTTTCTCCCTTTTGGTCTTTGATAAGCAGGGAAACCTTGCTGGATGGTATTTCTGTAAATTCATAATCAATGGATACAGGCTTTAATGGGCTTATTCCCTTTGCCAAAACGATGTCCTGTGTTTTGCCTGAGGCTTCCAGGACTCTAAGGATCATGTCTCCCGCGACAAAAACTCCGTATTTTCCATTTATAGTTTTTTTGGCTTGATCCCAAGATAATTTTTGGGTGATGATTCCCGCCATATTGACCTCCAATACTGGCGTTCCATAAATCTTTGCTGCTCCCTGGATTTCCTTATAATCGAAATGCTCCCCTGGTTTCAGATCATAAAGTGGTGTTTTCACCTCTGTTTCGATATATCCAGTTTCCAATCCGCTACAAAAAATAGCAGCATTGGTTCCGTCCTCGTAATCTAGGTCAGGATCGTAAGGTTCCATGATTTTTACAAATGCAGTATTATTGGTCTTGTTTACATAGCATAACCAAGCTTCGGAGGCGACCATATGAAAGCCACTCATGAGCTCATAATCATAGTGAATCTCAAAAATCCCAGGCGCCACTTCCCCAGTCCAATTAGTGCCATGATTATGGTATTTTTTTACATCCTCAGGATTATCCTTATTGAGGGGCTTTATGTTTCTGTTTACATAATTCCACCGACTTTCGGCCGTGCCCATGATTTCATACTGCTCTCCATTTGGTAATAAGTATTTGGAATCAAATGGAACGTAAGCAAGGAAGTTTTCTCCATCGTATAAGCCTGGTTTACTTTCTGAGACATGCTGACTGGAGATCATAATCCCTCTTTTTACTGCTTGGTTACCGACATTTTCTAGGCGGTGATTGATGAATACCAAGCTGCTATGGTCTTGAATCTTAAGCATACGGCTATAGCGAAGGGACTCATCGATTTCCTCAGGGAGTATGTATTCCCCGGTTTTATAGTTAAACTGCGGGACAGGGAGGTCCTGGACTCCAGAGATGACGAGAATGTTTTGGTCCCCTTTTTTATCGGTTACGATACTTGCCGAATAGGGGTTATCCCCAATGACCGCTGGTGGAGGCCATCTGTTTGACCTGCCGCCATCCTGAGTGATAGCGGTAGTATTGATCGGTAGGGGCACCAATCGGTAACCACCAAAATTTCTCCAATCCTCTTTTTTTACCAACTCATTAGGAGGAAATTCCTTCCCAAAGAGCTTGGGGTTTACCCAGAGCGAAGGTGTATCGCCAAGATTATACTCCAATACCCGGCCAGCAGCTTGAGGAACCACCGCCACGGATATAAAATTATTTTTGGCTACAAATACACTATCCCAGCCCCAGCTATTATAATTATGCTCTACGGATATCATCCTTTTTTCCTGAGAAAAAACCGCTGAACTAGCCGCAAACAGTAGAATCACTACGCTGGTAAAGGTGAAATAGATCTTTAATATCTTCATCGATAGGTGGGTTTACTTAATCTTGAATGTGTCATTAAAAGTGGCCATGTTTTTATCCTTCCATATTTCCTCAAGTTCCAGCGGGGTAAACCACTGGGGTTCGGCATTTGACTGGCTCCATTCTTCTACTTCCTTCACCATTTCCTTAAGCTTTTCGGGATATAGTTTACTTAAGTCATACACTTCACTTTTATCTAAGACAATATTGAAGAGCTCCCATTTTTCTCCTGATTTTAGTGCCTTCCACTCGTCTTTTCTGGCTCCGATATCGGTATATCCTTCCCAATGTCTTAAGGTATAGATCATATCATTTTGGTGAGGATTTTTTCCAGACATTAAGTCCCCCCATATATTTTTACCATCGATTTTTTTGCCCTGAGGCAAGGCTTGTTGGGCAAGAGCGGCGAAGGTAGGATAAAAGTCAATCGCTGAAACCGGATGGTCAAATAGCTCACCTTCGGCAATATGTCCCGGCCAATGGAAAAACATAGGCACTCGATACCCGCCTTCATGGGTGCTTCCTTTTCCTTCCTGCAAAGGAAAGTTGGTGGCTCCATGCTCTAGATTGCCGCCATTATCACTCAGAAATAAGATCAAGGTATTTTCGTATTCACCGGTTTCTTTCAAGGTGGCGATCAAGTCTTTTACCCCTCGATCCACCGCATAGACCATGGCCGCATAGGTCTTTCTATCTTCATCTTTAATCGATGAAAAAAGCGCTAAATCCTCCTCTTTTGCTTCTAAAGGGACATGTGGTGCATTATAAGATAGGTAAAGGAAAAAGGGCTTGTCCTTCCTGGCCGCTTCCTTGACGAATACCCTCGCATGATTGGAAAGTGCATCGGTCAGGTATTCCTTAGGATAGATGTCCACCCCGTTATGCTCAAGTGGTTTGAGGTAATCCCAAATTACTTCTACACCTTTTTCCTTTTGAGCTTTGTACCTGGGCTCATATTCCTCAGGATGATAATTATGCCCTCCTCCCAGAAAACCATAGAAATCATCAAATCCACGTTCGTTGGGATGGAATTCTGGGTTTGCACCCAAATGCCATTTGCCAACTATCCCAGTATAATATCCCGACTGCTGCAGGACTTTGCTGATAAAGGTTTCCTCCAATGGGATCCCTTTGCCGATAGTCTCACTATTGGGGGGCAGGTTAAACTGAGCACCATATTCATGAGGATATCGACCGGTCATAAATGCCGCTCTACTGGGACCACAGAATGGATGAGCGACATAGCCCGAGGTCATAATAGTTCCCTGGCTGGCCAGAAGGTCTAAAGTGGGAGTCTTAATATCCTGGGATCCGTTGAAGCCCACATCTGAATATCCAAGATCATCACATAGGATCACGAGAATGTTTGGCCGCTGGTCCTGTGCATAGGATTGACCTAAGGATAAAGCTAGAAGCGATAAGAATAGGAAGAAATGACGATTATAAAGTTTCATATCAAGTATTAATTTATGTTCCACACTACCGGCAAAAACACGCTCATCTCCGCCTGCCCCCGGTTGCTCCAAGAGAAGTAAGGGACCATTTTGGTTTTGATGGGAGTAAATGACGGTTTAGAAATAGACCCGTAAAGGGTGCTTTGTTTATTATTACGTACCAATAAAGAGCCTTCTAGCGTACAGAGTCCTCCCAGGAAATCAGGTTGAAATACTGGGGTCCACTGCGTGTCGGCGCTGATATATACATCGAGAATTGAGGTGCTTTTTGGCAAATCTGGTGATTCAACACAATAGACTATTGGTCCTCGCTTCAGTGCAATATGGTTTCTAACCTCTTCGATCCTTGGGTGACCTTCCATTTGGCAGATTTCCATGGGTAAATCTAGACCGATGTGGTCTCCAGCTTTCCATTTTCGCAGTATTTTGCAGTAGGTGCCGGCCTTGCAGCTTTCTTCCCAAAGCTCACCATTGATACGTAGAGAAGCTCCCTTTGCCCAGTCAGGAATCCTGAAAGCGATTTCAAAAGCAGCCTCTTTGCATTTTTCTAGGCTTATATTAATTAGCCCCTCCCAAGGATAGTTTGTTTCCTGGACCAAATGTATCTCAGTTCCATCCTGCAACTGGCTATCTAGTCTATTGCTGCCATAGAGGTTTACCGCCAGTCCCTTTTCGGATAAGCTATAAGCCCAGTTGGAGAAGTTGGCAATAGTCCTTACCAGATTTGGAGGGCAGCAAAAACAGGCCAAATAGGGTTCGCGATTGGGGGTTTCCGTGACATTTTCATGAGAATGGTAATCCCGCGTATCATTTACCATTCTTAGCGGATTGGAATAGAAGTACTCTTTTCCCGAATCGCTGATGCCCACCATACCACTGTTGAACATCACCAATTCGATGATATCGGCATATTTGGACTCCCCATGGATCCCTAACATCCGATAGCTGAACATGGCATTGCAGAGGTTAGCGCAGGTTTCGTTATAGGCCGTCAGGTTGGGCATCATATACCCATCGATAAAGCCCTCCTCGATCATATCTCTATTGCTGGAAGCACCATAATGCGCCTGACCTACCGCACCCGTCAGATACATTTTTTGCTCGGTCACATTTTTCCACAGCTTATCCAATGCCTCTATAAGCGCTTTTTCTCCAGTCTCTGCATAGACATCAGCGGCTCCTGCATAATAATACAAAGCCAAAACGGCATGCCCCACCGCTTCCTCAGATTCTCGCAGTGGCAGTCGTTCCTGCACCATATCACCGATGGGATAGCCTTCTGTGGTGGCGTTATGCTCCACTTTATACTTTCCTCGATTATTGATAAATTTCTCAGCTAGCTGCAGGTATTTCGATTCGGAGGTCACCCGATAGAGATCCACCAAGCCCATAATTTGAGTTTGGTTGAATCCAAATCGAGCCAAATGATCATTTTCCGGCATAAATAAGCTATAGAGCAGGTCCGCCTGCCGTAGGGCGATATCCAGAAAATTCCTTTGGCCAGTGATACGATAATGGATACAGGCACTGATCAGCAGGTGCCCCGTATTGTACATTTCATGGTACTTTCTGTTTTGGTACCGACCCAGTTCTTCCCGGAGCTGGATCTGGGTTTGTAAGTACCCATCCTCTTCCTGCGCCTTGCCGATTATTCGGATATATTCATCCAGCTCCTCTAATAGCTGTGGCGATTGCCGGATGGCATAGACGTAGCATTTTGCCTCCATATACTTATAGAAGTCTCCATCGTGCCAGTACATGCCTTGATGTTCTCCAGTCTTTTCTCCCGCAGCAATTTTGAAATTATTCAACGCATGACCCACGTCTCCGCAGAGCAGCTCTCCCATATAGGGAACCATGGTATCCGTCGCCTTCTGGAATTTATCCGCCCAGAAGCCCTTCGTCCATCGGCTGTGCCCAATAGGCAGATTCCTAAATTTGACATAGCCACTAGTTGGAGATAATGTAGGTTCTCTAAACCCTGTCATTTCTGTATTTCCAATTTTATTGCTCATGACCTTACTAGTTTTCGTTGAATATCTTCTAGACTCATATTCTTTGTCTCTTTTAAGTATGCACTCAATATTAGGAAGCCGATCAATACTATAAATCCATAAGAAAGAAAGGTGGAGGCGGCTCCCATCTCCGCTAGCTGCCAGGGGAAAAACTGCTGTACCAAATAGCTGGTAAAGCTGGAGATCAGTGTGAATAAGGGGATGGCTACCCCTCGAATCGGTATAGGAAATATCTCCGAAAATAACACCCACATGATGGGCCCTACAGAAAAATGAAAAGCTGCGATGAAGCTCAGAATTCCTATGAATATAAGTCCTGAGTTTAATGAGGCAGCTTTTTGGAGAATTATGGCCTCATGCTTTTTTCCTGCTTCACGCCCCATGCTTTTTATAATGGCCTGCTTAAAAGCGATATCACCTTCATATTTAATTCCCCTTAGATCCCGTAATGTAGAGGCGTTTGGGAGCTCGGATAATTCCGATATTGACTGCTCGGTGAGTAGGTATTCTGCGGAATGAAACCCATAGGCACATACCGCTAGGCTTATAATAATCCATATTAGCCCACCAAGGACCATTATTTTTCTGCCTATTTTATCGATAAGCAGTAGCGCCAAAAAGGTGAAGGCAATACTCGTAATCCCTATCCAGATGGCTTGCAGAAATGCCGCATCCGTACCCAGGCCCATTTGTTCAATTACTGTGGGGGCATAAAATAATATGGCATTGATACCGGTCGCCTGCTGGACAATGGCCATCGTCAGACCAATGACAAGTATTACACGCATACGTTTACTAAAAATGGTTCGGATTTGCTCCGCCACTTTATGATTGCTGCTGTGATCGGCCATGCTCAGCTTCATCTCTTCTAGTTGGGACTCTACTTTATCCTTAGGATATATTTTGCTAAGGGTGATTTTTGACTGATCCATTTTTCCCTGATAGATAAGCCAGGCAGGGCTGCGGGGGATTATCATCAATAAGCCCAGCCATAGTAAGGCAGGTATCACCTCCATGCCCAGCATCCATCGCCAGGTATATTGGTCCAGACCAATGCTGCGTACCCAGTCCACTCCAGAATCTGCCCAAATAAGAATGAGGTAATTCAGAAAATATGCGGCAGATAGGCCCAGCACGATATTGATTTGGGTCATCGAAACCAACTTGCCGCGCCAGCGGGGAGGAGCGATCTCCCCGATATACATGGAGGCCAGGGAGATCGAGCTAAACGCCAGGCCACCCACAAACCTGGCAATGACCAGGTGAATAAAGGTGGGGGCCAACGCCGAGGCGATGGCCGAAATTAAATACAAGAATGCCACAATCTGCAAGGTGGTTTTCCGGCCTAGTTTATTGCAGGAAATTCCCGCCAGGGGTAAGGCAAATAATACTCCCAAAACTGGTGCACTTACCGCTGCACCGAGCTGCAAATCGCTGAGAGAAAATTCCTCTACAATAAACTTCACGGTGCCGGAGATCACCGCAGCATCAAGCCCAAAAATGAATCCGCCCATCGCCACGATGGAAGAATATGCATAAGCGTTTCTTTTATAGGTATTCATGGACAGCTTTTGACTTTAGAATAATAATAGGACTGCTAAATGGGATAGATACGTTTAGAATAAATCCTGACTAAGTTGCTTTAGCATTTCTTCCACTAGACCGGGGACGGTATCTGCTATATTGACGGTCTCAGAGCCATCGTTTTGATGATCATAGAGCTCCACAAAGATGGGCCGCTCCTGTGGTGACCTGCGGTCTTTCCATGCCACCATCCGGTACCTATCCGTTCTCATGGCATAGCCCATTAGGTGATTTTCAAATAAATCCCGATCCCATTTATCTTTTTGCTGTTCTTTTATTCGTTCCTCTACTTCCTGTATCAAAGGGCCAAAATAAGTCTCCCGCATCCCTTGAGAAAGTGGGTTCGCCGCCCACTCCCGCAAAGCAGGCGTGGGAAATTGGCTATAGGCAGCCGCCTTCCAGGGAAGATCTGGCTCGCTGAGCAGGGGGACAAAACTCTGACCTTCTACATGGTCTGGTATAGGCAAACCCGCTAATTCTGAAAGTGTGGGATATAAATCGATAAGCTCGACCAAGGCATCCGTATGCCGCCCTCTATTCTTTTCCTTCATTGTAGGGCTCCACACGATCAGTGGCACGCGAGTCGCGATTTCATAATTGGTTGCTTTTCCCCAAATCCCCATTTCTCCCAGGTGCCATCCATGATCGCTCCAGATCACGATGATCGTATTGTCTCGCAGACCAGACTCCTCCAGAGCAGCGATCACTTTCCCTATTTGTGCATCTACATAGCTGACACTTGCCAGATAGGCATGCTTTAGGCTGAGGGCTAAATCCTCGCTAATTGGGCCTTCTTTGGGGATTCCATAGCGCACTCGGAGCTCAAAAGAAGGATGGATCCCCATCGCTGCTCCATCCAGGGGAGGGGAGGTTTGGGTGGAGAGTTTGATGTCTTTTCGGTCGTATAAGTCCCAGTATTTTTTAGGCACTGCCCAGTTCAAATGGGGTCTATAATAACCTAGCCCCATAAAAAACGGCTTATCACTCGTCGCAACGAGGTCCTTCATCGTGGCTATAGCCAGCTCAGTATCGTATCCATCTTCATAGGTATTGTCCGGCACATCTGCACTTTCAAAGGCTGGACCATTGCCGAGACCGCGTTTTGCCGCATCTCCATACCGGGCTATCATCTCTGCCTTATATTTTCTGAAAATCTCCTGGTTCTCCGCCAAGGCATAGCCTCCGATCAACTGAGGTTCCTTTACCTCCATTTTGTCTTTTGCCGGGCGTCTGTTCCATGATAATTCCGGATCATTATATTCCCCATGGTATATTTTACCAATATTCACCGCCTCATATCCGTTGTTTATAAAATGCTGAGGAAGGGTGATGATATCAGGGTTAAGATCACGGAAATAAGTGTAGTTTTCGACCACACCGATCGTTTCCGGTCTAGCACCTGTCATTACACTGGCTCGGGAAGGACTGCAGATTGCCTGCTGGCAATAGGCCCTTTCAAAAAGAATTCCCTCTGCAGCCAGGGCGTCTAAGTTTGGCGTGACGGCTATCTCAGAACCGTATGCTCCCAATTCCGGCCTAAGGTCGTCTATGGCGATAAAGAGGATATTGGGCTGAGTACCCTGAGCGTGCAGCGGTCCTGCCAGACTAATATATAGAAGCAGATATATAATTAAAAATGGTTTTGCGGGGGCAATTAAATGCTTCTCCTTCAGAAGACTAGTCGTCCTCAATTTTTTATCTTCTACTCCAGTAGCATTGATATGAATCTTCATATTAGTAATTATTTTGGGTTCAATGATTGGTCAAGTGATCCAGTAACGGCCTTGTCAATTGCCTCACCACCTCATTTATAGATTATGAATAAGCAGAATCCCTAAGTAGTCAAATGGTATAATTCCACTTGTTTTTCACCTCTCTCAATGTGATTTCGGTGGGTTATCCGACTTAATCAATCTCTATTACAAAAGAGCCGTAAAATTCAGCCCTCCTGTTTGTGGATTTTACCTTGGTATTACACTATTTTACCTTATTCGCCTAATAGGCAAAATAAAAGGCCCAGAATGCTATCCGGGCCTCTTACTACTCACTTTGGTTCCAATTAAGTGTTACTGTATTTGATTATATAAGGCTTCTGATCTGATATGTCTGAAATGCCGCTCAAGGCCTACCAAGTCCTCCATTTCTATTAACTTCTTGTCAAATAGGGAACTTCCCATGCCAACGCCTATTGCCCCTGCTGCAAAGAAGGAGCGGATATTGGAGGCATCAACGCCTCCAGTAGGGAGCAATTTGATTTGGTTCAATGGGGCTAAAATATCCCTGATATAAGTAGTCCCTAATTGAGTGGCGGGAAAGACCTTTACCGCTGATGCCCCTGCGGACCAAGCTAGATGGATCTCAGTAGGAGTGAAGGCCCCTGCAAATACCGGGATTTTTAGCGCTACACATTGTTGGATTACGGCCTTGTCCACTATGGGGGTGACTATAAACTGGGCACCTGAATCAATCGCTATATCCAAATCTTCCATGGTGCAGACAGTGCCTGCCCCTATATTAAGATCTGGAAAGGTCTGCCGGAGCAGATGGATCATCTCTGCCGCGGAAGGGCTGTTCATCGTGATCTCCAAGGTCGTAAGGCCTGACTGGGAATAGACCCTTGTAATATCGGTCAGCAGCGAAGGAGCCATGCCTCTCACAATCCCTATAATTGGCGCCTCATAGAATTTTTCCCAGGAAAATGTCTCAATATTTTTCATACAATCCCATTAGTTTACGTTGACCAGTTAAAAAGGCCTTTTCGAGTGCTTCGCCATCTAGCAATACTAATAGCTCCTGAGGAAATAAATAATTAAGGGCTAGAGCATAATTTTCGAACATAGGACTAGAGGCCGCAAGCACGATTTTTTCTTTATAAGATTTGAGATGGGAGAGTTCATCGCCAATCAATATCCCACTCAAATAGCTGTAATTTAATTCCTTACTCTGCTGGCTTAAGACCTCCTTGGCTCGCACTGAAAATAAAGAGCCCGTAAAGCCATTTGTGAAACCTAGGCTAAGTCCTTCCTCAAAAGTAGCCTGCGTCTGTGGATTTAAGGAGGTAGCCTGCACCGATGTTTTTAGAATACTATTCAAGGTGAGCAATTCGAACAGCTCCCCCGTCATATAAGTGCTGAAATCCGTGAACACTTCCGAAACATATCGAATATGCTTGCTGTGTGTGCCAGGGAGGATCAAGGTCGCCTCGGAGAAGGTCTTTAAGGTCTCTTCTAAACCCAGCGCCTGAACTTCCTCGCCTCTCATCATTCCATCTTCACTCTTCACTCCAGAAATTAATAATAAGTCCAAGCCAGAGGCTGTTTGGAGTAGGGTTACTGGCAGCTGGTCCCCGGAAGCCGCAAAGGGCAAACTGGCATAAGGGAGATCGATAAGACCAATATTGGAGGTGATCATCCCAGCAGCGATTACAGGGACTCCTATTGGGTCTATGGGCAACTTATTTATTTGGCTCGCCAAAAAACAAGAAAAATACGTTTCCCTGTTGAGCTCACGTTGCTTCATAAATTCCTCATTGAGGACCTTGATACCCACGGGGGCTTGATGCTGGGCGAGGACCTTCAGTGATTTAGTTTCCACCAGCCTTAGCCTTAAATTCGTGGTTCCCCAATCACAGCTGATGAAATAAGCAGAAGTTTCCATCTAAATAATAGCTTTGGTTACCCGCTTTCGGATGAGGTAATCGTCCAGGGCATAGGAGGAACAATCCACGCCGATGCCGCTATTCTTTATCCCTCCATGTGGAAGATAAATATCGAATTTCAACCCATTGAGGTGAACTTCCCCAAACGCCAGCTTCTCGGAGAAGAATTCTAAGAAGGACTTATCTTTGGTGAAGACATAGGAGGCCAAACCTGCTTCTGTACCATTGGCATATTGCAATACTTCCTCCTTAGTGTCAAAGGGGATGATGATGGCAATAGGTCCAAAGATCTCCTCTTGTAATACTGGAGCCTCTGCATTGTCCATCCTTATTATCGTAGGTTGAAAATAAAAGCCCTTAGTGTCCGGGGCCTTTCCGCCATAGACTAATTCTCCTCCTTGCTGCAGGGCCATGTCCACTATTGAGGCTGCTTTTTTCACTGAGGCCTGATTGGCTAGAGGGCCCATCTGAACAGCATTTTCTCTTCCAAAACCAATTTTCGTCGTGCTGAATTTTGCCTTTATCCCCTCCATAAATTCATCAATTACAGAGGCATGGATATAAAAACGATTGGGAGCCACGCAAATCTGCCCCGCATTGCCCGTTTTCAAAGCCGCTCCGATGGCTATCGCTTGATCCATATCCGCATCCTCAAAAACAATAAAAGGAGCATTTCCCCCACATTCCATGCTATAGCGTTTGATGGAGGTTTTGCAGCTTTGCCCAATGAGCTTTTGCGCCGTTTCGGTGGAGCCTATCATCGTTATTAATTGAGGAATTGTGCTTTCGCAAAGTGGCTTTCCTACATTTTCCACCGATCCACATAGCACATTGATTACTCCTTTAGGAAAGTCGATTTCATCGCATATCTCTCCAATGATATAGGCCGATAGAGGAGAGAATTCAGATGGTTTGATGATAATGCTGCATCCAGAGGCTAGGGCTGGGCCTAGCTTAAAGCCGAGGTTTAGCAAGGGGAAATTATAAGCTAAAAAAGCCACCACCACCCCAAGAGGCTGGGATACGAGGCTGTGCTCATGAGTCCCTTCCTTATCCGGGATGGGCACATCTTTCTTTTTTTTGATTTCTTCTGTGTAATAGGCCAGGGAATTGGTCAGGCTCGTAAGGTCTTCCTCAGTTCCTTCCCATACTTTTCCCATCTCATACATGATACTCTCTCTGAGTCGATCTCCGTAGTGCAATATTGCCTTGCGGAGTTTCCCGATCCACTCCAACCGCTCCTCCAGAGGCAGGGTGGACCAATAGGCAAAACCACTCTGCGCATACTGCAAGGTATCCAGGCTGTCTTGCTTACTCGCCCAGGCAATGGTGGCAATAGGCTCTTCTGTGCCTGGACATATAACTTCAAATTTCTCATGGCTTGAGGAATCTCTGAGTTCACCGCCCAGGTATAATTTTTTATGACCGAATTTCAAATTTTTCATTTTCTTCTGGGGTTTCATTGTCAATGTATTTTTCGAGGGAATCCATGCATACTTCCACGCCAAGTCCGGGGGAATTAGGGACTTGAATCAGCCCATTTTCTAGTTTTACCTGATGTAGCGTGACTTCGTCCCGCAGGCTATTTTCGGTTCGGTCTAGCTCCAGCATGGGCCTTCCGTTATACATCCTTCCTGGGTTTTTGTCCAGATTTGCCACAAAATGGATAGCAGCACTGATCGCAATCCATGTTCCCCAGGTATGAGGGACTAGGTCTTTGTTAAAAGCCTGAGCAAGGGTGGCGATTTTTTTAGCCTCAGTGAGTCCTCCCGCGGCACATATATCAGGCTGTACAATATCCACACTCTCATTTTCGAGCAGTCTTCTGAAGCCGTATTTTAGGTACTCACATTCCCCACCTGCGATTGGGATGCTGGTATGGTCTCTCATTCGCCTGTACCCTTCATAGTCTTCAGGAGAGACGGGTTCCTCAAACCAGCTGATGGAATATTGCTCTACCTGTCTGGCGAGTTCAATAGCTTCTTTATAACTATAGGCGTGATTGGCATCGATCATCAGTTTCATTTCGGGCCCAATAGCCTTCCGGACACTGGCCACATTTTTAATGTCCTGCTCGAGGCCTAGCCCCACTTTCATCTTGGTGGCGCGGAAGCCTTGCGATTTGTACATCAACGCTTCTTCGGCTAAGGTTTGAGAAAGATTATCCACTCGGGTGAAGTACAAACCAGTAGCGTATGGCTCAATAATAGGATTCTTTACCCCCCCAAGTAATACCGAAACCGGCTGATTCAAGAGCTTACCTTTGAGGTCCCACAGTGCCACATCGATGGCACTTATTGCCGCTTGCAAAATGCCACTTCGTGCATAATCCATAGATCTACGGTACATTTCTTCCCATAAAATCTCATGCTCCAGGGCCGATTTCCCAAGAAGAAAAGGCTTGAAAAAATCAATCCCTGCCTTCAATACATGCGCAGGCCCATATCCTTCTCCCCATCCATAGGTGCCATCATCCAGGGTGATTTTTACTATGCATATCTTGCGCGTATCGTATTGCCACTGCGAAAAATAGAAGGGTGTATCTAATTTTTGGCTTATTACAAAGGGTGTTATTTCAGCAATTTTCATTTTAAAAATTTTAAAGTATTAATCAAATATTCAGTTCCAACGGAGAGTCTTATCACCCTATAATTTTAGTGATAGTTGGAATATCCTAGCAGACAAATGGCGCCAATCAAAACGGCTAGCCCCATCAATAATTGGGAAAATGGCTTTTTAGCATTGCTCCATTCACCAGCTCGGTAAGCCCATATATTGCTTATGATCAGTGCCAGCCCCAGTAATATGGGCCAGCCAATCACAGGCCCCAAGGCCCCCATCAATGCGGCACCCTGCCCGTAAACTCCCAGAGCGGCGAACCAGAAGACGCCTGATATAATCGCCCATTTATAAGCCTGTTTGCTGGACTTTACCTGGAATGAGCCCCATGATTTATTCTTGAACAGCAGATAAATGGAGTAACCTGCATTCATCAGAAATGCCCCTAATAAAACGACCACCCAAGCAGCCAAGCTTGCATTTTGGGTGCTGGCGCCATGCATTTCGGCAGCCTTAATGATAGGACTAGCATTAGAAAAACCCACATTTAGCAGGGCTGAAAGCACCCCCGAGGTCACTGCAATCAATATCCCCTTGCGGCTTGATTTGCGGCCTTGCCCACTTTCATGGCTTTGTAGAATCTTATCTCTATTGATGCCCGCTATTGCGGTGATCAGCACTCCAATTAGTAATAATCCCACTCCAATTAGAATGAATGGAAAGGAGGCTTGTTCCGTAAAATCGTTGATATAAAACAAGGGAAGGACGGAGCCTACTGAAGCCGCTAGGCCCATGACGATCCCATAGGTGATGGATATTCCAGTATATTCCACACTAATGCCGAAAAGAATCCCGCCTATGCCCCAGAGAAAACCAAAGAGCATGGAGAAGAAGATAACCGATACCGAGACAGAGGCTATAGCCGTCCATAGATCTGGAACCACCGCCAAGGCCCAGCCTATGGGTAGCAGTATCATGGCGATGAAGGAATAGACCAACCACCAGGCTTCCCATTTGAGGGGTGAAATATGTTTCATTCCCAGTCCGAAAGTTCCTTGGAAAAAACTGGCGAACAGTACTAAAGCAAAGGCTATAACATAAGTATCCATACTTTGATCGATATCAGAAACCAAGTCGATTTGCGCAGGAGGATTCCCGTATCTATTGGTCTTTTGGGTTTTAGATTGTTTTTAGAGACTGGCTGATATATGCTTAGTCCCGGTAAGCAATGAACTCTGGGCTATGCCTACTCCAGAAATGCTCCCATTGATTACCTCTACAAAGAAAATGGATTGAAGGCCTTTGCTATTGATAGATTTTAACCCGTGCTTACCGTATTTTACCCTGTTTTGTATTGCTTAGGTCAAATAAGGAATATACACTGATATAAATTTTATAAGCCAAAAAATAGAAGGATGAATACCCCAATAAGGCCCGAAAGGCCCATTACCAATGACTGGAGGGTATAAGTACGGTAGAGCACCTGTGGGGGCACCTGATGGAGTCGATTCAATAGCCAAAAAAAGCTTGAGTTGGCATGGAATACACAGAAGGATCCACAGCCAATTAGTGCAGCGGAGATTTCGGGTGACACTGGCAATGTGGAGGCTATGGGCCCAATCATAGAAGCGGTGCCCACCAGAGAAACCGTGATCGATCCTGTGGAGGTCGTCAATATAGCCGCTATAAAAAATGGTAATAAAGCTCCCAGTAGTGGGGAGTCAGAAAATAAGGAAATGAGTTCATTTTGGACTCCTGTGGCTCGAATAACCTGTCCCAATGCACCACCCGCTCCCGTAATCATGATCACTAGTGCGGATTTTATAATGGCTTGCTCCACCATTTTGTTTAAGCTGGATTGGCTAACTTTCCTGATATAGGTATAGGCCGCTATGGCCGCTCCGATCAGCACAGCGACCATAGGAATGCTTAGGAAATTGAGTGCTGGGCTTATAAAATGGGCGGTATCTGTTGGTATTAAGGACCCTAGGCCAATTAGGAGAATAGGGATAATGATCGGCAGAAGGTCAAGGAATATAGATTGATTTTTTTGATGAGTAGAATCGGGAACTTGTGAGTTTTGCTGCGTTTGCAGAGTCTGGTCATAGGGAATCCAGGACTTACTGCAAAAATAGATCACGAAAAGAATGCCCCCAGTCATCGCAAATAAAGCAACAAATAGATTAATCAGAAGCATATTCCCAATCTCCACTCCCATGAGTGAGGCTACTGCCATGGGCCCGGGAGTGGGAGGGATCAGGGTATGGGAAACCGTGAGGCCTGCGGTCAGCGATAAGGCGATGTACAGAACTGGCTTTTTTATTTTTCCCGAAAGGGACTCCACCACCGGCTGCAGGAGAATATAAGCTACATCCACAAATACTGGAATGGACACGATATACCCCGTCATACCCATGGCCCAGGGAAGCTTTTTTTTGCCCACCCAGGAGACGATTCTGGATGAAATGCGGAAAGCTCCACCCGTCTCCTGCAAAACTTCCCCAATAAAGGCTCCCAATATCACGATAATAGCGATCCAGCGAAGGGTATCTCCAAAACCTTCGAGGAGAATAGTGATGGTCCCTTCTCCTCCCAAACCCATGGTGAGCCCTAGGCCAATGCCAGTCAATAGCAAAGCTACAAAGGGATGTACCTTCCATTTAGAAATGGAAAATATCAGGAGAACTAAAAATAGAATAAGTGTTAGGATAGGGATGCTCATCTGTTCGGTTATTTTGGATGGTGACGGATCAAATTAAATAAAACTTACAAATTTGATTCGCTGGAAATTACCCATCCTTACCTCTATTTTATCCTGTGGGTTTACTGGCTTACGCTAAACAGATTTTCTGAATTGTTTTGGGGTACATCCCATGATTTGCTTGAATTGATTATTGAAATTTGTGATGGAATTATATCCGACGATATAGCATATTTCAGAAACCAGCAAGTCATCCTGAATCAGGAGTCGTGAAGCATTCCTGATGCGCACCTCATTCAGGAACTGGGTGAAGGACTTATTGGTCAACTTCTTAAAAAACCTACAAAAGGAATTGGTGGTCATGCAAGCTACATCGGCAATATCTTCAAGGGTAATATTGCTGGCGTAGTTGTCAGAAATATACTTCAAGACGGTATCCAATCGCTGGGAGTTTTCGGTGGTGTACTGTCTCATATCAGAGGAGGAGAGGACGTTCTTGTCCGTTGTTACCGATAGCCGCGAGAGGATTTCCAATAATTTGATGGATTGCATGGCGGGGTTGAGCTCGGGAATTCTAATCAATTCCTCATGGAGCTCCTCGCTGATGGACTTACCAAAGCACACTCCAAACTTTGACAGATCGAGGAGTTTGTCAATTTCAGAAAATTCAGGGTTTTTGAATGTTCCATTACCAATAAAGTCATTGGTAAATTTCATTATAATTGTTTTGACCTGATTTTCGTAATTGTTTTCCTCATAAAATGAAACGTCATTTCTCCATAAATGCGGCAAGTAGGGCCCCACTAATACGAGGTCTCCTGGGGAGAATTGGGAAACGCTATCGCCTACAAATCGAATTCCGCTGCTTTGGGAGATATAGAGTAATTCGTACTGAGCATGGTAATGCCAAGAAGAGTCAAGACAGGGGATTTCCTTTTTACAGATGTTTACCCGTTCATTGACAACGTTTTCGGCATTTTTTAAAATCAGTTTCATAAGTCCCAAAAATAGGTAAAATACTTATATAATAGTGTGATCAGGCTGGGGTTTTACGATAAATGGGCTTTTAGGTGGTGTGGAATTAAGGAAAAGTCACAAAAAAAACCGTGAGCCTTACGACTCACGGTTTTTTTATTTATGTGATTACGGATTGGATTATCCGATAGATACACGCTTAAAGTCCACTACTGTAAGACCTTTGGTAATACCGTCAAGGTATTGAGAAACAGACTTGCTGCTGTCTTTTACGAAAGCCTGGCTAAGCAAGGTGTTTTCTTTGTAGAATTTGTTCAGTTTGCCCATAGCGATCTTTTCGATCATAGCTTCAGGCTTACCTTCGGCAAGAGCTTGCTCTTTACCTACGGCGATTTCTCTTTCTACTAAGGAAGAGTCAACGCCATCTTTATCTACAGCTACTGGGTTCATAGCGGCGATCTGCATAGCTACGTCTTTTCCAGCCTCTTCAACTTCTGCACCAGTTCCGTTTTTCAGGGCTACCAATACACCTAATTTACCATTAGAGTGGATATAAGGGACAACTGCCTCACCTTCAACGACTACGTAATCACTGATTTCGATTTTCTCACCGATTTTACCAGTCATTTCGATAATCTTTTCTCCTACGGTGATCGTGTCAAAAGGAAGAGCGATGATTTCCTCTTTAGTAGCAGCTGTATTAGCAACGGCGAGGGCAAGGATTTCATTAGCAAAAGCTACAAACTGATCGTTTTTAGCAACGAAGTCAGTTTCACAAGTAAGGGTCAAAAGTACACCTCGGGATGTGTCGTCACTTACATTAGTAACTACTACACCTTCTTTGGTTTCACGGTCAGCTCTAGAAGCAGAGACTTTCTGTCCTTTTTTTCTTAAGATATCAACCGCTTTTTCAAAATCTCCTTCAGCTTCGGTAAGGGCTTTTTTACAGTCCATCATACCGGCACCGGTCATTTGTCTTAGTTTGTTTACATCTTGTGCAGTAATAGCCATTTTTGATATATTTTAAAGTGATGTTGACTTTTTATAAAAGAACTCGCTTAGCATACGTTGAGACAACGGGATAAAACGAGTAGGCAATAACAAAAAAATTGAACATAGGTAGTTTACCGTATGTTCAATTTTCTGTTATGAATTAATTCATAGTGGATTATTCTTTGGTTTCAGCGTCCACAGCTTTTTTTGCTTCTTCCTCTTCAGAAAGTTTAGCATCTTCTTTGTCTCTCTTTCTTTCAGATAGACCTTCCTCGATGGCTGAACCGATAGCTTTCACCAATAATGAAATGGATTTAAATGCATCGTCATTGGCAGGGATTGGGAAATCCACTTCTCCAGGATTGGAGTTAGTATCTACCAAAGCGAACACAGGGATACCAAGTTTTTTGGCTTCTGCGATAGCGATATGTTCTCTTTTGATATCCACGACAAACAAAGCAGCAGGAAGTCTGGTAAGCTCAGCGATACCGCCAAGTACGCTTTCCAGTTTCTCACGTTGTCTGGTGATCATCAAACGTTCTTTTTTGGCCAAAACCAAATAAGCCTCTTCTTTCATCAACTTGTCGATGGAAGACATCTTCTTAAGTGACTTACGGATAGTAGCGAAGTTGGTCATCATACCACCAAGCCATCTTTCTGTAACAAAAGGCATTTTAAGTCTTGCCGCTTCTTCAGCTACTAAGTCTTTTCCTTGCTTTTTAGTAGCAACGAACATTACTTTTTTGCCAGAGCGTACGATTTGCTTGAGTGCGTTGGATGCTTCATCAAGGCACACGAGCGTTTTATTAAGATCGATGATATGGATACCATTCTTCTCCATGAAGATATAAGGTGCCATTCTCGGATCCCACTTTCTTGTTAAGTGTCCGAAGTGAACACCAGCATCCAGTAAGTCTTTATATTCGATTTTAGCCATTTAAATATATGATTTTTATAAAATATCTGTGTAAGGTAAGGATTAACGCTTGGAGAACTGGAATTTTCTTCTTGCTTTTCTGCGTCCTGGCTTCTTACGTTCTACCATTCTTGGATCACGAGTCAGGAATCCTTCTTTTTTCAATGGGCTTCTGTGCTCCTCATTGATTTCGCACAAGGCTCTAGCGATGGCCATACGTGCTGCTTCAGCTTGTCCTTTTATACCACCACCATCTACGTTGATTTTGATGTCAAAAGTCTCCCCTTCATTCACCAAGGCAAGAGGTTGTCTTACCACGATTTGATGAAGATCAAATGGGAAATAAGCTTCAATAGTTCTGTTGTTTACAATAATCTCACCTTTGCCAGGCTTCATGTAGATCCTCGCAACAGATGTTTTTCTTCTACCGATTGTATTGATAACTTCCATGGAATGATCAAATTAAAGTTTAACTTCTTTTGGTTGTTGTGCTTCATGAGGATGCTCAGCACCTTCATATACATACAGGTTAGTGTATAGTTTTCTTCCCAGTCTGTTCTTTGGAAGCATCCCTCTTACCGCCTTTTCTATAAGGATAGTAGAAGATTTGTCTTTCAAAATTCTTGGGGTAGAAATCCTTTGACCACCTGGATAGCCTGTGTGACGTACATATACTTTGTCATCCCACTTCTTACCGGTTAATCTGATTTTGTCTGCGTTGATGACAATTACATTGTCTCCGCAATCCACATGAGGAGTAAAGCTAGGCTTGTTTTTTCCTCTTAAGATTTTCGCTACCTCACTTGCAAATCTACCTAGTACCAGTGTAGAGGCGTCCACCACTACCCAGTCTTTCTGTACTGTAGCATTGTTTGCTGATACGGTCTTATAGCTTAAAGTATCCACTGTGTAAATGTTTAATTATTAGCTTGTTAAATACATTTCACCCTCAAAAAGGGACACAAAGATAGAAGGAATTTCACTACTATGCAAAATTTATTTGTGTTTACTGCCTTATTTTCACCAAGATAGCCGCGGGGTTTTTCCACTACTCCTCTTAGTATAAGTCCAAAAAGCCCTTTATTCTCACTAAAGGCTCTTTTCTAGCTGCTTTACCAATACCGATAAGTCCTTCGGGTAGGGAGCATCGACGCTTATCGTCTCTCCATCCGTCCCACCAAAACTAATCGACTTGGCATGCAGCGCAACACGTTGCATAATAGGAAGCTCTTCTGTTCCCATTTTTAGGTTAAATCGTCTTTTTAAATCAGAAAGATATAAAGGCTTGCCACCATACATCTCATCTCCGCAGATCGGCGCATTCATATAAGATAGGTGTACCCTGATCTGATGAAGGCGCCCCGTTACCGGCTTGCATTCCACTAAGGTATGCGCCGAATACGTCTTTAGCGTCGTGAAGTAGGTCGTTGCAGGCTTGCCTTTGAGACTGATCTTTGCGATACCTTTATTGGTCGCAATTAGGTTTCTGTCCACTAATAAGTGATCATACTCCTGTAGTCCCTCTACCACAGCATGGTAAATTTTCGAAACTGTCCTGTTTTCAAACTGGATCGCAATATTTCTATACGCGTCCGGATTTTTTGCAATTACCAAACATCCTGATGTTTCCTTGTCTAATCGGTGACACACCTGGGCATCTGGCGTGTGACTTTTTGCCAAGTGAAGGATGTTTTGTCTTTCATGCCTGTCGTCTAAGGTCGATAGGTATGGAGGCTTATTGATGACTAAATAGTCATTATTTTGAAATAAGATCAGTTCCTCAAAATCTACTTTTTTCATACCGCCTGGCTTACTCCTTCTGAATTTTAAGGTGCAAAACTAACTAATCCCTGAGTAGTATGAAAGAAGTTGTAGGAATATTATTGCTGTCGTAGCGTTTTTATTTCTTCTGAGTATCAGGATGTTTTTCCGCAATTAACGAAAAACTAAACATAGAACCCTTGCCCAATGTGGAGCTTACCGAAATTTTGCTCTTATGCCCCTCCAAAATATGCTTGACAATCGCCAAACCTAATCCTGTGCCTCCCATTTCCCTAGACCGACTCTTGTCCACACGGTAGAAGCGTTCAAAAATTCGCTTGATGTCCTCTGGCGGAATCCCAAGCCCATTGTCTTTGATGTCTATGATGAGGTTATTCTTCGATGATTTGATCGAGACCTCAGCCTCCCCGCCTTCATGATTGTACTTGATGGCATTGGAGATTAAATTTTGGCAAACTCTATAGATCTTGTCCCGGTCTCCACGGGCAAGATAGTTTTTTTCGGGATTGAAATTTAATTTTAAGGTGATATTTCGCTTTTCTGCCTTATGCTCTAGGTCCTCCATTACTTCTTCTAGGAGCCTCACCATATTGAATACCTCAAAATTGAATTTTACTACTCCGCTTTCCATTTGGTTGAGCGTAAGCAGATCCTGTACCAGATGGTCTAGGGCATTGAGGCTCTTAGCAGCTCTTTTGAGGAACTTATCCCGGACATTTACATCGTCCACCGCTCCATCCAATAAGGTGTGCACATAGCCCTGTGCTGCAAATATTGGCGTCTTTAACTCATGTGATATGTCTGCAATGAATTCCCTGCGGAAGGCTGCGTTTTTCTGCAAGGTTTCGATTTCCTTGTTTTTGGCTATTGCGTAGGAATTAATCGTACTATTGATTTTCCGCAGGGGGGAGATAGAGGTTTTTTTGGGCTTTTCAGCTATGGAATTCAAATCCTTTTTCTGGATCTTCTCCAAAGCCGTATAGATATTGCTGATTTCTTTAAAAATAAGAAACTCCAAGGTAATATTGGTCAGTAAATAGGAAATGGCCATCGTCAGTCCCCATGAGACCGTGAGTAGCATGGGAGTGGCGTCCTTAGTCAGTGACAGGAAAGCCACGGTAAGTACTGAAATGGCAAAGGCTAATACAAGTGATATTCCCCTGGAAGTGGTAAGCATGTGTTAATTATTATCGAACTTATATCCCACACCTTTCACCGTGGTGATATAGTGGTCACCTATTTTCTCTCTCACTTTTCGGATATGTACATCCACCGTCCTGGCAAGCACAAATACATCTACGCCCCAGATATTCTGTAAAAGCTCATCTCTGCTGAATACCATATTGGGATTCTTGGCCAGGAAGTAGAGTAATTCGAATTCCTTCTTAGGTAAAGTGATCGTTTTGCCTGCCTGATCGATGGTGAAGCTGCTTCTATCAATCGTAAGATCCTTGATTTTGATTTGGGATACTTCCTGCTCTTTCTTGGATTCCCGGCGGAATAAAGCCGCAATTCGGCTCATTAAGGCCCTAGGCTTGATCGGTTTGGTGATATAATCATCCGCTCCCACATCAAATGCCGCCACCTCGGAATATTCCTCAGAGCGTGCCGTTAGGAAAATAATAAAGGTGTTTTTCAGCTCTTTGATATCCCTGATTTGCCGGCAGGTTTCCACCCCATCTTGATTGGGCATCATGATATCTAGGAGGATTACATCTGGATTGAAGGTTTTGGCGGTTTGTACCCCCTTGATGCCGTCACCCGCTGAGGCTACTTCATACCCCTCCTTCTCGAGGTTATAAGTTAAGATTTCAATAATATCTGGTTCATCATCGACTACCAGAACTTTGATTTTCGGTTTGTCACTCATTAGACTTTGCCTGTTTAGGTTGCTTTAAAACACCGCTAATTTAGAAAAAGTATCAAAAGAAATGAGTTTATCTGGTTAAAATCGCCAGCTAAAGTGGGTATTATTTTGGATCATTCCATCCTTATTACCTAATTGTTAAAGCAATATTACCTATCGATTACGTAAGCCCTTCACCTGTGTTATCTCCATGTTAAGCGAGCCTACCACCAAGTCGGCTTCCACTTTCACGGGAATCCTGTTTTTGTCATTGGTAATCCACATTTTGATGGGATTTTCTCCACTGAATAATTTATTGCTCGGCATGATAGGGGACAGGACGATCGTTTCAAAATCCCCGATTTTTGTGGAGATCGTTTCCCGGCCTTCATAGATCAGCTTTAGGTTATAAGTCTTCTCGTCAAAAAATCCCTTTACGGTGAGGATGTCCCCCTTGCGGTAAAGCCTGAAGTCAACATGGCGGGTATAATAAAATCCACTCACCAGATCCTGGATCCCGGATTCGATAATAAATTCTTTCTCGCTTTTAATGTTTTTATTGTCCCTGTCATATTCCTTTACCGTCGCAGTCTTGGCTTTATGGTCTATGTCGATCACCTCGTGCTTGCGATATCCACCTTCCTCTATATGACGAAAAGACCGGTATGGGATGTTTTTAGTGGTGTCCATATAGGTGCCCCAATTGTCCTTCACCTTAAATAAGCTGAATATACTTAGGGTCTTGCCATAGACATCGATCTTATAGGTCGGCCGGCCATTGATCTTATGAATGTCATCATCGATGATCATCTTTGCCTCAGCGGCATTAAAAAACAAATACTTTACCTTAAACGTTAACTCTTCGCCTTGCTGATAGGGCGGGGACAAATATTGAGCGTGAGCGCCCGTAAGTGGAAGGGCGGTCAGCAGGATAATTGTAAATAGTATTTTTAGCAAGGGCATATATAGATTTGTTACTTTATTTATTCCAATTTCAAAAGTTATACCAAACAGACTATCGCCATGCCGTACAAATTTCTAATTTAATAAAACAAGACAACAAAACAATGCTTATCATGAAAGTTGATATTCAGCGGTCGAATGTTTACTTTCACATAATATTTGCAAACAAAGATTCTATAGATATACGTATGAGTGAAAATACAGAAAAGCTAAAAGCCCTCCAGCTTACCATTGATAAGTTGGAGAAAACCTACGGTAAGGGTACCGTGATGAAGCTCAGTGATAATAAGGTAATGGACGTACCATCCATCTCCACCGGTTCTCTGGGGCTCGATATGGCATTAGGAATAGGAGGGGTGCCCAAAGGAAGAATCATCGAAGTGTATGGGCCGGAATCTTCTGGTAAGACCACGCTGGCGATGCACTGTATTGCTGAGGCGCAGAAAAAAGGAGGCTTAGCGGCCATCGTCGATGCCGAGCACGCATTCGATAAGTCGTATGCCGAAAAACTGGGGATCGATACGGAAAACCTGCTGATCTCTCAGCCGGATAATGGGGAGCAAGCACTCGAAATTGCCGAGCACCTGATCCGCTCTGGCGCTATTGATATTATTGTGATTGATTCCGTAGCTGCTCTAGTGCCTAAGGGCGAGCTAGAAGGTGAAATGGGAGATAGCAAAATGGGCCTTCAGGCAAGATTGATGTCTCAGGCCTTGAGAAAACTTACCGGTGCAATCCATAAGTCTGGCTGTGCCTGCATCTTCATCAACCAGCTAAGGGATAAAATCGGGGTGATGTTCGGAAGTCCCGAAACTACCACCGGTGGTAATGCCTTGAAGTTTTACGCCTCTGTAAGATTGGATATCCGTAGGATAGGCCAAATCAAGGAGAGCGCAGACAATATCCTCGGTAACCGTACCAAAGTAAAGGTGGTCAAAAATAAAATGGCTCCCCCTTTCAAAGTGGTGGAATTTGACATTATGTACGGTCAGGGGATCTCCAAAGTAGGGGAGATTATCGATCTGGGAGTGGAATTTGAAATTGTGAAAAAAGCCGGTTCCTGGTTCTCGTATGAAGGAAATAAGCTAGGACAAGGACGTGATGCAGTGAAAAATCTCCTTTTGGATAATCCTGAATTGATGGAAGAACTAGAAGTGAAGATTAAAGCCAAAGCGGGCCTGGGTGGAGCAGTGGAAGAAGAACCAGTAAAAGAATAATACAATACCTCAAGATTGATTTATTGCAAAGGGCATCCTGAATATCAGGATGCCCTTTTTAGTTTTATATGATGCGGATGATCCGCAAAATGAATCGAATAATCCGCCTGTATAATATCCACTTATTAGGATAATGAAGTGAGGCCCTGTGAGACAGGATGAGAGGCTGGAAGACTAGAAAGTGTCAGCTTGTTAGGGCGGGACATTGGCTTGAAGTTTCTTCTTATGGCCTTGTCATTTTGTGCCGCCTGTCAATTTGTTCTAATCGCTTCCACAGGATCCATTCGTGCAGCCATCGCGGCGGGGATGGCCCCTGACAGCATCCCAATGACCGTCGAAAGCCCAAGCCCAAGGATGATATTATTGGCAGACATGAAAATCTCTAATGAACCAAAGGGCACAAAGGTGAAAGCAAAGACCATCATTAAGCCTGTGAGACCACCTATGATACTAAGGAAGGTGGATTCGAATAGGAATTGCAATAAAATAAAATAGTTTTTGGCACCAAGGGACTTCTGGATACCGATGATATTGGTACGCTCACGGACGGAGACAAACATGATATTGGCTATCCCAAATCCTCCTACGAGAATAGAAAATCCGCCAATCACCGCTCCTGCAATACTGATAACGTCAAATACCGCTCCGATGGCATTTTGAATAAACTCCGATTTGTTTAAGGCAAAACTGTCCACTTCTATAGGTTTTAGGCCTCTTTTTCCTCGAAGAAGGCCTGTCATTTCATTTTCCAAGGCGACCAATCCTTTGTCGCTGTCGCTGCCTTTGGCGGCGATGGTGGGCTCTATTCCCCAGCGACCCATATAGAACATCTTTCCAAAAGCGCCAAATGGGATCAAGCAGGCATTGTCCTTGGAAGGAAGGTCAAATAAGCCTTCTCCTTCTTCCTCCAATAAGCCGATCACCACGAATTTCTGCCCTTTAATTTTAAGTTCCTTACCTATGGCCGTGCCTTGGGGGAAGAGGGCAGCGGCTATTTTGGCTCCAAGAATGGTGACATTCCGTGAGGCAGAGATCTCTAATTCGGTGAAATATCGCCCATCCATCACAGGAACATCATAGACTTCCTGATGGTCAAACACCACCCCTTGCAGGTCAGCGCCTTCAAAGGAACTGCTGCCCCTTTTGAGCGTCGTATTGGCGGAGGCAGAAATGGTGATCGCTTCCGCGTTCTTCAGCCGCTCCTTGAGATATACGAATTCCCCATAAGTCCCCGGGGGTCGACGGAAATACTTCCACCAGGGGTATTCGCCAGGCCCGTTAGAAAATGGGAACCTATCCACTCTTAATACGTTAGTTCCTAAGAATGAGAAGCTGGACTTTATATTCTTCTCCAATGAATCAACCATTGTAAATACCGCTATAATCGCAAAAATACCAATGGTTACACCCAATAATGATAATACTGTTCGTGTAAGGTTAGACCTCAACGCTTGTATCGCAAACCTAATACTCTCCAAAATCTGTCTAACAACCACCACTTTTCAAAACTTTAGTAAAAAACTATTTGCCAATATAACTAGAATTCGCTATTATTCTTATTAACTTTGCGGTTTTTACGACTAAATCGTAAATCAAAATATTCATCATATTTCTATAAAAATACATATGAAATTATCAGATTTCAAATTCGAAGTTCCTAAAAAACTCATATCTCTTTATCCACAAGAAAACAGGGATGAATCCCGCCTAATGGTGGTCCATCGCGACACTGGTGAGATTGAGCATAGGATTTTCAAGGATATTATTGAATATTTTGATGAAGGCGATGTCTTTGTCACTAATAATACTAAAGTTTTCCCAGCCAGACTATATGGTAATAAGGAGAAAACAGGCGCGAAGATCGAGGTTTTCCTTTTGAGAGAACTTAATCAGGAATTGAGACTTTGGGATGTACTTGTGGATCCTGCTCGTAAAATCCGTGTTGGGAACAAACTTTACTTTGGAGACAGTGATTTGGTCGCTGAGGTGATAGACAATACCACTTCTCGTGGCCGTACCATTCGTTTCCTTTTTGATGGTACCGATGAGGAGTTTTATAAGACCATAGATACGCTTGGGGAGACCCCTATCCTGAAAGACTTCATCGACCGTAAGGTGGAAGCAGAAGACCGGGAGCGCTATCAGACCATATATGCTGAGCACGTAGGCGCTGTAGCCGCTCCAACGGCCGGCTTGCACTTCACCCCTCACTTGCTGAAAAGACTTGAGATCAAGGGTGTGGAAGTTTCTCCAATTACCTTACATATTGGCTTAGGTACTTTCCGCCAGGTGGACGTGGAAGACCTTACCAAGCACAAGATGGATTCTGAGAATTATAATATCCCGGAAAAAACCGTCGATTATGTAAATGACGCGCTGGACCAGAAGAGACGCGTTGTCGCTGTGGGGACCACTTCCCTCAAGACCGTGGAATCCTCCGTGACCGCTAGCAATCGCTTGAAGCCTTCCAGCGGATGGACGGATAAATTCATCATTCCTCCTTATGAGTTCAAGATTGCCAATGCTTTGGTGACTAATTTTCACCTTCCAGAGTCAACTTTGCTGATGACCACGGCCGCTTTTGGAGGCTATGATCTGATCATGAAAGCCTACCAAGAGGCGATCAAAGAGAAATATAGGTTCTTCTCCTATGGAGATGCCATGTTAATACTTTAATAAAAAAGGCTCTGAAAGGAGCCTTTTTTATTGACCATTATTTCATGGTAGGGTAATATACACATGGGCCCTGTTTCAGAATTTATTTTTACTTTTGCGCTGAATTAGAGATCGTTGATATATGAATAAGTCTGCAATAATTGTAGCAGGAGGAAAGGGGACCCGCATGGGCTCACCCATACCAAAACAGTATCTAGAGATAGGTGGCAAGCCAGTGTTGATGCATACGCTGGAGGTTTTTTACCAGCTAGATGCCCAGATCAGGCTGATCCTGGTGATCCCCGAAGTGGATATGGATTTTTGGATAGAATTATGTGACAAGTTCGACTTTGAGATCCCACATCAGCTCGTGGCTGGAGGACCATCCAGGTTCCAGTCTGTCAAAAATGGTTTAAATGCCATTGCGGACACCCAAGGAGTGGTGGCGATACATGATGGTGTAAGACCCTTCGTGAGCCCTTCAGTGATCGCAGAGAGCTTCCGGATGGCCTCGCAGTACGGAAGTGCCATAGCTGTGGTGCCGCTAAAAGATTCCATCCGGAAACTGACCGATGAAGGAAAATCCTTCTACCAGGAAAGACAATACTTTAGGCTGGTCCAGACCCCACAGACTTTTGACCTGGTTCGTATCAAAAAAGCCTTTGACGTTACCGAACTGCATCATTTTACCGATGATGCCACGGTGTTTGAGCATCAGGGATGGCAGGTGCACCTGATCGCAGGGAATGCTGAAAACATTAAAATCACCAGTCCGGAGGATATGGATTACGCGCAGTTTTTGCTGCTGAAGTCCTGATCCACTTACCGCCATTTTTCGTTGATTAACCGAGTTTTTGTCTCCATTTGCATATTTCCTATAGTCTGGCGCGAGTGGTCTGCTTACCTTCGAATATCTTATAACTGATCATCTAAGACTCGGTCGCATCCGAAAGATGAATTTCAGAAGAAAACCGAAAGTGTAACCAAAAACTATTTTAACAATGGGAAAGTATTATAAAAGTGGAGATGGTGGACGTATGACCACTGGAATGATTGTTTTGGCTGTAGGCTTATTTTTACTGGTACGTAAGATGGGGATTTTTATCCCTGATTGGATCTTCTCCTGGCCAATGATTTTTGTGGCTGTAGGGATCATCTCCTTGGCTAAACATAATTTTCAAAGTGGTTTTGGGCTCTTTATGGTGATTTTTGGAGGGTATTTCTTGTTAAAGAAGGAGCTCAATATCCCCCATGAAATCGAAACGTTTCTGATTCCGGCAGGCTTAATCGCCTTGGGTGTTTTCTTGATGTTGACCAAAGGGAAAAAGGATTATCTCAATTGGTCCGGTATGAATAGTATGGACTATGGCAAGGAACAAGGGATAGGAGGTAGCTCCAAAACCAGTGATTCATCTTCCTATTCTGACCTGGGGTCGGCGGGATTTACCACTGAGCAAAATGACCGGGTTTTCTCTCAGGCCTTATTTTGTGGGATTCAGAAGAGGGTATTGTCCAAAAATTTTATTGGCGGCAAGGTATCCGCTATTTTTGGAGGAACGGAAATTGACCTTACTCAGGCAGAGCTCGGCCCCAATGCGGTATTGAATGTTGAGGTGGCCTTTGGTGGCGTCAAGTTAATGATGCCAGCCAACTGGGAGGTCAAAATGGATGTGACCAACGTATTCGCCGGAGTGGAAGACAAGCGCATGTATCCCCAGCATAGCGAAGAGCAGCCTAAAGTGCTTAGAATAACCGGTACGGTGCTATTTGGCGGATTGGAAATCAAGTCCTTTTAAGCCCTTGCCCCGGATGATTAATAATAGATTTGCAAATGGCTTTAAGCAGGCCTGGATCAAAGTATTAATAGGCCTGGTCGTCATTGCTGGCGGCCAGGCTTTATTGCTTTACCATTATGGACTGAGTCCCTATCGCTCGATTATGGACGCATTGGTCTTTGGGGGACTCTTGGTGGGGGGCTTGTTTTTATTGTCCAATATTTTTCGATATTACCAACCCGAGGAAAGGAATTATGGGGTGGTCTTATTTCTAGTTATTTTGCTGGCCTTTACCATTGTGTTTGGCGGCAATTTCGCCCTTAGAAAACTGGTGACCGATGATCCTATGTACCTGGAGTGGATTGCCTATATATCCTGGCTTCGCCTAGCGTATATGATGCTGATTCTTTCGGGTTTTGCGATATTCATGATCGTTGCCGGGCGCCTGGAAGACCAGCTGGCCGCTCATGAGCGCGAGGAGCAGATGGCGCAGCTGTCCAAGGAGGCAGAGCTATATCATCTCCGTCAGCAGCTTCAGCCCCACTTCCTCTTCAATAGCCTCAACTCCATCAGCGCTTTGCTCAAAAGACAGCCTGAGCAAGCACGTGAGATGATTTTACAGCTGTCTGAGTTTCTCCGCAGCACTATCCGTAAGAATGACTTGAAATGGGTCACTGTGGCGGAAGAAATCAATACGGTACGTCTATTTCTAAGTATAGAAAAGGTTAGGTTCGGCCATCGGCTGGAGGTGGATATCGCTGAGGATACCTCCGTGGAGAAATGTATCATCCCACCCTTGCTGATCCAGCCCGTGGTGGAGAATGCCGTCAAGCACGGGGTGTATGGACTCTTGGGCAAGGTAAAAATAGAGGTGGAGGTGAAGGTGGTCCAAGGCATGATCTTGATCAGCGTTCAGAATCCTTATGATCCCAATGGAGTGGCAGAAAGTGGGACCGGCTTTGGCCTGGACTCTGTTCGCCGAAGGCTTTATTTACTTTTTGGACGGCGAGATCTGATTTCCGTATCTTCGGAGAATGGATTGTTTAGTGTAGTGATGAAAATCCCAATAAGAAATACACTGGTATGAAGAAAGTAATTATTATAGATGATGAGCCTCTGGCGGCCTCCTTGGTGGAGGAGTATATTGCAGAATACCCGGACTTTGAGGTGGTGGATATTTGCCAGGATGGCTTTGAAGGCTTGAAATCAATCCAAAAGCATGCGCCTGACTTGGTCTTTTTGGATGTGCAGATGCCAAGGATTTCTGGTTTTGAGATGCTGGAGCTATTGGAGGAGCCTCCTGCCATTGTTTTTACCACGGCTTTTGATCAGTATGCGATGAAGGCCTTTGACAGTCATGCGGTGGATTATTTACTCAAGCCTTTTTCGCGAGAACGCTTTGATGCCGCCTTGAAGCGCTATTATCAGCTGGGGGCAAAGGCCGAGGTGGCTGACCTGGTGCAGTCTGGATTGCAGTCTTCCGTGGCGCAGCGGGTGGTGCTGAAGGATAAGAATGAGATAATTGTGATCCCGACTAGGGAAATTTCGCATATGGAGGCCAATGACGATTTTGTGAATATTTATCGTGGAGGTAAGAAGTTCCTGAAGAATAAGACATTGAAATATTTTGAGTCGGGCATGGATGAGGCGCAGTTTGTCAGGGTCCATCGCTCCTATCTTGTGAATGTGGGTTTTATCCAGAAAGTGGAAAATTATGAGAAGGATGGATATGTGGTTCGGCTCAGGACAGGGGAGGGGATTCCTGTGAGCCGCACGGGAATGGTCCGCTTGAAGAAGGTGCTAGGGATATAAAAAAAAGCCCAATTAAGGGCTTTTAGTTAATATTCGTCTTCATTGAAGAAGAAATCATCTTTTGTTGGATAATCTGGCCAAATCTCTTCGATGTTTTCATAAGGCTCGCCATCATCTTCCAGTTCCTGCAGGTTTTCTACTACTTCCAGAGGAGTACCTGTACGGATAGCGTAATCGATCAATTCATCTTTGGTCGCTGGCCATGGTGCGTCTTCAAGATAAGACGCTAATTCTAAAGTCCAATACATAGTCTCAACATTTTAAGTTTTCCGCTGTACACGGTGAAGCAAAAATATAAAATCTTTTATTTTGTTAAACTCTAACCAATTAATTATTGGAAAGTTCCTTAAGTATATGATTTTTTACATCAAGCTTCCTTTTGTACGTGGATATTTTTCGGTATAACATGGTTTCAAAATCACTCTCCTGAGATCGAAACTTCTCTGAATTCTCTTTAACAGTGCTTAATTCTTTCTCATCAGTATTGATGAGGTCCTTCAATATATTGATTTTGATCTGATTCTGTTCGGTTTCGCTTAAGTCATAATAGTTATCATATTTTGACCTGGCAAGTTTATGTAAGAATGATTTCTCAAAAACAATATCAGTAAAGAAGACGAACAATCTAGAATATTGTTGTGCCTCTCTTGGTTTTTTGGGAGGCAGTGCTTTAAACTCCGCCTGGAGGCGTTTGGCTTTGGATATTTTCTCTGGATTGGTGATGCCTAGTGATAGGTCTCTCATGGACTGGGCCAGCTGCTCGATTTTCTTGACCACTTCAAAGGGTCTGAGCTGCTGCTTGCTTTGCATGGTTCTCTTATACCGTCCAAAAATCTTATTGTTCAGCCGTGAAAATTCATCCCACAATGGCTGGCGACGTTCGGCGGGTACTTTACCGGATTCCTTCCATTGCTTTTGGATTTTTTTGCTTATTTCAAAGGCCTGCTTCACATCATGCATATTATAGGCTTCTTTGGCTTGTTCTACCAAAGCTTCATATACCACGATATTTTGCTCCGCTTGTAGGGCAAGGCCTTCAAAGAAGTTGGTACGACTTTCATAGAAAGTGTCCAGCGCATTTTTAAATCTCCTATCGATTTCTTCCTTATGCTCAGGGTCAACAGGTCCGGTTTTTATCCATCGTAGCTTGATATCACGAAATTTTTCACTGGTTTCTTTCCAATCAGTGTCGTGCATCAGCTCCTCAGCCTCCTGGATCAATGCTTCCTTGATCTCATAATTCCGCTCTCTATTGGACTGAATTATTACATTTAAGGATTCTTCCTGCTCATTGAGCTCCTCAATCAACGGAATGAAATCTCCCAAAGCATCATATTTCATAAGCGCCTCACGCAGGTGGATTAGCTTCATGAGGAATGACCCTTTGTTCTGATTGTCTTCTATATCTTGCTTAAGGTCAGCTACTTTCTTCTTCGCTAGCTCAAACCGGTCCTCAAAGTATTTGATGGTGGAAGCCTCGCTCTCCTTAACCTCACCAATCACTCTGTCTTCCTGATTTAAAAATCCTTTTAAATAAACTTTGTCGTCTTTGATATACCCGTATGGATGCTCCATCTCAATTTAAAATAAGTTGGTGGTTAGTTGGCCAATGCTTGTTTCCTGCAAATTAATTAATTAAGATGCATTTATCCTAAAGAAGGCGATTATTTGCCATATTTGTTCCTTCATAAAATTATAACCAACAGGTAAAAGATAAAAGTATGAGTGACGAGAAAATTATATTTTCCATGGCAGGAGTATCAAAAATCTATCCTCCGCAGAAAAAAGTGCTAAAGGATATATACCTGTCATTTTTTTACGGAGCTAAGATTGGGGTACTCGGCCTCAATGGTTCAGGGAAAAGCTCCCTTCTCAAAATTATTGCAGGAATGGATAAGGAATTCTTGGGTGAAGTGGTCTGGTCTCCTGGCTATTCTGTTGGAATGCTGGAGCAGGAACCACAGCTGGATCCCGACAAGACCGTGAAGGAGGTCGTGGAAGAAGCGGTGGCCACCACCGTCAACCTGCTCAAGGAATTTGAAGAAATAAATGAGAAGTTTATGGATCCCGCTCTGATGGAGGATCCTGATGCTATGAATAAACTGATCGAGCGCCAAGGCGATGTCCAGGAAAAACTCGATGCTGCCAATGCCTGGGAGCTCGATGTGATGCTGGATAAGGCAATGGATGCTCTCAGACTTCCCCCCGGTGATGCTAACGTAAAAAACCTTTCCGGTGGTGAAAAGAGAAGAGTGGCCCTGTGCCGCCTTCTGCTCCAGGAGCCAGATGTATTATTACTCGATGAGCCTACCAACCACCTGGACGCTGAATCTGTCCTTTGGCTGGAGCAACACCTGAAGCAATATAAAGGTACTGTGATTGCAGTAACTCACGATCGTTACTTCCTGGATAATGTAGCCGGATGGATACTGGAACTCGATAGAGGTGAAGGGATTCCATGGAAGGGAAACTATAGTAGCTGGCTAGACCAGAAACAAAAACGATTGGTTCAGGAAGAGAAAACTGAATCCAAACGTCAGAAAACCCTGGAAAGAGAGCTCGACTGGATCCGAATGACTCCCAAAGCCCGACAAGCCAAAGGGAAAGCTAGGCTGTCCGCTTATGACAAACTCGTGGGCGAAGAGTCCAAAGAAAGAGAATCTAAATTGGAGCTTTATATTCCGCCAGGACCTAGGTTGGGAGCCAAAGTGATAGAAGTAAATGGCGTTTCTAAAGCTTTTGGAGACAAGTTGCTATTTGACAACCTTACTTTCGCCCTACCTCAAGGAGGGATAGTAGGGATTATTGGGCCAAATGGAGCTGGTAAATCCACGCTCTTTAAGCTAATCACCGGAAATGAAAAGCCCGATGAGGGGAGTTTTGAAGTAGGGGAGACGGTGCAACTGGCTTATGTCGATCAAGAGCATGACCAGCTGGATGCCGGTAAGTCGGTCTATGAATCCATTTCGGAAGGTAATGAATTTATAAAACTGGGCAATAAAGAAATGAATGCCCGCGCTTATGTGAGCAAATTTAATTTCTCAGGCTCTGACCAGGAAAAGAAAGTGGGCAAACTATCCGGTGGGGAACGAAATAGAGTCCACCTGGCTATGACCCTTAAGGAGAATGGAAACCTACTTCTTCTCGATGAACCTACCAACGACCTGGATGTAAACACCCTTCGTTCCTTGGAAGAAGCTTTAGAGAATTTTGGGGGTTGTGCAGTGGTGATTTCCCACGATAGGTGGTTCTTGGATCGTATTTGTACCCATATCCTGGCCTTTGAGGGAGATTCTCAGGTGTATTGGTTTGAGGGGAACTTCTCGGATTACGAAGAAAATAAGAAGAAAAGACTTGGAGATGTGGCTCCTAAGCGAATTAAATACAAAAAGCTGAAATAAGCCTTTATCTAGTTTAGCGCTTAGCAGCCGCGCCAAATATTGTTGGTGTTTGCTTAAGGTCGGGGAGATTATTTTCCCTACCTTTGGCCGAAATTTTGAGAGATTTATTGGTGGAATTATGATCAGACAGATTTTGCTTGCTCCTGGAGCGGACGAACTCAATTATGAGATCCGCGGGATCGTAAAAAAAGCGAAAATTATTGAAAGCTTAGGCTTTGAGATCACCTGGGAAAATATCGGTGATCCAATCCAAAAAAGTAATACCATACCTGCATGGATGAAGGAAATCGTGCAGGAATTGGTCAGTGATGACAAAACTTACGGCTATGCAGACTCCAAAGGAATGTTGCAAACCCGTCAGTACCTGGCTGCATTGAATAATAAGCGCAGCGGTGTACAGATTACCGCTGAGGATATCTTGTTCTTTAATGGCCTAGGCGATGCGATTGCCAAACTGTACCAGTTCCTTATTCCTACGGCCAGAATTATCGGCCCTTCACCGGCATATTCCACCCATAGCTCTGCAGAGGCAGCACATGCCAACTCTCTGCCTATCACCTATAGGCTGGATCCTGATAATAACTGGTATCCGGACATGGAAGACCTCTATAATAAGGTGAAGTATAATCCCAATATTGTGGGCTTATTGATCATCAATCCTGACAATCCGACCGGAATGGTGTATCCTCGGGAGGTGCTGGAGCGATTTGTGTCCATTGCTCGGGAATTTAACTTACTCCTGATTGCCGATGAGATATATCAAAACATCACCTATAATGGGTATGAGGCCATCTCTCTATCCGAGGTGATAGGAGACTTGCCAGGTATTTCACTCAAAGGTATCTCCAAGGAATTTCCCTGGCCTGGATCCAGGTGTGGATGGATGGAGTTTTATAATAAGGGAGCCTCTGAGGAATTCAATAAACTTTGCACCACGCTGGAGAATGCGAAGATGATAGAGGTGTGCTCTACCATGCTGCCGCAATTGGCGATTCCTAAGGTGATGAGTCACCCGGCCTATCAATCCTACCGTAAGGAGGCCAATGAGCGGATAGGAAAGCGCAGCAGGATCATGGAAGAAGTATTAGCTGGAGTTCCTGGAATTAAATTCAATAAAACCAAAGGGGCCTTTTATAATACCATCGTCTTTGATGAAAGTATGCTGAATGAGCGCCAGCATCTGCCCGTGGAGGATACCCGAGTAAAAGGATTCCTGGATCAGTGGCTCAGCGAAGGCGATATGCCACATGATAAGCGTTTCGTGTATAACCTATTGGCTTCAGAAGGTATATGTGTCGTTCCCGTGAGTTCCTTTTGTTCCAATTTGAGGGGCTTTAGGGTGACTTTATTGGAAGAAAACGAAGATAAATTCCGAGATACCTTCACCAAAATTGCCAATAGCATCAGGGCTTATTTGAAGTCTGCCTAATGTTTTTGGACGGTGGGGGACGGTCTCCGCTGGAGAACCTGTATTTAATAAGAAAAGAATAAGCCTAATTCAATAAAGGCGATAAGGGGCACTTACTGGTAATTCTACTGGTGAGTGCCTTTTTTTTGTGGCTGGATAGATGGTTTTAGTTGACCGAAGATCCTTCTGGCTGTGGTCGGTGGTACTAGTGGTCGTGAGAGCGAGAGGGGATAGGCGCAGTTCCTTCCAGTACTTCCTCATCCAGCAGCATAGGGAGTGGCTGTAAGAGGAGTTCGTTTAGGTCGGGCTGTCCTCCATCCACCCAGGCGGTAAACCAGAAATTGGCCACCATTCGGATTGATTTTTTCATTTGCCTCTCCACCTGACCATGCAGCATCTGGTTATAAGCCATGGTATATTCTTTAGAATAGACCCGCACATTAAGGTTGCCTCTTTGTTCAAAGCTATATTTTTTGTCCTGGGTAAATTGGCGGTTGAGTTCTTTTTCGAAAATAAGTACACTGTCTAAGGCTTCGTGGGAGGCGATGATAGCGTCCCATGCTGCCAGCTGGGTGTTTTTTATATATTCGGCCTTGCCCACAAAGAAGTCAAAGTCTTCCGCTAATAATTCAGGTATTCGACTTTCCCAAAATCCATGTATGCCTACCTGGTCGGTAAGTTGGCCATTATAATTTTCGGTGGTATGGAGTGGGACGTTGATATCTCCGATATAATGCCCCAGGTCAGCGGATAATCGCAGGATGGCTGAGGGGTTTTTGTCCAAAAAGGCATAGGTAAGTTGGCTTTTGACCCGCTCTACATTCCAAGGGGCTATGCCATAAGCTCTAAGGCTGTCCTCTCCGTACAGGGCGACGGCGTCTTGCCAGTACCTAGGTAGGGTATATACGGCGCTGTCTCCATAGATATCAGCATCAAGGTAGTGCTTTTCGGCTTCCCCTTCCACGGCGTATCGGCGCTTATCTGGGTTGACGGCATTTTCGGTGATAAACTGGATGTTTTCTTTGTAGAAAGGCAGCATTTCTATGGGCAAAGAAAACACTGCCAGTTGATTAATTTTCTTGTGAGCATAAAAGCCCCAAGGTGCAAAGCTGTGAAAAGCTACCATCCAACTGCACAAAAACAATCCCACTACTCTCCCCGCTCTTTTCATTTTAAAAATATAATAATAATTTATGAAAAAGTCTAGGGTGTTTTGCTTACATTTGCATTTGCTTCAGGGCAGAAAAAAAGGAATAAACTTTTGGGTGATAAAACTTTATCGCTTAAACTTTCACATTCTTTTTGGGAATATAAATAAAAGAGTTAACTTTGCACTCCTATTAATGGACAGTGGGCAAATTCAAAGAAATTATAAGCAAAATTAAGATATGGCAAATCACAAATCAGCTCTTAAGAGAATTCGTGCAAACGAAGCCAAGCGTTTGAGAAACAAATATCAGGCTAAGACGACAAGAACTTTCATCAAGAAATTGAAACATACAACTGACAAATCAGAAGCTCAGGAGTTGTTCAAGAAAGTATCTTCTATGATCGATAAACTTGCGAAGAAAAACATTATTCACAAAAACAATGCGGCTAACAAAAAGTCTAGCCTTGCTAAAATTGTGAATGCTTTGGGGTAAATTATTACTTCCTAAGATTTCAGAAAAGTCCTGCTACTACTGTGGCAGGACTTTTTTTATTCTTTGATTTTAGGTAGATTATTGATTATGAGTGGGTTCCAGTTAGAATTTACCTTAAATAATCAATGTATACCTACAACTCTATTAAAATTACCGCTTTAGCGGAGGAAGACAGGCCCAGAGAGAAGTTGCTGCTGAAGGGGAAGGGGAATTTGACCGATGCCGAATTGATCGCCATTTTGATCGGATCCGGAGTTCAGAATATGAGCGCTATAGATTTGTCAAAACTTATCCTTGCCAGCGTCGAAAATGACCTCGGTGCATTGGCTAAGTTAAGCGTAAAGGATCTACAACAGTTTAAGGGGATAGGAGAAGCCAAGGCGGTCACCATCGTAAGCGCCCTAGAGCTGGGGCGAAGGCGTAAAGTGGCAGACGCCCCCATCAGGCCACGAATTTCCAGTTCCAAAGAAGTCTATGAGCTCATGCGACCCGAAATGCAAGATGAGTCCGTGGAGTATTTTTACGTTATCCTGATGAATCGAGCCAATTATGTCCTGAGAAAGGAGATGATCAGCAAGGGAGGAACCAGTGGAACGGTGGTAGATCCGAAATTGATCTTTAAAAGCGCCCTACAATATGGCGCCTCGGGAATGATCCTCGTTCATAACCATCCTTCCGGCACCCTTAAGCCCTCCCAGGCGGACGAAGCCCTCACCCATAAACTGGTAGATTTAGGAAAGAAATTAGAGATGCCGGTCATTGATCATGTTATTTTCACCGATGTTGGTTATTTTAGCTTCGCAGATGAATCAATGATCTGAATGAACTATGAACCAAAAGAGAGTATTACTGACTATAGGGGGCTTAATTGCCGTTACAGCCATTTTTTATATGTTTTCCGGGGGCGCAGATGTCGAGGATTATAAAGCCAGGGTTTTGGCAGAGCGCACACGGCAATTTAAATTCTTGAAATTTAATGATGAATCGCCACTCACCCCTGACCAAAAGAAAGAATTAGATTCCCTGGATTGCTTTGATGTGGCGCCAGAGTATAAAGTAAGGGCCAGATTGGTGCCGCTACAGGAGCGGCAGGTATTAGAAATCCCCATGACCGATGGTACTCAGGAGAAATACCTTAAGCATAGCTATGCAGAATTTGAGCTTAATGGCAAGGCCCTGCGCTTATTATTATTGCAGTCCGTAACGGAGCCAGATAAGAAGAATTTTTTCCTTCCTTTTGCGGATAAAACCAGCGGCGAAAGCACCTATGGAGGCGGCAGGTATTTGAATATCAGGCAAGATGGCTTCAATAGCATCACCCTTGATTTTAACTTAGCCTATAACCCTTACTGCGCCTATAATCCCGATTTTGCTTGTCCCATTCCTCCAAAAGAAAACCTACTCGAAGTGGCGATTGAAGCAGGAGAGAAAAATTACAGCAAATAAACTTTTTGCCACGGGCATTTATCTTAAATTTGCTCCTTAATTCAGCCAAATAAGATTGAATACATGAAAGTATCGATAAATAGATTAAAGAAGTATATACATTTTGACGAAGATACCACCACTATCGCCGACCTGCTGACCCAATCGGGTCTGGAGGTGGAAGGAGTGGAGCGATATGAGTCTATCCAAGGTGGGCTGGCAGGCATGGTGATCGGTGAGGTCCTCACTTGTGAACCACACCCCAATGCCGACCGACTGAGATGCACCACAGTGGACATTGGTACGGAGGTGGTTCCCATCGTCTGCGGAGCCCCAAACGTGGCCAAAGGCCAAAAAGTGGTGGTGGCCACCGTTGGAGCTACTTTATATCCGGAAGATGGCGAGTCATTTGTGATCAAAAAAGCCAAGATTAGAGGAGAAGTATCTGAGGGAATGATCTGTGCAGGGGATGAATTAGGCCTGGGCCACAGTCACGACGGGATCATGGTCCTGGATACCAGCCTTGAAAATGGGACTTCTGCCAAAGCGTATTTTGATATAGAAGAAGGAGATGTATTAGAGATAGGCCTAACGCCAAATCGCGCTGATGCCGCTTCTCATCTAGGGGTGGCCAGGGACCTGAAGGCCCTGCTGAAGAGAGAGCTGCATATGCCAGATATCTCTTCCTTCAAGGTGGATAATACCAGTCGGCCAGTCAAGGTGGAGGTCGAAAGCGCTCAGGATTGCCCACGTTATGCGGGACTTACTATTTCGGGATTGAAAATTCAGGAATCTCCGGCATGGTTGCAAAATTACCTGCGGGCTTTGGGGCTGGAGCCTATTAATAATGTGGTGGATATCACCAATTTTATCCTGCATGATCTAGGTCAGCCGTTGCATGCTTTTGACTTGGACAAGGTGGAAGGGGATACCATTCTTGTAAAAAAACTTCCTTCAGAGACTGCCTTTATTACTTTGGACGAAAAAGAAAGAAAGCTTACGGGTGAAGAGCTGATGATCTGTGATCCTAAAGGAGGGCTCTGCATCGCAGGGGTCTTTGGAGGGGAGGATTCAGGAGTTAGCGATCAGACGACTTCCATCTTTTTGGAAAGCGCTTATTTCAGCCCTGACGTGATCCGAAGAGGTAGCCTGGTGCATGGTCTGAAGACTGACGCCTCTTTTAGATTTGAAAGAGGTACGGATCCAAACATGCCTTTATTTGCGCTTAAAGCCGCGGCACTATTAATTAAGGAGATTGCTGGAGGGGAGATTAGCTCAGAGCCAATTGACCTGTATCCTCATCCTGCTGCGGATTTTGAGGTGGCCGTAAAGTATGCCAATGTAGATAGGCTTATCGGTAAGCATATTCCAGCAGAGACCATCAAGGAAATCTTAGAAAACTTAGAAATAGGTCTCAAAAATGAAACGGAAGTAGGTTTTACCGCCATTGTGAAGCCTTATCGCGTGGATGTGACCAGAGAGGCGGATATCATCGAGGAAATTCTTCGAATATATGGCTTCGAAAATGTCCTTCTTAGCGATACTTATCAGGCGGGATTCCTTGCCGAGCATCCTTCTAAGGATGGAAATAAACTGCAATACAGGGTTTCAGAATTGCTAACAGGTATGGGGTATCATGAGATCATGACCAATTCCCTTACCAAGCCAGTATATTCTGCCAAAGCGGCTCACTTGAAAGAAGAGGATAATGTAGAAATTTACAATAAACTCAGCGAAGACTTGGGAGTAATGCGTCAAACTTTGTTATTTACAGGCTTGGAAGTCCTTGCTCATAATATCAACAGACGTCAGAAGGACCTGAAGTTTTATGAGTTTGGGAATACCTACTTCAAGGAAGAGTCAGGATACCGGGAGGAAAGTCATTTATCACTGTTCCTTACCGGAGCCAAATCCTCCGAAAGTTGGCTTGAGCCGAATAAAGAGGTGAGTTTTCCGGATCTTTATACCATTGTAGAGCGCTTGTTTGAGAAGCTCAACTTGCAGACTCCAGCAGTGGAGATTATCCATGAGGCACCTTACGATTATGCGCTTCGGCTGATGATAGGAGCCAAGGAGGTGGGTACCATAGGGCTGCTGTCCGCAGCAGTGACGCAGCTGGCAGAGGTGAAGCAAGCGGTGTTTTACGCTGAGCTAAGCTGGGATATAATGACCAAAAAGGCAAAAGGCCTGAAACAATATGAAGAAATCAGCAAATTCCCAGAGGTAAGGAGAGATCTTTCGTTGGTGATCGATAAGGAAGTGTCCTTCGATGCCGTAAAGAAAGTGGCTTCCAAGGCTGGAGGGAAGTTGTTAAATCATATTGGGGTTTTTGATGTATATCAAGGAGATAAAATCGATGCAGGGAAGAAAGCCTATGCCTTGAGTTTCTATCTTCAGGACAATACAAAAACATTGAACGACAAAATGATTGATCAGACGATGAACCGATTGATGCAATCATTTGAAAAAGAAATTGGCGCTTTGATTAGAAAGTAACGAGATGATTCACGAAGAACTCCAACATCTGCAGCAACTTGCCAATAAGGTCACAAAGAAAATGGATTTTCTGGAGCAGGAAAACCATGCTCTCCGCCAGAGAGTGGGGAGCTTGTTGGAGGAATTGCAGGAAAAAGAGGAATCTTTGGAATATTTTAAAAATCAAATTAAAATTAGTAAAATTGTAAACAACATACCGGTAGAGAATATGGCATCAGCTGAGCTCCGGAATAGAATAGATAATTATATTAAAGAGATCGATAAGATCATAACCTACTTGTCTGAATAAAGATGGATACGCTTTCGATAAGAATAAAAATAGGGGATAGAGAATATCCTATGAAAGTAAAGGCAGAGGATGAGGCGAAAATCAGACGTGCGGGTAAGTTGATTAATGATAAATTAAAAAAATATAGAGAGGAATTTGGTTTAGATGACAGGCAGGATCTGTTAGCAATGGTAGCGTTTGACTGCATGGTAGAAGCCATGGAGGTAAGCGAAGTAACTTCTGAAGACAGTGAGCAAATCAATGCCACCCTTATGAATATCAATAACCAACTCAAATCCGTATTGTAATTTCTATTTGTTCCATTAGCAAAGCGTGAATTGACTCTTTGTACCGGTAGGTCTTTTATTAACCTAAAATACCTATGGTAATATACACAATAATAATAGCAGGCATTGTCGGCCTGGCAATTGGGGCCTTAGTAGTTGGACTCTTCCTGAAGAAGAACAACCTAAAAGTAGAGCTGGAAGCTCAGGAGAAAGCCAAAGGCCTCCTGAGAGAAGCTGAAATCACCGCAGAATCTATCAAAAAAGATAAAATTCTTGAGGCTAAAGAGAAATACCTTAAGCTTAAAGCGGACTTTGAAGAAGAGACTAATAAGAAAAAAAATATTCTTATTACTAATGAAGGTAAACTGAAGCAGCGTGAGCAGATCCTTTCCAAAGAAATGGAGCAGATCAAACGCAAAGAAGCGGAACTGGACAGCAAGAAGGAAAATCTTAATGCTCAGCTTCATTCAGTGTCCGTAAAGAAAGAGGAACTCGATCGAGTGACCAACCAACGAATTTCGGATCTGGAAAAAGTCGCCTTGCTCACCAAAGAAGAAGCAAGAGATCAACTTGTTGTGATGCTCCAGGATGAAGCCCATACCAAGGCCTCCTCCCATATCAAGGATATCCTCGATCAGGCGAAACTCAGCGCAACCAAGCAAGCCAAGAAAATCGTGCTGGATACCATCCAACGGACCGCTACTGAACATGCAATCGAAAATTGCGTGTCGGTATTCAATATCGAAAGTGATGATATCAAAGGCAAGATCATCGGTCGAGAAGGCCGGAATATTCGCGCACTAGAAGCCGCCACAGGTGTGGAAATCGTGGTAGATGATACCCCAGAGGCTATCATCATTTCAGGATTTGACCCTGTAAGGAGGGAAATTGCCCGTTTGTCCCTTCATAGATTGGTTCAGGATGGGCGTATTCACCCCGCAAGAATCGAAGAAGTGGTCGCTAAAACAGAGAAAAATATCGAAGAGGAAATCGTCGAAATCGGCGAGAGAACCTGTATCGATCTCGGCGTACATGGACTCCATCCAGAGCTAATCCGAATGGTCGGAAGAATGAGATTCAGATCTTCTTATGGTCAAAACCTCCTTCAGCACTCCAGAGAAGTAGCCAAGCTTTGTGCTACCATGGCTGCAGAAATGGGCTTCAATGCCAAGCTTGCCAAAAGAGCAGGTCTGCTGCATGATATCGGGAAAGTGTATCCTGAAGAAGCAGAACTTCCTCATGCTATCTTAGGTATGGAGCTCGCTAAGAAATATAAGGAGCATCCTGAAGTATGCAATGCTATCGGAGCTCACCATGATGAGATCGAGATGACTTCCATGATCTCTCCAATCGTCCAGGCCTCTGATGCCATCTCTGGCTCTCGTCCTGGCGCTCGTAGAGAAATAATGGATAGCTATATCAAAAGGCTGAAAGACCTTGAAGATCTAGCCCTCAGCTTTGATGGTGTAAACAAATGTTTTGCCATGCAAGCAGGTCGTGAACTCAGAGTATTAGTGGATGCCGAAAATGTGGATGATACCACCGCAGGCAGACTGTCATTTGAGATTTCTCAGAAAATAGAAAAGGAAATGCAGTATCCTGGCCAAATCAAGGTAACAGTGATCAGAGAAATGAGAGCGGTCAACTATGCTAAGTAAACTTTAGACCTGAGGTCTTGAATTTTATACCATAAAAAAAAGCTGATGCAGAAAGACCTTCTGCTCAGCTTTTTTTTATGTTTAGGTAGTAGTATTAAGGGTAGTAATCCTCCTTCGAAATAGCGCTTACGATATAAGCAGACAGAACTACCCCGCATATTGCTCTATAAGCGGTAAATGGATAGAGGATGAAGGGAATTGGTCCTCGAATAGATCAAGTGATTGTACATAAATGTTATGCCAGCCCCAGGAGCCCCATCTTAGTGCTCAAATTCTATAACCCTTTGATGCCTCTGTGAAGCTTAATTAGGTTTTCACATTCTGGTTGAATGTTCCCCTTTGTTAATGCGTTGTTTTCTGTGGCACAGGGAAGTTGGCATTAAAAAAGCCGGAGAATAATTTCTCCAGCTTTTTTTATTTCTATTTCGACACTAGCCTTACATATTTTCCAGTTCACCACTTTCAGCTTTCTCTACCAAATCATCATTGGCGGTGATGGCTACTTCTACACGCCTGTTTTGCGCGCGGCCTTCGTCAGTATCATTGCTACCTACAGGCATTGATTCGCCATAACCCGCGGTGGTCAATCTGCTGCCATCGATTCCTTGCATTTTCAGGTAATTAGCCACCGAATTGGCGCGTTTTTCGGATAGGCTTTGGTTATACTCATCGCTTCCTTTGCTATCGGTATGTCCATTGATCATGATATTGGTGTCAGGGTATTCATTGAGGATTTTTGCCAGTTCCATGACATTTTCCTGGGCAGCAGGAGTAAGCTGGTAGGAATCAAATCCGTAAAGAATACCTGAGTCAAAGGTCACCTGAATGCCTTCACCTACACGTTCTACCTCAGCATTTTCAATTTCCTCAAGTTCCTTGGCTTGCTTATCCATGTATTTGCCAATGGCAGCACCTGCGGCCCCACCGACAGCGGCACCGATCACCGCTCCAGCGGCGGTATTCCCTTTATTATTTCCGATTAATCCGCCTAGTGCTCCGCCGGCACCTGCACCTACAGCTGCCCCTTTACCGGTATTGCTCCAGTTGGCACATCCAAACATAATCGAGGCACTCATAGTGATAGCTAAAACTGATTTTAAGCTTTTCATAACAAAAATTTTTAGAGTTGGTTTAATTTATCAAACCCTTGCTGAATCTTCGAAACTGCATCGAAAGATTCGTCAAGGTTGATAACTCCTTTGCCAAATTTGTGCCAAAGTCCATCTCCACAATCAATGTATTTTCCCCTTTTCTTAGGCATCGTCTCCGTGGCTAGCTCATAATCATAATCGGGTAAATACACATAGCCCAATAGCTCACGGCATTCTTCCCAATCTCTCTCAGTAATCTGATCGTTGATTTCGAGAATGGGTTTGCGGATGGAGAATTTCATGGTGATGGCGCATGATTTTACCGAATCATTGTCGATATCCAAATAGCGAACAGTAAGGGGCGCTTCTTTTTGGCTCACCTCAAAAATAGCCTGGATAAGCTCCTGAGAGAGCATATGCCATACTTCCTGGTTTAAGGGAAGGCTCCTAGAGATTTTGCCATGCACATCTTTTGCCATGATTTTTATGCCGCCATTTTCATCCAACTCCTTTTTATTGGACCACTTCGTTTGGGCATAAAGGTCTATAATAGGCTTTTGCCAGACCATAGGGATCTCACCCACAAAATCCACATCATCATTTTCTGTGAACCCTTCAGATTCTATCTCCTCCAGACTCAACTCGTCCCGATCAGTGTACCGCATCGTAAACTGGGTGTTGATGAAGGATTTTTCGAAGCTGATTTTTAGTTTGAACTGGTGGCTAAACGGTGGGGGTAATATACCTGAGTCAAAATCAATCTCAAGGCGCTTTATATCATCGGATTTTAATAACATCTTTTTTCTTTTTAAGGAATAATTGGTTCAGTGAGAAGCAATTATTAATCATTTTTAAACTCATTTGGTTCCATTATGCGATTATTAGGCCAGATTAGTTTCCCGCCATAATAGCCTGCTATTCATAGGAGAAGGGTAATCCGGTCCGTCTATATTTCGACCACGGAATTTTGATGCAAAATTATGGTTTTATTATTAATTATTCGAGTACATTTGACGCCAATAAAAAATAAGATATGGAAGCCATAGCCGAAAACATTGCCGAGCAGCTTTATGAAAAGGGTTGGTGTATAGTGGATAACTTTCTGGAAGAGGGGTTTCGGAAGGAATTGCTTGAAGAACAGCAAGATATCTTGCACCATGGACAGTTCAGAATGGCAGGAGTCGGGAAGGGTGGTGACTTTAGGATTCAGCCGGAAATCAGGAGTGATAAGGTTTGTTGGATGGATTATTGGCAGCTTACCCCCTTGCAGAGGAGGTATTGGGACCAAATAGAAGAACTCAAGTCTGCGATCAACCAAAGATGTTACCTTGGACTAAGGTCTTATGAGGCCCATTTTGCGATGTATCCTCCAGGCTCATTTTACCTCAGACATCTGGATCAATTCCAGAAGGTTTCTTACCGTGTGGTATCCTGCATCCTCTACCTCAATGATGAATGGTCCGAGGATGATGGTGGAGCACTAAGGATGTATTTGCCCCAAGAGGATGGGACGGAAGAAATTCTCGATGTATTTCCGAAGGGAGGGCGCTTGGTGATTTTTCTAAGTGGGGAGATCCCTCATGAGGTGTTGATGACCTTTAAAGAGCGCATCAGCATTACAGGCTGGATGCGTGATATAGAATATTAAAGCTTCAAATTCCTGAACTATTGTTTTATCTATCGAAGACAAATAATACTCCTTTCTCCATTTTAATTGATTTTGGGCCACTGGGCCACTACTGCGGAAAGATAGGGGAGAGGAAGGCGGGTTTTATTTCTATCATTGCAAGTTGGGGTATTATAAATAGCTGGGGTTTTATAAATAATAGCATCAAAGCATAAAAAAAGGCAGTATTTCTACTGCCTTTTTTTGTTTTTTATTGAGCCTTTAGCTTAGATATTAAGCGCTTTGGCCATTACTTCTCCAATTTCAGCAGGAGATTCTGCTACATGGATACCATTTTCTCTCATGATTCGCATTTTGGCTTCTGCGGTATCATCTGCTCCGCCAATGATAGCACCAGCATGGCCCATTCTACGGCCTGGAGGTGCTGTCTGACCAGCGATAAAGCCCACTACAGGCTTTTTGTTACCATCTTCTTTGATCCATTGAGCAGCTTCTGCTTCGTAGTTACCGCCGATTTCGCCGATCATTACGATTGCATCCGTCTCTGGATCTTCCATTAGAAGTTGTACCGCCTCTTTGGTAGAGGTTCCGATGATCGGGTCACCACCGATACCAATAGCTGTAGATACGCCAAGACCAGCTTTTGCAATCTGATCGGCAGCTTCATACGTCAATGTTCCTGATTTAGAAACGATTCCTACACGGCCAGTTTTGAAAACAAAACCAGGCATGATGCCTACTTTAGCTTCTCCGGGAGTGATTACTCCAGGGCAGTTTGGTCCGATAAGGGTGGCTCCTCTTTCCTTGATATATGGTTTTGCAACCATCATATCTTTTACAGGGATGCCTTCGGTGATGGTAATGATCACGTTGATGCCTGCATCAGCAGCTTCCATAATAGCATCAGCTGCAAAAGCAGGTGGTACAAATATTATGGATGTGTCTGCTCCAGTCGCTTCAACAGCTTCTTTTACGGAATTGAAAACTGGTTTTCCTAAATGCGAATTGCCGCCTTTGCCTGGAGTCACGCCACCAACCAAGTTGGTACCGTACTCAATCATCTGCTGCGCATGGAAAGAACCTTCAGATCCAGTGAAGCCCTGGACGATTACTTTAGAATCTTTATTTACTAAAACACTCATGATGCGATTTTTAAAGTTTGGTTACAAAAATAAAAGATTAAGCCCTAGTACAAAAAGAATTGATAAACAATGTCAAATTTAATTTATCTGATGAGATTCTTTTTCTAAATTAGAAGCCTGCTATGGCCAAATTCTACCTTAATATACTACTCTTGGTTTTCCTCGGGGGGGCTTCCTTTGCGCAGTCCTTCCAGATGAATAAGCAAATCAAAGGACTGGATTTGCCCTCAGAGAATGTCTATGACATTGATCAGGATACGAACGGTCAGGTTTGGTTTTCCACCGCTCGTGGCGTTTTTTACTCAGATGGTATCAATACCTACTCCCTTCCAGACTCTCTCGCTTCCAAAATTGGTCATAATGGTAGTTTTGAAATCGATGAAGATGGGCTAGTCTGGGTGTACGAGCAAAAGCATCCGGAGAACCTTTACTATCTAAAAAATAACCAATGGCAATTTATTCCCTTGCCTTCCACTCTGAAAAATGCCTATGGTGCCTCAGGGATTTTTCTGGATATCATAGGCTCAGGATCTAATAAAACCATCGTACTGTCCGTCCCAGGGGTGATTTCTGTACTGAATATGACACACGGGATGTGGGATCATCACTCCTTTGTGCCAGAGCAATACGGCTCACCAAAGTCCGTTTCCATGATTCAGCCAGAGGAATTTGTTCTCTTTTTTGAGAAATCAAGCCTTCATTACCTAAAGGGTGATATGGTGCCCTACTTAATGAAAGCGGAGAATCTACCCTCTCCCGTATGGGCGGTGAAATATAATGAGCAAGATGGCCTCTATTATTTTCTGGGAAACAACTTCCTTGCCGCAGGCACCTCCATCAGTGCTCCCCAGAAAATCGTCAGCACAGGATTTAGCAAAGGAGACTATTTAGGAGGAATGAAATTCGGCCTTCAGGTAAAACAAGGTCAGGTTTATTATTTCTTCAATTCGCAATTATTCAAATTCAACCCAAAAAACTCAGAAATTCTTGAAATCTCTACCTTTGATGCCCTAAAATCCTTTTATATAAATACCTCCTTTGTCGACCGAGAAAATATCATCTGGATCGGGACCGTTCGTGGGGTGGTGAATCTACCCACTTTGAGGTTTCAGAACTTCAATAAATGGGGCGGTTTATTGGATCATGAGGTTTCGGCAATTCTGAATGTGGGCAAAAATGAGACCTTATACGGCTTCAATAATGGGATTCAATTCTGGAAGAGTGGCAAAGTGACCTTTCAATACCAAGGAGAAGGGGAGCAGGGAGAGCCGCGGAATAGAATCACCAATTTTCATCAGGACAGCAACGGGATCGTATGGTTTTCGGCAGCCCAAAAAGGTGTAGGCCGATTGAATTTAATGACGCAGGAGTTGGAAATTATCCCGGCCCCAGACAACTCCTTTGTCGTCCATGTGATGGCCAAAGGGGATGATCTATACATCGTGGCGGGAGAGAGAGTGTACAAAAGTGATATATATAAAAGAGGAAAACAGCATTTTGAATCTGATATTACCGATTCGCTCTTTGCTAATCATATAAAGGTGGCTCCCAATAGAATCAGAAAACTAGACTTTACACAGGATGGAAAGCTAGTAGTGATGGCTGCAGGATGGACAAGCCTGCAGAATAATGTGATAGATAATGAAAAAGCCTTAGCCTTTATTGGCTTTGATTGGAAAAAACTGGATGACCGGTACTTATTAGGTACCTCGGATGGGCTGAAAGTGTATGATGGCGAGAACTTTTTTGATTTTGAGATCAATGGACAAAAAATTAGCCGGCCAGTATATGGCCTGGTGCTGGACCAGCAAGAGAACATCTGGGTAGGTACCGATGAAGGGGTAGCGATTATTGGCAATGGCACCATCCGATATTTTAATGACTTCAATGGACTGTCGGGCAATGAAATAAATCGGGGAGCTTTCGTGCTGGATCATAATGGTCGCATCCAAATAGGTACGCAGCATGGGCTGTCTATCTTCATTCCTGAGGAAGATCAGGTAGGCTTCGCCGAGCCTCGAGTGGGGATCAAGAAAGTGAAGGTCCTGGGAGTGGAGGAAGATATTCCCTTGGATGAGATTCCCTATGAGCATAATAATGTTGAATTTGAATTTAGTGCCATTAGTTTTTTGCAGATCACCCATTTTACGGTCAGCTATAAGCTTGATGGTTTCCATTCCGATTGGCAGCACCTCCAAAACCCGCGTACCAATACGCTGCAGTTTAATAACCTTCCGGCGGGCGATTACCAGCTGATGCTCAAGGCCAGTATTGGTGGTCAGTTTGAGTCTGGAGTGACCTATTCCGAGAAATTTTCTATTATCAAGCCCGTTTACCTGCAATCTTGGTTCATCGGCCTGATTATATTATTTGTGCTTATGCTGGGTTTTGGCTTGAGCATGTTGATCAATCAGTTTAAGCAGCGGGGAGTGTTGGAGAAAAGCATTGATGCCAAGAATCAGGAAATCAAAACTGCCGAGGATCAGTTCAGGAACGTGTGGAATGGCTCCCAGGATGGCTTGATGCTGGTATATGTCAGCGGTGAGATCTTAGCGGTAAATCCTGCCATGGTGAAGTTGGCTGGGATGGCGGCAAATTACCCCGTTCAGGGAGGTCATGCACGGGACTTCTTCCGCTCAGAGGAGTTTTTTGAGGAGCACAAAAACCGCATTACCCAAGCCTTGAACACAGCGCAGGGCAGCACCATGGAGGCGCTGGTGCCCTTTCACAGTGGGGAGAGAAATATTGACCTATATGTCACACGGGCGAATCCGGGTTCACGGGAGAGGACGGTGATCCTTCTGGTATTTAGGGATGTGACGGATAAGAAAGAGTATGAGGCAGGTCTGCGAGAAGCAAAGGAGCGTGCGGAAGAAGCCAGTAGGATGAAATCAAATTTCCTTTCCAATATGAGTCATGAAATCAGGACGCCTCTAAATGGAATCCTAGGAAGTACAGAAAATATTATTTATCAAAATAAGGACAATCATATTCTTGTGTCTCAGCTGGAGATCATCATGGAAAGTGGGGATCGCCTGCTGAAGACCATCAACAGCATACTGGATATGTCTCGAATTGAAGCCAATAAGATGGAAATCAATTATGAGGAAGTAAATATCAATGACTTCTTGAGCAATCTCCTAATACCCTTGAAGACGATGGCTATCCGGAAAAATCTGCTTTTGACCTGCCGCTTTGAAACCAAACCTTTTATAGGAAAGGTGGATAAGAGTTATTTTGAGATGATTGTGAATAATATTGTGGGGAATGCAATTAAGTATTCCGATGGTGGATTGATCAAGGTGTTGGTAAAGAAAGAAAAAAAATCATTGGTCCTTCAGGTAAAAGATGCAGGAATCGGCATGAGTGAAGAGTTTATAGCAAAGATCTATGCGCCTTTTGAGCAAGAAAGTGGAGGGTATGATAGGCGCTTTGAAGGGACCGGCTTAGGCCTCTCTATTACCAAGAGCTTGGTGGAGCTGCAGAAGGGGAGCATTGAGATCAAAAGCAAGAAAAATATAGGTACCACGGTGGTGGTAAAGCTGCCGATAGAATAATTAATGTACCTATTATGTATAGCAATGGAGAATATTTGGGATAATGTCAGTCTTCAGCCCAAAAAAAACTTAATATTGTAATTCTATTTATAGTGGTTTTTGGGAAGGGGAGATAAGGGATGTACACTGATTTGGGTCTCTGTCTATTTATTAGACGGAAAATGTATCCGAAATAGGGGTGATGTTTTTTTAGTAAAACCTATGCTTAAAGCTAAACATTATAGCGATGCTTGCACTGAAAATATTAATTGTTGAGGATGATAATGTATCTGCCTTGCTCTTAAAAAAAGCCTTGGAAAAAAATCATCATGAGATCATTGGTGTCGCCGCCACGGGTGAGGAAGCGCTGGAGATAATGGATGAGAAGGTAGCGGAGCTAGTCATGATGGATATCAACCTTGGTGGTGAACTGGATGGGATCAAAACCACAGAAATAATCAATGAGAAATTTGATATTCCTGTGGTATATCTGACGGCCAGCTCCGATGAGGAAACCCTCCATAAGATAGCGGGCACCAATCCTAGCGCTTATGTGATCAAGCCCTTCAATATTCGTGAACTGAATATGATGATTGAGCTGGCTATTTTTAAGGATAAGAAAGAAAAAGAACTTCAAAAGCTCAATAATGAGCTGGAAGAAAAAGTAAAAAAGAGAACTGCGGACTTAAATGAAGCCAATAAGGAGCTGAAGAAAGCCTTGGAGAAGGAACGGGAAATCGGTGAGCTGAAATCCAAAATCGTTCAAAATGTTTCCCATGGGTTCAAAACACCTCTTACCTCGATCTTGAGCTCTGCCCAATTGCTGCAAATCTATGCAGAAAGAGACCAGCCTCAAAAAGCCAAGCTGATTAAGCATTCGAGGAAAATTGAAAATTCGGTGAGAAACCTGAATAATCTCCTGACGTCGGTGCTGTTTTTTGGCAAGGCCGATGCAAATAAAATTGATTATCGACCAAGCCGTTTCTTCACTGCCGCCTTTTTTAATGAGATTTTGGACGTGGTGAAGGCTAATAATGAAAATGGCGTAGAAATCACCACTTCCTTTACCAACTTACCCAAAACCCTCAAGTCGGATACCGATATGCTGTATCAGATTTACGAAAACCTGCTCAGCAACGCTGTGAAATATAGTAAGAGAAAGGGGAATGTGCACTTTTCGGTGGAGGTAAAGGATGGGATTATGATTTCTATCATCAAGGACGATGGAATTGGGATCCCCGAAAAGGAACAATCTCAGCTGTTTGACCGTTTCTTTAGAGCCAAAAACGTGGGCATTACCGAAGGATCAGGACTCGGCTTATCTATTGTCAAGAAATGCGTGGAAGTGCTAAAAGGAGACATAGCCGTGCAAAGTAAAGCCGGCGCTGGATCTACCTTTACCGTCACCATTCCAATTGATTAATTTATGATTTCAGCAAGTAATATTTCCTTTCAATATAATACTAACAGTAGCTTTACTTTTCCGGATATCCAATTATCAGCAGGCGAAGAGCTATTAATTTTAGGGAAATCGGGAAGTGGAAAGACCACCCTTCTCAATATTCTAGCGGGACTATTGGCTCCTCAGGCAGGAGAGGTTACCATTGCTGGGCAGAATCTGTACCAGCTTACAGGTACCAAAAGGGATAAATTTAGGGGAAGCCATATTGGGTTAGTATTCCAAAAACCACATATTCTAGGTCCGCTAACGGTCAGGGAAAACCTGGATCTAGCACAGTATTTCTCTGGACAGAAGGAGTCTAGCCTCATCCCCAAAGTCCTCGAAGAACTCGGGATAGGAGAGAAGATAAATTCCCAACCTCAGCACCTCAGTGAAGGAGAAGCGCAGCGTGTAAGCATAGCTCGTGCCGTGGTCATCCGACCAAAGCTGATCCTGGCCGATGAGCCCACTGCCAGCCTGGATGATGAAAATGCATTCAAAGTAATAAGCTTGCTAAAGGATCAAGCCAGAAAGTTGAAGGCCGCTTTAATTATTGTCACTCATGACCAACGTGTAAAAGACTTAATTTTGAATCATATTTCTATGGGAGGTGCTTCATGAAAATGCTAAGCTTATCACTCAAATACCTGAAGGATAGACCTCTAAATACCCTTCTAAATATCCTTCTGTTAGGTCTCGGTCTTGCGATTATCTCGGTGTTGATTCAGATTCAGAATCAATTCGAAAGTCAAATGACGCGAGATGCTAAGGGGATAGACCTGGTCGTCGGGGCAAAGGGCAGTCCCTTGCAGTTGATTCTTTCCAGTGTTTATCATATTGATTTTCCCACCGGCAATATTAATATGAAGGAGGCAAAGGCCTTGGCCCGTAATCGCCTAGTGAAAAATATCATCCCAATGAGCCTTGGTGACAACTATCAAGGGTTTAGAATCGTGGGCACCAATTATGATTATCTCGATTTATATCAAGGAGAATTTAAAGATGGCGATGGCTGGAAACTTCCATTTGATGTCGTTTTGGGCGCAGAGGTGGCGAAGGAACTGAATCTCAATGTCGGTGATACATTTTATGGTTCACATGGCATTGGAAGCAGTAGCCACGAGCATGACCATCATCCTTATAAAGTCACAGGTGTCTTAGCCGCATCGGGGAATGTCTTGGACAAATTGGTCCTGACTAGCCTAGAGTCGGTATGGTCCACGCATGAGGTGGAAGGCGAGGAGCATAATCATGACCAACTCCACCAGGAGGTGGTTCAGCGAGGATTCCCAGATGCAGAGGAGACCAAGGAGATTACCACCGTCCTGCTCCAGTATCGTAGCCCAATGGCCGCTGTACAGCTGCCAAGGTTCATCAACAGCCGTACTTCCTTGCAGGCGGCTTCCCCTTCTTTTGAGATCGTGCGACTCTTTGAATTGATGGGAGTAGGGGTGAAGCTGGTGACAGGATTGGCCTATATTATCATTGGAATTGCCGGATTGGGGATATTTATAGCCTTGTATAATTCACTAAAAGAGCGAAAATACGATCTGGCCGTGATGCGGGCAATTGGTGCTTCCAAGGCCCAGCTTTTTTTTCATATTGTCTTAGAAGGATTGATATTGACCTTGGTTGGGGCTTTGGCAGGGATTTTCCTAGGGCACCTTTTTCTTCATTTTCTCGTTATGGGTCAGGAGCAGGGGGCTTTGGGCAGTATAGAGGCTTGGACCTTCCTCTCGGAGGAGATATGGATCGTGGGATATGCCTTGCTGGTCGGGATTCTAGCTTCTGCTATTCCTGCCTGGGGTGCCTATCATACGGATATCGCAAAACAGTTGACGAAATAATAATTTAGAACCTGAATGATGAGATTAAAAATTAATTTATTGATGCTGATGCTCTTAGGGGCAATGACCGCTTCCTTTGCCCAGACAGAGAAAAATGTCTGGAAAACTTTGACAGAGGTGACCTACGAAATTGGAAATGATGAATATGGCGAATTGTATCTGCCGGTATTCAGTGAGAATATCCAAAAGATGGAAGGAAAGGAAGTAAGTGCAGACGGGTATATAATTCCCTTTGAGGGGATGTTTAAACCTGAGCATATTATCCTCTCCTCACTACCACTGGCAGAATGTTTCTTTTGCGGTTCTGGTGGCCCAGAAACGGTGATGGAAGTGATGCTGGAGGATCCTATCGAATATACCTCCAAGCGAGTAAAGGTGACGGGAAAGCTTAAACTTAATGCCAAAGATCCTGAGAAACTAATGTATATCCTTACCGAAGCTAAGTTGGTAATGTGATCAAAGTACTATTATTGACACAAAAAAAGCTAATGTTTACCCAGTACTTAGGGAGACATTAGCTTTTTTTATGTATTATTTTTTTTCTGAAAGCAGATTATTGGCCTACTTCATTGGCTTCCATTTCAAGGAATTTAGTCATTAAATTCTTGGTTATTTCTCCAACAGTTCCGTTCCCTATGGCTTTGTGATCCACCTTGGTGATCGGAAGAATTCTCTTGGTCGTGCTGGTCATAAACAATTCGTCAGCCTCCCTTATTTCCTCCAATGCAATATCCCTTTGGACAATGTCAGGGGCGAATTCTAAAATCCGTTTTCTGGTAATCCCCAGAAGTATATTGCTTTTTGGGGTAATAACTTTGCCCTCTTTCACCATGAAAATATTACTGCGTGAGCTTTCACTGATGATGCCATTGAAGTGATACAGGACATCTTCTACCTGATGCTCTTTCCACTGATCGCTGAGATACACTGGTAAGGCGTAATTGGTGGTTTTTATTTCTGCCACAGGTCTAATATAGTCAGCGGTGAGCAGATGTACGCCTTTTTCGAATTTCTCTTCTGAGGGCAATAGTAATTCCTCGCAGAAGATATAAAGGCTGCTATCCGAAGGCGAAAAATGATTGGTCGATATCCCTCCAGAGAGCACCATTCGTACCCCTCCTTGTTCGAGATCATTTTTATCAATCAAGTCCGTGATGATCTTTTGTAAAGAAGTATGATCGTGCTTGAGATCCAAATGAGCTTTCCTGGCAGACTGAATGAAGCGATCCAGGTAGTCCTTTAGAAATAAAGGGCGGTGATTTACCGTACGGAAAAAATCAAATATTGCATAACCCCGGATCAAGCCGATGTCTAGAGGGTGAAGGCTGGCTTCTTCACTAGGTATAATCTCATCTTTGGCAAAACAATAAGGCTTGCAAATTTTTTCTGATAGCATATTTAGGTTGTTTTTTGATTCATCAGTTTTGAATAGTAAAAATAGATTTCTTTCCCAAGGATGTGGAATGAAACACATGTTTTTTTGGAGAGCAATCCATTTTTAATCCTTGCCTCGTATATTTCTGTAGGGCTAAATAGTACAAAAATTTCAGAGGCGAATAAGTTCATTTTTAGTTACTAATCTAACTTCTGCTGATTGGGAAAAAGATAAAAACTTAAGATAATTTTTGCCGAATATTTATTTCTATGACGCCAATAATTATTTTTTGGAAAAAAAAGGCGGTGTTCTTGGTATAAATATAACTTTGTTATGATCTTTGTGTAAAGATGTAAATGTAAGGCCTAAATAATAGGTTGAATGTACTAAAAGTATGGATATGTTGAATAAAATAGGTTTATTTTCCCTTTTGCTAATGTGTCTCCTTTCCTGTAATAAGCAGGAGGAGAAAGTTGAGAATTTAAAGAATGAAATTCTTTCCATTCATGACGAGGTGATGCCTTTGATGGGGGAAATAAAAGAGGATCAAAGAAAGCTATTGGAAAAATCAAGTGCCCTGTTTTTGCAAGATTCCGTGGGAAATGAAAAGAAGATCCTCGAGCTTAATGAAATAGCGGATCGGCTAGACAAGGCATACGAAAGTATGTTTGTATGGATGAGACAATATAAGGTGGATTTTGAGGGAATGAAGGATGAGGAGGTTATTGCTTACCTGGAGGAACAAAAAATAAAAGTGAGCAAAGTTAATGAAGATATCACCCAAGCGCTAAGTGACGCCAAAAAACAACAAACAGGATCTGGGGATTAATTAATAGAAAGATAAACGCAAAACACTCAGGTTTTTCTGAGCATCAAAATTTGCACATTTAGTCATTTGAAAGAAGGCCTTCGCTCAGAGCAGGCCTTCTTTTTGGTTTAGGGCTATCAGGTCATATCGTATTAATTGATTTGAGGCTCTGCCTCAAACAATGATCCTGGGCAAAGTGGGGGATAGTAGGGACTTTGATAGAAACTTCTGATTAGACGTTAATGTAAAACTACCTCCGGCTTATTTGTAAAGCGTTCAGCAAGCTAAAAATAGAGTGAATAGTGAAATAAATCCAGACACCATTTCACTTTTTTTCTCCCAACTGGCTTTCACAAGGAGTATATTTTAATCATTGAGGTGGGAGCGGACTTGATCCACTTCTATTCGCTGCTCTTCTCCTCCGAATACCGAATAGATATACGTGGCTATTTCTGCAAGTTCCAAATTGGTTAATCGAGCATTCCCGGGCATAGGCTGGTTATATACTATCCCATTTACGGTGATTTCACCGGCTATGCCATGCTTCATTAGGTGGATGGTCCTTCCTGTATCTTCTAGCATAAAGTCGGCTTTCACCAGTGGGGGGATAAGTTTACCCAGGCCCGTGCCGTTTTTCTGATGACAGTTGGCGCAATTGTTTTCATATAGCACCTGACCTTCCACGGCATATTGGCGAGTTTTGAGGTCTTTGATTTCATTGAGGGAGATCAAGCCGTCGTCTTGCTTTTGTTCGGACTGGCAGCCCGCAAATAAGGATAGTAGAACTGCAAATAGTAAAGGAATGCAGCAGTAGTTATTATTCATCATCCAATAGTTTTGGGATGTCATTTAGCAATACGTCCACTTGATCTTCTTTGGTGCCATCATAGACACCACGAATATGACCTTCTTTATCGATCAATATAAAGGCGCCGCTATGGAGGAATCCACCAGGTTCATTTTTATCTTCCATGGCGGTGGCGAGATAGCTGGTTTGCCCGATTTCGAATATTTTTTCCTGATCACCAGTGAGGAAGTGCCATGTGGAGGCATCTTCGATACCAAGTTTTTCAGAGTAGTCTTTCAGCAGGGCCACAGTATCATGGGTGGGATCGATAGAGTGGCTGAGAATCTGGAACTCTGGATTTTCTCCAAATTCCTCGTATAAGCGCAGCATCTGGCCCTTCATGATTGGGCAGATGGTAGGGCATGAAGTGAAGAAAAAGTCTGCCACATACACTTTGCCTTGCATGTCGGCATTGGTGATGGTATTGCCATCCTGATCCTGAAAAGAAAATGGCGCGATCTTATGGTAAACAGTGTCCATTACCTTTTGACCCTCTATCGTTTTTTCTTCGGTGCTTTTAAATCCTAAATAAGGAAGTTGCTCTTGACCCTTATTTGGAGAGGTACAGTTCCATACGGAAAATATCGTGAGTATTACTACTGCAATTGTTAAATTATGTCTAACCATTCTCTTTACTAATTGTATTCGTTTAATTATTGTTTCTGTACCGCTTATATACCTTGATACCAATCATCAATAATAGACTTAAGCCTACCAATCCTGCCATTCCCCATGCCATATCGGCCATATTCTTAAGGACTATCAGGAATACTATGGCAAATAACAGCAGCGTAGCTCCCTCATTCCACAGTCGTAACTGGGTGGAAGTCCAGGAGGCTTTTCCGATTTGTAAGTTCTTATAAATCCTATGGCATATGAAATGATAGACATAGAGCAAAAGCACGAACATCAGCTTAAACTGCATGAAGTCTTGGTATATATACCCAGAACGATAAGTCAAGGTCCATGTTCCGAAAATCAAGGTTAATATTGCCGAAGGCCAGGTAATTCCTAACCATAGCCGCTTGGCCATCAGGTCCAGCTGAGGCCTTAGGTATTTCTGCGCTTCAGGAGGTTTTTCGAGGCATTCTGTTTGGTAAACGAAGAGCCTGACGATATAAAATAAGCCCGCAAACCAGGTGACGACAAATATGATATGAAGTGCCTTTATGTATTCGAATTCCATCATCAAAATTTTACCCTAAATTAATGGTTTAAGCTGGATAAATCATCAGAAAATACGTATCTAAAGGTTATGGCTGCGGGATGATCCCCATAATTCAGCTTTTATGAAATTGAATAAGTTTATGAAAACTTCTACTTTATTTTATGTGATAGTGACGATCGTCATTGGTTTAGCGATTTGGATGGTGATTGATGCTGGTTCTCAGCCTGGATTGGGGGATATCAAGGTTGAGTTTGAAGAAAAAGCCAGTTATAGGAATGAGAATAATACCGGACCTGTGCAGCGGATTTATGCGGTATGGATGGCTGAGGCAGATTGGGACGAGATGAAGCGCTACGGTGAGCTGATGCCTCATACCAAATATGGCAATACCAAGGTGTTCTTTTTCCTGGATAAAAATAATACACCGACCAAGGTATTTCCAGACGAGCCATATTACGATGCTTCCTTAGCGCCCTATTGTGTGGCTATTTTTGAGAAAAAGGCAATGGGTGAGGAAGCTTTCCGCCAGTTGGACAAATAGTTCTATCTGGCCTATCAGCGCTTGGGTTATATTTATTATTCTGAGGTTTGGGAATGCCACATGGGTCTTATCAATGGGTAATTATAGTAGCGGTGGTTCCTTATACTGGTGCGTTTTTTGCAGGATCGGGCCATATCAATTTTCATAAAGCATAGAGATAGTTTACGATGAGGAATAGAATGAAGATCACTTTTTTACTTGCGGTACTTATAGGTCTGGGATCTTGTGGGGGCGAAAACGAGAGCAATAGCAATAGCAATAGTGAAAATAATGAGCAGGAACTTTTAGGATACGAGGAGCAGGTGCTTCGGGATAGTTCCTGCCTGTCCAACACTGAGCTATGCGCTGAGGTATCACTTCATTACCCTGTATTTCAGGGAGCGGAGCAAGCTAAGGTGGACTGGCTCAATGGGCATGTGGAGCAGCAGCTGCTGATGTATTTTGATCCACAGCAGTCAGCGCCGCAGGATTCCAGCCTCAAAGGGGCAGTGGCGAGATTTCTTGATGAAGCAACTAAATATAATCAGGATTCGGAGTTTCAGTCGGCCTGGATGCATCAGACCAACGCTAAGGTGAGTACAAAAACTCCAAAGGGCATCTCTTTAATGGTTGAAAATAGCAGTTATACCGGTGGGGCTCATCCTATATCGACAGTGATGTTTTTAAATTTTGATTTGGAGCAGCAGCGTTTATTGAAGGCGAAGGAGGTGGTGCTGAAGCAGGCGGAACTGCAGGAAAGGGTCTTGAAATTGTTTAAGGAGAAATATGAGGTGCCGGCGGCAGGAAATCTGGCCGGTGATGGCCGATTCTTTCTGGATAATGGTGAGTTTTTTCTACCCTCGGCAATGGGGTATGAAGGAGAGGACTTGGTCTTAATCTATAACCCTTATGAAATTGCACCCTATTCCTTTGGCTTGACAGAAATCCGCATTCCATTGGACTCCCTAGCGGGAATAGTATGGATGCCTTAAGCAAGCTACGGATAGGGATTCTTAATAAGAGCGCATTTTGAATTTCTTACGAAGCTCATTAATGGCATTCCTGAAAGCAGTGTCTGTTTCGATCAGGTCATTGATAGTTTGTACCGCATGGATTACAGTGCTGTGATCCCTGCCGCCAAAGTGATAACCGATGGATTTTAGTGAGTGGTTAGTGAATTCTTTGGAAAAGTACATGGCCACCTGTCTTGCGACAACAATTTCCTTTTTACGAGTTTTGGCTTTGAGATCTTCAAGCTTAATGCCGTAATAATCAGAAATGGTCTTCTGGATAAAGTCGATTCCTACCTCAGTTTCGATGTCCTTTACGATGTTTTTCATTATCGTTTTGGCTAGGCCAAGATCAATCTCCACACGGCTAAGCGAGGCATGGGCGATCAATGAAATGAGTACACCTTCCAATTCCCGGATATTCGTGTCCACTGTATAAGCGAGGTATTCGATGACATCATCGGGGATATAAATCCCTTCACTTTGCATCTTGCGCTTGATGATGGCCACCCTGGTCTCAAAGTCTGGCATATGAACATCTGCTGTAAGTCCCCACTTGAATCGGGACAAAAGTCGCTCTTCGAGGCCTTTCAGATCTCTGGGAGGGCAGTCAGAAGTCATGATAATTTGTTTCTTGCTCTGATGAAGGTGGTTGAAGATGTGGAAAAACATCTCCTGAGTCCGGTCCTTACCCGCCAGAAATTGAATATCATCAATAATCAATACGTCCACCTGCATATAGAAATTGGTGAAGCTCTTTACGTTCCCATCTTTGATGGAGTCCATAAACTGGTTCACAAACTTCTCGGAGGATACATAAAGTACAAATTTCTCCTCTGGGCCGTTTTTAATTTCATTGCCGATGGCTTGGATCAGGTGGGTTTTGCCCAGCCCTACACCGCCATAGATCATCAGTGGATTGAATGAAGTCACACCTGGCTTAGTAGCCACAGCGTAGCCGGCAGAACGTGCCAGACGGTTGCAATCCCCTTCTATATAGGTGTTGAAAGAATAATTGGGGTTGAGATTAGACTGAAGTGTGGCCTCTGAAGCCAAAGACTTCATCTCAAAAGGGCTCCTATCTTCACGCTGCTCGGCCTTTTGAGGCTTTTTCTTTCCCGGATTGATGTTTCCCTGAGGATAGCTAACGACATAAGGTTGGTTTTGGGAGTTCCCTCTGTCCACCACCACTGCATATTCTAATTTGCCATTGGGCCCAAGAATATTCTTGATAGCAAGCTTCAGTACCTGCACATAATTGTCTTCTAGCCATTCGTAAAAAAATTGACTGGGGACCTGAATGGTAAGTACAGAACCATCCAATCTCACTGGGTTTATGGGTTTAAACCAAGTGGAAAAGCTCTGTTCGTTTACGTGCTCTTCTATGATACGCAAACACTCATCCCATACTGCTTTGGCCTCTGAATTCATTTAAAATAAGTTACTAGAAAGATTATTAGCTGATCCGCTTCACCTAAGAAGGGCAACAAATTTGGGGAAAATATATCTAAATTAAAAATCAATTTACACTTGACTTAGCTTGAGTTTTCTGATAAGGCCATAGAGGATATGATTTAGGCTATTTGGTTGATAATTAATTTTAAAATACTGGATATTCGCCAGAAAGAAGTAGAAATCCCCACGCATTCTGTTGATGATTGGATGGGCCCTTTACAAAACCTTGCTTTTAAGTAGGTGATTTGCTCCTGAGAAATGACTGGCTATGAATCTGGAATATACGAAAATTTAAAGTAATAGACCGCTGAAAAATCAAGAGTATTTTAAAGAATCATTTGGGAGATTTATATAGGAATTCTCTCTAAATCTTCTATTTTTATCGGAGATGGTGGCGTAGGTTTTCTCCACCCGTAGCCTAAGATAAGCCCAATGATGATCGACAGCCATTTTTATGGATTCTCCTACCCGGATCCCGCAGTGTGGAAGCAGAATGTCTTGAATGAATTGACTAAGAAATTCTCAGGAGAGAATCTTGATAAATTGATTCATAACTATGAGGTCAATCCTCCTTTTTATGGGCTCTCCGATCGCCCGACTTTGCTCGATAGAAGTATTCATAATCAAAATCAATTTAGTATAATAAGTCCGATCCTGTCCGCCCATGATGCGCCGGACTTACTGGCACAGCGCGCGCGCTGGGGGATGGATGGTTTCATCATCGAAGAGGGGCTGTCGCCGCTGAGGCTGGAGCTGCTCTCAGCGACCTATCGGTCCAATAGTGAATTGTACTTTCATTTTACTCGTCCTGAAGGACTAAGCGATTTTCTTTCTCAGGGATTGGATAGTTTGCCTTTAGAGACTTCTGGAGGTTTGCGCTGGAATATGTTCGCCCCAATAGCTGATAGGAAGCCATCCTTTGGGGATTTGGCTATTAATCCATTGATACCAGAGGTATATGCTAAGACTAAGAAATTTCTCGGTTTTCGCGGCTTAAGCTTTGAATGTGGGGAAGGTGGCGATTCCGAGGAGCAGATGATTCATCAGTTATACAGGGTATTATCGGAATTTATAGAGGTGCTTGACGTATTGACGGAGCAGGGAGAGGAGGTAAGGACTGTACTTTCCGCCACAGCCTTTTATGTGGGGATTGGCAATGATTATTTTAAAGAAATAATACGAATCAGACTGCTAAAAAAAATGGTGCTGCTATTAGCTCGGGACATAGATTCCACGGTCTCAGCCTCCGATATTTTTATTTTTTGTAAGTCTGAAGATAAGCCCTTGTCAGCGTCAGAATTGGGAGAGTATCTGGTGCGGCAGACGATGAAGGGCATGATGGCTACACAGGGAGGATGTGATGCCCTATGTTTGGGAGCAGTCAGCTTAGGAGATGATCTGGAGGAGCAGTGCCGGCTGCTGGTAAATAGTGCCCATATTATCCGCCATGAAACAGGCCTATTGAGGATGGAGGACCCCTTATGGGGAAATTTTTATATGACACATAAAGAGTCCGAATGGGCCAATAAAGTATTGGTTCTCCTGAGAGAGGGTAACCGATAAAAGTGATTTGCGCACTCTGCGTACAATAGTAAGTGATTTATACCATTACTCTATAGAACCACAATTTTCCATGCGCCCAGATTTATCCAAAATAACTCTCGCTTCCCTGCACACTAAAAAGGACCAAGATCCGAAGAAGCTTGCTCATCTTCCTTTTATTGCGGGTGTTCCACCTTTTCTAAGGGGGACTCATGGGGCCATGTACCTGACGAGGCCATGGACTATTCGGCAATATGCAGGCTTCTCGACAGCGGAAGCATCGAATGCCTTCTATAAAAATAATCTTGCCGCAGGCCAAAAAGGGCTATCTATTGCCTTTGATCTTGCCACCCATCGAGGCTATGACTCGGACCATCCTCGGGTGACGGGAGATGTAGGGATGGCCGGAGTCGCCATCGATACCGTGCAGGATATGGAGCGACTTTTTGAGGGAATCCCCTTAGCTGAGATGTCCGTGTCCATGACCATGAATGGTGCGGTAATCCCCATTCTTGCCTTTTTTATTCTCGCTGCCGAGCGGCAAGGTCTTGCTCCTGAGCAGCTTAAAGGGACCATTCAGAATGATATTCTGAAAGAGTTTTTGGTGAGAAATACCTATATCTACCCTCCAGAGCCTTCCATGAGGATTATAGCGGATATTTTTTCCTATACCGCCAGACAGATGCCACGCTTTAACTCTATTTCTATCTCGGGATATCATATGTTAGAAGCAGGGGCCACCCCCGAACTGGAGCTGGCCTATACCCTTGCGGATGGATTGGAATATGTGCGGTGTGGAATTCGGGCAGGCTTGGATATTGATGATTTTGCACCTCGACTATCTTTTTTCTGGGGTATTGGCATGGATCATTATACTGAAGTGGCCAAGATGCGGGCAGGCCGATTACTATGGGCTAAGCTGTTGAAGGAATTTGACCCAAAGGATCCTCGATCAATGATGCTCCGTGCCCACAGTCAGACGTCAGGCTGGTCCCTGGCCGCTCAGGACCCCTTAAATAATATTGCCCGAACGACCATAGAAGCCTTGTCTGCAATTCTTGGGCATACTCAGTCTCTGCATACCAATTCTTTTGACGAGGCCTTAGCATTGCCCACAGCCTATTCTGCGGGGATTGCAAGACGGACCCAGCAGATCCTAAGGGATGAGTTTGGACTCTGTGATCTCATCGATCCTTTGGGAGGGAGCGATCATGTTGAGCAAGAAACGGAGCGATTAGTGGAAGCCGCATGGGGACATATCCAGGAGATAGAGAAGAAGGGAGGTATGGCCAAGGCGATTATTGAAGGTATTCCAAAGGCAAAAATCGAGGAGGCAGCCACCCTACGGCAGGCAGCATTGGACTCTGATCGCGAAGTCCGTGTAGGGGTGAACACCTTCCGGCTGGAGAATGAAATGGAGCACGAGACCTTAGAGGTGGACAATAAACAGGTACTTCAGCAGCAGGTATTGAAGCTCAGAAAGCACCGAGCCGAAAGGGATCAGGTCGCGGTAAAGGCTGCCTTGGAGGCCCTAGAAGCCGCAGCTGCCGATCCTCAACAAAACCTGCTTCAAGTGGCAATTAATGCAGCTCGATCTGGAGCCACGCTGGGGGAACTTAGTAATGCGATGGAAGCCGTATTTGGGAGATATGAGCAAACTAGTGCCTTGGTGCGCGGGGTATATAGTGGGGCTATTGGAGATAGTGAGCGGTACCAGGATGCTGCCGCCCTAGTGGAGAAGTTCCGAAGACAGGAGGGGAGGAGCCCAAGAGTATTGATGGCAAAAGTGGGCCAGGATGGCCATGACCGTGGTTTGCAAGTGATCTCCAGTGGCTTTGCGGATCTAGGTTTTGATGTGGTGCAGTCACCGATGTTTTTATCACCGGAGGAGGTGGCGGCCAATGCCGTGAAAGCTAAAGTGGATATCATAGGGCTGTCCACTATGACTGGTGCCCATAAGACGCTGGTGCCAGTGATGATGAAAAGCCTGAAAGCCCTCGGTAGGACTGATATTATGGTGGTGCTGGGAGGGATTATTCCCATTAAAGACCATGAAACCTTGAAGAATTTAGGTGTGGCGGCTATTTATGGCCCGGGAACCCGCCTTACCAAAGCCGCTGCATCTATATTGAAGGGGATGACTCACGACTAGATTTACGGCGGATAAAGCAACTTGCTGCTCGCCCCTTTCATAACATGATTTTTATCATACTATTTGGCTTTTGAGGTCGCTTTTACGAGGTTTAGGTAGTTATTAGATGGGTTTTTAAACTTTTTGTGGTAATTAACGATGTTTTTAGTTTTGGGTAAATAATAAGCTGGTTTTTTGCCAATATTGGTTGTTTATTTGATTAATAATTCTTCCTATAAATGATTAAAAAGATCCATAATAGTAGGTCTCATCATTGAGTAACAACTCAGGATTTAACTTATTTTTTCAGCCCTATCAAAAATGGACTTGCCTATTGGGTACCAAGGAAATGATAGGGATAAAGGATCGGGTTAGTCATCTAAAAAAAATATTTTGCAGCCTGAAAATCACTTCTGGATAGGCTGATATCAGTGTTTCGTTTCGGTAAAAATAATAGTCCTTTTACTGCGTAGGGAACTATTGGGTTTTAGATAGATAGGGTTACCTCAATAGGTAAATATGCATTAAGGTCTTAATTTTGGTTTAACAAAAGGAAAGCCATCTTTTAGGTAAAGGGTGGCTTTTTATTCTTGTTCTCCAAGGAGTTTTGAAAATGCCACCTTCCAGTGGCTCGCTGATCCTAATTTGGCAAGCCAGCCTACTGGTCAAACATCTCGGGCAAAACCTTGAGCTGATCTAGTTTTACAACGGTAGCTTCTCCCAAAGCTTCTTTGCCATCAAGTACTTCCATAAGGCAGATGTCATATTGGGCTAAACCAGCCAATCAAAGCAGTCAGGGAAATGGGCAGGCGAGATATAATGGTGCTGGCTGGTGGTCTAACCTTTCCATGAATACGATATTTTTAATAAAGGAGAAGTGATAGAGGTTTTCAGATTTTCGTCACGAATACAAAGGTGATTACTGGACGATAACGGATGGTTATGAATAAAGGCTGCTATCAAAAAAATAGTCTTATGTGGTAACGGCTTTTAAATAAAGCACAAAGAGCACCGTGGGGGGAGGAGTTTGGTGAAGGTTAAAATAATATTATCTTCAAAACCTCGATTGGAAATAAGAATCCTCATAGAAGTTTGGTGGGACAGGAAGCAGCGATGCTGATATTTATTAAAGTATATAGGTGAGGAAGAAGGCTTAAAAAGTAAAAGGCGAACCGTTGACTTCAACGGTTCGCCTTTTACTTTTTATTGAGGAAAATGTTTACTGATCTTCTCCTCTAAGTTTGAAAATGGCACCTTCCAATTGGTCACTGATCCTGATTTGGCAGGCCAGCCTACTGGTGTCAAACATCTCCGGCAAGGCCTCGAGTTGATCCAGTTCTACATCGGTAGCTTCTCCCAGGCCTTCTTTGCCGTCAAGTACTTCCACATGGCAGGTGGCGCATAGAGCCATACCCCCACAAGTGGCCAAAACGGGATATTCAGAGGCTTTGAGAACTTCCATTAAGCTAAGTCCCATATCATCGGGAGCTTCAATCGGCTGTCTGTTGCCGTCGTGATCTTCTACTTCAAATGTTACCATGCTGCAAATTTACAATTAAAATGAATTTACACCATTAACGGTGGTATATTTAAAGCTTAGTTTTTGGTCTGGATACACATATTTGAATGCGCTATGGCACATTATTGCGGATTCATGGAAGCCACAAAGGATAAGTTTTAGTTTATTCTCATACGTGTTAATATCTCCTACCGCATAGATTCTCTCCACATTGGTGGAGTAATCAGTGGTATCCACCTCGATGGCGTTTTTGTCTATATTTAATCCCCAATCGGCTATAGGGCCTAGTTTTGGGCTTAGCCCAAACAGAGGGATAAGGTAATCCGTTTCGATAGTGGACTCTTCCTTCGCCTTATTCTTCATGGATACGGACTGCAAATGGCCATTTCCAGAAAGTTTGGTGAGGTTTGAGCTTAAGATAAGGTCGATCTTACCGTTATTGGCAAGGTCAAATACCTTGGCAGCTGAGTCAGGCGCACCGCGGAAAGTCTCATTTCTATGTACTAAAGTGACTTTTTCGGCTATTTGAGAAAGATAAATAGTCCAATCAAGCGCTGAGTCACCGCCACCAGCAAGGATTACTTTCTTGTCTCGGAACTGCTCCGGATCTTTTACCATATAGGTAATCCCTTTGCCTTCAAAATTCTCAAGATTCTCCAATACAGGCTTTCTAGGCTCAAAACAACCAAGTCCACCAGCAATGACAATCACTTGAGCATGTACCTTCGTCTTGTCACTAGTGGTCAATACAAAGGATCCATCGTCCTGCTTAGCCAAAAAATCCACTCGCTCGCCCAAACTGAAAGTAGGGTTAAACGGCTCAATTTGTTTCATTAAGTTATCCACCAACTCCTGAGCTTTCACTTCAGGATATCCAGGGATATCATAAATTGGCTTTTGAGGGTAAATTTCGGACAGCTGTCCGCCCACCTGTGGCAATGCGTCTATAAGGTGACAACGCATTTTTAATAGGCCTGCCTCAAATACTGTGAACAATCCTACTGGTCCCGCTCCGATGATGCAAATGTCAGTTGTTATCATGGTATAAATATGTATTTACTTCGTTTTTAGCAATTTGAATTCCTTGAATTTCCGTGCAAATATAATCAGGAAATCAGGGAATTCCATGCATTATTTAAAACTGTTCTAAATTACCGTAAATGGTGTTTAAAATGCGCTTAAACTCCTCAAAGTCCTTCTGGTCTAAGTTCTCCCATGCTTTTTCTCGTATGGTGGCCACTTTGGGCTTGAGCTCCTTGATCTTTTCATGACCTTGATTCGTCAGGTTTACTTGGATACTTCGTCTGTCTGCAGGGTGAGGTGTGCGTTCCACATATCCTTTCTTGCACAAAATATCCAAAATCCGGGTTAGCGTAGGCTGATCCTTGAAGACTAAGCCCGCTAGTTCACTTTGACTTAATACGTCATGCTCTCCCAATCGTCGCAAAACCAACCACTGATCGACTGTCACATCAAATGCCCCGCTCTTGAAATGCTGCTGAGCATATTGCTTCACTCGTCTGGCCGTCCTGTCCAATAAAAAAGAGTATTGACTGAATTGTTCCTTTGTCATCGCAATTATTAGTGTGACAAATATAATTGAAAATTTTTTTAGGAAAAACAAAACCCTATAAAAAAGATAGGGTTAATGAGTTTTTTGTCTGACCTATTAGACTGTCAAAGATTAGGGCTTTGTAAATGAGTGATTTGTAAGATGTTTTGATAAAACTATTTCAGCCTTTCATCCTCGGCCATCAGCAAAAAGTCCACCGCCGCCCGGATAGTCTCTCCCTCAAATCCTCCTGTGGGGGTTTTGACCATGACTTTGAAGGGTTCTTCGAACAGATGGATTTCATAGTCTGAACCCAGATGCTGCAGGCCTGCTTTGTATAATGCGGCAAGAAACCACTGGCAAAGTGCAGCAGGCCCATGGATTGTAGTCACCGTATCAGGGTAGGTGGAGCGCACTCTTCCGTGATGAATATCAAAGTACAATCCCGGGCTGGTCAATAAATGCTGGATTTTCCCGCTAACGATCAAGTCCTCAGGAGATCCTTGGATCAGCGGTTCGCCGCATTGCATAAGCCACAGTTCATCGGCAGTTTCTATGGCGACTTCTAAGTCATGGGTGATCACAAGAATACTTTTGTTCTCAGTCTTACAGATGGTCCTCAAAAGCTGCATGATCTCATGCCGGTTGATCAGATCCAGATGAGCGGTGGGCTCATCCAGGATGATTAATTGCCCATCCTGTGCCAAAGCTCTGGCGATCATTGCTTTTTGACGCTGGCCATCGCTGATCTCACTAAGGGGCTTGTCCTTGAAATAATTTATTTTGGTGGCCTCCATCGCTTTTGCGATAATATGAAGATCCGCCTCTGCCAGACGTCCCGCCCAGTTGGTGAAAGGTACTCTACCCAGAGCCACCAGGTCGGCGACGTGTAAGTTTCCTGAACTTACGCGGTCGGTCAGCACAACACTTGCCGTCTTAGCCATCTGCTCTGCAGAGAGTTTTTTGAGGTCCTTACCATTGATATAGATGCTTCCGCTCAGTGCTGGGATATGCCCGAGCAGCGTTTTTATCAAAGTGGATTTGCCTACACCATTTGGCCCGAGAAGGCAATACAGCTGGCCCGGAAGGAGCTGGAAGTTTAATCCATCGTGGACCTTTATTTCTTGCTTTTTGCGGGTATAGCCAATGCAAAGGTCCTGAGCGCTTATGGTATATAGAGGCTTTTCCATTAAAATTCAGCATTGAAGTTTTTCCGCAATATCAGCCAAATGACCAGCGGTGCACCCAATAAGGAGCTTACAATATTGATAGGGATGGTCTCGGCGGAGCCTGGGAGCTGACAGATAGCATCACATAGGAGCAGAAACGAAGCGCCCAGAAGCGCACTTACTGGTAGCAAAGTACGGTGATCCGCGGTGCGGAAGATGATTCTTACCAGGTGAGGAACAGAGATGCCGATAAAGGCAATAGGTCCACAAAAGGCGGTGGCACTTCCGGCCATTAAGCCTGTGCTGATGATCATGGACCAGCGTAGTCTATTGATATTTATCCCCATGCTTTTGGCGTAATTTTCACCCAATAGCATAGCATTGTATGCCTTGGACTGCGCTATGGCGGGAAGTAATCCTATAAAAGTGATCAGGGCAAAAATAAATAAGGGCCAGCCGGAAATCCCGCCTAAGCTTCCCATGGTCCATACGGTATATAGCTTGAGCTCCTCGGCCTCTCCAAAATAGGATAGGATATTTACGAAAGCTCCTGAGGCACTTCCAAACATAAGACCTATAATTAGCAGGGTGGTGCTGCTTTTGACTTTCCAGGCAGCTAGACTTATCATGCTCATCACGAGGATGGCGCCTAAGCTACCGGCGAGCACCATCGACCATACCCCTCCATTGATCAGGTCAGTCCCTCCATCCATCAATGTCCAGCCAAAGGCGCTGGAGCCTAAAATTAACAGAGCCACCCCTAATCCTGCCCCGGAACTAATCCCCAATACGTAAGGGCCAGCCAGAGGATTTCGGAAAAATGACTGCATCTGTAGCCCACTGAGGGATAAGCCCACGCCGGCGATGATAGCGGTCAGGGCTTTGGGTATCCGGTAGGTGTCCAGAATCGTAACCCAGGTGCTTTTTTCCAGCTCATTGCCCATGAGATGATGGAATATCGAATCGATGGGGATGTACACTGAGCCTATAGCAATATTGATCAGGAACATGCATAATAAGATTATGATGCTTATGCCTGCTTTTTGCCATAAATTACCCCTAGCCTTTAGCATGAATCTTTAGTTGATTTTTTTGTAAAAATAAGGAGTATAATTGGGGACCAGCTCAGGATGAAAAATTTTTAGTAGATCTTTTAGTATAATGTCGGGCCTTGAATAGCCCATTTCAAAGTATTCTAATCCTCCTGTGGGGCCCTTAGTATTCGCAAAGGTATAAACTTGCGCATTTTTATAAGCTTCAAATTGTCTGTACCGGGGATCGGCAGCGCCCATCGTCGCCAGATCGGAATATTCTCCGGTACTCAGCCATATATCTGCTTCCACACCTTGATCCAGCACCACCTCATAGCTGAGCTGAAGGCTGCCATCGGATTCCTTATCTTGGAAGATGTATTTTCCGCCAGCATCCGCTATAAATATCGCCCCCCAGTTATTCCCCGCAGGTGCATACCAACTATCCTTATACATATTCCCACTAAGAATACTAGGCTTTGAAGCCGTAGGGATGCCTTGGCCCATAGTTTTTAATTCATCATAGTTGTCTTTTACCCTTTGATAGCTTTCCTGAGCTTCCGCTAACCGGCCGGTAAGAGCCCCCGTAAATTTGATCCATTCGGCACGGCCCAGAGGATGTTGTTCCAGGTAGTCTCCATTGATGACGGCAGGTATGCCAACTTGATTAAGTAATTTGACCTCCTTCATATTGTCCCCAAGTGTGCTTATTATCACTAGCCCGGGCTGCAAATCCATTATTTTCTCTAGATTATAAGAAGCCCCAGATCCCAAATCAATCACTTTTCCAGCATCAATCTTCTCACGAAGGCTGGGAGTGGAAATAAAATCAAGATTTGGAAATCCAACCAGGGTCTCGGAAATCCCCAGTAAATCTAAATGTGGCACCTGCGTGGTGGAAGTAAGGACGATCCGATCTGCCGCATGGGGTAGAATGGCGTCAAACTGGCTACTGTCTGGCTCCTCGGAGCTTTGTTCCTCCCGGACCAAATACCTGAAGGGCCGGTCGCTTCCCGGAAAAGCCTGATGCACCTCGATAAGCTTATATCCTGGCCCCTGAAATAACTTGAAACCCTGGGCGTAATCCAAAGGGATCTCCTGTAGCTCTGCTGTTAAATTTTGATCCTTTTGATCCTTGGATCCTCCGCAGGCAGTCACAAAACTGATGAGCAGAAGGATGAAAAATAGCTTAATATTCATGAAATAGGCGTCTTTTAGAGCAGTGAGCATTCAATGCTCACTAAAAGTTAAAATTAACCTATAAGGTTATTCTTACCAAATATTATTTTTTCGGCCTACCCAATCGGGTTCCACGATCCGTCAAGGAAAGAGGTATGTATTCTCCTTATCCTGTGCCCACTAGTTTGGATTGATCGATTGAATATACGCGTAGGAATTTAATTGGGCCAGGGGCAGAAATTAAAAGTATAATATAAAATTAGGAGAGATATGATTAGGCAGTTGAAGAGTTTGCCCGGGGCAAAAAAAGTAGTCTTAATATAAGATAGCTCCGATGACAAAAGAGTTGCACCATTAGGGCCTATTAATATATACTCTTAGGGAGCCAAGAGGGGAGGCCTAGGGGATGAAAGTTTAAGTTCCAGCATGGTTTGAGAGTTTAGCCATGCTGGAGCTGATATTTATTCTTCTAATGCCTCTTTCATTTTTTTCTGAAAATTTTCGAATAGGGCGCAGTACTTTTTTATAATATTGTCGGTAATGCTGGCATCCACATTTTCGGTATATACATCGGTAGCTTTGATGCGGCAGATGATCATATCTAGCCATCCTTTACCATCATCGATGAGGTCCTCATCGAAAGCATCGAGGGTAATGTCCCTGGACCCACTATAGGTAGGTCGTCCTTGCTGGTGAAAATAACTAGCCATGGTATTGAGCGCCTGTTCATGGGTTACCTCAAATGAGCGATGCAGATGTCGCTCCAGTTCGGGTTTTAGGCCTTTCATCTTTATGGTGTCGATGATCTCATTTAACTCCCCGAGGGATTGTTCGAAGTCAGCAAACCTTTGGTCACAAGTAATGGTTTGAGTTTTCATAGTATAAAATTATTTTGGGTGCTATGAATTAATTACGGTCAAAGGGGCGCTTTTTACCAGACACCCTATCTAAATCTACAAAAAAAGCACTGAAATAATCCAGTGCTTTTTAGTTTTTTTATAAATATTCAGCGGTCTATCGTACGCTATAGGATTGCCTAAAAACTCTGCCTCTAGGGGTAAGCCCTTCCAGAACCAGCCTGCCGCTATACTCTTCGAGGAATTGACCGATTTCTTCGGGATCTTCAGCTGCTTCACCGTTCACTTTGGTCAGGATAAATCCATTTCCCAGCCCCAGCTCACTCAGGTAGCCGCGTGATAAGGAGGTGATTTTTACGCCATATTCTATATCAAGTCGATCCTTGTCCACGGTATTTACAGCCTCGAGTTTTGCGCCTAATAGCGCCGAAGAATAAAATTCACGTTCTATTACTCCCGTGCTGCCTTGGAGGTTTTGCAAGGTGAGGGCAGTGCTGAGCTGTTTGTTGTCCCGGAGGTAGGTCACATTTACCTGATCCCCAGGGTAATAATAGGAAAGGGCCTCTTCAAAACTTCCTTTCCCTGTAATTCGGGTATTGTCCACAGCGATGATGATATCATTGATCTTGATCCCCGCTTTCTCTGCGGCTCCATTTCTTATGGTATGTTTTACCACCACGCCATCTAGGGACTCCAGTCTCATTTCTTCAGCAATTTCGGGGGTGATTTCTATTGTTTCCACCCCTGGAATGGCCTTTTGCACTTCCCCGAATTTAATGAGGTCATTGGCGATTTTTGCAGCAATATCCACGGGTACCGCAAATCCATAGCCGGTATATGAGCCCGTTCGAGAAAGAATCGCCGTATTGATCCCTACGAGTTCTCCCTGAGTATTGACCAAGGCTCCCCCGGAGTTGCCAGGATTAATGGCGGCATCCGTCTGGATAAATGACTCCAAAGGAAAGTCCCCACCCAGGATATTGATCTGCCTCTCTTTGGCAGAAACTATCCCTGCGGTGACAGTGGAGGTGAGGTTAAATGGATTTCCCACTGCCAAGACCCATTCGCCGATGCGGAGGTCCTTGCTGCTTCCTTGAGGGATGGCGGGAAGATGATCTGCATCGATTTTCAATACCGCAATATCCGTATTGGGATCGGTGCCGATGAGCTTAGCCTTATAGGTTTTCTTATGATGTACGACTTCCAATGTTTCAGCATTTTCCACCACATGGTTATTCGTGATGATATAGCCATCTGCTGAGAAGATCACCCCTGATCCGGTGCTCACCTGCTGGCTGCTGCCTCCTTGCGGACCAAAGAAGTAGTCAAACATACTATATCTTCTATAGTCAGTTCCCGAAAAATTCTTAATAAATACCACTGATTCGGTGCTCCTTTCCGAGGCTTCCACGAAGGATACTGGCAGCTCAGCGCTGGTATTCCTTGAGGAGGATGCCTTTTCATCGAAATGATTTATGGTGCTGGAGACAAATTCCCCGCCGGATGAAGGTGGCAAGCTCATGGATATGGGCTGCTGCACCCCTACTTGCTGATAAGCCCATGCGCCAAGCACTCCGGCGAAGAAGGCTATAAAGAATGTTTTTAAGCTATTCTGCATAAGTATGTTTTTTTGATCAAATTACGTGTATTTGACGTGAAAGGATAATTGATTTAACAAACTTTAATAGTATCACCGCTGATGAAGATACATTACTTTCCTTGAAAATGGGTTTTGAGGCTTCAGCAGGGGTTTTGAGGTCTGTGTTTTGTGTTTTCTCAAGGAGATTATTGCCTATATTCGCTGAATAATAATAGGCCAATAAAATGCCAAAACCCTGAAAAGTGAAAAAGTGACAAAAAATCTAAGGAAAAGTCTTTGAAGCTTGTAAATTTGTCAGCCTATAGTGTCAGCTTAGGCAAAAAAACATAGGGATGCAGACTGCATCCATGAGGCGAAATACACAGATGAATGTCAAATAAAAAACGGGTAGCCATTTTAGGATCTACAGGCAGCATAGGTACACAGGCATTGGAGGTGATAAAAGCCCATCCTGATTCCTTTGAGGTGGAGGTCCTGACAGCCCAAAATAATGTAAATTTACTGATCCAGCAGGCACTGGAGTTTCTGCCCAATGCGGTGGTTATCGGAAATGAAGCTCATTATCCAGCCGTAAAAGAAGCCCTTGATCCTCATTTTGTAAAGGTCTATGCAGGGGAGTCTGCCCTAGCTCAGGTGGTGGAGATGGAGACCATTGACGTAGTTTTGACAGCCTTGGTGGGATACTCAGGTCTCTTGCCGACCATCAGTGCGATTCAGGCGGGTAAGCAAATAGCACTGGCCAATAAGGAGACGATGGTGGTGGCCGGGGAGCTCATTACACAGATGGCTCGCGCCAAAGGGGTGAATATCTACCCTGTTGACTCGGAGCATTCAGCGATTTTTCAATGCTTGGTAGGTGAATTTCATAATCCCATCGAAAAACTAATCCTTACCGCCTCAGGTGGTCCCTTCCGGGGAAAGAAACGGGAGGAGCTCCTGCAGGTGACCAAAGCCCAGGCGCTCAAACATCCCAACTGGGATATGGGGGCTAAGATTACCATCGATTCAGCCTCTATGATGAATAAAGGCCTGGAAGTGATCGAGGCCAAATGGCTGTTTGCCGTTAATACTAGCCAGATTGAGGTCGTGGTACATCCACAGTCCATCGTTCATTCGTTAGTACAGTTTGAGGATGGCAGCCTAAAAGCGCAACTTGGATTGCCGGATATGCGTATCCCTATTCAATTTGCCTTGTCATATCCTGATCGTCTAAAGTCGGATTTTCCAAGATTTGATTTCAGCCAATATCCTAGTTTGGATTTTGAGAAACCAGACATGGATACTTTTCGTAACTTGCAGTTGGCCTTTGAGGCTATAGACAAGGGCGGAAACTTACCCTGTGTACTCAATGCTGCCAATGAGGTAGTCGTGGAGGCTTTTCTTCAGGATAAAGTAGGCTTCCTAGAAATGTCTGACATCATAGAGAAGACCATGCACAAAGTGGATTATGTCGCGAAGCCCGTGCTGGAGGATTTTATATCCAGCGATCAGCAGGCGAGACGAAAAGCAGAAGAACTTATAAAGAATAAAAGGTAAAATATGGATACTTTAATAATGGTCGGGCAGCTCTTACTGGGCTTATCTATTCTCGTGGGACTTCACGAAGGTGGGCACATGCTAGCTGCTAAGATGTTTGGAATGCGAGTGGAGAAATTTTCGATAGGTTTCCCTCCAAAAATCATAGGTTTTAAATATGGAGAAACCGAGTATTCCCTGGGAGCGATTCCGCTTGGGGGTTTTGTGAAGATCTCAGGTATGGTGGATGAGTCCATGGATACCGAACAGCTCAGTTCCGAGCCTCAGCCATGGGAATTCAGAGCTAAGCCAGCTTGGCAGCGATTGATCGTCATGCTGGGCGGGATTATAGTCAATGTGATTACTGGTATTATCATTTTTGTAGCCCTTACCTATGATCGTGGTGAGACTTTCTATTCCCGAGATCAGGTGATTGAGCATGGTATCGTGGCTTACGATATTGGCAAGCAGATAGGTTTTCAGGATGGCGATAAGGTAATGGATGTCAATGGGCATTCGTACGAAAGCCTTTCGGATCTATCGACTGGCTCAGTTCTCCTTAGCGAAAATGGCTATTATACCGTCGATAGAGATGGAAAAACCATTCAGATTGATATTCCCAGAGGATTTATCAATTCCTTCTCCAGTCAGGAGTCCATGTCCAATTTTATAGATATTGGTGTGCCATTTACAGTTAGGGAAGCAGTCGCAGGTTCGCCGGCGGCGGAAGTAGGCCTTCAGGAGGGCGATAAGATCGTAGCGGTAAACGGGGAAAAGACCCGCTACTTTACTGATCTTCAGCGGCAGCTAGCGGCGCATTCAGAAAATGAGGTCGCGCTGACTTACCTTAGGAATGGAAAAGAAATGCAGAGCAATATTAAAGTTCAGAAAGATGGGACAATTGGTATTGCTGTGGATCCGATGATTCAGCCTGTTCGCAAGAAATATACTCTAAATCAGTCCATAGGAATAGGTACCGAGAAGGCCTTCAGTGTGGTTATTGTCAATGCCAAAGCACTGGGTAAGATGTTTACCGGAGAGGTGTCCACCAAGAACGTGAGTGGCCCGATCGGGATGGCAAAGATTTATGGAAGCAGTTGGGATTGGGTAAAATTCTGGAGTATTACTGGATTGATTTCAATGATTTTGGCCTTTATGAACCTACTGCCGATTCCAGCATTGGACGGTGGGCATGTGGTGTTTTTATTATATGAAATGATTTCTGGCCGCAGTCCTTCAGAGAAATTCCTTGAGAATGCACAGAAAGTTGGCATGGTATTGTTATTAGCATTAATGGTATTTGCTATCGGAAATGATATTATAAAACTATTTACGGGTAGTTAATTCCCGTAGATTGCTATAGATATTGTTAAGGGCAAAAGAAATTTTGCCCTTTTTTGGCCTCTGGGCTTATTGATATTTTTGCAAGGGGAAAGTATGATCCCTGCCAATTTGTACCAAAGTGTGGATTGGCATATCCCTTGATCTACTAACCGAAACCCCACGATACATTCATTGTTGGGGAGATGTGTAATTTAAGTATGACAAAATTGCAGTCATTAGATATATATATGAAGAAAAGCGACCATTCTATTTATCATAGCATGATGGTAGGAGATTTTGCCGGCGAAGGAGATTTAATTCAGTTGATTACGGATGATGAGGAGGACGATCAGTCTGAGCTGGAAAGTTACTCAAATGAGATTCCCATATTATCTGTACGGAATACGGTATTATTCCCTGGGGTGGTTATCCCAATTACCGTAGGCCGTCAACGCTCCATAAAACTCGTAAAAAAAGCCCATAAGGGAGATAAGATGATCGGGGTATGTGCCCAGGTCAATCCTAATAATGACGATCCCTCCTGGGAGGATATCTATCAGGTAGGTACCATCGCCAAGATTATAAAGATGATTGTTTTGCCTGATGGGAATACCACTATCATTATCCAGGGAAAGAAGCGTTTCGAAATCACCGAACAGGTGACCGAAGACCCTTATTTCCAAGCTAAAGTGGAATATCTGGAGGAGAGTTTTCCGGAAGGAAATAAGGAAATACAAGCCTTAGAAGAATCTCTGAAGGACGCCGCAGGCAAGATCCTAACCCTAAATCCTGAAATCCCTCGAGAAGCTCAGGTGGCATTGGACAATATTGATAGCACAGCATTTTTGACCCATTTCTTGTCCTCTAATATTAATGCTCCTGTGGAAGCCAAACAGCGGCTTTTGGAAATTAATGACGGACTGGAAAGAGCCACTCTCTTATTGGAATTTATGATGAGAGATATCCAAATGCTGGAGCTCAAAAGTGAAATTCATAAAAAGGTACATACCGATATCGATCAGCAGCAAAGAGATTATTTCTTGCGCCAGCAGATGAAAGTCCTTCAGACCGAACTAGGCGAAGAAGGTCCTGAAAAGGAAGTGGAAGAGCTTCGCATCAAAGGTCGAAAGAAAAAATGGCCTAAATCAGTGGCCGCTCATTTCGATAAGGAGCTGGATAAGATCCTTCGGATCAATCCTTCCGCTGCGGAATACCCTATTGCCCTTAATTATGCGGAGCTGATGGTAGAATTGCCTTGGGGAGAGTTTACTAAGGATAATTTTGACCTGAAACGTGCCAAGGATATCCTGGACAAGGATCACCATGGTCTGGAAAAAGTAAAAGATAGAATCATAGAATACTTGGCGGTACTGAAGCTGAAAAACGACCTTAAGGGTCCTATTTTATGTCTGTATGGCCCTCCAGGTGTAGGTAAGACCTCCCTTGGGAAGTCAGTGGCCAAGGCTTTGGGAAGGAAATATGTGCGGATGTCCCTGGGTGGACTTCATGATGAAGCGGAGATCCGTGGACATCGTAAAACCTATGTAGGGGCTATGCCAGGTAAGATTATTCAGAACATGAAAAAAGTACATACTTCCAATCCGGTGTATGTTTTAGATGAAATTGATAAGTTGAATTCGGACTTTAGAGGAGATCCCTCTTCTGCTTTCTTGGAGGTCTTGGATCCAGAACAAAACAGCAGTTTTGTGGACAATTACCTGGAAGTAGAATATGATCTATCCAAGGTCCTTTTCATTGCGACAGCTAATTCCCTGGAGACGATCCAGCCAGCCTTGCGGGATCGTATGGAGATCATCGAGGTGACCGGATATACGCTGGAGGAAAAGGTGGAAATAGCCAAAAAGCACCTGGTGCCAAAGCAGCGTAAAGAACATGGACTTACAGGGAAAGACATCACCTTTGACAAAGCCGCTCTGGTAAGAGTGGTGGAAGGATACACCCGGGAGTCTGGTGTGAGAAGTTTGGAAAGACAGATCGGAACTATCATCCGAAACGTGGCCAAATCAATCGCCATGGAGGAGGAATATCAGAAAAAAATCACCCCATTGATGGTTCGTAAGATCCTCGGCGGAGAAATCTTCGACAAGGAAATGTACCAGGACAATAGTGTGGCTGGCGTGGTGACCGGCCTGGCATGGACTTCCGTGGGAGGAGAGATCCTCTTTGTGGAATCCGCACTTAGCAAAGGCAAAGGAAAACTGACACTTTCTGGACAGCTTGGGGATGTGATGAAGGAATCTGCCATGACGGCGATCTCCTATCTGCGCTCCAAGGCGGATGAGCTTGAAATTGATCATAGAATATTTGATCAATATGACCTGCATATCCACGTTCCCGCAGGTGCAGTACCAAAAGACGGACCCTCCGCTGGGATTACCATGCTGACGGCCCTGGCCTCAGTATATACACAGCGGAAAGTGAGAGCAAAATTGGCGATGACTGGCGAGATCACCTTGCGAGGCAAAGTAATGCCGGTGGGTGGAATAAAAGAGAAAATCCTTGCGGCAAAAAGAGCTGGGATTAATGAGATTATCCTCTGCAAAAGAAATCAAAAGGACATCGAGGAGATCGATGAAGCTTATGTAAAAGGAGTGAAATTCCACTTTGTGGATATGGTTTCTGAGGTATTGGAAATCGCACTTATGGACGAAAAAGTAAAAAATGCGATAAACTTTAGTTTTCATAAAGAGGAAACTAAAGTGGAGGCATAAATAAGAACTCATCCACAGTAGGTCCATACGGGCTTATTGTGGATGAATTTTTTTTTCTATAGTAAACTAATAATTGACTACCTCCTGGCATTTTTATTTGAACCATCTTCTATTGCAGGCGTTATTTTAGTGAGCTTGCTCCTGAGGCTGGCAGTATCAATCATGGCAGGTTTTTTACTTGTCGGAACCTTAATCAAATTATGAAAGAAATTAATCATTTGACACCACGACAAATCGTCCAGGAGCTGGACAAATATATCATTGGTCAGAGGGATGCTAAGCGCAATGTGGCCATTGCATTGAGAAACCGGATTCGTAGGATGATGGTGAAATCTGACCTTCAGAAGGATATTGTGCCTAATAATATACTGATGATCGGTTCCACGGGAGTGGGGAAGACGGAGATAGCTCGTCGTCTGGCCAAGGTGGCACATGCACCTTTTACCAAGGTGGAAGCATCAAAATTCACCGAAGTAGGATATGTGGGTAGAGATGTGGAGAGCATGGTGCGGGATCTGGTGGAGCAATCCATAAACCTCGTAAAAGAATCCAAAAACGAGGAGGTAAAGGAAAAAGCCGCCGAAAATGTCGAGGATATACTATTGGATATCTTGATTCCACCGGTTAAGACAGCAGGCTTCAGTACCGCCAGAACGAGCAGCTCCAACGGGGAGTTTGATCCGGATAAGGCCAGTGAGCAAGAGCTTAATGAAAAGACCCGGGAGCGATTCCGTGACAAGCTTCGTAATGGCGAACTGGAAGATCGCAAGGTGGAAATCAACGTGAAGCAGTCCAATTCTATGGGAGTAGGAATGATCGGCAATGGAATGATGGATGATGCCAGCATCGCAGGATTGCAGGATATGCTCAGCGGAATGATGCCTAAGAAGAGTAAAAAAAGAAAGGTGACCATCGAGGAAGCACGAAAAATACTCATGGAAGAAGAAACTTCCAAGTTGGTGGATTTTGATGAGGTGAAGGAAGAGGCGATTTTTCTGGCCGAGAATAATGGAATTATCTTTATAGATGAGGTGGACAAAATCGCCAAAAGCGGCAAGAATGGCAGCGGTCCTGATGTAAGCCGTGAAGGGGTGCAGCGGGATCTATTACCTATCGTGGAGGGAAGTGCCGTGAACACCAAGTATGGCATGGTCCATACTGATCACGTGCTATTTATCGCAGCGGGTGCCTTCCATGTGAGCAAGCCTTCAGATCTTATTCCTGAATTGCAGGGTCGTTTTCCGATTAGAGTCGAGCTGGATAGCCTGACCCAGGAGGATTTTGTGCGCATCCTTCGGGAACCTAAAAATGCCCTCACTAAACAATATCAGGCCCTTTTTGAAGCTGAAGAGGTGTACCTGGAATATACAGACGACTCCATAGAGGAGATCGCCAGAATTGCCTTTAAGATCAATGAAGAGGTCGAAAATATCGGGGCTAGAAGACTCCACACTGTAATGAGTCATCTGCTCAACGATTTCCTCTTTGACGTGCCTGATACTATTCAGGCCAATGCCAAGATTATGATTACGAAAGAGATGGTCCTTGAACGCCTAAGTTCACTGATCCAAAACAGGGATCTTTCCCAATATATTCTTTAATAAAAAAGGAGGCGCTAAGCCTCCTTTTTTATTCCCCCTGGCAAAACACCCATTAAGAAAAGACGGCGCTAAAGGAACGCTCCGCCAAATCTTCAAGAAAAACTTTTTAGTATTTACAATTGATTCCTAATTTGCGTGACACCAATAGGATCCCACTTAGGACTATCCAAACTATTTTATGAAGCAACTTATCATCATTACCGGATGCAGCAAAGGCCTGGGAAGGGCGCTGATGGAGAAGTATATACGAACCCCTGAGACGCAGGTGATTGGGATTTCTCGTTCAGCGCTAGAGGAAGGGCCTTCGTTTAGACATGTTCAGCTTGATTTGGAGCATTTACCGGCCTTAGAGAAGGCCATGGAGGAAATTTTCCCCAGGGCCAAGGTGGATAAGGTGGTGCTGATAAATAATGCCGGATGGATCGGTGAGATAGCACCGATAGGAAGCTTAACATCCGCCGGTTTGCAAAGCATATTTACAGTCAATGTGATCGCACCCGCTCTACTGATGAATGAGTTTGTACGAAAATATGATGCTGCTGATACCCAAAAGCTAGTCGTCAATATTTCCTCTGGTGCAGCAGACAAGTCAGTAGATGGATGGGCAGAATATAGCAGCACAAAAGCCGCTCTCAACCGACTAACACTCACCGCTCAATATGAAAGTGAGCATAAGGAATTGGGGATTACCTATTACGCGGTGTCTCCAGGGATCGTGGACACACCCATGCAGGAGGATATCCGCCAAGCGAAACCTGAAAACTTCAGTAGTTTACGGAAGTTTAAAGGCTTCAAAGAGAACCAGGAATTGAGTTCTCCTGCTGAGGCCGCAGAGAAGATTATGCATCTCATTCAGCATCCTGAGCAGTTTGATGGGGTCTTGCAGGATATTAGGGATTTCTCCCTTTAGTGATTTACTTTTTTGGGGTGATCGACAAACCATACTTTGGAATTTTCGGCGTCTATTTCCGACCACTTGCTGGTGTCAAAGGAAAAGGCAAACTGCCCAGCGGTAGGGAGGTCTTTAATTTTCCCACCTAAGCGAATGATAAGGTCATTGAGCCCGGGATTATGGCCAATGAGCAGGACAGTATTAAGTGTGTCCGGGAGCCTTGTAAGCACCTTTAGCATTTCATTTTCACTGGTATGATATAGATCCTTTCGAATTAGAATCTCTTCTTTGGGGAAATCAAGTCTCTCGGCCGTGATGTATGCGGTGGCCTTTGCGCGGACGGCAGTGGATGATATTATTAAGTCGGCAATTACCTCTCTTTCCTTCAATCGATGAGCCATTTGGGGTGCGTCCCTGTGGCCTCGGTCATTTAGCGGGCGCTCATGATCATCCAATAATGGGTCTTCCCAAGAGGATTTTGCATGACGAATAAGTATTAATTTTTTCATAATCAAAAGATACAAAGAATAAGTTTGTTTTTTAGGTGATATTTTATAGTTTGTTGGTTCATTTTACCACTAACAATAATTATTATGCTTACCGGAATAGTCAAATTTTACAATGAAGCAAAGGGCTTCGGTTTTATCGTCGATGATGAATCTCAGGATGATATATTTATGCATGCTACAGGCCTGGTCGATAAGGTCATGCAAAACGACAAGGTTTCCTTTGAAGTAAAGGAAGGCAAAAATGGACTTAATGCCATTAATGTTAAGAAAGTCTGATGGCCTAGCCATCAGGGAAGATGAAACGATGAAAATTCGTCACTATTAAGAAAAGGGGCTGTATCGCCAGGGATTTCTTCTGCTCCTCCATTACCAATGTCTCAATATTATTTGGTGACTTGGGTAGGTGGAGGACAAGTTGGTATGGGTTTAGAATAACAACTGGTGGCAGGGGGATTTAGGAGATACAGCCTCTTTATTTTTAGGTAAGGAAGAAATAAAGAAGGGCTACGCTCAGTACGATCAGCATGCGCTTTGCTTTATCTTTTATGGTTTTGTCGAGTTTGCGCACCCTCAATACCAGCACCACCATGCTCAGAGCGGTTAGCTGTGCTAAGATTCCAAAGCCCTTGAGAAAGAATACTTTTTCTCTTGGGATGCTCGGAAGCAGTAGCGAAATAATGGGTATTAGGCAAAGTACTATCCCGATGAGGCCCGTGAAAAAGGCCTTTTGCAATAAGTCATTAGGATTTTTGTCCATCCAGCTCATAAAATCCTTACTTTTTGATTTGTTCTTTCCTGCTAGTAAAATAAGCTTCAATTTCTGATCGACTGAGGACATTGAAGGTCATTTCTTTATTTAGGCCTCCTTTTCTTCCTACCAATAGCCCATACTTCATATGGAAATACCCATCTTTCTCATGAGCATCAGGGTTGATGGATAGCTTGACACCTTTTTCCAAGGCGTAATGCACCCATCGCCAGTCGAGATCGAGTCTCCATGGGTTGGCATTGATTTCTATGACCACATTATTTTCTGCACAGGCATCGATCACCGCTTGGTGATTGATCGGATACCCTTCCCTGCGAAGCAGTAGCCGTCCCGTTGGATGACCCAAAATAGTTGTATAGGGGTTCTGGATGGCTTTGATAAGTCTAGCTGTCGCTTTCTTTTGGTCCATGCTGAGGCTGCTATGAATGGACGAAACGATAAAGTCAAAGCTTGCGAGTACCTCCTCAGGATAATCGAGGCTGCCATCATTTAGGATGTCACTTTCTATTCCGCTGAAAATCTTAAATGGAGCAAGCTCCTCATTCAATTGTCTGATTTCAGCTTGCTGCGCCTTCACCTTGTCGATGTCGAGCCCGCCAGCATAAGTAGCGGTTTGACTGTGATCGGATATGCCGAGGTATTCGTAGCCTTGCTCCTTGCAGAACTCCGCCATCTCACGGAGGCTATGCTTGCCATCACTATAGGTGGAGTGATTGTGAAGGATACCTTTCAGATCCGCTTCCTCGACTAGCGTTGGAAGTTTGTTTTCTTTGGCCAGCTCAATCTCAAATTGACCCTCTCGTAATTCTGGGGCGATGTATTGCAGGCCTGCCTTGGCGTATGCTTCTTCCTGAGAAGCGAACTTCTCGGAAAGGAAGAATTCACCTAAGCTTTGATGGTTTTCGATTGGGCTGAGCAAATGCGCTCGTGTGGCCGTTCGTAGTAGTTGTTCTAAAATAAATTTGTCCGGAGGACAAGTATAAATAACCAGTTTCAGCTCCAAGTCGGATAGAGTACCCCGCCAGGTGAAAGGACTGGAGGTTTTCTGATCCCAGGAGATCAGGTCCATGTTCTTAAGGGACTGTATAGCTGTGGAAGGCTGGTCGGTGCTGAAGATCACTTCTATCAAATCTATGATTTCTAGGGATCTCGCATAGTCACCGGTAAGGGCAATATTGGCTTTCCCAAAGCGGTCATTCAGGACATCCATAAGTGCGTTCACTGCTGGCTCTGCTTGCGCATAGTGCCACTTCCCTTGGTTGGAAGCGATATACTCCATGGCCTGGATGATGCTCTCCTGTGTTTTCTGACCAAAACCTTTAAGTTTTGCCACTTCGCCAGACTGGCAGGCTTCGAGAAGCTCGTGTGTGGAGGTGATATTAAGCTCCTTCCACAGTACTTTTATTTTTTTTGGGCCGAGCCCTTTTATCTGCAAGACCTCTAATAGTCCCTGGGGAGTTTCGGTGAGGAGCTCTTCCAGATAGGCATGAGTGCCGGATTCGTTTAGCTGGCAGATTACTTCGGCAATGCTTTTGCCGATTCCTCCGATATTTTGCAATTCTTCCTTGCTTAGGTTTTCAAGAGGGACGCTCGATTGATCGATAGAGTAGATGGCAGAAGTATAGCTTCTAATTTTGAAAGCGTTGACTTCATGCAGCTCCATTAGCTGAGAAGTGAGCTTGAGTATTTTGGTGATTTTTTTATTGTCCAAAGCTGAATGTCGGTTTGGGATTGTCTTATGGACAAATGTCCGCAATTATTGTTTTAAAATAAAATCCTATGAGCTATCTTAAGATATAATCAAGCAGCTGATATGAAATTATTGAATATTAAAATTTTGTGCTTTGGATTTTTTGTGTTGATGATAGCTCATGGAGCGTTTGCTCAGGTGGAGTTTATGCAGCGGGTGGAGGTGCTTTCAGAATGGGACGATCATGATTTCATTGTCCTGCCTCAGCAGGATGGCACTATTTCCTTCCGGACCAAGGCGGGGAAGGGCTTTAGCTTGGAGCAGAAATTACAATACTTTGTCACGGACCTGGACCTTCAGGCGGAATCCATGTATGAGGTGCCGGTCAAGGATTATTTTCAGCTGACAGGATTTGATTTGGAGGATAGCTATTTATATACACTCTTTCAGAAGGGTGAATCCTATGCCAATGATCGGATCATCTATGAGGTCAATCTGCTGACTCATGAGGTGAGAGAGGTGGTGATCGAAAACGTCCTGGATATGGAGCTTCAGGAATTTCTGATCATGGACAAGAAGGCTATATTGATGGGGATGATGGATTACCGGCCAGCAATACAGGTTTTTGATACAGAGACGAAAGAGGTATTTACCGTCCAGGGTGTATATGCTAATGAGGTGAATATTTTGCAGCTCAGCAAAAAGCCAGAATTGGAGGTTTTCGAGGTGCTGGTGACCAAGAAGAACAGGTTTAAAGAAAGAAGTCTCTCCGTGATGACCTTTGATACCGATGGCAATATGCTCCGGGAGGTGAAAGTGGCTCCTGAAGATAGGCCTGAGCTGGAGATTACAGACGGAGTGATCAGCCCTGCAGACAATTATAATCAGGTGCTGATAGGGCCTTATGGCTTGAGAAAGAGGGATCCCGATCGAGGGATTTATTTTACTAGAATCAATGAGTTTGGGGAGTATTCCAATCGCTTTTATACCTTGGCTGATTTTGATAATTTTTATAATTTCCTACCGGAAAAGCAAAGAGCCAAGAAGGAAAAGTCACTTGAAAAGGCAATAGAAAAGGATAAGGACCTGGTAATAACCAATACGCTAACGACTCGAGAGGTGCTGGCTGGTCCGGATTATTTTTTGGTATATAATGATTATTATCTGACCAGCTCGGGGAGGTACTCGCCGAGAGATTTGCTATATGCCAATGATTTCTATCGATATGCTCCAATGAGCATGCGTAATCGGGTGATGCCGGGCGGGTATCCCTGGTATTTCCCTGGAGGAAGGGCGAGCAGTTCCTATGAATACAAGTATATGGCAGCGCAGTTTTTGATGTTGGACGCTGAGGGCAATATGATCTGGGACAATTCCATCAGCCTGGACGATGTGACATTAGGCAGTCCGGGCAAATTTGGGGAGGTTAGTTTCGATGGGAATCATCTGTATTATTTATACCTGGAGGACTCTCACCTAAAGATGAGCCATTTGCAGGGGGGCGAAGTTGATTTTATTAATATGGATGTGCCCATTAACCTGCCGAATGGTGAGGAGCGAATTAAGGAAACACAGGAAGAAAGCTTGACATTAAGTTGGTGGTATAGAGATTATTTTTTGCTTTCTGGCAAGCAGAAAGTTCGCTATATCAATAAGGATAATAGGGAGGAAATCCGCGAGGTTTACTTTCTAACCAAAATAAGGGCGGATGCTTCTTTGATTCCTAAGGAGGAAGAAGAAGATGAAAAGAAAGAGTAGCAGCCAGTCTTCGGATAAGAAAGCAGATAAACCTGCGGACGGAACTTCCCACAAACAATTTATTTCTATATTTGTGCACAAATTACAATTATGCAAAAACGACTTGTTCTAGATAAAAAGCAAATTTCCATAATTTTGGATCGGTTTTGTTATCAGTTGATAGAGAATCATGACAATTTCGAGAATACGGTATTGCTGGGCTTGCAGCCTCGTGGTATTATGGTTCTGGATATGTTGGTGGAGAGACTGGAGCAGATCAGTGGGGTGAAGGTGCCTTCAGGATACCTGGATGCCACTTTTCACAGGGATGATTTTAGACGAAGGAACAATCCGCTAAAAGCAAATGAAACCAAGATCAACTTTTTGATAGAGAATCAAAAGGTGGTACTGGTGGATGATGTGCTCTTCAAAGGGCGCTCGGTAAGGGCGGCCATGGATGCAATGATTGCTTTTGGAAGACCCAAAAAAGTGGAATTGATGGTCTTGATTGACCGTAAATATACAAGAGATTACCCGATCAAACCGGATTATTTTGGCCGTCAGGTCAATACCTTAGAGAGCCAATATGTAAGTGTGGAGTGGGCTGCCAAGGGGTTTGACGAAAACGCAATTTGGATCACGGAAGAAAAAGAAGTTAAAAGCTAAGGATGCAACAGCTAAGTACCAAACATTTATTGGGTATCAAAGGGCTCACTGAGCAGGATATTCAGCTAATTTTCGAAACAGCGGACAACTTTAAAGAGGTTATCAATCGGCCGATCAAGAAGGTGCCTTCGCTAAGGGACATCACGATTGCCAATATCTTTTTCGAAAACTCCACTCGGACACGCTTATCATTTGAGTTGGCAGAAAAACGACTTTCGGCAGATGTCATCAATTTCTCCTCCAGCAATAGCTCTGTCAAGAAAGGGGAAACGCTGGTGGACACCGTAAACAATATTCTGTCCATGAAAGTGGATATGGTGGTGATGCGGCATAGCAGTCCTGGAGCACCTAATTTCCTTGCAAAAAATATAAATGCCAATATCGTAAATGCGGGAGACGGCACCCACGAGCATCCTACCCAAGCCTTATTGGATGCCTTCTCGATTCGCGAAAAACTCGGTGATGTGGCAGGGAAGAAAGTAGCCATTATTGGTGATATCCTTCATAGTCGCGTGGCCCTTTCTAATATCTTTTGCCTGCAGAAGCTCGGCGCAGAAGTGATGGTATGCGGTCCCGCTACCTTACTGCCCAAGTATATCTCTAGCCTCGGGGTGAAAGTAGAATATGATGTCAAAAAAGCCCTGCAATGGTGTGATGTGGCCAACGTACTACGAATCCAGCTGGAGCGACAACAGATAAAGTATTTCCCCTCACTGAGAGAATATAGCCTGTATTATGGCGTGGATAAGAAACTGCTGGATCAGCTCGATAAGGAGATCGTGATCATGCACCCCGGCCCGATCAATAGGGGCGTGGAACTGAATTCGGATGTCGCTGATAGTGAGCATTCCATTATACTAAATCAAGTGGAAAATGGGGTGGCAGTTAGAATGGCCGTTTTATACCTCCTTGCAGCAGTCAAATAATCACCAGTATAGCTATTGAAATTTAAAAAGTCACCTCCAATTATCTATTGAAAGAGGTGACTTTTTGGTGTTTGGATACCACTTATCATATTCATGTGGGGAACCATTTTAAGTTAAACAACTGTTTGTAAAAAATAATTGTAAATTGCTTTTTCGAAAATTGAGCCAAAAATTATGATCTATAACTCTATAATAGAAACCATTGGAAACACTCCTCTTGTCCGCCTAAACAAGCTAAATAAGGGAATCAAGGGGGATATTTTGGTCAAGGTAGAATATTTCAATCCTGGAAATTCTGTCAAAGACAGGATGGCCATTAAGATGGTAGAGGATGCTGAAAAGGAGGGCTTACTGAAGCCTGGAGGGACGATTATAGAAGGTACCAGCGGTAATACCGGGATGGGACTCGCCCTAGCGGCCATCGCAAAGGGCTATAAATGCATTTTTACCATGGCTGATAAGCAGTCCAAGGAGAAAATTGACGTGCTCAAAGCCGTGGGGGCAGAGGTGATCGTGTGTCCCACCAATGTGAGCCCGGACGATCCCCGATCGTATTATTCAGTTGCCAGAAAGCTTAATGAAGATATTCCAAATTCGTTTTATCCCAACCAATATGATAATCAATCTAACTGGAAGGCGCATTATGAAACGACAGGTCCCGAGATCTGGAAGGATACCGAGGGCAAAATCACCCATTTTGCAGCTGGCGTAGGGACTGGCGGGACCATGAGTGGCACCGCAAAATACCTTAAAGAGCAAAATTCGGAGGTGGTATCGGTAGGGATCGATACCTATGGATCCGTATTTAAAAAGTATAAAGAGACGGGCGAATTTGATGAGGATGAGGTTTATCCTTACCTCACTGAGGGGATTGGTGAGGATATCCTGCCTGCCAATGTCGATTTTTCTGTAATTGATGAATTCATCAAAGTCACCGATAAGGATTCGGCAGTAATGACCCGCAGACTTTCCCGCGAGGAGGGTTTGTTTGTCGGTTGGTCCTGCGGATCGGCAGTGCATGGGGCTCTGGAATATGCTCGCCAGCATCTCCGAGAAGGTGATGTGATGGTGATTTTACTTCCGGATCATGGTACCCGCTATTTAGGTAAGGTATATAATGATGACTGGATGAAGAACCATGGCTTCCTGGAGGACTCTTCCTTTGGCACCGCCAGAGACATTATAAGCGCTCGTCAGGGCGGCTACCAGCTGGTGGTGGCCCAAAAAGGTCAATCCGTCAAGTCCGCCATTGAACAGATGAATGAAAAATCCGTCTCTCAGATTCCTGTGGTCGAAGAGGGACAGGTGGTAGGAAGCATAACCGATACCAAATTACTCAGCAAAATCATCTCTAATCCAGAGCTTAAGGATGCTAAAGTAGAAGAGGTGATGGAGGATTCCATGAAATTTGTGGCCCTGGATAGCACCCTAGACGTGCTCTCTTCCATGGTGGATAAGGAAAAGGCGGTGTTGGTCCGTGATGACCTTCATCAGATTCATATCATCACCAAGCACGATATTTTAGAAGCAATTACCAATTCATAATATTTATAACACTTAGTACTCATTGAGGCAAGCATTGCGAAATGTTTGCCTCTTTTTAAGACCATATATGAACAGAATACGGCTGACAAAGCTGATGGAGCAAAGCTATGATTTTAATGTCAAGGAAGTTTTGCTCACTGCTTGGGACTTGTTTAAGAGACAGCCCCTCTATTCGGTAGGATATACCGGGTTTATTATATCATTAGAATTATTGTTTTTGGTGTACCTAAAAGAATATGCTTTATTATTTAGTATTTTTCTAGCAGGGCCATTGTTTGCGGGCTTTTTAATAGCTGCTAACAAAATAAAACAGGATGAAGATGTAAATTATCAGGATTTCTTTAAAGGGTTTCAATACTATATTCCCGTCATCCTAATATGGCTTATCAGTCAGATTTTGGTGGCCTTTGGCTTACTATTATTGGTGATTCCTGGAGTGTACCTGATGGTAGGGTATTCGATGGGGCTGATGATGCATATCTTTGCAGGATTGGATTTTTGGGACTCTATGGAGTATAGCCGCCGACTGGTGACCGTGAGATGGTGGAAGTTCTTCGTATTGATCCTTATTCTTATTGGCATAAACCTCCTGGGCGCACTTCTGATTCTTGGGATTTTTGTGACCCTTCCTGTCACCATGTATGCCCTCTATGTGGTTTTTGAGATGATTACCCATAAGGTATTGACAGAGGATTAATTCCGAATTATTCAGTAAAAGGATTTGCTAAGAATCTGACTGGAACCAATCCAATTGTGGCGTTTTAGTAGCCTCGGGCTTGTAGTTATAATGGGCTTATTTTAGGTTTTATTTTGCTGTCGCAAAGTGATTCCTGGAATAAGCCTCTTCATTTATCAGTTCTATTGCCTTGAGGCAATATTCTGCCTAGTTGTAGAGTTAAAGCTATGATTTAGCGACCCAGGAGATTATGTATTGCCTGAGGCGTTTTAGATATATAATAGGGTCTCTACTATTGAACTCGGGTAAGAAGGGTTTTGTACCCGCTGCGAGGCTAGTAGTTTTGGCTTAAAGGTGCCAGTTTAGGTTAGGAGGAGGGTGTTGATCGAGGGTGTAATTTGGCTGGTATTGTTTTTGTAAAAAAGTTTGTGGAAATTCAGATCATTGTGAAAAAGAAGGAAAATACACATAAGGCTCGGAAAAAGGTAATTATTGGCTTTTTATTGGCCATTTTTTTGGTGCTCAGCGTCAGCGGAATTACGTATTTCAGTATCAATAAACTGCTCAATACAGTGGAGACACTTTCTGAGCCCAGTGATCGGATGCACCAGCTAAATGCCCTGCTAGCGGATGTTTATCAATTGGATAAGGTCAAGGGCAATTTTGAAACTAGGAATGATACCACCGTCACAGAGAATTACCTGGATCATATCGAAAAAAGGTTGAATTACCTCGAGCAATACGCCAATGATACAGTGGAGCAAAACCATCTCAAGCAGATCAATTATAATATCAATGAGTTAGTAGTCGTTTATAATGGTCTGCGGGAGGTGAAGCAAAACTTGCTCAATAGGAACTTTAGCCGTGAAGCACTGAAGAACCTCGAGACAAAAATAAAGCGGCAGGAAGAAATCAACCGCCTCCAAAACCTTGGGAGAATACGGTTTGATCATAAAATACGAAGAACCAATCGTGGTGAAGAGGATGGGGCCAATAGGAAGGGTGGCCAAGGGGAAGAATATAGAAACGGTAGCTTGATGACTTCCGCCGAGATGGAGAACCTAAAGGATATGTTTAAGCAATTTCGCCCAAAGCAATCCTCTGACACTCTTAGTACCACTCCGATCAACGCTTCGGATTCTATCCTATACACGGTGAAGCAATTTTTGATTGATATCAACTACCAGGAGCAACACCTAAGGTCCAGCCTTGCCGAACTCGAAAAGGAACTGAATGCCAAAAACAGGGCTTTGATCGAGGATACGCAGACGGTTATTTCCAGCCTTCAATATGATGCCTTGGCGGAAGTGAAGCAGAAAAACGACTCCTTATACGACCTTGCTTTTGATGTGTCTGTACTCCTTGGAGTCTTGATTTTTATTGGAATTATTGGTTCTTCTGCCTTCATCTACTCCATTCTGGTCGAGATCAATAAGGATGAAAATTACCGCTACGAGTTGGAGAAAGCAAAGGAGAAGTCTGATAAACTGGCCAGGGCCAAGCAGAACTTCTTGGCAAATATGAGCCATGAGATTCGTAATCCTCTTCATGCCATCCAAGGATATAATGATGCCATTCGCAAGACCTCAATGTCCAAAGACCAGACGGACTATGTCAATATGGTGGGTTTTGCAGCGGATACCCTTTCGGGAATTGTAAATGATATTCTCGATCTAAGCAAGCTGGAAGCAGGTAAAATCACCATAGAAAAAGAACCCTTTGATCCAGAGAAGTTGTTTATGGCGATCAAAAATTCCTTTGAGCTGAAAGCGAAAGAAAAACAACTTAATTTCATCTGGGATATTGATCTTCCTAAAGATAAATGGCTGTCTGGGGATGAGCTTAGAATACGACAAATTCTAAATAACCTAGTCAGTAATGCGCTCAAATTTACTGAAGAGGGCTTCGTTCGAGTGAATATTAATTACCAAAAGAACTACCTTAATGTCTCTGTGGAGGATACCGGGATTGGTATGACGGAGGAGTTTAAGGAAAATATTTTTAAGGAGTTTAACCAGGGAGATGATTCCATCAACCGGAAATACGGGGGCACTGGCCTAGGTCTGGCAATTGTAAAAAGGATGCTGGACTTGCAGAAAGGAAAAATAGAACTGCTTAGCACCTTAGGACATGGAACCACTTTTAAAATTAAAATACCAGTTGATCTAGTCGCGCCGGCCGTATTGGAAAATCAGCCAGTGGATAATTATTACAGCCTTGATGGGCTGAATGTATTACTGGTGGACGACGATCCTGTAGGCCTTAAGTTTGCCAAACTGCTCCTGGAGAGTAATGGTGCCAAGGTATATCATTATTTGGGCGGTACGCAGTTTAGAGATCAGTTCAAAGAGGTCGATCTGGACCTGGCATTATTGGATATCCAGATGCCGGATGTGACTGGATATGATGCCCTGCGCATCATCCGATCAAATAACAAATATGCAGGCTTACCTGCGATGGCGATCACTGCTAATGTCTTTGCCAAGGAAAAAGATAAGCTTTCCGATGCTGGTTTTGATTCTATCGTGCTGAAACCTTTTAAGGAGGCAGATCTTTTGACTAAGATCGGGGAGGCGCTGAATCTCGAAGCTAAGACTATTAGGGTCTCTGAGATCGCAGAGTCTGTGCCCAGCCAAACCGCAGAAATCACCACTCATGGCTATTCGGTGGAAGATATAAAGAAATTCTGCATGGATGACACCGATATGATGCATGAGGTGCTGATTGATTTTTGCTCCACGACCAGTGCGGATTTGGTGTTGCTGGATCAGTATGCGCATGAGGAGAAATGGGATAAGGTCCTAGCTATAGCTCATCAGCTGGGGTCTCGGCTGGGTCAAATGAAGATCAAGAGTGCGACCATGGCGCGTGGCTTGGAATACGACCTGAAAGAGGGAAATACCAGCCATGCATCCACCATGGTAGATCAGATAAAAGTGGAGACCCTGCAAGTCATAGATCAGATTCTCACGGACTTTAATCTCCTTTCAAAAGTCCTTTAGCAAACAATACCTTGGCTGTCCCGGGATGGTCGATTTTTCTTGTTTTCAGATATAGACACAAAAAAAATACTGCGGAGCAATTCCCGCAGTATTTTATGTTTTTTATAGGAGAGTGAGTTTATTCTATCCCGTACTTTTCGATTTTATTATATAAGGTCTTCCGATCTATATTCAGGATTTTTGCAGCCTTGGATTTGTTATGCTTTACCTCCGAAAGCGTCTTGATGATCATCGCTTTCTCCTGGACCTCAAATGAGGACTTGAGGTCATTGGTGCTGCTGTTTTGCGCACTGCTATTCTCTGGGAGCATGAGGTCCACTGGCAAGGCTTCCCTTTGGATATACTCTTCGGTGGTCAGTAGCACGGCTCTTTTGATGATGTTTTTAAGCTCCCGAAGGTTTCCCGGCCAGCTATAGGTCTTGAATATTTCCTTTACCTCCTCGCTAAATCCTAGGATGTCTTTGCCCAGAGAAGCATTGGCATGCTGGAGGAAGATATCTGCATAGTGAAAGAGGTCCGTTCCCCGCTCTCTCAATGGGGTGGATTTAAGGCTAAATTCATTCAGTCTATGATATAAATCCTCTCTAAATTCCCCCGTTTTGGCGACATTTGAGAGGTCTTCATTGGTGGCGACTATGATTCTAACATCCACAGGGATGTCCTTGGTGCCGCCTATTTTTTTGATTTTACGCTCTTGAATGGCCCTGAGGAGCTTGATTTGGACCTCATAGCTCAGGTTTCCGATCTCATCCAGGAAAATTGTCCCGCCATTAGCCATTTCGAAGTGACCTGTCTTATTTTCTAATGCTCCGGTAAAAGCCCCCTTGACATGTCCAAAGAGTTCACTTCCGGCAAGCTCCTTTGAGAGGGCTCCACAGTCAATGGCGACAAAAGGACCTTTGGCTCGACTGGATTTTTGATGGATTCTTTTGGAGATAAACTCCTTTCCAGTTCCACTTTCTCCGAGGACCACCACACTCATTTCTGTGGGAGCCACGAGGGATATATATTGTTCTAGTTGTAAGGATTCAGGACTTTTGCCCACCACATATTCGCTGGTTTCCTGCATCTGCTTGCGCGGGGTGGAGGAGGCAGAAGAAGTGCTGCTGCTGTTTTCACTGTTGGAGGCCGCATTCATAGGCCGCTGAGCAGGGCTTTTTAGTGCTTCTTTTACCGTGGCGAGCAGTTCATCAGGATTTACGGGCTTCGTGATATATTCTATTGCACCCAGTTTCATGGAACGAACAGCAGTACGTATATCAGAATAGTTGGTGATTAGGATGACGCGGGTATTGCTGGATCTATCCACCACCCTCTCCAATACTTCCATCCCGGTACCATCAGGAAGACGGTAATCTGTAATCACTAAATCATATTCTACTTTTTCCATTAATAGAAAAGCCTCAGCAATCTTGGCAGTTTTATCCACCTCATAACTGTGTTTTTCCAGGAAATTCTTTATGATCTTCGAATAGGTTAGATCATCCTCTATAAGAAGTATCTTTGCGTTTGCCATAGGGATATTTTAATAAGGGTACCTCAAAGCCGAAACTGTGCCATTTTTTGACTTACCGATGCTGATGATTGGTTTTATGCCGTAATGTACTAGTTCACTGGTGATAACTTTAGGGTAAAATAAAAACGTTGGTGTTACTCCCTGCTAAAATAACTATTATTTTTGTAAGCTTAACACAATAAAATACGTGAATTTTGCAAATTCGATTATAGTTGCTTATACGTTTTGATTATTGCAGTTTGAATGATCTAAAGTGATTTTGGTTTTTAGTACCGAGATTTGTTTAATTTTACCTCGTAGAACAAAATAACTTTCCTCCTTACTTTTTAGCCAATAGACCCTCATTGTCCCCTGGAAGTTGGGTTCTATCTTTAATTCTTATAATAGAACAATTGATTTCGCCCCGTAAGGAAGCTTATTTTTAGCCAGCCACCAGGCTCTCATTCCTGGGATTAATAAAGTACAAGAAATAGGAGGGAGGGGAAAGTAAAGATTTTAGCTTGATGACCGATGCAGGTCATATTCACTTTTCAGTAGGATGCCCATTTATAAAAATGTTTTTCATGATCGCTTAATATTGCCATGGCGAATAGATTTAATTGATCGCTTCGATTCTGAAGACAATACGCTATTCATGAAAGCAAATGGACGGCGAGTAGAATAAATTTGCTGCGAAGCAGCAGTCAATAATGTGGAAAAGTAATGGTAAGTATCCTTAAGCCCGGCGGATAGAAGGGGCAGTTGCCTATAAATCATAGCGGCTGACCTGGGATTTGGAGGCCTATTGATCGAAGGTCAGAGCCATTTAGGGCAAGGCCATTTCTGTAGGGATATTATTATAATAAGGAATTAACTTTCCCTCGCTGGAGAATTTAGCTCGAATGATAAAATTTTCCTCATCCTCAAAAGTGAGATCATAAACAGTGTCCTGATTTTGAGTGACCTCATTGGCTTCCACCAATTCTAATTGTGAAAAAACCTCATTGGAAGAGATAGCGTTAATGATGGGTTTTGGAAGGGTGGTTTTTTCAACGGGTCTGGTAATGACGACGGCGTTGACGGCGGTGGCGTGACTGGCCTTATTAGTTGGCGAAATTTCGCTATTGGGGGATGAACAAGCTATAAGAGCTGCCAACGCAAGGAAAGATATATAGATGCGGATTTTCATGGCAATTGGGATTTGGTGATAAGATTAATGTCGAGTGATACTCTGTCAATAAGTCTGGTGACCAGAAAGAATACTAAAACTAGACCAAATGCTTAATATGGCTTCTAAAGGCCTGAGTGGCAGTTGGAAGGTGATAAACTGTTAATTTTCTGAGGCAATATTCCACAGGTTGTGGATAGTTGGAAGGTGTTGGTATTCAGGTGGATGTGAGTAATTATTTCTAAGATACACTTTTTTGTTAGAAAACCGGATTTTATTATATTTGGTTAATTAATTAAATCTGTAACTCTTTGCTTGCAAAAATTCCCCTGGGCACGTGCGCTCAGGGGATAATTTTTGAGTAGTTTTGCATGGATATAAAGGATCCTAGACAGACTTTTCCTATATGCAAGCACATTCACCCATAGGTATTTTCGATAGCGGAATCGGAGGGCTCACCGTTGCCAGAGCCATCAAAAATCAATTGCCAAATGAGCAATTAATATATTTTGGGGATACTGCTCACCTGCCTTATGGAGACAAGAGTACCGCCTCTATCCAGGCCTATGCCGTCAAAATAGCTGATGTGCTGCTAAAAGCTGACTGCAAAATCATAGTGATCGCCTGTAATTCCGCTTCCACTGCAGCCTATGAGCTAGTCAAAGCTTATGTGGCTAGCCGAGCCGTGGTTTTTGATGTGATAGAGCCTGTCGTAAAATATGTCGATGAGGCCTTTCAGAACAAGAAAGTGGGCTTGATCGGTACCAAGCAGACGGTAAACTCGGGTGTGTATCGTCAGAAGATTGAAGCATTGAATAGATCAGGGAAGTTTTCTGCCTTAGCCACGCCTTTACTGGCCCCGATGGTGGAGGAGGGATTTCATAATAATCAAATCAGCCAGGCAATTATTGAGACTTACCTGGAAGCGGAGGAACTGCAGGGGATAGAGGCCTTGATTTTGGGTTGCACCCATTATCCTTTGATCAAGCCACAGATCGATCAGTATTATAAGGAATCGGTAGAGATTATAGACAGTTCCGAATTACTGGCCAAGGCGGTCAGGGAATATTTGGAGAGTGCAGCCTTATTAAATACGGGGGAGAAGGGAAAAGATCGCTTTTTGGTATCGGATTATACCGCCTCTTTTGAGCATACCACCAATTTATTTTTTGGTAAGGAGGTAAGCTTAGAGAAATACCCGCTATGGGAATAGGCCTCTGCTACGTTGAATTCAGGAATGAAGGAGTAATCCGCTGGAGTTTTTAAGGGGTATAGGTATAAAAGTGTTTCTTTTTACCCAATTGGTTTTGAATGCTTTGCCCGCAAAATCTCAGGTGCTGGGGACCTACTTTGGATTTTTATTTTTAATTGAAAAAGCTGCTAATACGCATTATATAAGGTTTTTAGAGGTTTTTTCGGCTTACAATTTTGTGAGGCGGGTAAAATTTTAGGCTTTACGGAATTTTTATAGCGTGAATCCAGTTATTAAAGCTCCCATTGGTTTGGGATAAAGTTATAAAAAAGGTTTAACTTTGTGGCTTAATTTACTACTTGCTAATACCCGATGAGTGAACAAATAAAACACGAATGCGGTATCGCCATGATAAGGCTCCGCAAACCACTTCAATACTATATTGATAAATATGGTACACCTCTGTATGCTGCCAATCGTCTATACGTTCTGATGCAAAAGCAGATCAACAGAGGACAGGATGGAGCCGGTATTGCCAATATTAAAATCAATAGTAAACCAGGTACCCGTTATATAAGCAGGTACCGTTCGGTGGATCCCCAAGCTGTAAATTTTATTTTCAATAAAGTAGCCAAGAAGTATAAAAAGGCTAAAAAAGGCGGTGGAGATGATGGCATGAACGATGCCGAATGGATTAAGGATAATATTGCTTTCTCTGGTGAAGTATGGCTGGGACACCTCAGATATGGTACTCACGGGGAAAATAGCATAGAAACTTGTCACCCTTTTCTCCGTCAGAATAACTGGAGAAGCCGTAACCTAGTGATGGCCGGCAACTTCAATATGACCAATGTGGAGGAGCTTTTCAGTAAGCTGGTAGAGCTAGGGCAGCATCCTAAAGAGAAAACCGATACTGTAACCGTAATGGAGAAAATCGGTCATTTTGTGGATGAGGAAAATCAAAGGATTTTTGACAAATATAAAGACGAATATAGTAATCATGAGATCACAGAGGTAATCGAAAGAGAACTGGACGTGGCTAGAATACTAAGACGTTCCTGCAGAGATTTTGACGGTGGATATACCATGGCCGGCATCATAGGAAATGGAGCTAGTTTTGTGGTAAGAGATCCTTCTGGAATTCGCCCCGCTTACTACTACGCAGACGATGAGATCGTAGTAGTGGCTTCCGAAAAGCCTGCAATTAAATCAGCTTTCAATATTGATTATAACTCCATCAAGGAGATCAACCCAGGACACGCTTTGATCATAAATAAGGATGGATCTTTTGGGGAGCATGAAATTCTTCCTGCTTTAGAAAAGAAATCCTGCTCCTTTGAGCGTATTTATTTTTCCCGAGGAACAGATCCTGATATTTATAGAGAGCGAAAGAAATTAGGAAAGGCTTTAATCCCCCAAATCCTCAAAGCCATTGATTTTGATCTTAAAAACACGGTGTTTTCTTACATCCCCAATACTGCGGAAACCGCATTTTTGGGCTTGATCGAAGGCTTGGAGGATTATCTTAGTGCCAAGAGAAGAGAGATTCTGCTCGAAGGTAAGCCTCATCTGGAGAATATTGAGGACCTGCTGAACTTCCGGCCTCGTGTCGAGAAGCTGGTAAATAAGGATGTGAAACTGCGGACTTTTATCACCAATGATAATGACCGCGACGTCATGGTGGCCAACGTTTATGATACGACTTACGAGGTGATCAAGTCGGGAGTGGATACCATCGTGGTGCTGGATGACAGCATTGTAAGGGGAACTACCCTGGAGAAAAGTATATTGACCACTCTGGATAAGCTAAATCCTAAACGAATAATCGTGGTGTCTTCTGCTCCGCAGATCAGGTACCCGGATTGTTATGGGATTGATATGTCTAAGATGAAGGAGTTTGTTGCTTTTAGGGCTGCTTTAGCCTTGATAGAGGAGAGCGGTCAGCAGTATATCCTGGATGAGGTGTATGAGAAATGTGTAGCTTCCCCTGATTCTCGAGAGAATTTCGTGAAGGATGTTTACAGTAAATTCGAACCTCAGGAAATTTCAGATAAAATCGCCCAAATCATCACTTCCCAGCAGGTGAATGCAGAGGTAAAGGTAATCTATCAGACGGTAGAAAACCTGAACAAAGCTTGTCCTGAGCATCTGGGAGACTGGTACTTTACCGGTGATTTCCCAACTCCTGGAGGGATGAGAGTAGTGAATAAGTCCTTTGTCAACTTCATGGAGGGCAAAGTGATCCGAGCATATTAAGGATATTAATTCTATATTTTATAAAAGGCCATTTTTACAATGGCCTTTTTGTATTTTAGCAGTCATTGGTTTTTTTACCCTAAAATTTTAATAAAGATGAGTACTAATATTTCTCTGTTAAAAAGAGTTTGTGAGGTCGCTGGTGCCCCGGGATTTGAAAAGCGAATCAGGGACCTGGTCATAGAGGAAGTGACCCCACTAGTGGACGAGGTGAAGGTGGATAATCTGGGCAATGTCATTGCCATCAAAAAAGGAAGTAACAATCCTGAAAATAAAAGGGTAATGGTCGCAGCCCATATGGATGAGATAGGCTTTATCGTGACACATATAGATGATAATGGATTTTTGAGATTTCATACCCTGGGAGGATTTGACCCCAAAACCCTGACTGCGCAGCGAGTAATCGTACATGGCAAAAAGGACCTGGTAGGTGTAATGGGCAGTAAGCCCATCCACGTGATGAGCCCTGAGGAAAGAACAAAGCTTCCTAAAACCACGGATTACTTCATCGACCTGGGAATGAGCAAGGAAGAGGTAGAGCAATATATTCAGATAGGTGATCCTGTGACTAGAGATCGTGAATTGGTGGAGATGGGCGACTGTGTCAACTGCAAATCTATCGATAATCGGGTGGCCGTATATATCCTTTTGGAAGCCCTAAAGGAGCTGAAAAACCCTCCTTATGATGTTTATGCGACCTTTACGGTACAGGAAGAAGTGGGATTGCGTGGGGCAAATGTGGCAGCACACTCCATCAATCCTGATTTTGGGATTGCTTTGGATACCACCATTGCCTTTGACGTGCCTGGAGCCTCTCCACATGAGAAGATCACCGAACTTGGCAAGGGAACTGCCATTAAGGTGATGGATGCGATGACTATTTGTGATTATAGAATGGTGGCTTTCATGAAGGAAACCGCCGCTGGAAAGAATATCAAATGGCAGCCGGAAATCCTGACTGCCGGAGGTACCGATACTGCTGGTGTACAGCGTATGGGTAAGCAGGGAGCGATAGCCGGAGCCATCTCCATTCCTACCCGCCATCTCCATCAAGTGATCGAAATGGCGCATAAAGAGGATATCGCTGCTAGCATTGCCCTACTTAATGCCTGCTTAGAAAATATAGATCAATACGATTGGAAGCATTGAGGAAGAAGTTCCTTTAAGTAATAGGCTATTCCCCTGTTGCAGGAGGAGGATAGGCTGTTTCAGAAGTTCATAATAGGTGTGAGGATCTCTTTTGTCCGAGATATAATGCCTTACTGGCTTTTGAGACAGCTTTGTTTTTTTTAGGGTCGAATGATATTGCGTCTATTCAAGGCCTGAATTGACCTAAGCCTTTACCTTTTTTTTGGGCACCTTCTTCATTAGATACTTATAAAATTCTAGGTACTGGGTGTGCTCATGATTACTGATAGTACAGGAGTTTTTGTCTTCGAAAACCAAGGTAAGTTGTCTGAATTCTTTCTTATTGGTAATCACGATATCCTCCTGCCAGGCCAATATATTCATTAGGGGGTATTTGCGATGATACCCACGTAATGGGAGACGTAGGGTGATGCTGTCTTTTTCGGCTGTGATGAAGCGATATCCTGCCATCATTTTCACTAGGATCAAAAGGATAACGACAGTAAGTAAGACGGCGCTAAAAAGATAGAAAATCAAACCAAAAGATCGTGTTGAGCTGAAATCGTGCAGGATATAGCTCAGACCTGCAATGAGTATGGTGACGACAATTCCTAAAGAAATATAAGTGGCACGTTTTGGTTTACAATGAATCATAGTTTTTTGATAATTCTTCTACTTTGCTTTTGGAAAAAGCAATCAAGTCGGGAAAAAACAAGTCGAAATAATGCTTTAGTTCGGCCTCATTTTCCTGCAAAAACAGATGCGCTGTTTCCATCTTTGAGTCAAAAGTAGTGTGTTTAGAGATGCCAGTCAAGGAAGCCTTCATTCCTGGAATGGTGCCATACTGTACCAGCCAATTGTCAGTCTTCATATAATGAAACATGTACAAAAAGTTTTGAGGCAGCAGTTCCGCATTTTGATCCACGGTATCGTACACCCATTGGGCATATTCCTCAATCGATCGATGGTCATAATCTGCCCAATATTTACTTAAGAAATAATCAAAATAAACATCGGTGATCACAAGAGAATAACGCTGGTAGGTGGGTTTGAGTAGTTTTTGGGCTTCCTTTACCTGAAGGTGTGAGTCCGTAAATTTGTCGATAGCCCGATGCAATCGGATACCCACAACGATGTTTTTTTCATAATGCTCCTTCAAAGGGCCACGGACAAAATCCCCAATTAGATTGCCCAAAAGTACCTTTGGCTGGTCAAATGATAAATATGCGTGCGCTAAAAAGTTCAAAGTAGGGTGCCTGTTAGTTTAGGAATAAGACTGATTCGTTACATTTGCTTAATAGATTAAAAATAGCCATTGATGTCGAAAATACAGGAGGAATTAGAAAATACTTTAAAACTTTTAAAGATCGAGTGGAAGGAAGAGCTAGAGCAATATCGAGCAAAAACGCTCGGGGCATCCATCACAGATAAAATCAAAGATGGCATCTGTTGGTATCCTGTGCAGATCACCAAAACCCGTGTGGGAATGGGGGAAAGGCTGATCATCCATCTCGAAAAATCTCCGAGTACTCAATCTCATAGTTTTCAGTCAGGCAAATCCGTCGCTCTATTTAGCAATGCCTCGGAAGGAAAACAGCTGCGAGCAGGAGCGGTCATCAACTCCGTAAAAAAGAATACGATGGTGCTGACCCTTACAGGAAGGGAATGGCCGGACTGGCTTCATGATGGGAAGCTAGGCCTTGACTTACAGTTTGACGAGGCTAGTTATAAGGAAATGCAATGGGCAATGGAGTCTGTGATCAAGGCCCATGAAGGCAGGCTTGGGCAGCTTAAGGAGATCCTGCTAGGGGCTGTTCCGGCAGCTATTAGCGAGGATACCAAAGCTATTGATGTCCAGCCTACTCTCAATGAGAGTCAGGAGGCAGCGGTGGCCTTGGTGGCACAGGCGCAGGATATAGCGGTGATTCATGGTCCTCCGGGCACTGGGAAGACCACCACCCTCGTGGAGGCTATTCAGCACACTTGCAAGCGTACCCATCAGGTGCTGGTCTGCGCACCTAGCAATGCGGCGGTAGATTTGTTGGTGGAGAAACTAGCTTCCTCAGGGTTAAATGCCCTCCGTCTTGGGCATCCGGCGCGGGTGGATGATCAGATTCTTGAGCTCACTCTGGATGCCAGGATAAGCCGGCATAGCAGCTTTAAGGACCTCAAGAGGCTTCGGCGCTCCGTGGATGAATTTAGAAAACAGGGAAGGAAGTTTAAAAGGAATTTTGGCGCAGCCGAAAGAGCCCAGCGAAAGGAGCTTTTGGCAGAGGCTACTCATGCCAAAGAAGCGGCTCAGCAGCTGGAAGAGTATATTATATATGATATCTTCCAGCAGACTCAGGTGATCGCTACCACCTTGGTGGGGGCGGCACATTCCAGCATCAAGGGGATGAGCTTCCCGGTGGTTTTTATTGATGAAGCAGCCCAGGGGCTCGAGCCTGCCACATGGATACCGATCCTTAAATCCCATAAGGTGGTGATGGCAGGAGACCATTGCCAGCTTCCTCCAACCATCAAAAGCTATGAGGCCGCCAGGGCGGGACTGAGTGAAACACTCTTCGAAAAGGTCATTAAGAGAAATCCTAAAAACAGCCAGATGCTTAGCCTGCAGTATCGCATGCCCCAATTGATAATGGAGTTTCCTGCCAATCGATTTTATAAGGGCCAGTTAAAAGCGTCTCCCTCGGCACTGCTTCATCAGCTCCAGCCCGAAGAGCCAGTAATGGAATATATCGACACTGCCGGCAGCGGTTTTTCAGAGCATCTCGAAAAAGACTCCCTAAGCAAGCTTAATACGGAAGAAGCCAAGCTTTGCCTCAAAATCCTCAGCAATCTGATCGACAGACTAGGCCTGGACCAAGTCAAAGAGCAGGGCTATAGTATTGGGATCATCTCACCCTATAAGGCGCAGGTGAGGAAAATAAACGAATTGATTGATGAGGAGGAAGAGTTTAAGTCGCTGAGGTCGCTGGAAGATCAAACGACCATTGGCTCCATCGATGGATTTCAGGGGCAGGAGCGGGATATAGTGGTGTTGAGCTTGGTGAGATCAAATGAGACGGGGGAGATTGGTTTTTTGGGAGACTATAGGAGGATGAATGTAGCCCTTACCCGGGCCAAAAGAAAGCTCATTGTGGTGGGCGATAGTGCGACGCTATCCACGGATACTTTCTACCAAGAATTTCTGGATTTTGTGACGGATAAGGGCTTGTATAAGAGCGTTTATGAGTTTATGGACTTTTAAGGCTCCTGCTGTTCCCGCTGGAGGTAGACCAGGTTGAGATAAGATAAAACGCCTCCAAATGCCTGCGCGGCATCTTCTTGTTCTTTATCCAGCTTTTTGCCGGTGAGACGACATAGTAATAAGCCATAAATACCATTGAGGCAGAGCTGTATTTCATGCCCCATATCTCTGCCCTCCGCTGCGAGGATAGAATTGATGATATGAGGTTTGGCCTGATGGTAAAGGGCAAAGTACTCCTTGTCTTCTTTCAGGAGCTGCCAGTGAATAGCCGCCAGTTGATCCACGATATCCTGCGTGGCAGAGAGGTGACCTTGCTCCTGAAGGTTTTCTTGCTGCATCGTCTTGGCTAAGGCCTCAAACCACTGATAAATAGCTGCTTTTTCGGCCTCATCCACAGGGTAATGAGAGATGACATATTGCTTAACTTCCTCCATATTAAACTGGTATGAGCGGAGGAGATCTTCCATTTGGTACATATAAATAATGTACTCTCCGATATTTTCTTTTTTCTTCTTGTCGGCTAGTTTTTGCATCTTTCTATCGGTTTAAAAGGCCAAAGATAGGCTTGTATCCATGAATCTTCAAGCCAAAAGGGTGAATTTGAGTAGCTGCCATGGTCGGTTTAAGTAAATATGTTGGGTGCTTATGCTACTAAACCACTAACTATTTACTATTTTTGCCCTCAGAATGGATATGCAAAAAATTAGAAATTTCTGTATCATTGCCCATATTGATCATGGCAAAAGTACATTGGCGGATAGACTCCTTCAGTTTACCAATACGGTAACTGACAGGGAAATGCAAAATCAGTTGTTGGATAATATGGATTTGGAGCGGGAGCGTGGTATTACCATTAAGTCTCATGCCATCCAAATGAAATATACCTATAAAGGTGAGGAGTACACACTGAACCTTATAGACACACCTGGTCACGTGGATTTTTCCTACGAGGTATCTCGGTCAATTGCAGCCTGTGAAGGCGCCTTGCTGATCGTGGATGCTTCCCAAGGGGTCGAAGCACAGACCATTTCCAATTTGTATCTAGCAATGGATCATGATTTGGAAATCATTCCTGTGCTAAATAAAATCGATCTTCCAGGAGCAGATCCTGAAGCGGTGTCGGATGAGGTGATCGATCTTATAGGTTGTGATAAGGAAGATATTATCCTGGCCTCTGGCAAAGAAGGCTTAGGAATAGAAGATATTCTTAATGCAGTGGTCGAAAAAATATCTGCCCCCAAAGGCGATACTGAAGCCCCATTGCAAGCCATGATATTTGATTCCGTATTCAACCCTTTCCGGGGAGTGGAAGTACTCTTCAGGGTATTCAATGGAACAATCAAAAAAGGCGATAAAATTAAATTTGTCAATACTGGCAAAGAATATGACGCAGATGAAATTGGGATTCTTGGCTTTGTCCAGCATCCCAAGGAGTCCATCAGCGCCGGGAATGTAGGTTATCTCATCTCTGGAATCAAAGTGGCCAAGGAAGTGAAGGTAGGGGATACTATTACCCATATCAAACGACCTTGCTCCACGGCGATCAAAGGGTTTGAAAACGTAAAACCAATGGTTTTTGCAGGGATTTATCCTGTGGACACCACGGAGTTTGAAGAACTAAGGGCCTCCATGGAAAAGCTTCAGCTGAATGATGCTTCTTTGGTGTGGGAACCGGAAACTTCAGCAGCGCTGGGTTTTGGTTTCCGTTGCGGATTCTTAGGAATGCTGCATATGGAGATCATTCAGGAACGGCTGGAGCGTGAGTTTAATATGACCGTGATCACCACCGTACCTTCTGTGCAGTTTAAGGCACTGATGAATAATGGTGAGTACAGGTTCATCAACGCTCCCTCAGATATGCCTGATCCTACCTTGTTTAAGCATATTGAAGAGCCTTTTGTTCATGCTTCCATCATCACCAAGTCTGACTATGTAGGGCCAGTAATCCAGCTATGTATGGAGAAAAGAGGCCAGATCAAAAATCAGGTTTATCTGACCTCCGATAGAGTAGAGCTTTCTTTTGATATGCCTTTGGCAGAAATCGTATTTGATTTCTTCGATAAGCTGAAGACCATCTCTCGTGGATATGCCTCGCTGGATTATGACCTAAGAGAGAGCAAAGCCTCTCATATGGTGCGTCTGGACGTGATGCTCAACGGCGAAGTGGTGGATGCACTATCAGCGATTGTGCACCGGGACAAGGCCTATGAGTGGGGACGCAGACTCTGCGAAAAGCTCAAAGAACTAGTGCCTAGGCAAATGTTTGAGATCGCTATCCAGGCAGCTATTGGCTCCAAGGTCATCGCTAGAGAGACAGTAAAGGCCATGCGTAAAAACGTATTGGCAAAGTGCTATGGCGGGGATATTAGCCGTAAGCGTAAACTATTGGATAAACAGAAGAAAGGGAAGAAGAGAATGCGTCAGGTTGGAAACGTAGAAGTTCCTCAAGAGGCTTTTATGGCTGTATTGAAACTTGATTGATCCTCAGGATCCTCAGTTAATTTTAAAATTAAAAATAGATCAGACTTATATTCTCCAAGGCTCCTGATCAGGGGAATTAGGAGTAAGATGAACTATCAATTAAATATAATCAGTAAGCTATGCCCATAATTATTGATGGAAAGAAAACCTCAGCGGAGATAAAAGATGAAATTGCCGCAAGAGTAAAAGAAATCAAATCTGAAGGAGGAAAGACTCCCCACCTTGCTGCTATTCTGGTAGGAGCAGACGGTGCGAGTCAGACCTATGTCGGAGCCAAAGTGAAAGCTTGTGAATACGTGGGCTTCGATTCCACGCTGGTAAGACTTGATGCTTCTATTTCTGAGGAAGAGCTTCTTCAAAAAGTGGAGGAAATCAATGAGAATCCTGCTATCGATGGACTTATTGTACAGTTGCCTCTGCCGGATCATATCTCTGTGGAGAAAGTGACGGCCAAGATCAAGCCTGAGAAAGACGTGGATGGATTTACTCCTGCTAATGTCGGGCGGATGGCGCTAAACTGGCCTACCTTTGTGGCGGCTACTCCTTTTGGGATCGTTGAATTACTGAAAAGATACGAGGTAGAAACATCCGGGAAGCATTGTGTGGTGATCGGAAGAAGCCATATTGTAGGCTCTCCGATGAGTATCCTGATGGCTAGGAATGGCAATCCAGGAAACTGCACCGTGACGCTTACGCATAGCCGTACGCAGAACCTGAAGGAGATCACTAGGACCGCAGATATTCTTATTGTTGCGATCGGCAAGCCGGAATTTGTGACGGCCGACATGGTCAAAGAAGGAGCTGTAATCGTCGATGTGGGGATTCACAGGATCGAAGATGCCTCTAAGAAAAGCGGTTTTAGATTGATAGGCGATGTGAAGTTTGATGAAGTGGCAGAAAAAGCCGCAGCTATCACTCCTGTGCCTGGCGGTGTAGGACCAATGACCATTGCCTCCTTGCTTCATAATACCTTACTTTCAGCAGAAAAGAAAGTCTATTCTTAATAAGATAGTACAATCACTATAGAATCAGGGGATGGAGTTTATGCTACATTCCCTGATTTTTTTGGTGGAATTTATATAATTGTAATTATGCGGTTCAATCTCCCGCTTCGTCAAAAATTAATATAATGGAACAAAAAGTTGCTGTAGAAAAAGGATTGCAATTGCCCCTGATGGAGGCATTTTATACGATCCAAGGGGAAGGAACATTTACCGGGCACGCCGCCTACTTTATCCGATTAGGAGGATGTGATGTGGGTTGTGTTTGGTGTGATGTGAAGGAGTCCTGGGAAGCAGGGAAGTGGCCAGTACATTCCATAGAGGATATCGTGGCTGAGGCCATGAAGTTCCCCGGTCGTTTAGTCGTGATTACTGGCGGAGAGCCCTTGATGTATGAGCTGGGACCACTGACCGCACTGCTTAAGGCTAATGGCTTCACCATCAATATAGAGACCAGTGGGGCTCATCCATTCTCTGGTCAATTTGACTGGGTTTGTTTTTCTCCCAAAAAATTCAAAGAACCGCATCCAAGCATCTATGATAAGGCGGATGAGCTGAAGGTGATTGTTTTTCATAAAAGCGACTTTGACTTTGCAGAAAAACATGCCGCTAAAGTCAAGCCGAGCTGTAAGAAATTGCTCCAGCCGGAATGGAGTCGCGCTGATCGGTACATGAATGACATCATTTCTTATATTAAAAACCACCCAAACTGGAATATTTCTCTCCAAACTCATAAATTTATGGATATCCCATAAGTTCATGAGAAAAGCGCTTGTATTTGTCTTTTTATTTTTATTCGGAACCTTACTTCACGCCCAACAGTATAGCACGGAGAATAAACGAGCTATAAAGTCTCTGCAAGAAGGTGATGAGCTTTCGGCAAGGAGAATGTATGATGAGGCTATCGCAAAGTATCAGTCGGCCGTGCAGAAGGATGCTTCATTTACAGAGGCTTATCTGAAATGGGCGAATCTTTTGGTGAGAAAGGGGGATTTTGATCAGGCACTTTCCGTGGCGCAGGAAGCCGACAATAATGCAGCTATCTCCAGTCATAATAAGGCGGAGCTCGCCTGGCTTACCTCCGCGATATTGCTTAGAAAAGGTGACTTTCCTGAAGCGATAGCCAGATTTGAGGGCGCCCGGGAGTTCTATGATGCCGAATTGAAGGCTACTCAGGCATTCCAGAGAATGGAGAAGAAAGTGGCCTTTATCAAAGTCCAGCTAGAAAACCCATTGCTAATCGAGAAAGAACAACTCCCCGTCCCTCTGAACGAGTTTTTTCTCCAATATTTCCCGGTGCTTACTGCAGATAGTCGACAGGTTTTATTCACCAAACGTGACGGAATCAGCCCTGCTGATCATGAGGATATCTACACCAGTTTCTGGTCTGGAGGTCAATGGACGGAGCCTGTAGGGCTCTCCACCAATATCAATACACGATATAATGAGGGGACCTGTACGATTTCTGCCGATGGTAATATTATGATTTTTACCAGCTGTGATGCGCCGGACAGCTATGGGAGTTGCGATCTGTATATCACCTATAAACAAAATGGTCACTGGCAGGTCCCGAAAAATATGGGCGAAATGGTGAATTCCCGATTTTGGGATTCCCAGCCTTCCTTATCTGCTGATGGCAGCATCTTGTTTTTCTCCTCCAATAGAAAGGGCGGACTGGGAGGCAATGATATCTATTATTCCTTGCGACAAGAAAATGGCTCCTGGGCGGTCCCTGTCAATGTGGGCGAGCCAATAAATACCCCCTCCAATGAGGTGTCCCCCTTTATGTATTTTAATAATGAAACCTTGTTTTTTGCCTCTGATGGTCATATTGGCTTTGGTGGCCTTGATATCTTTCGGTCCACCATTTCAAGAACTACTTTTGGCAAACCTGAAAACTTAGGTTCTCCTATTAATGATCACCGCGATCAGCTCGCCTTATTTATTACCGCTCAGAGGGATTATGCTTATTATACCGAAAATACACTGAAAAATGACCGCTTAGAGCGAAGCTTTATCTATAGATTTCCCTTTCCTAAGGAAATCGAACTGGGAGAGCGATTGGTAGTCACCAGTGGGAGGGTGTATAATGAGAAAACAGGAGACCCAATAAGCGCAAGTTTGTCCTTAGTAAATCTGGAAAATGACAGTACCATGTATCAGTTTCGCTCTGAGGGTGATTCAGGAAGGTTTGTGATGATCTATCCTGATAAGGCGGTTTCAGGTCTGTATGTAGAGAAGCAAGGGTTTCTACCTCGGATTTTTAATGTAGAAAAGGACAGCCTGCGTGATATAGAAAACCTAAAGGTCTCCTTGAGGCCTTTGGCACAGGGAGAAGAATTTTTGTTTGAAAATGTATTTTTTGACTTCGACCAAGCGATTTTGAAGCCCGAATCCACAAGTAGCTTGGTACGCTTGCATAAATTTCTGATAGACAATCCCAAAGTGAGCATAGCCGTGATTGGTCATACTGATAATACTGGCGAACAAGGTTATAATGAAGCCCTGAGTTTAAGGCGTGCGGAAAGCGTACAGGATTATCTATTGAATCTTGGTGTGGAAGCCAAGAGGATCAGTGTGAAGGGAATGGGGGCTAGTGATCCTGTTATGGATAATGCATCCGCCCAAGGGAGGGCACGCAACAGGAGGATTGAAATTGAGATTTTAGCCTTATAAATACAGCATTCCTTTCTAAATGTTTTTCATCCAGTATCAGATGCTTTACAGGGGATGATGACTCCATTTTTAAAACGATATTTCTGCAAACTGACCACTGAGTTTTTATTAAGGCCCCTATGAGGCCTCTGCTCATCTGTGTCCCCTCCTGACAGCTGCAATTTGGAGAGCAACAAGTAAACAATTCTGCTGCTATAGAGTTAGGATTTTTCCTGAAGGTCATGTGGAAGAGATGCTAGTATAGATTGCGCTGGCCTGATCCTCTGATCTGCAAACGAATGTCCCGGGATTTGCAATCAACTTTGTTATTCCAATCTTTATGAAGACTTGTCGCTCGAGAAAAAGATTTTAGTAAGTGTTATGTGCAGGTTATCAGAAGATTATGTTTTTAGTAGGGACATGTTTTTTTGGAATGTGATTTTTGGATGATTTTTTTAATTAAACCAAGGGAAATGAAGCGATGAGTTAAGTAATTTATACTAATTAAATGTAATTAATACTTGATTTATATGTTATGCAGACGTGTTCATCAGTATTTTATTTTGCAAAATTGGTATTTGATTTATATTGGTACACTGTATGTGTTTTTAGGTGAAATTCAATTTTTTTGGTAAGCTGCAATGGGATTCTAATGTGAATTATTGTGTCAGGACTAATTTAATAGTAGTAAAAAGCCCGAATTTATATTGATAATACAGTATAATAATGGTATTATGCTATATGTATAAATAGTGCTTCTAAATAATAGTATTTATAATTAGAAGTAATATACATATGCCTATTAGAATTATTCAATTTTTTAATGGTTCTACCAATAGGCTAGAAGTAAATGCATTTCATTATGAAATTTTTGTAGGTACTGTTAATTTATGTTAAAACAAAATTATATTACACTAGTTGGGGTATAAAATGGTGTAATGTATTGTTAATGGTCTTAAATTCCCTCTTTAGTTAATGCCTAAGAAAAGTTCTATTTATAAAAAAAATATTTTTTTTTGGAATATTAGGTGTTATTCGATTAAATTGCCTGCTGTTAAACCAAAATTAAGTTTATTATTATGAAGAAAGTTTTACTGCTAGGACTAACACTCCTTCTGGCTAGTGCTGTGGCATTTGGTCAGAGCCGTTCGGTTAGCGGGACGGTTACTTCCAGTGAAGACGGAAGTCCTATTCCTGGGGTTTCTATCTTGGTGCAAGGCACGACCACTGGTACTGCTACAGATCTGGATGGTAACTATACCATAGAAGCTGGAAATGATGCGGTTCTCGTATTCTCTTTTATGGGAATGGAGAGCAAGGAGATTCAGGTAGGTAATAAGTCAACTATTGACGTAATATTATCACCTGATGCGAAGCTGTTGAATGAGGTAGTTGTAGTAGGTTATGGTACCACTACCAAGCAAGCTTTTGCCGGATCCATGAAAGAAGTGGATTCAGAACTAATTGAAAGAAAAAGTGTATCTAACGCTTCACAAGCTCTTGCTGGTGAAGTGGCCGGTGTACGTGTAATCAACACTTCTGGTCAGCCAGGCTCTACTGCTGAGGTTCGTATTAGAGGTTTTGGTTCAGTAAATGGTAACAGAGACCCTCTTTATGTAGTGGATGGTGTTCCTTTCTTTGGAAATATCAACTCTATCAACCCTGCCGATATAGATAATATGACTGTGCTGAAAGATGCTACAGCCACTTCAATCTACGGTTCTAGAGGTGCCAATGGTGTGATCTTGATCACCACCAGAAAAGGTAAAGCTGGTTCTTCTTTCATCGAGGTGGACGGCAAAGTAGGTCAAAACTTTGATATGTTGCCTCGTTACGAAACCATCTCCAATCCTGAGGAGTATATCAGCATTGGTTATAATGGTTTAGTAAATAGAGGGGTAGCTACAGGCCAAGCAGATCCTACTGCTTACGCCAACGCCAACCTATTCTCAGGAAATGGTGTGAATGCCAAGTATAACTTATGGGATGTGGATGGACCTGATCTTATCGATCCAGCAACGGGTATGGTAAGAGACGGAGTGAACAGATTATATGATCCGGAAAAATGGGAAGATTATGCTTTCCAAGCTTCTAACCGTTCTGAAGCCTCTTTAAAAATCGGTGGTGGTAGTGAGAAAGTAAATTACTTTACCTCTTTCGGTTATTTGAATGATGTGGGGTATTCTATTAACTCTGATTTCGAAAGAGTTACTGCTAGAATGAACGTCAATCACCAAGTAAGAGATTGGTTGTCTGGTGGATTAAACATCGGCTATACCCGTTCTGAAACTAATACAGGTGGACAAAGTTCTGATTCTGGAAGTATCTTCTGGTTTATGGACAATATGCCTTCTATCTATCCTCTTTTCCTAAGAGATGCTGAAGGAAACAAAATCCCTGATCCTTACTATGGTGGATATCAGTATGATTACGGCGAAGGTCGTGGGTTCGCTGGTTTGACCAACGCTATTGCAGATGCGACTTATTCTGTGATGAACCGTAAGACCAATGAAGTGAATGGTAATGCTCATTTGAATGTTGACTTCACCAAAAATCTTCGTTTCGAAACACGTTACGGTTGGCAGTACTCCAACTCCGGATATGATGATCAAAATTCTCCATTCTACGGCCCAAGTGCTGGTGTGAATGGATCGATTTTCAAGGATAAAACTGAGATCTTCTCTTATAATATGACTAATATCCTGAGATATACCAAAGACTTTGGTGATCACTCACTAGAGGCCATGTTAGCACAGGAAAGTAGCTCTTGGAACCGTAAGTACCTAAGCGCATATAAGCAGCAGTTAGTCGATCCTTTCGGGGTTGAATTGAACAATGGCGTGGTGACTAACCCGTCTTATTCTTATACCAGAGATTACCAATTGGAGTCTTATTTCGGTCAGGTAAGTTATGACTTTAAGGATACTTACTATGTAACTGGTACGGTAAGACGTGATGGTTCTTCCCGATTTGTGAATGACAAATGGGGTACTTTTGGAGCCTTGGGCTTTGCATGGGTGGCTTCTAACGAAGACTTCATGGCTAGCCAGGATGTATTCACCTTCTTGAAGTTCAAGACGAGTTACGGTCTTACTGGAGATCAAGCGGGTGTGGGTCTATATCCTGGATATAACCTCTATGATATTTCTAACCTGAATGAACTCCCTTCGCTTCCTTTTGCAGAGAAAGGTAATCCAGATCTGACTTGGGAGACTTCTAAGATGTTCCAGGTTGGTGCAGAATTCAGCGTGGGCAAATACCTTGATGGTAGCTTAGAATATTATGTCAAAAATACAGGTAACCTGATTTTTGAAAGAACTGTAGCGCCATCTCTTGGTGGATATGAATATATCCAGGTGAATGATGGGGTATTGATAAATGCTGGTCTTGAGTTTGACCTTGTAGGACATATCCTCAAAGGTGCAAACTACCATATTGATCTTGGTATCAATGGGGAGATCATCAATAACGAACTGAAGCATATGCCTATCGACCCAGGTACTGGATTTGAAAAGCCTATCGAGATCGTAAGTTATTTTGGTAGATCTGCTGGTCATTCCATCTATGATTTCTATATGAGAGAGTGGGCTGGAGTAGATCCTTCTACTGGCGAAGCGATGTGGAATATGTACTATGATGATATCAATGGTGATATGGAAGCTCAGGATGATGAAATCATCACTAATATGGTGGATTATATGAGCAAAAATCCAGCAGCAAACGTTCAGCAAAGTACGACTATTACCTATGCTGATGCCGCTAGAAAATATGTAGGTAAATCTGCCATCCCAACCATTCGGGGGGGTATTAACTTGAGTGCAGGATATAAAGGGTTTGACCTTAGCGTATTATTCCTATATAGCCTTGGTGGATACGCATATGATTACAGATATGCAGATCTGATGAGTAATGATCAGGTAGGTAATGCTAACTGGCATGTGGACATCAGAGACAGATGGCAGCAGGAAGGTGATATCACCAATGTGCCTCGCCTGACCAATGACTATGATCAAAACGTAAACTCTACATCAACTCGTTTCTTGACCAAGTCTGATTACCTGAACTTGTCAAATATCAGATTGGGATATACCTTCCCTAAAGCGATGTTGAGCCCTTATGGTGTAGAATACTTGAATCTGTTTGTTGCAGGTGATAACCTTATGATCACTTCTGCTCGTAAAGGATTCAATCCTTCTACCAATGAGGCGGGTACTTCCAGCCGTTACAGATACTCTCCGCTTAGTACATTTACTGTTGGAGCGAAAATTAAATTCTAAAATCTGATCTGATATGAAACTTAAGAATATAATATATACATCAGCAGTTGCTTTGGTGGCATTTGGGTGTAGCGAGGACTTCCTCGAAACCCAGCCGACTGAGCAAATATCTACTGATCGTGTGGAGGAAATCTCAGTGATCAATCCTTCCCTGCAGCTTTCTGTATTGAAAGGTGTGTACTCAACTATGTACCAAGTGTTTTCTGCCTCTCCAGATGATGAGCTTCATGATGACTTTGGTCAAAAAGGTTACGATATCTTCTCTGATATGCTATCCGGTGATATGGTACTTTCAGCCAAAGGTTTTGGTTGGTATGCTCAGGTATCTGACTTACAGGTAACCATTAATAATACTAACATAAGGAACTATCTTCCTTGGAGATATTACTATAAGGTGATCTTTGGTGCCAATGCTGTAATTGATGGACTTGGTGGTACAGACGCTGTTCCAGAAACAGAAGTAGGACGTCAGATTATGGCTCAGGCCAAAGCACTTAGAGCTTATGGGTATTTCTACCTGGCGAACTTCTTTGCTGAGGAATATAACCCTTCTGATATCATCCTGCCAGTTTATACTTCTATTGACCAGGAGGCTCAGCCTTTCAGCTCAACAGAAGATGTTTATAATTTGATCCTTAGTGATTTGAATTTTGCTATCGAGAATTTAGAGAACTATAATAGGACGGCTAAATTTGAGGTCAATACCGATATTGCTCGTGCATTATTAGCCTATACGCATGCTGCTATGGGGAATAATACTGAGGCGGCTACCGTTACTCAGGCAATTATTGATAATTCTACCTATAATATCCTTACCAATGAGGAGCTTACTACTAATGGCTTCAATAATATCCAGACCTCAGGATGGATGTGGGGAGTAGATATCACGCTTGATATGGACATGGACCTTGTTTCTTGGTGGGGACAGGTGGATCCATTTACCTATAGCTATGCTTGGGTAGGTGATGGTAAGGTGATCAATGCCGACCTATATAATGCTATCCCAGTAGAAGATGGTCGTAAGGCGCAGTTCCTGGATAGAAATGGGGATGGTAACCCTTACTGGGCAATGAACAAATTCTTTGATCCAGGAAGAACTATCGGTGGACAGCGTTCCATCACCACTGATTATGTCTATATGAGAATAGAGGAAATTTACCTCCTTAATGCTGAAACTGCCGCTAAATCCGGCGATGAAACAGGAGCGAAGACTTCCCTGAAAGCAGTGATGAGCGAGCGTGTGCCTGATACTTCTTATATTGATGGACTTTCAGGTCAGGCTTTGTTGGATGAAATTATCCTTCAAACGAGAATTGAACTTTGGGGTGAAGGTAAAAGTTACTTGCTGATGAAGCGTAACAAAAGCACCATCACTTTGGGTTCTAACCACCTGACTTATCCTGGTCTTTCTATTCCTTATAATGACGACCAATTGACTTTCGAGATTCCTGATCAGGAAATCGTAAATAACCCGAATATAGATTAATAGGGTACTTAAATTTTTAAAAGCTCGTCTCCCTGGGGACGAGCTTTTATTATTTTGGCCTATTCCTATTTCTATTCACCTATCAACTGGTGATTTTTTCCTATCTTTGCAATCTTAAAAACTGGAAAGCTAAATCATGATACAGGTTTCAAGAAAAGAACACTTCAACGCAGCTCATAAACTTTGGAATCCAAAATGGTCCGAAGAGAGGAATATAGAGGTTTTTGGTCCTTGTGCCAATGCCAACTGGCATGGACATAACTTTGAGCTCATCGTGACGGTGAAGGGATTGCCTGATCCTGATACGGGATTTGTGGTGGATCTTAAGCAGCTCTCTACCTTGATCAGAAACCTGGTGATTCAGCGTGTGGATCATAAAAACCTCAACCTGGATGTGGATTTTATGGAAGGAAAGATGGCTAGTTGTGAAAATCTCGTCATGGAATTCTGGAAAATTCTCAGCCCCGCAGTGGATGAGATCACTCCCCATGGAGGTTTATATAAGTTGAAACTTTATGAAACTCCCCGGAATTTTGTGGAGTATTATGGTGAATAATATTTAAACCTCAGGAATGAGGTTTTTCTCTTTTTAGGCTATATCTTTTTAAGGCATTGAAGCCTCATATGACTTGGTCACTTTCGCATGGCGTTTCTTTACCTGATTAGGTAAAAAGGATTATCTTCATCTTTAAGCACCATTGATGCATTCTATTTTTTTGGAAAGGATGATTTGCAGCAAGTGCTCAATCTATGCAATTATTGTAACTTGCAATTGCAAAAATCGAAGGAATGAAATATTACGTAATAGCCGGCGAGCGATCCGGTGATATGCATTTAGCCAATTTGGTCAAGGCCCTAAAAGAAAAAGATCCTGACGCAGACTTCAGAGGGATGGCTGGGGACTATTCCGCCGCAGAAGGGGTATCACTTGTCTCACATTATAAAGAAGTCGCCGTAATGGGCTTTGTAGAGGTGCTGTTTGGCTTTAGGAAAGTGCTGAGCTCCCTTAAGATGGTGAAAGAGGATTTGGCGCATTATAAACCTGATGCGCTTATCCTTGTGGATTATGGTGGGTTTAATATGAAGATCGCCAAATTCGCTAAGGAAAGTGACTTTGTCGTCCACTATTATATCCCGCCAAAGGTCTGGGCCTGGAATCAGAAGCGTGCCTATAAGCTGAAAAAGAACGTGGACTATCTCTATTCCATTCTTCCTTTCGAAAAAACCTTCTTCCAAAAGTTTGATTGGGAAATCAATTATGTAGGAAATCCTCTCTTTGATGAAATCAGGAAGTTTGAGGCACATGATTTCTTTCATCAAAAAAATGAACTGAGTTATAAGCCTATTGTAGCCCTATTGCCAGGAAGCCGAAAGCAGGAAGTGGAGAATATGCTGGACGAGATGGTGGTCTTGATCAGTCAGTTTCCGCAATTCCAATTTGTAATTGCTGGAGTGAAGAACCTCTCCGATACCATTTATGATAAGGCTACGGCGCATGGGGTAAAGGTGATCTATGACCAAACTTACGATTTGCTCCATTATGCCAATGCTGCGGTGGTGACCTCTGGGACGGCGACCTTAGAGACGGCCCTCTTTAATGTGCCGCAAGTGGTGGTCTATAAGACAAGTGCCATAAGTTATGCCATAGCCAAAAACCTCATTAAGGTGCCCTATATTTCCTTGGTAAACCTCATCGCTGAGAAGGAGGTTGTGACGGAACTGATTCAGGATGATTATAATTCAGACAGACTGAATGCTGAACTTACTGCATTATTTGAATCTACCGGGAAGAAAAATAAAATGCTTGAAGGCTATAAATCGATAAAGTCAAAACTGGGCGAGCTAAAAGCTTCTGAGGAAACAGCCAGATTAATTATGGAAAGCTTTGAAAGTAAAAAATCCCGACCATAAGGCCGGGATTTTATTGTTAAGCTACTTGTAGCTTTTTGAATTTTGATTTGTCAAACTGTTCTTCCGCATATTTACGGGTAACGACCAGTTCCTTCGTTTCCGAATCAGAAGGTAGCTCATACATCGCGTCAGTGATGATCGCCTCACAGATGGAGCGTAGACCTCTAGCTCCGAGGTTGTATTCCACTGCTTTTTCTACGATATAGTCGATGCCACTTTCTTCAAACTCCAGGGAAACCCCTTCCATTGCCATCAATTTGATGTACTGTTTGGTCAAGGCATTTCTTGGTTCGGTCAGGATGCTCTTCAGCGTATCCTTATCCAGTGGATCCAGGTGCGTCAGTACAGGTAGTCGGCCGATCAATTCAGGGATTAGCCCAAAAGATTTAAGATCCGGAGCAGTCACATACTGCAATAAGTTATTGCGATCCACTTCCTCATGGTCAGTTTTCTTACTGAAGCCTAGCGGTTGGGTGTTCAGCCTATTGGCGATATGACGAGAGATGCCATCAAAGGCACCACCACAGATAAATAAAATATTCTCTGTATTTACTGCGATCATTTTCTGATCCGGGTGCTTACGTCCTCCTTGCGGTGGTACGTTTACGACGGTTCCTTCGAGTAACTTAAGCATGGCCTGCTGCACGCCTTCGCCGCTGACATCTCTAGTGATGGAAGGGTTGTCAGATTTACGGGCGATCTTATCAATCTCATCGATATATACGATGCCTCTTTCTGCAGCTTCCACATTATAGTCAGCAGACTGTAACAGTCTGGTAAGGATGCTTTCCACATCTTCTCCCACATAGCCGGCTTCGGTAAGTACCGTGGCATCAGCGATGCAGAAAGGTACTTCCAGGACTTTGGCGAGGGTCTTGGCCAGGTAGGTTTTACCCGTCCCAGTGTCTCCCACCATGATGATATTCGATTTTTCAATCTTAATCTCGTCCTTATCCTCTTTTTGTAATAACCTTTTATAATGATTGTAAACTGCTACAGAAAGAACTTTCTTTGCTTCATCCTGTCCGATCACATAATTGTTGAGATGGGTGGTGAGCTCCTTTGGTTTCTTTAGTTTAAACTTAGGCTGCTTATCATGCTTTTTCGTTTTTTCTTCTTCACCAAGGATTTGGTAGGCCTGATCGATACAGAAATTACAGATATGAGCTGAAATTCCCGAGACCATCAGATCCACGTCCTTTTTGTTTCTCCCGCAGAAGGAGCACGTTACTTGCGCCATGATATTTATTTTCTAGTCAATACTTCATCGATAAGGCCATATTCTTTCGCCTCAGGTGCTCTCATCCAGTAATCACGATCAGAGTTTTTCTCAATCTCCTCAATGTCCTTGCCTGAATGCTTCGCTAAAATCTCATACAGCTCTTGTTTCAATATCAATATTTGCTTAGCAGTGATTTCGATATCCGAAGCCTGACCTTGTGCACCGCCTAGTGGCTGGTGGATCATGACTCTGGAGTGGGGGAGGGCAGAGCGCTTACCAGCAGCACCACCAGCCAATAGAACTGCTCCCATCGAAGCGGCAAGGCCTGTGCATATCGTGCCCACTTCTGGGTTAATATACTGCATTGTATCATAGATTCCTAGGCCAGCATATACTGATCCCCCCGGGCTATTGATATATAGTAAGATGTCTTTCTTGCTGTCCACTGATTCCAAAAACAGTAACTGTGCAGTGATGATATTGGCGATATGGTCATCCACTTGGGTGCCAAGGAAAATAATTCTATCCATGATCAATCGAGAAAATACATCGATCTCCCTGAAATTGGTAGGTCGCTCCTCAATTACCGAACGGGTCATCCCTTCGATTTGAGAGGTGTATTGATCAAAGGCAGTACCACTTACGCCTTGGTTGTGGATGGCATATTTTCTGAACTCGTCTTTATTAATCATCTTGTCGTTTTTTTGAATTTGTACAAAAATAAAAAAAGCCCTTAAGAAAGGACTTTTTAATAACGATTTATTCTGAAAATTAGTTTTGGATTAACTCCTTAAACTTCTCAACATCGATTTTTTCTTCTTTAAGACTGATCTTATCTTTCACAAAGTCAAGGACTTTGTCATTTTGAACAGCAGTAAGCATTTGCATGTAATTTTGTCCTTCATTGCCTTGTAGGTAATTGTTGACAAACATTTCCATATTATCTTCCATCTGCGCTCCAAGGCCAGAAGAAGCAAGCTGCTCTCTTACCATATCCTGAGTTTTGGCAATTACCTCCTCATGCTCAGCTTTGATTTCGTTCTCTTCAGCGATCTTGTTAGAGATAAGTGACCAGGTCAGTTGCTTAGCATATACAGGGTATTCTTTCTCCACATCTTCCTCACTTACTTTGCCCTCATTGGCCTTCAATAACCACTCCTTAAGGAATGACTCCGGAAGATCAATTTTTGCTTTTTCAGTTAAGGTATCCTTGATTTTCTCCTCGGTGAATACCTTAGTCTCCTTATTATAGTTCTCAGAAAGAATCTCTTCTATCTTGGCTTTGAATTCCTCCTCAGTACTTACTTGGTCAGGACCAAATACCTTGTCGAAAAACTCCTGATCCATAGATGCATCTTCTGTACGGTTGATGTTTTGGATAGTGAAGATGAAGTTTCCTCCAATAGCTTCAGCCTCCTCAGCCTCTACATTCAGTATCTCTGCAAGGTCAGTTTTGATGGCTTTAGAAGGATCAAATTCGATCACATCACCCGCTTTTACACCGATGAATTTCTTAACAGATCTTCCGTCCAATTTAGAAAGAGGAATAGATAAAGCCTTATCGTATGATCCATCTTCCGCTTTCAGGTCCCCGTAAAGGAAGTCATTTTCCTGACTTTCTTCAGGATTAGTCATCTTACCGTACTGGCTTCTAAGGTTGGCTACAGCATCCTCAATCGCTTTTTTATCTACTTTGAGTTTATAGTCGGAAGCTTTGATAGAGTCATCAAGTGTAATATCCACTTTCTCTACAAAACCGATTTTGTACTCAAATTCAAAGTCTGTCTGGTTTTTCCAGTCGATAGCATCCGCGTCAGTGATCACAGGAAGTGGGTCACCTAGTACTTTAAAAGTCTGCTCTTTAAGGTAATTATTCAATTCCTTGGAGAGGATCTCGTTGATTTCCTCAACTAATACAGACGTTCCGTACATTTTTTTAACCATTCCAAAAGGAGCTTTGCCTGGACGGAAGCCTTTTATATTGGCTTGCTTAGCATAGTCTTTGAGTTTGGCATCAACTTTAGGTTGATAATCTGCTTCATTTAAACTAATTTTAACTGAAGCTTGATTGGATGATTGCTTGTCTAGTTTGATTTCCAAGGCTGTATTGATTAAAATTTGCTATAAACTAAAAACCCTCAACCTCGACACCTTCCCCGTCCGACTTCCCGATGACATCGGGAGACTGTGGGTGTTGGCTCGGGATTGAGGGCTGCTTGAATAGTGCGGATGGAGGGACTCGAACCCCCATGCCTCGCGGCGCTAGATCCTAAGTCTAGTGCGTCTACCAATTTCGCCACATCCGCATATAAGAACTTTGAAAGCTTCGTTGTTTCCTTCGTTGCTTCCTTAATGTGGATGCAAAGGTAATAAAGGATTTTATATCTGCAATACTTCACCAGAAAAAAAATGAAAATAATGTAAAAAAAATTTCAGCTTGGGATTTCCGCCGAAAAAAAAGCCCGCCCAAAAAGGAAATATAAAACCTCTTTGGATGGGCATTTGAGAAAAAAAACTCAAATTAGTATTCACTTTGCTAGGATCAGGAAAGCAAAATTCAAAATATGGACTCAGATAATATAGCTTTACACAAAAGCATGATAAAAGTAGATTTAGAGGTAGAAAGAAAAGAAATATTAAAGCGGTACCGCAAAATTTTGAAATTGGCTAAGCCTTTATTGAAAGATGGCGATGCTAAAATCATCAAAAAAGCATTTAATGTATCCAGTGAGGCTCATAAAGAAATGCGCCGGAAATCCGGCGAGCCCTATATCTATCACCCCCTGGAGGTAGCCCTTGTCTGTGTGGAAGAGATCGGTTTAGGTACCACCAGCATCGTGGCGGCACTGCTCCATGATGTGGTTGAGGATACCGAGTGGGAGCTGGAAGATATCGAAAGAGAATTTGGCCCTAAAGTCACCAAAATCATCGATGGACTCACTAAGATCTCCGGAGTATTCGACTATGGTAGCTCCCAGCAGGCTGAAAATTTCCGTAAAATGCTCCTTACCCTCTCGGATGATGTGAGGGTAATACTCATAAAATTGGCCGACAGGCTGAATAATATGAGGACTTTACAAAGCATGCCTCGCCATAAACAGCTGAAAATCGCCTCCGAGACCATGTACCTCTATGCCCCATTGGCGCATAGACTGGGGCTCTATAGCATCAAGTCCGAACTGGAAGACCTCTATTTGAAATACACCGATGCGGAGACCTATCAGTTTATTGTCGGCAAAATCAAGGAAACCAGACTCTCAAGAAATAAATTTATCAAAAGCTTTACCGCTCCACTGGAGCGGGAGCTGACTGCTCAGAATTTCAATTTCACCATCAAAGGAAGACCAAAATCGGTCTATTCGATCTATAATAAAATGAAAAAACAAAACATCCCTTTCGAAGAGGTGTATGATTTGTTTGCCATTCGAGTGATCATAGATTCTGATCCTGATAATGAAAAAGCGGACTCCTGGCAGGTGTATTCCATCGTGACAGACTTTTATAGACCCAATCCTGATAGACTGCGGGATTGGATCAGCACACCTCGCGCCAATGGCTACGAATCCCTGCATACCACCGTTATGAGCAATACAGGGCAGTGGGTGGAAGTGCAGATCAGGACCAGCAGAATGGATGATATCGCTGAGCGTGGGTATGCCGCCCACTGGAAGTATAAGGAGAAGGAAGTCAGTGCTCTTAAAAGCGGCTCTGGTTTGGATGAGTGGATTACTCAGGTGCGTACCCTATTGGAGTCCAATGACGGGTCAGCCATAGAGTTTATGGACGATTTCAGAGGAAACCTTTTCCAGGATGAAGTTTTTGTGTTCACCCCTAAAGGGGATCTGAAAGTATTGCCTTTTGGTGCTACTGCGCTGGATTTTGCCTTTGAAATCCACTCAGAGGTAGGAGAGAAGTGCATAGGAGCCAAAATCAATCAGCGCTTGGTGCCGATCAATCATAAGTTGAAAAATGGCGATCAAGTAGAAATTCTTACCTCCAATAAGCAGAAGCCTACTGAAGATTGGCTGCGCTCCGTGATCACCTCCCGAGCCAAAGCCAAAATCAAAGATGCGCTCAAAGAGGAGAAAAAATCACTCATGGTGGACGGCCGAGAAATCGTGCAGCGTAAACTAAAGCAGATGAAAATGGAGTTTTCCTCCGTCGTGGTCGAACAATTGCGCGCTTTCTTCGAAACCAAAACAGCCAGTGAATTTTACTTCAAGGTAGGGAAGGGAATTATTGATCCCACCTCCATCAAGAGCTTTAAGGAGTTTAAGCAGATAAAGAAGAAAAAGACCAAAAGTCCCCTTCAAAATGTGACCGACGAGTCCTCCTTCACCAAGGAGATCAAGAACCTCAAGGGGCCTGACCATGACCAGCTACTGATCGGCGAGGATATGGATGTGGTGGATTATATTCTGGCAAAATGCTGTAATCCTATTCCTGGAGATGATGTATTTGGCTTTGTGACGGTCAATGAAGGCATCAAGATCCACCGTACCTCCTGCCCCAATGCCCTGGAGCTCCTTTCCAATCATGGAAATAGAGTGATCAAGGCGCGGTGGACCAGCCAGCAGCAGATAGCCTTCTTGGCTGGGCTGAAAATCGTGGGAACCGATCGCGTGGGCCTTATAAATGACCTGACACGGGTGATCTCCAACGAACTTAAAGTTAATATGAGATCTATTACGGTGGATTCTGATAGTGGGGTTTTTGAGGGGAGTATTAAGCTTTACGTCCACAGTACCAATCATTTGGATAACCTGATCGCTAACCTCATGGAGGTCCAGGGAGTGATTAAAGTCACGCGCTTTGATTAATTAGTCCCGTCTTATTTGAATCTTTTCTAAATAAGAAATGTATATTTGTAGAAACAAAGGAGTAAAAAGATGGCCTTGAATGAAAAGCTATTCGAAGAGGTAAAGAAGATATTTACAGCTTATCTAGAAAACAAAAAGCTTAGGAAGACCCCCGAGCGCTATGCGATTCTTGAAGAAATCTATGGAAGGGGTGGCCATTTTGATGTGGAATCCCTATACATTAGCATGAAAAACAAGAACTATAGGGTGAGTAGAGCTACTGTTTACAATACCCTGGATCTGTTGGTCGAGTGCGATTTGGTGACCAAGCATCAGTTTGGCCAAAATCTCGCTCAGTATGAGAAATCATATGGATACAAGCAACATGATCACTTGATCTGTACCGAATGTCATAAGGTAATGGAATTCTGTGATCCTCGTATCCAAAATATCCAAAATACAGTGGGTGAAATTTTGAATTTTAATATTCTTCACCATTCTTTGATATTGTATGGAAATTGCACCAAAAAGGATTGTGAAAACAAAGTGACCGTATGAAACTAACTTATAATTCTCATAGAGAGGGAAATGCTATTATTCTGGCGATCCAGGGAGACCTTATCGGCGACCAAGGAGGCCCGCAACTCGTAGAAGTGATTTCGGATGCAGTGCAGAATAAAGTTAAAATTTGTATCATTGATCTGGCAGAAGTACGTTATATTAGTTCCAGCGGAATCGGTGTGCTGATTACTATGCTTACCAAAATGAGAAATTCGGGGGGAGAGGTTTACCTTTCAAGCCCCTCAGAGCACGTGAAAAAGCTTTTGATCATCACCAAATTAAATAATATATTCAAGGTGTTTGAATCCTTGGATGCAGCTAAATCAGAAGTTTTGGCCTAATTATTATTTTAAATTTGATAGATTAACCATAAAAAAAGTAGCATTAAGTTGCTATTTTTTTTTGTTATTGCAAACTTCACGCGGAATTTGAGATAAATAACTTAAGACATATAATTATTAAAATGAAAATGGACGTTCTTTTAGGCCTACAGTGGGGAGATGAAGGCAAAGGTAAAGTAGTTGATTTCCTCGCGCCGAAATATAATATGGTCGCCAGGTTTCAAGGAGGTCCTAATGCCGGTCATACATTGGAATTTGATGGTATTAAGCATGTGCTTCATCAGATCCCAAGTGGTATCTTCCGGGAAAACCTCAAAAATATAATCGGAAATGGTGTGGTACTGGACCCTGTGGTCCTGCGAAAAGAAATTGAAGGACTTAAGAAATTCAATATTGCTTTTCAGCAAAACCTATTCATTTCCAAAAAAGCCACCATCATCATCCCAACGCATAAGTTGCTGGATGCTGCTTATGAAAAATCCAAGGGCGACAAAAAAATTGGATCGACACTGAAAGGCATTGGACCCACTTATCAGGATAAAATCGGTAGAGTGGCCTTGAGAGTAGGGGATATCCTAAGCCCGGACTTCAAAGATAAATACCAAGCCTTGGTCGAAAAACATAAGGCCGTACTGAAGTTTTATGACTTTGATGCCTCCGAATTGCCTAGCCTTGAGCGTGCATTCTTCGAAGCGATTGAATTTTTCAAAACCCTCAACCTGGTAAATAGTGAGTACGATGTAAATCAGTCATTGGCTGCCGGGGAGAAAATACTTGCCGAAGGCGCGCAGGGATCCCTTCTGGATATCGACTTTGGAAGTTATCCTTTCGTGACAAGTAGCAGTACCATGGCCGCAGGGGCATGTACCGGCCTTGGCGTCGCTCCTTCTGCGATCGGCGAGGTATTTGGTATATTCAAGGCCTATTGTACACGAGTAGGTAGCGGACCCTTCCCGACAGAGCTATTTGATGAAGATGGCGACCGTATGAGAAAAGAAGGCAATGAGTTCGGTTCCACCACGGGAAGACCTCGTAGATGTGGCTGGATTGACCTTCCTGCTTTGAAGTACTCTTTAATGATCAATGGCGTTACCCAACTCTTCATGATGAAGGCGGATGTGCTGAATATCTTTGATGAAATCAAGGTGTGCACGCATTACCAGGTGAAAGACGGAGAAGTAATCGATCAATTACCATTTGAAATTGGTGAAGTTGAGCTTGAGCCCGTTTACCAGACCCTCAAAGGCTGGCACCAAGACCTCAGCGAGGTCAATAGTTACGATGAATTCCCTACCGAGTTGAAAGACTATGTGTCCTTCCTCGAAAAGGAATTGAATGTGCCTATAAAGATGGTTTCTGTCGGTCCGGATCGGAAGCAGACAATAATGAAATAATCAGGGTTTAGCCCTCATAATAAATCCCGTGTAGCCAAGCCGCTCACGGGATTTTTTTTGCCTCTAGCCAAGATATAGCATGTTTTTTATAGCCCATGCCCTGCGGCAATAGTAATAGCCCCTCACCAAATTAATGTACATTAATAAGAGCTATGTGGCTAGGTTTTACATTTCCATGGTTTAGGCTCCAAGCTTACTTACTTGTGAAGATTCGTTGAGCTCTAGGATTGTATATAGGTATATATATAGTCTATGGCCTGCGGTAATAGTAATTGGTCACGTGCATTCCTCTGTAGTAGATAAGGCAAGCACAGGAA